>NZ_CP043318.1 GCF_001984825.2 Enterobacter chengduensis
GTGTCACTTTCGCTTTGGCAGCAGTGTCTTGCCCGATTGCAGGATGAGTTACCAGCCACAGAATTCAGTATGTGGATCCGCCCGTTGCAGGCGGAACTGAGCGATAACACGCTGGCTTTGTATGCGCCAAACCGTTTTGTGCTCGATTGGGTAAGGGACAAGTACCTTAACAACATCAATGGACTGCTGAACGATTTCTGCGGGTCAGATGCCCCACAGCTGCGCTTTGAAGTGGGCACAAAGCCGGTCACCCACACCGTTCGTGAAACCGTAAACGTCGCAGCGCCAGCGCAGGCCGCTCCTGCGCCAGCGCCTCGCGTCGCACCCGCTCGTCAGGGCTGGGATAACGTGCCTGCACCGGCAGAGCCAACCTACCGCTCCAACGTTAACGTCAAGCACACGTTCGATAACTTCGTTGAAGGTAAATCGAACCAGCTGGCGCGCGCGGCGGCTCGCCAGGTGGCTGATAACCCCGGTGGGGCCTACAACCCGCTGTTCCTCTATGGCGGCACGGGTCTGGGTAAAACGCACCTGCTGCATGCGGTGGGTAACGGCATTATGGCGCGCAAGCCCAATGCCAAAGTGGTGTATATGCACTCCGAGCGCTTCGTTCAGGACATGGTAAAAGCCCTGCAAAACAATGCGATCGAAGAGTTTAAACGCTACTATCGTTCCGTTGACGCGCTGCTGATCGATGACATCCAGTTCTTTGCCAATAAAGAACGATCGCAGGAAGAGTTTTTCCACACCTTCAATGCCCTGCTGGAAGGTAATCAGCAGATCATTTTGACCTCGGATCGTTACCCAAAAGAGATCAACGGCGTTGAAGATCGTCTGAAATCCCGCTTCGGCTGGGGCCTGACCGTGGCGATCGAGCCACCGGAGCTGGAAACCCGCGTCGCGATCCTGATGAAGAAAGCCGATGAAAACGACATTCGCCTGCCGGGTGAAGTGGCGTTCTTCATTGCCAAGCGTCTGCGCTCCAACGTGCGTGAGCTGGAGGGGGCGCTGAACCGCGTTATCGCCAATGCCAACTTCACCGGTCGTGCGATCACCATCGATTTTGTGCGTGAAGCGCTGCGCGATTTGCTGGCATTGCAGGAAAAACTGGTCACTATCGATAATATTCAAAAGACGGTGGCCGAGTACTACAAGATCAAAGTGGCAGATTTACTGTCTAAACGTCGTTCCCGCTCGGTGGCGCGTCCGCGTCAGATGGCGATGGCGCTGGCAAAAGAGTTAACCAACCACAGCCTGCCGGAAATCGGCGATGCGTTTGGTGGCCGTGACCATACGACCGTGCTGCACGCGTGCCGCAAGATTGAGCAGTTACGCGAAGAAAGCCACGACATAAAAGAAGATTTCTCCAATTTAATCAGAACACTATCATCGTGACGCTATGAAATTTACCGTTGAACGTGAACATTTATTAAAACCGCTGCAACAGGTGAGTGGCCCATTAGGCGGCCGCCCAACGCTGCCTATTCTCGGAAACCTGTTGCTTCAGGTCGCGGACGGTACGCTGTCGCTGACCGGTACAGATCTGGAAATGGAAATGATAGCGCGCGTTACGCTGACGCAGCCGCACGACGCGGGCGCGACCACGGTTCCGGCACGTAAATTCTTTGATATCTGCCGTGGGCTGCCGGAAGGCGCTGAAATTGCCGTGCAGCTGGAAGGCGACCGTATGCTGGTGCGCTCTGGCCGCAGCCGCTTCTCGCTCTCCACGCTGCCTGCCGCAGACTTCCCGAACCTGGACGACTGGCAGAGTGAAGTTGAATTCACCCTGCCGCAGGCAACGATGAAGCGTCTGATTGAAGCCACGCAGTTCTCCATGGCGCATCAGGACGTTCGTTACTACTTAAACGGCATGCTGTTCGAAACCGAAGGTGAAGAGCTGCGTACCGTAGCCACCGACGGCCACCGTCTGGCGGTCTGTTCTATGCCGATTGGCGATTCGCTGCCGAACCATTCGGTGATCGTGCCGCGTAAAGGGGTGATTGAGCTGATGCGTATGCTCGACGGTGGCGACACGCCGCTGCGCGTGCAGATCGGCAGCAATAACATCCGCGCCCACGTGGGCGACTTTGTCTTCACTTCGAAGCTGGTTGACGGCCGTTTCCCGGATTATCGCCGCGTGTTGCCGAAGAACCCGGACAAGACGCTGGAAGCCGGTTGCGACAGCCTCAAGCAGGCCTTTGCCCGTGCCGCCATTCTCTCTAACGAGAAATTCCGCGGCGTGCGCCTGTTTGTTCATGAAAACCAGATCAAAATCACCGCCAACAACCCGGAGCAGGAAGAGGCAGAAGAGATTCTGGACGTCACCTACGCCGGGGCTGAGATGGAAATCGGCTTCAACGTCAGCTACGTGCTGGACGTGCTGAACGCGCTGAAATGCGAAAACGTGCGCATTCTGCTGACCGACTCCGTTTCGAGCGTACAGATTGAAGATGCGGCCAGCCAAAGCGCGGCTTATGTTGTCATGCCAATGAGACTGTAATGTCGCTCACCCGTCTGTTGATCCGCGACTTTCGCAACATCGAAAGCGCGGATCTCGCTTTATCCCCCGGCTTTAACTTCCTGGTTGGCGCAAACGGCAGCGGCAAAACCAGCGTGCTGGAAGCCATCTATACGCTCGGCCACGGTCGGGCGTTTCGCAGTTTGCAGATTGGTCGCGTCATTCGCCACGAGCAGGAATCCTTTGTTCTGCACGGGCGTTTGCAGGGAGCGGAGCGGGAAACCGCCATCGGCCTGACTAAAGACAAGCTGGGCGACAGCAAGGTGCGCATCGACGGCACCGACGGCCACAAGGTGGCGGAGCTGGCGCTGTTGATGCCGATGCAGCTGATCACGCCCGAGGGGTTTACTTTACTCAACGGCGGCCCCAAATACAGAAGAGCGTTCCTCGACTGGGGATGCTTTCACAACGAAGCCGGTTTCTTTAACGCCTGGAGCAACCTGAAGCGCCTGCTCAAGCAGCGCAACGCCGCGCTGCGCCAGGTGACCCGTTACGCCCAGCTGCGTCCGTGGGACATGGAGTTAATCCCTCTCGCGGAACAGATCAGCCGCTGGCGTGCCGAATACAGCGCAGGTATTGCCGAAGACATGGCCGACACCTGCAAACAGTTTTTACCCGAATTCTCTCTCACCTTCTCCTTCCAGCGCGGCTGGGAGAAAGAGACGGATTATGCCGAGGTGTTAGAGAGAAACTTCGAGCGCGACCGCATGTTGACCTACACCGCGCACGGCCCGCACAAGGCGGATTTCCGCATTCGTGCCGACGGTGCGCCGGTGGAAGACACGCTGTCGCGCGGGCAGCTCAAGCTACTGATGTGTGCGCTGCGCCTGGCACAGGGGGAGTTCCTCACTCGCGAGAGCGGGCGACGCTGCCTGTACCTGATAGATGATTTTGCCTCGGAACTTGACGACGCGCGGCGCGGGCTGCTTGCCAGCCGCTTAAAAGCCACGCAGTCGCAGGTTTTCGTCAGCGCGATTAGCGCTGAACACGTTATGGACATGTCGGACGAAAATTCGAAGATGTTTACCGTGGAAAAGGGTAAAATAACGGATTAACCCAAGTTGAAATGAGCGAGAAACGTTGATGTCGAATTCTTATGACTCCTCCAGTATCAAAGTCCTGAAAGGGCTGGATGCGGTGCGTAAGCGCCCGGGTATGTATATCGGCGACACGGATGACGGCACCGGTCTGCACCACATGGTATTCGAGGTGGTAGATAACGCTATCGACGAAGCGCTCGCGGGTCACTGTAAAGACATCGTGGTCACCATCCATGCGGACAACTCCGTCTCCGTCACCGATGACGGTCGCGGCATCCCAACCGGTATTCACCCGGAAGAAGGCGTCTCCGCGGCGGAAGTGATCATGACCGTGCTGCACGCAGGCGGTAAGTTCGACGATAACTCCTATAAAGTTTCCGGCGGCCTGCACGGCGTAGGCGTCTCCGTGGTTAACGCCCTGTCGCAGAAGCTGGAGCTGGTTATCCAGCGCGAAGGCAAAATCCACCGTCAGCTCTATACGCACGGCGTGCCGCAGGCACCGCTGGCCGTCACGGGCGATACCGACAAAACCGGTACCATGGTGCGTTTCTGGCCGAGCCTCGAAACCTTCACCAACGTCACCGAATTCGAATACGACATCCTGGCGAAACGCCTGCGTGAACTGTCGTTCCTGAACTCCGGCGTCTCGATTCGCCTGCGCGACAAGCGTGACGGCAAAGAAGACCACTTCCACTACGAAGGCGGTATCAAGGCGTTCGTTGAGTATCTGAACAAGAACAAAACGCCTATTCACCCGAATATCTTCTACTTCTCCACCGAAAAAGACGGTATCGGCGTGGAAGTTGCGCTGCAGTGGAACGACGGTTTCCAGGAAAACATCTACTGCTTCACCAACAACATTCCACAGCGTGACGGCGGTACGCACCTGGCGGGCTTCCGCGCGGCGATGACCCGTACCCTGAACGCCTATATGGACAAAGAAGGCTACAGCAAAAAAGCGAAGGTCAGCGCCACCGGCGACGATGCCCGTGAAGGCCTGATTGCCGTTGTCTCCGTGAAGGTGCCGGATCCGAAGTTCTCCTCGCAGACCAAGGACAAGCTGGTCTCCTCCGAGGTGAAATCGGCGGTTGAACAGCAGATGAACGAACTGCTGAGCGAATACCTGCTGGAAAACCCGTCCGACGCGAAAATCGTGGTGGGCAAAATTATTGATGCGGCGCGTGCCCGTGAAGCGGCGCGTAAAGCCCGTGAAATGACCCGTCGTAAAGGCGCGCTGGACTTAGCCGGCCTGCCGGGCAAGCTGGCTGACTGCCAGGAACGCGACCCGGCACTGTCCGAACTGTACCTCGTGGAAGGGGACTCCGCGGGCGGTTCTGCGAAGCAGGGCCGTAACCGTAAGAATCAGGCGATTCTGCCGCTGAAGGGTAAAATCCTCAACGTTGAGAAAGCCCGTTTCGACAAGATGCTCTCTTCCCAGGAAGTGGCGACGCTCATCACCGCGCTGGGCTGCGGCATCGGCCGTGACGAGTACAACCCGGACAAACTGCGCTACCACAGCATCATCATCATGACCGATGCGGACGTCGACGGCTCGCACATCCGTACGCTGCTGTTGACCTTCTTCTATCGTCAGATGCCTGAAATCGTTGAGCGCGGCCACGTCTACATTGCACAGCCGCCGCTGTACAAGGTGAAGAAAGGCAAGCAGGAACAGTACATTAAAGACGACGAGGCGATGGATCAGTACCAAATCGCGATCGCTCTCGATGGCGCCACCCTGCACGCGAACTCTCACGCCCCAGCCCTGGCCGGCGAGCCGCTGGAGCGTCTGGTGTCCGAGTTCAACGCCACGCAGAAAATGATTACGCGTATGGAACGCCGTTATCCGAAAACGCTGCTGAAGGAGCTGGTTTATCAGCCAACCCTGACCGAAGCCGATCTGAGCAACGAGCAGACCGTCACCCGCTGGGTGAACGCCCTGGTGACCGATCTGAACGAGAAAGAGCAGCACGGCAGCCAGTGGAAATGCGACGTTCAGCAGAACGCCGACCAGCAGTTTGAGCCGATCGTTCGCGTGCGTACCCACGGCGTCGACACCGACTACCCGCTGGAGCACGAGTTTGTCACCGGTCCGGAATACCGCCGTATCTGTACCCTCGGCGAGAAGCTGCGCGGCCTGATCGAAGACGATGCGTTCATCGAACGTGGCGAACGTCGTCAGCCGGTAGCCAGCTTCGAGCAGGCGCTGGACTGGCTGGTGAAAGAGTCCCGTCGCGGCCTTGCGATTCAGCGCTATAAAGGTCTGGGCGAAATGAACCCGGACCAGCTGTGGGAAACCACCATGGATCCGGAAAGCCGCCGCATGCTGCGCGTCACCGTTAAGGATGCGATTGCTGCGGACCAGCTGTTCACCACCCTGATGGGCGATGCGGTTGAGCCACGTCGTGCCTTCATCGAAGAGAACGCCCTGAAAGCGGCGAATATCGACATTTAATTGTCGTTATGCCGCACGAAAACCGGCCGCGCGTTTAGCGCGGCTTTTTTATGGGCGCAGGCATATCCAGCGACATCACGGACGGTAAACGGCTGGCGAGCGTATCTATCGCCATTCTTACCCTCAGCGGCAGATGCGGCGTCTGCTGCCAGACAGCATGAACGTCGAAACGCACTTCCGGCGCCTGCTTTAACAGCGGGACGAGCTTTCCCTGATGAATCTCTTTGCTGACCATCCAGCAGGGCAGCCATGCAATGCCGTGTCCGGCCAGCGCGGCGTCGCAGATCGCCTGTAAGTCATCCATATTGAGCGATGAACGGGGAGTAAAAGTGTGCGACGTCCCGGCGTTATCCATCAGCTGCCAGGATAACACTCTGCCTGCACGGAGATAGTTAATGGCCGCATGCTGGGTTAGGTCAGCCACGCTTTGCGGCTGACCTTTCTTGAGCAAATACTCCGGCGCGGCGCACAGCACCATGCGGTGTTCTCCCAGCCTTCTGGCGACCAGCACGCTGCTGTCCTGCAGCGTGCCGTTACGCACCGCCATATCAAACCCCTCCTCGACGAGATCCACCACGCGGTCGCTGAATGACATTTCCAGATCAAGTCCGGGGTGTTCCTGCGCCAGTTCAATCAACAGCGGGGCGACGCACTGGCGACCAAACAGCACCGGCATGGCAACGCGCAGGCGGCCGCTGACCTGCTGTTTCCCCGTTTCAAGCAGCGACTCTGCGCCCCGAATCTCCTCCAGCGCGCGCAGGCAGCGTTCATAAAAAAGGGCGCCGCTATCGGTCAGCCTCTGGCTGCGTGTGGTGCGCTGAAACAGACGGACCCCTAGCCGTTGTTCAAGGCGAGCGATGCTTTTACCCACCGCCGAGCGTGATAAATGCAGGCGAATGGCGGCCTGAGCAAAACTTCCCGCCTCAACGGCGGCGACGAAAATAGGAATATCCTTCAGCGTATCGGTCATGGATTGTATCTATTAGGGCGTCAATATAGAGAAAAACTATCGCCACTGGTGACGTTAAGTCAACGCTAGACTTAACGTTCATCTGATGGCAGGAGAAATAAAATGACAGAAACAATGCAGCGCTGGTCCATGGACGCTCTCGGGCGCGAGAGCCTCAGGCTCGTTCAGGAGCCTGTTCCCGTGCCCGGCCCGCGTGAAGTGCGCGTAAGGGTGAATGCCGTTGCGCTCAACTATCGCGATAAAATGGTGATTGAAGGCACGATGCCGCTCCCGCTCTCCTTCCCGTTTACCCCCGCGTCCGACATGGCGGGCGTGGTGGACAGCATTGGTGAAGGCGTCACGCGTTTCCAGCCCGGCGCGCGCGTTATCTCAACCTTCTTTCCGGAGTGGATCGACGGCAGGCCGCAGGCGGACGCGCGCAATTTGCCCTATAGAACGTCCGGCGGATACTTTCAGGGAATGCTGGCCGAGCATGTGATTGTGAAGGAAGACGCGCTGGCTGCATCGCCGGAGACCCTGGATGACGCAGAGGCCAGCACCTTACCGTGCGCGGGGCTTACCGCCTGGTTTGCGCTGGTGGAACGCGGCCAGCTGCGCGCCGGGCAATCGGTGCTGGTGCAGGGGACGGGCGGCGTGGCGATATTCGCCCTGCAAATCGCAAAAGCGCACGGCGCAGAGGTGTTTGTCACCTCGGGGAGCGATGAAAAACTGGCGCTGGCCAAAAAGCTGGGCGCCAGCCAGGGCATCAACCGCCTGAAAGGCGACTGGGCTGAACATGCCCTGGCGCTGTCTCAGGATCGCGGCATTGACCATATTATCGAAACCGTGGGGGGCGATAACCTGAAGCATTCTCTGCGCGCGGTTGCCGTTCACGGACGTATCTCGGTCATTGGCATGCTGGCCGGGACGGACATTTCGCTGCCTGCTGGCGAACTGTTGCTGAAATCCCCGGTTATTCAGGGGATTGGCGTCGGACACCGCCGGGCGCTGGAAGATTTCGTTCGCGCCGTGGACGTGACGAGGCTGAAGCCGGTGATTGAGCATCGCTACCGCTTTGATGACCTTGAGCAGGCGCTCGAACATCTGGATCGCGGCGCGTTCGGTAAAATCGTTCTCACCCGCGAGTAAGTCTTTGTTCTCCGGGGTAAGGGTAAAGTGGCTTAATCTTGTAAGCATGAAGCTGCACTCATTTACTCCGGGGAACTCATGGCCAGCTAACTCATCGCTGTCGATATGGATGGCTCTGACTATCCTGTTCCCCGTTTGTTCACAGAGGGGCGGTTAGGATGATGGATATAATTTCTCCAGAGCCTGCTGTATCACAGCCATCGAAATATATTCCTGTTCCAGACGTATCTTCTCACCAAAGCGATCATGCACTAGCGCCTGATAAAGCTGCTGCTCATGCTCTGTCAGGTGAGACAGTAACCGTGAGCAGGGTTTGTCTTCTTTTACCCACGAAGCCCGGTGCGTTAGCAGGGTGTTTTCATCCATCAAAAAACTTTGGGTATGAGGGTAAAGTTGACGGAACTGGCTCAGTATCGCAAAGCCATGGGTGTCAATATCTCCCCAATAAAAGAGCTTTTGACGACAAAGCCAGCGGGCAGATGACAACATGTCAAAGCCATATCCTCGTCCGAAAACCGCCATACTTCCTACTGGCCCAGAAAAGGTCAAAAAATTGATTTCATTTTCAATCACAAAAACGCTGGTGACGGGTAAAGACAGCGAGGAGAATTCATGACTATCAATTTCCCTGTCCTGACGGGCAAAGCGATATCTGACGCGCTGGGGTTTGTCGCGAAAGCCAAAGCGGCGATTAAACTGAAGAATACCACGCGCCGACGGGTCAATGGTTTCTGGCGGTAGGGTCAGATCCAGTAATTCCGTTAAGATACCTCTGTGTTGCTCAATAAACTTACTGTTGATGTCAGGTAGATCGAGTTGGCGCAAGTAAATGCCCGGACGAGGATTTAACTGTAACCAGCCGATAATCGACAGCAGCTTTGTCCAGTCTTGTTCCAATACGCGTAAAGGATACTTGATTAACCAACTGCGCAGGACGGGCTGAGCGACAACAATGTACTGGAATAGATGCAGATAGCGCTCGGAAGTTTTTCGCAAGCCAAGAATTTTCACAGCGTCAAAGGCCGAATCCACCCAAATTTTAGCCGGGAGTCGATTCATGCCAATTACGCGATGCCTGACTTCCCGCCATTCAAGGTGATAGCCTTTCTCTGCACTCTCAGACAACAAGCTGATCCACTGGCGAACTTCATTAAAACGTGAAGAGAGGTCGTCTGAGGTCGGTTTTTTACAGGTCAACTGCCGCGGGAAATAGCCGCTATCCTCCACCAACTCACGTAAAAGCACTCCTTTTTCCCACAGTTTCTGTAACTGCTTTTTTAGCGCCTCAGGCGTTGTCCAGCTCATGTTTTTTCTCTGCTTTTTCCTGCTGATAGACGTCAATACTGATGTTACGCAGCCGAGAAATCTTTCCGGCCTCGTTGTGCACAAACCCCACGTTGGCGACATACGGTTCGATAATATGGATTTTTTGCAATGGTGTGACGATCAGTAATTGCAGATTTAAGCGCTTAAAGAGCTCCAGACCATACTCCGCAGATTCATCTGAACCCCGGCCGAATGCCTCATCAATGACGACGAAGCGGAATGAGCGTGAGCGTTTTTCACCCCACTCAAGGCCGAACTGATAAGCCAGGCTGGCGGCAAGAATGGTATAGGCAAGTTTCTCTTTCTGACCGCCGGATTTACCGCCAGAGTCTGAATAATGTTCATGCTCGGTATCATCTTCTCGCCAGCGTTCGGAAGCTGAGAAGATGAACCAGTTACGCACATCCGTCACCTTCGTGGTCCAGCGCTTGTCATGATCGCTTAACCCTTCCCGGCCCCTGAAGCGTTCAATAATACGTTTCACCTGCAAAAATTTGTCTTCTGAATACTGTTCATCTTCTGAGCCCGTCAATGCACCCTCTGTGCAGACGCGTAGTTCATTCTGAAAATCACGAATATCTGCATCAGCGCTGAGTTGAGCCACCAGTGAAATATAGCGCCCGGGGTTGTAATCAATAGGGACCAGAGAATCATTAATTTTTTCGATACGCTCTTTGATGGTCTCTCTTTCCCGGTTGAGATGGCTTTGAAAACTGGCGATATCATTAATAGTATTTTCATTTAGCAACTGCTTAAAGCGAGCCTCGAAACGGGGGAGATCGTCAGCCTGCAATGCGTTTAGCATTTGACGATATTCATGGGCGGATTCAATATTTGCGTCGATCTCCTGCGTCTCAAGCGGATACTGATGATTATAACCCGTCATACTGTTGATAATTTTGTCACGGGACCGGCCAATTTTTTTATCTTCGTTGTCGATTTTATCCTGCAACCAGTTGCGCATCTCCTGCTGACAATTATCACAAGACTCGACGTTGATTTGCCTGCTTGGGAGAGCCTCTCCACGCCAGTGCTCCAGCTGAGGATAATAGCGAGGCATGTTCTGTTCATTTGCTGTTATTTGCACAGCTTGTGCTTCCTTTAGGCTCTCCTCTGCGCGATCGATCTTTTCCTGCGTGCGTCCACGTAAATCAATTTTATCCGCATGGGTTGTCTCCAGCGTCTGGATTTCCGTCAGGATCTTATTCAGTTGTTGGCTTAACACCGCCAGGTGATCGGACGTCGCTTCAAGTTCGCGTTTTTCAATTTCCAGTCGGGCGATTTCCTGCGCCAGCGGCTGCCAGTCCATAGCCTGATAATCGTTATGTTCACTGAGGCGATTATAAATATCGCGTTGTTGTTGCAGGTTTTTAAGGTTTACATCAATTGATGTTATCTCTTTTCCGAGCTCTGCTAGCTCTTGCTCCAGATCCCCTGCCTGTTTTTCCAGTACGGCGATTTTCTCCAGGTTGCTCCATCCCAGAATATAGCGACTGCGGTCATTAATATTATGACGGTCATCTTTTTCGTGGCGATCTCCTGGGGATTTGATCTGACCGCTACGGGTAATTGCCTTAGTCTCACGACGAAACTGCTCCAGCGTGTCACAACAGATATGGTTAAATTGTAGTAGTCGCCTTTCCAGCCAGTCATACCAGAGAGTATCGGGCTTTATCTGTAGCTTTTCGCTAATCGCGCCAGGAAGCGGGGATAAAGCAGCATGATGCATACCAGCATTTACCCTGAAGTAACTTAACCGACCATTGAGATGGTGATTTTCAACCCACTGCGAGACTTGGGGGTAATGTTCGTCGGAGACCAGAATGGAGAGACCAAAGCCGTGTAAAAGCCGTTCCGCAGCCCCTTCCCAGGCTTTTTCCTCTTCACGTATGGCGATCAACTCACCGACAAAGGGAAGATGTTCTTCATTGAGCCCGAGCGCCTCACAGATAGCGGCGCGTAGCGTAATTTGTCGGGCATCGATATTGCTGCGTCGTGAACGAAGATTGTTTATTTCAGCGCTCAGTTGCTGGTGTATTTCACGTTTGCGAGTAAATTTGAAATGTAACTCGTGTTTTTGTTGCTGCAACTCGGCTTCGCGGTCGGTAAGCTCATCAGAATGAATTTGCAAAAGCTGGCGTGTCGCCAGCCATTCATCATGATCTTTAACCGCTGAGAGATTAACTTTACCTAATAGCTCGTTATAGTTATCTGCCGCCTTCAGACGACGATTTTTCTCTTGCTCGCGATGGCTGATGTTCAGGCGCAGTTGTTCCAGTCGATCGCCGCCATTAGCGGCAATATCAGCACGTAACTGCCTTTCCTGGCTTCGTTTTTCGTACAGTTGTTCAGCCGTTACCGCAAGCGTATTTTGATAGCGCTGTAGCTCATCTTTGAGGTTAAGCAGCCGTTTTTCGAGCAGTGTTTGCTTCAAACTGGCAAACCAACCTGCGAGGGCATCACGGCAGGCGCGCATGGTCTCTGTTTCCTGAATCAAAAGCGCATGCCTGTCGCACTCATCAACAAGTGGCCTTAATTGGTCAACCTGTCGACGAGCTTTCAGTATCGACTCATGCGCGCGATTGAGATCGTCAAAATGTTCAATCAGATGCGTAATCCGCTGGGCCACATCAAACGGCTCCAGCATATGGCTACGGACGAACTCAGTGAGATTACCGACTGATTTCATCGAAACGGTCTGATGAAACAGCTCCAGTGCTTGTTCATTGTTTATGCCAAAGCGGCGACGGAACCAGGTACCGTAAGGTGGGAATGAATCAAATATCTCTGCGCTGTTTTTTCTGAGTTTTTTACGCAAGTTATTAATATCGGAACCGAAACCAGAAAAATCTTGTGCGATAGAGAGATCATTATCCGTAACGACGTAAAAAGCGACCGGTTTTCCTGCCGGTTCTTTTAACGAGAATACCTGCGCCAGAGTAACGGTTTGACCAAAACCTTCATTACGAAAAACACCAAGAATAACGGAATAATTTCGATGATCACGGAGTGCGACGGGTTTTCCCCCCATGCTGTTTTCCAGGCGCTCTGATTTGTAGTACCCCAGCACGTACGATCGGAGAGAGCGTTCTTTATTTTCCGCTCCAGCGGCTTTGTTGTAGGCAATACGATGAGATGGCACCAATAATGTGGTTATCGCATCAACAAGGGTTGATTTTCCGGAACCAATATCGCCTGTGAGAAGAGCATTTTTTCCCTCCAGGTTAAAGGTCCAGACCTGATTGTTAAATGTACCCCAGTTAAAAATTTCCAGGCGTTCGAGGCGAAAACCGGCAGATGACTCGTCGCTGCTAAAATCGAGCTCCAGTGCATTAGTCATTATTTTCTTTCCTGAGATGTTGGCTATAGGCCTGCAAGCGCGTATCGAAATCAGATAACCACTGCGCATCGACAAACGCTTTCAAAATACGTCGGACTTCCCAAGTTTGATTTTGGTTACGTAGCGGGCGTAAGAAACCCATTTCAACGATTTTGTTGATATGACGGCCAATCTGATCGACCAGACGAGCTTCGTTGGTGCTTTCAGCCATGAAGACCCGCAGTAAATCAACTATCTGTTCTTGAGTAAGAATCAAACGTGTTTCGCTACCGCTGGCGTCGAATTCCGCCATTTTTTTGCGTAACAACGCCAGTAAGAGGCTCACGGGAAACGAAAGCGGTCTTCGGGAAATAAGGCGAGCAGCGGATTCATCATCGGCATTATCAGGATCTGAACGCAAAAAAGCGTAACCTTCCGCTTCGTCAAGATGAAGTTCCAGATTCATTACCCGACAGTAATCCCGAATCTGAATTTGTAAACGCAGTAATGCTCCCCACAGATGAGGATCGTTTTCCTGATAAATAACCCCTTTTAGTAATGAGATAATGAGCGTTGAAAGCGCGCTATCCGGTGAAAATGAGGCATCATTCTGTTCCATTAATTATCTCCTGTGCTCGGGTAAAAATGACGGTGTTGATGCGCGCCATTTTTTCTTCACCCGTTGCGGTAAACCAATAGATGCTTTCACTACTACATTCATCAAACGTTGCGGTAGCGGACTCGCTGGCGAGTTGTATATAGGTGACCAGTTCAGCCAAGCCCTGCTGCAGGGGATACAGGGATACCAACTCATGTAACGTGATTTGGGACCGGGTTTGTAGTTCTTTGCGAATATTGCGCACTAAGCGAGATTTGTCGACGGTGATTTGCGAAAAAAGAATATCAATATCTATTGATTCATCACCCTGCTCAAGTATCTGCTGAATTATTTGGGCTTTAACAGGAGGGGTGTAAAGCGGACGTTCGCAAGGCAACATTATCTGTGGCTGAGCATCACTGATATCCATTATGTCGCCTTCTGGCGGCGCTTTTTTTAAGGCGATGGCATGATGTTCAATATTATGTAAAATTTCCATAATACGTTTATTTTCAAGCCACGCCTGATCGTCAAGGAAACGTCGTAATTGTTGTGAGAGTTGCGCAACGGTGCGTTGCGTATATTCCCCGGCTTCAAGCCAGTCATAGTGAATACGTTTGATGCGAGAATCGGGCTGTGTTTCGGCAATAGCGTCAAGGGATAATAACTTTTCAAGCAATCGAGAGAACTCTTCCTGTCTCGATTGTGACATCAAAAAGTCCCAAAAAGCGCGAAAGCTTCGCCCTTGATCTGATTCCGTGATGGCATCGCGCTCACCCAGTACTTGCATTAACAGGTCGCCTTTAGCCCCGTTCCATAAGGCAATTCGCTCGCGAACATTTCGATCGAGTTGGCGGAAATTATGCTCAACCTGTCGGAAGTCTGAGAGTAATTCACGCGATAATTGCACAATTTGCTGGAAGCGCTCTTTTTGCGCGGTGCTGTCTAATAGTGACAGTTTGCCGTTGCGGATTGCCATTATCTCTGCATCAATCTCGTTACGCTGTTGCTCAAGCTCCTGAATGCGCAGTTCAGGATTATGTTCACTGCCGGAGATCACTTGTTTGAGCAGCTCAAACAAAGTGACCAGCCTGGATTCAGTACCGATAAAAGAAGAATCACCCAGTTTATCCAGCCAGCTTAATGCCTTTTCCGTCGCAGGTGTAAGATCGAACCAGGGGCGGTCATCTCCCGGAAGATAAAATTTTCGTAACCAGCCGCGCTCTGGCGCTGCCCAGTCGTTCAGATAATCCCGTGCAGCACGAGGATAAAGCTCATCTCCGTATTGTTGGCGTAAGACATAGAGCGTGTCTTCGAGTTTTTCTGTCAATGCTTCCTGTGTAATGCTGCGGGCGTTCGGTAATGCAAATGCGTGCCAGAGAAAGCTGGCAATAAGTGCGGCGGAATCTGCGCGTAGTAATTTCCATGCAGGGTGGTTTGTGCGCATGGTATCCAGAGTGTCAAAATCCATAAATGCGCATCTCCCGAAAATATAAGGTTATTTCCTATCTTATCTTGATTATCTTCTGCCAAAAAAGAGGGACAGATCGCATTGCTATAATCCCCTTTTAATCTGCTGTTTTTTGAGCGGAATCGCGTTAGCATGAAGTAGCACTCATTTATCCCGGGGAACTCATGGCTATCAAACTCATTGCAATCGACATGGACGGCACGCTGCTGCTGCCAGACCACACTATCTCTCCAGCCGTTAAGAACGCGATCGCCGCGGCACGCGCGAAGGGCGTGAATGTGGTGCTGACCACCGGACGTCCGTATGCGGGTGTGCACAGCTACCTGAAAGAGCTGCACATGAACCAGCCTGGCGACTACTGCATCACCTATAACGGCGCGCTGGTGCAGAAAGCCGCGGATGGCAGCACGGTTGCGCAAACCGCGCTGAGCTACGATGACTATCTGTTCCTGGAAAAGCTGTCCCGTGAAGTGGGTTCCCACTTCCACGCGCTCGATCGCAATACGCTCTATACCGCCAACCGCGATATCAGCTACTACACGGTACATGAATCTTACGTTGCGACCATTCCGCTGGTGTTCTGTGAAGCGGAGAAAATGGACCCGGCGACGCAGTTCCTGAAAGTGATGATGATCGACGAGCCGGAGATACTGGATAAAGCCATCGCGCGCATTCCGGCAGAGGTCAAAGAGAAGTACACCGTGCTGAAAAGCGCGCCGTACTTCCTCGAAATCCTCGATAAACGCGTCAATAAAGGCACGGGCGTGAAATCGCTGGCCGACGCGCTGGGTATTAAACCTGAGGAGATCATGGCGCTGGGCGACCAGGAGAACGACATCGCGATGATTGAATTCGCCGGTATGGGCGTGGCGATGGATAACGCGATCCCGTCGGTGAAAGACGTGGCAAACTTCGTCACTAAATCCAATCTGGAAGACGGCGTGGCGTACGCCATCGAGAAGTTTGTGCTGAACTAATCACCCGCTTGCTATACCCTGATGCGATAACTGCGCATCAGGGTATCCTCATGAAACAAATCACCTTCGCTTCCCGCAACCACCAGCTAACCAACATCAATACCTGGACGCCGGACAGCCAGTGGCTGGTCTATGACGTGCGCCCGTCTGGTGCGTCGTTTACCGGTGAAACCATCGAACGGGTGAACGTCGGTACGGGGGAGGTTGAGGTGATTTATCGCGCCACCGACGGTGCGCACGTTGGCGTGGTGACCGTTCATCCTGCACAAGAGAAATACGTTTTTATCCACAGCCCCAAAAACCCGGATGCGGACTGGCGCTACGATTTTCACCATCGCCAGGGGGTGATTGTGCATCAAGGCCAGGTGAGCAACCTGGACGCGATGGATATCACCGCGCCTTACACCGCCGGCGCGCTGCGCGGCGGCAGCCACGTCCATGTCTTCAGCCCAAACGGGCAGCTCGTCAGCTTTACCTATAACGACCATGTCTTGCATATGCGCGATCCAAAGCTTGATTTACGCAACGTTGGCGTGGCGGCGCCTTTCGGCCCGGTGAATCCACAGGGGAACCATCCGCGTGAATATCCGGGGGCTTACTGGAGCGTGCTGGTCAGCCGCACAACGCCAACGCCAGAGCCGGGCAGCGACGAGATTAACCGCGCCTACGAAGAGGGCTGGGTGGGCAACAGCAGGCTGGCGTTTATCGGGGATACTCTCTCTACGAAGGGCGAAAAAATACCGGAACTGTTTATCGTGGACCTGCCTGAAGACGAACAGGGCTGGAAGCGTGCGGGCGATGCGCCGCTACAGGGCACGCCAGAAACGCTGCCTGCGCCGCCAGCGGGCGTGATGCAGCGTCGGTTAACCTTCACGCATCACAATCGCTATCCGGGCCTGGTGAACGTGCCGCGCCACTGGGTTCGCAGCAATCCGCAGGGAACGCAGATCGCGTTTCTGATGCGTGATGATAACGGCATTGTGCAGCTGTGGCTGATCTCGCCTGATGGCGGCGAGCCGCGCCAGCTGACGCAGACCGCGAGCGGTATTCAGTCTGCGTTTAACTGGCATCCGGCGGGTGACCGTCTGGGGTTTGTGCTCGAAAACCGGATCGCCTGTTGCGACGCACGGACCGGAGAAGTGACGTTTTTGACGTCCGATCGCGGCAATCCGCCGTCTGCGGATGCGGTCGTGTTTTCCCCGGACGGGCGCTTTATTGCGTGGATGGAAGAGACGAGCGGTTTCCGTCAGCTTTGGGTAACGGAAACCGCACAGAACTAGCGTGGAGGCAGGTTTGCGGGCGGGATGACGGCGTTTGTCGCCAGATTTTCCTGCTCGCTTTTCTCTACCCGTGAGCGCACGGAGCTGTCCTTACGAAACATATCCCACGGCAGCAGAACCGTATCCGCCACGGCCGTAAAGGGCATATCCAGGATAACCAGGGATTTGGTGCCCCAGTTTGTATCGTCATCGGAGATCATCGCCGCGCTGGCGCGCGTCCCCGGATATGTTCCTTCTTTACCGCCGGTGTGAGACATCACGCTCGAACACCCGCAAAGTAAAACTACCCCGCTGAACGTCGTCAGCTTTATCAGAACATTTTTCATCATCACTCAGTCATCGTTAATGGCACTGCATAGACCTGCAACTCAGGGTTATAGCGAGCCTTATCCCAAATGGATAGCCCGATAACCCCGCACTGTGGCAGCCATCGCAATTTAACCCTTTGTGCTGTTGTCCCAGAGTCTATGCGACAACCAGCAAAGTGCAAAAAAATCTCACATAAATGGCCTTGAAAAGCGCGGTTGCAGACCCATTTTAAGAATACGACCCGATAACGAACTCGCCTGATGGGTTTTCGGGGTCGCAAGGCCTGTCCATGGTGGAAGGCTGCAATTTCTCGCTGATTTCAGGAGTTTTATTTATGCGTAACTTCGATCTTTCTCCGCTATACCGTTCTGCAATTGGTTTTGACCGCCTGTTTAACCATTTAGAAAATAACCAAAGCCAGAGCAACGGCTACCCTCCATACAATGTTGAGCTGGTTGACGAAAACCACTACCGCATCGCCATTGCCGTCGCCGGTTTTGCAGAAAACGAACTGGAGATCACCGCGCAGGACAACCTGCTGGTGGTGAAAGGTTCCCATACGGCCGAGCAGAAAGAACGTACCTACCTCTACCAGGGCATCGCCGAGCGCAACTTTGAACGCAAGTTCCAGTTAGCCGAGAACATTCACGTCAAGGGCGCGAACCTGGTTAACGGCCTGCTGTTTATCGAACTGGAACGCGTGATTCCGGAAGAGAAAAAACCGCGCCGTATCGAAATTAACTAATTATGCGGGTCGCAAACGCGGCCCACACAGACTTGCTTGCCGTAACGGGAGCATATGCGAATCCATCCGGATTTGCAGGAACAACTGCGCACAAAATTAAACTGTGCCGAACTCGCTTCTCAGAAGGAGATTTAGTATGCGTAACTACGATTTATCCCCCCTGCTGCGTCAGTGGATTGGTTTTGACAAACTGGCTAACGCCCTGCAAAGCACCACCGAGCAACAGACGTTTCCGCCGTACAACATCGAAAAAAGCGACGATAACCACTATCGCATCACCCTCGCGCTGGCCGGCTTCCGCCAGGACGATCTGGATATCCAGCTCGAAGGCACGCGTCTGACCGTGAAAGGTACGCCGGAAAAACAAGAGACCGAAACCAAATGGCTGCACCAGGGGCTGGTTAATCAGCCGTTTAGCCTGAGCTTTACCCTGGCAGACCATATGGACGTCTCCGGCGCAACCTTTACCAACGGGCTGCTGCATATTGACCTGACCCGTAACGTGCCGGAAGCCATCGCGCCGCAGCGTATCGCCATTAGCGACCGGCCAGCGTTAAACAGTTAATCGTGTGCGGGCTGGTGCCCTCACCCCGGCCCTCTCCCTCAGGGAGAGGGTGAAAAGATAAGGCCCTGCCCCGGCAGGGCTTTTTTGTGCGCCATCGCCCATACAACGCCCCACGGCTCTGAGAGAATCCCTGGTATAACTAAGGTTATGGGCAGGGAGTGGATCATGAGTGATATCGCGTTAACCGTCAGCGTGTTGGCCCTGGTCGCTGTTGTTGGCCTGTGGATAGGGAATATCAAAATCCGCGGCGTCGGGTTTGGGATAGGCGGGGTGCTGTTTGGCGGCATTTTTGTCGGGCACTTTGCCGACAAGCTCGGGCTGGTCCTCAGCGCCGAAATGCTGCACTTTACGCAGGAGTTCGGCCTGATCCTCTTCGTTTATACCATCGGTATTCAGGTGGGCCCGGGGTTTTTCGCCTCTCTTCGTGTCTCCGGATTACGGCTTAACCTGTTTGCTCTCGGCATTGTGGTGATGGGCGGGCTGGTCACCGCCATTCTGCATAAAATCTTCGATATCCCGCTGCCCGTGGTGCTGGGCATTTTCTCCGGGGCGGTCACTAACACGCCCGCGCTCGGTGCCGGGCAGCAAATCCTGCGCGATTTGGGCATAGAACCCGGCATTGTCGACCAGATGGGGATGAGCTACGCCATGGCCTATCCGTTTGGGATTTGCGGCATTCTTCTCTCCATGTGGCTGGTGCGCGTCCTGTTTCGCATTAACGTCGACAAAGAGGCGAAAGACCACGAAACCACGCTTACCAACGGCCATATGCCGATCAAAACCATCAACATTCGGGTCGATAACCCTAACCTGAACAATATGGCGATTCAGGACGTGCCGATCCTGAACAGCGCCAATATCATCTGCTCCCGCCTCAAGCGTGACGATATGCTGATGGTGCCCGCGCCCGGCACCGTTATTCAGCAGGGCGATCTGCTGCACCTGGTCGGCCAGCCGGGGGACTTAAACAACGCGCGGCTGGTGATTGGCCAGGAAGTGGATACTTCGCTCTCAACCCGCGGCACCGATATGCGCGTTGAGCGCGTTGTGGTGACGAACGAGCACGTGCTGGGCAAGAAAATACGCGATTTGCAGGTAAAAGAGCGCTATGACGTGGTGATCTCCCGCCTCAACCGTGCGGGTGTCGAGCTGGTCGCCAGCCCGGAGGCCAGCCTGCAGTTCGGGGATATCCTCAACCTGGTTGGCCGCCCGTCGTCCATCGACGCCGTGGCGGATATGGTGGGTAACGCCCAGCAAAAACTGCAGCAGGTGCAGATGCTGCCCGTGTTTATCGGCATCGGGCTCGGCGTGCTGCTCGGCTCTATTCCGCTGTACGTGCCGGGCTTCCCGGTGGCGCTCAAGCTGGGCCTGGCGGGCGGGCCGCTGATTATGGCGCTGATCCTCGGGCGCATCGGCTGCATCGGTAAGCTCTACTGGTTTATGCCGCCGAGCGCCAACCTGGCGCTGCGCGAGCTGGGCATCGTGCTGTTCCTGGCGGTGGTCGGGCTAAAATCCGGCGGGGATTTTGTCGATACGCTGGTCAAAGGCGAAGGGTTGAGCTGGGTCGGCTACGGCATATTTATCACCGCGATTCCTCTGCTGACGGTGGGCATTCTGGCGCGGATGTTCGCCAAAATGAACTACCTGACGCTATGCGGGATGCTGGCGGGCTCCATGACCGATCCGCCCGCGCTGGCCTTTGCCAACAACCTGCACACCACCAGCGGCGCGGCGGCGCTCTCCTATGCTACCGTCTACCCGCTGGTGATGTTCCTGCGCATCATCACCCCGCAGCTACTGGCGGTGCTGTTCTGGGGGATGGGCTAGCAGGTCGTCCGGGTGGATGCGCCGCAGATGGTAGTCCACCTGATAATCGCTGGAATTTCGGAACATCACGGAATAATTGAGGAACTCGCCGCTGTCGCTGTAGGAAAGGGAGGTGATACGCAGCAGCGGCGTCTGTTCCGGCAGGTTCATATAACCCGCCAGCTGCTTATCGGCCAGCACCGGCGTCAGGCTCTCATAGTTGCCGCTGATGGTGATCCCGCACTCCTTCTCGATGTAATCAAACTTTGACCCTTCCAGATGCGCCAGCGACAGATTGCGAAACAGCTTCACCGGCATAAAGCTGTCCTCCAGCATCAGCGGCTTTCCGTCCACGTAGCGCACCCGTCGGGAAAAGTAGATCCGCTCATCCACCTGAATCCGCAGCTGGCTGGCGATGGCGGGCGGGGCGGGCATCACTTCGAACTGCAGCACCTTGCTCTGCACCTCTTTTCCCTGCTGGCGCAGCACCTCCACCAGCCCGGTCAGGTTGGTGGTTTCGTGGTGAACGTCTTTGCGTGACACAAACGTTCCGCTCCCGTGCCGCCGTTCAACCAGCCCCCAGCCCACGAGGAGATCCAGCGCCTTGCGAATGGTCATGCGCGCCACGCCGAACTCCTGTGCCAAAGCCTTCTCACCGGGCAGCGGGCTGCCGATGTTGTAGTCCGACGAATTCAGCCGCAGCCGCAATCTGTCGGCGATAGATTTGTAGATCACCAGTAGACCTCTCTGCCCCCATTATGGCGTCGGTTACGTCTTAACATGTCCATATTTACAACGAAAAGTAGACCTGATTGGTCAAAATAAAACCATGAATGCGATCACGAATCGCAGCGGCACGCCATGTTCGCGCATCAGTAAGTTCTTATGCTCACCTCAGGCCAGCAAAAAACCATAAAGGCCTCTACCCCTACAGGTTGTTTCATGAGGATTTAAAAATGCTCAGTCAAATACAACGTTTCGGCGGTGCCATGTTTACCCCGGTGTTGCTGTTCCCCTTCGCCGGGATCGTGGTGGGAATCGCCATCATGCTTCGCAATCCGCTGTTTGTCGGCGAAGCCTTAACGGCCCCCGATCATCTTTTCGCGCAGATCGTTCACATCATTGAAGAGGGCGGCTGGGCGGTGTTTCGCAATATGCCGCTGATTTTTGCCGTGGGCCTGCCGATTGGCCTGGCGAAGCAGGCGCAGGGCCGCGCCTGTCTGGCGGTGCTGATTAGCTTTCTGACCTGGAACTACTTCATCAACGCGATGGGGATGACCTGGGGCCACTTCTTTGGCGTCGACTTCTCCGCCGAACCGACGGCGGGAAGCGGGCTGGCGATGATTGCCGGCATCAAAACGCTTGATACCAGCATCATCGGCGCCATCGTGATTTCGGGCATCGTGACCGCCATCCACAACCGCTATTTCGACAAGCCGCTGCCGGTTTTCCTGGGGATTTTCCAGGGAAGCTCCTTCGTTGTTATCCTCGCGTTTTTCGTCATGATCCCCTGCGCCTGGCTGACGCTGCTGGGCTGGCCGAAAGTGCAGATGGGCATTGAGTCCCTGCAGGCGTTCCTGCGCTCCGCCGGGGCGCTGGGCGTGTGGGTGTATACCTTCCTGGAACGCATTCTGATCCCAACCGGATTGCACCACTTCGTCTACGGCCCGTTCATCTTCGGCCCGGCGGCGGTTGAGGGCGGAATTCAGGTCTACTGGGCGCAGCATCTGCAGGAATTCAGCCAGAGCACCCTGCCGCTGAAAACCCTCTTCCCGGAAGGCGGGTTCGCGCTGCACGGCAATTCAAAAGTGTTTGGCTCGGTCGGGATTGCGCTGGCGATCTGGTACACCGCGTCGCCGGAAAACCGCGTCAAGGTGGCGGGCCTGCTGATACCGGCCACGCTCACCGCGGTGCTGGTGGGCATTACTGAACCGCTTGAATTCACCTTCCTGTTTATCTCACCGCTGCTGTTTGCCGTTCACGCCGTGCTGGCGGCCACCATGGCAACGGTGATGTACGCCTTCGGCGTGGTCGGGAACATGGGCGGCGGCCTGCTGGACCAGTTCCTGCCGCAAAACTGGATCCCGATGTTCCACAACCACGCCTCAACGGTCTTTACCCAAATCGGCATCGGCATCTGCTTTACCGGCCTCTACTTCGTGGTCTTCAAAACGCTGATCGTGCGTCTGAACCTCAAAACGCCGGGCCGGGAGGAGAGCGAAATCAAGCTCTACAGCAAGGCCGACTATAAGGCGGCGCGCGGGCAAACCACCGCCCCGGCGGCGGCCAGCCAGCAGGTCGGACAGGCCGCCGGATTCCTGCAGGCGCTCGGCGGCGCGGCCAACATCGAAAGCATCAACAACTGTGCTACCCGCCTGCGTATCGCCCTGGTCGATATGGCCAAAACGCAAAGCGATGACGTCTTCAAAGCCCTCGGCGCCCACGGCGTGGTGCGACGCGGCAACGGCATTCAGGTGATAGTTGGCCTGCACGTTCCTCAGGTGCGCGACCAGCTGGAATCGCTGATGAAAACCCCTTTATCGAATGAACAAACCACCCTGACAGAGGCTATATCATGAAAAAATTCTCAGTTGTCATTGCCGGCGGCGGCAGCACCTTTACGCCTGGTATCGTCCTGATGCTGTTAGCCAACCGTGACCGTTTCCCGCTTCGCGCCCTGAAGTTCTATGACAACGACGGCGCGCGTCAGGAGACCATCGCCGAAGCGTGCAAAATCATCCTTAAGGAGCAGGCCCCGGAGATTGAGTTCAGCTACACCACCGATCCGAAAGCGGCGTTTACCGATGTCGACTTCGTGATGGCGCATATCCGCGTGGGCAAATACCCGATGCGTGAAAAGGATGAAAAAATCCCGCTGCGCCACGGCGTGCTGGGCCAGGAAACCTGCGGGCCGGGCGGCATCTCCTACGGCATGCGCTCTATCGGCGGCGTGCTGGAGCTCGTTGACTATATGGAGCAGTACTCCCCGAACGCGTGGATGCTGAACTACTCCAACCCGGCGGCGATTGTCGCAGAAGCCACGCGCCGTCTGCGCCCGAACGCCAAAATCCTCAACATCTGCGATATGCCGATCGGCATTGAAGGGCGCATGGCGCAGATTGTCGGCCTGAACAGCCGTAAAGAGATGCGCGTGCGCTACTACGGCCTGAACCACTTCGGCTGGTGGACCTCGATTGAAGACCTGAACGGCAACGATCTGATGCCGAAACTGCGCGAATACGTGGCGAAAAACGGCTATGTTCCGCCTTCGGAAGACGCCCATACCGAAGCGAGCTGGAACGATACGTTCGCTAAAGCAAAAGACGTGCAGGCGCTGGATCCGGACACCATGCCGAACACCTACCTGAAATACTACCTGTTCCCGGACTACGTGGTCGCGCATTCCAACCCGGAACGCACCCGCGCCAATGAAGTCATGGATCACCGTGAGAAGAACGTGTTCAGTTCCTGTCGGGCGATTATCGAGGCGGGAAAATCCTCAGCCGGGGAACTGGAAATCGACGAACACGCGTCGTACATCGTCGATCTGGCGACCGCGATTGCCTTCAATACCCAGGAACGCATGCTGCTGATCGTGCCAAATAACGGGGCCATTCATAACTTTGATGCCGATGCGATGGTGGAAATTCCGTGCCTGGTGGGCCATAACGGACCGGAGCCGCTCACGGTGGGCGATATTCCGCACTTCCAGAAAGGGCTGATGAGCCAGCAGGTGGCGGTGGAAAAACTGGTTGTGGACGCCTGGGAGCAGCGCTCGTACAAGAAACTCTGGCAGGCGATTACCCTGTCGAAAACCGTGCCGAGCGCGTCCGTCGCGAAAGCGATTCTGGATGACCTGATCGAGGCCAACAAGGACTACTGGCCGGAACTGCACTAACCTTCCTGACCGGCATCGCCCGATGCCGGTCTCCTTGTCCTTGTCGATTTACGCTATGCTGAAGCCTGCCTGCAGCACGACAAGGAACCTCCATGAAAATTTCCCGCCTCGGCGAAGCGCCGGACTACCGCTTCTCTCTGGCTAATGAACGCACGTTTTTAGCGTGGATCCGCACCGCGCTGGGCTTTCTTGCCGCCGGGGTGGGGCTCGATCAGCTCGCGCCTGATTTCGCCACGCCGCTGATTCGCGAGGTGCTGGCGCTGCTGCTGTGCCTGTTCGCGGGCGTGCTGGCGATTTACGGCTACCTGCGCTGGCTGCGCAACGAGAAGGCAATGCGCCTGAAGCTGGATCTGCCCTACACGCGCGGGCTGCTCATCATCAGCGCGATCCTGCTGGCGGTGGCGGGCGTGGTGATGGTGCTGGTGTTCTATGGCGGATAGCCGCAAAGCGCGACGCGAAGCGGACCCCGGCCTGCAGCCGGAGCGGACGTCGCTCGCCTGGCTGCGCACGCTGCTGGGGTATGGCGCGCTGATTGCCCTGGCGATTAAGCACAACTGGCACCGCACGGGAATGCCGTTCTGGATCTCGATTGTTGTGCTGGCGCTGGTGGCCTTTATTTTGTGGCGCTATACCCGCAGCCGTAAGCTGATGGACGTGGCGCAGGATGATTTTGTGCAGCCGAAGGCGGTGCGGGATAAGTTCCTGATCGCCCTGGCCGTGCTGTCTCTGTCTTTACTCTTTGCGGTGACCCATATTCAGCAAATTGTGAGCTTATAAGCCCGGTGGCGGCTACGCCTTACCGGGCCTACGGTTAGCGGCCTTGTGCTAAATACTTCGCCATCTCGTCTTCCGGCACCATGCCGCCGCCGGTTGCCCATACCAGGTGGGTGACGCCGGCATCTGAATCCACACGCAGCGGCCCGGCCATGCCCGCCAGCGCGGACGGTTCCAGCCGAATGCCTTCCTCCTGCGCCAGCCAGCCGAGCATGTCGTACATGCTCCGATCGGAAAGCGTATAGAACCCGTCCAGCAGGCGCTCCATCGCACGGCCCACGAAGCCGGACGCGCGCCCGACCGCCAGCCCGTCCGCTGCCGTCACGTTATCAATGCCCAGATCCTGCACCGCAATCTCATCGTGCAGGCCGGTGTAGACGCCCAGCAGCATGCACGGGGAGTGCGTGGGTTCCGCGAAGAAACAGTGGACGTTATCGCCAAAGGCCAGCTTCAGGCCAAACGCCACGCCGCCGGGGCCGCCGCCGACGCCGCACGGCAGGTAGACGTACAGCGGGTGTTCCGCATCCACCACGCGGCCCTGCTCGGCAAACTGTGCCTTCAGGCGCTCGCCCGCCACCGCGTAGCCCAGGAACAGGGTGCGGGAGTTTTCATCGTCAATGAAGAAGCAGTTCGGATCGCTTTCTGCCGCCTTGCGCCCCTGTTCCACCGCCACGCCGTAGTCCTGCTCATACTCCACGACGATGACGCCGTGGCTGCGGAGCTTCGCTTTCTTCCACTCGCGGGCGTCGGCGGACATATGCACCGTCACCTTAAAGCCGATGCGTGCGCTCATGATGCCGATGGACATCCCCAGGTTGCCGGTTGAGCCTACCGCAATGCTGTACTGGCTGAAGAAGTCCTTAAAGCGCGGCTCCAGCAGAATGCTGTAGTCGTCTTCGGTGCTCAGCAACCCGGCCTCCAGCGCCAGTTTCTCCGCGTGGGTCAACACCTCGTAGATGCCGCCGCGCGCCTTAATCGAGCCGGAGATCGGCAGATGGCTGTCTTTTTTCAGCAGCAGGGTGCCGGGAATAACCTTGCCGGATTCTTTCTCCAGCCGCGCCTGCATGGCCGGAATGGCGACCAGTTCGGATTCAATAATCCCGCCCTTTGCTGCCGTTTCCGGAAAGGCTTTCGCCAGATACGGCGCGAAGCGGTTGAGGCGCGCGTGCGCGTCGTCCACGTCGGCTTTGGTCAGCCCGACGTAAGGCAAGCCTTTCGCCAGCGTCGTGGTACGCGGGTTAAGCCAGGTGGTTTCTTTCAGGGCAATCAGATCCTCAACCAGAGGAAACCGTGCGGTTAAAGTGGTGATAGTTGCGTTTTCCATAGTACGTCTCTTCGCGCTCAGATAATGAAAGAAAGCAGGAATGTGCCGCCAAGTGCAAGCACCGAGGCGATAAACGTCGCCGTCGTATAGTATTTGAAGGTCTCATTCAGGGTCGCGCCGCAGTATTGCTTCACCAGCCAGAAGAGAGAATCGGTCACGATCGTGCAGCCAATGGCGCCGGAACCGATGGCAATGGTGATGATCTCCGGGCTAACGTTCGGGTAGAGCGGCAGCATCGGCGCGACTATCGCCGTGGCGCCCATCATCGCGACCGTCGCGGAGCCGACGGCGGCATGCAGCACCAGCGCCACCAGCCAGGCGAGCAGGATAGGGTGCATGTGCAGGTTCGAAAGAATATGCGCCAGAGAGTCCGCCAGTCCGCTGGTTTTGAGGATGGCGTTGAACGCCCCGCCCGCGCCGATGATCAGCAAAATGTTCGCAATAGAGCCAAAGCCGTGCTCGGTGTGCGTGAGCATCGCCCCCATGCCCATATGCTGGCGGATCCCCAGCAGGTAGTAGGCGACAAACACGGCGATAAACATCGCGGTGATCGGGTTGCCGATAAACTCCAGCAGCGTATACAGCGACCCTTCTTTTGCCATATTCAGCTCGGCGATGGTCTTCACCAGCATCAGGGCAATCGGCAGCAGCACCGTGAACAGCGTGGCGCCCAGCGACGGCAGGGTGTGCTCTTCCCGCACCTTGAGGTCCGAAAATTCCGCCGGAACCGGTTTAAACGGCAGGCGATTGCCGAGCAGTTTCAGGAACAGCGGGCCGCCGACCAGAGACGCCATCAGGCCTACCATCAAACCGTAGACGATCACCGTTCCAACGTCCGCGCCTAACTTATTGGTCACAAACAGCGCGGCCGGGTGCGGAGGCACCACGCAGTGCACCGCCATCAGCGCGGTACAGAGCGGAATGGCCAGCTTGAGCAGCGACGTGTGGGTCTTTTTGGCAATGGAAAACGCCAGCGGGATCAGCAGCACAACGCCCACCTCCACGAACAGCGTAATGCCGCAGATCAGGCCCACCAGTACCATAATCACGTCCGCTGACAGCCAGCGGCAGCGCTGGAGCGTAATCCCGATGCGCTCTGCCGCGCCGGAAACCTCCATCATCTTGCCGAGAATGGTGCCCAGACCAATCACCGCCGCCAGGAAGCCCAGCGTGCCGCCAATCCCACTCTCAATGGCGTTCACCATATCCAGCGGGCTCATTCCCATCATCGCGCCGACGAAAAAGCTCGCCAGCAGCAGCGCGAGGAACGGGTGAAACTTCAGCTTAACGATGGTTAAAACAATTAACACAATGCTGACCAGCAGCGTTGCCACAACCCAGACCTGAGATCCCATATCTCACCTCACCCTTATGTCATCTGTGGGTATTGGACGAAAAAACGGCGTGGGCTGACAAACGATATAAATTGGCGTTCAGATGAGCCAGATTGGATCAACTGAGTGACTGTGCTCTAAAAACCGCACTTAATCCGCATTAGGTTCACATAAATTCACCCTTAAACGGTATGCTGAGCGCAGAAACCACGCACGAGAATTGTGATGACCGATGCAAATGAAGCCAGAAACCGGCTGTTAAACGGCTGGCAGCTGTCGAAAATGTACACCTTTGAAGTGGCCGCCCGGCATGAGTCCTTCGCGCTGGCGGCGGAGGAACTGTCGCTCAGCCCCAGCGCGGTGAGCCACCGCATCAACCTGCTGGAGGAGGAGCTCGGCATTCAGCTGTTTGTTCGCTCGCACCGTAAAGTTGAGCTGACGCAGGAGGGAAAGCGCGTTTACTGGACGCTTAAATCGTCGCTGGACACCCTGAATCAGGAGATCCTGGATATTAAAAACCAGGCGCTCTCCGGTACGCTCACGATCTATTCCCGGCCGTCCATCGCCCAGTGCTGGCTGGTACCCATGCTGGGCGACTTTACCCGCCGCTACCCGTCCATTTCGCTCACCGTCCTGACCGGCAATGATTACGTCAATATGCAGCGAACGGGTGTCGATCTGGCGCTCTATTTTGACGATACGCCGCCTAACCATCTTTCTCATCATTTCCTGATGGACGAGGCGATTTTGCCCGTCTGTTCACCGCAGTATGCCCGCGAGCACGATCTGCTGAAAAACCCCGATAACCTCGGCCACTGTACCCTGCTGCATGACCGTCAGGCCTGGAGTAACGATTCCGGCACGGATGAGTGGCTGAGCTGGGCGCAGCATTTTGCGGTAAATATGCCGCCATCGTCGGGCATTGGCTTCGATCGTTCAGATTTAGCGATTATTGCGGCTATCAACCACGTCGGCGTGGCGATGGGCAGAAAGCGGCTGGTGCAGAAACGGCTCGAGCGGGGTGAGCTGATCGCCCCGTTTGGTGACAAGACCCTGAAATGCCATCAGCACTACTATATTTCGACGCTTTCTGGCCGCCAGTGGCCGAAAATAGACGCCTTTATTGGCTGGCTGAGAGAGCTGGCAGGTTGAAGAATTATTACGCTTTCGCTCTACACCAAATGTGAAAAAGCGTGCTAAATACAGGTAATGCTTTCGATTTATCCAGGGTAAACCGTGTTAAAGCCTTTTGTTGTCTCTGCATTACTGATCTCTTCCGGCTGGGCGATTGCCGCCGAGCCGCCGATGACGGCTGCCCGCTATGCTCAGCAGTTGGGTGTGGGGATGGATGTAGACTGGGCGCGTACCGAGCGCGGGATCCGTGAATTTGACCCGCTGGTGGTACGCGATTTTCGTGCAAAAGGCATTACCCACGTGCGCATCCGCGTGGCCGGTGAGCCAACGGAAGCGCGGCTGATCCACCTGCGCAAGCTGGTGGAAGCCTGCGAGCAGTATGGCGTGATCCCAATCGTCGCGTATCAGGCAGATGAATATAAAAACGACCCAAAAGCCGATAATGAGAAAGAGACAATCAACTGGTGGATTGCCGTGGCGCACTATTTCGGCCAGAGCTACCCGCTGCTGGGTTTTGATCTCATTTATGAGCCGGCCGACAGGCTTAACCACAACCTGGCGTCGTTAAACCGCGTGTACGAAAAAACCATTAAGGCAATCCACGACATCGACCCGCAGCGGATGATCTTCATTGCTCCACGCCTGCGCGCCGCGCCGGAAGATTTATCCAGCCTGAAGCTACCCGCGCACAGCCAGAACTACCTGCTGGCGGAGTGGCATATTTTCCCGTGGGGGCCGCTGAAAAATGGCGGCAAATACCCGTGGACGTCCGGCACGGCGGCGGAGAAAGCGGCTATCCATAACCGCATCAATACCGCGCTGCGCTGGCAGCAAAAAACCGGGCACGTTAGCTGGGTCGGGGGCTGGGGCGTAGGTGAATCAAGCCGCGTCACGCCAACCGCCTCGCAAATAGCCTTCGCCACCTTTATGGCCTGCGAGCTGCAAAAGGCGAAAATCCCGTATGCGCTTAACGCAGATTTCCAGTTTTACGATGGGGAAGAGGGGGCCTGGCGACCTGCGCCGGAGCCGCTATTGCAGGCTATGATGACGCCCGTTTGCGAAAAGCCCGGCGAGAAGCCGGGCCATCATGCCGTTAAACCGGCTGCTCGTGATGCGGAACACGCGACGCCAGCGGCAGCCAGCACAGCAAAATCAGCAGCCCCATCAGCGTCATCAGCAAACCCAAACTAGCCTGCCCGGTCTGCGGCATCATGGCCGAGAGCCAGGCCAGCGCGCCGGAGCCGATGTTCTGCAGACCGCCCACCAGCGCGCCCGCCGTGCCCGCGAGGAACGGGAACGGCTCCATCGCGCCGCTGGTCGCCAGCGGGAACAGCATTCCCGCGCCGAAGAAGAACAGCGCAGCCGGGATGAGCAGCGTCCAGACGGTCATCACGCCAAACAGCCCCGGGATCCACATCATCAGTCCCGCCAGCAGACAGCTAATCACTGCCTGCCACATCAGGGTGGAGAAACGCTTGTTCTGACGTCCGGCAAACCAGGCGCCGAAGAACGCCGCCGGGATAGGCAGAATAAACAGAATACTCACCACCATGCTGCTCAGGCCAAGCCCAGCGCCCAGCAGCACGCCGGAGCAGGCTTCGAACACCGCTATACCTGCCAGGCCGCCGATCAGCATCAGCAGGTAACAGGTAAACGCGCCGTTGCCGAACAGCGTTTTGTAGCTGGCGATAAGCTTCGTGCGCGGCGCGTCCTGCGGGCGCGTTTCCGGCATCCAGCGCGCCATGCTGAAGGTGACAATGATGCACAGCACCAGCAGGAAGGCGTAACAGGCGCGCCAGGACCACATCGTGTCCAGCAGGCCGCCAATCAGCGGTGCCAGCAGCGGGCTGACCAGAATCCCCATGTTCAACAGGCTATTGGCATGACGAAGCTGGGTGCCCTGGTACATATCGCGCGGTAAGGTTCGCGCCATCACCCCGCCGACGCCGGTTCCGACGCCCTGCAGGGCGCTGGCGGCAATCAATACGGTCAGGCTATGGGTGGTGATGGCAATTACCGTCGCCACCATGAATATGCTCATGCCGACCAGGATCACCGGGCGACGCCCGACGCGGTCGGAAAGCGGGCCGTAGAAGAGCTGTGAAACGCCGTAGGTCAGCAGGTAGGCGGCCATTACGCTTTGTACTGCGCCCTCGCGGACGTTTAATTCCTTTGCCATGTCGGCAATCGCCGGAATGTAGATGGTTTGCGCCATCTGACCGACGGCCACCAGTAACACCAGCATCAACAATAAGTTAACGTTCCTTTGTTTTTTCATGTCGCTGAATACTTTTGCCAAAAGAGAGAAATGAAGAATAAGTAACTACGCATTCCCATAAATGCGCGAGGAATCTACCACAGTGAGATGACAATTTAAGCATTGCGGTGGTGAATGGATGAACGACAAAAGGCAGGATTTGTAAACAAAAACGGCAACTAATGTTGCCAGTGATTTATGCGAGGCGCAGGAGAATAGCGCCGCCGGCAATGCCCAGCGCCGCAGCGATGCGCAGGCCCGCAACCTTCTCTTTTAAAAGCACAAAGGCAATCAGCGCCCCGAAAAGAATTGAGGTTTCACGCAGCGCCGCGACTACGGCCAGCGGTGCCTGCGTCATCGCCCACAGTGCCAGGCCATACGATCCCATGGTACCGACGCCGCCGAGCAGCCCCTTTTTCCAGTGCAGACGCAGGTAGCCGGAGGCTTCACGCCGACGCGCCACCATCGCCCAGCCGAGCAGGCAAAAACCGTTCATAAAAAAGGTCCACAGCGTGTAGCCCAGCGCGGTGTCCGAGAGCCGCACCCCGGTGCCGTCCACCAGCGTATACCCGGCGATAAAACAGGCGTTCAGCAGCGCCAGCTGGATCCCTTTTCGGGACTGCATGCGCCCGTTCATCGCCATCGCCAGAATCGACAGGCAAATGACCCCGATGCCGGACCAGGCGAGCCAGGAGAGACGATCGCCAAGCGCCAGGACGCTGATCAGCGCCACCAGCAGCGGCGCGGTGCCGCGCATCAGCGGGTAGGTCTGACTCATATCGGAAACCTGATAGGTCTTCGCCACCAGCACGGTGTACACAACCTGTAGGGCACAGGAGACGATCAAAAACGGCCAGCTTGCGGCAGAAGGCTGCGGAGAGAAGGGGAGCAACACCAGCGCAATCAGCGTGGCGGAGCCGCTGACGCTTATCGCGGCATAGAGCTTGTCCGTTCCGGCCTTAACGATGGCGTTCCAGCCGGCATGCAGCAGCGCGGCAAACAGCAAAATGCAGAATACGGTGATGGTCATGGCGTATCGGGTGGTGAATTGTCACTCAACTGTAACATTCACGTCCTGATGCTGCCAGCCGGTTACACCGCACAAAAAAGGCGGTGCGTCACCCGCGGTTCGTCTGAGACCAGCGTGAAACCCGCCCGGCTGTAGAACCCATACGCGGTATCCGGCGCGCGGGTATTCAGGAAATCAAACCAGATGCTGGCATCGGCCATCACCACGGTTAAAAGCTGTTTGCCGATGCCTAGCCCGCGACACTTCTCGCTGACGTAAAGATGGCGAATGCGCCCGGCGCGCGGCTGCTGGCTGAACGGATCGCGGTTGAGGCCGCAAACGCCGACCAGCTTGCCGTTAAGAAACGCCCCCAGCAGCTTTTCACCCGGCGCGTTAAAGCGGTTTTCACCCCGCTGCCAGCTCTCTTCCAGCCTGCGCAGCATGTTGAAATTCAATGCGATACTTTCCGCCTTCAGGGCGATATAGCCCGGTTCATCGGGCGTAACAGGCTCAATTAACAGACGCGACATAGCATTCCCTCGTTATTAAAGAGGGGCGGTTGCCCGCCCCTCTCAGGTGCGACTTGAACCTGAATTACCGAAGGAATTTCAGGGCAGCATCAAGCAGTTGCAGTACAGCAACAATGAGTTTGAGGATAAGTATCACCATATCCACGATGCTCATACGCGTCTCCTTTTGGTAAAAAGGAGCACGATGCTGGCGTACCTTTCCGCCGCCTGTTGCCAGCACCTGGATTGACGTAACACAGTGTGCTCACTTCAGGGGTTAAGGCACTGACGGCACCACCCGTTTCAGCCAGGACTTCGTTGCGCCGGTAAAACTGCGGCCCCCTCGCTCACTGCGAACACCCTCAGTATAGATAAATACTGTATGCATGAACAGTATTTTTTTTTGGACAAAAATCGAAAGGCGATCCATACTCAAAAACGTCAAAATCCGTGCCGGAATTGCGCGTTCGTCCTCGATCGCGTATACTTTTTGCGTTGACGTAACACAGTGTGTTCTGCGGCGACCAACCGCAAAACCCTGATAATAACCTCGCTCCGGCGGGGTTTTTTGTTTTCATCACCCAACAAACGAAACGTGATCTCCGACGCATTTTTGCGCAGATGAAAATATTTCCATTGTCACGCCCGAAAACCTGTGTTTGTATAAATTCAATCAATGATTCCAAACACAGGTCCCCAATGACTTCATCCATCTTCACTTCGACCCTACTAAAAACTGCGCAACCAGCCGCAGTGGTCGTCGTGCGTGTGGTGGTGGTCGTCGGCAATGCGCCGTAGGGACTGGATCAACACACGAATCCAAAACCCCGCCGGCGCAAACCGGGCGGGGTTTTTCGTTTAGGACCCTCCCCGGAACGTCGGCCCAGAAGAAAAGGACTGGAGCATGGCAAGTTCGGGCACAACATCCACCACGACGCGTTTTACCGGCGCGCAACTGATCGTTCATTTACTGGAACGGCAGGGCATCACCACAGTTGCGGGCATCCCGGGCGGCACGGTGCTGCCGCTGTACGACGCGTTAAGCCAAAGCACAAAAATCCGCCACGTGCTGGCGCGCCACGAGCAGGGCGCGGGCTTTATCGCGCAGGGCATGGCGCGTACCCAGGGCAAACCGGCGGTCTGTATGGCCTGCAGCGGCCCGGGCGCAACCAACCTGGTGACCGCCATCGCCGACGCGCGCCTCGACTCCATTCCGCTGATCTGCATTACCGGCCAGGTGCCGTCCTCAATGATCGGCACCGATGCGTTCCAGGAAGTGGATACCTACGGCATCTCTATCCCCATCACCAAACATAACTATTTAGTTCGCGATATCAGCGAGCTGCCTCAGGTTATCAGCGATGCGTTCCGCATTGCGCAGTCCGGCCGCCCGGGCCCGGTGTGGATAGACATTCCTAAGGATGTCCAGACCGCAGCGATCGAGATTGACGTGCTGCCGGAGCCGGGCGACCGTGCCCCCGCGCCGGAATTCAGCGCGGAGAGCGTGCGCGACGCCGCCGCCATGATTAACGCCGCCAAACGTCCGGTGCTCTATCTGGGCGGCGGGGCGATTAACGCCGCAGATGAAATCCGCCAGTTCGCTGAAAAAGCCAACCTGCCGACCACCATGACCCTGATGGCGCTCGGCATGCTGCCAAAAGCGCACCCGCTCTCGCTCGGCATGCTGGGCATGCACGGCGCGCGCAGCACCAACTACATCCTGCAAGAGGCGGATTTGCTGATTGTAATGGGCGCGCGTTTTGATGACCGGGCGATTGGCAAAACCGAGCAGTTCTGCCCGAACGCCAAAATCATTCACGTGGACATCGACCGCGCCGAGCTGGGTAAAATCAAGCAGCCGCACGTGGCGATTCAGGGCGACGTGGCTGAAGTGCTGGCGCAGCTGATCCCGCAGACGGACGCGACCGACCGCGCCGACTGGCGCCAGCTGGTGGCCGATCTGCAGCGCGAGTTCCCGGGCGCCATCCCAACCGAAGGCGACCCGCTGAGCCACTACGGCTTGATCAACGCCGTGGCCGCCTGCGTGGACGACAGCGCGATCATTACCACCGACGTTGGCCAGCATCAGATGTGGACCGCCCAGGCCTACCCGCTGAACCGTCCGCGCCAGTGGCTGACCTCCGGCGGCCTCGGCACCATGGGCTTTGGTCTGCCTGCGGCCGTGGGCGCGGCGCTGGCGAATCCGGACCGCAAGGTGATCTGCTTCTCCGGCGACGGCAGCCTGATGATGAACATTCAGGAGATGGCGACCGCGGCCGAAAACCAGCTGGACGTGAAAATCATCCTGATGAACAACGAGGCGCTGGGGCTGGTGCACCAGCAGCAGAGCCTGTTCTACAAGCAGGGGGTATTTGCCGCGACCTATCCGGGGATGATTAACTTTATGCAGATTGCCGCCGGTTTTGGCCTGCATACCTGCGATCTGAACGCCGAAGAGGATGCCCACGCGGCGCTGCAGGCGGCGATTTCGCGCCCGGGCCCGGCGCTGATCCACGTGCGTATCGACCCTGAACAAAAAGTGTATCCGATGGTGCCGCCGGGTGCGGCAAATACTGAGATGGTGGGAGAATAAGCCATGCAGAAACAACATGATAACGTCATTCTGGAACTCACCGTCCGCAACCACCCTGGCGTCATGACCCACGTCTGCGGGCTGTTTGCCCGCCGGGCGTTTAACGTGGAAGGCATCCTCTGCCTGCCGATTCAGGGCAGCGAGCACAGCCGTATCTGGCTCCTGGTGAACGACGACCAGCGTCTGGAGCAGATGATGGCGCAGATCGACAAGCTGGAAGACGTTACCAACGTGGCGCGCAACCAGTCCGATCCCACCATGTTTAACAAAATTGCGGTGTTTTTCGAGTAGATCGCTTAAGGTAAGCAGCTTTTGCCGGATGGCGCTGCGCTTATCCGGCCTACAAACACCTTGCCCGTAGGCCGGATAAGCGCAGCGCCATCCGGCGCGTTCACGCATCAGGATCACACCATGACCACCATCGCGCTTATCGACGACCACCTTATCGTCCGCTCCGGCTTTGCCCAGCTTCTCAACCTCGAACCCGATTTTCAGGTCGTGGCCGAGTTTGGCTCCGGTCGCGAGGCGCTGGCGGGCCTGCCGGGGCGTGGGGTGCAGGTCTGCATCTGCGATATCTCAATGCCGGATCTCTCCGGTCTGGAGCTGCTAAGCCAGCTGCCGAAAGGGATGGCGACGATCATGCTCTCGGTCCACGACAGCCCGGCGCTGGTCGAGCAGGCGCTCAACGCGGGCGCACGCGGGTTCCTCTCAAAACGCTGTAGCCCGGACGAGCTGATCGCCGCCGTGCGCACCGTCTCCACCGGCGGCTGCTATTTAACACCGGATATCGCCATCAAGCTGGCGGCCGGGCGTCAGGATCCGCTCACCAGACGCGAGCGTCAGGTCGCCGAGAAGCTCGCACAGGGGATGTCGGTGAAAGAGATTGCCGTAGAGCTGGACCTGTCGCCAAAAACCGTTCACGTCCACCGCGCCAACCTGATGGAAAAACTCAACGTCAGTAACGACGTCGAGCTGGCGCGCCGCATGTTCGACGGCTGGCAATGAGCTCCGCGTTTTCACGGCTGATCGCCGTCGTCGCCAGTTTTTTTATCTTCTCCGCCGCCTGGTTCTGCCTGTGGAGCATTAGCCTGCATCTGGTGGAGCGCCCGGAGCTGGCGGTGCTGCTGTTCCCCTTCGGCCTGCGTCTGGGGTTAATGCTCCAGTGCCCGCGCGGCTACTGGCCCGTTTTGCTGGGGGCCGAGTGGCTGGTGCTGGTCTGGCTGGCGCAGGAAGTGGCTCTCGCACATCTGCCCTTATTGATGATCGGAAGCCTGCTCACGCTTCTCCCGGTTGCCCTCATTTCCCGCTACCGCCACCAGCGCGACTGGCGCACCCTGCTGCGCCAGGGGGCGGCGCTGATTGCCGCCGCGCTGCTGCAGTCCCTGCCGTGGGTCGGCGAGAAGGAGATGCTTAACGCCCTGCTGCTGACCCTCACCGGCGGCCTGACGCTGGCCCCGACCTGCCTTGTCATCTGGCACTACCTCACCAGCACCGTCTGGCAGCCGCTCGGTCCTGCGCTGGTCTCCCAGCCCGTCAACTGGCGCGCCCGGCACCTTATCTGGTATCTGCTGCTGTTTGTGGTGAGCCTCTGGCTACAGCTCGGCCTGCCCGCCGAGCTTTCACGCTTCACGCCGTTTTGCCTGGCGCTGCCGATTATCGCCCTGGCCTGGCACTACGGCTGGCAGGGGGCGCTGATCGCCACGCTGATGAACGCCATCGCGCTCATTGCCAGCCAGACCTGGCACGATCACCCCGTCGATCTGCTGCTTTCCCTGCTGGCCCAGAGCCTGACCGGGCTGCTGCTGGGGGCGGGGATCCAGCGTCTGCGCGAGCTGAACCAGTCCCTGCAAACCGAGCTGGCGCGCAACCGCCGTCTGGCGGAGCGTCTGCTGGAGACCGAAGAGAGCGTGCGGCAGGAGGTGGCGCGCGAGCTGCACGACGATATCGGCCAGACCATCACCGCCATCCGCACCCAGGCGGGCATTGTCCAGCGCCTGGCGGCGGAAAACGCGGGCGTGAAGCAGGGCGGGGCGCATATCGAACAGCTTTCGCTGGGTGTCTATGATTCCGTTCGCCGGTTGCTGGGACGGCTGCGCCCGCGCCAGCTGGACGATCTGTCGCTGGAGCAGGCGGTGCGTTCCCTGATGCGCGAGATGGAGCTGGAAAGCCGCGGCATCGTCAGCCATCTCGACTGGCGTATTGATGAACGGGCGCTGAGCGAAGGCCAGCGCGTGACCCTGTTTCGCGTCTGTCAGGAGGGGCTGAACAATATCGTTAAGCACGCTAACGCCAGCGCGGTGACGATCCAGGGCTGGCAGCAGGACGAGCGCCTGATGCTGGTGATTGAAGACGATGGCTGCGGCCTGCCGCCGGGATCCGGCCAGCAGGGCTTTGGCCTGGCGGGGATGCGCGAGCGCGTCAAGGCGCTGGGCGGCACGCTGAACCTCTCCTGCACCCACGGGACGCGCGTCAGCGTCAGCCTGCCGCTAAGGAGCCACCATGTTTAAAACCCCCGCGAACGCCGCGCCGATTGGCGATAAAGCGGAGATCGACGCCCGCTACCGCTACTGGCGTCGCCATATCCTGATGACCATCTGGCTCGGCTACGCGCTGTTTTACTTCACCCGCAAAAGCTTCAACGCCGCCGCGCCGGAAATCCTCTCCAGCGGCGTGATGACGCGTACCGATATCGGCCTGCTGGCGACGCTGTTTTACATCAGCTACGGCCTGTCGAAGTTCTTCTCCGGCATCGTCAGCGACCGCTCCAACGCGCGCTATTTTATGGGCGCTGGGCTGATGGCGACCGGCGTGGTGAACATTTTATTTGGCTTTTCAACCTCCCTGTGGGCCTTTGCCCTGCTGTGGGCGCTGAACGCCTTTTTCCAGGGCTGGGGCGCGCCGGTCTGCGCCCGCCTGCTCACCGCCTGGTACTCGCGCAACGAGCGCGGCGGCTGGTGGGCAATCTGGAACACCGCGCATAACGTCGGCGGGGCGCTGATCCCTATCGTGGTGGGCGCTGCGGCGCTGCACTACGGCTGGCGTGCCGGGATGATGATTGCCGGTGGCCTCGCAATTGTCGCCGGGCTGTTCCTCTGCTGGCGCCTGCGCGACAGGCCGCAAACCGTTGGCCTGCCGGCGGTGGGCGACTGGCGGCACGACGAGATGGAGATCGCCCAGCAGCAGGAAGGGGCGGGGCTGACCCGCAAAGAGATCCTCACTAAATACGTGCTGAAAAATCCCTACATCTGGCTACTCTCGCTCTGCTACGTGCTGGTCTACGTGGTCCGGGCGGCGATCAACGACTGGGGCAACCTGTACATGTCCGAGACGCTCGGCGTGGATCTGGTTACGGCCAACTCGGCGGTGACGATGTTCGAGCTGGGCGGGTTTATCGGCGCGCTGGTGGCGGGCTGGGGCTCGGACAAGCTGTTTAACGGCAACCGCGGCCCGATGAACCTGATCTTCGCCGCCGGGATACTGCTCTCCGTCGGCTCGCTGTGGCTGATGCCGTTCGCCAGCTACGTGATGCAGGCGGCATGCTTCTTCACCACCGGCTTCTTCGTGTTTGGCCCGCAGATGCTGATCGGCATGGCGGCGGCGGAGTGCTCGCACAAAGAGGCGGCGGGCGCGGCGACGGGGTTTGTCGGGCTGTTTGCCTATCTTGGAGCATCCCTCTCCGGCTGGCCGCTGGCGCGGGTGATCGACACCTGGCACTGGAGCGGTTTCTTCGCGGTCATCGCCATCGCGGCGGGGATCTCCGCCCTGCTGCTGCTGCCATTTCTGCATGCGCAGGCCCCGCGCGAGGCCAGCGTGATGTGATGCGCCTCACCTTTTCGCCCCGAGTGGCCTAAAACTAAGAAATTTTCCCGGTTTTACCTGGACGCTGTCTCAGGCATCTCTCCCGGCTGATTTTTACAATGCTGCAAAAATCAGCTCAGGAGTAAACCAACCATGCTGGCCTTCTTAAACCAGGTGCGCAAGCCGACCCTGGATCTGCCGCTCGACGTGCGGCGCAAGATGTGGTTCAAACCGTTCATGCAGTCGTATCTGGTGGTCTTCATCGGCTATCTGACCATGTACCTGATCCGCAAAAACTTTAACATTGCGCAGAACGACATGATCTCAACCTACGGGCTGAGCATGACGCAGCTGGGGATGATTGGCCTGGGCTTCTCCATCACCTACGGCGTGGGGAAAACCGTCGTTTCCTACTATGCGGACGGTAAAAATACCAAGCAGTTCCTGCCGTTTATGCTGATCCTCTCCGCCATCTGTATGCTCGGCTTCAGCGCCAGCATGGGCGCGGGCTCCGTCAGCCTGTTCATGATGATCGCCTTCTACGCCCTGAGCGGTTTCTTCCAGAGTACCGGCGGTTCGTGCAGCTACTCGACCATCACCAAATGGACCCCGCGCCGCAAGCGCGGTTCGTACCTCGGCATGTGGAACATCTCGCATAACCTCGGCGGGGCGGGTGCGGCAGGCGTGGCGCTGTTCGGTGCAAACGTCCTGTTCGACGGTCACGTGATCGGCATGTTCATCTTCCCGTCGATTATCGCCCTGATTGTTGGCTTTATCGGCCTGCGCTACGGCAGCGACTCCCCGGAATCTTACGGCCTCGGCAAAGCCGAAGAGCTGTTCGGCGAGGAGATCAGCGAAGAGGATAAAGAGACCGAAGAAAACGAGATGACCAAATGGCAGATCTTTGTTGAGTACGTGCTGAAAAACAAAGTGATCTGGCTGCTCTGCTTCTCGAACATCTTCCTCTACGTGGTGCGTATCGGCATCGACCAGTGGTCCACCGTTTACGCCTTCCAGGAGCTGAAGCTCTCTAAAGAGGTGGCGATTCAGGGCTTCACCCTGTTCGAAGTGGGCGCGCTGGTCGGCACGCTGCTGTGGGGCTGGCTCTCCGATCTCGCCAACGGCCGTCGCGCGCTCGTGGCCTGCGTCGCGCTGGCGCTGATTATCGCCACCCTCGGCGTCTACCAGCACGCCAGCAACCAGTACGTTTACCTGGCTTCCCTGTTCGCGCTCGGCTTCCTGGTGTTTGGTCCGCAGCTGCTGATCGGCGTGGCGGCGGTTGGGTTTGTCCCGAAAAAAGCGATCGGCGCCGCCGATGGGATTAAGGGCACCTTCGCCTACCTGATCGGCGACAGCTTCGCCAAGCTGGGGCTGGGGATGATCGCCGACGGCACGCCGATTTTCGGCCTCACCGGCTGGGCGGGTACCTTCGCGGCGCTGGATGCGGCAGCGATTGGCTGTATCGTCCTGATGGCGATGGTTGCGGTGCTGGAAGAACGTAAGATTCGCCGCGAAAGGCGAGTGCAGAAATTGAAAGCAGCCTGAGTGTGCAGGTGACTTCTTTGCCCGGCTGACCGTCGGGCTTTTTTTATTTTGCACGGACTACCTTTACCCCGCTTTACATACCTGCCCCTCTCCATGCTCTACAGTTTTTTTGCTGCCGCCTTTCGTGCAGCCTTAGCCCCTTTTGCTAACGGAGAGCTTGCATGTTGGCCCGACGATTATCCTGCCTGGCGCTGCTGATGGCGCTGGCATCCCCCACAATGGCCGCGAATGCCCCCACCTACGGCGAGAAGCTGGAAGGTTTTGACTACGGCTGGCCGGTAAAACACTTTACCTTTACCTCGCAGAACCAGTCTCTGGATATGGCTTACCTGGACGTGAAGCCGGAAAAACCCAACGGCCGCACCGTGGTGCTGATGCACGGCAAAAACTTCTGTGCTGGCACCTGGGACGGCACGATCCGCGCGCTTTCAGCCAGCGGGTTTCGCGTGATCGCACCCGACCAGATCGGCTTCTGCAAATCCACCAAGCCGGAGCATTATCAGTACACCTTCCAGCAGCTGGCGGATAACACCCACGCGCTGCTGAAAACGCTGGGCGTCGATCGCGTCACGGTTATCGGCCATTCGACCGGCGGCATGCTGGCGACCCGCTACGCGCTGATGTGGCCGCAGCAGGTGGAGCAGCTGGTGATGGTGAACCCAATAGGGCTTGAAGACTGGAAAGCGCGCGGCGTGCCGCATATTACGGTCGACCAGTGGTACCAGCGCGAGCTAAAGGTCAGCGCCGAGGGTATCCGTCAGTACGAGAAAAACACCTACTACGCCGGGGAGTGGAAGCCGGAGTACGAGCGCTGGGTCACCATGCTTGCCGGGTTAAACAACGGGCCGGGCAAAGCGCGCGTGGCGTGGAACTCGGCGCTGCTCTACGACATGATTTATACCCAGCCGGTCGTCTATGAATTTAACGAGCTGAAGATGCCGGTATTATTGATGATCGGCACGAAGGACAACACCGCCATCGGGAAAGATCTCGCCCCACCGGAGATCCGCAAGACGCTCGGCAACTATGCGGTGCTGGGGAAAGAGACGGCAAAGCGCATCCCGCACGCGACGCTGGTTGAATTTAACGACATGGGCCACGCGCCGCAGATGCAGGATCCAGCCCGCTTCCACAAGGCGCTGCTGAAAGGGCTTCAGGCGCGCTGAGTACTTTTCAGAATTTTTCTATTTTTCAGTTGTTTAACTTTTATCCTGCGCATGTCACCATAAGCCCTTTGTACTATTTTTTGTAGGGTTATGTTATGGATAACTTGCAGGCGCTCTTTGACGGGCAGACCCGTTACTCGCTTGAGATAAACGACAGCCGCGCCCGCAGGTGTACGGCACGCTGCCGGCGCGTATTGAGAGCCGGGAGAAGGGCGATATCTACGTGCACCAGGACCGCGAGGGGCGCTACCGTGTGAAGCTGGACTTCAGCCGGGCTACAGCTACCTGTGGATACGCCAGGCGAAGCCGTATTCCGGCGACACGTACGGCTGGCACACGCCGCTTGCCGACGGGACGGAGGTGGGGATTGCGTACGACGGGGCGACATTGACCGCCCGTACATCGCCCACGCGTTCCACGACTCGGCGCACCGGGACATCGTCACCCGGGATAACCGCAGCCAGAACATCCTGTGCACGGCGGCAGACAACGAGCTGCGGATGGAGAACCGGCGCGGGCAGGAGCACATCGCCCTGACCACGCCTTACGGCAGCACGCAGCTCGGCCAGGGGTATCTCGTGGACGCGCAGGACCAGCTGCGCGGGACGGGGTTTGAGCTCCGGACCGACGAATACGGGGTCATTCGGGTGGCGAAGGGGCTGTTCATCACCGCTGACGGCCAGCAGGCGATGTTCGCCCGGCGGCTGGCGCCGCTGAACGGGATGCTGCACTTCCACGGGCCGCAGGGCGTGGCGTTCACCTGCGGGGAGCATATTCAGCTGACGGCCGCGCAAAACGTCGCCGTGAACGCGGGCGGGGATATCAGCAGCGGGTCGCTGAGCCACACGGCAGTGCTTGCGGGGGAAAGCCTGGGGCTGTTTGCGAGAAGCGCTGCCCTGACGCTGAACGCCAGCGAAGGGCCGGTGCAGATACAGGCGCAGAACGGGGAAATGCACCTCATCGCGGAGCAGAGGGTGAGCCTGATATCGGCGGTCGACATGCTGTTTGCGGGAAAGAAGAAGGTGATCCTCATCGGGGGCGGGAAAATAGAGTACGTGACGGACATGACGTACACGCGCAAGATTAGGCGGACGCATCTGACGGGGCCTGCATCGCAGCCCGTGGAATTCCCGGAGATTAACCCGGCGATGATGGACAAAATCTGTATCCCGTGCCTGCTAAAAGCGATTCAGGACAACGACGTCATTGTGCAGGGAGCATAACGATGGATAAGACAGCGTTACTAGCCGCTTTGCCCGTCAAATCGGATGAGAATATTTGCCTCCTGTTTGAAGCAGGCGCGCAGCCGGAAGAGGCGTTTCTCGCGTTTAAGGCCAGCCACGAAAGCAGACTGCATTCACTTTATATCCACCCGCAGCTGACGGAACTTCAGAACTACGGCCCCTGGCTGCTGGAGGTAGATGATAAAGAGCAGCTTAAGGCGTATCTGGAAACAATACCGGGCTGCGTTGCCGTCATTATCTCAACCCGTTATCCCCCATCGCTGGCCGTGCAGTTATCGCGCGGATGCACCATCGTGCCCCCGGAAGGTACGGCGGTGCTGGTTCGCTTTTATGCCAGCCACGTCATTCAGGTTCTTGCTAACTGTGCAGCGCATGATTGGCACGTTTCCCTGTTTAGGGGCATTTCGCAATGGTGGATACCGGCAGAAGCGCAGTGGCAGCTGCTCAGTATTTCAGCCTCCTGTAATGAAAACTCTGCTGATCATGTCATCCGACTGGATAACGCCACCTGGCAGCGGATTTCCGACAAGCCCGAAATAACCTCTGTTCTGAAAGAATGGCAGACGATGCCGGCCAGCAAGGGCATATCACCCTGCGCCCAGAGATTGCTGGTGATAAAGGCGCTGAATAAAGCGGATAAGGTGGGGCTGGAGAAGCCTGTAGACCGAATGCTTTATGCGATTTGCTATCTCAATGGCGCAAAAAAGATGCTGGAATCCGAACGCTTTAGCGCCGCTTTACCCCGGATCCTGAATGGTCAAATCAGCTTAAGCCAGGTGATTTCTGGCATCTCATCTTAAGGGAGTTTTAACGGATGGGCTTTTTTAAACGGCTTAAAGAGGTGGATGGGGCAGTGACGCGCTTTTACGCCAGGAAAAAAGTTTGGCTGTGGAGCGCTGTTGCGCTGCCGGTGGTGTTTGTCCTGGGCTGGATGGTCTGGGTGATGTTCTGGGCGCCTCCGATGGGAGGTGTTGCGCTGATAATTCATACCCGAATTAACCGACCGATTCTGGGATTCAGTGTGAACGGAGTGGCTGGTCCAAACTCATCGGCACATAACCCCAATAAACGCGGAACATACGGTGGGGTGGCAGCAACCTGCTGCGGCATGATTAAGGGAAGGACAGCGGAGGTGATCTGGACGCTCAGCGTCACTGGGCCACAGTATGAAAGAGGGATGCGTCCTGAGCAACGGCGGGTGGTAATACAGTTACCTGAGCGTAAGCGGGGTGAGAATGACCTGCATGTCTATTTCTTACCGGGAGACAAGGTGCTGCTGGGGTGGAGCGATAACGCGTTCTCTCCGTACGATCCGCGTAGCCCGAACTATACCCCCTCACCGCTTCTTGAAGGAAAATGAAAATGGCATTTGATCTGAATGCCTGCATTGCGGCGGCGAACAGGGCATCCCAAGCCAGTGAATACGGGTTGGGGAATTGCTCACGTACACTTCATATCGGGTTCTTTTTTGACGGCGTGGGGCGCAATATTGAACAGGATGCACCAGAAAATAGGCTGAGTAATATTTCACGCCTATTTAGGGCATTTCCTACCCCAGAAGACAGCCTACCAGGTACAACATACTCGAAATTTTATATTCCAGGGCTGGGAACCCCGTTCCTGGAAAGGGAGGGCGAAGCTCTCCAGCAGTTTATGGACGGAACGATTAATTCGGTGCAGGACGCCCTGAAAGACCAGCCCACCGATGTGCTTAAAGATATTTTTAAATCAAAAGCGGGCGGTGCCAGTACGCCTGATGCTCTCAATGAGCTTAGGCAAAAGCTGCTGACGCCTAAAGGTCTGCACAAGCTTATGGTCGAAACCACCCTGAAGGGGGCTATAAAGGCAGATATTGAGGCCACCCCTTGGCTGCGGGATAGCGAATTTTTTGCCTATAGCACTGTGAGCGGCGCTGATACCCGGTTGAACAGTGTCAAGATACGTTTTGAGCGCGCCGTTGAGGATGCACAGAAGCAAGGGGAAGTACCCGTTCGTCTGATTTCGTTGTCGGTGTTTGGCTTCGATATGGGCGGAACGCTGGCCCGGCAGTTTATTGATCTGTTGCTGGAAGATTTATGTGAACAACGCATTGATGGAAAAACAATTTTTAAGGGAATCCCGGTTGATATTGTGTTTGCCGGGCTATTCGACTGCTCTCGGGACACGCCGATGAGCAGCGACAACGGCCTGGACTATGCCAGCAGCGTGATGGAGTGGACCCCGGGAAAATATTCGGAAATGGCTGGGAAAATTGTCAGTCTTTTCGGGCGTAAATACCTTGGCCATCAGTCGCCGCTTCCTAAGGCCGTCAGACATTCGCTACATCTGGTGGCGGCACATGAGCGCCGTCGCTGGCGCTGCGTATACCGTACGGGGCGAGAAGGATATGAGCATCAGGAGATGCTGATGCCGGGATGCAGCGATGATATTGGGGGTGGATTAAAGTCAGATCAGCAGAAACCGAGTGCAGAACTCAGCCGGGTTCCGCTACGCAAAATGTATCAGGAGGCCATGAAGGCCGGTGTTCCCTTCCCTGATTTAAATGCTCTATATAATACTGACCGTATCGTCTGGTCTTATATGAACATACAGGACAGCGTCGAAAGCCAGACTGTTGACCAATGGGTGAAGACGTATCAGCAGGCGGTAAATGCGAATGCCCTGAGCTACCGGGCGCTGAATCGCCATCTCGACGGGTATTTTGAGTGGCTGGGGCGTCAGTTTTACGAATACAAGAGTGAACTGCGCCGCCTGGAGGGGATCCGTAGCGGGATTGTGACGTCAACATCTTCTGTAGCAGGGCTGCTGGGCTTGTCTTCGCAGGCACATCAGGAAGTGGGAAGGGTAACGGATAATATCGTGGCGTTGAAAAAGCACTGGGGCTGGCTGTCGGATGTGGCGAATGCGGCGAACCTTTTGCTCACCCAACAGTTCCATTATCCCCCGCAGTTATATCTGGAAAATATTCTTGAACCGGCGCGCTTGCGCGCTGAGACTTTCCTGGCGTGTGGCGCAGCGGGGCATGATGGCACTGCACCTCCCGTAAGATGGTGCGTGGATGCATCCGTGCTGTATGCGTGGTTTGTGCATGATGTACAGCGCACGGAAGGTATTAATGACGGCTATTTTTCGGTGCGCTGGATGGAGCCAAAGTAGTCGAAACGTTATGTGGCGGCAGGGGGTAATTTACCCTTTCCGCCCACTCGCCCCCAGCAGCACCAAAAAGCTGCTCACCGACAGGCCTACGTGACGCGTGCGGCCAATTTTTGCCAGCGCCTCGTCGGTCACGCCGTGAAAACCCTCTCCCTCGTAGGAAACCAGCACATGCTCAAGCGCGCAGAAACGGTCGAGGGTCAGCGGTTTTGCGGCCTCCGGGTGATTGGCGCGCATCATGCAAACGTACCGTTCATCATAAAGCGCGCGGCTGTGAAGCGCCTGCGGCGTGGTGTGCTGCGTCAGCAGGGCGAGGTCAATGTTGCCCTGTTCGAGCTGGTTTACCAGACGATCGGGCTCGACCGGCACTACGCGCACGCGAATGCCGGGAGCCTGCACCTTTAGCGCGGCGATAAACGGCACGATCACCGCGCGTAATGCGTAGTCGGTGGTGGCAATCGTGAAGGTCAGGTTCGCCGTAAGCGGATCAAAAGCGACGGGCTGCAACAGTACGTTGATATCCGCCAGAATGCGTTTTATCGGTGTCGCCAGTTCTTCTGCCCGGGTGGTAGGCACGATGCCGTGCGGCGCGCGGATAAACAGCGGGTCTTCAAAGTAATCCCGCAGGCGGCTGAGCATGCCGCTTACCGCGGGCTGGGTGAGCGCAAGGCGCGCCGCCGCGCGGGTGACGCTGCGTTCGTCCAGAAGGGCATCCAGCGTTTTCAGCAGGTTAAGATCCAGCGTGCGCAGATCCGCTTTCATGACGTTTTTCCACCTCTTTTCCGTTTACTATTATGTCGCTGCCCGCTGTTGACGCGCTGCGTTTCCCGCTATGATGAGCGGCTAGTCTAAGGAGAACGCATGGTCTGGATAATGCTGGCAACGCTTGCCGTGGTGTTTGTGGTGGGATTTCGCGTCCTGACCTCAGATTCCCGCCGCGCCATCAAACGCTTAAGCGAGCGGTTGGGGATCACCCCGATGCCGGTCGAGTCGATGATTGACCAGTTCGGTAAAACGCCGGGCAATGAGTTTATCCGCTACCTTGAACGCCCCGACGAGGCGCATCTGCAGAACGCTGCCCAGGTGCTGCTGATCTGGCAGGTCTGCATCGTCGACGCCAGCGAAGAGAATGTGCATACCTGGCACCGCATGCTGCGTAAAGCGCGCCTTGCTGCGCCGATCACCGATGCGCAAATCCGCCTCGCACTCGGCTTTATGCGCGAGATGGAGCCAGACCCGCAGGAGCTTAACGCCTTCCAGCTGCGCTACAACCAGCTTTTCCTGCCGGAAGAGGGCGTGTTTTACCTGCACTGATCCCCTTTAAAAACGACAAAAGTTGTCAAATCGTTAAATCCGTCACACTTTTGATGATAAACTGCGCGACTTTTCCGCACGTTTTTATCTTCAGGTGATGCCATGACAGAACATATCCAGCCCACGACCCCGCCGCAGACCAAAGAGGTTTCACGCCCCAACTGGTCGGCGGTTTTTTCCGTGGCGTTCTGCGTTGCTTGCCTGATCACCGTTGAGTTTCTGCCGGTCAGCCTGCTGACGCCAATGGCGCAGGATCTGGGTATTTCCGAAGGCGTGGCGGGGCAGTCCGTCACCGTGACCGCGTTTGTGGCGATGTTTGCCAGCCTGTTTATCACCCAGGTGATTGGCACCATCGACCGCCGCAAAGTGGTCATTCTGTTTAGCGTCCTGCTGACGCTCTCCTGCCTGCTGGTCTCCTTGGCGGAAAGCTTTACCCTGCTGCTGCTCGGGCGCGCCTGTCTGGGGCTGGGGCTCGGCGGCTTCTGGGCGATGTCCGCCTCGCTGACCATGCGTCTGGTACCCGCCCGTACGGTGCCGAAAGCGCTGTCTGTTATCTTTGGTGCGGTCTCCATCGCGCTGGTGATTGCCGCGCCGCTGGGCAGCTTCCTCGGGGGGATTATCGGCTGGCGTAACGTCTTCAACGCGGCGGCGGTGATGGGCCTGCTCTGCATCATTTGGGTGTGGAAAGCGCTGCCGTCGCTGCCGGGCGAAGCGGCGCACCATAAACAGAACATGTTCGCATTGCTGAAGCGCCCCGGCGTGCTGGCAGGGATGACCGCTATTTTCATGTCCTTCGCCGGACAGTTTGCCTTCTTTACCTACATTCGCCCGGTGTATATGACCATGGCGGGCTTTGACGTGGATGGCCTGACGCTGGTGCTGCTGAGTTTCGGTATCGCCAGCTTTGTCGGCACCTCGCTGTCGTCACAGTTCCTGAAACGCTCTCTGAAGGTGGCGCTGGCGGGGGCACCGCTGGTGCTGGCGGCGAGCGCTACGGTACTGGTGCTGTGGGGCAGCGACAAGTGGGTTGCGTCAGCCATTGCGATTGTCTGGGGCTTTGCCTTTGCGCTGGTGCCGGTGGGCTGGTCAACGTGGATCACCCGCTCGCTTGCCGATCAGGCGGAAAAAGCCGGGTCGATTCAGGTGGCGGTGATCCAGCTGGCGAACACCTGCGGCGCGGCGGTGGGCGGCTTGGCGCTCGACCACCTTGGGCTGACGTCACCGCTGGTGATTTCCGGCACGCTGATGCTGCTGACCGCGCTGCTGGTGGCGGGGAAGGTTAAGGCGAAGTAGTCAATTTTCCCCTCACCCTAACCCTCTCCCCATAGGGGAGAGGGGACTGCTCGGTGCTGTCTTTTCACCCTCGCCCCTTTGGGGAGAGGGCCGGGGTGAGGGGACATTCGCTACGCCGATGCCTTAACCCTTCTGCGCGAATCCATCGAAATCAACACCACCGACGACACAATCAGCAGCGTCCCCAGCCAGTCCGGCAGGGTGAACGCCACGCCCAGCAAAACCACCGACAGCAGCGCGCTGCTCAAGGGTTCGGCGCAGCTCAAAATGCTCGCCTTCGGCCCGCCAATCATCTGTGCGCCTTTCAGATACAGGCTGAACGTCAGCGCCGTACCGATCACCACCAGGTAGAAAAACGCCAGCAGCAGGCTGCCGTCGATCGCAAAGGTGGTGCCGCGTCCGGCGTAGAACGGCGTCAGCATTAGCCCGGCAATCAACATACTCCAGCCGACAATCGGCAGCGTGCCGTAGCGGGCGATCAGCGTTGACGGGTACGTCGTATAAAACGCGGCGGCAAAGGCCGAGGCGATGCCGAAGAACAGCGCGGCAGGGGAGATGGAGAGCGAGGTTGGGTCGCCGTGAGTCACCAGCAGAAAGGTACCGATCAACGACGTAAAAATCGCTGACAGGACAAACGCGCCGGGACGCTTTTTTCGCGCCAGCGCAAACCATGCCACGATAATGGTCGGTGAGAGGAACTGCAGCACGGTGGCGGTCGCAGCGTTGGATTTTTCAATCGTCAGCAGGAAGGTGAGCTGCACGGTAAGCGCGCCAACCAGCGAGAAGAACAGCAGGCTGAGGGCGTCTTTACGATGCTTGACGACCGAGAAAATCTTGTCGCCGTGAACGAACGACAGCGTCAGCAGGATCACGCCGGTAAACAGCAGGCGAACCATGGTCAGGTAAGGCGAAGAGATGTGGCTTTTCTCCATGATGTACTGCGCGCAAACCCCTGAACTGCCCCATAATACGGCGGCGATCAGGACGTTTAGCATCCCTTTACGTGTGGAACCCATGTTCTCCCCTGCGATGTTGTCGTTAATGAGCCCACAGCATAGCATGATCGTGCGGCCTGATACCCTCACCCCGGCCCTCTCCCACTGTACAGTCCGGGGACATAGTGAACACTTGTTCGGGGACATGGTAGACACTTACAACTAAGGCATAAGAACCCGTTTATGGAGTCGCTTATGCCGTGGGATGCGAGAGATACCATGTCATTACGTACCGAGTTTGTTTTGTTCGCCTCGCAGGACGGGGCGAACATCCGTTCCCTCTGCCGTCGCTTCGGCATTTCACCTGCTACCGGCTACAAGTGGCTTCAGCGCTGGGCTGTCGAGGGCGAACCCGGCCTGCAGGACCGCCCCCGCACGCCGCATCATTCCCCCAACCGCTCGTCTGACGACGTCACCGCCCTGCTGCGCATGGCACATGAGCGTCATGAACGCTGGGGCGCCCGCAAGATTAAGCGCTGGCTGGAAGACCAGGGACACCGTATGCCTGCCTTCAGCACTGTCCATAACCTGATGGCCCGTCACGGCCTGCTGCCCGGCACGGCTCCGGGTATTCCGGCCACCGGACGGTTCGAACATGACGCCCCGAACCGGCTCTGGCAGATGGATTTTAAGGGGCACTTCCCCTTTGGCGGCGGCCGTTGCCATCCGCTCACCCTGCTCGACGACCACTCCCGTTTTTCCCTGTGCCTCACACACTGTACCGATGAACGGCGTGAGACCGTGCAGCAACAGCTGGTCAGCGTCTTTGAACGCTACGGCCTGCCGGACCGGATGACGATGGATAACGGCTCACCGTGGGGCGACACAACCGGCACCTGGACGGCGCTGGAGCTGTGGCTGATGCGCCACGGTATCCGGGTGGGCCATTCCCGGCCTTATCATCCGCAGACGCAGGGCAAGCTGGAGCGTTTTCACCGCAGCCTGAAGGCGGAAGTGCTGCAGGGGAAATGGTTCGCGGACAGCGGCGAGCTGCAGCGTGCCTTCGACCACTGGCGGACGGTCTATAACCTTGAACGCCCGCACGAGGCGCTGGATATGGCGGTCCCGGCCTCACGCTATCAGCCGTCTGCGCGGCAGTACGGCGGCAGCGTGACGCCCCCGGAATATGATGAAGGTGTGCTGGTCAGGAAAGTGGATATCAGCGGGAAGCTGAGCTTACAGGGAGCCAGTCTGAATGCAGGAAAGGCGTTCAGGGGAGAACGGGTGGGGCTGAAGGAGACGCAGGAGGATGGCTGCTATGAAGTGTGGTGGTACAGCACGAAAGTGGGGGTGATCGACCTGAAGAAAAAGTCGATCACCATGGGTAAAGGATGTTAAAAAGTGTTCACCATGTCCCCGAACACCTGTCTACCATGTCCCCGGACCGTACACCCACAGGGAGAGGGAGAAAACACGCAAAACGGCAACGTTGCGTTGCCGTTTTGCGTTTACCTTGCTAGAACCACGCCTCCCACATCGCGCCGACGTTGAAGTCGTCGAGCGTCTCGTCTTTGGTGCCGTTCACGCGCGCGGTGCGTTCGTTATCCACCTTGCCGCCGGTCACGTAGAAGCGCAGCATCGGACGGAACTCCGGCCCCATGGCGATAGACATATTCTGCGAGAGGGTCAGCTTCCAGCCCTTGTTATCGCCGCCGTTGTCATAATCAACGTGCTGCCAGCCCGCTTCCAGCCAGGTGGAGTGAACGTCGTTCCACCAGTGCATCGGACGCACGATGGCGTTGTAGTTCTTGCGGTTGTCGGTCTTATCGCGGCTGTTGTCGTAGTCGTGGAAGGCGAGAATGTACTCCACCTGCGTGGCCTGGGTGAATTTGTACAGCCCTTCGAAACTGGCGTAGACCGTGGTCAGATCTTCGGTTTTGTTGAATACGCTGTTGTCCGAGTTATCGGAGTAGCGCGCGATCACCTTATTCACGCCGCTGTCGTTGGTGTGGCTCAACACCACGCCGCCCTGCCAGGCGTTCAGACGCTCGTCGCTCTCCACCGCTTTCGAATCAAAGCCGTAGTTGGCGTACAGCTCCAGGTCGATCGGGCCAAGCTTCATGCCGTGGATCTTTGACGTCGCGGCGTAGTTGCCTTTGTCGCCCGTGCCGGAACCGCCGGTACAGGTAATGCGCGATGGGTTGGCCTCATCCTCCATCACTTCCGGGCTACAGGATTCCACTGCCGCCACGGCGGCCACGTCGAACTGCACGCCGCCGATGTCGAAGTTCTTCACCCCCGCGCCCTGGCCGTCGTGGTTCATCCAGAAGTAATCGTTGATGCCCTGCTGCGGACGCTGGTGGAAGTCACGACCGGCCCAGAAATAGGCGTTCGGGTTAGACGCCATAATGTTGGTCACCCCGGCGTAGGCTTTTTTCAGGTTAACTTCGTCGCCCCAGTGGTCGATCATCACGTTGATGTCCCAGATGGCGCCGTTTTCACCCTTAAAGGCCTTGGAGAGCTGGAATTCCCCGCCGTTGCCCTCGTTACCCAGACGACCAATGGCGGACGCGCCGTTGTAGGAGCCATCCACCGCCACGTATTTCTGATCGGCGGCCTGGAAGTGAGCGCCGTAGCGGGCGTAGCCGGTAAACTTAATCCCGAACGGGATCGCCATATCCGGGGATTGCGCCGCGCTTTGCGGCTCGGTCACCACGTCCGCCTTTTTCGCGACCGCCGCATCCATTTTGGCCTGACGCTCGGCCAGCGCTTTGTCCACCGCTTTGGCCACAATGGCGTCAATTTGCTCCTGGGTAAATTCTTGTGCGAGCACGGAAATTGGGCAAAGCGCGGCGATAACCGCCATGGTTAATGGAAGTTTTTTAATCGTATTCATGGTTATCTCAATATAGTTTAATTTTATTCAGACAATAACCATCCCGCTCCGATCTGACAGAGTATGTCGCTATCATCAGAACAAGTGGATCTCTATTTAGGGTACAGAGGTATTACACTAATTATTTCGCCATAAGTTATCTCTGATATAAATGAATAATTTCTTCGGACAATTCCCGCGCTAATAAGGAATTCATTAAATGATCCTGCGCGTGAACCATGATTAACGTCATCGGCTGGCGGCCTTCACCCGCATCCTGTTCAATCAGTTTGGTCTGCATCTTGTGCGCCTGGCGCGCGTAGCCGTCGGCTTCGCGCAGCAGGCTTTTCGCTTCGTCAAGGTTGCCCTGGCGCGCCGCGTGCAGCGCCTCGAAGCACAGGCTGCGGGACTGCCCGGCGTTGACGATGATTTCCATTACGGCTTCTTCTAATGCGATCATCATTATTACTCTTTTTCAAAACAATTATTTAAGGCGGTGGCGGCAAACCATTCTCCGCTTTTCTTAATGGTGCGCTGCTGCGTCTCTATATCGAGCTGAATAAATCCGTAGCGATTTTTGTAGGCGTTGCACCACGACCAGTTATCAATAAACGTCCACATATGGTAGCCAAGACAATTACACCCTTCGCTAATACCCTTATGCAGCCAGGCTAAATGTTCGGAAATAAAATCAATGCGGTACCGATCGTTAATCTGGCCGTTTTCAATAAAGCGCTGCTCGTTTTCGACGCCCATGCCGTTTTCAGAAATAAAGCAGCGCGGGTTGCCGTAATTGTCGCGCAGGTTGACCAGAATATCGTAAATACCCGGCGCGTAGATTTCCCAGCCGCGGTACGGGTTCATCTTACGGCCCGGCATCTCGTAGTTATCAAAGAACCACTCCGGCATAAACGGCGCCTGCGGGTTCACCGCGCTGTCGCGACACTTCACGCGACGCGGCTGATAGTAGTTCACGCCGAGCAGGTCGATTTTCCCTTCCGCAATCAGGAAACCGTCTTCCGGTTTACAGACAGGCAGCTGATTGTAGGATTTCAGCAGCGCCACCAGGTCCGCCGGGTATTCGCCGCGCAGTACCGGGTCGAGGAAGCTGCGGTTAAACATCAGGTCCGCAACATGCGCCGCCTTCACGTCCGCCGGGCTTTGCGAGCGCGGATAGGATGGCGTCAGGTTTAATACGATGCCGATTTCCCCCGCGTAATGCCCGGCGCGGTAGGCCTGAACCGCCTTCGCATGGGCCAGCACGGTGTGATACGCCACGGTGGCCGCCCGACGAAAATCCACCACGTTCGGGTAGTGGAAGTCGTACAGATACCCGCCTTCCACCGGCACGATCGGCTCGTTGAAGGTAAACCAGTGCAGCACGCGGTCTCCGAACAGCTCGAAGCAAATCTGCGCATAGCGGGCGTAAGCGTCCACCACGTCACGGTTTTCCCACCCGCCGATTTCCTGCATCGCCATCGGCATGTCGAAATGGAACAGGGTCATAAACGGCGTGATGCCCTGTTCGTTCAGCTCATCAATGACCTGATTGTAAAAATCGACCGCTTCCGGGTTCACTTCACCGATACCGTCAGGGATCAGGCGCGCCCAGCTAATCGAGGTGCGAAAGCTGTTGTGGTTCAGCTGCTTTAACAGCTGAATGTCCGTTTTCCAGTGCTGGTAAAACGTGGAGGTCTGCTGCGGCCCCACGCCGTTGTGAAAACGGTTCGGCTCGCGGGCAAACCAGTAATCCCACGTGGTTTCCCCCTCTCTTGCCCCTTCCGTCTGGAGAGCGGAGCTTGCGCTGCCCCACCAGAAGTTATCGGGAAATGCGTATTTCATGACCCTTCCTCTTTGACTTAATTGCTAACTGTTTCAGCGGTGCCGACGGTTGTCTGGGCCTTCTGCTCTTCATTTTTGATGAGCGTACGCTCATAGGCGCGCAGGAAAGGCAGGTACATCAGCGCGGACATCACCATACAAACCAGGCACATCACCACCGGGCTCAGCGCCCAGTTCGCCGCCCACGAGGCGCCAATCGGCGCGGGGGGGGTCCACGGGGTTAACGACACCACCTGCGCCAGCCAGCCGAGCTTCGTCGCGCCGTACGCCAGGCAGGCGTTGACCAGCGGAACAAACACGAACGGGATAAACAGCATCGGGTTCATGATGATCGGCGCGCCGAACAGAATCGGTTCGTTGATGTTAAAGAAGCTTGGCACCACGCCCATTTTGCCGATGGTGCGCAGGTGCGTAACGCGGCTGCGCAGCAGCAGGAAGGCCAGCGGCAGCGTGGAGCCTACGCCGCCAATCAGCAGGTAGTGATCCCAGAAGCCCTGCAGGTATACGTGCGGCAGCGCCGCGCCGGCCGCCAGCGCCGCCTGGTTTGCCGAGAGGTTCGCCATCCAGAACGGGTTCATGATGCCGGTGACAATCAGCGAGCCGTGGATACCCGCGAACCAGAAGATCTGGCACAGCAGCACGGAGAGCAGAATGGCGGGCAGGGAGTCGGACGCGGAAACCAGCGGCTCCAGCAGATGCATGATCGCCTGCGGGATAATCATGCCGGTTTGCGCTTCGATGAACAGGTTCAGCGGGTGCAGGGTACCGATCACCACCATCACCGGGATCAGGATCTCAAATGAACGCGCCACGCCGGTCGGGACTTCCTTCGGCAGGCGGATGGTCACGTTGTTCTGCTTCAGCCACGCATAGACGCGGGTAGAGTAGATCGCGGTGATAAGCGCAGTGAAGATGCCCTGGCCGGAGAGATACTGGGTCGAGATTTTGCCGTCAGCATACGGCGCGGCGACCAGCAGGAAGGCCATAAAGGCCAGCAGGCCGGACATCACCGGGTCGAGGTTAAACTGACGCCCGAGGCTCGCACCGATCCCCACCGAGATGAAGAAGGTCATCACGCCCATGCTGAGGTTAAACGGCAGCATCAGCTGTTCGCGGTAGGTCTGGGAGAAATCCAGCCAGCCGCGCGCAAAGCTATTGGTAGTATCCGCCGAAAACGGCGGGAAGATGAACACCAGCATAAACGAGCCGATGATCATGAACGGCAGCGCGGCGGTAAAGCCGTCGCGGATAGCAATCACATACTTTTGCTGACCAAGTTTGGCGGCCAGTGGGGTAATTGACTGCTCAATCACCGCGACCATGGATTGATATAACGAACTCATGTGAACACCTTTTAGTGTGCCGCTTCGATGAGCGACAGAGCATAGTCCAGTACTTTATCGCCACGCTGCATGCCGTAGTCCATCATGTCGATGGGCTGCACCGGAATGCCATGCGTCGCCGCCTTGTCTGAGAGTGTCTGTAACATGTATTTCACTTGCGGTCCGAGAAGTACCACCTGGTATTGCGGAAACTGCGTATCAAATTCGGAAACACCGTACGCATCAATCTTCACCGGCAAACCACGTTCTTTCGCGACATCGACCATTTTGCTGACCAACAGGCTGGTGGACATCCCGGCAGAGCAGCACAGCATAATCTTGAACATCGACAACCATCCTCTAAATGTAAAAAGTTATTGCGAGGATGATTGGACATTATACGGAAACCGGTTTCCATTTATAAAAGACAGAAGTGTGACAACCATCAAGATCCCTTACTTATGAGGCTAATTAACCCGATGCGCATCACATAATTTGGCTGTTTTGACATCATTTTGAGTGGAAACGGAAAATCGGTTTCCATGGAAAACGGAAACGGATATACTCCGTTCTGGCTATAATATGAGCCGAAGCGGTCATGGAATTTGCAGGCGCGAGGTAAGCCTGTCAGGGGAAAGAGATGTCGACAATCAATGATGTATCACGTCTTGCCGGGGTATCTAAAGCCACGGTATCGCGAGTGTTGAGCGGGTCGCGTGGCGTAAAGGAAGCCAGCCGTCAGGCCGTACTGAAAGCGGTGGATGAACTTAACTATCGGCCTAATGTGATTGCCCAGTCGCTGCTGAGCCAGTCGACGGGATGTATCGGCGTCATTTGCGCACAGGAAAATATTAACCAGACCACCGGTTATCTGTACGCGCTGGAAAAACAGCTCAGCCAGCATCAAAAACACCTGCTGCTGCGCTTCGCGCATAGCAAAGCCGAAGTGATGAATGCGCTCGAAGAGCTCTCCTGCGGTTTGTGTGATGATATCCTGGTCATTGGCGCGCGTTTCCCGCTGGACGTCGATATGGACAACGTCATCCTTGTGGACTGTATGGAGTCTGATAATTCCAACAGCATTCAGTTCGATCACGCCTTTGCCGCCGAAACCGCCTGTAACTACCTGACAAGCCAGGGGCGTCGCCAGATTGCCCTGATCCACCCGCACGGCAGCGGGTTTGCCGACCAGGTGCTGCTCGGCTACAAGCACGCGCTGGAGAAAAATTTCCTGCCCTTTAATCGCAGCCTCGTATTTATGGACGCAACCTCGTCGTCCGTTGCGCTGCAGGAGCTGCTTAACAACGCCAGCACCCTCAACTTCAACGCGCTGCTGGTGGCGGACGAGCAGGAAGCCCAGCGGGTGATCCCGCAGCTGCAGGCGTTTAACAAATCGGTGCCGGACGACATTATGGTCTTCAGCCTGGCCGGATCGCTGCATCTGCCGGGTATTCCGGTGATCCCGGCGATTGAATATTCTATGGATGCCATGGCGGCGCGTATCGTGAGCTGGCTGACGGAGAAAACGCAGATGCTGGGCTCATATGTGCTGCGCGGAGATTTAATTATTCCGGACGTGCGGAAGCGTTAAAATATTTTCCAGGCCGGGTAAGGCGCAGCCGCCACCCGGCAAGCAGCGCTCAATAATCTTCCATACAATCCACCTGTCCTACCGCCTCCCAGTACGCATCCAGATTGTCGCGCTTGACGGCGGTAACGGCATTTTTGATCAGCAGCTGATTGGCCTCGGACGACAAAATCATCGCCTGCCAGGCTTTATCACTCTGCTTTTTCTGTGGCGTACAGGTTTTCTTAATATCTTTAAGGACCTGCTGCTTTATTTGCGCCTCTTTCGCGGGGTCATCCTTTTCCTGAGCATGGACAAACGCGGCGAAGAGCAGACAAACCAGCAGGCAGACCAGGTGCGCAGCTTTCATCGAAACCCCCTTTAAGAGACACATGCTTCCCATGAAATATATCGTTACATTCAGTGTGGCGACGCCAGCCGAAAGTATGAATTTTCTCTTCACCGTCTGTCATGATCGCCCCAGTAAGCGCTACTGAATACCGCCGCCCAGCGACTGCCACAGCGTGATGCGGTTTTCCAGGTCGGTTTGCTGCAGCGCGATCAGCGATTCCTGCGCCGACCACAGCGACCGCTGCGCGGTCAGAACCGTCAGATAATCCCCCGCGCCCGCCTTATAGCTGCGCGTCGCCACGTCCAGCGTTTTTTGCTCCGCCGCGACGTATTCGCGCTGGGCTTCGAGCTGCTCGCTGAGGGTTTCTCGTCGCGCCAGCGCGTCGGCCACGTCCTTAAACGCGTTCTGGATGACTTTCTCATAGGTGGCGATCAGCCCCTTCTTCTCCGCTTCCGCGTAGCGCAGCTGCGCCAGGTTGTTTCCGCCGCTAAACAGCGGCAGGGTGATGGACGGCGCAAACGACCAAACCTTCATCCCGTGGCTGAACAGGGAGGAGAGCGAATCGCTGCCGACGCCCGCGCTGGCGGTGAGTGAAATGGTCGGAAAGAAGTTGGCGCGTGCCGCGCCGATGTTGGCGTTGGCGCTCAGCAGGTTATGCTCGGCCTCCTGAATGTCCGGGCGGCGCAGCAGCGCGCTGGAGCTGACGCCCGCCGGGATCAGCGTGATGGCGTTATCGCTCAGGCTCTCCAGCGTGCCGGGCAGCAGGTTGTCCGGCACCGTATTGCCCGCCAGCAGATTAAGGGCGTTTTTGTCCTGCATCACCAGCGTCCGGTAGCTCGCCACGCTGGCGCGCGCCTGCTGATACACCGCCATCGCTTCACTGACGTCCGTCGCCGCCGCCACGCCCACTTCCTGCTGGCGCTTCACAATCTTCAGCGAGTTCGCGGCGCTCTCCATCGTGGATTTCGCCAGCGCCAGGTTGCTGTTATCCGCCGCCAGCGTCACCCAGGCCGTGGTCAGCTCGCTGACCATCGTCAGGCGCGTGTTCTGCGCGGTGAACTCGCTGGCAAGCCAGGTTTCACGCGCGGCGCGGGAGAGGCTCTGGTTGCGGCCAAACAGATCCAGCTCGAAGCTTGAGACCGCGCCGTTGGCTTCGTCGCTTGTCGCGACGCCGCTTGCCAGCGTGCGGCTGCGGGTATGGCTCAGCTCGGCGTCCACCGTCGGGAACAGGGACGAGCGCGTTTCACCGTACTGGGCGCGGGCGGCGTCGATATCGGCAATCGCTTTTTGCACGTCGCGGTTGCTGTTAAGCGCCATCGTCACCACGCTTTTCAGCCGCGCGTCGTTCATTACCTGCTGCCACTGGCTCACCACGGCGGTGGCTTCGCCGTGCGCGCCGGGCAAGGTTGCCGGGATGGGGGCGTCCGGGCGTTGATACGTTGGGTCTAACGACACACAGCCTGCGCTCAGCAGGGCTAACGCTAAAACAGATACACGAAACATTATGACCTCCGGTTCGCGTGTTTACCGGAGAACAGACGTTTCACCAGTACAAAGAATAAGGGAACGAAGAAGATCGCCAGCAGCGTCGCGGCCAGCGTTCCGCCGATAATGCCGGTACCAATCGCCACGCGGCTGTTTGCGCCTGCCCCGGTTGCCACGGCCAGCGGCGTAACCCCTGCGATAAACGCCAGCGAGGTCATGATGATCGGACGCAGGCGCGTCTGGGCGGCACGCAGGGCGGCACGCGTCAGAGAGTACCCTTCAGCGACTTTGGCTTCGGCAAACTCGACAATCAGGATCGCGTTCTTCGACGACAGGCCGATAGTGGTGAGCAGCGCCACCTGGAAGTAGACGTCGTTGTTCAGGCCGCGCAGGGAGGCGGCGACGGCCGCGCCTAGCACGCCAAGCGGGATCACCAGAATGACCGAAATCGGCACCGACCAGCTCTCATACAGCGCCGCCAGGCACAGGAACACGACCAGGATCGAGAGGGCATAGAGGGTCATCGCCTGACCGCTCGCCAGTTTTTCCTGCAACGACAAACCGCTCCACGCCCAGGTGCTGCCGGACGGCAGGCTGTTTGCCAGCTGCTCCATTTTGCTCATCGCCGTGCCGGAGCTGGCGCCGCTGGCGTTTTCGCCCTGTATCTCATACGCCGCCGAGCCGTTGTAGCGCACCAGGCTTTCCGGGCCGTACTCCCAGCGGGTGGTGGCGAAGGCGGAGAACGGCGTCATGGTGCTGTCGCTGCCGCGCACAAACCATTTGTTGAGATCCGACGGTACGGCGCGGGTGTCGCTGTCGCCCTGGATGTAGACCTTTTTCACGCGGCCGCGGTCGATAAAATCGTTCACGTAGGTCCCGCCCCAGGCGCTGGAGAGGGTGTTGGTAACGTCGCTCAGGGACAGCCCCAGCGACACGGCCTTGTTGTTATCGATATCTACCTGAAGCTGCGGCATCTGCGGCAGATCATTGGCGCGCACGGCGTGCAGCGAGCTGTCCTGGTTGGCCTCGCCAATCAGCTGGTTACGCAGCTTCAGCAGCGCGTCGCGGTCGGTGCCGCCGCTCGCCATCAGCTCAAAGGTAAAGCCGTTGCTCTGGCCCAGGCCGTCCACCGCGGGCGGCGTCATGGCAAAGATGGTCGCATCGCGGATGGTGCTCAGCTCCTGCGTGGCGCGCAGGGCAATGGCCTGCGCGGTATTCTCATCGCCTTTACGTTCGGACCAGTTTTTCAGGGAGACAAACGCCATCCCGGCGTTCTGACCGCTGCCGCTGAAGCTGAAGCCTTCAATGGTGAAGATCACGTTGGTGTTGGCTTTCTCTTTCGTGAGGAACCACTCGCGCACCTGGCGGCTGACTTCGGCGGTACGTACCGTCGTCGCGCCGGCGGGCAGGGTGTACTGCACCATGATTTCGCCCTGATCTTCCGTTGGCAGGAAGCTGCCCGGCAGCTTAAGCATGGCGAAGCCCATCGCGCCGCAGAGCAGGGCATAGATGACCAGCATGCCGCCGGAGCGGCGCAGGGCGCGCAGCACCTTGTTCTGATACCCGCGCTCGGTCCTGCTGTAGAAGCGGTTAAATGCGCCGAAGAAGCCCTTTTTGTGCGGCGCCGTGTGGCTCAGAATCGAGCCGCAGAGCGCGGGCGTCAGGGTCAACGCCACCACCACGGAGAGGAACATCGCTGAAATGATGGTGACCGAGAACTGACGGTAAATCACCCCGGTGGAGCCGCCGAAGAAGGCCATCGGCAGGAATACGGCAGAGAGCACCAGCGCAATGGCGACCAGCGCGCCGGAGATTTCGCCCATCGATTTCTCCGTAGCTTCCCGGGCGGGCAGGCCTTCGTCGCGCATAATACGCTCGACGTTTTCCACCACCACGATCGCGTCATCCACCAGGAGCCCTATCGCCAGCACCATCGCAAACAGCGTCAGGGTATTGATGGAGTAGCCGAACAGCGCCAGCACGCCGAAGGTGCCCAGCAGAACGACAGGCACCGCCAGCGCCGGGATCAGCGTCGCGCGGATGTTTTGCAGGAACAGGTACATCACCACCACCACGAGGATAATGGCTTCGAACAGGGTCTGAATCACGTCCTCAACGGAGATCTTGATGAACTCGGTGCTGTCTTTCGGGTAGGCCACGTCGTAGCCTTCCGGCATCGACTTTTTGAACTCGGCGATCTTGTCTTTTACCGCCGTCGCAGTGTTGAGCGCGTTCGCACCCGGTGAGAGCATGACCGCCATACCCGCCGCCGGGTGGCCGTTGAGCTTCGCGGTGGCGGTGTAGTCTTCGCTGCCCATCTCCACGCGGGCGACGTCGCTGATGCGCACCACCGCGCCGCTGGACTGGCTCTTCACGATGATGTTTTTAAACTGATCGACCGTCTGCAGGCGCGACTGGGCGCGCACGGTGGCGGTCAGCTGCTGGGCGTTCGACGAGGGCAGCGCGCCGATTTTACCGGCGGAGACCTGCACGTTCTGGGCTTCAATCGCGCTCTGCACGTCGGACGGCATCAGCGAGTAGGACGCCAGCTTCGCCGGGTCGAGCCAGATGCGCATGGCGTATTCCGCCCCGAACACCTGCAGGCTCCCGACACCCTCGACGCGCGCCAGCGGGTCCTGCATATTGCTCACCAGCCAGTCGGCGATATCCGAGCTGCTGGCGGTGTCGGTTTTGTCGTACACGCCCATGATCAGCAGGAAGTTGCTCTGCGATTTCTCGACGGTAATGCCGGACTGCTGCACCTCGGTCGGCAGGCGCGATTCCGCCTGCTGAACCTTGTTCTGCACCTGTACCTGCGCGGTGTCCGGGTCGGTTCCCTGCTCGAAGGTGACGGTAATGCTCACCGACCCGTCCGAGCTGCTGGTGGAGGTGAAGTAGAGCAGGTTATCCAGCCCGGTCAGCTGCTGCTCGATCACCTGCGTCACGCTGTTTTCCAGCGTCTGCGCGGAGGCACCGGTGTAGGTGGCCGAGATTTTGATCGACGGCGGAGCGACGTCCGGGTACTGCGCCACCGGCAGCGTGCGGATCGCCAGCATCCCGGCGAGCATGATGAGAATGGCGATAACCCAGGCAAACACTGGGCGTCGCACGAAGAAACGGGAAAACATCAGACATTTCCTCCGCTGGCTTTCATCTCTTCGGCTTTCACTTCCTGCCCGGCGGTCACTTTGTCGGTGCCTTCCACAATCAGCTTATCGCCCGCCTTGAGGCCGCTCAGCACCAGCCATTTGTCGCCGTAGGTGTCGCCCGTCTCCAGCTGACGCTGCTCAACCTTGTTGCTGGCATTGACCACCAACGCGGTGGCGGTGCCTTTGGCATCGCGGGAGATGCCCTGCTGCGGCGCGAGGATCGCGTTGTTCATGATACCTTCATCCACCCTGGCGCGAACGAACATCCCCGGCAGGAGCTGGTGCTGCGGGTTCGGGAAGACGGCGCGCAGCGTGACCGAGCCGGTTGATTCATCCACCGCCACTTCGGTTAACGCCAGACGGCCTTTCTCGCTGTAGGTGCTGCCGTCTTCGAGGATTAGCGACACACTTAGCGTATCGCTATTGGTGGCGAGGGTTTGCCTGCGTAAACGCAGCAGATCGGCGCTGGAACGCGTGAGATCGACGTACATGCTGTCCAGTCCGCGAACGGTGGCGAGCGTGGTATCCTGCTGGGCGGTCACCAGCGCGCCGGGCGTGACGGAGGAGATGCCGATGCGTCCGGCAATCGGCGCGGTCACGGTGGTCCAGTTAAGGTTAATGCGCGCGCTCTCCTGCGCGGCCTTCTTTGACTCGACGCTGGCCTTGTCCTGCGCGCAGGTGGACTTCGCGTCCTCTGCGTCCTGGCGCGACACGCCGTCGTCTTTCACCAGCTGCGCATAGCGCTGGGCCTTCTGGCAGTCGGCTGCTACCAGCGCCTGCGCCTGCTTCAGCGCCGCTGCGGCTTCATCAAACGCCGCGCGGTAGCTGGAAGGGTCAATTTGATACAACGCCTGTCCGGCCTTGACCGTATCGCCTTCGGTGAATAGGCGCTTCTGGATAATGCCGCCCACCTGCGGGCGCACTTCGGCGCTCATGGCGGCGGCGGTGCGGCCGGTCAGTTCGCTGACGACGGAAACAGGCTGGCTCATGAGAGTGACAATCCCCACTTCCGGAAGAGGACGCTGGGGAGCAGATGTTTGCACATTATCGCACCCGGTCAGGAGAAATAATGCCGCGATGGAGGTTGTTATGTTTTTCATAATCTTTTTCCAGGGTGAACGACGCCTGCCCCGTTAATGGCTTAACAGGGAGGAGGGCTATTTAAAGGCACAGCGATACCGCATCTCTGGCAGAGCCAGAAATGTAAAAAAGGGGAATTACTTATTCCCGCTAATTATTCATATGCGATTACTTCGCAGAGAAAAGCATATTTAAAATATCCTGATAAAGGGGTTCTAATTGTTCTGACGGGACTTTTAACGGCGTGAGTCGTCGATAAATCGTCCCCTCAATCATCACGGCGGTAATCTCCACGCAGCAGCGAATATGCTCGTCGCTCAGGTGGGGAAACTGCTTTTTCAGGTGCTCGCAGGCGTTGGCGAACATGCGCGATTCGGCTTCGATCAGCATCGTCGCCACCTGCGGATTACGCGTGGCCTCCGCGGACATTTCCAGCATCAGTGCATCGTCATCTTCGTTGAGGGTCTGTCGCCAGGCGAGCGCCTGCGGCATACCTTCCACCAGGGTTTTACCCTGCATCTCCTCGATGCGCGAGTCGATGATGCGGCGGATCATCTCTTCGATAATCGCGTCTTTGTTGCTGAAATAACGGTAAATTTGCCCGACGCTAAGCTTCGCCTCGCTGGCTATCTGCGACATGCTGGCGGCGTGAAATCCGCTGGCGCGAAAGCAACGACGCGCGGCGGTGATGATTTCGTCCTGACGTTGTTTTTGTCGTTCTTCCAGCTTTGTGCTCATCGTCGGCTATCGTGTAAAAGTGAGAATGATCGTTCTCAGTATACGTTTTGGGTGCGTATTGGAAAGGCCTTTTTTATTTAGATATTGAGGGAATGTTTCCGTATTTAAAAAATGGAGGGAATGAGGAGTTTTTGTGGAGGTTAAGCTGTGAGATATTCAGATTGCATAGAAAATATGGAGAGAAAAATGCACCTGAGCATAACAAATAATGTAACGCCCGCTGAAAAAGAAGAGTTATTTGTGGGGTTAAGAGCCTATAACGGGCAATTTTTGGATATGACGACCTTTAGCGGCGACATTGGCGTTTACGTACGAGACGATAAAGGCGTCATGCTCGGCGGGCTAATTGGGGTGCGTAAAGGCGACTGGCTGAATATCGACTATCTCTGGGTCAGCGAGACCGTGCGCGGATCCGGCGTGGGCAGCCAGCTCATCAAAACGGCCGAAGAGGAAGCCAGGCGCAAAGGCTGCAAGCACGCGCTGGTCGATACCGCCAGCTTCCAGGCGCGCCCGTTCTATGAAAAACAGGGGTACCGGCTGCAAATGTCTTTGCAGGATTATCCTTATCCGGGCATGCAGCGGCATTATCTCGCGAAAGCCCTTTAAGCTCTGAATCCGTAGGCCGGGTAAGCGCACCGCTACCCGGCAATACCCGCATATAACTTATCCTTCTTATTGATTCTTTTTCGGTTTTTATTTCACCGCCTCGTTGTCGATATAGTCACTACAACATTTAGCAAAAGGAACTGTCTTGTGAAACGTCGATTGGGTGCTCTGGTACTTGCTGGCCTGCTGCTGGCAGGGTGCGATCAAAGTGGCAGCGATGCCAAACACATTAAAGTGGGCGTCATCAACGGCGCCGAGCAGGACGTGGCGGAAGTCGCCAAAAAGGTGGCGAAAGAGAAATATGGCCTGGACGTGGAGCTGGTGGGCTTCAGCGGCTCGCTGTTGCCTAACGATGCCACCAACCAGGGCGAGCTGGATGCTAACGTCTTTCAGCATCGCCCGTTCCTCGCTGAGGATAACAAGGCGCATGGCTACAGGCTGGTCGCCGTGGCGAACACCTTCGTGTTCCCGATGGCCGGTTATTCACGCAAAATCAAATCCGTCTCGGATCTGAAGGACGGCGCGACCATTGCCATTCCAAACGACCCGACCAACCTTGGCCGCGCGCTGTTGCTGCTGCAAAAAGAGAAGCTCATCACCCTGAAGCCGGACACCGGCCTGCTGCCGACGGCGCTGGATATTACCGCCAACCCTAAAAAGCTGAACATCATGGAGCTGGAAGGGGCGCAGCTGCCGCGCGTGCTGGACGACCCGAAAGTGGATGTTGCCATTATCAGCACCACCTATATCCAGCAAACCGGACTGTCGCCGGTGCATGACAGCGTCTTCATTGAAGATAAAAATTCGCCGTACGTGAACATCGTGGTGACGCGCGAAGACAACAAAGACGCGGAAAACGTGAAGGAATTTATCCAGTCGTATCAGTCACCGGAAGTGGCGAAAGCGGCGGAGACGATCTTTAACGGCGGAGCGGTTCCGGGCTGGTAAATTCTGCCTGAAAACGCCGGTTTTAAATTGGCCCGATTCCATCGGTAATCGCCCTTTAACCCACAGCGTGACCTGCGACGTCGGGCTATCCTCCTTATCACACCAACCGGAGGATAGCCCATGAACATTACCCACATTCGCAACGCCACCCAGCTGATTACCTACGCCGGCAAACGTCTTTTAATCGACCCAATGCTGGCGCCAAAGGGCGCTTATCCGGGCTTCCCCGGTACGGCGCATGCCGAACGCCGCAACCCGACGGTCGAACTCCCCGTTGACGTCAACACGCTGCTGGACGCCGACGCGGTGATTGTCACCCACACCCATGACGATCACTGGGATCGCGCAGCGGTAGAGCTGATCGCCAAAGACAAACCGATCTACGTGCAAAACGATCGTGACGCCGCGCTGCTGCGCAGCCAGGGGTTTAGCAACCTGACGGTCATGACCGACGCGACCTTCTTCGGCGATATTCAGATTACGAAAACCCACGGCGGCCAGCACGGTACCGATCGCGCTTACGCCGTGCCCGAACTGGCGGAGCGGCTGGGCGAGGCCTGCGGCGTGGTGCTGCGTCATACCGATGAGAAGACGCTCTATCTTGCAGGAGATACGATCTGGCGCGATGAGGTGGCGGCCGATATGCAAAAACATCAGCCGGATGTTGTGGTGCTGAACGCGGGCTATGCCCACGTCATTGGTTTTGGGCCCATCATTATGGGCCAGGAGGATGTGCTCAACGTCCATTTCCTGCTGCCGCAGGCCAACATTGTGGCGAGCCATATGGAGGCGATTAACCACTGCCTGCTGACCCGTAGCGCGCTGCGTGAGTACGTTGAAGCCAATCAGGTGAGTGACGCGGTGAGCATTCCCCAGGATGGCGAAACCGTTATATTCTGAGTGCGTTAAAGGGAAAGGAGAGACAGATGTCGCTAATCAACGTCGCGATTGTCGCGGTAGACGGGTTCAGCCCGTTCCACTACTCCGTTCCCTGCATTCTGTTTGGCGATTCCGTCTCCGGCGAAAAGCGCTTTAACGTAACGATCTGCGCCGAAAAGCCAGGCTTGTTGACCTCAAAAGACGGGTTCGCGCTCATCGCCACGCAGGATTATTCTGCCCTCGGGCAGGCCGATATCGTTGTCGTGCCTTACTGGCAGCACGTCCTGGAACGGCCGCCTCAGGCGCTGCTCGACGGCCTGGTGCAGGCAAGAGACAGCGGCGCGGAGATCGTCGGGCTATGCCTGGGGTCGTTTGTGCTGGCCTATGCGGGGATCCTCGACGGCAAACGAGCAGCCACCCACTGGGAATTCGAACATCAGTTCCAGTCGCTCTTCCCAAACGTTCGGCTGGATATCAACGCTCTCTACGTGGATGACGGCAATATCATCACCTCTGCCGGTACCGCCGCCGCGCTGGACTGCTGCCTGTACATCATTCGCCAGCGCTTTGGCAGCGTAGTCGCCAACCAGATTGCCCGGCGGATGATTGTGCCGCCGCACCGCGAGGGCGGTCAGGCGCAGTTCATTGCTCAGCCGGTACCGAAAGATACCCGGGACGGACGCATTAACTGCCTGATCGACTACCTGCAGCAGCACATTACCGAACCGCATAGCCTGGACTCGCTGGCGGAAGTCGTTTCGATGAGCCGCCGCACGCTGACCCGTCATTTTGTTAAAGCCACGGGGATGAGCGTTGCCGACTGGCTTACCGCTGAACGCCTGCGGCGCAGCCAGATCCTGCTTGAAGCCGGAAATATGCCCATCGAGAGCGTGGCGGAGCTGGTGGGATATCATTCCGCCGTGACCTGGAGGCAGCAGTTTAAGGCGCGTTTTGGGGTAAGTCCTGCGGAGTGGCGAAAGACGTTTCGGGCTCGATTGTAGGCCGGGAAAGCGTAGCGCCACCCGGCATTTACCCCAGCCTCTCCACCTTCGTCTCCCCCTCCGCCATCGACAGCTGGTACAGCGAAAACGATCGCTGCTTCTCAATCAACTTCGCCAGCTCCGGCGAGTGGCTGGTGAGCCAGATCTGCGAGTAGCGGCTGGCCTCGGCGATTAAGCTCGCCAGCGCGGGCAGCATCTGCGGGTGCAGGCTGTTTTCCGGTTCGTTCAACGCGATAAACGCCGGTGGGCGCGGGCTGAGCAAGGCCACCGCCAGGCACAGAAAGCGCAGGGTGCCGTCGGAGAACTCCGCCGGTTCCAGCGGCCTGCTCAGCCCCTCGCGCTGCATCATCATGCGAAAACGCCCGCCGGTGTTGTCGCTGTAAAACACGCAGCCGGGGAAGGCCTGGTCAAGGATGCGCATCAGCAGCAGCTCGTCGCCAATCTCAACGATGGTCTGAAACGCCGCCGCCAGGTTGGCACCGTCGCTGGCCAGCACCGGGGAACGGAACCCGACCTGCGGGGCACGCATCGCCGAGCCGGATGAGACGGAAAACTCATGATAAAAGCGCCAGTTACGCAGGGACTCGCGCATCTGCGACACTTCCGGGTAAAGATGCGGTTCGCCGAGCTGTCCGAATACCGATTCGTTCTCGTACAGCGTGCCGCTGTGGGTCACCTTCTCGTGATGCACGTTATTCAGAAACACGGCCTGATTCTTACGCTTCATCAGCTGTGACGACGGGCGTCGATGCTGGCCGCTCAGCCAGATGGACTCCTCTTTGATCACCGGGTCGAGCTGAAACTGCGAGGGATAGGGCAGCCTCTCTACAAACCCGACCTGCAGCTCGTATTCATAGGTCTCTGTTTCCACCGCCAGATTCATCCGCCGCAGCTGGTCGCTGCGGGTTTTGCCCGCCCAGAACACCTTCAGGATGCCGCCCTCGTTCGCCAGCGCCTGGGAGAACTGCCCCTGGGCGGCGCTGTGCATCAGGTGTATCGCCTTGTAAATATTGGATTTCCCGGTGCCGTTTGGGCCGAAGACGATGTTGAGCTGCTCCAGCTCCAGCGACATCTCGCGGATGGATCGGTAGTTTTGAATGTGCAGGGTGTTGATCACGGGCAGGCCCCTTTTTGCAGAATAAGCCTGTATATAATCACAGTCTTTGAGGTTAAATGCAAAAAAGAGACGACAGTGAGGATGTCGTCTAAACGGGGTACTGCTTTGGGCCTCTAAGGGTCAATGGGGCCTTCGCATTTTTATCATCACTTGACTGCCAGACGCAGACCCAAATCATCAGGATAGGGATCAAAGTAGTTTTGCGTCATCAGATACCGGTCGGGGTATTCGGCCAGGTAGTGCTTCAGCAGCGTGATCGGGGCAAGGATAGGCAACTGTCCGTTGCGATAGTGCAGGATCACGTCGCGCAGCTCGCCGCGCTGGCGGGTGTTCAGCTGGTTACGGAAGTATCCTTGAATATGCATCAGCACGTTGGTGTGGTTCTTCCGCGAAGCCGGTTTTTTCAGAATGGTCATCAGCTTTTCCCGGTACGCCACGAAGAAGGCGTCCAGATCTTCCCACTCGTGCAGCGTGGCAACGAACGGGCCGATTTCGCGGTAGCCCGCCTGATGGTGCGCCAGCAGCTGAAGCTTGTAGCGGCTGTGAAAGTCCAGCAGCGCGCGGCGGGTCAGGCCGTTGGCGCGAATCGTGTTCAGCTCATGCAGCGCAAAAACGCGCTCGACGAAGTTTTCCCGCAGCACCGGGTCGTGCAGGCGTCCATCCTCCTCCACGGGTAGCCACGGCCAGGTTTCAAGAAGGGCGGCGGTGAACAGCCCGACCCCCTCCTTGCGGCCCCGGTTGCCGTTTTCATCATACAGCCGCACGCGTTCCATGCCGCAGCTTGGGGATTTTGCGCAGACGATAAAACCGGCGAGATCGCCGATTTTCGGCAAGAAGTCTGCGGTAAAGTCCGCCATCTTCTGCGTAACGTCCTCGTGAGGCGCGTGGCTGAACCGCATCTGGGTTTCACCGCGGTCCGTCACGATCAGACGCAGCGCCGGGCGAGGCGTCGGCAGACCTATCGCCATTTCCGGGCAGACGGGGCGGAAATTCACCCACTGGGCCAGCTCATCCATGACGAAGCCCATACGCTTGTGTCCGCCGTCAAAGCGTACGGCGGATCCGGTCAAACATCCGCTAATACCGAGCACAGGTTTCGTTGTCATGGTGTGGTCCTCCCGTTCATATAATTAAAACTTACACAACATGACTAATTTGTCCAAGTATTCGCAGAACTATTTTTTTTATTCCTTTAAAATCAATGCGGCTTAACTGCCCTTATAGGTTGAGTAACCGTACTGGCTCAGCAGAAGCGGGATGTGCAGCTTTTCGTTGGTGCGGGTAACGGTAAACAGCACCGGGATCTCCGGGAAGAAGGTCTCCAGCTTTTTGCCGTGGAAGTACTCTGCGGTTTTGAAGGTCACTTTATACACGCCGGGCTGCATGTCCTGGTCCTGCGGATAGAGCGATTTGATGCGTCCGTCGCGGTCGGTTTTGCCGCTGGCAACCGGGGTCCATTTATCCTGCTGTTGCTTCTCCAGCGTAACGGTCACGTCGGATGGCGGCATCCCGGTTTGCTGGTCGAGAATGTGGACGCTTAGCGTGCCGACAGGGGCGCTAAAGGCAGCAGGGGCAAAGGCCATCGAGGCCAGGAACAGCAGAGGGGCAGTTTTTTTCATGGTGTTTTCCTGTGGAGTTGTTCGTCACAGGAAAACGTTAGCATCTGCGGCGCGGGAAAATATTCAACTTTTCGTGAAGATTCCCACAGCAGAAAATGATCAGAGGATAATCACTTCAAGCGATACCTGCTGCTGCCACTGCTCAAGCTGTTTTTTCCGCCCGGCGGTGAGCTTGCCGCTGGTGACCAAAAGCCATTTACGCTCCGGGAAAATTTCCGGTGCCAGCGCGTCGGGGGGAACCGGCAGGATGTCGATTCGGTGGCCCTGCCCGGTGCGCGCTAAGGCTTCGAGCCAGATCTCGCACGGGTCGTTGAGGTGCCAGCCGCTGAGGAGAATGTTGTCGCCCGGCGCTTTTTTATCGCCCTCAAGGCAAAACGAGGTGTAGGCGATGATGATGCCGTCGAGGATCGCGCGCAGGGTCATGGCGGCGGCGACGTTAGCCGAGACCTGGCTGCGCAGCGGACGCAGCACGTTCGCGACCAGCTCCGGCCTTGGGTACTCGCGTCCGGCGTCGTAAATCATCTGGCGCAGGGACTCGACTTTGCCGTCCTGCAGGCGTTGCAGCATGTTCTGCTGCAGGGTTTGCCAGTTGTTGGTCCGCCCCGGCATAGGGCGTTCCAGCAGCGGTTTAACCTGGCCAATCGGGACGCCTTTTTTGACCCAGTCGAGGATTTTCAGCGCCTGCTGGACGTCCGCATCGCTGTACTGGCGGTGGCCGCCTTCCGTGCGCTGTGGCTTGAGTAAACCATAGCGACGCTGCCACGCCCGAAGGGTGGTGGCGGTAATGCCGCTGAGTCTGGCGAATTCGCCGATGGAGTAAGCCATGTCCGTGTCCAGAGTGGAGGAATACTCTCAATATACTACGAATTTTCCCGAACGGGATGAAGCGCCGAAACGGTGCACTACACTTAACATCCAACCGTGCAAATGAAAGGAATTCTCATGAAGCTATGGCCTGTTGTGACCGGTGTTGCCATTGCCCTGACGCTGGTCGCCTGTAAATCCCCTACGCCGCCGAAAGGCGTGCAGCCGATATCCGGTTTTGACGCCAGCCGCTATCTCGGCAAATGGTACGAAGTCGCGCGCCTGGAAAACCGCTTTGAACGCGGTCTGGAGCAGGTGACCGCCACCTACGGCAAGCGCAGCGACGGCGGGATCAGCGTGCTGAACCGGGGCTTCGATCCGGTGAAAAACAAGTGGAACGAGAGCGAGGGGAAAGCGTACTTCACCGGCGAGCCGACCACGGCCGCGCTGAAGGTCTCCTTCTTCGGCCCGTTCTACGGCGGGTATAACGTGATCAGGCTGGACGACAAGTACCAGTACGCGCTGGTCAGCGGCCCGAACCGCGATTACCTGTGGATTTTGTCACGCACGCCGACCATCCCGGACGCGGTGAAGCAGGATTACCTGAACACCGCCCGCAGCCTGGGCTTCCGGGTTGACCAGCTGGTGTGGGTGAAGCAGTAAAGATCGTGCTTTCTTCGTAGGGTATTACGGGCTCGCCTGGATAGACTTCCGTTAAAAGCCCTACGGAGGGAAGACGACATGAACTGGCAGCCATTTCGCGGCAATACACCGGAAAATATGACGATTTTCAGCGCGTCCTTTCCCGACGTCAGCGACCAGTGGCCGATGAAAGACGATGCTGCCCGTGAAATCGCTGCGATCGATCGGGCGCTGAAAGCCGAGCCCGGACTCCGCCCTCCGCTGGTTGAGTACGAAGAAGGGGGGCAGGCCGTGCTCGTCCCGCAGAACCGCTATTCCGAACAGGCCTTTCGCAACCGTCCGGCGCTTGCCGCATGGCGCACCCGGCTGGTGCCCTCCGCGCTGGCGCTGTTTGTGGTGCAAAACCCGCTGGAGGATCGCCTGCCGGACGGCACAAAGATGGACAGCGACAGCCGCCAGTGGTTTATCCACGCGAACGATGCCATCGGCGTGCGTTCCCGCGCCCGGGTACTGGCCGCGCTGGTGGAGAAGTACATTCACAACGAAAGCGAGAACAACTGGGTCAGCCTCGCGAGCGGCGCCGCCATCCCGGTGCTGGAGGCGCTGCGCGAAGCAAAGCTCGATGGCCAGCAGGTCTATCTGACGCTGGTGGATAAAGACCCCGTGGCGCTCAGCTGGGCCGAAACCATGGCGGCGCAGGAAGGCATTGTGGTGGGCGAACAGCTGACGTTGCTCCGGCGCAACCTGGTGCACACGCTGGTGCGTAACGAGGACCTGCTGCTGGAGCTGGGCGAGCATCAGGCCGAGCTGGTCGACGCGCTGGGGATTTTCGAATACTTCAACGATGCCGATGCGGTGATTTTTCTCCAGCGCGCGCTGCGGCTGGTCAAGCCCGGCGGGGCGGTGATTGTCTCCAACATGCTGACCAGCAGCCCGCAGATTGACTTTGTGCTGCGCGGTATCGGCTGGGAGGATATCCACCCGAGGACGCTACAGCAGCTGCAGGATATTCATTTGGCGGCAGGCGTGCCGGTGGAAAACGTCACCGTGGTCGTGCCGAAGGACGGGGTGTATGCGGTGATGGAGATCAGGGTAGGGTATGAAAAACCGCACGGTCAGTTCCCTCTCCCTGAGGGAGAGGGCTAGGGTGAGGGGGAACAGAGCGCAAGGAGTGACTTGAATTAACGTCCTAAACCGCACATGATCCCCCCATGAAAATAGAAACCGCACTCCCCACACACTTCGAACGTCTGGTTGCGATCTGGGAATCCTCCGTCCGTGCCACCCATCACTTTTTACAGGAAAGCGATATCGCGGCGCTGCGCCCGCTATTGCTCAATGCCTATCTGCCTAATCTCAAGATCGTGATTGCTCGCGATGATGCAGGCATTATTCACGGCTTTTTAGGTGTGGATGAAAACCGCATTGAAATGCTGTTTGTTGACGATGCGAGCCGGGGTAAGGGCGTCGGGAAATTGCTGCTGCAACACGCCATCGCAGCGTTCGGCGCGAACGAAGTGGACGTGAATGAGCAGAATCCGCAGGGCGTCGCGTTTTATCGCCATATGGGGTTTGAGCAGGTCGGGCGCTCGGAAGTGGACGGGCAGGGGAATCCGTTTCCGTTATTGCATATGCGGTTGAATCGGGATTAGCGCTTAGCCTGCTTATCCCATTTTAATAAGCCGATGATATCTTTCTCACCTTCGGCTTCTTTTATCAGGCGCTGCTTCTTTTCATACTCAATGTATTCTGAGCACGCCTTTTCATCAGCCGCTTTCTTGCTGATTTTTCCTGCGCCTTCTAAAACGTCCCGGTCGTTAAATTGCAGGAACTGATCGAGCTTGGTTTGCCAGTCTCGTAAAAATACCTGCTTGCGGCGTTTGGCCTGATCTTCGGCAAAGTCGAGCCACATATTAACGACGCGATTAAGCTCGCTGACCTCATCCTGAGACAGATAATTTTTTGCAGTGGTGACATCGCTTTTACGGACTTCTTCGCCTTTATAGCTGGTCAGCCCCATATGCGGTTGCGTGGCGTCCGCACGCTGGTGAATCAACTCAGCAGCGGTAAGACCCGTGCAGGCAAAATGCAGTTTATTCTGGATGGTCTGGAAGAATTGCGTGGTTTCTTTGAGTGATGGCTGATAATCAGCGGCTAATGCAAAAATCTCCCTTACGCGGAGATAGACCCGGCGTTCGCTGGCCCGTATATCGCGAATGCGTTCCAGCATTTCATCGAAATAGTCAGGTACGGCAGACGATCCGACAGGCGGGTTTTTAAGTCGCTCGTCGTCCATAACGAAGCCTTTAACCAGGTATTCTTGCAGCGTTTGGGTGGCCCACTGACGGAACTGTGTACCTCGCGTGGAGCGGACTCGATAGCCGATGGCGAGAATGACGGGCAGGCTAAAATATTGAACGTTATATACTTTACCATCGCTGGCAGTTGTTCGGTAAAACCGAACAACTGAATTTTCAACCAGCTCACCCTCATCAAAAATATTCTTGATATGCCCGCTGATCGTTGCTTTGGCTTTGCCATATAACTCACAGATTGTTGCCTGTGACAGCCACAACGTATCGCTTTCGAAGCGGCATTCAATGCGAACTTTTCCATCCTTGCTGGCAAACATGACAAACTCACCGGCTGGTGAATTAATTAATTCTTCATATGTCATGCTGCCTCCGCGTCATAAGGTTGATGTCGTAGTATGCCAGAAACAGCCGCTAAGCCAGGTGATTTGTATTTGATTTTACGAGGCGCTTTCCAGGATGCTGAATTTGAATCGCTGCGAGTGCATTCTCTATCTCAACGAGCTTTGCTTTCGTCCGTTTATAATCGTCCTGCAACCGCTGCTCTTGCTCGTTATACGCCACCAGAACGATGCAACCCTTCATCACCTTGACCGTGACCTGCTGTCCGGTATCAAAGCCCGCGGCGCGCAGCCACTTGCCGGACAGAATGATATTGGGCGTGGATTTGTCGAAAACATTCGGGCGGTATCCCACAATTAACGAACGCTCGGTTCCGGATTGGTCAGTGTCTGGGGTAGAATGCGAATCAGCCATAATCAACTCCTTGATAGTTGGTGAGGTTAGACGCTCCGGTTGTGTTCCCGCACATCGGGGCGTTGCTAGTACAGGAGGTTTAGGTGGCCTCCTATATGTGTATGAGATTAAATGGATAGGTGGCCTCATGTCAATCATTTCGCGCGAAAAAAAACCAAAAGGCGGTGGGCAGTCTCCGCAGTTTAAGATGCGTATTGATCCGGCATTGAAAGAACAGCTGGATGCTGTGGCGGCAGAAGAAGGGGTGAGTCTCGCCAGCTGGTTGAAAGAGCTGGCGAGGGAGGCTTTGCGAGCTAAGGGTATCTCACCGAAAGCATGAACATATCAGCGTGTTTCTGTATTGAAATCAGTTGTAGTTTCAGGAACGACCTCATCATTCTGGTTAGCTTTATTTAGGGGGGCATTAGTTATAAACATCGGTAAGGCTGTATCGCCAGAGAAAACTTTTTCTAGCCCTTTTAAGATATTTGCTTGTGTTGTTTCTAAATCGCCATGAGCAATTGGCCTATAACAGTCTCTTTGTAATTGTACTTTATCAAAATCGTAATTCATCGCTTGAGAAAGAGCGTACAGTAAATCAGTAAAGAGATCATCGGATTTGGATACCCAAATGTTAATATCTGGATAGTCATGTATTTTGTTTAGATGGCTGTTATAACTTTTCCAGGCATGAGTTACAGTTTGTTCTTTCTTGGTTTGATATCTAATTTTTATTATTGGGATTTTTCTTCCATAGAATTCCAAATCGATCATATTTAATGCTTGCACATGTTCTCTATGTAATCTTTGAGCTCTGGTAGACATTAGAGTTCTAAAAATTGATAAGCGGCTTTGTTTTCTTTCTCTGAATTGCTCTAATGTTTTTTGTATTTGAACAGCAAGAACAGGGCCGACTATAACTGCTGCTGTCATAATTATATCTTTTGTTTCCATGCCAAATAATATGTTCATATAACACTTCCTAAGAGATAGTTATAAATATATTATATGCTTTAAGAAAGAATAATTGGGAAATTTAATTATATGAATTTTTGGCGGAGATCACAGGAGTAAGAAGGTTAAGGTAACATTATGTTTTTAAATGATTTATCTTTTTTGGAAAATAATTCTATACACATAGCTATACACATTGGCGAAAGCGTTCAAATTTCGCTCATCTCATCGTACATTGAAAACAGTTTTTCTTGAGAAAACCACTCACACTGTTCACCACCTGATTTTCTCATTAATTATCAGTAATATATATAAGAACACCAAATGAATAGTGAACGGTAAACTGTACACTATCTCACGGAAATTCAAAAACCATCATTTAGCAGAGCATTTTGTCAACTAACTGCGTGACTTGACTGATAAAATTGACTAAGTTCACACTTCTGATCGAGACTAGTTCTGGCAGGGCATCTTCATAAAAAATTTAGGGAATTCATCCTCATTTTACTGTATCACTACATACAGATTGGCAGTTTTAGAATCTCATTGCGGGACAAAAATGCGACTTTATATTATTGGAAATGGTTTTGATATAAGACACAACCTGCCTACTGGATATAAACATTTTAAAATTTATGTTCAAAAAAATGATAGGGACCTATTTAATGCAATTGAAAGTTATCTACCAGTAGGCGATCTATGGAATGAACTTGAAAGCGCATTAGGCGATATTGATTATGAACAAGTACTTGATGAAAATTCGATGTTTTTAGTTTCACCCGGCTCAGATGAATGGACAGATGCAAGTAATCATGATTTTCAGTATGAGGTTGAACAAACCACAGAGTTACTGTCCGAGCGACTTAAAGAAAAATTCGCAGACTGGATTAAAAGTATTGATTTAACTCCAGCACTAAAACCAAGCGAATTTATACCACCAATTCCTACAGAAAGTTTATATTTTACATTTAATTACACAAATACATTGCAACAAATATATCATATTAAAGACATTAACATTAAACATATTCATGGTAATTGCCTACATGATGATTTTCTAGAACTCGGTCATGCCTTTACCCCCGCCGGACCAATTAACAAGGGTGCAGGCCCTGACCAAGACATTAGGATAGCGGAAGCATATAGCTATATTGATAGATATTTCGGTGCTACATTCAAACCAGTAAACGAAATAATCTCCGATGAAAGTGATTATTTCTTATCACTAAGAAATGTCAATGAGGTGCATGTCTATGGGCATTCACTTTCTGAAGTTGATGGTGAATACTTTAAGAAAATATCACAAAGCATTTTACCTGATGCAAAATGGCTAGTTGCTCTATATAGTAACGAAAAGAAATGCGGTAATTTAGAAAACTACGGAATTGATGCTAGGAACATAAAGTCAATTCTTTATGAAAATATTTAAAGTAATATATAGTCAGTAACTAAACAAGGCCCGAAACTCGGGCCTTGTATCTACTTGAGTTATTCCCACCTAGCTAACTTGTTGTCTTACCATCACATTTAGGTAACCAGTCTGCATTACTTTCCTCTTTGAGAGTAAGGTTTGTCTGCATTCCTTGATTGGTCCGCCGCTTCTCGTAATGAAGCCCATACTCTTTCAGCATCAACGGCAACCCCTTGCCAAACATGGTCAGACTCAGCGTGTTTTTATAGCCATTGGCTTCCATGTATACGAGATAGGCATGGTAAAGGTACGTACGTTGCTGGCGTGGGACAATATTGGCGTTCCCCATAAACATGCCGTTGGTGTCAGGTAATGCCTCAAGATAGCCACAAAAATCAAATGCTGGATCAGCATCACGCTTGATGGTGAGAGCCTCATCAGAATTCTGCTGCGACTGAAGCAATGTTCTGGCGCTCATCGGATCGCTGAAACGCTGCATGAGCTGGCGAACAATCACAGCAAGTTCTCGTGCAATTTTATCTTTTAGCTGCGGATCGCGTTCTTCCGGTGCTATCTGCTCAGGAAAATGAAGAATAACTCTCCGGCGGGACACACCACCACTGCGATCAGTGAAGCGCATAGGATTATTATTTACGGCCAGGATAACCGCCGGAATATGTGTTGAATAAGCATTCTGATATTTGGGGTCCACAGATACTGCATCGCCACCGGTTATAGCCTTAAGCCCGGCGCCATCGCCGCTCCACTTCTCCTGATCAGGCAGGCGAATAAGAGAAAAACCGATCAGAGCCGCACGTTCTCGCGGGGACTCCAGAGTTTCAATTGTCGCTGAGGTGGCGTTATCCTCTCCTGCAAGCATGGTTGCAATTTCAGCCAGGATACTTTTACCACTTCCGCCAGGGCCAGTCACTTCAAGAAAGAGCTGCCAGTCATAGCGGTTCGCCAGCACCATAAATAGCGCTGCGAGAATAATGTCGCGTTTTGCTGGGTTGTGCCCGGCGGCCCTGTCCAGCCAGCGCCAGAATGCCGGGGCATGAGTTTCAAGCGTTTCCCCATTTACCGGTGGCGTGAAATCGACTTCACACAGGGTACGCAGCCAGTTCTCTTTACAGTGCGGACTAAACAGCCCTGTTCGCGTATCGAGGACGCCATTACGAAAACCGATCAGATGACGTGCCGGATTTTGCTGCTGCGGAACAATTAACTTTAATGTTTCCACCAGTGAGGCAATCTTTCCTGAGGAAAACGGTGCACCGAGGCGCTGGAAAAGGACTGCGATATCTCGGGCAAAATCAGACTGAGAAATCACTTTCCACGCTCCAGACTCATAGCGGGATAAAAGCTGCCCGTTCGGATCAACCGCCAGTGCATCCCTGTAATGCTCCCGAACCCTCTGAGCTTTTTCGCTGACACTCATCGCTGTGAATTCTGCTTCACTCATCGTGTCGAAAGGACTGGCATTATGTGGCTTCAAAGCCTCAAGAATTGCCTTCCGGGTGGATTCCTCTCCGTAATGGACAAGCGCATCATTCCAGTCACCAAAAACCGGTGGCAGCACAATGTCACACTGACACGCTTTTGCAGCAGTTTCAGCCCTGTTCTGGCCTGAACCATTCAGATCGCGGTCCGCTGCAATAATTAGCTGATACCCCGGATACTTATTATGGGCAACGCTGGTCAGAGAAAGAAAGTTGACCGCCGAAAATGCCACCATGACGGCTTCTCCTGTCAGATGATGAATGGTAAGCGCCGTGGCGTAGCCTTCCGCAATCCACATCCTTCTTACTGAACTTCCGCCCCCTTCTATCAGATGATAGGCCTCCTTAACCTGACCTCCTTTAAGAAAACACTTGCTACCATTGCCACTGATAAGCTGAATATTCACCAGCTCCCCGTCAGCGTTATAGAGCGGGACGATCAAATCACCGGGGCGGAACATCACCCCACCGGTTTTATGGCCTGAAGTCAGCTCATGGCAAATATGCTCCGGGAAACCTTTATGTGTAAGATAAGTGTTTCCGGCAGATTCACGCGAGGCTTGCAGCAGTCGCGCGGCAAGTGCTGCCGCTGCATCTTTCCCACTATCGGTATCGGCGGTTAACGTCCTGACTTCGGAAGTAGCTATAGACAGACTATGTGTCAGTCCATGTATCCTGTCAGCTGCTTCACTGATATCCACATTCAGTGCCTTGGTGACAAGCGCTAAACCATCCCCGGCTCCACACTGATTGCAGAACCATGTTCCGCGTCCTTCCTGATCGTCGAAGCGAAAACGATCTTTACCGCCACAGACCGGACAAGGCTGATGGCGATTTTTCAATATATTCACACCCAGCGCTGGCAGAAGCTGAGCCCAGTGACCGCGGGCAGCCTTCACGGCCTGACTGACTTTCATTCCTGACATGATGCAGTTCTCCCTCAGTGTAAAACCGGCTTTTTGATGTGACGGACGCATAACTCATCCATTACGGCTATTCCGAGTTGGGAGAGTGCGGGACAGGACATTAGAGGGCCGGATTCCATCAGGTCTGAAAGCAGGGCGCAGGCGATTTCCATGCCTTTTGTTTGCCCGTGTTGTCGCAGATAAAATCCTTCAAGCTCATGGGCAATAGCGGTTTCAATTTCCTCCAGAGTGAGCTGCAGGTGGTGGTTTTGCTGATGGCAGACACTCAGCCAGGCGCAGGCAACCGCACGGCGATATAAAGCCACCCGAAGTGAAAGGGAAAGAGTGCGTGATTTCATTGCACCACCTCCATGTTCATCAGGTCATCCTGGCAACGCTGTACCACGCCATCAAGCTGCTCTGTCATCAGATAAATCAGGGAAACCAGTTGCTCACATTGAGCACCGGCAGGTTTTTCGTAGCAATCCTGAAGAACAGCCATTCCGGTGACAAACTCACCCACGTTACGAAGATGCTTCAGGCGGACAATATCGTCATAAGAGATTTCGGCGTGATTCATCACATCACCTCCCGGACAGGCAGGCGAGCAGCAAGGCAAAGCACATATTCATGGACCAGTGAAAGACGCGCATGATACTCATCGCTGGCGACAATACGCAGCATACTGATACGTGGTTTACGTTCTGCACGACGAACGGCGGCAAAAACAAAGATAAATTGAGGATGTGATGGGGCGAGGATCGTAGCCATAAGGGCAATCTCCAATAAGTAGCGGTTATTGCCACCACCAGAGCTGCAAATCTCATGGGTGATGGCCCGGACGGGGTTTGCAGTACCGGCCTTATTGGAAACCGGCCAGCCCGAAGGCTGCCCCGCCCGGACCACCATTATCTGACAGGAGCCACGGTGTAAGCACCGCAGCCCGAAAAATAGGTGTGCCTGAGCAACGACATAAAAAAACACGCTCGACGCGTGCTGTGTCGCCAATAAGTTACACGGGCTGCAAATCCCGGCTGCCGATTTTGCGGCAGCGGAAAAACTATACCTGGAAAAGATATCAGGACGCAAGCCAGAAAAAAGGAGATGAGACTGCAAAGCCAGTTTCACGCATGGCCTCCTTGCTCGCGGGCAGCAATTCGCGCCGCCATCCATGCACTGACCTCCGACTGTACCCAGGCCACATTTTTTCCACCTAGGGATATCTGCTGCGGGAAGGCATCGCGGCTGATAAGGTCGTAGATGGTTGAACGGGATAGCCCGCAAAGGTGCATCACTTCAGGTAATCGTATGAAGCGCTCCTGCTGAGCCGGAACCGGGAGCACCGGAGCAGCTGGTGCCGGGGTGGAAACGGAAATACTATTCATCTGGCTACCTCTCTAATATGTTTACAACAGTCCGGGCAATTCCATCCGGATTCAGGTAGCTCCTTATTATGTTTATATAAGCGGCTCGCGCATGCTTTATTTATTTGGAGTGAAGTATTGATTTCTCAAAAAATAAAACAGCTAAAAACCGTATGAAACGGACAAAAACAAAACATTCTTTTATGGAATATAATAAGGAGCATCAAAAATAAAAAAGTCTATTACACCAGGCAGGATCACAACTCAATTATGAACCAGACCATATCATTCCGGGCGTTACATCATAAGTACGAAGACAATACCTGATGAATAAAAGAGCCAAAAACGACCAAAAAATAAACAGCTCATCATATGTATCAATCAAGCCAATGACTAAAGAAATTAAATTACCCTCTTCCTTCCGCATGTATCCGGATGTGTTTAATGAGCATCAGATAGATTCATTTTTATGAATATTTTCCTGAAATGCAACAGAGTGTAGAGAGGTTAAATGTTGAATTTTCAAATAGACATAAAACAAATTTTATCCTGTATATTGAATAGTGTTGAATACTTGTGAATAGTGGTGAGGAGAAAAAATCCAGTAATAAACTGAAATAAATATCGCGATTTATATGAAAAACAAATATAAGTTTAAATTTATCTCTGTGAACAGTCATGAACAGTAGATGACCACCTTGATTAAAACACTACACCACTTAACGACATGTATTTACTATATTTTTATTGAAGTGAACAGTAGTGAATAGTATGTATTAAAGGAAGCGTGTAGATCAGACATGACACCTTTCTCTGGCTAGCCAGAACAAGATCATTGTTCAGTCACTGACACAATCCTCCTCGGTAGTGCGCTTGTATGGGCCCCGGCACAATTGACACAACAACAAAACACTACCGGAGCAGCCATGACAACTGTTAACCAGATCTCTGATGCAAACACTACCCCCTCCCTGCCGCCGAAAATTCGCGAAGCGGTGGAAAAAGTTAAGGCAGCAAAAGCTGTCTAGCAGGAAGAACGGCGAAAACAAACCGAAGCCGCTGCAATGACTGAAACTATCCGTAAACGTCAGGAAGATACAAAAACGGAGACGCAGGCGCTTAATGATGAATGGCGAAACCTGTTTCGTGAGAATCAGGGGAATATGACGCCACGAATGAAAAAACTGCGGGCAGAAATCACACTGGGACGCGAAACGCTGGATGAGTTCGAAGAATTGATTGCAGCTCACGCCGCAGAAAATGAATTCCTGCCCTGGAAAACTGCGGATGCTGCAAACCGTTACATCAGCGAACATAACCGGCTGATTGAAACTCATGCAGTGTGGCTCTGGAATGAGTTTATGAAGGAACACGGCCAGAAACTTATTCAGATCCTTGGGTTGCTGAAAATGACTCTGGGGCGAAGCGCTTCTTCCGTTATCGGCGTAGTTCATACCGTAAACGACCCCGAAAGTGTGCTGAAGCAATTTATCAGCGAGCAACTCACCGCTCCGGCACTGTCCTATAACGTATCTTCAACGGATGATATGGCCCTACCGGGGATTAGCATTTATGCGGACGATAAAGCCCTCCAGGATGCCAGACAATCACCCAGCCCTGCAGCGCGTTCCCGGATGCTTAAACAGCGTGACATGGTTAAAGGGGGTGAGAAGGGATGAATACCGGAACCATTACTCAGGAAGCTCTCAACGACTACCGAGCGGCGATAAAAAGCTGGCTGACACTACGTAATGTGCAAAGTACCAGCCAGCTTCGTCTGGCGGCTCTGCTGGATACTGAAGAAAAACCTGCAGCACATGCCAGCAAGCTTGAGAATCTTCGTGAGCGTCTTGCACTCCTCGAATGGCAGATTAACTGCGCCGCCCGGGACGGTCTTTATGCTCACCAGATCGTGCTGGAAAGCTGTGTTACAAGCGCAACTGAAAACTTCATGAGCGAGCATGGTGATGCACTCACTGACGCTCTGGCTCCTTTTCTTTGCGCACCATACGGGCTTGAGGCGGCAATGAAAATATTACGCACAGCTGTAGTCCGACAAACCGAAGTCCGTACTCCTGTAATTCCAGCAGCATATAAGAGCATTATCGACGAAACAGGATTAAAGGTGGATGCATCAATGCGAGCTGATGCTTCAGCCACTTTCACTCCGGCAAAACATAAAGTTTTCCTGGCCCGCCTCAACAGGCTTAATGAAAAAGGAGAGTATTGATATGGCCCTGAAGTGTCCTGAATGTGGCACGGTCGCACACGCCAGAACCAGCGCCTATGAAGCTCCATCGGTTAAACGCTCATGGTATCAGTGCCAGAATCTTGAATGCTCCTGCACATTTACTGCCCTGGAAAGTGTGGACACGATAATTATGAAGCCCCATAAACCAGTGGCGCTTGAGCCTGAATCACAGAGCGATTCTCTTGTTCGTCAGCCGCATACACTGGGCCGCTACGGTTCAGCCTGTACCCTTAAAGACCGTCATGCAAAATAAAATGAGGAGGAACAACGATATGGCAGAACAACAATTGACTGAAAACCAGATTCAGGCCGCAACCGGACACGTAGTAACACTCCTCGCGAGGGCAAAAAAACCGCTTCAGGATGCGGATTGGCTCATGAATTTGCCTGCAAATGAAATAGCCCGGGAGACGGAAAAACTGACAAAAAGCCTTTCCTCCGACTGGCAGTCACGAATAATCGACCTTTACCAAAAAATGCAGGCCTGGGCGGAGGCCAGACAGGCCGAAGAAGCAGCCATTGAGAACCTCAGGGCTCTGCGCCAGCATCAGACCGAAACTGAGCAGGCCAGCAAAGACAATAGGGCGCAGTTCAGGGAATTGCTTAACCAGAGCGGCGGCATCGTAACACCGGAGATGAAAGCTCTTCGGGCTGAGTATCTGGAACAACAGGAAACAGCCACAGAACTGGCCGGGCTGATTACTGAAAAAGAAGAGCTACTGCCGGTACTGGCTGACGCGACCGCACGTAAGGCAAACGCCTATGTGAACTGCCATCATGGCATCACTGAGGAGCGTATCGATGAGCTTTTACGAGACTTTTTTATTTTCCACGGTGCCGAATTGAGCAGCCTGCTCAGGATGAAGTACAGACAATTTGAGCGGAATAGCTCAGCGCATATACCGGGCATTATTGAAGGGACAAATGATGCAGATACGTTATATCGTGAATTTATCCTGAATCTAATGCTGAAGTGGACGAATGAAATATTGCCGTTGAGATTCCGGGACGACGTGATGAGTCTGACCGGTTCAGCACCGGTATCAGGATCACATGACGCCAGAAAAAAAAGAAAGCTGTTCTGACCTGAACAGAAAAGCTCACTTAAGCCCGGCCAGTGCCGGGTTTTTTGATGTCTGTAGCCTGAGTGCATGTCTATACTGCATGAAATCGCATGACTTTATGCACTTGCATTTTTACTTCCCAGGCCAGATACGGCGCGGTTGAGAGCCTATCATGCACCTGCATGAAAACCACTCCATAAAGCGGGCAGGCGTGGCGGGGCTACGAGTGCGCGCTGTGGGGTCAAATGATGCCGAACGTACAAATCTCAAGAAGCAGGCTGGGTCAAGACAGGGGGAAATCACGCCTCATAGGTACGCTGTTGAAACGTAAGGCATGAGGGAGAAGAATAGCAGGTCAGAGTAGAACAACGCGGTAGAAAGCATTACATGCTTGATGCTGTTTAGTGGGTGAAAAATTTTGAAAAATTCATCGCTGAAGAGCGTAATTTACCTCTGTCAACGCACTGAACATGACGTGGGTAGTCGGTCAAAATACCACTTAAATCCATCATTTTCCCCGTTAAAGCATGCATCCTAAGGGTGCATCGTTTTGCACGCACTTTCCCGTTCCTGTACTACCTACCAGCACCAGTTCCAGCGAGTTTTGAGTCCACCTTTGCACAAGAGTTAAAAGAGCCTCCTTAAGCGGGCAGGCGTGGCGGGGAGAGTATTGTGCGCCGCGGTGGTGTTTATTATTGTTTGAGTGCGTTGTAACGGCGCGGGCGCGGTTGATATTGGTTTATTAGTGGTTGGTTGTAATCGTACGCGCGTGGTTCGTCTGAGGTGCGATTGTGGCGGGGTATGAAAAAGCCGCCTGCTGGCGGCTTTGATATGAAGGAACAGGACTATCAGGCAACTTTTAAAACTGGATAAAAAATAGTTTTAAAATCATCAGGAATCGCCTCTCTAAGTTGGCTGATAATCGAACTGTTCTTAGGCAACTGCGATGCCAAGTTACTGAGTAGTGCATCAAGCTTTTCACTGCGATCCCATTGGATTTTATAGCTTGAGGAATCAATTTTTTGAGCAATCGATAGTAATTGCTGTCTATCGTTATAGATATATTTCATTTTAATTAAATTGACACCATCATCATGAATGTCTGAATATGTTAAAATGAAATGAACTAGATCACCTTTCTTATAAGTTTCGATGTGTTGATATTCACGCTCAAAAATAGATGTAACTAACTCATGAGGCTGCACCCCTTTTACCATGCAAAAAGAAATTATTTTATTAATCTCTTTCATGATTTGAGTATAGCTTGTCATTTAATCATCCTCTCAACTTCTGCGAGAACCTTATCTAAATCATTAATCGACTGGAGAAGGGCTTTGTTATCTCGCTTATCAACTGGGCCATAAGCTTTGGCTAGCTTTATAAAAACATATCGCACTAATATAGCATCATTAGCCTCATTTGTCTTTAAATATGGTATGTAACGGCTAAAAATCGGATAAAGCTCTGAGCTTTTCTCACCAATACCATTATCAATCAGTAGATTAGATACCGCATCTTGAGTGCGTGTTTTCAGAATATCTCTCATTAATTTTCTTGCTTGATGAGGTCTTTTCTCAATTAACTCAGGATCAATGTACTCAGCAGCTTTCTGAACTTCTTTTTCAGCCAATTTCTGGCGTAACTCTTCTAATGTATCCTCTGGAAGGTCTAGGCCAGCCAGTCTGATTTTTTCTATTTGCTGATTTACCGAATCGCTTATCTCATGGCGTTTTTGTTCGAATAACGCATTGAAGTCAATGTCATTTAAGTAAGAATCTTTATCGCTGACATAAGCACTTTCACTTTCGACTCCTGCTAATTCGTTGCCTCTTTCGACATAGTCTCTGTCAGTAAAGGTATACTCGCGTACAGTCGCTCTACGTGCTTTTTCTACCTCATTTTGGAAATTCTCCCACATTACATTTAGGCCTATTTCCTCATGAAATATCACTATGCCATTATTATCAATTTCGAAATGTGTGATTTCAGATTCAGGAATAACTCGTAAAATACGACCAACTACTTGAGCAAAAGCATTAAGGCTTCTATATGGCCTGAATATCGCTAGAACAGTTAAGTATTTATGGTCGTAGCCTTCCATTAACATATTTACGGAAATGACAACATCACACTGATGATGTTCAACTTTCATTAATGCATCAGCTAATTCACTTTGTTCCATTTCACTATGTACTATTACAGAAGTCATACCTCTGTCTTTATACCAAATAAGTAAATCTTCAGCATGAGCGATACTACAACCCACAGCTAAAATTTTGTGAGGAACGCTTGGCGAGGCCTCTTTAAGTTCTCTGAGTTTGCTAATACTGTGGTCTATAACATCTAAAGAGCACTCTTTAGATAATGCGATACTTTTTTCAATCCATTCTTTATCTTTGAGCATTAATATTTGCTCTTTAGATAATTTTACACCGGGTTGTTCTGGTGTTGAGAAAAATAACTCATGCGCATTCACTGTTTCTTTTCTTAACCATTTTACATATTTATCTCTCATGACCTCAGATAAAGGTGTTTCGTGGATTCTTACTCCCGGAATTTCTTGATTATCTCCCCGATAGGGAGTTCCTGTTACATGAAGTATTTTCGCATTAGAGAAATAACGGAGCGTATCACGCCAGCTCTGAGCAGGTGCATGATGAGCCTCATCAATGATAATTAAATCAAAGAAATCAGAAGGAACTCTATTGATTAATGCATTATCACGAGTAGATGCAACCTTTTGTATATTAGAGTAAACAATATGACTCCCTAAAAGATGCTCGTCGGATAACTCGGCAGAATATTCATTAACAATAGGTATGTCTTTACTGTTAAATACAATGTCGTAGTTTACCCAAAAATTATCAGCGAGAACTTCTTGGGTTTTTCTTATACTATCTTTTGTGATGAGTCCGGGGGTGATGATTAAAACTTTTTTTTGTGCCACGCCAAACGGAGCTATTGAGATAAGACCACTCTTTCCTGTACCTGTAGGCAATACGACTAGAGCCTCTTTATTCTCTTCATCACTGAAGAAATCTTTTATTTTTATATAGGCTTCGATCTGCGGAGCTCTAAGTTTGGTATTACCTTCGATATTTACTGCTGTGTCAAAAAAATAAGACATTTCAGTCGCCCTTAATTAGTTAGCTAATAATTACTTTTGGGGGTATAGTTTGTCGGCATAAAATTGAAGCATGCGGGCCCTGCCGTCAAGATACTGAGCATGGTTATAGATACCACGAATGCTATTCTTATCCACATGGGCAAGCTGCGTTTCGATCCATGCACTATCGAAGCCCTCTTCATGCAGTATCGTTGACATTGTGTGTCTGAAACCATGTCCAGTGGCTCTCCCTTTATAGCCCAACAGCTCAATCACTTGGTTGACGCTTTCCTTACTTATAGGCTTTTTACGGTTATTACGTCCAATAAAAATGTAGGGATAGTGACCAGTGATGGGTTTTAGCTGTTGAAACAAATCTATTACCTGTACTGAAAGCGGTACTAAATGAGGTCGGCGCATCTTCATTCGTTCTGCTGGTATCTCCCATACCCTCTTATCAAAATCTATTTCACACCATGTAGCAAAACGCATTTCTTGTGTCCTAACACCGGTAAGCATGACAATTTTTGTCGCGTTTTTAGTAATGATGCTTCCAGTGTACGCCTCTAAATCCTGAACAAAATGAGGCAGTTCTTCTGCAGATAGGAACGGGTGGTGTTTTTGCTTGGGAACGGCCAATGCGATAGCCAAATCAGGTGCAGGATTGTATTCAGCACGCCCTGTTATGATGGCATAGCGAAACACCTCTCCACACCTCTGTCGCACCTTTCTAGTTTTCTCTAAGGCCCCACGTTTTTCAATGCGTCGCAGCACTTCAAGCAACTCTAGTGGCTTAATCTCACCAATAGGTCGTTTACCAATGAAAGGGAAAACATCCTGCTCAAATGTTTTGATGATTTCCTCACGATAAGCAACTGTCCAACGATCGGCTTTAGTTGAGTGCCACTCACGGCTTACTGATTCGAAAGAGTTTTCTGTTGATAGCTTTTGAGCGAGTTTAAATGCCTTGCGTTCCTCTACTGGGTCAATGCCATTAGCAACTTGCTTACGGGCGGTGTCACGCTTCTCACGTGCTTCTGCAAGGCTCACCAAATCGTAGCTACCAAATGACATTAACCGCGCTTTCCCGGCAAAGCGGAAACGAAAACGCCAGCCCTTCGATCCATCAGGATTGATAAGCAATGACAGGCCTTGCCCGTCGTTCAATGTGTATGGCTTGTCTTGGGGCTTTGCTCGTTTGATTTGTATATCTGTAAGTGCCATGTGTATAAGCCAAAATGTGTATAAAAAATCTATACACATCACTATACATATTTTTCATGGATTCAGGGAGATCTTGTCGGATTACTACGGATGATTAACCCAAGATTATTATTGAAAATAAAGGGTTTTTAATACTTTCTCGGATAGGTGAGGAAGAGCTTTGGCGGAAGATCACAGGAGTCGAACCTGCCCGGGAACGCTGGCGTCCCCAACTGGATTTGAAGTCCAGCCACCTCACCGGAGATGACGATCTTCCGCGCCTCGATTGCTACATGGAGGCGGGGCGCATTATAGCTACTTTCAGGCATTTACCACATACCCCGACACACTTTTTTCACCCCTCTTTTGACCTGTACCCCCCTGTTTCAGTTAATTCTTAAGAAAATCCTCAGGTTAGCATTTCGTGCTCATCAACTTTTATCCCGATCACAAAAAACAAGAAACGTAATGTTCTAACCAGAAAACGCAATACCCGCTCATGAAACAATGGTTTAAAACCAATGCAACCGGTCTCAGCGCCCCCTACCGCGTGAAGGATGAATAAAATATGAGCGAAGTACTATCAGTAAAAGAGAAGATTGGCTACGGCATGGGAGACGCCGCCAGCCACATCATTTTTGATAACGTCATGTTGTATATGATGTTTTTCTACACCGATATTTTCGGTATTCCCGCCGGGTTTGTCGGCACCATGTTCCTGCTGGCCCGTGCGCTGGATGCAATCTCAGACCCGTGCATGGGGCTGATTGCCGACCGCACCCGCAGCCGCTGGGGCAAGTTCCGCCCGTGGATTTTGTTCGGCGCCATCCCGTTCGGCATCGTCTGCGTGCTGGCCTACACCACGCCGGACCTCAGCCTCAACGGCAAAATGGTTTACGCCGCTATTACCTACACCCTGCTGACCCTGCTCTACACCGTGGTCAACATCCCGTACTGCGCATTGGGCGGGGTGATCACCAACGACCCGACGCAGCGTATCTCCCTGCAATCCTGGCGCTTCGTGCTGGCGACGGCGGGCGGCATGCTTTCCACGGTGCTGATGATGCCGCTGGTGAACCTGATTGGCGGCGACGATAAGGCGTTCGGCTTCCAGGGCGGCATCGCCGTCCTGTCGGTGGTCGCGTTCCTGATGCTGGCGTTCTGCTTCTTTACCACCAAAGAGCGCATCCAGGTGCCGCCGAGCACCACTTCGATGCGGGAAGATCTACGCGACATCTGGCACAACGACCAGTGGCGCATCGTTGGCGTACTCACCATCCTCAACATCCTCGCCGTCTGCGTGCGCGGTGGCGCAATGATGTACTACTGCACCTGGATCATGGGCTCGCCGGAGGTGTTCGTCGCGTTCCTCACCACCTATTGCGTCGGCAACCTGATCGGCTCCGCGCTGGCGAAACCGCTCACCGACTGGAAGTGTAAGGTCAGCATCTTCTGGTGGACCAACGCCGCGCTGGCGGTGGTGAGCGTGGCGATGTTCTTCGTGCCGATGCACGCCACGGTGCTGATGTTCGCCTTTATCTTCGTTATCGGCGTGCTGCACCAGCTGGTGACGCCGATCCAGTGGGTAATGATGTCCGATACCGTCGACTACGGCGAATGGACCAACGGCAAGCGCCTGACCGGGATCAGCTTTGCGGGCACGCTGTTCGTGCTGAAGCTTGGCCTGGCGCTGGGCGGGGCGATGATCGGCTGGATGCTGGCTGGCGGCGGCTACGACGCGGCAGCCAAAACCCAGAACAGCGCGACCATCAGCATCATTATCGGCCTGTTTACCCTGGCCCCGGCGGTCTGCTACGTGCTTAGCGCCATTATCGCCAAACGCTACTACACGCTGAAAACCCCTTTCCTGACCAAAATCCTGGGCGAGCTGGCGCAGGGCGCGCGCCGCAATCAGCAGGAGTTTGAAAACCTGCCGGTCAGCAAAGAATTACAGAACTAAGAGGACGAAAGCATGAAAATCAGTGATGGAAACTGGCTTATTCAACCGGGCCTGAACGTAACCTATCCGGTTCAGGTGTTTGACGTGGAGCAGCAGGGAAATGACCTGGTGGTGTTTGTTGCCCCGCGCGACGTGCGCGAGCGCACCTGGCAGCTCGACACGCTCATGTTCACGGTGCGCCTGTTTGCCCCGCAGGAGGGGATTGTCGGGGTGCGCATCGAGCACTTCCAGGGCGCGCTGAATAACGGCCCGCACTATCCGCTGAACGTGCAGAAAGACGTGAAGGTCGAGATTGAAAACAACGCCGAATTTGCCGAGCTGAAAAGCGGCAGCGTCAGCGTGCGCGTCACCAAAGGCGAGTTCTGGGCGCTGGACTTCCTGCGCAACGGCCAGCGCATTACCGGCAGCCAGCTGAAAAACAACGGCTACGTGCAGGATACCAACACCGACCGCAACTATGTGTTTGAACGTCTTGACCTCGGCGTGGGCGAAACGGTCTACGGCCTGGGCGAGCGTTTCACCGCCCTGGTGCGCAACGGCCAGACGGTCGAAACGTGGAACCGCGACGGCGGCACCAGCACCGAGCAGTCTTACAAAAACATCCCGTTCTACCTGACCAACCGCGGCTACGGCGTGCTGGTCAACCATCCGGAAAACGTCTCGTTCGAAGTGGGGTCCGAGAAAGTCTCCAAAGTGCAGTTCAGCGTCGAGGGGGAGTACCTGGAGTACTTCGTGATCGACGGCCCGACGCCGAAAGAGGTGCTCAACCGCTATACGCGGTTTACCGGACGTCCGGCGCTGCCGCCCGCGTGGTCGTTCGGCCTGTGGCTCACCACCTCGTTCACCACCAACTACGATGAAGCGACGGTTAACAGCTTTATCGACGGCATGGCCGAGCGCGATCTGCCGCTGCACGTCTTCCACTTCGACTGCTTCTGGATGAAGGCCTTCCAGTGGTGTGATTTTGAGTGGGACCCGGTGACCTTCCCGGATCCGGAAGGAATGATCCGCCGCCTGAAGGAGAAAGGGCTGAAGGTCTGCGTGTGGATTAACCCGTACATCGGCCAGAAGTCGCCGGTATTCCAGGAGCTGAAAGAGAAGGGCTACCTGCTCAAGCGCCCGGACGGCTCTCTGTGGCAGTGGGACAAGTGGCAGCCGGGGCTGGCAATTTATGACTTCACAAACCCGGAAGCGTGCCGGTGGTATGCCGACAAGCTGAAAGGCCTGGTGGACATGGGCGTCGACTGCTTTAAGACCGACTTTGGCGAGCGCATCCCGACGGACGTGCAGTGGTTTGACGGATCCGATCCGCAGAAGATGCACAACCACTACGCCTACATCTATAACGAGCTGGTGTGGAACGTGCTGAAAGAGACGGTGGGCGAAGAAGAGGCGGTGCTGTTTGCCCGCTCGGCGTCCGTGGGCGCGCAGCAGTTCCCGGTGCACTGGGGCGGCGACTGCTACGCCAACTACGAGTCGATGGCCGAAAGCCTGCGCGGCGGGCTGTCGATTGGCCTCTCCGGATTCGGATTCTGGAGCCACGATATCGGTGGATTCGAAAACACCGCCCCGGCGCACGTTTACAAGCGCTGGTGCGCGTTCGGGCTTTTATCCAGCCATAGCCGCCTGCACGGCAGTAAATCCTACCGCGTGCCGTGGGCGTACGATGACGAGTCCTGCGACGTGGTGCGCCACTTTACGCAGCTGAAGTGCCGGATGATGCCGTATCTGTACCGTCAGGCGGCGCTGGCGCGCGAGTGCGGTACGCCGATGCTGCGGGCGATGATGCTGGAGTTCCCGGACGATCCGGCGTGCGATTATCTCGACCGCCAGTACATGCTGGGGGATGCGGTGATGGTCGCGCCGGTGTTCTCCGAGGCGGGCGACGTGCAGTTCTGGCTGCCGGAAGGCCGCTGGACGCACCTGTGGCATAACGACGAAATCCAGGGCAGCCGCTGGCATAAGCAACAGCATGATTTCCGGAGCCTGCCGGTCTATGTGCGCGATAACACCCTGCTTGCGCTGGGCAATAACAGCCAGAAACCAGACTATGCTTGGAACGAGGGCACGGCCTTCCAGCTGTTTAAACTTGAGGATGGCGCAACGGCGGTGAGCGAGGTGCCTGCGGCGGACGGTTCAGTGGCGTTTACGCTGAAGGCGTCGCGTCAGGGCGACGTTGTGACCCTGACCGGCGCGGGCGAGGCGCGAAACTGGTCGGTGTGCTTGCGCAACGTGCAGAAGGTGAGCGGCGTGAAAGGCGGTTCACACGCGGGCAGCGAGTGGGGCGTGGTGGTGAAAGCGGAGGGGAATGAGGTGGTGGTTCACTTCTGAGCTTGAAAAATGCCCGGTGGCGCTTCGCTTACCGGGCCTACGGTAATTAGTCGGTCTGTCTTCTACGGGGAGAGGGAACCAAAACCTCGTAGGCCGGGTAAGGCGAAGCCGCCACCCGGCTTTTTACTGTGCCGGCGCCATCGCCGACACCACCCCGCCCGTCATGGTCTGCTCTACCTGCTGTTTATCCATATTCACCGCGCTCAGCTTGCCGTTTACCGTCGGCTTCAGCGGTGCATTCGCCTGCATGCTGCCGCTGGCGGTGAGCTGAATATTGCCATCGCCCGTCACCGGTAGCGATGGCCAGCCCCACTGCTGCAGCACGTTGAGCGGCACGCCGCGCCCGTTCAGGCTTACGGTGGTTTGCCGCTGCGGCAGCTGCGAAACCGTCGCCGTCGCTTCCAGAATGCCTTTTTCGGTAAACGCGCTCAGGTCAGTAATATTCACCGTGGCAGCGTTGGCATTCAGCGCCAGCGACGGACGGCGCACGTCCACGCGGTTGAAGGTTGCCGCCGCGCCGTTCAGGGTTGCGCTGCCGCCCCACACGCCCCACTGGCGATCTTTCGCCAGCTGCAGGTTAGCGCCGTAGCCGTCCAGGGAGGTGATCTGCCACGGGAAGGCGGGATCGATGTCGATGACCAAGTTGCGGCTCAGGCCAAATTTTTGCAGCGTAACGCTGTTCAGCCATTCCGGCAGCGGCTCCATCCACAGCGTTTTCCAGTTCTGCGGCAGGGTGTACTCCAGACCGGCGATGGCGACATCGTCCAGCACCAGCGCTTTACCGTCGCGCAGCCAGTTACCGGAGGTGCGCACCATGCCGCCCTCCCAGCGGGAGGTGAACTGGCGCAGCGCCATACCCTGCGGGGAAAACTCCGCGTTCAGGATCGGGTCAAACAGATGCAGCGAGCCGTAGATAAACTCGCTGGCGTTCATGGACAGGCGACCCTCCTGGCTCTGCCAGTCGCCTTTGCTCAGCGTCAGGTTGCGCAGGCTTAAATCAAGATCGGTCACCGCCCAGTCCGGCCCCTGCAGCCGGGCGTCGGTCACGTCCAGACGGCCTATTTGCAGTGAAGGAAGGGTGGCCAGCGGCGCAAAGAAGTCTCTCAGGGTTTTATCGCTCTGCAGGCGAATCTCGTTCAGGCGCATCGTGTCGATAATCCAGCTTCCGTCGGCGTTGCGCAGGGCGGAGCCGGTGAGTGAGCCGCGAGCCATATCGGCACCGATGGTGTTAAGCACCACTTCCTTGCCGTTCAGCTGGCCCTCGATCAGCACGTTGGTGGCCGGTACGCCGTTGAGGGTCAGCGAGCCTGCGCTCATCTGAATCTGCGCGCTTTTCCCCAGTACGTTGCCTGCTTCCGGCTGCCATGGGCTGACGCCGCCCGTCACCTTCTGCGCGCTCAGGTCCCATTCGGTATTCGGGCTGTTAAAGGCCATGTTGTTCAGCTGCAGGCGATCCGCCAGGAAAGGCAGCGGCGCGGTCTGTGGGGAGAGATTCAGCGTGCCGTCGAACAGGGTAATGGTGTCCATGTGCAGCGGGTCGGTTATCTGACGGCTGCTCAGGCCAATATCGACTTTTTTGGCTACCAGCGTGGCGGGTTTACCGTCCCGACCAAAGGTGACGTTTTCCAGAATGATGTGGGAAGGCGACGAAAAGCGGTGATTCATCTTGTCGAAACTGAGTTCGTAGTCGGTATTCACCGTTACCCAGCTGCTGACCTGAGACGCGCCCCAGCGGGTCTGGAGCAGAATGTAGAACGCCAGCAACACAATGAGCAGGGCTACCAGAAGATAGACGAGCAGCTTTCCAATAAATTTCATGGTCTTCCATCCCGCAAAACGCACATAAGGGAGTTATGCACGATTTATGCGCAATCCTCAAGGCGGGAATGGTGTAATTAGATGTCACGGCAGGCATTGACTGCCTGCCGTGAAGGGGATCAGTTCTTTTCAGGCGGGAAAACGAGGTTCAGCACGATAGCGGTAATACCGCCTGCGGCAATGCCGGAAGAGAGCAGGTTTTTCACCCAGTCCGGCGCAAACTGCAGGATCAGCGGCTGCTGGGAAACGCCCAGCCCCACGGCCAGCGACAGCGCGATAATCATGATCGCGCGGCGGTTCAGCGGCTCGCGGGAAACGATACGCACGCCGGAGGCCGCGATAGTCCCGAACATGACCAGGGTTGCGCCGCCTAACACCGGCTCAGGGATGTGCTGAACAAAGCCGCTCACCGCCGGGAAGAGGCCGAGGACGATCAGCATCAGCGCCACCACAAAACCGACGTAGCGGCTGGCGACGCCGGTCAGCTGGATCACGCCGTTGTTCTGGCCGAAGCAGGAGTTCGGGAAGGTATTGAATACCGCAGAAACAAACGAGTTCAGGCCGTTCGCCAGCACGCCGCCTTTCAGGCGCTTCATGTACAGCGGGCCGGAAACGGGCTGCTCGGAGACGTCCGAGGTGGCGGTGATATCGCCGATGGTTTCGAGAGAGGTGATCATAAAGACCAGCATCAGCGGCAGGAGCAGGCCCCAGTCAATGCCCAGACCGTAGTACAGCGGCGTGGGGACGGTAATAAGCGCGCTGTTGGTCGGCGCGGTGTTCTCCGGCAGCATGCCCAGCGCCCACGCCAGCAGGTAGCCCGCCGCCATGGCGATCACCAGCGAGGCCACGCGCAGGTAAGGGTTACGCTGGCGGTTAAGCAGAATAATGATCGCCAGCACCACGCCCGCCAGCAGCAGGTTTTTCGGCGCGCCGAAGGTGTGGTCGCTCATGGCGGCATAGCCGCCGCCGATGGAGGTGAGGCCCACCTGGATCAGCGACAGGCCGATAATCATCACCACCACGCCGGAAACCAGCGGGGTGATGACGCGGCGCGCCAGATGCAGGACGCGGGAGATGACCATCTCCGTGCAGCTGGCCAGCATCAGCGTGCCGAACAGCGCCGCCATCATGGTTGGGACATCCGCACCGCCGGTTTTCAGCGCCGTACCGCCCATGATCAGCGGTGCCACGAAGTTAAAGCTGGTCCCCTGAATCGACAATAATCCCGACCCCACCGGACCCCACGCTTTAATTTGAATAATCGAGGCCACGCCGGAGGCGAAGAGGGACATGCTGATGATGTGCTGCGTGTCCTGCGCCGGTAAGCCGAGCGCCTGGCAGATCAGCAGCGCCGGGGTGATCACCGCGACAAACATCGCCAGAAGGTGCTGGCAGGCGGCGAAAAGCGTCTGCGGCAGCGGCGGGCGATCCTCAAGGCGGTAGATCAGTTCGCTATTTTGCTTCTGCGCAATCGGTTGCGCATCTGGCGACTCTATGGTGTTAACGGACATCGGCGGCAATCCCACGGTGGAAAAGCGGGCATTTTATCTGACCACCTGGTAAAAGCAAACGATTGCCAGCAAAAAAAGGGAAGAAAATCTGCCGCTGTGAGCAGGTTTTCTACAACGCCTCGGAAAAAAAAATTACACTTTTTCGCGCCGGGGCTCATGAAGAGCACAAACCGGCCCAGGATAACGCCGCGTGTGTATGGAACACGCGCAAAACAGGAGCCTTCTATGATTCATCTCGATACGTTGTCGACCCTTGTTGCCGCAACGCTGGTCTTACTGCTTGGCCGTAAGCTGGTACACAGCGTTTCCCTTCTTAAGAAATACACTATTCCTGAACCTGTCGCCGGCGGCCTGCTGGTGGCGCTGGCCCTGCTTATACTGAAAAAAAGCATGGGCTGGGAAATCGATTTTGATATGTCCCTGAAAGATCCGCTCATGCTGGCCTTCTTTGCCACCATCGGCCTGAACGCCAACCTGGCGAGCCTGCGTGCGGGCGGTAAGGTACTCGGGGTATTCCTGATTGTGGTGGTGGGGCTGCTGCTGATGCAAAACGCGATTGGCATCGGCATGGCAACGCTGCTGGGGCTGGATCCGCTGATGGGTCTGCTGGCGGGGTCAATTACCCTTTCGGGTGGTCACGGTACCGGCGCGGCGTGGAGCAAGCTGTTTATTGAGCGTTACGGCTTTGAAAACGCAACGGAAGTGGCGATGGCGTGCGCCACCTTTGGCCTGGTGCTGGGCGGCCTGATTGGCGGCCCGGTGGCCCGTTATCTGGTCAAACACTCCACCACGCCGGACGGCAGGCCGGACGATGAGCTGGTGCCGACCGCGTTTGAAAAGCCGGACGTCGGGCGCAGCATTACCTCCCTGGTATTGATTGAAACCATTGCGATGATCGCCATTTGCCTGACCGTGGGTAAAGTGGTTGCGCAATGGCTGGCAGGGTCCGCGTTTGAGCTACCGACCTTTGTCTGCGTGCTGTTTATCGGGGTCATTCTAAGCAACGGTCTGGCGCTGATGGGCTTCTACCGCGTGTTTGAGCGAGCGGTGTCGGTGCTCGGCAACGTCTGTCTGTCGCTGTTCCTGGCGATGGCGCTGATGAGCCTCAAACTATGGGAGCTGGCCTCGCTGGCGCTGCCGATGGTGGCGATTCTGGCGGTGCAGACCCTGTTTATGGCGCTGTACGCCATGTTCGTAACCTGGCGCATGATGGGCAAAAACTATGATGCGGCGGTGCTGGCGGCGGGTCACTGCGGGTTTGGCCTGGGGGCAACGCCAACGGCTATTGCCAACATGCAGGCGATCACCGAACGGTTCGGGCCGTCGCACATGGCGTTCCTGGTGGTGCCGATGGTCGGAGCGTTCTTTATTGATATCGTCAACGCGCTGGTGATCAAGCTTTACCTGATGCTGCCGATGTTCGCCTGAATCAGGCGTTGGAGTAGCGCTCGGTTTCCGGCATCCAGCGCTCAATTAACGCTGCCGCCTGTTCGGGGTAGCGTTCATGAATATGGCGGGCAAGGCGCTGAACTTCCGGGATCATGGCCTGATCGCGCAGCAAATCCGCCACTTTGAATTCGGCATTCCCCGTCTGACGCGTGCCCAGCAGTTCCCCCGGGCCGCGGATCTCCAGGTCTTTTTGCGCAATCACAAAACCGTCGTTGCTGTCGCGCAGCACCTGCAAACGCATCTGGGCGGTTTTTGAGAGCGGCGCTTTGTAGAGCAGCACGCAGTGGGACGCTACCGCACCGCGGCCAACGCGCCCGCGCAGCTGGTGGAGCTGGGCAAGGCCGAGACGCTCCGGGTTCTCGATGATCATCAGGCTGGAGTTGGGGACGTCCACGCCCACTTCAATCACCGTCGTCGCGACCAGCAAATGCAGTTCCCCCTGCTTAAACGACTGCATCACCGCCTGTTTTTCAGCAGGCTTCATGCGGCCGTGCACCAGGCCCACGTTCAGCTCCGGCAGCGCCAGCTTAAGCTCTTCCCACGTGGCTTCGGCAGCCTGCGCTTCCAGCAGTTCAGATTCCTCGATCAGCGTACAAACCCAGTAGGCCTGGCGCCCTTCGTGGGTGCAGGCGTTGCGCACGCGGTCGATGATATCGCTGCGGCGCGTGTCAGGAATGGCGACCGTGGTGACCGGCGTACGGCCCGGGGGCAGTTCGTCGATGGTGGAAGTATCCAGATCGGCGTAGGCGGTCATCGCCAGGGTGCGCGGAATCGGCGTGGCGGTCATGATTAGCTGATGCGGATGGAAGCCCTGCTGCAGGCCTTTTTCCCACAGCGCCAGGCGCTGGTGCACGCCGAAGCGGTGCTGTTCGTCGATAATCACCAGCGCAAGGCCGTTAAACTGCACCTGCTCCTGGAAGATAGCGTGCGTGCCGACAATCATCTGCACCTGGCCGCTGGCGATGGCCTCCTGCTGCGCAAGACGCGCTTTGCCTTTTTGCTTCCCGGCAAGCCAGCCCACTTCAATCCCGAGCGGCGCGAACCAGGCGCGGAAATTGTTGGCGTGCTGTTCAGCCAGCAGCTCGGTCGGCGCCATGAGCGCGACCTGTTTACCGTGGGCAATTGCGCGCAGGGCGGCCAGCGCGGCAACCAGCGTTTTACCGGACCCCACGTCGCCCTGCACCAGGCGCATCATCGGCACGTCGAGCGCCATATCGCGTTCGATCTCGGCCGTCACGCGCGCCTGCGCGCCGGTTGGCTTAAACGGCAGCGAGGCCAGCAGCTTATCCTTGAGCGCATCATTCTGGCTTAACGGCTGCGCGTGGAAACGCTGCGCGCCCGCGCGTAGCGCCAGCATGCTCAGGTTATGGGCCAGTAATTCCTCAAGGATAAGACGCCGTTGGGCGGGGTGTTTGCCACTTTCTAAGTCGCTGAGCTGCAGCGTTGGCGGCGGGCGGTGCAGGGTGCGCAGCGCCTCGGGCAGGCTCATCATGCCCTGCGCCAGCTCGGATGGCAGAAGTTCGGTAATGGCGCAGGTATCAAGCAGCTCCAGCGCCTGATCGGTGAGCTTGCGCAGCGTTGCCTGCTTGATGCCTTCCGTCGTCGGGTAAACCGGGGTGAGCGTCTCCTGCAGCTCCGGCGTGCTGAGATCGCCCTGCACGCGGTATTCCGGGTGGATCATCTCTGCGCCGTATTTCCCGCGTTTGGCTTCGCCATAGGCCAGTACCCTGCGGCCCGTCGCCAGGCTATTTTTCATCGCCGCGCTGAAGTTGAAAAAACGCATGGTGAGAATGCCGGTGCCGTCACTGATCTGGCAGGTCATCATCCGGCGTCCGCCGAAGGTGATGCTGCAGTTCAGGACTTCACCTTCAACGGTGGCGTAAATAGCGGGAAGGAGATCGCCAATCTTATAGAGCTGGGTGCGGTCTTCGTAGCGCAGGGGGAGGTGAAGCAGAAGATCCTGCACCGTGTGCAGGCCAATTTTTGCCAGCTTGTTGCTTTGCGCCGCGCCCACGCCCGTCAGGCTGTTCAGTGGGATCGCATCCAGCAGGCGGCCTTTCATCGCTTACCCGGCGTACTGCATGGTGGCCCACCACTCGGCATCGGCTTCAATTTCGCCCTGCGCGTTGACGTGGGGGTAAGGCAATTTTTTCTGCTTCGCAACGCGAGCCAGCACCGGATAGCCGCCTTCGAACAGCAGGCGCTGCTGTTCCTCTTCCGGCAGCATGCTGTTGCTGCGCTCGTACATGCCGGCGTTCTGACGCTGGCGCTGCGCTTCATACAGAATGAGCGCGGAAGCCACGGAGACGTTGAGAGACTGGACCATGCCGATCATTGGAATGATGATGTCCCGATCCGCCAGATCCAGCGCTTCCTGAGTGATCCCGGTTTTCTCCTGGCCCATCAAAATGCAGGTCGGGCGGGTGTAGTCGATCTCGCGGAAATCTACGGCTTTAGCGGAAAGGTTGGTCGCGAGGATCTGCATCCCGCGTCCTTTCAGCTGCGATACGGCTTCGCCAATGGTGTGATGATGTTTGACAGACACCCAGCTGTTGCTGCCTGCCGCCGCTGAGACCGTATTGCGCATACGGCCATCCGGCCAGACGGCGTGCACTTCATGCACGCCGACGGCATCTGCGGTACGGACGATAGCAGAGACGTTATGCGGTTTATGAACCTGTTCCATGCAGACCGTCAGGTCAGGCTGACGCCTGGCGAGCATTTCGCATATCCGCGCGTAGCGTTGTAAATTCATACCGCTAGTTTCGGTTACGGGTGACTTTAATCACATCCGGCATGACGCGGATCTTGCGCATAATGTTCGCCAGATGCACGCGGTCGCGGGCGGTCAGACGAATAAAGGCGCTGTACACGCGGCCATCTTTTTCTTCCGTATTCAGGCTCTGAATGTTGGACGAGGCCGTGTTGATCGCTGCCGTCAGGTTCGCCAGAGCACCCTGGTGGTTGAACATATCCACCTTAATTTCGGTGATAAATTCCTGCGCCGTCTCTTTATCCCACTCGACCGCCATAAACTTCTCGGCTTCTTTCTGATAGCCGCGAATGTTACGACAGGATTCGTGGTGGATAACCAGCCCTTTGCCAGGGCTGACGTGCGCAATAATCGGGTCGCCTGGGATTGGACGGCAACATTTTGCGAAGGTGATCAGCACCCCGTCCGCGCCTTTGATCGGCAGATGCGCATGGCCAGATGCGCCTGGAGCAGAAGGTATCGCTTCGCCCTGCTGCAGGTTTTTCGCTACCACGACGCTCATGGCGTTACCCAGGCCAATTTCCGCCAGCAGATCGTCCAGCGACGTGAGTTTCATGCGGTCGAGTTCGCGCTGAATATGCTCAGGTGGAATCTCGGCCAGCTTGCGGCTGCCGCCCAACGCGTGGTTGAGCAGACGACGCCCCAGGCTGACGGAATCATCACGCTTGAGGTTTTTCAGCAGCTGGCGAATTTTGGCGCGCGCTTTGGAGCTCACGACAAAGTTCAGCCAGGCCGCGTTCGGACGTGCGCCCGGCGCGGTGATAATCTCTACCGTCTGGCCGCTGGAGAGCGGCTGAGACAGCGGATAAGGCTGTCTGTCGACGCGTGCGCCGACGCAGGCATGCCCGATATCGGTATGCACGGCGTAAGCGAAGTCGACCGGCGTTGCGCCCGCAGGCAGTTCGACAATGCGGCCTTCCGGGGTGAAAACGTAAATCTCATCCGGGAAGAGATCGGATTTCACGCTCTCGATAAATTCAAACGAGCTACCCGCACTCTGCTGAAGTTCCAGCAGGCTTTGCATCCAGCGCTGGGCGCGGATTTGTGCGGTTGTGCTGCTTTCGCCACCGTGCTCTTTATAGGCCCAGTGCGCGGCGACCCCCATTTCTGCCATCTGGTCCATGTCTTCGGTGCGAATTTGCACCTCAACAGGGACGCCGTGCGGACCGATCATCGAGGTATGCAAAGATTGATAGCCGTTCGCTTTTGGAATGGCGATGTAATCTTTCATGCGCCCCGGACGCGGTTTGTAGAGGCTGTGCATTTGCCCCAGCACGCGATAGCAGGTGTCCGAGTCGTGGACGATTACGCGGAAGGCGTAGATGTCCATGATCGAGTGAAAACGCTGCTCTTTGAGCACCATTTTGCAGTAGATGGAGTACAAATGTTTCTCGCGACCGCTGACGCGGCACGGAATCCCCGCTTCCTGTAAGCGCCCTTCAATTTCCGAGAGGATCTTTTGAATCATCTCTTTACGGTTACCGCGTGCGGCTTTCACCACCTCTTTAATCACGCGATAGCGGTTCGGGTACAACGCTTCAAAACCCAGCTCTTCCAGCTCGGTTTTAATGTGGTGAATACCTAAACGGTGCGCCAGCGGACTGTAAATTTCGAGGGTTTCACGGGCAATGCGGCGACGTTTATCCGGGCGAAGCGAGCCCAGCGTGCGCATGTTGTGGGTACGGTCAGCGAGTTTGATGAGAATGACGCGGATATCCTGCACCATCGCCATAATCATCTTGCGGAAGTTTTCGGCTTGCGCCTCTTTCTTGTCGCGGAAATTCAGCTTATCAAGCTTAGAGACCCCTTCCACCAGTTCGGCAACGCTTTTGCCAAACAGCTGTTCCATGTCCTGGTAAGTGGCAGGGGTGTCTTCGATCACGTCGTGCAGCAGGGCGGCCATCAGCGTTTCGTAGTCGAGTTTCATCTCGGCCAGAATACAGGCCACCGCTACCGGGTGCGTGATATAGGGTTCACCGCTTGAACGTGTCTGGCCCTCGTGAGCGTCACGTGCAACGAGATACGCCTGCTGAAGACGCTTAATCTGGTCTTCAGGCAGGTAGGTTTGAATCAGTTGATTCAGGCTTTCAAACAGATACAAGGGCGACCCGCAGGTTTAATTAACGACGACCTTCAGCAATAGCGGTAACGGCCTGCAGTTCTGCGGCTTCCTGCTCTTGCTGCTCCTGGCGCTCACGTACGTCGAGGATCTGGTTGTTGATCAGACCTTCTTCGATTTCGCGAAGTGCAATAACGGTGGTTTTATCGTTTTCTTCCGGTACCAGCGGATCTTTACCGCCTACCTGCATCTGACGAGCGCGACGCGCGGCGACCAGCACCAGGTCAAAACGGTTACCAATTTTCTCTACAGCGTCCTGAACAGTTACGCGTGCCATACTTAAAATGCTCCACAGGTGAAGAAATGACTGGGCATGATACTGAAAGTGGGTTCAGTCTGCCAACAGTTTGGTGATTAATGCGTCATGTCGCTGCTTCTGGCGGCTCATACGCAGGCGTTCTGCTCGAAGGATGGTTTTGAGATCGCTCAGCGCGGCATCAAAATCATCATTCACAATAAGGTAATCATATTCCGCGTAATGGCTCATTTCTGCAACTGCCTGTTCCATACGCTTTGCGATCACGTCTTCGCTGTCCTGGCCGCGGCCACGCAGGCGGCGATCCAGCTCATCTTTCGATGGCGGTAAAATAAAGATACTGCGCGAGTCAGGCATTTTCTTGCGAATTTGCTGTGCACCCTGCCAGTCGATATCCAGGAACACATTCACGCCCGTGGCCAGAACCTGCTCAATGGTTTCACGCGAGGTACCGTAGTAGTTACCGAATACTTCAGCGTGTTCAAGAAACGCGTCTCTGCCGATCATCGCTCTGAATTCGTCGTGATCCACAAAGAAATAGTGTTCGCCGTGCACTTCACCCGGACGCGGCGCTCGCGTGGTGTGAGAAACAGAAACCTGTGTGTCGTACAGCGGTTGGGTTTTTAACAGTGCCTGAATAAGGCTGGATTTACCCGCGCCACTAGGGGCAGAAACAATATAAAGCGTGCCTTGAGCCATGAGAGTCTTTTGTATGTGTTAACGAAGAAGTCCTACATACGGGCTTATTATACACGTCACCGCCGTGTGACGTAGCCTTTGTCACACTTTTTCCCCTCGATTATTGAATTTTGCGTGCCGTTTTCAGGTTTTATCCGTGGTTTTCAGCAATCAAAAGAAATACCGGATAGCGTCTCGCATTGTGAAGCGTTGCCGTTAGCCTTGCTTCAGGCATCCGGGTATACCTTCTGCAATGCAAAGGAGGGGTGGCGATGTGGCAATGGATTAGCGGGTTAGTAATGCTGTGGTGTGGCTATAGCGCAGCGGTGTGTCCGGTGTGGTCACAGGCAAAAGCAGAGAAAGAGATGGCGTCGTTAAGTGCGCAAATCAAGCGCTGGGATGAGGCTTACTGGAAGCAGGGCGTGAGTGAGATCAACGATGAGGTCTACGACCAGCTTCACGGGCGGTTAACGCAGTGGCAGCGCTGCTTTGGCAGTGAGCCTTTAGAGGAGAAACTCCCCTCGCTGGCGGGAAGCGTAAAACATCCTGTTGCCCATACGGGCGTACATAAAGTGGCCAGCAAAGAGGAGTTGAGGCAGTGGATGGGTGCCCGACAGCACCTGTGGCTGCAGCCCAAAGTTGACGGAGTGGCGGTAACGCTGGTGTATCGTGACGGGAAGCTAGCTCAGGCCATCAGTCGCGGTGATGGCCTGAAAGGGGAAGACTGGACCGGAAAGGTGCGTTTAATCCCGTCTATTCCACAAACGCTCACCGGCGCGCTGGCGAACAGCGTCTTACAGGGCGAGCTTTTTTGGTTAAGCGACAACCACATTCAGCAACAGATGGGCGGAATGAACGCGCGCGCAAAGGTGGCGGGAGCGATGATGCGGCAAAAGGATGACGCGCTATTGAGCAAGATCAGCGTATTCATCTGGGCCTGGCCGGACGGACCGAAAGATATGCGAACTTCCTTAGCTGAACTGTCTCAGGCCGGTTTTACGCTCTCTGCACGGTATTCGCTTCCCGCCGAATCTGTAGATGTCGTTGAGAAACAGCGCGAGACCTGGCACGTGACCGCATTACCCTTTGCCACGGATGGCATTGTGGTGCGTTCGGAGGATGAACCTGCGGGCGAAGGCTGGTTACCGGGAGAAGGTCACTGGGTTGTTGCGTGGAAATATTCTCCTGCAGCCAAGGTTGCTGAGGTGAGCGGCATTCATTTTTCCGTGGGGCGAACGGGTAAAATTTCCGTTGTAGCAGCGCTGGAACCGGTGCAACTGGATGATAAACAGGTGCAGCGGGTGAGTCTGGGCTCGGTTGAGCGCTGGCAGAGGCTGGATATTGCCCCGGGGGATCAAATACAGATCAGCCTCGCCGGTCAGGGTATTCCCCGGTTTGATAAGGTGCTCTGGCGCGGGACTGACAGGCATAAGCCGGAGCCGCCGGCCACGCGTTATCATGCGCTTAGCTGTTTCTATGCTTCACCGGAATGTATGGAGCAGTTCTTTGCCCGGCTGACGTGGCTCAGCTCAAAGCAGGTATTCGATATCGAAGGATTAGGCGAGTCAGGGTGGCGAACCCTCTGGCAGGCGCATCATTTTGACCATCTCTTTTCATGGCTGTTATTAACTCAGGAACAGCTGCAGGCTACGCCGGGTTTTTCCTCTGCGCGCGGGCTCGCGCTCTGGCATCGATTTAATCTGGTGCGCGAGAAGCCGTTTACCCGCTGGCTTATGGCTTTGGGTGTTCCATTGACCCAGGCTTCGCTGAAGGCGATGGGAGACGTATCGTGGCAGACGATGATCGGACGTAACGTAAAGGACTGGCAGACCCTGCCGGGAACGGGCGAGGAGAAAGCGCGACAAATCGTTAACTGGATGCACGCACCTCAGATTGATGTGCTGGCGAAATGGCTCGCTGCACAGCACATCAACGGGTTCGGAAGCTAGTGTGCGCTGTGTTTGTAATGAAAAACGGGCAGCCCGAGCTTCAGACGCAGCGCCAGCATGCGGGCCGTAAAGCCAAACAATAGCGTGGAGATAACCACTACATCGTGGTTAGAAACGTAATGCTGCAGGGCGATATAGAGCACCGCTGCGGCGAAGGAGATCCCGGCATACAGCTCTTTTTGAAAGACCAGGGGAATGCGTTTGCAGAGCATATCGCGCAGTACGCCGCCGAACACCCCCGTGACCACCGCAGCAATGGTGGCGATAACCGGCCCTTCACCCATATCGAGCGCGATTTGCGCGCCGATGATAGAAAAGACGATCAGCCCCAGCGCATCCAGCACCAGGAAAAGGCGGCGCAGGTGGGGCATAACGGGGGCAACGATGGTAGTAAGTACGGCAGCCGTCGCCACGATAATCACGTACTCGGGGTGTTTAACCCAGCCGAGCGGGTAATGGCCAAGCAGGATATCGCGTACGGAACCGCCGCCCAGCGCGGTCGCGGTAGCAATAATGATGACGCCGAAGGTGTCCATACGGCGACGTCCGGCAGCAAGTGCGCCGGTCATGGCTTCTGCGGTGATGCCAATAAGATAAAGAATGTGAAGCAGCATAGACCCTCCGGTGTGAACGCGTGGAGGTTAGCGATTTGTGCGCAAGATCACGATTGAGATTTTCTAAGGCGAGTCGGTTTGCCTTATAAATTTTTATCACATTTTACTGTGTATGCTTGATGAAATAGGGCAGGGCGGAAAAGTGATAGCAGGGAAGGATTAGAAATAGTAATGGGTGGTGCGGCCGACACCACCCGAAAGGCATCACGTGGATCTGAACATAGAGTTAAGTCATAACATATTGTTATTATGTTGTTTTTATTTTCATAGCGAAAATTATGTTCACACTTAAGTACATGGAATTCCTGGGCTAATCTTCAGCTAAGGACTAATTTTAGGGAAGCAATAGTGGTGATTGGTTGCTCTTTTAAGTTCATTTATATTGCTGATCAACCCTTCAATAACAGATTCTTTACTGTTTTTAACACTGCGACCAAATATTATACTAAGTCCGGTATCGACATCATTTCTGCAACGAATTTTATTTGAGATTACATCAAAAGGATGGGAGTGAAGCATAGTTAGTATGGCTTCCTCAAGAGTTAGTACCCGTAACCATATGTCAAAACTCGAAATACTTATGAGGGATGATAAGGCCTTTATAGCTCGTTTATCACCAGTAATGAGTTTTTTATTAATGTCTAAAATAATAGCTGTGAAAAGAGTCGCCTCACCAGAGTCAATATCAGGAGCATTTAAAGTAGTTAGGACTTTATTGGTGAAGTCAGAGCTAGATATATTTATTTCGCGGCATTCCATAATCATTTTTCTAGCCGAATTATATGCTTCCTCACTACCCAATAATTTTATGGATTTCACAGAATCATTGATTTTTAGCTGAAACCTAAGCTGCGGAAGGATAAAAAAGTTACTCAGAGGCATCTCAGTGGATTTTGAAAGCTCATCTAAGATACCATATTGGCATATCTTCCTTGCAACATCACTGTCAAGTATGAACACAAAGCCCCCTCTTAGTTCGTGGCATAACCTTGTGCGGAAATGAGGAAGTCCCTATTTTCATCACTTATCTTACTTAAATCAGAGTTTGAGAAAAAATATTGTTCCATTAAATCAAGGGCTTTGTCTTGATTTGGAAGGAAGTTCATTGCGAGGCCTGCCTTAGGCCAATCATCATAGAGTTTCGCGTATGAAGTAATTAGATGCCCAGCATCAATTTTGAGTGTTTGTGATTTTATAATAGCTGTTGCAGCAAGCTCAGTGGAATTTATGTTTGCATCAAATTCTGACAAGGGATTGATTATGCCTCCTCTAATTAATTTTAATGCGAAAGAATCAGCTTCTTTTTCATCTTGATCTCTCTTAATGAGAGGGATGTCTTGAATGGTTTCATTTACTTCATTGATACTTTCATCAACTAATATTCCATTTTTAGAAATATGTCCACAAGCAATGTGGCCAATTTCATGAGCGAGAACAAATAATTGACGTGATATTTGTTTATTTTTAAAACCTAAAACAATGATAGGTCTGCTATCGACACATAATGCCATTCCGGTCATTCTTTTAGTCGACCGTGGCAAATCATCTAAGAAAAGAACTGGTATACCAGATTCCCAACAGAAACCTAAGAGCAACTCAAAATCGATGATCCCATTGTTACTTTTTTTTAAAATTTTATTACGTAATTGAATTGGGTCTGGATCAAGACGAATGTAATCCTTTTTTATACAGAACAAAGCATGATTGGAAAGCGCTTTTCCAATGTTTGCCGAAATATTTAACTCGCTAGCTTTTGTGTTTTTGGAGTGTTTAAATCTGAATAACTCGTTATTTTCTTCAATCATAAGTTCGCCATCTTCTGCAAAGAAGACGGTTATACCGAGTTTTTGGTTAAGAATTAAAGCGAATTGAAAAGCCCCAGCGCTTGTTTTAATAAGGCTATTATCCCACCACTCAGGTAATAATCGCTGTATGAATGACTTAGGATACCCTGCATCTTTTAATTTTGCATAAATTGTTTTTGCTGTTAATGATGGGGAATTATTTTTCTCCATGTTACACCCCTAAGATCAGACAAATATCTTTTTTAATATTACCATAAGTTGACTAAAATGGCAATGATGGTTATAATGAAAAGTTGTTTTCAGGCTGAGTTTTAGAGAGCATTGATTATGATCAGAGAAGCTGAAATAAAAAAAGCGTTATCAAATTATATCAAAGAAAAAAATAATTACACTGATAGTTGCATTGTTGAAGAGTTAAGGTTGAATGGTGGGGAAATTCGGGCAGATATAGTGGATTTGAATGAGATGCACTGCTATGAAATTAAAAGTGAGGGTGATTCGCTAAATAGATTAATCAGGCAAGGTACTCAATATGGGAAAACTTTTGATAAAGTTACTATTGTTGCTGCGCGCTGTCATCTGGAAAAAGTGATCGAAATTGTCCCTAGTTGGTGGGGGATTATTGTTATCAATGAGAAAGAAGAAAAATTTCTTAAAAGCTTTAGGCAAGCAAAAATCAATAAAAGAGTTCTATCTCCAGAAGATATAGCAACTTTATTCTCAAAGGAAGAAGCATTAAGCGTATTAGATAATTTCGACACATCAAAGGGATGGAAAAGCAAAAGTCTCTACAAAATCCAGTCGCACATTGCTGGCTTGCTTTCCCTCGATGAGCTAAAACACTCGGTGAAGGAAAGCCTACTTAAGAGATTAAATTCAGAATGTATTATTTAAATCAATACTGTTCTTTTACTACAAAGGCCATATGATGGCTCCATGCCTCCGTGAATTGGTAATGGCCGCATTTTTTATTTTTTAATGGAATATTAGTATTCGCTCTGTCATCGATCAAATCATCTCCATATGAATAGCCATGACCTTTAAAATCAGCTTTATGGATTGTCGTTAGTATTACGCTTAATGAAATAGAATCATTCGTTTTGTTACCCGCGGCACGAAGAACAAGCCAATCTTTATCTCGTGTATATTTTATAGCAACTCTTGAGCCTCTTCTTGTCAGTATCTTCTCAGTCCATGTTGGCGCAAGAATCCCATAATCGGCATAGCCAATTTTTGCATTAGCTGCAAGACTAGCTACCTTTTGCCATAATTCCCAATCATGGCGGATAAAATTACCAGAACCTGTTGCTATGCTCGCTATACTATCGGGAAATGCTCCTGAAAGTAACCTAACAGACATGAATCCAATCTTACTTATTGAGACTAATTTTTGGCTGAATACATTCAATGAATTTTGGTTTACATTAATTGGTGTCACACGCAGATCAATAATTAACTCTACATTGAACTGATGATCATGTGCAACCTTTAATATTTTTGTCAAATCAGTTATGTGATTTTCGCCAATCTCTAGCGAACTTAATCTTAATCTGAATGCAAGATTTCTACATTTTTTCAGTTGAATTAAATCTGCTTGATTTAATTTCGCGAACTCTTGAGGGCTTAGAGTAGGGGTAATTTGTTTGGAATTATGATAAGTGTTAACGAATACTAGTAACTCATTAAGGCGTGTTCTTACTAATAAACCATTATCTATTTTTGTTAACTTACCATCTGGATCTGAATAATCAACGTAGCATTTGTTACTCCATACAGATAAGAGTGAAGTTAAAATATCTGTATGTTGCTGTGAAGTTCTAATTTCTATACAAGGTGCGACACGAGGAATTATTGTGCTGTGTACATTCTCAAGCGCTTTTTTTTCCCACTTTTGCCATTTGATTACTGGCATGTAAGGAGGGTATTCGGAATACTTACTCTGCATAAGAAATCCTTCTTCAAAAGATAGAAAACCAATAGATTATCACGTAAATAGTTTCTTAGCGTTATGACTCATAGAGTAAACTGTAAAGCAAGGCGCGATTCTCAACGGTTCCATTAGTGCTGGGTCATGTTTAGTAGCACTCAGCATGTTCTATAGCGCTTTTCTGAGTGTTTTTCAATACATTATTGCTTTTTTTTAACGTCTATGAAGTAACGTATGATTTATAGTACGTTTTAAACTATTCCTTAGTGAAAAAGACCAGCTAAGCCGTTAACACAAACCATTCAAAAGATCGCCTAGATGCTGGTGGCATTTGCACCATTGACTCCATACAAGTGATTTATCGAACAAAGGGACTTCATATGCCTGTATTAATCTTTGATTACTCCTTGATATCCTAGACAATCTATCTTTTTGGAGAAATTGTTCTTGTGAAGCTATTATTAAAGATGGTGATGACAGATTAATAGAATATTCTTGGAGTTTAACAATCAATGATGGAGAATATGCAGTTAATCCGATAAAAGGATTTTTTATATTTGCAATGTCTTTAAGGAAAATTGTGTTATGATTCTTTTTATTAGGCTTGTCATTTGGCCTAATACGAGCTTCAATTCTTAAAAATGAATCAATATTTTTGTTTTTTATTTCAACATGGTTATCATTCACTTTGAAATTTTTCCCTACAAGATCCAACTTTTCATAGCATAAAAAATTAAGTTTAGATGTATGGCTACCTATCCTTAATCCAGGTAGTCCCTGTGGCTTTTCAAACTTTTTATGTGAGCTTGCATTTTTTAATCCCCATACATTATCTTTCAGTTTTTTGTTGTATATGTCTAATGCAATATCAAGTTGCGTTATCCATGATTTCTTTAATATCTTCAGGAAAATTTTCCCCGTATTTATATTTAACCAAGTAAGTAATTCATCAAACTGTCTATGGTTAAAATGTTGTGGCCTAAATTCTAACCTTATGAATCCTGTATTCTTTCTTAAAGGATGAAAATCGATGCGAAGAAGCATGTTTTTCTCTTTATTTTTCTCTCGAAAAATTAGAGATCTTGTATAGGGATGTTTTTTCTTGATGAAGACATGGTTTATGGTAAAAAAATTCTCCTTATCAGATTTAATATTCTGGATAGCATCAATGAAACTATTTTTATTTTTACGATTATTTAGATCACTAACAACCGTAAGTTTATCGATCCTCATTTTCATTACATCTCCATCCTTGCTTTTACCAATGTAAATGGACTTTCTATATTCGATATTGTTTTTGTTAATTAAGAGCATAATTAAACCTGGATATATTAAATACAAGTTAGGCATTAGAGTGTATATAAATGACTATTAGATAGTGTGTGTATAACTGGCTATTAGAGGAAACATATTATTCACATTGCAATGACAGAACATCTGGTGCGGCTTGCTATCCACTCCAAAACCTCTTCTTCTCGCCATGCAACTGCTCGTGCACCGGTTAGGCTGACTTGACGAGGAAATGCATTTGCTTCGATTAGTCGGTAGAGCGTTGCACGAGAAATTGCGCATAGTTCCAGAACAGTTTTCACCTTGATTAGACGTTGATTCGGCATCGTTTGAATCCACAAGAAAGCGCATCGGATTGATACCTCTACGATTTACAGTTTTGTAGATTGAAAGAGTGATAAACTTGTAACATATTGAATTACATGGTGTTTTATAGGGCTTCAAGGTGTTTGAAACTTTCGAAAGTTTCAAACGCCGAAAAGTTTCGGAATTTCTGGGTTTCAAAACAAAAGTTCAGCGGCGGAAAATTTCAGATTTCCATGTGAAAAGTTTCGCACCTACTGAGCAAAATAGGTGAGCTTGGTAGATCTTGAGAACAGCCTTTTTGGGCTGCTCTCAGCGAATACTATGATAAAAAGAATGACTATTTTTACTACATTAGATTGGTTTTTAAGGAGTGATTATTAATCAATTAACTCGAAATGATATAAATGTTATGGAATTAAAATAAGGAGATTTCATGGCATAGACATATTTATGTCTAAAAAGCTTCTTGAAAGATAGATTAATTATGTGTATTCATCTAGGAACATGATTAGAACCCTGCGTTGTTCATGTGTTAAACGAGGCCAAATTTGTTCAAATCTATTCTTTAAGTCTACATCTTTCACTGGAACAAATTCTGGTTGTTCGTTATTACCAGAGGAGTTCTCATCAAAGCAATCAATGAAAAACCAACCAATTGGCGTATTCATTTTTATGGCAATATTTACAAGATGTGCGACATTAATTTTATTGGCTCCTCTTTCATAACGTGAAAGTTGTTGCTGGGAAATATCCGCATACTCGGCTAATTGCTGTGCAGTCATGCCAAGTTCTTTTCTGCGCCTCTGGATACGTTGCCCTACCAACTTGTCTGTAGATTCAGATGAAAGCTTCGCCATTTTCCCGCCTCATTTCTAACGTATATGTCTATAAATGACATTTTGCGGGTGTTTTACTCTTGCATGAACATCAATAATGGACTATAAACTGATCTTTACTCCTTTATGGATGCTTTGATCTCAAGGACATCCATTTTTCTTTCTTTCAACCGCCATAAAGGGACTTAACTGAAATTTGTTCTTGCTCCATTAATCTAGCAAGTAACAGTTTTTTCTAATAACCTATCTTAAATGAGTGAAATATGAAAAATTTATCTGTCGCTAAAATGTTAAGTATATCTTTGTTTTTTTCTTGTAACATTGTTTATTCCTCTCCTAATAATATCCATTTACAGGAAACAGTAAGTTCAGTGTCAAATCAGCAAGATGGAGTGACAAATGATGATGTATTAAAACACTTGTCTGAAAAATACAGTAATGAAATCTCAAATTTGGGACTTACAGAAAATCAACTCAACTCTAATATTTATGTTCGCGCAAGTTTGAATGATAACTTTGTATTTTTCTCAAATCTGAAACAGTTTATCTCTGTTTTTTACGACCTTCCAAATCTTCAGTCGGTTAAAGTTGTTAAGTATAATAATTATATAGGTTTCAAAGTAAAACTTGCTGGCCGTCCTTCAGCTGGATTTGCACTCTATCAAGAGGGGAATGAGTTTTTCTTGAAGGGTGTTATAAATGAAAAAGGACTTATTGCGGCTGAGAATATAGAAGAGGAGGGGCTGGTATTTAACTCATATTATTCAGTCGCTTTTGTTGTATTTAATAAGAATGGTGTTAAATATTAATCTTATATATAGATGCAGATATGAAAATTTTGACGGCTCTACCACTGCTGATTTTGTGTTTTTCAGCCAAAGCGAGTGATTTTAAAAAAATAAATGGAACACTCTCTTTGTATCAAAGCAAAAATCACACTACCTTTAGTATTAATTCTTCACTTGGCACTACATCGGGAGTATGTGAAATAGGAGGTGAATTAACACTTATTGATGCACGTAAAGGGCAACGTAACCGTTGGGTTTATAGTGACCAGTCAAGCATGTGTGTTGTGTTGATTAGTGAATTAGATAATGGTGCCATGCAGGTTATCTCGAAGGATTGTGATAAACACTGTAGTGTAACATCTATAGGCTCTATAAACGGCACATATAAAAAATGAAAGATTACTTTAGCCTGAAACTAATCAGGCTAAAGTAAATATTAATAGATTAAAATATTACGCTATTTCTTTTCTTATTGGTTCTACGTTGTAATTATTACCCTTTTCCAATGTTGTAAGTAGCTCAGCCCATACAGTCAAAGCTTGCTTACGTTCTTCAAAGTATTGATAGCGATTATATATGCCTTCAACGCCTTTGATTTTATGATTTAAGCAGCGTTCTGCTATCACCGGATCTACCCCCAGCGCAGCTAAATGGGAGCGGGCTGTTCGCCGAAAATCATGAATCGTGAAATTTGGCACATCTGGCATATTTGATCTTATTTTAGCCAACGCTACTGGTAATGTACTTTCCTGAATATGAGGAATCATGCGGTGTTGCATTTTTCTTGCTGGGAGAACCCATTCACTGTTGCCGGCCATGATTTTTAATTCTTTAATCCAGCCAACAACGGGTACAGCCAGCGGGATATCAATCCCATCGCCGTTTTTAACGCGCTCAGCAGGTAAATGCCAGACGCCTTCATCCAGATCAAATTCTGACCATCTGGCACCACACAATTCCATCTTACGGCAGCATAGGGCTAAAATGAGCTTCATTGTTAGTTCATTTTGACGGGAAAACCCTTTGGTCAAAGGCATTACCTGAAAAAGCTGTACCAGCTCTTCTCGGCTTAACCAGCGTTCACGGCTTTGTTCTTGTCCTCCGGCATCAGAGATGTCAAATGCACTTGCTGGATTAGCAGCCAGCATGTGCCGCTTGATTCCATAATCAAAGATCCGTCGAGTCCATCTGAGGACGTCATTGGCAACGGTAGGCGCACCTCGTTGAAGGATCTTTTGCAACATATCATCAATATGATAGGGGCGAACGTCCTCTATTCGCAGGTTGCCTATGTTTGGATTTATATCTTTTTCGATTCGGCGGCGCAGTATGTCGGGGTGCTTCCAGCGTTTAAGTATCTGGCGTTCAAAATATTCGCTGGCTAATTGGGATACCCGAAGTGCATGTTTTTCAGACTCTATTTTTTTGAGGGCGTCAGCTTTTCGTTCTTGCTTCTCTCCGGCAACGTCATAACCCAATGCTACACGTGCAGAGAGTTCTTTGGCGGTCTCTCGCGCTTTTGCTAGTGAGAGTTCAGCATAGGAACCGATACCCATTACCCGCTGTTTTCCAGAGAAACGATAGCGAAAACGCCAGAATGGAGCAGCATATTTCTTTGGAAAACAGAGAGATAAACCATTGCCATCTGACCTTGCTTCGAAGCGTTCGTCAGCTCTGATCCATGCCTTGATTTGTATGTCTGTCATTTTTGCCATATATGACTCTGCTTATGTGCTGTGTGTACATAATCATGATGCCATAAAAGTCATTATGTACATAGTTAAGTACACGCTAAACATGTGCTGTAGTGATACATGATGAGACAAGGTGATAAAGATATAGCCCGTATTAACGGGCTATTAGAGGTGGTCTTAGCTTGGGTGAGACAAGGTGAGATCGTCTGAGATATTACTCAATGTTCTGGATCTGCTCGCGCATCTGCTCAATCAGCACTTTCAGCTCAATCGCTGAATTGGTCACTTCTGCATTGATCGACTTAGACGCCAGGGTGTTCGACTCGCGATTGAACTCCTGCATCATAAAGTCCAGACGGCGGCCGACAGCTTCTTTCTTCTTCAGAATGTTGTAGGTCTCTTTGACGTGCGCTTCCAGACGGTCCAGCTCTTCAGCGACATCAATACGCTGCGCCATCAGCACCAGCTCTTGTTCCAGACGGGTATTTTCCAGCTGAACTTCCGCTTCTTCCAGTTTGGCGACAAGGCGCTCGCGCTGCCATTGCAGCACTTCTGGCATATGGGTGCGGACTTTGGCCACTTCGGCGCTCACGCCTTCAAGACGCTGCTCAATCATCGCTTTCAGCGCCTGGCCTTCGGTTTCGCGGGCAACGATAAAGTCGTCCAGCGTGCCGTCGAGGGCTGCCAGGATTTCAGCGGCAATGGCGTCCAGATCCTGCTCACCGGCGGCCATAACGCCAGGCCAGCGCAGAATATCAACCGGGTTGATTTCGCCTTCGTCGCTCTGCATTTTCACCCAGTTCGCCGCATTGACGAGCTGTTTCGCCAGTTTTTCATTGAGGATGAGTTCGCCCTGCGCGCTGGCATCGGGCTCAAAGCGCAGGTTACATTCCACTTTCCCGCGCGTCAGACGTGTACGGATACGTTCACGTACAACAGGCTCAAGGCTGCGAAACTGCTCCGGCATACGGAAATACGTTTCCAGGTAACGCTGGTTTACCGAGCGCATTTCCCATGTGGCGCTACCCCAGCTACCCTTGATTTCACGCCGGGCGTAGGCGGTCATACTGCGGATCATAGACATTCCCGTTTTTAAAGGAGAGATGGGGGGATTATAGCTTTCGGGGGCTTCACAGGATAGGAATAAGCGCCCTTTATCCGTATAATGCGCAGCCACATTCGTTTCAAGCCGGAGAATCCATCATGCGTCCATCAGGCCGTAGCGCCAATCAGGTGCGTCCCGTCACCCTGACCCGTAACTATACAAAACACGCTGAAGGCTCCGTGCTGGTTGAGTTTGGTGACACTAAAGTGCTGTGCACAGCCTCCATCGAAGAAGGCGTTCCGCGCTTCCTGAAAGGTCAGGGTCAGGGCTGGATCACCGCAGAATACGGCATGCTGCCGCGTGCGACCCATACCCGTAACGCCCGTGAAGCGGCAAAGGGTAAGCAGGGCGGTCGTACCATGGAGATTCAGCGTCTGATCGCGCGTGCGCTGCGCGCCGCCGTTGATCTGAAAGTTCTCGGCGAGTTCACCATCACGCTGGACTGTGACGTGATTCAGGCAGACGGCGGCACGCGTACCGCGTCCATTACCGGTGCCTGCGTGGCGCTGGCGGATGCTCTGAACAAGCTGGTTGCTGCCGGTAAGCTGAAAACCAACCCAATGAAGGGCATGGTTGCGGCGGTTTCCGTGGGTATCGTTAACGGCGAAGCGCTTTGCGATCTGGAATACGTTGAAGATTCCGCAGCCGAAACCGACATGAACGTGGTGATGACCGAAGATGGCCGCATCATTGAGGTGCAGGGCACGGCGGAAGGCGAGCCGTTCACCCACGAAGAGCTTCTCTCCCTGCTGGCGTTGGCCCGAGGGGGAATCGAATCCATTGTAACGACGCAGAAAGCGGCGTTAGAAAATTGATTTTAAAGGCGACCAATGAGTCGCCTTTTTTTTGCCTGTAAGACAGAAAAACCAAAGGAGCAAATCCATGAAATCGTATCAGCGCCAGTTTATTGAGTTTGCGCTTAACAAGCAGGTACTTAAGTTTGGCGAATTTACGCTGAAATCCGGGCGCAAGAGTCCCTATTTCTTCAACGCCGGGCTGTTTAATACCGGGCGCGATCTGGCATTGTTAGGCCGTTTCTATGCCGAAGCGCTGGTGGATTCCGGGATTGATTTTGACCTGCTGTTTGGCCCGGCCTATAAAGGCATTCCGATTGCGACCACCACCGCGGTGGCGCTGGCGGAGCACCATGACCGCGACGTGCCGTACTGCTTCAACCGCAAAGAGGCCAAAACCCACGGTGAAGGCGGGAATCTGGTCGGCAGCGCGCTGCAGGGCCGCGTCATGCTGGTGGACGATGTGATCACCGCGGGCACGGCAATCCGTGAATCGATGGAGATTATCCAGGCCAACGGTGCGACGCTGGCTGGCGTGCTGATTTCACTGGATCGCCAGGAGCGTGGTCGCGGAGAAATTTCCGCTATTCAGGAAGTCGAACGCGATTACGGCTGCAAAGTGACGTCGATTATCACCCTGAAAGATCTGATTGCGTATCTGGAAGAGAAGCCGGAGATGGCGGACCATCTGGCGGCGGTACGTGCATACCGGGAAGCGTTCGGGGTTTAATTGCTACGCCCGGTGGCGCTACGCTTACCGGGCCTACCCGTTCGTAGGCCGGATAAGGCAAAGCCGTCATCCGGCGACGGCATTACTGTAATTGTGCTGCCACTAACGGCCAGCGGGCGTCAAAATCGTCCGTTGGACGGTATTTGAACTCGCTACGCACAAAGCGGGAGAGCATCCCTTCACAAAACGCCAGTATCTGGCTCGCCAGCAGCGTTTCATCAATGCTATAACCCTCGCCTTCACGCATTTTCTTCTCGCGCAGTACCTGGCGCAGCTGCGCTTCAATACGCTCGAAAAGCTGGTTAATGCGGCCCTGCAGTCTGTCCTGTTCAAACATCAGCGCGTGGCCGGTGAGGATGCGGGTTAAGCCCGGATTGCGTTCACCGAAGCCCAGGATTAACAGCACAATCAGACGCAGACGCGCGGTGGTGTCTTTTTCGTCTTTCAGAATCAGGTTGATGCGCGTGATCAGGCTGTCTTCGATAAATTCGATCAGGCTGTCGAACATCCGGGTTTTGCTCGGAAAATGACGGTACAGCGCCGCCTCAGACACGCCTACAGAGGCGGCCAGTTTAGCGGTGGTGATGCGTTGACTGCCATCGCTGGATTCAAGCATCAGAGCCAGAGATTGAAGTATTTCTTCGCGACGATTCCTTTTCGCGGTTTGTTTTTCTGCCATGTTACAAAATACCCCTGAAAATAAGCACTTGCCAGGCTGGCATCCACACAGCGACCGCAAACTGGCGTTTGCGGTTTGTTATTGCATTATGGCGCTGTGAGATGCGTGTCTGTCGGGCCGTTATTTGCGCCCGGAATGGCCGAAGCCGCCTTCGCCACGGTCGGTGGCGTCAAAGTCTGCCACCAGGTTAAATTCTGCCTGTACCACCGGTACAAAGACCATCTGTGCGATACGCTCGCCCGGTTCAATGGTGAAGCTGTCCTGGCCACGGTTCCAGACGGAGACCATCAGCTGACCCTGGTAGTCGGAGTCGATCAGGCCGACCAGGTTACCCAGCACCACGCCGTGCTTATGACCCAGGCCAGAACGCGGCAGGATCACCGCTGCCAGTGACGGGTCAGCAATGTGAATCGCCAGGCCCGTTGGCACCAGGGTAGTGGCGCCCGGCGCCAGCTCTACGGCGTCATCGAGACAGGCGCGCAGGTCAAGACCGGCAGAGCCGGAGGTGGCATAGGTTGGCAGCGGGAATTGCTCGCCAACACGCGGGTCCAGAATCTTAACGTCGATTTTTTTCATCATAACGGGTAACGATCTCGTCCAGTAATTGTTGGCCCAGGAGTTCCTTGCGCTCAAGCGGTAAGACTTTATCTCCATCCTGCCAGAAAAGGTGCAGTGCGTTGCTGTCGCTGTTAAATCCTTGTGTGGCCAGCGATACGTCGTTCGCGCAAATCAAATCGAGGTTTTTGCGGGTACGTTTTTGCCGGGCATATTCTTCCACATTATTCGTTTCTGCGGCAAACCCAACAACGTATGGACGATGGTTTTTTAGTGCGGCGACACCGGCAACAATGTCCGGGTTTTTCACCATTTTTAGTGTTAATTCATCGCCTTGCTTTTTAATTTTCGCCTCGGCGATCGTCTCGGCACGATAGTCTGCCACGGCCGCACAGCCGATAAAAATCTGCTGGCGTTGGGCATGCGCCTGTACGGCGGCTTCCATCTCCAGCGCGGTGGTAACGTCGATACGCTTAACAAACGCAGGCGTAGGCAGCGATACTGGGCCGCTCACCAGCGTGACGTTCGCGCCGCGTCTTGCGGCGGCGGCGGCAATCGCAAAGCCCATTTTGCCGGAGCTGTGGTTGGTGATGTAGCGCACCGGATCCAGCGGCTCGCGCGTGGGGCCCGCGGTAATCATGATGTTGAGATGTTGCAGATCGTTGACAGGCGAAAAATGGGCTGCGGCCATATCAACAATCGTCAGCGGATCAAGCATGCGGCCCGGGCCGACGTCGCCGCAGGCCTGGCTGCCGCTGTCCGGACCCCAGATAAGCAGGCCGCGTGAGGCCAGCGTCTCCAGATTGTGCTGGGTAGCCGCGTTACGGTACATCTGCTGGTTCATGGCAGGAACGACGGCGACAGGCGCAGGCGTGGCCAGACAAATGGTGGAGACCAGGTCGTTTGCCATACCGGCCGCCACGCGCGCGATTAAATCCGCCGTGGCGGGGGCGAGGATAACCAGGTCAGCCCATTTACCCAGCTCAATATGGCCCATTGCGGCTTCGGCGGCCGGGTCGAGCAGGCTGTCAGAAACCGGGTATCCTGATACGGCCTGCAGGCTCAGGGGAGTGATAAAGGCTTTACCGCCTTCGGTTATCGCGACCCGCACGTCTGCTCCGCGCTCGCGCAGACGACGCACCAGTTCCGGCGCTTTATAGGCAGCAATGCCGCCGCTCACGCCAAGAGCGATTTTTTTACCGGCCAGGCTCATCATGATTCTTTCCTGTTGGGTTTCACCAGAGAGCGGGCATTTTATCACAATCCCCAAAGCGGGGTGATTTTGTGCTTCGTCCACTTTGCGAGGCGCTACGCAAGAACGCAATCTAGCCGTCGAGCGACGGATTGCCCTGTGGCAGCATGAGGTAAAAAAGGGAGAAAGAGCATGGAAGAAGAGGATGAGCTGCTGCTACCGCGCGAAAAACTACTGCGTTATGGCGTCACCCTGTTGAAAGACGATGAACTGCTGGCGCTCTTTTTGCGTACCGGAACGCCCGGAAAAACGGTGTTCACGCTGGCAAAAGAGCTGATATTACATTTTGGTTCGCTGTACGGTTTACTGACCGCCGATCTGGCGCAGTTTAAGCACGTTGAGGGGATCGGCGTGGCGAAATATGCCCAGTTGAGGGGCATTGCAGAACTTGCCCGCCGTTTTTACAATGTCCGCATGGAGGAGGAAGATCCGATCCTGACGCCCGCGATGACGCGCGAATTTGTGCAAAGCCAGTTAACCGATATTGAACGCGAGATCTTTATGGTGATCTTTGTCGATAACAGAAACCGGGTGCTGAAACATAGCTGTCTCTTTGCGGGCACATTGAGCCACGTTGAGGTGCATCCGCGTGAAATTGTGCGCGAAGCGATAAAAGTGAATGCAGCGGGCGTGATCCTCGCGCATAATCACCCCTCTGGCTGTGCAGAACCGAGCAGAGCTGACAAAGAAATCACCGAGCGCATTATAAAATGCTGTCAATTCATGGACATTCGTGTGCTGGACCATCTGATAATTGGCCGCGGAGAGTACCTTTCTTTTGCAGAACATGGCTGGATTTAGGCTATTTCTCGCGATCCATCGGGATCTTTGTCTGTTCGGGACTTGAGCACACCGCCGAGTCAGCGTATACTACGCCACCTTTGAGAATCTCGGGTTTGGCATTTGGGCCTGGCAATCGAGAGTTCACTTAGAACTATGCGATGACCGGGCTGTAAAGCCTGACGAGGCGCCGATACCCCATACGAAGCTCGAGCTAATTTGATTTTTGGAGAATAGACATGTCCCGAGTCTGCCAAGTTACTGGCAAGCGTCCGGTGACCGGTAACAACCGTTCCCACGCACTGAACGCGACTAAACGCCGTTTCCTGCCGAACCTGCACTCTCACCGTTTCTGGGTTGAGAGCGAGAAGCGTTTTGTCACCCTGCGCGTATCTGCTAAAGGTATGCGTGTAATCGATAAGAAAGGCATCGATACAGTTCTGTCCGAACTGCGTGCCCGTGGCGAAAAGTACTAAGTACTTAAAGAGGAAATAAATCATGGCTAAAGGTATTCGCGAGAAAATCAAGCTGGTTTCTTCTGCTGGTACAGGTCACTTCTACACCACCACGAAGAACAAACGTACTAAGCCGGAAAAACTGGAACTGAAAAAATTCGATCCAGTTGTACGCCAGCACGTACTGTACAAAGAAGCTAAAATCAAATAATTTTAGCCTCCTTGTATCGAAAAACCCCGCAACTGCGGGGTTTTTTGCATTCTGTATCTCAACGGAGGAACCATGCCTGAATTACCTGAGGTAGAAACCAGCCGTCGCGGCATTGAGCCCCATCTGGTCGGCGCGACGATTCTTCACGCGGTTGTCCGTAACGGACGTTTGCGCTGGCCGGTGTCCGATGAGATCCACGCGTTAAGTGACAAACCTGTTCTTAGCGTGCAGCGCCGCGCGAAATATCTGCTGCTGGAGCTGCCCGACGGCTGGATTATTATCCATCTGGGGATGTCCGGGAGCCTGCGCATCCTTACCGAAGAACTACCCGCGGAAAAGCACGACCACGTCGATCTGGTGATGAGCAACGGCAAAGTGCTCCGTTACACCGACCCACGGCGCTTTGGCGCGTGGCTGTGGACGAAAGAGCTGGAAGGCCATAACGTGCTGGCGCATCTGGGCCCTGAACCGCTCTCAGACGCGTTTAACGCGGAATACCTGAAAGCGAAGTGCGCGAAGAAGAAAAGCCCGATTAAGCCCTGGCTGATGGATAACAAACTGGTGGTCGGCGTGGGGAATATCTATGCCAGCGAATCGCTGTTTGCGGCCGGGATCCATCCCGATCGGCTGGCCTCTTCGCTGTCGGCGCAGGAGTGCGAGCTGCTGGTTCGGGTGATAAAAGCCGTATTGCTGCGCTCAATTGAGCAGGGCGGGACTACGCTGAAGGACTTCCTGCAAAGTGACGGCAAGCCGGGCTATTTCGCCCAGGAGCTGCAGGTGTATGGCCGTAAAGGCGAACCGTGCCGAGTCTGCGGCACGCCAGTTATTGCCACGAAGCACGCCCAGCGCGCCACGTTCTACTGCCGTCAGTGCCAGAAATAGGGCTACTTTAGCTTTTCCATCAACGCCTGGTGGACGTTAGCCGGCAGGAAATGAGTAACATCGCCGTGATGGCGCGCCACCTCTTTTACCAGCGTGGAAGAGATAAACGACCACTCTTTGGAGGGCATCAGGAACACGCTCTCCAGCTCCGGCATCAGGTGGCGGTTCATGTGCGCCAGCTGCATCTCATATTCGAAGTCTGCCACCGCGCGTAAACCCCGAATCAGAATATTGGCCTGCTGGGCGCGGGCGAAGTTAGCCATCAGATCGCTAAACCCGACCACCTCAACGTTCGGCAGATGCGAAATGGCATCGGTGGCGAGCTTTACGCGCTCGTTGAGGTCAAACATCGGCTTTTTGCTGGGGCTGGCGGCAATCGCCAGGATCACCTTATCGAACATGCACGCCGCACGTGTGATGATATCAAGATGACCGTTGGTGATCGGATCGAAGGTACCCGGATAAATCGCTTTTGTGCTCATGGCTCACGTTTTCTCTGAGTAGCCGCGGCAGAGCGCCCACAGCTCGGTGTATTTGTTGAAAGTATACTGGGCATTGACGACGGCGAGTAACCATCCCTGTTTACCGTCCAGCACGCCACCACGCAGCAGCAGCGTTTTCAGAAACGCGCCCAGCGTGTGGGTGAATATACCCGTCAGCGAGGCCTTCTTGCCGCGCTGGTGACGCTCCTGCGCCCATGCGGTGGCATAGTTAAGCTGTTTGCGCTGGAAGCTCGCGAAATCACGGCAGGTCAGGTGCAGCAAATCGCCCGTCAGGGGGATGACCTGGGCGCTATCGCAGCTCAGGGATTCATGGACCAGATTGTTGTTGTACTGATAACGCTCGCGCTCGTAGAGGCGCATTACGCGATCAGGATACCAGCCGCTGTGGCGCATAAAACGGCCAAGGAAGTAGTTTCGACGGGCAATGCTGTATACGGCGCCAGGCTGGGGCGAGGAAAGCACCGCCTGAATGGCCTGCTGGAGTTCTGGCGTAACGCGCTCGTCAGTATCAAGCACCAGGACATAATCACCGGAAGCAAAACCCTGCGCGCGCTGGCGCTGGGTGCCATAGCCTTGCCAGTCCGTATTGGTAAAGACCTTTGCACCCGCTGCGCGGGCAACGTCCACCGTGTTGTCCGTGCTGCCGGAGTCAAGAATGACTATCTCGTCAGCCCAGGCAACGGAGGCCAGGCAGTCCGGAAGCAGGTCGGCGGCGTTTTTGGCGATCATCACGACCGACAGACGCGTTGACATCAGTGGCTCCGCTGGGGCAGGTAAGGTTGCAGAAGCTGCAAAAGACGGGTGAGCGCGCCCTGATTCTGGTGCAGCACTTCAACGGCATGGCGGCCGTACCACAGGCGATAATCTTCGTCAGTCAGCAGGGTCGAAACCTCTTTAACCACCGAATCCGCATCGGTCACGGTAATTAAACCCTCCGCCTGCTGTAATTTCGCGCAGATATCTTTGAAGTTAAACGTGTGCGGCCCCATCAGCACCGGAATGGCGTGAGCTGCCGGCTCGAGCGGGTTATGACCGCCGCGTTCGACCAGGCTGCCGCCGACAAACGCGAGGTCAGCAATGCCGTACAGCAGCATCAGTTCGCCCATCGTATCGCCAATCACCACCTGGGTGCTGCCGGAAGGGATCTCACCGCTGCTGCGCAAGGTGAAGCTGAAGCCGCCTTTCTGGACCATTTCACGGGCATCTTTAAAACGCTCCGGATGACGAGGCACGAGGATCAGCAGTAAATCAGGGAATTTTTCCAGCAGCTTGCGGTGAGCCTGCAGGATGATCTCTTCTTCACCGTCATGGGTGCTGGTGGCAATCCAGACCTGACGACGCGGGGCCCACTGGCGACGCAGCGTGATCGCGCGGGCGGCGAGTTCAGGGGTAACGGAAATATCAAATTTCAGGCTGCCCGTTACCGCAAGCTGGTTGCGTTTCAGGCCCAGAGAGATAAAGCGTGCCGCATCTTCTTCATTCTGCGCGGCAATCAGCGTGATCTTGCTGAGCAGGCGGCGCATAAATTTACCCAGCTTGCCGTACCCTTTCGCCGAGCGTTCTGACAGGCGCGCGTTGGCAATCACCAGCGGGATTTTACGGGCATGCAGGGCGGAAATCATGTTCGGCCACAGTTCGGTTTCCATCACAATCACCAGTTTCGGGCGAACGGTATTCAGGAAACGATTCATGGCGCAGGGCAGATCGTAAGGAAGATAGACGTGCTGCACGTCTTTACCGAAAGCGGATAACGCGCGCTCCGAGCCGGTTGGCGTCATGGTGGTGACGGTGATCGGCAGCGACGGGTAGCGGTGACGAAGGGCGCGAACCAGCGGGATCGCCGCCAGCGTTTCACCGACAGAAACGGAATGCAGCAAAATACCGTCCGGTACGACCTTATTGCGGCAGAAGCCATAGCGTTCAGCCCAGCGTTTACGATACGCAGGCGCTTTCCGGCTACGAAGCAATAGTCTCAGCCACACCAGTGGCTGAATGATGTAGAGCAGAGCGGTATACAACAATTCCAAGCGATTATCCGTTTTTTTAGTTTCGGCGGGCAAATTCTAAGCATTTAGGCCAGGTAAAGCTATCTCTTATGCCAGATACCGTTTTAAACGGAAATAACGTCGACCCAGCCGCCAGCGCAAACGCGGACTTTTAGCACTTTTCCAGATGAGTTTCCAGATGCCTGTTTCGAAGAACTCTCTAATAATTAATGATTTCTTCTTTTCATCCTTCATGTTGTCGAAGGTATGAATAATGCCCAGCCCCTCTTTGGCAATTTGCCAGTGGCAGGCAGGGATCCCTTTCACCTTATCCGGGTAGCGCTGATTGATGGCATCGAGCATCTGCAGGATTTTCATGTAGTGACGCGCGGAGCGAATCAGCGTGTCGTCATTGTCCGGCATATGGGACACCGATGCAGAGTGAATGTAGTAGTCGTAATAACGTTCACTGGTGTACTGAACCCGCTCAGCCGCGAGCAGGACTTCGGTGGTCCACGGGATATCCTGATGGCGCAGACCCGGTTCGAAATGGAAGCTGTGTTTACGAATAAAATCGTGACGATAGATATTCAACCAGGTGACGTGAAGGAATTTACGCGAATCCAGCGCCATTTTTAACCACGCAGGGCCCGTCATGACCCCTGTCGACGCCAGTTTGTCTTCAGGGAAGATCGGCCGTGAGGGTTTCTTGTTATTCTCCCAGACGTAGTTCCCGTTACAGGTGGCGACATCCAGATCCTGCGTGACGGCCATATCCAGCAGGCGCTGGTACATGCCGGGTTTAAAGACATCATCAATATCCGGGAAGGAGAGATATTGACCCGTCGCAACGGCCAGACCGGTATTACGCGCGATGGAGACGCCCTGATTTTGCTGTTCGATTACCTGCATCTGCGGGAGTTTTTCGCGCCAGTTTTCAACGATCTCCATCGAACGGTCGGTAGAGCCGTCATTGACAATGATGACTTCCATGCTGTCGATGCGTTGATTTACAAGACAGGTAAAAAACTGATCCAGGAAAGCTTCACCGTTATAAACGGCAACCACCACGCTTAACAATGGGGCTGAATTTTGCATAAGAAACCTGATTATTTTTGATTGTCGACCAGAGCAATATATTGCTGGCAAATGGCTTTGATACCGAACGACGCGATGGTTGCATCGCCAAGGACCGGCGGGGCGGTATAAATATCCGCCAGCGTTTTTGCCAGTGATTCGTCGTTCAACTCTGCCAGCCCGCGCGCTAAGTCTCCGGTAAGGATTTCGGCTGGGCCGCCCGGGCAATTTGTACTGACCGGTGGCGTCTGGCAGATAATGGCTTCAACCAGCACATTACCAAAACCTTCGCAGTCAGAACTTAACACTAAAAGGCGTGCCCCTTGAATCCAGGGATAGGGGTTGGAATCGAACGGCCGGAAAACCGTTTTGTTTTCAATACCCAGCTCGGCAGCCAGCTGCTTGAGTTTTTGGATTTGAGCGTCCGATCCGTTGCCCATCATGACCAGCGTTGTGTCAATTTTACTCAGGGCGAACGCACGCAAAAGGCGGTCGTGGCGTTTGTGCTCATGGAAGCGGCCAACGTGAATAATGTAATCCTTTCCCTGCATTTCAAAGGGTGCGTCCGCCAGACGCTGAATTTCAGGAATATCAAAAGGATTATGGATAACCGCTTTGCGCCGAAGAGTAAGCGCCAGCGTCTCGGAAAGATCTTTCAATACGGCGCCTGAGACGGCGACAACGTTTCGGTTTTCGTAGGTATGACGAATTTTAAGGTGTTTAAACCAGCGTGAAAGCCCGCTGCGATGGCGAAGATAGGAGAACGAGAACATGCCATGTACGCAGAACCAGACTTTGTCGCGTTCCAGCGCGCGGCTGTGCGCCACAATGCGGTCTGTTTTATGCAGGTGAGAGAACGCCACGTCAAATTTGCCGCTGCGCTCAGCCCGCTCAATCGCCCGATCCAGCAGCTGGGCGCGGCGTGGGATCTCCGTCAGCTTCCGCCACGGTTTTTTGCAGGTATCCTGAACAACCTGATAATCGATGCCTTCCGGGATGGTGTAGTCGCACACTTTCCGCAGAGAGAAGAGAGAGACCTGATGCCCCATTTCTATTAACCCGCGGGAGAGTGTAAGAACCGTTTTTTCAGCTCCTCCACCGGGTAAACCATCAATAATCATTAGGATGCGCATTTTTAATCCAGTAATTTTTGATAAAGCGAAATAAGCTGACTTGACAGTTTTTCAGGGGTGGCGTCTTTCACACGTTCCCGTGCCGCGCGTCCCATATCGTTATTTTTTTCCAGAGAAGGAGTGGCGGATATCGCTTCCTTCAATGTGTTGATATCAAGTGCGTCACAATAAAATCCGTTCTGGCCCTGCTGAATAAATTCTGCTCCACCGCAACTCTCTGAAGTAATGACGGGCAAGCCGCAGGCCATCGCTTCAAGAATGACGTTAGGGAAGGGATCATACAGCGTTGGCAACAGTAAACCATCGGACAGCTGATAAAAAGGTAGCGTTTCTTTTTGCATCCCCAGGAAATGGATTTGCCCTTCGCAGCCAAGTGAACGGGCAAGGTCGCGATAACGGCTTTCTGCTTTATCCTGGCCAACCACAATCAGCCACGCCGCTGTTCCAGCGATAGCGCGTATGGCGCTCGCCAGGCCTTTTCGTTCAAACCCTGAACCGACAAAACAGAACACCACGGCATCGGCTGGCAAGCCGAACTGCTGACGCAGCGCGGCACGCTGTGCTTCCTGAGCCGGAACGAAGCGGCTGGAATCAATTGAATTATAAATTACATGTATTTTATTTGCGTCAATATCAAAGTCTTCGACGATTTCGCGCTTGATCATCTCCGCGTTACAGATGACAGCTTTTAGCTCAGGCGCCTGGTACATTTCTCGTTCGGCATGCATCACGTAGCGGTGATAGCGATCAACCATCAGCATCTTTGCACGCCACGCGGGTAGAATGCGCGCGCGCTGCAGTAGCCAGCGGCGGTGGACGCCATCGCCTGCGCGATAGATGTCGCAACCCGGGATACGCTCATGGCTTTGCACAATATCAAACTGCTGCTGCTGCCACAGCGCGCTCGCGGCCTGTGCAAATCCGCGTTCACGACTGATGCGACCCCATTTTTGCGGATTGCAAATGTGAATATGCCAGTCGTCTTGCTTCTCTCCCTGCCACTCACGCGTGATGACGTTGAGTTCAAGGTTCTGATTGCTCAGGGCCGTGAGGGCGCGCGAAACGAAGCGTTCCGCTCCGCCATCAGGGCGATACTTTTGGCGAACTATCGCCAGGCGATGGGGTTTCATGACAGATATCTCCTCGCGGCGGAGACGACAGCATCAACGGGAATGGCGTCGAGATAGCGTTCTTTCGTTTTAGTATCAATGGCGTCCGGATCGGGCAGCGGGCCGTAGTCGCCAGCCCAGATGACCTGGCCGTTGACCTGCCATGGAGACCAAAACGTCAGTTTGGAAGGACCAAACAGCGCCACGCAGGGCGTCTGCAGCGCGGCGGCCATATGCATCGGCACGGAGTCCACGCCAATAAACAGAGAGGCGCGATCGATAAGCGCGGCCAGCTGGCGTAGCGTTAATTGACCCGCCAGCGAGACGACGCCGGTCTTCGGCGCGGCAGCGAGAATGCGTTCGATCATTGCCAGCTCCTTTTTATCCGGCCCCGCGGTGAGAACTACCGTATGACCATCCTGCTGCAGCGCAGTAATAGTCTGCGCCATTTTGTCTTCATCCCAGCATTTGAAGAACCAGCGGGATGTCGGCTGAATCACGATGTAGCGTTCACCCACTCCGTTTTGGACCAGTTTTTGATGCGCGCGCTGCCAGTCTTCTTCAGTGTAGGCCATGGTGACGGCGGGCTGCGCCGGGACCGGTAATGGAGACAGAATGGAGAGGTTTTGCTCAACGGTGTGCAGGGATGGGTGATTCGCAACGGGGACTAATTCACTGTGACAAATACGCCAGAATGCATTGTTGCGTTTGTTAAAGGCAAATCCGAGGCGAACCGGCGCGCCGGTGAAGCGGGTGACAATCGCGCTACGCCACTGATCCGCAAGGTTAATCACCAGATGATAATGCTGCTTTCTTAACGCCCGCAGCAGCTGCCACTCTTTTTGAAGATGCTTCAGCGTGCCCAGCTGCTTCCATTTTCGATCGATGCCATAAAGGGTACCGATCGCCGGATGCGCGGCGAGCATATCGCGCGTTTCTTCATACAGCAGAACATCAATCTGCGCCTGCGGCCATTTTTGACGTAACGAATTAATGACGGGAGTGGTCAGCAACATGTCGCCATGATGGCGGAGTTTGATAAGTAAAATGCGCAAATCGGGCGTATCAGGTAAGTTATTCATCATCATCTTATCGGCGTTGTACTGTTGGCAATTCTAATAGACCTGATAGCGACTTGCACTCTTTCTCCATAATCTCAGGAATTTCCCGCCAAGGGTTTACTCGGGCTTTGGAGAATGCGTAACATAGCGCTAACTTCCCTGTCTTGCGGACTCATTATGAAAAAACCAGCGTTTATCATCACGATTGATACTGAGGGCGATAATCTCTGGCAAAATCACCGCGTTATTAAAACGGAAAACGCGCGCTATCTTGCGCGGTTCCAGACGCTTTGTGAACGTTTCGGCTTTAAACCCGTGTGGCTGACCAATTACGAGATGGCGGTTGAGCCCGTTTTTATCGAATTCGCCAGAGACGTGATTGCCCGCGGCCAGGGCGAGGTGGGGATGCATCTCCACGCATGGAATAGCCCACCGGAACACGATCTTACGGGAGACGACTGGCGCTGGCAGCCTTATTTGATTGAATTTTCGGATGAGGTGATGCGCGAAAAAGTGCTGTTCATGACTCGCCTGCTGGAAGAGACCTTCCAGACCAAAATGCTAAGCCACCGTGCCGGTCGTTGGGCATTTGATAGCCGCTACGCCAGGTTACTGATTGAGCTGGGCTATCAGGTTGATTGTTCCGTTACGCCGCGCGTGAACTGGCGCAACGCGAAGGGTGCACCACAAGGCAATGGTGGAACGAATTATCAGCATTTTCCGGACCACGCTTACTTTATTGATATTAATGATATCTCTCGGGCTGGCAATAGCCCATTACTGGAAGTGCCGATGAGCATTCAGTATAAACACCCGGCCTGGCTCAACACGGTTAAGCAGGGTTACGATCGTCTGCGCGGTAAATACCGCTCACCCTCCGTCAACTGGCTGAGGCCGTCCGGTGGCAATGCGGAGCAAATGATTCAGGTCGCACAGCAATGCCTTTCTCAGGGAAATGATTACGTTGAGTTTATGCTCCATTCGTCGGAATTTATGCCCGGCGGCAGTCCTACGTTTAAGGACGAGGCGGCGATCGAGGGGTTATACCAGGATCTGGAAGCGCTGTTTAGCTGGTTATCCGACAAGACGGTGGGGATGACGCTGGCGGAGTTTTATCAATACAAGAAAAAATAATGCCCGCCAGGCGGGCATTATTAGTTACTGGTGTTGTCGGGTTTGTGAAAAGAGTGTACTTAGCGCAAACACGGTGACAAAGAAGATAAGCGCCTCTGAGCTCAACAAAATGACGTCCGTCAGACCATAGAGCAATAAAAGAAGCATGGTCGTCAGCAGCAGGCCGTTTCTGTTTTTAAGCGCATAAGCGATCATCGATATATAGAAAAAGAAGAGTACTACCAGCCCGGGGATCCCCTGCAGAGAGTATTTTTCAATAAACTCGTTGTGTAGATGGATTTTTAAATATTCGAGTGCTGCAGTGAGATGTGGATGTCCATTTTTCACATATTGCTGTGTCCATGTTTCACGGCCTTCACTCGACTGCCCTAATGGATGCGCAAGCCCATTCTGAATGCCAACCTCCCACATGGAAAAACGTGCCCCAAGTGAAGTTGTATCGTACCCTTTTTGATAGCTATCTAATTCAGTTTGCGTTTGCGCTAGCTTAGGAGCAATCAGCGGCTTGTAGCTAACAATAACGATACCCGCCACAATGCATAAGAAAATCAGCGTGGATTTAAGATGGATTCTTCTGAAGTGGTAGAGCGTGAGTACAATTGCCAGGAGTAAATATAATCCCATTGCGGCACGTGTACCCGTTAAAAGAATGATAAAATAAGATATTAATATGGTGAAGCCGGCGACAACATACAATTTTACACTCTTCTGTAGATAAAGGCTGTATACAAACGCCAGTGACAATACAGAGTATACATAGGCCGACACGGTCGCACGGTTTATGGCCATCTCAATACGTCCCATGCCCTGTGATGCTTGCCATAAACCATAGCCAGTGGCAAGGACAAATCCTGCACCAGAGGCATACAAGAAATATTTGTGGAAGGATGTTTTATCAATATAAGACTTAAACCGGTCAAGATAGAAAATGAGAACACTCGCGAGAATCAATTTTTTACTTGCACCGAGATAACCGTTATAAACGTTCAGTCCTTCGCTATGATATTCATACACCAGATACCAGCCAAGATTAAGCAACCCAATTAATAAAATCGGTAATGCAATGGTAAATGGACGCACTGTGATTTTTTTATATTCGCATGCTAAGCCGATGATGCTGGCATAAATCGCAATATAGAAAAACTCTCGCTGTTTACCTGAGCTCAGTAACGCCAGCGCAAGCGAAATAAGGCTCAAAAGCAGCGTAAGCTGATAAAGCCGCAGTTTTACTTTTTCCATAATGCCTCAATAACCCTTTTTTTGTAGCTGAAACGAACATCGCTGGAGAAGAAAAAAGAGAACGAATAGAGTGCTCTTACCCGCTGTTTAACCAGTTTGAGTTGTGCATCAGTAAGATGTTGCCGGTGGTTACTGTAAATATCAAACCAGTGACAATTAATGAGATGCCTGAAGGCATGCGGGAACTTTTTTTCCATTTCTAATGTGCAATCAACCAGCATGGCGATTTTACCGGCGTCCAGACGACTCGATAAGCTGTCGCCACGTTTGATGTAATAATAGTGTCCCTTCCGCTGATACACGATTTTACTCGATTGCATCAGCATGCCGGGAAATACGGCGAAATCTTCATAACAGACCATCGAAGGAATCGGGTTATTTACATACAATTTTCGATGAATGAATTGCCCAATAAGATGCGCCTGAAAATCTTTGTGCTGCAGGAACCGCTTTATTGCCTCATGTTGTGACAAAGCAACAGGCGAGAACCCCTGCCAGTCGGCGGTGATTTTTTTGGTGTCGCGAATTTCCAGCAGGCGCGTCAGTAGCATATCAGGGCGCGCTGTTTTGAGAAACGCTATGGCGTCCCGGATGCTGCCCGGTTTCAATCGGTCATCGCTATCCAGCATGGTAATGTACTCGCCTGACGCCAGCGAGAGGGCGCTGTTTCGAACTTGACCGACGTTACGGTACTCAACGTATCGGGATTGCACATTCGGAAGCGTTGGCAACCATGCCTCAATAATATCCTCTGTGGAATCATTAGAACTGTCGTTAAAGATAATGATCTCAACAGCATCCCCCGCATTATCAATCGCGTTTTGCAGGCTTTGTAGCGTTGCGTCAAGCGTATCCTGGGCGTTATGTGCGGCAATAATGATGCTTAGAAAAGCCATAACAATTAGTTTCCTTGGGCATCAACGGTATATGCGGCCGCGTTAGCTGTTGCTAACGCGCAAATGAAATGTCTAATGCTGTCCAGCGATTCATCTGTTACAGAAAAGAGCTCTTCCCGGCTCTGTGAGAAGTAATACCGTGTTTCAAAAACATACGAGCAAATATTGTCATCATTACCAATCAGCAACACGTTGCCAAGCGGGCGCTGTTCGTAGTGGCAGCAGGGGCCAAACAGCAAGACGACCGGCACGCCTACCGCATCGGCAATGTAAACATTTCCCGAGTCGGACGCGATATAGCAATCCATCTTTGAAATAGCCCACGGGAGTTCTTCAAGCGAGATTTTGCCGATCAGATTGATAAAGTTGGGCAGTTCGCCGTAAGCGCGGGTGATGTCGTCCATCCACGATTGTTCATTTGGGGCGCCAAAGACATAAAACTCGCAGGGCAGGTCGGCGAGACGATCGGCAATTTGCTTCCAGATGACCGGTGGAACGGTTTTCGCTTTATTCCCTGCGGCAACGCTGATGCCGATTCGGATCACGCCGGGTTTATCGAGGATTGCTGGATAGGTCGCGGGTTTGAAAAGTGGCTTTGTAGCGTGCTTTGGCGAGTCTTGCCAGGTTAAAGAGCGATCGGCCAGTTTCAGATAGTTTGTGACCGACAGCGTCTTTTTATCGTGTACAACGATACCGTCTGCCGTTGCATAGAAAATACCGTGATACCATCTGCGCGTGTAGATGCTTAAGAATTGTTTGTTTTTAGCATTACATACGGAGGCTAAAAAGAGGTTCACGCTGTTGGGCTGCAGAAGATAGACATTGTCATAGCGGTTCATGATCTGGCAGGCAAAGACCAGCTTTCGCCACAGGTTACGCTTATGCTGCTCGATAAAAAAAAACTCGTCGATTGTCTCATCATGCTTCGCCAGCGCACCTACGCTACGACTGACGAGCACGTCGCTTTTTTGCAGGTATGCCAGAAGAGGCGTTGCATTAACAAAATCGCCGATTTTAGCTGTCTGAATGACCAGGTTTTTACCTGTCTCTTTACGGAACAGCTTCCGGATAAGCTTCACCGGAAAGAGTAAAATCAGCAGAAATACGTAACTCATGCGTTAAATATCCCTGTTGGAAAGCCAACGGCTGCCCTGTAAAAATGAAAAAATCGCATCTGCGCTGATATCCTTCGTTTGCTGGGTCGGGCTGACCATCTGATGCTGGTTTTTACCGTAACCCCCGATCAATCCAGGATCGGTCGGGCCAAAAATCGTAATATTCGGGCGATCCAGCGCCGCGGTTAAATGGCTCAAGCCCGTATCAACGGAAACAACAGCATTCGCTCCCGCCAGCTCTGCTGCAACCTGCGCCAGCGTGAGTTTCGGCAACACCTCGACGTGCGAAAAGCCTGACGCCAGACGCTCTGCACGCTGCCGCTCATGCTCTGCGCCCCACGGGAGTTTAATATGGATGCCGGTAGGTTGCATTAGTTCAATCAGGCTTCGCCAGTGCGTTTCCGGCCAGTGTTTATCGTCGCGCGTTGTGGCATGCAGGAAGACAAGATAAGGCTGAACGCGGGGATCTGTATTGCGCAAAAAGTGCTGCGCAATGGCGTAGTCGCCCTGGGTTTCCGGTTTCGCATAGCCCAGGCTTTTAGCAAACAGCTCGCGGGTACGTTCAACGGCGTGCTGTTGCTTTGCGATATGGTGGCGGCGGTTATAGAACAGGCTCGCCAGCGGTTCGCGGGCGGTGTGCCAGTCCATGCCGTGCTTGACGCCATGTGCCAGACGCGTCACCAGCGCCGCGCTTTTCACGAGCCCCTGGGCGTCGATGATAGCGTCGTAATGCTGTGCCTGCACCGCCTGACGAAAGGCTTTGCGTTCGGCTTTAACCGGCGCGGAGAACCACGCTTTGCGCCAGCGGCGAATCGCTACCGGGATCGCGCGGTCAACCGCTTCATGCCAGGTGGGAATTTGCGCGAAGCCTTCTTCCACCACCCAGTCAAAACGAATGCCGGGAATGGCCTGCATGGCATCCGTCAGCGACGGCAGCGTATGCAGCACATCGCCCATCGAAGAGGTTTTAACGATCAGTACCCGCATTCGTTATCCTTCTTCGCTTAACAGCAGTTCGTTAAGCTCTTCGAGAACGCGCGCTGGCGTAATGTCGATCAGGCTCTGATGATAACCTTCCGCGGCATCGCCTTTGCGCACCTTGTAGTAGCCGGTGATCAGGCGAATGACGCGGGCTTTATGCGAAAGCGGCGGCGTGAAGTCCGGGCTGCTTGGGCCATACAGCGCGACCAGAGGTCGGTTGAGCGCAGCGGCGACGTGCATCAGACCTGAATCGTTGGAGACCACAGCCTTACAGGCAGCAATCAGAATCACCGCCTGTTCAAGCTGCGTTTCTCCTGCCAGGTTGCGGCACCAGGCCTGCTGTTCATTGCTGAGCGTCGCGAGGATTTCGTTGCCAGCCTCGTGGTCTTTTGCCGAGCCGAACAGGACAATCTGGTAGCCTTCGTCAATCAGCTGTTTCGCCAGCTCCGCATAGTGATAGTGCGGCCAGCGTTTTGCCGGGCCGAACTCGGCGCCAGGGCAGAAGCCAATCATCGGGCGTTCAGACGAAAGGCCAAACGCGCTGCAGGTCTGGGACTTTTCACCGTCGTTAACCTGAAGCTGCGGCCAGAGCAGCGGCTGCGGCAGATCTTTTGCACAGCGCATCACGCCTTTGTCGTAGGCCAGCGCCACGTAGCGCTCGACCATTAATGGCCAGGCGGCTTTATCCAGCACCCGCGCATCGTTCAGCAGCCCGTAGCGCATTTCACCGCGCCAGCCGGTGCGATGTGGGATGCCCGCAAAAAAGGGCACCAGGGCCGATTTAAAGGAGTTTGGCAGAACGTACGCGCGATCGTAGCGCTTCTCGCGCAGGCTATGGCCGAGCTTGCGGCGTTCGCCGATTTCCAGCGCCCCGTGGCCGAGTGGCATCGGGATGGCTTCGTTCACTTCCGGCATACGCGATAGCAGCGGACGGCACCATGCGGGTGCCATCACGTCGATTATCGCCTGGGGATAACGCGCCTTGAGCGTGCGATAGAGACTTTGCGACATCATCATGTCGCCCACCCATGACGGGCCGATCACCAGAATTTTCATACTTACGCGTCGCGGTTCAGCCAGGCCATATATTCCGTTACGCCTTCGGCAACGGTCTTGAACGGCTTGTCGTAGCCTGCGGCGCGCAGATTAGTCAGGTCTGCCTGGGTGAACGCCTGATAGCGGCCTTTCAGCTTATCCGGGAACGGAATGTACTCGATGCTGCCTTTTTTATGGTACGCCAGCGTGGCGTCAGCCACCGCCTGGAAGGACTCTGCGCGGCCGGTACCGAGGTTGAAGATGCCGGAGACGCCGTTCTCCAGGAACCACAGGTTTACGGCGGCCACGTCACCCACGTAGACGAAGTCGCGCTTGAAGCCGTCGCTGCCTTCGAACAGTTTCGGGCTTTCGCCGTTATTCAGCTGGGTGTTCAGGTGGAACGCTACGCTTGCCATGCTGCCTTTATGCCCTTCGCGCGGCCCGTAGACGTTGAAGTAGCGGAAGCCGACGATCTGGGAATTCGCTTCTGGCAGAATCTGACGCACGTACTCGTCGAACAGGAATTTAGAATAGCCGTAGACGTTCAGCGGCTGCTCATATTCGCGGGATTCGATGAAGTCCGAGGTGCGCCCGCCGTAGGTGGCCGCGGATGAGGCGTACAGGAACGGAATTTCACGCTCCAGGCAGTAGTGCAGGATCTCTTTGGAGTACTGATAGTTGTTGTCCATCATGTACTTGCCGTCCCACTCGGTGGTGGAAGAACACGCCCCTTCGTGGAAGATGGCGTCGATCTCGCCGAACTCTTCGCCGGCCATAATCTGGATAAGGAAATCTTCTTTATCCATGTAGTCAGCGATGTTCAGATCCACCAGGTTGACGAACTTGGTGCCGTCTTTCAGGTTGTCAACCACCAGGATGTCGGTGATGCCTTTGTCATTGAGAGCCTTAACAATATTGCTGCCGATAAAGCCCGCGCCGCCGGTAACGATGATCATAACGGTAACCTTTGAAGTGTGGAGTCCGGGCACAATCCCGGACGCTAATGCTTCTATCATATCATTAGTATGGCTGCCCTTCAGCCATTCACCGACATAGCGCAAGGGTACACGTGATTTATGCTGCAAAAACGACAAGAGATGACGTGTCATCTCGTCATGAACTATAGGTTTGGGTAATATGTCCCGAAATTTGCCGAGTCTGGAGAATTGCAATGCGTGGTGATTTTTACAAACAGTTAAACAGCGACCTCGAGACCGCACGTGCGGAAGGGTTGTTCAAGGAAGAGCGTATTATCACGTCTGCTCAGCAGGCGGACATCACCGTTGCCGACGGCAGCCATGTGATCAACTTTTGTGCGAACAACTATTTAGGTCTGGCGAATCACCCTGAGCTGATTGCCGCGGCAAAAAACGGCATGGATACCCACGGCTTCGGCATGGCCTCCGTACGCTTTATCTGCGGCACGCAGGACAGCCACAAACAGCTTGAGCAAAAGCTGGCGAGCTTCCTCGGAATGGAAGACGCGATTCTCTACTCCTCCTGCTTCGACGCCAACGGCGGTCTGTTTGAGACCCTGCTCGGCGCAGAAGATGCGATTATCTCCGATGCCCTGAACCATGCTTCCATCATCGACGGCGTGCGCCTGTGTAAGGCGAAGCGTTTCCGCTACGCCAACAACGATATGGTCGAGCTGGAAGCGCGCCTGAAAGAGGCCCGTGAAGCCGGTGCTCGCCACGTGCTGATCGCCACCGACGGCGTGTTCTCCATGGACGGCGTGATCGCTAACCTGAAAGGCGTCTGTGACCTGGCGGATAAATACGACGCGCTGGTGATGGTCGATGACTCGCATGCGGTTGGCTTTGTTGGCGAAAATGGCCGTGGTTCCCACGAGTACTGCGACGTGATGGGCCGCGTGGACATCATCACCGGCACGCTGGGCAAAGCGCTCGGCGGCGCGTCAGGCGGCTATACCGCCGCGCGTAAAGAGGTGGTTGAGTGGCTGCGCCAGCGCTCCCGTCCGTATCTGTTCTCCAACTCCCTGGCACCGGCGATTGTTGCCGCCTCCATTAAGGTGCTGGAGATGGTGGAGTCCGGTGCTGAGCTGCGCGATCGTCTCTGGTCCAACGCCCGCTTGTTCCGTGAAAAAATGAGCGCCGCAGGGTTCACCCTGGCCGGTGCCGACCATGCCATCATTCCGGTGATGCTGGGCGATGCGGTCGTCGCGCAGCAGTTTGCCCGCGAACTGCAAAAAGAAGGGATTTACGTCACCGGGTTCTTCTTCCCGGTGGTGCCAAAAGGTCAGGCGCGTACCCGCACCCAGATGTCCGCGGCGCACACGCCTGAACAAATTGAACGTGCGGTGGAAGCCTTTACCCGCATCGGTAAACAGCTGGGCGTCATTGCCTGAGGACGTGTGATGAAAGCGTTATCCAAACTGAAAGCGGAAGAAGGGATTTGGATGACCGACGTGCCGGAGCCGGAAGTCGGTCATAACGATCTGCTGATCAAAATTCGTAAAACGGCTATCTGCGGTACTGACGTTCACATCTACAACTGGGACCAGTGGTCGCAGAAAACCATTCCTGTACCGATGGTTGTCGGTCACGAATATGTCGGTGAAGTGGTGGGTATCGGCCAGGAAGTGAAAGGCTTCCAAATCGGTGACCGCGTCTCCGGTGAAGGTCATATTACCTGCGGCCACTGCCGTAACTGCCGCGGCGGGCGTACGCACCTGTGTCGTAATACCATCGGCGTGGGCGTGAACCGTCCGGGCTGCTTCGCGGAATATCTGGTGATCCCGGCCTTTAACGCCTTCAAAATCCCGGACAATATCTCTGACGATCTGGCCTCTATCTTCGACCCGTTCGGCAACGCGGTGCACACGGCGCTCTCCTTCGACCTGGTCGGTGAAGACGTGCTGGTCTCCGGTGCGGGCCCCATTGGCATTATGGCGGCAGCCGTGGCGAAGCATGTGGGCGCACGTAACGTTGTGATCACCGACGTGAACGAATACCGTCTGTCGCTGGCGCGCAAAATGGGCGTCACCCGCGCGGTGGACGTATCGAAAGAGAGCCTGACCGACGTGATGGAAGAGCTGGGCATGACCGAAGGCTTTGACGTGGGTCTGGAGATGTCCGGCGCGCCGCCGGCGTTCCGCACCATGCTCGACACCATGAACCACGGTGGCCGAATCGCGATGCTGGGTATCCCGCCGTCAGATATGTCTATCGACTGGAACAAAGTGATCTTCAAGGGGCTGTTCATCAAGGGCATCTATGGCCGCGAGATGTTCGAAACCTGGTATAAGATGGCGGCGCTGATCCAGTCTGGTCTGGATCTGTCCCCGATTATCACTCATCGTTTCTCCATTGATGAGTTCCAGCAGGGCTTCGACGCGATGCGTTCTGGCCAGTCAGGGAAGGTGATCCTGAGCTGGGATTAAACCCACCAGCGGGCACCCGCATGAGCGGGTGCCATTGCGACTTTTAATAGTTTGAACTTTCGGTTTTTTCTTGTAATGATTTAATCAATTATATTTATTACTATAAATATTTTACACGTCAAATATATTTGGTGATTAACAGAATGTTTATTTTTCTGCTGATAAAGTGAATATTCGCAAACCGCGAAAATATAGTGACAAGATTATAAATGTTCCCAATAAAGCAGGCTATGAAAAGTAAGAACACTCCTCTATGCCTGCTTCACAAGTTTGTCATAAACTTTTCAGCCAGTCCCTTCACCTGTTAAGCACAAGATTAAGCGTGTTGAACGGCACCTCAACAGCGGCCTCATGTGCAGTGATATTCCCTCCGTCTATCAGCAACTTATATCCCGCTTTATGCACAGCCTTTCATTTTGTGTCATTGACGTGGACTGGAGTGGCTATCCTTCATCCGAACTCAGTGTTTTGCGGGCAAGCCTGTTGTGTGATGGCAGAGCTAACCATCGGATGAGTAAGGTTATGTCCTCCTGCTACCAGAACAACTCTGCCGTGCAAAATGCCTTTCTCGATCAGATGGCTGTCGCCATCGGCAAAAATAAGCAGGTCATTAATGTCATGCGGCAGTCGCGGGGCTCCTGTCGGGGATGAACCCCGACAGGGTATATGCCGATATAGCGAGGGCCTATCGAAACATTATCATGGTGTACTAATGATGTTTCTGGGGATCCCTCAGTCCTGAGGCTCTTTATTAGTTAGGATAACCCCTCTAATTAAGTTTACTCAGTACTTTTGATGAAATATCATCAATGTTAATTTTATTGTGGCGCTTATCATAAATCAGCTGCTCTGAGTTCTCACCAACAGGTGAGAAAATAGTATTGCCCTCAAAGTTTTTATTGTGATCCAGCAGCATCGAAAAATAGATGGCAATGAGTTTTTTGTCATATGCGCAGGCGATATGAACGATGGCTGTATCAACGGAGACCACCAAATCGGCTTTTTTAATCAGCGTGATGGCATCCCAAAGCGATTTAAAGCGACACACAGTAATTTTCTCATCATCGAAAGTAAGATCCGCCAGTTTTTTACCTTCACCAATGATAAAGACTTGAGCATCCGGGTACTGCGCAATATCATTCGCCAGTTTTTCCAGTTGAGGTTGCGAAAGACTCCGTTCCGCGACGCTCGCGAATGGGTTAAGCACAACGATCTTTTTTCCTGAATGCGGCTGTAGATAATTGTCTATGAAATCCTCATGTTCTGGTAAAACAGGTAACGAGTAACGAAGGAATTCTGGCTTAACGTTAAGGGCGTTAAGAATTTTCTTTTGTGGATAGGTTATATGAAACTCACAACTGATAGGCAGCATTAAGTTATAAGGCTTTTCCAGCCAGCCACCAAATCCAATCGCATATTTATAATGGATCTTCGCTAAAATTTGGGTATTAAATAATTCCTTCCTTTTCATCCATGAATAATGACTTATCACAAGGTCTGTCTCGATATCTTTCATTGCTTTGATATTGTTGATATCGACAACATAAACTTCATCAATATCCGTCATTTTTTCGAAGAGATCGCGATTTCGCTCTTCAACGATGACCTGAAGTTGATAGCCTGCATCTTTCAGGTTACGCCAGATTCCCGTGTGACATACCGCATCGCCAATTCCAAGATCAACGAAAGGGAAAAGGATTTTCTTAACGCTGGATACGTCAATTTTTTCTTTTCGCTTATCTTGTAGTTGTCGTGATAATGAAAGTAACTTTAGCCGTCTTTTTAGTTCTTTCGTTTTATAGTTTCGCTGTCTGTTAATTTCCTTGAAATAACCAATTATTTTTTTCATAACCACGCTAAGCCAAATTAAGCATTTTACTGTGGGTAGTATAATCTTAACGCCACCGAAAAGAAAAGACTGCGGAAATAGAGCTGAGCGGCGATAATTTTATTATTATTAAACAATGACTTAATGAGTTCTATTGCTCTTTGACCCCCGTCATTTTTCTGAGGCAATCAACGCAGCACAGAGTTTTTATTGATCAACGTGAGGCATGCATGCTTTTTCTTGAAAAATAACAAATAAGATACAGATCCGGAAGTGACAACAGTGATAGCAGGAACTATCTTGTCAGGAGTGACTTGACTGAGTTCAGGAGACCACATGTTTAAATTAACCGTATGTCTTTTGACATATAACTCTGCTCGATTATTACATAAGGTTTTAACTCCGTTAATCAGGATTGCAGATGAATTTATTGTTGTAGATTCTGGTAGTTCAGATGAGACGTTAGTCATCCTTAAGGAATTTGCCATTACGCCAATATTTCATCCGTATGCAATGCACGGCGAGCAGATGAATATTGCTATTTCCCGGTCATCTAACGACTGGGTGTTATGTATGGACAGTGATGAAATTCTTGATGAGGAAACCGTTCAGTATATCTTGGGGTTAAAGTCTGGAGAGGAGCCTCCTGCTGATTGCGGCTGGAGCCTTTCACGTTACTGGTATGTCTTAGGAGAGAGAACGCGAACCATCTATCCGATTTCTTCTCCAGATTTCCCATTAAGATTGTTCAACCGTCAGTACGCCAGATTTAACAATCGACCAGTGGATGATAAGGCGATAGGTGCGGCGCAAGTAACGCGCATACCAGGCCATGTTCGGCACGACACATTTTATTCCCTACATGAAGTGTTAAATAAGCTAAATGTCTATACCACCCGAGTCGTAAAAAATCAGACGCTCAGGCCGTCAATCGCACGTGGTGTGGCGAGTGCTATTGGAGCTTTCTTTAAATGGTATCTGTTTAGCGGGGCATGGCGGCAGGGAAAAGTTGGGGTGGTGACGGGACTCTATGCCACCTTGTACAGTTTTTTAAAATATTTCAAAGCCTGGTATCAGTATCAAGATAAACGCGAGTCCGCCGCCCGGGAGCAGACGGACTCTCAGATTGCGAAATAAGCGTCAGGCTTTCTTACCCCATCCCTGCCACTGATGCTGGAAATATTGCACCAGCGTACTCTGGCTCACGCTTTCACCAATCACAGAGAAGAAGCGGGTCGCATAGACCGGTTCTGGCGGCTGCTTCGGTGCACAGCGCTTCACGCCGCGGAACGGGTTACGCGGCTGCGTTGCGGGTGGTTGTGCGCTACCCGGGCGAGACGTATCGACCTGCGGCTCATTGAGCAGATCGCTCGGACGCACCAGCGTGATATCCGCAGGCAAGGTCGGCAGCATCTGCTGCAGGACGCGAACGGTAGACGGGTGCGGGTGACCGATAGCAATGGCTGAGCCATTGCGGCGGGCCAGCTGTACCGCGCGATTAAACTGCATGCGGATATCGGCTTCGTTCTGGGTATCATCCAGGAACACCTTGCGCTTAATCACCTTGACGCCCGTACCCTGAGCGGCACGCATCGCCTGGCTGTTGCCGATGGTCATGCTGTCGAGGAAGTAGAGATTGTAACGCTCCAGCGCCTGCATCACTTTGAGCATCCCGTACAGGCTGGACGTCATCGCGCTGCCCATATGGTTGTTCAGGCCCACGGCATAAGGCACTTTGTTGTACGCCTCGCGTATGATGCGCTCGATCTCATCGCTGCTCATATCCGGGCGCAGGGTGTCTTTCTCCAGCGGCTGCTTGCTGAGCGGCGCCATGGGCAGGTGGATCAGCACCTGGTGCCCGCTGTTGTGGGCTTTGGTCGCCATCTCATGTGCATGAGGGGCATTCGGAAGGACGGCAACGGAGATGGCCGACGGCATCGCCAGCACCTGATTTTCATAATGTGGACGATAACCGAAGTCATCAATCACGATGGCGAGTTTACCTGCGTATACCGGTGCAGCCAGCGCCAGCGCGCTGACGACGGAGAAAACGAATCGACGAAATTGAAGCAAAACTTATCTTCCCAACCACGGCTGTGGATTGACCGCCTGACCCTGGCGACGAATTTCGAAATAGAGTGACGGGCGGCCCTGACCGCCACTGCTGCCCACAAGGGCGATGGGTTGGCCCGCGCGCACCTGCGTGCCAACGCTGACCAGCGCGCTCTGGTTGTAGCCGTAAAGGCTCATGTCGCCTTTACCGTGTTCGACCACCACCACAAGGCCGTAACCCTGCAGCCAGTCGGCCAGAATCACGCGGCCATCGGCAATGGCTTTCACTTCGCTACCTTCAGACGCGCCGATAACGATCCCTTTCCAACGTAGCTCACCCTGCAGCTGTTCGCCATAGCGATGCAGAATTGAACCGCGAACGGGCCAGAAAGCCTGACCGCGAGGAGAGCCCAAACCGCCGGTACGCGACATCAGGGAACGTTCGCTCTCGCTTGGCTTGTAGGTCGTCCCTTTGCGGGACGCTTCCTGCTGCTTGTCGCGAACGGCCTGCGCCTCGCGAGCCTCTTTTTCGGCGCGCGCTTTCGCCGCCGCTTCCGCACGGGCGATGCTGTTACGCAGTTTTGATTCGTTGGCGCGCATTTCGCTCAGCTGGCTTTGGCCTTCCTGAATGGAGGACTCAAGGCCGGAAAGAGTTTTCTTACGCTCGTTGCGCGCCTGCTCAAGCTTTGCCTGCTGGGCCTGCTGATCGTAGAGCAGCGTTTGCTGCTGGCTCTGCTTCTCTTCCAGCTCGGCTTTTTGCGTGGAGACCTCTTCACGCGTCTGCTTCAGCTGCGCGATCGTCTCCTGACGTGCCTGGTTGAGGTAGCCAAAGTAGGCCTGCAGGCGCTGGCCACGCTGGCTCTCTTCACCGCTGAGGATCAGCTGGAGTCCGGTATGTTCACCCTGACGGAATGCGGCATCTAGCTGAGCGGCAAGGTTGCGCTCCTGCGCATCACGCTGGCGCTCCAGTTTGGCAATTGACGCATTCATCTCGTCGATCTGCTTATTCAACTGGGCGAGGGTATTTTGCGTTTCACGAAGTTTTCGCGTGGCGGCGGAGATGGCCTCTTCCTGCTGCTTAAGCTGGGCGAGCAGGGCGGCGCGCTGCTGTTGCTGCTGGCGTACCGCGCGCTCTTTGGCGGCGATATCGGCCTGAATGGATTTCAGCTGGTCGCGGTCATCCGCGTGGGCGGATGCGGCGCACAGCAATACGCCAGCGCTGAGCGCGCTGGCGTAAAACAGAGGCCTGACTGATAACCTAAGCGGCTTCACGACCCATGTGATTGAAAAAATCGCCTTTCCCCTCATGGGGAGCGATTATTCCACGATGAACAGCGGCTTACCAGTCATCTCTTCAGGGATCGGCATACCCATCAGCGACAGCATGGTTGGCGCGATGTCAGAAAGCTTGCCGCCTTCCACTGCTTTCAGTGATTTATCACCCACATAAATCAGCGGAACGGGCAGGTTGGTGTGGGCGGTGTGCGCCTGGCCGGTCGCCGGGTCGCGCATCTGTTCAGCGTTACCGTGGTCCGCGGTGATCAGCAGCTGGCCGCCAACGGATTCAACCGCTTTCGCCACCTGCTCAACGCAGTGGTCCAGCGCTTCGACCGCTTTCACCGCCGCTTCCATCACCCCGGTATGACCGACCATGTCGCCGTTAGGGTAGTTACAGATAATGGTGTCGTACTTACCGCTCTCGATCGCCGCAACCAGTTTTTCCGTCAGCTCGGCAGAGCTCATTTCTGGCTGCAGATCGTAGGTGGCCACTTTAGGGGAGTTGATCAGAATGCGGTCTTCGCCTTTGAACGGTTCTTCAACGCCGCCGTTAAAGAAGAAGGTCACGTGCGCGTATTTTTCCGTTTCGGAAATACGCAGCTGCGTTTTGTCGTTCTTCGCCATCCATTCGCCAAAGGTATTGGCCAGCGAGGCGGGTGGATACGCGCAAGGGGCTTTGATGTCTGCCGCATATTCGGTCAACTGGATGAAGTCGAGGTTTACCACTTTCTTGCGGGCGAAGCCGTCGAAGTCGCTGTTGACGAACGCACGGGTGATTTCGCGCGCGCGGTCAGCGCGGAAGTTCATGAAGATCAGCGCGTCGCCGTCTTCCATGGCGGCATCGGCCTGGCCTTCAGCGCGAATCACGGAGGCTTTCACGAATTCGTCGTTTTCATCACGTGCATAAGCCGCTTCCAGGGCTTCAACGGCGGTCGCGAACTGGAATTCACCTTTTGCCAGGGTCAACAGGTCATAGGCTTGTTCAACGCGATCCCAGCGGTTGTCGCGGTCCATGGCGTAGTAACGACCAATGATGGAAGCGACGCGGCCTTTACCCAGCGCGGCGAATTTCTCTTCGAAGGCTTGCAGAGAGCCTTTTGCGCTGCGCGGTGGCGTATCGCGACCGTCCAGGAAGGCGTGCAGATAGATTTTTTCCGCACCGCGTTCAGCGGCCAGTTCAACCATCGCCATAATGTGGTCTTCGTGGCTGTGAACCCCGCCGGCAGAGAGCAGGCCCATAATATGAACGGCCTTGCCAGCGGCAACGGCTTTATCAACCGCGCCAGTCAGCGTTGGGTTGGAGAAGAAGGTGCGTTCTTTGATTTCAACGTCCAGACGCGTCAGGTCCTGATACACGATACGCCCGGCACCCAGGTTTACGTGACCGACTTCGGAGTTGCCCATCTGGCGGTCCGGCAGGCCCACTTCCAGGCCAGACGCGTCAATCAGCGTATGCGGACGTTTCGCCCACAGCGCATCCATGACCGGGGTTTTGGCGTTGAAAATAGCGTTATCCTGGCTGTCTTCACGGTAGCCATAGCCATCCAGAATCACCAGTACCATAGGTTTTTTAGAAACCGACATTGCGACAACCTCATGCTCAAGAGTCAAAATTTGCGTAATTTTACTACAGCTGAATCGATCAAATAGCCGCAGAAGATCAAAGAAAGCGCGGAGGCAAGGTGCTGACCAGACCATTTTGAGGCATTTTTTTAGGTGGCATGCCGCAGAAAATGGATTAGGTTAGGGTCGCTGGCTGTATTTGCCAGAACGCACAGGTATACTCCTGTCCTGGTTTTTTTATCACTTAGTCGGGAGTAGTTACCCTCCATGCAAGAAATTATGCAATTCGTTAGCCGCCATCCGGTTCTGAGCATCGCGTGGATTGGCCTGCTGGCTGCTGTGCTGTCCACCACATTTAAGAGCCTGACGTCTAAGATTAAGGTTATCACCCGTGGTGAAGCGACGCGTCTGATTAACAAAGAAGATGCCGTCGTGGTCGATCTGCGTCAGCGTGACGATTTCCGTAAAGGTCACATTGCGGGCGCAATCAACCTGCTGCCAGCGGAAATCAAAGCGAACAACGTCGGTGAGCTTGAAAAGCACAAAGCCCAGCCGATTATCGTTGTGGATGCGACCGGCATGCAGGCACAGGAATCTGCCAGCGCGCTTCATAAAGCAGGCTTCGAAAACGTAACGGTGCTGAAAGAAGGTATTTCCGGCTGGAGCGGGGAAAATCTTCCTTTGGTGCGCGGTAAATAAGGAGTTCAGTCATGGCCCATATTGAGATCTATACCAAAGCGACGTGCCCGTTCTGCCATCGTGCGAAAGCGCTGTTGAACAGCAAAGGCGTTACGTTCCAGGAGCTGCCGATCGACGGTGACGCGATCAAACGCGAAGAGATGATTCAACGTAGTGGCCGTACGACGGTTCCACAGATTTTTATTGATGCGCAGCACATTGGCGGCTGTGATGACTTGTATGCGCTCGACGCCCGTGGTGGACTCGATCCGCTGCTGGGCTAAGAGACTTTAGGACAATTAAAAAGGGTATTTCCATGTCAGAACAAAACAACACCGAGATGACTTTCCAGATCCAGCGTATCTACACCAAAGATGTCTCTTTCGAAGCGCCAAATGCGCCACACGTTTTCCAGAAAGATTGGCAGCCAGAGGTTAAACTTGATCTGGATACCGCATCTACCCAACTGGCGGATGACGTGTATGAAGTCGTGCTGCGTGTGACCGTCACCGCTTCTCTGGGCGAAGAAACGGCTTTCCTGTGTGAAGTTCAGCAGGGCGGTATCTTCTCTATCGGCGGTATTGAAGGCAACCAGATGGCGCATTGCCTGGGCGCGTACTGCCCGAACATTCTGTTCCCGTATGCGCGTGAATGCATCACCAGCCTGGTTTCCCGCGGTACATTCCCGCAACTGAACCTTGCGCCAGTGAACTTTGATGCGCTGTTCATGAACTATCTGCAGCAGCAGGCTGGCGAAGGTGCTGAACAACATCAGGATGCCTGATGAGCACTGTTAATGCGTCAATGACTGTGATCGGTGCCGGTTCATACGGCACCGCTCTTGCCATCACGCTGGCAAGAAATGGTCACGACGTGGTCCTGTGGGGCCACGACCCAAAACATATCGCCACGCTGCAGCGCGATCGTTGCAACGTCGCGTTTCTTCCGGACGTTCCGTTCCCTGACTCCCTGCACCTTGAAAGCGACCTCGCGACCGCGCTGGCGGCCAGCCGCAACATTCTGATTGTGGTGCCGAGCCATGTCTTCGGCGACGTGCTCCGTCAGATTAAGCCGCTGATGCGCCCGGATGCGCGCATTGTCTGGGCGACAAAAGGACTGGAAGCCGAAACCGGACGTCTGCTGCAGGACGTTGCCCGCGAAGCGCTGGGCGATGCGATCCCGCTGGCGGTCATTTCCGGCCCGACCTTTGCCAAAGAGCTGGCCGCTGGCCTGCCGACGGCGATTTCACTGGCCTCAACCGATCCGGCCTTCTCCGACGATCTCCAGCAATTGCTGCACTGCGGCAAGAGCTTCCGCGTTTACAGCAACCCCGATTTTATCGGCGTGCAGCTGGGCGGGGCGGTGAAGAACGTGATTGCGATTGGTGCCGGGATGTCCGACGGCATTGGTTTTGGTGCCAACGCCCGTACGGCGCTGATCACTCGAGGGCTGACCGAAATGTCGCGCCTGGGCGAAGCGCTGGGTGCCGATCCGTCCACCTTTATGGGGATGGCGGGCCTGGGCGATCTGGTGCTGACCTGTACCGACAACCAGTCTCGTAACCGCCGCTTTGGCATGATGCTCGGACAGGGCAGCGATGTAAAAGGCGCGCAGGAGAAGATTGGTCAGGTGGTTGAAGGCTACCGCAATACCAAAGAAGTCCGCGAGCTGGCGCACCGTTTTGGTGTCGAAATGCCAATAACCGAGGAAATTTATCAGGTATTGTATTGCGGAAAAAATGCGCGCGAGGCAGCATTGACCTTATTAGGTCGTGCGCGCAAGGACGAGCGCAGCAGTAACTAGTCGGAAACGTTGTCACCTGAATGACCCAGCCAGCGCAGAACTGGCTGGTCATTAACTATCGTCTGGAGTAAGCAATGCCGTGTGAAGAACTGGATATCGTCTGGAACAATATAAAAGCCGAAGCCCGGGCGCTGGCCGACTGCGAGCCTATGCTGGCCAGTTTCTACCACGCAACGCTACTCAAGCACGAAAACCTCGGCAGCGCGCTAAGCTACATGCTTGCCAACAAGCTGGCGTCCTCAATCATGCCTGCTATCGCCATTCGTGAAGTGGTGGAAGAGGCTTACGCCGCTGACCCGGAAATGATCGCCTCTGCCGCCTGTGATATCCAGGCCGTGCGCACCCGTGACCCGGCGGTCGATAAATATTCTACGCCGCTGCTGTACCTGAAAGGCTTCCACGCCCTGCAGGCTTACCGCATCGGCCACTGGCTGTGGAATGAAGGCCGCCGCGCGCTGGCGATCTTCCTGCAAAACCAGGTTTCCGTGACCTTCCAGGTCGATATTCACCCGGCGGCGAAAATTGGCCGTGGGATCATGCTCGACCACGCCACCGGCATTGTTGTGGGTGAAACGGCGGTGATTGAAGATGACGTCTCGATCCTGCAGTCGGTTACCCTTGGCGGTACCGGTAAAACCAGCGGCGATCGCCATCCGAAAATTCGTGAAGGGGTGATGATTGGCGCGGGAGCCAAAATCCTCGGCAATATCGAAGTCGGACGCGGCGCGAAGATTGGCGCAGGGTCGGTTGTGCTCCAACCGGTGCCGCCGCACACCACCGCCGCTGGCGTACCGGCGCGCATCGTCGGTAAGCCAGACAGCGATAAGCCGTCCATGGATATGGATCAGCACTTCAACGGCATTCACCATACCTTTGAGTATGGTGACGGCATCTGAGATTTTGCCCGGCGGCGCTGCGCTTACCGGGCCTACCTTAATACGGCGCCGGGATACCCCAGCTGGCGCCAGGCTTCATATACCACCACCGACACCGCGTTCGACAGGTTCATGCTGCGGCTGTCCGGCATCATCGGAATACGAATTTTCTGCTCGGCGGGCAGGGCATCCAGAATCGTGGCCGGCAGGCCGCGGGTTTCCGGGCCAAACATCAGATAGTCACCTGCCTGATAGCTTACGGCGCTGTGCGCTGGCGTGCCTTTGGTGGTCAGGGCGAACATGCGCTGCGGCTGCTCGGCTTCCAGAAACGCGTCGTAGTCGCGGTGGCGAACCACGGCGGTAAATTCATGATAATCCAGCCCCGCGCGGCGCAGGCGCTTGTCGTCCCACGTAAAGCCCATCGGCTCAATGATGTGCAGGCGAAAGCCGGTGTTGGCGCACAGGCGGATGATGTTGCCGGTGTTCGGCGGAATTTCTGGTTCGAATAAAACGATGTTAAGCATGCTGCCCCCTTAATTGCGGGGGCAGAATAGCAGAAAAGAGCGGAACTACGCGACGCCGGGCTCCTGCGAGCGGCTATACAGCATTTTGTAGACGGTTGCCGCCGCGGCCACCAGCGCGGGCACGCTGAGGATCATTAAAATACTGTCTGCCTGCCACTGCATGGAAAGCAGCTGCGCGCTGGTCATGGTGCCCGCCACGCCGCCAAAGCGGCCAATGCCCTGCATCCAGGCGATGCCCGTCGCGCGGCACTCGGTAGGGTAAAAGGTGGCGGCCAGGGTCTGCATGCCCGACTGCGCGCCGTTCATCGCGATCCCCATCAGGAAGATCAGCCCGCCAAACAGGGCGATATGGTTATGCTCAATGCCCAGTAGCAGGATAAGGCCCATCGTAAGCACGAAACCACACGCAACCACCCTGTGCGCTTCCCAGCGGTCCATCATCCAGCCTGCAAGCAGAATGCCGGCGGTGCCCCCGAAGGTGAACAGCGAGGTGAGCCAGGCGGATTCCGCCAGGGCATAGCCCATCCCCTGCATCAGGGTCGGCATCCAGCTCAGCAGGACGTAGTAAATCACCAGCCCCATAAAGTAAGTGACCCACAGCATCAGTGTGCCGGGCAGCCAGGGCATGGAGAAGAGCTGCGCCACGCTCCCTTTTTTAGAGGCGACTTTCTCTTCCGCCAGGAAAAAGCCCGTGACGCTCTCCAGGGTGCTGCGAGCGAAGCGGCTGGCAATTCGGCGGACCTGCATGACGTCCTTCCCGCGCTGCACCAGAAACTTCACCGACTCCGGCAACAGCAGCGCCAGCAGCAGCGTTAAAATCAGCGGGGCAATCGCGCCGGTCAGCAGCACGCTTCGCCAGCCGTGGTGGGGGATAAGCCAGGACGAGATCGCCCCGCCGCCCGCCGCACCGAGAGGGAAGCCGCAGTACATGGTATTAATCGCCATGGCGCGGCAGCGCTGGGGGGCGAACTCGGAGATAAGCGTGATGGCGTTCGGCATGGCGGCACCGAGCCCCAGGCCCGTCAGAAAGCGCCACAGCGTCAGGGTATTCAGGCTTTGCGCCCAGGCCGTCCCCAGGCTTGCAAGACCGAAGAACAGGCAGGAAAAGACCAGCACGCGCTTGCGTCCGATCCGGTCCGATACCGGACCGGCGACCAGCGCACCCAGCGACAGCCCCAGCAGCGCCGCGCTCAGCACCGGGCCCAGATCCTGTTTGTGGATCCCCCATTCCGCCGACAGCGTAGGCGCGATGTAGCCCATTGCCGCCGTATCAAAGCCGTCGATCGCCAGAACCAGAAAGCCCAGCACAATGAGCAGCCAGTGAAACCCCGAAAAGGGGCTCTCATCGATTACCTGCTGAATATCCACCTTGCCTGAATACGTCATACGCTCCCCTTCGATGTGATGTTGTTTTTGTGTTCTTGTATTTGCTTGTCTATACAATTGCGGACGGCAGGTGGATGTCAAATTTTCTTATCCAATATGTTATCTGGATGTTATTTTCGGCAAAAAAAAGCGCCCGAGGGGGAGATCGGACGCGTAAGAAAGAGGGGTTAACGACGGGGAGATTTAAGCCGCGTTTCCCTGAGCAAGCGGAGCCAGCGCCGCCGGTAATTTGCTTAACTCCTGCACCAGAGAGTCTTTGCTGATTTCGCTAATCGTCTTCGCGCCGGTCAGCGTCATCGCCACCTTCATCTCTTTTTCGATCAGGTTAAGCAGGTTCGCCACGCCTGCCTGACCCGCCGTCGCCAGCGCGTACAGATACGCGCGTCCCAGCAGCACGCTGTCGGCGCCGAGCGCAATCATGCGCACCACGTCCAGCCCGCTGCGGATCCCGCTGTCGGCCAGGATGGCGATATCGCCTTTCACCGCATCGGCGATGGCCGGCAGGGCGCGTGCGGAGGAGAGTACCCCGTCAAGCTGGCGTCCGCCGTGGTTTGAGACCACAATCCCGTCTGCGCCAAACCGCACCGCGTCGCGGGCATCTTCCGGATCGAGGATCCCTTTGATCACCATCGGGCCATCCCAGAATTCGCGGATCCACTCCAGGTCTTTCCAGGAGATGGACGGATCGAAGTTGTTCGCCAGCCAGCCGATGTAATCTTCCAGCCCGGTCGGTTTACCGAGGTAGGCCGAGATATTGCCCAGATCGTGCGGACGTCCGTTCAGACCCACATCCCACGCCCACTGCGGGTGCGTCACCGCCTGCCAGTAGCGGCGCAGGGCGGCGTTTGGGCCGCTCATGCCGGAGTGCGCGTCGCGATAGCGCGCGCCGGGGGTTGGCATATCAACGGTAAAGACCAGCGTGGAGCAGCCCGCGGCTTTGGCGCGCTCGAGCGCGTTACGCATAAAGCCGCGATCGCGCAGCACGTACAGCTGGAACCACATTGGCCGCTTGATGGTCGGGGCGACCTCTTCAATCGGGCAAACCGAGACGGTAGAGAGGGTGAACGGAATGCCTTTGGCATCCGCCGCGGCGGCGGCCTGAACTTCGCCACGGCGGGCATACATGCCGCACAGGCCTACGGGCGCGAGCGCCACGGGCATGGAGAGCGTTTCGTTAAACAGCTTTGTCTCAAGGCTCAGGTCAGACATATTCTTCAGCACGCGCTGGCGCAGAGCCACCTCAGACAGATCTTCCACGTTGCGGCGCAGGGTGTATTCGGCATACGCCCCGCCGTCGATGTAGTGGAACAGGAACGGGGGCAAAATGCGCTGCGCCGCGGCGCGATAGTCACTGGCTGCTGAAATAATCATGCTTTGTTCTCCCTGGAAATATCACTGTCGCCAGGCAGACGGGTAATACGCGCCTGTCGGGCCTGGTCTTCATCAAATCGTTTAATGGTGGTGTGCACGAAGCCGAGATGCGCCATCATCGCCTTGCGCGCGGCCTCGGCATCACCGGCCAGAATGGCGTTGAGTACCGCCTCGTGCTGTTCGGTCAGCTGGGCAAACACCGGCGGGACCAGATACATGCGCTGGCGGCTCTGCTTCACGGAGGATTGCAGCAGGTCAAAGAACCCGCGCATGGTCTGGAGCAGCACCACGTTGTGCGACGCCTCGGCAATCGCCAGGTGAAAACGCACGTCCGCCTGGGAGGCGATATCCGGGTCGCTGCTTTGCGTGGCCTCAAAGCAGGCGACGAGTTTCTCCTTGTCGGCGTCGGTTGCCCGCATGGCCGCGTGCCAGGCGGTGCTGGTTTCGATGGCGTGGCGCGCTTCCAGGATGTCGAAGCTGTAGTCCGGATCGTTCTCCATCAGCGTCTTCAGCGGCTGAACGATGTTTTGCTCGGACCAGTCGTCATGCTGCCAGCGTACAAAGGTGCCGCCGCCGCGACGGCTCACCAGTACCCCTTCGCTGACCAGCGTCGCCAGCGCCTCGCGCAGGGAATTGCGCGACACGCCAAGCTGGGCGGCGAGCTGGCGTTCGGCGGGCAGCTTCATGCCCGCTTCCAGCTGTTGTTCTTCAATCAGCGCCCGCACGCGAGAGGCAATCTCGTCGGACAGGCGTCTGGGCATCACTATCATGGGATCATCCAGGTTAAGACATAGGCCTGCAGGGTGGTGATCACCCCGACCATGCAGGTGAATATCAGGCTGTGCTTCACGGTAAAGCGGAACAGATCCGACTCTTTACCGACCAGTCCCACCGCCGCGCAGGCAATGGCGATGGATTGAGGAGAGATCATTTTTCCGGTCACGCCGCCGGTGGTATTCGCGGCCACCAGCAGGACGTCCGACACGCCAATCTGCTGAGCCGCCGTGGCCTGCAGCGCGGCAAACAGGGCGTTAGACGAGGTATCTGACCCGGTCAGGAACACCCCCAGCCAGCCGAGGAACGGCGAGAAGAAGGTGAAGGCGTGGCTGGTATGCGCCAGCGCCAGTGCCAGCGTCGATGACAGGCCGGAGTAGTTGGAGATAAACGCGAACGCCAGCACCATGCCGATGGAGTAAATCGGCAGCATCAGCTCTTTAACGGTCGCCGCAAAGGTCTGCACCGCGGCGGCAGGCTTCATGCGCAGCCACACTACGGAAAGGATCGCGGCAAACAGGATGGCGGTCCCGGTGGCGGAGAACCAGTCGAATTTATAGACCGCGGCATACGGCGTGGCGGCGTGCACCACCGGCGGCATGCGGGCAACCATCTTGTCGAGGAACGGCACGGAAATATTAATCACCATGTCGTACAGCGCCCCGCCCGGCGCAAACAGGGCCTTAAACGGCGGGATGCTCCACAGGGTGACCGTTGCGGTCAGGAACAGGAACGGCGACCAGGCGCGGATCACCTGCCCAGCGGTATAGCCCGTGCGCGCCAGGGTTTGATCGACCTGCGAGGCGCCCATGTCGGCGAAGCGGAAAATACGCACCGGCTGCCAGCGCTTCAGGAACAGCGTCAGACAGACCAGCGAGACCAGCGAAGAGATAATGTCCGGCAGCTCCGGGCCGAGGAAGTTTGAACTCAGGTACTGGGCAATCGCGAACGAACCGCCCGCCACCATCACCGCAGGCCAGGTCTCCTTCACGCCGCGCCAGCCGTCCATAATCGCCATGATCCAGAACAGCACGATAATGGTCAGGAACGGCAGCTGGCGGCCCACCATCTGGCCGATCTCGAAGCTGTCCAGCCCGGTAACCTGTCCGGCCACCAGAATCGGAATACCCATCGCGCCAAACGCCACCGGGGCGGTGTTCACAATCAGGCACAGGCCCGCGGCATACAGCGGGTTAAAGCCCAGGCCCACCAGCAGCGCGGCGGTGATCGCCACCGGTGCGCCAAAGCCTGCCGCCCCTTCCAGAAACGCCCCAAAGGAGAAGCCGACAATCAGCATCTGCAGGCGCTGGTCCGGCGTGATGGAGAGAATCGACGAGCGGATGATGTCGAACTGCCCGGTTTTCACCGAGATTTTATAGACAAAGACCGCCGCGATGATGATCCACGCAATCGGCCACAGGCCGTAGAAGAAACCGTAGACGACGGAGGCCAGCGCGCGATCGACCGGCATTTTGTAGAAGAACAGCGCCACCAGCAGGGCGATGGCAACGGTATACGTCGCGGCGAGGTAGCCCTTCAGCTTGAGCTTAATCAGCGCAAAGAAGAAGAACAGGATCGGAAGCGATGCGATCAGGCTCGACAGCCAGATATTACCGGCCGGGTCGTAGTTTTGTTGCCAGAGGCTCATGCAGGTCTCCTGGGGACCAGACAGCCTGCGCTGCGGGTGAGTCTCCGCTCAACTCTGCGTCACAGTCTGTGTAAAAGTGGTCCTGCCAATGTTGTGTTGTAGGGTTAATGACAATGAATGGTTAATCAGATGTTATGGGCTGGCAATGGTTTTGTGAGCGGAAATAATGGAATTGTGAACAAGGGAAGGATTGGTTGCGCTATTGGTTGGACCAATTAACGTGAAGGTACAAGAGGAAGGTAGGCCGGGTAAGCGCAGCGCCACCCGGCATGAAATCAGAACGCGGTCTTACAAAAGCCCGTCATCTCTTTCAGGCCCATTTCGCGGCCAAGCTCGGTCATCGGATGTACCACCACCAGGCCACGGACGCTTTTCTTCAGCTTGCCCATGTCGGCCTGCTCTTTTTTGGTGATCGCACGGCGGTGCGGCATGCCCATTAGCTTTTGCGCTTCTTTGCTCAGCTTCTGGCCTTTCACCTCGCGCAGGCGCTCGATTTCTGTTTCCAGCGTGGCAACCTCTTTTTCCAGCTCGGCGTACTTCTCGGCGGAATCGACCAGCGACAGGCCCGCCATCTGGTGACGGATCAGATCCAGGCGGTCGCTCAGGCGTTTAATTTCGTTCTTTTCGACTTCTTTCATGACAAATAACTCTGAAAACGGGGAATTTACAGGGAAGGATACACCAATGTGAGCAGGCTTACTTCTGAAACGCTTTTTTTAAGCTGATTCGTGAAATCAGCTCGGTCAGGGAGAGAACCATCGTGGAGCGGACAACCTGCTGATAACGCAGCTTTTGCATCGCGTACAGCTCAGGATCGCTATTATCAAAATGCGGAGCAGGGGGTAGCGCGGTAACGCAGTGCAGCTCGCCAAACGGCCCCAGGATCTCATCGTCGGTAAACGTGTACTCGTTACCGTCATGGTTGAGCTCTTCGCGCAGCGCCATTAACAGCTCCGCATCTTCATACTCTTGTCGGTTCAGCACGCCAAGACCATAAATCAGCTTCAGACGCACGGAGAGATCGCCCAGCGGTCCATCGCCGTCCAGTAACGGTTCCACAGCATATTTTACCGCGTAGTCGTCTTTGCGAAACACCTGAAGCACCAGGATATTCACCGCCTCGGTTAACAGCTCGACGGCGGCAATCAGGAAGCTTCGTACGGTTTTGCCAGCATTCAGACGCTCAAGCACACGATTTTCAAAGGCCTGGGTTTGTTCCATTATTGCCTGCATATCTGACAATCTATAATCTGGGCGCAGGTTAACCTGCGCCGCACTGTGCATCATTTGGTTGCGTTGTATGCGTTAACCGCCTCCACAACCACGTCGCTGTTGGCGTCCAGACCGGAAATCTGCGCCAGCGCAGCCTGCGCGCCTTTGGTGTCAATCAGCTGAGCCAGCTCAATCGCCTGCGGATCCTGCTCGCTGCGGTAGTGCATGGCAGCGGCAATGCCTTTCACCAGGTTGGCGTGCGGCAGGCCGTATTCCAGCGTGCCGAGCAGCGGCTTAATCAGACGGTCGCCCGCGCTCAGCTTACGCAGCGGCTGACGGCCCACGCGCTCAACGTCATCTTTCAGATACGGGTTTTCAAAGCGACCGAGGATTTTCTGGATGTATGCTGCGTGTTTATCCGCATCAAAACCGTAGCGTTTGATCAGCACCGCGCCGCTCTCTTCCATTGCCCCTTTTACCACCGCGCGGATCTTCTCATCGAGGATCGCGTCACGAATGGTCTGATGACCGGCCAATTTTCCGAGGTACGCGGTTATAGCATGCCCGGTGTTCAGCGTGAAGAGTTTGCGTTCGACAAATGCCATCAGGTTATCGGTTAATTCCATGCCCGGAATGGTCGGCAGCGCGCCCTTAAACTGGGTTTTATCGACGATCCACTCGCTGAAGGTTTCCACGGTCACTTCCAGCGGGTCGTTGGCGGCGGATTCTGACGGCGGCACGATGCGATCGACCGCGGAATCCACGAACCCGACGTGCGCTTCAACCCAGGCTTTGTCTTCTTCAGCGACCGCGTTGAGTACGTGGCCTTTCAGCTGCGTGGTGCCGCGCACCATGTTTTCGCAGGCGATGATGTTCAGCGGGGTGTCGATACCCTGCGCTTTACGTTTTGCCAGGCCTTTCGCGACCGCAGGGGCGATACGCTCGAGTACAACCGGGCCCACGGCGGTAGTGATGAGATCGACGCTGGCGATCAGGTCAATCACGTCGTCACCGATGCTGCTGACCGCGCTGACGCCGGATACCGTCTCAACCTGCTCGTTTTCGCCCACCACGTGCACCTGATAGCTATGACGGGCATTCAGGGCATCCAGTACGACCTGATTCACATCGGCGAACGTCAGCGTAATGCCCGCGTCTGCCAGCAGTTTGCCGATAAAGCCACGACCAATGTTACCTGCGCCAAAATGTAATGCTTTCATAGTGTTAACCTTCATCAATGTTTTTACCCGAGAGGGCTGGGGTGAGGAGCTTTCTCCCCCTCACCCTAGCCCTCTCCCCGGAGGGGAGAGGGAAGAGAACGGACCTACTTGTTCAACAGCGCCAGCACTTCTTCAACGCTGGTGGTATTGGCCAGACGCTCAATAACCGTTTCGTCATCCAGCGCGTTGGTCAGGCTGGTAATCACCTGAATGTGCTCGTTATTGCGAGCGGCGATACCAATCACCAGGCGGGCGATGTCGTCTTCTTCTTCACCGAAGCGCACGCCCTGCGGATACTGACAGAATACGACGCCGGTTTTCAGGACGCGATCTTTCGCTTCAACCGTACCGTGCGGCACCGCGATGGATTCGCCCAGGTAGGTTGGCGTCAGTTTTTCGCGTTCCAGCATCGCATCGACGTATTCAGGCTGAACGTAGCCGCCTTTTACCAGCTGCTCACCGGCAAAGCGAATCGCCTCTTCTTTGGTAGCCGCGGTACGACCGAGGAAGATGTTTTCCGCACCCAGCTTGAACAGGTGGGCATTGCTCTCGTCAAAACTGTCCTGCAGGCTGGAGCGCACCTTCACTTCGTTTTCTTCGTGACGCTGTGCGGCAACCAGACGTTCGGTCAGGCTGCTGTACAGACCGCTGTCGAGGAAGTTGGTCAGCGAAATGTGCTGTGCCTGTGGCACCTGGCGCATGGCGCGCTCGGTCAGATCGCGGTGGGTGATGACCAGGTCAACGTCCGGCGGCAGGCTGTTAATCGCGCTGTTGGTCACGGAGATGTTGGTCAGGCCCGCATCCTGCACTTTCTTGCGCAGCACGCCGGCACCCATTGCGCTGGAACCCATACCGGCGTCGCAGGCAACGATAATTTTACGCACGTGGCTCAGGTCGTTAGACACATCGCCTGCTGCCAGCGGGGTTGCGCCTTTGGATTCGGCTTTCATGTCGTGCATACGACGGGTTGCCGCTTCGATATCGTCATCTTCTTTCACTTTGCTGGTTTTCAGCAGGATAGAAGAGACCACGAAGGAGACCGCCATGGCCGCACAGATGGCCGCGATGTTCGCGAAGTACGCCCCTTTTGGCGTCATCGCCAGTACCGCCAGGATAGAACCCGGAGAAGCAGGGGAGACCAGACCGCCGCCCAGCACGCTCAGGGTGAACACGCCGGTCATGCCGCCGAGGATAACGGCCAGGATCAGACGCGGGTTCATCAGCACGTACGGGAAGTAAATTTCGTGGATACCGCCCAGGAAGTGGATGATCGCCGCACCGCCAGCAGACTGTTTCGCGCTGCCGCGACCAAAGAACATATACGCCAGCAGGACGCCCATACCCGGACCCGGGTTCGCTTCAATCAGGAAGAAGATGGACTTGCCGAGATCGTGAGACTGCTGAATGCCCAGCGGCGAGAAGATGCCGTGGTTGATGGCGTTGTTGAGGAACAGGATTTTCGCCGGTTCAACGAAGATAGAGGCCAGCGGCAGCATGTCGTGCGCCACCATGAAGTTAACGCCCGCCGCCAGAATTTTGGACAGGACTTCAACCGCAGGGCCAATGCCGAGGAACGCCAGAATCGCGAGGATCATCCCGATGATGCCCGCAGAGAAGTTGTTCACCAGCATTTCGAAGCCGGATTTGATCTTACCGTCAACCCAGACGTCGAATTTCTTAATCGCCCAGCCGCCCAGAGGACCGGCAATCATGGCGCCGAGGAACATCGGCATATCCGCACCGACGATCACACCCATTGTGGTGATGGCACCCACAACGCCACCACGGTCACCGCCTACCAGACGACCACCGGTGAAACCGATCAGCAGCGGCAGGAGATAGGTAATCATTGGGCCAACAAGTTTCGCCAGCGTTTCGTTAGGCAACCACCCTGTCGGAATGAACAATGCGGTGATAATACCCCACGCGATAAACGCGCCGATATTTGGCATCACCATGTTGCTGAGGAAACGACCAAAGCTTTGAACTTTGATCTTGAAATCGGATGACATAAAACACCCCTTCTTCTGTTTACGCTTAGGCTTGCGGCCCGAGGTTTATTGTTAATGAGGCGGCAGAGGTAGCCGGACCCTGTTCTGATGCTGTGAAATCTGGCACTGAATCGTTCAACTGTCCAGACGGGGTAAAATTGTGTGATACGTGTCACGTAAAGGTAGGGGGTGCGGATATCAATGAAGTGATCTCACTCACAAAATTGGTGGGCAAAAAAAATACGATGGCGAGAAAAAAAGCAAAATCCACCCTTTTGTGTGACTGTTGTCACGTTTTGCTCTGGTGTGTTTGTTTCTGGATTGTGACTGATTTCACAAAATATTTTTATGCAGATTTCTCTGGCTGCGATCGCCAGCAAACTCTGCATTGCGGACATGGGCCAGGATTAACGTCACACGAAAAGCTAAAAAAATGCGTCACGAATGTCGTATGGCAAAAAGGATAAACCTGGATTACGCTCATATTGTAAGGTTACGTCTTTTATTATTCAGGATATATTTTGACACGCTTATAAACTTGCGCGGAGATATTATTAAAAACGATACTCCCCGGCTCTGAAATAGTAAGCACAAGTTCGTGTTTATATAAATTAATTAGGCTGCATACCATTCTATTAATTTAATGAGTTGACGTTGTTTAAGTGAGGAGAATATGTTTCTCAACTATTTTGCGCTGGGCGTATTGATTTTTGTATTTCTGGTTCTCTTTTACGGAATCATCGCTATTCATGACATTCCTTATAACATGGCCAAAAAGCGTAACCATCCGCATGCCGATGCCATTCATACGGCAGGCTGGATTAGCCTGTTTACGCTCCATGCCATCTGGCCGTTTCTGTGGATCTGGGCCACGCTGTACCGCGAAGATCGCGGCTGGGGTATGCAGAACCACATCACAAAGCCTGATGAGGTTCCGGGTATGGATGCGCTGGCCAAACGCGTGGCCGAACTCGAACAAAAGCTGGCAGCGGCACAGCCCGCTGCTGATAAAAACACGCTGGAGCGCTAATCATGGATCTGTTGATTATTTTGACCTATGTGGCGTTTGCCTGGGTAATTTTTAAAATATTCCGCATTCCGGTAAACCAGTGGACGCTTGCCACCGCAACGCTAGGCGGGGTATTTATTGTTGCCGGACTGATTCTGTTAATGAACTATAACCACCCGTATACCTTTACGGCGCAAAAAGCGGTTATTTCTATTCCGATTACGCCGCAGGTGACCGGAATAGTCAGTGAAGTGACCGATAAGAATAACCAGCTTATTAAAAAAGGCGACGTGTTATTTAAACTGGATCCGGGCCGCTACCAGGCGCGTGTCGACAGACTGCAGGCCGACCTGGTCACCGCGACGCACAATATTGACAGCTTGAAGGCGCAGCTTGCAGAAGCCGTCGCCAATACCACCCGCGTCTCCGCCGAGCGTGACCGCCTGTACAAAGATTATCAGCGCTACCTGAAAGGCAGCCAGGCAAAGGTGAATCCGTTCTCTGAAAGCGATATCGACAACGCGCGGCAGAACTATCTGGCACAGGATGCGCTGGTAAAAGGCTCCGTGGCTGAACAGACGCAAATTCAAAGCCAGCTGGACAGCATGGTGAACGGCGAACAGTCGCAGATTGCCTCCTTACGCGCCCAGCTTGCCGAAGCGAAATACAATCTGGATCAGACCGTGGTGCGTGCGCCGAGCAATGGCTATATCACTCAGGTGCTGATTCGTCCGGGAACCTACGCCGCCGCGCTGCCGCTGCGTCCGGTGATGGTCTTTATTCCGGAACAGAAGCGCCAGATCGTGGCCCAGTTCCGCCAGAACTCGCTGCTGCGTCTGAAGCCGGGCGATGAGGCGGAAGTGGTGTTTAACGCGCTGCCGGGCCAGGTGTTCTCCGGTAAGCTCACCAGCGTTCTGCCGGTGGTGCCTGGCGGGTCGTATCAGGCGCAGGGGGCGTTGCAGGCATTGACCGTCACGCCGGGTACGGATGGCGTACAGGCGCTGATTGAGCTGGAGCCTAACGCCGACGTCGATGCGCTGCCGGACGGCATCTATGCCCAGGTGGCGGTCTATTCAGACCATTTCGCCCACGTCTCGGTGATGCGTAAAGTGCTGCTGCGCATGACCAGCTGGATGCACTACCTCTACCTCGATCACTAATCTTCCAGGGGCAGGAATGCGACATCCATACCTGCCCTTTTTTCATCGCCTGATCCATACTGACCTTTTTCCGGCATCAAGGATCAGGCAATGAAACTCATCGGTAGCTACACCAGTCCCTTCGTGCGAAAAATCTCGATTCTCCTGCTGGAGAAAGGGATTGAATTTGAATTCGTCAATGAACAGCCCTACAGCGCCCAAAACGGCGTCGCGCAGTACAACCCGCTGGGGAAAGTCCCGGCGCTGGTGACGGACGAGGGGGAATACTGGTTCGATTCCCCGATTATTGCGGAGTATATCGAGCTGCTGGGCGTGGCCCCGGCGATGCTTCCGGCCGACCCTAAAGCGGCGCTGGCGGTGAAGCAAATTGAAGCTCTGGCCGACGGCATTATGGATGCGGCGCTGACTTCCGTGCGCGAGCAGGCCAGGCCCGCTGCACAGCAGTCGGAAACAGAACTGCTGCGCCAGCGGGAAAAAATCAACCGCAGTCTGGATATGTGCGAACAGCTCATCCGGGAGGGAAAAATTCACACCGACAGCCTGAACCTGGCCACCGTCGCCATCGCCTGCGCCATCGGGTATCTCAACTTCCGCCGCGTCTCCCCGGGCTGGTGCGTCGACCGTCCGCTGCTGGTGAAGCTTGCAGACACGCTGTTTAGCCGCGAGAGCTTTGCCCGTACCGAACCGCCAAAGGCTTGACGCGGGTTATAACACTTCGCTGCAGGAGGCGGTACAATCCCTCCACATGTTAACTCCCTCTCCCGTCGGGAGGGGGGAAGATATTTACTCGCCAGGCGCTTTCATGACTACTCATCATTCGCTCTACAGCCAGATCCCCGCTACCGACCGCCTTCTTCGCGAACCTCGCATTCATGCTGTTGTGGAGCGCTTTGGCCATACCGCGACGGTTGCGATGTTACGCCTGCTTCAGGACGAAGCACGATGCGCCATTCAGGCAGAAAATAGCTTGCCCGGCTGGTGTACCGCGTGGGAGCTGGAAGTGGAACGCCGGCTGGACGAGAACGCGCAGAGCGCGTTACGCCCGGTGATTAACCTGACCGGTACCGTGCTGCATACCAATCTGGGCCGCGCGCAGCAGGCGGAAGAAGCGGTTGCTGCGGTCGCGCAGGCTATGCGTGCGCCGGTCACGCTGGAGTACGATCTGGACGGCGCCGGACGCGGGCATCGCGATCGTGCCCTGGCGGATCTGCTGTGCCAGCTGACCGGCGCGGAAGATGCCTGCATTGTGAATAACAACGCCGCAGCGGTGCTGCTGATGCTGGCGGCTACCGCCAGCGGCAAAGAGGTGGTGGTTTCCCGCGGCGAGCTGGTGGAGATTGGCGGGGCGTTTCGCATCCCGGACGTGATGCGCCAGGCGGGCTGCACGCTCCATGAGGTGGGCACCACAAACCGTACCCACGCGAAAGATTATCGCGCAGCGGTGAACGAAAACACCGCCCTGCTGATGAAGGTCCACACCAGCAATTACCAGATTGAAGGCTTCACCAAAACGGTTGATGAGGCCGAGCTGGCGGCGATGGGGCGCGAGCTCAATATTCCGGTGATTGCCGATCTCGGCAGCGGTTCGCTGGTCGATCTGAGCCAGTACGGCCTGCCAAAAGAACCGATGCCGCAGGAGATGATTGCGGCGGGCGTCAGCCTGGTCAGCTTTTCCGGCGACAAGCTGCTGGGCGGGCCGCAGGCCGGGATTATCGTCGGCAAGCGCGAGCTGATTGCGAAGCTGCAGCAGCATCCGCTCAAGCGCGCCCTGCGCGCCGATAAAATGACCCTTGCCGCGCTGGACGCGACGCTGCGGCTCTATCTCCATCCGGAGAAGCTGGCCGACCGCCTGCCTGCGCTGCGCCTGTTAACCCGCGATGCCGCCTCGATTCGCGCCCAGGCCGAACTGCTGCTGCCGCGCATTGCCCCGCATTACCCCGATTTTGTCGTTCGCATTGAGCCCTGCCAGTCCCAGATTGGCAGCGGTTCGCTGCCGGTGGACAGGCTGCCGAGCGAAGCGCTCACCTTCACCCCGCGCGACGGGCGCGGCAGCCACCTGGAAGCCCTGTCGTTGCGCTGGCGCGGCCTGCCAACGCCGGTTATCGGGCGGATTTACGATGGCCGAATGTGGCTGGATCTGCGCTGCCTTGAAGATGAAGAGCGATTTCTGGAGATGTTGTTGAAATGATTATTGCCACCGCCGGTCATGTTGACCACGGAAAAACCACGTTGCTGCAGGCCATTACCGGGATAAACGCCGACCGCCTGCCGGAAGAGAAAAAGCGCGGCATGACCATCGACCTGGGCTATGCCTACTGGCCCCAGCCCGATGGCCGCGTGCTGGGCTTTATTGATGTTCCAGGGCATGAAAAGTTTCTGTCCAACATGCTGGCGGGCGTCGGCGGCATCGATCATGCCCTGCTGGTGGTGGCCTGCGATGACGGCGTGATGGCGCAAACCCGTGAGCACCTGGCGATCCTGCAGCTGACCGGCAGCCCGCAGCTGACCGTGGCGCTGACGAAAGCCGATCGCGTGGATGAAGCCCGCGTCAGCGAGGTGCGCGAAACGGTACAGGCGACCCTGCGCGAGTATGGCTTTGTCGACGCACCGCTATTTGTCACCGTGGCGACGGAAGGCCGCGGTATCGACGAACTTCGCCACCACCTGCAGCAACTTTCACCGCGTGACCATGCCAGCCATCACCGCTTCCGTCTGGCGATTGACCGCGCATTTACCGTTAAAGGCGCGGGTCTGGTGGTCACCGGTACCGCCTTGAGCGGTGAAGTGAAGGTGGGAGATAGCCTGTGGCTGACGGGGGTGAACAAGCCGATGCGCGTGCGCGGGCTGCACGCGCAAAACCAGCCTGCTGAGCGTGCTCATGCCGGGCAGCGTATCGCGCTGAACATCGCCGGGGATGCAGAAAAAGAGCAGCTTAACCGCGGCGACTGGCTGCTGGCCGACTCCCCACCTGAACCGTCTGAACGCGTGATTGTCTCCCTGCAGGCCAACGTGCCCCTGACCCAGTGGCAGCCGCTGCATATTCACCATGCGGCCAGCCATATCACCGGCCGCGTGTCGCTGCTGGAAAACGATCTCGCCGAGCTGGTATTCGATTCACCGCTCTGGCTGGCAGACAACGACCGTCTGGTCCTGCGGGATATCTCCGCGCGGGAAACGCTGGCCGGGGCGCGGGTGGTGGCGCTTAACCCGCCGCGGCGCGGCAAGCGTAAGCCGGAATATCTGCAGTGGCTGGCCGCGCTGGCACAGGCGCCGGATGATAGCGCCGCGCTGCGGGTGCATCTCGATCGCGGTGCGGTAAGCCTGAGTGATTTTGCCTGGGCACGCCAGCTGAGCGGGGAAGGGCTGCGTCAGTTGACCGGAGAACCGGGCTTTATTCAGGCCGGGAACAGCCTGCTCAACGCTCCGGTTGCCGCACGCTGGCAGCGTAAGATACTGAACACGCTGGCGACGTATCATGAACAGCATCAGGATGAGCCAGGCCCGGGCCGCGAGCGCCTGCGCCGCATGGCCCTGCCGATGGAAGACGACGCGCTGGTGCTGCTGCTGATCGAAAACATGCGTGAAAGCGGGGTGATTAAAAGCCACCACGGCTGGCTGCACCTGCCGGATCACAAGGCCGGGTTCACCACAGAGCAAGAGGCGATATGGCAAAAAGCGGCCCCGCTGTTCGGCGATGAGCCGTGGTGGGTTCGCGATCTGGCTCGGGAAACGAACACCGACGAGCAGGTGATGCGTCAGGTATTGCGCCACGCGGCGCAGCAGGGGCTGATAGTCGCGATCGTGAAAGATCGTTATTACCGTAACGATCGTATTGTGGCGTTTGCCAACCTGATCCGCGAGCTGGATCAGGCGCGCGGCTCAACCTGCGCCGCCGATTTCCGCGACCGGCTGAACGTCGGCCGCAAGCTGGCGATCCAGATCCTGGAGTATTTCAACCGCATCGGCTTTACCCGCCGTCGCGGCAACGATCACCTTCTGCGAGATTCGCTATTATTTCCTGAAACTCCGTGACCCCCGTCGTAAACGCCGTTACCGGCTGGCGAGAAAATCGCCAGCCGGAACTACCCTTGTTGTACACCAACAGCAAGGAGATGGTCATGACAAACAATCCTCCCTCATCGCGTATCCAGCCCGGCGAGTATGGTTTTCCCCTCAAGCTGAAGCCCCGTTATGACAATTTTATTGGCGGCGACTGGGTCGCTCCCGTCGACGGCGAATACTATTCGAACCTGACCCCGGTTACCGGCCAGCCGCTGTGCGAGATTGCCAGCTCCGGCAAGCGTGACATCGACCTGGCGCTGGATGCGGCCCACAACGCGAAAGAGAAATGGGCTCACACCTCCGTGCAGGATCGCGCGGCCATTCTGTTCAAAATTGCCGACCGGATGGAGCAGAATCTGGAGCTGCTGGCGACGGCGGAAACCTGGGATAACGGCAAGCCGATCCGGGAAACGATGGCGGCAGACGTGCCGCTGGCCATCGACCACTTCCGCTATTTTGCCTCCTGTATTCGCGCTCAGGAGGGGGGGATCAGCGAGGTCGACAGCGACACCGTGGCGTATCACTTCCACGAACCGCTGGGCGTGGTAGGGCAAATTATTCCGTGGAACTTCCCGCTGCTGATGGCGAGCTGGAAAATGGCCCCCGCGCTGGCGGCCGGAAACTGTATTGTGCTCAAACCGGCGCGTCTGACCCCGCTCTCGGTTCTGCTGCTGATGGAAATCGTTGGCGATCTGCTGCCACCGGGCGTGATTAACGTGGTGAACGGTGCGGGCGGTGAGATAGGGGAATATCTGGCGACCTCAAAACGGATCGCTAAAGTGGCGTTTACCGGGTCGACGGAGGTGGGCCAGCAGATCATGCAGTACGCCACGCAGAACATCATCCCGGTGACGCTGGAGCTGGGCGGGAAATCCCCGAACATCTTCTTCGCGGACGTGATGGAGGAAGAAGATGCCTTCTTCGATAAGGCTCTGGAAGGGTTTGCGCTGTTTGCGTTTAACCAGGGCGAAGTCTGCACCTGCCCAAGCCGCGCGCTGGTGCAGGAGTCCATCTATGAGCGCTTTATGGAGCGGGCCATTCGCCGCGTTGAGTCTATCCGCAGCGGTAACCCGCTCGATAACGTCACGCAGATGGGCGCGCAGGTCTCGCATGGGCAGCTGGAGACTATCCTCAACTACATCGACATTGGTAAGAAAGAAGGGGCGGATATTCTCACCGGAGGGCGTCGTAAGATGCTCGGCGGGGATCTGCAGGAAGGCTATTACCTTGAGCCGACGATCCTGTTCGGTCAGAACAACATGCGCGTCTTCCAGGAGGAGATTTTCGGACCGGTGCTGGCGGTGACGACCTTCAAAACGATGGAGGAGGCGCTGGAGATTGCCAACGACACGCCGTATGGCCTGGGGGCTGGCGTCTGGAGCCGCAACGGTAATCTGGCCTATAAAATGGGCCGGGGCATTCAGGCCGGGCGCGTCTGGACCAACTGCTACCACGCCTATCCGGCACACGCGGCATTTGGCGGTTATAAGCAGTCGGGCATTGGGCGTGAAACCCACAAGATGATGCTGGAACATTACCAGCAGACGAAATGTTTGCTGGTGAGCTACTCCGATAAACCGCTGGGGCTGTTCTAATCGCCCAGCTCAGGCCGTCCATGGGCGGCCTGAGCAATTTGCTGGCGCAGGCAGTTCAGAACGCCATCCAGAACGTATTGCACACGCCAGGGCTGGTAGTCGCGCTTGCGGAAAATCGCCGTCAGATCGAGCCACCACTCTTCCTGGTGCGGGAAGCAGGGGACCAGCATCCCGTGCGTTAATTCTTTTTTCAGACTCTCTTTTGGCGCAAAAACAATCCCAAGATTATTTCTCGCCAGTTCCAGGGCCGTTTGCGTATTGTCGCAAATATAATTACCGGTCACCCGGTAATCATGCACTTCTTCACTGCCATGCATCCTAAAACGCCAGATGTTGGCATCATCGACCAGCATGGAGTCAATGAGAATACAGGAGTGATGAATTAAATCTTCAGGTCCGGTTAAGGGATGGTTATTTAAATATTCGCGCGTTGCGAATGCCGTAACGGAATATTGTGTTAACACGCTGGCGACCAGGCTTTCGTCTTTCGGTTGCGCATAGGTAATTAAGATATCGCAGTCATCCGGAAAGGACACGCCTTCTGAAAATTCATTCCGGTCCAGGTTGTAGGTTTTCAGGGAGATGCGGATGTCACCGATGTCTTCTATCTGGTGGATCACGTGTCGCGCGAGGTAGGTCACGATACCCGTTGGGGCATAGATCGTCACTTTTCCGCGCTTTTCATGCTTATAATCAGCAATGAAATTAACAAGCTGGCTGTTCTTATCCAGCGTGGCATTCACGTAGGGGAGTAGCGCTTCACCAAACTGGGTCAGGGAGAGCTGGCGCGTAGTGCGCTCAAAAACCTTGAGTCCGACCCGCGTTTCAAAATCAGAGAGATATTTACTGACGTTGGCCTGCGCCATGCCCAGCAGGGCGGCTGCATCACCAATGCTGTGGGTGGCGGCAATGACGGAGATAATTTTTAATTCCCGTGGTTTTAGCTGTAGTTTACTCATTACGCGCACCCATCTATATGATTTTATATATAATATTATATAAACCGCAGCGTTGCATTGGCAAATTTGTAACCATTATTATGCGCCTCGCTTGTTTGGCATTTAAATGGATTACATAGAATGACTATTAAATACAACTTACTCATCGCTGCCACGTTATTTGCATCAACGTCTGCCATGGCCGGTGAATTTTCACTTGGAGCGGGGGCTGTATTTAATGAGTCTCCTTACAAAGGCTATAACGAAAATACAACCGCAGTACCGTTAATTAGCTACGAAGGCGATCGTTTCTATATTCGCCAGACCACGGGCGGATGGGTTCTGTGGAAAGATGCAAAAAATGAGTTGAGCCTGACCGCTACGTGGATGCCGCTGCATTTTGATCCTGATGACAACGACGACCATCAGATGAAGAAGCTCGATGAACGTAAGGCGTCCGCATTCCTCGGCGGCGCGTACTACCGCCACGAACGCTGGGGTTCGCTGAAAGTGGCCCTTTCTGGCGATGCGATGGATGAAAGCGGCGGCGTGGTGGGCGAGATATCTTACTTCCACCCAATCAGAATGGAACGCCTGACCCTGACGCCTTCTGCTGGCGTGTTCTACAGCGACGAAAGCTATAACGATTACTACTACGGTGTCTCCGGCAGCGAGTCCCGACGCTCAGGACTGGATCAATACACCGCCGGTGACAGCTGGACGCCATACGTTGGCCTGGCGGCTAAGTATCAGCTAACCGAGAAGCTGTACCTCAATGCCAGCGCGGTCTATACCGTGTTGCCTGACGACGTGAAGAACAGCCCGATGATCGACCGCGACGACAGCTTCGCGCTGATGACCGGGCTGACCTGGCGCTTCTGATGTGGTAAAGCCGGGTGGCGGCTTCGCCTTACCCGGCCTACGATCGTGCCTGCATTTTTATCTGCAATACAACGTTTTCCTTTTTCATTTCTCGATGCCTCTTCCTGTTTCGTCAAAACACGACTGCATTGATATTCCTTATGCGCTAATGTGATTCGACCCGATAGCGATGGTGTGTGTCGTGTGTATAATCATGGAAGGATTGGGATGTGAAAAGTGCGGATGTCATTACTGTTCTGCTCGGCCATGGCTGGAAATGCGTCAGAACGAAAGGAAGCCATCATCAGTTTCGCCATCCAGAACAGAAAGGGCTGGTTACTGTCCCACATCCTAAAAAGGATATTAAACCGGGCACTCTCGCCCAGATCTGGCGGCAGGCGGGAATTAAACACTGATATCAGGAGTAGTTATGTTTTATCCGGCGTACATTCATTCTGACTCCGACGGTAGCGCCAGCGGCTTTTTCCCTGACGTTCCAGGCTGTTATTTTGCTGGTGATTCCCTGGATGATGCATTTCAGGATGCACGTGATGCACTTACAGCACACTTCGAAGCGCTGTTTGAAATGGATGAAGCACTGCCTCTTCCGGGTAATGTGGAAGCGCATCTGGAAGGTCGTCCTGAGGATTTTATTGGCGGGCAATGGCTGTTGGTGGATATTAATATGAAGCAGTTCGACGGCAGGGCCGAGCGTATCAACATCACGATGCCTCGACGTTTGCTGGTCAAGATTGACTCCTTTGTCAGCGAGCATCCTCAGTTCGCTAATCGGAGCGCATTTCTGGCTGAGGCAGCACGTCGCGTGCTGCCATAGCGTTTGCCCTCTCCCCGTGGGAGAGGGTTGGGTGAGGGCAACAGGCTGCAGAAATTCAGCCTTCATCCACCCAGATCCGCATTTCCCCTTCTCCCCGGTTCGCCCAACTGAACCAGGGAATAAAGGTCAGCGTCTGGGGCTGACGCCGTACCGGCGAGCGGTCGTACTGCCAGAGCGCATCCGTCTCTTTCACGTGACAGCCCATCCCCTCCGCCTGTATCAACATTTTGTGCGCGAAAATGCCTTTCCCTTCAAAGACCCGGAACTCGACGTCGCGCGGCAAAGAAAGGTTATGCAGATTGGCACCGTTATCCGCCTCTTCCAGGCAATAAACCAGCGGTCCGCGCTGCAGCGCGACTTTCCCCGCCTGCTGACGTACCTGCGGATTGCCATACACACGGCGAACCGGCATAGGCAGCGTCAGCGTGATGACATCCCCTTCCTGCCAGGTACGAGTGAGATAGTGGTATCCACGGGAGATCTCGCCCGTGACCGTTTCTCCATTTAATAAAACGCCAGGCGCCGCACACCAGTCCGGTAGCCGCAAAGCCAGGGTATGCGTGACGGGAACAGGCGAGGTAATCTCGATTTTCACCTCTTCCTGCCACGGATAATTACCGCTGATCCGCAGCGCCAGGGTTTCATCGCCAACCGGAACGACGACATCGTTGCCGACGTAGAGGTTAATAAAAAGCGCATCCTGGCGAACGGTATAAATGTAGTGCCCCAGCGACGTCAGCACGCGGGCGATATTCGGCGGACAGCAGGCGCAGCCAAACCAGCGCTGGCGGACGGGCTTCACGTGATCGTAGATATGGTTGAACGCCAGCGTTTTCGGATGCACTTCCAGCGGGTTCACGTAAAAGAAATGTTTACCGTCCAGCGCCATCCCGCCCAGCACCGTATTGTACAGCGCGCGCTCCATCACGTCGGCATAGTGGCCGTCTGCCTCCATTTCCAGCATCCGCCGGGCAAACATCATCAGGCCGATGGAGGCGCAGCTTTCGGCATACACCGTATCGTTGGGCAGGTCGTAATCGCTGCTGAACGCCTCGCCGCTGCTTTGCGAGCCAATCCCGCCGGTAATGTACAGCTGGCGCTGCGCCATATTTTTCCACAGCCGCAGGCAGTCCTGCCGTTTCCCCTCGTCGTGACTCAGGCGCGCCAGATGCGCCATGCCCGCCATCAGGTAGACAAAACGCACCGCGTGGCCGATGGCCGTTTGTTGATCGGCAAGCGGCTGATGCGCCTGGCTGTAGGCTTTGTCCTTAACCATCCAGGCCGGGCCATAGGTGTTCCAGTATGACGTTTTGCCGCGTTTCTCGTATTCGATATCATAAAAGTGCGGCTGCGCGCCGCGTTGTTCAATGAAATATTTCACCAGAGCAAGATAGCGGGGCTCCTGCGTGACGTCGTACAGCCGCATCAGCGCCAGCTCGATTTCCGGGTGGCCCGGATAGCCGTGCAGCTGGCTTTCTCCCGGGCCAAACACGCTGTCGATATGGTCCGCCAGCCTGCAAACCACATCCAGCAGGCGGCGTTTCCCTGTTCCCTGGAAATACGCCACGCCCGCTTCAATCATATGACCGGCGCAGTAGAGCTCGTGGCATTCGGCCAGATTGGTCCAGCGCTCCTCAGGCGCTTTTACCGTAAAGTACGTGTTGAGATAGCCATCCTCACATTGCGCCAACGCGATCAGCTCAATCACCTCGTCGGCGGTTTTCTCCAGTTCTGCATCAGGCTTCTGGCACAGCGACCACGCCACGGCTTCCAGCCATTTCGCCACGTCGCTGTCCTGAAACACCATGCCGTAGAATTCACCCTGCTCCAGGCCTGCCGCAATGCGGAAGTTGGTGATAGCGTGGCTGGGCTCGGCTTCCGCCACGCGGTCGTTCAGCGCATCCCACTGGTAGGGGATGACGACATCACGGGCCAGGCGTTGATACTGCCCGAGAAACGGGTCGTTGATTTTCAACTGGTGCAGATCGGGTTCCATTATGGTCATAGCGTTCTCCTCAGGACGATACGTGACGCTGGCGCAGGTCGGTGGCAATGCGCGACATCATAGGGTTGTTAAGCCTGCACCAGCGGATAGCGACAGCCAGCAGCAGGTGAAAAAGGGCGGGCAGCAATGTCTCCATGGCGGTGATGCCCTGTAACGAGGCTGGCGTCTGGTTGCCCACGCCCGGCTGATAGGCCACGGCGATAAACACCAGGCTGATGATCCCGGCGCTGGACGCCCACGCGAGCTTGATGAAAAACAGGTTGAAGGCGAAGTTCATGCCTGAAGAGCGCACGCCGGTTTTCCATTCGCCGTAGTCATCGGCAAAAGCCATCAGCGAAAAGTGCAGCGGCAGGGTGAAACCCAAAATTACGCCGTTACTTAAAATGACGATCAGCCAGAGCGTCTGCTGCGCCGGGCTAGCCGGCAGAAACCACATGCCCACCGCGAGCGCGGCGAGCACCAGGTTGGTGTAGTAGTAGAGCTTGACGGTATCAATACGGCGCGACAGCGGGCTGACGATCACCGCGCCCAGAATGGCGGCAAAGGTCACCATCGTGAAAAAAAGCGAGGTATAAGCCGTGCTGCCGTGAAGCACGTAGGTGATGAAGTACATATATCCACCACCGCGAATGTTGAAGACATTGATCAGCAAGAAGGACATCACCAGCATCAGCAGCAGCTGATCGTTTTGACGCAGACCGGCCAGATGCTCCCGCAGGGTGAATTTACCCATCAGCGCCAGCGGGACGCGCTCGCGCACCCAGAAAAAGCAGCACAGGAACATCACCACGGCGATGGCGCACAGCACGCCGACGCCAAGCTGATAACCTTTCGCGGCATCTCCCTGGCCTAATTCAGCGACCAGCCACGGCAGGCCCACGGAGACCAAAAAGCCCGCCACGCCGCACAGCACGAAGCGCCAGGACTGGCAGGATATGACCTCGTTGTGACGGGTTGTCATGGTGTTGATTAGCGCGCAGTAGGGCACGTTGATGGCGGTGTAACCCACGGACAATAGCAAATAAGTGCCGAACGCCCAGGCGATTTTCACCCCCATGCTGGCTTCCGGTACGGTGAAGGTCATCACTCCGATAATCCCTATCGGGAAGGCGATCCACAGCTGCCAGGGACGAAAACGCCCCCAGCGGCTCTGCGTACGGTCGGCAATGACGCCCATCACCGGATCGGAAATCGCGTCAAACACGCGAAGGGCAATAAACAGCGTGCCCACCAGCGCGGGAGTGAGGCCAAAGACATCGGTATAGAAAAAGGTCAGAAAATTCATAATCAGGCAGGTGATCACGGTGCCGCCCGCATCGCCCAGGCCGTAGCCCATTTTCTCGCGGACGGACAAGCGGCTATCTGTTGCCTCTTGCGTCACGTCTGATTCTGTCATCGGTGTGGAAGTCATGAAGTAACTCCTCGGTAATCGAATTTATTATCGTATTTGTGCAAGGTACGCATTTATTCTGCACCGAACGGAGAGGCCAACAAGGGAAGGGAAAAGTATAAAAAGATGACGATTCCGACCTGATGATAAAAATGTGATTCCGATCGGACAGTTATTCGAATATTGATTAATAATCAAAGCGTAAGTTGAATACAAACGGCAATAAAAGCGGAATGGTGAATATCCATGCTTGAATTATCCATAGCGCTTCCGATTAAGGTCCAAAATGGCGGGTTATTTATCTCCCGGGGCGTGGGCCGCCACCCTGCGCGAAAATTAACGTCTTGGGAGATTATTTTTGTCGAAAAAGGGACATTAACGATCCAGGAAGAAAATACGGTATTTGACGTGAAGGCGGGTGAGAGTTTGCTGCTTTGGCCTGGCAGGCGACATGTAGGCGTCGGCGACTTTCCTGCCGATCTTAAATTTTACTGGCTGCATTTTGAGGTTGAGCATCACCCGCCCCGATTACCCAATTTGGCAATAGAACAACATTGCCGAGTGAGGGATGCACAGTATGTGATTTCTCTTTTTCGCCAGTTCCTGAGTGAGCAGGAGAAATTACAGCGAAGCGTGGCGCTTGAAATCATTCTATTACTGATTTTGCAGCAAATTTCCATTTCATCAGGATATGAAGATAATGCTGATGAAGCCGGTGCGGCGATGGCGTGGAAGGCGAAGCAGCTTATTCGCACGCAGTTTCATTTACCCCTTTCGACGTCGCAGCTGGCAAAAGCGTTGCACTGCAATGCCGATTATCTCGGGCGCGTGTTTCGCCGGACGTTCCATTTAACCCTGACGGAGGCGATACATCGCCAGCGCGTCAGGGCAGCGGAAAAGCTGTTGCTGGATGGTTCTGCTTCGCTTACTGAAGTGGCAACCCGCTGCGGTTTTAATGACGTGGGGTATTTTCGGCAGATCTTTTCGAAGCATACCGGGCTAACGCCCGCCGTCTGGAAACGGCGGTACTGTAAAGAGCATATCAATTCCGGCTGATTACTGCCCGTAATAGGCATTCGCTCCATGCTTACGCAGATAATGTTTGTCGAGAAGTTCCTGCTGCATAACCGGAAGCTGTGGCGCGAGCTGGCGCGAGAACAGGCCCATATAGGCGCACTCTTCCAGCACGACGGCATTGTGGACCGCATCGGCAGCGTCTTTACCCCAGGCGAACGGGCCGTGGGAGTGGACCAGCACCGCCGGGATCTGCATTGGGCTTAAGTCGCGCTCCTCGAAGGTTTTGATGATAACTTCACCCGTCTGGTATTCGTATTCCCCGGCAATCTCTGCCGCAGTCATCGGGCGCGTGCAGGGAATGGACCCGTAGAAATAGTCCGCGTGCGTGGTACCCCAGGCGGGTAGGTCGAGCCCCGCCTGCGACCAGATAGTGGCGTGGCGAGAGTGGGTATGCACGATGCCGCCAATCTCCGGATAACGGCGATACAGCGCAAGATGGGTGGGCGTGTCGGAAGAGGGCTTTTTATTACCCTCGACAACCTGACCCGTGGCGATATTCACCACCACCATATCCTCCGCCGCCATCACGTCGTACTCCACGCCGGAGGGCTTAATCACCATCATGCCGCTTTGGCGGTCCACGGCGCTGACGTTGCCCCAGGTAAAGGTCACCAGCTGGTGGGCGGGCAGCGCCAGGTTTGCTGCCAGCACCTCGGCTTTGAGCTGTTCTAACATGTCATGCCTCCTTCCTGCATACGGGCTTCAATCCAGCGGCGCGCCTGGATAATCTCCAGCACCGGCTCTTTTGCTTTTTCAGTCCACATTTCAATCAGAAACGCGCCGCGATAGTTCAGTTGGTTCAGGGTGTTAAAGACGCCGACAAAATCGACGCAGCCTTCGCCAAACGGCACGTCGCGAAACTGTCCGGGGCTTTGCGCGGTAACGGGTTGGGTATCTTTCAGGTGAATCGCCGCAATGCGGTCAATGCCCAGCGTCAGCTCGGCGGTGACGTCGTTACCCCACGCGCTCAGGTTGCCGACGTCCGGGTAAACGCTGAACCACGGCGAGGCGAGCATCTCGTCCCATTTTTTCCATTTGCTGATGGAGTTCATAAACGCGGTATCCATGATCTCCACCGCCAGCATCACCTGTGCGGCGGCGGCCTGCTCCACGGCCCACGCCAGCCCTTCGGCAAAGCGCTGCTGCGTTCCCTCGTCATGCTCTTCGTAATAAACGTCGTACCCGGCAAGCTGGATGGTGCGAATGCCCAGGTCACGCGCCAGCCTGATGGCTTTGGTCATGATCTCCCGGGCGCGTTCGCGCACGGTTTCATCGCGGCTGCCAAACGGGAAGCGACGGTGGGCAGACAGGCACATGGATGGGATAGACACCCCCGTTTCCAGCATCGCTTCAACCAGAGAGGCGCGCTGCGCGGTGCTCCAGTCGAGGCGCGATAATCGTTCATCGGTTTCATCGACAGACATCTCGACAAAATCGAACCCGCAGCTTTTCGCCAGTACCAGCCGTTCCGGCCAGGAGAGATCTTTTGGCAGCGCTTTTTCATAAATCCCTAACGGATGCTGACGCATGGTTACGCTCCCCAGATGTCGCGAATGTTCGAATGGAATGCCTCAGCCACCTGCTGCGGATTGGCGGCACCCGCGAGCGCGCGGCCGGCAATAAAGGCTTTAACGTTGATCTGCTTAAAGAGCGGCAGATCGGCGGGGGTGATGCCGCCGGTAATCGAAAGCTGTAAACCGATGTCGGAGAGCGCTTTCATTTTTGCGAGATCCGCCTCGCCCCACTGCTGGCCGCTCGCCTGCGCGTCGCGCCCGCGGTGATAAATGGCCTGCTTCACGCCAACGCGATGCCATGCGCGAGCATCGTCCAGCGTCCAGCTACCGAAGAGCTCCATCTGGATTTCTCCCCCGCAGCGCAGGGCCATCTCGTGGCCGCGTTCAACGGTCGCCAGCGGTGCGGCGCAGATGATGGTCATCCAGTTCGCACCCGCGCCAAACGCCTGCTCTGCCAGGGTTTCTCCGGCGTCGGCCACCTTCCAGTCCGCAACGATGATTTTATTCGGGCACTGCTCGCGCAGGGCGCGCACGGCGTTTAGCCCTTCGGTCAGGCACAAAATGGTGCCCGCTTCGACGATATCGACGCAATTCGCGAGCGTCGCGACATCGCGCTGCGCGGCCTGAAGAGAGGTATGGTCGAGCGCCAGCTGCAGTAATGGTCGGCTCATAGGTCGTACTCCTTAACTCGGGCGTGGTAGCCCTGAAGTGCTGAAATCAGTAACTGGTAGCGGTGATATTTGCGCTGGTAGGCCGCATGGGCGCGCATGTCGGGTGCAATGACGCGAATGTCGTGTCGGAGGGCGCTTTGCGCCGCATGGAAATCGGTATACACGCCGGTGCCGACGAGGGCGGCCAGCGCCGCGCCGGAACAGCCGGTCTCTTCCACCTGCGGCAGTTCAATCGCCAGCCCGCTGACGTCCGCGAGCATTTGCATCCACACGTCCGAATGGGCGGGGCCACCGGTCACGCGCAGGGCATGAACGTGGGTAAAGCGTTCGAGCATGCGGTTGAGGTGGGTCATGTGGCTGAACACCACGCCCTCATACACCGCCTGCAGCAGGTGCGCGCGGGTGTGTAGCGCCTGCATCCCATAGAAACCGCTGGTCATCTCCAGCCCGGCGTTGCTGCCATAGAGGAACGGCAGGAAGAACAGGTCGCTTCCGGCCTTCGGCTGGCTGGCAACCGTGCGGTTGATCTCATCGAATGACATGTCGCCCCATTGCGCGGTGAGCCATTCAAGGTTGCCGGACGAGGTCGGGCTGGCTTCGTGAACGATATACTGCTGCGGGTACACGTAGCGGCCATAGACGTACGGGAAGGGTTCGTTGTCGCGAAGCGCATCGGCGATCCCGCTGGTGACGGCCCAGGTGCCCATCACGGCGTTCAGCGTGTGTGGGTCTTGCAGCCCGGCACAGACTGCGGTGGAAACCACGTCAAACAGTCCACCCACGACGGGCGTGCCCGCCGCGAGACCGGTAAGGGTGGCTGCCTGAGCGGTGATTTCCCCGCAAATTTCTGCTGAACCGACAATTGGCGGCAGGGCGTCGTCAATTTCGCCGATCCCGAGCCAGCGCGTTAGCTGGGGGTCGTATTTCCCGGTATTCATGTTGTAGAGGTTGGACTCGGAGATGTTGCTCTCCTCGCAGCCTTTCACGCCGGTCAGGCACCAGCGAAGATAGTCGTGCGCCATCATCACGCAGCCAATCTGCTGGTACCGCTGCGGTTCGTTCTCTTTGACCCAGCGCAGAAGCGAGGCCGGGTGCCCGGTCCACAGGGTCTGGCGCGTATGCGGATAGAGCTTTTCGGGAATGCCGTCCTGCTGCCAGCGCTGCACAATTTCCAGCGCCCTGCGGTCAGAGGAGAGTATGGCGTTGCCCAACGGTTGGTTCTGTTTATCAAGTAGAAACAGCCCTTTACCTTGCGCAGAAATGCCCACGCCTTTTATCCGGTTGCCGTTTATGCCTGAACGCTTGAGCAGCGCGGCGAGGGTTGCGTGGCAGTGCTGCCACAGATGATGCATGTCCCGCTCGGCGTAGCCCGCTCGCGGGCTGAGCGTGGCAACGGCGCGACGTTCGATACATACTTCTTTGCCCTGGCTGTTGTACAAACCGGCTTTCAGATAAGTACCGCCACAATCGATACCCAGCCAGAAGGGCTCTTTTTCACTCATCTTCGTCTCACTTATTCGCCGGGTGGCGCTGCGCTTACCCGGCCTACGGTTCGGTTTTCTCCCTCTCCCTGTGGGAGAGGGCTGGGGTGATCAGGCCGCACGCTTGTGCGGATTTACCGTGGGGTTAGGCTCTGCCCCGGCATCGCACTTCGCCGGTAACAGCAGGGCCAGCAGCGACGCCAGCGCCAGAGAAACGGCCAGGCAGTAAACGCCCGCGTCTTTGCTGTACAGGGTGATCAATACCCCAACCGCATACGGGCCGCAGAAGCCACCGAGGTTACCGAGGGCGTTGATCACGCCGCGCGCGCCGCCCGCCATTTCTGCGCTGAACAGACGCGCTGGAATGGTCCAGAACACGCCCGCGGCGGATTGCAGGAAGAACCCACAGCCCACCAGTGCGGCATAGGCCAGCCAGGTGTTTGCTTTTAGCGCCACGGAGAGGAACATGCAGAGCGCAAAACCGATCAACGGCAGGGAGACAAACAGCTTGCGCTTGCCGGTGCGGTCAGAAAGCGTAGAGAACAGGAACATCCCCGCAATGGCGCCGATGTAGGGCAGGATGGCGAGCATCCCCACCTGGCCGATGCTGGTGTGCGTCAGCTCCTTCAGAATGGTGGGCAGCCAGAGGGTGTAGCCGTAAATCCCGGTCTGGTAGAAGAAGTTCAGGGCGATCAGCTGCCACATGGTTTTGTCGGACAGCACGGCGCTGAGCGAGGCATTTTTCACCTCTTTTCCGGCGATGGCCTGCTGTTCAGCCGCCAGCGTTTTCACCAGATAGTTTTTCTCGGCCTCTGAAATCCAGCGGGCTTCCTGCGGACGGTCGTAAACGGTAAATGCCCAGAGCACCAGCACGACGACGGACATCAGACCTTCAATGATGAACAGCCAGCGCCAGTCGAGTGCGGTAATAATCCAGCCCGATAGCGGGGCGGTGATGATCCCGGCGATGGGCACGAACATGATCACAATCGCGTTGGCGCGACCGCGCTCGGCATCCGGGAACCAGTTGCTGATCATGGTGAGCACAACGGGCAGCATCCCGCCTTCCGCCACGCCGAGTAAGAAGCGCAGCACCAGCAGCTGGTACTGATTCGTTACAAGACCCGTGAGCACCGATATCGCCGCCCAGGCGACCAGCGACCAGCCGATAAATTTCTTGCCGCTGCCGTGCACGGCAATCTTGCCGCCGGGAACCTGCAGAAACAGATAGCCGATAAAAAATATCCCGCCCGCGAGGCCTGCCATGGTCGCGGTAATCCCTAATTCTTCATCCATCCCCCCCGGCATCGCAAACGCGATATTCACGCGGTCCATATATGAAATAATGCAGGCAATAAGAATAGGAGGAATGATTCTTAGCCAGCGCTGGCGCGGAATGTCCGCATGTAGAGTTTGAGTAGAAATATTCATCGTTAATCTCTCAGTAAGGTAACCGGAATAAACTTTTATTATTGTTATTGCGTTGCTTTATTCATTTGGCTAATGCCGTCGCGCAAAATGGCGATGCGATGACTGACGTCAGCATTAGCATTTATTTCCAGTAATTTAATACCGGAGAATTTCAACCTTGCGGCGCTCGCCGCAGTAAAGAGTGCTTTTGCTTGTTCGGTTGACAGTAAACTGTCGGCGCAGAACGAGGAAAATGGCGCGTGCAGATCCTGCCATTCACCGTACTCCCCACCGGGAGCCGTGCCCGAAAACATCAGCGCACCCAGTTTTCCGGCCTTAAGCGCGGCCTGAACATGGTCAAGGGGAAGGGTAGTGTTACGGCCTTCGATGGCTGACCGCGCCCAGTTGATGCAGACGCTGATATCCGTCTCTTTAACCACCTCCAGCACCTGCTCTAAGGGCAGGAAGCCTTTACGGGGTGCGGCGCCGGTCATGGCATCGCAGTGTTCCAGCACCAGATCGCAGCCCCAGTCCCAGCGTGCTATTTCACGGATGGAGCGGGAAAACGCGTCGGTGGCTTGCTCGACCGAGGCATTGCCCGCCTGTGGTGCGGCCTGCATCTCAAGCGCCATCACTTTCCCCGGGAAGCGGGTATTCACAGCGTTAATTTTATGGTGCAAACGCCGGTAAAATTCGACACACGCTTTACGCTGCGCCTCGTCGGCAGATGCCAGGCCAAACGCGCCGTTGATGCCGCGACGGCGCATGGTTTCCATGACCGCCGTGACCACAATTTGCCAGTCCCCCGGCGTATGGCGAAACAGCCATTCATCGCCAAGGGGATGGAGATTTTCAAGGCACGGCTGTTCCAGCCCGCGAATATTTGGCGTGTCGGAAAGCTGGCGCCAGAATGCCTGTTCTTCTTGTTCCCCTTTCTGGTGAAACGAGGGTGCGCAGGGGTACGCACCAATAATAAAACCGGTGTTGGTCATTTCGCGTTCCTGTATTTATCAGAAAATTAATCTAATTCGCTGATTGCCACTTTCACCACAATTTTACGAATTGTGGTTTCCTTGTTTTTAATACAGGCAGGACGGTGCACATCCTGCGGGAAAAATAGGGCATAGCTGCCGGGAATCATGTCGATAAACAATTCGTTTTCACTGTCGTGATAAAAAATAATATCGCGCTGTTCCAGCAGTGATTCGCTTATTTCGTTATTGCCGGTATCAATCGCGATACCGATTTTCTCTTCACCCCAGGCCAGGAACTGTATATCCAGATAACGGCGATGCACTTCCGGCCGGTTCTCGTGCGGTTCCTTTGTGGTGAGATCCAGAACCTGGGCAAAAATGTTACGCCCTTCAATTTCCACCACGCCTGGCTCCAGGGTGGTGAAATCCGTCGTGCGCAGAAATTCGAGCGCTTTTTCAATCGCCCGCGGCAGGCGACACGGATTTGGCTGGGAAATATGTCCGAATATCATGGTCCACTCCTTACAGAGACTGGATTTTCGCCCACACGCTGTCGTCAACCGTGATGCCGTTGCGGCGGTTCTCTTCCAGCAAACGGGTGAACTCATGCCCCGGCAGGCGGACGGCGACATTCTCATCCGCGCGTTCGGCCGTGGTGATGAAGTCCATGATGCGCTGCAGTTTGGCATGGCGGGTTGGGCCGTCGATCAGGCGGTCCACCTCGATGGCGATGAAGATCTGCGATACGCCGTACTCGTCGCTGTTGTCCTGGGTGACTTCCGCGACGGACGATCCGTTCGAGAGCAGGGTGGCGATCATGTCGAGGACGATGGATAAGCCGGACCCTTTCCAGTAGCCCATGGGCAGAATACGACGGTTTTTCTCGATCGTGCCCGGCTCCCGGGTGAGGTTGCCTTCGTCGTCGAAGCCGCCATCGACCGGCAGCTCGCGCCCGGCCAGGCGATTCACCTCCAGCATGCCGTAGGAGAACATCGACATCGACATGTCGACCATGGTGATTGGATTAGAGGGAATAGCCACGATCAGCGGGTTGGTGCCAATGCAGCACTCTTTTGATCCCCACGCGGGCATCACGGCAATGGAGTTGGTCCAGCAAATGCCGATATAGCCCTTCTCCGCCGCCTGCCAGCCGTAGCTGCCGCCGCGCATCCAGTGGTTCGCGTTACGCAGTGCGACCAGACCAATGCCGTGATCGGAGGCCAGCTCGGTGGCGCGATCCATCATCTTCTTCGCCGTCAGGTTGCCGATGGAGCGCTGCGCATCCCACTGTTCGATGGCGCCTAACGTCATCACCCGTTTGGGCTGGGCGTCAGGAATGATATCGCCTGCATCAAGCTGCTGAATAAAGCGCGGGAAGCGGTTCACGCCGTGTGAATAGACGCCGGATTCCGTGGTGCGGGCAAACATCTCGGCGCAGGCGTCTGCGGCTTCCGCCTTCACGCCGCGATCGAGCAGAACCCGATTGAACGCCGCTTTCAACTCTTCAAAGGTCACTTTCATCCCTGTTCTCCTGTTCTTTTAAGGGCAAGTGCGAGTGCTTTTTTATCGCTAAATTTCACTATGCGAAATCTGATTTCAAATATAGCGATCAAATTTTGTCAGATCAACGACATTCATGTTTTTCAAAATCGATTAAAATCAAACGGTTGTGTTTTTTCTGTTGAGATCGTGAACTGACCCACACTTTGCGCTACCATCAGAGCGCGATAAAAAGGAGCCATGTAATGAGCATGAAAGAGAGCGAAATGACGCAAGAAAAAGAGAGGCCAGCAGGTAGCCAGAGCTTGTTTCGCGGCCTGATGCTGATTGAGATCCTCAGCAACTATCCGAACGGGTGTCCGCTTGCGCATTTATCGGAACTGGCGGGGTTGAATAAGAGTACCGTGCACCGGCTGTTGCAGGGGTTGCAGTCATGCGGGTACGTGACGCCAGCACCCGCGGCGGGCAGCTATCGCCTGACTACCAAATTTATCGCCGTCGGGCAAAAGGCGCTGTCGTCGCTGAATATCATTCACGTGGCGGCGCCGCACCTCGAAGCGCTGAATATTGCGACCGGCGAAACGGTGAACTTTTCCAGCCGGGAAGACGACCACGCGATACTGATTTACAAGCTCGAACCGACAACCGGCATGCTGCGCACGCGCGCCTATATCGGCCAGCATATGCCGCTCTACTGCTCTGCAATGGGTAAGATTTACATGGCGTTTGGCCATCAGGATTACGTGGCGAGCTACTGGGAAAGCCATCAGGAACAGATCCAGCCTTTGACGCGCAACACCATCACCGAGCTGAGCGCCATGTACGATGAGCTGGCGGAAATTCGCGATCGCAGCATGGCGATGGACAAAGAAGAGAACGAGCTGGGCGTCTCCTGTATTGCCGTGCCGGTGTTTGATATCCACGGCCGCGTCCCGTATGCCATCTCTATCTCACTATCAACGTCGCGCATGAAGCAGGTGGGCGAGAAGAACCTGCTCAAGCCGCTGCGCGAAACGGCCGAGGCTATCTCCAAAGAGCTGGGTTTTAACGTGCGCGAGGCGTAACCGATGAACCGATTTATCATGGCGGATGCGGAAAAATGCATCGGGTGCCGCACCTGCGAAGTGGCCTGTGCGGTGGCGCATCAGGACGACTTCACCGCTCAGATTTTCACCTCCCGCCTTCGGGTGGTGAAAGGGGATGCCTGCACAACGGTGGTGGGGTGTCATCAGTGCGAGGACGCCCCCTGTGCCAACGTCTGCCCAACCCACGCCATCAGCCGCACGGCGGGTGCCTGGCTCGTGGATCGGCGGCGCTGCATTGGGTGCAAAAGCTGTATGGTAGCGTGTCCGTTTGGGGCGATGCAGATACGGCTGGTGGGAAACAGGGCGCAAGCGCTTAAATGTGATTTATGCAGTCATCGCGAAGGCGGACCGGCCTGCGTGGAGGCCTGTCCAACCCACGCGCTGCGCTGCGTTGATCCCGCCAGATTACGCGCCGACCGGCTGCATAATCTGGGGTAAGAGCTTACTGACCGTTTTCGCGCCAGGCTTTTTCGATCTCTTCGGCCAAAATTTTGACACCCGCTTCGATTTTTTCCGGATCGGGCACGTAGTTCATGCGCATGCACTGGTGCGTATGCGGCCACGGCTTGTCCAGACCCGGGAAGAAATAGTCCCCCGGCACCATCAGTACGCCGCGCTTTTTCAGGCGCTGGTAGAGCAGTTCGGTGGTGATAGGTAAATCTTTAAACCACAGCCAGAGGAAAATCGCGCCTTCCGGTTTGTGGATCAGGCAGCGTTCTTCCGGCAAATAGCGACGAAGCGTCGCAATCGTCTCCTGAACGCGCTGGTAATAGAAAGGCTTGATCACGTCATTCGACAGACGCAGCAGGTCCTTGCGTTTAATCATTTCGCACATCATCGCCGGGCCAATGCCGCCCGGTGAAAGGCTGATAATGCCGTTCATGTTGGTAATGGCGGTGATGATTTTCTCGTTGGCGATGATAATGCCGCAGCGGCTGCCCGGCAGGCCCAGCTTGGAGAGGCTCATGCACAGGACGATGTTCGGGTTCCACAGCGGGCGTGCTTCGCTGAAGATAATGCCCGGGAACGGCACGCCGTAGGCGTTATCGATCACCAGCGGAATGCCGTGCTGATTTGCCAGCGCATCCAGCTTCATCAGCTCGTCATCGGTAATGACGTTGCCCGTTGGGTTAGTTGGGCGCGATACGCAGATCATGCCCGTCTCTTCACCGATATGCAGGTGTTCAAAATCGACGTGATATTTGAACTGGCCTTCCGGCAGCAGCTCTATGTTTGGGCGCGCGGAGACGAACAGATCCTCTTCCAGGCCGGAATCGGCGTAGCCGATATACTCCGGAGCCAGCGGGAACAGCACCTTTTTGGTCGTGCCGTCGGCGCGACGTCCAGCGAACAGGTTAAACAAGTAGAAAAACGCGCTCTGGCTGCCGTTTGTTAGTGCAATATTCTGTGGTTCGATATCCCAGCCGAGCTCGTCACGCAGCATGTCGGCGAGGAGTGCCAGCAGCTCGGTTTTACCCTGCGGGCCGTCGTAATTGCAAAGCGCGTCGGTTGCTTTGCCGCTTTCCAGCATCTGAGCGAGCAGCGTCTGGAAATAGGTATTCATCTCCGGGATTTGAGCCGGGTTTCCGCCGCCGAGCATGATTGCGCCCGGTGTGCGCAGCCCGTCGTTGAGGTCCTCCATCAGGCGAGTAATGCCTGAATGGCGGGTGAATTTGTCGCCGAAAAGTGAAAACGTCATAGCAGGTGATCTGTCGAGCTTATTTTGAAAGTGGGTAACCATAACGCTAGCACCGTGCTGGTGCAAATCGGGTGATGTGGTCGGATTTGTTGTTTTATCTGGCGGGAGTGGATTTATGTAGTGAATAGTTCTGGTTGATTTCCCTCACCCTAACCCTCTCCCATAGGGAGAGGGAACTGGAGTGTGCCGTTATTGATTACCTGCCCATACCACCATCACCTTATCGTCCTTGTGCTCGCGCACAAAGCCATACCCCTCTTTCAGCGACAGCGTGGTTTGCTTGCCTTCACCTATCGCCGGATGGCGGGCGCGGAACTGACCCAGCGTTTGCCAGTGGGTGACGGTTAAGGCCTGCTTGCCCGTGACGTCCTGCCAGTTCATATCCGAACGGGTGCCCTGCAGCGGGTCGGAGCCAGTCGGCCCGAACGGGCGCCCGGACTCATCCCCGTAATAGATTTGCACGCTGCCCGGTGCCAGCAGGAGCAGCTCCGCCGCGCGCTGGCCCCCTTCACGGAACAGGCGCGTATCGTGTGACGAGAGGTAGCTCAGCACGTTGAAGCTTTGCAGCTTCTCCGCCATCTGCTGCCAGGTGAGATCCATATCGGCCAGGCAATCCACCGCTTTTGCCGCCTGCTCCTGATAGTCAAAGTTAATCATCGCGTCAAAACCGTGGCGGTAATAATCGCTCCGCATCACCCCGTGGCCCCAGGATTCGCCGGTCATCCAGAAAGGCGCGTTGTCGAGTTTTTTGTCCGGGTTCGCCATTTTCCAGGCGGCCAGGGCCTGGCTCGCCTGGTCTTTCAGCTGTTGCCAGGCCGCAAGCTCAACGTGTTTCGCGGTATCGACCCGAAAGCCGTCGATGCCGTAGTCACGTACCCACTGGCTGAGCCAATGGGTCAGATAATCGCGCGGGGTATAGCCCGGAATAGCTTTCGCGTGGGTATCGGGTTTGTGTTGATAGAAATTGGGTAACCCGGAAGGGACGGTGGATTCCGTTTTCAGGTCGGGCAGGAACGCCAGCGACATCGTCAAATCGTCAAAGCCGGGGTTGTCGTAATCACCGATGTCGGTACGGATCCATTTTTTGCCCCACCATTTTTCCCATGCGGCTTTGTCGCTGAAGTTAATGTAGTCATTAAAGCTGTGCCAGCTTTGGCCCGCGCCCGGCTTCCAGTCGGTCCAGCGTTCCCCCAGCGTCTTTTTCAGCTCATCACCCTGCAGGTACAGGGAACCAAACTGATATTCCTGCATGTCCGCAAGCGTCGCGTAGCCCGTGTGGTTCATGACGATATCGAACAGGATGCGGATCCCACGCCTGTGCGCTTCATCGACAAGCTGGCGCAGGTCATCCTCCGTCCCCATATTGGCGTCGAGCTTCGTCCAGTCCTGGGTGTAGTAGCCGTGATAGGCGTAGTGAGGGAAATCCCCTTTGGTGCCGCCGCCTACCCAGCCGTGGATTTGCTCAAGCGGGGAGCTTATCCAGAGCGCGTTGACCCCCAACTGCTGTAAATAATCGAGCTTGCTGGCGAGTCCCTTGAGGTCGCCGCCGTGGAACGTCCCGATCTCCTGCATACCGTCTTTATGGCGTCCGTAGCTGTTGTCGTTGCCCGGATCGCCATTTACGTAACGGTCGGTCAGCACAAAATAGACGGTGGCGTTTTGCCAGCTAAACGGCGCGGGCTTGTCGGTTTCGGCGCGCTCAAGCAGCAGCAGGCCGTTACTGTTGGCGGCTGGCTGCAGGGTAATTTTTCCATTCTGCACCGTCGCCGTCTGTTTACTGTAGTAGTCGCGCACGACGGAGCCTTCCGGGAAGGTACTGCTGACGTCGAGCGTCAGCGGCTTACCGTCCCACGTCGGGCACTGACGGATGACGTTTGCAACCGGCTGTTCTGCGGCACTTTGAATCGTCAGGAGTAGTGTGGGCGTACCGGAGCGGGTATCAATCCGCATCTGGTATTCACCGTCGCGGAAAAGGCGCCACTGCGGCGGTGTGCCGTCACAGGGCTTGAGCGATAGCATCTCATTGAGTTTTATCGCGTCCGTAGGCTGCCAGCACGTCTTGTCAAAACTCAGCGTAAGAGGACGCGTACCCTTCGCAAGCTTTGCCTGGCTGGTGAAGATTCCGGTGCCTTCAGCGTGAAATGCGCTAAACCCCGGCGATGTCCAGTCAGCATGTGCCAGTGCGGGTAACATCAGAAAGGCGAGTGCGGTGCGTTTCATTCCTGGTTCCTGTCGCGGTATTTTTGACCAGTGTGCCATCTGAGGCTGGGCAAAAACTCATCCCCTGTCGCTTTCTGCCGGGAGGATGCGTGAGGATGAGTGATTTCGCGCAAAATTAGGCAGTTATCTGCGATAGTGAACACAGTTTTTGTAGAATTGTTTTTTTTATGAGCAAGTTTCAGGTGACATAGTTTCGGAATTGGACTATTTCTATACGTGCTCTTGAAGTCTATTTTTGATATGATTTGAGATTCCGCTCTCAAATTTGTGAAAAAAATAAGGTGTTAGGATGATTACATCCGACCAGGAGACCTAATGATATCGACTCCCATTCGACGATATGGGGCTGCGATACTCATGTTACTCACCACGGCATTTTCGGGTGAGGTGCTTGCGAAGACGCACACGGATACAACGAGTAAGAAAGCCCACGTAATAAAGACGACAAGTAGTAAGGTTAGCAGTAAACAAGAGTATTCTCGCAATAGTGCAAAGAGTAGTTCACTTCCTGATTTGCGAAAATACCCTTCCGGGACACCAAGGAAAAAAGCGTTTCTCCGGACGGTAATGCCTTACATCACGAGTCAAAATGCCGCGATTACTGCGGATCGTAACTGGCTGATTTCTAAACAGTACGATAGCCGCTGGTCGCCGTCTGAACGCGCGCGTCTGAAAGATATCACCAAGCGCTATAAGCTGAGCTGGAACGGTAACACCCGTCGTGTGCCGTGGAATGCTCTCCTTGAGCGTGTCGATATCATCCCGAATAGCATGGTTGCGACCATGGCGGCAGCCGAAAGCGGCTGGGGTACGTCAAAGCTGGCACGCAGCAACAACAACCTTTTCGGCATGAAATGCGTGAAAGGGCGTTGTAACAATGCGCCAGGCAAGGTGAAAGGCTATTCGCAGTTTGAATCCGTGAAGGATTCCGTGAGCGCCTACGTGGTGAATTTGAATACGCATCCGGCCTACTCATCGTTCCGTAAATCACGCGCTCAGCTGCGTAAAGCGGATCAGGAAGTGACGGCCACCACGATGATCCACAAGCTGAAAGGTTATTCGACGAAGGGGCAGAGCTATAACAACTACCTGTTCGCCATGTACCAGGATAACCAGCGCTTAATCGCCGCACACATGTAATCTCAAAAAACGCCTTCTTATTTGAAGGCGTTTTCTTTTCTAAATCAGCACCTCGCTGTGGCGATCCCGGTACTCTTTTGGCGTGGTGTCATACTCTTTGCGGAACACCGAGTAGAAATATTGCAGCGACGGGTAACCGCACATCTGCGAGATTTCATTGATCGACAGCGATGTGGAAATGAGCAGGCTGCGGGCTTTCTCCAGCTTCTCCGCATGGATGACGGCATGGATGGTTTCGCCCACCTCTTCTTTAAAACGCTTCTCCAGATTCGAACGCGAAATGCCCACCGAATCCAGCACCTGATCGACCTTTATCCCTTTGCAGGCGTGGTTGCGAATATAGTGCATGGCCTGAATGACGGCCGGATCGCTTAAGGAGCGATAATCGGTTGAGCGGCGTTCTACGACGCGGACAGGCGGCACGAGCAGGCGCTGAAGCGGCAGAGATTCTTTATCCAGCAGACGATGCAGCAGCTTCGCCGCCTGATACCCCATCTGACGCGTGCCCTGCGCAACGGAGGAGAGCGCCACGCGGGAGAGATAGCGGGTAAGCTCTTCGTTATCAATGCCAATCACGCACAGCTTTTCCGGCACCGGAATGTGTAAATGTTCGCAGACCTGCAGCACGTGGCGCGCGCGTGCGTCCGTCACGGCAATAATCCCGGTTTGCGGCGGCAGCGTTTGCAGCCAGTCAGCGAGGCGGTTTTGCGCGTGCTGCCAGTTTTCCGGAGCCGTCTCCAGCCCCTGGTACACCACGCCGCGATACTTCTCCTGCGCGACCAGCTGGCAAAACGCGTGTTCACGCTCAACGGCCCAGCGCTTGCCGCTGGTGGCGGGTAAACCATAGAACGCGAAGCGGTGAACGCCTTTCTCTTTTAGATGGAGAAAGGCGGCCTCGACCAGGGCATGGTTATCGGTGGCAATATAGTGAACCGGCGGATAGTGTTCGGGGGAATGGTAGGAGCCGCCGACGCCCACGATCGGAACGTCGACGTCGGTCAGCAGCTGCTCAATGACGGGATCGTCGTAGTCGGCGATGACGCCATCCCCCAGCCAGTCTTTGATGTTCTCGAGACGAGTGCGGAAATCCTCTTCAATAAAGATATCCCACTCAGATTGCGACGCCTGCAAATATTCGCCAACGCCTTCTACCACCTGACGGTCGTAGGCTTTGTTGGCATTGAATAACAACGTAATGCGGTGACGCTTTTCAAACATGGCTCACTTCCCAATTAAGTCATAATACCGTTATCAGGCCCGTCGCTTGGTGGCCGAGTCCATCCAGACTGCCAGTAAAAGAATGGCCCCCTTGACGATATACTGCCAAAACGTCGGGACGTCCATCATACTCATTCCGTTATCCAACGACGCCATGATAAATGCCCCCATCACCGCGCCCGCGACGCTACCGATACCGCCTGCGAGGCTGGTGCCGCCAATGACGCAGGCGGCGATCGCATCCAGCTCGGCGATGTTACCGGCGGAGGGAGATCCGGCCCCCAGACGCGAGCTGAGGATCAACCCGGCGATAGCGACCATCAGGCCGTTAATGGCGAAGACCGCCAGCTTGGTACGCTCGACGTTAATACCCGAGAGGCGGGCAGCCTCAAGGTTGCCGCCAATGGCATAAATGCGGCGACCAAACGCGGTGCGCGTCGCCATAAACATGCCGCCCAACAGTAACAGTGCCAGCAGCAGGACCGGTGTCGGGACGCCGCGATAGTCATTCAGGAGCCAGATGGCGCCCAGCACAATGACCGCCGTGAGCGCCTGACGCCCCACCACCGACGTTGACGCAGGGGAAGCCAGCCCCAGCGCCTGACGACGGACGCGTCCCCGCCACTGCCATGCGACAAACGCCAGCAACCCCACCACGCCGAGAGTAAAACCCACGCCATCCGGGAGGTAGCTCTGACCAATTTGCGACATGGCCGCACTGGTCGGTGAGACGGTGGTGCCGTTAGTGATGCCGATTAAGATCCCGCGGAAGGCCAGCATTCCCGCCAGGGTGACAATAAACGATGGCACCTTACGGTAGGCAACCCACCAGCCGTTCCAGGCGCCCAGTACCAGCCCCAATACCAGCGTGACCGCCACGGTCAGCGGCAGCGGCCAGCCGAGCCAGACGTCAAAAATGGCCGCCACGCCGCCGAGAAGCCCCATCATCGAACCGACCGACAGGTCAATCTCCGCGGAGATAATCACGAACACCATGCCCACGGCCAGAATGCCGGTGATAGCGGTCTGGCGAAGCAGGTTGGAGACGTTACGCGCGCTCAGGTATGAGCCATCGGTCATCCAGGTAAAGAACAGCATGATGACGATAATTGCCGCGATCATGACAAAAACCTGCAGGTTTAGCGCTTTGAGCCCCGCGAACGCACCGGGCGTCGGGACGGCGACTTTGATATCAGACGGATTGCTTTTCGACATGACGTTCGCTCCTTAAAGCGGCTTCCATCACCTGCTCCTGCGTCAGGTTCTGGTTAATCAGGTTGGCTTTCAGTTTCCCCTCGTGCATGACCAGCACGCGGTCGCTCAGGCCGAGCACTTCGGGTAACTCAGACGAAATGACAATGACGGCAATCCCTTGCTGAACAAGCTGATTAATCAGTTTGTAGATTTCATATTTGGCACCGATATCGATTCCACGCGTCGGCTCATCAAGGATTAAAATGCGTGGGTTGAGAAGCAGGCAGCGCGCCAGAATCGCCTTCTGCTGGTTGCCGCCGCTCAGGCGGCCAATCGCCAGTTCCGGTGAAGAGGTTTTGACCTTCAGCCGGGCCAGCGACTGAAGAATACACTGCTGCTCTGCGGCATCGTCCAGGCTGCTCAGCGTGCCCGAGAACCGATCGAGTGCCGCAAGCGTAATGTTTTTCCCTACCGCCATGACGGGTACGATGCCGTCTTTTTTGCGATCTTCCGGCACCATAGCAATGCCGTGGGCAATCGCCTGCTGGCAGTTGTCAATTTTCACCGGCTGGCCGTCGATAAATATCGTGCCCTCCCAGCGCCCCGGCCACACGCCAAACAGACACTGCACGGCCTCCGTGCGCCCTGCGCCGACTAACCCGGCAATACCGAGAATTTCGCCGCTGTGAAGGGAAAATGAGATGTTATTCACGCGCTTGATGTGGCGGTTAACGGGGTGCCACGCGGTCAGGTTTTCCACGCGCAGGACTTCATCGCCCGTTGCGTGAGGTTCACTCGGGTAGAGCGCCGTCAGCTCGCGGCCCACCATCATGGTGATGATGTCATCTTCACTCATCCCTGCGGCTTCACGCGTGCCGATGTGTTGCCCGTCGCGGATCACGCAGATGGTGTCCGAAATGGCTTTCACCTCGTTCAGCTTGTGCGAAATGTAGATGCAGGCGATACCGTGGTTTTGCAGATCGCGAATGATATTGAGCAGAACCGCGGTTTCCTGTTCGGTGAGCGAGGCCGTGGGCTCATCAAGGATCAGCAGCCTGACCTGTTTATTGAGCGCCTTAGCGATTTCGACCAGCTGCTGCTGCCCCAGCCCCAGGTCCCCCACGCGCGTATTGGGTGAAATGTGGAGGCTCACCTGCGCCAGCAGCTTTTCACAGCGCAGCGTCATGGTGTCGTAGTCCAGCACGCCGTGGCGGGAAATTTCGGCTCCGAGGAAAATGTTCTCCAGCACGGTGAGATGCTTCACCAGCGCCAGCTCCTGGTGGATGATGGCGATGCCTTTACGTTCGGTATCGCGGATGTGTGTCGCCTGGATAACTTCACCGGCAAAGACGATTTCGCCTTCGTAGCTCCCGTGCGGGTAGATCCCGCACAGCACTTTCATCAGCGTTGACTTGCCCGAACCGTTCTCACCGCACAGCGAAACCACTTCGCCGGGGTTCAACCGGAGGCTGACGTTGTCGACGGCTTTCACCGCGCCGAAGCGTTTGGTGATGCTTTTCATTTCAAGTAAATAAGGCATAACCGCTCCACATAACCCGAGGGAAGAACAGCACAACGTGATGCGCCCCCGCAGAGCAGGGGCCGCGCCGGATTACAGTTCGCTCTTCTTGTGGAAACCATCTTTGATGACGGTGGCGTCAATGTTCTCTTTATTGACTTCTATTGGCGTGAGCAGACGGGCCGGAACGTCTTTAAGCCCGTTATTCAGGGTCGCATCTGCTTTAGGTTGCTTGCCATTACCCAGCTCCACGGCAATTTCTGCCGCCGTATTGGCAAGCTGGGTAATCGGTTTGTAGACCGTCATGGTCTGGGTGCCTGCGATAATACGTTTTACCCCGGCCAGATCGGCGTCCTGCCCTGAGATAGCGACTTTCCCCGCCAGACCCTGGGCGCTCAGCGCCTGAATGGCGCCGCCTGCGGTGGCATCGTTGGAGGCCACGACCGCATCAATTTTGTTGTTATTGGCCGTTAGCGCGTTTTCCATAATCTTCAGCGCGTTTTCTGGCAGCCAGCCGTCGGCCCATTGATCGCCGACCACCTTAATTTTCCCGTTATCAATGTACGGCTTAAGGACTTTCATTTGTCCTTCGCGGAACAGTTTGGCGTTGTTATCCACCGGCGAACCACCCATCAGGAAATAATTCCCCTGAGGCACTTTGTCGATCAGGCTTTGCGCCTGTAATTCGCCCACTTTTTCATTGTCGAACGAAATATAATAATCAATATCCGCATTATTAATCATGCGGTCATAGGCCAGCACTTTTATGCCTTCCTGCCTGGCTTCTTTCACCACGTTACTTAATACCTGGCCGTTATAGGGGATAATAACCAGCACATCAACGCCACGGTTAATCATATTCTCGATCTGCGACATTTGCGTTTCTTCGTTGCCGTTAGCCGACTGTACAAACACGCTGGCGCCGAGGGATTCTGCTTTCTTCACAAAAATATCGCGATCTTTTTGCCAGCGCTCCAGGCGCAGGTCATCAATGGCCATGCCAATTTTGACCTCTTTGGCCTGTCCTGCAAAGCTTGCAAGGAGGAGAGTAGTGCAGAGCGTTAGGGTCAGGTTCTTTATCTTCATAATTATTCTGCCTTTTTGTAGGGGGATGTGTTGCTGAGATAAAAGAAACATTCACTGCTGAGACGCAGCAAATTTTTAACGCGGAAAGGCGGGCTGGCAATTACAGATTTTTATCTTCTCATTACGATATTTGGTTTATTTCTGAATTTATGACCGCGATCGGATTTTAAAAAACGTAACGTCTTAATTACATTTGATTCTGGAATATGCGCCGAAAAATAGTTCGTTTGCGCATTATTTTGCGAGCCAGCGCACAGTTATGCATTCTCTCAATAGCAGTGTGAAATAACGTAATTGAGCAACCCAAAATGTCTATTCACTATTACTCCTGTATCAACGACTCGCCGCATACCCTGATTATGGAGCTCAATATGCAAGCTTATTTCGACCAACTCGATCGTGTTCGTTACGAAGGCCCAAAAACGGCCAATCCTTTAGCTTTTCGTCACTACAACCCGGATGAGCTGGTGCTGGGTAAGCGCATGGAAGATCATCTGCGCTTTGCCGCCTGTTACTGGCATACCTTCTGCTGGAACGGTGCCGATATGTTCGGCGTGGGTTCCTTTGACCGCCCATGGCAGCAGCCGGGCGAGGCTATCGAGCTGGCAAAGCGCAAAGCCGATGTGGCATTTGAGTTCTTCCACAAGCTGAACGTGCCGTACTACTGCTTCCATGACGTGGACGTGTCGCCGGAAGGCGCGTCGCTGAAAGAGTACCTGAACAACTTCGCGCAGATGGTAGACGTGCTGGCGGCGAAACAGCAGCAAAGCGGCGTGAAGCTGCTCTGGGGTACGGCAAACTGCTTCACCAATCCTCGCTACGGCGCGGGTGCAGCAACTAACCCTGACCCAGAGGTATTTAGCTGGGCGGCTACGCAGGTGGTGACGGCCATGAACGCCACGCATCAGCTGGGCGGCGAAAACTATGTCCTGTGGGGCGGCCGTGAAGGTTATGAAACCCTCCTGAACACCGACCTGCGTCAGGAGCGCGAGCAGATTGGCCGCTTTATGCAGATGGTTGTCGACCACAAGCATAAAATCGGCTTCCGCGGCACGCTGCTGATTGAGCCGAAACCGCAGGAACCGACGAAGCACCAGTATGACTACGACGTGGCGACGGTGTATGGCTTCCTGAAGCAGTTCGGTCTGGAAAAAGAGATTAAAGTTAACATTGAAGCAAACCACGCCACGCTGGCGGGCCACTCATTCCATCACGAGATTGCGTCTGCGATTGCGCTGGGCATTTTCGGCTCTGTGGATGCGAACCGAGGCGATGCGCAGCTGGGCTGGGATACAGACCAGTTCCCGAACAGCGTGGAAGAGAATGCGCTGGTGATGTATGAAATCATCAAGGCGGGCGGTTTCACCACCGGCGGCCTGAACTTTGACGCCAAGGTGCGTCGTCAGAGCACCGACAAATACGATCTGTTCTACGGCCACATTGGCGCAATGGACACCATGGCGCTGGCGCTGAAGGTGGCGGCTCGCATGATTGAAGACGGCGAGCTCGATAAACGCGTGGCGAAGCGCTACAGCGGCTGGAACAGTGAGCTGGGCCAGCAAATTTTGAAAGGCCAGTTATCGCTTGCGGACATCGCGAAGTACGCTGAACAACATCAGCTGGCACCGCAGCACCAGAGCGGGCACCAGGAGCTGCTGGAAAATCTGGTCAATCACTACCTGTTCGATAAATAACACCACGTAGGCCCGGTAAGCGCAGCGCCACCGGGCATTTTCAGTTAAGGAATCCACTATATGTACATCGGGATCGATCTTGGCACATCGGGTGTGAAAGCCATCCTGTTAAGCGAGCAGGGCGACGTGTTAGCCACGCAGACGGAAACGCTGCAGGTTTCACGTCCGCATCCGCTGTGGTCGGAACAGGATCCGGAGCAGTGGTGGCAGGCGACGGATCGCGCAATCAAAGCCTTAGGTGAGAAACATAGCCTTCGTAACGTGAAGGCGCTGGGCATTGCCGGACAAATGCACGGCGCTACGCTGCTGGATAGCCAGCATCGCGTGTTGCGTCCAGCGATACTCTGGAACGATGGCCGCTGTGCGGAAGAGTGCGCGCTTCTTGAGACGCGTGTACCCACGTCGCGTGAGATTACCGGCAACCTGATGATGCCCGGCTTTACCGCGCCCAAACTTCTGTGGGTGCAGCGACACGAGCCGGAGATTTTCCGTCAGGTGGCGAAAGTCCTGCTGCCGAAAGATTATCTGCGCTTTCGCATGACGGGCGATTTTGCCTCCGACATGTCCGATGCCGCCGGCACGATGTGGCTCGACGTGGCGAAACGCGACTGGAGCGAGGCGATGCTGGATGCCTGCCATCTGACCCGCGGACATATGCCCGCGCTGTTCGAAGGTAGTGAGGTGACAGGCACGCTGCTGCCAGCCGTTGCTGAACGCTGGAACATGCCTGCCGTACCGGTGGTGGCCGGGGGCGGCGATAATGCGGCGGGAGCTGTCGGCGTCGGCATGGTTGAGGCGGGGCAGGCGATGCTGTCGCTGGGAACGTCTGGCGTCTATTTTGCCGTCAGCGACGGGTATCGCAGCAATCCCGAAAGCGCTGTGCACAGTTTCTGCCATGCCCTTCCGGGGAAATGGCATTTGATGTCGGTGATGCTCAGCGCGGCGTCCTGCCTGGACTGGGCGGCAAAACTCACCGGCATGGCCGACGTGCCGTCGCTCATCTCTGCGGCGCAGCAGGCGGATGACGCTGCGGGAACGGTCTGGTTTTTACCGTATCTTTCCGGCGAACGAACGCCGCACAACAACCCGGAAGCGAAAGGGGTGTTCTTTGGCTTAACCCATCAGCATGGCCCGGCAGAACTGGCGCGTGCGGTTCTTGAAGGCGTAGGCTATGCGCTGGCTGACGGAATGGACGTAGTGCACGACTGCGGCCTGAAGCCCACGAGCGTCACCCTGATTGGCGGCGGCGCGCGAAGCCCTTACTGGCGACAGATGCTGGCCGACATCAGCGGTTTGCAGCTGGATTTCCGCACCGGAGGGGATGTCGGGCCCGCGCTGGGCGCCGCGCGGCTGGCGCAAATCGCCATGAACCCCGAAAAACCGCTTTCAACGCTGTTGCCACAGCTCCCGCTTGAACAGGCGCACTTGCCTGATGCGGCGAGCCATGCGCGGTACGCGGAAAGGCGCGACGTGTTCCGTAAAATCTACCAGCAGCTGCTGCCGCTGATGTCGTAAATTCGATTGTCCGACAGAGGCACGAGGATGTCCTTTTTTGGTCTGTGCGTGCCTTCCTTTCCTTGCCAGTATGGTGTCACACCCACTGGCGAGGAAATTTATCATGTCACGTACTGCGTTAATCAACATCGATACCCAGCAGTCATTTCACCATCGAAATTACTGGCAGGAAGGCGATATTCCCGACTTTCAGCAGGCGATGCAGGGGCTGATTGAAGGCTGCCAGGCGCACGGTATTCCGGTCGTGGATATTTTTCATGTCGACGAAGACGGCCCCTTCACGCTGCAAAGCGGCTATGTCAAACCGATGGCCTTTTTGCGTCATCAGCCGGATGTGGTTTTCCAGAAACACGTCCATAATGCCTTCACGGATACCGGGCTTGACCGCTGGCTGCGCGAGCGTGATATCAACAACGTGATTATCTGCGGCATCCGCACGGAACAATGCTGTGAAACCACCGCTCGGGTGGCATCCGATCTGGGGTATGCTGTGACCTTTGTGAGTGAGGCAACGCTGACGTTTCCCATGACCTACAAGGGCATTACCCTTAGCGCTGCGGAAATTCGCCATCGTACCGAAACGGTCCTGGCCGGGCGTTTTGCCGAAATTAAAACGGTAGCGGAGACGCTGGAGTCACTGTAATGCGCATCGACGTCTGGTTCGTGATGTTGCCCGGGGTGCTGTCATTAGACATGACCGGCCCGGCAGAAACCTTTGTGCTGGCGGGCGACGCGTTTCGTCTGCACTACATTGGGCCGCAACCGGACGTTCCAACGTCTATAGGCCTGACGATGAGCGGCATCCAGCCGCTGCCGGAGCGTCTCCCGGCAGGTAGCCTGCTGGTATTACCCGGCGTGAGCGACTCCCGTACTCAGTTTTCCACGCCGCAGGCGCAGCTGATCCAGCACTGGCTGATGCGCCTGCAGCCGCAGATCCAGCGCCAGGACATCACGGTGATGTGCGTCTGTTCAGGCGCGCTGCTGGCGGCGAAATCGGGCCTGCTGAACAACCGACAGTGCACAACCCACCATGACGTTATCAGCCGTTTACGCACCGCGTCCCCCACGGCGACGATCAAAGAAAACCGTATCTTTGTGCAGGATGAGAACATCTGGACCAGCGCGGGGATCACCTCGGGCATCGATCTGGCGCTGCACATGATTAACCGCCTGTGCGGCCCCGAAAAGGCCCTGGCCGTGGCGCGTGAGATGGTGGTGTGGTTCCGCCGTTCCGGTGACGATCCCCAGCTTTCGCCGTGGCTACGCTATCGCAACCATCTTCACCCGGCGATCCATCGGGCGCAGGACGCGCTCACCGCCGAGCCGCAAAAAGCGTGGAGCGTACCTGACGTTGCCGCCCTGGCGCACGTTAGCCCGCGCCATCTCACCCGGCTGTTTCAGTCACATTTAGGCATTAGCGTTCGCGACTATCTGGAACAGCTGCGCCTGGCGGTGGCGGAGCAGTGGCTATTGCAGGGGCGCGGCGTGGAACAGGCTTCGCTGGCGGCAGGGTTTTCCTCCCCACGCCAGTACCATCGCGCCCGCCAGCGAACCGTTAGCTGACGAAGCGGCGAGTATCTATTTTTTGCAGCAGCATCGACAGCAGCAGGCTGATCGCCAGCGTGGCGGCAAAAATCCAGACAATATCCAGCACCGGCCAGCTCTTTAGCTCAACGCCTCGGGTGCGCAGGGCGTGGATCACCAGCGCGTGAAAACCATAAATTCCGAGCGAGTGCCGCGAAATCACGCTCAGTAAAGGGAGTGGCCGCGCGTTGAGCGTGTTTTTAACGAGCGTAAGCAGCGAGACGGCACAGATAAAGACCATCGGTCCACAATACAGGTACCAGGTATCGGCAAAATTGCCGCGCCACTGCAGTTCATGCAGCGTCCCGCGTGAAATCACCGCCACGCCAGCGATAAACAGCGCTCCGCAGAGCCAGTTCAGACCGCGTTTTTGCGTGTCCATCATCCCGATGGCGCGCCCCAGCATGCCGTAAAGCACGTAGTAGAAGGTGTCGCCGTTGATATAGAGATTGATCGGCAACCACTCAAATCCGTCGATTTTCTGTGAGACCGTATTCGGGTTGGCGATAATGCCTATCACCACCATCAGGGCCAGCAGCATTTTCCCGCTGACGTTTTTCACCTGAATAAGGGGAGAAACCAGGTAGATAACGATAATGGCGAAGAAGAACCACAGGTGGTAGAACACCGGTTTTTGCAGCACGTATTTGAGCGATAGCCCGGCGTTAATGGAGGTGAACAGGGTGATGTAAATCAAGGCAATGGCGCTGTAAAACCCCAGGCAGGCCGCGATGCGGATAAAGTGCCTCGGCTGCGCGCTGCGCTCGCCAAAAAAGAGAAAGCCGGAAATCATAAAGAACAGCGGCACGCTGACGCGCGACGCAGCGTTGAGAATATTGGCGATATCCCAGTTAACGGGGCTGACGCTGTGGGCATTCGTGACGTACCAGGTCGTCGTGTGGATCATGACCACCATCAGACACGCTATTCCTCGCAGGTTATCAATCCAGTTAATTTTTGACTGCATCAGTTCCTCGTTTTCCCTGTAAATTGAGTGTGACTGCCATTGTCCAAAAGTCTTCGCCTGGAAAACTCTGAGTTTTATTCTGCAGGCTTGTCGGGAGACCGCGAGATTCGCAGAATGCCGGACCATAATCTATAAAAGCGTTGATACTAAAAATAACAGCCGCTGACCAGGACGGTAATAAAAATGATGATGAAGCGTGTGGCGTCACTCTTTCTGCTGTTAATCCTGGCGGGATGCAGTGCGCCGCAAGAAGCACCTGTGCAAAAAGCGCAGCAGGGTAAAATGAGCCCGGAACGTTCGCTGAACATGGAAGAGCTTTGTAAAGATCGCGCTGCTCGCCGCTATAATTCGGACGTGCAGAAAATTGACGTCACCGGATTTGAGCGTTTTCAGGGAAGCTATGAGCTGCGGGGCCATACGTCGCGCAAAGAGGCCTTTGTCTGCTCGTTTGATGCGGACGGTCAGTTTTTACACCTCTCCATGCGCTAGCCTGCTCGTATAATCAGCAGCCAGACGCCGTCAGCGTTCTGGCCGGAAGGCTTATTTCCCAATTTTCCCTAAACAACCCCGTTTCGTACTGTATATCTTGCAGCCAGCGGGTATACTGGTCCCTTCCATTTAAAACCACACGTATCCAGCACGAAATACTATGCAAAAGTTTGATACCAAGACCTTCCAGGGCCTGATCCTGACCTTACAGGATTACTGGGCTCGTCAGGGCTGTACCATTGTTCAACCTTTGGACATGGAAGTCGGCGCCGGCACTTCACACCCGATGACCAGCCTGCGCGCGTTGGGGCCTGAGCCAATGGCGACCGCGTATGTGCAGCCTTCACGTCGTCCGACCGATGGTCGTTACGGTGAAAACCCGAACCGTCTGCAGCATTACTATCAGTTCCAGGTGGTGATTAAGCCATCACCCGACAACATTCAGGAACTGTACCTCGGGTCGCTGAAAGAGCTGGGTATGGATCCCACCATCCACGACATCCGTTTCGTGGAAGATAACTGGGAAAACCCAACGCTGGGTGCCTGGGGTCTGGGTTGGGAAGTGTGGCTGAACGGTATGGAAGTGACCCAGTTCACTTACTTCCAGCAGGTGGGTGGTCTGGAATGTAAGCCGATCACCGGTGAAATCACCTACGGTCTGGAACGTCTGGCGATGTACATTCAGGGCGTAGACAGCGTTTACGACCTGGTCTGGAGCGACGGCCCGCTGGGTAAAACCACCTACGGCGACGTGTTCCATCAGAACGAAGTGGAGCAATCCACCTATAACTTCGAATACGCGGACGTGGACTTCCTGTTCACCTGCTTCGAGCAGTACGAGAAAGAAGCGCAGCAGCTGCTGGCGCTGGAGACTCCGCTGCCGCTGCCTGCCTACGAGCGTATTCTGAAGGCCGCCCACAGCTTCAACCTGCTGGACGCCCGCAAAGCCATCTCCGTGACTGAACGTCAGCGCTACATTCTGCGTATTCGTACCCTGACCAAAGCCGTTGCAGAAGCTTACTACGCGTCCCGTGAAGCCCTTGGCTTCCCGATGTGCAACCGAAACAAATAAGAGGCGGCCATGTCTGAGAAAACTTTCCTGGTGGAAATCGGCACCGAAGAGCTGCCACCAAAAGCCCTGCGCAGCCTGGCTGAATCTTTCGCTGCGAACGTGACCGCCGAGCTGGATAACGCTGGCCTGGCGCACGGTAAAATTGAGTGGTTTGCCGCGCCGCGCCGTCTGGCGCTGAAAGTGGCAAATCTGGCGGCGTCTCAGCCGGATCGCGAAGTCGAAAAACGTGGCCCGGCGATTGCCCAGGCGTTCGACGCGGAAGGCAAGCCGAGCAAAGCGGCGGAAGGCTGGGCGCGCGGCTGCGGCATCACCGTCGATCAGGCCGAGCGTCTGACCACCGACAAAGGCGAATGGCTGCTCTATCGTGCCCATGTGAAAGGCGAAAGCGCAGAAGCGCTGCTGCCGGACATGATTGCCACGTCGCTGGCGAAGCTGCCAATTCCTAAGCTGATGCGCTGGGGCGCGTCCGACGTCCACTTCGTGCGTCCGGTTCACACCGTGACCCTGCTGCTGGGCGACACCGTTATCCCGGCGACCATTCTGGGCGTCGCGTCCGATCGCGTGATCCGCGGCCATCGCTTTATGGGCGAGCCAGAGTTCACCATCGACAATGCCGACCAGTATCCGCAGATCCTGCTGGAGCGCGGCAAGGTCATTGCCGACTACGAACAGCGTAAAGCGAAAATCAAAGCGGACGCCGAAGAAGCGGCGCGCAAGATTGGCGGTAACGCCGATCTTAGCGACAGCCTGCTGGAAGAAGTGACCTCGCTGGTGGAATGGCCGGTAGTGCTGACCGCGAAGTTCGAAGAGAAGTTCCTGGCCGTTCCGGCAGAAGCGCTGGTCTACACCATGAAGGGTGACCAAAAGTACTTCCCGGTCTATGCCAACGACGGCAAGCTGCTGCCAAACTTTATCTTCGTGGCAAACATCGAATCGAAAGATCCGATCCAGATTATCTCCGGTAACGAGAAAGTGGTGCGTCCGCGTCTGGCGGATGCCGAGTTCTTCTTCAATACCGACCGTAAAAAGCGTCTGGAAGATAACCTGCCGCGCCTGCAAACCGTGCTGTTCCAGCAGCAGCTGGGTACGCTGCGCGACAAGACCGACCGCATTGCGGAGCTGTCCGGCTGGATTGCCCGCGAAATCGGTGCCGACGTCAACCACGCGACCCGTGCGGGCCTGCTGTCAAAATGCGACCTGATGACCAACATGGTGTTCGAGTTTACCGACACCCAGGGCGTGATGGGCATGCACTACGCGCGTCACGATGGCGAAGCGGAAGACGTGGCGGTTGCCCTGAACGAGCAGTATCAGCCGCGCTTTGCGGGTGACGAACTGCCGTCCAACCCGGTTGCCTGCGCTGTCGCCATTGCCGATAAGATGGACACCCTGGCGGGTATCTTCGGTATCGGCCAGCATCCGAAAGGCGACAAAGATCCGTTTGCGCTGCGTCGTGCCGCGCTGGGCGTGCTGCGTATCATCGTTGAGAAGAACCTGAACCTCGATCTGCAGACCCTGACCGAAGAAGCGGTGCGTCTGTACGGCGACAAGCTGACCAACGCGAAGGTTGTGGATGACGTGATCGACTTTATGCTCGGTCGTTTCCGCGCGTGGTATCAGGACGAAGGTTACACCGTTGACACCATTCAGGCGGTGCTGGCGCGTCGTCCGACCCGTCCGGCTGATTTCGATGCACGTATGAAGGCGGTGTCCCACTTCCGCACGCTGGAAGCGGCATCTGCTCTGGCCGCAGCCAACAAGCGTGTCTCCAACATTCTGGCGAAATCCGACGAGACGCTGAACGAGCGCGTGAACGCCGCGACGCTGAAAGAGCCGGAAGAGATCGCCCTGGCGATGCAGGTTGTGGTGCTGCGCGACAAGCTCGAGCCGTACTTCGCGGAAGGCCGCTACCAGGAAGCGCTGGTGGAGCTGGCGGAACTGCGTGACGTGATTGATGCGTTCTTCGAGAAAGTGATGGTGAACGTAGAAGACAAAGAGCTGCGTATTAACCGTCTCTCTATGCTTGAGAAACTGCGCGAGCTGTTCCTGCGCGTGGCGGATATTTCGCTGCTGCAGTAATGTGCCCGTTGTTACAAATGCTAAAAACCCGCTTCGGCGGGTTTTTTTATGGGTCTTTTGTAGGTCGGATAAGCGCGGCGTCATCCGGCAGGTTTAGCCGATCGCGATTGTGCCTTCGTCTGTCTGCAGCCAGCGCGGTGCCTTCAGCGTATCGGTAAAGTAGCTGACCAGTTCACACAGCAAATCTTCCATCACGATTTCAGACTGTCGCGGCAGTGAGCCGTTCATCAGCAATTGCGTAATCTCCTGACAGTAGCGCCCCAGCTGATCGCATTCGGGTTCGAAAGCCGGAACGCGTGACGGGAGTTCTTCCACGGTCAGGCTGGCTTTTAAATGTTCTGGAATAGCGTCCAGCAGCGTCGGTTGCAGAAGCGCCAGACAGGCGGAGAGTCGGCCGTAGAGCGCCATTTTCTGGATGGGCTCTTCGCACTCAATCAGCGCATCGGTAAAGCGTTCGCAGTTATCCGCCAGTTGGGTGAAATCGGTGGCGTGGTTGAAGGGCAGGGTGAATAAAGAATGAGCTTGGGTTGGGGTAGTAGCCATATTGGCAGCCTCCGATAAGTGATAAAGCTTCCACCACCGGAAATGCTAACTTCGCTGGTGGTGGACTGAACAGAGTTAGCATTACCGGCCTTATCGGATACCGGCGCATCTTTCGATGCCCCTGCTCAGCCCACCATTGAGATGTAGCAAAGCATGCTGCACATAATGTGCCGCCGATAAGATAAGCCAGGATGCTAAACCCGACACCTGATTTTGCAGGTGCGAAGAGAACTTACTGCTCATCAAAACAGGCGGCAACAGATTTGAGCTATGCCACTGAGGATATTACCATTTCTGGAAAGAGGCTCGCAAAATTACCGCAATGAAAAGCATACTGCGGGCAGAGGTCTTACAGCGACGCTATGGTCCGGCTGTAAATCGCTGGCACGTTCACGGGTATTGTCGTTACAGAGTAGCAAGGAACATAAAGTGAACGGAATGACCACCAGAGCCGTATGTTCCCCCTCACCCCAGCCCTCTCCCAAAGAGAGAGGGAGTTTAAATCGCCCAAAATTTAACCTTAAAACCTTCAACACATTACCGTTATCCTTACTCCCGTTAACGTTCTCGCGCTGGAGTGCCCCCCAAAAATGAACAAACACGACTGATGAATTTCGATCCTTGCTAAACGCCACCGCGTCGGCAGGGGATGTTTTGATTTCATTCAGGAGTGCTTATGGCTCATTTTGCGCAGTCCCCTTCTTTTATTCTGCATCAGGTCACCTGTCAGTTTCCGACGGGCGATACCCTCTTTGGTCCGCTGAATCTTTCACTGGAACCCGCCCTGTGCGCGCTGGTTGGCCGCAACGGCAGCGGGAAAACGCGTCTGCTGCGCCTGCTGGCGGGGCTTGATGAACCGGCAGGCGGGCATATCGAACGTATCGGAACGCAGGTCTATGTGGCGCAGCAGCAGAACATTTTGCCGGATACGACGCTCGCTGAGCTGCTCGGGTACGAAGCCATCTTCGCGGCGCGAGCGCGTATCGACAGCGGAGGGTATCAGCCTGACGATCTGGAAACGCTTGATGGCTTCTGGGATTTAGCAGAACGCCTGAGCGGGGCGTTTACGGCTAACGCGGATTTTATGCTGCTGGACGAACCCACTAACCATCTGGATCTGGCCTCGGTCGAGGCCATTGAAGCGGCGCTGGCCGATTTTCCCGGCGCACTGCTGGTAGTATCACACGATGAGGCTTTTTTAAGAGGCTTAACGTTAACGCATGAGCTGGTGTGGGAAGAGGCGGGCTGGCATTGCGAAAGCCTGTAAACACAAGCCCCCGCAAAGGCGGGGGCGTTCAAACGTTACTACGCTATCTGTTTGCTGAGTGCAGGGTTAGCCTGAATCAGGCTCATCAGCTTTAGCTCGGTTGGGGTGGGTTTCTCTCGTTTTGACTCCCACTCCTGGACCATCGCCACGCTGACACCCATCGCTCTGGCGAATTCTTCGGTCTTCAGCCCTGTCCCTTTGCGCAATTGCTCGTATTCTGTAAAGGGATTGGATTTTTGCTGCAGGGTAATCGTCTGCGGTACATCTTTAAAAACGATCTGTTCCAGGCTGCTCAGCAGCTCAAACTCAGGATCTTTATATTCCATTGAGGACTCCTCTTAAATCTCACATCGTGATCAAGAACATCAGAGAGCCAATTAAGAATAGCCCCTAATATTAACCCAGGATCGTCACGGGTGTGATTAATCGTGCGGTAACGATCGCTTTACCCGATTCAGCAATATGGACAGTTATGCTAATTCCCTGATTAGTCATACGTCGGCTTCGTCAGGTATTTTTTTGTAAATGGTAAGAAATAAATCGGCAATAGCCGTTTTGCATGAAAAAAGTATCTTGCAAGGCTGACCTGGACTATCCTTGTAAGCCGTCGGGCACGCGTGTGCCGGTGTGCGCTTTTTTGGGTGAAAGGAGTAATAAAATGGCGACAGGAAAGTCCTGCTCTCGCTGGTTTGCGCCTATTGCGGCGTTGTTGATGGTTGTTAGCCTGAGTGGGTGTTTTGATAAAGAAGGCGATCAGCGCAAAGCGTTTATCGATTTTCTGCAGAATACAGTGATGCGCAGCGGCGAGCGGTTACCGACGCTGACTGCGGATCAGAAAAAACAGTTTGGTCCCTTCGTGTCCGATTACGCCATTCTTTATGGGTATTCACAGCAGGTGAGCCAGGCGATGGATTCCGGTATCCGCCCGGTCGTAGATAGCGTCAACGCCATCCGCGTTCCGCAGGATTATGTGACGCAGCGTGAACCGCTTCGCCAGTCTAACGGTGCGCTTGGCGTGCTGAGCCAGCAGCTACAGAATGCGAAAATGCAGGCTGACGCGTCACGTTCTGCCCTGAAGCAGGGTGACGATCTCAAGCCGGTCTTCGACAAAGTGTATGAGAAAGTGGTGACTAAGCCTTCTGAAGCGCTGCAACCGCTGATCCCGGCCGCGCAAATCTTCACGCAGCAGCTGGTTCAGGTGGGCGACTTTATCGCCCAGCAGAATACGCAGGTGAGCTTTGTTGCCAACGGCATTCAGTTCCCGACCTCGCAGCAGGCAAGCCAGTACAATACGCTGATTGGGCCGCTGGCCTCCCAGCATCAGGCCTTCAGCCAGGCCTGGAGCGCCGCAGTCGCGGCCACAGAATAAAACGAAAACCCCGCTTCCGGCGGGGTTTTTTATTCATATTGAAAATAACGCTTGTCATTACACTACCACATCGGTATAACTATCCCCGTCGGTTTGTTACACAGACCTAAAGCAGTTTAGTTAAGCAGTCCAGATTGTTATCCATAGATACCCTTCGTAGTGACCCTTCCTTCATCGCTTAAAAATCTGTAACGCAATCCATCAAGCCGGAAGGCACAATATATTTGTTAATTAAGGTAATTCTATGTCTGCTAAAATGACTGGTCTGGTAAAATGGTTCAACGCTGATAAAGGTTTCGGCTTCATCACTCCTGACGATGGCTCAAAAGACGTGTTCGTACACTTCTCTGCTATCCAGAACGATGGCTACAAATCTCTGGACGAAGGTCAGAAAGTGTCCTTCACCATCGAAAGCGGCGCTAAAGGCCCAGCAGCTGGTAACGTTGTAAGCCTGTAAGCTTCCAACCCAGTAGCACAAAATTCAAAAACCCGCCTTCTGGCGGGTTTTTTCGTTTCTACTGCTGGACCTGCGGGTTCACGCAGTTCTTATCCACCTTTCCACCCAGCGCGGCTATAAGGTTGTCTACCGCCGTCGCCGCCATGTTGTAGCGCGTCTCGTGCGTGGCAGAGCCGATGTGGGGCAGGGCAACGACGTTTGGCATGATCAGCAGTGGCGAATCCACCGGCAGCGGCTCCTGCTCAAACACGTCCAGACCTGCGGCATGGATCTCACCGTTTTGCAGCGCTTCAATCAGCGCCTGCTCGTCCACCACCGGGCCACGACCCGCGTTGATGAAAATGGCGGATTTCTTCATTTTTTCAAACGCGGTTTTGCCGATCAGGTGACGCGTTTCGTCCGTTAACGGCAGGATCAGGCAGACAAAATCGGCTTCCTGCAGCAGGGTATCCAGCTCGCAGTAGCGCGCGTTGAAGCGTTCTTCGGCTTCATCGTGATGGCGGCGCGCGTTGTACAGTATCGGCATGTTGAAGCCAAAATGCGCGCGCTGTGCCAGCGCCAGCCCGATACGCCCCATGCCCACAATCCCCAGCGTTTTGCCGTGAACGTCCACGCCGAACCAGTCCGGGCCAATGCTTTTTGTCCATTCGCCCGCTTTGACGCGCTCGGCAACTTCCACCACGCGACGGGCCGTGGTGAGCACCAGCGCCATCAGCGTGTCGGCCACGGTTTCCGTCAGGGCATGCGGCGTATGCATCAGCAGGATCCTGCGGGCGTTCAGGGCCTCCACGTCGAAGTTGTCGTAGCCCACGGAAACGGTGGAGGTCGCACGAAGCTTCGGCATTTTCTCCAGCAGGGCGATATCCACTTTCTCGCTTGAACCCAGCAGGCCTTCGGCGCTGGCGAACGCGTCGGCGTGCTGCGCCACGGTCTCCGGGCGCAGGTCCTTCACCTGCGTGACGGTGAAGTGTTCTTCCAGGCGTTTCTGCAGATCTTCCGGCAGGGCTTTATACAAAATGACGGACGGCTTCATGCTAATCTCCGTTGATTTTTAAGGATTCAGGCGTGGCGTGCGCCGACTGGGTGCTGTTGATTATTAGCAGGCTTAACAATCAGAGTAAGCCATACCGAGGCGAAAAGCGCCACCCCCATAAAGATGTACGATGCGGACGGACTGCCGGTGGCACCGTTCAGGTAACCCACGAACCAGGAGCCGCAGAACGAACCCAGCGCGCCCATGCTGTTAATCAGCGCCATCGCGCCGCCCGCCACGTTACGCGGCAGCATTTCCGGGATGATGGCAAAGAACGGTCCGTACGGGGCGTACATGGCCGCACCGGCAATGACCAGCAGGGTATAAGAGGCCCAGAAATGGTTCGCACCTACGGCCCAGGAGCCAATGAACGCAAAGGCTGCGATCAGCAGCAGCGGCCAGACGAACAGCTTGCGGTTTTGCAGCTTATCCGACGCCCACGAGGCGACAATCATGGCGATGGTCGCGGCCAGGTAAGGTACTGAAGAGAGCCAGCCAACTTCGACCATGCCCAGGTTCTCGCCGCCGCTGCGGATAATCGACGGCAGCCACAGCACAAAGCCGTACACGCCAATGCTCCAGGTAAAATACTGCGCGCAGAGCAGGATTACGTTACGCGAGCGGAAGGCTTCACCGTAGTTACGTACCGCCTTCAGACCCTGCTGTTCTTTGTCCAACTGCGCCTGCAGCGCCGCTTTTTCATCTTCGGAAAGCCATTTCGCCTGGGCAGGCTTATCTTTTACCAGCACCCACCAGCAGAATGCCCAGATCACTGCCGGCACCCCTTCGATGATAAACATTTCGCGCCAGCCGAAGGACTGGATCAGATAGCCCGATACCACCGACATCCACAGCACCGTGACCGGATTACCGAGGATCAGGAAGGTATTCGCGCGCGAGCGTTCAGATTTGGTAAACCAGTTGCTGATGTAGATCAGCATCGCCGGCATGACCGCCGCCTCAACGACGCCGAGGATAAAGCGAATGGCGGCCAGGGCAGGAATATTGTTCACCACGCCGGTCAGCGACGCGCAGGCGCCCCACAGGATCAGGCAGACGAAGATCAGCTTACGCACGCTGCGGCGTTCCGCGTAAATCGCGCCGGGGATCTGGAAGAAGAAGTAGCCCAGGAAGAAGAGGGCGCCCAGCAGGGATGAGACGCCCTTAGTGATCCCGAGGTCTTCGGTGATCCCCGCCGCGGACGCGAAGCTGAAGTTGGCACGATCGAGGTACGCCAGGCTGTACGTGATAAACACGATTGGCATGATGTACCACCAGCGTTTTACTGCATTGGTCGAACTGTTCATAGGCTTGCCTCTGTTGTTGAGGTTATTACCGCCGTTGTCTGTAGGGTACACGGTGGCTTGATTTGTTGAGTGCGGTTTATGCCCCCCTCACCCTAACCCTCTCCCCCCTGGGGAGAGGGCCGGGGTGAGGGGAATGTTTATTCGTTAAGCTCTGCTCGTGTGGGTAATCCTTCGCTGTCGCCCTGCACCTGAATGGCCAGCGAGCCAATCTTGTTCCCGCGCGCGACGGCCTGCGGCAGCGTTTTGCCTTCCAGCAGGGCGCTAATGACGCCCACGGCAAAGCCATCGCCCGCGCCGACGGTGTCGACCACGTTCTCAACCTGCACCGCCGCGACCGCCCCTTGTTGGCCGTCGGCCGTTTTAAACCACGCGCCGTCGGCACCGGTCTTCAGCACTACCGCTTTAACCCCTTTATTCAGGTAAAAATCGGCAATACCTTCCGGCGTGCTTTCGCCGGTCAGGATCGTTCCTTCTTTCAGGCCCGGCAGAACCCAGTCCGCCCTGAACGCCAGGCGGTTGAGCTTCTCGACCATTTCCGTTTCGCTCTTCCACAGCACCGGGCGCAAATTCGGATCGAAAGAGATCGTTTTACCCTGCGACTTCATTGTCGTTGCCGCATGATCCAGCAGGTCGTACGAGCTGGCTGAGAGCGCCGCCGCCACGCCGCTCAGGTGCAGGTGGCGTGCAGAGGCGAAATAGTCGGCGTGATAGTCCTCTACCGAGAGGCGGCTGGCGGCCGATCCTTTGCGGAAATACTCCACGATGGGATCGGTTCCATTTTCGACTTTGGATTTAAGCTGAAAGCCGGTAGGGAAGCGTCCATCAAGGGTGACGCCCGCGGCATCAATCCCCTCTTTTTTCAGCGAATCGAGAACGAAATGGCCAAAGCTGTCGTCCCCCACGCGGCTGACCCAGCCCACGTTCAGGCCGAGCCGCGCCAGTCCGGTCGCGACGTTCAGCTCTGCGCCCGCCACGCGTTTGATAAAGTGCTCTACCGCGCTCAGCTCGCCCGTTTCGGTGGCGACAAACATCGCCATGGCTTCGCCAATCGTGATGACATCCAGCGTCTTGTGCATGGTTTACTCCTCGCGCAGCAGGTTGACGTAATGGCGGGTCACGGCGGTGAGATCCGCCCCTTCCAGCGGGAACTCGATACCGCGCGGGGCATCGGCAGGCAGCTGGTCGAGCAGATCAAGCCAGCGGGCATCGGCACGGTCCGGCGCCACGGCGCGGAAGTTATCTTTATGCGGCACGGCGCCCTTAACGTGGATATAGCTCACCGCAGGGGCCAGGTGACGTGCGGCTTCTTCGGGGGAGTCGCCCACCCACAGCCAGTTGCCCATGTCGAAGGTCAGCGTGACGGGGAGCGCCATTTCGCGGCTGACGGCCTGGAAGCACTGCATCGGCGCAAGCTGTCCGCAGTCGGTCTGATCGTTCTCCACGACCAGCGCCATGCCGCTTGCGTTCAGCAGGGTACGCAGGGCGTCGAGAGGCTGCGCGTCGCGGAAATGGCCCAGAGAAACCTTCAGCCACAGGGCGTTCAGGGTGCTGGCCTCGGAGAGATAGCGGGGCAGGTCCGGGTTGAGGGTGCCGTCGGGCATAAACAGGGCGGCGGGCGCTGAGTAGCACGCCAGCAGGCCCAGCAGCTCAATGGATTCTCCCAGCGCGGACAGCGCCAGCAGCTCTTCGCTGTTGAACAGCTCCCGGCGGATCTCCACGCCGTCGGCGCCCGCACCCGCAATAACGGGAAGCATTGCCCGCTGACCGCCCGCCTGTCGCACCTGTTCCGCACCGTACGCGGCGGTGACCACCATAATTTTCCTGCCCATCTTCGGACTCCATCGCAACATATCAATACTATTACGCTAGATGGAACCGGTTCCAAAGAAAAGGTCAGGATGTCGAATTTATGATCGGTATCACAAGGGATAATTAACGCGCGGTAGAGCCGCGAACGATCAGCTCGCCGGAGAAGACCTGCTCGCGAACGGCCTCGCTGGTGCCTTCAATGCGACGAACCACCTGTTCAACAGCAGCATAGCCAATCTGCCAGGTGGGCTGTTTGAGGGTGGTAATGCCGACGCCGGCCAGCTCTGCCCACTCCAGTTCATCAAACCCCAGCAGGCCGATATCGCTGCCCCAGTGCAGGCCAATGCGCTTAAGGGATCGAGCGACCTGAAGCGTTAGCGCTCCGTTGGCGGAGATAACGGCTTTGCGCATCCCGCGGTGGCGCGTGTGGAACTGGCGCAGGGCGTTGTCGAGCTGCCCGGCTTCGTGAAGCGGCGTTTCGGCATTTTCGGCGATCACGCCGGGATATCGCTCCAGCGTGGCGCGAAATGCGCTCAGGCGTTCGCGACGGGTGTTGACCATCCCTAACGGCTCGCTCAGAAACAGGATGGCCTCGAAGCCCTGTTCGATCAGATGTTCGGTGGCCGTCGTGGCGGCCTGGGTGTTGTCCAGACCGACAACATCGCAGGCAAATTCCGGGATTTTACGGTCGATGAGGACCATCGGCAGGGAGGATTGCTGCAGGCGGTTTAGCCCCTCTTCCCGCATGCCCACGGCGTTAACCACGATCCCTTCCACCTGGTAGCTGCGCAGCAGGTCAAGGTAATGCAACTCCTGGTCGACTTCGTTGTTGGTATTACAGACCAGCGGCGTGAAGCCTTTCTCGCGACAGGCGGCTTCGATCCCGCTGAGCACGTTAACGGAGTAGGGGTTGGTGATATCGGCGATAATCAGCCCGATAAGGCGAGTGCGGCCACGTTTGAGCCCGCGCGCCATCAGGCTGGGACGGTAGTCGAGATCGGCAATGGCTTGTTCAATTCGCGCCAGCAACGCATCGGACAGCAGGTGTTTTTCGCCGTTAAGGTAGCGCGAAATGCTGGTTTTACCGGTTTTGGCGGCTTTCGCCACGTCGCTGATGGTGGCCCGGGCTGGTTTGCTCATCGCTGATTTCCCTGAATTTAGTGAGAATACCTTAGCGGGAAAATCGGACGAAGCAAGCATTTTGCCGGGTGGCGGCTTCGCCTTACCCGGCCTACGTTCCTAAAAACGGCAACGGGGTTGCCGTTTGCTTTTACCTACTGAATTGGGCTTAACGTAATCTCTACGCGGCGGTTCTGCGCTTTGCCTTCCGCCGTGCTGTTGCTGGCGATAGGGTTGGCAGGGCCCATGCCGCTGGTGCGGATGCGGTTCGCTTCAACGCCCTGGGTAATCAGCGAGCTGGCCACGGCGTCGGCGCGCTGCTGGGACAGACGCATGTTCAGATCCTGGCTGCCGGTGCTGTCGGTGTAGCCCATCACGTTCACGGCGGTCTTGTTGTACTCTTTCAGCACCATCGCCACGCCGGTCAGGGTGTTTGCTCCCGCCGGTTTCAGCGTTGCGCTGCTGCTGTCGAAGGTCACGTTGTTCGGCATGTTCAGGATGATGTTATCGCCGCTGCGCGTCACGCTGACGCCGGTGCCCTTCATTTTGTCGCGCAGTTTCGCTTCCTGTACGTCCATGTAATAGCCGACGCCGCCGCCGAGCGCTGCGCCCGCCGCTGCGCCAATCAGCGCGCCTTTGCCGCGGTCTTTCTTTGAGGAGGAGAGTGCCCCAACGCCCGCGCCGACCAGCGAGCCGATACCCGCGCCAATGCCGGATTTACCCGCTTCGCGCTCACCGGTGTAAGGGTTGGTTGTGCAGCCAGAAACAGCCAGAACACCGCTCACCAGAGCGGCAATAACGAGTACGCGTTTTTTCATCTTCTTTCCTTAATCCTTTTTATTCTTTGCCACGGCGAGCGTGGCAGTTGATTATGACGTCCAGATACGGAGAAAATTCCGGGTATAACTCTGAAATTTGTGACAAACCATAAACGGCCTCAGCAAGAAGGCCGTAAAACCTGCACGCAACCAGGAGCGCACGCTTGAGCACCTCAACGAAAACCATTCTGACCGCCGCCCACTGGGGGCCGATGCTGGTCGAAACCGATGGCGAAAATGTTCTGTCGTCCCGCGGGGCACTGCCAACCCAACATCCCAACTCGCTACAGACCGTCGTTCGCGATCAGGTGCACAGCAAAACGCGCGTGCGCTGGCCGATGGTGCGTAAAGGTTTTCTGGCCTCGCCGGACAAGCCTCAGGGTATTCGCGGTCAGGATGAGTTTGTTCGCGTGAGCTGGGATGACGCGCTGGCGCTGATCCACGCCCAGCACAAGCGCATTCGCGACAGCTATGGTCCGTCGTCCATTTTCGCCGGGTCTTACGGCTGGCGTTCGAACGGCGTGCTGCATAAGGCCTCGACGCTGCTGCAGCGCTACATGAGCCTGGCGGGCGGCTACACCGGACATCTGGGGGATTACTCCACCGGCGCGGCGCAGGCGATCATGCCGTACGTCGTGGGAGGAAACGAAGTGTACCAGCAGCAGACCAGCTGGCCGCTGGTGCTGAAGCACACTGACGTCGTCGTGCTCTGGAGTGCCAACCCGCTAAATACGTTGAAAATTGCCTGGAATGCCAGCGACGAGCAGGGTGTTGGCTATTTCGACGCGCTGCGCAAAAGCGGCAAGCGCATCATCTGCATTGACCCGATGCGCTCTGAAACCCTGGATTTCTTCGGCGACAGCGCCGAGTGGATCGCCCCCCACATGGGCACCGACGTGGCGATGATGCTGGGTATCGCCCATACGCTGGTCGAAAACGGCTGGCACGATGCCGACTTCCTGACGCGCTGTACCACCGGCTTTGATAAATTCGCCGACTACCTGACGGGCCAGTCCGATGGCGTGGCGAAAACGGCAGAATGGGCGGCAGATATTTGCGGCGTTCCTGCGGAGAAAATCCGTGAACTGGCGGCTTTGTTCTATAAAAACACCACCATGTTAATGTCCGGCTGGGGGATGCAGCGCCAGCAGTTTGGCGAGCAGAAGCACTGGATGCTGGTCACCCTTGCCGCAATGCTTGGGCAGATCGGCACGCCGGGCGGCGGTTTTGGTCTCTCCTATCACTTTGCGAACGGCGGTAACCCGACGCGCAAAGCGGCGGTGCTGGCGTCTCTGCAAGGCTCGGTGCAGGGCGGCGTGGATGCCGTGGATAAAATTCCGGTGGCGCGGATCGTTGAAGCGCTGGAAAATCCCGGCGGTTTTTATCAGCACAACGGTCTCGACCGCCACTTCCCGGAGATTAAGTTTGTCTGGTGGGCGGGCGGGTCGAACTTCACGCACCATCAGGATACCAATCGCCTGATCCGCGCCTGGCAAAAGCCGGAGCTGGTGGTGATCTCCGAGTGCTTCTGGACCGGCTCGGCAAAACACGCCGATATCGTACTCCCGGCGACCACCTCGTTTGAGCGGAACGATCTCACCATGACCGGCGACTACAGCAATCAGCATATGGTCCCGATGAAGCGCGTGGTGGCCCCGCGCGACGAGGCGCGTGATGATTTCGACGTGTTTGCTGACCTGAGCGAGCGGTGGGAAGCGGGCGGTCGCGCGCGTTTTACCGAAGGGAAAAACGATCTGCAATGGCTGGAGACTTTCTACCAGATTGCCGGACAGCGCGGTGCGGCGCAGGGCGTGACGCTCCCGCCCTTTGCGGCGTTCTGGGAGGCGAACCAGATTATCGAAATGCCGGAAAGCGAACAGAACGCGCAGTTTGTCCGTTTCGCGGATTTCCGCCGCGACCCGGAGAACCATCCGCTGAAAACCGAGAGCGGCAAGATTGTGATCTACAGCGAGCGCATCGCCAGCTTTGGCTACGCCGACTGTCCGCCGCATCCTATGTGGCTCGAGCCGGACGAGTGGCACGGCAACGCCCAGCCGGAGCAGCTGCAGGTGCTGTCAGCGCACCCCGCGCACCGTCTGCACAGCCAGCTTAACTATACGTCCCTGCGCGAGCGGTATGCGGTCGCCGGGCGAGAGCCGATCACGTTGAATACCCATGACGCAAAAGCCCGCGGGATTGCGGACGGCGACGTGGTGCGCGTCTGGAACGCGCGCGGGCAGGTGCTGGCAGGGGCGGTGGTGAGCGACGGGATTAAGCCGGGCGTGATCTGCATTCATCAGGGCGCATGGCCTGACCTCGATCTCGCCGAAGGCGGGATCTGTAAAAACGGCGCGGTTAACGTGCTGACCAAAGATCTCCCCAGCTCGAAGCTGGGGAACGGTTGCGCAGGGAATACGGCGCTGGCCTGGGTCGAGAAATATCAGGGGCCAGAGCTTACCTTAACGGCGTTTGATCCGCCTGCCAGCTCATGATCCACGTCGGGTGCTGGGTATCATCCTGCCAGGCGCTGTCTTCAATGCGAAAGCCCTGAGCATGGTAGAAATTCACCGCCCGCACGTTTTTCTGGTACACCTCCAGAGTGAGGTGCGGGAAGCGCTGTTGAACATGGTTCAGCAGCGCGCGCCCGATGCCTTTCCCGATGCATGACGGCGCCACAAACAGGGCGCCGACAAACTGAGACTGCATCACGCTGATAAATCCGCACGGTTCCCCGTCCTGTTCCCAGACCCAGGTTTCCGCCGACGGCAGGTAAACCTCCCGCACCATGGCCTCGTTCTCTTTCCAGTAACCCGGCGCGATAAACGGATGCGCTTCCGTGGTGCTTTCAAGCCACAGGCTCAGAAGCGGCGCGGTATTCTCACTTTGCCATTTGCGGATCATGATGACCTCCCGGATGACAGAAGCAGCCGGTAACGTGGTCGTTGACCAGGCCACAGGCCTGCATAAAGGCGTAGCAGATGGTGGAGCCGACAAACTTAAAGCCGCGTTTTTTCAGGGCCTTCGAGAGCGCATCCGAGGCCGGGGTGGAGGCAGGGATCTCCGCCAGCGTGGCGGCCCGGGTGAGCTGCGGCGTGTTGTTCACAAACGTCCAGACAAATTCTGAGAACGGTTCGCCGTTTTGCTCCATCGCCAGATAAGCGCGTGCGTTGCCGATGATGGCCTGGATCTTACCGCGATGGCGGATGATACCGGCATCCTGCACCAGCCGTTCCACGTCCTCATCGGTCATTGCGGCCACGGCGACAGGATCGAACTGATGGAAGGCGTTGCGGTAGTTTTCGCGTTTCTTCAGCACCGTAATCCACGATAATCCCGCCTGCTGGCCCTCCAGGCAGATCATCTCAAAGAGCTTTTTGCCATCCGTTTGCGGCACGCCCCATTCCCGATCGTGATAGTCGATATAAAGCTGATCCTGGCTTACCCAACCGCAACGTTCCATCCGTCTTCTCCCTTATTGATACTGATTTCGCAAAAATTTCGTTCTGACCGGCTTGACGTGTTTACTATAAAGACAATAGTTAATACAGGGCTATGTGATCTTAAGCTCTTCCTGAATAACGACAAATATCGCCGAATTCGGCTCTCTCTGGGGTCGCGTTGATGATGATAAAAAAAATCAGTGGTCGCCATGCTGCTTCTGGCCTGGTGGGAATTTCTGTCTGCCTGTTTTTTTGTAATACAGCGTCTGCATGGCAACAGGAATATATCGTTTCAGACGCCCAAAATAATACGGCGGAACGCTATACATGGGACGCGGATCACCAACCGCGTTATGAGGATATTCTGGCTGAGCGTATTCAGTCCTCGCAAAGCGCGCCGGGTCTTGCCCTGAATTTACCGTCCGGCAGCGCGACGGAAGGGGCAATGAGCGCGGGCTGGAATTTTCCCGTTTCCGCGCGTATCACCACAGGGCCGGTGGTGGCGTGGCGGTACGACGGCACGGCGCCCATGATGATCAACGAGTTTGGTGATAGCGCGTCGACGCAGGCGCTCATCGACCCGCTCTGGCACGCCAGCGTCAGCACGCTGGGGTGGCGCGTGAATACCCAGTACGGCGAGCTTCGCCCCTGGGCGCAGATTAGCTATAACCAGCAGTTTGGTGAAAACCAGTGGAAATCGCAGTTTGGCATGCCGCAGACGCCAGCCCCCGCCCAAAACGGTAGCTGGATGGACGTCACCGTCGGGACGGATATTCCGTTTAATACGCACATGGCTGCCTATGCGTCGCTGGCTCAGGGGGAGCACACCACCACCGGCGAGGAGTTTTTATACACCCTCGGCGTCAGCGCGAATTTTTAAAGTTGTTACTTTTTTAAACCTTACGATAACATCTCGAATACAATAGCAGCAGGCTTTACAGCGATAGCAGGTACTCACACGCTGTCGCTTTATTCCCGCACCAGGTCATTCATTCCCGATTCAAGGCATTTCATTCCGTTCTCCCTGCATTTCATGCCGTTTTACCCCTGGCGTATTAAGGTTTTATTTATCGTTGTCCTCAGCGAACTTCCTTAATTTCTCCTGCAGGACAACTGCCATGAAGACATCAACTTATAACCGCACGCGCTGGCTCACGCTCTTTGGCACCATCGTTACCCAGTTTGCGCTGGGTTCGGTCTATACCTGGAGCCTGTTTAACAGCGCGCTTTCCGACAAGCTTGGCGCACCGGTGAGGCAGGTTGCGTTCTCCTTTGGTCTGCTGAGCCTGGGCCTGGCGATTTCGTCTTCCGTCGCGGGCAAGCTGCAGGAGCGTTTCGGCGTGAAGCGCGTGACCATGGCATCCGGCATTCTGCTGGGGCTGGGCTTTTTCCTGACGGCGCACTCCAGCAACCTGATGATGCTGTGGCTAAGCGCCGGCGTGCTGGTGGGGCTGGCCGATGGCGCAGGCTACCTGCTGACCCTGTCGAACTGCGTGAAGTGGTTCCCGGAGCGTAAAGGTTTAATCTCCGCGTTTGCCATCGGCTCTTATGGCCTGGGCAGCCTCGGCTTCAAATTTATCGATTCCCATCTGCTGGCGTCCGTTGGCCTCGAAAAAACCTTTATGATCTGGGGTGCCATCGTGCTGGTGATGATTCTTTTCGGCGCCACGCTGATGACCGATGCGCCGCAGCAGGAGGTGAAATCCGTTAACGGCGTGGTAGAGAACGACTTTACCCTCGCGCAGTCCATGCGTAAGCCGCAGTACTGGATGCTGGCGGTGATGTTCCTGACCGCCTGCATGAGCGGCCTGTACGTTATCGGCGTCGCGAAGGATATCGCGCAGGGGATGGTGAAGCTGGATGCGGCCACGGCGGCCAATGCGGTGACCGTGATCTCCATTGCTAACCTTTCTGGCCGCCTGGTGCTCGGCATTCTGTCTGACAAAATCGCCCGCATCCGCGTAATTACCCTTGGGCAGGTGGTTTCGCTGGTCGGGATGGCGGCCCTGCTGTTCGCTCCGCTGAATGAAGCCACCTTCTTCGCGGCGATTGCCTGCGTGGCCTTCAACTTCGGCGGCACGATTACCGTTTTCCCGTCACTGGTGAGCGAGTTCTTTGGGCTGAACAATCTGGCGAAAAACTACGGTGTTATCTATCTGGGCTTCGGGATCGGCAGTATCTGCGGCTCGCTGATTGCTTCTCTGTTCGGCGGGTTCTACGTGACCTTCTGCGTGATATTTGCTCTGCTGATTATCTCACTGGCGCTCTCCACCACGATTCGCCAGCCGCAGCGTGAAGTCTTCAAAGAGGTGCATGCTTAAGCTGAATGAAAGAGGCCTCCGCGGCCTCTTTTTTCTTTATGTGAGACACTTCCCGCCGCGATATTTTGTAAAAATTTATCCCGATCACACTCTCTGCTGCCACTTTTCTCTCCCGCTGTGGTCTACTTACGGCGCTTGTAAACGTTTCTTAGAACGCTTCCTTACGCATTTACTTACTCTGTCTGCTTTCTCGATGAGATTCAGCGGGTTTTTATACCCCTTCCCCCAGGGTTGTTTGCATGAAATATATTAGGTCTCTTACCCAGCAAAGATTGTGTTTAATGCTGGCTGTTTATATTGGTTTGTTTCTGAATGGCGCGGTGCTGTTCAGAAGAGTGGAAGGTTATTTTGAACACCTCACCGTAAGAAATGGGATTTTCGCGGCAATTGAAGTGTTTGGTTCCGTTCTGGCGACCTTTTTCCTGTTACGCCTGCTCTCTCTCTTTGGCCGACGTCCTTGGCAAATCCTGGCCTCGCTGGTGGTGATTATTTCTGCTGCCGCAAGCTATTACATGACCTTTATGAACGTGGTCATTGGTTACGGTATCGTCGCCTCGGTGATGACTACCGATATCGACCTCTCAAAAGAGGTGGTTGGGAAAGGCTTTATCGTCTGGACGGTTTTAACCTGTCTCATCCCGCTGTTCTTTATCTGGAGCAATACGTGCCGCTATACGCTGTTACGCCAGCTGCGCACGCGCGGACAGCGGATCCGCAATATCGTCGTCGTCCTGCTAGCCGGTCTGCTGGTATGGGCGCCTATTCGCCTGATGGAAACGCAGCAAAAACGCATTGAGAAAGCGACGGGCGTGGATATGCCAAGCTATGGCGGCGTGGTGGCAAACTCCTATCTGCCGTCTAACTGGCTGTCCGCGCTAGGCTTGTATGCCTGGGCACAGGCGGATGAGTCCGGCGATGTGAAATCACTGATTAACCCAACTAAAAAATTCACCTATCAGGCACCGTCTGACGGCCTGGATGATACCTACGTCGTCTTTGTTATCGGCGAAACGACGCGCTGGGACCATATGGGCATTCTGGGCTATGACCGGGATACCACGCCGAAGCTGGCGCAGGAAAAGAACCTGGTGGCCTATCGGGGCTACTCCTGCGATACCGCAACGAAGCTCTCGCTGCGCTGCATGTTTGTGCGTGAGGGCGGTGCGAGCGATAATCCGCAGCGCACGCTGAAAGAGCAAAACGTGTTTGCCGTGCTGAAGCAGCTTGGGTTTAGCGCTGACCTGTTCGCCATGCAAAGTGAGATGTGGTTCTACACCAACACCCTGGCAGACAACATCGCGTACCGCGAGCAGATTGGCGCCGAGCCGCGTAACCGCGGTAAAAACGTCGACGACATGCTGCTGCTGAAAGAGATGTCGGAGTCCCTCAAAAGCCATCCACAGGGTAAGCATCTGATTATTCTGCACACCAAAGGGTCGCATTACAGCTATTACCAGCGCTACACGCGTGATTTCGCGAAGTGGCAGCCCGAGTGCGTAGGCATTAATAATGACTGCAGCAAGCAGGAGCTGATCAATGCCTATGATAACTCGGTGCTGTACGTGGATACCTTCCTGAGCCGGGTCATCGACCAGCTGCGCGATAAAAAAGCGATTGTGATTTACGCTGCAGACCACGGTGAATCCATCAACGAGAAAGAGCATTTGCACGGTACGCCGCGCAAGCTGGCGCCGCCGGAGCAGTTCCGCGTGCCGATGATCATGTGGATGTCGGATAAGTATCTGGAGAATCCGGAGAAGGCGAAGATGTTTGCTCAGCTGAAGAAAGAGGCGGAGATGAAGGTGCCGCGTCGTCACGTTGAGCTGTACGACACCATTATGGGTTGTCTCGGCTATACCTCACCTAACGGTGGGATTAACGAAAACAACAACTGGTGTAAACTCCCTGATAACACCGCAAAAGCCGCGCAGTAGCTGCTCTGGCGAGAATATCGCCAGTTGAATGGCTTTTTGAAAATAAGGGATTGACGGGGGCGCACCTCAGCAGTAAGATGCGCTCCGCATTCGGCGAGTAGCGCAGCTTGGTAGCGCAACTGGTTTGGGACCAGTGGGTCGGAGGTTCGAATCCTCTCTCGCCGACCACATTCTGAAAAGGGCTAACCGCAAGGTTAGCCCTTTTTGCATTAGCGGGTTACTCAGCCCGACTGCCCAAAATGCCCCTTATCCTCGCTTAAGCCTGCCTGTTAACGATTTTGTGACATAATCCATTGTATTTTTTTATATATAGATTGATCTTTTTTCGCGTTACTTATGGATAACCTCAGCATTTTTCGCTGTGCGTTTTAACGTTCGCGGTATTTAGTGCTCAGATAATCACCATTCTGCAAGAAAATTTACCCATTCTGAATAAAAGTTAATCACTGATTGTTGCGAAATATGAAGATAGTTGTGCTGCAAGATAGCGAGTAGCATAAATTTCCCTGCTGAAAACTGGCGCATAGAGTTTTTTTAATCTTTGTTTGCGGTTTCTCACACTCAGCGTAAATGCCCGTCACCTGTATTGACGTTTTCACATTCTGTTGACAGATTGTAGGGCATGAGGGGCATTTCAGGGACGATCTGCGCTGCAACTCAAACGCTCTTCTGAAAGGATTCTCCATCCCTTTACTGCCTTCGGGCACCTCCGACCGGACCGGGTAAAAAATAAATAAAGGTCTGGCGGCGTAACACAACAAAGCAAAACATCACATTGGAGCAGAATAATGAGTATTTCCTTGAAGAAGTCAGGGATGCTGAAGCTTGGTCTGAGCCTGGTGGCTATGACCGTGGCAGCAAGCGTACAGGCAAAAACCCTGGTTTACTGTTCTGAAGGCTCGCCGGAAGGCTTTAACCCACAGCTCTTTACCTCTGGTACGACTTACGACGCAAGCTCCGTACCGATCTATAACCGTCTGGTTGAATTCAAAATTGGCACCACGGAAGTGATTCCGGGTCTGGCTGAGAAGTGGGACATCAGCGAAGACGGTAAGACCTATACCTTCCACCTGCGCCAGGGCGTGAAGTGGCAGGACAGCAAGGACTTCAAACCGACGCGTGACTTTAACGCCGACGACGTCGTGTTCTCCTTCGACCGTCAGAAAAATGCCCAGAACCCGTATCACAAAGTGTCTGGCGGCAGCTATGAGTACTTCGAAGGGATGGGTCTGCCAGACCTGATCTCAGAAGTGAAAAAAGTGGACGATAACACCGTTCAGTTCGTCCTGACGCGTCCTGAATCGCCATTCCTGGCCGATCTGGCCATGGACTTTGCCTCTATTCTCTCTAAAGAGTATGCGGACAATATGCTGAAAGCCGGCACGCCGGAGAAAGTGGACCTGAACCCAATTGGTACCGGTCCGTTCCAGCTGCTGCAGTACCAGAAAGATTCCCGCATTCTGTATAAAGCCTTCCCTGGTTACTGGGGCACCAAGCCGCAGATTGACCGTCTGGTCTTCTCCATAACGCCTGACGCTTCCGTGCGTTATGCCAAGCTGCAGAAAAACGAGTGCCAGGTGATGCCATTCCCGAACCCGGCTGACATCGCGCGCATGAAGCAGGACAAGAACATCAACCTGATGGAGCAGGCGGGCCTGAACGTGGGCTATCTCTCCTTCAACACCGAGAAGAAACCGTTTGATGACGTGAAGGTGCGTCAGGCGCTGACCTACGCGGTGAACAAAGAAGCAATCATCAAAGCCGTTTACCAGGGCGCGGGCGTTGCTGCCAAGAACCTGATCCCACCAACCATGTGGGGCTATAACGACGACGTTAAGGACTACACCTACGATCCTGAGAAAGCGAAAGCGCTGCTGAAAGAAGCGGGCCAGGATAAAGGCTTTACCGTTGAGCTGTGGGCGATGCCGGTACAGCGTCCGTACAACCCGAACGCACGCCGTATGGCGGAAATGGTTCAGGCCGACTGGGCGAAGGTTGGCGTACAGGCCAAGATTGTCACCTACGAGTGGGGCGAGTACCTGAAGCGCGCCAAAGCGGGTGAGCATCAGGCGGTGATGATGGGCTGGACCGGTGATAACGGGGATCCGGACAACTTCTTCGCTACCCTGTTCAGCTGTGCTGCAGCGAAAGACGGTTCTAACTACTCCCGCTGGTGCTACAAGCCGTTTGAAGACCTGATCCAGCCGGCGCGTGCGACCGACGATCACAACAAACGTATTGAGCTGTACAAGCAGGCGCAGGTTGTTATGCACGATCAGGCTCCGGCGCTGATTGTTGCTCACTCCACCGTGTACGAGCCAGTGCGTAAAGAAGTGAAGGGCTACGTGGTTGATCCACTCGGCAAACACCACTTCGAAAACGTATCTGTTGAATAATAAGTAGGGTGTTCTCCCTCTCCCTCTGGGAGAGGGCAGGGGTGAGGGGCGTGCATGCATCCCCTCACCCTAACCCTCTCCCATTGGGAGAGGGAATTTACATTTGTGAGCAATACAGACGCCACGCCACTGGTCGTGCGTCATCAGAGAGAATCCGGGTTATGTTGCAGTTCATCCTCCGACGTCTGGGACTTGTTATCCCCACGTTTATCGGTATCACCCTTCTCACTTTTGCCTTCGTCCATATGATCCCCGGCGACCCGGTAATGATTATGGCGGGCGAGCGTGGTATTTCCCCTGAGCGCCATGCACAGCTGCTGGCGGAACTCGGTCTCGATAAGCCGATGTGGCAGCAGTACCTCCACTATATTTGGGGCGTGCTGCACGGTGACTTAGGGATTTCGCTGAAAAGCCGTCTTCCGGTGTGGGACGAGTTCGTGCCGCGCTTTAAAGCGACGCTCGAGCTTGGCGTCTGCGCCATGATTTTCGCCACTGCGGTGGGTATTCCTGTCGGGGTACTGGCTGCCGTCAAGCGTGGTTCTATTTTTGACCATACCGCCGTGGGCCTGGCGCTGACCGGCTACTCCATGCCTATTTTCTGGTGGGGCATGATGCTGATCATGCTCGTCTCGGTGCAGCTTAACCTGACGCCGGTCTCCGGGCGCGTCAGCGATATGGTCTTCCTGGATGACTCCAACCCGCTCACCGGCTTTATGCTGATTGATACGGCTATCTGGGGTGAAGAGGGCAACTTCATTGACGCCGTGGCGCACATGATCCTGCCTGCCATGGTGCTGGGCACCATTCCTCTGGCGGTGATCGTGCGTATGACCCGTTCATCGATGCTGGAGGTGCTGGGCGAGGATTATATCCGCACCGCGCGCGCCAAGGGCCTGACGCGTATGCGGGTCATCATTGTCCATGCGCTGCGTAACGCCATGCTGCCGGTAGTGACCGTGATCGGTCTCCAGGTGGGGACGCTGCTGGCGGGGGCGATCCTGACCGAAACCATCTTCTCCTGGCCGGGTCTTGGACGCTGGCTGATTGACGCGCTGCAGCGCCGTGACTATCCGGTTGTGCAGGGCGGCGTGCTGCTGGTCGCGACGATGATTATCCTCGTCAACCTGCTGGTCGATTTGCTGTACGGCGTGGTGAACCCGCGTATTCGTCATAAGAAGTAAGGGGCCATCATGTCACAAGTTACTCAAAATAAAGTGGTCGCTGCACCGGTTCCAATGACGCCGCTGCAGGAGTTCTGGCACTACTTCAAGCGCAATAAAGGCGCGGTGGTAGGGCTGGTGTATGTCGTTATCATGATCCTGATTGCGGTGTTTGCGAACGTCCTCGCACCGCATAACCCGGCGGACCAGTTCCGCGATGCGCTGCTCGCCCCGCCTGCGTGGCAGGATGGCGGTAGCCTGGCGCACCTGTTAGGTACCGATGACGTGGGCCGCGACGTGCTGTCGCGCCTGATGTACGGCGCGCGCCTGTCGCTGCTGGTCGGCTGCCTGGTGGTGGTGCTGTCCCTGATCATGGGGATCGTTCTCGGCCTGGTTGCCGGCTACTTCGGCGGCATCGTTGATAACATCATCATGCGTATCGTCGACATCATGCTGGCGCTGCCAAGCCTGCTGCTGGCGCTGGTGCTGGTGGCGATCTTCGGTCCGTCGATTGGTAACGCCGCGCTGGCGTTGACCTTCGTGGCGCTTCCCCACTACGTGCGCTTAACCCGTGCTGCGGTGCTGGTGGAAGTGAACCGCGACTACGTCACCGCGTCTCGCGTGGCGGGGGCCGGGGCGATGCGTCAGATGTTCGTGAATATCTTCCCTAACTGCCTTGCGCCGCTGATTGTTCAGGCGTCGCTCGGTTTCTCTAACGCCATTCTTGATATGGCCGCTCTTGGCTTCCTGGGCATGGGTGCGCAGCCGCCAACGCCGGAGTGGGGCACCATGCTCTCCGACGTGTTGCAGTTCGCACAAAGCGCCTGGTGGGTTGTCACCTTCCCGGGTCTGGCAATCCTGCTGACGGTGCTGGCATTTAACCTGATGGGTGATGGCCTGCGTGATGCGCTTGATCCCAAACTGAAGCAGTAAGAGGCACGAGATGGCGTTATTAAATGTAGATAAATTATCGGTGCACTTCGGTGACGAGGGCACCCCGTTTCGCGCCGTGGACCGCATCAGCTACAGCGTAAATCAGGGCGAAGTGGTGGGCATTGTCGGGGAGTCCGGTTCCGGTAAGTCAGTGAGCTCGCTGGCGATCATGGGGCTGATTGATTACCCGGGCCGCGTGATGGCGGAAAACCTGCAGTTCAACGGTCAGGATCTGAAGCGCATTTCTGAAAAACAGCGCCGCCAGCTGGTGGGCGCCGAAGTGGCGATGATTTTCCAGGACCCGATGACCAGCCTTAACCCGTGCTACACCGTAGGTTTCCAGATTATGGAAGCGATTAAGGTGCATCAGGGCGGGAATAAGAAAACCCGTCGCCAGCGCGCGATCGACCTGCTGAACCAGGTGGGTATTCCCGACCCGGCGTCGCGTCTGGACGTTTACCCGCACCAGCTTTCCGGTGGGATGAGCCAGCGCGTGATGATCGCCATGGCAATTGCCTGTCGACCCAAACTGCTGATTGCGGATGAGCCGACCACTGCGCTGGACGTGACCATTCAGGCGCAAATCATCGAGCTGCTGCTGGAGCTGCAGCAGAAAGAGAATATGGCGCTGGTGCTGATTACGCACGATCTGGCGCTGGTGGCCGAAGCCGCGCACAAGATTATCGTGATGTATGCCGGCCAGGTGGTCGAGGCCGGGAGTTCGCACGATATTTTCCGCGCGCCGCGTCACCCGTATACCCAGGCGCTTTTACGCGCGCTGCCGGAGTTTGCCCAGGATAAAGCGCGCCTGGCGTCGCTGCCGGGTGTGGTACCGGGTAAATATGACCGTCCGCAGGGCTGTCTGCTCAATCCGCGCTGTCCGTATGCGACGGACAAGTGCCGGGCAAAAGAGCCAGAGCTGAACCAGCTTGCTGACGGTCGTCAGTCGAAATGCCACTACCCACTCGATGATGCCGGGAGGCCAACACTATGAGTACGCAACAGGCCACCACGCAACAGCCGCTGCTGCAGGCCATCGATCTGAAAAAATACTACCCGGTGAAGAAGGGGCTGTTTGCCCCTGAACGCCTGGTGAAAGCGCTGGACGGCGTCTCCTTTAACCTCGAACGCGGTAAAACGCTGGCGGTGGTGGGGGAGTCGGGCTGCGGTAAATCCACGCTGGGCCGTCTGCTGACGATGATTGAAGTGCCGACCGGCGGCGAACTTTATTATCAGGGGCAGGATCTGCTCAAGCACGATCCGCAGGCGCAGAAGCTGCGTCGTCAGAAAATCCAGATTGTGTTCCAGAACCCGTACGGTTCTTTGAACCCGCGTAAGAAAGTGGGGCAGATTCTGGAAGAGCCCCTGCTGATTAACAGCAATCTGAGCAAAGAGCAGCGCCGTGAAAAAGCGCTGGCGATGATGGCGAAGGTTGGCCTTAAAACCGAGCATTACGATCGTTATCCGCATATGTTCTCCGGCGGCCAGCGTCAGCGTATTGCTATCGCCCGCGGGCTGATGCTCGATCCGGACGTGGTGATTGCCGATGAGCCGGTCTCCGCGCTCGACGTATCGGTGCGTGCGCAGGTGCTGAACCTGATGATGGATCTGCAGCAGGAGCTGGGGCTGTCTTACGTGTTCATCTCCCACGACCTGTCGGTGGTCGAACACATTGCCGATGAGGTGATGGTGATGTACCTGGGGCGCTGCGTGGAGAAGGGGACCAAAGACCAGATCTTTAATAACCCTCGTCACCCGTATACCCAGGCGCTGCTGTCTGCGACGCCGCGTCTGAACCCGGACGATCGTCGCGAGCGTATTAAGCTGACGGGGGAACTGCCAAGTCCGCTGAATCCACCGCCGGGATGTGCATTCAACGCCCGCTGCAGCCGTCGCTTTGGTCCGTGCACCCAGCTCCAGCCACAGCTGAAGGATTATGGCGGCCAGCTGGTGGCCTGCTTCGCGGTCGATCAGGATGAAAATGGCGAGAAGCCACACGCATAACGAAAAAACCGGCGCAAAGCCGGTTTTTTTTACTCTGCCTGATTATTTCCGCAGGCGAATCTGGTCGACGGCGTGCTTCTCGCTCTTGGTGAGGATCAGGCTCGCGCGCTCGCGCGTCGGCAGGATGTTCTCTTTGAGGTTCACGTAGTTGATCTCATTCCACAGCCCGGTGGCTACCTTAATGGCCTCTTCTTTTGAGAGCTGCGCATAGTTATGGAAGTAAGAGTCAGGATCGGTGAACGCCCCTTCGCGGAATTTAAGGAAGCGGTTGATGTACCAGTTCTGCAGCAGCTCTTCCGGCGCATCGACATAAATAGAGAAGTCGACGAAATCCGAGACGAATACGTGATGCGGGTCGTGAGGATAGTCCATGCCGCTTTGCAGCACGTTCAGACCCTCCAGAATCAGGATGTCCGGCTGGACCACCGTTTTATCCCCATCCGGGATGCGATCGTAGATCAGGTGAGAATAGACGGGGGCCGTGACGTGCGGCACGCCGGATTTCAGGTCAGAGACGAATTTCACCAGGCGGTGCATATCATAAGAAAGCGGGAAGCCTTTCTTCTTCATCAGGCCGCGTTCTTTTAATACTTCGTTTGGATGCAGGAAGCCGTCCGTCGTGATCAGCTCCACGCTGCGGTGTTCCGGCCAGCGGCTCAACAGCGCCTGCAGAACACGCGCGGTGGTACTTTTACCCACGGCCACGCTGCCTGCGATACTAATGATATAAGGAATGCGTTGACCGTTCGTCCCGAGAAACTGCTCCAGCACGGCCTGGCGGCGCAGGTTCGAGCTGATATAGAAGTTAAGCAAGCGAGAGAGGGGGAGATAAATTTCTGCCACCTCTTCAAGGGAGAGATCTTCGTTTATCCCTTTTAACCGTGCGATTTCACCTTCCGTCAGCGTCATAGGGACGGAATCACGCAGGGCAGCCCACTGGCTGCGGTTAAAGTGAAGATAAGGCGTCATTAACGTTTGCTCTTTTTTGCTCATAAGCATGCTTCAGTGAGCCCGCTCAATACTGCCGGACCGTGGCTCATCACACAGTTAATTTTGGACAATGGGCAGGAGGTTAACACCAGATGACACGAATAATAAGAAAAAAGATGGAAAGCGATGCGTAACGCGGATGCCGTCACGCTACCGTGAATACGGTGCAAATGACGCTGATATGTTGATTATTTGACCTCGAATGACTACTTTTACAGCGCTTGATACGCTGTTCGCATAAAATGTGAGCGAAAGAACGTTTTATGCAATTTTTTAGTTGCATGACCGCGCAGGGATCCATAGAATGCGCGCTACTTGATGCCGACTTAGCTCAGTAGGTAGAGCAACTGACTTGTAATCAGTAGGTCACCAGTTCGATTCCGGTAGTCGGCACCATCAAGTCCGGTGGGGTTCCCGAGCGGCCAAAGGGAGCAGACTGTAAATCTGCCGTCACAGACTTCGAAGGTTCGAATCCTTCCCCCACCACCACTTTCTGGCAGCGTAAATGCCGCCGGAGCTGGTTGGAAAAATTAGCCAGCTCAAACTGAAAAAGAGAGAAATCTCTTTTTTCGTTACAGAAAGAACTGGGTAGCCGAGTTTCAGGATGCGGGCATCGTATAATGGCTATTACCTCAGCCTTCCAAGCTGATGATGCGGGTTCGATTCCCGCTGCCCGCTCCAATACGTGCTGATATGGCTCAGTTGGTAGAGCGCACCCTTGGTAAGGGTGAGGTCCCCAGTTCGACTCTGGGTATCAGCACCACTTCACTTCTCCTTCCCGTTTCTCTCTGTTTCAATTTTACTGTATTCAACAATTCAGGCATTTCGCCTGGTTGATGTGGTGATATCACCGATTTATCCGTGTCTTAGAGGGACAATCGATGTCTAAAGAAAAGTTTGAACGTACAAAACCGCACGTTAACGTCGGTACTATCGGCCACGTTGACCATGGTAAAACAACGCTGACCGCTGCAATCACTACCGTTCTGGCAAAAACCTACGGTGGTTCCGCTCGTGCATTCGACCAGATCGATAACGCACCAGAAGAAAAAGCTCGTGGTATCACCATCAACACTTCCCACGTTGAATACGACACCCCGACTCGCCACTACGCACACGTAGACTGCCCAGGCCACGCCGACTATGTTAAAAACATGATCACCGGTGCTGCGCAGATGGACGGCGCGATCCTGGTTGTTGCTGCGACTGACGGCCCAATGCCTCAGACTCGTGAGCACATCCTGCTGGGTCGTCAGGTAGGCGTTCCTTTCATCATCGTGTTCCTGAACAAGTGCGACATGGTTGATGACGAAGAGCTGCTGGAACTGGTAGAGATGGAAGTTCGTGAACTGCTGTCTCAGTACGATTTCCCAGGCGACGACACTCCAATCGTTCGTGGTTCCGCGCTGAAAGCGCTGGAAGGCGAAGCAGAGTGGGAAGCGAAAATCATCGAACTGGCAGGCTTCCTGGATTCTTACATCCCAGAACCAGAGCGTGCGATTGACAAGCCATTCCTGCTGCCAATCGAAGACGTATTCTCCATCTCCGGTCGTGGTACCGTTGTTACCGGTCGTGTAGAGCGCGGTATCATCAAAGTTGGCGAAGAAGTTGAAATCGTTGGTATCAAAGAGACTGCGAAGTCTACCTGTACTGGCGTTGAAATGTTCCGCAAACTGCTGGACGAAGGCCGTGCGGGTGAGAATGTTGGTGTTCTGCTGCGTGGTATCAAACGTGAAGAAATCGAACGTGGTCAGGTTCTGGCGAAGCCAGGCTCAATCAAGCCACACACCAAGTTCGAATCTGAAGTGTACATCCTGTCCAAAGATGAAGGCGGCCGTCATACTCCGTTCTTCAAAGGCTACCGTCCACAGTTCTACTTCCGTACAACTGACGTGACCGGTACCATCGAACTGCCAGAAGGCGTTGAGATGGTAATGCCAGGCGACAACATCAAGATGGTTGTGACTCTGATCCACCCAATCGCGATGGACGACGGTCTGCGTTTCGCAATCCGTGAAGGTGGCCGTACCGTTGGCGCGGGCGTGGTTGCTAAAGTTCTCGGCTAATCGCTGATAACATTTGACGCAATGCGCATGAAAAGGGCATCATTTGATGCCCTTTTTGCACGCTTTCACATCAGAACCTGGCTCATCAGTGATTCTTTTTGTCATAATCATTGCTGAGACAGGCTCTGCAGAGAGCGTATAATCCATAAAGGGATTAGCGTTTCGATTTGGCTCGCCTCGCAATCGCGGGGTGAAATTATTTGTAGAATTCTTCTGACAGGTTGGTTTATGAGTGCGAATACCGAAGCTCAAGGGAGCGGGCGCGGCCTGGAAGCGATGAAGTGGATCGCTGTTGCCGTGCTGCTGATTGTGGCAATCGTTGGCAACTATCTTTATCGTGACATGATGCTGCCGCTCCGCGCGCTGGCAGTGGTGATTCTGATTGCTGCAGCGGGCGGTGTCGCGCTGTTGACGACTAAAGGTAAAGCAACCGTTGCTTTCGCTCGCGAAGCACGTACCGAAGTCCGCAAGGTCATTTGGCCGACTCGCCAGGAAACATTGCACACCACGCTGATCGTAGCGGCGGTTACCGCTGTAATGTCACTGATCCTGTGGGGACTGGATGGTATTCTGGTTCGCCTGGTTTCCTTTATTACTGGCCTGAGGTTCTAAGATGTCTGAAGCCCCTAAAAAGCGTTGGTACGTCGTTCAGGCGTTTTCCGGTTTTGAAGGCCGCGTAGCAACGTCGCTGCGTGAGCATATCAAATTACACAATATGGAAGAGTTATTTGGCGAAGTTATGGTTCCGACCGAAGAAGTGGTTGAGATCCGTGGCGGCCAACGTCGCAAAAGCGAGCGTAAATTCTTCCCGGGTTACGTGCTGGTTCAGATGGTGATGAACGACGCGAGCTGGCACCTGGTGCGCAGCGTACCGCGCGTAATGGGCTTTATCGGCGGCACGTCTGACCGTCCGGCGCCAATCAGCGACAAAGAAGTTGATGCGATTATGAACCGCCTGCAGCAGGTGGGTGATAAGCCGCGTCCGAAAACGCTATTTGAACCGGGTGAAATGGTTCGTGTTAGCGACGGTCCGTTTGCTGACTTTAACGGTGTGGTTGAAGAAGTGGACTACGAGAAGTCCCGCCTGAAAGTTTCTGTTTCTATCTTCGGTCGTGCGACCCCGGTAGAGCTGGACTTTTCGCAGGTCGAAAAAGCCTAAGCAGCGATCAAAAAAGCGACGATTTAATCGTTGCACAGGGCGCGAGATTGGAATACAATTTCGCGCCTTTTGTTTTTATGGGCCCGGCCCGTAAAACGAATTTTATTCACGGGGAGCCTCCCTGAGGCGCTATTACCCAATCAGAGGATTTTAGAATGGCTAAGAAAGTACAAGCCTACGTCAAGCTGCAGGTTGCAGCTGGTATGGCGAACCCAAGTCCACCAGTTGGTCCAGCTCTGGGTCAGCAGGGTGTGAACATCATGGAATTCTGTAAAGCGTTCAACGCCAAAACCGAATCCCTGGAAAAAGGTCTGCCAATCCCAGTCGTCATCACTGTTTACGCTGACCGTTCTTTCACTTTCGTTACCAAAACCCCTCCAGCAGCAGTTCTGCTGAAGAAAGCGGCTGGTATCAAGTCTGGTTCCGGTAAGCCGAACAAAGACAAAGTGGGTAAAATTTCCCGCGCTCAGCTGCAGGAAATCGCGCAGACCAAAGCTGCCGACATGACTGGTGCCGACATTGAAGCGATGACTCGCTCAATCGAAGGTACTGCACGTTCCATGGGCCTGGTAGTGGAGGACTAAGAAATGGCTAAACTGACCAAGCGCATGTCCGTGATCCGTGACAAAGTTGATGCGACCAAACAGTACGACATCAACGAAGCTATCGCTCTGCTGAAAGAACTGGCAACGGCTAAGTTCGTTGAAAGCGTTGACGTTGCCGTTAACCTCGGCATCGACGCGCGTAAATCCGATCAGAACGTTCGTGGCGCAACCGTACTGCCACACGGTACTGGCCGTTCCGTTCGCGTAGCTGTATTTGCTCAGGGTGCAAACGCTGAAGCTGCTAAAGCTGCCGGCGCTGAACTGGTAGGTATGGAAGATCTGGCTGATCAGATCAAGAAAGGCGAAATGAACTTTGACGTTGTTATTGCTTCTCCAGATGCAATGCGCGTTGTTGGCCAGCTGGGCCAGGTTCTGGGTCCACGCGGCCTGATGCCAAACCCGAAAGTGGGTACTGTAACCCCTAACGTTGCTGAAGCGGTTAAGAACGCTAAAGCAGGTCAGGTTCGTTATCGTAACGACAAAAACGGCATCATCCACACCACCATCGGTAAAGTGGACTTTGACGCTGACAAACTGAAAGAAAACCTGGAAGCTCTGCTGGTTGCGCTGAAAAAAGCAAAACCAACTCAGGCGAAAGGCGTGTACATCAAGAAAGTTAGCATCTCCACCACCATGGGTGCAGGTGTTGCAGTTGACCAGGCTGGCCTGAGCGCTGCTGCAAACTAATGCCTTTACGTGGGCGGTGATTTTGTCTACAATCTTACCCCCACGTTTGCTAACGAAAGTTAGCGGCTAAAAGATTTGTTCGTTGGAGCCTGGCCTAATCCAGGCCTCCGTCGAAGACCGCAGGTGTTTCGCAAGAAACTTAATCCCCTGCGTAGACGGTGACAGAACGCTAAGATTATTTTTTGAATATTCTGGCTTGTTTCTGCTCACCGTATTAAGACGCTCTTCCCGTTGGGTTGAGTGAAGTGAGTTCCGGAACATGAGTTCCGGCAAACATCCAGGAGCAAAGCTAATGGCTTTAAATCTTCAAGACAAACAAGCGATTGTTGCTGAAGTCAGCGAAGTAGCCAAAGGCGCGCTGTCTGCAGTAGTTGCGGATTCCCGTGGCGTTACTGTAGACAAAATGACTGAACTGCGTAAAGCAGGTCGTGAAGCTGGCGTATACATGCGTGTTGTTCGTAACACCCTGCTGCGCCGCGTAGTTGAAGGTACTCAGTTCGAGTGCCTGAAAGACACGTTTGTTGGTCCGACCCTGATTGCATACTCTATGGAACACCCGGGCGCTGCTGCTCGTCTGTTCAAAGAGTTCGCGAAAGCGAATGCAAAATTTGAGGTCAAAGCTGCAGCCTTTGAAGGTGAGTTGATCCCGGCATCGCAAATCGATCGCCTGGCAACCCTGCCGACCTACGAAGAAGCAATTGCACGCCTGATGGCAACCATGAAAGAAGCTGCGGCTGGCAAACTGGTTCGCACTCTGGCTGCTGTACGCGATGCGAAAGAAGCTGCTTAATCGCAGTTATCTTTATAAAGCATTTGCTTACGTATAAACTTTATTCTGATTTTCAGGAACAATTTAAATGTCTATCACTAAAGATCAAATCATTGAAGCAGTAGCAGCTATGTCCGTAATGGACGTTGTAGAGCTGGTTTCTGCAATGGAAGAAAAATTCGGTGTTTCTGCTGCTGCTGCTGTAGCTGTAGCTGCGGGCCCGGCTGAAGCTGCTGAAGAAAAAACTGAATTCGACGTAATTCTGAAAGCTGCTGGCGCGAACAAAGTTGCTGTTATCAAAGCAGTACGTGGCGCAACTGGCCTGGGTCTGAAAGAAGCTAAAGACCTGGTAGAATCTGCTCCAGCTGCGCTGAAAGAAGGCGTGAGCAAAGACGACGCAGAAGCACTGAAAAAATCTCTGGAAGAAGCTGGCGCTGAAGTTGAAGTTAAATAAGCCAACTTTTCTGGTTGCAGCCTAAGCAATTAGGCTGATGGCTGGTGACTTTTTAGTCACCAGCCTTTTTGCGCTGTAAGGCATCAGTAGCATTTCACACTGTTTGACTGCTGATTGTCCTGACAATGCATGTTTCTATCGACGACTTAATATATTGCGACAGGGTGCTCGCTCTGTGTAAATCGCGACGAAATGATTTAAGCGTGATAGCAACAGGTATTGCGGAAAGTATTCAATTTTCCGGTCCACAAAATGGTGTTGCACAAACTGTCCCTTCGTCGGACAGATGGGTCGACTTGTCAGCGAGCTGAGGAACCCTATGGTTTACTCCTATACCGAGAAAAAACGTATTCGTAAGGATTTTGGTAAACGTCCACAAGTTCTGGACATTCCATATCTCCTTTCTATCCAGCTTGACTCGTTCCAGAAGTTTATCGAGCAAGATCCTGAAGGGCAGTACGGTCTGGAAGCAGCCTTCCGCTCCGTGTTCCCGATTCAGAGCTACAGCGGTAACTCCGAGCTGCAGTACGTCAGCTACCGCCTTGGCGAACCGGTGTTTGACGTTCAGGAATGTCAGATCCGTGGCGTGACCTATTCCGCACCGCTGCGCGTAAAACTGCGTCTGGTGATCTACGAGCGCGAAGCGCCGGAAGGCACCGTAAAAGACATTAAAGAACAAGAAGTCTACATGGGTGAAATTCCACTCATGACGGACAACGGTACTTTCGTTATCAACGGTACTGAGCGTGTTATCGTTTCCCAGCTGCATCGTAGCCCGGGCGTCTTCTTCGACAGCGATAAAGGTAAAACACACTCTTCCGGTAAAGTACTGTATAACGCACGCATCATTCCTTACCGTGGTTCATGGCTGGACTTCGAGTTCGATCCGAAAGACAACCTGTTTGTCCGTATCGACCGTCGTCGTAAGCTGCCTGCAACCATCATTCTGCGTGCACTGAACTATACCACTGAGCAGATCCTGGACCTGTTCTTTGAGAAAGTGATCTTCGAAATCCGCGACAACAAGCTGCAGATGGAGCTGGTGCCGGAACGTCTGCGTGGTGAGACCGCGTCGTTCGACATCGAAGCCGACGGCAAAGTGTATGTGGAAAAAGGTCGCCGTATCACCGCGCGCCACATCCGCCAGCTGGAAAAAGATGATATCAAACACATCGAAGTTCCGGTTGAATACATTGCAGGAAAAGTAGCCGCGAAAGATTACGTTGATGAATCAACTGGCGAGCTGATCTGCCCGGCGAACATGGAGCTGAGCCTGGATCTGCTGGCTAAGCTGAGCCAGTCTGGCCACAAGCGTATCGAAACGCTGTTCACCAACGATCTGGACCACGGTGCGTATATCTCTGAGACGATTCGCGTCGACCCAACCACCGATCGTCTGAGCGCGCTGGTAGAAATTTACCGCATGATGCGTCCTGGTGAGCCACCAACTCGCGAAGCGGCGGAAAGCCTGTTCGAGAACCTGTTCTTCTCCGAAGACCGCTACGATCTGTCCGCGGTAGGTCGTATGAAGTTCAACCGTTCTCTGCTGCGTGACGAAATCGAAGGTTCCGGTATCCTGAGCAAAGACGACATCATCGAAGTGATGAAGAAGCTCATCGATATCCGTAACGGTAAAGGCGAAGTGGACGATATCGACCACCTCGGCAACCGTCGTATCCGTTCCGTAGGCGAAATGGCGGAAAACCAATTCCGCGTTGGCCTGGTACGTGTTGAGCGTGCGGTGAAAGAGCGTCTGTCTCTGGGCGATCTGGATACCCTGATGCCTCAGGATATGATCAACGCCAAGCCGATTTCTGCAGCAGTGAAAGAGTTCTTCGGTTCCAGCCAGCTGTCTCAGTTCATGGACCAGAACAACCCGCTGTCTGAGATTACGCACAAACGTCGTATCTCTGCACTCGGCCCAGGCGGTCTGACCCGTGAACGCGCAGGCTTTGAAGTTCGAGACGTACACCCGACGCACTACGGTCGCGTATGTCCAATCGAAACGCCTGAAGGTCCAAACATCGGTCTGATCAACTCCCTGTCCGTGTACGCACAGACGAACGAATACGGTTTCCTTGAGACGCCGTACCGTAAAGTGACTGACGGTGTTGTAACCGACGAAATTCATTACCTGTCTGCTATCGAAGAAGGCAACTACGTTATCGCTCAGGCGAACTCCAACCTGGATGACGAAGGCCACTTTGTAGAAGATCTGGTTACCTGCCGTAGCAAAGGCGAATCCAGCTTGTTCAGCCGCGACCAGGTTGACTACATGGACGTATCCACCCAGCAGGTGGTATCCGTCGGTGCGTCCCTGATCCCGTTCCTGGAACACGATGACGCCAACCGTGCGTTGATGGGTGCGAACATGCAACGTCAGGCCGTTCCAACTCTGCGCGCTGATAAGCCGCTGGTTGGTACCGGTATGGAACGTGCTGTTGCCGTTGACTCCGGTGTTACTGCGGTTGCTAAGCGTGGCGGTACCGTTCAGTACGTTGACGCATCCCGTATCGTTATCAAAGTTAACGAAGACGAGATGTATCCGGGCGAAGCAGGTATCGACATCTATAACCTGACCAAATACACCCGTTCTAACCAGAATACCTGTATCAACCAGATGCCATGTGTGTCTCTGGGTGAGCCAGTTGAGCGCGGCGACGTGCTGGCAGACGGTCCGTCCACCGACCTCGGTGAACTGGCGCTCGGTCAGAACATGCGCGTAGCGTTCATGCCGTGGAACGGTTACAACTTCGAAGACTCCATCCTCGTCTCCGAGCGTGTGGTTCAGGAAGATCGTTTCACCACTATCCACATTCAGGAACTGGCATGTGTGTCCCGTGACACCAAGCTGGGGCCAGAAGAGATCACCGCTGACATCCCTAACGTGGGTGAAGCTGCGCTCTCCAAACTGGATGAATCCGGTATCGTTTATATCGGTGCGGAAGTGACCGGCGGCGACATTCTGGTTGGTAAAGTGACGCCGAAAGGTGAAACCCAGCTGACGCCAGAAGAGAAACTGCTGCGTGCTATCTTCGGTGAGAAAGCGTCTGACGTTAAAGACTCTTCTCTGCGCGTACCAAACGGCGTTTCCGGTACGGTTATCGACGTTCAGGTCTTCACTCGTGACGGCGTTGAGAAAGATAAGCGTGCGCTGGAAATCGAAGAGATGCAGCTCAAACAGGCTAAGAAAGACCTGTCTGAAGAACTGCAGATCCTCGAAGCGGGTCTGTTCAGCCGTATCTATGCGGTGCTGGTTGCCGGTGGCGTTGAAGCTGAGAAGCTCGACAAACTGCCACGCGATCGCTGGCTGGAACTGGGCCTGACCGACGAAGAGAAACAGAATCAGCTGGAACAGCTGGCTGAGCAGTATGACGAGCTGAAACACGAGTTCGAGAAAAAACTCGAAGCGAAACGCCGCAAAATCACTCAGGGCGACGATCTGGCACCAGGCGTGCTGAAGATTGTTAAGGTTTATCTGGCTGTTAAACGTCAGATCCAGCCGGGTGATAAGATGGCAGGTCGTCACGGTAACAAGGGTGTTATCTCTAAGATCAACCCGATCGAAGATATGCCGCACGATGCTAACGGTACGCCGGTAGATATCGTACTGAACCCGCTGGGCGTACCGTCTCGTATGAACATTGGTCAGATCCTGGAAACTCACCTGGGTATGGCTGCGAAAGGTATCGGCGACAAGATTAACGCCATGCTGAAACAGCAGCAGGAAGTCGCGAAACTGCGCGAATTCATCCAGCGTGCCTACGATCTGGGTACCGACGTGCGTCAGAAAGTCGACCTGAACACCTTCAGCGATGAAGAAGTGCTGCGTCTGGCAGAGAACCTGCGCAAAGGTATGCCAATTGCAACGCCGGTATTCGACGGTGCAAAAGAAGCTGAAATTAAAGAGCTGCTGCAACTGGGTGGTCTGCCAACGTCTGGTCAGATTACGCTGTTTGACGGCCGTACCGGTGAACAGTTCGAGCGTCCGGTAACCGTAGGTTACATGTACATGCTGAAACTGAACCACCTGGTCGACGACAAGATGCACGCTCGTTCTACCGGTTCTTATAGCCTGGTTACTCAGCAGCCGCTGGGTGGTAAGGCACAGTTCGGTGGTCAGCGCTTCGGGGAGATGGAAGTGTGGGCGCTGGAAGCATACGGCGCGGCATACACCCTGCAGGAAATGCTCACCGTTAAGTCTGATGACGTGAACGGTCGTACCAAGATGTATAAAAACATCGTGGACGGCAACCATCAGATGGAGCCGGGCATGCCAGAATCCTTCAACGTACTGTTGAAAGAGATTCGTTCGCTGGGTATCAACATCGAACTGGAAGACGAGTAATTCTCGCTCAAACAGGTCACTGGTGCCGGGTTAACCCCCGGCACCAGATTGTGCTAACTCCGACGGGAGCAAATCCGTGAAAGATTTATTAAAGTTTCTGAAAGCGCAGACTAAAACCGAAGAGTTTGATGCGATCAAAATTGCTCTGGCTTCGCCAGACATGATCCGTTCATGGTCTTTCGGTGAAGTTAAAAAGCCGGAAACCATCAACTACCGTACGTTCAAACCTGAGCGTGACGGCCTTTTCTGTGCGCGCATTTTCGGGCCAGTAAAAGATTACGAGTGCCTGTGCGGTAAGTACAAGCGCCTGAAACACCGTGGTGTGATCTGTGAGAAGTGCGGCGTTGAAGTGACCCAGACCAAAGTGCGTCGTGAGCGCATGGGCCACATCGAGCTGGCGTCTCCGACTGCTCATATCTGGTTCCTGAAATCTCTGCCGTCCCGTATCGGTCTGCTGCTGGATATGCCGCTGCGCGATATCGAACGTGTTCTGTACTTCGAATCTTATGTGGTTATCGAAGGCGGGATGACGAACCTGGAACGTCATCAGATCCTGACTGAAGAGCAGTATCTGGACGCGCTGGAAGAGTTCGGTGACGAATTCGACGCGAAGATGGGTGCGGAAGCTATTCAGGCCCTGCTGAAGAGCATGGATCTGGAGCAAGAGTGCGAGCAGCTGCGTGAAGAGCTGAACGAAACCAACTCCGAAACCAAACGTAAAAAGCTGACCAAGCGTATCAAACTGCTGGAAGCGTTCGTTCAGTCTGGTAACAAACCAGAGTGGATGATCCTGACCGTTCTGCCGGTTCTGCCGCCAGATCTGCGTCCACTGGTTCCGCTGGATGGTGGTCGTTTCGCAACGTCGGATCTGAACGATCTGTATCGTCGCGTGATCAACCGTAACAACCGTCTGAAACGTCTGCTGGATCTGGCTGCGCCGGACATCATCGTACGCAACGAAAAACGTATGCTGCAGGAAGCGGTAGATGCCCTGCTGGATAACGGTCGTCGCGGTCGTGCGATCACCGGTTCTAACAAACGTCCTCTGAAATCTTTGGCCGACATGATCAAAGGTAAACAGGGTCGTTTCCGTCAGAACCTGCTCGGTAAGCGTGTTGACTACTCCGGTCGTTCTGTTATCACCGTAGGTCCATACCTGCGTCTGCATCAGTGTGGCCTGCCGAAGAAAATGGCACTGGAGCTGTTCAAACCGTTCATCTACGGCAAGCTGGAGTTGCGAGGACTCGCCACCACCATCAAAGCCGCGAAGAAAATGGTTGAGCGTGAAGAAGCTGTCGTTTGGGATATCCTGGACGAAGTTATCCGCGAACACCCGGTACTGCTGAACCGTGCACCAACCCTGCACCGTTTGGGTATCCAGGCATTTGAGCCAGTCCTGATCGAAGGTAAAGCTATCCAGCTGCACCCGCTGGTTTGTGCGGCCTATAACGCCGACTTCGATGGTGACCAGATGGCTGTTCACGTACCGCTGACGCTGGAAGCCCAGCTCGAAGCGCGTGCGCTGATGATGTCTACCAACAACATCCTGTCTCCAGCGAACGGTGAACCAATCATCGTTCCTTCTCAGGACGTTGTATTGGGTCTGTACTATATGACCCGTGACTGTGTTAACGCCAAAGGCGAAGGCATGGTGCTGACTGGCCCGAAAGAAGCTGAGCGTATTTATCGCGCTGGCCTGGCCTCTCTGCATGCGCGCGTTAAAGTGCGTATCACCGAATACGAAAAAGATGAAAACGGCGAATTCGTTGCGAAAACCAGCCTGAAAGACACGACCGTTGGCCGTGCCATTCTGTGGATGATCGTACCGAAAGGTCTGCCTTTCTCCATCGTCAACCAGGCGCTGGGCAAGAAAGCGATCTCCAAAATGCTGAACACCTGTTACCGCATTCTGGGCCTGAAGCCGACCGTTATCTTCGCTGACCAGACCATGTACACCGGCTTTGCTTACGCTGCGCGCTCAGGTGCGTCCGTAGGTATCGACGACATGGTTATCCCAGAGAAGAAACACGAGATCATCTCTGAAGCGGAAGCCGAAGTGGCTGAGATCCAGGAGCAGTTCCAGTCTGGTCTGGTTACCGCGGGCGAACGCTATAACAAAGTTATCGATATCTGGGCCGCGGCGAACGATCGTGTATCCAAAGCGATGATGGATAACCTGCAGACCGAAACCGTGATTAACCGTGACGGTGTAGAAGAGCAGCAGGTTTCCTTCAACAGCATCTACATGATGGCCGACTCCGGTGCGCGTGGTTCCGCAGCACAGATTCGTCAGCTGGCAGGTATGCGTGGTCTGATGGCGAAGCCAGATGGCTCCATCATCGAAACGCCAATCACCGCGAACTTCCGTGAAGGTCTGAACGTACTCCAGTACTTCATCTCCACGCACGGTGCGCGTAAAGGTCTGGCGGATACCGCACTGAAAACAGCGAACTCCGGTTATCTGACACGTCGTCTGGTTGACGTTGCGCAGGATCTGGTTGTGACCGAAGACGACTGCGGCACGCTGGAAGGTCTGGTGATGACCCCGGTTATCGAAGGTGGCGATGTTAAAGAGCCACTGCGCGATCGCGTTCTGGGTCGTGTGACCGCGGAAGACATTCTGAAGCCGGGTACGGCAGACATTCTGGTTCCACGCAACACGCTGCTGCACGAGCACTGGTGTGACCTGCTGGAAGCGAACTCTGTTGACTCCGTGAAAGTACGTTCCGTTGTATCCTGTGACACCGACTTTGGTGTGTGTGCGCACTGCTATGGTCGTGACCTGGCGCGTGGCCACATCATCAACAAAGGTGAAGCCATCGGCGTTATCGCGGCACAGTCCATCGGTGAGCCGGGTACACAGCTGACGATGCGTACGTTCCACATCGGTGGTGCGGCATCTCGTGCGGCTGCTGAATCCAGCATCCAGGTGAAAAACAAAGGTAGCATCAAGCTCAGCAACGCGAAGTCTGTTGTTAACTCCGCAGGCAAGCTGGTTGTGACCTCTCGTAACACCGAGCTGAAGCTGATCGACGAATTCGGTCGTACCAAAGAGAGCTATAAAGTGCCTTACGGTGCGGTTATGGCGAAAGGTGATGGCGAGCAGGTTGCCGGCGGTGAAACCGTTGCAAACTGGGATCCGCACACCATGCCGGTTATCACCGAAGTAAGTGGTTTCATCCGCTTCACTGACATGATCGACGGCCAGACCATTACTCGTCAAACCGACGAGCTGACCGGTCTGTCTTCTCTGGTGGTTCTGGATTCTGCTGAACGTACTACCGGCGGTAAAGATCTGCGTCCTGCACTGAAAATCGTTGATGCTCAGGGTAACGACGTTCTGATCCCGGGTACCGACATGCCTGCGCAGTACTTCCTGCCGGGTAAAGCGATCGTTCAGCTGGAAGATGGTGTTCAGATCGGTGCGGGTGATGCTCTGGCGCGTATTCCTCAGGAATCCAGCGGTACCAAGGACATCACCGGTGGTCTGCCACGCGTTGCGGACCTGTTCGAAGCACGTCGTCCGAAAGAGCCTGCAATCCTGGCTGAAATCAGCGGTATCATCTCCTTCGGTAAAGAGACCAAAGGTAAACGCCGTCTGGTTATCACCCCAGTAGACGGCAGCGAGCCGTACGAAGAGATGATTCCTAAGTGGCGTCAGCTCAACGTGTTCGAAGGTGAACGTGTAGAACGTGGTGACGTGGTTTCCGATGGTCCAGAAGCGCCGCACGACATTCTGCGTCTTCGTGGCGTACACGCGGTAACGCGTTACATCACCAACGAAGTGCAGGACGTTTACCGTCTGCAGGGCGTTAAGATTAACGATAAGCACATCGAAGTTATCGTTCGTCAGATGCTGCGTAAAGCAACCATCGAAAACGCGGGCAGCTCCGAGTTCCTGGAAGGCGAGCAGGTTGAATACTCACGCGTCAAGATCGCTAACCGCGAACTGGAAGCGAACGGCAAAATCGGTGCGACCTTCTCGCGCGATCTGCTGGGTATCACCAAAGCGTCTCTGGCAACCGAGTCCTTCATCTCTGCAGCATCGTTCCAGGAAACGACTCGTGTCCTGACCGAAGCCGCTGTTGCAGGTAAACGTGATGAACTGCGCGGTCTGAAAGAGAACGTCATCGTGGGTCGTCTGATCCCAGCCGGTACCGGTTATGCGTACCATCAGGATCGTATGCGTCGTCGTGCTGCGGGCGAACTGCCGGCTGCACCGCAGGTCACTGCTGAAGATGCATCCGCGAGCCTGGCAGAACTGCTGAACGCAGGTCTGGGCGGTTCCGACAACGAGTAATCGTTGATGCCCGGTGATGAAAATTACCGGGCATATGAATCGTAGGTTGGGTAAGCGTAGCGCCACCCGACAATAAAAAACCCGCCTCGGCGGGTTTTTTTACATCTGCATGTTTTCAGTTCACCAGCGGGATGCGGCGATAAAGCTCAATCATATCGCCCGCCAGGTCCTGAATGACCATCGCGTTCATCAGGTGATCCTGAGAGTGAACGGTGATCAGGTTTACCGGAAGTTTCCCCGTCCCTTCGTCAAGACCAATAAGCTGCGTCTGGATCGTGTGCGCGTGCTTCACATATTCGCGCGACTCTTCCATCGCTTTTTCTGCTTCGTCAAAATCGCCTTTACGTGCCATCTGTAATGCCGTCAGGGCTGCACTGCGCGCCGCGCCTGCGTTGACCAGCAGTTCCATAATCGTTGTTTCTAAGTCTTCCATTATGACTCCAGAAGTTTGAGCGCTTTTTCCAGTACGGCATCACCTTTCATCATGCCGTAATCCATCATGTCGATAACCGCGACCTTTTTGCCCAACGGGTCGGCCTGTGCCTGAAGTTTAGCCTGCTCGTATTTCACCTGTGGCCCCAGCAATACGATGTCGGCCGTTGCGATGTTGTCTTTAAACTCCGCAACCGGAACGGCTTTAATGGTGACTTCAACCCCTTTTTTCTGTGCGGCGTCTTTCATACGTTGAACCAGCATGCTGGTTGACATTCCCGCTGCACAGCATAAAACGATGTTCTTCATAATCAGCCTCGATCTACATGTGTTTATTGATAATTATCCCGTGCAGACCGCTTCAACAACCGGTTTACCGCGATTGTGTGTCAGGCATCACAAAGAAACCGGCGATTTTCTGAAACCGGTTACAATTTTGCCTTAACGGGTACCCCGCCCGTCTAAACGGACAGGGGGAAAGAGTGAGGATTAGCTGATGGACGTTCGATGATGCGGTTTTTGCCCTGCTGTTTGGCGCTGTAGAGAGCGTTATCCACGCTTCCGACAAATTGCTCCAGCGGTTCAAAATGCCACTCTCCAAGACCGCCGCTGAACGTCACCCGCAGGTTCTCTTCCCGCCAGACGCGTTTTTCAACGGCGGTACGCCACGCTTCCAGCAATGAAAGCGCGGAAGCCATCTGTTCAGCCTGGAAGATGACCGCAAACTCTTCGCCACCGTAACGGTAAACCGAGACGTGATGTGGCTGCATGATCTGAATCCCTTCGCGGGCGACGTTGCGCAGAACGATATCACCGGTCAGGTGGCCCAGCGTGTCGTTAATTGACTTAAAGTTATCAATGTCCACTAACGCCATTGCGAAAGGCTGCTGGGCATTCAGCAGCTCCGCGACATCGCTATCGAACGCGCGACGGTTTTTACAGCCCGTCAGCGCATCGTGGGTGGCCTGCCGTACATAGGCCATCTCACGCTCTTTATTGGACTGAATCGTGTGGCTCAGCATTGCTTCCAGGCGCGGCGCCTCGCTGACGTCACCGGTTTTGATGGCATTGATAATGTGCATCAGTACGCTACGCGAGGCGTGACGGAGATATAAGCCAAAGAGGATGATGATGATGGCCGCCAGCGCAAACCCCCAGCCAACGATCGTCGTTTCGTGGCGGGTGATATCGGTGAGCGTCTCACCGGATACCCGGTAGATCACAAACCAGTCCGGGTTAGTAAACGAGTAGTAGTAATACCAGGCGTTGGTTTTCTTGTCGTAAAGATGACCTTCGCCGCTGGTCATTTTGTCCATCAGCGCTTCGCTCACGTACTGTTTGAAGAGCGCGCCCGTATCCGGGTGAAGCACAACGGCGCCGTCGCGTTCGACGACGAAGAATTCCCCCTGAACGGGTGCCACCATCTGGCGCAGAGTATAGCCCATTGAGGTGAGATCGAGATGGAATGCGAGCGTGCCCTTCAGTCTGCCTTCCGGTGAAATCAAGGGCTTATAGACTGTGACCGTCGGATGGCCGGTGAAGTAATCCATGTAAGGGCGGGTATAGTGGCTGAAGATACTGGCTTCCGCCTGAGCGACAAACCACGGTCGCGTCCGGGGATCGAAGGTTTTACTCTTCTCCGTCGGGAGCACTTCCGGTGCGCGGAGATAATGCCCCTGCGTGTCCGCCAGCGAGATGGAGGAGACGGTCGGCATCAGGTTTTGCAGATGCATCATCATCTGCAGGCCCTGCGTCGGGTTGACGCTAAGCGTCTCGTTTAGCCTGTCGTCACGCGCAAAGTACATCGCGGATCGGCCCAGAATATAGTCGTTTTCACGCAGAATAGACTCGGTGTAGTTCACCGCCAGGTTGTGGGTGAAATTACTATTGATCTTATGATAATCCTCAAGAAAATCCTTCCGTTGCGAAAGCGTCACCGCAACCGCGATCACCGCAAAACCGCAGAGGATCCCCGCGAAGCTGAGCATGATGGGCCGGGTAAAAGAGAGCTTTTTGCTGTGAAGTGCCATGAGCTGTACATCGTTCCTGATGGTGAATACATGTCGTCTGCCGATATCCTCTCAGCATAGTCGCTGTCCTGCGGTTAGCGGTGAATTATACGGCCCATGATTTTTGACGGGATGATTTATCTTAAGAACCATTAAGAAAATACTTATTCAACCGGCTGAGGGCAATTGTGCAATGAGCAGGAGGCAGGGCGAAACGAGGAAGAAGCTTTTCGCCCTGGTCAGCATCCGTTGCTGACCGTGTGACAATAAAAAACCGAACGATCGCAGGCAATCATCCGGTTTTGCCTTTTCATCGCGCCTCGACAATTTTTTAGGGTGTTGCAGCGCGTTTCAACGTCACTGCGAGGCTCTTCCCAGCCAGCTGTCCCAGTCTTTCCAGACCGGCTGTAGTCCCTGCGCTGCCAGGGCGGCGGCGACCGCTTCCGGGCGTCGTCCGTCATGCGGTGCAAATTGCTCCAGCTCCGGACGATCGTCGGCGTAGCCGCCAGGCTGCGTTTTGGAAAACGCGCTGACGTTGTTAATCGCCAGCGGGATCGCGCGGTCGCGAAACGCCGGGGATTCACGCGTTGAGAGCGATAATTCCACCTCCGGGGCGAGCAGGCGAAACGCGCAGATGGTTTGCACCAGCTGGCGTTCATCCATCAGTGAAGCCGGTTCAATCCCGCCCGCGCAGGGCCTCAGGCGCGGGAAGGAGATGGAATAACGGCTCTGCCAGTAGCGCTGCTGGAGCCACAGCAAATGTTCCGCCACCATGTAGCAATCCACCCGCCAGCTGTCGGACAGCCCGATCAGCGCCCCCAGACCGATTTTGTCGATACCCGCGCGGCCCAGCCTGTCCGGCGTTTCCAGGCGGAAAAAGAAATCCTGTTTCTTGCCCTTCAGGTGGTGCCGGGCGTACGTCGCCTCGTGGTAGGTTTCCTGGTAGACCATGACCCCGTCCAGCCCGAGGGCTTTGAGCTCCGCGTACTCCTCCTGCGACAGGGGCTGCACTTCCATCTGCAGCGACGCAAACTGGCGGCGAATGGCGGGAAGGTGCTGACGGAAATAGTCCATTCCCACTTTTCCCTGATGTTCGCCCGTGACCAGCAGAAGATGTTCAAAGCCCATTTCACGAATAGCTGCACACTCACGGGCAATCTCACCGTCATCGAGCGTTTTCCGCCTGATGCGGTTGCTCATGGAGAAGCCGCAATAGGTGCAGTCATTGGCGCACAGGTTTGAGAGATAGAGCGGCACGTAGAAACTCACCGTGTTGCCAAAACGCTGGCGGGTGAGCCGCTGCGCCCGCTGGGCCATCGGTTCGAGGTACGCGCTGGCCGCCGGGGAGAGCAGGGCCATCAGATCCTCGCGGGTCAGATGGCGGGCATTCAGCGCGCGCTCCACGTCAGCCGCCGTTTTGCTGTTGATGCGCAGGGCAATGTCGTCCCAGCTAAGCTGCCGCCAGCGCTCGGTAAACGTGCTCATGAGATCGCCTCCAGAAAACCGGTCAGCGGGCTGGTGGCCTGCGCCTGAAAGCTGCGCGAGCCGGGGCCGGAGCCTCTTGCCAGCAGGCCGGCCTCGACGGCCAGGCGGAACGCGCGCGCCATCTTGACCGGATCGTCGGCCACCGCAATCGCCGTATTGACCAGCACCGCGTCGGCACCCATCTCCAGCGCCTGCGCGGCGTGGCTTGGCACGCCAATACCCGCATCGACCACCACCGGTACGGTCGCCTGCTCGATGATGATCTCCAGCATCGCGCGGGTTTCCAGCCCCTGGTTGGAGCCGATGGGGGCGCCCAGCGGCATGACGGCGGCGCAGCCGACCTCTTCCAGCCGTTTGCACAGCACGGGGTCTGCCCCGCAGTACGGCAGAACGATAAACCCTTGCTGCACCAGCTTTTCAGCCGCTTTCAGCGTTTCGATCGGATCCGGCAGCAGCCAGCGGGCGTCAGGATGAATTTCCAGCTTCAGCCAGCGTGTGCCGAGCGCCTCACGCGCCAGCTGCGCGGCAAAAATCGCCTCTTCGGCCGTTTTGGCGCCGGAGGTATTCGGCAACAGCGTGACGCCTGCCTCCAGCAGCGGCGCCAGAATGGCGTCGCTGTGGTGGCGCAGATCCACGCGCTTGAGCGCCAGCGTCACCAGCTGGCTGCCGCTTTCGCGAATGGCCTCCACCATCAGCTGCGGCGAGGCGAATTTTCCGGTTCCGGTAAACAGATGTGAATCAAAGACTTTGTCGGCAATACGTAACATCTCAGCCCCCTGCGATAACCTGAAACAGCAGGATCTGGTCGCCTTCATTGACCTGCTGATGTTCCCACTGCTCGCGCGGCAGGATCTGTTGATTGAGCGCCAGCGCCGTTCCCGGCTTGAGCTGGCGCAGCTTGTCGAGCAGTGCGGCAACGGTAAGCCCGTCGTCGCATCTCATCGGCTCATCGTTAAACAGAATGCGCATCGCGGCCTCCGCATACCGGGCAGCGGCTGGCGCGGTGCAGCGCCAGATGGCGCCAGCCGCTGGAGCGGGCATCAAACAGCCTCAGCGTATTGCGTTCCGTCTCCATGCCGCTGAGCAGCTTGATGGCTTCCAGCGCCTGCAGGGTGCCCATTACCCCAACCACCGGACCCAGAACGCCCGCCGTACGGCAGCTGCGCGCCGGTTCGGCATCATCCGGCCACAGGCAGCGATAGCAGCCCTGCGTCCACGGCGGGGTGAGGACCATCATCTGCCCGCCGAACCCCACCGCGCTGGCGGTGATAAGCGGCGTAATCGTTGCCACGCAGGCGGCGTTAATCGCCTGACGCGTCGCCATGTTATCCGTGCAGTCCAGCACCACGTCGGCCAGGGCGATCTCACGGTGCAGGCTTTCACCGCTGAGCCGCTCCTGCAGGGCAATCAGCGCGATATCCGGGTTAAGCTGGTTCAGACGCTGCCGGGTGATTTCCGCTTTTGGCCGGTTGACATCCTCGGTGGTAAAGAGAATTTGTCGCTGCAGGTTGCTGAGATGAACCTCGTCGTCGTCGGCCAGCACCAGCGTGCCGATGCCCGCGCCTGCCAGATAAAGCGCGGCGGGCGCGCCTAATCCCCCCAGGCCGACAATCAGCACCCGGCTGGCGAGCAGCTTTTGCTGCCCGTCGATGGCGATATCTTCCAGCAGGATCTGACGGCTGTAGCGCATAAAATCACGATCGTTCATCGCCCGCTCCTGCCAGCTGCAACAGCTGTTGAGTGGCGAGCCGCCAGTCTGCGGCCTGGGTGATGGCGCTGACGACGGCGATGCTGCCGACGCCGGTCTCCAGCACCGCCGGGGCGCGTTCAAGGCTGATTCCGCCAATGGCAACGGTGGGGTAATCGGCCAGGCGTTTAACGTGGCTCGCCAGCTGCGCCAGCCCCTGCGGTGCGGAGGGCATCTGCTTGGTTTGCGTCGGGAAGACGTGGCCCAGCGCGATGTAAGAGGGGCGGGCCGCGAGGGCCACGTCGATCTCCATGTCATCGTGCGTTGATACGCCCAGCCGCAATCCGGCTTCACGGATGGCGCTGAGATCCGTCGTTTCTAGGTCCTCCTGACCCAGATGTACGCCGTAAGCACGGTGCTTAACGGCCAGCCGCCAGTAGTCGTTGATAAACAGGCGGGCGTTATGCCGACGCCCCAGCGCGATGGCGGCAACCACATCGGCTTCCACCTCGTCATCGCGTTTATCCTTAATGCGCAGCTGAAGGGTGCGAACGCCAGCCTCCAGCAGGCGTTCAATCCACGCCACGCTGTCTACCACCGGATAGAGCCCTAAGCGGTAGGGGACGGACGGGAAATCGGGCTGGTACATTAGGCCTCCTCTTTTTTGAGGTAGATTTCGCCGCCTTTGGCGCGGAAGGTTTCGGACATGTCCGCCATACCCACTTCAATGGTTTGCGCGGCGGCGTAGTCGCGCACCTCCTGGCTGATTTTCATCGAGCAGAATTTTGGCCCGCACATGGAGCAGAAGTGCGCGACTTTGCCCGACTCCTGCGGCAGGGTCTCGTCGTGATAGGCGCGGGCGGTGAACGGGTCCAGCGCCAGGTTGAACTGATCTTCCCAGCGGAATTCAAAGCGCGCCTTTGACATGGCGTTATCGCGGATTTGCGCGCCCGGGTGGCCTTTCGCCAGATCCGCCGCGTGGGCAGCAATTTTGTAGGTAATCAGACCCTGCTTCACGTCCTCTTTGTTCGGCAGGCCGAGGTGCTCTTTCGGCGTCACGTAGCAGAGCATGGCGCAGCCGAACCAGCCGATCATCGCCGCGCCAATCCCGGAGGTGAAGTGGTCATAGCCTGGGGCAATATCGGTGGTCAACGGCCCCAGCGTGTAGAACGGCGCTTCATGGCAGTGCTCCAGCTCCTCGGTCATATTGCGGCGGATCATCTGCATCGGCACGTGTCCCGGGCCTTCAATCATCACCTGCACGTCATACTCCCAGGCGATTTTGGTCAGCTCGCCCAGCGTGTGCAGCTCGGCAAACTGCGCTTCGTCGTTGCCATCGCGGATAGAGCCCGGGCGCAGGCCGTCGCCCAGCGACAGGGAGACATCGTACGCGGCGCAGATTTCGCAAATTTCGCGGAAGTGTTCGTAGAGGAAGTTTTCCTGATGGTGGGAAAGGCACCACTTCGCCATGATGGAACCGCCGCGCGAGACGATGCCGGTCAGACGTTTCGCGGTCATCGGCACGTAGCGCAGCAGCACGCCCGCGTGAATGGTGAAGTAGTCCACGCCCTGTTCAGCCTGCTCCAGCAGCGTGTCGCGGAACGCTTCCCAGGTGAGGTCTTCGGCAATGCCGTTGACCTTCTCCAGCGCCTGATAAATCGGGACGGTGCCAATCGGTACCGGGCTGTTACGCAGGATCCATTCGCGGGTTTCATGAATATAGCGCCCCGTGGAGAGGTCCATTACCGTGTCCGCGCCCCAGCGCGTGGACCAGACCAGCTTTTCCACCTCTTCTTCAATGGAGGAGGTGACGGCAGAGTTACCAATATTGGCGTTGACCTTCACCAGGAAGTTGCGGCCGATAATCATCGGCTCGGATTCCGGGTGGTTGATGTTGGCGGGGATAATCGCGCGGCCAGCGGCCACTTCGTCACGCACAAACTCCGGCGTGATGTTCTCCGGCAGCCGAGCGCCAAAGCCTTCCCCAGGATGCTGATAGCGCAGCACTTCGCTGCGGATGCGCTCGCGACCCATGTTTTCGCGGATGGCGATGAACTCCATCTCCGGCGTGACGATGCCCTGGCGGGCGTAGTGCAGTTGGGTCACGCAGCTGCCCGCTTTAGCGCGTTTTGGCGTCAGCAGGCCGGTAAAGCGCAGCGCGTCCAGGCCGTCGTCGGCCAGCCGCTCTTTGGTGTACGCAGAACTGCGCACGCTCAGCGCTTCGCAGTCGTTACGCGCGTCAATCCAGGGCTGGCGCAGCTTTGCCAGACCCTGCTGTACGTTGATGGCAACCTCAGGGTCGCCGTACGGTCCGGAGGTGTCATACACCGGCACGGCCTCGTTCTCTTCATACTGCGGGTTATCTTTGCTGCCGCCGATAAGCGTCGGGCTGAGCTGGATTTCGCGCATCGGGACGCGGATATCGGCCTGCGAGCCGGAAATGTAGATGCGTTTCGAGTTAGGGAAAGCGGTGCCTTCCAGGGTGTCGATGAAGTGTTGGGCCTGTGCGCGCTGTTCGCGGCGGGTCAGTTTTGCAGTAGACATAGCTCATTCCAAAAGTGAAGGACATGGCTTGTCAGACGACGGATGAAGCAAGAGAGGATCGCCCTGGGGCGATACAACAGCAGTGTGACTCTTGTTCCCTTCGCAGGTATTAGCCTGATCAGGTTCCGCGGATCCCGAATTAACGGTCTCAGCCCGCGCGTTTAAGCGCTGGGCACTCCGACAAGAAAAATCCCCCTCGTGAGAGGGGCGAATGGTTGTAAATTACTCGTTAACGATTAAGAACTCAAGCCGGGCGCGCGACGTTATCTTCGGGGCTGGCGTTAAGGACGAGGCTAATCAGCTTATCCTCCAGCGTGAATCGCTCTTCCAGCGCTTCGCCAAGGTCGGAAAGCGCCCGCTGGAACTCTAGATAATTGTCGTGATCGATGGCGTTCTCAAGCGTGGAATCATAGTAATCCATGATCTGCTGGGTGTTGGCCTCCAGCAGCGGATAGAGTTTGCTGGCCGCTAAATACGGCGTTGTCCCTTCCATTTCACGGATAATGCGTTCATAAATATTGAAATGGCCGTCGGACAGATAGTCGACCAGGCCCTGACAAAAATCATCCAGCGCTTTTTCATTCAGTCGCATAAACGATTCTTTGCCAGGCTTAATACCGACCAGATTGTAATAAGCCACGAGTAGATGCTTGCGCACATGTAGCCAGCGATCCACCAGTTTGTTACTTCCTCTAACGCGCTCAGTCAGGCTTTCCAGCTGGTTTAACATGGTCGACTCCGCAAAGTGTAGGATTGAATCTGCTTATCCAGAATGTAACCACAATGCTAACAACATGTCAGTGAAGCGAAGGTAGTGCAATAGATATGGATCGTATTATTGAAAAATCAGATCTTGGTTGGTGGATCGTCAGTCACGAACAGAAATTATGGCTCCCTGCCGGAGAAATACCCCATGGCGCGGCCGAGGCGTTCGATCTTGTTGGCCAGCCAGCGCTGAAGATCGGCGAATGGCAGGGTGAACCCGTGTGGTTGATCCAACAGCCCCGCCGTCAGGATATGGGATCGGTGCGGCAGGTGCTGGATCAGGATGTTGGCCTGTTCCAGCTGGCGGGCCGCGGCGTACAGCTGGCGGAGTTTTACCGTTCGCATAAATTCTGCGGCTACTGCGGCCATACCATGCGCCCGAGCAAAACCGAGTGGGCGATGCTTTGCAGCCATTGCCGCGAGCGCTACTACCCGCAGATTGCGCCGTGCATTATCGTCGCCATCCGCCGGGAGGATTCCATCCTGTTGGCGCAGCATACCCGCCATCGCAACGGCGTTTATACCGTGCTTGCCGGCTTCGTCGAGGTGGGCGAAACGCTGGAGCAGGCGGTGGCGCGCGAGGTGATGGAGGAGAGCGGGATCAAAGTGAAGAATCTGCGCTACGTCACCTCCCAGCCGTGGCCGTTCCCGCAGTCGCTGATGACGGCATTCATGGCCGAATACGACAGCGGCGAAATCGTTATCGACCAGAAAGAGCTGCTCGACGCGAACTGGTATCGCTACGACGATTTACCGCTGTTACCCCCGCCGGGCACCGTGGCGCGTCGGCTGATAGAAGATACCGTGGCGATGTGTCGGGCCGAGTATGAGTAGTGTTACACTGGGGCCATGACGCTTAAGGAACTGCAAAAATGACCGAACTGAAGAACGATCGTTATCTGCGTGCGCTGCTGCGCCAGCCCGTTGATGTCACCCCGGTGTGGATGATGCGCCAGGCGGGACGCTATCTGCCAGAGTACAAAGCCACGCGCGCGCAGGCGGGCGATTTTATGTCGCTGTGCAAAAACGCCGAGCTGGCCTGTGAAGTGACGCTTCAGCCGCTGCGCCGCTTCCCGCTGGATGCGGCGATCCTCTTCTCGGATATTCTGACCATTCCGGATGCCATGGGCCTTGGCCTGTACTTCGAAACCGGTGAAGGCCCGCGTTTCACCTCGCCCATCCAAAGCAAAGCCGACGTGGATAAGCTGCCGATCCCCGATCCGGAAGGCGAGCTGGGCTACGTGATGAACGCCGTGCGCACTATTCGCCGCGAGCTGAAAGGCGACGTGCCGCTGATTGGCTTCTCCGGCAGCCCGTGGACGCTGGCCACCTATATGGTTGAAGGGGGCAGCAGCAAAGCGTTCACCAAAATTAAAAAGATGATGTACGCCGAGCCGCTGGCCCTGCATGCGCTGCTCGACAAGCTGGCGAAGAGCGTCACCCTCTACCTGAACGCGCAGATTAAGGCCGGTGCGCAGTCGGTGATGATTTTCGACACCTGGGGCGGCGTGCTGACCGGGCGCGACTATCAGCAGTTTTCCCTGTACTACATGCATAAAATCGTCGACGGCCTGCTGCGCGAGAACGAAGGTCGCCGCGTGCCGGTGACGCTGTTCACCAAAGGTGGCGGCCAGTGGCTGGAAGCGATGGCGGCAACCGGCTGCGACGCGCTGGGTCTCGACTGGACCACCGATATCGCCGATGCCCGCCGCCGCGTGGGTGACAAAGTGGCGCTGCAGGGCAATATGGACCCGTCCATGCTCTACGCGCCGCCAGCCCGTATTGAAGAAGAAGTGTCGACTATACTGTCTGGTTTCGGCCAGGGGGAAGGCCACGTCTTTAACCTCGGCCACGGCATTCATCAGGATGTACCGCCAGAACACGCGGGCGTATTTGTGGAGGCGGTGCATCGGCTTTCAGCCCAGTATCACCAGTAAGGAGTGATTATGGATCTCGCGTCGCTACGCGCTCAGCAAATCGAACTGGCCTCATCGGTGATCCGCGAGGATCGTCTGGATAAAGATCCTCCGCAGTACATTGGCGGAGCCGACGTCGGGTTCGAACAGGGTGGGGAAGTGACGCGAGCGGCGATGGTGGTGCTGAAATACCCTTCTCTTGAGCTGGTGGAGTACAAGGTCGCGCGTATCGCCACCACCATGCCGTACATTCCGGGCTTTCTCTCCTTCCGCGAATATCCCGCGCTGCTGGCGGCGTGGGAGCAACTCTCGCAAAAACCTGATCTGCTGTTTGTCGATGGACACGGTATTTCACACCCGCGCCGTTTAGGCGTTGCCAGCCACTTTGGGCTGCTGGTGGATGTGCCGACCATCGGCGTCGCCAAGAAGCGCCTGTGCGGCGCGTTTGAACCGCTTTCTGCCGAGCCGGGCGCGCTGGCGCCGCTTATTCATAAAGGTGAGCAGCTGGCGTGGGTCTGGCGCAGCAAGGCACGCTGTAACCCGCTCTTTATTGCCACCGGCCACCGGGTCAGCATGGACAGCGCGCTGGCGTGGGTGCAGCGCTGCATGAAGGGCTACCGCCTGCCGGAGCCGACGCGCTGGGCCGACGCCGTGGCCTCTTCGCGTCCGGCTTTTGTTCGTTGGCAGGAAATTCAGCGATGATTCAGGTAAACTGCGCCTAATTTTCGATTCGAGAGATCATCATGCTACAAAACCCGATTCACCTGCGCCTTGAGAAACTTGAAAGCTGGCAGCACGTGACGTTTATGGCTTGCCTGTGCGAGCGCATGTATCCCAACTATGCCGCGTTCTGTAAGGAAACGGGCTTTGGTGATGGCCATATCTACCGCCGCATTCTGGATCTGATCTGGGAAACGCTGACGGTGAAGGACGCGCAGGTGAACTTCGACTCCCAGCTTGAAAAGCTGGAAGAGGCGATTCCGGTTGCGGATGATTTTGACCTCTACGGCGTCTACCCGGCGATCGATGCCTGCGTGGCGTTAAGCGAACTGCTCCACTCTCGCCTGAGCGGTGAGACGCTGGAGCACGCTATTGAAGTCAGTAAGGCATCGATTACGACCGTCGCGATGCTGGAAATGACCCAGGAAGGTCGCGAGATGACCGACGAAGAGCTGCGTGCGAACCCGGCGGTTGAGCAAGAATGGGACATTCAGTGGGAAATTTTCCGCCTGCTGGCAGAGTGTGAAGAACGCGATATTGAGCTGATAAAAGGGCTACGCGCGGACTTGCGAGAGGCTGGCGAGAGCAATATTGGTATAATTTTTAACCAATGAGACAATAAAACTTGAGATAACGCCCGTTTTGTCGCTCCTCGACTCTTCCCTTTCGCCCCTTGTCTGGTCTACATTTGTGGGGCGAATAAAAGTGGCTATCGGTGCGTGTATGCAGGAGAGTGCTTTTTTGGCATTTTCGTCGCACTCGATGCTTAGCAAGCGATAAACACATTGAAAGGATAACTTATGAACAAGACTCAACTGATTGATGTAATTGCGGACAAGGCTGATCTGTCTAAAGTGCAGGCTAAAGCTGCTCTGGAATCTACCCTGGCTGCTATTACTGAGTCTCTGAAAGAAGGTGATGCTGTACAACTGGTTGGTTTCGGTACCTTCAAAGTGAACCACCGCGCTGAGCGTACTGGCCGCAACCCGCAGACCGGTAAAGAAATCAAAATCGCCGCAGCTAACGTGCCGGCATTTGTTTCTGGTAAAGCACTGAAAGACGCTGTTAAGTAAGACGCGTGGCAGTGAACAGTTTTAGCGAAGGGGCGGTAACGCCCCTTTTGTCTTTCTGGCGTGGAACGCTCGCGCTGGCAGGCATGCTGCTGCTGTCAGCCTGCAGCCACGATACCTCCCTGCCGCCGTTTACCGCCAGCGGTTACGCGGACAACCAGGGCGCAGTCAGGATCTGGCGCAAAGACTCCGACGGCGAAGTGCATTTGCTTTCTGCCTTCAGCCCGTGGCACAACGGTAATACGTCGACGGCGGAATATCGCTGGCAGGGAGATGACCTGTCGCTGATTGAACTGAACGTCTACAGCAAGACCCCCGAACACGTGAAAGTGCGTTTTGATGACCATGGCGAGCTGAGCTTTATGCAGCGCGAAGTCAGCGGTCAAAAACAGCAGCTTTCCAGCGACCAAATCGCCCTCTATCGTTATCGTGCCGAACAAATCCGCCAGACCAGCGATGCGCTTCGTCTGGGTCGCGTTGTGCTGCGCCAGGGGCGCTGGCATGCCGATGGAACGGTAACCACCTGCGAAGGACAAACGGTGAAGCCTGAGCTTGAATCCTGGGCGACCGAACATATTCAACGCCGTCAGCGTCATTCATCAATGGAGGTGAGTGTGGCGTGGCTTGAGGCGCCGGAAGGCTCTCAGCTGCTGCTGGTGGCAAACGAAGACTTCTGCACCTGGCAGCCGACAGAGAAGAGTTTTTAGTTCCCTCTCCCCTATGGGGAGAGGGTTAGGGTGAGGGGAACAGACGTCTCCCTTACTCCCCCTGCTCGCGGGCAATCGCGCGATAACCGATATCCTGACGGCTAAAGCTGCCGTTCCAGTGAATATCCGCCATCAGCGCATAGGCGCGCTTCTGCGCTTCAGCCACGGTATGACCCAGCGCGGTCGCACACAGCACGCGTCCGCCGTTAGTCAGCACGCGGTCATCATCAGCCAGTTTCGTACCTGCGTGGAACACCTTCGCACCGTCAATCTCTTCCAGCGGCAGACCGTGGATCTCATCACCGGTGCTGTAGTTGCCCGGATAACCACCCGCAGCAATCACCACGCCCAGAGACGCACGCTCGTCCCACTCTGAGGTTTTCTCGTCGAGCTTGCCGTCGCAGGCGGCCAGGCACAGATCCACAAGGTCGGATTTCATGCGCAGCATGATGGGCTGCGTTTCCGGATCGCCAAAGCGGCAGTTGAATTCGATAACCTTAGGGTTGCCCTGCTTGTCGATCATCAGGCCCGCATAGAGGAAACCGGTGTAGGTATTGCCTTCCGCCGCCATTCCCTTCACGGTAGGCCAGATGATGCGATCCATCGTGCGCTGGTGGACGTCGTCAGTGACCACCGGAGCAGGGGAGTAGGCGCCCATCCCGCCGGTATTAGGCCCCGTATCGCCATTGCCCACACGCTTGTGATCCTGGCTGGTGGCCATCGGCAGAACGTGCTCGCCGTCGACCATCACGATAAAGCTCGCCTCTTCACCGTCGAGGAACTCCTCAATCACGATGCGGTGGCCCGCATCGCCAAAGGCGTTACCTGCCAGCATGTCCTGAACCGCGGCTTCGGCTTCTTCGAGCGTCATCGCGACGATCACGCCTTTACCGGCGGCCAGACCGTCGGCCTTGATCACAATCGGCGCGCCCTTCTCACGTAAGTAGGCCAGAGCAGGCTCCACTTCAGTGAAATTCTGATATTCCGCCGTCGGGATGTTATGACGCGCGAGGAAATCTTTGGTGAAGGCTTTGGAGCCTTCCAGCTGCGCGGCGCCTTCCGTTGGGCCAAAGATTTTCAGGCCCGCTGCGCGGAATGCGTCAACAACGCCAATCACCAGCGGGGCTTCCGGGCCGACGATGGTCAGGTCGATTTTCTCGCTCTGGGCAAAGCTCAGCAGCGCCGGAATGTCGGTTACGCCAATGGCGACGTTCTGTAGCGTCGGCTCCAGTGCGGTACCGGCGTTGCCCGGTGCCACGAAGACCGTTTTCACCTGCGGAGACTGCGCCGCTTTCCATGCCAGAGCGTGCTCGCGTCCGCCGTTACCAATGATTAATACTTTCATTTTCTGCTCCGGAAATTAATGGCGGAAGTGACGCATGTCGGTGAAGATCATCGCAATGCCGTGTTCGTCGGCGGCGGCAATCACTTCGTCATCGCGGATAGAACCACCAGGCTGGATCACGCAGGTGATGCCGACAGCGGCTGCAGCGTCGATACCGTCACGGAACGGGAAGAAGGCGTCAGAAGCCATGGCGGAGCCTTTGACTTCCAGACCTTCATCGCCTGCTTTAATACCCGCGATTTTCGCCGAGTAAACGCGGCTCATCTGCCCTGCGCCTATCCCGATGGTCATGTTCTCTTTGGCGTAGACGATGGCGTTGGATTTAACGAACTTCGCCACCTTCCAGCAGAACAGCGCGTCACGTAGCTCCTGTTCGGTCGGCTGACGCTTAGTGACGACGCGCAGGTCGGCTTCGGTCACCATACCCAGGTCGCGATCCTGAACCAGCAGACCGCCGTTCACGCGCTTGAAGTCCAGGCCCGCTACACGTTCTGCCCACTGACCGCAAACCAGCACGCGCACGTTCTGTTTCGCCGCGGTGATTTTCAGCGCCTCTTCGGAGGCCGATGGCGCGATGATCACTTCAACAAACTGGCGGGAGATAATGGCCTGAGCCGTTTCAGCATCCAGCTCGCGGTTGAAGGCGATAATGCCGCCGAATGCGGAGGTCGGGTCGGTTTTGTACGCGCGATCGTAAGCGTCCAGAATAGAGGTGCTTACCGCGACGCCGCATGGGTTGGCGTGCTTGACGATAACGCAGGCCGGCTCGCTGAATTCTTTCACGCATTCCAGCGCGGCGTCGGTGTCGGCAATGTTGTTATAGGAGAGCGCCTTGCCCTGAACCTGCTGGGCAGTTGCAACAGAGGCTTCTTTTACCTCTTCTTCTATATAGAAGGCTGCCTGCTGGTGGCTGTTCTCACCGTAACGCATATCCTGCTTCTTAATGAAGTTCAGGTTCAACGTACGTGGGAAGCGGCCAGAAGGATCTTTGCTTTCACCGTGATAGGCCGGTACCAGGCTACCGAAGTAGTTGGCGATCATGCTGTCGTACGCCGCGGTGTGCTCGAAGGCTTTAATGGCGAGGTCGAAGCGCGTTTCCAGGGTCAGCGACCCTTCGTTGGCGTCCATCTCGTTAATAATGGGGGTGTAATCGCTGCTCTTTACCACGATGGCGACATCTTTATGGTTCTTGGCTGCGGATCGCACCATGGTCGGGCCGCCGATATCAATATTCTCTACGGCATCTTCCAGAGAGCAGCCTTCGCGGGCAACGGTCTGGGCAAACGGGTAGAGGTTAACGACAACCATGTCGATCGGCGCGATGTCGTGCTGCTCCATAATGCCGTCGTCCTGACCGCGACGGCCAAGAATACCGCCGTGGACTTTCGGATGCAGAGTTTTGACGCGTCCATCCATCATTTCCGGGAAACCGGTGTAATCGGACACTTCGGTAACCGGCAGGCCTTTATCTGCTAACAGGCGAGCGGTACCGCCTGTGGAAAGCAGCTCTACACCGCGTGCAGAAAGTGCCTGAGCGAATTCGACGATACCGGCTTTATCAGAAACACTGAGCAGAGCGCGGCGGACTGGACGACGTTGTTGCATGGTAAATCCCCTGGATTTCACGATTACAGAGAGCGTTAGATGAATTTTCCTGTGAAAAACTCATCTAACACACCTGACGGGGCATCCTTGTTAAGCGCGAGCATTTTAACGAAAACGTTTGCGCAACGCTCGCACATTTTCACTTTTTCGTATCATTGTGGATAAGTCTGTGTGTAAAAAGGTATAAGGCGGGGTTTTGCTGTGGAATGCAGCAGTCAGCCATTTTTCTGTCATTTAGCGGTTGCGGCCCGCTGAGAACTCCCTATAATGCGCCTCCATCGACACGGCGGATGTGAATCACTTCACAAACAGCCGGTTCGGTTGAAGAGAAAAAATCCTGAAATAACGGGTTGACTCTGAAAGAGGAAAGCGTAATATACGCCACCTCGCAACGGTGAGCGAAAGCCGCGTTGCACTGCTCTTTAACAATTTATCAGACAATCTGTGTGGGCACTCAAAGTGACATGGATTCTTAATGTCTTCGGACAATAAATGAATACCAAGTCTCTGAGTGAACATACGTAATTCATTACGAAGTTTAATTCACGAGCATCAAACTTAAATTGAAGAGTTTGATCATGGCTCAGATTGAACGCTGGCGGCAGGCCTAACACATGCAAGTCGAGCGGTAGCACAGAGGAGCTTGCTCCTCGGGTGACGAGCGGCGGACGGGTGAGTAATGTCTGGGAAACTGCCTGATGGAGGGGGATAACTACTGGAAACGGTAGCTAATACCGCATAACGTCGCAAGACCAAAGAGGGGGACCTTCGGGCCTCTTGCCATCAGATGTGCCCAGATGGGATTAGCTAGTAGGTGGGGTAACGGCTCACCTAGGCGACGATCCCTAGCTGGTCTGAGAGGATGACCAGCCACACTGGAACTGAGACACGGTCCAGACTCCTACGGGAGGCAGCAGTGGGGAATATTGCACAATGGGCGCAAGCCTGATGCAGCCATGCCGCGTGTATGAAGAAGGCCTTCGGGTTGTAAAGTACTTTCAGCGGGGAGGAAGGTGTTGAGGCTAATAACCTCAGCAATTGACGTTACCCGCAGAAGAAGCACCGGCTAACTCCGTGCCAGCAGCCGCGGTAATACGGAGGGTGCAAGCGTTAATCGGAATTACTGGGCGTAAAGCGCACGCAGGCGGTCTGTCAAGTCGGATGTGAAATCCCCGGGCTCAACCTGGGAACTGCATTCGAAACTGGCAGGCTAGAGTCTTGTAGAGGGGGGTAGAATTCCAGGTGTAGCGGTGAAATGCGTAGAGATCTGGAGGAATACCGGTGGCGAAGGCGGCCCCCTGGACAAAGACTGACGCTCAGGTGCGAAAGCGTGGGGAGCAAACAGGATTAGATACCCTGGTAGTCCACGCCGTAAACGATGTCGACTTGGAGGTTGTGCCCTTGAGGCGTGGCTTCCGGAGCTAACGCGTTAAGTCGACCGCCTGGGGAGTACGGCCGCAAGGTTAAAACTCAAATGAATTGACGGGGGCCCGCACAAGCGGTGGAGCATGTGGTTTAATTCGATGCAACGCGAAGAACCTTACCTACTCTTGACATCCAGAGAACTTTCCAGAGATGGATTGGTGCCTTCGGGAACTCTGAGACAGGTGCTGCATGGCTGTCGTCAGCTCGTGTTGTGAAATGTTGGGTTAAGTCCCGCAACGAGCGCAACCCTTATCCTTTGTTGCCAGCGGTTAGGCCGGGAACTCAAAGGAGACTGCCAGTGATAAACTGGAGGAAGGTGGGGATGACGTCAAGTCATCATGGCCCTTACGAGTAGGGCTACACACGTGCTACAATGGCGCATACAAAGAGAAGCGACCTCGCGAGAGCAAGCGGACCTCATAAAGTGCGTCGTAGTCCGGATTGGAGTCTGCAACTCGACTCCATGAAGTCGGAATCGCTAGTAATCGTAGATCAGAATGCTACGGTGAATACGTTCCCGGGCCTTGTACACACCGCCCGTCACACCATGGGAGTGGGTTGCAAAAGAAGTAGGTAGCTTAACCTTCGGGAGGGCGCTTACCACTTTGTGATTCATGACTGGGGTGAAGTCGTAACAAGGTAACCGTAGGGGAACCTGCGGTTGGATCACCTCCTTACCTTAAAGAACCTGCCTTTGTAGTGCTCACACAGATTGTCTGATGAATGATGAACTTCTGAATGTACTTTTGAGTGCATTAAGAAGTTTTGCTCTTTAAAAATCTGGATCAAGCTGAAAATTGAAACGACACACATGTTATGTGTGTTCGAGTCTCTCAAATTTTCGCAATCAGAAGTGAAACATCTTCGGGTTGTGAGGTTAAGCGACTAAGCGTACACGGTGGATGCCCTGGCAGTCAGAGGCGATGAAGGACGTGCTAATCTGCGAAAAGCGCCGGCGAGGTGATATGAACCTTTGACCCGGCGATGTCCGAATGGGGAAACCCAGTGTGATTCGTCACACTATCGTTAACTGAATACATAGGTTAACGAGGCGAACCGGGGGAACTGAAACATCTAAGTACCCCGAGGAAAAGAAATCAACCGAGATTCCCCCAGTAGCGGCGAGCGAACGGGGAGCAGCCCAGAGTCTGAATCAGCTTGTGTGTTAGTGGAAGCGTCTGGAAAGTCGCACGGTACAGGGTGACAGTCCCGTACACGAAAGCACACAGGTTGTGAACTCGAAGAGTAGGGCGGGACACGTGGTATCCTGTCTGAATATGGGGGGACCATCCTCCAAGGCTAAATACTCCTGACTGACCGATAGTGAACCAGTACCGTGAGGGAAAGGCGAAAAGAACCCCGGCGAGGGGAGTGAAAAAGAACCTGAAACCGTGTACGTACAAGCAGTGGGAGCACCTTCGTGGTGTGACTGCGTACCTTTTGTATAATGGGTCAGCGACTTATATTCTGTAGCAAGGTTAACCGTATAGGGGAGCCGAAGGGAAACCGAGTCTTAACTGGGCGTTAAGTTGCAGGGTATAGACCCGAAACCCGGTGATCTAGCCATGGGCAGGTTGAAGGTTGGGTAACACTAACTGGAGGACCGAACCGACTAATGTTGAAAAATTAGCGGATGACTTGTGGCTGGGGGTGAAAGGCCAATCAAACCGGGAGATAGCTGGTTCTCCCCGAAAGCTATTTAGGTAGCGCCTCGTGAACTCATCTTCGGGGGTAGAGCACTGTTTCGGCTAGGGGGCCATCCCGGCTTACCAACCCGATGCAAACTACGAATACCGAAGAATGTTATCACGGGAGACACACGGCGGGTGCTAACGTCCGTCGTGAAGAGGGAAACAACCCAGACCGCCAGCTAAGGTCCCAAAGTCATGGTTAAGTGGGAAACGATGTGGGAAGGCACAGACAGCCAGGATGTTGGCTTAGAAGCAGCCATCATTTAAAGAAAGCGTAATAGCTCACTGGTCGAGTCGGCCTGCGCGGAAGATGTAACGGGGCTAAACCATGCACCGAAGCTGCGGCAGCGACGCTTATGCGTTGTTGGGTAGGGGAGCGTTCTGTAAGCCGTTGAAGGTGGCCTGTGAGGGTTGCTGGAGGTATCAGAAGTGCGAATGCTGACATAAGTAACGATAAAGCGGGTGAAAAGCCCGCTCGCCGGAAGACCAAGGGTTCCTGTCCAACGTTAATCGGGGCAGGGTGAGTCGACCCCTAAGGCGAGGCCGAAAGGCGTAGTCGATGGGAAACAGGTTAATATTCCTGTACTTGGTGTTGCTGCGAAGGGGGGACGGAGAAGGCTATGTTAGCCGGGCGACGGTTGTCCCGGTTTAAGCATGTAGGCGGAGGTTCCAGGTAAATCCGGTACCTTTTAACGCTGAGGTGTGATGACGAGGCACTACGGTGCTGAAGTAACAAATGCCCTGCTTCCAGGAAAAGCCTCTAAGCATCAGGTAACACGAAATCGTACCCCAAACCGACACAGGTGGTCAGGTAGAGAATACCAAGGCGCTTGAGAGAACTCGGGTGAAGGAACTAGGCAAAATGGTGCCGTAACTTCGGGAGAAGGCACGCTGATATGTAGGTGAAGCCCCTGCGGGTGGAGCTGAAATCAGTCGAAGATACCAGCTGGCTGCAACTGTTTATTAAAAACACAGCACTGTGCAAACACGAAAGTGGACGTATACGGTGTGACGCCTGCCCGGTGCCGGAAGGTTAATTGATGGGGTTAGCGGCAACGCGAAGCTCTTGATCGAAGCCCCGGTAAACGGCGGCCGTAACTATAACGGTCCTAAGGTAGCGAAATTCCTTGTCGGGTAAGTTCCGACCTGCACGAATGGCGTAATGATGGCCAGGCTGTCTCCACCCGAGACTCAGTGAAATTGAACTCGCTGTGAAGATGCAGTGTACCCGCGGCAAGACGGAAAGACCCCGTGAACCTTTACTATAGCTTGACACTGAACACTGGTCCTTGATGTGTAGGATAGGTGGGAGGCTTTGAAGCGTGGACGCCAGTCTGCGTGGAGCCGTCCTTGAAATACCACCCTTTAATGGCTGGTGTTCTAACGTAGACCCGTGATCCGGGTTGCGGACAGTGTCTGGTGGGTAGTTTGACTGGGGCGGTCTCCTCCCAAAGAGTAACGGAGGAGCACGAAGGTTAGCTAATCCTGGTCGGACATCAGGAGGTTAGTGCAATGGCATAAGCTAGCTTGACTGCGAGAGTGACGGCTCGAGCAGGTGCGAAAGCAGGTCATAGTGATCCGGTGGTTCTGAATGGAAGGGCCATCGCTCAACGGATAAAAGGTACTCCGGGGATAACAGGCTGATACCGCCCAAGAGTTCATATCGACGGCGGTGTTTGGCACCTCGATGTCGGCTCATCACATCCTGGGGCTGAAGTAGGTCCCAAGGGTATGGCTGTTCGCCATTTAAAGTGGTACGCGAGCTGGGTTTAGAACGTCGTGAGACAGTTCGGTCCCTATCTGCCGTGGGCGCTGGAGAATTGAGGGGGGCTGCTCCTAGTACGAGAGGACCGGAGTGGACGCATCACTGGTGTTCGGGTTGTCATGCCAATGGCACTGCCCGGTAGCTAAATGCGGAAAAGATAAGTGCTGAAAGCATCTAAGCACGAAACTTGCCCCGAGATGAGTTCTCCCTGACTCTTTAAGAGTCCTGAAGGAACGTTGAAGACGACGACGTTGATAGGTCGGGTGTGTAAGCGCAGCGATGCGTTGAGCTAACCGATACTAATGAACCGTGAGGCTTAACCTTACAACGCCGAAGATGTTTTGGCGGTGAGACGAACAATCAGATTTCAGCTTTGATACAGATTAAACAGAATTTGCCTGGCGGCTTTAGCGCGGTGGTCCCACCTGACCCCATGCCGAACTCAGAAGTGAAACGCCGTAGCGCCGATGATAGTGTGGGGTCTCCCCATGTGAGAGTAGGGAACTGCCAGGCATCAAATAAGAAGAACCCCGTACCGTAAGGTGCGGGGTTTTTTGCTTTTGTTTTTCACCCTCTCCTTGAAACTTTCTCACCTTCCGCTTGCAGACTCGACATTATCCTCGTTTCTGGGTATTGTTAGCTATCTGGATGTCTAAACGTTTATACGTATGCTGTGAGGATACAAAGCTATGCCGATTCGGGTGCAGGACGAGCTACCAGCCGTCAATTTCTTGCGTGAAGAAAACGTCTTCGTCATGACGGCTTCGCGTGCGACAGGTCAGGAAATTCGCCCGCTGAAGGTGCTTATTCTCAATCTGATGCCAAAAAAGATCGAAACAGAAAACCAGTTCCTGCGTCTTCTGTCGAACTCCCCGCTGCAGGTCGATATTCAGCTGCTGCGAATCGATGCCCGGGAGTCACGCAACACGCCTTCTGAACACCTGAACAACTTCTACTGTAACTTCGATGACATTCAGGGTGAAAACTTCGACGGCCTGATTGTTACCGGCGCCCCGCTCGGTCTTGTTGAATTTAACGATGTCGCCTACTGGCCGCAGATCAAACAGGTTCTGGAGTGGGCAAAAGATCACGTCACGTCTACGCTGTTTGTCTGTTGGGCGGTACAAGCCGCGCTGAATATTCTTTATGGCATCCCCAAGCAAACCCGCACTGAAAAGCTCTCCGGCGTATACGAACACCACATTCTTCATCAACATGCCTTGCTGACGCGCGGTTTCGATGACTCTTTCCTGGCCCCGCATTCTCGCTACGCCGATTTCCCGGCCCAGCTGATTCGTGATTACACCGATCTGGAGATCCTGGCCGAAACGGAAGAGGGTGATGCTTATCTGTTTGCCAGCAAGGATAAGCGCATTGCCTTTGTGACCGGGCATCCCGAGTACGATCCGGATACCCTCGCGTCAGAGTATTTTCGTGATGTTGAGGCGGGTCTTAATCCGGATGTACCGTACAACTACTTCCCGAAAAACGATCCGCAAAACAAACCGCGAGCAACCTGGCGCAGCCACGGGAACTTGCTGTTCACTAACTGGCTCAACTATTACGTCTACCAGATAACGCCATACGATCTGCGTCACATGAACCCAACGCTGGAGTAATCTTCTGCACTAGACGATCCTAAAGCGTTTCAGCTATTCGCATCAGGCACCTTCGGGTGCCTTTTTTATTTCCGAAATTCTATTCACCATTCTATATAAATTTAATTTCAACAAAATCAAGCAATTAATCTCATTTGAAAATTAAAATGGAAATTGTTTTTGATTTTAGAAAAAATACAGATAGTCTTAATTCTGCTGAGCGAAAACTACCCAACGATCTTTCGTTCGCATTGGGGGCGTGATTTTGGATCTTTGATGAGGAGCAGAGTAATGACTCAACAGGCAACGACGGTCGATGAACTGGCCTTTACCCAGCCATATGGCGAGCAAGAACAGCAGGTTTTGACGCCAGAAGCGGTAGAATTTCTGACTGAACTGGTGACCCGCTTTACGCCGCAGCGCAACAAGCTGCTGGCGGCACGCATTCACCAGCAGCAGGAAATTGATAACGGCAAGTTGCCTGGTTTCATTTCGGAAACCGCTTCCATTCGTCGTGGTGAGTGGAAAATTCGAGGGATACCTGAGGATTTACTGGATCGCCGCGTCGAGATCACCGGTCCGGTAGAGCGCAAAATGGTGATCAACGCCATGAACGCGAACGTGAAGGTCTTTATGGCTGATTTTGAGGACTCGCTGGCACCGGACTGGCGTAAGGTCATCGAAGGGCAGATCAACCTGCGCGATGCCGTGAACGGCACCATCAGCTATACCAACGAAGCCGGTAAAATCTACCAGCTGAAACCGAATCCGGCGGTGCTGATCTGTCGCGTACGCGGTCTCCATCTGCCTGAAAAACACGTCACCTGGCGTGGGGAAGCCATACCGGGCAGCCTGTTTGATTTCGCACTCTATTTCTTCCACAACTACAAGAATCTGCTGGCAAAAGGCAGCGGCCCCTATTTCTATCTGCCAAAAACGCAGGCCTGGCAGGAAGCGGCCTGGTGGAGCGAGGTCTTCAGCTACGCGGAAGATCGTTTCAATCTGCCGCGCGGCACCATCAAGGCTACGCTGCTAATTGAAACGCTGCCAGCCGTATTCCAGATGAATGAAATTCTGCACGCCCTGCGCGACCACATTGTCGGCCTGAACTGTGGACGCTGGGACTATATTTTCAGCTACATCAAAACCCTGAAAAACTATCCCGATCGCGTCCTGCCGGATCGCCAGGTCGTGACCATGGATAAACCGTTCCTCAGCGCCTACTCGCGTCTGCTGATCAAAACCTGCCACAAGCGCGGTGCCTTTGCGATGGGCGGCATGGCGGCCTTTATCCCGAGCAAAGACGCCGAGCGCAACAATCAGGTGCTCAACAAGGTGAAGGCCGACAAAGAGCTGGAAGCCCGTAACGGTCACGACGGGACGTGGATTGCCCACCCAGGCCTGGCCGATACGGCGATGGAAGTCTTTAACCGCGTCCTCGGCGACAACAAAAACCAGCTGTTTGTCACGCGTGAAGACGATGCCCCAACGGCTGAAGAACAGCTGCTGGCGCCGTGCGCGGGCGAACGTACCGAAGAGGGCATGCGCGCCAACATTCGCGTCGCCGTGCAGTACATTGAAGCATGGATCTCCGGTAACGGCTGCGTGCCGATCTACGGCCTGATGGAAGATGCCGCAACGGCGGAGATTTCTCGCACCTCTATCTGGCAGTGGATCCACCATCAAAAAACCCTTAGCAACGGCAAGCCGGTGACCAAATCCCTGTTCCGCCAGATGCTGGCCGAAGAGATGCGGGTGATCCAGGACGAGCTGGGCGAACACCGGTTCAGCAGCGGACGCTTTGACGACGCTGCACGCCTGATGGAGCAAATCACCACATCAGATGACTTAATCGACTTCCTGACCCTGCCGGGCTACCGCTTCCTGGCGTAATCCACCACATAACAATATGGAGCATCTGCACATGAAAACCCGTACCCAACAAATCGAAGAACTGAAGAAAGAATGGACACAACCTCGCTGGGAAGGCATCCGCCGTCCTTACAGCGCGGAAGAGGTGGTGAAATTACGCGGCTCGGTTAACCCGGAATGCACGCTGGCGCAGAACGGTGCGGCGAAAATGTGGAAGCTGCTGCACGGTGGTTCCAAAAAGGGCTATATCAACAGCCTGGGTGCGCTGACCGGCGGTCAGGCGCTGCAGCAGGCGAAGGCCGGCATTGAGGCTATCTACCTCTCCGGCTGGCAGGTCGCGGCGGACGCCAACCTGGCCTCCAGCATGTATCCGGATCAGTCGCTCTATCCGGCTAACTCCGTGCCGTCGGTGGTAGATCGGATCAACAATACCTTCCGCCGTGCGGATCAGATCCAGTGGGCCGCCGGTATTGAACCTAACGATCCGCGCTTCATCGACTACTTCCTGCCGATCGTCGCGGATGCGGAAGCGGGCTTCGGCGGCGTGCTGAACGCCTTTGAACTGATGAAATCGATGATTGAGGCCGGTGCAGCGGCCGTTCACTTCGAAGACCAGCTGGCGTCAGTCAAGAAATGCGGCCACATGGGCGGTAAGGTACTCGTTCCAACACAGGAAGCGGTTCAGAAGCTGGTTGCCGCGCGTCTGGCGGCTGACGTGCTCGGCGTGCCGACGCTGGTGATTGCCCGTACCGATGCGGACGCGGCGGACCTGATCACCTCTGACTGCGACCCCTACGACAGCGAGTTCATCACCGGCGAGCGTACTAGTGAAGGGTTCTATCGCACCCATGCGGGGATCGAACAGGCGATCAGCCGCGGCCTGGCGTACGCCCCATACGCTGACCTGGTCTGGTGCGAAACCTCCACGCCGGATCTGGCGCTGGCAAAACGCTTCGCTGATGCTATTCACGCGAAATACCCGGGCAAACTGCTGGCCTACAACTGCTCGCCGTCCTTTAACTGGCAGAAGAAGCTGGATGACAAAACCATCGCCAGCTTCCAGCAGCAGCTGTCCGACATGGGCTACAAATACCAGTTCATCACCCTGGCGGGCATCCACAGCATGTGGTTCAACATGTTCGACCTGGCCCATGCCTATGCGCAGGGTGAGGGCATGAAGCACTACGTCGAGAAGGTGCAGCAGCCGGAGTTTGCGGCTGGCAAAGACGGTTATACCTTCGTGTCTCACCAGCAGGAGGTGGGCACCGGCTACTTTGATAACGTGACCACCATTATTCAGGGCGGCACCTCCTCCGTCACCGCCTTAACGGGTTCAACGGAAGAAGCACAGTTCTGATGTTTTCCCCCTCACCCCGGCCCTCTCCCCAAGGGGCGAGGGGGAAAACAGATTCGCACCAGACCGTCCCCTCTTCCCTTTGGGGAGAGGGTTAGGGTGAGGGGTAAGGGGAATTTATGTCGCGTGGCCTGGAATTACTGATTGCCCAAACTATTTTGCAGGGCTTCGATGCCCAGTATGGTCGTTTTCTTGAAGTGACATCCGGCGCGCAGCAGCGCTTCGAACATGCTGACTGGCATGCGGCACAGCAGGCCATGAAGCAGCGTATCCACCTCTACGACCACCACGTGGGTCTGGTGGTGGAGCAGCTGCGCTGTATTACCGACGGTAAAAGTCCGGATGCGGATTTTTTACTGCGCGTGAAGGAGCACTACACCCATCTGTTACCCGACTATCCTCGCTTCGAGATTGCGGAGAGCTTTTTCAACTCCGTCTATTGCCGGTTATTTGACCACCGCTCGTTATCTCCTGAGCGGTTATTTATCTTCAGCTCCCAGCCTGAACGGCGCTTTCGAACCATTCCCCGTCCGCTGGCGAAGGATTTCTTCCCCGATCGCGGATGGGAAAAGCTCCTGCACCGCGTGCTAACGGATTTGCCGCTGCGCCTGCCCTGGGAGAATAAAAGCCGGGATATCGGGTATATCCACGCGCATCTCAACGAAGCCTTCGGCGCGGAGGTGCTCGGCTGCAGCCATCTGCAGGTGGCCAACGAGCTGTTCTACCGCAATAAAGCCGCCTGGCTGGTGGGCAAACTGGTTACGCCGACCGCCATCGTGCCGTTTTTGTTACCGATCCACCGTACCGACGACGGGGAACTGTTTGTCGATACCTGCCTGACCACCGGCGCCGAGGCCAGCATCGTATTTGGCTTCGCCCGCTCCTATTTTATGGTTTATGCGCCGCTGCCTGCCGCGCTGGTGGAGTGGCTGCGCGAAATCCTGCCGGGCAAAACCACCGCCGAGCTGTATATGGCGATTGGCTGCCAGAAGCACGCCAAAACGGAAAGCTATCGCGAATACCTGCGCTATGTCACCGCGGCTGATGAGCAGTTTATCGAAGCGCCCGGCATTCGCGGCATGGTGATGCTGGTCTTTACGCTGCCGGGCTTCGACCGGGTGTTTAAGGTGATTAAAGACCGGTTCGCGCCGCAGAAAGAGATGACCGCCGCGCACGTCCGCGCCTGCTATCAGCTGGTCAAAGAGCACGACCGCGTCGGGCGCATGGCGGATACCCAGGAGTTCGAAAACTTTGTGCTTGATAAGCAGCAGATCGACCCGGCGCTCATGGGACTATTAATGCAGGAAGCGCCCGCGAAAATCACCGATCTTGGTGACAAAATCGCGATTAGCCATCTCTACATTGAGCGTCGTATGGTGCCGCTGAACATCTGGCTGGAGCAGTCTGAAGGTCAGGCGCTGCGCGATGCGATAGAAGAGTACGGCAACGCGATTCGCCAGCTTGCCGCCGCCAATATTTTCCCGGGCGATATGCTGTTTAAAAACTTCGGCGTCACCCGTCACGGGCGGGTGGTGTTCTACGATTACGATGAAATTTGCTACATGACCGAGGTGAACTTCCGCGATATACCCCCGCCGCGCTACCCGGAGGATGAGCTTTCCGGCGAGCCGTGGTACAGCGTTTCACCGGGCGATGTGTTTCCGGAAGAGTTTCGCCACTGGCTGTGCGCCGACCCGCGCATCGGGCCGCTGTTCGAAGAAATGCATGAGGATCTGTTTCGCGCCAGCTACTGGCGCGGGCTGCAAACGCGGATCAAAAATGGGCACGTCGAAGATGTATATGCCTACCGCCGCAAGCAGCGGTTTTGCATCCGTTTTTCTCCCTCTCCCTGTGGGAGAGGGCCGGGGTAAGGGCATCAGGCCGCACTCAATTTTAACGCATCCCACCGTACGCCAGCGTCACCTCTTTCGCCGCCTTAATCACCAGCGCACCCAGCTCGGTCACGCGGTCGTCGGTCATGCGCGAAATCGGCCCGGAGATGGAGATAGCGGCAAACGGTTCGCGGTGCTCGTCAAAAATACAGGCCGCGAGGCAGCGCAGGCCCAGGGCATGTTCTTCATCATCAAACGAATAGCCTCGCTTGCGGGTCAGGGCCAGATCTTCTTTCAGATGCACGGGCGAAACCAGCGTGGCGTGGGTATAGGCGTGCAGACCTTTACGGTGCAGCAGCCCCGTCACCTGCTCCTCGCTCAGCTGCGAGAGAAACGCTTTCCCCGCTCCGGACGCGTGCATCGGCAGCTTGCCGCCAATCGGCGCGGACATGCGCATCAGCTGCGTGCACTGCACCTGGTCGATGATGATGGCCTGATGGTCGCTCTGGTCCAGCACCGCCAGGTTTACGGTCTCGCCGGACTCCTCCATCAGCTTGCGCAGAATCGGGTGAACAATCGCCAGCAGGTTGCGGCTCTGCAGAAAGCTGCTGCCAACGATAAACGCATGCGCGCCCACCGCCCAGTGCCCCAGCTCGCCGACCTGGCGGACAAAACCCAGCTGCTGCATGGTGGTCAGCAGGCGATGCGTCGTGGAGTTCGGCAGGCCTGCCTGCTGGGCCAGCTCCGTCAGGGCCACGCTGCTGTGCGACTCGGCTATCCACTCCAGCAGCTTCAAACCGCGCGTGAGCGATTGAACCTGTCCGCCCTGCGGTGCGGCGGGGGTAGCAGCAGGTTTTCTGCCGCGTTTAGCGGGAACGGTCGCGACCATGACGATCTCCTTTTTCTGTATCGTGGAAATCATTTTCGTTTTATTTGGTGAATTTGCAACCGTATCCTGACTGATCGGATGAGTGATGGTGAACATGTCTCATGTTACCGCTGCGCGACTTTTCCACCCTGCAAGATTGTGCCAGTATGGAACGCAGCCTTTTGGCCTTGTTGAGCGTTGTCGGGAGCAAGTGTGAGCAGCAAAGTAGAGCAACTGCGTGCGCAGTTAAATGAACGAATTCTGGTGCTGGACGGCGGCATGGGCACCATGATCCAGGGCTATCGTCTCAGTGAAGATGATTTCCGCGGCGAACGCTTTGCCGACTGGCCATGCGACTTGAAAGGGAACAACGACCTGCTGGTGCTCAGCAAGCCGTCCGTCATTAAGGATATCCACAACGCCTACTTCGAAGCGGGTGCGGATATCGTTGAAACCAACACCTTCAACTCGACAACCATCGCCATGGCGGATTACCAGATGGAATCCCTGTCGGCGGAGATCAACTTTGAGGCGGCTAAACTGGCCCGTGCCTGCGCCGACGAATGGACGGCCCGCACGCCGGACAAACCGCGTTACGTGGCCGGGGTGCTTGGCCCAACCAACCGCACCGCGTCAATCTCACCGGACGTCAACGATCCGGCGTTTCGTAATATCACCTTCGATCAGCTGGTCGCAGCCTACCGTGAATCGACCAAAGCGCTGGTGGAAGGCGGTTCCGATCTCATCCTGATTGAAACGGTTTTCGACACCCTCAACGCCAAGGCCGCCATTTACGCGGTAAAAGAAGAGTTCGAGGCGCTGGGCGTTGATCTGCCAATCATGATTTCCGGCACCATCACCGACGCTTCCGGCCGCACCCTGTCCGGCCAGACGACCGAAGCGTTTTATAACTCTCTGCGCCACGCCGACGCGCTCTCCTTTGGCCTGAACTGCGCGCTGGGGCCGGATGAACTGCGCCAGTACGTGCAGGAGCTGTCGCGCATTGCGGAATGCTACGTCACCGCCCACCCAAACGCCGGTCTGCCGAACGCCTTTGGTGAATACGATCTGGATGCCGACACCATGGCGGCGCAAATCCGCGAGTGGGCCGAGTCTGGCTTCCTGAACATCGTCGGCGGCTGCTGCGGCACCACGCCAGAGCACATCGCCGCCATGAGCCACGCCGTGGCCGGGCTGCCGCCGCGCAGGCTGCCGGAGCTTCCCGTTGCCTGTCGTCTGTCCGGCCTTGAGCCGTTGACCATCGGCGACGACAGCCTGTTTGTGAACGTGGGTGAGCGTACTAACGTTACCGGTTCGGCGAAGTTCAAGCGCCTGATCAAAGAAGAGAAATACAGCGAAGCGCTGGACGTCGCCCGCCAGCAGGTGGAAAGCGGCGCGCAGATTATCGATATCAACATGGATGAGGGGATGCTCGACGCCGAAGCGGCGATGGTGCGTTTCCTCAACCTGATTGCCGGTGAGCCGGACATCGCCCGCGTGCCGATCATGATCGACTCCTCCAAGTGGGAGGTCATCGAAAAAGGGCTGAAGTGCATTCAGGGTAAAGGCATCGTCAACTCCATCTCGATGAAAGAGGGCGTGGATATCTTCATCCACCACGCGAAAATGGTCCGCCGCTACGGTGCCGCCGTGGTGGTAATGGCCTTTGACGAAGTGGGCCAGGCCGATACCCGCGAGCGCAAAATAGAAATTTGCCGCCGCGCGTACAAGATTTTGACCGAAGAGGTGGGCTTCCCGCCGGAAGACATCATCTTTGACCCGAACATCTTCGCCGTGGCGACCGGCATCGAAGAGCATAATAACTATGCGCAGGACTTTATCGGCGCGTGCGAGGACATCAAGCGCGAGCTGTCGCATGCGCTCATCTCCGGCGGCGTGTCGAACGTGTCGTTCTCGTTCCGCGGCAACGACCCGGTGCGTGAAGCGATCCACGCCGTGTTCCTCTACTACGCCATTCGTAACGGGATGGACATGGGGATCGTCAACGCTGGCCAGCTGGCGATTTACGACGACCTGCCTGCCGAGCTTCGCGACGCGGTAGAAGACGTGATCCTTAACCGCCGCGACGACGCCACCGAGCGCATGCTTGACCTGGCGGAGAAATACCGCGGCAGCAAGTCGGATGAATCGGCCAACGTTCAGCAGGCCGAGTGGCGTTCCTGGGACGTGAGAAAGCGTCTGGAATATTCGCTGGTGAAAGGCATTACCGAGTTTATCGAGCAGGACACCGAAGAGGCGCGCCAACAGGCAGCCCGCCCGATTGAGGTGATCGAAGGCCCGCTGATGGACGGCATGAACGTGGTCGGCGATCTGTTCGGCGAGGGCAAAATGTTCCTGCCGCAGGTGGTGAAATCCGCCCGCGTGATGAAGCAGGCCGTGGCGTACCTGGAGCCGTTTATCGAGGCCAGCAAGGAGAAAGGTTCCAGCAACGGCAAGATGGTCATCGCCACCGTGAAGGGCGACGTCCACGACATCGGCAAAAACATCGTCGGCGTGGTGCTGCAGTGCAATAACTACGAAATTATCGACCTGGGCGTCATGGTCCCGGCGGATAAAATCCTTAAGACCGCGCGCGAGGTGAACGCCGACCTGATTGGCCTTTCCGGGCTGATCACGCCATCGCTGGACGAAATGGTCAATGTGGCAAAGGAGATGGAGCGTCAGGGCTTCACTATTCCGCTGCTGATCGGCGGTGCGACCACCTCCAAAGCGCATACGGCGGTAAAAATCGAACAGAACTACAGCGGCCCGACGGTCTACGTGCAGAACGCCTCGCGCACGGTGGGCGTGGTGTCCGCGCTGCTCTCCGACACCCAGCGCGACGAGTTTGTTGCGCGCACCCGCAAAGAGTACGAGACCGTCCGCATTCAGCACGGGCGCAAGAAGCCGCGCACCCCGCCCGTTTCACTTCAGGCGGCGCGCGACAACGACCTGGCATTTGACTGGTCCAGCTATACGCCGCCGGTGGCGCACCGCCTGGGCGTGCAGGACGTCACCGCCAGCATCGAAACGCTGCGCAACTACATCGACTGGACGCCGTTCTTTATGACCTGGTCGCTGGCGGGAAAATACCCGCGCATCCTCGAAGATGAGGTGGTGGGTGAAGAGGCGAAGCGCCTGTTTAAAGACGCCAACGACATGCTCGACACGCTGAGCGCAGAGAAAACCCTCAACCCGCGCGGCGTCGTGGGCCTGTTCCCGGCGAACCGCGTGGGTGACGACATCGAAATTTACCGCGATGAGACCCGCACCCACGTGCTTGCGGTCAGCCGCCATTTGCGCCAGCAAACCGAAAAAGTGGGCTTCGCCAACTACTGCCTGGCCGATTTCGTCGCGCCGAAGCTGAGTGGTAAAGCCGACTATATCGGCGCCTTCGCGGTAACCGGCGGCCTGGAAGAAGATGCCCTGGCGGACGCGTTCGACGCGCAGCACGATGATTACAATAAAATCATGGTGAAAGCGATAGCCGACCGCCTGGCGGAAGCTTTCGCCGAGTACCTCCACGAGCGCGTGCGCAAGGTGCACTGGGGCTACGCGGCTAACGAGAATCTCAGCAACGAGGAGCTTATTCGCGAAAACTACCAGGGGATTCGCCCGGCGCCGGGCTATCCGGCCTGCCCGGAGCACACCGAAAAAGGCACCATCTGGAAACTTCTCGATGTTGAGGCCCATACGGGGATGAAGCTCACCGAGTCGTTCGCCATGTGGCCGGGTGCCTCTGTTTCCGGCTGGTACTTCAGCCACCCGGACAGCAAGTACTTTGCCGTGGCGCAGCTGCAGCGCGATCAGATCGAAGATTACGCCCTGCGCAAAGGCATGAGCGTGTCAGAGGTTGAGCGCTGGCTGGCCCCGAATCTCGGCTACGACGCCGACTAAAATCACTTTTCCTTACAACAAACAGGGCGCTCATGGGGCGCCCTGTCTCTTTCTTACGTTTAAACCCTTATACTGAACCTAAGGAAAATGAATAACGATAAGGAGGAAAACCTTCCGTGCTGACGTTGTTACACCTGCTTTCCGCAGTCGCACTGCTCGTTTGGGGGACCCATATCGTCCGTACCGGCGTGATGCGCGTCTTTGGCGCCCGTTTACGCACCGTCCTCAGCAGCAGCGTTGAGAAGAAGCCGCTCGCCTTCTGCGCGGGCATTGGCGTCACGGCGCTGGTTCAGAGCAGTAACGCTACAACCCTGCTCGTCACCTCCTTTGTGGCGCAGGATCTGGTGGCGCTCGCTCCGGCGCTGGTCATTGTGCTGGGCGCCGACGTGGGTACCGCGCTGATGGCGCGTATCCTGACGTTTGACCTCTCCTGGCTGTCACCGCTGCTGATTTTCATCGGCGTCATCTTCTTCCTTGGCCGCAAGCAGACCCGCGCCGGGCAGCTCGGGCGCGTGGGCATTGGCCTGGGGCTGATCCTGCTGGCGCTGGAGCTGATTGTGCAGGCGGTGACCCCGATAACCCAGGCCAACGGCGTTCAGGTCATCTTCGCCTCGCTGACCGGTGACATCATGCTCGACGCGCTGATCGGGGCGGTGTTTGCCATCGTCAGCTACTCCAGCCTGGCGGCGGTCCTGCTGACGGCGACCTTAACCGCAGCCGGAGCGATCTCCTTCCCGGTGGCGCTGTGTCTGGTCATTGGTGCCAACCTGGGATCTGGCCTGCTGGCAATGCTCAACAACAGCGCCGCCAACGCTGCCGCCCGCCGCGTGGCGCTCGGCAGCCTGCTGTTTAAGCTGGTGGGGAGCCTGATTATCCTGCCGTTTGTGCACCCGCTGGCGAACCTGATGGATAACCTCTCGCTGCCGAAGGCGGAGCTGGTGATCTATTTCCACGTGTTCTACAACCTGGTGCGCTGCCTGGCGATGGTGCCTTTTGCGGCGCCGATGGCCCGCTTCTGCGAACGTCTCATTCAGGATGAACCGGAGCTGGATGCGCGCCTGAAGCCGAAGCATCTGGATACGTCCGCGCTGGATACCCCGGCGCTGGCGCTGGCGAATGCCGCGCGCGAGACGCTGCGCATGGGCGATGCAATGGAAACCATGCTCGAAGGCCTGCAAAAGGTGATGCACGGCGAGCCGCGTGAAGAGAAAGAATTGCGCCGATTAGCGGACGATATCAACGTGCTTTATACCGCCATTAAGCTCTATCTGGCGCGCATGCCGCAGGACGAGCTGGCGGAAGAGGAGTCTCGCCGCTGGGCGGAAATCATCGAGATGTCGCTTAACCTTGAGCAGGCTTCCGATATCGTTGAGCGTATGGGCAGCGAGATCGCCGACAAATCCCTTGCCGCGCGTCGTGCGTTTTCAGGTGAAGGCTTGAAGGAGCTTGAGGCGCTGCACGAACAGCTGCTGAGCAACCTGAAGCTGGCGATGCTGGTCTTCTTTTCCAGCGACGTGCCGAGCGCGCGCCGCCTGCGCCGCAACAAGCATCGTTTCCGCATTCTGAACCGCCGCTACTCGCACGCCCACGTTGAGCGTCTGCATCAGCAGAACGTGCAGAGTATCGAGACCAGTTCTCTGCACCTGGGGCTGCTGGGGGATATGAAGCGTCTCAACTCGCTTTTCTGCGCGGTGGCCTACAGCGTGATGGAGCAGCCGGATGAAGACGACGAGCGGGATGAGTATTAATCTCTGAAAGCGCCTCGCAGATTCTGGCCGCGAGGCGTGACCAAATCCTGAAGAAAACATAACGTAGTTCCACGAGTCGCGACGTGCTCGTGGAGTAACGCTATTGTTTGATGGTGTATAAAATTTTATACAAGGATGTGGTATGCTTTCACAAAGGCCAGTCATAAGGCCGATTGCATGGATGGGAAGTGCATTTGACGATCTACGCGGTTTTCCAGAAGAAATTCGCAGAGATGCTGGCTATCAGCTACACCGGCTGCAGGCTGGCCTGGAGGCGGCGGACTGGAAGCCGATGTCTGAAATTGGCAAAGGCGTGGCGGAAATACGGCTTCGTGGGAACATGGGGGCTTATCGAATCCTTTATTTAGCCCGTTTTGACGATGCGGTGTATGTGCTGCATTGCTTTAACAAAAAAACGCAGCGTACAACAAGCCATGATAAGCATATCGCCAGGACACGCTTTCAGGCCGTACTTGATGCCCGGAGGAATTGAATATGCGAGACCGTGTTGATACAAAAATTCGCCACGTGACGGCGGCAGAAGCAAATATTTTTACTGAACTGGGCTTCGAAGAGAATGAGGCCGAGCGACTACAAGACAGCGCTGAAAAAGAGGTTGAGCAACTGCTGGCGATCAAGCGACAGCTCATGCAGGAGATTTCCTCATGGATTGCTGAAAACAAGCTTCGCCAGGCGGATGCCGCGGTCCGATTAAATGTATCCAGACCACGTGTCTCCGACGTGGTGAATCTTAAAACTAATAAATTTACGCTCGACACGCTGGTCATGATGCTGGGCAAACTTGGAAAACCCGTCTCAGTTACCGTCGGCTAATCTTTTTTTCCAGCCCGTACCTAAGGTATATTTCGCCCTTCACAGGAGAAACTATGCTGCCAACTCAATCAACCCGATTAAACAAATACATTAGCGAGAGCGGGATCTGCTCACGTCGCGAGGCGGACCGTTACATTGAACAAGGTAACGTGTTTCTTAACGGCAAACGCGCCACGATCGGCGATCAGGTGGTGCCTGGCGATGTGGTCAAAGTGAATGGTCAGGTCATCGAACCGCGTGATGCCGAAGACCTGGTGTTTATCGCGTTGAACAAGCCGGTTGGGATTGTCAGCACCACGGAAGACGGCGAGCGGGACAACATCGTTGATTTCGTGAACCACAGCAGCCGTATCTTCCCGATTGGCCGTCTGGATAAAGACTCGCAGGGGCTGATTTTCCTCACCAACCACGGCGATCTGGTCAACAAAATTCTGCGAGCCGGTAACGACCACGAGAAAGAGTACATTGTGACGGTGAATAAGCCGGTCACGGACGACTTTATTCGCGGCATGGGCGCCGGCGTGCCGATCCTCGGTACCGTCACGAAAAAGTGTAAGGTGAAGAAAGAAGCGCCGTTCGCGTTCCGCATTACCCTGGTGCAGGGCCTGAATCGTCAGATCCGCCGCATGTGCGAGCACTTCGGTTATGAAGTGACGAAGCTTGAGCGCACGCGCATCATGAACGTCAGCCTGTCCGGTATCCCGCTGGGCGAGTGGCGTGACCTAACGGACGATGAGCTGATCGAGCTGTTCAAGCTAATCGAAAACTCCTCATCTGAAGCGAAGCCGAAGGCCAAAGCCAAACCAAAAGCTCAGGCGATTAAACGCCCGGTGGTGAAGGCGCCGCAGGCGGAAGAGAAAGGGCGAGGCAAGCCGGGCAACGGAAAACGCTTTACCCAGCCGGGGCGCAAAAAGAAAGGGCGCTGATTAGCGCCTTCCGCGGGTAGAGGTATTGGCCGACCAGGAAAAGGTGGCCTCTGCATCGGGTTTATAAGCCTGCTCTTTTTTCAGCTTGCGGGCTTTTTTCGTCGCGGCCTCACGCTGCGCCATCAGCTTATCGATGTACTCTTTTTTAACCTGATTGGTTTCGGCATTCGTCAGCGTGCGGCCATGCGCGATGCGGGCGCGGTCGAGAAGCGTTTTCAGTTCGCGCTGCTCGGCTTCGGTCATGTCTTTCTGGGTTAAACGTGGTGTCGCCATTGCTGAAGCCTCCTGATAGGGAGGCTTCAGTGTAAAGCAAGCCGCGTCAATTAACCCTGCTTCACCGCATCTTTTTTCGTTTGTTCATCAATTGGTTTGCCGGACCAGTATCCCGCCAGCAGCGAACCGGAGAGGTTATGCCAGACGGAGAACAGCGCGCCAGGCAGGGCCGCCAGCGGGGAGAAGTAAATTTTACCGAGCGCCGCCGCCAGGCCGGAGTTCTGCATGCCCACCTCGATTGCCAGCGTGCGGCAGGTCGATTCGTCAAAACCAAACAGCTTCCCGCCCCAGTAGCCGCCCAGCAGGCCAATGGTGTTATGCAGCACCACCGCGACGATCACCGCAAACCCGACGGAAGCAATATGCGATGCGGAACCGGCTACCACGGCGCTGATGATGGCCAGAATACAGACCATCGAAAACGCAGGCAGGTAGGGCTCAACCGCTTTCACCACGCGCGGGAAAAGATGGTGAATGACCAGCCCCAGCGCAATCGGGATCACCACAATCTGCAGAATGCTCACCAGCATGCCCATTACGTCCACCTGAATATGCGCGTCCACGTACAGGCGGGTTAACAGCGGCGTGGCAATTACGCCCACCAGCGTGGAAACGGATGAAATAGTGACGGAGAGGGCCACGTCACCTTTCGCCAGATAGATCATGACGTTGGACGCCGTGCCGCTGGCCACGCTGCCTACCAGCACCATCCCGGCGGAGAGATCGGGCGGCATCTTAAAGGCCATCGCCAGCAGCCACGCCGCGAGCGGCATCACCAGGTAGTGCAGAAATATTCCTGCCGCGACGGGCGCAGGGCGAGACAGCACGCGTTTAAAGTCGTCGATTTTCAGATGCACACCCATGCCGAACATGATCAGCATCAGCAGCGTGGTAACCCACGGACCAATGCCGGTGAACGCGGTGGGCGTGTAATAGGCGAGTACGGAGAGCAGCAGCGCCCATAACGGGAACAGCCGCGTGATGGCGGATAACATAATGGATTCCTTGCAGTATTGTCGTGTTGTTTAGTTATGAAAAAGCCGGGTCTGTGCCCGGCTTATTGATATTGTTTAACGTGCTAACGAATTTTATTCAAACAAATTCTGATGAAGTTTCTGCACGACCTGCTCGGCCTGGTCGGCCGGGACCAGGAAGCAGAGGTTATAGCTGGATGCGCCGTAGCAAATCATGCGGATGTTGAACGGGTCGAGCACGCCAAACACCTCTTTGCCCACGCCGCAGGCGCGCGACAGCTTGTTGCCAATGATGGCAACCAGCGCCAGGTCTTCTTCCACTTCCACGCGGCACAGTTCAGACAGCTCAATCAGCAGCGACTGCGTCAGCAGCGTGTCGCCGGTGGAGGTTGAGCCGGTGGTGTCCAGCGTCAGGGCAATGCTAACTTCAGAGGTGGTGATCAGATCCACCGAGATATTGTGGCGCGCAAGAATGCCGAACACTTCCGCCAGAAAGCCGCGGGAATGCAGCATATTGTGGCTGTGCAGCGTCACCAGCGTCTGGCGACGGCGCAGGGCCAGGGCGCGGAACAGCGGCGGGTTTTCCGTTTTCTTGCACACCAGCGTCCCGCCGGCTTTCGGATCTTTACTGGAGCCGACGAAGACCGGAATATCGCTGCGCACGGCGGGCAGCAGCGTGGCCGGGTGCAGCACCTTCGCGCCGAAGGTGGCCATTTCCGCCGCTTCTTCAAACGCGATCACATCAATACGTTTCGCCGCGGAAACGACGCGCGGGTCGGTGGTGTAGATGCCCGGAACGTCAGTCCAGATATCGACGCGCGTGGCGTGCAGGGCTTCGCCCAGCAGCGCGGCGGTGTAGTCGCTGCCGCCGCGGCCAAGCGTGGTGGTGCGGCCTTTCGCTTCGCTGCCGATAAAGCCCTGAGTAATCACGATACCGTCTGCCAGACGCGGTGCCAGCTGCTGACTGGTCAGCTCCGCCAGCGCCTCAACGTCCGGCTCGGCGCGGCCAAAGCGGTCGCTGGTACGCATGATTTTACGCACGTCAAACCACTGCGCCTGAACGTTACGCTCGCGCATGATTTCAACAAACAGCAGGGTGGACATCAGCTCGCCGTGGCTGACCAGCTCGTCGGTCAGGGCGGTGGAGGTGGCCAGAGACGCCGCTTCTGCCAGGGTGGTGATATTTTCCAGCAGGCGTTCCACTTCTTCGCGGATCACGTTCGGGTTCTGCAGACGCTCAAGGATGTTGAACTGAATTTTGCGCAGTGCATCCAGCTTCACGAAACGTTCTGTCGCTTCCAGTCCTTCAGACAGAGAAACCAGCAGGTTCGTCACTCCGGCGGAGGCAGACAGCACCACCAGCCGGGTATTCGGATCGGCCAGCACCACATCGGCGCTGCGGTTCATGGCATCGTAATCGGCCACACTGGTGCCGCCAAATTTGGCGACCACAAAACTCGTCATAACAACCTCGTGTCAGGGAATGAATAAGCGACCTTGGCACAAGAGTGAAACGAAAACAGGTGCAGGCGCAAAATACGGCCCTATAAATAAAATGCGGGGGAGGTCCTGTCAATGCTGGGATTATGCGGATTTTTTATGGGGGGGTACCCCTGAGAAACAGGACTTATAACAGCGCCAGATTTTATGCTCCGTTTTACCCTGTTTTGACCGACATTTCGCCGCCCCGGGAAGGCGCTTCAGCAGCTATACTTTTCGGGTCTTTTCACCTGCGTTTGATGCAGGCCAGGCAATGGCATAAAAACCATCACAATTTTTATTTGCAGGCGCTACAATCGACCGCAGTCACAATTCTCAAATCAGAAGAGTATTGCTAATGAAAAACATCAACCCAACGCAGACCGCTGCCTGGCAGGCACTCCAGAAACATTATGATGAAATGAAAGACGTCACCATCGCGGATCTGTTCGCGAAAGATGCCGATCGTTTCACGAAATTCTCCGCGACCTTCGACGACCTGATGCTGGTGGATTTCTCCAAAAACCGCATTACCGAAGAGACGCTGGCAAAGCTGCAGGATCTGGCGAAAGAAACCGAGCTGGCGGACGCCATCAAATCCATGTTCTCCGGTGAGAAAATTAACCGCACCGAAGACCGTGCCGTGCTGCACGTGGCCCTGCGTAACCGTAGCAATACGCCAATCATCGTTGACGGCAAAGACGTGATGCCGGAAGTGAACGCGGTGCTGGAAAAGATGAAAACCTTCTCCGAAGCGATCGTCTCCGGTAGCTGGAAAGGCTACACCGGCAAAGCGATCACCGACGTGGTGAACATCGGTATCGGCGGTTCCGATCTCGGTCCATTCATGGTGACCGAGGCGCTGCGCCCGTACAAAAACCACCTCAATATGCATTTCGTGTCTAACGTCGATGGTACCCACATCGCCGAAGTGCTGAAGAACGTGAACCCGGAAACCACGCTGTTCCTGGTGGCGTCTAAAACCTTCACGACGCAGGAAACCATGACCAACGCCCACAGCGCGCGCGACTGGTTCCTGAAAACCGCGGGCGACAACAAGCACGTGGCGAAACACTTCGCGGCGCTGTCCACCAACGGTAAAGCGGTTAGCGAGTTTGGCATTGATACCGCGAACATGTTCGAGTTCTGGGACTGGGTTGGCGGCCGCTACTCCCTGTGGTCTGCGATTGGCCTGTCCATCATCCTGTCCGTGGGCTTCGACAACTTCGTTGAGCTACTCTCCGGCGCGCACGCGATGGATAAACACTTCTCCACGACCGCACCAGAGAAAAACCTGCCGGTGCTGCTGGCGCTGATCGGTATCTGGTACAACAACTTCTTCGGCGCTGAAACCGAAGCGATCCTGCCGTACGACCAGTATATGCACCGCTTTGCGGCCTACTTCCAGCAGGGCAATATGGAATCCAACGGTAAATACGTTGACCGTAACGGCAACGCGGTGGATTACCAGACTGGCCCAATCATCTGGGGCGAGCCGGGCACCAACGGTCAGCATGCCTTCTACCAGCTGATCCACCAGGGCACCAAAATGGTACCGTGCGATTTCATCGCCCCGGCTATCACCCATAACCCGCTGTCTGACCACCATCCGAAGCTGCTGTCGAACTTCTTCGCGCAGACCGAAGCGCTGGCGTTTGGTAAATCCCGTGAAGTCGTTGAGCAGGAATACCGTGACCAGGGTAAAGATCCGGCAACCCTGGAGCACGTTGTGCCGTTCAAGGTGTTCGAAGGCAACCGCCCAACCAACTCTATCCTGCTGCGCGAAATCACGCCGTTCAGCCTGGGCGCGCTGATTGCCCTGTACGAGCACAAAATCTTCACGCAGGGCGCGATCCTGAACATCTTCACCTTTGATCAGTGGGGCGTTGAGCTGGGCAAACAGCTGGCAAACCGTATTCTGCCAGAGCTGGGTGACGATAAAGCGATTGCCAGCCACGACAGCTCGACAAATGGTCTGATCAACCGTTATAAAGCCTGGCGTGCGTAATTAAAACGCTATGAAAACGTGCCGGCTTAATGCCGGCATTTTTTTATCGGATAATTCCTGATGTCTGTTAGTTAACTCAAATTATGGCTCTGAGTTTAATCCGAAAAAGACGCTTAACCCGTTAATTGCTGCGGTTTATTTTAAGAAAATACGCAGAAGATAACTAATATGTTTATATTATAAATCCTTGTTTTGTATTAATTATGTATTTTTAATATTTGCCTTTCATTTCGATTTTATCCATTAGTCTGAAAACCCTACCCCTATTTCCCCGTACGGCAAACCCGCGGCTTGAGTTGTGTATACTCGATTCCGCCTGAAATTCTTTTCGGGCAAATCTCCATTCATTCATTGAAGGGAAATTGTTATGAAGAAAGTACTGTATGGCATTTTTGCCATATCTGCACTTGCGGCGACATCTGTCTATGCAGCTCCGGTTCAGGTCGGGGAAGCAGCAGGGTCGGCAGCGACGTCTGCGTCTGCGGGGAGTTCTACCGCGGCCAGCACCAGCACCGTAAGTTCAGCCGTGGGTGTCGCGCTGGCGGCAACCGGTGGCGGTGATGGCTCCAATACCGGAACCACGACCACTACGACAACCAGCACCCAGTAAGACCGGGTGTTTTAATCATAACCACACTTCGGTGTGGTTATTTCGCCCCTTCGGAGAAGAGTCGTGAAGCGACCTGCAATCATTCTGATTTGCCTGCTGCTGCAGGCGTGCTCGGCCACCACCAAAGGGCTGGGACATTCCCTGTGGGAAAGCCTGTTCGGCACACCCGGCGTGCATCTGACCGATGACGAACTGCAAAACATGCCTTATGCCAGCCAGTACATGCAGCTTAACGATGGCCCGCAGCTGTTTGTGGTGCTCGCTTTCGATGAAAACGGGCAGCAGAAATGGGTGACGCAGGATCAGGCCACCATCGTGACGCAGCACGGCCGCATAGTGAAAACGCTGCTCGGCGGCGACAACCTGCTGGAAGTGAATAATATCGCCGACGACCCGCTGATCAAGCCGAACCAGATCGTCGACGGCGCAGGCTGGACGCGCACGATGGGCTGGACCGAACATAAGCAGGTGCGTTACGCCACGGCGCATTCCACCTTCCGCTGGGACGGCACCGACAGCGTGAAGGTCGGCAGCGACGAAACGCAGGTTCGCGTGCTGGATGAAGCGGTCACCACCGACCAGGCTACCTGGCACAACCGCTTCTGGATCGACGAGGAAGGGCAGATCCGCCAGTCCTTGCAGTATCTCGGTGCCGGTTTCTTCCCGGTGAAAACCACGCTGATCAAGGCCGCAAAATCATGAGAACAATTATCCGCGTTGCGCTAATTGCGAGCCTTGCCACCCCTGCGGCGTGGTCTGCAGGAACGGTGAAGGTCTATACGCCGGACAGTGAAAAACCTAAAACCTTAACCCACGCCGAGCATCTGCTCGATCTTGTCGGGCAGCCGAGGCTCGCCAACAGCTGGTGGCCGGGGGCGGTGATCGCTGAACGGCAGAAAACCGCTGAAGCGGAACAACAGCATAAGGCGCTTCTTGCCAGGCTAACGGGACTTGCGGAGCAGGAAGACGGCGACGACGCGGCGGCCATTAACAGCGTCCGCCAGCAGCTGCAGGCGCTGAAGGTGACGGGCCGTCAGAAGGTGAATCTTGATCCGGACGAGGTGCGCGTCACGGAAAACGGCAACCCGACGCTGGAAGGGGAGTATACGCTCTGGCTTCCGGCGAAGCCGACGACGGTGACCGTGATGGGGCTTATCAGCAGCCCGGGCAACAAGCCCTTTACGCCGGGACGCGACGTGGCGAGCTACCTCGACGAGCAGAGCCTGCTCAGCGGTGCCGATAACAGCTACGCCTGGGTGGTTTACCCTGACGGGCACACGCAAAAAGCGCCGGTGGCTTACTGGAACAAGCGCCATATCGAACCTATGCCGGGCAGCATCATTTTTGTCGGTTTTGCCGACCATTTCTGGACGAAGGCGTATGACGGGCTTAACGCCGATATCCTTCACTCCCTGATTCAGCGGATACCGGAATAATGAAAAGACCTTATCTCTACAGCATGCTGGCGCTCTGCGTGAGTGCCGCCTGCCATGCAGAAACGTATCCGGCACCCGTTGGCCCGTCTCAGTCAGACTTCGGCGGCGTCGGTTTACTGCAAACCCCCACCGCGCGTATGGCGCGCGAAGGGGAAATCAGCCTTAACTACCGCGATAACGACCAGTACCGCTACTACTCGGCGTCGGTGCAGCTGTTCCCGTGGCTTGAAACCACGCTGCGCTATACCGACGTGCGGACGAAACAGTACAGCAGCGTGGAGGCATTCTCCGGCGATCAGACCTACAAAGATAAAGCCTTCGACCTCAAGCTGCGCCTGTGGGAAGAGAGCTACTGGATGCCGCAGGTGTCCGTGGGCGCCAAGGATATCGGCGGGACCGGCCTGTTTGACGCGGAATACATTGTGGCCAGCAAGGCCTGGGGGCCGTTCGACTTCTCGCTCGGTCTTGGCTGGGGCTATCTGGGCACCAGCGGCAACGTAAAAAACCCGTTTTGCTCCTACAGCGATAAATATTGCTACCGCGATAATAGCTATAAAAAAGCCGGTTCAATTAACGGCGATCAGATGTTCCACGGCCCGGCGTCGCTGTTTGGCGGCGTGGAATACCAGACGCCGTGGCAGCCGCTGCGCCTGAAGCTGGAGTACGAAGGGAATGACTATTCCCAGGAATTCGCCGGGAAGATTGAGCAGAAGAGCAAGTTTAACGTCGGCGCCATTTATCGCGTCACCGACTGGGCCGACGTTAACCTCAGCTACGAGCGCGGCAATACGGTGATGTTCGGCTTCACGCTGCGCACCAACTTTAACGACATGCGGCCGCACTACAATGATAACGCGCGGCCTGCCTACCGGCCGGAGCCGCAGGATGCCATTCTGCAGCACTCCGTGGTGGCAAACCAGCTGACGCTGCTTAAATACAACGCCGGTCTGGCGGATCCGAAGATCCAGACCAAAGGCGATACGCTGTACGTCACCGGCGAGCAGGTAAAATACCGCGACTCCCGGGAAGGGATCGAGCGCGCCAACCGGATCGTCATGAACGATCTGCCGGAGGGGATCCGCACGATCCGCGTGACGGAAAACCGCCTCAACCTGCCGCAGGTCACAACCGAAACGGACGTTGCCAGCCTCAAGCGCCACCTTGAAGGCGAACCGCTGGGGCATGAAACCGAGCTGGTGCAAAAACGCGTTGAGCCGATCGTGCCGGAGACCACCGAGCAGGGCTGGTATATCGACAGATCGCGCTTCGATTTCCATATCGATCCGGTGCTGAACCAGTCCGTCGGCGGGCCGGAAAACTTCTACATGTATCAGCTGGGCGTCATAGCGACGGCGGATCTGTGGCTTACCGACCACCTGCTGACCACCGGCAGCCTGTTCGGCAACATTGCTAACAACTACGACAAGTTCAACTACACCAACCCGCCAAAAGACTCGACGCTGCCGCGCGTGCGTACCCGCGTGCGTGAGTACGTGCAAAACGATGCCTACGTGAATAACCTGCAGGCCAACTACTTCCAGTACTTCGGCAACGGTTTCTACGGCCAGGCGTACGGCGGCTATCTGGAAACCATGTACGGCGGCGCGGGGGCAGAAGTGCTTTATCGCCCTGTCGACAGCAACTGGGCGTTCGGGATTGACGCCAACTACGTCAAGCAGCGCGACTGGCGCAGCGCGCAGGACATGATGAAGTTCACCGACTACAGCGTCAAAACGGGCCATCTGACCGCCTACTGGACGCCGTCGTTCGCGCCTGACGTGCTGGTGAAGGCCAGCGTCGGCCAGTATCTGGCAGGCGATAAGGGCGGCACGCTGGATATCTCCAAACACTTCGACAGCGGCGTCGTGGTGGGCGGCTACGCCACCATCACCAACGTCTCGCCGGACGAATATGGGGAAGGGGACTTCACCAAAGGGGTCTACGTGTCGATTCCGCTGGATCTCTTCTCGTCAGGCCCAACCCGCAGCCGTGCGGCGGTGGGCTGGACGCCGCTGACGCGCGACGGGGGCCAGCAGCTTGGGCGTAAGTTCCAGCTGTATGACATGACCAGCGATAAGAACGTTAACTTCCGCTGATGCCCCTCACCCTAACCCTCTCCCCAAAGGGGAGAGGGGATCGCTCGGCGCTGTCTTTTCCCCCTCGCCCCTTTGGGGTGAGGGGAATCCTCTCCGTTGCGCCAAACATAAACAAAAAATATAGATCCCCGTCACATTTTTGCGTTATACAGGAATCTCGCCCTGGAGAATGAGGTGCTGTATGACATCCCTGACTCGCCCGCGCGTTGAGTTTATCTCAACTGTCCTCCAGACCGTGCTGAACCTCGGTCTGTTGAGCCTTGGCCTGATACTGGTCGTCTTTTTGGGTAAAGAGACGGTGCATCTGGCGGATGTACTGTTCGCCCCTGAACAAACCAGCAAATATGCGCTGGTGGAAGGCCTGGTGGTCTACTTTCTCTACTTTGAATTTATCGCCCTGATTGTGAAGTATTTTCAGTCCGGCTTTCACTTCCCGCTGCGCTATTTTGTCTACATTGGGATCACCGCGATAGTGCGGCTGATCATCGTCGATCATAAATCTCCCCTCGACGTGCTGATCTACTCGGCGGCGATCCTGCTGCTGGTGATCACCCTCTGGCTGTGTAATTCGAAGCGGCTGAAGCGCGAATAAAAAATGGCGGCCCGAAGGCCGCCTAACAACAGTCACAAGTTGGGTCAATACAATACGTCTAAAGTTGAGGGTTGCAGTGGCATAACAAAATGAAACTTAACCTTTCACACCGCCCGCCGTCAGGCCGTTAACCAGCCAGCGCTGCGCCAGCAGGAACACCACGGTAATCGGGATGGCAGAGAGTACGGCCGCCGCGGCAAAGTCGCCCCACAGGTAGTTTTGCGGGTTGAGGTATTGCTGCATACCCACGGCCAGGGTGTAGCTGTTCACATCGCGCAGCAGCAGCGACGCGACGGGCACTTCGGTGATGGCGGCGATAAACGACAGGATAAACACCACCGCCAGAATTGGCACCGACAGCGGCAGAAGTACGAGGCGGAACGCCTGCCACGGCGTTGCACCGTCCAGCGCGGCCGCTTCTTCCAGCGAGCCGTCGATGGTTTCGAAATAGCCTTTAATGGTCCATACGTGCAGCGCGATACCGCCAAGATAGGCGAAGATCACGCCGCCGTGGGTGTTCAGACCGATAAACGGCACGTACTGGCCCAGGCGGTCAAACAGGGCATACAGCGCCACCAGCGACAGCACCGCCGGGAACATCTGGAAAATCAGCATCCCTTTCAGCAGCGTCGCTTTGCCCGGGAAGCGCATGCGGGCGAAGGCGTAAGCGCAGGTGGTGGACAGCGCGACGATACCCACGGCGGTAATGCCTGCGATTTTCACCGAGTTCCACAGCCACAGCAGCACCGGGAACGGCGGCGGCGTGATGCGGCCATCGGCGTGTTCCACGCTGAAGCCCAGCGCCAGCTTCCAGTGCTCCCAGGAGATTTCGTCCGGGATCAGGCTCCCGGTGGCGAAGTTACCCGAACGCAGGGAGATGGCGATAACCATCAGCAGCGGGAACATGATCGCCGCGATAAAAATCAGCAGGCCTAAGTGCGTCGCCAGGAGGCGCAGCTTTTGAGATTTGGGTTGTACCATTGCCATGATCGATGCCCTCCTTAGTCAAATTTCATACGTGTGGCTTTCAGGTTCACAATCGCCAGGGCGCCCACCAGCAGGAAGATCAGGGTGGCAATCGCCGCCGCCAGGCCGAAGTCCTGACCGCCGCCGCCTTCGAAGGCGATACGGTAGGTGTAGCTCACGAGCAGGTCGGTATAGCCCGCTGGCGTCGTGGTGCCAAGGCGGTCCGGGCCGCCGTTGGTCAACAGCTGAATCAGCACGAAGTTGTTAAAGTTAAAGGCGAAACTGGCAATCATCAGCGGCGTCAGCGGCTTGATGAGCAGCGGCAGCGTAATTTTGAAGAAGTTCTGGAACGGGCCCGCGCCGTCCATCGCCGAGGCTTCGTACAGATCGTCCGGGATAGCCTTAAGCAGCCCCATGCACAGGATCATCATGTACGGATAGCCCAGCCAGGTGTTGACGATGATAATCATCGAGCGGGCGGTGGTCGGGTCGCTGAACCAGGCCGGTTTGATACCGAACAGCGCGCTCAGCATCATGTTGATTTCACCGAAGCTCTGGTTGAACAGCCCTTTGAAAATCAGTATCGAGATAAACGACGGTACGGCATACGGCAGAATCAGCAGCACGCGGTAAATCGCTTTGCCCTTCAGGGATTCCCACTGCACCAGGCAGGCCAGCACCATGCCCACGGCCACGGTCAGTATCACCGTCAGCACCGAGAAGACCACCGTCCAGACGAAGATGGCGAAGAACGGTTTCTGAATGCCTTCGTCGGTAAAGACGCGGGTAAAGTTATCCCAGCCGATGGTGACGGTGTAGCCCGGGCTGAGCTTGTCATCACCCCATTTGCCGTCGGCGGTAATGGACTGATAGAAACCGATGTCGTTGTTCGGGCGATACTTCACGCCGCTCTGGTTATTCGTCAGCGTGCCGTCATCTGCCAGGGTATAGAGCGGCTGCGTGCCGGAGAACTGGCGCAGCGAGCTCATGGTCACTTTGCTTTCGTCTGGCAGCACGGCGGTGAGCTGGGTCAGCGCCTGGCGGTTCTGGGTAATGACGCGCAGGTTAGCACGTTCACCTTCCGGCAGGGCCGCAGCCTCTTTTAAGGCCAGCTTCTGCTCGCCGCCAAATTTGAACGCGTCAGAGACATAGTATTTGCTGCTTGCTTCGTCAGTAAGCGCTAACTTCCATTCGTTTCCTTCAGGATAAAGGCCGAAGTTATAGGTCTTGCCTGCCTGATATGAACGATCCAGCAGGACCTGCTGCGCGCGCTCTTGCGCAAGCTGGTTGGTGCTGCTGTAGTTGGTGAACGCAATGGCGATGGTGCAAATCAGCGGGAACAGGACAAACAGCCCCATCCCGGCCACGCCCGGATAGACATAGCGCCAGGCATAGGCTTTACGGTTGGCGAAAATATAGAGGCCAGCAGAGCTTAAGATCAGCGTCATGATGGCGAACAGATATTCCCCTTGTACGTACATTAAAACAACAAGGTAACCCACCAGCAGACACAGCAGACCGATCGCTGACCACTTCAGCGCGTCGCTTTGCCACCAGTGCTTCTTTTTAATGACATCCATGGGGTTCTTCCTCTACAACGTGTGATCTTTTCTCCCTCTCCTGGGGGAGAGGGCCGGGGTGAGGGCGTGCGGAAAGCGACAACCCTCACCCTAACCCTCTCCCACAGGGAGAGGGGACTACGGCATTACTTAGTAATACGACCCTGCGCATCTTTCAGCGCGGCATCAACGGTCTGACGACCGCTTGCTGCGTTGATGACCGCAGTACGGGTGGCGTACCAGAACGCTGCCATCTGTGGGATGTTCGGCATGATTTCGCCTTTCTGGGCGTTATCCATGGTGGCCGCGATACGCGGGTCTTTCGCCAGCTGATCCTGGAAGGATTTCAGCGCGACGGCGCCCAGCGGTTTGTCCTTGTTCACTTCATCCAGACCCTGATCGGTCAGCAGGTAGTTTTCCAGGAACTCTTTCGCCAGCTCTTTGTTCGGGCTGGCGGCGTTGATGCCTGCGCTCAGCACGCCAACGAACGGTTTAGACGGCTTGCCTTTGAAGGTTGGCAGCAGCGTTACGCCATAGTTGATTTTGCTCTTGTCGATGTTGGTCCAGGCCCACGGACCGTTGATGGTCATCGCGGTTTCGCCTTTGTTGAACGCCGCTTCCGCGATGGAGTAGTCGGTATCCGCGTTCATGTGTTTGTTCTTGATCAGATCGATCAGGAAGGTCAGACCCGCTTTCGCGCCCGCATTGTCTACGCCCACGTCTTTCACGTCATACTTGCCGTTTTCAAACTTGAACGCGTAACCGCCGTCGGCAGCAATCAGCGGCCAGGTGAAGTACGGCTCTTGCAGGTTGAACATCAGGGCGGATTTACCTTTCGCCTTCAGCTCTTTATCCAGTTTCGGGATCTCTTCCCAGGTTTTCGGCGGGTTTGGCACCAGGTCTTTGTTGTAAATCAGAGACAGCGCTTCAACCGCGATAGGGTAAGCGATCAGCTTGCCGTTGTAGCGCACGGCGTCCCAGGTGAACGGGAACAGCTTGTCCTGGAACGCTTTGTCTGGCGTCACTTCAGCCAGCAGGCCAGACTGCGCGTAGCCACCGAAACGGTCATGCGCCCAGAAGATGATGTCCGGGCCATCGCCGGTTGCTGCAACCTGCGGGAACTTCTCTTCCAGTTTGTCCGGATGCTCTACGGTCACTTTGATGCCGGTGTCTTTCTCGAATTTTTTGCCCACTTCGGCCAGGCCGTTATAGCCTTTGTCGCCGTTAATCCAGATAACCAGTTTGCCTTCTTCAATTTTGGCGAGCGCCGGTGCGGAAATCATCATTGCTGCGAGGGCGGACAATGCGAAAACGCGTGCGCCAGTCTTGATATTCATAGCTGCCATCCTTTTTGGTGATGTCTCGTGGTATGACTTCAGTGGTTCAACGTGTCTCAGTCTCCTTATTTGACATCCTCTTTCCATCCTCCCAATCCCTACGCCCCACCCCCCGTTTGTGTGATCTCCGTTGCATAAATTTAAGTTATGAGTGCTGGCGCACATAAAAACCCACCGAATTTTGCAGGCGGCTTCACGAATTTTGCCTCAGCCCGCCCACGGCGGTCGCAGAGCCTGCTCTCTCATCCTCCCGCCTCCTCCCCCATAAAAAAGCCGGGGGGTGGAGGATTCGGGAAAGTAATGGATACCCCATAGTGAACTTATCTTGAATGTTTCTGTCGGCGACAGGTTGTAACGAAGGGAGAAGGGCATGGCGAGCGTACAGCTGCGTAATGTAACGAAAGCCTGGGGGGACGTTGTGGTGTCGAAAGACATCAATCTGGACATCAACGAAGGCGAATTCGTGGTGTTTGTCGGCCCATCAGGCTGCGGTAAATCAACTCTGCTGCGTATGATTGCCGGTCTTGAAACGATCACCAGCGGCGACCTGCTGATCGGTGATACCCGAATGAATGACATCCCGCCCGCCGAACGCGGCGTCGGTATGGTCTTCCAGTCTTATGCACTCTACCCCCACCTTTCCGTTGCCGAAAACATGTCCTTTGGCCTGAAGCTGGCTGGCGCGAAGAAAGAGGTCATTAACCAGCGCGTGACGCAGGTGGCGGAAGTGCTGCAGCTGGCGCACCTGCTGGAGCGAAAACCAAAAGCGCTTTCCGGCGGACAGCGTCAGCGTGTGGCGATTGGCCGTACGCTGGTGGCCGAACCGCGCGTGTTCCTGCTTGATGAACCTCTCTCTAACCTGGATGCCGCCCTGCGCGTTCAGATGCGTATCGAAATCTCCCGTCTGCACAAGCGTCTTGGCCGCACGATGATTTACGTCACCCACGATCAGGTCGAAGCGATGACCCTCGCCGACAAAATCGTGGTGCTGGATGCCGGCCGCGTGGCGCAGGTCGGTAAGCCGCTGGAGCTGTACCACTACCCGGCAGACCGCTTTGTTGCGGGCTTTATTGGCTCGCCAAAGATGAATTTCCTGCCTGTCAAGGTAACCGCGACAGCCATTGAACAGGTACAGGTGGAGCTGCCCAACCGCCAGCAGGTCTGGCTGCCGGTCGACAGCGCCAACGTACAGGTGGGGGCAAATATGTCCCTCGGTATTCGTCCTGAGCATTTACTGCCGAGCCACATCGCTGATGTGACCCTGGAAGGGGAAGTTCAGGTCGTCGAACAGCTTGGTCACGAAACACAGATTCATATCCAGATCCCCGCCATCCGTCAGAACCTGGTCTACCGCCAGAACGACGTGGTGTTGGTAGAAGAGGGTGCCACATTCGCTATCGGCTTGCCGCCAGAGCGCTGCCATCTGTTCCGTGAGGATGGCACTGCATGTCGTCGGTTGCACAAAGAGCCAGGCGTTTAAGCAATCCCAAAAGAAGACACGAAGCCGACAGGTGAAGTGTTCAAAGAAAAGCAATGATCTCAGGAGATAGAATGATGATTACTCTGCGCAAACAAGTCCCTCTGGCAATCGCCGTTGCGGCAGGCATCCTGTCTGCCCAGGCGGGCGCCGTGGACTTTAAAGGTTATGCTCGTTCCGGCATTGGCTGGACCGGGAGTGGCGGTGAACAGCAGTGCTTCCAGGCAACAGGTGCTCAAAGTAAATACCGTCTCGGTAACGAATGTGAAACCTACGCCGAACTGAAGCTGGGCCAGGAAGTGTGGAAAGAGGGCGATAAGAGCTTCTACTTCGACACCAACGTCGCATATTCCGTCTCTCAGCAGAACGACTGGGAATCCACCAGCCCAGCCTTCCGTGAAGCTAACGTGCAGGGTAAAAACCTCATTGACGCACTGCCAGGTTCCACCATCTGGGCCGGTAAGCGCTTTTATCAGCGTCATGACGTTCACATGATCGACTTCTACTACTGGGATATTTCTGGTCCTGGTGCGGGTATCGAAAACATCGACCTGGGCTTCGGTAAGCTCTCTCTGGCAGCGACCCGCTCTTCTGAAGCAGGCGGCTCAGCGACCTTTGCCGATCGTGATGCGCTGGGTAACCGTATTTATGACAACCTGGTACCGAACGATGTCTTCGACGTCCGTTTAGCACAGATGCAGGTCAACGAAGGCGGTACGCTGGAGTTCGGTGTTGATTATGGTCACACCAATATTCCAGATGACTACTACCTGCAGCCTGGTGCGTCTAAAGACGGCTGGATGTTCACGGCTGAACACACTCAAAGCATGCTGAAGGGCTTTAACAAGTTCGTGCTGCAGTACGCAACTGACTCTATGACCTCCAACGGCAAGGGCCGTCCGGAAGGTGGCAGCATCAACAACAACGGCGACATGTGGCGTGTTCTGGACCACGGTGCAATCTCTCTGGGCGACTCCTGGGATCTGATGTACGTCGGTATGTACCAGGACATCAACCTGGATAACAACAACGGTACCAAATGGTGGACCGTCGGTGTCCGTCCTATGTACAAATGGACGCCAATCATGAGTACCCTGCTGGAAGTAGGCTACGACAACGTTAAGTCTCAGAAAACTGACGACACCAACAGCCAGTACAAAATTACCCTGGCACAGCAATGGCAGGCAGGCGACAGCATCTGGTCCCGTCCGGCAATCCGTGTCTTCGCAACCTATGCGAAATGGGATGAGAAATGGGGCTACGCGAACGGCGACTCCGGTGCAGGCTATGACTCTGGTATTGCGTACAGCGACACGTCCGCAAAAACCTTCAGCCGCGGCGACTCTGATGAGTGGACCTTCGGTGCCCAGATGGAAATCTGGTGGTAATTCGTTAGACCTGACGTAATGACCTAAAAGAGGGGCGCAAGCCCCTCTCTCCTTAGGGTGCTGCGCGCTATTGCCTGGCCACCGCAGTGCTCACGCTATCAGAGGTAATAACAATGAAAATGAAGAAAAGTCTCGTCGCGCTGTGCCTCTCTGCGGGGCTGATGGCCTGTGTTCCGGCGGTCACCTTTGCAGACGTGAATTTCGTACCACAAAATACCAGCGCTGCGCCGGCTATCCCGGCGGCGGCGCTTCAGCAGCTGACATGGACGCCTGTCGATCAATCTAAAACGCAGTCGACACAGCTTTCTACGGGTGGCCAGCAGCTAAACGTGCCGGGTATCACCGGACCGGTTGCCGCCTACAGCGTGCCGGCCAACATTGGTGAGCTGACCCTGACGTTGACCAGCGAAGTGAACAAGCAAACCAGCGTCTTTGCGCCGAACGTGCTGATTCTGGATCAAAACTTGACGCCATCTGCTTTCTTCCCAAGCGAGTATTTTAGTTACCAGGAACCTGGCGTCATGAGCGCCGACCGTCTGGAAGGCAAAATGCGCCTGACGCCTGCCTTGGGACAGCAGAAGATTTATGTTTTGGTTTTCACGACCGAAAAAGATCTGCAGCAGACCACGAAGCTCATCGACCCGGCAAAAGCCTACGCCAAAGGAACGGGTAACTCTGTTCCGGACATCCCGGATCCGTTAGCGCGCCACGTCACCGACGGCCTGCTTAAGCTGAAAGTCTCAACGAACAACGCGTCCAGCGTGCTGGTCGGCCCGCTGTTTGGCTCCTCCGGTACCGGCCCTGTCACCGTAGGCAACACCGCTGCACCTGCCTATACCGCACCCGCTGCCACGGCAGCCGCACCGGTAGCGACCGCAGCGCCTGCCCCGGCGAAGAAAGCGGAGCCGGTACTGAACGACACCGAAGAGTACTTCAACAACGCCATTAAGCAGGCGGTGAAGCGCGGTGATGTCGATAAGGCGCTGAAGCTGCTTGATGAAGCCGAACGTTTAGGTTCAACCACTGCCCGTTCCACCTTTATCAGCAGTGTAAAAGGCAAGGGGTAACCGTTTCCCCACAGTGCTGATTTGTCAGTAGTTTAGTGCGCCTGAGTGGGCGCACTTTTTTTCAACTCCCCCAGGCTGTTGCGCTCTTGTTGCGATCGTGATCGTTAAATAACGTTTGGCCCCCCTCAATCCGCGTTTCTGCGATACAATGCCATTACGTTATGTATCGGAGAGTCTGGCATGTCACACCCCGCGCTTTTGCGCCTGCGTGCACTGCGCTATTTCGACCAAATACCCGCGCTTGATCCTCAGCAACTGGACTGGCTGTTGCTGGAAGATTCCATGACGAAACGTTTTGAACAACAGGGTAAAACGGTCACGGTGACCCTGAGTCAGGAAGGGTTTGTCTCTGGCGAGGAGATCGCCTGCGAGCTGCCGCTGCTGCCGCAAGAGCCTCGTTACTGGCTGCGCGAAATCTTACTCTGCGCTGACGGTGAACCGTGGCTTGCCGGACGGACGGTGGTGCCTGAGTCCACCCTTTCCGGGCCAGAGCTGGCGCTGCAGCGTCTGGGGAAAACGCCGCTGGGGCGTTACCTTTTCACCTCGTCTGAGCTTACCCGGGATTTTATTGAGATTGGTCGTGATGCCGAACTCTGGGGGCGTCGTTCCCGCCTTCGCCTGAGCGGGAAACCGTTAATTCTGACGGAGCTTTTTTTACCGGCATCACCGTTGTACTAAGAGGAAGAAAAAATGGAGTGGAGCCTGTCGCAGAATAAGCTGCTGGCGTATCACCGCTTAATGCGTACCGATAAACCCATTGGCGCGTTGCTGTTGCTGTGGCCGACCCTATGGGCGCTGTGGCTCGCCACGCCGGGCGTGCCGCCGCTGTGGATCCTCGGCGTGTTCGTTGCCGGCGTCTGGCTGATGCGCGCGGCGGGCTGCGTGGTGAATGACTATGCCGATCGCAAATTCGACGGCCACGTTAAGCGTACCGCCGGTCGTCCGTTACCCAGCGGGCAGGTCACCGGGAAAGAAGCCCGCGTGCTGTTCACTATTCTGGTGCTGCTCTCTTTCCTGCTGGTGTTAACCCTCAACACCATGACCATTCTGCTTTCCGTTGCGGCGCTGGCGCTGGCCTGGGTCTATCCGTTTATGAAGCGCTATACCCACCTGCCTCAGGTGGTGCTGGGCGCGGCGTTTGGCTGGTCGATTCCGATGGCGTTTGCGGCGGTGAGTGAGTCCTTACCGCTGAGCTGCTGGCTGATGTTCCTGGCGAATATTCTCTGGGCCGTGGCCTATGACACGCAATACGCGATGGTCGACCGCGACGATGACCTGAAAATTGGTATTAAATCCACCGCCATCCTCTTTGGCCGTCAGGACAAGCTGATTATCGGTATCCTGCAGGCCGCGGTACTGGCGCTGATGGTCGCGATTGGCCGTCTCAACGGGCTGAACTGGGAGTTTTACTGGTCCGTGCTGGTGGCGGGACTGCTGTTTGCCTATCAGCAAAAGCTGATTGCGAAGCGCGAACGGGAAGCCTGCTTCAAGGCGTTTATGAACAATAACTACGTCGGTCTGGCGCTGTTTTTAGGCCTGGCGATGAGCTACTTCCTGTAAAAAAGCCGGGTGGCGGCGTTTAGCAGGACATGTAGGCCCGGTAAGCGTTAGCGCCACCGGGCGTTTTTTTACTGGCGACGCAGCAGCCGCAGCGCGTTCGCCGTTACCAGCACCGTCGCCCCGGTATCCGCCAGCACCGCCAGCCACAGCCCGGTCATGCCGAGCAGGGTGGTCACCAGGAAAATCCCCTTCAGCCCGAGCGCAATGCCGATGTTCTGACGGATATTGGCCCTCGTCGCGCGCGCCAGGCTAATCATCTGTGCCAGCCCGGTCAGCCGGTTGTGCGTCAATGCGGCATCGGCTGTTTCCAGCGCCACGTCGGTACCGCTGCCCATCGCAATACCGATGGTGGACGCTTTCATCGCCGGGGCATCGTTAATCCCGTCACCGACCATCGCCAGCGGCGCGCGTGCGTTCAGCTCCGTTACCGCGCTGACCTTATCCGCAGGCAGTAATCCAGCTTTAAACTCAAGACCCAGCTCTCCGGCAATGGCCGCCGCCGCGCGAGGGTTATCGCCGGTGAGGATCACGCCCTGCACGCCCAGCTGATGCAGCGCCGCCACGGCTTCTTTTGCGTCTTCGCGCAGGGTATCGCGGAGGGCCAGCATTCCCTTCGCCACGCCGTCCTGCATCACGGTCACGACGGTTTGTCCGGTCTGTTCTAACGCCTCAACCTCTGGACCAGAAGATTTGCCCGCCGCAGCGATCAGCACCTTGTTACCGTCAACGACGGCCTCAATCCCCGATCCTACCAGCGCCCGCTGGGCGGTTGCCGGAGGGATGCTCAGCCCGCGCGACTGCGCTTCGCGCACAATCGCCTGCGCCAGCGGGTGGGTGGAGCCCTGCTCGACGGCGGCGGCCAGTATAAGCAGCTCGTCTTCGCTGATGCCCTGCGGGTACACGCCGGTCACCTGCGGCTTGCCGACGGTCAGCGTACCGGTTTTATCGAAGGCGATATGCTGGACCTGGCTCAGCTGCTCCAGCGCCGCGCCGCCCTTAATCAGCGCCCCGCGACGTGCCGCTGCCGCCAGCCCTGAGGTAATCGCCGCCGGGGTGGAAATCACCAGCGCGCACGGGCAGCCAATCAGCAGCAGCGTCAGCCCTTTATAAATCCAGCCCTCCCAGGGCGCGCCAAAGAGCAGCGGTGGGGCAACGGTAACCAGCAGGGCCACCAGCATGATGGCAGGGGTATAAATCCGGCTGAAGCGGTCAATAAAGCGTTCGACCGGCGCGCGGCGCTCTTCGGCCTCTTCAATCAGCTTCAGGATACGGTCGATGGCGCTGTCGCCCGGCTCGGAAAGCACGGTGAGCTGTACCAGCCGGTCGACGCTGGTGGCGCCAGCTGGCACTTTTTCACCCGCGGCACGCTCAACCGGAATGGATTCCCCGGTCAGGGCACTTTCATCAAAGCTTGCGGTGGCGCTGAGCAGCGTACCGTCGGCAGGCAGGCGCCCCCCGGCGGCCACTTCAATCACGTCGCCCGGGCGCAGCGCGGTGATGGCAACCGTTTCGCGCGCGCCGTTTATCACGCGCGTGGCGGTTTCCGGCTTCAGCGCCATCAGCGCGCTGACCCCTTTACGCGCCCGGCTCGCCGCCCAGCCCTCGAGACGTTCGCCGATTAAGAACAGCAGCAGCACCATCGCCGCTTCTGCCGTCGCGCCAATGAACAGCGCGCCGATCGCCGCCACGCTCATCAGCGTTTCGATGGCAAACCAGCTGCCGCTTTTCATCAGGCGCAGCGCCTGACGGGCAATCGGGAACAGCCCGACCAGCGTGGTGGCGATAAACGCCAGGTTGCCGAACGGATGGTTAATCTGTTCCAGCCCCCAGCTCAGGGCCATCATGATGATGAGGGTGATAAGCGGCAGATTTTCCCGCAGGGATGACGTTTTTTCTGCGGGCGCGGCCTCGCTGCGCAGGCTGTAACCCGCCTTGCCTACCGCGGCTTCCACCTGCTTGCTGACGTCTTTATCGGCGCTGACCAGCAGCCTTTCGGTGGCGAACAGCACCTGAACGTGGCTTACGCCCGGCACCTGCTTCACCGCGTTTTCTACTTTGCGGGCGCAGGCCGCGCAGTCCATGCCGTTGACGACCCAGCTGTAGCGGTTGCCGCTTTCAGGAAGGGGCTGAGCTGGCGTTTCGTACGCGCCTTCGCAGCAGCAGTCGTCCTTCGACGGAGCCGGGCTGAGCTTAAGCGCCGAGAATTGAGGGACTTTTTTAGGTATTTCTGGAGTCGACATGGCAGTCTCCGGCAATGATAATTTTCTCATTAACCGCAGCATACACTCTGGAGTCGACTCCAGAGTCAAGCGCTATTTAAATATACAGCGAACGCACAATCAGGAAGTGCCCGGCAAAGTAACAGGCGGCGGCAATCGCGTTATCCGCCCGGAAGCGGCGGCGATAGTGGCTGCCCAGCCACACGATATTGCCGAGTAAGAGCAGCGCGGCGCCGAAGAACGCGGACATCGCCGGGGCGGTCGGGCGGAAGAACCACAGTTCACCGGCGAGCCACACCATTACCAGCGTCATGGCGATAAACGTACAGACCGGCAAACGCATCTCTTCCAGACGCGACCAGATCACCGCGATCAGCAGGGCGCCAATCACCAGCAGGACCAGCGGCAGCGGCCAGAAGAAGGAGAGCGTCATCTGGCTGGCAAAGTAGATGGTATACAGCAGATGCGACAGGAAAAACGCGCCAACGGCGTACAGCAGGCGCTGGCGCGGCAGCAGGGTCAAGGCATCGCCAATCAGGGAAGCGCACAGCCCGGCGAGGACCAGGTAGCTGACGGCGTTAAACATCGGCGCTTGCCAGGCAAGCAGCAGGAGCAGCAACAGCGTGACGGGTTTAAACAGCCAGCGCTGCCAGGCGGGACCACGGTACGACGCATCGACAAAGAGCCATGCGGACAAACAGACGGCGATAAATGACCAAAGCATATTAACTCCCTGTATCTGTTAAGGCTGAATTCTCAGTTTCTGATTCAGTGTAGTGACGCGTGCGGGCGTTTGGCAATGGCGGGGAAGGCAGGTATCCTGAATTCCGCAAAATCTGATGGGATTGTCGAATGAGCAAGATGCCGCTGTTTTTCATTATCGTGGTGGCGATTATCGTCATTGCCGCCTCGTTCCGTTTCGTGCAGCAGCGCCGCGAAAAGGCGGATAACGATGCCGCACCGCTGGTGCAAAAGCGCGCGGTGGTGACGAACAAACGCGAAAAACCGCTCAATGACCGCCGATCGCGCCAGCAGCAGGTGACGCCCGCGGGCGCAGCAATGCGCTATGAGGCGAGCTTTAAGCCGGAAACGGGCGGCATGGAGATGACCTTCCGCCTGGAGGCGCAGCAGTACCACCAGCTGACGGTGGGGGAGAAAGGGACGCTGAGCTACAAAGGGTCGCGGTTTGAAGGGTTTGAAGCGGAGCAGTAGTTTCCCCTCACCCTAACCCTCTCCCCAAAGGGGCGAGGGGACGATTACACCCTCTCCCCTTTGGGGAGAGGGCCGGGGTGAGGGGCATAGACCTTACTTCTTCACCTGCGCCTTAAATTTCTTCATCCACACCAGCAGCTCAAACACGCCGAAAATAAACACGCGCAGCTGCTGCCAGCCGGTCATCTGTGGGCCGTCTTTCGGCAGGCCGTTTTTCAACATCACCATCTGCAGGGCGTGCATGAACGAGGTGAAAATCAGCGCCACGTTAACGAAAATGTTCATCGGGCGCGGGAACGGGTGCACCAGATTCAGAATCAGGAACGCCCAGACGCCCAGCATCAGTAAACGTCCCAGGTTAATCAGTACCGGCATCGGAGCCTCCTTGTGCCTGACGGTGATACAGACGATAAGCAACCTGACCGGCGACCTTTTCGCGGTGCAGATCCCAGTGAGCGGGAACCGGCGGTAAACCGTTTTCCACCTCGCTTTCCACGTAAATCAATGCGTCATCCGCCAGCCAGCCGTTTTGCTCCAGCAGGGATAACGTCTCTTCCAGCAGCCCCTTGCGGAACGGCGGATCGACAAACACCACGTTATGCGGCGTGCCCTTTTGCGCGAGGAAGCTCAGCGTGTTGGTATTCACGACTTTCGCGTTGCTCGCCTTCAGCGTCGCCAGATTTTGCTGCAGCGTCTGCGCCACGCCGCGCTCCATCTCCAGCAGCGTCGCGCTGGTGGCATAGCGCGACAGCGCTTCCAGTCCGAGCGCGCCGCTTCCGGCGAAGCAGTCCAGACAGTGTGCGTCTACCATTGACGGGGCCAGCCAGTTAAACAGCGTCTCGCGCACGCGGTCGGTGGTTGGGCGTAAACCGGGGCTGTCCGGGACCGGTAATTTCCGGCCTCGCCACTGACCGCCGATAATACGAATTTGACCGGCCGGGGCGCGGTTGGGTTTCTTCATCTCAGGAAAGCTCTGTTAACAATTGGCCTGCGATTGCGGGCGGTGATGTCAATTAAGTAAAGTGTTAGACTATTTCATCATTTTTTTAGCTTCCATGTATATAGCGCCGCGAGGAGTGTAGTCGCAGATGGCAAAACAAAAAAAACGTGGCTTCTTTTCCTGGCTGGGCTTCGGTGAAAAAGAGCAAGAAACAGAACAGAAAACCGAAGAGCAACAAGCCGTTGAAGAGCAGTCACAGCCTGAAACGCCTGTAGAAACCGCCGCGGTAGTCGACGCGGAAGAAACGGCGCACAGTAAAGAAGAGATTGAATCGTTTGCTGAAGAGGTGGTTGAAGTCACGGAGCAGGTTCAGGAGAGCGAGAAGCCAGAACCGGTTGTCGTTGAAGACATTGCCGACGCGCCGCAGGCCGTTATTGAACACGAAGAGCTGCCGCTGCCGGAAGAGGTGAAAGCCGAAGCGGTGTCTGCCGAAGAGTGGCAGGCCGAAGCGGAAACCGTTGAAATCATTGAGGCGGTGGAAGAAGAGGCTGCGCTTGAGCCAGAGCTGACCGACGAAGAGCTGGAAGCCCAGGCGCTGGCGGCGGAAGCCGCGGAAGAAGCGGTCATCGTCGTGCCGGTGGAAGAAGAACCGGAAGAAGAGAGCGTTCAGGAGCAGGAAAAACCGACCAAAGAAGGTTTCTTCGCGCGCCTGAAGCGCAGCCTGCTGAAAACCAAAGAAAACTTAGGTTCCGGATTTATCAGCCTGTTCCGCGGCAAGAAGATCGACGACGATCTCTTTGAAGAACTGGAAGAACAGCTGCTGATTGCGGACGTCGGCGTGGACACCACCCGTAAGATCATCGCCAACCTGACAGAAGGAGCGAGCCGCAAACAGCTGCGCGACGCCGAAGCGCTGTACGGCCTGCTGAAAGACGAGATGGGTGAAATTCTCGCAAAAGTTGACGAACCGCTTAATATTGAAGGCAAAACGCCATTTGTTATTTTGATGGTCGGCGTGAACGGCGTGGGTAAAACCACCACCATCGGCAAGCTGGCGCGTCAGTTCGAGCAGCAGGGTAAATCGGTGATGCTGGCGGCGGGGGATACCTTCCGCGCGGCGGCGGTTGAGCAGCTGCAGGTGTGGGGCCAGCGTAACAACATCCCGGTGATTGCCCAGCATACCGGCGCGGATTCCGCATCCGTGATCTTCGACGCCATCCAGGCGGCGAAGGCGCGCAACGTGGACGTGCTGATTGCCGATACCGCAGGGCGTTTGCAGAACAAATCGCACCTGATGGAAGAGCTGAAGAAAATCGTTCGCGTCATGAAGAAGCTGGACGAAGACGCACCGCATGAAATTATGCTGACTATCGACGCCAGCACCGGACAGAACGCCATCAGCCAGGCGAAGCTGTTCCATGAAGCGGTAGGACTGACGGGGATCGCGCTGACCAAACTGGACGGCACCGCGAAAGGCGGGGTGATCTTCTCCGTGGCCGACCAGTTCGGCATTCCTATCCGCTACATCGGTGTGGGCGAGCGTATTGAGGATTTACGTCCGTTTAAGGCGGACGACTTTATTGAGGCATTATTTGCCCGAGAGGACTAACAATGATTCGCTTTGAACACGTCAGCAAGGCCTATCTCGGTGGGAGACAAGCGCTGCAGGGGGTCACTTTCCACCTGCAGCCGGGCGAGATGGCATTCCTGACCGGCCATTCCGGCGCGGGGAAAAGTACCCTGCTCAAGCTTATCTGTGGGATCGAGCGGCCAAGCGCCGGGAAAATCTTTTTCGGCGGCCATGAGATCAGCCGCCTGAAAAACCGCGAAGTGCCGTTCCTGCGTCGTCAGATCGGCATGATTTTCCAGGATCACCACCTGCTGATGGATCGCACCGTTTTCGATAACGTGGCCATTCCGCTGATTATTGCCGGTGCCAGCTATGACGATATCCGCCGCCGCGTCTCTGCGGCGCTGGATAAGGTTGGGCTGCTGGACAAAGCGAAGAACTTCCCGATCCAGCTCTCCGGCGGTGAACAGCAGCGCGTGGGCATCGCCCGCGCGGTGGTGAACAAGCCTGCCGTGCTGCTGGCGGATGAACCAACCGGTAACCTGGACGATGCCCTGTCTGAAGGGATTTTGCGTCTGTTTGAGGAGTTTAACCGCGTGGGGGTTACCGTATTGATGGCAACGCACGACATCGGGCTCATTTCCCGTCGTTCGTACCGCATGCTGACCCTGAGCGACGGTCATTTGCACGGAGGCCACGGTGAATAAGCGTGATGCAATAAACCAGATTCGGCAGTTCGGGAACCGGTTTGACCGTTTCCGCAAGCCGCAGGGCGGTGGTGACGGCAATCGTAATGCGCCGAAGCGCCAGAAGGCCGCGCCAAAACCGGCCTCCCGCAAAACCAACGTGTTTAACGAGCAGGTGCGCTACGCGTTCCACGGCGCGCTGCAGGACCTGAAAAGCAAACCGCTGGCGACGTTCCTGACGGTGATGGTGATTGCCATCTCCCTGACGCTGCCAAGCGTCTGCTATATGGTCTATAAAAACGTCAACCAGGCGGCCTCACAGTATTATCCGTCCCCGCAGATCACGGTCTATCTCGATAAAGCGCTCGACGATAACGCCGCGGCGCAGGTGGTTGGGCAAATTCAGGCCGAGCAGGGCGTGGAGAAGGTCAACTATCTCTCCCGTGAAGACGCGCTGGGCGAGTTCCGCAACTGGTCTGGCTTTGGCGGCGCGCTGGACATGCTCGAAGAGAACCCGCTGCCCGCCGTGGCGGTGGTGATCCCGAAACTGGATTTCCAGGGGACCGATTCGCTTAACACCCTGCGCGATCGTATCACGCGCATTAAGGGCATTGATGAAGTGCGCATGGACGACAGCTGGTTTGCGCGCCTTGCTGCGCTGACCGGACTGGTAGGACGCGTCGCGGCAATGATTGGCGTGCTGATGGTGGCGGCGGTCTTCCTCGTCATCGGTAACAGCGTGCGCCTGAGCATCTTTGCCCGTCGCGATACCATCAACGTGCAGAAACTGATTGGCGCGACGGATGGCTTCATCCTCCGACCGTTCCTTTACGGCGGCGCACTGCTCGGTTTTTCCGGCGCATTTCTTTCACTGATATTGTCAGAAATTTTGGTGATGCGGCTTTCATCTGCCGTGACGGAAGTGGCGCAGGTTTTCGGAACCAAGTTTGATATCAGTGGCTTAGGGTTCGACGAATGCCTGTTACTGCTGCTGGTGTGTTCGATGATTGGGTGGGTGGCAGCCTGGCTGGCAACCGTTCAACATTTACGTCACTTTACTCCCGACTAATAAAAGCGTGATATAATCTTTCCCTGCACCGAGATGTTCGCTCTGCAGGGAAAGCGTCCCTGTTGTCTCTTCCCCTGTTATCATCTCCATGTCACAATTTGTGCGTAATTTATTCACCGTTGCACCTGGAACTTGTGGATAAAATCACTGTCTGATAAAAGAGTGAATGCTAATCTCGTTGCTCAAACGCTTTGGCATGGTTGTTGCCTGACGGGGACAGCCTGGACCAGAAGAAACATTGAGAGGAATGAATGACCAAAGAAATGCAAACTTTAGCTTTAGCCCCTGTTGGTAACCTGGAATCTTACATCCGGGCTGCGAACACCTGGCCGATGTTAACGGCCGAGGAAGAAAAGGAGCTTGCTGAAAAGCTGCATTACCAGGGCGATCTGGAAGCAGCGAAAAAGCTGATCCTGTCTCACCTGCGCTTTGTTGTTCACATTGCTCGTAATTACGCGGGCTATGGCCTGCCGCAGGCGGACTTGATTCAGGAAGGTAACATCGGCCTGATGAAGGCTGTGCGTCGCTTTAACCCGGAAGTGGGTGTGCGACTCGTCTCCTTCGCCGTACACTGGATCAAAGCAGAAATTCATGAATACGTGCTGCGCAACTGGCGTATCGTGAAGGTCGCCACGACAAAAGCGCAACGCAAACTGTTCTTCAACCTGCGTAAAACCAAGCAGCGTCTGGGCTGGTTCAATCAGGATGAAGTGGAAATGGTGGCGCGCGAGCTGGGCGTATCCAGCAAAGACGTGCGTGAGATGGAATCCCGTATGGCCGCGCAGGACATGACCTTTGATATGTCCTCCGACGACGACGCATCCGACAGCCAGCCGATGGCACCGGTTCTGTATCTGCAGGATAAAACCTCTAACTTTGCCGACGGCATTGAAGAGGATAACTGGGAAGATCAGGCCGCGAACAAGCTGACCCATGCGATGGAAGGCCTCGACGAACGTAGCCAGGATATTATCCGCGCCCGCTGGCTGGACGAAGACAACAAGTCCACGCTGCAGGAGCTGGCCGACCGCTACGGCGTCTCTGCGGAACGTGTGCGTCAGCTTGAAAAGAACGCCATGAAAAAACTTCGCGCCGCTATCGAAGCGTAATTTCTGCGAAGTGCACCGATAACCCCTGGATGAGAGTCCGGGGGTTTTGTTTTTTTAGCGCCCGCTCTGGCGAATTCCCTCCCCCTGGCAAACACTTACTGATGCGCTAAGCAGGCGACATTCTCAGGGGGACAGGGTGAAAAACAACGAACTCAACGACCGGCGTTTACAGGCGACGCCGCGCGGCATTGGCGTAATGTGTAACTTCTATGCCGATAAAGCCGAAAACGCCACGGTGTGGGACGTCGAGGGGAACGAGTATATCGACTTCGCCGCGGGGATCGCGGTACTGAATACCGGGCATCGCCATCCTAAAGTTATTTCCGCCATCGAAAAACAACTCCACGCCTTTACCCATACGGCCTACCAGATTGTCCCGTACGAAGGCTATGTCTCGCTTGCCGAACGCATCAACGCACGCGTGCCAATTGACGGCCCGGCGAAAACGGCGTTCTTTTCAACGGGGGCAGAAGCGGTTGAAAACGCCGTCAAAATTGCCCGCGCGTATACCCACCGTCCCGGCCTTATCACCTTCGGCGGCGCGTTCCACGGCCGCACCTTTATGACCATGGCGCTAACCGGCAAGGTTGCGCCGTACAAGATTGGCTTCGGCCCGTTCCCCGGCTCGGTCTATCACGCGCAGTATCCGAACGATCTGCACGGCGTCAGCACGGCGGAAGCGCTAAAAAGCCTGGAGCGCATCTTTAAGGCGGATATTGCGCCGGACCAGGTCGCGGCCATTATTCTTGAACCGGTTCAGGGGGAGGGCGGCTTCAACATCGCGCCCGCTGATTTTATGCAGGCGCTGCGCGCCCTGTGCGACACCCACGGTATTTTGCTGATTGCCGACGAGGTGCAAAGCGGCTTCGCCCGTACCGGCAAGCTGTTCTCGATGGAGCACCACTGCGTGAAGCCCGATCTGATCACCATGGCAAAAAGCCTGGCGGGCGGGATGCCGCTCTCGGCGGTGTCGGGCCGTGCTGAGGTGATGGACGCGCCCGCGCCGGGCGGGCTGGGTGGGACCTACGCGGGGAACCCGCTGGCGATTGCCGCAGCGCATGCCGTGCTCGACGTGATTGACGAAGAGGATCTCTGCACGCGCTCGGCGCATCTTGGCCATCACCTGGTGGAGGTGCTGAACAAAGCGAAGGAAAACTGTCCGCATATCGCCGACATTCGCGCGCAGGGTTCGATGGTGGCGGTGGAGTTTAACGACCCGCAAACGGGGCAGCCTTCGCCGGAATTCACTCGCCAGGTGCAGGAGCGCGCGCTGCAGGAAGGCTTGCTTCTGCTGAGCTGCGGCGTTTACGGCAACGTCATTCGTTTCCTCTATCCGCTGACTATTCCTGAAGCGCAGTTCCGTAAAGCGCTGGACATTATCTCCGCCTCGCTGACACGTTAAAGCCACATGCCCGGCGGAAATCCCGGCCGGGCCTGGCATATATTCATTTCAAATTAGCTATTCCAAAATCATAAAAATCGGGTATGTTTTAGCAGAGTATGCTGAAAAAGCGCGAACAGCACACCTATAACTGACATAAAGCGCTGCACAACAACATCACAACAATCGTAATAACCATAATAATGGGGAATCTCAGGATGAACATGAAGGGTAAAGCGTTACTGGCAGGATGTATCGCGTTGGCATTCAGCACCATGGCGCAGGCAGACATTAAGGTGGCTGTGGTTGGCGCCATGTCCGGCCCGGTAGCGCAGTACGGCGACCAGGAGTTTACCGGCGCCGAGCAGGCGGTTGCAGACATTAATGCTAAGGGCGGTATTAAGGGCGAAAAGCTGCAGATCGTAAAATATGATGATGCCTGTGACCCGAAACAGGCGGTCGCGGTCGCGAACAAAGTGGTGAACGACGGGATCAAATACGTTATCGGCCACCTGTGCTCTTCTTCAACTCAGCCCGCGTCTGACATCTACGAAGACGAAGGTATCCTGATGATCACCCCGGCGGCGACCGCGCCGGAGCTGACCGCGCGCGGCTACAAGCTGATCCTGCGCACCACTGGTCTGGACTCTGACCAGGGCCCAACCGCGGCGAAATACATCGTCGAAAAAGTGAAGCCGAAGCGCATTGCCATCGTTCATGACAAGCAGCAGTACGGTGAAGGTCTGGCGCGTTCAGTGCAGGACAACCTCAAGAAAGCCAATGCTGACGTGGTGTTCTTCGACGGGATCACCGCCGGTGAGAAAGACTTCTCCACGCTGGTGGCGCGTCTGAAGAAAGAGAATATCGACTTCGTATACTACGGCGGCTACCACCCGGAAATGGGTCAGATCCTGCGCCAGGCGCGCGCGGCTGGCCTGAAAACCCAGTTTATGGGCCCGGAAGGCGTGGCGAACGTGTCCCTGTCTAACATTGCGGGTGAATCAGCCGAAGGCCTGCTGGTGACCAAGCCGAAGAACTACGACCAGGTCCCTGCGAACAAACCTGTCGTGGATGCCATCAAGGCGAAGAAACAGGATCCAAGCGGCGCGTTCGTCTGGACCACCTATGCGGCGCTGCAGTCTCTGCAGGCGGGCCTGAACCAGTCAGCCGATCCGGCGGAAATTGCCAAATGGCTGAAAGCAAACAAGGTGGATACCGTCATGGGGCCGCTGTCCTGGGATGAGAAGGGCGACCTGAAGGGCTTCGAGTTCGGCGTGTTTGACTGGCACGCGAACGGTACGGCGACTGACGCAAAATAAACGCAAATGGCAACCGTAAGGTTGCCATTTTAGTGTTTGCACCCTCTCCCCGTGGGAGAGGGCCGGGGTGATCAGCTGTGTTTAAAGTCAACAGCTGACGACTAAGCTGCCGCCCATTTTTTATTGTCCCGCACCATCGCATTCAGGATTGTTACCAGCTTTCTGACGCAGGCTGTCATCGCCACTTTAAAGGCTTTTCCCTTGCTTCTCAGTTTCTCAAAAAAAGCCTGTATGGTTGGGTTATAACGCACCGCTGACATTGCCGCCATGTACAGCGCTGCACGCACCGCACTTCGTCCTCCCCAGATACATCGTTTTCCTTTCATCTTTCCGCTGTCATGGGCATAAGGACACACGCCTACCAGTGCGCTGATTTTACGTCTGTTAAGTTGTCCCAGCTCCGGCAGCATCGACAGCAGAACCGCCAGCGTTGTCCGTCCTATACCCTTGACTTCTTCCAGCAGCTTCACTTTCTCCTGCCATAGCGGCATCACTTTTATCTGCTGGTCGATGTCGTCATCCGTGTCCTTTATCTCTGCGTTAAGCCAGTCAATATGCCGTTTGATACCCATCCGGATAAGCTCATCAGTGCAGGAGCCGTAGCGGTTCTGCTCCATGGTTCTGTTGTCCACCAACTGGCGGCGGCGGGATACCATCATGGCGAGACGCTGCGTCTGTTCGTCCGGAGCGGGTCTGATATCCGGTGTCATCCTGCGGCCAAACTCGCAGATGATGCGGGCATCGTTCGGGTCTGTCTTGAACAGCGTCCCGAGAGCGCGGGCGAAGTGTTTGACCTGAGCAGGGTTAACGACGGCGACAGGCAGCCCGGCAAGTTCAAGTGTGGCAGCAAGCAGGTTGTGGTAGCGCCCCGTGGCTTCCATCACGATGCGTGTAACGGTACGGGATGAAAGGGCGTCGAGGAGTAGCTGATGGCCCTGAGGGGTATTATCCAGATGAAGAAAAATCCCGTCAGGACTGATAAATACATCAAAGGTCTCTTTGGCGATATCGATGCCGACGGTGGTATGTTCAGTCATGTTCGAGTCTCCCGGCCTTGTAATATACGGGCTGGCACAGGCCGCCCAGGCAGCTGTTCGGGTTAACAGGAAAACTGATGCCACGCCATGAGCTCACCCGCGGGCTTGGAAACCCAGAGGGCTAACGGGCTGTGGCATCAGGTCAAACTCAGTGACAGTTTACCCGTCTGTTGACGGGTAACTGAAGTGACTTTAAACATACAAGGGCATCAGACCGCACAGCACCTCGTAGGCCGGGTAAGGCGCAGCCGCCACCCGGCTTTCTTTTAGCGCTTCTCCCACCCGCTCTCCTGCGCCGTAAACCCTAACGCCTGCATAAACGCCGCCATCACGCCGCGGTCTTCCACGCCCACGTCAGCCATCCACCATGAGGTTACGCTCGGGTTTTCGCGGATCGCTTCTTCAATTAAATACTGCCCCACGCCGCGACGACGGGTGACGTCACGCACGCGCAGCGAGTCCAGCGCCCCTTCCGTACCGCTCAGGGTGACGCGAACCGCAGCCAGCAGGCGCTCGTTAAAGCGCGCGGCATAAATGCGGTGAGTTTCGTCGACGCGCAGTGATGAAGGGGAATATTCCGGCCAGATCTTGCCCAGGTCGATATGATCCTGGTCGCTAAAGGTCACCAGACGCACGATAGTCAGTTTCATTAGCTACTTGTCCAAATCAAATTGAGTAGGGGGAGTGTACTCAATTTATTCACCCAGCGGCTTCCTCTTTTTATTCTCATTAACCAGGTGATTAGTTTTTTGGCAACGCGATGGGCAGTCTGAAAACACATGGATCGAAAAATAAGCAGAATTTTAACCTGAATGGTAGTGATTTATTCGGCGCTTTGTACCGTTATTTTATGCTGCAAACTCTACTTTTAGTTGTTTATCTCTGCCTGATTTCAGAATATTATCTTTGCTTAATCGCCTGAAAAATAGAGATTTTAGTCTGGTTTTTGACAAAAACCTGCGCTAAACCATTAAAGGCACTGGTAAAAATAGCGTTGTTCATTAAAAGTACAGAATGCTTTTTAACCATAATAAAACAAAATATAAACACGACATCACGAATGGGGATTCTGAGATGAAAAGGAACGCGAAAACATTTATCGCGGGAATGGTTGCACTGTCGATCTCGCATGCCGCTATGGCGGAGGACATTAAAGTTGCGGTAGTGGGCGCAATGTCCGGCCCCGTTGCCCAGTGGGGTGACATGGAGTTCAACGGCGCGCGCCAGGCCATCAAAGACATCAACGCGAAGGGCGGTATCAAGGGCGACAAGCTGGTGGGCGTGGAATATGACGACGCCTGCGATCCAAAACAGGCCGTCGCGGTCGCCAACAAAATCGTCAACGACGGTATCCAGTATGTGATCGGCCACCTGTGCTCATCCTCCACCCAGCCCGCGTCTGACATCTACGAAGACGAAGGCATCCTGATGATCACCCCGGGCGCGACCAACCCGGAGCTGACCCAGCGCGGCTACCAGCACATCATGCGTACCGCCGGTCTGGACTCCTCCCAGGGGCCTACCGCCGCCAAATACATCCTTGAAACCGTCAAGCCAAAGCGCATTGCCATCATTCATGACAAGCAGCAGTACGGCGAAGGCCTGGCGCGCTCCGTGCAGGACGGCCTGAAAAAAGGCGGCGCAAATATCGTCTTCTTCGACGGCATTACCGCCGGTGAGAAAGACTTCTCCGCGCTGATCGCCCGTCTGCAAAAAGAGAACATCGACTTCGTTTACTACGGCGGCTACTACCCGGAGATGGGCCAGATGCTGCGTCAGGCGCGCGCCACAGGCCTGAAAACCCAGTTTATGGGGCCAGAGGGCGTGGGCAATGCCTCGCTGTCGAACATCGCCGGGGATTCTGCCGAAGGCATGCTGGTGACGATGCCAAAACGCTATGACCAGGATCCGGCCAACAAGGCTATCGTGGACGCGCTCAAGGCGCAGAAGAAAGATCCGAGTGGTCCATACGTCTGGATCACCTACGCCGCCGTACAGTCTCTGGCCACCGCGCTGGAGCGTACCGGCAGCAAAGCGCCGCTGGATCTGGTGAAAGATTTAAAAGCACACGGGGCGAACACCGTGATTGGGCCGCTGAACTGGGATGAGAAAGGCGATCTGAAGGGATTTGAGTTTGGTGTCTTCAAGTGGCACGCCGACGGGTCTTCCTCGGCCGCCAAATAATTATCCCACCGCCCGGACCGCCGGGCGGGTATAAAAAGGTTTGCATATGTCCGAGCAGTTTCTCTATTTCCTGCAGCAGATGTTTAACGGCGTTACGCTGGGAAGCACCTACGCGCTGATCGCCATCGGCTATACGATGGTTTACGGCATTATCGGCATGATCAACTTCGCCCACGGCGAGGTCTACATGATCGGTAGCTATGTCTCCTTTATGATTATCGCCGCCCTGATGATGATGGGCATCGACAGCAGCTGGCTGCTGGTCGCCGCCGGGTTTGTCGGCGCGATTGTGATTGCCAGCGCCTACGGCTGGAGCATTGAGCGCGTGGCCTACCGGCCCGTGCGCAGCTCCAAGCGTCTGATTGCGCTGATTTCCGCCATCGGGATGTCCATCTTCCTGCAAAACTACGTCAGCCTGACCGAAGGCTCGCGCGACGTGGCGCTGCCGAGCCTGTTTAACGGCCAGTGGATTGTCGGGGCCAGTGAAAACTTCGCCGCTTCTATTACCACCATGCAGCTCGTCATCTGGGTCGTGACCTTTATTGCGATGCTCGCCCTGACGCTGTTCATCCGCTACTCGCGGATGGGGCGCGCCTGCCGCGCGTGCGCTGAAGATCTGAAGATGGCGAGCCTGCTCGGCATCAACACCGACCGCGTGATTGCCCTGACCTTCGTGATTGGCGCCGCGATGGCTGCCGTCGCAGGGGTCCTGCTCGGCCAGTTCTACGGCGTAATCAACCCGTACATCGGCTTTATGGCCGGGATGAAAGCCTTCACCGCGGCGGTGCTGGGCGGCATCGGCAGTATTCCGGGCGCGATGATCGGCGGCCTGATCCTGGGCGTGGCGGAGGCGCTCTCTTCGGCGTATCTGAGCACCGAATATAAAGACGTGGTGTCGTTTGCCCTGCTGATTCTGGTTCTGCTGGTGATGCCTACCGGTATTCTGGGCCGTCCGGAGGTAGAGAAAGTATGAAACCGATGCATTTTGCAATGGCGCTGCTCTCTGCCGCCATGTTCTTCGTGCTGGCGGGCGTCTTTATGGGCGTCCAGCTAGGTCTGGACGGCACTAAGCTGGTGGTGGATACCGCCCCCGACATCCGCTGGCAGTGGGTGTTTATCGGCACTGCCGTGGTATTCCTGTTCCAGCTGCTGCGTCCTCTGTTCCAGAAGTCCCTGAAAAACGTCTTCGGGCCGAAGTTCGTCCTGCCGGCGATCGACGGGTCTACCGTGAAGCAGAAGCTGTTCCTCGTGGCGCTGCTGGTGGCCGCCGTAGCGTGGCCGTTTGTGGTCTCGCGCGGCACCGTGGATATCGCTACCCTGACCATGATCTACGTGATCCTCGGTCTCGGTCTGAACGTGGTGGTGGGGCTCTCTGGCCTGCTGGTGCTCGGCTACGGCGGCTTCTACGCCATCGGCGCCTACACCTTTGCGCTGCTGAACCACTATTACGGCCTCGGCTTCTGGACCTGCCTGCCGCTGGCGGGGCTGGTCTCCGCCGCCGCGGGCTTCCTGCTCGGCTTCCCGGTGCTGCGCCTGCGCGGCGACTACCTGGCGATTGTGACCTTAGGCTTTGGTGAAATCGTCCGTATCCTGCTGCTGAACAACACCGAAGTGACCGGCGGCCCGAACGGCATCAGCCAGATCCCGAAACCGACCTTCTTCGGGCTGGAGTTCAGCCGTACCGCCCGCGAAGGCGGCTGGGATACCTTCAGCAACTTCTTCGGCGTGAAGTATGACCCGTCCGACCGCGTGATCTGGCTCTATCTGGTGGCGCTGCTGCTGGTGGTGATCACCCTGTTCGTGATTAACCGCCTGCTGCGCATGCCGCTGGGCCGCGCGTGGGAAGCGCTGCGTGAAGATGAGATTGCCTGCCGTTCCCTTGGCCTGAACCCGACCCGCATCAAGCTGACCGCGTTCACCATCAGCGCCGCGTTTGCCGGTTTCGCCGGGACGCTGTTCGCCGCGCGTCAGGGCTTCGTCAGCCCGGAATCGTTCACCTTCGCCGAATCCGCCTTTGTGCTGGCGATTGTGGTGCTGGGCGGGATGGGCTCGCAGTTTGCCGTTATCCTCGCGGCCATTCTGCTGGTGGTCTCCCGCGAGCTGATGCGCGACTTTAACGAATACAGCATGTTAATGCTGGGTGGTTTGATGGTGCTGATGATGATCTGGCGTCCGCAGGGCCTGCTGCCGATGACTCGTCCACAGCTGAAGCTTAAGAGTGCGGAAGCGAAAGGAGAGCAGGCATGAGTCAGCCATTATTATCCGTTAACGGTCTGATGATGCGTTTTGGCGGCCTGCTGGCGGTCAACAATGTGTCACTGGATCTGCACAAGAAAGAGATTGTCTCCCTGATTGGCCCGAACGGCGCGGGGAAGACCACGGTCTTTAACTGCCTGACCGGTTTTTACAAGCCGACGGGCGGCACCATCATGCTGCGCGATAAGCATCTTGAAGGGCTGCCGGGCCAGCAGATTGCCCGCATGGGCGTGGTGCGTACCTTCCAGCACGTGCGTCTGTTCCGCGAGATGACGGTGATTGAGAACCTGCTGGTGGCGCAGCATCAGCAGCTCAAAACCGGGTTGTTCTCCGGCCTGCTGAAAACCCCGGCCTTCCGCCGCGCCCAGGATGAAGCGCTCGATCGCGCCGCCACCTGGCTCGACCGCATCGGCCTGCTGCAGCACGCCAACCGTCAGGCGAGCAACCTGGCCTACGGCGACCAGCGTCGCCTGGAGATTGTGCGCTGCATGGTGACCCAGCCGGAGATCCTGATGCTCGACGAACCGGCGGCAGGGCTCAACCCGAAAGAGACCAAAGAGCTGGACGAGCTGATTGCCGAGCTGCGCGACAGTCACGACACCACCATCCTGCTGATTGAGCACGACATGAAGCTGGTAATGGGTATTTCGGACCGTATCTACGTGGTCAACCAGGGCACGCCGCTGGCAAACGGCACGCCGGAAGAGATCCGCAATAACCCGGACGTGATCCGCGCATACCTGGGTGAGGCATAAGATGGAAAAAGCGATGTTAACGTTCGACAAGGTCAACGCGCACTACGGCAAGATTCAGGCGCTGCACGACGTCAGCCTGCATATCAATCAGGGTGAAATCGTCACCCTGATTGGCGCCAACGGCGCGGGCAAAACTACGCTGCTCGGCACGCTGTGCGGCGACCCGCGCGCCACCAGCGGGCGGATTGTGTTTGATGGTAAAGACATTACCGACTGGCAGACGGCCAAAATCATGCGCGAGGCGGTGGCGATTGTCCCGGAAGGGCGTCGCGTGTTCTCCCGCATGACGGTGGAAGAGAACCTGGCGATGGGCGGTTTCTTCGCCCACCGCGACGAATACCAGACCCGCATCAAGTGGGTATACGAACTCTTCCCGCGCCTGTGGGAGCGCCGCATCCAGCGCGCGGGCACCATGTCCGGCGGCGAACAGCAGATGCTGGCGATTGGCCGCGCGCTGATGAGCCAGCCGCGCCTGCTGCTGCTGGACGAGCCGTCGCTCGGCCTTGCGCCGATCATCATCCAGCAGATCTTCGACACCATCGAGCAGCTGCGTAAAGAGGGGATGACCATCTTCCTCGTCGAGCAGAACGCCAACCAGGCGCTGAAGCTCGCCGACCGTGGCTACGTGCTGGAGAACGGCCGCGTGGTGCTGGAGGATACCGGCGACGCGCTGCTGGCGAACGAAGCGGTGCGGAGCGCGTATTTAGGCGGATAGGTAAAAGCAAAAAGGCAACGCAAGTTGCCTTTTTTAGTGTTTTCTCCCTCTCCCCGTGGGAGAGGGCTGGGGTGAGGGCATCAAACCGCACCGATCCCCTTCACACAACCATCATCCCCCTGACGCTTTGTTGTCACTTATCTGTAAACAAACAGTTATTTTTCTGTCATTCGAGCATGTCATGTTACCTCGCGAGCAAAAAACGCGTGATATCGCGCATCCGGCACAATAAGAGAGATGACAATGACATCGTTACGACACACAGCTTTGGGTCTGGCACTGGGTCTGGCTTTTGCGACGAACGCAATGGCTGTCACCACCATTCCATTCTGGCATTCCATGGAAGGGGAGTTGGGTAAAGAAGTTGACTCCCTGGCGCAGCGTTTCAACGACACCCATCCGGATTACAAAATTGTGCCGGTGTATAAAGGCAACTACGAGCAGAGCCTGAGCGCGGGCATCGCCGCCTTCCGTACCGGCAACGCGCCAGCGCTGTTACAGGTTTATGAAGTGGGCACCGCCACCATGATGGCCTCCAAAGCCATCAAGCCGGTGTATGAAGTGTTCAAAGAGGCGGGCATCAACTTCGACGAGTCGCAGTTCGTGCCGACCGTAGCGGGCTACTACACCGATTCCAAAACCGGTCACCTGCTGTCCCAGCCGTTTAACAGCTCCACGCCGGTGCTGTACTACAACAAAGACGCCTTCAAGAAAGCCGGTTTAGATCCGGAGCAGCCGCCAAAAACCTGGCAGGACCTGGCGGAATACACCGCGAAGCTGAAAGCGGCGGGGATGAAGTGCGGCTACGCCAGCGGCTGGCAGGGCTGGATCCAGATTGAAAACTTCAGCGCCTGGCACGGCCTGCCGGTTGCCACTAAAAACAACGGCTTCGACGGTACCGACGCGGTACTGGAGTTCAACAAGCCGGAGCAGGTGAAGCACATCGCGCTGCTGGAAGAACTCAACAAGAAGGGCGATTTCAGCTACTTCGGGCGTAAAGATGAATCCACCGAGAAGTTCTACAACGGTGATTGCGCCATTACCACCGCGTCTTCCGGCTCGCTCGCGGACATCCGTCACTACGCCAAATTCAACTACGGTGTAGGCATGATGCCGTACGATGCGGACGTGAAGGGGGCGCCGCAGAACGCCATCATCGGCGGAGCGAGCCTGTGGGTGATGCAGGGCAAAGACAAGGGCACCTACAAAGGCGTGGCCGAGTTCCTCGACTTCCTGGCGAAGCCTGAGATTGCCGCCGAATGGCACCAGAAGACCGGCTACCTGCCGATCACCAAAGCCGCATACGACCTGACCCGCGAGCAGGGCTTCTACAGCAAAAACCCGGGCGCGGATATCGCGACGCGTCAGATGCTGAACAAGCCGCCGTTGCCGTTCACCAAAGGCCTGCGCCTGGGCAACATGCCGCAGATCCGCACCATCGTGGATGAAGAGCTGGAAAGCGTCTGGACCGGGAAGAAAACGCCACAGCAGGCGCTGGATTCCGCGGTAGAGCGCGGGAACCAGCTGCTGCGCCGCTTTGAGCAGTCGACCAAATCGTAATTCAAACCTGCCCCTCACCCTAACCCTCTCCCCATAGGGGAGAGGGGACTGCACGGAGCCGTCTTTTCTCCCTCGCCCCTTTGGGGAGAGGGCCGGGGTGAGGGGTGAATACCTACAGAGCAAACCTATGTCATCATCCCGTCCGGTGTTCCGTTCCCGCTGGCTGCCGTATCTTCTGGTCGCGCCTCAGCTGGTCATCACCGTTATCTTCTTTATCTGGCCTGCGGGCGAAGCGCTGTGGTATTCGGTACAAAGCGTCGACCCGTTCGGGCTGTCCAGCCAGTTTGTGGGCCTGGACAACTTCACCGCGCTGTTCCACGACAGCTACTATCTGGACTCCTTCTGGACGACGATGAAGTTCAGCGCGCTGGTCACCGTCAGCGGTCTGGTTGCCTCGCTGTTTTTCGCCGCGCTGGTGGATTACGTGGTGCGCGGCAGCCGCCTGTATCAGACCCTGATGTTGCTGCCTTATGCCGTGGCACCCGCCGTCGCCGCCGTACTGTGGATCTTCCTGTTTAACCCCGGCCGTGGGCTGATTACCCACTTCCTGGCCGAGTTCGGCTACGACTGGAACCACGCCCAGAACAGCGGCCAGGCGATGTTCCTGGTGGTGTTCGCCTCGGTGTGGAAGCAGATCAGCTACAACTTCCTGTTCTTCTTTGCCGCGCTGCAGTCCATTCCCCGTTCGCTGGTGGAAGCCGCCGCCATTGACGGCGCGGGGCCGATTCGTCGCTTCTTCAGGCTGTCGCTGCCGCTGATCGCCCCGGTGAGTTTCTTCCTGCTGGTGGTTAACCTCGTATACGCCTTCTTCGACACCTTCCCGGTGATTGACGCGGCGACCGCGGGCGGCCCGGTGCAGGCGACAACGACGCTTATCTATAAGATCTACCGCGAAGGCTTCGCCGGGCTGGATCTCTCCGCCTCCGCCGCGCAGTCCGTCGTGCTGATGTTCCTCGTCATCATCCTCACGGTGGTGCAGTTCCGCTATGTTGAAAGTAAGGTGCGCTACCAATGATTGAGAACCGTCGCGGGCTGACGATTTTCAGCCATACCATGCTGATTTTAGGGATCATCGTCATCCTGTTCCCGCTGTACGTGGCGTTCGTCGCCGCCACGCTCGACACCAAAGCGGTGTTCGACACGCCGATGACGCTGATCCCGGGCGGGCATCTTTTCGAGAACATGAAGACCATCTGGACCCAGGGCGTAGGCGCCAACAGCGCGCCGTTCTGGCTGATGATGCTCAACAGCTTCATCATGGCGTTCGGCATTACCGTCGGCAAAATCACGGTGTCGATGCTCTCGGCCTTCGCCATCGTCTGGTTCCGCTTTCCGCTGCGCAACCTCTTCTTCTGGATGATCTTTATCACCCTGATGCTGCCGGTGGAGGTGCGAATCTTTCCGACGGTGGAGGTGATTGCCAACCTGAAGATGCTCGACAGCTATGCGGGCTTAACCCTGCCGCTGATGGCCTCGGCGACCGCCACCTTCCTGTTCCGCCAGTTCTTTATGACCCTGCCGGACGAGCTGATAGAAGCCGCGCGCATCGACGGCGCGTCACCGATGCGCTTCTTCCGCGATATCGTCCTGCCGCTGTCGAAAACCAACCTTGCGGCGCTGTTTGTGATCACCTTTATCTACGGCTGGAACCAGTACCTGTGGCCGCTGCTGATTATTCAGGACGTCAACCTCGGCACCGCCGTGGCGGGCATCAAGGGCATGATCGCCACCGGCGAAGGCACCACCCTCTGGAACCAGGTGATGGCGGCGATGCTGCTCACCCTTATCCCCCCGGTCGTTATCGTTTTAGCCATGCAGCGTGCGTTTGTGCGTGGTTTAGTGGACAGTGAGAAATAAGATGGCAGGCTTAAAACTTCAGGCAGTAACCAAAAGCTGGGACGGCAAAACCCAGGTCATTCAGCCGCTCACGCTCGACGTGGCGGACGGGGAGTTTATCGTGATGGTCGGCCCGTCCGGCTGCGGCAAATCTACCCTGCTGCGCATGGTGGCGGGGCTGGAGCGCGTCACCTCCGGGGATATCTGGATTGACCGCCAGCGCGTCACCGAGATGGAGCCGAAAGACAGGGGCATCGCGATGGTGTTCCAGAACTACGCCCTCTATCCGCACATGAGCGTGGAGGAGAACATGGCCTGGGGGCTGAAAATCCGCGGCATGGGCAAAGGCCATATCGAGGAGCGGGTGAAAGAGGCGGCGCGCATTCTGGAGCTGGACGGCCTGCTCAAGCGCCGCCCGCGCGAGCTTTCCGGCGGCCAGCGCCAGCGCGTGGCGATGGGGCGCGCCATCGTGCGCGACCCGGCGGTATTCCTGTTCGACGAGCCGCTCTCTAACCTCGACGCCAAGCTGCGCGTGCAGATGCGTCTTGAGCTGCAGCAGCTGCACCGTCGTCTGAAAACCACATCGCTGTACGTGACCCACGATCAGGTCGAAGCCATGACCCTCGCCCAGCGCGTGATGGTCATGAACAAAGGCATCGCCGAGCAGATTGGCACCCCGGTGGAAGTTTATGAAAAACCGGCCACTCGCTTTGTGGCGAGCTTTATCGGCAGCCCGGCGATGAACCTGCTGGAAGGGCGCATCAGCAGCGCGGGCACGCATTTTGAGCTGGAAAGCGGGATGGCGTTGCCGATCAGCTGGTACTATCGTGGCTACGCCGGGCGTAAGATGACGCTCGGGATCCGCCCGGAACATATTGGTTTAACCACTCAGGCGGACGGTGGCGTGCCGCTGGTGATGGACACGCTGGAGATGTTGGGTGCAGATAACCTGGCGCACGGGCGCTGGGGCGAGCAAAAAATGGTGGTGCGCCTGGCACATCAGGAGCGCCCGAAAGCAGGCAGCACGCTGTGGCTGCACCTGCCGGAAAATCATCTGCACCTGTTTGACGGTGAAACAGGACAACGAGTATGAGCAACTGGCCTTATCCCCACGTCGTCGCCCACCGCGGCGGCGGTAAGCTGGCGCCGGAAAACACGCTGGCGGCGATTGACGTCGGCGCGCGCTACGGCCACACGATGATCGAATTCGACGCTAAGCTGTCGAAGGACGGCGAGATTTTCCTGCTGCATGACGACAACCTCGAACGCACCAGCAACGGCTGGGGCGTGGCGGGAGAATTGCCGTGGCGCGACCTGCTGAAGGTGGACGCCGGAAGCTGGTACAGCGGCGAATTCAAAGGTGAACCGCTGCCGCTGCTGGCGGACGTGGCGGACCGCTGTCGTCAGCACGGCATGATGGCAAACATTGAGATCAAACCGACCACCGGCACCGGGCCGCTGACGGGTAAAGTGATTGCTCTGGCCGCGCGTGAGCTATGGGAAGGGATGACGCCGCCGCTGCTGTCATCATTTGAAATCGACGCGCTGGAGGCGGCTCAGGCGGCGGTGCCGGAACTGCCGCGCGGGCTATTGCTGGACGAATGGCGTGAAGACTGGCGCGAGCTGACGACCCGTTTAGGCTGCGTCTCGATCCATCTGAACCATAAGCTGCTGGATGAGGCGCGGGTGAAAATGCTCAAAGACGCGGGTCTGCATATTCTGGTCTATACCGTCAACAAACCCCAGCGCGCAGCCGAGCTGCTGCGCTGGGGCGTGGACAGCATCTGTACCGATGCGATTGACCTGATCGGCCCGGACTTTAGTTCTGCGGATTAAGCATACTGCCGTTCGACTGCGGCGGCAGCATATGCTGCTGTCCGCTGCCTGACGACGTCATCCCGCCTAACATCCCGCCGTTTTTATTCGGCAGTGGCTGCTCGCGTATCTGCCCCTGCTGCACGCGCTGGGTGTTGGCGTTCATCTGGTTTTGCAGGCTCTGCTGCTGCATCTGGGTCTGCGTTTTCAACTGCTGGTTGAGCATCCCTTTTTGCTGCTGCTGCTGGCTCATCATCTCCGTCTGCATGCGCTGCTGGCTCGGGATGACATACCCCTGCTGATTCGGGTTGTTCATGGTGTTGAGGGGCTGTGCGAGCGCGGCAAACGGGATCAGCGCCGTAAGAATCAGTAAACGTTTCATTGTCATTTCCTCCTGTTGAGGTCTCTCTTAAGTTTACCCCGATTTCACCATGACAATGATTTTTTAGGAGTTGTGAACCAGGCTTAAGCGGGGAATATGGATCCCTTCACCTGGAGAACAATAATCATGAAACCAACGTTTTTGCGCTGGGTCGCCCTCGCCGCGCTGATGGCAGGCGGGACATTTAGCGTGGCGGCCAACCCGCCCGCTGCACCTCCGGTCTCTTACGGCGTGGAGGAAGATGTTTTTCATCCCGTGCGGGCAACCCACGGCATGGTAGCGTCCGTGGATGCGCTGGCAACCCAAGTGGGCGTTGAAATTCTCAGGCAGGGCGGTAACGCGGTGGATGCCGCGGTCGCCGTCGGCTATGCGCTGGCGGTTACGCACCCGCAGGCGGGGAACCTGGGCGGCGGCGGCTTTATGATGCTGCGCACCAAAGACGGCAAAACCACCGCCATCGACTTCCGCGAGATGGCGCCTGCTCAGGCGTCCCGCGATATGTTCCTCGACGACCAGGGTAACCCTGACAGCAAAAAATCCCTGACTTCACATCTCGCAAGCGGCACCCCGGGCACCGTGGCGGGCTTCTCGCTGGCGCTGGAGAAATACGGCACGATGCCGCTGAACAAAGTGGTGCAGCCTGCCATTAAATTGGCCCGAGACGGTTTTGTGGTCAACGACGCGCTGGCGGACGATCTCAAGACCTACGGCAGCGAAGTGATTCCGAACCACGAAAACAGCAAGGCCATCTTCTGGAAAGACGGCGAGCCGCTGAAGAAGGGCGATAAGCTGGTGCAGAAGAACCTCGCCAAAAGCCTGGAGCTGATTGCGGAGCACGGTCCGGACGCCTTCTACAAAGGAGCGATTGCCGACCAGATTGCGCAAGAGATGCAGAAGAACGGGGGGCTCATCACCAAAGCGGATCTGGCGGACTACAAGGCGGTGGAGCGCGAGCCGATTAGCGGCACCTATCGCGGCTACGAAGTCTTCTCCATGCCGCCGCCGTCCTCCGGGGGCATTCACATCGTGCAGATCCTGAATATTCTCGAAAACTTCGATATGCATAAGTTCGGCTTCGGCAGCGCGGACGCCATGCAGGTGATGGCGGAAGCGGAAAAACGCGCCTACGCCGACCGCTCGGAATACCTCGGCGATCCGGACTTCGTGAAGGTGCCGTGGCAGGCGCTGACCAACAAGGCGTATGCCAAATCCATTGCCGAACAGATCGACATCAACAAGGCGAAGCCGTCCAGCGAGATCCGCCCCGGCAAGCTGGCGCCGTATGAAAGCAACCAGACCACCCACTTCTCGGTGGTGGATAAAGACGGTAACGCGGTGGCGGTGACCTATACGCTCAACACCACCTTCGGGACCGGGATTGTGGCGGGCAACAGCGGCATTCTGCTTAACAACGAGATGGATGACTTCTCCGCCAAGCCTGGCGTGCCGAACGTCTACGGTCTGGTCGGCGGCGATGCGAATGCGGTCGGGCCGAAGAAGCGACCGCTGTCGTCCATGTCGCCTACTATTGTCGTGAAAGACGGGAAGACCTGGCTGGTCACCGGCAGCCCGGGCGGCAGCCGGATTATCACCACCGTACTGCAAATGGTGGTGAACAGCATCGACTTTGGGATGAACGTCGCCGAAGCCACCAATGCGCCGCGCTTCCATCACCAGTGGCTGCCGGACGAGCTGCGCGTGGAGAAGGGCTTTAGCCCGGACACCATTAAACTGCTGGAGCAGCGCGGGCAGAAGGTGGCGGTAAAAGAGGCGATGGGCAGCACCCAGAGCATTATGGTTGGGCCGGACGGGGCGCTGTTTGGCGCGTCGGATCCGCGTTCGGTGGATGATTTGACGGCGGGGTATTGATTATTCCCCTCACCCTAACCCTCTCCCCATAGGGGAGAGGGGATTGCACGGTGCGGTTTTTTCTCCCTCGCCCCTATGGGGAGAGGGCCGGGGTGAGGGGAGTGTGTCACTTCATCCGCGCCATATAATACGCGTCCACATACTCGCCGTTGCGCAGGGCAAATTTCCTGCCGGTGCCTTCGATTTCAAAACCGAAACGCTGATACAGCGCAACGGCGGCCGCGTTATCCGCAAAAACCGTGAGCTCGATGCGTTCAACGCGCAGCCAGTTGTCGCACAGGTTGATCATCTCAGTCATCAGCCTGCTTCCGACGCCGCGCCCCTGCATATCTGCCGCCACGCTGATGCCAAAGGTGGCTACGTGGCTGCGGCGCGGGTTTTCCATGATGTCCAGCGCCATATGCCCCACCACGCGCTCGTCCAGACACGCAACCAGATGCCGTCTTCCCGGTTTCACCGCGACGCGTTCATGCCACATGGCCATAGAGGGATGAGGAATTTGTAGCGTGTCGTGATAAACCCCAGGATGCGACATGATGTCACGTAACGCTTCTGCATCGCTGGCTTCGATATGGCGTATCACTATCTCACTCATTCCTTTATCCTCAGTCAGTTAAAAGTCCCTTCCAACATCAATGACTTTAAAATGTGCGTCAACTGCTAATTTTTGCAAAAAGTATTGGACAAGTGCGAATGAGAATGATTATTATTGCTTTGCATTCAGGAAGACCGCTACGGGAACCTGAAAGCACGACATTGCTCACATTGCTTCCAGTATTACTTTAGCCAGCTTATAGCTGGCTTTTTTTTGTCTTTTTTCTCCCTCTCCCCGTGGGAGAGGGCTGGGGTGAGGGCAAAACTTGCGCTATGGTTGCAGTCAGTAACCTTCCAAAAGGACTGAGCCATGACGTTACATTGCGCATTTATTGGATTTGGTAAAAGTACGACCCGCTACCACCTGCCGTATGTTTTCAACCGTAAAGACAGCTGGCACGTGGCCCATATCTACCGCCGCCGCGCGAAGCCGGAAGAGCAATCCCCGCAGTATTCCCACATCCACTTCACCAGCGATCTCGATGAGGTGCTTAACGACCCGCAGGTCGCGCTGGTGGTTGTCTGTACCCATGCCGACAGCCATTTTGAGTATGCGAAACGCGCGCTGGAAGCGGGTAAAAACGTGCTGGTGGAAAAGCCCTTTACCCCGACCATCGCCGAAGCAAAAGCGCTGTTCGCGCTGGCGAAAAGCAAAGGCCTGACCGTTACGCCGTATCAGAACCGTCGCTTTGACAGCTGCTTCCTGACGGCGAAAAAAGCGATTGAAAGCGGCAGGCTCGGCGACATCGTGGAAATTGAAAGCCACTTCGATTACTACCGCCCGGTGGCGGAGACCCAGCCCGGCCTGCCGCAGGACGGCTCGTTTTACGGCCTGGGCGTTCACACCATGGACCAGATCATCTCCCTCTTTGGCCGACCGGACCACGTGGCGTATGACATCCGCAGCCTGCGCAATAAAGCCAACCCGGACGACACCTTTGAAGCGCAGCTGTTCTACGGTGACCTGAAGGCCATCGTCAAGACCAGCCACCTGGTGAAGATCGACTACCCGAAATTTATCGTTCACGGCACCCGAGGCTCGTTCATCAAGTACGGTATTGACCAGCAGGAGACCAGCCTGAAGGCCAATATCATGCCCGGTGAGCCGGGCTTTGCCGCGGACGATTCCGTGGGCGTGCTGGAGTATGTGAACGACGAGGGCGTAACGGTCAGGGAAGAGCTGCAACCGGAAACCGGCGACTATGGCCGCGTGTACGATGCGCTGTATGAAACCCTCACATCCGGCGCGTCGAATTACGTCAAGGAATCTGACGTTCTGACCAACCTGGAAATCCTTGAGCGGGCCTTCGAACAGGCTTCTCCTGCCACGGTAACCCTCGCGAAATAAGCAAAAACGGCTCCTCTGCGCTTGTTCATAATTTTTGAACAGAGGAGTCAATTTTCACCCTCTATCATCCCAGACCGTTTGCGTCCACACTTACTCCATCGAAACGAACTGAGGGTGAAAACAATGATCTACTTACGCAAAGCAAACGAACGTGGTCACGCGAATCATGGCTGGCTGGACTCATGGCATTCATTCTCGTTTGCCGACTACTACGACCCGAACTTCATGGGCTTCTCCGCACTGCGCGTGATTAACGACGACGTGATCGATGCAGGACAGGGCTTCGGTACCCACCCGCACAAAGACATGGAAATCCTGACCTATGTGCTGGAAGGGGCGGTTGAGCACCAGGACAGCATGGGCAACAAAGAGCAGGTTCCGGCGGGCGAGTTCCAGATCATGAGCGCGGGTACCGGGGTGCGTCATTCCGAGTACAACCCGAGCAAAACGGAAAAACTGCACCTGTATCAAATCTGGATCATTCCAGAAGAGACCGGCATCACCCCGCGCTACGAGCAGCGCCGCTTTGACGCCAAACAGGGCAAACAGCTGGTGCTGTCCCCGGATGCGCGTGAAGGTTCCCTGAAAGTGCATCAGGACATGGAGCTATACCGCTGGGCGCTGGCGAAAGATGAACAGTCCGTGCATCAGATTGCCGCTAACCGCCGCGTCTGGATCCAGGTGGTGAAAGGCGAAGTGTCCATCAACGGCACCAAGGCAACCACCGCCGATGGCCTGGCCATCTGGGATGAGCAGGCGCTCTCCGTGCATGCGGACAGCGAAAGCGAAATTCTGCTGTTTGACCTGCCGCCGGTCTAAATAATTTCTCAACCTTCCCTTTAAACGGGGAAGGTTGAGCTTTGTCCGTGATAAACTGAGCAAATCTCTCTCTTCAAGATTTCTCAGGACGATGAAAAAGAAACGCCCCGTACTTCAGGATGTCGCCGATCGCGTCGGTGTGACCAAAATGACGGTCAGCCGGTTTTTACGTAACCCGGAACAGGTTTCCGTGGCGTTGCGTGGCAAGATTGCCGCAGCCCTTGATGAACTGGGTTATATCCCCAACCGCGCACCCGATATTCTCTCCAATGCGACCAGCCGCGCGGTGGGCGTTCTGCTCCCTTCCTTGACCAACCAGGTTTTCGCCGAAGTATTACGCGGAATCGAAAGCGTCACCGATGCGTTTGGCTACCAGACCATGCTCGCCCACTACGGGTACAAGCCGGAACTGGAAGAGGAACGTCTTGAATCGATGCTTTCCTGGAACATTGACGGCCTGATTCTAACCGAACGAACCCACACTGCCCGCACGCTCAAAATGATTGAAGTGGCCGGTATCCCGGTGGTGGAGCTGATGGACAGCCAGTCGCCGTGCCTCGACATCGCCGTCGGCTTTGATAACTTCGAAGCGGCGCGCCAGATGACGGCGGCCATCATCGCCCGCGGGCATCGTCATATCGCCTACCTGGGTGCGCGTCTTGATGAACGTACTATCATCAAACAGAAGGGATACGAGCAGGCGATGCTCGACGCGAGCTTAACCCCGTACAGCGTGATGGTGGAGCAGTCCTCTTCCTACACGTCGGGTATTGAGCTGATGCGTCAGGCGCGACGCGAGTATCCGCAACTGGACGGTATTTTCTGTACCAACGATGACCTTGCGGTCGGCGCGGCGTTTGAATGCCAGCGTCTGGGGCTCAAGATCCCTGATGATATGGCGATCGCCGGTTTCCACGGCCACGACATTGGCCAGGTGATGGAGCCGCGTCTGGCGAGCGTCCTGACCCCGCGTGAACGTATGGGCCGCATTGGCGCAGAACGCCTGCTGGCGCGCATTCGTGGCGAGACGGTGACGCCAAAAATGTTAGATTTAGGTTTCACCTTGTCACCGGGTGGATCTATTTGAACTGACAAATTTGAAGTAGCTCACACTTATTCACTTCGCGCACGTTTGGATATTGCTTCTCTTTTGCCCCGGCAGGACAATGTTACCGATAACTGTTACCCGTAACAATTGACTGAGGGACACCCTTTGAGCACGACTAATCACGATCACCACGTCTACGTCCTGATGGGCGTTTCCGGTAGCGGGAAATCAGCCGTAGCCAGCGAAGTGGCGCATCAACTCCAGGCTGCGTTTCTTGATGGCGACTTCCTCCACCCGCGCAGCAACATCATGAAAATGGCCTCCGGCGAGCCGCTGAACGACGACGACCGCAAACCGTGGTTGCAGGCGCTGAACGACGCCGCGTTTGCTATGCAGCGCACCAACAAAGTTTCGCTGATCGTCTGCTCCGCGCTGAAAAAAACCTACCGCGACCTGCTGCGCGACGGCAACCCGAACCTCTCTTTCATCTACCTGAAAGGGGACTTCGAGGTCATTGAAAGCCGCCTGAAGGCGCGTAAAGGGCACTTCTTCAAAACCCAGATGCTGGTGACGCAGTTCGACGCGCTGCAGGAGCCGGGTGAAGACGAGAAAGACGTTTTAGTGGTTGATATCGATCAGTCACTGGAGGGTGTTGTTGCCAGCACCATCGAGGTCATCAATAAAAGGCAGTAAGTTTTGAGTACATTAACGTTAGTTTTGACAGCAGTGGGTTCGGTTTTGCTGCTGCTGTTTTTAGTAATGAAGGCGCGTATGCACGCCTTTGTTGCTTTGATGGTGGTGTCTATTGGTGCAGGTCTCTTTTCCGGTATGCCGCTCGACAAGATCGCCGCGACGATGGAAAAAGGGATGGGCGGCACGCTGGGCTTCCTGGCGATTGTGGTCGCGCTCGGCGCGATGTTTGGCAAGATTTTGCACGAGACGGGCGCGGTCGACCAGATTGCCGTCAAGATGCTGAAATCCTTTGGCCACAGCCGCGCGCACTATGCGATTGGCCTGGCGGGCCTGATTTGCGCCCTGCCGCTGTTCTTCGAAGTGGCCGTTGTGCTGCTCATCAGCGTCGCGTTCTCCATGGCGCGCCATACCGGCACTAACCTCGTGAAGCTGGTCATTCCGCTGTTTGCGGGCGTGGCGGCGGCCGCAGCGTTCCTGCTGCCGGGGCCTGCGCCGATGCTGCTGGCATCCCAGATGCACGCCGACTTTGGCTGGATGATCCTGATTGGCCTGTGCGCCGCAATTCCGGGGATGATTATCGCCGGTCCGCTGTGGGGCAACTTCATCAGCCGCTACGTTGAGCTGCACATTCCGGACGACATCACCGAGCCGCACCTTGGCGAAGGCAAAATGCCGTCCTTTGGCTTCAGCCTGTCGCTGATCCTGCTCCCGCTGGTGCTGGTGGGCCTGAAAACCATCGCTGCACGCTTTGTGCCGGTAGGCTCTACCGCGTACGAATGGTTTGAGTTCATCGGTCACCCGTTCACGGCGATCCTGGTGGCGTGTCTGGTGGCGATTTACGGCCTGGCGATGCGTCAGGGGATGCCGAAAGACCGCGTGATGGAGATCTGCGGTGCCGCGCTGCAGCCTGCGGGGATTATCCTGCTGGTGATCGGTGCCGGTGGCGTGTTCAAGCAGGTGCTGGTGGATTCCGGCGTGGGTCCGGCTTTGGGCGAAGCGCTGACCGGAATGGGCCTGCCGATTGCGGTCACCTGCTTCGTGCTGGCGGCGGCGGTGCGTATCATCCAGGGTTCCGCCACCGTGGCGTGTTTAACCGCCGTGGGTCTGGTGATGCCGGTGATTGAACAGCTGAACTACTCCGGTGCCCAGATGGCCGCGCTCTCTATCTGTATCGCGGGCGGTTCGATTGTGGTCTCTCACGTAAACGACGCGGGCTTCTGGCTGTTCGGTAAATTTACCGGCGCCACCGAAGCGCAAACCCTGAAGACCTGGACGCTGATGGAAACCATCCTCGGCACGACGGGTGCGATTGTCGGGATGATTGCTTTCACGCTGCTGAGCTGAATGCGGTGATTTAAGAAGGCTCAAAAATAAGGCCCGGTAGCGTTAACGCTTACCGGGCCTTTATATTATGCGGAATGTCAGGCCGGGTCAGGTGAAGCCACCACCCGGCTTTTTTACATCACTCGCCCTGCGTCGCGCTCTCAATCGTCAAGCGCACGTCTGAGGTAATCAGCTCTGCCAGCATCTGGTAAACCTTCAGCGTCTCTTCCGGCTCGGCATCGCCCGTATCGCTGATGAAGCCTTCATCACGCAGCGTCAGCACCAGGGAACTGAAGACCGCTTTGTCGAAGAATTCAGGGGCGTTAATGCCGTGCAGAACGGACAGGCGCTGGGCCAGCGTCCGGCTCTCTTTCTCCAGCGTACCGCGGTTAATAGACGGGTTCGCACTCAGCAGCCAGAACGTGATGGCGTAGCGCTGCAGCGTTTCGCGCGCACCTGCTGCCAGCAGCTGCAGGGTTCGGGAGCGAGACGGATTAATGTGCAGCTCGTCATTCGTAACGGTGATCAGCCCCTGACGACGAAGCTCTTCCGTCAGTTTGTCCAGCTCGCCCGCCAGCTCGTCTTTACTCCAGCGCAGGAACAGCTCCGCTTTCAGCATCGGGTAAAGCGTCTCAACGTGACGCAATAGCTCCTGACGTGAAATACGGCGATGCTGGGTGATGATAGCCGCCATGAGCGACGGCAGCATCAGCATGTGGGTGATGTTGTTGCGGTAGTAGGTCATCAACACTGCCTGCTCGCGCGGCAGAATGATGATGTCGCCGATGGTGTCCTTTTCGACTTCAAACTTGTTCATCTGCAGCGCGTGATCGATAAGCTCGCTGGCGGTCGCAGAAGGCACGGTTGAGTCAACGGAATACGGCACGTTGCGCATCATGTCTAGGTAGCAATCCAGCTGCTCTGTAAGCTGTTCGCGGGTCAGCGAGCGCTGACGCGAAGCCAGCAGCGCCGTACAGCACAGGTTCATGGCGTTAGCCGCACCCGCGTTGTTAATGCGCACCATCAGTTCGGACGCAATGCCGTTGACCGTTGGTGTCAGCCAGGCAGGGCGAATCGCTTCGATAGGATCGATGGACTCGCGCCACTCCGGAACGTGATGGTTCAGGTACGTCATAAGCGGCATCGGTTCGCCGAAGTTTACGTAGCCCTGACCCAGGTTACGCAGCTTGCTCAGGCCGCGCAGCATCTGCGGCAGGCTCTCTTTCTCTTTGGTCGCCCCGCGTAGCTCTTTGGCGTAGGTGCCCACTTCCATTACGTGCTCATAGCCGATGTAAATAGGCACCAGCGTGATCGGACGGGTTCCGCCGCGCAGCATCGCCTGGATGGTCATCGACAGCGTGCCGGTCTTCGGATCGAGCAGACGTCCGGTGCGCGAGCGACCGCCCTCAACAAAGTACTCAACGGAATAGCCGCGGCTAAACAGCTCGCCCAGATACTCGCGGAACACGGTGGAGTAGAGCTTGTTGCCCTTGAAGGTACGACGGATAAAGAACGCGCCCAGGCGGCGGAAGATCGGGCCCGCTGGCCAGAAGTTCAGGTTGATACCGGCTGCGATGTGCGGCGGTACAAGCCCCTGGTGATAGAGCACGTATGAGAGAAGCAGGTAGTCCATGTGGCTGCGGTGGCAGGGGACATAGACAATCTCATGGCCATCATGCGCCAGCTGACGCACGCGCTCGGCGTTATGAACGTTGATGCCCTGGTAGAGGCGGTTCCACGTAAAGCCGAGAATACGATCGGACAGGCGAATCATCTCGTAAGAGAAGTTCGCGGCAATCTCTTCCATCAGCGCAATGGCGTTCTGCTGGGCTTTCTCATGCGAAATTTTCTTGCTGCGCGCTTCGTCTTCAACGGCGCGGGCAATCGCTTTGGAGGCCAACAGCTTGTTGAACAGATCCTGACGCGCCGGGAGGCGTGGTCCTACTGCCGCCAGGCGCTGACGGGCGAAGTGCATACGCGCTACGCGCGCCAGTTTTTGCGCGATGATTTTGTCGGTCCCGTGCTCGTCCGCCATGCGACGTAGCGAAACCGAAGGGGAGAAGCGCACAAAGCTGTCGCGCCCCAGCCAGGAGACCGCGAAGAACTTCTGGATGCCGTTAAGCATGCGCAGCGGCGGATTCTCTTCACCTTTTTCACGGCCCGGACGACGACCAAACATCACCGATACCGGCACCATCTGCACGTCCAGATCGGGGTTGCTGCGGTGCAGGTCGAGATAGTCATGGAACAGCTTGATGGACTCTTCTTTCGGCGTGTAATAGGTAAACACGCGCGGTCCACCGTGAATGAACACGTAGCGCGGCAGCAGCGTGCCGTCGACTTCCAGCGGTTCAAGCGGGTCAGGTAAATCATGCGCCAGACACTGGGCGCGAAGCGTCAGTAAGTCTGCCTTCGAGTTGTAAGGCAAAACGTACATAATAGGACGCGACGTATCGAGTCCCAATTCCAGCGCGGGTTCTGCTGGGATAGACTTGCTTTTTACCAGGATGCTTAATGGTAAATTAAGTAATTTGTAGTAAATTCGTGGCCAGCCGGACATAAACGATGTAAAGCCTCTGGTTAATAATGCAATTGCGGCGCAAGGATAACAGAAAGCGCGCAAAATTTCTGTTGTTACCCGTCATACTTCAGGCTGTGGCGAAACGCGCTACAGTTCCTGTTACTGACGCTTTTTTTCTTAAAAGGTTCTTTTAATGGCCAATAATACCACTGGGTTAACGCGTATCATTAAAGCCGCCGGCTATTCATGGAAAGGTTTCCGTGCCGCGTGGATCAACGAAGCCGCCTTTCGCCAGGAGGGCGTCGCCGCTATCATCGCGGTGATCATCGCCTGTTTCCTTGATGTAGATGCCGTTACCCGCGTGCTTCTCATCGGTTCCGTACTTCTGGTGATGATAGTGGAAATTCTCAATAGCGCTATTGAGGCCGTGGTCGACCGTATCGGCTCTGACTTCCACGAACTTTCCGGCCGCGCGAAGGATATGGGTTCTGCCGCTGTGCTGCTGGCGATTATCACTGCTGCCATTACCTGGGTCACGCTGCTTTGGTCACATTTCCGATGAGCCTCGAGGAATAATTAAGTCCCTGGTTTTTTGTGCAGTTTTTGATTCCAAAATCACCTTTGACTGTATATACTCACAGCATAACTGTATATACACCCAGGGGGCGGAATGAAAGCGTTAACGACCAGGCAGCAAGAGGTGTTTGATCTCATTCGGGATCATATCGGCCAGACGGGTATGCCACCCACGCGTGCGGAAATCGCGCAGCGTCTGGGTTTCCGTTCTCCAAATGCTGCCGAAGAACACCTGAAAGCGCTGGCGCGTAAGGGCGTGATTGAGATTGTCTCGGGCGCGTCACGCGGTATCCGCCTGCTGGTGGAAGAAGAGACCGGCATTCCGCTGATAGGCCGTGTTGCTGCCGGTGAGCCTTTACTGGCTCAGCAGCATATTGAAGGCCACTATCAGGTCGATCCTGGCATGTTCAAACCGAGCGCTGATTTTCTGCTGCGCGTCAGCGGCATGTCGATGAAAGACATCGGTATCCTCGATGGCGATCTGCTTGCAGTGCATAAAACTCAGGATGTGCGAAACGGCCAGGTGGTTGTGGCGCGTATCGATGACGAAGTGACCGTTAAGCGTCTGAAAAAACAGGGTAACAGCGTACAGTTGCTGCCTGAAAACAGCGAGTTCTCACCCATTTTGGTCGACCTCCGCGAACAGAACTTCTCTATCGAAGGACTGGCGGTTGGGGTCATTCGCAACGGTGAATGGCTGTAACCTCTTCCTGACAGGCTATGGCGCCGCTGTAGCCTGCTTCATTCCCCACTTCCGGTATTTTTCATGTCACTGCTGACGGCATCCGATAAGGCATTGTGGCGTCTTGCACTGCCGATGATTTTCTCCAATATTACCGTGCCTCTGCTTGGGCTGGTTGATACTGCCGTTATCGGCCATCTGGATTCACCAGTTTATCTTGGCGGCGTGGCGATTGGCGCGACGGCAACCAGCTTCCTGTTTATGCTGCTGCTCTTTTTGCGCATGAGCACCACCGGACTCACGGCGCAGGCGTATGGTGCGAAAGACCCGCTGCGTCTGGCGCGCGCGCTGGTCCAGCCGCTGATCCTTGCGCTTGGCGCGGGGACGTTAATCGTTTTATTGCGTGCGCCCCTCATCGACCTGGCGCTCCAGGTTGTTGGCGGCAGCGAGGCGGTGCTGACGCAGGCGCGACGTTTCCTCGAAATCCGCTGGCTCAGCGCCCCCGCCTCGCTGGCCAACCTGGTTCTGCTGGGGTGGCTGCTGGGCGTACAGTACGCCCGCGCCCCGGTGATTTTGCTGGTGGTGGGCAATCTGCTCAACATTGTGCTGGATGTCTGGCTGGTGATGGGCCTGCACATGAACGTGCAGGGCGCGGCGCTGGCGACGGCAATCGCCGAATACGGAACCTTTATTATTGGCCTGTGGATGGTCTGGCGGGTGCTGGCGATGCGCGGGATCTCCCTGGCGCTGCTCAAAACCGCATGGCGTGGCAATATCCGTAAGCTGCTGGCGCTTAACCGGGACATCATGCTGCGTTCGCTGCTGCTTCAGCTCTGTTTCGGTGCGCTAACCGTCTTTGGGGCCCGGCTAGGGCCAGAAATCGTCGCGGTCAACGCGGTACTGATGACGCTCTTGACCTTTACCGCCTACGCGCTGGACGGCTTTGCCTATGCGGTAGAAGCGCATTCCGGGCAGGCGTACGGCGCGCGGGAAAGCGGGCAGCTTCGGGACGTCTGGCGGGCAGCCTGCCGGCAGTCTGGGCTGGTGGCGCTGGCATTCGGCCTGGTTTACGCCTGCTTTGGCGAGCAGATTGTCGCGTCGCTTACGTCTCTCCCTGCGCTGCGCGAGCTGGCGAGCCACTATCTCATCTGGCAAGTCATTTTACCGGTGGTCGGCGTCTGGTGTTATCTGCTGGACGGCATGTTTATTGGCGCAACGCGCGGGGCGGAGATGCGTAACTGCATGGCCGTTGCGGCGGCAGGGTTTGGCCTGACGCTGCTGACGCTCCCCTGGCTGGGCAATCACGGTTTATGGCTGGCGCTTGCGGTGTTTCTCTCTCTGCGAGGCCTGTCGCTGGCCTTTATCTGGCATCGCCACTGGCAAAACAATACCTGGTTCTCCTCCCGCCACGATATATCGTGACGGTTAAAGATTCCGAATATGAAATTAACCGCCGAATCCTTAACTACAATAAATATCACGTCCAGCAGAAAAGAACGTAACGGACGTTACGACCCGACGCTTAACTAAGAGGACACGATGATGAATAAAGACGAAATCGGCGGCAACTGGAAGCAGTTCAAAGGTAAAGCGAAAGAAAAGTGGGGTAAGCTGACCGATGACGATATGACCGTCATTGAAGGTAAACGCGATCAGCTTGTCGGTAAAATTCAGGAACGTTACGGCTATGCGAAAGATCAGGCGGAAAACGAAGTCAAAGACTGGGAAACCCGTAACGACTACCGCTGGTAACGCGAAATAACCCACAGGGCGGCTCTAAGCCGCCTTTTCTTTTGCCGTTAACGCGGCTTTTTCTTCACCAGTATAGAGTGGTCATGTTGGCACGCATCCTGGTGCCGACAGGCTTCCACCTCAACACACGCTGAACACAACCCGTGTGCTTCAATCACATTATGCCGCAGGGCAAAGCCCATTCTTGCCGCCAGCGTATGCATAATGTCTTCCACGCCTTCCGCAGCTTCTTCTTTCACCACGCCACAACGGTCGCAGATAAACATAGCGGATGTGTGAGTGGGCTGATCGAAAAGATGACACAGCACGTAGCTGTTTGTGGACTCGACTTTGTGGACAAAACCCTGTTCCAGCAGGAAATCCAGCGCGCGATACACCGTGGGTGGTTTCGCCTGCGGCTCGCTTTCACGGAGCAGATCTAACAGGTCATAGGCGCTGATTGCACCCTGTTGCAGACTCATCAGGCGTAACACTTCAAGGCGCTGCGGAGTCAGGCGCACATTGCGTTGCGCGCACAGCTTTTCGGCCTGCGCTAACAGCTCTTTTGTGGACTTATCCATGTAGCACCCCGGATGTAATAGGACGGAAAACCCCCACTTTACCATGTTCTGGTAAAAACACCGAGATCCGCCAGTCTGTGCTATACCTGACCCATCGCAAACCGGGAGATTCATAATGAAAAGACCTGACTGTATTCGGCACTGGCGCGACGTGGAAGGCGCGGATGATTCGACCTATCCAGATAGCGATGAGCGGTTTTCTATCGGCGCACCGCTGGCTCGCAAGCTCGGGCTCGGGCGCATCGGCATTCATCATGAGCGGCTACCGCCCGGGCGCAGAACGTCCTACCCGCACGCGGAAAGCGATGAAGAAGAGTTCGTTTATGTGCTCGAAGGTTATCCGGAAGCGTGGATTAATGGCTATTTATGGAAACTTGAACCGGGCGATAGCGTGGGATTTCCTGCCGGAACGGGCGTCTGCCACACCTTTATCAATAACACGGACGACGAGGTGCGGTTGCTGGTCGTTGGCGAGGCCAGCAAGAAGCACAATCGCATCTACTATCCGCTTAACCCGGTCTATGCCGCCACCCGCGAGGATCGCTGGGTAGACCACCCACCCCAGTTTTTTGGACCGCATGATGGAAAACCTGGGAAAAAATAATTTCCTCTTCTATAAATATTGAGGGCCGTCACAAAATATAACAGGCCGTAAGGGAGTTTTACTTAGGGACAGAAATAGCGGGTCTTTTACTCCTTATTCACAGCAATAGTTCGTTCCTGTTTGGGTGATAACAGACAGGGGTTATTTCATAACAGACTATAACGGGCATACTGTGAAAAAAAATTTTAAATTTTCGGTGGTTAGCATCGCTGTTTCCTTGTTTATGGCAAATCAGGCGGGAGCAGCCAATACCTGGACAGAAGCGCGCAGTGATGCGATGGGGGGGACGGGCGTTGCGGCAGGAAGCTATGGCAGTGCAGTATTGATAAACCCGGCACTGCTGGCAAAGGCAAAGCCCGATGATGATGTCACGGTTATTCTGCCATCAATTGGCGCTCAGATTTCGGATAAGGACAATCTGCGCGATAAGATTGATGATATCAGCGACGATGTCAGCAAATATCGCAGCACGCTGGAAAGTATCAATCTTTTCGATCTCTTAAATCCCGCAAGCCAGGCCTCCAGGCAGGTCTCCGCAGCGGCGGGCGATCTTGCTAATCAACTAGCTTCGCTGAAAGGAAAAACCGCCAGCGGTAAAGCGGGCGCAGGGATCGCTGTCAGCATTCCTAATGACGTGTTATCCGTAGCATTCGTCGCAAAAGCGAATGCGCGTGCCCGCGTGAGTTCTTACATCGATCAGGGCGATATTGACACATTACGCGGTATTGAGGCCGTTCCAGCCACCGCGTTAGCGGCAAATCCGAATGATTTGAAGTCAAAAGGCTTTGGTCGCGCGGCGATCGTTTCGGACTATGGTGTGGCGGTGGCGCGTCAGTTCGACATTAGCGGCGTACCGGTCTCGGTCGGTATCACGCCTAAGCTGCAAAAAACCTGGCTCTATAACTATACGGTTTCCATCTACAACTTCGACAGCGGGGATATCAATAGTAGCCGCTATCGCAATGATGATACGGGCTTTAACGTCGATGCCGGTCTTGCTGCTGACTTTGGCGAGAGCTGGACTGTCGGTTTAACCGGAAAAAATCTCTTCTCCCGTGATATTGATACGAAGAAAGTGGATGGCGTGCGCGATACTTATCAAATCAGTCCTGTGGTGACCGCCGGTGCCGCCTGGCACAACGATCTCGTCACGCTGACCGCCGATGGCGATCTGACGGAAACCAAAGGCTTCAAGAGCGAAGATACGTCGCAGTATGTTGGCGTCGGTGCCGAGGTAACGCCGCTGAGCTGGCTGGCGGTGCGTGCAGGCTATCGCGCGGACGTGAAGGGGAACGACAGCAACGTCTTTACCGGCGGTGTTGGCTTCGCGCCGTTTAATACCGTGCATGTTGACCTGATGGGCCTGTACGGTGAAGACGAAACCTGGGGCGCCGGGGCTCAGCTGAGCATGACGTTCTAAAGTCTACCGGAGGCGCTGCGCCTCCGGCTTTTCTTTGTGCTATAGTAGCGCCCCTTTTCCACCGGATGCTTAAAACTTCGCCATGTCGTCAGAATCACAGACCGCTTTCCCTGCACACCGTTTCTCCATTGCGCCGATGCTCGACTGGACGGACAGACACTGCCGCTATTTCCTGCGCCAGCTCTCCCGCCATACGCTGCTCTACACCGAAATGGTGACTACGGGCGCAATCATCCACGGGAAGGGCGACTATCTGGCCTATAGCGAAGAGGAGCATCCGGTAGCCCTGCAGCTGGGCGGCAGCGATCCGGCCGCGCTGGCGCAGTGTGCGAAGCTGGCGGAAGCGCGCGGCTATGACGAGATTAACCTCAACGTTGGCTGCCCGTCCGACCGCGTGCAAAACGGCATGTTTGGCGCATGCCTGATGGGCAACGCGCAGCTGGTGGCGGACTGTATCAAGGCGATGCGCGATGTTGTTTCCATTCCGGTGACGGTCAAAACCCGTATCGGCATTGACGACCAGGACAGCTACGAGTTCCTGTGCGATTTCATCAACACGGTGTCCGGCAAAGGCGAATGCGAGATGTTTATCATCCACGCCCGTAAAGCCTGGCTCTCCGGCCTCAGTCCGAAAGAGAACCGTGAGATCCCACCGCTGGACTATCCGCGCGTGTATCAGCTAAAGCGTGACTTCCCGCACCTGACGATGTCGATCAACGGCGGCATTAAGTCGCTGGAAGAGGCCAAAGCGCATCTGGCACATATGGATGGCGTGATGGTCGGACGCGAGGCGTATCAGAACCCGGGCATTCTGGCGATGGTCGATCGCGAAATCTTTGGCGTTGAAGGCGCAGACACCGATCCGGTTGCCGTCGTGCGCGCCATGTACCCTTACATTGAGCGCGAGCTGAACAACGGCACGTATCTCGGCCACATTACCCGCCATATGCTGGGCCTGTTCCAGGGCATTCCGGGCGCGCGGCAGTGGCGTCGTTACCTCAGTGAAAATGCGCATAAAGCCGGTGCCGATATTGAGGTTCTGGAGCATGCGCTGCGACTGGTCGCAGATAAGCGATAACTTTCGCTAAAAGTTCGTCAAATTCACCACGCCCTGCCTGTTGTTGCAGGGCGTTTTGCTTTCATAACAATGGGTTAAGTTTGGCATGATTCTTGTAATACAAACTGTATTACTCGGGAACTCGTGGGAGATCGCCATGCTGGAACTACTTTTTGTGATTGGCTTTTTTGTCATGCTGTTAGCGACAGGCGTTTCGCTGCTCGGCATTCTGGCTGCGCTTGTCGTGGCGACGGTGGTGATGTTTATCGGCGGGCTGTTTGCCCTGACCATTAAGCTGCTGCCATGGCTGCTGCTGGCCATTGCGGTGGTGTGGGCGATACGGGCGATTAAATCGCCAAAACTGCCGACTTATCAGCGCAATAACCGCTTCCGTTACTAAGGTATTGAGGGGTTCGTCACATACTTGTAACTTTCCCGGCAGCATGGCTTAGAACAGAATAGGATTTACTTATCGAATCTGTCACTATGGCTGCCGCTACAGAATTCATCGTGCTGTACCCTACATACAGCCGAACTAAAAAAAGAAAGGGCTTCCCACGGGAAGCCCAATTTCTTTTTGGGGCTTAGGGAATCAGCAGGCTCGATCCCTGGGTCGCCCGACTCTCCAGCACCTCATGCGCGCGCTGCGCATCGGTCAGCGCGAATTTCTGCGCGTCGGCTACGTCCACCTTAATTACGCCGCTGGCGATCAGCGAAAACAGCTCGTTGCTGGCTTCCTCGAGTTCTTCCCGGCTGGTGATGTAACCCTGCAGGGAAGGGCGCGTCACGTAGAGCGAGCCTTTCTGGTTCAGAATGCCCAGGTTAACGCCCGTCACCGCGCCAGACGCGTTCCCGAAGCTCACCATCAGCCCGCGACGCTGCAGGCAGTCCAGCGACGCCTCCCAGGTATCTTTGCCCACCGAGTCATACACCACGCGCACTTTTTTGCCGCTGGTGATCTCCTTCAGCCGCTCAACGATGCTCTCTTCACGATAGTTAATCACCTGCCAGGCACCCGCCTGCAGCGCGCGCTGCGCTTTTTGGGCGTTGCCCACGGTGCCGATCAGCTTCGCGCCCAGGGCTTTTGCCCACTGACAGGCGATGAGCCCGACGCCTCCCGCCGCGGCATGAAACAGGAACTGCTCGTCGGGTTTAATTTCATAGGTTTTGCGCAGCAGGTAGTAAACCGTCAAACCCTTCAGAAACGACGCCGCCGCCTGTTCAAAGGAGATAGCGTTGGGCAGCAGGGCGGCTTTATCCGCCGGAACGTTGTGGACGGAGCTGTAAGCGCCCAGCGCAGATTGCGCATACACCACGCGGTCGCCCTCTTTAATATGCTTCACCGCGCTGCCCACTTTAATGACGACACCGGCCGCTTCGGTGCCCAGGCCGCTCGGCATTGACGGAGGCGGGTAGAGACCGCCGCGAATGTAGGTGTCGATGTAGTTTATGCCGATGGCTTTGTTTTCAACCTGGATTTCGTTCTCGCCGGGCGCGGCAGGGGTAAACTCCACCGCTTTAAGTACCTCAGGGCCACCATGCTTGTGAAATTCAATACGTGTTGCCATGATCTCTCCAGAAAGAAATTAGCTGGGGTGACATTAGGGTCGGGTGTCATATTTCAACTTGTATGATAAAGTTTCGACCCACTCTTTATCTCGGTAACTCCATTCACTATGGCAGGAAACAAACCCTTCAACAAACAGACTGAACCTCGCGAGCGTGATTTCCAGGTCGCAGGGTTAAAAGTCCCGCCGCACTCGATTGAAGCGGAACAGTCGGTGTTGGGCGGTTTAATGCTGGATAACGAGCGCTGGGACGACGTCGCCGAGCGCGTCGTGGCGGAAGATTTCTACACCCGCCCGCACCGCCACATCTTTACCGAAATGGCGCGTCTGCAGGAGTCGGGCAGCCCGATCGATCTGATCACGCTGGCTGAATCGCTGGAACGTCTTGGGCAGCTCGACAGCTGCGGCGGGTTTGCCTATCTGGCAGAACTGTCAAAAAACACACCAAGTGCGGCAAACATCAGCGCTTACGCCGATATCGTGCGCGAACGTGCCGTTGTCCGCGAGATGATCTCGGTGGCGAACGAGATCGCCGAAGCCGGTTTTGATCCGCAGGGCCGCACCAGCGAAGACCTGCTCGACCTTGCCGAGTCCCGCGTCTTCAAAATCGCCGAAAGCCGCGCCAACAAAGACGAAGGCCCAAAAAACATCGCCGATGTCCTCGACGCCACCGTTGCCCGTATCGAACAGCTGTTCCAGCAGCCGCACGACGGCGTCACCGGCGTGAACACCGGCTATGACGATCTCAACAAGAAAACCGCTGGCCTGCAGCCGTCGGATTTGATTATCGTCGCCGCGCGTCCGTCGATGGGTAAAACGACATTTGCGATGAACCTCGTCGAAAATGCGGCGATGCTGCAGGATAAGCCGGTACTCATCTTCAGTCTTGAGATGCCCTCCGAGCAGATCATGATGCGTTCCCTGGCGTCGCTGTCGCGCGTGGACCAGACCCGCATCCGTACCGGCCAGCTCGACGATGAGGACTGGGCGCGTATCTCCGGCACCATGGGCATTCTGCTGGAAAAACGTAATATCTACATCGATGACTCCTCCGGCCTGACGCCGACGGAAGTCCGTTCCCGCGCGCGCCGTATCGCCCGCGAACACGGCGGCATCGGCCTTATCATGATCGACTACCTTCAGCTGATGCGCGTCCCGTCGCTCTCCGACAACCGTACGCTGGAAATTGCAGAAATTTCCCGCTCGCTCAAGGCGTTAGCCAAAGAGCTGCACGTGCCGGTGGTGGCGCTGTCGCAGCTTAACCGCTCTCTGGAACAACGTGCCGACAAGCGCCCGGTCAACTCCGATCTGCGTGAATCCGGCTCCATCGAGCAGGATGCCGACTTAATCATGTTTATCTACCGTGATGAGGTTTATCACGAGAACAGCGACCTGAAAGGGATCGCCGAAATTATTATTGGTAAACAACGTAACGGCCCGATCGGGACGGTGCGTCTGACCTTTAACGGACAGTGGTCGCGTTTCGACAACTACGCCGGTCCTCAATATGATGATGAGTAATTTCTAAGGAATTCAAATGCAAGCGGCAACTGTAGTCATTAACCGCCGCGCTCTGCGACACAACCTGCAACGTCTGCGTGAACTGGCGCCCGCCAGCAAGCTCGTTGCAGTCGTGAAAGCGAACGCTTACGGACACGGTCTTCTTGAGACCGCGCGAACGCTCCCCGATGCCGACGCCTTTGGCGTCGCCCGTCTTGAAGAAGCCCTCCGCCTGCGCGCGGGAGGGATTACCCAACCGATTCTGCTCCTCGAAGGCTTCTTCGAAGCCGGCGATCTGCCGACCATTGCCCAGCAGCATCTGCACACGGCGGTACACAACGAAGAACAGCTGGCCGCGCTTGAAACCGCCGAGCTGAGCGAGCCGGTGACGGTGTGGATGAAGCTCGACACGGGCATGCACCGTCTGGGCGTACGTCCGGAAAGCGCGGAAGCGTTTTATCAGCGTTTATGCCAGTGCAAAAACGTGCGCCAGCCGGTGAATATTGTCAGCCACTTCGCCCGTGCCGATGAGCCCGAGTGCGGCGCGACCGAGCGGCAGCTGGATATCTTTAATACCTTCTGCGAAGGCAAGCCGGGGATGCGCTCGATTGCGGCTTCCGGTGGGATCCTGCTGTGGCCGCAGTCGCATTTCGACTGGGCGCGGCCTGGCATCATTCTTTACGGCGTGTCGCCGCTGGAGAACAGGCTCTGGGGGCCGGACTTTGGCTTTAAGCCCGTCATGTCGCTGGTTTCAAAGCTGATTGCCGTGCGTGAGCACAAAGCGGGAGAGCCGGTGGGCTATGGCGGCACCTGGACCAGCGAGCGCGACACGCGTCTCGGCGTGGTGGCAATGGGCTACGGCGACGGTTATCCGCGTGCCGCACCGTCGGGTACGCCGGTTCTGGTCAACGGGCGCGAAGTGAAAATCGTCGGCCGCGTGGCGATGGATATGATTTGTGTGGATCTGGGTCCGGAAGCCCAGGATAAAGCGGGCGATGATGCGGTGCTGTGGGGTGAAGGACTGCCCGTTGAGCGCATTGCTGAAATCACGAAAGTGAGTGCTTACGAACTTATTACGCGCCTGACGTCTCGTGTCGCGATGAAATACATTGATTGAACCGCCAATGGAGTGAGGTTATTAACCTCGCTCCAACTTTATTAACATTCTCTCGACCTTCTTCCGCTTCCGGTTTATTGTTGAAATCCCTGCCTCATCGAATTCCGGAGAACCATCGCGTGTTTCAGAAAGTTGACGCCTATGCCGGCGACCCTATCCTCTCCTTAATGGAGCGTTTCAAAGAAGATCCTCGCAGCGACAAAGTGAATCTCAGCATCGGTCTGTATTACAACGAGGAGGGCATCATTCCTCAATTAAACGCCGTTGCTGAAGCCGAAGCGCGTCTGAATGCGGCTCCACACGGTGCTTCTCTTTATCTGCCGATGGAAGGGCTGAACGCCTATCGCAACACCATTGCGCCGCTGCTGTTCGGCGCCGATCACCCGGTGCTCGCGCAAAAACGCGTGGCGACCATCCAGACGCTGGGCGGCTCGGGTGCGCTGAAGGTGGGGGCGGACTTCCTGAAAAAATACTTCCCGGATTCAGGCGTGTGGGTCAGCGATCCGACGTGGGAAAACCACGTTGCGATCTTCGAGGGCGCAGGCTTTAAGGTCGGGACCTATCCGTGGTTCGACAGCGAAACTAACGGCGTGCGCGTTGAGGCGCTGCTGGAAAAACTGCACACCCTGCCGGAGCGCAGCATTGTGCTGTTGCATCCGTGCTGCCATAACCCGACCGGGGCGGATCTCACCCACGATCAGTGGGATGCGGTGATAGAGGTGCTTAAGGCCCGCAACCTGATCCCGTTCCTCGACATCGCCTATCAGGGCTTTGGCGCGGGTATGGAAGACGATGCTTATGCCATCCGCGCGGTGGCCAGCGCCGGGCTGCCTGCTCTGGTGAGTAACTCCTTCTCTAAAATTTTCTCCCTCTACGGCGAGCGCGTTGGCGGTCTGTCCGTGGTGTGTGAAGACACAGAAGCGGCAAGCCGCGTGCTGGGCCAGCTGAAGGCGACGGTGCGCCGTATTTACTCCAGCCCGCCAAACTTTGGTGCGCAGGTGGTGGCGACGGTTCTCGGTGACGAAAAGCTGAAAGCCAACTGGCTCGCCGAGGTGGAATCCATGCGCAAGCGGATTCTGTCGATGCGTCAGGAGCTGGTTAACGTGCTGAAAGAGGCCGTGCCTGGGCATAACTTCGACTATCTGCTCAAGCAGCGCGGGATGTTCAGCTATACCGGACTGAGCGCGGCGCAGGTCGATCGCCTGCGCGAAGAGTTCGGCGTCTACCTGATCGCCAGCGGCCGTATGTGCGTGGCGGGCCTGAATGCCAGCAACGTTCACCGCGTAGCGCAGGCGTTTGCCGCAGTGATGTAAGTATTCACTACTCTTTTCTCCCTCTCCCTGTGGGAGAGGGTTGGGGTGAGGGCATCAGGCCGCACATAAACGTTTCCCGGCACTTTGTGATCGCCTTCTTTTTTATTCCGCTCCATAAGCAAAAACTCCTTCCCTTCACCTCCCGCTGGGGTTATGGTCGGATAGTTTTTTGACCATTCGCTCAAAATAAAACGATAACAAGCTGAATATTCAGGGGAAAATATGCGCAAGATCACACTGGCGCTCAGCGCCGCCTGCTTATTGTTCTCACTTAATAGCGCCGTCGTCGCCCGTGCTTCGGCCCCGACGCCGCTTTACACCGGCACCACCGCCGCCATGCTTGCCGAGCAGGCGCCCATTCACTGGGTTTCCGTGGCCCAAATCGAAAACAGCCTGATGGGCCGTGCGCCAATGGCCGTGGGCTTTGACATTGACGATACCGTGCTGTTCTCCAGCCCCGGCTTCTGGCGCGGTAAGAAAACGTATTCACCGGACAGCGAAGCGTATCTGAAGAACCCGGAGTTTTGGGAAAAAATGAATAACGGCTGGGACGAGTACAGCATCCCGAAAGAGGTTGCCCGCGCGCTGATTGCCATGCACGTGAAGCGCGGTGACAGCATTTATTTTGTGACCGGCCGCAGTCAGACCAAAACAGAAACCGTCTCTAAAACCCTGCAGGATGATTTCCAGATCCCGGCTGCCAGCATGAACCCGGTCATTTTTGCCGGCGACAAAGAGGGGCAAAACACCAAAACCCAGTGGCTGGAGAAGAAAAATATCAAAGTATTCTACGGCGATTCGGATAACGACATTACCGCCGCGCAGGACGTGGGAGCCAGAGGTATCAGGGTGTTACGCGCCTCTAACTCAACCTATCGACCGCTGCCGATGGCCGGAAAGTTTGGCGAAGAGGTGATCGTCAACTCCGAGTACTGAGTCCCTGGCAGCGTGTTTGACTCTTTTTTAATCAAATCTCGCTGCCGCGGGTTTTACCTTTCGTCTTCTTGCTGCACACTTAGAAAGATTCGTCTTTCATCATGGAGCATCGCATTCACGGTGGTTCGCGTAAAATTATCGCCACGCTACAAGGGGAATAAAGATGACAATTTCGGAGATACTTCAGTACTGCATGAGCAAGCCCGGCGCGGAGCAGAGCGTTCACAGCGACTGGAAAGCCACGCAGGTTAAGGTGGGTGATGTGCTGTTTGCGATGGTGAAAGAGGTGGACGGCCGTCCTGCGGACGTCGCTGAAAACCAGCCCTGAACTGGCGGATTTGCTACGCCAGCAGCATGATGACGTGAGGCCGAGCAAGCATCTCAATAAGGCGCACTGGAGCACCGTCTATCTGGATGGAACGATTCCAGGCTCTCAAATTTACTACCTGGTGGACGCGTCCTATCAGCAGGCGGTTGAGCTGCTGCCGGAATCCACCCGACAGCAGCTCTCCGTGTGACAATTACAGCAACGGCTTAAGGAAGCGCGCGGTGTGCGAGGCTTCGCACTCTGCAACCGTCTCTGGCGTACCGGAGACGAGAATTTCACCGCCGCCGCTGCCGCCTTCCGGGCCGAGATCGACAATCCAGTCCGCGGTTTTAATCACGTCCAGGTTATGTTCGATGACCACGATCGTGTTGCCCTGATCGCGCAGCTGATGCAGCACGTCGAGCAGCTGCTGGATATCGGCAAAGTGCAGGCCGGTGGTCGGCTCGTCCAGAATGTAGAGCGTCTGGCCGGTGCCGCGTTTTGACAGCTCGCGCGCCAGCTTCACGCGCTGGGCTTCACCGCCGGACAGCGTGGTTGCCGACTGCCCCAGACGAATGTAGGTCAGGCCGACGTCCATCAGCGTCTGCAGCTTACGCGCCAGCGCAGGGACGGCGTCAAAGAACTCGCGCGCCTCTTCGATGGTCATGTCCAGCACTTCGTGGATGGTCTTACCCTTGTACTTAATCTCCAGCGTTTCGCGGTTATAGCGTTTGCCTTTGCACTGGTCGCACGGCACGTAGATATCCGGCAGGAAGTGCATCTCAACCTTGATCACGCCGTCGCCCTGACACGCTTCGCAGCGGCCTCCGCGCACGTTAAAGCTGAAGCGTCCCGGCGTATACCCGCGAGAGCGCGCTTCCGGCACGCCGGCAAACAGTTCACGTACGGGCGTGAAGACGCCGGTATAGGTCGCCGGGTTAGAGCGCGGGGTTCGGCCAATCGGGCTCTGGTCAATGTCGATAACCTTATCGAAATGCTCCAGCCCCTGGATGTCGCGGTACGGCGCAGGCTCGGCCAGCGTCGCGCCGTTCAGCGCCGTCTGCGCAATCGGGAACAGGGTATCGTTGATCAGTGTCGATTTACCGGAACCGGACACGCCGGTGATACAGGTAAACAGGCCAACCGGCAGCGTCAGGGTGACGTCTTTCAGGTTGTTGCCGCGCGCGCCGGTCAGCTTCAGCACTTTTTCCGGGTCGGCCTCCACCCGCTGTTTCGGGACTTCAATCTTGCGCTTGCCGCTCATGTACTGGCCGGTCAGCGACTCGGGCACCGCCATAATGTCTTTCAGCGTCCCTTCCGCGACCACCTGACCGCCGTGGACGCCTGCGCCCGGGCCGATGTCGATGACGTGGTCAGCCGCGCGGATCGCATCTTCGTCGTGCTCGACCACGATCACCGTGTTGCCGAGGTTGCGCAGGTGAACCAGCGTGCCGAGCAGACGCTCGTTGTCGCGCTGGTGCAGGCCGATGGACGGCTCATCCAGCACGTACATGACGCCGACCAGGCCCGCACCAATCTGGCTGGCCAGGCGGATACGCTGGGCTTCACCGCCGGAGAGCGTTTCTGCCGAGCGGGAAAGCGTCAGGTAGTTCAGGCCGACGTTCACCAGGAACTTCAGGCGATCGCCAATCTCCTTCAGCACTTTTTCGGCAATTTTCGCGCGCTGGCCGGAGAGCTTCAGGTTGTTGAAGAAGTCCATCGCGTGGCCGATGCTCATGTCCGAGATGGTCGGCAGCGCCGTGTTTTCCACAAACACGTGGCGCGCTTCGCGACGCAGGCGCGTGCCCTCGCAGGTGGCGCAGGAGCGGTTGCTGATGAACTTCGCCAGCTCCTCGCGCACCGCGCTGGACTCGGTCTCTTTGTAGCGGCGCTCCATGTTGTGCAGCACCCCTTCGAACGGGTGGCGACGCACGGAGGTATCGCCGCGATCGTTCATGTATTTGAACTCGATGTTCTCTTTACCGGAACCGAACAGGATCACTTTGTGCACGTTCGCACTCAGGCTCGCCCACGGCGCTTCAACGTCGAACTTGTAGTGCTCTGCCAGCGACTTAAGCATCTGGAAGTAATAGAAGTTACGCTTGTCCCAGCCGCGAATGGCCCCGCCCGCCAGCGACAGCTCCGGGTTCTGGATCACACGGTCCGGGTCGAAATACTGCTGCACGCCCAGGCCGTCACACGTCGGGCACGCGCCCGCCGGGTTGTTAAAGGAGAACAGGCGCGGTTCCAGCTCGCGCATGCTGTAGCCGCAAATCGGGCAGGCAAAGTTGGCGGAGAAGAGCAGCTCTTCCGCTTTCGGGTCGTCCATGTCGGAGACCACGGCCGTGCCGCCGGAGAGTTCCAGCGCCGTTTCGAACGATTCCGCCAGGCGCGTGGCGAGATCGTCGCGCACCTTGAAGCGGTCAATCACGACTTCAATGGTGTGCTTCTTCTGCAGTTCCAGCTTGGGCGGATCCGACAGGTCGCACACTTCGCCGTCGATACGGGCGCGGATATAGCCCTGGCTTGCCAGGTTTTCCAGCGTTTTGGTGTGTTCGCCCTTACGCTCTTTAATGATCGGCGCCAGCAGCATCAGGCGTTTGCCTTCCGGCTGCGACAGCACGTTATCCACCATCTGGCTCACGGTCTGTGCCGCCAGCGGGACGTCGTGGTCCGGGCAGCGCGGTTCGCCAACGCGTGCATACAGCAGACGCAGGTAGTCATGGATTTCGGTAATGGTACCGACCGTTGAACGCGGGTTATGCGAGGTGGACTTCTGCTCAATAGAAATAGCAGGCGACAACCCTTCGATATGGTCGACATCCGGTTTTTCCATCAGCGACAGGAACTGACGCGCGTACGCAGAGAGCGACTCAACGTAACGACGCTGTCCTTCGGCATACAAGGTGTCGAAAGCCAGTGAGGATTTGCCAGACCCCGAAAGCCCGGTCACGACAATGAGCTTGTCGCGAGGGATTATGAGGTTGATATTCTTGAGATTGTGGGTGCGGGCGCCCCGAACTTCGATCTTATCCATTCACCTTTCCCGGTTGGAACACGGATTGCCTGGTTTGTTTGAAGGACAAACGGCTGTCAGAAACGGCTAATTATGACACAATTTGACCTGTTTGAATATACAGTATTGGAATGCATTTTCTGATTCGCTGTGTAACAATGTCGAGTTGCGGGAGAACTCTGGAACGTGCTACGCAACTATCAAAGTGCAGCATGGAAATGGTACACTCGCGCGTTTACACTATTAAGAAACGTATTCAGGAGACACGAACATGGCCAGCAGAGGCGTAAACAAGGTGATTCTCGTCGGTAATCTGGGCCAGGACCCGGAAGTACGCTACATGCCGAGTGGTGGCGCAGTTGCCAACATTACGCTGGCTACTTCCGAATCCTGGCGTGATAAAGCGACCGGTGAGATGAAAGAGCAGACCGAATGGCACCGCGTTGTGCTGTTTGGCAAGCTGGCCGAAGTGGCCGGTGAGTATCTGCGTAAAGGTTCTCAGGTCTATATCGAAGGCCAGCTGCGTACCCGCAAATGGACCGATCAGTCCGGCGCTGAGAAGTACACCACTGAAGTGGTGGTGAACGTGGGCGGCACCATGCAGATGCTGGGCGGCCGTCAGGGCGGTGGCGCACCGGCAGGTGGTGGTCAGAACCAGCAGCAGGGCGGTTGGGGTCAGCCTCAGCAGCCGCAGGGCGGCAACCAGTTCAGCGGCGGCGCGCAGTCTCGTCCGCAGCAGCAGTCTGCTCCGGCACCGTCTAACGAACCGCCAATGGATTTCGACGACGACATTCCGTTCTGATTTCCGCGTGCTTGAAACAAAAAACCCAGACTCTCGTCTGGGTTTTTTTATTCCATCAGGGATCAGGTAATCACCATCGGCCAGTCTGGTGGCGTGTGGCTCATCGCCTCAACCATCACCACTTTAATATTTTCCCAGACGGCAGCGATATCCACCAGGGTGATCCCAAGCAGACCCGTTGCAAACCAGCAGGCAGCCCCCAGACCCAGCAGGGTGCTGATCACCGCAAGACCGGCATAGTCAGATTTACGAAACTGAATGTTCAGCGTGCTGGCTAAAAACATCAGTACCGCACTCAACAAAGGCCAGCGCAGGAGAACCATGCTGGTAGTAATGGCTGCCATAAATCCATCCTCTACAAAACAGACGACCTGAATGAAACGGTGTTTCTCGTTACAGATTATGTGTGAACTATATCACATTTGTTGATTTATTCGCCAGTGTCTGAGCAATCAAAAAAGAGGATTTTATTCCTCAGGAAAGAAGATTGCGCAGGCGGACCCTGCCTTCAACGCGTGAGGTGACGGATCGACAACGTGCCGTAAACGCCCATCGGGCAAGTGGCGATAACTCAAATTCGGTTTTTATTAGAAGGGTATTATTCGCAGCCGAACCTGAGAATATTGCGGTAAAGACTGATTATTTATAAATCAACAATGGTCTGTTGTGTTATCTTCGCGCCAGCCCTGGTGGGTTGGATAATTATTTCCCTTAATTGAAACGGAACGAATACTCACAGTTTAACTTACGGGAAAATATTATCGTCATAACGAAATTTAAGAATTTTAATACTAAAAGTCAGTTGCTAACTTCGCATGATTCATGCAACGTAATCACCTGTTTAACAAAGCATCCGGCCTTCATTACTACAGGCGTACAACATGCAGGGATATAGGGCGGGAAATGAATCGTAGCGCGCGGCGCAAAATGCTCAGGGTGGTAGGGATCATCATGGTAGTTATGCTGCCGGTGATGCTTGCGCTATGGTTTGCCCAGCTGCGTGCCGTGTCGGAAACAAGCGCCCAGCTACGCACATTTGCTGAACTGGCTTTAGACAAAACTGAGCTTGTTATTCAACAGGTTGACCTGGCGCGGGACGAGGCTGAAAAATATCAGGGTGAGCTTTGTACGCCGGGACACCGTCAATATATGCTGAACGTTGTTCGTGGCCGCCTGTTTGTCGCCGATTTAATTTACGCTGAAGGCGAGCATTTTCTTTGTTCGACCGTTTTTACACCGGATCGCCCCTACGCCATTCCCGCCGCTAATTACACGCGTAAACCTGATGTCGCTATCTATTATTATCGCGATACCCCATTTTATACTGGCTATAAAATGACATATATGCAGCGTGGAAATTATGTGGTGGTCGTCAATCCGCTTTCATACAGTGAAGTCATGTCTGCGGATCATTCTCTTTCATGGGGGGTGTATGACACGGTAACTAACGCTTTCTTTTCCGTCAGCCAGAAAGCCAATGTTTCTTTATTAAATTCGATGATTCGGGATAAGGAATCGGTATTTCAAAAAGATAACCGTTTCTATACCGTCGTGAAATCGCCAAAACGGCCTATTGCCGCTATCGTGTCGACGTCAAATAAACGTTTTTATGAAACGCTCTATCATCAGGCGACGCTGACGCTGCCGCTGGGGATGATTTGCAGCATTATTATTTTGCTGGTCTGGTCTCGCACCCACCGCGAGCTTAATTCGCCGGGGCGTCTGCTGCACCGGGCGCTGAACAAACGCCAGCTTTGCCTGCATTATCAGCCGATTATTGATATTAAGAATAACCAGTGCGTGGGGGCAGAGGCATTGTTACGCTGGCCGGGTTTTAACGGACAGGTGATGAGCCCGGCGGAGTTTATTCCGCTGGCGGAAAATGAGGGGATGAGCGAGCGGATTACGGACTATGTCGTTGAAGAGGTATTCAACGATCTGGGCCATTTCCTGGCCGAGCATCCGCATCTCTATATTTCGATTAACCTGTCGGCGACGGATTTCCACTCCTCGCGGCTGATCGCCATGATTTCCGACAAGGCCCGCCACTACGCCGTCCGCGCGCAGCAAATCAAAATCGAAGTGACGGAACGCGGTTTTATCGATGTGCCTAAAACCACGCCGGTGATTCAGGCCTTCCGGCAGGCGGGGTATGAAGTCGCCATCGATGATTTCGGAACCGGTTACTCGAACCTGCACAACCTCTACTCGCTGAACGTGGATATTTTGAAAATCGATAAATCGTTTATCGATACCTTAACGACCAACAGTACCAGCCACCTGATCGCCGAGCATATTATCGAGATGGCGCAAAGCCTGCGGCTGAAAACCATTGCGGAAGGGGTCGAGACGGCAGAGCAGGTGAGCTGGCTGTTGAAGCGCGGCGTTCAGTTTTGTCAGGGATGGCACTTCGCGAAAGCGATGCCGCCCCAGGAATTTATGACCTGGCAGCAGCAGCCTTTGCACTGAGGGTGATTAATTCAGCTGATGGCGATAGTCGCTCGGCGTGCGGTCAAACTCGCGGCGAAACACGCGGGAAAAGGTTTGTTGCGACACATAGCCCAGATCCATCGCGATATCAAAAATCGGCCGCTGCGTTGAGCGTAGCGCCTGCGCCGCCAGCAGCAGCCTGCGCTGACGAATGTACTCACCCAGCGTCTGATGCATGACCGTACGGAACATTCTCTGTAAATACCATTTCGAATAGCCCGACTTTTTCGCGACCACATCAATGTTCAACGGTTGGTCGATATGGTCATCAATCCATTCAATAAGCGTCTGAATAATCTGCTGATGCGACATAAGGTTGCCCCTCTGTAGATACAACTATCTCGGTTAATTCGTCGTTTTCTCTGCGGGGGAGTATAATTCCTCAAGTTAACTTGAGGTAAAGAGGTTTTATGGAAAAGAGATTGCCGCGCATTAAAGCGCTGTTAACCCCCGGCGAAGTGGCAAAGCGAAGCGGCGTGGCGGTATCGGCGCTCCACTTCTATGAAAGCAAAGGGTTAATTAAAAGCATCCGTAACGGCGGCAACCAGCGTCGCTATACCCGCGACGTGCTGCGCTACGTGGCGATTATTAAAATTGCGCAACGAATCGGAATTCCCCTGGCTACGATCGGCGAGGCATTTGGCGTGCTGCCGGAAGGCCACACGCTGAGCCCGAAGGAGTGGAAAGAGCTGTCGTCCCAGTGGCGTGAAGAGCTGGACAGGCGTATCCATACGCTGGTCGCCCTGCGTGACGAGCTGGATGGCTGCATTGGCTGCGGCTGCCTGTCGCGTAGCGATTGCCCGCTGCGTAACCCCGGCGACAGGCTGGGCGAGCAGGGGACGGGGGCGCGGCTGCTGGAAGAGGATTGAGACGGTGCGGTCTGTTTGTCGGGTGGCGGCTGCGCCTTACCCGACCTACAAACCGAGAACGTAGGCCGGATAAGCGAAGCGCCACCCGACAAAAAGCAAAAGCATAAGAAAGAACTAAAGCGCCACAAAGGGCGCTTTAGTTTTTCCCGGTCTTTGTCTTTCTCTCTATCCCGCTGGTTCACGGGAGGGTTTCCCCCGACATCAGCACCCCTCAGTGTCGAGCTGGTTGGGGAGGTTCCGGATTGTGCTGACACTTTAAGTCTATGCAAGGCCCGTTTTTTCGCCAGCGGCGCTGACCGGTTTTTAGCCGAATTTTTTTCGCGGTGTTGTTCAATTTTCTATAGTTAAAAAGTATGAATAACAGGAGAAAGCCATGCTCACGGTACACCACCTTAACCAGTCGCGCTCGCACCGCGCGATCTGGGCGCTTGAAGAACTCAACCTGCCTTATGAGATCGTTCACTACCAGCGCGAAAAGAACATGCTGGCACCGGAGGCGCTCAAAAAGGTGCATCCGTTGGGCAAATCACCGGTCATCGAAGATAACGGACTGATCCTTGCGGAGTCGGGCGCCATTCTGGAGTACCTGCAGGAAACGTACGACGCCGAGTCACGCCTTAAGCCTCTGGATCCGGCGCATAAGGTGCAGTACCGCTTCTGGCTGCATTACGCCGAAGGCTCGCTGATGCCGCTGCTGTTAATGAAGCTGGTTTTCAACAGCCTCGGCAAGCCGCCGGTGCCGTTTGGCCTCAGAACCCTGGGCAAAGCGCTGGGGCAGGGCGTGCAAAAAGCGTATCTCAACCGTCAGCTGGAAACCCATGCGCGCTTTATTGAGTCGCATCTTGCTAAAAACAGCTGGTTTGCCGGGGATTCGCTCAGCATGGCCGACATTCAGATGAGCTTCCCGATCTTTGCCCTGCTGGCGCGCGGCGGTATCCACAACCTGCCGCATACCCAGGCATGGAAGACAAAGGTCGAGACTTGCCCCGGCTGGCAAAGAACCCTGGAGAAAGGGGGGCCGTTATCTATTCCCGGTGAGGACTGAAAATGTAAACAAATTGCGCATAGACGATAACGTTTGCGCATCCTCTGTTTATTTCTTCAGCGTCATAAGGGAATTTTAGCGAAAAACGATAAAGTTCAGTTGAAAAGGGCGGGGATTAGGCTAGATAATCGTTTGCCTTAATTTGACCACCCGTTTGTAAGCGCGGAGCTAAACGTTTGCTTTTTTTGTGACGCCCTTTCGTCACAAACGCAACACAAGGATTTGACGTTCAGCTGGCAGTGGCGTCTCCACCTCGCTTACGGACTTTCTAAAAAACTCTCAGGGGATGTTTTCTATGTCTACGCCATCTGCGCGTACCGGCGGTTCACTTGACGCCATGTTTAAAATTTCGGCTCGCGGCAGCACCGTGCGCCAGGAAATCGTTGCCGGTTTGACAACGTTTCTGGCGATGGTTTATTCCGTCATCGTTGTGCCGGGCATGCTGGGCAAAGCGGGCTTCCCGCCAGCGGCTGTGTTTGTGGCGACCTGCCTCGTGGCTGGCGTGGGGTCCATCGTGATGGGCCTATGGGCGAACCTGCCGCTGGCAATTGGTTGCGCCATCTCTCTGACCGCGTTCACCGCGTTCAGCCTGGTGCTGGGCCAGCACATCAGCGTACCGGTTGCGCTGGGTGCCGTGTTCCTGATGGGTGTGTTGTTTACCGTGATTTCAGCGACGGGCATCCGCAGCTGGATTTTGCGCAACCTGCCGCAGGGCGTGGCGCACGGTACCGGTATCGGTATCGGCCTGTTCCTGTTGCTTATCGCCGCCAACGGCGTTGGTCTGGTCATCAAGAATCCGCTGGACGGTCTGCCGGTCGCCCTCGGTCATTTCGCCAGCTTCCCGGTGATCATGTCGCTGATCGGTCTGGCGGTGATTATCGGTCTGGAAAAACTGAAGGTCCCGGGCGGTATTCTGCTGACCATTATCGGCGTTTCCATTATCGGCCTGATTTTCGATCCTAACGTCCACTTCTCCGGCATTTTCGCCATGCCGTCGCTGAGCGATGACAAAGGCAACTCCCTGATTGGCAGCCTGGATATCGTTGGCGCGCTGAACCCGGTCATCCTGCCGAGCGTGCTGGCGCTGGTGATGACCGCCGTGTTTGACGCGACCGGTACCATTCGTGCGGTGGCCGGTCAGGCGAACCTGCTGGATAAAGACGGTCAGATTATTGACGGCGGCAAAGCGCTGACCACCGACTCCCTGAGCAGCGTCTTCTCTGGCCTGGTGGGCGCGGCGCCTGCGGCGGTGTATATCGAATCCGCAGCGGGTACGGCGGCAGGCGGCAAAACCGGCCTGACGGCGATCACCGTGGGCGTGCTGTTCATGCTGATCCTGTTCCTCTCTCCGCTCTCCTATCTGGTTCCGGCGTATGCGACCGCGCCAGCGCTGATGTACGTTGGCCTGCTGATGCTGAGCAACGTGGCGAAAATCGACTTTGCGGATTTCGTGGACGCGATGTCTGGCCTGATTACCGCGGTCTTCATCGTGCTGACCTGTAACATCGTGACCGGCATTATGATCGGCTTCGCGTCGCTGGTGATTGGTCGTCTGGTCTCCGGTGAATGGCGCAAGCTGAACGTGGGCACCGTTGTTATTGCCGTTGCGCTGGTGGCGTTCTACGCGGGCGGCTGGGCAATCTAAGTTGTCCTTTGATGCGAAAACGGGTGGCTCAGGCCGCCCGTTTTTATTTTCAGGACTCATCCTGTTGCCTTTTGCGTTACTCTGGGGAAGATAGAATAAAAGGCACGACGCCTTCCGGAGTACATAAGCAACACAGCAAACAGGGAACGCATGGAAATCTTCTTCACAATACTCATCATGACCCTTGTGGTCTCGCTATCCGGGGTGGTTACACGCGTACTGCCCTTTCAGGTCCCCCTGCCATTAATGCAAATTGCCATCGGCGCGCTGCTGGCGTGGCCGACGTTTGGCCTGCACGTGGAATTTGACCCCGAACTGTTCCTCGTGCTGTTTATTCCGCCGCTGCTGTTTGCCGATGGCTGGAAAACGCCCACGCGCGAATTCCTTGAGCACGGGCGAGAGATCTTCGGCCTGGCGCTGGCGCTGGTGGTGGTCACCGTCGTCGGGATCGGTTTTCTGATCTACTGGACGGTACCGGGTATTCCTTTAATACCGGCTTTTGCGCTGGCCGCCGTGCTGTCGCCAACCGATGCCGTGGCGCTGTCCGGCATTGTGGGTGAAGGCCGCATTCCGAAGAAAATCATGGGGATTTTACAGGGTGAGGCGCTGATGAACGACGCCTCCGGCCTGGTTGCCCTGAAGTTTGCCGTGGCCGTTGCGATGGGCACGATGGTCTTTACCGTCGGCGGTGCCACCCTGGAGTTCTTCAAGGTGGCGATTGGCGGTATTCTAGCGGGCTTCGTGGTGAGCTGGCTGTACGGCCGCTCGCTGCGCTTCCTCAGCCGCTGGGGCGGCGATGAGCCTGCTACCCAGATCGTACTGCTGTTCCTGCTGCCGTTCGCCTCCTACCTGATTGCTGAACATATCGGCGTGTCGGGCATTCTGGCGGCAGTGGCTGCAGGGATGACCATCACCCGTTCCGGCGTAATGCGCCGCGCGCCGCTGGCCATGCGCCTGCGCGCCAACAGCACCTGGGCAATGCTGGAGTTTGTCTTTAACGGCATGGTATTCCTGCTGCTGGGCCTTCAGCTGCCGGGCATTATGGAATCCTCGCTGGTGGCGGCCGAAGCCGACCCGAATGTGGAAGTCTGGATGCTGTTTACCGACGTCGTGCTGATCTACCTGGCGCTGATGCTGGTGCGTTTTGGCTGGCTGTGGACGATGAAAAACTTCAGCGTGCGCTTCCTGAAGAAAAAGCCGATGGAGTTCGGCTCGTGGACAACGCGTGAGCTGCTGATCGCCTCCTTTGCGGGCGTTCGCGGGGCGATCACCCTTGCCGGTGTGCTCTCCATTCCGCTGCTGCTGCCGACGGGCGACGTCTTCCCGGCGCGCTACGAGCTGGTCTTCCTGGCGGCGGGCGTGATTCTGTTCTCCCTGTTTGTTGGGGTGATTATGCTGCCAATTTTACTTCAGCATATTGATGCCGGTGATTCGACCCAGCAGCATAAAGAGGAGCGGATTGCCCGGGCGGCCACCGCCGAAGTGGCGATTGTCGCGATCCAGAAAATGGAGGAACGTCTGGCCGCGGATGCGGAAGAGAACATCGACAACCAGCTGCTGACGGAAGTGAGTTCCCGGGTGATTGGTAACCTTCGCCGCCGCGCGGACGGGCGTAACGATGTGGAAAGCTCGCTGCAGGAAGAGAACCTGGAGCGCCGGTTCCGCCTGGCGGCGCTGCGCTCAGAGCGTGCCGAACTTTACCACCTGCGCGCCACGCGCCAGATCAGCAACGAAACGCTGCAAAAGCTGCTGCACGATCTGGACCTGCTGGAAGCGCTGTTGATAGAGAATCAGTAGCGCTGTTTTGCCGGGTGGCGGCTTCGCCTTACCCGGCCTACGTGCTCGATCGGTTCCCTCTCCCTGTGGGAGAGGGTTAGGGTGAGGGCACCCAAAACCCCTTACAGCACTCGAGCCACGCCTGCGCGCTCTGCGACAGATACACCCCTTCACGCCAGATCATCCCCAGCTGCCAGTGCAGTTCGCTCTCCAGCGGGATCCAGCGCAGCGTGTTTTTATCCAGCCGCTCGCAAATCGGCTGCGGCAGAATGGCAATCCCCACGCCGGCCTGCACCATCGCCGCCAGGAAGTCCCACTGTCCGCTGCGCACCGCAATGCGCGGCTTCACGTTATGCTGGTTGAACAGCGTCATCAGCTGACGGCTTAAGGCGAAGTCTTCGTTGTAGATCAGCAGGGGATGTTCGCCGAGCAGTTCGGGCTTCACCGAGTCAATCTTCAGCCAGTCGCCGGAGCGTGGTACCAGGACGCAGAGCGGATGGCTAAACAGCGGCAGGGTCGCCAGACCGCTCTCTTCCTCCACGGGAAGGGCGGTCATTGCGACGTCGAGCTCGCCGTTGGTGACGGCCTGCTGGACGGTTAATCCACCAAATTCCGAAATCTTCAGCTCAACGCCGGGATAACGCTGGCGAAACAGGCTAATCGGCCCGGCCATCATCATCCCCACCATGGGCGGAATGCCGAGGCGAAGCACCCCTTTGGTCAGATGATTAATATCGCCCAGCTCCGCTTCCAGCTGGCGGAACTCCGCCAGAATCGCCAGCCCGCGTTCGAACACCACGCGTCCGGTATCGGTCAGCAACAGCTTGCGCCCGTCGCGGATCAGCAGGGTACAGTTCAGTTCATCTTCGAGGTTTTTCAGCATCTTGCTGATGGTTGGCTGGGTAACGAACAACTTCTCCGCTGCGCGGGTAAAACTTTGCTGGCGAACCACCTCGACAAAATAGCGCAGCGTTCTTATGTCCATGATTATTCCTCGAAACTATACCTGTGATGATTTTAATTCATTTCAGTCCATACCGTACGCTCACTATACTGGCGCCTCGTCTCATTTTTGAGGAAAACCCCCATGGCCGTGGCGTTAAGCCGTGTTACGCCTGCCGTTGTACAACGACTCCAGGTCCCTGTTCAGGTACTGCTCTACGCGGGACTGTTTGTTTTCGCCGAATATCTGGTCGGCTGGCTGCATCTGCCGCTGCCCGCCAATCTTGTCGGGATGCTGCTGATGCTGACGCTTATTCTGTGCCGCGTGATCCCCCTCAGCTGGGTGCGCGCCGGGGCGCGCTGGCTGCTGGCGGAGATGCTGCTGTTCTTTGTCCCTGCCGTCGTGGCGGTGGTGAACTATGCGCAGCTGCTGATGGTAGACGGCTGGCGGATCTTTGCGGTTATCGCGCTGAGTACGCTAATGGTGCTGGGGGCGACCGCCTGGGTGGTGGATAAAGTGTATCGCTTTGAAATCAGCAGGCACAAACATGACTAATTTTCAGGTCAGCATCCTTTGCCTGGTGGCGACGCTGGCGATCTACTTTGCCAACAAGCGGTTGTATCGTCGTTTTCATGCCCTGCCGCTGATGCCGCTGGTCCTCACGCCGATCCTGCTGGTGATGATGCTGGTCTTCGGCCATATCTCCTGGCAAAACTACATCGGTGAATCCCACTGGCTGCTGTGGCTGCTCGGCCCGGCGACCATCGCGTTTGCCGTTCCCGTTTATGACAACCTGGCGATCATCAAACGCCACTGGATGTCGCTCAGCGCGGGCGTACTCACCGCCACGGTGGTGGCGGTATGCAGCTCCGTCTGGCTGGCCCGGCTGTTTACGCTGTCCGATGAAATTCAGCGCAGCCTGGCCGTCCGTTCGGTGACGACGCCGTTTGCGCTGGCCGCGGCGAAACCGCTCGGCGGGCAGCCGGACCTGGTGGCGCTGTTTGTGGTCGTGACGGGCGTCTTTGGGATGGCGGTTGGCGATATGCTCTTTCTGCGGCTGTCTATCCGGGAAGGGATGGCGAAAGGCGCGGGGTTTGGCGCGGCGTCGCACGGCGCGGGCACGGCACGTTCCTATGAGCTCGGCCAGCAGGAGGGCGTTGTCGCGAGCCTGGTGATGATGCTGTCGGGCGTAGTGATGGTCCTGATTGCGCCGCTGGTGGCGTGGGTGATGTTTTAAGCTCCCCGGCCGTAATGGCCGGGGAGAAAGGCTTAGTGCGCGCGGCCCTGCTCAACGCCCAGGCCGGTTTGTGAACGGATAAACTGGGCGCGGAATTTCTCACGCTCCAGGTTACCCTCCGGCGAGTTGTCGGTGGCCGAGAAGAACCAGATGCCGATAAACGCCACGGCGATCGAGAACAGCGCCGGATACTCATACGGGAAGATGGCGCTTGCGTGGCCGAGGATCTGCACCCAGATGGTCGGGCCCAGAATCATCAGGATCACCGCCGTCAGCAGCCCCAGCCAGCCGCCAATCATTGCCCCACGCGTGGTCAGTTTCGACCAGTACATGGAGAGCAGGATGATTGGGAAGTTACAGCTTGCCGCAATCGAGAAGGCCAGCCCCACCATAAAGGCGATGTTCTGCTTCTCAAACAGAATGCCCAGCAGAATCGCCACGACGCCCAGCACCAGCACGGTGATTTTTGAAACCTTCAGCTCATCGCGCTCGCTCGCCCCCTTGCGGAAGACGTTCGCGTAGAGGTCATGCGATACCGCCGACGCGCCGGCGAGGGTCAGACCCGCAACTACCGCCAGAATGGTGGCGAAGGCCACGGCGGAGATAAAGCCGAGGAACAGGTTGCCGCCTACCGCGTCCGCCAGATGCACAGCCGCCATGTTGTTACCGCCAATCAGCGCGCCCGCCGCGTCTTTAAACGCCGGGTTCGCCCCCACCAGCATGATCGCGCCAAAGCCGATGATAAAGGTCAGGATGTAGAAGTAACCCATGAAGCCGGTGGCGTAGAAGACGCTTTTGCGTGCCTCACGCGCGTCGCTTACGGTAAAGAAGCGCATCAGAATGTGCGGCAGGCCAGCCGTACCAAACATCAGGCCCAGGCCGAGAGAGAGCGCGGATATCGGGTCCTTCACCAGCCCGCCAGGGCTCATGATCGCTTCCCCTTTCGGGTGAACCGCCATCGCTTCGGTGAACAGGTTGTTGAAGCTGAAGCCGACGTGCTTCATCACCATAAAGGCCATAAAGCTGGCGCCGAACAGTAGCAGGACCGCTTTGATGATCTGCACCCAGGTGGTCGCCAGCATGCCGCCGAACAGCACGTACATCACCATCAGCACGCCCACCAGCACCACCGCGATGTGGTAGTTCAGGCCGAACAGAAGCTCGATCAATTTACCCGCACCGACCATCTGCGCAATCAGGTACAGCGCCACCACCACCAGAGAGCCGCAGGCGGAGAGGGTGCGAATCGGCCCCTGCTTCAGTCGATAGGATGCCACGTCCGCAAAGGTATAGCGGCCTAGGTTGCGCAGGCGCTCGGCAATCAGGAACAGGATGATCGGCCAGCCGACGAGGAAGCCGAGAGAGTAGATCAGGCCGTCATAGCCGGAGGTGTACACCAGCGCGGAGATCCCGAGGAACGAGGCGGCGGACATAAAATCACCCGCAATCGCCAGCCCGTTCTGGAAGCCGGTAATGTTGCCCCCGGCGGTGTAGTAATCGTTACGCGAGCGCACGCGTTTCGACGCCCAGTAAGTGATGTACAGCGTCAGCAGGACGAATATCAGGAACATGATAATCGCCTGCCAGTTGGTCGGCTGGCGCTGAACGTCACCGGTAATGGCATCCGCCGCGTGGGCGGCAAAGGGGAGGGCGGCGGCGAGCGCCGTCAGGACTCGCTTCATGATGCTTTTACCTCTTGCAGAACCGCTTTATTGAGACGATCGAATTCACCGTTCGCGCGCCAGACGTAGACGCCGGTCAGCAGGAAGGAGATCACAATCACGCCAATGCCAATGGGAATGCCGCGCGTGACGCTGGTGCCCGCATGCAGCGGGGTGCCCAGCCAGTGCGGTGCAAAGGCGATCAGCAGAATAAAGCCGACGTAGATAATCAGCATGATGATGGAAAGGATGAAGGCAAACCGTTGCCGCTTATCGACGAGCTCCCTGTAGTGCGCACTATTCTCTATCTGCTGACAAATATCGTTATTCATCACAGAGTCTCCAAAGGTAAGGTTGGTTTGTTTTATCCCCTCTCCCCTATGGGGAGAGGGTTAGGGTGAGGGGAGAGGGAGAAAACACTAGGAAGGCATTGCGATGGCCTGCTTCTCTTCGAGCAGTTTTTCCACCACGCCAGGATCCGCGAGCGTTGAGGTATCACCGAGGTTGCTGGTATCCCCCGCCGCGATTTTGCGCAATATACGGCGCATAATTTTGCCGGAGCGGGTCTTCGGCAGCGAGTCGGTCCAGTGCAGCACGTCCGGCGTCGCCAGCGGGCCAATCTCTTTACGCACCCAGTTGCGCACCTCGGCGTACAGTTCCGGTGACGGCTCCTCGCCGTGGTTCAGCGTGACGTAGGCGTAAATCGCCTGGCCTTTGATGTTGTGCGGGATCCCAACAACGGCGGCTTCGGCAATCTTCGGATGCGATACCAGGGCCGATTCAATCTCGGCGGTGCCCAGACGGTGGCCGGAGACGTTCAGCACGTCGTCCACGCGGCCGGTGATCCAGTAATAGCCATCTTCGTCACGACGCGCGCCGTCGCCGCTGAAGTACATGTTTTTAAAGGTCGAGAAGTAGGTCTGCTCGAAGCGATCGTGATCGCCGAACAGGGTACGCGCCTGGCCCGGCCACGAGTCTGTGATGACCAGGTTGCCTTCGGTGGCACCGTCCAGCGGGTTGCCTTCGTTATCCACCAGCGCAGGCTGGACGCCGAAGAACGGACGGGTTGCCGAGCCGGCTTTCAGCTGCGTGGCGCCCGGCATCGGGGTGATCATAAAGCCGCCGGTTTCAGTCTGCCACCAGGTGTCCATCACCGGACATTTCTCGTTGCCGATTTTCTTCCAGTACCATTCCCAGGCTTCCGGGTTGATTGGCTCACCCACTGACCCGAGGATGCGCAACGAAGAGCGGTCGGTGCCTTCGATGGCCTTATCGCCTTCCGCCATCAATGCGCGGATCGCCGTTGGCGCGGTATAGAGAATATTGACCTGGTGCTTGTCGACGACCTGGCACATCCGCGCCGGGGTCGGCCAGTTGGGTACGCCCTCAAACATCAGCGTGGTCGCGCCGCAGGCCAGCGGGCCGTACAGCAGGTAGCTGTGCCCGGTCACCCAGCCCACGTCGGCGGTACACCAGTAGATGTCGCCGGGGTGGTAGTCGAAGACGTATTTAAAGGTGGTGGCCGCGTAGACCAGATAGCCGCCGGTGGTGTGCAGCACGCCTTTCGGCTTACCGGTTGAGCCGGAGGTATAAAGAATGAAAAGCGGATCTTCAGCGTTCATCTCTTCCGGCTGATGCTGGTCGCTCGCTTTTTCAATCAGGTCGCTCCACCACAGGTCGCGCCCCTCGTTCCAGTCGATTTTGCCGCCGGTACGCTTAAGGACGATGACGTTGCTGACCGTTTTGACGTTCGGGTTTTTCAGCGCTTCGTCGACGTTTTTCTTCAGCGGGATACCGCGTCCGGCGCGCACGCCTTCATCGGCGGTGATCACCAGTTTTGAGCTGGAATCGACAATACGGCCCGCCACCGCTTCCGGGGAGAAGCCGCCGAAAATCACCGAGTGAATTGCCCCGATGCGCGCGCAGGCCAGCATAGCCACCGCCGCTTCCGGCACCATCGGCATATAGATCGCGACCACATCGCCCTTTTTAATGCCTTTTTCCAGCAGGACGTTGGCGAAGCGGCACACGTCGCGGTGCAGCTCTTTATAGGTAATGTGCTTGCTCTGCGAGGCGTCATCGCCTTCCCAGATGATGGCGGTTTCATTCCCGCGCTCGGCAAGGTGACGATCCAGGCAGTTCGCCGCCAGGTTCAGGGTGCCATCTTCATACCATTTAATGGAGACATTGCCGGGCGCAAAGGAGGTGTTCTTCACCTTCTGATATGGCTTGATCCAGTCAAGAATATGGCCCTGCTCGCCCCAGAAGGCGTCCGGGGCGGTGATAGATTGCTGATACTTCTCGTGGTACTGCTCCGGGTTTATCAGGCAACGGTCCGCAATATTAGCGGGAATGTCATGTTTGTGTATTTGGCTCATGGCTTTTTTTCTCCTTGTAAGATGTTAATAATATGTCACTAAAACGTTAATTGTAGGGGCTTTACAAGCTTTGTTTATTATTTGGGCTACAGATCACGCATTGTTTGAACAGGTTGAAAAATGAGCGAATGAAACTTTGAAGGAAAATAATTCACGCCAACAATTATTCACATTTATGTTTAAAAAAGCGTTTTAATAACAAAAGGTTATTTATCAGAATCAGGAGAAACTCTCGTCACAGACGCTTTTACGGGTGAAATGCGTCGATCTTTAAGGCTTGCGCAACAGGCCGCGCAGATGATACTCATACGCCGCGTTAAAAAATCCCATAAATCGACGCAACACAATTCATACCCTTTCAGTATGTCCCCATATTCATGCAGTTTTCGTGAATAAGGCGCTTCATTGAGGAAGTCAGTTTCTATGAAAAACGTTAAAGTCAGCCTCGCCTGGCAGATCTTAATCGCCCTTGTGCTGGGCATTCTGCTGGGCAGTTACCTCCACTATCACAGCGACAGCCGCGAGTGGCTGATTGCGAACCTGCTTTCCCCGGCAGGGGATATCTTTATTCATCTGATCAAGATGATTGTGGTACCGATTGTGATCTCGACGCTGGTGGTGGGTATCGCGGGCGTCGGCGATGCGAAGCAGTTAGGCCGTATTGGTGCGAAAACCATTATCTATTTCGAAGTGATCACTACGGTTGCGATTATCCTGGGTATTACCCTGGCGAACGTGTTCCAGCCGGGTTCCGGGATCGATATGTCGCAGCTGGCAACGGTGGATATTTCGAAATACCAAAGCACCACGGCGGATGTACAAAGCCATGCGCACGGCCTGATGGGCACCATCCTTTCTCTGGTGCCGACCAACATCGTGGCATCGATGGCGAAGGGTGAGATGTTGCCGATTATCTTCTTCTCGGTGCTATTTGGTCTGGGGCTCTCTTCACTGCCGGCAACGCACCGCGAACCGCTGGTGACCGTGTTCCGCTCTATCTCCGAAACCATGTTTAAAGTGACCCACATGGTGATGCGCTACGCGCCGGTAGGGGTGTTTGCGCTTATCGCCGTCACCGTGGCGAACTTCGGTTTTGCCTCCCTCTGGCCGCTGGCGAAGCTGGTGATCCTGGTTCACTTCGCCATCCTGTTCTTTGCGCTGGTGGTGCTGGGCATCGTGGCGCGCCTGTGCGGGCTGAGCATCTGGATCCTGATTCGTATCCTGAAGGATGAACTGATTCTGGCCTACTCCACGGCAAGCTCTGAGAGCGTGCTGCCGCGTATTATTGAGAAGATGGAAGCCTACGGCGCGCCAGCGTCGATCACCAGCTTCGTTGTTCCAACCGGCTACTCCTTTAACCTGGACGGCTCCACGCTGTACCAGAGTATCGCCGCTATCTTTATTGCGCAGCTGTACGGCATTGACCTGTCGCTGTGGCAGGAGATCGTGCTGGTGCTGACGCTGATGGTGACGTCTAAAGGTATTGCCGGCGTTCCGGGCGTTTCGTTCGTGGTGCTGCTGGCAACGCTGGGCAGCGTCGGCATTCCGCTGGAAGGCCTGGCGTTTATTGCGGGTGTCGACCGTATCCTCGACATGGCGCGTACGGCGCTGAACGTGGTGGGTAACGCGCTGGCGGTGCTGGTTATCGCCAAGTGGGAACATAAATTCGATCGTAAAAAGGCGCTGGCGTACGAACGCGAGGTGCTGGGTCGTTTTGATAAGACGGCTGACCAGTAATGTGTTAAGCCCGGTGGCGCTGCGCTTACCGGGCCTACGGGTTTTGTAGGCCGGGTAAGGCGAAGCCGCCACCCGGCACTTTATTCTCCGCTCAACGCATCAAACTCTTCGCAGCCCGTATCAAACCCTTCAGTGCAGCTCAGGTTCAACCAGTAAAGCGCTTTCTGTTTATTCGGCGTGATAAAGCCTTTCTCGCCCTGCCTGAACAACATTCCTGCCCAGTACTCGGCGTAGCCCGTACGTGAAAGTGCTGAACTGCGCTTGAACCATGAGGCGGCCTGCAGATCATCCTGCGCCACCTCTACGCCGTTGGCATATATCAGCCCGAGCAGCATTTGCGCATCGACCGCAGAGTCGTTGTCGATATCTTCGGTCGCCGTTTGCAGCAGTTTGATGGCCTGAGGGTAGTCGGTTTTACCGGCCTGAGTATTGACCAGCACGCGGGCCAGCATAATCGCGCCGCGTTTGCTGCCTGCAATATTGGCCTGTTGCGCGAGGGCTTTGGCCTGGGCGTAATCGCCCTGCGTAAAGTGGATTTGCGACAACAGCGCCATGGCGTCGACGTCGCCACCTTTTGCCGCTTTTTCGGCCCACAGCGCAGCCTGCTTGCTGTCGCCAGAGCTGAAGTATGTATCGGCAAGATAATACTGGGCGCGGGCATCACCGGCTTCCGCCTGCTTTTGATACTGGCTGCCTATCTCATCTGCATGGGCAAGGGAGGTTAAAAAGAATAACAGCAGAAAAATGGGTTTCATGGATTCTTATCATCTGGGTACACGCCGCGCAGTATAATCGCGGTGGCGGAAGAAAAAAATGGGTGCGTTAAGACCTCAGCATCCTACAAGCCGGGCGGAACCGCTGTTCCGCCCGAAGAGGTTAGCCTGCGTTGCAGGCTAATTTAGCCGCCACCTCCTGATGTTCACCCTTTATTGAAAACTCGCATAACTTACCGCGAGTAATAAAGGTAAAGATCACTATCGTCAGGCAAATAATAAAGACGATACCTAACGCAGTTTTTAATGGCGTCATGCCTTTTACTCCTTGTCAAAAAAAGAATAAGAGGCTACTCTCAACCTGTTGGGAGTTGAGGGAGTAGCCTCGGGTTGTACTGACCCCAAAAAGTTGGACAGTTAAACACGAGGCACATAGGTCTGGGTTCGATATTCAATTGGACTCAGACCTTTTAATTTCAGGCTAATTCTTCTGCTGTTGTAGTAGTCAATATATTCCGTAACAGCATCCTTCAGTTCGCTTATATTACTGAACTCGTCAAGATAAAAACACTCCGACTTTAAGGTTCCAAAGAAACATTCCACGACTGCATTATCCAGACAATTGCCTTTTCTGGACATGCTCTGTGTAATGCCTTGTTCTTTAAGGATGTTTTGATACCTTCTCATACGATACTGCCATCCCTGGTCAGAGTGCAGAATAGGATGCTCGTGAGGCTTAAGCTTTTTGAATGCCTGATCGAGCATATTCTCGACCATGTTCATCACAGGTCTTTCCGACAGGCTGTAAGAAATAACTTCGTTGTTGAAGAGATCTATTACTGGAGACAAATACAGCTTTCGCCCATTGACTGCAAATTCAGTAACGTCGGTAACCCACTTCTCGTTTGGCCGTGTAGCCTTGAAATCCCTTTGGAGAACATTGGGGGCGGTTTGCCCTACCTCTCCTCTGTAGGAGCTGTATCGCTTGACCTTAATCGCTGCCTTAAGCGAGAGGGTTCCCATCAGGCGCTGAACGGCTTTATGGTTAATCCGTTCCCCGTCTCGATGGAGAGACAACGTTACCCTACGGTATCCGTAACGACCTTTATTCTCGTGATAAATCTCACCAATACGCTTTTTAACATCCGCATACTTATCAGGCTTGCTGAGAGCCTTTAGATGGTAATAAAACGTACTGCGCGGTATCTCCGCTGCCTTGAGAAGCTCATCAAGAGGGTAAAACTGCCTTAGCTCGTTGAGTACTTTCACTTTTTCGCGGGATGAGCTAAGGCTTTCAGCTTTTTTAGATACGTAAGCCGCATTTCAAGGAATCGAACTTGTCTTTCAAGATCCTCAATACGTCGGTCTTTCGACAGCTCCAATGCTAACGCCGCTTTTTCTGGATCAACTGACATTGTAATGTTTCTTTTGGTGCCGATCTTGAGTGCGCGTAAACCAGCTTCTCCGTGCTCCTCATAGACTTTCAGCCACTTGGCTACAGAACCACTACCAGCAAGCATAAAGTGAGCAGCAGCCTGATTGAGGGACATCTGCTGCTCGGTCACGGCTTTCACGACCTTAATGCGCAACTCTGGATCAGCACTAACGCCTTTAGGTTTGGGAATTAAACCTTTTTCTCCATGTTTTTCATAGAGGGCAACCCACGTCCTGACCTGGGTTCGAGGCACACCAAAACGTGCAGAGATGATCCTGTAACCATCATCAGTTGTGAAGTAGTGATTCACGACTTCAAGGCGCTTTTCGAAGGGGTATTTTGGCTTTGACATATCAGGGACTATTCCATTTCATCGTCCAACAAAATGGGTGCAGTACAGGTAAATGAAAATTTCCCGGGGCTTCCTACTTTCTGTCCCTCAACAATGCTCAAGACAGAAAGTCTTAAGCACCCGCCGCACATCTTATCTCTCTGAATTAAAATGCAAAGATGTAATTCTATTCTGCGTAAATTACATTATTTCTGCGAGCCGCTTTCCAGAATAATAATTGATATTATTGATGAGCTAATCGGAAATAAAAAGGGAGTGAATAGTTCACTCCCTTTATTCATCGATGAATTAAAGGCTTCAGCCCATTGCGCTTTCGCGCAGGCGGGCTTTCAGCTTGTTATATTCGTCGATCACATACCGTTCCGCCGCGTGCTGATCCGCAATCGGTTCAACGTTGACGGCGCAGTATTTATACTCCGGCGTTTTGGTTATCGGGCTTAAGTTCTCCGTCACCAGCTCGTTGCAGGCGCCAATCCACCACTGGTAGGTCATATAGACCGCCCCTTTGTTTGGACGATCGCTGACCTGCGCGCGGGTGATGATCCGCCCTTTGCGCGAGTTCACCCACACCAGCGCTTCATCCTCGATGCCGAGGCGCTCCGCGTCGGCGGTGTTGATCTGCGCGTAACCCGGCTCGTCCGCCAGCGCGGCCAGCGCGGCGCAGTTACCGGTCATCGAACGACAGGAGTAGTGGCCCACTTCACGTACGGTTGAGAGCACCATCGGATACTCGTCGGTGAGTTTATCGATGGGGGCGACCCAGTCGCAGGTGAAGAACTGTGCCAGCCCGTTCGGGGTGTCGAACTTCTCCTTAAAGAGATAGGACGTGCCTTGATCGGCCTCCGACTCATCCCGGCACGGCCACTGGATGTACCCCAGCTCGCCCATTTTTTCATAGGTGGCGCCGTAGAAGTCCGGGCACAGATGCCGCAACTCGTCCCAGATCTCCTGGGTGTTGTTGTAGTGCATCGGGTAGCCCATGCGGGTGGCGATTTCGCTGATGATTTGCCAGTCCGTTTTCAGATCCCACTTCGGCTCGACCGCCTTAAAGAAGCGCTGGAAGCCGCGGTCCGCCGCCGTGTAGACGCCTTCATGCTCGCCCCAGGAGGTCGACGGTAAAATCACGTCCGCCGCCGCCGCGGTTTTGGTCATGAAGATATCCTGGACAATCACCAGCTCCAGATCCTCAAACCCTTTACGCACCGCAGAGAGCTCGGCGTCGGTCTGGAGCGGATCTTCACCCATGATGTAGGCCGCACGCACTTCGCCATGCGCCGCGCGGTGCGGCAGCTCGCTGATGCGATACCCGGTGTGTTCCGGCAGGCTTTCCACGCCCCAGGCCTTCGCGAATTTCTCGCGGTTTTCCGGGAACTTAACGTACTGGTAGCCCGGATAGGTATCCGGCAGCGCGCCCATATCGCAGGCGCCCTGGACGTTATTCTGACCACGTACCGGGTTAACGCCGACGTGCGCCTTGCCCAGGTTTCCCGTCAGCATGGCGAGGCTGGTCAGGGAACGCACGGTTTCCACGCCCTGGTAGAACTGGGTCACGCCCATGCCCCAGAGAATGGCGGCGGTTTTCGCCCCGGCGTACATTCGTGCGGCCTGGCGGATCTCCTGCGCGCTGACGCCGGTTATCGCTTCAACCGACTCTGGCGTATAGCCTTCGACAATTTTCTTATACTCTTCAAAACCTTCCGTGCGGCTGGCGACAAACGCCTGGTCGTACAGGTTCTCCTCAATAATGACGTGCCCCATCGCATTCAACAGCGCGATGTTCGAGCCGTTTTTCAATGCAATGTGCATATCCGCAATGCGCGCGGTTTCAATTTTGCGCGGATCGCAGACGATGATTTTCGCCCCGTTCTGCTTAGCGCGAATAACGTGGTTCGCGACGATAGGGTGAGAATCCGCCGGGTTATAGCCAAAGATGAAGACGAGATCGGTATTATCTATCTCGTTGATGGCATTACTCATTGCGCCGTTACCGACCGACTGGTGCAGACCTGCAACCGATGGGCCGTGTCAGACGCGAGCGCAGCAGTCGACGTTATTGGTTCCAATAACGGCGCGCGCGAATTTTTGCATCACATAGTTGGTTTCATTCCCCGTCCCGCGTGAGGAACCGGTGGTCTGAATCGCATCCGGACCATACTTGGCCTTGATGGCGCTAAGGCGCGTGGCGACGTAATCCAGTGCCTCGCGCCAGCTGACGGCTTCCAGCTTGCCGCTGCGTTCGCGACGGATCATAGGGCTTTTCAGGCGCGGGGTGAGGATTTGGGTATCGTTAATAAAATCCCAGCCGTAGTAACCTTTCAGGCACAGCGTGCCCTGGTTGGTTTTCCCCTGTGCGGCCTCTGCCCGGACGATTTTGCCGTTATCGACCACCAGGTGGATCTTGCAACCTGAGGCACAATAAGGGCAAACCGTGACGACTTTCTTCATCAGTCTGCTCCAGTTAATCGAATCATTCGCACCCACTATGCAGCTTCTATGCCATGTTTTTTGTATGGCTACTCCCTGACTTTACGGCCCCTTCGCGGTGAAAACCCTGACAAAAAGCAGCCCATCGTCAAAATTGACGTGTCGACAGGGCAGCGGATGTGACATGGGTTGAATTTCCGTCACTGAAAAAACCCTTTAACTGGAGCCGACGGCAGAATGGTTCAGACTTAACATAATCCCCTGACGGAAGCATATGATGAAACCGGCGATTCTGGTGGTTGATGACGATACGGCAGTCTGCGAACTGCTTCAGGATGTGCTGAGCGAGCACGTCTTTAGCGTGCTTGTCTGCCATAACGGCCAGGATGCGCTGCGCCGCGTACAGGAGGAGCCGAATATCGCCCTTGTCCTGCTGGATATGATGCTGCCGGATATCAACGGCCTGCAGGTTCTGCTGCAGCTGCAAAAGCAGCGACCGGCGCTGCCGGTGATCATGCTAACCGGGCTGGGCAGTGAGTCCGACGTGGTGGTGGGGCTGGAGATGGGGGCCGACGACTATATTGGCAAGCCGTTCAACCCGCGCGTGGTGGTTGCCCGCGTGAAAGCGGTATTGCGCCGTACCGGCGTGCTGGCTGCCGAAGTGCCCGCAGCGCCCGCGGCGGGCATCGCGTTTAACGGATGGACGCTCGATACCACCCGCTGCGAGCTCAGCGATCCGCAGCGTAATCCCGTGCCCTTAACCCAGGGCGAGTATGGCCTGCTGCTGGCGCTCACGCAAAATGCCCGTCGGGTGCTGAGCCGTGACCGGCTGCTTGAGCTGACCCACAGCGAAAGTGCTGACGTGTTCGACCGCACTATCGACGTACTGATCATGCGCCTGCGCCGGAAGATCGAGGCCAATCCGCATCAGCCAGCGCTCATTAAAACCATCCGTGGACTGGGTTATGTATTTGCCACCGACGTTAGCCGCCCCGAACAGGCGGCATAAGGTTTACGTTATTGCCGGAACAAGAAGGGCGGCAAAAATGGCGCTGATGCACAGGTACTTGAGGGCGTAATAGGCTTTACGATTCCGTTTTTTAAGACGTTGTCCGCGTTCGCGGCCCGCATGAACATATTTAAAAATGCGGTTAATGCCGCCGGTGCGGTCATTATCGTCATTCGGTGAGCTGGCCGCAGACATCAGCGTGGTGCCCACCCAATGGTTAACCGCCTGCGCCCAGCGCCACTTCATCGGACGCTCGATATCACAGAAAAGAATAATGCGCGTCCGATCGGTTTTATTTTCCGCCCAGTGGACGTAGGTCTCATCAAAAATGACCGCCTCGCCATCGCGCCAGCTATGACGCTGCTGGTCAACTTCAATAAAGCAGCGATCGTCATTCGGGGTAGATAAGCCCAGGTGATAGCGCACCGAGCCCGCATAGGGATCGCGATGCTTGCCCAGCTTTGCCCCCGCAGGCAGTTCGGCAAACATGGCCGCCTTCACGCAAGGAATTTGACTCACCAGCCGCGTGGTCACCGGGCAAAGCGCTTGCGCAGAGGGGTGAGCGTCGGCGTACCATTTCAGATAAAAACGCTTCCAGCCGCGTTTAAAAAAGGTGTTAAAGCCAGCGTCGTTATTATTTTGCGCCGCCTTTATATGATCCTGTAAACGCACCGCCTCTTCACGAATAACCTGCCAGTTTTCCGTCAGCGTGTTTAATTCGGGGAAACGCTCTGTCTCAAAGAAAGGCTGCCTGGCGGGCAGGGAAGAGAACGCCGTCATAAACATATTGATGGGTGCCATGAACGTCGAATGGTCGAACAACTGACGAGACAGCGTCTGTTTTTCTTTGCCGCGTGAATGCGCGTAAATAACGCTAATAATGAAAATACCGATGATGATGGCTGCGAACATTTTTCCCTTGTCCTCTTTCTATCTCATTTCGGAAAAGCGTGCGGACAGAGTGCTGCCCACGCCGAATATGCCAGATGGAGAGAGTGTAGTTCGGGAATGCAAAATTCATAGAACTGTAATGAAAAATCGCAATTTTTGTTAAATTAAGTGCCTTCTCGAATAAAAGCCTCCAGCTCGGCCAGCGTTTTTGCGCCGTCAATCGCGTTGGCGGCCAGCAGGCTTGCCCGCGCGCAGGCGTGCGCCAGATAAATGCTTTCCGTGAGCGGCAGCGACTCATGGCAGCCGTATAAAAAGCCCGCGCAAAAGGCATCGCCCGCGCCGACGCTGCCGATGATCTCTTCCTGCTCCAGCATCCATGACGGGATCCAGCGGCCCTCTTCACCGCGTGCTTCTCCCCATGCGCCTTCCGGACAGTGGATCACCACCCGCTGGCGTACGCCGGCCGCCAGCAGCCGCGCCGCGGCGTCGGCGATATGGGCAACGTGCGGGACGTCGTTTTCGTCACGCATCGTCAGGCCGCTAAACTCACCGGCCTCCAGCTCGTTAATCACCAGATAGTCGAGATGGCGCAGGGCAGGGAGCACCAGCGGCTGATAGCGCGGGTCGCCCTTGCGGGAAACCAGATCGAGCGACGTTTCATACCCCTGGTCGCGCATCTGCGCCAGCAGCCGCGCGCTGCGGGTGCCGAACTCATCGTCGGGCATGTCCAGGCTGTCGAGCAGCAGCAGATAGCCGAGGTGAAAGATCTTCATCGATCCGTCCAGGCGATCGAAGGCGGGAAGATCCAGCAGGCGGTTCGCGCCCGGGGAGTGGAAAAAGGTGCGCTGTCCGCTGGGATCGGTCATCACCTGCGACATGGAGGTTGGCGCAAAGGTGGTACGCTGTACGCGCTGGCGGTTGACGTGGTACTGGTCGAGCATCGCCAGAATGTAGTCCCCGTCGCCGTCTTCGCCAATCAGCCCTACCGCCTGCAGCGGCAGGCCAACGTGCATTTTCGCCAGCGTCAGCAGGACGTTGAGCGGCGCGCCGCCGGTTGACCGTTCGCTGCGGGTGATTTCCGCCAGCCAGCCGCGCTCCGGCCACTGCACGATCTGGTGGACGTGGTCCACCAGCATATTACCAGCGGCGATGATGCCTTTACGTTCCATTATGCCTGCCCCGCGCTGCCGAAGATGCGCATCTGTTCGGCGACCGTATCCGCAATCGCCTCTTCTATCCCCAGCAGCAGCTCGGCAAACTCATCGTAAAGCGGCTGGCGTTTTGCCATCCGCTGCTCCACGGCGGCAAGCGCGGCCTGCGACATCCCAGTATAGAAATTGATTTTATGAATACCCAGCTCGATGGCGCGGCGGAAGTCGGCATCGCTAATCCCGGAGCCGCCGTGTAAAACCAGCGGCAGCCCCGTCTGCTGGCGAATGGCGTCCAGACGCGGGAAATCGAGCTTCGGCTCGCCTTTATACTTGCCGTGTGCGTTGCCGATGGCGACCGCCAGCGCGTCAATGCCGGTTGAATCGACAAATTCGCGCGCGAGCTGCGGGTCGGTAAAGCAGGCTTCATCCGCATGGCCGTAAAGCGCGCCGCCTTCATCGCCCCCGACCGCGCCCAGCTCCGCCTCCACCGACACGCCCACCGCGTGGCACATCTTCACCACCTCCCGCGTCTGGCGGATGTTCTCCTCGTAGCTCAGCGTCGAGCCGTCGAACATCACGGAGCTGAACCCCAGGCGCAGGGCGCGCACCACGGCGTCAAAATGCAGGCCGTGGTCGAGGTTGAGCACCACGGGAATAGCGTGACGGGCGGCCTCGAACTTGACCGCTTCGACAAGCGAATCCAGGGACACGTACTTAAAATGCACTTCGGCGATGTTGATAATAAACGGCGAGCGCTCCTGCTTTGCGGCGGCGAACAGCGCGCGCAGGAAGTGGGAATCAAGGACGTTAAACGCGCCCAGCGCATAGCGGTGCTGTCTGGCGTGTGCCAGACCGTCGGCAAGAGAAATCAATGGCATCATTCACCCCTTAAATCCGAAACAGGTTGTACTCGTTGCACAGCACCAGCACGGCCGGTTCGTCCTCTTCGATGTTGTTATAGCGGGCAACGGGCTGCAAAAAGCGGTTGTCGTGCTCATCGTCATTCACCGATGACACCTCCCCAACCAGCACGTCGCCGAAGCCGCGTTCGCCCCAGAAACTGTGGTAAAGGCCGGGCGTCAGGCAGATGCTTTCCCCTGGCGTGAGGCGAAGCTGGCTGCCGGGCGCGTGAGTCTGACGGCAGCCGTCGACGGTAACCGTCACGTCGGTGTTTTCCGTCTCTTCATGCGCCCCGGCATTCCATAACTCAATGATAAGGTTCCCGCCGCCCCGGTTGATGATGTCTTCCCGCTTGCGCCAGTGAAAATGCATCGGCGTGACCTGGCCGTCGCGCACGTGCATGATTTTTTCGGCATAGCCTTTTTCATACGGCACGCCGTTGGGCGAGCCGTTGCGCAGGGTAAACAGCGTCAGCCCCTCGGCGGCAAAATGATTGCCGCCGAACGCGGTCACGTCCCAGCCGAGCTTGAGGTCGAACACTTCCTGCCATGCGGCCTGGTCAAGCTGCTGCCATTTCGTTGGCGGAAAGCTGGCAAAGGGCGGGAGATGCACGTCGTGCATGGAAAAAAACTGCCGCGTGTGGCCGAGGATCTCGTTAATGTCGGAGCGTTTCATGGGGACTCCTTGAAAACAGTTCCCTCTCCCTGTGGGAGAGGGTTAGGGTGAGCAGCTGTGTTTAAAGTCAACAGCTGACGACTAAGCTGCCGCCCATTTTTTATTGTCCCGCACCATCGCATTCAGGATTGTTACCAGCTTTCTGACGCAGGCTGTCATCGCCACTTTAAAGGCTTTTCCCTTGCTTCTCAGTTTCTCAAAAAAAGCCTGTATGGTTGGGTTATAACGCACCGCTGACATTGCCGCCATGTACAGCGCTGCACGCACCGCACTTCGTCCTCCCCAGATACATCGTTTTCCTTTCATCTTTCCGCTGTCATGGGCATAAGGACACACGCCTACCAGTGCGCTGATTTTACGTCTGTTAAGTTGTCCCAGCTCCGGCAGCATCGACAGCAGAACCGCCAGCGTTGTCCGTCCTATACCCTTGACTTCTTCCAGCAGCTTCACTTTCTCCTGCCATAGCGGCATCACTTTTATCTGCTGGTCGATGTCGTCATCCGTGTCCTTTATCTCTGCGTTAAGCCAGTCAATATGCCGTTTGATACCCATCCGGATAAGCTCATCAGTGCAGGAGCCGTAGCGGTTCTGCTCCATGGTTCTGTTGTCCACCAACTGGCGGCGGCGGGATACCATCATGGCGAGACGCTGCGTCTGTTCGTCCGGAGCGGGTCTGATATCCGGTGTCATCCTGCGGCCAAACTCGCAGATGATGCGGGCATCGTTCGGGTCTGTCTTGAACAGCGTCCCGAGAGCGCGGGCGAAGTGTTTGACCTGAGCAGGATTAACGACGGCGACAGGCAGCCCGGCAAGTTCAAGCGTGGCAGCAAGCAGGTTGTGGTAGCGCCCCGTGGCTTCCATCACGATGCGTGTAACGGTACGGGATGAAAGGGCGTCGAGGAGTAGCTGATGGCCCTGAGGGGTATTATCCAGATGAAGAAAAATCCCGTCAGGACTGATAAATACATCAAAGGTCTCTTTGGCGATATCGATGCCAACGTTGGTATGTTCAGTCATGTTCGAGTCTCCCGGCCTTGTAATATACGGGCTGGCACAGGCCGCCCAGGCAGCTGTTCGGGTTAACAGGAAAACTGATGCCACGCCATGAGCTCACCCGCGGGCTTGGAAACCCAGAGGGCTAACGGGCTGTGGCATCAGGTCAAACTCAGTGACAGTTTACCCGTCTGTTGACGGGTAACTGAAGTGACTTTAAACATACAAGGGCATCAGGCCGCAGCGAGATTACTTAACCGTCCACCCCTTATACGTGCCGACGTTCTTTTTATCGATCATCGTCACCGGGATCAGCACCGGTTCTTTCGGCGCCGGTTTGCCCTGCAGAATGTCATAGCCGATCTCTACCGCCTTCGCCGCCATCACCTGCGGATCCTGCGCCGGGGTTGCCACAAACAGCGAGTTTTCGCGCTTCAGCGCTTCCTCACCGTCCGGGCTGCCATCCACGCCGACGATAAAGAACTCGTTGCGCTGCGCCTGTTTCGCCGCCAGATCGGCGCCGATCGCGGTCGGATCGTTAATCGCAAACACGCCGTCGATCTTCGGATTGGCCGCCAGCAGGGAGGTCATCACTTCCAGACCGCCTTCACGGCTGCCCTTGGCGTTCTGGTTATCCGAGAGCACCTTGATATCCGGATGTTTTTTGAATTCCGTCTGGCAACCTTCCACGCGGTTTTGCACCGCTGAGACCGGCGGTCCGTTGATGATCACCACGTTGCCTTTGCCTTTCAGGCGATCGGTAATGTACTTACAGGCCATTTCGCCCGCCTGGGTGTTATCGGAGGTAATGGTGGCGTCAGCCCCTTCCGCCGCGACGTCAACCGCCACGACCACGATCCCGGCGTCCTTCGCGCGCTTCACCGCCGGGCCGATCCCTTTGGAGTCCGCGGCGTTGAGGATGATCATGTCCACTTTCGCGGCGATGAAGTTGTCGATCTGCGCCACCTGCTGGCCCAGATCGTAACCGCTGGAGACCAGCGTCACCTTAACGTTATCGCCCGCCAGCTTGCGCGCTTCCAGCTCGGCACCTTTGGTGATCTGCACGAAGAACGGGTTAGCCAGGTCGCCCACCGTCACGCCGATGGCCTTCAGATCTTTTGCCTGCGCAAACGGCGTTGCTGCAAGCAGTGCGCCAGCACAGAGCGCGGTTACTAACGGTTTCAAACGCATAGTGTTTTCCTCGAAGCTGTAGGGTTTTGTTGTTATGCACTTTGATGGTGTCGGGTACGGTATTTGTCGATCAGCACCGCTATGATGATCACCGCCCCTTTGATCACCAGCTGCCAGAAGTAGGAGACGCCCATCAGCGTCATGCCGTTGTTGAGGGTGGCGATGATAAGTGCGCCGACCAGCGTGCCGGTGATCGTGCCGATCCCGCCGACGAAGCTGGTGCCGCCGAGGATCACCGCCGCAATCGCGTCCAGCTCGTAGCCCGTGCCGAGGTTGCCGTTGGCGCTGTAGAGGCGCGAGGCGCTCATGACGCCGCCGAGGCCGGAGAGCAGCCCGCTCATGCCGTAGACAAACAGCAGCACCAGCCAGACCTTAATGCCCGTTAAGCGTGCCGCCTGCATGTTGCCGCCCACCGCATAGATGTGTACGCCGAGGGTGGTGCGCCGCAGGATGAACCAGCACACCGCGATTACGGCGAGGGCGATAACCACCAGCCAGGGAATCGGGCCGAGATAGTTATTGCCGATCCACTCGAAGCTGATGTTGGAGTTAATGACCGTCGTGCCGTCGGCCAGCAGGTAGGCCGCACCGCGCAGCGCCGTGTAGGTGCCGAGCGTGACGATAAAGGGCGGCAGCCCGGCAAAGGCCACCAGCGCGCCGTTAAACAGGCCCAGCACCATGCCGAGCATCAGCGCGGCCGGGATGGAGAGCATGGCGAACTCCGGAATAAGCGACACCACCATCGCCGCCACTGCCGTGGTGCCCAGAATCGAGCCGACGGAGAGGTCAATCCCGCCGGTTAAGATGATGAAGGTCATCCCCGCCGCCAGCACGATGTTGATCGACGCCTGACGGGTGATGTTAAGCAGGTTGCTCTCGGTAAAGAAGTTGGGGGCGATAAAGCCAAATACCGCCACAATCAGGATAAGAATCGGCAAAATGCCGACCGTTTGCATCAGATCGCTCATCAGCATTTTTTTTGCGGAGGCGGATTTCGCCACCTGCTGCGGACTGGTTGAATGCGTCATGGTTACACCGCCTGATGATGAGAGTCGTTTACGCCGGTTGCCAGCGTCATGATGTTTTCCTGAGAGATGTCGCGCCCGCGGAGTTCACCCGCGATGCTGCCTTCGCGCATCACGTAGACCCGGTCGCTCATGCCCACCACTTCCGGCAGCTCGCTGGAGATCATTAGAATCGCCACCCCTTTACGCGCCATCTGGTTCATGATGCGGTAAATCTCGCTTTTCGCCCCGACGTCCACGCCGCGCGTCGGTTCGTCGAGAATAAGAATGCGCGGGCCAATCGCCACCCAGCGCGAGATCAGCAGCTTTTGCTGATTGCCGCCGGACAGCCCGCCCGCGCGCACCTGCGAATGCGGTACGCGGATGTTGAGCAGGGCAATCGCGTCATCGGAAATCGACTGCGCTTTTTTGCGGTTCAGCATGCCGAAGGTAGCGTCGCGCTCCAGCGTCGCCATGGTGATGTTCTCCTGCGCCGCCAGCTCCAGAAACAGCCCCTGCTCCTTGCGGTTCTCGGTGAGAAAACCGATGCCGTTTTCGATGGCCGCGCGCGGGGAGTGGATCACTACCGGCTCGCCGTCGACCTCAATCATGCCGCCGGTGGCTTTACGCACGCCGAAGATGAGCTGCGCCAGCTCGGAGCGTCCGGCCCCGACCAGGCCCGCCAGGCCGACAATTTCGCCGGAACGCACCTGCAGGCTGCACGGCTGCACTTTTTTACCGTCGGTGAGGTGATGCACGTTGAGGCGCGGGCTGCCGAGGGGGATATCACGCTCCTTGTTGAACAGGTCGCTCAACGGGCGGCCCACCATCATTTTCACCAGCTCGGAGGCGTTGAGCCTGTCGCGCGTCAGGCTGCCGACGTACTGCCCGTCGCGCAGAACGCTGACGCGGCCAGAGAGTTCATACACTTCCGCCATGCGGTGGCTGATATAGATGATTGCCATCCCTTCATCGCGCAGGCGCAAAATCAGTTCAAACAGGCGGTGCGTTTCCCGCGAGGAGAGGGCGGCGGTGGGTTCATCCATCACCAGAATGCGGCTATTGCGGTGCAGCGCGCGGGCGATTTCCACCTGCTGCTGCTCGGCGATGGTCAGCTTCATCACTAAATCGGTGGCGCTGAACTGCGCGCCGAGGCGGTCAATTACGGCCTGCGCCTGAGTAGCCATCTCTTTGCGCTTTACCATCCCGCCGCGCGACAGCTCGCTGCCGAGGAACATATTCTCGGCTACGGTCAGATTGGGCGCGAGCTGCATCTCCTGATAAATCAGGGTGATGCCTGCGGCCAGGGCGTCTTTCGGCCCTTTAATGTGAAACGGCTGGCCGTCAATCAGGATCTCGCCGCTGGTGGCGGTATAGGCACCCGCGAGGATTTTCATCAGCGTGCTTTTTCCCGCGCCGTTTTCGCCCATCAGCGCGTGGATCTCACCGGGAAAAACCGTCAAATCTACACCCTTGAGCGCGTGGAAGCTGCCAAACGTTTTGGCAATGCCGCGCATTTCTAATACGGGGGTTCTGCTCATGGCGGATCTCCTGTGAATGCCGATTTCTGCACTTCATCACAGGTGCGTAAATGCAAAATGTCAGAAGCTGTTCATATTTGTCATAGTGATGAATAGCTAAGGTGGATCACATTTTACCCTCACCCCGGCCCTCTCCCTGGAAGGGAGAGGGAGCAAATCATCCCCTCGCCCCTTTGGAGAGAGGGTGAGGGGACACCAAACCGCACAGGAGCCCAAACTCATGCCATCACGCCCCCCGTTTTTCGCCAGCGCCCGTGGCCGCCTGCTGATGTTCAATCTGCTGGTTGTTGCGGTCACGCTGATGGTGAGCGGCGTGGCGGTGCTCGGCTTTCGGCACGCCAGCCAGATCCAGGAGCAGGTGCAGCAGCAAACGCTGGATGACATGACCGGCAGCATGAACCTGGCGCGCGATACGGCAAACGTGGCGACGGCGGCGGTGCGGCTTTCGCAGGTCGTCGGGGCGCTGGAGTACAAAGGTGAAGCCGAGCGCCTGAAGCAGACGCAAATGGCCCTGCGCCGCTCGCTGGAACAGCTTGCGGATGCCCCGCTGGCGCAGCAGGAACCGGCCCTGGTAGCGCGGATTATTCAACGAAGCAATGAGCTCCAGCAGAGCGTGACGGAGATGCTGGAGCGCGGACAGCGACGCCACCTGGAGCGGAACGCGCTGCTGAGCGCGCTGTACCAAAGCCAGAGCTACCTGCGCCATCTGCAGGACATCAACCGCCGCTATGGCAGTAACGTGCCGGATGCGCGGCAGCTAATGGAGATGGACCGGCTGATCGCCGCCGCCATCGATACCCCTTCGCCGCGCGCGACCGTTCAGCAGCTGGACGCGGTGGCCGCAATGCTGCCCCAAAATGCCGAACTGCCGGTCGTGAAGGGGGTACTGCCTGATTTTAATGCCGAGCTAGGCAAGCTCGCCCCGCTGTCGAAGCAGCTGGAAGAGAGCGATCTGGCAATAAGCTGGTATATGTTCCACATCAAGGCGCTGGTGGCGATCCTCAACAGCGACATCAATCAGTACGTCGAGCAGGTGGCGCAGGCCTCCCGCCAGCGTACAGCCCAGAGCCACCACGAGCTGCAGTCCATCAGCGTGTTTATCAGCGTCTTCGCCGTGCTGGCGCTGATCATCACCGGGTGCGCCTGCTGGTATATCTACCGCAATCTGGCCTCCAACCTGACGGCGATTTCCCGGGCCATGTCGCGCCTTGCCCACGGCGAGCAGGATGTTTCCGTTCCCGCCCTGCAGCGGCGCGATGAGCTGGGCGAGCTGGCGCGCGCGTTTAACGTTTTTGCCCGCAATACCGCCTCGCTTGAGCACACCACGCGGCTGCTGAAAGAGAAAACCACACAGATGGAGATCGACCGCGTTGAGCGTCAGGGGCTGGAAGAGGCGCTGCTGCACAGCCAGAAAATGAAGGCGGTTGGACAGCTAACCGGCGGCCTGGCGCATGATTTTAACAACCTGCTGGCGGTGATCATCGGCAGTCTTGAGCTCACCGATCCTGAATCAAAAGACGCGCCGCGCATCGGCAGGGCGCTGAAGGCGGCCGAGCGTGGTGCTTTACTGACCCAGCGACTGCTGGCGTTTTCCCGCAAGCAATCCCTGACGCCGCATGCGGTAGAGATGCTGCCGCTGCTGGAGAACCTCCGGGAACTGCTGCGCCACTCCCTGCCCGCCACCCTGACCCTGGATATTGAAGCGCAAACCCCTGCCTGGCCCGCATGGATAGACGTCGGCCAGCTGGAAAACGCCATCATCAACCTGGTGATGAACGCGCGTGATGCGATGGAAGGGCAAAGCGGGGTGATTAAAATTCGCACCTGGAATCAGCGCGTCACCCGCAGCGACGGGCGCAGGCAGGATATGGTGGCGCTGGAAGTGATTGATCGCGGCAGCGGCATGTCGCAGGAGATTAAATCCCGGGTCTTTGAACCGTTCTTCACCACCAAGCAGACCGGGAGCGGGAGCGGGTTAGGGCTGTCGATGGTCTACGGCTTTGTCCGCCAGTCCGGTGGTCGCGTAGAGATTGAAAGCGCGCCGGGGCAGGGCACCACCGTCCGGCTTCATCTGCCGCGCTCCGTGCTGCCCGCCGCGGCAGAGGATGAAGCGCTGTCAGCAACCGCCTCCGTCGATAGCGAGCGCCTGGTGCTGGAAGATGAGGCGGACGTTCGTCAGACCCTGTGCGAACAGCTGCACCAGCTTGGCTACCTGACGCTGGAAGCGGACAACGGCGAGCAGGCGCTGAGCATGCTGGCGGCGTCGCCGGATATTGGCATGTTTATCAGCGACCTGATGCTGCCGGGAAGCCTGGGCGGGGCCGAGGTGATTAACCACGTGCGCAGCCATTATCCGCAGCTTCCGGTGCTGCTCATCAGCGGCCAGGATTTACGGCCCGCGCATAATCCTCAGCTGCCGGACTTTCAGCTACTGCGCAAGCCGTTTACCCGCGCGCAGCTGGCGCAGGCGCTGCGCAAGGTGACGGTAATTTGAGATTTCTTAGTGATTTTCAGAATTTAACCTCTATTTCAGCCATTTACAGCACACTCTCTCCATGCAAACATCCTGATTAACCTTAATTTAAATCAGGTCTTTGTTATGGATAACTGGCTGGCGCTTTTCGACGGACAGACCCGCTATTTTCTGGATATCAACGACAGCCAGGTAAAGCCGGACGTTCTGCGCTTTAGCGGCAGGGAAGCACTGAGCGAGCCGTTTAAGTGGGATATTGAGTTCACTACGCCGCAGGGCAACATCGTCCCGGAAGACGTGCTGATGAAGTATGCTTCCGTCCGGCTGAAATCTCGTGCCCTGAAATCTACGGCACCCTGCCTGCCCGCGTTGAGAGCCGGGAGAAGAATGTCATTCACGCGCATCTGGATGAGCAGGGGCGCTACCGGGTGAAGCCGGAGTTTGACCGCGAAGGAACAGAGCAGGGCTTTGGGTATCTGTGGCTGAGGCTGAAGGCCAGCGAAGGTCCTGTGGAGGTGCAGGCGAAGAATGCAAATATGCGGTTGTTTGCAGAGAGAAAGCTGACGCTGAGCTCGGCGAGTGACATATCCTTTGCCGGTAAAAAACGCATCACGCTGATTGGTGGCGGGAGCTACCTGCGGCTGGAGGCGGGGAAAATTGAGTACGGCACGATGGCGGCGTATCTGCGCCGGGTGAAGCGGACGATGGCGGCGGGTGCGGCCACCATGCAGTTATTCATTCCGCTTCTCCCGGGCCAGTATTCGCCACTGAATGTGAGTGCCTCCTCAATGCCATCAAAGCCAACGACGCTATCGTTCAGGGAGCGTAGACAATGGATGTTACAAAAATGATGCAGGTGCTACCTGAATCAACTCACACTCATATCTTTATGTTGCTGGAAGGCGGTGCGCGAACACAGGACGCTTTTCAGGCTTTTTATAACGAACATGCGTCGGCTTTGTATTCGCTTTATCTCTATCCGCACCTTGCTGAATTCAGAAACTATGGCCCTTGGTTGTTCGCATTAAAAAATAAGGAGACGCAACATCGTTATATTGATTCCACCCCGGGTTTAACCGCTGTTATCGCCTCTTCACGCTCAGGAGGCGCTTTAGCCGTTCAGCTTTCTGCTGCATGTACAATTATTTCGCCCAATGGGGCCGCGGCTTTAGTGCGTTTTTATACGCGGGATGTGATGAGTTTGCTGGCGAGTCGTAACGACCGTGAATGGCACAGTGTGTTATTTAGAGGGGTTTCACAGTGGTGGGCACCTGAAGAAAATGGATGGCATCCTGTAGATATACCACCTTCACTGGTAATAAATGAGAGAGACAGCGCCATACGGCTGAATAAAGAAGAATGGCAATATCTCGCGGATGAACCGGTTGTCACCAGTTTATTAACAGCTTGGAAAAAGTTGCCGTCAAGCCAGCATTTTTCCCCTTGCGTACAAAGGAATATGGTCAAAAAAGCGCTGAAAAAAGCCTGCGAAGGGAAAATGAAAGCAGGCACAGAGCAAAAGCTGTATGCCCTTTTTTATCTTGATGGCGGTAAAATAACACTGGCGTCAGGGACGATGCAATCTGCATTAGAAAATGTGGCTCTGGGGAAAGTCTCGCTGGAGCAGGTTTAAAAAAATGACGTTCAACATCAGGGATGAAAATACATTATGGGATTTTTCAAATCTTATAAGAAAATTGATAATGGAATTAACCGTGGTTATGCCCGCTGGGGGAAATGGCTCTGGGGTGTGTTGTTGTTGCCGGTGGTGATTTACCTTGGCTGGTCGGTGTGGGCTGCTATCTGGGGGCCACCGTCAGGACCGGTCACGCTGATTATTCACAGTGAAATTGACAGGCCTATTCGAGAGTTTAGCGTGAATGGCATGGCAGGGGGGAATGCGTTCGCGCGTGATAAAAGTAATCCGTACGGGACTGGTCCTGGTGCAGCTACCTGCTGCGGAAGCATCAGCGGGGATACAGCAGAAATTATCTGGACAGTTGATTACACACTTGCGCAATACAAAGCGGGGATGCGAACAGAAGTCCACAAAAAAATATTACCCATGCCGCAGCGGGAGTGGGGCGAAAATTACCTCCATACCTATTTCCTGCCGGGAGACAGAGTCTACTTATGGTGGAGCACAGGTTTTAACAGCCCTTCAGCTGATGATATTGCCGCCCAGGTGGAGCAAAAACGTCGGCAGAATATGCACTGATTTTAAGGGATTAAAATGGGATTTTTTAAAACGTTCGATAAAGTAGACGGTGCGGTGAACCGGGGTTATGCCCGCTGGGGAAAATGGCTCTGGGGAGCGTTGTTGTTGCCGGTGGTGATATACCTTGGCTGGTCGGTGTGGGCTGCGGTCTGGGGGCCGCCGTCAGGACCGGTCACGCTGATTATTCACAGTGAAATTGACAGGCCTATAAGAGGTTTTAGCGTAAACGGCGTGGCAGGTGCAAATGCATTTGCTTATGGCGGTGGGAAATCAACCTGTTGTGGAAACATCAGCGGGAATCAGGCAGAAATTATCTGGACAGTTGATTACACACTTGCGCAATACAAAGCGGGGGTGAGAACAGAAGTCCACAAAAAAATGTTATCCATGCCGCAGCGTGAGTGGGGCGAAAACTATCTTCATGTTTATTTCCTGCCTGAAGAAAATGTCCGGTTATGGTGGAGTACAGGCTTTAATCACCCTGACTCTCAAGATATTAAAGTTCACACCTCAGAGTGAAAAAAGGGAAAATAATATATGGATATTGAAAGCCTTATCGCCGCAGCAAATCGGGCCCAGCAGGCAGAAGATGCTGGCTTAGATAACTGCTCGCGGGTATGGCATGCGGGCTTCTTTTTTGATGGGATTCATCGCAATATAGAAAAGGATACACCAGAACATCGCCTCAGCAATATTGCCAGATTATTCAGAGCATTTCCTGATGAGAGAGAAAACATACCAAACGTTACTTACAATGCTTTTTACATTTCTGGCCTAGGTACTCCTTTTAATGAAACTGTCGTTGAAAAACTTCATACCATTATGGACAGCGGTCTGGACAGCATAACGGATGATATAACAAGCCAGCCCGGTGAAATGACCAAAGAAGCGGGTATGGATTTTATAAAAGGTGACAGCTGGTACGAGGTTTTAAAAAAACAGGGAAAGAAACTTCTTAACCCGGCGGAATGGAAAAATCTGGCCTTTGATACGGCTAAAAATGCTGTTAAAAAAGTCAGTATCGAATCAACGCCCTGGCTGCGTGATAATCCTACGGTAGCCGATATGCTGGTAACAGGCGTCGATACCCGTATCACCTCCACAAAGCTAACGTTTCAAGAAGGCTACAAAGAAGCTATTAAAAAAAGCCCGGTTCCCATCAAGCTAATCTCCATTTCACTTTTCGGTTTTGATCTCGGCGCTACCCTGGCACGTAAATTCCTGGATAGTTTGCTAAAAGATATCTGTAAGAAAGAGGGCGATAAATATACTTACCAGAGCATACCCGTCGATATTGTCTTTACCGGGCTGTTTGACTGCTCGCGGCGTACATCTGCCAGCAACAACAACGGCGTGGATTACTTTATCTCTGCGTTCGGCGGTCCGGTAAAAGGGATCGGCGTGTTATTGGGGGATAAATCTATCGACCAGGATACCTCACTGCCAGAAGCGGTAAAGAAAAGCCTGCATCTGGTTGCCGCCCATGAAACCCGCGTCTGGCGCTGCTTGTACCGCACCGGCAGTAATCCAGCGCATAAGGAAGAACTCTATCCTGGGTGCGCAGAGGATATCGGCGGGGGTCTGAAACCGGACGAACAGAAACCGAGTGCGGAACTCAGCCGCGTTGCGCTGCACAGAATGTACCGCGAAGGGACCATGGCGGGCGTGCCTTTCCCTGATTTTCAGACATTGAATGAAAGTAACCCCGTGGTTGCGGCGTATTTCATCGTCCAGGACAACGTCAAAAATCAGTCCGTTCTTCAGTGGGCAAAGGCATACCAGAGCGCACTGCCCCTTTCCTCTCTGAGCACCTCGAATCAAAACCGCCACCTCGACAGCTACATCGACTGGCTGGGACGTCAGTACTACCAGTACAGCACAGAGTGCATGAGGTACGAAAAGCTGCGCGGCGACGTTCTGGCCTCTGCGGGCGCATCGGCGGGTTTTGCGGGCACTACCCAAGAGGCGAAAAACGTCGCCGGACAGTACGCCAGTGAGCTCAGCGTGCTGCGACAGCATTGGGGATGGCTTGACGACGTGAAGGATGCCGCCATCAAGCTGCGAAACAGCATGGAGCACGACCCCGCTGACAGGCGCAGGGAAATCGCACCGCATGTCTATGACCACGCGCTGTGGCGTGCGAAGCGGTTCCTGAACTACGCTAGCGCGGCATACCAGGGTAAACCACAGCCGTTTCCCATCGACGCCGCGCCGCCAGAAATGTACGCGTGGTTCGTTCATGACCTACAAACGGTTGAGAAAGGAACGGGCATTTCGCAGGACTTTTTTGTAATCCGCTCAATGGAAATGCCTGAAGCGTGATGGGCGCTGCTGATAACTGAATTTGAGATTCCTCCGCTACTCCGGCACAGTGCCGTTGATTACCTTAACGCCAGTCCACCTGTGAGTCTGGCCTTATGAAATGTTACTCAACTGCTCTGTTATTCGGTCTGCTGTCGCTCACCAGCCAGCTGGCCCACGCCGACGTGATTGATGATGCTATTGGCAACATTCAGCAGGCGATCAACGATGCCTACAACCCCAGCAGCAGCCGCAGCAATGACGATGACGACGATCGTTACGACCGCAGCCGTCAGATCGACAGTCGCCAGTACGACGATCGCCGCCGGCAGCTTGAAGACAGACGCCGCCGCTTAGACGAGCGCCAGCGTCAGCTGGACGACGACAGGCGTCGGTTAGAAGAAGATGAGCGTCGGTTAGAAGACGATTACGATCGCGGATAAGTGCGGCCTGTTGCCCTCACCCCAGCCCTCTCCCACGGGGAGAGGGAGAAAACCTAGTCGAACACCAACACCATCCCGTCATATCCCGCTTCAATGCCGTCCGGCAGCGGGTTGTTCATCATCCACACGTCAAACTGATGGCTGATGTGCGTCAGGATCACCTGCGGGCAGCCAATCACCTCGTTCAGCGCAACCACGGTGTTCAGATCACAGTGGTTGCGCGGCGGTTCGTCACGCGGTTCATGGCTGCAGTCGATGATTATCGCCTGCGGCTGATTGTTGAGCAGAAACTTCACCGTTTTTTCCGGTAATCCCGCCGTGTCGGAAAGCCACGCCACGCGGCTGTGGGCGGATTCCAGCAGATACCCAAACGTCAGTTTCGAATGGTTGAGGGGCAGCGGCGTCACCCGCAGTCCCTGTAGCTCAAACATCACGAACGGCTCGACGGTGTGGCTGAAATCCAGAATTCCCGGATGTTTAAACAGGTCGTCGCAGCCTGCTTCGTCCGGCGGGCCGTAAACCGGGATCGTCGCGCCAACGCCCCAGCGCAGGGGGAACAGCCCCTGGACGTGATCCATATGGTAATGGGTGAGCAAAAACTGCTGGAAGCTGCCTGCGGGCCAGTCGTCCATCAGGTGCGGAATGCCCGCGTCCAGCAGCGTCACCGCATTGTTGAATTTGACCACCGCGCTACAGGGGCGACGGCGATAGCTGTCCTGCAGGCGCGCCCGGCGGCACGCCGCGCAGTCGCAGCCAAAGACCGGCACCAGCTGGGCGCCACCCGTTCCCGTCAACGTGATTGTCAGACTCATAACGCACCTCTACAGCGGCTTGGTGAATCGAAAATGGCTCTGCGTATAGCCTTCGCGAACGTAAAAGCGGTGCGCATCCACGCGCTTCACGCTGGTGGACAGTTCGGTCAGCTCCGCACCGGCCTGTCGCGCGACGTCCTCTGCCCAGGCCAGCAGCTGGCTCCCCACCTTTAACCCGCGCGCCTGCGGCATCACCACCAGCTCCTGGATCTCGCCGATCCAGCGCGCGTGATGGAGGTGAAACTGCAAGTGCAGGCCGATCGTGCCGATGACTTCCCCGTCCAGCTCGGCAAGCTGGTAGCGCATGTTGCGATCCTGCAAATTGGCAAGATAGCCCGCGTGAAACGCCTGGCGATCGAACTCGGCCTGCTTTAATTCGCAGATTAACGCGTAAACGATTTGCGCATCGTCCGCGGTGGCGGGGCGAAGCGTACAGTCAGGCATGCTGGTTCTCCTTCTGACGGATAAGCGATAAAAATGTCTCGACTGACTGTAGCAAACTTCCGTCGTTATTAAGGATGTGACAGTCGGACGGAGCATAGCGGGCGGCGCGCGCAAGCCGCTGGTCGATCTCGCGGGCGGATTCACGCCCCCGGCTCTGCAACCGGCTGCGCAGAACGTCCGGCGAAACCTGCAGGCAGACGGGCAGCAGGGCCGCCCCGTAGCGGGCGCGCGCCTGCGGAAGATGCGCCCGCGAGCCGTTGACCAGCACGTCGAACCCCGCATGCAGCCACAGGTCGGTCTCAATGCCAATCCCGTAGTAGTAGCCGTTGGCGTGCCAGCTCAGCGCCAGCAGGTTTTGCCCGGCGCGGATGAAAAACTCCTGCTCGCTCAGGGCGATATGATTCTCACTCCCTGCATTGGCCGCGCGGGTAATATAGCGGTGCGCCACCAGCAGCTGGGGGTGTTCCCGCTGCCGTAAGGCGGACAGCAGGCTGTCCTTACCGGAGCCGGAGGGGCCCATTAACCAGACGAGTCTTCCCATCAGAACACCCTTTTTCCCTGACGCCAGACGTGGTCGATATGGATGTGCTCGCCCTTGCGGTGGGCCAGCACCAGATCCGCGCGTTTCCCCTCGGCGATTTCCCCGCGATCGTGAAGATTAAGCGCCGAGGCCGGGTTTTTCGTCACCAGGCGAATCGCCTGCGGCAGCGTAAAGCTGTTGTCCTCGTTGTCGGCCACCCGGAACGCCGCATCCAGCAGGCTGGCGGGGTAGTAGTCGGACGAGAGGATATCCAGCAGGCCGAGGGAAGCAAGCCTGCTTGCCGCGACGTTGCCGGAGTGCGATCCGCCGCGCACGATGTTCGGCGCGCCCATCAGCACGCTCATGCCGTGTTTGCGGGAGGCCTCGGCCGCTTCGAACGTGGTGGGAAATTCGGCGATCGCGATGCCGAGCTGGTGGGATTCACGCACGTGATCGTGCGTGGCGTCGTCATGGCTGGCCAGCGCGATATTGCGGTCCCGGCACATCGCGGCAATCTTAAGACGATTGGGCTGCGACCACCGGGCTGCCAGCGCCAGCTGCTCTTCCTCGTAGCGCGCCATCTCCGCATCGCTGAGGGAATATTTGCCCTGATAGTATTCGCGGTACTTTTCAATATTGGCGAACTGGCGCTGCCCCGGCGAGTGGTCCATCAGGGAGACCAGCGAGACCGGCTCGCGCCCGACCAGCTTTTCAAACAGCGGCAGGGTGGTGTGGTGCGGCAGCTCGCAGCGCAGGTGAAGACGGTGCTCGGCGCGGTTGAGGCCGCGTTTCTGCGTCTCCTCCACGGCGTTGATCATTTTTTCCAGATTCTCCAGGCGATCGCCGCCGTCGCGCACGTCGCCAATGGCTACCGCGTCCAGCACGGTGGTAATGCCGCTGGCGACCATCAGCGCGTCGTGGCTGCTCATCGCCGAATGGGCGGGCCAGTCCACCTTCGGGCGCGGGGTGAAGAACTTGTCCAGGTTATCGGTATGCAGCTCGATCAGCCCCGGCAGCAGCCAGCCGCCTTCACCGTCCATCGCCCCGGGCGCGCGGCTTTGGGTTTCGGCAAACGCGCGGATGACGCCGTCCTGGATCTCAATCGACCCGCCCACGACCTCGTTTTCCAGCACCAGCCTGACGTTATTGATAATCATACGTTTGTCCCCATTGGGTGCAGCCTGTCCGCTATGCGGGTGCGAACGGCATCGTCGTGGAAGATCCCGACGATCGCCGCACCGCGCGCTTTGGCCTGCTCGATCAGCTCCACCACGGCCGCGCTGTTTTTACCGTCGAGCGAGGCGGTGGGTTCATCCAGCAGCAGAATCGGGTAGTCAACGATAAACCCGCGGGCGATGTTGACGCGCTGCTGCTCGCCGCCGGAAAAGGTCGACGGGGCAAGGTGCCACAGGCGCTCGGGCACGTTGAGGCGCGTCAGCAGGCTGGCGGCTTTGGCGGCGCAGGCTTCGCGCGGGACGCCAAGATCGAACAGGGGCTGCATCACCACGTCCAGGGCGGAGATCCGCGGGATCACCCGCAGAAACTGGCTCACCCAGCCGATCGTCGAGCGGCGCACCTCGAGCACCTTACGGGCGGGAGCCTGCACCAGATCGACCCACTCGTCATTGTGGCGAATATGAATATGGCCTTCGTCCGGCAGATAGTTGGCGTACAGGGAGCGCAGCAGGGTCGATTTTCCGCTGCCGGAATGGCCGTGCAGCACGACGCATTCGCCCTTGCCGACCTCCAGCGAGGCGTTTTGCAGGACCGGCAGGCGCACGCCGTTTTGCTGGTGGAGCACGAAGGTTTTACTGACGTTTTGTACGTGGATCATGTTGGCCTCGTGGCGTTTTCTTGCCGGGTGGCGGCTTCGCCTTACCCGGCCTACAGGGTACGGTGTTCGTTGGCTGCGCCATCAATTCTGTAAAACTGACGACACCAGCAGCTGGGTGTACGGATGGTGGGGATCGTCGAGCACCCGATCGGTTAACCCACTTTCCACCACCTGGCCCTGCTTCATCACCAGCAGACGGTCCGCCAGCAGGCGCGCAACGCCCAGATCGTGGGTGACAATCACTACCGCCAGGTTCAGCTCCACCACCAGGCCGCGCAGCAGGTCGAGCAGGCGCGCCTGCACGGACACGTCCAGCCCGCCGGTGGGTTCATCCATAAACACCAGCTTCGGATGCGTCACCAGATTGCGCGCAATCTGCAGACGCTGCTGCATCCCGCCGGAGAAGGTTGTCGGCAGGTCGTCAATGCGCGAGGCGGGGATTTCAACTTCCTCCAGCCAGTGCTGCGCGGTGGCGCGGATGTTGCCGTAGTGGCGCGCGCCGGTGGCCATCAGCCGTTCGCCGATGTTGCCCCCGGCAGAGACCTGACGGCGCAGGCCGTCCATCGGTTGCTGATGCACCACGCCCCACTCTGTGCGCAGCAGGCGGCGGCGCTCGGCCTCGCTTATGCCGTAGAGGGAGCGTCCCTGATACAGGATCTCACCGTGCTGCGGCGCGAGGCGCGCGGAGATGGACTTCAGCAGGGTGGTTTTGCCGGAGCCGGACTCGCCGACGATCCCCAGCACTTCGCCCGGCCACAGCTCGAACGACACGTCGCTGAAGCCTTTGCCCGGCGCGTAAAGGTGGGTCAGGTTGTTAACCGAAAGCAGCGGTTTCATTGGCCGTTCGCCTCGCTCTGTTGGCGGCAGTAATCGGTGTCGGAGCAGACAAACATCCGTTTGCCCGTGTCGTCCAGCACCACTTCGTCCAGATAGCTGTGTTTTGAACCGCAGATGGCGCACGGCTCGTCCCACTCCTGCACCGTGAACGGGTGGTCGTCGAAGTCGAGACTCTCCACGCGGGTGTAAGGCGGTACGGCGTAGATGCGCTTTTCGCGCCCGGCACCGAACAGCTGCAGGGCGGGCATCATGTCCATTTTCGGGTTATCGAATTTCGGGATCGGCGACGGGTCCATCACGTAGCGCCCGTTGACCTTCACCGGGTAGGCGTAGGTGGTGGCGATATGGCCGAAGCGGGCGATGTCCTCGTACAGCTTCACCTGCATGACGCCGTACTCTTCCAGGGCGTGCATGGTGCGGGTTTCGGTTTCGCGCGGCTCGATAAAGCGCAGCGGCTCCGGGATCGGCACCTGAAAAATCAAAATCTGATCTTCCGTCAGCGGCGTTTCGGGGATGCGGTGACGGGTCTGGATCAGCGTCGCGTCTTCGGTTTTTTCGGTGGTCGCAACGCCCGTTACCCGCTGGAAGAAGCTGCGGATCGACACGGCGTTGGTGGTGTCGTCTGCGCCCTGGTCGATGACCTTCAGCACGTCCGCTTCGCCGATCACGCTGGCGGTAATCTGAATACCGCCGGTGCCCCAGCCGTAGGGCATCGGCATTTCCCGGCCGCCGAACGGCACCTGATAGCCCGGAATGGCCACCGCTTTAAGGATGGCGCGGCGGATCATGCGTTTGGTTTGCTCATCCAGATAGGCAAAGTTGTAGCCGCTTAAGTTAGCCATTGGTGCGCTCCCGTTGCAGGCGTTTCAGCAGTTCCAGTTCGGCCTGGAAATCGACGTAGTGCGGCAGCTTGAGGTGCGAGACAAAGCCCGCGGCCTCAACGTTGTCCGCGTGGGCCAGCACGAACTCTTCGTCCTGCGCCGGGCCCGCAACGTGTTCGCCGTAGTCCGGCGCCTGCAGCGCGCGGTCGACCAGCGCCATGGCCATCGCCTTGCGCTCGCCGAGGCCGAACACCAGCCCGTAGCCGCGGGTAAAGTGCGGATCTTCATTTTCGGGGGCGACAAAACCGTTGACCATTTCACACTCGGTCATCAGCAGTTCGCCGACGTTCACCGCAAAACCCAGCTCTTCCGGCACGATTTCCACGTCGATATAGCCGCTGCGAATTTCGGCGGCAAACGGATGGTTGCGCCCGTAGCCGCGCTGGGTGGAGTAGGCCAGCGCCAGCAGATAGCCTTCGTCGCCGCGCATCAGCTGCTGCAGGCGGGAGGAGCGCGAGCACGGGTAAACCGGCGGCGTGCGGGTGATGTCGTCCGGCTGCGCGCCGGCGTCCTCTTCCGCCTTCGCCAGACCCTGTTTTGCCAGCAGGCTGAAGACGTGCGGAGACGGTTCCTGTTCAGCGTCGGAAGTGCTGAGCTGCGGCGCTTCGCCGTTCGCCAGCAGGGTGAAATCCAGCAGGCGGTGGGTGTAGTCGTAGGTGGGGCCGAGCAGCTGGCCGCCGGGAACGTCTTTGTAAACGGCGGAGATACGGCGCTCCAGGCGCATGTCGGCGGTGTTTACCGGCTCGCTCACCGCCAGTTTGGCAAGCGTGGTGCGGTAGGCGCGCAGCAGGAAGATCGCTTCGACGTTATCGCCGCTGGCCTGCTTGAGCGCCAGCGCCGCCAGCTCGCGGTCGGCGATGCCGCCCTCGGTCATCACCCGGTCGACGGCGAGGTTGAGCTGCTGTTCAATCTGGGCAACGCTCAGCTCGGGAAGCTGCTCATCGCCCCGTCGTCTGTGCGCCTGCAGCGCATGGGCGGCGGCGATGGCCTTCTCGCCCCCTTTGACGGCAACGTACATCAGCACACCTCCACGTGGGTAGTCCTCGGGATGGCCAGCAGGCGCTCGCCGCAGGTGAGGAGCAGGTCAATGCCCAGCGGGAATGGGTGCGGGCGCTCGGTCAGCTCGTGAATGATGCACTCCGGCAGCTGCGGCGCGACCATGCGCTCGTCGGCGATGCCTGCGCCCGTCAGGCGCAGCATGCGGCCGCCGCTCAGGCTGGAGACCTGCAAAATCAGCGTGGCGCTGGTCTCCGGGGCGACGGCGCTGCCTTCGCTCAGGGCGTTAAGCTGTTCATGACTGATTTGCTCGTCGGCTACGGCAAAGATTGCCTGCCGGGGCTGCTCAACCAGCGGGGCGCCGGTGTGAAAACGCAGGTTCTGGCTGGCGATATCGTTCGAAAGCGCGCCCGAAAGCCACACCGGGGTGTCGTTGTCGGCAAGCGTCAGCAGCACGCTGGTGGTCGCCAGGTTCAGCGGCAGCCAGCCCTGGGAGAGCTGGTGCAGCGAGACGATCACGCCCGGCTCGCTCATGGCCTTCAGCAGGCGACGAAAACTGTGTTGGGCATCCTGGACGGCCAGGGTAAAAGCAGGTTGAAGCGTCATGCGTTGTCTCCGCGAACGAGCGTAAAGAAGTCGACCCGACTGGTATTCACTTCGGCCTGACGTGCGGCAAGGCGCGCGGCGCGGTCGGCTTCCAGCGGGGCAATAAGGGTTTCCATTAACGTCTGGAAATAGGGTGGTTCCTGTAAAAGCGCGTCGATCACCGCGCAGCGCTCGGCGTGCGCTTTATCGCGCCCCAGCACGTAGCCGTAGCCCAGCGTGCCGCTGTTCAGGCGGATCGCCGCGCGGGTGAGGGTGGCGTCTCCGGCGAAAAAGCGCTCGCCGGTGCCGCCCATGCGCGCCTGGATTTGAACGAGGCCGATCTCCGGGGCGCGGAGGGTGTCGTAGTCTGGCGACAGGCTGAGCGCGTTCATGCGGGCTGTGAGCGCGGCAGGCTGGCTGTGGGCCAGCACGCGCATCCAGCGCTGTCGGGTGGCGGTGTCGAAATGCATTCAGTGCTCCATGGTGAATTCGATCATGTCGGCGCGGGTCAGGCTGACGGAGTATTCCGTCGCGTTGACTTCACCGTCACAGTGGTTGAGGGTGCGCACGCAGAGCAGCGGGGCCATGTTGGGAATTTCGAGCACCTTGCTCTCTTTCGCCTGCGCGCGACGGGCGCTGATGCGCGTCTGGGTGCGCTTGAGCGCAATGCCCGTGGCATCCTGCAGAAAGTCGTGCAGGGAACCGCTGGAAAAGTTTTGCAGCACTGGCCAGAGGGCGAGGTCCGCGAAGTAGTGGTCGATCTGGCACACCGCCACGCCGTTAACGCGACGCAGGGTGCGCAGGTGGACGACGTTGTCGCCCTCCTGAATGCCCAGCGCGTCCGCCACGTGGCTGGAGGCCGGGCGCAGCACCGACAGCAGCTTTTCGCTGGTCGGGTGGCTGCCCTGATCCAGCAGGTTTTGGCTAAAGCGCGCCTGGGCGTTGAGCGGATAGTCGAACGGGCGCATCAGCACCAGCACGCCCACGCCCTGACGACGCTGGACCCAGCCGCGCTCGACCAGCTGGTCAATGGCCCGGCGCAGGGTGTGGCGATTCACTTCATAGCGATCCGCTAGCTGCTGCTCGGCGGGCAGATAGTCCCCGCAGCGGTAGTGGGTGCGCAGCTCCACTTCGAGCCTGGCGGCAATTTCTTGCCAGCGGGTGGGATAACTGGTCGGATGTCTGGATAAGTGCATAGAAAACAAAGCCTCGCTTCTCAGATGAAGTGCTTACGCAAACGTTGAGAGAGGAAATCCAGCAGGCTGACGGTGACGATGATGAGCACCATCAGGGCGCAGGTTTGCTGGAACTGGAAACCGCGAATCGCTTCCCACAGGGTGACGCCGATTCCGCCTGCGCCCACCATGCCGACCACCGTGGCGGAGCGAACGTTGGACTCAAAGCGGTACAGGGAGTAGGAGATCAGCAGCGGCATCACCTGCGGCAGGACGCCGTAGAGGATCTCTTCGATTTTGTTGGCGCCCGTTGCGCGAATTCCCTCAACCGGGCCGGGCTCGATGGCTTCGACCGCTTCGGAGAGCAGCTTGGAGAGCACGCCGGTGGTGTGGATGAACAGCGCCATCACGCCCGCGAACGGACCCAGACCCACGGCGACCACGAACAGCATCGCAAAGACCATTTCGTTGATGGCGCGGCAGGCGTCCATCAGGCGGCGCATCGGCTGATATATCCACCACGGCACGATGTTTTCCGCGCTCATCAGGCCAAAGGGAATGGAGAGAGTGACGGCAAGGGCGGTGCCCCAGACGGCAATTTGCAGGGTGACCGCCATTTCGCTGAGGTAGTCCTGCCACTGGCTGAAGTCCGGCGGGAAGAAGTCGGCGGCGAAGGTCGCCATGTTGCCGGAATCTTTGAAGAGCAGCAGCGGATCCATTTCCGCGCCCTTCCAGGAGATAACCAGCACCGCCAGCAGGATGGCCCAGCTGATGAGCGAGAACCAGCTGCGCTTCGGCGGCGGGAGGGTGATGGTTTGCATGATAACTCCTTTGGGTTTAGTCCCCTCTCCCTTGAGGGAGAGGGTTAGGGTGAGGGGAAACGTGCGCGCTGATGCCCTCACCCCGGCCCTCTCCCACAGGGAGAGGGAGGAAAGAACTACTGCACCGCTTTATTCACGCTGGTCATGGCACCCAGCGCGGCGGTCAGGCGGTCGAGGTCTTCCAGCTGGGCCTGAATGGCGGCCACTTTGCTGGTCTTCTCCTCGTCCTTCAGCCCTTTGTTGTCCTTCACGCCCTGCATCTCTTTAAACAGCGCCAGCTGGCGAATCGGGACCAGCTGCAGGTCGCTTGACGGGCGGAACGGCGCCCAGCCCAGGCGTTCCAGAACCGCTTTCTCTTCCGGCGTTTTGCCGTAGGTCATAAAGAAGTCGTACACCTTGTCCTTGGTGCTTTCGGAGAGGTTTTTACGCCAGACGATCGGGTCGCCGGGGATCAGCGGAGACTTCCAGATAACCTTGATCTCCTTCAGCTTGTCCGGCGCTGAGGTTTTCAGCTTGTCGAGGTTCTCGGTATTGTTAGTGGCAACGTCCACCTGCTTGTTGGCCACGGCCAGGGCGTTGGTTTCGTGGCTGGCGTTTACGGTGCGCTTGAAGTCGCTGGCGGAGGCGTTATTTTTCGCGAAGACGTAGTAGCCAGGGACAAGGTAGCCGGAGGTGGAGTTCGGATCGCCGTTGCCGAAGGTCAGCTCTTTGCGTTTGGCGAGCATGTCGCTGAGGTTGTTGATCGGGCTGTCTTTGTTGACGATCAGCACGCTCCAGTAGCCCGGGGAGCCATCTGCCGCGACGGTCTGGGCAAAGACCTGGCCGTTGGCGCGGTCCACCGCTTCCATGGCCGAGAGGTTGCCGTACCAGGCGATGTCCACTTTATTGAAGCGCATCCCCTGGATGATGCCTGCGTAGTCCGGGGCGAAGAAGGCGTTCACTTTGATCCCCAGCTTGGTTTCCATATCTTTCAGGAACGGTTCCCACTGAGGCTTCAGGTTCTGCTGTGATTCCGTCGAAATAATGCCGAAGTTCAGCGCTTTTTCCTGCTCTTCCGCATACGCTGGGCTTAACAGGGTGCTGATGCTGAACATGCTGGTAAAGGCCAGCGCGGCAACGGCTTTGTAGCTCATGTACTTTCCTCGGATCGGGGTTAATTAAGCAGCCTGCGCGTTCTCTTCGACGCGGTTAATGCTGCGGTAGAGATGGTCAAACCTTTCGTTATCAAACTGATGGCTTGCGCCATCAAAGAACACGTGCCCCTGACGCAGGGCGACAATGCGTTCGCAGTAGCGCAGGGCGTAATCCACCTGATGCAGCGTAACCACCACGGTGATGCCGTCGTTCTGGTTTATGTCGCGCAGGGTTTCCATCACGATGCGGGCGGATTCCGGGTCGAGCGAGGCAATGGGTTCATCAGCGAGAATGATTTTCGCTTTCTGCATCAGCGCGCGCGCAATCGCCACGCGCTGCTGTTGTCCGCCGGACAGGGTGGACACGCGCTGGTGGGCGAAATGCGCCATGCCGACGCGGGTCAGCGCCCGTAAGGCTTCCTGCTTCTGGGAGGGGGAGAACCAGCGCAGACAGGTGCGCCAGAACGGGGTGCTGCCCAGCGCGCCAATCAGCACGTTATCCAGCACCGTGAGGCGGTTCACCAGGTTGAACTGCTGGAAGATGTAGCCCGTCTGGGCGCGGCTCTTGCGGATGTCGCTGGTGAGACGCCCCGCGCGCTGCACGGTATTGCCCAGCAGCTCGACGTGGCTTTCCGGCGTTTTATCGCAGGTGATTAGACCGCTCAAATGGCGCAGGAGGGTGGATTTACCCGAACCGGATGGCCCCAGCAGCGCCACCATTTCGCCCTGCTGGACGGTCAGATCAACGGCATGCAGAGCCTTGTTGTGATGGAAGGTCTTGCTCAGTTTCTCGACGCGGATGACGGTTTGCATGTGCTGGGCCTCACGATAAATGTGGCCTCATGCTGGCGCATCAATATGACATTTGGGTTAAGTCTGGGTTGCGGGAGTTTGAAGAGTTGAGGGGAGTTTGATGACAATCACCGTAGGCCCGGTCAGCGCAGCGCCACCGGGCGCTGTTGCCGGCTGCGCTGCGCTTATCCGGCCTACGACGTTTGGTGTTGCTTAACGACGTTAATCATCCACGGCACGCCGTATTTATCGGTGACTTTGCCGAAACCGTGCGCCCAGAAGGTTTCCTGCCAGGCCATTTCGATATTCCCGCCCGCGGCAAGGCTCTCAAACCAGCGCTTGCCTTCGGACACATCCTGGGTGTCGAGAACCAGCGTGAAACCCGCGTACTGCGCGTGGCTGCCGGGCGGCATCCCGTCGCTCATCATGATATCGCTGCCCGCAATGCGGACGTTGGAGTGAGCGATAGCCGAATCCGGAAATTGCATACCGGACGGACAGCCTTCTTCGCTGTTTTCGCTTTTTGGCATTTCGCCGAATGTGATTTTATAGAGAAGCTCTGCGCCGACGGCCTGCTGGTAGAAGGCGGTGGCCTCTGCGCAGTTGCCGGCAAACGAGATGTAGGGACTTAACGGCATAATCTTTACCTCACGTAAGAAATGCCCGTTAAGTTTAGCTGTTGTAGGCCCGGTAAGCGAAGCGCCACCGGGCGCTTTTGCCGGATGCGCTGCGCTTATCCGGCCTACAAAAAAGAGAAATCAGTTCTTTTTCACGAACTCAGATTTCAGCTTCATCGGACCGAAGCCGTCAATTTTGCAGTCGATATTATGATCGCCTTCAACCAGACGGATATTCTTCACTTTGGTGCCAATCTTCAGCATGGAAGAACTGCCTTTCACTTTCAGATCTTTAATCACGGTAACGCTGTCGCCGTCCGCCAGCAGATTGCCGTTGGCATCTTTGACGACAAGAGTATCAGCGTCGTGTGATGGTTCGGCATCATTCCATTCGTGAGCGCATTCCGGGCAGATGAACATGCCGTTATCTTCATAGGTGTATTCAGAATTGCATTTTGGGCAGTGTGGGAGTGACATATCGGTATCCTCAAAAGTGTTAACGCGCTGGAAAGTGCCAGCTAAATGACGGCAGCGTGCCGAAAAAGGCGGCAAGTATAGCGTAAATCCACACGTTTGTCGGTGACATTGTGAATTAAAAAAAAGGCGATAAGCGTATCGACAGTGACACTTCCTGTCAGTCAGTTAAGCCATGCTTACGTCATTAACACGGTGGAAAGAATGGATGCTAAATATATCGAATATTTTATTGCGGCAAATTGCTACGCTCCTCCATTTCGGATAAGGTGAAGCGACACATTGTTATTTATCTCCTGACTTTGCTGTCAGACATATCTTATGGCAGCGGCGTATTACCTCTCTTTTTAGGTGGGGTAAATAATGATGATATATCCTGAAGTTTCTTAAAAATGGGCTACGCTTTTTTCCTTTGGCTGTCAGGCCTGGAGGGGAGCTATACACGCCATGCAAGGATAGTGAATTATTTCTGATTATCTTCAATCAGTTATATTTCGGCGAACATGTTTTCCACACGTGATCATATAAGCCTGAACAACATAATTAAAACCAGTGGCTTAATAAAAGTAATAAATTTGCGTTAAGGAAAGGCTTTTATCATGCACACACAGACCATTTTTGAATTAAGCCAGGAAGCTGAGCGTTTGTTACAGCTCGCCCTGCAAAATCTTGATACGTTGAAATCAATGCCGACTGCAATGCTGGAGAGCACAGCGGCTGCCATTACGGGTGAAAAGAGCAACGTTTTACCTTTGCATTTTAGCGCGCGCGGTGTCGAAGCGCAGCAGGCGATGCTGAATAATGAATTACGCAAAATAACCCGGCTGGAAATGGTTCTGGCGATTGTGGGTACCATGAAAGCGGGGAAATCGACCACCATTAATGCAATTGTGGGTACCGAAGTGCTGCCGAACCGCAATCGTCCGATGACGGCGCTGCCTACCCTGATTCGCCATACGCCGGGACAGAAGGATCCGGTGCTGCATTTCTCCCATGCTTCGCCCATTGATGAATTGATTCAACTTCTGCAGAAAAAGCTGTGCGATTACGATCGCGGGAAGCTGGCCCATCGTCTGGAAATTGATAAAGACATGAATACGCTGCTGGAGCGCATTGAAAAAGGCGAAGCGTTTGAGAAACATCACCTGGGCGCGCAGCCGATATTTCATTGTCTGAAAAGCCTCAACGATCTGGTGAGGCTATCCCAGGCGTTAGGCGTGGCGTTTCCGTTCTCTGAATATGCGGCTATCGAGCATATCCCGGTGATTGAAGTGGAGTTTGTGCATCTCGCGGGGCTGGATGCGCATCTCGGTCAGCTGACGCTGCTCGATACGCCCGGGCCGAATGAGGCCGGACAGCCGCATCTGCAAAAAATGCTCAGCGAGCAGCTGTCCCGCGCGTCGGCGGTGCTGGCCGTGATGGATTATACCCAGCTTAAATCCATCTCCGATGAAGAAGTTCGCCAGGCCATTTCCGCGGCGGGAAAATCAGTGCCGCTGTATGCGCTGGTCAACAAATTCGATCAGAAAGATCGCAATAGCGACGATGAAGAGCAGGTCCGGGCGATGATCTCCGGCACGTTAATGAAAGGCAATATTTCGCCAGGCCAGATCTACCCCGTGTCGTCCATGTGGGCGTATCTGGCGAACCGTGCTCGCTACGAGATGAATGCCCGCGGACGACTGCCGGATCATCAGGAGCAGCCCTGGGTGCAGGATTTTGCCGAAGCTGCCCTTGGGCGTCGCTGGCGTACGGCGGACCTGGAGGATATCGACCATCTTCGTCACTCCGCCGATTTGCTCTGGGAAGATTCGCTATTCGAACAGCCCATACGCAAATTGATCCACGCCGCCTATGCCAATGCCTCGCTCTACGCGCTACGTTCGGCCTCGCACAAGCTACTTAACTACGCACAAAATGCGCGGGAGTACCTCGACTTCCGCTATCAGGGGCTGACGGTGGCCTTTGAGGCGCTGGAAATGAATATCGCACGTCTGGAAGAGGACATGGCGCTTCTGCAGACGCGTCAGACCGCGGTGAGCGATGAGGTGAAACATGAAGTTGAGGAGGCGCTGAACGCCACCGCGGACTTTATGGGGGCCCAGAAAGCCGCGCTTAATCAGGCCATTGACCAGGTGTTCAGCGCTCAGCACCTTCTTGATGTGGCAGGTATCGATCGGCAAACCCCTCACGATGATGGGCCGCACGAGCTGAAGCAGCTGGTTCTGGACGATGAAGGGCAGGCGCAGATCGCGCTGAATAAAATCCGCTCCTCCTGCGAGCGCGTGATGCTGGAGGCACAGACGAAGATCTGCCGGGAGCTGGCGTTACGCTTCGATCAGCTGGAGTCTACGCTGGCGCGCTCCCTGAACGAAGCCATGCGCCCCATCGAAACGCGTATTAAAGCGCATCTGAGCCACGCGGGTTTTCGGGCGCGGATCAGTTTCCCGGCGTTTCAGGCGAGCCAGCTTAACTTCAATACGCGGGCGCTGTTTAACGATGCGATAGCGCAGGATGACAGTCAGGCCGTTCGGCCATCAGGCGGGAGCAGTATGCGAGAAACGGTCTCTCGCTGGCTCAATAATCCGGGCTGGGGCTGGGATGAGTATGTGGAAACGCGCACGCGCTATGTTATCGACATTGCGCAGTTGCATGACAAATTTAAGCAACATATTGAGCAGTTTTGTGAACAAATAGGTAAAGCTTTGTCCGCGCAGGTCGATGTCTCTGTTACGGCAGGAATGGCAACGTTCTTTGCAGAATTTTCGTTGTGCCTGACCGGGTTACAGGAAAGCTTGCGTGATAGCCTCGCAGTGCGTCAACAGAATGAGCATTCAACCCGAGCGCTCTGTCAGCTGTTGAAGCAAAGCATTACTACTGCGACGTGGATACAGGAAGATACCCGACTGTTACGCGATGATATTCAAACTCTATTCGCGGCAGAGCAACCATGACAACACCACTACTGGACGGCCCCGGGCGAACGCTCGAATGTATTAATCCAAAATTTATGGTCGATCTGGTGCAGGGGGTAGACGCGTCGCGTCAACCTCATATGGGACCACAGCAGCTTCAGTTTCGTGAACGCCTGACGCAGGAAATCATGACGCATACCCGGTTACGCCCCTGGGCGATGGCGGGTATGCTCAACGAGAATGCAGCGCTGCGCCTGGGGCTGGCGGAAAAATTGGCCGGCATGCTTGACCCGGGGCATCTCGCGCTGAGGCTGATGGCAGAGAAACTGATTGCTTTGCGCCAGCAAACGCATCCTCGCGCCCAGCAGTCCCCCGGGCTGATGCAGCAGTACGCTGAACTCGCTTCTCATTTTACCCAGCGCGCTGCCTGGAAAGAAAAGGCGCTGACCCAGCGCGGGCTGACGGTGCAGGCGGGCGAGCATAGCGAGCAGATTTTTACCCGCTGGCGGGCGGGGCATTATGATGGCTGGTCGCTGGCCGGGCGCTGTTTTATCGTCCTGGAAGAGCTGCGCTGGGGGGCATTCGGTGATGCATGCCGCCTGGCGAATGAAGATGTGTCCGCAATGCTTAAGGATAACCTGCGCAGCATGGCGGCTAACTATCTGGCGCAGGGCATCAATGCGTCACCCACGACCCGCCATTTCTATCATCAGTGGCTAACAACGCCAGCTTCTCCGGGATTAATCGATCATAAAGACATGCTGGGCTGGCTGGGGGACTGGTGTCAGGCGGACAAACATCCGTTGAGCTGGTCAGTGACGCAAAACTGGCAGACCGTCGCGCTGGGGATGCCGAGGCTCTGCTCGGCAAAACGGCTGGTGGACGGGATGGTGGAAGAGATTTTTGGGTGAACCCTTGCCCCTCACCCTAACCCTCTCCCCGGAGGGGAGAGGGGATGGTTTGGTGCGGTTTGTTAATGATTCATTTCTATTGGTTTCGGTTCTGGCAGGGTCTCTTGCATATTCCCGTAGCGTTTCGCATACAGCGCCGTGATGATGGGGACCAGAATCGCGGTGACAATTACGCTGGCGGCAACCAGTGCCGTTGCAGAAGCGGCTACCGGTTCGAAGGCCGGGTTAATCTGAGCAATAATCACCGGGTTTGCGACGGCAGCACCTGCGGCTGAAGAGGCGGCGACGCCCGCCGTGCCGTTTCCTCCGCCAATCACGCGGTCGGCAATAATCAGCGGGATACCGGTGATGATGATGACCGCAACGCCCAGCACAATACCCAACAGGCCCGTATCAAGGATCACGTTCAGGTTGATGGTGTTGCCCAGCGCAAAGCCAAAGAACGGGATGAGCACCGGCGTGGCTTTGCTGAAGAAATCACGCAGATCGCGATCGAGATTTCCGAGGGCGAAACCGATCAGGAAGGGCAGGATTGCGCCAACAAAGTGGTGGGGTTCAAACGACGCCAGGCCAGCAGACCCGAGAATAAGCATCGTCATCAGCGGGCCGGATTCCAGAGACATCAGCACAAATGCGCCGGACTCTTCCTTCGTTCCGTACTGGTTCATCAGGCTGGCGTACAGCCCGCCGTTGGTCATATCCATCGCCGAGACAATCGCCAGCACCGATAAACCCGCGAAGAACCCCGTCTGAATTCCATTCTCCGGAATGAACATCGCACATATCATGGCGACAACCCAGGCAACCGCTATTTTGGTTATGACCAGCGTGCCGGATTTTCGTAATACGGTACCCGTTGCCCGCAAATTAATGGATGCGCCGATACAAAAAAACCAGACGGCAAGAATGGGAACCGTGCCGGTTATCATGCCTTTAGTGAAACCCCCAAAATAAGCTCCGGTCTCCGGAGCAAGCGTATTCAGGATCGCCCCCAGTACCAGCGGAACCAGCATCATACCGCCCGGTATGCGTTCTATCGTCGCTTTAATCTTCATAAACAAACCTCACATCGGATCCCGCAGGATGGGTGATAGGTGCTAAAAATTAGTCAATAAATTCAATTGTTTGCTCTTATTGCCTGTGGTGTTTTTTGATAACCCTGCAGCATAATTAAATGAGTGCTTTCGATTAAGCTCTTTCGAAAACACATAAAACGCTGTATTCGGATTTATCATGCGATCATTGGAATATTGATTCAATGAAAATAAAACATTGTTTTAGTTATCTTTGTCACATATTCAATGTAAACATTGAGGCCGGTTTCTGTGGATTGAAATTTATGTAAACCTGGTGTGAATTAACGTGGTTTGTTTTTTTGTTAGGGAAGAAATAATGACGCACGTGAGGATGTTATTTAGGTGGGATAAGGAAGTGCCTATTTGCGCTTCTTGACAAAAAATGGACTGTGCTGACCAGATGTCGAAATATGTGTGAAGTTGATCACAAATATAAACGCTGGTAGGGTAAAAAGGTCATTAACTGCCCGGGCAGGCGTCAACAGGTTCGGTTGTATCGACGGGAATCGTCAATGTAAGTAAACCTGCTACGCTTGAATAAGGCGATTCGCATGGAGCGAATGCCATGGTTCACAGTACGCACGCTGGACTGTGAAACAGACAGGGCCGAGTCAACGAGGATAGCTATGCTGAGAAGGAAAAAGGTTAAACCCATCACGCTTCGCGACGTCACCATTATTGATGATGCAAAACTGCGTAAAGCCATTACCGCAGCGTCGCTCGGTAATGCGATGGAGTGGTTCGATTTTGGTGTCTACGGCTTTGTGGCCTATGCGTTAGGTAAAGTATTTTTCCCCGGGGCCGATCCCAGCCTGCAGATGATTGCCGCACTGGGTACGTTCTCCGTTCCCTTCCTGATTCGCCCGCTGGGCGGTCTGTTCTTCGGTATGCTTGGCGATAAATATGGTCGTCAGAAGATTCTGGCTATTACCATCGTCATTATGTCGATCAGTACATTCTGTATCGGTCTTATACCGTCTTATGCCACCATCGGCATTTGGGCACCCATTCTGCTGCTGATCTGTAAGATGGCGCAGGGCTTCTCCGTGGGCGGTGAATATACCGGCGCCTCGATCTTTGTTGCCGAGTATTCCCCCGACCGTAAGCGCGGTTTTATGGGGAGCTGGCTGGACTTTGGCTCCATTGCCGGGTTTGTCCTGGGCGCGGGTGTGGTGGTGCTGATTTCAACCGTCGTGGGCGAAGAGAACTTCCTCGACTGGGGCTGGCGTATCCCGTTCTTCCTGGCCTTGCCGCTGGGGATCATTGGTCTCTACCTGCGTCATGCGCTTGAAGAGACGCCTGCGTTCCAGCAGCACGTCGATAAGCTGGAGCAGGGTGACCGTGAAGGGCTGCAGGATGGTCCGAAGGTTTCGTTCAAAGAGATTGCCACTAAGCACTGGCGCAGCCTGCTGACCTGTATTGGTCTGGTGATTTCGACCAACGTGACCTACTACATGCTGTTGACCTACATGCCGAGCTATCTGTCGCATAACCTGCACTACTCGGAAGATCACGGTGTGCTGATTATTATCGCCATCATGGTCGGTATGCTGTTTGTACAGCCGATTATGGGCCTGCTGAGCGACCGCTTTGGCCGTCGACCGTTCATTATCCTGGGGAGCGTTGCGCTGTTTGCCCTGGCAATTCCGGCTTTCATCCTGATTAACAGCGACGTGCTGGGGCTGATTTTTGCCGGTCTGCTGATGCTGGCGGTGATCCTTAACTGCTTTATCGGGGTGATGGCCTCAACGTTACCCGCGATGTTCCCGACCCACATTCGCTACAGCGCGCTGGCCGCGGCCTTCAACATCTCGGTGCTGATTGCCGGTCTGACCCCGACGCTGGCCGCTTCTCTGGTAGAGAGTACCCAGAACCTGATGATGCCGGCTTATTATCTGATGGTGATCGCGGTGATTGGTTTGATTACCGGTATTACCATGAAGGAGACGGCGAATCGTCCTCTCAAAGGCGCAACGCCTGCGGCGTCGGATATCCAGGAAGCGAAAGAGATCCTGCGTGAGCACTACGATAACGTAGAGCAGAAGATTGAGGATATCGACGCAGAGATTGAAGAGCTGCAGAAAAAACGCTCCCGACTGGTGGACCAGCATCCACGCATTAACGAGTAAACGCGTTATAAAGAAAACCCGCCAATGGCGGGTTTTCTTTTATTAGCATCCGGCAGCGATGTAGTCGCCGTTGGCGCTGATGGGGATCACCGTCAGGAACAGCACCGTTGCGAACAGGATCAGGACTATCCCTCCGGCTAGTTTGACTGCCGGCACGAGCCATCTTAATGAGGCGCTTTCTCCGAACCATGCCACCGTGCGCTCGCGGGCGTAACGTACCACCAGCGAAAGCCCCATAATAGACAGCGCGGTGCCCAAAGACATGGTCATGACCGCGGCCATCCCCCAGGTGACAATCCCCAGCGCATTCGAAAACATCAGAATCATGATCGCCCCGCTGCACGGCCGTGCGCCAATCGCCAGAATGACGCCCAGGCGCGTCTTCCAGTCACCTTCCGTCAGGTTTACTCCCACGCCATGATGGCCGCATCCACAGCGTTCATCATGATGATGTAGCGGCTTAATGGCGGAAATCGTCAACCTGCGCGGGCGCAGGCTCTTCAGCGCCTGATAAATGACGAATGCGCCGAAGGCGCCGATAAGCACTGCGCTTATCTTCTCTACATACCAGCGGCTGGTACTGATATCGCCTGAGGCGAGGTTGAACCCCACTGCCAGAATGAAGACGAATAGAATGGCGCTCACGCCCTGCATCAGGCTTCCCAGGAAGGGGACGACCCGGGCGGCCAGCTCGCTTTCCTTATTGGTGGTCAGATAGGTCGTCACGATGAATTTTCCATGACCGGGTCCGATAGCGTGAAGGACGCCATAAAGGAAAGCGCCCGTTAACAGCCATAGTCCGCCGCTGTACTGGTGATTATTAAGCTGCAGCAGATACATCACCAGATAACGGTGCAGCGTAATTTGCGTGGCAAGACACCACTGAATAAAAGCGTTCCAGTGCGCATGTAGGGTAAAACCGGCAAAGAGAATTGCCAGCAGCATCAGCCCAGCGGTAGGGAGACGCCAGTCACGGGTGAGGCGTTGTGTAGTCATGAAGAAGGGCCTGCACAGAGGAGAATATTTGCCGCTAGTATAGTTGATCTTCCTGCTCAATTCGTGAGATCGCACTGCGATCCGTTCCTGATTGTGGATAACTTTGTGCATAAATGGGTATAAGGCGAGGTTTTGCTGTGGAATGCAGCAGTCAGTCATTTTTCTGTCATTTAGCGGTTGCGGCCCGCTGAGAACTCCCTATAATGCGCCTCCATCGACACGGCGGATGTGAATCACTTCACAAACAGCCGGTTCGGTTGAAGAGAAAAAATCCTGAAATAACGGGTTGACTCTGAAAGAGGAAAGCGTAATATACGCCACCTCGCAACGGTGAGCGAAAGCCGCGTTGCACTGCTCTTTAACAATTTATCAGACAATCTGTGTGGGCACTCAAAGTGACATGGATTCTTAATGTCTTCGGACAATAAATGAATACCAAGTCTCTGAGTGAACATACGTAATTCATTACGAAGTTTAATTCACGAGCATCAAACTTAAATTGAAGAGTTTGATCATGGCTCAGATTGAACGCTGGCGGCAGGCCTAACACATGCAAGTCGAGCGGTAGCACAGAGGAGCTTGCTCCTCGGGTGACGAGCGGCGGACGGGTGAGTAATGTCTGGGAAACTGCCTGATGGAGGGGGATAACTACTGGAAACGGTAGCTAATACCGCATAACGTCGCAAGACCAAAGAGGGGGACCTTCGGGCCTCTTGCCATCAGATGTGCCCAGATGGGATTAGCTAGTAGGTGGGGTAACGGCTCACCTAGGCGACGATCCCTAGCTGGTCTGAGAGGATGACCAGCCACACTGGAACTGAGACACGGTCCAGACTCCTACGGGAGGCAGCAGTGGGGAATATTGCACAATGGGCGCAAGCCTGATGCAGCCATGCCGCGTGTATGAAGAAGGCCTTCGGGTTGTAAAGTACTTTCAGCGGGGAGGAAGGTGTTGAGGCTAATAACCTCAGCAATTGACGTTACCCGCAGAAGAAGCACCGGCTAACTCCGTGCCAGCAGCCGCGGTAATACGGAGGGTGCAAGCGTTAATCGGAATTACTGGGCGTAAAGCGCACGCAGGCGGTCTGTCAAGTCGGATGTGAAATCCCCGGGCTCAACCTGGGAACTGCATTCGAAACTGGCAGGCTAGAGTCTTGTAGAGGGGGGTAGAATTCCAGGTGTAGCGGTGAAATGCGTAGAGATCTGGAGGAATACCGGTGGCGAAGGCGGCCCCCTGGACAAAGACTGACGCTCAGGTGCGAAAGCGTGGGGAGCAAACAGGATTAGATACCCTGGTAGTCCACGCCGTAAACGATGTCGACTTGGAGGTTGTGCCCTTGAGGCGTGGCTTCCGGAGCTAACGCGTTAAGTCGACCGCCTGGGGAGTACGGCCGCAAGGTTAAAACTCAAATGAATTGACGGGGGCCCGCACAAGCGGTGGAGCATGTGGTTTAATTCGATGCAACGCGAAGAACCTTACCTACTCTTGACATCCAGAGAACTTTCCAGAGATGGATTGGTGCCTTCGGGAACTCTGAGACAGGTGCTGCATGGCTGTCGTCAGCTCGTGTTGTGAAATGTTGGGTTAAGTCCCGCAACGAGCGCAACCCTTATCCTTTGTTGCCAGCGGTTAGGCCGGGAACTCAAAGGAGACTGCCAGTGATAAACTGGAGGAAGGTGGGGATGACGTCAAGTCATCATGGCCCTTACGAGTAGGGCTACACACGTGCTACAATGGCGCATACAAAGAGAAGCGACCTCGCGAGAGCAAGCGGACCTCATAAAGTGCGTCGTAGTCCGGATTGGAGTCTGCAACTCGACTCCATGAAGTCGGAATCGCTAGTAATCGTAGATCAGAATGCTACGGTGAATACGTTCCCGGGCCTTGTACACACCGCCCGTCACACCATGGGAGTGGGTTGCAAAAGAAGTAGGTAGCTTAACCTTCGGGAGGGCGCTTACCACTTTGTGATTCATGACTGGGGTGAAGTCGTAACAAGGTAACCGTAGGGGAACCTGCGGTTGGATCACCTCCTTACCTTAAAGAACCTGCCTTTGCAGTGCTCACACAGATTGTCTGATGAAAAGTAAATAGCAAGGCGTCTTGCGATTGAGACTTCAGTGTCCCCTTCGTCTAGAGGCCCAGGACACCGCCCTTTCACGGCGGTAACAGGGGTTCGAATCCCCTAGGGGACGCCACTTGCTGGTTCGTGAGTGAAAGTCACCTGCCGTCATATCTCAAAACAGACTTACGAGTCTTGTTTGAGATATTTGCTCTTTAAAAATCTGGATCAAGCTGAAAATTGAAACGACACACATTTTATGTGTGTTCGAGTCTCTCAAATTTTCGCAATCATGAAGTGAAACATCTTCGGGTTGTGAGGTTAAGCGACTAAGCGTACACGGTGGATGCCCTGGCAGTCAGAGGCGATGAAGGACGTGCTAATCTGCGAAAAGCGCCGGCGAGGTGATATGAACCTTTGACCCGGCGATGTCCGAATGGGGAAACCCAGTGTGTTCCGACACACTATCGTTAACTGAATACATAGGTTAACGAGGCGAACCGGGGGAACTGAAACATCTAAGTACCCCGAGGAAAAGAAATCAACCGAGATTCCCCCAGTAGCGGCGAGCGAACGGGGAGCAGCCCAGAGTCTGAATCAGCTTGTGTGTTAGTGGAAGCGTCTGGAAAGTCGCACGGTACAGGGTGACAGTCCCGTACACGAAAGCACACAGGTTGTGAACTCGAAGAGTAGGGCGGGACACGTGGTATCCTGTCTGAATATGGGGGGACCATCCTCCAAGGCTAAATACTCCTGACTGACCGATAGTGAACCAGTACCGTGAGGGAAAGGCGAAAAGAACCCCGGCGAGGGGAGTGAAAAAGAACCTGAAACCGTGTACGTACAAGCAGTGGGAGCACCTTCGTGGTGTGACTGCGTACCTTTTGTATAATGGGTCAGCGACTTATATTCTGTAGCAAGGTTAACCGTATAGGGGAGCCGAAGGGAAACCGAGTCTTAACTGGGCGTTAAGTTGCAGGGTATAGACCCGAAACCCGGTGATCTAGCCATGGGCAGGTTGAAGGTTGGGTAACACTAACTGGAGGACCGAACCGACTAATGTTGAAAAATTAGCGGATGACTTGTGGCTGGGGGTGAAAGGCCAATCAAACCGGGAGATAGCTGGTTCTCCCCGAAAGCTATTTAGGTAGCGCCTCGTGAACTCATCTTCGGGGGTAGAGCACTGTTTCGGCTAGGGGGCCATCCCGGCTTACCAACCCGATGCAAACTACGAATACCGAAGAATGTTATCACGGGAGACACACGGCGGGTGCTAACGTCCGTCGTGAAGAGGGAAACAACCCAGACCGCCAGCTAAGGTCCCAAAGTCATGGTTAAGTGGGAAACGATGTGGGAAGGCACAGACAGCCAGGATGTTGGCTTAGAAGCAGCCATCATTTAAAGAAAGCGTAATAGCTCACTGGTCGAGTCGGCCTGCGCGGAAGATGTAACGGGGCTAAACCATGCACCGAAGCTGCGGCAGCGACGCTTATGCGTTGTTGGGTAGGGGAGCGTTCTGTAAGCCGTTGAAGGTGGCCTGTGAGGGTTGCTGGAGGTATCAGAAGTGCGAATGCTGACATAAGTAACGATAAAGCGGGTGAAAAGCCCGCTCGCCGGAAGACCAAGGGTTCCTGTCCAACGTTAATCGGGGCAGGGTGAGTCGACCCCTAAGGCGAGGCCGAAAGGCGTAGTCGATGGGAAACAGGTTAATATTCCTGTACTTGGTGTTGCTGCGAAGGGGGGACGGAGAAGGCTATGTTAGCCGGGCGACGGTTGTCCCGGTTTAAGCATGTAGGCGGAGGTTCCAGGTAAATCCGGTACCTTTTAACGCTGAGGTGTGATGACGAGGCACTACGGTGCTGAAGTAACAAATGCCCTGCTTCCAGGAAAAGCCTCTAAGCATCAGGTAACACGAAATCGTACCCCAAACCGACACAGGTGGTCAGGTAGAGAATACCAAGGCGCTTGAGAGAACTCGGGTGAAGGAACTAGGCAAAATGGTGCCGTAACTTCGGGAGAAGGCACGCTGATATGTAGGTGAAGCCCCTGCGGGTGGAGCTGAAATCAGTCGAAGATACCAGCTGGCTGCAACTGTTTATTAAAAACACAGCACTGTGCAAACACGAAAGTGGACGTATACGGTGTGACGCCTGCCCGGTGCCGGAAGGTTAATTGATGGGGTTAGCGGCAACGCGAAGCTCTTGATCGAAGCCCCGGTAAACGGCGGCCGTAACTATAACGGTCCTAAGGTAGCGAAATTCCTTGTCGGGTAAGTTCCGACCTGCACGAATGGCGTAATGATGGCCAGGCTGTCTCCACCCGAGACTCAGTGAAATTGAACTCGCTGTGAAGATGCAGTGTACCCGCGGCAAGACGGAAAGACCCCGTGAACCTTTACTATAGCTTGACACTGAACACTGGTCCTTGATGTGTAGGATAGGTGGGAGGCTTTGAAGCGTGGACGCCAGTCTGCGTGGAGCCGTCCTTGAAATACCACCCTTTAATGGCTGGTGTTCTAACGTAGACCCGTGATCCGGGTTGCGGACAGTGTCTGGTGGGTAGTTTGACTGGGGCGGTCTCCTCCCAAAGAGTAACGGAGGAGCACGAAGGTTAGCTAATCCTGGTCGGACATCAGGAGGTTAGTGCAATGGCATAAGCTAGCTTGACTGCGAGAGTGACGGCTCGAGCAGGTGCGAAAGCAGGTCATAGTGATCCGGTGGTTCTGAATGGAAGGGCCATCGCTCAACGGATAAAAGGTACTCCGGGGATAACAGGCTGATACCGCCCAAGAGTTCATATCGACGGCGGTGTTTGGCACCTCGATGTCGGCTCATCACATCCTGGGGCTGAAGTAGGTCCCAAGGGTATGGCTGTTCGCCATTTAAAGTGGTACGCGAGCTGGGTTTAGAACGTCGTGAGACAGTTCGGTCCCTATCTGCCGTGGGCGCTGGAGAATTGAGGGGGGCTGCTCCTAGTACGAGAGGACCGGAGTGGACGCATCACTGGTGTTCGGGTTGTCATGCCAATGGCACTGCCCGGTAGCTAAATGCGGAAAAGATAAGTGCTGAAAGCATCTAAGCACGAAACTTGCCCCGAGATGAGTTCTCCCTGACCCTTTAAGGGTCCTGAAGGAACGTTGAAGACGACGACGTTGATAGGTCGGGTGTGTAAGCGCAGCGATGCGTTGAGCTAACCGATACTAATGAACCGTGAGGCTTAACCTTACAACGCCGAAGCTGTTTCGGCGGTGAGACAGACAATCAGATTTCAGCTTTGATACAGATTAAACAGAATTTGCCTGGCGGCTTTAGCGCGGTGGTCCCACCTGACCCCATGCCGAACTCAGAAGTGAAACGCCGTAGCGCCGATGGTAGTGTGGGGTCTCCCCATGTGAGAGTAGGGAACTGCCAGGCATCAAATAAGAAGAACCCCGTACCGTAAGGTGCGGGGTTTTTTGCTTTTGTGCGCAGAAAAAGCCCAGTGGCGCTGCGCTTACCGGGCCAACCCAACCCAACCCAACCCAACCCGCAGGCCGGGTGGCGGTGACCTGCTCCCCGTTGATTAGTACACCCCGATGTTAGTAATGTCTTCATAAGCCACATGAGGACATCCCCATGAAGAAGCGTTTTTCCGACGAACAGATCATCAGTATTCTCCGCGAAGCCGAAGCTGGGGTACCCGCCCGTGAACTCTGCCGCAAGCATGCCATTTCCGATGCCACGTTTTACACCTGGCGTAAGAAGTATGGCGGTATGGAGGTGCCTGAAGTTAAGCGCCTGAAGTCGCTTGAGGAAGAGAACACCAGACTCAAGAAGCTGCTTGCCGAAGCCATGCTGGATAAAGAGGCGCTTCAGGTGGCTCTTGGGCGAAAGTACTGACGACAGACCAGAAGCGGGAAGCCGTGATGTTGATGTGTGATGCGACCGGTCTGTCGCAACGTCGTGCCTGCAGGCTTACAGGTTTATCCCTGTCGACCTGCCGCTATGAGGCTCACCGTCCGGCTGCTGATGCGCATTTATCAGGGCGCATCACTGAGCTGGCACTGGAGCGCAGGCGTTTTGGCTACCGTCGTATTTGGCAGTTGCTGCGCCGTGAAGGGCTTCATGTTAATCATAAGCGCGTGTACCGGCTTTATCACCTCAGTGGCCTGGGCGTAAAACGCAGAAGACGTCGTAAAGGGCTGGCAACAGAACGTCTGCCGCTGCTCCGTCCGGCGGCGCCCAATCTGACCTGGTCGATGGATTTCGTCATGGACGCACTTTCCACCGGTCGCAGGATCAAGTGTCTTACCTGCGTCGATGATTTCACAAAGGAATGCCTGACGGTCACTGTTGCCTTTGGGATTTCAGGCGTTCAGGTCACGCGTATTCTGGACAGCATTGCACTGTTTCGAGGCTATCCGGCGACGATAAGAACTGACCAGGGGCCGGAGTTCACTTGCCGTGCACTGGATCAATGGGCCTTTGAGCATGGTGTTGAGTTGCGCTTAATCCAGCCGGGCAAGCCAACGCAGAACGGATTTATTGAGAGCTTTAACGGACGATTTCGCGATGAATGTTTGAATGAGCACTGGTTCAGCGATATCGTTCATGCCAGGAAAATTATTAATGACTGGCGGCAGGATTATAACGAATGCCGCCCGCACTCCACGCTGAATTATCAGACACCGTCTGAATTTGCAGCGGGCTGGAGAAAGGGTCATTCTGAGAATGAAGATTCCGACGTTACTAACTGAGTGTTGTATCTAATCGTGGGGGCAGGTCAGCGGGTCGCACGATCGCGATCTTACTGGAGAGAGATACAGAAATATAAAAACAGGGAAGGTTTTGATAAACGCACAAAAGCAAAAACCCAGCCATAGGCTGGGTTCTTTAAATAGTGGTGCCCGGACTCGGAATGGATTTTGTTTTGTAATTGCATTGATTAGAATGGTTTTTATCTTGTTCCATAAACGTTGAGGCCCCCATTAAGGCCCCCTTCTGCAAAGGGTCAAAATTTGATGGTTGAACAGGAACTTTTACATCCATCTGAATACTATTTGATGGCAAGGTATAGTGATCTACTACGGAATCGCAGTGAGCACCATCCATGTTTGAAAATGATACCATAATTTGGTTCCTTACTGTTTAGTGGGCAACGCCCCTGGATAGTGTTTCGCGATAATGTCGTTCAGCTTATCGACCAGCTCCGATCGCCTGAACGTGATATGGACAGTTCCCTTCTGAAAATACTTAATCACAGACATCTCATCCTCATAACGGGTGCTATGCCTGTTCTCATGGATATGGTCGCTTAACCGGCGCGTGACGTCGGCGCGATTGTCGGGGATGGCCTTCCCATCCAGCAGCATCAGCATGCGCTCAAGGTCCGTTAACCGGTCACGCTGCCAGCCCCAGTTCAGACCAAATCCCCACCGGTCATATTTGACAAGCCCCGTCACGATGATTTTCCCGCCAAACCTACAGGGGCTGTTTGTCTTAAAATTCCAGCTCAGACCTTTAAACACGTTAATCACACCTCGTTCAAACACCTCACCTTTATTCAGATGCAGTTGTTCGAATGTGTTGAGAATATTCTCTTCACTGATAGCCGGAATATCGTCTTTCTCCAGGCTGTTGTACCACTCGTCGCGGACCTGTGCGTCCATGAGCGCCAGCATTCCCGAGCGTTGCATCAGATCCCGCCATATACCACGATCGATATTGCGAGTAATGGCTTTCATGGCCGTATCAGTATCCTCCATCAGCCAGCAGTCGTAGCTGTATTGCCGCATTCCCTATTCATTCGCTTTACCACCGCCGATGCTGCGGGTCAGCGTCGAGATATCGTCAAGTTGTTGTATCAGCGTTTCAATCTGTGCAATCGCGAAATTACGTCCGGTGATGATGCGCTCAATACTGGTAGAACAAATCACATCGGTATGGCCGGTTAACACTTCAGGTTCGGTGAGGGTAAGATCTGACATTTTAATTTCCTTTATATAAAGCAAAGCGCCAGCCGGTAAGGGCTGGGGCTTATAGGTGTGTGGTGAGTATGGTTCGGTGGCTAACAGGTTCTGGTCTGTTGCAGAAGCTGAAGATGGCGGAGATTACGAACATCGTTTCGCGCCTGCTCAATCCAGGGCAACAGCACTGCTGAATCCGTCTTGTCTTCGTCGTTGTCGAAAATAATGCCGGTGTTGCAACTGATGTTGTCCTGCAGCCAGCCAATCAGAATGTTGAGAGCCACTTCGGTGGTTAATTCCGGCATGTAAAAACCTTGTGGTGATTGAGGTGGGGTTACCAGTCAAAGGTTGTAAAACTTGGTAGCACTTCGCCAAAGGCATCCAGATGAACAATGCCAGCGGCGTAGCGACGCATAAGCGTCACTAATAACCGACGGCAGGCTTTTGACAGACCGAGGCGTTTGAGGCGTAAGACCGGAAACGACCACGCGCCCAGGTGGAGCAGATAACCCGAGCCGGTATAACTAATCCATTCAGACTCGCCAAAGTCTTCATGCTGGTGTGAAAGGGTAAACAGCAGAGCATTGTCTTCCGCCGTGATATGTGCAGTGCTGCACTGAATGCCGTTCAGGCGGGCAACGGGCGGAATTGGATCTTCAACAATCAATTTCCCCGGTTCGTCAGCAACGAGAAGCGAATAACCGTTCTGGTTCACCACATTGATCAGGTCGGTCAGTTCAATACCGTCAATGTCTACGACGATCCGGCCCATGTTGAGGGCCAGTACGTTGATGGCATCGGCTTCCACCGTCAGGGACAGCTTCATGGTTGCACCTCACGGTATTTGCCGGTGGTGATGTCGGTAACGGCCCTGTAGCTATGACGGGTCATCAGCCCGGTGGCTTTGCGGGCGCGGAGAATATCGATACTGGTGAGAAGCGGCGACTGAGTTTCCGCGTTAAAACCGCGACGATCAGTGCGTACCAGGTCGTATTTCTCCACGATGAAATTCACCGCGTCGCACAGTGAGATACCGGCATCGATATGCTCTTGGATCACACCATCTTTGCCAAATGGCGTGTCGTTGAGCGTCAGACCGTAGTGACGGTCCAGCAGGTGACTCAGGAGGCGCTGCCAGATCGCCACGGGTGACGGGCGTGGCGAAACCTCCCGTTTCGGAGGAACAGGTTGTGTTTGCATAATGGAAACCTTTACTGGTGAGTTAAACGAAGGAAAACTGCCGGGAGGTTTATTCTGTTGTTGCAGGTGTCGGGTAAATTGCGAGATAGACGTACCCGTGCGAGCCGAGGCTGTCGGCCTCGCATATCAGCCCTTTTGCATACAGCGTGACGCAGTGCTGATGACGGGGATTCAGCTCACCGGAAAGCAGCATCAGCTCCAGTTGCTTCAGCAGTAGCGGGAATGCCTGGTCGAGATGGCGTAAATCCGCGTCGCTGAAGGTGCCGGTGATGCTGGCGCGGTCGTTCAGGTAATGCAGCCGGTTGCCCTCCTGCACCAGACGTGCGCCAAAACAGGGGGTGATATCGCGTTTAAGCCCCCACCAAGGGGCGGCGATATCGTGGTTTACAGGCGGTATTGTATTCGACAATTTTAGCCTTCCTTAAACGTGAATTAATTCAGCGTAACGCTGCGTAATACGACGTACGGGCCGTTGCGGTCCTGACGGTGTTCTGCGAAGACGGCGAGCACGCCGCTGATATCCTGCACTTCCCGACCTGCGTAGTGGCAGATGCTGCCGGACCATGTGTATTTGCCGGCACAGAAGCGAAACAACCGGGACTGCGGATGCTGGCGGTATATCGCCATCGCCTGGCGTTTGCTGATGATTTTCATCGTTATTCTCTCCTTAAAGCCACCCTCTCTCAGCAAACGAGACGATCTCCATGCCGCCCACCACCAGGTGATCAAGCAGTCGGATATCAACCAGCTCCAGCGCCTGCTGAATACGCGTAGTGACCTGACGATCTGCATTGCTGGGTTCGGCAAGGCCTGACGGGTGGCAATGCGCCACAATGACAGCGGCACAGTTATGCTTCAGACCGGCCTTAACCACCTCGCGGGGATGGACCTGCGTATGATTGATGGTGCCGGTGAAGAGCGTTTCGTGGGCTATCAGACGATGCTGGTTATCGAGGAAGAGTACAGTGAATACTTCACGCTCCAGTGAGGCGAGTTGCAGACGCAGCCAGTCACGAACGGCGGTGGTGGAGGTAAAGGAGGCGCCGGGCTCGCGTAACTGGCGTTCCAGCAGGGTCAGCGCACGTCGGATAGTGCGCTGTGCGGCGGGAGATATTCCCCCGCTGTCGGGGGGGCAAGGGGTTATATTCATTGGCTTTTCCTTTATGTTGACCCGTCCGGGATTGATGTGTTGTACAGTTTCACGGCAACGACGAACTCGTCGTGCTGGGATTCAAACCATGACCAGATAGGGAAGAGAGAGGTGCCCGTCAGAAAATGCAGGAAGAGTTCGTCGGTCACAACGTCTCCGTCCTCATCCCTGACCGTTATTTTCCCCAGCGCATCCCACAGGGTATTCAGGTGAGACAGTTCATACGACATGGCGGGATGCTCAGTCGATGATGTGCATGATGGCGCTGCATTCCGGGTGACTGAGCGCGTAATCCCGCAGGCGGTAGTAGTGCTCCGTCATGGCATCGCATTCGGTGCGCATGGCATGGTGGCTGTAAGTCATCAGACAGACGGCAATCCCCGCAGCGTCGGCACTGAGTTCACCGCCGTTGCCGTTCATAGTGTTGAACAGCGACCACGGTTCATTGTTCTCCGCTTCCGGGGCCATAAACGCACCACCGTTGCTGAGCGTATAAAAATTCCAGATACCGCCGTTGTAGTCGGCGCAGAAACGGTCCATCCACGCGAAGACCGTCGGCTCAAGGATTATCCACTGCGGTATGCTGCCGAAGTACTGCGGCCAAAAGCCGATGCGCTGCTCGTCCTGTACGAGGGTGGCGGTCAGCGCTGGCGCAGAACCGGCAGGTTGTGGCGGTAACGGAAGGGTATCGTGAAGGTTAATAATGTCGGTCATGTTAGTTTTTCCTTGTTTATTTATCGGGTTGGGGATGCTGGTTCAGCAGGAGTGACGGGCAGGACTGCGCATAGCCATCTTCATCGCACCGTGAGGGCCAGATGCTGTCAGATACAGACAGTCGGCACAGGCTGAGCTCGCCGGGACGGTAGCAAAGATGTCTGCACCAGGCGCAGAGGTCATCGTCGGAGATGGAACGGCAGCCGGACTGGTTTTGCAGGGAAACGGGCCAGACAGCCGTCAGACGGGTATTTGCAGGAATGTGCTGCATCAGCTCAGTGCCTGCTGCAGTTCTTCGGCCATCACCCAGAGCGCGCGGTTGAGTTTGATATCCCCGTCGATACCGTTAACCGCACGAGTGTGGGTACGTTTACCCTGTGCGGTGCGTCCGCTCAGCCCGCCTTTCAGCAACGATTCCTGAATGCGGTTATAAACGGTCCACAGGTCGTCCTGATGGTCCTCATACCGTCGCGGTGTCAGTATCTGCGCTGCGGTCACCGGCTGATATTCTTCACCAAAGCGGTATGTCAGTGCGGCGTTCGCCAGGGCATGTTGCGCGGGTGCTGGTAGTCGAAGTGACTGCATGGCCTCGCGCTTTTCTTCCACCCGATCAAAGACACCGAGCACTTCATAAGCCCCCTCAATCACTTTCCCGGCCACATCGCCACGATGCGGTACACGAATTTCACCGAACGACTGTCCGCAGACGAGCCCGTTGGTGCAGATGGCTCTGAACAGCCCCGGCAGCATCTGGTATGAGCTGCTACCATCGTGCGAGTTAAGCAAAATGATTTCGGGAACCTGCTGGCCGGTTATCTGACCGGTACGACGCAGGCGCAGCAGATGTTTGGTGTGCTCCCGGCGGTCAGGGTCGCGTACGCGTGACTGGCAGGCGAAGAAGGGTTCAAAGCCTTCGCGTTGAAGATTTTCGAGCAGAGTAATGGTGGGTATGTAAGCGTATTTTTCGCTCCTGGAACCGTGGCGATCTGCACTGAATACGCTGGGAACGACCTGCATCAGTTCTTCGCGGGTTAACGGACGATCGCGACGGATCTGGTTTGTCCGTCCAAAGCGGCTGGCTAGTCTCATGGTAAATTCCTTATTGTTGATTTAACGGCATAAACAAAACAGCCATGCTCCTGTGGGAGCATGGCTTTTTTGTGTGGTCGCTATTGGGTTAAGCTGTGGTGTGTCAGTGTTTGGGGATCCCGTGGCTGAGCAGATAGCGGTTAAGCCATTCCCCGGCACTGGCTTCAAAATTCCAGGCCCGCCAGATTAACGTCCCCTCGCTGTCGCGAATAACCAGCCGAAAGTGCGTACCCTGGTCATCTTCTATAGTGACGTTGTGGTAAAGCGTGACCACGGCTTCAGCCTGTCGGCGGGTGAATTGCCCTGGCGGTAACGACGTATCGTCAGTGACTTGCATATTCAGTTCCTGATGAATGGCATAAAACAAAATGCCCCGCTCAGTGAGCAGGGCATCAGTGGGTTAAGTGTGTGGCAATAAGCTGCAGTATCTGTTCCATGAGCGCTGTGATTAAGGCACCTGCGAGCAGGGTTGCCGCCTGTCTGGCGATGTAAATACTGTCTTCGTCATAGCCTTCTTCGCGGAAGTGGTCTTCCACAAACTGCTGCGCCCGGCTGCTGGCGCACCACGTCAGCACCTGACGCAGGGTGTTGAGCACGATTTTCAGTAATGTCATTGGGTCAAATCTCAGAGGGGGGATCCGGATGAATCTGGGGCACACAGGAATGCCCCGGCCGGATAATAAGAGGAGAGCTGCGTTACTGCGGTGACGGAGACTCCGGCGGCACAGGGGCCTGACCATGAATAATGCGGTGCTTCGCCAGTGCCTGCGGCATATCGTTGATGCAGTATGTAATGTAGAAGACGTTGAGCACCACGGTATAAAACGCATTCATCTTCAGGTCAAACCGGAAGGTGTTCAGCGCATAGTGTCGCAGTGCTGCTCTGGCCTTAAAGGCCCAGACGATGTACATCACGCCGCAGGTGAGCGACAGAATGCCGCTTAAGGCCAACAGTGTATCGCTGCCCGTGTAGTAGCCCGCCAGGTCCGGTGAGGCCATCACGCCGAACTGTCGTCCGAGCCCAAAACAGACGGCGAGCCAGATGATAAACAGATTGCCGCAAACCGGATATCCGGTGGTGTCGCTGATAATCTGCTGTTTTCGGTACAGCCACAGTAACGGCCAGATGCCGCAGGTGGCGACGGTGAGTAGAACAAAATGCAGGGTTGGCGTCGTCAGTCGCTGGCTGAGTGTCGAAATGTCGGTCATATCGTATTGTCCTTGATTGATTTTGCTGTAAACCGGGGATGCGCCGGGTTACCCGGCGGTCAGTGTCGTGCATTCGGGCATATCAGCCAGAACCTTGTGAACGTTTCCAGCCGAAGGGGTAAAGTGCCCCACCTGTTTGTCGTTGACGTAAATCTCAAACGACGTTGCTTTTCTGATGGCATCAATGAACGACAGCCAGGCGTTGTCGCCGTTACGCCAGCCCAGAGAGGACGGCAGGGGGAACGTCTGGTCATCCGTGACGACGGTGATGGCGGTTTTCTCATCCTGTGAATCGGCACCGCTGCCGTCAGGCAGGGTGAGCATGACGTGATGCTGCAGGATATTCTGGTCGTCAGGGTTGCCGGTGCAGTTCAGGTTCATCATCACGTTTTCCGGGCTGGTGATGATGTACTCGGTGACGCCCATACCGAAGCCACTGCTCCACATATTGGGGACCGCCTGTGCCGTGATGGCAAAGGTCAGTAATCCTGCTGACAGGATGGCGTGCATGAATCGCATGGTATTTTTCCTTCTCAGTCAAAAATGTTGTTGGGGGGCAGCCGTGTTACATGAGTTGTTTACCCACGACGATAAGTCCGGCCAGCCAGCCGATATACTGTGGGCCCACAAGCCAGAACAGACGGGCCTTGAGTAATCCGGTCATTCCTTCGCGGGTGTATACCGCATCCGGCATCAGCCATTGTCGAAGAGCAGCACCGACCGTCATACCGGCTCCGGGCCCAAGCGTCATCCAGAACAGATATTCCATTCCCTGACCAAAACTGCGTATCTCGCCGGTACTCCCGAACACGTTAAACAGCACGACCACAAGCGCGATGGCGAAGGCAATCGCGAAATATTTAATGACAAGCGCCATGTTCAGATTTCCTTATTTTCTGCACTGCTGAGCAGCGCTCAGCATGTTGTCCATGAAGCGCGGGGGGACATAACCGTATTGCTGGTTCATTTTCTCCAGCTCCCCGTGCGTATATTTCGTTTTGAGGTCATCCCGGATACATCCGCAGACGGCGGTAGTACCGCCGCCTGATTTGCATCCCCGGATAAACTCGCGTTCATTTTTGTCGCCACAGCCGCTCAGGGTTACGGCAGACAACATCAGGGTGAAGAGCAGCAGAGGGCCTTCGACAGGTTTCACGATTTGACTCCTTTGGGTCTGGATGGATGTTCAGGGTGTTGTTCCCTGAAGGTGTGAATGACATCACTGATAAAGCGAAAGTGGGGCAGTGCGCTGATAAATCCCTCTTCAGTAATGAGCGAACTGATTTCGCTCCGGCGACGGAAGGTTTGCTCTGAGAGTGAGGCCGAGATAATGTCTTCCAGCCGGAACACCCGAAGGCTCCCCCGGCAACAGACGACCAGATACCAGTGCTGATGCCGGTAAATCAGGCGGTAAGGCTCCTGCTCATCGTGACGGACACCGCCGACCAGCAGACTGACCACCCGGTGATGACAAATGGCTTCGGCCAGACGATGAAAACTGTCAGCCTGTGTCCATGCTGGCGGTAAGTCGTGCCAGATAAAGCAGGGTGAGGTGCCCGTTTCATTCATCAGCAGGTGCATCAGTTGCCGGTTCTGCGACGGGATAATGCGTGCGATACCGGTACTGCGGGCAAAGGAAACGGCCCCCGGAGAGTGATCACGCGTGGCGCTCTCACTGAGCCGATACGTGCCGTTCTCCCCGATAATGTCGAGGTGGACCAGCCGTTGATGTAAGTCACGACGCAGGGTGCGTATCGATACACCAAACTCACCGGACAGTGTCTGAAGGGTCAGCGTTTCTCCGGCCATTAACCGGCTGATAATGACCGACAATCTGACGGCCAGCCGGTCGTAGCGGGCCTCTTCATCGGGTCGTTGCATGGACGCTCCGTGTGCGATAAATAGGTTGATATTTCATGCGGTTATTATGCGGGCGGGGAGGGACACGTTATGTCCATCCCCCGTAATGGCGGAAAAGAAAAAGTAAAATTCATCTTTCAGTAAACAGGAGAATTAACAAAGGGTTAGTGCCAGGTAGCTGAAATGACGACAGCATGCTGACACGCCCTGTCATCAGTCGTGCCGTAGCGAGTACGGTCAGCGGCTCAGGCTTTGTGCAGGATGGGCTGACCCTTATTAACGTTACGGTGCACTGAAGATATGCTCGCACTGCGTGCAGCCGTATTCATCAAAGACGGTACCGTCCAGTTGTTCTCCGGCCAGAGAGCCTGCCACCGCACCAGCACAGGCGCCGGACAGAAAACCAATGAGGCCTCCGGCTATCGTACCGACAACCGGAATGACTGAACCTATCAGCGCACCGGTGGAGGCTCCTTCAAGCCCGGCAATGCCTCCGGCTGTTGCGCCAATGACCCCACCCGTCTTTTTACCCACATGGCGCAGTCGTATGTTTTGCGAACCGCAATTCGGACAATGCATTTCTTTCTCCCTTATTACTGGCAATAAATAGCCGCCTTCATGAGCTGGCGGACCGTGTATCAGAGAGACCTGGGTACCGGAACAGAAAGCATAGCTGTGACTTAGCGCGAGAAGCATACGCACGGGTATTTTGTGGGACAGTTGACCCGGGAGAAGGAATAACGACGGTAACAGGGTATCGGGACCCCGTTTGTTCTTACTGGACACATTAACCTCCGTGAGTGAAATAACAAAACGGCAGCACTTCTGCTGCCGTTCTCACACCGGTAATATAGGTCTGAAATTATTTTGAATGTCATTTCTGGTCTGTATTACTGCCTCCGCTCACCTTGTTTTTAGCGCAAAGCCCTCACTCACCACCACAGGTTTTTCGGTAATGGTCATTAATCAGCATTTCCAGCATATCACTGATGCGAACTCCGCTACGTTCTGCCATAAAGTCCAGTCGAGTTTTTGTTTCGTTCTTCAGGTACGTATTGAGTGCTTTTTTATCGGTACGGGACTGACGTAATTTTTGCTGGTTCCAGGCTTTATTCAGGTTCAGAAGGAATAAACGCTTTGTATCCGGTGCATCGTCCCATAAGTCGATCGCCGTGCGCAGGGCTAAATTGCGTTCAGAATGACTCAGGGGGGTAAACCAGGTACTCATTCCTGGCGTTGAAATATTTAATGAGAGCCCGATAGTGGGCGCATTTCTTTCTTCCTGAAGCGATTTGAGGCTGTTCCATGCCCACAGTACCGCGTCTTCTTCATTAGGTAACCATTTCAGCGGAGCTGGTTTGCTGTAAATATTTTTCCACTGGTCTTTCAGCCTGTCCATGACCTGGCGCTTGAGATGATTTACCGGTGGGGTCGGAATAATAATGTTGTCGAAAAAAGAGATGATAATATTAATTCTTTCCTGGTGGCTTGTCGGAGATACACTCAGATTCATTCGCTGATACCAGTTCTTTCCGAACTCTGCATTTGCTGGTTTGTCAATACCAAGTTCGTAGTCTCCGGCCTTGCAAATATACGCCCATAACCAGAATGTTGCCCGTTCATCCTGTTCTAGCCAGTCAAAACTTTCCAGCGGAAGGATGTTTTCATCACGGGCTGTTTCCATATCAGAAAAAAGTCTTGCCCGCTGTTCTGCATTCGGTATGAACTGATTAATCAGTTTGTTGAGTGCCTGTCGACAACTTTCTGCATCCTGGTGAGGAATGTCACGGGTGTTAATTATTTTATTAACACCCAGCCACCCGGCATAAAAAGCACAGACTCTCAGGTCACGGGTTTTTATAAGATGTTGTCTGCCATTGTCGTAATGTACAACCATTGTGGATACCTGTAATCGTAAACTACATAGTAGTGGTTATGGTGGTGATTGTTGTAGCTACACAGTATCACGATGATGGTTTTATCGTCACTTAAAAACACATCTGGTAGTCATCGTGAGGTTTTATTGTTGATTTATACTGGTTTTGACAAGGTTTTACCATGGTTTTAAAGTTGTCATTTTCTTTGTTTATCTCTCAGATGCTTCTCTGTTTACTGGATGAGTATCGTCTCAATAGGTTATCTTGTTCTCCTGCATGCTTTCGTTTTCATCCCCATCATGGTGCCTGGTTCGCTTCAGGGGGCATTTCTGGTATCAGGTCGGGCTGCCATGAGGTATTTCCATTTTGTTGCTCATAATCAGGATTGAGGGCTTCTGCGGGCAGTGATGATACGGGGTTAATTTGATTGAGGTTATTTGATATGACGTGGTGTCTATTTTCATGTTATTGAAAAAAGATAATTCCAGAGTAACTGATGCAGGCGTTTGTTGTAGGTAAGTGCTGTCTGGCGTGGTTATCTTCATAGCTATTGTTATGCCTGGCGTGTTGGATTGGTATTAATATATTAAAGAAGGGGTCTTATCATTTGTAACAGTAATCGATGATGTGTTATCAGTAAGTGGGTTATGCCTGGGAGGTATTATTATCTGAAGGTATTCACTAAGGGGATAGTACTATTGGATGGTATCCATTGAGCAATCATTGCCATCAGGTAAGAAATACACCATTCAATGTAGTCACAACCTGAATGTTTAGCACTCATTAAAAATCTATCATTAAGAAAACAGAATTGAATTGAGTCGATATTACCATTGACTAGTCCTCGTCAGGATAAAAGTGAAGATGATTAACATCAGTAATCTAATAATCATAACGACAGGGTGGTTACTGGTTAACAGTAACGTTTTGGGTGAATGGTCATGCCTGAAAATCAGCAGGTGAGTATCAATGGTTTATTACTGGTCTGCGTATTAGTGATGAGCGTTAAATGCTCAGTCAGTGAACTAACCTGTAGTAAGCCTGTCGGTATTGCTCTGTCTGCCTGATATTGACGCTTACAATACCTGTCAGTTACAGATACTACGGTGACCCGTTATCCCTGAAAGTTTTTTGATATGTGTAAACAAGGCCATTGGTAACGACTGTAAACGGGGCATTATCCGTGTTGGTGATAATAGTCATGATTGTATCGTAAACAGAATAACCCGATTGAGGTGACGTGGAATAGGGTGATTATCCTGGTAATCACCGCAAGCTATTTAATAAGTAATTGAGCGCTGTAGTGTCTTATACCGCCATAGCTTCCTGTGAGCCTGCATAAGCGCATTGAATAACACGATAGTGGAAATCTGTGGTTAGTATGAATATGGCGCTCCTGATGCGTTACAGGGCGTTTTAGCAGTAGTCCCGATAACGATTATTTATCGGGCTTATTGAACGGGGTAATAATATCATGACAGCAATGAGGGACTGGTACAGGGGCTCTTGCCCCGGGTATATACATCCCTCTGGGGTAATATTTGCTTTTCAGGGTAACCACAACCTATTTTGGGTCCAGGTCAATACAAGGGCATCGCAATCTTCAGCTGCTTCTGTAAGCCAGAATTGCAGCGACTTAACAGTTTCGATCTTCGCTACTGGCCTGACATTGCCGGGATCATTCGCTCACTGGGGATGGAAGAGGTGGAGGTAACATTCAGGGATGAAGCGACAGAGGCAATTATCAACGCCCGCAGACCTTCACAGACGGATTTCTTCAGAGCGTTATTCGATAACATCAGTAACCAAAAAACCGGGGATTACTACGCCTTGTCACGGAGTTTTAAACTCTCCGATACAGCACTGGCGACGATTTGTAATATCACCCGTGATTTGCCACCCGATGAACTCGTTGACGCCGCTTATGTCAAGCGTACCCGCCATCGTCTAACGGGAAGACTGTTTTTTCGCAGCCTTCGGGTCACCCGGCATTAGAACCGATTTCTGAGAGGCGATTACCCTTTACGCAATCATTCTGCCAGCCACGATATTTTACTGAAGCCAGCCGTCTCTGAGGGATCGACTGGCGGACTCGCTGAAGGCAATAAGTTTTTTTTAACAGCACCGGTAATGGTTATGAACGATAACCCACCGGAGTCCATTTTAATGAGTTACACATACGACCCTTACTGGCAGCAACGCATCGCTGATACCTTCAGTTGCGCTCTTAACGCTTACACCCGCTTACTGGCCCTGCGTGTTGACCTCCGTCTGCCGGATACGCCAGCGGCCACCGATGCTGCTGTTATCTCCCGCTTCACCGATTCCCTGAAAGCCCGGATTGATGCCCTTCAGACGCGTCAACGTCGCGAGGGCAAACGCGTCTGGCCGACCACGCTGCGTTTTATCTGGGCGCGGGAGTTTGGTGAAATCAAAGGGAAGAAGCATTACCACGCGGTGCTGTTGCTGAACCGCGATACGTGGTGCGGACCGGGAGATTACAAAGACCCGGATTCGCTTGCAGGTATGATTAAACAAGCGTGGTGCAGCGCCCTGAAGGTGGATGCACAGGCGCATGCCGTTCTGGCTCGTTTCCCGGCGAGTCCAGTCTCATGGTTGACACGTGGCGATGGTGCTCAACTGCAACAGGCCCTGTCGCAGGCGGCCTATTTAGCCAAGCTGGAGACCAAAATCACCGGTGACGGTGAGCGTAACTTCGGTTGCAGCCGTGGCTGAGCCAGACATATCTCGATTCATCAGGCCTGATTGTGCGGGCCGGGTAATTTTTTACAACGTTCCCCTATCCTCTGAGGAGAACCGGTAACCCCATGATTCAACCACCACCGGACGTCTCCCGATAGCCATATCCTCAGAGGGAGAAAAATACCATGACCACGTTGAATACGAATATTAATGCCAGCCCTGACACACTGCTTTCAGCTCAGGACCCGCTTATCGACATGACCTTTATCACCACGTTTACCGGGATGACCGACAAATGGTTTTACAAACTGATTGGCGACGGGTTGTTTCCGAAACCCATCAAGCTGGGGCGCAGCTCCCGCTGGCGCAGAAGCGAGGTGGAAGCCTGGATGCAGCAGCGTATTGCTGATTCCCGTGGCGTCTGAGCAGGGAGGATATCTGAATGGAAAAACGACGCCGCACTCAGCCACAGGCCATCCCGGTTCGCTGGACGTGTCCCCGTTGCCGGCGACAGTACTGTGGCGCCAGACCCTGTCCCGTTTGTTTCAGACCCACCGACGCACCTGCACAACCGTAACCTTTCTGTATTCCGGTGCCGACCACCAACCGTACCGACCCGCTAACGCATAACTGAACCGCCATTCACCCTGCCACGCTGCCCGTACCGGGACGGCTGACGCCTGCGTGTCGTCTGGCGGTAAGGAGAGTACCACTATGTATGCAAAATCGTTTATGGCTCTGGACGGCAACGGCCGTCTCACGGGAGCCATAACCGCGCAGACCGCGCCGTATGACCGCTACAGCTGCCATCTGTGTGCCAGTGCCCTGCAGTACCATCCTGAATACGACACCGAACGTCCGTGGTTTGAACATCATGCAGCAAAGCTTTCGGAGAACGGTCGACAGCACTGCCCGTATGTAAAGCCCGGGGTGAGGGAGACCCGCCATATCCGGCAACTGCAGTCTTATGTACCGGAAGCCCGTCCCCTGGTTTTCTACGCAGACTGGCACTGTCACGGCTGCGGCAGTGATTACCACGGTGAGCGCTACTGCCTCACCTGCCGGACGGGCGAGCACAGTGATGTGCGTGCTGATACCAACCGGATAGAGGAAGTGACGGCATGCGCATGCTGAAATGTTATCTGGCCAATGACCGCGAAGGCCACTTCGCGACAGCCGGGGAGGCCGTGAGTGCGCCGGGGCAGATATGGAGCTGCGCGTCCTGCGGCTGTCGACTGGTGCTCCATGCGGGGACATACGGGGAGCCGCCGTGGTTTGAACATGACCAGCAGAGCGTGGCCCGGCATGTGCTGATGGCCTGCGCCCACCTTGACCCGGAAGTGAAAACCGAAGCCCGGCACCGAAAGCTGCGCAGTCTCATCAACGGGCTGGAAGCGACGGTAATGGTGCTCTCCTGGTACTGCGTGTGGTGCGGCGACCATTACCAGGGCGTGAAGCACTGTCCCCGGTGTCTGACTGGTATCTACAGCATCGAAGAAGCGCACTGGCAGAGAAACTACTGCTGCAGTACCAGATAGTTCCCCGTCTTTATGAACCAGATACCGCCGTAGAGGCGGTGTCCTCCCTGATTTAACCTAAAGAGAGTCTGCATTATGAATCATTCTTACATACGGGCGTCTGATGCTGTCAGCGCGGATGCCGTCAGCACGCGTGCATTTCTGCAACAGGCCGTTGACCATTACCCGCGACTGGCGGCATTCAGCTTTACGCTGGCGCTACCGTATCGTGAAGCCATGAGCGAATACCGGTCATTGATTCTGCGTTTTCACTCTGAAGTCTGGCAGCGCACCGGCGAATATTCGCGCCAGCGTCAGCAGGCACGACATCGTTCACTCCCGACGCTGTTACGCTGGATATGGGAGACGGCCAGCGCACCGGAGTGCAAAATGGTGCTGCTGCTCAATCTCGATACGCTGGGTACAGGGCGAAACCTGCAACTGACCGACAGTGCGCCTCCGGGGCTTAACGCCATCATCGCCGACGCATGGCAAAAGGTGACCGGTACCGCCTGCACTGACGGTGTAACGAGTATGACGCAGATCATTATTAACCGCGTCGCTCAGGGAGTCTTCGCAACACCCTTTAACCAGCTTACCGTGCATGTTAAGGCCATGTCAGAGCCAATAGCAACGGCCAGAACGGGGATGATTTGTCCGTGAAAGTAATAGCTTCTCTAATTAATGGGGGAGTTATCCAGGTCTTCCCCGGTGTCTGCAGCGCCGATATAATCCCTGAATGAAAAAAGCTCACGATACCTTACCCCCGGAACAAACCGTCACAGCACTTGCGCATTTCGCCTGGTGCGCCCTTGTCGCCTTACGTACCGCTCAGCAGGATGGTCAGGCATTGTCGCCACTCAGCACGCATGCATTTATACTGCGCTGGTTAACGGTGGCGTATAAGCAAAAACGGTTTCCACGTGCAATCGCATCTGATATTGAGGGATTGCTGACGCTGGGGCGTAACAAAGGCCTTGCCGCCAGCTTATTCAGTCGTCTGGAATATCTGTGGTCTTCGTGCACCGGACCGGTGTCAGCGCAGTCGGATTTGTATCGGCTGACGTACGCAATTGAACAGCTTAAATCGCGGGGCTGGGTCAATGCAGCGGTGAGTGACAGGGACTGGGACAATGAAACGCTTCTGGCCCTGGAATACAGCGATGCGAATGCACTGCTGGTAAGGAAGTCGGCACTGACCTGCGGATTTTCGGATGGAGGGAAACTCGTTGCGCCGGTTGAGTTTCTTGTGAATGGCGACTTGTCAGCCTGTATGGCTGTTTTTGCGGCTCATACACTGTCGGCTGTCATGCTGGAGTCGAATCGGATCGTGTTACAACCTTGAGCAGTAAAACAACCGTTCTCAACCCGCAGCAAAGCTCATCACTGTCCACGTCTGTCTTTCTGTAAACCGAACGGGTGTTGTTCCTGGTCGCGCTAATGCACCGGCGGCTGAGATATTCATATCGCTGGTACAGGTATGAGATATGCGTAAAGTCCGGGCGTTGCAATTCCTTTAATCTGAAAAAAAATAAATAAGCCCGGTTTACGTGAATAATAAGAAATGATGGAAACCTGAAACTGTCGCCAGTTTTTCACATGCTCAGTCACGTCCAGCTTCTCAATTTCTGATAAAAGTACAAAATCAGATATTTCACGTGACTGGTGATATTTTGTACAAATATACACCCTAAGCCAAATTGATCATTTTCTGTACATCCTTATCCCGCGGGGCCTGAAGGGTTATGGTGTAAAATTTTTATAAATCAGAAAGATGATATTTTTTTTGTTAAAAGCCAGGAATGTAAATCTTTGTTACATTTTTTCATTTTCGATCTGGCAGGGAACGTTCCCAAACTCCAGCCATTGGGCCTTATCCGAAATTTTTCATTTCAGACAAATACCCAGAAAATACAGTGTCGACATGCTGGTGGATGGAATGCGCCCGCTTTTTTTGGTTCCGGGATTTTTATTTACGTCGGATGACGCGAACCGGAAAGTTGTTCTGGCTGGGTAATTTTTTCTTATTTATTTTTCACTGGCATTGACCGTTTCTATCACTCCATAGAACAGGGACAGCCATGTCTAATTCTTCCTTTCAGTCCGAAATCCCTAAAGCGCGTATTAATTTAAAACTTGATTTGCATACCGGTGGTGCGAGCAAGAAAACGGAGCTCCCCCTGAAATTGCTCGTGGCGGGCGACTTCAGTAATGGTCAGGAGTCTGCCCCTTGTCTGAGCGCAAAAAAGTTGATTTGAATAAAAATAATTGTGATTCTGTCATTTCTGAATATTCCCCAAAAGTCAATCTTACCGTTAAAAACACGCTTGCTGATGATGGCAGTGAAGACAACATCAGTCTGACCTTCCGGAGCATGAAGGACTACCAGCGTCGGTGAGACATCCGCGTCATACAACTCTTTGAACGCAGCCACTATCTCACGGGTGGTCATCCCTTTGGCGTACAGTGACAGGATTTGGTTATCCATCCCGGTGATCCGGGTCTGGTTTTTCTTCACCAGTTGGGGCTCGAAGGAGCCGTCACGATCGCACGGCGTACGCAGTTCCAGCGGGCCATCGCCGGTGGTAACGGTTTTTGTGAAATAGCCGTTGCGGGAGTTGGCACCCGGTTTAGACTGATGTTTACCGTAGCCGAGGTGATGGAGCATTTCGGCGTTGAGGCGGCGCTCAACGTTGATTTTTTTCAGCAGGCGATCGAACTGGTTGAGATCGTCAGGGGTTTTGAGATTTTTGGTCAGTTCGTTAGCCAGAGCCTACAACTGTTTTTCGTCCATAAAGTAACCTGCTTTTGATGTTGAATTGAACATATCAAAATCAGGCAATTACACAAACTTGTGTACAGGCTCCATACAGCTAACCCGGCCCGTCACATCGTAATGTCAACCCGTAATGCATAACATCATGCAGCGTTCCATTAATGAGTCGGGAATCATATTCAACCTTCTTGAATCGCCACGGGTAATCTAGACACTTCCGAGCCGTTGATGGACTGACCCCACCCCGGTAGACGATCCTGCCCTATAGTAACGAGCGCATGGCAGACATGTCCCCGTTCTGGATGCTAAATGTTCTGAACAGCGCCGAACTGGTACTGGGGCAGTATCAGCGCCTGCAGCACAGCCCGCCAAGTACTGTGGTTCCGACCTTAATGGGGGCCGCCAGCTGTCAGTAAAGGTCAGTGTCTGACCCCGGAGACACGCGGACAGCCAAGCACCTACCAATCATCTGCTGGTCCCGCGCTAGCAAATCAGCCAGTTGCGTAAAGAAATGCGGCATGTTGTGCCGCTGGTTCTGAATGGTCAGGTTGGCAGCGCGATGACGAATGACATGCTGCCGCAGGCGGCTATCCCGGGAGAAGGGGGAAGGTCTGGCGTGAGTCTTCAGCGGTGAGCTCAATTGCTGCATGGGTCACTACCTTCGCCATATCTTGAGCATACTACCGGAGTAGTCCAGCAACAAAGTGGCCGAACTACTTCCATGGAACGTGGTTCTTCCCGATAAATAATCGTCAATACGGCGCTCGTTTAACGCTTACACATTAAATATTAATTAAGCCTGATTGGATGTTTTTCATTTTTTTTAATTGGTGTGCTTGACCTTCCAGTAACATCAACCTTTAGCCTTGTAAGAAATTGCTACAGCGCCGTTTTCGGATGGGCCGGGGCTGCCTGTGGCGTATGAAAGGATCACTGTTATGAAAATGAAAATTGGGGTTCTGATTGTGTCGGCCGCAATCATCGCCACTGCCGGGATTGCGTTTGCCCGGGATAGTGGCGGCAACGATGAGCCGGCCGCAGCGGCCGCACCTATGGCTCCCCAGGTTCCCGTAGCCGAAGTGCTCTCGCGTCAGATAGTCCCTTCGGCAGAGTTTACCGGTTCATTGGCGGCCCCAAAAACCGTAGAGCTACGCCCACGCGTTGGCGGTACCATCGACGCTGTCAGCGTACCTGAAGGCAGCATGGTGCGTCAGGGGCAGCTGCTGTTCCAAATTGATCCTCGTCCATTCCAGGTGGCTCTTGACAGCGCGCAAGCACGACTCAAGCAGGCAGAAGCGCTGGCTATCCAGGCCAATCGCGATTTTGAACGAGTTGGTCGGCTGGTGAACAATGGCGCGGTATCCCGGAAAGATTACGATGACGCCGCTTCTACACGTCATGCTCGTCAGGCTGAGGTGCAGGCTGCAAAGGCCGAGGTTGCGGCGGCGAAACTGGACTTGTCTTATTCGCGCGTGGTGGCACCGATTACCGGCCGCGTGGATCGCATGCTGGTGACTGAGGGAAATCTGGTCAGCGGCGGTGGTACGGGATCTGCGACGCTATTGACAACGATTGTTTCCGTCAATCCGCTATACGCTTACTTTGATATTGACGAAGCGACGTTCCTTAATTCAGTCAGCAAGGCACGTCCTGACGCAGTTAACAAGGTGGAAGAGCGTTTACCCGTGCATGTTGGGCTGGCGACAGAAAAAGGTTTCCCGCATCAGGGAACGCTCGATTTTGTCGGGAATCAGATCGATCGTAGTACCGGTACTGTCAGGGTACGTGCCGTAATCCCTAACGACGATGGGAAACTGACGCCAGGTGCCTTTGCCCGCGTGCAGCTGGCCACCGGTGCGGCACATCAGGCGATTCTGATTGACGATCAGGCGATAGGGAGCGATCAGGGACGCAACTATGTCCTGGTGGTGGGTGCGGATAATAAGGCGCAGTATCGCCCGATTGAGCTGGGCGCGGTGGTTGATGGTTTGCGCGTGGTCAAGAGTGGCCTGAAAGCCGGTGAGAACATTATTATCAAGGGGCTGGTGCGTCCCGGTATGGCGGTGACGCCGCGTTTGACCCCGATGCAGGCTTCTGGCGCGTCGGTTAGCGAGGGGGAAAAAGCCGGCTCCGTTGAAGGGGGAGGCCAATAATGAAATTCCCACACTTCTTCATCCAGCGGCCTATTTTCGCGATTGTGTTATCGGTGTTTATGCTGATAGCTGGCGCTCTGGCTTTCTTTCAGCTTCCGCTGAGTGAATACCCATCGGTAACACCGCCTACCGTGCAGGTTTCGGCAAGCTACCCTGGTGCTAACCCTAAGGTGATTGCTGACACCGTTGCTGCTCCACTGGAACAGGCAATCAACGGGGTGGAAGGCATGTTGTACATGAGTTCCCAGATGTCTGCCGACGGTCGAATGGTCTTGACGATTTCATTCCGGCAGGGAACCGACCCCGATATTGCGCAGATTCAGGTGCAGAACCGGGTTTCTCGGGCCTTGCCGCGCTTGCCGACTGAGGTGCAGCAGATCGGTGTCGTGACGGAGAAAACGTCACCGGATATCCTCATGGTTGTGCATATATTTGCACAGGGCGATCGCTACGATCCGCTTTATGTTTCCAACTATGCCATGTTGAACGTGCGTGATGAGCTATCACGCTTGCCAGGTATTGCCAGCGTCACGCTTGGGGGCGAGGGTGAATACGCGATGCGCGTCTGGCTGGATCCGACCAAAGTCGCTTCCCGCGGTTTGACGGCCAGTGATGTGACCGCAGCAATTCGTGAGCAGAATGTCCAGGTCGCGGCCGGTTCTGTCGGTCAACAGCCGAACAGCTCCTCAGCCTTCGAAGTCAGTATCAATGCCCAGGGGCGTCTGACCACCGTTGAGCAGTTTGGCGATATCGTGATCAAAGCTGGCGCTGACGGGCAGGTTACCCGCCTGCGCGATGTTGCGCGTCTGGAATTGGGATCGGACAACTATTCCCTGCGCAGCCTGCTGGACGATAAAAATGCCGTGGGTATGCACATCGTTATGACGCCAGGCGCCAATGCGCTGGACGTCTCTGCCTCGGTTCGGGCGACGATGGCGAGGCTGCAGGCCAACTTCCCGGAAGGTATCGAATACCGTATCGCTTATGACCCGACAGTGTTTGTCAGCGCCTCGTTGAAATCAGTGGCAATGACGTTGCTGGAGGCGACGGTGTTGGTGGTACTGGTGGTGATGCTGTTCCTGCAAACCTGGCGGGCTTCGATCATCCCTCTGGTCGCGGTACCTATTTCGTTGGTCGGTACTTTCGCCCTCATGTATTTGTTCGGCTTTTCGCTCAACACGCTGTCGTTGTTTGGTCTGGTGTTATCGATTGGTATCGTTGTCGATGATGCCATTGTGGTGGTTGAAAACGTCGAACGGCATATTGCACAGGGCCGTTCTCCGAAAGAAGCGGCAAGAAGGGCCATGGACGAGGTGACTGGCCCTATTTTAGCCATTACTTCCGTTTTGGCTGCTGTGTTTATTCCTTCTGCGTTCCTGTCAGGATTGCAGGGGGAGTTCTATCGCCAGTTCGCGCTGACCATCGCCATTTCGACGATCTTGTCTGCGATCAACTCGTTGACGTTGTCGCCGGCGCTGGCATCGGTTCTGCTTAGACCCCATCAGGATATGGCGCAGGCCGACAGGTTGACGCGCATCATGGATCGCGTATTCGGTGGTTTCTTCCGTCGCTTTAACGCTTTCTTCGATAGATTGTCGAACAACTACGTTGGCGCAGTCCGCCGGGCCGTACGCGGCAGTATCATCGTGCTGGTGCTGTATGCCGGTTTCCTGGGCCTGACACTGTTGGGGTTCCAGCAGGTTCCTAACGGTTTTGTGCCCGCTCAGGACAAATACTATCTGGTTGGGATTGCTCAATTGCCTTCCGGCGCCTCGTTGGATCGCACGGAAGCCGTAGTGAAAGAGATGTCCCGAATTGCGCTGGCGGAACCTGGAGTGGAAAGCGTCGTGGCGTTTCCTGGGTTGTCGGTAAACGGCCCTAACATGCCTAACTCCGCATTGATGTTTACCATGCTGAAACCCTTCAGTGAACGTAAGGATCCTTCGCTGTCTGCCGAGGCTATTGCCGGTAGCCTGATGGGGAAATTTAGCCAGATACCTGACGGTTTTGTCGGGATCTTCCCGCCACCACCGGTACCGGGGCTGGGCAGCATGGGAGGATTTAAACTCCAGATCGAAGACCGGGCAGGGCTTGGCTTTGAAGAGCTGACCCGTGTTCAAGGGATGGTTATGGCGAAGGCCATGCAGGCTCCTGAACTGGCAGGGATGATGGCCAGTTTCCAGACCAACGCACCTCAGTTGCAGGTTGATATCGACCGCGTCAAAGCCAAGTCTCAGGGCGTCGCACTGACCGATATCTTTGATACGTTGCAGGTGAATCTGGGGTCGCTGTATGTAAATGACTTTAACCGCTTCGGTCGTACGTATCGGGTGATCACTCAGGCGGATGCGCAATTCCGTATGCAGCCTGAAGATATCGGGTTGCTTAAAGTGCGTAATGCCGCGGGTGACATGATCCCACTGGGAACGCTGGTGAACATTACCCGTACCTCTGGACCAGACCGTGTTATGCGTTACAACGGTTATCCGTCGGCGGATATTACCGGTGGCGCAGCGCCTGGCTACTCCTCCGGACAGGCAACGGCAGCTATTGAGAAGATCGTTAGTGAAACGCTGCCTGAGGGAATGACATACGAATGGACCGATCTGACTTACCAGGAGAAGCAGACTGGCAACTCGGCGCTGTATATCTTCCCGTTGGCGGTGTTCCTGGCGTTCCTGATCCTGGCCGCACAATACAACAGCTGGTCGCTGCCGTTTGCGGTGCTGTTAATTGCCCCAATGGCATTACTTTCCGCGATCGCCGGGGTTTGGCTATCGAATGGAGATAACAACATCTTCACGCAGATTGGTTTTGTGGTGCTGGTGGGACTGGCGGCGAAAAACGCAATCCTGATCGTCGAGTTCGCTCGCGCCAGAGAGAGTGAAGGCGTCGATCCTCTGGCTGCTGTGCTGGAGGCCGCTCGCCTGCGTCTGCGCCCGATACTGATGACCTCGTTGGCATTTATTGCGGGGGTTGTGCCTTTGGTGATCGCGAGCGGTGCCGGTGCGGAAATGCGTCATGCCATGGGGATTGCCGTGTTTGCCGGGATGCTGGGGGTGACGCTGTTCGGACTCTTGTTGACGCCAGTGTTCTATGTCGTGGTCCGTAAGCTGGTTATTCGCCGGGAAATCAAGCAGGCACAGCGGGCAATCAGTGATTCACGGCCATGACGGGCGGAGAGAGAATAATGAAAGCAGAGTATGAAATGAACCATCGTATTAATAAACTCTCGGTGCTGGCGATGGCGCTGGTATTGGCCGGTTGTACTATGGCGCCGGACTACGAACGGCCTTCTGCACCAACGAGCTCAAGCTATCCTTCGGGAGCGGCTTATGCTCAGGGAACAGTTTCAGCGGCTCAGACTGCCGTGGCTGATATCGGTTGGCGCGATTTCTATCGTGATCCGTTGTTGCAACAATTACTTGAGGTCGCGTTGGCAAACAACCGCGATCTGCGCAAGTCGGTGCTGGATGTTGAGGCCGCGCGGGCTCAGTACCGGATCCGTCGTGCCGATATGTTGCCAACACTGAATGTGGATGCGGGCGCTACCGTGCAGCGTCTGCCCGCAGATGTCAGCCCGAGTGGTACAACGCAGATAACGCGGAGTTATGACGTTAATGGTGCGGTGTCAGCCTGGGAGCTGGATTTGTGGGGACGGGTTCGTAGCCTCAGCGATCGGGCGCTGGCAACGTACCTGGCGTTGGATGAAACACGGATTGCGGCAAGGCTGAGCCTGCTCGCTGAGGTGACAAACGCTTATCTGACGTTGCGTGCGGATCAGGAGTTGCTGCAACTGGCTCACGATACGCTGAGCACGCAAAAGAGGACTTACGCATTGACCCAGGCGCTGTTTGATGCGGGTAATGCAACGCAAATTGATTTGCGGCGCGCAGAGATTGCGTTGCGTACTGCGGAAGTCAGTCAGGCTGCTTATACGAGGGTGGCGGCGCAGGATCGCAATGCACTGGTTTTGCTTTTAGGGCAGCCATTGACGGCCGAACTCTCGGCCAGCCTGGATAAGGCGAATACCTTGCCCGATGACATCATCCCTTCCGCGTTGCCGGCGGGCTTGCCGGCAGAATTGCTGGTGCGTCGTCCGGATGTCCGTGCGGCAGAGCAGCAACTGCGTGCGGCCAATGCCAATATCGGGGCCGCTCGCGCGGCATTTTTCCCGGCAATCAGTTTGACAGGATCGGCTGGTACGGCCAGTTCGAGTCTGGACGGGTTGTTCGAGCCGGGGTCAGCGGCCTGGAGTTTTGTTCCGCAAATCTCGTTGCCTATTTTCCGGGGAGGCGCTCTGCGCGCCAATCTGGACCTAGCCCAGGTACAAAAGCGCATCGAAATTGCGAATTACGAGAAGGCGATTCAGGTTGCCTTCCGCGAAGTGGCTGATGGCCTGGCGGGCAGACAAACCCTGGACGATCAATTCCGTTCAGAACAATTGTTGGTGCAGGCCAGCCAGGCTAACTATGAATTGGCCTCACAGCGCTTCCGGGCCGGTATTGACGATAATCTGGCGGAGCTTGACGCGCAACGAGCGCTGTTCAGTGCACAGCAAACTCTGGTTCAGACCCGACTGGCGCGAATGAGCAATTTGGTCAATTTGTATAAAGCGCTGGGGGGCGGATGGACAGAAAGCTCTCCGGCTAAGCCATAACTCTCCGGGCAGGTTAACGCCACTGTCTGGCGATAAGGTCGGCAATACGTGGGTGGAGGGATAAAACCGCCCGCGTATTGCATTGTCGTAGGGATAAGGGGTTACGGCGCGGCAACCACTTCTTTTACTGCGAGGACTGCTACGTCTTCGTCTTGTTGCCCGACAGCCGGCAGAAAGCACAACTGAACGGTTTACTTGAAATACTTTGGGGCAGTATATATCCCCACCTCAGGTGAAACGCTTAGTCAGAGAATATAAGCACGAAAATTTTTGGCGATAGGGCTTGACCTTACAACGGTGGCAAGTTCTATCATTGAAGTTACTACAACTAAATAGGATATATATATGCAATTACATCTAGAAAATATGACATGCGGCGGATGTGCCCGGACAGTGACTAAAGTGATTCAAAATATTGATCCTGAGGCAAGTATCATAACTGATCCACCGACTCGTAAGATCGAAGTGAAAACTTCTTTATCTACTGAACAAGTTGCTAATGCTTTACGTGAGGCAGGTTTTCCTCCGAGAGAGTAGTTAACTAAAAATGGTTACCTCCCCGCTGTGGTAACCATTTTTTATCATGTATCCTTACGGTTAGAAGTATTTCTGTTATTATTATGCACCATGGTGGGGTGTTTAGATGTCTTGAGTTGTAGTTTTGATTTAATATGTCTATTACTTAACTCACTAATTTTTTCTCTATGTTAAATGTATTGTGTTCAATATTTATGTGTGATTTACTAAATCATCGGTTTTTTCTTTTAAGGCCTCATTAATGTATCATGTGACGTCAAGTATTTGTGGAGGGAGTATTTGGTTTTTTTTAAATATATTAAGAACAGGGTGGTATGCCAAATTTATCATCATAAAAAGTAAGAAGAGCGAAGTATACGTAAACCAAACGCTGTAAGTTTAAGCATGCCATTTTTGTTCCATGCACTTCTTGATAGCTCCGGGTTTTCAGTCATCAGCCGATACCTCTTCCTGTATCAGGTTATTCAGAGATTCATGAGGCCGCTCGTTATTGTATTACCTCAGCCAGCATAATGTAATTCTCCCGTACCTCATTCTGAGTTCTAAATAGATTAAAATCCAGTATTTATGTCCGATAGCGGCGGTTAAACAGTTCTGCTTTGCATTAGTAACCCGCGTCCCCGGTAGGCGTTGATACGATATGCTTCCCGCAGAGAATGCACCGACTGGTATTTCTGTGCCGGCCTTAGAACTTTTGCTTCAGCATCTCCTGAAGCATCTCCTTGTCCACACTCAGGCCAGCCACCTGTTTCTTCAGTAGCTGATTTTCATCCTCCTGCTACCGCATGTGATTCAGTTCTGAATGAGAAATATCGCCTTATTCCTTACGGTATGTAATGGGATTGTCAGGGCATCGTACAATAGCGTGTTCGACAGCGTGATGAACTACTATCCAGAAGAGCTTGACCGTACGTTCGAGATAATTCTCGATAGCGTGGAGGCTCATATAAAGGTCTATGTGTCGGTCAAGAATCTTGATGCCAGTATGGCGGTAGAAGTACTCAATGAAGTAATATCAGCAAATATTATTGCTATCTAAAAATCAAAGAGACTGATATGTTAGTCTTAAAATAATAGTCAGTTAGAGACTCAACGGACGGAACAAACTAGCTGGCAGTTCGTACTATGCCCATACTATTATGGAATGACGATATTCAATTTATGTCAAATTTTTCAAGTATTCATTCGTCAATTCTGGTTAAGCTGGGATTCGGCCCATCTGACATGTGATGTCGTAGTTTTCCTGATATTTTCGTGGTCATTGTTTATGGGGGGGAGAAGAACCTCGGCGCAAAAGACTGTCGGTGCGGTCTTATTTAAGGTGCTAGGGTTTTCTTTCGCTATACATGATTTTATACTAGCGAGAATATAGATAAAGGATTTGGGAATGTAATGAATTTTAATGCTGTCCTCATATGCTATTATCCTGCGCTTATAATCCACTCCACTGAAAGTGTAATAGTACATGCTCCTGCTCGTAATCTTCCGGTGATATATCACTCAGGGCTTGAAGCCATTTCCAAGCCAGTAGATGACTCGCAAAACATCATCTGATATCAACATTCAAATATATGTTTCTGATAGTCCACTTTTCGGAGACTCTGCCAGTTCCTGGCGTGTCAGAATGTCCAGTTGATACCAGCAAAACCGCTGATATTGTCTCGCGCTGACACAACAGGACTGTCACTGGTTTTATCCGCAAGCCAGGCATATGAAGCGCCCAGTAGGGTGCCCCAGTGTTCATTAAACTGATGCTGCCAGCTCAGGGTAGTCTGCGTAGCATAAAATCCTGCGCTACGGTTGTATTCCCGGAAACCGGTTGTGCGGCTCTGGGCAGCATTAACGCCGTACCAGGTGTTAATGTACCGGGCGTCACCAAAAAGTGCCGCGCCCTGCAGGGCAACCGTATCTGTGTCGTTCTGCCAGGGCACGAGCGTCAGCGAGGCCTGGTACTGTACCCCCTGTGAATCCGTCAGCGGCAGAGTTGCACGGATTTCCGGGGTAAACCAGCTGTTCACCTGCCAGCCAACAGCAACCTGCGTGTTCAGTGCACCACGGATGTTTCCCATTCCTTTCAGTTTGTCAGAACCATCGCGCCACGATGAATTTTGATCGGCACGGCCAAAACTGTATCCGAACGCATTTTCAAAATAGAGGCCATTATCCGTCTGCAGGTCATAACCGATACCTTTTGTTGAGTCGAAGAAAAACGCGCCTTTACGGACCTGCAGGGAAGGCATCACTGTCCAGTGCTGCTTATCCGCGCCACTGTAGCGGGGGGCGTTTTCTCCCATTATCCCCACCGTCACTCCATCCTGATTGCCGCTGTCGGCAATAGCGGACCCGCAGGTCGCTGCCAGCAGGATCACTGTACACCCTGTTACAGACGAATACGTTGCCATCATATATCCCTCGTTTTATGTTTATGCATTACGGTAAGCTGTGACCCGCCCGGCCACCCGCAGTGGATTATGACGATGCTTTATCAAGACTCAGCGTGGAAACCATCAAGAAACCATCAAGGCAGAATGAATGAACACAAAACGTATTCTGATTATCGAGGACGACCGGGATGCGGCGAATGTGCTCGAAGCCTATCTTCGCCGTGAAAACTTCGGGGTCATACTGGCCCATGATGGAAAAGCAGGACTTGAAGCCGCCCTTACCCAGCATCCTGCACTTATTCTGCTTGATATCATGCTGCCGGGTATGACCGGAACAGAAATACTCAGCCGGCTGCGCCGCGAATCCGATGTTCCCGTGATAATGGTCACCGCAATGGGCGAGGCCCCGGACCGTATCGGGGCCTTACGCTTCGGTGCGGATGATTATGTCGTCAAACCTTATCATCCGGGTGAGGTCGTGGCCCGGGTGCAGGCGGTGTTACGGCGTGGGGCGGCAGCGCATGCTAGCGCTGAAAATTATCGCCGGGTGGGGGCCGTTGAACTCAACCGGGACACCATGTCAGTCGCTGTTATTCACGATGAAAACCGGGTGCACCTTGAGCTGACCCCCACCGAGTTTTCACTGCTGGACATGATGATGACCCGCCCCCGGAGCGTCTGTTCCCGTCAGACGCTGCTTGAACACTGCCTGCCGGAAAGTGATGCGCTGGAGAGGGTGGTTGATACACACATCTATAACCTACGCCGCAAACTGGAAAAAGCGGGGGTCAGCGGTGTGCTGACCAGCGTGAGAGGGATCGGTTACCGGTATCTGCAGCCATGAAAAAAAGAGAGTCCCGTTCATTATGGCGCTGGATTTGCGTCAGGGTGTTGTCGCTGGCGGCCGGCAGTGTCGTGCTTATCGCCCTGTGCATGTGGCTGCGTTTTGCCCTGCTGGATGCCTGGGTACAGCATCGGATGCCGGAGGCGGTACGACAGGAATTTCTGCATCTGCGGGAAAATCCCGATCTTAATCGCATCCGTTACCATGAAATTATTGATGACTGGTACGGACTGCAGTTCTCAGATCCGTCCATTGCGTCAACAGACTGGCTGACGCTGGGAGGGCTGGTCCTGTTTGTGACACCGCTGATAATTATGCTCGGTTTGCTGGCCGCCCGGCCTCTCGCCCGGCAGTTCGGTCTGCTGACGCGAGCCTCCGCAGCGATAGCGCAGGGGCGTTTTACCACTCGCTCAAAAATGGATGCAAGTGCGCCCTCTGAATTGATGTTGTTTACGCAGAACTTCAATACCATGGCCGAAAGACTTGAACGTTATGACCGGGAATTACGGGCATCTCATGTTGCAGCCGCGCATGAACTGCGCTCTCCACTGACGGCCGCGGTGGGCCGTCTACAGGGAATGATGGACGGCGTATTCCCGGCTGATAAAGCGCAGATGAATATGGTGATGAACCAGCTCCTGAGCCTCAGCCGTCTGATTGATGATTTGCACCTGCTCTCACTGGCTGATGCAGGGCAGCTTACGCTGAATAAACAACGCTTCTCACCCGCCGGATTACTGCAGGAAAAGATTGCCTGGCTACGGCCACAGGCTACCGCCGGGCATTTCGGTTACGACACGGATATCCCTCCGGGAGAATGTTGTGCGGACCCGCTGCGAATCGGACAGGTCTTTACCATTTTAATGGAGAACGCACTGCGTTACGCGACGGAAGGCGGGAAGCAAACGATACAGGGTTCCGTTCAGTCAGGCTACTGGACGTTCTCCTTCCGGGATTACGGCGCGGGCGTCGAACCGGATTTTCTGCCGGTGATGTTTGACCGGTTTACCCGTTCTGATGTTTCCCGTTCCCGTCATTCAGGAGGCAGTGGACTGGGTCTGTCGATTGCCAGAGCCATTTGTGAGTCTCACGGCGGAACGCTGACCGCCAGTATCCCGCAAGAGGGGAACGGACTCCTGTTTCGGGTGAAACTGCCCGTATGAGTTTTCTTTTTCACTTTTCTTGACCAAATCTTGATGGTTCGTCGAACGTATCTGGACACACCTGCGGTTTACTCATGGCAGCATTTTTTCCGGAGGCTGCCATGCCATCATATTCATTCATCCCCCTGATAGCGTCTTTGCTTTTCTGGCGACGGGGCTCAGCCCTGGTTTTCGCCCTCGCCCTGCAACTGACCGGCTGTGATAATGAGCCGGTATCCCGCCATGTCCCACCAAGACCGGTGATGACCACGGAGGTATCTGCCGGCAATCATGGCGGACAGACGCTGATGACCGGTGAAATATTGCCCCATGAAGAGACGATTATCGGCTTCCGTACCGATGGCCGGATGGTGAAACGACTCACGGATGTGGGGCAGTCAGTGGTTGCCGGGCAGGTACTGGCTGAACTGGATGATACCGATTTGCGTAATCAGTACCGCAGTGCTCAGGCGGCAGTACAGGAAGCCGAGGCAAGCGCCAGGCTTGCTGAGATAAACCTGCGACGCATGACGCTGCTTGCCCCGCAGGGTGCGGTTGCCCGGGTTCAGCTTGACGAGGCCCGCACAAACCGCGACACGGCAACAGCAAAACTGCAGAGCGCTCAGGCCGACCTGAGCAGTGCAGCGGACCGTCTGGGGTATGCGCGACTGCTCTCACCGGTTACCGGGGTGGTCACCACCGTCAGCGCCGGTCCGGGACAGGTAGTGACCACCGGACAGGAAATCCTGCGGGTGGCGCAGTCAGGGGCCCGTGATGCGGTCTTCAGCGTACCGGGGGCTCTGGCTGACACCCTGAAACAGCAGCAGACACTCACCCTGCGTATGGCGGATAACCCGTCGGTGTCGGTAACCGGAACGCTGCGTGACATCAGCCCGCAGGCCGACACACAGACCCGGACCTGGCGGGTACGCTATGACCTTGAGAATGCACCCGCGGTAATGGCTATGGGGGCGACGGTCACCGGGTCATTACCCCTGGGCGGCAGTGAAGTGTTTCAGGTACCGGCATCTGCCCTGACGAGGAAAGAACAGAAACCGGCAGTGTTCGTGGTGGACACCGGCAAAAATCGCCTGCGCCTGACACCCGTTGACATTGCGGCCTATATGACCGATTCGGTGCTCATCCGCAAAGGGCTGACAGCCGGTGAACAGGTGGTCACTGCCGGGGTCAGTCAGTTACGTGACGGGGAAAACGTGCTGACGGAGAACCAAAAATGAAAAATGTTATGCACGCTTCCGGCGGTTTTAATCTTTCTGCCTGGGCACTGGCCCACCGACAACTGGTGGCTTTTCTGATGCTGATGGTCACGGTGACAGGCGTCATGAGCTTTCTAAATCTGCCGCGCAGCGAAGATCCGGCGTTTACCATTAAGACCGCCGTGGTGTCGGCACAGTGGCCGGGCGCAACGGTAAAAGATACCGTCAGTTTCGTCACCGACACGCTGGAGAAGAAGCTCCAGGAAATCCCACATCTGGATTATATCGAGAGTTACACGCGTCCGGGCTCGTCGGTGATTTTTGTGAACCTGCGTGATGACACACCGCCGTCAGAGGTTGCGGGTATCTGGTATAGCGTGCGGAAAAAGATGGACGACATCCGGGCATCCCTGCCGGACGGCACCACCACCCCGGCCGTGGATGATGAATTCGATGATACATACGGCACAATTTATGGCTTCACGTCGGACGGCTTCACTCCCCGGCAGTTACGCGATACCGTCGATGATATCCGGACATCTCTGCTGGCTGTTCCGGGAACAGGGAAAGTTACGCTGCTGGGTGACAGCGAACAACAGGTGGTGATTGCTTTTGATCCACTGAAACTGTCGGGAATGGGACTCGATCTTCAGCAGGTGACGGCGGCTCTGCAGGCACAGAATGCCGTCACGCCCGCCGGACGTATCCGGACATCACAGGAAAATATGTCGGTGGAAGTCAGTGGCGCCTTCACATCCGTGGACAGCCTGCGGCAAATTGTGCTGCATACCGGAAACCGTTTTATCCCACTCACCGATTTGGCCACGGTCACACTGCAGCAGGCAGATCCGCCCTCACCGGAGTTTAGGGTTAACGGTAAACCAGCACTCGGGCTGGCGATTTCGATGGCTCGCGGTGGAAATATTGTTGATTTTGGTCGGGCGCTGAACGCGACGATGGACAGGATCCGCACGCATCTTCCTTACGGGATCAGTGTGGAGAAGGTGGCAGACCAGTCGGCCGTAGTCAGTGACGCGGTGGGAGGATTCGTCCAGGTGCTGGTTGAGGCCGTTATTATTGTGCTGGCCGTTTCTTTTGTTTCGCTGGGCAGCCGGGCAGGTCTGGTGGTCGCCGTGGCCATTCCGCTGGTGCTGGCCATGACATTTACCGGGATGGAACTGGCCGGAATAGGGCTACAGCGAATCTCCCTCGGTGCCCTGATCATTGCACTGGGACTGCTGGTTGATGATGCCATGATCACCGTAGAAGCCATGGTGTCGCGGCTTGAGGCTGGCGATGCCCTGAGTGTGGCCGCCACGCAGGTATTTCGTACCACCGCGTTCCCGATGCTGACGGGGACACTGGTGATGATTGCCGGATTTATACCGGTGGGATTTGCGGCATCGAGCGCAGGAGAATACTGCTACTCCCTGTTTGTGGTGGTACTGACAGCGCTGCTGAGCTCATGGCTGGTTGCGGTTCTTTTCTCGCCGCTTACCGGCGTCTGGTTACTGCCGGAACAGCATTCACATCAGTCACATAAGCACAGTTTCTTTCACCGTCATTATACCCGCCTGCTCGACCGGGTGATGCAGCACCGGCGCAAGACACTCGGTTGTGCCCTGGCGATACTGATATTGTCCGGGGGCGGAGCCCTGCTGATGCAGGGTGAGTTTTTCCCAGCGTCCGATCGCCCGGAGCTGCTGGTGAGCCTGACTCTGCCGCAGAATGTCAGCCAGGCACAGACGCACCGCGACGTCCTGAAGTTTGAAGCGAAGTTGCGCGATAATCCTGATATTGACCATTACTCAAGCTACATCGGTTCCGGCGCTGTGCGTTTTTATCTGCCGATGGATGTTCTGCTGCAGAAAGAGAACATTGCCCAGCTGGTCGTAGTGGCGAAAAATGAAGCGGCGAGAAACCGGCTGCAGAAACAGCTTGAGCAGATCCTGTCGAAAGATTTCAGTACGCTCACAACCCGGGTATCCACACTGGAGCTGGGCCCTCCGGTGGGCTGGCCGGTCAGATACCGGGTATCCGGGCCGGATAATACCCGTGTACGTGAACTGGCCACGCAACTGGCAGGGATGATTGCCCGCAATCCCGATACCCGGGGTGTCAATCTGACGTCCGGTGAACCGGAGCGGGTCATCCGTCTGCGGGTGGATCAGACGCAGGCGCGTGCCACCGGCATGACGTCTCAGTCACTGGCAGGAACGCTTGCCACGCTGTTTTCCGGAACCACCGTGACCACCCTGCGCGACCGTAACCGCCAGATTGATGTGGTGCTGCGGGGAAATGAAGCCTCACGACAAAACCCGGCGTTACTGAATGCTCTGATGCTGACATCATCGACCGGGAATAAAGTTCCCCTGGGACAGGTCGCCACGCCAGAATGGACGCTGGATGATCCGGTTATCTGGCGTCGGCAGCGGTTGCCGTTTATCACGGTTCAGTCGGATACCGCGCCCGGCGTTCGTGCAGAGACCGTGTCATCGGCACTCTCTCCGGTGGTTGCCGGTTTCCGGGAGAGTCTCCCGCCGGGTTACAGTGTGGAGGAAGGTGGAGTGGTTGTGGAATCGGAGAAAGGAAACAGCTCAGTGTATGCGGTATTGCCTGTCACGCTGATGGTGATGCTGTTACTGCTGATGATTCAGTTACAACGCTTTTCGTCGATGCTGCTGGCCCTGCTGATGGCACCGTTTGGTTTGCCTGGGATAGTTGTGGCTATGCTGCCTTTTGGCATACCGATGGGGTTTGTGGCGCTGCTGGGGATCATTGCACTGGCCGGGATGATCATCCGTAATGCCGTCATTCTTATTAGCGAAGTGGATGTGGGGATGAAAAATGGTTTCACTGCGGATGAGGCGATCAAAGTCGCCGCGCTGCACCGTTCACGCCCCATCATGCTGACCGCTTCGGCGGCCATTCTCGGGATGCTGCCGATTGCCCGGGATGTTTTCTGGGGACCGATGGCATTTGCCATTATTGGTGGGCTGCTTTCAGCCACACTGGCAACGCTGACACTACTGCCGGCAGCAATAAGTCTAATCTTTCACTGGAAACCGTATCCCTGACGAGTCCTGCCGTATCATCGCCTAGTGCTTCGACTAATGATTGCAACCCGCGGATATGGGGATGACCGTCGCTGCCGGTTGCGACTGCTAGGATCATGGCGCCGGACGCCGCCATGACCTGCTGGATCGTGGTGAACTCAGGAGGGGATTCGGCGTGTGAGACAGCGACTATCTGTGACCTCCGAATGAGGTGAATGGATGGTTCGTCGTTGTCTGAGCGCGCACTGGTTCAGTCGTCTTTCCCAGAACCACTTCAAGTACCAGCGCAATTTCGAGCATCCAGGGGATGGGACCCAGCAGACGTTTGAGGATAGCACGCACCTGGTCCGGAGGCTGTTCACGCACTTCGTTATAGCCACATTGACCCAGCCGGGTCTGCACCTCGGCTTCGGAAAGTCCCTTCACGATATTCTCAGGGAGCATCTCCATACACCCTTCTCCGGAAATACCTGACCCGGCAGGTCAGGTATGTTGTTATGGCGATAAAATGAAAATCTGCCGGAGACATGGCGCGGTTAAGTGTATGGCGCATATGCTTTTACAGCAGTGTCATCACAAAGAAACCAGTGGCAGTCATCAGAAGCGAGCCAGTTACGTGCGTCAGTACGGAAATGACAGCCCATGCATAATTGCCATTCTGAAGTAACACCACCACCTCAGCAGAAAAGGTGGAAAAGGTTGTCATACCGCCACATATGCCGGTGGTAATAAAAAACTTCCAGGCGGGATCAAGGTGAGGCTGCCGGACAAAAAAGGCCAGTGCCATACCGATGATAAATCCGCCAACCAGATTAACCACCAGGGTACCAGGTGGAAGATTGGGGAAAAGTGCATTGAGACGCATGGACAGTATCCAGCGGATCACACAGCCGATCGATCCGCCTATCACCACCGCGAATAATGATTTGTACATACCACCTCGCTGAAATCAGGGCACCATCAGACCGTCATTCAAGGGAATAACGTGCGGTGATGGCCCGTTTTTCATTCATTTCATACAGTACGGGGATTCCCGTCAGGACATGCAGATCGGGAACCTTATTTTCATCAATCTGCTCAATAAACATGGTCAGCGCACGCAGTGTATTAGCATGACTGACCAGCAACATGGTTTCGCCACTGGCGACGCGCAGGACAATGACGTGGTGCCAGTAAGGCAACAACCTTCGTTGCGTCATTTCCAGACTTTCTCCCCCCGGCAAATCCGTCAGGGACACATGACGATAACGTGCCTCACGATGAAGTGAAGCAGGTGCATCCGGCAACGGAGGGGAGATACCACGATAGCTCCTCCGCCAGTGATAAACGATTTTCTGGCCAATCTGTTGAGTGGCTTCATCTTTGTTCATTCCCTGAAGCGCACCGTAATGACGTTCATTTAACCGCCATGATTTGTCCACCGGTAACCACAATTGATTCAGCGCTTCCATTATCAGCCAGAGCGAATGAATTGCCCGGTTCAGAACGGATGTGCAGGCTCCATCTATGATTGTAGTGGCACACTGATTCCGGACCGTTTTATCAGGTTTGCTGCGCGCCGGGTTTCCTCCACTCCTTTCAGCATCAGCGGGACATTTTCCCATCCGGTAAAACGATTTTGCGATTCAACTAACTTTCGCCATGGCGGAGTAAAATAATTTTCCCCATAACAACTACCTGTCTGTCACCCACAACTGAACCGGAAGGACCTGAACCCGTTGAGTTGTTTGTACTGATTACCCGGATTTACCTGGACTCCGGTCAAGGAGGTGACGCATCAGAAGATGGGCACCGCTCCCGATGAACAGCGCGATTACAACGGCACTGGTATCATCCGGCAGTATATTAAAAAAGGCATCAGCGATCAGGAAAACCAGACAGTTTGCCTGGATCCCCGTTGCTGTTACAGTATGAGTATTTTTCCGTTCACAGAACCACCCTACCCCTTCCCGTATCTGAGCATACGGGAAGGGTGACGGAATCAGCGTTTTTTGAAGGCGGCTTTACCGGCGAAGATGGCGGCATCACCTAATTCATCTTCAATACGCATCAGTTGATTGTATTTCTCAATGCGCTCCCCACGGCTGGGTGCACCGGTTTTCAGGTGACCAGCCCGCAGGCCGACGGTCATATCTGCAATGAAGCTGTCCACGGTTTCCCCGCTCCGGTGCGAAATAAAGGTTCCCCAGTTGTTATCCTGACACAACTGGACGGCTTCGATGGTTTCACTCAGGGTGCCTATCTGGTTCAGTTTGATCAATGCGGCATTGGCCAGGTTTTCATCGATACCTCGCTGGATATATTTCACATTGGTCACAAAGATATCATCGCCAACCAGCTCAACTTTATCGCCGAGCGCGCGGTGCAGGAGCTGCCAGCCGGCCCAGTCGTCTTCCGCAAGGCCATCTTCAATCAGGACTATCGGGAAATCCTTCACCAGTTGCTCATAGTAGCGGGTCATTTCGTCGGCGCTGAGCCGGGTATTTTCGGTACGCAGGGTATATTTCCCATCGACGTAGAATTCACTGGAGGCCGGATCCATGCAAATAACGATATCTTCGCCTGGGCGGTATCCCGCCTTGCTAATTGCCTCCACGATAAGCTCCAGCGGCTGACGGTTTGAGGAAACGGCCGGTGCAAAACCGCCTTCATCGCCCACGCCGGCGGATAAACCTTTTTCCAGCAGGACCTGACGCAGGGCCTGGTAGACCTCACTGCCCCAGCGAATAGCTTCGCGTACGGAAGAGGCTCCCCATGGTGCAATCATAAACTCCTGAAAATCAGCGCCCTGCCAGCGGGCATGAACTCCGCCGTTAATGATATTCATACAGGGAACCGGCAGCAGATTCGCGCCGACGCCACCCAGATAGCGGTAGAGCGGGGTAGAGGATAGTTGTGCCGCCAGGCGGGATACTGCCAGCGATACGCCAAGGATCGCATTAGCACCCAGCCGGCCTTTGTTTTCTGTGCCATCAAGGGCAATCAGACAGTTGTCGATTTCTTTCTGGCGGCGTACATCGTAGCCCTGCAGGGCATCGTTAATTTCGGTATTGACGCACTGGACCGCATCCTGAACACCTTTACCGCCAAAACGTGTCTTGTCATCATCGCGATGCTCGATGGCTTCACGGGAGCCGGTGCTGGCACCGGAAGGAACGGAGGCACGGGCCATACTGCCCCCTACAGAAGTCACTTCAACCTCTACGGTCGGGTTACCGCGGGAATCCAGAATTTCTCTTGCGATGATACATTCAATTTCAAAGCTCATAAGTTTGACCTTCTTTTAAGGGGCTGGAATATGTTTAATCAGAACATCAACAGAAAGGTGATTGATGAATTCGAAAGAAAAGGAGGAAAAAACCCCGAACAGGCGGTTTTCATGCCCCAGCATGACCAGATCGATATCTTCATGCTGAACAACGGCCTCAACGTCCCGGAAACGATGGATGCTGACGATGGACCTGACGTTGATATCAATACTGCTGGACTCCACCAGACGGCTAAGCATTGCCTTTGCATCAATAACTTCGCGGGACTGACGGTCTTTGGTTAATGAGTCACTGGTATAATCCAGTTCCCTATAGTCAGCACTGAGATGCCCGACAGTAATACGGGTGCCCATCTCTTTTGCCAGACGTTCTGCCTGCTCAAGCAACAGCAGACCATCGGTTTCATTCTGTACAAGTAACAAGGCATGCCGGTAAATTTGCATAAATCACCTCTTATAAGAAGCGAAGCGGTTGGTCAGCCAGGGGAGGATTTCTTTTTTCCGGCTTGTCATGCCGGGCAGCGATACCTGGCGGGAGCCTGTCAGGCTGCTGTCTGAAAAAAGCAAAACGGAGTTCCGGCTGGTAATGTCTGTCACCATCAGGATCACCATGTCCAGCACGCTGTCCTTGCAGGTTTTATCCATTTCCTGCAGTAGCTCAGGCAACAGGGGAGTAATATCAGCCATGTCGCGGACCTCAATTTGTGACAACAACAGCGGCACATCATGGATCCGGTAATTTTTGGCGTCACGATTGAGTAAAACCGACGCGGATTGCCCGGTTATATCTGTTTTGGCTCGCAGCAGCCCTGTCACAAACTGGTCATAATCGATACCGGCGATTTCCCGCAAAACAGCCACGGATTCCTGATCCTGAGTGGTGGTGGTGGGACCCGTCAGCGCAACGGTATCACTGAGGATCGCCCCCATCAGCAACACAGCCTGAGCGGCAGTCAGCGGCATCGGAATGTCATGCATGAGAATTGAGAGAATTACTGTTCCGCAGCATCCTACCGCCCGCACCCAGACATCCGGTGGATTGCGGGTAACAAGGGTACCAATACGATGATGGTCAATGATGCCGATGACGTTGCTGTCCATCAGCGAAGACGGTCCCTGCTCTGCATCCGTAAAATCAACCAGCCATACGGTTTTATCTGTCAGATCGACGGTGAGTAAATCGGGTTGTGAAACACCCGCAGCGTTGAGGATATAACGGGTTTCCGGGGTGATATCCCCCAGGCGCCAGGGCGTTGCGGGACGACCGGTGTAATTAAGCCAGTCAGCCACAACCAGCGCGCTGCAAATAGCATCGCTGTCAGGATTTCGATGACCGAAGACATAAATCGGATTATCTCTTTGAAAAGAGAGAGATTCTGCGGTAAGCGGTAATGTGGTTTTATTTTGCATAGCTATACCTGACATACATGCCTATAAGAGGACAACTTCATCTGTATATCAGGCGCCATCATCCGGTGTTGAAAAACCGGCGGTTGGGAAAGGTGGAGCACCATCACCTTGTAAATCAATCTTATATGGGCCTTTGCATTAAATCAATATTTATTGTTGGCCCTCGGTTTCGTACACACAAGTACATCCTGTCCCGCCAAAAACGTTTACAATAGTGCGCCGAATGAAGCAATTTATACCTTCTTAATTATATTTATGATGAGTATTATCGCCGACGTATCCTGACTCAGCTTAACCGGAGAGAAGGTCGTAATGCAGTGGCTAGGGCAATCTGTTATGGCCAGCGTGGTGAGATCAGAAAACGTTACAGTGAGGGATTGCGTGTGAGGTCGCCAGCGGAACCAGATGCATCCCACTGGGGGACAGCCAGTCCGGCTATTTGCTCTGCGACCATCTCTTGCGTTAACTGGTCAGGTTCAGGGTAGTACAGTCCCGGGTTACTTATCTAGGACTGCAGTCATGCGGGCAAAGTTGTTCTGGTCAGCACTGGTGATGCGGTAGGACGAAGCACCGGATTCCTTGGCGATAGCGGCAATTTTCGCTTCCGCGTTGCTGAGTGTGTCAGCAGTAACACTGACTGACTGGGCGAAGCCAGAGAAAGAGACTACGGAGAGCATACTGGCAGCAACAAGCAGTTTGATATTTTTCATGGTCATATTCCTTGGGTTATCTGGTCATCTGGTGATACCGGCATCATCGCCGTCTCACCTGTTGATGTGCATTAAAAACCCTGTAGTAAATACAGGGTCAATAAGTTATTTTGTAAATTATTGTTGGCTGTGTTTTTTCGTTTTCATACAACCCAGCTCTTGAAAGAGCCTCACCGTGGCTGACGAGGCATGAGAAAATACGGCCGTAACAGACACCGCGAAACCGGGATTGCGCTGGGGAGATAGGTCGGTGCAGGGCCGTTAACTTACAGGATTAGTGAGGGTTTATGATGTTATGGCTACTGATTAAGTACGCGATCACCGCCGGAATGGTTGTTTTTATCTCTGAAGTTGCCAAGCGTAGTGATCGGCTTGGTGGTCTTGTCGCCGCGCTTCCCCTGGTTACTGTGCTTGTGCTCGTGTGGATGAAGCTGGAAGGACAGAGTCAGCAAAAAATAGCCAATCATGCGTGGTATACATTCTGGTATGTAGTGCCGACACTACCTATGTTTTTACTATTCCCTGTTTTCTGTCAGCGATTTGGCTTTTGGATCACGCTGGGTAGCTGCTGCGTCGTAACCGTCCTTATTTTCTTTTTGTGGGCCAGTGCGTTACGCCGTTTTGGCATAAATCTGATGTGATAATGTACGCTGTTGTGAAGCCAACTGCACTATTGCCGGAGGAAACACCGACTAACTCCGAACCATATCAGGCTTTTTAACAGGATAAGAGAGTTTTCAAGGGGGCCGGCTTCCTGCCGGAAGCGCGGTTCTTTCTGTCAAAGACAAATTCAGATGTTCTGGGGAGGTGCGGATATTACAACTATTATACTCGCTGTCTTTCCTTATTGATAATGTCACCCTGATTTCCCGGTTTTAAATGTCACTTTCTGCTGATTTCTGATGAAGAAAAAAGGGCAGTGAGCTCATTTTTTCAGGCTTGATTTGAAAAGAGAGGGTTCAGCCAGAACCGGATTGATGGCTCTGAGCTGAGCCTGAATCTGTGCCCGCCTTTTAGGCATACTCTGGCTGCGCCTTTCTTTTTCCTGCGGCTTCAAGCTCATCCTGTTTTTCCTTCGCCAGCTTCAGCACCGCGTCAAGCCTTTTGTTATCAACGATGCGCCCCTGACTGATGCAGTCCAGCTTATCGAACATCTGATATTTCAGTGTTCTGTTTCCATGGCGGAATTTGAGCGTACCGTCCGTATAATCAAAAGCGAGGATTTCTTCTCCGACTATGCGTGAGTTTTCGTCAGTGGGATCAACCAGATAAAGGATTTTTTCATACTGAAAAGTCAGTGCTTTTGAGAGCGTCCGAAGCGTCTGCCAGGCGAAAATGTCGTCCAGTTCCAGGTGGCTCTCTAGACCGTGCGGTGAAGGTTTTTCGGGTATTTTGCCAGTCTGGCAAAGCGGTGGTTGAAGTCGCTGATGAACGTTTCGATCCAGGCGTTGGCGGCATCAATGCAGGTGATATTCTCCAGGCACATCTCCTTAACCAGCCGCTCCTGCAGCGTCAGGTTGGCGCGCTTAACGCGGCCCTTGGCCTGAGAGCTGTTGGCACAGATACCCGCCAATAGTGGACACGCGACTAAGTGAGTAAACTCTCAACCAGAGGTAGCTCACATGACTAAATCAGTAACCGTCAGTAAAAAGCCGCGTAAACAGCACACTCCCGAATTCCGCCAGGAAGCTCTGAAGCTTGCTGAACGCATTGGCGTCGCTGCCGCTGCCCGCGAACTCAGTTTGTATGAATCGCAACTCTATGGCTGGCGAAAAAAACAACAGCAACAACTGACATCATCTGCACGCGAAAGCGAACTGGATGCTGAAAATGCCCGGCTTAAACGCCAGCTTGCGGAGCAGGCAGAGGAGCTGGCTATTCTCCAAAAGGCCGCGACATACTTCGCGAAGCTCCTGAAATGAAGTATGTTTTTATCGAAAAATATCAGGCTGAGTTCACCATCAAAGCCATGTGCCGGGTGCTGCGCGTGGCCCGTAGCGGCTGGTATGCCTGGTGCTCCCGGCGTCATCAGATAAACACGCGACAGCAGTTCCGTCTGGCCTGTGATGCCGCGGTTCTCAGAGCATTCACTGATGCAAAACAACGGTATGGTGCGCCACGGCTTGCGGATGAGCTCCCGGCCTACAACATCAAAACGATAGCTGGCAGCCTGCGTCGCCAGGGGCTTCGGGCAAAGGCAGCCCGCAAGTTCAGCCCGGTCAGTTATCGTGAGCATGGCTTGCCTGTGTCTGAGAACCTGCTGAAGCAGGACTTTTACGCCAGCGGCCCGAATCAGAAGTGGTCGGGAGACATCACCTACTTACGCACCGATGAAGGCTGGCTGTATCTGGCAGTGGTGATTGACCTGTGGTCGCGAGCTGTCATCGGCTGGTCAATGGCACCGCGAATGACGGCACAACTGACCTGCGATGCGTTGCAGATGGCGCTGTGGCGGCGTAAACGCCCGAAAAATGTCATTGTTCATACTGACCGTGGCAGCCAGTACTGTTCAGCGGACTATCAGGCGTTGCTGAAGCGGCATAATCTGCGCGGGAGCATGAGCGCGAAAGGCTGCTGTTACGACAATGCGTGTGTGGAAAGCTTCTTCCACTCGCTGAAAGTGGAATGCATCCACGGTGAACGCTTTATCAGCCGGGAAATGATGAGAACAACTGTATTTAATTATATTGAGTGCGATTACAATCGCTGGCGTCGCCACAGTGCCTGTGGTGGGCTCAGTCCTGAACAATTTGAAAACCAGAACCTTGCTTAGGGCCGTGTCCACATTACGTGGGTAGGATCAGTTCACACCAGGAAAACGATTAATGACTGGCGGCAGGATTATAACGAGTGCCGTCCACATTCATCGCTGGATTACCAGACTCCAGCTGAATTTCCAGCAGGCTGGCGAAACGGGAAATATGAAGAAAAACCAACCGACATTACTAATTGAAGGTTATATCTAATCCTGGGGTCAGTCCAGTTTATTTAGACAGTTTTGGCATTTCATGTCACGTGATTTAATGTCTGGGTATTTATTCTTTTGATCAGAGTAAAGCTAGAGTTGTTTGAAGGGAAGGGGATAGGAATGCGTGAGTTCCAGCCTCCAATTACCTGCAAAGACATATTTTGAAACCTATATAAATGGGGTAAGAAAAAATATCTTCAGTGTAAAACGATATAAAAATTGCCATATCTTATTGATTATGAGTGAATTTTATTGTTTAAGAAAAATTTCTCGATAAGTGGATGTTCAAGACAGTCAGCGCTATATAAAAAATACAATAAAAAGTATTGACCCTATAGTAGTTGCAGGGTTTTTAATGCTCATCAACAGGAAACGAGCAGTATGCTCTTATGATGAACATTAACTTTACTAGGGTTATCACTATGAAAAATATCAAACTTCTCGCAGCAGCTGGTTTTCTCTCTGTTGTCTCATTCTCTGGTATGGCGCAGACGGTCAGCGTAACTGCTTCCACTCTTGACAGTGCAGAAGCAAAAATTGCTGCTAAAGCAAAAGAAGCACAAACGTCATACAAAATTCTCTCTGCGTATACTGGTAATCGAGTGCATATGACCGCTAAATTAGGGGATTAATAGATAATCATTTTAGGGTATCTATAGGAATATATACCTTGATAAAATCTGCCACTATATACTAATTTTTAATGCTTGATATGCCACATGTTTTTTCCTTGAATAGACTTTAGCGGACTGCTGATAAAGAGTCCGTATTTTTTTAATGTAATACTAATAGTTAAGTATGGTTTTTTATCCGTGCAAATATTTTAGCTCCACGTCCTCTTTGTGGAGTTGCCCCCGCTAAAACGGACACGGTTAATTTATAGCTAGCAGCGAACTTCTGTATTCCCTTGGTGACTGCATTTTCAGCCCTTTATGGGGATGCCAGTTATTATAGTCTTCCATCCATTCCGTCAGTTTTCACATCACTGTCATGGCATCCGGCAGGTCATTAACATACACGTAGTCACGCTTGAACGTTTTAACGAACGATTCAGCCATCCCATTGCTCTCCGGACTGCGCACTGGCGTCGTACACACGATGAACCTGAGTGAGGTGGCGAACGTTCTTATTGAGTCCGCTATGTAGCAACAGCCATTATCGGTCAGCCACTCAACGGCATGTGGCAGGTAAAGCGTATTGCCAAAGCGCTTTTCCACACTCTCTGTCAGCAGATCCTGCACCATAACGCTGTTTATTCCACCTGTTGTCGCCGACCAGCAGATGGCTTCGCGATCACAGCAGTCAAGGCTGAACACTACCCGCACGACTTCCCGATTCAAGCAGCGGATTTCAACACCAGTGCGTATCCGGCTTGAGTGTCACGACGTTGCCGGTATGACTGTGCTCTGGCTTTCTATGGCCAGATTTTGCCAGCAACAGGTTATTCGCCTGCATGATCCGGTAAATGCGTTTGTGGTTAACCCGCCAGTTTTGTTCCTTCAGCGCACGATTGAGGTGTGCCGTCACGCGACGGTAGCCGTTTGTCGCCCGCTCGCTGCATATCTGGCGGATAAGCGGTAACAGTCGGGCGTCATCATCTTTGCTATAGCGGGCTGGCCGCTGCTGGCGCTTCTTTAGCAGCCGTTCATAAAGATTCGAACGCGATACGCAGAGCACTTCTGCTATTCGGATGAGGAGGTATCGTCCGGTGGCAGCAATGGCATGCGCGATATCAACTTTTTTGCCTAGGCTATCTCAAGCGCGTTCCTATGGATTTCGGCTTCCATCGTCTTGCGGCCCAGCATTTGTTCAAGCTGTTTGACTTTTTTCTCCAGCGCTTGGACCTCGGAGACACTGACGACCTCGTCGCCAGCGACGATCGCAGACTTTCCACCCTCGTTCATGAGCCGTTTCCACTTAAAAAGAAGACTGGGTGTGATGTCATATTGCCGGGCAACGAGTGAGACGGTGTAGCCGGGCTGCATGGCGAGCGCAACAAAACGGGCTTTCTCTTCAGGAGTATAACGACGGCGTTTTTGCTCGCCAGTGATCACTTCGATTCTTTGCACAGGACACTCCTTAAACATAGCTCTATGACTATGTCTTACTGGTGAGGTGTCCGGTTCAAACGGAGGCTATTACCCTTTGATATTTTCACTTTTTTGATTCATTCTCAATGCCGATGCTTGGTTAAATCAGAGAAGCGTTCATCATCAGCTATCAACCGGTGCTTTTACGATTTAAGGGGTTAAGACACCGCTCACTATTCTATTCCGTTAGCCTGACTCTGTGATTTCCCGAACATAGTTCAGTGTTCTGAACAGATAAAACCAGCATATTTCTGTCCGGAGCGTCAGACAAGATTGTCTGATAAAGGGGGAGCTGCTCCTTGCAGATTAGAGCATCTCTATGTTAGCAACGTCCGCTCCTGGCACGCATGAGACATTCAGAGCCATAACTGCTGGGGACAGCCTGGCAGTCCAGTTCTTCTGTTCGGTTTCACGACTACACGTCGCCATAATTCGCTATGATGAGAAAAACAGAATAGGATATCGAAGATGAAAACTGTCGAATTTTTGCTGTACACCCTCAAACCCGGTACTGGAAAAGACTTTCATAGAATAATGAAAGAAGTGAGTGTTCCACTTCACCGTTCAGTGGGAATGGATGTTATTTCTTATGGTATATCAGCACATGACGACGATGCTTACTATCTGATCAGGGCTTATAACAGCCTCTCTCACCTGAAAACTGCCCAGGACACCTTTTATGATAGCGAAGCATGGCGTCATGGTCCCCGGCAGGCCATTATCGATAGAATAAGCATCAGCGTTAAATCGGTACTGACTCTCACTGAGAGTGCCGTTGAGCATTTACGAACCCACTGACCCTATCGCTATACGTCATGGTAAAGCCGGGATAGACACACCAGCAAGACGTTACTGTTATTCAGTACATCAGAGATGAGGCTACCGCCTCACATGCTGAATGCGGGATGTTTGACCGGCATCTATGAGCGAAGAGCGGAAGTTCGCTTTCGGAAAACCTAATCCATGTGCCAGAGGGTCTCTGAAAGAGAATGGGGCGTTTAAGTGGGGTACTTACAAAAAATCAGCCTTAACGTACAATAATTTTCGATATCCAAACTGACCCCATTAAGAGTTATCCAGCATGTATGTCTCTTCAATCAACGATTAGTACGGAGACTCATACTAAACTGGAAATAAATCTCATAATAGCGCTTAAGCCGGAATGACTAGCGCTGTCCGGCAAATAGTCGCGGATGATTCAAGATCCACTTATTAAGTGGATCTTGATAGCATCCTGTTAGTAAACCGCTTGTTTTATAAGTAAAATTCCTTTGGCGGGTGTGTAATATTCAGTAGGCTGGCCGGTTATTTCACGCAGCACCTCAGTGACAATACTATTGACCATTCCCGTCAGTTTAAGCAATTCGGCAAAAGTTTCATTCTTGTCAATTATCTTTCTGGTGCCATTTGGAACGTAGAGCAGCATTGCAGCATTAGGGTTCTGTGCAAGATAATTTAGCCATCTGTGAGTCTCTACAAGGACAGCCAGCTCGTAGTATTGGCTATGTCGGAGATTGTTACCATCTGCGTGGTACATCAGCGAGGCAATATCATAACTACTGAGTTCAATTTTAGTACCCTCAGCTTCACTATCCGCTTTTAGTGTCTTAAGAAAACGAATAGACTTACGCAATCCTCCATTACATTGATCGCATTTGTCTTTAATTCGTTTGATGTGGAGGAAAGGTAGGTTGTAGATACGTTGACGTGTGTTTTTATCTATAATAGTGACCCCACGTTGATCTACATCTTTAGTATGTTGGTACTCTTTGGTATCCCACCAGATGCTTGGCACCACATCCACTTCTCTCTGCAAAGACCCTCCCGTTATTCTCAAAGATTTGGCGTTGTTGTCATCAACATCTGCCGCAGGGAAAGTTGCTTTCAGGGCATCCCTAGCGGCATCCCTGAGTTCAAGGATGACATCCCCATCATTTTTGTTCGTAGGGGTGTAGCGGCCAATACCGTCGCTATCATAAATAAGCATCTGAGTGTCTATAATCAGCAGATCCACATCACTGAAACTTTTAATATGAATATCCAGTGGTACAGAGCCTTGGACACGAAACTCCAGATTAAGATCTAATTTCTTTACCAGTTGGTTCTCAATACGCTTGGCAGTTTCAAAAGAAATTTCGGTATAGCGGTTATCAACCGGTTGCATGGCACCTATAACATAGCGGGTTGCAGAATCTTGTTTTCCCCTGGTTTCCCAACTTTCATTTAAATCCAGGAAACCTTCTAGCAAAGCATAGTTTTCCAGTCCATCAATCCTCTGGTTACTGATTGACTCTCTGGCTACGTTTAATTGATCGAATGTCCCTTTACGACGAGACTTCATGCGTTCAATTCGCGCACTAAATGAATTAGACATTGTCGATCCTAGTGATTGTCATTGTTCCGTAAGTAGCCCGGCCTTGACCGTTAAAATAATGGCCTTCAGCAGATTTGAGTCCGTCGTCGAACCTGAACTCTGCGAATCCAACATGTGAAGTCAGGTGTTCTTCACCTGTCTTGGGTTGGTTGCGGTAGTTATAAAGCAGCTGGTAACCAATTCCCTCGTCATGAATGATGGAGGCTGTCACACTATCCGAATGCGATGATTGAGTTTTCAGATGAATTCTGACTTTGTCCCATGACTGGACAATTCTCAGCTCACCTTCCCAGGGTTTACCACCTTCAGATCGGGTATGGCCTTCAACATTCCAGCGGCCTGCAAGATTTGGCACACATAAAAATTTCCCGAGGTAGGTGTTATGCCAGAGATTTTTATCAAACCATGTATACAACCCCATGTAGATCCCACCGGCGCTAATAAGTGAAAAAACTGAGGCAGGTATGTGGCTGTTAATGTGAAAGTTTTTCAGCCATTCGATTAGTGTGAGTGCTAGTAAAATCAGAACGAACGATATAACTGAGGCAACAATGGCAATATATCGGCCGACTTTACTGCGGTTAAAACCGCAAATCACAATGTACTCGTGACTTTTCATGAAATGGCGTCCAAGTGAGATGAAAACTAAAAAAACTATATATAGGTAATTTTACTATATCAAACCCTAGATATGGATGGATTGACAGTTATTTCTCGGTATGGTTATCAGAACGAGTTTTAAGTAGATCTGGAAGAAGATACATCCAGATTTCAGTCAGATACCGCCATCGTCATGTCAGCAGGAACCGGATTGATTTCCTCGTTTCATAGCGGTCAGGCTTGCCTGAAAATGATACCTTCGCAGGGAATGTTGATTGAGCTGGGCGGTGTCATTTTTCTGTTTATAGGCGGATTACTTGCAACCCTTGGCTGGCAGTGGCCGTTTTTGCTTCATCTTTTTGCCTAGGTTCTTCTGGTTATGCAGCTGGCGTTTGTGCCGTAACAATTGTCCTCTGGGACAGAAAACATGAATGAAAACGCCGGAGAAAGCGAATCGGTGAGTGCGACTCGATTAGCGCCTGTGCTTTTTGCAGCCCTGCTGTCCATGATTTGCTTCTTCACCAGCATTATCATCATTCCGCAGGTGTTTAGCTGCATGGCTATTGGGGCAGCAGAAACCGGATACTTTCTGTCGTTTATCTCACTGGTCGCCGTCGGGGCTGCTGCGATGATGCCGCGCCTCATAGCGCGTTTACGTGAGTACGGAAATCTGTACACGGCGTTTAGCTGCTACGCTGCCGGACATTTCATATTTTCATTCGCTGATAATGTAGTGTTCTACATCGCTGGCGGGGTTTTAATGAGTTGTGGGTTTGGTCTGTCGGTGCCGCTTGTGAATCATATGACAGTCGAGCAGAGTCACGCTCGCGTCCGGGGACGTAACCTTGCCTGGCTTTCTATGGCTATATTCTCCGGCCAGTTTTTATCATCATTCATGGAAATCATCCTAGGAGATTCATCAGTCGTCTTCCGGGGGACCGCGACAATTGCGGTGGCGGTAATTGTCGCTCTCATGGTGATACACCGGAAACGTCGCTTTAAAACGGCATAACGTCTGTCAGTATCAGCAACGCCGACATTGCTGAGCCGGCTTAGTCTGGTGCGGGTACTGAGGGTGCAAATGTCCGCTCTTGGCACGAAGCGGACATACATCACAAGCGCCGTACATACGCTCTATAAAACAACTGCTCCGGCGCTGCGGTACCAAGGGCGAATCCCGGAGTGCTTTACTCAAAAATGAAACGGTGCTTATATGTTCTGGCTTCAGCTTAAATAATTAATCGGGCCTGCAATATACGGGGCCTGCTCAGTGTCTTTGCCGTAAAGGATTAGGTATGGAAATTGAAATTAATTGCTGTAATAACATCGATAAAGCAAATATAACTCTGGCAGAAAAAAAACTAAATATTAAATTTGCGCCTAACGGCACCGGAAAAAGCACCATTTCCCGCGCGATTCAGTGTACGGTAAACGGGGATGAACAGGGTCTCAGCGACCTGCTTCCGTTTAGATACCGTGGTTCTAATCCCGATGCAGTACAGCCTAGGGTAACTGGTGTCGATGGCCTGCAAAACGTCATGTGCTTTAATGAAAAATATGTCGATCAATTCACTTTTCAACCAGACGAGTTAGTAAGTAATAGTTTTGACATCTTCATCAAAAGTGAAGCGTATCACGAGACAGAACGCGAAATCGAAGCCATGGTCGTGGCCATACGGCAGCAGTTTGCTGATAACGTCGGGCTTGAAGAATTCATCACGCACCTGGGGGAACTCAGCGCCGCATTTAAGCTGAGTAGTACCGGGATTGCAAAAACGTCTACCGGTATGAAAGGCTTATCCGCTGGCAACAAGCTTCAGCACATTCCCGACGGTTTGGAATCTTATAAGCCGTACATCCAAAGTAAAAGCAGCGTAGAGTGGATCGAGTGGCAGACCCGGGGGTATGAGAAATTCTCCGCGCTATCCGACGGCTGCTGTCCGTTCTGTACTGGCGACTCCCGTGAAAAGGCCGAGCAGATTAGCCGCGTCAGCGCGGAGTATGATAAGGCTGTCATTAAAAACCTGATCGGCCTGATCGGCGTGCTAGATAAACTCGGCGAATATTTTTCAGAGCCTGCCCGTGCCCGCCTCGCTGATATTACAACCCTAAAAAGTGGGCTGGAAAAACAGCACGAAGAATATCTCGTGACAGTGAAGAAGCAGACAGACAGCCTGATAAATATGCTGAATACCCTTAAGACTCTTAACGGCTTTACGTTCAGCGCTTCAACCAACGTCAAGGCTGCACTGGAAGCCTGTCGCCTAGACGTGAAGTTTTTCCCGGAGCTGCAGTCGGATAAAACGGCCCGCACCGTAGCCAGTCTCAATACCTCTTTAGACGACCTGACGACGCAGGCCGGACGCCTGCAGGGTCAAATAAATAAGCAGCGTCAGGGCATGCAGAAGCTGATCCTCAAGCATAAAACCGATATCAATACCTTTCTGGCTTACGCAGGCTATCGTTATCAGGTGGATATCACTGGGGAAGGCGATAAATGTCGGCTGAAACTGCGCCACGAAGACTTTGAAGGCTACGTCAGCGGCGGCAGCCAGCATCTCAGCTACGGTGAACGCAACGCCTTTGCCATTGTTCTGTTTATGTATGAATGCTTAGCCAAGAAGCCAGGCCTGATCATTCTTGACGACCCGATTTCATCGTTTGATAAGAACAAGAAATTTGCCATCCTGGAGATGCTGTTTCGCCGCAATACCGGTGAGTGCCTGAAAAATGAAACGGTACTGATGCTGACTCACGATGTTGAGCCTATTATTGATACACTGAAGTCCGTCAGGAAGCTGTTCAGTAATCTGGTTACGGCCTCACACTTGCACTACAGCGCAGGCTGCATCACCGAGCAGCTCATCGGTGAAAGTGATATCCGCACTTTTGCTCAGATCTGCCAGTCTGTCACTGACTCTGATAGTGAAGACATCATCAAGTTGATCTATCTTCGCCGACATTATGAAATTATGGACGACCTCGGTGATGCCTATCAGGTGCTGTCAAACCTTTTTCATCACCGTGAAACGCCCATCGACACCCGTGAACCCGTTGTGCAGGGAGTGGGACATCCTGAAATGTCCGCAGAAAAAGTTGCCTTCGGCTGCCAGGCAATCGCCGATCGCATTCCCGGCTTTGACTACCAGGCCACTTTCGTTCAGCTCACCGACCCGGATCGTATACGTGCGCTTTATCTGCTCTGCCGTAATGGCTACGAGAAACTGCAGGTGTTCAGGTTGCTTCAGACCGGACTCGAGAACGCAGTAATACGTAAATTCATGAATGAGACCTACCACATTGAAAATGAATTTATCTGTCAGCTGGATCCTGCCCGGTTTGATCTCATTCCTGAATATGTCATCAGGGAGTGCGACGCGCTTATACTTCCTCCTCCACCGGCAAATGACGATGCGCTGGAAGAAATTGCCTGACCTGTCGGAGGCGCGAGTATATTAATGCGCTTCAGTTTTCAGTGCGGCTCCAGTCAGGGCCAATAACCACCAGCAGGCGATTACGGTCTGTTACCCGGACCGTTTTCCCCTACCGCAGCGACCTGATGAGCTTCCGGCCTCGCGGCTGGGCCTGACATTCAGAGTGCTGACTGTACCAAGGCAGCGCCACCTCAAGGGAGCAGGAAGGCGACAGGATACATGATCTTGCACGGTAATCGGATGCATTACGGTAAGCAATTCCATCACATGAAGATAAACAATGAACCATCCTGAAATTCACGTCAAAGACTGGATTGATGTGGGCAATCGTGAGTGTGTGGTGCAACGACTTCTTCCTCCAGTGTCTCCCGTCGGCGTCTGTATTGTTGTTCTGAATAAAACCAAACCGACCACCCGGATCGCTGGTTGGAAAGGTGAAAAGTGGTACTTCATGCCCAGCCATGACTTTGGTGGCTATGCAGATGAGTATGATCCCTGTGTACGTGAACTGAAACGGGGCCGTCGCTGACCCCACGAGGTAATGTAGTGCAACTGCGTTTAGGCCAGACTACACGTCACAACACAAGGGCTGCATTCTGATGTTGACCATAACGCATTGTGATGTAGCAATGTCCGCTTTTGGCACGAAGCAGACAAACTAGATTATCCGTGGCTATTCAATAAGCTTGCAAAGCAAGGTTTCTCCTTCATGAGGTGGCCTGCTCACTTCGCTTTATCTGGTGATAGTGAACCATCAGGTATTTATTACATACAAGGGAAGGGGGCAGGTTTCATTATTAAAAGGTTAATTATTAAGGTTTTAATAAATTAATGATGAAACAACTCACCAAAGTAATGAAAAACTAAGGTGAGTTGGAATTACACAAGCTCTACTTATCAAAATTCATTCGGGTTATTCTTCAGCTATGTGAAATACCATGTCCTGAAGAACATGACTTACATGGTGATCCATTATGCTATAAAATATGTACTTACCCTTTCTCTCTCCGCGAACAAGCCTTGCACTTCGTAACAACCTCAGATGATGACTGACCAGAGATTGTGATAACTGGAGCGACTCAGCAATGTCGCCTACAGAGACCGAACCACGCATACAGTAAAGCAGGATTCGTAGTCTTGACTGGTCCCCCAGTAGATGGAAAATCTCGGAAAGTTGCCCAATGTCGTTTTGCGAGAGCATTGATAGATCTGGCTCCGCGACATGATCTGTCGCGGAACAGTCTTGTATGTTGCCGCAATCTGATGTGCTGGACATTATGATTCTCCCTCCTAAATTGATAGTGCATCACCAGAGGCCTGATTAATGTTTGTGGCCTGGACTAGAATGGTTATGCTTTTTTCCGTGTTCGTGTTCGTGTTCGTGTTCGTGTTCGTTACGCAGTTTTGTCGGTGAAAGGCTGCATGTATTATCGTTTTGATCGTAATTCCAGTCGATTCCCACAGTTGCATGTTCTATTTTGAACTGCTCATAAAGTTCTTGTTTTACAAGCTTCACAACGTCTTTTACGTCCACATCTTCCTTGGCTCTTACTTCCAGTGTTGCCATCGTCCGACCTGAGGTTATTTGCCAGACATGAATATGACTTACGGCTGCTAAGCCCTTAACAGAACTGATTAGTCTCTGTTCCACCTTGTCTGGGGAGGCATCTTCAGGCGCTCCTTCTAACAGGATGTGCAGCGATTTTGCTAATAATTTCCAGGCACTACGTAAAACCAGTGCTGCGACAAGAACGGAAAGTATTGGGTCAATCGGTGTCCAGCCCGTGTAGTAAATGACAATAGCGGCGACAATAGCGCCAACAGAACCCAATAGATCACCCATCACATGTAAAATAGCACCTTTGACATTAACATGATCGGTCTCACCACGGGTCATGATCCATAATACCAATATGTTGACCAACAATCCTGCAATGGCAACGATCAGCATTGGGCCTGCCAGTATAATTGGTGGAGCTTGTAACCTTTCCCATGCCTCATATGCAATCCACGCCACAATAGCGAAGAGTGTCAGGGCATTAAAGAATCCCGCGATGACTTCAAATCGCAAATATCCAAAGGTTCGTTTGCTATCAGCAGCTCGACGGCCAAAACGGAATGCCGCATAAGCCAGCGCCAAAGCTACTGCATCTGTAAGCATGTGGCCTGCATCTGCCAGCAATGCTAATGAGCCAGAAAGTATCCCTCCAACAGCTTCGACCACCATAAATGTGAATATCATGAGGAAGGAGATAAGGACTTTACGCTCGTTTGCACTGGTTACTGCTGGAGTATGGTCATGCTCGTGATCATGTGATTGTGACATAGGGCCTCAAGCGGTTGGTTATACATGATGCCTTCAATATAACATATGAATATGTGTTCATGTAAAGGGTTTTTATATCCATTCCTTCCACGGCATCGGCATGTTCAAAATAATGCGCTTGACCTTCCCACGATGGTAAGCCTTAAGGTTGTTCTTTATCTGACCATAACGATGAGAAATACATCATGAGCATTCAAAAAAAACAGCATTCTAATGATGGTGAAACTCAAGTCAGCTTGCCCATTGAGGGAATGACTTGTGCAAGCTGCGTTGGACGAGTTGAAGCCGCTCTGGCTAAGGTTGAAGGCGTACAAAACGTAAGCGTTAACCTTGCAACAGAGCGTGCAGATATCCGCCTAAATGCATTCGTTAATCGTATGGCGTTGGTTGAAGCAGTTGAAAAGGTTGGTTATGAGGTTCCTCAAGCTTCTGTAGAGTTATCAGTTCAGGGCATGACATGTGCATCATGCGTAGGGCGTGTCGAAAAATCGCTCCGAGCGGTTAAAGGTGTAAAAGAAGCCACTGTTAATTTAGCGACTGAAAGAGCTACTGTACGTGGAACCGCAGGAGTTGATGACCTCATAACTGCTATCGAAAAAATCGGTTATGAAGCCAGCCTGGTTGATAACCAAAGCCAGAATAATGATAGTGCCGCAGAAAAAAAAGATGCTGAAAAGGTTGCGTTGAAGAAAGATTTAGTTCTGGCGACCGTACTTGCGTTACCAGTATTTATTCTGGAAATGGGGTCGCATGTGATACCGGGAATGCATCAATGGATAATGGATACCATTGGGCTCCAGGAAAGCTGGTATCTCCAGTTTGTATTAACATTGCTGGTGTTGGCTATTCCGGGGCGGCGCTTTTACCTGAAAGGTATTCCCGCGTTATTAAGACTTGGCCCAGACATGAACTCTCTCGTCTCCGTCGGGACTCTCGCTGCATTCGGTTATTCAATGATTGCGACCTTTGCTCCAGGTCTTTTGCCTCAAGGTACCGTCAATGTGTATTACGAAGCTGCTGCGGTAATCGTCGCTCTTATTCTTTTAGGACGATTTATGGAGGCGCGAGCTAAAGGTCGAACGTCTGAGGCTATCAAGCGTTTGGTTGGATTGCAGGCCAAAGAGGCGCATGTGCTGCGTAACGGCATTGTCATCGATATTCCCATTAGTGATGTAGCCCTTGATGACATTATCGAAGTTCGACCAGGTGAGCGGATACCTGTTGATGGTGAGGTGAGTGAAGGAACAAGTTTTGTCGATGAATCGATGATAACGGGGGAGCCTATCCCCGTCGAGAAAGTTCCCGGAAGCTTAATGGTTGGCGGGACTGTTAACCAGAAAGGAGCATTGAGGTTGCGTGCAACAGCCGTTGGTGGCCAGACGATGTTGTCACAAATAATCAGAATGGTAGAGCAAGCCCAGGGCTCTAAACTACCTATACAAGCCGTGGTCGATAAGGTGACATTATGGTTTGTTCCTGTGGTGATGCTGGCAGCGTTGTTAACTTTCCTTGCCTGGTTAACATTTGGGCCATCACCGGCCCTGTCTTTCGCACTGGTTAATGCCGTGGCTGTATTGATCATTGCCTGCCCATGTGCAATGGGATTGGCTACCCCAACCTCTATCATGGTAGGTACTGGGCGTGGTGCAGAAATGGGGATCTTGTTCCGTAAGGGAGAAGCTCTGCAGTTGCTTAAAGATGCCAGGGTTGTCGCTGTAGACAAAACAGGTACTTTGACTGAAGGGCGCCCAGTAATGACAGACCTGGAGTTGGCCGAAGGGTTTGAGCTTGACTTAGTATTAGCAAAAGTTGCCGCTGTTGAATCACGTTCGGAACATCCTATTGCCCGCGCTATCGTTGAAGCTGCTCTAGGAAAAGAGATATCGCTGCCAGCGTTGACTGAGTTTGATTCAATTACTGGGATGGGCGTCAGGGCTACCGTAGACGGAGAGCGCGTAGAGGTCGGGGCCGATCGATTTATGCGTGAGTTAGGCTTGGATATCGAGTATTTTTCAAAGACTGCGATACGCCTTGGAAACGAAGGAAAATCGCCACTCTATGTTGCTATTGATGGACGTCTGGCTGCCATTATCGCAGTCGCTGACCCTATTAAATCAAGTACGCCGATTGCCATAAATGCATTGCACCAACTGGGGCTCAAAGTCGCAATGATTACCGGTGACAATGCCAATACAGCAAATGCGATTGCGAGACAGCTTGGTATTGATGAAGTGGTTGCCGAAGTGTTGCCAGAAGGGAAAGTTGAAGCAGTTCGTCGGTTGAAGGAGTCTTACGGTAAGGTCGCTTATGTTGGTGATGGCATTAATGATGCCCCAGCTTTAGCCGTGGCAGATATTGGGCTTGCAATTGGTACAGGTACCGATATAGCGGTGGAATCTGCTGATGTTGTCTTAATGTCCGGCAACCTACAGGGTGTGCCTAATGCTATTGGATTGTCTAAGGCAACCATAGGTAACATCAGGCAAAATCTTTTTTGGGCGTTTGGTTATAATGCCGCATTGATCCCTGTAGCAGCAGGCCTGCTGTACCCTGCCTATGGATTGCTGCTTTCACCAATCTTTGCTGCAGGCGCGATGGCGCTATCCAGTGTATTTGTCCTGGGCAACGCACTTCGTTTGCGTCGGTTCCAGCCTCCGCTGGCAGAAGACTCTGAGCACTAAGAAAAGGGGAGCTATGAACATTGGTAAAGCATCGAACGAATCAGGAATCTCCGCAAAGATGATTCGCTATTACGAGCAAATTGGTCTGATTCCTGCTACTGGCCGTACCGAAGCGGGCTACCGTGATTATGCACCCAATGATGTCCATCGTCTGATTTTTATCCGCAGTGCGCGCGATCTTGGTTTTTCTCTTGAAGAGATAGCCGATTTGCTCAAGTTATGGAATGACAAATCTCGCCAGAGCGCCGATGTTAAACGTCTGGCACAAGAGCATATGGATGATTTAGAGCGACGTATGGAAAATATGCGACGAATGGCAGATACACTCAGAGCTCTGATCAAAAGCTGTGCTGGGGATGAGCGAGTTGAATGCCCAATACTCCAGACATTAATGACCGCTGATGCTAAAAGCCATCCTGGTAAGAGAGAAGGGGCAGTGCAACGTCGTTCTCGTGGTAACGAAATGGAAAAAGCCTGACCCCTTATTTTAAGGGCATGATGGCGTAGCACAAAGCTGTATGGGCTTGTGTTACGCCATCAGTCTAATCAACTTATAAGCGCACACCACTAATGCACACCCCCCAAGTGGTCAGTTGGTACGGTTAAAGGAAGATCACCATTCTCTTCATCAGCAGTCAATTTCTGTACTATCCCGCATTCGTCCACGCTCCGGTCTGAGCTGCAATAGTTATTAAGTTCTTTGAGTTGTATTTCCAGGGCTATTAATTCTTTAATACGATGCTGAACATGAGTGAGATGGGCACTGATTATTGCATCAATGGGGCCACAGTCTTTACCGTGATTATTCATTGCCAGTAGCAATGCACGTATTTCCTCATGGGTCATATCAAGAGAGCGGCAGCGTCGGATAAATAATAACTTTTCCAGATGAGTATTGTTGTAACGGCGATAGTTATTTTCAATATCTCTTAATGGAGCCTGAAGTAATCCTTCTTTCTCATAGTACCGAATAGTTTCCACCGGACAATCCGCCTTACGGGCCAATTCACCAATTTTCATGCCTCCCCCCTTATGCGCTTGACCCTCTAGTTAGATTAGGGTCTTTAATCGTCAGTATAGTTAACAGATGAGGCAATGAAAATGAGTGGTGGTGTAAAAAATAGCAAAAACCCTGCAGGAGACGAAGCGGCTAGTTGCTGTGAAACGTTCAATTTAGGGACAGGACTCCGGGTTAAGAATACTGGTGAATCACATAAAGCAAATGATCATGCACATGATCAGCAGGCTCATAATCACAAGAAATGCAGTGATGATCATTCCCATGAAGGTCATAACCATGAAGGCCATAACCATGAAGGCCATAATCATGATGCCCATAGCCATGGCGGCGAAGGGCATTCGCATGATGAGCATAATCATAAGGGATGTAACCATGCTCATGCCGCGCAAGAGCATTCTCATGAAGGCCACGATCACGGCCATGAGGGGGATTGTTGCTCCGCTGCTCCAGAACAATTGAGTAGCCTAGGGGGCTCGCAGGTTGTGGCTGGTGGATTACGGACAGAAATTCGCATTATGCAGATGGATTGTCCTGTTGAAGAAAATCTTATCAAAAAGAAACTGGGTGGAATGAGCGCTGTTAAAGAGCTTGATTTCAACCTGATGCAGCGTGTTTTGACTGTAACCCATACACCGGATTCGCTTGAAGCTATCATGGCTGCAATTCGCTCGTTGGGATTCGCGCCAGAAGTCTCTGATAATACTAGCGGCAAGAAAAATACCCAGGAGAAAAAAAAGCCCTGGTGGCCATTAGCTCTTGCTGGCGTAGCTGCTCTTGCAGCCGAAGTGATGCACTGGGCTGATATGCCTGACTGGCTAGAAGCTGGGTTGGCTTTGATAGCAGTGCTTTCTTGTGGTCTGACAACCTACAAAAAAGGTTGGATTTCGATTCGCAATGGCAACTTGAATATCAATGCACTAATGAGTATTGCCGTTACTGGGGCTTTGGTCCTTGGGCAGTGGCCAGAAGCGGCGATGGTTATGGTGTTATTCACCATTGCCGAGCTGATAGAAGCCAAATCACTTGATAGAGCCAGAAATGCAATAGGTTCCCTGATGAACCTGACTCCTGAAACTGCAATGGTCCAACAAGCTGATGGAACATGGCAGGAAGTTGACGCCAGTAGCGTACAACCGGGCAGTATTGTCAGGGTAAAACCAGGTGAACGAATTGGTCTCGACGGAGAAATCGTCAAAGGCCAAACCACCATTAACCAAGCTCCAATTACAGGTGAAAGTATGCCTGTCGATAAAATTGCGGGCGATGCTGTATTTGCTGGAACAATAAATCAGTCAGGCTCTTTTGAATATAAAGTCACTGCAGCTGCAAATAATACAACCCTTGCTCGCATCATTCATGCCGTTGAGCAGGCGCAAGGCGCCAAAGCAGCTACACAACGTTTTGTTGACCGCTTTTCCCAGATTTATACCCCCGTCGTTATGGGTATTGCTGTTGCGGTTGCTGTATTGCCACCATTGTTTGGGGCAGGAACATGGCAGGAGTGGATCTATAAAGCTTTAGTTATGCTTGTCATTGCGTGTCCATGTGCCCTGGTTATTTCTACGCCAGTAACGATTGTTAGTGGACTTACTGCAGCTGCTCGCAAAGGGATTCTCATTAAAGGCGGTGTTTATCTTGAGCAGGGACGTAAGCTAAAAGCCCTTGCGCTGGATAAAACAGGAACTATTACCTATGGGAAACCAGTACAAACCGACGTAATGGTATTCAATGGGTGGAGCGAGCGTGAAGTTCGTACTACTGCAGCTAGTCTCGCTAGTTACTCTGATCACCCTGTTTCACTGGCAATTGTGAATGCTTCTGCTGATTTGAAAAAGCAGGATGTTGACAGCTTTGAAGCGATTGTTGGGCGAGGTGTGCATGGCGCGATTACAGGTAAGGATTTTTACCTTGGTAACCTGCGTTTGACTGAAGAACACTTTAATTGTCCATCAGAGATTAAAGCAACAGTACAAAGGCTGGAAAGCCAGGGTAAAACAGTTATTTTACTCAATGATGGTAAGCAAGTGCTTGGGTTGTTCGCTGTTGCTGATACTGTTAAAAACAGCAGCCGTGAAGCGATTGAACAACTTCATGAACTTGGCGTTAAAACTATTATGCTGACTGGTGATAACCCACATACAGCTAAAGCAATCGCATCTCAGGTTGGAATCGATGAGGCTCGAGGGAATCAATTGCCAGAAGATAAACATCGTGCAGTTGAAGAGCATTCACGGATTGGAATCACTGGGATGGTTGGTGATGGTATCAATGATGCACCGGCTCTGGCTGCAGCTGATATCGGTTTTGCTATGGGCGCAATGGGTACTGATACGGCGATTGAAACTGCAGATGTAGCCTTAATGGATGATGACCTGCGTAAAATCCCAGCCTTTGTAAAATTATCCCGACAAACGTACAGCTTACTCGTGCAAAATATCAGCCTCGCTCTAGGTATTAAAGCCGTATTCCTTGTACTCACGCTCATGGGAATGGGAACTATGTGGATGGCTGTATTTGCTGATGTTGGTGCCAGTCTTCTGGTTGTGGCAAATGGCCTGAGGTTATTACGAAAATAAAGAGTTGGGTCCCTGAGTTCTTCATGGATGACAGACTCAGAGACCGTATTCTGGTTTGAATATATTCATAGAATATGGTTTGGGGGGAGAGAATGGACACCAGGAAATATTCTGAAAGTGTTGTCAAAGATATTTTGCAGTGGGTTGAAAGTTCATTGAATACAACCTTGCCAGTAGAATTTATTGCTGAGAAGTCTGGGTATTCACGATGGCATTTTCAACGTTTGTTTAAACAGACGACCGGTGTTGCGCTGGGTGAATATGTTCGTGCTCGTCGATTATCATGTGCTGCGATTGATCTGAAATTGACTTCCAGAACAGTCCTAGACATTGCACTTCAGTATGGTTTTAATTCGCAACAAACTTTCACGAGAGCTTTTAAAAACAAGTTTCATCTTCCTCCCGGTCGGTACCGCAAGCAAGGGAATTGGAATTTATCAGCGCTGTGTCCATCTTTACTTTCAGATTATGAGGAGAGATATGCCAATGTTAGTTAATGACCCCGTATTAATTTCTATGATAGAAGATCTGACTGATAAGTATAATAAAATGCAGGATTTTTTAATCGATGATGAACCTTGTATTGATATCGTACGGTCGGTGTATGAGTTGGAGTGTACAGTTAGTGAATTCAAAAAAAGAATTATACTTCAACATATTTCCTATTGCCATTCAGATGAATGTGATGACCCTGACCTGCATGTCGCCTTAATTGACAATATAAAAAACATACTTGACTATCTTGAATAATTTTACAAGAAGGGCATTAGGCTTTCTTAAAACCATTTGTGTTTTGGATGAATAAATATTTTTAATTCACTGATTTCCGTATGGTCTCAACCATAAAGAATATGATGGTAACTAACCCGGGTCAGTCAGTGCGACTCATGCAAGATGCTTGATGTGTATATCGTATAAAATCTTGACCCTATATCAACTTCATGGTTTTTAATGGAACCAAGTCGAGAGTAGCGAGGACGATGAACAGAGCAATAGGGGGAATCATCAATGGAACCTTGTTGCGGACGTTCTGCCTAGTCGCTAGAGCAAACAGAGGTCTCCATGATCAAGCAAAAAACTATCAAGAATATTGTTGAATTAAACGGTATTGGCTTGCATAGCGGTAAAACCGTTAACATGAAAATCATGCCTGCTGGTGCCGATAGTGGCATACGGTTCCGTAGAACAGATGTAACTCCTGTTGTTGATATTCAGCTCCGTGCCGATCAGATTCATGACACTATGCTGGCAACAAGCATTATCAACCCTCAGGGAGTTCGAGTTTCAACAATCGAGCATTTCCTTTCTGCGGTGTCTAGCATGGGGCTTGATAACCTCTTGGTGGAGCTCGATGCTCCAGAACTTCCCATTCTCGATGGGAGTGCCAGAGGATTCATAGACTCAATAATGCACGCTGGTTTGATAGAGCAGTGTGCGCTAAAAAAATATCTTCTGATAAAAAAAACGGTTTCCGTAAAAGATGGCGACAAATGGGCTCTTTTGCATCCAGACTCAAAGTTCTCGATCGATTTTATGATTGATTTTAAGCATCCCTTGATTTCTGCTGAGACTAATAGATTAAATATTGAAGTGTCGAAAGAAAACTATATTAGCGAGATTGCTGATGCCAGAACTTTCGGATTTGTTCGTGATGTAGAACTTCTACAACAAAAAGGTCTTGGGTTAGGGGCAAGTTTGAACAATGCGATAGGGCTTGATGAATATAGCGTTCTGAATCCGGAAGGTCTGCGATTTAATAACGAACTTGTGCGACATAAAACACTGGATGCGATTGGAGACCTCTTTGTATCAGGCCATAATATTATTGGCGCCTACCATGCTTATAAGTCAGGGCATGCATTAAATAATAAGTTGATGCTTGCACTGTTGAATGATGTCGAATCATGGGAATTAGTGAGTGTTGGTGAATATAAAAATGATGCCACTAGAGAAACCATCCTTTCTAAACCCAAAGAAGAGTGTTTTGAGTCATTAAGTATGTGGTCATAAGGGATATGAGTATGTTCGTCACATCTGGTTTTTTACACAGCTTATCTTGATGATTTTTTTCTTGACCTTACCACCACGGGAAGGTCTAGGCTGGATATCGACTAAGTCTTGATGAGCCAAACGGTAACCGTATCACTACGTATGCAAGGTAAGAGTGTCAGAAACGACGTCATTTGAAACTGGATCTGATATTAACAGAATACATTTTGGGAGGTAAGGATGAACATTGGTGATGCTGCCCGGTTATCCGGAGTTTCCGCCAAAATGATCCGCTATTACGAAGAGGCGGGATTAATACCGGAAGTTGCAAGAACTGCAGCCGGGTATCGGATGTACAGCGATATTGATGTGTACAAATTGCATTTTATACGTCGATGTCGGGAGTTAGGTTTCTCTCTGGCGCAAACAGGAGAACTTCTCTGTCTTTGGGGTAACCATTCGCGCCAAAGCGCTGATGTGAAAAAATTAGTCGAGTCACACATCCGCGAGTTGACTGTAAAAATTCAAGAATTTCAGCGTATGGCATCAATACTTACAACGCTTTCTGATTGCTGTGCAGGGGATGATAAGCCTGAATGCCCTATTTTGCGTGCACTGTATCTTGCAGATGTTAACGGTTTGCAGGAATCAGATTCTGGCCCTGAAATTACTTAGCCGCTACCCATATATGACAGTAATTTCAACTGAAATTACGCCCACAAAACAAGATGATATTAACATTAATTGGGTTAGTAATTCTTGGGTGAAAAGAAAGCAATGTGGTTTTTAAAATATATTAACTGTTTTTAGTAGTGAGGTTTACAATGTCAGATATTATTCCCGGATATTGCACACTTTGCCGTTCGCGTTGCGGGACGTTGAATGAAGTAGCAAATGACCACCTGATCAAGGTACGGGCCAACCCTGAACATCCTAATGGTAAGGCCATGTGTATGAAGGGCAAAGCGGCACCTGAGCTGGTGGACAGCGCAAATAGAATTCTGTACCCGATGAAGAGAACCCATCCTAAAGGTGCCGAGAACCCGGGCTGGAAACGTATAAGTTGGGAAGAGGCTATGTCAACGATAGCCGGACAACTGGAAAAATTTAAACGAGAGAACGGAGCTGAATCTGTCGCTTTCGGTTTTACGAGCCCAAGCGGTACCCCCCTCAGCGATGCAATTGAATGGTTAGAGCGATTTGTTCGTATCTATGGCAGCCCAAACACCAGCTATGGAACTGAAATATGTAACTGGCATAAAGACGTTGCACATCGATGGACCTTTGGCTGCGGCATCCCTGTTGCTGACTATTCCCATGCCGATCTTATCCTTCTTTGGGGGCATAACCCCGCGAATACTTGGCTTGCCCAGGCTAGTGCGATTGGTACTGGTCGAAATAACGGTGCAAAACTGATCGTCGTGGATCCTCGCCCGACACCTTTAGCGAAAGAAGCAAATGCCTGGCTTGATGTCAATCCTGGAACTGACGGTGCATTAGCTTTGGGGTTAAGCCATCTCCTGGTAGAAAGAAACCTGTTTAATCATGAGTTTGTTCGAAACTGGACTAATGGTCCTTTGTTGGTTCGAAATGATAATGGTTATTTTCTTCGGGAAAAAGATATTAACCCACTTGCCATCAGTAATCGCTATACAGTTTGGGACGAACACAACCAGCAAGTCACATTTATCGATTCCGAGACTCGAACTGAAGAAACGCTGACGCCTACAGCTGCACTTGAGGGTAATGTTGAAGTTGCAATAGCTGATGGTGCAAAAATTTCCTGCCAAACGGCGTTTTCATCTTTTAAAGATATGTTGGCTAATTATGACCCAGAAAACGTAAGCCGTATCACCGGGGTATCTGTTGCATCAATTGAAGCCGCTGCGAGTTTGATTGCCGGGGCCAAGAAAATCGCCTACCACAGTTGGTCTGGAGTGGCACAACACACTAATGCCACCCAAACAGAACGTGCGATTGCGACACTGTATGCTTTAACCGGTTGTTTCGATCAGGAAGGATGTAATCGAATCTATGCCAGCCACCCGGTGAATGTGGTTAATTCACCGACACTGATGCCAAAATCACAATGGGATAAAGCATTAGGTCTTGAAGAAAGGCCTATCGGGCCGCCTTCACAAGGTTGGGTTCATTCTCAGGATATCTGGCATTCAGTATTAGAAGGTACACCCTATAAAATTCGCGGGTTAATTGGCTTTGGTGCCAACATATTACTTTCACAAAGTGATACTTCTCTCGGACAACAGGCGCTTGAGGCACTTGAGTTTTATGCCCATGTAGATTTGTTTGAAACGCCTACATCAAAGTATGCTGATATCCTTCTGCCAGTAAACACTGCCTGGGAGCGCGAAGGCCTAAGAACCGGGTTTGAAAGTAGTGCTGCTGCTCAGGACCACATTCAGTTGAGAAAAAAAATGGTCTCTCCGCGCGGTGAAAGCCGTTCCGACCTTGAGATTGTTTTCGATCTTGCATGCCGGTTAGGAATGAATGAAGCGTTCTTCGACGGCAATATTGAGGCAGCCTGGAATTATCAACTAGAACCATTAGGTTTGACTGTTGAGATGCTCAGAAATAAGCCAGAAGGTTACGATATCCCGCTTGAGCATAAAGTCAGAAAATATGCTTTCAGAGACCCAAATAGTGGATATCTGGCAGGTTTCAATACAGAAACAAAACGTGCAGAGTTTTACTCTGAGATCCTTCATCGCTATGGTTACAATCCTTTACCTGAGTATGTACAGCCGCAAGAATACCAGCGCAACGATCCTGATTATCCACTAATGCTGACATCCGTTAAAAGCGGATTCTTCTGTCATAGCCAACATCGAAGCCTGACTAGCCTACGAAAAAAAGCACCTTATCCAACGGTAGACATTTCGGCAGCTCTGGCTGACGAAGAAGGTATCAAGACGGGGGATTGGGTAGAAATTGAAACGAGAGCAGGTCTTGCTCGATTTAGAGCAAAAGTGGAAGCCAAACTCTCTCATGAAACTGTAATTGCTGAGTTTGGGTGGTGGCAGGCTTGTCCTGATTTTGGCAAACCTTCATACCCGGTTAAAGGTGAGTACAGTAGCAATTACAATAGCTTAATCAGCGGTGATAGCTATGATCCAGTCAGCGGTGCTTTACCTTTGCGTTCATTCCGCTGCCGCATTCGCCGCTTGAATGATTTTGAGCTGATAAGACGCCCCTGGGAAGGTCGTAAAACATTCAAAGTCATTGAACTGAAAAAAGAAGCAGATAATGTTACGACAGTTACCTTCCAATCGAATAGTGAAGGCTACTTACCTGATTATGAACCGGGCCAGCATATCACTGTTAGCTGTTGTCCGATGAGCGATTCTGAAGAGATCGTTACCCGGGCGTATTCGCTGACAGGCCCTGCGTTTGTTCATGACCGTAAAACCTATTCCATTTCTGTCCGTCATCAGAAAGCGACTGATGAGAAAGGTGAATATGTAGAAGGAATAATGTCATCCTACATAAACACGCATTTGCAGATAGGCAAGGATGTTGAACTTACGCCTCCTGGGGGGAATTTCATTGTCCCGCTCAATGCCGTCCAGCCTGTCGTAATATTTGCTGGCGGTATTGGAATTACTCCATTCATTTCCTATCTGGAGTCTATTAACCCCCAAGCGGAAGGTCCGGAAATCTGGCTTTTCTATGCTAATCAAAATAGTAGGCTACATGCGTTTAAGAAAAGAATTGCGGAGCTAAATGCGTCTATTGACAGGCTTAAAGTAATTAATATCTACAACCAGCCCCTCGACTGTGATATTCCAGGATTGGATTATGATAGAGCTGGTTATGTTGGTGCGGGAGATGTCGAGGCATATCTTATTGAGAATAATGCTCGTTATTACATGTGTGGTCCGCAGCCTATGATGGATGCGATATCCCGAGGGCTTCAGGAGAGAGGTGTACCTGCATTTGCTATTTTCTACGAGATATTTCGTTCTCCGACAAAAATAAATAATGATCCCTCATTACGTCATAAAGTAATTTTTGCAAAATCAGGAAGAGAAGAGATCTGGACCACGGATAAAGGTACTCTGCTGAATTTTGGAGAAAAACTTGGGATTAAAATGCCTAGTGGTTGTCGTGTTGGACAATGTGAAAGCTGTTCAACTAAGGTGATTGCCGGGAACGTGCAGCATCTGAATGGTGTGGAACCCTCTGATGAGGGTGCATGTTTGACATGCCAGTGCATTCCTGCCGGTGATATCACTATTGATGCCTGAGATAGGTATTAGCATCCTTTACATCAGGCCATTTTAGTGGTCTGATGTTATTCAATGGATAACGCTATGTTTTAAAGACATTTTTAATTATTTTGCGCCAATCCAACTCAATAACCGATTTAATGAATTATTTCAGTGCGATCTTCATGAATTTTTATCATCCTCCCCCTTACCTTCAAGTTACTGCAAGTCTTAGCCTGTAAGAAATTACTACAGTCACCAGTTTCGGATTGGCCGAGGAGTTTTAGTGAATGAAAGGCTTGCAATGATAAAATTGAAACTTCATTGTTTTTCTGCATCGAGCCTAAAAAAATGACCGGGTATCCCTGAGCACAAAACCAGCCATCCACTCGATACATACAGGAAACGCGTTGATAACCGCGCTGCCATGGATGCCATATTCTTCTTCCTCAGGACTGGTTGTCTGAACGCCACCGGGATATGTTCATCGAGTTCTGCACACCGGCGCTTTAAGGAGTGGCACGATTCAGGCATTTTTGAGCGCTTCTGGCAGAACGGTTTGCTTGCCTGCGAGCATCTGGACAGCATTGACTGGTCCTGGTTGTCGATGGACGGTTGTATGACCAAATCGCCGCTGTCAGGAACAAAAAACAGGTCGCAATCCTAAGGACAAAGGGAAACAAGGTGTAAAGCGCAGCCTGCTGACGGACGCCAGGGGGCTTCCTCTGTCGCTGGTCGTCGCAGCAGCGAACACGCACGACATCAAATTGGTTGCGGATACGCTCGATGCCCTTCAGGCGGGGCATCCGGGGGGAAACTCAGGCTCTGTCTGGACAAAGGTTACGAAGCTGGATGGCTGAAAACGTATCTGCAGAGTCGCCGTTACGAGCCACATATTCAGTCCCGTAAAGAGGAGTCTGACGCCAGTAAAAACAGGGACTTCAAAGCCCCTCTCTGGGGCGTTGAGAGGACTCATAGCTGGATGAATCGCTTTCGCCGGGTTCTGACCCGATGGAAAAAGAAGGCCGAAAATTACGAGGCTATGTTGCATTTTGCCTGTGGTCTTATCGTCTGGAATAAAGTCCTATTGAGATAGGCTCTTAGTTAATAGAATCCCGTTCATATGGTCTATCATATGCTGTATACAGATCGAGAGAGTACCACTTGCACTAAAATTTATTGTATTCCCAAAAGCATCAAGAGCGGTGACATTTATTTTCTCTGCACGGTATACAAAACGACTGGTTCCTGGTATAGAAAGACATTTTTCCTCAGTGATATTTTTTTCTTCCTTACTCTCAGCAATTACCGGATTAATTAATACTATTGGTTGCACCAGCGATTCAGGGACATCAATTACAGCAATCCTTTGGTGAACACCAACCTGGGTTGCTGTTAAACCTACACTGGATGTACCGTACATAGTGGTAATCATATCCTTAATAAATTGCCGGGTTATCGGTGAAATATGTTCGACGGGCATTGCAATGATCTTCAATTTGGGATCCGGATACTTTAAAACTGATAATAATGACATGCAAGGCTACTCTTTATTTAAATGGCAGTAAAAACGATATGTTTTAAGTCGGACCTGAGTGGAGAACCGGGACAGAAATAACTACCGGACTGACAGCCAGATATAAATCTTCTGCTGCCTGCGAACGTCATTCCGGTCTGTCCTGCTCAACAGCACAACAGACCGGAAACACTATATCAGAGAAGAGGAAGGGTATAACTGACTGTAACCCGGGTTTCATCCTGGTCACGCTGTCCAGCAGAGCCTTTTCTACTTGTGTCAGGCAGAGCGCTGCGCATTGTGGCATTTTTTACGGAGATGCCAAGTCCGTTAAGTATTCCCTCGGGGATAGTATAACTCAGGGCAATATCCCGTTCCCATTCCCCCTTTCGCCCATTCCCGGTATCAATATTATCGGCGTTCAGATAGAGGATACTTAGATTCAGCCCTTTGAGCCCTGCATCAGCAAAATTATAGGCGTACCGTGCCAGCCAGGTTCGCTCCCCCGCCCTGCTGAATTTTAGCAATTGTGCATCAGTAATTAACCAGGTGCTTGTTCCTTCTCCATCACCACGATTCAGATATGGAAAGTCACTTTTCCCCGTCAGCCACTGATAACCACTGCTCACACTGTGACCTCCAGAAGACCATGTCAACTGACCGCTATAAACATTGTTGTCCACTTCTCCCTTTGTGCGATTATTTCCGTAATAACCAGTACTTACATATCCGGCACTCCGTCCTGCAGCACTTCCGTTCTTTCCGTCTGCATCGCTGATGAATATACGAATATCTGATTTCAGGTTCCCGGAAACGATTTTCAGGTTATGTGCCAGTCCGATATAGTTTTGTCTGTAAAAATTATCCAGCTCACCGTAATAGTATGAGAGAGTCATGTCTTTCATAAGAGTATAGTCACCACCGGCGAAATAAAAACGATTACTGCTCCGTGAAGTGGGACCACTTCCATTGGCTCCGGCAATGGACATTCCGCGCATATCTGTGGAGTTACGTCCTTTTGTATGTGTGAGAACGCCGCCGGTCAGACTCAGATCGTCGATATCTGTTGATGATATTTGTCCTCCCTGATATGTCATGGGCAAAAGGCGGGCATCGTTGTATATAACGACGGGATTTTTGGGCTGAAGCGTTCCATAACGGAGTTCCGTATCAGATATTTTTGCCCTGCCGGTAACCCCCAGGCTACCGAACTGATGAACCGCTCTGCCATCATTGTCTAGCGGAAATACTGTACCGGGTTGCCGACCTGACGCCGGTGAGCCTGCTTTACCTCCTCCGTCAAGTCTGATGCCCAGTAGCCCCAGAGTGCTCAGTCCGAATCCCACTGGCCCTTCAGTATAACCTGAATCGTAATTGAGGATGAACCCCTGTCCCCATTCTTCCTGTTTACTGAACCCGTCCCCACTGCGATTATCTGTATTAATATAGAAATTGCGGAGTGTGAGATTGGCCTTACTGTCTTCAATAAAACCGGCTATCGCATTAGGGACTGTAACTCCCGGCATCAAAGCTACAGCAGATATTACGAGTGTAACTATTCTCATTCAGGTAATTCCTTTAGCTTGCCTGATATCAATATACGCGGTAACACGAAGGGAAAATGGCAGAAAATAATGAGGTATTTGTTTACCGCTGCACTAAGTACGAATCCAGTTCATATCAAAAACCATGAAGTGGCTACAGGGTCAAGACTTTTTTTTTCAGACTGACTGCTTATACCATGGATTGGCCCTATGCACCGTGTTTCTGCTGGTTGTAAGACAGGAGACTTCCGTTTAGACCGGCACTGTTTTCAGGGAGGGAATCAATCTGATGTATCAAGCGAATTGGGTTAATTGTAAGCGTCCAGCGAGACTTGCAACTACCCACAATTATATTAAGGTAATCATTATGATAATCAGCTAAATTACTTTCAGGGATGGTTGAATGATTAATCAGGAACAGACTTCGCTTTCATGGCTCGATGAGGAAATTAATTCTTCTGTCTTTAGCGATCGCCGCCGTGCCAGTCGTTTTAAAAGTCTCATGCAAAAACTCTGGCGGGGGATGGGCAACAGCCTCCCTTTTGCCTGCCAGGATAATGCAGCAACAAAAGCCGCTTACCGGTTCCTTTCCAGTGACAGGATTGATGAGCAGCACCTGCTGCAGGGACATTCCGAGGCTACCAGTCAAAGGATATATGCGCTGCAAGGTGAGAAGATTCTACTGCTTCAGGACACCACAACATTTGGCTACCACCGGGATAACCCTGATGCAGTAGGATTTGCAGGCAATCACACCTAATCAAGATGGGGAATGATGCAGGTGTCAATTGTGGGATCCTGATGCATTCGAGCCTGGCAGTGACGACATCAGGGCTCCCGCTGGGTCTGACCGCGGTGAAGTTCTGGACCCGAAAAAAATTCAAAGGCACTAACGCACTTAAAAGGAAAATTAATCCGACCGTTTTTTTACATCAGATCACTGGCTGACAGTCAAAGACGTGGCTCACGTCTTCATGGTTGACATAGTCTGTCCGGACAGAGATGTCCATATCCGAGCAAGTTTCCGGCAGGAACGAGGTTGCCATAGCTCCGGATGAGAGCATGCCAGTCAGAATCAGTACTGCAGTCACGCTAAATTTTTTCATCTGTATATTCCTCTTCATCAGATATCGCCGTTTCACCTGTTAATGTGTATTAAAAACCCTGTGGTTCATACAGGGTCAACACCCTTACGCTGTTTTTTCTGGTGGGATAAGGACAAAAAAAAAGGCTACCTGGGGGTAACCTGACTAAAACAGTCATCAAGGAAAACGGACAACAGGGATAGGGTTGTCCTGGAGGGTGTGTCCGCATGTGAGGTCGCCGGCGGAACCGGAGGTGACCCCCACTATAGTGGCAGTCAGTCCGGCAGTTCCCTCTGCGACCATCTCACGCGTTTACTGCTCAGGTTCAGGGTAATACCGTCCCGGATTACTTATCAAGTACTGCAGTCACGCGGGCAACGTTTTTCTGGTCTGCACTGGTGATGCGGTAGGACGAAGCACCGGATTCCTGGGCGATAGCGGCAATTTTCGCTTCCGCGTTGTTCAGGGTGTCAGCAGTAACGCTGACGGACTGGGCGAAGCCGGAGAAAGAAACTACGGAGAGCATACCGGCAGCAGCAAGCAGTTTGATGTTTTTCATGGTCATATTCCTTGGGTTATCTGGTCATCTGGTCATCTGGTGATACCGGCGTCATCGCCGTCTCACCTGTTGATGTGTATTAAAAACCCTGTAGTAAATACAGGGTCAACAAGTTATTTTGTAAATTATTGTCGGCTGTGTTTTTGTCGTTTTCATACAACCCAGCTCTTGAAAGAGCCTCACTGTGGCTGACGAGAAATGAGAAAATACGGCCGTAACAGACACCGCGAAACCGGGATTGCGCTGGGGAGATAGGTCGGTGCAGGGCAAGTTAACTTACAGGATTAGTGAGGGTTTATGATGTTACGGCTACTGATTAAGTACGCGTGCGTATTCTGGCGAAGTTGAACGGTTATTCCGGAGGAACGTGAACGCGTTATTCCCTAACGCGCCCTAACTTCTTTTTATTACACCGACCGTTCACTTTCAGTCAACCTGTGCCAGTCGTTTTCTCATCGACTCACCCTTCATTTCCAGCCGGTGGGAGTTATGCATCAGACGATCAAGGATCGCGTCTGCCAGCGTGTTATCGCCAACGCAGCCATACCACTCATCCGTTGGCAGCTGGCTTATCATCACCGTGGCGTTCTTTCCGTATCTGTCATCCATCAGTTCCAGCAGATCGTTACGCTGCGCTGGCAGCAACGGCTCAAGGCCCCAGTCATCCAGGATAAGCAGCTGCGTTTTTGACAGCTGAGCCAGCTGCTTTCGGTAACTACCGTCTGCGCGGCTGTGCGTCAGTTCAACCAGCAACCGGTTCAGTCTCCAGTACTGTACGCTGTAACCCTGCTGGCAGGCGTTGTTGCCAAGGGCGCAGCCCACATAGGTTTTGCCGCAACCGCAGGGGCCGGTTATCAGCAGGTTCTGCCCCCTGACCACCCATTCGTTCTGGCTTAGCTGAGCGATCCGAGAACGTTCCAGGTTTCTCGCTGGCTGGTAGTCGATGTCCTGGACCGAGGCTTCAAGCCTCAGGCGGGCTTTTTGTAGCAGACGTTTCTGTTTACGCTGATCCCTTTCGAGTGATTCGCGCGTGACCAGCAACGCCAGTCTTTCCCTGAAGGAGAGCTCTTCGTAAGTGCCGGGTTGCTCCATCTGTGAGGACAGCGCGGCCGCCATTCCCGTCAGTTTCATTTCTGTCAGCTGTTTCATCAGCGTATGTGGCATTATCGGATCCCTTGTTTCAGTGGAAGTGGCGTGGGCCACGGATGTTTTCATGTTCCTGAGGAAGCTCCCGGGACGGGTGCAGATCTTTGTCCGCCGGAACCAGGTCGCGGTTATTCTTCAGGATCGACTTTATCTGCTTCAGCCGGGTTAACCCCTCTGCATTGGCCAGCCGACAGCTGTTATTGACGCGCTCAGAAGGATATTCACGCGTCAGGCTCAGCAGCCCCAGACACAGGCGATAGGCCTGTTCCGGATGCGCTTTTTCAGCCAGACGCTCGCTGACCCACGTGAAGGTGTCGGAGCCCACACCGGCCGCCCAGCTTTTCAGCCGCTCTGGCGTCCACTGCTGATGATGACGATGGCGCTCCGGCATATGTTCTGCTGCCGTACTGTTGCCCGGATGAAGACGCCGCGGGTGACTGGCGATCATCTGCCCGTCAGACCAGACTTCAAGCAGGTTGTCGAAGGCATGAAGCTCCACCGTTTTACCGACGTGCTGATGGGGGACTGAGTAGTGATGCTGTTCATATTCCACGTGATAATCGATATTCACCTTCGCTTTTTTGATGTGCCGGTAGCGCCACTGCTGCACCGGTAATGGCCTGAGCACAGTTTTGTCCAGCCTTTCGAAGGCCTCACGGCGATTGCCCGGCAGTTTTTTGAAGGGACGTTCGTTGAGCCCGGTTACCAGCGTACGGATACAGTGGTTCAGCTCAGCAAGCGAGAAGAAGACCTGGTGACGGAGCCGGGCCAGGATCCAGCGTTCGACGATCTGAACGCCAACTTCCGCCTTCGGCTTGTCTCTGGGTTTTCTGGGGCGGGCAGGTATCACCGCAACCTGATAATGCTCAGCCAGCTGCTGATAGGAGGGATTCAGTTCGGGATCGTAACGACTGGCTTTGCTAACCCCGCTTTTCAGGTTATCCGGAACCAGGATTTCGGGGACTCCACCGAAGAACTCCAGCATCCTGACGTGGCTGAGAAGCCAGTCTGACAGCGACTGCGTATAGGTAGCCTCCGCGAAGGTGTAGTTTGATGCGCCCAGCACCGCCACGAAGATCTGGGCCTGCCGGCATTCACCCGTCTCAGGTGAGATAACCGACACTGTGGGTCCACAATAGTCGATAAAGCATTTTTCACCGGCAAGATGCTGCTGGCGCATGGAGCGTTTCTGTGACTGGCACCAGGTCTGGTAGCGGCAGCAGAACTGCGAGTAGCTGTACGCCCGAACCGGCATCCTCTGGCAGTATTCCTCCCACAGCAGGTGGCGGGTGACGCCTTTTTACGCAGCTCCATATGGATTTCAGCCCAGTCGGGATCCTCCAGCGCGCCAGGACGACTGTCAGACTCAGGATAAAGCAGACTGGCAAGTAGGGGCTCTGACATTCCTTCCGGAAGTGGCCAGGAGATCCCAGCGGCTTCAAGTCGTTTGAGCATTTTCTGGATGGCACCCGTGCTGACATCTGCGCACTGGCTTATCTGGCGGAAGGACAGGCCGACTTCAAAACGCAGCCTTAAAATTTCATGGATTTTATGCATTGCGATTCTCTTGTTTGGCATATATCACACCCTGGAATAAAAGGGATAGATATAGCATCAAAAATCAATGCGTTAAGAATGATTCTGGCAACGTGAACGGCAATTCCGGTCGGGTGAACACCGATTCTGGCAAAATGAACAGTGATTCTGGTCATGGTGCAAAATCGGGGTATTTTCCGCCGGAATACGCGTTCACGCAAAACCAGAAATAGCGTTCACGTTCCGCCAGAATACGCAACGCGATCACCGCCGGAATGTGTAAGCGTTAAACGAGCGCCGTATTGACGGTTATTTATCGGTAAGAACCACGTTCCATGGCAGCAGTTCCGCCACTTTGTTGCTGGGCCATTCCGGCAGTACGCTCAGGATATGGCGAAGGTAGGCCTCCGGATCGATACCATTGAGCCTGCATGTTCCGATAAGACCATACAGCAGGGCTCCGCGCTCACCGCCGTGGTCGCTGCCGAAGAAGATAAAATTCTTTTTCCCAAGACAGACGGCACGAAGGGCTCGTTCGGCTGTGTTGTTATCAGGCTCTGCCAGGCCATCATCACAGTAGTAGCACAGCGCATCCCACTGGTTCAGGGCATAAGCGAACGCTTCGCCCAGACGGGATTTTTTCGACAGAGTGGCGCTTTTCTCCACTAACCAGTCATGCAGGGATATCAGCAGCGGCTTACTTCGGGACTGCCTGGCTGCCAGCCGCTCAGTTGCAGGGAGGCCCCGTATTGCTTCTTCGATTGAACCGCCCCGGGAATCCTGGAGACTAAACTCTCAGTAAAAGGAGATCCCTGATGAAATCAAAATCAGCTAATCGTTACCCGCCGGAATTACGTGAGCGCGCTGTCAGAATGCTCATTGAGCATCTTGATGAATATGACTCTGAACCGGATGCTATCCGTGCCATATCGTCAAAAATTGGTTGTCATTACGATACCCTGAAAGGCTGGCTACGCCAGCACAGAAATGACTTACGCGGTGGTATCAGCCCCGTCAGGACTGGTGATGGCGAGCTGACCAGTAACGAACGTCAACGTTTAAAAGAGCTGGAGAGGGAAAACCGGGAGTTGCGTCGCAGCAATGATATTCTGCGTCAGGCATCAGCCTATTTTGCTCAGGCGGAGCTCGACCGCCACTGGAAAAAATAATGCCACTGCTCGAACGTCTGAGTGGTGCCCACGGGGTCGGGCCGGTATGCCGCGAGCTGGATATTGCCCCGTCGACATATTACTGGCATCAGCAACGTCAGCAATCGCCGGAAAAACACAGCCTGCGCTCGCAGCGTGATGCGCTTCTGAAGGTGCAGATACAGCGGGTGTACGACGATAACTATGGCGTCTATGGAGCCCGCAAGGTCTGGCGTCAGTTACAGCGGGAGGGCATCGGCGTGGCCAGATGTACAGTGGTACGGTTGATGAAACTGATGGGGCTCGCAGGCGTGCTCCAGGGCAAAAAAGTCCGCACCACAACCAGTCGCAGAGATACCGCAGCACAGGACAGGGTAAACCGCCAGTTCGTAGCGGAATGTCCCAACCAGCTTTGGTGTGCAGATTTTACCTACGTCATCACCTGGCAGGGCTTCGCCTATGTGGCGTTCATTATCGACGTGTTCGCTGGCGTCATCGTGGGCTGGCGGGTCTCATCATCGATGGAAACGTCGTTCGTCCTGGATGCGCTGGAACAGGCACTGTGGTCACGGCGACCTTCGGGCACCATCCATCACAGCGACAAAGGCTCTCAGTATGTCTCGCTGGCCTACACGCAGCGGTTGCAGGATGCAGAGCTGCTGGCTTCCACGGGGAGTACCGGTGACTCGTATGATAACGCGATGGCGGAGAGTATCAACGGTCTGTACAAAGCGGAGGTCATCCACCGTCAGGCCTGGAAGAAGCGCTCAGAAGTGGAACTGGCTACGCTGGCATGGGGGGACTGGTACAACAATCGTCGGTTGCTGGAACGACTTGGTCACATCCCTCCGATAGAGGCAGAAAAAGCGTATTACGCTTCCATCGGGAACAAGGTTCTGGCAGCCTGAACTTCCGAACTTAACTCTCTCCAGGAAAACCGGGGCGGTTCAGTATGAAAACGCCCTCCGGGTGGTTGCGCTGGGGCGCCGTAACTACATGTTCTTCGGCTCTGATGGTGGTGGTGACAGTGCGGCAGTGATGTACAGCCTGATCGGTAGCTGCAAACTTAACGGCATCGAGCCGGAAGCCTGGCTGCGCCATGTGATCAGCGTCATCAACACCTGGCCCGCCAACCGCGTGAAAGAACTGCTGCCCTGGAACGTCACCCTCTCTGTAAACTAATTTTTACCCCACGTCCTTCACGGTGCGCTTACGGTCAGGCGGAGTTAAGGTATTGTAGAAGTGTTGATTTCGGCGGGCTTAGAATGCAAAAACGGACCACCATGGAGGTCCGTTGATATGAATTTGGTGCAAGACTCGCAATCGAACCAAAGATGCGGGGATTTTCAAAACTCGTGCTTAATTTGGTAATTCTGACGGTAAAGGCCAGTCTTCTGGTACCAGGGCAGGGGGCTTGGTCCAGGGAAGCTCGGTTAAAGCATCCTGGAACCACTGGTCGCGAAGATTTGCGTGCTCTGTCACGATAAGCTGGAAGCCTGGGACTTCTTCTTGTGTAAACTTCAGCAGTAACGCAAACAGTCTACGTACTGCTGCTAAGTCAGCATCAGCTTCCGTTTTCTGAACAGTACCATCAGCTTCCTGGTAAATTTTTTCAGAAGGGAAATAAACTTGGGTAGGCTGATCAATTAAAAGAAACTGAGGAATGGGGCAATTGTTCTTTGAAGCAAAGAGATGAAGGGCTAACAAGGCAGACAGGTGATAAGCGAGATGATTTTCGCCACCGCCAGTTCGACTCATTGGTACCGGACGATCTGTACGATCAAAGATAATAGTCATTTGGCTTAGATCAAACCGTGCAGGGAGCCCCTGAAATTCTGCATCAAAAGCCTGGATGTAGCGTGTAATCTGTGACGAAATGTTATTCAGAATAGATATGAGTCTTTCATGGCTGCTATCAGCTCCAAATTTCCTTTGTAGGTCTTCGACTTTGAGCTTTAGACGACGATTTTCTGCTTCATATGTGGCCAGTTCTGAGTTAGGTACAAGGTCTTCAAGGAACAAACTTATACGACCAATTACTCTTGCCGCAGCATTATTGCGTGTGCCTAATTGCTCAATAACTTCGTTTGCCGCGATTGCCGCAGCAAGCTCCACTTCTTTGGCTCTTATCGAACTTACAATGGTCTGAACCTCATCTTCTAGTTCAGTAAGATAAACATCCATTTTAGGGCGTTGGCCAGCCACAATGCTCATTTCAGCGTCGAGAGTTGTTAGTTCGCTCAGGAGTGCTTTAGCAATTGGAGATTCCAGTGCTAAATTTGCTTCACAGAATGGCCATTGCCATTCACCAGTTTCCGGATTTTTCGGTAGAGCCTTGATAGAAGATAATCGGTCTTGCTGCTCTAAAACTTCGTTTTCAAAATTACCTGATTGCTTGGCATACATCCGAGCAGAATCAATTCGGGACTGGGTCTGACGTCTGTCTTGTCGTAAACCAGCAATTTCATTTTCAAGAATGGATATTCTATGTCCATCGTCTTCAGGTAGGGGGGACGGAATCCATTGCATTGCAGAACGCAAAACATCAATTACTTCGTCAGTTCCGATTCTCTCTTTGTCTTGTGTGATGATACCCACGGCTCTGGCTTCAGATAAAAGCCCAGAACCTTTTAGCAGTGATGTATCGATTGTATCGCGAGCTTGTTCAAGACGTTTGGCGTTGATTTTCAGATCTCGTTGTGCTGTTCGGAGTTTGGCCTCAAGTTCATAGCGATCATTTGATGAAATACCTAAAAGAATCGGTAATGTGTCGCGAATAGCTTGTGGCTGAAATGCCTCATTTTGTCGATAAAAAAGTTGATCTTTATTTGCTACAAGGCCCTGCTTTTGGAAAAGGTAATAAAAAGTATGCTTGATGTTTGCTTCAAAGCTTTCTCTGCTGTGCCCAATTGCCACGTCTGTACGGTTCTCGCGGATGCCAAGTAATCGTGACAACAGTGCGACTACAGAATCATCATCGGTGTTAACCGAGAGGTCTTTGAAATTTGGTGCGGTCAGTTCATTTCCTCGTCGCAGCATAACGGTGCCACAGCTTGTGGCTCCTGCATTTGGTGTTGGTTTCGCGATTAGTACTTGTTCCTGTGAAAATTGATAAATGACTGCGAACCATGACACTTTATCGCGAATAATACCTTCTGGTACGTTAAAAGTAGATCGACCCATACAGTATTCAATGATCTCAGAAAGAGCTGATTTACCGGTTGAGGAACGGCCAGTAATGACATTTAAACCATTAACCTTAAATTGCAGGTCCCGACGTTGGCCATCATGGCTGTAGACATGAATCGACTTAATTTTCATGGGCGTATTCCAAAGGTCGTGTACACCGTAACGCGATCTGCAATACGGGCAAATTCTTTTCCTATATAGCGCGCGACACGCTGGCATGAGATTGATTCTTCAGTCCCTATGACCGATTTGCGAACTTTATTAGGTATTGTTTTCAATCGGCCGTCTTGCGTTACGACAAAACATCCTCGTTCCATGAGCACTCCAAAAGCTTCAAGCGTAAATGGCAGCATATTATTGACGCGGTTAGCAAAATTAATGAGTAATTTGGGATTGTTTTCTATAGTTTTCAAAAGGTAGCGGCGAGGATTTTCAGCAAACACTTGGCGAGAATCTTTTTGCAGACATAATGGTAAAACTAAAAGAGCGAGAGAAAATGGCATGCCCTGTGAGTTTTCCTCTTCGTAGCTCTGCATTGCTCTGAATAGTACAACACCACAAAATGCAGGATTGAAAAGATTCCTTATCTCGAATGGACGCTGATCCCATTGCTTCATGCTTGGGCTCCCAACAATTGCCCAATTCTATTTAGGAAGTGGGGATGCCAGAAAATTTTGGGTAGTGGTCTACTGTTCGCAAGGATGTGAAATCCTCCTCGAACTACATAAGGCTCAGTCACTCGTTCTCGGATTCGCAATGAGTGAATATTACCACTTTCAAGATCGGCCCATTGATACAATGCTTTTCCCGCAGTAATAAGTACTTCGTCAGCTGAATTTTCATCTAATTCTTCAAAAACTACGTCTTTATAGCGACTCCATTCATCAACAAGGCGGTCTTCATAATCTTCCATCTCTCCTGTTACCAAAAGGTTTTCACGCGCCCATGAAGAACGCTGCTCAAATGCTCGGTAGTAGTCGAGAATAGCGTTTCGGATACGATTAGAGGAAACCCCTATTTCACGGAGTTGCACAACAAAGAGCCTGGGATCATTCATCGCATCGATTTCTCCAACGGGAATTTTTCCTCTGAACGTAATCGGCAGATTGTCCGATTTGTACTCTTCAGAAAATGCTGCAAGTTTGTCGGAAATCTCATAACCAAAAATCGCCTCTTTACGTTTCCCTGTTAGCAGATCGACTATCGTGTTATTCCACCACCCTTCAAGTCGTTCAAAAATAGCGTCTCGGTTATCGCGTCTAATGATACGCATGTGTTGATTTTTGATAATTGTTGGGAGGTCTTCAATGCGAGGCCCGCCATCAAATATGATTATCCGTGATAAGAAGTCATCTTTTTGCTCATCAGTCAGTTTATTGAACTCATCGGCTATTGCCGTGATCAGTTTTGACTTGCTTCTAGCCAGAGCTGTGTTGGTGAGTTGAGTTATTGATACTGAATTATCGTCTTTTGTTGGCGGTTCGACTAAGAAGTGTTGCAGGAACGAGGAGTTTGAGATAGATCCGGTCGTAAACAAAAAGAAACGAAGATTTGCTTCGGTTTTACCATCACGATTATAGCGGTCAAGCCAGATGCGGACTGACTTCCAAAAATCGGTAGACAGGTCGGTTAGAGTATCCCCATCCCCTTTGTGTTTGAGCGATGCCAGTGTTTTGACACCATCAAAACTAACGAAGTCTAGGTCATCATCTTTTTCGATCAAAACAGATGTATCTTCTGGCCACTGAAGAAGCTTAAGTAGCGCAAAACGAGGCTGATAGATATACCCTAAGCCCTGTTCACCAGCAGCGTATTGATCGCTAGATACTCCGGTCATTTTAAGTCCCTGCGTCGATTGCGCTTTCAGCTGTACGGAAAATGGCTCATGAAAGCAACAAGTTACCATCCAATGTTTGGTGGTACGTATCACATCATCGATATTAGCTTAAAACAATACCACTGTGTTTCCTGCGTGAATAGAAAAAGTAAGTACTTGAGAATGCTAAATGTGAAGTGAATAGCCTTCCGTGCCGAGGTTTATCGTGCTGATGAGGCACTTTGTAACCTGAATGGAAAACGGCGTTCGGTCATGTGAAGGTTTTTGTTGTAAAAACGCTTCTTAATAGGGGGACCTATATGGTCTTCCCCCGTATTGCAAGAACGCAGTGACAATGAAAGTAACAGGTTTGCTTTCGTATATTCGGCCTGTTGATGAAGCTACTGCTTCTGGCCTTGATGAAACATTCGCGCATATCGTCCTTAACGCTTACACGGCCTTGATTAATTCTGGCCAAGCCCCGATCCCAGGTTTTCGATATGCAGGTTTGACCTGTTTTTCATCGTTTCTGCTTTCTACGCAATGCTGGAGTTAACGGTATAAATTACCCTGTTTCAACTTCTTATTTCATGCTACCGAAACCCGGTAAACTTCATTACGAGTGATAATAACCCAGACAATACGAATTAACTTATTTGCCAGGGCGACGACTGCCCTGTTAAATCCTCGTTTCTCCCGGACCAGGTTAACCCATGAGCTAAGTTGATCCGTTTTGCCTGCGGATCTGAACAAAACAGCTCGGGCACCATGTATCAGCATTGATCTGACGTAGCTGTTTCCACATTTGGTGATCCCCAGAAGAACCTGTTGCCCCCCTGTGCTGAATTGTCGTGGAACCAACCCAAGAGCCGCTGAAGCATCCCGACCTCTTTTAAACTGTTTTCCATCACCCATCCAGCTTTTCACTGCCAGACTAACCAGTGGACCAAAACCCGGAATAGAAAGTAGGCGCTGGCATACTGAATCCCCGGCGGCATTTTTTCGCTGTCGGTTGTCATACCATATGAGTTCATCATCCAGAGCCGCCAGCCGCTGATATTGCCGTTGTAACAGTTCACGCATCTGGGGCGTAAATCCATTCTCTGCATCTTCAAGCAACTCGGGTAATTTACGTCGAAGCTCAGTTGCGCCTTTACGCAAAACAATACCATACTCTGCCATTAACCCTCTGATATGGTTGATTAACTGCGTTCTTTCTTCAGAAACAAGTCGTCGCATTTTTAAAAAGGTTTGTTCATCCTGCTGAGATAGCGTTTTTACCGGAACTGGGCGAATTGTTCCGTGCCAGCAGGCTTCGGCAATGGCCTGAGCATCGTTATAGTCGTTTTTCTGGCGACGCTGATAAGCCCTGACGTGCTGAGCGGGTAGCATCACAACATCATGCCCCGTCTTTTGAATTTCTCTGGCCCAGTGATGAGAAGCACCACATGCCTCCATGGCGACAATCATCCTGGACTGTGTCGTAAACCAGCCAATCAACTTTTCACGAGAGAGCTTAATCCTTCCACCAGGCTTCCCTTCCGGTGAAAGGCTGAAAAGATAAAAATTTGTTTTCGCAAGATCAATTCCAATAATGTTCAGCCTTGACATGGTTTCTCACCCTTTCAACGCTGATTGAATTACCACCATCATGACGGTATTGAGAGTCGCCGTGAAGGAGGGGGTAGACCATCTCATCGCTTACGTTGCTGATGAAGACATTACAAACATCGCGGTGTATTAATCAACGGGGATCAGGTCAACCCGCCTCAACAATGGCGAGTCACTGACCGTCAGGAGCCTTGCTGACGAATTTAGCATTTGCGAAAAAACAATACGGCGTGATCTGACCGAACGTCTTGCTTACCTGAACTTGCTCCGACAGGGAAAGCAGTACTGGATCGCTTCACGTTTAAGTCCATACAGCGCGGTAAATATGCCAGAAGGTTATAGAACAAACAAAAAATAAAAGAATTACGTTCCCCGCACCTTCAGGTGCGGGTGAACAACCACTAACTTTTTGTCGATGAACTGAGAAGATTGTCAATATAATCAGCGTACCACTGCATCATTTCTCGTCTTCCATCCAGATACTGTGCATGGTTATATGTGCCGCGAATGCTGTTTTTATCCACGTGAGCGAGCTGCATCTCGATCCAGACTGTATTAAACCCCTGCTCATGCAAAATGGTGCTCATAGTGTGGCGAAAGCCGTGTCCGGTAGCTTTACCATCGTAGCCGATACGTTTGATAACCATGTTGATACTGGCTTCACTCATCGGTTTGTTGATGTTGCAGCGCCCTGGAAACACGAGTTGATACTGACCGGTATAAGTGCGGAGTTCCAGCAGGATCGACAGAACCTGGTCTGACAAAGGCACCAGATGTTTGCGGCGCTTTTTCATCCGGCTTTCGGGGATTGTCCACAATGCATTCTCCAGATCAAACTCTTGCCATTCTGCAGCGCGAAGTTCAATCGTACGAACCCCCGTCAGTAGCAGCAGACTGGTTGCCATACGCGTAATGCAACTGCCATGGTAATTAGCCAGACTGGCAAGGAACGCGGGTAACTCGGATGCCTGTAGGTGAGGGAAGTGCTCGGTCTTTGGTGCGGTCAGAGTACCGGTCAGTTCCGCAGCTGGATTAATCGTCGCACGCCCTGTTGCTATGGCGTAACGGAAGATCTGATTGCAGTACTGCCGGACCTTACGTAATTTTTCCAGCGAACCGCGTTTTTCAATCAGCCGTAAAACTTCCAGCATCTCCAGAGGCAGGATCTCAGCGACAGGGCGTTTGCCCACATACGGGAAAATATCCTTCTCCAGCGCCTCCTGAACGCTTTCTGCGTAGCTTTCCGACCATGAGATACACTTATGCTTATGCCACTCCATGGCGAGTGCCCTGAAGGTATTTACGACGGATATTTTTTTGGCGAGTTTTTCGAGCTGCTTTTTCTCACTCGGATCGCCGCCATCAGCAATCACTTTTCTGGCTTCATCGCGTTTTACACGCGCGTCAGCCAGAGAGATTTCAGGATAAACACCGATAGATAACTTTTTCTCTTTACCGGCGATACGGTATTTCATACGCCAGTAGCGTTTTCCGGTGGTGGTTACCAGGAGAAAAAGGCCACGTTCGTCAGAGAGTTTATAGTCCTTCTCTTTAGGCTTGGCGGTCTCGACCTGCCGGGCTGTCAGTGCCATATGGGGGCCTCAATTTTCATTGAACACAAAGAGCCCCCTGAAAAGCCCCCGGATGCAACTTGATTTAGAGAGAATCGAGTTGAGGTCAGTGGAGTTCGTAATGTTGGAAAGTGGCGTATAGCAGTGATTATACTTGAGTTTTGTGATGTTTGGGAGACGTACATTGAAGTGAAAGTGGTGCCCGGACTCGGAATCGAACCAAGGACACGGGGATTTTCAATCCCCTGCTCTACCGACTGAGCTATCCGGGCAACGGAGCGCATTAAACCGCAATCACGCTCGATCGTCAACATTATTTAGGTAAAAGCTGTTCAACTGCTTAAGTTTGCGGCAATCTGTTCGTTTTAGCCGTGAAAATGCACAAATCTTCCAGACAGAACCAGTGTAATACGGCAATGCTGATAGTAAGAGGAGGGCAGTATGGCGAATGACTGGCTTGAACTGCGTCAGCATGCAGATACGGGCATTGAAACGATTAAAGCGCATTTCGAAGGGCATGCCTTTGATCCGCACTGGCACGATAGCTATCTGGTAGGAATAACCCTCTCCGGCACGCAGCAGTTTCACTGTCGCCGTGAGCGTCATCGTAGCCAGCCTGGCGACGCATTTCTCCTTGAACCCGGTGAAATTCACGACGGCGATGCGCCTGTAGAAGGCGGCTTTACCTATCTGACCTTCTATCTGGATGAGCGCTGGCTTCATCGTGCGCTACATGGGCTTTACGAATCTACTCCCGGGAGTTATTCACTCCATTTTGCCCAAACGCTGACGCGAGAGCCGCAGCTGGTGCGCGTTATCGGTGAGACATTCTCTACCCTGCATAATGATGAGATGAAAATCGTTCAGCAGAGCACGATGGATAATCTGCTCTCCCGAATCACCGCCCATTGCCACTGGCGTAAAAAACTGCCGTCGCAGTTACAAAGCGCTGCCGTGGCGCACCGTGCGCGCGACTATCTCTACGCCCATATCGGCGAGAACGTAGGGCTTTCAGACCTTGCGCGCGAGACGGGGACGGATCGTTTTACCCTGACGCGCTGTTTTAAGCGCGAGTTCAACCTGGCGCCGCACGCATGGCTTATTCAGCTGCGTCTGGCAAAGGCCAGGCAATTGCTGGCGCGTGGCGACCAGCCCGTTGACGTGGCTGCCGCAGTGGGTTTTGCCGATCAAAGCCATTTGGGACGTTGGTTCCAGCGGGCTTACCGCCTCTCTCCTGCACACTACCGACGGTTGTGCACAAACCTTCCAGACGTTTCCAAAAAATAACGGCACATTCATGGCTCTAATAAAAAGGAGCCTCCTGTGAGTTTAATACCCTTTCTGCTGTTCGCATTTGTCGCCTCCATTACGCCGGGGCCAACCAATATCCTGGTGCTGACGAACAGCCAGCACTTCGGCGTAAAGAGTACCGTACCTGCTGTTCTGGGCGGGTGTATCGCCGCCAGTGCAATTGTGCTGGTATCAGGCGCGGGCGCTGGAGAAGTTCTGCGTCAGTATCCTCTGGTACGTCAGATAATGAGCTGGACAGGCGTGCTGTGGCTAAGCTGGATGAGCTGGCAACTGTTTCGCGCCCCGGCCACTCGTCTTTCCACTGAAAGCCCTATCCGATTCACCGCTCAGGCGGCGGCGCTGCTGCAGATAGTGAACCCCAAAACCTGGATGATGGCGTTGGCCGTCGTTAGTCTGTTTGCCCCTGCTGGCGACCATGCATTATGGGATATTGCGCTAATGGCGCTATGGTTTCTGCTGATCTCAATAGCCTGTTTGATGTGCTGGGCGTGGTTGGGGAAGGCGGTGAACCGAATTTTCCGCACCACCGTGGCGATGGTGCGTTTTCAGCGCCTGATGGCGCTGTGCCTGCTTGTCTCCGCCTGGGCGGGCATTCTGGTTTAGGTCAGTGCACCGCCCATACGGCACTGAGCAAAACGCAAAATATCTTCCGCCAGGCGATGCGCCGTATCTACATCGGCCTGGCTGCGGTTCACCAGCATGCGGCTGAGGCAACCTTCCAGCACCAGCTCCATCTGCTTCGCCACCATTGCCGGATCATCAACTTCCAGCGTGGTCAGCAGCTCGTGGGTGAAGTCATGTGCCGCCCGTTTTTGCTGGTCCGCCAACTGGTGGATAGGATGGCCAGGGTCGGGAAAATAAGTGCAGGCGGCGATGAACAGACAGCCCGGGTAGCGGTTGTTGCTGACGCATTCCGTCAGGGCGGTATACCGCGCCAGCAGCTTTTGCTCCGCAGTCAGCTCTTCATTCAACATCAGTTGCCTGCGCCAGATATCCACCTGCTGGCTGAGATAGCGCAGGGCATCATAGAGTAGCGCCTCTTTATCCGGCCAGAAGCGCTTAAGTTCATCCAGAGGATAATCGATACGGTCGGCTACCATCTCAAGCGTGGTGCTGGCGATCCCTTGAATCTCAAGTAATTGCAGGGCTTGTCCCAGTACGTCTTCACGTTGCACGATTATCTCCTCCGCTATTCCCAACGGTTTGTTCCGTTTAAAGTGTTGTTTACGGTTGGCGATTGCGCAAATGCGCGCTAAATGCTGCTGCATCCATAAACCCGGTTACACGCTGTTCTGGCTGCTCCTGGCCCTGTTGATTAAAGAACAGGATGGTTGGCAGCCCGAGTACGTTAAGCTGCTTCAGCAGAGCCTTATCCTGCGCATTGTTGGCGGTCACATTCGCCTGAAGTAACACGGTCTCTTTCAGGGCGCTTTGTACCTGCGGATCGCTAAAGGTGTATTTTTCAAACTCTTTACAGGCGACACACCAGTCGGCATAGAGATCGAGCATCACCGGTTTACCGTTCGCCTTTGCCAGGGCACTGTTGAGTTCATCCACGTTTTGAATCTGGGTGAAGTTCAGATGTGCCTGAGTCTGACTCACCGGCGAACCGAACGCCCAGTCCTGCAGAGGACGAACGCTCACCAGCGCGGCAGCCAGCAGCAGGATTTGCACCAGGCGCATCCATGGCTTCTTCGCCCCGAGGCTGACGATAAATGCCCAGGCAAAGAATGCGACGCCAAGCGTCGCCCACAGGCGCAGGCCCCATGCGTCGCCGATGATACGCTCAAGGAGGAACACCGGCAGCGCGAGGATGACAAAGCCAAATGCGGTTTTCACGGTCTCCATCCACGGGCCGCTTTTCGGCAGCAGTCGATTGCCGAAGACCGTGACCAGGATCAGCGGCAGCCCCATGCCAAGAGCGTACAGGTACAACGTTCCGCCGCCGAGCCACATGTTGCCGCTTTGGGCGATATAAAGCAGGATGGCGCTCAGCGGGGCGGTGGTGCAGGGGGAACAAATCAAACCGGCGATGGCGCCCATCACAAATACGCCGCCAGGCGAGCCACCCTGCTGGCGGTTACTCATCAGCGTTAGGCGCGTTTGAAGTGCCGACGGTAACTGCAGCGTGAACAATCCGAACATCGACAGTGCCAGCAGAATGAAGACCACGGACAGGCCAATAAGGACGTAAGGATGCTGCAGTGCGGCCTGGAACTGTAGCCCGGCAGCGGCAACCACAAGGCCAAGGGCGGTGTAGGTCAACGCCATGCCCTGCACGTAAATAAAGGCCAACAGCAGCGCGCGTGCGGTGGAAAGCCGTTGCTTACCGCCCAGCACGATGCCAGAGATGAGCGGATACATCGGCAGCACGCAGGGGGTAAAGGCAATGCCAATGCCAATCAGTAAGGCCCACAGCGCGGAGAACGGCAGGTCAGCAGGAGCTTCACGCTTCTCGCCCGAAGGCAGAGGGATAACCGCGGCAGCCGCTTTCACTTCACTGAGCGGAACGACCTTCGTTTCCGGCGGATAGCAGAATCCCGCGTCCGCGCATCCCTGATAGGTCACCGTCAACGTCGCGCCTTTATTCGCCTGATTCACCGTGACGGGGACGCGCAGGCCCTGGCGGTAGATTTCACTCTTACCGTAGAACTCGTCCTCATGCCACTCGCCAGCGGGCATCTGTAATGCGCCCACGCTGGCCTGCGAAGGGGTAATGCTTACCTGCTTGCGATAGAGGTAATAGCCCTCTTTTACCTGCCAGGTAAGCGTCAGGTCGTGCTGGTTTTGCTGAAAATCGAAAACAAACGCCTGGTCGGCGGGAATGAAGTTCGAACGGCCGGGTGCGTCAAACAACCCGGCAAAAACTGATGTGCTGCACAGCAGCAGGATCAGCGTAAGGAAGCGTTGAGCCATGAGAGATAGTCGTTATCGCCATGAACCACTGGCAAGACCAGCAGTTCCGGGGTTTGGTAAGGATGATGAGACTTGAGGCAGTCCAGAAGCGCCTGCTGATTCGCCAGATTCGTTTTGAGCAGCATCTGGACTTCGTACTCTTGCTCCAGCTTGCCTTCCCAGTAATAAAGGGACGTGGCCCCGGGGAGGAGCGTCACGCAGGCTGCCAGTTTTTCGGCCAGCACTTTGGCGGCGAGATCCTGGGCAGAGGCTTCATCAGGGGCGGTACACAGTACGACAACAGCATCAGGCGTGTTCACAAGTGGACCTCCTCATCACGAAAGGCTTCACTATATCACGCAAGGCGGTTGGTCATTAATGAAACGGGCCGCAGAGCGGCCCGATTTTAACTATTTTTACAATCATTCACCGTTTACAGCACCACGCCGCCAATGATAAAGCCGAGGATCACGCAAAGCGAAATGGCGACCACGCCAGGGATCAGAAACGCGTGGTTAAACACATACTTACCAATACGGGTTGAGCCAGTATCGTCCATCTCCACTGCCGCCAGCAGGGTTGGGTAGGTTGGCAGAACGAACAGGGCCGAAACCGCCGCGAAAGAGGCAATCGCCGTCAGCGGCGTAACGCCCAGCATCAGTGCCGCAGGCATCAGCGCTTTGGTGGTCGCTGCCTGCGAGTAAAGCAGGGTAGCGGCAAAGAACAGCACCACCGCCAGCAGCCACGGATAGTTGTGCAGCAGGTCGCCCGCTACGGTCTGAATATCGCTGATGTGCGCCTTCACGAAGGTATCGCCGAGCCATGCCACACCCAGTACGCACACGCAGGCGCTCATACCGGATTTGAAGGTGCTGGCGTTCAGCACTTCACTGGTGTCAATTTTACAGGTGATGCTAATCAGCGTCGCGATAGTCAGCATAAACACCACAATCGCTTCGTTACGCGGCAGGACCGGGTTCTGGATCAGACCCACGGTGTCGCTGATGGCGGTCGCGTAGAACATCACCGCGACGATACCGATCAGGAACAGCAGCACGGAGCGCTTCGCGTGCGGCTTCAGCTCGAAGACCTGGCTGCCGCGCAGGCTCACTTCGCCTTTTGCCAGACGCTCCTGGTACACCGGATCGTCCTTCAGCTCGGCGCCGAGGAAGTTACACAGCACGGCGGTAATCATCACCGCAATCAGCGTCACCGGAATACAGATCGCCAGCAGCGTCAGATAGCTCACGCCCATCGGCTCGAGGATACCGGCGAAGAAGACCACCGCTGCGGAAATCGGCGAAGCGGTAATCGCAATCTGGGACGCGACGACGGCAATAGAGAGCGGACGAGAAGGACGGATACCCTGCTCTTTCGCCACTTCGGTAATCACCGGTAGCGTAGAGAAAGCGGTGTGGCCCGTGCCGGCGAGAATGGTCATAAACCAGGTCACCAGCGGAGCAAGGAAGGTAATGTACTTTGGATGGCGGCGCAGCATTCGCTCCGCCAGGCTCACCAGGTAGTCCATACCGCCTGCCACCTGCATGGCGGCAATAGCGGCAATAACAGCCATTATGATTTCGATAACGTCGAACGGGATAGCGCCGGGTTTAATCTGAAAGATAAGGGTAAGAACGAGCACTCCAAGACCGCCGGCAAAACCGATGCCGATACCCCCGAGTCGTGCTCCCAAATAAATCGCCAACAAGACGATGACGAGTTCTGCTCCAAACATAAGGACCTGCCTTGCTTATTAACAAGTTGATATTGAATTGTTGTATTTTGGTAACGCCTAAAAAGAAAAAAGGCACGTCACAAGTGACGTGCCCTAAGAAGCCTAGCCTGAACGGTTACTGTTCGCTTTCATCGGTATATCGTTTCGCTTTATAGGCCGGGTGCATCAGGTTCTGGGCGGAGAAGATATCGTCCAGCTCGGCTTCGGTCAACAGCCCGCGCTCCAGCACCACTTCACGCACGCTCTTACCGGTTTCGGCACAAATCTTACCGACGATGTCACCGTTGTGGTGACCGATGAACGGGTTGAGGTAGGTGACGATCCCGATGGAGTTATAGACATAACCTTCACAGACTTCTTTATTGGCCGTGATGCCGTTAATGCATTTTTCCAGCAGGTTGTAGCAGGCGTTGGTCAGGATGTGGATAGATTCAAACATCGCCTGGCCAATCACAGGCTCCATGACGTTCAGCTGCAGCTGACCCGCTTCAGAGGCCATGGTCACGGTCGTATCGTTACCGATGACTTTGAAGCAAACCTGGTTCACCACCTCTGGAACGACCGGGTTCACCTTGGCTGGCATGATGGACGAACCCGCCTGCAGTTCTGGCAGGTTGATTTCGTTCAGGCCAGCGCGCGGACCGGAAGAGAGCAGGCGCAGGTCGTTACAAATTTTGGACAGTTTCACCGCCAGACGTTTCAGCGCGCTGTGTACCATGACGTAGGCGCCGCAGTCTGAGGTGGCTTCAATCAGGTCTTCTGCAGGCACAACCGGCAGGTTAGAAACTTCAGCCAGCTTCTGTACCGCCAGCTGCTGATAGCCATCCGGTGTGTTCAGACGCGTACCGATGGCGGTTGCGCCCAGGTTCACTTCCAGCAGCAGCTCGGAGGTGCGCAGCAGGTTTTTCGTTTCTTCGTTGAGCAGCACGTTAAACGCGTGGAATTCCTGGCCGAGGGTCATCGGTACCGCGTCCTGCAGCTGGGTACGCCCCATTTTCAGGATGTCCTGGAACTCAACCGCTTTACGCTGGAAGCCATCGCCCAGCTGGTTGATCGCATCCACCAGCTTCACGACAGAGGCATATACCGCGATACGGAAGCCGGTAGGGTAGGCGTCGTTGGTAGACTGGCATTTGTTAACGTGGTCGTTCGGGTTCAGGTACTGGTATTCACCTTTCTGGTGACCCATCAGCTCCAGGCCGATGTTTGCCAGCACTTCGTTGGTATTCATGTTGACGGAGGTACCCGCGCCGCCCTGATAGACGTCAACCGGGAACTGATCCATGCATTTGCCGTTGTTCAGCACTTCATCGCAGGCTGCGATAATCGCATTTGCCGCGCTTTTAGGAATGGTTTGCAGCTCTTTGTTAGCCAGGGCTGCGGCTTTCTTCACCATCACCATGCCACGGACAAACTCAGGGATATCGCTGATTTTGCTGTTGCTGATGTAGAAGTTTTCAATCGCTCTCAGAGTGTGAACACCGTAGTAGGCATCCGCTGGAACTTCCCTGGTACCCAACAAGTCTTCTTCGATACGAATGTTGTTTAACATGTGAACCTTCTTTTCAAGCTGCCGATGGATTGTACTAAACACACAGTATATATGTGGTTTTGAATATTTTCTGACCGACGATTATTCCCTCAATCAGCCAGATGCTCGAGATCATATGCTGATGATAGCGAATTGCCGTAAGCTGGATCACTTATTATCGAGCCGATTCCATGATAATTATTAATCTGTGAAATGGGTCACCGCTTTAATATTTCCAGAAAAAATATCCGTGCAAACCGATTGAATTTTCGCTAATCGACACCATCTCATACAAACGCGCGTCGCGAACACATTCAGACAGGGGCCCGATGGCACCTGCCACACAGGAGATGCCAGTGCGCTGGATACCGTTTATTGCTTTCTTTCTCTATGTTTACATTGAGATTTCCATTTTCATCCAGGTGGCCCATGTGCTGGGCGTCCTGCTGACGCTGATTCTGGTGATTTTCACCTCCGTTATCGGCATGTCGCTGGTGCGTAATCAGGGTTTCAAAAATTTCCTGATAATGCAGCAGAAGATGGCCGCAGGCGAAAGCCCGGCGGAAGAGATGATCAAAAGCGTGTCGCTGATTATCGCGGGGCTGCTGCTGATTCTGCCGGGGTTCTTCACCGACTTCCTTGGACTTCTGCTGCTTCTGCCGCCGGTGCAAAAGCACCTGACCATGAAGCTGCTGCCGCATCTGCGCTTTAGCCGTATGCCCGGCGGCGGGTTTAGCACCGGGCCAGGCGATACCTTCGAAGGGGAGTATCAGCGTAAGGATGAACAGCACGACCGTTTAGACCATAAAGACGATCGGTGATGTTGTTGCCCGGTGAGCTTAGCTTACCGGGCCTCCGCGTTTTGCCGCTTCGGTAAAAACATCCACAGCCCCGCCAGCATCACGATCGCGTACAGGCTCTTCCATCCCACCATCGCCAGCAACAGCAGGCAAAGCACGCCCCCAACGACCGCCAGCGCTTTATAATGACCTTTCAGCAAACGACATCCCGCCAGCATGCACAGCAGGTAGATCATGATGAAAATGCCGTTGGCGTAGACGATCAGCGCGTCGAGATTGATCTTCAGCGCGTAAATACACAGCGTGCTCAGCACGCAGCAGCCCAGTACGGCATTCAGGGCATTTAACGGAAGCTGGCGTTTGGACAGACGCGCGAGGCGATTCTCAGGTTTGTAGAGCGCCTGCGACCACACCAGCCGGGCAAAGCTCTGGATATAAATATTCAGGCTGGCAAAACAGGCCAGATAGCCGATGACGCAGGCGATCCACAGCGCCTTCACGCCGAACAGTTCCACTACGATACCCGGCAGCGATGCCGCAGCAGCGAGATCCGCGCCGAACGCGTTGAAGTGTAATACCAGCACGGTGCACGCCCAGTAAACCGTGCCTGCCAGCAGCAGGCCTATCATCAGCGCGCGGGGGAAATCGCGTTCAGGCTGCTTAAATTCAGAGGCCAAATGGGCAAAGGCCTCCAGACCCACAAAACACCAGAACATAACGGAGAGCGCGGCGAAAAGCTGCGAGCGATCGACGTCTTTCACCGCCGGGAAGGGAATGTCCTTGATGGTAATATCGCCCGCCCACCAGATAGCGGCAACGAGCGCGACGATCAGCACCGCAACCAGCGTCTGCAGGTTGGCGCTGGAGCTGGCCCCGCGAGAGCCCACCCACCAGACGATAGCCAGCGTACCCAGTTCGGCCAGCAGTAGCTGCTCGTTATGCCAGCCAAACAGCGCCTGACCAAAGCCGGTGGCAATATGCAACGCCGCGGGAAGACCAACCGGAATGACGGAGAGAAACAGCCAGCCGGTCACTCGCTGTAATCGCGGGCCAAAGGCCAGCCCGACAAAGTGCGCCACGCCGCCCGCGCTGGGGAAATGTCGCCCCAGGATGGCGAACACAATGGCGATCGGGAAAACCAATACAATCAGCGCGGGCCATGCCCACAGGCTATTATTTCCAGCCACCATCGCCGCCAGTGCGGGTACGGCAAACACGCCCGTCCCTAACAAGGAGGTCGAGAGCAGACCAACACCCTGCGCCAGCCCCAACTCCTGCTTGAGTCCACTCATTAACATTGCCCTGCCCGTACCCAAAGAGAGGCGATGGTAACACTTTCGCAAATTTTTTTTTCGACTCCCCCTTGAAGGGCTAAAAAGCTATCCCCATCTCTCAGGGCACTAGTCGGAAAACCGCATGCGGGCCGGCGTCATCCATAACTGATAATGACTTTCTCAAAGGAGAGCTATCAATGAGTATTCGTCCGTTACATGATCGTGTGATCGTCAAACGTAAAGAAGTTGAAACCAAGTCTGCTGGCGGCATCGTTCTGACCGGTTCTGCAGCAGCCAAATCAACGCGTGGCGAAATCATCGCTGTCGGTAAGGGCCGCATCCTGGAAAACGGAACTGTGCAGCCGCTGGACGTTAAAGTTGGTGACATCGTAATTTTCAACGATGGCTACGGCGTGAAATCCGAGAAGATCGACAATGAAGAAGTGTTGATCATGTCCGAGAGCGACATTCTGGCAATTGTTGAAGCGTAATTTACGCACGAGAATTTGAGGAAATAAGAACATGGCAGCTAAAGACGTAAAATTCGGTAACGACGCTCGTGTAAAAATGCTCCGCGGCGTAAACGTACTGGCCGATGCAGTTAAAGTGACCCTGGGCCCGAAAGGCCGTAACGTAGTGCTGGATAAATCCTTCGGCGCGCCAACCATCACCAAAGATGGTGTTTCCGTAGCACGTGAAATCGAGCTGGAAGACAAGTTCGAAAACATGGGCGCTCAGATGGTGAAAGAAGTTGCCTCTAAAGCGAACGACGCTGCAGGCGACGGTACCACCACCGCGACCGTTCTGGCGCAGGCCATCATCACCGAAGGTCTGAAAGCCGTTGCGGCGGGCATGAACCCAATGGATCTGAAACGCGGTATCGACAAAGCTGTCGCTTCCGCTGTTGAAGAGCTGAAAGCGCTGTCCGTACCGTGCTCTGACTCCAAAGCCATTGCTCAGGTTGGTACCATCTCCGCTAACTCCGACGAAACCGTGGGTAAACTGATCGCGGAAGCGATGGACAAAGTCGGTAAAGAAGGCGTGATCACCGTTGAAGACGGTACCGGTCTGGAAGACGAACTGGACGTGGTTGAAGGTATGCAGTTCGACCGCGGCTACCTGTCCCCATACTTCATCAACAAGCCAGAAACTGGCGCTGTTGAGCTGGAAAGTCCGTTCATCCTGCTGGCTGACAAGAAAATCTCCAACATCCGCGAAATGCTGCCAGTGCTGGAAGCCGTTGCGAAAGCAGGCAAACCGCTGGTTATCATCGCTGAAGACGTTGAAGGCGAAGCGCTGGCAACGCTGGTGGTCAACACCATGCGCGGCATCGTGAAAGTGGCTGCGGTTAAAGCACCTGGCTTCGGCGATCGCCGTAAAGCGATGCTGCAGGATATCGCTACCCTGACCGGCGGTACCGTGATCTCCGAAGAGATCGGTATGGAGCTGGAAAAAGCGACCCTGGAAGACCTGGGCCAGGCGAAACGCGTTGTGATCAACAAAGACACCACCACCATCATCGACGGTGTGGGTGAAGAAGCCGCTATTCAGGGCCGTGTTGGTCAGATCCGTAAGCAGATCGAAGAAGCAACCTCTGATTACGACCGTGAAAAACTGCAGGAGCGCGTAGCGAAACTGGCAGGCGGCGTTGCGGTAATCAAAGTTGGTGCGGCGACCGAAGTTGAAATGAAAGAGAAAAAAGCGCGCGTTGACGATGCCCTGCACGCGACCCGTGCTGCGGTAGAAGAAGGCGTGGTTGCCGGTGGTGGCGTTGCGCTGGTGCGTGTTGCCGCTAAGCTGGCTGGCCTGACCGCTCAGAACGAAGACCAGAACGTGGGTATCAAAGTTGCGCTGCGCGCAATGGAAGCGCCTCTGCGTCAGATCGTTTCTAACGCCGGTGAAGAGCCATCTGTGGTTGCCAACAACGTGAAAGCGGGCGAAGGTAACTACGGTTACAACGCGGCAACGGAAGAATACGGCAACATGATCGACTTCGGTATCCTGGACCCAACAAAAGTGACCCGTTCTGCTCTGCAGTACGCGGCCTCTGTTGCGGGTCTGATGATCACCACCGAGTGCATGGTGACCGATATGCCTAAAGGCGACGCGCCTGACTTAGGTGCTGCCGGCATGGGTGGCATGGGCGGTATGGGCGGCATGATGTAATCGTGCGCTCTACGTCGTAGAATGTGAAAAACCCCCGGGCAGAGATGCTCGGGGGTTTTTCTTTTGGTCATCTTTTAGGTATAAGATCTACACACGGACAACTACTGTCCAGCTTATTGAAAACGAGGAATAACATGCGCGTAAAAGTCTGTGCAGGGATTGTAGGGGCAGCATTGCTGCTGGCGGGTTGTAGCTCCAGCAATGAGCTGTCGGCAGCGGGCCAGGGCGTTCGCTTTGTGGAAGATAAGCCTGGCAGTGAATGCCAGCTGTTAGGCACGGCAACCGGTGAGCAAAGTAACTGGATGTCGGGTCAGCATGGCGAAGAAGGCGGCTCAATGCGCGGTGCGGCAAACGCCCTGCGTAACCAGGCTGCAGCCATGGGCGGCAACGTGATTTACGGCGTGAGCAGCCCAACGCAGAGCATGTTGTCCAGCTTCGTGCCGACCGCCAGCCAGATGACGGGCCAGGTCTACAAGTGCCCGAACTGATGGCCTTTTTCCCTCTCCCTGTGGGAGAGGGTTAGGGTGAGGGGAAACTAGCACTGCCGCAGCTGCAAATCCAGCGGCGTCTTGCTCGGCTCTCCGCCAATCTCGCGTGCCAGCTTCGGCACCATATAGCCTGAAACCAGCGTTAACAGTTCGCGCATAATCTGCCGGGCTTCTTCATCCGTCACCATGAAATGCGCCGCGCCCTGAACGCGATCCAGCACGTGCAGGTAATAGGGCATCACGCCCGCATCAAACAGGGCATTGCTCAGGTCAGCCAGCACGCGGGCGTTGTCATTTACGCCGCGCAGCAGCACGCTCTGGTTCAGCAGCGTCACGCCCGCTTTACGCAGTCGCGCCATCGCCGCGCGAAACGCATCGTCAATTTCGTTGGCGTGATTGATATGATTTACCAGCAGCACCTGCAGACGAGACTGCTCCAGGCGCGCCACCAGGCCGTCGGTGATGCGTGCAGGGATAACAATCGGTAAACGGCTGTGAATGCGCAGGCGCTTAACGTGCGGGGTGGCTTCAAGCTGGGTCATCAGCCAGTCCAGCTCATGATCTTTCGCCATCAGCGGGTCGCCGCCGGAAAAAATAATCTCATCCAGCTCCGGATGGGCGGCGATATAGTCCAGCGCGACCTGCCAGTTGCGTTTATTGCCCTGGTTTTCGGCATAGGGGAAGTGCCGACGGAAGCAATAACGACAATTTACCGCGCAGCCGCCTTTTACCAGCAGCAGGGCGCGGTTGTGATACTTGTGCAGTAAACCCGGCACCACGCTGTTTTGCTCTTCCAGCGGATCGGTGCTGTATCCCGGCGCAGTAATGAACTCATCCTGCGACGTAAGCGTCTGTTTTAAGAGCGGATCGTCGGGGTTGCCTTTCTCCATTCGCGCCACAAAGGCACGGGGAACGCGCAGGGCGAAAAGGCGCTTTGCCTCGCGGCCTGCAAGCAACGCTGGGTGCTGATCGAGGTCTAAAAGACGCAGCAATTCATCAGGACTGGTGATTACATCGGCAAGTTGCGATAACCAATCTTCTCTGGACGGGGTGTTTAGGGTTACAATATGCGCCATTTTGTGGCTTAGCTACCAGTTAACAAATTTAGAGGGCCTTATGGCAACGTACTATAGCAACGATTTTCGTGCTGGTCTTAAAATCATGATGGACGGCGAACCGTACGCGGTTGAAGCCAGCGAATTCGTTAAACCAGGTAAAGGCCAGGCATTCGCACGCGTTAAGCTGCGCCGTCTGCTGACCGGTACCCGCGTTGAGAAAACCTTCAAGTCTACTGACTCTGCTGAAGGCGCTGATGTTGTAGATATGAACCTGACCTATCTGTACAACGACGGTGAGTTCTGGCATTTCATGAACAACTCCACTTTCGAACAGCTGTCTGCTGATGAGAAAGCGGTTGGCGATAGCGCTAAATGGCTGCTGGATCAGGCTGAGTGCATCGTGACCCTGTGGAACGGCCAGCCTATCGCTGTGACCCCACCAAACTTCGTAGAACTGGAAATCGTTGAAACCGATCCAGGTCTGAAAGGTGATACCGCAGGTACCGGCGGTAAACCAGCCAAACTGTCTACCGGTGCAGTGGTTAAAGTGCCACTGTTCGTACAGACTGGCGAAGTGATCAAAGTGGATACCCGCTCCGGCGAATACGTGTCCCGCGTGAAGTAATTTACGTCATGATTGACGGCGCAGCGCCCGCTGCGCCTGATTTTTGCAGGCAGGGATGATGAAACGTACCGTTAAAATTCTGCTACTGTTGGCGCTTTCCAGTGCATTGCTTTCCGGATGTAACACCGCGCGCGGCGTGGGTGAAGATATCCAGGATCTCGGCCATATCATTTCTCACGCTGCCAGCTAACACCGTTTAATTTTCCTAAAAATGCTTCCTTTTCCGTCAAACGGCGGGATCTTGTCTATTCTTAAGTTGCTATACACAAAACAACTTTGGCTATAAAAGGAAGATATTATGGTTAAGAAGACAATTGCAGCGATCTTTTCAGTCCTGGTGCTTTCTTCAGTGTTAACGGCCTGTAATACCACGCGCGGCGTCGGTCAGGATATTTCTGAAGGTGGTAGCGCAATTTCTGGTGCGGCAACAAAAGCTCAGCAGTAATATATATACGGTACGAGATCCGTCGGGTTTCGTACCGTCAGCTTTCTGATTCCTGCAGGGATAAGAACGGAGAAAAACGCGTATCCATATGCAGTTTCATGCGGATATTGCGCTTGTAGGTATAGACCGTTTTTCCGTTGATACTCAGGTGAGCGGCAATTTTTTGATTGCTCGCACCGTCCATCCACAACGTCAGCACCTTCTCTTCCTGCCGGGTCAGCAAGGGGGCCGCCGCCGTTGACCGTTCCGCGCATGCGCGCGAAATCAATGCGTCGTTGATGACCGTTGCCACTTCTTCAAGACCGGCATTTTTCAGCAATGACGACCACACCGGGAACTGCCCGAGCCAGTCGGTCATGCCGCGGTCTTCTCCCGATTGCAGCAAAATAAACGGCAAGCGTTCACTGGCATTAAGCAAGGACGAGAGCTGCTGAAAATGGTGGATATCCTGCCTGAAGCCGTACAGGTCAGCGATAACCAGCGTGGGTTTCCATTGCAGAATGTGCTCCCTGGCAAGGAACAGGTTATTCAGCCCGGTCACAACGTATTGTCCCGGGAACAAACCGGAATGATTGAGCCATGCTTCAAACCCCGTGCGGGTGAAGTGACAACGGTCAATCACAAGAATCTTGAACATATTTTATTCGCAGTCGGCTAGTGGTTTGGCTTCCTGCCATCAGAAAGCACATCATCATAGAGAAGTCGGATGAGTGCTAAATGCCGGAACTACGGGCCATACTGCGGCTATTTCTTGCCTTAACGTGTTCAGCAAAAAATGATTGAAAAAAAATAGCACGCTAACCACAATATGGGGCGTAATCTCTGCCTTACGGGACGACCCGTAAGCGTTTCTTTCACCGGGGACGGCCCCAGCTTGTATTAAGTTAAGGAGCCTGAAATGTCCTGGATCATTCTTTTTATCGCTGGCCTGCTCGAAGTGGTATGGGCGATTGGTCTCAAATACACCCACGGATTTACCCGCCTGACGCCCAGCGTCATTACCGTTACCGCGATGATCGTCAGTATTGTTCTGCTCTCCTGGGCGATGCGCTCCCTGCCTGTGGGAACGGCGTATGCCGTCTGGACGGGCATTGGTGCCGTGGGTGCCGCCATCACCGGCATTCTGCTGTTGGGTGAGTCGGCGAGTCTGGCGCGTATCGCCAGCCTCGCGCTGATTGTGGCGGGAATTATTGGGCTTAAGCTCAGCACCCATTAATGGGGCTGTTTAACCCAGATAAGTTTTGATACATCAAACCCTTGCCGGGTCGCGACGTCCAGCATCTGCTGTTTCATTTCTGGCGAAATAGTTGGCGTGCGGGAGAGTATCCACAGATAGTCGTGATCCGGCCCGCAGACCAGCGCGTGACGGTACTCTCTGTCGAGGGCGATCACGTTATAGCCGCCATAGAAGGGGCCAAAGAAAGAGACTTTAAGCGCGGCCCTTCGCGGGTCGCCCGTGAAGTACGCTTTCCCAACTGACTGTTGCCACATCTCCCGGTCGGGATTATAGCCCCGGTTGATCACCTGAATACCGCCATCCTCCATCGGACTGTAATTCGCAGTGACCTTCTCCAGGCCCTGCTCAAACCGATGGTCGAGGCGCGCGATTTCATACCATGTTCCAAGGAAGCGTTGTGCATCGAAAGGCGTAACGACGGTAACGCCAGGAGGTGGGGTTGGGGAACTGCAGGCAACCACTAAAAACGCGGCTGTCACCGCGGCGATAACAGGCAGAATGCGCATAGGAGTTTCCTTACTGTTTTTTGTTAAGTGTAGATGACGGCAAGGAAAATGTGGGGGAGCGTGCGGTTTGTTTCGCCGGGTGGCGCTGCGCTTACCCGGCCTACAAAATCAATCGCCCTCTCCCTGTGGGAGAGGGCATCAGGCCGCAATGTTTTACTGCAATGCGTCGAGAATGCGGTACGCCGCCTCCACCCGCGCAGGGTTTGGATAGCTTTTATTCGCCAGCATCACGATGCCGAGATTTTTCTCCGGAATAAATGCTACGTAGCTGCCAAACCCGCCGGTAGAGCCTGTTTTATGGACCCAGGATGCCTTAACCGGCGGCGCTGGGGGATTCACCTCCCTCGCAGGCAGCGGCGCCAGCGCCACCTTATTGTCGCTACCGTCAACCACGGTTTTGGCATCGACCGGCCAGTTAAGCATTTCCCAGCCTAAGCCCTGGTACATCGCCCCCACGCGCCAGTAGCGAGACTGCGCCAGGGTGATACCTTGCCCGAGCGACGTATCCTGAAGGGCTTCCGGCTTCATGTTGACCATCACCCAGCTTGCCATATCCTGCACGTTGGTTTTCACGCCATAAGCTTCTGCGTCGAGCATGCCCGGCGAAACGTGCACCGCTTTACCGTCACGGTATCCCCAGGCGTAATGCGCCTCTTCCGCTTTCGGAACGTTAATCCAGGTATGGTCCAGCTTGAGCGGCTTAAGGACCCGCGTCGTTATGGCCTGCTCATAGCTCATGCCGGAAGGCTGCACCGCCAGCGCGCCAAAAAGACCGATGCTGGCGTTGGCGTAAAGACGCGTGGTACCCGGCTTCCACTGCGGCTGCCAGTTTTGATAAAAGCGCAGCAGAGAGGCATTATCCGTGACATCATCCGGTACCTGTAGCGGCAGACCTCCTGCGGTATAGGTGGCCAGATCCAGCATGCGGATCCCCTGCCACTGCTTGCCTGTCAGCGCGGGCCAGTACTTTGTCACAGGGTCGCCCAGCGATATTTCACCGCGAGCAACGGCATCGCCACCCAATACGCCGGTGAAGGTTTTACTTATAGATCCCAGCTCGAACAGGGTCTGTGGGGTAACGGGTTTGTTCTTTGCGACATCGGCTTTGCCAAAGGTAAAGTAGTGCGGCTGACCCTCATAAATCACCGCCACCGCCATACCCGGAATGGCCTGCGCTTTCATTAACGGCGTAACGGTTTGTTCCACCACTTCAGCCAGCTGTTTTTCTGACAGCGGTCCAGCCAGCGCTGAGCAGGAGGTGCTGAGCAGCAGGGCGCAGCAAAGAGTTTTTGTCATCATCATTTATCTTCCGTAATAGCAGTTCAAGGGAGTGTCCGGGCCCGTCAGACCGCTGTAGTCTGGTGGATTTGACTATGGCTGACAAACGGTTAAATTTAGCATTAGCTGTTAATTTTTCTAACGGATGAGGCCATGACGCGCAGCTATCTTCCACTCAATTCCCTGCGGGCGTTCGAAGCAGCCGCCCGGCACCTCAGCTTTACGCATGCGGCAATCGAGCTCAACGTCACCCACTCGGCGATTAGCCAGCACGTAAAGGCGCTGGAGCAGCACCTGAATTGCCAGCTGTTTGTCCGCGTTTCGCGTGGGCTGATGTTGACCACCGAAGGCGAGAATTTGCTGCCGGTGCTGAATGACTCGTTCGATCGCATCGCCGGAATGCTGGATCGCTTTGCCAGCCAGCGCGCTCAGGAGAAGCTCAAAATAGGCGTGGTGGGGACGTTTGCCACGGGGTTTCTATTTTCTCAGCTCGCGGACTTTCGCCGCTGCTATCCGCATATCGATCTTCAGCTTTCCACCCATAACAATCGCGTCGATCCGGCCGCTGAAGGTCTCGATTACACCATTCGCTACGGCGGCGGCGCGTGGCATGGAACCGATGCGGAATTTCTTTGCTCTGCGGCGCTGGCGCCGCTCTGCACACCCGACATCGCCTCCTGTCTGAAAAGCCCGGCAGATATCCTGAAGTTTACCCTGCTGCGCTCCTACCGGCGCGACGAGTGGGCGGCGTGGATGCAGGCTGCGGGTGAACATCCTCCCTCGCCGACGCATCGGGTTATGGTGTTTGATTCGTCCGTGACCATGCTGGAAGCCGCGCAGGCGGGCGTAGGAATTGCCATTGCGCCTGTCGATATGTTTACCCATTTGCTCAGCAGCGAGCGCATCGTGCAGCCGTTTGCAACGCAGATTGACCTTGGAAGCTACTGGCTCACGAGGCTGCAGTCTCGCGCAGAAACCCCCGCCATGCGTGAGTTTGCCCAGTGGCTGGTAGAGAAGATGCAGAAATAAAAGGCCCGCCGGATGGCGGGCCAGAGGCGTCAAAGGGTGACTACGGCAATCAGCGTCACCACGGTCAGGATCGTCGCCAGACCGTAGAACACCCATTTCCCGCTTGGGACATGGATTTTCAGGTCATGCATCGCGTGGTGAATACGGTGCAGACCACACCACAGCGGCAGGACGATCATCAGGAAGATGAACACGCGGCCAATAATGCTGCTCGCGAACGCCAGCACGCGCTCGTAGCTCAGCGCATCGCCCGGGAACAGCCCCAGCGGCAGCATAATGCCGACCAGCAGGATGATGACGGGCGCGATGATGGCACTCCACATGCCGCCTGCGCCAAACAGGCCCCAGAAGACCGGCTCGTCCGAACGTTTTGGATTTGGATTGATCACGGGTGTCTCCTTACCAGAACAGTGCGACAAACAGAATGACCACAGTGACCAGGATCGTCACCCCCCAGAGTCCCTTAATCACCGGCTCTGGTCCCATTTTCTCGTCTTTTATGACGATGTTCGCGGCTTTTGGTGCCAGTTCAAACCAGGTTTTGGTATGAAGCAGCGCGGCCGCGAGCACGATCAGGTTCAGAACAACGATGATGGGGTTTTGCAGGAAACCGACAAAGTTCGCCCAGGTTTCCGGCCCGTGCTTGAGGGCAAAAACGCCGTACATCAGCTCAAGGCTGAACCAGACAGCCGGTACCGCCGTGCCTTCACGCAGCATGTAAAAGCGATAAAACGGCAGATTTTTCCACCAGGTGGACGGCACTGGCCGCACGTAGGCTTTGCGTTTAGTCGTCATCATGCACTCCTTAGCGTGGTTTCAGGGTTGCGATAAGAAAGTCTTTCGAGCTTTCCACTTTACCCTGCTGAATGGCGGCGGCCGGGTCGACGTGCTTCGGACAAACTTCGGAGCAATAACCCACAAAGGTACAGCTCCAGACGCCGTTCTGGCTGTTGAGCTGCGCCATACGTTCTTTTTTACCGTGGTCGCGGCTGTCTTCGTTGTAGCGGTGCGCCAGGGTAATGGCGGCCGGGCCGATGAACTCCTTGTTCAGGCCAAACTGTGGACAGGCGGCGTAGCACAGGCCGCAGTTGATGCAGCCGGAGAACTGATGGTATTTCGCCATCTGCGCCGGCGTCTGGGTATTGGGCCCCTGATCCGGCGTGCGCGGGTTGCCAATAATGTACGGCTTAATGGCTTCGAGGCTTTCGATAAAGTGGGTCATATCGACCACCAGATCGCGCTCAATTGGGAAGTTGCCCAGCGCTTCAACCTTAATGCCTTTGGTGTAATCGCGCAGGAAGGTCTTACAGGCCAGCTTCGGCACCTTGTTGACCATCATGCCGCAGGAGCCGCAGATCGCCATGCGGCAGGACCAGCGGTAGCTCAGGTCCGGTGCCAGGTTGTCTTTGATATAGCCGAGCGCATCCAGCAGGGAAGTTTGCTCGTCATAAGGCACTTCATAGAAAACGCTGTGCGGTGCGGCGTCCACTTCCGGATTGTAGCGCACCACTTCAACTTTCAGTTTTTGCATCTCAGCCATTCGCCTTCTCCTTCTTCTCGGCGTCCTCTGCTTCTGCACCGTACACGCGTTTCGCCGGCGGCAGCGTGGTGATTTTCACGTCGCTGTAGTCTAGACGCGTGGTGCCATCCGCATCGCGCCAGGCGAGAGTGTGTTTCAGGAAATTGACGTCGTCACGTTCGGTACAGCCTTCGTCCAGGCGCTGGTGGGCCCCGCGCGACTCTTTACGCGCCAGCGCAGAGTGCGCCATACACTCTGCGACGTTCAGGCCGTGGCCCAGCTCGATGGTATAGAGCAGGTCGGTGTTGAAGACGCTGGAGGTGTCGGTAATGCGCACGCGCTTGAAGCGCTCCTGCAGTTCCGCCAGCTTGTCGACGGTTTTCTGCATCAGCTCAGGGGTACGGTAGATACCGCAGCCTTCTTCCATCGACAGACCCATTTCATCGCGGATCTTCGACCAGTTCTCGTTACCTTCCTGGTTCACCAGATCTTTCAGGCGTTTTTCAACGTCTGCGACCTGCGCATCCAGCGCGGCACCGTTGGCTTCGCCTGCGGTTGCCGCTCGCTCCATCGCGCGCTCGCCCGCCATGCGGCCAAAGACGACCAGCTCCGCCAGCGAGTTAGATCCGAGGCGGTTAGCGCCGTGCAGGCCCACGGAGGAACACTCGCCGACGGCGAACAGGCCCTTAATTCGGGTTTCACACTGCTGGTCGGTTTCGATCCCGCCCATGGTGTAGTGCGCCGTTGGGCGAACCGGAATCGGCTCTTTCACCGGGTCAACGCCCACATAGGCTTTCGCCAGCTCGCAGATGAACGGCAGACGTTCCAGCAGCTTCTTCTCGCCGAGGTGGCGTAGGTCAAGATAGACCACATCGCCGCGCGGGGTGGAGATGGTGTTGCCTTTGCGCCACTCGTGCCAGAAGGCCTGAGAAACTTTGTCGCGCGGACCGAGTTCCATATATTTGTTCTTCGGCTCGCCGAGCGGCGTTTCCGGGCCCATGCCGTAATCCTGCAGATAGCGGTAGCCATTTTTGTTGACCAGAATACCGCCTTCACCGCGGCAGCCTTCCGTCATCAGAATGCCGGAGCCCGGCAGGCCGGTTGGGTGATACTGCACAAACTCCATATCGCGCAGCGGCACGCCGTGGCTGAGCGCCATGCCCATGCCGTCGCCGGTAACGATGCCGCCGTTAGTATTGTAGCGGTACACGCGTCCCGCGCCGCCCGTTGCCATCACCACCGCGTTAGCGCGGATCTGGACAAGCGTGCCTTCCATCATGTTCATCGCCACCAGGCCACGCGCCTGGCCGTCATCAACCAGAATGTCGAGGACGAAGTGTTCATCGAAGCGCTGAATTTGTGGGAACTGAAGGGAGGTCTGGAACAGGGTGTGCAGCATGTGGAAGCCGGTTTTATCGGCGGCGAACCAGGTGCGTTCGATCTTCATTCCGCCAAAGCGGCGGACGTTGACGCTGCCGTCCGGGCGGCGGCTCCACGGACATCCCCACTGCTCAAGCTGGGTCATTTCCGTAGGACAATGGTGCACAAAGTAGTCAACGACATCCTGTTCGCAAAGCCAGTCGCCCCCTGCAACCGTGTCGTGGAAATGGTATTCAAAGCTGTCATGATCCTGCGCAACGGCGGCGGACCCTCCTTCTGCTGCCACTGTGTGACTACGCATTGGATAGACTTTTGAAATCAATGCGATTTTAGCGTTGGGATTAGCTTGTGCTGCAGCAATCGCAGCGCGTAATCCAGCCCCGCCAGCGCCTATTACGGCAAGATCGGCTTGAAAAGTTTGCACGACATTCCTCCAGGTTTTTGTTATTTCGCAACGCGACAAACTAAAGGTAGTTCACCCGCCCAAAGGGACGATTGCGAAAGCGTTTCCACTGCTCCTTTATGGGTAAAACAGTATAACCGTGTAGATGACAGGGAAATTTGACGTGTTCGATTTTTTTGCTGTTCTGTGCGGTGATTTATCATAGTGATTGATGAATTGCGTCACACAATTGTTCACCTAAATGAAATGCGCGTTTTTACTGCGCAAAATTTGTCTCCGCCCCTGCTAACGAGTAGACTTCGTGCCCTTGTCTGAAATCGGAGAACAACTCATGAGCGAAACGGCCACCTGGCAGCCGAGCGCATCCATCCCTAATCTGTTAAAACGCGCAGCAATTATGGCGGAGATCCGCCGTTTCTTTGCCGATCGCGGCGTCCTGGAGGTGGAAACCCCGTGCATGAGTCAGGCAACGGTGACGGATATTCATCTCGTCCCGTTTGAAACCCGTTTTGTTGGCCCCGGCCACTCTCAGGGCATGAATTTGTATCTGATGACCAGCCCGGAGTACCACATGAAACGCCTTTTGGCGGCAGGATGTGGTCCGGTGTATCAGCTGTGCCGCAGCTTCCGTAATGAAGAGATGGGGCGACACCACAACCCGGAATTCACCATGCTGGAGTGGTACCGCCCGCATTATGATATGTACCGCCTGATGAATGAGGTGGACGATCTGCTGCAGCAGGTGCTGGAGTGCTCAGAAGCCGAAACGCTCTCCTATCAGCAGGCATTCCAGCGCCATCTGGACATCGATCCGCTGTCGGCGGACAAAGCCCAGCTTCGCGAAGTGGCGGCAAAACTGGATCTGAGCAACGTGGCGGATACCGAAGAGGATCGCGATACGCTGCTGCAGCTGCTGTTTACGTTTGGCGTTGAACCGCAGATTGGCAAAGATCGTCCGACGTTTGTCTATCACTTCCCGGCAAGCCAAGCGTCACTGGCGCAGATCAGTACCGAAGATCATCGTGTCGCAGAGCGTTTTGAGGTCTATTTCAAAGGCATCGAACTGGCGAACGGCTTCCACGAGCTGACCGATGCCCGCGAGCAGCAGCAGCGCTTCGAGCAGGATAACCGCAAGCGCGGTTCGCGCGGACTGCCGCAGCAGCCTATTGATGTGAATCTGCTTGAAGCATTAAAAGCAGGCTTGCCGGATTGCTCCGGCGTCGCGCTGGGCGTTGACCGCCTGGTGATGCTGGCCCTGGGCGCAGAGCAGCTGGGCGATGTGATTGCCTTTACGGTCGATCGCGCGTAAAGAATTGCCGGGTGGTGCTATCGCTTACCCGGCCTACGCTTCTGGTGGCAATTATCCTTTCCATTTCTTCATGGCAACATTAAAAACTGCCATTTTCTGTGTACACGGGTCTTTTTCTTAATTTGCCCCTTATAGCCACAATGTTTATCTGGTCTTCTGCTACCATCCGCGCAATTTAATTCCTCTTCGGATGGTGCTATGTCCCAGTCACTTAAAAAGATGACCCTCACCGGGCTCATCCTGATGATCTTTACCTCAGTCTTTGGCTTTGCCAACAGCCCGTCAGCGTTCTATCTGATGGGCTACAGCGCGACGCCGTTTTATATCGTTTCTGCACTTTTCTTCTTTATCCCGTTTGCGCTGATGATGGCGGAGATGGGCTCGGCTTACCGGAAAGAAGAGGGCGGGATCTACTCATGGATGAATAACAGCGTCGGTCCGCGCTACGCGTTTATCGGCACGTTTATGTGGTTTTCGTCCTACGTGGTCTGGATGGTCAGCACGGCGGCCAAAGTGTGGGTGCCGTTCTCAACGTTTCTTTTCGGTGCCGATCAAACGCAGGTCTGGTCTTTAGCCGGGCTGAGCTCCACGCAGGTCGTTGGGATTCTGGCGGTCTGCTGGATGGTGGTGGTGACGCTGGTGGCGTCAAAAGGCATCAACAAAATTGCCCGGATTACCGCGGTTGGCGGTATTTCAGTGATGTGCCTGAACCTGGTGCTGCTGCTGGTGAGTATCGCGATTCTGTGCCTCAACGGCGGACATTTTGCGCAGGAGGTCAATTTTGTTTCATCGCCTAATCCGGGCTATCAGTCCGGGCTGGCTATGCTCTCCTTCGTGGTATTTGCCATCTTTGCTTACGGCGGTATTGAAGCCGTAGGCGGCCTGGTCGATAAAACGGAAAACCCGGAAAAGAACTTTGCGAAAGGCATTATTTTTGCCGCCATCGTCATTTCCATCGGCTATTCGCTGGCCATTTTCCTCTGGGGCGTCAGCACAAACTGGCAGCAGGTGTTGAGCAACAACACGACTAACCTTGGCAACATCACCTATGTGCTGATGAAAAGCCTGGGGATGACGCTGGGACAGGCGATGAACCTGAGTCCAGAGGCGGCATCGGTAATGGGCGTCTGGTTCGCGCGGATTACCGGCCTGTCGATGTTCCTGGCGTACACCGGCGCGTTCTTCACGCTGATCTACTCCCCGCTTAAAGCGATTATTCAGGGTACGCCGAAGGCGCTGTGGCCTGCGCGTATGACCCAACTCAACGCGACGGGTATGCCTGCCAACGCGATGTGGATGCAGTGTCTGCTGGTGTGCGTGTTCATTCTGCTGGTGTCATTTGGCGGCGATACGGCGTCTGCGTTTTACAACAAGCTGACCCTGATGGCGAACGTGTCGATGACGCTGCCGTACCTGTTCCTGACCCTGGCATTCCCGTTCTTTAAGGCGAAGCAGGATCTCGAACGTCCGTTTGTGATTTTTAAAACCCGCGCGGCAACGCTGCTGGCCACCTCGGTGGTGCTGCTGGTGGTGGCGTTTGCCAACATCTTCACCATTATTCAGCCGGTGATTGAGGCGAACGACTGGAACAGCGCGCTGTGGATGGTCGGTGGACCGATCTTCTTCTCGCTGCTGGCGATGGGGATTTATGAGAATTACCGTCGTCGCGCGACGGCGTTCGTCCCAGACGTGGCGTAGCGGTAGTATTCCCCTCCCAAAAGGGAGGGGAGATGCGTTACAAACTGCCCGCCGGGCGCGTACGCGCTGCTGACGTCAGCGTTCTTCCCGTTTTACGCCCGTCCAGGCTTTCCAGACGCATCTGGAACGGTGGGAACGGCATATCAATACCGTGTTCGCGGAAGCCAGCCAGAATCAGCTGGTGGATCTCATGACGCAGCGGCATACGGTGCCCCATTTCGGCGGCGTAGATACGCAGCTCGAAAATCTGAATCCCCTGCTGTAAATCCACGAGGAAGACTTCCGGCGCCGGGTTGTCAATGACCAGCGAGCAGCGCTCCGCGGCGGTGTAGAGGATCTGGGTGACCTCTTCGCTGTTGGCGTCCGACGGGGCCGGTACCGTCAGCACCACGCGCGTCACGGAGTCCGACAGCGACCAGTTGATGAACTGCTCGGTGATGAACGCCTTGTTTGGCACGATGATCTCTTTCCGATCCCAGTCGCTGATCGTCGTCGCACGGGTGTTGATCTTCGTGATGCTGCCGGTCAAATCGCGGATCGTCACGGTATCGCCAATGCGGATCGGTTTTTCGAACAGAATGATCAGGCCAGAGATGAAGTTGGCGAAGATCTCCTGTAAACCAAAACCTAGCCCTACACCCAGGGCGGCCACCAGCCACTGCAGCTTCGACCACTCAATCCCGATCATCGAGAAGCCAACCAGCCCGCCAAACAGCATGATCAGATATTTGGTAATGGTGGTAATTGCATAGCCCGTACCTGGGGTTAAATCCAGGTGCTGCAGCAGCGCCAGCTCGAGCAGCGCCGGGAAGTTGCGCACCAGCTGCGTAGTGATAATCAACACCAGAATGGCAATCAGCACTGCGCCTAAGGTTATCGGCTCCAGGCTCTCGACACCCTGCACCGTGGAGGTCACGTCCCAAAGAGAGATGTTTTCCAGGAAGCCAAATGCGGAGTGGATCTCCGACCACAGGAAGATCACCGAGAGGAGAGCAATCAGCATCAGGATGGAGCGAACCAGGCGCAGGGACTGGGTGCTGATGGCATCCAGATCCAGCTCGACCTCATCCGCTTCCGCCGTGCCTTCCGTGCTGTTGACGTGGTTTGGCTCTTCCTCACCCCGCGCACGCTGGGCGAGGATCTCTGCCCGGCGATGCTTGGCGCGGTCGAAGGCCAGACGGCGGCGCTGGATCAGCATCCAGCGGCGGATCACGTGGTACACCACCAGAAGCAGGAACCAGATGGCCACCGAGGTTTCCAGTCGCGCCAGCAGGGCCTGCGAGGTTGCCAGATAGCCCACCGCGGCTGCCAGCATCGCAATCAGAGGCGCGCTCAGCAGCAGGTTCCAGAGGAGCCGGTTGAACATGTTGTCGCCGCTGCCGGATTTATCCAGATACAGCGGTATCCCCGCGCGTTTCAGGCTGAGCGTGACGATGGCCAGCGCGCCGCATATCAGCATAAAGCAGAGGCGCCCCAGCGAGCCTGAGAACTCCCGGTCGTTGAGATTATCGAACATGATCAGCGCCATAATCAGCGGCACAATCAGCCCGATGCTCATCAGGTAGTAACGCATGGCGCGCGCGACGCGGTTACGCGGCCAGCCGAAGTGGGCAATAAACAGGCCATTGGGGCGCGCGAAGGTGGCGCAAATCATGACCACCCACAGCAGCGGCACGGTGGCGGTGACGCCATCGCCAATCGCTACCGCAAGCGGGTAGGGCCAGGCTTCCCGCAGGCCATACCCCAGCGTCATCCACAGCACCGGCAGCGGGGAGGCGACGAGAATCGACCAGAATACCGTGCGCAGCGTCAGCCAGAAGTGATCCTGGGTGACTTTCCCGACCCTTGAGCTGGACCGCTCCAGGAAACGGGTGAAATGTCTGCGCGAGTAAATGCTAAAGCCCACCAGAATCAATGCCCCCAGCAGCGGGAAAATGGTCTCCTTGCTGGTGAACATCATCACGCTGGCCTGTCCCAGCTGGCTGACGGTGTCCAGCGAAATCAGACGGCGCAGGTCCTGGACAATCTCAATCGGCCACGAGAAGGTCATCGGACGCACGTCGGACGTCCAGAAGAGATATCGGTGCGTGGCCTCGTTCACCTCTTTCAGCGCGTCTTCCAGCTGGCTGTTGGACACTTTTAGCTTGGTCAGCTCCAGAATCAGCGTATCCCCGCCCTGGAGCAGAGAGTTCAGCAGCTCACGCTGGGTACGCAGCTGGGCTTCCAGAATCCGGTTCTGATCGCTGGTCAGGGGCTGTCCGTCAGCCTGACGGATCTGGCGGATTTGCGGCTGTTTATTGAGGAGGTCTTCAAAGTGCAGTCGCTGAACGCGCAGCTGGGCCATCTCGGTATCCAGCTGCTGCGGCTTAGGCATTTCCGGCAGGCGCGAGACCTGGGCGCGTAGCGCTTCGCCCAGGAGGTTCGATGACCCGAGCCACTGGGACTGCTCGCGCAGGGTGTTGAGCGCCTGGCGAACCTGCAGTGTTTGATTGGTCGCCTGACGCTGCTGCGAGGCAACCAGATCCATGCGCTGCGCCTGCTGGTTCAGCGCGGCAGAAAGCTCGCGGTTGACCCTGAATTGTTCGTTGATACCGGCAGGCAGGTTTTCGCTGTTTTCCGCCAGCAGTTCTGTACTTTCCAGCGCGCGCTCCGCTTCACGCTGGCGTTGGCTGTTGAGCTGATTGCGCAGGGCCTGAAGATAGGCGTCAAGCTGCTCGCTCTGCTTCTGAGCAAGTTCAGAGCGCATCCGCGACAGTTCCTGGCGGTTATTGGCGGAAAGCTGCGCCAGCTCCAGCTCATCGACAAGGGCCTTCAGGCGAGCCGATTCTGCCTGCAGGCCCAGATTTTGCGCCTGAGCCTGTGGCGTATTGCCGCTTTGCGTACCTACGCGACGCTCCACTTCATTAAGCTGGCGGCGGGCGTCCGTTTGCTGCTGTGGAAGCTGGCTAAGGGAGTCGGCAATTTCACGCGCTCGCTCCTGCTCCTGCTGGGCTAGGCGGCTTTTTTCCAGAAGCTGGCTGCTGACCTGCAGGATCTCCTGGTTCAGGGCGTCGGAGGTCATGCCTGCGGGCACGTCACGCGGCTCGTCACGCAAATTATTGAGCTGTGAGCGCAGCGTCTGCGAGAGTTTGGGGAAGTTGTCGATAACCTGCTGATATTGCTGAGCGCGCTCAAGCGAGCCTTTTCGCTCCTCAAGCGCGTTCAGGGCTGCCTGGAGCGACTCGACGGTCTCTGGCTGAGCGGGTTTTGCCGCTTTGGCCTGTTCCAGTTCCTGGGTTATCTGTTTGGCGTCGGGGGCTGTCGCTGCGTACGCCCCCATGCTGAGGCACCAGGCCATCAGTAGAACGATAATCGGGCGCACGTCAGCGTTCCTTCTGTAGTTAGCCTTCGTCTTTTTTGTCGTCAACCAGCGGGCTGGCGTCGTGCTCGGCGTGGATCTCTTCCTGTGAAAGCGGCGCGGGTTCTGCATCCGGCGTCACGAAGGTTTCGGTCGAGACCGCCAGCGGCTGGCCCAGTTTGGTGACCGACAGGCTTTCGAGCTGTTCAGCCAGCTTCACCTTGCCCGGCGCAAACAGGTTGATCACGGTGGAGCCCAGCTTGAAGCGACCCATCTCCTGACCTTTCAGCAGGGCGACAGAGCCTTCCGCTTCACCGGCAGGCCAGGTCCAGCGCTTGATCACGCCTTCGCGCGGTGGGGTAATGGTGCCTGCCCAGACGGTTTCGATGCTGCCTACGATGGTTGCACCGACCAGAATCTGCGCCATTGGGCCAAATTCAGTATCGAACAGGCAGATGACGCGCTCGTTACGGGCAAACAGGTTCGGCACGTTCTGCGCGGTGAGGTGGTTCACGGAGAACAGGTCGCCCGGCACGTAGATCATTTCACGCAGGATACCGTTACACGGCATGTGCACGCGGTGATAGTCGCGCGGTGACAGATAGGTGGTGGCAAACGTACCGTTGCGGAACAGGTCCGCCATCAGGTAATTGCCCGCCAGCAGCGCTTCCAGGCTGTAGTTATGGCCCTTCGCCTGCAGAATTTTGTCGTCTTCGATGTTACCCAACTGGCTGATCACGCCGTCTGCCGGCATCACCAGGACGCCAGGGTCGGTGTTCAGCGGACGCACGTCGTCACGCAGCGGGCGCACGAAGAACTCGTTGAAGGTGCGGTAGCTGGCGGTATCCGGCTTCTGCGCCTCTTTCATGTCGACCTTGTAATATTTTACGAAAAGGTCGATGACCAGTTTGGTCAGCCAGCCCGCGCGTTTGCTTGCGCCCCAGCCCGCCAGGCGAGTGAGCCACAGTTTTGGCAGAATGTATTGAAGCGAAAGTTTAAATGCGTTTAACAAGGTAGCCTCCAGGCCATTGTTTTGTCGTTCCTGATCCGGCGTTAAGCCGCCGGAACCTGAAAAAAGGGGACGATTTTAGCGATGCTTAGCTTAGTTGTCAGTTATCAGAATCAGAAAAGTTTTTACGCGTTTTTACGTCTTCCATGCTCTCAAGAATGCGGTGATAGTTTTCAAAGCGAGTCTCCGCAATTTCACCGTTCTCAACCGCTTCGCGGATAGCGCAGCCAGGGTCGTTATCGTGTTTACAGTCGCGGTATTTGCAAGCGCCTAAATATTCATGGAATTCGACAAATCCGTTAAAGATTTGTTCCGGCTCAAGGTGCCACAAACCGAACTCACGCACGCCCGGGGAGTCGATCACGTCGCCACCGTGCGGGAAGTGATACAGACGCGAGGCGGTGGTGGTGTGCTGGCCAAGACCCGAGACGTTGGACACATCGTTAGTCAGGATCTCCTGCTGGAGGCCAAGCAGGTTGTTGAGCAGGCTTGATTTGCCCACGCCGGACTGGCCCGCAAAAATGCTGATGCGGTCGGTAAGCGCCTCTTCAAGCGGTTTCAGGCCATCCCTGGTGTGGCTGGAGACCATCAGCACGCGATACCCAATCTTGCGGTAGATATCCATCTGCTCGTTCACGAAGGCCATGCCGTCGTCATCCAGCAGATCGATTTTGTTCAATACGATGATCGGTTCAACCTGCAGCGTTTCGCAGGCGACAAGGTAACGATCGATGATGTTGAGCGAAAGCTCAGGTAAAATCGCCGAAACGATGACGATCTGATTAATGTTGGCGGCAATCGGCTTCACGCCATCGTAGAAATCCGGGCGGGTGAGCACCGACGTGCGTTCATGCACGGCCTCAACGATCCCCTTAACCGTGACCCCTTCAGCGGCCTCTTTGCCTGGTCGCCAGACCACGCGATCGCCGGTCACCAGTGAACGGATGGTGCGACGGATATTGCAACGGTGAATATTCCCGTCGGCGGATTCGACATCGGCATGCATACCGAAACGGCTTATGACGACGCCTTCTGTCGCTTCACCAAACAGGTTGTCGTCATAATCCGGCTTCTCCGAAGTGGTTTTAAGACGGCGCTGGTGGTTGGCGTTTACGCGGCGCTGCTGCCCTTTGGAGAGTTTATTTTTACTCAATCGCGCTGGCTCCTGGTCGCCCGTAAGGGGCAAAACCTCTATGATACACTCTAATTAATACTAGTTAACCTGCTACTGCCGGTTATGCGAGAAGGGTGGAAAATAACATGAGCGCGGATGAAAACAACCTGATTTGGATCGATCTCGAAATGACCGGGCTGGATCCCGAGCGCGATCGCATCATTGAAATTGCAACGCTGGTGACGGACGCCAACCTGAATATCCTGGCTGAAGGGCCAACGATTGCGGTGCATCAGTCCGACGATCAGCTGGCGTTGATGGATGAGTGGAACGTGCGCACCCACACCGGCAGTGGCCTGGTGGAGCGTGTGAAGGCGAGTACGTTCGGCGATCGCGAGGCGGAGCTGGCGACGCTTGAGTTCCTGAAGCAGTGGGTTCCGGCAGGTAAATCGCCTATCTGTGGGAATAGCATCGGCCAGGATCGCCGCTTCCTGTTTAAGTACATGCCGGAGCTGGAGTCTTATTTCCACTACCGTTATCTGGATGTCAGCACCCTGAAAGAGCTGGCGCGTCGCTGGAAGCCTGAAATCCTCGACGGCTTTAAAAAGCAGGGAACCCATCAGGCGATGGACGACATTCGGGAGTCCGTGGCGGAGCTTGCGTACTACCGCGAAAACTTTATTAAGCTGTGATTTTGAGATCCGGCGCCTTGCGTGGCCGGGTTTTTGTCGTTAAATTGTTCAGCTTGCCGATTTAATAAGCATTTGAACTGAATTTCGAAAAAATCGCTTTAAGGGGGGTTGCAGCTAAAAGGATTTCTCGTATAATGCGCCTCCCGTAACGACAGAGAATTACGCGTTACGACAGCAACAAAAGCAGTACAGATTTGCGGGAATAGCTCAGTTGGTAGAGCACGACCTTGCCAAGGTCGGGGTCGCGAGTTCGAGTCTCGTTTCCCGCTCCAAAATTTGAAAGTGCTTTCACAGCACAGACTGCCCAAGCGGGAATAGCTCAGTTGGTAGAGCACGACCTTGCCAAGGTCGGGGTCGCGAGTTCGAGTCTCGTTTCCCGCTCCAAAATTTGAAAGTGCTTTCACAGCACGGACCACCCAAGCGGGAATAGCTCAGTTGGTAGAGCACGACCTTGCCAAGGTCGGGGTCGCGAGTTCGAGTCTCGTTTCCCGCTCCAAATTCTTCATCATCTCTTAAATATCCACAGCGAAGTGTTTCGTTGGGGACGTTTTCTATTGTCTTTGAAATACTCTTGTAAACAGAGTTATCCACAGAAACTGCGCTTAACCGGAATAGGGTTAAAACTTAGCAGGGTGAATAATATCTTTATAAGTTTCTGTACTTAATGAATAAAATTTGATTTCAAAATGTTATTGAGATCACTTGACCTCATCCCCAGCCCAGATGGCTCTTGAGTTTGTAATTTTATTCACAGGCTGTGAATAGTTCAGGCATCCCGCGTAAGTCCTTTTTCGATTACCCTTACCAGACGCTGTTTCTTCGGTAGCTGAACCTCGACTACACAGGCATTGCGCTTCTCAATTTGCTGCGCAATCGCCCATTCTATGTGTTCGTCAAGAAGTGGGTGCTCACCTCTACGGCTTTCAAGTGCCCGCAGATTCGCTTCATCCCAGGGAGCATTACCCAGGGCGACGGCAACATTACGCAGCCAGCGCAGATGGCCGATACGGCGAATGGCCGAACCTTCCGTCACTTTCAGGAACCAGGCTTCGGTCCAGGCGAACAGCTCAACGAGCTGCGGCGCGTGCAGCGCCTTACGCGGGCTGAAATCCTCTTCGTCCGTCAGCTGGGAATAGCGGTTCCACGGGCAGATCAGCTGGCAGTCGTCGCAGCCGTAGATGCGGTTGCCGATAAGCGGCCGAAATTCTTCTGGAATGGCCCCTTCCAGTTCGATAGTGAGGTAGGAGATGCAGCGGCGCGCATCAACGGTGTAGGGCTCGACGATGGCACCCGTCGGGCAAATGGTCATGCAGGCCACGCAGCGGCCGCAGCCTTCTTCTACCGGACCGTCTATCGGCAGCGGCAAATCAATCAGCAGTTCACCCAGGAAGAAGAACGATCCGGCGTCGCGGCTAAGGATAAGTGAGTGCTTACCTGTCCAGCCAAGCCCGGCTTTTTCGGCGATCGGGCGCTCAAGAATAGGCGCGGAATCGACAAAGGGTCTAAAATTCAGCGAAACACAGTGCTGCTGAATGGTTTCCCCGAGCTTTTTTAAACGGTTGCGCAGAAGCTTATGGTAATCACGTCCCAGGGCGTAGCGGCTGACGTAACCCAAAGAGGGGTCTTTTAGCGTGCGCGCAAAGGCCGCGTTGGCGGGCAGGTAGTTCATGCGCACGCTGATGACGCGTAACGTGCCCGGCAGGAGCTCGTGTGGACGGGCGCGCATCATGCCATGACGCGCCATCCACTCCATTTCGCCGTGGTATTGTTTATCCAGCCAGGCCTGCAGTTTTGGCTCGCTGGCCGAGAGGTCGGTATCGGTAATGCCCACCTTCTGGAAGCCAAGTTCAGCACCCCACTGTTTTATTTTTTGCGCTAATTCATTGAGATCGAGGGGCTGTGACATGACGGACCATACGGTGAAGAAAAACCCCGCAAGTATACCACATTCCATCTGGCATGCGGATGACCTCCGGCGCGCCGAAAAAGAGGCCGCGGACAGCCTCGGGATTACCCTGTATGAACTGATGCTGCGCGCGGGTGAGGCGGCGTTTAACGTTGCCCGCAGCGCGTATCCGCAGGCCGCTCACTGGCTGATTCTGTGTGGGCACGGCAATAACGGCGGCGACGGCTACGTTGTCGCCCGTCTTGCGGCTGCGGCAGGTATCCGCGTGACGCTGCTGGCCCTGGAGAGTGAGAAACCGTTGCCGGAAGAGGCGGACGCGGCACGCACGGCGTGGCTTAACGCAGGCGGTGTGATTCATGCGCCGAATATCCTCTGGCCAGAGGCGGTGGATCTGATTGTTGACGGTCTGCTGGGCACCGGGCTTCGCAGCGCGCCTCGCGAAAACGTTGCTGCGCTGATTGAACGCGCGAACAGACATTCCGCGCCGGTTGTCGCCCTGGATATTCCCTCTGGCCTGATTGCACAAACCGGCGCGACGCCGGGAGCGGTGATTCAGGCTGCGCACACGGTGACCTTCATCGCACTCAAGCCGGGGTTGCTGACCGGCAAAGCGCGAGACGTTGTTGGCGTGTTGCACCACAGTGCGCTGGGGCTGGAGAGCTGGCTGGCCGGGCAGGAAATACGCATCGCGCGTTTTGATGCGTCGCAGCTTGCAGCGTGGCTCCCGCCGCGCAGACCGACGTCCCATAAGGGCGATAGCGGCAGGCTGGTGATAATTGGCGGCGATCGTGGCACGGCAGGTGCGATTCGTATGACCGGCGAAGCGGCATTACGCAGCGGTGCTGGCCTGGTGCGAGTGCTCACCCGCATTGAGAATATTGCGCCGATCGTTACCGCCCGACCGGAGCTGATGGTCCACGAACTCACGGCCCAGGCGCTTGAAGAAAGCCTTGAATGGGCAGACGTGGTGGTGATTGGGCCCGGGCTTGGACAGCAGGCATGGGGTAAACAGGCCCTGCAAAAGGTCGAGAATTTTCGTAAACCGATGCTGTGGGATGCCGACGCGCTTAACCTTCTGGCAATAAACTCCGATAAGCGTCACAATCGCATTCTCACGCCACACCCCGGCGAAGCCGCGCGACTGCTTAACTGCAGCGTGGCAGAAATTGAAAGCGATCGCTTACTTTCTGCTCAGCGTCTGGTAAAACGTTACGGAGGTGTTGCTGTTTTAAAAGGGGCAGGCACCGTTGTCGCCAGCGACGAGACGCAGGGTATTATTGATGCCGGCAATGCGGGCATGGCAAGCGGCGGCATGGGCGATGTGCTTTCCGGCATCATTGGCGCATTGCTTGGACAGAAACTTCCCCTTTATGATGCAGCCTGTGCGGGCTGCGTGGCCCACGGCGTCGCGGCGGATAAACTGGCTGCGCGTTACGGCACGCGCGGTATGCTGGCCACCGATCTTTTTTGCACGCTGCGGCGTGTTGTTAACCCGGATGTGATTGACGTAGAAAATGACTAATCGAGCGATTCCTTTACCTGATGAACAAGCCACTTTAGAACTCGGCAAGCGCGTGGCGCAGGCCTGTCAGGGGGCAACCGTCATTTATCTGTATGGTGATTTAGGTGCGGGTAAAACCACCTTCAGCCGGGGTTTTTTGCAGGCGTTAGGGCATAACGGGAATGTCAAAAGCCCAACCTACACGCTGGTAGAACCGTATACCCTTGAGAATCTCATGGTGTACCACTTCGATTTATACCGACTTGCGGATCCTGAGGAGCTGGAATTTATGGGGATCCGTGATTATTTTGCCAATGATGCCATCTGCCTGGTGGAGTGGCCGCAACAAGGTGCGGGTGTGCTGCCTGACCCGGATGTCGAAATTCACTTAGATTACCAGGCACAAGGGCGTGAGGCGCGCATCAGTGCGGTTTCCTCATCAGGCAGTTCCTTACTGGCGCGTCTGGCCGGTTAAGCGTAGGGATGACGGGATGATAAATCGCGTTAAAGGCTGGTTGTTGGCTGCCACCGTGCTGCTGTGCGCGCAGGCCGGGGCGGCAAACCTCTCGGATATTCAGGTATCAAACGGCGAAAGCCAGGCCCGGATCACGTTCAGCTTTATGGGCGATCCTGAGTATGCATTTTCACAGCCAGACAGCCACAGCGTGGCGCTGGATATCAAACAGACGGGCGTGATCCAGGGGCTACCGCTGCAGTTCAGCGGTAACAACCTGGTGAAAAGCATCCGTTCGGGAACGCCCCAGGACAGTCAGTCGTTACGCCTGGTGGTCGATCTGACCGAAAAGGGTAAAACGAAGGCGGTGAAGCAGCAAAACGGCGCGAACTATACGGTCGTTTTTACCATCAATGCAGACGTGCCGCCGCCTCCACCGCCGCCGGTCGTCGCGAAGCGCGTGGAAGAGCCGGTGTATACGCCGCGTCCTGCGGAACCCGCGCGTAATCCGTTTAAATCGCAGAACGATCGCATTACTGCGGCAACCAGCAGCAATACGGTGACGCGTCCGGCGGCCAGCGCGCGACGCGCGACGGTCAGCGGTGACAAAGTGATCATCGCCATTGACGCGGGCCACGGCGGGGAAGATCCGGGGGCGATTGGCCCTGGCGGCACGCGCGAGAAAAACGTGACTATCGCTATCGCGCGTAAACTGCGTTCGCTGCTCAACGACGACCCTATGTTTAAAGGCGTGTTGACCCGCGACGGGGACTACTTTATCTCCGTCATGGGGCGCTCGGACGTGGCGCGCAAGCAAAACGCCAACTTCCTGGTCTCCATTCATGCGGACGCTGCGCCGAATCGTAGCGCGACCGGCGCCTCGGTTTGGGTGCTGTCGAACCGTCGCGCCAACAGCGAAATGGCCAACTGGCTGGAAGAGCATGAGAAGCAGTCCGAGCTGTTAGGCGGCGCGGGCGACGTGCTGGCGAACAGCCAGTCCGATCCGTACCTCAGCCAGGCGGTGCTGGATTTACAGTTCGGTCATTCTCAGCGCGTCGGGTATGATGTCGCCACTAACGTATTGAGCCAGCTGCAAAGCATTGGCGTGCTGCACAAACGTCGCCCTGAGCATGCCAGCCTCGGCGTTCTGCGCTCGCCAGATATCCCGTCCATCCTTGTAGAGACGGGCTTTATCAGTAACAACGGTGAAGAGCGTCTGCTGGGAAGCGACAGCTACCAGCATCAAATTGCCGAAGCGATTTATAACGGTCTGCGTAAATACTTTGAGGCGCATCCGCTGCAGTCCGCACCGCAGAGCGGCGCTGCCCAGACGGCCAGCGCAGCGCTGCCGGGTGAGATGACCGCGACCAACTAAGGAGAATTCATGCCGATTCAGGTTCTACCGCCGCAGCTCGCGAACCAAATCGCCGCCGGTGAGGTGGTTGAACGCCCTGCGTCGGTGGTGAAGGAGCTGGTGGAAAACAGCCTCGATGCGGGCGCAACCCGCATTGATATTGATATCGAACGCGGTGGCGCGAAGCTTATCCGCATTCGCGACAACGGCTGTGGCATTAAAAAAGAGGAGCTGGCGCTGGCGCTGGCGCGTCACGCCACCAGTAAAATTGCTTCTCTGGATGACCTGGAAGCGATTATTAGCCTCGGCTTTCGCGGTGAGGCGCTGGCCAGCATCAGCTCGGTTTCGCGCCTGACGCTGACCTCCCGTACCGCTGAACAGCAGGAGGCCTGGCAGGCCTACGCCGAAGGGCGCGATATGGACGTGACGGTCAAGCCCGCGGCGCATCCTGTCGGCACTACGCTTGAAGTGTTAGATCTCTTCTACAACACCCCCGCCCGACGCAAGTTTATGCGTACCGAGAAGACCGAGTTCAGCCATATCGACGAGATCGTTCGGCGTATCGCGCTGGCGCGTTTTGACGTCACCATTAACCTCAGCCACAACGGCAAGGTGATGCGCCAGTATCGCGCGGTGGCGGAAGGCGGGCAGAAAGAGCGTCGTCTGGGGGCGATCTGCGGCACGCCGTTTCTGGAACAGGCGCTGGCCATCGAGTGGCAGCACGGCGATCTGGCTTTACGCGGCTGGGTTGCCGATCCAAACGCGAGCAGCGCTGCGTTCTCTGAAATTCAGTATTGCTACGTCAACGGCCGCATGATGCGCGACCGCCTCATCAATCACGCGATTCGCCAGGCCTGCGAAGACAAGCTCGGGGCCGATCAGCAGCCTGCTTTCGTCCTTTATCTGGATATCGACCCCCATCAGGTGGATGTGAACGTTCATCCTGCCAAGCATGAGGTACGGTTCCACCAGTCGCGTCTCGTTCACGACTTCATATATCAGGGCGTGGCCGCCGTGTTGCAGCAGCAGGCAGAGCCCGCGCTGCCGCTGGAGAACGACGCGCCTGCACCACGTCCGCTGCCCGAAAACCGCGTGGCAGCGGGCCGCAACCATTTTGCGGAGCCTGCCGTCGCGCGTGAGCCTGAAGCCCCGCGCTTCTCATCCGCAGGGAGCGCGCCGCGTCCAACGGGCGCGAACTACCCGAATGCCCAGCCTGGCTATCAAAAGCAGCAGGGGGCGTTGTACCGCAAGCTGCTGGAAACGCCAGCCGTGGAGCGTAAAGAGCCTCTTCCGGCCCCTCAGCCTTCACTGGACGGCCATAGCCAGAGTTTTGGCCGGGTGCTGACGATCGTTGCGCCGGATATGGCGCTGCTTGAACGTAACGGCAAAGTGATGCTTCTGGCCCTGCCGGTCGCCGAACGCTGGCTTAAACAGGTGCAGCTCACGCCGGGGGAAAACGCAGCCTGCGCGCAGCCGCTGTTGATTCCGGTACGACTGAAAATATCCCCTGACGAAACGAGGGTATTGCAGCGCGTCGGGTCGCAGCTTGCGCAGATGGGTATTGAAACTGTGCTCGAACCACAACATGTGACAATTCGTGCAGTGCCTTTACCCTTACGCCAACAAAATTTACAAAACTTGATTCCTGAACTGATAGGCTACCTGGCGCAGCAAACATCGTTTGATGCCGCCAACACCGCGCAGTGGATCGCCCGCCATCTGGCAAGCGAACACGCGCCGTGGAGTATGGCGCAGGCCATCAGCGTGCTGGCGGAGGTGGAACGTCTCTGCCCGCATCTGGTAAAAACGCCGCCGGGTGGTTTATTACAACCTGTTGATTTACAAACGGCGATGAACGCCCTGAAACATGATTGACGTAAGTAAGGCGAGCCTGCCTAAGGCAATTTTTTTAATGGGCCCAACGGCCTCGGGCAAAACGGCGCTCGCCATTGAGCTGCGTAAAGTTTTGCCTGTAGAGTTGATTAGCGTCGACTCCGCCCTCATCTATCGGGGGATGGACATCGGCACGGCGAAGCCTGACGCAGACGAGCTGCGTGCGGCACCGCACCGTTTGCTGGATATTCTCGACCCGGCTCAGGCGTACTCCGCAGCGGATTTCCGCCGGGATGCCCTGGGCGAGATGGCCGAGATAACGGCGGCGGGACGTATACCGCTGTTGGTTGGTGGAACCATGCTTTATTTCAAGGCGCTGCTGGAGGGGTTGTCACCTCTGCCATCTGCGGACCCGGAAATAAGAGCAAAAATTGAGCAGCAGGCGGCAGAGCAGGGTTGGGACGTTTTGCATCAGCAACTGGCGGAGATTGACCCGGTTGCTGCAGCGCGGATCCATCCAAATGATCCGCAAAGGCTTTCCCGGGCACTGGAAGTTTTTTTCATTTCGGGTAAAACTTTAACGGAACTGACGCAAACGTCAGGAGACGCTCTGCCGTATCAGGTGCATCAGTTCGCCATCGCCCCGGCGAGCCGTGAACTGCTCCATCAGCGAATTGAGCAGCGTTTTCATCAGATGTTAGCTTCAGATTTTGAAGCAGAAGTGCGGGCGCTCTTTGCCCGTGGAGATTTGCATACGGACATGCCTTCCGTTCGTTGTGTGGGATACCGCCAGATGTGGTCGTATCTTGAAGGTGAGATTTCATACGATGAAATGGTTTATAGAGGTGTTTGCGCCACGAGACAGTTAGCGAAGCGCCAGATCACCTGGTTGCGCGGTTGGGAGGGGGTTCACTGGTTAGACAGTGAAAAACCGCAACAGGCGTTAAACGAAGTGATTGAGGTTGTTGGTGATATCGCTCACTGAATGTGTACAATTGAGACGTATCGTGCGCAATTTTTCAGAATCGCAAGGTTCTAAGTACAAAACAAGCATATAAGGAAAAGATAGAATGGCTAAGGGGCAATCTTTACAAGATCCGTTCCTGAACGCATTGCGTCGGGAACGTGTTCCAGTTTCTATTTATTTGGTGAATGGTATTAAGCTGCAAGGTCAGATTGAGTCTTTCGATCAGTTCGTGATTCTGTTGAAAAACACGGTCAGCCAGATGGTCTACAAGCACGCTATTTCTACCGTTGTTCCGTCTCGTCCGGTATCTCATCACAGTAATAACGCTGGCGGCGGCACGGGTAGTAACTACCATCATGGCAGCAACGCGCAGGGTTCTTCAACGCCAGCGCAGGACAGCGACGAGACCGAATAAGGTTTCGCACTGTTATCCACACGGGGAGCCAGGGATCCTGCGTTCCCCGCTGATCTTTTTAGAGAGGTTTACGCTTGTTTGACCGTTATGATGCCGGTGAGCAGGCGGTGCTGGTACACATCTATTTTTCGCAAGACAAAGATATGGAAGACCTCCAGGAGTTTGAATCTCTGGTCTCTTCCGCCGGTGTCGAAGCAATGCAGGTGATTACCGGTAGCCGTAAAGCGCCGCACCCAAAGTATTTTGTTGGTGAAGGTAAAGCAGTCGAAATTGCGGATGCCGTAAAAGCAGCCGGCGCGTCAGTCGTGTTGTTTGATCATGCGCTGTCTCCAGCCCAGGAGCGCAACCTGGAAGCCCTTTGCGAATGCCGTGTTATCGATCGCACGGGTTTGATTTTAGATATTTTTGCTCAGCGTGCTCGTACCCACGAGGGGAAACTGCAGGTTGAGCTGGCGCAGCTGCGCCATCTGGCAACGCGTCTGGTGCGTGGCTGGACACACCTTGAAAGACAAAAAGGCGGGATTGGTTTGCGCGGCCCGGGTGAAACCCAGCTCGAAACCGACCGTCGTTTGCTTCGTGGCCGAATTACCCAGATCCTCTCGCGTCTGGAACGCGTAGAGAAACAGCGTGAACAGGGGCGTCGGGCGCGAACCAAAGCGGACATCCCGACGGTGTCGCTGGTGGGTTATACCAACGCCGGTAAATCGACCCTGTTTAACCAGATTACCGAGGCTCAGGTGTATGCCGCAGACCAGCTGTTTGCGACCCTGGACCCTACGCTGCGCCGTATTGACGTTGCAGACGTGGGTGAAACGGTGCTGGCGGATACCGTAGGGTTTATCCGCCACCTGCCGCACGATCTGGTGGCGGCGTTTAAGGCCACCCTGCAGGAGACGCGTCAGGCGACGCTGCTGCTGCACGTGATAGATGCGGCAGACGTGCGGGTGCAGGAAAACATCGACGCGGTGAACGTGGTGCTCGAAGAAATTGACGCCCACGAGATCCCAACGCTGTTGGTCATGAACAAGATCGATATGCTGGACGATTTCGAACCGCGTATCGACCGAGATGAAGAAAACAAACCGATTCGGGTCTGGCTTTCTGCCCAGACCGGTATTGGCGTGCCACTGCTTTTCCAGGCTTTGACAGAACGTCTTTCCGGTGAGGTGGCTCAGCACACGCTGCGACTGCCGCCACAGGAAGGCAGGCTGCGCAGCCGGTTTTATCAGCTTCAGGCGATAGAAAAAGAGTGGATGGAGGATGACGGCAGCGTGGGGATGCAGGTGCGTATGCCGATCGTTGACTGGCGTCGCCTCTGTAAACAAGAACCTGCCCTGGCGGACTATATCGTCTGATCGGAAAGGGGATGCCTGAATAATTCGCCCTTGCATAACAAATATGGAGCATATACATGGCGTGGAATCAGCCCGGTAATAACGGACAAGACCGCGACCCGTGGGGAAGCAGCAAACCTGGCGGCAACTCTGAGGGAAATGGCAACAAAGGTGGTCGCGAGCAGGGGCCGCCGGATCTGGATGATATCTTCCGCAAGCTGAGCAAGAAGCTTGGTGGCCTTGGCGGAGGAAAAGGTTCTGGCTCGGGTGGCAACTCCACTCAGAGTCCGCGCCCACCGATGGGTGGCCGCGTTGTAGGTATCGTGGCCGCTGCGGTGGTCATCATCTGGGCAGCCAGCGGGTTCTACACCATTAAAGAAGCAGAACGCGGCGTGGTCACCCGTTTCGGTAAGTTCAGCCATCTGGTTGAGCCGGGCCTGAACTGGAAACCGACCTTCATTGACGACGTGACCGCGGTCAACGTGGAGTCCGTCCGTGAACTGGCGGCCTCCGGCGTGATGCTGACCTCTGATGAAAACGTGGTGCGCGTCGAGATGAACGTGCAGTACCGCGTGACCGACCCTGAGCGTTATCTGTTTAGCGTGACCAGCGCCGATGACAGCCTGCGTCAGGCGACCGACAGCGCCCTGCGTGGTGTGATCGGTAAATACACCATGGACCGCATCCTGACCGAGGGTCGTACCGTTATTCGTAGCGATACCCAGCGCGAGCTGGAAGAGACCATTCGTCCGTACAACATGGGTATTACCCTGCTGGACGTCAACTTCCAGGCTGCGCGTCCGCCGGAAGAGGTGAAAGCCGCCTTTGACGATGCGATTGCTGCGCGTGAAAACGAACAGCAGTACATCCGTGAAGCAGAAGCGTACACCAACGAAGTCCAGCCACGCGCTAACGGCCAGGCGCAGCGTATTCTGGAAGAAGCGCGCGCGTACAAGACGCAGACCATTCTGGAAGCGCAGGGTGAAGTGGCTCGCTTCGCGAAGATCCTGCCGGAATATAAAGCGGCACCGGAAATTACCCGTGAGCGTCTCTATATCGAGACCATGGAAAAAGTGCTGAGCCACACCCGCAAAGTGTTGGTTAACGACAATAAAGGTGGAAACCTGATGGTTCTGCCGCTGGATCAGATGCTGAAAGGCAATGCTGCGCCAGCCGCGAAAGGCGACACCAGCGGCGCGAACAACCTGCTGCGTCTGCCGCCTGCCTCAACGGGCAGCGCCAGCACGAACACAACGCCTTCTTCGAACGATGGTGACATTATGGACCAACGCCGTGCTAACGCGCAGCGTAACGACTACCAGCGTCAGGGGGAATAAGGATGCGTAAGTCAGTTATTGCGATCATCGTCATCGTACTGGTCGTGCTTTATACCTCGATCTTTGTGGTGAAAGAGGGCGAGCGTGGGATCAAATTCCAGTTCAGCAGCGTCGTGCGTGATGGCGACAAGCGCCCGGTGATTTACGAGCCGGGTCTGCACTTCAAGGTGCCGTTCATTCAGTCGGTGAAAACCCTTGATGCGCGTATCCAGACCATGGATAACCAGGCCGACCGTTTCGTGACCAAAGAGAAGAAAGACCTGATCGTTGATTCCTACATCAAATGGCGCATCAGCGATTTCAGCCGTTACTTCCTGGCAACGGGCGGCGGCGACGTTTCTCAGGCCGAAGTGCTGCTGAAGCGTAAATTCTCTGACCGTCTGCGTTCTGAAATTGGTCGTCTGGATGTGAAAGACATCGTGACCGACTCCCGCGGTCGTCTGACTCTGGAAGTGCGCGATGCGCTGAACTCCGGAACCGCGGGCACGGAAGACGAAGTGGAAACGCCAGCAGCGGATGATGCGATTGCCAAAGCGGCTGAACGCGTTCAGGCGGAAACCAACGGCAAAGTGCCGGTGATCAACCCGAACAGTATGGCTGCGCTGGGTATCGAAGTGGTGGACGTGCGTATCAAGCAGATCAACCTCCCGGCAGAAGTGTCCGAGGCGATTTACAACCGTATGCGCGCCGAGCGTGAAGCGGTAGCCCGTCGTCACCGTTCACAGGGCCAGGAAGAGGCTGAGAAGCTGCGTGCGGCAGCGGACTATGAAGTCACCAAGACGCTGGCGGAATCTGAGCGTCAGGGCCGTATCCTGCGCGGTGAAGGTGATGCCGAAGCGGCGAAGCTGTTCGCGGACGCCTTCAGCCAGGATCCTGACTTCTACGCCTTTATCCGTAGCCTGCGCGCTTACGAGAATAGCTTCCAGAGCAACCAGGATGTGATGGTGCTCAGCCCGGACAGCGATTTCTTCCGTTATATGAAGACGCCGACCAACGCTACGCGATAAACTCAGGCTCGTTTGAGTATTCAAACCACCGCTCTCAACGGAGCGGTGGTTTTCTTTTATGAGGAATAAAAATGAATTCAACGATCTGGCTCGCACTGGCTCTGGTCCTGGTGCTGGAAGGTCTTGGACCGATGCTCTATCCGCGCGCCTGGCGTCGAATGATCGCCACGATGAGCAGTCTTCCCGATAATATTTTGCGTCGTTTTGGCGGCGGTCTTGTGGTTGCGGGCATCGTGATCTACTACATGTTGAGGAAAACGATTGGCTGATCAAAAAGTGGTCGGATTTGGGATATTCTGAGGTCAAAAAGTGCTGTATATCTGAAAAAGCGATGGTAGAATCCATTTTTAAGCAAACGGTGATTTTGAAAAAATGGGTAACAACGTCGTCGTACTGGGCACCCAATGGGGTGACGAAGGTAAAGGGAAGATTGTTGATCTTCTGACTGAACGGGCTAAATATGTTGTACGCTACCAGGGCGGTCACAACGCAGGCCATACTCTCGTAATCAACGGTGAAAAAACCGTCCTCCATCTTATTCCATCAGGCATTCTTCGTGATAACGTCACCAGCATCATCGGTAACGGCGTTGTGCTGTCTCCTGCTGCGCTGATGAAAGAGATGAAAGGTCTGGAAGACCGTGGTATCCCTGTTCGTGAGCGTCTGCTGCTCTCCGAAGCCTGCCCGCTGATCCTGGATTATCACGTGGCGCTGGACGTTGCGCGTGAAAAAGCACGCGGCGCGAAAGCGATCGGCACCACCGGTCGTGGTATCGGCCCGGCTTACGAAGATAAAGTTGCGCGTCGCGGTCTGCGCGTGGGCGACCTCTTCGACAAAGCCACCTTCGCTGAAAAACTGAAAGAAGTGATGGAATATCACAACTTCCAGCTGGTGAACTTCTACAAAGCTGACGCTGTTGACTACCAGAAGGTGCTGGATGACGTCATGGCGATTGCAGACATTCTGACCGGTATGGTTGTTGATGTGTCCGATCTGCTGGACCAGGCGCGCAAGCGTGGCGATTTCGTCATGTTTGAAGGTGCGCAGGGTACGCTGCTGGACATCGACCACGGTACCTATCCGTACGTAACCTCCTCGAACACCACCGCAGGTGGCGTGGCGACTGGCTCTGGCCTGGGTCCGCGCTATGTGGATTATGTTCTGGGCATCATCAAAGCGTACTCCACTCGCGTGGGTGCGGGTCCATTCCCGACCGAGCTGTTTGATGAAACCGGCGAGTTCCTGTGCAAGCAGGGTAACGAGTTTGGCGCGACCACCGGTCGCCGTCGTCGTACCGGCTGGCTGGATGCGGTTGCCGTGCGTCGTGCTGTGCAGATCAACTCCCTGTCTGGCTTCTGCCTGACCAAGCTGGACGTACTGGACGGCCTGAAAGAAGTGAAAATTTGCGTCGGCTACCGTATGCCAGATGGCCGCGAAGTGACCACCACGCCGCTGGCTGCTGACGACTGGGAAGGCATCGAGCCAATCTACGAAACCATGCCGGGCTGGTCTGAGACCACTTTCGGTGTGAAAGAGCGTAGCGGCCTGCCGCAGGCGGCGCTGGATTACATCAAGCGTATTGAAGAGCTGACCGAAGTGCCGATCGATATTATTTCTACCGGCCCGGATCGTACCGAAACGATGATCCTGCGCGACCCGTTCGACGCATAATGATGGTTTCGCCCGGCGGCGCTGCGCTTGCCGGGCCTACAAAACCCATCGTAGGCCGGATGAGCAACGCGTATCCGGCTTTTTTATCCTCCGTTCTCCTTTCAGTTCAAATAAATTAGCCGCTATCTATCTGGCTGGTTTATCATCATTAATGAATATCTCTGCGGTTTGACCGCGTTTTCCCTTTTTCCTGAGGTTGATGTGCAGTTAACAAGTTTCACCGATTACGGCTTACGTGCGCTGATTTACATGGCGTCGTTACCTGATGGGAAGATGACCAGCATCTCTGAAGTCACAGAGGTCTACGGCGTATCCCGTAATCATATGGTCAAAATAATCAATCAACTTAGTCGTGCCGGATACGTTGCTGCCGTCCGCGGGAAGAATGGTGGGATCCGTCTCGGTAAACCGGCGCAGAGTATTCGTGTTGGCGATGTGGTACGTGAACTGGAGCCGCTGTCTCTGGTGAACTGCAGCAGCGAGTTCTGCCACATTACGCCCGCTTGCCGCCTGAAAAAGGCGCTTTCAAAGGCCGTGCAAAGTTTTCTCATGGAACTGGATAACTACACGCTGGCCGATTTGGTTGAAGAGAATCAACCGCTTTATAAATTATTGCTGGTGGAATGAAGAAAACGTCCACCGGAGCTGACAACGGAGGAACCGACATGTCACATGATCCTTTCCAGGAACGCGAAGCCGAAAAATACGCGAATCCTATTCCCAGCCGCGAGTTCATCATTGAACACTTAACAAAACGCGAAAAACCCGCCAATCGTGAAGAACTTGCCGTAGAATTAAACATTGAAGGTGAAGAGCAAATTGAAGCCCTTCGCCGCCGCCTGCGCGCGATGGAGCGTGACGGGCAGCTGGTCTTTACCCGCCGCCAGTGCTACGCGCTGCCAGAACGCCTCGATCTGCTGAAAGGGACCGTCATTGGTCACCGCGATGGCTTCGGCTTCCTGCGCGTGGAAGGCCGTAAAGACGATCTCTACCTCTCATCTGAACAGATGAAAATGTGCATCCACGGCGACCAGATCCTGGCGCAGCCGCTGGGCGCTGACCGTAAAGGCCGCCGCGAAGCGCGCGTGGTCCGCGTGCTGGTGCCAAAAACCAGCCAGATTGTTGGCCGCTATTTTACCGACGCGGGCGTGGGCTTTGTGGTGCCGGACGACAGCCGTCTGAGCTTCGACATCCTGATTCCGCCTGAAGAGGTAATGGGCGCGCGCATGGGTTTTGTGGTGGTGGTGGAACTCACCCAGCGCCCAACCCGCCGCACCAAAGCGGTCGGTAAAATCGTGGAAGTCTTAGGCGATAACATGGGCACCGGCATGGCCGTTGATATGGCGCTGCGCACCCACGAGATTCCGTACATCTGGCCGAAAGCGGTTGAAGAGCAGATCGAAAGCCTGCGCGAAGAAGTGCCGGAAGAGTCTAAAGCGGGCCGCGTGGATCTGCGCTCCCTGCCGCTGGTCACGATCGACGGTGAAGATGCTCGCGACTTCGATGACGCCGTTTACTGCGAGAAAAAACGCGGTGGCGGCTGGCGTCTGTGGGTAGCGATTGCAGACGTCAGCTACTATGTTCGTCCGCACACTCCGCTGGATAACGAAGCCCGCAGCCGCGGTACCTCGGTCTACTTCCCGTCGCAGGTTGTGCCGATGCTGCCGGAAGTGCTGTCTAACGGCCTGTGCTCCCTGAACCCGCAGGTTGACCGCCTCTGTATGGTTTGCGAGATGACCATCTCCAACAAAGGGCGCTTAACCGGATACAAATTCTACGAAGCGGTGATGAGCTCGCACGCGCGTCTGACCTACACCAAGGTCTGGCATATGCTGCAGGGCGACCAGGATCTGCGCGAACAGTACGCGCCGCTGGTCAAACACATCGAAGAACTGCATAACCTCTACAAAACGCTGGATCAGGCGCGCGAAGAGCGCGGCGGGATCTCGTTTGAGAGCGAAGAAGCGAAATTCATTTTCAACGCAGAACGCCGCATCGAGCGTATCGAGCAGACCCAGCGTAACGATGCGCACAAGCTGATCGAAGAGTGTATGATCCTGGCGAACATCTCGGCGGCACGTTTCGTTGAGAAAGCCAAAGAGCCTGCGCTGTTCCGTATTCACGATAAACCGTCGACGGAAGCCATCACCGCGTTCCGCTCCGTGCTGGCTGAACTGGGTCTGGAACTGCCTGGCGGCAACAAGCCGGAGCCGCGCGATTACGCCGAGCTGCTGGAGTCCATTAGCGACCGTCCTGACGCAGAAATGCTGCAGACGATGCTGCTGCGCTCTATGAAGCAGGCGATTTACGATCCGGAAAACCGGGGACACTTCGGCCTCGCGCTGCAGTCTTACGCCCACTTTACGTCGCCGATTCGTCGTTATCCTGACCTCTCTCTGCACCGTGCGATCAAGTATCTGCTGGCGCAGGAGCAGGGCCATAAAGGAAACACGACTGAAACCGGTGGCTACCACTATTCGATGGAAGAGATGCTGCAGCTGGGTCAGCACTGTTCCATGACCGAACGCCGTGCCGATGAAGCCACGCGCGACGTGGCGGACTGGCTGAAGTGTGACTTTATGCTCGACCAGGTGGGTAACGTCTTCAAAGGCGTGATTGCCAGCGTGACCGGCTTTGGCTTCTTCGTGCGTCTGGACGAACTGTTCATCGACGGTCTGGTGCACGTCTCCAGCCTGGATAACGATTATTACCGCTTCGATCAGGTTGGCCAGCGCCTGATTGGCGAATCGGGCGGCCAGACCTATCGTCTGGGCGACCGTGTCGAAGTGAAGGTCGAAGCCGTGAATATGGACGACCGTAAAATCGACTTCAGCCTGATCTCCAGCGAGCGTGCGCCGCGCAACGTCGGTAAAACCGAGCGTGAACGGGCGAAAAAAGGCGGAAACGGTAAGCCGGGCGGCGGTAAACGTCGTCAGGCTGGCAAGAAGGTGAACTTCGAGCCGGACAGCGCGTTCCGCGGCGAGAAGAAACAGAAGCCGAAGGCGGCGAAGAAAGAAGCCCGTTCAGCGAAGAAACCTTCCGCGAAGACGCAGAAAATAGCGGCCGCCACCAAAGCGAAGCGCGCAGCGAAGAAAAAGCAGGCGGAGTAATTTTCCCCTCACCCGGACCCTCTCCCCAGTGGGGAGAGGGGTAATATTTATTACGAGAACCATCAATGAGTGAAATGATTTACGGCATCCACGCGGTGCAGGCCCTTCTTGAGCGCGCACCGGAGCGTTTTCAGGAAGTCTTTATTCTGAAAGGGCGTGAAGATAAGCGTCTGATGCCGCTGATCCACGCGCTGGAAGCGCAGGGCGTGGTGATCCAGCTGGCAAACCGCCAGTTCCTGGATGAGAAAAGCGACGGTGCGGTGCACCAGGGCATTATTGCCCGCGTGAAGCCGGGGCGTCAGTATCAGGAAAACGATCTGCCGGATCTGATCGCTGAACTGGAGAATCCGTTCTTCCTGATCCTCGACGGCGTTACCGATCCGCACAACCTCGGCGCGTGCCTGCGCAGCGCCGATGCGGCGGGCGTGCACGCGGTGATCGTGCCGAAAGATCGCTCTGCGCAGCTCAACGCTACGGCGAAAAAAGTGGCCTGCGGCGCGGCGGAAAACGTACCGCTGATCCGCGTGACCAACCTGGCGCGCACCATGCGTCTGCTGCAGGAAGAGAACATCTGGATCGTCGGCACCGCCGGTGAAGCGGATCATACCCTGTACCAGAGCAAAATGACCGGCCGTCTGGCGCTGGTGATGGGTGCGGAAGGTGAAGGCATGCGCCGTCTGACGCGCGAGCACTGCGACGAGCTGATCAGCATCCCGATGGCGGGCAGCGTGTCGTCCCTGAACGTGTCTGTTGCAACGGGCATCTGCCTGTTTGAAGCGGTGCGCCAGCGGGGAGAATAAACAGCAAGGCCGTCCACAGGACGGCCTTTAGTGTTTTCTCCCTCTCCCCGTGGGTGTACGGTCCGGGGACATGGTAGACAGGTGTTCGGGGACATGGTGAACACTTTTTAACATCCTTTACCCATGGTGATCGACTTTTTCTTCAGGTCGATCACCCCCACTTTCGTGCTGTACCACCACACTTCATAGCAGCCATCCTCCTGCGTCTCCTTCAGCCCCACCCGTTCTCCCCTGAACGCCTTTCCTGCATTCAGACTGGCTCCCTGTAAGCTCAGCTTCCCGCTGATATCCACTTTCCTGACCAGCACACCTTCATCGTATTCCGGGGGCGTCACGCTGCCGCTGTACTGCCGCGCAGACGGCTGATAGCGTGAGGCCGGGACCGCCATATCCAGCGCCTCGTGCGGGCGTTCAAGGTTATAGACCGTCCGCCAGTGGTCAAAGGCACGCTGCAGCTCGCCGCTGTCCGCGAACCATTTCCCCTGCAGCACTTCCGCCTTCAGGCTGCGGTGAAAACGCTCCAGCTTGCCCTGCGTCTGCGGATGATATGGCCGGGAGTGACCCACCTTAATACCCAGACGCATCAGCCACAGCTCCAGCGCCGTCCAGATGCCGGTTGTGTCGCCCCACGGTGAGCCGTTATCCATCGTCATCCGGTCCGGCAGGCCGTAGCGTTCAAAGACGCTGACCAGCTGTTGCTGCACGGTCTCACGCCGTTCATCGGTACAGTGTGTGAGGCACAGGGAAAAACGGGAGTGGTCGTCGAGCAGGGTGAGCGGATGGCAGCGGCCGCCGCCAAAGGGGAAGTGCCCCTTAAAATCCATCTGCCAGAGCCGGTTCGGGGCGTCATGTTCGAACCGTCCGGTGGCCGGAATACCCGGAGCCGTGCCGGGCAGCAGGCCGTGACGGGCCATCAGGTTATGGACAGTGCTGAAGGCAGGCATACGGTGTCCCTGGTCTTCCAGCCAGCGCTTAATCTTGCGGGCGCCCCAGCGTTCATGACGGTCATGGGCCATGCGCAGCAGGGCGGTGACGTCGTCAGACGAGCGGTTGGGGGAATGATGCGGCGTGCGGGGGCGGTCCTGCAGGCCGGGTTCGCCCTCGACAGCCCAGCGCTGAAGCCACTTGTAGCCGGTAGCAGGTGAAATGCCGTAGCGGCGGCAGAGGGAACGGATGTTCGCCCCGTCCTGCGAGGCGAACAAAACAAACTCGGTACGTAATGACATGGTATCTCTCGCATCCCACGGCATAAGCGACTCCATAAACGGGTTCTTATGCCTTAGTTGTAAGTGTCTACCATGTCCCCGAACAAGTGTTCACTATGTCCCCGGACTGTACAGTGGGAGAGGGCCGGGGTGAGGGCACCAGACGGTGATAACCTCACTCCTCCAGCGACCGCAAATGGTCATCTTTCCTCAGCGTCATCAGCGCGAAAATACTCACCACTGCCGTCGCCATCACGTAATATGCCGGAATATCCAGGTTACCCGTCTGCTTAATCAGCCCGGTAATGATTAACCCCGCACAGCCCGAAAAAATCGCGTTCGACAACGAGTAGGCCAACCCCAGCCCGGTATAGCGCACGCGCGTCGGGAACATCTCAGAGAGCATCGCCGGGCCCGGCCCCGCCAGCATTCCCACCAGGCCACCCGCAATGAGCACCACTATCGCCTTGACCGCCAGCGTGCTCGACTCCGCCTGCAAAATTTTCAGCAGCGGCAGGGCGAGGATCAACAGCAGCGCGGTGGCGATAATCATCACCGTGCGACGCCCGATCCGGTCGCTCAGGAGCCCCGAAGGAATGATGGTGAGTGCAAAACCAATATTCGAAATCACCGCAATCAGCAGGGCCTGGTTAAACCCGGTGTGCAGCGCCGACTGCAGATAGGTTGGCATAATCACCAGGTAGGTGTACCCCGCCGCAGACCAGACCATCACGCGCCCAATCCCCATCACGATGGCCCGGAGCGTGGCGGCCGTATCCGCCTGTGCGACAGCCGGTTTATCCTGCTGCTGCACAAAGCTGGGCGTCTCTTCCATACTCACGCGCAACCACAGCGCAACGACGCCCATGGGCAGCGCCAGGAAGAAAGGAATGCGCCAGCCCCAGTCGTGCAGGGCCTCAGGCGTGAGAAGGGCGGAGAGCAGCGCCACGATGCCCGCCCCCGCTAGCAGCCCCAGCGCCACGGTGAAGGATTGCCACGCACCATAAAGCCCGCGTTTGCCGCGCGGGGCGAACTCCGTCATCAGCGAGACCGCGCCGCCGTATTCGCCGCCCGCAAACAGCCCCTGCAGGATGCGCAGCAGCGTAATAATGAGCGGTGCGGCAATCCCGATGCTGGCGTAGACCGGCACCATGCCGATGGCGGCCGTCGCGAGCGTCATCAGCACCAGCACAATGATTAGCGTCGGCTTACGGCCTATCCGGTCGCCGATGCGGCCAAACACCACCGCACCCAGCGGGCGGAAGAAGAACGCGATGGCGAAGGAGGCGTAGGTGAGGATCAGGCTGGTGAGCCCCGCTTCCCCTTCAAGCTGGAAGAAGTTCTTCGCAATCACGGTTGCCAGAAAACCGTAGACCGCAAACTCATACCACTCGATAAAGTTACCAATGGAGCCTGCAATTAATGCTCGCTTGTGCGCTTCCGGTTGCATAACGATCCTCACTGACAGGGGTAAGAATAAATTATTCAACAAAAGCGAAGTCATGAAATAGTTTATTCTTATGTTCTGTGAGCTATTTCACGAATGATATCAGCGGGATCGTGAACGTGTGACTCCCCTCCCATGCAGCGCGCGCGCGGTCTGTCCATACTTACCGTCATTGCCACTGAAGGAGGGAGACAGCATGCACTGGCAGACCCATACCGTTTTTAATCAACCCGCGCCGCTTTCCAACAGCAACCTTTTCCTCTCTGACTGCGCCCTGCGTGACGCGGTTTCCCGCGAGGGTGCCGAGTGGGATGTTGATCTGCTCGCCAGCATCGGGCAGCAGTTAGGTACCGCGGAGTCGCTGGAGCTGGGCAGGCTGGCGAACGTCAATCCGCCGGAGCTGCTGCGCTATGATGCCACCGGGGAGCGGCTCGATGACGTCCGCTTTCACCCGGCATGGCACCTGCTGATGCAGGGGCTGTGTGCTAACCGCGTGCATAACCTGGCGTGGGAAGAGGAGGCGCGTAAAGGGGCGTTTGTCGCGCGGGCCGCACGCTTTGTGCTTCATGCTCAGGTAGAGGCGGGAACGCTTTGCCCGGTCACCATGACGTTTGCCGCAACGCCGCTGCTGCTGCAGGCGCTCCCCAAACCCTTTCACAACTGGCTGACGCCGCTGCTCAGCGATCGCTACGATCCCCATCTGTCCCCCGGTGCGCAAAAGCGCGGCCTGCTGATCGGCATGGGGATGACGGAAAAGCAGGGCGGCTCGGACGTGCTGAGCAACACCACCAGAGCGGAAAAATGTAGCGACGGCAGCTACCGGCTGGTGGGGCATAAATGGTTTTTTTCCGTCCCGCAAAGCGATGCGCACCTGGTGCTGGCCCAGGCTAAGGGCGGGCTGTCCTGCTTTTTTGTGCCGCGCTTTTTGCCTGACGGGCAGCGTAACGCCGTCCGGCTGGAGCGCCTGAAGGACAAGCTCGGGAACCGCTCCAACGCCAGCAGCGAGGTGGAGTTTCTTGATGCCGCCGGCTGGCTGCTGGGGGAAGAAGGCGAAGGGGTACGGCAGATCCTCAAAATGGGCGGACTGACGCGCTTTGACTGCGCGCTGGGCAGCCACGGGCTGATGCGGCGGGCGCTGTCCGTGGCGCTGTACCATGCCCATCAGCGACAAACCTTCGGCAAAAATCTCATCGATCAGCCGCTCATGCGCGAGATGCTAAGCCGGATGGCGCTGGCGCTGGAGGGGCAAACGGCGCTGCTGTTCCGCCTGGCCCGGGCGTGGGATAAGCGTGCGGATCCGCATGAGGCCGCGTGGGCGCGGCTGTTTACTCCGGTCGCGAAATTTAGCGTGTGCAAAGCGGGCATTCCGTTTGTGGCAGAAGCGATGGAGGTGCTCGGGGGCGCAGGGTATTGCGAGGAGAGTGAACTTCCTCGCCTGTATCGCGAGATGCCGGTGAACAGTATCTGGGAGGGATCCGGCAACATCATGTGCCTGGACGTGCTGCGCGTGCTGGCGAAGCAGCAAGGCATTCACGACCTGCTTGCCGATGAGTTTGCGCAGGTGAAAGGGCAGGACAGACACTTCGACCGCAGCTGGCGACAGCTTCAGCAAAAATTGCGTAAGCCGCAGGAGGCGCAGGGGCGGGAGATCGCGCAGCAGCTTTTCTTGCTCGGTACCGGAAGCCAGATGCTGCGGCACGCATCGCCTCCGGTGGCGCAGGCGTGGTGCCGCATGATGCTGGACACCCGAGGCGGGACGCTGATGAGCGCGCAGGTGCAAAACGACCTGCTGCTGCGCGCCACGGGCAGAGTCGGCTAGCCTTTCAGCTGGAACAGGCTTACCAGCTGAGTCAGGTGTGAGCCCTTCTCGCGCAGCGTTTGAGCGGTTTGTTCGCTGCGCGAGATGCGATCGGCATTGATATGCGACGCTTCGCCAATATGGGTCATGGCGAGATTCACCTGGCCGATCCCGGCCGACTGCTCGCGTGAGGCATGGTTAATCTCGGTGACCAGCTGGCTGATGTTATCGATATGAATGATGATGTCATCCATCGCCAGGCGCGTCTGTTCAGACAGCGCATGACCTTCACTCACTTTTCTGAGCGTATCGCCAATCAGCTGTTCAATCTCCTTCACCGCATTCGCGCTGCGTCCCGCCAGGGCGCGAACTTCCTGCGCCACGACCGCAAACCCTTTTCCGTGCTCGCCCGCGCGGGCCGCTTCCACTGCCGCATTCAGCGCCAGAATATTGGTCTGGAACGCGATGGACTCGATCACGCGCGTGATGTCTTCGATGCGTTTTGACGCTTCGCGAATGTCGTCCATGGTCGACACCGCGTGGGTGACCGTCTCACCGCCCTGATGAACCGCGAGCGAGGTTTCACCCACCAGCTGCTGGGTTTGCTCCATATTGGCGGCATTTTGCTGCACGGTGGCAGCCAGCTGCTCCATGCTGGCGGACGTCTCTTCCACGCTGCTGGCCTGCTTGTTGATCTGTTCTGAAATCTCGCCGGTGTCGGCGGCCAGCGCGTTGGTGCCCAAATGGATCTCGCCCGCGGCCTCGCGGACCTGCAGGACAATTTGCTGCAGGCCGCCGCCGATGCCGTTAATGGCGTCGATCAGCTGGCCAACTTCGTCCTGGCGCGTTACCGGCAGGCTGGAGCGAAGATCCCCTGCGGCATATTGCCGGGCAAGGTGGATCACGCTGCGCAGCGGCCGGGTCAGCACGCGGCGAATAAGAATCACGAACAGGCCAGCAAACAGGATAGATAAGACCACGCCGGCCAGCAGGAAACGATCGCGCATGGCGGTAACGCTTGAGAGCAGCACTGACTTGTCCACTTCGCCGACGATAGTCCAGTTCCAGCCCGGCAGCGGCGTATAGGCCATTTTCAGCGTGCGCCCGTCGTCGCTTACGCGTTCCAGGGTGCCGGGTTTGTCGCCCAGTAGCTGTTGCTGCGTCGCGCCGTCCCACTTCGGCAGTTTGCCCTCTTCGCTGGCATGGAACAGGTATTGCCCGCGCGTTTTGCCGCTGCTGCGATCCAGCACGAAGAAGTGGCCGCTCTCGCCCAGGCGGCGGTTGAGGATTTTCTCGCGCATGACGTTCCAGGAGTGGGTGATGTCCACCCCGACAAAGACGATCGCAATGACCTGTCCCTCGGCGTTTTTTACGGGCTGGTACTGGGTGATGTAGCGCTTGCCAAACAGCAGCGCCAGTCCACGGTAGACTTCACCTTTGCTGACGGCCGCAAAGGCCGGGCTGGCGGTATCCAGAACGGTACCCATGGCGCGGTCGCCGTTCTCTTTGCGCAGGGAGGTGGCAACGCGAATAAAGTCGTTACCGCTGCGAACAAACAGCGTGGAGATTGCTCCCGTACGATTCAGGAAGTCATCAGAAAAAGTCGTGTTTTCATGCAGTTCAGTGTCTCCGCCTTTCAGCAGCGGAACGGTGAGCCCGTTTATGGTCCGTGTCTGCTGCGTATCGACGCTAAACGGCTGGGGCAGAAATGTCGTAAACAGCCGGGTATAGCTTTCGACTTCCTCGCTCAGGCTGGTATTAAACATCTGCACCATATCAACCATGCCGGTGGACTGATTGTGCAGATCTTCGACCGCAAGGGCTTCAAGCTGCTGGCTGGCTTTTTGGCTGAGCAGGAAAGTGAACAGCAGAAACAGCGTGGCGACGCTGACGCCCGTCAGCAGCGATAGCTTTGTTCCAAGGCCCGCACGGCGGAAAAAATTGATCATAAATTGCTCATCATTGAAAAGGTATGGTTCTTCAACGGCAGAGCGGGGATTACGTTTACTGAATTAATGTAACAAAAAGTTATTTTATTGTTATTAATCAGTTTTTAATAAGATAAAAAATTTGCAAAAGCGAAAAGCCACTAAAAATAAGTGGCTTTTATCAGGAGGATTATTACACGTAGAGAATGGCCTGTACCCGCCAGTGGTCGATATGGTTATCTTCCTGCATCTGGATGATGCGATACCATGAAGCACCCTGCTCGTCGGCTTTTAATGCCACGAGGCGTTCAACGTCTTGCGGGCTCCCCGAGATATTATTCACGGAGATCTGGCCAATTTCATTCAGGCCAGTCACGCAGTCAGCACTGGCGAATTCAGCCGACTGCGCGGTGGTGGTCACCAGGCCTGCTGAGAGCAGCAGAGAGGTCAAAGCAAGAGTTCGTTTCATCGTCAGCTCCATTTCACATATCTCCGGTATCCGCCGGGCAATCCTTCGCGAATAAACTCCCTTCCATTGGCGCGGGCATGGAGTTTATTGTGGACAGGAAAATGTCTATGGACGCAAAGCAGTGTAAATCTCGTTCAAAGGAAAACCATTATTTACGGTACAAAATGGCCTGCGAATACCACTGTCCCGTGATGATGGTTTCGTCAATCATAATGATGACGTAATAATCTGCTTTGGCGGCGACGGCCTGTGCTTTTATTGCCTCTTCTGCGTCATCCGGGGAACCGCGAACCAGCGCGGAGACGGTGCCCATTCGTTGTAATCCTTCCGTCTGATTACGACGAATCTCCTGTGGATGATCGGCGACCGGTGGAGCGGGTTGCGGCGTTCCCTGCAGCGCGCTACAGCCACTGAGCAGAAACACCAGCAATAAAGCAGCAAACCTGCGCATAACCATATCTCGTTTCCTGATAGCCATAGTGTAGTTGTCTGTGAATTTAGTTTTGGGGGAATGTTCCCGAAGTGTTATCTGGGACGTATATTTCGAATGAAAATGACGTGAAAGCGTAACCCAGTTCTCAACATTATGAATCATACATTCGTACAGGGTCGACAATGATTGAAATTGAAATACGCCACCTCGGCGACCATGAAATTTTACACGCCATACCCGCGGGTAAACGCGATAAACCGCTGCCTGTTGTGGTTTTTTATCATGGGTTTACCTCATCGAAGCTGGTTTACAGTTATTTTGCGGTCGCGCTGGCGCAGGCGGGTTTTCGCGTGGTGATGCCCGATGCGCCGGACCACGGCGCACGCTTTATGGGTAATGAACAGGCGCGCCTTGGGCGGTTCTGGCAGATTCTGCACGGGAGCCTGACCGAGTTTGCCGGGCTGCGCGATGCGCTTTATGAGGCGGGGCTGGTGGCCGACAATCGTCTGGCGGTTGCCGGGGCATCGATGGGCGGTATGACGGCGCTGGGGATCATGACGCATCACCCTGAAGTGACGTCGGTCGCCTGTCTGATGGGCTCGGGCTACTTTACGTCGCTGGCGCAGACGCTTTTCCCGCCGCAGGATTTAACGGAAATCACCGCGATGCTGGCAGAGTGGGACGTGTCTCGGGCATTGCCGCGCGTGGCCGACCGCCCGCTGCTGCTGTGGCACGGTGACGCGGATGATGTGGTTCCGCCGGAGGGAACCTTTCGCCTGCAGCAGGCGCTAATGAATGAAGGCCTGGACGGTAATCTGACCTGTCTGTGGGAGCCGGGCGTTCGCCACCGCATCACGCCAACGGCGCTGGACGCCACGGTAGCGTTTTTCCGCCAGCACCTTTAAACGCGCAGGACCTTCACGCCCTGATCTTCCAGCTTCTGGAGGATCTCAGGGTTGGCCCCTTTGCCGGTGATCACCATGTCGATCTGTTCGGCACGGCTGAATAACATGCCTGCGCGCTCGCCCACTTTGCTGCTGTCGACCAGCACAACGAGCTTGCCCACGACGTTGAGCATGTTTTGCTCCGCCATTGCCGTCAGCATATCGGTTTTATACAGGCCGTCCGCCGTCAGGCCTTTGCCGCTGGTAAACATCCAGTGCCCGGCGTAGAGGCTGTTTTCGCTGTCCTGCGGGCTAAGAGTGATGGACTGGCTTTTGTTGTACTGACCGCCCATGATCACGACGCTTTCATGCTCCTGATCGATCAGATAGTTGGCCAGCGGCAGGTAGTTGGTGATGATCTGCACCGGCTTGCCGCACATTTCACGGCCCAGCAGAAAGGCGGTGGAGCCGCAGTTAATAACCACGCTCTCGCCGGGATTCACCAGCTGCGACGCGGCTCTGGCGATCCGCACTTTTTCATCATGATTCTGCGCCTGATGAATATTCATCGGCGTCCAGCGGGGGCGCTGCTGGCTAATCGCTTCCGCGCCGTTGCGGACCTTTTTCAGCTTGCCGCTTTCATCCAGCTTGTTGATGTCTCGCCGCGCGGTGGCGGGGGAGATCCCTAAACGTTCGATCGCTTTCTCGACGGTGATAAACCCGGTTTGCGCCAGGAGTTCGAGGAGAATTTGATGCCGTTGCGCTTCCGTCATGAGCTATTCCGATAAGAATTGATTTAAAAAGATGATATTTGAAATAGCGTGAAATTACTAAAAGAAATATGGCATCGCCAGACATCACGTCTGGCGATGTGGCTGCTCAATCAGAGGAAGGACTTGAACGGCAGGTCTGGCTCAATGGTGAAGCAATCGTCGAAACCACGTGGATAGTGATATTCCAGATTATCTTTGTCCAGTGGCCAGGTGAACTTGCCGCCGACCTGCCAGATGAACGGCTTGAAGCCGTACTTCAGGCGATCTTTTTTCATCTCCCACAGCACGCGGATCTCCTGAGGATCTGCCTGGAAGTTTGACCAGATGTCGTGGTGGAACGGAATCACGACCTTGGTGTTCAGCGCTTCCGCCATACGCAGCATATCGGCGCTGGTCATCTTGTCGGTAATGCCGCGCGGGTTCTCGCCATACGACCCGAGCGCCACGTCGATCTGGTGTTCGTTACCGTGCTTCGCATAGTAGTTCGAGTAGTGGGAGTCACCGCTGTGGTACAGGGAACCGCCAGGGGTTTTAAACAGGTAGTTCACCGCGCGCTCGTCCATGCCGTCCGGCAGCACGCCTGCGGCTTTCCGATCGGCCGGAAGCGTAATCAGCGCGGTACGGTCAAAGGCATCCAGCGCGTGGATTTCAATGTCTTTGATTTTCACCACGTCGCCAGGCTTCATCACGATGCAGCGCTCTTTTGGCACACCCCAGCCAATCCAGAGATCCACGCAGGTCTGCGGTCCGATAAACGGCACGTCGTCCGCACAGTTTTGCATCACCGCTGCCGCCACGTTCACGTCGATGTGATCGTTGTGATCGTGAGTGGAAAGCACAGCGTCGATCTGGCGAATGGCAAACGGATCGAGCACAAACGGCGTGGTACGCAGGTTCGGCTGCAGTTTTTCCACGCCCGCCATGCGCTGCATCTGATGGCCTTTTTTCATCAGCGGGTTGCCGTGGCTTTGCTTGCCGGTGCCGCACCAGAAATCGACGCAGATATTGGCACCGCCCTCAGATTTCAGCCAGATACCGGTACAGCCCAGCCACCACATTGCAAACGTGCCAGGAGCAACCTGTTCCTGCTCGATCTCTTCATTCAGCCAGCTGCCCCACTCCGGGAAGGTGCTCAGAATCCATGATTCACGGGTGATGGTGTTCACTTTACTCATCGTTTTGACTCCTGGTTTAATCAAAAATGATCACATTGTGATTTGTTGTGATTAACTCTGGCACCATTTGACGGGCTTTGCAATGACAAAAGCGCGTAATTTTAACTGCCTGACATCACAGAACCTGAGTTTTATTCTTGTTAGACTATCCTTTAATAATCATTAATTGCATGAATTATAAAGAAAAATACATATAAGATGCGTGGTAGTGAAAATCATTACTAACGCCATGGAAATAATTTGTGTGATGCGTCACAAATAATCAAATGCAATCTTGTGGTGATTATTTCTGATTACTAGAGTGATGGCACCAACCACACAGGGATTGCCCCTCGTGTTCTCATTTCTGGAGAGAGTTATGGAGATCCTCTACAACGTCTTTACCGTTTTCTTCAATCAGGTAATGACCAACGCCCCGCTGCTGCTGGGTATCGTGACGTGCCTGGGTTACATTCTGCTGCGCAAAAGCGTCAGCGTGATTATCAAGGGAACCATTAAAACCATTATCGGTTTTATGCTGCTGCAGGCGGGTTCAGGCATCCTGACCAGCACGTTTAAGCCGGTTGTCGCCAAAATGGCGGAAGTTTACGGCATAAACGGGGCGATTTCCGACACTTACGCCTCCATGATGGCAACGATTGACCGCATGGGTGACGCCTACAGTTGGGTGGGCTACGCGGTTCTGCTCGCGCTGGCGCTGAACATTATCTACGTGCTGCTGCGCCGCATTACCGGCATTCGCACCATCATGCTCACCGGGCATATCATGTTCCAGCAGGCGGGGCTGATCGCGGTTTCTCTCTATATCTTCGGCTACCCCATGTGGACCACGATTATCTGCACCGCGGTGCTGGTCTCGCTCTACTGGGGCATTACCTCTAACATGATGTACAAGCCAACCCAGGAAGTGACCGACGGCTGTGGCTTCTCCATCGGCCACCAGCAGCAGTTCGCGGCATGGATTGCCTATAAAGTTGCGCCATACCTGGGCAAAAAAGAGGAGAGCGTTGAAGACCTCAAGATGCCCGGCTGGCTGAATATCTTCCATGACAACATCGTCTCAACCGCCATTGTCATGACTATCTTCTTCGGCGCCATTCTGCTCTCCTTCGGCATTGACGTGGTGCAGGCGATGGCAGGCAAAACGCACTGGACGGTGTATATCCTGCAGACCGGTTTCTCCTTTGCGGTGGCCATTTTCATCATCACTCAGGGCGTGCGCATGTTCGTCGCCGAACTCTCTGAAGCCTTCAACGGTATCTCCCAACGCCTGATCCCCGGTGCCGTGCTGGCGATTGACTGTGCCGCTATCTACAGCTTTGCGCCAAACGCCGTCGTCTGGGGCTTTATGTGGGGCACCATCGGTCAGCTGATTGCGGTGGGCATCCTGGTCGGCTGCGGCTCCTCCATCCTGATTATTCCTGGCTTTATCCCGATGTTCTTCTCCAACGCTACCATCGGCGTCTTTGCTAACCACTTCGGCGGCTGGCGCGCAGCGCTCAAGATCTGCCTGGTGATGGGCATGGTGGAAATCTTCGGCTGCGTGTGGGCGGTCAAGCTCACCGGTATGAGCGCCTGGATGGGCATGGCGGACTGGTCAATTCTGGCACCGCCGATGATGCAGGGCTTTGCCTCTGTCGGGCTGGTCTTTATGGCCGTCATCATCCTGATTGCTCTGGCTTATATGTTCTTCGCTGGCCGTTCGCTGCGAGCTGAAGAAGATGCGGAAAAACAAACAGCAGAAGTGTCTGCTCATTAAGGAGTTTCGATTATGACCGTACGTATCCTGGCTGTGTGTGGCAATGGGCAAGGCAGCTCCATGATCATGAAGATGAAAGTGGACCAGTTTTTAACCCAGTCCAACATCGACCACACGGTAAACAGCTGTGCAGTGGGTGAATACAAAAGTGAACTGAACGGCGCGGATATCATCATCGCCTCTACCCATATCGCCGGTGAAATCAGCGTGTCGGGCAATAAATATGTGGTAGGCGTGCGCAACATGCTGTCGCCTGCGGATTTCGGGCCAAAACTGCTGGAAGTGATTAAAGAGCACTTCCCACAAGACGTGAAGTAAGGACGCCACATGAAACTACGTGATTCGCTGGCAGAAAATAACTCCATCCTTTTACAGGCTGAGGCCAGCACCTGGCAGGAAGCGGTGAAGCTGAGCGTGGATCTGCTGGTTAAGGCTGACGTTGTCGAGCCGCGTTACTACCAGGCCATTCTGGATGGCGTGGCGCAGCACGGCCCTTACTTTGTGATTGCCCCGGGTCTGGCTATGCCGCACGGGCGTCCTGAAGAGGGGGTGAAGAAAACTGGCTTCGCGCTGGTGACGCTGAAAACGCCGCTGGTGTTTAACCACGAAGATAACGACCCGGTCGATATTCTGATCACCATGGCCGCCGTGGATGCGAACACCCACCAGGAGGTGGGCATCATGCAGATCGTCAATCTGTTTGATGATGAAGCCAATTTTGACCGTTTACGCGCCTGCCGTACCGAGCAGGACGTGCTGGATTTAATCGATCACGCCACCGCGGCGGCTGTTTAAGAGGGAATTGAAATGTCATTACCAATGTTGCAGGTCGCGCTGGATAACCAAACGTTGTCCCACGCTTACGAAACCACCCGCCTGATCGCGGAAGAAGTCGATATCATCGAAGTGGGCACCATTCTGTGCGTCGGCGAGGGCGTGCGTGCCGTTCGCGACCTGAAGGCGCTCTATCCGCACAAAATCGTGCTGGCAGATGCCAAAATCGCCGATGCGGGCAAAATCCTCTCCCGCATGTGCTTTGAAGCCAACGCCGACTGGGTCACCGTGATCTGCTGTGCGGATATCAACACCGCCAAAGGCGCGCTGGACGTGGCAAAAGAGTTTAACGGCGACGTGCAGATTGAGCTGACCGGTTTCTGGACCTGGGAGCAGGCTCAGGAGTGGCGCGATGCGGGCATTCAGCAGGTGGTATATCACCGCAGCCGCGACGCGCAGGCCGCAGGCGTGGCGTGGGGCGAGGCGGATATCAGCGCGATCAAGCGTCTGGCCGATATGGGCTTCAAAGTCACCGTGACCGGTGGCCTGGCGCTGGAAGATCTGCCGCTGTTCCAGGGTATCCCGATTCACGTCTTTATCGCCGGTCGCAGCATTCGTGATGCCGCGTCTCCGGTGGAAGCGGCGCGTCAGTTCAAACGTTCAATCGCTCAGCTTTGGGGCTAAGGAGCGGGTATGTTGTCAAAACAGGTCCCGCTTGGCATCTATGAAAAGGCACTCCCTGCGGGGGAGTGCTGGCTGGAGCGGTTACGGCTGGCAAAACAGCTGGGTTTCGATTTTGTCGAAATGTCCGTGGATGAGACGGACGAGCGTCTCTCTCGCCTCGACTGGAGCCGCGAGCAGCGCCTGGCGCTGGTGAGCGCCATTGCCGAAACGGGCGTGCGCGTGCCGTCCATGTGCCTGAGCGCCCATCGCCGTTTTCCGCTCGGTAGCGAAGACGATGCCGCGCGCGCGCAGGGGCTGGAGATCATGCGTAAAGCCATCCGCTTTGCGCAGGATGTCGGTATCCGCGTGATTCAGCTGGCGGGGTATGACGTTTACTATCAGGACGCCAACGATGAAACGCGCCGTCGTTTCCGTGACGGCCTGAAAGAGAGCGTAGAGATGGCAAGCCGCGCGCAGGTGACGCTGGCGATGGAGATCATGGACTACCCGCTGATGAACTCCATCAGCAAGGCGCTGGGCTACGCGCACTATCTGAACAACCCGTGGTTCCAGCTTTATCCCGATATCGGCAACCTGTCGGCATGGGATAACGACGTGCAGATGGAGCTGCAGGCGGGCATCGGGCATATCGTGGCGGTGCATGTTAAAGATACCCGTCCTGGCGTGTTTAAAAACGTACCGTTCGGCACCGGGGTGGTGGATTTCGAACGGTGCTTCGAGACGCTCAGGCAGACAGGCTATTGCGGGCCGTACCTGATTGAGATGTGGAGCGAAACGTCAGACGACCCGGCTGCGGAAGTGGCCAGGGCGCGGGACTGGGTGCGCGAGCGTATGGCGCGGGCGGGGCTGCTGGAGGCTGAACATGCTTAAGCTTAAACAGCAGGTCTTTGAGGCCAACATGGATCTGCCGCGCTACGGGCTGGTGACGTTCACCTGGGGTAACGTCAGCGCGATTGATCGTGAACGCGGCGTCATCGTCATCAAGCCCAGCGGCGTGGCGTATGAGACCATGAAGGTCGACGATATGGTTGTCGTGGACCTCGAAGGAAACGTCGTCAAGGGGCAGTGGCGTCCTTCTTCGGATACCGCTACCCATCTGGCGCTTTATCGACGTTATCCCTCCCTCGGTGGGGTAGTGCATACGCACTCCACCCATGCCACCGCCTGGGCACAGGCAGGGCTTGCCATCCCGGCGCTGGGCACGACCCACGCGGACTACTTCTTTGGCGATATCCCCTGCACGCGCGCATTAACGCAGGATGAAGTCGAAGGCGAGTACGAGCTCAACACCGGCAGGGTGATTATCGAAACGCTGGGTGAGGCAGAACCGCTGCATACGCCGGGGATTGTGGTGTATCAGCACGGTCCGTTCTCCTGGGGAAAAGATGCCCACGACGCCGTCCATAATGCGGTCGTCATGGAGGAAGTGGCCCGCATGGCGTGGATTGCCCGCGACATCAACCCGCAGCTTCAGGGCATTGATGATTACCTGATGAACAAGCATTTCATGCGCAAGCACGGCCCGAATGCCTACTACGGGCAGAAGTGAATAAGCGCTCTGGAATACCGAAAACAGTTGTAACCGGTGGTATTCCGGAGCCTTTCACAAAAAAAGCCCCCGGGCAGGGGGCAACGTCAACTATGGCTATGTTCTCGTTGTTGGCTTTCCTGGTGCTAGCGTTAAAGCGTTATCGGTAAATATCTGCACTGGCGTGCATATTGCCGTTGCTGCCGGGCTCACGGATTAACATCACGTGATAATAGGCTGCGCCCTGTGCATCGGTTTCTTTGTTTAGTGCCTGATCTGCTTCACTTTCTGTGGCGAAATTATGATTGATGTAAATGACGCCCAAGCTTTGCACATCATCCATGTTTCTGGCCTGTCGGCCGTCTATCTTGATGGCTGCCATCGCGTTTGCACTGAGCAAAAGCGCCGCCATTATGGCTAATGCGATTTTTTTCATGATATGCGCTCCACGACTGCGTGCGGTGTGAGGGGGGATGCTCCTCCTTTTATTCGGGTGATCTCTGATTAAAGTGTAATCACTCATCCGGCGGGGATGCGTGACCATTTCTGATGCAGTTGTTCAAAAAAACAACGCTTCCGGATGTGACCAATTTTAAATCACCCACTTAGACCCGCTTCGCGCTTTGTGCGAATTATTTGTGCAATCAGCTTGAGTTTCCGGGGGCGCGCAAGTATTATGACGCGTCAATTTTTCAGCCGACCTTTAACACGTTCCTTGCCTCCCCGGGCCTCGGCTGACCCAGACAGGAGGCTGAATAATCCGTAAGGAGCAATTCGATGCGTCATTACGAAATCGTTTTTATGGTCCATCCTGACCAGAGCGAACAGGTTCCGGGTATGATCGAGCGCTACACTGGTGCAATCACTGCAGCAGCGGGCACGATCCACCGTCTGGAAGACTGGGGCCGCCGTCAGCTGGCTTATCCGATCAACAAACTGCACAAAGCTCACTACGTTCTGCTGAACGTTGAAGCGCCGCAGGAAGTGATCGATGAGCTGGAAACTAACTTCCGCTTCAACGATGCCGTTATCCGCAGCATGGTTATGCGTACTAAACACGCAGTTACCGAAGCATCTCCGATGGTTAAAGCGAAAGACGAGCGCCGTGAGCGTCGCGATGATTTCGCAAACGAAACCGCAGATGATTCTGATGCTGGGGATTCTGAAGAGTAATTTCTGATGACCAACCGTCTGGCGTTGTCCGGCATCGTATGCAGGGCTCCCCTTCGAAAGGTCAGTCCATCAGGAATTCCGCATTGCCAGTTCGTGCTTGAGCATCGTTCTGTGCAAGAGGAAGCCGGGTTTCACCGGCAGGCGTGGTGCCAAATGCCCGTTATTATTAGCGGACACGAAAACCAGGCCATTACTCACAGTTTAACGGTCGGTAGTGCAGTAATCGTTCAGGGGTTCATCTCTTGCCACAAGGCAAAGAACGGCCTGAGCAAAATGGTTCTGCATGCCGAGCAGATTGATTTGATAGATTCTGGAGACTAGCCATATGGCACGTTATTTCCGTCGTCGCAAGTTCTGCCGTTTCACCGCGGAAGGCGTTCAAGAGATCGACTATAAAGATATCGCAACGCTGAAAAACTACATCACCGAAAGCGGTAAGATTGTCCCAAGCCGTATCACCGGTACTCGTGCAAAATACCAGCGTCAGCTGGCTCGCGCTATCAAACGCGCTCGCTACCTGTCCCTGCTGCCGTACACTGATCGTCATCAGTAATCGGGCACGGTCCATTAATACGACTTTAAGAGGATAAGGTAATGCAAGTTATTCTGCTTGATAAAGTAGCAAACCTGGGCAGCCTGGGTGATCAGGTTAACGTTAAAGCGGGCTACGCTCGTAACTTCCTGGTTCCACAGGGTAAAGCTGTTCCAGCTACCAAGAAAAACGTAGAGTTTTTCGAAGCACGTCGCGCTGAACTGGAAGCCAAACTGGCTGACGTTCTGGCGGCTGCTAACGCTCGCGCTGAAGCAATCAACGCACTGGGCACCGTTACCATCGCGTCCAAATCTGGCGACGAAGGTAAACTGTTCGGTTCCATCGGTACCCGCGATATCGCTGATGCAGTAACTGCTGCAGGCGTTAAAGTGGCTAAGAGCGAAGTTCGTCTGCCGAACGGCGTTCTGCGTACCACTGGTGAGCACGAAGTTGACTTCCAGGTTCACAGCGAAGTGTTCGCTAAACTGGTTGTTAACGTTGTAGCTGAGTAATTTTTTACTCTGCTCACGTTGAAACGCCGGCCTTGTGCCGGCGTTTTGCTTTTTACCGATCCGGAAGCTTAACGCGCCCTGATGAAACTGCCGTCCGGCTGACGGGTAAACAGCACCTGTTGTCCATTTCCGGTATCAATCGTTAACCCCGTCACCACACCGCTGGCATTCTGGCGAATCTGTACCATCTGACCATTTTGCAGGTTACTGAGCGGCTTACCCGCACCTTCCACTTTCGCCATGGCATACACGTCGGTGGGCGGCAGGTTGTGATCGCGGAACAGCTGCGCCAGGGTTTTGCCCGGCTCTACGCGATAGGAACGCCACTGTTGCTCAATGCCGGTGGGCTGTTGCGCCTGAGGCTGAGAGGGGGCAGCGGCCTGATCCTGCGGCTGTTCATCCTGAATGGGTTCTGGCTCAACCGGCGCCACCTGACCCGGATCGTTAGACGGGGTGACGAGCTGCGTCTGCATCGGCTGGGCGTCAGGCTGCGGCCGCGTCTGCGACTGAATGTCCAGTTGGGCATTGCGGGTGACGGGGGCGGTATCAACATCATCACCGCCGGAAGGAAGCAGGAAGCCCACAATCACCATCAGCGCGCCAATGATGATCCCTCTGCGATGCAGAGGAGGCAGCGGGTCCATGATGCGAAAATTGTCCGGCGCCTGCCAGATTTTCGCCAGGGTAGGTTTCAGTTCAATTCGCCCGGGCATGGCACTCCTCCTGCTCCGCGTATTTTTTATCCTGTGCCCCGAAGTATAGTTTGCTAACTGCCTGAACGGCGTAGTAAACCCGACATCCGTGACATCAGTTCGGGATTAATCCTGGTTATCTCTATTGTTTCTGTTTCGTCGCGGTTTGTCACCTTAACTTCAGACAAAGTTTTACCCATAAGGGCATGGCTGATATGCTGCCCGCTACTTTAAATGTGATGGAAGGAAAACCCATGACCACCCCGACTTTTGACACTATCGAAGCGCAGGCAAGTTACGGTATCGGCTTGCAGGTAGGACAGCAGCTGAGCGAATCCGGCCTGGAAGGTCTGTTACCTGAAGCGCTGGTGGCGGGTATCGCTGACGCGCTGGAAGGCAAACAGCCTGCCGTGCCGGTTGACGTCGTGCACCGCGCGCTGCGTGAAATCCACGAACGTGCTGACGCCGTGCGTCGTGCGCGCTTTGAAGAGATGGCCGCCGAAGGTGTGAAATATCTGGAAGAGAACCGCGAGCGTGAAGGCGTGAACAGCACCGAATCCGGCCTGCAGTTCCGCGTGATCAACCAGGGCGACGGCGCTATCCCGGCGCGTACCGACCACGTTCGCGTACACTACACCGGCAAGCTGATCGACGGTACCGTGTTCGACAGCTCCGTAGCGCGCGGCGAGCCGGCAGAGTTCCCGGTCAACGGCGTTATCGCAGGCTGGATCGAAGCGCTGACTCTGATGCCGGTGGGTTCCAAATGGGAGCTGACCATCCCGCACAACCTGGCCTACGGCGAGCGCGGCGCTGGCGCGTCCATCCCGCCATTCAGCACCCTGGTGTTTGAAGTCGAGCTGCTGGAAATCCTGTAATCGATTTTTCTTATTTCCTCTCCCCGCATGGGGAGAGGAAAATAGCGTTAAAACCTATAGTTACGGCGCAATCAACATTTTATCTTGCAAACGAAACTGTTGCGTGTATTTTTGTGAGCTGTTTCGCGCTGTATGAGTGATATGACACTCACTTTCAACATATTATTAACATAATATCTAAATCATAGTATTCATCCCGCCGATTCTTACCTAATATCGATTAGCCCTTACAGGGAACGTCATCTTTTGACGTATTTAAAGGCCAGAAGAGCCTTAACAACACAGACAGGCATAAACAGGAAAATATCACATGGTAGATCAGGTCAAAGTCGTCGCCGGCGAAGAGGCGTCGTCTGAACAGTCGCTACGGCGCAATCTCACAAACCGTCATATTCAGCTTATTGCGATTGGGGGTGCCATCGGTACCGGGCTGTTTATGGGGTCAGGCAAAACCATCAGTCTCGCCGGGCCGTCAATCATATTCGTTTATATGATTATCGGTTTTATGCTGTTCTTCGTGATGCGTGCGATGGGTGAACTGCTGCTCTCGAACCTCGAATACAAATCCTTCAGCGACTTCGCGTCTGACCTGCTCGGGCCGTGGGCGGGCTATTTCACCGGCTGGACCTACTGGTTCTGCTGGGTCGTTACCGGCATGGCGGACGTCGTGGCGATTACCGCCTACGCGCAGTTCTGGTTCCCGGGGCTGTCGGACTGGGTCGCCTCGCTGGCGGTCATCGTTCTGCTGCTGAGCCTTAACCTCGCCACCGTTAAAATGTTCGGCGAGATGGAGTTCTGGTTCGCGATGATCAAAATCGTGGCCATTGTCGGCCTCATCGTCGTGGGCCTGGTGATGGTGCTCACCCACTTCCAGTCGCCAACCGGCGTTCAGGCGTCGTTTACCCATCTGTGGAATGACGGCGGCTGGTTCCCGAAGGGCATCAGCGGCTTCTTTGCCGGCTTCCAGATTGCGGTGTTCGCGTTTGTGGGGATTGAGCTTGTCGGAACGACCGCTGCGGAAACCAAAGATCCGGAGAAGTCCCTCCCGCGCGCCATCAACTCTATTCCGGTGCGTATCATCATGTTCTACGTCTTCGCGCTGATCATCATCATGTCCGTGACGCCGTGGAGTTCGGTGGTGCCAAGCAAGAGCCCGTTCGTTGAGCTGTTCGTGCTGGTAGGCCTGCCTGCCGCCGCGAGCCTGATTAACTTCGTGGTGCTGACCTCTGCTGCCTCGTCTGCCAACAGCGGCGTATTCTCCACCAGCCGTATGCTGTTTGGCCTTGCGCAGGAAGGCGTGGCGCCGAGCGCGTTCGCCAAGCTCTCTAAGCGTGCGGTACCGGCAAAAGGGTTGACCTTCTCCTGCATGTGCCTGCTGGGCGGCGTGGTGATGCTTTACGTGAACCCAAGCGTGATTGGCGCCTTCACCATGATTACCACGGTCTCTGCGATCCTGTTTATGTTCGTCTGGACCATCATCCTCTGTTCATACCTGGTGTACCGCAAGCAGCGCCCACACCTGCATGAGAAGTCGATCTACAAGATGCCGCTGGGCAAGCTGATGTGCTGGGTGTGCATGGCGTTCTTCGTCTTCGTGCTGGTGCTGCTGACGCTGGAAGATGATACCCGTCAGGCGCTGATCGTTACGCCGCTGTGGTTTATCGCGCTGGGGCTGGGCTGGGTGTTTATCGGTAAGAAACGGATGGCAGGCATGCGTTAAGCATGTTGCCGGGTGGCGCTTACGCTTACCCGGCCTACGTTCGAGGACGTTGCAGGCCCGGTAAGCGTGAGCGCCACCGGGCTTTTTTATTCCCCCGCTAATGCCCGCGGAAACAGAACGTTATTCTCAAGACTGATGTGTTCCATCAGGTCGTCGATCGTCTCGTTAATGCCGTTGTACATTGCTTTCCACGTCGTGCACGCCTCTGGCGGCGGCGTGACGTTGTTGGTGATGTGTTTGATCACTTCCAGCAGTTCGCCCGCGTCATCGTGCTCGCGTTCCATCACGCTAATCGGCCCCATCGCCTGGCTGCCCATTCCCTGTTTAATCATCGGGAAGAGGATCTGCTCTTCCTTCATCATGTGGCTGGAAAGCTCTTCGTGCAGCAGGGTCAGGTACTTCGCCAGACCGCGCGGAACGGAAGGTTTGTCGGCGTGAACGCGCTCGACCTTGGTCGCCTGCAGGATCAGCTCCGGCAGTTGCTCCCGGTGGCGGTCGTGGTATCGCACGATGATGCGATCGATGATGTCCGCGAGCGGAGCGGTTCGCCAGTCTTTGTCGACGGGCTGCCCGACAAGCTGCGCCAGCTCGGCTTCAATCACCTCAACGTCCAGTTCCTTGCGTGAGGCCGCACGCGTCAGGGTTTGCTTACCGCCGCAGCAGTAATCCATATCGTACTTACGGAACAGCGCAGAAGCGCGAGGAATGGAGAGCGCCAGCTCGCCAAGGGGTTGGTCGCGAAAGGCCATAGCAGTTACCTCGTCATCAAGAATATAAGATGCATATTAAATGCATCTTTAAGGCGGCGCTATAACCCTTTAGAGGGAAGGGAAAAAATGTGAGGCAGATCACGTAAAAAATATTCGGTTTAACGCTCTGAATGGACTCAGGAAAGTGGTTTAGAAACTTTTTAAAGGTGGAGAAACAGTAAACAACCCGCTGCGCCTGCCGATATATCCACGTCAGACAAACCTGCATATAACAAAGGCAACGCATGTTTAAACGTATAAAAGTCATTACCCTTCTGATTTCGGTACTGCTTGCGCTCGGCATCATGCAAGTGATTTCCGCCGGTATCTTTATCAACGCGCTGAATAACGATAAAAACAACTTCACCGTATCGCAGCTCTCCAGCCAGAACGTGGCGGAGTTTACCGATGCGTGGATCAGCCTGAACCAGGCGCGCGTTACCCTGAACCGTGGGATGCTGCGTCTGCAGAGCAGCATGGCCTCTCAAATTAACGGCGGTCAGCTGAACGAGCTGGTGACCACGGCGAAAAACCTGCTGGCTGAAGCCCAGGTCCATTACGATAAATACTATGCCTTACCGGACACGCCGGGCATGGATGAGAACCTGACGAATCAGCTTGAAGAGCAGTACCGCATTTACTCTGCAACGCTGACGCAAATGAACGTTCTGCTGAGCCAGGGCAATCTGGAAGATATGTTCAAGCAGAATGCCGAACAAAAGCAAAACGCGATGCAGAAGGTTTATCGTGAATGGCGTGAAGCGCAGGCCGCGCTCACCGATAAAGGCATTCGGGATAACGAAAGCGATTACAAGCACATCCTGTGGATCCTCTCTGCGGTGATGCTGCTGGTGATTGCGGTGATTATCTCCAGCTGGGTCGCCATGCGCCGCGTGCTGCTGCTGCCGCTGGAGGAGGTGATTAACCATATTCGCGCCATTGCGGCAGGGGATTTAACCCAGCCGATTCAGGCAGAAGGTAAAAATGAAATGGCCCTCCTGGCGCGCAACGTGCAGGAGATGCAAACCTCGCTGGCGAACACCGTGGGCGTGGTGCGTGAAGGTGCCGATACCATCTACACCGGAGCCGGTGAAATCTCCGCGGGCAGCAACGATCTCTCTTCCCGTACCGAGCAGCAGGCCGCCTCTCTGGAAGAGACGGCAGCCAGCATGGAGCAGCTGACGGCCACCGTGAAGCAAAACGCCGATAACGCGCGTCAGGCTTCGCGTCTGGCGCTGGACGCCTCCTCAACGGCGAAGAAGGGCGGTAACGTGGTGGAAGGCGTGGTGCGCACAATGGACGAAATTGCCACCAGCTCCAGCAAAATCGCGCAAATTACTAACGTGATCGACGGCATTGCCTTCCAGACTAACATTCTGGCGCTGAACGCGGCGGTGGAAGCGGCGCGCGCGGGCGAGCAGGGGCGTGGCTTTGCGGTGGTGGCAGGGGAAGTGCGTACCCTTGCCCAGCGCAGCGCCCAGGCGGCGAAAGAGATCAAGGCGCTGATCGACGATTCCGGCGAACGCGTGAACGCGGGCTCGCAGCTAGTTAACGAAGCCGGGGCGACGATGGCAGAGATCGTCAATGCGGTCACGCGCGTCACCGACATCATGGGCGAAATTGCCTCGGCCTCTGACGAGCAGAGCCGCGGTATCGACCAGGTAGGCCAGGCGGTAGCCGAGATGGATCGCGTGACCCAGCAGAACGCCTCGCTGGTGGAGGAGTCTGCCGCGGCGGCAGCGGCGCTGGAAGATCAGGCTGCACGCCTGAACGACGCGGTGGCGGTGTTCAAAATTACCCGCAACCAGGCGGTTAAAGCCGCGCCGGTGAAAACCTATGTGCCAAAAGCGCAGGCCGTAGCGGCGGCGTCTGAAGGGAACTGGGAGACGTTTTAAGGGCTTGCCCGGTGGCGGCTACGCCTTACCGGGCCTACGGTTTTGTAGGCCCTGCAAGCGCAGCGCCGCTGGGCAACGCTCACACCTCCGATGCCGGAACAACCCTCGGTTTTTCCGGCTTCGCTCTTACCGCCATCACCACCCCCACCACCAGCAGCGCGATCCCGCAGGCCGTGAAGAGCGGCGGCACGCTCTGGCGCATCAGGAAGGTATAAAGCAGCCCGGCCAGGGTTTCGAAAACGATCAGCGGCCCCAGGATCACCGTCGGCAGCTTCTGGCTGGCCACGTTCCAGCACAGCGCGCCCACCCAGGAACACAGCACCGCAATCGCCACCATCAGGCCAATAAACACCCACGGTCTCGGCCCGAAGGGCTGGGCGAAGTCCGGGTGCTGATGGCCCAGCCAGAGGCATGCGCCGAGATACCCCACGACTGAAACGGGCAGCGTGACCAGCGCCTGCGCCGTTGCCCACATCATCGGGTGCTTGTCCGGGTTCTCCCGCAGCCAGCGCGCGTTGCGCAGGGCATACCATGCCCAGCACGCCACGGAAATGAACGCCAGCACAATGCCGGAGCCGTAACGCCACGGGTCAACGTCTGCCTGCCCGTGACGCAGCTCGGCAATATTGACGCATACCAGCCCCACGGCGGTGCAGATCAGCGCTGGGGCCATTTTTGCCCACGGCAGTTTGCCATCGCGGTGGCTATAGAGCAGGTTAGCAAAGACGGGGATGACGACCGGCAGCGTGCCGATGATCATGGTCGATACCGGCGCGCCGGTACGCTGAATAGCACTCGCGAGGCAAACGTAATAGATAAGATTGCCCATCATGGTCAGCGCCAGCGCGGTCACCCAGTCCTGACGGCTGAGCTGACGCAGGCGCGCGCGTCCCAGCCACGCAAGAGGCAGGGCAATCAGCCCCAGCGCCAGATAGCGCCCGGTCGACTGCAGTATTGCCGGGTACTCCGGCACAATCAGCGGGCCGACAAAAATCAGCCCCCACATCATCCCGGCCAGCAGGGCATACAACACACCACTAATCATTTTTCCACCTACAGATATTTATGCTGTATGGAGTGTAGGAGGGGGAAATGCGCGCGTATTGTATGAGGTTGCGCATTAGCGCCGGATGACCTGCTTCTGGTAACGCACGGGGGTAATGCCGTAGCGGCGGGTAAACGCACGGGTCAGGTGCGACTGGTCGGTCAGCCCGGTCGCGGCAGCCACTTCGGCAGCGGGCATGCCGTGGGTGAGGAACGCTTTGGCGCGCCACAGGCGAATGGCCATCAGCATCTGGTGCGGCGTCACGTGAAAATGGGCTTTGAACTGGCGCTGGAAATGGTACGGGCTGAGCGACACGACGCGGGCCAGCTCGTCCAGCGTCAGGGCGTGCATGTAGTTGTCGTGCAGATACTCACGGACCCGTTCGAAGCGGTGCGCGCCTTCCAGAACCACCGGCGCGTGATGGGCAAACGGCCGGAAGGTCTCGATCAAATCCAGCAGTAATCCCTTTTGCGCAAGCGGATCGTCCGTGTGCCACAGGCCGTAAATGAGCCTGCCGATCTGCTGCGAGCGCAGCGGGTCATGACGGGTTACCTCGCTGAACCACCAGTCCCGGAGGCCGGTCACCTCTTCCAGCAGATCGGGTTCGATATAGACCATCCGATAGCGCCAGCCGCCTTCGGTGGCGGATTCGCCGGTATGGATTTCGTCCGGGTTCATGGTGACGACGGATTTTTCCGCCGCGAGATGCAGGGTACCGCGGTAGCGAAAGCGTTCGGCACCGGTTTCAATCGTGCCGATCCCGAAGGCTTCATGGGTATGGGGCTCAAAGGCGTAGTCAGAGATATGCGCGTGATACAGCTCCAGGCCCGGCAGCTGCGCCAGATGGCGAAAGCGCGCGCTGTCTCTCTCATCAATAAACTGTTCCGGTACGCCTTGCACGGTGAGCCTCCTTACGGGTCATCGCTTCATTATCAGAGATGACCCGCAGGGATGCCACAAAAAATAACCAATTCGTAACAATTACAGGATGGCGTTGACGCTCTCCGCCAGCGGGGTGGTCGGACGGCCAATCAGCCCGCTCAGGGTACGGCTGTCGTCAAAGAGACCCCCTTTGGACGCACCGACGTCGGAGTCCGCCAGCATATCTGCCAGCCCGGCAGGCAAGCCGACGCTTTTCAGGGCGGCGGCAAAATCCGCTTCGCTGAGATTCTGGTAGGTCACCGGCTTCCCGCTCTGTTTGCTGAGTTCAGCCGCCAGCTCGCTCAGCGTCCAGCCGCGATCGCCCGCCAGTTCATACACCTTGCCCGCATGGCCCTCTTCCGCAATCACCTTAGCTGCCGCTGCGGCATAGTCTGCACGGGTTGCAGAGGCAATTTTGCCTTCGCCTGCCGCACCAATAAACACGCCGTGCTCAATCGCCGGTGGCGCGCTCGCCAGGTAGTTTTCGGTATACCAGCCGTTGCGCAGCAGGGCATACGGAATGCCGGATGCCGCCAGCGCTTTTTCAGTGTCAACGTGTTCAACGTGCAGACCAAGCGGTGATTTATCCGCATGCAGCAGGCTGGTGTAGGCGATAAATTTCACGCCTGCCGCTTTGGCGGCGTTAATCACGTTCTGGTGCTGGGTTGCGCGCTGCCCGACTTCGCTGGAGGAGATCAGCAGCAGCTTATCCACGCCGCTCAGCGCGGCGGTGAAGGCGGCTTGGTCCGTGTAGTCCGCCTGACGAACCACAAGCCCCTCCTGGCTCAGGGCCTGCGCCTTCGCCGGGTTACGGACGATGGCCACAATCTGGCTGGCCGGAACGGTTTTCAACAGCTGTTCGATAACGAGATGGCCAAGCTGGCCGGTAGCGCCGGTAATCGCGATCATGATGAATCTCCTTCGTGTTTGTCTGGTGTTGTGGCACACTAGCACCATAGCTAACTTTTAGTAAGTACGTACAAAAAGGTAAGTATGAAAACAACGATACCGACGCTCAGCGAGCAAATGCGCGATGGCAATCTTTTCGCGGAGCAGTGCCCTTCACGCGAGGTGCTCAAGCACGTTACCAGCCGCTGGGGCGTCCTGATTCTGCTGGCCCTGCGCCAGGGAACGCATCGCTTTAGCGATCTGCGCCGTAAAATGGGCGGGGTGAGCGAAAAGATGCTGTCCCAGTCGCTTCAGGCGCTGGAGCAGGACGGGTTTGTCGATCGCGTGTCGTATCCGGTGGTGCCGCCGCACGTTGAGTATAGCCTGACGCCGATGGGCATGGAGGTCAGCGAGAAGGTCGCCGCGCTGGCGGACTGGATTGAGGTGAATACGCCGAAGGTGATGGCGAATCGGGACGAGCGCGCGGCGTAAAAGCCGGGTATGTGCGGCCTGATGCCCTCACCCTGGCCCTCTCCCACAGGGAGAGGGATCCCCACAAAATAATACTCGCACGGACGCCCCCTCTCCATTGAGGGAGAGGGCCGGGGTGAGGGGGAACATACGGCTGTGGGGGCATTCCGTTCACTTTATGTTCCTTGCTACTCTGTGACGACATGACCGGTGAACGTGCCAGGGTGGCTCAATCGCCACCACCCTGGCGACCCGGGCTCCCGGCGGTAAATCGCCGCTTCGCGGTGCCCTCAGCTTATTCCTTCCGGCTTATCGGGGACGGGCGGAGGTAACGTCCCTGTAAAGCCCGCCCTCTCGGCGCATCCATGCGCCTTGCCCCGGCCTGCAGGAAACGCTTCGGCGATTTACAGCCGGACCAGGTCATTGCTGTGAGGCATTCATAATCCTGATGCTAAATATGTCGCTTCAGGTAAAAAAATTACTGGGGATTCCTCAGCCCACAGGGAGAGGGAATAAACACCAAAAACGACAACGTGCGTTGCCGTTTTGCTTTTACCTGCTCAGGTCTACCTGATAAATCGCGAAGCCAATATCATCCGTCGCGACCTGCTTCATCGGATACTGCGCCTTCTCCTTGATAAACGCCGCGGCCTTATCGGACGGTGACGTTTCGAAACGGATATCCAGCGGCGTATCGCTGTGGATCGGCGCCAGACGCCAGTTGTTGTCCACCGCCGGGCGTATTTCGCCCGCCTTTTTCGACTCCGCGCTGATCCACGCCGCCAGCACCGAGCGGTTCTCGTCCGGCGAGGCAAAGGCAATGTGGCTATCTCCCGTACCGGCAAACTTACCGCCGTAGGCGCGGTAGTTGTTGGTCGCCACCAGGAAGGTCGCATTTGGATCGATCGCCTTGCCGTTGAAGGTCAGGTTCTTGATACGCTCCGCCTGCAGGTTGATCGCCTGACACTCGCCGTCATATTTTGCCGGCTGGGTGACGTCAATCTGGTAGTTCACGCCGTCGATCACGTCGAAGTTATAGGTGCGGAAGCCGTCCCAGTTAATCAGCGGCTGCGGCTTGCTGCTGTGCGGGTCAATCTGGTTAAACTGCCCGGCAGAGCACTCCAGCCACTCTTTGACTTCTTTACCCGTCGCTTTTACCACCACCAGCGTGTTCGGGTAGAGGTAGAGATCGGCGGCGTTACGGAAGGTAAGCTGGCCCTTTTCGACTTCCACATAGCTAGCCGGATCGTTTTTACGCCCGCCCACCTTGAATGGCGCAGCGGAGGAGAGCACCGGCAGCTTTGCCAGATCCGGATCGCCCTGCACAAAGTGTTCGGCATAGGCCTTCTGCGCCATGTTGACCACCTGAACGGTCGGGTCGTCCTGCACCAGCGCCAGGAAGCTGTACATATTATCGGCGGATTTGCCGATCGGCTTGCTGACGAACTCGCGAGTGGCGTCGTGATCGTGCTTCAGCACGTTGACCAGCTTTTTATCTTCCGCGGCCAGTGATTTTTTCGCCGCCGCGTCGTAAATCGGGCGCGCTTCGGCTTTTGACTGGGTGACCTTCCAGCTGCCGCCGTCTTTATTGAGTACGAGATCCACCACCCCCAGGTGGTCGCCCCACATGCCCGGCATCACCGACGGCACGCCGTTGAGCGTCCCTTTCTCAATATCCGCGCCTTTTATGCTGGCGAAATCCTTGCCCGGGAAGACCGCGTGGGCGTGGCCGAACAGGATCGCGTCAACGCCGGGAACATCACTCAGGTAGTAAACCGAGTTTTCCGCCATGGCCTGGTACGGATCGGCGGAGAGGCCGGAATGGGCGACCACCACGACCAGATCGGCGCCTTTCTCACGCATTTCCGGCACGTATTTGCGCGCGGTTTCGGTGATGTCGTTCACGGTCACCTTACCGTCGAGGTTGGCCTTATCCCACGTCATGATCTGCGGCGGGACAAAACCGATATAGCCGATTTTCAGCGTCTGCTTTTTACCGTCCCTATCGACGACGTCCGTCTCTTTAATCATATAAGGGGTAAAGAGCGGCTTTTTGGTCTTAACGTCGATGATATTGGCGTTAACGTACGGAAACTTCGCACCGGCGAGGGCGTCGTGCAGGTATTTTAGGCCGTAGTTGAATTCGTGGTTGCCGAGGTTGCCGACGGTATAGTCCAGGGTGTTCATCGCTTTATACACCGGATGGATCTCGCCTTTTTTCAGCCCCCGGGTCGCCATGTAATCCCCGAGCGGGCTGCCCTGAATGAGATCGCCATTGTCGACCAGCACGCTGTTTTTCACTTCGCCACGCGCCGAGTTAATCAAACTTGCCGTACGTACCAGTCCGAATTTTTCCGTTGGGGTATCTTTGTAGTAATCGAAGTCCATCATGTTGCTGTGCAGATCGGTCGTTTCCAGAATACGCAGATCTACCGTCGCCGCCTGCACGCTCGCTGCAATCAGCGTCGCCAGAAGCGTTGCACTAAACTTAATCATCAGAGGAGTCCTTTTTTCGATGCAGACCACAAAAGAGTATGTATCTATAGCGTGTTGCTTACAGAAATGTGAATCCTGACAGAAAAATGGAACCTGAAACCGGAATTGCTTCACAGATAGCGGAATTGTTCACATTACGATATAACTAAAACAAAGAGTTAACCTCACTGCGTTAACAAAGAGGTGGAAAATGCTAGATAAAATTTGTCAGCTCGCACGGGATGCGGGAGATGCCATCATGCAGGTGTATGACGGTATAAAGCCTATGGAGGTTGTCAGCAAAGCGGACGACTCTCCGGTCACGGCGGCGGATATTGCGGCGCATAAGGTGATTCTGAAAGGGCTTCAGGACTTCACGCCGGATATCCCTGTTCTGTCAGAAGAAGCGCCGCAAAGCTGGGACGAGCGCCAGCACTGGCAGCGCTACTGGCTGGTCGATCCGCTGGACGGTACCAAAGAGTTCATCAAGCGCAACGGTGAATTCACCGTTAATATCGCCCTGATTGAGAAGGGCAAAGCGGTGCTGGGCGTGGTTTACGCGCCGGTCATGAAGGTGATGTACAGCGCCGCAGAAGGGAAGGCGTGGAAGGAAGAGTGCGGCGTGCGCAAGCAGATTCAGGTGCGCGATGCCCGTCCACCGCTGGTGGTGATTAGCCGCTCCCACAGCGACAGCGAGCTGCAGGAGTACCTGCAGCAGCTGGGCGAACACCAGACCACCTCGATTGGCTCCTCGCTGAAATTCTGCCTGGTGGCGGAAGGCCATGCGCAGCTTTACCCTCGCTTTGGGCCAACCAACGTCTGGGATACCGCGGCAGGTCATGCCGTTGCCGCGGCCGCCGGGGCGCATGTTCATGACTGGCAGGGCAAGCCGCTGGATTATACCCCGCGCGAATCCTTCCTTAACCCCGGCTTCCGCGTCTCTATTTACTGAGCCAGAAGCTTATGCAGCAGGTCGACAACCTGCTGCACCTCTTCCTGGGTTAACGCGCCGTCTTTCGCCCACTGTACGCGACCGTCCTTATCCAGCACGATAATCGCGGAGCTCTCTTCTTCCAGCTGCCAGGCCTTACGGGTCACGCCGTTGCTGTCGACGATAAACTGCGACCACGGATAGAGCTTTTTATTGCTCTCAAGGCTTGAGCGCACGAACATTCCGGAGCCCGGAATGGCGTCATCGGTATTGACGATCGTGGTGGTCTGGTAGCGGTCGTGGGGGAGTTTTGCGGCCTTGATCGCTTCCACCAGGCCGGCATTTTTCTCTTTTGCAGATGTACGACCGGCAATATGTTGTACAACTCTCACTTTGCCCGCAAGCTGCGCGCTATTCCAGGGTTTGTAGCTAAACTTATCATTGTCGAGAATCAATTCTCCCCGGTCCGCAATGCCGACTGGCGGTACACGTTGTCCTTTTTCAATGTTGTGAGCGGAAGCCCACAGGGGCAGCAGCAGGCAGGCTGCTGCAAGGATATTACGTAGGGTCATGGCGTTTCCTTATTGTTTGCAGGTGATCCGACCACTTGGTCTTGCGCTTTTAATCATAAGTGCGATCAATGTGGTTTTCCCGCAATCCCGATGCCAGTTTGCGGGTTAACGCACATATCCATGAAAAAACGACGGCTTATACTGCCCTCAGTCACGCTTTGCAAAGATTATTCTGAATAATTGTAATCAAACGGTAAATAAACTTATGCACACTGGGTAACACCGTAGTTCTGGTCTATAGTCATTGGGCATTAAAATTTGCGCTCAGGACAGTCGGGCCGATTGTGGCACCGCAAGAGCGTATGATTCGCAGGAGATACAAGAATGAAAATTTTCCAACGCTACAACCCGCTTCAGGTGGCGAAGTACGTGAAGATCCTGTTCCGTGGACGGTTGTACATCAAGGATGTTGGCGCTTTTGAGTTTGATAAGGGCAAAATCCTTGTCCCAAAAGTGAAGGACAAACAGCACCTGTCTGTGATGTCCGAAGTCAACCGTCAGGTTATGCGTCTGCAAACTGAGATGGCTTAACCAACGTGCTATGCAGTAGTCGTAGATAAAAAGACGGCTCCCGATGGGAGCCGTTGATGTTTGTGGGGGCAGGAACCTTACGCCGACACTTTTTCTTCCGCATCCGGCAGCTTCGGTACCAGCACGGTCGGTTTGTTATCGATGCGCGTCACCAGCAGCTGGTCGATGCGGTAGTTATCAATATCCACCACCTCAAACTTGTAGCCGGAGAACTTCACCGAGTCGGTACGTTTCGGGATTTTACGCAGCATAAACATCATAAAGCCGCCGATGGTCTCGTAGTTTCCGGACTGCGGGAACTCGTCGATATCCAGCACGCGCATCACGTCTTCAATCGGCGTGCCGCCATCAATCAGCCATGAATTATCGTCACGCTGAACAATCTGTTCTTCCAGCCCCTGGCCCACCAGGTCGCCCATCAGCGTGGTCATCACGTCGTTGAGGGTGATAATACCGACCACCAGCGCGTATTCGTTCATGATCACCGCGAAGTCTTCCCCGGCGGTTTTGAAACTTTCCAGCGCTTCGGAGAGCGTCAGCGTGTCCGGCACAATCAGGGTATTGCGGATCTGCACGCCGCTGTTCAGCGCCAGGCTCTGGTTTGCCAGCACGCGGTTCAGCAGGTCTTTGGAGTCGACGTAACCGATGATGTGGTCGATATCTTCATTACAGACCAGGAACTTAGAGTGCGGATGCTGCGCCACTTTGTTCTTCAGGCTCTGCTCATCTTCATGTAAATCGAACCAGATAATGCTTTCACGGCCCGTCATGGAAGAGGGCACGGTACGGGATTCCAGTTCGAATACGTTCTCAATCAGCTCGTGTTCCTGCTTGCGCAGCACCCCGGCCAGCGCGCCGGCTTCTACCACCGCATAGATGTCATCAGAGGTGATATCGTCTTTACGCACCATGGGCAATTTAAAGATGCGGAAAATGACGTTTGCCAGACCGTTGAAGAACCACACCAGCGGACGGAATACGTACAGGCAGAAGCGCATCGGGTTGATGATACGCAAAGCCACAGCTTCTGGCGCAATCATACCGATGCGTTTCGGGGTCAGGTCTGCAAAGAGAATGAACAGGCCAGTCACCAGTGAGAAGGAGAGGATAAAGCTCAGCTGTTCGGCCAGTTCAACGGACATGTACTGCACAAACAGGCTATAAAACGCCGGAGAAAACGCCGCATCACCCACGATACCGCCAAGAATGGCGACCGCATTGAGGCCAATCTGCACCACGGTGAAGAACATGCCCGGGTTTTCCTGCATTTTCAGGATGCGGGTGGCATTGATGTTGCCCTCGTCGGCAAGCAGCTTCAGTTTGATTTTACGGGACGCGGCCAGCGAGATCTCAGATATCGAGAAAAATGCGCTGACGGCAATCAGACAAAGTATTACTAAAATACTGTTTAACATAGTTTATCCGGCTTCTCGCCAGATCCTCAGAAGGGGAGTTGATACCATTTGTGTGAAAACACGTAGAACACCAGCTCGTAGCGTTGAGCCGATTATTTCAGCGGGTAGTATAGCGTAAAGAGATGTAAATCTGCCAGAGGTCACATTTTGGCATAAAAACAGACCGGACAGCGGGGCAGGCTGCCCGGTCTGCGCGGCTATTTCACGGGAGACAAACGGGCACTTCCCACCGTCTGTCGTGTGGCATCGCCTCCCCAAACCTGGTCATACTCGTATCCGGTTAACTGCTTGATGACCGCCCGAGTCCTGTCGTCGCAGTCGCGGTAATCACCGCCCAGTTTCCGCCGCGCAATCTCCTTAAGAAGCAGCTTATGCGTCTCGCGGGTGAGCTTAAACTTATAGGTCGTGAAGAAACTCACCGCCAGAAGCGCCGCGGTGGCGAAGATCATCAGGCCGATAATGGCCCCCAGCGCGCTTTCCGGCTGCGCGCCGCTGCCCTTCACGAAGCCGGACTCCTGCAGCACCAGACCGATAATCATGATGGCCATCGCCACGGTACTTTTGCGGGTCAGGACCATGACGCCGGCAAAAATCCCTTCGCGGCGCTGCTGCGTCACCATCTCGTCGATATCCGGAATGAAGCTGTAGATATTCCACGGAATGTAGTAAAGGCCGGAGCGTGCGGCACCCAGCAGGATAAAGACCGCCGAGAACAGCAGCGTCGGCACCTGCGTTTCGGTGAGGTAGACCGTAAACAGGAATGCCAGCACGCAGAAGATACAGCCGTAGGAGAGGCGCAGCGCGGCGGAAGGGGTAACATTCAGCCGGTTCAGCAACAGCATAAACCCATACGTGCCCGGCACCGAGGCGAAGGCCGCAATGCTCAGCCAGCCGGATACCGCTGCCGCATCCTGGCTCAGGCAATAGACGACATAATAGGTAAAGACCGAACCGAATACGTCCATTGCCGTAAACGAAAAGATATAAATAATGATATGCAGCCGGAACGCGCGAATGCGGAATGAAGAAAAGAGATCCAGAACCAGATATTTCAGGTGATTGAGTATCCCGCTGCTGCGCTGGTTATCCACTTTAAAGTCGGACTCCTGCGGTACATCTTTGGCTTCCCAGGTGGTGTACCAGGTAATAAACACCGCAAGGCAAAATACGCAGGAAAAGATTAGCCCGGTAAGGGTATAGGTAAACGGATTATCTTTACCCGTGAACTGCATAATGACGCCGGGAACGGAAACCGCAAGAAAGCCCCCGAGCTGAGAGCAAATCATGCGCACGCCGGAGAGGCGGCTACGCTCTTCATAGCGGTTTGTCATTTCCGCCGCCAGCGTCTCCCACGGGACCAGCACCATCGCCGACAGCAGTTCAATCGAGAGATAGGTGCCCAGGTAATACCAGTAGCCCATGTCCGTCAGCCACAGCAGGGCATACAGAAACATAAGCGGTGAGCTGAGTAATAAAAAGAAGCGGCGGCGGCCAAATTTACGTCCGAGCCAGGTATCACCGAAATTATCGGTGACGTATCCCATAATCGGGCTTAAGAGTGCGTCAATAACGCGGGCAATGGCGAATATTGAACCCGCTTCAATCACTGAGAGTCCGCAATAGGTGGTGTAAAAAAAGAGCAGCCAGGTGCCGATAATGGCAAAAGCGCCCCCGCCAAACAGATCGGTTACCCCGTAGCCAAGCGCTACGCCGTAACCAACTCTACGTTCAGTTGGTTTGACCATAATAATATCCAGTGTAGGGTAGTGATTAACCTGTGTTTCAGGTCGTTTTTTTATTTACTGCTGGACGACACTTACGTTTCTAATTATTGATATCTATCCATTGTCTTAATTGAGATGAGCGATAAATGGCCTCCACAAGGGTGAGTGATTTCCCGGCAGCATGGATATCGATGTAGTCCGTTTCCGGGTGATGAATGGCATGATAAAAACGGCGGATCGCCTGCTGGTGTCCCAGCCCCCAGTAGCTTTTGACCGAGCCGTCAGGGGAATCATCGGTTGCCAGCTTGCGGCGCTCGCCCGGGGTAATGCGCCAGAGCTCGTTGTCATTGAGCAGCAGCGAACCCCGTTCGCAATGGATCTCAAGCCAGAGGGGGGAATCCGCGGTATTGCAGTTGCTGGCATAAAACAGGCCGCGCGCGCCGTTAGCAAAGTGCAGCGTCGCCATTGCGCTGTCCTCCCCTTCGGTGATGTCCGCCAGCTCGCCGCTATCCACTACGCCTTTCAGGCGCGTGACCCCGCCGGCGAACCACTGCATCAGGTCGAGGGTATGGATCGCCTGGTTGATCAGCAGACTGCCGCCTTCCGTTGCCAGCCGGCCACGCCACGGACTTTCGGCGTAATAGGCGCCCGACCGTGACCACGTCAGCACCGCCTTCATGCCGAGCATCTTCCCCAGCCCGCCCTCGCTTAACTCCTGGCGGATGCGCAGGCTGGTGGGGTTGAGCCGGTTCTGATAGCAAACGCCGAGCAGACCCGGCGCCTGCTCGACGGCCTGGACGATATCGCCGAATTCACTGCTGTTCATCCCCACCGGCTTTTCGCAGAACACATGCTTCCCGGCGGCGAGCGCCGCCAGGATCATACGTTTATGCTCGAAATGCGGCGTACAGATATGGACCACGTCGATGGCATCATCCAGCAGCATTTCCCGGTAATCCTGATAAAAACGGCACTGATAGGCCATCGCCAGCGTCAGTCCTTTAACGCTGTCGATGTCTACCAGCGCGCGCAGTGCGACGTTGGGGATCTGGCGTAATGCATTCACATGGCAGCTGTGAATCGCACCGGCACCGATAACCGCTGTATTCAGGATCCTCATCGTTGCCTCCCGTTATGCCGTCGCGTTGGCCAGCATCTGAGCCTTCACGCAAAGTTCCGCCGCCTTGAAGGCGTGCGCCTGCGTCATGGCGTTTTCGGTTCTGTGCAGGCAGTCGAGGATCAGTTCACCAAAGAACGGGAACCCGACCTGTCCGGCGACGGGATACCGGAATTCGCCCTCTTTGTTCACCAGGTAAACCACATCCTGCTCGCCGCGGGTTAAATCGACATATTTGCGGATTTCGATATAGCCTTCGGTGCCGAGCAGCGTCAGGCGACCGTCGCCCCACGTTGAAAGTCCGTCCGGCGTAAACCAGTCGCAGCGGAAATAGCCGCTGGCACCGTTTTCGCCTTTCAGCATCGCGTCGCCGAAGTCTTCGAAGGCGGGATACTGCGGGTGTTTAACGTTGCGAACCCGGCTTGCCACCACCGAGGCGTCGCTGTTGCCGGTGTAAAAAAGAAACTGCTCAATCTGGTGGCTGCCGATATCGCAGAGAATGCCGCCGAAGTCGCGACGATCATAGAACCACGCCGGACGACCGGTTCCTTCCCGGTGCGGTCCGGTTCCCAGAGTTTGCACGACGCGGCCAATCGCGCCCTGCTGCACCAGCTGTCCGGCAAAGACCGCGCTCTCTACGTGCAGACGCTCGCTGTAATACACCGCGTATTTCTTTCCGGTTTGCTCCACCATCGCTTTGGCATCGGCCAGCTGTTCAAGGGTGGTGAGCGGCGCTTTATCCGTGAAATAGTCCTTCCCTGCGGCCATCGCTTTCAGCCCCAGCGCACAGCGCTCGGACGGGATGGCTGCACCCGCCACCAGGCGCACCTCGTCGTCGTTGAGTATCACGTCCAGCGACGACGCCACGTTGGCCTGCGGGTATTGCTGGATGAATTTATCCACTTTCGCCGGGTCAGGGTCGTACACCCATTTCAGCGTGGCGCCGGCTTCAATCAGGCCGTTGCTCATGCCGTAAATATGCCCGTGGTCGAGTGCGGCAGCGGCAAAAACAAATTCACCTTCCCGGACAACCGGCTGCGGTTTGCCTACCGGGGCATAGTTCATTCCGTCCTTCTTGTTCATGATGACATTCCTCGATCCAGATCTTTTCCCAGGGGGATGGCACCGACTTCGCTGAAGTTGGCCACGCTTGCGGACTTCTCATAAAAACGGGGGGCGAGGGCGTTCGTCCCGCCGGTACGGTAAAACGGGTCATCGCGCTGAATCGGCAGCGGGACGACGGTGCGGGTAATGGCTGATTTATAAATTGCGGTAATCAGTTCGAGGGAACGCTTACCCTGCAGGCCATCCACTAACGGTGCCGTGCCGTGCTCGATGGCATAAAGCAGGTCGTTAATCTGCCCGTTGTGTAGCGTCCATTCGAGTTTCCGGGTGTCGTGAAAAATAGCGTTGAGTTGCGCTTCTCGCGCCAGATCGTGGCTTTCCTGTGGAAAGCCGTTATCGGCACTCACGCTGGCAAAGGCCTGCCACGGCGCGGAGATACGCGCTTTCTCGCCCTGAATGATGATTTTCTGATCTTCCCCGTGGTGCACCACCGAGGCGGTAAGCTGCGTGAGCGCCCCGTTCGGGTATTTGAAGATCGCGGCGCTGAGGTCTTCCACCTCGGCATTGTCGTGCGCCACGTTGGTCATCATTGCCACGACCTCCGACGGGTAGCCGAGCATCCACTGGATGGCGTCGATGTGGTGAACCGCGTGGTTAAGCGTGCAGCCACCGCCCTCTTTTTCCCAGGTGCCACGCCACCACAGGTCGTAATAGCAGCGTCCGCGCCACCAGAACGAATCCACCTGCGCATGGCATATTTTCCCCGCGAGGCCGGAATCCAGCGCCGCTTTTAAGCGCCAGAAAGCATCGGTAAAGCGGTTCTGGGCAATAATGGAGAGCGTTTTACCGCTGGCCTGCTGTGCGGCGATCATCGCGTCGCACTCCTCCAGCGAGGCGGCCATCGGTTTTTCGCACAGCACATGGCACCCCGCGCGCAGGGCATCAATGCTAATCTCCGCATGAACGTAGGGCGGCGTGCAGACGTCGACGATGTCCGCATCGGGCTCCGATGCCAGCATCTGCTGGTGGCTTGCGTACACGCGGGCATCCGTCAGGCCGTAGCGTGCTTTTTTCTCGTAGGCTTTTTCCGGGTAGATATCGACCAGCGCGACGATCCGGCAACGCTGACCAAACTGCAGATAGCCCTGGATGTGGTTATGCGAGATATTTCCTGTTCCCACGATAGCGACATTTAACATCGTGTTTCTCCGCTGTTACCAGGTGCCAGAGGCGTCCAGCGTGATGCTGGCGGCCTCTTTAGCCACTGAGGTACTGATACGCTGCTGAAGCAGGCGCAGATACTGTTTCTCGTTGAGCGGCAGGTCGACCCAGTCGTCTGTCCAGGTGGAGAGGTGCATGGCGTTGGAAAGCGTCAACCCGCGGATCCCTTCCAGACCCGGCGCAATCAGCGGCTCGCCGCGCAGAATGGCGGCAGAGAAATTGGCGGTAATAACGTGGTGTTCGCTGCATTCCGGGGCAACGGGGATGGAGACCTCCCAGCATTCGGGTTCACCAAAACCGTTTTGCCAGCGGGCGTTGAAGGCGGTTTCGGATTCACGCAGCCGCCAGTAGCGCAGTTTCCCCTCTTCGACGACCACCTTGCCGAGGTCGCCAACGATTTCCAGGCGGTTGGTCCCCGGTGTTTCCGCGACGGTAGTGATAAACACGCCCGTCGCGCCACTGGCATACTCCGCATAGGCGGTGACCTCGTCTTCCACTTCGATATCGCGATGCTTGCCGAACTGGCAAAACGCGCGCAGACGAACAGGCATCCCGACCAGCCACTGCCAGAGATCGAGCTGATGCGGATCCTGGTTGAGCAGTACGCCGCCGCCTTCCCCTTTCCAGGTGGCGCGCCAGCCGCCGGAGTTGTAGTAGCTCTGCGAGCGATACCAGTTGGTGATGATCCAGTTGGAGCGGCGGATCTCGCCCAGTTCGCCGCTGTCGATAAGGTCTTTGACCTTCTGGTAGAGCGGGTTAGGGCGCTGGTTGTACATGATGCCAAACACCACGCCGCACTCCCGGGCGCAGGCGTTCATCTCCTGCACCTGAGCCGTGTACACCCCTGCCGGTTTTTCGCACAGGGTGTGGATGCCGCTGCGCATCGCCAGCATCGACAGGCGCGGATGCTCATAGTGCGGCGTCGCGACAATCACCGCGTCGATCAGTCCGCTCTGGAGCATCTCCTGCGCGTCGCTGAACAGGGGGAGATTGCCGACCAGCTGGCGAATGGCCGGATGCTTTTCCGGTGCATTATCGCAAACCGCCGTCAGGCAGGCATCGCTGACCGTACCCGCCAGTAAATAGCGCGCGTGGACCGTGCCGATATTACCTATTCCAATAATGCCAAAACGTACCTTCTCCATGTCACACCTTAATTTCTGTTGAAAAGAAGTGATGACCGGAAAATAGGAAAAGCGGACAGCAGCGACAATGTGTTTTTGTGAGAATACTCGCAAGGTGATTAAGTAATCTCCAGGCCTTTTGAAATTTGGTTTTAAAATCAAAAGACTGTTTCTGCAAATATTTGCAAAAACTGAATGAGAGCGAGGTCACACTATGCCGGGCAGGTTAAAAATGGAGGAGATAGCGGCCCTGACGGGCTATTCCGTCAGTACGGTGTCTCGGGTATTAAGCGGCAAATCGTATACCAGCGATAAAGCCCGGGAGGCGATCGTTCGTACTGCCAGGGAATTAGGCGTGCTGGAGTCCGTGGCCAGCGGCAGGCTGTTAATTAACGGTATCGCTGTTTTTGCACCAGAAAGAACCTTTCAGGGACGCGGGGATATTTTTTATCTGGAAGTGACTAAAGGGATCGCTGAAGCCTGCGCGCGGCACAATGTATGGGTGAGCTGCTGTGGATTAGAAGAACAGCACGCCGATGTGAAATTATTTATGGAAAAGGCCGGTCAGAAGAATATTAACGCGATAATTATTATTGGGACTGATGATTCCACCATATTTAAACTGGCGAGTACGCTAAATAAACCCTGCGTGTTAATTAATTCCATTGACCGGGATCGCGAGCAGGATGCCGTGTCGCCCGATCACCGGGCGATTGGGTTTACCGCCATGCACTATCTTTTTGAGCAAGGGCATCGGCGTGTGCTCACGCTCACCTGCCTGCGGCGAGAAACGCTTTACGCGCGTCTGGACGGCATTAAAGAGGCGTACCGCCATTTTCACGTGGGCTTTGATCCCCAGCGTGATTTGCTCGTGACGGAGTGGTTTACCGCCGAAGAGGCCGAGCGGGCCCTGGACGCGTGGCTGAAGAGCCATGATAAATCGCAGTGGCCGGAGGTGATTTTCCCGAACAGCACCAGCATGGTGGAAGGCGTGGTCAGGGCGTTGACCCGACACGGGCTGCGCATTCCGGAAGATATTTCACTGATAACGACCGATTTTGCATGGAACCTGGCGCACCGTCTGGAAAAACCGGTCACGGGCGTGACGGTGCCCTGTCGGGAGCTGGGGATTGAAGCCGTTCACCTGCTGCAAACGCGGCTCAACCGACCGCAGGCGCCGGTCTTTAACCTGCTATTGCAGGGAAAAGTGATGGATTACGGTTCGGTCTGTAATGCGACGCGCCACGCGGCTCGCGTGGCGCTGGAACGGTGATCAGGCCAGCTGTGGCGGCAGGCAGACGCCGATGCCCCCGATACCGCAGTAGCCGTACGGGTTTTTGTGCAGGTACTGCTGGTGATCGTCCTCGGCGTAGTAGAACGGTTTTGCGGTGGTGATTTCCGTGGTCACCTCGCGCGTATCGCCCGCTTCACGCATGGCCTGCTGGAAGCGCTCAAGGCTGGCGCGCGCGGCGGCATCCTGCTCGGGCGTGAGCGGATAAATGGCCGAGCGGTACTGCGTGCCGTGGTCGTTGCCCTGACGCATGCCCTGCGCCGGGTCGTGGTTTTCCCAGAAGACCTGCAGAAGCTGCTCGTAGCGGATTACGGTTGGGTCATACACCACGCGTACCGCTTCCGCATGCCCGGTTTCGCCAGAGCAGACTTCGCGGTAGGTTGGGTTCGGCGTGTAGCCGCCCGTGTATCCCGCGGCCGTGCTGTAAACGCCGGGCAGCTGCCAGAAGAGGCGCTCAACGCCCCAGAAGCAGCCCATGGCGAAGAGGGCGATTTCCATGCCATCCGGCACGTTGGTCATAGAGTGGCCATTAACGGCGTGTAAGGTCGCCACAGGCATAGGGGTGTTGCGTCCCGGTAATGCATCTGCTTGTGAAACCAGATGCTTTTTGTCGAATAAACTCACGATGGGGCCTCCCGGGGTGCGATGTTTCAGTTAAGGTTGTCACGACGCGTTTAATTGAACACAATAAATGCGCTGAATGAGTCTAGATTTAATCATAAAAAATATTTGGGTGTTACACCCATTTTCAACCCGCGATTCGGGTTTTTGGCCAACGGGCCGTATTTTGCCGCGGAGCGGCAGTTCATTTGCTTCCAGGGTGGAAACAGGGATATTCAGGAGAAAACGTGACAAAAATCCGCCAGTTATGTCTAGTCAGTGTATTGCTGACAAGCGGGATTGCCAGCGCGGCGAATGTCCGTTTGCAGGTTGAGGGGTTATCCGGGGCGCTGGAAAAAAACGTGCGTGCGCAGCTATCGACCATCCAGAGTGATGAGGTGACGCCGGACCGGCGTTTTCGCGCGCGCGTCGACGATGCGATCCGGGAAGGGCTAAAAGCGCTGGGTTATTACGAACCCACCATTGATTTCGATCTCCGCCCGCCGCCAAAGAAGGGGCGTCAGGTGCTTATTGCCCGCGTTTCGCCGGGTGAGCCGGTACGGATTGGCGGCACGAACGTCATCCTGCGCGGCGGGGCGCGTACCGACCGGGATTACCTGGACCTGCTCAGCACGCGGCCGAAAATCGGTACCGTGCTTAACCACGGCGACTACGACCATTTCAAAAAAGAGCTGACGAGCGTTTCCCTGCGCAAGGGCTACTTTGACAGCCAGTTCGATAAAAGCCAGCTGGGCATTGCGCTGGATCGGCATCAGGCCTTCTGGGATATCGACTACGACAGCGGGGAGCGCTACCGCTTTGGGGATGTGACCTTTGAAGGTTCGCAAATTCGTGAAGAGTACCTGCAAAACTTCGTGCCGTTCAAAAAAGGCGATTACTACCAGTCGAGAGACCTGGCGGAACTGAACCGTCGTCTTTCCGCGACCGGCTGGTTTAACTCCGTGGTTGTCGCACCGGAATTTGAGAAGTCTCGCAAAACCAAGGTGTTGCCGCTGCATGGCGTTGTTTCGCCGCGCACCGAGAACACCATTGAGACCGGGGTTGGCTATTCGACGGACGTCGGCCCGCGCGTGAAGGCTACCTGGAAAAAGCCGTGGATGAACTCCTACGGCCACAGCCTGACCACCAGCGCCAGTATTTCCGCTCCGGAACAGCAGCTTGATTTCAGCTACAAAATGCCGCTGCTGAAAAATCCGCTTGAGCAGTATTACCTGGTCCAGGGGGGCTTTAAGCGCACCGACCTGAACGATACCGAGTCCGACTCCACCACGCTCGCCTTGTCGCGTTTCTGGGATCTCTCCAGCGGCTGGCAGCGCGCCATTAACCTGCGCTGGAGCCTGGACCACTTTACCCAGGCCAACGTCACCAATACCACCATGCTGCTCTATCCTGGGGTGATGATCAGCCGCACCCGCTCGCGCGGCGGCCTGATGCCGACCTGGGGGGATTCCCAGCGTTACTCCATCGATTACTCCAACACCATGTGGGGTTCTGACGTAGACTTCTCGGTCATTCAGGCGCAAAACGTCTGGATCCGCACGCTGTATGACAAACACCGCTTTGTGATGCGCGGCAATCTCGGCTGGATTGAGACCGGCGACTTCGACAAAGTGCCGCCGGACCTGCGCTTCTTCGCCGGGGGCGACCGCAGCATTCGCGGCTACAAATACAAATCTATCGCGCCTAAAGACGATGACGGCAAGCTGATCGGGGCCTCCAAGCTGGCGACCGGCTCGCTGGAGTACCAGTACAACGTCAGCGGAAAATGGTGGGGCGCCATGTTCGTCGACGGCGGCGAAGCGGTGAGCGATATCCGCCGCAGCGACTTTAAAACCGGCGCGGGCGTAGGCGTACGCTGGCAGTCGCCCGTCGGGCCGATCAAGCTCGATTTCGCCGTGCCGGTCGGCGATAAAGAAGAACACGGTTTACAGTTTTACATCGGTCTGGGGCCAGAATTATGAGTTTATGGAAGAAGATAAGCCTCGGGGTGCTGATTTTTATCGTGCTGCTGCTCGGTACGGTGGCGTTTCTGGTGGGAACGACGACCGGGCTGCATCTGCTGTTTAACGCCGCGAACCGCTGGGTGCCGGGGCTGGAAATTGGTCAGGTGACGGGCGGCTGGCGCGACCTGCGTCTGAAGAACATCCGCTATACGCAGCCGGGCGTGGCGGTAAACGCCGGGGAGTTTCACCTGGCGGTGAAGCTGGGCTGCCTGCGGGACAGCAGGCTCTGCGTCAACGATCTGTCGCTTAAAGACGTTAACGTGGCGATCGATTCGAAGAAAATGCCGAAGTCCGCGCCGGTCGAGGAAGAGGACAGCGGCCCGCTCAATCTCTCCACGCCGTACCCGATCGCGCTTTATCGGGTGGCGCTCGATAACGTTAATATCAAAATCGACGACACCACCGTGTCCGTGATGGATTTCACCTCCGGCCTGCGCTGGCAGGAGAAAAACCTCACCCTCACGCCAACCTCGCTGCAGGGCCTGCTGATCGCGCTGCCGAAAGTGGCCGACGTGGCGCAGGAAGAGATCGTCGAGCCGAAGATCCAGAACCCGCAGCCGGAAGAAAAGCCGCTGGGCGAAACGCTGAAGGATCTCTTCTCGAAGCCTGTCCTGCCGGAAATGACCGACGTGCATCTGCCGCTGAACCTCAATATTGAGGAGTTCAAAGGCGAGCAGCTGCGCCTGACCGGCGATACCGATCTGACCGTTTACACCATGCTGCTTAAGGTCAGCAGCATTGACGGCAGCATGAAGCTCGACGCGCTGGATATCGACACCAACCAGGGCTCGGTGAACGCGTCAGGGAATGCCCTGCTGCGCGACAGCTGGCCGGTGGATATTACGCTGAACAGCGCGCTCAACATCGACCCGCTGAAGGGCGAAAAGGTAAAGGTTAAAGTCGGCGGGGCGCTGCGCGATAAGCTGGACGTCGGGGTGAATCTCTCCGGCCCGGTGGACATGGTTCTGCGCGCGCAAACGCAGCTGGCGGAAGCCGGCCTGCCGCTTAACCTTGAGGTCGTCAGCAAGCAGCTTTCCTGGCCGTTCACCGGCGAAAAGCAGTTCCAGGCCGACGATATGAAGCTGAAGCTGAGCGGCAAGATGACCGACTACACGCTCTCGTTCCGCACCACGGTGAAGGGGCAGGGCGTGCCGCCCGCGGACATCACGCTGGATGCGAAGGGCAACGAACGGCAGATCAACCTCGACAAGCTGACCGTCGCGGCGCTGGAAGGCAAAACCGAGCTGACCGCGCTGCTCGACTGGCAGCAGGCAATCAGCTGGCGCGGCGAGCTGAAGCTGACGGGCATTAACACCGCCAAAGAGGTGCCGGACTGGCCGTCGAAGCTGGATGGCCTGATCAAAACGCGCGGCAGCCTGTACGGCGGAACGTGGCAGATGGACGTGCCGGAAATCAAGCTCACCGGGAACGTGAAGCAGAACAAGGTTAACGTTGAAGGCTCGGTGAAAGGCAACAGCTACCTGCAGTGGGTGATCCCGGGCCTGCACGTCGCGCTGGGGCGCAACACGGCGGATATCAAAGGCGAGCTGGGGGTGAAAGATCTGGAGCTGGATGCCGCCATCGACGCGCCGAATCTGGACAACGCCCTGCCGGGCCTGGGCGGGACGGCGAAGGGGCTCGTGAAGGTGCGCGGCACGGTAGACGCGCCGCAGCTGCTGGCGGATATCACCGCCAATAACCTGCGCTGGCAAGAACTGAGCGTTGCTCGCGTCCGGGTGGAAGGGGATGTGAAATCCACTGACCAGATCGGCGGTAACCTGAACCTGCGCGTGGAGCGCATTTCGCAGCCTGACGTGAACATCAGCCTGGTCACCCTGGATGCAAAAGGGAACGAGAAGCAGCACGACCTCCAGCTGCGGGTGCAGGGCGAGCCGGTCTCCGGCCAGCTTCACCTGACCGGCAGCTTCGACCGCAAAGAAGAACGCTGGAAAGGGACGCTGGACAACACGCGCTTCAATACCCCGGTCGGGCCGCTGGCGCTGTCGCGCTCCATCGCGCTGGACTACCGCAACGCCGAGCAGAAGATCGGCATTGGGCCGCACTGCTGGACCAACCCGAATGCGGAACTGTGCGTACCGCAGACCATCGATGCGGGCGCGGAAGGGCGCGCGCAAATCAACCTTAACCGCTTCGATCTGGCGATGCTGAAGCCGTTTATGCCGGACACCACCCAGGCCAGCGGCGTCTTCAGCGGGAAAGCCGACGTGGCCTGGGACACCACTAAAGAGGGGCTGCCGCAGGGCAGCGTTACGCTGTCCGGGCGTAACGTGAAGGTGACGCAGGAGATCAACGACGCGCCGCTGCCGGTGGCGTTCGATACCCTCAACCTGAGCGCGGACCTGCATAACAACCGTGCGGAGCTGGGGTGGCTGATCCGTCTTACTAACAACGGTCAGCTTGACGGGCAGGTCCAGATTACCGACCCGCAGGGACGGCGTAATCTGGGCGGCAACGTCAATATCCGCAACTTCAACCTGGCGATGGTGAACCCGATTTTCGCCCGCGGGGAAAAGGCCGAGGGCATGCTGAACGCCAACCTGCGCCTGGGCGGCAACGCGCAAAGCCCGCAGCTGTTCGGTCAGATGCGCCTCAGCGGCGTGGACATCGACGGCAACTTTATGCCGTTTGACATGCAGCCCAGCCAGATTGCGATGAACTTCAACGGCATGAGCTCGACGCTGAGCGGATCGGTACTGACGCAACAAGGTCAAATCAACCTGAGCGGCGACGCAGACTGGAGCCAGCTCGACAACTGGCGGGCCCGTATTGCCGCGAAGGGCAGCAAGGTGCGTATCACCGTGCCGCCAATGGTGCGCCTGGACGTCTCGCCTGATGTGGTCTTTGAGGCCACGCCAAGCCTCTTCACGCTTGACGGTCGCGTCGACGTGCCGTGGGCGCGCATCGTGGTTCACGACGTGCCGGAAAGCGCGGTCGGCGTCTCAAGTGATGAAGTTATGCTCAATGAAAATCTGAAACCTGTCGAACAGAAGAGCGCTGGCATACCGATTAATAGTAACCTTATCGTGCACGTGGGGAATAACGTGCGCTTGGATGCGTTTGGGCTGAAGGCGAGGCTCACGGGCGACCTGAAGGTGGCGCAGGATAAACAAGGGCTTGGCCTCAACGGGCAGATCAATATTCCTGAAGGGCGCTTCCACGCCTATGGTCAGGATCTGATTGTCCGTAAAGGCGAGCTGCTGTTCTCTGGTCCACCGGATCAGCCCCTGTTGAACATCGAAGCGATTCGTAACCCGGAAGCGACGGAAAACGACGTCATTGCCGGGGTACGCGTCACCGGTTCCGCCGACGAACCGAAGGCGGAGATCTTCTCTGACCCGGCGATGTCCCAGCAAGAGGCTCTTTCTTACCTTCTGCGTGGACAAGGTCTCGACAGCGGTCAGAGCGACAGTGCGGCGATGACCTCGATGTTAGTGGGGCTGGGGGTTGCACAAAGTGGGCAGGTTGTGGGTAAAATCGGCGAGACGTTCGGCGTAAGCAATCTGGCGCTGGACACCCAGGGCGTGGGTGACTCCTCGCAGGTGGTGGTCAGCGGCTATGTGCTGCCGGGTCTGCAGGTAAAATATGGTGTGGGGATCTTTGACTCACTGGCAACACTCACGTTACGCTATCGCCTGATGCCTAAGCTATATCTGGAAGCAGTGTCCGGCGTAGACCAGGCACTTGATCTGCTCTATCAGTTTGAGTTTTAGCAATGCGAATATTTGTCTACGGCAGTTTACGAACCAAGCAAGGCAACAGTCACTGGATGACCAATGCCCTGCTGCTGGGGAATTACAATATCGAGAACTACCAGTTGTACAGCCTGGGCCACTATCCAGGCGCGGTTCCGGGTGAAGGAACAGTACAGGGTGAAGTGTATCGTATTGATAACGCAACGCTTGCCGAACTTGATGCCTTGCGCACCAGGGGCGGTGAATACGCACGCCAGTTGATCCAGACGCCGTACGGTAGCGCGTGGATGTATGTCTACCAGCGTCCGGTCGACGGGTTAACGCGGATTGTAAGCGGTAACTGGTTAGACAGAGACCAGTACTGAAAAACGACAACGCCACCGGAAGGTGGCGTTGTTTTTTTGTGCGGCGGCTCGCAGTCCGCAGTGAAATTTCCTCCTGCTTTCTTTTTTCCTTCGAGCGTTATTCCTAATACCAGGTCAGAGTATGGAGACTCAGGTGACAAATAATCAGTTAGTGCTCACTCCGGTGAGTAAGCAGTACTCGCTTGAAGAGTTGTTGGCGCAGTGTGATATGTCAGCCCCGGAAGTTAACAAACAGGACGTATGGGGCACGTCAGGTCCCGTAGGTGATGAAGTATGGTGAAGCGACCTTGTTTTGAACGAGGTGATATCGTTCTCGTCGGCTTCGATCCTGCAAATGGTCATGAACAAAAGGGCGCAGGCAGGCCCGCGTTAGTGCTATCCGTTAGCGCATTCAACCAGCCTGGAATGACGCTGGTTGCGCCTGTTACACAGGGGGGCAATTTTGCCCGCTATGCGGGTTTCAGTGTGCCGCTGTCTTGTGAAGAAGGGAATATTCAGGGCGTCATTCTGGTAAACCAGATCCGAATGATGGATTTGGGTCTGGCAAAAGTTAAGCCAGGGCTTAGCTATATGGCAGATATAAAAAAGCCCCGACTCGCGGGGCCTTCATTATCAGCAGTAAGAATTATTTCTTAGCAGCGCGTTCGAAAGAGGCGATGATTTCTGCTTTCGCCGCTTCCGCGTTGTCCCAGCCGTCAACTTTAACCCACTTGCCTTTTTCGAGGTCTTTGTAGTGCTCGAAGAAGTGAGTGATCTGCGCTTTCAGCAGCTCTGGCAGGTCGTTCACATCTTTGATGTGATCGTACTCTTTGCTCAGCTTGGTGTGCGGTACCGCAACCAGCTTGGCATCTTCACCGGATTCGTCGGTCATTTTCAGCACGCCAACTGGACGGCAGCGAATGACGGAGCCTGGCTCCAGCGGGTATGGCGTTGGGACCAGCACGTCAACCGGGTCACCGTCCAGAGACAGGGTGTGGTTGATGTAGCCGTAGTTGCACGGATAGAACATCGCGGTAGACATGAAACGGTCTACGAACAGGGCGCCGCTCTCTTTGTCCACTTCGTATTTGATCGGATCTGCGTTAGCCGGGATTTCGATAACAACGTAGATGTCTTCTGGCAGTTCTTTACCCGCTGGGACGTTGAGTAAGCTCATGTCGGTGTCCTTTAAAATGGATGGTAAATTCGTGGCAGGTATTATAGCCAACTCGCGCTGAATGTCTCCGCCTGTTTTCGCTTTCTCTCCCCGCTTTCTCCACTTTTCAGACCGATTCCATGACAGGAAAATCCATAAACGTAGCCGCATTTTTAATGGTGAAATGAAAGCGATTACAAACTTGTGATTAACGTTTTATTCACTTTTCTGAAGTGTGATGTAACGCAATTCGTTACCTATTTCATGGGCTATAGTCATTCCGCAGAACATCTTTTAACCAACAATAACTCACCCTACGAGGACGTTCATATGTGGAAGCGCTTACTCCTGGTCACAGCAGTTTCGGCAGCCATGTCGTCTATGGCGATGGCCGCTCCCTTAACCGTAGGTTTTTCGCAGGTCGGCTCTGAATCTGGCTGGCGAGCGGCAGAAACCAACGTGGCGAAAAGCGAAGCTCAGAAACGCGGCATCACCCTGAAAATCGCCGATGGTCAGCAAAAACAAGAGAATCAGATCAAAGCCGTGCGCTCCTTTATCGCCCAGGGCGTGGATGCCATCTTTATTGCCCCCGTCGTGGCGACCGGCTGGGAACCCGTCCTGAAGGAGGCGAAAGACGCTGAGATCCCGGTCTTCCTGCTTGACCGTTCCATCGACGTCAAAGACAAATCTCTCTATATGACTACCGTCACCGCCAACAACGTGCTTGAAGGGCAATTGATTGGCGACTGGCTGGTGAAACAGGTCGACGGCAAGCCGTGTAACGTCGTTGAGCTGCAGGGCACCGTGGGTGCGAGCGTGGCTATCGACCGTAAAAAAGGCTTCGCTGAGGCCATCGCGAAAGCGCCAAACATCAAGATTATCCGCTCTCAGTCCGGCGACTTTACCCGCAGTAAAGGCAAAGAGGTCATGGAGAGCTTCATTAAGGCGGAAAACAACGGCAAGAACATCTGCATGGTTTACGCCCACAACGATGACATGGTAATCGGTGCGATTCAGGCGATCAAAGAAGCGGGCCTGAAGCCGGGCAAAGATATCCTCACCGGATCTATCGACGGCGTACCTGATATCTACAAAGCGATGATCGACGGCGAAGCCAACGCCAGCGTGGAGCTGACGCCAAACATGGCGGGCCCGGCCTTCGATGCGCTGGAGAAATTCAAGAAAGACGGCACGATGCCTGAGAAGGTGACCGTCACCAAGTCCACGCTCTACCTGCCGGATACGGCGAAAGAAGAGTTAGAGAAGAAGAAAAATATGGGCTACTAAGCCCTGACCCTCGCCCCTCACCCCAGCCCTCTCCCCGGAGTGGAGAGGGGGAAAGGCAGGGCGGAGCTGGATATTAACAATTGGCACGATCAATCCCCTCTCCCCTCCGGGGAGAGGGTCAGGGTGAGGGGGAACCATGACCACTGAACAACACCAGGAAATCCTCCGCACAGAGGGCTTGAGTAAATTCTTCCCCGGCGTAAAGGCGCTGGATAACGTCGATTTCAGCCTGCGGCGCGGCGAAATTATGGCGCTGCTGGGCGAGAACGGTGCGGGAAAATCGACGCTGATAAAATCCCTGACCGGCGTTTATCACGCCGACCGCGGCACCATCTGGCTGGAAGGCAACGCCATTTCGCCGAAAAATACCGCCCATGCCCAACAGCTGGGGATCGGGACGGTCTACCAGGAGGTGAACCTGCTGCCGAATATGTCGGTAGCGGATAACCTGTTTATTGGCCGTGAGCCACGGCGTTTTGGCCTGCTGCGCCGCAAAGAGATGGAGGCGCGGGCGACAACGCTGATGGAGTCCTACGGCTTCTCCCTCGACGTCCGCGAGCCGCTGAACCGCTTTTCCGTCGCGATGCAGCAGATCGTCGCCATTTGCCGCGCGATCGATCTCTCTGCGAAAGTCCTGATCCTCGACGAACCCACCGCCAGCCTCGATACCCAGGAAGTCGAGATGCTCTTTACCCTGATGCGCCAGCTGCGCGATCGGGGCGTCAGCCTGATCTTCGTTACCCACTTCCTCGATCAGGTCTACGAGGTGAGCGATCGCATCACGGTGCTGCGCAACGGCAGCTTTGTCGGCTGCCGCGAAACCCGCGAGCTGCCGCAGATCGAGCTGGTGAAAATGATGCTGGGCCGCGAGCTGGAGACCAACGCCCTTCAGCGCGCGGGCCGCACGCTGCTGAGCGAGAAGCCGGTCGCCGCGTTCAGCGATTACGGCAAAAAAGGGACGATCGCGCCGTTTAACCTTGAGGTGCGGCCGGGCGAAATTGTCGGGCTGGCGGGCCTGCTAGGCTCAGGCCGGACCGAAACCGCCGAGGTGATCTTCGGGATCAAGCCGGCGGACAGCGGCAGCGCGCTGATCAAGGGCAAACCGCAAACCCTGCGATCGCCGCATCAGGCCTCCTGCCTGGGCGTCGGCTTCTGCCCGGAGGACCGAAAAACGGACGGGATTATTGCAGCCGCCTCGGTGCGGGAAAATATCATTCTGGCGCTGCAGGCCCAGCGCGGCTGGCTGCGTCCGATCCCGCGTAAAGAGCAAAACGCCATCGCCGAGCGGTTTATCCGCCAGCTCGGTATCCGCACCCCGAGCGCGGAACAGCCTATTGAGTTTCTTTCCGGCGGTAACCAGCAAAAAGTCCTGCTTTCACGCTGGCTGCTGACTAAACCCCAGTTCCTGATCCTCGACGAACCGACCCGCGGCATTGACGTCGGCGCGCACGCCGAAATTATCCGGCTTATCGAGACGCTCTGTGCGGACGGGCTGGCGCTACTGGTTATCTCGTCCGAGCTGGAAGAGCTGGTGGGCTATGCCGATCGCGTCATCATCATGCGCGATCGCAAACAGGTGGCAGAGATCCCGCTGGATAAGCTGTCCGTTCCGGCGATCATGAATGCCATCGCGGCATAAGGAGTGAATCGTGATGCCCCGTTCGCTTTCGCAAACCGGTGAGTCAAAGCGCCGCTTCAGCTGGCCAACCGGCACGCCGCAAATCGCGGCGCTGCTGGTGGTATTGCTGGTGGATAGCCTGGTCGCGCCGCATTTTTTCCAGATTATCGTCCAGGATGGCCGCCTGTTTGGCAGCCCGATTGATATTTTAAACCGTGCCGCACCCGTGGCGCTGCTGGCCATCGGGATGACGCTGGTCATCGCCACCGGCGGGATTGACCTCTCCGTTGGCGCGGTGATGGCTATCGCCGGGGCCACGGCAGCCTCCATGACCGTGGCCGGACACAGCCTGCCGGTTGTTTTACTGGCGGCCTTAGGCACCGGCGTGCTGGCAGGACTATGGAACGGCATTCTGGTCGCGGTGCTGAAAATCCAGCCCTTTGTCGCCACCCTCATTCTAATGGTGGCCGGGCGCGGCGTGGCGCAGCTGATCACCTCCGGACAGATTGTCACCTTTAACTCCCCGAGCCTGGCGTGGCTCGGCAGCGGCAACTTTCTGTTCTTCCCGACGCCGGTGATGATTGCCCTGGTCACGCTCGCTGTCTTTTGGCTCTTCACCCGCAAAACGGCGCTGGGGATGTTCATTGAGGCCGTTGGGATCAACATCCGCGCCGCGCGCAACGCTGGCGTCAACACGCGGCTGATGGTGATGCTGACCTACGTGCTGAGCGGCGTCTGCGCCGCCATCGCCGGGATCATCGTTGCGGCGGATATTCGCGGGGCCGATGCCAACAACGCGGGACTCTGGCTGGAGCTGGACGCGATCCTCGCGGTGGTGATCGGCGGCGGGTCGCTGATGGGCGGGCGCTTTAACCTGCTGCTCTCGGTGATAGGCGCCCTGATCATTCAGGGCATGAACACCGGGATCCTGCTCTCCGGTTTTCAGCCGGAGCTCAACCAGGTGGTGAAAGCGGTTGTCGTGCTCTGCGTGCTTGTCGTCCAGTCGCCGCGCTTTGTCAGCATCATTAAGAGGATCCGTGGCCATGATAAAACGTAATTTACCGCTAACGATCATGCTGGGCGTGTTTGTGCTGGGCTATCTCTACTGTCTGACGCAGTTCCCCGGCTTTGCCTCGACGCGCGTGATCTGCAATATCCTGACCGATAACGCCTTTTTAGGCATCATCGCCGTCGGCATGACGTTTGTGATCCTCTCCGGCGGGATCGACCTCTCCGTCGGCTCGGTGATCGCCTTTACGGGCGTGTTCCTCGCGAAGGCGATCGGCTTCTGGGGGATCTCCCCGCTGGTGGCGTTTCCGCTGGTGCTGGTGATGGGCTGCGCGTTTGGCGCCTTTATGGGGCTGCTGATCGACGCGTTAAAAATTCCGGCGTTTATCATTACCCTCGCGGGCATGTTCTTCCTGCGCGGCGTGAGCTACCTGGTGTCGGAGGAGTCGATTCCGATTAACCATCCGGTATACGACACGCTCTCCAGCCTGGCGTGGAAAATTCCCGGCGGCGGGCGTCTGAGCGCGATGGGGCTGCTGATGCTGGGCGTGGTGGTCATTGGCATTTTCCTCGCCCACCGAACCCGGTTTGGCAATCAGGTTTACGCCATTGGCGGCAACGCCACGTCGGCCAACCTGATGGGGATCTCGACCCGCAGTACCACCATCCGCATCTATATGCTCTCGACCGGCCTGGCGACGCTGGCGGGTATCGTCTTCTCGGTATATACCCAGGCGGGCTACGCCCTGGCAGGCGTGGGCGTGGAGCTGGACGCGATTGCCTCCGTGGTGATTGGCGGCACGCTGCTCAGCGGCGGGGTGGGGACGGTGCTGGGAACGCTGTTCGGCGTGGCGATTCAGGGGCTGATCCAGACCTATATCAACTTCGACGGCACGCTCAGCTCCTGGTGGACGAAGATCGCCATCGGCATTCTGCTGTTTATCTTTATTGCCCTTCAGCGCGGCCTGACGGTGCTCTGGGAGAACCGTCAAAGCTCGCCTGTTACCCGCGTGAACACATCGGTAACAGAGAGATAACATGCTGAAAGTCTAAACATTTTCCGGTAGCGGCCGATACTCTATTTTTATGCCCAGAAATATCTCGCTACCGGAAATAATATCATGCTTAAAACGCTATCGATTCGTACCGGCTTGCTCTCTTTACTGGCCGTTATGACCCTTCTGCTGCTGATTGTCAGCGGCATCGGCATTTATGCCCTCACACAGAGTTCTTCTTCACTGCAGCGCATTAATCACCTTCAGGGTGAGCAGATGGTGCAGCTGAACACCGGCTATACGCTGATCCTGCGCGCGCGCAATGAGGCGGGCCAGGCCGTCCGGATGATGGAAATCGGCATGCTCGATGATGCGGCCAAATCGGTCAAAAACATCAATCAGGAAATCGCCGTGGCTCAGAAAACGCTGAAAGGCGTGATCGACGGCGGCGTGGCTGACGAACAGGGGCAGCAGCTCCTCGACAAAGTCGCGGCCAGCCTGGCGACGTATAACCAGCAGGGGATCGGCCCGATGCTGAAAACCCTGAATGACCAGAGCGCGGACGGGTATTACGACCTGCTGGAGAACACGCTGATTCCGGTGGCGAAGCAGTTCGATAACGACATGCAGGCGTTTCAGAAATGGAGCGAAGCGCGAGGTCAGGCGGAAGTGAGCGCCGTGCAGGCGAGTAAAACCCGCGTGCTGATCCTGATTATCGTCGCCGCGCTGCTGACGGCGGGCATCATCGTCCTCGCCTGGCTGGCGCTGCGCCATATGCTGCTCAAGCCGCTCTCGGCCTCGATTGTTCAGCTGGAAAATGTGGCGGCAGGCGATTTAACCCATACGCTAACGGCCCCCGCGAGCCAGGAGTTTAACCGCCTCAACGCGGTGATAGAGGAGATGCGACAGTCGCTGATGAACTCGGTTCTGCGGGTACGCGATGCCAGCGCGCAAATCGACACCGGCAGCCGCGAGCTGACGCTCGGAAACCGCGATCTTGCCGAGCGTACGGAATCTACCGCCACGTCGCTGGAGCAGACGGCGGCCAGCATGGAGCAGATCACCGCGACGGTGAAGCTCAACGCCGATAACGCCGAGCAGGCGCACCAGCTGGCCAAGTCGGTCTCCGACACGGCCGATCACGGCAGCGAAATGGTCTGCTACGTGATTGAAAAAATGCGCGATATCTCCGGCAGCTCGGCGCGCATCGCCGACATCCTGAGCGTGATCGACGGCATTGCCTTCCAGACCAATATTCTGGCGCTTAACGCCTCCGTGGAAGCGGCGCGGGCGGGCGAGCAGGGGCGCGGGTTTGCCGTCGTCGCGGGTGAAGTGCGCAACCTGGCCAGCCGCAGCGCCGACGCGGCGAAAGAGATCCGCTCCCTTATCAGCGATTCGCAGACCCACGTTAACGAGGGCAGCGAATTGGCCCAGCAGGCTGGCGAAACGATGGATGAGATCGCAACAGAAGTGCTGCGGATGACCAAACTGATGCGCGAAATTGCGACCGCGTCTCATGAGCAGAGCCGCGGCATTGAGCAGGTGAATATTGCGGTGAATCAGATGGACGAAACCGCGCAGCAGAATGCGGCGCTGGTGCAGCAATCCTCCGCCGCGACCCGCTCCCTTGAGGAGCAGTCGCGCCAGCTAATGGAAGCCATGTCATCATTCAAAGTGACGGCTCAGACCGCGGCATAATATTCTCCCGCCCCGGCACGTTCTGTGCCGGGATTTTACTATTCGCTGAATTAACGCCGGCTATATTATCGTGAATTTCACCCATTAATATTTCCAGCGAGCGGGTTAAATCTAACGCTTTTTCCGTCGGCTCAAGATATAAGCCTTTGCGGAAAAATAAAGGTTCATCAAAGAGTTGATTAAAACGCTTTAAGGCCAGGCTCACCGCCGGGCGGGACATCTCCAGGCGCAGAGAGGCCTTTGCCATGCTGCCGCAGCGGACGATCTCAATAAATACAGGGATAAGATTTAAATCTATACCGGTAGTCGCACGGGAATAATTTTTCATTGCAATTCTGCTCCACGAAATATCTCTCAAACTGTTATGGAAATAATGCAGGAGCAGTGGTGAATATTAAAGCGTGTTTTTTATAAACACTTATACGGTAAAATATATAAATGTGTTGGGGAGCCTGACAGGCTCCCCGGGAGAGAGGTTACGCGTCTGGGAACTCACGGATAAAACGTTCAACGTCTTCAACCATGTGGTTGTTGCCGACGAAGAATGAGCGGCGCTGGTGAAGGCTTTCCGGCACGATCTCCAGAATACGCTCTTTACCGTCGCTGGCCTTGCCGCCCGCCTGTTCGGCGAGGAACGCCATCGGGTTGCATTCGTACAGCAGGCGCAGCTTTCCGTCCGGGTGGCTGGCGGTGCTTGGGTAGAGATAGATGCCGCCTTTCAGCAGGTTACGGTGAAAATCCGCGACCAGCGATCCAATATAGCGGGACGTGTACGGGCGCTGCGTCGCTTTATCTTCTTCCTGGCAGAATTTAATGTACTTCTTCACGCCGTTCGGGAAGCGGATGTAGTTGCCTTCGTTGATGGAGTAGGTGTTGCCCTTCTCCGGGAAGCGCATGCGTTCCTGGCTCAGACAGAAAACGCCCAGTGACGGATCGTACGTAAAGGCGTGCACCCCGCAGCCGGTGGTGTACACCAGCATGGTGGAGGAGCCATAAACGACGTAACCGGCAGCCACCTGGTTAATGCCCGGCTGCAGGAAATCTTCTTCGGTCACCGGCGTGCCAACAGGCGTGACGCGGCGGTAGATGGAGAAAATGGTACCGACAGAAACGTTAACGTCGATGTTTGAGGAGCCGTCGAGCGGATCCATCAGAACAACGTATTTCGCGTGTTCACACCCTTCGAAAACAACAATTTCATCTTCTTCTTCAGAGGCGATACCCGCAACGATGTCGCGCGCGCGCAGTGCAGCTTTCAGTTTTTCATTTGCGAACAGATCGAGCTTCTGTTGAACCTCGCCCTGAACGTTCTCGGCACCGCTGGCACCCAGGATATCGACCAGACCGGCCTTGTTGATATCACGGTGGATGATCTTAGCGCCCAGCTTTATTGCCGACAGCAAAGCAGTGAGTTCACCGGTAGCATGAGAGAACTCGTGCTGCTTTTCGACAATAAATTCACCTAACGTTTTCATAACACTTTCCCTGCATCTTTGTGAGTAGAGCGATTGTATGTTCACTAAAACGACTAAAGCCCAACAATCTTAACAAATATTCAAATAGTAGCGCAGAGGTGAATCGCGCCAGCAGGATACGGATTTACCTGAAATGCGTTTCACAGCCGCTAACATGTGAGTAAAATGTGCGCCACATTGAAGAAGGATAGTGACGTATGCGCATTCATATATTGGGGATTTGTGGCACTTTCATGGGCGGGCTGGCAATGCTGGCGCGCTCGCTGGGCCATGAAGTGACAGGTTCGGACGCCAATGTGTATCCGCCGATGAGCACGCTTCTGGAGAAGCAGGGCATCTCTTTAATTCAGGGCTACGATGCCGGCCAGCTGGATCCCGAGCCGGACCTGGTGATCATTGGCAACGCCATGACCCGCGGCAATCCGTGCGTTGAGGCGGTACTGGAACGCAATATTCCGTTCATGTCCGGCCCGCAGTGGCTGCATGACTTCGTCCTGCGCGATCGCTGGGTGGTTGCCGTTGCCGGAACGCACGGCAAAACGACTACCGCGGGCATGGCGACCTGGATCCTCGAAGCCTGCGGCTACAAGCCGGGCTTTGTGATCGGCGGCGTACCGGGCAACTTCGAGGTTTCTGCGCGTCTGGGCGACAGCCCGTTCTTCGTGATCGAAGCCGACGAGTATGACTGCGCGTTCTTCGACAAGCGCTCCAAGTTCGTGCACTACTGCCCGCGCACGCTGATCCTCAACAACCTTGAGTTTGACCACGCGGATATCTTTGACGACCTGAAGGCCATTCAGAAACAGTTCCACCACCTGGTGCGCATTGTTCCGGGCCAGGGCCGCATCATCCTGCCGGAAAATGACATCAACCTGAAGCAGACCCTGGCAATGGGCTGCTGGAGCGAGCAGGAGCTGGTGGGCGAGCAGGGCCACTGGCAGGCGAAGAAACTCAACGCCGATGCCTCGGAGTGGGAAGTGCTGCTCGACGGTGAAAAAGTGGGTGAGGTGAAGTGGGGCCTGGTCGGCGAACACAACATGCACAACGGCCTGATGGCGATTGCGGCAGCGCGTCACGTCGGCGTACTGCCTGCGGATGCGGCGAATGCGCTGGGCTCGTTTATCAACGCCCGCCGCCGTCTGGAACTGCGCGGTGAAGCCCACGGCGTGACGGTGTATGACGATTTCGCGCACCACCCAACGGCGATTCTGGCGACGCTTGCCGCGTTACGCGGCAAAGTCGGCGGCACGGCCCGCATTCTGGCGGTGCTGGAACCGCGCTCGAACACCATGAAAATGGGCATCTGCAAAGACGATCTGGCGCCGTCGTTAGGACGCGCCGATGAGGTCTTCCTGCTGCAGCCGCAGCATATCCCGTGGCAGGTGGCGGAAGTGGCCGATGCCTGCATTCAGCCTGCGCACTGGAGTGCGGATGTGGATGCGCTCGCGGACATGGTGGTGAAAGCCGCTCAGCCCGGTGACCACATTCTGGTGATGAGCAACGGCGGGTTTGGTGGGATCCATCAGAAGCTGCTGGACGGCCTGGCGAAGAAAGCGGAAGCGGTAGCAGAGTAAACCCCTCACCCCAGCCCTCTCCCCAAAGGAGAGAGGGTGTTCAATTCCCCTCTCCCCTTTGGGGAGAGGGTCAGGGTGAGGGGAACAGGCGGTTCGAATATTACTCGTCGTTCTCAGACAGCTCGCGCAGATACTGGAAAATCAGGCGCGCAGACTTCGGCGGCTTATTCCCTTCTTTCTCTTTCTTCGCGTTGCGGATCAAAGAACGCAGCTGCTGGCGGTCGGCATCCGGCCACAGGTTCAGCACTTCCGGTACGGCATCATCACCCTGCTCAATCAGGCGATCGCGGATCTGCTCAAGCTTATGGAAAAAGGCAACCTGCTGGTTATGGCGGTTTTTCAGCTTGTCCAGCGCCTGGCGGATCGGATCGACGTCGCGCTGACGCAGCATTTTCCCGATAAGCTGAAGCTGGCGACGACGGCCTTCTTTTTTGATTTTCTGTGCCAGTTCAATGGCATCACGCAGATCCTGGTCGAGCGGGATCTTGTCCAGCGCGTTTTTACCCAGTTCTACCATTTCTGCGCCAAGCTGTTTTAACTCTTCGGCGTCACGTTTAATTTCACTTTTACTGACCCAGATGATCTCATCATCTTCGTCTTCGATGTTATCACCGGGAACGTCGTCGAGCCAGTCTTCGGGCTGCTTAGTCATGTCAGGCTCCTTAAAAAAAGAGGCTAATGTTACCAGTTAAGACGCGCACTGAAAAACGGTTCTCTGTTAGACTTCAGTTAACTCTCTCTTACAGTATGGCATTTGCGATGAAAGTAACCTCACAAGTTGAAGCGCAGCGTAAGATTCTGGAAGAAGCCGTCTCCACCGCGCTGATGCTTGCTTCAGAAAAATCAGATGGCGCCGAAGTGGCGGTCAGTAAAACCACCGGCATCAGCGTGAGCACCCGCTATGGTGAAGTGGAGAATGTGGAATTCAACAGCGACGGCGCGCTGGGGATCACGGTCTATCACCAGAATCGCAAAGGCAGCGCGTCATCCACCGATCTCAGCCCGGACGCCATTGCCCGTACGGTGCAGGCGGCGCTGGATATCGCCCGTTACACCTCGCCGGATCCTTACGCCGGCGTGGCGGATAAAGACCTGCTGGCCTTTGACGCGCCGGACCTCGATCTTTTCCACCCGGCGGAGGTGACCCCGGACGAAGCCATCGAGCTGGCCGCACGCGCCGAGCAGGCTTCCCTGCAGGCCGATAAGCGCATCACCAATACCGAAGGCGGCAGCTTCAACAGCCATTACGGCATCAAGGTATTCGGCAACAGCCACGGCATGCTGCAGGGCTACTGCTCCACCCGTCATTCGCTTTCCAGCTGCGTCATCGCCGAAGAAAACGGCGACATGGAGCGCGACTACGCCTACACCATTGGCCGCGCGCTGGGCGACTTGCAGTCTCCGGAGTGGGTGGGTAAAGAGTGCGCCGAACGCACGCTGTCTCGCCTGTCGCCGCGCAAGCTCTCCACCATGAAGGCCCCGGTGATTTTTGCCAACGAAGTGGCAACCGGCCTGTTTGGCCATCTGGTGGGCGCTATCGCAGGCGGGTCCGTTTACCGTAAATCGACCTTCCTGCTCGACTCGCTGGGCAAGCAGATCCTGCCGGAATGGCTGACCATCGAAGAGCATCCGCACCTGCTGAAAGGGCTGGCCTCCACGCCGTTCGACAGCGAAGGCGTGCGCACCGAGCGTCGCGATATCGTCAAAGATGGCGTGCTGACCCAGTGGCTGCTGACCAACTACTCCGCGCGCAAGCTGGGGCTGAAAAGCACCGGCCACGCGGGCGGCATCCACAACTGGCGCATTGCCGGGCAGGGCCTCAACTTTGAGCAAATGCTGAAAGAGATGGGCACCGGTCTGGTGGTGACCGAGCTGATGGGCCAGGGCGTAAGCGGCATCACCGGCGACTACTCGCGCGGCGCGGCGGGCTTCTGGGTGGAAAACGGCGAAATTCAGTATCCGGTGAGCGAAATCACGATTGCCGGCAACCTGAAGGACATGTGGCGCAACATCGTTACGGTCGGTAACGATATTGAAACACGTAGCAATATACAGTGTGGTTCTGTGTTACTGCCGGAAATGAAAATCGCCGGTCAGTAATGCCCGTAATGGCGTGTTAATAATAAAAAAGGAAGTGAGCAATGCGTAAACACCTGTTAGCGATCGTCGCAGCTTCAACGCTGGTTCTTGGCTCTTCTGCGTTTGCTGCCGATCTTGAAGAAGACATGGGCATCCTCGGGCAAAACCTGAAGGTGGTGCAAAAGACGGACAATGCGGCGGAAATGAAAGACGCCCTGACCAAAATGCGTGAAGCCGCGCTGGACGCCCAAAAAGCGACGCCACCGAAGCTGGAAAGCAAAGCGGCAGACAGTGCAGAGATGAAGGACTACCGTCACGGCTTTGACGTGCTGGTCGGCCAGATCGACGGCGCGCTGAAGCTGGCAAACGAAGGTAAAGTGAAAGAAGCTCAGGCGGCGGCCGAGCAGTTTGTGACCACGCGCAACACGTACCACAAGAAATACCGCTAACCGATCGCGCATCGGACAGACAAGCAGCGGGGGCCAGCGGCCCCCGTTTTTTATGCGCGGTAATAAGTAAACCCTATCGCCATCACATTTTTGCCTCACCACCCCCGAACGTTTTCGTTTCCTTTCCCCGCATTTGCCCGCCGGAATACGTGATATTCATCACGTAAATACAGTGGTTTATCCAGATTCACCGTATTTATGTGGCACAGATCACTGCTGCGGCTCGCCTTTCCACTTCGAAGTGGAAAACAACTCGCTACAAACAATGCCCCCCCAACGTTAGTTTTATTCCAGAGCCATTAACGGGGTAAGACCAGTGATTAACGGAGCGGTAATGAACGACGTTGGGGAACAGGCGGAGCAAACAGAACAGCTCGCAAACACCATGCTGCAGCAGGTCTATGCCCTGCTGGCCCGGAACAACATCATCCCCAACGCGGTACAGGAGCAGATGCTCACCTCCCACGTCCGCGCCATGGCGCACCGGTCCGTGACCGGCGAGCCGCTGCCGGAGGTCGAAGCGGAGCTGTTCGACGAAATTTCACCCGATTCAATGCGGCTCGCCCGTGAAGTGGTCGCGCAGTTTGGCAACCTTCCTGATGAAGAGGCCTGGCTGCTCTCCGTTCACTTCGAAGTCGCGAAAGACAACCTTTAAGGAGCAACACATGGAACAGATTACAGTCGTGATTGGCGATCGCCTGGGTAAAGGTCAGAAAGTGGCGGCCGGTGTGGAAAAAGCCGGTGGACGCGCGGTGGTTGTGCCGGGCATGGCGGCGGATATGAAGCTCGGCGACGTCATGAAGGCGGAAAACGCCACCTTCGGCATCTCCTTCTGCGGCAGCGGCGGCGCGGGTGCTATTACCGCGCAAACCAAATACGGCTACAAGGCCAAATACGGCATGCGTTCCGTGGACGAGGGCGTCACCGCCATCAACGAAGGCTGCAACGTGCTGGGCTTTGGCTTTATGGATAAAGAAGAGCTGGGCGAGCGTCTGGTGCAGGCGTGGCAGAAGAAATACGGCGCATAAGCATGAAAGAACAGTTCACAACCACGGTGAGGGTAAAGGGGAAGGGCGACGCCAAAGCGCGCGCCTTTGCCGACGCGCTCAACCACGTTCAGGCCGCGGTGATGAAAGCCTCACCGCATATCTTACTGCGTATTGAGCCACAGGATGTGCAGGTCGTTCAGGCGCAAGAAGCGGTGCGTAAAGAAGCGTTTCTGTTCTTCTTTCTGCGCCGGGAAAGACGCACCTACAGCGTGGAGCTGGATGTGACCGTCAACGTGACCGCCATCAATCTTGACCAGGTGGATTTCGTCACGCAACGCTGATTATTCATAAAAGGGCAGACTGATGTTCTTAATTATATTAATAAAATCGCTCATCATCGGCGGCCTGGTAGGCGTCGGTGTCGGGGCCGGGGCTGCACGCATGTTTCATGCGCCTACCACGCAGGGTATGGGCGCGTTTCGTACTTTGGGGGAACTGAACTCCTGCGAAGGGGATCCGGCGTCCCACTTCTCCTTTGGGTTAGGTTTCTTCTTTAACGCCTGGGCCTCTTCCGTGGCCGCAGGGGCTTTCACACAGGACGTTGACCACCGCATCATCCCAAACTGGGGCGCGGCGGCACTGATGATCAAAAACCGTAACGTCGGCGAAACGCTGCACGACCCTAAGCGCATGGCGATTGCCTGCGGCGTTATCGGCATGATCGTCGTGACCTTCCTTAACCTGACCGCCTCCTCCGTTCCCGCTGCGCTTCAGGTCACCGCCGTGAAGGTGCTGGTACCGGCGGCGAACCTGCTGGTGAACACCGTGATGCCGGTGATCTTCTGGCTGGCGGCCATCGACGCGGGTAAAAAATCGGGCTTCTGGGCCACCGTGTTTGGCGGCGCGGCGCAGCTGATCATGGGTAACGCCGTACCGGGCCTGGTGCTGGGGATCCTGATCGGTAAAGGCGTGGAAGAGAGCGGCTGGAACCACGTCACCAGGGTGATGATGGCGGCGATCGTTCTGCTCTTCGTGCTGAGCGGCTTCTTCCGCGGCTTCGACATGAAGATGATCGAATCCTTCCACCTGACCGTGCCGAACTGGCTCGACATGATCCACAACTCGCTCAGCGGTAAATAACAGGAGCCTCGACATGGAACAGAATAAAGGTTTTTGGTATGCCGACTGGTCGTTCCCGATCTTCGTTGGCCTGCTCTCCTCCGGCGTGTTCGCCGGGACGCACATGTACTACCTCTACGGCATCGGCGCGTTTAACGAAGTGGCCTTCGTGGCGATGCTGAAAGCGGGGATGGATACCGGCGTTTACGGCGCGGTGGCGGCGTTCGGCGCAAGCTTCCTGTTTGCGCGCATCATTGAAGGGTCGCTGGTGGGTATTCTCGATATCGGCGGGGCGATCCAGACCGGCGTGGGCCTCGGCGTTCCGGCGCTGCTGCTGGGCGCGGGGATCATGTTCCCGGTGACCAACTTCATTGCCGCGCTGATTACCGGCCTGGTGATTGGCCTGGCGATTGGCTACGTCATCATCCTGGCGCGTAAGTTCACCATCAACCAGAGCAACTCCACCTACGGTGCCGACGTGATGATGGGCGCGGGTAACGCCTCAGGCCGCTTCCTCGGACCGTTGATTATCCTCAGCGCCATGACCGCCTCCATTCCGATTGGCGTCGGCTCTCTGCTGGGGGCGCTGGTGTTCTACATCTGGCAGAAGCCGATCACCGGTGGCGCCATTCTTGGTGCAATGCTGCTGGGCTGGCTGTTCCCGGTCGCTCTTTAACACCTGCGGGCGCTGCGGCGCCCGCCTTACCAGGAGATCCTCATGTTTGATTTACTCCTGCGCCGCGCGCGCCTCGCCGACGATACCCTGACCGATATCGCCATTCAGGACGGGAAGATCGCCGCGACGGGCGACATTATCGCCCCCGCGCGTAAAACGGTTGAGCTGAACGGCGACGTGTTCGTCAGCGCAGGCTGGATTGACTCCCACGTTCACTGCTACCCGAACTCGCCGATTTACCACGACGAGCCGGACAGCGTGGGCATTGCCACCGGCGTTACCACCGTGGTGGACGCGGGCAGTACCGGCGCCGACGACGTGGACGATTTCTATGACATCACCCGCAGGGCCTCTACCGAGGTGTTTGCCCTGCTGAATATTTCCCGCGTGGGGCTGATTGCCCAAAACGAGCTGGCCAATATGGCGAATATTGACGCCGACGCGGTGAAGCAGGCGGTGACGCGCTACCCGGATTTTATCGTGGGCCTGAAGGCGCGCATGAGCAGCAGCGTGGTCGGTGAAAACGGCATTACGCCGCTGGAGCGCGCGAAAGCCATTCAGAAAGATAACGGCGACCTGCCGCTAATGGTGCACATCGGCAACAACCCGCCAAACCTCGACGAAATCGCTGAACTCTTGAGTTCGGGCGACATCATTACCCACTGCTACAACGGCAAACCCAACCGCATTCTGACGCCCTCCGGCGAGCTGCGCGCCTCCATCACCTCCGCCCTGAAGCGCGGCGTGCGCCTGGACGTCGGCCACGGTACGGCGAGCTTCAGCTTTGAGGTGGCGAAACGCGCCATCGCGATGGGCATTCTGCCGCACACCATCAGCTCGGATATCTACTGCCGCAACCGCATCAACGGCCCGGTAGGCAGCCTGGCGAGCGTAATGTCGAAGTTTCTCGCCATCGGCATGTCCTTGCCGCAGGTGATTGACTGCGTCACCGCCAACGCCGCGGACGGCCTGCGCCTGGCGCGCAAGGGGCGCATCGCGCCGGGCCTCGACGCCGACCTGACGCTGTTCACGATTAAACGCCAGCCGACGGTGCTGACGGATGCCGAAAACGACAGCCTGCAGGCTGAACACATTCTGGTGCCGCTTGCCGCGATCCGCGCGGGCAAGGGCTACATGACCGAACAAGGGAGCACGGAACATGCCTTCGATTTATGAGAAGTACCATTTAAAGCAGGTTATCAACACCTCGGGCCGCATGACGGCGCTGGGCGTCTCCACCCCGCGCCCGGAAGTGGTGCAGGCGGCGATGGACGGCATGAATCACTATTTCGAGATGAAGGATCTGGTCAACAAAACCGGGGAATACATCGCGAAGCTTCTTGATGTGGAGGGGGCGACGGTGGTCTCCTGCGCGTCGGCGGGCATTGCCCAGTCCGTGGCGGCGGTGCTGGTCAAAGACAGCGACTGGCTGCTGGAAAACCTGCACGTGACCCCGATTGAGAACAACGAGATCGTCATGCCGAAAGGCCACAACGTTAACTTTGGCGCGCCGGTGGGCACCATGGTGGCGCTGGGCGGCGGCAGGCTGGTGGAAGCGGGCTACGCCAACGAATGCTCCGCCGATCAGCTGGCGGCGGCGATCACCCCGCGCACCGCGGCGATCATGTACATCAAATCACACCACTGCGTGCAGAAAAGCATGCTCAGCGTCGAGCAGGCGGCGGTCGTGGCGCGCAAGCACGATCTCCCGCTGATCGTTGATGCCGCAGCGGAAGAAGATCTGCACGTGTACTACCGCTCCGGCGCGGACCTGGTGATCTACAGCGGTGCGAAGGCGATCGAGGGGCCGACCAGCGGGCTGGTGATCGGCAAAACCCAGTACGTTGAGTGGGTGAAGCGCCAGACGGCGGGCATTGGCCGCGCGATGAAGGTGGGCAAAGAGGGGATCCTCGGCCTGACCTGCGCCATCGAACACTACCTGACGGCGACCAAAGAGAGCGGCGCCGAGATGGTGGCGAAGATGACGCCGTTTATCGACGCGCTTAACACCCTGAACGGCGTCACCGCGCGCGTGGTCTGGGACAGCGCCGGGCGCGATATTGCCCGCACAGAGATTAAGTTTGACGAAGCGACCACCGGCGTGGGCACGGGCGACCTGGTGGCGAAGCTGAAGCAGGGCGAATACGCCATCTATTTCCGCGGCTACAAGGCCAACGAAGGGATTATCGAAGCGGACGTGCGCAGCGTAAATGCTGACCAGCTGAACATCGTGTACCGCCGCATTAGCGAAGTGTTAGGACAGGAGAAAAACGCATGAAACTGACCCCCAACTTTTACCGTGACCGCGTCTGCCTGAACGTGCTGGCGGGCTCAAAGGCCAACGCCAGCGCCATCTACGAGGCGGCAGAAGGTCACGTGCTGGTGGGCGTGCTCTCCAAAAATTACCCGGACGTGGCAAGCGCGGTGGCGGATATGCGCGAGTACGCGGCGCTGATTGATAATGCGCTCTCGGTTGGTCTGGGCGCGGGGGATCCGAACCAGTCCGCGATGGTGAGCGAGATCTCCCGTCAGGTGCAGCCGCAGCACGTGAATCAGGTCTTTACCGGCGTGGCGACCAGCCGCGCGCTGCTGGGGCAGAATGAGTCCGTGGTGAACGGCCTGGTCTCGCCGACCGGCACCGTCGGCATGGTCAAAATCTCCACCGGCCCGCTGAGCAGCGCGGCGCCGGACGGCATCGTCCCGGTGGAAACCGCGATTGCCCTGCTGAAGGATTTTGGCGGCAGCTCGATCAAATACTTCCCGATGGGCGGCCTGAAGTGCCGCGACGAATACCAGGCGGTGGCGGAAGCCTGCGCCCGTCACGGCTTCTGGCTGGAACCGACCGGTGGGATCGATCTGGAAAACTATGAGGAGATCCTGCAGATCGCCCTCGACGCGGGCGTGAGCAAAATCATCCCGCATATCTACAGCTCGATTATCGACAAAGCCAGCGGCGACACGCGCCCGGAAGATGTGCGCACGCTGCTGGCGATGACGAAGAAGCTGGTGAAGTAGCAAAAACAACACCCCTCACCCTAACCCTCTCCCCAAAGGGGAGAGGGGACGATTACTCCCTCGCCCCTTTGGGGAGAGGGCCGGGGTGAGGGGCAAACACCGCACAAACCCAAAGGAGCCACCATGCACACCCGTAACCTGCTTGTCGCTTCACTCTCTTTGCTTGCTACCGCCGCCGTCGCGCAAACCCAGTACGCCTGGGTCGGCACCTACAACCCCAACGGCGAAGGGCTGTACCGCTTTTCCGTCGACCCGCAAACCGGCGCGCTCGGCAACAAAACGCTGGTGAGCACGCTGCCGAACGCCGCGCAGCTTACCCTCGCGAAAGATGGCAAAACGCTCTATCTGGCAAGCGAAGTAGAGCAGGGCGTGGTGCAGGCGCTGCGCGTCGGCGATAACGGAGAGCTGAACGAGCTGAATCAGGTGGCGTCCGGGGGCGCGGGGCCGGTCTATCTTTCGCTGACGCCGAACGGCCAGCACCTGCTGGTGGCGAACTACGTCAGCGGATCGATTGCCGTTTTGCCGATCAACGCAGACGGCAGCCTGGGGGAGGCCACGGACACCCAACAGGATCGGGGCGAACCGGGCGCGGCGAAGCCGGAAGCGGCAGCGGAGGGCAGCTTTGCCATCAGCGATCACAACGGCCCCCACGCGCACATGATCGCCGCCGATCCGAGCGGGAAGTACGTGTTTTCGACCGATCTTGGGCTGGATCGCCTCTATCAGTACCGTTTTGACGATCGAACGGGGAAGCTGACCCCCAACGATCCGCCGTTTGTCAGCGCCTCCTCAAAAGGGGCCGGGCCGCGCCACTTTGTCTTTACGCCGAAGGGCGATGCCCTGTGGCTGATTAACGAAGAGGCGTCTACGCTCACCTACTATGCGATGGAGGCAAACGGCACGCTGAAAGAGGGCAAAACGCTCTCCGCCCTGCCGGAAGGATACAAAGGCACCAGCTTTGCTGCCGGGCTCGCAATAAGCGCCGACGGCAAGCAGCTGTATGTGGCTAACCGTTTGCATAACAGCATCGGGCACTTTACCGTAACGGCAGAGGGCACGCTGACGCATCAGGACGACGTGTGGACGCGCGGCGACTACCCGCGCACCCTGACGCTCGATAAACAGGGACGCTGGCTGTACGTCATGAACCAGCGCAGCGACAACATTACCCGTTTCCGCGTGGCGCAGGACGGGAAGTTGCGCTTCGAGCCAGACTATACCCCGGTCGGCAGCCCATCCCAGATGGTCATTTCACCCTAAGCCGTAAGAGGACAACGACGTGCGATTTCCGAACCAACGTTTAGCGCAACTTTTCGACCTGCTGCAAAACGAGACGCTGCCGCAGGACGAGCTGGCGCAGCGGCTGTCGGTCTCCACGCGAACCGTCCGTGCCGATATCACCGCCCTGAACGCGCTGCTGGCAAGCCACGGGGCGCAGTTTGTTCTGAGCCGTGGCAATGGCTATCAGCTCAAAATTGACGACGCCGAGCGCTATCAGCAGCTGCAGGCCTCCCACCCGCGCGCGCTGCGGATTCCCCGTACGGGCGCGGAGCGCGTGCATTATCTGGTGGTGCGTTTTCTGACCTCGGCGTTTTCGCTTAAGCTCGAGGACCTGGCGGACGAGTGGTTCGTCAGCCGCGCCACGCTGCAAAGCGACATGGCGGAGGTGCGCGAGTGGTTTCATCGCTACAACCTGACGCTGGAAACCCGTCCACGGCACGGCATGAAGCTGTTTGGCAGCGAGATGTCGACCCGCGCCTGCCTGACCGACCTGCTCTGGGAGCTGGCGCAGCAGGACAGCCTGAACCCGCTGGTGACGGACGTGGCGCTCAACGCGGGCGTGGCGGAGCAGATGGTGCCCGTGCTGCACGACGCCCTGACGCGTCACCATATTCGCCTGACCGACGAAGGCGAGCTGTTCCTGCGCCTCTACTGCGCGGTGTCGGTGCGCCGCATCAGCGAAGGTTACCCGCTGCCGGAATTCCACGCCGAAGACGTGGAAGAGAACGTGCGCGAGGCGGCGAAGGATATCGCGGTGACCATCCAGCGACTGGCGGGCAAGGCGCTTTCTCCGTCGGAGGAGAGCTGGCTGTGCGTGCACATTGCGGCGCGGCAGATTCAGGAGATTGCCCCGAGCGCGATTAACGCGGATGACGACGAAGCGCTGGTTAACTACATCCTGCGCTATATCAACACCCACTATAACTACAACCTGCTCAGCGACGCGCAGCTGCACGCGGACCTGCTCACGCACATCAAAACCATGATCACCCGCGTGCGGTATCAAATCATGATCCCCAATCCGCTGCTGGATAACATCAAGCAGCACTACCCGATGGCGTGGGACATGACCCTCGCGGCGGTGTCGAGCTGGGGCAAATACACGCCGTATGCGATCAGCGAAAACGAGATTGGCTTTCTGGTGCTGCATATTGGCGTCGGGCTGGAGCGTCACTACAACATTGGCTACCAGCGCCAGCCGCGCGTGCTGCTGGTCTGCGACGCCGGTAATGCCATGGTCCGCATGATTGAGGCGGTACTCCAGCGTAAATACCCGCAGATTGAGGTCACGCGCACGCTCACCCTGCGCGAGTACGAGCAGGTGGAATCGCTGAGCGAGGACTTTGTCATCGCCACCGCCCGCGTCAGCGAAAAGTCGAAACCGGTGGTGACGATCGCCCCGTTCCCGACCGACTATCAGCTGGAGCAGATCGGCAAGCTGGTGCTGGTGGACCGCACCCGCCCGTGGATGCTGGATAAATACTTCGACGCGGCCCATTTCCGCATCATCAACACGCCCGTTGACCAGCAGACGCTGTTCCGGGAACTGTGCGCGCAACTTGAAGGCGAGGGGTTTGTCGGCGCGGAGTTTCTGGACTCGGTCATTGAGCGTGAAGCGATCGTCAGCACCATGCTCGGCGACGGCATCGCGCTGCCGCACTCCCTCGGCCTGCTGGCGCAGAAAACGGTGGTCTACACCGTGCTGGCCCCGCACGGCGTGCAGTGGGGCGACGAAACCGCGCACGTCATCTTCCTGCTCGCCATCAGCAAGAGCGAATACGAAGAGGCGATGGCGATTTACGATATCTTCGTCACCTTCCTGCGCGAGCGTGCCATGGCGCGGCTCTGTAGCTGCGAGGATTTTGCCGGGTTTAAGGCGGTGGCGATGGAGAGTTTGAGTCGGTTTTGAGAAAAAGGCGGATAAATAATATCCGCTTTTCATTAACGCAAATGATGCACAACCTGGTTACTGCTGCCGCGCCAGATGAGCGCCGGGTCTTTTAAATCCTGCACGAACTTGCCGTCGACCAGCACGTTAATCAACTCCACCACTTCCATCTGAGCAGCATTCAGTTCATCCAGCCTGTATCCCGTCCAGACCCAGATATCCTTTCCCGAGCACTCGCGGCGAATGCGTTTTACCAGATTCAGGATCTCCGGCACGTTTTGCGGGTGCAGCGGATCGCCGCCGGAGAGCGAAATCCCCTGGCGTTTGATGCGCGTATCGTTGAGATCGTTAATGATCCGGTCTGCCATGTCAGCGGTAAACGGCATGCCGGAATTCAGGCGCCAGGTGCTTTTGTTGTAGCAGCCGGGGCATTCGTGGACGCAGCCTGAGACAAACAGGGTACAGCGGGTGCCGGGGCCGTTGACGATGTCGACGGGGTAGTACTGGTGATAGTTCATTGCGAATAACCACGCCGGGTGGCGCTGCGCTTACCCGGCCTACAAAAGTGAGCGGTTCGTAGGCCCGGTAAGCGCAGCGCCACCGGGCATGAACGTGGCAGCGGATTACCCGATCTGCCCATTCCCCAAATGCTTCACGCGGCGCTTCACCTCTTCCTGCTTGCCGGCGTTAAACGGACGCGCGTCCGGGCTGCCGAGATAGCCGCACACGCGGCGGGTTACCGACACGCGTGCCGCGTCGTGGTTGCCGCATTTCGGGCAGGTAAAGCCTTTGCTGGTACACTCGAACTCGCCGGTGAAGCCGCACTCGTAGCACTCGTCGATAGGCGTGTTGGTCCCGTAATACGGCACGTGCTGGTAGCTGTAATCCCACACGTCCTCCAGCGCCTTCAGGTTGTGCTGAATGTTCGGATACTCGCCGTAGCAGATGAAGCCGCCGCTGGCGATCGGCGGATAGGCCGCTTCAAAGTCGATCTTGTCGTACGGGTTCACCTTTTTCTCTACGTCCAGGTGGAAGCTGTTGGTGTAATACCCTTTGTCGGTCACGCCTTCCACAATCCCGAACTCGGCGGTGTCCAGACGGCAGAAGCGGTCGCACAGGTTCTCGCTCGGCGTGCTGTAGAGGCTAAACCCGTAGCCGGTCTCTTCTTTCCACTGGTCTACCGCGTCGCGCAGGCGCTGCACGATGGCGATGCCTTTCTCACGCAGCATTTCGCTGTCGTACATGTGCTGGTCGCCAAACAGCGCGTTGATGGTTTCGTGGATGCCGATATAGCCCAGCGAAATGGACGCGCGGCCGTTTTTGAAGATCTCGGACACGTCATCGTCGGCTTTCAGACGCACGCCGCAGGCCCCTTCCATATAGAGGATTGGCGCCACGCGGGCTTTGACCCCTTCCAGACGGGCGATACGGGTCATCAGCGCTTTACGCGCCAGCTGCAGGCGTTCGTCCAGCAGTGTCCAGAATTCAGCTTCATTACCTTTGGCCTCCAGCGCGATGCGCGGCAGGTTAAGGCTGATGACGCCCAGGTTGTTGCGCCCGTCGTGGATCTGCTCGCCGTTTTCATCCTCGTACACGCCGAGGAAGCTGCGGCAGCCCATAGGCGTTTTAAACGAACCGGTGACTTTCACTACCTGGTCGTAGTTCAGGATGTCCGGGTACATGCGCTTGCTCGCGCACTCCAGCGCCAGCTGCTTGATGTCGTAGTTCGGATCGCCAAACTTGTGGTTCAGCCCGTCGCGGATGGCGAACACCAGTTTCGGGAACACCGCCGTTTTGCGGTTTTTGCCGAGGCCGGAAATGCGGTTGCGCAGGATAGACTGCTGGATCAGGCGCGATTCCCAGCTGGTGCCCAGGCCAAACCCGAAGGTGACAAACGGCGTCTGGCCGTTGGCGGTGTGCAGCGTGTTCACCTCATATTCCAGCGACTGGAAGGCGTCGTAGCACTCTTTCTCGGTACGAGAATGGGCGTAGCCGTCCGCGTCCGGGATCTGCCACTCTTCGGCCGTTTTACGGTGCTTGTTAAAGCTTGCCGTCACGAACGGGGCCAGCACTTCGTCAATGCGGTTAATGGTGGTGCCGCCGTAAATGTGGCTGGCGACCTGGGCGATAATCTGCGCGGTGACGGCGGTGGCCGTGGAGATGGATTTTGGCGGTTCAATCTCGGCGTTACCCATTTTAAAGCCGTGGGTCAGCATGCCTTTCAGGTCGATCAGCATGCAGTTGAACATCGGGAAGAACGGCGAATAGTCGAGATCGTGGTAGTGGATCTCACCGCGCTCGTGCGCCGAGACCACGTCGCGCGGCAGCAGGTGCTGGCGGGCGTAGTGTTTGGCGACGATACCGGCCAGCAGGTCGCGCTGGGTCGGGATCACCTTACTGTCTTTGTTGGCGTTTTCATTGAGCAGGGCAGAGTTGGTCTGCTCCACCAGGCCACGGATCTCCTGGTTCAGACGACCGCGCTTCTCGCGCTGCACGTCACGGTCGTGACGGTACTCAATGTAGGCGCGCGCCAGCTGCTTGTAGGGCCCCGCCATCAGCTGGTTTTCAACCGCGGTCTGGATCTCATTGATATCGACCTGGCTGCGTTCGTTCATCTGGCTGCTAACGACGTCTGCGACGGTGGCGCAGTAATCTGCGTCATCGACTCCCGCTGCTTTAGCTGCACGCAGAATGGCTTCCTGGATGCGCTCTGATTTAAACGGCACTTTACAGCCATCACGTTTCATCACATGCGGTGTCATGATCACTCCATTTTTTGAAAACAGGTTATCCACAGAGGTGGAGAAGTATTCACCGGGCGTATTCCCCGCCGGGCCAAAGACTTCCCGCGTTCCCAGCGCGTGTTATCCACAATTCCGGCCAGCGTAAGCGCCGTCTTGTTGTTGGAATAGTAGACGATAAATACAACATGTTGGGTCGGCGTGCATTTTAAGTGCTACATATAGTGATTTGCATCAAACATGTTTGCGATTTATTTGATGCAGAACAAAGTAAAAAGGCGAGAGTACAAACGGCGGGCGCTACAGCGATTGTAAAGGAGGACGAGAAAAATCTGATTAATTATTCAACAAAAACAGTAAAATAAGCCGGGTGCTGGGCTGCACCCGGCGGGACGGTTACTGCTGCAACCACCAGACGGCTTCAAACGGACGGAGCGACGTCGTTTGCGGTGCCGGGTAGTTACTCATCAGCACTTGGGGCTTATCGCTGAGAGCGTCTGTCCGCCATTCCTGAATCGTATTACTGAGGTTCGCCGCAACGATCAGCGTCTGCCCCTGCCACTGACGGCGATAGCACCACAGGGAAGAATGTTCCGGCAGGAGATCCTCATAATCCCCCCACGTCAGCACCGGCAGCGTTTTGCGCAGGCCAATCAGCGACCGGTAGGTGTAAAACACCGAATCCGGATCGTCCAGCGCGGCACGGGCGTTCACCGTCTCGTAGTTGTCGCAGACCCCAATCCACGGTTCGCCCCCGGTAAAGCCCGCGTTGTGCGACGCGTCCCATTGCATTGGCGTGCGGCCATTATCGCGGGATTTGCTCGCCAGAATCGCCAGCAGCTCCTCCGGATCGCGACCGTCTGCCCGCAGTTCGGCGAACATGTTCAGGCTTTCCACGTCGCGGTAATCGGTAATCCGGCTGAAGTGCGGGTTGGTCATCCCCAGCTCTTCGCCCTGATAGATATACGGCGTGCCCTGCATCCCGTGCAGCACCATGCCGAGCATTTTTGCAGCGTGAACGCGGTGTTCACCTTCGTCGCCAAAGCGGGACACGATGCGCGGCTGATCGTGGTTACACCAGAACAGCGCGTTCCAGGCTTTGTTGTGCATCCCCTGCTGCCAGTGGCGGAAGAGGGTTTTCAGCGCGATAAAGTCCGGCTTCGCCTTCGTCCACTTCTCGCCGCCGGGATAGTCCACCTTCAGGTGGTGGAAGTTAAAGGTCATCGACAGCTCGCTGCCGTCGAGCGACGCGTACTGCTGGCAGTTTTCCAGCGAGGTCGAGGACATCTCGCCCACCGTCATCAGATTGCGCGGGGTAAAGACGTCGCGGCTCATCTCCTGCAGATATTCGTGGACGCGCGGCCCGTCGGTGTAGAAGCGGCGACCGTCGCCCGTCTCGTCGTTCGGGAAAGCCTGATCTTTAGAAATCAGGTTAATTACGTCGAGACGCAAGCCGTCCACGCCGCGATCGGCCCAAAATTCGCACACCTTTTTCAGCTCGGCGCGCACCGCCGGGTTTTCCCAGTTGAGATCCGCCTGCTCCGGCGCGAAGAGGTGCAGGTAATACTGCTCGCTCTCGGCGTGCCAGCGCCAGGCGTTGCCGCCAAACTTGGATCGCCAGTTGTTAGGCAGCTGCTCCGGCGTGCCGTCGCGCCAGATGTAGAACTGGCGGTACGGGCTCTCTTTTTTCAGCGACTCGCGGAACCAGGCGTGCTGCGTGGAGGTGTGGTTGAACACCATGTCCAGCACGATGCGGATGCCGCGCGCGTGGGCTTCGGCAACCAGTTCGTCAAAGTCATCCAGCGTGCCGTACGCCGGGTCGATGGCGGTGTAATTCGCCACGTCATAGCCGTTATCCACCTGCGGGGAGATATAAAACGGCGTCAGCCAGATGGCGTCAATGCCGAGGGTTTTCAGGTAGTCCAGGCGCTGCGTCACGCCGCGCAGATCGCCGGTGCCGCTGCCGGTGGTGTCCTGGAAACTCTTTGGGTAAATCTGATAGATGACGCCGTTTTGCCACCAGTGAGGAAGGGTATTCATAATGCGTTCCTGCAAATGCGAAGGGGCGCAACTGCGCCCCGAAAGAGAAAGTTAAACAATCTGCAGCGAGCCCTGACGGAACTTGCGCTGGTAAACCACGGTAGTCAACGCCATTGGGACGATAATCGCGATGGCCATCGCCAGGGCGAACACCTGCCAGAAAGCGGGCTGGATGGAGAGAATGCCCGGCAGGCCGCCGACGCCAATCCCGTTTGCCATTACGCCGTTCAGTCCGCACACCAGGCCTGCCAGGCCGGAACCGATCATCGCGCAGAGCATCGGGAAGCGGTATTTCAGGTTAATACCGTACATCGCCGGTTCGGTGACGCCGAGGTAGGCGGAGATAGCCGCCGGAACGGAGATCTCACGCTCGTTGTGCTTGCGGCTGACGATGATGATGCCGGTCACCGCGGACGCCTGGGCAATGTTAGACAGGGCGATAATCGGCCAGACCGGCGTGCCGCCGAGGCTCTGGATCATCTGCATATCAATGGCCAGCGTGGTCTGATGCACGCCGGTGATCACCAGCGGGGCGTACAGGAAGCCAAACAGCGCGGCACCGATTGGGGCGAAGCTGCCGGTCATCAGGTGGCGCACCGCGAAGGCCACGCCGTCGCCGATCATGCGACCAAACGGACCGATAAAGGCGTGCGCCAGGAACACCGCCAGAATCAGCGAGCAGACCGGCACCACCACCAGGTAGAGGTAATCCGGCACGATGCGCTTCAGGCGCGTTTCGATAAAGCCCAGCGTCAGGCCCGCCAGCAGGGCCGGGATAACCTGCGCCTGATAGCCCACTTTGGCGATGGTAAACAGGCCGAAGTTCCACACCTCAGGCACCTGCTGACCAAGTAAGTAAGCGTTCATTAACTGCGGAGAGACCAGCGTAACGCCCAGCACGATACCGAGAATCGGCGTACCGCCCATTTTGCGCACCGCGGACCAGCAGATCCCAACCGGCAGATAGAAGAAGATCGCCTCGCCAATCAGCCACAGGAAGTCGTAAACGGTTTTCAGCGCCGGATACATCTGCGCCAGGGTTTTGCCGTCGCTCATCGGCACGTCGCCGATGACGTTACGGAAGCCTAAAATTAAGCCCCCGCTGATCAGCGCGGGCAGGAGCGGGAAGAAAATTTCCGCGAAGTGGGAAATCAGCTGCTCGTGCCACTTCATATTCTGGCGCGCGGCCTTCTTGGCCTGCTCTTTATCGGCGGAGGAGTGCCCGGTTGTCGCCAGCAGAGCCTGATAGTAATCGCCCACTTCGGTACCAATCACCACCTGGAACTGCCCGGCGTTGGTGAAGCAGCCTTTTACCATGGAAAGTTCTTCAATGGCCTTCGGGTCCGCTTTGGACGGATCGTTCAGCACGAAGCGCAGGCGGGTAATGCAATGGCTGACGGTGGCGATGTTTTCGCGGCCGCCGACCAGGACGATCAGCCGATCGATATCTGCTTGTTTGACTTTACTCATCATGAAACCTCATGACAGATGGTGAGAGGGTGTAATGACCTGAGCGCAAGCCTACTCCTTCAGCGTGACGGCGAAAATGGGAACGTTCCCGAAATCGGGCGAAGATCACAATAATCCGTTGAGCGGGGATTAAGAAAGGTGGGCAGGAATGACGATTCGGCGCGGTTCGCTCCGCCCGTTGATCTGCTCGATCAGCTGCGCGGCGGCCTGCCTGCCGGACTCGGCGTAGCCGGGATCGACGGTAATAATTTCCGGGTGCAAAAACTTCATCAGCGGCGTGCTGCCGACGCTCGCCACCTGCAGGCCGTCGATGCGCTGCTCCTGCAGATATTTACTCGCGCCCAGCGCCAGGGTGTCCGTGGCGCACACCAGCGCGGTGGTCTGCGGGGTCAGGACGCTGGCGACCTGCTCGTACCCCTGCTTCATGCCCAGCCCCGGCAGGGAGGCGACGGCCGGGAGGTTGTGCTTTTTGCAAAAGGCCAGATAGGCCTCATGGCGACGCTTGCCGGTGGTGACGTCCGCGTGCGGCACCCCGAGGAAGCTGATGTGGCGATGGCCTTCGTCAAACAGGCGCTGCATCAGGGTGATAATCGCCCCCTCGTCGTCGTAGCAGACGGAGGCAAAGCCCTGGGCGTCGCGCGCCATCATCACCAGCGAAGGCTGCCAGGGTTTCAGCATCTCGTCCTTAATGCCGGTAAACCCGAACAGCACCACGCCGTCAATGTTGCGCCGCTGGAGCATGCCCAGATGCTCTTCAACCAGCTGCGGCGAGAACTGGCTCTCCATCATGATCGGGTCATAGCCCTGCTCATAGAAGGCGGGCAGCATGGTCTGCACGGCAAGGTTTTCAGACAGAGAGTCCAGACGCGAGACAATGATGGCGACGACTTTGTCACTCTGCCCGCGCATGGCGCGCGCGGAGCGGGAAGGGGAAAAGCCGTGCTGATTCATCACCGCCTCAACGCGCTCGCGGGTGCGTTCGCTGACGCCGCTTTCGTTATTCAGCACGCGTGAGACGGTCGATTTCCCCACGCCGCTTAAACGCGCGATGTCTTTAATGGTAAGGCGGTTCTGCATGCTGTATTCCCTGTAACAACGACAAAGTGGTCAATTGAGCCTAATGCTATAGCGCGATTTCGCTATGGGCAAAGTCTGGTTTACGTTCGGTTTATTTGCAGGGGGGTATAATACCGCCCGAATCGTCACAAAGGGTACGCCTAAATCCTTATACTGCGCGGCGACACCTTACTTTTTACTTACCGGAGGCTTCATGGATCCCGATCCCACACCTCTCCTGAGCGAGAGCACGCGTTCTTTCCGGTAAGCCAGCCCGTTGCTGACTCACCGGTGATGTGAGGCAGCAACGTCCCAAACGTTCCTGCTTGAAAAATTGAGTGCCTCTCAGGTACGGCTTTGCCACGCCTGAAGGGAATGCTGCGTCCGCCGTTGCGGATGCGGAGGAATGACTATGTTTAAAAATATCACCCGGCAGCTGCAGGACCTGCTGAGCCGCCACCTGCCGCACCGCCTTGTTCAGCGCGACCCGCTGCCCAATGCCAAAAACATGGCGGGCACCGCGATCCCCGCGTCCCTGACCGAACGCTGCCTGAACGTGGCGGCGATGGATGAAAACGAAGTCTGGCGCGCCTTTGGCGGGCACCCGGAAGGGCTGAACGCGTCCGAAGTGGAAAAAATCCGCGCCGTGCATGGCGATAACCAGATCCCGGCGCAAAAGCCCTCTCCGTGGTGGGTACACCTGTGGCTCTGCTACCGCAACCCGTTCAACCTGCTGCTGACGGTGCTCGGCATTATCTCCTACGCGACGGAAGATCTGTTTGCCGCAGGGGTGATTGCCCTGATGGTGGGGATTTCCACGCTGCTGAACTTCATTCAGGAAGCCCGCTCTACAAAAGCGGCGGACGCCCTGAAGGCGATGGTCAGCAACACCGCGACCGTGTCGCGCGTGATCAACGATCTCGGCGAAAACGCCTGGGTGGAGCTGCCTATCGACCAGCTGGTGCCGGGCGATCTGGTGAAGCTGGCCGCGGGAGACATGATCCCGGCGGATTTACGCATCGTCCAGGCGCGCGATCTGTTCGTGGCCCAGGCCTCGCTGACCGGGGAATCCCTGCCCGTTGAAAAGGTGGCGCGCAGCCGCGACCCGCAGCAGATGAACCCGCTCGAGTGCGATACCCTGTGCTTTATGGGCACCACGGTGGTCAGCGGCACCGCGCAGGCGATTGTCACCGCCACCGGGGGCAACACCTGGTTTGGCCAGCTTGCCGGACGCGTCAGCGAGCAGGAGAGCGAGCCGAACGCCTTCCAGAAAGGGATTGGCCGCGTCAGCATGCTGCTGATCCGCTTTATGATGGTGATGACGCCCATCGTGCTGCTGATCAACGGCTACACCAAAGGCGACTGGTGGGAAGCGGCGCTGTTTGCGCTCTCCGTGGCCGTCGGCTTAACGCCGGAAATGCTGCCGATGATTGTCACCTCCACGCTGGCGCGCGGGGCGGTGAAGCTCTCTAAACAGAAGGTGATCGTCAAACACCTCGACGCCATTCAAAACTTTGGCGCGATGGACATTCTCTGCACCGATAAAACCGGCACCCTGACTCAGGACAAAATCGTGCTGGAGAACCACACCGATATCTCCGGCAAAACCAGCGAGCGCGTGCTGCACAGCGCGTGGCTGAACAGCCACTACCAGACCGGGCTGAAAAACCTGCTCGACGTGGCGGTGCTGGAAGGGGTAGATGAGGAGTCCGCCCGCACGCTCTCCGGGCGCTGGCAGAAGGTGGACGAAATCCCGTTCGACTTCGAGCGCCGCCGCATGTCGGTGGTGGTGAGCGAGCAGCAGGAGGTTCACCAGCTGATCTGCAAAGGCGCGCTGCAGGAGATCCTCAACGTGTCGACGCAGGTGCGCTATAACGGCGACATCGTGCCGCTGGACGACACCATGCTGCGCCGCATCAAGCGCGTCACCGACAACCTGAACCGTCAGGGGCTGCGCGTGGTGGCGGTGGCGAGCAAGTTCCTGCCCGCGCGGGAGGGGGATTACCAGCGTATCGACGAATCCGATCTGATCCTCGAGGGTTATATCGCCTTCCTCGATCCGCCGAAAGAGACCACCGCACCGGCGCTGAAGGCGCTGAAGGCGAGCGGTATCACCGTTAAAATCCTCACCGGCGACAGCGAGCTGGTGGCCGCGAAAGTGTGCCACGAAGTGGGGCTGGACGCGGGCGACGTGGTGGTGGGCAGCGACATCGAGCACCTGTCCGACGACGAGCTGGCGAAACTGGCGCAGCGCACCACGCTGTTTGCCCGCCTGACGCCGATGCACAAAGAGCGCATCGTCACCCTGCTCAAGCGCGAAGGGCACGTGGTGGGCTTTATGGGCGACGGCATCAACGACGCGCCCGCGCTGCGTGCGGCGGATATCGGTATCTCCGTGGACGGGGCGGTGGATATTGCCCGCGAAGCGGCGGATATCATTCTGCTGGAAAAGAGCCTGATGGTGCTGGAGGAGGGCGTGATCGAAGGGCGCCGCACCTTCGCCAACATGCTCAAGTACATCAAAATGACCGCCAGCTCTAACTTCGGCAACGTCTTCAGCGTGCTGGTGGCGAGCGCGTTCCTGCCGTTCCTGCCGATGCTGCCGCTGCACCTGCTGATCCAGAACCTGATGTACGACGTGTCCCAGGTGGCGATCCCGTTTGATAACGTGGACGACGAGCAGATCCAGAAGCCGCAGCACTGGAACCCGGCGGATCTCGGGCGCTTTATGCTGTTCTTTGGCCCGATCAGCTCCATCTTCGACATCCTGACCTTCTGCCTGATGTGGTTTGTGTTCCACGCCAACACCCCGGAACATCAGACGCTGTTCCAGTCCGGCTGGTTCGTGGTGGGGCTGCTGTCGCAAACGCTGATTGTGCATATGATCCGCACGCGCCGCATTCCGTTCATCCAGAGCCGCGCGGCGTGGCCATTGATTGTGATGACGGGAATTGTGATGGCGCTCGGCATCGCGCTGCCGTTCTCGCCGCTGGCGAGCTACCTGCAGCTCCAGGCGCTGCCGCTGAGCTACTTCCCGTGGCTGGTGGCGATCCTCGCGGGCTACATGGTGCTGACGCAGATGGTGAAAGGGTTTTATGCGCGTCGGTATGGGTGGCAGTGATTTTTTTACCCTCTCCCTGAAAGGGAGAGGGGATAATTACACCCTCGCCCCTTTGGGGAGAGGGCCGGGGTGAGGGGACTGGCTTTCCTCTCAAATTCAACAACCTGTGATCGCCGTCGGCGCATTCGCTTGACGACAATTTGTACGCATGTTAACAGAATGTTTTGCCTTAATTTGGCCCGTCAGATAAGGAACATTCATGTTACGGTACAGTCTCTTAACCGCCGGGCTGATGCTCGGCGCCTCTGCCCTTGCCGCCCCGGCAGGGGATCTCCCTTTAATGCCCTGGCCTGCGAAGGTCGAACGCCCGACCACGCAGGGCGCGCTGGTGCTCGGCAACGACGTATCCATTAGCGTCAGCGGGGACGATCTCGGCGACGCCATCAGCCGCCTGCGCCAGCGCATGGCCCTGCAAACCGGCTGGACGCTGCAGCCGCAGGCGGAAAAGCCAGACAAACCGACGATCCGCATCGCCATCGCGAAAAAGGTAAAACCGCAGCCGCTGCCGGACGGCGATGAAAGCTATAAGCTCACGGTGGATGCCACCGGTGTGAACATCTCAGCCAACACCCGCTTCGGCGCCTTGCGCGCCATGGAAACGCTGCTCCAGCTGATGCAGAGCGGCGCGGAAAACACCTCGCTGCCGTGGGTGACCATCGAAGATTCGCCGCGCTTCCCGTGGCGCGGGCTGCTGCTCGACTCGGCGCGCCACTTTATCCCGCTGCCGGATATCAAGCGCCAGATCGACGGTATGGCCGCCGCCAAGCTCAACGTCCTGCACTGGCACTTAACCGACGATCAGGGCTGGCGCTTCGGCTCGACGCGCTACCCTAAGCTGACCCAGCTTGCCAGCGACGGCCTGTTCTACACGCCTGAACAGATGCGTGAGGTTGTGCGCTACGCCGCCGAGCGCGGCATCCGCGTGGTGCCGGAGATCGACATGCCGGGCCACGCCTCGGCGATTGCCGTGGCTTACCCGGAGCTGATGAGCGCGCCGGGGCCGTACGCCATGGAGCGCCACTGGGGCGTGCTGAAGCCGGTTCTGGATCCGACCAAAGAGGCAACTTACGCCTTTGCCGACGCGATGGTCAGCGAACTGGCGGCGATCTTCCCCGATCCGTATCTGCACATCGGCGGCGACGAGGTGGACGACAGCCAGTGGAAAGCGAACCCGGCCATCCAGCAGTTCATGCGCGACAACAGGCTGGCGGACAGCCACGCGCTGCAGGCGTACTTCAACCGCAAGCTGGAGTCCATTCTTGAGAAGCATCATCGGCAGATGGTCGGCTGGGACGAAATTTATCATCCCGATCTGCCAAAAAGCATTCTGATCCAGTCCTGGCAAGGGCAGGACGCGCTGGGGCAGGTGGCGCAGAACGGCTACAAAGGCATTCTCTCGACGGGCTTCTATCTCGACCAGCCCCAGTCCACCGCCTATCACTACCGCAACGAGATCGTCCCGCAGGGGCTGAATGGCGTGGACGTAATAGCCGACACCGACAGCGCCCAGAGCTGGGCCTTTTCCATGCCGCGCCTGAAGGGCAAGCCGGTGGAGGGGAGCTTTACCCTGGTGAAAGGGGATGCGGGCTGGCGCGGGTTTATTGATTTTGCCGGGAAATCCCGCCGCGCGGTGCAGAACATCGAATGGCGCGACGACAGCCAGGTGACGTTTATCGTTGATACCTGGATGGGCGAAACGCGCCCGGTCGTCTCCGTCGATAACGACAAGCTCACCGGTTACTTCCTGGTGGGCAATACCCGCTATCCGATTAGCGGTACCCGTCTGGACGAGGTGCCGAAAGGGATCCCACCGGTAGTGCCGGACGTGGCGAATCAGGTTAATTTGCTCGGCGGAGAAGCGGCGCTGTGGGCAGAAAACGTGGTCGCGCCGGTGCTGGATATCCGCCTGTGGCCGCGCGCCTTTGCGGTGGCGGAGCGGCTGTGGTCCGCCCAGGACGTTAACGATGTCGACAACATGTACACCCGCCTGCAGGCGATGGACAGCTGGTCGACGGTGTCGGTCGGGCTGCAGCAGCATACCCAGCAGCAGGTGCAGTTTACGCGCCTTGCGAATAATGCCGACACGCTGCCGCTGCAGATCCTCGCTCAGGCGGTAGAGCCCGCGCAGTACTACACCCGTCAGCACCTCAAGTTCCAGGCCGGAAACTATCATCAGTTCGAGCCGCTCAACCGCTTCGCCGATGCGCTGAACGCCGAAAGCGCCACCGTGCGCCAGATGCACCGGTGGGCGGACCGGCTGGTGAGCGACGCAGAAGATACGGAAAGCGCCGACGCGCTGCGCCACGTCTTTAACCGCTGGCAGAGCAACACCAGCGACGCGCTGGCGCTAAGCGAAAACAGCTATCAGCTGAAGGCGATAAAGCCGGTGATTCAGGAGGTTGATAAGCTTTCTTCGATTGGCCTGCGGCTCACCGACCTGGTGGCGCGTCAGGGTACGCTGGACGATAAGGAGATTGCGTCGATTCAGCGCGAGCTGGATAACGCGGCAAAGGTGCAGGACGAAGTGGTGATTGCGGCGGTCTATCCGCTGGAGACACTGCTGCGCGCGACGCGGAATCAGTAGAAAAAATACCCCTCACCCCAAAGGGGCGAGGGGCTCGATCGGTTCCCTCTCCCTTTGGGAGAGGGAATCAGGCAACTCAGTTCTTCAACACCCACGCCTCTTTCCAGTGCGAGCCAACGCCTGGCTCATACTGGTTTGCGGTTGCGCTGTACTGCACGCAGTAGCCGCTGTACGGGAAAGGCTTACATTCGTAGGTCTTACCGTCTTTAGGCTGCAGCACCACGGTACCCGCCTTGTAGGAGGCGATATTGTCCGGGAAGGTGAAGTCGTGATGGCCAGTGCTGTCCGCAGCGGCATCGCCTTCGAGCATCAGGTTCAGCACGTCCTGGGCGAACATCGTACCGTCTTTGTTGGTCGCATAGTATTTCAGCATGTGGTGGCCTGGCGTCACGTCATTCAGGGTCATGGTCACGTCCTGGTTGGCGTTGTTCATGTCCTGTTTCAGGTAGCCTTTTTCCGCACCGTGGTGGTTCATCACATGTGCTTCCATATTCACGTCGCCAGTGGTGTTGACGTGGAAGGTCACGGTTGCGTTGCCATGTTCGATTTTGCTGTACTGCAGATCGGTGACGGCAATGGTCTCATTCACCTGCGCCTTTTGCTCTTCATAAGAGACGGCTACGGACTGCAGCGTGCTACCGTCCTTCACGAATACGCTGTTTGCGCCGTGAACCGGGCTGATTTCACCCGCTTCGTCTTTCACGCCGACGCGCACGTCGTTATGGGCAGCGTTGATTTTCTGCGCCAGATCGTAAGACCACTGGTTAGCATCACCCTGCTCAGCAGAACCGATGGTCATTTCGGTACGCATAGAGGTCACTTCGCCGTTCGCGTCGAAGAAGCGTGCAATGACCTTATCGCCCGCGTTCAGGTTGTTACCCGCGATCTGTCCGCTCAGGGTTTTGCTCCACTGGGAAACAACGGCTGGCGTTTCGTCCGGCGTAACGTTACCGCCATTACCGAAATCAACGTCAATGGCCTGATAGAAACTGTTCGCGGTATCCGCAATTTCCCACACGCCGTAAATAACCTGATAGCCGGTACGCTCAGGCACATTACAGTTCATAGACTGCGTGACGGCCGGTGCCTGATTATTACCGTTGATGGTACAGAACGGCGTTAATTCAAACTGATCGCGGGTCAGCGGTTTATTTGGATCCCAGTTTTGTTTGGTGATGTAATAACGCCAGTTAGTGGTTTTGTGCGGCGCGGTGTGATGCCAGACGAACTGATGAGGACCCGCCGTCATCGGGTTTTTGGTCCACGCGTTCAGGCTCTGTTTGTCCAGCTGAGAATACTGGGAAATCCCGGCGCTGGCGAGGTGTCCGTCCGCAGGCTCAGCGCCTGACGGGAAGCCGGACGTTTTCTCCACGCTCTGTGGCTCATACTGTACAGAGCCGCAGTCAACGTTTTGGCCGAGCTTACACATATAGGCGCGGCTGGCTGGTGATTCAATATATCCGTGAGCAAATGCTGAAGACGCAACGGTCACCGTTGCGAGGGCAAGTGCAATTTTAGAAAGTTTCATTACTCATCCGTTATTAGAGAATATTACTAGGCGAGGCAGAGTCTAATAATGGACAGGCTGGCATGTCATATTATACAGAGAGTAAAAATGGTCGAAATAAAAAAGGCAGCCTGAGCTGCCTTCTCTTATTGAAATAAATTAGCGACGTACGGCAATCGCTTCGATTTCAATTTTCACGTCTTTTGGCAGACGCGCCACTTCCACGCAGGAGCGCGCCGGGAAGGTGGCGTTGTGCTCGGTGAAGAAGGCTTCGTAAGTCGCGTTAACGGTCGCGAAGTCGTTCAGATCTTTCACGAAAACGGTGGTTTTGACGATGTCGCCCACTTTCAGTCCGGCAGATTCAACGATAGCCTGCACGTTTTCCAGCGACTGGCGCGCCTGCGCCGCAACGTCGGCTGGCACTTCACCGGTTTTTGGGTTTACCGGGATCTGACCTGAGGTAATGATCATGCTGCCCAGATCAACGCCCTGAACGTAAGGGCCGATAGCGGCTGGTGCATTTTCCGTCGCGAGTACTTTGCTCATGTTTTCTCCAGAATGACAGCGTTAAGAATGTTCCCGGCCATTATAACAGCCGGGATTTCATTACCAACCTCAATTAGTTGGCCAGCACCACATAATGAGAAAACTCTTTTTCGCAGTATTTGCATTTGAGCGCGATGTCATCGGCGCGTTTTTTCACTGCAAAGCTGGAGGAAACCGGCTCAGCATGGCTGATGCAGTTGCTGTTCGGGCAGACCAGCACGCGCTCGATGCGATCCGGCAGGCTCGGGCGGGATTTGCCGACCACTTCATACTCGTCGATGCGGTTGACGGTGGCGTCCGGCGCGTACAGCGACAGCTGGTTGACCTGCTCGTCGGTCAGGAAGGTGTTCTCGATTTTAATCAGGTCCTTGCGGCCCATCTCGCCCGACGGCAGGTTCAGGCCGATGGTGATGCGCTGGTCGGTTTCGGTCAGCTTGAACAGCGTCAGCAGCTTAAAGCCCACCCGGGCAGGGATATGGTCAATCACGGTGCCACGCTTGATGGCTTCAACCTGGAGTTTGTTATCGTGCGTCATGGTCGTCTCCCCTTACAGAGCTAAGTCGCGATTCAGAACCAGTGCCAGTAACGCCTGGCGGGCGAAGATGCCGTTCCCGGCCTGCTGGAAGTACCAGGCGTGCGGCGTTTTATCCACGTCTGTGGCGATCTCATCGATGCGCGGCAGCGGGTGCAGCACCTTCATGTTGTCGCGCGCGCCCTCGAGGTCGCTGGCGCGCAGCACGAACTGCGCCTTCACGTTGGCGTACTCGGACGGATCCAGACGCTCTTTCTGCACGCGGGTCATGTAGAGGATATCTACGTGGCTCATCACCTCTTCGATGCTGGCGTGCAGGCTCCACTGGATGCCTTTCTCGTCCAGCATGTCGAGAATGTACTGCGGCATCGCCAGCGCGTCCGGGGCGATGAAGAAGAAGCGGTTGCCGTTAAATTTCGCCAGCGCCTGGGTCAGGGAGTGGACGGTGCGGCCATATTTCAGGTCGCCGACCATGGCGATGTTCAGGTTCTCGAGCGTGCCCTGCGTCTCCTTAATGGTGAACAGATCCAGCAGGGTCTGCGTCGGGTGCTGGTTAGCACCGTCACCGGCGTTCAGCACCGGAATTCCGCCGGAAAACTCGGTAGCCAGGCGCGCCGCGCCCTCCTGCGGATGACGCATCACAATCGCGTCGACGTAGGTGCTAATCACTGAAATGGTATCCGCCAGAGTTTCGCCTTTTTTACCCAGCGACGTGTTGCTGCTGTCCGAGAAGCCCACCACGCTCGCGCCCAGGCGGTGCATGGAGGTTTCGAAGGAGAGGCGGGTGCGGGTCGAGGCTTCAAAGAAGCAGCTCGCAATGACCTTGTGCTTCAGCAGCTCCGGTTGCGGATTGGCCTTCAGTTTTGCCGCGGTTTCCAGAACCAGTTCCAGCTCTTCGCGGCTGAGGTCGTTTATGGAAATGATGTGTTTTTGATAAAGCGGATTCATGTTTATCTCCTGACGCCGGGCAAAAAAAAGCCCCTCAAATGAGGGGCTCTGGGAATAGGTTTAGCAACGGGAAGAAAAACGGCAGGCCAGCGTCTGATTTCAGACGCGGTAAGACGTTATGTCGTACACGCTTGACCATGCTTCCTCCCGGCAAATTGTCGGGCATTATACGCAGCTCGCTTTGCGGATCAAGCGATTTAATGCACGCTTTACTCAATGCAAACGGTTCTTTGTGAATATTAATGCGTTCTGAGTAAATAATTAATTTGCTTATGCACCAGCGCGGTGCGCTTCACCACCCGGGGCGCGACCCAGACGATACTGCTGCCCGCCACCACGCCTAAAATTTCCGGAAGCTGGTGATAATCCAGAATACGCGCCACCGCGCGGCCATATCCGGCGACGGTATGAACAAGGATAAACTCGCTATTGTGCTCGACGCTGACCACCATTTCGGACACGGTACGCGCGGCGTCGGGAGCCGGGCGCAGCTGGGGATTCAGCGAATAAATCTTTAGCCCTTTGGCATTTCGAATTTTTATGACGCCGAGCAATTTAAGCAGACGTGAAACGGTGGACTGGCTGATGGTTTCAAAACCACGCTCCTGCAAATCCCGGCGGATCTCCTCCTGAGAGAGATAACTCTTTTCTGCGATCAGGCGCTGGCAGACCGTCAGCTGAAGCTGTTCTTTTGGAGAGTAATCACCATATTCCGTCATAACTATTTCCCATGTAAGTGGCTGAAACAAAACGCCCGGTGGCGCTACGCTTACCGGGCCTACAACTTCAAAACATCACAACATCGCCCCCAGGCTTAACGCCACCATGATCACCACCGTCAGGATCCCCAGCAGCGGCGCCACCCATTTCAGATAGCGCACGTAGGGCACGCGGGCGATAGCCAGCCCGCCCATGACCACCGCCGAGGTCGGCGTGACCAGATTAACGATGCCGGAGGCGGACTGGTAAGCGGTCACCACCAGGTCGCGGTTGACGTTAGCGAAATCGGCAAGCGGTGCCATGATCGGCATCGTCAGAACGGCCAGGCCGGATGAAGAAGGCACAAGAAACGACAGCACGACCTCCAGCCAGTACATCACGTTGATAAACGCCACCGTGGACAACCCGCTGACCAGACCTTCCGCGCTGTGCAAAATGGTGTGGGTAATCATGCCCTTATCCATAATGACTACGATACCGCGCGCGATGCCGATAATCAGCGCGACGCCCAGCAAATCTCGCGCGCCGTTGATAAACGTCGACGTCAGCTCCTCTTCGCTCATCCGCGCAATCAGCCCGACGATAATCGCGCTGGCGAGAAACACCGCCGAGATCTCCGCCATCCACCACCCGAGCACCGCCACGCCGTAGATCATGACCGCGAAGGCGAGGGCGAAAATCACCAGGATGAGTTTGCGCACCGGGGTGAATTCCAGCGACTGTTCGCCCTTGTTGCCGAGGAAGTGGGAGCGGTTCTCTTCCTGCTTATCCGCCACGATCGACAGCGATGGATCCTGGCGCACCCTGCGGGCGTAACGCATTACCCACGCCACGCAGATGATCCAGCCGATGACCAGCAACGCCACGCGCAGGGCGATACCGTTGGTGAAGGGGATCCCGGCGGCGTTGGCGGCGATCACCGTGGCAAACGGGTTGATGGTGGAGCCGAGCGTGCCGATCCCCGCGCCGAGCAGCACGGTGGAGGCGGCGACCACCGGATCAAAGCGGGCGGCCAGCATTACCGGCACCAGCAGGGTATAGAACGGCAGCGACTCTTCGGCCATGCCGTAAATCGTGCCGCCCGCGGCGAACAGCGCCATCAGGATCGGGATCATCCACTCCTCGCGCCCGCGCAGCCGGGTGGTAACGCGCTCGATCCCGGCGTCAATCGCGCCGGTTTTGGTGACGATCCCGAGAAATCCCCCGATGATCAGAATAAACAGCGCCACGTCGATCGCCCCGGCCTGGCCGGAGACCGGATCGTACAGCCCGGCAATAGGCGCCATCAGGACGGAAACCAGCCCCTGAGGATGTGACGCCACGTGCGCGTAGGTGCCGGCAATCGGGACCTCTTTGCCGAGGGTCTCGTTCATCGCCATCTGGTACTGACCGGCGGGGACGACCCAGCTCAGCGCCGCCACAACGGCAATCAGAAAAAAGAGAATGGTGTAAGCGGAGGGAAACTTAAACTTGCCCATAATGTTCTCCTTAAACCCGGCGCACCCCGCGGCGCGCCGGGCGATGATTAGTCGCCGAGTGTCGCCACCATGACCGCTTTGATGGTGTGCATGCGGTTCTCGGCCTCGTCAAAGACGATGGAGTTTGGCGATTCGAAGACCTCTTCCGTCACCTCCAGCCCCTTCAGCCCGTAAGCCATCTCGATCTCGCGGCCCACTTTGGTGTGCTCGTTGTGGAACGCGGGCAGGCAGTGCATGAACTTGACGTTCGGGTTGCCGGTGGCCTTCATCACGTCCGCATTGATCTGATACGGCTTCATCAGGCTGACGCGCTCGGCCCACGCCTCCTTCGGCTCGCCCATAGAGACCCACACGTCGGTGTAGAGGAAATCGGTCCCGCGCACGCCTTCTTCCACGTCGTCGGTGAGGGTGATGCGCGCCCCCGTCTCTTTGGCGATGGCGCGGCACTGCTCAACCAGCCCGGCTTCCGGCCAGAAGGATTTCGGTGCCACGAGGCGAATATCCATCCCCATCTTGGCCGCGCCGACCATCAGGGAGTTGCCCATGTTGTTGCGTGCGTCGCCCAGATAGGCAAAGCTCAGCTCCGGCAGGGTTTTGCCCGGCGCGTGCTCCAGCATGGTCATCAGGTCAGCCAGGATCTGCGTCGGGTGAAACTCGTCGGTCAGGCCGTTCCACACCGGCACGCCCGCGTACTCGCCCAGCTCTTCAACAATCGCCTGGCCGTAGCCGCGGTATTCGATGCCGTCGTACATGCGGCCCAGCACGCGGGCGGTGTCCTTCATCGACTCTTTATGGCCGATCTGCGAGCCGCTTGGGCCGAGGTAGGTCACCTGCGCGCCCTGGTCGAATGCGCCCACTTCGAAGGCGCAGCGGGTGCGGGTGGAGGTTTTTTCAAAGATCAGGGCGATGTTTTTCCCGATCAGGGTTTGCTTTTCGCGCCCGGCTTTTTTGGCCGCCTTCAGCTCGATGGCGAGGTCGATCAGGTACTGGATCTCCGCCGGGGTGTAGTCCAGCAGTTTCAGGAAGTTGCGGTTTTTCAGGTTGATGGTCATGTGGGAAATCCTTTTTAAATGAATGTCTAAGACCTTACCCCTCACCCCAGCCCTCTCCCCAAAGGGGAGAGGGTGTTTCAAGTCCCCTCTCCCCTTTGGGGAGAGGGTTAGGGTGAGGGGAGAGGGAGTTTAGTTACGAATCAACGTGCCTTTCTCGCCCGCCAGGATCTCCGCGCCGTCGGCCAGCGCGCCGATCCCGGCAATGCCGTTGCAGGCTTCAACAAACTCGCGGCAGGCGGCCACTTTCGGCCCCATCGATCCGGCGTCGAACTGCATGCCTCTGAGCAGCTCCGGCGTCACCTGCGCCAGCGGGCGCTGGGTTGGCTTGCCCCAGTCGAGGTAAACCGCGTCGGCATCGGTGAGGATCAGCAGGGCATCGGCCTCGATCTGCCTCGCCAGCAGGGCGGCGGAGAGGTCTTTGTCGATCACCGCCTCAATGCCGCGATAGCCGTTGGCGTTTTCCACCACCGGCACGCCGCCGCCGCCGTTGCAGATCACCAGGTGGTCGCGCTGGATCAGCGCCGTGATGGCGTCGCTCTCGACGATGCGTTTCGGCTGCGGTGACGGCACCACGCGGCGGACGTAGCTGCCGTCGGCCTTAAACACCCAGCCTTTTTCCGCGGCCAGCGTTTTTGCCTGGGCTTCGCTGTACACCGGGCCGATGTATTTGGTGGGGTTGCTGAACGCCGGGTCGGCGGCGTCCACTTCCACCTGCGTGAGCAGGACGCTCACCTCACGCTGCGGCAGGCTGTTTTTCAGCGCCTGCTGGAGCATGTAGCCGATCATTCCCTGGCTTTCGGCACCGAGAACGTCCAGCGGGTAGGGCGTCACTTTGTCGTAGGCGCTGTTCTGCAGCGCCAGCAGCCCGACCTGCGGCCCGTTGCCGTGCACCAGAACCACGCGCCACTGCGCCGTCAGCCCGGCGATGGTGCGGGCGGCCTGCTCGATGTTCTGGCGCTGGATATCCGCTTCCAGCGGCTCGCCGCGCTTGAGCAGCGCGTTGCCGCCCAGGGCCACAACCAGAGTGGGTTTTCGTTCCATGATGGCTCCTTTAAATTCCGTCGCGTTCCAGCGGGCAGCTCATGCAGCGCGCGCCGCCGCGGCCGCGTCCCAGCTCGTCGCCCGGGATGGGCAGCACGGTGATGCCCGCTTTGTCGTACTTCTCGTTGGTCCAGACGTTGCGCTCGTAGCCGATCACCACGCCCGGGCGGATGGTCAGCACGTTGTTGGCGTCGTTCCACTGCTCGCGTTCGGCCTCAAAGGCGTCGCCGCCGGTGGTGATCAGGCGCACCTGGCTAATGCCAAGCGCCTTCTCGATGGCGTGCAGCAGGTCGGCTTCCTGGGTGCGCTGCAGGCCGCCGCGCCCGTCCGGGGTGAGCGTCCAGCACTGGGCGTCCTTGCGCACCACTTCCGGGTAGACGGAGAAGGTATCCACGTCGATGTGGGTCATCACCGTGTCGAGGTGCATGCAGGAGCGGTGTTTTGGCAACTCAACGGCGATCACGCGCTCGGCCTGGCGGTGTTTGAACAGGCTGTTGGCGAGGAACTCCACGCCCTGCGGCGTCGTGCGTTCGGACATGCCGATCAATACCGCCCCGCGGCCAATGACTAATACGTCGCCGCCTTCCAGAGTGGCGTGGTCGTAATTAATATTCTCGTCGCCGAAATACTTAATAAAATCGCCGTCGGCAAACGCCGGGTGCCAGCGATATATTGCCCGAAGGTTATTCGTTTCGCGCTGACGGGCCGGTTTGGCCATTGGGTTAATGGAAACGCCGTTATAAATCCAGCAGGAGGTGTCGCGAGTAAATAAATGGTTTGGCAGCGGCTTCATAATAAAATCATTCGCCGTGTGGGTATCCACCACCATATTTTTAATGGCCGCCGGAATTTCGCCGTAGGTTAATCCGCCGCTTAATCTGCGCGCCAGCTCTCGGTGCGGCATATCCGCCAGCCAGCCGCGCACGTCGCCGGCAAAGGTTGGGCCGAGGCGGTAGTCGGAGATTTGAGTATCCAGCAGCCAGGCTTTCGCTTCTGCAATATCAAGGGCTTGTGTCAGAAGGTCGGTCAACAGCAGGACTTCCACACCCTGCTCGCGCAGCGTGTTTGCGAAGATGTCATGCTCCTCACCCGCCCGTTCAACCGAGAGCACGTCATCAAAAAGCAGCTCCTGACAATTCGATGGCGTTAAGCGTTTCAGGCTTAAATTTGGGCGGTGCAGCATAACGCTACGCAATTGACCAATTTCAGAACCGACGTAATGCTTTTCCATAATTATTCCTTTAACTGTTTTTCAGAATAAAAAGGGCATGCGCCATGTGATGTATTTAATTGCATGGCGGCTAAGCTCAATTGATTTCGAGGTTCATACTAGGCGGTTAAATAATGATTATTGTGATGCAGTTCACGCGAAAATGGATATTGAGGGGTTTGTTTTCATTTGCATGATTCGCATCAGATAATGATTAATTTCATATTATTGAAGGGTGAATAGCTAAGCAGGATCCGGTGGCATTATTCGAGGTTGTTATTATTTTGTAGATTTTAATATCTTGAAATATGATCCTATGTTGCTGATTTTTAATCATAAAAATAATGTATAAGAATGGCTATGCAATTAAGGTAATTAACTATTTTTGACTTAAGAAAAATCAATAAATAATTATGGGTTTTTAGAGCAAATTATCAAAATAACAAAGTGTGAGACGGCAGGGGTTTTTGTTAATTAAAGCGCATTATCAAGGGCTTAGAGCGATCTCGCGACACGCGTTTATTAAGGTTATGCATAACCTCTGCATAATTGCCCGGGCAGGATTAACAGAAAACTAACATCTTTCTCGATAAACATGCGCTCGCGCAAACCTCTTCCAAAAAGGGCTGGTATGGCAGCCTGGATTCTCGTATAAGAGATGAAAATGAAACGTTGTTTTATATCGAGGGTTTTCGCATGATCATTGGCAACATCCACCATCTCCAGCCCTGGCTGCCCGACGCGCTGCGCCAGGCGATTGAGCACATCAAAAGCCACGTCACCGACGCAACGCCGACCGGTAAGCATGATATCGACGGCAACAGTCTGTTTTATCTGGTCTCTGAAGACATGACTCAGCCGTTTGCCGAGCGCCGCGCCGAGTACCACGCGCGCTATCTGGATATCCAGATCGTGATGAAGGGCCAGGAGGGGATGACCTTCAGCACCCTGCCGCACGGCACGCCGGACACCGACTGGCTGGCGGACAAAGACATCGCGTTCCTGCCGGAAGGCGAGCAGGAGAAAACCGTGGTGCTGAGCGAAGGGGATTTCGTGGTGTTCTGGCCGGGCGAAGTGCACAATCCGCTGTGCGCGGTGGGGACGCCTGCTAGGGTACGTAAGGTCGTGGTGAAGATGCTGGTGGCAAGTTAAAAGCAAAAACGACAACAGTGTTGTCGTTTTTTAGTGTTTGCTCCCTCTCCCCGTGGGAGAGGGCCGGGTTGAGGGGACCAGCGCGCAGAGGACCCAATCACTCCCCAAGCGTCGCCACCATCACCGCCTTGATCGTATGCATCCGGTTTTCCGCCTGGTCGAACACGATGCTCGCCGCTGACTCAAACACCTCGTCCGTCACCTCCATCCCGCCGTGCAGGTCGAACTCCTTCGCCATCTGCTTGCCGAGCGTGGTCTGGTCGTCATGGAACGCCGGCAGACAGTGCAGGAACTTGACGTTCGGGTTGCCGGTCAGCGCCATCATCTGCGCGTTCACCTGATACCCGCGCAGCAGCGCAATCCGCTCCGCCCACTTCTCTTTGGCTTCGCCCATCGACACCCAGACGTCGGTATAGATAAAGTCCGCGCCCTTCACGCCCGCCGCCACGTCTTCCGTCAGGGTGATTTTGCCGCCGTGCTTCTGGGCCAGCGCGCTGCACTCCGCCACCAGGCTCTCTTCCGGCCAGCAGGCTTTCGGGGCCACCAGGCGCAGATCCAGCCCGGTCAGCGCCGCCGCTTCCAGCATCGAGTTGCCCATGTTGTTGCGCGCGTCGCCCGCGTAGACCAGCGTCATCTCGCTAAACGCTTTGCCCGGCAGGTGCTCCTGCATGGTCAGCAGGTCCGCCAGCAGCTGCGTCGGGTGGAACTCGTTGGTCAGCCCGTTCCACACCGGCACGCCAGCGTACTGCGCCAGCGTTTCGACGACTTCCTGGCCGTGGCCGCGATACTGAATGCCGTCGTACATCCGCCCGAGCACCCGCGCGGTATCCTTAATTGACTCTTTATGCCCAATCTGGCTGCCGCTCGGCCCTAAGTACGTGACGCGTGCGCCCTGGTCAAATGCGGCAACTTCGAAAGAGCAACGTGTACGGGTCGAGTCTTTTTCGAAGATGAGCGCGATGTTTTTACCGGTAAGCTTTTGTACTTCCTTGCCCTTTTTTTTATCGGCTTTGAGCTGTGCGGCAAGGGTCAGCAGAGAAGTGAACTGTGCAGGGGTAAAGTCGAGCAGTTTCAGAAAGTGTTTTTTGTACAAATCGGACATTTTATCCTCACATGGCGAACGCCACTTGTTGAATTAAAATTCACTTTATATGTGTAATTATTCATTTGCAACCCCGTTTCACAAATCTTTCCAACAAAGGTGGAGGCAAACCCGTCCGTGTGTGAAAATAGAAGTATCTGCCGCACTTTAAAGAGGATTGAGCCATGGCAAACCCGGAACACCTGGAAGAGCAACGCGAAGAGACGCGTCTGATTATTGAAGAGCTGCTGGAAGACGGTAGCGATCCGGACGCGCTGTACACCATCGAGCACCATTTCTCTGCGGATGATTTCGACGCGCTGGAAAAAATGGCCGTGGAAGCCTTCAAGCTGGGTTACGAAGTGACCGAGCCGGAAGAGCTGGAAGTGGAAGAGGGCGACACCGTCATCTGCTGCGACATCCTGAGCGAAGGCGCGCTGAAGGCGGAGCTGATCGATGCGCAGGTAGAACAGCTGATGAACCTGGCCGAGAAGTTTGACGTGGAATACGACGGCTGGGGAACCTACTTCGAAGATCCGAACGGTGAAGACGGCGAAGAAGGCGACGACGAAGATTACGTCGACGAAGACGACGACGGCGTGCGTCACTAAGCGTTTCTGGCGGTGGCCCGCGCCACCGCTTTTTCAAGGCAGAACCATGGATTACCCGCAGATACTCGCCCCCGTACTCAACTTCCTCCAGTGCCCGACCCCGCAAGCATGGATTGATAAAGCCCGCGACCCGGCGAATCTGCCGCTGCTGCTCACCGACCACATGGTGTGCGAGCTCAAGGCCGCCCAGACCGCGCTATTACTGGTGCGTAAATACGTTGCCGACGAAAGCGGTGCCGACGTGCTGCTCAACTGGCTCAAGCCCTACGAACAGTTCACCTTCCGCGACGGCCCGGATCCGGACTTCATCGCCCTGCACAGGCAGATTGGCAAAAGCGTGATGCCCAAAACCGACGACCCGTGGGGCCAGGCGCTCATCGACAGCATGGTGCTGCTTATCAAAGAAGAGCTTCACCACTTCTGGCAGGTGCGCGAGGCGATGCTGGCCCGCGACATTCCGTACGTCAAAATTACCGCCAGCCGCTACGCCAAAGGGATGCTTAAAGAAGTGCGCACCCACGAACCGCTGACGCTGATCGACAAGCTCATCTGCGGCGCCTACATCGAAGCCCGCTCCTGCGAACGCTTCGCCGCGCTGGCTCCGTTCCTCGACGACGACCTGCAGAAGTTCTATCTCTCGCTGCTGCGCTCGGAAGCGCGCCATTATCAGGACTACCTGACGCTGGCTCAGCAGGTGAGCGACGACGATATCTCACCGCGCATACAGCTTTTTGGCGAAATTGAAGCCACACTTATCTCGACACCGGACCACGAGTTTCGCTTCCACAGCGGCGTGCCGGTGTAAACCGGCACAACTCAAGGATAAGGATGCGAGATGAATAAAACGTGGACCCGTAGTGTGATTGTCGTCGTCGCGGCTGCCGCCGTGGCGTTCTGGGTGTTCTTCGACAGGCAGCCTGCGCCGGAACAGCAGATGGATGCTGCCCTTAACGCGATGCCCGCCTGGCAGGTGATTAAGGAGCAGGAGCCCGCGCTGCACCAGCGCATCCTCGACCAGATGGCCGCCCTGCAAAAAGCGGGCGAGCCGGAGCAGCAGATTATCGACACCATCCAGCCGCAGATCCTGCATCTGCAGATGTCGCGCCTGCAGAACGCCCCGGACGCCAACGTGGTGAACTACATGACCATCAACATGGAGCAGACCGCCGCCATCCAGAAGGTGAGCGACGACGCCTGCTTCCGCTTCCTCTACCCGGCGGTGAAGGGCGGCGTGAACCCGATGCGCATGCTGGATAAAGACCTGATGGCGCGGCGCATGCAGGCCGACGCCGACATGATGCGCGCGGCCTACGGCAAAAACCGCCACACCGTGACGCAGGCCGAGCGCGAGGCGGCCGTCGAGGACGTGCGGCCGATTATGAAGGCGCTTGCCGATAAGTACGGCGAGGACATCCAGTTGCTGCAGATGCCGGAGAAGGCGGCGGGCAAAGAGAAGCTCTCCTGCGATATGGTGCAGGAGATGTGGGCCAAGGTGCTGGCGCTGCCGGAGCAGAAGGCGGCAGGGGTGATTCGGCTGGCGGTGTCTGAGCTGGACTGACGAAGGGCGCTGGTTTTTTGGGCACTTAGCGCGGGTTTCGCGCGTCGTCGCTTGCATGGCGGCGCGCGACAGGTATAATCCACAACGTTTCCGCATCCCCTTCAGTGCCGAAGTGGCGAAATCGGTAGACGCAGTTGATTCAAAATCAACCGTAGAAATACGTGCCGGTTCGAGTCCGGCCTTCGGCACCATTAACACTTCTTTTGACGTTTCCTGAAGTCTTCAAACCCAGAAAAAAACCTTAAAAACAAGAAAGTTACCGTATTTAATGGTCTTTGTTGGTCTCTTGTGGTCTACCCTCTTTTGGGGGCATAATCGGGGGCATGTCAATTCGATCAGGATTTGTGCCCCCAAAATGAAACTCAATGCTCGCCAGATAGAGACCGCAAAGCCGAAAGAGAAAGCCTATAAAATGGCTGATGGAGGCGGCTTATATCTTGAAGTCTCCCCAAAAGGTTCCAAGTATTGGCGCATGAAATATCGCCGCCCATCTGACAAAAAGGAAGATCGGCTCGCTTTTGGTGTATACCCGACGATCACTTTGGCTGAGGCTCGGGGTAAGCGCGATGCAGCAAAGAAATTGTTGTCTCAGGGCATTGACCCCAAAGCTGAGCAAAAGGGGGCACAAGCTGAAATTGAGGGGGCATATTTATTTGAAACTATCGCAAGGCAATGGCACGCAAGTAACCTAACTTGGAGCGAAGATCATAGCCGTCGCGTTCTGCTGACGCTTGAGCAGTATATTTTCCCCTCGATAGGTCAAATTGACGCCAGAACGTTGAGAACCAGCCAGCTTCTCAATCCGATCAAAGCTGTTGATGCGGCAGGTAAACATGATGTTGCGCAGCGACTGATGCAGCGCGTAACCGCAATTATGCGTTTCGGTGTGCAGAATGACCTTCTTGAATCAAATCCTGCCAGTGATATGGCTGGAGCGCTTTTAAGCGTTAAGGCAACCCATCACCCAGCACTACCCCCAAAAAGAATCCCTGAGTTTCTTGAAAGACTATCACGCTATAAAGGGCGACTAATGACACGGCTTGCCGTTGAATTAACGCTACTCACATTTATTCGTTCAAGTGAGATGCGTTTTGCTCGCTGGAGTGAGGTTAACTTTGAACGAAGCGAGTGGACGATACCCGGAATTCGTAAGCCTATTCCCGGCGTAAAACACTCTGAGCGTGGGATGAAGATGAAAACTGAACATATTGTTCCGCTTAGCAAACAAGCATTTGATATTTTTAAACGTTTACATGCCTTGAGCGGTAAAGGCGAGGTTATATTTCCCAGCGATCATGATCCTAAAAAAGTAATGAGTGAAAATACTGTAAATAGCGCCTTACGTGTAATGGGATATGATACGAAGACAGAAGTATGTGGGCATGGTTTTAGAACTATGGCGCGTGGTGCGCTAAGTGAGTCGAAACTATGGAATGATGATGCCATTGAAAGACAACTAAGTCACGTTGAACGAAAAAACGTGAAAGGTTCATATATGCATACTTCTGAATATCTTGAAGAAAGAAGATTAATGCTGCAATGGTGGGCTGATTACATTGATGCTAACAAGAATGGATCTATCACACCATATGATTTTGCGCGTGTGCATGGAAAATAATTACCATTGTGGTACTGAGGAGAGATTCAAATGAATAACACTCAATCTGATAATAATTTATTTTATTTTAATAGGTTAACGTACATTACGCCGCACGAAGTGGCGCTTGCTATGAATGGTTTTGACTATGATACCGAAAATGATGAATTGACTGATATTCAATTAAAAGAGGTTATTCGGTTAAGAAAGGCAATAACCAGAAATCTACAATTAATTAATGAATATAAAAACATATCCGCCACGCAAAAAGTGGAGGCGAATTTAGTATTAACTGCCGCTTATATCTTTCAGAGGGAGGATATTGTACCTCCTGAAATTAAGGAAAGAATTGAGAACGCATTGCAACAACAAGTAAAAAATAAAGATTGGGGCGATATTTTAATGATGCTAGGAGGAAGTGAATTATATGAGGTTGGTAAAAAGTTAAGGAGTAATGGCAGAGGGCAGTACAGAAAAGATGATGAGGATAATTATAGTTGTAAATTAATTTACTTACTAATTGAGTTGCTTAAGAAATATGGAAAGGGAAACTATAGCGATAATAGTGTTATATATAATGATATTGTTTCTTTTTGTAATGAGAATGAGATTCTATTGAAAGGGGTTAAAAAAGCTACGTTTTATAAGAAAATAAAGCTGGGGAAAGACATTATAAAATACGGAGAGTGAATTTATTATTACTATCTGTATATCTCTCATTAGAAGGGGCTACAAGAGGCTCTAAGGGGCTATAAAGGGTAATACAGTGTAATACTGTGGTAATCCCTGACTAATATGAATCGATAAAACGCAATAATACCTTCTAACGTATGATTTGTTTGTGCTGCAATACTATCTATATGAATTTTATTGATTTTATTTTGTTTTACGTTTTCCTCTTCTCGTGTTCTTTCATATGAACATTATTTCTTTTTTCAGTAGAAACTATCATGTTTCAGTAGAATCAGTGTTTGTATTAATAGATTCCATTATCACTAGAATCACTTTTTTTCAGTGTTTAAAGTCACCGTGAACTTAAGTAGAATACGGAGTAACAAGATGGAATATGCAAACAATCTTTCAGATAATCAGACTCTTATTTCAGCAAAAGAAGTGTTAAGACGCGTTCAGCGTAGCAAGGCATGGCTTTACAAACAGCTTTCAAATAATACATTTCCCCGTCCAGTAAAAATAGGAACTCGTGCAATTTCATTTGTTGAAAGCGAAGTCGATCACTGGATTCAAGAGCAAATATATGCCTCTCGTGGTGAACGGCATGAAAATAACTAATAAAAAAGCCCGACATATTGAGTTTGTGGGCTTAAAAATATTGTCGCTTACTGAAATTAGCATGGAGCCTGAGAGAACGTTTGTTAGCTTCTCTATTCAGCCTCCTTGCTCTGGCTTAACTTTCCTGCGCTGGCGGCGTTTGATCTCACTTTGCATGGATGTAATGATGAATTGTGACGTACTTTCGTCCTCTTCTTTCACCATTTCCATCGCTTCAACTACATCATGTGGCACTCGTGCCTTTAAGGCTTGTGATTTAGCATTCTTTGTACCGGTAGCCATTACTGAATCTCCGTATGTTTGGTGGGCCACAGTATACACGGGAAAAGAACAAAGAAAAGCATTGACGTGGGCCACACCTAATATTTATAGTGGGCCACACCTTGGGTGTTCTGGGGTGAAAAAGGCGAAGCCCGGCAGTGCAGCAACACTAACCGGGCCTCTGACCAATCCGCTGTATGAGGAAACGAAGATGGCTAAACAGAAGTGTACCTGGTTATTTGCTGCGATCAACCGCAGTCAACGCAATGCCCGTCCTGTGATGTTAAGGATCACCGCAGATAACGAGCGCTCAGCGCGGCGCAGACTGGCCCCGGACTACGTGCTGAGCTTTGCCGGTCGCATTCCCTGCGGAGGTGAACATGCGTAATTATCCGCAACCCGGCGAACGCTGGCAGCATGAACGTGGCTGGTCCATCACAATCATCCGATTAATTGAAGCCTCGCCCTCCGTGGCGCTGGTTAATCCTGAATTCAGCTGTGAAGTGCTGATACGTCATGACAGCGACAACCAGCTTTCTTCCTGCCCTCTGGCATGGTTTGAACAGCGGTATACACGCCTGTTTGATGCGCCACTTATCAAACCTTCGCCAGCTCCGGCGGGTGGTAGTGGTTCCGGCCCGCTGAAGCTGCATTCGTCTGTGGTATTTACCCGCTGGCGGGAGCGCAGCATTCGGCATTCTGCTGAACCTGACGACAGTCACTATTCAAAGTTTCTCTGACAAAACACCGCTGAAAACGGAGTAATCCAAGATGAATATTTCAAACGGGCACAACGGTGCTCAGGGCCACGCTTTGCCTGAAAAACACAATAGCGGTGCTTTTGCGTATGGGTTGTCAGAGGACGGTTTCGGAAAGCTGGACCGCGCCAGAAAGGCCTGCGACATGCTGCAGCTTCTCTTTTCTGAATACCCCTCGCAGGGCGGAACTCTGGATGCAGACTGTGCGCCAGGTGTCGCCGCGCTGATGGAGTACCTGCGGGCGGATTTGACGGATATTGCACACAGTTGCGCACTGATTGAAGGAGGTGCCAAATGAACCAGCCGCAGGTTTCCATTTTCCCGGCAGAAATGACTACCGCGCTGTACCGGCGGGCTATTGCATCGGCATGGCGGCAGAAAACTCTGAACGAAACCGGCAGCGATCAGTATGGTCCGCACAGCCTGACGGTTGAGCGTATTGAAATGGCCATTGCGCTGCATATCGAATGCGCACTGATTAACGAGTACGGCGAAGCACAGGGAGCCGCTGCTGCGCTGGCACTGCTGACCGACATGCTGGAGCCGTCACTGCTGACCGCGCCGCCGGTACTGACCGCGCGCGGCTCTGAAGTGATGGCGGAGCTGTACCGCACGCTTCCGGCGGCCTTTGATGACTTCTGCAGCACAGGTGTGGCGCTGTATCAGGGGGAAGTATGACAACACAGACGGTTACGCAGATTTCAGCCGCCGCGCGGGGGAAATGGCCCGTTATTCTGCATATGCTGCGTATTGATGTACCTGAAAATGGCAGGCACGGTCCCTGCCCGAAATGTGGGGGCAAGGATCGTTTTCGCCTCGATGACCTTGACGGGCGCGGGACGTGGATTTGCAGCCAGTGCGGCAATGGTGACGGTCTGGATCTGGTTAAGCTCATGACCGGTTACGGCGTCAGAAAGGCCGCGCAGGAGGTGGCGCAGGTGCTTAATGTGCCGGATGTGCAGGAACTGTCTGTTAAGCCTGCCAGGCAAAAAGCCCCTAAACGTGACATGAGCCTTACCGTTGCGACGCTGATGAAAGAGAGCCACACGGGAGAAAGCCCCTATCTGACCGGAAAAGGGTTCGCCGGATACCCGGCCTCCCTGACCGGGAGCGTTCAGCATATCAGCGGTAAGGATTTTCCTGCCGGTTCCCTGCTGTTACCGCTCACCACCAACGCCGGAGCCGTGACCGGTGCGCAGCTTATCGCCCCGACGGGTGAAAAAAGCATACTGCCCGGCAGCACGATGAAAGGCGCGTTTGTGGCGCTCAGCCCGTTACCGTCTGAACCGCCGGTACAGGTGGTGATTACCGAAGGTTACGCCACGGCGCTGACGGTAAGCCAGCTCACCGCCGGGTGCGTAGTGGCTGCCATATCGGCGGGCAACCTGCCCAACGTGGCGCAGTCGCTGCGGGCACGCTGGCCTGAGGTAAAAATTATCATCGCCGGTGATAACGATTTTCAGGACGGAGGCGAGAATCCCGGCAGATCCTTTGCTGAACGGGCGGCAAAAGCCGTCGGCGGCTGGATGACGCTGCCACCTGGAGAGATTAAGGCTGACTGGAATGATTTCCATCGGGAGCACGGTATTACCCGTGCCCGTGAAGCATTTCGTAACGGTCTGGTGCTGTGCGGGGAAGGCCGCACGCAGCTGCCGCACGGGTTCCGTCTTACCCAGGAATATCTCTGGTATGAAAAACAGGTACAGCGCAACGGTGAGACGGAGATCCAGAACGTCAAAATATGCAACCCGCTGCGCGTGACGGCAATCACCTGCGATGCCGATGGCGGTAACTTCGGGCGACTTCTGGAGTGGGAAGATACGTGGGGTGAGCGCCGCCGCTGGGCGATGCCGATGGAAATGCTGAGCGGTAGCGGTGAGGAGCTGCGCCGGGTACTGCTGGTCAACGGGCTGTCCTATATCAGCACCACCGGTGAGGCCCGCGCCCGCCTGATGGAATATATCTCTCTGTGTAAACCGGAACGCCGCGTGACCTGCGTAAGCCGTACCGGGTGGCATGGTCAGGTTTACGTCCTGCAGGATGAGGTCAGTGGTGAAGGCGCGGAAAGTGTCATTCTCCAGACCACTTCCGTGCAGGGGCGCGATTTCCGCGTGTCGGGCACAACGGAGGAATGGCGGGAGCACGTTTCACGTTACTGCACCGGCAACTCCCGCGTGGCATTTGCCGTCAGTCTGGCTTTTGCTGCACCACTATTACGGCTGGTTGGTATGGACGGCGGCGGTTACCACCTCAAGGGGGAATCGACGGACGGTAAGACCACCACCATGAAAGCGGCAACCTCCGTCTGCGGCGGGCCTGACTACTGGCAGACGTGGCGGGCAACCGGCAACGCGCTGGAGGGATGCGCCAGCCGCCGCAACGATGCCGCCATGATGCTCGATGAGATCCGGGAGGTAGACGGACGCGAGGCAGGCAATATCGCCTACATGCTGGCAAATGGTCAGGGCAAGGGCCGTGCCGGTACGGACGGTGAGCTGCGCACCCGTAAGCAGTGGCGGCTGCTGTTCTTTTCAACCGGCGAGCTGTCACTGACTGAACATGCGGCAAAAGCCGGAGAGCGTACCTTTGCCGGGATGGAAGTCAGGATGATCCAGATCCCAAGCGATTCCGGGAAGTTTGGCGTATTTGAGGAGCTGCACGGCTTCGACAGCGGAAAAGCGCTGGCGGAGCATCTTGAATGGGCCACGTCCAGTTACTACGGTTCGCCGTTCCGGGAGTGGCTGAAAGCCCTGACCGCTGATCTTAACGGGCTGACGGCACAGGCAAAGTCACTGATGAAGGAATATACCGCCGCCCTGACCCCGAAAGATGCGGGTAATCAGGTAGGCCGGGCTGTGAACCGCTTTGCACTGGTGGCGATGGCGGGCGAGCTGGCAACCCGGCTGGGTATCACCGGCTGGCCTGAGGGTGAAGCGCTGCGGGCAACCCGCGTCTGCCTGAACGCATGGCTGAAAGATCGTGGGCACACCGCCAATCAGGAAGATATTGCCGCACTGGAGCAGGTACGCAGCTTCTTTACCGCGAATCAGTACAGCCGCTTTGCTGACTGGCACGATGAGCGCAACCGCCCCGGCAATATGGTGGGCTGGCGCAGGGTGGAGAAAGGCAGTACCGCGCAGGGCACGGAAGCTGTCACCACGTTCTACGTCATGCCGTCCGGCTGGAAAGAAATCTGCCGGGGATTTGAGCCGCGCAAGGTGGCGCGTCTGTGCGCGGATCGTGGATACCTGCTGCCCTCCACCGATGGCAAGCTGCAGACAACTATTCGCCCGCCAGAGATGAATCCCCGCAGGCTCTATGTCTTCAACAGCGAGGTGCCGGGTTAAGGCTTTGCGTGAGTCTTATTTATTAAGGGTAACAGGTGAAACAGGTGGAACAACCGTATTTTACAAGGGCTGAACCTGTTCCACCTTCTGAAATAGTGAGGTGGAACAGGTGGAACGCCAGCCGATCCGCTGTTCCACCTTGTTACCCGCGATGTTCCACCTGTTCTGTGCCTATAAATGCTCTACAAAACAATGTTGTAACACATGTTTCACCTGTTCCACCGCACCGTGGACATAAAGCAGACTGAAACAGAGGGCATTTTTATCTGGCTGGCTTTCATAGCCACGTCTGAGTAACCGCAAATGTGCGATGTGCCAGCCACCACACACTGAGCACTGATAGTGAGCTTGTGTCAGCCACGACACAATTGACGTAGCGAACCAACCCGACAGGAGAAGTCATGAACAACATCGTAGAAAATAATAACCTTTCCACTTTTCCGGCTGTAACGCAGCGGGCACTGGAAACCCTGAACACAGCCAGAAACGCATGGCTTGATGCACGTCGTAAGCAGAAAGCGGCGTCGGATAATATTGCGACAATCCGCCAGCGTCGCGCTGAAATGGAAGCCATAACGAACGCACTGAATGAGGAGTGGCGTACGCTGTTTCGCAAAAGTCAGGGCGTAATCTCAAAGGAAATGAAAAAGCTGCACGCGGAAATTGCGCTGGGACGTGAAACGCTTGAGGATTTTGACGATCTGCTGGCGGCTCAGGAATCCGAGAATGCACTTTTGCCGCAGGAGGCTGCGGAATTAGCCGGAAAGTACATCAACGCGCACGATGCCCTTGTGGGTATTCGCGCAAAACAAATCTGGGAGGATTTTATGCAGTTGCATGGTAAAGCCCTAATCCAGACACTGAGCCTGCTGAAATCCACAATGGGCCGGGAAGCCAGCGCAGTTGTCGGTGTGGTGCATTCAGTTAATGACCCGGACACAGTGCTGAAAGACTTTATTCATAAAAATATCATCAAACCGGCTCTCACTAACGATGCGATGCCGGAACAGGATCCTGTGTTTAAACTGGCGGGCGTAGCCCCGGATTATGCGGCCCGTCTGGATTTCAGTAAGCAACTATCCCCTGCAGCCCTGCATAAGATGAAGATACGTCAGGAACAGATGTTGCTGCAAAAAAACAATAGTGTATCGGAGGGTATGTAATGGCGCTGAAATGTCCTGAATGCGGCACTATGGCCCATGCCAGAACCAGTTCTTATGAAGCACCTTCCGTTAAACGCTCATGGTATCAGTGCCAGAATCTTGAATGTTCCTGCACATTTACAGCGCTGGAAAGCGTTGACACGATAATTATGAAGCCGCATAAACCCGTGCCATCTGAACCTGAGTCGCAGGATGATCCCCCCGCACGTAAGTCGCAGACGCTGGGCCGCTACGGTTCGGCCTGTACCCTTAAAGACCGTCATGCACAATAAAATCGGGAGGAACCATAATATGACAGAACAACAATTGACGGAAAACCAGATTCAGGCCGCAACCGGACATGTAGTGACACTCCTCGCCAGGGCAAAGAAACCACTTCAGGATGCGGATTGGCTCATGCGGTTGCCTGCAGATGAAATCTCCCGCCAGACGGAAACACTGACAAAAGGCCTTTCCTCTGACTGGCAGTCCAGGATAATTGACCTTTACCAAAAAATGCAGGCCTGGGTGGAAGCCAGACAGGCCGAAGATGCAGCTATTGAGAACCTCAGGGCTCTGCGTCAGCATCAGGCCGAAACTGAACAGGCGAGCAAAGACAATCGGATGCAGTTCAGGGAATTGCTTAGCCAGAACGGCGGTATCGTGACTCCAGAGATGAAAGCTCTTCGGGCTGAGTATCTGGAACAACAGGAAACAGCCGCCGAGCTGGCCGGTCTGATTACTGAAAAAGAAGAGCAGTTGCCGGTACTGGCTGACGCGACCGGTCGTAAGGCAAACGCCTACGTAAACTGCCATCATGGCATCACGGAAGAGCGTATTGATGAGCTTCTGCGTGACTTTTTTATTTTCAACGGTGCTGAATTGAGCAGCCTGCTCAGGATGAAGTACAGACAATTTGAGCGGAATAGCTCAGTACATATACCGGGCATTATTGAAGGTACAAATGATGCAGATACACTGTATCGTGAATTTATCCTGAATCTCATGCTGAAATGGACGAGTGAAATATTGCCGCTGAGATTCCGGGACGACGTGATGAGCCTGGCCGGTTCAGCACCGGTATCAGGCTCACATGATGACAGGAAAAAAAGAAAACTGTTTTGATCTGAACAGAACAGCTCACTTAAGCCCGGCTTGTGCCGGGTTTTTGATGTCTGTAGCCTGAGTGCATGTCTATGCTGCATGAAAACGCATGACAGTCATGCGTTATTTTTGACGCAAAAGCCCTTGTGTGGCGGCTCCTGAAGCGATTTACGAGGTGCATGAAAACCACCCTGTTAAGTGGAGCGGGCAGGCGGGCGGGGCAGTGCGCGTTTAGTTTCAAAACATGAAGTTGTTGATTGCTGAGGTATCAAGTAAAGTTGCATTGTATAGTTCCTACACCATTGAGGTGACATATGAATGTCGAGCAAATTCGCCCGCGCATTAGCAAAAATTTAAAAAATTTATTTCTAGATCCTAATAACTACCGTTTTGTTGACAATGACCAGCACAAGCCAGTCTCAGAAAAGGACATGCTAGATCCAACAATTCAGCGTAGGACTCGCTTTTTTATAGAAGGAAATAGACAAGAGAATATCAAAGATCTAATAGCAAGTTTTAAAGCTAATGGATACTTAGATGTTGATGTTATTCAAGTAAAGGATTTAGGAGATAACAATTATTTAGTCCTTGAAGGAAATCGTCGTGTAACGGCGCTGAAAGCATTGCAGGAAGCACATGAAAAGGGTTTTGATATTGGAAAACTAGACCCATCAATTTTTAGAAGTGTGCCTTTCGAAATCCATAATAATCAAGATGTTGAAAAACATTTGATTGTGATGGGATTAAAGCATATAAGTGGCAATAAAAAGTGGTCAACATTTAACCAATCCAAGCTGCTTTATGATTTTTTAAAACCATATGAAGACAAAACTCGAGATGAGTATGTTGAAAAAGAAGATGAGCTAGTTAGTTCGCTCGGTATTTCTAAAACTCGTCTTCGCTCTATGCTTAGAGTTTATAATCTAATTTCCTTATATAAAACAAGTGAGTATGCTGAGCAATTCGAACCAAGTATGTTTGGTATTTTTGAAGAAATAATCAAAAAGCCTGTAATTAAATCTTGGTTAGACTGGAGTGATAACGGTTATTATGCTCGAAATTTAGTGAATCTTGATAGGCTTTTTTCGTGGATCTCTAAAACAGATGAATACCTTGAGAAAAATGAGCTAGAAGATGACATTGAAGAGGAAAGTAATGGTGAATACGTTGAGCTAGAACCAATAATTACTAAATCTCTTGAGATACGAGATCTTGCTCTGTTCATCAATAATGAAAAAGCCTTGAAGGTAATGGAGGATGAGCGTAGCCTTGCAAGAGGATTAGCTGCGAGTGGTTCAGTAAATCAGCAAAACTATAAAAATGCTTTAAGCAAGCTTGAAGACTCCTTAAAGGATTTAAATTTATATAGTAGCCTCATAAACCAAGAAGATTTGCGCTTATTAGATGATGCAAAAGAAAAACTTACACAAATAATGCCAAAACAGACGGCTATAAATATCGAAGGAGGAAACTATACAACTAATTTTGAGTATGGAGTAAAAAAACACTTTAAATCTATTTATATCAAAAAATATAAATTCTTTAAAAATTTCTCATTGGATAATTTCAATAAGATTAATATCATTGCTGGGTTTAATAATGCTGGGAAAACTTCTTTACTTGAAGCGATTTACTTATTGACGCAGCGTAATGATATATCATCGCATTTTAATCTTATTAGGCAAAAAAATAAAATCAGTACTTTGAGTCCAACATTGTTGAATGCTCTTTTCCAAGATAAAATAATCTTATCAGGAGTGTTTGATGATAGTAATGTTACTGTTGAGATGATTAAATATGATGATTCTTCAATTGATAAACAAGATGACTATATAGCGTCTTATAGCTTAAAGTCTAGCATTGATGGAGAATTTAGAAATAACACAGTCCATACTTTTATTCATGAACGTATGAGAAGGAATGCTGATCAAGTTTCGCATTTGTGTTCATCGTCATTTAAAAGCCCTTATTTCTACGATATAGACGATTTGCTCACTGATTATAACAAAAGTATAGGTGCAAGTTTAACGTCTGTAACTGACTCAGAGTCAGATGATTTAAATATACAATCCGCTATCGGCCTGGTTATTGAATTTATGAATAAAATTGAGCCAACGATAAAAGATGTCAGATTCACTGAGGACATGGAGCTCAAAAGGTTTATCGTAGAATCAGCATATGATTTTAACAGAAGTTTCGATCTTACCTCTTATGGAGAGGGTATTCAGCGCATCTTTTATATAGCCTTATCTTTTGCTGCGTGTCGCAACGGTGTACTTTTTATTGATGAATTTGAAACTGCGATTCATTATAGTTTACTATTGGAGTTTACTAAATTTACGCAACAACTTGCAGAACGTTTCAATGTGCAAGTGTTCCTTACATCACATTCGGGTGAATGTATCACAGCTTTTTTAAATAACGATTATAACAATGATTGCATTACTGGATTTCAGTTAAGCAAAGTTGACGATAAAGTAGTTGTGAAAAGGGCTGATGGCGAAAGATTTGGCTATTTGATAAAAAATATTGATCTTGATATTAGAGGCTAAAATTGTGAGTGTATCTTATAATAGAGTCATAGTTGCCTTTTGTGAAGGACAGCATGACGTCGCTTTTCTTAGCAGAATTCTTTTAGTTAATGGATTCCTACTTCAAGATCTCAAAATTGGTCAATTACCTCCACCGTTTGATAAACGCTTTGAAAAAGAACTAAGTCAAGTAAGAATTCCAGATAAAAAACTTGGTTTTCAGCCAAACGGGCCGAAACTACCTTCTGTTTGTTTCTATCATGATGGGAACTTAATTTTTATACATAATCTAAATGGTGATGGCAGAAGTCGTGAAAGGGCTGAGTTAGTTACTATGTATAAAGAACTTTCTGGTACAGATGACTTCAGTATAGAAATTGCATATAGATTTTTATACTTTTTTGATGCTGATGAACTTGGCATTGATGCAAGAATAACAGAGATTAAAAATGAGATAGGATTAGAAGAAGCTACTCAACTCTCCAATGGTAGTATTATTGATTTCGATGGGAGTGAATGGGGTGGTTATATTTTTCATGATGTTCAAACTCAGCTTGGTACCTTAGAGGATCAATTGTTAGGTTATTTTCATAACAAAAGCCAACAATTGCAGCAAGATATTTTGAGTTTCCTTCAAACTAATTTATTGATACAAGAAAGAACGAGGCGATTTATAAGTTCTAATGCTGGTGAAAGTTATAGTGGAAGATCTCAGTATTACGAAAAAAAATCCGTTTTAGGTATGTATGCACAGCTCCAGTTTTCAGGTGTTAGTAATGCTGTTTTGATTAGTAACACAGATTTTTTAAAAGCTGTCGATATTAATGGATGTCAGCAATGTACTCTAATTAATAGCCTTTTTATATGACAATAATAAAGGCAGAGATTAATTTCTCTGCCTTTATTACAGATTTTATTGGTCAAAAAATGTTAAAGATGATTAATCTGAAGTTATCTCAGATTTCTGATGTTCAGGTTCGTGTCCGGTAAGCGGATCCGAACCAGAGTGCCTACATTGAAAAATCTCTTTTTTAGTAAAATTTAGGTTGTTACTCTTGTAATGGGGGCATAAAAAGGGGCATTAATCCATTTTTAAATGTAAAAACAATTAAAATACATCTGGTTAACTAAATATTCGAGTCCGGCCTTCGCACCATCGGAACATCAATAGACGTCAATGGACGTCTTTTTTTGTGCCTGAAATCCAGTATCCGCAAGGCTTTCCTCGCTTTTTCACTCAACCTAAGTCAACCTGATTCAATCTACATCAACTTACTGATGTGGGTACAACTGCGGGTATATCTCGGTTCGATAATGTTTGTACCCACACAGAACCCTTGAAAGGATACTCATCATGGCTCTGAGTGATGTGAAGGTTCGTTCGGCTAAGCCTGAAGAAAAAGCCTATAAGCTTACTGACGGTGAAGGCATGGTGTTGCTGGTTCACCCTAACGGTTCTAAATACTGGCGACTTCGTTATCGCTTTGGTGGCAAAGAGAAAATGCTGGCATTGGGAAAATATCCTGAAGTTTCGCTGGCGGACGCCAGGGCTCGTCGCGATGAAGCCCGTAAGCTGTTAGCAAACAGCGTCGATCCCAGTGAGAACAAGAAGGCCGTTAAGGTAGAGCAGGAGCAAGAGGCAATAACGTTTGAAGTGGTTGCCAGAGACTGGCATGCCAGCAATCAGAAATGGTCGGCATCGCATAGCGCTCGTGTATTGAAAAGTCTCGAAGATAATCTCTTTACTGCTATCGGTAAGCGGAACATTGCGGAACTGAAGACTCGGGATCTGCTTGTACCCATCAAAGCCGTCGAGTCCTCCGGGCGTCTTGAAGTCGCTGCTCGTTTACAGCAGCGTACTACCGCGATTATGCGCTTTGCTGTGCAGAGCGGCTTAATCGACTACAACCCTGCGCAAGAGATTGCCGGTGCGGTTGCTACGGCGAAAAGACAGCATCGTGCTGCTCTGGAACTTAATCGCATTCCTGAATTGCTTCATCGTATCGATCATTATTCTGGAAGACCGTTAACCCGACTGGCGGTTGAACTCACTTTGTTGGTTTTCATCCGTTCAAGCGAGCTGCGTTTTGCCCGCTGGTCAGAAGTAGATTTTGATACTGCCATGTGGACGATTCCGGGCGAGCGTGAACCGCTGGAAGGTGTCAAACACTCTCAGCGCGGCTCTAAGATGAAGACTCCGCATCTTGTTCCCTTGTCGCGACAAGCTCTCGCCATTCTAGAAAAGATCAAAAGCATGAGTGGAAACCGCGAATTGATTTTCGTTGGTGATCATGATCCTCGTAAACCGATGAGTGAAAACACAGTTAACAAATCACTACGAGTCATGGGCTACGATACGAAAGTGGAAGTATGCGGTCATGGTTTCAGAACCATGGCTTGTAGTTCATTAATTGAATCAGGATTGTGGTCGAAGGATGCGGTTGAGCGGCAAATGAGCCACCAGGAGCGTAACTCTGTGCGTGCAGCTTATATTCATAAGGCTGAGCACTTGGGTGAACGCAGGCTAATGCTGCAGTGGTGGGCGGATTATCTGGATGCGAATCGGGAGAGGGGGGTAACCCCGTTCGATTTTGGGAAGCATTTCAAGATCTAAATGTTTCTAAGTACCCATTGGACAGTACCGTATCGCAAGGGTGTGGATATTTGAGAATATAAATTTCAAATATGTATTTTTGAGTATCCATGAGAAAATGCCTAAACATTTAGGTTGATACAATAAAGCTGTATTATGTGAAAATGAATACTTGACCTGCTCCCCGTTGATTAGTACACCCCGATGTTAGTAATGTCTTCATAAGCCACATGAGGACATCCCCATGAAGAAGCGTTTTTCCGACGAACAGATCATCAGTATTCTCCGCGAAGCCGAAGCTGGGGTACCCGCCCGTGAACTCTGCCGCAAGCATGCCATTTCCGATGCCACGTTTTACACCTGGCGTAAGAAGTATGGCGGTATGGAGGTGCCTGAAGTTAAGCGCCTGAAGTCGCTTGAGGAAGAGAACACCAGACTCAAGAAGCTGCTTGCCGAAGCCATGCTGGATAAAGAGGCGCTTCAGGTGGCTCTTGGGCGAAAGTACTGACGACAGACCAGAAGCGGGAAGCCGTGATGTTGATGTGTGATGCGACCGGTCTGTCGCAACGTCGTGCCTGCAGGCTTACAGGTTTATCCCTGTCGACCTGCCGCTATGAGGCTCACCGTCCGGCTGCTGATGCGCATTTATCAGGGCGCATCACTGAGCTGGCACTGGAGCGCAGGCGTTTTGGCTACCGTCGTATTTGGCAGTTGCTGCGCCGTGAAGGGCTTCATGTTAATCATAAGCGCGTGTACCGGCTTTATCACCTCAGTGGCCTGGGCGTAAAACGCAGAAGACGTCGTAAAGGGCTGGCAACAGAACGTCTGCCGCTGCTCCGTCCGGCGGCGCCCAATCTGACCTGGTCGATGGATTTCGTCATGGACGCACTTTCCACCGGTCGCAGGATCAAGTGTCTTACCTGCGTCGATGATTTCACAAAGGAATGCCTGACGGTCACTGTTGCCTTTGGGATTTCAGGCGTTCAGGTCACGCGTATTCTGGACAGCATTGCACTGTTTCGAGGCTATCCGGCGACGATAAGAACTGACCAGGGGCCGGAGTTCACTTGCCGTGCACTGGATCAATGGGCCTTTGAGCATGGTGTTGAGTTGCGCTTAATCCAGCCGGGCAAGCCAACGCAGAACGGATTTATTGAGAGCTTTAACGGACGATTTCGCGATGAATGTTTGAATGAGCACTGGTTCAGCGATATCGTTCATGCCAGGAAAATTATTAATGACTGGCGGCAGGATTATAACGAATGCCGCCCGCACTCCACGCTGAATTATCAGACACCGTCTGAATTTGCAGCGGGCTGGAGAAAGGGTCATTCTGAGAATGAAGATTCCGACGTTACTAACTGAGTGTTGTATCTAATCGTGGGGGCAGGTCACCAGGAGAGCATGCGGGTTAATGAACAGTTTGTAAGTATCCCTGCAAAACGAACCATTCACTTTTAGAGATCTACCGACGTACTGATAATGTCCTCTGAGGAGATCGCCATGCGTAAAGCCCGATTCACTGAACACCAGATCATTGGCGTCCTGACGTTCGTCAAAGCCGGGTGTACCTTTAAGGATGTCTTTCGGTGTGTAACCCAGCTCCGCTGGCGACGCTTGAGGTACTTAACCAGGCGGGTCGATAGATGTTATGTATGATACCGCTGGCCTGTGGCAGAGGTTTCCGGATCGATGGCTTTAACCGTGGGGCCCATGAGTCCCTGAATAACCAGGTGCCGTAAGTGTATAGGTTGGCGGCTGAAACACCAGATATCTCAAAAAGTGCATGGAACAAAAACCAGTGTCCTTACATCCTGATTCACCAGCAATTAGCGCAAAATATCATAAGATACTGGAGAGATTATGCAGATATGGTTATATGGATAAAGACCTATTTGGACACGGTAAAAAGAGAGGGGAACGTGCCTTTTTATATAAATGTTTCATGGCGAAATTAAATGGAAGAATGTAATCACCATCAGTGAAATTAGAAAGCATTTTGGCAATAAATGCTCTCAATATAATAATGGGTTGATTGATTTTAATTGGCTTCTTAAGATGGTTTGTCCACGATTTCTTGATATACTTAAGCGCGAAGTATTCTTCTGAATTTGGCCTGCTTAATTGCAGGCTTTTTTTTAATTATAGAAAATTCAGTATCAAGAACATCGGTTTGCTAACCACATTTACTCACTGGCTGTGACGTTCTTTCGCGGATGTAGCCAGCAGGCAATTCAACCACCTCTTGATGCTATGAGAGGTAGTGCATGGAGCGGGGGGTAACAAACATGCACTTCAGGACATATACTCAGACATATATCAGCAATAAATACCTATGATATCAAAGGTATTTTTACTAATCTGATTTAACCAACTGTACTTCCGTTGATTCAAGGTAGAGTGCTAGAGAATGCAGTATTTTGGGAATGAACTCGTAAGGAAGTTTATTATCCCGTTGGAAAGCCTGCTGCAGAGTACCTATAGCGAGGGAATGAAGGAAGTTCGCTTCTCGTATAATTTCTGATTTTGTAACGTTACGGTTCCTGCGCTCTAATATATGGATCAGGAAAGCAAGAAACTTCGACTGAGTAAAATCCGGATTTATTCTCAGAAGAAGTGGTAAATAGGCCTTGTTCTCAATAAGGAAGTTGGCATAGGGCTGAAAAATAGCATTAATAAGATCGCCTGCAGGCAAAGAGCACCAGTCCTGCTCCACATATTGGTTTTTTTTCGCATCCAACATCTCGGAAAGTTTGTTATCAAAACTGAGCTTCAGTGATTCCTTAACGGACTCAATATCGGGGAAAAAATGATAAAGCGAACCCGGCGCTGTACCTGAACGCTTTGCAAGTTCCTGAATAGTGAGCTTTTCAATGGAGATGTCACTGATAATCTCAGCTGCTGCATCCAGGATTTTTTGAACCCTGAGGTGCCCCCTTCGTTGCATGGGGGGTCGTAAGCGGTTGGTATCTGAAATTGCCATAATGTGTCCTGGAAGAAGGTGACCTGTTGGTTGTCTATTTTGCACGATCTTGAGATTTGGTGCTGTATAAGATAAGCTAAATTTGAATAAAGATTCAAGTTTGGCCACTTTAACATTAAATTTCATGAATATACGAAAATGTACAAACATCCAGGTAAGCCATCATCATTCCATCTTCTGACGGTGCTGTTTATTGCCGTGAGCTCCCTGACTGGGTGTTCTCCCGCACCTTCTGTTGTCTTGTTCGGCGCATCCTTCCCTGACTGGCTTCTGTGTACGGGCATCGGTGTCACAGGAATGACGCTCTTACACATACTTTCCAGTAACTTGCACAAAACGGGCTGGTTATCCCCGGCAGTCGTTGTGTATCCCTGCGTTACAGCATTGATTTCTATGCTGACATGGCTGATTTTCTTCCCGTCTTAAGGTGCCGAAATGACTGTAAAAAGAAAAATTTATGCGCTCAGTTTATTTCTGGTGACGCTGATGGTTTTGGTGCTTGTCTTGTTCAGAATTGATGCCGCACCGCGTACTGATGATGCTTATGTCTATGCTGACACCATCAACGTCGTTCCTGAGGTGAGTGGCAGAATTATTGAATTGCCAGTCAAAGATAACCAGCTCGTGAAAAAAGGGGAGCTGCTTTACCGCATTGATCCGCGTCCATTCCAGAATTCACTGGATGCCAGTCAGGCCCGTCTGATCACCCTGAATGAGCAGATCAAGTTATCAGAACGCTCCGTCAGTGCGCAGCAGTACAACGCCGATGCCGTCGCTGCCCAGGTAGAGAGTGCCCGTAGCCAGTATCAGCAGGCGCAGGATACATATAACCGTAAGCTGGCGCTGATGGGTAAAAACTATGTGTCTAAAGAAGAGCTGGATCAGGCCAGAACAGCGAGAAACAGTGCTGAAGCTAATTATAACTCGACCAGACTTCAGGCCCGACAGGCCAGTGCCGCTGTCAGCGGTGTGGATGCGCTTGTGGCGCAGCGGGATGAAGTAAGGGCACAAATTGCCGAAGCTAAGCTGAATCTTGAATACAGTGAAGTTCGTGCCCCATTCGATGGACGAGTCACGGCACTGAAGACCACTGCGGGTCAATATGCATCCCCGGCACAACCTGTCATGACGCTCATTGATACAGGGCAGTGGTATGTCATCGCCAACTTCCGGGAAACCGATCTGAAAGGTATTACTGAAGGAACAACGGCAACGGTATTTATCATGGCGGATACCGGCAAAGCTTTTTCTGGCACCGTAGACTCAATGAGCTATGGCGTTGCACCGGGTGACAGTGCCACCGTCGGAGGACTGCAGTTAGTCGAAAAGACCATTAACTGGGTTCATGTTTCCCAGCGTTTCCCGGTAAAAATAAAAATGTCTGAAACCGATAAAGGACTCTTCCGTATTGGTGCTTCAGCTGTTGTAACGTTGCACCGCGGCAACAAGTTTTAACGGGGTCAGACTATGGGTACCACGTCTCCTGCTATGAGTGATTTGTGGATTTCTATGCGTCCATATCCCGGGCGTCTGAACCATGTCTTACGTGCTATGGTGGCTTGTACGATTGTGGTGATCATGTCGCAAAGCCTGCAGGTACCGCTGCTGGCTTTGTCATTAATTACCGTTTTTTTTGTCACCCAGACGAACATTGTTGTGACCAGACTGACGGGGATATTGTTTATCGTCGGGTCCACTTTCTCTATTGTTCTGTCATTAATTGTTCTGAAAGTGACATGGAATACCCCATTTTTGCGGATCCTAATCTCCTTCACGCTTTTTTTTGTCAGTACGTTTTTGATGCGGACGACAAAAATCGGCGTGGTATTTTTTGTGGTTGCTATTGTCGCAATATACACGCAAAGCCTTGTGGATATTTCACCTGATGCAGATACTCTGGTCAGAGGGATCCTTTGGGTATGGGTGGCCGTTAACTACCCTATTGCCGTGACATTAATTGTCAATTCTCTCCTGATGCCAATGGAGCCGGAGATTCAGCTAAAACGGACCATTGGAAAGCAACTCTCGGATATGGCTTCTCTGCTTTCAGCTGATGCCGCGTTACTGCGAAGACAAAACACCTTAAGCCAGGCAGGACGCGATATTCAGACGCTGTACCGGCTTTTGCGTTACAAAACGATGCGGGACAAACATGCTGCACAAAAAGGGGGGCATTATCTTACTGCGATCGCAATTGTTTCTGAACTGCGTACAGCATCTTGCCATCTTCCCGCTAGCTTTGAAGGGGAGGATGTATTAAAGGATGCAGAAACACTCCGTAATGCAATAAAGCAGTTAGAATTAATGCTAATTAATGGGGAGCCTGACTGGCAAACGAAACCTCCGGTATTGCATTCCGCAGAACCAGCCTTTATCGCGATAGCGGACATTATCAGCTCTTATAACAAACAAGTGGCGGCAGTGGAAAATAAGGCAAATACCCAGGTACTATCGCCAGGTACACACGCGGGTGTTCTGGTAAAGGATGCCTTCAGCAACGAAAATTATGTATTTTTTTCACTTAAAACACTGCTGAGTGCGGCAGTTTGTTATTTGTTCTATACCGCAACGGACTGGTCAGGTATTCATACCATTATGCTCAGTTGTCTCATTGTTGCGCAGCCGGGTCTGGGGAATACGCATCGGAAAATCATCCTTCGTCTGGTCGGTGCTGCAGTTGGCAGTGTGTTTGCGCTGGTGGCTATTGTCTATCTTACTCCACGGATCGATACGCTGTTTGGCCTGCTCTGTATTGTGCTTCCAGTCATCGCATTGTCTTCGTGGATCTCTGCTGGCCCGGAGAATATAAGTTATGCAGGGGTGCAAATCATGTTCACCTTCGCTCTTGCGACGCTTGAGACGTTTGGTCCGGTCACAGGGTTGACAGAAGTAAGGGACAGGATCGTCGGTATTATCCTAGGGATTATCGTTGCAGGTCTTATCCATACCCTGATAAGACCGGAACGAGAGGGCGGTGTAATGTTGCAGAATCTTGGTGCATTATTTGATGAAGCCCGGAACTGGCTTCACAGTGCAACTCGCCATAATGAAACACGTCAGAAGGTCGCGACCGGTCTCGTGGAATGTGAAGATATCGCGGCCAGAGTTGCCATTGAACCCACCTGGTTTAGCGCTGAAGGATCGCATGATCAGTTGCATCAACACTCTCTGTCGATTTTGAACGCCATAAAAAATGTGCTTTTTTATATCGATCGCGTTTCGTTTGAAAAAGAACATCTGAAAAACCAGGAACCCGCCAATGAATTTATTTTGGGGATTCAGGGTAATATGGACAAGATTTCCAGTGTGTTAAATGGCAGGACTGTAAGCGATAGCGATGTTTATTATCCTGTTCCCGATAGCGTATTGCCGGACTCGTTCAGGGATGCCGCTAAGGGGTTAGAGGAGAGCCAGCGACACTTCTTTAACCTCACCTCAACGTTATAATTTGTCTTGTACTTAAGCCTATGGTAGAGCATAACTCGATGTTCTTGTTTTTTGTAATTTTGTTAAAAAAATAAAAGTTATTTTTCAAATTTATTTGGAGTGTTGTGTTTTTGAGTTATTTGATCATGGGGTTGTGACTATGAAATATAGTGGAAGCATGAAGTAACGCCGTGAAATTAAAATAAGTGAGAGAACTCTCACTTATAAAAAAATACTACTCCAACTCTTGATTAAACATCTCTAATGTTAAAAATTAGTTAAAGACAATGACCGGGGGGCAATGCGGTGAATCAGAACCAGACTAAAGAACATCATACTTTGACCGAAATGTTTGAATCATCTTGCATAACTTATGAGTGCTATCCTGCCATTATATGCAACGATGCGATAGTCAGTTATGCAAAAATGGGCGAGCTCAGCAGAAATATTGCTGCATGGTTACAAAATGAAGCTTTTTTTACGCGTGGTGATTGTATCGCTATCATGCTTCCAAATTCATTACAGTATGCAATTTCAGTCATGGGGGTGTTACGGTCAGGGATGGTCGTTGTTAACATAAACCCAAATTCGACACGCTATGAAATTGAAAAATATATGATGGACTGTCGTCCTAAGGCCATCATTACGTTACCAGAACTGAAAGAAAAATGTCCGGAAGGTGATGATCTTTATATTATTGAAGCTGGTATGGATGATTTTCCGGACACGCCTGATGAATGTCTATCTGACTCATATGAAAAGGGAAATATCACCACTCTCGAAAAAATCATATTTTTGGGACAGTGTTTTTCATTTACCGCTCCCGAGGTAAAACAGAATACCCTGGCCTTTCTTCAGTATACCGGTGGCACGAGTGGAATTCCAAAGGCGGCAATGTTGACTCATGGCAATATCGCGGCAAACCTCAATCAATTACATCGTGTTTGCGGTGAATATCTGACAAAGGGTAAAGAGCGAATTGTAACTGCATTGCCCTTATATCATATCTTTTCACTAACGGTGAATTTTCTTTATTTCTTTTCGATTGGTGCAGTGAATATTTTTATCAGCGATGCCAGGAAAATTGATGACGTCATCAGTGCTATGATGAAGTATAAATTTACGGCCATTACAGGGGTTAACACGCTTTATAACGCATTGTTGAACCACCCTAAATTTGCAGAACTGGATTTCTCAGCAGTTAATTTTTGCGTTAGCGGTGGTACGGAGCTGGTTCGCCCTGTGGCTGAGAAATGGTTCGGCATTACAGGAAAACCGATTCTTGCTGGTTATGGCATGACGGAGTGTTCTCCTCTGGTTTCCGTTCAGTCTTTTGCAACCACGCAATGCCTGAGCAACGTGGGTTGTGCCGTCCCAGAGACGCAGATAAAACTGGTTGATGCCGATGGGAATACTGTTTCACCCGGTGAAAAAGGTGAAGTCGCAGTCAAAGGGCCTCAGGTTATGTCCGGGTACTGGAAAAGAGATGAAGAAACTCATGAAGCCTTAAGGGATGGATGGTATTTCACAGGCGATCTCGCCGTGCAGGATCAGCAAGGCGTCATTACTATTCAGGGCAGAAAGAAAGATATCATTATAGTTTCCGGGTTTAATGTTTACCCTGCTGAAATTGAAGCTGTGGTTCTGCAACACCCATTAGTCAAAGAGGCGGTGGCAATAGGCGTGCAGGATGATGTTACTGGCGAGGCGATAAAACTATTTATCGTACCATCAGATATAACGCCAATGGAAAGTGATATTCGGGAATATTGCCGGAAATTCGTGACATCATATAAAGTACCTAAACATATTGAATATATTGATGCATTACCTAAATCTGGTGTGGGTAAGGTTCTCAGATATAAACTTAAAGGTATTTCTGAATGAGCGAAAAGCCGCTATCGCACGATCTTATTCGTGTGATTGAAAAACTTAATGTCCTTTATCACGAGATGAGGAATGAAGTTAATAAAACTTTATTGCCAATGGCGTTAAGCTTATCAAAATTACGTGTGTTGAAGGTTATACAAGATACGCCACAATGCTATGCTTCAAGCATTATGGATTGTCTGAACTTCACCTCCCGAAGTGTCACGGAAGCTCTGGATTTTCTCTTATTAGCCGGATTCATTACACGTGAAAAAGAATCTGGTAATCGTAAAGTGAAAATTGTCCGGCTCACCACGGCGGGAGAAATTATCCTTGCCAAAGCTATGAGCGAGCGGGACAGGAAACTGAATGAATTACTGTCTTGCATGAATAATAGTGATTTGGAAATGTTCCAGGACGTTATTAACAGAATGTTTATTTCGTACAAGAGCATGAAAGGCTTGTAATGGGGTTATTGAGGTAAGCAACATGATTGTTGAAGGTCTGCATAAACTGAGTGTTTTTATGATGTGTGATCTTTTTGACCATTTTGATTTACGAAATGGCTACGACACAGAGCTTATACGTACTGCTATTTCGACAAACCATTTATGGGCGCTGGAAGTGGCGTATCCCGGTCTTCTGAATGAGTTTGAAGTTCCGGAAGAAACTGTTTTTATTAATGAAATAGCTTGCCTATTTAAGAAACTGCAGAGAACCTATCACATGTTTTCGGATAGTGAAAAGGATAAGCTTTTTACTGCTATTCCAAATTTTTCGCTTACGCACGACCTCACATTTCAGGGTTTTGATTCGATCAGCGAACGTAATATGTTAGATGTGTCAAAAATATTGAAGTTACTGGGTTATCATTCGGACATGGATCTCACTAAAGAAACATACAGCGCCACGACTCAGAGATACACCCGGATGCTTGACCTTGCCATTCCTACTGGCCAGGAGAATGATCCTTCTGGTGTGTTTTCTCTGGATGTTTTCTGTAAAATCATTCTTGCGGGACGTTAATCTGTTAATTTTTTCTTATCATGACGACTATGTAATAATGGATTCTTAATCGACTCGATGAGTCCTTCATCGAGTCGTATTAAAAACAAAGTGAGAACACTGAGTCGGGTTCAGTTTCGGGTATTACTGTTTTAGCAAGCATGGAAGCTGATTATTCAGTTCAAGCAGGCAGCTATTCATATATTTTTCAGTTTCGTTGACAACTTTCTTATAATTTTTTGCATTCCAGTCGCTCAATAGGGCCTCTACAGGTGTTGGGGTACATTCTGCTACTGTAAATGCAGAGAGCATATTCCCGCTTTCCGGGTGTTTATAAAACAGAACTTTATATTTTAGCTGATAAAGCGGCGTTGCAGCATTCGCATCTTTATAGATTAATGCCCAGGTCGCCTTACCAATATACAGCGGTTGTTTATAGAGGTGACCGTTCCCTTTTTCATTCATCCACTGAGTAATATTTTGTTTGGCTTTTGGAATAAACCAGTTGTTTGTTGGGTTCTCCAGGGTTTCGACTGTTGTTCCTTTATAGTTCTCTTTATCAAAATCACTACTGTTGATACTTCCGAGTAATGCACCGACCACCGCGATCCCCATACCAGCCGCTACATGACCCGGAGTCACTTCGCGTAAGTGACTATCGGCCACTCGATTGTTATTCAGTTCTGGAATGGCGGACACGCTGTAAATTTCAATTGAGCTACCATTTGCCGCCTTTACGGTGTCTGGTTTTACCGATCCTTCGCAGACTACTGCGGGGGTATCTGGAATTTTTACACACTGAGTAACGAAGGTGCGTTTACGGCCCCGGAAACAAATGGAGATACCGATGAGAAGTTGGCGCTGTTTAACACCATGAACGGCAATGGCGCAGAGATTACCAGTGAAGCTGCAGGGATAGTCACCTGTCTGATGGCTTACAGCCACCAGGCCTGTCGTACTGAATGTGATGCGATGACTGAGCACTATTATCGCTTACGTAACTTCGCGCTGAACCATCCAGAGTGCAGCGCCATTATGCATCTCATCGACTGAGGAATGCCTGACATGAATACCGCATTATCTCAGGTGTCATCACAGCCTGAACTTTTTCCACTGATGGTTATGGCCCAGTATGATAGCCAGCTCCACGCGACATCCGGATTGACACTATAAGCCCAACGGACTATTCACGCCCTGTTTTGGAGCTCGTCTGGTGCAGGAGGGCAACCGCCTGCATTTTCTCGTTGATCGGGCCGGATTTAAGGGTGCCTTTGGCGACGATGACGCGCTACACCCTGGATCAGGCCTTTCCGTCGATGCTCAAACAACTGGAGCTGATGCCCACCAGCGGAGAACTCTCTCCCCGGCATAAGCATAGTGCCACCCTGTATCACAATGACCTGCGAAGCCGATACCCTTGGCAGTTGCGGCTACGTATACATCGCCCTTTACCCCACTCATCGTTAACTACTTTCATAAGAGCAAATATGAAAACTCTACCTGCAATAAATCCGCAGGCGGCGACGCTATGTCTGTCGCCCGTGGCAGTCTGGCAAAAGCTGCTTGCACGCCTGCTGGAACAACATTATGGACTGACACTCAACGACACACCATTCAGTGATGAAACGGTAATTCTGGAACATATCGATGCCGGTATATCTTTGGCCGATGCCGTTAATTTTCTGGTGGAAAAGTACGGGCTGGTTCGTATTGATCGCAGGAGATTCGACTGGCAAGAACAGTCCCCATATCTGCGGGCAGTCGATATTCTGCGGGCGCGACAGGCAACTGGTTTATTGAAAAGAATTGTATTAGCGCGGCACGGTGAACATTGGGAATAGCCTTCCTGATTCACACTGCAGCTTTCCTTACTTATTTACTCATTCCAAAAAGCACCTGCCGATGCTGGTTGGTGCTTTTACTTATATGGACGAAATATCATGCAAATAGAAGCTGTAATTTTAACTGGGCACATTATCGCAAGTACAATCCGGGAATGCTGGGCCGTCGTTGTTGATGGTTTTGACGCATGCGGCTAACAAGCTTATGATCCAGCTTAATTTCTTTTCCTCATTAAGGGACTGGTATGGGCAACAGAATGTGGATGATCCGCGGTGACGGCGGCAAGCTCTATGACGATTTTCGCGATAAGCAAATTGTAGGCATCGGTTGGTCTCAGCTGGCTCCATTAGTCAAACCCGGCCTGTCCCGAGCCCAGTTGCTCGCCTTATACCAGGAGGCAGATCCCTTAACAAAGTTGGGAACTGCGCGTTCTGGTGCATCGCAGGTCTGGCGTTTTGTGAATGAGATCCAAAAGGGTGATTGGGTTATTACCTATTCGCCAGCCAACCGTACTTATTTGCTAGGCAAAGTCACTTCAGAATTCCAATATCATCCTGAATGGGTGGAAGAGGGGATGGGGATCGCTCGGCAGGTTAAATGGAATACTCAAGAAATCGACCGCGATAGACTGTCAGTTGCTACCAAAAATACATTGGGTTCTACGCTGACGGTTTTCCAGCTTCCAGAATATGCTCTAGAAGAGCTTTTGCAGGATAAGAAACCCACTGTAGACGCTATTACTCATAATCCAACAGCGACAGATGAAGATGAGGTCGTTTCTGATCCGCTTCGCGATGTGGAGTCGTTGGCGCGTGAAGGTATTAAAGATCGAGTTAATGGACTCGATCCGAAGGAGATGGAGTATCTGGTTGCAGGAGTTTTACGCAGCATGGGATATAAAACACAGGTGTCTCCTGTGGGTCCAGATCGTGGGAAGGATATCATCGCATCGCCTGATGGATTTGGATTTGAGAATCCACGTATCGTCGTTGAGGTAAAACATCGCAGGGAGCAAATGGGGAGTCAGCAGATTCGCAGCTTTATCGGCGGTCGCCATAAAGACGATCGCGGGCTTTATGTCAGTACGGGGGGCTTTACGAAAGATGCTCGCTATGAAGCCGACCGTTCGACGATACCTCTGACGCTCTGGACGCTTGATGATCTCGTCCGTGCGCTTATTGAGAACTATGAGCAAGTCGATATCGAGACCAAACTTTTGGTGCCTCTGAAGAAAACTTTCCTTCCTGCCTGAATCTTGCTTGATAGCCATATCGGTGTTCTACTGGTATGGCTTTAGACCCACTCGCAATGTCTATTTTTATACGGATTTTAACTTGTGGGTACAAGTGCGGGTATAACTATTTAGTCCAGTTTATAAAAAACATTAATATCAGTCTATTAGGTGTGAAATTCGAGTCCGGCCTTCGCACCAAAAGATGCAAATTAAAGTCGCTTAAGGGCGGCTTTTTTTGTGTCTGGAATTCTTCTCATACAAAATTTTTTGGTTTTACTTATCAATGCAGTGAATCTTGAACAAGCAGTCTTAGCCGCTTGCGAATTAACAACCGAGTATATCGACAAAATTGATTCCGTGTATATCTTTGGATTAAAATACATAATGTTATCAATAGGTTGTATTGTTTTTTTTCAGTGAGGGCTGGTAAAGCTAATGTAAAAATAAGACGCTAGTCAAATGGAGGTCTAGTATGGGCTTCTATCATCTGCTAGAGTTTTGTACAAGGGAAAATTGAGAAAGACACAAATGAACGACATAAATAAAGACAATATGCTATTGAAAAAAATCATCTCAAATTCCAAAGGTGATAAAGCTTATTGGTCATTTAAGGGGAGAGCAAAAAGACAATATTGCCACGCTTTGATTCAATATCCAGCAATGATGGTTCCTGCAATGCAAGGAGAACTTATCGATGCTGTTTTAGAAGTTGATTCAAGCATAACAAGCATAATCGATCCCTTTGTCGGCTCTGGAACTACTCTTGGCGAAGCGATGTGCCGAGGGCTAGATTTTGTCGGGATGGATATTAATCTTCTTTCAATTTTAGCATGTGAGGTAAAAAGTGGCCCTTTATATATTAAGGCATTTGAAGAAAAATGCGTTCTTTTATTAGAGAAGATCCAGGTTGATGTCAAGGAAGATATTTCAGTTAATATAACAAATATTGATAAATGGTTTACTAAAGAAGTTCAAATAAATTTAAGTAAAATATTTAGAGCCATTCAGAGTGAAGACTCTAAATGGGCTAGAAAAATATTTTGGTTATGTATGAGCAATACTGTGCGGGCAGTATGTAATTCAAGAAGTTCAACTTTTAAATTACATATTAAATCAGTTGATCAAATTGAAAATACACCTAATACATTTGAGGTTTTTTCAAAAAACATTCATAAAACGTTGGTGGCTTTACGAGAGCAGAAAGATATACTAAAAGAAATGGGAAGTTTGAATAAGACACATTCTAAAAGTCGGATTAAAATCATTCACGCGGATACTTCTCAAAAATTAGATAAAAAGATCCAGTGCGATCTTCTTGTAAGCTCTCCGCCCTATGGAGATAACAGCACTACTGTCACATATGGCCAATTTTCTTTTTTATCTTTAAAATGGATTGACGAAAAAGATATAGATAACTTAAAAATAAAAGGATTACTTGAAAATCAAAATAAAATTGATTCAAGCAGCCTTGGAGGCTCTCTAAAAGGTGCCAGTGAAAAACTAGAGCTTTTAAAAAATAAATCACCAACTCTAATTGATACTGTAAAAAATATCTCAGTTGTTAATATTGAGAATGTAAAAAAATTAGTGACATTTATTTATGATCTCGATCTTGCTTTGGATAATTCCTTATTCTACTTAAGAAAAAATGCTTATATGATATGGACCTTAGGAAATAGAAGGATTTCTAACATTGAAGTACCGTTAGATAAAATAATGAGAGAGATTTTAGAACACAAGGGATGTGTTTTTGTTCATCAAATTGAAAGAGAAATATTATCCAAAAGAATGGCAATGAAAAACAGTTTTGCTAATACAATGGATAAAGAATTGATTCTTATGATGCGTAAATAGCTTTACATCGAGATATCGATTCGCATTATCTGATTTTAAAGAGGGAGTTTTATATATGGTATCTACGACATTAAAATTTGGAGGGAAAATAATTGAGGAGCTCTCTCAAAAAATCCCTTCAACATTATTTGCTTTGAATGAGTTAGTCAAAAATTCATATGATGCATTCTCTCCAGATGTAACCATTACTGTAGTCCCATCTAAATTAATGATAACTGTTTCTGATCGCGGTAATGGCATGTCATTAGAAGAAATTAATTCCCTGTTTCATATTTCAAAAAGCACAAAGAGATATGGATATGAATTAAAACAAAATGGGATTACTAGAATTATTCAAGGCTCAAAAGGACTTGGTTTTTTATCAGCCTTTAAATTTGGTGATAAAGTTGAGTGGAAAACATGCAAAAATGGTATTTGCAGTATTTTCTCTATTAAAAAAACGGACCTTATAAATAAAGATGATGTTTCTGGGATTAATATTCCTATAGAAACAGAGCGTTGTGACGAAAATGGAACTGAGATAAAAATATATACTAATCAGCAGGAAATGGATGATTTAATGTCTGATTTATCAGACGATAAAATTTCTAGTAAATTAGTTTCATCAATGCTGGATGACTCTTTTGATATAAAGCTAGTTATAGAAAACAAAGAGAAAACAGTATCAACAAAAAAAAATAAAACCATTTATTTCAGAATGTGAAAGTAGTCAGCTTTTTTATGTGGAATATGACTCTTCGAAAGAGGAAATAAATTTTTATCATAAGGGTGAATTAATCAGTCAAACCCCTTTTCCAATAGACCGTATTGATTATAGCATTGACGTGAAACTAATTATTTTTCTATTTGAAAAAGGACGAAATACAAGAGGTATATCTAATCTCTATAAAAGGGTGCATGATGATGCCCTTTATCCATTGGTATATATTAATAAAAACCTATTTAATAACACTAGAATATTTGATCCAGAGGTGCTTCGAAAGAGAAGTTCTGGTTCTTCTTTACCTCAAATGATAGGTAAAGTGTCAATTTTCAGTCAAAACAGCAATTTGGAGTTTAACTCAGATAGAACTTCATTTGTTGAAAATAAACTAACTAAAAACCTTATGTTTAATCTTAAAAAGTTAAACGAAGCTATTCAGGTTAAAGGTTCTGAGTTAAAAAATAAACTGAAGGCTGGCTCAACCTCTTCCTTGACTGGTAAAGCATATCCAATTGAAGGCGCGAAAAATATAAAAAATAAACCAGCATCAATCTTAATCGATAGAAAAAAAAAGGTGAGTTTTTTTGTACCTTCAGAACAGATTGATCTAAGTGAATATATTTATGTTCTAAAAGATAGTTACGGAAATGAGATTGATAAGGAAAATATTTCTATAAGTGTAAATGGTAGCGATTATACGAATTGGATATTAGAGACTATTGAGGAACCATGCGAATTACAAGTGGTTTTTCGTTATGAGGATAGTATTACAGGCCTTGTGTCAGCCGACGTTAATCTTACTTTTGAAAGAAAAAGTTCTAACATAACGGGTAGTAAAGAAGAAAGCTCATTGTTTACAATACAGTCTGCTTCTGGATATACAGTTCAAATAGGAACAGTGTCATCTATTATTTATGCGATAGATAAGTTGTATTCATTACGTGAAAAAGAGGGCTTCCTTCCACTCATTGCATGCTCAATTCGTTCAATTTTTGAAATATCTCAAGATAAACTTTTTAGGACGCATCGTTTTTTATTTCCTACTTTTAAAAATCAATTATATAATGACGAAGCAAAAAGAGAGATGAGAGATAAACTTCTTGGTAATATTGTTCATATAATTTTACTTGTGAAGAAAAATTCAAATCTATCCACAAAAATAGCTGAAAGACTTGATATTAGTTATTCGACTTTTATGAACTCATTAAATATTGAGGAATTCAAAGCGGCTGTTAAGCACTCCCATGTTGGTGCCCACCAATCTACAAAGTTCCTTTCAAAACCTAAAATAGAAGCATGTGCTGACTCATGCGGTTTATTTGCAGTGATATGTGATGTTTTAATAAATATGAAAAAAGATGATCTTAATAGTATTGGAATAATGAAAGTCACAACGGATGATTTAAATAATTGCTTTAAATCATTAAGCTAATTTTTAAACTAATTTCATAAGGCTATGTTTAAATAAAATATAGCCTTTGTATCTTCTTGCTAAATGGTTTTTTTTGATGGCTTTTTAAATGCGATGAAGTATTGTTGTGATTTTTCTTAGCGATATTTTTTATTTACAGAAAACTCATTCTTCATCTTTTATATTTACATAAATATTTAGATATTATGTATTTTTATTGCTTTCATTAGATACTACGCTTTCATACTATTTAAATGATCTTAGCGTTCATATTTCATTTATTTCCTAAACACTTCCCTCCGATGCCATTCCACAAACCCTTCCCTTGGATAATTCCCTTTGACCATCGGTAACGCAATCTGCTTCCCGACAAAATCCCAGAACAGCTGCCCAACAATCCCGCCCCCATTCACTGCCTCAGATACCAGCACCCGCATACTCTCATCCAGCCCAATTGACCCCTTATCAAACGCCTTATGATGAATCGCACACAGTGCCAATCCGTTCGGGATCTCACACGGTCCGCCAAACTGCTTCCATTTAATATGCGCGGCTTCAAGTCCAACGGAGGCGTTATCATGCCGCATGTTGAATCCGCAGACTGCGCACTCATAGTTATAAGCACGCAACACTTGCTGGCGGAACAGCGGATCGCGAACCTTACGGATCTGCTGAATATCAAAGCCTATCTCATCCGCGATCTCTTCCTGAATGCTTTCAGGAAAATGCGCTTCAAGGATCTGCTGCGCCAGCGAGCCGATCCGGTTTTTGTTCTTACTCAGCAGCGCAAAGTGTTCTTCATCAAACCCGCCTGCAACGTTTTGTTCCACAAGTTCTTTAACGGGCGGCTGCTTACTACCAGTGGTCGAACAGAACTCAGTATTCTGAAGATCCCAAAACCCGTCCCTCTTGAGCCGCCAGAAGGGCATATTTGGGTAATGCGCCTTTCGCTGTGGGCCAAAGCGTTCTAACAGGCTAAGCAGCTGCTCGTGAACCTCGGTTCCGTAATCAAACAGTCGCGCATGCCCCTGCTGATAGTTCGCCAGCACGTACAGAAGCAATAAAGGCTTATGCGGCGCACGCTGTTCGCCTTTGCGCCAGATGGTGATGTCGGCAATTGCCTGTTCGAGAGTTTTGCTGGAAGCCATCGCGTTACGGAAGAAGGTAAATAATTGCGATGATGCTCGCAAAACTCAGGACAGGCAACCCACAATCAACAAAAACATGAGCTTACCGCATATAATCCTATTTCCTGAATCCCCCTCGCAAATTCCAAATTTACCCCACACCAAATAGCTGTATTTATATTCAGCCCTGTATAATGAGCACCAGAAATTACGCCGAACGGCAAAGGAAGTATCAAAGAGAATTTAACGAGGAATTCGCGATATGAAGGTGCTGCAACACCCCCATACCGCTAACCACAACCAACTATCGAGGAGTTGAAAATGGCTGCGACGAATTTTAAGCCAGAGTTTACCGTTTGCAAAACAGAATCAGACGCTTTCACCGGCATAATTGAAAACCGCGAGCTGGTACGCAAAAACAGCGCCCGCCGTCTGCACGGCAACCCGCCCAACGCGGCGCCCGTCCACCCTCGCGCGGAGACGCCGCAGGACAGTGCCGCCTGCTGCGAACTCTATGCTCGCATAGACATGAAATACCTTCTTCTGGGTGGCGACTGGTTAAAACGCGCGGGTTTCATCAACGGTATGCCGGTAAAAATCCGCGCAATGAAAGACTGCATTGTCATTACGCCTCAGCATACAAGAGAATTATGGGGATGCCTGGAAGGTATGAGTGTGGTGAATATAAATAAGCAAAAAGTCGCGCAGTGGTTGAAGACGTTTCCGGGAGCGCTGAATGATACTGGAGATATCCCGGTAGTTAAGCGCAATATAGGACAGGCAAAATAATATCGAATTGGAACACCCTTGATCCTAAATCGAGGGTGTTTAAATTAGTGGAAGGCGTAGTCTATTTTTTTCAATAATATAATTGAACTGAATGTTATAGCTGTGTTTTGATCATTGTGATTATATTAGAAGGTTTTACAGAAGTATGCTGGAGATCTCAATTTAGTTATTGTCTAGCATTTATGATTCTTACTGGAGCAACTCAATGGAATGAACTATGGACACAACAGAAGAACTAAATGAAACGTATTTTTATGCTGGCAGAACCAATCTTACCGCGGCAGGACTTTTTTTTATGATCTACTGTGAATCAATTGCCGATCATTTTGGTATTGACGATGTGGCAGGAATTGCTGCGTTATACAGTGGTGCTAATAATCAAACGACTAGAAAGAAACCCGCGGGAGCTACGGAAGGAACGTCCCGAGCCTCGAAAGCCATGAGGAACTATTTCAAACAGGCGAAATTTCCTTATGGCATTAAGCTGCCTACCTGGGTTGGTGGGTACACTCCGTGGACAGTAAAGTGTCGAATGGTATCGAAAGTGAGTGCGTTTGTTGGCAGGACAATACCGTTAATAGGCATAGTGATATTAGTCGCTGATGTATCACTAATCACCTATGCTGCAATACGTGATTATAATCGAATTGCGCGGGGCAGCGACAAACTATGGTAGAGAATATTGAGCAGCGCATCTACGCCTTAGTCAGACGCTATAACGGCGTTTATCTAATGAATAACGAAGAGAAGCAAAAATTACTGAATGCAAAAACTGATTTGGATACTGACATGCAGCTTGATGTCACTGAAGCAGAAGATTTGATGGACGAGTTTTTTAAAGAATTTAATGTTGATAGAGGGAATTTTAACATAAACACCTACTATCCTGATGAGCCTTTTTCATGGAATCCATTCAAAAAATTCCCAGTGGCGATGGTTCCAGATTTCACTATTGGAATGCTTATCGAATCCGCAAAAGCGGGCGAATGGTTATACGACTAAAATGCAAGGAGCAATAGAATGGCCGTACCTGTACATCTTTTTTTAACTAATGACGGTGGCACAATGATATGTGGTTCCTGTGACGTTGCAAACAGGGAAGGAAGTATTGAGCTAAGAGGATTACAACATAACCTCAGCCTACCAACTGACTCGGCAACGGGAAAGGTCACCGGCACTCGCCAACATTCGCCGTTTCAGTTTACCAAGGAACTGGACAGTTCTTCGCCCTATCTGTTCAAAGCGGCAGCCACGGGCCAGACCCTTAAAACGGCAGAATTCAGGTTTTACCATATTAACTATTCCGGGCAGGAGGAGGAGTATTACCGAATCACGCTCGAGAACGTTAAGGTCATTTCTGTGAGTCCAGTAATGTACGACACCCGAGGCTGTCCGGGGACGGGGCATATGGAGGAAGTGGCGTTTAATTATGAGAAGATTACCCACTTGTACAAGGACGGTAACTTGTTAGCGCACGATGCGTGGAATGAACGCCCAACCTCTGGCACTGCTGCATAACGTTATATAAACTTGCCCGCCAGCGTTTCGTATGCGCGGGCAGGGATTATCATTACTAATCTCTTTTCGTCAATGATGGCCTAAACATCATAAAAATAACCCACGCAAACATCCCAATAATCTTCATCGGCCAGGGTTCTAACACATGCAGACACACAATTGCTCCAATCACTAATAGCGGACCCTCTACCAGTTCAGCTATCCCCTCTAAAATATGTAACTTATGAGGCAGTACCCGATTAAGTAATGTCGCAATAAGCTGTGCACTTCCTAATATGATTGTTATTGCGATTGTACGGTCCTCCCAGTTATCAAAACTAACCAAAGAAATGAGGCTTGTAGCCAGTACATAACCACAAAATAATATATTCAGCATGTAAATAATAAACTTGCCCATAGCATTTGCCGAGACGGTTAAAAAAATAAAGAGTCTATGAATATAGCGCTCTTAACAGAATGACAAACAACAATGGCTAATAATGTATTTAAGAATTTTTGCGCCTTGCTTATTTCCGCAATAATCAAGTTAGCGGCTTCATGCTAATCCCCCGCACTCCACCGCTAAATCGACTTTAACTAAACACCGGCACCCCCAGCCCAACCTTCACCTCCCTCAACGTCTCCTGCGTCACCCCCTGCGCCCGTTCGGTCCCGCGCTTCAGCATCGCCATCAACTCGCCCCTGTCACGCATATACATCGCCCTCCGCTCCCGCATCGGCGCAATCAGCTCCTGCAGGCACGCCTCCAGCTCGTTCTTACAAACCCGGTCACCCAGCCCGCCCGCCTGATAGTGCGCCTTCATCGCCGCCACTTTGTCCTTGTCCGGATGAAACGCGTCGAGATACGTAAACACCACGTTCCCCTCAATCTGCCCCGGGTCGCTTACCTTCAGGTGGTTCGGGTCGGTGTACATCGCGCTCACCGCACGATGAATGGTCTCTTCGCTGGCCGAAAGGTGCAGCGTGTTGCCCAGCGATTTCGACATCTTGGCGCTGCCGTCGATGCCGGGCAGGCGGCTGGTGTCGCTCAGCATCGCCCTGCAGTGGCGCAGCACCGGGGCGGGCAGCAGGCTGTTCATCTTGTGCACAATCTCGTTGGTCTGCTCAATCATCGGCAGCTGGTCGTCGCCGACGGGCACGCACTCGGCCTTAAACGCCGTGATGTCCGCCGCCTGGCTGATGGGGTAGGCCATAAACCCGACCGGCAGCGAGCGGGCGAAGCCCTTCTGCGCAATCTCGTTTTTCACCGTCGGGTTACGCTCCACGCGGGCGACGGTGACGATGTTCATATACAGCATCGTCAGCTCGGCGAGGGCGGGCAGGGCGGACTGCAGGCAGATCGTGGTCAGGTTCGGGTCGATGCCCGCGGCGAGGTAGTCGGCCAGCACCTCGGGGATGTTGTCGCGTATCTTCTGCGGGTTGCTGCCGTTGTCGGTCAGCCCCTGCAGGTCGGCAATCAGCACAAACTGGCTGTGCGTCTGCTGGAGCGCCACGCGCTGGCGCAGCGATCCGACGAAGTGGCCGAGGTGCAGCGGGCCGGTCGGACGATCGCCGGTGAGGATGGTGGGTGCGTTCATAAAGACTCCTTAACGTTGTAATGCCGAAAGGGGTCTTAGATGTGAGAAAGCCGCCTTTCGGCGGCTATCTGAAAATGAGGAAAACTACTCCGTGCCGCCTTTAAGAAGGCAGCCACCAGCGGTTTACGGTGAGCACGGCGTGGTTTATGTTCATCTCTTTACCGTACCACGTCCGGCGCGAAAAACAAAAGGGCACGTCATGCTGCAATCACTCAACCACCTGACCCTCGCGGTCAGCGACCTGCAAAAAAGCGTCACCTTCTGGCACGAGCTGCTGGGCCTGACCCTGCACGCCCGCTGGAATACCGGGGCCTACCTCACCTGCGGCGATCTGTGGGTCTGCCTGTCGTACGACGAGGCGCGCCAGGTCGTGCCGCCGCAGGAGAGCGACTACACCCACTACGCGTTTACCGTGACGGAAGAAGATTTTGAACCGTTCTCGAACAAGCTGGAGCAGGCGGGCGCCACCGTCTGGAAGCAGAACAAAAGCGAGGGGGCGTCGTTCTATTTTCTCGACCCGGACGGGCACAAGCTGGAGCTGCACGTAGGCAGCCTCGCCGCGCGGCTGGCGGCGTGTCGCGAGAAGCCCTATGCGGGCATGGTATTTACCTCAGACGAGGCTTGAGGCGCGCACCTTCAGCCTGCCCGCCAGCGTCACGTGCGTGGCGGCATCTTCCTGATTGCACAGGTACTCCACCGCCAGCCGTCCCAGCTCGCTGTAGGGCAGCTGGATGCTGGTCAGCGGCGGGGTGAGCTGCTCGGAAATCTTCTGGTCGTCGTAGCCCGCCAGCAGCATGTCCTGCGGGATGCGCACGCCGTTCACCACCAGCGCCTGATAGCAGCCAATCGCCAGCCAGTCGCTGGCGCAGAAGATGGCGTCCGGGCGCCCGGCCAGTTCCAGCAGGGACATGGTGGCGGTAAAGGACTCGCTGAACTGCCAGTTGGTCTGGCGCACCAGACCGTCGTCGCACGCGAGTCCGGCCTGTTCCAGCGCCGCCCGGTAGCCTGCCAGACGCTGGCGCGAGGCCTCCATCCAGCTCTCCCCGGTAATGTGGGCGATGCGCGTGGCCCCGCAGGCGATGAGATGCTTAGTGACCTGGAAGGCGTTGGCGTAGTCGTCCGGGATAAACGACGGCAGCAGCGGCGAGCCGGGGTCGCGCTGGTTGAGCAGCACCAGCGGGATGCGGGTGCAGTCCTGGAAAGCCGTCATGTCCACCAGCGTGGTGACCGGGGAGGCGAGAATAATCCCGATGCAGTTGCGCTTCTCCAGCTGGCGGATGATGTTCAGCGCCAGCTCGATGTCGTCGCCGTAGTCGTAGACGGTGAGCAGCGTCTCGTTGCGCCACGCCGCTTCCCGCGCCTGGCTGATGGCGTCGATAAACGGGTCGAAGCTCTGCATGGAGCTGACCAGCAGGGCGATCTCTTCCTGGTTGCGCGGGGCGTGAACGGCGGGGAGGCGGTCGTAGCCGAGCTCGGTGGCCACATTAATCACCCGCTGGCGGGTGTCGTCGCTGAGCTTGATGTTGCGGGACTGGTTAAGCACCAGCGATACCGTCGCCTGCGACACCCCTGCCGCCCGCGCAATATCGTTCATCGTCACTTTCGGTTTTCGCTTCATCCGTCCTCTCCCTTTTGCGACTTCGCATCATACCCTAACCGCGCGCTTACGCGCCGTCGATCACGTTTCTTATTCGCGCCTGCGTGAACTTTGTGAAGGCCGTCGCTTTTCTTCGTGCGGCAAATTGCGCATTTATCCCGCAACTAATATTTATTAGCTAAATATTATCAGTAAGAGGATGCGTAATGAAAGAGCAGTGGAGCAGGGAGCAGGCACAGGCGTGGTATCAGCAAAAAGGCTGGCTGTGCGGGTTTAACTATCTGCCGTCGACGGCGGTGAACTGGACCGATATCTGGCAGGAAGAGACCTTCGATGCCGCCACCATCGAGCGCGAGCTGGGCTGGGCGGCGGAGGCGGGCTACAACACCCTGCGCATCAACCTGCCGTTTATCGTATGGGAGCATGACCGCGACGGGCTGATGGCGCGCATCGACCGGTTTTTAACCATTGCCGACGGTCGCGGGTTCAGCACCATGCTGACCCTGATGGACGACTGCGGCTTCTCCGGCGACGAGCCGTACCTCGGCCCGCAAAAGCCGCCCGTACCGGGCAAGCACAACAGCCAGGCGGCGGCAAGCCCGGGACGTGACAAGGTGTGCGATCCCGACTGCTGGCCGCAGATTGAGCGCTATATCCGCGACGTTGTCCGCCAGTTCCGCGACGACAGGCGCGTGCTGCTGTGGGATCTCTACAACGAGCCGGGCAACCGCGGCATTTTCGCGACGGGCACGCAGGAGGTGCAGTACGACGCGAAGCTGGAGACCTGTGCCCATAAGCTTATGAAGCTCGCATTCCAGTGGGTGCGTGAAGAGAACCCGACCCAGCCGCTCACCGTCTGCGCCTGGCGTCTGCCGCCGGAAGAGGAGGGCGAGACGTTCTTCCAGCATCCGCTGGACCAGACCGCGCTGGCGCTCTCGGACGTGGTGAGCTTCCACGCCTACACCCACACGGGCCGGATGACGGCGATAATCCAGCAGCTGCAGGCGCTCGGTCGCCCGCTGTTCTGCACCGAATGGCTGGCGCGCCACGTGGGCAGCACCCTCGAAGAGCAGCTCCCGCTGATGTACGCGGCGAAAATCGCGCCGTATCAGTGGGGGCTGGTGCGAGGCAAAACCCAGACGTGGCTGCCGTGGCCGGTGGTGATGAAGGAGTCCACGGACTACTGCCGCCTCTGGTTCCACGACGTGTTTGAGGAGAACGGCATTCCGTTCTCGCGCCGTGAAATCGCCCTGATGCAGCAGCTGCGCAAGATCGCCCCGAAAGTTCAGGGCTAATAATATCGACCCGGCGGTCCACCGCCGGGCAACCAGGCAGGCATATAACAATGGCAACGACAATGAAAATACCGTCTCGCGAGCTGTGGTCTTATTTTGGTTATGGTTTAGGTCAGTGTTTTAGCTTTGGTTTAGTGGGTTCGTTTATTAACTATTTTTACACCGACGTGCTGGGGATCTCGGCACTGGCGGCGAGCACCATCTTCCTGATTGCCCGCGCGTGGGATGCGGTTCACGATCCGCTGTTTGCCAGCATTATGGACACCATTAACAGCCGGTTCGGCAAGTTTCGCCACTTTTTGCTGATCGCCCCGCTGCTGATCACCGGCGTCACGCTGCTGTCGTTCTATAAAATCGAAGCGGACATGACCACCAAAATCCTCTACGCCGGGGTGACCTACATCCTGTGGGGGACGCTGTATGCCATCTCCGATATTCCGTTCTGGTCGATGTCGTCGGTAATGACCAACGACTCCGGGCAGCGCACCCGCGCGGTGACGGCGGCGATGCTCGGGGTGAACGCCGGGATTGCCTGCGCCAACATCTTCTTCCCGAAGCTGGCGGCGTTCTTCGCCCAGTACAGTAACGACAAAGGTTACTTTATGGCGGCGCTGGTGATGATGCTGGTGGGGCTGCCGCTGATGCTTAACGGCTTTATGCAGATCAAAGAGCGCGTGCCGCCGAGCCCGGAAAAGGTGACCATCCGCGACACCTTCCACAACCTGCGTCAGAACAAGCCGCTGTTTATCGTCCTGCTGTCGTTCTTCTTCTGCGTGTTCCACAACGTGGCGGGCGGCCTGTATATCTACTTCTTTATCAACAACCTGGGCGACGGCAGCCTGCAGATGGCGATTGGCGTGATGGGGATTGTCGCGGCGGTGCTGTGCCTGGTCGCCCCGATGCTGACGCGCCGGATGCAGAAGCGGAAGCTGTTTATGATCCTCTGCGGGCTGGACGTGGCGGTGCGCGTGGTGATGTGGTTTGTCGGGTATCAGCAGGTGACGATGCTGTTTATTCTGCTCGGCCTGAGCACGCTGTTCGTGATGATGACCAACATCCTCACCTCGTCGATGATTGCCGACACCATCGAGTACGCGGAGTACCACACCCACAAGCGCTGCGCGGCGATCACCTTCTCCGGACAGACCTTTACCGGCAAGATGTCGGTGGCGGTGGGCGGCGGGTTAATCGGCGTGTTTCTGACGATGATCGGCTACGTGCCGCAGGCGCAAATTCAGAGCGAGAGCGTGCTGTCGGGGCTGTTCTTCGGGATCTGCCTGCTGCCGGCGATTGGGTCGCTGATCCGGATTGGCTTTATGTCGCGCTTTACCTTCACCGAGGAGAAGCATGCAGAGATTTGTCGGCTGCTGGCGGAGCGCAGGCATCATATAGAAAATAGCGGTTCGGAGAATAAGCGGCTGGAGCGCCCGGCACCGGCGAACTAATCCAGGTGGGCGCCTGTCATGCAGGCGTCCACTTCAGAACTTAATTCACGTCAGCTATCCCACAGCAATCATGGGCTAATTTCAATAATTGCTGAGTCATTGTGACGGCATCTGCTGCTAAATCAACGGTGGCAAAGTGGATTTTATGCCCCTGTACCTCAACGAATTCGGAGAGCATTACGTCGACGGCTGGATGAAGTAATAATCCGGCCGAACGGAGAGATAGCGGGTCTGTTCGATTCTCCTGCGTGCGCAGATAGGTATACATCTGGTAGATATAACCGCTGCGCAAGCTCTGATCACGATACCAGCCTTTAATCAGAATGTTATTGAATTTAGTGTCGATGATGATGCGCTGTGCAGGTTGCCTGTGCTCAAGAATGATGTCCGAGTTCATGGTTGGGAAAATACTTTCGCTCCCTGCACTGTGAGACGTTAATCTCCATTTCAACTCTTTTCCGGCAGCGACTGTCCAGTCTTTTTTGGGAAGATGGACGTGATAGAAACCCGCCATACTTTTCTCGAACAGCTTACGCATCCAGTAAGGGTCATCAGACGGCGTTGGCAAGAGTTTTTGCCCCGCAGTTTGGGTTGGTAGCCATAATTCAAATGCCAGCTGCGCGGCATCTACCATGGCTTTATCTGCCGCATCATGGCGACCAAAGCGCGCGATTGATGGCAGTTCACCTTTGCTCGGCATACCGCCTTCGATACCTCGACGACGCAAATTGATTGCCATTGCGCGACATTGCCCAGCCAGCGCGCCGTCGCTGAGTAGTGGGACAAGGTGCTCTAACGCAGAACGAACATAGCGATTGCGGGGGGTATCCAGCGTCATTTCCTGAAACTGACAGGCTACCTGTGCCCGCTCAAGCAACTGTCGACTGGTTGTGCGCAGAACATCAATGCGTCCCCTTACCCTGTTTAGCGTGGCGCGGCGAGTTTGGTATCCCATACTTAAATGCCTTAACAGCCGCTGCTCTACTTCGTGAAGCAGGATCCTGGCCACCAGCGCCGGGATTTCCTCCGGGTTGTTTTCAGCGGCAACCATGCTGCGCCCGTGATGGCGAAACAGACTAGAGGCATACAGCATCAATAGCCAGATATTGCGCAAAGGAATGCGCAATACGGCTGCCCGAGCCTGCGTATCGCCACGTTCATCAAGATAGGTCATACGCTGAGGAGTTCCTTTCTGGCATCCAGAACTTTCTCCGGCGCATCGAACCAGTATTCGGCAAGCAAAGGACAGATTTCTGTTTCGACAACCTGCTTGTACCAGGCCATACCGTCGTCAATCTTCAACCCCGCTGGTGGGGTAACGTAGCTATGCCCGATACAAAACTGTGGTCCCAGGGCCGCATCCCTGGACAATTTTTCATTTAACGCAGTTATTTGGGATTCGATTAGGGCTAATGTTTCCACGCTCACATTAAACCGTTGGTTAACCCATTTTTTCCACGCGTCGTTAAACTCGGGCTTAAGATCAATAAACGCAAAGCGGCGCCGTAATGCTAAGTCGAGCAGGGCAAGCGAGCGGTCAGCGATATTCATCGTCCCGATGATGTACAGGTTCTCAGGAATGTAGGTTTTTTCATCCATATCAGATCGGTATGAAAGCTCAAGCGCCTCATTCGGCGTGCGTTTATCCGCCTCCATCAGCGTCAGCGTCTCGCCAAAAATTTGCGCAGGATTACCCCGGTTAATTTCCTCAATAATGACCACGTACTTAGTTGTCGGATCGTTTACTGCTTTGTCGATCGCATGGAGAAAAGGCCCGTCTACCAGTGCCAAACGTCCTTCATTGTTAGGACGCCAGCCGCGAATAAAGTCTTCATAGGAGAGGGTGGGGTGGAACTGCACCGCGCTGATGCGCTTAGAGGTTTCCTCGCCCATAAGGCAATACGCCAGGCGGCGGGCAAGCCAGGTTTTACCGGTTCCCGGCGGGCCCTGCAGGATCAGGTTTTTTTTGGCCTGTAACCGCTGAAGGATGAGTTGGATTTTTTCCTCTTCTAAAAAGCAGCCCTCATCGATCAAATTGCTTATCGCGTAAGGCTTATGGGGGATTTCCGCTGGCACGTTCTCTTCAACCGTTTCCTCGGTGATGCTCTGGAATTCACCTTTATCGAAGTTGAGGTATTCATAGTTGCCGGGGGTCTGAAACTCCAGTTCATCATCATCACGTAGTTTTTGCAGATAATATGAAATGGACGATTCAACCGTATTGTTATTGGGATAATCCGCCTTAATCTCATCCAGATAAGCCTCTTTTAACTCCCTCAAGGAGAAATATGGGCTGTCTTTTTTCAGGCACAGTAGTTTGATTTTATTAAGCAAATACGCTTTCCATGTCAGCCGCTCGACTTCATCATTTGACTGATGTAAATCGATATTCCATGCCGCCAGGGAGAGTTCAGGGAAGGAGTGAACCGGATAGTTTGGCTGGGTAAAGGCCTTTTTGAGCGCCAGCGCTACGGTCTGATAGTTGTGTCCGCTGCAGCGCCCTTTGGCACCTTTTTTAATGATTTTAATATTCAGGACTTTCTGGATGTAGTACTGAGATTGGCTATCCAGCGTAGGGTAGAACCAGGGGCGTAGCCAGTACAATCCCATCGTCAGGTTCCAGCCAACATTGCGCACGTTAGATGCGGCGTCATAAGAAAACAGGAAGTCCGTGGGATCGGCGTTTGGGGTGTCGGCGAAGGAGATTGCCTGAGAAAACATTTCCCACAGCGTATCGATGTCTTCAGGCTTACGTGATTTCTCATAGCCAAAGAACCATGACTTCTGATTGTTCAGAAGCGGAATACCGTCGAACGACTCAGGAACCGGTTCGCGAACGCCTATCAGTTTTGCCAGGCTGGCTGCGATATTTCTTCGGTTGGTAACGGTAAGCGAGCGATTAAATAAACCCATAGTGGTGAAAGGACAAATGTCTTTCAAGGGATGGGGAGCGCCATTAGCGGGCTTGTCCTGCAGGTGTGACATACTGCCAATCTCAGCAGCAATGCGGTGAATACCCGCCACCAGCTCCTCTCTTCGATTTCGCCAGGTCAGTAGCTGAGAGGCAAATGCCTGATAGAAGTCTGCCCATGCGAATCTGACGTCTTGCTCAACTGCGTCCATATGCTCTCCAGTAAAATTTCAGGCTTCAGTAACCTGGCGACTGAATTTTACGGGATTGTAAGCCTTAGTGAATAACTACCTAAAACAGTGATCTATAAGGGCATGCCGGAACGACATGCCCTCATATGACATTACAGCGACTTCACAAACGCCAGCAGATCTTCGTTGAGCTGGTCCTGGTGGGTCAGCGCAAAGCCGTGCGGCGCGTTGTCGTACACCTTCAGCGTGGCGTTTTTGATCATCTCTGCCGCCAGCTTGCCGGTGCTTTCAAACGGCACGATCTGGTCGTTGCTGCCGTGGATCACCAGCGTCGGCACGTCGATTTTCGCCATATCCGGGCGGAAGTCGGTTTCGCCGAACGCGGTCACGCAGTCGATGGTGCCCTTCAGGGAAGCCAGCAGGGCGATGTTCAGCGTCTGGGTCAGGGCACCGGCAGAAACGGTTTGCCCGGCGTTGGTGCCGTAGAACGGGGTGGCGAAGTCGCTGATGAACTGGGCGCGATCTTTACGCAACCCGTCGCGAATGCCGTCGAACACGCTTTGATCCACGCCCTGCGGGAAGGAGTCGGATTTACCGAAGATCGGCGTGACCGCGCCAAGCAGCGCCAGCCCGGCGACGCGTGAGCTGCCGTAGTTATTGATGTAGCGGGTCACGTCGCCGCCGCCCATGGAGAAGCCCACCAGCGTCACGTCCTGCAGGTCCAGGGTGGTAATCAGGTCGTTAATGTCGGACGCAAAGGTGTCGTAGTCGTAGCCGTTCCACGGCTGATCCGAGCGGCCAAAGCCGCGACGGTCAAAGGCGATGGCGCGGAAGCCGCGCTCGGCCAGGTAGTTCAGCTGGCTGTCCCACATGTCGCCGTCCAGCGGCCAGCCGTGGCTGAAGAGAACCGGTTTACCCGCGCCGCCTTCTTTGTAGTAAATCTGCGTGCCGTCTTTTGCCTTAAACGTTGCCATAGTGTGTTCCTGTACAGGTGATGGTTATGGTTATACCGGCGCGACCAGGTAGCGAATGGCCGGTGAGGTTGTGCCCTGATGAAAAGCCAGAACGCGGCTCTGCAGCAGGAGGTCATTCATGGTGTGGCGCTCCTGCTGGCGCAGATGCTCAATCCACGAGCCCATCAGGAAGGTCTCGATAAACAGGCCGGGACGCTCGATATCTTCATATACCGCCCAGCTCATCGCCCCGGCGCGGCGGCGCACCCGGCGCAGCTCGTGGACCGCCTCCAGGAAGGCTTTGGCGTTTTGCGGGTCGATGAGATACTCGTGCGACACCAGCACCGGGCCGCGCTCGTTCGGCAGGTCAATCTCCACGCCGTCCAGCGGCTGGCCGCTCAGGTCGAGGTTCAGGTCCGGATCTTTCTCCAGCTTCCAGCGGAACACGGTGGCGCTTGCCAGCACCATCCCCAGCGTGGCGACCACCAGCGAGGTTGGGGTACCGAACCGGGAGGCGATCTGCCCCCAGAGGGCGCTGCCCGCGGTCATCGAGCCGAAGAACACCGTCAGATACACCGCCAGCGCGCGGGCCTTCACCCAGCGGGCGGCGCTGCGCTGCGCGCCGAGGTTGAGGGTGGAGAGCACCGCAATCCACGCGAAGCCGGTGAAGAATTCAAACAGGTTGAGCAGCCAGACGTGGCGCACAAACGCCAGCGCCAGCATGGTCAGGGCAAAGGTCAGGCTGGCGGCCACCATCAGGCGGTCGGCGTTCAGCCGCTGGCGCAGGCGCGGCAGCAGGATCGCCCCGGCAATCGCCCCCAGCCCAATGCACGCCAGCATCACGCCGTAGCCCGCCGGACCTAAGCCCAGCTCGCGGCGCGCCACCAGCGGCAGCAGCGCCCAGCCTGCGCTGCCGAAAACGAAGAAGGCCACGGTGCGCACCAGCACGTTGCGCAGCACCGGCGCGGCGTGCACGTAGCGAATGCCGGATCGCACCGCCGAGAAGAAATGCTCCGGCGGCAGGCGCTGCACCGATGGGGCCTGACGCCAGCGCCACAGTACCCACGCCACGCCGACCACGGACAGCGCGTTCAGGGCAAACACCATCCACGGCCCGGCGAGCGACAGCAGAAAACCACCCAGCGCGGGGCCAATCGCCCGGCTGATGTTTACCCCGAGCGAGTTCAGCGCCACGGCGGCGCCCAGCTCCGGCTTGCTCACCAGGTCCGGCACCACGGCCTGGAACGGCGGCGAGCTCATCGCCGCGCCGACGCTCAGCAGAAACGTCGCCACCAGCAGCACGGCGGGGGTGACGTGTCCGGTGAACGACAGCACCGTAAGCCCGGCGGCGGCGATGAACACCCACAGCTGGGAGAAGAGCAGGTATTTACGCCGGTCGACGATGTCCGCCATCACCCCGGACGGCAGGGCGAAGAGGAACATCGGCAGGCTGCTGGCCGCCTGCACCAGCGCGATGTCCAGCGGATCGGCGCTCAGGGTCAGCATGCTCCAGTTGATGCCGACATCGCTCATCCATGAGCCGACGTTAGAGACCACCGTGGCGATCCACAGCATCCTGAACACCGGCTGGCCTAGCGGCTGCCAGGGTGAAACCGTTGATGCGGACGTCGTCTCGACGTGTGCGTCGCGAACGTCGTTAACCTGGGTCATGCGAACCTCTCCGCTGCCTTACGCTGCAATCGCCACTGGCCCGGCCCGGTGAGGGCAAGGGTGGTGAAGATAATCAGCAGCAGCCAGCCAAACTGCCCTTCGGCAATCGACCAGTTCGGGTGGACCGCCAGCATCGCCACCAGCAGCACGGCGATAATCGGCAGGCACGCCAGGCGGGTGTACACGCCCGCAATGATAAACAGCGGGCAAACCACCTCGGCGACAATCGCCGGGATCAGGCTGGCGTAAGGCCCGAAGCCGAACGGATCTTCAATGCGCGTCAGCTCTTCGCTGAAGTGCAGCACCTTCGGCAGGCCGTGCACGTAGAGCAGCAGCAGGCTGCCGGTCAGGCGCAGGAAGAACAGCCCCAGGTCAACCCGGGGCGGCATAGTGGTGTTTTTCATCAGAATGCAAAGCAGCTGCAGCCCAGCGCCCCCCAGAAAGCGTTATCGTCGGACACCGGCATCTCTGACGTGCGGGCAAAATCATGCTGGTGGCGGTGAACCCCGCACGGGCCGCTGCAGTGGTGAACGGTGCTCATGCCCACGCGTGCGGCCTGCGGCGGCGCGCTGCGGTAGTGGCCCGGCACCTTGACCACCGGGGACCAGTCGGGCAGAACCGGAATGGCGGGCGGCGCGAGCGGGCCAAAGGTGCCTGCTGCGTAGACGATATCGCCGTTGACCACCGTGAGGACGGACTCGATGCCCTTGATCTCCTCCTCCGGCACGCGGAAGTAGTCTTTGCTTAGCACCGCCAGGTCGGCGAGCTGGCCGACCTTGATCTGCCCCTTCTGATTCTGCTCGCTGGAGAACCACGCGCTGCCCTGGGTCCAGAGCATCAGGGCGGTGTCGCGATCCAGACGGGCGCTGTGGTCGTACATCCGCATCCCGCCGACGGTGCGGCCGGAGACCAGCCAGTAGAGCGCGGTCCACGGGTTGTAGCTCGCCACGCGGGTGGCGTCCGTTCCCAGGCCCACCGGGACGCCGGTCTCGAGCATTTTCGCCACCGGCGGCGTGTGGCGGGTGGCGTCGATACCGTAACGCTCGGCAAAGTACTCCCCCTGGAAGGCCATGCGGTGCTGGACGGCAATGCCGCCGCCGAGCGCCTTGATGCGGTCGATGTTGGCCTGGGTGACGGTTTCCGCGTGGTCAAAGAACCAGTGCAGGCCGTTGAACGGAATGTCGCGGTTCACCTTCTCGAACACGTCCAGCATGCGGCTGATGGACTCGTTGTAGGTGGCATGCAGGCGGAACGGCCAGCGGTGCTCCACCAAATGGCGCACCACGCGCTCCAGCTCGTCCTCCATGCCCGGCGCGAGATCCGGGCGGGGTTCGAGGAAATCTTCAAAATCGGCGGCGGAGAAGACCAGCATCTCGCCCGCGCCGTTATGGCGGAAGAAGTCGCTGCCCTGGCCCGGCGTGAGCATGTCGGTCCATTTCTCAAAGTCCTCCAGCTCGTGGCCCGGACGCTGGGTAAACAGGTTGTAGGCGATGCGGATGGTCATCTGCTTTTTCTCGTGCAGCTCGGCAATCACCTCGTAATCTTCCGGGTAGTTCTGGAAGCCGCCGCCCGCGTCGATGGCGCTGGTCAGCCCCAGGCGGTTCAGCTCGCGCATGAACTGGCGGGTGGAGTTGACCTGCTGCTCCAGCGGCAGCTTCGGCCCTTTGGCCAGCGTGGCGTAGAGGATCATGGCGTTAGGGCGGGCAATCAGCATCCCGGTCGGGTTGCCGTTAGCGTCGCGCTGGATCTCGCCGCCCGGCGGATTCGGCGTGTCTTTGGTGTAGCCGACCACCTTCAGCGCGGCGCGGTTGAGCAGGGCGCGGTCGTAGAGGTGCAGGATGAAAACCGGGGTGTCCGGCGCGGCGGCGTTGATCTCGTCCAGCGTCGGCATGCGGCGCTCGGCAAACTGGAACTCGGTCCAGCCGCCCACCACGCGCACCCACTGGGGCGACGGCGTGCGCAGGGCCTGCTCTTTCAGCATCCGCAGGGCGTCGGCCAGCGACGGCACGCCTTCCCAGCGCAGCTCGAGGTTGTAGTTCAGCCCGCCGCGAATGAGGTGCAGGTGCGAATCGTTCAGCCCGGGGATGGCGGTGTGGCCTTTCAAATCGACCACTTTCGTACCGTCGCAGTGGTGTTGCATCTCCTCGGCGACGGTACCCACCTCCAGAAATTTTCCATCGCGCACGGCAACGGCTTCCGCGATGGGGTTCTCGCGATCGACGGTATGAAACTGGCCGTTAACCAGAATGAGATCGGCTTTACCGAGGGTAACCATAACTGCTCCTGACTGAGAGGGGAATGGTCAGGATTATGGGAACCGGTTTCGGCAAAGATCCAGTTATACAATAGGATAGGTATACCAAAGTATAACTATACCTAAGGTTAACTATACGAAGAGATAATTACGCCCAGGGGCGATAAACCGCAGGATGAGGGTGACTTTATCGCCGTGGCGATCGCGGCGATTTCTCCCCTTAACCACTGGAAAATGCTATGACCTCTTCAAAGCTCGAAGTGTTAACCCCTGCGAACTGCCAGATTATCTTTATCGATCACCAGCCTCAGATGGCGTTTGGCGTGCAGTCGATTGACCGCCAGGTGCTGAAAAACAACACCGTGGCGCTGGCGAAAGCGGCTAAGGTCTTCAACATCCCAACCATCATCACCACCGTAGAGACCGAAAGCTTCTCCGGCAATACCTATCCGGAGCTGCTGGACGTCTTCCCGGGCCAGGACATCCTGGAGCGTACATCCATGAACTCCTGGGACGACCAGAAGGTGCGCGACGCGCTGAAGGCCAACGGCAAGAAGAAGGTGGTGGTTGCCGGCCTGTGGACCGAAGTGTGCAACAACAGCTTTGCCCTGTGCGCGATGCTGGAAGGCGACTACGAAATTTACATGGTGGCGGATGCCTCCGGCGGCACCTCCAAAGAAGCCCACGACTTCGCGATGCAGCGCATGATCCAGGCGGGCGTGATCCCGGTAACCTGGCAGCAGGTGATGCTGGAGTGGCAGCGCGACTGGGCGCGTAAAGAGACCTACACCGCGGTAATGGATATCGTGCGCGAGCACTCCGGCGCGTACGGCATGGGCGTTGATTACGCCTACACCATGGTGCACAAAGCGCCGTCTCGCCAGAAGAGCGAGCACCGCACCTTAGCGCCGGTTCCGGCTCGCTAAGCCTCGTCGGCGGGCTGGTCCCTCATCCGGCTCGCCGCTGCTTTTTTCTCTGGAGTTCACAATGAGCACTGGGCTGATATCCCTTGCCGCAGGCGTATTGATTGGCCTGATGTATGCCGTGCTGAAGGTGCGATCCCCCGCGCCGCCCGCGCTGGCGCTGATTGGCCTGCTGGGGATGCTGGCGGGTGAGCAGGCGACGCGGCATCTGTTGTCCCGCGACGCCGTGCCGCCGCCTCAGGTGGCCGCTCCGCAGGGCACCTCGCAGACGGGAGCGTCGTCATGAAAGCATGGATAATTTCGCTGGTGTGCGGCGTGGCAGCTGGGGTAATTTACGCCCTGCTCGACGTCCATTCCCCGGCGCCGCCGGTTGTCGCCCTGCTTGGCCTGTTTGGCATGCTGGTGGGCGAACAGCTCATCCCGGTGGGACGGCGTTTACTGAGTCGCGAACCGCTTACCCTCGCCTGGTTTCGTCACGAATGCGTACCGAAAATCAGCGGCACGGCGCCCCCTGCGCCCGCGAAGGACGATCGCGACGCTTAATGATTTGTGAGAGGAAAGACAGCATGACGCTGCCGTGGCGCATTGCCATCATTGATGACGAACGTTCCGTTCGCAGCGGGCTGAGTAATCTCCTGGAGTCGGAAGGCTATTCGGCCGATACGTTTGATTCGGCAGAGGTGTTTCTCAGCCATCCGCTCGCCCTGTCCGGCGCGGCGCTGGTGATCGCCGATCTCAAGCTGCGGGGCATGAGCGGCCTGGAGCTGTTTGACAAGCTGCGGCTGCTGGCCGTCCCGCCGCCGCCCGTGATCTTTATCTCCGGTCATGCAGATGAAAATATGCAGCGGTACGCTCTCAGCCTGGGCGCCGCTGCATTTTTGCGTAAGCCCATTAACATCGATATTCTGCTGGATCATATTCAGCGGGAGCTGGCCCGCCGACAATAAGGATCGCGGATGAACGAACACGAGCAGCCTGCATTCTGGCCCGCCCAGGGGAATCTTCACCAGGGGCGGGTTTTTGTCCTTAAAGAGGATGTGATGTTTACCGTGCTGGCGCAGGAGGGCGGCATCGCCTGGATGCACGCGCGGCATCCGCATTCCGGCGGCTCGTTCATTATCGCCACCGCGGTGAGCGACGAAGAGGAAGAGCGGGCCACCCGGCTGCTTAAAAACGAGTTTGCGCTGCGTGACGTGCTGCAGGACGGCTGGGCCATCCGCGCCGTCGCCTCCACCCAGTACCGGGGGCGCTTCGCGCTGGTGTACGCCCCGTTTGCGTTTGAGCTGCTGGCGCGGCGCGCGGGCAGGGCGATCTCGGGCATCACGCGCTTTATCGAGATGGCGATCCAGATCTGCGTTCCCCTGCGCCAGATGCACCTGCAAAACCTGATCCACGGCGATATCAAACCCGGCTCGATATTTGTTCATCACGATGCCACCTGCCGCCTGGGCAGCTTTGGCCTTTCCTGCAGCCTCTCCGAAGCCTTCTCCCAGACCCGGCTTGCCGTGCAGGGCGGAACGCCCGCGTATATGTCGCCAGAGCACACCACCCGCACCCGGCGCGCCGTCGACTGCCGCAGCGATCTCTACAGCCTCGGCATGGTGCTGTATGAACTCCTGACCGGACGCCTGCCGTTTGATCTGGGAGAGGACGATCAGACCCGCTGGGCGCACTACCACATTGCCTCGGCGCCGCTGGCTCCGGACGCGATCCGCCCGGACGTGCCGGGCATGCTGTCGACCATCATCCTGAAGCTGCTGGAGAAGCATCCCGATAACCGCTACCAGACGGTCGACGGGCTGATTGCCGACCTGCGACGCTGCCAGGCGATGTTGACCGGTGAGGGCGAGATCGCCCCCTTTACTCCCGGCCAGCAGGACCGCACCCCGGCGATCCACCTGGCGGACTCCCTGTTCGCCGCGCATCCGCAGGCGAATGACGTGATTGCCGCGTTTGAGCGGGTGAGGCAGAGCCGGGTGCCGGAGCTGGTGACCATCGGCGGGCCGTCGGGGATCGGCAAATCCTCGATCATCGCGACGGCGCTCAAAACGCTGCAGCAGCGCACGGTGCTGCTGGCGGTGGGCAAAGTCGATCAGTTTTCGCCGTCGCTGCCCTACGGCGTACTCAGCTCCGCCTTCCGCACCCTGACGCTGCACCTGCTGGGGCTGCCCGCGGACGACGTGGCGAAGTGGAAAATCCGCCTGTCTCGCGCGCTGGAAGGGTATGAAGAACTGGCCGTTAGCCTCGTGCCCGAGCTGGGCCTGCTGCTTGAGAGCAAGCCGCGCTTCTCGGCGGATACGTTTTCCATTGATGCCCGGGCGCGCTTCAGCCATATGGTGCTGGCGCTGGTGAAAACCTTTGCCTCGCAGGGCTGCCCGCTGGTGCTGGTGCTCGACGATCTCCAGTGGAGCGACGCCGCCAGCCTGCAGACGCTCAACGCTCTGCTGATGAACTGCGGCGCGGTTCCGCTGCTGGTGGTCGTGGCGCACCGGGATATCGGCTCCGTGGCCGACGAAGCCCTGCAGGCGCTGCTGGTCAGCCTGCCGGAGGCGGCGCAAAACGCGAGCGAGATTGTCCCGCAGGCGCTCTCGGTGAGAGCGGTAGCGCGCTGGCTGGCGACGCTGTTTCGCACCCGCAGCGCGGCGACGACCGACCTCGCGACGCTGATCCACGAGAAGACGGGCGGCAACCCGCTCTTTGTGCACGAGTTTTTCCGCCGCATCGTTGATGACGGCCTGGTGGTGCACAACAAATATCAGGACAGGTGGCACTACGATCTGCAGGCGATCCGCGCAAGGCACTACACCGAAAACGTCGTCACCCTGGTGCTGGAGCAGCTCGAAGAGCTGCCCGACGAGACGCGCCGCCTGCTGGGCAGCCTCGCCTGTCTCGGCGGCACCGGCGAGATGGAGATGATCTGCCGCGTGGTCGGCCTGTCGATGGCGGAAATGCGCTACGCGCTGCACCCGGCGGTGATGGCGCAGCTGATCGTGCTGACGGGAAAAGCGTACTCCTTCACCCACGACCGGGTGCAGGAGGCCGCCTTTGCGCTGCTGGATCGGCATGAGAAAAGCCATCTTCACCTGACCACCGCCAGCCTGCTGGCCGACGCCGCGCGTCAGGCGGCGGGGAACGAGCTGCTGTTCCGCGCCGTCCACCACGTCACCGCCGCGCTGGACAGCATCCAGCCCGCGCCGCAGCGCCAGAGGTTCCGCGAGCTGAGCCTGCTGGCCGCGCGCCGCGCGAAGCGTTCGGGGGATTACCTTTCGGCGCTGAGCTATATCCAGACCGCCAGAGCGCTGGGCAACGCCGGAACGGTGTCAGACTTTATGCTCGATATCGAAGAGGCGGGCTGCGAGTTTGCGCTCGGGCACCTGGCGCGCACCCGCGAGCTGTGCGACGCGATCCTCGGCTGCCCCGGCGCGCTGACCGAAAAGGCGCTGGCGGCCAACCTGCTGGTGGAGGTCTACATTCGCCAGTCGGACAGCCGTCTGGCGCTGGAGGCGGCGCTCTGCTGGCTGGGGATTTTTGGCATCCAGATTGGGCGCTATCCGGAAGATGCCGACTGTGACGAGGCCTGGGAACAGTTTTGTCGTCGCGCGGGCGACGCGCCGCAGGCCCTGTTTGCCCCGCTGTCGCGGATGGATAATCCGGAAACCGAAGCGGTGATGAACCTGCTCTACAGCGCCAGCATCTGCGCCAGCTTCATCTGCCCGCGCCTGCACTTTTTGCTGCTCTGCCGCATGATGCACCTGACCCTCGACCACGGCATCACCGGCGCGTCCACCACGGCGATGGCCTGGTTTGGCGTGCTGATGGGCCACCGCTACGCCGAGTATCGCCTCGGGTTCCAGTACGGCACCCTGGCCCGCGAGCTGGTGAGTCGCCACGGCTACGATGCGTTTGAAGCCAAAACCCTGCTGCCGCTCGATCAGCTCAGCGTCTGGACCCAGCCTTTATCGTTTACCATCGAGTGCGCAAAAGCCTGCTTCACCTCGGCGGTGACGCACGGCGATATGACGATGGCCTGCTTTGCGGCCTGTCATCAGGTCATCAACTTCCTCTCGCGGGGCGATCATCTGGACGGGGTGCTGACCAGCATCGATCGCGGCCTGGCGTTCGTGCGGAAGACCCACTTCCAGGACGTGGAAGCCATTTTGATGGTGCAGCGCGGCTACGTTGAGTTTCTGCGCACGCCGGTCATCGGCACCTGGACCGCCTCGCAGGTCCTGCCGGAGGCGCTGCTTCCCGCGTCGCCGGAGCAGGCACCGGAGCAAACGTCGACCATGCTGTTCTGGTACTGGCTCTACCGCGGCATGGCGCACTTTACCTGCGGCGAATTTGCCCATGCGCAGGCGGATCTCGAGATGGCGGGCTGGTACGCGTGGTCTGCGCCGGGGCATATCCACCTGCTGGATTACCATCTCTACAGCGCGCTGGCGCTCTCCCGCCAGCTGACGCCGGAGACCTTTTCGGCGAATCACCGCCGCAGCATTCACGCCCACTACGACAAAATCGCCCTCTGGGCGCGCGTTAATCCCGGCACGTTCGCGGATAAAGAGGCCCTGATCTACGCCGAAATCGTGCGTCTGGACGGGATGAACAGCATTGCGTTGGAGCAGTATGAGAGGGCGGTCCGGCTGTCACGGGAGGGCGGGTTTAACCCGATCAACGCCCTGGCCCACGAGCTGGCGGGGCGCTTTTCGCTGGCCTGCGGCTACCCGACCGCCTCGGACGCGCACTTCCGCGGCGCAATTGCCGCCTGGGGGCGCGCCGGGGCGCAGGCGAAGGTGCGCCAGCTGGAGCAGGATTTCCCGCACCTGCTGGCCTCCGGGCAGGCCAGCGCCTACGACACCGTGGCGTTCGCCCAGAATGAGACGATCCGCGATCTGCAGAGCGTGATCAAAGCCTCCCGCGCGCTGTCGGAAGAGATCAACCTTGAACGCTTAATCGAAAACCTGATGACGCTGCTGCTTGAACGCGCCGGAGCGCAGCGCGGGCTGCTGCTTCGCGTGAACGAGAACCTGATCCCGGAGATCGAGGCCAGCGCCTGGACCAGCACCGAGGGCGTGCGGGTGCGGATCCTGAAAGACGTGCCGACGGCGACCGACATGCCCCTGTCGGTGCTGGCGGCGGTGATCCGTACCGGGCAGGAGATCCGCACCGGCAGGCCGGAGGAGTTCCATCCCTTCAGCCAGGATCCCTACCTGGTGACCTCGGGCGCGGCGGTGATGTGCGTCCCGATGTTCAAGCAGGCGCGGCTGGTGGGCGTGCTTTACCTGGAAAACCGCCTGATGCCGGAGGTCTTCACCGCCGAGCACTCGCGCGTGGTGAGCCTGCTGGGGGCGCAGGCTGCGGTCTCCCTGGAGACGGCGCGGCTGTACGCCGAGCTGCTGGCGGAGAACATTCAGCGCCGACGGGTGGAGAAAGAGCTGCGCGCCAGCCAGACGTCGCTGATGCTGGGCGAGCAGATCAGCCACACCGGCAGCTGGCGCTGGGAGCTGGAGCAGGATCTGATGTTCATGTCCGAAGAGTACGCCCGCATTCTCGGCCTGCCCGAGCAGCAAAAGATGATCTCCATGGCGGAGTTTTTGACCTTCGTCCATGAGGATGACTACGCCCGCATCAGCGCCATCGTCACCCAGAGCGTGCGCGAGGGGCTCTCCATGCGCGCGGAGTTTCGCATTAAGCGTACCGACGGCTCCACGCGCTATATCCTCGGCATCGGCGATCCGGTGGGCGTGGGCAGCGAGGTAAACGAGTACTACGGCATCATCACCGATATCACCAGCCAGCGCGCCGCGGAGGATGCCATGCGGGTGGCGCAGGCGGATCTGGCGCGGGTGTCGCGCGCCACCACCGTCGGGCAGCTGACCTCCTCTATCGCCCACGAGATCAACCAGCCGCTGATGTCGATCGTCTCGAACGCCGGGGCGAGCCTGCGCTGGCTCAACCGCGAGCCCGCCCGGCTGGATAAAGTGCGGGAAGGGCTGGAGGAGATCGCCGCGGAGGGCGCGCGGGCGGGGGAGATCATTCGCAGCATCCAGTCCCTGACGCGCAAGCAGGATCCGACCTTCGTGCGCATCGATCTGCACTACCTGATCCACCATATCATCGCGCTCTCCCGCAGCGAGCTGGAGCAGAGACACATTAGCGTGGATTATCTTTTAAAGGCGCAGGACAGCTTTATCACCGGCGATAGCGTGCAGATCCAGCAGGTGCTGCTCAACCTGGTGATGAACGCGGTGGAGGCGATGGCCGAGGTGAAGGATCGCGCCTCCACCATCACCCTCAGCACGGCCAACGCGGACGGAAAAGTTATCGTGGAGATCGCCGATACCGGCAGCGGCATTGAGCCCGAGCGTCTGGAGCAGATTTTTGACTCGTTTTACTCCACCAAGGCGCAGGGGATGGGCATGGGGCTGACCATCAGCGCCAGCATCATCGAACGCCACTGCGGGAAGCTGAGCGCGCGCCGCCGGGAGCCGTACGGCACCGTGTTTGCCTTTGCGCTGCCGCTGGCCGCGCAGGAAGGGTAAAGGTTACTCCGCAGGCTGGCTTTGGGTCAGGCGCTCAACGGCCCTGACCAGCTCCGCCACGGAGCGCACCTGCATTTTTTCCATCACCCGGCGGCGGTGCACCTTAACCGTGATCTCGCTAACGCCCAGCTCGGCGGCAATTTGCTTGTTCAGCATGCCGCTTATCGCCAGCGTCAGCACCTCGTGCTCGCGCGGGGTAAGGGACATGTGGCGCTGCTTCAGGGCGAAGTGCGCTTTGCTGCGCTCGGCGTTGTTCTCCGCCAGCTGAAGCGCGGACTGAATGGCGTCGATCAGCGCGGCGGATTCCACGGGCTTGGTGAGAAATTCATAAGCGCCGCCTTTGATGGCGCGCACCGACATCGGGATGGTGCCGTGGCCGGTAAGAAAAATAATCGGGATCTCGCGTCCGCTGTCCTTGAGCGCGTCAGCCACCTCGAAGCCCGAGATAGCGGGCATTTGCATATCGAGGATCACGCACGAGGGCAGATCCTCAAAGCGGTGCTGAAGAAACGCCTCTGCCGATGAAAAGCCCATGGCGTCTATATCTGCGGATTCCAGCAGGCCGAGAACGGACTGCCTGACCGCGTCGTCGTCGTCAACCACATATACAATGTGTTCCATTCACCGCCCCGGTGCTGAGTTCACTGTCGAGAATATAAACACGTCTCCTGACGTAAGAGACTGTTTCTGCTGGCTTTCATCTTAACACATTAACTATCATTATCATTTAACAATATGATAACCGTATGAAGAGGAAGTATAGCGAGCCGTAGCCGGGGCGGTTAAGTAACGAAACACTGATTTTATGCACCAACAAGCTCAATGCGGTTGCCGTCCGGATCCGCAATCACCGCTTCATAGAAGCCGTCCCCGGTCATACGCGGGGCGCTGAGCAGCGTGCCGTTTTCCTGTGCCCGCTCGGCCATGGTATCGACCTGCGCTTTGCTGCCGACGTTGATGGCGATATGCGCCCAGCCGATAAACTCCGGGTGCGACGGGGCGTCGGGCAACTCCGGCAGGGTCATCAGCTCGACGGTCGGCCCGTTATCCAGCGTAATAAAGTGCGATTCAAACCCCGGACGATTTTTACTGACGTAGCGTTCATTGCTGCGGCCACCAAACACCGTTTGCCAGAACTGAACCTGTGCATCAAGGCTTCGGGTCCAGAGTGCGACGTGTGCAATATTCATAATAACCCTCGTTGTGTGCATTGCGCGGTTATGCAACATTATGCGCATTGATACTCGATTAAACTTTGCCAGGAACTACTCATGCTCGATTATGCTGCTTTTCCGGAACAACGACAAGCGCGGATCCGCCAGATCCTTCAGGCGCGCGGAAGGGTGGTTTGTACCGAGCTGGCGAGCCAGATGAACGTGTCAGAGCACACCATTCGCCGGGATTTACATGAACTTAGCAAAGAAGGGATGTGTAAAAAGGTCTACGGCGGCGCGGTGCTGCAGCTGCCGGATGCGGGGAATTTTTCCAGCCGCGAACAGCAAATAAGTGCAGAAAAGAACACAATCGCGCATAAAGCAGCAGCGCTGGTTAAGCCTGGCGGCTGTATTTATATTGATGCGGGCACGACTAACCTGGCGCTGGCGAAAGCCCTTCCGGGGGATCTCCGCGTCACTGTGGTCACAAACTCCCCGGCGATTGCCGCGGAGCTGCTGCATCATCCGCTGTGCGAGCTCATCATGACCGGCGGGCAGATCCAGCGGACGTCCGGCGGGGCGGTGGACGCCACGGCGACAGGCCAGATCCAGGGGATGATATTCGATCAGGCGTTTATCGGCGGCTGCGCGATGGACCCTGAAATGGGACTTACCGGGTTTGACTTTGCCGATTGCGCGTTCAAAAAAGTCGCGATTGCCCAGAGTAACCAGACCATCGTGGCCCTGACCGCCGATAAGCTTCCCGGCGTGGCGCGCTATGTCGTGGCGAAGAGTCGCGACATCGATATGCTGGTGGTGGACGCGGGGATAGAAAAGGGCGTTCTCGACGCGTTTGCGGCGCAGGACGTTTGCATTGTGTGCGCCTGAGGACTTTCACCGGTAAAACAGGCTACACTCAGGTTTTGAGCGCGACAAGCTGAAGGAAATAACAATGCACTACACACTGAAAGAGAGCGACAAGGAAAAAGCGGAAGGGTCAAACGGCGCGGGCGCTCTGCAGCAAAAACTGCTGGAGTCCCGTTCGATTGTGATCTCCGGTGAGATCAACCAGGAGCTGGCGCAGAAGGTGATCACCCAGATGATCCTGCTGCAAAGCGTCAGCAACGATCCGATTAAGCTGTACATCAACAGCCAGGGCGGCCACGTGGAAGCGGGTGACACCATCCACGACTTTATCAAATTCATCCGTCCGGAAGTGCACGTCATCGGCACCGGCTGGGTGGCGAGCGCGGGGATCACCATCTTCCTGGCGGCGAAAAAAGAGCACCGTTATTCCCTGCCAAATACCCGCTTTATGATCCACCAGCCGCTGGGCGGCGTGCGCGGTCAGGCAACGGACATTGAGATCGAAGCGCGCGAGATCATCCGCATGCTGGATCGCGTGAATAAGCTGATCGCCGACGCGACCGGCCAGCCGCTGGAAAAAGTGAAAAAAGACACCGACCGCAACTTCTGGATGTCTCCGGCGGAAGCGCTGGACTACGGCATCGTGGGTAAACTGATTACCCATTATGACGAGCTGAAGCTGGACTAAGTTTTCGCGCCGCGTACGTGTCGGGTGACGGCCTCGCCTTACCCGACCTACGCGTGCTGGTTTGACCCATGACAAGTTCCCCCGCCACCGTCTCCCCTATAATCGCGCCTGTTTCCCCTCTCACTGGTGCTAACCATGGCGTATCAACTGAACCTGAACTGGCCGGAATTTCTCGAAAAATACTGGCAAAAACAACCCGTCGTGCTGAAAAATGCCTTCCCGAATTTTGTCGACCCGATTACCCCGGACGAGCTGGCGGGGCTGGCGATGGAGCCGGAGGTCGATAGCCGTCTGGTGAGCCATTTCAACGGCAAATGGCAGGCCAGCAACGGCCCGTTCGAGCACTTTGACGATCTGGGTGAAACCGGCTGGTCGCTGCTGGCGCAGGCGGTAAACCACTGGCATATGCCTGCGGCGGAGCTGGTGCGTCCGTTCCGCGTCCTGCCGGACTGGCGTCTGGACGACCTGATGATCTCCTTCTCCGTGCCGGGCGGCGGCGTGGGGCCGCATATCGATCAGTACGACGTGTTTATCATTCAGGGGATGGGCAGCCGCCGCTGGCGCGTGGGCGACAGGCTGCCGATGCGCCAGTTCTGCCCGCATCCCGCGCTGCTGCACGTCGATCCGTTCGAGCCGATCATCGACGAAGATCTTGCGCCGGGCGATATTCTCTACATCCCGCCAGGATTCCCGCACGACGGCTTTACCCATGAAACGGCGCTTAACTACTCTGTGGGCTTCCGCGGGCCGAACGGCCGCGATCTGATCAGCAGCTTCGCCGATTACGCGCTGGAAAACGATCTGGGCGGCGAGCACTACAGCGATCCGGATCTGACCTGCCGCGAACACCCGGGCCGCGTGGAGCAGTACGAGCTCGATCGCGTTCGTCAGATGATGATCGAGATGATCAGCAAGCCGGATGATTTCACAAAATGGTTCGGCAGCTTTGTCTCCACGCCGCGTCACGAGCTGGATATCGCCGCCGCCGAGCCGCCTTACGCGCCGGAAGAGGTGCTGGACGCGCTGCAGGGCGGCGAAACGCTCTCTCGCCTGAGCGGCCTGCGCGTGCTGAACGTTAACGGCAGCTTCTTCATCAACAGCGAGCAGCTGGAGACGGTAGACGCGAAGGCGGCGGATGCGCTGTGCCGCTACACCGAACTCGGCCAGGCCGAGCTGGGCGATGCGCTGAAAAACCCGGCGTTTGTTGAAGAGCTTACCGGGCTGATTAACCAGGGTTACTGGTACTTCGACGAGTAGTGCGGCACGGTTTTCTCCCTCTCCCTGTGGGAGAGGGGTGGGGTGAGGGCATCAGGCCGCACTAGCCCTCCTCCATCGCAATCACAATCGCTTCACCCATCTTCCTCAACGCCTCGCGATGTTTCTCCGTCGGCGGCAGCGCCACGTTGATGCGCAGGCAGTTGCGGTACTTCCCGGAGGCGGAAAAGAGCGACCCGGCCGCGGCCTGGATCTTCAGTCGACACAGCTGCTTGCTGACGCACACCATGTCCACCTTCTCCGGCAGCTCAACCCACAGCAGGAAGCTCCCCTGCGGGCGCGTGACGCAAATCTCCGCCGGAAAATACTGCCGCACCCAGCAGGTGTAGGTCTCCATATTCTGCTGATAAATCTGGCGCATACGGCGGACGTGGCGATGATAATGCCCGTCGCGAATAAACGCCGCCACCGCCATCTGGGTACCCGGCACGTTAAACCCTCCGGCGGCGTATTTCATGTGCATCACCCGGTCGTAGTAGCGCCCCGGCACAATCCAGCCGACGCGCAGGCCCGGCGCCACGGTTTTGGTAAACGAGCTGCAGAGGATCACGCGGCCGTCGATATCCATAGAATGAATAGTGCGCGGGCGCGGGTACTCCGCCGCCAGCTCGCCGTAAATATCGTCCTCGACAATCACGATATCGTGCCGCTGGGCGAGGGCCAGCACCTGCTTTTTCCGCGCTTCCGGCATGATAAACCCGAGCGGGTTATTGCAGTTGGGCACCAGGATCACCGCCTTGATCGGCCACTGCTCCAGCGCCAGTTCCAGCGCCTCGATGCTGATCCCGGTTTCGGGATCGGTGGGAATTTCAATCGCCTTGATGTCGAAGCCGCGCAGCATCTGCATGGTGCCGTGAAACGAGGGTGACTCCACCGCCACGATATCCCCCGGCTTGCATACCGAAAGCAGGGCGATCGACAGCGCGCCGTGGCAGCCGTTGGTGATAACAATCTCGTTCGCCGCCACGGTAGAGCCGCCGTCGAGCATCAGGCGGGCAATCTGCTCGCGCAGTTCCAGGCGTCCGTCGAGCACGTCATAGCTCAGCATCTCACCGGGATTATGCTGCGCGATGCGGCTCATCTCCCGCCACAGGGGCTTCAGGCTCGGCTGGTTAATGTCCGGCGAGCCGCCGCCAAAGGAGATCATCTCTTTGTCGGCGCGGGCGTCCAGCAGCATCATTACCTCATCCCACTGCGTAACGTCCACCGGGCGCTGCACCGGGCGGGTCATGGCCGGAACGGGCGGCTGGGCTTTACGCTGCGAAACAAAATAGCCGGAGCGCGGCTGGGGCGTGATCAGCTGGAGGTTTTCGAGGATCTGATAGGCCTGCTGTATGGTGCTGATGCTCACGCCGTGCTCCTGGCTCAGCGTGCGTACCGACGGCAGGCGTTCGCCGCTGCGATACAGCCCTTGTTCAATGCGTTCCGCCAGAAGGTTGGCCAGATGTTGATAGCGCGTCATGCTGTATCCTTTGTTTTAACCATACAGATTATAAAACCAGTACAGATTGCGGCGATAATTGCCATGCAGATACCGTTTTAGCGGATCTGTATGGTAAACAAAAGGTGTTTTTGCATCTGTATTGCGCAGGTCGATTTCCAGGATGATAACCCCACTGGCACAGTGAGGAGAGCATCATGGAATTCAATGAGAACCGTTCAAAACGTCCGTTCGTCGCGTTTATCTGGATCGGCAAAACGATCTGCAACTGGTATCGCATCAACCGTACCCGCCGCATCCTGAGCCAGATGAGCGACGAGCAGCTCAAGGACGTTGGGTTGTCCCGGTATGATGTGTGAGCCACGTCGTTGCCCGGTGGCGCTTCGCTTACCGGGCCTACGGGATCGAGTAGGCCGGGTAAGGCGTAGCCGCCACCCGGCAATTTCACCGCAACAGCTCAAACGTCTGCCGTTTCGGCCTTTCCAGCAGCTCAACCGCCTCCTGATACGACCGCACGTTGTTATACCCCATCACCAGCCCGTAGCGTTTGCCGGACCCGCGATACCACTCCGAGAGCGCGTTGACCTGCAGCTGCTGTTCCTGCCAGCAGCGCGCCACCTCCCGGTCACGGCTTCCTTTGCTCAGAAACGCCACGATATGCATCCCGCCGTCGTTTTGCTCGGTGAAAAAGAGTGCGCCATACACCTCGCGCAGGGCGGTAATCATCCACTCGCGGCGGGTCTGGTACAGGGTGCGCATCTTTTTCAGGTGACGGAAAAAATGCCCTTCGTTGAGAAACGCGGTGAGGATCTTTTGCGTCAGCACCGGCTGGCCGCTGGTGGTGATGTCCGCGCAGTCGGAAAAGGCGCCTACCGTGCTGGCGGGCATCACCACGTAGCCCATGCGCAGCGACGGCATGATGGTTTTGCTGAAGGTGCCCATAAAGATCACCCGGTCGTGTTGGTCGAGGCTTTTCAGCGACGGCAGCACCTTGCGGGTGTAGTGAAACTCCCCGTCGTAATCGTCTTCGATAATCCACGCCTCGTTCTGGCTGGCCCAGTCGAGCAGCTGCTGCTTGCGCGGCAGGGTGAGCGTCACCGCCAGCGGGCTCTGGTGCGACGGGGTGACGATGGCAAAGCGGGCGTCGCGATGGTGGCGCAGCAGGTAGTCCGTGTCGATGCCGCAGCGATCCACTGGCACCGTGTGCAGGCGCGGCACGATCCGCTTCAGAAGCTGCTGGCCCATAAAATAGCCCGGATCTTCAAACACCACCTTGTCGCTGCGGCTGGCGAGCGTGTCGAGGATCAGCCGCAGGCTGCCGCTGTAGCCGCTGGTGATCAGCACCTGTTCGGCGCTGCAGGACAAGCCGCGCGAGATGTTGAGATAGCTGGCGATGGCCTGGCGCAGCGGATACCAGCCCAGAACGGGCGGGTTGAGCATCTCCTCCTGGCGCATGGCGCGCGTTGCCTGGCCCGCCAGCAGCAGCCATTTTTTATACGGAAAGCTATCGAGGGCGGGAATGCCGGGGCGCAAAAATCCCGCCCGCTCGCGCTGGCTGATGAGCGATGCCGGAAGCGTGCCGGTGGGCTGTTCCGCAGAGGCGTTCTGCGCGGGCAGCAGAAGATCCGGATTCACCCGCGTACCCCGCGCGCCCTGGCTCACCAGATACCCTTCGCCCGTCAGGATGGCATACGCCGTTTCGACGGTTTTGCGCGCCACCTTCAGCTCCTCCGCCAGCACGCGGATGGCGGGCACCTTATCGCCAGGCTTCAGCACGCCGCGCGTGATGTTGTCGCGATAGCGGGTATAAATCTCGTGATAGCCCGGCTTCATGTCCTACCTCATTTCACGCTTTTTGTGTCTTTTTACTATGTCATGAACGGCGTAGATTTGCCTCATCGCATCACCGATGCCGAATAAAAAAGAGGAAAGACCATGAGCACTCGCGTCAACCACCATAAAGCTACACCTGCCCTCGCCAACGCGCTGTCCGCCCTGAGCATGGAGGTGGCAAAAACCTCCATCGATCCGGCGCTGAAGCACCTGATCGACATTCGCGTATCGCAGCTGAACGGCTGTACGTTCTGCCTGGATATGCACTCGAAAGAGGCCAAAATCGCCGGCGAGCGCGAGCTGCGCCTGTACCATCTGGCGGCCTGGCGCGAGTCCCCGCTGTTCAGCGCCCGCGAGAAAGCCGCGCTGGCCTTCACCGAAGCGTTGACCCAGATTGGCGTGCACGGCGTGAGCGATGCGCTCTACCGCAGCGTGGCGGAGCACTTCTCGGACGTGGAGATTTCAGAGCTGAACTTCGCCATCGTGGCGATCAACGCCTGGAACCGTCTGGGGATCACCTCCCGCATGGCGCCCGGCTCGCTGGATGCGGCTTACGGGCTGAATAAGGCTAACCTGGAATAATGCCGCGCCCGCCCGGTGGCGCTGCGCTTACAGGGCCTACATGAGCCCGTAGGCCGGATAAGCGCAGCGCCATCCGGCGCAACGCTTCGCTCCTTGCCGAAGCATTGTGCTTTTCCCTCCTGCATTCTCTCCCCAACATCACAACGGAGAGAAAACCATGATCGCAGTCCTTTTCGAAGCCAAAGCCGAGCCCGCTCATCAGGCGCGCTACCTGCAGCTGGCCGCCGAACTTAAGCCTTTGCTGGCCGACATCGACGGCTTTATTGATATCGAACGGTTCCAGAGCCTGACCACCGACGGCAAAATCCTCTCCCTTTCCTGGTGGCGGGATGAAGAGGCCGTCCGCCGCTGGAAGCAGAACGTGTTTCATCAGGCGGCGCAGGCTGAAGGGCGGGAGTCGATTTTTGCGCACTACCGCATTCGCGTGACGCAGCTGGTGCGGGATTACTGCTCCGAAACTGCTGACGGATGATGATAAGCTGGCCGAAGAGATCACCGAACCCTGGGCGCCCCATGTTAAAAACGAACCAGCATCCTGAGAACAGCGCGGCACTGGAACAGGCCATTGCCGCGGTGGCGGCGGCAATGGCCGATCCCTCGCGCGTGAAGATGCTCTGTGCGCTAATGGACGGGCGGGCGTGGACGGCCACCGAGCTGAGCGCGGCGGCAGAGGTTGCGCCGTCGACCGCCAGCGGGCATCTCGCCCGGCTGCTTGAAGGGCAACTGATAACCTGCCTGTCGCAAGGGCGGCATCGCTATTATCGCCTTGCCGGGCACGACGTGGCGGCGCTGGTGGAGCAGATGATGGGGCTTTCATGGAGCCGCATTACGCCGCCGGAAACGTCTGCGCCGAAAGCCATGCGTGAAGCCAGGACCTGCTATGACCATCTCGCAGGCGCGGTGGCGGTGCAGATTTATGATTTCATGCAGGCGGAAGGCTGGCTGGAGGCTGACGGTTCCGCGCTCACCCTGTATGGCCGTGAGCAGTTTCTGAAACTCGGCATTCCATTAAATGCTCATTCCCGTCGCAAGGCCTGCTGCGCCTGCCTCGACTGGAGCGAGCGACGGTTTCATCTTGGGGGTGAAGCTGGTACGGCGCTGCTCACTTATCTGGAGAGTAAAGGCTGGATCCAGCGGGTGATGGGGTATCGGGAGGTGGTGGTGACGGCGTCGGGGAAAAGTGCCGTCAGGAAGCATTTTAGCCGCTAAACGCCGCTGCGGGCTGATGCCCTCACCCCGACCCTCTCCCACAGGGAGAGGGAGAATACCCTTTTCGCAATTCCTGCGCTTTACCCTCTCGTTTCTTGATAGTTACCCTGATAACTATTATCTTGACCGCGTGTGACGAGAAGGACTCCCCATGAGTGAAGAAGAGCTGTTTAGCCGCAGGCCGATGGGCATGCGGATGGCGATGATCGTGCGGCAGTGGCGCGCGGTGATCGACGACGCCATACTCGATACCGGGCTAACCCAGGCGAGCTGGACGGTGATGATGCAGCTTTTTCAGCTTGGGGATAACGTCTCGATGAGCGAGCTGGCGGAGGTGCAGGGTATTGAACTGCCGCCGCTGATGCGCACCCTGACACAGCTGGAAAAGCAGGGATACCTGCTGCGCGCCGTATCGCCTTACGACAGGCGCATCCGGCTTCTGACGCTGACGCCCGAGGGTAAAGCCATCTTAAAAAGGCTCACTCAGGTGATTGAGACGTATCAGGCGCGCGTATCGCAGAACATCGCGCCGGAACATCTCGACATTTTTAGCGCCACGTTGAATCAAATCGCCTGCAATTTGCGGACAATCCGCGAAGAAGATAAAAAGACCGAAAAATAATGACCCCTGAACAAAAGTTTGCCCGCTGGGTAAGGGTGAGTATTGCCTCTTTCCTGCTGATGTTTGTCTACTTTATCGTCGCGGATATCTGGATCCCGCTGACGCCGGACTCCACCGTGATGCGCGTGGTGACGCCGGTGTCTCCGCGCGTCTCCGGCTACGTGGCGGCGGTACATGTCCACAACAACAGCCAGGTGAAGAGAGGCGATCTGCTGTTTGAGCTCGACGACACGCCGTTTCGCAATAAGGTGGAAGCGGCGCAAATCGCGCTGGAGCAGGCTCGTCTTTCCAACCAGCAGCTGGACGCGCAGATCGCCGCCGCGCAGGCCAGCCTGAAAACCGCCGTGCTGACCGCGCGGAACGATAAAGTGACCTTCGACCGCTACCAGAAGCTGAGCACGCTGCAGAACGTCTCGCAGGCGGATCTGGATAAGGTGCGCACTACCTGGCAGAGCAGCGAACAGTCCGTCAGCTCCATTCAGGCCAACATCCAGAACCTGCGCATTCAGCGCGGCGAGCGGGACGAGCAGCGCAACGTGACGCTGCAAAAATATCGCAACGCGCTGGATGAAGCGGAACTCAACCTCGGCTGGACGAAGGTCTACGCCCAGGCGGACGGCACGGTCAGTAATCTGCAGTTAAGCCCAGGCTTTTACGCCTCCTCGGGGTCAGCCGCGCTGGCGCTGGTGAACAACCAGACCGATATCGTGGCCGATTTCCGCGAGAAAAGCCTGCGCCATACCCATCAGGGCACCGATGCCGCCGTGGTGTTTGACGCCTTCCCTGGACGCGTGTTCCGCGCCCACGTGACCAGCAGCGACGCGGGGATACTGGCGGGTCAGGAGGCCGTTAACGGCCAGCTCTCCGAGCCGGAAACCTCCAACCGCTGGGTGCGCGACGCCCAGCGCATGCGCATTCACGTGACGCTGGATGAAGCGCTGCCGAAGCATCTTCCGACCGGCGCGCGGGCGACCGTGCAGCTCTACAACAGCGAAGGGCCATTTGCGCGCTTCTTCTCCGGGATGCAGATCCACCTGGTGAGCCTGCTGCACTATGTCTATTAATACGCTGGCGCGGGTGTTTACCCCGCACGGCAACATCGTCTACACGGCAAACGACTTTCGCCAGACCCTGCGCATCGTCTTTGCCGGGATGATTGCGCTGAGCATTTCGAGTTTCTACAACACCAGCTATGGCGTGTTTTTTGTGGTTTACCCGATCATGCTGCTGTCGCTGGTGCCGGTTTTCAACCGCCACGTGGCGAAGCAGTTTATCTTCAGCGCATCGCTGAACTGCGTTGAAATGGTGATTATCATCGGCTATCTGTCGCAATGGCCGGTCATCATGACGCTGGTGGTGTTTGCCCTTTACGTGATGCGATTTCGCTTTATGAGCAAGGGGCCGCTGTTCCTGTTCGGGTCGATGGGCGTGGTATGCCAGAGCGTGATGCTCAACTTTATGAGCTACCCCACCACCAGCTGGCACACGCTGCTGTTTTCCAACATCGAAGCGAGCGTGATGGCGGTGTGCCTGAGCGCGCTGATGAACTATCTCCTGCCGGACGTGGAGCCCCGCAGGCCGCCGCCATTGATTGAGAAAGACGATGCTCGCGTGCGCCACGAGTCGCTGCTCTCCGGCACGGTCGCGACGCTGATATTCGTGGTGTTTCAAATCAGTGACTTAAGCGATTCTCTCTCGGCGCTGATGGCCGGGATTTTGATCCTGTTCCCGATGCACTATCGCGGCGCGGTGATGAGCTCGATCTGGCGCGTGGTCGGCGTGGTGCTGGGCTGCCTCTATATTCTGGTTGTCCAGCTGATCCTCTACGACCACAGCAGCCATATGCTATTGATGATGCCGCTGATTGGCCTCGGGCTGGCGTTTGGCGCGCGGCTGCACGTGATGGAGAAAGTGGGCGCGGGCGTGGGGTTTTCCAGCATCACCACCATCGGCATTATGTTCGGTCAGAACATGCATCCGGACACAGACCTGGTATTCAGCGATCTGTACCGCATCACCTCCGTGACCTTTTCGCTGGTGGCCACGCTGACGCTGGTCTTTCTGGTGCATTTGATCCTGAACCGCTTCGAGGCGACGCGCTACGTCATCGCGCCGCCCAAGGCAGATTAATGCCCCAGCACGGCGGGCAGCTGCGAGAGTAAAAACAGGATCAGGCCAATCGTCCCGCCCACCAGCGTACCGTTGACGCGGATAAACTGCAGATCTTTGCCGATATTCAGCTCGATCTGGCGGGACATGTCTTTCGCATCCCAGCTTTTGACCGTGTCGCTGATGTGGCGGGTCAGGAACGCGGCGAAATCCGGCGCGACGCGGTGCGCGGCCTGCTCCAGATGCTCGTTCAGCGACGCCCGCAGGCTGGCGTCGTTCGTCAGCGTTTCGCCAAACCACAGCCCGGCGTTGGCGATGCGCTGCTTCACGCGCGAGTCTTCACTCTGCATATCCGCCTTCAGCCACTGGCGCAGATCGGCCCACATTTCCCCCAAATAGCGGTTAAACGCCTCGTCATTTTTCAGGTAGTGCTTGATGTTATCGGCTTTCGCCGCCATGTCCGGATCGTTTTTCAAGCTGTCGATAAGCTTCAGCGTGGCGCGGTCGAACGCCTGGCGGATCTGGTGCGTGCGGTCGTGGCTGATATCGTCCAGCAGCGTGTTGACCGCGTGCGAGACCATCTCCGCGCTTTGATCCCCCAGCCACTCGGTGGGCAGCACCATCGCCTTGCGCGGGTGCTCGGTTTTGAGCCAGTGGACAATCCGAACGGCGATAAAGTCCCGCGTGCTGTCCCGCTGAATCAGGGTGATCAGCCGGTTGATGATGGCGTCCAGCAGCACCTGATGGCGGTTGTTTTTGGTCATGCTCTCCAGCATTACGGCGCTGGTTTCGGTGAAATCGACCTTGTCGATGGCCTTATGCACCGCGCGCTTGAGCAGGCGCTGAATGCGTCCGTCGTCAGTGAGTTCGAGAAAGCCGCTCATCACCTGCACCAGATGCAGGCCAACGCGCTCGGCGTTGTCGGGCTTGCTGAACCAGGCGCCGATCATGTGCGCGGGTTCATAGCGGCGGATTAACGCTACCAGCGACTGGGTATCGAGAAACTTCTCCTGCACGAACTGGCCGAGATTGTCGCCGATCCGGTCTTTGTTGCGCGGAATGATTGCCGTATGGCGCGAGATAAACGGAATCGGCACCCGGCGGAACAGCGCGACGACGGCGAACCAGTCCGCCAGCGCGCCGACCATCGCCGCCTCGGCAATGGCCTTCACGCCGCGCACCCAGAAGGTCTGCGGCAGGAACAGGGTGGTGATAAAGGCCGCGGCGGCAATCAGCAGCAGCGATAGCGCAAGAAGCTTGGCGCGTTTGAGTTCAGCTATTTTTTCCATGAGGTAAGGATAGAGGGAAGTGCACGAAAAGTGCAAAGGTGGTTTAAGACCGGGAAAAACTGACATGCGCGTCGCACTATTTATTATCGAAAAAATATATGGGTTTAATTTATTCATTATTATCTTTTCTAAATTTTTTTGTGCTTATGCAGCCTTGGCGGTCAGTTTTGTGATGGCTGCTGTTACTTTAAAACCATTGTATTTATAAAATAAGTGATTGTTCAGGTAAAGGAGCACATTAAATGACATGGGAAGATATGATTTATGATTCAGGTGACACAAGACTGGTGGTGCGATAATGAAATATATCATTGCGCTATTATTATGCTTTCCGTTGGCTTTATTTGCCAAAAGTTACACTCCTGAGCAACTTTTGCAGATGATAAACGAGACAGGTGCCAGGCATGTTGTTGCACAATTATATGCTAATGACAGCAATGAGTCGGAATGGTGGAATCATGTGATCCCGGGAATAAGCAAAGGTAGTCATGCCTGGTTAGCCGTCGCGAGTGCCCTTGAACCCGGGGTGGACGCCAGTACGGCTGAAGATCTAAAGGCGGCGCTTTCAAAAGCTATCCCACATAACCCTACGGGCGTTTTGGCAATCTTAAAAGACGATAAACCGGTACTCACTGTTGAACAAATTTGCGCGTTTGCTAATTTCCCCGAAACGGAGGCAGAGAGTAATAAGCTTTTCGTGGATTCAATCAGGGAAATGTTCAAAATAAAAAGTCCGGAGGGTAAAAGATGTCTCGCCGTTATGATCTCAACTGTTGAACATTCTATTCCATTCGATAAGGATATTTAAATGGCCATTCCGGGATATATGTCATTAACTGACGATGCGGGTAATAACATAAAAGGCAGCGTGAGAGTTAAAGACTGTGAAAACCAGATTGAGGTTTTAGGGCTCTATCATAACGTAAGCTATAATTCTGACCTGCATAATGGCAGAGCATTGAGCAAACGCCAGCATCGTCCCTTTCTTGTTGAGAAGGAAATTGATGCCTCCAGCGTTTTTCTCTATAAAGCACTTAGCACGGGCGGTACGCTCAGGAAAGCGACTATCGACCTGTACAGAATCAATGATGCCGGTCAGGAAGAAATCTATTTCACGATAATGCTGGAAGCGGTGAAGGTCGTCACGGTGTTTTCATTAATGCATGACGTGAAAGAGGCTTACCATGAAAAACAGGGGCATCTTGAGCTTGTTTTGCTTCGTTATGAAAAGATTACCTGGCATTACCGTGACGGTAACGTTATTCACTCGGATGACTGGGATTATCGGTTAGGGGCTTGATTCGCTTGCTCCGGGAGAAAAATTTTTCCCGGAGCAAAAACGCATGATGACAAAAAGAATGTAACACTCCTGTCATGAACAAATCAGCATCAATTCTCCTGATACGCCCTTTCGATGAGTAGATTAGCTTTCATCAGGTCATGTTCATTGCGTACAGCGAGTTCAACGTTGCCTGTTCCCCAGTGGCCGATGTGAGTCACATCCCGGCTAAAGCCTTCTTCAAACTGAATATGCTCAGGATCCAGTTTCAACCACAAACGGATATGCGGATCGGTTACGGGGTAAACCCCGGCACAGACAAAATTCCGCAGACGACGGAAGGCGCCGTACAGCTTCAGCTCTTTGTACTGCACCTCATCGCCGAGAGACAGGACGTAACTTTTTAGCTGTTCGAAAAGAAGGGCTAATTCTGTGGACGCGCTGGCGAGCTGTTCACTATGCGTTCGCGTATTGCGCTTGCCAATTGCGGAGGGTAATGTTTCGGTTGCCGCTTCAGAAAAGGCGTTCTCAACAACGGCGTTGACCAGCTCGAACATCAGCAGATCGTCAGAAAAAAGCTTATAACGAATCAGGCTGATATTGCGGTTAATTTGCTGAACGGCATGTTCATCATACTTATTAAAATCAGCGGCAATACAGAGCAAACGCGTGCCTGACCAGTCGATCGCCTCTGCCGTTTCTTTGCCGAGCTTCTCCATCACCAGCCACTTAAATTCAGCCTTATGATCGAGAAGCCAGTCTAAATAAAACAGTCCCTGGTTGATGACATTTTCGTTGCTGTGACGTTTGTATTCGATAATAACCGGGCAGTTATTTTCGTCCAGCCCGAGTGAATCAATGCGCCCACGGTGGGTCTTACCGGTGCTGTATTCACTGTAGAGAAAACGAACCCCGAGAAAGATCTCCATTCGGGATTCGATCAGCGATTGCAGCTCTTTTTCGATGGTTGCTGCTTTACCTGAGAGCTCTTTTACGCCGCTTGCACTATAGCGAAAAAGTTGAATATCACTCATGAGCCATTTCCCTGCGCATTTTTGCTATGTCATACATCAGGTGAGCAAAGCCTTTGGCAACTTCAGGCGACGATAAGTACTGCATCATCATCTCCCTGTGCGCGTCGTTGCTGTCCATCACGGCATCATCAATGGCTTTAGGAAAGTCGCCCAGCATGGCCTGCTCACGGGTGTTATTGTCGAGTTGGGTCATTACGATGTTGTTCTCTGCGAGCTTATCGTAAACCACAAAGGCATAGTTGAGCATATCTTTGTCGGTCAGGTTTTCGGTGATAAACAGCTCGTTAAGCTGCGACAGCACCTGCGACATAAACTCCTCTTTTTTATCTTTTGCTTTTGCGGTGCCGACGTCATTAACTGGGTTGAGCTTATACTCTGCCGCCTCCTCCTGAAGCTTAATATGCTGCTCCTGGATTTTTGAAAGCCGATAGTGGCTCATCTCAACGTTGGAAAGATCGACATCATCTTCATCGACCGACTCTTCACGCAGTAAGGGGCGGAGGTGTCGACAATACAGGCTTAACTTCTCCAGCGACTTGTCATCGTAGGCGACGATCTGCGACATAAATTCGTAAAAGCGTACAAAGCTGCCAAGATCTTTTTTGAAGATCTCCAGACGATCTTTTTCCTGCTTGCAGGCTTTAAAACTGTTTTCCGCGTTTGCCAGCAAAATGGGATTAGGGGAGTCCCTTTTTGTTAACTCATAGATCTGTTTAGCGCTGATATACGCCTCTTTCGCTGAGGTATAACGCATTCGCCAGCGGTTTACCGCGGGCAGGCAAATATTGCTGAGCGTCGCATTCGACTTCTTCTTGCTGTAAAAAGCCTCACACAGCTGTTCAACCTCGTTCCATAAAAATATGCCGCTGGCGCGAAGCTTTTCGTACAGATCGAACACCAGGTACGGATCGCTAACATCGGTTAGCTCTGCCGTTTGATAGTAGGGCTGAAAGGCGGACAGGATATCGTCAGGTTCATTATAAAAATCAAGCACAAAGGTGCCTGATTCCTTTTTACCGGGATAAGTACGGTTAAGACGCGACAGCGTCTGGACGCACTCCACGCCGCCCAGCGCCTTATCGACGTACATGGCGCACAGCTTCGGCTGGTCAAAGCCGGTCTGGAACTTGTTGGCCACCAGCATGACCTGATAGTCATCGCTATCAAACGCCTTTCGCATATCGCGGCCCTTGAGCGCCGGGTTCATGCTGATTTCAGTAAATTTCTGGTGCAGCAGTGCGAGGTCGCTCATGTCATTTTCCTGGAACTCGACTTCGCCTGAGAACGCCACCATCGCGGCGATTTTCCCGTAGCCCATTTCCGCGATGTATTTATCAAAAGCCAGCTTGTAGCGCACCGCCGCCTTGCGCGAGCTGGTCACCACCATCGCTTTCGCCTGTCCGCCAAGCAGATGCATAACGTGCTGACGATAGTGCTCAACGATGACGATGACCTTTTGCGAGACGTTATGCTCGTGCAACGCTACCCACTGACTGAGCCTGATCTTCGCCCGGTTGCTGTCCACTTCCTGGTCCTTATCACCGATTTTTTGCAGCAGCTTATAGGCCACTTTGTAATTGGTGTAGTTCTTCAGCACGTCGAGGATAAAGCCCTCCTCGATGGCCTGGCGCATGGAATAAACGTGAAACGCCACGGGCTTGTTGATTCTCGACGCGGGTTCGTTGGGGCTGGGTCGACGGCCAAACAGCTCCAGGGTTTTCGCCTTTGGCGTTGCGGTGAAGGCGTAGAAGCTAAGGTTCGGGCTTCCGCTGCGGGCGGCAAGGGTGGCGTCGAGGATATCCTCTGAGGTAAGGACCACGTCGTCGCTGGCCCCTTCACTCATCAGCACTTCCTTTAGCTGACGCGCCGTAGAGCCGCTCTGGGACGAATGCGCTTCATCAGCGATGATTGCGTAGGTTCTTTCCTTCAGGCGGGTGCTGTTTTCGATGGCTTTGAGCACGTACGGGAAGGTCTGGATGGTCACGATAATAATCGGCTGCGAGTGCTCCAGCGCGCTGGCAAGCTTCTCCGATTTCGAGCCATCACCTTCACGGTTGTTGATGCGGCCAACCACGCCATCCGCATGTTCGAACTGATAGATCGTGTCCTGGAGCTGATCGTCGAGCACGGTGCGGTCCGTCACCACGATCACCGAGTGGAAGCGTTTTTCACCCTTTTTATCGTGCAGGCACGCGAGCTGATGCGCCGTCCAGGCGATCGAGTTCGACTTCCCGGATCCGGCGCTGTGCTGGATAAGGTATTTGTTGCCGGTGCCTTCTTCCTCTGCGGCGGCGATAAGCTTGTTCACCACGTCCCACTGGTGGTAGCGCGGGAAGATCAGGCTCTCTTTTTTGACCTTTTTACCGTCCCAGCTCTCTTTCTCCTCAATTTGCAGATGCACAAAGCAGGCAAGGATTTTCAGCAGGTTGTCGGGGAGCAGTACCTCGTTCCACAGGTAGCTGGTGGCGTACTGCTGGCTATCTTCCGGGATGTCGTTACCCGCGCCGCCCGCTTTGGTGCCTTTGTTGAACGGCAGGAAAAAGGTGTCATCTCCCGCCAGCCTGGTGGTCATATAGACCTCATACTGGCTGACGGCGAAATGCACCAGCGCGCCGCGCTTGAAGGTCAGCAGCGGTTCCGGCTTATTGGTCGCCGGATCCTTTGGTAGGCGGGTTTTCTTATACTGGTTGATGGCGCTGTTGACCGTCTGCTTAAACTCGGATTTCAGCTCAAGCGTGGCGACGGGAAGGCCGTTGATTAACAGCACCAGGTCGATGCGCCAGCGTTTGGCTTTTACCTCCGTCTCGGTGCCGTTCGCATTCGGGCTGTAAACCAGCTCCGGTACGATGCGGCAGATATTTTGTCGATAGCGCGCAAGGGTGTCCGGATTGAGGCTGTGGTCCGGCTTAAACTGGCACAGGAAAAAGCGCGCGCTATGGCTTCGGATGCCGTGGCGAAGCACGCCCAGGGTGCCGTAATGACGGGACTGAACGTCGGTGGCGTTGGTATCGGCTTTTTTAAGCTGCGCGACCAGCGCATCTAAAAAATGACGCTCGGTATCGTTGGGATAGATGCGGGTAAATTTTTCCCACTCCTGCGGCTGGGTGGTCTGGACAAAGGTCAGCGCATCCTGAGAGTAGAGCGCACGTTCGCGATCGTACTGCTCGCCTTTGCCGGGGATCCAGCCGTTCTGGCACATCTGCTGGATGATATCGGCCTGCAGGTTCGATTCTTTGGTGACGTCGGCGATCATGCGGTAGCCTCCTCAGCGGTGGGAGATTCCTCAGGACTGCTGGCAGGAGGCGTCCAGTCGCGGAGATCGATTTTGCCGGTGACGGCGGCGGAGATGAGGGCGGTGCGGCGCTCTTTGAGGAGGTCGATTTGTTGGAGCTGTTTTTGGATTAGGGTGTCGATTTTTGCGGTTTCATCATTTAGAAATATTGAAATTATTTCTTGCTGTTTTTCATCTGGCAAGAAAATTGGGGTGCATTCAAGTTTTTCAGCTGTATAATGCGCGATAGTAGCTTTATTACATATTATATTGATATAGTCTGATGACTTTAAGAAAACCATCCAGTAATAAAAAAATGAGGATGAATTGTTTGATAATGGCCGTGCTCGGTTTATTGCATTCTGAATGTAACACTCTTCTAATTCAGCTTTCCATATTACAGCGCGGCCAACATCACCACCCTCACTAACCAGAACGTCATTAATATTTAGCTTTAATTTTTTTCTTTTCATCAGACGAAAACCACATTTTATCAACAATATCTAAATCTATACCATTAGGTTGTATATTTTGAGCCTTTAGGTAAGGCTTCAATTCATCGGAAAACGATTGTTTGGTTTTTTGGAGCATTTTCCCTAAAGTAACATTAAATCCATATTTTACTTGAGTTTGCCTCCAATTTTTGGGTATCGAATCTAACCACTCAACCCCAGAATCCTTATATTCCGGATACGCCTTATACTTAGCCATCAGGAGTGTACCTCCTGCAGCAGCTTCATAATCTCCGCGCTCAGCGCATCCAGCTCCGCGTCAATCTCTTCCAGCGGGCGCGGTGGCTTATACACATAAAAATGCCGGTTAAACGGAATCTCGTACCCAACGACCCCAACCTCGCCGTCGCGGGCGTCGCGCTTGTCGGCGTTAATCCAGGCGTCCGGCACGTGCGGCAGCACCTCCGCCTTCACGTAGCGTTCAATCAAATCGCTGGTCGAAACAGACGGATCGAGTGCCACGTTTTCGTTGTCGCGCAGGTCGCCGTCCTGCTCAAATTCCACTACCTGACCGCGATACGGAAACGCGCCGTACAGCGGCTGCGCATCTTCCCTGAGGACTTTTTTAACGACCGACTCCGCGTCCGGGTTTTTGCGGGCGATCGCCTCGATAAGCTGCTTATGCTCTTTGGCATCGAGCTTCACGGCGGCGTTTTTAAGCGCCTCTTTGAGCGTCAGCTGGAACTGATTGAAATCATCGCTCGGCAGCGCTTTTCCACCCGCTTTACCGTCCAGCGCCGTCTGGATTGTTTGCGCTTTGACCATCAGCGCGCGCTGGCGTTGCCACAGCGATGCGTCGAGCAGATCTTTAATCTGCTTCTCTTTAAGCTCGGGGAATTCGGCTTTGATAATGGCGCGCGCTTCCGGCTCGAACGCCGCAAAGCTGCCGTAGTTCTCGTCCTGCCAGAAGGCGCCGAACGCGTCGTACAGACACGCCATCGGGGCATTGAGCGGTTTTGGCGCAAAGCGCAGCGCGGCAATGGATTCATTCGTGACCTGTGCCGTTAAACGCAGCGGGCGCTCAATGGTCAGACGGCGGAAGCCAAAGTCGGTGCTGCTGAATATCTTGCTGGCGAGGATGCGTTCGCCCTCGGCGTTTTTCGCCTCCGCAACCTCAAAGTCGCCAAAGGTGCGGGTGATGAGCCGAATATCCTCCTCGCTCATCATGTTGCGCTTAGAGCCCAGCGACTTACGCATTTTGCTGTAGAGCCTGCTGGCGTCGATCAGCTGGATCTTGCCCTTACGCTCAGCCGCTTTTTTGTTCGACAGGATCCACACGTAGGTGGCGATCCCGGTGTTGTAGAACATGTCGGTGGGCAGCGCGACGATCCCTTCCAGCAGATCCGCCTCAAGAATGTAGCGTCGGATCTCGCTTTCGCCGCTGCCCGCCCCGCCGGTAAACAGAGGAGAGCCGTTGAGGATGATCCCAATGCGCCCGCCGGTATCCGCATCGCGCATTTTGCTGATCAGGTGCAGCAGAAACAGCAGCGAGCCGTCGGACACGCGCGGCAGGCCGGGCCCGAAGCGCCCCGAAAACCCTTTGCGGTGCTCGTTGTTTATGTCCGCTTCGATCTTCTTCCAGTCCACGCCAAACGGCGGGTTCGACAGCATGTAATCGAAGCGGTCGGCAGGAAGCTGATCGTTAGAGAGGGTATTCCCCAGCTTGATGCGGCTGACGTCCTGACCTTTGATCAGCATGTCGGCTTTGCAGATGGCGTACGACTCCGGGTTCAGCTCCTGCCCAAACGCGCGCATCACCGCCTTCGGATTCAGCTCGTGGACGTATTCCATCCCGGACGAAAGAAAGCCGCCCGTGCCCGCCGTCGGGTCATAGAGGGTCCGAATGATGCCCTCCCTGGTGAGCGCTTCGTCATCCTCCATAAAGACCAGCGAGGTGGTGAGGCGCACGATGTCGCGCGGGGTAAAGTGCTCTCCGGCGGTTTCGTTGGAGCTTTCCGCAAAACGGCGGATCAGCTCCTCAAACACCAGGCCCATTTCGTGGTTGGAGATGGCCTGCGGGCTGAGGTCGGTGGTGGCAAACTTCTGCACGATCTTGTAGAGCAGGTTGGCATCGTCCAGCAGACCAATAAATTCGCTGAATTTAAAGTGCTCGAAAATTTCCCGCGCGTCTCTGGAAAAGCACTGGATGTAGTTTTCCAGGTTGGCCTGGATGTCATTCTGCCCCATCTTGCTCAGGTTGAGCGGCGAGGCGTTAAAAAACGTCAGGCCATTGGTGGCGCGGAGGATTAATTTTTCTTTGGCCTCTTCAGGCAGGGAAGATGTCCGGACTTTTGCAGCCTCGGCAACGACGGCGTCTTTGGTCTCCTCCAGCACGCACTCCAGACGCCGCAGCAGGGTAAAGGGGAGAATAATGCGGCCATATTGAGACTGTTTAAAATCGCCGCGCAGCAAATCTGCGACAGACCAGATAAAGGCTGCCGTTTGGGAGAAGTTCAGTGAGGTCATAAAGCATCCTTGCCTTTGATGCAGGCATTTCAGTGATGATTTAAAACCCTCTTTTTATCATGGGCAAAGATATCAATCACTAAAAAAATAGATCTAAATCAATGGCTTACGTGTATCAATGGCGTCAATATATTCTTTTCGTGAATGTGTTTTTCAAAATACATGATGCTTTTTTTGCGCCGCGTGAACCTTTCGCCAGCAGCGCGTTATTAAGAACCTTCCGGATATGCCCAACTTTACGCCCGAAGCCAGTCATGTTGACTACTCTTAATACCCTAAGCGGTAAAACATGGAGATTCGATATGGCTTATCAGACAGTAAATCCTGCCACTAACCAGCTCATCAAAGAATACCCCTCACATACCGACGCGGATATTGAAGCGGCGCTGAAGGCGGCCGATGCCCTTTATCATTCAGACTGGGCAAAGGGCGACATCAACCAGCGCCTGCCGGTACTGCACAAGCTTGCTGACCTTATCGACGAGCGCGTGGAGGAACTGGCGAAAATCGCCAGCCAGGAGATGGGTAAGCTCATCGAACAGAGCCGCGGCGAGGTGAAGCTATGCGCACAGATTGCCCGCTACTACGCCGACAACGCGAAGCAGTTCCTTGCCCCGGTGAAGTACGACTCTGAACTCGGGGAAGCGTGGGTGGAGCATCACCCCATCGGCGTGCTGATGGCCGTTGAGCCGTGGAACTTCCCGTACTACCAGCTGATGCGCGTTCTGGCGCCAAACCTGGCGGCGGGTAACCCCGTTCTGGCTAAACACGCGAGCATCGTGCCGCACTGCGCCGAGGCCTTTGCGCACCTGGTGCGCGAGGCGGGCGCGCCGGAAGGGGCGTGGACTAACCTGTTCATCTCGTCCGAACAGGTGGCAAACATCATCGCCGACGATCGCGTGCAGGGTGCCGCGCTGACCGGTTCCGAAAAGGCCGGCAGCGTCGTGGCCGCGCAGGCGGCGAAGCACATTAAGAAATCCACGCTGGAGCTGGGCGGTAACGACGTCTTCGTGGTGCTGGACGATGCGGACCTGGACAAAGCTGTGAAGATTGGCGTGAATGCGCGGCTCAACAACGCCGGGCAGGTGTGTACCGCGGCGAAGCGCTTTATCCTGCATGAAAAGATTGCGGATGCCTTCCTGAGCAAATTCACCGAGGCGTTTAAGCAGGTGAAGATTGGCGATCCGCTGGACGAAAGCACCACGCTGGGGCCGCTGTCGTCTAAGGACGCGCTGGAAACGCTGACCAAACAGGTTAACGAGGCGGTGAAAAACGGCGCCACGCTGCACTATGGCGGCAAGCCGGTGCAGCGCGACGGCAGCTTCTTCGAGCCGACTATCCTGACGAATATCTCCCGCGACAATCCGGCGTACTTCGAAGAGTTCTTCGGCCCGGTGGCGCAGATTTACGTGGTGAAAAGCGATGATGAAGCGGTCGCCCTGGCGAACGACTCGCACTACGGTCTGGGCGGGGCGGTATTCAGCAAGGATATCGAGCGCGCGAAGAAAATGGCGTCGCGGATTGAGACCGGGATGGTGTATATCAACTGGCTCACCGATACCGCGCCAGAGCTGCCGTTCGGCGGCGTGAAGCGCTCCGGTTACGGACGCGAGCTGTCGGATCTGGGGATCAAAGAGTTTGTGAACCAGAAGCTGGTGGTGGTGCGTAAATAACGTCATCGCCTTTCTTGCCGGGTGGCGCTGCGCTTACCCGGCCTACAATGTGCAGCAGTATTAATACATTGCACAATTTATTGTAGGCCCGTGCAAGCGTAGCGCCGCCGGGCGAAACGCGCAATACCGCCTTAGAAGGACACGCCGCCGCCCACGTATGCGCCGTCAATCAGCGTGTGGTTTGGACGACCGTCTTTGCCATCCACGCTCACGTGGCGGTAACCCACTTTCAGGGTCACAGGTTTGATTGGGGTCCAGCTGACGCCACCGTTCGCTTCAACGTAGTTTTTGACGCTGTTGTTCAGCCCGTCTGGCGCAACGTAACCTTCACCGAATACCTTGATGCTGTCGGTCAGGGCAACGCTCACGCCCCCGCCGATTGGGAATGCCACGCCGTTATCCCCTTTTTTCGGGCCAACGTAGAGGGCCTTAGCGCCCGCGTTCAACATTACCGGGCCAACTTCGAAGTTGTAGCCTGCACCCACGCCACCGGTTGTGGTGCCGTCATCGGTATTTTTAAGCCAGCTGCCTTCGGTGTACAGACCGGAGGTCGATTTACCCATTTCCACATTAAGGTTGGTAAAGTTTTTACCCTGCTCAATGCTGCCACCCATGGCGAGTGCGGAGCCGGAGACGGCGGTCAGAGCAGACAGGATGAGAATGTTCAGCTTTTTCATGAGTATTTCCTCGTCGTCAAAAGTAATCTGAGGGCACCTTAACAAGGGATGTTTATGACTGCAAATGTGAGTCATGTCGCGTTTTTATGCTGATTTTGTTGGTTTTCTGATTTTTAAATGTTGGGTAAATGTTTGGAAGGCAGAGAGTCAATACGTAATGAGGTCGCGTTTAGGGAAGGTTCAGCATTTTGACTAAACACAGGCTGAACGAACCGGGGGAAATTGCTTTGAAACGCATTAATAGAATTTCTAATAGTTTCCAAAAGTGTTTCAGTTGTCACAGATAAAGACACAGGTTTACATTTCTGGGGAAGAATATACGTCTCGTTGCGCCGATCCGCTGTCCTCTCCATGTCATTTTTCTGACACGTTTATTCTTTACGTTGTTGGCTTCACTCACTGGACGCTAACAATATGAAAAGAAAAATTATTCCTGTGCTTATCGGCTGTGCGCTCTCTTTCTCTGGCCTGGCGGCGCAGCCCACCGCTGAGCGCTATCTCGTCAGCTTCCCTGAAGGCTCACACGTGAAGTACAGCGGCGCGTTTGCCGATGCGTTTCCTGACGGTCTTCCCGTGGGCATTGGTTCTGGCCTGCTCTTTACGGGCAAGCAGGGCGATGCTCTGACCTTTGCGACCGTGACCGATCGCGGTCCAAACGCCGATGCGCCAAAAATGGGTAAAAACGAAGCCAAAATATTCGTCACGCCGGATTTCGCGCCGCTGCTGATGACCATCCGCGTGCAGAACGGCAAAGCGGAGGCTGTGGATGCCCGCCCGCTGCATGACGATAAAGGCGAGATTAACGGCCTGCCGCTGCAAAGCGGCGTGATTGGCTCCACCAACGAAGTGGCGTTCAGCGATACCCTCAAGATCCTCAAGGGTGACAACCGCGGGCTGGATACGGAAGGCATCACGCCGGACGGCAAGGGCGGCTACTGGCTGTGCGACGAGTATGGCCCGTTCCTGATTAACGTCGACAGCAAAGGGAAGATCCTGGCGATCCACGGCCCGCAGGCGGCGGAAGGCGAGAAATCCATCGCGGGCGGTCTGCCAAATATTATCAAATGGCGCCAGCCGAACCGGGGCTTTGAGGGCCTGACCCGTATGCCGGACGGACGCATTATCGCCGCCGTGCAGAGCACGCTGGACATCGACGGTAAAAGCAAAAAGCAGGCGCTGTTTACGCGTCTGGTGAGCTTCGACCCGGCGACCGGCAAGACCGCGATGTACGGTTACCCGATCGACAGCGCGGCCTACGACAAAAACAGCGACGCCAAAATCGGCGACATTGTCGCGCTTGATGATCAGCACATCCTGCTGATTGAGCAGGGCAGCGATAAAAACGACGGGATGCGCAATATCATCTACAAGGTGGATCTCAGCAAGGCGAGCGACCTGAGCGCCTTCGACAAGCCGGGCGAGTACCCGGAGTTTGATGATGAGAAAACCCTGGCGCAGCGCGGCATAACGCTTGCGGCAAAAACGCAGGTCGTGGATTTGCGCGCGCTGGGCTGGCAGCAGGAGAAGGCCGAAGGGCTGGCGCTGATCGACAGCAAACGGCTTGCGGTAGCGAACGATAACGACTTTGGCGTGAAGGTGGCGATGCAACACCCGGTCGAGGGCAAGAAGCTCAAGGATTATCGGGTGAACGCGGAGGGCACGCTGACGCTGGATGATAAGCCGGTTGCAACCACGCTCAGCGTGAAGCCGCTGAAGAAGCCGGAATCCGACAGCGAACTGTGGATTGTGACGCTGCCGGAGGCGTTGAAATAAGTTTACCGCTCGCTCCTCACCCTAACCCTCTCCCCACGGGGGAGAGGGGAAGCAGGGCGGTTATTTTTTCAGATCCGCAAACGCCGCGCGAATCTCTTCTTCCGGCAGCTGGATGCCAATAAACACCATCACGCTGTGCGGCGCTTCATCGCCCCACGGTCTGTCCCAGTCGGCGCTGTACAGGCGCTGCACGCCCTGGAACAGCAGGCGGTTTGGTTCGCCGTCGATCCACAGCATCCCCTTGTAGCGCAGCAGCCTGTCGGCAAACGACAGCAGCAGGTTCTCCATCACGCGTGAAACCTCGCTGATATCCACCGGGTAGTCCAGCTCCACCACAATCGACGTCACGTCGTTTTGCTTGTCTGCCATAAAGTGGAAGCGCGGTTTCGCGGTGACGTTCTCTTCCAGCATAAAGCCGTTGGTGTTGAACAGCTGAGACAGGTCAATATCGCCGTGCGTCACCGTGTAAACCGGGGCGCGGGAGTTGATGCGCGTCAGCCGCTCGCGCAGCTTAACGCTTTCGCCCGCCACGTCGGTTTTGGTCAGCAGGATGCGGTCGGCGTAGCCCACCTGAGACTGGGCGATGGTGAACTGGTTCATCTGCTCGTCGGCGTGGACCGCGTCGACCAGGGCGATGACGCCGTCCAGCAGGTAGCGCTGGCAGAGGATCTCGTGCGAGAAAAAGGTCTGAATAATCGGGCCGGGGTCGGCCATGCCGGTACACTCGATCACCAGGCGGTCGAAGTCGATTTCACCGCGGTCGCGGCTGTCGAGCAGGTCCAGCAGGGCGTCTTCCAGCTCGTTAGAACGGGTGCAGCAGATGCAGCCGTTGGTCAGGGTTTTGATCTGCGTGGCGCGATCGCCAATCAGCTGGTCGTCTACGGAGACTTCGCCAAATTCGTTTTCGATGACGGCGATTTTGAAGCCGTGCTGTTCATTCAGGATGTGGCGCAGCAGGGTGGTTTTTCCGGCGCCGAGAAAACCGGTCAGCAGGGTAACGGCAATCGGGGTCATGGTCTCTCCTTTAGCAGCAGCGGACGCCGCCTTCTCCACTTCCGCCGTAGCGCGCTTCCTGACGCTCGCGGAAGAATTCGGTGTAGGTCATGTACGGCTTATCCGGATGGTTGGTCTTCATATGCTCAACGTAGTTGTCATAGTCCGGAATGCCAATCAGCATTTTCGCCGCCTGACCGAGGTATTTTTTTGCTTCGCCTAAGTTACCAAACATTGTGGGTTCCAGACAGGAAAAGCCCGGCGATGTGAGTCCGCTGGGCTTGTGTTCCCCTCACCCCAACCCTCTCCCAAAGGGAGAGGGGGAGGATTGCGGATTAATGGTGTGAAGAAGTTTTCACGCCGCCTTCCGGCACCGGCACGTACGGGGTTTCTTTATCCGTACGACCGTCGGCGTTACGCACCTTCAGCCAGGTCTTGATGCCGTAGAAGATGATGCTGTACACCACCACCAGGAACAGAATGCTCAGACCCGCGTTGGTGTAGTTGTTCACCACGATATGGTTCATGTTGGCAATCTGCTGCGCGGTGAGATCCGCGCCGCCTGCGGCAATCTTCTCTTTGTACTGATTCGCCATGAAGAAGAAGCCTTCCAGCTGCGGGTTGGCGCTGAACAGCTTCAGGCCAAGCGCCCAGGTGGTGCAGAGCAGCAGCCACAGCGCAGGGACCACGGTGACCCAGATGTATTTGGTGCGCTTCATCTTCACGAGGACCACGGTGCCCAGCACCAGGGCTACGGCGGCCAGCATCTGGTTAGAGATACCGAACAGCGGCCACAGGCTCTTCACGCCGCCCAGCGGGTCGACCACGCCCTGATACAGCAGGTAACCCCACAGGCCGACGCAGCCAGCGGTACCCAGAATGCCCGCCACCAGCGAGTCGGTTTTCTTCAGGAACGGCACGAAGTTACCCAGCAGATCCTGCAGCATGAAGCGGCCCGCACGGGTACCGGCGTCCAGCGCGGTCAGGATGAACAGCGCTTCGAACAGAATACCGAAGTGGTACCAGAAGCCCATGTCCGCCCACGGCAGCACCTTGTGGAACACGTGTGCGATACCGACGGCCAGCGTAGGCGCACCACCGGCGCGGTTCAGCACGGACGGTTCACCGATATCCTTCGCGGTCTGCATGATCTGCTCAGGCGAAATCACGAAGCCCCAGGAGCTAACGGTCGCCGCCGCGTGCGCGCTCGCGTCCTTCAGCTGGGCCATAATCATCGCCGCGTTGTCGCCGCCCATCTCGTGCAGGTTTGGCATGGTAATGCCGAGGCCCGCCGGAGGGGTGTTCATCGCGAAGTAAAGACCCGGTTCGATGATGGACGCGGCAACCAGCGCCATGATCGCCACGAAGGACTCCATCAGCATCGCGCCGTAGCCGATCAGACGCGCGTCTTTCTCGTTCGCCAGCAGCTTAGGCGTGGTACCGGACGCAATCAGGGCGTGGAAGCCGGAGACCGCACCGCAGGCGATGGTGATGAACAGGAACGGGAACAGGGCACCTTTCCACAGCGGGCCGGTACCGTCGATGTACTGCGTTACCGCAGGCATTTTCAGATCCGGGTTGATCACCAGGATGCCGATCGCCAGACCGACGATCACGCCGATTTTAAGGAAGGTCGCCAGGTAGTCGCGCGGGGCCAGAATCAGCCAGACCGGCAGCAGCGCGGAGATAAACGCATAGCCAATCAGCGCGAAGGTGATGGTGGTGTCCTTGAAGGTCAGCGCCGGGCCCCAGTACGGGTCGTGCGCAATCACGCCGCCGAAGTAGATGGAGGCTACCAGCAGCACGATACCAATCACCGACACTTCACCCACGCGTCCCGGGCGCAGGAATCGCATGTAGATCCCCATGAACAGCGCAATCGGCACGGTTGAGCAGACGGTGAAGACCCCCCACGGGCTTTCGGCCAGCGCTTTCACCACGATCAGGGCCAGCACCGCGAGGATGATGATCATAATCAGGAAGCAGCCGAACAGCGCGATGGTCCCCGGCACGCGGCCCATCTCCTCTTTGACCATCTCACCCAGAGAGGCGCCGTTACGGCGAGACGAGATAAACAGCACCATAAAGTCCTGCACCGCACCCGCCAGCACCACGCCAGCGAGCAGCCACAGGGTACCCGGCAGGTAGCCCATCTGCGCGGCCAGTACCGGGCCAACCAGCGGGCCCGCACCGGCGATAGCGGCAAAGTGGTGGCCAAACAGCACGTAGCGGTTGGTCGGCACGTAGTTCAGGCCGTCATTGTTAATGACCGCCGGGGTGGCGCGCGTCGGGTCAAGCTTCATGACCTTCTGCGCGATGTACAGGCTGTAGTAGCGATAAGCCACAAGATAGACGGAAACGGACGCGACCACGATCCACAGGGCGCTTACGTGTTCGCCCCGGCGTAATGCGACAACCGCCAGACAGAAAGCGCCGAGGATCCCGAGTAAGGCCCAGGGCACGTGCTTCAGTAGTTTTTTAGTATCCATAGTAAGACCTGGTTTTTTATGTAAAGAAAAAAGGGTCAGGGTTCGTTGTGAGGAGGTATTGATTAATGCTGGAGCGATCGTGCCAGATCCGCGCGCGTGTAAAGGACGGTAAATGAATGAGAGGTTGAAAGTGCCAGGTGAACGGTCAAAGGTGGCGACGAGCGGTTACGGCTCGCCGCCGGTGGGCGAAATTATGTGATTGAGATCACTTGATTAGCCGGGCTACGCTCCACGGCCAGATAGCCTTCCAGCGTCCTGATGAGTTTCTCCTTCAGCCAGCTCGGTTCCAGAATCTGAATATGGGGCAGCCAGTAGAACAGCAGCGGCAGGATCTGGTTCTCGTGGGCCGCCCGGCAGCGCAGCGTGACGCCGTCCTGTTGCTCCTCCAGCAGCTCCTGTTCCGGCAGCAGATCGCGGCGCAGGAAGTAATGTGAAATATTATCCTTGATAAATATTTTCACTGCGAAAGTATCTTCAGATACCCAGGGATCGAGGCTTTTTTCCAGCAGTTCAAGGACATTTTCTTCCGGGGTGAAGGTCGTTTTTTGAATATCAAACCAGCTAAGCTGGCTCAGAGAGAAGGATTTCAGGCGGCTATTTTCGGTGGCTTGTAAATACCATATATTTTTTTTGTTAATGAGTTTATAGGGATTAATCAGACGGGTTTTACCCTTATAAACAATCTGACAAACATTATGGTTTTTAATCGATTTCTCAATCTTTGTTAAATGACGGCGAATATCACGCTGTACCGTGTGTTCGGCTTCATTCGCAAGAATAAGAATATGGTTTTCGTCTACGCGCGCTTCAAGCTTTTGCCAGAATTCCGTATTTCTTTCAGGGAAAAAGCTATCAGCATTCAGGAAGTTAGCAAGGGTGTGATGCAGGCCTTGTCCGCCGGGCGATTGTGCCGAATGGATGAGCCGATATAGCCCGTTACCGGTATGTTCAACAATGGGGGAGAGGGCATTTAAATCCCGGTAAACGGTGCGCTCGGTAATATTAAATTTCTCCATTAGCGCACTGCGGTTTACCACACCGTTTAAATGTAGCTCAACCAGAATATCGACCAGACGTTCAGCCGAGCGGCTCCGCGTCGTTTTAGCCATAAGGTCATCCTGTATATTAGGTTTGCGCTGAATGATGCGGATGCGCTGACGGGTGGCGTCAGTATTCAGTCACAGAAAATTTCTCTTATGGTTATATAACGGCGTGATTTAGCGGAAACCTTAGGATTTTTTGCAGAAAGCCGCGCTGGCCGGATAAAAGGCCAGCGCGGGTGGGGATCAGACGGCGGCTTCCGCCTCCAGCATGACCGGGTGGAAGCGGCGCTTAAAGTAGATCAGGCCGTGTCCCGCGTCGCTCAGGATGATGTTTTTAACTTCAACAAGATAAACCAGATGCGTGCCGATGGTTTGCACCTGGCTAATCTCGCCTTCAAGGCTGGCGAGCGCGCCCTTGAGCACCGGCTGCGCCAGCGGGCCTTTCTGCCAGCAGGAGAGGGCAAAGCGCTCGTCCATCGCCATACCGGTCATCCCGGCGAAGTGGCGCGCCACGATCTCCTGTTCGTGGTTCAGCACGTTAACGCACAGCCTGCCGTTGCCCTGAAAGACCGGGTTCATGGCGCTGCTGGCGTTGATGCACACCATCACCGACGGCGGGGTGTCCGTGACCGAGCAGACGGCGGTGGCGGTGATGCCGCAGCGGCCCGCCTCCCCCTCGGTAGTGACCACATTGACCGCAGCCGACAGGCTACTCATCGCGTCGCGAAAACGCAGGCGTTGTTCATCTAATTGCATTGCAACCTCCCGCTGCGCTATTTCAGCAGCTTATCCAGCATGTTGATATCGCTGTTGTTGTGCAGGTGCGGCACCGTCCAGCCGTGTTGGTCGTATTCGGACATGCAGCGGTCGACCATCGCCATCATCTTGTCCATGTTGCCGGAGCTCTGCGCCTGGCGCAGGCACTGCAGGCGAATTTCGTCCTGGCTGCCGGAATAGTTGATCTCATACAGCTCGTGGCGACCGCCAAACTCGCTGCCGATGGCGTCCCACATCAGCTTCAAAATCTTGATGCGTTCGACGTGATCAATGCCGTTGGAGCCGCGCACGTATTTCGCCAGATACTGGTCGATCTGCGGGTTGTTCAGGTCCCGGGCGCTGGAAGGCAGGTAGATCAGCCCGGAGGTGACGTTACGTTCGATGATGTTCTTGATCTTCGCGTAGGCCATCGGCGCCATCACGCGGTAGGTTTGCAGCGCGGCGTGATCCGGCAGATACGCCCCGTTGACCCACGGCGTGGCTTCGGAGCACATGGAGTCGCTCAGCGCCCAGAACATGTTGCGCCAGGCCACCACTTCGCCGAGATCCGCCTGCACGCCGCGGAACTCCAGGGTACCGGTGCACTCCAGGGATTTCTTCAGCAGGGCGGTAATGAAGTCGAGCTTCACCGCCAGACGCACGCAGGCCTGCAGCGGGTACATGCGGGCGAAACCGCCCTCCATCGTCCAGCGACGGCAGCGGTCGAAATCGCGGTAGATCAGCACGTTTTCCCACGGGATCAGCACGTTGTCCATCACCAGGATCGCGTCGTTCTCGTCGAAGCGGCTGGAGAGCGGATAGTCGTACGGGGATCCGGTCGCGCCCGCCACCATCTCGTAGGAGGCGCGGGAGATGAGCTTGACGCCCTCGGCATCCATCGGCGCGACGAACATCAGGGCGAAGTCCGGGTTTTCGCCCATCACCTGCGCGGAGCCGAAGCCGATCATGTTGTAGTGGGTCAGCGCCGAGTTGGTGGCCACCACTTTCGCGCCGCTGACGATAATCCCGGCGTCGGTCTCTTTCTCCAGCTTGATGTAGACGTCTTTTACCTCATCCGCTGGCTTGTGGCGGTCGATAGGCGGGTTCACGATGGCGTGGTTGAAGTACAGGCCGGTTTCCTGGATGCGGGTGTACCAGTTCCGGGCGTTCTGCTCGAACTGGCCGTAGAACGCCGGGTTGGCGCCGAGCGCGCAGCCGAACGCGGCCTTGTAGTCCGGCGTGCGGCCCATCCAGCCGTAGCTCAGGCGCGACCACTCGGCGATGGCGTCCCGCTGCTGGCGCAGGTCGTCGGCGCTTTTCGCCACGCGGAAGAACTTGTGGGTATAGCCGCCGCTGCCGGTGTCGGTGCCCCAGCACAGGGTGTCCTGCATCTCCGGCTTGTGCAGCGCGTCGTACATCTGCGCGATGGAGGCCGCCGCGTTGCGAAACGCCGGATGGGTGGTGACGTCTTTGACGCGCTCGCCGTAGATATAAATCTCACGCCCGTCCTGCAGGCTTTTTAAATACTCTTCGCCGGTTAACGGGCGTTTGGCATCGGCGCGGAACTCTTCAGGCTTCATGGGGACCTCGTATCGGAATGGTGATGTTAAATTTATGTTTTGTTTTTGTTGTTTAATTGAAGCGTGAGAGGGGCGGGACGTGAAGGGACGATTGGGACAACGGCGGGTACTTTTCGCGAGAGATCGCAGAGTGTGATTTCCCTCACCCTAACCCTCTCCCAAAGGGAGAGGGGACGATTACTCCCTCTCCCTTTGGGAGAGGGCAGGGGTGAGGGGAACAGGGGAAACCGGTACTTTCTGCGCCCGATACGCGCTGGGCGAACACCCCACCAGGCGGTTAAAAAAGCGGGCAAAATAGGCCGGATCCTTAAACCCCAGCTGCCAGGCAATCTCGCTGACCGCGCTGTCGGAAAAGAGCAGCAGCCGCCTGGCTTCCCGCAGCTGGCGGTCGAAGATCAGCCGCTTCGGCGGGCGGTTGGCGAAGCGGCGGCAGATATCGGTCAGGCGGGATTCGGTCAGGTGCAGCTCGCTGGCGTATTCCGGCACCGTCCAGTGCTGGTGGTAGTGCGTGTCGATAAGCTGGGTAAAGCGCTGGAACAGCTTCAGCTCGCCGCGCATGCCGCCTGAGGCGTGGTCGTCGAGCTTCGCGTTGCGCAGCAGCAGGGTAAACACCGCCTGCGCCAGCAGGACCAGCGTGTGCCCGCCTCCCGGCAGCTGTTCCGTGGACTCACGGGCAATCAGCTGCCAGTAGTGCTTCAGCGCCGCCAGCTCGTCCGGCTTATCCGCCAGCGAGAGGCAGATCCCCGGCAGGCCAAACGCTTCCCGGGTGCCGGGGTAGAGCACCTCCAGCAGCGGCCAAATCAGATCCTCGCGCACCGTCAGCACGTGCCCGTCGCTGTCGGATTCGGTGATAAACGCGTGCGGCACCGACGGCGGCGTGAGCACGAACAGCGGGGCCTGCACCGAGTAGCGGTGATCGTCGAGCTGGAGCTCAATCTGCCCGGTATCGAGAAAGTGCATCTGAAAATACTGGTCGTGACGATGCGCCTGCATGTCGCGGCCAAAAAAGGCCGCCATGCGCGCGAACGACTGGTAGTGCACGTCGTCGGTGCCCAGGCTTTCGTCGTACTCCCTGCTGATATCAATGTTGGCGATAGGGCTCTGGCACACGGTCGTTCCTCTGTTGATCCCGCTGCGTCATCGGAATGCGCGTCAGCACCAGCGCGCCGACCACCAGCAGCCCGGCCACGAACCACAGCCCGGAGCTGAAGCTGCCGGTCGCGTCGCGCAGAATGCCGATCAGCAGCGGGCTGACGGCGGAGCCCACGTTGCCGATAGCGTTGATCACCGCCAGCGCCACCGCCCGGGACTGCAGGCTAATGACCCGATCCGGCGTGGTCCAGAATATCGCCATGGCGGTAAACGATCCGGTTGAGGCCATAATGATGCCAAGCAGCTGGACCAGGCTGTGGTCGGTGGCGGAGGCCAGCATCCATCCCGCCGCGGCGAACAGGTACGGCAGGATGGTGTGCTTTTTTCGCTCTTTCAGCCTGTCGGATCGGCGGCTCCACCAGATCATTCCGAGGATGGTGCAAAACTGCGGGATCGCCGCCAGCAGGCCAATGACGATATTGCTGCTCCCCGTGTTGAAGCTCTGCAGGAGCTGCGGCGTCCAGATGTTGATCGCGCTCAGCGTGTTGGTCAGGCAGAAGTAGGCGAGGGTGTAGAGCAGCACGGCGGGCGTCAGCACTTCGCGCAGCGTCGAGCGCGGCGTGGCGGCATGCGCAATCGCCATTTCCTGCTCGCGGGCGATCATCGTTTTCAGCGCCTGCTTTTCGTCATCGTCCAGCCAGGTGGCCTGGTCCGGCGTGTCGTTAAGGTAGAACCAGGTCACGACGCCGAGCACCACCGACGGCAGCCCTTCCAGCAGGAACAGCCACTGCCAGCCCTTCAGGTTCCACAGCCCGTTCATCGCCAGAATGTAGCCGGAGAGGATCGAACCGAGCATCATGGTGACCGGCATGGCGATCATAAACAGCGCGTTGGCGCGGGCGCGGTGATAGGCCGGGAACCACCAGGTGAGGTAGACCAGGATCCCCGGCAGGAAGCCCGCTTCCGCAATGCCCACCAGCATGCGCAGCACGTAGAGGGTTTCAGGACTGGTGGCGAATAGGGTGCAGGTGGAGGCGATGCCCCACACCACCATGATCCCGGCGATCCAGCGCCGCGCGCCGATCTTCGCCAGCATGATGTTGCTCGGGATCCCGCACAGCACGTAGGTGACGTAAAACAGCGTCGCGGCCAGGCCAAACATGGTTGACGTGAGGCCCAGATCTTTACCCATCGTGAGCCCGGCAAAGCCGATGTTGATGCGGTCAAGAAACGAGAAAACAAACAGGATAAAGAGAAACACGATTAAACGTCGGAACAGCTTGCTAATGGCGCGTTGTTCAACAGCTTCATTATCATGGGTTTGCAGGTTAGAGGTCGTCATGGTGCGCTCCAGATCTTACGTTTAGTAGACGGATTTATTGTTATTAACTGACGTAACCGGGTTTTCGATAAAGCGTGCCGCCAGCGCTTCCGCGCCGCGGGCGAGCAGGGTGGTGTCAACGCCGACGGCGACAAACCGCGCGCCGAGCTCGAGATAGCGTTTTGCCAGCGCCTCGTTGGCCATCAGGATGCCGGGCGCTTTGCCCGCGCTGAGGATCTGCGCGATCGCCTGCTCGATGGCGGCCTGGACCTCCGGGTGCTGCGGATTGCCGGCAAAGCCCATGTCGGCGCTGAGATCCGCCGGGCCGATAAACACGCCGTCGACGCCTTCCACGTCGAGGATCTGCGGCAGGTTTTTCAGCGCCTCGCGGGTTTCGATCTGCACCAGCACGCACATGGCGTCGTTGGCCTGCTGCAGGTAATCCGGTATGCGGTTCCAGCGCGACGCGCGAGCCAGCGCGCTGCCCACCCCGCGAATGCCCGCAGGCGGGTAGCGGGTGGCCCGTACCGCCAGCCGCGCCTCGTCGGCGTTTTGCACCATCGGCACCAGCAGGGTTTGCGCGCCGACGTCCAGCAGCTGTTTGATCTGTACCGGGTCGTTCCACGCCGGGCGGACCACCGGCTGGCTCGGATAAGGGGCGATGGCCTGCAGCTGGGTCAGGACGGTCTGCACGCTGTTCGGCGCGTGCTCGCCGTCAATCAGCAGCCAGTCGAAGCCAGCCCCGGCCAGCAGTTCGGCGCTGTAGCTGCTGGTCAGCCCCAGCCATAGCCCAATTTGCGGACGGCCCGCCTTCAGCGCCGCTTTAAATGCGTTTTGCATGCGTCTCTCCTAAACAAAGCGGCAGCTGATGGAGCCCATGGTGCCGTAGTCGACGTGGAAAGTGTCGCCCCGGCTGGCCGGTACAGGGCGGGTAAACGAGCCGCCGAGAATGATCTGCCCCGGCTCAAGCTGCACGTCGTACGGCGCCAGCTTGTTCGCCAGCCACGCCACGCCGTTCGCCGGGTGGTTTAGCACGCCTGCGGCCACGCCGGTCTCCTCGATCACGCCGTTGCGGTAGAGCAGGGCGGAGATCCAGCGCAGGTCCAGCTCGTCGGGCTTAATCGGACGGCCGCCGAGGATCACCCCCGCGTTGGCGGCGTTATCGGAGATGGTGTCGAACACCTTGCGCGGGCGCTGGGTCTCCGGGTCAACGTTGTGGCAGCGGGCGTCGATCAGCTCCAGCGCGGGAATGACGTAGTCCGTGGCGTTGTAGACGTCGAAGATCGTGCAGTTCGGGCCGCGCAGCGGTTTTGCCAGCACGAAGGCCAGCTCCACTTCAATGCGCGGGACGATAAAGCGATCGACGGGAATGTCGCTGCCGTCGTGGAAGAACATGTCGTCCAGCAGCGCGCCGTAGTCCGGCTCGCTAATCTGCGAGCTGGCCTGCATCGCTTTGGAGGTCAGGCCGATCTTGTGGCCCTTCAGCACGCGGCCTTCGGCGATTTTCAGGTTTACCCATTCGCGCTGGACGGCGTAGGCGTCGTCGATGGTGATCGTCGGGTAGTCCAGCGAGATCGCGCGGATCTGCTCCCGGGATTGTTCCGCCTGATGCAGGCGGTGGGCGATCAGGGTATGGGTGTGTTTATCGAGCATGGCGATATCCTGTTTTATGTTTTTTTCTCCCTCTCCCTGAGGGAGAGGGGACAGATCGAGCGGTATTACGTAAACAACGCGTGCACGTTGTTTTGTTTGTAATTGAGCGTCGGGTGCAGCTCGTCGAGCTCGAACGACAGCGCCAGATAGCGGGCGGCCATGAGGTCGGCAAAATGCGCTTTGATAAGCCCAAACAGCATCTCCCCCACGGCTTCCCGGCTCTCCAGGCTGCGCCCGGCACCAATCTTCAGCGTCATATGCACGAAGGCGTAATCCTGCCTGCCGTCGGCCATCTGCCAGGTGTCCAGCCAGTGGGCGCGGCTGCGGATGCCGCCGATCGGGAAGATGCCGGTCGCGGCCAGCGCCTCGTTCACTTTGGCGAACAACCCCGGCAGGTCGGCCTGCTCGCGGATGTTGTCGGTACATTCAGCAATAAAGTGCGGCATGATGGCTCCTTAAGCGGGCAGCGGGAAAACGGCGTTGACCTGGCCGGTGCCGGAGCTGGCGAACAGCTCGGTGAGAAACTCCACCTTGCCGTCGTATTGGTCCCAGCCGAGCATGCCCAGCAGCATCACCGTGTCGTGCATGTTGCCCTCGCCGTAGCAGTAGTCGGCGTATTCCGGCAGCATGTTGCAAAACTCTTTGAACTGGCCCTCGCGCCACAGCTTCACCACCCGCTCGTCCATCTGGCGGTCGAACTCGCGGGTGTAGCTGTTCATCCCTTCCTCGGCGCGCTGGTCGTCGATAAAGCGGTGCGACAGCGAGCCGCTGGCGAGCACCGCCACGGTGCCGTCGTATTTTTCGATGGCGCTGACGATGGCCTCGCCCAGCCTGCGGCTGTCGGCGAAGTCGTGAACCGTGCAGAAGGCCGAGATGGAGACCACCTTGAAGCGTTTATCCGCGTTCATGTAGCGCATCGGCACCAGCGTGCCGTACTCCAGCTTCAGGCTCGGGATGTTGTGCGCCTTGGCGCGCACGCCGAGCTTTACCGCCTCGTCGGCGATCAGCTGGCCCAGCTCCGGGTTGCCGTCGTAGTCGTAGGTCATGTCGCGGATAAAGTGCGGCAGCTCGTTGCTGGTGTAGACGCCCGAAAAATGGTCCGCACAGTTGATGTGGTAGGCGCTGTTCACCAGCCAGTGGGTGTCAAACACGATGATGGTGTCCACGCCCAGCTCGCGGCAGCGCTTGCTGATTTCTTTATGCCCGTCGATGGCGCCCTGGCGGCAGCCGTGGTTTTTGCCCGGCAGCTCGGAGAGGTACATCGACGGAACGTGGGTGATTTTTGCCGCTAACGCTAATGTACCCATGGTCAGATCCCCCATTTTGGAATCGGATGGTCGCCCATGGAGATGCAGACGTTCTTCATCTCCGCGAACACCTCGAAGCTGTACTCCCCGCCCTCGCGGCCGGTGCCGGAGGCCTTCACGCCGCCAAACGGCTGGCGCAGGTCGCGCACGTTCTGGGTGTTAACGAACACCATGCCCGCTTCGATATTGCGCGCCAGGCGCAGCACCTTGCTGACGTCCTGGGTCCAGATGTACGACGCCAGGCCGTACTCCACGTCGTTGGCCAGGCGCAGGCCTTCCGCTTCATCCTTAAACGGCAGCAGGCAGGCCACCGGCCCGAAGATCTCCTCCTGCGCCACGCGCATGCGGTTGTCGACGTCCGCCAGCACGGTCGGGCGCAGGAAGTTGCCGCCGCGAAGGTGCGCAGGCAGATCGGCCGGTTTGTCCGGGCCGCCCGCCAGCAGGGTCGCGCCTTCTTCGATGCCGAGGCGGATGTAGCCGGAAACTTTTTCCCAGTGCTGTTGGCTGATGAGCGCGCCAACCTGGGTGTTCGGATCGGTCGGGTCGCCCACGCGCAGGCGGCCGGCGCGCTCTGCAAAGCGCTTCACGAATTCCGGGTAGATGCTCTGCTGGATGAAGATGCGCGAGCCCGCGGTGCAGCGCTCGCCGTTGATGGAGAAGATGGTGAACAGGGCGGCGTCCAGCGCGCGCTCGATGTCGGCATCCTCAAAAATCAGCACCGGCGATTTGCCGCCCAGCTCCATGGAGTACTTCTTCAGCCCGGCGTTTTTCATGATGTTGCGCCCGGTGGCGGTGCCGCCGGTAAACGACACGGCGCGCACGTCGTGATGGCGCACCAGCGCGTCGCCCGCCGTGGCGCCGTAGCCCTGCACCACGTTCAGCACGCCCGCCGGAATGCCCGCTTCGAGGGCCAGCTCGCCCAAGCGGTCGGCGGTCAGCGGCGAGAGTTCAGACATCTTCAGCACCGCGGTGTTGCCGAGCGCCAGGCACGGCGCGACCTTCCAGGTGGCGGTCATAAACGGCACGTTCCACGGCGACACCAGCGCGCAGACGCCCACCGGCTGCACCAGGGTGTAGTTCAGCATTTTGTCGTCAACCGGGTAGGTTTTGCCGTTCATCTGCTGGCACACCTCGGCGAAGAACTCGAAGTTGTGCGAGGCGCGCGGGATCAGCACGTTTTTGGTCTGGTGGATCGGCAGGCCGGTGTCGGCTGTCTCCATGGCGGCGATCTCCGGAACGTTCTGGTCGATCAGATCGCCCAGACGGCGCATCAGGCGCGCGCGCTCCTTCATCGGCAGGTTAGCCCATTTTGGAAACGCCTCTTTGGCGGCGGCGACGGCCTGATGGATTTCCGCTTCTCCGCCGGAAGCCACTTCAGCCAGCACCTCGCCGGAGGCCGGGTTGGTGGTGTGGAAGTACTCGCTTCCCGCGACGTTTTTACCGTTAATCCAGTGGTTAATCTTTTTCATTTTGCCGTCTCCTCACTCACAATTCGGTTCACCAGGCGTCCGACGCCCTCCACTTCCACCACCACTTCATCCCCCGGCACCACGTCGGACAGCCCCTTCGGCGTGCCGGTGGCAATCATGTCGCCCGGCTGTAGGGTCATAAAGTCGCTCAGGTACGCAATCAGGTACGGAATGCTGAAGATCAGATCCGCCGTGGTGCCTTCCTGACGCAGCTCGCCGTTGACGAAGGTGCGCAGGGTCAGGTTGTGCGGGTCGGGAATAGCCTCTTTTGGCACGACGTTTGGGGAAATGGGGGTCAGCCCGTCGCGGCTTTTCACCCGCAGGTTCGGGCGGTAGTAGTTCTCGAGATAGTCGCGGATGGCGTAGTCGTTGCAGACCGTGTAGCCCGCAACATAGTCCATCGCTTCGGCTTCGCTCACCTTGCGCGCGGTTTTGCCGATGACTACCACCAGCTCCGCTTCGTAGTGCATGTACTCGACGTTGTTCGGGCGCACCGAGGTCTGGTTGTCGCCGTTAAAGGTGTTCGGCGCTTTGATAAAGACCAGCGGCTCGGTGGGCGGCCTGAAGTCCAGCTCGCTGGCGTGGTCGGCGTAGTTCAGGCCGAGGGCAAACAGCGTGGCGTGCGGCGGCGTGCGGCGAGCGACAGGGACGTCGCGTTCGTCCACCACCGGGTTTTCCAGCGGCGGAAACCCTTTTGCCAGAATGCGTACCCGGTCTCCGGGGCGGATCTCAACGCGGCTGTGCGGGGTGCCGAGCAATATCGCATCGCCGGGATTGAGGGTCGCGAACTCGCTCAGGGCGCTCAGCAGCTCGGCGGCGTTGCGCTGCAGATCGGCCGTGTTCCAGTGGTCCGCCTCGCGGCCGTTAATCTCGGTGATGAGGGTCAGGTTATCCACGTTATCAACGTTGACCAGCTCGCCCAGCGGGCAGAATCCGTCCCGGCATTTGGCCTTGATCGCCGGGCGGTAGAAGCTCTCTTCCGGCAGGCTCACCTCGTTGGCCAGCGCATACCCGGCAATGTACGCCGCCGCGTCCTCCACGCGCACCCTGCTGGCCGTTTTGCCCACCACCAGCGCCACCGTCGCGCCGCTCAGCACCGTTTCCCCCTGCGGGAAGGGAATGGGATCCCCTGCGCGGCTCACGGTGTTATGCGGTTTGATGAACCACACCGCCGTTTTCGGCGGCGTACTGTAGGGGGCTTTTTCAAACGCCTCAGCCCAGGCGTCGCGCTGGCTTAGATGGTTGAGGGCGACGGCAAAAACGGTACCTTTCATTCACATACTCCTCAGGCCGGATGTCCGGTTTGGATTTCATTAATATGTTAATAATCTGGTTTTATGCTTTTGCTGTTTATTTCGCAATCAGAAGTGAAAGATTTGTGATATAAATAACAATAAATTTACATGCTGGTTTTTATATTGATTAAAATCAGTGTGTTAATAAAATTGGCGGGTTTCTGTTAGACTTTTTGGCAGAAAACGTGTTGTTTATAAAAACATCTTGTATGAATTGTTTACTTGTTAATGAAGGGCGGGGAGAGGCTATGCATGATTCATTAACCATCGCGCTGCTGCAGGCGCGGGAAGCGGCGATGTCGTACTTCCGACCCATTGTGAAGCGACATAACCTGACCGAGCAGCAGTGGCGAATCGTGCGCGTGCTGGCTGAACATCCGTCGATGGATTTTCACGATCTGGCGTTTCGCACCTGTATTTTGCGTCCCAGCCTGACCGGCATTCTGACGCGCATGGAGCGCGACGGCCTGGTGCTGCGCTTAAAGCCGGTAAACGACCAGCGCAAGCTGTACGTGTCGCTGACCAAAGAGGGGAATGCGCTGTATGAGCACGCCCAGGCGCAGGTGGAAGAGGCGTACCAGCAGATTGAGGCGGAATACACGCCGGAGAAGATGAAACAGCTGACGGCGCTGCTGGAAGAGTTTATTGAACTCGGAAACCGGCATAACGCAGCGCGGGAAGAAGAGTAAAAACCACAAATTCCAGGATGATTTTCGTAAAGTTTTCCCTTTCCAGGCCGAAAATTCTGTATCTGTCTGAGGAAAGAGAAAACATGTTAAACCGTATCAAGATTGTCACCAGCTTAATGCTGGTTTTAGCGATATTTGGCCTTTTACAACTCACATCCGGTGGTCTTTTCTTCAATGCCCTTAAGCATGACAAAGAGAATTTCACCGTCCTGCAAACCATTCGCCAGCAGCAGTCCACGCTGAACGCCAGCTGGGTGGCATTGCTGCAAACCCGTAATACCCTGAACCGTGCGGGTATCCGCTACATGATGGATCAGAGCAATATCGGCAGCGGCGCGACCGTTAACGATCTGATGCAAATCGCGTCTGTGTCTCTGAAGCAGGCGGAAAAGAACTGGGCGGCCTATGAAGCCCTGCCGCGCGATCCGCGTCAAAGCGATGCGGACGCGATGGAGATTAAGCGTAACTATGATATTTACCACGGCGCGCTGGCGGAGCTGATCCAGCTTCTGGGCGCGGGCAAAATTAACGCCTTCTTCGACCAGCCGACCCAGAGTTACCAGGACGGTTTTGAGAAGCAGTACGTGAGCTACCTGCAGCAGAACGACAAGCTCTACCAGACGGCGGTCGAAGACAGCAACAGCTCCTACAGCCAGGCTATCTGGGTGCTGATCGGCGTCCTGATTGCGGTGCTGGTGGTGATTGTGGCCGTCTGGCTGAACATCAAGCAGACGCTGATCTCCCCGCTCAATCGTCTGATCGACAATATTCGCCATATCGCCAGCGGCGACCTGGTGAAGCGCATTGAGGTTCAGGGCACCAACGAGATGGGTGAACTGGCCGACTCGCTGCGCCATATGCAGGGCGAGCTGGTGCGTACCGTTGGCGACGTGCGTAACGGCGCGAATGCGATCTACAGCGGCGCGAGCGAAATCGCGATGGGCAACAACGATCTCTCCTCCCGTACTGAACAGCAGGCCGCTTCCCTGGAAGAGACCGCTGCCAGCATGGAGCAGCTGACGGCGACCGTGAAGCAGAACGCCGAGAACGCCCGTCAGGCGAGCCATCTTGCGCTGAGCGCGTCCGAGACCGCGCAGAAGGGCGGCAAAGTGGTGGATAACGTGGTGCAGACCATGCGCGATATCGCCGGCAGTTCGCAGAAGATTGCCGACATTATTAGCGTGATTGACGGGATTGCTTTCCAGACCAACATCCTTGCACTGAACGCGGCGGTAGAAGCGGCGCGCGCGGGCGAGCAGGGGCGTGGTTTTGCGGTGGTGGCAGGTGAAGTGCGTAACCTGGCCCAGCGCAGCGCCCAGGCGGCGCGCGAGATCAAGAGCCTGATCGAAGACTCCGTGGGTCGCGTGGAAGTGGGCTCAACGCTGGTAGAAAGCGCAGGTGAAACCATGGGTGAGATCGTGAACGCGGTAACCCGCGTAACGGACATTATGGGTGAGATTGCCTCTGCGTCTGACGAGCAGAGCCGCGGTATCGACCAGGTGGGTCTGGCGGTCGCCGAGATGGATCGCGTGACCCAGCAGAACGCCTCGCTGGTTGAGGAATCAGCCGCGGCGGCGGCCGCACTGGAAGAGCAGGCGAGCCGTCTGACGCAGGCCGTGGCGGTGTTCCGCATTCAGCAGGAGCAGATGAAAGCGCGCGAGTTCGCTGCGGCTAAAGCGGTTTCCGCGCCGGCGATGGCGCGTAAAACGGTTACCGCTGACGCAGGCGATAACTGGGAAACGTTCTAGTCCTGTGCGCGTTGTGCCGGGTGGCGGCTGCGCCTTACCCGGCCTACGATTCGCGGTTTTGTAGGCCCGGTAAGCGCAGCGCCACCGGGCGGTATTACAGAGGTAGACGCATGGCGCAGCGCGCTTCATACGCGAAACCGTGCGCTGTCTCTTCTTCTCTTTTCTGACGCAGTTCAGGCGTGAGTTCAGTGACGTATTCAAACCCCAGCCGCGCATAGAACGGCGCATTCCACGGGACGTCCCGGAACGTCGTCAAGGTCAGCGCTGTCAGCCCCTTTTTACGAGCATGGTCTGCCACGCGGGCGATAAGCTGCCTGCCGATCCCATTTCCCTGCCGGTCCAGATCAACCGAGAGTTCGACAATAAACAGTGAAGACGGATGCGCTTCGGCGAGGATAAACCCGACGGGGTGGTCGTTTGCCAGCGCCAGCCAGCTTAGCCCGCGTTCGGCGTACGCAAGGTGCTGCTCAGCGGAAATGACCTCGCCATCGGCAAGCCAGGCGAGCGTCGGGTCTTCACGAAAGCGCGCGCCCGCCGCGCGTTCAATGGCGGGCAGGGCGGTAACGTCGCGAGGGATGGTGGGGCGGATATGAATATGCATGGCGGCAAGTATAGCCTGAGCCGTCGACGTTATTCCGAGCAGATCAGCACCGGTGAGTAAAAATTGCTGATCACCAGCGCGTCTTCCGGCGTGCGCTCTATCGTCAGGAGCCTTTTATTGCCTAGCGTCAGGCCCGCGACGTATTTTTCAAAGACCCCGGGCGGCATGGCGTCGTGGCTAAAACGCTCCACTTTTTGAATGGTAATCTCATACAGTTCGCCCTCTACGTGGCGCCATTTAAACATCTCCTGGCGGGAAACCTCCCAGCTGCGCGGCGCATTCACCACGCTGCCGTTTAGCGTGATGTACCCCGTTTTGTCGGGGTGAAACCGCATAATGATCTCGCCGTCAAAGGTGAAATCGTGGCTGTCGCGCCGGTCGGAAAAGGTCAGGTTTCCGTCGCAGGCCACCGACAGCGGGGGCGTGTGAAAGTACCACGCCAGCGCGGCGCCCAGCATCAGCAGGTTGAAGATGAGGATTAGCCAAACTTTTTTGCGTCTCATATCACCACTCATAATAGTAAAGCGTTCGGCAGGCGCTGGCTTTACCCTGCGTGAGGGAACATTGGGAGAGCACCAGCCGCCCTTCGTGGCCGTAGAAAAGCGTTCTCTGAATGTGCATGTAGAAGATGGAATTTTTCAGGCACGGGAGATGACCGTCCTGCTGGAGCGCTTTGGCCAGCCCGATCGCCCGCTCATGGAACACGTCCGCCAGCGGCGTAAAGGTGTAGACCGGACACGTGCCAATATGGGTTAGCAGGTGGATCTCCCGCTGATGGCCTGCCGGCCTGATTGCCGTTATCCAGATGCACAGCGCAACGACCGCCAGCGTCAGCGCAACGCAGAACAGCACGTCCGGTCGAACGCGCCTTACGGATGTCGCCGTCCTGGCCGCCGGGCATGGCTCCTCCAGCGCGGTGACCGTGACGTCTGCGCTGAGCATAAAGCCCGTTTTAGGCACGGTGACGATAAACAGCGCGTCGGGAAGCAGGCTTGCCAGCAGCTTGCGCAAAATGCTGATGTACTGGTTTAGCGAATTGTTCGACCCCTGCAGCCCGCGGCTGTCCCAGACTTCATGCAGAAGCGTTTCTCGTTCGACCACGTTCCCATGATGCTGCACCAGCAGCTTCATGAGGGTATTGGCCGTGCAGGTGAGGAGCTGCACATCCTCCTCCGGTGCATTGATAAGAGAAAGAGAACCGTCCTCGTCGTTATAGACGAGGGCGTCAGCAAGCAGGTATTTCATAAGTTGTTGTAATACAGACAGAGATAATGAATGTCAGGACAGGCCTTTCGCCTGATTAAGCAGAGCTGTTGGCTATTTTAGCGCCATTGTTACCGATAACATTGATCCAGGCAGGATTTTGCGCTGTTTAATAAGTCAGCGTAACGATCACGTCATCGCTGAACTCCCCCGTGCCGGTCAGAGGCTGCGCCGGGACGTCGCCGTAGACGGTATAATTTTGCGTGCCGCCAGCGGGGTGAGTGACCTGCATCGCGTCGCCGCTGCTTTGGTCGCCCCAGCGCTGCGTGGCCCCCGCATCCTGCCAGAGGCCGTAGCGCAGGCACTGGCCTCCCTCGTTGCACAGCTGCCGCTGGTTGCCGCTGGCATGATTGCCATTTCCCATCGCGAGCGTGAATGCGGTATCGGCCGGGCAGCGCGTGGTAAGGGTTGCCGTCGAGCGCGTCGGGCGTAGCGTGGCCGTGCTGGTCAGGGTGCCGAAATTAAGCGGGGTGACGCGCTCGATGAAGCATCCCTGACTGATTTCGGCCTGCGCGCTGGTGCCGCCCTGCACCTGTTCACCTTCGGCGGAGCCGTCTGAACAGTTCTGAAGGGCATCCTGACGGGAGGCGCTGTGCCATGCAATCCGCAGATTCATGTTGTAGTTGTAATAGTGGTAGGCCGGAAGCTGGCTTTGCCCTGCGGGTAGGGTGGCGATCAGCGGAAAGGTACCGCTGACGTTGGCGTTGCTTTCCGCGGCCAGGGTCTGCTGAATCAGGTTCCCGCTGCCGGCAGGTCCCAGCTCCTGAGAGCGGGCGACGCCGTTAAGAAGACGAAAAAGCAAGGTGTATTGCTTACCCTCCGGGTCTCCCGGGGAGATCATCTGAAAGGGCGGGGCGTCGATGCTGCTCAGGCAGACGCTGATGTACTCTGTCGTCCCGAGGTTATCCGCCTGGCAGCTAAATTTTACCTCGGTGTTGACGGAGGCGGCATTGCCCGCCGCGACGTTGCCAAAGTTAATGGCGGGCGTGGAGGTGATCCAGCAGGCTGCCGCCATTGCCTTCACGGACAGGACGAGCAGCAATAATAACGGCGCTCTTAGCGACACGGTTGTTCTCCGATATTCTGTATAGATGATGCGGTGCGCGGGGCCGGAAGCGTGACCCGGCACTCCCCTTCACCGGTTTTCACCAGCAGTTCACCCGGCAGGGGCGGGTCCTCAAGCCAGATAAACCCGTCGCGTCCCACGATGGTAGCGCCGCGAGGCGTTGAGACGATGCTGCCCAGCGGGAGCGGCGCGCCGCGGCTGTCGACCAGCCTGGCCTGAACCGTTACGGCGTGATGGATGTTGAAATCGACTTTTACCGCGCTGCCGTTACCCGGTCTGGCATACATGTCGGTGACGGAGGCAATCACATCGGAAGGCAGAGCCAGCGGAACGATGGTGACTTTGCTGTTGTGGTAGCGCGGCAGGTCGGTCAGCAGAAGGTATCCCTCCTCATCGGTTTCGCCTGCCGGGCGGTTTTCCAGCATCACCGGCACGTGCCCGATACCGCGCGTTGAGACCAGCGCCAGGCCCTGCTCGCTGTAGCGCAGGGCGTGCAGGCTGTTATCCAGCAGCGTCAGGCTGCCTTCGGCTGAGGCATACTGATTGCGCGCGTTAGCGCCCTGCTCCAGCCCAGCGTGCCACTCACCGGCGTGGCCCAGATAGCCTACGTCTGCATACTTTTCCCGGTGTTCGCCAACGCTTTGCCCCAGCTGCCATGACCAGCCGCCGGTCTGGTCGTCTGGCTGGTGGCGATAGTCCATACGCGGCGAATCCTGATTTGCCTGGAGCGAGAGGCTATCCTGCCGCCCCAGCGGGAGCGAGAGCAAAAGCTGAACGTTGCTCGACGCGTCCGTAAACGAGCGGGTATAGCTCAGCGTGGCGGAGAGATGCGCCGGTAACAAAACGGACCACGAGGCGTTGAGATAGCGTTGTTTGTTGCCCTGAATCGCCTGTTGTACCCAGCCCACGCCGGGCGTGCCCAGGTGGGAGAATGAATGGCTCAGCCAGACGCTGTCGCTACGCCTGACGGGCGCGGCACCGCTCATGCGGGCATTGTCGGCGAACGCCGCATCGGTACGCACGGTGCTGGCAGATATACCCGTCCCGCCGCCGTTCCATTGCCAGCCCAGGCCCCACTGCGTTCCCTGGCCGTAGGGACTGTCGCTCACCGCGACGTGCTGGCTGACAATGCCGGCGTCGGGGGATATCAGCCAGTCAACCCCGGTCCCGACGTTGCGCAGTTTGCGCTGCTGCTCCGTATGCAGCGCCAGCGTCAGGTGGTTATTGACCCCATAGCGCCAGCCGGCGTCGAGCAGCGGCGACGCGGCATAGTCGTCGGAACGCTGGGCGTAGTTTTGCCGCATCCAGCCGATATCCAGCGAGCCGCTGCTGAGCCCTTCAGCCAGCATTCCCGGTGCCCCGTACACGTCGAGCTGAACGGTGCGCCGCTGGCCGTTGATGTCGGTAATGACCACCTGCGCCTGCCCGCTTCCGGTGAAGGAGGGCAGGGTATCAAGCATGAATTCTCCCGGCGCGACGCGCTTGCTGCCCTGCTTAAGTCCATCGATGTACAAATCAACCGTTGAAGGCAGGACCGCCGTATCGCTATAGCGGCTACGCGGTTCGGTGTTGAGCTGGGGATCGAGTTCAAAATTTCGCGCCCAGTGCAGGCCGCCAAAGCGAACCTGTCGGCTCCAGCGCGCGCCCGTGGTGATGCTGTCTCCCAGCGCCAGGGTGGTCAGCGAATCGGTGTTGTCCCACTGCCAGCGGGTTTCCATGCGCGTATGGGTGGGCCGGGCGGCGCTGTTTTCCTCCCCGGCATGGCTTGAAAAGCTGCTGCTGAGCGTCCCGGGCAGCGCGCCGGATGCGGTCAGCTGGGTCTGGGCATTCAGCTGGCGTTTACCCTGCGCATCGCTGGCGTAGAGGGTGTAGCCGAGGGTAAACGCGCCGATGGGCCGGGCCTCGGGATAGACGTACTGCGGGGACGATTTATCGAGCGTCAGGTGTTGCTGTCCCCCGAGCGCCTTCGCCTCGGCCATAATCGACACCTGCTGGGCAAGCAGGTCAATATCCACCTTTAGCCCCGGCAGGGCCGTGAGTTCCACCCATCCGCCGCGGTCGTCCGGGGCGTGAAGCCCCAGTTTTTTAACGTCGCTGCGGCTCATCCACAGCGCATCGTCCTCCACCCGGCAGGCCCACAGATCCCCTCGCGGGGCGTGATTCACGGTGATGGCCAGCCATTGGACGGTGTCGGCGTGGCCTTCAGTGCGGGCTGACAGCATCAACGGTAGCCAAAGCAGGAGCGCGAGAAGCGAGCGGGCGCAGGGGTATCTGGCTGTCATGATGGTCATCGTTGAGGTAGACGCGCAACGCGCTGAGCGTATGGCGTGATGCTTGCTTAAGTTTCACAAGAGCGGTCTGTCCGGGCAGGACATAGCCCGCCAGGCCTTTAACCGATCCCGCAACCTGCCCACTGGCCGTCAGGGCCTCAAGATGGCTCAGGCGAATATGGCTTTTTCCGCCGTTATAGCAGCGGATTGCCGCCGCGCCGTCTGCCTGTTCACAGCTCAGGGCATCGTGGCCGATGGGGGTATTCTGGTCTCCGGCAATAAACACCGGAATCGAATAGCGCAGCAGGAAGTGCACGCCGTTAGGATTGGCCGCACGGGAAAGCGTGTCCGGCAGCTCGTCAATGACCAGCCGGTAGCTTTGCTCCCGTTCACGGATGTTCGGCTGCATGACGATGATGCGGACCAGCTGCTGCTGGCCCGGCGAAAGCGCGGTCATCGCCGGGCTGCTGACGACCTCATCGGTAGCGGTTAAAACGTCCTGACCGTTTTTCTGGGTCCATTCGTACACCCGTATCTGCGCGTGAATGGCCGCTTTTCCACTGTTGGTGAGGGTGACCGCCGTTGCTCTTTGACCGCCTTGCAGAGCGAGCGTAACGGGCGCCACCTGCAGCGTGGCGGCCAGCGCGTAGCGTGACAGCAGCGCCAGCAGCATAAGCCACAGAATGAAGCAAGGAAGATAGCGACGCACGATCAGTACACCAGGTTTAAGGTGATGTCGTCGCTATAGGCACCCGCCTGCGCGGTCGTCAGGGCACCTGCGTCAATCACGCCATAGAGCGTCTCTTTCTGCTCCTGGCCGTTGCCGGTGTCGGTGAGCCCATCGGTGCTGGTGATTTGCGTCTGTTTGCCTTCATCCGCAAAGAGTTTCCAGGCAATCTTCTGTGCGCCCGTTTCGCCGTTTTCCGGCTTCAGCCAGAAGGTGCCGCTATCACTGCTATCGCTGCTGGTGGCGGAAAGGGTGAACGGGGTACCGTTGGTACAGACGATATCAACCTGCGTGCTGGCCTGGATTTCGCTCGATTCATCCGAGCCATGGCGTGAGAAGTTGAGGTCGTTGGCTTTGAGCGTGCACGACTTCACGACCTCAAGTGAGACGTGCATCGTCGCGCTTGCGGTGCTGTCTGCGGCGATTGCGGCAACAGGAAGCAGGAGAGCGGAACAACATACAGCAGCGGTGATAATTTTCATGATCGTATTTCCTGACGTGAGTAACAGTGCAATTACAAAGCAAATGACCGAGCGTCCAGCAGGCAGAGTTTTCGATGGAAATCCGCCAGGCTGTGACAGCAAAATTTGTTCATCGCGTTACGCTTGTGGGTGTAGATCGTTTTAGGTGACTTATTGAGGATTTTTGCGATGCGGACCGGACTGAATCCTTTGTGCAGCAGCATGCATACCCGCATCTCCTGATACGAGAGCGTGACGGCGTTTTCGAAGGCGAATGTCGTGTCGCTAAAGCAGCGGCTCAGCTGCGCAAGAGAGAGGTTATCCGCCACCACTCTGACCCGCTCGTTGCGCAGGCAGGCGTTAACGTCGCAGACCCGCGCGGCATCCGTAAATACCAGCCAGTTCTGCCCGATGTGCGTATCGCGCAGCAGCGTCTGCAGGCGCAGAAGCCCTTGCGGAGTAACGTCATCAATCCAGTGCATCTCCGGGCAGGGGATAACGGCGGCTGAAATCATCGAGCTGAGGCCAAGCCATAAAAACGCATTGCCGCTCAGGACGATAGCCTGATATCCAGCGTTCGGAATGAAGGGCGTCATTTTCTGCCCCACAGATAACCCTGGCCATAGTCGGCCACGCTGGCACGGGCGAGCGCGAAATCACCCGCAGTTTCAATGCCTTCTATCAGTACCTTGCTGGCGACGCGCTTGCACTGGCGGGTGAGATCCAGGAATTTCGCCTGCTCGGTGCGTCCGCTCCAGAAGGTATGCTTGTCAATTTTGACGCCGCAGAAGCGGATCTGGCTGGTCAGGAGATCGGGAAGAATGTCTTCGCAGACGTCGTCAGCCCACACTTCAATCCCCCACTGATGGAGCGTTGTGATGCATATCCGCAACGCCCGGCTTTGCGTGCCGTTGAGCTGCACCAGCGCGTGGAGATCCGTGACCTCAATAGCAAGCCTCGCCGGGCAGGGTGTCTCTTCTTTGAGCCTGTCGAGGAAGTCCGTTTCCAGCAGCAAATCCGACGTCGCGTTGAGATAAAACTTGTCGCTCTCCTCGCAAAACATGGCATGACGAAGCTGCGCAAAGAAGTGTGCTTTACGCTGCATCAGGGGCATTGAGTCAAAGTAGTCTTCGAGATTGACGTGGGGCTTTGCCGTGGACAATACCTCCCAGGCAATCACATTTTCACTGCGCAGTGCCCGGATGGATTCGAACTTATAGCCGGTTAGCATGATAAAAGTGCGTAACGCTCCGTGGTGATTTCAGGAGCCGCACATTTTATAGATTGGGTTTTTGGCGGGATATTTATAAATTAAAATGGCTTATATAAAGCATTTTCATCTAATTTATAATGATTATATAGAATTATTTATTTTCATAAGTGCCCGGCAGATTGCCGGGCACATGCGCGTTAGCCTTGAGTACTGACGATTTTGATTTCGACCATGCCAATCCCGAGCTCGCGCGGTGAATGCCCAAGAATATTCCCTTCATTCGTCGCCTGCGGGTCAGGCGGCACAATCACCAGCGTATTGCTGCGGGATGGGTTTTCAAAATGCAGCGTGTGCGTGGACACGTCGTTTCCAAGCGTCAGGGTCTGCTCCCGATCGCCCACGCGCACCGGTACGGGCTTGTTGGCGTTGGGCCCGTACGCTCTGGCCGTGATCACGAGGTCAAATTGTTCCGGCAGGGGATGGGTGTACTCAATTTTCACCTCGTTGCCCAGCTGCGCGTTGGACCAGCGTCCCCAGGACTCCGGACGCGAGATGCCGCTAAACTGCTTCACCTCTTCGGGCGCGCCGGCCACGTTAAAGATAAAGCTGTCCGCCTTGTAGCGAATATCGTTATCGACGGTTTTCAGCATGTCGACATTGTGCTGATAGCGCGTGGTGTCAATGACCGTATCGTTAAACGCGGTTTTGCCTTTCCACTGGGCGCTATCGACGTGCTGCACGGTTTGCTCCCCGCCAAGCTGACCCTGAGAGACGCACCAGTCGGTCGAGAGCGCCAGCGGCTGCGACCAGAGCTGGCCCATTTTGTAACATCTGTCGACCCAGACGAAATTATCGCGTGGCGCAAAATCGGCCAGCTGATAGCGCAGCGGCGCGGAATACTCGCTTTCCGGCAGCGGCTCAACGCGACCCTCCGACACGCGCACCAGCAGCGGCAGACGGAATTTGCTGCCCGAGAAGGCAATCGTGTTTTTATCCCGATCGATGGTGAAATCCTTCATCTCTTTCGGGAAGTTCCACAGGCGGATGATGTCTGGCTTCCAGCCGAGGATTTTTTCCTTCATGTTGAGGAACACTTCCGACAGGGATTGCCCCGACAGCGTGCTGCGGCCCAGGCCGATAAAGTTGTCGCCGCCCAGAATGTCGAGCACGGTGGCGCCGTTATCCATGGAGTTGCGTTTGGTGGCGATCGTCTCCTGCTGCGGCTGGTCGCCGCGCAGGACGAAGAACAGGTTGCTGCGATCCTGCTTGTTGAGCTGGTCCCAGGCGCTGTTTTTCATCGCCAGATGGTCAGACGAGACGACGATGACGGTGTTTTTAAACCAGGGCGAGGCTTTGATTTTCTCGACCAGCGCGGCGATATGCTCCTGGCTGCAGGTGACGGCGCTGAAAGACTTGTTGTTTTTGCCCTCAATCTCATAGCTTTTACGCTTGCAGGTGCGCGAGACAAAACCGTCCGGATGGTGGGTATCCACCGTCAGCGCAAAGAGGGAGAAGCGCTTGCCCTCGCGGGAAAGTTCTTCGAATTTCTTCCAGGTTTCGTCGAGTACCGTATCGTCATAAAAGCCCCAGTCGTTGCGGTAGCTCGGATCGGCAACCGTCGTTTTTAACTCTTCTGAGCCATACAGGTGGTCAAAACCGTGGGATTTCAGGAACACGTCTTTTCCGGCGAAGCGCAGGTTTGCGCCCTGCACAAAATAGTTTTCGTAGCCGGAGTTTTTCAGGATATCGCCGAGGCAAACGTTTTGGGGGAAGAACGTCGACATCGAGGCGGAGGCGTTACCTTCGAAAGGCGCGAACAGCGGGATGCCGCACTGGGAGGCAACCATCCCGGCAATCGTATAATCCGTACCGGGCAGCTGCATGGTGTGGCTGAAATCGAGCCCTTCATTTTTCAGCGCCCCCAGGTCTGGCGTCAGGTTAGGGAACGCATCGTTATCAAAGTACGTGCGTTCCAGGCTTTCACCGTAGATATAGACCAGATTGAGCTTCGGGTTGGCGATCGTTTTCGACGGCTCTTTATAGTAAGCCGCGAAATCAGGATCGCCGTCGCGAGACTGGGATTTCACCAGCTCAGCGATCTGATGGAAGGCCGGACTGGCGTCGACGGAGGCCAGCGCCAGAAATAACGCCAGCAGGCTGTAGCCATGATGGTGCGGATGATCGCGACGTCGACGCAGCACCCAGGCCAGCGCGCCAAAAATCGTCACCAGCGCGACGATAAGGCCGATCCCCGGAAGAATGTACTTGCCCACCCCCGCGCCCGTCAGGCTGTTCGTCAGCGTGTAGAGCACCGCATCGTTAATACCGTCACCGGTAAAGTAATCGCTGGCGTATAAGGTAATGTTTAAAATAATAAAAATGCCGAGCACCACCAGCGTGGCGATAAACCACCAGGTGTGACGGCCGGCTTTGGAGGCGTAAACGCCGACGGAAGCCAGAAAAAGGATAAGAGACAAAAATTCAGACAACAGCATATCCTCGTGACGCCAGATGCTTCGCTGGCTAACTGTTTATTTTTTGGGTCATACAATGTAATTGCGATGTCGTTAAGCTGCAATTTTAGTGTCACGAAAGTGTGCTGTTGTTAGGATTTGGTTTAGAAAATCGTTTTTATGAAGACGTGCACATCCTGACAAACGGACGCTGAGACGGTGGCAGGCAGGAAAAACGCTCATTTAGCGCCGCGTTGCAAGACTATCGCATTAAACGCGGCGTGTTGTGGCAGAAAATGGGATGGATCAGGAGAGGAAATTAACGCCTTGTTTCAGCACCAGATCGCAGGCTTTGGTTTTCACCTGTTTTGCCAGAGAGGAGTTGCCGAGGGTGCTCAGGTTAAGCTGCTGGCCGTTCTGCGCGTTAAGCAGGCCCTGAATGCCGTCCATATAGTTGGTGTCCGCTTTCTGCTTCTGGGTATCCAGACCCAGTTTACCCAACACCTGGTTTTTGACGTTTTGCGCGTCGGTCACGGAGGCCAGCTTTTGCTTTGCGCAATATTCCAGAATCCCCGCCGCGTTGTTCATCGTTCCCGCGCTGAGGCTCTGGGAGCTGTTGCCCAGCAGGCCAGTGAGGGAAGAAGCGGAAAGCCCGCCCTGAGAACTGCCGCTCTCTTTGGTCAGCTGGTTTGCTGCACTCGAGAGGGAATCTTGCCAGGACGCCGCTTGCGCTGCGCCGGTCACCAGCAGAGCGCCTAAAAAGGTGCTGATAAGGATCTGTTTTTTCATCATGGCTCTCTCAAAAAGGTCCGTTTTGGGCCGAAGGGGTTCCAGTATATACCTGTGTCCCGCTGGCGATTCCTGGAACTGTCTTAATACTCTTTGCCGGTAACGCGGCTGCGGTAACTTTCCCAGTCGAAGATGACGTACAGGCTGTTACCCAGCTTCATGCGGTCCATAACGCGTTCCCCCAGTAAGCGGGTCATCTCGTCGATGTTGTGGTTCGTCAGCATGCCGGTGGGACGTTTGGACGAGGAGCGGCGATCGACAATCTGGTTGATGATCACTTTTTCATAGCGGGACTCTGTCTGCACGCCAATCTCGTCGATGACCAGCAGGTCGACATTGCTCAAATCGTTAAGCAGCTGCTCTTCGCTGGTTTCGCGGTTGCTGAAGGTGTCTTTCATCGCGGACATGATATCGGCCACGGTGATGATAAGAACCGATTTACCCCGCAGAAGCAGTTCATTACAGATAGCGGCTGCAAGGTGGTTTTTTCCAGTGCCCGGCTTACCGCTGAAGATGAAGCTGGCGATATTGCCGTCGAATTCGTCCACGTACTGCCGCGCGGCGGCCAGCGCGTTCATCTGCCCCGTGGTCTCAATTTTATAGTTATCGAACGAGCAGTTCTGGTGCAGGGGGCGAATACCGGAGCGGTTAAAGGTGCGCTGCATTTTCATCGCCCGGTTTTCCCGGGCGAGCGCGGCGGCGCGGATCTCGCCTTGCTCCTTTTGCCACGCCAGCAGCTCTTCGCCCGTGGTGAAAGCGGGCTTCACGTTGGCAGGCATCATTTTTTGCAGACGTTTCATCAGGTCGCCGACGTTCTTCATTTCGCACCTCGGAATCCGCTGGGGATCTGTTTATCCGGTTCTGAAAACGCGTTGATATCGCGCTTGGGCTGGCCGTTGTTGCTGGCGCGAGCGATCTGCAGATGTCGCGCGAGCTTTTGCTGCCACTGAATATGGGTGAAGACTTTACCTTCTGCCTGCCACCAGGCGGTGAACGCGGCAAGCTCTTCCGCGGAGGCCGGTTGGGTTAACGCAATGCCCCACAGCGCGGCCTGCCGCTGGAAATCGGCATCCGGCTGCCAGCCCGCGTACAGGGCAAATTTGCCCATCGGAACGGTCGCGGGGACGTTAACCGGTTCGTCAAAGAACTGGTTGTCCAGCGTGACGTCGCTCGCCGGGCGTGACAGTTGCGCTTCGATCTCCAGAAGCCGTGCCAGACGTTCCGGCGTGAGGGCGTAAAACGCCGGCGCGTTGTCGGCAAAAACCGCAACCGTGCCGCCTTCGGCGTGGCTCAATACACCGCGCGGGTCGCGCATAAAGGCATCAATGCCAGCAATGCTGGTGGTCAGAATTCTGGAGGACATAACGCTTACTCTACTGATTACTACGGGCGTGATATGGGCTTATGGTAGCACAGAGAGGGGAAAGGGAAGGAGGGGATTTCCCCGGTGGCGCTGCGCTTACCGGGGCTACAGTCGTAGGCCTGATAAGCGCAGCGCCATCAGGCAGTTATCACGCGATGATGTTCAGCGTCACGTTGATGTTGCCGCGGGTCGCGTTAGAGTACGGGCAAACAATGTGCGCCGCGTCCACCAGCTTTTTGGCTTCCGCTGGATCCATACCTTCCACGTGGATGTTCAGTTTTGCTTCGATACCAAAGCCCGTCGGCAGCGGGCCAATACCCACTTCACCTTCGATAAAGGCCTCTTTTGGCAGGGTAAATTTGTCGCGCGCGGCCACAAACTTCATCGCGCCCAGGAAGCAGGCAGAGTAGCCCGCAGCAAACAGCTGCTCAGGGTTCGTCACTTCGCCGCCCATGCCGCCCATCTCTTTTGGCACGCCCAGCTTTACGTCCAGTACGCCGTCGGAGGAGGTGGCGCGACCGTCACGGCCACCGGTTGCTTTGGCTTTGGCGGTATAAACGACTTTTTCTAAAGACATGGCAGGTTCCTCATTTTTGATTTACGTGTGCTATTAAATAGCGTGCGATATATATGGGCAATAATCACGCGTAAAGTATAGCTTTACGCGCGGTGTAGCTGTTGTCGCAAAAGTTCGAGCTGCTGTTTAAGCGACAGCAGGGTGTCGGTATCACACTGCGCGGCGCAACCCACCGCCTGGGGGATACCCAGTGCCTGCTGCTGAAGCTCACGTCCCGCGTCAGTCAGGGTGACGGCGACCTGGCGTTCGTCTTTGCGAGAACGGTGGCGGTTGATGAGCCCGGCGCTTTCCAGCCGCTTCAGGAGCGGCGTCAGGGTCGCAGAGTCCAGAAACAGCCGTTCACCGATGTCCGAGACCGTCATATCATCCTGCTCCCACAGCACGAGCATCACCAGATATTGCGGGTAGGTCAGGTTCAGCGGCGCCAGCAGTTGCCGGTACAGCTTGTTAAGCGCCAGGTTTGCCGAATAGAGGGCAAAGCAGAGCTGGTTATCCAGCTTGAGCGCAGCGGTTGCGTCGTTCGTTTTCGCGTTCATGAAATGAATATAGATAGTGCGCGATATAATTGCAAGCAATTTTATGGGCAGGTGTAACGGAGCGCGACCTGAACGGCCATTTTGCGGTAGTGCTGGCGCTGGGCCTGTTCGTCCGCACCGTCTTCAAACAGGAGCGTGAAGGTGTAGCTGTTGGCCACGTAGTGAAAGCTGAAGCTGCTGATCAGGCGGTGAAGATCGCGGGCGTCAACCGTCTGGCTGAAGAGCTGTTTTTCTTTCCCTCGGTGAAGGATACCCTCCAGCAGGTCGAGCGCGCTGCGGTTGACCTGGCGAAGATAGCTCGACTGCTGCATGAAGCGGCCGCGCTGCATGTTTTCCATGCAGATAATACGGATGTAGTCAGGGTGGTCCGCATGATAGTCAAACGTGGTTTCGACCAGGTTGACCAGCGCTTCGACGGGCGGCATTCCCGCCAGGCTTAGCGCTTTTTCACTGGCGCGAATTTGCGTGTAAACATGCTCCAGAACCAGAAGATAGAGATTCTCTTTGTTCTTGAAATGGTAAACCACCATGCGTTTGGTGGTACCCGCTTTTTCCGCGATCTGCTCCATGCGGGCACCGTTTAATCCATACTCGGCAAAAAGCGCGATGGCGCTCTGAAAAATTTTCTCTTTCAGGCTGGATTCTTCACCGTGCTCAGGGTGTTCGCTGCCAGGGTTAGCCACATCCTTTCCTTATTTTGACCAAACGGAACAGAAAGATTATCTCCATGGTGGCGAAATAACACAAATATCAAACGCGCGGGCGTTTGCGGTACAGCCACAGTCCGGGAATCGATAGCCCGATAGAGAGCGCGCCGACGATGGACGACGCCTTAAGAAAGTTGCTCAGAAGGAGGATCATCTGAGGCTCGGTGTAGCCAAAATGGCTGATTTTCACTGCGGAAATCATCGCCGTGTAGGCAGATATGCCCGGGAACATCGGGATAACGGCGGCAACGGTGAACACTTTGGGGTGCGCAAGATACCAGCGCGACCACTGGATGCCGATACTGCCGACCAGCATGGAGGCCATGAACGTTGACCATTCGATGTTAAAACCCGCGGTCATCATCACCATCCGCGAGCCATGGCCAATCGCGCCCAGCAGCGCACACCACGGCAGCGCGCGTTGCGGGACGTTAAACACCATCGCAAAGCCGACGGCAGGAATGGCGGCCAGAAGCATGTCCTGCGCCAGCGCCAGCAAAAAGTCGATCACGCCCATCCGCGTAGCCCCCAGAGTGTCATAGCCATGACGACGCCGATGCAGGTCGCCAGCGTCAGCAGGCTGGCGATAGCCCAGCGTGCCAGACCGGTATTGATGTGCCCTTTAAACATGTCGGCGACGGCGTTAATCAGCGGAAAGCCCGGGACCAGCAGCAGCACGCTGGCGGCCATGGCAATCGTCGGGGTATTGGCAAACTGCGGCAGGCGCAGCAGCAGGCCGGAAACCGTGGTGGCAACAAACGCGGTAATGCAGAAGTTAATTTGCGGGTGCATCTGCCGGTGCGTCAGCAGTTGGCGAACGTACATGGCGATACTGCTGGCGAAAAAGGTGACGATTGCACCATCCCAGCCGCCTTTATTGAGCTTGCAAAAGCAGGCGCAAGAGAGCCCCACCATCAACACGACGAGCCAGCGCGGATAACGTAATGGCTTGATCTGGTTGAACCGTTTTTCAATTTCATGGAGATCGAGAAGCTTATGTTCAGCCAGGATGACGATGTGCTGCACTTCGGTCACGACGTGCATGTTAATGCCGCGGTCATGGTTTTTGCGGGTGGAGGTCAGGCACTGGCCGTCCTTGATCGTGGTCAGCACAATGGCGTTGGATGAGATCGCGCTTTCAACGCTATCCATACCCAGCGCCCGTCCCAGCCGGGTGGAAAGCTCCTCCACCAGCGCGCTTTCCGCGCCGTGCTGGAGCAGAAAAAGACCGCACTGAATACATAGCCGCGTGATAGCACGCTGCGTTGACCGATCTGCCTGCATGTATTGTCCCGAAGAGATGGAAAGTTGCCGGTTGAACCATAGTGATTACTTTTAGCACAAAGTGCCGTGTCTCTTGCTCTGGGCCAGATCAAGGTTTATGCAAACAGTTTCAGCCCGTGTTGCGAACGAGAGTGGGGGGTAATTTATTAATACGGTGAATTATTAATATAGAAATATAGAATATTTGTATTTAGTTATTCTAATTTTATATTGTCGTTATTTTAATGGCTTCGCAATTAAATTTATTTGCGCTTTATGAGATATTACCGATGTCTTAGGCGTTTCTTAAACTAAGAACATATCTCATCTTCTGCTTGTATTATCAGTTTTACACTCAGGGACGAAAAAACTCATAAATTGATACGTTTTAACGTTACACATCAAATGAAGAATGGACACGGAGGGTCTATGTTGTCATTGCATGGCAAGCATTGCGTTGTCATTAGCCGAATACCCGTGATGCAAAACGGGTTAGGGGGCGTGATGGCACGCCATTTCCCGGATTTTGAATTGACCTATTGCCGCTCACTGCAGGAGCTGACGCTGCTCCAGCTACGCCGCGCAGATGTCATTATTGCTGATGTTTCAGGTGAATACAGGAATCCTCGGGGCACGCTCGAAGAGTATTACGGTTTATTGAATCAATACCGGGATATTCACTGGATCTTTTTAGTTTCGCGGCCCCTTTATCCTATCGCGGTTGAGCTGCTTATGCGCCCGGAAAGCACCTTGCTTTCTGATATGGAGCCTATTGAAGGCGTGGTTAACGCTATTCGTGCAGGTAGCGAGCGGGCAGAGCGCATAAGCCAGACGTTATTAACGCCGGAACCTCAAAGTACGGAGGATGAAGACGAACACATTATCGCGCTCACGCACTCCGAACGTAAGGTACTGCGTCTGTTAGGTAAAGGATGGGGGATTAACCAAATCGCCACCCTGCTCAAGAAGAGCAATAAAACCATCAGTGCGCAGAAAAACAGTGCGATGCGACGGCTGTCTTTACGCAGTAATGCCGATATGTACGCCTGGATCAACAGTACGCAGGGAATGAGAGAGCTGAGTTTGATGTCAGCCTATGGAGAGTTCGAGGAATGGAAAAAACCGATTCAACAAGACATATCGCCATCGTCGAAAATTGCACGATGAGTGCCGTTGGGTTACAGCATCTTTTTGCGATGCCCAACCTGAATCATTACCAGCTGCATCTGTTTAGCGAATTTGACAGCTTTAAGAAAGCACTTCAGCACGTCAATTTTTTCTCGCTGATCTATTCGCTTTCCGATGCGCGAGAGGAACGTCGTAACTGTCTGGCGCACCTGCGGGACCTCGCGTTTACGCATGGTCATATCCAGCGCATTATTCTGGTCGCGGATGAGACGGAAGCGCGCTTAATTAGCCATCTTTCGCCGTCACGCCTGCACGGAGTGGTCAGTAAATCGCTGACGCTTGAGCACCTGCAGCAGGAGCTCATGGTATTGCTGAGCGAAACGCAGCGCATTAATGACAATATGATGAATCACTGGTATCGGAGTCAAAACAGAATGTTAAGCCCAACGGAACGGGCAATATTGCGTTATATGTCATACGGCTATTCCATTCCTCAAATCGCGGCGCAGCTTGAGCGTAATATTAAGACCATCCGGGCGCATAAGTTTAATGCGATGGTGAAGCTGGGAGTGAATTCTGATGTGGGGCTGCTCGATGCGGCGGATATTATTACTCACCTTCCGGCAAGAGAACCGCGAGGTTCGGTACTCAGCAAGCCGACTTTTTTATAAATGGCCTGTGACGCGCCAGAAAGGTTCTGGCGCGTCAATCAGATGCAAACATCCACCCACTTTGCGGAAGTCAGTTCCGCCATTCTGTCGGGTGAAATACGCACGGCACTATGAATTGCCCCTGCCGCGGGAAGAACTTCAGCGTACTCCTTTAAAGAGATATCGCAGTAAACCGCGAGCGGGTTTTCCAGTCCGAACGGGCACACGCCGCCAACGGGATGACCGGTGATGGTCACCACTTCATCACTGCTGAGCATACGCGCTTTTGCACCAAACGTGTCTTTCAGCTTTTTGTTATCCAGGCGCGCATCGCCTTTCGCCACCACCAGGATCACCTCATTTTTCACCTTTAGTGACAGGGTCTTAGCGATTTGTCCCGGCTCAACGCGATGGGCGGCAGCAGCCAACGCAACGGTAGCGGTACTCTGGCTTAGTTCAATGACGTCTATATCCGGCGCGTTGTCGGCAAAAAACTGCTGTACAGACTGCAAACTCATTGTTTCCTCCTGACAAATATCCTGCGTAATCTGTCATAAGAATTTATGCTCTGTAAATATCTCTTCGATAACAAATATCCTGAACGGCTGATTTCTGGATCCTCTTCACAATCACAGAAACCGGTTACAGTAACCGGTTGCAGAGCGTGATGCGTCGATTAATACTGAGTACGTAACGTCCCCTGTATCCAATAATAAGAGCAAATTATGAAACCATTTCGTCTGAGCAGTACCACTGGTACACAAGCCAGCAAGGTTGTGAAGCTGATTTATGGAACAACGTGCGGCGCGAACGTGCCCGTAACAAATATTTGACAGGAGTGCTGCCATGTCTGCCAACCATGCTGCGTTTAACCTGATATTCCGTTTCGTAGAAAATTACGTCAGCCCGATCGCCGGGCGGATCTCCTCCCAGCGTCATGTCATGGCTATTCGCGACGGATTCATCTCTGCGATGCCGTTTATGATCGTGGGTTCATTCTTGTTAGTGTTCGCTTACCCACCTTTTTCACCTGATACGACCTGGGGGTTCGCCCGCGCCTGGCTGGATATGGCGAAGCAGTTTGAAGGCCAGATCCTGACGCCGTTTGATATGACGATGGGCATTATGTCCATCTATATCTGTGCGGCCATTGCCTATAACCTGGGCAAGCACTATGTTAAATCGCACCAGCTAGACCCGTTTATGTGCGCCATGCTGTCGCTGATGGCGTTTCTGCTGGTCGCTGCCCCGAAAACCAAAGGCACGCTTCCTGTCGATAGCCTGGGTGGGACGGGTATTTTTACCGCGATTCTGGTGGCGATCTACTGCGTTGAGATGATGCGTTTCCTCAAGGCGCATAACATCGGTATTCGTCTGCCGGATCAGGTCCCTCCGATGATCAAAAACTCTTTTGATCTGCTAATTCCGGTTCTGGTGGTGGTGTTGACGCTCTATCCTCTGAGTCTGTTCATTCAGTCTCAGTTTGGCATGCTGATCCCGCAGGCCATTATGTCGGTCTTTAAACCTCTTGTTTCCGCTGCGGATTCCCTGCCTGCGATCCTGCTGGCCGTGTTGATTGGCCATCTGCTGTGGTTCGCCGGGATCCACGGCGCAGCCATCGTCTCCGGGATGCTGCAGATGTTCTGGCTGACTAACCTGGGCGCTAACCAGACCGCGCTGGCCGCCAGCCAGCCTCTGCCGCATATTTTTATGGAGGCGTTCTGGACGTTCTTTATCGTGATTGGCGGGTCGGGCGCTACGATGGGGCTGGTGATTTGCTATCTGCGCAGCCGTTCCGCACATCTACGCTCTATTGGGCGTTTGAGCGTGGTGCCCAGCTTCTTTAACATCAACGAACCCGTCATTTTCGGTACGCCGATTGTGATGAACCCGGTGTTCTTTATTCCGTTCCTGCTGGCACCGATGGTTAATGCCGTGCTGGCCTGGGCGGCGATGACGTTTGATCTGATTGGCCGCGTCATCTCGGTCGTTCCCTGGACGGCACCGGCGCCAATAGGCGCAGCGTGGGCCCTGGGCTGGGATTTCCGCGCGGCTATTCTGGTTGTGGTTCTGGCCTGCGTATCGGCCATCATCTACTACCCGTTCTTCAAAGTGTACGAGAAGCAGCTGCTGGAGCAGGAAGCGGAAGAAGCGCAGCGTAACGCGGAAGAGGACAATCAGCAGGTAGCGTAGGTAAAAACAAAACGGCAACGCACGTTGCCGTTCTGAGTGTTTGTTCCCTCTCCCCGTGGGAGAGGGTCAGGTTGAGGGCATCAGGCCGGACCCGTTTTTGTAGGCCCGGTAAGCGTCGCGCCACCGGGCAATTCACCGCACTACTTCAGCGTGCAATCCCCGCACTGCTTAACGTCCGGCAGGCGATAGCGCTGGCAGCAGGTGCGGCGAACCAGGAGCCCGTCACGGAGCACAACGGTACGGAATAACGGGTTGTCACGGCCATCGGAAAGCTGTTTTGCAAAGAAACAGGACTGACGCAGGGCATCCACATTCTCATCACCGAGCAGCGGCTTCATTTCCGTTAAATACCAGTGGATTAAATAGCCCGTATTGCTCCAGATAAGCTTCCCATTAATCTCTCCTGTCGCTTCCAGCGCTTCCACCACCGGGATCAGAGTCTGAGTGATGAGCTGCTCCATACGTTCCTGAGCCGTCAGGCGTTCACCGTTCTGGTCTTCGTGCAGATCGATCCAGAAACAGGCCGCGCGCCCGGTTTCGTGAAACTCGACGTGGAAATTATCCGGCGAGAGTTCCAGCATGCTCTTTTGCGTGAGTAATGCCAGCATGAGGGGCGGCACCATCAGCCCGATATACCACTGCGCCCAGAGAGAGAGCAGTGGTTTATTTTCCCGCGTCAGGGTGGGCTGATTGCGATAGATATGGTCGGAATAGGCGGCCAGCAGCGACTGCAGTTTTGACGGCTGTCGCCATTCCGAGAGCGTCATGGCGTGGGCGGGTGGCGCTTCATCAAGCCGGATAAAGTCCAGCAGGTGGGCGCGCGTTTCCGCGATCTTATCCCGTATGGCATCCGCAAGCGAAGCATTCCCGCTGGTGAGGGGCGCTCGCCAGAGAAGGGGTTCGACGATGTGTGCGGTACGCGTGGCCATAGTATAGATAGAAATCTAAATGATAATGATTGCCAATCCTAACTATTGCTCATACCAATGGCAAGACTTTTGTCCCGGTGTCATCGCCGTGATGTTTAGGCCGTCTGCAACTCTTCACTCAACAGAATGTTATTGCGCCCCATATGCTTTGCTTCGTAAAGCGCTTTGTCCGCTTTTTCCAGCGCACTTTCCACGTCTTCATCCCCGAAGATGGCAATGCCAATGCTGATGGTGACGTTTGTCGCGACGCTTTCGTTAAACAGATGCGGGATTTTTAAATCGTAGACTTTCTGACGGATGCGCTCGGCCGTCTGGCGAGCATGTTCAAGTGAAATATTGGTCAGCAGCACCATAAACTCTTCCCCACCAAAGCGCGCCACAATATCGCGAGAACGCACGGCGTCGCGGATTGCCGCTGAGACGCGCTTCAGCGCCTGGTCGCCCATCATATGGCCATAATGGTCGTTATAAGCTTTGAAGTGGTCGATATCCATCAGCAGGACAAAGTGCTCGCCATTTTCTACCGCCGGCAGGTTCTCCAGACGGCTTTGCAGTCCTCGACGGTTGTAGAGCCCGGTGAGAGGATCCATCATGCTGAGATCGGTTAGGGTTTCTCGCTCTTCCAGAAGGCGAGAAAGCAGCTCCTGGGCGAAACGATCGTTACGCTTTTGCAAAATGTTATGAATAGCAATTGCTACCACAGGAAGTGCGAAAGAATAGGTCATTCTCAGCCATATATCGTGATCGCTTAGCCACAGGCAGACAATAAAGGTGGGCAAGGAGTGCAGCGTAAATGCTTTGATATTACAGGCGAATGCCAGCGTTCCGATAAAAAGCACCGTTAATAGGGCGATTAACAAATACGTCGCATGGTCGTGGGTAATTAAGGCGAATTTAGACACAATTTGCCAGGCCCACAAAATACCGAAGATCGCTGAAACGACAGGAATATTTATTCTCCGCGCCTTCTTTCTCCAGTGCCAGACGAACAGCCCGGTGCTAATGCAGAAAATAGCAATAAGAGGGGCGGAGAACAGGCGAACAGAATTGAGCGGGTTTGTTACCGAGAACACTGCCGAGGTTGCGTTCAGAAATAAAAACAAACGTAACGACAATTGATATTTTCTGTGAACCAAAGACCGCCAGGATTGTGATGTCATAGTCGTGCGTTTTTATTAAAATTTAATTAAAACAAATAAGTAGGTGTTGTTTCGCAATAAAAAATGCAAAAAACTACAAAAAGTAATTATCAGAAAATCTTTAGATGGTGTTAACAGGTGTGCAATTTATCACCTTAGGCAATTCCTGTCATTACGGGAAAGGTAAAGGTCGAGGGATTTTGATTCATTCAGCTGACAAATGATAATGTCTGTCATATGATATTGGTTATCATTATCATTGTAAGAGGGCGGATCATGTTGAACAGGGCGCTGGGAAGTGGTTGGGGTGTATTGCTACCGGGTGCCATCCTCGGCGGTTTGATGTTTGCCGATCTCTCTCTTGAAACCTGGAAAGCGATCATTGTTGCAGGACTGTTAGTTACGTCAGGCATGATCTGGCATAAGCAATTACGCCACTTTGTGTTACTGCCATCTTGTGTAGCACTGGTCAGTGGAATTCTGGTGATAGTGATGAGTTTGAAATAACAGGGAAAACGAGAGGAACATCAGAGGGGATGTAAGATAATTGGTGCGAGGGGGGGGACTCGAACCCCCACATCCGTAAGGACACTAACACCTGAAGCTAGCGCGTCTACCAATTCCGCCACCTTCGCACAGTCATCTTACTTTTTACATCATTACTCTATTGATATCGCCTCGTTGGTGCGAGGGGGGGGACTCGAACCCCCACATCCGTAAGGACACTAACACCTGAAGCTAGCGCGTCTACCAATTCCGCCACCTTCGCCCAGTGCGAGCAATATCATTGTGATTTATGGTGCGAGGGGGGGGACTCGAACCCCCACATCCGTAAGGACACTAACACCTGAAGCTAGCGCGTCTACCAATTCCGCCACCTTCGCATACCATCGATACTGTAAAAGTATCGTAACCACGGAGGCGCATTCTAGATGTTTTCAGCTTTACGTCAACAGAAAAGTGCGCGTGATGCCTTGATTGATGCAAAAATGGCCGATGGACGCGCCGTGTATAGCCGGATGGCGCTTTCGCTTATCCGGCCTACAGGGGCGGCGATTACTTTTTGGCCTGACGCGTCATCACGGTGCGGTAGACCTTAAAGCGGCCGGTCTGGGCGATGACTTCGTGGAAGCCAAAGGTTTCGTCCAGTACTTTCGGGTATGCCAGGAAGGCGTTGGCGACAATACGCAGCTCGCCGCCGCTGTTAAGGTGACGGACTGCGCCACGGATCAGCGTTTGTGCCGCTTCCAGGCTGGTCTCCATACCGTCGTGGAACGGCGGGTTAGAGATGATCATGTCGAAGCGACCGGTGATGTCAGAGAAGACGTTGCTGGCAATAACCTCACCTTCAATGCCGTTTGCGGCAAGCGTTGCGCGGCTGGCCTCTACCGCCGGGGCGCTTACGTCACACAGGGTTAAGCGCACTTTTGGAGAATGGCTGGCGAGCACGGTAGAGAGCACGCCCGCACCGCAGCCCACGTCCAGCACTTTGCCTTTGGTGTGCGGCGTCAGGGTAGAAAGCAGCAGCTTGCTGCCCGTATCCAGCGCGTCACGGCTGAACACGCCCGGCAGCGTTTTGATGGTCAGGCCGTCAAGCAGGTATTCGTCCCAGTATGCCTGCGCATCAAACGTTGTCTGTTTTTCCAGACGGCCATGGTACAGGCCACAGCGGCGAGCGCTGTCGACCTTATTCAGCGGCGCGTAGCCTTCCAGCATCTGTTCCGCGCTACGCACGCCGCTGCGGTTCTCGCCTACCACGAAAATATCGCAGCCGACCGGCAGCAGGGAGAGCAGGTTCATCAGCTGGAACTGGGCTTCCGGTTTATTCTTCGGCCAGTAGTAGATCAGCGTATCGCAGTCGGCGATATCGCTCTGCTCCGCCACCAGGCTAAAGCGCGCGCGCTCGCCCATCTGGCGGCTCAGCACCTGCCAGTGGTGGTAGTATTGGGTGTGGGCACGGCTTTCAGCACAGTCGAAACGCGCGGGCAGGTCATCCTGCATATCTCCGGCAAACAGAATACGGCTCTCTTCGAAATCATCACTGTGACGCAGCAAGACTTCACTTGCCGGGGTAAATGCAGACATGAATTGTTCCTCAATAAACTCAGGCGGGGATTATAGTAGGTAGATGGCGCAGTTTCGACACATTTGCTATATTTGCGCGCCTGAGAGACAGGAGTTTTCCCTATGACATCCCGACGAGACTGGCAGTTGCAGCAACTGGGCATTACCCAGTGGGCTTTGCGTCGCCCGACGGCGTTGCAGGGCGAAATCGCCATCTCCATCCCGGCGCACGTTCGCCTGGTGATGGTGGCGGAAGAACTGCCTGCCCTGAATGACCCCCTGATCGATGATGTCCTTCGCAGCCTGAAGATGACCGCCGACCAGGTTTTACCGCTGACGCCAGAGCGTGTCGCGATGCTTCCTCCTGATAGCCGCTGTAACAGCTGGCGTATCGGAGAGACAAACGAGATCCCCCTCAAGGGGAGCCAGATCTGCTCGCCAGCGCTGGACGAACTGAAGGCCAACCCAAAAGCGCGCAGCGCGCTATGGCAACAAATCTGCGAATATGAACACGATTTCTTCCCTCACGACGCCTGACCTGACTACCGCGTTCGCGATTGAAACACGCGCCCACGCGTTTCCGTGGAGCGAAAAAACCTTCGCCAGCAATCAGGGCGAACGGTATCTGAACTACCGTCTGGACGTTGACGGCACTATGGCCGCGTTCGCCATCACGCAGGTTGTTCTTGATGAGGCGACGCTGTTTAATATCGCGGTTGATCCCGCGTTCCAGCGCCGTGGGCTGGGAAGAGAACTGCTCGAGCACCTCATTCGTGAGCTCGAAACCCGTGACGTTTTCACCCTGTGGCTGGAGGTGCGCGCGTCGAATGTCGCCGCCATCGCGCTCTATGAAAGCTTAGGCTTTAACGAGGCGACAATCCGCCGTAACTACTACCCCACCGCAGAGGGACGTGAAGACGCCATCATAATGGCTCTGCCGATTGGATAATAAAGATAAGGTTGTAACGATGAAATGGGACTGGATTTTCTTTGATGCCGACGAAACGCTGTTTACGTTCGACGCGTTCGGCGGGCTACAGCGGATGTTTCTCGACTATAGCGTGACCTTCACCGCTGAAGATTTTCAGGACTATCAGGCGGTCAACAAGCCGCTGTGGGTGGATTACCAGAACGGTGCCATCACCGCGTTACAGCTTCAGCACCAGCGCTTTGACGTCTGGGCGGAACGGTTAAAGGTGAGTCCGGGGACGCTGAACGAGGCGTTCCTGAACGCGATGGCCGATATCTGTGCGCCACTGCCGGGCGCGGTCTCCCTGCTGAATGCGTTGAAAGGCAAGGTGAAACTGGGGATCATCACCAACGGTTTTACCGCCCTGCAGCAGATCCGCCTCGAGCGCACCGGTCTGCGCGATCATTTTGACGCGCTGGTGATCTCGGAAGAGGTCGGCGTGCCGAAGCCGGATCCGCGAATTTTCGACTACGCGCTGGCGCAGGCCGGCCATCCCGACCGCGATCGCGTCCTGATGGTGGGTGACACCGCAGAGTCAGATATTCTGGGCGGCATGAAGGCCGGCCTGTCAACCGTGTGGCTTAATGCCCATGGCCGCGAGAAGCCTGAAGGCATCGAGCCGACCTGGACCGTGACGTCGTTGAACGAACTGGAGCAACTCCTGTGTAAACAATGATTGCCTGCCCCCCATTGATGGGTAAAATAGCCGCAATTTTGTATTCCATGATGCGTGGCGTGCTGCCGCGCTTATAAAAGAAGATTTAATTATGACGTTGTCTCCTTATCTGCAAGAGGTGGCCAAGCGCCGCACTTTTGCCATTATCTCGCACCCGGATGCCGGTAAAACGACCATCACCGAGAAGGTGCTGCTGTTCGGACAGGCGATCCAGACCGCGGGTACCGTAAAAGGCCGTGGCTCCAGCCAGCATGCAAAATCTGACTGGATGGAAATGGAAAAGCAGCGTGGTATTTCGATTACCACCTCCGTGATGCAGTTCCCGTATCATGACTGCCTGGTGAACCTGCTGGACACCCCGGGCCACGAAGACTTCTCCGAAGATACCTACCGTACCCTGACGGCGGTGGACTGCTGCCTGATGGTGATCGACGCCGCGAAAGGGGTAGAAGACCGTACCCGTAAGCTGATGGAAGTGACCCGTCTGCGCGATACGCCGATCCTCACCTTTATGAACAAACTCGACCGTGACATCCGCGATCCGATGGAGCTGATGGATGAAGTGGAAAACGAGCTGAAGATCGCCTGTGCGCCCATCACCTGGCCGATTGGCTGCGGGAAGCTGTTCAAAGGCGTTTACCACCTCTATAAAGACGAAACCTACCTGTATCAGACCGGTAAAGGCCACACCATTCAGGAAGTGCGCATTGTTAAAGGTCTGGACAACCCGGATCTGGACGTCGCCGTCGGCGAAGAGCTGGCCGCGCAGCTGCGCGACGAGCTGGAGCTGGTGAAGGGCGCGTCTCACGAGTTCGACAAAGAGCTGTTCCTGAGCGGTGAAATCACCCCGGTCTTCTTCGGCACCGCGCTGGGTAACTTCGGCGTTGACCATATGCTGGACGGTCTGGTTGAGTGGGCGCCGCGTCCGATGCCGCGTAAAACCGACACCCGTGAAGTGGAAGCGCAGGAAGAGAAGTTCACCGGCTTCGTGTTCAAAATTCAGGCCAACATGGACCCGAAACACCGTGACCGCGTGGCCTTTATGCGCGTGGTGTCCGGTAAATATGAGAAGGGCATGAAGCTGCGCCAGGTGCGTATCGGCAAAGACGTGGTGATCTCCGACGCGCTGACCTTTATGGCGGGCGACCGTTCGCACGTTGAAGAAGCCTATCCGGGCGACATCATCGGTCTGCACAACCACGGCACGATCCAGATCGGCGATACCTTCACCCAGGGCGAAATGATGAAGTTCACCGGTATTCCGAACTTCGCGCCGGAGCTGTTCCGCCGCATTCGTCTGCGCGATCCGCTGAAGCAGAAACAGCTGCTGAAAGGCCTGGTTCAGCTCTCCGAAGAGGGCGCCGTGCAGGTGTTCCGCCCAATCGCTAACAACGATCTGATCGTGGGCGCGGTCGGCGTGCTGCAGTTCGACGTGGTCGTCGCGCGCCTGAAGAGCGAATACAACGTGGAAGCGATTTACGAGTCTGTGAACGTCGCGACCGCACGCTGGGTTGAGTGTTCTGACGTGAAGAAATTTGAAGAATTTAAGCGCAAGAACGAAATTCAGCTGGCGCTGGACGGTGGCGATAACCTGACCTATATCGCCCCAACCATGGTGAACCTGAACCTGACCCAGGAACGCTATCCTGACGTTCAGTTCCGCAAAACGCGCGAGCACTAATCCCCTCTCAGAGCACGGCTGTCGCCGTGCTCTACTTTAATTCCTGTCTTATTAATCCCTTGCGGAATGTTCTTAATTCAACGCAATTTCACGCTATTCGCGCGTTTTTTACCCAATTCTGAAAGCGGCTCTGTCAGAGTGATCTATATTTAACTCAGTGTTTAACACCGGGCGTGGATAAATTAACTGTTCAATGCATGGCTTTAGGTTATCCATTTCGCCCGCGTGTTTATTCGCAATATATATAACTACTAAGGAAGTATGTAGCCCGAATAACGGGTCAACACAGGAATAGATCGATGAATATGACAAGACTGAAGATTTCGAAAACTCTGCTGGCAGTCACTCTGGGTAGCGTTCTGGTGAGCGGCTCCGCCCTTGCGGAAAGCAGCACCATGGATAAAGCACAGTCCACGGCCGATAGCGCAGGGCAAAAAATCGATAGCTCTATGAATAAAGTCGGCAATTTTATGGATGACAGCTCAATCACAGCAAAAGTGAAAGCCGCACTGGTGGATGATGAAGCCATCAAGAGCACCGATATTTCCGTTAAGACCGACAAGAAAGTGGTCACCCTGAGCGGCTTTGTTGAAAGCCAGGCTCAGGCTGAACAGGCGGTGAAAGTGGCGAAAGGCGTCGAAGGCGTCGCCTCCGTTAGCGACAAACTGCACGTGCGTGACGGCAAAAACGCGTCGGTGAAAGGTTATGCCGGTGATGCCGCTACGACCAGCGAAATCAAAGCTAAACTCTTAGCAGATGACATCGTGCCGTCCCGTAAGGTGAAGGTGGAAACCACCGATGGCGTGGTTCAGCTTTCCGGTACGGTAGATTCCCAGGCGCAAAGTGAACGTGCCGAGTCCATCGCGAAAGCGATTGATGGTGTGAAAAGCGTTAAAAACGATCTGAAAACGAAGTAAGTCTGGACCCTTCGCCCGTCTGGTTAATACCGGCGGGCGAGATAAGAACGATTCTGGAAAAACGCCGGTGAGTGGCCTGAGCGCTCACGTTTAGCGGCCGACATTAACTATGGTAAAGGAGAAGCTTATGTTTCGTTGGGGCATTATATTTCTGGTTATCGCGTTAATTGCCGCCGCATTGGGCTTTGGTGGACTGGCAGGTACTGCAGCATGGGCAGCTAAAATTGTCTTCGTTGTGGGTATTATTCTGTTCCTGGTCAGCCTGTTTACGGGGCGTCGACGTCCGTAGCAAACGCAATATTCCTTCAACAAAAAAAAGCCAGTCATAGCGACTGGCTTTTTTCTTATTTGCGTTGCAGGCCGGGTGCGTTACTGTGGTGTTATAAAATAATCAAAACAGGAAAGCAGAGGTGGGGCAACGAATTCCCGTTACGCTCGGCAATATTGCGCCGCTGACGTTAAAACCGTTTCGCGCAGGTCAACTCGCGCTGGTTTGCGAGGGTGGCGGACAGCGCGGCATTTTCACCGCTGGCGTGCTGGACGAATTTATGCGCGCGCAGTTTAACCCGTTTGACCTTTACTTCGGCACGTCCGCCGGGGCGCAGAACCTCTCCGCCTACGTCTGTAACCAGCCCGGCTACGCGCGCAAGGTCATCATGCGCTACACTACGGCGAAAGAATTTTTTAACCCGGTGCGCTTTGTGCGCGGCGGCAACCTGATCGATCTCGACTGGCTGCTGGAGTCGACCTCCAGCCAGATGCCGCTGGCCATGGACACCGCCGCCCGTCTGTTTGATAGCGGTAAAGAATTCTGGATGTGCGCCAGCCGGGGCGATGACTATTCGCCGGGCTATTTTTCTCCGCAGAAGGAGAACTGGCTGGACATCATCCGCGCCTCCAGCGCGATCCCAGGCTTTTATCGTACCGGCGCTCTGCTGGACGGTATCAGCTATCTGGACGGCGGGATCAGTGACGCGGTGCCGGTGCAGGAAGCCGCCCGGCGCGGGGCGAAAACCATTGTGGTGATCCGTACCGTACCGTCGCAGATGTATTACACCCCGCAGTGGTTCAAACGGATGGAGCGCTGGCTGGGCGACAGCAGCCTGCAGCCGCTGGTGAACATCGCGAAGCAGCATGAAACCACCTACGGCGCGATGCAGCGCTTTATTGAAAAACCCCCGGGCAAGCTGCGTATTTTTGAAATCTATCCGCCTAAGCCGCTGCTGAGCATGGCGCTGGGCAGCCGCGTCCCTGCGCTGCGCATGGATTACAAAACGGGGCGGCTTTGCGGTCGCTACTTCCTGGCGACGGTGGGGAAAATGCTGGCGGAGCAACCGCCGCTTCATCGGCATAAGCGCATTATTACGCTGCCTGCCGTTGTTGCTAACGACGCCCTGACGGTGCCGCTGGTGGATATTCCGCAGGCGAATGATGCTTTACTGGATAACGAGGATCTGGCGTGACGCACCGCTTTGTTGATACCCACTGCCACTTTGATTTCCCGCCGTTTACCGGGGACGAAGCGCAAAGCATCGCGAAAGCGGCCAACGCGGGCGTACAGGCCATCATCGTGCCGTCAGTGGAAGCGGCTTACTTTTCCCGCGTGCTGGATCTTTCTGCACGGCACCCCGCGCTCTATGCCGCGCTCGGCCTGCATCCGATTGTGATTGAGAGGCATCGTGATGAGCATATTGAGAGGCTGGATGAGGTCCTGCAGACCGCAGGCGAGAAGCTTGTCGCCATCGGCGAGATCGGGCTCGATCTCTATCGTGAGGATCCCCAGTTCGAGCGCCAGCAGACGATCCTCGACGCGCAGCTCAGGCTGGCGAAGCGCCACGATCTGCCGGTGATCCTCCATTCAAGACGCACGCACGATAAGCTGGCGATGCACCTGAAACGCCTCGATCTGCCGCGTAAGGGCGTGGTGCACGGTTTTTCCGGCAGCCTGCAGCAGGCGCAGCGTTTTATCGAGCTGGGCTATAAGATTGGGGTCGGTGGCACCATTACCTATCCGCGCGCCAGTAAAACCCGGGACGTAGTGGCGCAGCTGCCGCTGTCGGCACTCCTGCTGGAAACCGACGCCCCGGATATGCCGCTGAACGGTTTTCAGGGGCAGCCGAATCGCCCGGAACAGGCGGCGCGCGTCTTTACCAGCCTGTGTGAGCTGCGTAAGGAGCCTGAAGAGGTGATTGCCGGTGCGCTGCTTGAGAATACCCGTGCGGTTTTTGGCATCACGCTATAGGTAAAGCGCCGGACGGATCACCGTTATCTTCTGTTTTTCCAGCGCCCGCGCCAGCGGTTCAACGTCTTCCGGCGTGGCGCTGCGCCATGACGCCGCCTCGCCGTAAACCCCCTGCGTATGAAATGCGTTGATGCGCACCGGCACATTTCCCAGCCCGTGGATAAACGTCGTGAGCGGCTTGAGATGTTCCAGATAGTCACACTGCTCCGGAATCACCAGCAGGCGGAGCTCCGTTAAACGGTGGCGATCGGCAAGCCAGCGGATGCTCTGCTTGATCTGCGGGTTGTCGCGCCCGGTCAGAAAACGATGATGCGCGTTCCCCCACGCCTTCAGATCCAGCATCGCGCCATCCAGTACCGGCAGCAGTTTCTCCCACCCGGTTTCGCCTAGCTGTCCGTTGCTGTCTACGAGGCAGGTTAAATGCTGCAGCTCGGGATCGGCTTTGATCGCGCGAAAAAGAGCGATCAAGAACGGCAGCTGCGTCGTGGCCTCGCCGCCGCTCACCGTGATCCCTTCGATAAACGGTGCGGATTTGCGGACTTGGTTTAGGATCTCTTCGACGCTCAGGCGTTGCGCCATGGGCGTTGCCTGCTGCGGGCACAGCTGCAGGCAGGTGTCGCACTGCCGACAGTCGCTCTCCTGCCACCAGACGCGTCCGGCCTGGAGGGTCAGCGCGTCGTGCGGGCAGCGGGGCACGCAGTCTCCGCAGTCGTTGCAGCGGCCAATCGTCCACGGATTGTGGCAGGTTTTACAGCGCAGGTTGCAGCCCTGCAGGAACAGGGCCAGGCGGCTGCCCGGCCCGTCGACGCAGGAGAACGGAATAACCTGACTAACTAAAGCGCATCTGCTGTTCATGGCTTATCACGCGCGGCTGACGTTCCAGAATCCGGGTATTACGTGCGGCTTCTTCACCCAGCCACGTGGTATTGGTGCGCGATCCGGCTTCGCGGTATTTTTCCAGATCCGACAGGCGCACCATGTAACCCGTCACGCGGACCAGATCGTTACCCGCCACGTTGGCGGTAAATTCACGCATGCCCGCCCGGAACGCGCCCAGGCAAAGCTGCACCACCGCCTGCGGATTGCGTTTTACCGTCTCATCCAGCGTTAAAATATCGCTGATACCGGAGTGATAGTGTCTGTGGTGTGGCGCAACGGCCAGCAGATGGCTGATGGGATCCGGCTCATCGCCGTAGGGCAGACGCGCCCCCGGCGTGGTGCCTGAATCAGAGCTGATGCCAGACTGCGCGTGGAGCATCGCGCGATGCTTCCAGCCGTGCTTCACCGGCGTGTTTTCCACGAACGCCGCAAGCTGTTCGCTGATGCGGTAGCCCAGCGCGTTGGCCTGCTCATCCTTTCCGTAGCGTCCCGCTATGCCTGCTTTCTCGCAGAGCGCGTTTACCGCTTCCGCAAGGCCGTACATGCCAAACATCGGCACAAACCGATCGGCATCAATCAGCCCTTCTTTTACCAGGAAGCTATTCTCAAAGAAGCCTGATTGTTGATAGAGGAAATCGCAGCGGGCATCAATGATGGCGATTTGCTGCTGGCAGTAGTGCGGAAGCGTACGGGTGAAGAAGTCGTCAATGGAGGTGCTGCGTTCAGCAATGGCTTTGAGGTTCAGGCGCACCAGAGTGCTGCCACCGCCGGCCAGCGGCAGGGAGTTGTAACAGCTCACCACGCCAAAACGGCCTTTTGTGAAAATTTTATCATTCACCGGACCGTTAGAAATATGCGGTTTGCTGCATTCACATATGTTTTTCGCCACCTCAAGCAGCAAATCGTCCGGGGTAATTTCAGGATCGTAAATAAAGGTCAGATTCGGCGCGACCTGCTTCAGCTCGGCATCGGCGCGCAGAATGGCGCGGGTGATGGGGCCATCAGCGGGCCCGATGTTGGCGTGCATAAACGCATCCGGCAGCGTGCGGTCAAGGTAGCGCCAGAAACGTTTTATTCGGCTATCGATTTCTTCTTGTGTTAGAATCCTAACATATGGGGTTAATATCGCATCAAGGTGCCCGAGATAGACCGGCATCGATGTGACGGACGGAACATGATGGTAAAGGATGGTTAATAGCGAGAGGGCGTCGTCGAGATCCTTTGCGCCTTCCAGCTCCAGCCATTCTGAACCGCGAGCCAGAAACGTTGCGTAATCAGGCAGCACGTAGCGCGGTTTGTAGGGCGCATGGCCTTCGAACATGTCGCAGATGAACCCCTCGTCCAGCGCGGCGCGGGCGGCCTCAGGAAGTGCCGGATAAGGCAGGTTGTTTTCCGCTTCCAGCGCCAGAAAATGACGCTTTTGTTCCGGGGTTAACACCGGGCTTGTCACAATGTGCTGGCAACGTTGCTGCAGGGCGTGGGGCATGTTCGCTTCCTTGAGTGTTCTGCGGATGATGAACGAATTGTAGGAAGCCAGCCTGGTGGGGCTTTTGATCCCACAGGGGGTATCGCGGCTTTAGTCGGCAATAAGCGCGCTAAAGTTTGAAGAAGATCTCATTACAGTAATGCAAATTTGTACGCAGTTTTCATTAACTGTGATGAATGTCGAAGTGTGGATGCGGGTGGATGTTAAAATACTCACAGACCCGCAAGGTAAAATTGATACGGCACTGCCGTTGGAGAATGTTATGACCGATTTAACTGCAAGCAGCCTGCGCGCGTTGAAGCTGATGGACCTGACCACCCTGAATGATGACGACACCAATGAGAAAGTCATCGCCCTGTGCCATCAGGCGAAAACGCCAGTGGGTAACACCGCAGCCGTCTGTATCTACCCGCGCTTTATCCCGATTGCCCGTAAAACGCTGAACGAGCAGGGCACGCCGGACGTGCGCATTGCAACCGTAACTAACTTCCCGCACGGCAACGACGATATCGAGATTGCGTTGGCAGAAACCCGCGCGGCCATTGCGTACGGCGCGGACGAAGTTGACGTGGTATTCCCGTACCGCGCGCTGATCGCCGGCAACGAGCAGGTTGGCTTCGACCTGGTGAAGGCCTGTAAAGACGCGTGCGCGGCGGCAAACGTGCTGCTGAAAGTGATTATCGAAACCGGCGAGCTGAAAGAAGAAGCGCTGATTCGTAAAGCCTCTGAAATCTCCATCAAAGCCGGTGCGGACTTCATTAAAACCTCAACCGGTAAGGTGCCGGTGAACGCGACCCCGGAAAGCGCGCGCATCATGATGGAAGTGATCCGCGACATGGGCGTGTCCAAAACCGTTGGTTTCAAACCTGCGGGCGGCGTGCGTACTGCCGAAGACGCGCAGCAGTTCCTGGCGATTGCCGACGAGCTGTTCGGCGCAGAGTGGGCGGACTCCCGCCACTACCGCTTCGGTGCGTCCAGCCTGCTGGCCAGCCTGCTGAAAGCGCTGGGCCACGGCGACGGTAAGAGCGCAAGCAGCTACTAAGTTTGAATTGCCGGGTGGCGCTACGCTTACCCGGCCTACCGGATCGTGGTCGGGTAAACCGTACCCGCCGCCATTCACCCGATTCCTCATGGGGGTTACCGTGTTTCTCGCACAAGAAATTATTCGTAAAAAACGTGATGGTCATGCATTAAGCGACGAAGAGATCCGCTTCTTCATCAACGGCATTCGTGATAACACCGTCTCTGAAGGGCAGATTGCGGCTCTGGCGATGACCATTTTCTTCCACGATATGTCGATGCCCGAGCGCGTGTCGCTGACCATGGCGATGCGAGATTCAGGAACCGTTCTGGACTGGAAAAGCCTCAACCTTAACGGCCCGATTGTCGATAAGCACTCCACCGGCGGCGTGGGCGATGTGACCTCCCTGATGCTTGGCCCAATGGTGGCCGCCTGCGGCGGTTACATCCCGATGATCTCCGGGCGCGGCCTGGGCCACACCGGCGGCACGCTCGACAAACTGGAAGCCATTCCGGGCTTCGATATCTTCCCGGATGACAACCGCTTCCGCGACATTATTAAAGACGTTGGTGTGGCGATTATCGGCCAGACCAGCTCTCTTGCTCCGGCAGACAAGCGTTTCTACGCGACCCGCGACATCACCGCCACCGTTGACTCTATCCCGCTGATCACCGCTTCTATCCTGGCGAAGAAGCTGGCAGAAGGGCTGGACGCGCTGGTGATGGACGTGAAGGTGGGCAGCGGCGCGTTTATGCCAACCTATGAACTCTCTGAGGCACTGGCCGAAGCGATCGTTGGCGTCTCCAACGGCGCGGGCGTGCGCACCACCGCGCTGCTCACCGATATGAACCAGGTGCTGGCCTCCAGCGCCGGTAACGCGGTCGAAGTGCGTGAAGCGGTGCAGTTCCTCACCGGCGAATACCGTAACCCGCGTCTGTTTGACGTGACCATGGCGCTGTGCGTTGAGATGTTAATCTCCGGCAAGCTGGCCAAAGACGACGCCGACGCGCGCGCGAAGCTGCAGGCGGTGCTGGACAACGGTAAAGCGGCGGAGATCTTTGGCCGTATGGTCGCGGCGCAAAAAGGCCCGACCGACTTCGTCGAAAACTACGCGAAATACCTGCCCACCGCGACGCTCAGCAAAGCGGTGTATGCCGATAGAGAAGGGTTTGTCTCGGCGATGGACACCCGTGCGCTGGGTATGGCGGTGGTTTCGATGGGCGGCGGCCGTCGTCAGGCGTCAGACACCATTGATTACAGCGTCGGCTTTACCGATATGGCCCGTCTGGGCGACAGCGTTGACGGTCAACGTCCGCTGGCAGTGATCCACGCGAAAGACGAAGCCAGCTGGCAGGAAGCGGCAAAAGCGGTGAAAGCGGCCATCACGCTTGACGATAAAGCACCGGAAACCACACCGACTGTCTATCGCCGTATCACCGAATAGCGGTATACTGATCTGATCGATAATTTTTGAAGCACTACGTACGGAGAACAATTATGAAACGTGCATTTATTATGGTGCTGGACTCATTCGGCATCGGCGCAACCGAAGATGCAGAACGTTTTGGTGACGTGGGTTCCGATACCATGGGTCACATCGCGGAAGCCTGTGCGAAAGGCGAAGCGGACAACGGTCGTAAAGGCCCTCTGACTCTACCTAACCTGACCCGCCTCGGGCTGGTGAAAGCGCATGAAGGTTCTACCGGTAAAATCGCAGCCGGTATGGACGGCAACGCGGAAGTGGTGGGCGCCTACGGCTGGGCTCACGAGCTTTCTTCCGGTAAAGACACCCCGTCCGGACACTGGGAAATCGCCGGCGTACCGGTCCTGTTCGACTGGGGTTATTTCTCCGATCATGAAAACAGCTTCCCGCAGGAGCTGCTCGATAAGCTGGTCAAGCGTGCCAACCTGCCGGGCTACCTCGGTAACTGCCACTCTTCCGGTACCGTGATTCTGGACCAGCTCGGCGAAGAGCATATGAAAACCGGCAAGCCGATTTTCTACACCTCCGCCGACTCCGTGTTCCAGATTGCCTGCCACGAAGAGACGTTTGGCCTGGATAAACTCTACGAGCTGTGCGAAATCGCCCGTGAAGAGCTGACCGAAGGCGGCTATAACATTGGCCGCGTGATCGCGCGTCCGTTTATCGGCGACAAAGCGGGTAACTTCCAGCGTACCGGTAACCGTCACGACCTGGCCGTTGAGCCACCGGCACCGACCGTGCTGCAGAAGCTGGTCGACGAGAAAGACGGTCACGTGGTGTCCGTGGGTAAAATCGCGGACATCTACGCCAACTGCGGCATCACCAAAAAAGTGAAAGCCACCGGTCTGGATGCGCTGTTCGATGCCACCATCAAAGAGATGAAAGAAGCGGGCGACAAGACTATCGTCTTCACCAACTTCGTGGACTTCGACTCCTCCTGGGGCCACCGTCGCGACGTGGCGGGCTATGCTGCGGGTCTGGAGCTGTTCGACCGCCGTCTGCCGGAGCTGATGGAGCTGGTGGGTGAAGATGATATTCTGATCCTGACCGCGGACCACGGCTGTGACCCAACCTGGACCGGTACCGACCACACCCGTGAGCACATTCCGGTGCTGGTGTACGGCCCGAAAGTCAAACCAGGTTCACTGGGACACCGTGAAACCTTCGCGGACATCGGGCAGACTATCGCGAAATACTTTGGTACGTCAGACATGGAATATGGCAAGGCCATGTTCTAAATCATGTTGGGTGCGGTCTGACGCCCTCACCCCGGCCCTCTCCCACAGGGAGAGGGAGCACAGAATGTAGGCCCGGTAAGCGAAGCGCCACCGGGCAAAAAAATTCAAATGAAAAGGAACTGAAGATGGCAACTCCTCACATTAATGCAGAAATGGGTGATTTCGCTGACGTCGTATTGATGCCGGGCGACCCGCTGCGCGCGAAGCACATTGCAGAAACCTTCCTCGAAGACGTGCGTGAAGTGAACAACGTGCGCGGCATGCTGGGCTTCACCGGTACCTATAAAGGCCGCAAAATCTCCGTGATGGGCCACGGTATGGGTATCCCATCCTGCTCTATCTACACCAAAGAGCTGATCACCGATTTCGGCGTGAAGAAAATCATCCGCGTGGGCTCCTGCGGCGCGGTGCGTATGGACGTTAAGCTGCGCGACATCGTTATCGGTATGGGTGCCTGCACCGACTCCAAAGTTAACCGCATGCGTTTTAAAGACCATGACTTCGCGGCGATTGCTGACTTCGGCATGGTGCGTGACGCGGTTGACGCAGCAAAAGCGCTGGGCGTTGAAGCGCGCGTGGGCAACATCTTCTCTGCTGACCTATTCTATGCACCGGACGGCGGCGAGATGTTCGACGTGATGGAAAAATACGGCATCCTGGGCGTGGAAATGGAAGCGGCGGGTATCTACGGCGTGGCGGCTGAGTTTGGTGCGAAGGCGCTGACCATCTGCACCGTCTCTGACCACATCCGTACCCACGAGCAGACCACCGCGGCTGAACGTCAGACCACGTTCAACGACATGATCAAAATCGCGCTGGAATCCGTTCTGCTGGGCGATAAAGCGTAATGCTGTGCTGCCGGGCGGCATTCGCCGCCCGGTTTCTGTGACTTACAGGTACACCACGCTGATGGTGGCCTGACCGTCAAACTCGGTATCTTCCTTCAGAGACAGTTTCTTCAGGTTTTCCACTGCCAGCGAGATGTTCAGCGGGAAAGAGACGCTGGTCACTGCTATAGGATCGGTCTTGCCCGCAGAGGAGACGCTCATCAGGCCCAGGTCTTTATTGGCGATAGTGCCGCCATTGGCTTTCTGCCAGCGGCTCATGCCCGCGCCTGCCGTAACCGCCGTACGAATTGGTTCAACCGTTGCGCCGTTCGCCGTCACTTCACCCGTGCTGGTATAGATGGAATAGGCCCCAATATTCTTGCCATCGTGCGTTTTGCCCAGGCCAAAGGTGGTCATGCTGCCGCGCAGTTCGCCGCCGTTTGAGGTGGCGTTCATGACCTTCAGGTTTGAGTTGGTGCCGGTGCTGGCATTGGAGTCCGCGCGGTTATCGGCAATACTCCAGCCCACCTTGGTTGGGGTTGGGCAGGTGATGGTCAGCGTAAGACTCTTTTCGCCCAGCTGCGTGGTCTGGGTTTGCGAGAGATCGCCAACCTGAACGGTACCGAAGTCAATCACGCCGTTGTTGCTGAGTTCCGGCGTACAGGAGTTGCTGGTCAGTGAGGCTTTCACTTTCAGCACTGCCGTATCTCCCGCATGAGCACAGGTCGTTGCCAGCGCCAGCGCAGCGGCAAGGAGACTCTTTTTCATGGTTATTCCTTAACATAGATATAATGATCGTTAAAATAAATGGACGAATCCACGCGTTTTACGTTTATTTTTCTCTCTATTCACCCGAATAATATATCCGGCTGTGAATGCTTTACTCTGTCGTTAATAGCTCCCAGGCGAGCGCGCTTTCCAGATCGGTATTATCGGAAATACCGCGCAGCTGATCGTCATTAATGACAGGCATAATTTTTATCGTCACGCTCATTTGTTTACCGCGCACCGGCAGGCCATTTTGATACGCAAGGATCCCCTCGTTATTCCTGAGAACAGCTTTTTCCTTTGGGGTTTCCGACGCGCTGAACGCGACCCGGTCGGTCGTTCTCGCCAGGTTGTAGGGGTGACCATCTACCGTAACGTTACTCGCAGCCAGCACCAGTCGGCTCTTCTGACCAAACAGAATGCCCCCGTTGCTGCCAGACGCGGATTGCAGAAAAAGCGCCATCACCTTTGGCTGCGGGCAAAAAACGGTGACCGCGACCTCTTTGGCTGGCATGCGATTCCAGTTTTTGCGCGAGGCGACAATGTCATCCTGTTTGAATCGGCCAAACGAGACGTTCGGCTGCGACAGCGCAATCTGACACTCTTCGGCCACGACATATGAGGAGAAAAGTAATGCCACACCGATAAGCACTGAATTAACTATTTTCACTGGCAAACTCCTTCTGCTTTTTCGTAATACGCGTCTTTGTCTTTTTCCTCTTTCAGGGTGTAAGCGATCTGACAGAGTCGGGTTAAATTGTCATCCACCACATAAAGCGCAGGCGAATTTGACGCATCGGGAATAAATACGCTGCCGTTATCCATCACGCTGACAATATAATTACCGTCCCGATCCACCACGCTCAGTCCTTTTTCCAGCCAGGACCCGTTGGCGCGTTTGACGTCCAGCATGACGCGACGCGTATTCAGCACGTTGAAATCGATCAGTGCAAAAGAGCCGTATGCGGCGGACACGGTTTGAATACCGTTCGATAAATCCATCCCTTGAGGAAGCGAGCTGGCATTGATCACAATTTGCGATTTTTGCCACTCCCGCAGTCCGGAGACCACGGCCTGGCCCCAGCGATCTGTCCAGACGGTTCCATCGGGGGTCGTGATTTCAATACCGCTTTCCGGTTCGCTTAACCTGGCAATGCCGAAGGTCTCTTTTACCGGGTAGGGCGAAAACGTGATGCCGTGACGATGCAGCGCCACCCCCCCGTTTAAGGATGCGCTGTAGTTATGCTGGTTACCGTCATTCAGTCCGGCCGATAAACCGAGCTGCGTGTAGTGCAGATTGGTGGTGATATTGCCATTGAAGGCGTTACTCTTGTCCTGATTATCGCGATCGGCAGAGACGTTGTAGCTAAGGTTTTGCCCAACAGAGCCGCTGTCCTGAATGCCATAGTTTTGCTTTTGTCCCTGAGCGCGCATGTAGGTACTGACGCGATCCTCGCCAAAAGGAACGATCAGGCTGACATAAAAGAGATCGTCATTGCGGCTGGTGCTGCTCTGGTTTTGGGTATCGCTATTGCTCATGGCATGCTGCCAGTTAGCGGACAGCGAGGTACGCCCGAGGCTTTTACTCCATGAGGCCATCAGATAGCGTGAATCACCGCTGCTTTCATCACCGGAATTCACGCTGTATTGCATCGAGATCGCGCCAATGTACTCATTGTTCCAGGTGAGGCTGGCGTTCCAGTTATTTTCATAGGTTTGCGCTTCTTTATCCATGGCTTCCGTGAGCTCGCGGAAGCCGCCGCTAAACTGGGACGCGCTTGCCCCCAGCGTAAGCTGGGCGGGCAGCAAGATATTGCTGCTGAGTTCAGCCTTGCTGCCCTTCAGTGGATCGTAAAAGCGGGACTGGCTCAGTAAAAAGCTCGGCGAGATCGTCCAGTTTTCGTTGATGGAAACGTCGAGTTTGGCACCGGTAGCCTGATATTTTTCTGCCAGAACGCCGGCGGCTACGGCAGAGGTGTGCGTGTTAAGCAGGGTTCCGTCAGAGAGCGTAAATACCCACGGAGAGCTTGATACATCCCCGCTGTCGCGAACCTGTCCGAGAGCGAGGTTTAACCCTTCTGCACGGTTGCTCCCCTGTACGATGAGGGCGGAAGAGGGGACGGTGAAACGCGTAGTTGAACCGTCGGTTTCGACCACGCTGATATCAAGATCGACATTTCCGCGCACGACGGGCACGTCCGTCAGGGTGAAAGGGCCCGCGTTGACCAGGGAGGAGTAGATCATCTGTCCCGACTGGCGAACCTCAACGCGAGCCTGATTGGTGCGGGCAATCCCCGACACCTCAGTGGCCTGAATATTGGGCTGAAGGCCGATTTCAGGCATCAGCTGAAGACCGGTAATTTGCGCGCCGCTAAACAAGGCCGAGTTGACGTTGATCTGCCCAACCTGCGCCCGCATTTTTTGCTCTTCGAAAACATGTTCAGCGTAGGTGTAAAGGTTCTCCGTACTGCGAGTCCCATTGTCATCCGTCAAAATGTAATTGCTGCGCAGCGTCCAGTTCGCAAGGTTAATGCCTGCCCCTAAATTTCCCTGGGTATAACGACTGCTCCCGCCCGCGCCGTACTCGTTGTAATTGCTGAAGGCGCTATAGTTGATTAAGCCTGCAGCACCGCCGTGGGCGTAATATTTCGCGGCATAAAATCCGTTGTCCATCGCCTCTGCGGGAACGAAAATCTCCAGCGATTCGGTGTTCGGTAAAAGGGTTACCGTCGCCGACGGGTAATCTTTTAGCAGGTTATGACATTGCTCTTTTTCGCTGATATTTAGCGGTAGAAGACCCGCCGCGCGGATGAAGTCATCATCAATGCAAAGCTGGCCCTCCTCTCCGACCCGAATGGCCAGGCTTCCCTTTTCAACGCCGTTAATTTTGACCTGCACGGCATGCTGGCCGGGCAGATAGCGTTGTGCATCTGAGAAGTAATGGGCGAGGTTCGTACTGATACCCCGCGAGGCCAGGATATCGGTATCGAAATCCAGATCGGATGCATGCAGCGCCGACGAAGGCAGACAGGCGACCATCACTGCCGTTCGACGTATCCAGTTACGCAAAGAGAGCTCTATCACCGAAAGTATTCCTGTGATATCAGCGAGTAAGCGCGGCGGTGTATTTGTCTACTTCAATCCCGTAGCGGCTGGCAGGACTGAACTCAACGGCATTGTCGGTGCTACCGATCGGTGAACGTGTCTGCACCTTCATGGTTTCACCCGGAAGGATAAAGGTTTTATTAACCAGACCTTCGGTGCGAGAAGGCAGCAGCGTCACCGACGTGGAAAAACGGACGACATAAGCCGAGGTATTGCGGACCTGGACCTCTTTCCCCTGTACTGACCAGGTCAGTAATTTCCATGCATCCGTGACAACAGGCAGATTTTTAGGGTGGATCAATACCGGTAAATCCTGACGCAGGTTGATACCGACTTTGACGTTCTTATCTTTGGTTTTAGGCGGAATACCCTCAAAGATTACGCGTTTGTAATGCTCCACGGTCAGCGGTTCTTTTGTTTCAAGAATAAAACGTACCTGCTGCTCCTGCCCCGGCTCAAGGCGTACCACCGGTTGAGTGACGTTAAGCTTGACCCCGTTTTCCCCTTCGATGTCGTTAATGGAGGTATAAAGCAGGGTGGGAATGGAGTCGGTGTTTTTCACGCTCATGACACCGCCGCGGTTGGCTTCATCAATCATCAGCAGCGTGGTTTCTGGCACCATCCCTGCGGCATGGACTGTCGCTGGAAGGGTAAGAAAAAGAGCGGAGACCAAAGCAGAAGCTTTCACAATTCTTTCCATGAATATTTATATTTAACAGTGGGTTAAAAACTCCCCACCTGCATGGGGAGTTTGGCGTCGCGAATGCGGGTTACAGATAAACCAGCGTGATTGTGGACTGACCGTCCAGGTCGGTTCTGTCAGTCAGGGTCAGGTTTTTGCTTGGCGCAATTGCCAGCGCGATTTTCAGAGGGAAGGCCGCAGTCGTGAAGGCCAGTGGAGCGCGTTCGCCGGTTTTGGCAACGGTCAGCACGTCTGTACCGTCGTTAGTGAGGATGCCGGTAGCCCAGAGGTTGATCCAACTTCTGCTGCTGATGGTGCCCCCGGTATACATGGTTGCAGCGATAGGCTGAACGGTTGCGCCATCCGCGGTGACCGCGTTCATATAAGTTGCAACCGAGTAGGCGCCGATGTTTTCGCCAGCGCTGGTTTTACCTACACCGTTGAGCTGGTAATCGCCGTATGCCGCCGAGCCGCTTGCGGTTCCGTTATCCACGTGAAACTCGCTTGATGATTTATGCGCACCCGCGTTGGAGTCTCTGCGGTCATCGGTAATTGTCCAGCCAACACGCGTTGCGGACTGGCATTTGATGGTCAGAGTGACATCTTTATGCCCGGCCTGATAGGCCACGGCGGAGGAGAGTGAGTCCAGACCCACTTCGCCAAAATCGGCCACGCCGCCATTGCTAATTTCAGGAACGCAGCCCGCGCTGGTCAGCGTACCGTGGACTTTTAACATTGCCGTCGGTTCTGCATAAACTGCGGTCGCCGCCATCATCAGAACGGAGGCGAGAAGGCACTTTTTCATTGTTATTCCTTAACCATAGAAAGAGATAATTCAGATATTTTCGGTTTAAATGAATCTTGCCAATAGATAATTTTTGGCGTAGGACTCGGGGCCGATTCTATTAACGAATCAACGCATTAAGTAGTTAGTTTTTCTTACGACAATATTGAGATTTAATAATGTCGATTACACATTTCTGAACGTATGTTTCAGGGAAAAACGGCGGATAAATCCGCCGTTGAGTAATACATTTATATCTATTACAGATAAACCAGAGTGATGGTGGTTTCGCCGCTCAGCTGTGCTTCGTCTGTGGTGGACAGACGGTTGGTGTTAACAATTGCCAGAGAAACTTTGAACGGGAAAACAACGTTGGTGATGGCCAGCGGTGCGGTATAACCCGGTCTGGTCGCGGTCATGATCTCGGCGTTACCGTTGGCAATCACGCCGGTGCCCAGGTTACGCCACAGATATTCGCCTTTGCTGTTGACGAAGTTTGGCGCAAAAATAGCCTGAGCAGGAATGCCGTTAGCGGTGATTTCATTGACGCGGGTGCTGATCGCATAGGCGCCAATTTTATCGCCAGCCGCGGTGGTGCCTACGCCGTAGGTGGTACCTGCACCGTAAACATCCCCACCGGTATCAGTCGCGTCGCGAATGTAAAACTCGCTGGAGCTCAGGTTGTTCGCCGCATTGGAATCTTCTTTGTTATCGGCAATACTCCAGGCCACTTTGGTCGCTGACGGGCAGTTGATGGTCAGGGACATTTCCTTATGGCCCATCTGGTTGGTCTGGGTTGGCGAAAGCTGATCCAGCGCGATAGTGCCAAAATCAATCGATCCGCCGTTGCTTAATTCCGGCGTGCAGGATGCATGGTTCATCTTGCCCTGAACTTTCATTACGATGCTGCCGTCTGCGAAGGCAGCCGAAGAGGTCATCGCAATCAGCGTTGCGAGAAGAAGCTTTTTCATTGTTATTCCTTAACCATTAATAAATGAAATGAATAAAATATTGTGAAGTCATTAACTTGCTGAAATGCAAGTGCAGGGATTCTATTAATGGTTATCGTTATTACTGTAATGAGTATTTCTAATCTCTGAATTGAGTTTTATTAAAATGTGTAAATACATTCATTGGTGTATTTACACATTTCAGCAGACTGAGAGCCGAATAAACTATTTCCCCTTATTAATCTGGGGCGATGATTATTTTGTCGATCGGGCGATCCACGCCGATAATTCACGCAATTCCCGCGCTTGTTCAGGGAAACGGTCCAGCAACGTCTCACACGCCTGTTGCAAAATATCGGAGCGATAGACGCAGCCCTGCAGGCGTGACGCCAACGCTTCCAGCGGTGCCGGGTTGAGACTATCCGTAAAAATTTGCGTGCGGGTGATATGCCCTTTCTCCACGTCAAAGTGCAGCTCCACGCCGCCCCAGGTAAAACGCTCGTCCAGCAGATGAGAAAACGCCGGAGCCTGACCGAAGTTCCACTCCCAGCTGCTCTGGCGGGCGAAGGTTTCCGCAAAGTTGGGCAGGTCCGGGGTTTGGTCAGGGGAGATGACTTCTGCTTCCACGCGCTCGCCGTAATGTGCAAAGAAAGCATCACGGATGGCATCGCAGATCTGCTCGTGAGTAATCCCCGGCAGCAGCTCCACCAGATTTGCCACGCGTCCGCGTACGGAGGTAATGCCCTTAGCCTGGAGCTTTTTCTTATCGGGATTCAGGTAGTTCGCCAGACGGCTCAGATCGGCGTTCAGCAGCAGGGTACCGTGATGGAATCCGCGATCCATCGTTTCGCGATAGGCGGAGCCGGAGACCTTCCGGTCGCCCTCGGGGGTTTTCACCACCAGATCGTTACGTCCGGACGCTTCTGCCGTCACGCCGAGCGAATTCAGCGCGTTGAGCACAATTGAGGTGGAGATGGTTTTGTCGTATTCCGGTTTGCCTGCCATAAAGGTAAAGCAGGTATTGCCCAGATCGTGAAATACCGCGCCGCCGCCGCTGCTCCGGCGCGCGAGGCGGACGTTGTCCTCCTCCATGCGCCGCGTATTGCACTCTTTCCACGGGTTTTGCGCGCGGCCAATCACCACCGTATCGGCGTTACGCCAGAGAAAGAGGACGCGCTGGGTGGCGGGCATCTGGCGGAAAATGCACTCTTCTACCGCGAGATTAAACCAGGGATCGTAAGAGTCAGAGATAAGCAGGCGTAACGTCGTCATGGCAAAGTTCCTTTTCCGAATCGTTCGCCTACTTTATCACTATTCTTTCTTCTCGCTTTCTTCGTCTTCCGGGACCGACCGGCTGGCGGTCAGCAGGAACGGGGATTGCTGCCAGCGCGAGCGCTTGCCGCGAAGCAGGGTGCGCGCCAGCACCACGCCGATGGCGAGCGAAAGCAGCAGCATCAGGCGCAGAATGTTGGTGGTATTATCAACCTGTTTGGCCTCGGTTGGCAGGGTGTGGGTATCGAGGGTGAGGCGCAGATAGCCCAGCGGGCCATTTTTACCCTGAATAGGTTCGACGATCTGCTGGTTAAAATAGCCGCCGGCTTTTTTGCCGTCCAGCGCCAGCCTGTCGCGCACGTCGACGTGCTCCCCCGCGCGGGCAATCAGGTTACCTTGCTCATCATAGACGCCGGCATCAAGTATGCGGCTGTTCTCCGTAAGCAGGCGTAAAACCTGGCCTATACGCTTATCGTCCGGCGTTTCGGTACGCATGGACGGCGCGACGTTGAGCGTCACCTGGCGTGCCAGCGTGCGGGCCAGCTCTTCAAACTGCGGGTTGCGTTGCCGTTGGTGATTCTGGCTAAACCACGATGCCCCTTGCATCAGCACCACTAATAGTGCGAGACAGGAAAGGACAATCACGGCGCGATGGAGCCGGAATTTCAGTTTTGCGCGAGCCATATTCCACCTGCTGAAAATTTACGGCTTAATGTTGCCAGAAGTGATGGTTACAGGGTAGCCTCATGCGTTATTTTCCCTCTGCAACCTTCCGGCGCGAACGAAATTACAGGAGCTTTAATGCCGAACATTACCTGGTGTGACCTGCCAACGGATGTCTCTTTATGGCCAGGATTGCCGCTCTCGTTAAGTGGCGATGAGGTGATGCCTCTGGATTACCACGCCGGTCGTAGCGGCTGGCTCCTCTACGGACGCGGCCTGGATAAGCAACGCCTGACCCAGTATCAAAGCAAGCTGGGCGCGGCGATGGTCATCGTCGCCGCCTGGTGCGTGGAAGACTATCAGGTTATCCGCCTGGCGGGCTCCCTGACGCAGCGCGCCACGCGCCTGGCGCATGACGCCGGGCTGGACGTTGCGCCGCTGGGGAAAATTCCGCACCTGAAAACGCCGGGCCTGCTGGTGATGGACATGGACTCAACCGCCATTCAGATCGAGTGTATTGACGAGATTGCGAAACTGGCGGGCAGCGGCGAGCTGGTGGCGGAAGTCACCGAGCGTGCGATGCGCGGCGAGCTGGACTTCACCGCCAGCCTGAGACAGCGCGTAGCGACCCTGAAAGGGGCCGATGCCAACATTCTGCGCCAGGTGCGCGACGTGCTGCCGCTGATGCCAGGGCTGACGCAGCTGGTGCTAAAGCTGCAGTCCCTCGGCTGGAAGGTGGCGATCGCCTCCGGCGGCTTCACCTTCTTCGCGGATTATCTGCGCGAGAAACTGCATCTGACTACCGTGGTCGCCAACGAGCTGGAGATCATGGACGGCAAGCTGACCGGACAGGTGATTGGCGACATCGTTGATGCCCAGTACAAAGCCAATACGCTGACCCGTCTGGCAGAAAAATATGAAATCCCGGTCGTGCAGACCGTCGCCATCGGGGACGGCGCGAACGATCTGCCGATGATCAAAGTAGCCGGGCTGGGCATTGCCTACCACGCTAAGCCAAAAGTGAATGAAAAGACGGAAGTGACTATCCGTCACGCTGACCTGATGGGGGTGTTCTGCATTCTCTCCGGCAGCCTTAATCAGAAATAACGGTCTGCCTTGTCGCCCGGGTAAGCGTAAGCGGCACCCGGCACGCAGGCCGCACAGAAATAACGAGGTAAACCGTGGCGAAAGCTCCAAAACGCGCATTTGTCTGTAATGAATGTGGTGCGGACTATCCGCGCTGGCAGGGGCAATGCAGCGCCTGTCATGCCTGGAACACCATCACCGAAGTGCGTGGCGTGGCGGCTTCGCCGAGCGTGGCCCGTAATGAACGCCTGAGCGGCTATGCCGGTAACGCGGGCGTGGCGAAGGTGCAAAAGCTTTCAGACATCAGCCTTGAAGAGCTGCCGCGCTTCTCCACCGGGTTCAAAGAGTTTGACCGCGTGCTCGGCGGCGGCGTGGTGCCGGGCAGCGCGATCCTGATCGGCGGTAACCCGGGGGCGGGTAAATCGACCCTGCTGCTGCAAACGCTCTGCAGGCTCGCTGAACAGATGAAAACCCTGTACGTCACGGGCGAAGAATCACTCCAGCAGGTGGCGATGCGCGCGCACCGCCTGGGCCTGCCGACCGGCAACCTGAACATGCTCTCCGAAACCAGCATCGAGCAGATCTGCATGATTGCCGAAGAAGAGCAGCCGAAGCTGATGGTGATCGACTCCATCCAGGTGATGCACATGGCGGACATCCAGTCCTCGCCGGGCAGCGTTGCGCAGGTGCGTGAAACCGCGGCCTACCTGACGCGCTTTGCCAAAACGCGCGGCGTGGCGATTGTGATGGTCGGCCACGTCACCAAAGACGGCTCGCTGGCGGGGCCGAAGGTGCTGGAACACTGTATCGACTGCTCCGTGATGCTCGACGGCGACGCGGACTCGCGCTTCCGCACCCTGCGCAGCCATAAAAACCGTTTTGGTGCGGTGAATGAGCTGGGCGTTTTCGCCATGACCGAGCAGGGGCTACGCGAAGTCAGCAATCCGTCGGCCATCTTCCTGAGCCGTGGCGATGAGATCACCTCCGGCAGTTCGGTGATGGTGCTGTGGGAAGGGACGCGCCCCCTGCTTGTCGAAATTCAGGCGCTGGTGGACGTGTCGATGATGGGCAACCCGCGGCGCGTGGCGGTCGGTCTGGAACAGAACCGGCTGGCAATCCTGCTGGCGGTGCTGCACCGCCACGGCGGGCTGCAGATGGCGGATCAGGACGTCTTCGTGAACGTGGTCGGCGGCGTCAAGGTCACCGAGACCAGCGCAGACCTGGCGCTGCTGCTGGCGATGGTCTCCAGCCTGCGCGACAGGCCGCTGCCGCAGGATCTGGTCGTCTTCGGCGAAGTGGGGCTGGCCGGGGAGATCCGTCCGGTGCCGAGCGGGCAGGAGCGTATCTCCGAGGCGGCAAAACACGGCTTCCGTCGGGCGATCGTGCCCGCGGCCAACGTGCCGAAAAAAATCCCGGAAGGGATGCAGGTTTTCGGCGTGAAGAAACTCGCTGATGCGTTAAATGTCTTTGACGACTTATAATTACGTATTCGATTTTGCAGGAGGCACCGTAATTTATGTCATCATTTGACTACATCAAGACCGCAATCCGCCAGAAGGGCTGCACGCTGCAGCAGGTGGCGGACGCCAGCGGTATGACCAAAGGCTACCTGAGCCAGCTGCTGAACGCCAAAATCAAAAGCCCCAGCGCGCAAAAGCTTGAAGCGCTGCACCGCTTTCTGGGGCTGGAGTTCCCGCGTATGCAAAAGAACATCGGCGTGGTGTTCGGCAAGTTTTACCCGCTGCATACCGGACACATCTACCTGATTCAGCGCGCCTGTAGCCAGGTTGACGAGCTGCACATCATCATGGGCTACGACGAAACCCGCGATCGTCAGCTGTTTGAAGACAGCGCCATGTCGCAGCAGCCGACCGTGCCGGACCGCCTGCGCTGGCTGCTTCAGACCTTTAAATACCAGAAAAATATTCGCATTCATGCCTTTAACGAAGAGGGCATGGAGCCGTATCCGCACGGCTGGGACGTGTGGAGCAACGGCATCAAAGCGTTTATGGAAGAGAAGGGCATAGCGCCCAACTGGATCTACACCTCTGAAGAGTCCGACGCGCCGCAGTTCCGCGAGCATCTGGGCATTGAGACGGTGCTGATCGATCCGAAACGTACCTTCATGAACATCAGCGGAGCGCAGATCCGTGAAAACCCGTTCCGCTACTGGGATTACATCCCGACCGAGGTAAAGCCGTTCTTCGTGCGCACCGTCGCGATCCTGGGCGGCGAGTCGAGCGGTAAATCCACGCTGGTCAACAAGCTGGCGAATATCTTCAATACCACCAGCGCGTGGGAGTATGGCCGCGATTACGTCTTCTCGCACCTCGGCGGCGACGAGATGGCGCTGCAGTATTCCGACTACGACAAAATCGCCCTCGGTCACGCCCAGTACATTGATTTCGCCGTGAAGTACGCCAACAAAGTGGCGTTTATCGATACCGATTTCGTCACCACGCAGGCGTTCTGTAAAAAATACGAGGGGCGCGAGCACCCGTTCGTACAGGCGCTGATTGACGAATACCGCTTTGACCTGGTGATCCTGCTGGAGAATAACACCCCGTGGGTGGCCGACGGCATGCGTAGCCTCGGCAGCTCCGTGGACAGGCGGGAATTCCAGACCATGCTGGTGGATATGCTCAATGAGAACAACGTGGAGTTTGTGCACGTGGAAGAGTCGGACTACGACTCCCGTTTCCTGCGCTGCGTCGAGCTGGTGAAGGAGATGATGGGGGAGCAGGGTTAAAGACGGCTCCGTGCGATCCCCTCTCCCCTATGGGGAGAGGGTTAGGGTGAGGGGAACAAGCCACTCAGAACGCAACCACCACTTTCCCCCGCATATGCCCGTCCAGCACCTTACGGTGCGCCTCGGTAATGCTTTCTACGCTCAGTCCGTGCAGGGTTTCACTCAGCGAACTTTCCACCACGCCGTTATCCACCAGCTTCGCCACCTCATTGAGGATCTCGCCCTGACGCGCCATGTCGGCGGTCTGGTACATGCTCCGGGTGTACATAAATTCCCAGTGCAGGGCGGCGGATTTAGACTTCAGCTTGTCCTGGTTCAGCGGACGTTCATTCTCAACGATGGAGCAGATATGCCCCTGCGGCGCAATCAGCTCGCTGACCGCATCCCAGTGGCCGTCGGTATCGTTGAGGATGAAAATGTAATCCACAAAGGTCAGCCCGTGTTTCGCCAGCTCGCCTTTCAGATCGCGGTAATTTACCACCACATCAGCCCCGCGATCGCGGCACCACTGCGCGGAATCTTCGCGGGACGCCGTCGCGACGATCTTCACCTTGCTGTTGTGCTTCGCAAAGGGGATCGCCAGCGAACCCACGCCGCCCGCGCCGCCGATAATCAGCAGCGTCTTCTCCGCCCCGGCATCCTGGATGTTCAGCCGTTCAAACAGACCTTCCCACGCGGTGAGCGCGGTCAACGGCAGCGCCGCCGCCGCCGCCCAGCCGAGGCTGGCAGGCTTGTGCCCGACAATGCGCGCGTCGATCAGCTGGTGGGTGGTGTTGCTGCCCGGACGGGTGATGTCGCCCGCGTACCACACTTCATCCCCTGGTTTGAATCCGGTGACGCCAGCCCCAACGGCTTTCACAATCCCGCTGGCATCCCACCCGAGCACGCGCGGCTCGCTCAGACCGCTTTTAGCAATGCCCGCGTGGACCTTGGTATCGACCGGGTTAACGGAGACGGCCTTCACCTCTACCAGCAGATCGCGCTCGCCGGGCTGCGGCATTGGCGGGGTGATTTCAATGAAGGTGCTGGGATTCGCAGGATTAACGGCAATGGCTTTAACTGACATGGTGTGCTCCTCAATGGCATGCGTTTTATTGAGGCTAGTCTATTAAGTGGCCAGCTGCGTGATAAGATGGACAATCAAGAACTCAGCGTTCGTACAGGGTGAACAATCATGTTTAAACAGCTGCAGGATATGGCGCTGTTCGCGCTGGTGGCAGAGATGGGCAGCTTTACCGCTGCCGCTCAGAAGGCCGAACTGCCGAAATCCAGCGTAAGCCAGCGCATCAGCCAGCTGGAGCTGCAGGTGGGGATACGCCTGCTCAACCGCACGACCCGCAGAATCAGCCTGACGTTTGCAGGCGAGCACTATCTGGTGCACTGTCGCGAAATGCTGGCGGCCAGCGAGCGGGCGGAGTATGCCATTCAGCGTCTGCGCGAAAACCCGAGCGGACGGCTGCGCATCACCTGTCCGGCGGGGATTGGGGCGACGCTGCTGGCGCATATGAATGCCGCGTTCCAGCTTCGCTATCCCGACGTGTCGCTGGATGTGTCGATCTCCGATGACGTTGTGGATTTGGTCGAGTCCGGCTTTGACGTGGCGCTGCGTACCGGCAAGCCGCAGGACTCCTCCCTGATAGGCCGGATGATCGGGCATTGCCCGCGCTACATGCTGGCCTCGCCGGGCTATCTGGCGCGTCGGGCGCCGCTCACGCACCCCCGTCAGCTGGTGGAGCACCGCAGCATTACGCACCGGGCGTGGTCGGAGTGGCTTCTGCAAAGCGACAATGAGGATTACCGCTATCTGCCGGATAACGCGCATATGACCGATAATCTGGTCTACGCCCGCGAGTGCGCGATGGCCGGAGCGGGGATCACGCTGTTGCCCGCCTTTATGCTGGAAGATAAGGTTGAAAAGGGCGCGCTGGTGCAGGTGCTGCCGGAGTGGAACGTTGAAGGGAACGACCTCTGGCTGGCTTACCCGAGCCGCAAGCTGAACTCACCCGCGCTGATGAGCTATATCGAGTTTGCGATGCAGTTTGACGAGGTGAAGCGGTATTACGTGGGCAAATAAAAAAGCCGGGTGGCGGCTTCGCCTTACCCGGCCTACACACTGTGCGGCCTGATGCCCTCACCCTGGCCCTCTCCCACCGTACCCCCACGGGGAGAGGGAACAACCGAAGTTACCGTTTTGCTTTTATTTCGCAATACGCTTGTACTTAATACGCTTCGGCTCCAGCGCGTCGGCGCCCAGCGTGCGTTTCTTGTACTCTTCGTATTCGGTGAAGTTACCTTCGAAGAACTCCACCTTACCTTCATCCTGATAGTCCAGAATGTGGGTCGCGATACGGTCCAGGAACCAGCGGTCGTGCGAGATAACCATCGCGCAGCCCGGGAACTCCAGCAGGGCGTTTTCCAGCGCGCGCAGGGTTTCGATGTCCAGGTCGTTTGTTGGTTCATCGAGCAGCAGCACGTTACCGCCCACCTGCAGCAGCTTCGCCAGGTGCAGACGACCGCGCTCACCGCCGGACAGCTCGCCCACGCGTTTGCCCTGGTCGGTGCCCTTGAAGTTGAAGCGGCCAACGTAGGCGCGGCTTGGCATTTCGGTGTTGCCGATACGCATGATATCCAGACCGCCGGAAACCTCTTCCCACACGGTTTTGCTGTTGTCCATCGCGTCACGGAACTGGTCAACGGACGCCAGCTTCACGGTCTCGCCCAGGGTGATAGAGCCGCTGTCGGGCTGCTCCTGACCGGACATCATGCGGAACAGGGTCGATTTACCCGCGCCGTTCGGACCGATGATCCCGACGATAGCGCCTTTCGGTACGGAGAAGGTCAGATCGTCGATCAGCAGGCGGTCGCCGTAAGACTTACGCAGGTTGGTGACTTCAACCACTTTATCCCCCAGACGTGCTCCAGGTGGAATAAACAGTTCGTTGGTCTCGTTACGTTTCTGGTATTCGGTGTTGTTCAGCTCTTCAAAGCGCGCCAGACGGGCTTTGCCCTTAGACTGACGGCCTTTCGCGCCCTGACGCACCCACTCCAGCTCTTTCTCGATAGACTTACGACGCGCCGCTTCCTGAGAAGCCTCCTGCGCCAGACGCTGATCTTTCTGCTCCAGCCAGGAGGAGTAGTTGCCTTCCCACGGAATACCCTCGCCGCGGTCCAGCTCCAGGATCCAGCCGGCGACGTTGTCGAGGAAGTAACGGTCGTGGGTAATCGCCACAACGGTGCCTTCGAAGTCGTGCAGGAAGCGCTCCAGCCACGCCACGGATTCCGCATCCAGGTGGTTCGTCGGTTCGTCCAGCAGCAGCATGTCTGGTTTTTCCAGCAGCAGGCGGCACAGCGCCACGCGGCGGCGCTCACCACCGGAGAGATTCGCGATTTTCGCATCCCAGTCCGGCAGGCGCAGGGCATCTGCCGCGCGCTCCAGCTGCACGTTCAGGTTATGACCGTCGTGCGCCTGGATAATCTCTTCATACTTGCCCTGCTGCGCGGCCAGCTTGTCGAAGTCCGCATCCGGCTCGGCGTATTTGGCATACACTTCATCCAGACCTTTCAGGGCGTTAACCACTTCGGAAACCGCTTCTTCAACGGATTCACGCACGGTGTGTTCCGGGTTCAGCTGAGGTTCCTGCGGCAGGTAGCCGATCTTGATGCCGGGCTGCGGACGGGCTTCACCTTCGATGTCTGTATCAATCCCGGCCATGATGCGCAGCAGGGTGGACTTACCGGCACCGTTGAGACCCAGAACACCGATTTTTGCGCCCGGGAAGAAGCTCAGCGAGATATTTTTAAGAATATGACGTTTCGGCGGGACAACTTTGCCGACACGATGCATGGTATAAACGAATTGAGCCACGTTGGACTTCGCCTCTTTTATCGTAATGAGAAGGAATTTCAGCCTCGAAGTGTAGCCTTTTTCACGCCCTAATCCCAGCCAGGAACGTCGGGAGTGTTAAAACGCGCAAGAAAGGTAAAAAAGTGTCCATAACGTGGCGCGTTGCAGGATGCCTGGTTAGCATAAGTTGGTGTGACTTTGACGTGGCAAGACGCTGCAATTGACGAAAAAACAATGAGGAAGAGCGTGTGGAAAAAGCCAAACGGGTGGTCTGGCGTCTGCTGGCTGCCAGCGTATGCGTAATGGCGGTAAGCCAGGCGGTATATGCCGATTCACTGGATGAACAACGTAATCGCTACGCTCAGATTAAACAGGCGTGGGACAACAGGCAGATGGATACCGTGCAGGCGCTGATGCCGACGCTCAAGGATTATCCGCTGTATCCGTATCTGGAGTATCGCCAGATTACGGACGATCTCATGAACCAGCCTACCGTTACCGTAAATAACTTCATCCAGACGAACCCGACCCTGCCGCCTGCCCGAAATCTTCAGTCTCGTTTCGTGAATGAGCTGGCGCGTCGCGAAGACTGGCGCGGCCTGCTGGCGTTTAGCCCTGAAAAGCCGAACACCACCGAAGCGCAGTGTAACTACTACTATGCGAAATGGGCGACCGGACAGCAGGAAGAAGCCTGGGCCGGGGCGAAAGAGCTCTGGCTGACCGGCAAAAGCCAGCCGAACGCCTGTGATTCTCTGTTCGGCGCGTGGCGCGCCTCCGGCAAGCAGGATCCGCTGGCCTATCTTGAGCGTATCCGCCTGGCGATGAAGGCTGGCAACACGCGTCTGGTGACCACGCTGGCGGGGCAGATGCCGTCCGATTACCAGACGATCTCCACCGCGGTTATCTCGCTGGCAAACGATCCCAACAGCGTCCTGACCTTTGCCCGCAGCACGGGCGCGACCGATTTTACCCGCCAGATGGCGGCGGTCGCCTTTGCCAGCGTGGCGCGTGACGACGTGGAAAACGCCCGGCTGATGATCCCGCAGCTGGTGCAGGCGCAGCAGCTTAATGAGGAGCAAACCCAGGAGCTGCGCGATATCGTGGCGTGGCGACTGATGGGCACCGACGTGACCGACGAACAGGCGCGCTGGCGAGACGATGCCATCATGCGTTCGAACTCCACGTCGCTGGTGGAGCGCCGCGTGCGCATGGCGCTGGGTACGGGCGATCGTCGTGGGCTCAATACCTGGCTCGCGCGGTTGCCAATGGAGGCCAAAGAGAAAGACGAATGGCGCTACTGGCAGGCCGATCTGCTGATGGAGCGCGGTCGTGATGATGAAGCCAAAGAGATCCTTCATTCGCTGATGCAGCAGCGCGGGTTCTACCCGATGGCGGCCGCGCAGCGCCTGGGCGAGGAGTACACCTTCCGCATTGATAAAGCGCCTGCCAACGCGAACCCGGCGCTGACGCAGGGGCCGGAAATGGCGCGCGTTCGCGAGCTGATGTACTGGAATATGGATAACACCGCGCGCAGCGAGTGGGCGAACCTGGTGACCAGCCGCAGCACCGACGAAAAAGCCCAGCTTGCTCGCTATGCGTTTGATAATCACTGGTGGGATCTCAGCGTGCAGGCGACGATCGCCGGCAAGCTCTGGGATCATCTCGAAGAGCGTTTCCCGCTGGCTTACAAGGATCTTTTCGATCGCTACACCAGCGGCAAAGATATCCCGCAAAGCTACGCGATGGCGATTGCCCGTCAGGAGAGTGCCTGGAACCCGAAGGTCCGTTCCCCGGTGGGGGCCAGCGGTCTGATGCAGATTATGCCGGGCACGGCGACGCACACGGTGAAGATGTTTAACATCCCTGGGTACAGCAGCCCGTCACAGCTGCTGGATCCGGATACCAACATCAACATCGGCACGAGCTACCTGCAGAACGTCTATCAGCAGTTCGGCAATAACCGCATTTTCTCGTCGGCGGCCTATAACGCGGGGCCTGGACGCGTGCGTACCTGGCTCGGCAACAGCGCCGGACGCATCGACGCCGTGGCGTTTGTTGAGAGCATTCCGTTCTCGGAAACGCGCGGCTACGTGAAGAACGTGCTGGCCTATGACGCCTACTATCGCTACTTCATGGGGCAGAAAGATAGCCTGATGAGCGACGCCGAGTGGCAGAGACGTTACTGATCGGCGTGGGTTGTGTTATGCTGTACTCGCTAATGAGTACAAGAGGCAGCATAACATGACCCAGCATTCCCCGTATTCCTCGGCCATGGCCGAACAACGTCATCAGGAGTGGCTTCGTTTTGTGGAGCTGCTTCGCCAGTCTTACGAGCAGGATTTGCATTTACCCCTGATGCAGCTGATGCTCACGCCGGACGAGCGCGAGGCGCTGGGCACGCGCGTGCGGATCATTGAAGAGCTACTGCGCGGCGAGATGAGCCAGCGCGAGCTAAAAAATGAGCTCGGTGCGGGCATCGCAACGATCACCCGCGGATCGAACAGCCTGAAGTCGGCGCCGGTCGAATTGCGCCAGTGGCTGGAAGCGGTATTGTTGAAAAACGCTTAACGATAGATCGCGTTATGGAACGGGCTTAGCGCCAGGATCACCGCCTGGTGATAAACGCCTGAACGCGTCAGCGCGCCGGCGGTAAAGACGCCAATCGCCCCTTCTTTACGGCCAATCTCATCGATGCCGGTGTACTGCGACATCACCGGCCCGAGCGCTTCCCCCGCACGCACTTTATCCAGAATGATCTCCGGGAGGGGCAGGGTGGCCGAACGCGCTTCGCCGCGCCGATCGCGGCTTTCGATCACCACCCAGCTAAAGGTTGCGCCTTCGTCAATACCGGCTTCAATCGCCACCCAAAAGTCAGCATCCGGTGCCGCAGCCCTGGCGTTTGCCACGCGATTTCGTGCGCCAGCGCGCGTTTCCTCGCTGCCAAAAGGCTGTTCAGGCACGCCGCTCTCGACGCCGATAGCCTCAATATGGCAGGATCCTGCGCCGAAGATCTCGTCAAATGCCCTTAGAATTGCCTGAATTTTGGCAGGATTAGTGGTAGCAGAGACAACATGGTGCATAATTAAGCTCGATTCAAAAAAAAACTCATCGCAGTATAACGGAAAAAAAGCATGTTACAGGTATACCTTGTTCGCCACGGTGAAACGCAGTGGAACGCCGAGCGACGTATTCAAGGCCAGTCAGACAGTCCTCTCACTGAAAAGGGCGTGCAGCAAGCGTGGCAGGTGGCGGAGCGCGCCAGAACGCTGGGCATTACCCACGTCATTACCAGCGATTTAGGCCGCACTCAGCAGACGGCGCGCATCATCGCAGATGCCTGCGGCTGTGACGTGATGCTAGAGCCGCGCCTGCGCGAGCTGGATATGGGCGTGCTGGAAAAACGCCATATCGATACGCTGACGGAAACGGAAGAGGGGTGGCGCCGCACGCTGGTGAACGGTACCGAAGATGGCCGCATTCCTGAAGGCGAATCCATGCAGGAGCTCAGCGTACGTATGCACGCCGCGCTGGCGGAATGCCTGAAGCTTCCGGCGGGAAGCCGTCCGCTGCTGGTGAGTCATGGTATTGCGCTGGGCTGCCTGGTGAGCACTATTCTGGGGTTACCGGCTTACGCGGAGCGCCGTTTGCGTCTGCGCAACTGCTCCATTTCCCGGATTGATTATCAGGAAAGCGCGTGGCTGGCGTCGGGCTGGGTGGTGGAGATGGCAGGGGACATTTCGCATCTCGATGCCCCTGCGCTTGACGAACTGCAGCGTTAACGACGAATCGGAATTAAGAATTCCATCCGCAGATTGATGGGGCCTTCTTCCGGTTTCGCATCCTGCGCCGGGTAGTAGCGCTCAATGTCCTGACCTTTACGGCGATTCAGATTCAGCATCGGCATGCAGGTTCCGTAAACGGTCAGGATGAACTCCTGGACCCCCGTTCCCAGACCCTCATAGGCGAACATCACGTATTCGCCGCCTTCCAGTACGACAGGCTTAGACCCCTGAATGTAGCCATTGGCCATCTCTGGCGTCAGCGCGGTGGTGTAGAACACCTCCTGCTCGTCGTCTTTTTCCTGGCTTGGGTGCGTTTCGTTGAGGCCATACAGGATGGGCGGGATCGCCGGCGCGTGGCTCAGGAAGTCGCGCCAGAACTGAACGCGCATCTGATGACGGAACTCGGAGATCTGCTCCAGGGAGCAGGAGTAGCTCTGGGTTGTACCGATCAGATGGGTTTCCGGCAGCGTAACGATGTCATACTTCGGCATGGCGAATTCGCCCAGGCGCAGCGGCGGACGCATGCCAAACGAGCTCCAGTCAGGGGAGCGACGATAAAGCGCTGGCGTCAACGAGAACTGTTTTTTAAAGGCGCGGGTGAAGGTCTGCTGCGAATCGAAACGATACTGCAGGGCAATATCCAGGATCGGCCGCGCGGTCAGGCGCAGTGCCACAGCAGATTTCGATAAACGACGCGCGCGAATATAGGCCCCGATAGCATGACCGGTGACATCCTTGAACATCCTTTGCAGATGCCACTTGGAATAGCCTGCTTTAGCCGCCACATTATCCAGTGACAAAGGCTGGTCGAGATGACCTTCCAGCCAGGTGAGCAGGTCGCGAATAATTCCAGCCTGATCCATATACTATCCTCATCCTTAAAACAGCAGGTGCCTGATAACAGGTTAGCGGATAATAGCATTTTTTGATGTTTTAGCATTCAGTGTTTTTTTTGCGCTTAAATGCTTTTTCGCTACGATTTTGGGTGAATATATTCTAATCCTGTGATCTTGCTACATTTTTGTCTAAAGTGTTGAATAATCGATCAGCGTAATTTTAAAGAATGGTAACAATATGAAATACAAGACTTTGATCCTCACCGCGTTAATGTTGATGGTTGGGCGCGTGGCGCAGGCTGAACAGATTGGTTCCGTCGATACCGTGTTTAAAATGTTTGGCCCAGACCACAAAATCGTGGTGGAGGCGTTTGACGATCCGGACGTGAAAAACGTTACCTGCTACGTCAGCCGCGCGAAAACGGGCGGTATCAAAGGCGGTTTGGGGCTGGCGGAAGACACCTCCGACGCGGCGATCTCCTGCCAGCAGGTGGGGCCGGTTGAACTGAGCGATAAAATTAAAAACGGTAAAGCGCAGGGCGACGTGGTATTCCAGAAACGGACCTCGCTGGTGTTTAAAAAGCTGCAGGTGGTGCGTTTCTACGACGCGAAGCGCAATACGCTGGCTTACCTGGCCTATTCTGACAAAGTAGTGGAAGGCTCGCCGAAAAACGCGATCAGCGCGGTGCCGATTATGCCGTGGCATTAATTCAGGGATGAGCTATGCAACAACCTGTGATCTGGCTGGTTGAGGACGAAACCAGTATCGCCGATACGCTGATCTACATGCTTCAGCAGGAAGGATTCGCGGTAAAGGCGTTTGAACGCGGTTTACCCGTGCTCGAGGAGGCGCGACGGCAGGTACCGGCGCTCGCTATTCTGGATGTTGGTCTGCCGGACATCAGTGGGTTTGAGCTTTGCCGCCGGCTGCTGGCGCAGCATCCTTCACTGCCCGTGCTGTTTCTGACGGCGCGCAGTGATGAGGTAGATAAGCTGCTTGGCCTGGAAATAGGCGCTGATGACTACGTTGCGAAACCCTTCTCCCCCCGTGAAGTCTGCGCGCGGGTGCGGACGATTTTACGGCGCATGCAAAAATCTGCCGCGCCAACAGAGACGCTGCGCATCGGGCAGTTTGAACTGAACGAGCCTGCCGCGCGCATTAGCTGGTACGGTGAAGCTCTCCCCCTGACCCGATACGAATTCTTGTTGCTCAAAACCCTGCTACAGGCCCCCGGGCGGGTATTTTCACGTCAGCAGCTGATGGACAAGGTATGGGGCGAAGACGGCGACAGCTTCGATCGAACCGTGGACACCCACATCAAAACCCTGCGCGCCAAGCTGCGGGCGGTGAATGAGGAAATTTCGCCCATCAGCACCCATCGCGGTATGGGCTATAGTCTGGGCCTTTACTGATGCGCATTGGGATGCGGTTGTTGCTGGGATATTTCCTCATCGTGGCCATCGCCGCGTGGTTCGTGCTGTCGATTTTTGTTCAGGAAGTGAAGCCCGGCGTGCGCAGGGCCACCGAGGGCACGCTAATCGATACCGCGACCCTGTTGGCCGAAATCGGACGCGATGATTTGCTTTCGGGTCATGCGCAGCAGGGGAAACTGGCGCAGGCCTTTTCTCAGCTTCATCAGCGCCCTTTTCGCGCCAATATCGGCGGGATTCATAAAGTGCGTAACGAGTATCACGTCTACATGACCGATGCTCAGGGCCGCGTCGTGTTTGATTCCGCGGGTCTGGCCGTGGGGCAAGACTACTCGCGCTGGAACGATGTCTGGCTGACGCTTCGCGGCGAATACGGCGCGCGCAGTACTCAGAGTAAATCCGACGATCCGGAGAGCACGGTGATGTATGTGGCCGCGCCGGTTGTGGAGCAGGGCAAGATTATCGGCGTGCTGTCGGTCGGGAAACCGAACAGCGCGATGGCACCGGTGATTCACCGCAGCGAGCGACGTATCCTCTGGGCAGGCGGGGCGCTGCTCGGCATTGCTCTCCTGATTGGCTTTGCAGTGGCGTGGTGGATCAATCGATCCATCGCTACGTTATCGCGCTATGCCGACTCGGTGACCACGGATGCGCCTCTGCCGCTGCCTAATCCAGGCAGTAGCGAACTGCAAAAGCTGGCCCAGGCGCTGGAGAATATGCGCATTCGCCTGGAAGGGAAAAACTACATTGAACGCTACGTCCATGCGCTGACCCACGAGCTGAAAAGCCCCCTCGCCGCCATACGCGGCGCGGCAGAAATTCTCTCCGAGCAGCCGCCGCCGCAGGTGGCCACGCGGTTTATCGATAATATTCTGGTGCAAAACGCGCGTATGCAGTCGCTGGTTGAAAAACTGCTCACGTAGGCGCGGCTTGAAAATCGGGTCGAGATTACGCCTCAGACCGTCCGTGTCGATCTGCTGTTTACGCGGCTTGCCGACGCGCGCTCGGCGCTGCTGGCGGCAAAAGAGATTGGGCTGACCCTCCAGCCCGCTTCGCGTCATGTTGAAGGCGATCCCGACCTGCTCGAGCAGGCGCTCGGCAATTTGCTGGATAACGCCATCGATTTTACGCCGCAGGGCGGCACCGTTGAACTGGCGGCCCGGGAAGAGCAGGGGGAAATCCGGCTTATCGTCACCGACAGCGGGAGCGGGATCCCGGATTACGCGCTGGAGCGTATTTTTGAACGCTTCTATTCCCTTCCCCGCGAGAACGGGCTGAAGAGCAGCGGGCTCGGGCTGGCGTTTGTCCAGGAGGTGGCACGTCTGCATCAGGGAGAGATCACATTGCGTAATCGTGATGAAGGTGGCGTGATGGCCACGCTGACGCTTCACCGTCCCTTCACATAGCTTCAAACTGACCCCACATACCCTGGTTACGCTCTCCTCATCACAAAGGAGACGTAATGATGAAATCCCCCCTGTTCTGGAAAGTAAGCACCCTGCTGGGGTGCATTCTGCTGCTGTTAGTCCCGCTGTTTATGGTGAGTAACCTCATTTCAGAGCGTGAAAGCTACCGTAATGATGTCGAAAATACGCTTCGCCAGAGCACCAGCGGACCGCAAAAACTGGTCGGCCCGCTGATTGCGATTCCGGTGACAGAAATCTTTTACAAGCAAGAGGATGAGAAGAAGGTCGAGTACAAGAAAAGCTATCTGCATTTTATCCTCCCGGAGTCTTTGCATGTTGAGGGCAACCAGCGCGTCGAGTCCAGGAATATCGGCATCTATGACGGCCAAATCTGGAACAACGCTCTCAATATAAAGGCGCAGTTCAACACCGAAAAAATGACGCAGCTAAAAGGGGAAACGATGACCCTGGGGCAGCCGTTTATCGTTGTGGGGGTGGGCGATGCGCGCGGTATTGGCACGGTGAAAGTCTCCAGTATCAACGGCGAGACGCTGAGCGTAGAGCCGGGTTCGGGCGTGTCTGGAGCGCTTTCCGGTGTACATATTTTGCTGACGGATAAAGCGCTGGAGTCAAAAACGTTTGCCATGGAGATGTCGCTGAATCTGGCGGGGACGGGGAGTTTTGCCGTGGTGCCCGTGGGACGTAACAGCGAAATGGAGTTGAACAGCAACTGGCCGCATCCGGGCTTCATGGGCAACTATCTGCCGGTGAAACACAAAATTGGTGATTCAGGTTTTCAGGCGAGCTGGCAGAGCAGCTGGTTTGCAAACAACCTTGAGGGCTGGTTTAACGGGAGCGAATCGCCAGAGTGGGAATCAATCCCTGCTTTTAGCGTTACGGTAGCCACGCCTGCCGATCAGTACCAGCTGACCGATCGTGCGATCAAGTACGCCATTTTGCTGATTGCGCTGACGTTTATGGCCTTCTTTGTCTTCGAAACCTTAACCGGATTACGCCTTCACCCGATGCAGTATCTGCTGGTGGGGCTCTCGCTGGTCCTGTTCTATCTGGTGCTGCTGGCGCTGTCTGAACACGTCGGGTTTACGCCCGCCTGGGTTGTTGCAAGCCTGGTGGGTGGAGCAATGAACGGGATGTACCTGCAGGCCGTGCTGAAAAGCTGGAAGCGCAGCGGGCTGTTTGTGCTGGCGCTACTCGGGCTGGACGTGGTGATGTGGTTCCTGCTGCGCTCGGAGGACAGCGCGCTGCTGTTGGGGTCAGCGGTTCTCGTCCTGGCGCTGTTCGCCGTGATGTACCTGACCCGGCATTTTGACTGGTACTCGCTCTCTCAGCCGAAGCGGCGTGAACCACCCGCAGAGCCCGATAACGATACGATGCGGATCTGGAAATAAAAAAACGGCGCAAATGCGCCGTTTTTTAATACGTTAACTGCGGGATTATTCCTGCAGATCGCCGCAGAAACGGTACCCTTCACCGTGGATCGTGGCGATGATTTCCGGCGTATCTGGCGTAGATTCGAAATGCTTACGAATACGACGGATGGTCACGTCTACGGTACGGTCGTGCGGCTTCAGCTCGCGGCCGGTCATTTTCTTCAGCAGTTCTGCACGGGACTGAATTTTGCCCGGGTTTTCGCAGAAGTGCAGCATCGCGCGGAATTCGCTGCGCGGCAGTTTATACTGCTCACCGTTCGGGCTGATCAGCGAACGGCTATTGATATCAAGTTCCCAGCCGTTGAATTTGTAGCTGTCTACGCTACGACGCTCTTCGCTGACCGTACCCAGGTTCATGGTGCGGGACAGCAGGTTGCGTGCACGAATGGTTAACTCGCGAGGATTGAACGGCTTGGTGATGTAGTCATCCGCACCGATTTCCAGGCCAAGAATTTTATCAACTTCGTTATCACGGCCCGTCAGGAACATTAACGCGACGTTCGCCTGCTCGCGCAGTTCGCGCGCCAGAAGAAGACCGTTTTTGCCCGGCAGGTTAATGTCCATGATCACCAGGTTGATATCATTTTCAGAAAGGATCTGATGCATCTCTGCGCCATCGGTCGCTTCAAAGACATCGTAGCCTTCTGCTTCGAAAATGCTCTTTAACGTGTTGCGTGTTACCAACTCGTCTTCAACGATAAGAATGTGCGGGGTCTGCATGTTTGCTACCTAAATTGCCAACTAAATCGAAACAGGAAGTACAAAAGTCCCTGACCTGCCTGATGCATGTCGCAAATTAACATGATCGGCTTAACGTGACTAAAGTACGTAATTGCGTTCTTGATGCACTTTCCATCAACGTCAACAACATCATTAGCTTGGTCTTGGGTACTTTCCCTTTGGACCCGACAGTGTCAAAAACGGCTGTCATCCTAACCATTTTAACAGCAACATAACAGGCTAAGTGACACCAGACACCCAATAAAACTACGCTTCGTTGACATATATCAAGTTCAATTGTAGCACGTTAACAGTTTGATGAAATCATCGTAGCCGAATGCTAGCCTTTGTCACAATTTTTCAATAAACCAACTAGTTGCGGACATTGATTTATAAACAATGCGAATCCAATCAGAATAGGGTATTCATATCGCTATTATCATTATAAAACATAGGGATAATAGTGTTCTGTTAACATTCTAACTGATTGTTCAGACAAGGAATAGTTTAGCGTTTTTAATTTGTTGTGAAACGCTATTTCGGTGATTTGTGTTGCAATTTTGTAAATTCGCGCTGCGTAATATGTTGAAGTGCATCACATTTTTACCGGCTAACTGATTAAAAAGAGAGCATAAATGCATCTGTCGATTGTACTGGTTGCCCCAGCCAGAGCGGAAAATATAGGCGCTGCCGCGCGTGCCATGAAGACCATGGGTTTTACCGATTTACGTATTGTGGACAGTACGGCGCATCTGGAGCCCGCCGCCCGTTGGGTGGCGCACGGTTCGGGAGATATTCTTGATAATATAACCACTTACGCTACGCTTGCCGACGCGCTGCATGACATTTCGTTTACCGTTGCCACCACCGCACGCAGCCGGGCGAAGTTCCATTACTACGCCACGCCTGCCGAGCTGGTGCCCATGCTGGAAGAGAAAAGCCAGTGGCTGGAGAAAGCCGCGCTGGTGTTTGGGCGCGAGGATTCGGGATTAACCAACGATGAGCTGGCGCTGGCTGACGTTCTTACCGGTGCGCCGATGGTCGCGGATTATCCCTCCCTGAACTTAGGCCAGGCGGTCATGGTGTATTGCTATCAATTAGCATCCTTAATACAAATTCCCCAGCCGCAAAATACAGGAACCGATGAAAACCAGCTGGCCGCACTTCGCGCTCGCGTGGATAACCTGTTAGTGGAGCTGGATGTCGCTGGCGATCAAAAAATGGCTGACTGGCTGCACCAGCGTCTCGGGCGACTTGAACAGCGGGACACGGCGATGTTGCACCGTTTGCTACACGATATTGAAAAAAATTAGCGGAGTAAAATACTGCCATAAGTTTTTACTATGGCGAATAAGTCTGTCTGGGTGGGTTGCATATGGGGGAATCGGATGAAAATAAATCGGCGAGCAGCGGGACGTGAGAGTCTCGCGAATTGTGATCAAATTAAAAATTCGTTGACTTAAGGTGCCCGATCCTTTAACCCTAAAAGAATACAGCACAGACAGATAATAATGACAGAGTACACAACATCCATGAAACGCATCAGCATCACCACCATTACCACAACCATCATCATTACCACAGGTAACGATGCGGGCTGACGCGTACAGGAAAAACAAAAAAAAGCCCGCACCTGAACAGTGCGGGCTTTTTTTTCGGCTAAAGGAAACGAGGTAGAACCATGCGAGTGTTGAAGTTCGGCGGTACATCAGTGGCAAATGCAGAGCGATTTCTGCGTGTTGCCGATATCCTGGAAAGCAACGCCAGGCAGGGGCAGGTTGCGACCGTGCTCTCTGCCCCGGCAAAAATTACGAACCATCTGGTGGCGATGATTGAAAAAACCATCGGTGGCCAGGATGCACTCCCGAACATCAGCGACGCAGAGCGTATCTTCGCTGACCTGCTGCAGGGGCTGGCAGAGGCGCTGCCTGGTTTCCCGCACGCGCAGCTGAAGTCCTTCGTTGAACAGGAATTCGCGCAAATTAAACACGTCCTGCACGGCATCAGCCTTCTCGGCCAGTGTCCGGACAGCGTCAACGCGGCGCTGATCTGCCGCGGAGAAAAACTCTCTATCGCCATCATGGCCGGCGTGCTGGAAGCGCGCGGCCATCGCGTGACCGCGATCGATCCGGTTGAAAAACTGCTGGCGGTGGGCCACTACCTCGAATCCACCGTTGATATTGCCGAATCAACCCGCCGTATCGCCGCCAGCAAAATTCCCGCTGACCATATGATCCTGATGGCAGGCTTCACCGCCGGTAACGAGAAGGGCGAGCTGGTGGTGCTGGGCCGTAACGGCTCCGACTACTCTGCCGCCGTGCTGGCCGCCTGCTTACGCGCGGACTGTTGCGAGATCTGGACTGACGTCGACGGGGTCTATACCTGCGACCCGCGCCAGGTTCCGGACGCCAGGCTGCTGAAGTCGATGTCGTACCAGGAAGCGATGGAGCTTTCCTACTTCGGCGCCAAAGTGCTTCACCCGCGTACCATCTCCCCGATTGCCCAGTTCCAGATCCCTTGCCTCATTAAAAACACCGGTAACCCGCAGGCGCCGGGCACGCTGATTGGCGCGAGCACCGATGAGGACGGCCTGCCGGTGAAAGGCATCTCCAACCTGAATAACATGGCGATGTTCAGCGTCTCCGGTCCGGGAATGAAAGGGATGGTCGGCATGGCGGCGCGCGTCTTTGCGGCCATGTCCCGCAACGGTATCTCGGTGGTGCTGATTACCCAATCCTCTTCCGAATACAGCATCAGCTTCTGCGTGCCGCAGGCTGACTGCCTGCGCGCCCGCCGCGCGCTCGAGGAAGAGTTCTATCTGGAGCTGAAAGAAGAGCTGCTGGAGCCGCTCGCGATTCAGGAGCGTCTGGCGATTATCTCTGTCGTCGGCGACGGCATGCGCACCCTGCGCGGCATCTCCGCCAAGTTCTTTGCCGCGCTGGCGCGGGCCAATATCAACATCGTGGCGATTGCCCAGGGCTCGTCAGAGCGTTCTATCTCCGTGGTGGTGGATAACGACGATGCCACCACCGGCGTGCGCGTGGTTCACCAGATGCTGTTCAACACCGATCAGGTCATCGAGCTGTTCCTGATTGGCGTGGGCGGCGTAGGCGGCGCGCTGCTGGAGCAGGTGAAGCGTCAGCAGGCGTGGCTAAAGAAGAAACATATCGATCTGCGCGTCTGCGGCATCGCGAATTCTAAAGCGCTGTTGACCAACGTCCACGGCCTGAACCTGGAAAACTGGCAGGCCGAGATGAGTGAGGCAAAAGAGCCGTTTAACCTGGGCCGCCTGATCCGTCTGGTAAAAGAGTATCACCTGCTTAACCCGGTGATCGTCGACTGTACCTCGAACCAGGCGGTGGCCGACCAGTACGCGGACTTCCTGCGCGAAGGTTTCCACGTGGTGACGCCGAACAAAAAGGCCAACACCTCGTCGATGGATTACTATCACCAGCTGCGCCTGGCGGCGAGCAAGTCGCGCCGCAAGTTCCTGTACGACACCAACGTGGGCGCGGGCCTGCCGGTTATCGAGAACCTGCAGAACCTGCTTAACGCGGGCGACGAGCTGCAGCGTTTCTCCGGCATTCTCTCCGGCTCCCTGTCGTTTATCTTCGGCAAGCTGGATGAGGGCATGAGCCTCTCGGAAGCGACCCGCGCCGCGCGCGAGCTGGGCTATACCGAGCCGGATCCGCGGGACGATCTCTCCGGCATGGACGTGGCGCGCAAGCTGCTGATCCTCGTGCGTGAAACGGGCCGCGAGCTGGAGCTTTCGGATATTGTGATTGAACCCGTGTTGCCAGCCGAGTTTGACAGCAGCGGTGATGTCTGCACCTTTATGGCAAATTTATCCCAGCTTGACGATACTTTTGCCGCGCGCGTGGCGAAAGCCCGTGATGAAGGTAAGGTATTGCGCTATGTTGGCAACATTGAAGAAGATGGCGTGTGCCGGGTGAAGATTGCTGAAGTGGACGGCAACGACCCGCTGTACAAAGTCAAAAACGGCGAAAACGCCCTCGCGTTTTACAGCCACTATTATCAGCCACTGCCGCTGGTGCTTCGCGGCTATGGCGCAGGGAACGATGTTACGGCGGCGGGTGTGTTTGCCGATCTGCTGCGTACCCTGTCATGGAAGTTAGGAGTTTAACATGGTCAAAGTTTATGCCCCGGCTTCCAGCGCGAATATGAGCGTCGGATTTGACGTGCTGGGCGCGGCGGTGACGCCGGTGGATGGTTCGCTGCTGGGCGATACGGTGACGGTGGAAGCGGCAGACAGCTTCAGCCTGAATAACGTGGGCCGGTTCGCCAGCAAGCTGCCGACGGAGCCGCGCGAGAATATCGTCTATCAGTGCTGGGAACGCTTCTGTCAGGAGATCGGTAAAAACGTGCCGGTTGCTATGACGCTGGAAAAAAGTATGCCGATTGGCTCGGGCCTGGGCTCCAGCGCCTGTTCCGTGGTCGCCGCGCTGGTGGCGATGAACGAGCACTGCGGCAAGCCGCTGAACAATAACCGGCTGCTGGGGTTAATGGGCGAGCTGGAAGGGCGCATTTCAGGCAGCATTCACTATGACAACGTGGCGCCGTGCTTCCTCGGCGGTATGCAGCTGATGATCGAAGAAAATGGCATCATCAGCCAGCAGGTGCCAGGGTTTGATGAGTGGCTGTGGGTGCTGGCCTATCCGGGCATTAAGGTGTCTACCGCGGAAGCGCGTGCGATCCTGCCCGCGCAGTATCGTCGTCAGGACTGTATCGCCCACGGGCGTCATCTGGCGGGCTTTATCCACGCCTGCTACACCCGTCAGCCGCAGCTGGCGGCCAAACTGATGAAGGACGTCATTGCCGAGCCGTACCGCACGAAGCTGCTGCCTGGCTTTAACGAGGCGCGGCAGGCATCAATGGATATCGGCGCGCAGGCGTGCGGCATTTCCGGCTCTGGCCCGACGCTGTTCGCCCTTTGCGACAAGCCTGAAACCGCGCAGCGCGTGGCGGACTGGCTCTCTAAACACTACCTGCAAAATCAGGAAGGCTTTGTTCATATTTGCCGTCTGGACACGGCTGGCGCACGAGTACTGGGATAATTAATGAAACTCTACAACCTTAAAGATCATAACGAGCAGGTCAGCTTCGCGCAGGCGGTGACTCAGGGACTGGGCAAAAATCAGGGGCTGTTTTTCCCGCACGACCTGCCGGAATTCCAGCTGACCGAGATTGATGAGCTGCTGAAGCAGGACTTTGTCACGCGAAGCACCAAAATTCTCTCCGCGTTTATCGGTGATGAAATCCCGCAGGAGCTGCTGGAAGAGCGCGTGCGCGCGGCGTTTGCGTTCCCGGCGCCGGTTCAGCAGGTTGAGCCTGACGTTGGCTGCCTGGAGCTGTTCCACGGCCCGACCCTGGCGTTTAAAGACTTCGGCGGCCGCTTTATGGCGCAGATGCTGACCCACATCAGCGGTGATAAACCGGTGACCATCCTGACCGCGACCTCCGGGGATACCGGCGCGGCGGTGGCACACGCGTTCTACGGCCTGAAAAACGTCCGCGTGGTGATCCTCTATCCGAAAGGCAAAATCAGCCCGCTGCAGGAGAAACTGTTCTGCACCCTCGGCGGCAACATTGAAACCGTGGCAATTGACGGCGATTTCGATGCCTGCCAGGCGCTGGTCAAGCAGGCCTTCGACGACGAAGAGCTGAAGGTGGCCCTGGGGCTGAACTCCGCCAACTCCATCAACATCAGCCGTCTGCTGGCGCAGATCTGCTACTACTTCGAAGCGGTGGCGCAGCTGCCGCAGGACGCGCGCAACCAGCTGGTGATCTCCGTGCCGAGCGGTAACTTCGGCGATCTGACGGCGGGCCTGCTGGCGAAGTCCCTGGGGCTGCCGGTGAAGCGCTTTATCGCCGCCACCAACGCCAACGACACCGTGCCGCGCTTCCTCAAAGACGGGAAGTGGGCGCCGAACGCCACGCAGGCGACGCTCTCCAACGCGATGGACGTGTCCCAGCCAAACAACTGGCCGCGCGTGGAAGAGCTGTTCCGCCGTAAGATCTGGCGTCTGGGTGACCTGGGCTACGCTGCGGTGACGGATGAGACCACCAAAGCGACGATGCGCGAGCTGAAGGCGGTGGGGTATACCTCTGAGCCTCACGCGGCGATTGCCTACCGCGCGCTGCGCGACCAGCTTAACCCGGGTGAATATGGCCTGTTCCTCGGCACCGCGCATCCGGCGAAGTTCAAGGAGAGCGTGGAAGCGATCCTCGGCGAAACGCTGCCGCTGCCGAAAGAGCTGGCCGAGCGTGCCGACCTGCCGCTGCTGTCTCATGAGCTGCCGGCAGACTTTGCCGCGCTGCGTAAGCTGATGATGACCCGCGCGTGATGTTTTGTCGGGTGGCGGCTACGCCTTACCCGACCTACAACGGCTCAGAACGTAGGCCGGGTAAGCGAAGCGCCACCCGGCTTTTTTGTGAAGAAATTAAGGAGAAAAATAGCAGGGAAAAAGCAGAAATTCCCAATAAATGCGGTCACTTAGCGTTTAGGATTGCAGAGAATAACATCCCCCGTACCCCTCGCGTAATCTCCTTACATCGGCCCACGTTGGGCAACGTTAATAAGGAGTCACCGATGTCTACACTGAAACCTGTGCTGATTGCGCTTTCACTGATGCTGGTCGCTCCCATGGCGGTTCAGGCATCTGAAATCACCCTCGTCCCTGCGGTCAAACTGCAGATTGGCGACCGGGACAATAGCGGGCACTACTGGGACGGCGGTCGCTGGCGCGACCATGACTGGTGGAAGGCGCATTATGACTGGCGCGATAACCACTGGCGTCCACACGATGAGCATCGCGATCGTGACCACCATCATGACGATCGTCACCATGACGATCCTCGTCCGGGCCCGGACTGGAAACATCACTAATGCAAAACCCCGCCAGCAGGCGGGGTTTGTTTTTACTGCTCGTGGCGCTTAAACACCAGCTCACCTTTCCCTGACGACGCTTCGTCAAAGAAATAGCCTTCGCTGTTAAATCCGGTCAGCTGCTCCGGCTTCGTCAGGCGGTTCTGGATGATGTAGCGGCTCATCAGGCCGCGCGCTTTCTTGGCGTAGAAGCTGATCACCTTGAACTTACCGTTCTTCTCGTCGAGGAACACCGGCTTGACGATCTCCGCATCCAGCTTTTTCGGCTTCACCGACCTGTAGTATTCATCGGACGCCAGGTTAATCACCACGTTATCGCCCTGGGCGCGCAGCGCCGCGTTGAGCTTGTCGGTGATAATATCGCCCCAGAAATGGTACAGGTCTTTGCCTTTGGTATTCTCCAGGCGAATGCCCATCTCCAGACGGTACGGCTGCATCAGATCCAGCGGGCGCAGTACGCCGTACAGACCCGACAGCATGCGCAGATGCTGCTGGGCAAAATCGAAATCGGCTTCGCTAAAATCTTCCGCCTGCAGGCCGGTGTAGACATCGCCTTTAAACGCCAGAATCGCCTGGCGAGCGTTAGACGGGGTGAAATCCGGATGCCATTCGTGGAATCGGGTCGCGTTAAGATCGGCCAGCTTGTCGCTGATGCTCATCAGCGAGGCGATTTGCGGCGCGGAGAGCCTGCGCGCTTCGCGGATCAGCTGTTGCGAGTGGTCCAGCAGTTCAGGCTGGGTATAGCGCTCGGTGGCGAGCGGGCTCTGGTAGTCGAGCGTTTTTGCAGGTGAAATCAGAATCAGCATATCCAGTCCTTGCAGGAAATTTAGAGCGACTTTAGCAAAAAATCGCCCTGGATTGATCGATAGCTGTTATTGCCGGGGCAAATCATCCCACGTGCCGGGGGCAAGCTGCGCGTTAATATCGGGATAGCGGGCGGGATTAAAGACCGGCGGAACGCCGAGCTTCCGCTGACGAAGATAGTCTCTGGCAATCAGGTTAACCACGGGGGAGAGCAGCAGGATCGTCGTAAGGTTAGTGATCGCCATCAGCGCCATAATGATATCGGCCAGCTGCCAGACCAGCGGCATACTGAGCAAGGAACCGGCTATTACCATCAGTATGACCCCCAGGCGCAGCGTCCCGATGGCGGCGCGTGAGTCGAGCTTCAGGAAAAAAAGGTTATTTTCAGCGTAGAGGTAGTTCACCACAATCGAACTGAAGGCAAACAAGGTCAGGATGAGCGAGACAAATCCTGCTCCCCAGCCGCCCGTCAGGTTCACCAGCGCCTGCTGTAGAAGCTGTATCCCGGCGGTTCCTGACGCATGCGGCACGGGGCCAGCCAGCAGCAAAATCATGGCGCTGGCGGAACAGATGATGATGGTATCGGTAAAGACGCCAATCATCTGCACAATGCCCTGTGCGGCCGGGTGCGGCGGCCAGGAAGCGGCGGCGGCGGCCGCGTTAGGGGTTGACCCCATACCGGCTTCATTGGAGAACATGCCGCGCTGGAAACCCGCCATCAGCGCCTGGCTGAAGGTGTAGCCCAGCGCCCCGGAGGCCGCCTCGCGCCAGCCAAAGGCGCTTTTGACGATGGTTGCCATTACGCCCGGCATCAGGTCGATATGCAGTGCGGCGACGAACAGGCTCGCGACAACCCAGAGCAGCGCCATAATGGGAACCAGCCACTGCATCAGGCGGGCGACGCCCCTGAGACCGGCAGAAATGGTGAGCAGAACGACGAGAGCTAAAACGAGACCGGCGAGCCATTCCGGGCAGGAAAAGGCATAGCGCAGGGCATGGGCGACAGAGTTCGCCTGGACGGTATTAAAAATAAGGCCGTACGCGAGCAGTAAAAAAAGCGAGAACAGGACGCCCATCCAGCGCATCCCCAGACCACGCGCCATGTACCAGGCCGGGCCGCCGCGAAACTGTCCGCTTTTATCCTTCTCTTTGTAGAGTTGCGCGAGCGAACTTTCGGCAAAGGAGGTGGCCATTCCAAGTAGCGCCGTTACCCACATCCAGAAGACCGCGCCTGGCCCGCCCGCGCTGATGGCGAGGGCAACGCCCGCCAGATTGCCGCTGCCGAGGCGTGCCGCCAGGCTGGTGCAAAGGGCCTGGAATGACGTTAATCCGCCCGGCTGGGGCGTAACGCTGTTTTTCAGACTTCTGCCAAACTTGCGGATATAGCGAAACTGGATAAACCCGCTGCGTAGCGTAAACCAGATACCTGCTCCCAGAAGCAGGTAGATCATTATCGAACCCCAGAGGACTTCGTTAATAAAGAAAAAGAAATCAGGCATTAACGTCCCTCTTGTTGATGCCAACGTGAATATGTAAGCGCTACCACTGATTGAGCATGCTGTTGCTTAGCAGCCTGTTAATATTACGAGTTTATCATACTCTGCCTAAGCGCACTGTCTGCGGTTGCGCTACCCCTCCGTCGTGTTATCATCAGGGCAGACCGGTTACATCCCCCTAACAAGTAAACCTGTCATTTTTCCGCTGCAGGCATGCTGTCGGTAGCGTGAATTATCCAGGGCACGTTAAAAGAGAAACACTATCATGACGGATAAATTGACCTCCCTTCGTCAGTTCACCACTGTCGTAGCTGACACCGGAGATATCGCGGCAATGAAGCTGTACCAGCCGCAGGATGCCACAACCAACCCTTCTCTGATCCTTAACGCCGCACAGATCCCTGAGTATCGCAAACTGATTGACGACGCAGTGACCTGGGCGAAAGCGCAGAGCAACGACCGCGCGCAGCAGATTGTGGATGCCACCGACAAGCTGGCCGTGAACATCGGTCTGGAAATCCTGAAGCTGGTTCCTGGCCGTATTTCTACCGAAGTGGATGCGCGTCTCTCCTACGACACCGAAGCGTCTATCGCGAAAGCGAAACGTCTGATCAAAATGTACAACGACGCGGGCATCAGCAACGACCGTATCCTGATCAAGCTGGCCTCCACCTGGCAGGGTATTCGCGCGGCCGAGCAGCTGGAAAAAGACGGTATCAACTGTAACCTGACCCTGCTGTTCTCCTTCGCGCAGGCGCGTGCATGTGCAGAAGCGGGCGTATACCTGATTTCTCCGTTCGTGGGCCGTATTCTGGACTGGTACAAAGCCAACACCGATAAGAAAGAGTACGCACCGGCTGAAGATCCAGGCGTGGTTTCTGTGACTGAAATCTACGAATACTACAAACAGCACGGCTATGAGACCGTGGTGATGGGCGCAAGCTTCCGTAACGTCGGTGAAATCATCGAGCTGGCTGGCTGTGACCGCCTGACCATCGCGCCTGCGCTGCTGAAAGAGCTGGCAGAGAGCGAAGGGACTATCGAGCGTAAGCTGTCCTACACCGGTGAAGTGAAAGCGCGCCCAGAGCGCATCACGGAATCCGAGTTCCTGTGGCAGCATAACCAGGATCCAATGGCAGTAGACAAACTGGCGGACGGTATCCGCAAGTTTGCTGTTGACCAGGGCAAACTGGAAAAAATGATCGGCGACCTGCTGTAATCATTCCGCGTGACCGGGCGTCCGGTCACGCGACTGCTTTCCCACCCTGTCTGAATCCCCTCTCTGCGTGTATCATTCCCTTTAATCAGTACTCTTTGAATGGAATGAATATGAATACCTTACGCATCGGCCTAGTGTCGATTTCTGACCGCGCCTCCAGCGGCGTTTACCAGGATAAAGGCATCCCCGCTCTGGAAGAGTGGCTTAGCAGCGCGCTGACCTCCCCGTTTGAGATCCAGACGCGCCTGATCCCTGACGAACAGCCGATCATCGAGCAGACGCTTTGCGAGCTGGTGGATGAGATGAGCTGCCACCTTGTGCTGACGACGGGCGGAACCGGCCCCGCGCGCCGCGACGTGACGCCGGACGCGACGCTGGCTATCGCCGACCGCGAAATGCCGGGCTTCGGTGAACAGATGCGCCAAATCAGTCTACACTTTGTCCCGACGGCGATTCTTTCCCGCCAGGTGGGGGTGATCCGCAAGCAGGCGTTGATTCTCAACCTGCCGGGCCAGCCGAAGTCGATCAAAGAGACCCTGGAAGGCCTGAAGGGGGAGGATGGCAGCGTCATCGTTCACGGCATCTTTGCAAGCGTACCGTATTGTATACAGCTGCTTGACGGTCCTTATGTCGAAACCGATGAGAACGTGGTAGCAGCTTTTCGTCCTAAAAACGCTCGTCGCGAAACAATCTCCTGAAATTAATCAATATGTGACATTAGCTGAAGCGGCGATAGCGTGGTAACGCTTTTACGGTATAGTAATTTTTTCTTTACGATTACTGTAAAAATAAATCCACAATAAACGCATAATGGTTCGCTATGTCACATAACACCCGACCTCTGAATCGTCAGGACTACAAAACCCTTACGCTCGCGGCCCTGGGCGGCGCGCTGGAGTTTTACGACTTTATCATCTTCGTCTTCTTCGCCGCCGTGGTGGGGGAGCTCTTCTTCCCGGCGGATATCCCGGAGTGGCTGCGTCAGGTGCAAACCTTCGGCATTTTTGCTGCCGGGTATCTGGCGCGTCCGCTGGGCGGCATCATCATGGCCCACTTTGGCGATCTGGTCGGGCGTAAGAAGATGTTTACCCTCAGTATCCTGCTGATGGCCGTGCCGACGCTGGCCATTGGTCTGCTGCCCACCTATGCCTCAATGGGCATTCTCGCGCCGCTGCTGCTGTTGCTGATGCGCGTCCTGCAGGGGGCGGCGATTGGCGGTGAAGTGCCGGGCGCGTGGGTGTTTGTCGCGGAGCATGTTCCGGCGCGCCGCATTGGTATCGCCTGCGGAACCTTAACCGCGGGGCTGACCGTCGGGATCCTGCTCGGTTCGGTGGTCGCAACGATTGTGAACACCAGCATGACGCAGCAGGCCGTACACGACTGGGGCTGGCGGATCCCGTTCCTGCTGGGCGGGGCGTTTGGTCTGGTCGCGATGTACCTGCGCCGCTGGCTGCAGGAGACGCCGATTTTCCTTGAGATGCAGCAGCGCAAGGCGCTGGCGCAGGAGCTGCCGGTGAAGGCGGTGGTGGTGCGCCATAAAAAAGCGGTGGTGGTGTCGATGCTGCTCACCTGGCTACTCTCGGCGGGCATCGTGGTGGTGATATTGATGTCCCCGGTATGGCTGCAAAAGCAGTACGGTTTCGCCCCTGCCGTGACGCTACAGGCGAACAGCATTGCGACAATCATGCTCTGCTTTGGCTGTCTGGCCGCCGGGCTGGCGGCGGATCGTTTCGGTGCCAGCGTCACCTTTATTGTCGGCAGCCTGCTGCTGGCCGCATCAAGCTGGGCGTTTTACCATCTTGCAGGCAGCCATCCTGAACAGCTGTTCCTGCTGTACGGCACGGTGGGGCTGTGCGTGGGCGTAGTGGGTGCTGTGCCTTACGTCATGGTGCGAGCTTTCCCGCCCGAGGTACGCTTCACCGGGATCTCATTTTCCTACAACGTGTCGTATGCCATTTTCGGTGGGCTGACGCCGATTGCGGTGACGGTGCTGATGGGCGTGTCTCCCATGGCGCCGGCCTGGTACGTGCTGGCGCTCTCGCTGTTGGGGCTGGGATTAGGAGTTTGGTTGGGGCAGATGCGGGGATGTCGTGCCCGCGAGGCGGACACGACAGAGGGATCAGTGTTTTTCACCAATCGGTAAAACGGTGCGCTCAAACTGCTCGTTCAGCACTTCACCCATTGCGAGGTAGATAGCGCTCGCGCCGCACACCAGACCAATCCAGCCTGCTACGTGAACGATGCCTTCGTTATCCACAAGGTGACCGATCGCCAGGAGGGCGAACAGTACGGTCAGGCTCAGGAAAACGAACTGCAGCATGCGGTTACCTTTCAGGGTGCCGAAGAACATGAACAGGGTGAAGACGCCCCACAGGCCCAGGTAAACGCCCAGGAAGTGGGCGTTTGCCGCGTCTGCCATGCCCATTTTAGGCAGCAGCAGAATGGCAACCAGGGTCAGCCAGAAAGAACCGTAAGAGGTGAAGGCGGTTAAGCCGAAGGTGTTGCCTTTCTTATATTCCAGCAGGCCCGCGAAGATTTGCGCGATACCGCCGTAAAAAATGCCCATCGCCAGGATGATGCCATCCATCGGGAACATCCCGATATTGTGCAGGTTCAGCAGGATAGTGGTCATGCCAAAACCCATCAGGCCCAGCGGAGCCGGATTAGCCAACTTAGTGTTGCCCATAAGTCCTCAAAAAAATCATCATTAATATGGTGAAATGGTTAAACCCGCGTCAGTTCTCCCTGACGGGGCGCGGCATCATAATGGGCGCAATTGATGGCGTCTATGATCTCATCAGGGTGAAATTAAAATTTTTTTTATGCTTCCCCCTTGATGGATGCCGCCGCGACCCCATCTTGTAGTCAACCGCAGTGTGTGGACCTGAAAAAAATCAAATCTGGGCAGTTGAAAAAGCACGTTCTGCCCTTATTACAGGTACACAACCACATGTTGACTGAATTTTTAGTGGAGACGTTTAGATGGGTAAAATTATTGGTATCGACCTGGGTACGACCAACTCTTGTGTAGCGATTATGGATGGCACTACTGCACGCGTGCTGGAGAACGCCGAGGGCGATCGCACCACGCCTTCTATCATTGCTTATACCCAGGATGGTGAAACTCTGGTTGGTCAGCCGGCTAAACGTCAGGCAGTGACAAACCCGCAAAACACCCTGTTTGCGATTAAACGCCTGATCGGTCGCCGCTTCCAGGACGAAGAAGTTCAGCGTGACGTTTCTATCATGCCTTACAAAATCATCGCGGCAGATAACGGCGATGCATGGCTTGATGTGAAAGGCACCAAAACTGCACCACCGCAGATCTCTGCTGAAGTGCTGAAAAAAATGAAGAAAACCGCTGAAGATTACCTGGGTGAGCCGGTAACTGAGGCTGTTATCACCGTTCCTGCATACTTCAACGATGCTCAGCGTCAGGCAACCAAAGATGCTGGCCGTATTGCAGGTCTGGAAGTGAAACGTATCATCAACGAACCAACCGCAGCTGCGCTGGCTTACGGTCTGGATAAAGAAGTCGGCAACCGTACTATCGCGGTTTACGACCTCGGTGGTGGTACCTTCGATATCTCTATTATCGAAATCGACGAAGTTGACGGCGAAAAAACCTTCGAAGTTCTGGCAACCAACGGTGATACCCACCTGGGTGGTGAAGACTTCGATACCCGTCTGATCAACTACCTCGTTGACGAGTTCAAGAAAGATCAGGGCATTGACCTGCGTAACGACCCGCTGGCCATGCAGCGCCTGAAAGAAGCCGCTGAGAAAGCGAAGATCGAGCTGTCTTCCGCTCAGCAGACCGACGTGAACCTGCCGTACATCACCGCAGACGCGACCGGTCCTAAACACATGAACATCAAAGTGACCCGTGCGAAACTGGAAAGCCTGGTCGAAGACCTGGTGAACCGTTCTATCGAGCCGCTGAAAGTTGCTCTGCAGGACGCTGGCCTGTCCGTATCCGATATCCAGGACGTTATCCTGGTCGGTGGTCAGACCCGTATGCCAATGGTTCAGAAGAAAGTGGCTGAGTTCTTTGGTAAAGAGCCACGTAAAGACGTTAACCCGGACGAAGCGGTGGCAATCGGTGCTGCGGTTCAGGGTGGCGTACTGACCGGTGAAGTGAAAGACGTACTGCTGCTGGACGTTACCCCGCTGTCTCTGGGTATCGAAACCATGGGCGGTGTGATGACTGCGCTCATCAACAAAAACACCACCATCCCAACGAAGCACAGCCAGGTGTTCTCTACCGCTGAAGACAACCAGTCTGCGGTAACCATCCATGTGATTCAGGGTGAGCGTAAGCGTGCGGCGGATAACAAATCTCTGGGTCAGTTCAACCTGGACGGTATTAACCCGGCACCGCGCGGCATGCCGCAGATCGAAGTCACCTTCGACATCGATGCTGACGGTATCCTGCACGTGTCTGCGAAAGATAAAAACAGCGGTAAAGAGCAGAAGATCACCATCAAGGCATCTTCTGGCCTGAACGAAGCGGAAATCGAAAAAATGGTTCGCGATGCCGAAGCTAACGCGGAATCCGACCGTAAGTTCGAAGAGCTGGTTCAGACCCGTAACCAGGGCGACCATCTGCTGCACAGCACCCGTAAGCAGGTTGAAGAAGCCGGCGATAAGCTGCCAGCGGAAGACAAAACTGCAATCGAAGCTGCACTGAGCGCGCTGGAATCCTCACTGAAAGGTGAAGATAAAGCGGACATCGAAGCGAAGATGCAGGAGCTGGCACAGGCTTCCCAGAAGCTGATGGAAATCGCTCAGCAGCAGCACGCTCAGCAGCAGGCGGGCGCTGACGCTTCGGCGAACAACGCGAAAGACGACGACGTTGTCGACGCTGAGTTCGAAGAAGTTAAAGATAAAAAATAATCGCCCTGATGCAGGGTAATTAATCGGCACGGGCGTAGGAGAACTCTCCACGCCCGTGCTCGCATGTTAAGGGGCTTAAAAAAACCAATGGCAAAGCAAGACTATTACGAGATTTTAGGCGTTCCGAAAACTGCGGAAGAGCGTGAAATCAAAAAGGCGTATAAGCGCCTGGCCATGAAATTCCACCCGGACCGTAATCAGGGTGACAAAGAGGCTGAAGCCAAATTTAAAGAGATCAAAGAAGCCTACGAAGTCCTGACCGATGCACAAAAGCGTGCGGCCTATGACCAGTACGGTCACGCGGCCTTTGAACAGGGCGGCATGGGCGGCGGTGGATTCGGTGGCGGCGGCTTCGGCGGCGGCGCTGACTTCAGCGATATCTTTGGCGATGTATTTGGCGACATCTTCGGCGGCGGCCGTGGCCGTCAGCGCGCGGCGCGCGGCGCGGACCTGCGCTACAACATGGAGCTGACGCTGGAAGAGGCCGTTCGCGGCGTCACCAAAGAGATCCGTATCCCGACGCTGGAAGAGTGTGACGTTTGCCACGGCAGCGGCGCGAAAGCGGGTACGCAGCCTCAGACCTGTCCAACCTGCCACGGTTCGGGCCAGGTACAGATGCGTCAGGGCTTCTTTGCGGTACAGCAGGCCTGTCCACACTGTCACGGACGCGGTACGCTGATTAAAGATCCGTGCACCAAATGCCACGGCCACGGTCGCGTTGAGAAAACCAAGACTCTGTCCGTTAAAATCCCGGCAGGCGTCGATACGGGCGACCGCATCCGTCTGGCGGGTGAGGGCGAAGCAGGGGAGCACGGCGCACCGGCTGGCGACCTGTACGTTCAGGTGCAGGTGAAACAGCACGCTATCTTCGAGCGCGAAGGGAACAACCTGTACTGTGAAGTGCCGATCAACTTCGCGATGGCGGCACTGGGCGGCGAAATCGAAGTCCCGACGCTGGACGGTCGCGTGAACCTGAAAGTGCCAGGCGAAACCCAGACCGGCAAGCTGTTCCGCATGCGCGGGAAAGGCGTTAAATCCGTTCGCGGCGGTGCGCAGGGCGACCTGCTGTGCCGCGTCGTGGTTGAAACCCCGGTTGGCCTGAACGACAAGCAGAAGCAGCTGCTGAAAGAGCTGCAGGAGAGCTTTGGCGGCCCGACGGGTGAGAAAAACAGCCCGCGCTCCAAAAGCTTCTTCGATGGCGTCAAAAAATTCTTCGATGATTTGACCCGTTAATCTGTTCGCAGGTTTTTATTCGCCAAGGCCCGGAAGCAATTCCGGGCCTTTTCTATTTATGGGTATTGCTCGGTAAAACTGAATCTATACTCAATATTAATCTGTTTTTGCCGAGTTATATGGCTTGGTATTATGGTTTTATCGAGGTATTGTTGTAACAGAGAGAATCAAAGTGAAATTACTACACCGTTTTTTTAGCAGTGAGGCGTCCGGCGGCGCGATCCTGATTATTGCCGCTGCGGCCGCGATGGTGCTGGCTAACCTTGGCAGTACGCAGGGGATCTACCATGCATTTCTGGAAACGCCCGTTGAGCTGAAGGTCGGGGCGCTTGAAATTAACAAGAACATGCTGCTGTGGATCAACGATGCGCTGATGGCGGTGTTCTTCCTGCTCGTCGGGCTTGAGGTTAAGCGCGAGCTGGTGCTGGGCTCGCTTGCCAGCCGCCAGCGCGCGGCGTTTCCGGTGATTGCCGCGCTTGGGGGCATGGTGGTGCCGGCGCTGCTCTTCCTGGCGTTCACCTGGCAGGATCCGATCGCCCGTCACGGCTGGGCGATCCCGGCGGCGACGGATATCGCCTTTGCGCTCGGGGTGTTGGCACTACTGGGAAGCCGCGTGCCGGTGGCCCTGAAAATCTTCCTGATGGCGCTGGCGATCATCGATGACCTGGGCGCCATTGTGATTATCGCGCTGTTCTACACCAGCGATCTGTCGATCCTGTCCCTGAGCGTGGCCGCCGGGGCGATTGCGGTGCTGGTGCTGCTGAACATCTTCAACGTTCGCCGCATCGGTATCTATATCCTGGTGGGGATGGTGCTGTGGACGGCGGTGCTGAAATCGGGCGTCCACGCAACGCTCGCCGGCGTGATCGTCGGCTTCTTCGTGCCGCTTAAGCCGCAGGACGGCAAGTCGCCCGCTAAACAGCTGGAGCATGTGCTGCACCCGTGGGTCGCCTTTATGATCCTGCCGCTGTTTGCGTTTGCCAACGCGGGCGTTTCCCTCGGCGGCGTGACGCTGGACGGGCTGACGTCCGTGCTGCCGCTGGGCATTATCGCCGGGCTGTTTATCGGCAAGCCGCTGGGGATTAGCCTCTTCTGCTGGCTGGCAACGAAGCTGAAGCTGGCGTCATTGCCGCACGGCACCACCTTTAAGCAGATTATGGCCGTCGGCGTGCTGTGCGGTATTGGGTTTACGATGTCGATCTTTATCTCGACGCTGGCGTTTGGCGCACATGCACCTGAGCTTATCGTCTGGGCTAAACTCGGCATTCTCATTGGCTCAGTGCTGGCTGCGGTAATCGGCTACACCTTGTTGAAGACGAAACTGTCCGGACAGGCCGTCCAGGCATAACGGAACTCCGGGAGGAGGCGCTCCTCCTCCCGATACAGACTCAGGGAGAGAAGACGCGATGTCTCATTTGAATTACAACCATCTGTACTACTTCTGGCACGTCTATAAACAGGGCTCGGTGGTGGGGGCGGCAGAGGCGCTTTACCTGACGCCGCAAACCATTACCGGCCAAATCAAGGCGCTGGAAGAACGCCTGCAGGGCAAGCTCTTCAAGCGTAAGGGGCGTGGGATTGAACCAACCGAACTCGGGGAACTGGTTTTTCGCTACGCGGACAAGATGTTCACGCTGAGTCAGGAGATGCTCGACATCGTCAACTACCGCAAAGAGTCTAACCTGCTCTTTGACGTCGGCGTGGCGGATGCGCTGTCGAAACGGCTGGTCAGCGGCGTGCTGGATGCGGCGGTAGTGGAAGATGAACAAATCCACCTGCGCTGCTTTGAATCTACCCATGAGATGCTGCTGGAACAGCTAAGCCAGCACAAGCTGGACATGATTATCTCGGACTGCCCCATCGATTCCACCCAGCAGGAAGGGCTGTTCTCGGTGAAGATTGGCGAATGCGGGGTCAGCTTCTGGTGTATTAACCCGCCGCCTGAGAAGCCGTTCCCTGCGTGCCTTGAAGAGCGCCGTCTGCTGGTGCCGGGAAGACGCTCCATGCTCGGACGCAAGCTGCTGAACTGGTTTAACTCCCAGGGGCTAAAGGTAGAAATCCTCGGTGAGTTCGACGATGCGGCGCTGATGAAAGCCTTTGGCGAAGCGCATAATGCGATCTTCGTTGCGCCGACGCTGTACGCGCACGATCTCTATTCGGACGACAGGATTACGGAGATAGGCCGAGTGGATAACGTGATGGAGGAGTACCACGCCATATTTGCCGAACGGATGATTCAGCACCCGGCGGTGCAGCGAATCTGTAACCGTGACTACTCGGCGCTGTTTACGCCACCGGCAATCTGAAGGCATAAAAAAACCCGCGTTAAGCGGGTTCTTTAAACAAGCAACAACAAATAGCGATTAAGCCAGTTTGTTGATCTGCGCGGTCAGGTTTGCTTTATGACGCGCTGCTTTGTTTTTGTGGATCAGACCTTTAGCAGCCTGACGATCCACGATTGGTTGCATTTCGTTAAATGCGTTCTGCGCTGCAGCTTTGTCGCCTGCTTCGATTGCTGCGTATACTTTCTTGATGAAAGTACGCATCATAGAGCGACGGCTTGCGTTGTGCTTACGAGCCTTTTCAGACTGAACGGCACGTTTCTTAGCTGATTTGATATTAGCCAAGTCCAACTCCCAAATATGTTCTATGTGGACAATTCAAAGGCCGAGGAATATGCCCTCTTTGCCTTCTTTTGTCAATGGATTTGTGCAAATAAGCGCCGTTAATGAGCGACGCTACGTTACGTAGTGATGGCGCAGGATTCTACCAGCTTGTCTTTCGTGAATACAGCCTTTCGGCATAAAAATCGCAGTTCACGAGCAGATTTTTTCGCTGCGAAAGGTCAGCCTGATGAAATCATTACGGCTTTCTCTTTTGCGCGAACAATCGCCGGTTAACCTTAACCGCTGTACAAGGTATACTTTGGCGATTTTCACTGTTTTGAGCCAGACATGAAGCTGATACGCGGCATACATAATCTCAGCAGCGCACCGCACGGGTGCGTGCTGACCATTGGTAATTTCGACGGCGTGCATCGTGGTCATCAGGCGCTGTTGCAGGGATTGCGTAAAGAAGGGGAGGCTCGTGGTCTGCCCGTTGTAGTGATGATTTTCGAACCGCAGCCGCTGGAGCTGTTCGCGGGCGATAAATCTCCCGCCCGTCTTACACGCCTGCGCGAGAAATTGCGCTATCTGGCAGAGTCCGGGGTGGACTATGTATTGTGCGTACGGTTCGATCGTCGCTTTGCCGCGCTGACAGCACAAAATTTCGTCAGCGACCTGCTGGTTAAGCGTCTTGGCGTGCAGTTTCTTGCCGTGGGCGATGATTTCCGCTTTGGCGCTGGTCGTCAGGGCGATTTCTTGCTATTACAGAAGGCTGGTCTGGAGTACGGATTTGACGTCACCAGCGCGATGACCTTCTGCGAAGGCGGCGTGCGCGTCAGCAGCACGGCGGTTCGTCGGGCACTGGCCGATGACGAACTGGATACGGCGGAAACCCTGCTGGGGCATCCGTTCACTATCTCTGGCCGCGTGGTCCATGGCGATGCGCTGGGCCGCACGATAGGCTTCCCGACGGCGAATATACCGCTGCGCCGTCAGGTTTCCCCGGTTAAAGGGGTTTATGCGGTGGAAGTGGCTGGACTGGGCGATAAACCGTTTTACGGCGTCGCCAACATTGGCACGCGTCCGACCGTCGCCGGTGTGCGTCAACAGTTAGAAGTGCACCTGCTGGACGTTGTAATGGACCTGTATGGTCGCCATATAGATGTGATACTGCGTAAAAAAATACGCAACGAGCAGCGATTTGGTTCGCTGGATGAACTGAAAGCGCAAATTGCGCGAGATGAATTGACGGCCCGCGAGTTTTTTGGGCTTTGAACCCGGCTTAACTGCCTACGTGATAAATACGGAACCGAGAATCTGATGAGTGACTATAAATCAACCCTGAATTTGCCGGAAACAGGGTTCCCGATGCGCGGCGATCTCGCCAAGCGCGAACCGGGAATGCTGGCGCGTTGGACCGATGATGACCTGTACGGCATCATTCGTGCAGCCAAAAAAGGCAAAAAAACCTTCATTCTGCATGATGGCCCTCCATATGCGAATGGCAGCATTCATATTGGTCACTCGGTTAACAAGATTCTGAAAGACATTATCGTGAAGTCCAAAGGCCTCACGGGATATGACTCGCCTTACGTTCCGGGCTGGGACTGCCACGGTCTGCCTATCGAGCTGAAAGTGGAGCAAGAGTTCGGCAAGCCGGGTGAAAAGTTCACCGCCGCTGAGTTCCGTGCGAAGTGCCGCGAATACGCCGCGACGCAGGTTGACGGTCAGCGCGCTGACTTCATTCGTCTGGGCGTGCTGGGCGACTGGTCGCACCCGTACCTGACCATGGACTTCAAAACCGAAGCCAACATCATCCGTGCGCTGGGTAAAATCATCGGTAACGGCCACCTGCATAAAGGCGCGAAGCCAGTGCACTGGTGCGTGGACTGCCGCTCTGCGCTGGCGGAAGCGGAAGTCGAGTATTACGACAAAACCTCTCCTTCTATCGACGTGGCCTTCCACGCGGTGGATCAGGATGCGGTGAAAGCCAAGTTTGGCGTGTCGTCCGTTAATGGCCCAATCTCGCTGGTGATCTGGACCACTACGCCGTGGACCCTGCCAGCTAACCGCGCGATCTCCCTGTCCGGTGAGTTTGAATATGCGCTGGTGCAGGTTGACGGTCAGGCGCTGATTCTGGCAAAAGATCTGGTTGAAAGCGTGCTGAAGCGCGCGCATATCGCCGACTACACCGTGCTGGGCACCGTGAAAGGTGACGCGCTGGAGCTGATGCGCTTCAAGCACCCGTTCCTGGACTTCGACGTTCCGGCGATCCTGGGCGACCACGTGACGCTGGAAGCGGGTACCGGTGCGGTACATACCGCCGGTGGCCACGGTCCTGACGACTACAACATCAGCCTGAAGTACGGTCTGGAAATCGCTAACCCGGTTGGTCCGGACGGCTCGTATCTGCCCGGCACCTACCCGGCGCTGGACGGCATCAACGTCTTCAAAGCGAACGACATCATCGTCGACATGCTGCGCACCAGCGGCGCGCTGCTGCACGTTGAAAAAATGCAGCACAGCTATCCGTGCTGCTGGCGTCATAAGACCCCAATCATTTTCCGTGCGACCCCGCAGTGGTTCGTCAGCATGGATCAGAAAGGCCTGCGCGAGCAGTCTCTGAAAGAGATCAAAGGCGTGCAGTGGATCCCGGACTGGGGCCAGGCGCGTATCGAATCCATGGTGGCTAACCGTCCTGACTGGTGTATCTCCCGTCAGCGTACCTGGGGCGTGCCAATGTCTCTGTTCGTGCATAAAGAGACGCAGGAGCTGCACCCGAACACCCTGGAACTGATGGAAGAAGTGGCGAAGCGCGTCGAAGTTGACGGCATTCAGGCGTGGTGGGATCTCGACGCCCGCGACATTCTGGGCGCTGACGCAGACAGCTACGAGAAAGTCCCTGATACCCTGGACGTGTGGTTCGACTCCGGGTCTACCCACTCCTCCGTGGTTGACGTGCGTCCGGAGTTTGCCGGTCACGCTGCCGATATGTATCTGGAAGGGTCTGACCAACACCGCGGCTGGTTCATGTCATCGCTGATGATCTCCACCGCCATGAAGGGTAAAGCGCCTTACCGTCAGGTTCTGACTCACGGCTTCACCGTGGATGGTCAGGGTCGTAAGATGTCCAAATCTATCGGTAACACCGTTTCTCCGCAGGACGTGATGAACAAGCTGGGCGCAGACATTCTGCGTCTGTGGGTGGCATCCACCGACTATACCGGCGAAATGGCGGTGTCTGACGAGATCCTGAAGCGCGCTGCCGACAGCTATCGTCGTATCCGTAACACCGCGCGCTTCCTGCTGGCGAACCTGAACGGGTTCGATCCGGCAAAAGACATGGTGAAACCGGAAGAGATGGTCGTTCTGGATCGCTGGGCGGTAGGCTGCGCGAAAGCGGCGCAGGACGATATCCTGAAAGCCTATGAGTCTTACGACTTCCACGAAGTGGTGCAGCGCCTGATGCGCTTCTGCTCCATCGAGATGGGCTCGTTCTACCTCGACATCATCAAAGACCGCCAGTACACCGCGAAGGCGGACAGCGTGGCGCGTCGCAGCTGCCAGACCGCGCTGTTCCACATCGCAGAAGCGCTGGTACGCTGGATGGCGCCGATCATGTCCTTCACCGCGGATGAGATCTGGGGCTACCTGCCGGGCGACCGCGAGAAGTATGTCTTCACGGGCGAGTGGTACGAGGGTCTGTTCGATCTCTCCAGCACCGAAGCGATGAACGATGCCTTCTGGGACGAGCTGCTGAAAGTGCGTGGCGAAGTGAACAAGGTTATCGAGCAGGCGCGTGCAGACAAGAAGGTCGGTGGCTCTCTGGAAGCGGCAGTGACCCTTTACGCCGAACCTGAGCTGGCGGCGAAGCTGACGGCGCTGGGCGATGAATTACGATTTGTCCTGTTGACCTCCGGTGCGAAAGTTGCGGATTATGCCGAGGCCTCTGCTGATGCTCAGCAGAGCGAACTGCTCAAAGGACTGAAAGTCGCGCTGAGCAAAGCCGACGGTGAGAAATGCCCGCGCTGCTGGCATTTCACGACCGACGTCGGCCAGGTGGCGGAACACGCAGACATCTGCGGACGCTGTGTAAGCAACGTCGCCGGTGACGGCGAAAAACGTAAGTTTGCCTGATGAGTAAAACTCTCTGTTCAACAGGACTGCGCTGGCTGTGGCTGGTTGTGGTGGTGCTGATTATCGATCTGGGCAGCAAGTTCCTGATCCTCCAGAATTTCGCTCTGGGGGAGACGGTTCCGCTGTTCCCGTCGCTTAACCTGCACTATGCGCGTAACTACGGCGCAGCGTTTAGTTTCCTTGCCGACAGCGGTGGCTGGCAGCGCTGGTTCTTCGCGGGTATCGCCATCGGTATCTGCGTGATCCTGGCCGTGCTGATGTACCGCTCGAAGGCCACGCAAAAGCTAAATAACATCGCCTACGCGCTGATCATTGGCGGTGCGCTGGGCAACCTGTTTGACCGCCTGTGGCACGGCTTTGTGGTCGATATGATCGACTTTTACGTCGGCGACTGGCACTTCGCGACCTTTAACCTCGCCGATAGCGCCATTTGCATCGGTGCGGCGTTAATCGTGCTGGAAGGCTTCTTGCCTAAACCGGCCGCGAAAGAGCAGGCGTAAGCATGAATGCCGGGTGGCGCTGCGCTTACCCGGCCTACAAAATTTGTGGCCTCCTGTATGCCCGGTAAGCAAAGCGCCACCGGGCAAACAGGCACCCCAAAACAAGCGAGCAATTTGCATGTCTAAATCCGTACAGAGCAACAGCGCGGTTCTCGTTCACTTCACGCTGAAGCTGGATGATGGCTCCACGGCTGAATCCACCCGCAATAACGGTAAACCGGCCCTGTTTCGTCTTGGCGATACCTCCCTGTCTGAAGGTCTTGAGCAGCAGCTTCTGGGTCTGAAAGAGGGTGAGAAAAAAGCCTTTTCGCTGGAGCCGGATGCCGCGTTTGGCGTGCCAAGCCCGGACCTGATCCAGTATTTCTCGCGCCGTGAATTCATGGACGCGGGTGAGCCGGAAATCGGGGCGATTATGCTCTTTACCGCTATGGACGGCAGCGAAATGCCTGGCGTGATCCGCGAAATTAACGGTGACTCCATTACCGTTGATTTCAACCATCCGCTTGCCGGGCGTACCGTTCATTTTGATGTTGAAGTGCTGGAAATCGATCCGGCACTGGAGGCCTGAAATGCAGATCCTGTTGGCTAACCCGCGCGGCTTCTGCGCCGGTGTAGACCGCGCTATCAGCATTGTTGAAAACGCGCTGGAGATCTACGGCGCGCCGATTTACGTGCGTCACGAAGTGGTGCACAACCGCTACGTGGTTGACAGCCTGCGCGAGCGCGGCGCTATCTTTATTGAGCAGATTAGCGAAGTGCCGGACGGTGCGATCCTGATCTTCTCCGCGCACGGCGTCTCGCAGGCGGTGCGTAACGAAGCGAAAAGCCGCGATCTGACCGTATTCGATGCCACCTGTCCGCTGGTGACTAAGGTGCATATGGAAGTGGCGCGCGCCAGCCGCCGTGGTGAAGAGTCGATTCTGATTGGTCACGCGGGTCACCCGGAAGTCGAAGGTACGATGGGCCAGTACAGCAACCCGGAAGGAGGCATGTACCTGGTGGAGTCGCCGGAAGATGTCCTGACGCTGAACGTCAAAAACGAAGCCCGTCTGTCGTTTATGACCCAGACAACGCTCTCCGTCGACGATACCTCTGACGTGATTGACGCCCTGCGTCAGCGCTTCCCGAAGATCGTCGGGCCGCGTAAAGACGATATCTGCTACGCCACCACCAACCGTCAGGAAGCGGTGCGCGCGCTGGCTGAACGGGCGGATGTGGTGCTGGTGGTCGGCTCTAAGAACTCCTCCAACTCCAACCGTCTGGCCGAACTGGCGCAGCGCATGGGTAAAGCGGCGTTTCTGATCGACGACGCGACGGATATTCAGGAAGCGTGGGTGAAAAGTGCGGCCTGCGTCGGCGTAACGGCCGGAGCTTCCGCGCCGGATATTCTGGTACAGAACGTCATTTCCCGTCTGCAGGAGCTGGGCGGTGGCGAAGCGGTGCCGCTGGAAGGACGCGAAGAGAACATCGTCTTTGAAGTGCCGAAAGAGCTGCGCATCGACGCCCGCGAAGTGGAATAACCCCTTATCTGATGAAAGGCCAGCATCTCATGTGCTGGCCTTTTTTTTTGCCCCGAACTTTATCGTGACGACAAAATCATGTCTTTTACTGATATTTAAGTCGGTTTCACGTTAAATTCTAATTATCGGTGTTTTCAGTTGGCAGCCTTTGCGAAGGCTGGTTAATCTGAAAACGATTTACATCATTTTAACGTAAGAGAATAACTATGCATGATGCACAGATCCGTGTCGCCATTGCGGGCGCGGGTGGACGTATGGGCCGTCAGCTGATTCAGGCGGCACTTCAGATGGATGGCGTGGCGCTTGGCGCGGCGCTGGAGCGTGAAGGCTCGTCGCTTCTGGGCACCGATGCCGGTGAGCTGGCGGGCGCAGGCCACACGGGCGTTACCGTACAAAGCAGCCTGGAGGCGGTTAAGGATGACTTCGATGTCTTCATCGATTTTACCCGCCCGGAAGGAACGCTCGCGCATCTGGCGTTATGTCGCCAGCACGGCAAGGGGATGGTGATCGGCACCACAGGTTTTGACGAAGCGGGTAAGCAGGCCATCCAGGATGCATCGAAAGAGATTGCGATTGTCTTCGCGGCAAACTTTAGCGTAGGCGTTAACGTCATGCTGAAGCTGCTGGAGAAGGCTGCGAAGGTGATGGGCAACTACACCGACATTGAGATTGTTGAAGCGCACCACCGTTACAAAGTCGATGCGCCATCAGGCACGGCGCTGGCGATGGGCGAAGCGATTGCTCATGCACTCGATAAAGACTTAAAGGACTGCGCGGTCTACACCCGCGAAGGTCACACCGGCGAACGCGTCCCGGGCACCATCGGTTTCGCAACCGTACGTGCGGGTGACATCGTCGGCGAACACACCGCGATGTTCGCCGATATTGGCGAACGCGTTGAAATTACGCATAAAGCGTCCAGCCGAATGACGTTTGCTAACGGTGCCGTACGTTCCGCTCTGTGGCTAAAAGAGAAGAAAAACGGTCTTTTTGATATGCGAGATGTGCTCGATCTCAACAATTTGTAAGCATTATTACCCATCGTGATGTGGTTATTGCAGTCGTAATTGTTTGATTGCATAGGGTAATATTTTATTGCCCTTTTATTTTATCTGTTTTATTAATTTTTTGATTTAAATGCATTAAAAGTAGATGTATTCCTCTTGATTTGCGTTGCTGAAATGTAAATTTTGACCATTTGGTCCACTTTTAGATACCGTGCCGCCTCTTTTTTTATTAAACCCGACGCGCAAGCGTTTTCCGCAGTGATTTACCTGATCTTTTTGTCGCTTAAGCTGCATTCCGCTCTCCAGGCCTGCAAAAGACTAAACAAAATATCCGTTTTAAGTTGACTTTTACCCACCAAATCTCCAGAATGCCGCCGTTTGCCAAAAATCCGCTGGCAACACATTTGCATTGATTCATGACATGGTTATGAATTAATATGCAAATAAAGTGAGTGAATATTCTCTGGAGGGTGTTTTGATTAAGTCAGCGCTATTGGTTCTGGAAGACGGAACCCAGTTTATCGGTCGGGCCATAGGGGCAACGGGTTCGGCGGTTGGGGAAGTCGTTTTCAATACTTCAATGACCGGTTATCAAGAAATCCTCACTGATCCTTCCTATTCTCGCCAAATCGTTACTCTTACTTATCCTCATATCGGCAATGTCGGCACCAATGCGGCTGACGAAGAGTCCTCTCAGGTACATGCGCAAGGCCTGGTCATTCGCGACCTGCCGCTGATTGCCAGCAACTTCCGCAGCACCGAAGACCTCTCTTCCTACCTGAAGCGCCATAACATCGTGGCGATTGCCGATATCGATACCCGTAAGTTAACGCGTCTGCTGCGCGAGAAGGGTGCACAAAACGGCTGCATCATCGCGGGTGATAACCTCGATGCGGCCCTGGCGCTGGAAAAAGCGAAAGCCTTCCCGGGCCTGAACGGCATGGACCTGGCGAAAGAAGTGACAACCGCTGAAGCCTACAGCTGGACGCAGGGTAGCTGGACGCTGGAAGGCGACCTGCCGGAAGCGAAACCAGAGAGCGAGCTGCCGTTCCACGTGGTGGCCTACGATTTTGGCGCCAAGCGCAACATCCTGCGCATGCTGGTTGACCGCGGCTGCCGCCTGACGATTGTGCCGGCGCAAACGTCCGCCGAAGACGTGCTGAAGATGAATCCGGACGGTATTTTCCTGTCCAACGGTCCTGGCGACCCGGCGCCGTGCGATTACGCCATCGCCGCCATCAAGTCCTTCCTGGAAACCGACATTCCGGTATTCGGCATCTGCCTCGGCCATCAGCTGCTGGCGCTGGCGAGCGGTGCAAACACCGTCAAGATGAAGTTCGGCCACCACGGTGGCAACCACCCGGTGAAAGACATTGATAACAACACGGTGATGATCACCGCGCAGAACCACGGCTTTGCCGTCGATGAAGCGTCAATGCCGGCTAACCTGCGCGTGACGCACAAATCGCTGTTCGATGGCACCCTGCAGGGTATCCACCGTACCGATAAGCCAGCGTTCAGCTTCCAGGGCCACCCGGAAGCCAGCCCGGGCCCGCACGACGCCGCGCCGCTGTTCGATCACTTCATCGAACTTATCGAGCAATACCGTAAGACCGCTAAATAATCAGGAGCCGAGAAGACAATGCCAAAACGTACAGACATAAAAAGCATCCTGATCCTTGGCGCTGGCCCGATCGTCATCGGCCAGGCCTGCGAATTCGACTACTCCGGCGCCCAGGCCTGTAAAGCCCTGCGTGAAGAGGGTTACCGCGTTATCCTGGTCAACTCTAACCCGGCAACTATCATGACCGACCCGGAAATGGCTGATGCGACCTACATCGAGCCGATTCACTGGGAAGTGGTACGCAAAATCATCGAGAAAGAGCGTCCGGACGCGGTGCTGCCGACCATGGGCGGCCAGACGGCGCTCAACTGCGCGCTGGAGCTGGAGCGTCAGGGCGTGCTGGAAGAGTTCGGCGTGACCATGATTGGCGCGACCGCCGACGCGATTGATAAAGCAGAAGACCGTCGCCGCTTCGACGTGGCGATGAAGAAAATCGGCCTCGACACCGCGCGCTCCGGCATCGCACACAACATGGAAGAGGCACTTGCCGTTGCGGCTGAAGTGGGCTATCCGTGCATCATCCGTCCATCGTTCACCATGGGCGGCACCGGCGGCGGTATCGCCTACAACCGCGAAGAGTTCGAAGAGATTTGCGAACGCGGTCTGGATCTTTCTCCAACCAAAGAGTTGCTGATTGATGAGTCGCTGATTGGCTGGAAAGAGTATGAGATGGAGGTGGTGCGTGATAAAAACGACAACTGCATCATCGTCTGCTCCATCGAAAACTTCGATGCGATGGGTATCCACACCGGCGACTCCATCACCGTTGCGCCAGCCCAGACTCTGACCGACAAAGAGTACCAAATCATGCGTAACGCCTCGATGGCGGTACTGCGTGAAATCGGCGTGGAAACCGGCGGCTCAAACGTGCAGTTCTCGGTGAACCCGAAAACCGGCCGTTTGATTGTTATCGAAATGAACCCGCGCGTGTCCCGTTCCTCCGCGCTGGCCTCGAAAGCGACCGGCTTCCCGATTGCCAAAGTGGCGGCCAAGCTGGCAGTGGGTTATACCCTCGACGAGCTGATGAACGACATTACCGGTGGCCGCACGCCAGCCTCCTTCGAGCCGTCCATTGACTACGTTGTGACCAAAATTCCACGCTTTAACTTCGAGAAGTTCGCGGGCGCGAACGACCGTCTGACCACCCAGATGAAATCGGTCGGCGAAGTGATGGCGATTGGCCGCACGCAGCAGGAATCCCTGCAGAAAGCGCTGCGCGGCCTCGAAGTGGGCGCCACCGGCTTTGACCCGAAAGTGAGCCTGGACGACCCGGAAGCGCTGACCAAAATCCGCCGCGAGCTGAAAGACGCGGGCGCAGAGCGTATCTGGTACATCGCCGATGCCTTCCGTGCGGGCCTGTCCGTCGACGGCGTGTTCAACCTGACCAACATTGACCGCTGGTTCCTGGTGCAGATTGAAGAGCTGGTGCGTCTGGAAGAGAAAGTGGCTGAGCTGGGCATCAACGGCCTGGACGCTGACTTCCTGCGTATGCTCAAGCGTAAAGGCTTCGCCGATGCGCGTCTGGCCAAGCTGGCGGGCGTGCGCGAAGCGGAGATCCGCAAGCTGCGCGATCAGTATGACCTGCACCCGGTCTACAAGCGCGTGGACACCTGTGCGGCAGAATTTGCGACCGACACCGCATACATGTACTCCACTTATGAAGACGAGTGCGAAGCGAACCCGTCCATCGACCGCGACAAGATCATGGTGCTGGGCGGCGGTCCAAACCGTATCGGCCAGGGCATCGAGTTCGACTACTGCTGCGTACACGCCTCGCTGGCGCTGCGTGAAGACGGTTACGAGACCATCATGGTCAACTGTAACCCGGAGACCGTCTCAACCGATTACGACACCTCTGACCGTCTCTACTTCGAGCCGGTGACCCTGGAAGACGTGCTGGAAATCGTGCGCATCGAGAAGCCAAAAGGCGTTATCGTGCAGTACGGCGGCCAGACTCCGCTGAAGCTGGCGCGCGCGCTGGAAGCGGCAGGCGTACCGGTTATCGGCACCAGTCCCGACGCGATTGACCGCGCCGAAGACCGCGAGCGTTTCCAGCAGGCGGTTGACCGTCTGAAGCTGAAACAGCCGGCGAACGCCACGGTGACGGCTATTGAACAGGCCGTTGAGAAAGCGAAAGAGATTGGCTACCCGCTGGTGGTGCGTCCTTCCTACGTCCTGGGCGGCCGCGCGATGGAAATCGTGTATGACGAAGCCGACCTGCGTCGCTACTTCCAGACGGCGGTGAGCGTGTCCAACGATGCGCCGGTGCTGCTCGACCGTTTCCTCGACGACGCGGTGGAAGTGGACGTTGACGCCATCTGCGACGGCGAAATGGTGCTGATTGGCGGCATCATGGAGCACATCGAGCAGGCGGGCGTGCACTCCGGCGACTCCGCCTGTTCTCTGCCAGCGTACACGCTGAGCCAGGAGATTCAGGACGTGATGCGCCAGCAGGTGCAGAAGCTGGCCTTCGAGCTGCAGGTTCGCGGCCTGATGAACGTCCAGTTCGCGGTGAAAGACAACGAAGTCTACCTGATTGAAGTCAACCCGCGTGCGGCACGTACCGTACCGTTCGTCTCTAAAGCCACCGGCGTACCGCTGGCGAAAGTGGCGGCGCGCGTGATGGCGGGCCAGACGCTGGCGCAGCAGGGCGTGACCAAAGAGATCATTCCGCCGTACTATTCGGTGAAAGAGGTGGTGCTGCCGTTCAACAAATTCCCGGGCGTTGACCCGCTGTTAGGGCCAGAAATGCGCTCTACCGGGGAAGTGATGGGCGTGGGCCGCACCTTCGCCGAAGCGTTCGCGAAGGCGCAACTGGGCAGTAGCTCCACCATGAGAAAATCAGGCCGTGCGCTGCTCTCCGTTCGTGAAGGCGACAAAGAGCGCGTGGTTGACCTGGCCGCCAAGCTGCTGAAACAGGGCTTCGAGCTGGACGCGACCCACGGTACCGCGATTGTGCTGGGTGAAGCCGGTATCAACCCGCGTCTGGTGAACAAGGTGCATGAAGGTCGTCCGCACATTCAGGACCGTATCAAGAATTGCGAATATACCTACATCATAAACACTACCGCAGGCCGCCAGGCGATTGAAGACTCCAAGCTGATTCGCCGCAGCGCGCTGCAGTATAAAGTGCACTACGACACCACCCTGAACGGCGGTTTCGCAACGGCCATGGCGCTGAACGCGGATGCCACCGAGAAGGTGATTTCAGTGCAGGAAATGCACGCGCAGATTAGCAAGTAAGTTTAAATGCCCGGTGCCGTTCGGTTGCCGGGCATTCTCTCCATCTTCAGAACCTTCTGGTTTTTCATCCGCTTTCAGTCAGTTAGCCTAAAATGGTTAGGTCGATAACGAAATTCAACTGAGAGCAGGGGAAAACACCATGCAAAATAAATTACTGATCGCTTCCGTTCTGGCTGCTACCGCAATGTTTACCGTGGCGGGCTGTTCGTCTAATCAGGCCGTAAAAACCACCGATGGCAAAACCATCGTCACCGACGGGAAACCGCAGGTGGATGACGATACCGGGCTGGTGTCGTACAAAAACGCCGAAACCGGTCAAACCGAGCAGATCAACCGTGACCAGGTGAAATCCATGGGCGAGCTGGATAACTAATAAAAAAAGCCGTGGCGTTTGCCACGGCTTTTGCTCTTTCAGGAACGGTTACCAGCGGTGGTTCAGCAGGATATGGCCGCCATAGGCAGCATAGCTGTTTTCGCCCCACTCGCCGCTGGCGCGCAGGGAGATCGTCGTGGTTTCATTCAGGTTGCCGGTAACGCCCAACTCTAACTGTCCACGATCTTCCGGCGTATCGTTGCTGACGGTCTCGCCGTTAAACGCCAGATCGTTTTGACCCGCACCCTTCAGCCAGTTCACGGCAACGTGCGGCTGCCAGGCTTTCACGTCTTTCTGCTGGAAGTAGCTTGATTTGACGCCCAGACGACCAAACAAACCGTCGTTGTCCAGCGTTGTCACCCGCACGCCGTCGCGATCGGTGTGGTTTTCCTGATCCAGATAGCTGTAGATGATCTGTGCCTGCGGTTCGATCTTCCAGGTGCGCTCTTTCTCTGAGTCAATCACCCACGCATGACCCACTTCAACAGATGCGGCAAAACCGGTGCTGTCGTAGTCTTCATCGTTGCGATTGCTGGTCACTTTATTGTTGTACCAGCTGTATGCGGCCCAGGTATCAACATAGCTGCCCAGACGCAGCTTCTGATCTTCCTGCCAGGTTGCATACAGGCCGACGTTAAAGCCATCCACTTTGCCCTGCGCGTTGCGGACGTTGTGTTTTGCATCAGAGTGGGTCTTCGCCTGACCTGCCCCGAACATGCCACCCGCACGCAGAATACCGTTGTCCATCGGCTTGCTCATGAAGTCGCTGCCGACCTGAAGGACGGTGGTGGTGGTGTCATAGCTGACTCTGTCGCCGCCAGCATTGTTTTCATGGTAGCGACCTTTGACGTACATCCAGGTATTGAGGTCTTCTTCATTACGGAAGGTGATCTGATCGCGGTCGTCACGCTTGTGGAGGAACATGCTCTGCGCGGCAAGGTAGTTGCCTAAGTAAGCGCCGACCTCAGGAGCCATGACCTCAGGACCGCTGTTGCTGCCATTGTCGCCGTTGTCGGTGTTACCGCCGTTGTCGGTGTTGCCGCCGTTGTCGGTGTTACCGCCGTTGTCGGTGTTGCCGCCATTGTCGGTGTTGCCGCCATTGTCGGTGTTATCGCCGTCGTCGGTATTATCGCCATCATCGGTATTATCAGAAGGTTCATCAGAAGGCGTAGCCTTTGATTCCAGGTACCAGTTGCCGTTGTTGTGCTGATAGAGATTATATTCCCACGCACCGGCAACCACCGGTTTGGCAAGGGTCAACTGGGCTTCGGAGCTGCCGCCAACGCTGACAATTTCCATGCCGTTAACGGTTTGCGCACCCAGACCGCCAATGTTGCTAACGCTAACGCTGGACTGACCAAAGCTGCTGCCGGTAATGGTGAGATGATCGGTTGGCGAGTTATCTTCACCCAGGGTGCTGCTCATCACGATCTGACTGCCCGCAGAGCCGGTATAGTCGCCGTTAATGGTGAAATTGTTGCCTACGCTGTTATTGGCTGCACTGAGTAAAAGATTGCCACTGTTGGTGACGTTGCCATTGACCGTATCGATACCTGAAACGCTCAGCGTATCGTTACCCTGAATCGCATTCCATGCAGCCAGCGTACCACCCGTGAGGATGTTGATATTGTTGTTTACTTCGCCAGCAGTGGCAAACTGAGCGCCATCGTTAATTGTGATGGTTGCGTTGCTTCCCTTGGCACCCAGGACTGAACCTGAAGCCACCAGAGTCGTGCCGCTATGCAGAACGGTATCACCCGTGTAGGTGTTCTTGCCTTTTAGCGTCAGGGTGTTGGAATCCACTTTTTCAACATTGCCACTACCGGTAATGCCGGTAGCGAACGCGGTATTACTGCCCTGATTAAAAATAAGGGTGCCATTGTTGGTCAGGCCCCCGCTCAGCGTTGCGGTTTTCGTGCCATCGCCAAGCTGGAGAGACGCATCTTTGGCAACGAGGGTAGTACCGGCATTCGCGACGGTACCAGAAAGGACTAAATCACCGCTGTTGACCTGAAGCGAATTGCCGGAACCAATAATGTCGATATCACCTGAGAGCGCCCAGCTTTCCCCGTCCATATTCAAAGAAGCAAAGCCATCGTCTTCCGTTAAGCCAACAAAATTGCTGTCTTCTATGCCGGTACCTGCCAGAGTGATTGTATTTCCTGTAGAGACGCTAGAAATTACATCGCCAGTCAGTGAAGAACCCGTGTTAAGCACCAGCGTATTATTTTTGCTGCTGGCAAACATGATTGCCGTGCTGCCACCGCCAATCGAACCGGTGTTGGTGATATCGACTTTCGCCGTATCCATTACCTTAATACCGTTCTGCGCGCCCTGTACGGTTCCGGTATTGGTGATTTTGGTGTTACCATCGCTCAGGTTAATACCATCATTCTCTGTGCCGGTAAGCGTGCCTTCGTTATTTACCGCAACGCCGACGCGTGAATTCAGGCCTGTTTTACCTTTAATAACCCCGGTGGCGCCATTAGTAATATTTACCGCTGAAGATTCTTGACTGACATAAATGCCATTGTCGAAGGCGGTAATATTTCCGTTGTTGATAATATCCCCTTGCATTGACGCGATGTTAACGGCCGTAGAGTCGGTAGAGGAGATGGTCGCGCCTTCCTCATTATTCAGGGTCACGCGTTGCGCGGAGGTATTAATATCCAGGCCTTTACCTGTGCCAGAAATGTTTCCATTGTTAGTCACTGTGGTGACGCTGAATCCTGAAACAGAAACTGCGCTCTCACTTCCCGAGGACGAGATGGTGACATCTTTATTAATGGTATACTGGGTGTCGGTGGAAAATTCTTGTGGGACAGAGGTGGATTCATCAATGGTTCCAGCGAAGGCTACAACTGGTGTGAATATAAGTAAGGCAGGAAATATCTTTCCAAGTGTTCTTGTGGTTTTGTTTAATATGAATTTTTTGTTGCGCATGTACACATCCATTTGAGAAGAAGTGACGCTAATTAATGATATGGAATAACCCTTTGGGCTTTTTGCAAGAATGGGCTCAAGACTAAGAGCATAAAATTATTATTTTTTCAAGGCGTTATGTATAGGTTGATTTATTAAAAAATGATTTTAGTCTTTCTTAATTGATCTTTAATTAATATATTTCGATCTTAATCATTCATTTAATATATTGTCTGCAAACCGTCGTTTTAACGCCTGCTATACCCCTCCGGGACAATGATTGCCAATTGTTGCGTTTTACCTTTGCAAGGCTTTTCGGCCCTTTCACCGGACGGGTTAACTGTCTACACTCACTGCTACAAGAAGAGAAGAAGACAGGCCATTTGATGATACTCATAATTTACGCGCACCCTTATCCGCAGCACTCGCACGCGAATAAGCGGATGCTTGAGCAGGTAAGGACGCTTGATAACGTAGAGATACGCTCCCTCTATCAACTTTATCCCGATTTTAATATTGATATCGCCGCCGAACAGGAGGCGCTTTCCCGTGCCGATCTGATTGTCTGGCAGCATCCCATGCAGTGGTACAGCACGCCCGCGCTGCTGAAGCTGTGGATTGATAAAGTCTTCTCCCACGGCTGGGCGTATGGCCACAACGGCAATGCGCTAAAAGGGAAAAGCCTGTTGTGGGCGGTCACCACCGGTGGAGGCGAAAGCCACTTTGATATCGGTTCTTTCCCGGGCTTTGACGTCCTGGCACAGCCGTTGCAGGCGACCGCGCTCTATTGTGGGCTGAACTGGCTCCCGCCTTTTGCCATGCACTGCACGTTTGTTTGCGACGATGAAACGCTGCAGGCGCAGGCTCGGCATTATAAACAACGCTTACTTGAGTGGCAGGAGGCGCACCATGGATAGCCATACGCTGATACAGGCGCTGATTTACCTCGGCGCGGCGGCGCTGATTGTGCCCGTGGCGGTGCGTCTGGGGCTGGGCTCCGTTCTCGGCTACCTGATTGCGGGGTGCGTGATTGGGCCGTGGGGCTTCCGGCTGGTCACCGATGCCGAGGCGATTCTCCATTTCGCTGAAATCGGCGTGGTGCTGATGCTCTTTGTGATTGGTCTGGAGCTCGACCCGCAGCGGTTATGGAAGCTTCGCGCCTCGGTATTTGGCGGTGGGGCGCTGCAGATGGTGGCCTGCGGCCTGCTGCTGGGCGGGTTCTGCATCCTGTTGGGTATGGACTGGAAGGTGGCAGAGCTCATCGGCATGACGCTGGCGCTCTCCTCAACGGCTATTGCCATGCAGGCGATGAACGAGCGAAATCTGACGGTATCCCAGATGGGGCGCAGCGCGTTCTCGGTGCTGCTGTTCCAGGACATTGCCGCTATTCCGCTGGTGGCGATGATCCCGCTGCTGGCGGCCAGCGGTTCCTCCACCACGCTGGGCGCTTTCGCGCTGTCGGCACTGAAAGTGGCGGGCGCGCTGGCGCTGGTGGTGGTGCTTGGCCGCTACGTGACCCGCCCGCTGCTGCGGTTTGTTGCCCGCTCTGGCCTGCGCGAAGTGTTCAGCGCCGTGGCGCTGTTCCTGGTGTTTGGCTTCGGCCTGCTGCTGGAGGAAGCCGGGCTGTCGATGGCGATGGGGGCATTCCTTGCAGGCGTTCTGCTGGCGAGCTCTGAATACCGTCACGCGCTGGAAAGCGATATCGAGCCGTTCAAAGGCCTGCTGCTGGGGCTGTTTTTCATCGGCGTGGGGATGTCCGTCGACTTCGGCACGCTGGTGACGCATCCGCTGCGGATTGTCATCCTGCTCGTCGGCTTCCTGGTCATTAAAATGGCGATGCTGTGGCTGATTGCGCGCCCGCTGAAGGTGCCGAACAGGCAGCGAAGCTGGTTTGCGGTTCTGCTGGGGCAGGGAAGCGAATTTGCGTTCGTGGTCTTTGGCGCGGCGCAAATGGCAAACGTCCTCGATCCCGAGTGGGCGAAAGCGCTGACGCTGGCGGTCGCGCTGTCGATGGCGGCGACGCCCGTCCTGCTGGTGGTGCTGACGCGTCTGGAAAAATCGGGCAGCGAGCAGGAGCGCGAAGCCGATGAGATTGACGAAGAGCAGCCGCGCGTGATCATTGCCGGATTTGGCCGCTACGGGCAGATCGTAGGCCGTCTGCTGCTGTCCAGCGGGGTGAAGATGGTCATCCTCGATCACGATCCCGACCATGTTGATACCCTGCGTAAATTCGATATGAAGGTGTTTTACGGCGATGCGACCCGCGTCGACCTGCTGGAATCCGCCGGGGCGGCGAAAGCCGAGGTGCTGATCAACGCCATTGACGATCCGGAGACCAGCCTGCAGATGGTGGAAATGGCGAAAGAGCATTTCCCGGATCTGACCATCATCTCCCGCGCGCGCGATGTGGATCACTATATCCGCCTCAGGCAGGCGGGCGTCGAATCCCCCGAGCGTGAAACCTTCGAAGGCGCGCTGAAGTCTGGCCGCATGGCGCTGGAAAACCTGGGGCTGGGCGCGTACGAAGCGCGCGAACGGGCAGACCTGTTCCGCCGCTTTAATACCGAGATGGTGGAAGAGATGGCGGCGATGGCGGGCAGTACGGCCACCGAGCGTGCGGCGGTGTTTAAACGCACCAGCGCGATGCTGACGGAGATCATCAATGAGGATCGCAATCACCTGTCGCTGATCCAGCGGCACGGCTGGCAGGGCACGGAAGAGGGCAAGCATACCGGGGATCCTTCTGACGAGCCGGAGAGTAAACCTTCCGCGTGAAGCGGAGTTGCCAGCAATATTAAAAAATTTCTGTATCTTTACTCTGCCGCCAGTCGACGAAAGATTAAGCTTTCCGTATAGTGGCGGCAATTTTTTGCATCCGGGAAATTTTCAATGATCAGTCTGATTGCAGCGCTGGCGGTAGACCGCGTTATCGGTATGGAAAATGCCATGCCGTGGAACCTGCCTGCCGATCTCGCATGGTTTAAACGTACAACGTTAAACAAGCCGGTAGTGATGGGCCGCCTGACCTGGGAGTCGATTGGTCGTCCATTGCCGGGCCGTAAGAATATCGTTATCAGTAGCCAGCCGGGCACTGACGATCGCGTCGAATGGGTGAAATCGGTAGACGAGGCGATTGCTGCATGCGGCAATGCTGAAGAGATCATGGTGATTGGCGGTGGGCGCGTGTACGAGCAGTTCCTGCCAAAAGCGCAGAAGCTGTATCTGACCCACATTGATGCCGAAGTGGAAGGGGATACCCATTTCCCGGACTACGATCCGGACGAGTGGGAATCGGTATTCAGCGAATTCCACGACGCGGATGCGCAGAACTCTCACAGCTACTGCTTCGAGATTCTGGAACGTCGTTAAGTGATATACCCCTCTCCCCAGAGGGGCGAGGGGACCGTTCGGTGCGGTCTTTTGGGGGGAGGGGCAACAGTCAGGAGGCAACGGCCTCGTTTTCTCCTGAGTCAAGCTGTCGGTTGGACGGCTGCACAAAGTACGCTTTATCTTCCCAGCGTAAGCAGGTTAACTCTCCGCCCCAGCAGCATCCGGTATCCAGACCGTAAATCCCTTCCGGTGTTCCTTTTCCTTCCAGTGCCGCCCAGTGGCCAAATACCACGCTGTACTCGCTGGTCACCGGCCCCGGAATGGCAAACCACGGTTTCAGCGGAGCGGGCGCGCTTTCCGGCGTCTCTTTGGAATACATGTCCAGCTGTCCGTTCGGGAAGCAGAAACGCATGCGGGTGAAGGCGTTGGTGATAAAGCGCAGACGGGCAAGACCGCTAAGCTCCTCGCTCCAGTGGTTTGGCATATCGCCGTACATGGCATCAAGGAAGAAAGGATACGAGTCGCTCGCCAGCACCGCCTCAACGTCACGCGCGCAGGTTTTCGCCGTCTCAAGATCCCATTGTGGGGTGATCCCGGCATGCGCCATGACCAGCTTTTTCTCTTCGTCGACCTGCAGCAGGGGCTGACGGCGCAGCCAGTTAAGCAGATCGTCCGCGTCCGGCGCATCAAGCAGCGGGGTGAGGCGATCTTTGGGTTTGTTGCGGCTGATCCCGGCGAACACCGCCAGCAGATGCAGATCGTGATTGCCCAGCACCATGCGCACGCTGTCGCCCAGCGATTTGACGAAACGCAACACGTCAAGAGAGCCGGGGCCACGCGCGACTAAATCGCCCGTCAGCCAGAGCGTGTCTTGTTCTGGCGTAAAGTCGACCTGTTTTAACAATGCGATCAGTTCATCGTAGCAGCCGTGAACGTCGCCAATCAGATATGTAGACATTAGATTAATGAATGAGTGTGGTTACGGCGAGACGGAACACGGGAATGGCAACGCGGAAGCCATTGCCATCGACGTCGACCATTTCATAATGGCCTTGCATGGTACCCATCGGCGTTTCAATTACCGCACCGCTGGTGTACTGGTACTCTTCGCCAGGGGCGATGTGGGGCTGTTCACCGACCACACCTTCGCCCTGAACTTCGATTTCGCGACCATTGCCGTTGGTGATAAGCCAGTAGCGCCCGCGCAGCTGCACGGGCGTCCGCCCCAGATTGCGAATGGTCACGGTGTAAGCGAAGACAAAGCGTTCTTCGTCCGGAGAGGACTGTGATTCAACATAGACGCTTTGTACATGGACACAGACGCGGGGCGAATCAATCATGGCTTAACTCTCCTTCGACGGCGCATTATCGCTGATGTAATTAGCCAGCTTGCAGTACTGCTCTACGGAAATGTTCTCCGCACGCATTGCCGGGTCGATCCCAAGTTCAGCTAATACCTCAACGGTAAATGAATTGCTCAGGCTGTTACGGATCGTTTTACGGCGCTGGTTAAAGGCCTCTGTGGTAATGCGGCTGAGCACGCGCAGATCTTTAACCGGATACGGTTTCGTTTTGTGCGGCACAAGGCGCACAACCGCTGAATCCACTTTCGGTGGTGGTGTGAACGCTGACGGCGGTACTTCGAGTACCGGGATCACGTTGCAGTAATATTGCGCCATCACGCTTAAACGACCATACGCTTTACTGTTCGGGCCTGCAACCAGACGGTTAACAACCTCTTTTTGCAACATGAAGTGCATGTCGGCAATGGCATCAGTATAGCTAAACAGGTGGAACATGAGCGGCGTGGAGATGTTGTACGGCAGGTTGCCGAATACGCGCAGCGGCTGACCCATTTTTTCCGACAGTTCGCCAAAGTTCATGGTCATGGCGTCCTGCTGATAGATAGTCAGCTTCGGCCCGAGGAACGGGTGCGTTTGCAGGCGTGCGGCCAGATCGCGGTCCAGTTCGATGACGGTCAGCTGGTCGAGGCGTTCGCCGACCGGCTCGGTCAGCGCGGCAAGGCCCGGGCCGATTTCGACCATCGCCTGACCTTTTTGCGGATTAATAGCCGAGACAATGCTTTCGATCACGAACTGATCGTTAAGGAAGTTTTGCCCGAAACGTTTACGGGCTAAGTGGCCCTGATGGACTCGATTAGTCATTGAGTATTAACAATCATTTTGATGGCGAGATTAAGCGCCGTAATAAAACTGCCGACATCCGCTTTCCCCTGGCCTGCCAGATCCAGCGCAGTACCGTGGTCAACGGACGTTCGAATAAAGGGTAAACCGAGGGTGATATTCACGCCGCGGCCAAAGCCCTGGTATTTTAGCACGGGCAGGCCCTGATCGTGGTACATCGCGAGCACGGCGTCGGCATTATCCAGGTATTTCGGCTGGAAAAGGGTATCCGCAGGCAGCGGCCCGCTGAGATTCATCCCCTTCGCCCGCATTTCGTTGAGTACCGGAATGATCGTGTCGATCTCTTCGGTGCCCATGTGCCCGCCTTCCCCGGCGTGTGGATTGAGGCCACATACCAGCACGTGCGGCTGCGGGATGCCAAATTTTGTCTGCAGGTCGTGGTGCAAAATCCCGATGATCTCGCGCAGGAGTTCAGGGGTGATCGCATCAGGAATGGCTTTGATCGGCAGATGGGTGGTCACCAGCGCAACGCGCATCGCCTCTGTTGCCAGCATCATCACCACTTTCGGGCTACGCGAACGCTCTTCGAAAAATTCCGTATGCCCGGTAAACGGTATGCCTGCTTCGTTGATAACGCCTTTGTGAACCGGGCCGGTGATCAGGGCGGCAAATTCGCCCTTCAGGCAGCCGTCGCAGGCGCGCGCAAGGGTTTCAACGACATAGTGACCGTTTTCCGTGCTGAGCTGGCCCGGAATAACCGGCGTACGAAGGGGAACGGAGAGAAGGGTGAGCGTACCGGCTTGCTGCGGTGCAGGCTGTTGACCTTCAACGTAGGGGATGAGCGTTAAAGGCAGACCGAGCAATGCTGCCCGGTCCTGTAACAGTGTTGCATCGGCACAGACAACCAGCTCTACCGGCCAGCTGCGCTGGGCGAGCTGGACAACGAGGTCAGGCCCAATCCCGGCGGGTTCGCCGGGCGTGATAACAACACGATGCTGTTTCATTAGTTGCTCAGAATTTTCACGTAGGCACTGGCGCGTTGTTCCTGCATCCAGGTAGCTGCTTCTTCAGAGAACTTACGGTTGAACAGCATGCGGTAGGCTCTGTCTTTCTGTGCCGCATCCGTTTTATCCACGTTACGGGTGTCCATCAGCTCGATCAGATGCCAGCCAAATGAAGAGTGAACCGGCGCGCTGATCTGGCCTTTGTTCAGCTTCATCAACGCGTCGCGGAAGGCAGGATCGTAGATATCCGCAGCTGCCCAGCCCAGATCGCCGCCCTGGTTAGCAGAGCCGGGATCCTGAGAGAACTCTTTTGCTGCTTTATCAAATGAGGTTTTACTGCTCTTAATGTCCGCTGCAATCTGTTCCAGCTTCGCACGCGCCTGATCGTCAGTCATGATCGGTGACGGTTTCAGAAGAATGTGGCGAGCATGAACTTCGGTGACGGAAATATTTTGGCTCTGGCCGCGCAGATCGTTCACTTTCAGAATGTGGAAGCCCACGCCTGAACGAATAGGACCAACGATATCTCCTTTCTTCGCCGTGCTCAGCGCCTGGGCAAAGATGGATGGCAGCTCCTGAATACGTCCCCAGCCCATCTGGCCGCCTTTCAGCGCCTGTTGGTCTGCGGAGTAAGTGATGGCCAGCTTGCCAAAGTCGCCGCCGTTACGCGCCTGTTCGACAATCGAACGCGCCTGGCTTTCTGCTTCCGCGGCCTGATCGGACGTTGGGTTCTCTGGCAGTGGGATCAGAATGTGGCTCAGGTTCAGCTCTGTGCTCGCATCGTTCTGGTTACCCACCTGTTTTGCCAGCGCGTCCACTTCCTGAGGCAGGATGGTGACGCGGCGACGCACTTCGTTGTTACGCACTTCCGAAATCAGCATCTCTTTACGGATCTGGTTACGGTAGGTGGCGTAGCTGATGCCGTCATAGGCCAGACGGCTGCGCATCTGATCTAAAGACATATTGTTCTGCTTCGCGATGTTAGCGATCGCCTGATCGAGCTGCTCGTCAGTGACCTTCACGCCCATTTTTTGCCCCATCTGCAGAACGATCTGATCCATGATCAGACGCTCCAGGATCTGGTGGCGCAGCGTGGCGTCATCAGGAAGCTGTTGACCGGCTTCGCCCGAATTGAGCTTCACCGATTTCATCAGACCGTCAACGTCACTTTCAAGCACGACGCCGTTGTTAACCACAGCAGCGACTTTATCAACAACCTGGGGGGCCGCGAAGCTGGTATTCGCAACCATAGCGACACCGAGCAGCAGCGTTTTCCAGTTCTTCATACTTTTTCCATTTCAATTAACCGCAAAGCGGATTACGTTGCAAATCAAGCACATTACAAGGCGCTACTGTACGGCAGAATATTCGAGCGCAGCATTTTCTGCGTACCCAGACCGTAGTTGGAACTCAGGCCGCGTAACTCGAAGTTAAAGCCAATCACGTTATCGTATTTGCTCTGATTGTTTTCAGTGTTCCAGCCGTTAAGCTTACGTTCGTAACCGACACGCAGCGCGTAACAGCAGGAGTTATATTGCAGACCTACCATCTGGTCAGCAGGTTTATTGACGTTAGTATCGAAGTAGTACGCACCTACGATTGACCAACGGTCGGCGATTGGCCAACTCGCTGCGCCACCCACCTGTGAGATACCGTCTTTATACTGCTCTGCAGTACCGTAGTTCGGTAACGTCGCCTGAATATATTCCGGGCTGGCATAACGATAGGTCAACTGCACCATACGATCTTCATCCCGGCGATACTCAATAGCTGCCGTACTGTTGGCGATATTGTCGAGACGGGTGTCATATTGCACGCCGCCGCGCAGGCCCCAACGATCGGTCATACGCCAGTAGGTGTCGCCAGCCCAAATCAGCGAGCCCGTCTTGTTATCTTTCTCCCACTTAATATTGTCATCGCCCGTGCGAGACTCGGTGAAGTAGTAGATTTGACCAACAGAAACGTTAAAACGTTCAACGGCGGCATCATCATATACGCGCGTTGTGACACCGGTCGTTAACTGGTTAGCGGAGGCGATGCGGTCAAGGCCGCCGTAGGTACGGTCACGGAACAGGCCGCTGTAGTCAGATTGCAGTAAAGAGGAGTCATAGTTGTTGATGTTGCTCTGGTCGCGATAAGGCACGTACAGGTACTGCATACGTGGCTCCAGCGTCTGAGTATAACCATCTGCCAACAAGGCCATATCACGCTCAAAGATCAGCTTGCCGTCCATTTTGAACTGCGGAAGCGTGCGGTTTACGGATTCTTCCAGGTGAGCATTGTTAGTTGCGTTGTAATTATCGATATTTTTTTGCTGATAGTGCGTCGCCATCAGCTTGGCTTCGGTATCCAGGCTTGCCCAATCGTTGGACCACGGCAGATTGATCGTCGGCTCAAGGTGAACACGCGTGGCTTCAGGCATGTCCGAATCCGTGTTAACGAAATGCACGGCCTGAGCGTACACATGGGTGTCAAATGGACCCACATCATTCTGATACCAATTAACATCCAGCTGGGGCTCAGCGCCGTAGGTAGGCGTGGCCTGGTCAGAAAATACCTGGAACTGCTTGGTCGAGACGGTTGCGTCAAAGTTCTGCACCGCATAGCCTACGCTGAATTTCTGCGTGGCATAGCCATCCGTACTTGAGCCGTATTTCGAAGAGAAGTCGTTAAAATAAGACGAATCGCTAACTTTGGTGTAGTCAACATTAAAGCGCCACACCTGATCCATCACCCCGGCATGCTGCCAGTAGTATAACCAGCGGTGCTTATCGCCCTCGGTCGGATGCTCGTCCTGGAAGACTTTATCCGACGGCAGATAATCCAGCTCCATCAGACCTGCACCAGCCTGAGTCAGATAGCGGAACTCGTTCTCCCACATGACGTTGCCGCGCTTGTGGATATAGTGCGGCGTGATCGTCGCATCCATGTTGGGCGCGATGTTCCAGTAATACGGCAGGTAGAACTCAAAGTAGTTCGTGGTGCTGTATTTGGCATTGGGGATCAGGAAGCCCGAGCGGCGTTTGTCACCTACGGGAAGCTGCAGATAAGGGCTGTAGAATACCGGTACCGGGCCCAGCTTAAAGCGCGCGTTCCAGATCTCCGCGACCTGTTCTTCACGGTCATGGATAACTTCGCTCCCGACCACGCTCCAGGTATTTGAACCCGGCAGACATGACGTGAACGTACCGTTTTCCAGGATCGTATAGCGGTTTTCGCCGCGCTGTTTCATCAGGTCTGCGTCACCGCGCCCCTGGCGACCCACCATCTGGTAATCACCTTCCCAGACGTTAGTATCTTTCGTATTCAGGTTTGACCAGGCTTTCGGACCTTTCAGGATGACCTGATTGTCGTCATAGTGCACATTACCCAGCGCATCCACCGTGCGTACCGGCTCGGCCGCGCCTTCCGGCTGCTTCTGGTGCAACTGCACTTCATCTGCCTGCAGGCGGCTATTGCCCTGGTTAATATCCACATTGCCCGTAAACGTGGCATTGTCAGGGTAGGTCCCTTTAGAACTGTCGGCAGTAATGGTTACCGGCAAGCTATTTGTATCGCCACTCACCAGTGGGCGATTATAGCTTGGGACGCCAAGCATACATTGCGAGGCGAGATCGGCCGCCAGCCCCTGTTGACTGTACAGGGCGGTGCCAATCATTGTGGCCAGGAGGGTGGGGATACGTTTTTTCATACGTTGTATTTTATTGTTCCGTCATCAGTGGCTACGGCTTACAAACGCTCAGAGACTATCTTACTCATCTGCGCAGTACCAGCGTTAATCCTGCCCGTTTGCGTGCCAGAGTGTTAGGCTCGCTATCGAATGACGAGTATGATAAAGCAAATTATAGGCGATGTCCTTCAATTGACCGTGACTTGAACACAGTGATGATGACGTTGCGTCGGCCAGGAATATGACTATCCGGGGAGTATATGCAGTATTGGGGTAAAATAATCGGCGTTGCGTTCGCCATCATCATGGGTGCCGGGTTCTGGGGAGTTGTGCTTGGGCTTATTATCGGCCATATGTTTGACAAAGCGCGCAGCCGCAAAATGGCCTGGTTTGCCAACCAGCGCGAGCGTCAGTCACTCTTTTTCTCGACCACCTTTGAGGTCATGGGGCACTTAACCAAATCCAAAGGGCGCGTCACCGAAGCCGATATTCAGATTGCCAGCGTCTTTATGGATCGCATGAATCTGCACGGTGACTCCCGTCTGGCAGCGCAGAATGCGTTTCGCATAGGTAAAGCGGATAACTATCCGCTTCGCGAAAAAATGCGTCAGTTCCGCAGCATCTGCTTTGGACGTTTTGATTTAATTCGGATGTTTCTGGAAATTCAAATCCAGGCGGCGTTTGCTGACGGTTCACTTCACCCTAACGAACGTGACGTGCTTTACGTCATTGCGGAAGAGCTGGGCATCTCCCGTATCCAGTTCGATCAGTTCCTGCGCATGATGCAGGGTGGGGCACAGTTTGGCGGCGGGTATCACCAGCAGTCGTCCGGCGGTGCCTGGCAGCAGGCGCAGCGGGGCCCGACGCTGGAAGATGCCTGCAACGTGCTTGGGGTAAAGCCCACTGACGATCAGACCACCATCAAGCGCGCCTATCGTAAGCTGATGAGCGAGCACCATCCGGACAAGCTGGTGGCGAAAGGTTTACCGCCGGAAATGATGGAAATGGCGAAGCAAAAAGCGCAGGAAATCCAGAAGGCGTACGAGCTGATCAAAGAGAAGAAAGGTTTCAAATAAGCAGGGCCGCGTAAGCGGCCCTCTTTTTTACGTTTCCTGCGAATTACCAGCTGTAGCGAACGTTCAGACTGCCGTTCAGGTCGCTGTAATCATTGCTGCCTTTCTGACCCGCAGCCTGAGCGGTGATGCTCCACTGTTTGTTCACGTTTGCCTGGATACCCACTTTCAGCTCAGCGCGGTCTGACGGCAGGTCCTGCTTCACTTCGGTGTCCCCGAAAGTGACGGCGCCTTCATCGGATGAGTGCAGCCAGTTTACCTCGGCAAACGGCTGGATAACGGCATCCGGCGCTTTTTGCAGCTTGCTGTCCACGCGCAGGCCCATTCGGGTTGTCAGCGTGTCACCGTTCTGGCCATCAATCTGCGTGCCGCTCTTATCCTTCACGCTGTCTGCACGATAGTTTTGCCAGATAGCCTGTACCTGTGGCGTCAGGCTCAGCGTGCTGTTTTGCAAGGCAATATCATAACGGTAACCCGCTTCCAGCGAGACGGCGTGCGCAGTTGAATCGTAGTCGGTGGTGCCAACATCGCCATTTTTCACGCTGTTGTTGTACATCCCATACTGATACCAGCTGTCAACGTAGGTGCCAGCGTGCTGCTGGGCATCTTCAAACCAGGTGGCATAAACGCCTACGTTGTAGCCGTCCATGTCGCCGCTTGCGCTAAGACGGCTGCCATCCGCCCCTTCATTGCCGGTGCTGTCGGTGCTGCTGTTGATATAGCTGCCCATGACGCCCACCGTCAGGCTCTGTTCACCGTTGCTCCAGGCAGCAAGATCGCTACCCAACTGGAGCTGGCTATAGTTACCGTCAATGTCTACATTACCGCCAGCCGCGGTAGACTGGTTGTTACCCGCTTTAAAGCGCGCCCACAGGGAGCCGTTATCGGAACGAAGCTGGCTGCCTTCACGGTCAAACAGCGTCTGCTGCTGCAGGCTCAGCGCCATAGACTGGTTGCCAAGGTACGCACCGATGTCTGCACGGTACTGTGGCGTATTGTTGCCGCCGCTGGTGATTGAACGCAGGAACCAGTCGCCCTGATCTTCATAAAGGCGATATTCGAAGGCGTTTACCTGCACCTGGTTGCCCTGGGTGAAGGTGCCGTTTGACTCGCCGTCGACGTCAATGACCTTAATGCCATTTTCCGTTAATGCACCTTCGCCACCGATGTTGTTGATGTATACGGTGGTGTCGCCGGAGGTATCACCCGCGATCTTGACCAGGTCCGTTGGAGAGTCGTCGCCGCCCAGTTTGGTATTAATGGTGATCGCGCCGTTGTCGCTGATGTAATCGCCGTTGATAACCAGCGTATTACCGGTGGTTTTCTCATCGCTGGTGATATCGCCGCTAATGATGTTGCCGCCGTTGGTCATGTCGCCGTTAATCGTCAGCGTGTCATCGAACTTCACGGTACCATCGTTGATCACGTTCGCGTTTGCGGTGCCGTTGTCGCCGCCGAAGGTCGCGCCCTCTGCCACGTAAATGGTCTGATCGCTGCCGTCTACGCCAATGGCGCCATCTTCACCAATCCACAGCGTACCGTCGTTGATGTGGGTATCGCCGCTGTAGGTGTTATCCGCATCGAGGATCAGCGTACCTTCGCCTTCTTTAACCAGCGACTCGCCGTCCCAGCCGGTTGCCGCGTTGGCAGGCTGGTCATCCAGTACGGTATCAATAGTGAAGCTGTCGTCAGCATCGTCAATGGTGAACGTACCGTGGGCTGGCGCATCAGCGTTATCCTCACCGGCGAACCAGCTCAGGGAGGCAGAGACGTCATAAAGGGTGTTGTCCGCGGCATTCACATGCCCAGAAAGCGCGAGGAAATCCGCTGAGTGCATCCCGGCGATGGTGATGTCGCTGAAGTCGCCCGCAATGGCGTTTTCGGCATCAACGACCGTGACCGCATTTTGGTTTGCCAGATCCTCAACACCTTCAAACCCGGTAATGTTCAACGTGCCGCCGAGCGTCGCCTGCTGCGCGGTAATTGGCGCTGCGGTGGAGGCCGTGCTCAGCCAGACGTCGGTGACGCTATCGTTGTTCAGGGTCAGGTTACCGACGTTCAGGGTACCGACGTTGCCGTTTGCATCCCCCAGCGTGACTCGCCCGCTGCTGGTCAGGTTGCCGACGGATGAGTTTCCGGTCAGCACCCACTGGCTGGTATTATCCAGCGACATGCTGACGTTATCGGTATTCGCGTTGATCACACCGGTAAGGGTGCTGTTTTCCGCGTTAAACGTGACGGCATCCGTCGTGGTGTTGACGGTGAGCAGATTATCAGGGGTCGCGGTATTAAAATTTTTCACCGTGATGTTTGCTGCGCCAGAATCAACCAGGAATGCACTGCCGTCAGCATTGGATGTGGCTATACTGCCGCCATCAACCGTGAGTTCGTTGGTATACGCCTTTTTACCTTTAACCAGGTAGTATCCCGCGTCAGCACCTTCCACCTTGCTGTTGGTTATCGTCGCATGACCGCCGTTTTCCAGCGCAACGCCGTAAGATTTATCGCTGGTCACCGTCAGGTCGGTCGCATTCAGGGTTGCCTGATCCGCTGCACGTAGGCCATAGGAATTTTCACCTGAAGTGTGAACCGTGCCGCCATTGAGCGTCAGCGATGATTTGGCGTTATAGCTGGTTGAAGCACCATGCGAACCCTCCCCGCTGGTGGAAAGGTCAATATTATCGACGCGCATTTCCTCCTGGTTATAGATGCCATAGGTGCCATTCCCCGTTGTGGTTATTGTCACGTTGTTCAGATTCATCGAACCACCGGACGCGCTATAAATTCCGTAAGCTGCATCGCCTTTGGTGGTTATTGATACATCCGAACCGTTTACAGCCGTCTCACCGCCGATGGCTGCGATCCCCGCGCTGAAGGGGCCCGCGGCATTAATTTGGGTGTTATTGATCGTCAGAGCCGCGCCGTCGTCAGCGACCATAATGCCATACTTCCCGGCGCTGATTTCGGCGTTGCGCACGTCGACCGATGCACTCGTTGACGAACCCGTTTGTACCGCGATTGCGGTGCTGTTATTACCTGTGGTGGTGTATGTTCCACCGTCAAGCGTGGCTTTAGCATCCAGCACATCTATTGCGGTTACCTGGCTGTTATTGTCCGTACTGTTAACGTTGACCGTTGTACCCGCATCGTCCAGAATTAATTCCGCCCCATTACGAACAACTATTGCAGATGATGTCGCATCATCGACAGTATCGTAGTTGACGGTTACAGGGCCGGCATCATCCACAACGGTGCCCTTACCATTGGCACTGATGACTGATTGCTGACTTTTTTCGATTGTGTTGGAATAGGTTCCAGAGATTGTACTTTTTTGTCCTTCAGGCGCTTCAAACTCCCTGTCTTCCGCATACCCCGCAGAGCTTGCCAGAATCAGCGCGGCAACCAGCCCGCCTGCGCGCACCTGAGATTTGATTCTGCTGTCGCCGCGGGCAAACTCCGAGGCAACAACGTACATATTACGTGCGCTGTTCCAGACAATATTATACTGCTTGTTCATATCTTCATTCCTTTGTTGAAAAATCCAGTTCCAATGTTGAGCGGAGGGGAAACGTGTTTATTTACCGAAAGAGGAAATAAGGGTGTTTTTACCGACAGCTTATAAGCTGATTCTTATATTATGCAGTGCAGAAAAGCATGACTAATTTAAAAAAGTTAATTGGATTTTTAGTTTTATTTAAATTATTTGAATTGGTTATGTATTGCGGGGTTTTAAGCAGGGTTTTACGGTAAAATATATTTTTTAATTATGTTTTAAAAGGGAGAATGAACACTCTGTAAATAAAGAGTGTTCATAATGTAACAATATTAGAAATCAGCGGTTGCCCTGAAGGTCATCGTCGTGCCGTAGGCCGGGTGAGTAACCGTTAAGCTTTCAGCATGCAGCTGCAGGCGCGGCGCCAGCGCCAGGGCTTCCGGCGGCGCGTAAAACCGATCGCCCAGAATCGGATGTCCTAAGGCAAGCATATGCACGCGCAGCTGGTGTGAACGCCCGGTAATCGGCTTAAGCAGGACGCGCGCGGTGTTATCCGGCGCGTACTCCAGCACTTCATACTCGGTCTGCGCGGCCTTGCCGGTTTCATAACACACCTTCTGCTTTGGCCGGTTCGGCCAGTCGCAGATCAGCGGTAAATCTACCAGCCCTTCCGCCTGCGCGGGGTGACCCCATACGCGGGCGACGTACTGCTTTTTCGGCTCGCGCTCGCGGAACTGGCGTTTTAACTCGCGCTCTGCCGCTTTATTCAGCGCTACCACAATCACCCCGCTGGTGGCCATATCCAGGCGATGGACGGACTCCGCCTGCGGATAATCGCGCTGAATGCGCGTCATCACGCTGTCTTTATGCTCGTCCAGACGCCCCGGCACGGACAGCAGGCCGCTCGGCTTGTTGACGACCATAATGTGGTCATCCTGATACAGAATGACCAGCCAGGGATCCTGCGGCGGATTGTAAGGCTCCATCACCATCTTGCGCTCCGTTTACTGATGCGTCACAACGATAAGACGCAGGGCATCCAGACGCCAGCTTGCCTGATTCAGGCTTTCCAGCACCTGCTGACGGTTGCTTTCAATCGCCGTCAGCTCGTCGTCACGGATGTTCGGGTTGACGGCTTTTAGCGCTTCCAGACGGGACAGCTCGGCAGACAGTTTCTCGTCCGCTTCACTGCGCGCGGCGTCAATCAGCGCTCTGGCCGCTTTCTCAATCTGGGTTTCGCCCAGCTGCAGAATGGCGTGCACGTCCTGCTGTACCGCGTTCACCAGCTTGCTGCCCGTATGGCGGTTTACCGCGCTCAGCTGTCGGTTGAAGCTTTCAAATTCAACTTGCCCCGCGAGGTTAGTGCCGTTTTTATCCAGCAGCAGACGCACCGGCGTTGGCGGCAGGAAGCGGGTAAGCTGCAGCTGTTTCGGCGCCTGCGCTTCCACCACGTAAATCAGCTCCACCAGCAGCGTGCCCACCGGCAGCGCCTTGTTTTTCAACAGGGAAATGGTGCTGCTGCCGGTATCGCCGGAGAGGATCAGATCCAGGCCGTTGCGGATCAGCGGGTGTTCCCAGGTGATGAACTGCGCATCTTCGCGGGACAGCGCCACGTCACGCTCGAAGGTGATGGTGCAGCCATCTTCCGGCAGGCCCGGGAAATCCGGCACCAGCATGTGATCGGACGGGGTCAGAACAATCAGGTTCTCGCCGCGGTCGTCCTGGTTAATCCCGACGATGTCGAACAGGTTCATGGAGAAGCTAATCAGGCTGGTGTCATCGTCCTGCTCTTCAATGCTCTCGGCCAGCGCCTGGGCTTTTTCACCGCCGTTGGAGTGAATTTCCAGCAGGCGGTCGCGGCCCTGCTCCAGCTGCGCTTTCAGCGCGTCGTGCTTCTCGCGGCAGGATTTGATCAGCTCATCAAACCCTTCCACGTTTTCCGGCGCGGCCAGGTAGCCGATCAGATCCCCATGCACCTGGTCGTAAATGGTGCGGCCCGTCGGGCAGGTATGTTCAAACGCGTCCAGACCTTCGTGGAACCAGCGCACCAGCACGGACTGGGCGGTTTTTTCCAGATACGGCACGTGGATCTGAATATCATGCGCCTGGCCGATACGGTCCAGACGACCGATACGCTGCTCCAGCAGATCCGGGTTAAACGGCAGGTCAAACATCACCAGGTTGCTGGCGAACTGGAAGTTACGGCCTTCAGAGCCGATTTCCGAGCACAGCAGCACCTGTGCGCCGCTGTCCTCTTCCGCGAACCACGCCGCGGCGCGGTCGCGTTCGACGATGGACATGCCTTCGTGGAACACGGCGGCGCGAATACCTTCACGCTCGCGCAGAACCTGCTCCAGCTGCAGCGCGGTGGCCGCTTTGGCGCAGATCACCAGCACCTTCTGGGAGCGGTGTGCGGTCAGGTAGCCCATCAGCCACTCCACGCGCGGGTCGAAGTTCCACCACGTACCGGTATCGCCTTCAAACTCCTGGTAGATTTGTTCCGGATAGAGCATGTCGCGGGCGCGCTCTTCCTGGGTTTTGCGCGCGCCCATAATGCCGGAAACCTTGATTGCCGTCTGATACTGCGTCGGCAGCGGCAGCTTGATGGTGTGCAGCTCGCGTTTCGGGAAACCTTTCACGCCGTTGCGGGTGTTGCGGAACAGCACGCGGCTGGTGCCGTGGCGGTCCATCAGCATCTCGATCAGCTCTTTACGCGCGGATCCCGCGTTGTCGCTGTCGCTGTTTGCGGCCTGTAACAGCGGCTCGATATCCTGCTCGCCGATCAGCTCGCTCAGGGTGTTGAGTTCGTCATTAGAAAGACGCTTGCCCGCCAGCAGCATGGCGACGGCATCCGCGACCGGACGGTAGTTATTCTGTTCTTCCACAAACTGCGCGAAGTCGTGGAAACGGTTTGGATCGAGCAGGCGCAGGCGGGCGAAGTGGCTTTCGAGGCCCAGCTGCTCCGGCGTTGCGGTCAGCAGCAGGACGCCCGGGACGTGCTCGGCAAGCTGCTCGATCGCCAGGTATTCGCGGCTTGGCGCGTCTTCGCTCCAGACCAGGTGGTGCGCTTCGTCAACGACCATAATGTCCCACTCGGCATCGCACAGGTGCTCAAGACGCTGCTTGCTGCGGCGCACGAAGTCCAGGGAACAAATGACCAGCTGTTCGGTTTCAAACGGGTTGTCGGCGTCGTGCTGCGCTTCGGCATAGCGTTCGTCGTCAAACAGGGAGAAGCGCAGGTTGAAGCGGCGGAGCATCTCGACCAGCCACTGGTGCTGCAGGGTTTCTGGCACCACAATCAGCACGCGCTCGGCGGCGCCGGAAAGCAGCTGTTGATGCAGGATCATGCCCGCTTCGATGGTTTTACCCAGGCCGACCTCATCGGCCAGCAGCACGCGCGGCGCGTGGCGGCGGCCCACGTCATGGGCGATGTTCAGCTGGTGGGGGATCAGGCTGGTGCGCTGGCCGCGCAGGCCGCTCCACGGCATGCGGTACTGTTCACTCTGGAACTTGCGCGCGCGATAGCGCAGCGAGAAACGATCCATACGGTCGATTTGCCCGGCAAACAGGCGGTCCTGCGGCTTGCTGAACACCAGCTTGCTGTCGAGCAGCACTTCACGCAGGATGACATTGGCCTCGTCGGTGTCCAGACGGGTGCCGATATAGGCGAGCAGTCCATTCTCTTCTTTTACGTCTTCAATCTTGAGCTGCCAGCCGTCATGGCTGGTCACGGTGTCACCCGGATTAAACATCACGCGGGTTACAGGGGAGTCATTGCGAGCGTACAGGCGGTTTTCACCGGTGGCAGGGAAGAGGAGGGTAACCATGCGCGTATCGATTGCTACGACGGTTCCTAATCCAAGTTCGCTTTCTGTATCGCTGATCCAGCGTTGACCAAGTGTAAAAGGCATAGTTGTTCGGCTCTAATCTTTAATTGCAGGCAATAGTTCGACCCCCGTCAAAAAAGACGGTCATCGAAAAATGGGTCCGGGAATGGAAAGGGCGCTATGGTACTGGATGGCAGCCATTTCGTCACGCGTCAAAATAGGCCAAGTTGCCCTGTCACTAGTGTAGCAAAGTCGTCGTCAATGAAGGGCAAAATTCCGTCGGCGACCGGCTGAAGCTGACGCGTCAGATAGTGTTCGTAATCGAGCGGTGAATGCTGATAATCCACGGGTTCCGGGCCGTTAGTTGTCCAGACGTATTTGATGGTTCCCCGGTTCTGGTACTGCGGCGCGCGGCCGCGCTTCACGTTCTCTTCATCCGCCAGGCGCGCGGCGCGCACGTGCGGAGGAACGTTGCGCTGATACTCCGCCAGCGGGCGGCGCAGGCGCTTGCGGTAGACCAGCTGGTTATCGAGTTCGCCCGCCATCAGGCTGGCTATCGTCTCGCGCACGTAGTCCTGATAGGGCTCATTGCGGAACACCCGCAGGTAAAGCGTTTGCTGGAACTGCTGCGCCAGGGGCGTCCAGTCGGTGCGAACCGTCTCCAGCCCTTTAAAGACCATCCGCTGCGCGTCGCCTTCCTGAATCAGCCCGGCGTAGCGCTTCTTGCTGCCCTGATCGGTACCGCGAATGGTGGGCATTAAAAAGCGGGCAAAATGGGTTTCAAATTCCAGCTCCAGGGCGCTGGTTAACCGCTCTTTTTGCAAATGTGTCTGCCACCAGTCATTCACGAAGGCGACCAGCGTTTTGCCGATTTGCGCGGCGTCGTCTTCTGAATGCGCCCCCTTAAGCCAGACAAAAGTGGAGTCCGTGTCGCCGTAGATGACGTCATAGCCCCGGGATTCAATCAGCGCTTTGGTCTGGCGCATAATCTCGTGCCCGCGCATGGTGATCGAGGAGGCGAGGCGCGGGTCAAAGAAGCGGCAGGCGCTGGTGCCCAACACCCCATAAAACGCATTCATGATGATTTTCAGCGCCTGCGAGAGCGGCTTGTTGCCGTGGCGCTTGGCCTCGTCGCGGCCGTTCCAGATGTTGCCCACAATGTCAGGCAGGCAGTGTTTTTTCCGCGAGAAGCGTGCGCCGAGAAAGCCTTCGGTGCTGTGCTCATCATCCGGCTCAGCCATGCCCTCAACCAGCCCGACGGGATCGATCAGGAAGGTGCGGATAATCGACGGGTACAGGCTTTTGTAATCCAGCACCAGAACCGAGTCGTATAACCCCGGTTGCGAATCCATGACGTAGCCGCCGGGGCTCGCCTGCGGCGGCACGTCCCCGAGGTTGGGGGCGACGTAGCCTGCCCGGTGCATTCGCGGAAAATAGAGGTGGCTAAAGGCCGCCACGGAGCCGCCGTGCCTGTCAACCGCGAGGCCGTTCACCGTCGCGCGCTCCAGCAGGAACGGCATAATCTCGGTTTTGTGGAATATCTGCGTGACCAGCTCGCAGTCTTTCAGGTTATAGATGGCGAGCGCGGGCTTATCCTGGTTAAAGCGCCGGTCGATCTCGTCCATTCTGTCCCAGGGATTGTCGATGGATTTGCCTTCGCCAAGCAGCTCCTGCGCGACCGCTTCGAGGGAGAATGACGAGAAGTTCCAGAAGGCGGATTTCAGCGCCTCGATGCCGTCGATAATCAGGCGGCCATTGGCCTGGGCGAAGAAGACGCCGTTCTTGAAGCCGTGTTCGCGCCATTCCAGCTCGCTGTTTCCGCGCCCGAGCATCAGTGGAATGCGGTAGCGCTCGGCGTGCTTTTGCAGCACGCGCAGGTCGAACTGCACCACGTTCCAGCCAATCAGGACGTCGGGATCGTAATCGGCAAACCACTGGTTAAGCTTCTCCAGCAGCTGCGGGCGGCTGTTGACGTACTCAAGCCGGAAATCCAGCGCGGAGGCATCGCCGTTCGGCGGCCCGAGCATGTAGACAACCCGATCGCCGCAGCCTTCCAGGCCAATGCAGTACAGCTCGCCGTGGCGAGTGGTTTCAATATCCAGGGAGACCCACTTCAGCGGTGGACGATAGTGCGGATTCGGCTTCAGGCGCGCGTTAACGAGGCTGCCGTTATGCGCGCTGCCGTCGACCCAGACCGGCGCGGTGATAAACCGCTCCATCAGGAAGCGTTCCGGTGGGCGGATATCGGCTTCGTAGAGCGTTACGCCCACCTCGCGCAGCAGTTTTTCATAGCGCATCAGCTGACGATGGGCGCGGCAGTAGAGGCCGTAAACCGGCTGGCGGTGGAAATCTTTCAGCTCAAGGGGCGTTATGCGCCAGCCGTTTTCGCCGCGCAGCAGCTGTTTGACTTTTTCGACGTGCGCTTCAGGGATAAACGCCACGGACTCCTGCGGCGGCAGCGTCACGTGCAGCGGGCCGCTGTCCGTCGCCAGCCAGAACGCAACCTCGGTGCCCTGAGGCGTATCCCGCCAGTGTCGGGTCAGTAAAAAGCCTTCTTGCGCCTGCGTCACGCCGTTATCCCATAAAACAAAACCAGGCCTGATTATAGCCTGGTTGATGTGGGTTTGCTGGGGTTTTATACAGTTATTGCGCGTAGTTTCCTCTCACCCCGGCCCTCTCCCCAAAGGGGCTAGGGGGAAATACGGCTCTGTTCGATCCCCTCTCCCCTCTGGGGTGTACAGTCCGGGGACATAGTGAACACTTGTTCGGGGACATGGTAGACACTTACAACTAAGGCATAAGAACCCGCTTATGGAGTCGCTTATGCCCTGGGATGCGAGAGATACCATGTCATTACGTACCGAGTTTGTTTTGTTCGCCTCGCAGGACGGGGCGAACATCCGTTCCCTCTGCCGTCGCTTCGGCATTTCACCTGCTACCGGCTACAAGTGGCTTCAGCGCTGGGCTGTCGAGGGCGAACCCGGCCTGCAGGACCGCCCCCGCACGCCGCATCATTCCCCCAACCGCTCGTCTGACGACGTCACCGCCCTGCTGCGCATGGCCCATGACCGTCATGAACGCTGGGGCGCCCGCAAGATTAAGCGCTGGCTGGAAGACCAGGGCCACCGTATGCCTGCCTTCAGCACTGTCCATAACCTGATGGCCCGTCACGGCCTGCTGCCCGGCACGGCTCCGGGTATTCCGGCCACCGGACGGTTCGAACATGACGCCCCGAACCGGCTCTGGCAGATGGATTTTAAGGGGCACTTCCCCTTTGGCGGCGGCCGTTGCCATCCGCTCACCCTGCTCGACGACCACTCCCGTTTTTCCCTGTGCCTCACACACTGTACCGATGAACGGCGTGAGACCGTGCAGCAACAGCTGGTCAGCGTCTTTGAACGCTACGGCCTGCCGGACCGGATGACGATGGATAACGGCTCACCGTGGGGCGACACAACCGGCACCTGGACGGCGCTGGAGCTGTGGCTGATGCGCCACGGTATCCGGGTGGGCCATTCCCGGCCTTATCATCCGCAGACGCAGGGCAAGCTGGAGCGTTTTCACCGCAGCCTGAAGGCGGAAGTGCTGCAGGGGAAATGGTTCGCGGACAGCGGCGAGCTGCAGCGTGCCTTTGACCACTGGCGGACGGTCTATAACCTTGAACGCCCGCACGAGGCGCTGGATATGGCGGTCCCGGCCTCACGCTATCAGCCGTCTGGGCGGCAGTACAGCGGCAGCGTGACGCCCCCGGAATACGATGAAGGTGTGCTGGTCAGGAAAGTGGATATCAGCGGGAAGCTGAGCTTACAGGGAGCCAGTCTGAATGCAGGAAAGGCGTTCAGGGGAGAACGGGTGGGGCTGAAGGAGACGCAGGAGGATGGCTGCTATGAAGTGTGGTGGTACAGCACGAAAGTGGGGGTGATCGACCTGAAGAAAAAGTCGATCACCATGGGTAAAGGATGTTAAAAAGTGTTCACCATGTCCCCGAACACCTGTCTACCATGTCCCCGGACCGTACATGGGGAGAGGGTTAGGGTAAGGATTACTGCTACTGCCCGTAATACGCCTTTGCCCCATGCTTGCGCAGGTAGTGCTTATCCAGCAGGGTTTGCTGCATGTCCGGCAGCTGCGGCGCCAGCTGGCGACAGAAGATCCCCATATAGGCAACCTCTTCCAGCACGATGGCGTTATGTACCGCGTCTTCCGCGTTTTTACCCCAGGCAAACGGCCCGTGGGAGTGCACCAGCACGCCGGGCATTTGCGCCGCGTCGATACCCTGTTTCTCAAAGGTTTCGACAATCACGTTACCGGTTTCCCACTCGTACTCGCCGTTGATTTCGGCGTCGGTCATCAGGCGCGTGCAGGGAATGGTGCCGTAGAAGTAATCCGCGTGGGTGGTACCCGTGGCCGGGATGGACTGGCCCGCCTGCGCCCAGATGGTCGCATGGCGCGAATGGGTATGCACAATGCCGCCGATGGTCGGAAATGACTGATACAGCAGACGGTGGGTAGGCGTGTCGGACGACGGCTTTTTGTTCCCTTCCACCACTTCACCCGTCGCGATGCTGACCACCACCATATCGTCCGCCGTCATCACCGCGTAATCCAAGCCGGAAGGCTTGATCACGAACACGCCTTTTTCGCGGTCAACGGCACTGACGTTGCCCCAGGTCAGTGTGACGAGGTTGTGTTTCGGCAGGGCCAGATTGGCGTCAAGCACCTGCTGCTTCAAAACTTCGAGCATTACGTTCTCCTTGCCGGGTGGCGCTTCGCTTACCCGGCCTACGGTTTTGTAGGCCCGGTAAACGCAGTGCCACCGGGCATTCAGGGCTTAGCGTTTTGAACCGTAATAGACTTCGTTCCAGCGCAGCGCGTCTTTGAACGCAGGCAGGCGGGTGTCGTTATCAATCACGGTCAGTTCGATATCGTGCAGCTCGGCGAACTGACGCATGTCGTTCAGATCCAGCGCGTGGCTGAAGACGGTATGGTGTGCGCCACCGGCCAGGATCCAGGCTTCTGACGCGGTTGGCAGGTCAGGCTGTGCTTTCCACAGGGCGTTGGCGACCGGCAGTTTCGGCAGGGAGTGCGGCGTTTCAACCGCATCGACGCAGTTCACCAGCAGGCGGAAACGATCGCCCAGATCGATCAGGCTGGCGTTGATGGCCGGGCCCGTGCGGGTGTTGAAGATCAGACGCGCCGGATCGGCTTTACCGCCGATGCCGAGATACTGCACGTCAAGGATCGGTTTCTCTTCCACGGCGATCGTCGGGCACACTTCCAGCATGTGCGAGCCGAGCACCAGGTCATTGCCGTTTTCGAAGTGGTAGGTGTAGTCCTCCATAAAGGAGGTGCCGCCCTGCAGACCGGTCGACATCACCTTCATGATGCGAAGCAGAGCGGCAGTTTTCCAGTCGCCTTCGCCCGCAAAGCCGTAGCCCTGCTGCATCAGACGTTGTACCGCCAGACCCGGCAGCTGTTTCAGACCGTGGAGGTCTTCAAAGGTGGTGGTAAAGGCGTGGAAGCCGCCCTGTTCCAGGAAGCGCTTCATGCCCAGCTCAATGCGCGCCGCGTCCAGCACGTTCTGGCGCTTGTCGCCGTTGATTTGTGCCGCAGGCGTCAGGCGGTAGCTGCTTTCGTACTCGTCCACCAGCGCGCTCACGTCGCCATCGCTGATTTCATTGACCACCTGCACCAGGTCGCCCACCGCCCAGGTATTGACGGAGAAGCCGAACTTGATCTGCGCGGCCACTTTGTCGCCGTCGGTGACCGCCACTTCACGCATGTTGTCGCCAAAACGCACCACTTTCAGGTGGCGAGTATCCTGTTTCGATACCGCCTGACGCATCCACGAGCCGATACGCTGTTGCGCTTTACCATCCTGCCAGTGGCCGGTGACCACCGCGTGCTGCTGACGCATGCGCGCGCCGATAAAGCCGAACTCGCGGCCGCCGTGCGCGGTCTGGTTCAGGTTCATAAAGTCCATGTCGATGCTGTCCCACGGCAGGGAGGCGTTGAACTGGGTATGGAACTGCAGCAGCGGTTTGTTGAGGATAGACAGGCCGTTGATCCACATTTTGGCCGGTGAGAAGGTGTGCAGCCACACCACCAGACCGGCGCATTTGTCGTCGTAGTTGGCGTCGCGGCAGATGTGGGTGATCTCGTCCGGCGTCGTCCCCAGCGGTTTCAGCACCAGCTTGCACGGCAGCTTGGCCTCCGCGTTCAGCGCGTTAACGACGTGCTCCGCGTGCTTCGTCACCTGCTGCAGCGCTTCCGGTCCGTACAGATGCTGGCTGCCAATCACAAACCACACTTCATAGTTATTAAAAATGGTCATCATCGTGTCCTTAATGGGTCAGGGTTGCCGTAGTGTCCGCGGTGCTTTTGGCCGGGGCGGCGACAGGGAGATAGTGAAGTTCGGCGCTTTTTGCCCACTGCTGGTAGCGCTGATAAAGCTGTTCAAAGCGTTGCGCCTGCTGGGCGCGCGGCTGGAGCGTGTTTTCGACGGCGCTCGCCATATGCTGCTGCGCGGCCGGAATGTCGGCATGGACGCCTGCGGCCACGGCGGCGAAAATCGCCGCGCCCAGGGCGCAGCACTGATCGGAGGCCACAATCTGCAGCGGACGGTTCAGCACGTCGCAGCAGGCCTGCATGATGACCGGGTTTTTACGGGCGATGCCCCCCAGCGCCATCACGTTATTCACGTCGATGCCCTGCTCGGTGAAGCACTCCATAATGGCGCGCGCGCCGAAGGCCGTGGCGGCAATCAGGCCACCGAACAGCGCCGGTGCGTCGGTCGCGAGGTTGAGATCGGTAATGACCCCTTTCAGGCGCTGGTTGGCAAACGGCGTGCGGCGGCCGTTGAACCAGTCAAGCACCACCGGCAGGTGATCGAGAGACGGATTTTTTGCCCAGGCTTCCGTGAGCTGCGGCAGAAGCTGCTTTTTGCTCTCGGCGATCTGGGTTTTCAGTTCAGGATGCGCGGCCGCCAGCTGGTCCAGCGGCCAGCCCAGCACGCGACCAAACCAGGCGTAGATATCGCCGAACGCGGACTGGCCGGCTTCCAGACCGATGAAGTCCGGCACCACGCTGCCGTCAACCTGGCCGCAGATGCCTTTCACCGCGCGGTCGCCGACGGTGGCTTTATCGGCCGTCAGGATGTCGCAGGTTGACGTCCCGATGACTTTGACCAGCGTGTTGGGCTGTGCGCCCGCGCCGACGGCGCCCATGTGGCAGTCAAAGGCACCGCCGGAGATGGCCACGTTCTGCGGCAGGCCGAGGCGTTTTGCCCACTCTTCGCAGAGCGTGCCCACCGGAATATCGGCGGTGAAGGTGTCGGTAAACAGCGGATAGGTCAGGCTCTTGTTGATAATCGGGTCGAGCTCATCGAAGAACGCGGACGGAGGCAGGCCGCCCCAGCTTTCATGCCACAGGGATTTATGCCCGGCGCTGCAGCGTCCGCGGCGAATATCCTGCGGACGGGTGGTGCCGGAGAGCAGGGCGGGAACCCAGTCGCACAGCTCAATCCACGATGCCGCAGCCTGCGCGACGAAGGCGTCGGCACGGGTGACGTGAAGGATCTTGGCCCAGAACCACTCGCTGGAGTAGATTCCGCCGATGTAGCGCGAGTAGTCGGTTTTGCCCGGCTGATGGCACAGGCGGGTGATGGCCTCGGCCTCTTCCACGGCGGTATGGTCTTTCCACAGCACGAACATGGCGTTCGGGTTGTCGGCAAACTCCGGGCGCAGCGCCAGCACGCGGCCTTCGGCATCCACCGGGGCAGGCGTGGAGCCGGTGCTGTCGACGCCAATCCCGACAATCTCCGCCCGCTGGGCGTCAGTCAGTTCAGCCAGGACGGTTTTGATCGCCGCTTCCATCGACTCAATATAGTCACGCGGGTGGTGGCGGAACTGGTTGTTTGGCGCATCGCAGTAGCGCCCCTCTTGCCAGCGCGGGTACCACTCAACGCTGGTTGCTATCTCCCGGCCAGTCGTACAGTCCACTGCCAGCGCGCGAACCGAGTCGCTGCCAAAATCGAGGCCAATCGCAATTGCCATGGTGTTGCTCCATCGAAAAAACAGGTATGGAAGAACATTAGAGACTGGGGGCAAAAGTCGTCAGGCAGGATCCGCTAATCTTATGGACTAAATTGCTGTTACAACGGAAAGTGTGACGCCGTGCAAATATTCAATGTGGACATTTCTGCCGCACTTATAGACACTTTTGTTACTGCTTATCTGCCTGCTCTGGCGGAGAAATCAGGAGGAAAGGCTGAAACATGGCGGACGTAAAAGCGGCGTGATGCTTTTTGGATCGTTTCGCGGGCCATTTTTAAGCTGCTTTTAGCGATATGGACAATTGGTTTCCTTCAGGACCCTTGGGAGAACTGCATATATGGCCGAAACGCAAAACGATCCCCTGCTGCCGGGATACTCGTTTAACGCGCACCTTGTGGCGGGACTGACCCCTATCGAGGCTGAGGGATACCTCGATTTTTACGTCGACCGACCGCTCGGCATGAAAGGGTATATCCTCAACCTGACCGTGCGCGGCGAGGGAATTATCAAGAATGGCGACCAGCAGTTCGTCTGCCGCCCCGGCGATATCCTGCTGTTCCCGCCGGGGGAGATCCATCACTATGGCCGTCATCCGGATGCCAAAGAGTGGTATCACCAGTGGGTCTATTTCCGTCCGCGCGCCTACTGGCAGGAGTGGCTTACGTGGCCTGCTATTTTTGCGCACACCGGTTTTTATCGCCCGGATGAGGTACATCTGGCACAGTTCCGTGAGCTGTTCGCGCAGATAATTGACGCGGGGCAGGCCGGTGGTCGCTACGCTGAGCTGCTGGCAATCAACCTGCTTGAACAGCTGCTGCTGCGACGGATGGAGGCCATTAACGAGTCGCTTAACCCGCCGCTGGATAACCGCGTGCGCGACGCCTGTCAGTACATCAGCGACCACCTGGCCGACAGCCAGTTTGATATTGCCAGCGTTGCCCAGCACGTGTGCCTGTCGCCGTCGCGGCTGTCGCATCTGTTTCGCCAGCAGCTGGGCGTCAGCGTGTTGAGCTGGCGCGAGGATCAGCGCATCAGCCAGGCGAAGCTGCTGCTCAGCACCACCCGAATGCCGATTGCCACCGTGGGGCGCAACGTGGGCTTTGAGGATCAGCTCTATTTTTCTCGCGTCTTTAAAAAATGCACCGGCGCCAGCCCGAGTGAATTCCGCGCGGGATGTGAATAAACGGTAAAAAAAGATAAACAAACAGGTGAACCTGGAAAGCAACCTGTAAACTATTCAGACAATTGTTGCCTTGACGCGGTGCGGGGCGCTAAGCAGAATCGCTGATTCGTTTTCTGACCGGAATAGTTATGCAGGCATTGCTGGAACACTTTATTACCCAGTCCGTTATGTACTCGCTCATCGCCGTGGCGCTGGTGGCGTTTCTGGAATCGCTGGCGCTCGTAGGGTTAATCCTGCCCGGCACCGTGATGATGGCGGGTCTTGGCGCGCTGATTGGCAGCGGCGAGGTCAATTTCTGGCAGGCGTGGCTGGCCGGGATTATCGGCTGCCTGCTGGGCGACTGGCTCTCCTTCTGGCTGGGCTGGCGTTTTAAGAAGCCGCTGCACCGCTGGTCGTTCATGAAAAAGAACAAAGCCTTGCTGGATAAGACCGAGCATGCGCTGCATCAGCACAGCATGTTTACCATCCTCGTCGGCCGCTTTGTCGGGCCAACGCGTCCGCTGGTGCCCATGGTTGCCGGAATGCTGGATCTGCCCGTTGCAAAGTTTGTGGTGCCGAACATTATCGGCTGCGTGTTCTGGCCGCCGTTCTACTTCCTGCCGGGGATCTTGGCCGGCGCGGCTATCGATATTCCTGACGGCATGCAAAGCGGTGAGTTTAAGTGGCTGCTGCTGGGCACCGCGCTGCTGCTGTGGCTGGCCGCGTGGCTGTGCTGGCGGCTGTGGCGCAGCGCGAAAGCCAGTGTCGATCGCCTGACGCGCTATCTCCCGCGCACTCGCCTGCTCTGGCTGGCCCCGCTGACGCTGGGCGTTGCGGTGATGGCGCTGGTCGCACTAATTCGCCATCCTCTGATGCCGGTGTACGGTGAAATCCTGTTGAAGGTGGTGAGCCGTTAATATGTTTTCCCTCTCCCTATGGGAGGGGGCCAGGGTGAGGGCATCAGACCGCACAAGGTAAAAGCAAAACGGCAACCAGAGTTGCCGTTTTTAATGTTTGTACCCTCTCCCTGTGGGAGAGGGCTAGGGTGAGGGCATCAGACGGCACGAATGCCCAACAGTGAAGACGCCCCCGCTTTACCACTCAGAAGTTCTTCCGTCATCCCATCCCACGCGATTCGCCCTTCGGCAATGACCACCGATCTTGGGGCAATCCGCGCGGCATCTTCGATACTGTGCGATACCATCAGCATCGTCAGCTGCTGGCGCTGGCAGACGTCCTGCACCAGCGCCAGCATCTCCTGGCGCAGCGCCGGGTCGAGCGCCGAGAACGGCTCATCCAGCAGCAGTATCGGCTGCTCGCGCACCAGACAACGCGCCAGCGCCACGCGCTGACGCTGGCCGCCGGAAAGCTCGACCGGCAGCCTGTCGATAAACCCGGCGATCCCCATCTGCGCGGCAATCTCCTCCAGCTTATGGCGCTGGGCGCCGTTCAGCCTGAGCCCCGGATGCATCCCCAGGGCGATGTTTTGCCGCACCGTCAGGTGGGTAAACAGATTGTTTTCCTGAAACAGCATGGAGACAGGACGTTTTGCAGGCGGCGTATGGGTATGATCCCGATTATCGATGGCGATCGAGCCGCTGGCCGGCTGCAGAAAACCCGCAACCAGATTAAGCAGGGTGCTTTTTCCCGCGCCGCTTGGGCCAAGCACCGCAACCCTCTCTCCCTGACGCACGGAGAGCGTGAAGCGCATCGGCAGATGCTGATAAAGCCAGGTTACATCAGTCAGTTTTAACATCACGCCCCGGAAGTTTTTCGATAACGGTAAATAAGGCAAAGCACTGCAGCAGGAGCAACAGCGCTGTCACCGCGCCGTCCTGACTGCGATAAGAGCCGATTTGCTGATAGAGCCAGTAGGGCAGCGTGCGGAAATCGTCGTTGCCGAACAGCGCCACGACCCCAAAATCTCCAATGGAGAGCACGCAGGCAAACGCCAGCGCCTGCGCCAGCGGACGTTTAAGCGCGCGCAGTTCGACCACCTTCAGCCGCTGCCAGCCCTGCATGCCCAGCGACTGACACAGCAAACCGTAGCGGCTGTTGACGTCGCGCATCGGGTTTTCCAGCACCTTGAGCGCGTAAGGGATGGCCATTAAGGCGTTGGTAAAGATGACGATGCCGTCGGCGCGTTCCGGCAGGCCGACGGTGCTGTTGAACAGCAGGAAGAAGCCAGTCGCCAGCACGATCCCCGGCATCGCCAGTATCAGCATGCCCGTCAGTTCCATTATCTGTCCGGCCTTTTGCGCCCGGCGAGCGTAGAGCTCACGGCTGCTCCACAGCAGCATCATGGTCAGGATGACGCACAATAATCCGGCTGCCAGCGCGATGCGCAGCGAGGTCCAGGTGGCTTGCCAGAGAACGGGCTGTTGCAGGACCGACATAAGATTGAGGTTCAGCCCGTCAGCGATAACGGCCATCAGCGGCGGCAGCAGAAGCAGAAGCGCCAGCGCGATCAGGACAAAATCGGAGACGCGGCTGTGCAGGCTGTCCTGCGGGTCGCGCCAGCCGGTTATTTGATTGCTGCCGGGGGGAATGGCTCTGCTCAGCCGCTGGCTCAGAAGCACCAGCGCAAGGCAGCACGCCATTTGCACCATCGCCAGCAGCGCGGCGCGGCCCGGATCGTAGTCGTAACTCAGCGCCTGGTAAATCGCCAGCTCGATGGTGGTGGCCTGCGGCCCGCCGCCGAGTGACAGCACGGTGGCAAAGCTGGCAAAGCAGAGCATAAAGATTAACGCCGCCACGGACGGGATCTGTCGGCGCAGCCACGGCCATTCAACAAAGCGGAAGAACGACACGCCGCGCATGCCGAGCTGGGCGGCAATCTGGCGCTGCTCGCCGGGAATGTTTTCCAGCGCCTGCAAAAAGAGGCGCGTCGCCATCGGCATATTGAAAAAGACGTGCGCCAGCAGAATGCCCTGCAGTCCGTAAGGAGAGAAGGTCCACTCCAGACCAAGCTGGCCGAACAGCGACGCCAGCCAGCCCTGGCGACCGTAAACGCTCAGAATACCAAATACGGCCACCAGCACCGGCAGGATAAGCGTCATGGCACACAGGCGCAGCAGCGCCTGCCTGCCGGGGAAGCGCCGCCGGTACAGCGCGCGTGCAAGAAAAATGGCCGGGATGACTGACAGCAGGGCTGAAAGAAACGCCTGCCAGAAGGAGAAACGGATCACGTGCCAGAGGTAGCTGTCGTGCCAGAGGGCGAGCAGGTCGCTCTCTGGCGCGTTAAACCACAGGGCAAGAAAAGCCCCCAGACTGACCACTACCATTACAACGGCGGCGAGCAGCCCGGGAAGTAGCCAGCCGGGAATCAGCGGCTGACGGCGCGTTGCCATTCACTTACCCATGCTGCTCGCTGCGCGGCGACCTGCTGCGGCGTAAACTCCAGCGAGGTTTGTGGTTTGGTTAACTGCTCGAAACCGGCCGGCAGCGCCACGTTCGTGACCGGATACATCCAGTTACCCGCAGGAATGGCGTTCTGGAACGCCGGTGAAACCATAAACTTCAGGAACTTCTCGGCCAGCTCCGGCTGTTTGCTGGCAGCGGTACGCGCGCCCACCTCTACCTGCATGTAGTGCCCTTCGGCAAAATTCGCGGCGGCGTAGTTATCTTTCTTCTCGGCGATAATGTGGTAGGCCGGAGAGGTGGTGTAGCTCAGCACCAGGTCGCTTTCGCCTTTCAGGAACAGGCCGTAGGCTTCGCTCCAGCCTTTGGTCACGGTCACGGTTTTGGCGGCCAGCTTCTGCCACGCCTGCGGCGCTTTATCCCCATAAACCTTTTGCATCCAAAGCAGCAGTCCCAGGCCTGGCGTGCTGGTACGCGGATCTTCATAAATCACGCGCCATTTCTGGTCGCTCTCCACCAGCTCCTTCAGGCTCTTTGGCGGATTTTTCAGCTTGTTTTTATCGTAGACAAACGCAAAGTAGCCGTAGTCGAACGGCACAAAGGTGTCATTTTTCCAGCCGCCCGGCACGTTAACGGCCTCTGCCGCGACGCCGCTTTTGGCAAACAGTTTGGTTTGCGAGGCGGCCTCCAGCAGGTTGTTATCGAGCCCGAGCACCACGTCGGCCTTGCTGTTTTTTCCTTCCATGCGCAGACGGTTGAGCAACGACACGCCATCTTCCAGCGCCACGAACTTCAGCTCGCAGCTGCAGTCGGCCTCAAAGGCTTTTTTGACCACCGGGCCAGGGCCCCAGTCGGCAGAGAAAGAGTCGTAGGTGTAGACCGTCAGAACGGGCTTCGCGAAAGCAGGCAGCGCAAACAGCGCCAGCAGGGGGAGAACTTTTTTTAACACTTTGCACCTCAAGGTTGAGTGGCAAAGGATTTTGAGCAACAGCCTCAAATCCCTTCGCCGGCGTTATCCGGATCAGGTTCGACGGGTATTATCTCAGCGCACATCTGTGATGCAGCACCCCGTTGAGAACGGCGCTATTGTAATGATTTGGTGAATATTACGAAAGCGTTATGGCTCCGGCGGCGCAAACCAGGCGGATTTAAAATCAAACCAGCCCAGGGTGTTCATCCGCAGGCCGCGCATACTGCGCTGGCCCTGGATCATCAGCCAGTGGTGAATCAACGGGACGATCGCCTGTTCCTCCAGCAGCGCCTTGCACCATGCGGCAAGGTTCATGTCGCCAGCGCGCCACCGTTCGGCGTCCTGCTGCCAGTCGCGCGTGATGCAGTGCTGGATCAGCGGGACCTCATACAGGTGCGAAAAGAGCGAGAAATCGAGCGGCAGGGTGAAGTTGGCGCTGTTTAACCAGATATCGCTGACGATCTCCCCCCGGTGCCATTCGTCATAGTCCACTTCTTTGACCTCCAGCGTGACCCCTTCTGCGGCCAGCAGTCGGGTCATGATCCCGGCGATAAAACGATGCTCCACGTGCTCGCGGTAGTAGGTGAGGGTGATGGACTCCAGCCCGGCAGGCTTGCCGCAGTGCGCCGGGCGGGCGTGGTGCCAGCGCGGAAGCAGGCCGTACGCCGGGAACCAGTATGTCTGGTACTGCTCTTCCGCATGGTAGATCAGATTGGAGGGGGACAACACGTGGCTGACCCACTGACGAACGGCCTGGTTTGCCCCGCGGTGGGTGCGGCTATCAAACAGCAGATAGTAACATCCCTCCTCCAGACGGCTTTCCACCGCCTTTTCTCCCGCAGTGGGGCCTTCCAGCGTCAGCCCGCAGCTTAGGTCTTCATTGAGATCCGGCAATACCCAGACGTTCACCTCGTCGATCAGCGCCCGATAGCCAAAGTAGTCATCGAAGGCGCGGATTTTTAGCTGGTTGCTGTTATTGCGGGACACGGAGTAGGGCCCGGTGCCAATCGGCAGACTGGCAAAGTTGTTCAGCGATTCCCACTCGGCAGGCATGATCATCGACGGCACATAGCCCAGCAGCCAGGGAAGCCACTTGTCCTGCTGCGACAGCTCAATATCCAGCGTCCATGCCGTGGGGGAGTGGATACGGGAAATGTGCGAGTAGAGCGGTAGCCGACGGGCGCGCTCCAGAGAGGCGATGACGTCGTGTATTTCCAGCTCGCGGCCGTGGTGAAAGTGGATGCCGGGGCGCAGGAAGAACCGCCAGTGAAGCGGAGAAAGCTGCTGCCAGTGGTGCGCGATATCCGCTTCCAGTTCCCCGTTTTCCTCATTTATACGCGTCAGGCCGTTAAAGATTTGCCTGGCCATGTGGGTTTCCGAGCGGCGTAACGCCGTGCCGGGCAGCAGATTTTTCATGGGGCGATAGTAGAGCACCCGCAGGATGTGTCGGCCCTGACGAAAGCTGCGCCCGAGATGCGAAACCAGCATCTGACGCACGGCGGCCTTGTCGCCCACCAGCTGGACCAGCTGATCGATGCGGTCCTGCTCGAGCAGGTCTTCCGCGCGCTGCTGCTGCAACGCCAGCCCGGTGTAGAGAAAGGTCAGGCGCGAGCGTTTGCCGCGTCCCGCTTCCGCTTCCCAGCTTAACCAGCCCTGCTGCTGCATGGTGTTGAGCAGCGTGCGCATATGGCGGCGGGAACAGCTAAGCAGGTCGGCCAGCTCGTTGAGCGTGGTCTCCTGCGATTGCCCCTCGCAGCACTGCCAGAGGCGGATAAACTGTTGTTGCAGACGACCGGAAGGCATAAAAGGGGAACTCCTGACAAAAAACCAGCAATTTATTAATCCCTATATTAGGCCAATAATTCTTCTCGATGAAGCGAGGAGGTAAATTATGAAGAGGTCTACCGCACGTCAGTTTTATCAGCAGTACTTTTCAGCGACAAAGGGATCGTCCTGGCTGGCCCGTCAGTGTGCAGAACAGCGGCTGAAAACGTTAGAAGAATTGATGCAGTGGGACGTTACAACGCCGACCTCTTCCCGCTAACTCGCCTCGATCATGTGTGACTGAGTATTGGTGCTTATCACCCGCCAGCAAAATGTTTTTGCTGGCTTTTTTCGTTTATTCTTTCACCCGATTACGATTCGCTTTCACAAGGACTTGCGCATGCTCTGGTTGATGACGATGGGGCGACGCCTGAACGGCGTGTACGCCGCTTTTATGCTGGTGGCCTTTATGATGGGCGTGGCGGGGGCGCTGCAGGCGCCGACGCTGAGCCTGTTTCTCAGCCGCGAGGTGGGGGCACAGCCGTTCTGGGTCGGGCTGTTCTATACCGTCAACGCCATTGCCGGGATCCTGGTCAGCCTCGCGCTGGCGAAACGATCGGATAGCCAGGGCGATCGCCGTAAGCTGATCCTCTTTTGCTGCGCGATGGCCGTGGGTAACGCGCTGCTCTTTGCGTTCAACCGTCATTATCTGACGCTGATTACCTGCGGCGTGCTGCTGGCGTCGCTGGCGAATACCGCTATGCCACAGCTTTTCGCGCTGGCGAGGGAATATGCGGATAGCTCGGCTCGGGAAGTGGTGATGTTCAGCTCGGTGATGCGTGCCCAGCTCTCGCTGGCGTGGGTTATTGGTCCACCGCTGGCCTTCATGCTGGCGTTAAACTACGGCTTTACCGCGATGTTCTCTATCGCCGCGGCCATTTTTGCCATTAGCCTGGTGCTGATTGCCTTTGCGTTACCGTCCGTGGCGCGGGTGGAGCAGACGACGGATAAACCGATAACGCAAGCGAGCGGCTGGCAGGACAAAAACGTCCGCATGCTGTTTATCGCCTCCACGCTGATGTGGACCTGCAACACCATGTACATCATCGATATGCCGCTGTGGATCAGCAGCGATCTCGGTCTGCCGGACAGGCTCGCGGGGATCTTAATGGGGACCGCTGCCGGGCTGGAAATTCCGGCCATGATTCTGGCGGGATACTACGTTAAACGCTTTGGAAAGCGTCGGATGATGATCGTCGCCGTAGCGGCCGGGGTGCTGTTCTACGCGGGGCTGATCCTTTTCCATTCGCGTGAAGCGTTGCTGGCGCTGCAGCTGTTTAACGCCGTGTTTATTGGGATTGTTGCCGGGATCGGCATGCTCTGGTTTCAGGATCTTATGCCCGGCCGTGCAGGCTCGGCGACCACGCTTTTTACCAACAGCATTTCAACCGGGGTGATTCTGGCGGGAGTGATTCAGGGGGCGCTGGCGCAAAGCTACGGGCACGGCGCGGTCTACTGGATGATTGCGGCGCTCTCCGTGGTGACGCTCCTGCTGACCTGCCGCGTTAAAGACGTGTGACCGGGTAAATGAAGCGGAGCCCGGGTGCGCCGGGCTCTGCGAACCTTTTATTCGGAATACTGATATTTACGCTGCGCGCGTAGCGTCAGATACATATGAACAAGGCCCATGAAGCCGTGTGCCCAGAAATAGGTCTCAATAAAGACCGTCAGGAATTTATGCAAACCCAGGACGGATTCCGTGACGGGCGACACCGGACCGAGCGTGGCGTTCAGCACGAACCAGGCTGCCCCGCAGAGCGCCACGCCCAGCAGCGCCAGCACGCCAAGACCCTGCACCGTGGCCGCCATCCCGCCTGCATGCGCGTCGGGAAGCTGGCGCTGCGTCAGGGTACGAATATCGTCAACGATTCCGCGAAAATCCAGCGCCAGCCAGGCGAAGTAATACTTAAATCCGCGCTGGGTTAACATCCATGCCATCATGGCAATGCCGCAAAAAATTAAACCAAATCCGGAGATAACGTGGATCCAGGTAACAATTCCGTTCAGCCCGGATTCGTGGAGGGCTTCACTTTCGGTAAAATTTGAATTAATTATTTGCGCTAATACCAGCACGGCAACAACAATGTGCAGCACGCGAAGAAAAGGCGTTTCTTTATGGGGAAGCGTATCACGCAATGTTGGGCTCATCGCTTTTTACCTCAATAATGAGAGAGCTGATGCGATGCAGTGTGACGCAAATTAATTAACGAAACCTTAACTAGCGGGTGCGTCACACTCTATTTACGCGTTCCGGTTACTGGGCGGGGTCAATATGCGTCATGACGTTCAGCACATTAAAGTTTTGCATCACCTTGTTTCTGGCATTGACGGCAATCTGATGCCCTTCTTTTACGCTTAATTCGCCGTTCACTTCCAGATGAACATCGACGAGCGCTAAATCGCCCATCTTGCGTGTTTTTAAGTCATGGAGTCCGGTGACGCCTTCGGTTGAGAGCAGGCACGTTTTGATATCGTTTTCCAGCTCGGGTTCCAGCGAACGGTCCATCAGATCGTGCAGGGCATCAGCAGAGAATTTGTAACCCATATGGGCGATGAATATGCCGACAATCAGAGCCGCAACCAGGTCCATTGCGTGAAAACCCAGTAAATTTCCGGCAATACCAACAGCGACAACCACGGACGACGCGGCGTCAGAGCGGGCATGCCAGGCGTTGGCAATCAGCAGCGAGGACTGAATGCGTTTTCCCGTGGCGAACATGTATCTGAATAAACTTTCCTTCACCACCAGCGCCAGTATCGCCACCCACAAAGCGGCCCCTTTCACCAGCTGATGGGTCTCCGGGTGAAGCAGTTTATTGCCTGCGGACCACAGCATCCCAACGCCAACGAGCAGCAGAATAGCGCCAATAATGAGCTTCGCACCGTTTTCGAAACGCAGATGACCGTAATGGTGATCGAAATCAGAGGCTTTATGACTTTTTTTATTCGCAATCAGAACGACAAAATCAGAGGATAAATCGGAAAGAGAATGAATCCCATCAGCAATTAACCCTTGCGAGCCGGAAAATAATCCTGCAAGTATCTGAAAGCCGGTGAGTAAAATATTAATTATCACGCTCACTAATGTGCATTTATGTATTTCCCGCGAACGGAGGTGAGACTCATTGCCATTTTTCTTTTCCATGATGATTTCCGCTACAAGCTGATTGAGCGAGTATTCTGCGCAGGGAATATTAAATTGACATTAAATATAACGTCTTTATCCGCTTAATGTTGGAAGCAATGACAGTATGGGAGGGGACGAGCGTAAAGTGCGGCCTGCAGAGTGCACTGCAGGCCGGAGCGTTATTTCATAAATGCAGGTTGTTTTTGTTCGTAAGAGACAATCGCCGCGTCGTGCTGGAGAGTTAAGCCAATGCTGTCCAGACCGTTCAGCATGCAGTGACGGCGGAACGCGTCAATGCTGAAGCTGTAGGTCTTGTCCCCGGCTTTCACCACTTCCGCTTCCAGATCCACTTCAAACGCCATGCCCGGGTTCGCCTTAACCAGCGCAAACAGCTCATCGACCTGCTCATCGCTCAGCGTCACCGGCAGCAGCTGGTTGTTGAAGCTGTTGCCGTAAAAGATATCCGCAAAGCTTGGGGCGATGACCACTTTGAAGCCGTAGTCGGTGAGCGCCCACGGCGCGTGCTCGCGGGATGAACCGCAGCCAAAGTTTTCCCGCGCCAGCAGGATGGAGGCGCCTTTATATTCCGGGAAGTTCAGAACGAATTCGGGATTAGGCACTTCGCCTTTATCGTCCAGGAAACGCCAGTCGTTAAACAGGTGCGCGCCAAAACCGGTACGCGTCACCTTCTGCAAAAACTGCTTAGGAATGATCGCGTCCGTATCAACGTTAGCAGCGTCCAGCGGGACAACACGGCCCGTATGTTGGGTAAATTTCTCTGCCATGATTGTCTCCTTATTTCAGGCTGCGAATGTCGGCGAAATGGCCGGTAACGGCCGCAGCGGCGGCCATTGCCGGGCTGACCAGATGGGTACGCCCACCGCGGCCCTGACGGCCTTCAAAGTTACGGTTGCTGGTAGAGGCGCAGCGCTCACCCGGGTTCAGGCGATCGTTATTCATGGCCAGACACATAGAGCAGCCGGGCAGGCGCCACTCGAAGCCCGCGTCGATAAAGATCTTATCCAGACCTTCGGCTTCCGCCTGGGCTTTCACCGGGCCGGAGCCTGGAACCACCAGCGCCTGCACGCCGGGCGCCACCTTGCGGCCTTTGGCAATCTCTGCCGCCGCACGCAAATCTTCGATACGGGAGTTGGTGCAGGAACCGATAAAGACTTTATCAATGGCGACATCGGTCAACGGCACGCCGGGCTTCAGCCCCATGTAGGCCAGCGCTTTTTCCGCACTGGCGCGCTCGACCGGATCGGTAAAGGATGCCGGGTCAGGGATATTGTCGTTAACGGAAATCACCTGGCCCGGATTGGTGCCCCAGGTCACCTGAGGCGCAATCTCTTCTGCCTGCAGGGTGACAACGGTGTCAAAGGTCGCTCCGTCGTCCGTTTTCAGGGTTTTCCAGTACGCGACCGCGTCGTCAAAATCCTGGCCTTTCGGCGCGTGCAGACGGCCCTTCACATAGTTGAAGGTTGTTTCATCTGGCGCGACCAGACCGGCTTTGGCGCCCATCTCAATCGCCATGTTGCACAGGGTCATGCGACCCTCCATGCTCAGCGCCTGAATGGCGTCTCCGCAGAACTCAACAACATGACCGGTGCCGCCTGCGCTGCCGGTTTTACCGATGATGGCCAGCACGATGTCTTTTGCGGTAATACCCGGCGCGGCTTTACCCTTCACCTCAATCTTCATGGTTTTAGCGCGGCCCTGCTTCAGGGTCTGCGTCGCCAGCACGTGTTCCACTTCAGACGTGCCGATCCCGAACGCCAGGGCGCCAAACGCGCCGTGGGTTGCGGTATGGGAGTCGCCGCAGACGATGGTCATGCCCGGCAGGGTAATTCCCTGCTCTGGCCCCATCACGTGAACGATGCCCTGATACGGGTGGTTCAGGTCGTACAGCTCTACGCCAAACTCGTTGCAGTTCTTAATCAGCTCCTGCATCTGAATACGCGCCATCTCACCCGAGGCGTTAATGTCTTTGGTCTGGGTTGAAACGTTGTGATCCATCGTCGCGAAGGTTTTACCCGGCTGACGTACCGGACGCTTGTGCGCGCGCAGGCCGTCAAACGCCTGAGGAGAGGTCACTTCGTGTACCAGATGACGGTCAATGTACAGCAGCGGGGTTTCGTTTGGCGCCTCGTGGACAACGTGCGCGTCAAACAACTTTTCATATAAGGTTTTGGCCATGATTACACCCCTTCAGCGACATAGCGGGCAATGATGTCGCCCATTTCATCAGTACTGACAGCCGCCGTGCCGCGTGCTAAATCACCGGTACGGACGCCTTCTTCTAACGCGCGGTTAATGGCGTTTTCAATTGCGGTTGCTGCATCACCTGCATCCAGGCTGTAGCGCAGCAGCAGGGCCAGGGAGAGGATCTGCGCAATCGGGTTAGCGATGTTTTTACCTGCGATATCCGGGGCGGAACCGCCCGCGGGCTCATACAGGCCAAAGCCTTCTTCGTTCAGGCTCGCGGAGGGCAGCATGCCCATGGAGCCGGTGATCATCGCGCACTCGTCTGACAAAATGTCGCCGAACAGGTTGGAGCACAGCAGCACGTCAAACTGGGACGGATCCTTAATCAGCTGCATGGTTGCGTTGTCGATGTACATGTGCGACAGCGCGACGTCCGGGTACTGCTTAGCCACTTCGCTGACGATCTCGCGCCACAAAATGGACGACTGCAGCACGTTCGCTTTATCAATAGAAGTCACTTTATGACGGCGCTTGCGCGCAGACTCAAACGCGATATGGGCGATTCGTTCGATTTCGAAACGGTGATACACCTCGGTATCAAACGCTTTTTCATGCTGACCGCTGCCTTCGCGGCCCTTTGGCTGACCGAAATAGATCCCCCCGGTCAGTTCACGCACGCACAGAATGTCGAAACCGTTGGCGGCGATATCCGCGCGCAGCGGGCAGAACTCTTCCAGACCCTGGTACAGCTTCGCCGGACGCAGGTTGCTGAACAGCTTAAAATGCTTGCGCAGCGGCAGCAGCGCGCCGCGCTCTGGCTGCTCTGCCGGCGGCAGGTGCTCCCATTTTGGGCCGCCGACGGAGCCAAACAGCACGGCGTCGGCATGTTCGCAGCCTTCCACGGTCGCTTTTGGCAGCGGCGTACCGTGGTTATCAATCGCAATACCGCCCACATCGTAGTGGCTGGTGGTGATTTTCATCGCAAAACGCGAGCGAACGGCTTCCAGTACTTTCAGCGCCTGTGCCATCACTTCCGGGCCAATACCGTCGCCCGGCAACACAGCAATATGGTAATTCTTCGACATTACACGGTTTCCTTGTTGTTCTCTTTATTCTGAGCTTTGCGTTGCAACTCTTTTTCGACTTCGGCGGCGCGCCAGATGTTGTTCAGAACGTGCACCATCGCTTTTGCGGAGGATTCGACGATATCGGTCGCCAGGCCCACGCCGTGGAAACGACGACCGTTATAATTGACGACGATATCCACCTGACCCAGCGCATCTTTACCGTGGCCTTTGGCCGTCAGGTCATATTTCACCAGCTCAACGTCGTACTCGGTGACGCGGTTAATGGCCTGATAGATGGCATCGACGGGGCCGTTGCCGTTGGCTGCCTCTGCTTTAATGTCATCGCCGCAGGCCAGCTTGACCGAGGCGGTAGCGATGTCGCTGGAGCCGGACTGTACGTTGAAATAATCCAGACGGAAGTGCTCTGGCTCTTCCTGCTGCTTGTTAATAAAGGCCAGCGCTTCCAGGTCGTAGTCGAAGACCTGACCTTTTTTATCGGCCAGCTTCAGGAACGCGTCGTACAGCTGATCCATGTTGTAATCGCTGTCCTTATAACCCATCTCCTCCATGCGGTGCTTCACCGCCGCGCGGCCGGAGCGGGAGGTCAGGTTCAGCTGCACCTGATTCAGACCGATAGATTCCGGAGTCATGATTTCGTAGTTTTCGCGGTTCTTCAGCACGCCATCCTGGTGAATGCCGGAGGAGTGCGCGAAGGCGCCGGTGCCGACAATCGCTTTGTTAGCCGGAATGGGCATGTTGCAAATCTGGCTGACGGTCTGGCTGGTGCGCCAGATTTCGTTGTGATTGATGCGGGTGTGCACGTCCATAATGTCTTTGCGCACCTTAATCGCCATGATCACTTCTTCCAGCGAGCAGTTGCCCGCGCGTTCGCCGATACCGTTCATCGCGCCTTCCACCTGACGCGCGCCGGCGTGGACGGCGGCGATGGCATTGCCCACGGCCAGGCCCAAATCATCGTGGGTGTGGACGGAGATAATCGCCTTATCAATATTCGGTACGCGGTCATACAGGCCGGTGATAATGTTGGAGAACTCAAACGGCATGGTGTAGCCGACGGTGTCCGGGATGTTGATGGTTTTCGCGCCCGCGTTGATGGCGGCTTCTACCACGCGCGCCAGATCGTCGATTGGCGTACGGCCTGCATCTTCACAGGAGAATTCAACGTCATCGGTATAGTTGCGCGCACGCTTAACCATGTAGACCGCGCGCTCAATCACCTCATCCAGCGTGCTGCGCAGCTTGGTGGCGATGTGCATAGGCGAGGTGGCAATAAAGGTGTGGATACGGAACGCTTCGGCGACTTTCAGCGACTCGGCAGCAACGTCGATATCTTTCTCTACGCAGCGCGCCAGGGCACACACGCGGCTGTTTTTAATGGTGCGCGCGATAGTCTGGACGGATTCGAAATCACCCGGGGACGAGACCGGGAAACCGACTTCCATCACGTCGACACCCATACGTTCGAGAGCCAGCGCGATCTGCAGTTTCTCTTTTACACTCAGGCTTGCCTGCAATGCCTGTTCACCGTCACGTAAAGTAGTATCGAAAATAATGACTTGCTGGCTCATGGGTTAGGTCCTTGTCAGTCTTAGGGCGCCTTGCTACGAGCATAAAAAAACCCGCGCAGTGGCGCGGGTTTTTAGTCTTACTGGTGACGATTCAACGCTGAATTTCGCCCGCCAGTCTACCGCGCACAGTGGATGCGTTTAGTAGTAGTAGACCGGTGAAACGAATGGTGCGAATCATGAATCGTGCTCCGTTAAATTCAATATGCTTTTAGTGGTACTGGATACGGCCATTCATGTCAACCCCTGAGGATGAAAACGGGCCCGACAGACGGAATCGGCAGGGGATTTACTTTAGCTAATTGTGCTGGTTTTGGCTTTCCAGAACCGACGAATTGTCTAATTTTGGACTTAAGAAAAGAGTTGCAGAACGAATAAATATAATTGTTTAAAAATGCGTGAAATGTCTATAAAAGGACGCATTGTGTTTAAACGGTTTTGATATCATTGAGTTATAATTGCAGTGAATCTATTCCAGAATGCTGGAAAGCGAAGGGAGATAACAGGCTGTTAACTCACAGCAGGTCAATAGCGATAACAGTTTAATAATACTTAAGTCATCATTAACCTGCTGGCAATTGTATATTCGTCTGGTTTATGGTTTCATTTAAATCCTAAAGTCAAACATATCATTTGCGCTCATTAGATTTCGTTAATATAGAGTCTTTATATATTCCGAATTTTAAGTGATTCTCTTTCGCTGATCGTATTTGCATGATAAATCATATTTTCCGAGATTATTACCTTACGGTGGCAAAGGGAGTGTAGCGTGACAGTGGAGTCAGAAGTGCCAGAAAATAATATTAAACAACCTCAAGCTACTGATGGGATTAAACCGCAGTTACGCACGGTGGATCTTAATCTTCTGACGGTATTTGATGCTGTCATGCAGGAGCAAAATATCACCCGCGCAGCCCAGGCGTTGGGGATGTCACAACCTGCCGTGAGTAATGCCGTTGCCAGACTTAAAGTCATGTTTAACGACGAATTATTTGTTCGCTACGGAAGAGGGATCCAGCCTACGGCGCGTGCATTCCAGCTGTTCGGCTCTATCCGTCAGGCGCTGCAGTTGGTGCAAAATGAGCTGCCTGGATCGGGCTTTGAACCCTTAAGCAGCGAACGCGTATTCCATCTTTGTGTCTGTAGCCCCTTAGATAATTATTTAACGTCGGTGATTTATAATAAAGTTGAAGAGATCGCACCCAATATCAATCTGGTTTTTAAATCATCCCTGAATCAAAACACGGAACATCAGTTACGCTATCAGGAGATCGAATTCGTTCTCGGATATGAAGAGTTCCGTCGTCCAGAATTTTCCTGCGTGCCGCTGTTTAAAGATGAAATGGTTCTGGTCGCCAGTAAAAAGCATCCGCGCCTCAATTCTCCGCTGCGCGAAAGCGATGTTTATAACGAGCAGCACGCCGTTGTTGCACTCGACAGATATGCTTCCTTTAGCCTGCCGTGGTATGACACTGCGGATAAACAGGCGAGCGTAGCCTATCAGGGTATGGCCATGGTGAGCGTATTAAACGTGGTCTCCCAGACTCAGCTGGTAGCGATTGCGCCGCGCTGGCTGGCAGAAGAGTTTTCTGACCCTTTAAATCTGCAAATTTTGCCTCTGCCGCTCAAGCTAAATAGCCGTACCTGTTATCTTTCCTGGCACGAGGCGGCGGGCCGGGATAAAGGGCATCAGTGGATGGAGGAGCTGCTGGTGAGCATCTGCCGCCGGTAAACGCATCAGGATAAATTGCATTGGTTCATGCGATTTATCCTGAGTTCTTTTGCATAATTGCTATTTTGTTCTGCGATGTTTTTTTTCGGGCTGCTCTCCGGCGCGTAAAAATAGATGATTTCCTGCATTGTCGCGCTTTTCAGCGATGATTTATCACCCCATCCTCTCTTCCCAGAAGAAATAACCATATCTTCTGTTAACGGCTGCTTTTTCTGCTTTACGCACCGTTTATCTCCCCGGGTTTGCTAATTGCCTGCCTCATAACGAGCGGTTAAGGTAAAGAACACTCTGCAAAATATAAGATTGGTTTAGCCCAATCGTAAGACGGTGCGGAAATGAATTCGGCAGTCCGTCTATAACAAAATGCCTGGAGGCAAAGCATGGAGATGTTGTCTGGCGCGGAAATGGTCGTTCGGTCGCTGATCGATCAGGGCGTAAAGCAAGTGTTCGGCTACCCTGGCGGTGCGGTCCTCGATATTTATGATGCGCTGCATACGGTAGGGGGCATTGACCATGTTCTGGTGCGTCACGAGCAGGCGGCGGTACACATGGCTGACGGCCTGGCGCGTGCGACGGGTGAAGTGGGCGTAGTGTTAGTGACCTCCGGCCCCGGTGCTACAAACGCCATTACCGGCATTGCGACAGCGTATATGGACTCCATCCCGCTGGTGATCCTCTCCGGGCAGGTGGCAACCTCACTCATCGGCTACGATGCGTTCCAGGAGTGCGACATGGTCGGGATTTCGCGTCCCGTTGTGAAGCACAGCTTTCTGGTTAAGCAAACCGAAGACATTCCCGGCGTGCTGAAAAAAGCCTTCTGGCTGGCGGCAAGTGGACGCCCTGGACCGGTGGTGGTCGATCTGCCGAAAGATATCCTGAACCCGGCAAACAGGCTGCCCTACGTCTGGCCGGACTCGGTCAGCATGCGTTCTTACAACCCTACAACGCAGGGCCACAAAGGCCAGATCAAGCGGGCGCTGCAGACGCTGCTGGCCGCTAAAAAACCGGTGGTCTATGTCGGCGGTGGGGCAATCAATTCTGCGTGTGAGCCACAGCTTCGTGAGCTGATCGAAAAGCTTAACCTGCCTGTTGCGTCGTCACTGATGGGGCTCGGGGCGTTCCCCGCCACCCACCGTCAGGCGCTGGGCATGCTGGGTATGCACGGTACCTATGAAGCCAATATGACGATGCACCATTCCGATGTCATTTTTGCCGTCGGCGTGCGCTTTGACGATCGCACCACCAACAACCTGGCGAAGTATTGCCCTAACGCCACCGTGCTGCACATTGATATCGATCCTACGTCGATTTCAAAGACGGTGTCTGCCGATGTACCGATCGTCGGAGATGCCCGTCAGGTTCTGGAGCAAATGCTGGATCTGCTGACCCACGAAAGCACGTCTCAACCACTGGATGAGATCCGCGACTGGTGGCAGCAAATTGAACAGTGGCGCGCGCGTCAGTGCCTGAAATATGACGCGCAAAGTGAAAACATTAAGCCGCAGGCGGTCATTGAAGCGGTGTGGCGCCTGACGAAAGGTGAGGCGTATGTGACTTCAGACGTAGGCCAACACCAGATGTTTGCCGCCCTGTATTACCCATTTGATAAACCGCGACACTGGATCAACTCCGGAGGTTTAGGCACCATGGGCTTTGGCCTGCCCGCCGCGCTGGGCGTGAAGCTGGCGTTGCCGAATGAAACCGTCGTCTGCGTGACCGGTGATGGCAGCATTCAGATGAACATTCAGGAGCTGTCTACCGCGCTGCAATATGAACTGCCGGTGCTGGTGCTGAACCTGAATAATGGGTATCTCGGCATGGTGAAGCAGTGGCAGGATATGATCTACTCAGGCCGTCATTCCCAGTCCTACATGAAATCGCTGCCGGACTTTGTTCGTCTTGCTGAAGCTTACGGCCACGTAGGCATGCGGGTGGCCGATCCGGCTGAGCTGGAAGCGAAGCTCGCTCAGGCGCTTGAGCACGTTAAAAACAACCGCCTCGTCTTTATGGATGTGATTGTTGATGGGACCGAGCACGTTTATCCGATGCATATTCGTGGTGGTGGTATGGATGAAATGTGGTTAAGCAAAACGGAGAGAACCTGATATGCGCCGGATATTATCTGTTTTACTGGAAAACGAGTCTGGCGCACTGTCGCGCGTCATTGGCCTTTTTGCGCAGCGCGGCTATAACATTGAAAGCCTGACCGTTGCCCCGACGGAAGACCCGACGCTGTCGCGCATGACGATCCAAACCGTCGGCGATGCCAAAGTGCTTGAGCAGATTGAGAAGCAGCTGCATAAGCTGGTCGACGTGCTGCGCGTGAGCGAGCTGGGGCAGGGTGCTTACGTTGAGCGTGAAGTTATGCTGGTAAAAATTCAGGCCAGCGGCTACGGGCGTGATGAAGTCAAACGCAATGCGGACATTTTCCGCGGACAGATCATTGACGTCACGCCTTCTCTTTATACGGTTCAGCTGGCCGGGACAAGCGACAAGCTGGATGCTTTCCTCGCGTCCGTGCGGGATGTCGCAAAAATTGTTGAGGTCGCGAGATCGGGTGTTGTGGGCCTGTCACGCGGCGAGAAAATCATGCGTTAGTTGTCAAAAAGGTTCGCCTCTTTCTGCCCGGTCACCAAAGCCGGGCTTTTTTTTGCGTAATCAGCCGATAACGCAGATAAAAGCGGTTGCCGCGAAGGCTTTTCTGCGTTTAGATGTTAAAAGATTTAACCATAACCTTGACAGGGCCATGGACTCTTTTCTTTTTTTAAGGGGCAATTGTGAAACTGGATGAAATCGCCCGGCTAGCCGGCGTGTCACGAACAACGGCCAGCTATGTGATTAACGGTAAAGCAAAGCAGTACCGTGTCAGCGATAAGACCGTTGAAAAAGTTATGGCGGTGGTTCGTGAACATAACTACCATCCGAATGCTGTCGCTGCCGGCCTGCGCGCCGGGCGTACCCGCTCTATTGGTCTGGTGATCCCGGATCTGGAAAATACCAGCTATACCCGTATCGCCAACTATCTTGAACGTCAGGCGCGCCAGCGCGGCTATCAATTGCTGATCGCCTGCTCGGAAGACCAGCCCGACAACGAGATGCGCTGCATTGAGCATCTGCTTCAGCGTCAGGTGGATGCTATCATCGTGTCGACCTCCCTACCGCCCGAGCATCCTTTCTACCAGCGCTGGGCGAACGACGCGTTCCCTATCGTTGCGCTCGATCGCGCGCTCGATCGCGAGCATTTCACCAGCGTCGTGGGTGCGGATCAGGATGATGCAGAAATGCTGGCCGCAGAGCTGAGAACATTCCCCGCTGAAACGGTGCTGTATCTTGGCGCGCTGCCCGAGCTTTCCGTGAGCTTCCTGCGCGAGCAGGGATTCAGAACCGCCTGGAAAGACGATCCGCGCGAGGTTCACTACCTTTATGCCAATAGCTACGAGCGTGAAGCGGCCGCGCAGCTGTTCGAGAAATGGCTGGAGACGCATCCGATGCCTCAGGCGCTGTTCACCACCTCGTTTGCGCTCCTGCAGGGCGTCATGGATGTGACCTTGCGCCGTGAAGGTAAACTGCCGTCCGACCTGGCGATTGCCACGTTTGGGGATAACGAACTGCTCGATTTCCTCCAGTGCCCGGTGCTGGCGGTTGCCCAGCGTCACCGCGATGTGGCTGAACGCGTGCTTGAGATCGTGCTGGCAAGCCTGGATGAGCCGCGCAAACCGAAGCCGGGCCTGACGCGTATCAAACGTAATCTCTACCATCGCGGAATTTTAAGCCGCCAAAAATGAAACGACTGGGGCGGCGAAATCTGCCCCATTTTGTTGCGATATTTCGTGTAGATAATTCCCGGAGAGAAATTAGGATAATTCTTGCAGGATCGTAATCACCCATTTTCTTAATTCATTCTGGCTTTTAAATTGCCCATTTAAAGAACGTCTGGGTAATTTTAAGCGGCACTATTTGTATTATTTTGTTACAAACCCTCTTCGGGCGATGAATATTCAGACGTTTTTCCTCCGCCTTTGCCAGCTTACGCGCTAACCGCCGCGCTTACCGGGCGCCTGGGTGAATCTGGCGCTGTTATCCCCCGGGAATCTGTCATAAAATGCTGCCCGCGTCGCAAACTGACACTTTATATTTATCTGCGATGATATTGAGTGAGCCTTAACGCTAGTGTGCATATTCGGTTTTTTTCTTACAAATATTCATAACGTTAATTTTGCCTCGCCAGTTGTGCAGTTATTAACCAGGACTGTTTATCTCTGTAAATAGAGGGCTTTCGAGTCCTTATAGGGAGAGTCCTGGCTTGACAAGCTTTTCCCTCGCTCCGTAAACTCCTTTAGGTGGGAATTTGTGGGTTAAAGTGGTGAGGAGGGGTGTGACTGGCATGTTCCGTGGAGCTACGTTAGTCAATCTCGACAGTAAAGGGCGTTTATCGGTACCAACCCGATACCGCGACCGGCTGATTGAGAACGCTGCGGGTCAAATGGTTTGCACCATTGACATTAACTCCCCCTGCCTGCTGCTTTACCCCTTGCCCGAATGGGAAATTATTGAGCAAAAGCTGTCGCGACTGTCGAGCATGAACCCGCAGGAACGCCGCGTGCAGCGGCTGTTATTGGGACATGCCAGTGAATGTCAGATGGATAACGCAGGGCGATTACTGATTGCCCCTGTGTTACGGCAACATGCCGGTCTGACCAAAGAAGTGATGCTGGTCGGGCAGTTCAACAAGTTTGAGCTGTGGGATGAAACGACCTGGTATCAACAGGTCAAGGAAGATATCGACGCTGAGCAGTCTGATTCCGCGACATTATCGGAACGGCTGCAGGACTTGTCTCTATAAATATGATGGAAAATTATAAACATAAAACGGTGTTACTGGACGAGGCCGTGAACGGTCTGAACATTCGTCCGGATGGCATCTACATTGATGGCACGTTTGGTCGCGGTGGTCACTCGCGTTTGATTCTCTCCCAGCTTGGAGAGGAAGGGCGTCTGCTGGCAATCGATCGCGATCCGCAGGCTATTGCCGTTGCGCAGACCATCAATGACCCACGCTTTTCCATCGTGCATGGACCTTTCTCTGCGCTCGCGGATTACGTTGCCGAGCGCGGCCTGACGGGCAAGATCGACGGGATTCTTCTCGATCTTGGCGTCTCTTCACCCCAACTTGATGATGCTGAGCGCGGTTTCTCCTTTATGCGTGACGGTCCACTGGACATGCGCATGGATCCGACGCGCGGTCAGTCTGCCGCGGAGTGGTTACAGACCGCTGACGAAGCCGATATTGCATGGGTCATCAAAACGTTTGGCGAAGAGCGCTTTGGCAAACGTATTGCGCGCGCCATCGTTGAGCGCAATCGTATTGAGCCAATGACCCGCACCAAAGAGTTGGCCGAGGTGATCGCGGCGGCGACGCCGGTGAAGGATAAGCACAAACATCCCGCGACCCGTACCTTCCAGGCGGTTCGCATCTGGGTAAACAGTGAACTGGAGGAAATAGAGCTGGCGCTAAAAAGCTCGCTCGACGTGCTGGCCCCGGGTGGGCGGTTATCCATCATCAGCTTCCATTCGCTGGAAGACCGTATTGTGAAACGCTTTATGCGTGAACAAAGCCGCGGTCCACAGGTGCCAGCGGGGCTGCCGATGACGGAAGAACAACTCAGGAAGCTGGGTGGCCGTCAGTTGCGAGCATTAGGCAAGTTGATGCCGGGCGAAGAAGAAGTGGCAGAGAATCCACGCGCCCGTAGTTCAGTGCTGCGTGTTGCAGAGAGGACGAACGCATGATCGGCAGAGTGACAGAGACCCTAAGCAAAGTTAAGGATTCGTTAGGAAGCAACGAGCGCCATGCCTTGCCTGGCGTGATCGGCGACGATCTTTTGCGGTTTGGGAAACTGCCACTCTGTCTGTTCATTTGCATCATTGTCACGGCAGTGACGGTGGTGACCACCGCTCACCACACACGTTTATTGACTGCGCAACGCGAGCAGATGGTACTGGAACGCGATGCGCTGGATATTGAATGGCGAAATCTGATCCTTGAAGAAAACGCGCTCGGCGATCACAGCCGGGTTGAACGGATCGCAACGGAGAAGCTGCAGCTGCAGCATGTTGATCCTTCACAGGAAAATATCGTAGTACAAAAATAAGGGAAAACGCGACGCATGAAAGCAGCGGCAAAAACGCTAAAACCAAAACGTCAGGAAGAACAGGCCAACTTTATCAGTTGGCGTTTTGCGTTGCTTTGCGGCTGCATTTTACTCGCTCTGGGTTTTCTGCTGGGACGCGTAGCCTGGCTACAAATCGTCGCCCCTGACATGCTGGTGCGCCAGGGCGACATGCGCTCTCTGCGCGTCCAGGAAGTATCGACATCCCGCGGGATGATCACCGACCGCTCTGGCCGTCCGCTGGCGGTGAGCGTGCCGGTGAAGGCGATCTGGGCCGATCCGAAAGAGTTGCATGATGCCGGCGGGATCACGCTGGATAACCGCTGGAAGGCGCTTGCGGATGCGCTGAAGATGCCGCTGGACCAGCTGGCGTCACGCGTCAATACAAACCCGAAAGGGCGTTTTATCTATCTGGCGCGTCAGGTGAACCCTGACATGGCGGACTACATCAAAAAATTGAAGCTGCCGGGTATCCATCTGCGTGAGGAATCCCGTCGTTACTATCCATCCGGCGAAGTGACTGCTCACCTCATTGGCTTTACCAACGTCGATAGCCAGGGGATTGAAGGCGTCGAAAAAAGCTTTGATAAATGGCTTACCGGCCAGCCGGGCGAACGTATCGTGCGTAAAGACCGCTACGGTCGCGTGATCGAGGATATCTCTTCAACGGACAGCCAGGCAGCGCACAACCTTGCGTTAAGCATTGATGAACGTCTGCAGGCGCTGGTTTACCGCGAGCTGAACAACGCCGTGGCGTTTAACAAGGCGGAGTCGGGCAGCGCCGTGCTGGTGGATGTCAACACGGGTGAGGTGCTGGCGATGGCCAATAGCCCGTCCTACAACCCGAACAACCTGACCGGCACGCAGAAGGATGTAATGCGTAACCGTACCATCACCGACGTCTTCGAGCCGGGCTCGACCGTTAAGCCGATGGTGGTCATGACTGCACTTCAGCGCGGTATCGTGAATGAAAACACCGTACTGAATACCATTCCTTATCGAATTAACGGTCACGAAATCAAAGACGTGGCACGTTATAGCGAATTGACCCTGACCGGGGTGTTGCAGAAGTCGAGTAACGTCGGTGTTTCTAAGCTGGCGTTAGCGATGCCGTCCTCAGCGTTAGTAGAGACTTACTCACGTTTTGGGCTTGGAAAGGCGACCAATTTGGGGTTGGTCGGAGAACGCAGTGGCTTATATCCTCAAAAACAACGGTGGTCTGACATAGAGAGGGCCACCTTCTCTTTCGGCTACGGGCTAATGGTAACCCCGTTACAGCTAGCGCGAGTCTACGCAACGATCGGCAGCTATGGCGTTTATCGTCCGCTGTCGATTACCAAAGTTGATCCACCGGTTCCCGGAGAGCGTATCTTCCCGGAATCCACCGTTCGTACCGTTGTGCACATGATGGAAAGCGTGGCGCTGCCCGGCGGCGGCGGCGTGAAGGCGGCTATCAAAGGCTACCGCATTGCCATTAAAACCGGTACGGCGAAAAAAGTGGGGCCAGACGGCCGCTACATCAACAAATACATTGCCTATACCGCAGGCGTAGCGCCTGCAAGCAATCCGCGTTTTGCGCTGGTGGTCGTGATCAACGATCCACAGGCGGGTAAATACTACGGCGGCGCCGTCTCCGCGCCTGTGTTCGGGGCCATCATGGGCGGCGTGTTACGCACCATGAACATTGAACCGGATGCGCTTGCGACGGGCGAAAAAAGTGAATTTGTAATTAATCAAGGCGAGGGTACAGGTGGCAGATCGTAATTTGCGCGACCTTCTCGCTCCGTGGGTGCCAAACGCACCGGAGCGAGCACTGCGAGAGATGGTACTGGACAGCCGCGTAGCGGCTTCTGGCGATCTTTTTGTGGCGGTGGTCGGTCATCAGGCGGACGGGCGTCGTTATATCCCGCAGGCGATTGCGCAAGGTGTGGCTGCCATTATTGCTGAGGCTAAAGATGAGGCAACCGACGGTGAGATCCGTGAAATGCACGGCGTGCCGGTTATCTATCTCAGCCAGTTGAACGAGCGTCTTTCCGCGCTGGCGGGACGTTTTTATCACGAACCTTCCGACCAGCTGCGTCTGGTTGGCGTAACGGGCACCAACGGAAAAACCACCACCACGCAGCTGATGGCGCAGTGGGCCCAGCTGCTGGGTGAAACCGGTGCGGTGATGGGAACCGTGGGCAACGGCCTGCTGGGCAAAGTGAGCCCGACGGAAAACACCACCGGTTCGGCGGTTGACGTCCAGCACGTGCTTGCCGGTCTGGCAGGGCAGGGCGCAACCTTTGCCGCAATGGAAGTTTCTTCACACGGTCTGGTACAGCACCGCGTCGCGGCGCTGAAATTTGCGGCATCCGTGTTTACCAACCTGAGCCGCGATCATCTTGATTATCATGGTGATATGGAGCATTACGAAGCCGCGAAATGGCTGCTCTATTCCACTCACCACTGTGGTCAGGCGATCATCAACGCCGACGATGAAGTCGGACGCCGCTGGCTGGCGAAGCTGCCGGATGCGGTTGCCGTGTCGATGGAAGACCATATCAATCCTAACTGCCACGGCCGCTGGCTGAAGGCGGTTGAGGTGAACTATCACGACAGCGGGGCGACCATTCGCTTTGCCTCTTCCTGGGGTGAAGGTGAAATTGAAAGCCGCCTGATGGGGGCGTTTAACGTCAGCAACCTGCTGCTGGCGCTGGCGACGCTGCTGGCGCTGGGTTATCCGATGGCGGAACTGCTGAAAACCTCAGCGCGTCTGCAGCCGGTTTGCGGCCGTATGGAAGTGTTCAGCGCGCCGGGCAAGCCGACCGTCGTGGTTGATTATGCCCACACGCCGGACGCGCTGGAAAAAGCGCTGGAAGCGGCGCGCCTGCACTGTACCGGTAAGCTCTGGTGCGTGTTTGGCTGCGGCGGCGATCGCGACAAAGGCAAGCGCCCGCTGATGGGCGCGATTGCAGAGCAGTTTGCGGATATTCCGGTTGTTACCGATGACAACCCGCGTACGGAAGAGCCGCGCGCCATCATCAATGACATTCTGGCGGGCATGCTGGACGCGGGCCGCGCGCGCGTCGTGGAAGGCCGTGCGGAAGCCGTGACCAACGCCATCATGCAGGCCAAAGAAAACGATGTGGTTCTGCTGGCGGGCAAAGGCCATGAAGATTATCAGATCGTTGGCAATCGCCGTCTGGACTACTCGGATCGCGTAACGGCAGCACGCCTGCTGGGAGTCGTCGCATGATTAGCCTTTCGTTAAGCCAGGCCGCTGCGCTGCTGCACGGCGACCTGCATGGGCAAGACCTGACCATTGATGCCGTGACGACGGACACCCGTAAAGTCACGGCAGGCTGTCTGTTCGTGGCGCTGAAGGGCGAACGTTTTGACGCGCATGATTTTGCCGAACAGGCCAAAGAAAACGGCGCGGGTGCGCTTCTGGTCAGCCGCAAGCTTGATGTCGATCTGCCGCAGGTTGTGGTGAAAGATACGCGTCTCGCGTTTGGCGAGCTGGCTGCCTGGGTTCGTCAGCAGGTGCCTGCGCGCGTCGTCGCGCTCACCGGCTCATCGGGCAAAACCTCGGTGAAAGAGATGACGGCGGCGATCCTCAGCCAGTGCGGCAACACGCTTTATACCGCGGGCAACCTCAATAACGACATCGGCGTGCCGATGACGTTACTGCGCCTGACCAAAGAGCATGACTATGCGGTGATCGAGCTAGGAGCAAACCATCAGGGTGAAATCGCCTGGACCGTGAGCCTGACGCGCCCGGAGGCGGCGCTGGTGAATAACCTCGCGGCGGCGCATCTGGAGGGCTTTGGTTCGCTGGAAGGCGTAGCGAAAGCCAAAGGCGAGATTTATACCGGCCTGCCGGATAACGGTATTGCCATTCTGAACGCCGATAACAACGACTGGCTGAACTGGCAGAGCATCATTGGGTCGCGTAAAACCTGGCGCTTCTCGCCGAATGCGGCCAACAGTGACTTTACCGCGACCAATATCCATGTGACGTCGCACGGCACGGAGTTTACCCTCACGACCCCAACGGGTGGTGTGGACGTGCTGCTGCCGCTGCCGGGTCGTCATAACATCGCCAATGCGCTTGCGGCGGCGGCGTTGTCGACGGCGGTCGGCGCGCCGCATGAGGCGATCAAAGCCGGGCTGGCGAACCTGAAAGCCGTACCGGGGCGTCTGTTCCCGATTCCGCTTTCGGAAAACAAGCTGCTGCTGGATGACTCCTACAACGCGAACGTTGGCTCAATGACGGCGGCGGTGCAGGTGCTATCGGAAATGCCGGGCTATCGCATCATGGTGGTTGGCGACATGGCAGAGCTGGGCGACGAAAGCGAAGCCTGTCATACCCAGGTTGGTGAAGCGGCGAAAGCGGCGGGGCTGGACCATGTCCTGAGCGCAGGAAAACTGAGCCAGGCAATAAGCCAGGCCAGCGGCGTTGGCGAGCATTTTGCCGATAAAGCGGCGTTGATTGAACGCCTCAAAGCATTGATGACAGAAAAACAAATTGTGACTGTGTTAGTGAAAGGTTCACGTAGTGCCGCCATGGAAGAGGTTGTGCACGCATTACAGGAGAACGGGACATGTTAGTTTGGCTGGCCGAACATTTGGTCAAATATTATTCAGGCTTTAACGTCTTTTCGTATCTGACGTTTCGCGCCATCGTCAGCCTGCTGACTGCGCTGTTCATCTCGCTGTGGATGGGCCCGCGCATGATTGCCCGTCTGCAAAAACTCTCTTTCGGCCAGGTGGTGCGTAACGACGGTCCGGAATCGCACTTCAGCAAGCGCGGCACGCCGACCATGGGCGGGATTATGATCCTGACTGCGATCGTCGTCTCCGTGCTGCTGTGGGCGTATCCGTCTAACCCATACGTCTGGTGCGTGCTTACCGTGCTGGTGGGCTATGGGATCATTGGTTTTGTGGATGATTACCGCAAAGTCGTTCGCAAAGATACGAAGGGCCTGATTGCCCGCTGGAAGTACTTCTGGATGTCGGTGATTGCGCTGGGCGTGGCCTTTGCGCTCTATCTGGCCGGTAAAGACACGCCGGCAACCGAGCTGGTCGTGCCGTTCTTTAAGGACGTGATGCCGCAGCTGGGGCTGTTCTACATCCTGCTGGCCTACTTTGTGATTGTCGGCACCGGCAACGCCGTTAACCTGACCGACGGTCTGGATGGCCTCGCCATTATGCCTACCGTCTTCGTGGCGGCCGGTTTTGCGCTGGTGGCCTGGGCGACCGGTAACATGAACTTTGCGAACTACCTGCACATCCCTTATCTGCGACACGCGGGTGAGCTGGTGATCGTCTGTACGGCGATTGTCGGCGCGGGGCTGGGCTTCCTGTGGTTCAACACCTATCCGGCTCAGGTCTTTATGGGTGACGTCGGTTCTCTGGCTTTGGGCGGTGCGCTCGGCATTATCGCCGTACTGCTGCGTCAGGAGTTCCTGCTGGTGATCATGGGTGGGGTGTTTGTGGTTGAAACCCTGTCGGTGATTTTGCAGGTCGGTTCCTTCAAGCTGCGCGGTCAGCGCATCTTCCGTATGGCGCCGATTCACCACCACTATGAACTGAAAGGCTGGCCGGAGCCGCGCGTGATTGTGCGCTTCTGGATTATTTCGCTGATGCTGGTGCTGATTGGCCTGGCAACGCTGAAGGTACGTTAATCATGGCAGATTACCAGGGCAAAAAAGTCGTTATCATCGGGTTGGGCCTCACGGGCCTCTCCTGCGTGGACTTTTTCCTCGCGCGCGGCGTGACGCCGCGGGTGATGGATACGCGTGTCTCTCCGCCGGGTCTGGACAAGCTGCCGGAACAGGTTGAACGCCACCTTGGTGGTCTGAATGATGACTGGCTGCTGGCAGCCGATCTGATTGTCGCAAGCCCTGGTATGGCGCTGGCGCACCCTTCGCTGAGCGCTGCCGCGGATGCGGGCGTTGAGATTGTCGGCGATATCGAGCTGTTCTGCCGCGAAGCGCAGGCCCCCGTTATCGCCATTACCGGTTCTAACGGAAAGAGCACCGTCACCACCCTGGTGGGTGAAATGGCGAAAGCGGCAGGCATGAACGTCGGCGTCGGCGGTAACATCGGCTTGCCTGCTCTGATGCTGCTGGACAAAGGCTGCGAACTCTATGTTCTGGAACTTTCCAGCTTCCAGCTGGAAACGACCTCCAGCCTGCACGCCGCCGCTGCGACGATCCTTAACGTGACGGAGGATCATATGGACAGGTATCCATTTGGTCTGCAGCAGTACCGCGCCGCCAAGCTGCGCGTGTATGAAAATGCCAAAGTCTGCGTGGTGAACGCCGATGACGCGCTGACCATGCCGGTACGCGGCGCGGACGACCGCTGCGTCAGCTTCGGCATCACCATGGGTGATTATCATCTGAACCGCCAGCTGGGTGAAACCTGGCTGCGGGTGAAAGGTGAGAAAGTGCTGAACGTGAAAGAGATGAAGCTCTCTGGTCAGCATAACTATACCAATGCGCTGGCGGCGCTGGCGCTGGCGGATGCCGTCGGGCTGCCGCGTTCCTCCAGCCTGAAGGCGTTAACCACGTTTTCCGGCCTGGCGCACCGCTTCCAGCTGGCGCTGGAGCACAACGGCGTGCGCTGGATCAACGACTCTAAGGCGACCAACGTGGGCAGCACGGAGGCCGCGCTGAACGGCCTGCACGTTGACGGTACCCTGCATCTGCTGCTGGGCGGCGACGGTAAATCCGCTGATTTCTCGTCCCTCAAGCCGTATCTTTCCGGGGATAATATCCGTCTGTACTGCTTCGGCCGCGACGGCAGCGAGCTGGCTGAACTGCGCCCTGAGGTTGCCGAGCAAACCGACACCATGGAACAGGCGATGCGGCTTATCGCGCCTCGCGTGAAGCCGGGCGACATGGTGCTGCTCTCTCCGGCCTGTGCCAGCCTCGATCAATTCAAGAATTTCGAACAGCGTGGTGATGTCTTTACCCGTCTGGCGAAGGAGTTAGGCTGATGCGTTTATCTCTCCCTCGCCTGAAAATGCCGCGTCTGCCAGGATTTGGAATTCTGGTGTGGCTGTTTGCGGCACTGAAAGGCTGGGTGATGGCTTCGCGGGAAAAAGACTCCGATAGCCTGATTATGTACGACCGCACCCTGTTCTGGCTTACGCTGGGGCTGGCGGCGATCGGCTTTATCATGGTGACCTCGGCCTCGATGCCCGTTGGACAGCGTCTGGCTAACGATCCCTTCCTGTTTGCCAAGCGTGACGGGCTGTACATCATCCTGGCGTTCTGTCTGGCGCTGGTGACCCTGCGTCTGCCGATGGCATTCTGGCAGCGGCACAGTACGGCGATGCTGATTGCGTCAATCATCATGTTGCTGATCGTGCTGGTGGTGGGAAGCTCCGTTAACGGGGCATCGCGCTGGATTGCCTTTGGCCCGCTGCGCATTCAGCCTGCGGAATTCACCAAGCTCTCCCTGTTCTGCTACCTGGCGAACTACCTGGTGCGTAAGGTAGATGAGGTGCGTAACAACCTTCGCGGCTTCTTAAAACCGATGGGCGTGATTCTGGTGCTTGCGGTATTGCTGCTGGCGCAGCCTGACCTCGGTACCGTGGTGGTGCTGTTTGTCACGACGCTGGCGATGCTGTTCCTGGCAGGGGCCAAGCTGTGGCAGTTCATCGCCATTATCGGGATGGGAATTTCAGCGGTTGTGCTGCTGATCCTCGCCGAGCCTTACCGTATCCGCCGCGTGACCTCGTTCTGGAACCCGTGGGAAGATCCGTTCGGCAGCGGTTATCAGCTGACGCAGTCGCTGATGGCCTTTGGTCGCGGTGAACTCTGGGGACAGGGGCTGGGTAACTCGGTACAGAAACTGGAGTATTTACCGGAAGCGCACACTGACTTCATCTTCTCCATTATTGGGGAAGAACTGGGTTATATCGGTGTGGTATTAGCGCTATTAATGGTATTCTTCGTCGCTTTCCGCGCCATGTCGATTGGCCGGAAAGCGCTGGAGATCGATCACCGCTTCTCAGGCTTCCTGGCCTGCTCAATTGGTATCTGGTTTAGCTTCCAGGCATTGGTTAACGTCGGGGCCGCAGCGGGCATGCTGCCGACCAAAGGTCTGACGTTGCCGTTGATCAGTTATGGTGGTTCCAGTTTGTTGATCATGTCGACGGCCATCATGCTGTTGTTGCGCATAGATTATGAGACGCGTCTGGAAAAAGCCCAGGCGTTTACACGAGGTTCACGATGAATCAACCAAAGCGGTTAATGGTGATGGCAGGCGGTACCGGCGGACACGTGTTCCCGGGGCTGGCGGTTGCGCACCATTTAATGGATCAGGGCTGGCAGGTACGCTGGCTGGGAACCGCAGACCGCATGGAGGCCGATCTGGTACCGAAGCACGGTATCGAGATCGACTTTATTCGTATTTCCGGCCTTCGGGGCAAAGGCCTCAAGGCAATGCTGCTGGCGCCGGTGCGCATTTTTAACGCCTGGCGTCAGGCGCGCACCATCATGAAGCGCTTTAAGCCCGATGTGGTGCTGGGCATGGGCGGCTATGTCTCTGGTCCCGGCGGGCTGGCGGCGTGGTCGTTAGGTATTCCCGTCGTGCTGCATGAGCAGAACGGTATTGCCGGTCTGACCAACAAATGGCTGGCGAAAATCGCCACCAAAGTTATGCAGGCATTTCCCGGCGCGTTCCCGAAAGCGGACGTGGTGGGTAACCCGGTGCGCGTGGACGTGCTGGCGCTGCCGCTGCCGGACGCTCGCCTGACGGGCCGTGAAGGGCCGGTGCATGTCCTGGTCGTGGGCGGCTCTCAGGGCGCACGCATTTTAAACCAGACGATGCCGCAGGTAGCAGCAAAGCTCGCAGATGCCGTAACCATCTGGCACCAGAGCGGAAAAGGCGCTCAGCAGACCGTTGAGCAGGCCTACGCCGAGGCGGGGCAACCGCAGCATAAAGTCACAGAGTTTATCGACGACATGGCGGCAGCGTATGCCTGGGCCGATGTCGTGGTTTGTCGCTCTGGCGCGCTGACGGTGAGCGAGATTGCTGCCGCCGGTTTGCCAGCGCTGTTTGTGCCGTTCCAGCACAAAGACAGACAGCAGTACTGGAATGCGCTGCCGCTTGAGAAAGCGGGTGCGGCGAAGATATTTGAGCAGCCACAGTTTACCGCCGACGCGGTCGCCACCACCCTGGCGGGCTGGAACAGAGGCGTATTGCTTGAGATGGCGCAACGCGCGCGCGCGGCGGCCATCCCTGATGCGACGGAACGGGTGGCAAAAGAAGTGAGCCTGGCAGCCCAGGCTTAACCCTCGCAGCGCGTGAAGCGCGGCACGAATTTTTAGTAGTCGATGGCGTTTAGAGAATGAATACACAACAACTGGCAAAACTGCGTTCAATCGTGCCCGAGATGCGTCGCGTCCGGCACATTCACTTTGTTGGCATCGGTGGTGCCGGCATGGGCGGTATTGCCGAAGTGTTAGCTAACGAAGGCTATCAGATCAGCGGATCTGACCTGGCGCCAAACCCTGTTACGCAGCAGCTGGCGTCGCTTGGGGCGACCATCTATTTTAACCATCGTCCGGAAAACGTGCGCGATGCGAGCGTGGTGGTGGTCTCAAGCGCCATCTCCTCCGACAACCCGGAAATCGTTGCCGCGCACGACGCGCGCATTCCGGTGATCCGCCGTGCAGAAATGCTGGCGGAACTGATGCGTTTCCGTCACGGCATCGCGATTGCCGGGACCCACGGTAAAACCACGACCACGGCGATGGTCTCCAGTATTTATGCGGAAGCGGGCCTCGACCCGACGTTCGTCAACGGCGGTCTGGTGAAAGCCGCAGGCGTACACGCTCGTCTCGGCCACAGCCGTTATCTGATTGCGGAAGCGGATGAGAGCGACGCGTCGTTCCTGCACCTGCAGCCGATGGTGGCGATTGTCACCAACATCGAAGCTGACCATATGGATACCTACCAGGGTGACTTCGAGAATTTAAAGCAGACCTTTATCAACTTCCTGCACAACCTGCCGTTCTACGGGCGCGCGGTGATGTGCGTAGACGATCCGGTGATCCGCGAGCTGCTGCCGCGCGTGGGGCGTCAAATTACCACCTACGGCTTCAGTGAAGACGCTGACGTTCGCGTCGAAGGGTACAAACAGATCGGCGCGCAGGGGCACTTCACGCTGGCGCGTAAGGACAAAGAGCTGCTGCACGTGACGCTGAATGCGCCAGGGCGCCATAACGCCCTCAATGCCGCCGCGGCAGTGGCCGTCGCGACGGAAGAAGGCATTGATGATGACGCGATCCTGCGCGCGCTGGAAAGCTTCCAGGGCACCGGCCGTCGCTTCGATTTCCTCGGTGAATTCCCGCTGGAGGCCGTCAACGGTAAAGCCGGCACCGCGATGCTGGTGGACGACTACGGTCACCATCCAACCGAGGTGGATGCGACCATCAAAGCCGCACGCGCGGGCTGGCCTGAAAAAAATCTGGTCATGATCTTCCAGCCCCACCGCTACACGCGTACCCGCGATCTGTATGACGATTTCGCCAGCGTACTGTCGCAGGTGGATACATTGCTGATGCTGGACGTTTATGCAGCGGGCGAAACTCCGATTCCTGGGGCTGACAGCCGTTCTTTGTGTCGCACAATCCGCGGACGCGGTAAAGTTGACCCTATTTTGGTTTCTGACCCGGCACAGGTGGCGGATATTCTGGCACCGGTCCTGACAGGTAACGATTTGATTCTGATCCAGGGCGCGGGAAATATCGGCAAAATCGCCCGTACCTTAGCTGAAATCAAACTGAAGCCGCAAAACCAGGAGGATGAGCATCATGGCTGATAAGATTGCTGTCCTGTCCGGCGGCACCTCCGCCGAGCGCGAGGTTTCTCTGAACTCCGGCGCGGCCGTGCTGGCGGGCCTGCGTGAAGGTGGCGTCAATGCGCACCTGGTCGATCCAAAAGAGGTCGACGTGACGCAATTAAAGGCCATGGGCTTCGATAAAGTCTTTATCGCTTTACATGGTCGCGGCGGTGAAGACGGCACCCTGCAAGGGCTTCTGGATCTGATCGGCCTGCCGTACACCGGCAGCGGCGTGATGGCTTCCGCTATCTCTATGGATAAACTGCGCAGCAAGCTGCTGTGGCAGGGCGCAGGGCTACTTGTCGCACCCTGGGTGGCACTGACGCGTCGCGAATTTGAATTGGGCCTGCCGGATAGCGTTAATGCACGCATTGCTGATCTGGGCTTACCGGTTATTGTAAAGCCAAGCCGGGAAGGCTCCAGCGTGGGAATGTCCAAAGTCGACAAATCTGACGATTTAGCGTCCGCTTTAGCGCTGGCATTTCAACATGATGATGAAGTTCTGGTAGAAAAATGGCTTAGCGGGCCGGAATTTACCGTCGCGATGCTTGGCGAAGAAATTTTACCGTCAATCCGTATCCAACCCGCTGGAGTCTTCTATGATTATGAGGCGAAGTATCTCTCTGATGAGACGCAATATTTCTGCCCAAGTGGTCTTGAAGCAGAGCGTGAAGCCGATTTACAGTCCCTGGTGCTTAAAGCCTGGCATGTTCTGGGATGCCAGGGTTGGGGACGCATCGACGTGATGCAGGACAGTGACGGGCAATTTTATCTGCTGGAAGCGAATACCTCTCCGGGAATGACCAGCCACAGCCTTGTGCCGATGGCGGCGCGTCAGGCGGGGATGAGCTTCTCGCAGTTAGTCGTACGCATCCTGGACCAGGCGGGCTGATATGTCTCAGGCTGCATTGAACACGCGCAACCGCGATGACGAGGAAGAATACGCCTCTTCACGCCGCAGTAATGGAACGCGTCTTGCAGGCATCATTTTCCTGCTCGGGGTGCTGTGCACCGTGTTTATCAGCGGCTGGATGGTCCTGGGCTGGATGGAGGATGCGCAGCGGTTGCCGCTTTCTAAGCTGGTGGTCACCGGTGAGCGTCACTACACGCGCAACGACGATATTCGTCAGTCAATTCTGGCGCTGGGCTCGCCCGGCACCTTTATGACGCAGGACGTCAATATTATCCAGAGCCAGATTGAACGTCTGCCCTGGATAAAACAGGCGAGCGTAAGAAAGCAATGGCCTGATGAATTGAAGATTCATCTGGTTGAATATGTGCCCATTGCGCGTTGGAATGATCAGCACATGGTTGACGTAGACGGAAATTCCTTCAGCGTCCCGGCCGATCGTGTCAACAAGCAAAATTTACCGATGTTGTATGGCCCTGAAGGCAGCGAAAACGAAGTGTTACAGGGTTTTCGCGACATGGGGCAGGTGCTGGCGAAGGACAGGTTTACGTTAAAAGATGCGGCCATGACGGCGCGTCGCTCCTGGCAGCTGACGTTAACAAACGGCATTAAGCTCAACCTGGGACGCGGCGACACCATGAAGCGTCTGGCGCGTTTTGTCGAACTTTACCCGGTTTTACAGCAGCAGGCACAGACTGACGGCAAACGGATAAGCTACGTTGATTTGCGCTATGACTCAGGCGCAGCAGTCGGTTGGGTACCGGCTCCGGTCGAGGAACCTAATCAGCAACAGAATCAGGCACAGGTACAGGCAGAACAACAATGATCAAGGCGACGGACAGAAAACTGGTAGTTGGACTGGAGATTGGCACCGCGAAGGTTGCCGCTTTAGTAGGGGAAGTTCTGCCCGACGGTATGGTCAATATCATTGGCGTAGGCAGTTGCCCGTCCCGTGGTATGGATAAAGGTGGGGTAAACGATCTTGAATCGGTGGTGAAATGCGTTCAGCGCGCCATCGATCAGGCTGAATTGATGGCAGATTGCCAGATTTCTTCTGTCTATCTTGCCCTTTCTGGTAAGCACATAAGCTGCCAGAACGAAATCGGTATGGTGCCGATTTCCGAAGAAGAAGTGACGCAGGAAGACGTTGAAAACGTCGTGCACACGGCGAAATCCGTGCGTGTCCGCGACGAGCACCGCGTGCTGCACGTCATCCCGCAGGAATACGCGATCGACTATCAGGAAGGGATCAAAAACCCGGTCGGTCTGTCTGGCGTCCGTATGCAGGCAAAAGTGCACCTGATCACATGTCACAACGATATGGCGAAGAACATTGTCAAAGCCGTTGAACGTTGTGGCCTAAAAGTTGACCAACTTATTTTCGCCGGTCTGGCGGCCAGTTATTCCGTGCTGACCGAAGATGAACGTGAACTGGGCGTCTGTGTGGTCGATATTGGTGGTGGTACAATGGATATCGCCGTGTATACCGGCGGTGCGCTGCGCCACACCAAAGTGATCCCGTATGCCGGGAACGTTGTGACCAGCGATATTGCTTACGCTTTTGGTACGCCACCGAGCGATGCAGAAGCGATTAAAGTGCGCCACGGCTGTGCGCTGGGGTCTATCGTTGGCAAAGATGAGAGCGTTGAAGTGCCGAGCGTTGGTGGTCGTCCACCGCGCAGCCTGCAGCGCCAGACGTTGGCAGAGGTGATTGAGCCGCGCTATACCGAGCTGCTCAACCTGGTCAACGAAGAGATTTTACAGTTACAGGAACAGCTTCGTCAGCAGGGCGTTAAGCATCATCTTGCGGCGGGGATTGTATTAACCGGCGGTGCAGCGCAAATTGAAGGTCTTGCGGCCTGTGCTCAGCGCGTGTTCCATACGCAGGTGCGTATTGGCGCGCCGCTGAATATCACCGGTTTAACGGATTATGCTCAGGAGCCGTATTATTCAACGGCTGTGGGCCTGCTCCATTACGGGAAGGAATCTCATCTCAGTGGTGAAGCAGAAGTGGAAAAACGCGTCTCAGTGGGGTCGTGGGTCAAACGACTGAACAACTGGTTGCGAAAAGAGTTTTAATTTTTTTAAGAGACCGGAGAGAATTAGCGGTCTCGGGCGACAGGCACAACGGAGAGAGAAATTATGTTTGAACCTATGGAACTGACCAACGACGCGGTGATTAAAGTCATCGGCGTCGGTGGCGGCGGCGGTAACGCCGTAGAGCATATGGTGCGTGAACGCATTGAAGGTGTTGAGTTCTTTGCAGTTAACACCGATGCGCAGGCACTGCGTAAGACGGCTGTAGGCCAGACTATCCAGATCGGCGGTGGTATCACCAAAGGGCTGGGAGCAGGGGCTAACCCGGAAGTCGGTCGCAATGCGGCTGAAGAAGATCGTGAAGCCCTGCGCGCTGCACTGGAAGGTGCGGACATGGTCTTCATCGCAGCAGGCATGGGTGGCGGTACCGGTACCGGCGCAGCGCCTGTTGTGGCGGAAGTCGCTAAAGATTTAGGTATCCTGACCGTTGCTGTCGTGACCAAGCCTTTCAACTTTGAAGGCAAGAAGCGTATGGCCTTCGCGGAGCAGGGTATCACCGAGCTGTCCAAGCATGTGGACTCGCTGATCACCATCCCGAACGACAAGCTGCTGAAAGTTCTGGGTCGCGGTATCTCCCTGCTGGACGCCTTCGGTGCCGCAAACGACGTGCTGAAAGGCGCGGTTCAGGGTATCGCTGAACTGATTACTCGTCCTGGCCTGATGAACGTTGACTTTGCAGACGTTCGCACCGTGATGTCCGAAATGGGCTACGCGATGATGGGCTCTGGCGTGGCGAGCGGCGAAGACCGTGCAGAAGAAGCGGCTGAAATGGCCATCTCTTCTCCACTGCTGGAAGATATCGATCTGTCTGGTGCGCGCGGCGTGCTGGTCAACATTACCGCTGGCTTTGACCTGCGTCTGGATGAGTTTGAAACCGTGGGTAACACTATCCGTGCGTTCGCCTCTGACAACGCCACCGTGGTAATCGGTACTTCCCTTGACCCTGAAATGAACGACGAGCTGCGTGTGACCGTTGTTGCGACCGGTATCGGTATGGACAAGCGTCCTGAGATCACCCTCGTGACTAATAAACAGACACAGCAACCGGTAATGGATCGTTACCAGCAGCACGGTATGTCTCCTCTGACTCAAGAGCAGAAACCGGCCGCGAAAGTGGTGAACGACCCAACGCCGCAAACGGCGAAAGAGCCAGATTATCTGGATATCCCGGCGTTCCTGCGTAAGCAAGCTGATTAAGAATTGGCTGGAATTAGGGGATTTGCGCTCTTTGTGCTAAACTGGCCCACCGTTAGTGATATACACTCTCGGTTGGATAGTTAATTTGGCGAGATTATACGATGATCAAACAAAGGACACTTAAACGTATCGTTCAGGCGACGGGTGTCGGTTTACATACCGGCAAGAAAGTCACGCTGACGTTACGCCCTGCGCCGGCCAATACCGGGGTCATCTATCGTCGCACCGACTTGAATCCACCGGTAGATTTTCCGGCCGATGCCAAATCTGTGCGTGATACTATGCTCTGTACTTGTCTGGTGAACGAGCATGACGTGCGGATTTCTACCGTAGAGCACCTGAACGCCGCCCTGGCGGGTCTGGGTATCGATAACATTATTGTTGAAGTCGATGCGCCAGAAATCCCGATTATGGATGGCAGTGCTGCTCCGTTCGTTTATCTGTTGCTGGATGCCGGCATCGAAGAACTGAACTGCGCGAAGAAATTTGTTCGCATCAAAGAGACCGTTCGCGTCGAAGATGGCGACAAGTGGGCTGAATTCAAACCGTACAATGGTTTCTCGTTGGACTTTACCATCGACTTTAACCATCCGGCGATTGACTCCAGCACCCAGCGCTACGCGATGAACTTCTCTGCTGATGCGTTTATGCGTCAGATCAGCCGCGCACGTACGTTTGGCTTCATGCGTGATATCGAATATCTGCAGTCCCGCGGCCTGTGCCTGGGCGGCAGCTTCGATTGTGCCATCGTTGTTGACGATTATCGCGTACTGAACGAAGACGGCCTGCGTTTTGAAGATGAATTCGTTCGTCACAAAATGCTGGATGCGATCGGCGACCTGTTTATGTGTGGTCACAACATCATTGGTGCATTTACCGCGTTCAAATCCGGTCATGCGCTGAACAACAAACTGTTGCAGGCCGTCCTGGCAAAACAGGAAGCCTGGGAATATGTGACCTTTGAAGACGAAGCTGAACTGCCGCTGGCCTTCAAAGCACCAAACATGGTTCTGGCGTAACGGTCTGGACCGTTCGTAAAAAATCGACTGGTTAACCTGGTACTCTCTCCGGCCAGGAAGACCAGTCGTTTTTATTTTTACCCTTCTTCGTTTCCCCCAGCGTTATCTCTTGTTTGTCATGCGCAGAAAATGTGTGCGTTAGCTGCATTCTTGACCGTTTTTCCCCGCGGCGGCACCTCATTCCTGCTGATGTATAGTGGCATTAGTGGTAATATCTGGGCGCTAAAAGAATAACTGAACTCAGCCTCAGCAAGGCTGGCTTATTGGGTGGAGCAAGTGAGCGGAATACTGACGCGCTGGCGACAATTTGGCAGACGTTACTTCTGGCCGCATCTCTTATTAGGGATGGTCGCGGCGAGTTTCGGCTTGCCTGCGCTCTGCAGCAGTGCCGAAGCGGCGACGCCCGCAAAAGCCTCTACCACCAAACACGATCTCAACACGCGGGTTAATTTCACTAATCTTGCGTGGCTTGAGGCCAGCCGCCGTCCTAACTTCTCCGTCGATTACTGGCACCAGCACGCTATCCGCACGGTTATCCGCCATCTCTCCTTCGCGATGGCGCCGCAGGCTATGCCTGTTGCGGAAGAGGTGCTGCCGGTGCAGGCTCAGCATCTTGCCCTGCTGGACACGCTCAATGCGCTCCTCACCCAGGACAGCCAGCCGCCGGTTGTGGCGCACCAGACGACGCCACGCACCTTTGTTTCACCTCTTGTATTCTCTATTTCAACCTGGATTAGCCAGGCTCACGGCATTCGCGCCGGGCCGCAACGCCTCAGCTAAATTAACTTTTTCAATACCTTAATTTATCTGCCCACGCTGGGGCGTTTGAGAATTTATTATGCTAATCAAATTATTAACAAAAGTTTTCGGTAGTCGTAACGATCGTACTCTGCGCCGTATGCGCAAAGCTGTTGCCGTCATCAACGGTATGGAACCGGCGATGGAGAAGCTCTCCGATGACGAGCTGAAAGCAAAAACGGCGGAATTCCGTGCCCGTCTGGAAAAAGGCGAAACCTTAGAAAGCCTGATCCCGGAAGCGTTTGCCGTCGTGCGTGAAGCAAGTAAGCGCGTATTCGGCATGCGTCACTTCGACGTTCAGCTGCTGGGTGGTATGGTGCTGAACGAGCGCTGCATCGCGGAAATGCGTACCGGTGAAGGTAAAACCCTGACCGCAACGCTGCCGGCCTACCTGAACGCGCTGACCGGTAAAGGCGTTCACGTCGTTACCGTCAACGACTATCTGGCGCAGCGTGACGCCGAAAACAACCGTCCACTGTTTGAATTCCTCTGTATGACCGTGGGTATCAACATGTCCGGCCTGCCTGCGCCGGCCAAGCGTGAAGCGTACAATGCGGATATCACCTACGGTACAAACAACGAATACGGCTTCGACTACCTGCGCGACAACATGGCGTTTAGCCCGGAAGAGCGCGTACAGCGTAAGCTGCACTATGCGCTGGTGGATGAGGTGGACTCCATCCTGATCGATGAAGCGCGTACCCCGCTGATCATCTCCGGCCCGGCTGAAGACAGCTCCGAGATGTACCGTAAGGTCGACAAAATCATTCCACACCTGCTGCGTCAGGAGAAAGAAGACTCCGACACCTTCCTGGGTGAAGGTCACTTCTCCGTTGATGAAAAAGCGCGCCAGGTGAACCTGACCGAACGCGGTCTGGTGAAAATTGAAGAACTGCTGGTCGCTGAAGGCATTATGGAAGAGGGCGAGTCTCTCTACTCCCCGAGCAACATCATGCTGATGCACCACGTGACCGCCGCGCTGCGTGCGCACGCGCTGTTCACCCGCGACGTCGACTACATCGTTAAAGATGGCGAAGTGATCATCGTCGATGAACACACCGGCCGTACCATGCAGGGACGTCGCTGGTCTGACGGTCTGCACCAGGCTGTGGAAGCCAAAGAAGGTGTGGATATTCAGAATGAAAACCAGACGCTGGCGTCTATCACCTTCCAGAACTACTTCCGTCTGTACGAGAAGCTGGCGGGGATGACCGGTACTGCTGATACCGAAGCGTTTGAATTCAGCTCTATCTATAAGCTCGATACCGTTGTCGTTCCAACCAACCGTCCAATGATCCGTAAGGATATGCCGGATCTGGTCTACATGACCGAAGCGGAAAAAATTCAGGCCATTATTGAAGATATCCGCGACCGTACTGCGAAGGGCCAGCCGGTACTGGTGGGGACCATCTCCATCGAGAAATCCGAAGTGGTTTCCAATGAGCTGACGAAAGCGGGTATCAAACACAACGTTCTGAACGCCAAATTCCACGCCAAAGAAGCGGACATTGTTGCGCAGGCGGGCTATCCGGCTGCCGTGACCATCGCCACCAACATGGCGGGTCGTGGTACCGATATTATGCTGGGCGGTAGCTGGCAGGCTGAAGTGGCGGAGCTGGAAAACCCAACGCCAGAACAGATTGCCCAGATCAAAGCCGACTGGCAGGTGCGTCACGACGCGGTGCTGGCTTCCGGCGGTCTGCACATCATCGGTACCGAGCGTCACGAATCCCGTCGTATCGACAACCAGCTGCGTGGCCGTGCGGGTCGCCAGGGTGATGCCGGTTCATCCCGCTTCTACCTGTCTATGGAAGATGCGCTGATGCGTATTTTTGCCTCCGACCGCGTGTCCGGCATGATGCGTAAGCTGGGGATGAAGCCAGGTGAAGCCATTGAGCACCCGTGGGTGACCAAAGCGATCGCTAACGCACAGCGTAAAGTAGAAAGCCGCAACTTCGATATTCGTAAGCAGCTGCTGGAGTATGACGACGTGGCTAACGATCAGCGTCGTGCGATTTACACCCAGCGTAACGAACTGCTGGACGTGTCCGACGTGAGCGAAACCATCAACAGCATCCGCGAAGATGTGTTTAAAGCGACGATTGATGCGCATATTCCACCGCAGTCTCTGGAAGAAATGTGGGATATCGAAGGCCTGCAGGAACGTCTGAAAAACGACTTTGACCTCGAGCTGCCTATCAAAGAGTGGCTGGACAAAGAGCCTGAGCTGCACGAAGAGACCCTGCGCGAGCGCATCTATGAAACCGCGCTGGACGTTTACAAGCGTAAGGAAGAGGTCGTTGGCGCTGAGATGATGCGTCACTTCGAAAAAGGCGTGATGCTGCAGACGCTGGACTCCCTGTGGAAAGAGCACCTGGCGGCGATGGATTACCTGCGTCAGGGTATCCACCTGCGTGGCTATGCGCAGAAAGATCCGAAGCAGGAGTATAAGCGTGAATCCTTCTCGATGTTTGCCTCTATGCTGGAGTCACTGAAGTATGAAGTGATCAGCACCCTGAGCAAGGTTCAGGTGCGTATGCCGGAAGAAGTGGAGGCGATGGAGCAGCAGCGTCGTGAAGAGGCTGAACGTCTGGCACGAATGCAGCAGCTGAGCCATCAGACCGACGACAGCGAAGCCGCAGCGGCGATCGCCGCGCAGACCGGCGATCGTAAAGTGGGGCGTAACGATCCGTGCCCGTGCGGTTCTGGTAAAAAGTACAAGGCGTGCCACGGCCGTCTGAGCTAAGTTCATAAAAAAGCAAAAAGGCGCAGATTACTGCGCCTTTTTTATGGAAGCGACACTATGAAAATACTGCAAATTGCCGTCGGGATTATTCGCAACCCGCAAAATCAAATCTTTATCACCCAGCGCGCCGCCGACGCCCACATGGCAAACAAATGGGAGTTTCCTGGCGGGAAAATCGAATCAGGTGAAACGCCGGAAGAGGCGCTGGTACGGGAGCTTCAGGAAGAGGTAGGGATCACGCCGCTTGGTGCAACGCTGTTTGACAAGCTTGAGTACCAGTTTCCGGACAGGCACATCACGCTGTGGTTTTGGCTTGTCGAAAACTGGGAGGGGGAGCCCTGGGGAAAAGAGGGGCAGCCGGGTAACTGGGTGGAACTTCAGGCAAGTGATGCCGAAAAATTCCCGCCAGCCAACGAGCCTGTGATCCTGCGATTGGTCGAACAACAGTAGGCCTGCCGTGCGAAGCGCCAGCAGGCTTTCAAGCTATCGTTGCTCTTCGCTCCAGTCGTCGCTGTCCGAGAGATCGCCTTTGCTTGGAATGCGTTTCTCTTCCGCTGCCCATTCGCCCAGGTCGATTAGCTGGCAGCGCTTGCAGCAAAACGGGCGGAAAGGACTCACTTCGCCCCAAACAACGGTTTTGCCGCAGGTTGGGCAGCTTACGGTGGTCACATCAGACATCGGCACTCCTTAACAACAGGCCAGTTCAAAATCGAGACGTTCCGGCACGGTGCCATTTTCACTGTCCAGCGGCATAAAGCGAATCGCAAAGCGGCTCTTATGCCCGGAAATCTGTGGGTAAAGCTGTTCGCCAAGAGCCAGGTTGAGACGCAGAAGATCGGCATCATCACCGTTATCCTGGAAGAAACCATTCAGGCTGGTTTGCTTGCGGAACGGCGCAGAGTTGCGGATCAGATCGAGGATCAGTGCCAGCGTCTGGTGCATGGGCTCCAGGCTGGCGAGCCAGCTGTTTACCTGCGCGTCACGCTGCGCCTGGGGCATATGTAGCCACATATGCAGGGTCGGCAGGTCAAAACTACAGCAACCGCCAGGAATGCTCAGACGCTGTCGCACCAGGCCAATCAGGCGGTCTTCACGCAAAAACTGCCCGACGCGCGGTGCGGCCATCAGGACAGCGCTACTGCTTTTTAACTGCTGGCGGAGCGCGTCGATACGGCTCTGATCTACCCCGGGAACTTCAGTCCATGCCTGCAATTTACGCTGCTGGCGCTCCAGCTCTTTAAGCAGTTCTGTGCGGACATCGCCGCGTTCAATTACATCCAGGAGATCGCCTACGTTGCGGAAGAAGTGCAGCGCCGTAGCGTGATCGTTAACAGGCAGATGTTGTGAAAGCTGTTGAATAAGGAATTCGATGCGCAGCCAGGTACGCATTTTTTCATTGAGCGGATGCTCAAAAAGGATGTGTGTCGACATTATGGTTTTTCCTGTGCAGCGGCCTGCGCGGCAAACGTCAGATACTGCGCGTGCAGGCGGGCAACATCCGATGCAATGGCATCTGGTGCGCCGTTATTATCAATAACATCATCCGCTACGGCAAGGCGCTGAGCGCGCGTGGCCTGAGCGGCAAGAATTTGCTCAGCCTGTTCGCGAGAGACACCGTCGCGCGTCACGGTGCGCTGGATTTGCGTTTCAGGCGAGACATCAATGACCAGCACCCGATCGGCTTTATTCTGCAGCTGGTTCTCTACCAGCAAGGGGACCACCCACAGAACATACGGCGAGCGAGCTGCGGCCATCTGGCGCTGAGTTTCCTGGTGGATAATGGGGTGGAGCAGGGCATTAAGCCAGGCTTTTTCCGCAGAATCGGAAAAAATGCATTCGCGAAGCCGACGGCGATTTAGCGTGCCGTCCGCGTTGAGGATTGCCTGACCAAAATGGTCTTCGATGGTTTTTAGCGCGGGTGTATTAGGCTCTACCACCTGACGGGCAATGATATCGGCATCAATAATCGTAATGCCCAGACGAGAAAATGCGTCCGCAACGGTACTTTTGCCACTACCGATGCCGCCGGTTAATGCGACGATATACCCCATTAAATCAAATCCTGGGAATTATTCATTATTAAAATCAGTTGGTTGAATTTCAAACGTGCGTTAGCCATCGTTTAGCCCTGTTTACCGGCTTTTTACCAGGTAAATTTATAGGATTGTAGCGTAAAAAAAGAGAATTTCGCAGTCTTGCGGAGCAGGTATTAGTGCGTATGATAGCGTCACTGGAGTTGTGCTTTTAACATATTTGCCTCTAACCCCAGGAATCCGCACATGCGTATCGAAGAAGATCTGAAGTTAGGTTTCAAAGACGTTCTTATCCGCCCTAAACGCTCTACACTGAAAAGTCGCTCAGACGTTGAACTCGAACGTCAATTCACCTTTAAGCATTCCGGTCAGACGTGGTCTGGCGTGCCGATCATCGCTGCCAACATGGATACTGTGGGAACCTTTGAGATGGCAACCGCCCTGGCGCAGTTCGACATTCTCACCGCCGTACACAAGCACTACAGCCCGGAAGAGTGGAATGCGTTTGTTGCATCCGCCTCTGCGGATGTCGTGAAGCACGTGATGGTCTCCACCGGCACCTCTGATGCCGATTTCGAGAAGACCAAACAGATCCTGAATGCGAACCCGGCGCTCAGCTTCGTTTGTATTGACGTGGCGAACGGTTACTCCGAGCACTTCGTGCAGTTCGTCAGCAAGGCGCGCGAGGCCTGGCCGACGAAAACCATCATCGCGGGCAACGTGGTGACCGGTGAAATGTGTGAAGAGCTGATCCTTTCCGGTGCAGATATTGTGAAAGTGGGCATTGGCCCGGGCTCCGTGTGCACCACGCGCGTCAAAACCGGCGTTGGGTATCCGCAGCTGTCCGCCGTTATCGAATGTGCCGATGCGGCGCACGGCCTGGGCGGCCAGATCATCAGCGACGGCGGTTGCACCATGCCGGGCGATGTTGCAAAGGCCTTCGGCGGCGGCGCGGACTTCGTGATGCTCGGCGGTATGCTGGCAGGCCACGAAGAGAGCGGTGGTACTGTGGTTGAAGAGAACGGCGAGAAATTTATGCTGTTCTACGGCATGAGCTCTGAATCCGCAATGACCCGTCACGTCGGTGGTGTGGCAAAATACCGTGCGGCAGAAGGCAAAACCGTGAAGCTGCCTCTGCGCGGTCCGGTTGATAACACCGCGCGCGATATCCTCGGTGGCCTGCGCTCCGCCTGCACCTACGTGGGGGCATCCCGCCTGAAAGAGCTGACGAAGCGTACGACGTTTATTCGCGTTCAGGAACAGGAAAACCGCGTATTTAATAGCCTGTAAGGCTTTCGCTGGCGCATGCCCGTGCGCCAGCCCTGTTGAGCGTCATCCCGCACTCATCGCATCCCCCAGATGGAAAATAGGCAGGTACATTGCCACCACCAGCGTGCCGATGATGACCCCCGTCACAATCAGAAGTATGGGTTCCAGAAGTGCCGCCAGGCTATCTGCCCGCTGAAAGGTCTGTTCCGTGTGATGCCGGGCGAGGTTTGCCAGCATGATGTCCAGCGCGCCCGACATTTCGCCGGTTCGTAAAAGCTGAATACAGAGCGGGGTAAAGATGGCCGCTTTCTGAAAGGATGACCAGACCGGGTGTCCTTTCTCAATGTCCTCACGAACGCCTGCGAGTATTCCCCGCCAGTAACGACTTTCCACGGTCTCCTCCGCGCTCTCAAGGCCCTGTAAAAAGGGGATGCCGGCCTGCTGCGTGAGTGACAGGACGGTAAAGATGTGCCCCAGCTTTTGACCTTTTGCCAGTTCGCCCATCACCGGCGTATGCATCAGCATGCGCTGCCAGCGCGGATTCTGCCGCAAAGACCAGGCCGCGGCTGCGGGGACTAACAACGCGGCGAACAATGCGAGGGCATATGACCGCATAAATTCGGCCATCCCCATGACCATCTGCGTCAGCATCGGGAGCGGTGTGTTAAACGTTTTGTAGATCGCAGCAAACTCGGGCAAGACCAGGGTGACCATCGCCAGCACCACGAGCACGGCCAGCGTCAGGACGATCGCCGGGTAGCGCAGCGCCTTTTTCACTTTTGCACTGAGCTGCTGCTGCGCTTTTTGCTGCTCAGCGAGCTGGCGACAGCACGCCTCCAGCTTGCCCGTGAGCTCACCGGTTTTCACCATCGAGACATGCAGTGGGCTAAACACCGCAGGCCATTTTTTTAGCAGTTCAGAAAAGGGGGCTCCCTCGCTGAGCTCATCGGCAATGCTTTGCAGCAGCGCCTGCCACGGCCTTAACGGATGTTGCTCTGCCAGCATCTGCAGGCTGTGGGCTAATGTTAGCCCGGCCTGCAGAAGGGTTGCGAGCTGGCGAAACATCTCGTAGCAGTGATGTGGCCGCCAGCGGTGTCGCTGAGCACATCGGGTCAGGGTCAGAGGATGAAGATCGTTATGCATCAGCCAGATGCAGGCCGCATTGCGGTCTGTGGCCCAGAGTGTCCCGCTTCGGGATTCTCCCTCTTTGGTGAGCGCTCGCCAGCGCCAGAGCAGATTAGACGCCATTTGGCATTCCCAGAACGCGCACCAGCTCTTCGAGCGTGGTTAGCCCTTGTTCGACGGCCATGCAGCCGTGCTCAAAAAGAGAAAGCATTCCCGCCTGCCGGGCGCTTGCCTCTATCACTTCTGTTCCCGCCCCGCTGGCAATCGCCTGCCGCAGGGCGCTGTCGATTGTGAGTACTTCAAAAATGGCCACGCGGCCATAAAAACCGTGATAGCAACGATCGCAGCCGGTCGGCTGCCAGCGCGGAAGCGGTCTGGACCACACGGCGCGCGGTAATTGAGCCTGCTCGCTGGCTTCCCGGCGACAGTGTGGGCACAGACGCCGGACCAGCCGCTGGGCAATGACCATCGACAGCGCGGAAGATATCATCCATCGCGCGACGCCCATCTGTTCCAGGCGAATCAGGGTTTCCGTCGTCGAGTTGGTGTGCAGGGTCGACAACACCAGATGTCCGGTCTGGGCGGCATTGATGGCAATGTCTGCCGTTTCTCCGTCACGGATTTCGCCGACCATAATGATGTCTGGATCCTGACGCAGCAGCGCCCGGAGCACGCTCTGGAAGGTTAAGCCCGCCCGAGGATTAATCTGCGTCTGGTTTAATCCCGCAAGGGGGATCTCAATGGGATCCTCCACGCTGCAGATGTTGACGTCTGGGGTATTTCGCGCCTGCAGCGCGCTGTACAGCGTCACGGTTTTGCCGCTGCCGGTAGGGCCAGTGACCAGAATCAGCCCCTGCGGCTGGTGAAGCACCTCATTAAACCTGGCCAGCTGTTCAGCACTCATGCCAAGCGCTTTTGGCTCAAGGGCCTGCTGAACCTGATGCAGAAGACGCAGCACGATTTTCTCGCCGCCGCTGCAGGGAAGCGTCGCGATCCGAAACGAGACCGGCTCGTTGGCCAGCTCAATCGTAAACTGACCGTCCTGAGGCAAACGACGTTCTGCAATATCCAGGTTACCCAGCACTTTAAGCGCGCGCTGAACAGGCTGGCCAGCGAGGCGGATAGCGGAGGCTGCGGGCAAAGTACGCCGTCGATGCGTAAACGGATCTGGCATGCGTGCTCCATCGGTTCGATGTGAATGTCGGAGGCGCGTTGGTTGATCGCCTGCTGCAGCGTGTGGTTGAGGATATCCACCGCGGAGCGTGCCTGTGAAACGACGGGCAGATGCGCTTGCGACGTTAGCTGCCGGTGTTTTTCCATGCGTTCAGCGCTCCAGCACTCAATATCGATCCGTTTCTGGGTCGCGAAGCGCAGCGCCTCCATGAGTTCAGTCGCGGGGGTGCCCACGACGGCAATGCTCACTTTGTCCCCGTCGCTGGTAAGCAGCAGAGCGTGATGGCGCTGGCAAAGCGCGACGAGCTGGTCGGTATTCATTGTCCGCACCTCAGTTAGTGTCGAAGCGGAAAACGTCTTCGCAGGCCTGCTTCAGGGCGCTGTCAGCACTGGTATTGCAGTCACGCATCCAGCCCGTCATCCCGTTGCCGTCGTTCCACTGTGGCGTCATGACCACCTCAAGCCCGCTAAGACTCTCCTGTCCCGTTAAGGTCACGATCCCTTTCGCCACGCTCATTCCTGAAACGTAGCGTGTGGTCGTGGGGGACGGAATGCCGTTGCTGCCCGCATCGCAGCTCGCCACGCCACCATGGTCCAGCGCGCAAAGCTCAATGGCCGTGCGGTAGGGAACGAAGGTTTGCAGCATATCGGTGAGTGCTGCCTTGCGCAGGTAGTTCTGATAGGCGGGAACGCCGATGGCGCTCAGAATCGCAATAATGCCGATGACCACCATCAGCTCAATAAGTGTGAATCCTTGTTGTCTGTCCATATCCGCTCCTTTTGCAAAGTGGCGCTACTTTGTCAGCGGAAAAAAGCAGAGACGAGGGGCAAAAAAGGGAACGGGAAGGGGGCTTCAGAGAAATTTTTGAGGGTTGCAGCGAAGAACAGCGGATTTGCGAGCGGGGCTGAATTTCCCCTCTCCGGGCGGAGAGGGGAGAAGGCGCTATTTGAAGCGCATTGAGAGGTCGAGGGCGCGAACGTGCTTTGTCAGCGCGCCGACGGAGATGTAATCCACGCCGGTTTCGGCAAACTCACGGATCGTGTCGAATGTGACGTTCCCGGACACTTCAAGCCGGGCCCGGCCGTTTGTCAGTTTTACCGCCTCGCGCATCTGCTCTGTTTCGAAGTTATCGAGCATGATGATATCGGCCCCGGCCTTAATCGCCTGCTCAAGTTCTTCAAGGCTTTCGACTTCCACCTCAACGGGCACGTCCGGATGCAGCCAGAAGGCTTTCTCCACCGCCTGACGCACGGAGCCAGAGGCAATAATGTGGTTCTCTTTAATCAGGAAGGCGTCGGATAAGCCCAGACGATGGTTTGCGCCACCCCCGCAGAGGACCGCATACTTCAGGGCCGTGCGCAGGCCCGGCAGCGTTTTGCGGGTATCCAGCAGCTGGGTACGGGTACCGGCCAGCAGGTCAGCGTAGCGACGCACTTCACTGGCCACGCCAGAAAGCGTCTGTACAAAATTGAGCGCGGTGCGTTCGCCGGTCAGCAGGACGCGGGAAGGGCCGTCCAGCTCAAACAGCGGCTGGTTTGGCGTGACGGTATCGCCGTCCTCCACGTGCCATGTTACCTGCACGTCATCGCCCGCCAGCTGCGTGAACACCTCTTCAACCCAGCGCTTGCCGCAAAAAACGCCCTCTTCGCGGGTGATAATGACCGCGTGCGAGCGCGTCTCTTTCGGCAACAATTGTGCGGTAATATCATTGTCGGCATTCACGTCACCGCCCAGATCTTCTTTCAAAGCATGGGCAACGCTTGCCGGAATATCCATAGTAATACGTTCCAGAAGCGCTTCACGTCGGTGGTCGGGGTTGTAGCGGCGAGGCGGCATGATAAAACTCCAAATTGGTAACGAATCATAATATTGAAACATGCTACTCTGAACCGAGTAACAGCACCATACATAAGGAGTTCCAGCATGTTGTTAGAAAACGGATGGCTGGTGGACGCGCGGCATGTGCCTTCGCCGCACCACGATTGCCGCCCGGAGGATGAAAAGCCCACACTGCTGGTGGTTCATAATATTAGTCTCCCGCCGGGTGAGTTTGGCGGCCCGTGGATCGATGCGTTATTCACGGGAACGATAGATCCCGATGCCCATCCTTTCTTTGCTGAGATTGCCCATCTGCGCGTGTCGGCTCACTGTCTGATTCGTCGCGACGGTGAAGTGATTCAGTATGTTCCCTTTGATAAACGCGCCTGGCATGCCGGGGTGTCGATGTATCACGGGCGCGAACGGTGCAATGATTTTTCTATCGGCATCGAGCTGGAAGGCACGGATACCACGCCTTACACCGATGCGCAGTATCAGCAGCTAGCGGCTCTGACCCGCACGCTTATCCGACGCTACCCGGCCATTGCCGACAATATTACGGGACACAGTGATATTGCCCCGGCGAGAAAAACCGATCCCGGCCCGGCCTTTGACTGGCCCCGCTTTCGCGCCATGCTCACCGCGTCGTCAGAATAAGGAGATACCATGACGTTGTTTACCATGCTGCTGGTTATCATTGCCGAACGCCTGTTCAAGCTCGGCGAGCACTGGCATCTGGATCACCGGCTGGAGGTGTTATTCCGCCGGATTAAGCACTTTTCGATGCTGCGCACGCTGCTGATGATGGCAGGTGTGATGGTGATTACCTTCCTGCTGCTGCGCGCGCTGTACGGACTCTTTTTCAACGTGCCGCTGCTGGTGGTGTGGATCCTGCTTGGGGTGCTGTGCATTGGTGCGGGCAAGGTGCGTTTGCACTATCACGCCTACCTGAAGGCCGCCTCCCGTGACGATGCCCACGCGCGCGGCGCCATGGCGAGCGAGCTGACGATGATCCACGGCGTGCCGCCGGACTGCGACGAACGCGAGTTTCTGCGCGAGCTGCAGAACGCGCTGCTGTGGATTAACTTCCGTTACTACCTGGCGCCGCTGTTCTGGTTTGTGGTGGGCGGCCCGTGGGGGCCGGTGTTGCTGATGGGGTATGCCTTCCTGCGCGCCTGGCAGACCTGGCTTGCCCGCTATCTGACGCCGCATGAGCGTTTGCTCTCCGGCATCGATGCCATCCTGCACGTGCTCGACTGGCTACCGGTGCGTCTGGTGGGCGTGGTGTACGCGCTCATTGGGCACGGTGAAAAAGCGCTGCCCGCATGGTTCGCTTCGCTCGGCGATCGCCATACGTCGCAGTACCAGGTACTCACGCGCCTGGCGCAGTTCTCGCTGGCGCGCGAGCCGCATACCGACAAGATTGAAACGCCAAAAGCGGCGGTTTCAATGGCAAAGAAAACCTCGTTTGTGGTGGTGGTTGTTGTGGCGCTGCTGACCATTTACGGCACGCTGGTGTAGGCCAGCGCGCCGTAAAGATTAAAGCGAATCCGCAGGCGGGATGCCGAAATCAGGCATCCCGTTTTCGTCCCAGCGGACCCGCTTCAGGCGGGTATGACGGTTCGGATCGTACAGCGGATCGCCCTCAATTTCGGTGTAGTTCCGCGCGTGATACACCAGCACATCTTCCCCTTCCGGCGTTTGCGTGAAGCTATTGTGTCCCGGCCCGTACTGGCGGTTTTCGTAACTGGTGGCGAATACCGGACGCGGAGATTTGTGCCAGTTCGCTGGGTTTTGCGGATCGGCTGTCAGGTCAATCCACAGCAGCCCCATGCAGTAGTTCTCGTCGGTGGCGCTCGCGGAATAGCTGATAAACAGCTTATCGCCGTGAAACAGCACCGCCGGGCCTTCGTTAACCCAAAAACCGCGACACTCCCAGTCATGCTCCGGCTTGCTGAGCATCACCGGCTCGCCTTTGAGCGTCCATGGGTTCGCCATTTCGCACAGGTAAAGGTTGGAGTTACCTGAGATATCCGGCGCCTTTTGCGCCCACAGGTACCAGCGCTTGTCCTGATGCACAAAGGTGGTGGCGTCCAGGGCGAAGGTGTCGAACGGCGTTTTTATCTGGCCTTTTTCCACCCACGTGCCGGTGAGCGGATCGCTTTCGGCACATTCAATGGCAAACATGCGGTGCTGGAACATCCCGAGCGCGTCGAGCGCCTGGGTGTGCGTCGCGGCAAAATAGATGTACCACTTCCCGTCGATGTGGTGCAGTTCCGGGGCCCAGATAAGCTGGCTCATGGGGCCGTCGTCGGGTTTACGCCAGACCACCACCTCTTCGGCGCTGCGCAAGCCCTCCAGCGAGTCAGCACGGCGGATAGCCAGCCTGTCGTACTCCGGCACGGAGGCGATAAAGTAGTACTGCCCCGCGTGATGTAAAATGTACGGGTCGGCGCGTTGTTCAATAAACGGGTTTGGCCAGGTTTGCATGCAACTTTCCTTATTTTGTCTCTGCGGCTTTGAGTTCCTGATAAGCGTTCAGCTCGCGGTAGTTGGCGCGGCGCTTCTCCAGATCGGACTGGATCATCTTCATGGTTTCGCGGTCCACCTTCAGCAGACGCACCACGCCCGCGGTAATTAAGTATCCAACGCCGGGAATGACGGTGAAGAGCAGCACGATCCCGTTAATGGCCTCCGCGCTTTGCGCTTTTGCGCCCGCGTCGTAGCCGTACCAGGAGAGCAGGAAGCCGACCATCGCCCCGGCAATCGCCAGCCCCAGCTTGAGGAAGAAGATGTTGCCGGAGAAGCTGATCCCGGTGATGCGTTTTCCGGTTTTCCACTCGCCGTAGTCGTCCACGTCGGCCATCAGCGACCAGTGCAGCGGAGACGGGATCTGGTGCAGAACGTTCAGCAGGACGTAGAGCACCACGATGGTGACGGTGGCTTTCGGGTCGAAGAAATAAAAGGCGGTTGAGAAAATCGCCAGCACGATATTGGTCCAGAAGAAGACCTTCAGCTTACACCAGCGGTCGGTTAGCACTTTTGCCAGCACGCTGCCAAACATCATGCCGATGACCCCCAAGCTGATAAACAGGGTGGCGAAGTGTGTGCTCTGGCCCATTACCCAGGTGACGTAATACATGGTGGCCGCCATGCGGATAAAGCCCGGACAGACGTTGCACAGCGTTAGCAGCAGAATGCGCACCCACTGATCGTTTTTCCACACGTCTTTTAGATCGTTTTTCAGCTCGTCGTGGGTCTGCACCGCCGGGCGCACGCGTTCGCGCACGGTGGCGAAGCAGAACAGGAACATACAGGTCCCAATCAGCGCCAGCACGGTCATTGCCATCTGGTAGCCTCTGGCTTTGTTCTCCCCGCCAAACCAGTCGGCCATCGGCAGCAGCGTTAATGAGAGCAGCAGCGTGGCGATGCCGACCAGCACGAAGCGATACGACTGGCAGGCGACGCGCTCTTTCGGGTCGTTGGTGATCACCCCGCCCAGCGAGCAGTAGGGAATATTAATCGCCGTGTAGGTCAGCGACAGCAGGAAGTAGGTGACAAACGCATAGATAACTTTGCTGTTATAGCTCCACTCCGGCGTGGTGAACATCAGGATGCTAAACAGCGCATAGGGGAAGGCGATCCACAGCAGCCATGGACGAAACCGACCATATTTGCTGCGGGTGCGGTCGGCAATCGCGCCCATGATCGGGTCCGTTACGGCGTCAATCACGCGGACAGACAGCAGCAGCACGCCGACCAGCGCAGGGGCAAGGCCAAAAATATCCGTATAAAAATAGTTAACAAACAGCATGATGGCGCCAAAGATGATGTTGCAACCTGCATCGCCCATCCCATAGCCGATCTTTTCTTTCACTGACAGTTTAGCGTTATCCATAGCCTGCTCTCCGGGTTTCGGTATGGAGAGAATTATTTGCTGGCAAAGGGATATATGCGTTGCAGTATCGGGGCGGTGATATGGATAAAAACGCTGTAGGAATGAAAGTGTGAGGGAGGTAACAACGCGCGGCACCCGCGAAAGCAGGCGCCGCGCAGAGAGGCTTAGTGGGCCTTCATGGCCTTACGGCTTTTTTGACTGAAGAGATAGCCCACGCCCAGGATCGCAATCCAGACCGGGATCAGGTAGACGGAAATCGCCATACCCGGCGTGATCAGCATGATCACCAGCACCGCCGCCATAAACAGCAGGCAGATCCAGTTGCCCAGCGGATAAAGCAGGGCAGGGAAGCGGGTGGTGACGCCCTGCTGCTGTTTTGCGCGGCGGAACTTGATGTGCGCCAGGCTGATCATCGCCCAGTTGATGACCAGGGCAGAGACCACCAGCGCCATCAGCAGGCCAAACGCCGACTCGGGAGCCATATAGTTAATCAGCACGCACAGGGCGGTCACGACCGCCGAAACGAGAATAGTATTGACCGGCACGCCGCGCTTATCGACGTTGAGCAACGCTTTTGGCGCGTTGCCCTGCTGGGCCAGGCCGAACAGCATGCGGCTGTTGCAGTAAACGCAGCTGTTATAAACGGAGAGCGCCGCGGTCAGCACCACGATGTTCAGGGCGTTAGCCACAAAGGTGTCGCCCAGCTCGTGGAAGATCAGGACAAACGGGCTGGTGTCAGCGGTCACGCGCGTCCACGGCAGCAGGGAGAGCAGGACGGCCAGCGAGCCCACATAGAAGATCAGGATGCGGTAGATAACCTGGTTCGTGGCCTTTGGAATGCTCTGCTCCGGGTTGTCGGCTTCTGCGGCGGTGATACCCACCAGCTCCAGACCGCCGAAGGAGAACATGATAATGGCCATCATCATCACCAGGCCCGTCATGCCGTGCGGCAGGAAGCCGCCCTGTTCCCAGAGGTTGCGCACGGTGGCCTGCGGGCCGCCGTTGCCGCTGAACAGCAGCCAGCCGCCGAAGATAATCATCGCCACCACGGCAATAACCTTGATGATGGCAAACCAGAACTCCATCTCGCCGAACACTTTTACGTTGGTCAGGTTAATGGCGTTGATAATGACGAAGAAGGCTGCAGCAGAAGCCCAGGTTGGGATCTCGGGATACCAGAACTGAATATACTTCCCGACGGCGGTCAGTTCGGCCATGGCAACCAGAACGTACAGCACCCAGTAGTTCCAGCCCGAGGCGAAGCCGGCAAAGCTGCCCCAGTACTTATAGGCAAAGTGGCTAAAGGAGCCCGCGACCGGCTCTTCCACTACCATTTCGCCCAGCTGGCGCATGATCAGAAAAGCAATGAAACCCGCAATCGCGTAACCCAAAATAATGCCCGGACCGGCAGACTGGATAACGGATGCGCTGCCCAGAAACAGGCCGGTACCAATCGCACCGCCCAGTGCGATGAGCTGTATATGGCGGTTTTTAAGCCCGCGCTTTAGCTGATCGCCGTGCTGTTGAGCTTCCATTTGAAACCTCGTGTGTGGTTGTTATGTTCACGCTGAGCGTGTGTAATTATGAAAATCCATATTCTGTATTTATTTCTTTACGGTAAACGAGACCGAAAAAAGCGGAGATGACTTCCGTAAGCGCAAGAATAGTGGTAAGCGCCTGCGAATGCACCTGCTTTATGAAGGGGTGATGACGACTTGAATAAAAAGAAAGCATTTGTAAATCGGCCCGCTCGTTGTTCCTCACCCAACCTATAGAATAGAAATGCGCCGTAAGTGGGCGAATTTTCATTATTTGCCCTGTTGAATCGCTTCAGATTGCAAAAACCCTCGTTTCATTATGGTTAAAACTCCCTCTTTGTGAGTAATCAACTCATTTGTGCAAAGTTACATTTCTGAAACGTTATTTCTGTAAGGTTGTTAAAATGTGCAGGGTTTACTGATTTCAATCAAAACCAATATGGACAGAAGGTGAATACTTTGTTACTTTAGCGATACGAAATAGAAATTGGTAAGACCAATTGACTCCGGGCAAAAAGGCGTAAGACAGGGAATATGGCCTACAGCAAAATTCGCCAACCAAAACTATCTGATGTGATTGAGCAGCAGCTGGAGTTTTTAATCCTCGAAGGGACTCTGCGCCCGGGTGAGAAACTTCCGCCAGAACGCGAGCTGGCAAAACAGTTCGACGTTTCACGTCCCTCTCTGCGTGAGGCGATTCAACGTCTCGAAGCAAAGGGCTTGCTGCTTCGTCGCCAGGGCGGCGGAACCTTTGTGCAAAACAGCCTGTGGCAGAGCTTCAGCGATCCGCTGGTAGAACTTCTCTCTGACCACCCAGAATCCCAGTTTGACCTGCTTGAGACCCGTCACGCGCTTGAAGGTATTGCGGCCTATTACGCCGCCCTTCGCAGCACTGATGAAGATCGCGTGCGCATACGCGAACTGCATCAGGCCATTGAACGGGCACAGCAGTCCGGCGATTTAGACGCCGAGTCCAGCGCCGTCGTCCAGTATCAAATCGCCGTCACCGAAGCAGCCCACAACGTGGTGCTCCTCCATCTGCTACGCTGCATGGAGCCGATGCTGGCCCAGAACGTTCGTCAGAATTTTGAATTGTTGTATGCCCGTCGGGAGATGCTCCCACTGGTAAGCAACCATCGCACCCGAATATTCGAGGCGATAATGGCCGGGGAACCGGAGCAGGCGCGCGAAGCGTCGCACCGTCACCTGGCTTTCATTGAGGAAATCTTGCTGGACCGCAGCCGTGAACAATCGCGTCGCGAACGTTCATTACGCCGCATACAGCAACGAAAGGATTAAGCGCCAGGTACTTTTAGAGCGCGGCAACTAAACGCAGAACCTGTCTTATTGTGTTTTCTGACGAAAATACAATGGGACAGGTTCCAGACAAATCAACGTATTAGATAGATAAGGAATACCCCCATGTCAGAACGTCTCCAAAATGACGTGGATCCGATCGAAACTCGCGACTGGCTACAGGCGATCGAATCGGTCATCCGTGAAGAAGGTGTTGAGCGCGCTCAGTATCTGATTGATCAGCTGCTTTCTGAAGCCCGCAAAGGCGGCGTGAAGGTAGCTTCAGGTGCAGGGGCTAGCAACTACGTAAACACGATTGCCGTCGAAGACGAACCGGAATACCCGGGCAATCTGGATCTGGAACGTCGTATCCGTTCAGCTATCCGCTGGAACGCCATCATGACCGTTCTGCGCGCGTCCAAGAAAGACCTGGAGCTGGGTGGCCACATGGCGTCCTTCCAGTCTTCTGCGACCGTTTACGAAGTGTGCTTCAACCACTTCTTCCGTGCAGCGAACGAGAAAGACGGCGGCGATCTGGTATACTTCCAGGGCCACATCTCTCCGGGCATCTATGCACGCGCATTCCTGGAAGGTCGTCTGACTGAAGAGCAGATGAACAACTTCCGTCAGGAAGTTCACGGTAAAGGTCTGTCTTCTTACCCGCACCCTAAACTGATGCCTGAATTCTGGCAGTTCCCGACCGTATCTATGGGTCTGGGTCCAATCGGTGCGATCTACCAGGCGAAATTCCTGAAGTATCTGGAACACCGTGGTCTGAAAGACACCTCCGAGCAGACCGTTTACGCCTTCCTGGGCGACGGCGAAATGGATGAGCCAGAATCTAAAGGTGCGATCACCATCGCCACCCGTGAGAAGCTGGACAACCTGTGCTTCATCATCAACTGTAACCTGCAGCGTCTGGATGGTCCGGTAACCGGTAACGGCAAGATCATCAACGAACTGGAAGGCATCTTCGCCGGTGCTGGCTGGAACGTAATCAAAGTCATGTGGGGCGGTCGTTGGGATGAGCTGCTGCGTAAAGACACCAGCGGTAAGCTGATCCAGCTGATGAACGAAACCGTTGACGGCGACTACCAGACCTTCAAATCCAAAGACGGTGCCTACGTGCGTGAGCACTTCTTCGGCAAATACCCTGAAACCGCAGCGCTGGTTGCAGACTGGACTGACGAGCAGATCTGGGCCCTGAACCGCGGTGGTCACGATCCGAAGAAAGTTTACGCTGCACTGAAAAAAGCGCAGGAAACCAAAGGTAAAGCGACTGTGATCCTGGCCCATACCATCAAAGGTTACGGCATGGGTGATACCGCAGAAGGTAAAAACATCGCGCACCAGGTTAAGAAAATGAACATGGACGGCGTGCGTTATATCCGCGACCGTTTCAACGTTCCAGTGACCGATGAGCAGGTAGAAAACCTCTCTTACATCACCTTCCCGGAAGGTTCTGAAGAGCACAAGTACCTGCACGAACGTCGTCAGGCGCTGAAAGGCTACCTGCCAGCTCGCCAGCCTAACTTCACCGAGAAGCTGGAACTGCCAGCGCTGGAAGACTTCTCTCAGCTGCTGGAAGAGCAGAACAAAGAGATCTCCACCACTATCGCTTTCGTTCGTGCCCTGAACGTGATGCTGAAGAACAAGTCGATCAAAGATCGCCTGGTGCCAATCATCGCCGACGAAGCGCGTACTTTCGGTATGGAAGGTCTGTTCCGTCAGATCGGTATCTACAGCCCGAACGGCCAGCAGTACACCCCGCAGGACCGTGAGCAGGTTGCCTACTACAAAGAAGACGAGAAAGGTCAGATCCTGCAGGAAGGTATCAACGAGCTGGGCGCAGGCGCATCCTGGCTGGCTGCTGCGACCTCTTACAGCACCAACAACCTGCCGATGATCCCGTTCTACATCTACTACTCCATGTTCGGGTTCCAGCGTATCGGTGACCTGTGCTGGCAGGCAGGCGACCAGCAGGCTCGCGGCTTCCTGGTAGGCGGTACGTCCGGTCGTACGACCCTGAACGGTGAAGGGCTGCAGCACGAAGATGGTCACAGCCACATTCAGTCTCTGACTATCCCTAACTGTATCTCTTACGACCCGTCTTACGCGTACGAAGTGGCAGTCATCATGCATGACGGTCTGCAGCGCATGTACGGTGAAGCGCAAGAGAACATTTACTACTACATCACCACCCTGAACGAAAACTACCACATGCCGGCCATGCCAGCAGGTGCCGAGGAAGGTATCCGTAAAGGTATCTACAAGCTCGAAACCATTGAAGGTAGCAAAGGTAAAGTTCAGCTGCTGGGCTCCGGCTCTATCCTGCGTCACGTGCGTGAAGCCGCGCAGATCCTGGCGAACGACTACGGCGTGGGTTCCGACGTGTACTCTGTGACTTCCTTCACCGAACTGGCGCGTGATGGCCAGGATTGTGAGCGCTGGAACATGCTGCACCCGCTGGAAACCCCACGCGTTCCGTACATCGCTCAGGTGATGAACGACGCGCCAGCGGTGGCGTCTACTGACTATATGAAACTGTTCGCTGAGCAGGTTCGTACTTACGTTCCAGCTGATGATTATCGCGTACTGGGTACTGACGGCTTCGGTCGTTCTGACAGCCGCGAAAACCTGCGTCACCACTTCGAAGTTGATGCTTCTTACGTGGTTGTAGCAGCACTGGGCGAACTGGCTAAACGTGGCGAAATCGATAAGAAAGTGGTTGCGGACGCAATCACCAAATTCAACATCGATGCAGAAAAAGTTAACCCGCGTCTGGCGTAAGAGGTAAAAGAATAATGGCTATCGAAATCAATGTACCGGACATCGGGGCTGATGAAGTTGAAATCACCGAGATCCTGGTCAAAGTAGGCGACAAAGTTGAAGCTGAACAGTCGCTGATCACCGTAGAAGGCGACAAAGCCTCTATGGAAGTCCCGTCTCCTCAGGCTGGCATCGTTAAAGAGATCAAAGTCTCCGTTGGCGATAAAACCGAGACCGGCAAACTGATCATGATTTTCGATTCCGCCGACGGTGCAGCAGTTGCTGCACCTGCGCAGGAAGAGAAGAAAGAAGCCGCTCCGGCCGCCGCTGCTCCTGCAGCTGCCGCGGCAGCGAAAGAAGTTAACGTGCCTGACATCGGCGGTGACGAAGTTGAAGTCACTGAGATCCTGGTGAAAGTGGGCGATACCGTTGCGGCCGAGCAGTCGCTGATCACCGTAGAAGGCGACAAAGCCTCTATGGAAGTGCCGGCGCCGTTCGCGGGTACCGTTAAAGAGATCAAGATCAACACCGGCGACAAAGTGTCTACTGGCTCCCTGATTATGGTCTTCGAAGTGGCGGGTGCTGCACCTGCTGCTGCCCCGGCTCAGGCGGCTGCTCCGGCACCTGCCGCTGCTCCAGCTGCGGCTGGCGGTGCGAAAGACGTGAACGTGCCTGACATCGGCGGTGACGAAGTTGAAGTGACCGAAGTGATGGTGAAAGTGGGCGATAAAGTTGCCGCTGAGCAGTCACTGATCACCGTTGAAGGCGACAAGGCTTCTATGGAAGTCCCAGCGCCGTTCGCCGGTACCGTTAAAGAGATCAAAATCAGCACCGGCGACAAAGTGTCTACCGGCTCTCTGATCATGGTCTTCGAAGTGGAAGGCGCTGCGCCTGCCGCTGCTCCGGCGGCCGCGGCTGCGCCGGCACCGGCTGCTGCACCGGCTCAGGCTGCTAAACCAGCTGCTGCCCCTGCTGCGAAAGCGGAAGGCAAATCTGAGTTCGCTGAAAACGACGCTTACGTCCACGCGACTCCGCTGATTCGCCGCCTGGCGCGCGAGTTCGGTGTGAACCTGGCGAAAGTGAAAGGGACCGGCCGTAAGGGTCGTATCCTGCGCGAAGACGTTCAGACCTACGTGAAAGACGCGGTGAAACGCGCCGAAGCTGCACCAGCTGCAGCCGCCGGTGGCGGTATCCCGGGCATGCTGCCATGGCCGAAAGTCGACTTCAGCAAGTTCGGCGAAATCGAAGAAGTGGAGCTGGGCCGCATCCAGAAAATCTCTGGTGCTAACCTGAGCCGTAACTGGGTGATGATCCCGCACGTTACGCACTTCGACAAAACCGATATCACCGATCTGGAAGCGTTCCGTAAACAGCAGAACGCCGAAGCCGAGAAGCGCAAGCTGGACGTGAAATTCACCCCAGTGGTCTTCATCATGAAGGCCGTTGCCGCTGCACTTGAGCAGATGCCACGCTTCAACAGCTCCCTGTCCGAAGACGGCCAGAAGCTGACGCTGAAGAAATACATCAACATCGGTGTTGCGGTTGATACGCCAAATGGTCTGGTTGTTCCGGTCTTCAAGGACGTGAACAAGAAGAGCATCACCGAGCTGTCCCGCGAACTGACCGTGATCTCCAAGAAAGCGCGTGATGGTAAGCTGACTGCCGGCGAAATGCAGGGCGGCTGCTTCACGATCTCCAGCATCGGCGGCCTGGGTACCACCCACTTCGCGCCGATTGTTAACGCGCCGGAAGTGGCGATCCTTGGCGTGTCCAAGTCCGCCATGGAGCCGGTGTGGAATGGCAAAGAGTTCATGCCGCGTCTGATGATGCCAATCTCTCTGTCCTTCGACCACCGCGTGATCGACGGTGCTGATGGTGCGCGCTTCATCACCATCATCAACAACATGCTGAGCGACATTCGCCGCCTGGTGATGTAATCGAAAAGCCGGCCAGTCGGCCGGCTTTTTTCTGGTAACCTCATGGTGTTATTGAAGTTACTGGCGTAAGCAAAAATTCATGAGCCGTTTGTTGTTTCAAAATTGTTAACAATTTTGTAAAATGCGGGCGGATAGAACGACCCGGTGGACGACGGGTATAAATTAAGAGGTCATGATGAGCACAGAAATCAAAACTCAGGTCGTAGTACTTGGGGCAGGCCCGGCAGGTTATTCCGCAGCATTCCGCGCCGCGGATTTAGGTCTGGAAACCGTCATCGTAGAACGTTACAGCACCCTCGGCGGTGTTTGTCTGAACGTCGGCTGTATCCCTTCTAAAGCGCTGCTGCACGTCGCGAAAGTGATCGAAGAAGCCAAAGCGCTGGCAGAACACGGTATCGTCTTCGGCGAGCCGAAAACCGATATCGACAAAATTCGTACCTGGAAAGAGAAAGTTATCACTCAGCTGACCGGCGGTCTGGCGGGTATGGCCAAAGGCCGTAAGGTGAAAGTGGTAAACGGTCTGGGTAAATTCACCGGTGCGAACACCCTGGAAGTGGATGGCGAAAACGGCAAAACCGTGATCAACTTCGACAACGCGATCATCGCGGCAGGCTCTCGCCCAATCGAACTGCCTTTCATTCCGCATGAAGATCCGCGCGTGTGGGATTCCACCGATGCCCTGGAGCTGAAAACCGTTCCTAAGCGCCTGCTGGTTATGGGCGGCGGTATCATCGGTCTGGAAATGGGTACCGTGTACCATGCGCTGGGTTCAGAGATCGACGTGGTTGAAATGTTCGACCAGGTTATCCCGGCTGCCGATAAAGACATCGTTAAGGTCTTCACCAAGCGCATCAGCAAGAAATTCAACCTGATGCTGGAAACCAAAGTAACTGCCGTTGAAGCGAAAGAAGACGGTATTTACGTTTCCATGGAAGGCAAAAAAGCCCCGTCCGAACCACAGCGTTACGACGCCGTGCTGGTGGCTATCGGCCGCGTGCCGAACGGTAAAAACCTCGACGCGGGCAAAGCCGGCGTGGAAGTGGACGACCGTGGCTTCATCCGCGTTGATAAACAGCTGCGCACCAACGTGCCGCACATCTTTGCTATCGGCGATATCGTCGGTCAGCCAATGCTGGCGCACAAAGGCGTTCACGAAGGTCACGTTGCCGCTGAAGTTATTGCCGGCATGAAGCACTACTTCGATCCGAAAGTCATTCCATCTATCGCGTACACCGAGCCAGAAGTGGCATGGGTGGGTCTGACCGAGAAAGAAGCGAAAGAGAAAGGCATCAGCTACGAAACCGCCACCTTCCCGTGGGCTGCTTCTGGCCGTGCTATCGCTTCCGACTGCGCAGACGGTATGACCAAACTGATCTTCGACAAAGAGACTCACCGCGTGATCGGTGGTGCGATTGTCGGCACCAACGGCGGCGAGCTGCTGGGTGAAATCGGTCTGGCGATCGAAATGGGCTGTGACGCGGAAGACATCGCGCTGACCATCCACGCTCACCCGACTCTGCACGAGTCCGTGGGCCTGGCGGCAGAAGTGTTTGAAGGCAGCATCACCGACCTGCCAAACGCGAAAGCGAAGAAGAAATAAGCTTCTTTCGATTGCTAAACGCCTCCCCGGAGGCGTTTTTTTTTGCCCGGAAACTACCCGAATTGGTAGTCATCTCATTGATATTTCCGCTAAAAATTTCCCTTCTTCTGCCGATACTTTTTTCACCGTTGTGTGGCTACTGGCTGCGCGGTTCAGGGGTTCTGGACTTTTAATTACACGAAAAAAGGAAAAAGCATGTCTTTTAAGAAAATTGTGGGAATTGGCTTACTGGCGTCAGTTATGACGCTGACCGGATGTGGCGCAATGACGACAGCCGTGAAAAAGCGCAACCTGGAAGTGAAAACCCAGATGAGCGAAACCATCTGGCTTGAGCCATCCAGTGAAAAAACGGTCTACATTCAGGTAAAAAACACCTCCGATAAAGACATGAGCAACCTCCAGACGCTGCTGGCAAACGATCTGAGTGCCAAAGGGTACAAGGTCACCAGCTCACCTGACGGCGCATACTACTGGGTTCAGGCTAACGTCCTCAAAGCCGATAAAATGGACCTCCGCGAGTCTCAGGGCTACCTGAAAACTGGCTATGAAGGTGCCGCCGTGGGCGCCGCGCTAGGGGCCGGTATCACTGCCTACAACAGCAACTCTTCCGGCGCCGCGCTGGGCGTGGGGCTGGCGGCAGGCCTGATCGGGATGGCGGCGGATGCGATGGTGGAAGACGTGAACTACACCATGGTTACCGACCTGCAGATCTCTGAGCGTAGCAAAGCGAAAGTCACCACCGATAACATTGCGGCGCTGCGCCAGGGGACGTCCGGCGTGAAGCTGCAAACCAGCTCCGAGCAGGGCGATCGCGCGAAGTATCAGACCCGCGTGGTATCGAATGCTAACAAGGTCAATCTGAAGTTCGAAGAAGCGAAACCGGTTCTGGAAGCGCAGCTGGCGAAATCGGTGGCAAATATTCTGTAAGTAAAACAGCCGGGTGGCGGCTTCGCCTTACCCGGCCTGCAAAATGGCGTTAGGGGACCACAGGCTGCCAGCTTTTATCAGGACTATAGGCGGTCATTGCCCGGGCTTTCTGCTCGGAATCGCTGCCAAGATCGGACTGATACACCTTGTCATCCTGATTTACCACAAAGCTCATGACGCCCGTCTGGCCGTAGCTAACCGGCCAGGCAACCATCGCGAAACCGTGATTATCCGGCAGGATCCGAAAGCGATAGCCGTGATAGCCGGTACCCGGCACGCTCGGGCTAAATGCCGGTCCGAGCGGGCTGGGCGCTTCGCCGGGTGAGGCGGGCCAGTACAGGCCGTCCTTTTTCCCCTGCGAGCTGACAATCTTCTGCGCGTATTGCTGGTTCATCGCAAAGTAGCTTTGCTGCGCATCAACATAGGCATGTAGGGCTTCAATGGCGGCGAGCTCGTTACGCCCGATTTCGCGGGTCAGGATCTCTTCCGCCCCTTCTTTAATATCAAACGCCCAGCCGGCAGCGGTTTTGATCACCGGAATGGGGAGCTGCCAGCCGCTGTCTCCGACGACAAGATGCGCCGTATCGCCTTCGACAACCGTGTTGTGACGGACTTTCCAGTCGCGCAGGAAGCGATCGACGGCGTCCGGATCAACGCCTTCCGGCGGCAGAAAATCGCGCCAGTTCTCTCCAAGCAGGTTGCTCATCGCGCGCCCATTTTGCTCACTGATGGCTTTAGCCAGCGCATCGGTTGCCTGGTCTGGCGTACTAAAGGACTGCTGCGCCATCACCGAGGCCGAAAGCACGAACAACGCTATTCCACTGAGTAGTTTACTTTTCATGTCGGTTCCCTTAGCGATGTCGAATTTCACGGCGCTCAACGCGTCCACCAGACGCCTGACGCATCTGCTGCTGGCGAGCGGCGAGCTGTCTGCTTTGCGCACCGCGCTGCTGCTGCGCCTGCCAGTTCGCGGAGCGGCTGTCGTTGCCGCTCAGCGCATTGGCCCGGGGCTGACTGTTTCGCTGCTGAAGAGGGCGTTGCTGCGCGGGCTGCGACGCGCGTTTCTCTTGTCGCTGCGCGGTACTTCGCTTCGCCGTCTGCGGTTTGGTGTCGTAGCCACGGTAGTTATTGCGCTGCGAAATCTGCTTCAGCTGTTCGCTTGAGGCCTGACGCTGCGCGTCTCTCGTTCCGCTGCGCGCCGTTTGCGGGAAGGTTTTGCCCGTGGATTTCTCCATCTGGCTCAGCGCAGCCTGACGCTGGCTATCCCGGTTAACCGGTGTTTGCTGCGCTGAGCTTAGCCCGGTCGCCGCGCTGGTTGAGTGGAAGCGGGTGTTGAGCTGGTTAGTGGGATAGGGCACGCCTTCCCGATAGGCCGGGTTGTGCTGCCAGGTGCGGTTGGCGTCCGTCAGGCGCTGTCCGCTGATTTTATTGAAGTTCTGAACGTTGATATTGATATTGTTATCGCCGTTGCGGTTATAGCCGCCGTGATTATCCCAGTCGCCATGGTGGTGATCCCAGTCATCGTCATCATCCCAGTCGATGTTGCTGAAAATGGCATAGGTTGTGGCGACGCCCAGGCTGAAGCCTAAACCGTTGACGAAGCTGTTGCCAAACTGCTCCCAGGGCGTTGGCGGAAGATAGGTGGGCGGATAGGCGGTGTTTGGCCAGGTTCCGTAAACCGTATTGGGGTTATAGGTGGGGACGTAAATCACCTGCGGGTCGGCAGATTCAATTTTGATTACCGTTGGGGCGGGCGCGGACGTCGTCGCTGTCGTTGTCTCGCTGGTGCTGGTTTTCGCCGGCGCCGGTTTTGTCACGGTGGTGACCTTCTGCTGAGGCGTGGATTGCAGCGCGCCGGTCTTCTGTGCCAGCGCGCGCAGGCGTTGCACGGAATCCATCACGTCTTTCGGCTGCGCGAGAAACGCATCACCCAGATTTTGCACCCACGGCGGGTTTTCCCCCATCAGCGACATCAGCTGAGGAAACGCGACCAGCGATTTTACGCTCGGATCCCACGGCTGGCCCGCAACGGCCTGGATCGCGGCGTCCCCTTCCATTTTGGGGTTGTCTTTGGACCACTGCGCCGCCTGGATCACGTTGGCTGGGTAAGTTGCGGCCATCAGAATTTGTGACAGCAGGGCGTCAGGGTAGAGCGCAATGGGGGCAACCCACTGATCGATTTGCGCGGCCGTATACGTTGGCGCGGCGACCGGGGCGGGCTGGGCTGCGGCAGGCGCTGGTGCAGCCGGCTGTTGAGCGGCCGCTGCCGGCGCTGCGGGCTCCGTCGCGCGGCCTTTGACAAACATGACGCCTGAGGCGGCAAACAGCCCGGCACTGCACAGAAGGACGAGCAGATGTGGCTTAAAGGACAACTTCATAAAATGACTCCAACGAGACAAGCGCTGTGCCGTGAGGCGTTACGGTTGGCGTGAGTATTATTCACCCGTCTTTGACTGTTTTGACTTTTATTGGGAAGCGTCCGGCACGTCCGGATAAAGAGTGTGAGTATTTATTACGCAATTATATCCGATGACGAAAAAACTGAAGCGTTACGGTGCAGCAGAAACGGCAAAATGCTGCCCTAAATCCCTGCTACACCATGCTTAACGATTCAGCAAATTTTTTAATGTTGCTTTTTTGTAAACGGATTAACACTGTGCAGAAATCCTGCTATGCTGCCCGACGCGGTATCGGGCATTTACCCTACAAACTGCTGTCTCACAGGAGCGTGAAGAGAACGCCCGCCGCATATGACAATGAGAGCGAGGAGAACCGTCGTGCTAGAAGAATACCGTAAGCACGTAGCAGAACGTGCCGCCGAGGGAATTGTACCCAAACCTTTAGATGCAACCCAAATGGCCGCGCTCGTCGAGCTGCTGAAGAACCCGCCTAAGGGCGAAGAAGAATTCCTGTTAGATCTGTTGATCAACCGCGTACCGCCTGGCGTAGATGAAGCTGCCTACGTAAAAGCCGGATTCCTTGCCGCTATCGCCAAAGGCGAAGCCACCTCCCCACTGGTCACTCCTGAAAAAGCCATTGAACTGCTCGGCACCATGCAGGGTGGTTATAACATTCATCCGCTGATTGACGCGCTGGATAACGACAAGCTGGCACCGATTGCCGCTAAAGCGCTCTCTTCCACGCTGCTGATGTTCGATAACTTCTACGATGTAGAAGAAAAAGCCAAAGCAGGCAACGTCTACGCGAAGCAGGTGATGCAGTCCTGGGCGGATGCCGAATGGTTCCTGAACCGTCCCCAGCTTGCTGAGAAAATCACCGTTACCGTCTTCAAAGTGACCGGTGAAACCAACACCGACGACCTCTCTCCGGCGCCGGACGCGTGGTCTCGCCCGGATATTCCTCTGCACGCTCTGGCGATGCTGAAAAACGCCCGCGAAGGCATTGAGCCGGATCAGCCGGGCGTGGTGGGTCCGATCAAACAGATCGAAGCCCTGCAGAAAAAAGGTTTCCCGCTGGCCTACGTGGGTGACGTTGTGGGTACCGGTTCTTCCCGTAAGTCCGCGACCAACTCCGTGCTGTGGTTCATGGGCGACGACATTCCGCACGTGCCGAACAAGCGCGGCGGCGGCCTGTGCCTCGGCGGCAAAATTGCGCCAATCTTCTTCAACACCATGGAAGATGCGGGCGCGCTGCCAATCGAGGTGGACGTGAGCAACCTGAACATGGGCGACGTGATTGACGTTTACCCGTTCAAGGGTGAAGTACGTAACCACGACACCAACGAGCTGCTGGCAAGCTTCGAGCTGAAAACCGACGTGCTGGTCGATGAAGTGCGTGCGGGTGGCCGTATTCCGCTGATCATCGGTCGTGGCCTGACCACCAAGGCGCGTGAAGCGCTCGGTCTGCCGCACTCGGACGTTTTCCGTCAGGCGAAAGACGTCGCGGAAAGCAACCGCGGTTATTCGCTGGCGCAGAAAATGGTGGGTCGCGCGTGCGGCGTTGCGGGCGTTCGTCCTGGCGCGTACTGCGAGCCGAAGATGACCTCCGTGGGCTCTCAGGACACCACCGGCCCAATGACCCGTGACGAACTGAAAGACCTGGCGTGCCTGGGCTTCTCTTCCGACCTGGTCATGCAGTCCTTCTGCCACACCGCGGCGTATCCGAAGCCGGTTGACGTGACCACGCACCACACGCTGCCAGACTTCATCATGAACCGCGGTGGCGTTTCCCTGCGTCCGGGTGACGGCGTTATCCACTCCTGGCTGAACCGCATGCTGCTGCCGGATACCGTGGGTACCGGCGGTGACTCCCATACCCGTTTCCCTATCGGGATTTCCTTCCCGGCGGGCTCCGGTCTGGTGGCGTTTGCTGCGGCGACCGGCGTGATGCCGCTGGATATGCCGGAATCGGTGCTGGTGCGCTTCAAAGGTAAAATGCAGCCGGGTATCACCCTGCGCGACCTGGTTCACGCTATCCCGCTGTATGCGATTAAACAGGGCCTGCTGACCGTTGAGAAGAAAGGGAAGAAAAACATCTTCTCTGGCCGCATTCTGGAAATTGAAGGTCTGCCGGACCTGAAAGTGGAGCAGGCGTTCGAGCTGACCGACGCCTCCGCCGAGCGTTCCGCCGCGGGCTGCACCATCAAGCTGAACAAAGAGCCGATTATTGAGTATCTGAACTCTAACATCGTGCTGCTGAAGTGGATGATTGCAGAAGGCTACGGCGACCGTCGCACGCTGGAGCGTCGTATTCAGGGTATGGAAAAATGGCTGGCCGATCCGCAGCTGCTGGAAGCCGACGCTGACGCAGAGTACGCGGCGGTGATCGACATCGATCTGGCGGATATCAAAGAGCCGATCCTGTGTGCACCGAACGATCCGGACGACGCGCGTCCGCTGTCTGAGGTTCAGGGCGAGAAGATCGACGAAGTGTTCATCGGTTCCTGCATGACCAACATTGGTCACTTCCGTGCGGCCGGCAAACTGCTGGATACCCACAAGGGCCAGCTGCCGACCCGCCTGTGGGTGGCGCCGCCAACCCGTATGGATGCCGCGCAGCTGACGGAAGAAGGCTACTACAGCGTGTTTGGTAAGAGCGGTGCCCGCATCGAAATTCCTGGCTGCTCCCTGTGCATGGGTAACCAGGCGCGCGTAGCCGACGGTGCGACGGTGGTCTCCACCTCGACCCGTAACTTCCCGAACCGTTTAGGTACCGGTGCGAACGTCTTCCTGGCTTCTGCGGAGCTGGCGGCGGTTGCCGCGCTGATTGGCAAACTGCCAACGCCGGAAGAGTACCAGACCTTTGTGGCTCAGGTAGATAAGACGGCGGTGGATACCTATCGCTATCTGAACTTCGACCAGCTTTCTCAGTATACCGAGAAGGCCGACGGGGTTATCTTCCAGACCGCGGTATAAAAACCAACCCCTCACCCTGGCCCTCTCCCCAAAGGGTAGAGGGAATATAACCCCCCCTCGCCCCTGTGGGGAGAGGGGCTGGGGGTGAGGGGTATTTTTTTATTTTCATTCCTCCCACCTCTCACGCTTTTTTTCTTCCTCTCTGCTGCGATAATTACCCTAATGGCTTTGCAGAGGAAAATACTATGGATTACGAATTTCTGCGCGACATCACCGGAGTGGTGAAAGTGCGTATGTCGATGGGCCACGAAGCCGTTGGACACTGGTTTAACGAAGAGGTGAAAGAAAATCTTGCCCTTCTTGATGAAGTTGAACAGGCGGCAAATACGGTGAAAGGCAGTGAACGCTCCTGGCAGCGTGCCGGCCACGAATACACGCTGTGGCTGGATGGAGAAGAGGTGATGGTGCGTGCCAACCAGCTCGAGTTTTCAGGCGACGAGATGGAAGAGGGCATGAGCTACTATGACGAAGAGAGCCTGTCGATGTGCGGCGTCGAGGACTTTTTGCAGGTGGTCGCTGCGTACCGGGCGTTTATGAAACAGAAGTAACGGACGTTCCCTCCGGAGAGTTCCGGAGGGAATCTGCGGGTTTCACCCTACAGTAAAAATCTCACAAAATTAGCGGTGGGGTTGGTTGCCGCAACCGGCGTTGCCTTCCCGGCGCTGAACGACCACGCCTGGCACTGGGAAGCGACTGGCATACCGTCGTTACGTACAAGGAATTTCACACCACCCGGGTTTTGCGGCGGCTCGCTGACCGGCATTCCGCAGGCTATCAAAAAATCAATGTCGCTGCTTTTGCTCTGCAGCTCCGCGACCCGTTGCTCCCAGCCCGCCGGGCGCACATTCCCCTGCGTGAAGTAATCCAGACAGATATCAATGCTGAACGGCTTATCGCCAGCATAGGTATTGGTGAAGTAGTCGGTCACAACGATCCCATTCAGTGATTCTGCCGACACTTCGCTGCTGTCGCCGATATGAACGATCTGGCCATCCGGCAATTGGACTGAAATATGGCCGGGGATCGCGTGACCCTCCACCTGAGGAAAGAAATCAATCGTGGAAACGTAGCGTTTTGGCCACATCGTCAGGGATTTATCGCTACGGGTGTTTTGCCCGCACAGCAGCCAGTTCACGGCGTGAAAAACAGGGTCGTGACAGGGCGTTTTCTCACTCTCGTCATCATCGCGATACAGGGTGGCACAGGTTCCCGCCAGAAAGGTGATGGCAGAAGAGGGATCCCCGGACCGGGCAGGGAAGGCATCAATCAGTTTGTTAACGACGTCGCTAACATTGCTCATGTAGAAGTCACCGAGCTTCATGATGTCATCTTCACCGTGCACATTAGACCAGCGGGTATTCCAGAAGAATTCTGGAAGCGTGACAAAGGTATGATCCCAGCTACCCGCGTCGGTTTCGAGGACCGTTTTGAGCTGAGCAATGACCTGACTCAGACGCAACGCCATCCGCTCTTTGGCGTGTGCCAGCAGATCTTCATCCGCACTCCGCAGGTCGTCTGCCTCGTGCGTAAAGGAGTCAGCACGCCAGGAAAGAATTCGAATTGTCATGTTACACCTCGTGATTGATCAGGATAAAAACAGGTTTTTTTCAGCGTTTCGACGTGCCGTCAGGCCCGCCAGAACCTGGCCACCGGCATGGTTCCATTTCGGAAATTCTTCTGCTGCGCCGCTGAAGTCGCCGCTGTTCACTTTGCGCAGCAGGGTTGAGCTCTTGAGATTGGCTGGCCCCAGATTAAAGGCGAAGCTCACCAGGGCATCGAACTGGTTCTGGGTGACGTCCACCGTCAGCATGCTGTTGACGTCATGCTCAAACCGCTGCAAATCCTCACGAAGGATCTGTTCCGCGGTTTCCGCGGTGATGGTTCGCGTGCCGCCCGGGGGGATCGGGTTTTCGACATGGCCATAACCGATGGTCGGAATACCGACGGCATCTTTGTAGGTGGTTAAGCGCAGGCCTTCATACTGTTTGATAAGGGCAATGCCGCCATTGCCTGTTGTTTTCACAGCATTACTCATGGTTTTTCTCCTTTATGGGGACGGGGGTCATACGGTGGATGAATTCATCAAGCAGGCGGAGCACCGCTTCTGGCGGCTCCTGAGCGACAAAATTAATTTCAATATCAATGTTTTGGGTGTCCGTTTTGCCCTCATGAGGCTGGGGCGCCATGGTGACGTGGAAGTGTCCGCGCTCTCCCTGTCCCGTCAGCGTGCTTATGGATTCGGTCGCATCGCCGCGAACGGTCAGGCGCATCTTCATTCTCTCCATCGAGAGATTGCGCGGTGGTGCAAGCGTGACCAGCGGCACGTTCAAACGGTGCTCATCATCCAGCTGAAGCTCGGCGTAGTCCGGCCTGTAGCTGCCGTCCGGGGCCTGCTCAAACAGCTGGGAGAGCACGGCGATGTACTGATGGGTCATATACTGGTTGGCACTGAACGCAGCGTGCTGGAGCCCTTGTACCAGGGCATCTAAGCCCATAGCGTGGTTGCCCTTGTTGCCGGCTGGAGGTGGTGGCGTACCGTTATCGCCTCCACCGGCACCGCCGTTGTTTCCCCCACCATTGCCCCCGGTGTTGCCACTTTCCCCGGAGGGAGCGGGGGACGGTGTTACGTCCAGGGGCGCTTCAGACGCCAGCGTTGGCGGTGTATCCGCCGGGGTTTCGGGACTGGCTTCAGGCGTTGCAGCGTCGGGCGATTTACGGCTGAACCAGAATCGACGTGAATCAGGCATGCTTTTTCTCCTTCAGGCAGGTGCCCGCTAGCCGGGCACCTGTCAGGGGTAATAAATGCGTTTGAACGTGTGGCGTGGGTTAACCGTTACCCCCTTGAGGCGGCGCGACCGGGGCCGGGGCCGGTGCTGGGGTAATCAGACCTGAACTGTTGGTCGCAGGCAGTGTTGCAGGCTGATCTTCTGCGCGTTGCGCCGGTTTGGTGGCAGCATTTGTCAGATAATCGACCACGCGGCTGAGCGCCTCCGGCATTGGCTGACGTTTTACAGAGGTGTGGATGGAGTATTTGGCGCGGGTATCGGTCGAGCGGGTCTGTTCTGACTTATGGCTAACGCTCCCCTTCACGCTGACGGAGAATGGACCCCAGCCGATTTTGCCCTCCAGGGAGCCTTCCTGGCTGCTGCTTTCGTTGCTGGCCGCGCTCTGGTGGATCTCAAGCTCGAAGTCGATAGTCCCTTCTTCGATACAGATGATGGGATGCACGACTGCCGCGAGCAGGGGAATACGCATGACTTTGGTCTGCGTACCGGTCGTCACGCCTTTCTCATCGACGAGCGTTTCTTCATAATCAAACTGTACCGAAACGGCCTTGCCGTCCTTAATACAGACGCTCAATAAGAAATCGGTATAACTTTTTGCCGCCTGGGTTTGGGCTTTAATCATTGCCTGCAGTGGCGCAGAAATCATACTGTCTAGCGGCAATGAACTAATAACTGAACCTATAAATCCGGCATCAACATTTGCATCTGGCATAATTCATTCCTCAATATTCGTGTGGTCGCAGAATATGTCTGCCCCTTAATCATGGATATCGATGAATAAAGCATCTATGAGCCTAAAGTTATGTTTTCAGAAATCATTGCATCTGTATGGAACGGCCTGTATCGAAAGTTACATGGCGAAATGTGACGGGCTGTGCTTAATAAATTAAACCAGCATTATTCCTGCAGTTGAAAATTTCATCTGGTGTTATTGCTTTTCATCGCACAGCAGCTCTCGCGTTGAGGTCTGTATGAGAGTTTTAAGTGCCGCTAACAAGATAACGATTATTTAAGTGGGACGACAATGAATATACTTATTTATGATGAATTGCCGCTGTTCGTTCATGGCATCCGATGCCGTTGGGCTGAGCTTGCGCCCGCGCTGCACATCACAGCTGCACATAGCGAAGATGAGGTCTGGAAAGGTTTAATAAAAAACCGGGCTGATGTTATTATTCTGGATGCCGATTATGAAATTGAGAAAAAAAGAACATTATTAACGCAGTTAACATCACAGGCGGATAATGGTTTCGTGTTGATGAACTTTTCTCGGCTGGATAATGTGAATCCAATTTATTTTCTGGAGAATGGTGCGGCTGGCATTTTGACAAAGAAAATGGAGTCGGAAGAGTTATTGCAGGCAATCGAATGGGTGCGTCAAGGAAGAATATATTTACCGGATTGTTGCCTGCGCGAGCCTAAATTAATACGGATGCAAAATTACCCGTCCCCTCTGCGCGCGCTTTCACCCCGGCAGCGCGAGATCCTGCATCTTGTTGTACAGGGAAATAGTAATAAACAAATTTGTCGTGTACTGGGGATTGCGGAAGGAACGGTTAAGAATCATCTCCATGCCCTGTTTCGTCAACTGGGCGTCAGAAATCGTACGGAAGCGGCGATGATACTGGCCCAAACGCCGGTCTAGAAAACAAACAGAATAGTAAAGAAGGAAAAATCATCGCTTTTCCTTCTTTATCTACCTGCATGCGCGTTACACGGTCGGAATATTACGGCCGTAGTAGATCTCGCGCATCTCTTTCCAGAGCAGGTCGGTAATCGCCTGACGCTCTTCTTCGCTTAAATCTTCCGGCTTCGTGTGGAACATATAGTGCTTAAGGTCGAATTCCTTAAGCAACATCTTGGTATGGAAGATATTTTCCTGGTACACGTTCACGTCCATCATGTCGTATAGCGATTTCATGTCCTCGGACATAAAGTTCTGGATGGAGTTGATCTCGTGGTCGATGAAGTGCTTCATGCCGTTGACATCACGGGTAAACCCGCGCACGCGATAATCAATGGTCACGATGTCGGATTCAAGCTGGTGGATGAGATAGTTCAGCGCGTTCAGCGGAGAAATCACGCCGCAGGTTGACACTTCAATATCCGCGCGGAAGGTACACAGCCCGCCTTCCGGGTGGCTCTCCGGATAGGTATGGACGCAGATATGGCTTTTATCCAGATGGGCAACCACCACTTCCGGCAGCGGGCCCGGATGTTCCGTTTTGTCGATAAGCTGCGGGTCGACCGGCTCTTCGCTGACCAGGATGGTCACGCTCGCGCCCTGGGGTTCATAATCCTGTCGGGCGATATTCAGGATGTTGGCGCCGATAATGGAACAGGTTTCTGACAGGATCTCGGTCAGACGGTTGGCGTTGTAGAGTTCGTCGATATAGGCGATGTAGCCATCGCGCTCTTCCGCTGTTTTGGCATAGCAGATATCGTAAATACAAAAACTCAGGCTTTTGGTCAGGTTGTTAAAGCCATGCAGCTTAAGCTTTTTCAATTAGCTCACCCCCTTAGTGGATAATGCGTCTTGCAGGTACTGCGGCAGCGCAAACGCTGCGGTATGAATGGCCGGATTGTAGTAGCGGCACGTGAGGCCAGCGTGATGGAAGCGGGCCTGAATAATTTCGGTGGAGAGATGGCGTAATACGTCGTTATCCGTCGCCCAGGCGAAGGTCATGATCCCGCCGTAGTACGTCGGAATGGCGGCCTGGTAGAAGCTGACGTCATCGAAATAGGTGCTGAGCTTGCGATGGCTATCCAGCGCTTCATCCTGCTGCAGGAAACAGACGCCGTTTTGGGCGACGAAGATCCCGCCCGGGTTCAGGCAGCGTTTGCAGCCTTCGTAGAAGGAGGAGGTAAAAAGCGACGCGCCGGGACCGATGGGGTCGGTGCAGTCGGAGATGATCACGTCAAAGGTCTGGGAAGTCTGGTTAACAAAGTTAACGCCGTCGTCAATCACCAGGCTAAAGCGCGGATCGTCATAGCTACCGGCATTGTGGTTGGGCAGGTACTGGCGGCAGAAAGAGACCACGCCCACATCGATTTCCACCATGGTGATGGTTTCAATGGAACGATGGCGGGAGACTTCACGCAGCATTGCGCCGTCGCCACCGCCGATAATCAGGACATGCTTCGCGTGCCCGTGCGCCAGCAGCGGAACGTGGGTCATCATCTCATGATAGATAAACTCATCCCGCTCGGTGGTCTGCACCACGCCGTCCAGCGCCATGACGCGGCCAAAGGCGGCATTCTCGAAGATGATCAGATCCTGGTGATCGGTTTTCTCATGATAGAGCACGTTATCAACGGCAAAGTACTGCCCAAACTGGTCATGCAGCGTTTCATGCCACAACGTGTTGTCGGCCATACGCGGACTCCTCCTTTGTTAACATCCGTAACACTCATTAAAAATGAGCGAAACATCATAGCTAACTCTAACCGTGGTTGCACGGTCAGAGGTTCAACAGGAGGCGTCGTCGGGAAGGTTATTTGACGTAGGCGAGCAGGCTGAGTGAATCGCGAGCCAGCGCTTTACATTTTTTGGCGGTGGGAATACCAATACCGCTCAAGTCACGGTAGCTGTCTTCGCCGAGCGCCTTCATGTCGAAGCTATCGTAGTTGCTGAGATCCCACTGGTTCTGCTGGGCAAAAAAGACCAGCGCGCGGCGAATTTGCCCGTTGGGTAAATTCTGGTAGCCGCAATCATTTTTCAGGAATACAAAAACCGCCGTTAAATCGGCCATATCTTCCGCTTCATTTTCACTGAGCGCATAGCTGTTCGCACACATTGCCATCAGGCTTCCGAACAAAATTGTCCTGAAAAACGTCTTCATTGCTTCTACCACTTCTTCACGGAAAATTAACGTTAGCATACTTGATGCCGGTGCGACGATCTTTATTATTGCCGCTTGACTTGACCTTCCGGTAAGGGGAGGGTTTATGCTCAAAAGATCGCCTGCTGGAAATAAGGAAATGAACATGCAACGTCGTGATTTTTTAAAATATTCCGCTGCGCTGGGTGCTGCCAGCGCATTACCCCTCTGGAGCCGCGCGGTTTTCGCCGCTGACAGGCCTGCCTTACCCATCCCTGACCTACTGACCGCGGACGCCCGCAGCCGAATCCAGCTTGTGGTTCAGGCCGGTAAGACGGCGTTTGGCGCACACAACGCCACGACGTGGGGCTATAACGGCAATCTGCTCGGCCCGGCGCTGCAGCTGCGCAAAGGGAAGGCGGTGACGGTGGATGTCCACAACACGCTCGCCGAAGAGACGACGGTGCACTGGCACGGGCTGGAAGTGCCTGGCGAGGTAGACGGCGGGCCGCAGGGCATCATCAAAGCGGGCGGCTCGCGCAGCGTGACCTTTACGCCCGACCAGCGCGCGGCGACCTGCTGGTTCCATCCGCATCAGCATGGCAAAACGGGCCATCAGGTGGCGATGGGGCTGGCGGGGCTGGTGCTGATTGAAGACGACGAAAGCCGCCTGCTGCGCTTGCCGAAGCAGTGGGGCATCGACGACGTGCCGGTGATTGTGCAGGACAAGAAATTCACCGCTGACGGGCAAATTGACTATCAGCTGGACGTGATGAGCGCGGCGGTAGGCTGGTTTGGCGACACGCTGCTGGCCAACGGCGCGATTTACCCGCAGCACGCCGCGCCGAAAGGCTGGCTGCGCCTGCGCCTGCTGAACGGCTGTAACGCGCGTTCGCTCAACTTCGCCACCAGCGATAAGCGCCCGCTGTACGTGGTCGCCAGCGACGGCGGGCTGCTGCCGGAGCCGGTAAAAGTGAGCGAGCTGCCGATGCTGATGGGCGAACGCTTTGAGGTGCTGGTGGATATCAGCGACGGCAAGCCGTTTGACCTCGTGACCCTGCCGGTGAGCCAGATGGGGATGGCGGTTGCGCCCTTCGACAAGCCGCATCCGGTGCTGCGTATTCAGCCGCTGCTGGTGGCCGCTTCCGGCACGCTGCCCGATACGCTGACCACGCTGCCAGCCCTCCCGTCGCTGGACGGGCTTACCCAGCGCAAGCTGCAGCTCTCCATGAATCCGATGCTGGATATGATGGGGATGCAGGCGCTGATGGCGAAATATGGCGATAAGGCGATGGCGGGGATGCACCACGGGCAGATGATGGGCCACATGAATATGGACCACGGCAGCATGGGCGGTATGGGGAACATGCATCACGGCGACCGTGGCTTTGATTTCCACAACGCCAATATGATCAACGGCAAAGCGTTCGACATGAACACGCCGATGTTTGCTGCGGCAAAAGGCCAGCCTGAGCGCTGGGTGATTTCAGGCGAAGGGGACATGATGCTGCACCCGTTCCACATCCACGGCACCCAGTTCCGCATTCTTTCCGAGAATGGCAAAGCGCCCGAGGCGCATCGCGCGGGCTGGAAGGATACGGTGAGAGTGGAAGGCGGCGTCAGCGAGGTGTTGGTGAAGTTTGACCACGAGGCGCCGAAAGAGTTTGCCTATATGGCGCACTGCCACCTGCTGGAGCATGAGGATACGGGGATGATGCTGGGCTTTACCGTATAAAAAAAGCCGGGTGGCGGCTACGCCTTACCCGGCCTACATTTCGCTGGTGCGGCCTGATGCCCTCACCCTGACCCTCTCCCACGGGGAGAGGGAACAAACACTAAAACGGCAACTTTCGTTGCCGTTTTGCTTTTATTTGCCTTCGTCAGGCAGCGCATACGCGACGATATAGTCGCCCATCTTCGTACCAAACGAACCGTGACCGCCCGCGGAGATGACAACGTACTGCTTGCCATTCACCTCGTAGGTCATCGGCGTGGCCTGTCCACCCGCTGGCAGACGGCCTTGCCACAGTTTTTCACCGTTGGTCATGTTGTACGCTCGCAGGTAGTTATCTGCGGTTGCCGCGATGAACAGCACGTTACCGGCGGTGGAGATTGGGCCACCCAGCATTGGCATACCCATATTGAACGGCACCGGAACCGGCATCGGGAACGGCATGCTGTCCTGCGGCGTACCAATACGTTTTTTCCACACGATCTGGTTAGTTTTCAGATCCAGACCGGAGATATAACCCCAGGCAGGCTGTTTACACGGCAGACCAAACGGCGACAGGAACGGGTTCAGCGTTACGCCATACGGTACGCCGTACTGCGGCTGGATGCCGGCTTCGGTACCACTGCCTTTCGCGTCTTTCGGCTGCTCCATTGGGTTGCCCGGACCGCGTGGGATCAGACGAGAAACGAACGGCAGCGCCATTGGGTTCGCAATAGCAACCTGACGGTTAGGGTCGACGGAGATCCCGCCCCACTCGAACATCCCCAGGTTACCCGGGAAGACCAGCGTGCCCTGCTCGGAAGGCGGCGTGAAGATGCCTTCATAGCGCAGCTGGTGGAACATTACGCGGCACACCAGCTGGTCAAACATGGTGGCACCCCACATGTCTGCCCCGCTCAGGTCTTTCTTCGGACGGAAGCTCAGGTCAGAGAACGGCTGCGTTTTAGAGACGTAGTCGCCTTTCGCCGCGCCCTGCGGAACCGGTTTTTCCGGCGCAGGCACAACCAGCTTGCCGTTGCTGCGATCCAGCACGAAGATGTTGCCGGTTTTCGCCGGGGCGTAAATTACCGGCACGGTTTTGCCGTTAACGGTAATGTCGGCCAGCGTCGGCTGGGACGGCATATCCATATCCCACAGATCGTGGTGTACGGTCTGGTAGCTCCACGCCAGCTTACCGGTGGTCGCGTTCAGCGCCACGATGGCGCTCGCATAGCGCTCCTGCTCCGGCGTGCGGTTACCGCCCCAGATATCCGGCGTGGTTACACCCATCGGCAGGTAGACCAGGTCCAGCTTCGCGTCATACGCGGCGGGTGCCCAGGAGTTTGGCGAGTTGAAGGTAAACGTGTGTTCGTCTGACGGGATCGCGTTAGGATCTTTCGCGCCCGGGTCGAAGGCCCACAGCAGCTTACCGGTGTTCACGTCGAAGCCGCGGATCACGCCGGAGGTTTCGCGCGTGGAGAAGTTATCCGTTACCGAACCGGCAATCACGATGGTTTTATCGGTGATGATTGGCGGTGAGGTTGGTTCATACAGACCCGGCGTGGTGTCAGGCATGTTGGTCTGCAGGTTCAGAATACCTTTGTTGGCAAAGGTTTCGCACAGCTTGCCCGTTTCGGCGTTAATCGCGAACAGGCGACCATCGTTCACCGGCAGCATGATGCGGCGCGGGCAGTCGGCAACCACTTCCGGGCTCGCATTATCGGCGCGCGCTTCGTGGTAAGAGACGCCGCGGCAGGTCACGTGCTGGAAGGACGGGTTGGAGTTCAGCTGCGGATCGAAGTGCCATTTCTCTTTACCGGTGGCCGCGTCGAGCGCGAACAGACGCTGGTGCGCCGTACACAGATAAAGCATGTTGCCGACCTTAATCGGCGTCACTTCGTTGGTCAGCTCGCCCGGATCGTTTGGCATCTTCAGATCGCCGGTACGGAATACCCAGGCTTCCTTCAGGTTTTTAACGTTGTCCGCGTTGATTTGCTTCAGCGGGGAGTAGCGTTGACCTTCCTGGTTACGGCCATAGGCCGGCCAGTCACCGTCAGCAACCTGCGAGATAGCCGCAGCTGGCGTCGATTCGGTGTTCAGCGTGCCGTGAATTTCCTGCGGGTCGTTAAAGCCGGCCCAGGTGAGGATACCGCCGCTGATCAGCAGGGCCACCACCAGCGCCGCAACGGCACCGCTGGACGGCACGATCAGGCGACGCCAGACGAACGGCAGGATCAGCCAGATGCCGAAGAAGACCAGGATGTCGCTGCGCGGCGTCAGCGCCCAGAAGTCAAACCCGACTTCCCAGACGCCCCAGATCATGGTGGCAAGGAGGAGTGCAGCATACAGCCACAGAGCAGATTGTTTTCTACGCAAGAGCAGGACGGTTACGCCAAGCATAACCAGGCCTGCAATCGGGTAGTACCAGGAGCCGCCGATCGCGACCAGCCAGACGCCACCGATTAACAGATACAGCGCGCAGAAGGCTGCGAATGCTGCAGTTAATGTCACCAGTAGACGCGGCTGTTTAGAGTGTGTTTCAGCCATAGAAAGTGTACTCGTCAGTTTTTGTTAATAATTTGCTAGCAACTAATTATAGGTATTAACAAGTGTGATCGGAATCACAATATTTGCTTTTTATAACTCATACGCCAGGGTTATCCATTTGCTGGTATAATAGCTGGCTTGCGTATCAGTGCTGGATATTAACGCATCCGTATTGAGAGATTTTCATTAAAATCATTTGGTTAGTTATATGAAACATACTGTTGAAGTGATGATCCCGGAAGCCGAGATCAAAGCGCGTATCGCCGAACTGGGTCGTCAAATCACCGAACATTACAAGGACAGCGGCAGCGAAATGGTGCTGGTCGGTCTGCTGCGCGGCTCTTTCATGTTCATGGCAGACCTGTGCCGTGAAGTGCATGTGCCTCACGAGGTCGATTTTATGACCGCCTCCAGCTACGGCAGCGGCATGTCTACCACTCGTGATGTGAAAATCCTGAAAGATCTGGATGAAGATATTCGTGGCAAAGATGTGTTGATCGTTGAGGACATTATCGACTCCGGCAACACGCTCTCTAAAGTGCGCGAGATCCTGAGCCTGCGCGAGCCGAAATCGCTGGCGATTTGTACGCTGCTGGATAAACCTGAGCGCCGTGAAGTGCAGGTGCCGGTCGAGTTCGTCGGCTTCTCGATTCCGGACGAATTCGTGGTGGGTTACGGTATCGACTACGCGCAGCGCTATCGTCATCTGCCGTATGTGGGAAAAGTGGTATTACTGGACGAGTAGTTGCGGTTTGTTGCCCGGTGGCGCTACGCTTACCGGGCCTACGAATGGGCACATGTAGGCCGGGTAAGGCGCAGCCGCCACCCGGCTTTTTAACGTGCACTTATTTGTGGTTCACATGCTTAAGCTTGAGGTTGGCGATCCCTGAACGGTAGCGCTGCTCCAGCGTCTCGCGGTTGGTGGCGGTGACTTCCAGATTGCGCAGCAGACCGTCGTGAATGCCGTACGCCCAGCCGTGGATCGAAACCTTCTGCCCGCGCTTCCACGCTGACTGCATGATGGTCGAATGCCCAAGGTTATACACCTGCTCCATCACGTTGAGCTCGCACAGGGTGTCCATGCGGCGCTCCTGCGGCATTTCGCCCAGCAGTGAGCTATGTTTGAACCAGATATCGCGGATGTGCAGCAGCCAGTTATCAATCAATCCCAGCTCCGGGTTTTCCACTGCCGCCTGCACGCCGCCGCAGCCGTAGTGGCCGCAAATAATGATGTGCTCGACTTCCAGAACGTCAACGGCATACTGAACCACAGAAAGACAGTTGAGATCGGTGTGGATCACTAGGTTGGCAACGTTGCGGTGAACAAACAGCTCGCCAGGCTCAAGACCGGTCAGACGTTCGGCGGGCACGCGGCTGTCGGAACAGCCAATCCAGAGAAAGCGCGGGTTTTGGGCCTGTGCGAGTTTTCCAAAAAATCCGGGGTCTTCCTCCACCAGCATTTTTGACCATAGTGCATTGTTGCTAATGAGTGTATCTATGTCGTTCATGGAGGTTAGCGACCTGTAACCAAGTAATTGCGTTGCGCTACTATAGGGTAACCCGACTTTTAATGAAACCACACAACGTGTGTCAGAACTGAAGGTAAGTTAAATTCATGGCAATTGCACTGGAGCTTGAGCAGCTTAAAAAAACCTATTCGGGTGGCGTTCAGGCGCTACGCGGAATAGATCTCAAAGTAGAAGCCGGGGATTTTTACGCGCTTCTGGGGCCGAACGGGGCGGGAAAATCCACCACCATCGGGATCATCAGCTCGCTGGTGAACAAAACCTCCGGCCGCGTGAGCGTGTTCGGCTACGATTTGCAAAAAGATGTGGTTAACGCCAAGCGCCAGCTGGGGCTGGTACCGCAGGAGTTCAACTTCAACCCGTTCGAGACGGTGCAGCAAATTGTCGTTAACCAGGCGGGTTATTACGGCGTTGAGCGCAAAGAGGCGCTGGAGCGCAGCGAAAAATACCTGAAACAGCTCGATTTGTGGGAAAAGCGTAACGAACGCGCGCGGATGTTGTCCGGCGGGATGAAGCGCCGCCTGATGATTGCCCGCGCGCTGATGCACGAGCCAAAACTGCTGATTCTGGATGAGCCGACGGCGGGCGTAGACATTGAGCTGCGCCGCTCCATGTGGGGCTTTCTGAAGGATCTCAACGACAAAGGCACCACCATTATTCTGACCACCCACTATCTGGAAGAGGCAGAAATGCTGTGCCGCAACATCGGCATCATTCAGCACGGCGAGCTGGTGGAAAACACCTCGATGAAAAATCTGCTCTCCAAGCTGAAATCCGAAACGTTCATTCTCGATCTGGCGGCAAAAAGCCCGCTACCGAAGCTCGAAGGGTATCAGTATCGCCTGGTGGATACCTCGACGCTGGAGGTAGAAGTGCTGCGCGAGCAGGGGATTAACAGCGTGTTCTCCCAGCTGAGCGCGCAGGGGATTCAGGTCTTGAGTATGCGTAACAAAGCGAACCGACTGGAAGAGCTGTTTGTCTCTCTGGTGCAGGATAAACAAGGAGACAAGGCATGACGCATCTTTACTGGGTCGCGCTGAAAAGTATCTGGGCGAAAGAGATTAACCGCTTTATGCGTATCTGGGTGCAAACCCTGGTGCCGCCGGTGATCACCATGACGCTCTATTTCATCATCTTCGGTAACCTGATTGGCTCCCGGATTGGTGAGATGCACGGCTTTACCTATATGCAGTTTATCGTCCCGGGGCTGATCATGATGGCGGTGATCACCAACGCCTATGCCAACGTGGCGTCGTCGTTCTTTAGCGCCAAATTCCAGCGCAATATCGAAGAGCTGCTGGTAGCACCCGTGCCGACGCACGTGATTATCGCCGGGTACGTGGGCGGCGGCGTGGCGCGCGGGCTGTGCGTGGGGATCCTGGTCACGGCGATTTCGCTGTTCTTCGTGCCGTTCCAGGTCCATTCGTGGCTGTTTGTCGCGCTGACGCTGCTCCTGACGGCAATTCTGTTCTCGCTGGCCGGTCTGCTGAACGCCGTGTTCGCCAAAACGTTTGACGACATCAGCCTGATCCCGACCTTCGTGCTGACGCCGCTGACCTATCTCGGCGGGGTGTTCTACTCCCTGACGCTGCTGCCGCCGTTCTGGCAGGCGCTGTCGCACCTGAACCCGATTGTTTATATGATCAGCGGCTTCCGCTTTGGCTTCCTTGGGATCACCGACGTGCCGCTGTTCACCACGGTGGCGGTGCTGGTGGTGTTCATCATTGCCTTCTACCTGCTGTGCTGGTATCTGATCCAGCGCGGGCGCGGTCTGCGCAGCTAATCTTTTGCCCGGCGACGTTCTGTTTGCCGGGCGCTTTCTTTGACAGTTATCACCGAAAGCTAACCTTCACTCCGCTAAACTACTTGCCTGCTAAGGAGAGAGTTATGCTGGGATGGGTTATCACCTGCCACGATGAACGGGCGCAGGACATGTTGCTGAAGCTGGAAGCCAGGTTTGGTCCGCTGCCACAGTGTCGCGCCGTCAACTACTGGCGCGGCTTAAGCACCAACATGCTGGGCCGGATGATGTGCGATGCCCTGCACGAAACCGACACCGGAGAGGGCGTCATTTTTCTTACCGATAAATCCGGCGCGGCGCCTTACCGTGCTGCGGCCCTGCTGAGCCACAAGCACGACTGCTGTGAAGTGATCTCCGGTATCAGCTTTCCATTACTTGAAATGATGTATCCCCAGCGCGCAACATTAACCAGCGCGGCGTTCCGTAACGCCATCGTCGAGCAGGGGGCTCCGGACGTCAGCAGCCTGTGGCATCAGCAGCAAAAAAATCCGCCCTTCGTCCTGCTTCATGACCTGTATAAGAATTAAACGTTGGTATTGATGTCGCTTTTGCTACAATGGCATAAGTATTTCCGCTTCGACTAAGATCCTCATGTTCACGCGTATTGTTTTCCTGCTTTTGATGTTCGTGTCCGGCACGTCTTCTGCCAGTTTATTAAGTCAGCAAAGATTGCCTGCTCAATATATGCAAACCACCGAAGATGCCGCGATTTGGGCCCAGGTCGGCAATAGCGTCATTAACGTTGGCAACGTGCGGGCAGGGCAGATCCTCGCGGTGGTGCCTGCGGCGGCGGACTACTATGAATTTCGCTTCGGATTCGGCACGGGCTTTATCGACAAGGGGCACCTGGAGCCGGTTCAGGGTAAACAGCGCGTTGAGGATGGCCTGGGGGATTTGAATAAACCGCTGAGCAATCAAAACCTGATAACGTGGAAAGACACGCCTGTTTATAACGCCCCAAACAACGGCAGTGCCCCCTTCGGCACCCTAAGCGCCAACCTTCGCTATCCGATCCTGAACAAACTCAAGGACCGTTTGAACCAGACCTGGTTCCAGATCCGCATCGGCAACCGCCTGGCCTGGATCAGCAGCCTGGACGCGCAGGAAGATAACGGCATTCCGGTGATTACCTATCATCATATTCTGCGCGACGAAGAGAATACCCGTTTTCGCCATACCTCCACGACGACCAGCGTGCGTGCGTTTAACAACCAGATGACCTGGCTGCGCGACCAGGGCTATACCACCCTGACGCTCTATCAGCTGGAAGGGTACGTGCGCAATAAGATGAACCTGCCGGCGAAATCGGTGGTGATTACCTTCGACGATGGCCTGAAGTCCGTTAACCGCTACGCTTACCCGATCCTCAAAGCGTATGGCTTTAAGGCCACGGCGTTTATCATCTCGTCGCGCATCAAGCGCCACCCGCAGAAGTGGGCGCCAAAATCCCTGCAGTTTATGAGCGTGTCGGAGCTGGAGCAGATGCATGACGTGTTCGACTATCAGTCACACACGCACTTCCTGCATCGCGTTGACGACAACCATCAGCCCATTTTGCTGAGCCGCAGCTATCACAATATTTTGTTTGATTTTAAGCGCTCACGAAGGGATCTGGCGCAGTTTAACCCGCACGTGCTTTACCTCTCTTACCCGTTCGGCGGTTACGACGACAAGGCGATCAAAGCCGCAAATGACGCCGGGTTCCATCTGGCGGTGACGACGGTACGAGGGAAGGTTAAGCCGGGGGATAATCCGTTCTTGCTGAAGCGGCTGTACATCCTGAGAACGGATTCGCTGGAGACGATGTCGCGGCTGATTAGCAATCAGCCGCAAGGTTAACTTACTCGTAGGTGACCTGGAAGGTGACGTTAGCGCCGAAAACGCCCGGCGTCACGGGATCGCTGCCATATTTAACCAGCCGCGCGTGGAAGGCCTGATCAAAATCCATGCTGATGGGAGTCCACTCAGGACTTGCTGCGATAGCCTGTTTGTTCATGCTTTTTGTCATGCGGCTGTTGCCGTCCATTCGGATTTCGACACCCACCCCGCTGGCTTTGGTTACGCTCTCTCCGTTGACATCATTCTTGATGTATTGACCGTCGTCCGTCCAGTTATTTGACGAGACTTTCATCCATACTACGGTTGTGTTGATACAGTTGCCGGTAATATCGAACTGTACCTGCGTTGTACCGGTGCTGGTGATTTCCTGCGGCCACCAGTCACCCAAGTCAACGGTCGTAGGGCCTCGTACCGCGCAGGTGGGTCTGTCCAGCGGGATGTCAAAGTTCATCTGTGATAGCTCGACGAACGGGCTCGGCTCTTCTGAACCGCTATCGTGATAGGGATCGCCCAGGACCATCTGCCCAACTGGACCAGGACCGATGCTCAGAAAATTGACGTCTGATGGTACGCCGGTAAAACCGTTGGTTTGATAAAATTCCATGCGCACATGCCATTTTTTTCCGTCCACAAGCGATTCGTTTTCGTGAATATCGCCGGTTTTAGCCCACTGCCCACCGCCGGAGGGTGGAAACCACGCCGTCACGCCGTTGCCGTCCGGATAGAATGCCAGGGTGAAATAAATACCAGGAATATTGGTGTTGAATAATGCCCTACCTTCGGATGTTTGAGCAGATGACATGGCATTGTTGGTCCACATGTAGACGTTATCGCCATCATTACCCGCGCGGCATGATGATGAGACCATCGGTGTGGTTTCCATGATAATGGTGTCACTGATCTTCGTGGGGCCTACGACGGTGCCAACAGGGCGTGGCACAATATTCGGCTTTACGCCCGGTGACATAATTTGCAGCGTGGCGCCGCTGTTAAATACACATTCAATAGCCGCATGGCTGAGGCCGGAAACCAGCATCAGCGCAGCAGCGATAAAGACTTTACACTTCATCCTAAATCCCTTTATTCGTAACGTACATCGACCAGAACATTGCTGGTGACGGACCCGCCCGTCACTGCACCGGTGTTCTGATAGCGCACGCTGAATTCATAATCCGTTAAAACATTCCCGTTTTCCGCAATGTCATAGGCCACGTCTGAACTGCCATCGCTTTTCAAAACGTTGGTATTGTACTTTGCAGAAAAAATAACCAGGCCGACGTTCTGTGCGGCACCGGTAGTGGCATCATTTTTAAATACCTGATTCTGCCCGCTCCAGAATCCATTTTGCGGGGAAAAGCTGAAATGCAGCTGTCTGATCCCAGAGGTGTCTTCTTCGCCAGTGTAGCAATCCGTTACCGACACGGTGAACGGCGTTCCGGAGACGTAATCCGTCGGCGCGAGTCGGGTGGTGTTATCGCTGTTGTAAAACCAACTACGCGTAACCGTTGGCAGATAGACGTTCCCGCCATTGTTCACACTGATCTGACAGGTCGAGTTAACAATATTGGCCGTCATGTTCACATCCAGGCCTGAACTTGCCTGGCATACGCCAGGCAAAAGCCCACCAGCCAGGCCGACAAGCAACACAAGACCGGGCTGGCGAAATAAAATCGGTGATTGTTGCATGACAATTCCTGTATTACTGATAGGTGACGGTGAAGGTCACGGGTGCAGTTACCGAACCTGTACCGACGTCGGAGATGGTTTTATCTTTCGCGACCACAATACGGGAGTTCATTGGGAACTCACCTGCGCCGCTGGTGATGTTAACCGTCTGTGCTGCAGGTGGCGTCTTACAGGCCAACTCCACGCCGGAATCCACCGCGCCAGACCAAATTTCAAAGGCGGTGTTCTGGCCTGCGGCATAAGAGCTACCGTCCTTGTTAGTACCTGAACATGAACCACCTGTACCGGCCGCCGCAGAGACCGTGGCTTTTTTGACGCCTGAACAACCCGAGAATGAGATTTTCAGCGGTTCTACGCGACTTTTGTTCGCAATATCAGGTTTAAACACATCACCAAAATTCACCACAGTGGTATCAGCACCGGCGCTGTTGGTGACTTTAGCCGTACAGGTGCCCGCAGTAATCGTCGACTGTACGGTTAGCTTGACGCTGGAGGTGCCGGTGATGGCCGCATTTGCCGCGCTAGTAGCGAAAAGGGCAGCAACGGACAGGGCGAGTAATGTTGAGTTAAATTTCATTGGAGTGCTCCGTTATCTGCACAAATCATTCGTAGCTGAATTCAAACGTCACCACGGCTTCGAAATCGCCTGTGGTCATTTTGCCGGTTTGGGTTTCTTTCAGGGTCGCTACCAGTGGGACTTCCTTACTGGTGATTTCCGCCGCGCTCCAGACCAGACGTTGAGAATCGGTAGTCGAGTTAATGGTAAACGGTGCGTTTGTCGCGGATGCACGGGCAATGGTGACGGCCGCATAATCTGAACCACCGCTGGCGACGGGTTTCGAGTTGGTAATCCCCGTTGACAGATAGCCGCTTTGTGTACCTTTCACCGTGGTTTTCAGTGAGGTCAGCGATGACGGACATTCAACGATCGCCAGCTTGAAGCTGGCTGTTGCCGTACCCGCCTGTACCTGGTCGAGACCAATTTTGCCTTGTGAGTCGCCGATTTTGATCGTCTGCTCGGTATCGGAACCTGAGCCGCCCACCAGTTTCATATCACAGGTGGTTTCCTTGATGTTGGCGATAAAGTTAACGTCAAGATCGGTGCTGCGTGCCGTCCCTGAGAGAGTCAGCGCTGTCACTGCAATGACAGACAGGCTGAGAAGCGTCTTTTTCATATGATTTCTCTTGATTTCCCTGATTACATTTCACAAGTTTGGTTATTGAGGAGGGTGATAAGCCCGGCTTTTTCTGCATCCGGTCTCAGCTGATAGCGCACCGTGCAGGAACCGTCCTTGTCACCACTCCAGACCACGCGGAGCACGCCGCTGTTCTCGATGCCGCGAACATAGGCCTGGCCCGCCTGGCCAACTGTGCCCACAGATTCATTTTTTTCGTTCAGCACATCAGCGCCCAACGGAATAAAGCCGTTATCGTTGCGCTTAAGCTCCAGAATGACCGAACGTCCTTCGTCGGTTTCAAAATTCACCAGCACGACAGAACCGTTGCGCGGTACGGTGGTGGCAGTGGTGTTTTTCACTTCAACGTCATTTTCGAGGGTACTGATATCCAGCGAAACCCGGTTTTCCCGATAGGGGGACATATACGGCAGAATGCCGTACCCGGAGCCGTCAATCTTGCCTGCGCCATAGCCCACGCCGGCTCCTTTCGCACCGCTGGCCTTGACCACCGCGATGGAATCGTTATCGCCAATGCTGCCTGGTGCAAAGGCGATACCGCCTGCGTGCGCTACCATGCCGCCGCTGTAGGAGGCGGAGAACTGCTTGCTGTTATCGTCACCAAATGAGGCGGAGAGGCCAAGTGGACCATAGCCGCTATTCAGCGAGCCATAGCCGCTGACCTGGTTCAGGTTGCCGTAGTCACCGCTGCTGGACGACGCGCTGACGGAGTAGCTGACCTTGCTGTCACTGGTGCTGCCACTGGCGGAACTGTTGAAGTTGGTGCCGCCTTTAAGATCGGAACGCAGGCCCATGTTGAGGTTAGAGAACCCCGCCATGCGTGAGTTATCCGGCGAGAAGACGCTCAGCGGCACGCTCAGGCTGAGGTAAACGCTGTCATCCTGCTTACCGCGCTGGTCGTAGGTGCGCTGCAACGACAGGCTATAGCTACCGTAGGTAAAGCTGTTGTTGTAGCCCACGTTGTAGTTAGAGTTCGAGCCTTCCCCGTTCCAGTAATCCTGCCAGGTACCGCTAACGTACAGTGAACCATAATCCTTTTTATCCGCCCTCAACGGCTGGTTGAGACTGATTTGGACCTGGTTTTTAGTACGCTGGAAGTCATCGTACAGCGCGGTATTCGACGGGTAGCTACGGTTCGCATAGTTCTGCTGTTTGATGCTGTTGCTCAGCTGCGCGGCATCGTTCAGGCTCAGGTAGTCTTCCGTTGAGAAGCGATAGGCCGCCACGTTGAACGAGGTATTCGTGATTTCGATGCGCTTGCTGTATGTCAGACGATAACTCTGCCCGCTACGCGTGCCCAGGTCTTCGATATCCGCATGCGACTGGGTAATATCCAACGCGAAGGCACCGATCCCGGTGTTCATCGCCAGGCCGACAATACCTGCATAGAAGTCCATGTCGGTGTACTGTGCACCCACATAGCCCGTGAAGGTGTTGTTGATGCCGTAGTAGAGCGTACCGTAGCCCACCTGAGGTTTGTCGATCAGCGAGTCGTCGTTGAGCTCACCCATGCCAACATCCCAGCGCGAGGAGCCCGGGCGTAGCATCTGGGTAACGGACGAGAACGGCACGGTAAACGAGCGCTTGCTGCCGTCTGCCTCTTCTATGGTGACCAGCAGATCGTTACCGTAGCCCGTGGTGCTAAGATCGTTGATCTCAAACGCGCCCGGCGGTACGGAGGTTTCGTAAATTTTGTTGCCGCTCTGCGTGACGCTGACTTTGGCATTGCTGTTTGCCACGCCGCGAATCACCGGAGCGTACCCCGTCGTGCCGGTTGGCAGCATACGTTCGTCGCTGTAAAGGCGTGTGCCGCGCAGGCTTAACGAGTCGAAGGCTTCACCGTTGGTATAGGAGTCACCGATTATCCATTGCGCATCCAGGGCGGTGATGTCGCGCTGGAGATAAACGTCCTGGCTGTTGTAGTGCGTACCGTTGTCTTTATCCCAGTTCAGACTGCCGCGCGAGCGCAGGCGCCATGGTCCCATGTTGAGGCCATAGCGCAGGCCTGCATAGGCGCTTTCTGACGTTGAGCCGCTGTATTCACTGTGCCAGCCGTTGAGATCGTAAGACAGAAGCGCAGCCGGAATGCCGTTATCCCAGAGGGACGGATCGACATAGCCTACCGGGCGCTTAATCACGTAGATCTGCGGGAAGTCGAGGTTCAACTCCTGCTTAGCACTGTCGTAGATTACCGACGCTTCAGGATAGAATTTTTTAACATCGACGCAGGTCTCGTTGTCGTCGTCGGCCAGCTCGTCGCCGAGTTTGCTTGCATCAACGCCGGCCTGTACGAGCAGTTGCTTCGTGATACACGGCGTCGCGCGCGGCGTTCCGTTATCTTTAAAGACAACATTGGCCGTCAATTTTAACGTGCCGTTTAAATTGATTTTGGTACGGTAAGTCCCCGGAGATACCGGGTTACCGTGCGCAAAACGGCTTACGTCAATATTCGTACTGCCAGAAAGAAGAAACTGATCGTTAAACTCGACCGTATCTTCATTTTCCGGCGCGGTCTTGGTCGCTTCGTTATTTTCAGCACAAACATGTAAGGGGAATGCCGTGCCGATCGCAAGGCATAAAAGAGAACGTCGGAACACCATGGCACATCCATTTATCAGTGCGGATAAAAAATATCCGCAGACTTCATGCTATCTATCGTTATATTTCGCGAAGGAATTACTTCAGCGTGGTTTCGTGGTTGTCGACGCCGCCGTGATCGTTGATCGTTTCGTATGCCACTTTACCGGTCGTGGTGGTAGTTAATCCTTTGACCATCATGGCTTTCTCGCTGAAAGGCAGTACAGACTGGTGCGCGACCTCATAGGTCTTTTGACCCGACTTAAGCTTCACCATTGAAATGGCGACGTTGTATGGCGAGTCGTTATGGGCGACGAGGCTGACGCCGTTGCCTTCTTTCTTCATGGTCCAGGTAACATGATCGGCGGCGTCCAGCGCGTTGCCTTTCAGTCCGTCTGGGCGGAAGAAGAATTTAATGCGGGTGCGAAACGCCAGCTGGAGTTGGTTTGTGTTTTCGGCGTTGGCATTTTTAGGTTTTGGTGGAATTTCCAACACGTTAAACCAGAACAGCGATTCGCGGTCTTTTGGCAGCGAATGACCCATGTAGGTGATACGCAGAGACTGACCTTGCTTAGGATCGATACGTGAAACCGGCGGGGTGATCACGAACGGTAACTTAAGTTCTTCTGGGTTTGTTTCGTCACGACCGTCGTCCAGCCAGGATTGAACCAGCAGAGGTTTTCCCCCACGGTTATCCAGGTTAACGATCACGTCTTTTGATGATTCAGGATAAACAATACGAGTGCCAGAAATAACGATATCAGCACTGGCGTGTGATGCTGCAAATACAGCAGTAGTAAACAGCGCGGTCTTTAATCCTTTAATTACGGATGCGTTTAACATTTTTCCACTTCCTGTTGGAATGATACGAATAATCCCCCGAAAGCGGGGGATTAATTACAACTTAACTAAACGAATGGATTATTCGTAGATCATGGTGAAGGCAACCTGTGCCTGCACGGTACCCGCGGTTACTGGGTTAGTGGTTTTATCCCAGCCTTGACCCTGAGTGTAAGCCACTTTGTAGTACAGGTTAGCAGCACCGTTTGCATCAACAGTTGCCTGCTGGGTATTGTTGGTCTGGTCAACTTTTACCACGTCAGTTTTGGTGTTGCCGTCGTTGCTCAGCACCAGGTTAACGTTTTTCGCTGCGCCTTTAGCGTTTGCTGGTGGAACCAGCAGGCCGCCTTCGGTAGAAGAAGAACCCGCCCAGGAGTTGAACTGTGCAGATGCTTTAGCAACGGTATCAGCATCACAACCGGTCAGTGACAGGTTGAATTTCTTCTGGCCCAGGGTGCTGGTAGTACCCAGTGCAGTGGTGCCAAAATCAGCAACAGATACGGTGTCCAGCGTTACGTCGAAATCGTTACCATTCTGGTCGATTTTCTGATCCAGGGAAACTTTACAGGTAGTGTTAGAAACCATACCGTGGAAAGTGATAGTACCTGTGTCACTTGGAATTTCCGCTGCAACTGCAGAACCTGCGCTCAGAGCCAGTGCAATTGCCATACCCATGCCAACTTTTTTAAAAGACATACAAATATCCATATTTTGAGGTTAATATATTTAAATTAATAACTTAATATAAAGTTATTAATTGACAGCCTGAAATTTTATTTCGGGGTGGATTTTAGGGTTTTTTTTGAGACAGCGATAGTCAAAGGGGGTGATTAAAACTGCAGGTTGGTTTAAGTATTTCTTAATAGGTGAGGGCTATGCGTTTATATTATGTAAGGAAATCATATAAAATTTATTATGTTATATATTTAATTTATTGATTGGCCCGTTAATAAGCGCGATTTGCGCAAAAAAAGATTGGACTCATTTTTATGGTGAATGAAATTAAAATGAGTCCACGGAAAAATTAGGCAACCTGAACCGGAATCGCCTTCGCGGTGCGCTTCATTTCATTGTCGCCTTCAAAGTAGGCAACTTTTGGCTGCCAGCGACGCGCCTCTTCGTCAGACATCATCACGAAGCTGGCGATGATCACGATATCGCCCACGTCCGCGCAGTGCGCTGCCGCGCCGTTAACGGAGATGATTTTTGACCCGCGCTCGGCGGCAATGGCATAGGTGGAGAAGCGTTTGCCGTTGTTGACGTTCCAGATATCAATGGCTTCGTTTTCAAGAATACCCGCCGCGTCGAGGAAATCCTGGTCGATGGCGCAGGAGCCTTCATAGTGCAGGTCTGCCTGTGTGACTTTTACACGGTGAAGCTTACCTTGCAGCATTTTGCGAATCATTACGTTTACCTTTTCTCTTCCGGCCAGGAAAACCTACGCCAGTTCAACCACTTTGTTGTCGATTAGGCGGGCTTGACCAAGCCATGCCGCCACCAGAATGACCGCACGTTTGCTGGTCTGTACAAGCTCCAGAAGCGTGTCGGCATCGCGAATTTGAATATCATCAGCGCGGAAGCCTTTATCGTTCAGCGCCTGTTCAGCGAGGGCGATAATCTCTTCTGCCGCCAGCTCTTTTGCCAGAAGCTGCTCCGCCATGGCGTTCATGACCTTGCTTAAGCCCGGGGCGATTTTACGCTGGTCGGCGGTCAGGTAGCCATTTCGCGAGCTGAGCGCCAGGCCGTCTTTGGCGCGCACAATCGGTACGCCGACAATCTCGATATCGTAACCCATATCCGCCACCATCTTGCGGATCAGCGCCAGCTGCTGGAAATCTTTCTCGCCAAAACAGGCCACGTCCGGCTGTACCAGGTTGAACAGCTTGCTGACGATGGTCGACACGCCGCGGAAATGGCCCGGGCGGCTGGCGCCTTCGAGCATGGTGGAAATGCCCGGTACGTCAACGTAAGTGGCCTCATCGGTGCCCTGAGGGTAGACGTCCGACGGCGCCGGAGAGAAGACAATATCCGCATGGCGTTTTTTGAGCTTCTCGCAATCTTCCTGCAGGGTGCGCGGGTAGCGCGCCAGGTCGTCGGCGCGGTCAAACTGCATGGGGTTTACGAAGATACTGACCACCACGATATCCGCGCGGGCTCTGGCTTCGTCGACCAGCTTCATATGGCCGTCATGCAGGTTGCCCATGGTCGGGACCAGTGCGATACGTTTACCTTCCTGACGCGCGCGGCGGATATGCTGGCGAAGCAGCGGCAGGGTTTCAATGATTAGCACAACGAGACTCCTTAATGGAAACTGTGTTCTTCACCCGGGTAAACACCGGATTCAACGTCGGCAATATACTGCCTGACCGCGGCGCGCATGTCGCCCGCTTCGGTGAGGAAATTTTTGGCAAACTTCGGAATATGCCCGCCGGTGATGCCAAAGGCGTCGTGCATTACCAGAATCTGGCCGTCGGTGACGTTGCCCGCACCAATACCAATGACCGGAATGGACAGCGCGTCGGTGATACGCTTCGCCAGCTCAACCGGCACGCACTCCAGCACCAGCAGCTGGGCACCCGCGGCTTCCAGCGCCAGGGCATCATCAAACAGCGTCTGGGCGGCGTCACCGCGGCCCTGTACCTTATATCCACCAAAGATGTTGACGGATTGCGGCGTCAGGCCCAAATGGCCGCACACCGGCACGGCGCGTTCGGTGAGCATTTTCACCGTCTCCACCAGCCAGGCGCCACCCTCAATTTTGACCATATTAGCACCGGCACGCATCACAGCCGCCGCGTTTTCAAACGCCTGCTCCGGCGTGGCGTAGGCCATAAACGGCAGATCGGAGAGCAGCAGGCAGGCTGGAGCACCCCGGCGCACGGCGCGGGTATGGTAAGCGATATCCTCAACCGTGACCGGCAGGGTGGAATCATGTCCTTGTACCGTCATCCCTAACGAATCTCCCACCAGCATGACGTTGATACCCTCTTCGGCAAAGAGTTTGGCGAAGCTGTAGTCATACGCGGTGATGGTGGCGAAGCGTTTTTTTTCCTGTTTGCATTTCTGCAGTAAGGAGATGGTGGTTGGTTTCATACTGTTTCCTGATAGCCCAAAAGCGAATCTTTGCGCATTCTAACAGTAACATTCGAGGGAACAATGATTTTAGGCAACCGATTAACCACAATTATTTCGCGGTCAATCGGTGGGTGGAGAGGATCACCAGAGTGCGGGTTTTTCCGCGTTGAGGTTTTCCAAAATGGTCTTTAGCGAGGTACCGTCCGGGAAAGTAAGATCGGGAGCGACTTCAAAGAGCGGCCAGAGCATAAACCCGCGGTTTTTCATGTCGTAATGCGGAACGGTGAGGCGATCGGTATGAATAACCTCATGACCAAACAGCATAATATCGAGATCGAGGGTGCGCGGACCCCAGCGTTCGGCTTTGCGCACGCGTCCCTGCTGTAGCTCGATGCGCTGGGTGTTATCCAGCAGCGCTTCTACCTCGAGGCCTGTTTCCAGCACCACGGCAGCGTTCAGGTAATCAGGCTGATCCTGCGGGCCCAGCGGCGGCGTGCGGTAGAACGAGGAGACCGCCACGATCTGACTCTGTGGGATCTCGCCCAGCGCCTGTACGGCAGCATTAACCTGCTCCAGCGGAGAGGCTAAATTACTGCCGATGGCGATATACGCGAGGGTCATGCTGTCCCTTCACGACGCGGCGCGCGCTTGCGCGGACGACGATGGCGGCGACGCGGTTCCGGCTCTTCATCCAGCCCGGTAAGCATATCTTTTTGCTCCGGCGGGGCGGAGACCTGGAATTCGGCCCACCACTGTGACAGGCGCTGCAGCTCCTGGTTTCTTTCAATTTCGGCCCGCAGCGACAGCAGATCGAACGCGGCGCGGAATTTAGGATGCTCCATCAGCTTCCAGGCGCGTTTGCCCTGACGACGGGACATGCGCAGCTGAAGCTGCCAGATATCGCGCACCAGGGTGGTAATACGTTTCGGAATGGCGAGCGTGCGGCACCCTTCGTCCAGCACGTCGTTGGCGGCCAGCGCGAAGGCATCGTAATAGGCGAGCCCGCTCTCCTGGGTAATGCGCTGTGCCGTTTCCAGCAGCGGATACCAGAACATCGCCGCAAACAGGAACGCCGGGTTCACGCGCATGTCGTTGCGAATGCGGGTGTCGGTGTTTTTCAGCACCTGCGCAATCATCCGCTCCATTGGGCTGTCACCGTTTTCGGTGAAGTAGCGGGTAATGGTCGGGAACAGCGGCTGGAACAGGTTGTATTCGCGCAGCAGGTTATAGGTGTCAAAGCCGTGACCGGCCTGCAGCAGCTTCAGCGCCTCTTCAAACAGGCGGGCAGGCGGCACGTCGTTGATCAGCGTCGCCAGACGCGGAATAGGCTCTGCCGTTTCCGGGCTGATGCGCATATTGAGCTTGGCGGCGAAACGCACGGCGCGCAGCATGCGCACGGGATCTTCACGGTAGCGCGTTTCCGGCGTGCCGATCAGGCGAATCAGACCCTCTTTCAGGTCCTGCATACCGCCGACGTAGTCGCGCACGGTGAAATCCGCCACGCTGTAATACAGGCTGTTGATGGTGAAATCGCGACGCTGGGCATCTTCTTCGATAGAGCCGAAGATATTGTCGCGCAGCAGCATGCCGTTCTGGCCGCGCTGCGACGTGGTGCGATCGGACGCGCCCGCTTCGTGGTGGCCGCGGAAGGTCGCCACTTCGATAATTTCCGGCCCAAACATCACGTGAGCCAGGCGGAAGCGGCGGCCAACGAGACGGCAGTTGCGGAATAATTTGCGCACCTGCTCAGGCGTGGCGCTGGTCGTCACGTCGAAATCTTTGGGTTTTTTGCCCAGCAGTAAATCACGCACTCCACCGCCCACGAGATAGGCCTCGTAGCCCGCTTTATTCAGACGATAGAGCACCTTGAGGGCATTTTCACTGATATCTTTGCGGGAAATAGTGTGCTGCTCACGCGGAATAACCGACATGTGTGGCTGCGCAATAGCATCGTTCGCCATGCTCTCTTCGCGGCTTAGCACTTTACGGCAAAAATTAGCGACTCGGGTAAAAATGGTACACCTCGTAGTGTGTTTTGTTATGAAAAAAGCGGCTAATCATAGCTCAGCGCAACGCATTTGAGAATGCTGGATTTTTGGCACCGCCGCGAGCGTCCAGTTGGCAACGGCCATTTTCAGCAGTTCGTCAATATGCAGATCCTGCCATTCGTTGGTTACATTCTGGTTGAGAAATCGCAGCGCGTCGATCAAAACAGGACGCGGATCGCCGTCCGGCAGGGCCGGGGCGTGGTTCTGCTTTGACAATTTTAAGCCCTGCGCATTGACCGCCAGCGGCAGATGAATATAGTCCGGCGCCGTCCAGCCAAACCGGTGATACAGCGAGATTTGCCGCACGGTCGGCTCGACCAGATCCGCCCCGCGCACAATTTCCGTCACGCCCTGAAAACGATCGTCCACCACCACGGCAAGGTTGTAGGCGAACAGGCCATCACGACGGTGAATAATAAAATCTTCACGCGCGAGACGTTCATCGGCATGGATCTCGCCGGAGAGTAAATCGTTAAAGCGCGTCACCGGGGAGCGCTGCTTAATACGCACGGCGGCGTTTTCCGGAGGGTGGTTAAGCGTGCGGCAGTGGCCGTCATAGACGCCCCCCACGCTCTGGATACGCGCACGGGTGCAGGTGCAGTTATAGGAAAGCCCCTGCTCAGCGAGCCAGGCCAGACGTTCCCGATACGCTTCGTGGCGTTTTGACTGCCACAGAACCTCGTCATCCCAGTGAAGACCGTAATGTTCCAGCTGACGCAGAATCGTCTCTGCTGCACCGGGAACTTCACGCGGAGGGTCAATATCTTCAATGCGGACGAGCCATTTTCCCCGACGGGCGCGAGCCTGCAGGTAGCTGCCGAGCGCGGCAATTAATGAGCCGAAGTGTAATGCACCGGAAGGAGATGGCGCGAAGCGCCCAATATAGTGTGATTCAGACATATCAACGGTAACAAGGCGGGAGAGACTCCCGCCTTTGAGTGGGTAAACAGCGCTGGTATTAACCGGCCATCTGTTTTTCGCGGATTTCGGCCAGCGTTTTACAGTCGATGCACAGATCGGCGGTTGGACGCGCTTCCAGGCGACGAATGCCAATTTCAACACCGCAGGATTCGCAGTAGCCAAAATCTTCGTCTTCGACTTTTTTCAGCGTTTTCTCGATCTTTTTGATCAGTTTGCGCTCGCGGTCACGGTTACGCAGTTCGAGGCTGAACTCTTCTTCCTGAGCGGCACGGTCTACCGGATCTGGGAAGTTAGCAGCTTCATCCTGCATATGAGTAACGGTGCGATCGACTTCATCCCTGAGTTGATTACGCCATGCTTCAAGAATACGCTTGAAGTGCGACAGCTGGGCTTCGTTCATATACTCTTCGCCCGGCTTCTCTTGATACGGCTCCACCCCAGCGATGGCGAGAATACTCAGGGACGATGTTTTACGGTTTTGCCCTTCTTGCATGTTGCTTCTCCTTAACACGCACTATCGATCCCCGTGTTGGGGGAAAAATCAGGTCGCTATAAATAGCAGATGCTTTTCCGGATGGCAATTATCTAAACGTAACACTTGACAAGCCTGTGAGGAAAAGCGTATTTGCGCACGCGGCCAGAACACTTAATCGTCAATCGTCTAATCCCTTATAAGACAATGGGAAGAGAGGATCTCAGAGTCATATTATCGGCAGAAAGTTCCGCTTTATAAGCGAAAACCTCTACCCCCTGCTTTTGTGCCTCATTCAACAATTGCGCGTATTTAGGATCGATATGGCGGGCAGGGGAGAAACGTTCAATGGCTGAATGCAACACCGCAAACAGCAATACGGCGCGTTTGCCCGCCGCCGCAACACTCATTAGCTCTCGCAGGTGCTTCTGGCCACGTAGCGTGACCGCATCCGGGAAGAAGCCGTTTTCCTGCTCCGCTAACGTCACTGATTTTACTTCAATATAGCACTCCGGCCTGTCTTCTGCCTGTAACATGAAGTCAATTCTGCTGCCTTCATCGCCATATTTCACTTCGTTTTTATGCGTGCCATAACCGACCAGTTCGGGAATTGTGCCATGGGTCAGCGCTTCCTTAACCAGCTGATTTGCGCGCAGGGTGTTAACGCAAATAAATGCCCCATTTTGGGTTTCAGTCATTTCCCAGGTATGGGCATATTTACGTTTAGTATTTTCTGATGTGGAATACCAGACCGTGTCACCCGGCGTGGCGCAACCGGTCATGGCTCCGGTATTGGGGCAGTGCAGAGTGAGCGTTTCCCCCTCAGGTGTCACCACGTCGGCGAGGAAGCGTTTGTAGCGTTGGACAAGCGTAGCGTGCTGCAGGGGAGGACTAAACTTCATCAGAATTCCTTTCGGTGTCGCCCAGCGTCCAGCGCTGCAGCGGCGTGTAGCGTGTGCGTCCTTGAGCAAAGACGGATTCATAAAGCGCGAATTCATTGACCGGGAAGGCCCAGTGAAAGCCCGGGGCCGGGAGGGCAACGGCCTGACCGGCATCGCGCAGCAGCGTGATATGCGGATGAAATGGCTGCGGGCTCTGATAACAGCCGCTGCGGGCCGCCTGCGCGCGCAGCATATTTGCCAGCTGTAACAAACCGCGCGGCGGCTGGCGCGTGCCCAGCCAGACCACGCGCGAACGCAGCCACTGTCCCGCGTCGTCGAGATGAAGCGTAAACGGCGGCTGAGAAATCCGCCCGGCCATGGCGGCTAGCGCCCCCTGTTTTTCGGGGCTGACGTCGCCCAAAAAGGCCAGCGTCAGGTGCAGGTTGGCCGCCGCTACGGGGCGGCCTGCCTCCGGCGGGAAGCGATCGGCGCGCCAGCGAACAATCTGACGCTGTATCGTGGTGGGCAATTCAATGGCAAAAAACAGCCGTTTCGACTCGGGCATACGGAGGACTCGGTAATGATATGCGCCGATGCTACAATGTACGCCGACTAATGTTAACCCTCTGGAGCTGTTAGTGTCCTCATTGCCGGTCGCCGTCATTCTTCCCGAGCTTCTCGCTGCCTTACGCCATGCCCCGCAGGTTTTGCTGAATGCCCCGACGGGCGCGGGCAAGTCCACCTGGCTGCCGCTGCAGATCCTGAAAGACGCAAACATCAGCGGGAAAATTATCCTGCTGGAGCCGCGCAGGCTGGCCGCGCGCAACGTGGCGCAGCGTCTGGCGGAACTGCTGAATGAAAAGCCGGGCGAAACCGTAGGTTACAGGATGCGCGCCGAGACCTGCGTTGGAGCGACCACGCGGCTTGAGGTGGTCACCGAGGGGATTCTCACCCGCATGCTGCAAAACGATCCGGAGCTGACCGGCGTCGGGCTGGTGATCCTGGATGAGTTCCACGAGCGCAGCCTGCAGGCGGATCTGGCCCTCGCGCTGCTGCTGGACGTTCAGCAGGGGCTGCGCGACGATCTTAGGCTGCTTATTATGTCGGCCACGCTGGACAACGCGCGGCTACGGCAGACGCTGCCCGATGCGCCGGTCATCAGCTCGGAAGGGCGGGCCTTTCCGGTTGAGCGCCGCTTTCAACCGCTTCCCTCGCATCAGCGCTTTGACGAGGCGGTCGCCATTGCCGCCGCCGAGCTGCTGCGTCAGGAAGCGGGTTCCCTGCTGCTGTTTTTGCCGGGCGTCGGTGAAATCCAGCGCGTGCAGGAACAGCTTTCTTCCCGCGTAGGTGGCGATGTGCTGCTTTGCCCGCTCTACGGCGCGCTGTCGCTTCAGGAGCAGCGTAAAGCCATTCTTCCCGCCCCGGCGGGGCAGCGCAAGGTGGTGCTGGCCACCAACATTGCTGAAACCAGCCTGACCATTGAAGGTATTCGCCTGGTGGTGGATAGCGCGCAGGAGCGGGTGGCAAGCTTTGACCCGCGTACCGGGCTGACGAAACTCCTGACGCAGCGCATCAGCCAGGCGTCGATGGTGCAGCGCGCGGGCCGTGCGGGGCGTCTTGAGCCGGGTATCTGCCTGCATTTGACCAGCGCGGAGCAGGCCGAGCGCGCTGCGCAGCAAAGCACGCCGGAAATTTTACAAAGCGATCTGTCAGGCCTGGTGATGGATCTGCTGCAGTGGGGCTGTCCGAACCCCGAGCAGCTCACCTGGCTTGATGCCCCTCCAGTGGTGAACCTTGCCGCCGCGCGCAATCTGTTAACGGAGCTTGGCGCGCTGGAAGGCGAGCGTCTGACGGCGCGCGGCCAGAAAATGGCGGCGCTGGGCAACGATCCGCGTCTGGCCGCGATGCTGGTGGCCGCGCGGGGGGACGATGAAATTGCCACGGCGGCCAAACTGGCGGCTATCCTTGAGGAGCCGCCGCGCGGGGGCAGCAGCGATCTGGGGCAGGCCTTTTCACGTAATCAGGGGAACTGGCAGCAGCGGGCACAGCAGCTGTGTAAACGGCTGAATAGCCGGGGAGGCGCGCCCGACAGCGATAAGATCGCCTTCCTGCTGGCGCAGGCCTTCCCGGACAGGGTTGCCCGTCGGCGCGGGCTGGACGGTCGCTACCAGCTGGCAAACGGCATGGGGGCGATGCTGGACAGCGATGATGCGCTGACGCGTCACGAATGGCTGATTGCACCGCTCCTGCTCCAGGGGAGTCACTCCCCGGATGCGCGCATCCTGCAGGCGGTAGCGGTAGAGATAGACGCCCTGGCGCGAGCCTGTCCGCAGCTGCTTAAGCAATCGGACATCGTCGAGTGGGATGATGCCCAGGGCACGCTGAAGGCGTTTCGCCGTAGCCAGATTGGTAAGTTGACGCTCGGGACGACGCCGCTGGCGAAGCCGTCGGAAGAGGAGTTACACCAGGCGATGCTCAACGGTATCCGGGAAAAAGGGCTGAGCGTCCTGAACTGGACGCCGGAAGCGGAGCAGTACCGCATTCGTCTGCGCTGCGCCGCGAAGTGGTTACCGGAAAACGATTGGCCCGCTGTGGATGATGAGACGCTGCTGGCTACGCTTGAGCGCTGGCTACTGCCGCAAATGAGCGGCGTGCACTCCCTGCGTGCCCTTAAGGCGATTGATGTTAAGACCGCGTTACAGAATTTACTGGACTGGTCATTACGTCAACGTCTGGATAGTGAACTGCCGGGGCATTACACTGTGCCGACCGGAAGCCGGATTGCCGTCCGTTATCATGAGGATAATCCGCCGGCGCTGGCCGTTCGGATGCAGGAGATGTTTGGTGAGGCCACCACGCCGTCCGTTGCTGACGGGCGCGTGCCGCTAGTGCTTGAGCTGCTGTCGCCAGCGCATCGCCCGCTACAAATCACCCGGGATTTGGGTGCGTTCTGGGCGGGCAGCTACCGTGAAGTGCAGAAAGAGATGAAGGGGCGATACCCCAAACACGTGTGGCCGGACGATCCGGCGAATACGGCGCCGACGCGGCGAACGAAGAAGTATTCGTAAAAGGGGAGTGCGGCCTGATGCCCTCACCCCGGCCCTCTCCCACAGGGAGAGGGAGAAAACACTAAAAACGGCAACTATCGTTACCGTTTTGCTTTTGTTTTGAGAGATTTCTTCTTTCACTGGTCAGTGGAAGAAATGAGAATCGGGCCTTTGCGCCTGAACGTTGCGGAGAAAAAGCATGGCGGGGAATGACCGCGAGCCAATAGGACGTAAGGGAAAACCCACGCGTCCGGCGAAAGAAAAAGTAAGCCGTCGTCGCCTCAGAGATGAGGACTATGACGATGACTATGAAGACGATGATGAGGATGATGAACCCATGCCGCGTAAAGGAAAAGGCAAAGGGCGCAAGCCTCGGGGCAAACGCGGCTGGTTCTGGCTGCTGCTGAAGCTGTTTATTGTTTTTGTTGTGCTGATGGCAATTTACGGCGTGTACCTGGATCAGAAGATCCGCAGCCGTATCGACGGTAAAGTCTGGCAGCTACCTGCGGCAGTGTATGGCCGTATGGTGAACCTTGAGCCAGATATGTCCATCACGAAGAACGAAATGGTGAAGCTGCTGGAAGCCACCCAGTATCGCCAGGTGTCAAAAATGACGCGGCCCGGCGAGTTTACCGTGCAGGCGAAAAGCATCGAGATGATCCGCCGTCCGTTTGATTTCCCGGACAGCAAAGAAGGCCAGGTGCGCGCGCGTCTGACCTTTGACGGCGATCGTCTGGACACCATCGAGAACATGGATAACAACCGTCAGTTCGGTTTCTTCCGTCTCGATCCGCGCCTGATCACCATGCTCTCGTCGGCAAACGGCGAGCAGCGTCTGTTCGTGGCGCGTAACGGCTTCCCGGATCTGCTGGTGGATACCCTGCTGGCAACCGAGGACCGTCATTTCTACGAGCACGACGGCATCAGCCTTTACTCTATCGGCCGTGCCGTACTGGCGAACCTGACCGCGGGTCGTACCGTGCAGGGGGCGAGTACGCTGACTCAGCAGCTGGTGAAGAACCTGTTCCTCTCCAGCGAACGCTCTTACTGGCGTAAAGCCAACGAAGCGTACATGGCCGTGCTGATGGACGCGCGTTACAGCAAGGATCGTATTCTTGAGCTGTACATGAACGAGGTGTACCTCGGTCAGAGCGGCGATAACGAAATCCGCGGCTTCCCGCTGGCCAGCCTGTACTACTTTGGCCGCCCGGTGGAAGAGCTGAGCCTGGACCAGCAGGCGCTGCTGGTGGGCATGGTGAAAGGGGCGTCCATCTACAACCCGTGGCGTAACCCGAAGCTGGCGCTGGAGCGTCGTAACCTGGTGCTGCGTCTGCTGCAACAACAGCAGGTGATTGACCAGGAGCTGTACGACATGCTGAGCGCGCGTCCGCTTGGCGTTCAGCCGCGCGGTGGGGTGATCTCGCCACAGCCTGCGTTTATGCAGCTGGTGCGTCAGGAGCTGCAAAGCAAGCTGGGTGATAAGGTCAAAGATCTCTCCGGCGTGAAGATCTTCACCACCTTTGACTCGGTCGCCCAGGACGCGGCGGAAAAAGCGGCGGTGGAAGGTATTCCGGCCCTGAAGAAGCAGCGCAAGCTCTCCGATCTGGAAACCGCGATGGTGGTGGTTGACCGAAACACCGGCGAAGTGCGCGCGATGGTGGGCGGCGCCGAGCCGCAGTTTGCAGGCTACAACCGCGCCATGCAGGCGCGCCGTTCGATTGGTTCTCTGGCAAAACCGGCGACCTACCTCACCGCCCTGAGTCAGCCGAATCTGTATCGTCTGAATACCTGGATTGCGGATGCGCCGATCTCCCTGCGCCAGCCTAACGGCCAGGTTTGGTCCCCGCAGAACGATGATAAACAGTTCAGCGGCCAGGTCATGCTGGTGGATGCGTTGACTCGCTCCATGAACGTGCCAACGGTGAACCTGGGCATGTCGCTGGGCCTGCCTGCGATTGTCGACACCTGGCAAAAACTGGGCGTGTCGAAAGATCAGCTGCACCCTGTGCCGGCGATGATCCTCGGGGCCCTGAACCTGACGCCAATCGAAGTCGCCCAGGCATTCCAGACCATCGCCAGCGGCGGTAACCGTGCGCCGCTGTCGGCCCTGCGTTCGGTGATTGCCGAAGATGGCTCCGTGCTGTATCAGAGCTTCCCGCAGGCGGAGCGCGCCGTTCCGGCTCAGGCCGCCTATATGACGCTGTGGACGATGCAGCAGGTTGTGCAGCGCGGTACCGGGCGTCAGCTGGGGGCGAAGTATCCGGGCCTGCATCTGGCGGGAAAAACCGGGACCACCAACAACAACGTCGATACCTGGTTTGCCGGTATTGATGGCCGCGAAGTGGTCATCACCTGGGTAGGCCGCGACAACAACCAGCCGACCAAACTGTACGGGGCGAGCGGGGCGATGTCGATTTACCAGCGCTATCTGGCCAATCAGTCCCCGGTGCCGCTGAACCTTGTCGCGCCGGAAGATATCGTGGATATGGGCGTTGATGGTTCCGGTAACTTTGTCTGCGGCGGCGGGATGCGTACCCTGCCGGTCTGGACGACCAATCCGGACTCGCTGTGCCAGCAAAGCCAGCCAGAACAGCCAGCGGGTAACCCGTTCGACCAGTCTTCTCAGCCTCAGCAGCCGCAGCAACAGCAGCCACAGCAGAACGAGAAGAAGGACAGCGATGGCGTAGCCGGCTGGATTAAGGATATGTTTGGCGGTAACTAATTAGTTCGCTGAATAAAAGGCCGCTTTATTATAAAGCGGCCTTTTTTTATGATTCACAGTTTGTAATTTTTTAATAAAAATAAATCCATAATTAAGAATTGCTAAGGTTTGTTATTTCTTATTTAAAACATGCTCTTGTGAGCTTTTGCTTTTGATTGGTTTGTATACGGTCTGGACACTCGCAAGAATAATCTGATGTAATGTTCTTAAGGAATTATTGGTTTTCCTCAAATGTCGCTGGCTACATTGCCTGGCGTGAGTGATATAAAAGATTAAATAACATTCTGACGCACTGTACAGTGGCGGGAATGGATGACTGCATCGGAATATATAAGGATATGAATATGAACAAGTCTGTTATTTCTTCATTTTTGGCTGGAAGCATTTTGGCTGCGCTGTCTCTGCCAGTATTAGCCTCGAGCGATTCAGGCACGGTGAATTTTGCCGGAAAAGTGGTGGCTGACACCTGTGAAATCAATGTCGACGGCTCCGGCACGACATCATCAACCGTGACGTTCGCCGATACCTATCCTTCCGACTTTGGCTCTGACGGCGCGGTGGGCACCACCAAAGCGTTTAAGATCGAAGTGAAAAAATGCGACCCGCTGGTTGCCAAGCTAAACCTCAAGTTCAGCGGTACGACGACGGACGCCGCGAAAAAACGGCTCAAAAACGATCTCAGCGGCGCGGGCAATGCCAGCAACGTTGGCATTATCGTCAGCAATGAAAACGGCTCGAAAGGCGACGTGGTGTTTGACGGCTCCGTGCCCGCTGCGGGCACCGATGTGGCAAACGATGAGACAGGAGCCACCGCGTCGGTCTTTAACTATATCGCGAAGGTGATTCAGATAGGCGATACGGCACCTACCGCTGGCCATTATTCCTCTTCGGCAACGTTCGAGGTTGTGTATCGCTAAATTATGACAGGCAGCCTTCACGGCTGCCATTTGGAACGCAGTATGAAGACTTTATTTAAATTGTTATGTGGTTGTTTAGTTATTTCTTGCCTGTCAGCGCAGGCCAGCGTGGTTCTTGGCGGAACGCGTATTATTTATCCTTCAAATAAATCTGAAGTACAAATAGCCCTTAAAAATAAAGATCCGCATACGCGTTATCTGGTGCAAAGCTGGGTCAGCTACGTCAATAATGCCAAAGCGCCCTTCGTTATTACGCCTCCTGTTTATAAGCTGCAGGAGAATCGTCAAACCCTTTTACACATTATTTTCACCGGCGATAAAAAAAGCCTGCCGTCAGACCGCGAATCGCTGTTCCTGGCGAATGTGAAATCGGTCTCCGCGCTGTCCCCGGAGCTGAAAGAGAAAAACACCCTGCAGTTCGCGATGAAAACGCGGCTGAAGCTTTTTTGGCGCCCGTCTCAGCTAAAAGAGGCCGATGCGCTGGTGGCGGATGAAAAAATGACGTTCCGTCGCCAGGGCGACACGCTTATCGCCAAAAACCCGACACCGTATTACATCTCCTTTGGCGACCTGGCCGTGGGCGGGAAAAGCGTACCGGTGGAAGAGACGGAAGCCACGCCGGGGGCCATCTCGATGATGGTCGCGCCGTTTAGCGAGCAGCGTTTTGCGTTGCCGAAAGGGGCGGCGGGTGCGGTGACCTGGACGGCAATCAATGATTTCGGGGCGCAAACCCCTCAGCGCAAGCAGGCCCTTTAACGAGATCGTGTTGGAATGCTATGTCATCGTCCTCTCACCATAAGCAGGTATTGTCCGGGATTGTGCTCGTGCTGTTCGCCGCGATCCCGCCTGCGTGGGCCGATGACGAATTCAACCTGCGGATCCTCGAGCTGGATACCCCGCTAGAAAATACCGCTACGCTCAAAAACTTCATTAACGATAACGGCTTGCTGGCAGGAAGCTATCTCACCACCATCGTGTGGGATCGGGACGTCGTGGACAAACGCGTCGTCAACTATGTGCTTTCTGACGATAAGCAGCGTCTTCTGCCGGAGCTAACCAAAGCGGACCTGCGTGAATACGGCGTGAACGTCGACGCCGTTCCGGATCTTAAAGATCTCGACGACACGACCTGCATCCGGGATATCTCCCATTTTATTGAACATGCTCGCTACGATTACAATCAGGATAACCAGACTCTGACGCTGGTCATTCCGCAGGTATATCGTAGCCGCGCGGTTGCGGGCGCGATTAACCCGAAATTCTGGGATGACGGCGCCCCGGTGGCGTGGACAAGCTATCAGCTCAGCGGTTCTCAGCAGCACTACAGCACCGGCCAAACCTCATCCACCTGGCTTGGCCTGACGTCGGGTCTTAATTTCGGCGCGTGGCGGCTGCGTAACAACAGCACCTGGAGTGATGCCTCGAGCTGGGAAGCCATCGCCACCACCCTTCAGCGCGATATCAAAACGCTCAAAAGCCAGCTTGAGCTGGGCCAGACGTACACCAACAGCGAGCTGTTCGACAGCGTGCAGATGACCGGCATGACGCTGGAGACGGATACGGCGATGCTGCCGGTTAGCCAGCAGGGGTTTGCGCCCGTCGTGCGGGGGATTGCCAACAGCGATGCAAAAGTCACCATTAAGCAAAACGGCTACATCCTTTATCAAACCAACGTCTCGCCGGGGCCGTTTGAGATCCGTGACTTAAGCCAGGTTGCCTCCGGCTCGGATCTGGAGGTGACCGTTGAAGAGGCGGATGGCTCGGAACACAGCTTTATACAGGCCAGCGCCTCGGTGCCGGTGCTCCAGCGCGAGGGCGGGTTTAAGTATTCGCTGGCGGCCGGACGTTATCGTGGTAATGAAGGGGAGGAGGAGCCTGCCTTCGTGCAGGGCACGGCCATTTATGGCCTGCCGTACGGCGTAACGGCCTACACCGGTGCGCAGGGGGCGTCGTTGTATCATGCGCTGCTGCTGGGCGTTGGCGCGGATTTGGGCCGTCTGGGCTCAGCCTCGGTAGATCTCACCTCCGCCCGAACCGCCTTTGACGACGGGCGTGACGACGCAAACGGACTTTCATGGCGAGCACAATATTCGAAAGATATTCCCGATACGGATACCACCGTTACGCTTGCCAGCTACCGCTATTCCACGTCCGGGTTTTATACCTTCCAGGAGGCCATCGATCAGCGCGACAGCGAGATTGATGACGGTATTTATACCTATCGCAGAACCAACAACCGCCGAAGCCGCATGCAGGTAAACCTTTCCCAGCAGCTTTCTGACTGGGGCTCGGCGTATCTTAACGGCTATCAGCAGGACTACTGGGATATGGACGGTCATGAGCGCAGCGTCAGCGCCGGGCTGAGCTCCAGCTGGCGGGATATTACCTGGTCGATAAGCTATAACCTGACCCGCACGCCAGATGCCGATACCGATCGGCAACTGGCGCTGAACGTCAACATCCCGTTATCGCGCTGGCTCTCTAACGCGTGGGCTAACTACAGCGTTAATACCGCAGGCGATGGGTTTGCCTCCCACCAGGTAGGGATCGGCGGTACCGCGCTTGAGGATAACAAGCTGAGCTATAACCTGCAGCAGACCTACGCCAACAAGGATACGGGCTATGGTGCGAGCGTATCAGGACGCTACCGCGGCTCGTCCGGCGAGGTTGGCATGGGGTACAGCTATGGTGGGGATAACCGGCAGTGGAACTACAGCGCGCAGGGTTCCATCGTGGCCCACGGACAGGGCATTACGCTGGGGCAGCCCGTGCGGGACGCCTTTGCGATTGTCCACATCGACGACGGAGATAACGTCAACGTTCAGAACGGGCGTGGCATTTATACCGATGCCTTTGGCAATGCGATCGTGCCGTCGCTGACGGCGTACCGACACAATACCCTCACGGTCAACACGCAGGATCGCAGCGATATTGATATTGATGCGGCAACGTTAGGTCTCGTGCCGACAAAAGGGGCGGCGATACTGGCGACCTTTGACGCCCGCGTTGGGCGTCGCGCGCTGGTCGCCCTGCGCCACCAGGGGAAACCGGTGCCGTTTGGCGCCATCGTGGCGCTCGATAACACCACCGCGATTGTCGGTGATGAGGGCGAAGTCTACCTCTCCGGGCTCAAGGGACATACCTCGTTCAGCGCGCAGTGGGGAGAGGCGCACGACGAACAGTGCCATGGGGACATCGATTTGCCGGATGGCAAAGCCGAGGGAATTATTAACACCGCGGTCAATTGCCGCTGAAGCAGGAGTAAATGCGCGTGAATATGCTGGTTAGAAGCTTTATCTCAGTCGTCGTGCTGGCATCCGCCTTGTTGATCCATCCGGCTTTTGCCGAATGTTCCTTCAGCGGTGGGGAAGGCGGCGTCGTGACCTTTCAAATTCCTCAGACCATTATTCTCGACCCCGATACGCCTGTCGGCACCATCATCTATGACAATAACGTCGAAAGCGACCTCATCACGATACACTGCGGTGGCGCAGACGAGAGGATCCGACGCGGCTATTTAACCCTGACGGACGCCGACGCCCGCGAGGACGTTTTGCCCGGGGTTTATAAAACCAACCTGCCGGGTATTGGTATCCGCGCGGCTGCCTCGACCGAGCGGCTCCCCGTCTACACTGAGGATGATTTAGTGCGTCCCTGGCAATATTACGGTTCCATTCATGGCTATTCTGATAATACGGTTACCTTTCGCGCCGCCGCCCAGCTGGTGGTGATCGGTAAAGTTCAGGAAGGGGATGTGGATACCTCGCGCCTGACCGCGCAGGATACGCTAGGCGGGGCCGTGATTGGCGAAATGCGTTTTTCGCCCACCAGCGTTCATATCGTAACCAACACCTGTAACCTGGTTGACCGTAACATTTATGTCCCGCTCAAAACGGTCAACTCGCAGGATTTTGTTGGAGACTACTCCGACATACTGACTGACAGCAGCTTTAAAATTGCAATAAACGACTGCAGGGCGGGGACGAAGGTGGATTATCAGTTTGTCAGCTCGCGATCGACGGGGCTGATTAACGACAATATTCTGGACATTGCCTCCGGCGATGCCGCCGCCCAGGGATTAGGCATTCAACTTCTCGACAACAATAACAATGTGCTGCAGTTCGACCAGACCTATACCGCGTTAACCACCACGGAGGACAACGCGCCCGTGGAGATCCCCCTTAAGGCGCGCTATGTCAAAATGGGGCCGATCAGACCCGGAAAAGTCGAAGCTGTCGCCACGTTCGAGCTGTTTTATCGCTAATGCTACCCACCCGCTGCGGCGGGTTTTGGCGATCCTTTCGCTAACATCATTAACCCCCTGTTTTCATCTGGTTATTTCTTAATCCCTTAATTCTCGTAGGGCCGCTTATTGCTTGCTATGCAACCGGCGTTTCGCCTATTATTCTTGCGCTCATAATAATAATTCTCGTTTACGTTATCATTCACTTTCACATCAGAGATTCAACATGGCGCTTTCCAATACTGCTCAGCCCATTAACACGTCGCGGCGTAAAATCGCGATCGTCGTCGCCACAGCGGTTGCCGGCATGTCGGCGTATGCACATGCTGCCGAAACCCCGAAAAAAGAAGAAACCATTACGGTAACGGCCGCACCAGCAGCACAGGAAAGTGCGTGGGGACCTGCTGCGACGATTGCGGCAAGACAGTCTGCTACCGGCACGAAAACAGACACGCCAATCCAGAAGGTGCCGCAGTCTATTTCTGTCGTCACGGCCGAAGAGATGGCGCTGCACCAGCCTCGCTCGGTGAAAGAAGCCCTGAGCTATACGCCGGGCGTAGCGGTCGGCACGCGCGGTGCGTCGAATACCTATGACTATCTGGTGATTCGCGGCTTTGCGGCCGACGGTCAGAGCCAGAACAATTACCTCGACGGCATGAAGATGCAGGGCAACTTCTATAACGACGCGGTGATTGATCCCTACATGCTGGAGCGCGCCGAAATCATGCGCGGTCCGGTTTCCGTTCTGTACGGCAAAAGCAGCCCCGGCGGTTTGCTGAATATGGTAAGCAAGCGCCCAACCACCGAACCGCTGAAAGAAATTCAGTTCAAGATGGGCACCGACAGCCTGTTCCAGACCGGCTTTGACTTCAGCGATGCAATTGACGATGACGGCGTTTACTCATACCGTCTGACGGGCGTTGCGCGTTCGAATAACTCGCAGCAGGAGGGGAAAGGCGAGCAGCGTTATGCTATCGCGCCATCGTTCTCCTGGCGTCCGGACGACAAAACGACCTTCACGTTCCTCTCTTACTTCCAGAACGAGCCTGAAACGGGCTACTACGGCTGGCTGCCAAAAGAGGGGACGGTCGATCCGCTGCCAAACGGCGATCGTCTGCCGACAAACTTCAACGAAGGCGCGAAGAACAACACCTATTCCCGTAACCAGAAAATGGTGGGATATAGCTTCGACCACGAATTCAACGATACCTTTACCGTGCGCCAGAACCTGCGCTATGCGCAGAATAAAACCTCGCAAAACAGCGTTTACGGCTACGGCATGTGTTCCGATCCGCTTTACTCGAGCAATCCGGCATCCAGCCCTTGCGCGAGCGTTCCTCAGTCGCAGTGGGGACACACGCTGACTCGTCAGTATGTAATTGATAACGAGAAGCTGGAAAACTTCACTGTTGATACGCAGCTGCAGAGCAAGTTCGCGACGGGTTCTGTCGATCATACTCTGCTGACGGGCGTTGATTTCATGCGCATGCGCAATGACATTGATTCGTGGTTTGGCTATGCCGGCTCCGTTCCTCCCTCTGATATCTACAACCTCGATCGTAGCGACTTCGATTTCGGTTCTCATCCTGGACCGTCAGGCGCCTATCAGGTGCTGAACAAGCAAAAGCAGACCGGTATTTATGCCCAGGATCAGATCGAGTGGGATAAAGTCCTGGTGACGCTGGGCGGTCGTTATGACTGGGCCAATCAGGAGTCTTACAACCGCGTGTTGAATACCACCTCCGCGCGTGATGACACTCAGTTTACCTGGCGTGGCGGCGTTAACTACCTGTTTGATAACGGTGTCACCCCTTACTTCAGCTACAGTGAGTCGTTTGAACCGGCTTCTCAGACCGGAGCGAACGGCAACGTCTTTGCACCGTCTAAAGGCAAGCAGTACGAAGCGGGCGTGAAATACGTGCCGAACGACCGTCCGATTGTTGTCACCGGTGCGGTATACCAGCTGACCAAAACCAATAACCTGATGGCGGACCCTGCGGGATCCTTCTTCTCCGTTGAAGGCGGTGAAATCCGCGCGCGTGGCGTTGAGCTGGAAGCGAAAGCGGCGCTGTCGGCGAGCGTGAACGTCGTCGGTTCCTATACCTATACCGATGCGGAATACACCACCGATACGAACTACAAAGGCAATACGCCTGCCCAGGTGCCGAAACACATGGCATCCGTGTGGGGTGATTACACGATGTTTGATGGCCCACTGTCCGGCCTGACGCTGGGTACCGGCGTTCGCTACACCGGCTCCAGCAAAGGCGATCCGGCGAACACCTTCACGGTAGGCAGCTACACCGTGGTTGATGCGCTGGTCAGATACGATCTGGCGCGCGTGGGCATGGCTGGCTCGAACGTGGCGCTGCACGTGAACAACCTGTTCGATCGCGAGTACGTTGCCAGCTGCTTCAACACCTACGGCTGCTTCTGGGGTGCTGAACGTCAGGTTGTCGCCACTGCGACCTTCCGCTTCTAACCGCTCTTTGGGCACGGTTCGCCGTGCCCTTTTTATTTAAGTTGGCTGATATGCAGGATAATCAAACGCAATCCGACACCACCTTCACGCTCAATCATCTCTCCTTTCGCGTACCCGGACGCACGCTGCTGCATCCGCTCTCTCTGACGTTCCCGGCCGGTAAAGTGACGGGCCTGATTGGCCACAACGGCTCCGGTAAATCCACGCTGCTCAAGATGCTGGGGCGCCATCAGCCGCCGTCTGAAGGGGATATCCTGCTGGATGACCAGCCGCTGGAGAGCTGGAGCAGCAAGGCCTTTGCGCGCAAAGTGGCCTATCTGCCGCAGCAGCTGCCGCAGGCGGAAGGGATGACGGTACGCGAGCTGGTGGCGATTGGGCGCTATCCGTGGCACGGGGCGCTGGGACGCTTTGGCGTGGCCGACCGGGAGAAAGTGGAAGAGGCGATTGCGCTGGTGGGGCTAAAGCCGCTGGCGCACCGTCTGGTGGATAGCCTGTCCGGCGGCGAGCGTCAGCGGGCGTGGATTGCGATGCTGGTGGCGCAGGACAGTCGCTGCCTGCTGCTGGATGAACCCACCTCTGCGCTGGATATTGCCCATCAGGTCGACGTGCTGGCGCTGGTACATCGCTTAAGCCAGCAGCGCGGCCTGACGGTTATTGCGGTCCTGCACGATATCAACATGGCGGCGCGCTACTGCGATTATCTTGTGGCGCTGCGCGGCGGCGAAATGATTGCCCAGGGCACGCCGTCAGAGCTGATGCGCAGCGATACGCTGGAACATATTTACGGTATTCCGATGGGTATTCTGCCTCACCCTGCCGGGGCTGCACCGGTGAGCTTCGTCTACTGATGCTGGACAACATGCGCATTAGCCGCCGTCGCCTGCTGACGGCGATGGCCCTCTCACCGCTGCTGTTAAAAATGAATACGGCGCGTGCCGCCGTCGATCCACACCGCATCGTGGCCCTGGAGTGGCTGCCGGTCGAGCTGATGATGGCGCTCGGCGTGACGCCCTACGGCGTGGCGGATATTCCCAACTATAACCTCTGGGTGAACGAGCCGAAGCTGCCGGACTCGGTGATCGACATCGGCCTGCGTACGGAGCCAAACCTTGAGCTGCTTACCCAGATGAAACCCTCGTTCCTGTTCTGGTCTGCGGGCTATGGCCCGTCAGAAGAGATCATGGCGCGCATTGCGCCGGGGCGCGGTTTTTCCTTTAGCGACGGTAAAAAACCGCTGACCGTGGCGAAAAAATCCATAAACGAGATGGCGCATTTCCTCAACCGCGAGGGGGAGGCCAGAAAGCATCTCGACGAATTTGACGCTTTGATTGACTCGCTTAAGCCGCGCTTCGCGCACCGGGGCGATCGCCCGCTGCTGATGGTAACGCTGCTGGATGCCCGCCATGTGCTGGTCTTCGGTAAAAACTGCCTGTTCCAGGAGGTGCTGGACAGCTTCGGCATTCGCAACGCCTGGGAAGGGGAGATGACCTTCTGGGGCAGTACCGCCGTGGGGATCGATCGTCTGGCGGCGTTTCGCGATGTGGACGTGCTGTGCTTCGACCACGGCAACGAACGCGACATGCAGGCCCTGATGGCGACGCCGCTCTGGCAGGCGATGCCGTTCGTGCGCGAGGGGCGCTTCCAGCGCGCGCCCGCAGTGTGGTTTTACGGCGCGACGCTGTCGGCCATGCATTTTGCCCGCGTGCTGGATAACGCGCTGGGAGGCAAATCATGAGTCAGCGTATTGCCCGTTTCCCGCTGCTGCTGCTGTCCGCGCTTTTGCTGGCCGCGCTGGTGCTCACCGGGTTCAATCTCTCGACGGCGTTACCGCGCGCGCAGTGGGGCGTCGCGCTGGCCTCGCCGGATATCGACAATATTCAGCAGATGCTGTTCCACTACAGCCTGCTGCCGCGTCTGGCGATCTCCCTTTTGGTCGGGGCCGGTTTAGGGCTGGTGGGCGTGCTGTTCCAGCAGGTTTTACGCAACCCGCTGGCGGAGCCGACCACGCTCGGCGTCGCGACCGGGGCGCAGCTTGGGATCACCGTCACGACGCTGTGGGCATTGCCCGGCGCGTTAACCTCGCAGTTTGCGGCCCTCGCGGGGGCGTGTGTCGTGGGGGCACTGGTCTTTGGCGTGGCCTGGGGGAAACGCCTTTCGCCGGTTACGCTGATCCTGGCCGGGCTGGTGGTCAGCCTCTATTGCGGGGCGATAAATCAGCTGCTGGTGCTGTTCCATCACGACCAGCTGCAAAGCATGTTCTTGTGGAGTACCGGCACCCTTACCCAGACCGACTGGAGCGTTGTTGAGCGCCTGTGGCCGCAGCTGGTTGGTGGCGCGCTGCTGACGCTGCTGCTGCTGCGTCCGTTAACGCTGATGGGGCTGGATGATGGCGTGGCGCGTAACCTGGGCCTGGCGTTATCACTGGCGCGTCTGGCGGCGCTGGCGCTGGCGATTGTGCTCAGCGCGCTGCTGGTGAATGCGGTGGGGATTATCGGCTTTATCGGGCTGTTTGCGCCGCTGCTGGCGAAAATGCTCGGGGCGCGTCGCCTTCTGGCGCGTCTGATGCTGGCTCCGCTGATCGGGGCGCTGATCCTCTGGCTTTCCGATCAAATTATTCTCTGGCTGGCCCGCGTCTGGATGGAAGTTTCTACGGGCTCGGTGACGGCGCTAATCGGTGCGCCGCTGCTGCTGTGGCTGCTGCCGCGTCTGCGCAGCATCAGCGCGCCCGCGATGGATGCGGGCGATAAGGTTTACGCCGAGCGCCAGTCCGTGCTGTGGTTTAGCCTTGCGGGCCTGGCCGTGCTGTTGCTGGCTTCCTTTGCGGCGCTCGCTTTCGGGCGCGATGCAACCGGCTGGCACTGGGCCACGGGAGATTTACTCAATGAACTGCTGCAGTGGCGCTGGCCGCGCATCTTCGCTGCGCTGATCGCGGGGGTGATGCTGGCGGTGGCGGGCTGTATTATTCAGCGTCTGACCGGCAACCCGATGGCGAGCCCTGAAGTGCTGGGGATCAGCTCCGGCGCCGCCTTTGGCGTGGTGCTAATGCTGTTCTTCGTGCCGGGTAACGCGTTTGGCTGGCTGATGCCTGCCGGGAGTATCGGTGCGGCAGTCACGCTGATGATTATCCTGATAGCCTCCGGTCGCGGCGGGTTTTCGCCACACCGCATGCTGCTGGCTGGGATGGCGCTCAGCACCGCCTTTACCATGCTGCTGATGATGCTGCAGGCCAGCGGCGATCCGCGTATGGCGAAGATCCTGACCTGGATTTCCGGCTCGACGTACAACGCCACCGGCAGCCAGGTGCTCTGGTCCGGAAGCGTGATGCTCGTGCTGCTGGCGATGGTGCCGCTGTGCCGCCGCTGGATGACCATTCTGCCGCTCGGCGGGGAAACCGCGCGCGCGGTGGGAATGGCGCTGACGCCAGCCCGCGTCGCGCTGCTGCTGCTCGCTGCGTGCCTGACGGCGACGGCAACCATGACCATTGGCCCGCTGAGTTTCGTCGGATTAATGGCACCGCACATTGCCAGAATGATGGGATTCCGCCGGACGATGCCGCATATCGTGATGTCGGCCCTGACGGGCGGGGTAATGCTGGTGCTGGCGGACTGGTGCGGAAGAATGGTGCTGTTCCCGTACCAGATCCCGGCGGGGCTGCTGTCGACCTTTATCGGCGCGCCGTATTTTATTTATCTGTTGAGAAAGCAGAGCCGGTAATAAAAGTAAACGGCAATCCTTAGATTGCCGTTTTAGGGTTTGCTCCCTGTGGGAGAGGGTTGGGGTGAGGGTATCACCCCGCACGGACCTTAAAGCTTCGCAAACACCTTACGCGCCGCGTCGATGGTGTTGTTGATATCCTCTTCGCTGTGCGCCACGGACATAAAGCCCGCTTCGAACGCTGACGGCGCGAGGTACACGCCTTCTTCCAGCATCAGGTGGAAGAAACGCTTGAAGCGTTCAACGTCGCACTTCACCACGTCCTGATAGCAGGTCACGGTTTTCGCATCGGTGAAGAAGATCCCGAACATGCCGCCCACGTGGTTGACCACCAGCGGAATGCCTGCCTCTTCTGCGGCTTCCAGCAGACCGTTTGCCAGCTGCGTGGTTCGGTCGGTCAGGGTTTCGTGAATGCCCGGCTGCGCCACCTCGGTCAGGCAGGCAAAACCCGCCGCCATTGCGATAGGGTTACCGGAGAGCGTGCCCGCCTGGTAAACCGGGCCGGTAGGCGCCAGGGCTTCCATCACGTCCTTACGGCCACCAAATGCGCCGACCGGCATACCGCCACCGATGATTTTACCGAGGCAGGTCAGGTCCGGCTCGACGTCATAATAAGACTGGGCACCCGCCAGCGCCACGCGGAAGCCGGTCATGACTTCATCGATGATCAGCAGCGCGCCGAACTCATCGCACAGGGCGCGCAGGCCCGGCAGGAAGTCAGGCTGCGGTGGGATGCAGTTCATGTTGCCCGCAACCGGCTCAACGATAATGCAGGCGATCTCCTGCGGATACTGCTCGAACGCCGCGCGAACGGTGCTCAGATCGTTGTAGGTGCAGGTCAGGGTATGCTTCGCGAAATCTGCCGGTACGCCCGGGGAGTTTGGCTGGCCGAGGGTCAGCGCGCCGGAACCGGCTTTTACCAGCAGACAGTCCGCGTGGCCGTGGTAGCAGCCTTCGAATTTAATGATTTTATCGCGACCGGTAAAACCGCGCGCCAGGCGAATCGCGCTCATGGTCGCTTCGGTACCGGAGTTCACCATACGCACCATATCCATGGTCGGCACCAGTTCAGTCACCAGCTCCGCCATCTTCACTTCCATCTCGGTTGGCGCACCGAAGCTCAGGCCGCGCTGGGCGGCTTCAATCACCGCGTTACGAATGGCAGGATGGTTATGCCCCAGCACCATCGGCCCCCAGGAACCGACATAATCAACGTAGGCTTTGCCATCGACATCATACAGATATGCGCCGTCAGCGCGTTCAATAAACAGCGGCGTGCCGCCCACGCCGGTAAAGGCGCGCACGGGTGAGTTTACGCCACCCGGAATTAGCTCGCGGGCTGCGCTGTAGAGGTTTTCTGACTTGCTCATGGCGTCGTTCCTGATTCGTAGAAATAAGTTTAGGGGGCTATTCTAAGTGATCTACAGGAGGTGTGTCTGGTAAAATCCCGCGGGTTATTTGTATGACGAAAAAGAACAGGTAATGAAAGAAAACTCTCCTTCATTTGAAGAACAACAGTTTACGCGCGCCCAGCACCGAATCAGCATTCGGCGGCTGCTCAATCGCGATAAAACGCCGCTGGCGATCCTGCTTGCCGCTGCCGTGGTGGGAACGCTCGCGGGCCTGGTGGGCGTGGCGTTTGAAAAAGCGGTCAATGCCGTACTCAACTGGCGAGTGGGCGCCGTGGCCATTTTTGCCGACAGCGAATGGCTGGTCTGGGTTTTGGCATTCGGCCTGTCGGCGCTGTTTGCCATGGTAGGGTATTTTCTGGTGCGTAAATTCGCGCCGGAAGCGGGCGGATCGGGCATCCCGGAAATTGAAGGTGCGCTGGAGGAGCTGCGGCCGGTGCGCTGGTGGCGGGTCATTCCGGTAAAATTTATCGGCGGCATGGGGACGCTGGGCGCGGGAATGGTGCTGGGCAGGGAAGGACCAACGGTACAGCTGGGGGGCAACGTCGGCCGTATGGTGGGCGATCTGTTTCGCATGCGCAGCGCCGAAGCGCGCCATACGCTGCTGGCCACCGGTGCCGCGGCGGGGCTTTCAGCGGCGTTTAACGCGCCGCTGGCGGGCATATTGTTCATCATTGAAGAGATGCGCGCGCAGTTTCGCTACAACCTGATCTCGATTAAAGCGGTGTTTACCGGCGTTATTATGTCGAGCATCGTTTTTCGCATTTTTAACGGCGAAGGGGCGGTGATTGAGGTGGGCAAGCTGACCAACGCTCCGGTCAACACCCTGTGGCTTTACCTGATCCTCGGCATGATTTTTGGCATAGTGGGGCCGCTATTTAACACCTTTATCCTGCGTGCTCAGGAGATGTTCCAGCGCATTCACGGCGGGAACACCACGAAATGGGTGCTGATGGGCGGCCTGCTGGGCGGAATGTGCGGCGTGCTCGGCTTTATCGAGCCGAACGCCGCGGGCGGCGGGTTCGGGCTGATCCCCATTGCGGCGGCGGGGAATTTCAGCGTGGGTCTGCTGCTGTTTATGTTTATCTCCCGCGTCATAACGACGGTGCTCTGCTTTTCCTCCGGCGCGCCCGGCGGGATATTCGCCCCGATGCTGGCGCTGGGTACGCTGCTGGGCACCGCGTTTGGTATGGCGGCTGAAGCGGGTTTTCCCGCCTATCATCTTGACGCCGGGACCTTTGCGGTGGCCGGAATGGGGGCGCTGCTGGCCGCTTCCCTGCGTGCGCCGTTGACCGGGATCGTGCTGGTCCTGGAGATGACGGACAATTACCAGCTCATTTTGCCAATGATCATTACCTGTCTCGGCGCGACACTATTAGCCCAGTTCCTGGGTGGAAAACCGCTATACTCCACCATCCTCGCGCGTACCCTGGCAAAACAAGAGGCTGAGCGGGCCGCCACGCAGAATACTTGAATGAATTACCAGGGTATTAGATAATGACACAAAGAATTGGGTGAATTTTGCCCAATGGCAGTAGCAGTATTCATGGGAGCATATGATGAGTGATGATGTAGCTGTGCCGCTGGAGTTTACCGAAGCAGCAGCCAACAAAGTGAAAAACCTGATTGCCGACGAAGACAATCCGGATCTGAAACTGCGTGTTTATATTACCGGTGGCGGCTGCAGCGGCTTCCAGTATGGTTTTACCTTTGACGATCAGGTTAACGATGGCGATATGACTATCGAGAAACAGGGCGTCGCGCTGGTGGTTGACCCAATGAGCTTGCAGTATCTGGTGGGTGGTTCGGTGGATTACACCGAGGGTCTGGAAGGGTCGCGCTTTGTGGTGACGAACCCGAACGCGACAAGCACCTGCGGGTGTGGTTCTTCGTTCAGCATTTAAGCCTGAATGCGGATTGTAGGCCCGGTAAGCGAAGCGCCACCGGGCTTATAAACGACGCCTATCTTGAATTTTCATCCAGGGTAAACGTCGGCAGCTTCAGGTGCCAGCGTATCGCCGCCAGACGAATCACCAGCGTTACGACCATCCCCAGCATCGCGGCATTTTCCAGCGGGATTGCAAAGGTGTAATAGGCGGTCGCGTGAACAATCCCACCCACAATGCAGGCCGTTGCGTAAATTTCAGTACGCAGGATCATCGGCACTTCGCGCGCCAGAATGTCGCGAATGATCCCGCCGCCCACGCCGGTTAATACGCCCATGCAGATTGCCACCATTGGACCGGTGCCCGCATTAAACGCCTTATTGACGCCAATACCGACGAAGACGGCCAGACCGACGGCATCAAGCACCGGCAAGATCCATTTGGGTAAGCGGCGCGGCTGGCGAACCAGCACGATGGTTAACAGGCAGGTGACCATCGCGACCACCAGATCGGTGGGATCTTTCACCCAAAACACCGGGCCATTCGCCAGTGCCATGTCGCGGATCGTCCCCCCGCCGACGGCGGTCACCACGCCCAGCACCAGCACGCCAAACGGATCCATGCGGAGTTTCCCTGCGAGCAGTACGCCGGAGATAGCAAAAACGGCTGTGCCAAGAATATCCAGCCAATAAACGAGCATCGTTAAATCCTCGAAAAAGGTCTTCTGTTAGTGACTCTCTGCCAGCGCGGCACAGAGCTGTTTTGCGGCGAGGATAATACGCGGGCTGGCGCGTTCAAACCAGTCACTGTTGAGGGGTATTACCGGTATTTTTAGCTGCTTTTGCCAGAATTGTTCTATTTTGGGAATTTCGCTCGCATTTCCGACCACGACGATGGCCTGTGGCTGGCGCGCCAGAACCTGCTCACGGCTTACCTGAGGCCACGGCACCCGGCTGGCTGCAAAAATGTTTTCCCCTCCGCAGACTTCCAGCACCTGATTCTGAATCGACCCTTTTCCGGTGGTGAACAGCGGCTGGCTGCCAAACTGCAGGAAGATGCGTTTTTTCACGGAGGTATCATATCGGGATTTCAGCGCGGCATAGTCATTGAGCATCTGGTTCGCCGCGCGCTCGGCTTTTTCAGGGGTAGGGCTATAAGGGGCGAGGGCGCGCAGTGCCTGAGCGACCTGCTCAATGCTGACGGCATCAATCCACATGACCTTAATGCCAAGCGAGGCAAGCTGGTTAACCTGCCGCTCGGCGTTGCCGCCCCGCCAGGCCAGCACAAGATCCGGCTTGAGCGCCACGATGCGCTCAACGTTCATCCCCTGCCAGGTTGCCACTTGCTCAATACCCGCGGCCTGCGGTGGGTAATCCGAAAAGCTGCTTACGCCAACCGGCGCGATCCCGGCGGCAAAGGCCAGTTCCGTATTTGCAGGGGAGAGCGTAATCACGCGCGGTGCGGCATAGAGCCACAGCGGGGCGAGAAGAAGCAGGGCGACCAGCGCCCTGACGGTATGTTTAGCCACGTGCCAGGTTCTGCACCAGGCGTTCCACCATCACGGTGGACTGTTTTGCCGCAACGGTCAGGAACTCGTCGAAGCTGATGTGGGACTGCTGGTCTGCCACGTCAGATATGGCGCGAACCACCACGAACGGTACGTTAAAGTTATGGCAAACGTGCGCAATCGCGGTCGCTTCCATCTCAACGGCCACCGCCTGAGGGAAGTTATGGCGGATTTTTGCCAGCCCAACGGAGCCGTTGATGAAGGCATCACCGCTGACAATCAGGCCGCGTACCGCGTTGAGGTTGAGTTCTGCAATGCAGGTCTCTGCCGCCGCAATCAGCTTGTCGTCAGCTTTAAACCCTGCCGGGCAGCCCGGAAGCTGACCGTATTCGTAACCAAATGCGGTAACGTCGGCATCGTGGTAACGCGCTTCGTCGGAAACCACGATATCACCCACTTTCAGCGTCGGCGCCAGGCCGCCCGCAGAGCCGGTGTTCACGATCACGTCCGGCTTGCAGCGCTCAAGCAGCAGGGTTGCCCCCAGCGCAGCAGCCACTTTACCGATGCCTGATTTCAGCAGAGCCACCTCAACACCGTTCAGCTGGCCGGTGTAGATTTCACAACCCCCCAGAGAGAGGGTCTGACGGTTCTCAATTTTGTCACGCAGCAGCGTAACTTCTTCTTCCATTGCACCAATAATGCCGATTTTCATAGATTTACTCGCGATGTGCCTTGTTAAGATGCATAGTCTATCATGCGGTTAAGGGGAAACGCATTCTCACGCGGGGGAGCACATGTCACCAATCGATTTTCGTACCAAAATTAACTGGCACCGACGTTTCCGTTCGCCGCAGGGCGACAAGAGCGAACATGAGATCCTGCGTATCTTCGAAAGCGATCGCGGGAGAATCATTAACTCGCCCGCCATTCGCCGTCTGCAGCAAAAGACCCAGGTTTTCCCGCTGGAGCGTAACGCCGCGGTGCGCACGCGCTTAACCCACTCAATGGAAGTGCAGCAGGTTGGGCGCTACATTGCAAAAGAGATTTTGAGCCGTCTTAAAGAGCAGCGTTTACTGGAAACCTATGGGCTGGACGAACTGACGGGGCCCTTCGAGAGCATCGTTGAGATGGCCTGCCTGATGCATGACATCGGTAACCCGCCTTTCGGCCACTTTGGCGAGGCGGCTATCAATGACTGGTTTAAGCAGCGGCTTCATCCTTCGGATGCGTTGAGCCAGCCGCTGAGCGATGACCGCTGCACCGTTCGGGATTTACGCCTGCGTGAAGGTGAAGACGGGCTTAACGATCTGCGCCGCAAAGTGCGGCAGGACTTGTGTCACTTCGAGGGCAATGCCCAGGGGATCCGGCTGGTTCATTCCCTGATGCGCATGAACCTGACCTGGGCACAGGTTGGCTGCATTCTGAAATATACGCGTCCCGCGTGGTGGATGGGTGAGACGCCCGCGTCCCACAGCTATTTAATGAAAAAGCCGGGCTATTATCTTTCTGAAGAAGCCTATATAGAAAGGCTACGTAAAGAACTTTCACTGACCCCAAACGGCCGCTTTCCATTGACCTGGATTATGGAAGCCGCGGATGATATTTCCTATTGCGTGGCTGACCTGGAAGATGCCGTTGAGAAAAGAATTTTCAGCGTTGAAGAGCTTTATCAGCATCTTTATGCGGCCTGGGGCACTCATGAAAAAGGCTCGCTGTTTGCCCAGGTGGTCGAAAATGCCTGGGAAAAATCGCGATCGAATACGTTAAGCCGCAGTACGGAAGACCAGTTCTTTATGTATTTGAGGGTTAATACATTAAATAAGCTGGTGCCGTATGCGGCGTCGCGCTTTATTGATAATTTGCCGCTCATCTTCAGCGGGGAATTCAACCACGCGCTGCTGGAAGACGACAGCAGCTTCAGCCAACTCCTTGAGCTTTATAAACATGTGGCGATGCGGCATGTATTCAGCCATCCGGATGTCGAGCAATTAGAACTGCAGGGCTATCGGGTCATCAGTGGCTTACTGGAAATTTATTCCCCGCTGCTCCAGCTGTCGGCCGACGAATTCAGCGAGCTGGTGGAACACGAGCGCGTGCGCCGGATCCCGATTGAATCGCGGCTTTATCAGAAACTCTCTACCCGGCATCGTCTGGCGTATGTCGAAGCGATTGGCAAACTGGATCGCCATTCTACCCAATGGCCGGTGATGGAATATTATTATCGCTGCCGTCTTATCCAGGACTATATCAGCGGCATGACCGATTTGTATGCCTGGGATGAATACCGCAAGCTCATGGCGGTGGAATAACGTCGGAGTTTTGTAAAGACGGCCAATAAATTTTTACCTTTTCCATAAACTTATCGCCGGAACTAAGCGGTATAAAACGAATCTGAGTTACACAGCAATTTTGCGTTACCTGTAAATCGAGATTGAGAAACATGAAAAAAACCACATTAGCAATGAGTGCACTGGCTCTGAGTTTAGGTTTAGCGCTGTCTCCTCTGACTGCTACTGCAGCCGAGACCGCGTCGTCGGCAGCAACCGCGCAGCAGATGCCAAGCCTGGCACCGATGCTCGAAAAAGTGATGCCATCGGTGGTGAGTATTAACGTTGAGGGTAGCACGACCGTCAATACGCCGCGTATGCCGCGTAACTTCCAGCAGTTCTTCGGTGACAACTCACCGTTCTGTCAGGACGGTTCGCCATTCCAGAGCTCGCCGTTCTGTCAGGGCGGCGGTGCCGGGGATGACGGCCAGAGCGGCGGCGGCCAGCAGCAGAAATTCATGGCGCTTGGTTCAGGGGTGATTATTGATGCCGCTAAAGGCTACGTCGTCACCAATAACCACGTTGTTGATAACGCCAGCACCATTAAGGTTCAGCTGAGCGATGGCCGCAAGTTCGACGCCAAGGTGGTGGGTAAAGATCCGCGCTCCGACATCGCGCTGATTCAGATTCAGGATCCAAAAAACCTGACGGCGATTAAGCTTGCCGACTCCGACGCGCTGCGCGTCGGGGACTACACCGTGGCGATCGGTAACCCGTTCGGTCTGGGTGAAACCGTGACTTCGGGCATCGTCTCTGCGCTGGGCCGTAGCGGCCTGAACGCAGAGAACTACGAGAACTTTATCCAGACGGATGCGGCGATCAACCGCGGTAACTCCGGCGGTGCGCTGGTGAACCTGAACGGCGAGCTGATCGGTATCAACACCGCGATCCTGGCACCGGACGGTGGAAACATCGGTATCGGCTTTGCTATCCCGAGCAACATGGTGAAAAACCTGACCGCGCAGATGGTGCAGTACGGCCAGGTGAAACGCGGCGAGCTCGGTATCCTCGGTACGGAACTGAACTCCGAGCTGGCGAAGGCGATGAAAGTTGACGCCCAGCGAGGGGCATTCGTCAGCCAGGTGATGCCGAACTCCTCTGCGGCAAAAGCGGGCATTAAAGCAGGCGACGTGATCACCTCCCTGAACGGTAAGCCGATCAGCAGCTTTGCCGCCCTGCGCGCCGAAGTGGGCTCAATGCCGATTGGCAGCAAAGTGACCCTTGGCCTGCTGCGCGACGGTAAGCCGGTTAACGTGAGCCTGGAGCTGCAGCAGAGCAGCCAGAATCAGGTGGATTCCAGCACCATCTTCAGCGGTATTGAAGGGGCTGAGATGAGCAACAAAGGCGCAGATAAAGGCGTGGTGGTGAACAACGTGAAAGCGAACTCACCGGCAGCCCGTATCGGCCTGAAAAAAGGCGATGTGATCATGGGGGCTAACCAGCAGCCGGTGAAAAACATCGCTGAACTGCGCAAAATTCTCGACAGCAAGCCGTCCGTGCTGGCGCTGAATATCCAGCGTGGTGATACCTCTATCTACCTGCTGATGCAGTAATCCTCTTAAGCCCCTGCGCGCAGGGGCTTTCTCGTTTCTGTGACGCCTGGCACAACTCCATACATCTTTCCCTCTCTTTGTGCATTCGCACAATGCAGCCGATACTGAACTTCCCTATGCTTGAGCTCTGCTCACAGGAGGGTTGCATGGCTGGCTGGCATCTTGATACCAAAATGGCACAGGATATCGTGGCGCGCACCATGCGCATCATTGATACCAATATCAACGTAATGGATGCCCGCGGGCGCATTATTGGCAGCGGCGATCGCGAGCGTATTGGTGAATTGCACGAAGGTGCGCTGCTGGTGCTTTCTCAGGGGCGGGTCGTGGATATCGACGATGCGGTAGCGAAACACCTGCACGGCGTCCGCCAGGGCATCAACCTCCCGCTGCGCCTTGAAGGCGAGATTGTCGGGGTCATCGGCCTGACCGGCGAGCCGGAGTCTCTGCGAAAATACGGCGAGCTGGTCTGCATGACGGCAGAGATGATGCTGGAGCAGTCGCGCCTGATGCACCTGCTGGCTCAGGATAGCCGCCTGCGTGAAGAGCTGGTGATGAACCTTATTCAGGCGGAAGAGCATACGCCTGCACTCAGCGAATGGGCGCAGCGTCTGGGGATCGATCTGAACCAGCCGCGCGTGGTGGCGGTCATTGAGGTCGATAGCGGTCAGCTTGGCGTGGACAGCGCGATGGCCGAGCTGCAGCAGCTGCAAAATGCGCTGGCGACGCCGGAGCGCGATAACCTGGTGGCGATCGTTTCTCTGACGGAAATGGTGGTGCTCAAACCGGCGCTCAATGCGTTTGGCCGCTGGGATGCCGACGATCATCGTCGTCGCGTGGAGCTGCTCATCTCCCGCATGAAGGAGAATGGCCAGCTGCGTTTTCGCGTTGCGCTGGGCAACTACTTTACCGGGCCGGGCAGTATCGCCCGCTCCTGGCGTACCGCGCGCACCACCATGATGGTGGGCAAGCAGCGGATGCCGGAGAGTCGGAGCTACTTCTATCAGGATCTGATGCTGCCGGTGCTGCTCGACAGCCTGCGCGGGGGCTGGCAGGCCAACGAGCTGGCGCGGCCCTTAGCGCGTCTGAAAGCCATGGACAACAACGGCCTGCTGCGCCGGACGCTGCAGGCGTGGTTCAGCCATAACGTGCAGCCGCTGGCGACGTCAAAAGCGCTGTTTATCCACCGCAATACCCTGGAGTATCGGTTAAACCGAATTTCGGAGCTGACGGGGCTGGACCTGGGGAATTTTGACGACAGGCTGCTGCTGTACGTGGCGCTGCAGCTGGACGAGCAGCGGTGAGGTTATTTTGCCGGGTGGCGGCTTCGGCCTACATCATGGTTTTCACCCTCTACCTGTGGGCTGAGGGATCCCCACAAAATATTGCCTGCACGGACGACCCCCTCTCCCTTGAGGGAGAGGGCTGGGGTGAGGGGGAACATACGGCTGTGGATGTCATTCCGTTCACTTTATGTTCCTTGCTACTCTGTAACGACATGACCGGTGAACGTGCCAGGGTGGCTCAATCGCCACCACCCTGGCGACCCGGGCTCCCGGCGGTAAATCGCCGCTTCGCGGTGCCCTCAGCTTATTCCTTCCGGCTTATCGGGGACGGGCGGAGGTAACGTCCCTGTAAAGGCCGCCCTCTCGGCGCATCCATGCGCCTCGCCCCGGCCTGCAGGAAACGCTTCGGCGATTTACAGCCGGACCAGGTCATTGCTGTAAGGCATTCATAATCCTGATGCTAGATACGTCGCTTCAGTTAAAAAAATTACTGGGGATTCCCCAGCCCTGTGGGAGAGGGCTGGGGTGAGGGCATCAGGCTGCACCCAACTCATTTGTTGCGGGTTAATTTCTCAAGATCCGCTTCAATTTCGCTGATCTTGTTGGTCACAACGCTTTCAAGGTGACGCAGATCGTCAAGGATCTTACGCTTGAGATCGACTTCGGTGCGGTCGCGCTGGCAGATCTGATCGAGTTCATCGATCACATAGCGCAGGTTAGGGCTGATTTCCTGTACTTCTTTGTATCCCTGACCTACGCCGTCAGCAACAACGGTCTTACGCTGGCGCGGGTATTTAAACTTCACGCTTTTGGCGAAAAACTCTCCTTTGTCCTTGTGAAAATAGATTTTCAAAATATCGTTATTGGCTTCCTGACGGAGGCTGTAACGATCAATTTCATCAGGATTGGTAATGCCCAGACTTTTCAGATTATCGTACATAGCGGTACCCTTGATCTCAACATAACCTTTGAATAATTAACGAAAAAATCTATTTTCGCCACCCTCAGATATAAAAAAAGCGGGGTTGCCCCCGCTTTTTGTTATACCCGATTAATCGATGGTGCGCAGCAATTCGTTGATGCCCACTTTACCGCGCGTTTTCGCATCCACTTTCTTCACGATAACCGCACAGTAGAGGCTGTATTTGCCATCTTTTGACGGCAGGTTGCCGGAAACCACCACGGAGCCGGCCGGAACGCGACCGTAGTGAACTTCGCCGGTTTCACGGTCGTAAATACGGGTGCTCTGACCGATGTAAACGCCCATGGAGATCACGGAACCTTCTTCAACGATCACGCCTTCAACCACTTCGGAGCGCGCGCCGATGAAGCAGTTGTCTTCGATAATGGTTGGGTTAGCCTGCAGGGGCTCCAGTACGCCACCGATGCCCACGCCGCCGGACAGGTGAACGTTTTTACCGATCTGCGCGCAGGAACCCACGGTGGCCCATGTATCAACCATGGTGCCTTCATCAACGTAAGCGCCGATGTTCACATAGGATGGCATCAGCACGGTGTTGCGGGCGATGAATGCGCCCTGGCGAACTGCCGCAGGCGGCACCACGCGGAAGCCTTCTTTCTGGAAACGCGCTTCGTCGTAGTCAGCGAACTTCATCGGCACTTTATCGAAGTAGCGGCTTTCTGCGCCATCAATAACCTGGTTATCGTTGATGCGGAAAGAGAGCAGCACGGCTTTCTTCAGCCATTGATGAGTGACCCACTGACCGTCGATTTTTTCTGCCACGCGCAGCGCGCCGGAATCCAGCAGGGAAATCACCTGGTTTACCGCTTCACGGGTCACGGTATCCACATTTGCCGGGGTAATCTCGGCGCGACGCTCAAAAGCGGACTCAATAACGTTCTGTAACTGCTGCATTGTTTACTCTTTCCATTTCACTAAAAAACATATCACCCTTTATCGTTTGGATTGAGGGCTGCTGTCAACCGTTGTTGCACTTCAAGCTGCAGGTCATTATTAAGGGCACGCCGGTCCGCTGTCGCGATTATAAATAAATCTTCTACTCGCTCGCCAATGGTTGTAATTCGGGCCCCATGAAGCGAAATTCCCAGATCGGCAAAAACCTGGCCGACGCGGGCAAGCAGCCCCGGCTGGTCGAGCGCGATCAGCTCGAGGAACGATTTACGGTCGGTGTGGGTCGGCAGGAAATTGACCTCGGTATCGACGGTAAAGTGGCGCAATTTCGCCGGCTGGCGACGCGGCTGCGGGGGCTGCCAGCTGCGCTGGGTAATGGCCTGCTCCAGACCAAAACGGATCCCTTCATGCCTGTCCGACGACAGCGGGCTGCCGTCCGGCTCCAGCACGATAAAGGTGTCCATCGCCATGCCGTCGCGGGTAGTGAAAATCTGCGCGTCGTGAACGCTCAGGTTACGCCTGTCCAGCTCGGCGCAGACCGCAGCAAACAGATAAGGTCGGTCAGGGCTCCAGATGAAAATCTCCGTTCCGCCGCGGGTGGCCTGCGGGCTGAGCAGGATCATCGGCTGGGAGAGATCGTGCTTGAGCAGATGCCGCGCGTGCCACGCAAGCTGGTTTGGGCTGTGGCGGACAAAATAGTTGGCGCGACAGCGGGCCCAAATCTGATGCAGCGCCTCTTCATCAATGTTATCCATCCGCAGCAGCGCCAGCGCCTGAAGCTGGTGATGACGCACGCGCTCGCGCATGTCCGGGGTATTTTGCATCCCGCGACGCAGCTGTTTTTCGGTGGCGAAGTACAGCTCGCGCAGCAGGCTCTGCTTCCAGCTGTTCCACAGGGTTTCGTTGGTGGCGCAGATATCGGCCACCGTCAGGCAGACCAGATAGCGCAGACGGTTTTCCGTCTGGACCTCTTCGGCGAACTGCTTGATCACCTCCGGATCCTGAATATCACGACGCTGCGCGGTGACCGACATCAGCAGGTGATGACGCACCAGCCAGGCGACCAGCTGCGTTTCGCGCGAGTTAAGCCCATGCAGCTCGGCAAATTTCAGCACGTCCTGCGCGCCGAGCACCGAGTGGTCACCGCCGCGGCCTTTGGCGATGTCGTGGAACAGGGCGGCAATCAGGATCAGTTCCGGATGGGTGAGCCGCGGCCACAGCTCTACGCAGAGCGGGTGGCGGGATCGCGTCTCTTCTTTCGCAAAGCTTTCCAGCTTGAGCATCACGCGGATCGTGTGTTCATCCACCGTATAGGCGTGGAACAGATCGAACTGCATTTGCCCGACGATGTGCGACCACTGCGGCATATAGGCCCACAGCACGCTGTGGCGGTGCATCGGCAGCAGGCCGCGGCTGACGGCGCCCGGGTGGCGCAGCATGCTCAGGAACAGCGAGCGCGCTTCCGGGATATAGCACAGCGGCTGTGTCAGATGGCGGCGCGCGTGGCGAAGATGGCGCAGGGTGGTGGAGTAGATCCCGGTGATGGTGCTGTTGCGCACCATGGTATAAAACATCCGCAGAATCGCTTCCGGCTCGCGGATAAACAGCGTGTCGTCCCGCAGATCGATAAGCGTGCCGCGCAGCTGGAATTCGTCATCAATCGGGCGCGGCTTTTCGTCCGCCGTCAGGGCGAGAATGGCCTCGTCGAACAGCTGCAACAGCATCTGGTTCAGCTCGGTCACCCGGCGGGTGACGCGGAAGAAATCCTTCATCATCTGCTCAACCGGTTCGTTACCTTCGCCCTGATAATTCAGCCGCTGGGCCACGCTGAGCTGGCGGTCAAACAGCAGGCGGTTATCGTAGCGGGTGACCTCCAGATGCAGAGCAAAGCGGATGCGCCAGAGCAGGTGCAGGCACTCGTTCAGCTCGTTACGCTCGGCCTCGGTTAAGAAGCCAAAGCCGACCATCTCGTCCAGCGAGGTGGCGCCAAAATGGCGGCGGGCGACCCACTGCAGCGTGTGGATATCGCGCAGGCCGCCGGGGCTGCTTTTAATATCGGGTTCAAGATTGTAGCTGGTGCCGTGGTAGCGCTGGTGGCGCTGGTTTTGCTCCTCGACCTTCGCGGCGAAGAACTTTTCTGACGGCCAGAAGCCGTCGCTGAAGATGTGTTTTTGCAGCTCCAGGAACAGCGCGACGTCACCGATCAGCAGACGGGTTTCAATCAGGTTGGTGGCGACGGTCAGGTCAGATAATCCTTCCAGCAGGCACTCTTCCAGGGAGCGCACGCTGTGGCCGACTTCCAGCTTCACGTCCCAGAGCAGGGTCAGCAGCTCGCCAATTTTTTGCGCCTGTTCGTCCGGCAGCTTTTTGCGGCTTAAGATCAGGAGATCGATATCGGAAAGCGGATGCAGCTCTCCGCGGCCATAGCCCCCGACCGCGACCAGCGCGACGTCGCTTACCTGTCCGAATCCGTACTCGATCCACAGACGCTGCAGCAGCTGGTCGATAAATTCGGTACGCGCTTCGATGAGCTGCTCGGCGGACACGCCGGCGTCGAACGCGCTGCCCAGCCAGCGATGGAACGTTTCCATGTGGGCTTTAATGTGGGCGCAGGTCAGCTCGTTCGATGGCCAGACGCCCGGGTTATCGGGCTGGTCGGGGAGGGTGGGAAGGGCTGTGTTAGCATACTGTTCGGGTAAAAGATTACTCATCGTGCGCCACCCATAAGAAAAAGCTATCGCCATTAAAAAAGCCGGCATTTGCCGGCTTCTTATCACTCAATGTTCGTCAGTATCGCCGGGATAGTGTCATCCTTGCGCAACGTCATAATTTCGCAGCCGTTGTCCGTTACCACAATAGTATGCTCGTACTGCGCAGACAAGCTTCGGTCTTTGGTTTTCACCGTCCAGCCGTCTTTCATGGTGCGGATACGGTAGTCACCCGCGTTGACCATTGGCTCAATGGTAAAGGTCATGCCTTTTTGCAGCACCACGCCGCCGTCATCGGCATCATAGTGCAGAACCTGCGGTTCTTCATGGAAGACGCGACCAATGCCGTGACCACAGTACTCGCGCACCACGGAGAAGCCTTCTGCTTCCACAAATTTCTGGATTGCCGCACCAATGGTACGCAGGCGAATGCCCGGCTTCACCATTTTCAGCGCCAGGTACAGGCTCTCTTGCGTCACTTTGCACAGACGCTCGCCAAGAATAGTCGGCTTGCCGACGATGAACATCTTAGAGGTGTCACCGTGGTACTCGTCTTTAATGACGGTCACGTCGATGTTGACGATGTCGCCATCTTTCAGCAGTTTTTCATCGTCCGGGATGCCGTGGCAAACCACTTCATTAATGGAGATGCAGACGGATTTTGGGAAACCGTGGTAGCCGAGGCAGGCGGAAACCGCGTGCTGCTCGTTCACGATATAGTCGTTACAGATGCGGTCCAGTTCACCGGTGCTGACGCCCGGCTTCACGAACGGTTCGATCATTTCCAGCACGTCCGCGGCCAGACGACCGGCGACGCGCATCTTTTCAATTTCTTCAGGTGTCTTAATAGAGATAGCCATGTAATCTGTCCATCGGTGTCGATTTTTTCGACAATACTAGTCTAAGTGTCGTCAATGGTATCAGTCAGGCACGCCCCGTGCCAAATTGAGAATCATTAACAGCACACTCCGCCAACAACTGTTGGTTTCTGGTCGTGTTTTGTGGTATAAAGCGCGCCGGACTTCCGATCCATCTCAGATACACAGGCTGGACGGGAGCGACAAATCTCACTTTGTGTAACAACACACACGTATCGGCACATATTCCGGGGTGCCCTTCGGGGTCGGTAATATGGGATACGTGGAGGCATAACCCCAACTTTCAATATAGAGGTTTTAAACATGGCAACTGTTTCCATGCGCGACATGCTCAAGGCTGGTGTTCACTTTGGTCACCAGACCCGTTACTGGAACCCGAAAATGAAGCCTTTCATCTTCGGCGCGCGTAACAAAGTTCACATCATCAACCTTGAGAAAACTGTACCAATGTTCAACGAAGCCCTGGCTGAGCTGAACAAGATCTCTTCCCGTAAAGGTAAGATTCTGTTCGTTGGTACTAAGCGCGCTGCAAGCGAAGCTGTGAAAGATGCTGCTAACAGCTGCGACCAGTTCTTCGTGAACCATCGCTGGTTGGGCGGCATGCTGACCAACTGGAAAACTGTTCGTCAGTCCATCAAACGCCTGAAAGATCTGGAAACCCAGTCTCAGGACGGTACTTTCGACAAGCTGACTAAGAAAGAAGCGCTGATGCGCACTCGTGAACTGGACAAGCTGGAAAACAGCCTGGGCGGTATCAAAGATATGGGCGGCCTGCCAGACGCGCTGTTCGTAATCGATGCAGACCACGAGCACATCGCTATCAAAGAAGCTAACAACCTGGGTATCCCGGTATTCGCTATCGTTGATACCAACTCCGATCCGGACGGTGTTGACTTCGTTATCCCGGGTAACGACGACGCAATCCGTGCTGTTAGCCTGTACCTGAGCGCTGTAGCTGCTACCGTTCGTGAAGGCCGTTCCCAGGATCTGGCTTCTCAGGCGGAAGAAAGCTTCGTAGAAGCTGAATAATAAGGTTTTACCCCTTATTAGTACCGTGTATGAATAGGGGCCCATTACCGGCCCCTTTTTTCAATTTACACTGTTTGGCCCCCGGCCGGGCAGTTCACATCTCCCGAGGATTTAAGAATGGCTGAAATTACCGCATCCCTGGTAAAAGAGCTGCGCGAGCGTACTGGCGCAGGCATGATGGATTGCAAAAAAGCGCTGACTGAAGCGAACGGCGACATCGAGCTGGCAATCGAAAACATGCGTAAATCCGGTGCGATCAAAGCAGCTAAAAAAGCAGGCAACGTTGCTGCTGACGGCGTGATCATCACCAAAATCGACGGCACCTACGGCATCATTCTGGAAGTTAACTGCCAGACTGACTTCGTTGCTAAAGATGGCGGTTTCCAGGCATTTGCGAACAAAGTTCTGGACGCAGCTGTTGCTGGCAAAATCACCGACGTTGAAGTTCTGAAAGCACAGTTCGAAGAAGAACGTGTTGCGCTGGTTGCTAAAATCGGTGAGAACATCAACATCCGTCGCGTATCTTCTCTGGAAGGCGACGTTCTGGGCTCTTACCAGCACGGTGCACGTATCGGTGTTCTGGTTGCGGCTAAAGGCGCTGACGAAGAGCTGGTTAAACAGCTGGCTATGCACATCGCTGCAAGCAAACCAGAATTCGTTAAGCCAGAAGACGTGTCTGCTGAAGTGGTAGAAAAAGAGTACCAGGTTCAGCTGGACATCGCGATGCAGTCTGGTAAGCCAAAAGAAATCGCAGAGAAAATGGTTGAAGGCCGTATGAAGAAATTCACCGGCGAAGTTTCTCTGACTGGCCAGCCATTCGTAATGGACCCAAGCAAGTCTGTTGCTCAGCTGCTGAAAGAGCACAACGCTGACGTAACTGGCTTCATCCGCTTCGAAGTGGGCGAAGGCATCGAGAAAGTTGAGACTGACTTCGCAGCAGAAGTTGCTGCAATGTCCAAGCAGTCTTAATGATTGAAAAGGAGCCGCCTGAGGGCGGCTTCTTTTTGTCACCCGTCACAGGAAATCAGACAGGCTCCAGTATCGCTGTGCTGATTTGCGGCATATCATGTCGCCAGAATTAACCCCCATCTTAATCGTTGACAGTCTCAGGAAAGAAACATGGCTACCAATGCAAAACCCGTGTACAAACGCATTCTGCTTAAGCTGAGTGGCGAAGCGCTGCAGGGATCGGAAGGCTTCGGTATTGACGCAAGCATCCTTGATCGCATGGCACAGGAAATCAAAGAACTGGTCGAACTGGGTATCCAGGTTGGCGTGGTTATTGGCGGTGGCAACCTTTTCCGTGGTGCTGGTCTGGCGAAAGCGGGGATGAACCGCGTTGTGGGCGACCACATGGGTATGCTGGCAACCGTCATGAATGGCCTGGCAATGCGTGATGCGCTGCATCGCGCCTATGTGAACGCCCGCCTGATGTCCGCGATCCCCCTGAATGGCGTTTGCGATAATTACAGCTGGGCAGAAGCCATCAGCCTGCTGCGCAACAACCGCGTGGTGATCCTCTCCGCCGGTACGGGCAACCCGTTCTTTACGACCGATTCCGCTGCCTGCCTGCGCGGTATCGAGATCGAAGCCGATGTGGTCCTGAAAGCGACCAAAGTAGACGGCGTGTTTACTGCCGATCCGGCAAAAGATCCGTCTGCCACCATGTACGATCAGCTGAGCTACAGCGAAGTGCTGGATAAAGAGCTGAAAGTGATGGATCTTGCCGCCTTCACGCTGGCTCGCGACCACAAACTGCCGATCCGTGTCTTCAATATGAACAAGCCTGGCGCACTGCGTCGCGTGGTCATGGGCGAAAAAGAAGGCACTTTGATCACGGAATAATTTCCGTTGACGATAAATACAGGTAAGATTCCGCTTTATTTTGTAGTGGTATCTTACCCGGGCGCGCCTTTGGCGTTGTCATGAATTAAACGCGACTATACTTAGCACACCTGTAGCGCTGTGCTGGCGGATAGTCTGCCTGAGACAAGTTTTCAAGGATTCGTAACGTGATTAACGACATCAGAAAAGATGCTGAAGTACGCATGGAAAAATGCGTAGAAGCGTTCAAAACCCAAATCAGCAAAATCCGTACCGGCCGTGCTTCCCCAAGCCTGCTGGATGGCATCATCGTAGAATACTACGGCACGCCAACCCCGCTGCGTCAGCTGGCGAGCGTCACGGTAGAAGATACCCGTACGCTGAAAATCAACGTGTTCGATCGCTCTATGAGCCCGGCCGTTGAGAAAGCGATCATGGCCTCTGACCTCGGCCTGAACCCAAGCTCTGCGGGTTCTGATATCCGCGTTCCGCTGCCTCCGCTGACGGAAGAGCGTCGTAAAGATCTGATCAAAGTGGTGCGTGGCGAAGCTGAGCAGGGTCGTGTATCCGTGCGTAACGTTCGTCGCGACGCGAACGATAAAGTAAAAGCGCTGCTGAAAGAAAAAGAGATCAGTGAAGATGACGATCGTCGTTCTCAGGACGACATTCAGAAAATGACCGACGCGGCCATCAAGAAAATTGATGCGGCGCTGGCAGACAAAGAAGCGGAACTGATGCAGTTCTGATTTCTGTCGTACACTGATAAACGCCGTTCAGAGGGACTTCGGGTCTTGCTGGCGGCGTTTTGCTTTTATCTGGTCTAACTTTTCGGGCATCTCATGAAGCATTTAACACTCCTCGGCTCAACCGGCTCTATTGGTTGCAGCACTCTCGACGTTGTTCGCCATAATCCTGAACTTTACACCGTGACTGCGCTGGTGGCCGGTAAGAATGTGCAGCGGATGGTCGAGCAGTGCCTGGAGTTTGCGCCCCGCTATGCGGTGATGGATGACGAAGAGAGCGCGCGCCTGCTGAAAGCTCAGCTGCTTGAGAAGGGCAGCCGAACCGAGGTGCTGAGTGGCCAACAGGCAGCCTGCGAGATGGCGGCTCTGGATGAGGTGGATCAGGTGATGGCGGCTATCGTCGGGGCGGCAGGATTATTGCCGACGCTTGCCGCGATTGATGCCGGTAAGGATGTTCTGCTGGCCAATAAAGAGTCGCTGGTCACCTGTGGACGCCTGTTTATGGATGCGGTGAAGCAGCGCGGTGCGCGTCTTTTGCCGGTCGATAGCGAACACAACGCGATTTTTCAGAGTTTACCGCAACCTTTTCAGCAAAACCTGGGGTACGCTGACCTGGAGCAGAATGGCGTAGTGTCGATTCTGCTTACCGGGTCTGGTGGCCCGTTCCGTGAAACGCCACTGTCTGAACTGCGCGCCATGACGCCGGATCGGGCGTGCCGTCATCCGAACTGGTCGATGGGGCGTAAAATCTCCGTGGATTCAGCCACCATGATGAACAAAGGTCTGGAATACATTGAAGCGCGCTGGCTGTTTAATGCTTCAGCGAAACAGATGGAAGTACTGATTCACCCGCAATCGGTGATTCACTCGATGGTGCGTTATCAGGATGGCAGCGTGCTGGCACAGCTGGGCGAGCCGGACATGCGTACGCCGATTGCCCATTCCATGGCGTGGCCAAATCGAGTGAAATCCGGCGTGAAGCCGCTCGATTTCTGCAAGCTAAGTTCCCTGACGTTCAGTGAACCAGACTATGACCGCTACCCTTGTCTGAAGCTTGCGATAAGTGCCTTTGACCAGGGGCAGGCGGCGACAACGGCACTGAATGCTGCCAATGAAATTACCGTTGACGCATTTCTGAATCAGCAAATTCGTTTTACCGATATCGCGGCGTTAAATTTATCGGTACTGGAGATGATGGATTTGCGCGAACCACAAAGCGTGGAAGAGGTGCTGGCGGTGGATGCAGCTGCGCGTAATATTGCGCGCCAACAGGTGACACGTCTCGCAAGCTGGTGATAAAGCAAGCACTAGTCGTCGTGCTATTTGTTAGCGTTGGGCTTCAGTGATATAGTCTGCGCCACCTGATCGCAGGTATTTGACTTAGTGTGGTCAGGTGAGCCGTGGTTTGACACGGCTTTTTTATGTATAGGCTTCAGTATTCCTGAGTACCGTTAAATCCTTTTCAGGGACAAAAAACGCGTTATGTTGTCTGCGAATCAACCAATAAGCGAAAATTTGCCAGCTCATGGCTGTCGTCATGTAGCAATCATTATGGATGGCAATGGCCGCTGGGCGAAAAGACAAGGGAAGATACGAGCCTTTGGGCATAAAGCGGGGGCGAAATCCGTTCGCCGCGCCGTTTCTTTTGCCGCCAACAACGGCATTGATGCGTTAACGCTCTATGCTTTTAGCAGTGAAAACTGGAATCGACCGCTGCAGGAAGTGACAGCGTTGATGGAGCTGTTTGTGTGGGCGCTAGATAGCGAAGTAAAAAGCCTGCACCGCCACAACGTCCGCCTGCGCATCATTGGCGATACCAGTCGTTTTAACTCACGTTTGCAGGAACGGATTCGTAAAGCAGAGGCGCTGACGGAAAATAATACCGGTCTGACGCTGAATATCGCGGCGAATTACGGTGGACGCTGGGATATTATCCAGGGCGTTCGGCATCTGGCCGAACAGGTTCAGGAAGGGCTGTTGAGACCCGACCAAATTGATGAAGAGGCGCTGAGCAAGCAAATCTGCATGAATGAACAGGCGCCTGTGGATTTGGTAATTAGGACAGGGGGGGAGCATCGCATAAGTAACTTTTTGATATGGCAAATTGCCTATGCCGAACTTTACTTTACGGATGTTCTTTGGCCCGATTTTGATGAACAAGACTTTGAAGGTGCGCTGCATGCCTTTGCCAATCGAGAGCGTCGTTTCGGCGGCACCGAGCCTGGTGGCGACAAAGCCTGATGGGGGTAGCTTTTGCTGAAGTATCGCCTGATTTCCGCTTTTGTATTAATACCCATTGTCATTGCGGCGCTGTTTTTACTGCCCCCGGTGGGATTCGCGATTGTCACGCTGGTGGTGTGCATGCTCGCCGCGTGGGAATGGGGACAGTTTAGCGGCTTTACCTCGCGCTCTCAGCGAGTATGGCTTGCGGTACTTTGTGGCTTTATCCTGGCCATAATGCTGTTTACGCTGCCTGAATATCATCATGATATTCATCAGCCGCTGGTCGCCGGTTCCTTGTGGATATCGCTGGCCTGGTGGGTGGCGGCGCTGTTTCTGGTTCTTTTTTATCCAGGCTCAGCGGCTTTATGGCGTCATTCAAAAGTGCTGCGACTGATTTTCGGTTTGCTCACCATAATTCCTTTTTTCTGGGGTATGGTTGCGCTGCGCGCCTGGCACTACGATGAAAACCACTACAGCGGTGCGATCTGGCTGCTTTATGTGATGATTCTGGTCTGGGGGGCTGACTCCGGGGCCTATATGTTTGGTAAACTGTTCGGCAAACATAAGCTGGCGCCGAAGGTTTCTCCGGGCAAAACCTGGCAAGGATTCATCGGCGGCCTGTTTACGGCAGCGATCATCTCCTGGGGCTACGGCGTCTGGGCGAATCTTGAAGTGGCACCGTCAATACTGCTGGTGTGCTCGATTTTTGCTGCGCTTGCCTCCGTGCTCGGTGATTTAACCGAAAGTATGTTTAAGCGTGAAGCAGGGATAAAGGACAGCGGACACCTGATTCCAGGGCATGGCGGCATACTGGATCGCATTGATAGCCTGACAGCGGCTGTTCCCGTGTTTGCGTGTTTGCTTTTACTGGTATTCGGGACGATTTAACGGAAGGTTTTATGCTGAGCATTCTCTGGAATCTGGCGGCGTTCATTGTTGCACTGGGTGTACTGATTACCGTGCATGAATTTGGCCATTTCTGGGTTGCTCGCCGCTGTGGCGTGCGCGTAGAGCGGTTTTCCATCGGTTTTGGTAAATCACTCTGGACGCGCACCGACCGTCACGGCACGGAATTTGTCATCGCCCTTATCCCGCTGGGCGGCTACGTCAAAATGCTCGACGAACGCGTCGAGCCCGTCGCGCCAGAGCTGCGACACAGCGCATTCAACAATAAAACCGTTGGACAACGCGCTGCCATCATTGCTGCCGGACCGGTAGCCAACTTCATCTTTGCGATTTTCGCTTACTGGCTGGTGTTTATCATCGGCGTCCCTGGCGTGCGCCCGGTGGTGGGTGAAATTGCGCCCAACTCCATCGCGGCGAGTGCGCAAATTACATCTGGGATGGAACTTAAAGCGATTGATGGCATCGAAACCCCTGATTGGGATGCCGTTCGACTGCAGCTGGTAGCCAAAATCGGCGATCCGCAGACCACCATCAGCGTATCGCCGTTTGGTTCAGATGCGCGTCAGGACAAAGTCCTTGATTTACGTCACTGGCGCTTCGAACCAGACAAAGAGGATCCCGTCGCTGCGCTGGGCATTCGTCCACGCGGCCCGCAAATCGAGCCGGTATTAGCCGAAGTCCAGGCCAATTCGGCGGCGAGCAAAGCGGGTTTGCAAGCGGGCGACAGGATCGTTAAAGTCGATGGTCAACCATTAACAGAGTGGATGACCTTTGTTACTCTGGTGCGCGATAATCCGGGAACGTCTCTCGCGCTGGAAGTTGAAAGGCAAGGCAGTCCGCTTTCGCTGACGCTGATCCCGGATACGAAGTCGGTCGGCAAAAAGGCAGAAGGGTTTGCAGGCGTGGTGCCAAAAGTGATCCCGCTGCCAGACGAGTACAAGACAATACGCCAGTATGGGCCGTTCAGCGCCATCCTTGAAGCCACGGATAAAACATGGCAACTGATGAAGCTGACGGTCAACATGTTGGGGAAATTGATAACCGGTGATGTGAAACTGAACAACCTCAGTGGGCCAATTTCGATTGCTCAGGGGGCTGGGATGTCAGCGGAATTCGGGGCGATTTACTATCTCATGTTCCTCGCGCTCATTAGCGTGAACCTTGGGATAATCAACCTGTTTCCGCTTCCCGTTTTAGACGGGGGTCATCTGCTGTTTTTAGCGATTGAAAAGCTAAAAGGCGGACCGGTATCCGAGCGAGTTCAAGACTTTAGTTATCGCATTGGCTCGATTTTGCTGGTGCTGTTAATGGGGCTTGCACTTTTCAATGATTTCTCTCGGTTGTAAGAGAGTTAGTTAGGAAGAACGCATAATAACGATGGCGATGAAAAAGTTGCTCATAGCGTCGCTGCTGTTTAGCAGCGCCACCGTATACGGTGCTGACGGGTTCGTAGTGAAAGACATTCATTTCGAAGGCCTTCAGCGTGTCGCCGTTGGTGCGGCCCTCCTCAGTATGCCTGTGCGCCCCGGCGATACGGTTAATGATGATGATATCAGTAACACCATCCGTGCTCTGTTTGCCACCGGCAACTTCGAGGATGTCCGCGTCCTGCGCGATGGTGATACGCTGCTGGTACAGGTAAAAGAACGTCCAACGATCGCCAGTATCACTTTCTCCGGCAACAAGTCGGTGAAAGATGACATGCTCAAGCAAAACCTTGAAGCATCCGGTGTTCGTGTGGGGGAGTCTCTGGACCGCACAACCCTTTCAGACATTGAAAAAGGTCTGGAAGACTTCTACTACAGCGTCGGTAAATACAGCGCCAGCGTGAAAGCGGTTGTTACTCCGCTGCCACGTAACCGTGTTGATCTGAAGCTGGTCTTCCAGGAAGGTGTTTCCGCGAAGATCCAGCAGATCAACATTGTGGGCAACCACGCGTTCAGCACCGACGAACTGATTTCCACCTTCCAGCTGCGCGATGAAGTGCCGTGGTGGAACGTGGTAGGCGATCGCAAATACCAGAAACAGAAACTGGCGGGCGACCTGGAAACCCTGCGCAGCTACTATCTGGATCGTGGTTACGCGCGTTTCAATATCGACTCGACTCAGGTGAGTCTGACGCCGGACAAGAAAGGCATCTACATTACGATCAACATCACTGAAGGCGATCAGTACAAGCTTTCGGGTGTTGAGGTAAGTGGTAACCTGGCCGGGCACTCTGCGGAAATCGAATCGCTGACCAAAATTCAGCCAGGCGATCTCTATAGCGGTTCCAAGGTCACCAAAATGGAAGACAGCATTAAGAAGCTGCTCGGCCGCTATGGTTATGCCTACCCGCGCGTACAGACTCAGCCGGAAATCAATGACGCGGATAAAACCGTTAAGCTGCACGTGAATGTTGACGCGGGTAACCGTTTCTACGTGCGTAAGATCCGCTTCGTCGGTAACGACACCTCCAAAGACTCCGTTCTGCGTCGCGAAATGCGTCAGATGGAAGGCGCATGGTTAGGTAGCGATCTCGTTGATCAGGGTAAAGAGCGTCTGAACCGTCTGGGCTATTTTGAAACGGTGGACACCGACACCCAGCGCGTACCGGGCAGCCCGGATCAGGTTGATGTCGTTTATAAAGTGAAAGAGCGTAACACCGGTAGCTTCAACTTCGGTGTGGGCTACGGTACCGAAAGCGGCGTCAGCTTCCAGGTCGGCGTGCAGCAGGATAACTGGCTGGGTACGGGTTACTCTGTTGGTATCAACGGTACCAAAAACGACTACCAGACCTACTCTGAGTTCTCTGTAACGAACCCATACTTCACCGTTGACGGTGTGAGTCTGGGCGGTCGTATCTTCTATAACGACTTTAAAGCAGACGATGCGGATCTGTCCTCGTACACCAACAAGAGTTACGGTGTGGACGGTACGCTTGGCTTCCCGATCAACGAATACAACACCCTGCGTGCGGGCTTAGGTTACGTGCATAACGACCTGTCCAATATGCAACCGCAGGTGGCGATGTGGCGTTATCTGGACTCGATTGGTCAGTCAACCAGCAAAGATGGCCATGATAATGGCTTCGCGGCGGATGACTTCACCTTCAACTACGGCTGGACCTATAACCGTCTCGACCGTGGCTACTTCCCAACGGAAGGTTCTCGCGTCAACCTGAACGGTAAAGTCACCGTCCCGGGCTCCGATAACGAGTTCTATAAGGTGACGCTGGATACTGCGTCCTACTTCCCGATCGACGACGATCATAAGTGGGTGGTTCTGGGTCGTACCCGCTGGGGCTATGGTGATGGTTTAGGCGGCAAAGAACTGCCGTTCTATGAAAACTTCTATGCCGGTGGTTCCAGTACCGTTCGTGGCTTCCAGTCCAACAACATTGGTCCGAAAGCAGTCTATTACGGCGGTAACGATAAGGATAACTGTAATAAATCCTCGTCTTCTGAGGTTTGTAGCTCCAATGACGCGGTGGGCGGTAACGCCATGGCCGTTGCGAGCCTGGAGTTCATTACCCCAACGCCGTTTATCAGCGATAAATACGCGAACTCCGTCCGTACGTCCTTCTTCTGGGATGCCGGTACGGTGTGGGATACTAACTGGCAGAATACGGCCCAGATGCGCGCAGAAGGCATTCCTGACTACAGCGATCCGAGCAATATTCGCATGTCTGCCGGTATCGCATTACAATGGATGTCACCGCTGGGGCCGTTGGTCTTCTCTTACGCCCAGCCGTTTAAGAAATATGATGGAGATAAGTCGGAGCAATTCCAGTTTAACATTGGTAAAACCTGGTAATAATCCGCAGCAAAGGAATGCGTTGGCAGTGTAGCGCTGACAACTGGCGATCGGTAACATGGTCGCCTTGCCACGCAAAGAACGGTACCTTCTGGTGCCAATGGGATGGTAAGGAGTTAATTGTGAAAAAGTGGTTATTAGCTGCAGGTCTCGGTTTAGCGATGGCAACTTCTGCTCAGGCAGCAGACAAAATTGCAATCGTCAACATGGGTAATTTGTTCCAGCAGGTTGCACAGAAAACAGGTGTTTCTGCGACGCTGGAAAACGAATTCAAAGGCCGTGCAAGCGAACTGCAGGGTATGGAAAACGATCTTCAGTCCAAAATGCAGCGTCTGCAGCGTGATGGTTCTACCATGAAAGCGAGCGACCGCAGCAAGCTGGAAAAAGACGTAATGGCTCAGCGCCAGACGTTCTCCCAGAAAGCGCAGGCTTTCGAGCAGGATCGTCAGCGTCGTTCTAACGAAGAGCGCGGCAAGCTGGTGACTCGTATTCAGACCGCTGTTAAAGCAGTGGCTGCCGATCAGAGCATCGATCTGGTTGTAGATGCGAACGCCGTTGCTTATAACAGCAAAGATGTTAAAGACATCACTGCTGATGTTCTGAAACAGGTTAAATAAGTAATGCCTTCAATTCGACTGGCTGATTTAGCTCAGCAGTTGGATGCAGAATTACACGGTGATGGCGATATCGTCATCACCGCTGTTGCGTCCATGCAATCTGCTAAAGCTGGCACGATTACCTTCATGGTAAGCCCTAAGTACCGTGAGCAACTGGCTCAATGCCAGGCGTCAGCCGTTGTTCTGACGCAGGACGACCTCCCCTTTGCCACTGTTAGCGCGCTGGTAGTGAAAAATCCCTACCTGACGTATGCACGCATGGCTCAAATTCTTGATACCACGCCGCAGCCGGCTCAGAACATTGCTGCCAGTGCCGCGATTGATGCGACGGCAAGGCTGGGTAACAACGTTGCCGTTGGCGCGAATGCGGTTATCGAATCCGGCGTTGTGCTGGGCGATAACGTCGTCATTGGCCCGGGTTGCTTCGTTGGGAAAAATACGAAAATCGGCGCCGGAACCCGTTTATGGGCCAATGTGTCCGTTTATCACGACGTTGAAATTGGCGAAAATTGCCTCGTTCAGTCCAGCACCGTGATCGGTTCTGACGGCTTTGGTTATGCTAACGATCGCGGTAACTGGGTTAAGATCCCGCAGCTTGGTCGCGTTATTATTGGCGATCGCGTGGAGATCGGCGCCTGCACCACCATTGACCGCGGTGCGCTTGACGACACGATCATTGGCAATGGTGTTATCATCGATAACCAGTGCCAGATTGCGCATAACGTTGTGATTGGCGACAATACCGCGGTTGCGGGTGGCGTCATCATGGCAGGCAGCCTGAAAATTGGCCGTTATTGCATGATCGGCGGTGCGAGCGTGATTAATGGCCATATGGAAATATGCGACAAGGTTACCGTGACGGGCATGGGCATGGTTATGCGTCCTATCACTGAACCTGGCGTCTATTCCTCTGGCATTCCGCTACAGCCCAACAAGGTATGGCGTAAAACAGCAGCTCTGGTGATGAATATTGATGATATGAGCAAGCGCCTCAAGTCTCTTGAGCGTAAGATCGATCAACAAGACTAAGCGTCATCCGTTTAACGCTATTTTTCCCGGCCTGTCGGCTTTCTAATAAACCGGCAGGCCGTGTTATTATTGTTATCAGTACATTTTGACAGGAAGAGTATTTTGACTACTGACACTCATACTCTGCATATTGAAGAGATTTTAGAACTTCTGCCGCACCGCTACCCGTTTCTGCTGGTAGACCGTGTGCTGGATTTTGAAGAAGGTCGTTTTCTGCGCGCAGTGAAAAATGTTTCCGTGAACGAGCCGTTTTTCCAGGGGCACTTCCCTGGTAAGCCTATCTTCCCGGGTGTGTTGATTCTGGAAGCGATGGCTCAGGCTACCGGTATTCTGGCGTTTAAAAGCGTCGGCAAGCTGGAGCCAGGCGAGCTGTATTACTTCGCGGGTATCGATGAAGCGCGCTTTAAGCGCCCTGTCGTGCCTGGTGATCAGATGATCATGGAAGTCACTTTTGAAAAAACGCGTCGTGGCCTGACTCGCTTTAAAGGCGTAGCGCTGGTAGACGGCAAAGTTGTTTGCGAAGCGACGATGATGTGTGCTCGTAGCCGGGAGTCCTGATACGTGATTGATAAATCCGCCTTTATTCATCCTACCGCGATTGTGGAAACCGGTGCCATTATTGGCGCTAACGTCCACATTGGCCCGTTTTGTATTGTTGGACCCCATGTCGAAATTGGTGAGGGTACAGTACTGAAATCTCACGTTGTCGTGAATGGTCACACGACCATTGGCTGCAATAATGAGATCTATCAGTTCGCCTCCATCGGCGAAGTTAACCAGGATCTTAAATATGCTGGTGAGTCTACCCGTCTGGAAATTGGCGATCGTAACCGTATTCGCGAAAGCGTCACCATTCATCGTGGAACAGTACAGGGTGGTGGGTTGACGAAGGTGGGCAGCGATAACCTGTTCATGGTGAATGCGCATATCGCGCACGACTGTACCGTGGGTGACCGCTGTATTCTTGCCAACAACGCAACGCTGGCAGGACACGTATCCGTTGATGACTTCGCAATTATTGGCGGCATGACCGCAGTCCATCAGTTCTGCATCATTGGTGCGCACGTGATGGTTGGCGGATGCTCCGGTGTGGCGCAGGACGTCCCACCGTATGTAATTGCGCAGGGCAACCATGCCACGCCGTTTGGCGTGAACATCGAAGGCCTCAAGCGTCGTGGTTTTAGCCGCGAAGCGATTACCGCCATACGCAACGCGTACAAACTGCTGTACCGTAGCGGTAAAACGCTGGAAGAGGCGAAGCCGGAAATTGCCGAGCTGGCGAATAAGCACCCTGAAGTGAACGCGTTCATGGAATTCTTTGACCGTTCAACAAGGGGTCTGATTCGTTAATGGTCGACAGTCGTCCGCTTACGATAGCCCTGGTCGCCGGAGAAACCTCCGGCGATATTCTTGGTGCCGGTCTCATTCGTGCGCTAAAGGCGCGTGTACCTAACGCACGCTTTGTTGGCGTTGCTGGCCCGCTGATGCAGGCCGAAGGCTGTGAAGCGTGGTACGAAATGGAAGAGCTGGCCGTAATGGGCATTGTTGAGGTGCTGGGGCGGTTACGCCGTTTGCTGCACATTCGTGCCGACCTCACCCGCCGCTTTACCGAGCTCAAGCCCGATGTGTTTGTCGGTATCGATGCACCTGATTTCAACATTACCCTTGAAGGCAATCTGAAAAAACAGGGCATTAAAACTATTCACTACGTCAGTCCGTCCGTCTGGGCGTGGCGACAGAAACGCGTTTTCAAAATTGGACGGTCCACCCACCTGGTGCTGGCTTTTCTGCCTTTCGAAAAAGCGTTTTACGACAAATTTAATGTTCCGTGCCGTTTTATCGGTCATACCATGGCGGATGCGATGCCGCTGGATCCGGATAAAAACGCGGCGCGCGACGCGCTGGGTATTCCGCATGATGTGCACTGTCTGGCACTGCTGCCAGGCAGCCGTGGCGCAGAAGTGGAAATGCTCAGCGCCGATTTCCTCAAAACAGCGCAAATCCTTCGCCAGACCTATCCCGATCTTGAAGTCGTCGTGCCGCTGGTGAATGCCAAACGCCGCGAGCAGTTTGAGCGCATCAAAGCGGAAGTTGCCCCGGACCTTCACGTTCGTCTACTGGACGGGAAAGGGCGGGAAGCAATGTATGCGAGCGATGCCGCGCTGCTGGCCTCCGGCACGGCTGCGCTGGAGTGTATGCTGGCAAAATGCCCGATGGTGGTCGGTTACCGCATGAAGCCCTTCACTTTCTGGCTGGCAAAGCGTCTGGTGAAAACCGATTATGTCTCCCTGCCAAACCTGCTTGCCGGGCGCGAGCTGGTGAAAGAGCTGTTGCAGGATGAGTGCCAGCCGCAGGCGCTTGCGGAGGCGCTGCTACCGCTGCTCGCCAACGGTAAAACCAGCCACCAGATGCACGATACCTTCCGCGAACTGCATCAACTGATCCGCTGTAACGCTGATGAGCAAGCGGCAGATGCGGTGCTGGAGTTAGCGAAATGATGGAATTTGTTTATCCTCACACCCACCTTGTGGCGGGTGTGGATGAAGTGGGTCGTGGCCCGTTAGTCGGCGCGGTGGTGACCGCCGCGGTGATCCTCGATCCGGCTCGTCCGATTATCGGGCTAAACGACTCAAAAAAATTATCCGAAAAACGTCGACTGGCCCTGTTCAGTGAGATTCAGGAGAAGGCGCTGGCCTGGAGCCTGGGTCGCGCTGAGCCGCATGAAATCGACGAGCTGAATATTTTGCATGCTACAATGCTGGCCATGCAGCGTGCGGTAGCGGGTCTGAAAATTGCCCCGGAATATGTCCTGATTGACGGCAACCGCTGTCCGGCACTGCCGATGCCTTCGATGGCTGTCGTGAAAGGCGATAGCCGGGTCGCCGAGATCAGCGCAGCATCTATTATTGCCAAAGTGACACGCGATGCTGAAATGGCCGCGCTGGATCTCACTTACCCTCAGTATGGTTTCGCCCAGCACAAGGGGTATCCTACGCCTTTCCATCTGGAAAGACTGGCTGAACATGGCGCAACCGAGCACCACCGGCGCAGTTTTGGCCCGGTGAAACGCGCGCTGGGACGGTTGTCCTGAATCAATACGCACGCAATTAAGTAACGCGGAATCTGAAGATGGCTGAACCACGTTTCGTACACCTGCGGGTGCATAGCGACTACTCCATGATCGATGGGCTGGCGAAGACCGGGCCGCTGGTAAAAAAGGCGGCCTCCCTTGGCATGCCCGCGCTGGCGATCACCGATTTTACCAACCTGTGTGGCCTGGTGAAGTTCTACGGAACGGCGCACGGCGCGGGAATGAAGCCTATCGTCGGCGCAGATTTTCATGTTCAGAACGATCTTATCGGCGATGAACTGACGCAAATCTCCGTGCTGGCGATGAACAACACGGGCTATCAAAACCTCACTCTGCTCATCTCAAAAGCCTATCAGCGCGGCTATGGCGCGCTGGGCCCGTGGATCGACCGGGACTGGCTGGCGGAGCTGAACGAAGGGCTGCTGCTGATCTCCGGTGGTCGCATGGGCGACGTCGGCAAATGCCTGCTGCGCGGCAACAGCGCGCTGGTGGATCAGTGCGTCTCGTTTTATGAAGAATATTTCCCGGATCGTTACTATCTGGAATTGATCCGCACCGGTCGCCAGGACGAAGAGAGCTATCTGCACGCCGCTGTTGCGCTGGCTGAAGAGCGCGGTTTGCCCGTGGTGGCGACGAATGACGTGCGTTTCCTTGAGTCCGGCGATTTTGACGCGCACGAAATTCGCGTGGCGATCCACGATGGCTTTACGCTCGACGACCCGAAACGGCCGCGTAACTACTCCGCTCAGCAGTACATGCGCAGCGAGGAGGAGATGTGTGAACTCTTCTCCGATATCCCCGAAGCGCTGGAAAACAGCGTAGAGATTGCCAGGCGCTGCAACGTTACCGTGCGACTTGGCGAATACTTCCTGCCGCAGTTCCCGACGGGTGACATGACCACGGAAGATTTCCTGGTCGTGAAATCGAAGGAAGGTCTGGAAGAGCGTCTCGAATTCCTCTTCCCGGATGAAGAAGAGCGTAAAAAGCGTCGTCCTGAATATGACGAACGCCTGGACATTGAACTCCAGGTTATCAACCAGATGGGCTTCCCGGGCTACTTCCTGATCGTAATGGAGTTTATCCAGTGGTCGAAGGATAACGGCGTGCCGGTCGGACCGGGCCGTGGCTCCGGTGCGGGCTCGCTGGTGGCGTATGCGCTGAAAATTACCGACCTCGATCCGCTGGAATTCGACCTGCTGTTCGAACGTTTCCTCAACCCGGAACGTGTTTCCATGCCCGACTTCGACGTCGACTTCTGCATGGAGAAACGCGATCAGGTGATTGAGCACGTGGCCGATATGTACGGCCGTGACGCGGTATCGCAGATCATTACCTTCGGGACCATGGCGGCGAAAGCGGTAATCCGCGACGTGGGCCGCGTGCTGGGCCACCCGTACGGGTTTGTCGATCGTATTTCTAAGCTGGTGCCGCCCGACCCGGGCATGACGCTGGCAAAAGCCTTTGAGGCCGAACCTCAGCTGCCGGAAATCTACGAAGCGGACGAAGAGGTCAAAGCGCTGATCGACATGGCGCGCAAGCTGGAAGGCGTCACGCGAAACGCCGGTAAGCACGCGGGGGGCGTGGTTATCGCGCCGACCAAAATTACCGACTTCGCGCCGCTCTACTGCGATGAAGCGGGTGAGCATCCGGTAACACAGTTTGATAAGAACGACGTGGAATACGCCGGGCTGGTGAAGTTTGACTTCCTCGGCCTGCGTACGCTGACGATCATCGACTGGGCGCTGAAGATGATCAACCCGCGCCGGGAAAAGCAGGGCCTTGAGCCGATAGACATTGCCGCCATCCCGCTGGATGACAAGAAAAGTTTCGACATGCTGCAGCGTTCGGAGACGACAGCCGTCTTCCAGCTTGAATCCCGCGGCATGAAGGATCTGATCAAACGCCTGCAGCCTGACTGCTTCGAAGATATGATCGCACTGGTTGCCCTGTTCCGTCCGGGCCCGCTGCAGTCGGGGATGGTAGATAACTTTATCGACCGTAAGCACGGGCGCGAAGAGATTTCCTACCCGGACGTGCAGTGGCAGCATGAAAGCCTGAAGCCGGTACTGGAGCCCACCTACGGCATCATCCTGTATCAGGAACAGGTTATGCAGATCGCCCAGGTGCTTTCCGGCTATACCCTCGGCGGCGCGGACATGCTGCGTCGTGCGATGGGTAAGAAAAAGCCGGAAGAGATGGCCAAGCAGCGCTCTATCTTTGAAGATGGCGCGAAGAAAAACGGCGTAGACGGCGAGCTGGCGATGAAAATCTTCGACCTGGTGGAGAAATTTGCCGGGTACGGATTTAACAAATCCCACTCCGCCGCCTATGCTTTGGTGTCGTATCAAACGCTGTGGCTGAAGGCGCACTATCCCGCTGAATTTATGGCGGCAGTGATGACCGCCGATATGGACAACACCGAGAAGGTGGTGGGCCTGGTGGACGAGTGCTGGCGCATGGGGCTTAAGATCCTGCCGCCGGATATCAACTCGGGCCTCTACCATTTCCACGTCAATGACGACGGAGAGATCGTCTACGGGATTGGCGCGATCAAGGGCGTGGGTGAAGGTCCGATCGAGGCGATCATCGAAGCGCGTAACAGCGGCGGCTATTTCCGCGAGCTGTTCGATCTGTGCGCCCGAACCGATACCAAAAAGCTGAACCGCCGCGTGCTGGAAAAACTGATCATGTCCGGCGCGTTCGACAGGCTGGGGCCGCACCGTGCCGCGCTAATGAACTCTCTTGGCGATGCGTTAAAAGCGGCGGATCAGCACGCAAAAGCGGAAGCCATTGGTCAGGCGGATATGTTCGGGGTGCTGGCGGAAGAGCCGGAGCAGATCGAGCAATCGTATTCCAACTGCCAGCCTTGGCCAGAACAGGTGGTGCTGGATGGAGAGCGTGAGACGTTAGGCTTGTACCTGACGGGGCACCCGATCAACCAGTACATCAAAGAAATTGAGCGCTATGTCGGCGGCCACAGGCTAAAAGACATGCATCCGACAGAACGTGGTAAAATCACCACGGCTGCGGGGCTCGTGATTGCCGCAAGGGTTATGGTCACCAAGCGCGGCAATCGTATCGGCATCTGTACGTTGGATGACCGTTCCGGGCGTCTGGAGGTGATGCTGTTCACCGACGCGCTGGATAAATACCAGCAATTGCTGGAAAAAGACCGCATACTTATCGTCAGCGGACAGGTCAGCTTTGATGACTTCAGTGGGGGGCTTAAAATGACCGCCCGCGAAGTGATGGACATTGACGAAGCCCGGGAAAAATATGCTCGCGGGCTTGCTATCTCGCTGACGGACAGGCAAATTGATGACCAGCTTTTAAACCGACTCCGTCAGTCTCTGGAACCCCACCGCTCGGGGACAATTCCAGTACATCTCTACTATCAGAGGGCGGATGCACGCGCGCGGTTGCGCTTTGGTGCAACGTGGCGTGTCTCTCCGAGCGATCGTTTACTGAACGATCTCCGTGGCCTCATTGGTTCGGAGCAGGTGGAACTGGAGTTTGACTAATACAGGAATACTATGAGTCTGAATTTCCTTGATTTCGAACAGCCGATTGCTGAGCTGGAAGCGAAAATCGATTCTCTGACAGCGGTAAGCCGTCAGGATGAAAAACTGGATATTAACATCGACGAAGAAGTGCATCGTCTGCGCGAGAAAAGCGTAGAGCTGACGCGCAAAATCTTTGCCGATCTCGGCGCATGGCAGGTGGCTCAGCTGGCTCGCCATCCACAGCGTCCGTACACCCTGGATTATGTCCGCCTGGCGTTTGACGAATTTGACGAACTGGCCGGCGATCGCGCATATGCTGACGATAAAGCTATCGTTGGCGGTATCGCGCGTCTGGACGGACGCCCGGTGATGATCATTGGTCATCAAAAAGGTCGTGAAACCAAAGAGAAAATCCGTCGTAACTTTGGTATGCCAGCGCCAGAAGGCTACCGCAAGGCCCTGCGTCTGATGGAGATGGCTGAGCGTTTCAACATGCCAATCATCACCTTCATCGATACCCCGGGTGCTTACCCTGGCGTGGGCGCGGAAGAGCGCGGTCAGTCTGAAGCCATCGCGCGCAACCTGCGCGAGATGTCTCGCCTGAAGGTGCCGGTTATCTGTACCGTTATCGGTGAGGGTGGCTCCGGCGGCGCGCTGGCGATTGGCGTGGGCGATAAAGTGAATATGCTGCAGTACAGCACCTATTCCGTTATCTCCCCGGAAGGCTGCGCGTCCATTCTGTGGAAAAGCGCCGATAAAGCGCCGCTGGCTGCAGAAGCGATGGGCATCATTGCGCCACGCCTGAAGGAGCTTAAGCTGATCGATTCCATTATCCCGGAACCGCTGGGTGGTGCGCATCGTAAGCCGGAAGTGATGGCGGCGTCTCTGAAAGCGCAGCTGCTGGCCGATCTGGCAGACCTGGACGTGCTGAGCAAAGAAGACCTGCTCAACCGCCGCTACCAGCGCCTGATGACCTACGGTTACGCGTAAGCTTCACAATTATCTGAAAAGCCGCACAATGTTGCGGCTTTTTTTATACCTGCGGTTTAGCCGGACTATGCTTAGCTAATGTTTTTTAAGGAGGAAGCCCATGAATATCATTGCCGTTATGGGGCCACACGGCGTCTTTTATAAAGATGAGCCGATTAAGGAGCTGGAGCACGCCCTGCAGTCGCGCGGGTATCAGCTAATCTGGCCGCACAACAGCGCCGACCTGCTGAAGTTCATCGAGCATAATCCGCGCATCTGCGGCGTGATCTTCGACTGGGATGAATATGACCTCGAACTGTGCAGCGATATCAACAAGCTGAACGAATACCTCCCGCTGTACGCGTTTATTAATACCCACTCAACCATGGACGTCAGCGCCAACGATATGCGTATGGCGCTGTGGTTCTTTGAATATTCGCTCGGCGTGGCGGAAGACATTGCGTCCCGCATTCAGCAGTACACGAATGAATATCTCGATAACATTACGCCGCCGTTTACCCGGGCGCTCTTCACCTACGTGAAAGAGGGGAAATATACCTTCTGTACGCCCGGCCATATGGCGGGGACGGCCTACCAAAAAAGCCCGGTGGGCTGCCTGTTCTATGATTTCTTCGGTGGCAACACGCTGAAGGCGGACGTGTCAATTTCGGTCACCGAATTGGGCTCTCTGCTGGACCACACCGGCCCGCATCTGGAAGCCGAAGAGTATATCGCCCGCACCTTTGGCGCCGAGCAGAGCTATATGGTGACCAACGGCACCTCCACCTCGAACAAAATCGTCGGGATGTACGCCGCGCCTGCGGGCAGCACGCTGCTGATCGACCGAAACTGCCATAAATCGCTGGCCCATCTGCTAATGATGAGCGACGTCGTACCGCTCTGGCTGTCGCCCACGCGTAACGCGCTCGGTATACTTGGCGGCATTCCGCGCCGGGAGTTCACCCATGACGCCATTGAAGGTAAGGTCGCGGCAATTACCGGCGCGAGCTGGCCCGTTCACGCGGTGATCACCAACTCAACTTACGATGGTCTGCTGTACAACACGGACTGGATCAAAAAGACGCTGGACGTGCCGTCGATCCACTTCGATTCCGCATGGGTGCCGTACACCAACTTCCACCCGATCTACGCGGGTAAAAGCGGCATGAGCGGCGAACGCGTGCCGGGTAAAGTCTTCTTCGAAACGCAGTCGACGCACAAAATGCTGGCGGCGTTTTCCCAGGCTTCGCTTATCCATATCAAAGGCGAGTATGACGAAGACACGTTCAACGAAGCCTATATGATGCACACCACCACCTCACCGAGCTATCCGCTGGTGGCCTCCATTGAAACGGCCGCGGCAATGCTGCGCGGCAATCCGGGCAAACGCCTGATCAACCGTTCCGTGGAGCGTGCGCTGCATTTTCGCAAAGAGGTTCAGCGGCTGAAAGAGGAAGCCGACGGCTGGTTCTTTGATATCTGGCAGCCGGAAGAGATCGATGAAGCGGAGTGCTGGCCCGTCTCCCCCGGCGAAGACTGGCATGGCTTCCGGGATGCCGATAGCGAACACATGTTCCTCGATCCGGTAAAAGTGACGATCCTGACGCCGGGCATGAACGAGCAGGGCAAGATGAGCGATGAGGGGATTCCGGCCGCGCTGGTCGCGAAATTCCTTGATGAACGTGGCGTGGTGGTGGAGAAAACCGGGCCCTATAACCTGCTGTTCCTGTTCAGTATTGGTATTGATAAGACTCGGGCGATGGGGCTGCTGCGCGGCCTGATGGAGTTCAAGCGCGCCTACGATCTCAACCTGCGGGTGAAGAACATGCTGCCGGATCTCTACGCGGAAGATCCTGACTTCTACCGCAATATGCGTATTCAGGATCTGGCCCAGGGGATCCACAGGCTGATCCGTCAGCACGATCTGCCGCGCCTGATGCTTCAGGCGTTCGATGTCTTACCGGAGATGAAGTTTACCCCGCACAAGGCGTGGCAGCGCCAGGTGAAAGGGGAGGTCGAAACCGTCGAGCTGGAAAACCTGGTTGGGCGCGTATCGGCTAACATGATCCTGCCTTACCCGCCGGGCGTTCCGCTCCTGATGCCGGGAGAGATGATTACCGAAGAGAGTCGCGCCGTGCTCGATTTTCTGCTGATGCTCTGTTCGGTGGGGCGCCACTATCCCGGTTTTGAGACGGATATCCACGGTGCGAAGCGCGACGAGAACGGCGTTTACTGGGTGCGAGTCCTAAAATAATGATGACCGCTTGCCAGGTGTGGGTTTTCGGTTGTAACGTTCAGGCATCATAAAAAGGAGAAGCTATGCTGGGTTTAAAAGCTGTTCACCATATTGCGATCATTGCGACCGATTACGCGAAAAGTAAGGCCTTCTACTGCGACATCCTGGGCTTTACGCTGTTGAGCGAGGCCTACCGCGAGGAGCGCGACTCCTGGAAGGGCGATCTGGCCCTGAACGGGCAGTATGTGATTGAACTGTTCTCTTTTCCTTTTCCGCCTGCGCGTCCGTCCCGCCCGGAAGCCTGCGGCCTGCGCCATCTTGCCTTCAGCGTCGATGATCTGGATAGCGCAGTCAAACATCTGGAAGCGCACGGCGTGACGTGTGAAGCGATCCGCGTCGATCCGTTCACCGACAGGCGCTTTACCTTTTTCAACGACCCGGACGGCCTGCCGCTGGAGCTTTATCAGCAGTAATGTTCGTCCTGTGTGATAATGCCCGCTCTGTTCGGGCATTTTTTTATGTGTAATTCCCTATGACCTTACCCGCTATCGCGCACGCCGTTTCACCGTACCGCCAGCTGCTGGTGGGGTTTAGCGGTGGCCTGGATTCCACCGTTCTGCTCCATCGCCTTAAGCGCTGGCGCGATCGGGAACCTGACGTCCAGCTTCGGGCGATGCATATCCATCACGGATTAAGTCCTCACGCGGATGAATGGGTGGCGCACTGCGAAGCGTTGTGTGCGGCCTGGGATATCCCGCTCCTGGTTGAGCGGGTCGCGCTTGCGGAAGAAGGCCTGGGCATTGAGGCGCAGGCGCGTAAAGCGCGCTACGCCGCGTTTACCGGGGCACTGCGTGCTGGAGAAGCGCTGGTCACGGCCCAGCATCTGGATGACCAGTGTGAAACCTTTCTGCTGGCGCTTAAGCGGGGAAGCGGGCCAGCGGGGCTGTCTGCCATGCCGCCGCGCTCTGAATTTGCCGGCACAACGTTACTGCGTCCGCTGCTTGGCGAGACGCGTGCCTCACTGGAAGCCTGGGCGCGGGAACATCAGCTCAACTGGATTGAAGATGAGAGCAACCAGGATGACGGCTATGACCGTAACTTCCTGCGTCTGCGCGTCCTTCCGCTTTTAAGCGAACGCTGGCCGCATTTTGCCGACGCGACGGCACGAAGCGCCATGCTGTGCGCCGAACAGGAATCGCTGCTGGACGAGCTGTTGAGCGACGAGCTGGCTGAACTGATTTCTAAAGACGGAGCGCTGGCCATTGCACCGCTGACAGCGTTGAGCCCGGCACGTCGCGCCGCGCTGCTACGGCGCTGGCTGGCCTTTCATCAAGCCGTAATGCCGTCGCGGGCGATGCTGAGCCGTATCTGGGACGAAGTCGCCCTGGCGCGGGACGATGCTTCCCCGTGCGTCCACCTGAACGGTTATGAGGTGAGACGCTATAAGGGAGAGCTCTGGTGGGTAAAATCCACGCCCTCGCTGACCGATGCGGTGCTCGACTGGCTTTCTCCTGACGCACCGCTGGTATTGCCCAACGAGGCAGGGCATGTCTCTCTTATACCATCAGGTCATGTGCGGCTGCCGAAGCCTGATGAACCGGTCACCGTGCGCTTTAAGGCTGGCGGTATGCTGCATATCGTCGGGCGTAACGGGGGGCGGAAGCTGAAGAAAATCTGGCAGGAGTGCAGCGTGCCGCCGTGGCTGCGCGACACCACGCCGCTGCTGTTTTACGGTGAAGCGTTGATTGCTGCTGCGGGTGTCTTCATCACGGAAGAGGGATGGTCTGAAGAGGGAGTCCGCTTTGAGTGGCAAAAAGCGTAACGGGCAGCCAGGCTGCCCGTTAGTGTTGTCAGGATTCGCTCACCACGACGGTGCCGATTTGCGGGTGGCTGAAGCTGGCTATTTTGTCCAGACGCAGCTCGCGCGTCGCACCGGCGTCTTCCACTATCAGGTACTCCACGTTTTTACGTGAAACCAAATCGCTGGCTTTCGCCTTCAACACTTCGCCATCTTTTAGCTCCAGCGTCAGTAATAAATGATGCTGGCAGGCGAGTTCGAGGTTGTCATAGTCATCACAATTGATGGGTTGATAAGTATCATTCATCGACATAATCGCTCACCAGTAAATTCGCCGCAGCATACGCTGCTTTTTCCCTGACCGACTCTGAAAGGCTCTCATCAGAGGCCACTTCATTAAGCACTTTCAATACACAGCCCAACGCGTCCGGGACATACCCCAGATCTCCGCTGGCGATTTCCGCATACCGTTTGCGAATTAACTCACAATAATTATTCACATCCCCTCCCGCCAGCGCACTGACTTACTGTGAGATATCATTAAGCCTACGAAGATAAACTCGGTTTAGCAAGGTGACTATACCATACTCATTTAAGCAATATCAGCGCCTTGATAGCGGTGTATTTATCACCCTGTAACAGCCTTTTGCCGCGGTTTTCGCTACAATGTGCCCCTGATTCGAATGGAGTTCTCTCATGGCGCTGAAAGCGACAATTTATAAAGCAGTGGTCAATGTGGCCGATCTGGATCGCAACCGGTTCCTCGACGCGTCGCTTACGCTGGCACGCCACCCCTCCGAAACCCAGGAGCGTATGATGCTGCGCCTGCTGGCGTGGATTAAGTATGCCGACGAGCGACTGCAGTTTACTCGTGGGTTAAGCGCAGAAGACGAGCCGGAAGCCTGGCTGCGTAACGATCATCTGGGTATCGATTTGTGGATCGAACTCGGGCTGCCGGACGAGCGCAGAATTAAGAAGGCCTGCACCCAGTCCGCTGAAGTGGCCTTATTCGCGTATAATCAGCGCGCTGCGGAGATTTGGTGGCAGCAAAATAAGAGCAAGTGCGGACAGTATAAAAATCTCACGGTCTGGTACCTGGACGATGAGCAGCTGGCGCAGCTGAGCGAGTTTGCCAGCCGGACCATGGTGCTACAGGCGACGATTCAGGACGGCGCCATCTGGCTCTCTGATTCTCAGAATAATCTGGAAATTCACCTAACGGCGTGGCAACCGGCGTCATGATCGTCCTGTCCCGAAACGTCAGCATTCCTGACAACGAGCTTGAGATCGCCGCCATCCGTGCGCAGGGGGCCGGTGGGCAGCACGTCAACAAGGCGTCGACGGCTATCCATTTGCGTTTTGACATTCGGGCATCAAGCCTGCCAGAGTATTATAAAGAAAGCCTGCTTGCCGCCAGCCATCACCTTATTACCAGCGATGGCGTAATTGTGATTAAAGCCCAGGAGTACCGCAGCCAGGAGCTCAACCGGGAAGCGGCGATAGCCAGGCTGGTGGCGGTCATCAAAGAATTAACGGCAGTACAAAAAAGCCGCCGGGCAACGCGGCCAACTCGCGCATCGAAAGAGCGCCGGTTGTCTTCTAAGGCCCAAAAATCCACAGTGAAAGCACTACGCGGTAAAGTTCGTCGCCCGACAGAGTGACGAAAGGGAACACACTTTTCATAAGGAATTCATTGTGAAAAAAGCATTATTATCAGCGCTGGCAGTGAGTACGCTGTTTGCGCTTTTCGGGTGTAACAATCGTTCCGAAACGCAGGTTTTGCAACCCACGCAAACGGAAGAACTCAAACCGATGCAGCAAAGCTGGCGCGGCGTATTGCCGTGTGCGGACTGCGAAGGCATTGAAACGTCTCTGTTCCTGCAAAAAGACGGCACCTGGGTGATGAACCAGCGCTATCAGGGCGCTAAAGAGCCGTCTTCTTTTGCGACTTATGGCACATGGGCGCGTACGGCCGAGAAGCTGGTATTGACGGATACCACGGGCGATAAAACGTATTTCCGCGCTAAGGGCGAGGGGATGGAGATGCTCGATCGCGAAGGCAATCCGATTGAATCCCAGTTCAACTACACGCTGGCACCGGTGAAAGCGGCCCTGCCTGCCACGCCAATGGCGATGCGGGGGATGTACTTCTATATGGCGGATGCGGCGATCTTTACCGACTGCGCCACCGGCAGGAAGGTCAGCGTGGCAAACAATGCGCAGCTTGAACGTGATTACGCGGTGGCACGCGGTAATGACAGCAAGCCGGTATTGTTGACGGTTGACGGTCACTTTACGCTGGAGCCAAACCCGGACAGCGGGGAGATGGTGAAGACGCTGGTGGCGGACAAAGACGCGAAGTTTATTGCGGGCAAAGACTGTAACAGCAAATAAGCTGACGTAGCGCCATTAAAAAACCCCGCCTGAGCGGGGTTTTTTGTTTAGCCTTTGATGGCTTTCACCAGGTAATCAAGAATGTCGCCGGTCTTGATCATCTGTTTTTCGCCGCTGCGACGGTATTTGTATTCAATCTCATCGCTGTCGAGGTTGCGGTCGCCGATGACGACGGTGTGCGGAATACCGATCAGTTCCATATCGGCAAACATCACGCCTGGACGCTCTTTACGGTCATCCATCAGCACTTCGATACCCTGAGCGCGCAGCTCGGCATACAGCTTCTCGGCCAGCTCCTGCACGCGGTAAGACTTGTGCATGTTCATTGGCAGAATAGCGACCTGGAACGGCGCGATGTTGTCCGGCCAGACGATGCCGCGCTCGTCGTAGTTCTGCTCGATCGCCGCAGCCACCACGCGCGTCACCCCGATACCGTAGCAGCCCATGGTCAGGATCTGGTTACGGCCATCTTCACCCTGAACGGCGGCGTTCAGCGCGCGCGAGTATTTATCGCCCAGCTGGAAGATGTGACCCACTTCGATGCCGCGCTTAATCATCAGGGTACCCTGACCGTCCGGGCTTGGATCGCCTGCGACCACGTTACGGATGTCAGCCACTTCCGGCGTCGCCACGTCGCGATCCCAGTTGATGCCGAAATAGTGTTTACCGTCGATGTTCGCACCGGCGGAGAAGTCGCTCATCGCGGCTACCGTGCGGTCAATAACAACAGGCACCGGCAGATTGACTGGACCCAGTGAACCTGGACCCGCATTGACCACGGCACGGATTTCCGCTTCCGTGGCGAAGGTCAGCGGGCTTGCGACCTGCGGAAGCTTCTCGGCTTTCACTTCGTTCAGCTCGTGATCGCCACGCACCAGCAGGGCAACCAGCGGGAAAGCGCTCCCTTCGGTGGATTTCACCAGCAGCGTCTTAACGGTTTTTTCGATCGGCAGATTGAACTGCTCAACCAGCTCGGCGATGGTTTTGGCGTTTGGCGTATCAACCAGCGTCATCTCTTGCGTTGCCGCGCCGCGTGGTTCTTTTGGTGCCAGCGCTTCTGCAAATTCGATATTCGCCGCGTAGTCTGAAGAGTCAGAGAAGATCACATCGTCTTCACCGCTCTGCGCCAGCACCTGGAACTCATGGGAGGCGCTACCGCCGATAGAGCCGGTATCAGCCTGCACGGCGCGGAAATCCAGACCCATGCGGGAGAAGATTTTGCTGTAGGCCGCGTACATGGCGTCGTAAGTCTCTTGCAGGGATTCCTGAGAAGTATGGAAAGAGTAGGCGTCTTTCATCAGGAATTCGCGAGAGCGCATGACGCCGAAACGCGGGCGAACTTCGTCACGGAACTTGGTCTGGATCTGGAAGAAGTTCAGCGGCAGCTGTTTGTAAGAGCTCAGCTCATTACGAATCAGGTCGGTAATGACTTCTTCATGCGTTGGGCCGAGAACGAACGGACGCTCGCCGCGATCGACGAAACGCAGCAGTTCTGGGCCATATTGCTCCCAACGGCCGCTCTCCTGCCACAGGTCAGCGGGCTGAACCACAGGCATAGACACCTCGATAGCACCGGCGTTGTTCATCTCTTCACGCACGATGTTTTCGACTTTTTTCAGGACGCGAACGCCGGTCGGCAGCCAGGTATATAACCCGGAGGCCAGCTTGCGGATCATCCCGGCGCGCAGCATCAGCTGATGGCTGATCACTTCGGCGTCGGCAGGCGTCTCCTTCAGAGTGGAGAGCAGATATTGGCTAGTACGCATGTTGTTACGGTTCCATTTCGACGATTGGAACAGGCTGAAACGCCAGCCTGACACAAAAAAAGTGGTTTAGTTTACCAGTGTGGCAAAGATGCCAAAAGAGAGGAGAACAAAATTACCTGGGTTCAAGGGCAAACACTTCAAAACCTGCCCCGGTAACGCGCCAGCGAACGTTAAAATCCAGCAGCCATACGGCGTACGTTTTTCCTGCTTCCTCTTCTTTACGGTAGGCCGGACGCGGATCCTGTGCCAGAACCTCGGTGATGAAATCCCGTAAGCGAGGATAGCGCTTCTCCAGTTGGCCAAGCTGCGCGGTTATCTCAGGCGTAAAATAGACAGGCATGTTAGCCTGCGGTGCGTCCTGAGCATAGCTGGCACGCGCGTCCGGAAGCGCTTCGGCGAAGGGCAAATAGGGTTTGATGTCGATAACCGGCGTGCCGTCGACCAGGTCCAGACTGCCTAACTCCAGTATCACCTGCTCTTTCTGGCAGCGTATGCCTTTCAGTTCAACCAGCGACATGCCAACCGGGTTTGGACGGAAGGTTGAGCGCGTCGCAAACACGCCCATTCTCGCATTGCCGCCAAGACGAGGAGGACGCACGGTAGGACGCCAGCCGCCTTCCATCGTCTGATGAAACACGAACACCACCCATAGATGGCTGAACGCCTCAAGTCCGCGTACCGCATCGGCCTGATTGTAAGGCGCAACCAGGTGAAGCTCGCCGCCTCCGCTGGTGACCAGACCGGGCTGGCGGGGTACGGCGAACTTCTCTTTATAAGGAGAGCGGATAACGCCTATTTGCTCGAACTGAAATGCACTCATTTCGCCGTAATGTTTAGCGCAGAACCGATGCAAACCGCCTGACGGTAGCAGCCCGGCGTGCCGCTGGTGACTTCACAGCTGTGCAGCAGAACCGCGTTGGCTTTCATTTTGGCCGCGTTAATCTGCATACGTTTACGCGCCGTCGGAATATTTGGTGGCGAGTCCTGATTGGTCGCCTGACAGGATTCGCCGCTCACTTCGCCCAGCTCACGGAACGGTTTACCGACGAGTTCGTCTGCTTTCGTGATAATGCGAACCGGCGCAGGGCGAACCACTTTCGGCTTCGCAGGCTCGGTCTTTGGCGGGGTTGCCGTGCTTTGAACGGGTTCAACAGGAGATCTGCTTAGCATAGAACAGCCGCTCAGCATGAGTGCTAAAAGACAGATCGGTAAAGCACGCATAATATTTCCTCAATGGATAATCAAAACGTCAGATATTGAATCAGTAGACTGCACAAATGACAAGACGGGCATAAGCCCGTCCTGATGATATTACACTGAGGTGAGATTACCAGCCTTTAACAGCGCCGCCGTTAAACACCTTGTTGGCTTCCTGGTAAACTTCGTCCGACTGATAGGCCTGTACGAATTTCTTCACGTTTTCCGCGTCTTTGTTGTCTTCGCGAGTCACGATCAGGTTAACGTACGGGGAATCTTTATCTTCAACGAAGATGCCGTCTTTGGCAGGCGTCAGGCCAATCTGGCTGGCGTAGGTGGTGTTGATCACGGCCAGAGCGATTTGCGCATCGTCCAGGGAACGCGGCAGCTGCGGGGCTTCCAGCTCAACAATTTTCAGATTTTTCGGGTTTTCGGTGACGTCCAGAACGGTTGGCAGCAAGCCAACACCGTCTTTGAGTTTGATCAGGCCCACTTTCTGCAGCAGCAGCAGGGAACGACCGAGGTTGGTTGGGTCGTTAGGCACGGCAACCTGAGAGCCCGGCTGCAGTTCGTCCAGTGATTTAATTTTCTTGGAGTAACCGGCGATTGGATAAACGAAGGTGTTACCGACGCCCACCAGTTTATAGCCGCGATCTTTGATCTGCTGGTCCAGGTATGGCTTATGCTGGAAGGCGTTAGCGTCGATATCGCCTTTGCTCAGCGCTTCGTTCGGCAGAACGTAATCGTTGAAGGTTACCAGCTCTACGTCCAGGCCATACTTCTCTTTCGCCACTTTCTGAGCGACTTCCGCAACCTGCTGTTCTGCACCCACGATTACGCCCACTTTAATGTGGTTTGGATCTTTTTCGTCCTGACCGCAACCCACCAGTGCCAGAGAGCCGATCAGCGCGCCTACTGCTGCGAAGGTCTTTAATTTAAACGCCATGTTTTATCCTTAACTCGTAGAGTTTGTGTTGTGTGTAACGTTATTTGTGCGTAACGGTCCGGACGATGCGATCGCCAGAGAACTGGATTAAGTAAACCAGAACAACCAGCAATACCAGAACGGTATTCATCACGGTAGCGTTATATCCAATATAGCCGTACTGATAACCAATCTGGCCTAAACCGCCCGCGCCAACGGCACCACCCATTGCGGAATAACCGACCAGCGTAATGAGCGTGATGGTTGCCGCGTTCACCAGGCCTGGCAGTGCTTCCGGCAGCAGAACCTTGCGGACGATCTGCATCGGCGTTGCGCCCATCGCGCGTGAGGCTTCGATCAAACCGGTTGGGATCTCCAGCAGGGCGTTTTCCACCATACGGGCGATAAACGGCGCTGCCCCCACGGTCAGCGGAACGATGGCCGCCTGCAGGCCGATAGACGTTCCGACGATCACGCGGGTAAACGGAATCATCCACACCAGCAGAATAATGAAGGGAATGGAACGGAAGATATTCACCAGCGCAGAGAGCGTACGGTACAGCTTCGCGTTCTCAATGATTTGACCCGGACGCGTCACGTACAGCAGTACGCCGACCGGCAGGCCAATCACAAAACCAAAGAAGCCAGAGACAAAGGTCATTGCCAGCGTTTCCCAAACGCCGCGAACCAGCAGCCACATCATCGGCTCAGACATAACCCAGTACCTCTACTTTTACGTGGTGTTCTTGCAGCCAGGCAATCGCTGCCTGGGTTTCTTCTTGAGTGCCGTGCATTTCCGTCAGCATGATGCCGAACTTCACGCCACCGGCGTAATCCATCTGCGCGCTGATAATGTTGTTGTTCACGTTAAAGCGACGCGCGGTTTCGGAAAGCAGAGGGGCATCAACGGACTGACCGGTGAACTCCATGCGCAGCATCGGGACGCTGTCTGCCGCAGGTTCGCTTTTCAAACGCGCCAGATAATCTTCCGGAATATCCAGATGCAGCGTGGACTGGATGAACTGCTGCGCCAGCGGGGTTTTCGGATGGGAGAACACTTCGCTTACCGTGTCCTGCTCGATCAGTTCACCGTTGCTGATGACCGCCACGCAGTCGCAGATGCGTTTCACCACGTCCATCTCGTGCGTAATTAGGAGGATCGTCAGGCCCAGGCGACGGTTAATATCCTTCAGCAGTTCCAGAATAGAACGCGTGGTGGCCGGATCCAGCGCGCTGGTGGCTTCATCGCACAGCAGCACCTTTGGATTGCTTGCCAGCGCGCGGGCAATGGCCACGCGCTGTTTTTGCCCACCGGACAGGTTTGCCGGGTAGCTGTCATGTTTGTCGCCCAGACCCACGAGGTCGAGCAGTTCGGTCACGCGACGCTTCACTTCTTCTTTCGGCGTGTTGTCCAGCTCCAGCGGCAGGGCAACGTTGCCGAACACGGTGCGAGAGGCCAGCAGGTTAAAGTGCTGGAAGATCATGCCAATCTGACGACGCGCTTTGGTGAGTTCTTTCTCTGAGAGGGCGGTAAGTTCCTGGCCGCCAACTTCTACGCTGCCCTGGGTTGGACGCTCAAGCAGGTTAACACAACGAATCAGCGTGCTTTTACCTGCACCCGATGCGCCAATGACGCCATAAATTTGACCAGCAGGAACATGCAGGCTGACGTTGTTCAGCGCCTGAATCGTTCGGTTCCCCTGCTGGAACACTTTGGTGATATTGGAAAGTTTAATCATTAGATTATTTTTATCGTATGTAAGTTAGCCGTGGCATTTTCTTCTGCCAGATACGGGTGATGACCGTAAACAAAACGGATGTTAAGGCATCCAGACGTCTAAATCAATCCAACTCTGTACGATGAGCACTTTATTGCGCTGCGATTCATGAGATACTAGTCGAACATGCCTTTTTCAGGAGCAAACCGGTGGCAAAATCAGTACCCGCAATTTTTCTCGATCGTGACGGCACTATTAATGTGGATCACGGCTATGTCCATGAGATTGATGAGTTCGAGTTTATCGAGGGCGTAATAGATGCCATGCGCCAGCTGAAAGAGATGGGGTATGCGCTGGTGGTGGTGACAAACCAGTCCGGGATTGCACGCGGTAAATTCACCGAAGCACAGTTCGAGACGCTGACGGAATGGATGGACTGGTCGCTGGCCGACCGCGGTGTGGATCTCGACGGCATCTACTATTGTCCGCATCACCCGCAGGGAAGCGTAGAAGAGTATCGTCAAACCTGTGACTGCCGTAAGCCGCACCCGGGAATGTTCATCTCTGCGCAGGAATTCCTGCACATTGATATGGCGGCTTCTTATATGGTGGGCGACAAGCTGGAAGATATGCAGGCAGCTGCCGCAGCGGGTGTAGGAACCAAAATATTAGTTCGCACCGGTAAGCCAGTGACGGCAGAAGCAGAAAATGCAGCGGATTGGGTGATTAATAGTCTGGCCGATCTGCCAAAAGAGATTAAAAAGCACCAAAAATAGCCTTTTTGGCGAAAAGATGAGCGGTTGAAAATAAAATGCATTTTTCCGCTTGTCATTCCTCGGCGGCCCCCTATAATGCGCCTCCATCGACACGGCGGACGTGAATCACTTCACAAACAACCCGGTCGGTTGAAGAGAAAAAATCCTGAAATAACGGGTTGACTCTGAAAGAGGAAAGCGTAATATACGCCACCTCGCAACGGTGAGCGAAAGCCGCGTTGCACTGCTCTTTAACAATTTATCAGACAATCTGTGTGGGCACTCAAAGTGACATGGATTCTTAATGTCTTCGGACAATAAATGAATACCAAGTCTCTGAGTGAACATACGTAATTCATTACGAAGTTTAATTCACGAGCATCAAACTTAAATTGAAGAGTTTGATCATGGCTCAGATTGAACGCTGGCGGCAGGCCTAACACATGCAAGTCGAGCGGTAGCACAGAGGAGCTTGCTCCTCGGGTGACGAGCGGCGGACGGGTGAGTAATGTCTGGGAAACTGCCTGATGGAGGGGGATAACTACTGGAAACGGTAGCTAATACCGCATAACGTCGCAAGACCAAAGAGGGGGACCTTCGGGCCTCTTGCCATCAGATGTGCCCAGATGGGATTAGCTAGTAGGTGGGGTAACGGCTCACCTAGGCGACGATCCCTAGCTGGTCTGAGAGGATGACCAGCCACACTGGAACTGAGACACGGTCCAGACTCCTACGGGAGGCAGCAGTGGGGAATATTGCACAATGGGCGCAAGCCTGATGCAGCCATGCCGCGTGTATGAAGAAGGCCTTCGGGTTGTAAAGTACTTTCAGCGGGGAGGAAGGTGTTGAGGCTAATAACCTCAGCAATTGACGTTACCCGCAGAAGAAGCACCGGCTAACTCCGTGCCAGCAGCCGCGGTAATACGGAGGGTGCAAGCGTTAATCGGAATTACTGGGCGTAAAGCGCACGCAGGCGGTCTGTCAAGTCGGATGTGAAATCCCCGGGCTCAACCTGGGAACTGCATTCGAAACTGGCAGGCTAGAGTCTTGTAGAGGGGGGTAGAATTCCAGGTGTAGCGGTGAAATGCGTAGAGATCTGGAGGAATACCGGTGGCGAAGGCGGCCCCCTGGACAAAGACTGACGCTCAGGTGCGAAAGCGTGGGGAGCAAACAGGATTAGATACCCTGGTAGTCCACGCCGTAAACGATGTCGACTTGGAGGTTGTGCCCTTGAGGCGTGGCTTCCGGAGCTAACGCGTTAAGTCGACCGCCTGGGGAGTACGGCCGCAAGGTTAAAACTCAAATGAATTGACGGGGGCCCGCACAAGCGGTGGAGCATGTGGTTTAATTCGATGCAACGCGAAGAACCTTACCTACTCTTGACATCCAGAGAACTTTCCAGAGATGGATTGGTGCCTTCGGGAACTCTGAGACAGGTGCTGCATGGCTGTCGTCAGCTCGTGTTGTGAAATGTTGGGTTAAGTCCCGCAACGAGCGCAACCCTTATCCTTTGTTGCCAGCGGTTAGGCCGGGAACTCAAAGGAGACTGCCAGTGATAAACTGGAGGAAGGTGGGGATGACGTCAAGTCATCATGGCCCTTACGAGTAGGGCTACACACGTGCTACAATGGCGCATACAAAGAGAAGCGACCTCGCGAGAGCAAGCGGACCTCATAAAGTGCGTCGTAGTCCGGATTGGAGTCTGCAACTCGACTCCATGAAGTCGGAATCGCTAGTAATCGTAGATCAGAATGCTACGGTGAATACGTTCCCGGGCCTTGTACACACCGCCCGTCACACCATGGGAGTGGGTTGCAAAAGAAGTAGGTAGCTTAACCTTCGGGAGGGCGCTTACCACTTTGTGATTCATGACTGGGGTGAAGTCGTAACAAGGTAACCGTAGGGGAACCTGCGGTTGGATCACCTCCTTACCTTAAAGAACCTGCCTTTGCAGTGCTCACACAGATTGTCTGATGAAAAACAGCAGTAAAAACCTCTACAGGCTTGTAGCTCAGGTGGTTAGAGCGCACCCCTGATAAGGGTGAGGTCGGTGGTTCAAGTCCACTCAGGCCTACCAAATTCTCCCTGAATACTGCGTTGCGAAATAACTCACATACTGAAGTATGCTTCGTTATTCCACGCCTTGTCTCAGGAAGAATTACCGGTACAGAGGTTTGTAATACGATGGGGCTATAGCTCAGCTGGGAGAGCGCCTGCTTTGCACGCAGGAGGTCTGCGGTTCGATCCCGCATAGCTCCACCATCTTTTACTGCGAACACAAGAAAACTTCAGAGTGAACCTGAAAAGGTGCACTGCGAAGTTTTGCTCTTTAAAAATCTGGATCAAGCTGAAAATTGAAACGACACATCTTTAAGGTGTGTTCGAGTCTCTCAAATTTTCGCAATCATGAAGTGAAACATCTTCGGGTTGTGAGGTTAAGCGACTAAGCGTACACGGTGGATGCCCTGGCAGTCAGAGGCGATGAAGGACGTGCTAATCTGCGAAAAGCGCCGGCGAGGTGATATGAACCTTTGACCCGGCGATGTCCGAATGGGGAAACCCAGTGTGTTCCGACACACTATCGTTAACTGAATACATAGGTTAACGAGGCGAACCGGGGGAACTGAAACATCTAAGTACCCCGAGGAAAAGAAATCAACCGAGATTCCCCCAGTAGCGGCGAGCGAACGGGGAGCAGCCCAGAGTCTGAATCAGCTTGTGTGTTAGTGGAAGCGTCTGGAAAGTCGCACGGTACAGGGTGACAGTCCCGTACACGAAAGCACACAGGTTGTGAACTCGAAGAGTAGGGCGGGACACGTGGTATCCTGTCTGAATATGGGGGGACCATCCTCCAAGGCTAAATACTCCTGACTGACCGATAGTGAACCAGTACCGTGAGGGAAAGGCGAAAAGAACCCCGGCGAGGGGAGTGAAAAAGAACCTGAAACCGTGTACGTACAAGCAGTGGGAGCACCTTCGTGGTGTGACTGCGTACCTTTTGTATAATGGGTCAGCGACTTATATTCTGTAGCAAGGTTAACCGTATAGGGGAGCCGAAGGGAAACCGAGTCTTAACTGGGCGTTAAGTTGCAGGGTATAGACCCGAAACCCGGTGATCTAGCCATGGGCAGGTTGAAGGTTGGGTAACACTAACTGGAGGACCGAACCGACTAATGTTGAAAAATTAGCGGATGACTTGTGGCTGGGGGTGAAAGGCCAATCAAACCGGGAGATAGCTGGTTCTCCCCGAAAGCTATTTAGGTAGCGCCTCGTGAACTCATCTTCGGGGGTAGAGCACTGTTTCGGCTAGGGGGCCATCCCGGCTTACCAACCCGATGCAAACTACGAATACCGAAGAATGTTATCACGGGAGACACACGGCGGGTGCTAACGTCCGTCGTGAAGAGGGAAACAACCCAGACCGCCAGCTAAGGTCCCAAAGTCATGGTTAAGTGGGAAACGATGTGGGAAGGCACAGACAGCCAGGATGTTGGCTTAGAAGCAGCCATCATTTAAAGAAAGCGTAATAGCTCACTGGTCGAGTCGGCCTGCGCGGAAGATGTAACGGGGCTAAACCATGCACCGAAGCTGCGGCAGCGACGCTTATGCGTTGTTGGGTAGGGGAGCGTTCTGTAAGCCGTTGAAGGTGGCCTGTGAGGGTTGCTGGAGGTATCAGAAGTGCGAATGCTGACATAAGTAACGATAAAGCGGGTGAAAAGCCCGCTCGCCGGAAGACCAAGGGTTCCTGTCCAACGTTAATCGGGGCAGGGTGAGTCGACCCCTAAGGCGAGGCCGAAAGGCGTAGTCGATGGGAAACAGGTTAATATTCCTGTACTTGGTGTTGCTGCGAAGGGGGGACGGAGAAGGCTATGTTAGCCGGGCGACGGTTGTCCCGGTTTAAGCATGTAGGCGGAGGTTCCAGGTAAATCCGGTACCTTTTAACGCTGAGGTGTGATGACGAGGCACTACGGTGCTGAAGTAACAAATGCCCTGCTTCCAGGAAAAGCCTCTAAGCATCAGGTAACACGAAATCGTACCCCAAACCGACACAGGTGGTCAGGTAGAGAATACCAAGGCGCTTGAGAGAACTCGGGTGAAGGAACTAGGCAAAATGGTGCCGTAACTTCGGGAGAAGGCACGCTGATATGTAGGTGAAGCCCCTGCGGGTGGAGCTGAAATCAGTCGAAGATACCAGCTGGCTGCAACTGTTTATTAAAAACACAGCACTGTGCAAACACGAAAGTGGACGTATACGGTGTGACGCCTGCCCGGTGCCGGAAGGTTAATTGATGGGGTTAGCGGCAACGCGAAGCTCTTGATCGAAGCCCCGGTAAACGGCGGCCGTAACTATAACGGTCCTAAGGTAGCGAAATTCCTTGTCGGGTAAGTTCCGACCTGCACGAATGGCGTAATGATGGCCAGGCTGTCTCCACCCGAGACTCAGTGAAATTGAACTCGCTGTGAAGATGCAGTGTACCCGCGGCAAGACGGAAAGACCCCGTGAACCTTTACTATAGCTTGACACTGAACACTGGTCCTTGATGTGTAGGATAGGTGGGAGGCTTTGAAGCGTGGACGCCAGTCTGCGTGGAGCCGTCCTTGAAATACCACCCTTTAATGGCTGGTGTTCTAACGTAGACCCGTGATCCGGGTTGCGGACAGTGTCTGGTGGGTAGTTTGACTGGGGCGGTCTCCTCCCAAAGAGTAACGGAGGAGCACGAAGGTTAGCTAATCCTGGTCGGACATCAGGAGGTTAGTGCAATGGCATAAGCTAGCTTGACTGCGAGAGTGACGGCTCGAGCAGGTGCGAAAGCAGGTCATAGTGATCCGGTGGTTCTGAATGGAAGGGCCATCGCTCAACGGATAAAAGGTACTCCGGGGATAACAGGCTGATACCGCCCAAGAGTTCATATCGACGGCGGTGTTTGGCACCTCGATGTCGGCTCATCACATCCTGGGGCTGAAGTAGGTCCCAAGGGTATGGCTGTTCGCCATTTAAAGTGGTACGCGAGCTGGGTTTAGAACGTCGTGAGACAGTTCGGTCCCTATCTGCCGTGGGCGCTGGAGAATTGAGGGGGGCTGCTCCTAGTACGAGAGGACCGGAGTGGACGCATCACTGGTGTTCGGGTTGTCATGCCAATGGCACTGCCCGGTAGCTAAATGCGGAAAAGATAAGTGCTGAAAGCATCTAAGCACGAAACTTGCCCCGAGATGAGTTCTCCCTGACTCCTTGAGAGTCCTGAAGGAACGTTGAAGACGACGACGTTGATAGGTCGGGTGTGTAAGCGCAGCGATGCGTTGAGCTAACCGATACTAATGAACCGTGAGGCTTAACCTTACAACGCCGAAGATGTTTTGGCGGTGAGACAGACAATCAGATTTCAGCTTTGATACAGATTAACAGAATTTGCCTGGCGGCTTTAGCGCGGTGGTCCCACCTGACCCCATGCCGAACTCAGAAGTGAAACGCCGTAGCGCCGATGGTAGTGTGGGGTCTCCCCATGTGAGAGTAGGGAACTGCCAGGCATCAAAATTAGTAGTAAGCCGGTGCATAAATCCGGTGGTTACAAGCAGTCTTCGGTGGAGCGGTAGTTCAGTCGGTTAGAATACCTGCCTGTCACGCAGGGGGTCGCGGGTTCGAGTCCCGTCCGTTCCGCCACTTATTAAAAGCCCTGAGCTAACGCTCAGGGCTTTTTTCTTATCTATTGCTTAATTATTGCGAAATTAGCAAAAATCCTCTGCGTTTTGCGCTCTTTTTCTCTATAACAACGCCAGCGATAATCTTCCTCAGTTTACGAACATAATGATTGAGGAACAGTATGACTCTCCCTGCATTTGGTCTGGGCACTTTCCGCCTGAAAGACGACGTTGTTATCGCATCGGTTAATACCGCACTCGAGCTTGGCTATCGCGCCGTTGATACGGCACAGATCTATGAAAACGAAGCTGCCGTCGGACAAGCCCTTGAAGAGAGCGGTGTGTCGCGTAATGAACTGTTTATCACCACGAAAATCTGGATTGAAAACCTCAGTAAAGACAAGCTGCTCCCTAGCCTGAAAGAGAGCCTGAAAAAACTGCGTACTGACTATGTAGATCTGACGCTGATCCACTGGCCATCACCGAATGATGCCGTCTCAGTCGAAGAATACATGCAGGCGCTGCTGGAAGCGAAAAAGCAGGGCTTAACCCGTGAAATTGGTATCTCCAACTTCACCATTCCGCTGATGGAAAGAGCCATTGCCGCTGTTGGCGCAGAAAATATTGCGACCAACCAGATCGAGCTATCTCCATACCTGCAAAACCGCAAAGTCGTGGATTGGGCAAAACAGCATGGGATCCACATCACCTCATACACGACGCTGGCCTATGGTAAGGCTCTGAAAGATGAGGTGATTACGCGCATCGCGGAGAAACATAACGCGACCGCTGCACAGGTCATTCTGGCATGGGCAATGGGTGAAGGTTACGCGGTGATCCCATCATCCACTAAACGTGAAAACCTCGCCAGCAACCTGCTGGCAGCGGATCTTCATCTGGATGCGGACGATAAAAGAGCGATCGCAGCGCTGGATTGCAACGATCGCCTGGTCAGCCCGGAAGGTTTAGCCCCTGACTGGGATTAAGTTTGACCCACCCTCTGTAGTCTGAACCCTCACACAGCTCCTCCGGGAGCTGTTTTTATATGTTCACTCAGGAAGTCAATAAAAGCGCGAATCCGCGTACTCACCGCTCTGTCGCTGTAATACACCGCGCTAAAGGGCATCTCGACTGGCAAACGTTTATCCGCCATCAGCTCCACCAGTTCACCTCGTGCAATTTCCTTGTCAATCATATAGTCAGACAGGCACGCGATGCCGTTTCCTTCAAGACACAGCTGCTTCAGCGTTTCCCCGCTGTTAGAGGATAACCCGCAGGTAATTTCATGGAGCTGGCCATCATGACAGGCGATAGGCCAGGTGTTCAGCGACACCGGCTCCGTAAAGCCCAGGCAGAGATGTTGCTTCAGCTCTTCAACCGTCTCCGGTTTACCATGTTCGGCAATATACTCTGGCGATGCGATAATTTTGCGGTAGCTGGCAAACAGAGGGCGGGCACGCAGGCTTGAATCTGTCAGGGTCCCCGCCCGGATAGCCACATCCACTTTACGCTCAATGAGGTTAATAAACGTCTCTGAAGAGACCAGAGAAAGCGTCATCTCAGGATAGCGTTCGCGAAAAGGCTTGATCAGCGGCATCAAAAAGTGAAGCACGACCGGCGTAGCCGCATCAATGCGCAGCAACCCACGCGGCGTGCTGCGGGTTTCCATAATCTCCGTCTCCGCTGCGGCCATCTCCTGCAGTACCGACTGCACGCGGCGGAAATAACGCTCTCCTTCTTCCGTCAGGCTCAGCTGCCGCGTCGTTCGGTTGAGCAGGCTCACGCCCAGCTTCATCTCCAGCTTTTTTACCGATCGGCTTATGGCGGAATTAGCCTGTCCCAGCTGTTCGGCCGCGCGGCTAAAGCTGCCGCTTTCAACGACGGCGACAAAGATTGTCAGCTCTTCTGATGTTGCTTTCATTATTGCACCACCCGCAAAATTCTATTGATATTTTGACCATTTTTGTTATTTAAGCACTGGCCCATACTGCCTGTCATCTTAATCCTGATGATACGGAGTATTTTATGCCACTGGCGCTACTTGCCCTGACGATCGGTGCCTTTGCAATTGGCACGACCGAATTCGTTATTGTGGGACTGGTTCCCACCATCGCTAATCAGCTTGCGATCTCGTTGCCTTCCGCCGGGTTGCTGGTCTCTATCTACGCCCTGGGCGTCGCCGTCGGCGCGCCCGTGCTGACGGCCCTCACCGGACGTTTCCCACGTAAGCAGCTATTAGTTGCATTAATGGTGCTGTTCACCGCCGGAAACATGCTGGCCTGGCAGGCGCCGAACTACGGCACCCTGGCGATCGCTCGTCTGTTGACCGGCCTCGCGCACGGTGTGTTCTTCTCGATTGGTTCCACCATTGCAACCAGCCTGGTACCCAAAGAGAAAGCGGCTTCAGCCATTGCGATCATGTTCGGTGGGTTGACGGTTGCACTCGTCACGGGCGTACCGTTGGGAACGTTTATCGGACAGCACTTCGGCTGGCGTGAAACGTTCCTTGCCGTCTCCTTATTGGGCGTTATTGCCCTGGTGACCAGCCTGCTGCTGGTGCCGTCGACTATTCCCGGCCGGGCCAGCGCAAGCCTGAGCGATCAATTGAAGGTCCTTACGCATCCGCGTTTGCTGATCATCTACGCGGTTACGGCGCTTGGCTATGGAGGCGTATTCACCGCCTTCACCTTCCTTGCTCCGATGATGCAGGACCTGGCAGGCTTCTCCCCCAACGCCGTGAGCTGGATTTTACTGGGATACGGTATTTCCGTGGCCATTGGCAATATCTGGGGCGGCAAGCTTGCGGATAAGCATGGTGCGGTACCGGCACTGAAATTCATCTTCGCCGCGCTGGTTGCTCTGTTGATGATTTTTCAGTTCACGGCTTCGATACAGTACGCCGCGCTGGTCACCGTACTGGTCATGGGGATTTTCGCCTTTGGCAATGTGCCCGGGCTTCAGGTCTACGTTGTACAGAAAGCCGAGCTTTATACGCCAAATGCGGTGGATGTGGCTTCCGGTCTGAACATTGCCGCTTTTAATATTGGGATCGCGCTGGGCTCCCTCATTGGTGGGCAAACGGTCGAACACTTCGGATTAACCCAGACCCCATGGATTGGCGCGGTGATTGTTCTGGTCGCCTTCCTGCTGATAGGCCTGAGTGGGCGCCTTGATAAGCCTACCCGCGTCGCGCTGGGGTAACATCAGTAAGTGCTTGCTTACAAAACTGGAAAGCGGTTTCTCAGAAATTGCGTTGAAAGTATGACCTAAAGTCCCTATAACATTAGAACCAGTCCGTTTTCCGGACTGGTTCATGTTACAGAGGCTGTTTCCAAAAGTGCGAAAAAATACCTATGCCATGCGTTATGTTGCCGGAATGCCCGCGGAGAGGATCTTGCCTCCGGGATCGTTTGCGAGCATAAGCCAGGCATTACCCGCCGGCACGCCGTTAAGCAGCGATGAAAAAATCCGCGTGCTGGTGTGGAATATCTTCAAGCAGCAGCGTGCGGAGTGGTTATCGGTTCTCAAGAATTTTGGCAAAGATGCCCATCTGGTCCTGCTCCAGGAGGCGCAAACCACCCCTGAGCTGGTGCGGTTTGCCACGACCAACTATCTTGCCGCCGACCAGGTGCCTGCCTTTGTCCTGCCACAGCATCCCTCGGGCGTGATGACGCTTTCAGCGGCACATCCGGTCTACTGCTGCCCGCTGCGCGAACGCGAGCCCATCCTGCGTCTGGCGAAATCGGCGCTGGTGACGGTCTATCCGCTGCCGGATACCCGAATGCTGATGGTGGTGAACATCCACGCGGTAAACTTCAGCCTGGGCGTGGATGTCTATAGTAAGCAGTTACTTCCCATTGGCGATCAGATAGCGCATCACAGCGGGCCCATCATTATGGCAGGCGATTTCAATGCCTGGAGCCGTCCGCGCATGAACGCGCTGTACCGCTTTGCGCGCGAAATGTCGCTGCGCGAAGTGCGTTTTAGCGATGACCAGCGCAAAAAAGCCTTTGGTCGTCCTCTCGATTTTGTCTTCTATCGTGGGTTGAACGTGCACGACGCCTCTGTTCTGGTGACGCGCGCCTCCGACCACAACCCTCTACTCGTCGAATTCAGTCCCGGCAAACCTGATAAATAATGGTGCGTCAGGTCTGCCGTGGGGCAGGCCTTCGCGGGTGCTGCCCTTTATTTTTCACTCACAAAGGACAGTACGATGACAACAACACGCTCCCATCATGACAACGTAGAAAAACAGTTTGGTTCTCAGGCAAGCGCCTATCTGAGCAGCGCCGTACACGCTTCCGGTCGCGATCTGGCGCGTCTCGGTGAACGTCTGGCAGCGTTTCCGCAGGCGCACGTGCTGGATTTAGGCTGTGGGGCAGGGCATGCCAGCTTTACGGCCGCGCAGCAGGTCGCGCACGTTACCGCGTATGACTTATCCAGCCAGATGCTGAACGTCGTTGCCGAGGCGGCGAAAGCGAAAGGGCTGAACAACATTGATACGCGGCAGGGCTATGCCGAATCCTTGCCGTTTGACGATGCGTCGTTTGAGGTGGCGATCAGCCGTTATTCCGCGCACCACTGGCATGATGTCGGCCAGGCATTACGCGAGGTTAAACGTGTCCTGAAGCCGGGCGGAATCTTCATTATTATGGATGTGATGTCACCCGGACATCCGGTGCGCAATATCTGGCTGCAGACGGTAGAAGCGCTGCGCGATACTTCACACGTGCAAAACTACGCCAGCGGAGAGTGGTTGTCGCTTATTACTGAAGCGGGGCTGATCGCGCGCGCGTTGATTACCGACCGCTTACCGCTGGAGTTTAGCTCCTGGATCGCGCGTATGCGCACCCCGGAAGCATTAAGCCAGGCGATCAGGCTCTATCAGGAAAGCGCGTCCGCGGAGGTAAAGGCGTACTTTGAACTGCAGGACGATGGCTCATTTACCAGCGACACCATCATGGCTGAAGCGCAAAAAGCGGGATAAACAAAAAAGGCACCGAGGGGAATCGGTGCCTTTTTATCTTTCGATCGCGTTATCAGGAGTCTGGCGTGGCGCTATTCTTCACAAACAGCGTCAGCTGGTCGCCAGGTTTCAGATTGTCAGTATCATTGTTCCAGCGCATCACATCCTTGATGTTCACGCCGTGTCGTTTTGCGATACTGGACAGCGAATCGCCCTTGCGCACGCGATAGGTAATGCTATCGCTGTTGCTGGCGAGACGCTGTGCGCTGCTACCTGCACCTACCGTCAGAGTTTGACCCACTTTCAGACCTGAACTGCGCAGGTTATTCCACTGCTGCAGATCTTTCGCCGTCACGCCAAGACGTGATGCAATGCCCGAAAGCGTATCACCTGAACGAACCTTATAGCTGCGGCTATTGACCGATGATGCATCGGCGATCAGCGTTGACTGAACGGCGGCGATTTCACCAGAAGCTAAAGACTCACGTAACCGTTCGGCATGTTTCTGCGGAACCATTACATACTGCGGGCCACTTGCCCCCAGGGTTGAGCCTTTAACGCCAGCATTAAAGGTTTTCAATTTACTTACCGACATACCCGTCATATCAGCAACCTGTTGGATATCAACCGGATTGCTGAGGCGAACGCGCGCCAGTGCACGACTTTCGTCTGGTGTTGGCAGTTGCACACCGTAACGCTTGCTGTTCTTGAGAATATCGCTCAGTGCCAGCATTTTCGGTACGTAAATCTTCGTTTCCTGTGGCAGTGAGAGCGACCAAAAATCGGTGGATTTACCCCGTGCTTTATTCGCTTTCATTGCCTTCAGTACACGACCTTCGCCGCTATTGTACGCTGCGACCGTTAACAGCCAGTCGCCGTCAAACATCTTGTTCAGACGTTGCATCATGTCGAGAGCGGCTGTCGTTGAAGCGACAACATCGCGACGCGCATCATAGTTGCGGGTCTGTTTCAGACCATAGTTTCGCCCGGTGCTCGGAATGATCTGCCAAATGCCCGCGGCATTGGCGCCAGACGTCGCGTGTGGGTCAAAAGCGCTCTCCACTATGGGTAGGAGTACCAGCTCCATAGGCATGTTACGTTTTTTAACTTGCCCGGCTATCCAGTACATATACGGCTCTGCCCGTAACGTTACATCGTGGAGATAGCTCTTATTACCTAAATACTTCTGTTTCTGTTCGCGAATCCGGGTATTTTCCGGAATTCCCATCTTTAGCTCGTCGCCAATAGAGGTCCACAAGTCTTGATCCTGCGCGAAAGATGTTCCATCGTCCATCCAGCGCGCCGAACTTGCAAACTTCCCTGCTTCCCCTTGACCAGCTGCAGAAAGGCTCTGTGCGTGCTGCTGTACGTTGCTGCCGTTCTGCGACTGGCAACCTACAAGCAGGACAGAGGCGAGTAATATCGCTTTTGCCTTCATGTGTGTGTCAATAGTTGCTTAAAAGACGAGCGATGATAACGGCGAAATTTTGAAAAGGCAACCCGCAATTATCTGAAGTTATCTTTCTTTGACCTTAACCATGCAAATCGCTGTTCTGGTTGTTGCAAATTTGTTTCTTGGTTAATTTTGTTAATTAAATCAATATCATCTGTTCGTAAAAATAAATTAATCTGGCGCTCATTTTTCAGAATTACGGGGAGTGTTTTTTGGTTTTTTGCACGTAACTCCTTCACTTTGTGATAATAATCCTGAATCGCTCGATCCTCGGGTAAGAGGCTTATCGCAAACTTCATATTTCCTAATGTATACTCATGGGCGCAACAAATGACGGTCTCATCGGGCAGGGCATTAATCTTCTGTAAAGACTGATACATTTGCGCTGGCGTGCCTTCAAACAGCCTTCCGCAGCCGCCGGAGAACAGCGTGTCGCCGCAAAAAAGATAAGGCTTACTGTAGAAACATAGATGTCCTAAAGTGTGACCGGGCGTAGCAAATACGGAAAACTCCCACTCGCGTATGAGGATTTTTTTGCTTTCTTCGACTACTTGCGTGATCCCCTTATCTTGTGCTTCAGCCGGTCCGTAAACCACAAGATGCGGAAAGTGGTCGCGCAGTTCAGGCACGCCGCCAGTATGGTCGTTGTGGTGATGCGTCAACAGAATAGCCTCTGGCTGCCAGCCGTTCTCCTTTATTGCGCGCAGAACCGGGGCCGCTTCTCCGGGATCGACAATGACGCATCGACGTTCATCGTCAACCAAAACCCAGATGTAATTGTCCTCAAAAGCGGAAATACTGATAAGATTCATACATTACCTCTAATAGCGTGGCGGGTGTGTTGATGAAACCGGCAAGGATACCTCAGGCTGTCGCAGCACCGGAACGTTGGGCAGAATTGCCCTGGGGTGAATACTATCGCGAGGCGTTAGAGCAACAGCTTAAGCCCTGGCTCGCGAAAATGTATGGCTTTCACCTGCTTAAGATTGGCAATCTCAGCGCGGAAATCAATACCGAAAGCTGCGCTATCTCGCATCAGGTGAATGTCTCTCTCGGCGGATCGCCGGTTCAGGTTAAAGCAGACCCGCTGCATCTGCCGTTTGCGGAAAAATCCGTCGATGCGTGTTTGCTCGCACACACGTTACCCTGGTGCAGCGATCCGCATCGTCTGCTGCGCGAGGCCGATCGCGTGCTGATTGATGACGGCTGGCTGGTACTGAGTGGATTTAACCCGCTGAGCCTGATGGGGCTGCGTAAGCTGGTGCCCGTGCTGCGCCGGACGCCGCCTTACAACAGCCGGATGTTCACCCTGATGCGCCAGCTCGACTGGCTTTCGCTGCTGAACTTTGAAGTGCTCTGCTACGGCGGTTTTCAGGTGCTGCCCTGGGCGCGGCAGGGGGGCGTCTTGCTGAACACGCATTTGCCTGCCTTAGGCTGCATGCAGTTTATCGTCGCGCGTAAGCGAACCATTCCCCTTACGCTTAACCCCATGAAGCAAAGCAAATCGAAAACGCCGATCCGCCAGACCGTAGGCGCCACGCGGCAATACAGAAAGCCCTGATCAGGCGTCAGGCTGATACCCCGCGTCCTCATGCGCAGGGTTAGAGGCTGCCGCACGCGCCAGTTCGTCGCAGCGTTCGTTTTCCGGGTGGCCGGCGTGGCCTTTAACCCACTCCCACTTAATCTGGTGCTGGCCCAGCGCAGCATCAAGACGTTTCCAGAGATCGACGTTCTTGACCGGCTTCTTATCGGCGGTCTTCCAGCCGCGTTTTTTCCAGTTATGGATCCACTGGGTAATCCCCTGGCGCACATACTGGCTGTCGGTACTTAACACTACGTCACAATGTTCTTTTAACGCCTCCAGCGCCACGATGGCCGCCATCAGCTCCATCCGGTTGTTGGTGGTCAGAAAATAGCCTTCGCTGAAGGTTTTTTCGTGCTGGCGATAGCGCATAATCGCGCCGTAGCCGCCGGGACCCGGGTTGCCGAGACAAGATCCATCGGTGAAAATTTCTACCTGTTTACGCATCTCTGGTAGACTTCCTGTATTTGAAACGTTCAGTTAAACGATAAGTCTGACATAAATGACCGCTATGAGCACTGCAATTACTCGCCAGATTGTCCTCGATACCGAAACCACCGGTATGAATCAGATCGGCGCGCACTACGAAGGGCATAAGATCATTGAGATCGGTGCCGTTGAAGTGGTGAACCGTCGTCTCACGGGGAACAACTTCCATGTGTATCTCAAACCCGATCGGCTGGTGGATCCAGAGGCGTTCGGCGTTCACGGTATTGCCGATGAGTTCTTGCTGGATAAGCCGACGTTTGCGGATGTCGCTGACGAGTTCCTGGAATACATCAAGGGCGCCGAGCTTGTCATCCATAACGCCTCGTTCGATATCGGCTTTATGGACTATGAATTCAGCAAGCTTAATCGTGATATCCCGAAGACGAACACCTTCTGTAAGGTGACGGACAGCCTGGCGCTGGCAAGGAAGATGTTCCCGGGCAAGCGTAACAGCCTTGATGCACTCTGTTCGCGCTATGAGATAGACAATACCAAGCGAACGCTCCACGGGGCGTTGCTCGATGCCCAGATCCTCGCCGATGTCTATCTGACGATGACCGGCGGGCAGACGTCAATGAAGTTCAGTATCGAAAATGAGTCTCAGCAGACGCAGGGCGAAGCGGGTATTCAACGTGTTGTCCGTCAGGCGAGCCGGCTGCGGGTTATTTTAGCCAGTGATGAAGAGCTTATTAACCACGAATCGCGGCTTGATCTGGTGCAGAAGAAGGGCGGCAGCTGTTTGTGGCGTGCCTGAAAAAACGGCTGAATGCCTGTAAAATCATCGTTTGGGCGATTTTTGCAGCAAACGATTCAAAACGTGAGAAAAAGCGTTGACGAGATCGGAGGCGCACCGTAATATGCGCCTCGTTCCCCAAACGGGAACAGTGGAGCGGTAGTTCAGTCGGTTAGAATACCTGCCTGTCACGCAGGGGGTCGCGGGTTCGAGTCCCGTCCGTTCCGCCACTATTCAGAAGGCCTGAATCAGAAATGATTCAGGCCTTCGTCGTTTCAGCATTCTGCGATCTTATTCCTTCATCTATCGTTAACAAAAAGTTAATCTCCATAGTGCAATTAATTAACAATTGCACGAGTGCAGTGCGTTATTTGCACTGATATTGTGCATTTCGCCGCCGTGCCTTTCTTCCTACCTCAGCTACGCTGTCTCTTTCTGTAAAAATAATTCACGCAGGATCATTGGCTTATCTCCCTCGCGCCCAAAAAAAAGCCGAACCAATTACGAATTGGTTTGGTTATTGCTTAATCATTAGCACGATAAGCGTCATTCCATATCAATAGCTTATCGTTAATAAAAATAAAGTCATGATGAAAGCGAGCGAACCAATATGGAAAAACCGTCACGGTTTCTGGCCAATTCCAGCACCGCGCTTGAGCAGCTGCGCGGGCTTATCAACCAGCATGAGTCAACACCAGGCATACCGCTGCCCACGGAACGTGAGCTGTCGGAAACACTCGGCGTAGGACGACGTGAAGTGCGTCGTGCGCTGGACGTGCTGGAAGAAGAAGGGCGCATCTGGCGCAAGCAGGGCAAAGGGACCTTTATTGGCCCGGCGGCACCTGTAGAACCGCTGGCCCTGCAGGGATTGGTTCAGCAGACCAACCTGCTGGAAGTGATGGAAGCTCGTCTTCAGCTCGAACCCGGCTTAGCCCGGCTTGCGGCACTGCGTGCCACCAGGGAAAACCTCGCGCTCATGCAGCGCATGCTGGAACGCATCGACAAGGTCAGCCCGGACGACCGCGATCTCAACGAACTCTGGGACAGCGCCTTCCACCGGGCGATTGCCGAGGCGGCGGGCAACCGCCTGATGCTCGGCCTGTTTGATGCCATTGATGCCGTGCGGCGCGAACCGGGCTGGCAGCATCTGCGTGAATTAGCCCGCACCCCCGAACGCGTCGACAGCTATAACGACCACCACCACAAGATTATGTCTGCGATTATCCATCGCCAGCCCAATGAAGCCGCAGCCGCCATGCGCGAACACCTGCTCAGCCTGCAAACCGCCCTGATTCAGGCGATCCACCTTGAGGACGACTTCACGCCATGACGACAATACCCTTTAAGGACGCCACGCCCGTACTCCGGCTGAATAATCTCAACGTTAAATTTGCCGGCTCTCCGGTAAGCGTACTGGACGGCATTTCCCTGACGGTCAAAGCGGGCGAAACGCTGGCGCTGGTGGGGGAGTCCGGCTGCGGAAAAAGTATCACCTCGTTAGCGCTGATGGGATTACTGCCCGCAAGCGCGCAGATTGTCAGCGGTGAGATGCGGTTTCGCCGCCACGATCTGCGAAAGCTCTCGCCGCGGGAGTATGCCGATCTGCGCGGCAGCGAGCTGGCGATGATCTTTCAGGAGCCGATGACCTCGCTCAATCCGGCGTTTACGTTGGGCGATCAGCTCAGCGAAGCGGTTATGCGGCACCAGAACGTCTCGCGCGCGGAGGCGATGAAGGTCGCGCTGCAAATCCTTGAGAAGGTACAAATCCCGGCGGCCGGAATGCGCCTCAAGGCGTATCCCCACCAGCTTTCCGGCGGCATGCGCCAGCGGGTGATGATTGCGATGGCGCTGATTAACCATCCCAAACTGCTGATTGCCGATGAACCGACCACCGCGCTGGATGTCACCATTCAGGCGCAAATCCTGACCCTGCTGAACACCCTTAAAGAGGAAACCGGCACGGCGGTGCTGATGATCACCCACGATTTAGGCGTGGTGGCCGAAGTCGCCCAGCAGGTGGCGGTGATGTATGCCGGACAGGTGGTGGAGCAGGGGAGCGTGGAGGCGATCTTCGCCGACCCGCAGCACCCGTACACCATCGGCCTGATGGGCTCGATCCCCTCGCTGGGCGCGCGTAAAGGCCAGCTCTCCACCATTCCCGGTTCGGTCCCGCTGCCGGAGTCCATGCCGAAAGGCTGCCGCTTTGCCACCCGCTGCCCGTTTGCGCAGTCCCGCTGCCATGATGAAAAACCGTCGCTCAACACGCTCGGCGCGGGCCATCAGGTCGCCTGCTTCCGCGTGCCGCTCGAACACCACGTTGCCCTGGGAGAGACCGCATGACCACGCCCATTCTTGAAGCCCGGGACCTCAGCAAGCTTTTCCCCGGCCCGAAAAAACTTTTCGCCCCGGCACGGTTTGTTACGGCGGTCGATCGCGTTTCGCTTGCCGTGATGCCGGGCGAAACGCTGGCGATTGTCGGCGAATCTGGCTCCGGGAAATCCACGCTGGGTCGTCTGCTGCTGCGCCTGCTGGCCGCCAGCGAAGGGCGCGTGTTTTACCAGGGGGAAGAGATCACGCATGCCTCGGGGGCACGCCTCAACCAGCTCAGGCGCGAGCTGCAGATTATCTTTCAGGATCCCTTTGCCTCGCTGAACCCGCGCATGACCGTGGAGCAGATTGTCGGCGAGCCGCTGTGGCTGCACCAGAACATGAAAAAAGCTGACCGGCAGTATCGCGTCGCGGAGCTTCTCAAGACCGTTGGCCTGCCTGCCGCCTGGGCCGGGCGCTATCCGCACGAGTTTTCCGGCGGCCAGCGCCAGCGTATCGGCATTGCGCGCGCGCTCGCCTCGGGCCCGAAGCTGCTGCTGGGGGATGAACCCGTCTCTGCGCTGGATGTGTCGGTGCAGGCGCAGGTGGTTAATCTGCTGGAGAGCCTGAAGCACCAGCTGGGGCTGACGATGGTGATCGTCGCCCACGGTCTGGCGGTGATCCGCCACATGAGCGACCGCGTGGCGGTGATGTACCTTGGGCAAATCGTTGAGCTTGCCACCGTCGACGAGATTTTTGACGCGCCGCTGCACCCCTATACTCAGGCGCTGATCGCCTCGGCGCCGCAGATGCAGCCGGGCGTTGAGCGCGTCGCGCCGCTGCTGCAGGGGGATCTGCCCAACCCGGCCAGCCCGCCGTCCGGCTGCCGCTTCCACACCCGCTGCCCGTACGTTACCGATGAATGCCGCCAGGTCGAGCCAATCAATCAGGTTCTGGATGGCGGACGCCAGGTTGCCTGTCACCGCTGGCAGGAGATTAACCGCGATCGCAGCGTTATCCAGATTGCACCGCCATCCGCCGCTTTTCTGCGCCGCCGCGCGCTGTTTGAACACGCGGCCACTCACTCCTCCCTTCCTTCAAGGAACTCATGATAATGACAATGCGTAATTCTCTTTTGACCGTACTGGGAAGTGTTATGTTGCTTGGCGCGGCGCTGCCCGCCCATTCTGAAAGCGTGCTGCGGATCGGTCTGGGCGCCGACCCGGACATGCTCGACCCGCACCTGGCGCGCACCTACTATGGCCGCTTCGTGTTCGCCTCCCTGTGCGACAGGCTGGTGGACGTGGATGAAAACCTGAAGGTCGTCCCCGGTCTGGCGAAAGACTGGGCGTGGAGTGACGACGGCAAAACCCTGACCCTGAATTTGCGCGAAGGCGTCACCTTCCACGACGGAGAGAAATTCGATTCCGCCGCCGCGAAATACAACCTCGACCGCGCCCTGACCTTAAAAGGCTCCCTGCGTAAAAGCGAGATCTCCTCCGTGGAATCGATAGAGGTTACCGGCCCGATGCAGATTGCCCTGCACCTGAAAACGCCGGATGCCGCGCTGCTGATGCAGCTCACCGACCGTGCGGGCGCGATGATGGCGCCTGAAGCGGCGAAAAAGCCCGACTTTGCCGCCCATCCGGTCTGTTCCGGCCCGTACAAGTTCGACAGCCGCGTGTCCCAGGACCGCATCGTGCTGACCCGCTTCGACAACTACTGGAACAAAGACGCCTACCACTTCGACAAAATTATCTATCTGCCGATCCCGGACGCCTCCGTGCGCCTCGCGAACCTGCGGGCAGGCGATCTTGACCTGACCGAAGGCATCGCCGCCAGCGACGTGAAAACCGTCGAAGCCGACAGCAAGCTGGCGCTGGCGAAGGTAACGGGCCTGGGCTATCAGGGCATTACGTTTAACATCAACAACGGCAAGGTGCCGGCAAACGATCCGTTCAGGGACGCCCGCGTGCGTGAAGCCTTCTCACAGGCTATCGACCGAGATGCCTTAAACCAGGTGGTCTTCGAGGGGCTCTACACCCCGGCAAACCAGGCGTTTTCACCGGTCAGCCCGTATCACGTCAACCTGCCGGTTCCCCCGCGTGACGTCGACAAGGCCAAAGCGCTGCTGAAGGCGGCAGGCGTCACCGCGCCGCTGACCGTCAACCTGCTGGTGCCGAACAACCCAACCTCGCAGCAGGTAGGCCAGGTGCTGCAGGCGATGGTCGCCGAGGCGGGCTTTAACCTGAACCTGCAGATGACCGAATTCGCCACGCTGCTGGATCGCCAGCAGAGCGGGGACTATCAGCTGAGCTTCTCCGGCTGGTCGGGGCGCCCGGATCCCGACGGCAGCATCTACGGCTTTATCAACAGTAAAGGCACCCTTAACGACGGCCGCTACAGCAACGCGCAGGTGGATGAGTGGTTGACGCAGGCGCGCCAGAGCACCGACCAGGCCGCGCGCCAGCCGCTGTACGACAAGGTGGTGAAGCAGCTGCAAACCGACATGCCGATTGCCTACCTCTACTTCGAGCCGCGCATTTTCGGTCTCAACAAAAGCGTGCAGGGCTTTAAGCCGTACCCGGACGGCATCGTGCGTCTGGCGGGTTTGACGCTGGCGAAATAACCGTCCCGAGGAGAACCCATGCTGGAACTGATTTGCAAACGTCTGCTGCTGGCCGTCCCGACGCTGCTGCTGGTGAGCATGATGGTGTTCGGGCTGCAAAAGCTGCTGCCCGGCGACCCGCTGATCGCCATGGCCGGCGAGGAGCGCGATCCGGCGGTTATTGCACAGCTGCGCGCGGAGCTGAACCTTGATGCGCCGATCCCCGTGCAGTATTTCCACTGGCTGACGCGGGCGCTGCAGGGGGATCTGGGCGTTTCCTTGCGCACGCACGAACCGGTGACGCAGCTGATTGCCAGCAAGCTGCCGGTCACGCTGGAGCTGTCGCTGCTGGCGATGATTATCGCGCTGGTGTTTGGCATCAGCATGGGGATCCTCGCGGCGGTGAACAAAAACAGCTGGGTCGATCACGGGGCGAACTTCGTGGCGATCTCGGGGATCTCGATTCCCCACTTCTGGCTGGGGATCCTGCTGATTCTGGTCTTCTCGGTGAACCTGCAGTGGCTTCCCGCGTCCGGCTACGTGCCGTTCAGTGAAGATCCGCTCCAGAACCTGCGCACGCTGCTGCTGCCTGCGTCCGTGCTCGGCACCGGCCTCGCGGCAACGCTGATGCGCCACACCCGCGCGTCGATGATTGCCGTGCTGAAGGCAGATTACATCCGCACCGCGCGGGCAAAGGGGCTGCTGCCGAAGGCGGTGATCTTAAAGCACGCGTTTCGCAACGCGCTGGTGCCGGTAATCACCCTTACCACGCTGCTGTTTGGCGAGCTGCTGGGCGGGGCGGTGCTGACCGAGCAGGTCTTCACCATTCCCGGCTTCGGCAAGATGATCGTCGACTCGGTATTTAACCGCGACTATGCGGTGGTGCAGGGCGTGGTGCTGATCGTGGCAATCGGTTTCCTGATGCTGAACCTGCTGGCCGACGTGCTCTACGTCCTTATCAACCCGAAAATGCGAGGTTAACCATGGCGGAACTGACGACGCAAACCGCTGTGCCCGCGCTGCCGCGCGCGCAGAACCGGGTGCTGACGAAATTCCTCGGCAATAAAAGCGCGGTGATTGGCGCGCTTGTGGTGGGCTTCTTCGTGCTGGTGGCGCTGCTGGCGCCGTGGATTGCCCCGTTCGACCCGGTTAAAGCCAACTTCCTGGCGGTGCGCAAAGCGCCGTCGGCGATGTACTGGTTCGGCACCGACGAGCTGGGGCGCGACATTTTATCCCGCATTATCTGGGGGGCGCGAACCTCGCTGATGGCGGGCTGTATGTCGGTTGTTATCGCGGTGGTCATCGGCGTGCCGCTGGGGCTGGTGGCGGGGTATTTCCAGAAGATGTGGGACGGCGTCATCTCGCGGTTCATTGAAGCGCTGCTGGCCTGTCCGTTCCTGATCATGGCGATCGCGCTCGGGGCATTTTTAGGCCCAAGCCTGACCAACGCCATGATCGCCATCGGCCTTTCCGCGATGCCGATCTTCGCGCGCCTGACGCGCGGGCAGGTGATCGCCATCCGCAACGAAGAGTACATCGACGGCGCGCGGGCGATTGGCCTGCCGGATAGCTGGATCATCATCAAATACGTTCTGCCGAACGTGATGTCGCCGATCCTGGTGCAGGCCACGCTGGCGATCGCCTCGGCGATCATCGCCGAAGCCAGCCTGTCGTTTTTAGGGCTGGGACAGCAGCCGCCCAACCCGTCCTGGGGCTCCATGCTCAACACCGCAAAGGGCTTTCTGGAGCAGGCGCCGTGGATGTCCGTTTTCCCCGGCGTGGCGATTTTCCTTGCCGTGCAGGGCTTTAATTTACTCGGCGACGGGCTGCGCGACGCGCTCGATCCGCGCCACGACTAAGGAGTCATGATGACCAAAGCGCTTGATTTTATGTCCGGTTACGAATCACGACGCCCGCCGATGCTGGGCCATAACGCCGTTGCCACGTCGCAGCCGCTGGCGGCGCAGGCGGGCATGAAGATGCTGCAGCTGGGTGGGAATGCCGTGGATGCGGCCATTGCCGCCGCGATGGCGCTCACGGTGGTCGAGCCGACCGGCAACGGGATCGGCAGCGACGCCTTCGCCATCGTCTGGGACGGTAAAAAGCTGTACGGCCTGAACGCGTCGGGCCGCTCGCCTGCCAGCTGGCACGCGGATCTGTTTGCCGGAAAAACGGCGGTACCGGAAATCGGCTGGGACGCGGTGACCGTGCCGGGCGCGGTATCCGGCTGGGTCGCGCTGGCGGAACGCTTCGGCACGCTGCCGCTGACTACCCTTGCGCAGCCGGCCATTGACTACGCGCGCAACGGTTTCCCGGTCTCGCCGCTGATTGGCCATCTCTGGCAGCGCGGCTATAGCAAGCTGAAAGATCAGCCCGGCTTCAGCGCCTGCTTCGCGCCGGAAGGCCGCGCCCCGCGCGTGGGGGAGATCTTCCGTAATCCGGCGCAGGCAAACTCGCTGGAGCTGATTGCGAAAACCAACGGTGACGCGTTTTACCGCGGCGAGCTGGCGCAGAAAATTGCCGCCTTCGCCAAAGAGCACGGCGCGCACCTGACGGCTGAGGATCTCGCCAGCCACCGCGTGGACTGGGTAGACCTGCTGTCGCGCGACTTCGCGGGCGGCTCGGTGCAGGAGCTGCCGCCAAACGGCCAGGGGATTGCTACGCTGATTGCGCTCGGCATTCTGGAGCAGTGCGGCATTGAGAAGCATCATCCGGATTCCGTTCAGTCTCTGCACCTGTCCATTGAGGCGATGAAGCTGGCGCTGGCGGATCTCGATCGCTACGTGGCGGACGAGGAGCATATGGCGTTCGCGGCAAAAGAGCTGCTGAGCGACCATTATCTGAAGGCGCGCGCGGCGCTTATCGATCGTGATAAGGCGTCCGATTTTTCCTACGGTTCCCCGACGCAGAGCGGCACGGTCTACATCAGCACCGCCGACGCCAGCGGGATGATGGTCTCGTTTATTCAGTCCAACTATATGGGCTTCGGTTCAGGGATTGTGGTGCCGGACACCGGGATCAGCCTGCAAAACCGGGGCTGTGGTTTTTCGCTGGATCCCAGTCACCCGAACGCGCTGGCGGGTAGCAAACGTCCGTTCCACACCATCATTCCGGGCTTTGCGATGGACGGCAACGGCCAGCCGCTGATGTCCTTCGGCGTAATGGGCGGCCCGATGCAGGCGCAGGGGCACATGCAGATGGCGCTGCGCATTATGCTGCACGGGCAAAACCCGCAGGCGGCAATCGATGCGCCGCGCTGGCGCGTGGTGCAGGGCAGGGAGGTGATCGTTGAATCGACCTTCGATCGCAATACGATCGCCGCGCTGCGCGAACGCGGACACCAGATCGTGGTGGAAGATCCGCTGCAGGATTATAACTTCGGCGGTGCGCAGGTGATTTACCGTCTGCCGGAAGGGCACTACGTGGCCGCGACGGAGAGCCGCAAGGACGGGCAGGCGCTCGTGAGTTAATACTTTATCCTCCCTCTCCCTTTGGGAGAGGGGCGGGGTGAGGGGACAATTTCACCCAATGCTAAAGGGATCCGCATCCTGCCACGCCGGAAACTTTTCCCGGTACTCCTTCAATGCCGTCAATGACAGCTCGGCATCAATGCGCGTTGCCTGATGCGGCTCGGCGGTGGCAATAATCTCGCCCTGAGGATTCACCACCCGGCTGTCGCCGCGATAGTGATGTCCGTTGCCGTCCGTCCCCACGCGGTTACAGCCCACCACGTACGCCTGGTTCTCAATCGCGCGCGCCACCAGCAGCGACTGCCAGTGCAGGGAGCGCGGGGCAGGCCAGTTGGCGACATACAGCGCCAGATCGTAATCGTTGCGGTTACGCGACCACACCGGGAAGCGCAGGTCGTAGCAGACCAGCGGCAGAATACGCCAGCCGCGCCACTCGAACACCACGCGCTCGTTACCCGCTTCATAGTGATGATGCTCATCCGCCATGCGGAACAGGTGGCGTTTATCGTAAAAATGCACCTTTCCTTCCGGCTCCACCAGCAGGAAACGGTTCACCGGCCCGCGTTCGGTCTGCAGGGCGGCGCTGCCCGCAATCAGCGCGTGGGTCTGCTGCGCTTTGGCATGCATCCACGCCACCACCTCATCCTGCGGCATTGACTGTTTTGCCGCTTCCATGGCGAAGCCGGTGGTGAACATCTCCGGCAGGACAATCACATCACGCCCGGTAATGCCTTCCAGTTGACGATCAAAGTGGCGCAGGTTGGCAGGGCCATCCATCCACACTAAAGGTTGCTGCAAAATCGAAATCTTCAAGCCAGGCACGATACAGACTCCTCAAACGACCCCTTTTTGACACTGTAGCACGTCATTACGAGAAAATGTGGCAATAAAAAACCCCGCGCGAGGCGGGGGTTGTCTAAGCGAAACGCGTTATGCCGCTTCAGGTTTGCGGTGCTTCTCCGGCAGCTTTACCGGCTGCGTCGCCAGCTCGTCCGGTTCGAAATCATCCACGTTAATGCTGCGCAGACGGCTCTCTTCGGCTTTCACCAGCAGAGCAGCTTCATCTTTATTGATAATGCCCCCGGCCAGCGCCTGTTTTGCCAGTTCGTCCAGACGGGTAAACGGTAGGTTTTTGCCCAGCTGTTTACAGATCTTCTGGTGAATTGGGTCGGCGGCCATCACGTCCAGCAGCGCCTCTTCCAGCAGACCCACCGGGTTATGTGGCGTAGGGGCCAGGTACTGACCGCGACCGATACGGGAGCGGGTTGCGCTCGGTACCTGCAGGATCTTCGCCACCTTGTGGTCCAGCTTGTCGGACGGCGCCAGATGGTGACGGCCGGTCGGGAAGATCACCGCGCGCAGCGCGCCCGCCACGAAGCGGTTCGGGAAGTTCGCCAGCAGATCGTCAATCGCCTGTTCTGCCTGATACATCGCATCCTGCACGCCCCAGTGAACCAGCGGCAGATCCGCTTCCTGACGGCCTTCATCGTCGTAGCGTTTCAGGACCGCAGAGGCCAGGAAGATCTGGCTCAGCACGTCGCCCAGACGGGCAGAGATACGTTCGCGACGCTTCAGGCTGCCGCCCAGCACCGCCATGGAAACGTCAGACAGCAGGGCCAGGTTGGCGCTCAGACGGTTCAGATGCTGATAATAACGTTTGGTTGCATCGCCGGTCGGCGTGGCGCTGGTAAGTCCGCGCGTCAGGCCCAGCCAGAAGCTGCGCACCTTGTTGCTGCCCACGTGACCGATATGTTTGAACAGCAGCTTATCGAAGGCATCCACGTCGTTGTTCTGGGCAGCGGCCATCTCTTCCAGCACGTACGGATGGCAGCGAATGGCGCCCTGACCGAAGATCATCATGCTGCGGGTCAGGATGTTTGCCCCTTCCACGGTGATGGCAATTGGTGCGCCCTGATAGCCGCGCGCCAGGAAGTTGCCTTCGCCGAGCATAATGCCTTTACCGCCCGCGATATCCATCGCGTCAATGATTGACTGCTGCGCACGGTGGGTACAGTGGTACTTCACGATTGCCGACAGCACGGCCGGTTTTTCGCCGAGCATAATGCCGTAGGTAATCAGCGTGGCGGCAGCGTCCATTACGTAGGCGTTGCCCGCGATACGCGCCAGCGGCTCTTCGATACCTTCCATCTTGCCGATGGAGATTTTGAACTGACGGCGGATGTGGGCGTAAGCACCAATCCCCATCGCCACCGACTTCAGACCGCCGGTTGAGTTCGACGGCAGGGTAATGCCGCGACCCACCGACAGACATTCCACCAGCATACGCCAGCCCTGGCCGGCCATTTTCGGGCCACCGATGATGTAGTCAATCGGTACAAAGATGTCCTGACCGCGGGTAGGACCGTTCTGGAACGGCACGTTCAGCGGGAAGTGACGGCGACCAATTTCAACGCCTGGGGTAGAGGTTGGGATCAGCGCACAGGTAATGCCCAGATCTTCTTCACCGCCCAGTAGTTTTTCCGGGTCAGAGAGCTTGAAGGCCAGACCCAGCACGGTGGCGATGGGTGCCAGCGTGATATAGCGCTTGTTCCAGGTCAGGCGCATGCCCAGCACCTGCTCGCCCTGCCACTCGCCCATGCAGACCACGCCGGTGTCAGGAATTGCGCCCGCATCGGAGCCTGCTTCCGGGCTGGTCAGCGCGAAGCACGGTATTTCCTGACCGCGCGCCAGACGCGGCAGGTAGTGATTTTTCTGCTCTTCGGTACCGTAATGCTGCAGCAGTTCGCCCGGGCCTAAGGAGTTAGGCACGCCAACGGTAATCGCCAGGATCCCGGAGACGCCCGACAGCTTTTGCAGTACGCGAGCCTGAGCGTAGGCGGAGAACTCCAGACCGCCGTACTCTTTCTTGATGATCATCGCAAAGAAGCGGTGCTCTTTCAGGTAAGCCCACAGTTCCGGCGGCAGATCGGCCATTTCATGGGTAATCGCGAAGTCGTTAGCCATGCGGCACGCTTCTTCTACCGGGCCGTCAATAAAGGCCTGCTCTTCGGCGGTCAGGCGCGGCTGCGGGTAGTTGTGCAGTTTTTTCCAGTCCGGGTTGCCCTGGAACAGGTCGCCTTCCCACCAGGTGGTGCCCGCATCAATCGCTTCTTTCTCAGTACGCGACATGGGCGGCATCACCTTGCGGAAGCCTTTAAACACCGGCGCGGAGATCATTGACTTACGCATCGGGGCCAGGTTAAACGGCAGAAGAATGATGGCAAGAGGGACTAAAAGCCAGATATTCCAAAGACCAGCGACGCCAAGCGCAGCCGTCCAGGCCAGAAGAATCAGGCTGCTCAGGAATAAACTTACGCGGTGATAGAACAGCACACCGAGCAGAACAACGGTTGCGAGAATGCTCAAAATCATCATAAAGAAAAGCTCCCTTGCTTGTAGGAGGTCTGACCACTTGTGATGATATGGTTGTAGTTGATGTCATTTCCTTTAGCAATGTGTTTACAAAATAATTACAACCTGGTTCACATTGTTTGCGTTTTAAGCGGCACGAAAAAGCAAAACGCCGGACGTTTCGCATGGCTTTAGCTTCTCGCTTTTCCCGCTATCCGGTACACTCCACTGTGTTATTTCATCAATACTGAAGGATTATCCTCATGTACCAGGATCTTATTCGTAACGAACTGAACGAAGCGGCGGAAACGCTGGCTAACTTTCTGAAAGATGATGCCAATATTCACGCTATTCAGCGCGCGGCGGTCCTGCTGGCCGACAGCTTCAAAGCGGGTGGCAAAGTGCTCTCCTGCGGTAACGGCGGTTCCCACTGCGATGCGATGCACTTCGCAGAAGAGCTGACCGGACGCTATCGCGAAAACCGCCCGGGCTACCCGGCGATTGCGATTTCCGACGTGAGCCACATCTCCTGCGTCGGCAACGACTTCGGTTACGACCATATTTTCTCCCGCTACGTTGAAGCGGTAGGCCGTGAAGGCGACGTGCTGCTGGGTATCTCTACCTCCGGTAACTCCGGCAACGTGATTAAGGCAATCGCCGCCGCGCGTGAAAAAGGGATGAAAGTCATCACCCTGACCGGGAAAGATGGCGGTAAGATGGACGGTACGGCGGATGTTGAAATTCGCGTTCCGCACTTCGGCTATGCTGACCGCATTCAGGAAATTCACATCAAAGTGATCCACATCCTGATCCAGCTGATCGAAAAAGAGATGGTTAAGTAAGACTTCGCTGGGGGGCACCGGTGCCCCCCGCAGTTGTGGAGTGGAGGTGATCTATGTGCGAACTGCTCGGGATGAGCGCCAATGTGCCAACCGATATCTGCTTTAGTTTCACCGGGCTGGTTCAGCGCGGTGGAGGAACCGGGCCGCATAAAGACGGCTGGGGCATTACCTTCTACGAAGGCAAAGGGTGTCGCACGTTCAAAGATCCACAGCCCAGCTTTAACTCACCGATTGCCAAACTGGTGCAGGACTACCCCATTAAGTCCCGCTCGGTGATTGCCCACATTCGCCAGGCAAACCGCGGCGAAGTGGCGCTGGAAAATACCCATCCGTTTACCCGTGAACTGTGGGGCCGTAACTGGACCTACGCGCACAACGGGCAACTGACGGGCTATAAGTCCCTGGAGACGGGCAACTTCCGTCCGGTTGGCGAAACCGACAGCGAAAAAGCCTTCTGCTGGCTGCTGCACAAGCTGACGGAGCGTTACCCCCGCACCCCAGGCAATATGGCCGCCGTGTTCAAATACATCGCGACGCTGGCATCTGAACTGCGTGAAAAAGGCGTGTTCAATATGCTCCTCTCTGACGGTCGCTATGTGATGGCGTTCTGTTCGACGAATCTGTTCTGGATCACCCGCCGCGCGCCGTTTGGCGTTGCGACGCTGCTCGATCAGGATGTGGAAATAGACTTTCAGAAGGAGACCACACCGAACGATGTGGTCACTGTTATCGCAACGCAGCCGCTGACGGGCAACGAAACCTGGCAAAAGATTATGCCAGGCGAGTGGGTGCTATTTTGTCTCGGGGATCGTGTAATTTGACGCCAGCTGTGGATGGACGACTTCGTGGCTCAGCGGTTTGCTGACCACGTAACGGCCATCCACAACCGAGACAACAGGCGGCTTGTGGGTCTGCTCAAAGTAGTCATAACCCGGCTTCAGCTGTTTCCAGAAATCCGCGTAGTAGGAGTACTTGTGACGCGCCATGTTGGCATCGGTCATGCGGAACGGATAGATGCTGACCTGAACGTTTGGCTGACCAAAGACCAGCGCGCCGGTGACAAACTGGAAAATCTCATCAATGCCGGAGTCGGTCATCGCATAACAGCCGATAGACACGCAGGCACCGTGAATCATCAGGTATTTACCTTCATAACCGTGAGCACGGTCATAGGCGTTCGGGAAGCCGATGTTAATGGCTTTATAGAAGCGGCTGTCAGGCTTGAGCTGGCTACGCTGAACGTTATAAAACCCTTCCGGACTTTTGAAATCGCCCTGACGCTGTTTTGGCCCCAGCCCGCCGGAGTAGTTACAAATTTTGTAACTATCAAGCAGCTGATATGTCTCGCCCATTTTCACAAACAGATCGAGAGTGCGCTCTTCCTTGAAGATTTGAATATAAACCGGCGATCCCATTAACTGCTGTTTATATTCCTTGCTGATCGGCGTCGTTGAGCTGTTACTGCTGAGCAGTCCGGCAAACGACATGCACGGAATCAGAAGCATCGCAATGAACAATGCGATTTTACGCATACTACTAGTTCCTTGATAAAACCATGACCAACTTGCCAGGACGGCAAAAGAGACCCGAAATCAGATTATTCTGTTAGGAGCGCTCACATTAGCACCGCCATAGATTTTCGCAAGAGCCGGGCGGTGAGTTTACAAATTAGTTTTACGTTATAAACCATCAAAATGGCGATGGCTCCAGGAACTTTGCGCATTAGCTCGCAATTTGGCGCGCGCGACGGCGGATTCCCTGCCCGTGAGAGGGGGAAAATGTTACACTTTGCGGCCACTGGATTGTTGTTCATGGAAACCTGCTAACCACATGTTTAAAATCAAAAAAGGACTTGATCTGCCGATTGCAGGCGTGCCAGCGCAGCACGTTTCGACAGGCGCAAGTGTCCGTCATGTCGCCATTTTGGGCGACGACTACCTCGGTATGCGTCCTTCAATGCTGGTACAGGAGGGCGATCGCGTTATCAAAGGGCAGGCGCTCTTTGAGGACAAAAAAAATCCCGGCGTGATGTTCACGGCCCCCGCGAGCGGCACCGTTGTGGCCATCAACCGTGGCGAACGGCGCGTTCTGCAGTCGGTGGTTATCCGCATTGAGGGCGATGAAAAGCGTGAGTTCACCCATTACGAGGCCGCAGACCTCGCGTCGCTGAGCCGTGACGCCGTTCAGGATCAGCTGCTGGCGTCCGGCTTATGGACCGCGCTTCGTACGCGTCCCTTCAGCAAATCCCCCGTTCCGGGGACGGAACCGGCCGCAATTTTCGTTACGGCAATCGACACCAACCCGCTCAGCGTGGACCCGCAGCCGGTTATCCTGGCGCAGCGCAAAGCCTTTGATGCCGGGCTGACCGTGTTAACTCGCCTGACGTCCGGAAAAGTCCACGTTTGCCAGGCCGGCGGCGGCAAGCTCGGCGGCCATCCGCAGGGGCAGGTCACGTTTAATGAATTTTCGGGCCCGCATCCGGCGGGGCTGGTCGGGACGCACATCCATTTCCTTGAGCCAGTAAGCCTGACGAAACGGGTCTGGCACCTGAATTATCAGGACGTCATCGCCATCGGTACGCTCTTCACCACCGGTGAGCTTAACGCGGAACGCGTCATCGCCATCGGCGGGCCGCAGGCGGCAAACCCGCGTCTGGTGAAGACGCTGCTGGGCGCAGACATCAACGAGCTGCTGGTGGGTGAAACGAAAGCGGGCGAAAACCGCCTGATTTCCGGTTCGGTCCTCAGCGGCCGCCATGCTGCCAACGCGCACGCGTACCTGGGACGCTTCCATTTGCAGGTCAGCATTGTGCAGGAAGGGCGTGAGAAAGAGCTGTTTGGCTGGGTTCTGCCCGGCGCAGAAAAATACTCCGTCACCCGCACCACGCTGGGCCACTTCCTGCGTCATAAGCTCTTTAACTTCTCCACCAGCACGCACGGCGGGGAGCGCGCTATGGTCCCCATTGGCAACTACGAGCGCGTGATGCCGCTGGACATTCTGCCCACCGTGCTGCTGCGCGATCTCCTTGCCGGCGATACCGACGGCGCGCAGGCGCTGGGCTGTCTGGAGCTTGACGAAGAAGATCTGGCGCTGTGTACCTATGTGTGTCCGGGTAAATACGAATATGGACCCGTATTGCGCGAGGTGTTAACCCGCATTGAGCAGGAAGGATAACCGATGGGCTTAAAACACCTCTTTGAAAAAATTGAGCCGCACTTTACCGAAGGAAAGCTCAAAAAGTACTACCCGCTCTACGAAGCGACAACGACGATCTTCTACACGCCGGGGCTGGTGACGAAAGGGGCGGCGCACGTTCGCGACGCCATCGACCTTAAGCGGATGATGATTCTGGTCTGGTTTGCGGTCTTCCCGGCGATGTTCTGGGGCATGTACAACGTTGGCCTGCAGACCATTCCGGCGCTGCACCACATGTACGATGCCCAGCAGCTGGCGCAGGTGATTCAGTCTGACTGGCACTACCGTCTGGCCCAGTCCTTGGGGGTAAGCTTCGCTGCAGATGCGGGCTGGATCAGCATGATGACGCTGGGCGCAGTTTTCTTCCTGCCGATTTACATCACGGTCTTTATCGTGGGCGGCTTCTGGGAAGTGCTGTTTGCCATCATCCGTAAACATGAGATCAACGAAGGCTTCTTCGTGACCTCGATTCTGTTTGCCCTGATTGTTCCCCCGACGCTGCCGCTCTGGCAGGCGGCGCTGGGCATCAGCTTCGGCGTGGTGATTGCCAAAGGAATTTTCGGCGGCACCGGGCGGAACTTCCTCAACCCGGCGCTGGCGGGACGCGCGTTTCTGTTCTTTGCCTATCCGGCGCAAATCTCGGGCGACCTGGTCTGGACGGCGGCGGACGGTTTTTCCGGCGCAACGCCGCTTTCCCAGTGGGCGGCACGCGGCGGCGAAACGCTGGTGAACAACGCAACGGGTCAGCCCGTTACCTGGTTTGATGCCTTTATTGGCAACATACCGGGCTCCATCGGGGAAGTCTCGACCCTGATGATTTTGCTGGGCGGCGCGATCATTCTTTTCGGTCGCGTGGCCTCGTGGCGAATTGTTGCGGGCGTCATGATCGGCATGGTGCTGACCGCCACCCTGTTTAACCTCATCGGTTCGACCACCAACCCGATGTTCTCCATGCCGTGGTACTGGCATCTGGTGCTGGGTGGCTTCGCGTTCGGCATGATGTTCATGGCGACGGACCCCGTATCTGCCTCGTTTACCGACAAAGGTAAATGGAGCTATGGCGTGCTCATTGGCGCGATGTGTGTCCTCATCCGCGTGGTCAACCCGGCGTACCCGGAAGGGATGATGCTGGCCATTCTGTTTGCCAACCTGTTTGCGCCACTCTTCGATTACCTGGTGGTGCGGGCCAATATCAAGCGGAGGAAGGCGCGTGGCTGAAGTAAAAAATAACGACAGCATCAGCAAAACGCTGCTGGTGGTGCTGGTGCTCTGTCTGGTCTGTTCGATTGTCGTGGCCGGTTCTGCCGTAGGGTTAAAACCTCTGCAGCAGAAGCAGCGTGCGCTGGATAAACAGCGCAACATCCTGGCCGTCGCCGGGCTGATGCAGGACGGGATGAGCGCAGACGACGTTTCGGCCATATTTGCCGAACGTATTTCAGCGCGTCTGGTGGATTTAAAAACCGGTGAACTGCTGGATAAAGACCCGGCAACCTTCAACCAGGCGCTGGCGCTGAAAGATCCGCAGATGAGCCTGACGCTGGAGGCATCGCACGATCCCGCCGGGATTAAGCGACGCAGTAACCTTGCCGAAATCTATCTGGTTCGCGATCCCCAACAACGCATTCAGGAAGTGGTGCTGCCTATTTACGGTAACGGGCTGTGGTCCATGATGTATGCCTTTGTGGCACTGGATACCGATGGCCGCACGGTCAAAGGCATTACCTATTACGATCAGGGCGAAACGCCGGGACTGGGTGGTGAAGTGGAAAACCCTAACTGGCGGGCACAGTTTGTCGGCAAGAAAGTGCTCGACGATAACGGCCAGCCTGCGCTGAAGGTGATGAAAGGGGCGGCGCGTCCGGGCGACGACTACGCCGTTGACGGGCTTTCCGGCGCCACGCTCACCTCAAAAGGCGTGCAGCACAGTTTTGATTTCTGGATGGGCGAGCTGGGCTTTGGTCCTTTCCTGAAAAACGTACGTGAAGGAGCGCTGAACAATGGCTGATAACGGTGAACTGAAAGAAGTTAAAAAGGTGCTCATTGGCCCACTGTTAGCCAATAACCCGATCACGCTCCAGGTGCTGGGCGTCTGTTCAGCCCTGGCGGTGACAACCAAGCTGGAAACGGCGGTGGTGATGACGCTGGCGGTCACGCTGGTCACGGCGTTCTCCAGCATGTTTATCTCGATGATCCGCCACCACATCCCCAACAGCGTGAGGATCATCGTCCAGATGGCGATCATCGCCTCGCTGGTGATCGTGGTCGATCAGCTGCTGCGCGCTTTTGCCTACGAAACATCAAAACAGCTTTCGGTGTTTGTCGGCCTGATCATCACCAACTGTATCGTGATGGGGCGCGCGGAAGCCTACGCCATGAAAATGCCGCCGCTCGCGAGCTTTATGGATGGGATCGGCAACGGCCTGGGCTACGGCGCGATCCTGCTGACGGTCGGGTTCCTGCGTGAGCTGATTGGCAGCGGCAAGCTGTTTGGCATCACGGTGCTGGACACGGTGCAAAACGGCGGCTGGTATCTGCCCAACGGCCTGTTCCTGCTGGCCCCTAGCGCATTTTTCATTATCGGTTTGCTGATCTGGCTGATTCGTACGTTGAGACCAGAGCAGCAGGAAAAGGAGTAACCGACGATGGCTCATTACCTGAGTTTGTTTGTGCGGGCGGTGTTTGTTGAAAACATGGCGCTCGCGTTTTTCCTCGGCATGTGTACGTTCCTTGCGGTTTCCAAAAAAGTGTCGACGGCATTTGGTCTGGGAATCGCGGTTACCGTGGTGCTCGGCTTATCTGTACCCATTAACAATCTGGTCTACAACTTTGTGCTGCGGGACGGCGCGCTGGTGGAAGGGGTCGATCTCAGCTTCCTGAACTTTATCACCTTTATCGGGGTGATCGCGGCGCTGGTACAAATACTCGAGATGATCCTCGATAAGTATTTCCCGTCGCTGTACAACGCGCTGGGGATCTTCCTGCCGCTGATCGCCGTAAACTGCGCCATCTTTGGTGGCGTCTCGTTTATGGTTCAGCGTGATTACAACTTCAGTGAATCCGTGGTGTACGGTTTCGGTTCCGGCATCGGCTGGATGCTGGCGATTGTCACCATGGCGGGGATCCGCGAGAAAATGAAATATGCCAACGTGCCTGCGGGTTTGCGTGGCTTAGGGATCACCTTTATCACCACCGGGCTGATGGCGCTAGGCTTTATGTCCTTCTCCGGCGTGCAGCTATAAGGGCTAAAAGATGGAAATTATTCTTGGCGTGGTGATGTTCACGCTAATCGTACTGGTGCTGTCAGGGTTGATTCTGGCGGCGCGGGCGAAGCTGGTGAATTCCGGCGACGTGGTGATTGATATTAACGACGATCCGCAGAATCAGATCCGCACACCTGCGGGAGATAAGCTGCTCAACACGCTCTCCGGTAACGGCATTTTTGTCTCCTCAGCCTGCGGCGGCGGCGGTTCCTGCGGACAGTGCCGCGTGACGGTAAAAGAGGGCGGCGGCGATATTCTGCCGACGGAACTGTCGCATATCACGAAGCGTGAAGCGAAAGAGGGCTGCCGTCTGGCCTGCCAGGTCGCGGTGCGCCAGAACATGAAGATTGAGCTGCCGGAAGAGATCTTCGGCGTGAAAAAATGGGAGTGCGAGGTTATCTCTAACGATAACAAAGCCACCTTTATTAAAGAGCTGAAGCTGCGCGTACCGGAAGGGGAAGATGTTCCGTTCCGCGCCGGGGGATACATTCAGATTGAGTGTCCTGAGCATACCGTGGCCTATGCGGACTTCGACGTGCCGGACGAGTACCGCGCCGACTGGGACAAGTTCAATCTCTTCCGCTTTGTCTCTGAGGTAAAAGAGCCGACGCTGCGCGCCTACTCGATGGCCAACTACCCGGAAGAGAAGGGCATTATCATGCTCAACGTGCGTATTGCCACGCCGCCGCCAAACGTGCCGGATGCGCCGCCGGGCGTGATGTCGTCATACATCTGGTCCCTGAAGCCTGGCGATAAGGTGACCATCTCCGGCCCGTTCGGCGAGTTCTTCGCGAAAGATACCGACGCGGAAATGGTCTTTATCGGCGGCGGCGCGGGTATGGCCCCGATGCGCTCACACATTTTTGACCAGCTCAAGCGGTTGGGGAGCCAGCGTAAGATCGGCTTCTGGTACGGAGCGCGCTCGCTGCGCGAGATGTTCTATGATGATGAGTTTGAACAGCTGGCGCGTGAAAACCCGAACTTTACCTTCCACGTGGCGCTTTCCGATCCGCAGCCGGAAGATAACTGGACGGGCTACACGGGGTTCATCCACAACGTGCTGTATGAAAACTACCTCAAGCAGCACCCGGCACCGGAAGACTGCGAGTTCTATATGTGTGGTCCGCCGATGATGAACGCCGCCGTGATCAAGATGCTGAAAGATCTCGGCGTCGAAGATGAGAACATCATGCTTGATGACTTTGGAGGCTGATAATGCTCACGTTTCTGGCAACCTTCGTGGTTTTTGTGCTTGTCATCTTCGGCATGTCGTTAGGCTGGATCGTTAAGCGGAAAGCTATTCAGGGCAGCTGCGGCGGTATTTCCTCCCTTGGGATGGAAAAGGTCTGCGACTGCCCGGAACCGTGCGATGCGCGCAAAAAACGCATGGCGCGCGATAAACAACGCATTATTTAGTCTTCTGGGTCGGGTAAGGCAAAGCCGCCACCCGACAATTCTCAGTCACACTTCTCAACCCTCATTTACTTACTGTATACTTATCCAGTAATAAGTGAGGGCTTACTATGCGCAAAATAATCCATGTCGATATGGACTGCTTTTTTGCCGCAGTGGAGATGCGAGACAACCCGGCGCTGCGGGATATTCCCATCGCCATTGGCGGCAGCCGCGTTCAGCGTGGTGTTATCAGCACCGCCAACTATCCCGCGCGCAAATTTGGCGTGCGCAGCGCCATGCCGACGGCGATGGCCCTGAAGCTTTGCCCTCATCTCACGCTTCTGCCCGGCCGGTTTGAAGCCTACAAAGAGGCTTCCCTCCATATTCGGGAGATTTTCGCCCGCTATACCTCTCTGATTGAGCCGCTGTCGCTGGACGAAGCCTATCTGGATGTCACCGACAGCGTGCATTGTCACGGCTCCGCCACGCTGATGGCGCAGGAGATCCGCCAGACGATTTTCAACGAGCTGAATCTGACGGCATCGGCGGGGGTCGCGCCCGTTAAATTCCTTGCCAAAATCGCCTCCGATTTAAATAAGCCCAACGGTCAGTACGTCATCACCCCGGAAGAGGTGCCGGCATTTTTAAAAACGCTCCCGCTCGGTAAAATCCCCGGCGTCGGGAAAGTCTCCGCTGCAAAGCTGGAAAACATGGGGCTACGCACCTGCGAAGACGTGCAGCGAAGCGATCTCGCCATGCTGCTCAAGCGCTTTGGAAAGTTTGGCCGCGTGCTGTGGGAGCGCAGCCAGGGGATTGACGATCGCGACGTAAACAGCGAAAGGCTGCGAAAATCCGTCGGCGTTGAGCGCACCCTCAGCGAAGATATTCATGACTGGTCCGAATGCGAATGTATTATCACAGAACAGCTTTACCCGGAGCTGGAGCGACGCTTAAGCAAGGTGAAGCCGGACCTGCTCATCGCCCGTCAGGGCATCAAGCTCAAATTCAACGATTTCCAGCAGACCACGCAGGAGCACGTCTGGCCGCGTCTGAATAAAGACGATCTTATCGCGACGGCGAAAAAAGCATGGGAAGAACGCCGGGGCGGGCGAGGGGTGAGGCTGGTGGGATTGCACGTCACGCTGCTGGATCCGCAGCTAGAGCGGCAGCTGGTATTGGGATTGTAAAAAAGCCCGGTGGCTCTACGCTTGCCGGACCTACATTTTTCACCCTCTCCCTTTGGGAGAGGGCTGGGGTGAGGGTATTACTTCGCAGGAATCGCCTTCAGCAGTTCAGTCAGCAGCGTCCAGTAATGGCCAACGCTTTCGATATGAACCTGCTCATCCGGCGAGTGCGGACCGGTAATGGTTGGCCCGATAGACACCATATCCATATCCGGATACGGTTTCTTGAACAGACCACATTCCAGACCCGCGTGAATCACCTGAATGTTCGGCGTGCTGTTGAACAGACGCTGGTAGGTTTCGCGCACCAGCGCCATCACCGGAGAACTCGCATCCGGCTGCCAGCCCGGGTAGCTGCCTTTGGCAGAGGTTTTGGCTCCCGCCAGCGCGCCCAGAGATTCCAGCATGCTCACCACGTACTCTTTACCGCTGTCGATAAGCGAGCGGATCAGGCAGATGATTTCCGCGCTGTCGTCGCTCATGGTCACCACGCCCACGTTCAGGGAGGTTTCCACCACGCCTTTCGCCACGTCTGAGTTGCGGATCACGCCGTTTGGCGTTGCGTTCAGCAGCTGAACGAAAGTTTCACGAGACTGCGCGGTCAGGGCGGCTTTGTCCGTGGAGACGGATTCCAGCACCACGGTCAGGTTTTTCTCTTTCGCCGACAGTTCGTTTTTCAGGATTTCCAGGTATACGGTGGAGAGTTTTTTCAGCTCGTCGGCTTTTGCCGCCGGTACTGCCACGGTGGCGAAGGCTTCGCGTGGGATCGCGTTACGCAGGGTACCGCCGTTGAAGTCTACCAGACGCAGATCCAGCTCGGCCGCATGGCCTGCCAGGAAGCGTGCCAGCAGCTTGTTGGCGTTACCCAGACCCAGATGAATATCACCGCCGGAGTGGCCGCCTTTCAGCCCTTTCAGCGTCAGCTTGAAGGTCTGGAAGCCCGCAGGAATCGCTTCGCGTGACAGCGGCAGAGTAGAGATGAAATCAATCCCGCCCGCGCAGCCCATGTAGATCTCACCTTCTTCTTCGGAGTCGGTGTTGATCAGGATGTCCGCCTGCAGCCAGTTCGCCTGCAGACCGAACGCGCCGTCCATGCCCGCTTCTTCGGTCATGGTCAGCAGCACTTCCAGTGGACCGTGCTCAACGCTATCGTCGGCCAGCACCGCCAGCGCAGAGGCCATACCGATGCCGTTATCCGCGCCCAAAGTGGTGCCGCGCGCTTTCACCCAGTCACCGTCGATGTACGGTTGAATCGGGTCTTTGGTGAAGTCGTGAACGGTGTCGTTGTTCTTCTGTGGCACCATATCCAGGTGCGCCTGCAGCACAACCGGTTTGCGGTTTTCCATGCCTGCGGTAGCGGGTTTACGGATCAGAATGTTGCCAACCTGGTCGCGTTCAGCGTGCAGACCTTTTTCTTTCGCCCAACCCATAATATGTTCGGCAAGCTGTTCTTCATGGTAGGAAGGGTGTGGAATGGAGCAGATTTTGGCAAAAATATCCCACAGCGGCTGCGGAGATAATTGAGACAGTTCAGACACGATAAGTCTCCTTGTCGAGGCGCTGCAAATAGGGTTGCAGGCCACAGGGTTAGCAGGTTAATAGTTACCACAAGTCAGGCTTGCGAGATGAATCTGAGAATACCACTTTCTCTGCTGGCTGGTAGCATAAAGCATGTAAAAACTGAGGCAGAAGGCGCTAAACACTGGTTTTTAGTGCGTCAGATCTCTATAATCTCGCGCAACCTATTTCCCCCTCGAACACTTTTTAAGCCGTATAAAAACAGGCTGGGACACTTCACATGAGCGAAAAATACGTCGTCACCTGGGACATGTTGCAGATTCACGCACGCAAGCTGGCTGCGCGTCTGATGCCTTCCGAACAGTGGAAAGGCATTATTGCCGTCAGCCGTGGCGGTCTGGTACCGGGGGCGCTGCTGGCACGTGAGCTGGGTATTCGTCATGTCGATACCGTTTGCATCTCCAGCTATGACCACGACAACCAGCGTGAGCTGAAAGTGCTGAAACGCGCGGAAGGCGACGGTGAAGGCTTTATCGTTATCGACGATCTGGTGGACACCGGCGGTACCGCGGTTGCTATCCGCGAAATGTATCCGAAAGCACATTTCGTCACCATCTTCGCAAAGCCTGCTGGCCGCCCGCTGGTTGACGATTACGTCATTGATATCCCGCAGGATACCTGGATTGAACAGCCATGGGATATGGGCGTGGTCTTTGTGCCGCCTATTTCAGGCCGTTAATACCCGCACGTAACTTTACACGCCCGGCTCTGTCGGGCGTTGTTCTTTTTGGCCTGCCACGCGTTACAATAGTCTTCATATGACGTATCCATGGAGGCAACGCAATGACGCAGGCGAATCTCACCGAGACTCTCTTCAAACCCCGTTTCAAACACCCTGAAACGTCGACGCTGGTGCGTCGCTTTAATCCGGGTATCCAGCCTGCCGTCCAGTCCGCGTTAGACGGTAAAAACGTGCCCCACTGGTATCGCATGATTAACCGCCTGATGTGGATCTGGCGCGGTATTGATCCGCGTGAAATCCTTGACGTGCAGGCGCGTATCGTCATGAGCGAGTCGGAGCGCACCGACAGCGAACTCTACGACACGGTGGTCGGCTACCGTGGTGGAAACTGGATCTACGAATGGTCTAAGCAGGCGATGCTCTGGCAGCAAAAAGCCAGCCAGGAGGAAGATGCCACGCGCAGCGGCAAGCACTGGCTCCATGCGGCCAATCTCTACGCCATTGCCGCCTACCCGCATTTAAAAGGTGATGAACTGGCTGAGCAGGCTCAGGCGCTGGCGAACCGAGCCTATGAAGAAGCGGCTCAACGCCTTCCGGGCCAGATGCGCGAACTGGAGTTCACCATTCCCGGGGGGACGTCCGTAACCGGGTTCCTGCATATGCCTGAAGGTGAAGGTCCGTTCCCGACCGTCCTTATGTGCGGGGGGCTGGATTCGCTGCAAATCGATTATTACAGCCTGTATGAGCGCTACTTCGCACCAAAAGGGATCGCGATGCTGACGCTGGATATGCCCTCAATCGGCTTCTCCTCCAAATGGAAGCTCACTCAGGATTCCAGCCTGCTGCACCAGCATGCGCTAAAAGCGCTGGAAAACATTCCGTGGGTTGAGCACACCCGCGTGGCGGCATTTGGCTTCCGCTTTGGTGCAAACGTCGCGGTGCGTCTGGCGTACCTTGAATCGTCTCGCCTGAAAGCCGTCGCCTGCCTGGGGCCGGTTGTTCACGCCCTGCTCAGCGATCCCGCACGCCAGGGGAGCGTGCCTGAAATGTACCTGGACGTACTGGCAAGCCGTCTTGGCATGCATGATGCATCAGACGAAGCGCTGCGCGTTGAGCTCAACCGCTACTCATTAAAAACGCAGGGGTTACTGGGACGTCGCTGCCCAACGCCGATGCTGTCCGGGTTCTGGAAAAACGATCCGTTCAGTCCGGAAGAGGAGTCGCGCTTAATCACTTCGTCATCTGCCGATGGCAAATTGCTTGAAGTGCCGTTCAGCCCGGTCTATCAGAATTTCGACAAAGCGCTGAAAGAGATTACGCGCTGGATCGCGCAGAGAGTGTGTTAATAGATTGCTAAATTTCGCTGGTTTGGTAAAACAGTGGCTTCACAAAAGGAGATCGCAATGACGTTACCGAGTGGACACCCGAAAAGTAGGCTGATTAAGAAGTTTATGGCTCTCGGCCCGTATATTCGAGAAGAGCAGTGTGAAGAGAATCGCTTTTTTTTCGACTGCCTGGCCGTATGCGTCAACGTGAAGCCTGCACCCGAAAAACGTGAATTCTGGGGCTGGTGGATGGAAATGGAAGCAGAGGAAAAACGCTTTACGTATAGCTATCAGTTTGGGCTGTTTAATAAAGACGGCTACTGGCAGGCCACCACCATTAAAGATCAGGAAGTGATTGACCGCCTGGAATATACGTTAAAAGAGTTCCACGCTAAGGCAGGCGCGCTGCTGGCAACCCTGGATCTCAAGTTCGAGCCCGCGGATGACTTTTCCAGCGAAGCGGTGAAGCTGACTGCCTGATGGCGCCACATTGCCGGGTGGCGGTTTTGCCTTACCCGGCCTATACAATGCACTATCCCGTAGGCCCGGTAAGCGCAGCGCCACCGGGCAAAAAAATCCCGGCACATCTGCCGGGATTTTCTTATTCGGAAAATATTAGAACTGGTAGGTCATGCCCAGGGCAACAATATCATCGCTGCTCACGCCCAGTTTATTATCGTCGTCAATCTGGTTGATTTTATAATCAACAAACGCGGACATATTTTTGTTGAAGTAATAGGTCGCGCCGACATCAATGTATTTCACGATATCTTCGTCGCCAATCCCTTCGATGTCTTTGCCTTTAGACTGAACATAACCCACGGATGGACGCAGACCAAAGTCAAACTGATACTGGGCGACTACTTCGAAGTTTTGCGCTTTATTTGCGAAACCGCCGGAGATAGGGGCCATATTACGGGTTTCAGAATAGATGGTGGCCAGATAAATATCGTTGGCATCATATTTCAGACCGGTTGCCCAGCCTTCCGCTTTATTACCTTCACCGCGAGCCAGCAGGTTCTGCGCGTTGGTGCGATCGGAGCTGGCATAAGCGCCGATTACAGAAAAATCGCTGCCGCCGAAGTCATAGCTCAGAGACGTACCAAAGCCGTCCCCGTTCTGCTTTTTCACGTCACGGTTTTCGTTTTTGCCCTGATATTGCAGGGTCATATCAAGGCCGTCCACCACGCCAAAGAAGTCGGTGTTACGATAGGTGGCAAGACCGGAGGCACGCTTGGTCATGAAGTTGTCGGTCTGTGCCAGACCGTCGCCACCGAACTCCGGGAACATATCTGTCCAGGCGGCAACGTCATACAGCGCGCCCAGGTTACGTCCGTAATCCAGAGAGCCGAAGTCTTTCACTTTAATACCGGCAAATGCCAGACGCGTTTTCTGAGTAGAGTCGCTTTCGGCTTTGTTACCGGCAAACTCAGCTTCCCAGCGGCCATAGCCCGTCAGCTGATCGTTAATCTGAGTTTCGCCTTTAAAGCCGAAACGAACGTACGTCTGGTCACCATCTTTGGTGTCGTCATCGCTGATATAGTGCATGGCTTTCACTTTGCCGTACACGTCCAGTTTATTACCGTTTTTATTATAAACTTCAGCTGCGTGAACGGATGCAGAAGTAACCACGCCCATAACCACTAATGCCAGAGTGCTCTTTTTCATTTTCGATCCTGTCTTATAAACGCGCTAAAAAAATTCGCTGGACGATAAGCTCATGCTTAAGTCCCGTGAAAAAACAGGAAGGGTTTTATCGTTCTGGAATGAAACTTTTATGACAAACTAAGAATAATTTTAAAAAACTGTGATTTATTATTTCGGTAATAAAAGTGTCAAATTCTCCCGCTACGCTTCCTGATCCCGCGCAACAAAGTGTTTCGCGATGTGCTAAGGCAGTTGGCAACGGGGCTGACTCCTGTTAAAACGTTCGTTTGACATTACTTTCCCTTATCGTTGAACGGCAGAGAATCATGAGTGACAGCCAGACGCTGGTGGTAAAACTCGGTACCAGTGTGTTAACAGGCGGATCGCGCCGCCTAAATCGCGCCCACATTGTTGAGCTTGTACGTCAGTGCGCTCAGTTACATGCCGCAGGGCATCGTATTGTGATTGTGACCTCCGGGGCGATTGCCGCCGGGCGTGAACACCTGGGTTACCCCGAACTCCCCGCGACGATCGCCTCCAAACAGCTGCTGGCCGCCGTGGGGCAAAGCCGACTTATTCAACTCTGGGAACAGCTGTTCTCCATCTATGGCATCCACGTCGGGCAGATGCTGCTGACGCGCGCGGATATGGAAGACCGCGAGCGCTTCCTCAACGCCCGCGATACCCTGCGCGCGCTGCTGGACAACAATATCGTTCCTGTTATTAACGAAAACGACGCCGTCGCCACCGCTGAAATTAAAGTGGGTGATAACGATAACCTCTCCGCGCTGGCCGCCATTCTGGCCGGTGCGGATAAATTGCTGCTTCTGACCGATCAGCAGGGGCTGTTTACCGCCGATCCGCGCTCCAACCCGGAAGCCGAGCTGATTACCGACGTTCACGGTATCGACGATGCGCTGCGCGCCATCGCCGGCGACAGCGTGTCCGGCCTCGGAACCGGCGGCATGGGGACCAAGCTGCAGGCCGCTGACGTGGCATGCCGCGCCGGTATCGACACCATCATTGCTGCGGGCAGCCGCCCGGGCGTGATTGGCGACGTGATGGAAGGCCTCTCCGTCGGCACCCGCTTCCACGCCCAGGAATCTCCGCTGGAAAACCGCAAGCGCTGGATATTTGGCGCGCCGCCTGCGGGCGAACTCGTCGTGGATGAAGGGGCAACCGCCGCGATTCTGGAACGAGGAAGTTCATTACTTCCTAAAGGAATTAAAAGCGTGACAGGCAACTTCTCCCGTGGTGAAGTGATCCGCATCCGTAACCTCGAAGGTCGCGACATCGCCCACGGCGTCAGCCGCTATAACAGCGATGCCCTGCGCCGCATCGCGGGCCACCATTCGCAGCAGATCGACGCCATTCTGGGCTATGAATATGGCCCGGTTGCCGTCCACCGCGATGACATGATTATTCGTTAAGGAGCCAGAACATGCTGGAACAAATGGGCGCTGCCGCGAAGGCCGCCTCTTACAAACTGGCGCTCCTTTCCAGCCGCGAGAAAAACCGCGTGCTGGAAAAAATCGCTGATTATCTGGAATCGCAATCCGCTGAGATCCTGCGAGCCAACGAACAGGATTTAGCTGAGGCGCGTGAAAACGGCCTGAGCGAAGCGATGCTTGACCGCCTGGCGCTTACTCCGGCGCGCCTGAAAGGCATTGCCGACGATGTCCGCCAGGTCTGCAACCTGGCCGACCCGGTAGGGCAGGTGATAGACGGTGGGCTGCTCGACAGCGGTTTACGCCTGGAGCGTCGCCGCGTGCCGCTCGGCGTCATCGGCGTGATTTATGAAGCCCGTCCCAACGTGACGGTGGATGTTGCGTCTCTGTGCCTGAAAACCGGCAACGCCGCCATTCTGCGTGGTGGGAAAGAGACCTGGCGCACCAACGCCGCGACGGTGAAAGTCATCCAGCAGGCGCTGGAAGAGTGTGGCTTACCGGCGGGGGCCGTGCAGGCGATCGAGAGCCCGGACCGCGCGCTGGTCAACGAAATGCTGCGCATGGACAAATACATCGACATGCTGATCCCACGCGGCGGCGCGGGCCTGCACAAGCTGTGCCGCGAGCAGTCGACGATCCCGGTGATCACCGGCGGTATCGGCGTATGCCATATCGTGGTGGACGACAGCGCTGAGATTGCGCCGGCGCTGAAGATTATCGTGAACGCGAAAACCCAGCGTCCAAGCACCTGTAACACCGTAGAAACGCTGCTGGTGCACCAGGGTATTGCGAGCACCTTCCTGCCAGCCCTGAGCAAACAGATGGCGGAGAGCGGCGTGACGCTGCACGCTGATGCTAACGCGCTCGCACTGCTGCAGGATGGCCCGGCAAACGTGGTTCCTGTAAAAGCGGAACAGTACGACGACGAGTTCCTGTCGCTGGATCTGAACGTGAAAATCGTGAGCGATCTCGACGACGCCATTGCGCACATCCGTGAACACGGCACGCAGCATTCTGACGCGATTCTGACGCGCACCCTGCGCAATGCCGATCGCTTCGTGAATGAGGTGGATTCCTCTGCGGTGTATGTGAATGCCTCCACCCGCTTCACCGACGGCGGCCAGTTTGGCCTTGGCGCCGAGGTGGCGGTCAGCACGCAGAAACTGCACGCGCGCGGTCCGATGGGGCTGGAAGCGCTGACCACCTACAAGTGGATCGGCTTCGGCGACGATACGATTCGTGCGTAAATAATCACGGGTGATGCAAAAATAGCCGTTTGATTCAAAAGGGCATTGACGCATCACCCGGATAGATCTAACCTTTTGCCCCGTGGTTACGTTCGTAACCGGCCTTTCAGGGCCGATATAGCTCAGTTGGTAGAGCAGCGCATTCGTAATGCGAAGGTCGTAGGTTCGACTCCTATTATCGGCACCACTAACCACGCGGGTTCACGCGATATTCACCAGTTCAGCAAAAGCGCCTTGTGCCATATTTGTGCCATTCCCCGCCAGGAATGAGTCGATTTGCATGGCATGCTGCGTCAGGTGATTCGGTGCCAGATGTGCATAACGCTGCACCATCTCGATGCTTTCCCACCCGCCCATTTCCTGTAGCGCACTGAGTGGCACGCCGGACTGTACAAGCCAGCTCGCCCATGTGTGCCGCAGGTCATGGAAGCGGAAATTTTCTATTCCTGCCCGCCTTAACGCCGCGCGCCATGCCGTGTTAGCATCAGACCGCATTTTGCGCACTGCCTTTGTTCTCGTTCCATCCGGGCGAACGGATGATTCAGTGTGAACAAAGACCCACCGGTTATGTTTCCCCAGCTGCTCCCGCAGCACCTTACAGGCCGATTCGTTCAGGGCGACCCCAATCGCCCTTCCTGCTTTCGCGTCCTCGGGGTGAATCCACGCGACCTTCCTCTGCATATCAATTTGCGACCACTCCAGATCTGTGATGTTCGACCTGCGCAGCCCCGTCGCCAGTGCAAAAATAACAACTGGCTTCATATGCTCGGGAAGCTCCCGGATCAGGTTCGCCGCTTCCTCTTTGGTTAGCCAGCGAATACGCTTATTTTTCGGCACCGGGCATTTGATGTTCGGCGCTTTGGCTATCCATCGCCATTCGTTGGCCGCGCATCGTAACAGCGCCCGGATGAAAGCAAGGTGCGTCGCCTTCGTCGCCAGCGACGCTGGTTTATCCTTAAATTCAGGAACCGGCTTACCTCTTCGCAGCTGGCTGTCCCGTTTAGCCTCCCAGTTCATTCGATGTTTGCGATTAACCATCGAACTCACCGCCGACAAGATCCTGTCTTCCGTGATTGCTGACAGGTCCATTCCTTTGAAGTGCATCCTCCAGAATCCGATCCGGCTTTTGTCATCGTCCAGGCTTTTCTTGTGCTGCTTTTCGTTAAGCCAGCGAACGCACGCTTCATCAAATGTTCGCGGCTTAAACTCCCCCATCTTATCAACTCGCCATGCTTCAGCTTTCAGCTGATCATAGAGCTCCTGCGCTTGCCTTTTGTCCGTTGTCCCAAGAGACCGTCTAATTCGACTTCCACCAGGCGTAACGAAGTCGCAGTGCCACGTACCGGCACGTTGTTTGATTGACATGCTTTATCCTCCTGCACATCAACCGCATTCACGGGTTGATTGTGGATCGGGTTCTTCACTGCCGCAATACAGTCTGTTTTGCAGATCAGGTATGGGCTTTTTTTCTTATGTGGATTTTTTCGGGTAGCAGCCAGGCGACCGGACTTTATCCACTGGGCAATCGTGCCTTTATCCACTTTTAGGAAGGCGGCGGCCTCATCTCTGGTAAATACTTCTTCGTCCATCGATGTTCTCCAGTGACCCCAGCCGGGGCCGTCATTGTTATTCAGTGTGCCTGTGCTGGCAGGTTTCGAAGTTTACGAACGCCGATCATTGCTGTGGCGACATAGCTGGTGGCCCGGTTGACGACTTCGACGGTGACCTTCATGCCATCCACCTCGACGGTGTAATTTGTCTGGTGTTTCTGCCTTCCGTAATCGCCATATTTTGCATGGTGCGCCGCCAGCGCAACATCGCAAGCGCGGCGACCAACAGGTGATTGCTTACTGCGATTAATCAGCCTCATCATCACTTCACTCCCAAAGTGGCTACGACATCACTCGCTGTTTCGCGGGTGCTGCCTTTGCTGGATATAGCCCGGCGAGCACTGACGCGGTGCAGGGTGAAGCCGTGCTGTTCGTAAAGTTCAATTACGCGCGGTGCGGTAGAATTGCTGATTACCACTTTTGCCCCCCGCTGGTGGGCTGCCACACAGCATTCCGCAAGCTCTACTTGGCTACCCCACGAGAACCCACCAGCCGCGTAGTTAGTGAAACCAGCGGTGCCGGGTAGCGGCTCATAAGGTGGATCGCAGTAAACGACGTCACCATCACCTGCCAGTGCTAGCGTGCGTCTGAAGCCTGCATTCATGAATACGCATGCGTGAGCCTTTCGCTTAAATGCCTTGATCTCTTCTTCCGGGAAATATGGCGCTTTATATTTCCCAAAGCCGACGTTAAAAAAACCGTCCAGGTTATAACGGATCAGGCCGTTGAAACAGTGCCGATTGAGGTAAAGGAATGCTGCTGCACGCTCGACCGCGTCCAGCTGCTGCGCATTGAATGCTTCACGAATTACCGTGTAGTTTTCGGCATCATTCAGGTGTCTGAATGCCTTCATTGCTTCGTAGATCACCGAATCGGGGACCACCGCCAGCATCTGATACAGGTTAATCAGGTCAGTGTTGACGTCAGCAAGCAGGAAGCATTCGTGCTTGTCTGAGTTAAGGAACACCGATCCGCCACCCACAAAAGGCTCGATGAGACGCTTACCTGCGGGGATCAGGCGATCCAGTTCCGGCAGCAGTGAATATTTACCGCCAGCCCATTTTAGGAACGGTCGCTGCCAGCTGCGCGGCGTAGGTTCTGCTATGGGCAGTGCTGCCGCGATACGTTCACCAATCCAGCGCATTACCGGGACGGCCATGCTGTTGCCGATCGCTTTATAGCGTGGCCCATCCGGGCAATCAGCCGCAGCTTTTCCGCGCCACGAAATCAGAGTGTGGTTATCGGGAAAACCCTGGAGTCGCTCGCATTCAACGGGCGTTAGGCGGCGAACCTGCATGCCAAACTGAACGACGTCAGCAGATGCACGCGAATCCTGCGTAAAGGCCACGTCTTCCTGATAGCCTTTACCTTGAGGGCCAGCAGCATCGTGGCGACCAATAGACGCGTGCTGGATGCAAATAGCGGGCGGCTGACCGCTGTTTGCATGGCTGGTATCGTGATTACCGGCTCTCAGCGTTGGTGACATATCCACGGTCGCATCAGCGCCATGGTCTTTGTAGCTGAAAGCTATTGCCGGGAAGCCTTGTCCTGGTTTACCTCCGCCAGTGGATAGAGGGCCGACTATTTGCCCGTCGCCGCCCTGCAAACGAATCTCACCACGACTGTTCTCCGCGAAAGCAATGGCTGGGGCCAGATTGGTGCCTGATTGTGCTGAAGTCAGCGTAGGGGCTTGTTCTTCAGCCCAACCAATGCCACCGGCTTTACTGCCCTGACCGGGTTTAAACCCATAACACACGGCGTTTTCCTGACCATGATTACGTCCCAACGTATGAGCCAACTCGTGATTAGTGTCAGGATCTTGCGTGCCATGGACAGCGAAGGTCTCTGTGTCAAAGTCCATTCTCACACCGTGGGCGGTGCATGCGGTTGCTACGTCGATACTTCCGCCAGTATTGCCTCCGCCATACGCCAAAACGTAGGTGTCCAAATCTTCTGCGGTGCTGTCGTTTTCTTTCGCCAACAATGTGCGGGAAATATCGGAATAAGCGTCTGATACAAGTCCAGATCCGCGCTGGCTGAAAATTTCCTGATTGCTGGCGCCAATACCACCAATATTGTTGGACTGGTTCAGGGTTGGGTGTGGATTTGCTGGGTTGTCCCAGTGACTACCGCCATCAGAGCGTTTTCCAGCATAGCTGGCAATTTCCGGTTGCGTTTCTCGGCGCGGCGGAGTATCCCGGCGCACGCTGTTGAGCTCAAAAAGTACCGCTGTGGGATCGAAGTCTTTTCGAGAACTTGCGACAACGAACACACGGCGGCGGCGTTGGGCCACTCCGAAAAATTGAGCATCAAGGACGCGCCAGGCGATAATCCTTTGTGGTCCAGACACACAACCTGCGTGCGTCCATTTTCCCCCTGCTGGCTGCAACTCGCAGCTTTCTCCGGCAAGTCCTGCCAGAAAACAGCCGAAGGCGTTGTCTTTGCTGCTGAGGACGCCCGGGACGTTTTCCCAGACGATGATCGCTTCTTCTTCCCCGCGTTCGCGGCGTTTGTCGTCGATTGCATTCGCTAATTCCACGTAAGAAAGGGTTAACTGTCCGCGCTCGTCGTCCAGACCATTACGCAGGCCAGCAATACTGAAAGCCTGACACGGCGTGCCGCCTACCAGCACATCTGGTGCCGCAACATCACCAGCTCGCACCGCAGCGGCGATTTTTGTCATGTCGCCGAGATTCGCCACCTGCGGCCAGTGATGAGCCAGGACAGCAGACGGAAACGCTTCAATCTCAGCAAACCATGCTGGTTGCCATCCCTGCGACTCCCATGCGACGCTGGCGGCTTCAATCCCACTGCAAACAGATCCGTATCTCATGCTGCCACCTGCTTTTCGTTAAGTTCTTCAGCCAGTCGTTGCGCTTTCAGTGGGTTGGTAACGACTTCACCCCACGGCAGCAACCATCCGTTTTTCTCTTTGAGCCAGGGAAGGCGCTCCGCGCCAACCCTGATTTCGTCCTGTGCGTGCGTCATAGCGCATAGATAGAGTGAGAAGGGAACGGAAGACCGATCGGCGCAAACGGGATATCGTCGTCAAAGTCTACCGGTGGCTGACCGCTGTTCTGCTGCAAGCGAGACTGTGGTGCGCCGCCAGTCTGATTTGCATAAGGGTTACCGCCATGTTGGGCATTGCGCGGGCCTGAGAACTGCGCGCCGCCGTGGATACGTTCATCCTTATCCTTCATCGACAGTTCAAGCGCGGCTATCGCTTCCGCTGGAGCGTTCTCAGCATGTTCGGCGTAGGTCTTACGCGTTCCCGGCTGGAAAACGTGGCGCACTTCGAACTTGTAGCCGTCGCCGCCGTCGTTTTTGGTGTAGAGCACCTTCTGGAGGAACAGGCCCACCTTTTTGCCAACCAGCGCCGGGCAGTGCCATTCGACGCCGTTCTGGCCTTGTACCTGCTGCGGTTGTGCCTGCTTGACCTGGGCGACCCACATCAGCGCCGATACCAGGCCCATGCCGAACGTCTGCTGGCCGTCCTTTCCGAGGAAGTTAATGCGCAAGTAATTTGCCTTTGCCCCGTTGGAGTCCAGGCTCAGTTCCAGCGCCTGGGACTGGCTGCCATCTTTCCCGAAGGTGTACACCGCAGAAACGATTTCGCCCTCGTAAGCGCCGGTTTCGCTGATCCCGCCTGTTGCGCCAGCTTTCTTCGCCATCTCAGCCGTTTCGTTGTTCCACATAAAAGTCATTGGTTGGTTCATCGTTAAATCCTCAATGTTACAATTCGGTCATAAATTCGGTGATAGCCACGTCTACGGCGTGGAGGTCGTTTTCCATTTCCGTCTGGTCCGGGAACAGGTCAGGCGGTGCTTTGGCGGTGTCGTTGTCATCGCCTTTGATGAGAAAAACGTGTTTGCCGTCCTTCTTGATGGCGCGCAGCACGATGGAGAAATAGCCCTCTGGCGTCAGCTTTTCGTTGAGCATCTTCCCGGTGGTCTTCATGCGGATCTTTCCCTCGGTCTCTTCGGTGTGAGCCAGGAAATAAACGCGGAAGTCGTCCGGCAGCTCGGTGGCCGCCATGATGATTCGCCAGATGTGATCTGCCATTTCGGTGAACTTTGCATAGCCGGTCTGGTACGCGCGGTTCATGTTTTCGTGCTGCATGACCACCTGGAAATCGTCGATGATCAGGACACGGCGCGTTTTCGACTGCACCATGCGATAGATGGTGTCCAGCACCGTTTCCCAGTTATCCGAGCGCAGAACGTTACCGCGCTGTTTGCTTCCGTCTGGCAGCAGCTTGCCGTGAAGTTTCCAGCCCGCAGACTTGAACGGCAGCATTTTGGGGATGCACTGGAGCAGCATCACGTCGTCCGGATTGAAGTTGCGCAGGCTGTAGGACTTGCCCGCGCCAGAGTCACCGAGGATCAGCACTGGAGTACCCATCATTTTCCCCCATTCAGCCAGTGGCTGGCCGTGAACAGCACATCTTCATCGTCGCTGTTGGCAACGAGCCAGCGCAGGTAACCCGGTTCTGTTTTTGCCAGCTCTGCGAAAGGGACTCCTTTATGCTTACCGAAGCGGAGCGCATGCAGCAGGGAAGGGTTATTGGAGATGGCCCGCATTTCGCCCATCGTCCATTTCGCCAGGCGGCCCATATAGAGCAGCAATTCGGCGGTGACATAGCAGTCATACAGCGCGCGGTGAGCGTAAAGCCCTTCCGGTACTTCCGGCTTCAGCCCGAGGCTGTAACGCAAGTACTGGTTGCTGTGGCTCTTGTGCTCCGGCAGGAGCGAACGCGCCAGCTTGGCGGTGCAGATCCACGGCGCGTTCATTGCGGTAAGCTTGGCTTTATCAAACTTCGCGTTGTGGGCGACGTATGCGTCGGCACCCATATAGCGGCCAATGACTTCACTGAGCAGCGGCGCGCCTTCCACCATGTCTTCGGTGATATGGTGAATAGCCATGGCTTCAAAACCGATCGCCACGCCTGGCTTAACGAGGTCGCTCATTGGGTTGCAGATCACCCCGTCGACAATATCGACGCTGGCTATTTCCACCACGGTTTCCGGGCCGCCTTCCAGCCCAGTCGTTTCGGTATCAATGACACGCAGCATTGTTAATCCCCTGTGTTCTGTAATCACAAACTGCATCGAAGTGCGCGAGCTGGTGGGCGATGGCCTCAAGGTCAGCTGGCGATAAGTGGTACATCAGGCACAGAAGCGCGATAAGGTTCATCGCCTGCTGCTGTTTGGTCGTAGCCTGCATATCCATTCCTCTGAAAAAGGTTGTAAGAATCCTGTCGCTGTAAAAGCCGACCGTTTAACAAAGTTGGTTTTGCTGGTGTCCCTGCTAATGGATGGCAGGTTTACCGTGCTGGTTGAGATAAACCTCTATCTCATCGTTAGTGGTGCGCAGGCGCTCAAACAGAGTGAACAGATACAACCCTTTGCCCACGTTTGCAGATGCGCGGTATGTGCGCCCCTGATACCTGACCAGCATCCCTGGTACAACGCTGGTTCTTGGTAATGTTGTTGTGCCGTAATTAGCCATCTCATCCCCTTGCCGTCTTCCCGGCTGCCAGAACTTTTACCCGGACATTCGCGTTTGAATGCGTTGTTTGGATGAGTTGATAATAGCAATGGCTATTGGGTATATCAATACGTATTGGTATTATTTTATCGAGAGAGTATTAATTGTTTGATAGCTAAGTGAATTTATTTTTGTTTTAGAGAGTGCTATGTTTGAAAAAACATCAGGAAGGAGTTGCGTGATGGATTTGGATGAAGAAAGGGTCAATATGATGGCTTATGCTGCCGGGCGGGCCGTGATGGAATTGTCGCTGGCAGATTTGCCTGTGACGCAGCAAGCCATCATCGACAAGTTGGAGCAATACCGCAGAGAAACAGGTAATGTGATCGGCAAAGGCGTTAACAGAGATGCTGCGGAGATAGTAAGGAAAGGTAGTAAGGCTGTGAAGTAGATACAAAAAAACCGGCACGCTGGCCGGTTAATTAAAGAGCTGCCTTAATAGCGTTGATGATAGGTGGGAGAAGTTGTGCGATAAAGATCGCTCCAACCACCCAAACTATGATGCTGAACTTCGCGTCACTAACGTCAGCCTTGGTAGCGTAATTTGATTTCATCACGGCAAGGTCAGTTTTGATGCCGTGCATGTCTTTTTCTAAATCTTTGATTCGTTGCAACATGTCATCACCTCCTCCGCTTCCATCTCCATCTTTAAAATCATTATGGGGGCTGGTTGGAATTTGTTCAACTATGTTTCCATCAAGAGGAACAGAGTATAAATGCCTCTTCATGCCTAAGTCCTTATTGGGTTGGCAGAAATAATTGCGCACTTCTTCTCATCAATCATATCGCTCAGGCCGTTATTTGTTTCTTCGAAAATCCTGTAAATGACGTCATATGTACCATTCCCGACTAGCTTGATATTTTTTACGTAAAGTGAAGTTCCAACCATTACTGAGGTGTCATTTATGGGTGAGAACATGAATGTTTCCAATGAGTTTTCATCGCCATTAGTGTCAGTGAGGGCTGATTCTCCATTAAATGTTACATCAAGTTCAGTGGTGTATTTTTTACCATGATCGAAGTACATCAAAGCTGTCAGATAGAATGAGCAACTACTAGGATACTCATTTACCACGACCAGTGGGTCTGGCTGCATGAAAGGAGAAATGCCAAGCCCTGGCTTTACTATCGTCGGGTAAATAGTAATTATTTTTTCCGTTCTCATAATATGTTTCTTCACGTCAAAAATCTATGTTAGCCCCGGCGCTGGCCGCAGCTTCGTCTCTACCCAAAAATATCCTCAGGTCACTTCTACAACTTGTTGTAAGCTATCGACTCATGAATTAAGGCTTTACCCATGATGTAGAGCTGATCTTGGTTTTCTTCGGTTATGTACCAGTCCTTGTAAGCCGGGTTATCTGAAAGGACGGCTAGCTGTAGTCCCTGCATTTGCAGGCGCTTTACATGGAAGTGCTGTCCGAAGACAAATGCATATACTCCGTCAACCTTGAAGCTTCTCACTGACACATCAAAGAAGAGTCGATCGCCAGACTGAATCGTTGGGCACATGCTATCACCGTCTACAGTCATTACCTTCACATCATGCTGAGAGCGATTTCCGAATAGGGAGCGCGCGTGCTCAGTTGTGAACTCGATAGCATGCAGAACTTCTACAAACTCAGAAATCATAAACGATCCTGGTCCAGCGCTAACCGTCAGGTCGAGAACATCAACCCTGAATACATCAGGTACCGTATTCTCCGCTACCGGGATTACCGGTTGCTGCCCATCATTTCTCATCGGACCAGCACCTGTGGAAAGCCACTCCGAACGCACGCCGAGCGCTTTAGCTATTTCTACAATCTTTGTCGAACCACGGGCGTTACCGCTAGTCAGTCGCCAGATAGTAGGCTGCGCAACACCCGAGGCCTTAGCTAAAGCCCCTTGAGACATACCTGAAGCTGTCATTGCCTGGTTAAGGCGCTCAGCAAGAGTTTCTTTTTTCATAGTTTTTAATTTATACGCTTGCGTATTGATGGTCAAAACACGTTTAGCTATTGCCAATACCAATACGCATTGCTATTATCAGTTTGACCCAATACTTATAGGAATTGGATATGACGAACAACACCATCCAGCGAGCAATTGATATCGCTGGCAGCCAAAAAAAATTAGCTGACCTTTGTGGCGTAGCTCAACCCACTGTATGGCGATGGCTACACGGTGGTGGCATTGATGCTCGCTACGTTATGAAAATTGTTTCTGCCACTGACGGAAAGATTAAAGCCACTGAAATCAGGCCAGATTTAGCTCAGTTATTGGGAGCTAACAATCCCGCAGCCTAAGTGTCGACCTAACCACTCACCACAGGAATTATCACCAATGGAGAACGCAATCGCACGAAAGTTAGACCCGCCAGTTATCAATCCGGTTGAGATAGAAAGCGTCTTGCTCAACCGGCTTGCATCAGTGGGCCAGAAGTCTTACGCCGAGCATATGGGCATCAGCGAGTCGACGGCCAGCAGGCGAAAAGCTGAGGGGCATTTCAGCACCATGGCGAAAGAGCTGGCCTTCCTGGGTATTCAGGCCGCGCCACCGGAAGCAGTGCTGGTATCGCGGGAGTATCTGGCCTCAGTCGAAACGCTCGCCGATATCGGGCTGAAAGCCGAACGAGCAAGGCCGGGGCCGCTGGGGTGGGATTAAGCCATGAACCATATCGAATTCATCGAAAAGCATGTTCGTGAAGAACTGCTGAAGCTCGGTTTCTCTCTGGGAGTGGCTCAGGGGGGGGGCATTCCAGGCTATCGACATGTACAAGCGCATGAGCCAGGCAAGCAGAAAGGGGAAGATTTTTGATGATGTTTTACGGCACGCAAAGCTGTGGGCGGAGAAACAGCAGTTACCCGCTGACCGGTTTGAGAAGCGAAAAGTTAAACGGAACGCCCAGCCGGGCCTGTTCTGAAAAGGCGAAAGCCGCTGTGCGTGAACACAAGCGGCCTTCAGGTGCAAAAAACGTCAGTCAATTGCGAGGTCAATTCTAATGCCAAAGCGCAAAAAGTACCAGGAAAATGAGGAGCGACGCCTTCAGGATTCCCCTGATGGGCTGGTGGTTGCCGCGTCAAAAACAGGGCGTTCGCCGAACGTCTTGTTGGCGTGATCCGTCTGGCTCTCGCTACGTCGGGAGTGAAAAATGGGCGTCGTTAAGTTAGCAGACTACAGGCCGCCGCTGGAGGTCGTGGAGCATCGCGTGGCGCAGCTGGAAGATGGTTTTACTCGTGTTGCTAATGAGCTTCTCGATGCTGTCATGGCATCCGGACTAAGCGAAACAGAGCTGTGTGTTGTCCTTGCTATTTGGCGCAAGACGTATGGCTACAACAAGAAGATGGACTGGGTTAGCAATGACCAGCTTGAGCAGATGATTGCCAAGCATCACACACACTGTTCGACAGCAAAAAATCAGCTTGTTGCCAAAAAAGTCTTGGTCCAGGAGGGGCGTAGCGTGGGTATGAATACCAACATCATCGAGTGGAAAACAAAGATTAACGGATTCTGCAAAACATTAGCTAAACCTGCTAAGGATTCTTTAGCGGAAGTTGCTAATAAAACCTTAGCTGAAAGTGCTAAGGAAACATTAGCGGAAGGTGCTAAGGATGATGGCGAAACCTTAGCAGAATCTGCTTTTGAAACTAAGCAGGATCTGCTAACCACAAAAGACAATATACAAAAGACAATAAACAATACCCCCCAACCCCCAGAGGGGGAGTGTGTCGGGCAGGAAGAAAAACCTGTCTCAAAGAAACCCCCAATCGACTACCAGGCGGTGCTGTCTGCATACAACACCACCCTGGGAGACCGCCTTCCCCAGGCAGAGGCACTAAACGACAAACGTCGCCGTGCTATCAAACGCCTGCTGACCGAACTGAAAGAGCCAACCGTCGAGGCTGTGGAGAATTATTTCGCAGCCTTCGCTGAGCGAGCACCAAAGTTTTACTTCGGTGAGAACGACAGAGGCTGGCGCGCCAGTTTCGATTATCTGTTGCGCTCTGACACCCTGCTGAAAACCAGGGAGAAGGCGCTATGACCGACATGAACATGATCCCTCAGAACATCGAAGCCGAACAAAGTGTGCTGGGCGGCATGATGCTGGATAGCGGTAGTGATCGCTGCCAGACCGCTATGTCGATGCTCAAACCAGAATCGTTCTACATCCGCCCCCACCAGGTGATTTTCGCCGAGATGCGGGAGCTGGTAGCCAACCAGAAGCCTATCGACCTGATCACCCTGATTGAGTCGCTGGAATCTAAAGGGCTTGGCGAGCAGGCTGGTGGATTCGCTTACATGGCTGAGATATCCAAAAACACTCCCAGCGCGGCGAACATCGTTCACTACGCCATGCTGGTGCGCGAGAAAGCCATGGAGCGCTACGGCATAGACAAGCTGACCAGCGCCACTGAACTGCTGTTCTCCCGCAACGGGATGACCACCAGCCAGAAGTTTGACGCTATTCAGACCCTGTTCACCGATATCGCTGACTACGCGAAAACCGGTAACCGCCGAGGGCTTCGCGAGTTTTCGGAAGTGATGGGCGACTGGGTGGACGAGGTGGAAGCGCGCTGGAGCGACTCAGACGCAACGCGTGGACTGTCGACGGGGATTGGCTCGCTGGATGACCTGCTGCAACCGAAAGGGCTGGTTAAAGGCGCTTTGATGGTGATCGGCGCACGTCCAAAGATGGGTAAAACCACGCTGTATAGCCAGCTGGCCGTCAACTGTGCCGAAGTTGAACAGCTCCCCGCGCTGATGTTCAGCCTCGAAATGCCGGATAAGCAGATTGTGGAGCGCATGATCGGGCAGGTCAGCCGCGTTAATACCGACGTGTTTTATGGCGATCGGTACGACGACGCGCAGGTGGCAATGGCTTTTGCTGCTGGTGGACGTCTGGCCCAGACCGGAAATCTGTACGTCGACGACACGCCCGGGATAACGCTGGCACACATCGTCGCAGAGTCACGTCGCATCAAACGCGAACGCGGCGCTGTCGGCATGGTGCTGGTGGACTACCTGACCCTGATGACCGCCGACAAGGCTGACCGTAACGATCTGGCCTACGGGATTATTACGAAGGGGCTGAAGAACCTGGCGAAGGAACTGAACTGCATCGTGGTGCTGCTTACTCAGCTGAATCGCGATCTGGAGAAGCGCACCAACAAACGCCCGATGCCTAGTGATTCCCGCGACACCGGGCAGATTGAGCAGGATTGTGATTACTGGATCGGTATTTACCGCGAAGGCGCATACGACGAAAACGCAGATCAGGCGGCTACCGAATTGCTGTTGCGCCTGAACCGCCACGGCCCGACAGGCGTTGTTTATTGTGACCAGCGCAACGGGGCGATCTACGACTGTGACCAGGCTGCTGCTGAGCAGAAACGCCGCGCGAATGATGCCAGACCCAACAACAAGAGGGAATTTTGATGAAAATTTACATTGCTGGGCCAATGACCGGCATCGCGAAATATAACCGTCCTGCGTTCCATTTCGAGGCTATGCGCCTGGCTTCGGAAGGCCATGTGGTGTTAAACCCCGCGACGCTTCCCGATGGCCTGAGCCAGCCAGAGTACATGGATATTTGTCTCGCGATGCTCCGCTGCGCTGAAGGCATTTTCCTGCTGTCCGGCTGGCAGAACTCCGCAGGCGCAAAAGCGGAACACGCTCTGGCTCAAAAGCTGGATCTGGAAATCATTCATCAGGAGAGTGCGGTATGACCAACAAAACCAAAGAACTCGTCGCTGCCGGGTATGCGCTGGCGAAAGATCTGCATTGCGCTGAGTCTGCCGCGCTGGTGCGTGAACTGGCGACGCAGCTGGATGTGCAACTGTCTCGCAGTAATGCGCTAGCTGCGGAGAATGCGGGGCTGAAGGCTGAGGTGCCAATGGGTTCCATTGTGAATGGCCGTGCGTTTGCGGATCGCTTAGAGGCGTACCCGTTTGAGTGTCAGGGTGGAAATCTCAATATGTGCAGTGACTGGCAAGAACTCCTCCGTTGCTTCGAGCACCTTTCGGAATGGGCAATGCACGGTCAACCCGAAACCCCGTCCACGGACGCTTTCCTGGCTGAAGTGCGGGCTAGCGCTATTCCTGAAGGTTACGTGCTTGTTCCGCAGGAAATGCACCTGTCGTCGGAAGCTATGGAAGGAATTTGCTTCCACTGCGGAGACGGCGACCATAACTTTGGTGAATTCACTGATGGCACGTTGTTTGTCGGGGACGTCGATTACGGCGATGGCAAGAAGGTGCATGGTCTGCACATCGCAACAGCCGATTATCCCGAGGAAGGATGCGCGACAATCTGCGAGTTCGCCGCCCAGCTTCGCAAAGGAGTGCAGTCATGAGCGTAATCCAGTACGTAGTTAGTGATGCAGGCACGTTTCCTGAGGATGCATTTTTTCTCGATCCTCGACACATCGATGAGCTCACTTCTGAGTGGGAATTGGAATGCTTGTCTCAGGATGCCGCCCTTGATTATTTCGACAACCATGACGGCTGGGAATCTGACTGGCCGTTGGATATCGAGTTATTCATTGACGGTGAGAGCGTAGGTGTATTCGCGGTTGAAATGGAACATGTACCTCGCTTCAGCGCAAGAAAAAGACCGGAGGCCGCCCAATGAGCAACATCGACAAACAGGCGCTGCGTGAAGCGGCTGAGGCAGCAATTGGGGCACATGAGCGCCTTAGTGTTATGCCTCCTGATGATATTTTCGATATCTCACTGGCCGAAGGAACCCAGCTTGATGCAGATATCACCGCGTTGAACGCTCTGAACTCTACAGCCAACCCCGCCACCGTGCTGGCGCTGCTGGATGAGCTGGAAGCCAAAGACAAGCGGATTGCAGATTTGAAGGAGGCATTCAGCATTGCATTGTCTGCTGCTGGTATCGATGTCCCCGCCGCAGCCGGTAAAGGAGAGGCATCATGAGCACCATTTCCAAAGAGCGTCTGGAACAATTAGCATCTGGAAACGCATGGGTTTGCGTTCAGGATGACGAAGCAACTGAGCTGGCGCGTATCGCGCTGGCATCGCTCGAAGCGGAACCTGCCGGCTGTGATGCCTGTGGTGGTAACGGTTCGGTAGACATCGATCACGGCGAGATGGGCATTGAGCATATCGAGTGTCCGAAATGTTACACCGCCCCTCCAGCGCCGGTAGATGTGCCTGATGATGTTTCTGGTCCCCTAGCTCATGCCTACAAAGAGCTTACGCCTCACGTAGCAAGCTTATCCAGCGGCACGGCAGCAGTAGGTGAAGTAATGGATAAATCCACTACCGAACTGAATGTTAGTGATGAAAATTTATTTATGACTTACTGAAATAACCGAGTTATTGCCCCCTTTGCTGTGAAAAAAAAAGGGGGCTGAATATACATTTATGCACGCATTTCTACTATTTTTTTTATGTCTATTTCTTCGTGGAAGGGTTGATCATGAGCAATGCTTAAAATCGTAGGGATAGATAGTGTAACTAGTGGTAAGGCCTTATCAGTTCCCTTTCTAGTTTCTTCTAATTGTGATAATACATATTGATCCATTATATCTCTATATCTTTCTTTTAGCTTTTCAAGTGTAGGTTTAATCACATCAAATACAACTTGCCCGTAGTCAATGGCTTCTTTTTTGCTTGGTATTTTTCCTTTGTGTATAACGGCATTTCTGAACTTAACGTTATCGGTGGAAAGTAGTGGCGGTTTATTTCCATATTCAAGTAAATATAGAAATATAAACGCACCTAACTGTCTTTCGGATTGAACAGAAATTTCTTTCCATGAATCATTTATTTCATTTTGCTCTACACCTTTAGATATGCACACGATTTTAATAAAAAACTCATTAAATCTCTCTAAAGAAGCTGTAAAGGATGATATTGCCTCTCTATAATATCCATCATTAATTGCATAGATACCTATATCAAATAAAATCTCAAACTTTCGCTGTTGTAGTATAGTAATGGATTTATGTCCTTTGGGACACGTCGCTTCATAAAGACCATCATCGGTAAATTCAACAGTTGATATTTCCTCTGCTTTACCATTTTCTTGCATACATTTCCCGCATGTGATTGGTAATCTCATGAGTTGTTCCTTATGGAGGGGTAAGTAAACCTACTTTAATTTTATTATCTCATTTATCCAGCCAGTAAGTAAGCTTCAGATACATGTTGTTTTTCTATTCATATCTCGAAAATGGGAAAAATATTACGTTTGATTATCAAGTGGTGCTGGTACATACTATCTATGTCAGCCTGAACAACTGACACCCGGACATTCGCGCCACGGAGAACACCATGGCGCAGCACCACCAGCTTAAACACAATCGCCTGACGTTATCCGACGTCAGCGATTTGTCGTATTTGTCGCTTAACCTCTTCGGAGGTGACGCGTGAGCCAACAATTCCACCTCGTTAACGAAAGCGTTAAGCAGAACGCTATCAACTACATTCGTCAGTTGCCGGTCGACAGCAATCGCCCGCTGATTCTCGACGTGAAAGAATCGACGCGCACCGCCATTCAAAACCGCAAGATGTGGCCGCTACTGAAAGACCTTTCCGACCAGGTTCTCTGGTTCGGCAATAAATACGATTCCGACGACTGGAAAGACCTCATCACCGCGCTGGTGGCGAAGACCAAAAAGCAGGAACAGCGAATGGCCCCCGGCCTTGATGGCGGTGTCGTTATGTTCGGCCAGCGCACCAGCAAAATGACCATTCCCCAGATGGTAGAGGTCATTGAGGCGATTTACTGGTTCGGCACCCAGCAGGGCGTCACCTTCAGCGAACAATCCCGCAATGAAATCGAGTGGGCGAAGCGTTGGGGGGACAGCAATGCGAAATAACCCTAGTCAGAGAACCTACCGCAGCAAAAAATGGCTCGCTGCTGTAGGGCAGATCGAACAGTGCGTGTTATGCGGTTCGTGGGGGACGCAGGTGGCGCATCGCAATGAAGGAAAAGGCATGGGCCTGAAAGCCGATGATTGCGCCACGGCGGCGATCTGCGTTTGCTGCCACGACAGCATCGACAACGGGAGCAAGCTATCGCGCGACGAACGCCGCCAGCTGATGGACCGCGCTATCGTTCTGACCGTTATCCAGATCGCCCGCCTTGGGCTGGTGGTGCCAGCATGAAAATTTACGATATCACTCCTGTCGCCAAGCCTCGCATGACCCGAAGCGATCGCTGGCGCAGTAGGCCGGAAACCTCCGCTTACTGGTTCTTTAAAGCTCAGGTGCGCCGTCTCGGTATAACCCTCCCGGAATCCGGTTACCACATAACATTCGTATTGCCCATGCCGAAAAGCTGGAGCAAGAAGAAGCGTCAGCAGCATGATGGCCAGCCACACCAGACCAAGCCGGATAAGGACAATCTGGAGAAAGCGTTACTGGATGCGATATTCGATGATGACTGTCGGATATGGGACGGCAGAGTAACGAAACGATGGGGAGAGACAGGCCAGATCATTATCCAGGAGAATGCAGAATGACACGCAACGACATTAACAATTACCAGAAAGCGTCTGTTGAGCGTACCAACCCGCAAAACGCCTGGGTGACGCTGGCAGCAGCTCCACGCAGATCTTACCTGGGGAAATACCGCCGACTTACACCATCGCAAAGCCGTTGGGTTCGTTCGTTGCTGAACCACTGGGGCGGTATGTACGGGGGCAGCGGAACAGAACACCTTTCTGGTGGCGGTGGTATGTGGTCAATGATATTAACCGGCTGGACTGGCGAGCAGCAGGAGCGGATCGCTACCGTGCTGTCTGGTCTGCGTAAAATTGGCTATACCGGAGATGCGTTGTTTGAGCAGGCTAAAGCCATCATTTGGCCGAAGAAATCACTTTCTGACCTGATCGGCAACGCCGGGGATCAAGAGGAAGCTGCATTCATGGAGGCTATCATCCTGAAGTCCTTCAAGCCGGGGAATCCCGTGTATGAGATAGGGAAGGACTATTACACCTGGCGGAAAACCATCAATGACATGGCTCGATGGATGCAGTATTACTACGCGCCGTTTCTGACCGAAAAGCAATGTATTGACCGTGTGCGCTGGTGTATTGAGTTGTTCAACTCTGCTGTCTTCTTCACGTTAAAAGATGAATTAGGCTTCGAAAATGCAAAAACTTGCGAAAAAGACTTGAAAACGAGTTTTGAAACTGCATAATTCAGATATGCTCGGACGTCAAAGGCGAAAGAGCTTACCCACCAGCGGAGATGCCTTGCGCGGAGCGGTGGGAACCACATTTAAGCCCTTGCAGAAATGCAGGGGCTTTTTTATTGGCTCAATGCCACCGGGTGAATAACGTATGCACACGGCGATCATCTGCGCTTCTGGCCCGTCCCTTACTCCCGTTGACTGTCAAATAGCTGCACGCTCAGGGATTCCTGTGGTAGCGGTTAATTCATCATGGCGAGCCATACCGGAATGCACCCATATTTACGCTGGCGATCTGCGCTGGTGGGATGTGAACATTCCCGCGCTGCCCGATGGCCCCGAACGCTGGTCATGTAACCGGAGAGCACACACCCGATACGGCGTGAACCTCTTCCCGACAGATACCAGTGGCACATTCAATTCGGGACAAAGAGCGATCCTGCTTGCTCATTGGTTGGGGGCAAAAAACGTCATCCTGCTGGGCTTCGATTGCTCAATCTCAAATGGTAGTCACTGGCACGGTGATCATACAGCCCTCGATAACCCGACAGCAGCAAACGTAAAGCGCTGGCATGGCGAGTTTGCCCGGGTTGCGGCGCAACTGCGTGGAAGCGTCCAAATCATCAACAGCAGCCGCCAGACGGCGCTTAATTGCTTTCGTCGTCTACCTCTTGAAGCGGCGATCAGCGAGGTTACATGCTGAATCCTCCGATTTACATCGATGGCATGTTGGGAATGGGAGATACCATTTACCAGCGTGCTTTCGTCAAACAGCTGCCTGCGGGGACATTCATTAAGACGGCATGGCCGGAGCTTTACGAAGACCTGCCAGTAAAAGCTGTCCGAAGTGATACCGCGCTCAGAACGCAGCGAAAAAACGAGTTTCGCAGCTCTGCAAAGTTTTATCCGCCGCCATCGCCACGCCAGACGAAGCGAATATTTTACGGACCGGATGATCTGCGGCGCGGTTCGATATTTGATGCAATGCGCCGCCAGTTCGGCGTAACGCCAGCAGTGCTTGATTTGCCATCCTTTGGCCCGGCGCAGTTTACGCACCAAAAGCCGATCGCCGTTATTCGTCCGGCAACGGTTCGTTCTGAATGGCGTAGCGACTCCCGAAACCCTGACCCCGATTACCTCCTGCGCGCATCGCGAATCCTGCGGAAACATTTCTGCGTGATTAGCGTTGCTGATTTGCAGGACGGGGAAGAGTGGCTGGTGGGTGAAGAACCAGAGGCAGATCTGAAAATGCACGCTGGCGAGCTCAGTATCAAAGAGCTGATGCGCCTGGTAGAGCATGCCGCTGTCGTGGTTACGCCTGTTGGCTGGGCGCTGCCCGCTGCCATTGCGTACAAAACACCTGTTTACGTTGTCGCTGGTGGGCGCGGTGGGCATAACGCTCCCGAGATAGTCACCGATCCGGCGATGGATTTATCCCGCGTTGGCTGGGCAATCCCGGACAATTATTGTCGCTGCGAAGCGTGGGATCACCATTGCGACAAACGCATCTCCAACTTTGATTCAAAATTCGAGGCCTGGCTGAATGAAGTCGTTTTATCAGGAACTGAACAGCGGGCTGGTATTCCTCCCGGAGCTGGGCATCGGTCGTTATCCGGTTCCGGCATCTCGCCCGTATGACGAGCAGTATTTCGCGAAGTATCAGCAGCTGGCCGATACCGAAACGGGGCGAGCATTAACGCAGTCCAGAATTGAGCTGGTGGCGCGCCATTTTCACGGCCCTGTTCTCGACGTTGGTATCGGTGCCGGTCAGTTCGTCTCTACCCGACCGGGAACGCTTGGGTATGACGTTAATCCGGCTGGTATCGCCTGGCTGAACGAGCGGGGCGCATTCGCTGACCTCTACGCCTGTCAGTGGCGCGCGCTGACGATGTGGGATGTACTGGAGCACATCGACGAGCCGGAGCTGGCGGTACAGCAGGCTACAGAGTTTGTTTTCGTGTCGATCCCCATTTTTACCGATGCCGGAGACATTCTTCGCTCGCACCATTTCAGGAAGAACGAGCACATCTGGTATTTCACTGACGATGGTATTAAGCGCTGGTTTGCTGAGCAGGGCTTTGAATGCGTGGAACACAACAATATCGAGTGTGAGCTCGGGCGCAAGGGTGTTGGCACTTACGCTTTCAGGCGTACTTGAGTTAACCCTCATTCTGCCCGCTTCGGCGGGCCTCTTTTTCAGGCTACGGGAATCATCCTCGACGTGCTTTGTGTTAAATCCAGCCCGATAGCCTGAACCCTACACACGGAAATCATATGTCTGATCCATTAACTGTAGCTGGTGGGTTTGCTGCCGGGACTGTGGGGGTGACGCTTGCCACTCTATTTCCCGAAGCCACTCCCGGCGTAATGCTTTTCTCCCTCGGAGGTGCTGCGCTCTATGTGTTGACGTCTGAGCCGCACCAGATATGGAAACAGGCGGTATTCGCGATTATTTCGTTTCTTGGCGGCGTCTCGTTCGCGGTGCCTATGGCGACCATCATGGCTGGCGTTATTAACTCTGCACTGAGTTTGCTGACACCACCAGTGACCATCGAAGTATCACCAAATATCGGCGCGCTGGTCGCCGCATCCATTTCGGTCGCTATCCTCCTTCGCATTTTGTCCAAATCCAAAAACGGGAGCCTTCCCGGACTGGATGGGGGTGATGAATGACATGGGATTCGCTGATGCTTCACGCAAACGCAGTGGTTTGCCTGCTGATAATGTTCCGTCTGATGTTCTTCAATAAGACGGGGAAAGCGTATCGGCTTGGCGTCTCATTGTTTGCGTACCTGATTATTCTTTCAGCCGGATATACCGCATTCCGGATTATCCATGGCGATTACGTACAGGTCGACCCTGGTGAATTCATGCTGAATGCGACTGTTTGCGTTGCGGTATGGGTGGCTGGCGGGAATCTGGCAAAATTTGTGAGAGCAACATAGATGAATCAATCTCAATTTCAAATGGCGGCTGGTATCAGCGCCGGGTTGGCTGCGCGCTGGTTTCAGCCAGTAGATGCGGCGATGAAAGAATTTGGCATTACAGCACCTGCGGATCAGGCCATGTTCATCGCTCAGGTAGGTCATGAGTCTGGTGGCTTTAGCGCTGTAGTTGAAAATTTGAACTACACGCCATCGGCGCTGGTGGCGACCTTCGGAAAGAGGATCACACAGCAGCAGGCTGATGCGCTTGGCAGAACAACCGAACACGCAGCCCGCCAGGATGCCATCGCCAATCTGGTGTATAGCAACCGCCTGGGTAACAAAGCGCCCGGCGACGGCTGGAAATATCGCGGCAGAGGGTTAATTCAAATCACTGGCCTCGACAATTATCGCACCTGCGGGGCGGCGCTGAAGTTAGACCTCGTTACTTCACCTGAACAGCTCGAACAGGAACTTCAGGCAGCACGCTCTGCCGCCTGGTTCTACACATCCAAAGGGTGCATGGCCTACGGTGCCGATATTACTCGTGTTACGCGCATCATTAACGGCGGCCTGAATGGCATTGATGACCGCAAGATCCGCTACAACAAAGCGCGGGCGGCGCTGCTGGTATGAAAATGAGTTATTGGGTGCTCATTGTGACGTTTATCGCCTGTATTGCAGGCGGTCTTGTCTGGTCAGCGGATCACTATCATGGAAAGTTTCTGGAGGAACAGCGTCGCGCTGACGATGCAGAACAGCGTGCTGATTCCTCTGAGACCATCACCGCGAATGTCCTGCGCACCGTGGCAATAACGAACATCATTCTGGAGACAAACCAACATGCCAAGCAGCAGATCGCACTGGAGTCACAGAGAGCCGAGAACGATATCAAAGCTGCTGTTGCGGATGATGATTGTGCTGTTCGTGTTGTGCCTGCTGGCGCAGTTAAGCGGATGCACGAATACGCGAATGGTCTACGTTCCGGTTCCGGTAGTTCCGTTACCAGCCAGCCTGACGGCTGAAACACCCCAGCCAGATTTACCCGACCCGTTTACGTGGGGAGCAAGTCTTAACCTGAATGTCGCGTTGCTGTCAGCGCTGGCGCAGTGCAACAGGGATAAGGCTGATATCAGGACTTTCGAGAACAACAGGGCAGCACAAACCGATGGCACGATTAAACGTTGAAGTTATCCCACCAGACAGCGAGGCGCTGAACGGGATTTTTGCAGAGATTGAGCGCAAATATGCGCTTCAGCCGCTGACGCGAAAAGTAATTGATGAAATGCAACGCGAAGCGACGCGCCTTGTACGGCGAATGATAACCACAAAGGTTACGTTCGTCCGGGACTGACATTACAGAAGCCCTTCACTGAGGGGCTTCGATAATGGAGCACTGGAATTATTCATGAACAGACCACACCCACCAGCGCATTTTACGATGCCACCTGACCCGAAGCCGTACATCAGCATAATGCCCGCCAGTGACGTTGGCGAGTGGATGAATCAGCACATCCTGAGCGATGAGGGTGATCTCTACAACCCTGACCACCAGCATTTGCTTGAAGCGGATCTGTGCTTTCTCTGGGCATCGAACGCTTTCGAGAAGAAAGGGCGCTCCGTGCTGGGGCAGGCGGAAGAAGTGGCAATGCGGGCAGGAGGCTGGCAGAAAGCGCGGATGGAGCAGCAGATGTATGAGTGGTTCGGCAGGGTGCCGCAGTTCATCATCACGCTGGCCGCCGATTACTGCTCGCAATGTTCCGATCTGGAATTCTGCGCGCTGATAGAGCACGAGCTTTATCACATCTGCCAGGCGACAGATGAATTTGGCGCGCCGAAGTTCACGCAGGAAGGGCAGCCAAAGCTGAAGCTGCGCGGCCATGACGTGGAAGAGTTTGTGGGCGTGGTTCGCCGTTACGGTGCAAGCCGGGACGTGCAGGAAATGATTGATGCGGCGAATCAGCCAGCGGAGGTTGCTCATCTCGATATTGCCAGAGCGTGCGGGACGTGCATGCTGCGACTGGCTTAAATACTGGACTGTATAAGACGAATGGTGATTTATGGCTGCATTAAAACCTGATGTGAAAGCCTTCATCATTCAATCGCTTGCGTGCTATGACACGCCATCGCAGGTGGTCGAGGCTGTCCAAAAAGAATTCGGGATCAAGATCACCCGCCAGCAGGCTGAATCTCACGACCCCACGAAGGCCAGCGGTAAGACGCTCGCCAAGAAGTGGATCGAGATGTTCCACGCTACGCGCGAACGGTTCCTGACCGAAACCAGCGACATTCCGATCGCGAACAAATCCTATCGCCTCCGCGTGCTTGACCGCATGGCAACCAAAACCGAGGGGATGAAAAACTTCTCCCTGACGGCGCAGCTGATTGAACAGGCCGCGAAAGAGGTTGGCGACGCTTACACCAATAAGCTGAAGGTTGAAAGCACTGGCAAGGATGGCGGCCCGATCAAGACCGAGACGACCAACCTCACCGCAGATCAGGCCGCAGAGCTTTACCGCAAGATGATGGGGTGATCATGCCTCTACCGTTTGAATTCGATTTCAGGAACCCTGATTACCAGATGGTTTTTGAATGGCGGATGGAACGCCTACAGCGCATTCGCCAGAACCCCGAAATGCTGCCAGCGCTAAAGCAGTTTTACCGCACCAACCCCGCCCAGTTCATCATCGACTGGGGCATGACGACAGACCCGCGAAACATCGATTATGGCCTGCCGGTCACCATCCCTTTTCTGCTGTTCCCGAAACAGGAAGAGTGGATTCACTGGATCATGGAGCGGCGCGAACGGCTGGAGAACGGCATCACCGAAAAGAGCCGCGAAATGGGGCTCAGCTGGACGGCGATCGGGCTGGCTTGTTCGCTCTGCCTGTTCAACAAAGAAATGGTTATTGGCTTCGGATCCCGTAAAGAGGAATACGTCGACAGCACCGGTGACCCGAAAGCGCTGTTCTGGAAGGCGCGCAAGTTCGTGGAAACGCTGCCCGTTGAGTTTCGCGGTTCGTGGGACGAGAAGAAGCACGCACCGTACATGCGCGTTGAGTTTCCCGATACTGGCGCGGTCATCAAAGGTGAGGCTGGCGACAATATCGGTCGTGGTGACCGTACCACGCTCTACCTGGTGGATGAGGCTGCATTCCTCCAGCGTCCTCTGTTGATTGACGCGGCGCTGTCGCAAACCACCCGCTGCCGTATCGACCTGAGTTCGGTTAACGGCATGGCGAACCCGTTCGCGCAGAAGCGTCACGGCGGGAAGATACCGGTATTCACATTCCACTGGCGAAACGACCCGCGCAAGGATGAAGAGTGGTATCGCAGGGAATGCGAGAAAATCGACAATCCGGTGGTGGTGGCGCAGGAACTTGACCTGAACTACAGCGCATCAGCGGAAGGCGTCCTGATCCCGTCCGACTGGGTACAGGCTGCCGTCGACGCGCATATCAAGCTGGGCATCCAGCCAACGGGCAAACGGCTTGGCGCGATGGACGTCGCCGACGAAGGCCGGGACAAAAACGCCTTTTCGACCCGTCACGGCTTCCTCCTGGAGAACGTCCGGGAATGGTCCGGCGTGGGCAGCGACATTTACCAGTCCGTTGAGAAGGTCTTCGGCTTTTGCGAACAGGACAACCTCGAAGAGTTTCGCTTCGACGAAGACGGTCTGGGCGCTGGCGTTCGCGGCGATGCGCGCGCCATCAACGAACTGCGTAATGCTGCGCGCCGACCGTCAATACTCGCTACACCGTTTCGCGGTAGCGGCGCGGTGTTTGATCCGGACGACGAAGCGGTGCGCGGTGACAACGGACAGGCCGCCCGACTGAATAAGGACTTCTTCGCTAATGCCAAGGCCCAGAGCTGGTGGCGGTTACGCAAGCTTTTCCAGAATACCTATCGCGCCGTGGTTGAGGGCATGGCCTACAACCCGGACGAAATCATCTCAATCAGCAGCGCCATGGCGAGCAAAGACAAACTCATCATCGAGCTGTCGCAGCCGACCTACTCCATTAACGGCGTGGGGAAAATCGTTGTTGATAAACAGCCTGACGGCACCAAGTCGCCGAACCTCGCCGACTCGGTGATGATCAGCTACGCGCCAATGAATTCAGCCCTGAACATCTGGGAGCTGCTAGGGAGACAGGCCTGATGGCACGAAACAAGCAAGCCTCTCAGCGAACGGCGCAGGCCACCGCTGATGGCTATGAGAACTTTGTCGCCCGCGTGGGGATGCAGACGCCTAACCAGCATTCAGCATCGACCTACCGGGCGAACTTCACCAGCCGCAACCGCATGCTGGTGGAATGGTCCTATCGTTCGTCCTGGATCATCGGCGAGGCGGTCGACGCTATCCCGGACGATATGACCCGAAAAGGCATTCGCATCACCTCGGAGATTGACGCCAAAGACCGTGGCACCCTGGAAGCGCAGCTGGATGAGTTGCAGATCTGGGATGCGCTGAACGACGTGCTGAAATGGTCGCGCCTCTACGGCGGCGCGGTCGGCTTCATCATGATCGAGGGGCAGGCACCAATGACCCCGCTGCGGCTCGAAACCATTGGAGAAGGCAAGTTTAAGGGCATTCTCCCGCTCGACCGCTGGATGATTAACCCGGTCCTGACCCGCCGCATTAAAGAGATGGGGCCGGATCTCGGCAAACCTGAGTTTTACGACGTGGTGACCACTGCCACGGGCATTCCAGCCTGGCGCATCCATCACAGCCGCCTGATTCGCTTCGACGGGGTGACACTGCCATTCCAGCAGAAGATGACCGAAAACGAATGGGGAATGTCGGTTGTAGAGCGTATCTGGGATCGGCTTACTGCGTTCGACAGCGCCACTGTCGGCGCGGCGCAGTTGGTCTACAAAGCGCATCTGCGTACCTACAAAGTGAAAAAGCTCCGTGAGCTTATTGCGCTGGGTGGTCCCGCGTTCGAAGCGCTGCTGAAGAACATCGATCTGATTCGCCAGTTCCAGAGCAATGAAGGCATGACGCTGATGGATTCCGAAGATACTTTCGAAACCCACCAGTACAGCTTCAGTGGTCTGGATGACATTCTTTCGCAGTTCGCTGAGCAGATCAGCGGTGCCGTTGGTATCCCGCTGGTACGCCTGTTCGGTCAGTCCCCGAAAGGCTTCTCAACTGGTGACGCAGACCTCGCCAACTATTACGACCGGGTGAGCTCGTTGCAGGAACGCCGCTTACGGCTGCCGATGCGCCGGATACTGGACATTATGCACCGCTCGGAACTAGGTAAGCCGCTGCCGGACGATTTCACGTTTGAGTTTAACCCGCTATGGCAAATGTCTGACGTTGACCGCTCAACGGTGGCCGTAAACACCACCAACGCGATCAGCACCGCGCTGGGCGACGGATTGATGACGCGTAAGGCGGCAATGACCGACCTGCGCGAAAACTCTGACGTCACTGGCATCGGAGCATCCATTACCGACGAGGATATCGAGAATGCCGAAGACGAAGCGCCGCCAGGCATCGGCGAACTTGGCGACAAACCGCCAGAGTCGCCAGGCGGAGATCCGATATCGAACGAGCCTACGGCAGATAGCGCGGGCGGTCGGGGATATCGTAAATGGTCGCTACGATGGTTCAAACGATAGCGTCACCGAAATAATGGATGCGCTGGAGCGCTACAGCGAAATCATCACCCCCTGGGCGACGAAGGTTGCTGAGAACTTTACCGCCGACATTGCGCGCCAGAATGAAAAGCAGTGGCGTCAGCACAGCCGGAACATCAGCGCAGAGCTGCGCAATATGGTCGACCGCGCCCCGGTAGGCCAGGTGATGAAATCCATCGTCGCCGAGCAAATTAAGTACATCAAATCGCTGCCTCTTGAGGCCGCCGATCGGGTGTATGACATTCAGAACAAGGCCATCGAGGCCGTTGTGACTGGTGGCCGCGCTGAGCCATTCGCGAAAGAGATAGCTGCGTCCGGTGACGTGTCACGCTCACGAGCGAACCTTATCGCCCGTACCGAGCTTGGACGCGCAACCGGCGCGCTGGATCAGGCGCGTGCGCTGTCAATCGGCTCGAATGGTTATATCTGGCGTACAGCCGAAGATGGCGACGTCCGGCATTCTCATCGGGAGATGGAAGGTAAATTTGTCGAATGGGGCCGACCCCCAACGCTTGACGGCATGACCGGTCACGCTGGCGAGCTCCCGAACTGCCGCTGTTACAAAGAGATCGTCTTCCCCAACCCTCATTCTTATCTCGCCTGAATCGCAGGTAAACCATGAAATATTTTTTCAATACCCGGCTGGGGGAAACCCGCTATCAGCTGGCTGACAGCTCTCTGTTGTGCAAAGACGTGCCGATAGGTCGAACGGGTAAGCAGCTCTACGGCGCTGCCGATCTGCCAAACCTCAAACCCGACAAACTCGGTGAGATAGTCGTAACGCGCTCTCCTGAGCAGGTATTCCATCCGGCCACGCTCGCCTCATTCGAAGGGATGAGCATCACGATCCTGCATCCTGAAGATGAAAACGGGAATGTGCGGCTGGTAAATCCCGAGAACTGGAAAGAGCTTGCTGTCGGGCATCTTCAGAACGTGCGGCGCGGGACTGGTAACCAGTCTGATTTGATGCTGGCTGACCTTATCGTCAAAGACGAAAGCGCCATTCAGCTTATCGAAGATGGCCTGCGCGAAGTGTCGTGCGGCTATGACGCGGAGTACGAGCAGACCGATCCAGGTAAAGCCGAGCAGGTCGATATTACCGGAAACCATGTGGCTCTTGTCCCTAAAGGCAGAGCCGGAAATCGTTGTGCAATTGGAGACAGAGACACAATGGCAAATCAAAAGAAAAGCTGGTGGACCCGCATGCGCACGGCCATCAAAACGGGTGACGCTGACACCATGAACGAACTGCTGGACTCTGCGCCAGCGGCTGTAACGGGTGATGAAGGGGATCTGCCGAGCGGCGTTAACCTCAACATTAACCTTTCACCGCAGCAACCATTGCCGGACAAAAAGCCGGAAATGGGCGGAGAGCCAACCGGCGACGGCGAGGACGATATCAAGACCTTGCTCAAAGCCCTGCTGGCTAAGCTGGAAGGAAATGCGACGGGCGATAACGACAATAAGCCTGACGAAAAAGACAAAAAAGATCCGACCGGCGACGGCGAGGACGACGAAGAGGAAACCACTATTACCGGTGACTCTGCCTATCGTGCCGAGGTTATCGTCCCGGGTATCGATCTGAGCCGTAAGGTGAAACCGACCGCGTTCAAACGTGATGTGCTGGCTGCCGCTGACAAAACACTGGTTCGCCAGGTTGTCGGTGATGCGGATATCCGCAAATTGCCCAAGCAATCGGTAGATATGGCGTTTAACGCCGTGTCAGAGATTGCCAAAGGGCGAAACACCCGCACCACCACGGGCGATGCACAACGCCAAAATATGGGCATGACCAGCATCGCTTCCCTGAACAAACAAAACGCCGACTTCTGGTCTAACCGCAAAGGATAATCCAATGACTGCATATCTGTACCGGATGCCTGTTGGCATTGCCGGGGCTATCTCTCGCCCGCAGGACTTAACCGTCGAACCGGTGATCCTTAAATCCGATAACGCCTTCGCTGCCTATGGTCTGGCTGGCAAATACGACGCTGACGGCTTTTTCGTGCCGCTGGCGGACGGTGACACCGCCGACAAGGTGAAGGGTATCTACGTTCGTCCGTATCCGACCACATCGCAGCCAGACATGGTTCGCCAGGTGGGGACGGATAAGAACTTCCCGGGCGATGCCATGAAGCGTGGCTACATGACCGTTAACCTCGGATCTGGCTTCGATGCCAGCACCATCAAAAAAGGCGCGCCTGTCTACGTGGTTGTTTCGCTCGATTCGACCATTGACGTGCCGCTGGGCGGCTTCATGTCCACGTCCGTCAGTGGCAAAAACGTGGCGCTGACCAACGCCGAATTCACAGGGGCCGGTGACGCTAACGGCAATGCAGAAATCTCCTGGAAGATTTAAGGAACAGACGAATGATTACTTTTGATCAGGCAACCGTTGATAGCTCTGGTGCCTTTCTCATCGGGGAGCTGGAGCGACTCGACCAGACGCTGAACCTGCCGCTGGTGGGTTACACCTGGACCCGCGATATTCAGCTGCGTGAAGACGTTTCTATCGCGGATGACATTTCCAGCTGGACTAACACCAGCTTTGGCGCTGCGGGTACTGGCGCAAATCCGAACGGTAAAAACTGGGTAGGCAAAGATTCCACTGCTATTGCTGGCGTGAACGTTGATATCGGCAAAGACGGCAATCCGCTGAACCTCTGGGGCATGGAACTGGGATGGACCGTTGTAGAGCTGGCAGCAGCTCAGCAGGTAGGCCGCCCGATTGATACTCAGAAATACGACGGTATGCAGCTCAAATGGCAGATGGACAACGACGAGCAGGTTTACATCGGTGATGATGCGCTCGGCCTGAAAGGTCTGGCAAACCTCATCGGTGTGACGCTGAACAATGCGCCGAAGACCTGGGCGAACTCCACCAACGACGAGATCCTCGATAGCGTGAACAGCATTCTGTCGAATGCCTGGGCTGCTTCCGGCTACTCCGTCGTGCCTTCAGATCTGCGCATTCCGCCAGAGCAGTATTCACTGCTGGCAAGCCGTAAGGTTTCCGAAGCGGGTAACCAGTCACTGCTGACCTATCTGGCCGTGAACACTATCGCTTTCCACCAGAACGGCGTTCCGCTGGAAATCAAAGCGGTCAAATGGCTGAAAGGGCGCGGGGTTGGCGGTAAAGACCGTATGGTCGCCTACACCAACGACAAGAAATACGTGCGCTATCCGCTGGTGCCGTTGCAGAGCGTTCCTATCCAGTATCGCGGTCTGTACCAGATTGCGACCTACTACGGCAAGCTCGGTGCGGTTGAGCCAGTGTACAAAGAAACCCTGTCCTACGTGGACGGTATCTGATAACCAGAACGGCCCCGAAAGGGGCCAGAAGGAAACTGAAAATGGCGAAAGAAAAGCTGGTTACCATCCATGTTCACACTCCGTTTACGCTGACGCTCGGCGATCAGTCAAAACAGGAGTTTGGCCGGGGACGGCATAACGTGCCGGAAGAGGTCGCGTCGCACTGGTTCACCCAGGCGCACTCTGAGCTTTCCGAAAGCGTGATTAGCGACACCGATGATCTGCAATCCATTATCGACAGCCTGCAAGCGCAGATTGCTGACAAAGATAAGCAGATTGTCGATAAAGATCAGTTGATCGCCGATCTGAAAGAAGCGCTGCTCAAGCTGCAAGAGCAGAACGACAGCCTGCAAGCGCAGATTGCTGCCGCCCAGACTGGCGGTAATGGGGCGAAAGATGCCAAAGAATCAAAGTCTGCCAACAGTAAGTGATTTTCGCCGCGACTTCCCGCAGTTTGCTGACCCTGCCAAATATCCCGACGCCCAAATCCAGTTTCGTCTGAATCTGGCCGATGTGCTGCTGAGCGAAAACGTCACCGGCAAAGAGTTGTTTCCGTACTTTGCCGAGTTGTTCGTGGCGCACTATATGACGCTCTGGGCGGCAGACAGCCGGGCAATGCTGGTTGGTGGCCCGGGCGGTTCAACCAATGGTGTTCAATCCTCCAAGTCCGTTGACAAGGTAAGCGTCAGCTATGACACCAGCGCGACGCTAAACCCTGACGCAGGCTTCTGGAATAACACCAGATATGGCGCTGAATTTTATCAGCTGATCACGATGTTCGGTGCGGGCGGTCGCCAGCTATGAGTTTCAAAAGCGGTGTAACAACGAGGGTGGATAACGCTCAGGCCATCCTGGATGCGCTCAGGTCGCTAACCAAAAAGGATGTGTTGGTCGGTATCCCTTCGGAAGACAGCGAGCGTGAAGATGTTCCGTTTGGTAATGCCGGGATCGGTTACGTCAACGAATACGGCTCACCAGCGCAAAACATCCCCCCACGCCCGCACCTGATCCCAGGCGTTAAATCGGTAGAGGAACAGACGGTGCCGCAGCTAAAAGCAGCGGCGCAGGCTGCGCTTGATGGAAATGCGGCGGGTGCGGAAAGGGCGCTCAACCGCGCCGGAACGCTGGCCGCTAATGGCGTCAGGCGTTACATGACTATTACCGGCTTTACACCGCTTGCTGATAGCACCGTTGAAGCCCGTGCGCGTCGAGGGCGTAAAGGGGCGAAAGCGGAGCTTGCCCGACGCGCTGCTGGCGAGTCCCCCGGAACCGATCTGGTGAAACCGCTAATCGACACCGGGCAATATCGCAGAGCCATTACCCATGTTGTGAGGGATAAAGATGCCGACTCTTGATGTAACAGACGTGCTTTTTGACCCCGATTTTTGCGACTTTAACCTGTGGGTAACACGTCGCGCGCAAACGGTGGACGATGACGGGATCGGCAGCGACAGCGAAGTTAAAACGCAGTTTGCCGGAGTTGTTACCGTTGACCGCTCTCTTGAAAACCGCCGCATGCAGGCCGGTCAGGTTATCAGCGGGGCGATTCTTATCGTGACGACTGAGCGACTCACGCAGGGGCAGACTGGCCGTGATGCCGATATCGTGACGTATCAGAACCGTGATTATCGTGTGACGTTCGTCGACCCGTATACCGCTTACGGTGCTGGCTTCGTCCAGGCGCATTGTGAATTACTGCCGTTTGATGGGGGAACTCCCGTTGAGCAATAACACCAGCACAGAGCGCGGCTGGCTGACACCCACCAGCGGCGATCCGGATTATGACGAAGCGCTCGACAGGCTGTTAAGCCAGTGGATGCGCAACGTTTCCGGCTTGCCTGCTGGGATGGTTCGCCCGCGCTGGCAGAAAGACCAGCCGCCACTGCCACCCGTTGAAACGAACTGGTGCGCGTTCGGCGTTACCGGATGGCCCATTGATAACAGTCCTGCATTCACCAGGAAGACCGATGAGGGCGCTCAGCTCTGGCGACATGAAACGTTCGAGTGCATGGCGTCGTTCTATGGTCCGGCTGGTATGTCTTATGCGTCCCGTTTTCGCGATGGCATATCTGTCCCGCAAAATAACGCTGAGCTGAACGCGCTCGGTTTATCCCTGGGCGACTATACCGGTCTGACCCCTTTCCCCGAGCTTATCAACCAGCAATGGGTTCGCCGCTACGACATGACGGTGCGCCTGCGCCGGAAGGTTGTGCGCGAGTACGGCATCAAATCGCTGGTGGAAGCGCCAGTCACCTTTTTTGGAGAATAAACTATGACGCAGGGCTTACCTGTATCCAACGTTGTAAACGTTGATGTGATCATCTCGCCGAAAGCGGCTACTGGTCGTAACTTCGGCGCGCTGCTGATCCTCGGTTCTTCCACTGTCATTCCGGTGCAGGAGCGCGTTCGCCTCTATGCGTCCGTTGAGGACATTGGCGAGGACTTCGGAGTCGACAGCCCGGAATATGAAGCGGCGCAGGTTTTCTTCAGCCAGTCGCCGAAGCCGACGCAGGTTTATGTTGGCCGCTGGGCGAAGACGCTGACTTCTTCCGAAGGTGGAAGCGTGGAAACCATTGTGCAAGCTGTTAATGCCTGCCTGCAATATACCAACTGGTATGGGCTGGTTGTCGCTGATGAAGTTGCTGATGGCGGTGATGTGCTTGATGCTGACGACGTGATTGAGGTTGCTAAACTCATCGAAGCGTCCAGTCTTAGCCGCATTTTCGGGGTAACATCTGCCGACGCCGAGATTATCAGCACGACTTCGACGACCGATGTTGCGTCGAAATTAAAGGCTGGCAAGTATGCCCGTACCTTTATTCAATATTCCACCAGCAGCCCTTATGCAGCTGTTTCAGCTTTTGGTCGCGCCTTTACTGTCAATTTCAACGGCAGCAATACCACCATTACCCTGAAATTCAAACAGGAACCAAGTGTAACCTACGAAACGCTGACGGTAGGACAGGCGGCGGCTGTGGATGCGAAGAATGCGAACGTGTTCGTGTACTACGCCAACGACACGGCGATCCTGCAACAGGGTGTCATGGCGAACGGTGACTTCTTCGACGAGCGCCACGGGCTCGACTGGTTGCAGAACTACGTTCAGACCAACCTCTATAACCTGCTTTACACCAGCACCACCAAAATTCCGCAGACTGATGCCGGTGTGACCCGTCTGCTTTCCAACGTTGAACAGTCCATGGATCAGTCCGTCACGAACGGTCTGGTAGCGGCTGGCGTGTGGAATGGTGGACCTATCGGACAGCTGAATTCAGGCGATACGCTGACCAAAGGTTATTACGTGTATGCGCAACCTCTGTCAGAACAGGCGCAGGCCGACCGAGAAGCTCGCAAAGCACCGTTAATTCAGGTGGCCTGTAAGCTGGCTGGCGCAGTTCATTATGCCGATGTGCAGATCAACGTGGTTCGCTAAGGAGCGATAAATGGCAACTTATTCTTTTCTCGATGTAACCGCGTCGCTCACCGGGCCGACCGGCGTTATCGATCTTGGTCAGGGTTCTGCGAACTCTGAGGAAGGTATCACCCAGACCATGGGCGGCAACAAGAACACCATGACCATTGGTGCCGATGGCGAAGTGATGCACAGCCTGCACGCCGATAAGTCAGGCACCATTACGGTGACGCTGCTGAAAACCTCCCCGGTGAACAAGAAGCTGTCTCTGGCGTATAACGCGCAAAGCCAGTCCTCTGCCACCTGGGGCAATAACGTGATCGTCATTCGCAACACGGCATCGGGTGATATTTCTACTGCGCGTTCGTGTGCATTCCAGAAACAGCCTGATTTCAATAACGCCAAAGAGGGTGGAACTGTCGCCTGGGTATTCGATTGCGGCAAGATTGACCAGCTGCTCGGGGAGTTTTAACGCATGGAATTCGAAATTAAAGGCGTGAAATATCGCACCGCAAAGCTCAGCGTTTTCGAACAGCTGAAGGTGTCCCGCAAGCTGTTGCCGGTGCTGGCCGGGATGGTTTCTGACTTCCGGAGCGTTCAGGAGAAGATCAGCAGCAAAGACACCGAAGGCGCGATGGCTACCATCCTGCCAAAAATTGCCAATGCTGTGTCCGATCTGAGCGATGGCGACGTGGACGCGATCCTGTTCCCCTGCCTTTCCGTCGTTTCACGCGAGCATATGAAAGGCTGGGTGCCAGTCTGCCAGCATGGCGAAATGGCGTTTGACGATATCGACCTGCTGACCATGCTGCAACTGGTGGCGCGGGTGGTCGCCGACTCGCTGGGAAATTTTTTGCAAGGACTCCCTACCAGCGAGACGCCCACCCCGCCAGCGGAATAACCTTCAACAGCCTGCCGGGCGGTGAAGATTTTATTCTTCGTCCGGCTCTTGCCTTCCATATTGACCAGAAAGACCTTAACAGCGGTGCGGTAGACCTCTGCCGCATCGCGCTTCTCAATGACTACCTCGACATGCGCGAGGATAACGACGCCCGGGTAGATAAATGGAGAGCGGCCAATGAGCGGTAACGCAGATACGATTAAAGATTTCCTTGTTTCGCTGGGATTCGATATCGATCAGGCTGGCGCTAATAAGTTTGAAGCCGTGCTGAAAGGCGTTACCGCGAACGTTCTGAAGGTCGGCGCGGTGGTGGAAGGCGCAGCGCTGAGCATTGTCGGATTTACCACCCAGATCGCGAATGGTCTGGATAAAATTTACTGGGCATCCCAACGGACGGGGGCCAGCGTCCAGGGCATCAAAGCGCTGGGCTATGCCGCATCGCAAAGCGGTGCCAGCGCTGAGTCGGCCATGTCCTCCCTCGAAGGGCTGGCCGGTTTCATGCGTAGCAATCCGGGGGCGGAAGGGTTTCTGAACCGTCTGGGTGTCCAGACCCGTGATGCCAGCGGAAAGATGCGTGATACTGCGGCCATTTTTACTGGCGTTGGGCAAAAGCTCAACAACATGCCGTATTACCGCGCGAAGCAATACGCGCAGATGCTCGGCATCGATGAAAACACGCTGATGGCGATGCGGCGCGGCATGAATGGCTTTACCGCCGATTACCAGTCGATGCTGCAAAAGACGGGTTTCAACGCTGATAAAGCGGCTGTTCAGTCCAACAAATTCATGACCTCCATGCGCGGGCTTACGTCGCTGTTCGGCATTATGCGGGACAAGATCGGCTCAAATCTCGCTGGTGGTCTGGCTGGTTCGCTGGACAGCCTGCGGCGGCGCATCCTCGACAATTTCCCGAAGATTGAAGAGACGCTGACAAAAGTTATTAAGGGCGTGATCTGGCTTGCAAACGCCTTCACACGAATGGCGTGGCGGGTGATACAGGCTGCTGGTTCTGTCATTGAATGGTGGAAAAAGCTGGACGATGGCAGCAAAAAGTTCCTGATGACCATCGGCGCAATCCTCATCGCCTGGCGTTTGCTCAATGCTGCATTTCTGAAATCCCCTATCGGCCTGATCACCACGTTGATTCTGGCGATCGGATTACTCTATGACGATTACCAGACGTGGAAAGAGGGCGGTAAAAGCCTGATTGACTGGTCTAAGTGGCAGCCAGAGATTGAGCAGGCAAAAAAGGTATTTAAATGGTTACGCGATAAGTTTCTGGAGCTCAAGGACAACCTGGGCGGCTGGAAAAATACGCTCACCATCCTGTTTGGCTTTCTGGCCGGTGCGAAGCTGGTCTCCATGCTCACGGGGATCGGGCGACTTGTCGCCGGATTTATGGGCCTCGGTAAGGCAATTGGCGGCTCTATTGGTGGGTTGGGTAAGCTGGCGCAGGGGATCGCGCAGCTGGCAATCAAGAATCCCTGGTTGCTTATGTTCATTCCTGCCAACAATACGCCGACCACCAGCGAAGAAATGGCGTCGATTGGCGGTATAGGTAGCAATATCGTACCTGAAAGGCAGCAGGCATATGAGGCGCTGAGAAAGGAAAACCCCGGCAAAGACTTTTTCACTGATGAGCAAATCCAGCGAAAAATTCAGGATATGGGACTGGAGCCAGAGCAGCGAGCGCAGTCTGTTAAGCGACCTCAGGCGACAGCCCAGGGCAAGGTATTGCTCGACTGGATGGGGCCAATGTTCAATAAACTGGAGTCGCTTTATCAGCTGCCAGCTGGCCTGTTGAAAAGCGTGGCGATCACCGAGTCGGGTGGTAACCAGTTCGCCATGTCCGGCGCAGGCGCGAAAGGACTGTTTCAGTTTATGGATGGCACGGCGCGCGACATGGGCCTGCGTGGGAATGATGTATTCGACCCGGAAAAGTCAGCTCAGGCAGCCGCTAAGTACCTCAGCCAGCTGTTGCGGCAGAACGGAGGAGACCTTAGCAAAGCACTGGCATCTTATAACTGGGGGATCGGCAACGTTCAGCGTTATGGAATGGGGCTAATGCCGCAGGAAACGCGCAACTACATTCCGAAAGTAATGAGCAATATGCCCACCAGCGCCCCGGTGATTCAGCAGGAAACGAATATTAACATCCACGGCGTTTCCGATCCGCGCGAGGCTGCCCGTTTGACTGTTGACCGTCAAAAGGGCGTGAATTCACAGTTAACCCAGCAACTCCCCGCAGGACCGAGATAATGGATATTTTATCAGCGATTTTTCGCCAGCAATCCCGGCGAATTGGCCTGCTGATCCCCAGCGTGGTCGTCTCCGAAAAGCATTCTGATGCGCTCGAAATTACTGAGCATCCGGTGGAGAAGCCAACAACGAATAGCGCCTCGGGTTTCATCGCCGATCATGCCTATAAGCGCCCCAGCGAAGTCACAATGGAATGCGGCTTCGCTGGGGGCGGTTCGTTGCTGGACTTCATTGATACATCTTCAATCGGCCTCAGTGCCGGACTGAGCCCGAAAGAGATCTATCAGCAACTGCTGGATCTCCAGTCCTCTCGGGTGCCGTTCGATGTAGTGACCGGAAAGCGGGTGTACAGCAATATGCTGGTGCGCGCCATCGAAGTGACAACGGACAAAACCAGCGAGAACGTGCTGAACTGCACGCTTACCCTGCGTGAAGTGATCATGTCGCAAACGCAGAGCGTTAGCGTTGCTGATAAATCAGATATGCAGGATGGCGTCAGCACATCGGCGGTGCAAAATTCCGGGACGAAATCCACTACACCACCAAACGAATCATTGCTGAGCCAGCTGGGCGGAAGCGTTACATCAGCATTCGGGGGATGATATGCAGTTTAACGAAATACCGCTTTCTCCTGACAATCAGCAGTTCCGCGTTTTGCTGGGCAATACCACGTATACGCTCAGGATCATCTGGCGCGATGCGGCTGGCTGGATCATGGACGTGATGGATAGCGGCGGCGCTGCGCTTCTTTCTGGCGTACCTCTCCTGACCGGCGTGAACCTATTACGACAATATCCACAGCTTGGCATTGATGGCGCGCTGGTGGTGGCGACCGATAAGGGCGCACCAGACGAGCCAACCAAAACCAACCTCGGCACATACAGCCACCTCATTTTCGTACAGGAGTAGAAATGTCACTTAACTGGATGCGCCATTTTGAGCTGCAACTGTTGGACCAGAACGGGCAGGGCGTTTCCCTGTCTGACTTTAAGGTCACGTTCCAGATCGAGTGGGCAGACACGCGCTGGCCGCGCGTGGCTAACGTGAAAGTCTATAACCTTTCACCCACCACTACTAATAAGATCCTTGGGCAGGAGTTTGCCAAAATTCGCATTATTGCCGGGTATGACGGCATAGCGCCGGATGTTGATGCGAGCCAGGTTGGTGTCGCCCGTGAGATTTCACCAGACCAGATAGGGCAGGTGAATGGTCAGAACTACGGCCTGATCTTTGACGGTGATATTCGCTTCACCGTCACCGGGAAGGACAACATTACGGATTCCTGGGTACTTATTCAGGCCATTGGTGACCACGAAGCGTTCCTTTACGCGACTACCATCACCACGCTTGCAGCCGGTTATACTGTTGCCGACCTGCATCGGGCGACGATGCAGGATTTCAACGCGTTCGGCGTGACGCAGGGCATTACCGGCGACTTTCCTGATACCGTGTTTCCTCGTGGCCGCGCGATTTATTCATCCACCCGTAATGTGATGGATAACATTGCTGCGCAGTGTAAAGCGACATGGCAACTGGTGGATGGTCAGGTTCAGATGGTGCCGGAGGACAAATACATTCACGAAGCCATTGTGCTGAATGCCGATACTGGTCTGATCGGTATGCCACAACAGACGATGGGCGGCGGCGTAAACGTGCGGTGTCTGATAAACCCCAACATCCGCATTAATGGCCTTATCCAGCTCGATCAGGCTTCGGTGTACCGTACCGCACTCGGTAATAGTGAGATAGCGCAGTCGCCCGGGCGCATCACTGAAACGGAAGAGAACGGCAACCGCGTGCTCACAGGCACTACGTCACAGGCTGCCAGCATTGCGACAGATGGCGTTTATATCGTCAAAGCTATCGACTATACTGGCGACACCAGAGGTCAGGCGTGGTACATGGATTTAATGTGTTTTGCGCGTGGAGCTTCTACCCTGATTAATGATTCGACTTTGATGAAAACGGGTGCCTAATGAAAAGGATAATCTCAGGAATATTTTCTGGCTTAATTTGCTTAACAGCTGTTGCTGGTGCAAATGCAGCAGGAAAAGTCTATATGAAGTGCGGTGATTTCACTTTCTCAACGAGTGGTACTAATGACGGCTTTCCTCGCATAAATGGAGCAAAGCCCGAGTATCAGAAATTGACATTTCTGAAACAAAAAGAAGACTACGATAATATAAAAATGGATTGGCGTATGGCCACAAACCAACCGGGGAGATGGGTTGGTCTTGAGTACATCAAGCGAAACGGAAAAGCTATCCTCAATGCTCAGTGGCTGCAAGCCAGCATGGACGCACCAAGACAATATGCAACTTATGATTGCGTAAAGGTTAAATAATGGAACCTGCATATATTATTATTTTATTCGTAATTGCTTTTGCATTTGTTAAATATTTAAAATTTAAAAAGCGCAGAAATGAAGACGCAATTATTAAATCATACAATCGAAATAAACGGGTTGCTTACCAAAAATCAAAGCCAGCAAATGGGAGGCGTCGAAGTAAAGAAGAAATTGAGAAGGATAACGCGCGCTATGCTGAACACCTCGCCGAAAACAGCCGTCGTCACTCCGAGGCAGAGAGGATAAAGCAATCTCGCTTGGGTATTAAACGTTATATTTGGCGCTCCTGCGAGGATGGTGACGAGTGTGCAGAATGCGCTAAAAATAATGGGAAAACATTTTCGTGGAGTAAGCCGCCTAAAAGTGGTCATCCCGGGGAGGGAAAGTGTTGTCCTGATGGTCGCTGTAGATGTTATCCAGAAGCAAAATTATAACCCGCAACTGAGCGGGTTTTTTTATGGGGTTTTTATGCCAATTCCAACTCAATCACAGATTGGCGGTGAGCAGCAGACCGCGCAGGCCATTGCCGATTCGGTGTCTACCCAGATGCGCGTAGCGATGCCTGGCATCATTCAGTCGTTCGATCCTGACGCTGTTACCTGCACTGTAGAGGTGGCGCTTCGCGGTGTTGTTGGCGATGGCTCCACCGAATTAAAACCGCTGGTGGATGTGCCGGTCATCTTCCCGCGCGGTGGCGGTTGCACGCTGACCTTCCCAGTTAAAGAGGGCGATGAGTGCCTGCTGATCTTTGCCGACCGTTGCATCGATTTCTGGTGGCAGAGCGGCGGCGTTCAGGAGACCGTCGACCCGCGCCAGCATGATTTATCTGATGCGTTCGCCATCGTTGGCCCGCAGTCTCAGGCACAGAAAATCATCGGTATCAGTACCAGCGCCGCGCAACTGCGCACCGATGATGGCGCGGCGTTCGTAGAGGTCGCAGCAGGACATAACATCACCGTTAAAACACTAGGCCAGCTTACGGCTACGGCTGAGGGTGGAACGACAATTACATCCCCGACCATAACGCTGAACGGCAACGTAACGATTAACGGCAACCTGTCTCAGGGAATGGGTGAAAGTGGCGGTACTGCGACGATGCTTGGGCCGGTGACGGTAACAAATGACGTAAAAGCTTCTGGTGTCAGTGTCGCCACGCATAAACATGGTGGAGTACAAACTGGCGGGGGAACTACTGGGGGGCCGCAATAATGCGATACCGTCGCGAAGATGCTGACGGCGATTACACTTTCGGGCAGGGTGATGACACCTTCCTTATCGACAGTCCGGAGTGTGTCGCCCAGGCCGTAAAAACTCGGTTTGAGCTGTGGCGCGGTCAGTGGTTTCTCGATCTGACGGAAGGAACGCCGTATGTTCAGTCAGTGCTTGGTAAACAGCGATCTGACGTCTATATCCTGGCTATACGCGAACGCATACAGGACACGCCGGGCGTTCTGTCGATTCTTTCCTTCGATACCAATTATGACGGCACCAGCCGCCGCGTCACCTTCACTTCCTCCATTGACACAATCTACGGCCAGACGACTGTAACAAGCGAGGCATAAATGGCTTTGAACCTCGACACGCTGGGGCTATCGGCAACGGTAACCGCCCAGGGGATTAGTGCGCCTGATTACCAGACAATCCTTGATACACTGACCAGCTATTTCAGGCAGATTTACGGTAGTGATGCCTACCTCGAACCAGACAGCAAAGATGGGCAAATGGTTGCGCTGGTGGCTCTTGCCGTGCATGACGCTAACAATACCGCTATCGAGATCTATAACTCGTTTTCACCGACGACAGCGCAGGCCGCAGCGCTTAGCAGCAATGTGAAAATTAACGGGATCACGCGAAAAGTCGCAACAAACTCTACTGCCGATCTGCTGTTGACCGGTGCAGCAGGCACGACTATCACAAATGGCTCCGCACGGGATAAAAACGGCATTATCTGGAATTTTCCCGCGAGTGTAGCGATCGGCGTTGATGGTACTGTGCTGGTGACGGCTACATGTGCGAATGGTGGTTCTGTTGCGGCTTTAGCCGGGACAATCACCACCATTAACACACCGACTCGCGGCTGGGTATCAGTTACAAACCCAGCTGCGGCTACAGTCGGTTCACCTGCTGAAACCGACGCAGAACTACGCATCAGGCAGGGGCAAAGCGTCGCTCTGCCATCACTCACACCGTTTGAAGGTGTCGACGGTGCGATCGCCAACGTTGCAGGCGTGACACGTCACAAGCTCTACGAGAATGATACTGGCACAACCGACAGCAACGGGCTGCCGCCTCATTCCATTTCCGCCATCGTTGATGGAGGTGATGTTACCGAGATAGCCCAGACAATCCGGGGGAACAAAGGGCAGGGAACGGCAACTTACGGGACAACCTCTGTAACTGTACCGGACACCTACGGCAATCCACATGTGATCAGCTTTTCGCGGTCTACTGATGTCCCGATTTATGGGCATATCACCCTGAAAGCCTTTACGGGCTACACGTCGCAAATTGGCGTACAGATTCAGCAGGCCGTCGCGGATTATATCAACGGGCTGACCATCGGCGACGATGTGCTGCTGAGCAGGATTTATTCTCCGGCGAACCTCGGCGTAGTGAGTGGCGGCAATGCGCGCTACTACGACATACAGGAGCTGCTGATTGGAAAATCAGCCGGTAGCGTAGCGGCGGCAAACATCATTATCGCCTACAACGAATCCGCGTCGTGTAAACCCGAAAACATTGTTCTAACGGTGACGTCATGAGCAAGTACACGGACTTAATCACCAACTACCATGCCACAAAACCGAAATACTTTGATCACATCGACCTGAGCACGCGGCCACTGATTGATATCACTGGTGCCACCTGGAGGCTGGTAAGCGCATTCGATATTGATACCGCTGTCGGCGTCCAACTCGATACGCTCGGCCTCTGGATTGGCCGCAGTCGCATCGTCGGCCAGCCGATAAGCGGCGTTTATTTCAGCTGGGACACTGACGGGCTCGGATATGACCAGGGCGTATGGCAAGGCCCGTATGATCCAGATGCAGGATATACCACGCTGAGCGATACAACCTATCGCATCGTTCTTAAGGCAAAAATCGCTATCAACAACTGGGATGGCCGCAATGATTCGCTGCCACCCATCCTTGACGCTGCAACTGCTGGCTCTGGCCTCAAGATGCAAATCGTCGATAACCAGGACATGACGATCTCGGTCTGGGTATTTCCCGAGACTGACATTTCTGATGTGTCTCTCGAACTGATCGCCGCCATCAAACAGGGCTATCTCACCATTAAAGCAGCTGGCGTATGGGCCGGTGACATTGAAACGCCTTCGGTAGAAACACCCTCAGAAGGCACTAAATTCTTTGGTTTCGACATGGAAAATGAATATATCGCCGGATTAGATGATGGCGCATGGGGGAAATTACTGTAATGGCTAAAAATGACTTTAAATCTTTCGCGACAGCAGCAAATGCTAACGTGATGGCCCAGGCTGACTGGGAAGCGCTTCCGGCCCTGCTCTCTGGTTTCACCGCAGGTAAGGCAGCCAGCGCAGAAGTAAATAAAGCAATTCGGCAGGCCAGCTTTATCGCGTCAGCGCTGGCGCAGTACACCGCCAACAAAAGTGGGCAGGATGTGCTTGATGATGCTGATTTGAATGGGTTCATTACTAAAATGACAACCGCGTTCGGTAAGGATTTCCAGGCGCTTGATGCAACACTGACAGCACTTGCCGGCCTCGCTACAGGAGCTAACAAGCTTCCGTATTTCACAGGGACGGACACTGTATCACAGACGGATCTTACTTCAGTAGGGCGCGATATTATCGGGCAGACAGACCTGACTTCTCTTATTAGTTACCTCAGTTTGCAGGCTTTCGTTTCTTCACCATCTTCTGTTGCCAACGCGTTCTCGAGCGTTCATTCCCCGGATGATAGTAAGTATTTAGTTATTGCTAATAATGGAGACTGGGGTGCGCAGGACGAAAGCGGGAATGGCATACCTTTGCCCATTAACCGGGGAGGTACTGGGGACGCTACGACAGCGGGCGCACGCGATAATCTCGGCCTATCTGCTGGTCTGCCGCCAATCGGCATTCCTTTCTTCTGGCCGTCTGCTGCTATGCCTAACACCGTCATGCCTGAATGGTCTGACATGGTGTTTTTGAAGTTTAACGGGGCGACGTTCTCCGCAGCTACTTATCCAAAACTTGCGTTAGTTTGGCCAGGCCTGAAATTAACCGAGTCACGTGGGGAGTTCGTGCGTATTTGGGATGATGGACGCGGTGTTGACGGCGGAAGGACACTTTTAAGCGCCCAGGGTGATGCTCAGCAGGCAATTACAGGTCAGTTTGTAGATGTGGCAATGGGTGTGAACGCATCGGCGTCTGGTGCATTTGAAATGACGCAACTGATTCCAACTGGTTTAACTGCGGGTCAAGCAAGCGACTTCAACCAAAAAAATATCTATTTTGACTCTTCAAAAGTTAACCGCACCGCCGCAGAAAACCGTCCCCGCAACATCGCATTTAACCTGTTAGTAAGGGCAAAATAATGAAACCTGTTTTTGATAAAAATGGTCTGGCTACAGAACCGGGCGAAATTCGCTGTTTTTATTACGATCCCGATACCGGGGAATATACCGGCTGGTCTGATGAATACATTAACCCTGGTGTAAGCATGCCTGGGCATTCAACAGACATTGACCCCGGTGATGAAGTTGCGGGAAAAGTAGCCGTATATAAAAATGTAACCTGGAGTCAGGAAGAAGACCACAGGGGCGAGATTGTTTACTCAACCACTGATGGAATGAAATCCACCATTGATTATATTGGCTCTGTACATGATGGTTACACTACCACCGAGCCTTCAGGCCCGTATGATAAATGGGATGGTGAGAAGTGGGTAACGGATACTGATGCTCAGCACGCAGCTGATGTTAAAGCTGCGGATCAGCAAAAGGCCGCATTGCTGACAGAAGCAAAAGAGACAATCAGCTTCTGGCAGACTGAGCTACAGTTAGGCATTATCAGCGATGAAGATAAAGCCAGCCTGATCGCCTGGATGAACTACATCAAAGCGGTACAGGCGGTGGACACGTCGAAAGCGCCGGATATCACCTGGCCGACGCCACCAGCGGCTTAATCTCATTTTGGCGATGTGCCAGATTTGTGTCATACATGGTAAATCGCCTTCCTCTTTCTTACATCATGTGCCATTGAGTTGCCTGATGTGAATGCGGCAATGTGTATGCAAAACAGCTAGTTAAATGTGATTCTACTAATTCGTAATGCGAAGGTCGTAGGTTCGACTCCTATTATCGGCACCATTTCAAACTCTTCTCAAGTCTACCGAAATCAACTTAAAGCCCGTATAATGCGGTTTCTAGCCCGTATCTTATCTCCTGTTATCAACTGGACTCAACCGGAATCAAGTTACAGTTGGGGGCATAAGTGGGGGCATTCTGTGTTCGGTCCAGGGAGATGCCCCCAATGAAGCTAAATGCACGGCAGGTAGACGCCGCTAAACCCAGAGAGAAGGCCTACAAGCTGGCAGATGGTGCTGGCTTGTATCTTGAGGTTGTTCCCTCTGGTTCCAGATATTGGCGGATGAAGTATCGCTTCAATGGAAAAGAGAAGCGTATGGCTTTTGGTGTCTATCCAGCAGTGTCCCTTGCACAAGCGAGGGCACTACGAGATGAAGCCAAGAAAAAACTGGCCGAGGGTATCGATCCATCGTTTGCTAAGAAAGAAGAAAAGTTGGTTCGCGATGTCCAGCTCAATAATACGTTTCAGGCAGTGGCGCTTGAATGGCACGGAACGAAGGTGAGCCGATGGTCAGAAGGGTATGCTTCTGACATTATCGAAGCCTTCAATAAAGATATTTTCCCCTATATCGGCCAGCAGCCGGTGAATGATATCAAACCTTTGGTTCTGCTGAAAGTGCTACGTCGAATGGAAAACCGTGGCGCGACAGAGAAGGCCAAGAAGGTTCGCCAGCGCTGCAGCGAAGTTTTTCGTTACGCCATCGTCACCGGTCGTGCGGAATACAATCCTGCAGCGGATCTAACCAGCGCGATGTCAGGGCATGAATCGAAGCATTATCCCTTCCTTACTGTTGAGGAGTTACCAGACTTCTTTAAAGCTCTCGCAGGCTATACAGGAAGCCCGTTAGTTGTTCTTGCAGCACGTCTGCTGATTCTTACGGGAGTACGCACCGGTGAGCTCCGAGGTGCTTTCTGGAGTGAGTTTGATCTTGAAAAAGCGGTGTGGGAAATTCCTGCCGAACGAATGAAAATGAAGCGGCCCCATCTTGTGCCTCTCTCTACCCAAGCGCTGGAAATCGTACAGCAACTCAAAGTTATGTCAGGGCAATATCCGCTGGTGTTCCCAGGGCGTAATGATCCCCGCAAGTCGATGAGCGAAGCGAGTATTAATCAGGTATTCAAACGGATTGGGTATACGGGGAAGGTAACGGGGCATGGTTTCCGTCACACGATGAGTACGATTTTGCACGAGGAAGGGTTCAATACGGCATGGATCGAAACCCAGCTTGCGCATGTTGATAAGAACGCGATTCGAGGGACGTATAACCATGCGTTGTATCTAGAAGGGCGAAGGGAGATGATGCAGTGGTATGCAGATTTCATCGGTCAAGTAGGCAAATTCCAGCTAACCCCTAGCTTATGCAGCTATTAGCTTGATTGCTTGATAGAGTGGTAAGGGGCAAGTAGAGCCTCTTCTCATCGAAGAGGCTGAACCAACGTGAGTTTATTTTTTGCCTTCGAAGTTAATGCTTTACGCAAATTTTTTGTTGTACCGTAGGATGTGAAGATCTGCGGAGGTTAGAGATGAAAATCATGCTATGTTAGTCACTGAGGAGTGAGTCAAAATGTTATAACTTTTTCAAAGAGGCGTTGTATCGTGAAAGTTGTCTTTAATGTTAATGGTAAAAAAGTCCCGCTCGAATCTCTGCAATATATAAGTAAAGCAAATCAACTTGAAGTTATGCGGAATTGGTTTTTTGAAAATTTCGAAGATCCCGCAAACTCTTGTCCGTATGAATCCCGTGAAGGCGGATATGCTTACATTTATGGTGGCCCATACGAAGCAAGTGAAGAGTTGCAAGCGATGTTTGAAGGGTACGTGAAATTTGATTATATCCAAGAACTAGTTAATGATTTACAAGAACAGTGCTACGAGTGGTCAGGTAATTCAAATAATATTAATGATTGGTACGACGAAGACTTGTACGATGCTGTTACATCTTCCGAACAACCCTTTTCTAAGTTCGTTGAAAGCATTGATGGAATAAAAATGCTGGCTAAAGGCGAATTTAAAGATAAGCAAAAAGAACATCTGCTTAGCATCTTATACATTAACGTCATTACAGCTTTGGAAACTCTTTATGTTGAGTTGTTTATTAACTCCATAGATAAAAATGACTCATACCTTAAAGATTTCATAGAAAAAGGTAAGACGGAATTTAAGGTAAGTAAAGAAATATTGGCTTTGCCATTCAAAGGAGAATCTATTGAAAACATGAGGGCGGAATTGATTAAAGCAATCAAAGAACATCTGATTAGTGCAAGTTGGCATAGTACAAACAAAGTTGTAGGTCGTTATAAAGCTACATTTGATATTAATGTACATAAAGAGTGGCCAATAGATGCGATAGAAATAGCTACACAAAAGCGTAATCATTTAGTCCATCGTGGCGGAAAAGATAAAGAAGGTAATTCGGTAGTGATCACCGAACAAGATTTAGAAATGTTGCTGGATCACGCACAAGCTCTTGGAGAAAAATTGTTTGATAGCCTTGGTGTGGCATTACAGAAAAAAGATGAGAGTGAATTTTGAGTCTCGAGGTCGGTTAATACTGCTACCGATAACGAGCAAGCAACTGATACTCGGCAGGCAGTGCCTGCCTGAGGATTACTTTTTACTTCCAAATTGAATGCCGAGAAGTTTATTCTCTGCTTTATCACCACGAAGAGTAAGGACAATTTTTGATTTCAGTTCTAACATTTCGATTTCAGATAAAGTTGTTTCCATAGCATTAAAGTTTTCAGTATTTAAAGATGCTATATATTGCTTTCCGCTTCGTTTTAATGACTGATTGACAAAAGAGAACCATCTTGCGCGAACACCTGGATCTATATCGGCAAAAAGACGATTATCATGCCATAGCATATCCATGGCATGGTTTTCGCCACATGTAAATACTAACCAGTCAAAGCATAATATCCTAGCATCATTGATCCCATCCGAATCATCACCCTCGATTTGGATGCTTAGATCATAACGGATTTTGTTGTCACCAGTATTAACATCTAAAACTATTCCTGCTGGTACCCTCGGGTACATTATTTCTGCGAGTTCAGCAAAAAATTTATCATATTCTGAAAGAGGATTTGTAGAAGCATAGTTCACCGCTAATCTGTCTTGTTCAACTTTTCTTTCTCTTAGATTTTGAGCTTTCTTTTGAAGGTTAATAGAGAAATTTAAATAATCATGCAGCCTTTCTTTTTCTTCTTTAAATTCAGCCAGTTGTCTCGCTATGACTGCGTATTCATCAAATGCTTTCTTGCCTTGCAGGGATTCCAAATATGAATCACGTAATGCCGAAATATCATTAATGTCAATTTTAAGAGATTCAATTTCTAACAAAAGTTTTATTTTATCATTTTCAAGTCTTTTCTTTCTGTTAAAAGATAATGATTTGTGAAAATTTTCAACTGACTCAAAATGGGCCAATGTTTCTGGCTTGAAAATCTCTTGTAAGCCATTGTACAGTTCAAGAAGATCTTCTCTTGAAATATCAGGGTGTGATAATAAAGTTTTTTCTATATTACTAACTTTAAATTCAGCTATATTTTTATTTTTTTCAACTTCTCGTAATTTTATAGTTAAACTGTTTGTTTCATTCTCAATAGCTCTGTATTGCTCGTGAACTTGAAATGTATTAAGTTCATCTTGCAGTCTTGGGATCTCTCTTTCTAGCCATTCATAGCGTACTTTAGGTTGAGAGCCTGCTCTAAACATGTCTTTAAGAATATCATCGTCTTGCCAATTTTTTAGGGATTGACTTACTTTATCCAGTTCTTGCTTATTATTTCTTTTGGATAATATTAAATTATGATCTATGCCGAGAAGAAATGCGGTGCGAAGCAATGCTTCAAAGTCTTGCTCCTTTTTTGTCCTAGTTGGACTGATGCAGTCATCTCTGGTATATCGCGAAAAACGCTTAAATAAAGATCTAAATGATAAATACGGAATGTTATTCTCAAGATTAAATATCCCTATTTTGTCTAATAGATCTTTAAATGCTTTTAGAGATATTGTTTTGTCATTTAATAATAATTTTTTCCCATTTCCCGTTCTAGATATTAAGTATTCAACTCCATTATGAGAAAAAAGTAACGAGAACCACCAATCTGGAACTGCTGAAGTTAATTTTTTATCAGCATTAGCGCCTAAGCAATGTTGAACGAGGCCGAGAATAAGTGTCTTGCCGACTCCGTTACTACTGCCTTCTTTTTCTTTAGAGCTATCACCAATAATCAACGTTAGCCCTGTGTCATTGAAATGCACTGGATGAAAGGTTGGCTGATCGCAAGTTAAGCGAATTAACTTCATTTAACTTTCCTTATTTTGTAATTTGTCATCAATGCTGCATATTGGCATTATTCTGTTTTCGTTATCTAGCATTATTTGTTTGATGCAAAAAAGAATGTCTACGGCAAGCATAAATTGTGTAAAAGAGGGCGTGATTATCGTTGATTTATTTTTTCGCTCTACTTTTGTCCATAGTTCTTCTATGGATACCGGTCCATCAATTAACGAACGGGTGTATCCTGCAATCGCAATTAGGGAGTTACTAAACCTAACATGCTTATGTGGCAGAAGCATTGCTTGGATGTTCATAAGCATCACATGTCTCAAAATATTTAGCTAAAATTAACTCTGCTGCAAATCGATAACTCGCGACCGCACTTGTGGTAACTTGAGGGGGAAGGAGTTTATCTATCATCCAAGTGTATCTTAAATCTGCATAATTGTGGTTATCTTCAGTTATCGCCAATTTGCTTTTTGCATAAGTTTCTTTAACTTCTTGAGCTATAGTTTGTTCAAGACCGCTATCAACAGAATCTAAAAATTCATTTATCAAATATAGTTGATAACTAAAAGATTCCAGCCTGCTCTTTATTGGTTTTGTAATACCATTTATTTTTATTTTATCTTCGAAGTCCGGGGCGGTTTCACTTAAAAAATTTATGGGTGAAGAAGATTTTTGTGCTAAAAAAGTCAACACTTCGCCAACAGCTCGACTATCTGTAAAATCCAAATCAACCTCAGGAATGAAACCTACAATATCTTGCTTTTCACCCTCAGATAATGACATAAATTTTTGAAGGAGCTCCATCCCGCCCATTGCACCTGCGTGATTAAGACTTTTACTGATTGCAAGCGAATTTAATGAAAGTCCAACAGGTGCTGGAATACCCTTAAAATAATCATTCATTACAAAAGTATATTTTGATACTTTCCCCCATTTGGCGACTAATTTATCAAAGTCGCCAATCGATTTATTAACAGCTTCTAGCTCTTTGGTTTGATTTGAAGGTTTAGGCCCATAAATTTGGAAGTAATGAGCTTCATGAGCAATCCACCCATCATTCCCGCCATCTCCCCAGTTTCCCCAAGGGGAAACAGCTTGAAAGCCAGGAGTTGCGTATTGCATAACCTTCGAAAAGAGCGCCTGAAAACTGTCTCCCATACATTCGTGTACTTTTAACCGAAAGAACTGTCTGTAGAGGTAATCTTGCTGTGTCGAACTCATTTTCCTCTCATCCATGATGAACACTCTTAGTGATAATATCCTCTCATTCATTGTTGTAAACCTATGATTAGCAAAATTGGAGATGATTTCACTTTGCACGGCGCTGGAACAGTCGCAGCCTAAGATCTCTCGTCATCTGGCGATGCTTCGGGAAAGTGGCCTATTGCTGGATCGCAAGCAGGGCAAGTGGGTTCACTACCGCTTATCTCCGCATATTTCTTCTTGGGCTGCTCAGGTAATTGAGCAGGCTTGGTTAAGCCAACAGGACGACGTACAGGCCATCGCCCGTAAGCTGGCATCAGCAAACTGCTCGGGTAGCAGTAAGGCTGTTTGTATTTAAAAAATTTGCCTGTACATATGTGTTTATTCAAATGTGAGGTATTAGAATGAAAGCGTTAATGGTATTTGAACTGGCATATGCTGCTATAAAGATAGCGTTCCATCGACCCGTTGAACTCACAGTTCTAATGACTCTTCACATTAAGGCTTTTTAATCACTTCAACATTAACGCTCGTGGTGCCATTCTCACGGCTTATCTGCCCGCTCACCCGCACCAGATCCTGCGCATCGAAGTGCTGCCCGTTCCAGACTTTCTGCGGAATACGAACTTTGATGGTTCCGGTTGGATCGCGGAAGGTGTACCACTCTTCCTGCTGCTGGCTGATGACATTGCCTTCCAGCGTGATCCACGCCCCTTCGTGCATTGACGACACGGCCTGAATGCGGCTTTGACTGTTTTCCTGCTGAACCTTATGACCGGCATACATGCGCTCAGTGGCGACTGGATCTTTCTCTGCGGAGAAACCGCCTTGCGCTGCCAGGGCTGGAATGGCGATGGATGAAGCGAGCAATACGCCGGTGACGTTGACGAACTGGCGACGAATATGACTGAAGTATTGTTTTTGCATAGCAGGTTCCATTTATGATTTCACATCCTCCCAGGGGGGATAACTTAATCATAAATGAGCGTCTATAAAAGCTCAATTGCTATCCCCTGCGGGGGGATAAAAATGTGACAGGCTTCAGAGATAAAAAAACCCACCGGTCGGTGGGTTCAGGCATGTGGCTTTTACAAGAGAAAATCAGCGGGTAACGCCGATCCAGCCATGGTAGCCCATGTAAATGCCGACAAGGGCAATCAGTACGCTTGAGAAGTATGGGGCTCGGCGTGCCAGAGTATCCAGACCGCTCCAGCGTTTGGTTGCCTGGCGAACGCTAAACGCCGCCGCTGCACCCACAGAAACCAGCGTAATCGCCAGGCCGATACTGAAACACAGTACCAGTGCAGCGCCGAGCGTAAATTCCTTCACCTGGATGCACAGCAGCAGAACGGTGATGGCCGCCGGGCAAGGAATGAGTCCACCGGTTAGCCCAAACAGGATAATCTGCCCTGTGGTTACGCTGCGATTGGCAAAACGTTTTTTGATGTCGTTAGCATGGGCTTTTTCGTGAGCGTCCTGGTATTCGCGGGAATTAACATCCAGCCCCTCCAGCGCGGAGTGGTCATGGTCGTGACCGTGCTCATGCTCGCGAAACTCCACATCATAATCGTGTACATGCCCACGATGGCCTAAAGACAGGCGCACATCGAAACTGTGTGGCTCAGGGATTGCCAGGACTGATTCCATAAACCCGTCTTTTTCAACGAAGTCGAAAACCTGAGAATACGTTCCAGTCCCCCGCCTTGTGGCCACAGAGATATTGCTGGCTTCCCATTTCCTGCCGCTGAGTGTGCGTAAACGCCAGTGAGGCGGTTGCCCTTCCTCGAAAATAGAGAGTTCAACGCTGCCGTGGCCGGTATCGATTATGCGGGTTTCGTCATGTTCGTGATGGCCGTGGCCATGTTCCTCTTCCTGCTCCATTTTCCACAGTTTTTCACCGCGCCAGGTGCGCCAGAACATCCATGCCGCCGTGACAAGAATGATGATGGCTGAAATCAGCTGGAACCAGGGTTCAGCGGACTCGGCGGTGAATTTCTGACTGATGTACATCCCGCCCATAGCAATGAGCCAGACCACAGACGTATGAGAAATGGTCGCGGCAAGCCCCAGTAATACGGCTTGTTTCACCGTTCCCCTGATAGCCACAATAAACGCGGCCATCATCGTTTTGGAGTGTCCCGGCTCCAGTCCGTGAAGCGCACCCAGCAGGATCGCACTGGGGATGAACAGCCAGGCATTCGCCACGCCTTGCTGTAAAAGAGCAGAAAAATCAGTCATGTTTCGCTTGCCTTAAAGATATTTAGTTATCTCTTTAAATTCGCTAAGCGTGTTATCAGACTCACTGTGGTCGGCATGAAGGGCGTCCTCCAGGCAGTGATCCAGATGGTCATGAATTAAGGTACGCTTCGCATTCGTTATCGCCTTTTCCACTGCGTGCAGTTGCTGGGCGATATCCAGACAGGCTCTTTCATCTTCGAGCATCTGGATGGTACTTTTCAGGTGCCCTGCGGCACGTTTAAGTCTTTTAATAATGTCAGGGTGTGATGCGTGAACGGTCATGATTTATCCTCTCCAGGTGGAGGGGATAAGATAATGTGTATCAACGCCAGGGTCACACTTTTTATCGGCTTATCCTCTCCTGATTCTTTGTCTTTTTGGGTTAATTACTTATCTTTCTTCGGCCATGACGGATGTTCATCGTCGATGACGAAATCATGCTCATGGGTTGTGTCTGAATCGGTATGACGGTGAATCTGAGCGTAAGCTTCATGCTCAGGACGCCAGATCAGTACGGCGGCAAGCAGCGACAGCACGGCCACAATAGTCAGGGCGACAAACGAAGCCTGTGTTCCCCATGTGGCACCTACCCACCCGGCCAGCGGATAAGTGACCAGCCAGCAGGAATGCGACAGTGCAAACTGGGCAGCAAACAGCGCAGGTCTGTCTTCAGCCGTTGATGAGCGGCGCAGCAGGCGACCACTTGGCGTCTGAGAAAGCGAATAGCCCACACCCAGCAGCGCCCACAGCACAACCAGCGTGACGTAATCCTTCAGGAAAATACCCAGCCCAAGTCCAATCACTAAAAGCGCGGTCCCCACAAGCATCGGCATGCGGTCGCTCATTTTGTCGAGGAGTTTTGGGAGAACCAGCGCCGACACCATGGAACCCACACCGAAGAAGGCCAGAGCAATGGCGGTAGATCGCTGTGAGAAACCAAAATCAGCCTGAACCAGAACAACGGTGTTGACGATAACCATCGCGCTCGCCGCTGCTACGGCCATGTTGAGTGCCAGCAGGCCACGCAGTCTTGGTGTTTTCAGGAAGATACGCATGCCTCGCGTCGTTTTGTCATAGATGCTGCGTTTAACCGTTAACGCTTTCATCTTTGGTAATGTGACGGAAACAACCAAAGCCGCAGAGGCGAGGAACCCGACCGCCGTCCCGGCAAACAGATTGTGGAAGCTCATGACCGTCAGCAGCGCCGCCGCCAGCATTGGGCTGATAACGCTTTCCAGATCGTAGGCCAGACGCGACAAAGACAGCGCCCGCGTATATTCGCGTTCGTCAGGAAGAATATCCGGGATAGTTGCCTGGAAGGTTGGCGTGAACGCCGCCGAGGCAGACTGAAGTACGAAGATCAGAATATAGATTTCCCAGATCTGGGTGACGAACGGCAGCGCAATAGCCACCAGAGCGCGAACCAGATCCAACGTCACCAGCATAGTGCGACGCGGGAATTTGTCGGCAAAGGCTGCCGCCACCGGCGCAACCAGAATATAGGCGCTCATCTTGATCGCCAGCGCGGTACCCAGCACAGCACCGGCCCTGTCTCCGGCGAGATCATAAGCTAACAGACCCAGCGCGACGGTCGCCAGACCGGTGCCGATAAGGGCGATAACCTGTGCCATAAACAGGTGGCGATAGGTACGATTAGATAGAATATTGAGCATCAGGAATTCTCTTGGCTTAAATTTATATCCCCCTGGGGGGGATATTGAAAGCATAGAGCGACCTGAAAAAAATGACAAGCATTATCCTGGTGGGGAGGATAGGAAGTTGACCAATCATCTGATATTTAGAATAAAAAAAGCTTCAGGTATCCCAGCGTTATACCTGAAGCAGCATAAAGAGTGTCGAAGGTGTTATCACCGCTTCCTTGCGAAGCCCCTTCTGACGAGAAAGGTGTTAACTCAGAAGTCCCAGGCAGGTTTTCAGACTCAGCCGCGTGGCTTCAACATCGCTATGGACGATGGTGCACCAGTCATCACGGTTAGCCCGAACGTCGTCCAGCCAGCTATTCAGCGCCTGATTGAAGGCCATGGTTTTCTCGCGCTGAGGCCAGCTCATCTGGTTAGCGCTGTAAATATCCTGACCGGGCTGTGGCATCTGTACGGTTTGCTGCGTCGACATCCGGGAGGTCACCGACCAGGTATCAGAGTTGCCATCCCAGGAAGGCATCACCGGGAAGCCCGCGCCGCGCAGGGCGATATCCCAGGTGGCATCAAACAGGCAGGTTTTCCCGTTTAACTCAAAAGTTACTGTGTCATGAAATCCCTGGGTTTGCGGCAAAATAGCCAGTATTTCCGGAGGAACGGGTAAATCAGCCCAGTCAAACTGCACCAGTTTTCTCTTCGCCGTAATCCCACCGGCAACCAGCAATCGTTCGGCCGCGGCGGCTTTATGACGACAGTCGCCAAAACCCTGCTCAAACAGGCTCATGCTTTGGTTATTCCATGACCCAAGCTGATAGGGCACGCGCCTGACCAGTTCAAAAATGGCTCTCCGCAGTTCCGTTGAGCCCGGCTGAAGCCCGAGCGACTGCAAAATCCAGCCCGGCGTTATCGTCTCCTTAGCAGTGCGGCGAGCAATAATTCTTTGCCATGTATCACTGACTTTTTCGGCCAGAGAGGCTGCCAGGGTTTCCCCCGGCAGTAATGTTGTCATCAGCAACGCTCCTGTGGTGGTGAGAAAATGTCTGCGCGTCAACATATCGGGCGTTACACCTCCACGCTGCGACGAAGTGCCGACATAACCAGTGATTCACAGACCACTTCATCGTCCTGTTCCCGGTTTACGCCGGGGAAAACCATTTGACTCACTGGGGATGAACGAAGCCGGTGATAACGGGCAATCGCGCCATTCATTCCGCCCATTTGCTTACGTCTGACCAGCCGCAGTCCGTGCTCCCACGCGACTTCATCCATCGCGCTCGCCAGAACAGGATCATGGTTGAAGATTAAGACGCCATCCCCTTTCAGCAGACGGGCTGCGCTGCGAAGGAACGTTGTGTAGTCCTGCTCGAAATAGGCTGCGGCCTGGGAATAAATAATATCGACCCCACCGGCCTGAACGCCGCGATTTTCCAGTGCGCAGAGACCGGCTGCCGTCACGTAGGGATGCTCAGTCACCCCCTTTGGCAGCGATTCGTGCCATGGCGTGAGATTGGTGAAATGCAGGAATGCACTCTCCCCAAGCTGCTCCCTGAAACTCTGGGCAAGCCCGGAAATCGTCGCCTGATGGCTGGTCGCTTCTTCAGCACGAAAACCTGCCCAGGCAGCACCAATTTCAAGGAAGGTGACGGTACCGTTTTTGTGGTGAATATTTTTCGCATGGTGGGCAATGTCGAACCCAATTTCTCGCGCCAGACGAAAAGAACCACCGCTGGAGGTCCAGGGACCATCGAAACCAAAAGCAAGAATAGCTTTCAGCATCGAACCCGTTTCTTTGTGCATCATTTTCAGGAACGGAATGACCTTACGCCGCGAAGGAACAGGGACGTTCGGACGCAGTTTTTTGGCCTGGAGATCGCGATTCACGCCCATGCACAGTGTCTGCCAGTGCAGAGGGTTAATGCGATAATTAAGTTCAGTAAAATTACGCGCAATCTCACGACGCGCCTGTATGGAGTCTGTGTACATAGCTTCTCCGCTAAATCTGAAGTTGGTAAACGCCAGGCAGCAAACTGCTACCGGCAACAGCGATCAGATCTTGCGGGTGCTTGGAGGGCGGTAAATTATGTCCGTAGCCTTAACCGGGCTGCGAAGATCGGCGAGCGGCAACCATCTGTCTGCTATAGGAGAGAGGGTGATCTCCACAGAGGGCGGCTGCTGAGGGGTTTCATGGAAATGGTCTGTCTGATGATGGCCTGCGTGACCAGACTGAGGGATATCCGAGTCGTGGGAGTGATCCTGCACTGTCATGGTGACTTCTGCATCATGCAGATTCATCTCGTAACCTGTCAGGCCGTTGGTACCGTGTGACGCAAACGTGCCCATCGACGACATCATCATGCCAACGGCCATGATGACAATCATCAGAATATAACGGGGTGAACGTTTAAACATCAGGTACATCGCTGAGTGCTTCTCTCAATGGACAGTGACAACGGTTTAAAAATATTAGCATCCCCCTGGGGGGGATGTAAGAGGCTGGAGTGTAAAGTCTTGTATTGCCGAAGTGTGTAAAAAGGCCCGCATAATGCGGGCCTGATTAATCAGATTACGCGCTTAATGCTCTGGTATTCGCCATTGGTATCAAGCTGGATAGTAATCGTTTGTGAACCACGATTTCGCCAGAACCAGCCGTGCTTACCGTCAAAGGCGGCCTGCAACACACCATCCCTTGAGGTTATCTGCCGGTCCTTACCATAGCCGTGGTAAAACCCTTTCGGTGCGTTAACCGGATCGCCGTGTGCATCCACGTTGACAGGTCCAGAGCTTGTCCACTGGTAAGTCACCCGGGCATCCTTACGCATTTCCATCTTAACTTCAGCCGCCTCATTCGGTTTCAGAGTAATTAACAGCTGATTGCGCTGAGAACCGGCAGTTGGGGCTTCTGGCGCACGAGTTGTCGCCGGAACGCTCAGCTCCGGATAGTTGTTTTGCGTGATTGTCGGCGGGTTATCCGGCACCGGACGTTCATTCACCGGAGTGGTTGACTGTCCCCACTGGCTCGTACTCGCCTGTTTGTCCGTGGCGGCTTCCTCCGCCAGCTGCGTTTTGATTTCGCCCATCTGTTTAAGGCCCAGCAGACGGCCAACGCCCGTTGGATCGATACCGTATTCTGAAGGCATCACGATGGTTATCAGCAGCGTCAAAGCGACGATAGCCGCCAGAATAGTGGACTGCATCAGCTTCATCGCAGACGGCAGCTCTGCGCGGGTCGGTAAATCGGTGTTATACATTCTCTTTTCTCCCTCAGGCTAAAATGTAGCCACAAATCTGGTAACTCATTAACAGGAAACCGGCGCTCATCATCACTACGTTGGCGGTGTAGGCATGGCGGAAAAAGCTCGCCGTCTGCCGCCAGTAACTCATGATGATAAGGATGGCGCTCAGCGCCAGAAGCTGACCTATCTCGACCCCGACATTGAAGGCAATCAGGTTGACGAAAAGGCCATCGGGGGAAATTTCGAACTCCTTGATTTTGGTCGCCAGGCCAAAGCCATGGAAGAAACCAAAGATAAGCGTAGCCATCTTCGTATTAGGCTGAAAGCCAAACCAGCGCTGGAATGCGCCAAGGTTATCAAGGGCTTTGTAGACCACGGACAGTCCGATAATGGCATCAATGAGATAGGCGCTGACGCTGATATCAAAGAACGTACCAATAAGCAGCGTCGTGGAGTGCCCGATAGCAAACAGGCTGACGTACAGCCCGATATCACGCATTTTGTAGAGAAAGAAAATCACGCCGAACAGAAATAGCAGATGATCGTAGCCGGTGACCATGTGCTTCGCGCCAAGGTAGATAAACGGGATGATGTTAATCCCGGTGATTTCCTGAATGTACCCTTTGTCGCCTTCGGCTACGCCATGTGCGGCCGCACCCTGGCTGTAGAAAAGCAATAACAATAAGAAAAACAGACAAGCCGAACGCGCCTGAGTCGAAAACAGGCCACCGCTCAACCGGCCTTGTAAATTAAGGCAGGTGTTCATACAAAATCCTTACAGTTTGAATAATAACGAATTAACAGCAGTTATTACGCAGACAGGGATCTCGGAGGGCGTTCGGGGGTGGCCTGTGGCATTCGCAGAATTTGTTCTGAACTCAGTGCAAACGTCGCGCGCATACCTGCGTTCCAGGCCTGCAAGGCAGTCAGAGTGAAGAGCTTGTTCAGATCGTGGGAATGATCGGCATTGAGGTGATGCACATTACCGTGCGAGTGGAACAGTAGCGGATCGTGTTCATTCAGCGGCTCATCGCTGTCGTGCTGATGCTCACTGACAGACGTTGTATCCTGAACGTTATACATAGCCTGTGGTTTTGCCATAAGCGAACTGCTCAGCACGGCAACAGCCATGATGATAAGCACGATTCTGGAAATGACTTCACGGCTAAAAAACACAGTCAACGACATCCTGGTGATACAAGGTAACAACGTGCGTAATGTATCTGTTTTGCTGACCGCATTTCAATAGGTCTTTTGGAGCCGGATGTTGTTTTAATAATTACTTGGCATAACTTCCGCTTTTTGGCGTCAAGCAATCGATACAGCTCTTACACATCAGTTGCATAGATCCAGTCAGCACATTGAGGACATATCTTCTCTCCATGCCAACAAACATGGCACCAGCAGCATCGCCATTGCCTTATCTTCGTGTTGGTAGGTCGAATGGGCTTTTCCGAAGTTGGGATGATTTTTAGCGAGGTTTGCTCTGGTGCTGTTTGTAGCTTGTTAAATCGACATGTTTTGAGCCGAGCAACATTGTTGATATGTCCCGGTAGGTGCACAAACGTTTTTGTAGATGTCAGTGGATCAACTTGAACGCCGATCTGCAGTTTGCAGTAAATACAATACATTGAATCAAAATCAACCTGTTGAACAGATTCTGGTGTAACCCATTCGCCCTTTGCGGTGACGGCATGAGTGGCTAAAACGAAGTAATTCATCATGAACTCCGGAGAAAAATAAAAAAGCCAGCATGGTTAGCTGGCTTTGTGTTTGGTTGAGAGATGTGGCTGGCGGTAACACCCTGACCAGCCCCTGTTCGATCAAGACTGGCTACAGCCAAATGACCGTTCCTCATTGCTGTATACTTTCGTACGTTCCTTTGCCAGATAGCTAAGGCGGTACATTAAACCGTTATATGACTCAGAGTAGGCTGGAGGATTATTGATATTCAGGTGATAACAGGGATTATCAGGGAAGTGAATCAGCGTTAAATATTCAGTAGCTAAAGGTAGCTTTAAAGCGCTCAACCATGCAGCCTGAATCATAGAGGCCACGTTATAATCATTCCCCGTATAATCACCGAGACCGAGAAAGGCATCCTTATTGAGGAATAACACCACATGCCAGTGTGGTTTATCACTTTTATCTTTATCAATTTCTTTAACCCAGGCGTAGCGTAAATGGCACGGATAGACTCTCATGCCATTTTTACTTTTGTTCTTCAGGAATATCTGTATACGGGCATCAAGTGCTTCAATAAAACGGGACATGAGTCCTTTATTCATATCGATGATGCAAGAAATGCTATCACCGGTATCTTTATAATTGGGTACATGAAGGTCAACACGAATGGCTGTTGTTCTTGGATGTTCACGCACAGCGTTATGAATGACATTCGACAATCGATGTAAGTAATGAGTGTTGAATGGTGCATGGTTCATATTGAGTGTATAGATATTATTCATTGTTTCTTTTCTCAGAATGAAGAGCATCATTGCTGATGCCATAATGTTTTAAAGGATGGGAGTGATATCACTTCAGATTGTTAGAGTGTAGATGCCATGTTTAACTGATAAACGTATCGGACATATATCACTGATGTGATATTAATGAAGTTTATGTGGTAATTATTGTTGCTTATTTTAGTGTGATACTTGGTGTTGATGTTTATATTACGCATGTATAGCAGGTATGTACTGATGAGTATATATTACCATACCAACACAACTGGTGTATTAAACGACCGCTGAATTCCAGGAGATATTCACATTCTATATTTAGAATTCACTCCGAAGTTAGCTGGTTTTTCATAAGGAAAGGGCTTACTTGTTTTCCTCATTAAAGATTACAATAGAACCAGAACGCGATAATTTAATCCTCTCCTCGATCCACTCTTTTACTTCACTTTCAATCCAGCGGGAGCTGCGACCAAACTTCACCGGCTTTGGAAACTTACCTTCATGCACCAGCTTATAAAACCATTTATCAGATAACCCTGTCAGTTCAGTAATGAACTGCATGCTAACGAATTTATCTTCGTGAATATTAATAGTGCTCATGACATGTTTCCGTAATTTATCAGGAGGACACCGGTCGGCATCCTTTCATGTCATTGGTCGCGTATGTACGATTTTACATTCCCAGTGATCTGGGCAGCATTTGAAAAGCTGCAACCTTTTACTGCAGATGCTCAGAAGTCACCCTGTCGTCACACTTTGATAAACTGGAAGCAGAAATCCATGCTGAAATCACATCCATAAATATGGTAAAAGCCCTGACGTTACGAGACTTACAGGCCAGTCATGTACTACATTTTTTACTACATAAAAAACTACGTTTATAGCTATGAAAATAACTAGTTTTCACTCTTCTTTTTTGACTATTTTTATACCTGACCTTATGATGATTGAAATTTAATCGAAACGTATTACAGGACGTAACTTGTGGAAAATTCACTGCACAGTGCAATAATAAATAACAGGAGGGCCATGAGATTATTCTTGTGGTATCTATCTGATCAGGATCTGGCCATACTGACCAATAAACTGGCATCAACTAAAAACATTTACAATGCAGATGACATATTTGGCAGTAATATTGAAATCGCTGAAGAGGCAATTAATCAGGCTGTGCGACTGATAAAATATAATGAGGTTAAGAGGATCTACACAATAGATTTTAATGAGTTTAAATCACTCCAGATACCCACATCTGAATTTTCTTGGGTAAAAAAATCACCTGATGCTTGCTACTTCACATGGCTGTTTATCAAAAGCCAGATACACGATTCATTCAAATTGCTTGAGTTGGACGTTTTTATAGTTGGTAGAATAAGGAACCAACGCTATCCCAATATACATGATTCCCTTTACAATAAACTGGAACTGGATGCTTACCCTGTCGATAATAAAGAGCGTCTATCAGTTATAGAGGATTTTTTTGACCGTGCACCTGCGACCCTTAAAGCCAGGCTCGATCTGATGCGCCAGATTCGTAACAAGTGGGAGGAAATTTATCCTTCGAGTATAAATTTCCCTCTTTCACCAAAAAGCAAGAAAAAATGCGACTGGGCATGGAAATACATTCAGAAAGATAGAAGTCGAATGAATACCCGGAGAAAAGACCGTGAGGGGCATTATACAGGAGAAACCAATCCGGCACCTTTTACTAACAGCAGTATGCTGTCCATGCTGAGGCCGTCAGGCTCCTTTGAAAAATACATGGCTGTTAAGTTTTATTTTTTGTTCATTTATTTGTTTTTAAAAGATGAACTATTTATGCAACGTTTTAAAAAGGCATGGCAGGTACATCAGTACAGAGCAACTTCTGATACCAGAGAAAGAAAAGCATCTTTGCGTGCCCGGATAAAGAATAAAACATCCGCGCCCAATCCCGTTTCTGAACCATTTACAGTCACAACACTTACCGAGCTTGCTACTATCAGTAACATGTCCTTCATACCGGAAATACAGTCCTATAGCCAATATGCTCCGGTCAATGAAATAACGGAAAAGGAAGAAAAGGACTGTCAAACTCATAATGCAACGGTACTGCACGCCTCTCCTACTGATAATTCCAGCGATGGCCAGGTTACGCATATTTCCATTGGGGAAGCTCTGAAACGTATGGGGAAATTACCTCGCAGTGATGAACACTCAGCACCGATGCCAGATAAAAATCCGGGCTCAACCTCAAAAAAAATCTGGACGAGGTTGCAAAAAGCGATGATGGAAGGTGACAAGGACGAAGACTGAGCATCCCCGCGTTCTGACGCATCCCATTTTTTTTCAGACCTGTATTACCACGGTGAGATCATTCCGGACAGATTCTGGAGTGTCTCACCGCATTGATCTGCAACACCGATCGATACTTCAAATAATGATAGTCACTACCTATCGATAGTGAATTATTGATCGTTATTTGCATAGATAATAACGATCAATTCCTGGTAACTGATCAGTAATAACGATTATCCCGCCCCGGACAAAATGCATACGATCGAATGGCCCTTTGTACTACAAAAGGCCATTTTTCGTTTGTAAAACAATAGTAAGGAATTTCTATGTTGAAGATCACATCTGTACTTCTTTTCGGTGCAACATTGTTTAGCTGTGTTGTGCACGCCATGGGCCAGGAGCAGCAATGGGGCAACTGGTTTGGCACTGTCAATGCGATGGAGTTTGAACTTAACGCCGACAATAGCGCCGGAGAACGTATGACGATCACCTGCCGGGACAGCAATTTGATAGTGAGCTACAGCGGGTCTGATAAGGAGCCAATGGATATACCAGATAATGGACAAGAATCCATGGGAATCAATATCAACGCTGTTCATTACCCGCTAGATGAGACGGCTTTTATAGCGCTCAAAAACACAGGCAACCATGGGCAAATTGAAATCACCCGGATGAATAAACCCGTATCTCACCCGTTCAAAACCGCAGGGCTCAGGGACGCTCTGTCGGACCTCAACTGGGAAGACTGCATCAGCCATTAATCACCCCTTCCAGTAACTCATGCTCCCACATTGTTAATCATCAGTAAGGATATCTTTTATGGCGACATTCATTTCACGCCTGGTTTTAGTCTGCACCCTTTCGCTCCCGGCATTCAGCTCTGCTATCACTATTCAGGGGAACATTCATCCTGAGCGCTATACCTTCTTTCTGACAGAAAAAGGCGGCGAAATGCTGCGGGACATGAACAACGAGGCCGTGAACGTAAAACATAGCGGAAAGGCCAGTGCTTCGGTTGATGCGCAAAATAAGGCTGCGGCTGCAAACATATCGCCCCTGCTGTACCCGGGTGCACCGCTGGAGCAAAACTTTATCCGCTACGACGGTAAGCCAGTGAAAGCTCTGACCTGCCTTATTACCACCCGCACCATGCCGGGCCAAAATAAAGACTATGCATGGGAGGAAACTTACTGCCTGGATGAAACTGGTGCAGCCTACATTGGCACTAAAGGCTGGCCGTCTCGTACTATTTTCAGTAAGAGCTGTGCAGTGGGCGCTGCTGACTGCCCTGTTTACCTGAGCATGAACAACGACCCGCCAACCATGCGTAACGACGCTGTTCAATATGTTCCTTACAGCCGCGAGCGCGTAAGTGGGCAGACAGGACGTAGCCCTGAGCCAAAACTAACGACGACTGAAACCGTCGCTGAGCAGGACGGTTATGTAGTGAGTTTTGTTAAAGCCAGCAACTGTGCAGACAATAAACTGATTGTGAAAAATAAAAACTCAGGGAAAACTGCTGCAATTGCAGGATTAAATGGTTGCACTTTTGATCCGAAGAATAATGCAGTAATTATCTTCCCTCTAAATGAATACGTCGGCGTTTACAGTGGTCCCACAAACGCTTCTGAGGAAATAGCTTCCGTCGATCTCCCCTAATTATTTACCCGGTCCGGTATACGCTACCCGCGATACCGGACGTATTATGGACAGTCCTATGAAATACCCGAAATTCCCTGACGATATAGATACACAATCACTGGATCTGACCTGGCCCGTTGTTTTTAGCGTTGCAGGACTCACTCTGCTAAGGAGTAAGTCGGTCGTATGCCAAACATTGGGAGCCAGCCTGATGACCCTTAGCCTGATAAGGCTCATAAAAAAACTCGCCACTCTTGCCTGAAAAAGCCCCTATCTGGCAACACGGTTTGTGTGCAAGCTCCTGGATCACACGTACTATCGCCTTCCGACGTTCACCTGAAAGCTAATTCTCGACAAAAGCTGAAGCGCTCCTTTATCAAAGGGCTGGCTGCAATAGCAGAGGACAGAATTAATGATGATGCCTTTGTTTTATCGGTGTGCAGCAAAGCGTATGAACGCTTGCCTCTGATCATAAGGCGAGTCGTGAAGTACGAATGGTGTCTTCGATACTTCCAGTACAGTAAACCCTTTATTCTGCAGCGATTACAACATTACCAGATCGACAAGCTAACTCCGCCGACATTACCTGACAGTGAACTGTCGCCACAGCAAGACCAGCCACCAGCTTCTCCCTGAATAATTTATCTTCCATCCGAAGCCACTCCAGTGGAGTGGCTTTTTTATGCCCATTTTTAAAGGAATTAACTATGACACGTTTAGCCAGCCGCTTTGGTGCAGTCAACCTTGTACGTCGTGACCGCCCATTAACCCGCGACGAACTGGCCCATTATGTGCCAAGCGTCTTCAGCGAAGAAAAGCATGAATCCCGGAGCGAACGCTACACCTACATTCCCACTATTACTTTGCTGAATAACCTTCAACGTGAAGGGTTTCGTCCGTTCTTTGCCTGCCAGACCCGCGTCCGGGATGAAAGTAAACGAGAGCACACGAAACACATGCTTCGTCTGCGCCGGGAAGGACAAATTACCGGCAAACAGGTGCCAGAAATTATCCTGTTGAACAGCCATGATGGTTCCAGCTCTTACCAGATGCTGCCGGGGTTATTTCGTGCCGTATGCCAGAACGGGCTGGTATGCGGGGAGAGTTTCGGTGAGGTGCGGGTGCCGCACAAAGGCAACGTAGTCGAGAAAGTCATTGAAGGAGCCTACGAAGTACTGGGGATATTTGACCGCGTAGAAGAGAAACGCGATGCCATGCAGTCGCTTTTGTTGCCGCCACCCGCACAGCAGGCAATGGCGAAAGCAGCATTAACCTATCGCTTTGGTGAAGAGCATCAACCGGTGACGGAATCGCAGATACTTTCGCCACGTCGCTGGCAGGACGAGAGCAACGACCTGTGGACCACTTACCAGCGTATTCAGGAAAACCTGATTAAAGGTGGTCTTTCGGGGCGCACGATCAGCGGTAAGCGTGCTCATACCCGTTCGGTAAACGGTATCGACGGAGATGTGAAGCTCAATCGTGCTCTGTGGGTGATGGCCGAGAATATGTTGCATCTCGCGTCATGAAACTTTTTATCATTCTTCAGGCCCCGCTAAAAAACCAGCGGGGCCTTTTGTTTTAAGGAACCATTATGTCTGTATCCAATTTATCGCCGGTGTTTCCGGTAAACGAGCAGCGCGTAATGCGAAGGGCATTACGACTGGTTGAGAAATACCTGCGTCAACCGAGTGAGTCATTTACCTCCACCAGCCTCACAAAAACCTGGCTGCAACTGCAGATGGCGCACCTGGAGAGGGAAGTCTTCATCGTGATGTATCTCGATAATCAACACTGCCTGCTGGGACGAGAAACACTGTTTACCGGCACGCTCAGCCATACCGAAGTGCATCCCCGCGAAGTGGTTAAATCAGCCCTGAGACATAACGCTGCTGCGGTCATTCTGGCTCACAACCACCCGTCTGGTACGACAGAAATCAGCCAGCAGGATAAACATATTACTCAGAGGATTATGAAAGCGCTGGCACTGGTGGAAGTGCGCGTGCTGGATCATCTTGTAATCGGAAACGAGGTGGTGTCTTTTGCTGAACTTAGTTTGCTTTAAAGGAAGGTTTTCATGTCATTAATACCAGCCCATGAATGGGGGATAAAAAGCGATATTGTTCCACGGCTTGGAGTCAGATTAGTTCAGGAAGGCAACCGGCTGCACTATCTGGCTGACCGGGCTAGTATCACCGGTAAGTTCAGTGACGCCGAATGCCTGAAGTTGGATATCGTATTTCCGCATTTTATCCGTCAGATGGAATCGATGCTGACCACTGGTGAAATGAATTCTCGCCATGCCCACTGTGTCACTCTGTACCACAACGGTTTCACCTGCGAAGCCGATACCCTTGGTAGTTGCGGCTACGTATACATCGCCATTTATCCCACTCAACGCTAACAAATTTCACGAGAGCAAACATGAAAAATCTACCTGCTACAATTTCGCGGGCGGCGAAGCCCTGCCTGTCGCCCGTTGCAGTCTGGCAAATGTTACTTACTCGTCTGCTTGAACAGCACTATGGTCTGACACTGAACGACACGCCGTTCAGTGATGAAACTGTAATTAAGGAACATATTGATGCTGGGATTATCCTGGCCGATGCAGTCAACTTCCTGGTAGATAAGTACGAACTGGTTCGCATTGATCGCAGAGGATTTAGCTCACAGGGACAAGTACCATATTTGACCGTGACAGATATCCTTCATGCCAGAAGAGCATGTGGATTAATGAAAAGTTGCTCTTATCGGGAAGTAAGTAATATTGTTCTTAGTCATTCGCGGCAGTGAGGGGGTCTTCAAGAGCCGAGAAGATTTGCACGGTTTGTGAAGAAACTGGTGAGATTGGCGACTCAATGAAAACCTCATCGAGTCGCATGAAAAACAAGGTGGGGGCACAAAAGGGGGCATTTATAAAGATGAAACAAGAAAATATGTATATTTATCAATGGTTGGATGGGTTGTGTTATGTTCCTATTATCGCACCATTAAAATCAAATTGTTACGTAAGATCTTATCATTCTCCCACCAAAAAATTATCTTAATGTAACAGCTGGTGTAAGTAAATTCTATCAACGAAGATCAATCTTATCTACTGACCAAAAAGGCCTGATAGGGCTTCGCTCACTATACATCCTTGGCTGCAGGTTTAGTTGTACACCACTCCTAAATTTAATGTGTTGGCAATGTGTTCAATAAAGCTCGAACAAATTAGCTCATTATGATCGGTTAATACTTCAACTTCTGGTTGCATGATTGTTTGTCCGTAAAAAGATAACGCGCCTGCCGGGTAGTAGCAGGCGCATTACGCAATAGGTAAACAAGGGAGGAAGTTCAGAAATGTAAATCGGGAAGGTTGTACGCAATGTTCATCGTACTACGTTGTTACGGCTTTGCCGCAACAAGCCAGTTGCCTGCCGCGCTCGCAGAATGTCTGCAGCCCGGAGATAAGGAGATTGTTCCTGCCAGCTAAATCCCTTCCTGTCGATACGAACCAGCTCGTATTTTTCTACCAGAAAATTCACGGCATCGGCTAGGGTGATACCGGCATCGATGTGTTCCTTAATCACAGCCTCGTTGCAGAATGGCGTGTCGTTTATTGTCAGACCATAGTGCTGTTCCAGCAGACGTGTCAGTAACATTTGCCAGACAGCCACGGGTGACAGGCAGGGCTTCACCGCCCGCTGAGTTGTTGCAGGTAAAGTTTTCATGTTTGCTCTCGTGTAGGTAATTAACGCTGAGTGGGGTAAATGGCGATGTATACGTAGCCGCAACTGCCAAGGGTGTCGGCTTCGCAGGTAAAATCGTTGTGGTACAGGGTAACGCAGTGGGCATGGTGGGGGCTGAGTTCACCGGTGGTCAGCATCGATTCCATCTGGCGGATAAAGTGCGGGAATGTTTCATCCAGCTTCCGGCATTCGATGTCACTGAACTTGCCGGTGATGCTGGCCCGGTCAGCCAGATAATGCAGTCGGTTGCCTTCCTGCACCAGACGGGCTCCCAGGCGCAGTGTAATCTCCCGCTGCAGGCCCCTGGTAGGGTTGCTCATTACAGTTCTCCACTATTGTCAGTTCAGGGTGATGCTCATCAGGCAGGTATAGGGCCCATTGCGGTCCTGGCGGCGTTCGGCGTATACCGCGAGGACTCCGGCGATATCCGGAACGTCCCTGCCGGTGTAATGACAGACGCTACCGTGCCACTGGTATTTGCCGGTGCAGTAGCGAAAGATTCGGGACTCAGGATGCTGGCGGTATATCGTCATTGCCCTGCGTTTACTGATAATTTTCATGTAATACCTCAAAGCAGACCGTGTTCTGCGAACGAATAGATTTGCCTGCCACCGACAATCAGATGGTCAGGGACACGGATATCCACCAGCTGAAGCACCTGAAACAGTCGCTGCGTGAGGGTTTTGTCGGCCTGGCTAGGTGTCGTCTCGCCGGAAGGATGGTTATGCGCGAGTATCACCGCCGCCGCGTTGAAGTGCAGAGCACGTTTGACCACCTCCCGGGGATGCACCTCGGTGCGGTTAATCGTGCCGGTGAAGAGCGTTTCATGGGCAATCAACTGATTCTGGTTGTCCAGATACAACACCCGGAACTCTTCCCGCTCAAGCGCGGCCATATGCAGTCGCAGCCATTCACGTACGGCGTGGGTAGAGGTGAAGGCTACGCCGGGCTCATGCAGGTGGCGGTCCAGAGCCCTGAGCGCCCGCTGAATGAGACGCCGGTCCTGTGGCGTCATCTCGCCGGGTAAAAAGGAAAGCTGTTTCATCTGTTGCTCCTTCGGTCAGTCGATAATACGCAGAATGGCGTGAGCCTCTGGATGTTGCATGGCATACTCCCGCAGGCGGTAATAGTGTGCGGTCATCGCGTCACATTCTGTACGGCAGGCATGGTGGCTATACGCAATCAGGCAGACAGCAATACCTGCTGCTTCTGCACTCATTTGGGCATCGTTACCGTTCAGGCAGTTAAACAGACGCCATGTCTCATCGTTGTCAGGCTCGGGGGACATAAATGCGCCGCCATTGCTGAGGGTGTAGAACGACCAGATACCACCGCTGTAGCCCTCACAGAAGCGGTCCATCCAGGCGAAGATATGCGGCTCCAGGAGTAGCCACTGCGGGATAGCGCCAAAGTACTGTGGCCAGAAATCGATACGCTGTTCATCGGGGACCGGCGTGACGGTCAGTTCAAATTCGGGTTGGTTAGCGGGTGCGAGGTCGTGCTGCGTCTGTGTTGTCATGGGTATGTCTCCGTCAATAAAAACGCCAGCGGCGATGGCTGGCGTATGGGGATATAAAGTGTGTTCGGGGAGGTGAATGCGGGTAAATGCTTCGCGATCAGCGGGTGGCCGTGTCTGTACGGATGCCTGAGGTGCGGATATAGCGGTTAAGACCTTCACCGGCATCCGGCTCAAAGTTCCATGCCCGCCAGACCATCCGGCCTTCAGTATCACGAACCACCAGACGGAAGTGACTGCCCTGGTCGTCTTCGAGTGTGATATTGCTGTACGTGGTAGTGACCGCTTGCGCTTGTCTCCGGGTGAAAGGCCCCGGTGGCAGCAACACGGATTGGGTCATTTTCGGGCTCCTGATAAAAGAAAACCCCGGCAGCCTGCTAGCTGTCGGGGTGGATTTGCTGGGGAAGATACTACTATCAGTCGTTGCTGCAGTCTCCGAGAGTGGACAGAACTTTCTCAGCGTTCTTCCGGTCCGCAGTGAAGGTCCCTGCTTTGTGGTCATTGACGTAGACGTCGAACTGCCCGGCCTCAGAGATATTGCTGATGAAGTCAAACCAGGCGTTATCGCCGTTACGCCAGCCCAGGCTGGACGGAATAATGTACTGCTGGTGATCCATCACTACGGTGATAGTAGTGTCGTCATCGTGCGAACTGACCATCTTGTCATCGGCAAGGGTAAGAAAGACTGAATGCTGATAAAAACCATTCTGGTCCGGGTTACCTGTGCAGTTGATGGTAAACGTCTTCCCGCTGGCTTCGGTCACACTGTATTCCGTATTGCCCTGACCGTAACCCTGCTGCCAGAACCCCGGGATAGCAGAGGCATTAAAGCTCGCGAGCAGTACACCCACCAGCACAAACCGACTTAGTGAACGTATTGTCATTTCTGTTTCCTTTATCGTTGTTTTTATTCCTGATTGTCAGGGTTCGAGGGTATCAGTAGCTGCCCCATCAGTTTGCCGTCATGGGCGTACTCAAAGTATTTTTCTTTGGTATACGGGTCCGTCACCTCCTGGTATTCCAGTTTGATGTTATCGGCAATACACAGCGCATTCATCAGTGGCTGGACGGTTTTTTCCTGCATATCCACGAGGTAGTAGTAACTGCCATCCTCGCAGCCATCGGGCGACTGGCGGGTACGTAAAACCTGCAAGGTGGGACCGGATAAGTAGTCAACCTGTGACCATTCTTCGCTGACATCATCCTGGTGGCTGACCACATCACTGAAACGCGGTGGGGTGAGGTCCTTAAATTTACTGATGGCCTTCAGGTCATCACTTCTGTCATCGCATGCGATGAGAAACAGAGTGGTGGCAACCAGCGCCAGCAGAGGCAGTGTTTTACGTTTCATTATTTTTTTCCTGAAATCAGACGAACCACTTTGGCAAAGACATAAATGCCCACGAAAATACCCACCGGCACGCCGACGAACGGTGTTAGCGCGACACTGGCAGCACCGGCTGCGCCACCTCCCGTCAGCAGTGCGGCAACAGTGGCAAGGGTCAGGGCCGCGAGACTGTCGGACACCCCGGTTTTGTTCAGAATGATGACGATGACAACAATGGCGATAATGGCAATAACGGGCATAGGGCTCCTCCCTGTTGCCGGGTTGATAACAACGCTTGCGCTATTCTGGTGAGCTGTTGGCCGGAACAAACGTAAGCAGTGACTGCTGGATAAAGCGAAAATGGGGTAAGGACTGAATAAAGCCCGGGTCTTCAACAAGACGACACAGACTGTCGTTACGCCGGAAAGTCTCCTGCAGGGGCTGAACCAGATGGATTTCATCCAGGGAGAATACGGCGATATGTCCGTCGTGCTCTGCCACCAGATACCAGGCCTGCTGGTGGATAAGTAACCGGCAGGGAGCCAGCCGCTCACAGCGCTGCCCCTCGGCAATCAGAGTCACCCGCCTGCGCCCGGTAATGGCCTGAATCAGTCGCCAGAAAGACAATGCGCCTGATGGCGAAGGAGCCGGACTGGCGGGTGCGATTACGCAGGGAGACTCATCGCACATCAGCAGTGCGTTTACCAGACGACGGTCAAAGCCAGGGAAAAGACCGGCCATCCCGCTGCGGTGGGCAAAGATAAGCACGTCGGGCACCATCTGCGTCTCACTGCCCGCAGTGCGTAAGCGGCAATATCCGGACTGATACTCCAGGTCCAGATACATCAGCCGCTCACGAAAATCACGCCGCAGCGTGCGCACCGACACACCAAACTCAGCGGCAAGCTTACGCACACTCAGCGTTTCCCCTGCCACCAGACGGCTGATTATCAGTGACAGCCTGACAGCCAGCCGGTCATGGCGGCGTTCTGCCTGTGTCATGAGACGTTCTCCGTGAAAGTTAACTGACTGAAAATGATGTGATTACTTTAAAGAGGGGGTCGGACAGGGTATGGACACCACAGAAACTATTTTTCATTTCTGCAAAAGCCAGAGGCAGCGGGGGTTACAGGCCTTCCCTCGGTGAGTGAGGACCGTCAGCACGGTGCGATGCGGACAGGTGGTGTCCGATATTAACAAAGCAGCAACATTAAACGGTCACTGCAGTTGCGTGAGCAGGGCTTCCGCCATCACCCACAGTGCCCGGTTAAGTTTCACGTCCCCGTCGATACCGCGAACGGCACGGGTATGTGACCGTCCTCCTTTGGCATTACGGCCACTGAGCCCGCCCTTAATCAGGTTCTCCTGAATACGCTGGTACGTGGTCCACAGGTCATTGCTCTCATCCTGCCAGCGGCGAGGGGAGAGGATCTGCGATTCAGTCACCGGCTGGTGGTCTTCACCAAAGCGGTATGTGAGGGCGGCTTTTGCCAGTGCCTGCTGTGCCGGGGGTGGCAACAGCAACGACTGCATGGCATCCCGTTTCTCCTCCACCCGGTCAAAAATCCCCAGCACCTCATACGCGCCTTCAATCACCTGACTCACCACGTCCCCCTTGTGTGGCACCCGCACCTCGCCAAACGACTCACCGCAGACGAGCCCGTTCTGACAAACCGCACGAAATAGTCCCGGCAACATCTGATACGAACTGGTTCCATCGTGAGAGTTGAGTAGAATAATTTCCGGCACCTGTTTACCGGTGATCTGCCCTTCCCGCCGCAGACGCAGCATATGCTTTGTATGTTCACGACGACCCGGGTCACGCACTCGGGTCTGACAGGCAAAGAATGGCTGGAAGCCTTCTCGCTGTAGGCTGTCGAGCAGGGAGATGGTGGGTATATAGGTATAACGCTCACTACGGGACTCGTGTTTGTCCTCACTGAATACACTGGGCACTACGCGAAACAGCTCTTCACGGGTTAACGGACGGTCGCGACGGATAAGGTTTGCTGCGCCAAAGCGCGAAGCCAGACGGGTCATAAGCAGACTCCTCATAACGGGAAAACAAATAAAAGGGATCCCCGTCGCATCGGCGACAGGGGCAGGGAAGTAACAGGGATGGGTTAAATACTCAGAAGAAGAAATCCCAGACGGCGCGGGCCACTGACACCACCGTGGTGCGCACGGCCTGAATGACGGCCCGCACCGGGGCGGGTATCAGGGGAAAGGCACTGATGCTATCGAGTACGGCCCCGACGGTTTCACCAAAATCGCTACGAGCCTGTTCCCGGACTACCGTCGTGCGAAAGGAAGGATGGAGTTGCGACACCACCGGGCTGGTGGCCTCACGTGGCAGGCACTTAATCATCCGCTCGGCCATCACCTTAAGCCCCCATTGTAGACGGACCGACACAGCACACACCGGATGGACGGGCTGGAACAGCTCATGCAGCAGGCAGATTTTGCGGCTGATATTCTGCTTCTGCGCCGTGGACAACTGTCCCCCACCGCTGGTAGGTTCGGCCTTATCCGACTGGCTGATAACAAACAGCACCTTATGCCGGTATACCTCTCCAATCACCTGATGATAAAAATGTTCATCCACCGTCAGCGCCCGGTCATCGGCCTTAATCAGCCACAGTACCAGGTCGAGGCGAGGAAGCTGTTCGCGGTACAGCGCAGCATACTCGGTATCGCGAGCGCCACTTTCGCCCACGCCGGGCAGATCCATCAGCGTTATATAGCGGTCGCCGACTTGCAGGCGAAAGCGCAGTGGCTCACGTGTACAGGCCGCCACATCGCTGACCGGTGATATATCTCCGGCAAACAGGGCATTGCACAGACTGCTCTTCCCAACACCGGTTTTACCCATAATGCCGATCACTGGCTCGTAGTTAGTTAACTGGTTAATTTGCTGCAGAAGCCGCTCTGATACCCATTGCGGCAGATCAGCAAGCGATTGCTGAAACGACTTCAAACCTTCAGAATTATTCATCACTACTCCTCTGAAAAATAATAAAAAACGGTAGAATCGTGAGATTCCGCCGTTAATTGCGTATGTTCAGAGTGATGATATATATCTGAAGATTTTTTCAATCCTCTGCGCTTGAGGCAGCTGCGCGACTGCTGGCTGAATCGCCACGGATAATTTAGACACTTCCGAGCCGTTGATAATACTGGTTTTCATATTCTGTCGGTGACATCTGATCGCTGGAACCATGCCGACGCTTACTGTTATAAAACATTTCGATGTAATCAAAAATATCGCTGCGGGCTTCTTCCCGCGTTCCGTAGATCTTTTTCTTTATCCGTTCGCGTTTCAACAACTGGAAAAAGCTTTCTGCAACCGCATTATCATGGCAATTACCGCGACGGCTCATACTGCCCTCCAGCCCGTGTGATTTCAGGAACGACTGCCACTCATAGCTTGTGTACTGACTGCCTTGATCAGAATGAACCAGCACCTGCTTTTGAGGATTACGTCGCCACACGGCCATCAGAAGTGCATTCAGGACAATATCCTTTGTCATCCGGGGCTGCATTGACCAGCCAATAACTTTGCGCGAGAACAGGTCAACAACAACAGTCAGATACAGCCAGCCTTCGTGAGTCCGGATGTAGGTGATGTCCGTTACCCAACGCTCATCCGGTGCTTCCGGGTTGAACTGCCGCTGGAGCCTGTTGGGCGTCACGATGCTGGTTTCACCCTTACGTGCCCGTGGGCTACGGTATCAATGGCTTCAATGAATGGGGTTGCTTGGTCTACATCTAGCAGTAGACCGTACGCATCGGTCACTTCCCATCCTTTAGTAGGTATTTTTTCAATACGTTCGCCGCGCGCACCCGCGCGTAGCCATAGCAACGGCGCAATGCGAACAAAGGCCAAGTTGTGGCTAACCGACTTCTCAGCTTCGTAGGTCAGAGTGAAAAACTCGGCATTTTCCTCAAAACCGTCAGACATTGGGAACTCGTCTGTAAACCTATAATTGCCCTTAATCGGTTGTTCATTCGGCGTTTTGCCTGTGATAGCAGCTTGTACACGTGGTTTGGTGATATAATCACAGATCCCCCACTTTTCCCAATCAGGATCTCCAGGCCTTAAGCCCTGTTCGCGCAATTTTTTCTGTTCGTCGGCAGCGACTTCGTTGTTAGTGACGGAGATGCACTGGCGACGACCACCACCTCCGCCGCGACCGTGGCGGCGTCCGCACCCTGTTCGTGGTGATGTTCCTGGTGACAGCCTGCGTGGCGATGCTCTTCACTTTTGCAGCAGCCTGCATGGTGCTCACTGTGGCGGCTTTCGTGGTGATGTCCTTCACCCTTGCAGCAGCCTTCGTGTTGGTGCTCTGTATGTTTACAGCAACCTTCATGATGGTTTTGCATCATCGTCTCCTGATGTTATTTAGATATATCTAATTTATATCTAAAGTTTATCGACTTGCAAGTCTATAAAATAATTTTTGTTTAATTTGATGATTATTAATGGTTTTTATGGATTGCTGATAGCTGTTTAATCTCAAGCTGACTATATCAAAAAAGTGCTTGCAATCTTTTTGATTAGCAATCATTATCATTTAAAAATAAATTTAGATATATCGTATTATCTTCACGAAGGCGAAAAAATGACAAAAAACACCTCACGCTACCCACAGCGCGTGCGTAACGAACTACGTTTTCGCGAATTAACCGTGCTGCGCGTTGAGCGTATCGGCCAGGCGTTCCAGCGGATCGTGCTGGGGGGCGAGGCGCTGGATGGCTTTGTTTCACAAGGTTTTGACGACCACACCAAACTGTTTTTCCCGCAGGCGGGCAGCGTATTTACGCCGCCGGAAGTGACCGACGAAGGCATTAACTGGGGCGAGGGCGTGCGCCCGGCGACCCGCGACTACACGCCGCTGTACGATGCCGAACGCCACGAGCTGGCTTACGATTTTTATATCCACGATGGCGGTATTGCCAGCCGCTGGGCGCTGGAAGCCAACATCGGCGATAAGCTGGTGATCGGCGGGCCGCGCGGCTCGCTGGTGGTGCCGGAAGATTACGCCTGGCAGCTTTATGTCTGTGACGAGTCGGGCATGCCGGCGCTGCGCCGTCGCCTGCTGGGATTACGTCAGCTGCCGGTGACGCCGCAGGTGACGGCCATCGTCACCGTCGCGGATGCTTCGTATAAAGATTATCTGGCGGATCTCGACGGCTTTAATATCGAATGGGTGGTAGGCCACAACCCGGCGTTCGTCGCCGAGCGGCTGGCTCAGGTCAAGGTGCCGTCAGAAGATTATTTTATCTGGCTGACCGGAGAAGGCGGCGTGGTGAAATCGCTGCTGGCGCGCTTTGAGGAGCCGAGTATCGATCAGCAACTGGTGCGTTCGCAGGCGTACTGGCATAGCAAATAATCGGCAGTGTGGTAAACCCGGATGGCGGCGCGTTGCGCCTTCTCCGGGCTACCTTTCAATGGTGTTATGTCGCCCCGGTAAGCGCAGCGCCACCGGGTGAGGCTTAGCGTTCCGCCAGCGCCTTAAACACCATCGCCACCGCGTGGGCGCCGGGGTCCATATTGCCGAGCAGGCTCTCGCTATTGAGATAGGAGGCGCGTCCGGCGCCGGCTTTGCTCGACTGGCAGGTGCGATCCGCGCCGGCCTGCGCCGCGGCGAAAGCGGCCTGCAGATTATCCGGTTCGGCCAGCAGCGCCGCCAGCGCCGGCTGTAGAGCGTCAATCATCGTCCGGTCGCCCTCATCGGCGCCGCCGTAAAATTTCATCTGCCCCAGACCGGCGTTCAGCGCTTCCGCCATGCTGGCGCCTTGCTCCAGCTTCTGCCCGGCGGCGGTGAAGAAAATCGACATCAATACGCCGCTGGAGCCGCCCATCACCACCGTCAGGCGTTCGCCAATTAGCGCGAACAGCGTGGGTAAATCATTGAGCGGCAGTTGCTGGCGTTGCAATAGAGCGGCAATCTCACGCGCGCCAGCGGCGAAAGTGGAGCCGGTATCGCCGTCGCCCACTTTGGCGTCAAGCGCGTTGAGATGGGTTTCGAGGCCGGAGAGGGTGCTGGTCACCTGCGCCACGTAATCGCCCACCTGCGGGTTGGCCGATGGCGTAAAGGCGACGCGTGCGCTGGCGAGCGCGGACGGCATGATATTAACAGCCCGCGGCTGCACCGGCTTCTGCCAACTGGCGGTTTCGACATCCGACAGCAGCGCCTTTTCAATGCTCTCTTCCAGCACGATAGTGGTCAGCGAGAAGCCTTTCATATCCAGCGCCGTTACCAGCGAAGCCGGGCCAATCAACCAGTCAACGCGCGCATGGAGTGGGGTGTTGGCCAGCTCGCGGGTCAGAATCGCCATCTCGGCCACCGACACGCCGCCGAGATTATTGAGCATCACCGCCAGGCGGCCGGTTTCAGGTAGGGCGGCGGTCAGCTTCTCTACCATAATCTGCATGATTTCCGCGCTGTTATGGGTCGCGATCGTCGAGGCTCCCGGTTCGCCGTGGATGCCCATCCCCAGCTCGGCGTGGCCGGGCTGATGGCGCGGCGCGCTTTCCGCTTCCTGCGGCAGGTGACAGCTGGCCAGCGCCACCCCGATGCTGGCGGTATGGTTGGCGGCGTATTGCGCTTCACGCAGGACGGTGGCGAGGTTGAAGCCGCGCTCGGCGAAATAGCCCGCCACCTTATGCACAAGAATAGTCCCGGCGATACCGCGCGGCTGTTTGTTATCCGGCAGCGAAATATCGTCGCCGACGATCAGCATCTCTACGTTATAGCCAAGACGGCGCGCTTTCTCCGCCGCGAGGCCGAAGTTAAGCCGATCGCCGGTGTAGTTTTTAACGATCAGCAGACAGCCCGCCTCGCCGGTCACCGCCTGAATCGCGGTGAGTACCGCATCGACGCTCGGCGAGGCGAACAGATCGCCGCAGACCGCGGCGGTCAGCATGCCTTTACCAATAAAGCCGACGTGCGCCGGTTCGTGTCCTGAACCGCCGCCGGAAATCACCGCCACGTTGTTTTTATTCAGATCGCGGCGTACCACTACACGGATCGCCGGGTCGCTCTCCAGGCGGGCGAGGTTGTTCCACGGGCTGGCAATAATGGTTCCCTCGATCACGTCGTTAACGAGGCTGGCGCGCTGGTTAAAAAAGAATTGAGACATAGTGGTTCCTGATCAGTAAGCGAAAACTCACCCTCCGGAGGCGGGCCCCCGGAGTGGTAACGGTCAAAGTGGATTTAGCGACGAATAAGACGTTGCAGACGCATATCGAGCGTGATGGCTTCGCCAGGCTGAATATCATTCAGCGCTTCGCCCTGCTGGCATAGCCAGGCGATCCCCGCCGCGCGGGCGATAATCGCGCCGTGGGCCTGTTCGCTGCCGTCGCGCAGGCACAGGCCGGTGACCTTGCTGGCATCCAGTTGGAGTACAGTCGAGGGATAAATATTGTCGGCGATAATAATCGTCGGCTCACTGGCGAATGGCAGCGTCTCCTTAATACCCTGCAGATGGCGCAGCGTGCGCTGCAGAATATCGTCGACATCGATATAACGGGCCTGCAGATAGGCGTCATCCAGCTGACGATACTGCTGGCTGAGCTCCATCAGCACTTGATGCCACGCCCATTCCGCCGAGCACTGTTCGGTGAGCAGGCGATCGTTGGCGGCATCAAACAGATCTTCATCGTCGAGCAAGGTGTGATGACCGGCGAAGATCGCCGCGATATCGGCGTTAAATTTGTGTTCCGCCAGCTCGGTGAGCGCATTGAGATCGGCCAGCGTCTGGTCGATCGCCTGGCGCAGGCGCTGCTGCTCGCGGGCGATGTCGGCGGCGGCGGGGAGCGCCGGTTGGATCGGCGCCTGCGGATAAAGCATCGCGGCGCCTTCAACACGCGCAGGTATGGCGGGTTCCGCTGTCGGCTGCGCCTCCGGCGACTCGCCGAAGTTATCGGCGGCCAGCGCCTGAAACGCCGCCAGCGCCGCATCGGCGTCCGGACCGCGGGCCAGCAGGCGCAGCTTATCGTGGCGGCGCACCTGTAGCAGAGCGATTTGATTCAGACTGTCCGGGGTGACGCATTTGCCGTTTTTCTCCAGCACCAGGTCGGCGTTAAAACCCGCCAGCGCGGCGACCAGCTTTGATGCCGGACGCACGTGCAGGCCGTTGTGATTGTTAATAATGACTGAAACCGATTTAGCATCGCCGTCGTCAGCAAGCGTTGGGGCGGCGGCGTCAGGCGTGTGCGAAGGTAAACCCAGCTGAACCCGCTTGGCTTCCAGGGCGTTCATGGCATCGGCGATAACTTTGTCGATCCCGGCGCCGGAGGCGGCGCTGACGGTGGCCGCCAGCGTCCCTTCGACCAGCGGCGCGGCGCACAGCCGCACCTTTGCCGCCATCGCCGGATCGAGCAGATCGAGGGCGGTTTCGGCGCTGAGCAGGGCGCTGCCGATATCCATCATCACCAGAACATGGTCGGTATCGGCGACGGATTCGATCGCCTCCATGACTTTAATCGGATCGGTGCCGATCGGGCTGTCGGGATCGTCGATCCCGGCGGCGATCGCCAGCTTACAGCCATCGTTCATTAACATCTGCCGGGCCAGTTCTCCGACACCTTCGCCCAGCCGGGCGCTATGAGAAACAATAACCAGGTTTACCATCGCGATTTCCTTACTCTTTGGCGGCGGCAGCCAGCATCTGAACCATAAACAGCACCGAGGTCGCGCCGGGATCCTGATGCCCGATGCTGCGCTCGCCGAGATAGCTGGCGCGGCCTTTACGCGCCTGCATGGTGATGGTGGCGTGGGCGGCGCGCTCGGCCACTTCGCAGGCGGCATCCAGCGCGGCAGGGATAGACAGATGTTGCTCGCTGGAATGACGCAGGGATTCCACCACCGGCAGCCAGACGTCGCACATCGTCTTATCGCCCGGCTCCGCTTTACCACGGTTGACGACGCCGTCCGCGCCTTCGCGGATCATCTGATAAAGCTCGTCGAGGGTCAGGCTCTGATGCGCCTGGGTGACCTGGGCGGCGCGGATAAAGAAGGTGCCGAACAGCGGGCCGCTGGCGCCGCCGACGTTGGAAAGCAGCGCCATCCCGGTATTCTTGAGAATAAAACCGATGTCTTTATCGGCGATCGACGGCAGCTTTTCGACCACTTTGCTGAAGCCGCGATGCATATTGAGGCCGTGGTCGGCGTCGCCGATCTCTTTATCAAGGCCGGTGAGAAAATCGCTCTGTTTGGTGAAAATGTCGCCACAGCGGTACAGCCAGTCGACGATTTGCGTTCTGTTCAGTGACATGTCGTGCTCCTTATTTTCCCCAGTTCAGCGCTGGGGTATGGACCGGGGCGTCCCATAACGCCAGCGTGTCATCATCCGCTTTCAGCAGGGTGATGGAGAAACCCGCCATATCCAGCGAGGTGCAGTAGCTGCCGATGAGGTTGCGTTCAATCACAATGCCGGACGCTTCGCAGCGCTGGGCAAGGCGGTTGTAAACGCCGTACAGTTCGGAAAGCGGGGTGGCGCCGAGGTTATTGACCAGCGCGATAACCCGATCGCCGTTTTGCAGCGCGGTTTTGCTCTGTTTCACTTCCTGCCACGCTCCCTTGACGTTATCCCACTGGCGCAGCGTGCGGCTGTATGCGCCGTTTTCCAGCAGGGTATCGAACATCTCATCGACGGTTTGGTCGAGCGAGCTGAAGCGGCGGCGGTCGATACCCGGCTCGCCATGGATGCCGACGCCGAACTCCATCTCATCATCTTTCAGGGTAAAGGAGGGCTGTCCGGCGGCCGGTACGGTGCAGGCGCCCAGCGCGATGCCAATCGAGTGACCAAGGTTATTTAAACGGCGGCCCAGTTCAGCGCAGGCTTCCAGCGAGTCGCCGCGTTCGGCGGCGGCGCCGACCAGTTTTTCAATCAGCACGGTATTGGCGACGCCGCGGCGTCCGGCGGTATAGAGGCTGTCTTTTACCGCCACGTCGTCATCCACCACGACGGTGGTAACCTTAACGCCACTTTCGTGCAGCAGCTCGGTGGCGGTCTCAAAATTCAGGATGTCGCCGGTATAGTTTTTGATAATCAGCAGGACGCCTTCGCCGCCGTCAATCTGCATCGCGCATTCGAACATTTTGTCCGGCGTCGGCGAGGTGAAAATTTCCCCCGGACAGGCGCCGGAGAGCATGCCCTGGCCGATGTAGCCGCAGTGCATCGGTTCGTGTCCGCTGCCGCCGCCGGAGAGCAGCGCCACTTTGCCGGCGACCGGTGCATCAGCGCGGGTGACATAGACCGGGTCCTGGTGCAGCGTCAGTTCAGGATGCGCCTTCGCCAGGCCGATAAGCTGTTCACTCAGTACATCTTCCACACGGTTAATCAGTTTTTTCATTGTTTATGCTCCGTAGGGTAGGGGGAGGTCGCCTGTCTATAAGGGTAGCCCGGCGATGTAGTGATTCTGGCTGAGCGGGCGCAAAATAAAATGCCGTCAAAATTGATTCCATAACGGAACGTAGAAAAGAATTTTTGTTCCTTTATGGAACATTAATTGCCGATAAACAGGAGAAATGCGAGCCAGCGCTAATAATTTGTCCGTTTTTTTCTGCTATCAGAAATGGGGCAAGGATGATTTTTTTCGCCATTGTGCCGCATTGAGGCAATTTTCTGCGTTAAAGAGGGGAGACGATAGCGGCTTTTTTGCCAAAATGATCCGATCGCGATCGCAATCCCATCGCTTTCTCAGTCACATTGTTTCAATGTGAAACGCATTATTTTTTTATCTGTTTCAGAACAGAACAAAAAGGGAAAAATTTTTTTCGCCGCGGCTCGCCCTACAGTGGATGCATCGCTCCGGCAGCGTGGCTGTAAGCGCCATTGATATCAGGCGCCGCGGCATGACGGCCTGGGCTCACGTGTCAACATACGCACTTATTTGAGGGTGAAAGAAATGCTAAAAGTTATTCAATCTCCAGCCAAATATCTCCAGGGACCTGATGCCGCCATGCTGTTTGGCGAATACGCTAAAAACCTGGCCGACAGCTTTTTTGTTATCGCCGATGACTTCGTGATGAAGTTGGCGGGCGACAAAGTATTGAACGGCCTGCATAGCCACAATATTAGCTGCCATGCGGAACGGTTTAACGGCGAGTGCAGCCATGCGGAAATCAACCGCCTGATCGCCATTCTTAAGCAGCACGGCTGCCGCGGCGTGGTGGGTATCGGCGGCGGGAAAACCCTCGATACCGCGAAGGCGATCGGCTATTATCAGAAGCTGCCGGTGGTGGTGATCCCGACAATTGCCTCAACCGATGCGCCGACCAGCGCGCTGTCGGTTATCTACACCGAGGCGGGCGAGTTTGAAGAGTATCTGATCTACCCGAAAAACCCGGATATGGTGGTGATGGACACGGCGATTATCGCCAAAGCGCCGGTACGCTTGCTGGTGGCCGGGATGGGCGATGCGCTCTCCACCTGGTTTGAAGCCAAGGCCTGCTTCGATGCGCGAGCCACCAGCATGGCGGGCGGGCAGTCCACGGCGGCGGCCTTGAGCCTGGCGCGCCTGTGCTATGATACGCTGCTGGCTGAAGGCGAAAAAGCACGCCTGGCGGCTCAGGCTGGAGTGGTGACCGATGCGCTGGAGCGTATTGTCGAAGCCAACACCTATCTGAGCGGTATCGGTTTTGAGAGCAGCGGCCTGGCCGGCGCGCACGCGATTCACAACGGTTTCACCATCCTTGAAGAGTGCCACCATCTGTATCACGGTGAGAAAGTGGCCTTCGGTACCCTGGCGCAGCTGGTGCTACAGAACAGCCCGATGGACGAGATTGAAACGGTGCTGGGCTTCTGCCAGCGCGTCGGCCTGCCGGTGACGCTCGCGCAGATGGGCGTCAAAGAGGGGATCGACGAGAAAATCGCCGCGGTGGCGAAAGCCACCTGCGCGGAAGGGGAAACCATCCATAATATGCCGTTTGCGGTGACCCCGGAGAGCGTCCATGCCGCTATCCTCACCGCCGATCTGTTAGGCCAGCAGTGGCTGGCGCGTTAATTCGCGGTGGCTAAACCGCTGGCCCAGGTCAGCGGTTTTTCTTTCTCCCCTCCGGCAGTCGCTGCCGGAGGGGTTCTCTATGGTACAACGCGGAAAAGGATATGACTGTTCAGACTCAGGAAACCGGGAAGGTGGTCTCTTCCGTCATCGCCCAGTCATGGCACCGCTGCAGCAAGTTTATGCAGCGCGAAACCTGGCAAACGCCGCACCAGGCCCAGGGCCTGACCTTCGACTCCATCTGTCGGCGTAAAACCGCGCTGCTGACCATCGGCCAGGCGGCGCTGGAAGACGCCTGGGAGTTTATGGACGGCCGCCCCTGCGCGCTGTTTATTCTTGATGAGTCTGCCTGCATCCTGAGCCGTTGCGGCGAGCCGCAAACCCTGGCCCAGCTGGCTGCCCTGGGATTTCGCGACGGCAGCTATTGTGCGGAGAGCATTATCGGCACCTGCGCGCTGTCGCTGGCCGCGATGCAGGGCCAGCCGATCAACACCGCCGGCGATCGGCATTTTAAGCAGGCGCTACAGCCATGGAGTTTTTGCTCGACGCCGGTGTTTGATAACCACGGGCGGCTGTTCGGCTCTATCTCGCTTTGCTGTCTGGTCGAGCACCAGTCCAGCGCCGACCTCTCCCTGACGCTGGCCATCGCCCGCGAGGTGGGTAACTCCCTGCTTACCGACAGCCTGCTGGCGGAATCCAACCGTCACCTCAATCAGATGTACGGCCTGCTGGAGAGCATGGACGATGGGGTGATGGCGTGGAACGAACAGGGCGTGCTGCAGTTTCTCAATGTTCAGGCGGCGAGACTGCTGCATCTTGATGCTCAGGCCAGCCAGGGGAAAAATATCGCCGATCTGGTGACCCTCCCGGCGCTGCTGCGCCGCGCCATCAAACACGCCCGTGGCCTGAATCACGTCGAAGTCACCTTTGAAAGTCAGCATCAGTTTGTCGATGCGGTGATCACCTTAAAACCGATTGTCGAGGCGCAAGGCAACAGTTTTATTCTGCTGCTGCACCCGGTGGAGCAGATGCGGCAGCTGATGACCAGCCAGCTCGGTAAAGTGAGCCACACCTTTGAGCAGATGTCTGCCGACGATCCGGAAACCCGACGCCTGATCCACTTTGGCCGCCAGGCGGCGCGCGGTGGCTTCCCGGTGCTGCTGTGCGGCGAAGAGGGGGTTGGGAAAGAGCTGCTGAGCCAGGCTATCCACAATGAAAGCGAACGGGCGGGCGGCCCCTACATCGCCGTCAACTGCCAGCTATATGCCGACAGCGTGCTGGGCCAGGACTTTATGGGCAGCGCCCCTACCGACGATGAAAATGGTCGCCTGAGCCGCCTTGAGCTCGCCAACGGCGGCACCCTGTTTCTGGAAAAGATCGAGTATCTGGCGCCGGAGCTGCAGTCGGCCCTGCTGCAGGTGATTAAGCAGGGCGTGCTCACCCGCCTCGACGCCCGGCGCCTGATCCCGGTGGATGTGAAGGTGATTGCCACCACCACCGTCGATCTGGCCAATCTGGTGGAACAGAACCGCTTTAGCCGCCAGCTGTACTATGCGCTGCACTCCTTTGAGATCGTCATCCCGCCGCTGCGCGCCCGACGCAACAGTATTCCGTCGCTGGTGCATAACCGGTTGAAGAGCCTGGAGAAGCGTTTCTCTTCGCGACTGAAAGTGGACGATGACGCGCTGGCGCAGCTGGTGGCCTACTCATGGCCGGGGAATGATTTTGAGCTCAACAGCGTCATTGAGAATATCGCCATCAGCAGCGACAACGGCCACATTCGCCTGAGTAATCTGCCGGAATATCTCTTTTCCGAGCGGCCGGGCGGGGATAGCGCGTCATCGCTGCTGCCGGCCAGCCTGACCTTTAGCGCCATCGAAAAGGAAGCTATTATTCACGCCGCCCGGGTGACCAGCGGGCGGGTGCAGGAGATGTCGCAGCTGCTCAATATCGGCCGCACCACCCTGTGGCGCAAAATGAAGCAGTACGATATTGACGCCAGCCAATTCAAGCGCAAGCATCAGGCCTAGTCTCCTCGATACGCGCCATGGAGAACAGGGCATCCGACAGGCGATTGCTGTAGCGTTTGAGCGCGTCGCGCAGCGGATGCGCGCGGTCCATGGCCGTCAGCAGGCGTTCGAGCCGACGGGACTGGGTGCGCGCCACGTGCAGCTGGGCAGAGGCGAGATTCCTCCCCGGGATCACGAACTGTTTTAACGGGCCGCTCTCGGCCATATTGCGGTCGATAAGCCGCTCCAGGGCGGTGATCTCCTCTTCGCCGACCGTCTGGCTCAGGCGGGTCAGGCCCCGCGCATCGCTGGCCAGTTCAGCCCCCAGCACGAACAGCGTCTGCTGAATATGGTGCAGGCTTTCCCGGAGCCCGGCGTCGCGGGTCGTGGCGTAGCAGACGCCCAGTTGGGATATCAGTTCATCGACGGTGCCGTAGGCCTCGACGCGAATATGGTCTTTCTCGATGCGGCTGCCGCCGTACAGGGCGGTGGTGCCTTTATCCCCGGTGCGGGTATAGATACGATACATTCAGTTTCTCTCACTTAACGGCAGGACTTTAACCAGCTGCCCGGCGTTGGCGCCGAGCGTACGCAGATGATCGTCGCTATCGGTGACGTGTCCGGTAGCCAGCGGCGCGTCCGCCGGCAGCTGGGCATGAGTGAGGGCTATCTCGCCGGACGCGCTGAGCCCTATACCCACCCGCAGGGGCGAGCTTCTGGCCGCCAGGGCGCCCAGCGCAGCGGCGTCACCGCCTCCGTCATAGGTTATGGTCTGGCAGGGGACCCCCTGCTCCTCCAGCCCCCAGCACAGCTCATTGATGGCGCCGGCATGGTGCCCGCGCGGATCGTAAAACAGGCGTACGCCTGGCGGTGAAAGCGACATGACGGTCCCCTCGTTAACACTCAGAATGCCTGGCGGAAAATCGCGGCAATCTCCTGCTCGTTGCCTTTACGCGGGTTCGAGAACGCATTGCCGTCTTTCAGAGCCATCTCAGCCATGTAGGGGAAGTCGGCCTCTTTTACTCCCAGATCGCGCAGATGCTGCGGAATACCGATATCCATCGACAGACGCGTGATAGCGGCGATGGCTTTTTCCGCCGCGTCGAGAGTGGACAGTCCGGTGATATTTTCGCCCATCAGTTCAGCAATCTCGGCGAATTTCTCCGGGTTGGCGATCAGGTTGTAGCGGGCCACATGCGGCAGCAGGACAGCGTTGGCCACGCCGTGCGGCATGTCGTACAGGCCGCCCAGCTGGTGCGCCATGGCGTGCACGTAGCCGAGGTTGGCGTTATTGAAAGCCATCCCGGCCAGCAGAGAGGCATAGGCCATGTTTTCCCGCGCCTGCAGATTGCTGCCGAGGGCCACGGCCTGGCGCAGGTTGCGGGCGATGAGGCGGATCGCCTGCATGGCGGCGGCGTCCGTCACCGGGTTAGCGTCTTTGGAGATATAGGCCTCTACGGCGTGGGTCAGGGCATCCATCCCGGTCGCCGCGGTCAGGGCGGCCGGTTTACCGATCATCAGCAGCGGATCGTTGATAGAGACCGACGGCAGGTTGCGCCAGCTGACGATCACAAACTTCACTTTGGTTTCGGTGTTGGTCAGGACGCAGTGGCGGGTGACCTCGCTGGCGGTGCCGGCGGTGGTATTGACCGCGACGATAGGCGGCAGCGGGTTGGTCAGGGTCTCGATTCCGGCATACTGGTACAGATCGCCCTCATGGGTGGCGGCGATGCCGATGCCTTTGCCGCAATCGTGCGGGCTGCCGCCGCCCACGGTGACGATGATGTCGCACTGTTCGCGGCGAAACACGGCGAGGCCGTCGCGCACGTTGGTGTCTTTCGGGTTCGGCTCGACGCCGTCAAAGATCGCCACCTCGATCCCGGCCTCCCGCAGATAATGCAGGGTTTTGTCCACCGCGCCATCTTTAATTGCCCGCAGGCCTTTGTCGGTGACCAGCAGGGCTTTTTTCCCCCCCAGCAGCTGGCAGCGTTCGCCGACTACGGAAATGGCGTTGGGGCCAAAAAAGTTAACGTTTGGCACCAGATAATCAAACATACGATAGCTCATAATATACCTTCTCGCTTCAGGTTATAATGCGGAAAAACAATCCAGGGCGCACTGTGCTAATAATTGATCCTGCTCGACCGTACCGCCGCTAACGCCGACGGCGCCAATTACCTGCTCATTAAAAATAACTGGCAGGCCGCCGCCAAAAATAATAATTCGCTGTTGGTTGGTAAGCTGCAGACCGTACAGAGATTGTCCTGGCTGGACCGCTGGCGTAATTTCATGGGTACCTTGCTTCAGGCTGCAGGCGCTCCAGGCTTTATTCAGGGAAATATCGCAGCTGGAGACGAAGGCCTCGTCCATCCGCTGGATAAGCAGCGTGTTGCCTCCGCGGTCAACCACGGAAAACACCACCGCCACGTTGATCTCAGTGGCTTTTTTTTCCACCGCCGCCGCCATTTGCTGGGCGGCGGCCAGGGTGATTGTCTGAACTTGTTGGCTCTTGTTCATCATTCTCTCCCGCACCAGGATAACGCTGGCGCGAATAGTCAGTAGGGGGCGATAGTAAAAAACTATTACCATTCGGTTGGCTTGCTTTATTTTTGTCAGCGTTATTTTGTCGCCCGCCATGATTTAGTCAATAGGGTTAAAATAGCGTCGGCAAAACGTAATTAAGGGCGTTTTTTATTAATTGATTTATATCATTGCGGGCGATCACATTTTTTATTTTTGCCGCCGGAGTAAAGTTTCATAGTGAAACTGTCGGTAGATTTCGTGTGCCAAATTGAAACGAAATTAAATTTATTTTTTTCACCACTGGCTCATTTAAAGTTCCGCTATTGCCAGTAATGGCCGGGCGGCAACGACGCTGGCCCGGCGTATTCGCTACCGTCTGCGGATTTCACCTTTTGAGCCGATGAACAATGAAAAGATCAAAACGATTTGCAGTACTGGCCCAGCGCCCCGTCAATCAGGACGGGCTGATTGGCGAGTGGCCTGAAGAGGGGCTGATCGCCATGGACAGCCCCTTTGACCCGGTCTCTTCAGTAAAAGTGGACAACGGTCTGATCGTCGAACTGGACGGCAAACGCCGGGACCAGTTTGACATGATCGACCGATTTATCGCCGATTACGCGATCAACGTTGAGCGCACAGAGCAGGCAATGCGCCTGGAGGCGGTGGAAATAGCCCGCATGCTGGTGGATATTCACGTCAGCCGGGAGGAGATCATTGCCATCACTACCGCCATCACGCCGGCCAAAGCGGTCGAGGTGATGGCGCAGATGAACGTGGTGGAGATGATGATGGCGCTGCAGAAGATGCGTGCCCGCCGGACCCCCTCCAACCAGTGCCACGTCACCAATCTCAAAGATAATCCGGTGCAGATTGCCGCTGACGCCGCCGAGGCCGGGATCCGCGGCTTCTCAGAACAGGAGACCACGGTCGGTATCGCGCGCTATGCGCCGTTTAACGCCCTGGCGCTGTTGGTCGGTTCGCAGTGCGGCCGTCCCGGCGTGTTGACGCAGTGCTCGGTGGAAGAGGCCACCGAGCTGGAGCTGGGCATGCGTGGCTTAACCAGCTACGCCGAGACGGTGTCGGTCTACGGCACTGAAGCGGTATTTACCGACGGCGATGATACTCCGTGGTCAAAGGCGTTCCTCGCCTCGGCCTACGCCTCCCGCGGGTTGAAAATGCGCTACACCTCCGGCACCGGATCCGAAGCGCTGATGGGCTATTCGGAGAGCAAGTCGATGCTCTACCTCGAATCGCGCTGCATCTTCATTACCAAAGGCGCCGGGGTTCAGGGGCTGCAAAACGGCGCGGTGAGCTGTATCGGCATGACCGGCGCTGTGCCGTCGGGCATTCGGGCGGTGCTGGCGGAAAACCTGATCGCCTCTATGCTCGACCTCGAAGTGGCGTCCGCTAACGACCAGACTTTCTCCCACTCGGATATTCGCCGCACCGCGCGCACCCTGATGCAGATGCTGCCGGGCACCGACTTTATTTTCTCCGGCTACAGCGCGGTGCCGAACTACGACAACATGTTCGCCGGCTCGAACTTCGATGCGGAAGATTTTGATGATTACAACATCCTGCAGCGTGACCTGATGGTTGACGGCGGCCTGCGTCCGGTGACCGAGGCGGAAACCATTGCCATTCGCCAGAAAGCGGCGCGGGCGATCCAGGCGGTTTTCCGCGAGCTGGGGCTGCCGCCAATCGCCGACGAGGAGGTGGAGGCCGCCACCTACGCGCACGGTAGCAACGAGATGCCGCCGCGTAACGTGGTGGAGGATCTGAGTGCGGTGGAAGAGATGATGAAGCGCAACATCACCGGCCTCGATATTGTCGGCGCGCTGAGCCGCAGCGGCTTTGAGGATATCGCCAGCAATATTCTCAATATGCTGCGCCAGCGGGTCACCGGCGATTACCTGCAGACCTCGGCCATTCTCGATCGGCAGTTCGAGGTGGTGAGTGCGGTCAACGACATCAATGACTATCAGGGGCCGGGCACCGGCTATCGCATCTCTGCCGAACGCTGGGCGGAGATCAAAAATATTCCGGGCGTGGTTCAGCCCGACACCATTGAATAAGGCGGTATTCCTGTGCAACAGACAACCCAAATTCAGCCCTCTTTTACCCTGAAAACCCGCGAGGGCGGGGTAGCTTCTGCCGATGAACGCGCCGATGAAGTGGTGATCGGCGTCGGCCCTGCCTTCGATAAACACCAGCATCACACTCTGATCGATATGCCCCATGGCGCGATCCTCAAAGAGCTGATTGCCGGGGTGGAAGAAGAGGGGCTTCACGCCCGGGTGGTGCGCATTCTGCGCACGTCCGACGTCTCCTTTATGGCCTGGGATGCTGCCAACCTGAGCGGCTCGGGGATCGGCATCGGTATCCAGTCGAAGGGGACCACGGTCATCCATCAGCGCGATCTGCTGCCGCTCAGCAACCTGGAGCTGTTCTCCCAGGCGCCGCTGCTGACGCTGGAAACCTACCGGCAGATTGGCAAAAACGCCGCGCGCTATGCGCGCAAAGAGTCACCTTCGCCGGTGCCGGTGGTGAACGATCAGATGGTGCGGCCGAAATTTATGGCCAAAGCCGCGCTATTTCATATCAAAGAGACCAAACATGTGGTGCAGGACGCCGAGCCCGTCACCCTGCACGTCGACTTAGTAAGGGAGTGACCATGAGCGAGAAAACCATGCGCGTGCAGGATTATCCGTTAGCCACCCGCTGCCCGGAGCATATCCTGACGCCTACCGGCAAACCATTGACCGATATTACCCTCGAGAAGGTGCTCTCTGGCGAGGTGGGCCCGCAGGATGTGCGGATCTCCCGCCAGACCCTTGAGTACCAGGCGCAGATTGCTGAGCAGATGCAGCGCCATGCGGTGGCGCGCAATTTCCGCCGCGCGGCGGAGCTTATCGCCATTCCTGACGAGCGCATTCTGGCTATCTATAACGCGCTGCGCCCGTTCCGCTCCTCGCAGGCGGAGCTGCTGGCGATCGCCGACGAGCTGGAGCACACCTGGCATGCGACAGTGAATGCCGCCTTTGTCCGGGAGTCGGCGGAAGTGTATCAGCAGCGGCATAAGCTGCGTAAAGGAAGCTAAGCGGAGGTCAGCATGCCGTTAATAGCCGGGATTGATATCGGCAACGCCACCACCGAGGTGGCGCTGGCGTCCGACGACCCGCAGGCGAGGGCGTTTGTTGCCAGCGGGATCGTCGCGACGACGGGCATGAAAGGGACGCGGGACAATATCGCCGGGACCCTCGCCGCGCTGGAGCAGGCCCTGGCGAAAACACCGTGGTCGATGAGCGATGTCTCTCGCATCTATCTTAACGAAGCCGCGCCGGTGATTGGCGATGTGGCGATGGAGACCATCACCGAGACCATTATCACCGAATCGACCATGATCGGTCATAACCCGCAGACGCCGGGCGGGGTGGGCGTTGGCGTGGGGACGACTATCGCCCTCGGGCGGCTGGCGACGCTGCCGGCGGCGCAGTATGCCGAGGGGTGGATCGTACTGATTGACGACGCCGTCGATTTCCTTGACGCCGTGTGGTGGCTCAATGAGGCGCTCGACCGGGGGATCAACGTGGTGGCGGCGATCCTCAAAAAGGACGACGGCGTGCTGGTGAACAACCGCCTGCGTAAAACCCTGCCGGTGGTAGATGAAGTGACGCTCCTGGAGCAGGTCCCCGAGGGGGTGATGGCGGCGGTGGAAGTGGCCGCGCCGGGCCAGGTGGTGCGGATCCTGTCGAATCCCTACGGGATCGCCACCTTCTTCGGGCTAAGCCCGGAAGAGACCCAGGCCATCGTCCCCATCGCCCGCGCCCTGATTGGCAACCGTTCAGCGGTGGTGCTCAAGACCCCGCAGGGGGACGTGCAGTCGCGGGTGATCCCGGCGGGCAACCTCTACATTAGCGGCGAAAAGCGCCGCGGAGAGGCCGATGTCGCCGAGGGCGCGGAAGCCATCATGCAGGCGATGAGCGCCTGTGCTCCGGTACGCGACATCCGCGGCGAACCGGGCACTCACGCCGGCGGCATGCTTGAGCGGGTGCGCAAGGTAATGGCGTCCCTGACCGGCCATGAGATGAGCGCGATATACATCCAGGATCTGCTGGCGGTGGATACGTTTATTCCGCGCAAGGTGCAGGGCGGGATGGCCGGCGAGTGCGCCATGGAAAATGCCGTCGGGATGGCGGCGATGGTGAAAGCGGACCGTCTGCAAATGCAGGTTATCGCCCGCGAACTGAGCGCCCGACTGCAGACCGAGGTGGTGGTGGGCGGCGTGGAGGCCAACATGGCCATCGCCGGGGCGTTAACCACTCCCGGCTGTGCGGCGCCGCTGGCGATCCTCGATCTCGGCGCCGGCTCGACGGATGCGGCGATCGTCAACGCGGAGGGGCAGATAACGGCGGTCCATCTCGCCGGGGCGGGGAATATGGTCAGCCTGTTGATTAAAACCGAGCTGGGCCTCGAGGATCTTTCGCTGGCGGAAGCGATAAAAAAATACCCGCTGGCCAAAGTGGAAAGCCTGTTCAGTATTCGTCACGAGAATGGCGCGGTGGAGTTCTTTCGGGAAGCCCTCAGCCCGGCGGTGTTCGCCAAAGTGGTGTACATCAAGGAGGGCGAACTGGTGCCGATCGATAACGCCAGCCCGCTGGAAAAAATTCGTCTCGTGCGCCGGCAGGCGAAAGAGAAAGTGTTTGTCACCAACTGCCTGCGCGCGCTGCGCCAGGTCTCACCCGGCGGTTCCATTCGCGATATCGCCTTTGTGGTGCTGGTGGGCGGCTCATCGCTGGACTTTGAGATCCCGCAGCTTATCACGGAAGCCTTGTCGCACTATGGCGTAGTCGCCGGGCAGGGCAATATTCGGGGAACAGAAGGGCCGCGCAATGCGGTCGCCACCGGGCTGCTACTGGCCGGTCAGGCGAATTAAACGGGCGCTCGCGCCAGCCTCTCTCTTTAACGTGCTATTTCAGGATGCCGATAATGAACCAGACTTCTACCTTAACCGGGCAGTGCGTGGCCGAGTTTCTTGGCACCGGATTGCTCATTTTCTTCGGCGCGGGCTGCGTCGCTGCGCTGCGGGTCGCCGGGGCCAGCTTTGGTCAGTGGGAGATCAGTATTATCTGGGGCCTTGGCGTCGCCATGGCCATCTACCTGACGGCCGGTGTCTCCGGCGCGCACCTTAATCCGGCGGTGACCATTGCCCTGTGGCTGTTCGCCTGTTTTGAACGCCGCAAGGTGCTGCCGTTTATTGTTGCCCAGACGGCCGGGGCCTTCTGCGCCGCCGCGCTGGTGTATGGGCTCTATCGCCAGCTGTTTCTCGATCTTGAACAGAGTCAGCATATCGTGCGCGGCACTGCCGCCAGCCTTAACCTGGCCGGGGTCTTTTCCACGTACCCGCATCCACATATCACTTTTATACAAGCGTTTGCCGTTGAGACCACCATCACGGCAATCCTGATGGCGATGATCATGGCCCTGACCGACGACGGCAACGGAATTCCGCGCGGGCCGCTGGCGCCGTTGCTGATTGGCTTGCTGATCGCCGTGATCGGCGCGTCGATGGGGCCGCTAACCGGCTTTGCGCTGAATCCGGCGCGCGACTTCGGCCCAAAACTGTTTACCAGTCTGGCCGGGTGGAGCTCGATCGCCTTTACCGGTGGGCTGGCGATCCCTTACTTTCTGGTGCCGCTGCTGGCGCCGGTGGTGGGGGCGATTATCGGGGCGTTTTTGTATCGCAAGCTTATCGGCCGCCTTCTGCCGTGCGAATGCGGTATCGATGAGTAAAGCGGGACCCGCCGCAGCGCGGCGGGTTTCCCCGGCCTGATGCCGGGGGGGTTATTTTTTGATGACCGCGCTGAGATCGCCAAGTTTAGCGGCGGGGTTCTTGTGGCACTCCTGCAGCATTTTCGGTACCGAAACGGTCTCGACTTCATGCCAGTCAACATAGTCGCCGCCGCTAAAGTCGGTGTTGCGATTCACTACCCAGAAGGCCACCGGGGTCATGCTTTTTGGGTTCATATCCATAAATTCCTGACAGGTCATATTCTGCGGCGTGGTTTCCTCAACCGCGAACGCCGGGCTGGTCATCAGACAGAATGTGGTAGCCGCCACGGTCAATACGAGTGCTTTAGGGAAGGTGCGAACAAGTTCCTGATATGAGATCATCATATTCATCCGGAGCGCATCCCAGAGGGACATCATGAGCCATCAACTCACCTTCGCCGATAGTGAATTCAGCACTAAGCGCCGTCAGACCAGAAAAGAGATTTTCTTGTCCCGCATGGAGCAGATTCTGCCATGGCAGAATATGACCGCTGTCATCGAGCCGTTTTATCCCAAGGCGGGCAATGGCCGACGGCCCTATCCGCTGGAGACCATGCTGCGTATTCACTGCATGCAGCATTGGTACAACCTGAGCGACGGTGCCATGGAAGATGCCCTGTACGAAATCGCCTCCATGCGCCTGTTTGCCCGATTATCCCTGGATAGCACCCTGCCGGATCGCACCACCATCATGAATTTCCGCCACCTGCTCGAGCAGCATCAACTGGCCCGTCAATTGTTCAAGACCATCAATCGCTGGCTGGCCGAAGCAGGCGTCATGATGACCTAAGGCACTTTGGTGGATGCCACCATCATTGAGGCACCCAGCTCTACCAAGAACAAAGAGCAGCAACGCGATCCGGAGATGCATCAGACCAAGAAAGGCAATCAGTGGCACTTTGGCATGAAGGCCCACATTGGTGTCGATGCCAAGAGTGGCCTGACCCACAGCCTAGTCACCACCGCGGCCAACGAGCATGACCTCAATCAGCTGGGTAATCTGCTTCATGGAGAGGAGCAATTTGTCTCAGCCGATGCCGGCTACCAAGGAGCGCCACAGCGCGAGGAGCTGGCCGAGGTGGATGTGGACTGGCTGATCGCCGAGCGTCCCGGCAAGGTAAAAACCTTGAAGCAGCATCCGCGCAAGAACAAAACGGCCATCAACATCGAATACATGAAAGCCAGCATCCGTGCCAGGGTGGAGCACCCGTTTCGCATCATCAAGCGGCAGTTCGGCTTCGTGAAAGCCAGATACAAGGGGCTGCTGAAAAACGATAACCAACTGGCGATGTTATTCACCCTGGCCAACCTGTTTCGGGTGGACCAAATGATACGTCAGTGGGAGAGATCTCAGTAAAAACCGGAAATAACGCCAGAAATGGTGGAAAAAATAGCCTAAATAGGCTGATTCGATGTGTTTGCGGGAAAAAAATCGGCCCAGATCCGCGAAATTTTAATCAGCGAGTCAGCTTGGGAAGAAATGACCTGCTTATTCGCACCTTCCCTGACTGCCCCCACACACACCATAACAGGGATATCCCCAGCAACCTGTTTTGCCAGAGTCGCGACACGTTTGCGCTGCTCCGGGGTTAGATAGGCGTAGCTACCGGTAGACCCCAGAATACCCATTGAATCCACCCGTGCCGTCGTAAGGCGGGCCAAAATATTATTGAATCCCTTTTCATCGACGCCGTTGGCGGTAACAGGGGTCATTGGGAAAGCAGACAAGCCGGTGAACATGGTGTTTCTCCTCAATGGTATTACGGTTGTTGCTCTTCAATGAGAGTTACGTCAACCCGCAGACCTGGCGTCATTGCTTCGAGGCCATCGGTCAGCATCTTCCCGGCTTCGTGAAGTTTTTCCAGTGGCATTTGCGGCAGACTCTCCAGAATAAACCACATGTGCTGTGCTTCCACATCTAAGCGGGTTCTGACTCCTTGTCGCCAGTTCCAGCGACGGCAGGTCACACCGGCATCATCACGCCAGATAACTTCACCTTGCGAAGGATATTCAACGGCGATTTCACCCTCTTTTACCGTATCAAACGGCTCAGTGCCTGTTGCCACAACGAGGCGTGGTAGCCCCTGATAGGCAGCAATGTTCTCGCCCCCCACCGGCACGGCGTAGCGAAGGCTAACGGCATTATAGAGATCAACGATGGGGTCAAGTGCTGGCATCGCGCCGTCACGTAATACACGCTTACGTAACGCATCAGCTGAACAAGGGGTGCGTTTAGGCTTAGCGCCAAACGTCTGAAAAATCTCAGCCCATGCAGCTAAATGCGATTCTGCCCACTCAGGCTCACCGACAAGAACCGCTTCACAAGCTTCTCTCAGCGCTGTTTCACCAATATCAGGGTTCAGCACCGGCGCAGCGTTTACATAGATACTGAGTGCCCGGAAACCGGGTGCAATACGATAAATTTCAGGGGCAATTGACGGAGATACTGTTAACACGGAATAATCCTGTAATGACCAATTTAAATCATGATAATGACCAATGACTAAAAAAGTCAATTTAATGACCGATGCTGGTTCGATTGCCAGCACAGTAAATGAAGCTGTATCTCAGCGGATTAAGCTGTATCGCAAACAAAAAAAAATCTCCCTTGATGAACTCTCCCGCCGGGCGGGCGTCAGCAAGGGTGCACTGGTTGAAATTGAGGGGTGCCGGGCAAATCCCAGTATTGCTCTGTTGTGCCGCCTGGCCGTCGCGATGGGGGTTTCGGTGGCAGACTTTGTGGATGTCAGTTCGAAACCAACGGTGCATCTCATCGCTGAAGAGGAAATCCCCGAATTATGGCAAGGCGAAAAAGGCGGACGAGCCAGACTGCTTGCAGGATCAGGTGGCCCTGATATGACCGAGATGTGGATGTGGGAAATGCAACCGGGGGAAAAGTTTGCTTCCCCCGGCCACACAGATGGAACGCTTGAATTGTTTTACGTCCAGGAAGGCACACTCACACTGGGTGTACAAGATCACCTGTATCAAGTGAACACCAACTGTTCGGCAACCGCGAGAACAGACGTTGCGCATTGCTATGAAAACCGAGGAGCGAGCCCATTGGTGTTCATCATGACGGTACATGAGAAATCATCCTGAGAGTTACCCAACATACCGTTCGGTCCTGTCTCGTCACATATTCGTTTACAAGGAGTTAATCAGTGGATAACCCGCATCTCAGTTTTACTAAAGACCTGTTTACGGTCACAACCGATCCCGCTTTTTTGAGCTGGAAGCCATTCATGATTACCTTTCGCAATCGTCCTGGGCTCCTGGTATTGATATAGAAACGGTCAGTGTATCTATCCAGAACAGCCTTTGTTTTGGCCTACTGGATGGCACAAGACAGATCGGTTTCACCCGTCTGGTGACAGACTTTGCCACTTTTGGTTATTTGTGCGACGTCTACGTGCTGAACGACTATCAGAAAAGTGGCCTCGGTCGTTGGTTGATTGAATGCTGTCACGCCCATCCATTGATGTCACGCCTGCGACGGATAATGCTGGTCACTGACAGCGCCCCTTGGCTATACCAGAAAATGGGGTATCTCCCGTTGAACCGACCAGACTTTGTCTGGCAGATCAACCGACCAGACATGTATCGTAAAACCGAAGGTACTGTAACAGTTGAAAAAGTAGGGGCGGCATTTGCATTGATCAAATGCCACCATAGGCCTGAAGCAGAATATGAATTTACTGGTGAGTTTCTCGGGCTTTCACACGAGCTGAAGTTTGCAGGGAAGAATTTACGAGAACTGAGAGAAACTGGCTGTTCTATTTATGGAATTTATCAGGATGAATACGGCATGACCTTACTTCCTGATCATCCCGGCATTAAACTGGCCGAAATACTAGCGGTATCAAATATAGGACTGAATAAATTTTCGGTTTACATGGGATGTCGCGAGCAAGAGATAGTTGAATTGTTGAACGGTTCAGTTTCACTGACGAAAGCTATGGCACTCCGGTTATCGCATGTAGTCGGTGGAAGTTGGTCGAAGTGGATGTTAATTCAAGAGCAGTTTGAATTACAGTTGGCACAACGAGAGATTAAAGAATTAATGATTTTGACTAATATCGGGGATGAGGTCGTTGGATTATAGTAAAACAACCATCTTTAACTGATGGGTTTGGCCTTTCCATCCATAAGAAAGGCCATTTCTGTAAAAAAATAAATTACCCGCGACTGCAGCCGAAGCTACGGTCGCCATCTCCGTATACTTTTGTATCAAGTTTAGCCAGGTAGTCAAGACGATTCAGTAATTTATTGTATTCTCCTTCAAAGTTAAAATCATTGACGTCTAATATATAACGACAATTTTCAGGGTAGTGAGCCAATCCCGGATAATCATCCAGTTCCAATCCCAGTGCGCTATACCATGCTCTTACAATCATCATCCTTAAATTGCTTTCAGCCTCATAATCACCTAAATGGTAATAAGCATCTTTGTTAAAAAAAAGACCAATATGAAAATGACATTTTCCCTCTTCGGAAAACTCCCTTACCCAAACATGACGAACTCGGTTTGGATATATTCTTTTACCGTTGGCGGCTCTGGCTCTCTCATTGGCCTCCAACATGGCATTTAATGCATTACGGAAACGGGATATGGCACCAGGCTCTAGATTAGGAAAACAGCAAACAGTATCACCTCTGTCTAGAATGGGGGGGTAATGTACATCAACACGTAATGCCATTGTTCTGGGGAATTCACTGAGTGCATCATTGACGACTCGTTCAATATTTTTTTTATAGGCGAGCACATGCTCACCATGTGAACCATGATATAATTCCATGTTTCGATCCTGTAGCTAGTCCTACGGCTTTCGATAGCCGTATATAGTAATATGATAAGACATAGTTGAATGTCTGTAATTAGTTATGTTAATTAACTGTTGGTAGTAATGATTGCTTTATAATACCTTTCCAACAATAAAACTTGTTATCAACCCATTACCCGTGCAGTAAAATACTTAAAAAGTAACTCTGCAATTATGATCATCCAAAGATACCATTATCCCAGTATCTTTTTACCGTGGAAATGCTTATTCCTAAGATCTTTGCCACCTTGGATTGAGAGTAATGCTTAGCCTTCTCATTCTGAATTAGATAAGAATATTTACTTCCTTCAGGTCTTCCCTGCATTTTCTTTGGTTTTGTTTTGTTAGTAGGCATCTTTTGCTCTCATCTAGCTATTAGGCAATAACTCCATACTGTCGAGATGTATGTAAACTAAGTGGTTATGCTTAACATTGGTATCAGAATGTATGGTTTACTTCACCGTTAAAGGGATTAATAATGATGGCATCTCCTCCTTTCATCGCCTTTTGAGGTGTATCGCCTTCGGCAATTACCGGAACCATTACCGCTAGATCATTTGTGTAATAAATTGGTATCCAGCAATAGCATGATTGTTTAGGGGGAGTTTTATTTCTTTTCAATACTGCCTCAACTCCAAATGTAATAAGTTCAAAGATTGGCATAATCACAATGCTGCTCAAATCAAAAAAACAACCATCGTAGACTGTGTCCTTTATCAGTATGATATTAGATAACCCTCCTGCAATGAGATGTTTGCGGTTCACGCGCCGATCTGTGTAAATAAAAATTGCTTTTTTTACATTGAAACTTTTTATAATGTATGAGAGCTTTTCATGAATTAATTTTTTTTCGCTCTTTCCCATCTTATCATGTGGTATTTTGTGCGCATAAAAATCTTGATCGACAACCTCGTTCCGGTGTCGAATGTGAGTGTTCCAGACGGAATAAAAAAACTCTTCGTAAGTTAATTTTGGCTCACCCCGTGCGATTGAGGGGGCCTTCTCTTCAAAAATACAGCCTAATGTTGACTCCAAAGTTTGAGCTATATGATATTGCGATGTTATTTTATTCAATGCTGGGGCTGTGGCGTTTAACAAAAATGATATCACCTCTGACCTAGAGTATCCTTTTGCATTGCTATAGTCGTCGATTGCATCAATAGTTGATTTTTTGTTTGCGCTGAAAGTGATGCGTTTTTTCATATGTATCCTTGACTTTCGTTAATGTAAAATGTGATAAACGGTGGTGATTTAGTATCTTTTATTGACGGATTGTTTCTGTTAATTAAGCCAGCTATTCTTTAGAATAGCTGGGGAGTTATGATTTTGAGGCTGCTGTTAATTACAATATACTGAGAAGGTTAATAGGAACCTATCAATGTCTTTGCGTAACCAATAATGTCGGCTGTTAATTTTCTTTGGGCGTGGTAAACCATTAGGCAGCTTGTCTTGGCAAAGCCATTTTCGAATTGTTTGGGCTTTAAGGTTTAATAGATGTGCTAACTCACTTGTGGAAACAAGTTCAGATAAAGATGTTCTGGATTGCTCATATATGCTCATGCTACCACCTCAATGATTGAGATGCAGGCATATACAAAAAGTAATGAAATTAGAAGGGAAAGAAAGGACCAAAAAGAAAACGAAAAAGCCAAGCTTGAATAAGCTTCAGGGTCAGGGTCACTACCTTCGCTTGAGCCGGATGAGGTACTTTTAGTTGATTTAGACGCATTACCTTGCGAGTTTTCGGCCAGATTTTTGTGCGAGATGATACGTGCAAAAAAAACGCCCAAAGTTTTATGTCGATTGTTTTTATTGTATAAAGAGTTTTTTTCATTGAGGTGTCCAAGAGCAGCTCGAATCCTGATGTTCATCTGTCTTTCCTGAAATATGGACTCAGCACAGGTTTGTCGCTGCTTACTAGAACGAACAACTTTGATCTTACCCACGACCCGTACTATTCGAGCCTTTGAGCTAGTTTGCGCAGAACTCATCAAAGAATTAGACATAATGCTTTATCTCCTGATTTAAAAGTGGACGATGGAATTTAAACCTTAAAATACACTTATGTCAACGATGGATGTTGTTCTGTAATCTATTGATATTAAATGAAATCAACGCATATCAACGGTTATTTTTTTACAATATTTGCTTGCTGTAAGATCCACCTCTCAATTTTTTCATGCCATTTGCGCAACAGATCTAACGGACGACGGCGGTAGTGTTTTTCCGCCAGTGCACTTGGTTTGTGTCCCATAATTTGAGCAACAATACCTGTTGGCACTTCAACCCATTCAGCAAGAGTGCCAAAACTACGGCGTAAGCCGTGAAGGCTGATATGTGGTAACTCAGCTCGAGCTAACGCTCTGTTGTGTCCTGAACGCGGTTCAATAATTTTGCCACTTTTGCTGTTACTTCTGAAAACCCAACCCTCCTTATTTACGTCAGAATTTGGGAATTGCGCTAGCGCACTTAACAGCTCAGAAACATAAGGAGTGAGAGGGATGATACGTTCGCCTTCGATCTTGTCTTTAATCCTCATGCTTGACCATTTGAAATCTACGTCAGACCACCGAAGTGACGCAATTTCTTCACGCCGTGCACCGGTGAGCAAAAGTACTTGGAGATAGGCCGATGCAATGGGATTATTGAGGCTACGTACGGCACTGAACCAGATTTTTAACTGTTCTTTTTGTAAGCAATCTCCCGCTTTACTCGCTGATACTGGAACCACTTTTCTCACGTTATGATCTTGTGCAATATCGCCATGGATTATTCCCTGATATTTTTTCTGGTAATTAGCCCATTTGATAAATGCACGCAACAGCCGGTAGGCATGAGCAGTGACGGTAGGCCGATTTTGTCTCTCTGTACTTAGCCATGCGGCAATGTTCTCTGGTGTTAGTTCCGATAACGGTAGGTCGAGTAAGCTAGCCAATGGTCCAGCCGAGGTTGGGCCCCGGCCTCTTTTTTTACTTACCCCTCCACGGCTGGACAAGTTAATGTGATCGGCAATGTATCGAGTAGAATATGGGCGTTTAGTTTTTGCGCTGATTCCGGTTCTCAATTCTTCAAGGTAATCTTCCCAAGCGCTTGTGAAGGTTACCTTCGTTTTACGAGATTCAGCCTGCTGTGATTCCGCTTCAGCAATTTTTTCTGCCTTAGCTATACGCGGATCTATTCCAGTATCGATTAATGTTTGCAGCCGCCTGGCTTCGGCCCTGGCATCATCAATCCTCCAATCGTTAATGTTGCCAATGGTCATGCGAAGGGTTTTTCCCGCATATACGCTTTGGAACACAAAAGCTTTTGTTCCGCGAGTTGCCCGACATGCCAGGGAAGTTACGTCCGCATCCCAAAGAAATGCCTGGGTTTTTCCTTCAGATAAAGCAAATTTTCGAATGCGCTCGAAGGTGAGTTTTTGTCTTGGAAGTGCCATTTTGGGGCTCCAGATGAGAAATGTTACATCACCATAATGTAACTGCTGGTGTAAGTAAAATGGGGGAATAAACATCAACACCTGTCAATTTTTATCAACAGGTGTTTTTAATAACACAATGTTTTATAATGAATTACTTGTTTTAAGAGTAGGTTTTTAAAGGGGTAAAAATATAATAACGTCGCATTCGTAATGCGAAGGTCGTAGGTTCGACTCCTATTATCGGCACCATCTTTTCATCCAGTACCATCCCCAGTCGTCCATTTTTCCTTGTTTTTCGAGGTGTTGGCTGTTTTGTTTGTCCGCCGTTATCCACCTTTTACCGTTGCAATCCAAATTTAAAACGGGTACATAATCGGGTATCTGAGTTTGAGGCGGGTACCTATGAAACTAAACGCGCGACAGGTCGAGACGGCAAAGCCTGCGGAGAAAGACTACAAGCTGCCGGACGGTAACGGGCTTATTCTGCTGGTGAAAACCAGCGGGGCGAAATACTGGCGTTATCGCTATACCTTCGCCGGTAAAGAAAAGATGCTGGCGCTCGGTGTGTACCCGGCTGTTTCGCTGGCGGCCGCTCGGGAAAAGCGAGATGAGGCCCGGCGTAACGTTGCGGCAGGTGTTGATCCAGTAAAAGCCAAAAGCCATGTTGCAGCTGCGGCAGCAAAGACGATCACGTTTAAAGAGATTGCCACAGAATGGCACGAATTCAAGAAGCCGCGCTGGTCGCCTGGGTAACCGCTTCATCCGGCCAGGTGCTGGCCGCCACGCGCAACGGCGCGAGCACCAGCGCGGGCTGTGTCTCTGCGCCCGCCATAAATAGATCTTCCAGAGTGGTGAGCGTCGCCACGGTTTTACCCATGCCCATGCCGGCCCATACGTTGCAGCGCAGAATGTCGATTTCGTGGTTGATAATTAGATCTTGATAGGGGCGTGGCTGAAAAGCTTTTGTCATAATGCCTTTCCACTTTAAAAGGACGTAGCTAAATGAAACTAATTACTCAAAATCTAACGCCAGACGACTTCTTCGCTAATGGCGGTACCATCGAATATGAAGTCGACGCGAATGAGGTTGATGAAACCAATCCTAAATTTTATGAGTTGCCAACAATAAAGCCGAAATTGCATACAGGATTTGAATTGCCTCCATCCACCGTAATTCATGAGCCAAATACAGCACGCTTGATTACAGCTGCCGGAAATAACTGGACTCGCTTTATTGCTAAAGTTTATCGAAAGAATGGGAAAATTATTTATACCCAAATAACTCAAGATCTATATCGAGCTGTTTGTACAATTTAAATAATCCCCTCCAGATTTTTGCTATCCAGCACCACCACGGTAAAACCCAGCGCGCGCAGCCGTTCGTGCTCGCGCAGTTGGTCGGGGCGTGGTGGTTTGCCGGGTGCTTTGCATTCAACAAAGACGAGACGGCCGCCGGGTAGCAGAACAATGCGATCCGGTACCGAGCGGCGACCAGGTGACACGAACTTAAAGGCAACCCCTCCAGCCTTTTTCACTTCGGCGACGAGGTGCTTTTCGATAAGGCTTTCACGTTCGTAGACCATCATTTCCCACCTTTGACGAAAATTACCCAGTGGGTCTTGTCAGCTTTGCCAGTGCGCTGCCAGATGATCGGCTTCTCGTCGGTTAGTGCCAGAACATTGCTTACCGGTATTTGCGTTTCGTTCCATTTGAAGATCAGTACACCGTGTGGCCGCAATACCCTGAACGCTTCAGCGAAACCGGCGCGCAAATCATCGCGCCATGTCTCTTTGTTGAGCCGCCCGTACTTTTTACCCATCCACGCGTTATCACCGACACGCTCGAGGTGAGGCGGATCGAACACGACGACAGGGAAAGTTTTATCGGCAAAGGGAAGGGCGCGGAAATCAGCAATAAGTTCCGGGTTGATAACCAGCTGGCGGCCGTCGCAAAGCTCATGCTGCTCAGCGCGGATATCACTAAATACCGCGCGCTTGTCCTGCTTGTCGAACCAGAACATGCGAGAGCCGCAGCACATGTCAAGAATGGTCTGCTCATACGCCATCGTCCACCGCCTTACTTTTTTCGCGCATGTTCTGCATCAGGCAAAAATCAGCCCGGCGTTCGCTCCAGTCCTGATTAAGTTCGTTACGTGATTCGCGGTTGGCTTTGGACCAGACTTTCGCCGCCCGGTCATATTCACCGGACTGCTCAAGGCGTAAAGCCTCCCGCGCAGTCCGGTAATAAAGCGGACTGTCCCGATATTTAAATGACATAGGGGTTACCTCAGGATGAGAACGCGTCGGTGTCAGGCTGCAACTGGATCATATCGTCGATAGGCATCATGGTGATTGGCCTGTCGCTCAGTGCGCCCAGGGTGAGCTTCGCAAAAAGCCGCTTTTGCTCTTTGGTCAAAAAGACCTGTTTTGTGCCACCGTTCACCAGCACGATGATGGCGAAATTCTGAATATTGCCCTGAGTCATTGCTGTTGGTCCTCCATCTTTTCGATCGGGCGGATGCTGCTCAGCACCAGACGAGTACGGACACCGACGGCACCACCGCGGCGGCCTGTAACTTTGTAGTAATACTCTTTGGGGCCACCCACCCACGTTGTCGGGTTTTGATGCAATTGCACCTGCTTTTCACCGGTGCGGGTAATAACCGTTCCGGTATGCGTTTTTATTACAGCCATAGCGATTAATCCTTACGGTAGTGGTATGCCTCAAAGCCACCAGCGTTCAGCGGGATATCGGGCGCCCATACGGGGTTAGTGGAGAGCAGCGCGGAGAGCGCCTTGTCGTTGAAATCGTCAGTGTCCGGCGCTTCGGTGATCACTTCATCGTGTACAGTCAGCACAATGCTGTAACCGGCATCCTCGATCAGCGGCATGTTTCCGGCCAGAACGTCACGGGCAGCCGCCTGGGTGACGTTTTCCACCAGCTTTCCGCCGTAGGTTTTGAGCCGCTGCCATTTGCGCGAGTAGGAGTTAACGCCCTGATAGGTGATATTCCCCTTCTCGATGGACGGGGATGGGTAGCAGAGTGCGCGCCCGGACGGCAGCTGGATGCGCAGCCATGCACCATCGCGGCGGACTTTCAGATAGCCGCAGTACAGCGTTTTTTGCGGTGTGGCGATGGCGGTGCGGACGGTGCGCTCAAGTTCATACCAGAAATCGCAGGTCGCGGGATGCGCCCGGCGCCACAGGCGCTTGAGCGAGTCACATGCGATGAATACACGCTCGGACAGGCCAAAGGTCGACTTACGTTTAACCGATTCGTCGTACCAGCTTTTTGCCTCGCGGATTACATCGCGGGGGATATTAGGCAGCGCGGCGTTCGCCAGCTCGTCAAGGTCGAGGCCGTAAACCAGGGCGAAGGTAAGAAACGCCGCAACGCCACCACCAAAGCCGAGGCCCAGCTCCATCACCTTGCCGATCTGACGCTGGTATTTATCGACATCGTCCGGTGAGATATTGAATGCGCGGGCGTAGGCCAGTTTATACAGGTCTGGCCCGGTCCCCTCGTCGTACTCACGAAACGCGTCCAGCTTCCACTGCTCGCCGGCAAGCCAGGCCAGTTTTCGCCCTTCGATGTTCGACAGGTCGCTAACCACCAGCTTTTTGCCTTCTGGTGCCATGATGCAGCCGCGCAGCGCTGAGCTGGTCAGCTCCATGATGTTATCGAACAGCAGATCGGCGCATCCGGCTTTCAGCGCCTCGATGCCCTCATCTATCTGGTCCTGCTCAAGAGAAGGGCGGGGCAGGTTCTGAGGCTGGAATAATCGTCCGGCCCAGCGCCCCGTTCGCGATGCGCCGCAGAACTGCAGCGTACCGCGCAGACGCCCGTCACTGCTAACACCCTTCATCAGCGATTTGTACTTACTGGTGCTGGTGGTGCTGGCCTGCAGTCGGATAGCCAGCAGTTCTTTCACCGCCGACGGCAAATCAGGATCCGCCATACGGCGCTCCAGCGTGCTGCGCTGGATGTCCGGCAGCTCCACCCCGTACGATTCAACAATGTGCTTAATCAGCGCATCGCGCTGCGTGGCCGCCTGCACTTCGCCGTCGGTCATTACCTGCGTGCGTTTCGCCAGGCGTTTTGCTCCTGGTCTACTGCCTCGATCGCTGCCTGCGCCAGCTGCACATCCATGCAGACGCCGCGGTCATTGATCTGCTGGTCGCGATGCCAGAGCGCCAGCTCTGTGCCCTTATAATTCCACTTCGGCAGACGCTTATGCACTTCGCGCATAGCCTCGATAACCAGCCCGGCGTAAGCAACAAAGCGCCGCCATTCTTCCGGGTGGGTTTTGCTGGTGGCCCGGCGCAGTTTGCTGTTCTTTGGCCGGGGCTTACAGAACAGCTGGATCAGCGCCTTACCTTCTTTGTCCTTCGCCTTGTCCTGCGGGACGCCCAGCACTTCGCAGAGTGCGCCCAGCGCGCCGGGGAGGCCATGCGCAAGCGCCTGCACCATCGTGTCGCGCCAGCGTGTTACATCAGGAGCAAGCCGCGGTATTGCATGGCGCAGCACCGTGCGGTCGAAATGGGAATTATGGAAATAAAGCAGGGTGTCGGGGTCGGCGATAGCCTTCTGAAGCCTGCCGAGGATAGGTTCGCCATCTGTCAGATCCCAGACGCTAACCGGTTCGTCGCCGATGGCCCAGGCAAACAGCATCACCTCGACACCTTCCGCATAAGCGTGCGTGCCGTTCGTGATGGGTATCTCGCAGTAGGTTTCCAGGTCGCCCCAGAGAATGGTTTCAGACATAGTTCAACCTTTTGAACGGTAGGAAGAAAGTCTCTTGTTCTGCTCGATCAGTTTTCCTATCATTGCAACAATGAATCTCTCTTTTTCTTTTTCAATCATGGTTTCAATAAGTTGATGGAGTTCTATTTCGGGGTGAAATGAATTATTCAACTTATCCTCAATAACAGACAGAAATGGAGTTAAATTACTCATGGCAATGGTTTCCTTAGTTAATATCCCGTGTCCTCACTGTAACCGTGAGAATGCAGTGTTAGAGGTAGAGGGAGAGACATATCAATCCTTAAAGGGTACGCATGCACTTATGGCGATTTGTCGGAGTTGCTCAGGAGGCGTCATTGCAGAAGTACATCCGAATGCACAGGTTGCAAGAAATAATGGCTTTCTGAACTATTCAAAGAGTTATCAAAGAGACATGCTTTTGGACTGTCGGCCTTATTACAGTAGCGAATTCGGGCGTGTTCAATGTACATACCCGGTTGCAGCCTCGTTTCAAGCGCCTGATGCTACCCCCGACAGGGTGGGAAAGTTTTTTGTTGAAGCAAAAGAAAATTATTCTCGGGGAAACTACGAAACCTGTGGGGCTCTGTGTAGAAAAGTGATTGATTTGGCTACTAAGCAAATGGCAATTGCTGAGGATATCTCTGCTTGGAAACTGCAAAAGCGCATGGAGCAACTTAAAGCTAAAGGAGCTATAACCCAAGAAATGTTTGATTGGGCTGATATAGTCAGATTAGATGGCAACGAGCAGACCCATTCAGAGGACGAATTTGATTCTCATAGCGCCAAAGCGGTGATGGATTTTACAGAAACTTTTCTTCTATATGCATTCACATTACCTGCAATGGTTCAGGCAAAAAGAGCAGAATCTGAAGATTAATAGTGTTAAATAGACGCTCGGCCATGCGCCGGGCAGTACGGATTAGATCAGTTCCCCAGCGTCAGCACCTTCGCTGATGTCGTCGAAGTCGTCCGGTGCGGCAACACCTTCGCCAGCGAACGCGTCACCATCACGCAGGAACTGGACGCCACCCAGCGATGCGTTAACGCGTTTGCCGAAGTTGTTGTCCTGCGCCCAGATATCGATTACCGCGTTGACGTAGCAACCAGCATAAGGACGCCCATCAGCCTGGATGAGTGGCGAACGGTCGCGGTCAATGACCGCCGGGCGCGCTTTGTTGGCAGCGTTCAGGAAGAAGTTGCCCGGGAAGCCTTCGTATTCGGCTTTCTCATCACCGTCATGCAGGCAGAGATTGAGCTTTTTCTCCAGCTGGCCGTAAATGGTTTCCCACTTCTCGCCCCATTTTTCCTTCGCTACCTGTTTCAGCGCTTTGCGGACTTCTTCCAGTTGTGGATGTTTCGGATCCATCAGGAAAACAGCAGAGAAGCGCGGGTCGCCTTCGCCGTTCACGGTTTTTGCTTCGAAAAGAGCAGGGAAGGCCAGGCGGACGTTGTTCAGTTTAATTTTCATGGGTATTTCCTTAATCAGATGAGGTCAGCGGCGAGCGCGTCGTCGGACACGTCGTCGAAATCGTTAACAGGGTTGATATTGAGCGCCGGGCGCGGGTCGGATTCGGGGGCGACGGTGGGCTTACCGTCAGCGCGGGTGATCAGCGCTTCGACTTTCGTCCAGCGGCGAGGGCTATCGACCTTAAGCAGATCTTCAGCCTGTGAGGGAGTGATCACCTTCTGGCTATACATTTGTTCTTGCTTAAGTCTGAACGATTTAAGCAATTCTTCGGCTGCTGACTCATCGCTCCATCCGTCGTCTCCTTGAGGAGCACTAACGAGTTTGAAACCCGGTACCGATCCTCTTAAAAGTGAAACATGCCTGCGCTTGATCTGATTCTGTAAAAATACCACTGCATATACATACAGCCAATAAGTGATCAAAGGTGCGTTTATGCCTCGTCAACCGGATATTCGTGCTGCTTTTATTGCGGCTTTACAGCAAAACCCTAAGGGCTATCTCTGCCTGCATACAGACAAATTCATAGCTGAGCTGCAGGAGAGGTACTGGCATTTCAGCCAGGCGGATGCCAATTCATGGATCGAGCGATACCAGCCTGACTTTGCCGATAAGACAACAAACGGAAGCGAGAACCGATACTGGATCCTTCGTAACATGGGGAGGGTTTTCTAATGGGATTTCCATCGCCAGCCACGGATTATCAGGAGCAAAGGATAACCATCGATCTGGTATGCGGGATTGATGGAAACTGCCGGGTGATAGAAACGTCATGTGGTTGGGCCGTGATTAACGTCAGTCTGAAGCCAGAAAGAGGGGATACGTTGCTGGTTAGCATGGACGGTAGAAACCAGTTTGTGAAGCTAATGGGCCAGGCACTGATCACTCAAGATGGTGAAGCGATAGAAGGGGAAGCTCTGAATGATGTAATGGTTTACGGCGTTCTTACACATACGCTGGACCGAGTTAGCGATGATAGAGGTGTCATTTGATAGACGTTTGTTTTACTGAGAAAACACCTGTCATGCTTATACTGTCAACCAACTTGTTTTGTTCCTCAATCGGGAGCGAAATCAAAACGGGTATCAATTCGGGTATCTATCTCATTTGTAAAAATAAAACACAGCAAATACATGTGGTTATTTGCTGTGTTTTACTCCTATTATCGCACCATCTCAACTTCCCCAAACGTCCGTATTCATCCATAAACACCTTGCTTTATAACGATTTTATTTCTTTTTAGTCCGTCGCTGACCGTAACCATCCAGTAGAATCCGATACGGAATGTGTATATGTTCCTGTTCGGTTTGCGCCGTCCGTGGTTAAACAACAAACAGATCTTCGTCATCATTTGCGTTCGGATGGGGCGCTAATGTGGGCAGTCTGTTATCTTCCGCAAGCAGTGTGCTTTCTTCTCTGCGTACAGAACCTGTTGCTTACAGCCACACAACTGGCCATTACCTGCTATATTCGTGTCTTTGCCAGGCTTCTGGAATGAGCGATAATGTAGCACATAACGGCAGCGTAAAAGGGGCAACATGCTTCATCACAGCCAGGCAATGTCACTGGATGACATCTACCTTGAGGACATTCCTCACATTATTCACCCGGATACGGCGGCAGGAGACCTCGCAGATACTGCAAGGCCTAACCGCATCATTCAGGACTGGAATTTGCCACAGGGCTACACCCGGTTTGTCAGCCGGTATCAACTGTACCACTGGCAACATCCCTGGATGGCATACCGTGACACGCTCGACGACATCAAATCCGGTAAGCTCGTTCTGCTGAAAAAAGACATCACCGGCAATGCGATTTCGGGCGTGCTGACGACATCCGGTGACCTTCGCAATGACCTGCCTCTGTTCCTTCAAACTCGACTCCGACACATCCTGTCCCGGCAACTGAAACGCCCGAGATATCAGATCCGCCATGCGGCACCGGTGCAACATGCCCAGGCCGCAAAAACCATCAACAGCAAAACTGCCGGTCGGTTGCTGGCCGCGGGCGGGATCTATAATGGCAATATCGAGGGATTCCGTCAGACCGCGCAGCAGCTCGGTGGTGATGCACCGGCGGGTTACGATCAGGTAATGGATAATAAAGGGCTGATTATCGCTGGTGCTTCTGTTGCTGCGGGCCTTGGCCTGGGCAGACTGGGAACGGCGAGTGAGCTTAGCAATCTTCATGTTCTGGGAAAAGTCGAGGGTGAATACTCGATGATAAAACCCGGACCACTACCTAAAGAGCTGGCCGAAACTTTCTCCAGTGGTACATATAAAGAGATCACACTATCAACAGACACGAGCTTCTACAGAGGTGGTATTGAGGGCCGACCATTAGGTCAGTTTTTCGGATATGAACAACCTCAGGGAGTGCTTCAGACCAGAATAGATAAGGCTCTGCTCCCCAAATGGCCTAACGGAAGTGAATCCCCTCTTGATAGCTATCACAAGATACAAATACCCGCAGGAACGAAAGTATATGTTGGAGAAGTTGGCTATCAAACAGACCTTTTTTCCGGTGGCTCTGAGCAAGTTGTGATACCTACCCCGTGGAAAATACCTGGCGTTAAGATACTTGGAAGTGGTGGTTTGAAATGAAAAATGAAATAAAGAAAACGGTAACTGATATCATCAAAATACTCTCCTCAAATGATGAGGATTCATGGGCAAAAACATTCGAAAAACTAGCCATCGAGCTCGATGTTGATTGTGAGTCATCCATTTACTCGTTGAAAAAACTCTACGGCGGGATGGGATCATTTAACGATATTGTTCTTCATAAAAATGGCATACCTCTCATTCGGGAAAATGACGAGTTAGACGATTTGAGACACAAACTCTACAAGCAGCTTGACCATGCAATCGTTTTGTTAAAAGCAGGTGATTTACCATAGCGTTAGTTTCCGGCGCCGCCAGTAAATTATTGGGTACGCCTCCAGCCTGACAGGGGAAGCGCAGAACCTTACAACAGCCTCATGTGTGTTCGTCTCGTCAGCATCGATGTCCCCGAAAAGAACCTGCCCTTTGGGCAGCGTTCCCGGCAGACATTCTCATCGATAGTGGCGCAGTGTGCCGTCTCCATAACGTGCTGGAACGCAGATTTCTATGGTCCTCTACTGGATACGGTGTGGCCTCACATGGAAAGCGCATAAAATAATGAAAGGCCGGTAGGCTTCTCGCACTCACTCCTGCCAGATGGAAACCATCAGCACTTCTTAAGCATCATGCGCCAGGTTCATCTGACAGCTCCGACAACCCATCGCACATCGCCTGCAACTCATTAAACATCCTTGCCACATGAAAACCATCGCACACCGAATGATGGACCTGCACCGCGAGCGGCAGCAGCACTTTTCCATCCTGCTCGTAGTACTTTCCAAAGGTGAACATCGGTGAAAAGAAGTTCTTCATGTGCGCAATGTTCATCGTAAAGTTGGTAAACGTTACCCACGGAATCGACGACACGAAAAAGACATTTTCCCGTGATTCTCCCTTAGGCCAGTAAGACAGGTTATTGCCATAGCGGGCCGTATCTTCTGCATACGTCTTCTGAAAGTGGTGAATATTGCCATCGTAATGGCTCCACAAGGACGAAAACGTCTCCGTTTCAGGATGGAAAATAGTGTAGCTCGGATGAATTTCATTCCATATAACAAGCTCATTGTCCTTCATGGCCATACGGAACTCAGAATGCCTGTTCATGATTTCAGAAAGGAGAAAAATAATCGTCGGGTAAAACTTCCAGCCGACCTCTTTGATATGTTTTCGCAGCGCGGTGATGTCTATCAGAACCGTTTGGTTAATGGTGCACTCGGCAAACGACTGGAATACCTCGAAATGCTCCTTCCTGGCCCAACGAGATAAATCAACAGGCGTATATTCCGGGACTGCGTTTTTCATTTTTTAACCTTTGATTCGCTATCACAATAATAGTGTTGGGCCAGAAAAAACCGCAACACCATTTCAACCGTATCTAATCTTGCTGTCAATCGCAGGTTGGGGTTTTCCGAACAGGTATCCCTGGACCAGATCGCAGCCAAGCGCCTGAAGACGTTCAAGCTGCGCTTCGGTTTCAACGCCTTCTGCAATGACGCTCATATTGAGGCTCTTGGCCATACCGGTAATCAATTTAACGATATTAAGCGCATCGTCTTGCGTGGATATCGGATTCACAAAGGATTTGTCGATTTTGATTTTATCAAAATTGAGTTCACTCAGCCTGGAGAGCGACGAATACCCCGTCCCGAAATCATCGATGGAAATTTTGACACCCAGCGATCGGAGCTTTTTGAGGATCGTGATCGGCATATTGCTGTCACTGAACAGTGAAGACTCTGTCACCTCCAGCTCAAGTCGGCTAGCCGGTAACCCTGTCTCTTTCAGGATAGTCTGCACCATCGTGGTAAATGATTTATTACCCAATTGAATAGGAGAGACGTTCACCGAGATCCTCGCCGGAACCGCCCAGGACACCGCTTCCCGGCAGGCTAGCTCCAGCACGATTTTGCCGATTGCATTAATCATCCCGGTTTTTTCAGCGACAGAAATAAAGTAATCAGGCGACAGCATCCCTTTTACCGGGTGCATCCAGCGAATAAGTGCCTCATAGCCGTAAATGTCATTGCTGAACGAATCAACAATAGGCTGGTAATAGACAACAAACTCATTGTGATCGAGCGCCAGGGCCATATCATGCTCAAGGGTTCTGCTTTCCTGCAACTTTTGCAGCATCCACTGACGGAAGACTTTAATCTGCTGTGAACCCTCTTTTTTGGCTTCGTAGAGAGCCAGATCGGCAAATTTATACAGGTAATCAGAGCGTCGTTCGTTATCAGATAAAACGATACCCACACAGGTGGCAATTTTTATCAGCTGGTTATTAATGGTGTAGGGTTGGCCGATCCGATCGCTGATTTCCTTGGCACGCGAAACGGCCGCGGTTTCCGTCAGTCCGCTGGAGAGAAGCGCGAACTCGTCTCCGCCCAAACGGTAAAACGTATCCGTGGCGCTGCTCATTGAGGTCAGTCGTCGGGATACCTGATTCAACAGCAAATCGCCCGTGTCATGGCCATAGGTATCGTTGACCTCTTTGAAGCGGTCTAAATCAAAAAGCATCACCGTGACGGGAGTATGGTTTTTATCCGCCTGAAGGTTAATTTTGTTGAGATCGTCCCAGAAGAACAGGCGGTTTTTCATACCGGTGAGGGAATCATGATAAACATCATATTCCAGCTTCGCGTTTTGAAGCTGCAGCGTTTCTTTTGATACCTGAAGCTCGTCAGCAAGGCTTTTCACCTGCATGTGTGCTTTAAGAATATTTTTATTCTGGTAGATCATTAAGAAACCAAGGATGAAGCTTAATATTACCAGGAGTAACGAAAGTGCCGAATAAATATAATAAAGGATTTGTATTTTGTTATTTGATTCATTAACTGTATTAATGTCTTTTGTTAATGCTGTGGCAGAAAGCTGGCTAAGCGGTGCATCAAGATCATGCATATCTTTCAGGTATGCCTGTAACTCCGTATGCGTCATTTTTTCAAGATGGCTGTCCAGATAGGCCAGTATCTTTTCTAAGCGTAAAGCAATTTCTTGATGCGTTTTATCGCTGTCAATGTAGCGACCCAGGTCGCCTCCTTTCATTAAATCGCTCTGGCTGAGCATAATTTCAAGACGCATGCGGACCTGGTCTATCGTAACGTCATCGGTATCGGTTGCGTATAGACCAAGCCATGATTCAAAACGGTAATACTCTGATACCAGTTGTGCCACGGACCAGGACTCGGTGTATTGAGTCAGTTTTTGCAATTCCTGCTGACGATCGTAAACAAGGTATGCAATATATCCTGTCGTGATAAAAAGAGAAAAAATGATACCAACCAGTATCCTGTTCATTATGTTCTCCTGAACGGCTACTCAATCTTCATTTTGCTAACCTGCCATGCCGATCGCGAGTAATAAATCTGATTATTCAACTCAGGAAGACTGTCATAGGGGTAAACAATAAATGAGGGGCCTTTATCGCGAATGCGCATATACTCGCCATTGACTTTTAGGGCCAGTATGGCGTTGTATTTTTTAAAGTCACTGAGCGGGATCACGGTAGAGTAATCGTTGAGCGCAATCACATTCACGTTTGTTCCTTTTGCGCCCACATAATCCATGAGCTTACTCATGGGGACACCCTCAAACTTAGTGCGGCCATTATACCAGGGGGATGTCGTCTCGAAACTCACCATGCCCAGTTTTTCAAGGCTGGCGAGATCAAACACTGCTTTTCCCTCTTCGTTGGTATTTTCTATATTACCGTAAATCGTCAAAATAGGTTTTCCAACGGGCTTTGGCAGTTCACCTGCCCAGGCTAAACTCTGTACCAAACAGCATGCCAGCATTAGGATTATTCGCATCTTAGCCTCCACTTTTTAACAGAAGTATATGAATTATAATTTAGTTATCCTACTAGTTTATATATTTTGTTAAGCAGTCGTGGTTTTAGCGCCTTTTCTTTGTTAAACTCATTAAAATCAATAAGTTGATTGTTTTGAGTTATCGCGTATGTGTGAGTTAAATGAGTCCTCACTTTTTTAAGGCCAGCGAAGGAACGGTAATAGCGTTTCTTTCGCTTAAAAAATGTTCGCTTGCTACCGCCTGTGGTGAAAATGTACAGGCGAGTGGGCACAGAAAGGACAAATCGACTTAAAAATATGCGATCGCCTTCCTTGATGGTTTTTTAAAATATGAACATTACATAGGGACTGCTTTTATTCTGCTGGGGATTCGTTTATCGGGCTAACCTGCCTCCAGCATCCCAAAACTCACGATCCTCGCCCGGCCCAGCTCTTTCGCCCGGTACAAGGCCACATCCGCAGCGCGCAGCAGGTTGTCATTCTGAGCATGCTCTGGATAGCTGGCGATACCAACCGAGACGTCCACCGGCCCAATCTCGTTAAGCCCGTAACGAAGCGACAGATCGTGCACGCCGTCGTAAATCTTCTGCGCACAGGCGTGGGCCTCTGCTTCATCGGCGCCGGGAAGCAGGACCAGAAACTCCTCCCCCCCGTAACGGAATGCCAGACCGCTGTCATGCATCGCCCGCTGAACAATTGACGCCACGCTTTTGATCACCTGATCCCCCGCCTCATGGCCGAAGCGGTCATTAATCGTCTTGAAGTGGTCGATATCGATCATCAGGCAGCTAACCGGTTCATCGTTACGCATGGCCTGCGACAGTTGGGTTTGCAGGGTATCTTCCAGATGATGGCGGTTACGCAGGCCGGTGAGCGGGTCAAACAGGGCTTTTTCGAGCAACGCGTCGCGCAGACGCTGGTTGGCCAGCGCCAGCCCGAGCGCTTCGGCCATCAGTTCCAGATACGCGCGGGAAGGGGCATTGTCCGCCGTGATATTCTGGAAGGAGAGCAGGCCAATAGCCTCCCCCTGGGCGATAAGCGGCACGCACAGCGCACTTTCGGCCTGGGATGCCGGAAGATGGTAGCAGGCGATATCGGGTTCTCCGTTCACCGGAGGATGGCTCTGACCGCGCCGCACGGCCCAGCACTCGTCAGGGTGGAACGTGGTTTCTTCACCGATCGGCGAAAGCCATTGTGCGACGCAGCGCATCTGCCAAGGATCGCGGTCGAGCACGTAGAGCCGGCCCGCTATCCCCGGCGCGATATTCGGCGCAAACAGCTCCGCCACGTTAATCACATCGTTCACGTTCTCACACCCCTGCAGCCGCTGGGTCATGCGCGCCAGCAGCTCGCGGATGGCCCAGTCAGCATCGCGCTCTTTTTCCAGACGCTGGCGCGCAAGGCCGTTTTCACGGAATATGCGGATGGCCTGCGCCATATCGCCGATCTCATCAATCTGGTTGAAGTTGGGCGTTTCCACCGCGTAATCCTGGGATGCAAGACGATGCACCACGTCGCTCAGGCGCACCACGGGGCGCAGCACGCGGCGTTTTAAGATAAAGCCAAGCACAAACAGGAACAGCAGGGCGGTCAGGCCGACCATCAGTTCAGAGGCCGTCCGCAGCGCTTTCGATTTTTTTGTCGCGTCTTTTACGGAGCCGATAACGCGTTTGTCGAGTATCTGACGAAAACGATCGATCTGGTTTTGCGCGCGCTCCAGCTCCTTCTCGTACGGTGCGCCATAGAGCAGGGCAACGGCCTGCGCGTCTTCCCCTTGCTCAACGCTGTTCAACGCGGTTTGTTGTTCGTCCTGCAGCTCATCGATGATTTTTATCCCTTCACGCAGCAGGGAGAGCTCATCATCCGATGCGCCGTTATCGCGCAATTTTTCCAGCCGTATCTCAATATTCTTCAGGCCACTCTCTGACTGATCGTATTCCTTTAACGTTTGGGGATCTTTTTTGATGACGTAAAGGCGCGCTAAATCGGACTGTGCCCATGCGTCAGTCTCGACATCTTCCGTAAGCCGATCGAATCGCTGGCGTTGTTCAACGGCGTTACGCTCTGCCGTGTCAGCATTGGATGCCAACAGCATGATGATGCCGGAGGCGAGGGTCAGGCAGACCGTGGCACCATAGGCCCAGTTTGTTATCGTCGCGATTCGCACCAGATGATCCTTTTACGACATGAGTAGGATGGCGTTCTTCAAATTATAGAAAACGTTTGATTTAAGGCGAAAAAAAAGGCGGCACGGTGCCGCCTGGTGTGTTCTTTATCGTCACGCTCTTACAAATCTGGAGGATTTCTTCCTTCTTCAATGAAGTCGGGATCCAGCTCTTCGGCGTTCCCGGCGTGATCGCGTCCCGAGAAGAGGTTCCAGCAGGCGATAAACAGCGCGGCAATCAGCGGCCCAATGACAAAGCCGTTAATGCCGTACAGCTCCATGCCGCCGAGGGTGGAGATCAGAATCAGGTAGTCCGGCATTTTGGTGTCTTTACCCACCAGCAGCGGACGCAGGATATTGTCCACCAGCCCGACGACGATCACGAAGAAGCCGACGATGAACAGCCCTTGCCAGATTTGGTGAGTGGCGAACAGGAAGATAGCGGCGGGCACCCAGACGATCGCCGAGCCGATGGCGGGCACCAGGGAGAGGAATGCCATCAATGCGCCCCAGAGCACGCTGCCGTCAATACCTGCAATAGCAAACGCGATCCCGCCGAGGACGCCCTGAACCACGGCCACCGCCGCCGTGCCTTTTACCGTGGCGCGCGAGACGCCGACAAATTTGGCGAACAAATGCTGCTTGGCGAAATCAGACAGCGGCAGGGAGTCGAGGATCTGGCGCACCAGATAGGGGCCGTCTTTCAGCAGGAAGAACAGCAGATACAGCATGATGCCGAAGCTAATCGCAAAGCCAAACGTTCCTTTGCCGATCAGGAACGCGCTGCCCGCCAGATACTGCCCGCCCTGAAGAGCGACGTCGGAGAGTTTTTTCTGGATTTGCGCCGCGTTGTTCAGGTTGTGATCCGCCAGGAAGCCGCTGGCCCAGTCCGGCAGGTGGTTGAAGATGCTCGCCACCACTTCCGGGAACTGGGTGTTGTTCTCCTGCAGTTTGGTGTAAACCACGTTCAGCTCAATGGCGAGCGAGGAGAGGATCACCATCAGCGGAATAAAGACGATCAGGCAGATAATACCGATGGTCAACAGCGAGGCCAGCCCGTTGCGATCCCCCAGCGCGGTGCGCAGCTTGTTTTTTACCGGGTTGAAGATGACGGTCAGAATGGCGGCCCACAGTATCGCGGAGAAGTAGGGCGACAGCACGTCGAAGAAGGCCCAGGTCACAAGGGCGAGAATGAAAATAAAGAAACCTTTAGTCAGTCCGTTAAAGCGCATCAGTCAGTCCTGGTTACTAAGAAACTGTGACGACTATAGAACTGATTCTGAGAATTACCAACCCTCGCGCCGGGCGGCGGCTGCGCCTTACCCGGCCTCGGGGCACTATTGCGGTATGAATCCGCTATTCACGGATACCACTTTCGACTGACCGAAGTTCGCCCTCATCCGCACCATGCTGTAAGTATCTGCCTGCGGAGGTGCTTATGGCCTGGCGTCCGATTCTCTACGTGATCCTCACCACCCACCCCAGACTCAGCGCGCGGCGCGCCCGTTTGCGTCTGGTCATCTAGCTTTTTATTAACAATCGCGGTATAACACACCTTCTTTGGATGTTTAGATGTCCATACGTATAGAAGGTAATATGCAAACACAACAAGAAAATGGGCAGCTTAAGCGCACCATGAAAACACGCCACCTGATTATGCTCTCGCTGGGCGGCGTGATTGGGACAGGGTTATTCTTCAATACCGGATACATCATTTCCACGACCGGGGCGGCGGGCACGCTGCTGGCGTACCTGATCGGCGCGCTGGTGGTCTGGCTGGTGATGCAGTGTCTGGGCGAGCTTTCCGTGGCGATGCCGGAAACCGGCGCGTTCCACGTCTATGCTGCCCGCTATCTTGGCCCGGCGACGGGCTACACCGTGGCGTGGCTCTACTGGCTTACCTGGACGGTGGCGCTCGGGTCGAGCTTCACCGCCGCAGGCTTCTGCATGCAGTACTGGTTCCCGCAGGTGCCCGTCTGGGCGTGGTGCGTGGTCTTCTGCGTGGTGATTTTTGGCCTCAACGTCATCTCAACGCGCTTCTTTGCGGAAGGCGAATTCTGGTTCTCCCTGGTGAAGGTCATCACCATCATCGCCTTTATTATTCTTGGCGGCGCGGCGGTCTTTGGCTTTATCCCGATGCAGGACGGTTCGCCCGCGCCGGGCTTAAGCAACATCACCGCCGAGGGCTGGTTCCCGCACGGCGGCCTGCCGATTCTGATGACCATGGTGGCGGTGAACTTTGCCTTCTCCGGCACCGAGCTTATCGGCATTGCGGCGGGCGAAACGGAAAACCCGCACAAGGTGGTTCCGGTGGCGATCCGCACCACCATCGCGCGCCTCATTATCTTCTTTATCGGCACCGTGTTTGTGCTGGCGGCGCTGATCCCGATGCAGCAGGCAGGGGTGGAAAAGAGCCCGTTCGTGCTGGTGTTTGAAAAGGTCGGTATTCCTTACGCGGCAGATATCTTTAACTTCGTGATCCTGACGGCGATCCTTTCGGCAGCGAACTCCGGGCTGTATGCCTCCGGGCGCATGCTGTGGTCGCTCTCGAATGAGAAAACGCTGCCGCGCTGCTTTGCCCGGGTGAATAAAAACGGCGTGCCGCTGACGGCGCTCTCGGTGTCCATGCTCGGCGGCGTGCTGGCGCTGTTCTCGAGCGTTATCGCGCCGGATACGGTGTTTGTCGCGCTCTCGGCGATTTCCGGCTTTGCGGTAGTGGCGGTCTGGATCAGCATCTGCGCATCACACTTTGTCTTCCGCCGCCGTCATCTGCAGTCCGGCCAGCCGCTCTCTGCGCTGCAGTACCGGGCGCCGTGGTATCCGCTGGTGCCGGTGCTTGGGTTTATCCTCTGCGTGGTGGCCTGCGTCGGCCTGTGGTTTGACCCCAGCCAGCGCATTGCCCTTTATTGTGGGATTCCGTTTGTCGCCCTGTGTTATGGTGCCTACTACCTGACCCGAAATATGACATCGCAGGAGCCTGAACATGTCGCAGAATAATCCGCTTACCGCCATCCTTGAAAAACAGCCGTTTGTGGTGCTGGATGGCGCAATGGCGACGGAGCTGGAAGCGCGCGGGTGTAACCTTGCAGACAGCCTCTGGTCTGCCAAAGTGCTGATGGAAAACCCGGAGCTTATCCGCGAAGTGCACCTCGATTACTACCGCGCAGGGGCGCAGGTGGCGATCACCGCCAGCTATCAGGCCACGCCGGCGGGCTTCGCGGCCCGCGGGCTGGACGAGGCGCAGTCTCGTGCGCTGGTTGGCAAAAGCGTGGAGCTGGCGCGTAAGGCGCGCGAAGCGTATCTGGCTGAAAATCCGCAGGCGGGGACGCTGCTGGTGGCGGGGTCCGTGGGGCCGTACGGCGCATATCTGGCGGATGGCTCGGAGTATCGCGGCGACTACGTGCGCGGCACCGAGGAGTTTACCGCCTTCCACCGCCCGCGCGTGGAAGCGCTGCTGGACGCGGGCGCTGACCTGCTGGCCTGCGAAACGCTGCCGTCTTTTGCAGAGATTAAGGCGCTGGCGGCCCTTCTGGCGGAGTATCCCCGCGCCCGGGCGTGGTTCTCCTTTACCCTGCGGGACAGCGAGCACCTGAGCGACGGTACGCCGCTGCGCGAGGTGGTCAGCGCGCTGGCAAACTCGCCGCACATTGTCGCGCTGGGCATCAACTGCATCGCGCTGGAAAACACCACCGCGGCGCTGAAGCACCTGCAAAGCCTGACGGCGCTGCCGCTGGTGGTCTACCCCAACTCGGGCGAGCACTATGACGCGGTGACCAAAACCTGGCACCACCACGGCGAAGCGTGCGAGACGCTGGCGGGGTATCTGCCCCAGTGGCTGGACGCCGGAGCGAAGCTGATTGGCGGCTGCTGCCGCACCACGCCGAAGGACATTGCTGAGCTGAACGCGCAGCGCTGAGTTTTTTTGCCTGGTGGCGGCTGCGCCTTACCCGGCCTACGTGAGGGGTTCGTGCGCTGATGCCCTCACCCTGACCCTCTCCCACAGGGCTGAGGAATGCCCACAAATAATACCTGCACGGACAACCCCCTCTCCCTTGAGGGTGTACAGTCCGGGGACATAGTGAACACTTGTTCGGGGACATGGTAGACACTTACAACTAAGGCATAAGAACCCGTTTATGGAGTCGCTTATGCCGTGGGATGCGAGAGATACCATGTCATTACGTACCGAGTTTGTTTTGTTCGCCTCGCAGGACGGGGCGAACATCCGTTCCCTCTGCCGTCGCTTCGGCATTTCACCTGCTACCGGCTACAAGTGGCTTCAGCGCTGGGCTGTCGAGGGCGAACCCGGCCTGCAGGACCGCCCCCGCACGCCGCATCATTCCCCCAACCGCTCGTCTGACGACGTCACCGCCCTGCTGCGCATGGCACATGAGCGTCATGAACGCTGGGGCGCCCGCAAGATTAAGCGCTGGCTGGAAGACCAGGGACACCGTATGCCTGCCTTCAGCACTGTCCATAACCTGATGGCCCGTCACGGCCTGCTGCCCGGCACGGCTCCGGGTATTCCGGCCACCGGACGGTTCGAACATGACGCCCCGAACCGGCTCTGGCAGATGGATTTTAAGGGGCACTTCCCCTTTGGCGGCGGCCGTTGCCATCCGCTCACCCTGCTCGACGACCACTCCCGTTTTTCCCTGTGCCTCACACACTGTACCGATGAACGGCGTGAGACCGTGCAGCAACAGCTGGTCAGCGTCTTTGAACGCTACGGCCTGCCGGACCGGATGACGATGGATAACGGCTCACCGTGGGGCGACACAACCGGCACCTGGACGGCGCTGGAGCTGTGGCTGATGCGCCACGGTATCCGGGTGGGCCATTCCCGGCCTTATCATCCGCAGACGCAGGGCAAGCTGGAGCGTTTTCACCGCAGCCTGAAGGCGGAAGTGCTGCAGGGGAAATGGTTCGCGGACAGCGGCGAGCTGCAGCGTGCCTTCGACCACTGGCGGACGGTCTATAACCTTGAACGCCCGCACGAGGCGCTGGATATGGCGGTCCCGGCCTCACGCTATCAGCCGTCTGCGCGGCAGTACGGCGGCAGCGTGACGCCCCCGGAATATGATGAAGGTGTGCTGGTCAGGAAAGTGGATATCAGCGGGAAGCTGAGCTTACAGGGAGCCAGTCTGAATGCAGGAAAGGCGTTCAGGGGAGAACGGGTGGGGCTGAAGGAGACGCAGGAGGATGGCTGCTATGAAGTGTGGTGGTACAGCACGAAAGTGGGGGTGATCGACCTGAAGAAAAAGTCGATCACCATGGGTAAAGGATGTTAAAAAGTGTTCACCATGTCCCCGAACACCTGTCTACCATGTCCCCGGACCGTACAGAGGGAGAGGGCTGGGGTGAGGGGGAGCATACGGCTGAAGTGGTCATTTCGTTCACTTTATGTTCCTTGCTACTCTGTAAGGACATGGCCGGGCTCCCGGCGGTAAATCGCCGCTTCCTGAAGTCACATGCATCGCTTCAGGTATAAAATTGCTGGAGATTCCTCACCCCACGGGGAGAGGGAAAATGAACCGCACAAAACCGACTATCCTTTCCCGCTTTTTATCTAAAAACGAATCGTTATGAGCGATGCGTTTTTATTCCTTTATCAAAATTCCCGCGTTGGAAATACTGCCCTCATAACAACAGGGGAGCAGGCACTATGGCTATTTCATCGCGAATCACACTTCTCGGCGCGCTGGCGCTGTGGGCATTTCAGGCGCAGGCGGTGGACGTCACCGTCGCGTATCAAACCTCCGCAGAACCGGCGAAAGTCGCGCAGGCGGATAACACCTTTGCCAAAGCGAGCGGCGCGAACGTCGACTGGCGCAAGTTCGACAGCGGCGCGTCCGTCGTGCGCGCGTTAGCCTCCGGCGACGTGCAGATCGGCAATATCGGATCCAGCCCGCTGGCGGTTGCGGCCAGCCAGCAGGTGCCGATTGAGGTTTTCCTGCTCGCCTCGCAGCTCGGGAACTCTGAAGCGCTGGTGGTGAAGAAAAACATCTCTAAACCGGAAGATCTTATCGGCAAGCGCATCGCCGTGCCGTTTATCTCCACTACCCACTACAGCCTGCTGGCGGCGCTTAAGCACTGGGGCATCAAGCCGGGCCAGGTGCAAATTATCAACCTGCAGCCGCCGGCGATTATCGCGGCCTGGCAGCGCGGCGATATTGACGGGGCCTACGTCTGGGCACCGGCGGTGAACGAGCTGGAAAAAGACGGCACCGTGCTGACCGATTCCGAAAAGGTGGGCCAGTGGGGCGCGCCAACGCTCGACGTGTGGGTGGTGCGCAAAGACTTTGCCGAGAAGCATCCTGAGGTGGTGAAAGCCTTCGCGAAAAGCGCGATTGACGCCCAGCAGCCGTACATCAGCAATCCGGATGAGTGGCTCAAGCAGCCCGCCAACCTGGAAAAACTCTCCCGCCTGAGCGGCGTGCCGGAAGCGGACGTGCCGGGGCTGGTGAAAGGCAACACCTATCTGACCCCCGCGCAGCAGGTGCAGCAGCTGACCGGGCCGGTGAACAAAGCGATTGTCGATACCGCCACCTTCCTGAAAGAGCAGGGCAAAGTGCCCGCGGTGGCGGCGGATTACAGCCAGTACGTGACCGATCGTTTTGTGAAATAAGGAGCTCGCCATGCTGAATATTACGAACCTGTACGCCGATTACGGCGGAAAACCGGCGCTGGAGGACGTCAACCTGACGCTGGACAGCGGCGAACTGCTGGTGGTGCTCGGCCCGTCCGGATGCGGAAAAACCACGCTGCTGAATCTGATCGCCGGGTTTGTTCCTTATCAGCATGGCACCATTCAGCTGGAAGGCAAAAAGGTGGAAGGCCCGGGCGCCGAGCGCGGCGTGGTCTTTCAGAACGAAGGGTTGCTTCCCTGGCGTAACGTGCAGGAGAACGTGGCGTTTGGGCTACAGCTTGCGGGCATCGGTCGCGAACAGCGGCTGGAAACGGCGCGGCAGATGCTGAAAAAAGTGGGTCTCGAAGGGGCGGAAAAACGCTTTATCTGGCAGCTTTCCGGCGGCCAGCGACAGCGCGTCGGGATTGCCCGCGCGCTGGCCGCCAATCCGCAGCTGTTGCTGCTGGACGAGCCGTTCGGGGCGCTGGATGCCTTCACCCGCGAGCAGATGCAAACCCTGCTGCTGCGCCTGTGGCATGAGACGGGCAAGCAGGTGCTGCTGATTACCCACGATATCGAAGAGGCGGTGTTTATGGCCACCGAGCTGGTGCTGCTCTCGCCGGGGCCGGGCCGCGTGCTGGAGCGCTTGCCGCTGGATTTCGCCCGCCGCTACGTCGCGGGGGAAGCGGTGCGCAGCATCAAGTCCGATCCGCGGTTTATCGAACAGCGTGAGTACGTCTTAAGCCGCGTGTTTGAACAGCGGGAGGCCTTCTCATGAGCATCGTCTTCAGTGAAAAAACGCGCCGCACGCGTCTGGCGCCGCGCTGGCCGTTCTCGCGCCAAATCACCCTGAGCGTCGGTACGCTGCTGGTGCTGCTCGCGGTGTGGTGGGCGGTTGCTGCCCAGCAGTGGATCAGCCCGCTGTTTCTGCCGCCGCCGGGGCAGGTGCTGAGCAAACTCATCGCCATCGCCGGGCCGCAGGGCTTTATGGACGCCACGCTCTGGCAGCATCTCGGCGCAAGCCTGACGCGTATCCTGGTGGCGCTGCTGGCGGCGGTGATTATCGGCATTCCCGTGGGGATTGCGATGGGGCTGAGCCCGACGGTGCGCGGCATTCTCGACCCGCTGATTGAGCTTTACCGCCCGGTGCCGCCGCTGGCCTATCTGCCGCTGATGGTGATCTGGTTCGGCATCGGTGAAACGTCAAAAATCCTGCTGATCTATCTGGCGATTTTCGCCCCGGTTGCCATGTCGGCGCTGGCGGGCGTAAAGAGCGCTCAGCAGGTGCGGATCCGCGCGGCGCAGTCGCTGGGGGCAAGCCGGACGCAGGTGCTGCTGTTCGTGATTTTACCGGGCGCGCTGCCGGAGATTTTAACCGGGCTGCGCATCGGCCTCGGCGTGGGCTGGTCCACGCTGGTGGCGGCAGAGCTGATTGCGGCCACGCGCGGCCTCGGGTTTATGGTGCAGTCGGCGGGAGAGTTCCTGGCGACTGACGTGGTGCTGGCAGGGATCGCGGTTATTGCCGCGATTGCCTTTGGATTAGAGCTGGGGCTGCGCGCGTTACAGCGCCGCCTGACGCCCTGGCATGGAGAAATACAATGAGTGAACGTCTGACTATTACCCCGCTGGGGCCGCACATTGGCGCGCAGGTGTCGGGCCTGGACGTGGCCCGTCCGCTGAGCGATAACCAGTTCGAGCAGCTGTACCACGCGGTGCTGCGCCATCAGGTGGTGTTCCTGCGCGAGCAGGCGATCGCTCCGCAGCAGCAGCGCGCGCTGGCCCTGCGCTTTGGCGATCTGCATATTCATCCGGTCTATCCGCACGCGGAAGGGGTAGAGGAGATTATCGTTCTGGACACCCACAACGATAACCCGCCGGATAACGATAACTGGCATACCGACGTGACCTTTATCGAGACGCCGCCCGCCGGGGCCATTCTGGCGGCGAAGCTGCTGCCGGAAACCGGCGGCGATACGCTGTGGGCCAGCGGGATTGCGGCATACGAGGCGCTTTCCGCGCCGTTCCGGACGCTGCTGAGCGGGCTACGGGCGGAGCACGATTTCAAAAAATCGTTCCAGGAATACAAGTACCGTAAGAGTGAAGAGGAACACCAGCGCTGGCAGGAGGCGGTCGCGAAGCATCCGCCGCTGCTGCACCCGGTGGTGCGGACCCATCCTGTCACGGGCAAGCAGGCGCTGTTCGTGAACGAAGGGTTTACCACGCGCATTGTGGACGTGACGGAAAAAGAGTGCGAGGCGCTGTTACGCTTCCTGTTTGCGCACATTACCAAACCGGAGTTCCAGGTGCGCTGGCGCTGGCAGGAGAACGATCTCGCAATCTGGGATAACCGCGTGACGCAGCACTATGCCAACGCGGACTATCTGCCGCAGCGCCGGATTATGCAGCGGGCGACGATTTTGGGGGATAAGCCGTTTTACCGTGCGCCTTGATCCCCTCACCCTAACCCTCTCCCCAAAGGGGCGAGGGGACTGCCCGGTGCGGTTTTCACTGGGGTGAGGGTATTAAATGTGCCTCTATATACCGCTGATAGCGGTTCGCCTTCAGGTAACACAAATCCACCAGCACCAGCCCGTCAACGCAGTTGTTGAACGCCGGGTCGCTGCCAAAATCGATAAACTGCACGCCGCCGGGTTCACATAGCTCCGAATACTGCTTGTAGAGCGGCGGAATGCCGCAGCCCAGGTTGCCGAGCAGGGATTTGAGCTTCGTCAGATCGTCCACGTAATCCACGCCGCCGAACTGCGCGAGCACGTCCGGCAGCGAGGCGGGATAGGGCTGGCGTGACGCGGCGAGCGGGTGGGTCGCGGGGAACCACAGGCGGTAAAAGGCGACCAGCAGATCCCGCGCCGCAGGCGGTAAGCCGCCGGAAATGGACACCGGGCCAAACAGGTAGCGATAGTGCGGATAACGCGCCAGATAGGCCCCAATGCCTGACCAGAGATAATCCAGACCCCGACGCCCCCAGTAGCGCGGCTGAATAAAGCTGCGCCCCAGCTCAATGCCGTGCTCCAGCACGTCCTGCATTTTGTCGTCGTAGTGGAACAGGCTGTAGCTGTATAACCCGTCCAGCCCGCAACGCTCAACCTGCTTTGCGGTGGGCATAAAGCGATACGCCCCGACGATCTCCAGATCCTCATCATCCCACAGGATCAGGTGCAGATAATCGTCATCGTAACGGTCGGTGTCCCGGCGCTTGCCGCTCCCTTCTTCGACTGCGCGAAACGCAATTTCGCGCAGGCGGCCCAGCTCGCGCAGCAGCGGAGCCTCTTCCTGACCGTTGCGCTGCCACAGGTAGATGATTTTACCGTCGCTGGTGTTGCCCAGGCATTCGGCCTGCGCCAGCGCGCGTTTCAGGGTGGCCCGGTCTTCCGGGCGGGCAATAGCGCACTGGGTTTTAAAGACGCCAGGCACTCCCTTGCCAAGACGCATCACGTGCTGACGGCACTGCTCGGCCATCTCACGCGACGAAAGGGTGGCGCTGTGCCAGTGATGCCAGGCGATCTGCTGGCCGATTTTTATCGGCAGCTGGCTGTGGCGGCGGCGGAACATCTGCTGCATGAGCAGCAGCATCGACAGCGTTGGCGACACCAGCGTGCTGGCATAAAAGAGCAGGCTGTTGTGCGCCTGAATATGCACCGGCAGCAGCGGTACGCGCAGCTTGCCAGCGAGCTTAATAAAGCCAGAGTGCCATTTTTTATCGCGAATGCCTTTGCGCGTGGGGCGGGACACTTCGCCTGCCGGGAAGAAGATCAGCACGCCCGCGTTTTGCAGGTGCTGCTCCAGCTGCACCAGCGACGATTTCGCCGTCCTGCCGCCCATATTGTCCACCGGAATAAACAGCGAACTGAGGGGCTCAAGGTGGGTCAGCATCCGGTTGGTCACGACCTTCACGTCGCGACGCACGCGGGAGACGGCGTACATCAGCGCCAGCCCGTCAAGGGTGCCCGTCGGGTGGTTGGCAATAATGACCAGCGGGCCATGTTCGGGGATTTGTTCGAGATCGCGGGCGGAAACGGAGCAGAGAATATCAAGGTGTTCCAGAACTTGCTCCACCATATCCAGTCCTTTCAGGTGGCGGTGAGCTGCGGCAAACTGCTGAAATTCGTCTTCGTAGAACAGTCTTTTTAACAGACTTTTTTGCCAGGGTGCAGGCCTCGCCTGAGGCCAAAGATCGTCGAGAACGCTATCGAGGCTAAACATGGTTACTCCTCCTGCCGTCTTGCGAAGACAGTAGAAGGAGCAGATGTCGGTTGTATTGCAGTTTGGTGAAGATTAGCGGAGGATTTTTTTCTCGGCCAGATCCAGCGCGAAGTAGCTGAAGATCAGATCCGCGCCCGCGCGTTTGATCGCGCCCAGGCTTTCAAGGATCACTTTCTCTTCGTCAATCGCTCCCGCCAGCGCGGCGAATTTGATCATCGCGTACTCGCCGCTCACCTGGTAAGCGCCCAGCGGCAGCTCGGTGCGCTCGCGGATGTCGCGCAGGATATCGAGATATGCCCCAGCCGGTTTCACCATCAGGCAGTCCGCGCCCTGGGCTTCATCAAGCAGGGATTCACGAATCGCTTCGCGGCGATTCAGCGGGTTCATCTGATAGGTTTTGCGATCGCCTTTCAGCGCCGTACCGGCCGCTTCACGGAACGGACCGTAGAACGAAGAGGCAAATTTGGTGGAGTAGGACATGATGGCGGTGTCGGTAAAGCCTGCGGCATCCAGCGCCTGACGAATCGCCTGAACCTGCCCGTCCATCGCCGCAGAAGGGGCGATGAAATCAGCCCCTGCAGCGGCCGCGACAACGGCCTGCTTGCTAAGGTTCAGCAGGGTGGCATCGTTATCCACGCCGTGGTCGCACAGCACGCCGCAGTGGCCGTGAGAGGTATATTCGCAGAAGCAGGTGTCTGACATGACGACCATTTCCGGCACGGTCTCTTTGCAGATGCGGGACATGCGGGCGACGAGGCCATCTTCTTTCCACGCGTCGCTGCCGGTGGCGTCGGTATGGTGGGAGATGCCAAAGGTCATCACCGAGCGGATCCCCGCGTTGGCAATGCGTTCAATTTCGCGCGCCAGATATTTCTCCGGAATGCGCATGACGCCCGGCATGGCTTCGATGGCTTTGTAGTCATCGATCTCTTCTTCAACAAAAATCGGCAACACCAGATCGTTTAAGGTCAGGGTTGTCTCTTCAAACATAGCGCGCAGTGCGGGTGACTTGCGCAGGCGGCGGGGACGTGCAATTAAATCGGTCATAGTATGCCTGATGTTTGTGGAACAAAGAGGGCTAGTGTACCCGAAAGCGTCGCGAGGTGTTTATTAAAGAGGGCGGTTTAGGGGACGATAGCAGGCCTGCGACGATGCCCAGATGCGGGGCAAACGGTTTTGCGTCAACCGCTTGCCCACGGAATATTGAGATCAGTTAGAGGCGGTGAGAACCTGGGCTTTATTGGCGCTCAGTTCAGCCACCAGGTTATTAATCCCGTCACTCATATTGACGAAACGCGTATGCGGGGAGCGGGTGACCACCACAAACGCGCCCACGTTTGACTGCGGGATCATGGCCATATAGGTGATGAACCCGCCACCGCCGCCGGTTTTCTGAATAATACCCGGACGGCCATTTTTCGGTGCCATATAGACCCAGCCCATGCCGAGCGCGTCGGCTTTACCCGGTACGTCCATCCCGATGACCCGATGCAGCTGAGTACGCTGATAAATCAGGGTCTGCATACGATCGGCCTGGCTGCTGCGCGAGTAGAAATCTGAGGACAGGAACTGCTGCATCCAGCGCATCATGTCGCCAGGCGTGGAGTAAACGCCGCCGCTGCCCACGGCCGCCAGCGTGTTATTACAGGGGCTGGCGCCTTTTTCCGCCACCATCAGGCGACGGCACTGGTCCGGGGACGGGGTAAACGTGGTGTCTTTCATGCCGAGCGGACGGGTGATCTGCTCTTCAAACAGCTGCGTGTACGGTTTGCCAGCCGCCGTTGAGAGGGCATCCGCCAGCAGGTCGAACGCCAGGTTTGAATAAGAGGCCTGCGAGCCCGGTGCCGCCTTCAGCGTGGCGGTACTCAGATAGCTCCAGCGCTGGTCGCGCGTTGGCCAGACAAACACGTCACGATGCGCCGCCCCGCCTGGCTGCTCACGCGGCAGGGCGCTGGTGTGGGTGGCAAGGTTCACAAGCCGGATCGGCGTTCCCTGATAGGTTGGCACCCGGGCGCCCGGGGGCGCGTATTTACTGAGCGGGTCGTCGAGCTTTACTACGCCCTGGTCGAGCAGTTTCACCAGCATTTCGCTGGTCATCAGCTTGGTTAAGGACGCGATGCGGATAACGGAATCCAGCTGCGGGTGAATGTTATTTCCCGGGCGCGTTTCGCCAAAGCTGCGGAACACGCGCTGGTTGCCGTCGATGACGACCATCGCCATCCCGGTCGCGCCGCTGCCGTAATAGATAAGGTTCGCGTAACGATCGGCAATGTCTGAAGCTAAAACGGGCGCCGTCAGCGGTTGGGCTGCCTGGGCGGTAGAAAAGCTCACCGCACACAGCGCGGCAAAAGAGAGCAGACAACGTTTCAACGAAAAGCATCCATGAAGTGAATGAAGAAAGTAATGGGTATTTATACTACTAATCGGTACCGTGCAATGCCCCGAATTGCATAACGATAGCGAGAAAAACGTAACCATGGGTAAATATGAACAATTTACCTGCGAGCCATCTCCCATTTTGTGACATCGGGCTTATGATAGGCACCGGTGTCACTCAATTTTACGGAGAACGGTATGTCTGAGAGGCCTGCGGTGAAACGCACCGAAACAATTCTCGAAAACTGGAAAGCGAACTAATAATTAACCCTCGGGTCTGACCTTTTTGCCTGCGCCGGGAGGCTGGCTCAGGCGCGTTTTTCGTGTGGTAACGTGGTGTGCACAGCAACCACCATAACAACAAGAAGGAAGCATTATGTTTAAGTCTTTTTTCCCAAAGCCGGGGCCTTTTTTCCTGTCGGCATTTATTTGGGCACTGATCGCCGTCATTTTCTGGCAGGCGGGCGGCGGGGCCTGGCTGACCCGCATCACGGGCGCGACAGGCGAGGTGCCGATTAGCGCGGCGCGCTTCTGGTCGCTCAGCTACCTGCTGTTTTATGCCTACTACACGGTGTGCGTGGGGCTGTTTGCGCTGTTCTGGTTTGTCTATTCTCCGCACCGCTGGCAGTACTGGTCGATCCTCGGCACGTCGCTGATTGTCTTTGTCACCTGGTTCCTCGTGGAGGTGGGCGTGGCGGTTAACGCCTGGTATGCGCCGTTCTACGATCTGATCCAGACCGCGCTGAGCTCGCCGCACAAGGTGACCATCAACCAGTTTTACCATGAGGTCGGGATCTTCCTCGGTATCGCCCTGATTGCGGTAGTCATCGGCGTGATGAACAACTTCTTCGTCAGCCACTACGTTTTCCGCTGGCGTACCGCAATGAACGAACATTACATGGCGCACTGGCAGCACCTGCGCCATATCGAAGGCGCCGCGCAGCGTGTGCAGGAAGACACCATGCGTTTTGCCTCCACGCTTGAGGACATGGGCGTAAGCTTTATCAACGCCATTATGACGTTGATTGCCTTCCTGCCCGTGCTGGTCACGCTCTCGGCGCACGTGCCGGATCTGCCGATTGTTGGCCATCTGCCGTATGGCCTGGTAATTGCCGCGATCGTCTGGTCGCTGATGGGGACGGGCCTGCTGGCGGTGGTGGGGATCAAACTGCCGGGTCTGGAGTTTAAAAACCAGCGCGTCGAAGCCGCTTACCGTAAGGAGCTGGTTTACGGTGAGGATGATGCCAGCCGCGCCTCGCCGCCGACGGTCCGCGAGCTGTTTGGCGCCGTGCGTCGTAACTACTTCCGACTCTATTTCCACTATATGTACTTCAACATTGCCCGTATTTTGTATCTGCAGGTGGATAATGTTTTCGGTTTGTTCCTGCTGTTCCCGTCGATTGTTGCGGGTACGATTACGCTCGGTCTGATGACGCAGATCACCAACGTTTTCGGTCAGGTTCGCGGGTCGTTCCAGTACCTGATCAGCTCCTGGACCACGCTGGTGGAGCTGATGTCCATCTACAAACGTCTGCGCAGTTTTGAACGTGAGCTGGACGATCGTGACCTGCAGGAAGTGACCAACACATTCAGCTAATACAGGGAGTTGCTATGCCTTTTGCCGTACCGCGCGCGTTACCGTTGTCCCTGCTGGCCGCTCTTGTGCTGGCAGGCTGTGCCGAAAAAGGGGCTGCTCCGCTCAAAAAGGGGGAGAAGCCCGTTGACGTGGCGAGCGTTGTGCGGCAGAAAATGCCCGCCAGCGTGAAGGATCGCAATGCGTGGGCAGACGCGCTGGCAAAAACCTTTGAAAGCCAGAAGATTGCCCCGACCGAGGAGAATATCTGCTCTGTGCTGGCGGTGGCGCAGCAGGAGTCGATGTACCAGTCGGACCCGGTGGTGCCGGGTCTGAACAAAATCGCGTGGAAAGAGATCGACCGCCGCGCGGAGTCCATGCACATCCCGGTGTTCCTGGTACACACCGCGCTTAAAATCACCTCGCCAAACGGTAAAAGCTACAGCGACCGGCTGGACACGGTGAAAACCGAAAAACAGCTCAGCGCCATTTTTGATGATTTCATCAGCATGGTGCCGATGGGGCAGAAGCTGTTCGGCTCCCTGAACCCGGTCCACACCGGCGGTCCGATGCAGGTGAGCATCGCGTTCGCAGAGAAGCATACCGACGGCTACCCGTGGAAAATCGACGGTACGGTGCGCCAGGAGGTCTTCTCCCTGCGCGGCGGGCTGTGGTTCGGCACGTATCATCTGCTGAACTATCCGGCTAACTACAGTGAGCCGCTGTACCGCTTTGCCGACTTTAACGCCGGCTGGTATGCCAGCCGTAATGCGGCATTCCAGAGTGCGGTTAGCCGCGCAAGCGGCGTTAAGCTCGCGCTGGACGGCGATCTCATTGCTTACGGCAGCAGCGAGGCGGGAAGCACCGAGCTGGCCGTACGGAAATTATCGACAGCGCTTGGTATGAGCAACAGCGATACCCGCCGTCAGCTTGAAAAAGGCGACAGCCTGGCATTCGAGAAAACGGAACTGTACAAAAAGGTGTTTGCGCTGGCGGAGCAGAAAAGCGGAAAAGCGTTACCGCGGGCTATCCTGCCGGGCATTCAGCTGGAAAGCCCGAAGATCATGCGTTACCTGACCACCGCATGGTTCGCAAAGCGCGTGGACGATCGCCGGGCGCGCTGTATGGGGCTTTAGCGGCGACGGCGTAAGCGCAGCACTAATGCCACCACGCCCAGAACCATACATCCCGCGAGGAAGGGAATCAGGCCGAAGAGGGTACTGACGCCAAATCCAATCTCCACTCGCGGGCGTCCGTTATCCTGCACCTGCATCAGGTGTTCATAAACGCCCGGGGCGTGGACCAGCATATTCAGCAGCTGTGAGCCGGCCCAGAAGCAGAACAGGACAAACAGGGCATAAGCGATATTACCCGCCGTGGAGGTTTTTGGTTTGCCGCCAAAAATCGGTTTCGACAATGTAAAGTCAGCCATATGACCTCCCGAAATATCACTCTGTTTCAATACGCGTCTTACAGAGTGAGTTTGACAGGTCATCGCATTTGTCAATATCAGAATCGTGGTAATTTACCCGCCGGAATCCTCCTGGATTGTCGATTTCTGCAGCACATCACAATTTCGTCACTTAAGTGAAATTGCGTCGCGTTTCAGAATTTCCGTATCTGCCACAGACCTGGCCATAAAACTGTGAGAGGATGTCTTTTTTTCCTGCCGGAGTTGTTATGAAGCTCACGTCCAAACTACGCCGTGACTGGCACTACTACGCCTTTGCCATCGGGCTGATCTTTATTCTTAACGGTGTCGTGGGCCTGCTGGGGTTTGAAGCAAAAGGGTGGCAAACGTATGCCGTCGGGCTGGTGACCTGGGTAATCAGCTTCTGGCTGGCGGGGTTGATTATCCGCCGTCGCCCTGAAGAGACGACAGCGGATGAGGCGGAGTCGGCGAATCGCGCCGATTAACCGTTTACGGAACTTTTAAGCGCGCCGTCGGCGGCGTGACGCTCCAGCGCCAGTTCGATCAGGCGGGTGATCAGCTCCGGGTAGCTCAGCCCGCTCGCCTGCCACAGCTTCGGATACATGCTGATGTTGGTGAATCCCGGCAGCGTGTTGATTTCGTTGATCACCACCTCGTTTTCCGGGGTCAGGAACACGTCCACGCGCGCCATGCCGCAGCAGCCGAGCGTCTGATAGGCGTGAACGGCGATCGCCCGGATCTTATCGTTAATCGCCGGATCGAGATCCGCAGGAACGACAACCTGCGCGCCGTGGTCATCAATGTATTTGGTATCGTAGGAGTAGAAGTCGCTGTTTAACACCACTTCGCCGCAGGTACTCGCCTGTGGAAAATCGTTGCCCAGCACGGCGCACTCAATTTCACGGCCCTTGATCCCCTGCTCAACCACCACTTTATGGTCGAATTCGAACGCCAGGCGGACGGCCTGGGTGAACTCTGCTTCGCTGGTCACTTTGCTGACGCCCACGGAGGAGCCCTGGTTGGCAGGCTTCACAAACAGCGGCAGCCCCAGTTGATCGCTAACCTGCGCGAAGCTGTGCTTGTCGCGGTTGGCGCGGGTGAGCGTCACGAACGGGGCAATATTCAGCCCGGCGTCGCGCAGCAGGCGTTTGGTGACGTCTTTATCCATGCACGCGGCAGAGCCGAGGACGTCCGAGCCGACGAACGGCAGGTTGGCCATGCGCAGCATTCCCTGCAGGGAACCATCTTCCCCCAGCGTGCCGTGAACGATGGGGAAGACAACGTCGATCTGAGCGAGAGCCTGCGCATTGCCGGCGTCGATGAGTTGCCCCTTCACGACGCCGGGAACGGTCGCGACGCTCACTTCTGAAGGATTCAGGGCGATGTGTGCCGGGTCGTGCGCGTTAAGCAGATACTGGCTGGCGTCGTTGACGTGCCACTGGCCCTGTTTATCAATGCCCAGCAGCACCACGTCAAAACGGCTTTTATCGATCGCATCAACGATATTTTTGGCCGATTGCAATGATACTTCGTGCTCCGCTGATTTTCCCCCAAAGACAATACCTACGCGCTGCTTAGCCATCTCACTCTCTTCCAGTCTGACGAAAAGCCAATAACATACCACGATGCCCGGCGGGTTTCGCGGCCTTCTGCCATACTATTTTGGGGAATGCTAAGGGGGGAGAGTGAAAGGAAAAACGCTGCTGACCGTTTTTATAATTGTGGCCGCTGCAGCGGCGGGCTACCGCTGGTTGCCGTCCTACTACAACCCGTTCAAACCGCTGACCCTGGACGATCCGCCAGGCCGCATCACCCAGTATAAGCTTCGGCGCTTAACGCCCGAGGCGTGCGCAAACCTGCTTGCGCAGGCTAATCAACGCGATCTTATCCGCACCCAGCCGGTCGCTGACAGCGCCGGTGAATGCCCGCTGAGCAACGTGGTGCGCGTGCGCGACTTCGGCCCGGTTGGCCTGAACGGCAGTTTTCTTGCCAGCTGTCCGCTGGCGCTCAGCACAGCCCTCTTTATCAGCCAGCAGGCGCGACCGCTGACAAAACGCTATACCGGCAGCGACCTGGCGCGTATCGACCACCTCGGCAGCTTTGCCTGCCGCAATATTTACCACCGCCCTGACGCGCGCCGCAGCGAACATGCCACGGCCGAGGCGCTGGATATCGCCGCTTTTCGTCTTGTGAACGGTGAACGCGTCACGGTGCTGAACGGCTGGAAGGCGGCAAACACCCAGCCCTGGCTGAAGGCCATGCTGGCGGCAAGCTGTGGCTACTACGGGAACGGCCTGGGGCCGGAGTACAACGCGGCGCATGCCAATCATTTTCATCTGGGCATGCGCGGCTTCGGGCTTTGCCGCTGAAGCATAATATTCCGCCAGAAAATGGATAAATTGTGACTTGTTTCACAAATATGATGACTGGGAAGATAAAACACCAAAGTCAGTCAGGCCGCACCTCTGGTGCGACGTCAAAATGCGTAACTTGCTAATCTGTCGGCGAATTCGCCTAAAAATGAAGACTATTTCTTTATGGAATCCTGGAAAGTTAATCTCATCTCGGTCTGGTTCGGCTGCTTCTTTACCGGGCTGGCCATTAGCCAGATCCTGCCGTTCCTGCCGCTGTACGTCTCGCAGCTGGGGGTCACCTCGCACGAAGCGCTCTCCATGTGGTCCGGCCTGACGTTTAGCGTCACGTTTCTGGTCTCTGCGATTGTTTCACCCATGTGGGGCAGCCTGGCGGATCGGAAGGGCCGTAAGCTGATGCTGCTGCGCGCCTCGCTCGGGATGGCGATCGCCATTCTGCTGCAGGCCTTCGCCACCAACGTCTGGCAGCTTTTCTTCCTGCGGGCGGTGATGGGGCTGACGTCCGGGTACATTCCGAACGCCATGGCGCTGGTTGCCTCTCAGGTGCCGCGCGAGCGCAGCGGCTGGGCGCTGAGTACGCTCTCAACGGCGCAGATCGGCGGCGTCATCGGCGGGCCGCTGCTGGGGGGCTTTCTGGCGGACCACGTCGGGCTGCGCGCGGTATTTATCATCACCGCGATCCTGCTGGTGGTCAGCTTTCTGGTGACGCTCTTTCTGATCAAAGAGGGAGGCCGCCCGGTTATCAGTAAAGCTGAACGCCTGAGCGGCAAGGCCGTCTTCGCCTCGCTGCCTTATCCGGGGCTGATGATTAGCCTGTTTGTGACCACCATGGTGATCCAGCTCTGTAACGGGTCGGTCGGTCCGATTCTGGCGCTGTTTATCAAGTCGATGGAGCCGGAGAGCACGAATATCGCTTTTCTGAGCGGCATGATTGCCGCCGTGCCGGGCGTATCCGCCCTGATTTCCGCGCCGCGTCTGGGAAAACTGGGGGACAGGATCGGCACGGCGCGCATCCTGATGGCGACGCTGATCGTTGCGGTCGTCCTCTTCTTCGCGATGTCGTTCGTCACGTCTCCGCTTCAGCTTGGCGTACTGCGATTTCTGCTCGGCTTTGCTGACGGCGCCATGTTGCCTGCGGTTCAGACCCTGCTGGTTAAATATTCCAGCGACCAGGTAACGGGGCGTATTTTTGGGTATAACCAGTCATTTATGTATCTGGGGAATGTTGCCGGCCCGCTTATAGGCGCATCCGTTTCCGCAATGGCCGGTTTTCGCTGGGTATTTGCGGCCACGGCCATTGTCGTGTTAATCAATATTATCCAGCTGGCTATTGCGCTGCGTCGCCGCAGACAAATGGCGGAGGCCAGGTCGGCGAGATAATTGTTGGGCTGATGCATTATATATTCTTATGGTAGCCGCATTTTTATATAACAAAATGCGGCGTTTTTATATAGAAAAACGTTTCGCTGAAAATGCCAGCGCCCTAATTTGGCGGCGATCTCACTTTTGCATAAGATAATAATTTTCTCCGCTTTGCATATTGCATTCCTGGTGTTAATTTCAGGGGAAACCCCATAAGGAAATAGCACGATGAAGAATCTCATTGCTGAGTTGCTGGTTAAGCTTGCACAAAAGGAAGAAGAGTCAAAAGAGCTGGTTGCCCAGGTCGAAGCGCTGGAGATTGTTGTTACCGCGCTGCTGCGTCGGATGGATACCTCCGATCAGCAGGCATTAATTGACAGCATCGAAGGCGCCCTCGATAAAGCGCGGCCCGATACCCAGGTCCCCCCCGAGGATGCCGATCTGCTTCAGCAATACGTAAAGAAGCTGTTAAGGCATCCGCGCAGCTAAACCGTCACAGTACGTAACGACGTGTCATAGAATTGTCATGCAGGATGCCTATAGTCGCTCTGTTTTTATTTTTATGTATTTGTACATGGAGAAAATAAATTGAAACAGAGCGCACTTTTCATCGCATTACTTCCCCTGTTAATTACCCCTGCCATTTATGCTGACACCACGCAAACCAGCGTGCTGGACAATCGTGCGGCAAAAGGGGATATCACCCAGCCCGGCGGCGCGCGCCGTTTATCAGAAGATCAAACGGCCGCTATTCGCGCTTCGCTAAATGATAAGCCGGCGAAAAATATTATTCTGCTGATTGGCGATGGAATGGGTGATTCCGAAATCACGGCGGCGCGAAATTACGCCGAGGGGGCGGGCGGCTTTTTTAAAGGTATCGATGCATTACCGCTGACCGGACAATATACCCATTACGCGCTGGATAAAAAAACCGGTAAACCCGATTACGTAACGGACTCCGCGGCCTCTGCCACGGCGTGGTCCACGGGCGTGAAAACCTATAATGGCGCGCTGGGCGTGGATATTCACGAAAAAGATCATCAAACCCTTCTCGAGATGGCAAAGGCGGCGGGCCTGGCGACCGGCAACGTCTCCACCGCTGAGCTTCAGGATGCGACGCCCGCGGCGCTGGTGGCGCACGTGACCTCGCGTAAATGCTACGGTCCGTCAGTGACCAGCGAAAAATGCCCAACCAACGCGCTGGAAAAAGGCGGCAAAGGGTCGATTACGGAACAGCTGCTCAATGCGCGTCCTGACGTGACCCTGGGCGGCGGGGCGAAAACCTTTGCAGAAACCGCGACGGCGGGCGAGTGGCAGGGCAAAACGCTGCGCGAGCAGGCGCAGGCGCGCGGCTATCAGCTGGTGAGTGACGCCAGTTCTCTTGCCGCCATCACCGATGCGAACCAGGACAAGCCGCTGCTGGGGCTCTTCTCTGAGGGCAACATGCCCGTGCGCTGGGAAGGTCCAAAAGCCTCGTATCACGGCAATATCGATAAGCCTGCGGTGACCTGTACGCCAAACCCGAAACGCACGGACAGCGTGCCGACGCTGGCGGCGATGACCGATAAAGCGATCTCTCTGCTGAGCAAGAGCGAGAAAGGGTTCTTCCTGCAGGTAGAAGGCGCGTCAATCGACAAGCAGGATCATGCGGCGAATCCGTGCGGCCAGATTGGTGAAACCGTCGATCTGGACGAAGCGGTGCAGAAGGCGCTTGAGTTCGCGAAAAAAGACGGCAACACCCTGGTGATCGTCACCGCCGACCACGCGCACGCCAGCCAGATTATTCCGCCAGATACCAAAGCCCCGGGCCTGACGCAGGCGCTGAACACCAAAGACGGCGCCGTTATGGTGTTGAGCTACGGCAACTCTGAAGAGGAGTCCATGGAGCATACCGGCACCCAGCTGCGCATTGCCGCCTACGGGCCGCATGCGGCAAACGTGGTCGGCCTGACCGACCAAACGGATCTGTTCTATACCATGAAGGCAGCGCTGGGGCTTAAGTGATAAAACCCCGGCGGAAATCACATCTGCCGGGTGGTTTTTTTCCTGTCACGAGCCAGACTTACAGGGAACGTTCACAAAAGGATGGTGCAATGAAAACAACATTACTGGTTACTCTGCTCTCCGGCCTGTTCCTCATCTCCTCGGCGAATGCTGAAGAGAAAACCTTAACGCCGCAACAACAGCGTATGACCACCTGTAATCAACAAGCGACGTCTCAGAGCCTGAAGGGCGACGCCCGCAAGACCTACATGAGCGACTGCCTCAAAAACGGCGCCTCTAAGCCAGCTGAAAAAAGCCTGACGCCGCAGCAGCAAAAGATGCGCGAGTGTAACGCGAAGGCCACCGAACAGTCCCTGAAAGGGGACGACCGCAGCAAGTTCATGAGTGCCTGCCTGAAGAAAAAAGTGTAGTTCTAACGGGTGAGCGGCTTCGGCGGCTCACCCGAAATTTCATACTTTCCCCGCAGACCCCCTCTCTATAATTTGGGAAAAATGTTTCAGAATATTCCCAAAAATGATGAATGATGAAACCTATTACAACAAAAAGCGCATTCGGGAAGAGTGGAATTTAACCCTTTCTCAGGATGACCCTCACCGCGCCGGCATTCAGTTTGCCCGGCGAGTTCGGCTGGCGCGCGCCGTCGGGCTGGCGGCGATGTTTTTCCCGATCGCGGGGATGCTGGTCACCCATTTTTTAGCCGGAGGCTGGTGGCTTTTGCTGGTGGGCTGGGCCTTCGTCTGGCCCCACTTTGCCTGGCAGCTATCCTGCCGGGCCGCGTCACCGCATCAGCAGGAAATTTTCAATCTTAAAATCGATGCCATTATCGCCGGGCTCTGGATAGGCGTGATGGGGATGAGCGCGTTACCCACGGCAGCGCTGTTGATGATGGTAGGGATGAATATGATGGGCTCCGGCGGCTGTCGTCTGTTTATCCCGGGGATCGCGTTGACCCTGCTTTCCGCGCTGGTGGTGCTGCCGCTGTTTGGTCGCCTGGCCGTCTTCAACCCCGACCTCCTGGAGTGGGGCTTAACCCTTCCCGTGCTCGTGCTCTATCCCATGCTGTTTGCCTGGCTCAGCCACCGTACTGCCGTCAGGCTTGCCGAGCATAAGCAGCGGCTGGAAATGATGAGCACTCGCGACGGCATGACCGGGGTCTTTAATCGCCGACACTGGGAAATGCTGCTGCGAAATGAATTTGAGCATTGTCGGCGCAGCCACTGCACGGCCACGATTTTGCTGATTGATATCGACCACTTTAAAAATATTAACGATACCTGGGGGCACGATGTGGGCGACGAGGCGATCGTCGCCATTACGCGTCAGCTCCAGCTGTCGGTGCGCTCAGGTGATGCGATTGGCCGGTTTGGTGGGGACGAGTTTGCGGTGATCATGTCGCAGACCGCGGCGGAAAGCGCCATCGCCGTCATGTCCCGGGTGCATGAGCGGCTGGAAAACCTCTCGTTACCGTGCGCGCCAAAGGAGGCGCTGCGCATCAGCGTGGGCGTTGCCCCCTGGGGACCGCAGTTTGGGCATTATCGTGAATGGCTCAAGGCGGCTGACGTGGCGCTGTACAGGGCGAAAAATGCCGGGCGCAGCCGCACCGAAGTGGCCGCCTGACGCCCGACTTCCCATCAGGATTTACTCAGCTTCTCTGATTTTTCCATGCATTTTGCCATCGCTTCAATGACGGCCGAGCGGAACCCGCGCTCTTCCAGCACCCGCACCGCTTCGATGGTCGTACCGCCCGGGGAGCAGACCATATCTTTCAGTTCACCCGGATGTTTGCCGGTTTCCAGCACCATTTTGGCGGAGCCCATCACGGCCTGCGCGGCGAACTTATACGCCTGCGCACGCGGCATCCCGCCAAGCACGGCGGCATCGGCCATCGCTTCTAAAAACATGAAGACATACGCAGGGGCAGAACCGCTGACGCCGACCACCGGATGGATCATCGCTTCGGCAATCACTTCAGCTTCACCGAAGCAGCGGAAAATGTTCAGTACATCAGCCACTTCTTCAGTCGTCACCAGCGCGTTAGGCGTGACGGAGGTCATACCGGCGTTGACCAGTGAAGGGGTGTTGGGCATTGCGCGGACGATTTTACGGTCGTGACCCAGCGCGCGCGCCAGCTGATCGAGCGTGACGCCCGCGGCAATCGACACCACCAGCGTCTCTTTATTCAGGCTGGAGGTGATATCACTCAGCACTTTGATCATGATGTTCGGCTTGACGGCGCCAAAGACGATATCGGCAACCTGGGCCACTTCCTGCGCGCTTTCGGCGGCATTGATCCCGTATTCATCGCGCAGCGCGGCGACTTTGTCCGGTGACGGGGTATAGACCCAAATCTGACCCGGCAGCACCTGCCCGCTGGCGATCAGGCCGCCCAGGATGGCTTTGCCCATGTTACCGCAGCCGATAAACCCGATTTTCTTGTCCATCACGATTCTCCGTCATTATGCGTTGTTTTCTCTGATAGATAGCTTAACAACGAAATGCAGGCGACAATAGTCGGCAGAGTCATTATGGGGAGACAACATGGCGATTTGGGTTGATGCGGACGCGTGTCCGAATGTGATTAAAGAGATTTTATTTCGCGCCGCCGAGCGCGTTCAGATGCCGCTGACGCTGGTGGCGAACCAGAATATACGCGTACCGCCTTCGCGCTTCATTCGCTCATTGCGCGTGCCGGCGGGGTTTGACGTCGCGGATAACGAAATTGTTCGCCTGTGCAGCGCGGAGGATCTGGTGATCACGGCGGATATCCCGCTGGCGGCAGAGGTGTTGGAAAAAGGGGCGGCGGCGCTCAACCCGCGCGGTGAGCGATATTCGCCTTCTACCATTCGGGAAAAACTCACAATGCGCGACTTTATGGATACGATGCGGGCCAGCGGCGTGCAGACCGGCGGGCCGGACAGCCTGTCCCAGCGCGATCGCCAGCAGTTTGCGGCTGAACTGGATAAATGGCTGCTGGAAGTGAAGCGCCGCACAGCGTAATGATAATTATTGTCAATGTGTGGTACAGTTTGGCCTCCACAGGGTTGTCATCCCGTACCGCTTTGCAGTAAAGTAATCGACACATCTTCTGCAATAATTTCTTTACACTCTTCAGCCATCCGGCATCAAGGGGAACACCTGGCTATGACCCAACCCATCTTTTTAGTTGGCCCTCGCGGCTGTGGGAAAACCACCGTTGGCCTCGAGCTGGCACGCGTGTGTCATCGCCAGTTTGTAGATACCGACCACTGGCTGCAAACCGAGGCCGGAAAAACCATCGCTGAGATTGTTGAGCATGAGGGATGGGAAAGCTTTCGCGCTCGCGAAACCGCCGCGCTGAAAGCGGTCACCACGCCTGCAGCCGTGATTGCGACCGGCGGCGGCATTGTTCTCGCCGAGTGTAATCGTCATTTTATGCGCGAAAAGGGGATTGTGATTTATCTCAGCGCGCCGGTATCCGCTCTGGTGGGGCGTCTGGAAGCCTTCCCGGAAGAGGGGCAACGCCCTGCGCTGACCTCCAGACCGCTCAGCGAAGAGGTGAGCGAAGTGCTGGCCGAGCGCGATGCGTTATACCGCGAGGCGGCTCACCACGTGGTGGATGCGTCCGCCTCTCCCGAAGACGTTGTAATTCAGATTATTACCGCCCTGCGTTTGGCTTGTGCCAGCTAACCGGCGTCTATACTGATAGCTCAGACAGAAAAAAAGGATGAGCTATGCCAACCAGACCTCCCTATCCGCGTGAAGCGCGCATTGTTACCGTTGAAAAAGGCCAGACGGGTCATACCGTGACCTGGTACCAACTGCGTGCCGACCACCCTAAGCCGGACTCGCTGATCAGCGAACATGAGACTGAACAGGAAGCGCTGGATGCGAAGCGGCGCTACGAAGATCCCGATAAAACCTGAATGTTTTCCTAAACGCTCCAGGATCGTGCCTGAATCACACTTTTTACTCACCGGAAAAGTTAAGCAGGAGTTAATATTTAGTTATTACAAGTCACCCCGGTATCGGCAGGCGATCTTTACATTTTGATGTCGCGATCGCCTGCTACGCTTGGTGCTGTTTTGTTGAAAAAATGAACTGTGCAGCGTAGTGAGCCTGTACCTGTGTGCACGATGTTGGAGTAATGGAAGGCGAAAAAGATGAAGGCAACGTTGGCGATCCTCACCATTGGTGTGGTCCCTGTAAGCGAAGTGTTACCGCTCTTAACCGAGCATGTATCTGAACAACAGATAACGCATCTGAGCCTGCTGGGGAAGATGAGTCGGGAAGAGGTCATGGAAGACTACGCTGTCGAGGCGGGGGAGGATCCCCTGGCGACGTTATTAAGTGACGGTAAACTGGCGCACGTTTCCCGCCAGAAGATCGAGCGCGCGCTGCAGGGCGTGATAGAAGTGCTCGATAATCAAGGCTATGACGTTATTTTGCTGATGAGCACCGCACCCATTAAGGGCCTCACGGCACGTAATGCGATTTTGCTGGAGCCGATGCGGATCATTCCGCCGCTGGTGGCCTCTATCGTTGATGGTCATCAGGTGGGGGTGATTGTCCCTATTGAGGAGCTCATGGATAACCAGGAGGCAAAATGGCACGTGCTGGAAAAAGTCCCTTTGTATGCGCTGGCCAATCCGTTCTGGGACAGTGAGGCAAAGCTGATTGCTGCCGGTAAGGAGCTGCTGGAGAGAGGCGCCGATGTCCTGATCCTGGACTGCCTGGGTTTCCATCAGCATCACCGTGATTTGCTGCAAAAAGCGCTGGATGTGCCCGTGCTGTTATCCAACGTTCTGATGGCGCGTCTGGCCTCGGAACTGCTCACGTAATGATTTTGCGTGACAGGCGATGAGCATGGCCCCTATAGTGAATTTTTATCTAAAAATATAAGGGCCAGTTCATGCTTCAAAGTAACGAATACTTTTCCGGTAAAGTGAAATCCATTGGTTTTACCAGCAGCAGCACTGGCCGCGCCAGTGTCGGCGTTATGGCGGAAGGGGAATACACCTTTGGCACCGCGGAAGCGGAAGAAATGACGGTCGTCAGCGGCGCGCTGAACGTGTTACTGCCGGGCGAAACGGAGTGGAAAGTGTATGCTGCCGGTCAAGCTTTCAACGTGCCTGGCCACAGCGAATTTCATTTGCAGGTGGCTGAACCGACCTCTTATCTGTGCCGCTACCTGAAATAAAAAAAAGCCGGGTGGCGCTATCGCTTACCCGGCCTGCGTTTTGCCCGTTATCTCTGCGCTTCGCCGCCGAGACCTTCCACCAGATTCTGAATCAGCGCGGCCAGCTCGCCGGTCATCAGGATGAAGTCCGCGTCAAAACGCTGGGCGTAATCTTCCCTGTCGATATCTTCGTTCTGATCGCGCAGCTCGTCGCAGAACTTCAGACGCTTTACGGAGCCGTCGTCGCACATCACGAACTGAATACGCTGCTGCCAGTCGAGCGCCAGCTTGGTGACCACTTTGCCCGCTTCTATGTGGACGGCGATCTCGTCGCTCACCAGATCCTGCTTCTTCGCGCGGATCACGCCGCCGTCTTCCAGCAACGCTTTCAGCTCGGCTTCATCCAGGATCTGGAAGCCCTGTGCCGCTGCACCGCTGCGAACCCATTCGGTCAGGGTCAGCTCAATCGGCGTTTCCAGCGCCAGCGGAACGACCGGTAAAGATCCGAGGCTTTTGCGCAGCAGGGCCAGCGTGTCTTCTGCTTTTTTGGCGCTGGCGCAGTCGACCATGATCAGCCCGTTAACGGTGTCGATCCACATCATCGTCTGGCTGAAGCGGCTGAAGGCGCGCGGCAGCAGGGAATGCAGAACTTCATCTTTCAGCGAATCTTTTTCGGTCTTTTTCAGCTTGCGGCCCTGTTCGGCTTCCAGCTTGAAAATTTTCGCCTCAAGCGCCTGCTTCACCACCGGCGTCGGCAGGATTTTCTCTTCTTTACGGGCGCAGACGATGATTTGACCCGTGCTGCTGGCGTGGGTCAGTGCATCGCTTTGTGAACCCATTGGCGGTACCCAACCGGTTTTTGCCATGTCCTGGCTACCGCAAGGGGAAAAGGTATAAGCGGCTAACTGTTTTTCCATCTCTTCTGCACGCAGCGAAACGTCGCGGCTGAGACGGTAAACCATCAAATTTTTGAACCACAGCATGATAATTTCCACGGCCTTGTCGTTAAATCAGCGGGCATGATAACGAATTGTCGCATCGCTTGCATTGCTAATCGGGAAGCGTGCTTCTACTCTGTTGATAATCAAAATAATGAGGAGAGTCTTGTGCGTATTGGGATTGATTTGGGCGGCACCAAAACAGAAGTTATCGCGCTGAGCGAGCGGGGGGAGCAGCTGTTCCGCCATCGTCTGCCGACGCCGCGCGATGATTATCACCAGACTATCGAGACGATTGTTCAGCTGGTCGAGATGGCCGAGCAGGCCACGGGGCAAACCGGCAGCGTCGGGATGGGGATCCCGGGGTCGATCTCGCCGTATACCGGGGTGGTTAAAAACGCCAACTCCACCTGGCTCAACGGTCAGCCGTTTGATAAAGATTTAAGCGCGCGCCTGAAGCGGGAAGTGCGTCTGGCCAACGACGCCAACTGCCTGGCGGTCTCTGAGGCCATCGACGGCGCGGCGGCCGGTGCCCAGACCGTGTTTGCCGTCATCATCGGTACCGGCTGCGGCGCGGGCGTGGCGTTCGGCGGGCGCGCCCATATCGGCGGAAACGGTACCGCCGGCGAGTGGGGGCACAACCCGCTGCCGTGGATGGATGAAGATGAGCTTAAATACCGCGCTGAAGTGCCGTGCTACTGCGGTAAACAAGGCTGTATTGAGACGTTTATCTCCGGCACCGGTTTTGCGACCGACTACCACCGTCTGAGCGGCCAGCCGCTCAAGGGGAACGAGATTATGCGTCTGGTCGAAGAGCAGGATCCGGTGGCCGAACTGGCCCTGAGCCGCTACGAAATGCGGCTGGCGAAATCCCTGGCGCACGTGGTGAATATTCTCGATCCGGACGTCATTGTGCTCGGCGGCGGCATGAGCAACGTCGACCGGCTGTACGCCACGGTACCGAACCTGGTGAAGCAGTGGGTCTTCGGCGGCGAGTGTGAAACCCCGATCCGCAAAGCCGTCCACGGTGACTCCAGCGGCGTGCGCGGCGCGGCGTGGCTGTGGCCGGAATAAAAGCAAAACAGCAGCGCAAGTTGCTGTTTTTGGTGTTTGTACCCTCTCCCTGTGGGAGAGGGCTAGGGTGAGGGCACCAGACCGCTCCGACCCCCATTTATTCCACCGCAAATTCCCTATCCAGCCTGCTATACCCCAGCCCGTTAATCTTCTTCACTTTGATCTGCACCGGAATGCGCTCTTTCATCGCCTCTACGTGGCTGATCACGCCGATGGTTTTCCCGGTGGCGTTCAGCGCGTCGAGCGCATCCAGCGCGGTATCCAGCGTTTCGCTGTCGAGCGTGCCGAAACCTTCATCCAGGAACAGGGAATCGATCCGCGTTTTATGGCTCACCAGGTCAGAAAGGGCCAGCGCCAGCGCCAGGCTGACGAGGAAGCTCTCGCCGCCGGAGAGGGTCCGGGTATCACGCACCGCATCCGCCTGCCAGGTATCGACCACTTCCAGCTCCAGCGCGTCGCTGGCCTTGCGCTGCAATAAATAACGCCCGTGCAGACGGTTAAGCTGCTGGTTAGCAAGCCAGACAAGATTGTCCAGGGTCAGTCCCTGGGCGAACTTACGGAACTTGTCGCCGGTGCTGGAGCCGATAAGCGCATTCAGATAACCCCAGTCGTCGGCCTGGCGCGCGGCCTCTTCAATTTGCTGCATCAGCGCCAGCCGATGCTGACGGTTATCGCTGTCCTGCTTAAGCTGCTGGCGGATCTCACCCTGATGCGTCGTGTTCTCGCGAAGCCGCTGCGCCAGCTGCTGCAGCCGGCTTTGCAGCGCAGGGGCATCGGCGTCGAGGCCTTCCGGCCGCAGGGCCAGATGCGCCTGCAGCTGCTGGTTAGCCTGGCCGCACAGCGCCGCGGCCTGCTGGGTCTGGTTTTCGAGCGACTGCTTCATCTGTTCGAGGTGGCGAATGGCGCCGTCATCCAGCAGGGCGGCAAGGAACGCGTCCCGATCGGCAAAGCAGCTCGCCGCGAGCGCCGCGGTGAACTGCGTCTGTGACTGATGCAGGCGCTCTTGCTCCAGCTTTTCCTGCTGCTGCTGCGCGGCGAGCTGGCTTTGCAGCGACACGCATTCGTCGTGGACGTCGCGCCAGCCGTCAGGAATGGCCGGTTCGGCTTCTTCGCCGTTCGTTGCCGGAAGCGTGTCGAGCAGCGGCTTCAGGGCGCCTATACGTTCCTGCAGCACGCCGTGCTGGGTTTGCTTCTCCTGCCACTGCGCGAATTCCGCTTCGCGGGCGTGCAGCCAGGCGGCTTCGCTCCCCGCTTCGGGAACGCTAAGCGACAGCGCGAGCAGGGTGTGCTCCAGCGCCTGGCGCGTGGCCGCCAGCTGCTGCTGGTGCTGCCGCGCCTGCGCCTCCTGCTCGTGCAGCTGGTTTTGCAGGGTGAGACGCTGGCTAAGCTGATAAAGCTGACGTTCGTAGCGTTCCTGTTCGTTCATCCATGGCGCAATATCTTCCTGAATATTAAGCGCTATATTCAGAGAGGCGCAGGCCGCCATCCACTCTTTAGTGAGCGCTTGCTCTTCCTGAGAGAGCGTCTGCGCGTCGTCTGTCTCGCGCTGAATTTGCTGGGTCAGGGCATTCACCTGTCCCAGCACCAGCAGGCCTTCCTCTTTAAGCGCGGCCACCTCTTTTTCCAGGGCATCTCGCCGACGCTGGTTATCCGTCAGCTCAAGCGACTGATACTGCTCAACGGCGGGATGCTCGCTGGAGCCGCACAGCGGACAGGGTTTGCCTGCCTCAAGCCGGGAACGATAGCTTTCCAGATCTTTAATCGTCGCTTCACGTTCGCACAGGGCCTTCAGGTCCAGATAGTGCTGGTGTTTCTCTTTGTACTGCTGGCGGCGTAGCGTCAGCGTTTCATTAAGCGTGTTCTGCTCCGCCCGAGCTTTCTGCACGCTTTCACCGCTCTGGCGCAGGCGCTTTTGCAGCGGCTGATAGCGGGCATGCAGCGACGTTAGCCGCTGGCGCAGCGGGCGTGTTTCGGCCTGCTGCTCCATGGCCGCGCTGACCTCATCCGCCGTCAGGGTCAGCGTATTTTCCGGCATCTTTGCCAGCTTGTGACGTAATTCATTCATCCGCGCAGCAAGCGAGGCCAGCTGCGCGTTATCGCGGTTCAGCTGCGAGAACTGGGCGCGCCAGCCGGCAATCTCCTGGCCCAGCAGGCGATAGCGTTCGTGCTCCGCCAGCCACTGCGCGAGCGCCGTCAGTTCGGCCTGAAGCTGCTCGTGGTCACGCAGGGCGGTATTGCGGATACGCGAACGCAGTGCGGTTTTGGCCTGTAAGCGAGTATTTACTTCAACAATTCGCTGCCGTGTTTGCGCCAGGCGCGCGGTTTGCTCCTGCTGATGTTCCCAGAGTGGACGAAGCTGGGCGGTGGGCAGCGCAAGCTGGAGCTTTGCCAGCTCTGGCGCCGCGTTCGTCAGCGCCTGCTGCGCCTGCTGCTGCATCGCGGTAACGCGCTGTTGCTCCAGCACGAGCTCATCATGACGCGTAAGCCACTGAAAATGTTTCTGTTGGCTTTGCTGCTGTTCCAGCAGGGTTTTCTCTTCGTCAGTAAGTGCCTGCAAACTTTGCTGTAACTGCTGCTGCTGTTCTTCGCTGAGCAGCACGACGCCCGCCGCCTGCGCCTCGCACTTTTCCAGCACGCTGCGGGCCGCTTTGTGTTTTTCAAACACCATGGCGGAAATCTGGCCGTAGATTTCGGTGCCGGTCAGCTCTTCCAGCAGCTCGGCACGATCGCTCGGTTTGGCGTTGAGGAAGGCGGCAAACTGCCCCTGGGAGAGCAGCATCGAGCGGGTAAAGCGGCCATAGTCCAGCCCGGTGAGCGCGGCGGTTTGCTCCAGTTTGTCCGTCACCTTATCGGCCAGAATTTTGCCGTCTTCGCAGCGCGCCAGCTCCACGCGCGGCGCCTGCAGGTTCCCGTCCGGCTGGTTGCGCGCCCGGTTCTGGCTCCAGAAGGCGCGATAGGCGGTGCCTTTAACCTCGAACTCCACCTCCGCCAGGCACTCGGCGGTGTCGCGCGTCATCAGGTCGTTTTGCGCCTGAGAGACCTTCTGCAGCCGCGGCGTTTCGTGATAAAGCGCCAGGCAGATGGCGTCGAGCAGGGTGGTTTTGCCTGCCCCCGTCGCGCCGGTGATGGCAAACAGACCGTTGCTGGCAAACGGCTCGGCGGTGAAGTCAATTTTCCACTCGCCCTTGAGGGAGTTAAGATTTTTCAGGCGCAGGCTCAGAATTTTCACGCGTTTTCTTCCTCATCATTGAGCGCATGCAGGGTATGGTTGAACAGTTCGCTAAGCCTTGCGCGCTTCGCGTCGTCAATTTCCTCCTGCGAGAGCCTGCGTTCAAATACCTCTTCCACCCGCAGTTCGCTGAGCGTTTCCCGCTGGGCGCTTAACAGAATTTTCTCGCGCTGCTCGCGGCTGCGGCGCACCAGTAACACCTCTACCGGCAGGTCTTCGGTCAGGGCCTGGATTTTTCGCTGCATATCGTGCAGGTAGTCGTCGGTGGTGATTTCGATATCCAGCCAGACGGGCGGGTTAAGCGATGCCCCGCGCCACTGCTCAAGCTGGGCGGTAATGGCGTCGAGATCGCCTTTCAGCACCGCCAGCGGCTGGGTAACGGGCACCTCCAGCGTCTCGACGGCGGCGAGTTTGCCCTCGCTGAAGCTCACCAGATGGACGGATTTGGCTTTGCCCGTCTCGTCAAAGCTGAGCGAAATAGGGGATCCGCAGTAGCGAATGTGCTCGCTGCCGCCGATAACCTGGGCGCGGTGAATATGCCCCAGCGCAATGTAGTCCGCTGGCGGAAAGTTTTGCGCCGGAAAGGCGTCCAGCGTGCCGATATAGATGTCACGCACGGCGTCACTTTTACTGGCCCCGACGGTGGTGAGGTGCCCGGTTGCAATCACCGGAATTGGCCGGTCGCCCCGCAGGGCACAGGCATCGGCGTGCTGCTGGCGATAGTAGTCGGTGATGGCCTGTAATAAATGCTGCTGCTTTTCCGCGCCCGACAGCCCGGCCTGGCTTTGCACGATATCGCGCGGACGTAAAAACGGGATGGGACACAGCACCGCACCCGGCGAGCCGTCGCGCTTTTTCAGGATCTGCGGAGGGTGCCCGGCGCTGGCCACTACGGTAGTATTGAGAAATGCCAGGATGTCGCGGGACTCGTTGAGCGTCGCGACGGAATCGTGGTTGCCCGCGACAATCACCAGATGACAGCCGGTTTGCTGCAGATTCACCACGAAGCGGTTATACAGCTCCCGCGCATAGCTGGGGGGAGAGCCGGTATCAAAGATGTCACCCGCCACGATAATCGCGTCCACCTCGTGCGTCTGTGCCGTTTCCAGCAGCCAGTTCAGGAACGCTTCATGTTCAGCCGCACGGCTTTTGCTGTAAAAATTTTGGCCCAGATGCCAGTCCGAGGTGTGAAGTATACGCATAGCGGTTCCGTGGCAAAAAAGAGAAAGCAGGATTATAAACGTTCAGAGAAGGGAAAATAACCGCTGTAATAAAACAACAGTTTGCCCGCTAACGTGGTACTGTTTTTCATAAATCTGTCATAAATCTGACGCATAATGGCGCCGAATTACAAACTTGTAACGTAAATAAGATAAGACAGGGCAAAGTATGGCGAGACGTATTCTGGTCGTAGAAGATGAAGCTCCAATTCGTGAAATGGTGTGCTTCGTGCTCGAGCAAAACGGCTTCCAGCCGGTTGAAGCGGAAGATTATGACAGCGCTGTGAACCAGCTGAATGAACCCTGGCCCGATCTGATTCTGCTGGACTGGATGTTGCCCGGCGGCTCCGGACTGCAGTTTATCAAACACCTCAAGCGTGAAGCGCTGACCCGCGACATTCCGGTTGTGATGCTTACGGCGCGCGGAGAAGAAGAGGATCGCGTGCGCGGTCTGGAGACCGGCGCGGACGATTACATTACCAAACCGTTCTCCCCAAAAGAGCTGGTGGCCCGCATTAAAGCCGTGATGCGCCGCATTTCGCCGATGGCGGTGGAGGAGGTGATTGAGATGCAGGGACTGAGCCTTGACCCCACGTCGCACCGCGTGATGACCGGCGAAAATCCCCTCGACATGGGGCCTACCGAATTTAAGCTCCTGCACTTCTTTATGACCCACCCGGAGCGCGTGTACAGCCGCGAACAGTTGCTGAATAACGTCTGGGGAACTAACGTGTATGTCGAAGACCGTACGGTTGACGTCCACATCCGCCGCCTGCGAAAAGCGCTGGAACTGAGCGGCCACGATCGCATGGTGCAGACGGTCCGCGGCACGGGTTATCGTTTTTCGACCCGTTTCTGAACAATGACAGGAGTGTGACGCGTGCTGGAACGTCTGTCATGGAAAAGGCTCGTCTTTGAACTGATCTTATGCTGTATTCCGGCCTTCATTCTGGGGGCTTTTCTTGGGCACCTGCCGTGGTTTCTGCTGGCGTCGGTCACCGGGCTGCTGATTTGGCATTTCTGGAACCTGCTGCGCCTCTCGTGGTGGCTATGGGTTGACCGAAGCATGACGCCGCCGCCGGGAAGCGGCAGCTGGGAGCCGCTGCTGTACGGTCTGCACCAGATGCAGATGCGTAATAAAAAGCGCCGCCGCGAGCTGGGAAGCCTGATTAAACGCTTTCGCAGCGGCGCGGAGTCGCTGCCGGATGCGGTGATCCTGACCACCGAAGAGGGGACGATCTTCTGGTGTAACGGCCTGGCGCAGCAGCTGCTGGGCCTGCGCTGGCCGGACGACAATGGTCAGAACATCCTCAACCTTCTGCGCTATCCCGAGTTCACGCTGTATCTGAAAAAGCGTGATTTTAGCCGCCCGCATAACCTCAAGCTCAATAACGGTCGTCATCTGGAAATCCGCGTGATGCCCTACAGCGATAAGCAGTGGCTGATGGTGGCGCGCGATGTCACCCAGATGCACCAGTTGGAAGGGGCGCGTCGCAACTTCTTCGCCAACGTCAGCCACGAGCTGCGTACCCCGCTGACCGTGCTTCAGGGCTACCTGGAGATGATGCAGGAGCAAACGCTGGAAGGCGCGCCGCGTGAAAAAGCGCTGCACACCATGCGCGAGCAAACGCACCGCATGGAAGGGCTGGTCAAGCAGCTGCTGACGCTCTCGAAGATTGAGGCGGCGCCTACGCTTGCGCTGAATGACACGATAGATGTGCCGATGATGCTGCGGGTCGTGGAGCGTGAAGCGCAGACGTTAAGCCACAAAAAGCATCACCTGACCTTTGAGGTCGACAGCACGCTAAAGGTGCTGGGCAGCGAAGATGAACTGCGCAGCGCCATTTCTAACCTGGTGTATAACGCGGTGAATCATACCCCGGAGGGGACGGAGATCGTGGTGCGCTGGCGCCATACCTCAACGGGAGCCGAGTTTAGCGTGGAAGACAACGGGCCGGGGATTGCCCCTGAGCATATTCCGCGCCTGACCGAGCGTTTCTACCGCGTGGATAAAGCGCGATCGCGGCAGACGGGCGGAAGCGGCCTGGGGCTGGCGATTGTGAAACACGCGGTTAATCACCACGAAAGCCGTCTCGATATTCAGAGTACGCTGGGGAAAGGAACCCGCTTCAGCTTCGTTATCCCGGAACGTTTAATTGCCAAAAAGATCGCCTGACGGCAGGCGTGTCATTTTACCTTTCCACGGGTCAGCCATCGCTGGCCCGTTTGCTTTGCAGTCAAGCGAAACGCGAATGAATTTTATACGGCTGACCGTTTTTTGTTCGCATGATTAGCCATGGGTTTTTCTTATAAATAGCGTATTGTTCTGGTGCGTATTTTCATGCTGGCATATTGTTCTGGTTTTGCGATCCCACCTTGCCTTTAAACGTTATAAGCGTTTAAATTGCGCCCCAGATACTGTCAGACCGACTGTATTTGCGTGGTAAATCGAAAAACTATTCTTCTCCACGCCAGGACGGGAGCATATCCCGCTGAAATTGAGCAAATTTTCGGCTGTATCGTCCCGTCAGGGATATCGAAAATCTCAATGTTTTCAACACCACATCCACAGGCAGTAAGGTTTTATGACCCATCACTTAAAATCGCGTGACATCATCGCGCTGGGCTTTATGACATTTGCGCTGTTCGTTGGCGCAGGCAACATCATTTTCCCTCCAATGGTTGGCTTACAGGCGGGTGAACACGTCTGGACCGCCGCGTTTGGTTTCCTGATTACTGCCGTGGGTCTGCCTGTGCTGACCGTCATCGCGCTGGCGAAGGTCGGCGGCGGCGTGGATAGCCTCAGCACCCCGATTGGCAAAGTGGCTGGCGTTCTGCTGGCAACCGTCTGCTATCTGGCCGTAGGCCCGCTGTTTGCCACCCCGCGTACCGCGACCGTCTCCTTCGAAGTGGGTATTGCTCCCCTGACCGGTGACGGCGCGATGCCGCTGTTTATTTACAGCCTGATCTACTTCGCGATCGTGATTCTGGTTTCCCTCTATCCGGGCAAACTGCTGGATACCGTGGGTAACTTCCTGGCCCCGCTGAAAATTGTCGCGCTGATTGTTCTGGCGGTAGCGGCCATCGTCTGGCCAGCAGGCCCGATCAGCGACGCGATGGACGCCTATAAAAACGCCGCGTTTTCTAACGGTTTTGTGAACGGCTATCTGACGATGGATACGCTGGGCGCCATGGTGTTTGGTATCGTTATTGTTAACGCCGCGCGTTCCCGCGGCGTGACCGAAGCGCGTCTGCTGACCCGCTATACCATCTGGGCTGGCCTGATGGCCGGCGTGGGCCTGACGCTGCTGTATCTGGCGCTGTTCCGTCTGGGGTCCGATAGCGCCATGCTGGTCGATCAGAACGCCAACGGTGCGGCTATCCTGCACGCCTACGTCCAGCACACCTTCGGCGGTGCGGGCAGTATGCTGCTGGCGGCACTCATCTTCCTGGCCTGTCTGGTGACCGCGGTTGGCCTGACCTGCGCCTGTGCAGAGTTCTTTGCACAGTATCTGCCGCTCTCTTACCGCACCCTGGTGTTTATCCTCGGTATCTTCTCTATGGCGGTGTCCAACCTCGGTCTGAGCCACCTGATTCAGGTCTCTATTCCGGTACTGACGGCGATTTATCCGCCTTGCATCGTGCTGGTGGTGCTGAGCTTCACCCGCCCGTGGTGGAACAACTCCTCACGAATTATTGCGCCAGCCATGTTTATCAGCCTGATTTTTGGTATCCTTGACGGGATTAAAGCATCAGCTTTCGCTGGAATTCTGCCAGCCTGGACACAGCGTCTGCCGCTGTCCGAGCAGGGCCTGGCCTGGCTGATGCCTACCGTTGTTGCGCTGGTTCTGGCGATTATCTGGGACCGTGCTGCAGGGCGTCAGGTTGCATCGAACGCGCATTAATCAACGGCAACAAACTGTTTAACCACGGGGCTTAAGGCCCCGTGGTTTTTTGTTTTTTTCGTGTTGAATGGCAAGATTTAAATGGAAAGCACTAACAAACTTAAACGTGGATTGAGCACGCGCCACATCCGCTTTATGGCGCTGGGCTCTGCTATCGGCACCGGTCTTTTTTATGGCTCGGCAGATGCCATCAAAATGGCCGGTCCCAGCGTGCTGATGGCGTACATCATCGGCGGCGTGGCGGCGTATATCATCATGCGCGCGCTCGGCGAAATGTCGGTTCACAACCCGTCCGCCAGCTCATTCTCCCGCTATGCGCAGGAAAACCTCGGCCCGCTGGCCGGATTTATCACCGGCTGGACCTACTGCTTCGAAATCCTGATTGTCGCCATTGCCGACGTGACGGCGTTCGGCATCTATATGGGCGTCTGGTTCCCGGCGGTGCCGCACTGGATATGGGTGCTGAGCGTGGTGCTGATTATCTGCGCCGTCAACCTGATGAGCGTGAAGGTGTTCGGCGAGCTGGAGTTCTGGTTCTCCTTCTTCAAGGTCGCCACCATCATCATCATGATTGTGGCCGGTTTTGGCATCATTATCTGGGGTATCGGCAACGGCGGGCAGCCGACCGGTATTCACAACCTCTGGAGCAACGGGGGCTTCTTCAGCAACGGCTGGCTCGGGATGGTCATGTCGCTGCAGATGGTGATGTTCGCCTACGGCGGTATTGAGATTATCGGCATCACCGCCGGGGAAGCGAAAGACCCGGAGAAATCCATTCCGCGCGCCATCAACTCGGTGCCGATGCGTATTCTGGTGTTCTACGTGGGTACGCTGTTCGTGATCATGTCCATCTACCCGTGGAACCAGGTCGGCACCAACGGTAGCCCGTTTGTTCTGACCTTCCAGCATATGGGCATCGCTTTTGCGGCCAGCATTCTGAACTTTGTGGTGCTGACCGCGTCGCTCTCCGCGATTAACAGCGACGTCTTTGGCGTGGGCCGCATGCTGCACGGCATGGCGGAGCAGGGCAGCGCGCCGAAGGTGTTCGCCAAAACCTCGCGCCGCGGCACGCCGTGGGTGACCGTTGTGGTGATGGCCGTGGCGCTGCTGTTCTCGGTTTACCTGAACTACATCATGCCGGAGAACGTCTTCCTGGTGATTGCGTCGCTGGCGACCTTCGCGACGGTGTGGGTGTGGATCATGATCCTGCTGTCGCAGATTGCCTTCCGCCGCCGCCTGTCGCCGGATGAGGCGAAAGCGCTGAAGTTCAAGGTCCCGGGCGGGGTGGCAACCACCGTCGTCGGGCTGATCTTCCTGGTGTTCATCATCGGCCTGATTGGCTACCATCCGGACACCCGCATTTCGCTGTACGTGGGCTGCGCGTGGATCGTGCTGCTGCTGGTGGGCTGGGTGTTTAAATGCCGCCGCGACCGCCAGCTTGCGGAAGTGCAGTAACATCTTTTTCCCTCTCCCTGTGGGAGAGGGTTAGGTTGAGGGCATCAGGCCGCACTGATCCCTCATCCCCCGTCCTCCTCCCCCAATAAATCCCTTCATGGTGAGCTATCCTTAACCACCCTGTGGCAAGGTGACGTCAATTTCATCAAAGGGGATTCGTGATGTTAAACGCCTGGCACCTTCCGGTTGCCCCATTTGTTAAGCAAAACAAAGACAACCTTGTGATTACGCTCTGGCTGGCGGGGGAAAATCAGCCTGAACGCGTGACGCTCCGCGCCGAAATCGATAACGAAGAGACCGGGCTGAAAATGCACAAGCTGCGCAGCCAGCCGCAGCCGGGGATCACGGCGTGGCGGGCGAATATCGACCTGAATAGCGGACAGCCGCGCCGCCGCTATAGCTTCAAACTGCTGTGGAATAACCGCCAGCTGTGGTTTACCCCGCAGGGGTTTAGCCGTTTCCCGCCTCCCCGGCTGGAGCAGTTCGCGGTTGATTACCCGGACAACGGCCCGCAGTGGGTTAACGATCAGGTCTTTTACCAGATTTTCCCGGACCGTTTTGCGCGCAGCGAAAAGCGTACTGCCGATCAGGATAAGGTCTATTACCACCATGCGGCAGGTCATGACATCATTCTGAAGGCGTGGGATGAGCCGCTGACCGCCCAGGCGGGGGGATCGACCTTCTACGGCGGCGACCTCGACGGCATCAGCGAAAAGCTGCCGTACCTGAAAAAACTCGGCGTGACGGCCCTGTATCTCAACCCGGTGTTTAAAGCCCCGAGCGTGCACAAATACGATACCGAAGATTATCGCCACGTTGACGCGCAGTTTGGCGGCGACGAGGCGCTGCTTCGCCTGCGTAAGAACACGCAAAACGAAGGCATGCGCCTGATTCTGGACGGCGTATTTAACCACAGCGGAGATTCGCACGCCTGGTTTGACCGGCATAACCAGTCGATGGGCGGGGCGTGCCATAACCCAGACTCGCCGCAGCGCGACTGGTACAGCTTTAACGAGGAGGGACGCGCGCTGGACTGGCTGGGCTACCCGAGCCTGCCGAAGCTGGATTTCCAGTCGTCAACGCTGGTGAATGAGGTTTACGGCGGCGAGGACAGCATCGTCCGCCACTGGCTCAAAGAACCGTGGAATATGGACGGCTGGCGTCTGGACGTGGTGCATATGCTCGGCGAGGCGGGCGGGGCGCGCAATAATCTTCAGCACGTCGCCGGGATCGCGCGCGCGGCGAAGGCGGCCCGGCCGGAGGCGTTCGTCTTTGGCGAGCACTTTGGCGACGCGCGCCAGTGGCTGCAGAATGATGCGGAAGATGCGGCGATGAACTATCGCGGCTTTACCTTCCCGCTGTGGGGGTTCCTCGCCAACACCGATATCTCCTACGATCCGAATCACATCGACGCGGAAACCTGCATGGCGTGGATGGAGAACTATCGCGCCGGCCTGTCCCATCAGCAGCAGCTGCGGATGTTTAACCAGCTCGATAGCCATGATACCGCGCGCTTTAAGTCCCTGCTCGGCAAGGACGCGGCCCGCCTGCCGCTGGCGGTGACCTGGCTCTTCACCTGGCCGGGCGTGCCGTGCATCTATTACGGCGACGAAGTGGGGCTGGACGGCAACAACGATCCGTTCTGCCGCAAAACCTTCCCGTGGGAACCTGAGAAACAGGACAAGGTGCTGTTCAGCCTGTATCAGCGGCTGGCGAAGCTGCGTAAGCAGAGTCTCGCCCTGCGCTTCGGCGGCTGTCAGGTGGTGTACGCCCACGATAACGTGGTGGTGTTTGCCCGCGTCTATAACCAGCAGCGCGTGCTGGTGGCGATTAACCGGGGCGAGGCCTGCGAAGTGGTGCTGGATGATTCCCCGCTGCTGAAGGTGGCTGGGTGGAGGAATAAGGAGGGCAAGGCGACGATACAGGACGGCGTGCTGGCGCTGCCTGCGATATCCGCGACGATCTGGCTCGGCAGCTAACCCGCGAATGTTTCCACCTTTTAAGATGGCGCAAATGCAACCATTTGTGTCAATCTTAACGGATCGTTTACGGTGAAGGTGGAAACATGGACGAGCTTTACATCCTTGGCTGTTTATTCCTGGTTTTTGCGCTGCTGGTTGCGCCCGTGCTTGCGGTTATAGGGTTTAACCGAAGTACGGCAGCGCGGCAGGAGATTGCCCGGCTGCGCCAGCGCATAGAGGCGCTTGAGCAGCGCGGCGCGGCTTATAACCCGCCGGAACCGGTGCAGCCCGCCGCCTCGAATAGTGTGACCGCGCCGGTGGTCGAGGACGTTCCCGCGCCGGTCGACCCCTGGCGGCCTGATATTCCCGCTGCGGTGGCAGAACCCGCGCCTTCCCCGGTCCCGGCACCTGCGGCAAAACAGCCGTCTGCCTTTGGCGGCATCCTGACGTCGCTGGCGCGCTGGTTCATGCAGGGGAATCCGCTGGCGAAGCTTGGGATCCTGCTGCTCTTCCTCGGCCTCTCCTTCCTGCTGCGCTATACCGTCGAACATTCCCTGTTCCCGCTTGAGCTGCGCCTCGTGGCAGCGGCGCTGTTTGCCATCGTTCTGCTGGCGGTCGGGTGGCGGCTGCGGCACAGGCAGCGCGTCTATGCGCTGATCCTGCAGGGCGGGGCGACCGGCGTGCTCTACCTGACGGTGTTTGGCGCGTTTCGGCTCTGGCAAATGCTGCCGATGACGCTCGCCTTTGCGCTGCTGGTGGTGATTTGCGCGGCGAGCGTCGGGCTGGCGGTGCTGCAGAAGGCGCTGAGCCTTGCCATGCTGGCGAGCCTTGGCGGGTATCTTGCGCCGCTGCTCTTATCTACCGGGGGCGGCAGCTTTGTGGCGCTGTTCTCTTTCTATCTCCTGCTGTCCATCGGCATTCTCGCTATCAGCATCTGGCAGCACTGGCGCGAGCTGAATCTCCTCGGGCTGCTGTTCACCTTCGGCGTGGGCGGCCTGTGGGGGCTGAATGACTACCAGCCGGAAGACTATGGGGTTTGCCAGCTGTTCCTGATTGCCAATACGCTGATCTTCGGCGTGCTGAGCGTGGCGCTGTCGCTGCGGGCGCAGGAGAAAGGGAAGCAGATCGTTGACGGTGTGCTGCTGTTTGCCCCGCCGCTGATCGGCTTCGGGATGCAGTACGGCATGACGCAGCACTGGGTCTACGGCCCGGCGCTGAGCGCGCTGGGATACGGCGCATTTTATCTCACCCTCGCGTTCCTTGCGCTGCGGCGCTATCCCTCCCTCGGACGGCCGCTGGTCATGGCGGCGCTGGCGATCGGCGGCGGATTCGCGACGCTCGCCATTCCTCTGGCGCTGTCGGCGCGCTGGACGGCGATGGCCTGGGCGCTGGAAGGGCTGGGTATCCTCTGGCTGGGCGTGCAGCAGCACCAGCGCCGCATGCAATACAGCGGGACGGCGCTGCTGGTGCTGGCGCTCGGCAGCGCGCTGTGGGCGCAAACGAGCGGCGTGACGTCGCTGAGCCTGCTCCTTATCTTCGCCATTCTCAGCCTTTGCTTGCTGGCCGCGGCCTGGCTGTGGCGGGCTCTCTTCCTGCCGGCCAGCCGGGCGCTGCTGGCCGGCGGGCTGCTTTTCTGGCTCGTGGCACTCCTGGGCGCGTCGCAGCTGGCGCTGACGAAACAATTACCGGTTCTGGCGGGCGTGCTGGCGCTGACGGCGGCGTCGGTCTGGGGCTGGCAGCAGGTGGCCGCGCGTCTGGCGTGGCGAGAGCTGGATGCCAGCAAATGGCTGCTGTGGCCGATTATGCTGCTGATGGTGGGGTATCAGATCTGGCATCAGCAGATCGTTGCCGCCGGCTGGGTAAACCTGGCCTGGTGCGTTGCGCTTCCCGCCGCGCTGATGCTGCTGCGGCGCGACGATGTACGGCTGCTGCCGCGCATCGCGATGGGGCTGCATCTGTCGCTGTTCTGGATGATTTTACTGGCGCTGGCCGCCGAGCTTTACTGGTTTGCCCGGTCTCTGCCGTGGGGCATGGCGGCCTGGGGCAGCGGATTAGCGCTGGCCGCAGGCGGCGGGGTAATTATGGCGCTTTCTGCTGCGGTACGGCGTCGCGTGTGGCCGTTCCGGGAGTGGCCTGCGCTCTACGCCTGCCTGGCACCGATCCCCGTGGTCGTGGCGCTGCTGGTACTGCTGGTTTTGACCAATTTCCAGGACGGCGTGGTCTATCGCCAGACCTGGCTGCCGCTGGTGAATCCGCTTGAGGAAGGTGCCGCGTTCGCGTTGCTGGGGCTGGTGGTCTTTTATCTCGCGGTGAAGCGCTACTACCCGGCATTGCCTGCGCAAGCGCGCCCGTGGCCTGCCGTCGTGCTCATGGCGTTTGGCTTCTGGTGGCTAAACGGCGCGCTGATGCGCGCCCTGGCCTGGTACGGCGACGTGGCCTGGAATATGGCATCGCTATGGGATTCGCGGCTTATCCAGACCAGCTTTGCTCTGTTCTGGATGCTGAGCGCGCTGGTGTTGATGATCCATGCCACCCGCCGGGCTTCCCGGCAGGAGTGGCTCTGCGGTGCCGCGCTGCTAGGCGTGGTGATGGTTAAGCTGATGCTGGTGGACAGCGCGGGCGGAGGCGGTCTGTCGCGCGTGGTGGCGTTTATCGGCGTGGCGATACTGGTATTGATCGTGGGCTATTTCTCACCGCTGCCGCCAAAAACAGGAGATGAAAAATGAAATGGATGAAAGCGATAGCGTGTACCGCGCTGCTGGCGCTTTCCGGCCCGGCGCTCAGCGACGAGGGACAAACGGAATCGCCCCGGGACTATGCCTTTGGGCGTTCACTGGATACGTCTGCTCCTTCCCAGTGGTATCGGGTGATGCTGCCGCTCGCCGTCTATGCGCAAAGCACGTCACCGGACCTGCATGACGTTCGCGTCTTTAACCGGTCGGGCGAGCCGGTTCCCTTTAGCCTGATCGCCGCGACGCGCCCGCAGGCGTCAGTGCAATCCACGGCGCTTCGCCTCTTTCCGCTGGACGCCTCGCCGCTTGCGCCTGCGTCAGACGCCGGTGACAGCGATAAGATCCTGCTTCGTTCCCGAAACGGCGTGGAAATTGTGCTGGAGGGGCAAAAAGCCGCGGCAGCCGGGCAACATTATCTGCTGACCTTGCCGGAGCAGGCGTCGGGCGAGCTGGCTGTATCCCAGCTGCAGCTGCTCTGGGATACCCCTCAGTCGTCGTGGCAGGGAACGGCGTCGGTCTATTACAGCGAGGATCTTAAGCGCTGGTATACCCTGGGCGAGGATATGCCGCTGCTGGACGTCGCCAGCGGGCAGGATCGCCTTAAGCTCGATCGGATCGATACCGAGACGGTGTTATCTCCCGACGCGAATCGCTATCTCATGGTGGTGCTGAATGCGCAGAGCCAGGGGGTAACCCTGACCGGCGTGAACGCCATCAGCGCACCTGCGCAGGCGGACCCGGAAGAGATCAACCTTGAGGGGGAAGGGGAGCCGCTGTCGGCAAGCGAAGCGATGTGGCGCTGGGCGCGTCCCCAGCCGCTGCGTGCGGTCAGCATCTCGCTGAACGGCGACGGTGTCCTTCCCGTGGATATCGCGTGGCGGAGTTCGGAAAAAGACGCATGGCACCCCCTGAAAAAAGAGGTTATTTACCGTCTGGAGGGGAAAACGTCCGGACCGGTTTCGCTGGGCGGGGGCCTGGTGCAGGCCGTGAAAATCACGACGCTGAATGCGCGTCTGCCTGAATACCTGCCGGGGGTTACGGGACATCGCGACCGCTACGACCTGGTGTTCAACGCGCAGGGGAAAGCGCCGTTCGTGCTCGCCTGGGGCAACGGCGCTGCAAAGCCAGCAAACGTCGAGCCCGATATGCTGATCCCCGCCGAGCTGCGCAAAACCTATGATATGGCGAACCTGCCGCAGGCCGACGTTGTGGATGATGTTGCGTTAGGCGGCGAGGCGCGTCTGACCGCCACCTCTGCGGCCGATCGGGAGAGCAGGAGGAACACCCTGCTGGTGTGGGGCGTGCTGATTGCGGGCGTGATTCTGCTGGCGGGCATGGCCTGGCGCATCTGGCGAGAGGTGCAGCGTAAGGCATAAAAAAAGGCCCGCATGTGCGGGCCTTTCTCGTAAACCGTGCCGATTACAGGCTGGATACGTTCTCAGACAGGTATTTCGCCACGCCGTCTGGGGACGCAGACATACCTTCTTTACCTTTTTCCCACTGAGCCGGGCACACTTCGCCGTGCTCTTCGTGGAACTGCAGCGCGTCAACCATGCGCAGCATTTCGTCGATGTTACGACCCAGCGGCAGATCGTTCACAACCTGGTGACGAACGATGCCGTTTGCGTCGATCAGGAAAGAACCGCGCAGCGCAACGCCAGCGTCCGGATGTTCGATACCGTAAGCCTGCTGGATTTCGCGTTTGATGTCCGCAACCATTGCGTATTTCACCGCACCGATGCCGCCTTTGTCGACAGGGGTGTTACGCCATGCGTTGTGTACAAACTCAGAGTCGAAGGAGACGCCAACCACTTCCACGCCACGCTTCTGGAATTCTTCATAACGTTTGTCGAACGCGATCAGCTCAGACGGGCAAACGAAGGTGAAGTCCATTGGCCAGAAGAACAGAACGGTCGCTTTGCCGTTGGTGTGCTGTTTGAAGTTGAAGTTTTCAACGATTTCACCGTTGCCCAGAACTGCTGCAGCCGTAAAATCCGGAGCCGGACGAGTTACCAGAACCATATGATTCTCCTGTAGATACTAAGGTTATTTGGAACGCAACGCGAGCCAGTATAGAGAGTGTTCATGGATAAGACAAAGAGGTGGTGACAATCGTTCCGCCAGCTTTTACCTATCAATGTGAATTCTGTTACAGCTGTTTGTTTTTCGCCTGCGCCATCATGCGCGGATAGAACTGCCAGAATTGCGTCTCCAGCGCGTCATAGTGTGCCTCCAGGTCATACCAGGAGTCGCGCAGCGCATCCAGACGCGGTCGGCGGCTGGCCATGCCGTTCAGGACGTTCTGGATAAAATCCATCTCACCATAGCGCTCCAGCCAGCGTTCTGACCACAAATAGTTGTTCAGATTCACAAAGCGCGGCGGCGAGTCGGGCAAAATTACCGACACCTGCGCATGGGCGTAGCGCACAAACTCTGGCAGCGGTAGCGACGGCGAGAGCTGTTCCCAATGGCGCGACAGAAAGTGGTCCCACATCACGTCGAGCGTAATCGGCGCAACGCGGCGCGTTTCAGGGCGGAACCACGCTTTGGCTTCCGTGACCTCGGGCAGGTTATCGGTGATGACATCAATGCGGCGGTGCATAAAGATGCCGTCGACAACCTCAGGGGAATAGTCTTCTGCAGGGTTGCCGCGCACGAAATCGGCCAGCAAATTGCCGGAAAGGGAGCTGTCGGCGAGGTGAGCGAGATGCAGGTGAGCGAGAAAATTCATGCGTTTTATTTGTCCGGGGGCGGCTAGTTGTTGCAGCAAAAGGGTGTGAGCACTAGACTATGCCGCCTGTTTTTAAGTCACGAGTATACGTCATGCGCGTCGCCGATTTCTCCTTTGAACTACCTGAATCCCTGATTGCTCACTATCCCATGCCTGAGCGCAGCAGCTGTCGCTTACTGTCGCTGGATGGGCCAACGGGCGAGCTGACGCACGGTACTTTCACCGATTTGCTCGACAAGCTCAATCCTGGCGATCTGCTGGTCTTTAACAATACCCGCGTGATCCCGGCGCGCCTGTTTGGCCGCAAGGCCAGCGGCGGCAAGATTGAAGTGCTGGTCGAACGTATGCTCGATGATAAACGTATTCTGGCACATATTCGCGCATCCAAGGCGCCGAAGCCGGGCGCTGAGCTGCTGCTGGGCGATGATGAGAGCATTAAGGCGACCATGACCGCGCGCCACGACGCGCTGTTCGAAGTGGAATTCAACGACGAACGCACGGTGCTGGATATCCTGAACGCCATTGGCCACATGCCGCTGCCGCCGTATATCGAGCGTCCGGACGAAGAGGCCGACCGCGAGCTGTACCAGACCGTCTACAGCCAGAAGCCTGGCGCGGTCGCGGCCCCAACGGCAGGCTTGCACTTTGATGAGCCGCTGCTGGAAAAACTGCGTGCGAAGGGCGTGGAAATGGCGTTCGTGACGCTGCACGTCGGCGCGGGCACCTTCCAGCCGGTGCGCGTGGACAGCATTGAAGATCACATCATGCACTCTGAGTATGCCGAAGTGCCTCAGGACGTCGTGGACGCGGTGCTGGCGGCGAAAGCGCGCGGCAGCCGCGTCGTGGCGGTCGGTACGACGTCGGTGCGTTCACTGGAGAGCGCCGCGCAGGCCGCGAAAAACGATCTTATCGAGCCGTTCTTTGGCGATACGCAGATCTTTATCTACCCGGGCTACCAGTACAAAGTGATTGATGCGCTGGTGACCAACTTCCATCTGCCTGAATCGACGCTGATTATGCTGGTCTCCGCATTCGCGGGTTATCAGCATACGATGAATGCCTACAAGTCTGCGGTAGAACAAAAATATCGCTTTTTTAGCTACGGGGACGCGATGTTTATCACGTACAATCCGCTGGCTTTGAATGAGCGTGTCGGGGAATAAGTCCGCGGCACCGTTTTACAACGTTGGACTGTTTTTCTGACGTCGGAGAAAAAATGAAATTTGAACTCGATACCACCGACGGCCGCGCGCGTCGCGGTCGCCTGGTGTTTGATCGCGGCGTGGTGGAAACCCCCGCGTTTATGCCTGTGGGCACCTACGGCACCGTAAAAGGGATGACGCCGGAAGAAGTGGAAGCCACGGGCGCACAGATTATCCTCGGCAACACCTTCCACCTGTGGCTGCGTCCGGGCCAGGAGATCATGAAGCTCCACGGCGACCTGCACGACTTTATGCAGTGGAAAGGCCCGATCCTGACCGACTCCGGCGGCTTCCAGGTCTTCAGCCTGGGCGATATCCGCAAGATCACCGAGCAGGGCGTACACTTCCGTAACCCGATCAACGGCGATCCGATTTTCCTCGATCCCGAAAAATCGATGGAGATTCAGTACGATCTCGGTTCCGACATCGTGATGATCTTCGATGAATGCACGCCGTATCCGGCCGACTGGGACTACGCCAAGCGTTCTATGGAAATGTCCCTGCGCTGGGCGAAGCGTAGCCGCGACCGTTTTGACTCCCTGCAGAACAAAAATGCGCTGTTCGGCATTATTCAGGGCAGCGTTTACGAAGATTTACGCGATATCTCGGTTAAAGGTCTGGTAGAGATAGGTTTTGATGGCTACGCTGTCGGCGGTTTGGCTGTGGGTGAGCCGAAGGAAGACATGCACCGCATTCTGGAGCACGTCTGCCCGCAAATCCCGGCGGATAAACCACGATACCTGATGGGCGTGGGTAAACCAGAAGATCTGGTTGAAGGCGTACGCCGCGGCATTGATATGTTCGACTGCGTCATGCCAACCCGCAACGCGCGTAACGGCCATTTGTTCGTTACCGATGGCGTGGTGAAAATCCGTAACGCGAAGCATAAGAGTGACACCAGCCCGCTCGATTCCGAGTGCGATTGCTATACCTGTCGCAATTATTCTCGCGCGTATCTGCATCATCTCGATCGTTGCAACGAGATTTTGGGCGCGCGTCTCAATACCATTCATAATCTTCGTTATTATCAGCGCTTAATGGCTGGTTTACGTAAGGCTATCGAAGAGGGTAAATTAGAGAGCTTCGTGACCGATTTCTACCAACGTCAGGGGCGGGATGTTCCACCGTTGAACGTTGATTAATTTTAATAATGAGGGAATTTGAATGAGCTTTTTTATTTCTGATGCGGTAGCGGCAACAGGTGCTCCAGCGCAGGGCAGCCCGATGTCTCTGATTCTGATGCTGGTTGTGTTCGGTCTGATCTTCTACTTCATGATCCTGCGCCCACAGCAGAAGCGCACCAAAGAGCACAAAAACCTGATGAACTCCATTGCGAAAGGCGATGAAGTGCTGACTAACGGTGGTCTGGTCGGTCGCGTAACCAAAGTGGCTGAGAACGGCTACATTGCGATCGCCCTGAACGACACCACTGAAGTGGTCATCAAACGTGACTTCGTAGCTGCCGTTCTGCCGAAAGGCACCATGAAGGCGCTGTAATCCCAACTTTTCCCAAAGGGAACTGCCGTGTTAAACCGTTATCCTTTGTGGAAGTACATCATGCTGGTCGTCGTGATTCTCGTCGGCCTGCTGTACGCGCTTCCCAACCTGTATGGTGAGGATCCGGCTGTTCAAATCACTGGCGCGCGCGGTGTCGCCGCCAGTGAGCAAACGCTGATCCAGGTCCAGAAAACGTTACAAGAAGAAAAAATTACCGCTAAGTCTGTGGCTCTGGAAGAGGGTGCAATTCTTGCTCGCTTCGACACCACCGACACGCAGCTCCGCGCTCGCGAAGCGCTGATGGGCGTGCTGGGTGATAAATACGTCGTGGCGCTTAACCTTGCGCCTGCAACCCCGCGCTGGCTGGCTGCGATGAACGCAGAGCCGATGAAGCTGGGTCTTGACCTGCGTGGTGGCGTTCACTTCCTGATGGAAGTGGATATGGATACCGCGCTCGGCAAGCTGCAGGAACAGAATATCGACAGCCTGCGCAGCGATCTGCGTGAAAAAGGCATCGCTTACACCACCGTGCGTAAAGAAGATAACTACGGCATGAGCATCACGTTCCGCGACAGCGCGGCGCGCGATCAGGCTGTAGATTACCTGACCCAACGTCACCGTGACCTGGTGATCACCTCTCAGGGCAGCAACCAGCTGCGCGCGGTGATGACCGATGCGCGCCTGAAGGAAGCGCGTGAATATGCCGTTCAGCAGAACATCAACATTCTGCGTAACCGTGTAAACCAGCTGGGCGTGGCTGAGCCGCTGGTACAGCGTCAGGGTGCTGACCGTATCGTGGTGGAACTGCCGGGTATTCAGGACACTGCGCGTGCGAAAGAGATTCTGGGTGCGACCGCCACGCTGGAATTCCGTCTGGTCAATTCCAACGTCGATCAGTCCGCTGCCGCAGCAGGCCGTATTCCGGGTGACTCCGAAGTGAAACAGACCCGCGAAGGTCAGCCCGTTGTGCTGTACAAACGCGTGATTCTGACCGGTGACCACATCACCGACTCCACGTCGAGCCAGGACGAATACAACCAGCCGCAGGTTAACATCTCGCTGGATAGCGCGGGTGGTAACATCATGTCTAACTTCACCAAGGACAACATCGGCAAACCGATGGCGACCCTGTTCGTGGAGTACAAAGACAGCGGTAAGAAAGATGCAAACGGCCGTGCGGTGCTGGTGAAAGAGGAAGAGGTGATTAACATCGCCAACATCCAGTCTCGTCTGGGTAACAGCTTCCGTATTACCGGTATTAGCAACCCGAACGAAGCGCGTCAGCTCTCTCTGCTGCTGCGTGCCGGTGCGCTGATTGCGCCGATTCAGATTGTTGAAGAACGTACCATTGGTCCAACGCTGGGGATGCAGAACATCCAGCAGGGTCTGGAAGCGTGTCTGGCCGGTCTGGTGGTCTCTATCCTCTTCATGATCTTCTTCTATAAGAAGTTTGGTCTGATTGCGACCTCCGCGCTGATTGCCAACCTGGTGCTGATCATCGGCATTATGTCCCTGCTGCCGGGGGCGACGCTGACCATGCCGGGGATTGCGGGTATCGTTCTGACCCTTGCGGTGGCGGTCGACGCCAACGTACTGATTAACGAACGTATCAAAGAAGAGTTGAGCAACGGTCGCTCTGTCCAGCAGGCGATTGACGAAGGCTATAAAGGTGCGTTCAGCTCCATCTTCGATGCGAACGTAACAACACTGATTAAGGTTCTTATCCTGTATGCAGTGGGTACTGGCGCGATCAAAGGCTTTGCGATTACAACCGGTATCGGTGTCGCAACGTCAATGTTTACCGCTATTGTCGGCACCCGTGCCATCGTGAACCTGCTGTACGGCGGCAAGCGCGTCAAAAAGCTGTCTATCTGAGGAGTGCATTGTGGCACAGGAATATACTGTTGAACAATTGAACCACGGCCGTAAAGTCTGGGACTTTATGCGCTGGGACTACTGGGCCTTCGGCATTTCAGGTTTACTGCTGATTCTGTCCATCGTCATTATGGGCGTGAGGGGCTTTAACTGGGGGCTCGATTTCACCGGTGGTACGGTGATTGAGATCTCCCTGGAAAAACCGGTCGATATGGACCAGATGCGTCTGTCTCTGCAGAAAGCGGGCTTTGAAGAGCCGCTGCTGCAGAACTTCGGCAGCAGCCGCGACATCATGGTGCGTATGCCGCCGGTGCACGATGCCAACGGCAGCCAGGAGCTGGGCAGCAAGGTTGTGAGCGTGATTAACGAAACAACCAGCCAGAACGCGGCGGTTAAGCGTATTGAGTTCGTCGGCCCAAGCGTGGGAGCTGACCTGGCGCAGACCGGTGCGATGGCGCTGCTGGTGGCGCTGATCTCCATCCTGGTGTACGTCGGTTTCCGCTTTGAGTGGCGACTGGCGGCCGGTGTGGTTATCGCTCTGGCGCACGACGTGGTGATCACCATGGGCATACTGTCGCTGTTCCACATTGAGATTGACCTGACGATTGTGGCATCCCTGATGTCCGTTATCGGTTACTCACTGAACGACAGCATCGTGGTATCTGACCGTATTCGTGAAAACTTCCGTAAGATCCGTCGCGGTACGCCGTACGAAATCTTTAACGTGTCGTTGACCCAGACGCTGCACCGTACCTTGATTACCTCCGGTACCACCCTGATGGTGATCCTGATGCTGTTCCTCTTCGGTGGTCCGGTACTGGAAGGCTTCTCGCTGACCATGCTGATCGGTGTCACCATCGGTACGGCATCGTCTATCTACGTTGCGTCCGCGCTGGCGCTGAAACTCGGCATGAAGCGCGAGCACCTGCTCCAGCAGAAAGTCGAGAAAGAAGGGGCGGATCAGCCGTCCATTCTGCCGTAAGGCGACGTTTAGCGCGTTATCGAAATCCCGGTCGGTTGACCGGGATTTTTTTTATCTGCTCCTGACAAACACTCCTGACAGTATGCTGTCAGGAGCCCTGTCGTAGACTCCTTCTGAACCCAAACAACAGGCAGGAGGATGTATGAAAAGCGTCATTAACTGGTTTGAAATTCCGGTCTCGGATATGGAACGCGCCATCAATTTTTATGAGCCGGTGATGCAGCTCTCGCTGCGCCGCGAGAAAATGGACTGCGTGGAGCTGGCGGTTTTCCCGCATGAGGATCCGGCCACCGGCGGCGCGCTGGCAAAATTTGACGGCGTTACACCGTCTCTGCAGGGCGCTATTATTTACCTGCATACTGACAATCTGGCGGCCACGCTCGATCGCATTGCCTCTGCGGGCGGCGAGTGCGTGTTTGGCCCGCTGGAACTGCCGCAGGGCATTGGCACTATCGCATTGTTTACCGACAGCGAGGGCAACCGCGTCGGCCTCCATCAACCTGCCTGAGAGCGGATTAAGAGATGACCCGACGCGCTGACCGTTTGTTTCAGATTGTGCAGATCCTGCGGGGCAGGCGTCTGACAACGGCAGCGCATCTGGCGGAGCGGCTTGGCGTGTCCGAGCGCACGGTCTACCGCGATATCCGCGACCTGTCGCTTTCCGGCGTGCCGGTGGAAGGTGAGGCGGGAAGCGGATACCGGCTGATGTCGGGTTTTGATCTGCCGCCTTTGATGCTGACAAATAAGGAGTCAGAGGCGCTGATCGTCGCCATTCGCCTGCTCAAAACCTGGGGAGGGGAATCGCTGTCGCGCGAGCTGGAATCGGCCCAGGAGAAGGTGCTGGCGATTCTGCCCGACGAGAGTCGTCGAAAGGCGGAGCAGGCGCGGATCTACGCCCCGGATTTCTGCATGCAAAGCCACTCCCGCAGCGATTTTGACAGGATTCACCAGGCAATTTCCGCCCAGCGGGTGCTGGCGTTGCATTACCGTGACGAAGCCGGACAGCTCTCTAAGCGCGAGGTTCAGCCGCTGGGGCTGTTCTTCTGGGGAGAGCGCTGGCTGCTGGCGGCGTGGTGTGAGCGGCGCGATGACTATCGCTGTTTCCGGCTCGACCGGTGCCTCAATATTGCGCAGACGGAGAGACGGTTCAGCGAGAGCGCGGACAGGTCGTTGGCCGATTTTTTGCGCAAGGTGAGGCAGTAAAAAGCCGGGCGGCGAGGTAAAAGCAAAACGGCAACGTGCGTTGCCGTTTTTAGTGTTTGTTCCCTATCCCTGTGGGATAGGGTCAGGGTGAGGGCATCAGCCCGCACAATCCCGCACTGGTTAGAAGTTGTAACCCACAACCAGGTAACCACCCCAGCCGGTAGAACGAACGCTGAAATCGCCGTTGCCGAAGTTCAGGCTCGCGTCGTCGTTCCACTGGCCACCGTTGTGCCAGTAACGCGCAACCACGGAGTAGTGCCAGTGATCGTAGTTCAGCGCCAGGATGTGGCTGGACGCGATGGAATCGTTGGTACGCGCTTTTCTGCCGTTCAGGTCACGGAAGTCGTTATCGCCCAGGTCTGAGCCCCAGTCAAAGTTGGTGAAACCGATATAGCTCAGGTTACCGCCCCACAGCTGGGTAATTGGCACGAAGTATTTCACTTTGAAACGGTAGCCGTCCCACTCGTTTTCGTTCGCGGCGCCGTAGTTCTGCCACTGATATTTCGCGTAGACGTTCATAGACAGGCTCATTGGCAGGCCAGTGTCGATGTCCGTACCCAGACCCATGTACCAGGTGCTCTGGCGACCGGACTTGTTGCGGCCCATGTCGTAGATGTAGTTGTTCGCGAAGTACCACTCTTTGAACGGACCAAACGCCAGGCTAGTGCCGGTCAGCTTGTCGATGGAGAAACGCGGTTCGATTTCCATAAACAGCGGAGAACCGTGGTTCCAGATACCTTTCGCATCGGTGTTACCGCCGAAGAAGACCGGCGCATCCATATAGCCATAGAAATCAAACCAGTCTTTCTTGGCGAACGCTTCGTACTCCAGGTAGGTATCGTTGCGGATCTGTGGTCCGAAACGGGTGTGGTAGCTGCCGACCACGTTAACGCTCTGGTGCCACCAGTCGGAGAGGTATTGTGGTTTGTCGTTTTCCGCTGCGTTAACAGTGAAAGAGGAAGACAGTGCCAGCACGGCGCCAGCTGCGAGTAATGTTTTTTTCATAATCATGCCACTGATTGAAATTCCCTTCCGGGAGTGAAAAATGCGCGAATTGCGTTTCTAAATATTTCGTGTTTCTGCGGTGCCTATTATAGGAATCCCTGCTCACAAAAATATGTGTTGTTTCACATATCTCTCACACGCGTAATCGATTGCGTTCACGTTTGCGTACTTTAAACGGCCGGGATTGTAGCGGCAATCATTTATGTTGCCAATCCATACGAAATGTAAATGTTAGCGGAGTGACATTTCACTCCGCTCAGAAGGAAGGATTTACTGCGCGGCGGGTTGGATGTCGTGAATGCGGATAAAGCCTAACTGTTCCGGCGTAAGGCCGCTTAACTGCAGCGGAATATCCACATCACTCGGCGCTAAAACGCTGGCCGGGGCGGTGAAGAGCTGGTTCTTCACGTTCACCTCCTGGTAATTCTCCGTGGTGCCCTGGATCTGGCCCCATTCGACGGTGCCGCTGAAGGCCGGGAGCGGATTGTTGGATTCTCCCTGGATGCGTAATGTTGCGCGCGTACCATCTGCATTCGCCGCCACATTCACCAGCGACATTTTCAGCGTGCCAACCTGGCTGTTGAGGCGCGCAGGCGTATTCGCACCCGGTAACAGGTAAACCCCGCTGCTGGATTTGGCGTTCAGCGCGTTTTGCTGGGTAATCTTCACCGTTTCTTTGTTCAGTTTGTCCATTGCCGTATTGAGCGTATTCACGCTCTGTTTCATCTGACGGACTTCGGTTTGCTGTGCACAGGCGCTAAGGGTGAACAGGCTCCCCACCAGCAATATTTTCAGGTAACGTCTTGTCATTGCGTTTAATTCCTTGAAATAACGGATCGCACTTATGGTAGCCAGCATCATCGTTTAAGACATAGATCCTTTGTCTCAAAAAGCTCTTCCTTTGTTGTCAGGCGAGATCAGGGTAAAATGAAAATCAGTTAACCAGATAACAGGGATACCGTATGCATTGCCCATTCTGCTCCGCTGTGGATACCAAAGTCATCGACTCTCGTCTCGTGGGCGAAGGGTCATCCGTGCGCCGTCGTCGGCAGTGTCTGGTGTGTAACGAGCGTTTTACGACCTTTGAGGTGGCAGAGCTGGTCATGCCGCGCGTGGTAAAAAGTAACGATGTGCGCGAGCCGTTTAACGAAGAGAAGCTGCGCAGCGGGATGCTCAAGGCCCTCGAAAAACGTCCCGTTAGCGCGGATGACGTTGAGATGGCGTTAAACCACATAAAATCTTACCTTCGTGGCCTGGGCGAACGTGAAGTGCCAAGCAAAATGATCGGCAACCTGGTGATGGAACAGCTGAAAAAGCTCGATAAGGTCGCCTATATCCGCTTCGCCTCCGTCTACCGCAGCTTCGAAGACATCAAAGAGTTTGGCGAAGAGATCGCCCGCTTACAGGATTAAGCTTATGCAGGATGAGATTTACATGGCGCGAGCCATGAAGCTGGCGCAGCGCGGGCGTTTTACCACCCATCCCAACCCGAACGTGGGATGTGTTATCGTCAAAGATGGCGAAATCGTGGGGGAAGGTTTCCACTACCGTGCCGGCGAGCCGCATGCCGAGGTTCATGCCTTACGCATGGCCGGCGAGAAGGCGCGCGGCGCCACCGCCTACGTCACGCTGGAGCCCTGCAGCCACCACGGGCGTACGCCGCCGTGCTGTGAGGCGCTGATCGCGGCCGGGGTTTCACGCGTGGTGGCATCCATGCAGGATCCCAATCCGCAGGTGGCCGGACGCGGTCTGTACCGTCTGCAGCAGGAAGGCATCGACGTCAGCCACGGGCTGATGATGCAGGACGCGGAAGCGATCAACAAAGGCTTCCTGAAGCGCATGCGCACGGGATTTCCGTATATACAGCTCAAGCTGGGCGCCTCGCTGGATGGTCGCACGGCGATGGCGAACGGCGAAAGCCAGTGGATCACGTCGCCGCAGGCAAGGCGCGATGTGCAACGTCTGCGCGCGCAAAGCCATGCTATCCTCACCAGCAGTGAAACCGTGCTGGCTGACGATCCGGCCATGACCGTGCGCTGGGACGAACTGAATGCCGAGACCCAGGCGCTTTACCCGCAGGAGAACCTGCGTCAGCCGCTGCGTATTGTCATTGATAGCCAGAACCGCGTGACCCCAGATCACCGGATCGTCCAGCAGCCGGGGGAAACCTGGATTGCCCGCACTAAAGAAGATACTCGCGAATGGCCGGAAGGCGTGCGCAGCATCATGGTGCCGGAGCATAACGGGCACCTGGATCTCGTGGTGCTGATGATGCTGCTCGGCAAGCAGCAGGTGAACAGTATCTGGGTGGAAGCGGGTCCAACGCTCGCCGGTGCGCTGTTGCAGGCCGGGCTGGTGGATGAGCTGCTGGTATACGTTGCGCCTAAACTGTTAGGCCACGACGCGCGCGGCCTGTTTGTGCTGCCCGGCCTTGAAAAACTGGCCGACGCACCGCAACTCACATTCAGCGAGATTCGTCCGGTGGGTCCGGATGTCTGCCTCCACTTAACGACAGCGTAATTGCTCCCGAAATAGAGAAGCAGTACGCAAAGTATTATGATAAAATCCGCCCCCCTGCGGGGCCACATGAACCCGTAAAGGAAGAGTATGAACATTATTGAAGCTGCTGTAGCTACCCCGGACGCTCGCGTCGCCATCACCATTGCGCGTTTCAACAACTTCATCAACGACAGCCTGCTGGAAGGCGCGATTGACGCCCTGAAACGTATCGGCCAGGTTAAAGATGACAACATTACCGTTGTTTGGGTTCCAGGCGCTTACGAACTGCCACTGGCGGCGGGCGCGCTGGCGAAAACCGGTAAATACGACGCGGTGATTGCCCTGGGTACCGTTATTCGTGGCGGCACTGCGCACTTCGAATACGTTGCGGGCGGTGCAAGCAACGGTCTGGCACACGTTGCGCAGGATGCTGAAATTCCTGTCGCGTTCGGCGTGCTGACTACCGAAAGTATTGAACAAGCCATCGAACGTGCCGGCACCAAAGCCGGTAACAAAGGTGCAGAAGCTGCACTGACCGCGCTTGAAATGATCAATGTATTGAAAGCCATCAAGGCCTGATTTTTTTGTAAGGGGAATTCCGTGAAACCTGCTGCTCGTCGCCGCGCCCGTGAATGTGCCGTTCAGGCACTTTACTCCTGGCAGTTGTCCCAGAACGACATCGCTGATGTTGAATACCAGTTCCTGTCAGAACAGGACGTGAAAGACGTTGACGTTCTGTACTTCCGTGAACTGCTGTCGGGAGTGGCGACTAATAGCGCGTATCTCGATGGTCTGATGAAGCCATACCTGTCCCGTCTGCTCGAAGAGCTGGGCCAGGTAGAAAAAGCAGTGTTGCGTATCGCGCTGTTTGAGCTGTCTAAACGTGATGATGTGCCGTACAAAGTGGCCATCAACGAAGCGATCGAGCTGGCGAAAACCTTCGGCGCTGAAGACAGCCACAAGTTCGTAAACGGCGTTCTTGATAAAGCAGCACCTGCGATCCGTCCCCACAAAAAGTGATCCGCAAACCGGAGTCCTGCATTGCCCGACGGGCAGTGCGGCTCCGGTTTTTTCTTTTATTTGCTGAGGCATAACGTATGGCATGCGGCGAATTCTCCCTGATTGCCCGTTATTTCGACCGTGTCAGAACCTCTCGTCTTGATGTTGAAACCGGCATTGGCGATGACTGTGCACTTCTCAATATTCCCGAAAAACAGACGCTGGCAATCAGCACCGACACCTTAGTGTGCGGGCGTCATTTCTTACCGGATATCGATCCTGCCGATCTGGCGTACAAAGCTCTCGCGGTTAACGTCAGCGATCTGGCGGCGATGGGGGCCGATCCCGCCTGGCTGACGCTAGCCCTGACGCTGCCAGAGGTGGATGAAGCCTGGCTTGAAGCCTTTAGCGATGCGCTGTTCGAGCAGCTTAGCTACTACGATATGCAGCTGATTGGCGGTGATACCACGGCCGGGCCGCTGTCGATGACGCTGGCGATCCACGGCTACGTGCCGCTTGGCCGCGCGCTGAAGCGCTCGGGCGCAAAACCGGGTGACTGGATCTACGTGACCGGTACGCCGGGTGACAGCGCGGCAGGGCTGGCTATCCTTCAGCACCGTTTAGCGATTGAAGACGCTGACGATGCGGCGTATCTGGTGAAACGCCATCTGCGCCCGACGCCGCGCATTCTGCACGGCCAGGCGCTGCGCGAGCGGGCAAGCTCGGCTATCGATCTGTCTGACGGGCTGATCTCGGATCTCGGGCATATCCTGAAGGCCAGCGACGTGGGCGCGCGCGTTGACCTGGATCTGTTCCCGCTGTCAGAACAGCTGCTTCGCCATGTGGAACCTGACCAGGCGCTGCGCTGGGCGCTATCCGGCGGTGAAGACTACGAACTGTGCTTCACGGTGCCTGAACTCAATCGTGGCACGCTGGACGTGGCGTTAGCGCATCTCGGCGCGAAGTTTACCTGTATTGGTCAGATCATGCCGGAGAGCGAAGGGCTGAAGTTTGTGCAGGACGGTGCGCCGGTGACGCTCGACTGGAAAGGGTACGATCACTTCGGGTGAGTTTGTGCACTCCGTATTGCCGGGTGGCGGCTACGCCTTACCCGGCCTACAAAAGAGGGTGCTTATTTAAACCCCACCACAGGATGCGGCTGATACGGCGTCTCCAGCTCGGCAACCTGCTCCGGCGTCAGCGTGATATCCACCGCATTCAGCAGCTCATCCAGCTGTTCTTCCCGGGATGTGCCGATAATCGGCGCCGCGACGCCGCGTTTACCCAGCAGCCACGCCAGCGCCACCTGCGCGCGGGTTGCGCCGGTATCGTCGGCGATCCCAGCCAGGCGTTCGGCAATCAGCGCATCGCTGGCTTCCGTACCGCCATAGAGATTTTTTCCCACTTCATCCGAGACCAGGCGAGCCGTGGTTTCTCCCCACGGACGGGTCAGGCGACCGCGCGCCAGCGGGCTCCACGGGATGACCGCAATGCCTTCCTGATGGCACAGGGGCAACATCTCGCGTTCTTCTTCACGATAGATCAGATTGTAGTGATCCTGCATGGTGACGAAGCGCGCCCAGCCGTGCTGCGCCTGGAGATCCAGCGCCTGCGCGAACTGCGACGCGTGCATAGATGACGCGCCGATGTAGCGCGCTTTCCCGGCTTTGACCACGTCGTTCAGCGCTTCGAGCGTTTCCTCTATTGGCGTGTTGTAATCCCAGCGATGGATTTGCAGCAGATCGACGTAATCCATGTTCAGGCGGCGGAGACTGTCATCAATGGAGCGCAGGATCTGCGCGCGGGAAAGGCCCTCAGACAGGTCACCTGACGGGTAGTACACTTTGGTGGCGACGACGATATCTTCCCGACGCGCAAAGTCACGGAGGGCGCGGCCAACAATCTCCTCGCTGCTGCCGTCGGAGTAGCTGTTGGCGGTGTCAAAGAAGTTAATGCCGCCCTCGATGGCGCGTTGGATGATCGGACGGCTGCTCTCTTCCGGCAGCGTCCAGGCGTGATTACCCCGATCGGGCTCGCCAAAGGTCATGCATCCCAGACAAAGTCGGGAAACCTTAAGGTCCGTTTTTCCTAATGTTGTGTATTGCACGGTTCCGCTCCTGCTGTTTAAACACCAGGTTTAAGCATAGCAGGAGCGGAAAGGAGGGAAGGGGTCAGTCCAGCCAGGCGCGAATTTTGGCTTCGATCCCGGCGGCGTCCAGGCCAATCGCCGCGCGGGCTTCATCCTGGGTACCTTGCGGAATGAAATGGTCCGGCAGGCCGAGGTTTAGCACCGGCACGGCTTTGCGGTTTGCCATCAGCACCTCGTTCACGCCGCTGCCCGCACCGCCCATGATGGCGTTTTCTTCCAGCGTGACCAGCACGTCATGTGTCTCGGCCATGCTCAGGATCAGCGCGTCGTCGAGCGGCTTCACGAAGCGCATATCCACCAGGGTGGCGTTCAGCGTTTCAGCGACCTTCGCCGCCTCTGGCATCAATGTGCCGAAGTTCAGAATCGCCACTTTTTCACCGCGACGCTTCACCAGACCTTTACCGATCGCCAGCTTTTCCAGCGGCTTCAGCTCAACGCCAACCGCATTGCCGCGCGGGTAGCGAACCGCGCTTGGGCCGTCCTGATAGTGGTAGCCGGTAAACAGCATCTGACGACATTCGTTCTCGTCGCTTGGCGTCATGACAACCATATCCGGAATGCAGCGCAGGAACGACAGGTCAAATGCCCCCTGGTGCGTCTGGCCGTCGGCACCGACGATGCCCGCACGGTCGATAGCAAACAGCACCGGCAGCTTCTGGATCGCCACGTCGTGGATCACCTGATCGTAGGCGCGCTGCAGGAAGGTGGAATAGATTGCGACAACCGGCTTGTAGCCGCCAATGGCCAGGCCCGCTGCAAACGTTACCGCGTGCTGCTCGGCAATCGCCACGTCGAAATACTGGTCAGGATATTTTCTGGAGAACTCCACCATGCCGGAGCCTTCGCGCATGGCCGGGGTGATCGCCATCAGCTTGTTGTCTTTGGCGGCGGTTTCGCACAGCCAGTCGCCGAAGATTTTTGAATAGCTCGGCATGCCGCCGCTGCTTTTTGGCAGACAGCCGCTGGACGGGTCAAATTTCGGCACCGCGTGGAAGGTGATCGGATCTTTTTCCGCCGGTTCGTAGCCACGCCCTTTTTTGGTCATGATGTGCAGGAACTGCGGCCCCTTCAGGTCGCGCATGTTCTTGAGGGTGGTCACCAGACCCTGCACGTCATGGCCGTCAACCGGGCCAATATAGTTAAAGCCCAGCTCTTCAAACAGGGTGCCCGGCACAACCATGCCTTTGATGTGTTCTTCGGTACGCTTGAGCAACTCTTTAATCGGCGGTACGCCGGAGAAGACTTTTTTGCCGCCTTCACGCAGCGAGGAGTAAAGCTTGCCGGAGAGCAACTGCGCCAGATGGTTGTTCAGCGCGCCCACGTTCTCGGAGATCGACATTTCGTTATCGTTAAGAATAACCAGCATGTCCGGCTTGATGTCGCCCGCATGGTTCATGGCCTCGAAGGCCATCCCGGCGGTAATGGCGCCGTCGCCAATCACGCAGACGGTGCGGCGCTGCTTGTTCTCTTTTTCGGCGGCAACGGCAATACCGATGCCCGCAGAAATGGAGGTAGAGGAGTGGCCGACGCTCAGCACGTCATACTCGCTCTCACCGCGCCACGGGAACGGGTGCAGGCCGCCTTTCTGACGAATGGTGCCAATTTTATCGCGACGTCCGGTCAGAATTTTGTGCGGATAGGCCTGGTGGCCCACGTCCCAGATGAGCCGATCGAACGGCGTGTTATAGACGTAGTGCAGCGCCACGGTCAGCTCTACCGTGCCAAGCCCGGAGGCGAAATGGCCGCTGGAGCGGCTTACGCTGTCGAGCAGGTAGCGACGCAGCTCGTCGCACAGCTTCGGCAGGCTCTCTTTCGGCAACAGACGTAACTCCTGGGTGGAGTCCACTAACGCCAGTGTCGGGTATTTGGCAATATCAAAACTCATCAAAGGCTCATCGAGATATATAGTTTATTTATTACGCTGGATGATATAGTCCGCTAGCGCTTCCAGTGCCGAGGTATCCAGCGATTGCGCGGCCAGCTGATTCAGCGACTGGCGGGCATCGTCAATCAGATCCCGGGCTTTACGCTGGGCTTGCTCGAGGCCCAGCAGGGCGGGGTAGGTACTTTTGCCAAGCTGCTGGTCCGCACCCTGACGTTTACCCAATGTTGCAGTATCGCCCACCACATCCAGAATGTCATCCTGAACCTGGAATGCCAGACCGATACTTTCTGCGTATCTGTCCAGAATCGGCAGGGCGTTGCGCCCTCGTTCACCCGCGCTCAGCGCGCCCAGGCGAACGGCGGAACGAATCAGTGCCCCTGTTTTATGGCGATGAATACGCTCCAGCTGTTCCAGATTAACCTGACGTCCTTCCGCTTCAAGATCCAGCGCTTGTCCGCCGCACATGCCCGCCACGCCGCTGGCCATGGCCAGCTCGGAGATCATTGCCAGCCGGTCGCGATCGACCACTTCCGCCATCGGCGCATCGCTCAGAATCGAGAAGGCCAGCGTTTGCAGGGCGTCACCCGCCAGAATGGCATTCGCTTCGCCAAACTTGATATGGCAGGTGGGCTGGCCCCGACGCAAATCGTCGTCGTCCATCGCCGGTAAATCATCATGAATCAGCGAATAGGCATGGATGCACTCAACGGCGGCGGCCGGGGCATCCAGCGTGTTATCGCTGATGCCAAACATATTGCCGGTCGCGTACACAAGGAACGGGCGCAGGCGCTTTCCACCCAAGAGTGCGCCATAGTGCATGGCCTCAACCAGTGGAGTGTTCTGAAAAGGCTGTGGGGCAATAAAACGGCGCAGGGCGTCGTTGGCGCGTACGACACGCGCCTCAAGCTCGTTGGCAAAATCCATTTACTCGGCGTCCGGTGTAAAAGGCGTGGTCTTCGCGTCTTCGCTGTCGGAAAGCAGGATCTGCACGCGCTGTTCGGCCTGCTGTAGCTTGACCTGCCCCTGGCGCGCCAGCTGCACGCCACGCTCGAATTCGTTGAGCGCCTCTTCCAGCGGGAGATCGCCGCTCTCAAGGCGGGTAACAATTTGCTCCAGTTCACTCAGCGCAGTTTCGAAACTGGCCGGTGCGTCGTTCTTCTTCGGCATAGTGAATTGACTCTTATATTCTCAGCCCCGACATGGTAACGGACTCAGGGCAATTATCAAATAACGCGCAATGTGCACAGGAGCGGCGCGATGGTGGTATACTTGCGCGCCTGGATGCAGCCACGGGTGTGGGCTGCTGTACTCTTTTCCATTACAAGCCTTAATACGCTTGCCTAAGAAACATTGCCGCCATGAAGTTTATCATTAAATTGTTCCCTGAAATCACCATCAAAAGCCAATCTGTGCGTTTGCGCTTTATTAAAATTCTCACCGGGAACATTCGTAACGTATTAAAGCACTACGACGAAACCCTCGCCGTGGTGCGCCACTGGGACCACGTTGAGGTCCGTGCAAAAGACGAAAACAAGCGTCAGGATATTCGCGATGCCCTGACCCGCATTCCGGGGATCCACCATATCCTGGAAGTGGAAGACGTTCCGTTCAGCGATATGCACGACATCTTCGAAAAAGCGCTGGTTCAGTACCGCGACCAGATCGAAGGCAAAACCTTCTGCGTGCGCGTGAAGCGTCGCGGCAAGCACGAGTTCAGCTCCATCGAAGTGGAACGTTACGTTGGCGGCGGTCTGAATCAGCACGTCGAGTCTGCGCGCGTGCGTCTGACCCATCCTGAAGTGACGGTCAATCTGGAGATCGAAAACGATCGCCTGCTGCTGGTGAAAGGGCGCTATGAAGGTATCGGCGGCTTCCCGATTGGCACCCAGGAAGACGTATTGTCCCTGATCTCAGGCGGCTTCGACTCCGGCGTCTCCAGCTATATGCTGATGCGTCGCGGCTGCCGCGTGCACTACTGCTTCTTCAATCTGGGCGGCGCGGCGCACGAAATCGGCGTTCGTCAGGTGGCGCATTACCTGTGGAACCGCTTCGGCAGCTCCCACCGCGTGCGTTTCGTGGCAATTAACTTCGAACCTGTGGTCGGCGAAATCCTTGAGAAAGTCGACGACGGCCAGATGGGCGTCATCCTGAAGCGCATGATGGTGCGCGCGGCGTCCAAAGTGGCTGAGCGCTACGGCGTGCAGGCGCTGGTGACCGGCGAAGCGCTCGGTCAGGTTTCCAGCCAGACGCTGACCAACCTGCGTCTGATCGACAACGTGTCTGATACGCTGATCCTGCGTCCGCTCATCTCCCACGATAAAGAGCACATCATCGACCTGGCGCGTGAAATCGGTACCGAAGATTTTGCCCGCACCATGCCGGAATACTGCGGCGTGATCTCAAAAAGCCCAACGGTGAAAGCGGTGAAGGCGAAGATCGAAGCCGAAGAAGAGCACTTCGATTTCAGCATTCTGGAAAAAGTGGTGGCGGAAGCGTCCAACATTGATATCCGCGAGATTGCCCAGCAGACCGAGCAGGACGTGGTTGAAGTGGAAACCGTGAGCGGTTTCGGCCCTAACGATGCGATTCTGGATATCCGCTCGATCGACGAGCAGGACGACAAGCCGCTGCAGGTTGAAGGCGTCGAGGTGGTTTCTCTGCCGTTCTACAAGCTGAGCACGAAGTTTGGTGACCTCGACCAGAGCAAAACGTATCTGCTGTGGTGCGAGCGCGGGGTGATGAGCCGCCTGCAGGCGCTGTATCTGCGCGAGCAGGGCTTTGCGAACGTGAAGGTGTATCGTCCGTAGTTTCTTGCCGGGGAGTGCGGCCTGATGTCCTCACCCCGGCCCTCTCCCACAGGGAGAGGGAGAACACCTATTCGTAATAATTATAAATCCCCGCCGGCATCACCAATGACGATGCCACTTCGTAGGCCTTCTCGCGCCCGACCAGCAGGTCAATAATCTTCAATCCAAAATCAATCGCGGTGCCCGGGCCCTGGCTGGTCAGCAGGTTGACGCGCGGGTCCCAGACGACGCGTTTGTCCACCCAGTGCTTGTCCGGGATCGTATCCTTAAGCCCCGGGAAGCCGGTCATATTGCCGAGGGGGAAGATATCGTGCGGAACCAGAACCGTGCCCGCAGCGGCGCAGATGGCTGCGACGATACGGCCAGATAGATGAAACTGACGCACGGTTTCGACCAGCAGCGGGCTGTCGCGAAAACACTCCGCGCCCTTCAGCCCTCCAGGCAGGACGATGATGTCGTAATCTCCGTCAGCCACCTGCACCAGCGGGGCATCCGCGAGGATTTTCACCCCGCGTGAACAGGTGATGGCCAGATTACCGTCGCTGGCGACGCTGGCGGTGGTGACCTTAATGCCGCCGCGCACCATCAAATCAATGGCGGTGACCGCTTCCATCTCTTCGCTACCAGGGGCGAGGCATACCAGTGCTGACGCGCTCATATTCATTTTCCTTACGTTTAACCCGATCGTACAGGCGGGCGTTTTCCGGCACCGCGATACCGTGCGCACGGGCGCGCTTTAGCAGATAGCCGGTAATGTAGTCGATTTCGGTGTGGCGTAACGCCCGCACGTCCTGCAGCATTGAGGAGATATTTTCTGCAGTGCTATCAATCACCTGCTCAACATAATAGCGTAAATCATCCGCCGAGGTGTGTAAGCCCTCACGCTCAACGACCGAAGCCACTTCTTCGCACAGCGCCGCGATTTCCTGCGGATGTTTTTTTAGCGCGCCGTTTGGACAGTCCCAGAGCGCCGTCAGCGGGTTAATCACGCAGTTTACCGCCAGCTTGCGCCACAGCTGAGGGCGAATGTTGTTGTGCCAGGCGACATCCGGCAATACGTTCTGCAGCACGTCGGCGAGATAGCTGTAGTCGCCATCCTGCGTTCTGGCGGGGCCAATATGCGTCACGCCGCTGGCAACGTGCACGATAATATTGCCGTCGCGACGTGCGGCATGCGTCGTCGTCGCCATCAGCAGAGGCTGCGGGACGCTTTTCAGCTCATCAATGGTCCCCATGCCGTTATGCAGCAGCAGTATGGGCGAAGTGGGAGGGAGCTGCGCGGCCAGCGTCTTTACCGCGTCTGAGACCTGCCACGCCTTGAGCGTCACCAGCAGGAGGTCGCTTTTTGCCAGGAAATCGGGATCGTTCGCGGTGAGGGATTCGTTAAATATGCTTCCGTCTTCGCTAATCAGGTTTACACTGCAATAGGGCTGGGGCACGCGCAGCCAGCCCTGAACCTCATGTCCGTGCTTGCACAGCGCGGTCAGCCACAGCTGACCAAGCGCTCCGCATCCGAGCACCGTAATTTTCATTGTTCCTCCTCACCTGCAACTGCGCCAGGTGTTACAGCTTAATTATACAGCTAAGCTTCTGTTGAGTTATGCCTCGTAGCGGGTATTATGCAACGCAACAAAAGTGAAGGGAGAAGAAAAGATGCCATCTTTCGATATTGTTTCCGAAGTTGATATCCAGGAAGTTCGCAACGGCGTTGAGAACGCAACCCGCGAAGTTGAGTCACGTTTCGATTTTCGTGGCGTTGAGGCCTCGTTTGAGCTGAACGACGCAAATAAGACCATTAAGGTGCTGAGCGAGTCTGATTTTCAGGTGAATCAGCTGCTCGACATTCTGCGCGCTAAGCTGTTGAAGCGCGGCATCGAGGGGACGTCTCTGGACGTGCCGGAAGAGTTTGTGCACAGCGGTAAGAACTGGTTTGTCGAGGCCAAGCTGAAGCAGGGCATTGAGAGCGCGGTCCAGAAGAAGATCGTTAAGCTCATCAAAGACAGCAAGCTGAAGGTGCAGGCGCAGATCCAGGGCGAAGAGATTCGCGTGACCGGTAAGTCCCGCGATGACCTCCAGTCCGTCATGGCGCTGGTGCGCGGCGGCGATCTGGGACAGCCGTTCCAGTTTAAAAACTTCCGCGATTAATGCAATAAAGCCCGGTTCCACCGGGCTTTTTTCACGCTTTTATCGCCTGCTCGACCTCGAAGCGGTTGGTCACCTTGCTGTCTATTTTGACGTAAGCGCTGCGCTCTTCCGGGACAATCAACACCTCGGTCACGCCCTCTTTGACTTCCAGACGCTGTTTCAGCGCGTCGCTGATTTCCACATCCTCCGGAATTTCTACCCGCAGGCTGCTCACGTAGCGCGGCTCTTTCATGGTGCTGGCAACCAGCAGCCAGACCGTTGCCAGCAGCGCACCGGCGAGAAACACGGTTTGAGAGTCAAACAGACCGTCGACCCAGCCGCCAAGCGAGCCGCCAATCGCCACGCCGAGAAACTGGCTGGTGGAGTAGATGCCCATCGCCGTGCCTTTGTAACCGGCGGGGGACTCTTTGCTGATCAGCGACGGAAGCAGGGCCTCCATCAGGTTAAAGGCCAGGAAGAACAGCTGCACGCCGGCAATCAGCTCCCAGAAGTGCGGGCCGGCACCCCAGAGCACAATTTCGGCAATCAGCAGGATCGCCACGCATCCCACGAAGACGCGCTTCATTTTGCGCTTCACTTCGGCGTAAATGATGAACGGCACGACGGAGACAAACGAAATCAGCATCGTGACCAGATAAATTTTCCAGTGCTCAGACGCCGGGAAGCCCGCAGCGGCAAGCTGGCCGGGCAGGGCGACAAAGGTCGACATCAGCAGGATGTGCAGACACATAATGCCAAAATTGAGCTTGAGCAGGCGCGGCTCGACAATCACTTTGCTGAAGCAGCCTTTTACCATCCCCGACTCACGGTTGAGGACGTGGTTTTTGCTGTCCGGAACCACCCACAGGGTTAAGGCGATACCGATGGTGGCCAGCACGGCAATCATCCAGAACAGCGCGTGCAGGCCCAATGTGTGCGTAATAATGGGGCCAAGCACCATCGCAATCGCAAACGTCACGCCAAAGCTGACGCCGATAAACGCCATCGCTTTGGTGCGGTTTTGCTCGCGGGTGAGATCTGACAGCAGCGCCATAACGGCGGCGGCAATTGCGCCGGAACCCTGCAGGGCGCGGCCGAGAATAATGCCCCAGATGGAGTGGGAGAGGGCGGCAATCACGCTTCCGAGCACAAAGACCAGCAGCCCGCCGACGATCAGCGGCTTGCGGCCCACCCGGTCAGAGAGCAGGCCAAATGGGATCTGGAACACCGCCTGCGCCAGACCGTAAATGCCGATCGCGAGTCCAATCAGCGCCTCGCTGGCCCCCTGCAGCGCCATACCGTACGTGGTCAGAACAGGCAGGACCATAAACATGCCAAGCATCCGTAGCGAGAAGACAGTCCCTAAGCCCCAGGTCGCGCGAAGCTCGCCTGGCGTCATTTTATAATCGTTCATTACCACCTCAGTTCAAAAGCAGGCCATAGTGTAGTGCGGGGAAGGGGCGGGGTAAATAAAGGGTTATTTAACAAATATTACATGTGTTATTAATAAATTTCGTGAATAAAAAAGGGTGCCGAAGCACCCCTTTATTCACCTGTTGTGGCTTACCAGACGTAAGTCAGCAGGTTGTGCGAATCCGGCACCATGAAGTCTACGGACATCATCACGGACAGCGAGGTGATGGCAACAATCGAGAACACAAACAGCTTGCGTGCCCAGACTTTGTCATCTTCCACTTTGTAACCGCGCAGCGCCATACCGAGCCACCAGACGCTCACCGCAGCCGCTACCGCCAGATATTTATACCCGGCGTAACCACCCAGAGAGAGCATCAGCGTTGCCACGGCAAAGGCGATGATGTAGAGCGTAATGTGGTTCTTGGCAACGGAGATGCCCTTCACGACCGGCAGAACCGGGATGTTCGCTGCCTGATAATCCTTAAAGCGGAAAATCGCGATGGCATAGGAGTGCGGCATCTGCCACAGGCTAAAGATAGCCAGCAGGATCAGCGCACCGCTGTCGAACTCGTTCGTGACCGCGCAGTAGCCAATCACCGGCGGCGCAGCGCCGGAGAGAGAACCAATCAGCGTGCCGTAGACGGAGTGGCGTTTCATATACAGGCTGTAGACGCCCACATACACCACGAACCCCATCACCCCCAGCCAGCAGGCCAGCGGGTTAGCACCAAACCACAGCAGCATAAAGCCAGCAATACCCAGCAAGGTGGCGTACACCAGCGAGACGGAAGGGGCGATCAGGCCTTTCACCAGCACCCGATTTTTGGTCCTTTCCATCTTCTTGTCGATATCCATGTCGATGTAGTTGTTAAATACACAACCGGACGCAACAACCAGTGACACACCGACCAGCGTGTAAATAAAGAGGGTGTAATCGATGCTGCCTTTGGAGGCCAGCAGGAACCCTCCGATCACGGAGATCAGGTTGCCAAAGATGATGCCTGGTTTCGTTACTTGCAGGTATTGCTTAAACATACTCGCCGCTCTTAGTGAACCATCATGTTGTAGTTGAGGTTCCACATAATCCAGATGGAACCGACTACCAGGATAGCGATGATAATCACGGTAAAGATAAAGGCGGTCATATTCCAGCCTTCATCGGACTTGGTGTTCATGTGCAGGAAGCAAACCAGATGCACCAGAATCTGAATCACCGCGGTCACCAGGATTGCACCCAGGATAACCGGCTTAGACGCAGAACCGCTCATCACCATCCAGAACGGGATCACCGTCAGGATGATCGACAGGATGAAGCCTGTCATGTAGGTTTTTACGCTGCCGTGGGAAGCGCCATGATCGTTAGAATGACTCATTACATCGCCCCCATCAGATAGACAACAGAGAACACGCAGATCCATACCACGTCCAGGAAGTGCCAGAACAGGCTCAGGCACAGGATACGGGTACGGTTAGTGCTGGTCAGGCCGCGGCGGGAGATCTGGAACATCAGTACCGCCATCCAGATCAGACCCGAGGTCACGTGCAGACCGTGGGTACCGACCAGCGCGAAGAACGCGGACAGGAAGCCACTGCGATCCGGACCAAAGCCTTCCATAATCAGGTGATGGAATTCATAGATTTCCATCCCGATAAATCCAGCACCAAACAGCCAGGTCAACGCCAGCCAGGAGACAACCTGGCTCTTGTTGTTTTTGTACATGGCGATAGCCGCCATGCCGTAGGTGATGGAGCTGAATAACAGCAGTGCGGTTTCAACCAGAACGAACGGCAGTTCAAAGATGTCCTTGCCGGTCGGGCCGCCCGCCGTGCCGTTCACCAGAACGGCATAGGTCGCGAACAGACAGCAGAACAGAATGCAGTCGCTCATCAGGTAGATCCAGAAACCGAAGACTTTGGTCGGTCCTGTATCGTGGTGCGCATGCTCATGCGCGTGGGCAGTTGAGTGCGCCAGAGTATCAGTTGCCATTTTTCAGCCCCGCTTTAGAAATCTCGTCGAAATGCTGATTTTCCAGCTTCTCAACTTCACGGACTGGTACGTAGTAGTCCACGTCCTCGTCAAAGCTCTTCACAATCCAGCTGATTACGATGCCGGCGAAGCCAACAATCGCCATCCACCAGATGTGCCAGATCATTGCGAAACCAAATACCGTTGCGAAGGCGGCAATGACGATGCCCGCACCGCTGTTTTTCGGCATGTGGATCTCTTCGTAATGAGCAGGTTGCTTGTACGCTTCACCTTTTTCTTTCATTTCCCAGAATGCGTCGCGTTCATGAACCTGCGGCACGATGGCAAAGTTATAGAAAGGCGGTGGAGAAGAGGTTGCCCACTCCAGCGTACGGCCACCCCATGGGTCACCGGTCAGGTCACGGTTCTGGTCGCGGTCGCGAATAGACACGTAGAACTGAATCAGCTGAGACGCGATACCGCAGGCAATCAGCACGGCGCCGCCCGCTGCAACCATCAGCATTGGGTGGAACTGCGGATCGATCTGCTGGCTCAGACGACGGGTCATACCCATGAAGCCCAGCACGTACAGCGGCATAAATGCCACGAAGAAGCCGATGATCCAGAACCAGAACGCGCGTTTACCCCATTTCTCGTTCAGCGTGAAGCCGAACGCTTTTGGCCACCAGTAGGTTACGCCAGCGAAGCAGCCGAAGACCACGCCACCGATGATAACGTTATGGAAGTGCGCAATCAGGAACAGACTGTTGTGCAGAACGAAGTCAGCACCTGGTACCGCCAGCAGTACGCCGGTCATCCCACCTACGGAGAAGGTCACGATGAAGCCGATGGTCCACAGCATCGCTGAGTGGAACACGATACGGCCCTGGTACATGGTGAACAGCCAGTTGAAGATCTTCACCCCGGTCGGGATGGCGATAATCATGGTGGTGATACCGAAGAAGGCGTTTACGTTCGCGCCCGCACCCATGGTGAAGAAGTGGTGCAGCCAAACGATGAACGACAGAACGGTAATACACACGGTTGCCCACACCAGAGAGGTGTAACCAAACAGACGTTTACGCGAGAAGGTTGCCGCGATTTCGGAGAACACACCGAACACAGGCAGAACCAGGATGTACACTTCCGGGTGACCCCAGGCCCAAATCAGGTTGATGTACATCATCATGTTGCCACCCATATCGTTCGTGAAGAAATGGGTGCCCAGGTAGCGGTCCAGGGTCAGCAGCGCGATGGTGACGGTCAGAATTGGGAAAGAGGCAATAATCAGGATGTTGGCGCACAGAGATGCCCAGGTAAATACCGGCATCTTGAACATGGTCATGCCAGGGGCACGCATCTTGATAATGGTCACGAAGAAGTTGATACCGGTCAGGGTAGTACCGACACCGGAGAGCTGAAGCGCCCAAATCCAGTAGTCGACGCCAACGCCCGGACTGTACTCAATTCCTGACAGCGGCGGATAAGCCAGCCAGCCGGTCTGCGCGAATTCGCCCACGCCCAGTGACAGGTTAACCAGGATAACGCCGACAACCGTGAACCAGAAGCTCAGGTTGTTCAGGAACGGGAACGCCACGTCGCGCGCGCCAATTTGCAGCGGAACGACTACGTTCATCAGACCGATAACCAGCGGCATCGCCACGAAGAAGATCATGATAACGCCGTGGGCGGTAAAGATCTGATCGTAGTGGTGCGGCGGCAGGAAGCCGGCTTCACCCGCAGAAGCGAGTGCCTGCTGGCTACGCATCATGATCGCATCCGCAAAGCCACGAATTAACATGACGATACCGACGATGCAGTACATGATACCGAGTTTTTTGTGGTCAACCGAAGTCAGCCACTCGTTCCACAGGTAGCTCCACTTACCGAAGTAAGTGATCAGGGCCAGTAAGGCCGCGCCACCAATGATAATTGCAGCCACCGTAACCACGATAATCGGTTCATGGTAGGGCACTGCATCCAGTGTCAATTTTCCGAACATTTTCTTCCTCGGCCCCTTAGTGAGCGGTTTCCGCGTGGCTCATGTCCATGCCTTCCATACCTTCGTGCGCGCTGTGCTCGCCTTCAGGCTGGGTCATGTCCATGCTCTTGCCGTGATCCATAAATTTGCCAATAACGTCTTTGAACAAATCAGGTTTCACATTAGAGAAGTACTCCACCTTGTTGTATTCGCTAGGTGCAGCCACTTTTTCGAACGCCGCCATGTCAGACATGGTGTTTGGAGACTGCTTCGCTTTTTCAACCCACTGGTCGAAAGCGGCACGGTCTGGCGTTGCAATAGCTTTGAACTTCATACCTGAGAAGCCCGGGCCGCTATAGCTGGCGGAGATACCATCATAGGTGCCTGCTTCATTCGCGATCAGGTGCAGGTTGGTCTGCATACCGGCCATCGCGTAAATCTGGCTACCCAGACGTGGGATGAAGAAGGAGTTCATTACGGAGTTGGAGGTCACTTTGAACTGAACCGGAGTGTTCGCCGGGAAGGCGATTTCATTCACGGTAGCAATACCCTGCTCTGGATAGATGAAGAACCATTTCCAGTCCATGGAGACCACTTCAATGGTAATAGGTTTCTCATCGTGAACCAGCGGTTTGCTTGGCTCAAGTGCGTGAGTGGTTTTCCAGGTCAGCACGGCAAGGAACAGGATGATCAGGATAGGTACCGTCCAGACCACAGCTTCCACTTTATTGGAGTGTGACCAGTTAGGGCTATACTTCGCATCTTTATTGCTCGCACGATACTTCCAGGCGAAACCAACAGCCATCAAAATGGCAGGAATAACCACAATCAACATCAGGCCAAAAGCCGTCAGTATCAGTGAACGTTGTTCCAGTCCAATCTGTCCTTTGGGGTCTAGTAGTGCAGAATCGCAGCCACTGAGTAATACAGTGCCCGCGAATAATGACAACCATCCCAAACTTTTATTGTATTTCCCGAGTCTCATTTAACGACCTCAATTCCACGGAGTCTGGTGGCGTTTAAAGTGTGCGGGCATTTTACGGGAAGGTTACATTACTGTAAACATCATTAGGCCTGTGTCAGGAAGGTGTTACCGGGTTCTGCCGCACATGTCACAAGTGTTGCAAATTATGTCGGTTTTTATGACTGAAGCCGCATGGCGTGGGCTTTATAACGAAAGGACCCCTAAGCATACCCTAAAAGGGGCAATTGGTATAACCATTGTTAAAAATAAACAAAAAATTAACAATTAATTATCAATAAAAAGACATCTAAAAAACGAAAAATCAAACTATCGAATGCTGAATCGTTTAATGAAAAATAGCGTTTTGGAACTGGAGCCAATAATTTCCAAATCCTATCCCGCACAAAACAACAAATATTTTTTTTAGCGGTTGTTGGCTATTTCGCCGTTATAATTTCGGTTAGTGATTACAACGGGAAATAACCTTTCGCCTTTTTCTTCAGGTCATCTGCGTTTTACGCAACGCCATGAAATCGAGCAGTCCCCCGGTCAGGATCCCGGCAATAGCCAGCAGGGCGCCTGCATCCAGCAGCAGGGCTTCAAACGGGAGTGCCAGTGACGTGCTGGCGTTAATAATCAGCACCACAAGCCAGAGTGCCAGCGCTACGCAGCCCGCCATTAACAGACGTAACGCAAAACGGTAGGCGCGGTGATATTCGGTACGCGGCATAAAGTGTTCTGTCCGCTGGGTATATTCCAGCGTCCGGCGGCAGACCAGCAGCAATAAAATTCCCGGCACGGCAGCCACGACCGAGAAGAGGTAAAAGGTTGGCCAACCGTGGGCTTCCACGAACCAGCCGGCAATCGGGCCAACGTACACGCGGCCAACGGCGGAGAGCGCCGAGAGCAGCGCGAACTGGGTGGCGGAAAACGACTTGTTGCACAGGGTCATCAGCAGGGCGACAAACGCCGCAGTGCCCATGCCGCCGCAGAGGTTTTCGAAGAACACCGCCGCGGCCATGCTGACCGTATGTTTGTCGGTAATCGACAGCAGCCAGTAGCCCGCGTTAGAGGCGCCCTGAAGGATGCCGAAAATCAGCAGCGCGCGAAACAGCGTCAGGCGCTGCATCAGCACCCCGCCATACAGTGCCCCAACGATGGTTGCAAACAGCCCCAGCGTTTTGTTCACCACGCCCACTTCTCCGGCGTCAAAACCGACACCCCGGATCAGGAAGGTGGTGGTCAGGCTCATGGCAAAGGCATCGCCCAGCTTATAAAGGACAATGAGCAACAGGATAAGCCAGGCGTTGTTGCGGCCAAAGAAGTCGCGCAGCGGTTCGGCAACGGCCTGCTCCAGCGAGCGGGGTACCGGGATAACGTCGCTCGGCTCGGGCGCGAAGAGCGTTGCGATAATGCAGGGGATCAGCAGGGCGGCCATCAGCCAGTACATGCCCTGCCAGCCTAAGTAACGGTCTGCCAGCCACAGCGCCAGCCCGCCGGAAACCAGCATCCCAAGGCGATAGCCCAGCACGCTAATGGCGGCACCGGCACCGCGCTCTTCCGCAGGTAATACGTCCGTCTTCCAGGCGTCGAACACGATATCCTGAGAGGCGGAACAGAAGGCAATGACTACCGCAAGCGCGGCCATCCAGCGAAGCTGCGTGCTGGGTTCAAGAAAACCCATTCCCGCAATGGCCAGCAGCAGCAGGATCTGCGTCATCACCAGCCAGCCGCGTCGACGCCCGAGGAAAGGCGGCGTGTAGCGATCCATCACCGGAGACCACAGGAACTTAAAGACATAGGCCTGGCCCACAAGCGAGAAGAAGCCGATGGTTTTAAGATCGATATTCTCAACCGTCATCCACGCCTGAAGCGTACCGGAGGTGAGCGCGAGGGGTAAACCCGAGGCAAAGCCGAGGATCAGCAGAATCGCTGATTTCGGTTGCTGGAAAATGCGTAAGTAATGGCTGGACATGTTTTATAAAACTGACCCGGCGATGTACCGGGTCAGCTGGCAGGATTAGCGCGCGTTCTGCTTGATGAAGTCGTGAATGCTGGTGTCCTGCGCCATATCGGAAATGGTATCCGTCAGCACGCTGTTAACCGCATCAGCAATATTTTTATTCGAGGCCTGGAACGCGCCTTCGACAGAGTAGCTCGCACGATAGTTCTTGGTCATCTTGTTGCCGTTCTTCGCGGTGGCGATGATGGCGATATCCGCTTTAGTGGCGATGTTGTAGCGCACGTTACCCTGAGACACGTCAGCGTACAGGTTGTTCACGATGATCTGCAGATCCACCGCGCCGCTTGGGCCAACCATATAGCCACGGGAGGTCATCTGTTTCTCCAGCACTTCCTGCAGCAGGAAGCGCAGGTCGCGGGAAGCGGTCAGGGTCACCTGCTGGTTATCGCGGGTCACTTTTGCCAGGGCCTGATCCTGACGCTGATCGGCACCGTTAATGCTCACGGTAACGCCCATCAGGCTTGGATCCTGCTGAGGCAACGTGATTTTTGGTGAGACATCAATGGTGGTCGGCGGGGTAGCGCAGCCTGCCAGCATAAAAAGGGCTACCAACGGAAAGAAGAGTTTTTTTAACATTTTCGGGTTCTCAACGAATCGTAAGCATATAAAGAGAAAAATTGTCGCCATCATAACATCGCCAACGGCGAGGGGAAGTGGTCAACGCATGTAAATTCATCGCCTTGTCCGAAAACTGACCAGTTCCCCGTTTTTCCCAATCCGTGTGTGACAAAACGTATGAGTCACAGAGTGAACTTCATTCGTTTGAATGAGAAAATCAGACGAAAGCTAAATATTTGTTGTCAAGATGTAATGGAAACGGTAAAAGCGGCTAATATTTAAAGGGATGGGTGACATCCTGGCGTTGTCGGAGGAGTAATTTCATGATGATACGTGAGCAGATAGAAGATAAATTAAGGGCAGCGTTCAACCCTGTGTTCCTCGAAGTCGTCGACGAAAGCTATCGTCATAACGTGCCGGCAGGTTCTGAAAGCCACTTTAAAGTGGTTCTGGTTAGCGATCGCTTCACGGGAGAACGTTTCCTGAATCGACATCGCTTGATCTACAGCACCTTGACGGAAGAACTCTCCACGACCGTGCATGCGCTGGCACTGCATACCTACACCATTAAGGAATGGGAAGGTTTGCAGGATACGGTTTTCGCATCCCCGCCCTGTCGCGGTGCAGGCACTATCGCCTGATAAATCGGATTTGCAACGGCTGGAGCTTTTCCAGTATGTTGCTTACAGATTTCCTCAAAACGGCCTCCGGGCCGTTTTGTTTTGTCTGAGTTTTGAGCGGATGGTGCGATTTTAAGGCTAAAAATAGCCTTAAAGTGTGAAAAAAGCCGCAGCAACATGCCCCAACCGTTCTCGACTCACCTAAGTGATGCCGCTATAATGCCGCGTCTTATTGAATGTCTTCGGGATGATTCTGGCGACAGGGAATGTGAATCTGCACTAAGAGAGCATCCCGGTATAACAGACAGATTCAGAGTTGACCGAGCACTGTGATTTTTTTGAGGTAACAAGATGCAAGTTTCAGTTGAAACCACTCAAGGCCTTGGCCGCCGTGTAACGATTACTATCGCTGCTGACAGCATCGAAACTGCTGTGAAAAGCGAGCTGGTCAACGTAGCAAAAAAAGTACGTATTGACGGCTTCCGTAAGGGCAAAGTACCAATGAATGTTGTTGCTCAGCGTTATGGCGCTTCCGTGCGTCAGGATGTGCTGGGTGAACTGATGAGCCGTAACTTTATTGATGCGATCATCAAAGAAAAAATCAATCCGGCCGGTGCGCCAAACTACGTTCCAGGCGAATACAAACTGGGCGAAGACTTCACCTACTCCGTAGAGTTCGAAGTGTACCCGGAAGTTGAGCTGAAAGGTCTGGAATCTATCGAAGTTGAAAAGCCGATTGTCTCCGTGACTGACGAAGACGTTGACGGCATGCTGGATACCCTGCGCAAGCAGCAGGCGAACTGGAAAGAGAAAGAAGGCGCTGTTGACGCTGAAGACCGTGTCACCATCGACTTCACCGGTTCTGTAGACGGCGAAGAGTTCGAAGGCGGCAAAGCGTCTGACTTCGTACTGGCAATGGGCCAGGGTCGTATGATCCCAGGCTTTGAAGACGGTATCAAAGGCCACAAGGCTGGCGAAGAGTTCACTATCGACGTGACCTTCCCGGAAGAATACCACGCTGAAAACCTGAAAGGTAAAGCAGCGAAGTTCGTTATCAACCTGAAGAAAGTGGAAGAGCGCGAACTGCCAGAACTGACTGAAGAATTCATCAAGCGTTTCGGCGTGGAAGATGGTTCCGTAGCGGGTCTGCGTACCGAAGTGCGTAAGAACATGGAACGCGAGCTGAACGGTGCTGTGCGTAACCGTGTGAAATCTCAGGCGATCGAAGGTCTGGTGAAAGCCAACGACATCGACGTTCCAGCTGCCCTGATCGACAGCGAAATCGACGTTCTGCGCCGTCAGGCTGCACAGCGTTTCGGTGGCAACCAGCAGCAAGCGATGGAACTGCCTCGCGAACTGTTTGAAGAGCAAGCGAAACGCCGCGTTGTGGTTGGCCTGCTGCTGGGCGAAGTGATTCGTACCCACGAGCTGAAAGCTGACGAAGAGCGTGTGAAAGGCCTGATCGAAGAGATGGCCTCTGCATACGAAGATCCATCAGAAGTGATCGAGTTCTACAGTAAGAACAAAGAGCTGATGGACAACATGCGCAACGTTGCCCTGGAAGAGCAGGCTGTTGAAGCGGTACTGGCGAAAGCGAAAGTGACCGAAAAAGCGACCTCTTTCAACGAACTGATGAACCAGCAGGCGTAATTTCGCCCCAACGGTTTAAAGTTTGAACAGAAAACCCGTTGCCTTGCGGCAGCGGGTTTTTTTTATCGCAGCTTGAGCCCAGGAAGAGTGCTAAAACGCCCTTTCGGTGTTAGCGTAACAACAAAAGGTTGTTATGCTTGAAATAGGGCACTGCGAACCCCATAAGTACGTAATCATGATGAATGAGACTGGCTGATAATTCGTCCGTAAGGTTACAATCAGTACAGCAGGTGTTTTCAATTTTGATCCAGGAGACGGAAATGTCATACAGTGGCGAACGAGATAACTTTGCACCCCATATGGCTCTGGTGCCAATGGTTATTGAACAGACCTCACGTGGTGAGCGTTCTTTTGATATCTATTCCCGTCTGCTCAAGGAACGCGTTATCTTTCTGACCGGCCAGGTAGAAGACCACATGGCTAACCTGATCGTGGCGCAGATGCTGTTTCTGGAAGCGGAAAACCCGGAAAAAGACATTTACCTGTACATTAACTCCCCGGGTGGCGTGATTACAGCAGGGATGTCCATTTATGACACCATGCAATTCATCAAACCGGATGTCAGCACGATCTGTATGGGTCAGGCCGCATCTATGGGTGCCTTCCTGTTAACCGCAGGGGCGAAGGGCAAGCGTTTCTGCTTGCCAAATTCCCGCGTGATGATTCACCAGCCGCTGGGCGGTTACCAGGGGCAGGCGACGGATATTGAAATCCACGCCCGCGAAATTCTGAAAGTAAAAGCGCGCATGAATGAACTTATGGCGCAGCATACGGGTCAACCCCTCGAGCAGATCGAGCGCGATACCGAGCGCGATCGCTTCCTCTCTGCTTCAGAGGCAGTTGAGTACGGCTTAGTCGACTCCGTGTTGACCCATCGTAATTGATGCCCGCGACGCGAGTGTGCCGCTATACTAAGGTAGGGCGGCACGTTGCTGAATGCAGCTTGCGTCTTAGAATGGCATTTGCGTCGTCATGTGCGGCACAAAGAACTTAAAAAGAGGTTTGGACTCATGACAGATAAACGCAAAGATGGTTCGGGCAAACTGCTGTACTGCTCTTTTTGCGGCAAAAGCCAGCATGAAGTGCGTAAACTGATTGCCGGGCCGTCCGTGTATATCTGCGACGAATGCGTCGATTTATGTAACGACATCATTCGCGAAGAGATTAAAGAAGTCGCACCGCACCGTGAGCGCAGCGCGCTGCCAACGCCGCATGAAATTCGTCATCACCTTGACGACTACGTCATCGGTCAGGAGCAGGCCAAGAAAGTGCTGGCGGTAGCGGTCTATAACCACTACAAACGCCTGCGCAATGGCGATACCAGCAACGGCGTAGAACTGGGTAAAAGTAACATTCTGCTGATCGGCCCAACCGGTTCCGGTAAAACGCTGCTGGCTGAGACCCTGGCGCGTCTGCTTGATGTTCCGTTCACCATGGCAGATGCCACCACCCTGACCGAGGCCGGTTATGTGGGTGAGGACGTCGAAAACATCATCCAGAAACTGCTGCAGAAGTGCGATTACGACGTACAAAAAGCCCAGCGCGGGATTGTATATATCGATGAGATCGACAAGATCTCCCGTAAATCCGACAACCCGTCCATCACCCGTGACGTGTCCGGTGAAGGCGTGCAGCAGGCGCTGCTGAAGCTGATCGAGGGTACGGTTGCTGCCGTTCCGCCGCAGGGTGGTCGTAAACATCCGCAGCAGGAGTTCCTGCAGGTTGATACCTCCAAAATCCTGTTTATCTGTGGCGGCGCGTTTGCCGGTCTGGATAAAGTCATCTCCCACCGTGTTGAAACCGGCTCCGGCATTGGTTTTGGCGCAACGGTGAAATCGACGGCCGAAAAACCGAACGAAGGCGAGCTGCTGTCTCAGGTTGAACCGGAAGATCTGATCAAATTCGGTCTGATCCCTGAGTTCATCGGTCGTCTGCCGGTTGTGGCAACGCTGAACGAGCTGAGCGAAGACGCGCTGATCCAGATCCTGAAAGAGCCAAAAAATGCGCTGACCAAGCAGTATCAGGCGCTGTTCAATCTGGAAGGCGTTGACCTGGAATTCCGCGACGAAGCGCTGGATGCGATTGCCAAGAAAGCGATGGTCCGTAAAACCGGTGCCCGTGGTCTGCGTTCTATCGTTGAAGCGGCGCTGCTCGACACCATGTACGACCTGCCGTCTATGGAAGACGTGGATAAAGTGGTGATTGACGAGTCGGTCATCAGCGGTCAAACCAAGCCGCTGCTGATTTACGGCAAGCCGGAAGCACAGCAGGCATCTGGCGAATAATTCACCAAATCATACAAGCAGTTAATCAAAAAGGGGGGATTTTATCTCCCCTTTACTTTTTCCGTATTCATAGCGTTGAATGTGTGGGAAACATCCCCATATACTGGATACATGTTAATGGTTATGTGAAGCACAGTGACATGACCAGCTTACCTGGCGGACACTAACTAAGAGAGAGCTCTATGAATCCTGAGCGTTCTGAACGCATTGAAATCCCCGTATTGCCGTTGCGCGATGTGGTGGTTTATCCGCACATGGTCATACCCTTATTTGTAGGGCGGGAAAAATCTATCCGTTGCCTCGAAGCCGCTATGGATCATGATAAAAAAATCATGCTGGTGGCGCAGAAAGAAGCATCAACGGATGAGCCGGGTGTAAACGATCTTTTCACCGTCGGGACCGTGGCCTCTATTTTGCAGATGCTGAAGCTGCCTGACGGCACCGTGAAGGTGCTGGTAGAAGGGCTGCAGCGTGCGCGTATTACCACTCTGTCAGACGACGGTGAACATTTCTCTGCCAAGGCAGAGTACCTTGATTCGCCCGAGCTTGATGAGCGCGAGCAGGAAGTGCTGGTGCGCACCGCGATTAGCCAGTTTGAAGGCTATATCAAGCTGAACAAGAAAATCCCACCAGAAGTGCTGACGTCGCTGAACAGCATCGACGATCCTGCACGTCTGGCGGACACCATCGCTGCACACATGCCGCTGAAGCTGGCTGACAAACAGTCCGTGCTGGAAATGTCCGACGTTAACGAACGTCTGGAATACCTGATGGCGATGATGGAGTCCGAAATCGATCTGCTGCAGGTTGAGAAGCGTATTCGCAACCGCGTGAAAAAGCAGATGGAGAAGTCCCAGCGTGAGTACTATCTGAATGAGCAAATGAAGGCCATTCAGAAAGAACTGGGCGAGATGGACGACGCGCCGGACGAAAACGAAGCGCTGAAGCGTAAGATCGACGCGGCGAAAATGCCGAAAGAGGCGAAAGAGAAGGCCGAAGCGGAACTGCAGAAGCTGAAAATGATGTCTCCAATGTCGGCTGAAGCGACCGTCGTTCGCGGCTACATTGAATGGATGGTACAGGTTCCGTGGAACGCCCGCAGCAAGGTCAAAAAAGACCTGCGTCAGGCGCAGGAGATCCTGGACACCGACCACTACGGCCTGGAACGCGTCAAAGACCGCATTCTTGAGTACCTCGCGGTACAAAGCCGTGTGAACAAAATTAAAGGCCCGATTCTGTGCCTGGTCGGACCGCCGGGGGTGGGTAAAACCTCTCTGGGTCAGTCCATCGCCAAAGCGACCGGACGTAAGTATATCCGTATGGCGCTGGGTGGCGTACGCGATGAAGCGGAAATCCGCGGTCACCGCCGTACTTACATCGGCTCTATGCCGGGTAAACTGATCCAGAAGATGGCGAAAGTGGGCGTTAAAAACCCGCTGTTCCTGCTCGATGAGATCGACAAAATGTCGTCGGACATGCGCGGCGATCCGGCGTCTGCCCTGCTGGAAGTGCTTGATCCAGAACAGAACGTGGCGTTCAGCGATCACTACCTGGAAGTGGACTACGACCTGAGCGACGTGATGTTCGTGGCAACCTCCAACTCCATGAACATTCCGGCCCCGCTGCTGGACCGTATGGAAGTGATCCGTCTCTCCGGCTATACCGAAGACGAGAAGCTGAACATCGCCAAGCAGCACCTGCTGCCGAAGCAGATTGAGCGTAACGCGCTGAAAGCCAACGAGCTGACCGTCGAGGACAGCGCGATTATTGGCATCATTCGCTACTACACCCGTGAAGCGGGCGTGCGTAGCCTTGAGCGTGAAATCTCTAAGCTGTGCCGTAAGGCGGTGAAACAGCTGCTGCTGGATAAGAGCCTGAAACACATTGTGATTAACGGCGACAATCTGCATGCGTACCTGGGCGTTCAGCGCTTCGACTACGGTCGCGCGGACAACGAAAACCGCGTTGGCCAGGTGACCGGTCTGGCATGGACGGAAGTGGGCGGCGATCTGCTGACCATCGAAACCGCCTGTGTGCCGGGCAAAGGCAAACTGACCTACACCGGCTCGCTGGGTGAAGTGATGCAGGAGTCCATTCAGGCGGCGCTGACCGTGGTGCGCGCGCGCGCGGAGAAACTGGGTATCAACCCTGATTTCTACGAAAAACGCGACATCCACGTCCACGTGCCTGAAGGGGCGACGCCGAAAGATGGCCCAAGCGCGGGTATTGCCATGTGTACCGCTCTGGTTTCCTGTCTGACAGGTAACCCGGTGCGTGCCGATGTCGCAATGACCGGTGAAATTACGCTGCGCGGTCAGGTTCTGCCGATTGGTGGATTAAAAGAAAAACTGCTGGCGGCACACCGCGGTGGGATCAAAACCGTATTGATCCCTTATGAAAATAAACGCGATCTGGAAGAGATTCCGGACAACGTGATTGCTGACCTGCAGATCCATCCTGTTAAGCGCATTGAGGAAGTTCTTAGCCTCGCATTGCAAAATGAACCTTCAGGAATGCAGGTTGTAACCGCAAAATAGTGACCTCGCGCAAAGAGCGTCAATAAAAACAAGGCTGGTAAGTCATTTCGCACTTGCCAGCCTTTTTTTGTATAGCTAATTTAGATTGCTGATTAGGTCAGCCATCAACAACGGGTGTTGTAAGGTCATGGCAGGCCTGATATAACTGCTGCGCGGTCGCGTTGTGAAGGATTCAGGCGCGATATAAATTATAAAGAGAGGAAGAGAACAGTGAATAAATCTCAACTGATTGACAAAATTGCTGCTGGTGCTGATATTTCTAAAGCTGCAGCTGGACGTGCGTTAGATGCATTAATTGCTTCTGTTACTGAATCTCTGCAGGCTGGAGACGACGTTGCACTGGTAGGCTTCGGTACTTTTGCTGTTAAAGAGCGTGCTGCCCGTACTGGCCGCAACCCTCAGACCGGTAAAGAGATCACCATTGCTGCTGCTAAAGTGCCGGGTTTCCGTGCAGGTAAAGCGCTGAAAGACGCAGTAAACTGATTGCTTTCCCGTTTCAGGGAAGCCGGAAAGTACAAGGGCGCATCATTTGATGTGCCTTTTTTGTTTGTCCAGACCTGATTTGTGCGAGTTTATGCGAGTTGTGGGCTGACAATCGCCCCGTTTTCTTGTCACAATACGCCTTCACGCGCGACGGGCAGGATTTTCCGTCAGCGTCAGGTAACCAGTCACCTACAGCGGAGTGTTGTTACACCATGATGGACAGCTTACGCACGGCTGCTAACAGTCTCGTGCTCAAGATTATTTTCGGTATCATTATCGTGTCGTTCATATTGACCGGCGTGAGCAGTTACCTTATTGGCGGTGGCGCAAACTACGCCGCAAAAGTGAATGGCCAGGAGATCAGCCGTGGTCAGTTCGAGAATGCTTTTGCCGGTGAACGTAACCGTATGCAGCAACAGCTGGGCGACCAATTCTCTGAACTGGCGGCGAACGAAGGGTATATGAAGACCCTGCGCCAACAGACGCTGAATCGTCTTATCGACGAAGCGCTGCTGGATCAGTATGCCAAAAAACTGGGCCTTGGCATCAGCGACGAGCAGGTGAAAAAAGCGATCTTCGCCACTCAGGCCTTCCAGTCTAACGGGAAGTTCGACAACGCGCGTTACAACAGTATCGTCAACCAGATGGGGATGACGGCCGATCAGTACGCTCAGGCGCTGCGTAACCAGCTGACCACCCAGCAGCTCATCAATGCCGTTGTGGGCACCGATTTCATGCTCAAAGGTGAAACGGACGAACTGGCGGCGCTGGTGGCGCAACAGCGCGTTGTACGCGAAGCGACAATTGATGTGAACGCCCTGGCGGCGAAACAGCAGGTAAGCGACGCTGAACTGAACGCTTACTACGAGCAAAACAAGAATTCCTTTGTTTCCCCAGAGCAGTTCCGCGTGAGCTACATCAAGCTGGATGCGGCCGCGCTGCAGGAAAGCGCGTCTGACGCGGAAATTCAGTCTTACTACGACCAGCATCAGGATCAGTTCACACAGCCGCAGCGTAACCGCTACAGCGTGATCCAGACCAAAACCGAGGCTGAGGCCAAAGCGGTACTGGACGAGCTGAGCAAAGGCGCTGATTTCGCCACCGTTGCGAAAGCGAAATCCACCGACATTATCTCTGCGAAAAACGGCGGCGATATGGGCTGGCTGGAAGACGCCACCACGCCGGACGAGCTGAAAAATGCCGGTCTGAAAGAGAAAGGCCAGCTTTCAGGCGTGATTAAGTCTTCAGTTGGTTTCCTGGTCGTGCGTCTGGACGACATCACCGCGGCAAAAACCAAGCCGCTGGCTGACGTTCGCGACGATATCGCGGCGAAAGTGAAGCAGGAAAAAGCGCTGGATGCCTACTACGCGCTGCAGCAGAAGGTAAGCGATGCGGCCAGCAACGACAACGAATCGCTGGCAGGCGCAGAGCAGGCGGCGGGCGTGAAGGCGGTTGAGACCGGCTGGTTTGGCCGTGACAACCTGCCGGAAGAGCTGAACTTCAAACCGGTTTCTGATGCCATCTTCAACGGTGGTCTGGTGGGTGAGAACGGCACGCCGGGCAGTAACTCTGACATCATTACCGTCGACGGCGATCGCGCGTTTGTGCTGCGCGTCAGCGAGCACAAGCCAGAAGCGGTTAAACCGCTGGTGGACGTGAAGGATCGGGTTGTCGCTCAGGTTAAGCACAACAAGGCGGAACAGCAGGCGAAACTGGATGCTGAGAAGATTCTGTCCGATCTGAAAGCGGGTAAAGAAGACGCGCTGAAAGCGGCTGGCCTGAGCTTCGGTGAAGCGAAAACGCTGGGCCGTACCGGTCAGGACTCAATCAGCCAGGCCGCGTTTGCTCTGACTCTGCCTGCGAAGGACAAGCCAAGCTTCGGTACCACTACCGATGCGCAGGGTAACGTCGTCCTGCTGGCGCTGGATGAAGTGAAAGCCGGCACCCTGCCGGACGCGCAGAAGAAGGCGATGGTTCAGGGCATTACCCAGAACAATGCCCAGATTGCCTTCGAAGCCATGATGAGCAACCTGCGTAAAGAAGCCAAAATCAAGCTGGGCGATGTCATGACTCAGCAGCAGTAATTACGCGTCTGCTCGCAGATTTTCGTAACGCTCTGCAATAACTAAAGGCCGCCTTCGCGGCCTTTTCCATTTCTGCAATCTGCTGTTTGTGCCGGTTTTCGCGGGCGGCTATCGTGACGTGGCTGTCAACAAACAAGGAGAAAACAGCATGAAACGTGGAATCAAAGCACTGTTAATTACGCTGGCTATCGCCACCACCGGAATGAGCGCTGGCGCGCTGGCGGCGACGCCCGCCGCAAAGCCACAGGCTACGCAGAGCAGGTCCGACGCGGCAGCGCAGGTGCAGGGGCAAACCAAAGCGGCTGACGTCGGTAAAAATGCGGATGATGACGGTACGCGGGTCAGCATCAATTCGGCCTCTGCGGAAGATCTGGCCCGCGCGATGAACGGTGTCGGCCTGAAAAAAGCGCAGGCTATCGTCAGCTACCGTGAAGAGTATGGTCCTTTCAAAACGGTCGACGATCTCAAACAGGTGCCGGGCATGGGCAGCGCGCTGGTTGAGCGCAACCTCTCACACCTGACGTTGTAATTACGCAATTTCTTGCACTGCGGCAAAATTTTGCCAGGATAAAGAGGTCATACCAGTTATGACCTCTCATCCTACAATAACAGTAAAGGCTATTGCGCTATGCAGACAAAAATCAAAGTACGCGGTTTCCATCTCGACGTTTACCAGCATGTGAACAACGCTCGCTATCTTGAGTTTCTTGAAGAAGCGCGCTGGGACGGGCTGGAAAACAGCGAAAGCTTTCAGTGGCTGACCGCGCACAACATCGCGTTCGTGGTCGTCAATATCAACATCAACTACCGGCGCCCGGCCGTGCTGGGCGATGTGCTCACGGTAACCAGCCAGGTGCAGCAGATCAATGGCAAAAGCGGGGTGTTAAGCCAGGTAGTGACGCTCGATCCGGAAGGGCAGGTGGTCGCTGATGCGCTGATCACCTTTGTCTGTATCGATCTGAAAACGCAGAAAGCGCTGCCGCTGGAAGGGGAGTTGCGGGAAAAGCTGGAATTGATGATCGCTTAAAATTTTGTCTTTTATAAAAGACAGAAGGATTTTTCAGGGATAGAATAATGGACAGGGACTACGTTGTTGAACGTTACCGTACCCATGACGGAAAAGTGCCGTTTGAGGAGTGGGTGGCCAGAATGAAGCGAAAGGATCCGGAGTTAGTGTTTCGGATCCTTCTGCGAATTGACCGTGCTGAGAAAGGGAATTTCGGCGATTACCGATATCTCAGAGACGGGATCTGGGAATTGAAAATTGATTGTGGTCCCGGTTATCGAATCTATTTTGCGGTACAACATTGGAAGATCTTGTTGTTGCTGATTGGCGGTGACAAAAAGAGTCAAAAGACGGATGTGAAACTGGCAATAGATTACTGGAAAGAACATCAAAAGGATAAACCGGATGAGCAAGAGCCAACGAAAATTTTCTAGTTCCGTCAGCCATGATGAAGCCGTCGTAAAAATGCTTCGTGAAAACCCTTCATACGCTCAGCTATATCTGCAGGTTGCGTTGGATGAGATTTATGAAGAGCAGGGGATCCCTGCATACTTAATCGCGTTAAGACGTGTTGTCGAATCCCGAGGTGGCATAGGTGAAATCGCTGCTAAAGCAGGTCTATCTCGTCAGCAGCTATACAGAACCCTATCAGACAACGGCAACCCAACGCTGACGACGCTAATGAAAGTGACGCGTGCTGCCGGCGTAAAACTATTCGACAGCACGGTTAAGTAGCGTTATTTAAGCCCGGTCTTTTTCTTCATCGCGGCCATCACGCCGACCTTATCGGCAAAATAGTGATTCAGCCCGTTAGCGCGAAGATTACAGGCCGCGCACTGGCCGCAACCGTCGCCTTTGATGCCGTTATAGCAGGTGAGGGTTTCACTGCGAACCAGATCCAGCTTGCCCCAGTAGTCCGCCAGCGCCCAGGTTTCGGCTTTATCCAGCCACATGAGCGGGGTTTCAAAGCGCGTCTCTTTCGCCATGCCCAGATTGACGGCGTGGTTTAACGCTTTCACGAACTCATCACGGCAGTCCGGGTAGCCGGAGAAGTCGGTCTCGCATACGCCGGTGATCACCGCTTCGGCTTTTACCTGGTAGGCATAGATCGCCGTCAGGGTCAGGAAAAGAATATTACGGCCCGGTACGAAGGTATTTGGAATACCGCTGGCATCGGGTTCGTAGTCCGGAACGGGAATACTGTCCCGGGTGAGGCTGCTCACGGCCAGTTCATTTAGCAGCGTAACGTCCAGCACCTTGTGCGCGCGTGCGCCAAGTTTCAGGGCAAGTTCACGCGCAACGTCGATTTCAGCGCGATGACGCTGACCATAATCGAAAGTGACGCAGTGAACTTCATCGTATTGATGGAGAGCCTGAACCAGGCAGGTAGTAGAGTCTTGTCCTCCGCTGAACACGACGACGGCACGTTTCATAAATCATCTCGACTGTTACGGTAAAAACGTTATGTTACCGTCAGACCACGACGGCGACCAGCTTCTTCACGATTTGGGCGCGGGCAGCCAGGCCTCGGTGAAGTCAAACCAGCCGCGGGTGTTGAGGCGAATGCCGTTGACGCCCGGCGGGGCGCTGATTTGATACTGATAATTGAACAGGGGAGTGATCGCCGCCTTTTCCATGAGCCGGGAGAAGATGGCCCTAAGCCCGGCATCTCTGGCCCGTTCGTCGGCCTGAGTCTGTACCGCATCAAGGGTAGCCTGAAGATGAGCATATTGCGGAGCGCTAAGAACGTGGGGCCAGAGGGCATCACAGCGCAGCCACTGCTCAAGCGTATATTCCGGCGCTTCGCCAATCAGCCTGTCGCCCATCATGATGTCGGCGTCCGCCAGTTGCTGGCACCCGTCCCAGGTTTTTGCATCGTGAAAGATAACCGTAAGTTCGCAGCCCTGCTGTGCAAGGTACTGTTTTAGCTGGCGCGCCATCGTGTGTAACTCAACCGGTAAATGGTAAATCAGGGTTAGTTTCTTCGGCAGAGGGACATGAGCTAAATCTGGCCACTGAGGGATCGCCCAGCCGGGGAGCAACTCCTCTGTTGGGGTAATCAGCCCTTCATTAAGCGGAAGCGTATGCAGAAGCGTCGAGAGATGAATGATGTTGATGAGTCGACGAGCCTGCATGTCGCTCAGGCGCGGGCTTTGCTTCAGAGTGAGGTAGCAAAAGCCCAGACTGGTGCTGTTCGTCACCAGGCGCAGGCTCTTCAGTTCATCCGGCTCGCCAATGGCGATCTGCACCGGATGGCGACAGCTGGTCCCTAACCCTTGGTCAAACAGCGACGGCGTGATCCAGTACTCGATAGCCTTAAGCAGGGGATGGCTGAGGTGGTACTGTTCGTGGCTTTCCAGGCGAACCAGATCCGGCTCATACACGCTGAGTCTGAAAGGGCCGCTGCCCGTCATGGGCAGTTCGGGATGTGCAAGCCGGCTACAGTAGGTGGCCAGGCGGTGTGCCAGCCAGTAATCCGGCTGGTGCAGCGTAAAGGTCAGACACTGGGGGTGGGTAACGTCAACGCGTAACACGCTCTGGAACAGTTTGCGCAGGGCAGGCAAGGCAAAAAGCGCATTAAGGCTTTGCTGAAGCTGCCCGGTTTCGATTTTATCGCCGTTATGCCAGTGCAGCGTGGAACGAATGTAGAAATGCCAGCGCAGCCCGTCAGCGGAGACCTCCCAGTGATGCGCCAGGTCGCCGGTGGGTTCGCTGCTGTTACCGTTAAATCGCGTCAGTCCGGAGAAGACCTGTCCTGCCAGATGCTGCTCCGCCCGGCCGGGTAAAAACCCCGGCTGAAGCGGATCCAGCGAGCGGTAATAGGGAATGCGCAGCGTCGGCGTGTCGTTTTGCCACTGCCCGCCTAAAAACGGATGCAGCAACGACCGTAATTCAGCGGGGGCAAGCTGGGCAAGCTCAAGCGCGTTGTGCTGCTCGCCCCGCTTCAGCGCCTCCTCCATCATCGTATTGCGCAGAGACTCAGGCGCGACGTGGAACGTCAGCTCACCCCGCTTGCCGCGGCCAGACTGCGCTCGCCAGCTCAGCCAGCCCGCCTCCTGGGCCTGGCGCAGCAGCGTTCGGACATGACGCTCGCTGCAAAAACAGCGGGCGGCAAGTTCGCTGATGGTGACCTGTTGCGTTGCTCCCAGGGAAGGCTGCCACAGGCGGTGATACTGGTTGAGTCGATTGAGCTGGCGCATAAAAAACCCGGAACAATAATTATCATCTATTCACTATTACTTCCGTATATCTCACACGATACTGATGCACAAGTTAACCGCATCACATTTCGGGAGTAATCATGGCTCGGCTCGCTGCATTTGATATGGACGGTACGCTGTTAATGCCGGATCACCGTTTAGGGGAGAAGACCCTGAACACGCTGAAGCGCCTGCACGAGCGTAATGTCACCCTGACGTTTGCCACCGGGCGTCACGTGCTGGAAATGCGCCATTTGCTGGGCGCGTTTTCCCTCGACGCTTTTCTGATTACCGGCAACGGGACGCGAATTCACTCCGTAGAAGGCGATGTGCTGTACCGACAGGATCTCAACCCGGAGGTGGCGGACATCGTGCTGCACAGCACCTGGGACACGCAGGCCAGCATCCACGTCTTTAACGATCGGGGCTGGTTTACCGGTCATGAAATCCCGGATTTGCTGCACGCGCATGTTTACAGCGGCTTTAAATACCAGATTGTCGATCTGCGTCGGATCCCCGCCCATGCGGTAACCAAGATCTGCTTCTGCGGCGATCACGACGATCTCCGTCGCTTACGGATCCAACTGAATGAGGCGCTGAGCGACCGGGCACATTTAACCTTCTCGGCGGTGGATTGTCTGGAAGTGCTGCCGGTGGGCTGTAACAAAGGCTCCGCGCTGGCGGTGTTGAGCGACCATCTGGGCTTAACGATGCAGGAATGCATGGCGTTTGGCGACGCCATGAACGACCGCGAAATGCTGGGCAGCGTGGGCCGCGGTCTGATTATGGGGAATGCAATGGCGCAGCTGAAAGCAGAGCTTCCCCATCTGCCGGTTATAGGGCACTGTCGCAACGAAGCCGTGTCCCATTTTTTGACGCATTGGCTGGACAACAACAACCTCCCTTATTCCCCCGAATAGCGAGATCCTTCCAGCAAGCCAGGCTTCGGTCTGGCTTTTTTTTATTTCAGCAGCTGCGCAATCTGCGCTTTCCACGGTGAGATGTCGCCTATATTGGCCTGCACCCACTCCGCATTGTAGTAGGTCTCAAGATAACGCTCGCCGCTGTCGCACAGCAGCGTGACGATGGAGCCGGTGCGACCCGTTTCGCGCATACGTGCGGCAAGCTGCAGCGCGCCCCACATATTTGTGCCCGTCGATGCGCCCACCTTGCGCCCCAGCTGCGTTTCCAGCCAGTGCGCGGTTGCCACGCTGGCGGCATCCGGCACGCGCAGCATCTCATCCACAACGTCAGGGATGAAAGAGGGCTCCACGCGCGGGCGGCCAATCCCTTCAATTTTGCTGCCCACCGGGCTGCGCAGCCCGGCGTCGCGGTTTTGCCAGTAGTCGAGGAACACGGAGTTCTGCGGGTCAACCACCATCAGCTGAGTATCGTAGCCCTGACAGCGGATGTAGCGTCCAATGGTTGCTGACGTGCCGCCGGTACCGGCGCTCATGACAATGTACGACGGAACCGGGTGCGGCTCGTGGGTCATCTGGCGGAAAATACTGTCGGCAATGTTGTTATTGCCGCGCCAGTCCGTCGCCCGCTCGGCGAAGGTGAACTGGTCCATATAGTGGCCGTTGAGTTCACGGGCCAGCATTTCAGAGGCCGCGTAGATTTCGCAGGCGCTTTCCACGAAGTGGCAGCGGCCGCCGTAAAATTCGATCTGTTCGATTTTGCGTTTTGCGGTGCAGGACGGCATCACCGCGATAAACGGCAGGCCCAGCAGGCGGGCGAAATAGGCTTCGGACACCGCCGTAGAACCGGATGAGGATTCAATGATGGTGGTGCCTTCTTTGATCCAGCCGTTACATAAGCCGTATAAAAACAGCGAGCGCGCCAGGCGATGCTTCAGGCTACCGGTCGGATGGGTGCTTTCGTCTTTCAGATAGAGCTGAATGCCGTCAAATCCCGGCAGGGAAAGGCGAATCAGGTGCGTATCCGCCGAGCGCTGATAGTCGGCATTGATTTCGCTGATCGCATGTTTAACCCAAGTGCTATTCATCGTCGTTATCCGTTTGTCATTTTGTGCCCAGCATAGCGAAAAGCACAGAAAAAATTGTTGCTATCTGGCCTTTAAAATAGAATAGAGAGAGAAAAATTTTCTCTTTGAGGTGGCTATGCTAGATAAAATTGACCGCAAGCTCCTTTCACTGCTGCAAAGTGACTGTACCCTCTCTTTGCAGGTGCTGGCAGATGCCGTTAATCTGACCACCACCCCGTGCTGGAAGCGCCTTAAGAAGCTGGAAGATGACGGCATTCTTCTGGGGCGCGTCGCGTTACTCGATCCCGAAAAGCTGGGGCTTGGGCTGACGGCATTTGTGCTGATAAAAACGCAGCATCACAGCAGCGAGTGGTATTGCCGCTTCGTGACTCAGGTGTCTGAGATGCCCGAAGTGCTCGGTTTCTGGCGTATGGCCGGCGAGTACGATTACCTGATGCGCGTCCAGGTGGCCGACATGAAGCGCTATGATGATTTCTACAAGCGGCTGGTGAACAGCGTCCCGGGCTTATCGGACGTCACCTCAAGCTTCGCCATGGAACAGATTAAGTACACCACAGCCTTACCCATTGAATAACTACGTAAAATACCTTCAGGAACAAACCGCGTGCGATTATTTGCCCAATTAAGCTGGTACTTTCGTCGGGAGTGGCAACGCTACCTCGGCGCAGTCGCCCTGCTTATCATTATTGCCATTCTGCAGCTGATCCCGCCGAAAGTGGTGGGCTACGTCGTGGATGGCGTCACCGAACAGCATTACACCACCGCACGGGTGTTGATGTGGGTCGGCACGCTGGTGCTGACGGCGGTGATTGTCTATCTCCTGCGCTACGTCTGGCGCGTGCTGCTGTTTGGTGCGTCCTATCAGCTGGCCGTTGAGCTGCGTGAAGATTTTTACCGCCAGCTGAGCCGACAGCATCCCGAATTTTATCTGCGCCACCGCACCGGGGATCTTATCGCCCGCGCCACTAACGATGTCGACAGGGTAGTCTTTGCCGCCGGGGAAGGGGTGCTGACGCTGGTGGACTCGCTGGTGATGGGCTGTGCGGTGCTGATCGTGATGTCCACGCAGATCAGCTGGCAGCTGACCCTGCTCGCCCTGCTGCCGATGCCGATCATGGCGCTGGCGATCAATCGCTATGGCGAACAGCTGCACGAGCGCTTCAAGCTGGCGCAGGCGGCGTTTTCGTCTCTGAACGATCGCACCCAGGAGAGCATGACCAGCATCCGCATGATCAAAGCGTTTGGCCTGGAAGACCGGCAGTCTGCGCTGTTTGCGGCCGATGCCGCAGACACCGGTGCGAAGAACATGCGCGTCGCGCGTATCGACGCCTGCTTTGACCCGACGATCTATATCGCGATTGGCATGGCAAACCTGCTGGCGATTGGCGGCGGCAGCTGGATGGTGGTGCAGGGCACGCTGACCTTGGGGCAATTGACCAGCTTTGCGATGTATCTGGGGCTGATGATCTGGCCGATGCTGGCGTTGGCCTGGATGTTTAACATCGTGGAGCGCGGCAGCGCCGCCTATAGCCGCATCCGCGCCATGCTGGCCGAAGCGCCGGTAGTCATTGACGGTAGCGAGGCGTTACCGGAAGGACGCGGCGTCATGACTGTCGACGTCCGTCAGTTTAGCTATCCGCATACGGCGCATCCGGTACTGGAAAACGTGAGTTTTACCCTTCAGCCAGGGCAGATGCTGGGCATCTGCGGCCCGACGGGTTCCGGCAAAAGTACCGTGCTCTCTCTGCTTCAGCGCCACTTTGACGTCATCGAGGGCGATATCCACTTCCATGATATTCCCCTGACCAGGCTGCTGCTTGACGAGTGGCGTGGCCGCCTGGCGGTGGTCAGCCAGACGCCGTTCCTGTTTTCGGACACCGTGGCGAACAACATTGCCCTTGGACGCCCCGGGGCGACGCAGGAAGAGATTGAACACGTGGCGCGTTTAGCCAGCGTACATGATGATATTTTGCGTCTGCCGCAGGGCTACGAAACGGAAGTTGGGGAACGCGGCGTCATGCTGTCCGGCGGGCAAAAACAGCGTATCTCCATTGCCCGCGCGCTGCTGCTGAATGCCGAAATCCTTATCCTGGACGACGCGCTGTCCGCCGTGGACGGCCGTACCGAGCATCAAATTCTGCATAACCTGCGCCAGTGGGGCGACGGACGGACAATTATTATCAGCGCCCACCGCCTGTCCGCGCTCACCGAAGCCAGCGAAATTCTGGTTTTACAGCACGGCCATATTGCCCAGCGAGGGCAGCATGACGCGCTGGCCGAGCAGCCGGGCTGGTATCGCGATATGTACCGCTATCAGCAGCTTGAAGCGGCATTGGACGATGCGCCGGAGCAGGATGAGGAGGCCGCCAATGCGTAAGCTCGGAACGATGTGGCCGACGCTCAAACGTCTGCTGGCCTACGGCTCGCCGTGGCGTAAACCGCTCTCGGTTGCCGTGCTTTTACTCTGGATTGCGGCGATTGCAGAGGTGAGCGGTCCGCTGCTCATCAGCTATTTCATCGACAATATGGTCGCCAAAAGCTACCTGCCGCTCGGGCTGGTGGCGGGCTTAGGCGTGGCCTACGTGGGCTTACAGCTGACAGCAGCCGGGCTGCACTATGCCCAGTCGCTGCTGTTTAACCGGGCCGCCGTGGGCGTCGTTCAGCAGCTGCGTACGGATGTGATGGACGCGGCGCTGCGCCAGCCGCTCAGCGAGTTTGATATCCAGCCGGTCGGGCAGGTGATCTCGCGCGTCACCAACGATACCGAGGTGATCCGCGATCTGTACGTCACCGTGGTGGCGACCGTATTGCGCAGCGCGGCGCTGATTGGCGCGATGCTTGTCGCGATGTTCAGCCTCGACTGGCGCATGGCGCTGGTGGCAATCACTATCTTCCCGGCGGTGCTGATCGTCATGGTGATTTACCAGCGCTACAGCACGCCAATCGTGCGTCGGGTGCGCGCCTACCTGGCCGACATCAACGACGGCTTCAATGAAGTGATCAACGGCATGAGCGTCATCCAGCAGTTCCGCCAGCAGGCGCGCTTTGGCGAGCGGATGGGCGAAGCCAGCCGTTCGCACTATATGGCGCGGATGCAGACGCTTCGCCTGGACGGATTCCTGCTGCGACCGCTGCTGAGCCTTTTCTCTGCGCTGGTGCTGTGCGGGCTGCTGATGCTCTTTGGCCTGAGCTCAAACGGTACGATTGAAGTGGGCGTGTTGTACGCCTTTATTAGCTATCTGGGGCGCCTCAACGAGCCGCTGATCGAGCTCACCACCCAGCAATCGATGCTGCAGCAGGCGGTCGTCGCCGGTGAGCGCGTGTTTGAGCTAATGGACAGGCCGCGGCAGGCCTACGGCGATGACGAGCGTCCTCTGAAAAGCGGGGCTATCGCCTTTGATAACGTCTCGTTTGCCTATCGCGAAGACCGCCTGGTACTACAGGACATCACGCTTGACGTTCCGTCGCGCGGTTTCGTCGCGCTGGTGGGGCATACCGGCAGCGGCAAGAGCACGCTGGCCAGCCTGTTAATGGGCTACTACCCGGTTACGCACGGCGAAATCCGCCTCGACGGACGCCCGCTCGCGTCGCTTAGCCACACGGTGTTGCGCAAAGGCGTTGCGATGGTGCAGCAGGATCCGGTCGTGCTGGCCGATACTTTCTACGCCAACGTCACCCTGGGGCGGGACTATTCAGAGGCGCAGGTTTGGGCGGTGCTGGAAACGGTGCAGCTGGCGGAGCTGGCGCGCGGGTTCAGCGAGGGGATCAATACCAAGCTGGGCGAGCAGGGCAACAATCTCTCCGTGGGGCAAAAGCAGCTCCTGGCGCTGGCGCGCGTCCTGATTGAAACGCCGCAGGTGCTGATTCTTGACGAAGCCACGGCCAGCATTGACTCCGGCACCGAGCAGGCCATCCAGCAGGCGCTGGCTGCCGTGCGCGACCATACGACGCTGGTGGTGATTGCCCACCGCCTCTCCACGATCGTCGACGCGGATACCATTCTGGTGCTGCATCGCGGACAGGCCGTGGAGCGCGGCACGCACCGTGAGCTGCTGGAAGCAAAAGGGCGCTACTGGCAGATGTACCAGCTGCAGCTGGCGGGCGAAGAGCTGGCCGCCAGCGTGCGCGATGAAGAGTCGCTTAGCGCCTGATGCACTAAAATGAGGCGCCGCGCTAACGGTCATTCCTGTTGGTGCAAAACTGAAACGCACCCTGCACCGGCATGGTGCGTTTTTTTTCGCCTCTTCATCTATCAAGACCGTATAACGCTCATCGCATCGCTATTCCTTCCCGTTTTCATTTCTGGCACACCCCTTGCAATACCTTCTGCGTAAGCTGCGGCCATTACCGAATTCTGACTGGAGGGGATCTATGAAGCTGGTTACGGTTGTAATCAAACCATTCAAACTCGAAGACGTGCGTGAAGCGTTGTCTTCAATGGGTATTCAGGGACTGACTGTCACCGAAGTGAAAGGCTTTGGTCGTCAGAAGGGTCATGCCGAGCTTTATCGCGGGGCGGAATACAGCGTTAACTTTCTGCCAAAAGTAAAAATTGACGTTGCGATTGCTGACGATCAGCTTGATGAAGTGATTGATGTCATTAGCAAAGCGGCCTACACCGGCAAAATTGGCGACGGCAAAATTTTCGTTGCCGAACTGCAGCGCGTCATTCGCATCCGTACCGGCGAATCTGACGAAGCGGCACTGTAAGTTACTCCTGGCACACAGTGATAGGGATCGAGAAAATGAAGATAGCAACACTTAAAACGGGTCTGGGTTCGCTGGCACTGCTGCCGGGCCTGGCGCTGGCGGCTGCTCCTGCGGTGGCAGACAAAGCTGATAACGCCTTTATGATGATCAGCACCGCGCTGGTGCTGTTCATGTCTATTCCGGGCATTGCCCTCTTTTACGGCGGCCTGATCCGTGGCAAAAACGTTCTCTCCATGCTGACGCAGGTTGCCGTGACGTTTGCACTGGTCTGCGTGCTGTGGGTGGTTTACGGCTACTCGCTGGCGTTCGGCACGGGCAACGCCTTCTTTGGCAACTTCGACTGGGTGATGCTGAAGAATATTGAGCTGACCGCGCTGATGGGCAGTTTCTATCAGTACATTCACGTGGCGTTCCAGGGCTCGTTTGCCTGCATTACCGTCGGGCTGATCGTCGGCGCGCTGGCGGAGCGTATTCGGTTCTCTGCGGTCCTGATCTTTGTGGTGGTCTGGCTGACCCTCTCCTATGTGCCGATTGCGCACATGGTGTGGGGCGGTGGTCTGCTGGCGACGCACGGCGCGCTGGACTTTGCGGGCGGTACCGTTGTTCACATCAACGCCGCGGTTGCGGGTCTGGTGGGTGCCTACCTGATTGGCAAGCGCGTGGGCTTCGGTAAAGAAGCGTTCAAACCGCACAACCTGCCGATGGTCTTTACCGGTACGGCTATCCTCTACTTTGGCTGGTTTGGCTTCAACGCCGGTTCTGCAAGCGCAGCAAACGAAATCGCCGCGCTGGCCTTCGTGAATACCGTTGTGGCCACGGCGGGTGCAATCCTCTCCTGGGTGTTTGGCGAGTGGGCCGTTCGCGGTAAACCGTCACTGCTGGGTGCCTGTTCCGGTGCGATTGCCGGTCTGGTTGGCATCACGCCAGCGTGTGGTTATGTCGGCGTGGGCGGCGCGCTGCTGGTCGGCCTGGTGTCCGGTCTAGCGGGTCTGTGGGGCGTGACCGCACTGAAACGTCTGCTGCGCGTGGACGATCCTTGCGATGTGTTTGGCGTGCACGGCGTGTGCGGCATCATCGGCTGTATCATGACCGGTATCTTCGCCGCGAAATCGCTGGGCGGCGTGGGCTACGCGGAAGGCGTCACCATGGTGCATCAGGTGCTGGTGCAGCTGGAAAGTATCGCTATCACCGTAGTGTGGTCAGCCGTTGTCGCGTTCATTGGCTACAAGCTGGCGGACATGACGGTGGGTCTGCGCGTACCGGAAGAACAGGAACGCGAAGGTCTGGACGTCAACAGCCACGGCGAGAATGCGTATAACGCATAATAAACAGCAAAACGGCAACTTCGGTTGCCGTTTTTAATGTGTATTCCCTCTCCCTGTGGGAGAGGGTCAGGGTGAGGGCATCAGGCCGCACAACGTCAACCGCGATTACGCATCACCCCTTCCTGCACCGTCGAGGCGACCAGGACCCCGTCCTGGGTATAAAACTCACCGCGCACAAACCCGCGCGCGCTCGACGCCGACGTACTCTCCACGCTGTAGAGCAGCCACTCGTTCATGTTGAAGGGGCGGTGGAACCACATGGAGTGATCGATCGTCGCGACCTGCATCCCTTTTTCAAGGAAGCCGACGCCGTGCGGCTGCAGCGCCACCGGCAGGAAGTTAAAGTCAGACGCATAGCCCAGCAGATACTGATGGACGCGGAAATCTTCCGGCACGGTTCCGTTGGCGCGGATCCAGACCTGACGCTTTGGCTCGGCGGTGTGGCCTTTCATCGGGTTGTGAAACTCCACCGGGCGGATCTCAAGCGGCTTATCGCAGAGAAACTTCTCTTTGACCTGCGGCGGCAGCAGATGCGCCAGCGCGCGAGCGATATCCGTTTCCGATTTCAGATCGTCCGGGGAGGGGGCTGGAGGCATGATTTTCTGATGCTCATAGCCCGGTTCCGGCGCCTGGAAAGAGGCGGTCATGTAAAAGATCGGCTTGCCGCTCTGAATGGCCGCGACGCGGCGCGCGCTGAAGCTGTTGCCGTCTCGCAGCACTTCAACGTCATACACGATAGGTTTTGCGCTATCGCCAGGGCGCAAGAAGTAGCTGTGGAACGAATGCACCAGACGGTCTGCCGGGACGGTCTCCTTTGCCGCGTACAGCGCTTGTCCAACGACTTGACCCCCGAAGACCTGGCGCAAGCCTAAATCTTCGCTCTGTCCGCGATAGAGTCCTTCCTCGATTTTTTCCAGATTCAGTAATGTCAGCAGATTGTTCAGTGCCTGACTCATAGTTGTCCTCAATAAGCGCCGTAGCGAAAGATAGGCAGAGTATAACGCAGAAACGAAAGTGGTCCGATGGGTAGAATAATCTGAATATCGGCACGTTTTCAGGCATAAATCGGTGATCTGTGCCACACTTGAATACGTTATGTGATTGAAACGACATCGGATGGGATCGATCCCGCTGGTGCATTGATGATAAGGAGACTTCAATGAAACTCGTGCCTATGCTAAGTGGTGTGGCGATTGCGGTGGCGTTGTCCGCCTGTGCCGGTAAGAGCGCCCAGGTGCCAGTGCCCGTAGCAGACCCGAACGGGATTAATACCCTTTCGCAGCAATCCATTCAGCAGCCTAACGTTTCAGGTACCATCTGGATTAAGCAAAAAGTTGCGTTGCCGCCGGATGCGGTATTAACGGTGACGCTGTCTGATGCCTCTCTGGCCGACGCGCCGTCGAAGGTTCTGGCTCAGCGTGCCGTTCGTACCGAAGGCAAGCAGGCACCGTTTAGCTTCGTGTTGCCGTATAACCCGTCTGACGTGCAGCCTAAAGCCCGTATTCTGCTGAGCGCAGCGGTAACCATCAACGGTAAGCTGGTCTTTATCACCGATACGGTCCAGGAAGCGATTAACAACGGTGGGACTAAAATCGACCTGAACCTGGTCCCTGTGCAGCAGACCGAAGTACCGGTCGCACCGCAGACCAATCAGCCGTCCCTGCCAACGCCACCGACCCAGATGTGATACGTGCCTTTCCCCTCTCCTCCTGGAGAGGGGATCAGTACACCCAGCGAAACTTTTGCAAATCGATCTGACCCGACCCTGACACTTGTACCCCCTCTGAGAGTAACGCCTGACGCTGACGCTGGAGATCCGGTCCGGTGAGCGAGATGTCGCCATGACGGTTCACCACCCGATGCCAGGGCAACGTACTGCCTTCCGGCAGCCGTTTCAGGACGCCTCCAACCTGTCGCGCCGCGCGCGGAGAACCGGCCAGACGCGCGACCTCGCCATAGGTGGTCACATAGCCTTCCGGGATTGAGGCCACGATTTGCCATACGCGCTGTGGAAAGGAGTCGTGTTCGTCCATACCTTCACCTTGAGGAGTTGCTGGAAAGCTATGGTAAACGAAGATCGCCCTGATTGCTGCGCCGGTTTGCGCAAGAAACCAGCATCCGGTTCCGGGCGGCTTGCAATTGGGCCTTCGCACAGGGATAATGCGCCAGCGCGTTGGTTATCAACGCTCTCAATGGGGGCTCTGTTGGTTCTCCCGCAACGCTACTCTGTTCACCAGGTCAGGTCCGGAAGGAAGCAGCCAGGGCAGACGACGTGTGTGCCGGGATGTAGCTGGCAGGGCCCCCACCCATTTCTGCCCTCATCAGTTTCTCCCGCTTCGCCTTTCTCCTGAATCGCTATCCCCGCAATAATATTGTGCCTATATTCTGTAATATATATTTCATCGCACAGAAATATTAATGTCATAAACCTGTAATAATAGACTGTCATTTTATGATTGGACGGTTATTTTCTTCCATAACTCAAAAAAATATATATCTGGATAACATTGTTAACTTCGTGTATTAAATAAAGTACTTATTCCGAAGGGAAGTGACAAACATGGCTACAGCGGTATTAAACGTTAAAATTGATGACGCGCTAAAAGAAAGGCTTCGCCACTATGCGGAACTTAATAACGAGAATTTAAGCGTGACGACAGAGAAACTGCTGCTGCTGGCGTTCGAAGCAGTAGAAGAGGCGGGAGTATCGGAAGAGGATATTGATAATCAGCACACGGAAGAAGAGAGCGTTTCTCCTTTTACTCCTAAAGAAATCAAAGCTCTACGTAAACTTCTGAAGAAGAGAAAATGAAACAACAACTGTCAACTGCCAGCGACTACAAAGAGGCCTGCGATCTGTTGCGTTCAGGCTACGTGAAGCACGTTCGTCTTGGCTGGAATGTCGGAAGCGATGAGTTCTTTCGTATTGCGTCTGACTGGTGTGATACTGGCGCAAAAATAAAGAAAGACGGTGAAAACTTCGTTATTTCACTGAAAGGTTTTCCTATTCCTGCTCAGCACTAAATCCTGACGGGTGAAAACTGCTGACTGTCTCCATGACAGTCAGCAGTTTTTATTTTTTTATGATCTGCTTCAAAAATTTTAATATTAGATCACGCTGCGTTTCAATGATGGCACGTTTTTATTCAGGGCGATCCATAACGGTTTGATCCTCAGCAACGCCTCCTCAAGCTCTGCCGATTCAAGCGAGAAGGGCATCCGCAAATAGCGGTCAAACGCGCCGGATAAACCAAACCGCGTGCCGGTCCCCAGATTGATTCCCAGAATCTCAGCCCGCGCGGCAAGCTGCGTCGCCAGCATGCCCGGAAGTTCAATCCAGTAAGAGAGCCCGCCTTCTGCTTCATGGAATGTCCAGTCCGGGAAGTGTTCGCGCAGCAGTTCACCGCATCGATCCCGACGTTCCGCCAGCATCTTCCGGCGTGCGGGCAGAAACGTCTCGCTGTTGTTAATCAGCCACTCCATCGCCAGCTGTTCCAGCAGCGGCGAGCCTAAATCGAGCGTATCCCGCGTCTGGGCAAGCGTGGCGATCGTGCGCGAGGAAGCGCGGATCCAGCCGAGACGCAGCCCGCCCCAGAAGCTTTTGCCGCCAGAGCCTAAGGTGATGACGGTAGCCTGCGGGTTAAAGGCGGCCAGCGGTGGAGGGGGAGGGGCGTCAAACCAGAGATCCACCATCGTTTCATCCACCACCAGCGCCGTGCGGGTTTGGGCTGCAATATCCGTGATGGCCTGACGGGTGGCGATATCCATACAGCGCCCGGTAGGGTTGTGAAAATCAGGCATCAGATACGCCAGGCGCGGTGCCGTCTGGGCAAGCGTCGCCGCGAAGCCGTCCGTATCCCAGCCTGTTTCCGGCAGCGATACCCCCACCGGCCGACACTGCGCGCCCTGAATGGCGGCAATCGCCAGCGGATAGGTGGGATGATCGACCACGACGCGGTCCCCCGGCCCGGTCATCATCCGCAGGACCAGCGCAAAGCCGCTGACGGCACCGTTGACCACCATCACTTCGTCTGCGCGGGTGGGAAGACCCCGTTCGGTATAGCGTGCCGCTATAGCTTCCCGAAGCGCAGGCAGCCCAAGCTGGTCGTAGCCCGTCAGCGAGAGGTGCTGGGTAATAGCCGTCAGCGCATGGGCATAAGCCTGGTGGATCTCCGGCCCGGCATGGAGGGCGGCAGTGGAGAGATCCAGCGCGGCGCTCGCCGCTGAAAGGGTGGGAACGGCGCGCGTATCGGGGAGGATCACGCGCGACCCGCTGCCGTGGCGGCTTTCCAGGTAACCCTCCTCGCGCAGGTGGGCGAGGGCGCTGCTGACGGTGGTCCGGCTAACGTCCAGCGCAGTGGCGAGCTCGCGCTCGCCCGGCAGCCGCGTATTTAAAGCCAGACGTCCATCAAGAATGAGCAGACGCAGCGCGTCGGCCAGCTGTCGCCAGAGCGGTGTGCGGGATGAGGCCTGCTGCCAGTGGCCTAAAAGGCGTACCAGAGACTGGCTTCCAAAGCGACGTGATGACATATGCAGTCCACTATTTAAAAACTGGACATTAATCATAGTGCCATTTTAGGTCAGGATGAAAGCCTGGTTCACGGGAGAAGAAAAAAATGGTACGTCGTCTGCTACAACTGTATGTCGGTCTGGGGCTGTATGGTCTTTCCACCGCGATGTTTATTCGTTCCGATTTAGGGGTCGATCCCTGGGATGTTTTTCACCTGGGGGTGGGGATACAGCTGGGGATGACGATCGGGACGGTGATCATTGTGACCGGCGCAGCGGTACTGCTGCTGTGGATCCCCCTGCGTCAGATGCCGGGCCTCGGCACGATCAGCAACGTGATTTGCATCGGTCTGGCGGCGGACGCCAGCATGGCGCTTATCCCGGAACTGGATTCATTACCCGTTCGAATTGCTTTCCTGGTGTCGGGCATCGTGATGAACGCGATTGCGACCAGCATGTACATCGGCGCCGGTTTCGGGCCTGGCCCGCGCGACGGCCTGATGACCGGCATTCATGCCCGTCTGGGTTGGTCCATTCGCAGCGTGCGCACCTCAATTGAAGTGACCGTCCTGCTGATTGGGTGCGTGCTTGGCGGCTCCTTTGGGGTGGGTACCGTCCTGTATGCCCTGACCATTGGCCCGCTTATCCAGCTCTGCCTGCCCTGGTTCCGCCAGAAGCCGCGCATTGCTGAAATCGCCCGGCCGGAGCGGGTTGTTTAATTTTGCGAAGCGCTCACATGCTTTAGCGGCGTCGCTGTGCCAGAATAAGGGCACGATAAACGCGATGCCAGAATGCATGAAAGCTATCACCCTTTATGATGTCGCCCTCCTTGCGGGGGTCTCTTACCAGACCGTTTCCCGCGTCATTAACGACGCGGAGCATGTCTCTGCCCGCACGCGAGAAAAGGTGCAGCAGGCGATGGCGGAGCTGCACTACGTGCCTAACCTTCGGGCACAGCAGCTGGCGGGTAAACGCACCCGCACGCTGGGTTTCATCACGACCGACCTGGCCCTGCACGCGCCTTCGCAAATCGTGTCGGCGGTAAAATCCCGTGCGGCGGAACGGGGGGCGAGCGTCCTTATCTCCATGGTGGAACAGCCCCAGCAGTGTCAGGCCGCGCTTCAGGCGCTGCTGGCACAGCGGGTGGACGCGCTGCTGGTGAATGTGCCGCTTGACGATCCCCACGCCGAAGCGCTCAGGGCGCTGGCATCGCCGGTTCCGGTGCTGTTTCTCGATGTATCGCCCTCAGCGCAGGTAAACAGCCTCGTGTTTAACGCGGAGCAGGGGGCGCGTCTGGGCGTGGAGCATCTGCTTTCGCTGGGGCATCAGCGCATTGCCCTGCTGAGCGGGCCGGAAAGCTCGGTCTCTGCCCGGGCGCGCCTGGCGGGATGGAAAGCCGCTCTGGGACGCGCGGGGCATGAGGCCGCTGCGGTGGCCTGCGGTGACTGGAGCGCGGCCAGCGGTTATGAGAAGGGACATTTGCTGTTGTCTGCGGCGACGTTACCGGACGCGATTCTGGTGGCGAACGATCAAATGGCGCTCGGGGTGATGCGCGCCTGCGCGGAAAAAGGGGTAGCGATTCCGGGCCAGATATCGGTGGTTGGGTTCGATGATACGGCCGACAGCGCCTGGTTTTCTCCGCCGCTGACGACCGTTCGCCAGGCGTTTCGCGAGGCGGGTGAACGCAGCGTCGAGTGGCTGCTGGCTCCCACCGGGGACGAGGCGTGCTGGCAGATTCAGCTGCCGGTGACGCTGGTTACCCGTCATTCCAGCGCGCAACGCACGCCGCAGCAGGCCGAACGCGAGGAGCTGGCGCTGCAGCTCAGAAGCCTGGCGCTGCTGGCCGAGCAGCTTGCCCGACAATAAGACTTTTGTGATCTGACTCGCTACCCTGCGATGGAACGCTTTACCGCCGCAGTATGCCAGGGCATGTTAACCAAAAATTGTGAGCGCTTCGCAAAGAGGTTGATATGTCCAACATCCCCACGCTGACCCTCAGCGCCCTCCTGGCCCGTCGGGACTGGGAAAACCCCGGCGTCACCCAGTGGAACCGTCTTCCCGCACACGCGCCGCTACACGGCTGGCGCAGTGAATCTGCTGCCAGAGAGGACGCTGGCTCCCTTAGCCGGCACTCTCTTAACGGGCTTTGGTGGTTTAGCTACTTTACCGCGCCGGAGCAGGTTCCTCAGGCGTGGGTAAGCGAAGATTGTGCAGATGCCGTCGCGATGCCCGTGCCGTCTAACTGGCAGATGCAGGGGTTCGACACGCCTGTCTATACCAATGTCACCTATCCTATCCCCGTTAACCCGCCTTATGTGCCGCAGGAAAACCCGACCGGTTGTTACTCGCTCACATTTGAGGTGGATGAGGTCTGGCTTCAGAGCGGGCAGACCCGAATTATCTTTGACGGCGTGAACTCGGCGTTCCATCTGTGGTGCAACGGAGAGTGGATAGGCTATTCCCAGGACAGCCGACTACCCGCCGAATTTGACCTCTCGACGGCGTTACGCCCCGGGCAGAACCGCCTGGCGGTCATGGTATTGCGCTGGTGCGACGGCAGCTATCTGGAAGATCAGGACATGTGGCGCATGAGCGGCATCTTCCGCGATGTCTCCCTGCTGCATAAGCCGGAGACGCACATTGCGGATTATCATGTAGTCACCGATATAAATGCGGAGCTGGACCGCGCGGTGCTGAACGTGGAGGTCGCGCTGGCAGGCGCTGGCTACGCGGAGTGCGACGTGGCGATAACGCTGTGGCGCAACGGTGAACGCTGTGCCAGCGCGACACAACGGCCAGGCTCTGCCATCGTGGACGAACGCGGCAGCTGGGCCGAGCGGCTAGCGGTGGCGATCCCCGTCGAGCGCCCCGCGCTGTGGAGTGCTGAAACCCCGGAACTGTATCGCCTGACGATTACGCTTCTCAATCCGCAGGGAGAGGTGCTCGAGGCTGAAGCGTGCGACGTTGGCTTCCGCCGCGTTGAAATCAGCAACGGCCTGCTGAAGCTCAACGGTAAACCGCTGCTGATCCGCGGGGTTAACCGGCACGAGCATCATCCTGAAAACGGCCAGGTGATGGACGAAGCGACCATGCGTCGCGATATCGAAATCATGAAGCAGCACAACTTCAACGCCGTGCGCTGCTCGCACTACCCGAACCATCCGCTGTGGTACCGGCTTTGCGATCGCTACGGGCTGTACGTCGTTGACGAAGCCAATATCGAAACGCACGGCATGGTGCCGATGAGCCGCCTTGCTGACGATCCGCGCTGGCTGCCCGCGATGAGCGAGCGCGTGACCCGCATGGTGCAGCGCGATCGTAATCACCCCTCAATCATTATTTGGTCGCTGGGCAACGAGTCTGGCCACGGCGCGAATCACGATGCGCTGTACCGCTGGCTGAAAACCACCGATCCGACGCGCCCGGTGCAGTATGAAGGCGGCGGCGCGAACACGGCGGCGACCGACATTGTCTGCCCGATGTACGCCCGGGTCGACTGGGATCAGCCCTTCCCGGCAGTGCCTAAATGGTCAATCAAGAAATGGATCGGCATGCCGGACGAAACGCGTCCGCTGATCCTCTGTGAATACGCCCACGCGATGGGTAACAGCTTCGGCGGGTTTGCGAAATACTGGCAGGCGTTTCGCAGCCATCCTCGCCTGCAGGGTGGGTTCGTCTGGGACTGGGTCGATCAGGCCCTGACGAAGCAAGATGAAGCGGGCAATCCGTTCTGGGCATACGGCGGCGATTTTGGCGATAAGCCGAACGATCGGCAGTTCTGCCTCAATGGCCTGGTGTTCCCCGACCGCACGCCGCACCCGGCGCTTTACGAGGCGCAGCGCGCCCAGCAGTTCTTCACCTTTACGCGGGTCAGCGCGACTCCGCTGGTGATAGAGGTGCAAAGCGGCTACCTGTTCCGCCACACCGATAACGAGGTGCTGAGCTGGACGGTTGCCCGCGACGGGGAGGTGCTGGCTTCGGGCGAGGTAACGCTGGCGATGGCGCCTGAAGGCACTCAGCGTCTGGAGATCCCCCTGCCGGAGCTGAACGCCGGACCGGGTGAAGCCTGGCTGAACGTCGAAGTGCGCCAGCCGCGGGCAACGCCGTGGTCACCGGCAGACCATCGCTGTGCGTGGGAGCAGTGGGAGCTTCCGGCTCCCCTCTTTATTGCTCCGCCAGCCCAGGCGGGCGAGCCTCCGGTGTTAACGCAAAACGATCGCATCCTGGAGATCGCCCATCGTCAACAGCGCTGGCGGTTCGATCGCGCATCCGGAAACCTGAGCCAGTGGTGGCGAGATGGCGTGGAACTGCTGATTTCACCGCTGACGGATAGCTTCAGCCGCGCGCCGCTGGATAATGACATCGGCGTGAGCGAAGCGACGAAAATCGATCCGAACGCGTGGGTTGAACGCTGGAAAGCGGCGGGCATGTACGATCTCACCTCCCGCGTACTGTCTTTCGATGCAGAGCAGCTTGCTCGCGAGGTGGTGGTCAACACCCTGCATGTCTGGGAGTACCAGGGTAACGCGCTGTTCCTGAGCCGTAAAACCTGGCGGGTGGACGAGCAGGGCATACTGCATGGCGATATTCAGGTCGATGTGGCGTCTGATATCCCTGAACCGGCGCGGATTGGCCTGAGCGTTCATCTCGCCGAAACGCCAGAAGTCGTTTCCTGGCTGGGGCTGGGGCCGCATGAAAACTACCCGGACAGAAAGCTCGCGGCGCAGCAGGGGCGCTGGACGCTGCCTCTTGAGGCCATGCACACGCCGTATATTTTCCCGACGGAAAACGGCTTGCGCTGCGATACCCGCAAACTGGTACTGGGAACGCATCAGCTGAACGGCCATTTCCATTTCTCGGTGAGCCGCTATAGCCAGCGGCAGCTACGAGAGACCACCCATCATCATCTGCTGCGCGAAGAGCCGGGATGTTGGCTTAACCTCGACGCCTTCCATATGGGCGTAGGCGGAGACGACTCCTGGAGCCCCAGCGTTTCGCCGGAATTCATCCTGCAGACGCGCCAGCTTCGCTATGCCTTCAGCTGGCAGCAGAACCCTTAACTAACCGGGAGAGGCGGCCACCGGGCGTGGCCGCAGTCTTATGCCAGAATGCCGCTCAGGCCGTGCAGGCTCATGTAAATCCCTACCACGGTAATCAGCGCGGCAGAGATCCAGGGGGCTTTGCGGGAGAACTCGCTAAACCCGGGCCAGCGTTTTGTCGCGTGTTTGAGGCTTAAGGCGGCAATCGCGCCGGAAGCGACCAGGGTCAACGCCAGGCCAATACTGAAGCTGAACACCAGCGTCGCGCCGAGGGCAAAGTGCTTCAGCTGCAGGCAGATGAGCAGAACGGTGATGGAGGCCGGGCAGGGGATAAGCCCGCCGGTCAGGCCAAACATCACGATCTGTCCGGTAGTGACGTTTTGACCGCTGAAGCGCCGGTTAATATCCTGCGCGTGAGCGCGCTGGTGGGCGTCCTGCCACTCTTCTGCAATCAGCGTGTGCTCGTGGTGATGATGATCATGATGGTGGTCATGGTCATGGTCATGGTCATGGTGGTGATCATGGGCGTGATAATGATCGTGCGGCTGGCTCTCTTTCCAGGTTCGCCACGCCATCCACAGGGCGATCGCCACGATCAGTACGCCGGAGATCAGCTGGAACCAGGGTTCGGACGTATGCGCATCCCAGCCTCGACCAAACCACAATCCCGCCATCGCAACGAGCCAGACCACCGCAGTATGGGAGAGCGTTGCCGCCAGCCCGAGCAGCACCGCCTGTTTCAGCGTGCCGCGGATCGCCACAATAAAGGCGGCCATCATGGTTTTTGAGTGGCCCGGCTCCAGGCCATGTAGCGCGCCGAGCAGGATAGCGCTGGGAATAAACAGCCAGGCATTGCCCTGCTGAAGGAGTGAAGCAAAATCGGTCATGGGAAATTCCGGAGTGAAAAACGTGCGGAGATACTACTCCCCCCCAGTAGCAATATACTACCCCCCAGTAGAAAAATACTCAGGGGGAGTCGAGCGTGATATGCTTTAAAAGCTAAAAATAAGGGATGCAGAGATGTCACATACCGTTCGCGACAAGAAAATGTTATTGACTCGCCTGAAGAAAATTCAGGGGCAGAGTGCCGCGCTGGAAAAAATGCTTAACAGCGATCACGAATGTGCCGACGTATTACAGCAGCTCGCGGCGATCCGCGGGGCGGTCAATGGAATGATGATGCAGGTGATCGAAGGGCATTTAACCGATCATGTCGTGAAAGAGCCTGAAGAAGCGCAGCGTGAAGCCGATCTTGGCGTGGTGCTTCAGGTGATTAAATCCTATCTCAAGTAGCGTGCGTGGCGAGGTTATTTTCTGCCCAAAGTATAAATTCCGTTTTTGGCAGCGCTTTACTGTAGTACCAGCCCTGGCCGTACTGCACGCCGTGTCTGTGCAGCCAGGCGAGCTGTCCTTCAGTTTCAATACCCTCCGCCACCATCGCCAGCTTCAGCGACTTCGCCATTTCAATAATGTGCGGCGTCACGTTTTTATACTCCAGCGCATCCACGAAGGACTTATCAATCTTGAGCGTGTCGACGTCGAGATCCTGCAGATAGCTCAGGCTGGAATAGCCCGTGCCAAAATCATCAATATAGACGGGGTGCCCCGAACGGCGGAGTGCGGCGATAGCCGGTGCGCTGATTTTAGGATCGGCAAAGCCGCGCTCGGTGAGCTCAAGGGCAATTTGTTTCGGATGGACCTGCCACTTATTCAGCAATTGGCTCAGCAGCGGCGGCAGCGTGCCGGAGGTCAAATCGGCGGGCGCGAGGTTGATGGAGATGTGCCGATCGGCATGCAGATGCAGCCAGGCGCCCATGTCCTCGAACACCTTTTCGATGACGAGCTGCGTCAGCTGGGAGATCAGCCCGGTTTGTTCCGCAAGAGGAACAAAAATATCCGGTGAGAGGCTGCTTCCGTCCGGCTGGGGCCAGCGCGCCAGCGCCTCAGCCCCCATGATTTTACCGCTACAGAGCGCCACGATGGGCTGATAGTGAACCACAAAATCGCGGCTGTTAATGGCGTCCAGCAGGCGATGACGAGGCGACTGGATACGGCGCAGTATTCGCAGGACGAAGAGCGCGGCCAGCAGGCTTATCAACATGCCGAACGGTAACCAGAAGAGAAGCTGCCGGTGCCAGGTTTCAGCCAGGGGTTTGAGCGCTGCCCAGGTGACGATGGTAAACCCCAGCTCGGGGATGGGCTTCATGACGTACATTGAACCCTTGTACTCTATGCTGGTCATTTCCGTGCCTCCGATCGTGTCGCGAACGTGCGGATCGAGGGGATTGCTGCTGGCAAAGATGAGGTGCGTTGCGCTGCCTACCAGGGCGGCATCAACCGCGATATCCCCGAAGGGGATCACATCGACCAGCGAGGCCGGATCGACCATGACAAGGTAATGACCTTTTCCCAGCACGGTCATGTAGCGATGAAACCCAAGATCGTTTTGCGCGGTTAACCACGCGCTGTAGCCGTCCTCGGTAATGCGCATTGGCGGAGGGAAAGGGTTGGCATGGCTGGTTTGCTCCAGGGAGGAGCAGAGCGGTTGAAGGTTATCGATATAGATCACCTCCTGCACGTAGCGCCAGGAGAAAGCCGCCCGGCGCATCTCCCTTAACTGCAACGGGCTGCACGGTGCGCCCTGAAAGCCCTGCAGATGATTGAGCGCTTCTTTTGCCTGAGCCACGACCCGATCGGTTCGAATCTGCACGCGCGAGGCGTAGTTTTCCAGCGCATCGACAAAATCATCTTCCGCCTGGCGATGGGCCAGCCAGATGCTCAGGCAAATGGGGACCAGCACGGAAAAGATAAGTACGCCAGTCACCAGACTGACCAGATGTCGGGTTTTCATGCTGTCGTGTCCTTCCTCGTATACCCGTTCCTGGGCGCTGAGTTCCCTGCCTGAAGAGAAAGATTTTACCGCGAAATGATATAGTTATAGCACGCGGGGGGCGCGATTTTCATTTTATCTCCGACAAACCAGAAAATATCGTCAGACGAGAGGGGTTGTTTTTTCAACTTTGCCTGGATATTATTTTGTTATGTTATAACAAAACACAAAGGATTTACGATGAAACCCGATATCCACCCAGCCTATCGCACCGTGGTCTTCCACGACACCAGCGCGAATGAATACTTCAAGGTTGGCTCAACCATTAAGACCGACCGCGAAATTGAACTCGACGGTGAAACCTATCCGTACATCACCATCGAGGTTTCTTCAAAATCGCACCCGTTTTATACCGGTAAGCAGAAAACGTTCTCCACCGACGGCAGCGCAGCGCGCTTCCGCAAGCGTTTTGGCGGTTTTATCAATGCGAAGCGGGGTTAATCATGCAGGTACTTAACTCATTGCGCAGTGCAAAACAGCGTCACCCGGATTGCCAGATAGTCAAACGCAAGGGACGCCTGTACGTGATTTGCAAATCCAATCCGCGCTTTAAGGCGGTTCAGGGACGTAAAAAAAGGCGCTAGACGCGCGTTTCTCGCCAGCTTTCCAGGGTTCGTTTCTGTTTGCCATCGGCAGTAAAATTGTCGATGGCAAGCCAGCTTTCAAACGCGCTCGCCAGCGCCGGCCACTCTTTATCGAGAATCGAAAACCAGTCGGTATCCCGGTTGTGGCCTTTTATGACCAGCGCCTGGCGAAAGCGCCCCTCAAACTGAAAGCCCAGCCGCAGCGCTGCTTTACGGGAAGGTTCGTTCAGGCTGTTGCACTTCCACTCATAGCGCCGGTACCCCAGGGTATCGAACACATACCGCATCAGCAGGTATTGCGCTTCCGTCGACATTGGCGTGCGGCTTAAGAGAGGAGAGAAGTGAACGTGCCCCACTTCCACGACACCGTTTTTAGGATCGATCCGCATCAGAGCCAGCGTTCCGACCGGCGCCCGGGTCTGATTATCAATCACGGCAAAGTGCATCGGGTCAGATAACTCACTTACGCTCGCCACCCATTCGGCAAATGCCTCTGCGGTGGCATCGGGTTCACGCAGCAGCCACGTCCAGCTGCGCGTATCTTCGGCCAGGGAATACGCGGAGAACAGCGCGTGGGCATGCGCCGCGCGCAGTGGCTCAAGCCGACAATAGCGGCCTTCAAGGACCACACGGGACGGATGCGGGCGCGGTTGCCAGTCGTTTAAGGGGATACCGACAGGCTGTCCAAACTTATTGAATGTATTCATCTTTATTTCCATGACGTTGAAAAGATCTCCAGATTAGTGAATTGCTGGTTCCTTAAAAAGGACCACCAGGCTATGTTTTTCTGGTACCACAAGGAGGAGAGATGAACATACCGGGTGATGAGCTTTACGCTTTGCTCCATGCTGCGCTAAAAAAGCGTGGGCAAGAGACGCTCCAGCGCGCGCTCTATCATGCTTTGCGGGAGGCGATACTCTGCGGCAGGCTTCAGTCCGGGAGCCAGCTGCCCGGTTCGCGAACGCTGGCGCAGCAGATCTCGGTTTCCCGAAACACCGTCAATGCGGCGCTGGATCAGCTCACGCTCGAAGGCTATTTGCTGCGTAACCGTCAGGGGACACGGGTGGGGCAATTCGCTCATCGTACGGTTTCCCGGACGTTGCCGGATCCTGACGTCAGGCTGACAAAACGTGTCGCCCTGCTGCCCGCGGCCGTGCCGCGCGACACGCCGGTGATGGCGTTCACGCCGGGAACACCTGCCATAAACTATTTCCCCCTGCCGCTGTGGCGACGATTGTACGATCGTGTCCTGCGCGAGGAGGGGAGTGCCCTGTTAGGGTATGGCGACCCGGCTGGAGAACCGTCGCTGCGGGCCGCTATTGCCCGGCATCTTGCACTGTCACGCGGTATCGACTGCGACGCCAGCCAGATTGTCATCACGGAAGGGGCGCTTGAGGGCGTTAATCTCTGCACCCTGCTGCTGAGCGAGCCGGGGGACGTTGCCTGGGTAGAAAACCCCGGCTATAGCGGGGCGAAGAGTGCGTTTGTTAAAACCGGCCTGAGCATGACGGGGATCCCGATTGATGACGAGGGGATGCGCTGGGAGGGGCTGAATGCACCGTCTCCCACGTTAATTTTTACCTCACCTTCACACCAGTTTCCCTACGGAAGCGTGCTCAGTGCCCGACGGCGGCTGGCGCTGCTGGAGCTGGCCCGGCAGCACAACGCGTGGATCGTTGAAGACGATTACGACAGCGAATTCCGCTATGCCGGTGAGCCCGTACCGGCAATGCTGGGAATGGTCAACAATGCGCCCGTTGTGTATCTGGGGACGTTTAGCAAAACGCTATTCCCGTCGCTTAGAATGGGGTTCATGGTATTGCCGCCAGCGCTGGCGAAAGCGGCTCGCCCGGCCATCGGCTCGCTGCTGCGCGGCGGCCATCGTGCTGAACAGCGTACGCTGGCGCTGTTCATCGAGGAGGGTCACTATGCCCGCCATCTTGCCGCCATGCGTCGGCTTTACCGTAAACGCTACCGCCAGCTCCGGGAAGCGCTGGCCGCAGAGCTTCATTCCCCGCACCGTATTCTGGCCGGGGAAGGCGGGATGCACCTGACGCTGGCCATAGACGGTATTGACGATCGGAGGCTGGTGGAGCAGGCAAGGGCGTTTCAGCTGGCGCCTGCGGCACTGAGCGGGTATTACCTGGAGACGAAGCAGGGGCAAACCGGTCTGGTTTTAGGTTACGGCAATACCTCTGCTTCTCAGTTTGCGCCGGGGATCCGACGCCTGCAGGCGTTAATTACGCAGCAGCGGGGCGGGAAAGGGTAAAGACGTCATAGAAGGAGAGCTGACCTTTGGTAGAGACCATTTTCTGCAGCTTCTCTTTTTGCACGGTTTCAACGGCCGGAGAGTGCATGATGCTGTCGATCAGCTCCGCCGGCACGTAGCGCGTGTTATACCATTCGCCGTTATAGCAGACCCGGAAATCGAGGACATCGATATCTTCGTAACGGTAGCGCGGATTCACGTCAAAAAAGAAAAAGGCGTTAAAGACGACAAACAGGACAACCAGCAGCCAGACGGAGTCCACCAGCGTTTCAGACTTGAGCATCACAATCAGCGTCGCCAGCCAGGCGGCATACATGGCGACAAACAGTCCAGGATGTTTGCGGATAAAGCTAATGCTGAAGCGCGGGCGATTGTCGCGCTTTTCGCGGAGGTTAAGATCGTCGATGGTGGCGGTAAGCAGGCGCTGTATCTCGGTCATTTTTTGCCTTCATGAGAGTTGACAATACAGGGTGTCTGCCAATTTTAGGGGAGCCATCAGGCTGAAAAAAGTAACAGTCTGGCGCTAAAAGACCATAACAGTTGACTCCCCGGAACCTCACAGCGTTTTGATGATTTTTGCCGGGTTGCCCCCCACGACGACGTTAGCCGGGACGTCTTTCGTCACCACGGCGCCGGAGGCCACCACCACATTATCACCAATGGTGACGCCAGGGTTAATGACCGCCCGACCACCTATCCAGACGTTATTGCCAATGCTGACCGGTTTTCCAAACTCCACGCCGCTGTTGCGTTCCTCCGCGTCCAGCGGATGGGTTGCCGTGTAAATATGAACACCCGGCGCGAGCATACAGTTATCGCCAATATGAACAGGGCAGACGTCCAGCATTACGCAGTCGAAGTTAGCGTAAAAGTTTTTACCGAGATAAATGTTATATCCGTAGTCGCAGCGGAAGCTCGGTTCTATATATGCGCCTTCGCTTTTGCCCAGCAGTTCCGCCAGAATGTTCTGGCGTTCTGTTTGTTCATCAGGCGCGGTGTGGTTAAAGCGGTAAACCAGATGGCGGGCCCGCAGTCGGTCTGCCCGTAACGTCTCATCGCCGGGGCGGTAATGTTCACCGGCAATCATTTTCTGTTTTTCTAAGCTCATTGGAAACCTCGCTGGATGGGATTACCGCAGAGTAATCGGAACAGGCCAGGAGGGGAACGTTCCCGAAAGGCCGATGTGACTGGCGTCACAACATTGCTGCTGCTGAACACGTTTTACATGGATACCTGGCCTGAGCACAGGGAGCATAACGGGATAGGTAAAAAACGGAGAACGTGGCGTAGAACTCTACAGACACTCTTCAACGATTAACGGACAAATTTCCATACAGACGTAGGGATTTTGTCATACAGCTTATTCATGGTCAGTTCAGCAAGACGATGGTCAGCGGCTGAATAAAATACCGCCAGTTCATTATCAGAAAGCTCGTATTTATTCTTTTCAATGACGCGCTCGAGCGTGTCGATTGACTGACAACGTCGTAAGCGCATCAAATAATCGATCTTTGTGAGTGGTTTATCAGACATAAATTCACCTTAGTAATTGTAATACTTTTAACAGGAAAGACTAACCGGGTTAGCTCTGCTCACGTTGATGAAACAGCGGAATAGCCGGTTTCCCGATTTACGCCATTTTTGCAAATCCTGGGCGTTAATGCCGTAACTGCTGAACAACATAAAGGTGTCGTCCAGGTATTCATCAATTTGCTCAATGAGCTTATTATCTTCATTGTACTTAATTTTATAATTAAGTGCGAAGGTTGCGATATGCTCTATCAGCTCATTCAACTGTAAATTGATGGCAGACGTTGGGTCGTTTACCCAGCCATGGTTGCTTTCATCAAGATTGGCAAGGCAGTCATGGTACAAGGATTCGCAGAGAAATTTCAACTGCGCGATATCATGCCTTTTTGGCGAGTACTCGTCCATAGCGCATCCCCTTTTGAGTGATTTCTTACTCACCGAACATCATTGTCGGGATGGATACAACTGACTTAGCTACATGAGCGCTGTGTTCCTGATAACCTAACTATAAGCCACTCCTTCCTGGATTTCACCGCGCTATTACGAAAAATTACAAATAAAACCGTAGACTGCGAGCATGTACGCAAAGGGGCATCCTGAACTCAACTTTGTTAACCCAATTAATGCGCGCGTTTTATCGCTTCCTTACGTTTCATTGGTTTAGCAAAAATGATGAGAAAAGTACGGATTCAGTCTTTTCTTTGTAAGAACTTTTTATTAGGAATATTCCTAATCGCTTAAGCGGGGAAATGAAATTAAAAAAATCCTAAATTCACCGATTAAGTTATCAGTTAATTATGATATGTCTAATTAAGATGGCAGAAAATAAATAGAGCGACAATAAGCGTAATTTATGATTTTTTCTGAAAAAGAAAAAGGCCGCTAATGCGGCCTTTTTATCATGTGAAACCGGTATCAGTGAGGTTCTACCGAATGACTGTGTTCAACATCTTCATTCTTGCGGCTAAAGCGGCGGCGAACCACCACGAAGAACACCGGAACGAAGAAGATAGCCAGTACGGTCGCGGTAACCATGCCGCCCATCACACCCGTACCTACCGCGTTCTGCGCGCCGGAGCCTGCACCTGAGCTGATAACCAGCGGCAGTACGCCGAGGATAAACGCCAGTGACGTCATCAGGATTGGGCGCAGACGCATACGAACCGCCTCAAGCGTCGCCTCAATCAGGCCTTTACCCTCTTTCTCCATCAGATCTTTGGCGAATTCAACGATAAGTATCGCGTTCTTCGCCGACAGGCCAATGGTTGTCAGCAGGCCTACCTGGAAGTAAACGTCATTGGTCAGCCCGCGGAACGTTGCCGCAAGCAGCGCACCGATAACTCCGAGCGGTACCACCAGCATAACGGAGAACGGAATCGACCAGCTCTCATACAGTGCCGCCAGACACAGGAACACCACAATCAGTGAAATGGCGTACAGAGCAGGGGCCTGGTTACCGGACAGACGTTCCTGATAGGACATGCCGGTCCAGTCATAGCCGATACCCGCAGGCAGTTTACTTGCCAGCTCTTCCATCAGGTTCATGGCTTCACCGGTGCTCCGGCCCGGCGCGGCCTGACCGAGGATCTCCATGGATGGCAGACCGTTATAGCGCTCCAGACGCGGCGAACCGTATTCCCAGCGTGACGTTGAGAATGCCGAGAACGGTACCATCTGGCCATTGCTGCCGCGCACGAACCAGCTGTTGATGTCGTTTGGCAGCATGCGGTACTGCGCCTCTGACATCACGTACACTTTCTTCACGCGACCGCGGTCGATGAAGTCGTTAACGTAGCTACCGCCCCAGGCCGCGCCCAGCGTGGTATTGATGTCGCTGATGGATACGCCCAGCGCCTGGGCTTTCTCCTGGTCGATATCGATTTTGTACTGCGGGGTATCTTCCAGGCCGTTTGGACGTACGCCGACCAGCAGGTCAGGGTGCTTGGCCACTTCGCCAAACAGCTGGTTACGCGCCTGCGTCAGTTTTTCGTGACCCAGACCGCCCTGGTCAATCAGCTGGAAGTCGAAGCCGGTCGCGGTACCCAGTTCAACAATCGCTGGCAGGTTAAAGGCGAAGACCATCGCATCCTTAATCTGCGAGAAGGTGCCCATTGCACGACCGGTAATGGCCTCAACTTTGTTCTCTTCACCCGGACGTTCAGACCAGTCTTTCAGAGAAACGAAGGCGATACCGGTGTTCTGACCACGACCCGCAAAGCCAAAGCCGTTAACCGCGAACACGGATTCAACGTTGTCTTTCTCTTTGGTGAGATAGTAGTCAGTCACTTCATCCAGCACTTTCTGGGTACGCTCTTGCGAAGCACCCGCCGGAAGCTGGGCCATCGTCAGGAACACGCCCTGGTCTTCATCCGGCAGGAACGAGCTTGGCAGACGCACGAACAGGAAGGCCATGCCCACCACGATGATGATATAGAGCAGCAGGTAACGACCGGTGCTGCGCAGGATGTTGCCCACGCTGTCGGTGTAGTGGTGCGTGCTCTTATCAAACATGCGGTTAAACCAGCCGAAGAACCCTTTATGCTCGCCGTGACCGCCTTTCTGAATCGGCTTCAGCATGGTGGCACACAGCGCAGGCGTCAGGATCAACGCGACCAGCACCGACAGCGCCATCGCGGAAACGATGGTAATTGAGAATTGACGGTAAATTGCACCGGTTGAGCCCCCGAAGAAGGCCATCGGAATAAATACCGCCGACAGCACCATCGCGATACCGACCAGCGCGCCCTGGATCTGGCCCATTGACTTACGGGTCGCTTCCTTCGGCGGCAGACCTTCTTCCGCCATGACGCGCTCGACGTTCTCTACCACCACGATGGCGTCATCCACCAGCAGGCCGATGGCGAGCACCATCCCGAACATCGTCAGGGTGTTTATCGAGTAGCCGAATATCGACAGGATCGCAAAGGTCCCGAGCAGAACAACCGGCACGGCGATGGTTGGAATCAGCGTCGCTCGGAAGTTTTGCAGGAACAGGTACATTACCAGGAAGACGAGAATAATCGCCTCAACCAGGGTTTTAACCACTTCGTGAATCGAGATTTTAACAAACGGCGTAGTGTCGTACGGGTAAACGATTTTCAGACCTGACGGGAAGAAAGGTTCCATCTTCTTCAGCTCTGCGCGGATCGCCGTGGCGGTGTCCAGGGCGTTAGCGCCTGTCGCCAGTTTAATACCCAGACCGGAAGCCGGTTTACCGTTGAACTTCGCGATGATGTCGTAGTTCTCGCCGCCCAGCTCAACTTTCGCCACGTCGCGCAGGCGAACCTGCGAACCGTCCTGATTCACTTTCAGGAGAATTTTGCTGAACTCATCGGCAGAGGTCAGACGGGTCTGCGCGATGATCGAGGCGTTAAGCTGCTGGCCTTTCACCGGCGGCGTACCGCCTAACTGACCGGCTGCGACCTGGGCGTTTTGCGCTTTAATCGCGCTAATCACGTCAACCGGGGTCAGCTGGAAGTTGTTCAGCTTATTCGGATCCATCCAGATACGCATCGCGTATTGGGAACCGAACAGCTGCACGTCACCCACGCCGGAAGTACGGCTGATGGCGTCCTTCATGTTGGCGCCCACGTAGTCGGAAATATCCTCCTGCGTCATGGTGCCGTTGGTGTTGATAACGCCGACAACCATCAGGAAGCTGCTGGATGATTTCTCGACGCTCACCCCCTGCTGTTGTACTTCCTGCGGCAGCAGCGGCATCGCCAGCTGCAGTTTGTTCTGCACCTGAACCTGCGCAATGTCAGCATCCGTACCTGACTGGAAGGTCAGGGTGATCTGCACTGTACCGGTGGAGTCACTGTTTGAGGACATGTACATCAGGTTATCGATACCGTTCATGTTCTGTTCGATAACCTGGGTGACGGTGTCCTGCACCGTTTTCGCATCAGCCCCCGGGTAGGTTGCGGAGATGGTCACCGCCGGTGGCGCAATCGTTGGATATTGCGCGACAGGCAGCTTCAGGATCGCAAGTCCCCCTGCCAGCATGATGATAATGGCGATCACCCACGCAAATATGGGGCGATCGATAAAGAAATTAGGCATGTCTTAACGGCTCCTGTTTAAGTTAAGACTTGGTTTGTTCTGACTGGCCAGCGGCCGAAGCCTGTTGTTTATCGTCAGACTTCACTTCCTGTGCTTTAACCTGCGCGCCAGGACGAACTTTTTGCAAACCAGTAACAATCACGCGATCGCCATCTTTCAGACCTTCCGTCACAAGCCATTTATCGCCAATCGCCTGGGTGGCGGTGATATTGCGCGTTTCGACTTTGTCATCAGCCCCGACAACCAGCGCGCTCGCATCGCCGCGTGGCGTACGGGTCACACCCTGCTGTGGAACCAGAAGTGCGGTTGGGTTGGTACCTTCTTCCAGACGCGCGCGAACAAACATACCTGGCAGCAGATTTTTGTCAGGGTTCGGGAAAATCGCACGTAGGGTGATGGAACCGGTGGTCTGGTCAACCGTCACGTCAGAGAATTCCAGGGTACCTTCCTGCGGGAACTTGATACCGTCGTTGGTAATCAGCTCCACTTTGGCTTTGCCGTTTTCCTGTTTCAGTGTGCCGTTAGCCAGCTCCTGTTTCAGGCGCAGGAAATCATTGCTGGACTGCGTCACGTCAACGTAGATCGGATCGAGCTGCTGCACGGTCGCCAGCGCGGTGGTCTGACCGTTCTGCACCAGTGCGCCTTCCGTGACGGAAGACTTACCAATACGACCGCTGATAGGGGAGGTCACTTTGGTATAGGCCAGGTTAATGCGCGCGGTTTCGACGGCCGCTTTCGCTGCCACTACGGCCGCGTTAGCCTGCTGTGCATCTGCCAGGGCGGTATCGTAATCCTGTTGGCTGATGTACTTAGTACCGAGCAGTTTCTGGTAGCGGTTCAGCGTCAGCTGGGCGATTTTGGCTGCGGCTTGCGCCTTCGCCAGGTCGCCTTTCGCACTTTCATAAGATGCCTGATAGGTTGCTGGATCAATCTGATACAGAGACTCACCGGCCTTCACATCACCGCCTTCGGTGAAGTTACGCTTCAGGATAATGCCGCTAACCTGAGGACGTACTTCCGCAATACGGTAAGCATTTGTCCGGCCTGGTAATTCGGTGGTGATTTGTAGAGGTTCAGATTTGAGCGTCACGACGCCTACTTCTGGCGCCTGCTGAGCTCCTTGTTGAGCCGGTTTGTCGTCACATCCTGTTAGCGCTAAGCTGCCTGAGAGCATCAGAACGACCGCCAGAGGCGTTAACCCTCTGTTTTTGTTCATATGTAAACCTCGAGTGTCCGATTTCAAATTGATCAAGGGTCCTGAGTCTAAAACCCATTGCTGCGTTTATATTATCGTCATGCTATGGTACATACATTCACAAATGTATGTAAATCTGACTCCTGTAAATTCACCCACCTATGGCACGAAAAACTAAACAACAAGCGCTTGAAACCCGACAACACATACTTGATGTGGCAATACGTTTGTTCTCGCAGCAGGGTGTTTCTTCTACCTCGCTGGCACAAATTGCTCAGGCTGCCGGTGTGACGCGGGGCGCGATTTACTGGCATTTTAAGGACAAGTCAGATCTGTTCAGCGAAATCTGGGAGCTTTCAGAGTCCAGCATTAGCGATCTCGAGAGTGAGTATCGGGCAAAATTCCCTGACGATCCACTCTCAGTATTAAGAGAAATATTAGTATATATCCTTGAAGCGACGGTAGTTGAAGAACGTCGCAGATTAATGATGGAAATTATTTATCATAAATGCGAGTTCGTGGGCGAAATGGCGGTGGTGCAGCAGGCGCAACGCAGCCTCAGCCTGGAAAGCTATGACCGTATCGAACAGAACCTCAATCAGTGCATGCAGGCCAAACTGCTCCCGGCCAACCTCATGACCCGTCGGGCGGCAATCCTGATGCGCAGCTACATTTCAGGCCTGATGGAAAACTGGCTTTTCGCGCCACAATCCTTTGATCTCAAAGAAGAAGCCCGCAGCTACGTGGCGATTTTACTGGAGATGCTGCAGCTCTGCCCCACGCTGCGCAACGACGCGCCTTCGCTAACGGCCTGATCCCTCTCCAGGATTTATCTCAGAGGGTAACGTTCGCGCTATTCTGCTTTCGGCGAGCGTGATATTCTTCACGCCGGACTATTTTCGGTCATCTTCTGACATCATTCACAACTATGCTGCCCATCAATCGCTCGCAACATCCTGTTTTTGCATTGCTCCTTGCGATGCTGTTTTTCTTCGCCACGGCGCCGCTGACCTGGGCCCGCGCCGATAACAGCAATGATATTCCCTCGCGCGCCGATGTTCAGTCGCAGCTCGACTCGCTGAACAAGCAAAAAGAGCTCTCGCCTCAGGAGAAACTCACCCAGCAGGATCTGACGGAAACGCTGGAAACGCTGGATAAAATTGAACGCGTCAAAGCTGAAACCACCCAGCTTCGCCAGAAGGTGGCGCAGGCTCCTGAAAACATGCGTAAAGCGACGGAATCGCTGAATGCCCTGAGTGACGTTGATAACGACGACGAAACGCGCAAAACGCTCGCCACGCTCTCCTTACGCCAGCTTGAGTCGCGCGTCGCACAACTGCTCGACGACCTGCAAACGGCGCAGTCCGATCTCGCCACCTATAACAGCCAGCTTGTCTCTCTGCAGACCCAGCCCGAGCGCGTGCAAAACGCGATGTACGCCGCGTCTCAGCAGCTGCAGCAGATCCGCAACCGCCTCAACGGCACAACGGTAGGAGAGGGAACGCTACGTCCGACGCAGCAAACCCTGCTGCTGGTTCAGCAGACCTTGCTCAACGCGCAGATTGATCAGCAGCGTAAAAGCCTGGAAGGGAATACGGTGCTGCAGGATACGCTGCAGAAGCAGCGTGATTACGTCACCGCGAACATTAACCGTCTGGAACACCAGCTTCAGCTGCTGCAGGAAGCGGTCAACAGCAAGCGTCTGACGCTAACGGAAAAAACCGCCCAGGAAGCCGTATCCCCTGACGAAACCGCCCGCATTCAGGCCAATCCGCTGGTGAAGCAGGAGCTTGAGGCCAACCACCAGCTTAGCCAGCGCCTGATACTGGCGACGGAAAACGGCAACTCGCTGGTTCAGCAAAATATCAAAGTGAAGAACTGGCTGGATCGCGCGCTGCAGGCGGAGCGCAACATCAAAGAGCAGATCGCGGTCCTGAAAGGCAGCCTCCTGCTGTCGCGTATTCTCTACCAGCAGCAGCAGACGCTCCCGTCCGCCGACGAGCTGGAGGACATGACCAACCGCATTGCGGATTTACGTCTGGAACAGTTTGACGTCAACCAGCAGCGCGATGCCCTTTTCCAGAGCGATACCTTTGTCGCCAAAATTGAGGAAGGGCATTCCAGCGACGTGAATCCGGAAGTGCACGAAGCGCTGCTCCAGGTTGTCGATATGCGTCGCGAGCTGCTGGACCAGCTCAACAAACAGCTGGGTAACCAGCTGATGATGGCCATCAACCTGCAGATCAACCAGCAGCAGCTGGTGAGCGTCTCGAAAAGCCTGCAGGAGATCCTGACCCAGCAGATTTTCTGGGTGAACAGCAACAAGCCGATGGACTGGGACTGGATTAAATCCTTCCCTGAGACGCTGAAAACGCAGATCAAGAGCATGAAAATTACCGTGAACTGGGAGAAAGCCTGGCCTGCGGTAATGATTGCTTTGCTGGCCGGTTTACCGCTGCTGCTCATTGCGGGGCTGATTCGCTGGCGCCTGAAATGGCTTAAACAGTACCAGGCGAAGCTGGCCTCCGAAGTGGGTCAGCTGCGCAACGACAGCCAGCTCCATACGCCAAAAGCGATTCTGATCGACCTGATTCGCGCCCTGCCGGTGTGCCTGATTATTCTGGCCGTGGGCCTGATTCTGCTCACCATGCAGCTCAACGTCAGCGATCTGCTGTGGGCGTTCAGCAAAAAACTGGCAGTGTTCTGGCTGGTGTTTGGCCTGTGCTGGAAGGTGCTGGAAAAAGACGGCGTGGCGGTGCGTCATTTCAACATGCCTGCGCAACTGACCAGCCACTGGCGTCGTCAGATTGTGCGCATCAGCCTGGCGCTGCTGCCGCTGCACTTCTGGTCGGTTGTCTCCGAGCTTTCCCCGCTGCATCTGATGGATGACGTGCTGGGCCAACTGGTCATCCTGCTGAACCTGCTGCTGATTGCTATCCTGATGTGGCCGATGTGCCGCGACAGCTGGCGTGATAAAGAGTCCCACAATATTCGCCTGGCCACCGTGACGGTGCTGGCGATCATTCCGCTGGCGCTGATGGTGCTGACGGCAACGGGCTACTTCTATACCACGCTGCGCCTGTCCGGGCGCTGGATTGAAACGGTCTATCTGGTGATCGTCTGGAACCTGCTCTATCAGACCGTGCTGCGCGGCCTGAGCGTGGCGGCCCGCCGTATTGCCTATCGCCGCGCCATCGCGCGTCGTCAGCATCAGGTGAAAGAGGGGGCCGAGGGCGCGGAGCCGCAGGAAGAGCCGACCATCGCGCTGGAACAGGTTAACCAGCAGACGCTGCGCATCACCATGCTGGTGATGATCGCCCTGTTTGCCGTGATGTTCTGGGCTATCTGGTCCGATCTTATTACCGTTTTCGCCTATCTCGACAGTATTACGCTCTGGCAATACAACGGAACCGAAGCGGGCGCGGCGGTCATGAAAAGCGTGACCATGGGCAGCCTGCTGTTTGCGCTGGTGTCGTCGGTGGTGGCCTGGGCGCTGATTCGCAACCTGCCGGGCCTGCTTGAAGTGCTGCTCCTGTCGCGTCTGAATCTTCGCCAGGGGGCGTCGTACGCCATTACCACGATCCTTAACTACGTCATCATTATTGTTGGGGCGATGACGGTATTCGGTTCGCTGGGCGTCTCGTGGGATAAACTGCAGTGGCTGGCGGCGGCCCTGTCGGTCGGTCTGGGTTTTGGCCTGCAGGAGATCTTCGGTAACTTCGTTTCCGGCCTGATCATCCTGTTCGAACGCCCGGTGCGTATCGGCGATACCGTTACCATCGGCACGTTCTCGGGAACGGTCAGCAAGATCCGCATTCGTGCCACCACGATTACCGATTTCGATCGCAAAGAGGTGATCATCCCGAACAAGGCGTTCGTGACCGAGCGTCTGATCAACTGGTCGCTTTCCGACACGGTGACGCGCGTGGTGATCCGCCTGGGCGTAGCCTATGGATCGGATCTGGATAAGGTGAAAGAGGTGCTGCTCAAGGCGGCGTCTGAGCATCCGAAAGTGATGCACGATCCGGCTCCGGCGGTCTTCTTCACCACCTTTGGCGCGAGCACGCTGGATCACGAGCTGCGTTTATACGTGCGCGAGCTGCGCGACCGCAGCTACACGGTGGATGAGCTGAACCGCTCTATCGATCGCCTGTGTCGTGAAAACGATATCAATATCGCCTTCAACCAGCTTGAGGTTCACCTGCGCAACGAGAAAGGTGATGAGCATACGGAAGTGAAGCGCGAGATTAAGGGTGATGACCCTCACCCTAACCCTCTCCCTTGAAGGGAGAGGGAATAATCTGGTGCGGTCTGCTTTTGCTTTTACCCTCTCCCCTCAGGGGAGAGGGCAGGGTGAGGGGGAAGTTTCCCCTCAAAATCCCGCCGCACAATCTCCAGCGCCTTCAGCACCGTCTCCGTCGGGATCTCATGATTCTCCAGCAGCATAATCAAATCGACGGCCAGCTTGACCTCATCGGGTGCATTTTCCAGTGACATGGGTGTGGCTCCTGTTAGCGGGTCAAACGTTCAATGACGCGTTCAATCTCGTCCAGCGCCTGACGGCAGCGGACGATGCGTCCTTCCAGCGCGCTAATCTCGCGCATCAGTAATTGCTGTTCTTCCAGCGTTTCGCTGTTGTTCAGCCGCACTTCGCGCTCGCGCTTCATCTCAAACAGTCGGCGCTCAAACTCCTGGTTCTCCAGCCGCTTGCGCTGCCATTTGCCGAGCCCCGGCGAGGCGCTGTCCCAGGCGCGCAGCGGCCAGGCGGCGATTTCGCGATGCAGGGCGATGATCTGCTCGGTGAGATGCTCTGCAAGCCACGCCACCTGTTCCTGCTGTTTATTCTCAACCGCATGGCTAAGCTCGTCGAGGTTGGTCTGCGCTTCGGCAAGGTAATCCTGAAATACGGTGCTGCGGGTGCGAAAAAGCTGCCGGTCAAAGCGCGGTTTCAGCGTGGCGTGCCCCATCAGCGGCGTGGCCTGCGCCCGCAGAGCAATCAGCTGATTTTGCAGCTTCTCAAGAAGCAGTGCTGTTTTCAAGACGCTCTCCAGTGGTAAAGTAGCCGTTCAGTTTGATAACGATTCGCATTATGCAGCGTACTATTTTAATCATCATTGGCTGGCTGGCGGTAGTGCTTGGCACGCTGGGCGTGGTTTTGCCCCTGCTGCCGACCACGCCGTTTATCCTGCTGGCGGCCTGGTGCTTCGCCCGCTCGTCACCGCGCTTTCACCACTGGCTGCTCTATCGCTCATGGTTTGGCGGCTATCTGCGGCACTGGCAACAGCACCGGGCCATGCCGCCCGGGGCGAAGCCGCGCGCGATCGCGGTGATCCTCATCACCTTCGCCATTTCATTATGGCTGGTGAAAATGATGTGGGTGCGGATCCTGCTGCTGGTCATCCTGACCTGCCTGCTTATCTTCATGTGGCGGATCCCCGTGGTTGATGAAAAGCAACAAAAGCACTGAAGCCTTATCATGGCTGTTGCAATTATTGCGTACAGCCAGTAAATTCGACCGTTTTCGAGCACAGGCGCGCCCGGTTAAAGGTTAAACAATTGTTGCCTTTACCCACTACGTTGCGCGCCGTGAGTAACACTGTTTCATTTAGGCACAAACCGATGACCGCAACTGCACAGCAGCTTGAATATCTGAAAAACAGCATCAAAAGCATCCAGGACTATCCAAAGCCTGGCATTCTTTTCCGTGATGTCACCAGCTTGCTGGAAGACCCGAAAGCGTACGCGCTCAGCATTGAACTGCTGGTCGAGCGTTATAAAAACGCCGGGATCACCAAAGTAGTAGGTACCGAAGCCCGTGGCTTCCTGTTCGGCGCACCGGTTGCGCTGGCGATGGGCGTGGGTTTTGTGCCGGTGCGTAAGCCGCGCAAGCTGCCGCGCGAAACCATCGCAGAAAGCTACGAGCTGGAGTACGGCACCGATCGGCTTGAGATCCACGTTGACGCGATCAAGCCTGGCGACAAAGTGCTGGTGGTGGACGATCTGCTGGCGACCGGCGGCACCATTGAAGCGACCGTGAAGCTGATCCGCCGTCTGGGTGGGGAAGTGACCGACGCGGCCTTCATCATCAACCTGTTCGATCTCGGCGGTGAACAGCGTCTGGAAAAACAGGGCATCACCAGCTACAGCCTGGTGCCTTTCCCGGGTCATTAATCCCGGTTTCACAACCTCGCTCAATGGGTGAGGTTGTGATAGCATTCCCCTCCATAAATTCACCTTCCAGCGTTGCAGAGCCTGCCCATGAGTTATCAGGTGTTAGCCCGTAAATGGCGACCACAAACCTTTGCTGACGTTGTCGGTCAGGAACATGTGCTGACGGCCCTGGCGAACGGCTTGTCGCTAGGTCGCATCCATCACGCCTATCTTTTCTCCGGCACCCGCGGCGTCGGCAAGACCTCTATTGCCCGTTTGCTGGCAAAAGGCCTCAACTGCGAAACCGGGATCACCGCCACGCCGTGCGGCGTGTGCGATAACTGCCGGGAGATCGAGCAGGGGCGTTTTGTCGATCTGATCGAGATCGACGCCGCCTCGCGCACCAAAGTGGAAGATACCCGCGATCTGCTCGACAACGTGCAGTACGCCCCGGCGCGTGGCCGCTTCAAGGTCTACCTGATCGATGAAGTGCACATGCTGTCGCGCCACAGCTTCAACGCCCTGCTGAAAACGCTGGAAGAGCCGCCCGCGCACGTGAAGTTCCTGCTGGCGACCACCGATCCGCAAAAGCTGCCGGTCACCATTTTGTCACGCTGCCTGCAGTTCCATCTGAAGGCGCTGGATGTCGAACAGATCCGCGCGCAGCTTGAGCACATTCTTGATGAAGAGAAGATTGTCCACGAACCGCGCGCCCTGCAGCTGCTGGCCCGCGCGGCGGACGGCAGCCTGCGCGATGCGCTAAGCCTGACCGACCAGGCGATTGCCAGCGGTGACGGCAAGCTCTCCACCGAGGCGGTCAGCACCATGCTCGGCACGCTGGATGACGATCAGGCGCTGTCGCTTATCGAAGCGATGATTGCCGCTAACGGCGAACGCGTGATGTCGCAGGTGAACGCGGCCGCTGCCCGCGGTATTGAGTGGGAAGGGCTGCTGGTTGAGATGCTCAGCCTGCTGCACCGCGTGGCGATGCTCCAGCTTTCTCCGTCGGCGATTGGCGCGGATATGGCCGCCATTGAACAGCGGATGCGTGAACTTGCCCGCACCGTGCCGCCTGCCGACGTGCAGCTTTATTACCAGACGCTGCTGATTGGCCGCAAAGAGCTGCCGTTTGCGCCGGATCCGCGAATGGGCGTAGAAATGACGCTGCTGCGCGCGCTGGCGTTCCACCCGCGCATGCCGCTGCCGGAGCCGGAAGTGCCGCGCCAGTCATTTGCCCCGGTCGCCCCGACGGCGGTGATGTCGCCGCAGCAGGTGCCTCAGCAGCCGACGCCGCCACCGCAGCAGAACGTGCCGCTGTCGGATGCCACCAGTTCGGTGCTTGCCGCGCGCAGCCAGCTGCAGCGTGCGCAGGGAGTAACCAAACCAAAAAAGAGTGAACCGGCAGCGCCAGGAAGAGCGCGGCCGGTGAACAACGCCGCGCTTGAACGACTGGCCTCGGTAACGGAGCGCGTGCAGTCGCGTCCGGCACCGTCCGCGCTCGAGCAGAAAGCCCCGGTGAAAGAAGAGGCTTACCGCTGGAAGGCGACCACCGTTGTCGACACGGTGAAGGAAGAGGTCGCCACGCCGAAAGCGCTGAAAAAGGCGCTGGAGCATGAGAAAACGCCGGAGCTTTCCGCAAAGCTTGCCGAAGAGTCCATTGCGCGCGACGCCTGGGCCGCCGAGGTCAGCAAACTCCAGCTGCCGAAGCTGGTTGAGCAGGTTGCGCTGAACGCCTGGAAAGAGCAGGACGGCAATCAGGTGCGTCTGCACCTGCGCCCGGGTCAACGGCACCTTAATTCCCCTGGCGCGCAAAAGGTGCTGGCCGAGGCGCTCGCCGCTTTACAGGGTGCGCCGGTTGAATTGACTATCATTGAAGATGATAATCCGGCAGTGAAAACGCCGCTCGAGTGGCGCCAGGCCATTTATGAAGAGAAGCTCGCGCAGGCGCGCGAGGCGATTATTGCGGATAACAACATCCAGACCCTGCGCCGGTTCTTCGACGCCGACCTGGATGAAGAGAGTATTCGCCCCATTTGATCGTGAGTCTGACTTACGGTTGTAATCCTTAAACGTGAAAGAAGAGAGAAGCCTATGTTTGGTGGAAAAGGCGGTCTGGGTGGCCTGATGAAGCAGGCTCAGCAGATGCAGGAAAAAATGCAGAAGATGCAGGAAGAGATCGCTCAGCTGGAAGTCACGGGTGAATCCGGTGCCGGTCTGGTCAAGGTGACCATCAACGGTGCGCATAACTGCCGTCGCGTGGAAATCGACCCGAGCCTGCTCGAAGACGACAAAGAGATGCTGGAAGATCTGGTTGCTGCCGCGTTTAACGATGCCGCTCGCCGTATCGACGAAACCCAGAAAGAGAAAATGGCCTCTGTTTCCAGCGGTATGCAGCTGCCGCCGGGCTTCAAGATGCCGTTCTGATGCAAACCAGTCCGCTGCTCACGCAGTTAATGGAAGCGTTGCGCTGCCTGCCGGGCGTTGGCCCGAAGTCGGCGCAGCGCATGGCGTTTACGCTATTGCAGCGCGACCGCAGCGGCGGGATGCGCCTGGCGCAGGCTTTGACCCGCGCCATGTCGGAAATTGGTCACTGTGCGGATTGCCGCACCTTTACCGAGCAGGACGTGTGCAACATCTGTACGAACCCGCGTCGTCAGGAGAACGGCCAGATTTGCGTGGTGGAGAGTCCGGCGGATATCTACGCCATCGAACAAACCGGGCAGTTTTCCGGCCGCTACTTCGTGCTGATGGGGCATCTCTCCCCGCTGGACGGTATTGGCCCGGATGATATCGGTCTTGACCGCCTTGAACAGCGTCTTGAGTCCGAAACCATCAAGGAGGTGATCCTCGCCACCAACCCCACGGTGGAAGGGGAGGCAACCGCCAACTACATCGCCGAGCTGTGCGCGCAGTACGGCGTTGATGCCAGCCGCATCGCCCACGGCGTGCCGGTCGGCGGCGAGCTGGAAATGGTCGACGGCACCACGCTGTCGCACTCTCTGGCCGGACGTCACAAGATTATTTTCTGACCAAACGGAGGCTGCGCGCGCGGCCTCCGCTTGAAAATTTCCCCCCTTATCCCCATCTCTCACTCAACGTTTTACAACCCCATTAAATGGCATTGTTGAGGTCGACTTAGATGAAAGGACAAGAAACCCGTGGTTTCCAGTCAGAAGTAAAACAGCTTCTGCACCTGATGATCCATTCCCTGTATTCCAACAAAGAAATCTTCCTGCGTGAGCTGATTTCCAACGCCTCGGACGCAGCGGACAAGCTGCGCTTCCGCGCGCTGTCTAACCCGGATCTGTACGAAGGTGACGGCGAGCTGCGCGTGCGCGTCTCGTTCAACAAAGAGAACCGCACCCTGACCATCGCCGATAACGGCATCGGGATGAACCGCGACGAGGTGATTGACCACCTCGGCACCATCGCCAAATCCGGCACCAAGGCGTTCCTCGAGTCCATGGGCTCTGACCAGGCGAAAGACAGCCAGCTCATCGGCCAGTTCGGCGTCGGCTTCTACTCGGCGTTCATCGTGGCGGACAACGTCACCGTGCGCACCCGCGCGGCGGGCGACAGCGCGGAGAACGGCGTGCTCTGGGAATCCAAAGGGGAAGGTGAGTACACCGTTGATGACATCACCAAAGCGGATCGCGGCACCGAGATCACCCTTCACCTGCGTGAAGGCGAAGACGATTTCCTGAACGACTGGCGCGTGCGCTCCATCATCAGCAAATACTCCGACCACATCGCCCTGCCGGTTGAGATTGAAAAACAGGAAGAGAAAGACGGTGAAACCGTCGTTTCCTGGGAAAAAATCAACAAGGCGCAGGCGCTGTGGACGCGCAACAAGTCTGAAATTAAAGACGACGAGTACAGCGAGTTCTACAAGCACATCGCCCACGACTTTACCGACCCGCTGACCTGGAGCCACAACCGTGTGGAAGGTAAGCAGGAGTACACCAGCCTGCTGTACATCCCGGCACAGGCGCCGTGGGACATGTGGAACCGCGATCACAAACACGGCCTGAAGCTGTACGTGCAGCGCGTGTTCATCATGGACGACGCCGAGCAGTTCATGCCGAACTACCTGCGCTTTGTGCGCGGTCTGATAGACTCCAACGATCTGCCGCTGAACGTCTCGCGTGAAATTCTGCAGGACAGCACCGTCACCCGTAACCTGCGCAACGCCCTGACCAAACGCGCGCTGCAGATGCTGGAAAAACTGGCGAAGGACGATGCGGAAAAATACCAGACCTTCTGGAAACAGTTCGGCCTGGTGCTGAAGGAAGGCCCGGCGGAAGACACCGCGAACGTTGAAACCATCGCTAAACTGCTGCGCTTCGCCTCTACGCACGCCGACTCCTCCGCGCAGACCGTGTCGCTGGAAGAGTACGTCTCCCGCATGAAGGAAGGGCAGGAGAAGATCTATTACATCACCGCCGACAGCTACGCCGCGGCGAAGAGCAGCCCGCACCTGGAGCTGCTGCGTAAGAAAGGCATCGAAGTGCTGCTGCTGTCCGACCGCATCGACGAGTGGATGATGAACTACCTGACCGAGTTCGACGGTAAGGCGTTCCAGTCCGTAGCCAAAGCGGACGAGTCCATCGACAAGCTGGCGGATGAAGTGGACGAAAGCGCCAAAGAAGCCGAGAAGGCGCTGGAGCCGTTCGTTGAGCGCGTCAAAACCCTGCTGGGCGATCGCGTGAAAGAGGTACGCTTCACGCACCGCCTGACGGATACCCCGGCGATTGTCACCACCGATGCTGACGAAATGAGCACCCAGATGGCGAAGCTGTTCGCTGCGGCGGGCCAGGCGATGCCGGAAGTGAAATATATCTTTGAGCTTAATCCGGATCATCCGCTGGTGAAACGCGCGGCGGATACCCAGGACGACGCCCGCTTTGCCGAGTGGGTTGAGCTGCTGCTGGATCAGTCCCTGCTGGCCGAGCGCGGCACGCTGGAAGATCCTAACCTGTTCATTAAACGTGTGAATGCGCTGCTGATGGCGTAACTCAACACCCGCCCCTCACCCAGCCCTCTCCCCAAAGGGGAGAGGGTATAATCGTCCCCTTTCCCCTTTGGGGAGAGGGATAGGGTGAGGGGGAATCAACCGCACTACCCCAAATAATCTCCCCCCGTTAACCGTTTCAGCCTTCCCGCCTTCCTTGAGCGATGCCCGTTCTGGTGGTATTGTTTAGCGCTTTTGAAAAATTGAAACGACATTTGAGGGGATTTTCGCAATGCGTATTATTCTGCTTGGCGCTCCGGGCGCGGGTAAAGGAACTCAGGCTCAGTTCATCATGGAGAAATACGGTATTCCGCAAATCTCCACCGGTGATATGCTGCGCGCCGCTGTGAAATCTGGCTCCGAGCTGGGTAAACAGGCGAAAGACATCATGGATGCAGGCAAGCTGGTAACCGACGAGCTGGTGATTGCTCTGGTTAAAGAGCGCATTGCTCAGGAAGACTGCCGTAACGGTTTCCTGCTGGACGGCTTCCCACGCACCATTCCTCAGGCTGACGCCATGAAGGAAGCGGGCATCAACGTGGACTACGTTCTGGAGTTCGACGTGCCGGACGAGCTGATCGTTGACCGCATCGTTGGCCGTCGCGTACACGCTGCTTCTGGCCGCGTTTACCACATCAAATTCAACCCGCCTAAGGTTGAAGGCAAAGACGACGTGACCGGCGAAGAGCTGACCACCCGTAAAGACGATCAGGAAGAGACCGTGCGCAAGCGCCTGGTGGAATACCATCAGATGACCGCGCCGCTGATCGGCTACTACACCAAAGAAGCGCAGGCGGGTAACACCAAATACGCCAAAGTCGACGGTACCAAAGCCGTGGCTGACGTACGTGCAGAGCTGGAAAAAATCCTCGGCTAATCGCGCGCCTCTCACCCGGGCCCCCGGGTGAGAAATATTCTCATCTTGCCTATTACAGCAATGGGTTTCGTTTAAACGCATTTCCGCTACAATTGACAACCTATCAAATGGTTAAGAGGCGTGAATGAGTCAGGCGAAAACCGGCATCCTGCTTGCCAATCTGGGCACTCCAGAAGCACCTACATCAGACGCGGTAAAACGCTACCTGCGACAATTTTTAAGCGACACGCGCGTCGTGGATTTTCCACGGCTGCTGTGGTGGCCGCTGCTGCGTGGCGTCATTCTGCCGATTCGTTCGCCGCGCGTCGCCAAACTCTATCAGTCCGTCTGGATGGAGGAGGGCTCGCCGCTGATGGTCTACAGCCGTCGCCAGGAAAAAGCGCTGGCTGCCCGCCTGCCGGATACGCCCGTCGCGCTCGGCATGAGCTACGGCAAACCGTCCCTGGAAAGCGCGGTAGAATCCTTGCTGGCGCAGGGCGTGGACCACATCGTCGTGCTGGCGCTCTATCCGCAGTACTCCTGCTCGACGGTGGCCGCCGTCTGGGACGAGCTGGCGCGCATTCTGGCGACCCGTCGCCGCATTCCGGGCGTGACCTTTATTCGTGATTACGCCGATAACGATCTCTACATCAACGCGCTTGCCAACAGCGCCCGCGCGTCGTTTGAAAAGCACGGCGAGCCGGATCTGCTGCTGCTCTCCTATCACGGGATCCCGCAGCGTTTCGCTAACGAAGGGGATGATTATCCGCAGCGCTGCCGCGATACCACCCGCGAACTGGTTTCCGCCCTTGGCCTACCGCCGGAAAAGGTGATGATGACCTTCCAGTCGCGCTTCGGCCGCGAGCCGTGGCTGACGCCGTACACCGATGAAACCCTCAAAATGCTCGGCGAGAAGGGCGTGAAGCACATTCAGGTGATGTCGCCGGGCTTCTCGGCAGACTGCCTGGAAACGCTGGAGGAGATCGCGGTGCAAAACCGGGAGTTTTTCCTGGAGGCGGGCGGCGAAAAGTACGAGTACATTCCGGCGCTTAACGACTCGCCCGAGCATATCGACATGATGGTCTCGCTGGTGACGAACAGCCGCTGATCGCACTCGGGGCCGGGTTTGTGCTACCATTCCCGGCCCATATTCTTCGCACAGTTCAGACCATGAAATTTCCCGGTAAACGCAAATCCAAACACTACTTTCCCGTCGATGCCCGCGATCCGCTCCTGCAGCAAATCCAGCCAGAAAATGAAACCAGCGCGGCGTGGGTCGTCGGTATCGACCAGACGCTGGTGGACATTGAAGCGAAAGTGGATGACGCGTTTGTCGCCCGCTACGGTCTGAGCGCCGGGCACTCGCTGGTGATTGAGGACGACGTCGCCGAAGCGCTGTACCAGGAGCTGGTGCGCGAAAATCTGATTACCCATCAGTTCGCCGGCGGCACCATCGGCAATACCATGCATAACTACTCCGTGCTGGCAGACGACCGTTCGGTGCTGCTCGGCGTGATGTGCAGCAACATTGAAATCGGCGGTTATGCCTACCGCTATCTCTGCAACACCTCCAGCCGTACCGATCTCAACTACCTTCAGGGCGTCGACGGCCCGATTGGCCGCTGCTTTACGCTGATCGGCGAATCCGGCGAGCGTACCTTTGCCATCAGCCCGGGTCACATGAACAGGCTGCGCGCGGAAAGCATTCCCGAAGAGGTGATCGCGGGCGCCTCGGCGCTGGTACTGACCTCATACCTGGTGCGCTGCAAGCCCGGCGAGCCGATGCCGGAAGCGACCATGAAGGCGGTTGAGTACGCCAAAAAGTACGACGTGCCCGTCGTTCTGACGCTGGGCACCAAATTCGTGATTGCCGATAACCCAGAATGGTGGCAGGCCTTCCTGAAAGAGCACGTCTCGATTCTGGCGATGAACGAAGAAGAGGCCGAAGCGCTGACCGGCGAAAGCGATCCGCTGCTGGCGTCTGACAAAGCACTGGACTGGGTGGATCTGGTGCTCTGCACTGCCGGCCCGGTTGGGCTGTATATGGCGGGCTTCACGGAAGAAGAGAGTAAACGCAAAACCCAGCACCCGCTGCTGCCGGGCGCGATCGCCGAGTTCAACCAGTACGAGTTCAGCCGCGGCATGCGCTACAAAGATTGCGTGAATCCGCTGCGGATCTACTCCCACATCGCCCCGTATATGGGCGGACCGGAGAAGATCATGAACACCAACGGCGCGGGCGACGGCGCGCTGGCCGCGCTGCTGCACGACATCACCGCGAACGCCTACCACAAAACCAACGTGCCGAACTCCAGCAAGCACAAGTTCAGCTGGCTGACCTATTCGTCGCTGGCGCAGGTGTGTAAGTACGCGAACCGCGTGAGCTATCAGGTGCTGAACCAGCACTCCCCGCGCTTAACGCGTGGCCTGCCGGAACGGGAAGACAGCCTCGAAGAGGCGTACTGGGACAGGTAAAAGAAACCCCTCACCCTAACCCTCTCCCCATAGGGGAGAGGGAACTTGAACACCCTCTCCCCTAAGGGGAGAGGGCTGGGGTGAGGGGACCAGACCGCACAAAACTTACCCCGTCACCGCCTCTTCTACCGGCGGTTTCTCCAGCAGCGTCAGCATGGTGTTCGCAATCTCGCGTTCACCCATCACCACCTTATCCGCGCCGCGCTCGGTAATGTACTCCACCTCGTCGTCATAGTGCGCCCGGGCGATAATCTCAATCGTTGGGCACTTCGCGCGCGCGGAGGCCACGATTTCACCCGCTTCATAGCCGTTCGGTATGGTCAGCAGCAGCCAGCGGGCGCAGTCCAGATGCGCCAGGTTCATGATCTCTTCGTTCGCCGCGTTGCCCAGCACCGCGCGGATACCGCGCTCGCGCAGCTCGTCGACGCGCGTGCGTGAGGTCTCTATCACCACCAGCGGAATCCCCTGCGCCATCAGCTTCTCGCCGAGCAGGCTTCCCACGCGGCCAAAGCCCACCAGCAGGGCGTGATTGCAAATATCGACCGGGATCTGCTTCTCCTCTTCGATGGCCTCTTCCAGCGTCTGTTCTTCCAGCGTCTCGGTTTTATCGAGGTATTTTTCCAGCAGGGCAAACAGGACCGGGTTCAGCATAATCGACAGAATCGCCCCCGCCAGCACCAGGTTTTGTCCGGCCTGGGGCAGCAGGTTCAGGGCCATGCCCAGACCGGCGAGAATAAAGGCAAACTCACCGATCTGCGCCAGGCTGGCGGCGATGGTCAGCGCCGTCCGCGGGGAGTGGCCGAACATTCGCACCAGGAAGAAGGCGGCGAGCGACTTACCAAAGATGATGATCGCCAGCGTGCCCAGCACGGCCAGCGGTTGATGAATCAGGACCATTGGGTCAAACAGCATGCCGACGGAGACGAAGAACAGTACGGCAAACGCATCGCGCAGCGGCAGCGTGTCGTGCGCCGCGCGGTGGCTCAGCTCGGATTCGTTCAGTACCATCCCGGCGAAAAACGCGCCCAGGGCAAAGGAAACGTCAAACAGCTCAACGGCACCGAAGGCGATACCCAGCGCCAGCGCAAGAACGGAAAGCGTAAACAGCTCGCGCGAGCCGGTCGCCGCGCTGCGGGACATGATCCACGGCACCAGACGGCGTCCTACCAGCATCATGATGGCGATAAACGCCACCACCTTACCGATGGTAATGCTCATATCCAGCGCCAGCGAGGCAAAGCCGACGTTGTCTTTTTCTATCATCCCGGCGACGGCGGGCAGCAGCACCAGCGTCAGCACCATGACCAGGTCTTCAACAATCAGCCAGCCAATCGCGATCTGCCCGCGCTGGCTGTCAATCAGCTGTCTCTCCTCAAGCGCGCGCAGCAGCACCACGGTACTGGCGGTTGAGAGACACAGCCCAAATACGATACCGGTCATTAACGACCAGCCCAGCACCGCCGAAAGCGCCATTCCCAGCAGCGTCGCCACCCCTATCTGGGCGATCGCTCCCGGTATGGCAATCGACTTTACCGCCATCAAATCCTTCAGGGAAAAATGCAGGCCGACGCCAAACATCAGCAGAATCACGCCTAATTCCGCCAGCTCAGGGGCCAGTTTGGTATCCGCGACGAAACCTGGCGTGAACGGTCCCGCCAGGACACCTGCCAGCAGATAGCCGACAAGAGGAGAAATACGCAGTTTATTGGCAATCATGCCGAGGATAAAAGCGAGCACAAGTCCACCAACAATGGTGGTGATAAGCGGTGTGGCGTGGTGCATTCCGTCTCCTTTCGCGGTGAGTGTTCCATTTTTGGCGTGAATACCAAAAGACCAGGTAATAGTTTATGACAATTTTTGCCCTTATGTTTATGAATAATTGTTGAAGTTTGAATAAAACGGCAATATACGCGTAAAAAAGCGCATATTGATAAATTCAGGTCAGGGATGGAGAGGAAACCCTTATGGCATAAGGGTGGCAGGTAGCCAAAGTTTTACTTTGGCTACCCGTAATTCACGCTTTGTGACGGTTATCAGGCAGGAATATGGTCAACATCCCCAGAAGCGGCAGGAAAGCACAGATTTTGTAAACCAGGAAGATGCTGGTGTGATCCGCAACCATCCCCAGCACCGCTGCACCAAGCCCGCCCATGCCGAAGGCGAAACCGAAAAACAGTCCGGAAACCATACCGATACGGCCGGGCAGCAACTCCTGGGCATAGACCAGAATGGCGGAAAACGCGGAGGCGAGGATGAAACCAATAATCACGGTTAAAATTCCCGTCCATTCGAGGCTGGCGTACGGCAAAATGAGGGTAAAGGGCGCCACGCCGAGGATAGAGCCCCAAATCACGTATTTACGCCCAATCTTATCCCCCACAGGCCCGCCAATGACCGTGCCGGCGGCGACGGCGAACAGGAAGGCAAACAGGTGGAACTGCGCGTTTTGCACCGATAATCCGAATTTTTGCATCAGATAAAAGGTGTAATAGCTGCTGATGCTCGCCATATAGAAGTATTTCGAGAAAATCAGCACCAGCAGCACCGAAACGGCCAGGATAACCTTATTGCGCGGGAGGGGATTGATAACCTTCGCTTTAGGTTTCCCTTTGTTTACCCGATGCTGCGCGGCATACCAGCGGCTGATCTGCGCCAGCACGATAATCGCCAGCAGCGCGGCCAGCACAAACCACGCCACGTTGCCTTTGCCGTACGGGGCGATAATCACCGCCGCCAGCAGCGGGCCGAGGGAACTGCCGAAGTTACCGCCGACCTGGAAAAGCGACTGCGCCAGCCCGTGACGGCCACCGGAGGCCATGCGCGCCACGCGGGAGGACTCAGGGTGGAAGACGGACGAGCCGGTGCCCACCAGCGCGGCGGCAATCAGCACGGCTTCAAAACTCCCGGCCATGGCCAGCAGCACCAGCCCGCTTAGGGTAAAGCACATGCCGATCGGCAATGACCACGGCATCGGGTATTTATCCGTCCAGTAGCCCACCACCGGCTGCAGCAGCGAGGAAGCCAGCTGGAAGGTCAGGGTGATCGTCCCGATCTGCACGAAGGTTAACGAAAACTCGGCCTGCAGCAGCGGATAAATAGCCAGAATCAACGACTGGATCATGTCGTTGAGCAGGTGCGAAAGGCTGATTGCGCCTAATACTTTAAAGGAGGTGCGCGATTTTGGCGGCGACGCCGGGGTTGATTCACTGATTGCCATAGAGAGAAGTACCACGTCTATTGTTATTAGAGATGCAGGGCGTAATTATTATCCGACTAACATACCCGGCCCGGACATTTGAAGAAAGTCGCAATTATGAAAACTTATTTGTCTATTATTGTGAGTCACTGTAATTTCTGCCTTTGTCTATGGGTCAGGGAGAGAGAAGATGAAGTTAATGAAGCGGGGCGTCGCGCTGGCGCTCATCGCGGCGTGGGGGCTGGTAAGCCTGCCCGCGCAGGCGTATGAAAAAGACAAAACCTATAAAATCACCATTCTGCACACCAACGATCACCACGGTCATTTCTGGCGCAGTGAGTACGGCGAATATGGCCTGTCGGCGCAAAAAACGCTGGTGGACGGCATTCGCAAAGAGGTGGCGGCCCAGGGCGGCAGCGTGCTGTTGCTCTCAGGTGGCGATATCAACACCGGCGTACCGGAATCTGATTTACAGGACGCCGAGCCGGATTTCCGCGGCATGAACCTGATTGGCTACGACGCGATGGCCGTGGGTAACCATGAGTTCGATAACCCGCTGACGGTGCTGCGTCAGCAGGAAAAATGGGCCAAATTCCCGTTCCTTTCCGCCAACATTTACCAGAAAAGCACCGGCGAACGGCTGTTTAAACCCTGGGCGCTGTTTAAGCGTCAGGATCTGAAGATCGCGGTGATTGGCTTAACCACCGACGATACGGCAAAAATCGGCAACCCTGAGTTCTTCACCGATATCGAATTCCGCAAGCCGGCAGACGAAGCGAAGCTGGTGATTCAGGAGCTGCAGCAAAACGAAAAGCCGGACGTGATTATCGCCACCACGCACATGGGGCACTACGACAACGGCGAGCACGGCTCTAACGCACCGGGCGACGTGGAGATGGCGCGCAGCCTGCCTGCGGGCTCGCTGGCGATGATTGTGGGCGGTCACTCACAGGATCCGGTGTGTATGGCTTCCGAAAACAAAAAGCAGGTGGACTACGTGCCGGGCACGCCGTGCGCGCCGGACCGTCAGAACGGTATCTGGATTGTGCAGGCGCACGAGTGGGGCAAATACGTGGGCCGGGCGGACTTTGAGTTCCGTAACGGCGAGATGAAGCTGGTGCACTATCAGCTCATTCCGGTCAACCTGAAGAAGAAAGTGACCTATCCGGACGGGAAAAGTGAGCGCGTACTTTACACGCCAGAGATCGCTGAAAACCAGCAGATGCTCTCCCTCCTGACGCCGTTCCAGAACAAAGGCAAGGCGCAGCTGGACGTGAAAATCGGCACGCTGAACGGTCGTCTGGAAGGGGACCGCAGTAAGGTTCGCTTCGTGCAGACCAACATGGGCCACCTGGTACTGGCGGCGCAGATGGCGCGCACCGGCGCGGACTTTGGCGTGATGAGCGGGGGCGGCATTCGTGATTCCATCGAAGGTGGAAACATCACCTATAAAGACGTTCTGAAGGTGCAGCCGTTCGGTAACGTGGTGGTTTATGCCGACATGAGCGGGAAGGAGGTTGTTGAGTACCTTACCGCCGTGGCGCAGATGAAGCCGGATTCCGGGGCCTATCCGCAGTTTGCCAACGTCAGCTTTGTGGCGAAAGACGGCAAGCTTAACGACCTGAAGATCAAAGGCGAACCGGTCGACCCGGCCAAAACCTATCGTCTGGCGACCTTAAGCTTTAACGCCACCGGCGGCGACGGCTATCCGCATATCGATAACAAACCGGGCTACGTGAATACCGGCTTTATCGACGCGGAAGTGCTGAAGCAGTTTATCGAGCAGAATTCGCCGATTGACGTGAACGCGTATGAGCCGAAAGGTGAGGTGAGCTGGCAGTAGCGTTGTGCGGCCTGATGCCCTCACCCCAACCCTCTCCCACCGGGAGAGGGCGCAAACACAAAAAACGGTAACGCCTGTTACCGTTTTGCTTTTACCTCGTAGCCGCCACCGGGCAATTTTCTCAATCCCGGCGCGCAATATCCGCAAACTTCGCGTCCAGCATTTTTGCCAGATCGCCCGCGGCCAGCTCAATATCCAGCCCGCGTTTGCCCCCGGATATAAAGATGGTGTCAAATTCCTGCGAAGGGGCATCGATCAGCGTCGGCAGGCGTTTTTTCTGCCCGAGCGGGCTGATCCCGCCCACCAGGTAGCCCGTGGTGCGTTGCGCTACCATCGGGTCCGCCATATCTACCTTCTTCGCCCCCAGCGCCTTCGCCACTTTTTTGAGATCGAGCTGTCCGGCGACGGGCGTGACCGCCACGGCGAGGTGTTTCATGTCGCCGTTTACCGCGACCAGCAGCGTTTTATAAACCTGGTCCGCGTTCAGCCCCAGCTTGCGCACCACTTCATCACCAAAGTTGGTTTCATTCGGATCGTGATCGTATGTGTGGATCCGGAAGGAAATGTTGTTTTTTTCGAGTAATTTAACGGCGGGAGTCATAGCTATCCTTCTTACGACAGACCAATTATGCCAACAGCATACGCCTGACGTTTGTCTAAAAAATAGCACCATCTTGCGCAATAGTATTGGCAGTGATGGTCACTTTGAGCGACAATCGGCTCAACCGAAGGTCTCCTTCGGCATAATAAAAACGATGAAATTCCTCTTTGACGGGCCAATAGAAATATTGGCCACTTTTTTATTTCAGCAGCGACGGCAAATTCCCTTCTCCATACAAATGTAGCGCCCCAACCGCCACCACGTAACGCCCCGCAGGTAACGCGTGTAGCGTCTCCCGCCAGGCTTTGTTACGCGCGTTCATCAGCACATCATACAGCGATTCGCTGAACGTCGACGGCAAGATCGGCTTACCGTCTTCAGGCGGCGCATCCAGCCACCAGCCAATCATGGTCTGCAGCAGGCGGGCGTTGGTGTGCCAGTGGGTTAGGGTGTCATCCAGGAGCATCAGACCGTCGTCGGGAAGCTGCCGCAGGAGCGCAATCTGGCTGTCCGTTCCTTCCAGCTCGATGATCGGCAGGCTGCGCGCCCTTGCCAGATTGAGCAGCTGGTAATCAATGCCGTAATCACCGCGCAGGCCCAGACGCTGCGCCTGCGTGGCCTGCAGCACCATGGCAATTTGCCAGAGCGGAAGGGCGTCAATCATGGAGAGCGAGACGCCGGTTTCCTCGGCGACGCGCGTCAGTTCCGCCAGATGGGCTTCGTCCAGACGTTCCGCCAGCGGCAGGTCGCTCTCGAGCCCTGCAAACGGCGATTCATGCCCCGAAATGTCCGCCTCAACGACCAGCGCGTCGGCATGTTTCAGCAGTTTAATCAGGCCGGGGGGCAGGGGAGACATATCCTGCGTACCCATATGAATGCTGCCGACCAGGTGCAGATGTTGCCCGCCGGGGAGCGAGATATCCAGGCCGGGCCAGGCGTAACGGCGAGGAAAGAGGGCGCGAAACGAGGTTTTTATACGATTAAACAGGCCCATACGCGCTCCATGAACGGAAAAGTTCATGCTAGCGCGTACGGGTACAAGGTTCAATCCTTCGGTTTAAAGCGCAGCAGCCGGTTGGCGTTGCTGACCACGGTGATGGAGGAGAGCGCCATCGCCGCACCCGCGACCACCGGGTTAAGCAGCGTGCCGGTCAGCGGCCACAAAATGCCGGCGGCAATCGGGATGCCGAGCGAGTTATAGATAAACGCCCCGAGCAGGTTCTGCTTCATGTTGCGCAGCGTGGCTTTCGAAATGGCCAGCGCGTCGGCGACGCCCATCAGGCTGTGGCGCATCAGGGTAATGGCCGCGGTTTCGATGGCGACATCGCTCCCGCCCCCCATCGCAATCCCCACGTCCGCCTGGGCCAGCGCCGGGGCATCGTTGATGCCGTCGCCGACCATCGCTACCTGACGTCCCTGACTTTGCAGTTTCTTGACGGCGTCCGCCTTACCGTCCGGCAGGACGCCCGCAATGACCTCATCAATACCGGCTTCTTTCGCGATGGCGTTAGCCGTCGTCGGGTTATCCCCGGTCAGCATCACCAGGCGATAGCCCGCACGGTGCAGGCGCTGCAGGGCGTCCACGCTGTGCTGGCGAAGCGGATCGCGCACGGCCAGCAGCGCGGCGGCTTTGCCATCCACCGCCAGCAGAACCGGGGTGGCCCCCTGAGACGCCTGCGCCTTCAGCTCGCTCTCCAGCGCGGTGGTATCAATGCCGCTTTCATTGAGCAATGCCTGGTTGCCCAGCAGCAGCGCGTGGCCTTCGGCTTCACCGCTGACGCCAAGCCCGCGCAGGGTACGGAAATGGCTCACCTGCGGCAGGGCAGACGCATTGGCTTTATCGAGGATGGCGCGCGCCAGCGGATGGCTGGAGCCTTGCTCCAGCGCGGCGGCGAGGCGCAGCGCGTCCGCTTCCGCAATGTCCACGGTGTGGACGGCGACCACCTGCGGTTTGCCTTCGGTCAGCGTGCCGGTTTTATCAAACACCAGCGTATCCAGGGTGCTGGCCCGCTGCAGCGCGTCCGCGTCCCGCACCAGCACGCCAAATTCAGCCGCGCGGCCAACGCCGGAGATAATTGACATCGGGGTCGCCAGGCCAAGAGCGCAGGGACAGGCGATGATCAATACCGTGGTGGCGATCACCAGGGTGTAAACAATCTGCGGCGCGGGGCCGAAGACATACCAGATCGCCGCGCTCAGCAGGGCAATGCCGACCACAACCGGCACAAAGATGGCCGAGATCCGGTCAGCAAGCTGGCCAATCTCCGGCTTGCTGCTCTGCGCCTGGCGCACCATGCGGATAATACGCGACAGCGTCGTGTGGCTGCCGACGGCGCTGGCGGTAAACAGCACGCTGCCGTCCTGTACCACCGTACCGGCATGGACGGCATCGCCGTTTGATTTCTGCTGGGGGATAGGCTCACCGGTCAGCATCGCTTCATCCAGCCAGGCGTCGCCCTGGGTTATTTTGCCGTCAACGGGCACGCGGTCGCCGGTGGTCAGGCGCAGCGTCATGCCGGGCTGCACCTCCGCCAGCGGGACGCTTTTTTCCCCCTCGTCCGTGACCACGCGGGCCGTCGGCGGGGTTAAATCGAGCAGGCGTTCCAGCGCTTTCGAGGAGCGCTGGCGGGCGCGGGCTTCCAGCATATGGCCCAGGTTTATCAGGCCGATAATCATCGCGCTCGCTTCATAATAGAGATGGCGCGCCTCCATCGGGAACCACTGGGGCCAGACGTTGACGCTCATCGAATAGAGCCACGCCGCGCCGGTGCCGAGGGCGACAAGGGTATCCATCGTCGCGGTGCGGTTTTTCAGGCTCTTCCAGGCGCTGGTATAGAAGTGCCCGCCTGCAAACACCATGACCGCGAGGGTAATCAGGCCAATCACCAGCCACAGCGTGCGGTTGTCGTCGGTGACCATCATGTTGTCGCCGAGCATGCCCCACACCATCACCGGAATCCCCACCAGCAGGGCGACAATCGCCTGCCAGCGGAAGCGCTTCATGGTGGCGATAGCCGTTTCCTGCTGGCGCTCGCGGCGTTCGGCATCGTCTTCGATGGCCTCCGCGCCGTAGCCCGCTTTCTCAACGGCCTGGACTAATTCTGCGGCGGAGGCGCTACCCATCACCAGCGCAGTGCGCTCCGCGAGGTTTACCCGTGCCTGCGCGACGCCCGGTACGGCCTGCAAGGCGTTTTGTACCCGGGAGACGCAGCTGGCGCAGCTCATGCCGTTGATCAGCAGCTGTTGGCTGTCATCAATATCATCCGCTGCCGGAAGCTCAGGAGTGGCCGCTGTCAGTGCTTCCGACGGGGACGATGACTCTGCCAGCGGTTTAGCCTTTGGGTGGCTTAACTCCGCCCCATAACCCGCTTGTTTAATGGTATCGATCAGCGCATCCGCGCTGGCGCTGCCGGTCACGGCGGCATGGTCGATCGTCACCTCAGCGCTTTCGACGTCAGGACGCTGTTCCAGGCTTTCTTTAACGCGTTTGACGCAGTGGCCGCAGGAGAGGCCGTCCAGCGTCAGGTCAATAGTGTGAGACATAACAAAACTCCCGTATAATGGACTGGTCAGTAGTTGACCGGAGTAACGCTTTTCGCTAACTGTTATAAAGGTTAAACCTTCCATCAAGGGGAAGGTCAAGGGGGAATTGTGAATATCAGTGACGTGGCAAAAAAAACCGGCTTAACCAGCAAGGCGATCCGCTTTTATGAAGAGAAGGGGCTGGTAACGCCGCCGCTGCGCAGCGAAAACGGCTACCGCAGCTATACGAAACTGCACATTGATGAGCTGACGCTGCTGCGCCAGGCCAGGCAGGTCGGGTTTAATCTGGAAGAGTGCGGCGAGCTGGTTAACCTGTTTAACGATCCAAAGCGCCACAGCGCCGACGTAAAAAAACGCACGCTGGAAAAGGTGGCCGAGATTGAACGCCACATCACCGAGCTGCAGGCGATGCGCGAACAGCTGCTGCAGCTTGCGGAGTCCTGTCCGGGGGATGACGGCGCCGACTGCCCGATTATCGACAATCTCGCCGGCTGCTGCCACCGCAAAACCCCCGCCTAGCAGGCTTTCACCCGCAGGGTAATGCCTTCCACCGCAATGACCTCAACCCGCGTGCCGGCGCTGAGGTCGTCGTCGGCCACCACCGGCCACGAGCTGTCGCCCACGCGCATATGCCCGCGCCCGTTCACCAGCGCGCTGTCGAGCGTAAAACGCTTGCCGACAATCTGCTGCCCGCGCTGGTTGAGATGCGCGTCGACGGGTTTCTGCTCGTTAACCCGTCGGTTAAGCCAGCGCCACCACAGCCACGCGGCCACCAGCGTCAGCGCGGCAAACAGCGCGCCCTGCCACGCCCAGTCCAGGGGAAGGATCCAGACCAGAAGACCCGTAATGACGGCGGCGATACCGCTCCAGAGCAGGTAGCCGTTGCCGCCCAGCATCTCCGCCGCCAGCAGTAAGCCACCGAGGCTTAGCCAGAAGGCATGGGGATGTGCAACAATCAGCTCAATCATTTTTTACGCTCGTTTCCGCTGTCTTTAATCAGTTCGGCAATACCTGCGATAGAGCCCATCAGGCTGCTGGCATCCAGCGGCATCATTACCACTTTGCTGTTGTTCGCGGAGCCGATCTCTTTCAGCGCGTCGGTATATTTTTGCGCGACGAAGTAGTTCACGGCCTGAATATCACCGGCGGCAATGGCTTCAGACACCATCTGGGTGGCGCGGGCTTCCGCCTCTGCGGAACGTTCGCGCGCTTCTGCCTGCAGGAAGGCGGACTGACGATCGCCTTCCGCTTTGAGGATCTGCGACTGTTTTTCCCCTTCGGCTTTGAGGATCTCCGCCTGACGCACCCCCTCGGCCTCCAGAATATAGGCGCGCTTGGTTCGCTCGGCCTTCATCTGGGCGTTCATGGAGGCGATCAGCTCCGCCGGCGGGCGCACGTCGCGGATCTCAATACGGGTGACTTTGATCCCCCACGGGTTGGTGGCCTCGTCAACAATGTGCAGCAGGCGGGTGTTGATGCTGTCGCGCTGGGAAAGCATCTCGTCCAGCTCCATCGAGCCGAGCACGGTACGGATGTTGGTCATCGTCAGGTTGACGATCGCCAGCTCCAGGTTGCTGACCTCATAGGCCGCTTTCGGCGCATCAATTACCTGAATAAAGCAGACCGCGTCGATGGTGACGTTGGCGTTATCCTTGGAGATCACCTCCTGGGAAGGAATGTCCAGCACCTGCTCCATCATGTTGATCTTGCGACCAATGCGGTCCATGAACGGAACAATCAGGCTTAACCCTGGCTGGAGCGTGTTGGTGTAGCGACCGAAGCGCTCAACGGTCCACTGATAACCCTGCGGGACAATTTTGACGCCTGCGCCGACGATAACCAGCGCAACGAAGATCAGGACCGGAACCACGATGAGCATAAAAACCTCCTGTTTTGCATGCTGTGACAGAAATAAAATCACTTTTTGTTGATCCTCAGTATACGAGGAAAGTCGCTTTACTATCACTCCTCGCCGTAAACTACTGCTAAATATTGGGATGAAGGCAGAAAGAAACATGAAGGATAACAGCGCGGTGTTAACCCTCGAGGACGTGGGCTACCGCACAGGCGGCACCACCATTTTGAACAACGTCAGCTTTAGCCTCTTGCCGGGCGAGTTCCGACTGATTACCGGCCCTTCGGGCTGCGGGAAAAGTACGCTGCTTAAAATTATTGCGTCGCTGCTCACGCCAACGTCGGGAAAAATCGTCTTTGAAGGGAAGGATATTTCAACGCTCTCACCCGAGGCCTACCGCCAGCAGGTCTCTTACTCGGTGCAAACGCCGAGCCTGTTCGACAGCACGGTGTATGACAACCTGATTTTCCCGTGGCAAATCCGGCACAAGACGCCCGATCCTGAACGGTTTTCTGCCGATCTGGCGCGCTTTAATCTGCCGCCGGACACCCTGACAAAGTCCGTTTCCGAACTGTCGGGCGGCGAAAAGCAGCGGGTGTCGCTGATCCGCAACCTGCAGTTTTTGCCGAAGGTGTTATTGCTGGACGAAATAACCAGCGCGCTCGATGACGCCAACAAGCGCAACGTCAACGAGATTATCCATCGCTACGCCCGGGAGCAGAATATTGCCGTGCTTTGGGTAACGCATGACGCAAACGAAATTACCCATGCGGATGACGTAATTACGCTCCAGCCGCACGGCGGAAAAATGCAGGAGGCCAACCGTGGGCGAGCATAACATTACGAACGAATCCCTGGCGTTTTCGATGGTGCTGGTGCTGATTGCGATTGTGGTCAGCTATCGGGAAAAGCTGGGGCTGGAAAAAGATATCGTGTGGAGCATCTGCCGGGCGGTGATTCAGCTCATCATCGTCGGCTATGTGCTGAAGTATATTTTCAACGTCAACCACGCGGTGCTGACGCTGCTGATGGTGCTCTTTATCTGCTTTAACGCGGCGTGGAACGCGCAAAAACGCAGTAAATACATTGATAAGGCGTTTATCTCGTCGTTAATCGCCATTACCACCGGGACGGCGCTCACGCTGGCGGTGCTGGTGTTCTCCGGCTCGATTGCGTTTACGCCGATGCAGGTTATCCCTATCTCCGGGATGATTGCGGGCAACGCCATGGTGGCCGTGGGGCTGTGCTATAACAACCTCGGGCAGCGCTTCAGCAGCGAACAGCAGCAGCTTCAGGAGAAATTAAGCCTGGGGGCGACCCCGAAAGTGGCTTCCGCGCGGCTGATCCGTGAGAGCATTCGCTCATCGCTGATCCCGACGGTCGATTCCGCCAAAACGGTGGGGCTGGTGAGCCTGCCGGGCATGATGTCGGGGCTGATTTTTGCCGGTATCGACCCGGTAAAAGCGATTAAGTATCAGATCATGGTGACGTTTATGCTGCTTTCTACGGCAAGCCTCTCCACCATCATTGCCTGCTACCTGACCTACAGGAAGTTCTACAACGCGCGCCACCAGCTGGTGGTGACGCAGTTAAAGAAAACGGGTTAAGCCTGTTTTGTCGGCCCGGTAAGCGTCAGCGCCACCGGGCATTTTTTTGTCAGTACAGCAGCGCGTAAAGCTGACGGCGATACTTCGACGCCAGCGCGTCGCCGGTGCCCAGCGCGGCCAGGATCTCCTGGAACATCTTGCGCGCCTGACCGTCTGCGGCAGCCAGGTCTTTTTGCAGATGGCTGAACAGCAGCTCGAGCGCCTCTTCGTTACGCCCCACCTGGTGCAGCTGCAGCGCCAGCTGGCTTGCCAGCGCGGCGTCCGCCGGGTTGTCGGCAACCTGCTGCTGCAGCTGCTGAATTTCCGGGGTGTCCGCCGCCTGCTTCAGCAGCTCAATCTGGGCAACCAGCCCCTGATAGCGGGTGTCCTGATCCTGCAGCGGAACGGTCTTGAGTACGGCTTCCGCGTCCTCTGAACGGTGCAGGGCGATCTGCGTTTCCGCCAGCAGCAGGCCAATCTGGCTGTTCTGATTCGACAGCTGCCACGCCTCTTTCAGCAGCGGCAGCGCCTCGTCGTATTTGCCTTCCTGCATCAGCGCCATGCCTTCCTGCGCCTTCAGCTCCTCTTCGCGCGGCAGCACTTTATCCAGCAGGGCGCGGATAGCCTCTTCCGGCTGCGGCCCCTGGAAGCCGTCAACAGGCTGACCGTTCTGGAACAGATAGACGGTTGGAATGGCGCGCAGACCAAACTGAGACGCCACCATCGGCTCGGCGTCGCAGTCGAGTTTCGCAAGAATGAACTGACCGTTGTACTGGGCGGCAAGGCTTTCCAGCACCGGCGTCAGCTGCAGACAGTGCTGGCTGCGTTCAGACCAGAAGTAGAACAGGACCGGTTTGGTCATCGACTGTTCAAGGGTCTGTTGCAGGTTTGCTTCAGTGATATTGACGATATTCTGTACGGACATGCGGCTTTCTCTTTTGTCGGTTTGTTCTTTACATGGGGATGCGCGTCGCCGCTTCAACTCAGCCGTGTAAAATTTTGTCCATCATCCGGCCCGGCAGCAGGCGTTTTAACCAGCCTACGGCGTGGGTGACCAGCGTCACCGGATAGCGCATTTTGGGATGTTCATTCTCAAAAGCATGGCGCACTTTGGCCACCACCGCCTCGGGCCCGAGGGTAAAGCGTGCGGCGATGCCGGGGTTCTCGACCGGTTTATCCGCCTGCGTCTGGTTCACGTTTTCGGTAAAGCGGGTGCGGATCGGGCCGGGTTCAATCAGGCTGACCTTAATGCCGCTGTGGCGTAGCTCCATGCGCAGGGCGTCGGACCAGGCCTCCAGCGCATATTTGCTGGCGGCGTAGGCGCCGCGGCCCGGGGTGGAAATCAGCCCCATCACCGACGACGTCATCACGATGCGCCCTTCACCGTGCGGCAGCATCGCGGGGAGCAGGCGCATGGTGAGCTGATGGACGCCGAAGAAGTTGGTCGAAAACTGCTTCTCCAGCGTGTCGCGGGAGAGGGTATCCAGCGGGCCATATACGCCGTAGCCGGCATTGTTAAAGAGCCCGTACAGACGATTGTCGGTCAGCGCAATCACTTCATCAGCGGCACGCTCAACGCTTTCCGGCGAGTCCATATCCAGCAGCACGCCGGTAAAGCCCAGCCCGTTCATGCGTTCGACATCGTCGGGTTTGCGGCAGGCCGCCAGCACCCGAAACCCCTGGCGCTTCAGTTCGAGCGCGCTTTCCAGGCCGATTCCGCTGGAACATCCTGTAATTAAGACCGATTTTTGCATAACTTTACCTGTCAGGATCTCCGCTTAATCAGGAGTCATGTTTAACTAAAGGAGCCAGCCGCGTTGCCATCCAGTCGGCAATAAACGGCTGCGCATCGCGGTTGGGGTGGATCCCGTCGTCTTGCATCCACTGGGGTTTGAGATAGACCTCCTCCATGAAAAATGGCAGCAGCGGAATATCAAACTCTTTGGCAAGCTTAGGGTAGATCGCGCTAAAGGCTTCATTATACCGACGACCGTAGTTAGCGGGCAGGCGAATTTGCATCAGCAGCGGCTGGGCGTTTGCCGCCTTGATGTCCTGCAAAATGGTGCGCAGCGTCTGTTCCGTCTGCTGAGGCTGGAAACCGCGCAATCCATCGTTGCCGCCAAGCTCCACCAGCACCCAGCGCGGCTGGTGCTGTTTGAGCAGTGCAGGCAGGCGCGACAGGCCCTGCTGCGAGGTATCGCCGCTGATGCTGCCGTTGACTACCGTCGTTTTGCTCTGCCATTTGTCGTTGAGCAGGGCGGGCCAGGCCGCGCTGGCCGCCATGCGATAGCCCGCGCTCAGGCTATCGCCCAGAACCAGTAACGTGTCCGCTGCCGCCGCGCGGAAAGTCATCAGAATCAAAAACAGGAAGGGCAAATGCCAGCGGAAAACAGTGTTGAAGTTCATCATCTTAAGAAGTCCGTCGGTCAGGGGGAACACGAGCTTTCCATCCTTACCGGAGTTGAACTCGTTGTCAAACGCGCTGAAACCATCGCGCTGATTGGCGAATCCGGTTCCGGTAAGTCCACGCTGCTGGCGATTCTGGCCGGCCTCGACGACGGCAGCAGCGGCGAGGTCCACCTTGTCGGGCAGCCGCTGCACCAGCTTGATGAAGAGGCGCGGGCCGCGCTGCGCGCGCGTCACGTTGGTTTTGTCTTTCAGTCCTTTATGCTGATCCCGACCCTGAACGCGCTGGAAAACGTCGAACTCCCGGCGCTGCTGCGCGGTGAAAGCAGCCGTGAAAGCCGCGCTCACGCGAAGGCGCTGCTGGAACAGCTCGGCCTGGGTAAACGTCTTGACCATCTTCCCGCCCAGCTCTCCGGCGGCGAGCAGCAGCGCGTGGCGCTGGCGCGGGCGTTTAACGGCCGCCCGGAAGTGCTGTTTGCCGATGAGCCCACCGGCAACCTTGACCGTAAAACCGGAGACCGGATTGCCGACCTGCTGTTTTCGCTCAACCGCGAGCACGGCACTACGCTTATCCTCGTGACCCACGATCCGCAGCTGGCCGCACGCTGCGACCGTCGCCTGCGGCTGGTCAACGGTACGCTTCAGGAGGAGGCATGATTACCCGCTGGTTCTGGCGCGAGTGGCGCTCCCCCTCACTGCTGATTGTCTGGCTGGCGCTAAGCCTGGCGGTGGCCTGCGTGCTGGCGCTCGGCAGCGTCAGCGACCGCATGGAAAAAGGGCTCAGCCAGCAGAGCCGGGAGTTTATGGCCGGGGATCGGACGCTGCAAAGCTCCCGTTCCGTGCCGCCGGGCTGGATTGAAGAAGCGCGCAAAGAAGGGCTGAAGGTAGGCGAGCAGATTACCTTCCAGACCATGACGTTTGCGGGCGACACGCCGCAGCTGGCGAGCGTCAAGGCCGTGGATGACGTCTACCCGATGTACGGCGAACTGCAAACCAGCCCGTCGGGGCTAAAACCCGCGCCCGGCACGGTGCTGCTGGCATCGCGTCTGATGGCGCTTCTGAACCTGAAGCCCGGTGACAGCATTGACGTCGGCGATGCCACGCTGAAAATCGCCGGGGAGGTGGTGCAGGAGCCTGACTCCGGGTTTAACCCATTCCAGCTCGCGCCGCGCCTGCTGATGAACACGGCGGACGTCCCGGCAACCCATGCCGTGCAGCCGGGCAGCCGCGTCACCTGGCGCTATAAGTTTGGCGGCACGCCTGCCCAGCTGGACGCGTATGAGAAATGGCTGCTGCCGCAGCTAAAACCCGAGCACCGCTGGTACGGGATGGAGCAGGACGAAGGGGCGCTCGGTAAATCACTTGAGCGTTCTCAGCAGTTCCTGCTGCTGTCTGCGCTATTGACCCTGCTGCTGGCGGTGGCGGCGGTGGCCGTGGCGATGGGGCACTACTGCCGCAGCCGTTACGACCTGGTGGCGATCCTCAAAACCCTGGGGGCGGGCAGGGCGCAGCTGCGCAAGCTGATTGTTGGCCAGTGGCTGATGCTGCTGGCCCTGTCGGCGCTGACCGGCGGAATAATGGGGCTGCTGTTTGAAAAACTGCTGATGGTGATGCTTAAACCGGTGCTTCCGGCCGCGTTGCCGCCCGCCAGCCTCTGGCCGTGGCTGTGGGCGATGGGCGCGATGGCGGTGATTTCGCTGCTGGTGGGGCTACGGCCTTACCGCCTGCTGCTTGCGACGCAGCCGCTGCGCGTGCTTCGCAACGACGTGGTGGCGAACGTCTGGCCGCTGAAGTTCTACCTGCCGGTGATTATCGCGGTGGCGGTTGGGCTGCTGGCCTGGCTGATGGGGGGCAGCACGCTGCTGTGGGCGGTGCTGGCCGGGGCGGTTGTGCTGGCGCTGCTGTGCGGTGTGCTGGGCTGGATACTGCTCAACGTCCTGAAACGCCTGACCGTGAAATCCCTGCCCGTGCGCCTGGCGGTCAACCGCCTGCTGCATCAGCCGTGGTCAACGCTCAGCCAGCTGTCGGCCTTTTCGCTGTCGTTTATGCTGCTGGCGCTGCTGCTGGTGCTGCGCGGCGATCTGCTCGACCGCTGGCAGCAGCAGCTTCCCCCGGAAAGCCCGAACTATTTCCTGATCAACATCGCGCCTGAGCAGGTTGCGCCGCTGAAGGGTTTCCTGTCGGAGCATCACATTATTCCCGAGTCGTTCTATCCCATCGTTCGCGCGCGTCTGACGCAGATCGACGGTCAGCCAACGGAGGGGAACAAGGACGAGTCGCTGAACCGCGAGCTGAACCTGACCTGGCAGGAGAAACGTCCAGACCACAACCCTATCGTTGCCGGCACCTGGCCGCCGAAAGCGGGGGAAGTGTCGATGGAAGAGGGGCTGGCGACGCGCCTGAACGTGAAGCTGGGAGACAGCGTCACCTTCACCGGCGATACTCAGGATTTTACCGCCAAAGTCACCAGCCTGCGTAAAGTCGACTGGGAAAGCCTGCGGCCCAACTTCTTCTTTATCTTCCCGCCGGGGGCGCTGGACGGACAGCCCCAGAGCTGGCTGACCAGCTTTCGCTGGGAAAACGGCAACGGCATGCTGACCCAGCTTAACCGGGAATTCCCAACGGTCAGCCTGCTGGATATCGGCGCGATCCTGAAGCAGGTGGGGCAGGTGCTGGAGCAGGTGAGCCGGGCGCTGGAGGTGATGGTGGTGCTGGTGACGATCTGCGGCGTGCTGTTGCTGCTGGCCCAGGTGCAGGTAGGCATGCGCCAGCGCCATCAGGAGCTGGTGGTTTACCGCACGCTGGGGGCCGGAAAGCGGCTGCTGCGAATGACGCTCTGGAGCGAGTTTGCCCTGCTGGGGCTGGTGGCGGGTTTAGTGGCGGCCATTGGCGCCGAGACGGCGCTGGCGGTGCTGCAGACAAAGGTCTTCGACTTCCCGTGGGAGCCTGACTGGCGTCTGTGGCTGATCCTGCCTCTGTGCGGCGCGGGGCTGCTTTCTCTCTGCGGCGGCTGGCTCGGTACGCGGCTGCTGAAGGGCAAAGCCCTGTTCCGTGAGTTTGTGAATTGATTCGATGTAGTGATAATGACGCACCGGATATACGTGCCGGTGCGTCATGTTTAAATAGCACAAAGTGATAATACCCACTCATTTAGTAGCACAAAACATTAAAAACCCGTCCACACAGCCCGATTATTTCCAGTTAATATTCACGCGCTAAATATTTAGCAGCGTGTCTATTAAGGAAAAATAATGACTATAAAAAAATCAGCGCTGGCGGCAACGATCGGCGCGGCAGTGGCATTAACGACCTTCGCTTCTCAGGCGGAAATCACCGTTCTTAAGCAGGATCCGCAGGCGGGTAACCCGCTGAGCCGCCTGAACTTCACCGTTGGCGGCAGTATTCGTCCTCAGTTCCAGAACATGACCGGCGACGACGGTAAAAACAGCTACAAGCGTAACGGCTTTGACGGCGGTACCCGCTTCCGTTTCGCAGCAGACTACTACCTGTTTGATGACATCAGCTGGGTAAGCTACTACGAGCTGGGCGTGAACATTCCCGCGCAGTTTAACTGGGATAACCACTACGCCGACGGCGCACACGACACCACGCGTCGTATGCTCTACACCGGCCTGAAGAGCGACACCTGGGGTACGCTGACCTTCGGTCAACAGAACAGCGTGTACTATGATGTGGTGGGCGCGAAAACCGATATCTGGGACTACGACATGATCGGCCAGGCACCGGGCAACGGGATCAACGGCGACTACGACGGTTCTTACCGTTCACGCCAGATGCTGAAATACAAGAAAACCGTGGGCGATGCCGACATCTATGCATCCTACCTGTTTGAAGACAGCGAATACCTGCCGGGCAACGGCCTGCGCTACAAGCGTAAAGGCGGCGGCTCGCTGGGTCTGGACTACCACCTGACCGCCGATCTGACCTGGGGCGCCGCGTGGAACTACACCCGCGCCGACATGCGTAACCCGGACAACGGCGACAGCAAAACCTACGACCAGAACATCCTCGGTACCGCGCTGAGCTGGACGCCGGACAACTGGACCTTCTCCGCAGGCGGCGGCTGGTACCAGAACTTCCTGACCACCAAAAAAGTGTCTGTTAACGACTACTTCGCGGGCGACGCGTGGGGTATTGAGTACTTCGCAGGGTACAAATTCCCAATCGGTCAGTACGCGGTGAAATCCATCCAGCCTTACTTCATGGGTGACCGTATTCAGTACGTAAATGGCCGTAACTACCAGCGCATTGATAACGGCGTGGGGATCAGCTTCCAGCTGGATTACGGTTTCCGCGTGGATTACGAACACGTGTTCACCTCCAGCACCGACAACCTGGGCGACATGAACCTGGTGCGTCTGCGTTACGACTTCTGACCCTCACCCTAACCCTCTCCCTGAAAGGGAGAGGGAACAGACGGGGAGAACATGTAGGCCGGGTAAGGCGTAGCCGCCACCCGGCTTTATTTTTCAGCGATCAAGCCACTCAGCAATCTCTTCGTACGTCCCGCGATACACAATCTTCTCCGCCTTTTTCTCCAGCTGATAGCCGTACATCGGGTCGTAATAGTCCTTTAACAGCGGCACAAGCCAGCTGAAGTGCGCGTCAGTGCTGCCAGTACGTTGCTGTTCCAGCAGCGCGGAATCTAACAGCGCGGTGAACTCAGCGTACCGCTGCAACCCCAGACGGCGGCGGATGGCGAACAGGCCGTGGTGCAGGTATGCGCTGTACTCTTTCCAGCCTGCTTCTTCACCGTAGGCCGCAGAAAAATCTGCCCACATATGGTCGAAGTACTCTTCGCGCAGGCGCTCAAGACGGACGTCAAACGGGTCCTCGACCACAACGATAGGGGCTTCAACCATGCGGTCGCGCAGGCACTCCGGCAGGTGGTTGGATCCAATCATCCGGCCCTCGTCCTCCAGCACCCAGCGCGCGGCATCTTTCTTCAACAGCTCGACCGCAAGGTAATTTTCAAAGCTGGCCTGGGAGAGCTGCGGCGTGAGCGTGCGGCCAAACGACGAACCGCGGTGGTGCGCCAGCCCTTCCAGATCGATACCCTGCGCGTGCTGCTTGACCAGCAGGGTTTTCCCGTTTCCGGTACAGCCGCCGATAAGCACCATCGGCTTTTGCGACTGCTCAATCGTCACCTGAATCGCCGTCTGGCGCAGGGCCTTATAGCCGCCGCGGATGAGCGGGTAGTCGACACCCGCCGCTTTTAGCCAGGCCTGCGAGATGTGCGAGCGCTGACCGCCGCGCGCGCAGTAGAGAAAGCCCTCAGGATGGGCCTGGCTGGCTTCGCGCCAGGCGTTGATGCGCGCCTCGCGCGTCTCGCCGCTCACCAGGCGGTGGCCGAGCGCCAGCGCGGCCTCGGGGCCCTGACGTTTGTAGCAGGTGCCGACGGCGGCGCGTTCGTCGTCGTTCATCAACGGCAGGTTAAGGGCGGCGGGCATCGCGCCCTGGGCAAATTCGATCGGCGCGCGAACGTCGATTAAAGGGGTATCAGACGCGAGGATCGCGCGATAGTCCGTTCCATCGTTCATGGTTATTCCAGAAGAAAACTCAGCAGCAATGGGCGGGGATTGTACGCCGGGGAAGGGGAAGGTCAACTCCCCGGCGCAGATGTCTTACTTAAGCTTTGACTGTGCCCAGACGATGCCGCTCGCGTATTCCGGCGGCAGGAGCGGGACCATCGCTTCCAGCGTGGCGCTCAGGCGGCCCGTGTCGCTGTCGTTCAGGTTCAGGTGGCCGACCTTACGACCCTCGCGCACCTCTTTGTCATACCAGTGCAGATGCACCAGCGGCAGCTTCAGCCAGTCGTAGTTCAGATCGGTCCCGATCAGGTTGATCATCACCGACGGGCTGTTCACCACCGGCTGCGGCAGCGGCAGGTCCGTAATGGCGCGCAGATGCAGTTCGAACTGGCTGATGGACGCGCCGTTTTGCGTCCAGTGGCCGCTGTTGTGCACGCGCGGCGCCAGCTCGTTAATCAGCAGGCCGGACGGCGTAACGAAACACTCCATCGCCATCACGCCCACGTAGCCCAGTTCGTGCATGATGGCCGAGAGCATATCTTCCGCCTGCGCCTGCTGGTCAGCGTTGGCGTGCGGGAAGGCGACGCTGGTGCGCAGAATGCCGTCCTGATGCAGGTTATGCGTCAGCGGATAAAAGACGGTGTGCCCGTCGTGCCCGCGCGCGCCAACCAGCGACACTTCGCCGCTAAAGTTAATGCCCTGCTCAACGATGCACTCGCCGTAGCAGTCGTCCGGCAGTTCGGCAGTCTCGTTCGCGCGCAGACGCCACTGGCCGCGGCCGTCGTAACCGCCCACGCGGCGCTTCACGATTGCCAGCTCGCCCAGCATGGCGAAGACGTCGTTCCACTCGCGCTTGTCGGCCAGGAGCTGCCACGGCGCGGTCGGCAGGCCGAGCTTGTCGAACAGCTGCTTCTGCGTCAGACGGTCGGCAATAATCGGGAACACGTCGCGGTTAACAAAGGCGTTATGACGCGCCAGCTCGCGCGTCAGGGCGGTTTCCGGCCAGCGTTCGATCTCGGCGGTGATCACGCTCTGGTGGAACGGTACCGCTTCCGGCTCGGCGTCCAGCCCGACGGGCCAGACGGCAATACCCAGCGGCTCGCCGGCCTGACGCAGCATGCGGCCTAGCTGGCCGTTACCGAGGACGCAAACCTGCTTCATGCCGCACCCCGCGGGTCCGGGTTGTCCAGCACCTCGTCGGTCTGGGCTTTACGCCAGTCCGCCAGACGCTGGCGTAAGTCTTTATCGTGCGTCGCCAGAATCTGCGCCGCCAGCAGGGCTGCGTTTGCCGCACCCGCTTTACCAATCGCCAGCGTGCCGACGGGAATACCGCGCGGCATCTGGACGATAGAATAGAGGCTATCCACACCGCTTAACGCGGCGCTTTGTACCGGGACGCCGAGAACCGGCACCAGGGTTTTCGCGGCAATCATGCCGGGCAGATGTGCTGCGCCGCCCGCACCGGCAACGATCACCTCATAGCCGTTCTCTTCGGCGCTTTCGGCGAAGCTGAACAGTTTGTCCGGGGTACGGTGCGCGGAGACCACTTCTACGTGGTGCGGAACATTCAGGATTTCAAAGATTTCGGCGGCGAACTGCATGGTGGCCCAGTCGCTTTTGGACCCCATCACGATGGCGACACGCGCCGGATTATTGCGGGAAGACATGCGTCTTAAAACTCCTGTGGTGCGAAACACACTGCTTTCGAGGGCACAGAGAATAGCATGGAATATCGGCAAGGAAAACGGTTGCGCGGTTAAAGACGCCGCAAAATCGCGCGGATAATCAGAACGGAAAAGCGATAAGTTCGACGCCGCCGGGCGTGACTTTCACCATCGAACCTTCGCTGTGCCACGCGCCTAATACCACACGGTGTGCGGGCTGGCCGTTGGCGATAAGGGTATGTACGTCAGGACGATGGGTATGGCCGTGGATCAGCCACTGAACGCGGTGCTTTTCCATGACGTCCACCACGGCCTGCGGGTTCACGTCCATGATGGTCATGGATTTGCTGCTGTTGGCGGCTTTACTGCCCGCACGCATTCTGGCGGCGATACGGTTGCGAATAAACAGCGGCAGGGCAAGGAACACCTTCTGGATCCACGGGGTGTGGACCTTGGCGCGAAACGCCTGGTAGCCGGTATCGTCAGTGCAGAGCGTGTCGCCGTGCACGATCAGGACCTTGCGGCCATAGAGGTCGAGCACCTGCTCTTCCGGCAGCAGCGTCATGCCGCTTTCGCGGGCGTAGCGCTTGCCGATCAGGAAATCGCGGTTGCCGTGAATGAAGTAGCAGGGAACGCCGGACTCAACCAGCGCCTTTATAGCGGAGGCCATTTCGCGGTGCAGCGGGTTAGGGTCGTCGTCGCCAATCCAGGCTTCAAAGAGGTCGCCGAGGATGTACAGCGCGTCGGCGCTTTTCGCTTCACCGCGTAAAAAACGCAGAAAACCGGCGGTAATCGCCGGTTCTTCTGTTTGCAGATGCAGATCCGCAATAAAGAGTGTCGCCACGAATTACTCGCTGACGGTCACGCTTGTAATCACAACGTCTTCTTTAGGAACGTCCTGATGCATGCCGCTGCGGCCGGTAGAGACGGCTTTGATCTTGTCGACCACGTCCATACCTTCAACCACTTCTGCGAATACGCAGTAGCCCCAACCCTGCAGGCTTTCGCCGGAGAAGTTAAGGAAGTCGTTGTCAGCCACGTTGATGAAGAACTGCGCGGTCGCTGAGTGAGGCGCCTGAGTACGGGCCATCGCCAGGGTACCACGGGTGTTTTTCAGGCCGTTGTTGGCTTCGTTTTTGATCGCTTCTTTGGTCGCTTTCTGGTTCATGCCAGGTTCGAAACCGCCGCCCTGGATCATAAAGCCGTTGATCACGCGGTGGAAAATGGTGTTGTTGTAGAAACCTTCGCGGCAGTAGTCCAGGAAGTTTTTAACTGTTTCAGGCGCTTTGTCATCAAAGGTTTTGATTACGATATCGCCATGATTAGTGTGGAAAGTAACCATTTTTGCATCCTGTTCCGTTATTGTGGTACGTCGACCCGCCTTCGGGTCATCTATAGGGGCCTGTTATAGCATAACCACAGGATGCGATCACCTTGCATTGTGTGCTGCTTCGGGTTTGAATTACGGGTAGAATAGCCGGTTTTCAACCACACACGTGTTTACATGGAATCTTCGATGTTAAAAATCTTTAATACAATGACGCGCCAAAAAGAGGAATTTAAACCTATCCATGCCGGGGAAGTCGGCATGTACGTGTGTGGTATTACGGTTTACGATCTCTGTCACATTGGCCATGGCCGTACCTTTGTCGCCTTCGACGTGGTGTCGCGCTACCTGCGTTTTTTGGGCTATACCCTGAAATACGTGCGTAATATCACCGACATCGACGACAAAATCATCAAGCGCGCTAATGAAAACGGCGAAAGCTTCGTTGCGCTGGTGGATCGCATGATCGTCGAAATGCACAAAGATTTTGACGCCCTGAATATTCAGCGTCCGGACAGCGAGCCGCGCGCAACTCACCATATTCACGAAATTATCGAGATCACCGAAAAGCTGATCGCACGCGGTCACGCCTACGTTGCGGATAACGGCGACGTGATGTTCTCGGTGCCGACGGACCCAACCTACGGCGCGCTTTCCCGTCAGGATCTGGACCAGCTCCAGGCCGGCGCGCGCGTTGACGTGGTTGACGTGAAGCGTAACCCGATGGACTTTGTGCTGTGGAAAATGTCGAAAGAGGGTGAACCAAGCTGGCCATCCCCGTGGGGCGAAGGCCGTCCGGGCTGGCACATTGAATGTTCCGCCATGAACTGCAAACAGCTGGGCAAACATTTCGACATTCACGGCGGCGGTTCAGACCTGATGTTCCCGCACCACGAAAACGAAATCGCCCAGTCCACCTGCGCCCACGGCGGCGAATACGTGAACTACTGGATGCACTCCGGGATGGTGATGGTTGACCGCGAGAAGATGTCGAAATCGCTGGGTAACTTCTTCACCGTGCGCGACGTGCTGAAATATTACGACGCGGAAACCGTGCGCTACTTCCTGATGTCCGGCCACTATCGCAGCCAGCTGAACTACAGCGAAGAGAACCTGAAGCAGGCCCGCTCGGCGCTGGAGCGTCTGTACACCGCGCTGCGCGGTACCGACAGGTCTGTTCCTGCGGCTGGCGGCGAGGCGTTCGAAGCGCGCTTCATTGAGGTGATGAACGACGACTTCAACACCCCGGAAGCGTACTCCGTGCTGTTTGACATGGCGCGCGAAGTGAACCGCCTGAAGTCAGAAGATATGGCCGCGGCGAATGCCCTGGCGTCCCATCTGCGTAAGCTCTCCTCCGTGCTCGGCCTGCTGGAGCAGGAGCCGGACGTGTTCCTGCAGAGCGGTGCGCAGGCGGACGACGGCGAAGTGGCGGAGATTGAAGCGTTGATCAAGGCGCGTCTGGAAGCGCGTCAGGCGAAAGACTGGGCGGCGGCAGATGCGGCGCGTAACCGTCTGACCGAGATGGGGATTATTCTGGAAGACGGCCCGCAGGGCACCACCTGGCGCCGTAAGTAATTTTTCCCTCACCCTAACCCTCTCCCAAAGGGAGAGGGAATTGTTAGGTTTTCTCCCTCTCCCCGTGGGAGAGGGCCGGGTGAGGGCATCAGCGCGCACGCATTCTCCACCACAGCAACCCCATCAGCACCACCCCCGGCAGCCACACCCACATCAGTTCAGAGAGAATGGCCTGATGTCCGTACGGCGTGGCGTAGCGTGAGAGCGCAAACGGCGCGACCTTTATCACCTGCCACGGCGCAAAGAAGCGTTCATCAGACCACGGCCACAGCCAGCCGACGCCTTTCCCGCCGGTCGTCACGGAATCCAGCAGGCTGTGCGACAGCAGTGACACGGTTAAAAACAGCCAGCAGCGCGTCAGGCTGGCCCTGAACCATCGTCGTCCAGTCAGCACGCACAGTATCGGCACCACAAAGGCAAACAGCAGGGAGTGGGTAAACCCGCGATGGCCGAAAACGTTGCCGTACGCCACGCCGAACTTGAACGCCAGCACGTCGGCGTCCGGCAGCATGGCGAGGACAATCCCGGCAAACAGCAGGCGGGGAGGAATAACTTTGGTTCCCAGGCCTAAGCCCAGACAAAGCGGAACGGCAGCGTGCGTAATAACGGTAGGCATTGTCATTATCCATGGCAAATCATGGAAATATAGCAGTAATCCCGCGCCAGCAGACCTGTGCTAAATTCTGATTTTACGCCGACTCGCGTGCAATAAGCTGCCCGGAAAGGGTAATGCGCTGGGTTTGCAGATCCGGCTCTTTCAGCTTGCGGATAATCAGCCCCGCCGCCTGACGCCCGGTTTCATCGCTCGCTGAGGAGACGTAGGTAAACGACGGTGAGGTGAGGTTAACGTGGAGCATATCTTCAAAACCGACCAGCGCGACCTGCTGGGTCAGAAACACATCCTTTCCCACCGTGCGCCCCACCTGATGAATGCCGGAAATCGAGCCGATCATGGCGTCCGGCGAATGGCAGAGCAGGGCGGTGATGGTGTTGTTTTTCTCAAGCAGCTGACGCGTTGCCATCGCCGCCGCCTGCGTATCGTCGGTGCAGGCGGGGGACGATTCGTCACGCCAGACCAGCCCGCTTTGCGTCATGGCGCTGCGAAAACCGAGCAGGCGTTGCTCGCGAATAAGACAGCCGTCGCGTCCGCCAATATAGGCGATATTGCGGTGTCCCCGCTCAATAAGATAGCGCGCGGCCAGGTTGGCGGCCTGGCGGTTATCGCGCATCACCAGATTACATTTTTCATCCAGCAGCGACTGGGAAACCGCCACCAGCGGCAGCGGGCAGTGGCGAATGTGCTCTGGCAGCGTTGAGGTGCGGGTGTCGGACGCCAGGTAGATGACCCCGGCCACGCCCTGCTGCTTAAACGAGAGCAGGGTGCGTTCGAGATAGTCACGGTCGTTCAGGGGCTGACCGAGAAACACCATATAACCCTGCTTCTCCAGCTCCTGAACGATGCTCGCCATCACTTTGATAGAGAAGCTGTCGCTGAAGTCCCGCAGGATCAGGCCGATTAAATTAGAGGTGTTGGCGCGAAGGTTGGCAGCGGCGACGTTATGAACATAGCCCAGCGTATTGATGGCAGCGTTGACCTTCCCGATCGTTGCCTCTGAGATTTTCCCTTTCTGGCGCAGCACCAGCGAGACGGTGGAAACCGACACGCCCGCGTGCTTTGCGACATCAATAATGCTGACTTTCTTCAAAACCGCTCCTTGAAATTTGCCGATTATCAGCCAGATAAAACACGTCTCCCAGCGTACAGGAGACGTGTCGTTCAGGCATCTTATTATTTGCCGATCATGGTGGACATGGTCTGGGCGATAAACTGTGCTCTGGCACCAAAAATCACCTGAATACCGTTGTCGCCGACGAAGACCACGCCGCGCGCGCCGAGCCCGTTCAGGCCGTCTTTATCGACCGCCTCACTTTTTGACACTTCCAGGCGAAGGCGGGTGATGCAGGCGCCGACGGAGTCGATGTTATGCGCCCCGCCCAGCAGGGTGATGATCTCGGTCGCGAGTTCGGAGTCCGATTTCTCATCCGCGTTGGCGGTCACTTCCGTACGGCCCGGCGTCTTCACGTCGAAGCGACGGATCACGAAGCGGAACGTAAAGTAGTAGATCAGCCCCATCGGGATGCCGATGATAATGGCGTTCAGGAAGTTGGTCTGGTAACCGTTAAAGGACGGCAGGATCCCGAACGACAGGTAGTCGATAAAGCCCGCCGAGAACGACTTGGCGATATGCGCATGCATCAGATACATGGTCATGTAGGCCAGACCCGCCATGATGGCGTTAAAGACGTACAGAATCGGCGCCACGAAGATAAAGGTGAACTCAACCGGTTCGGTGATCCCCGTCAGGAAGCAGGTGAGCGCCGCGGAGAACAGGATGCCGGCCGCGATTTTCTTATTCTTCGTGTGGGCTTCGTGATACATCGCCAGGCACGCGGCGGGCAGCGCGAACAGCATCAGCGGGAATTCACCCTGCATGAACTTACCGGCGTTCTGGTAGGTATCGCTGCTGAAGGATTTCACACCTTCTTCCAGCATCTTGAACCAGATGGTCTGGTCGCCGTGGATCACCTGGCCCGCCTGGGTGGTGTAATCCCCGAACGAATACCAGAACGACGGATACCAGATATGGTGCAGACCGAGCGGAATCAGCGCGCGCTCCACCAGGCCAAAGATAAAGGTCGACGCCGCCTGATTATCGCCGTTAACCACCACGGAGAGCGCGTCGATACCGGCCTGAATATGCTGCCAGACGTACGGCAGCAGCAACCCCATCAGGAACGACAGAAACGCCGTTGCAATCGCCACGAAGCGCTTTCCGGAGAAGAAGCCGAGGAACTCCGGCAGCTGCATGGTGTGGAAGCGGTTATAGCACCAGGCCGCGAGGATACCGCAGATCAGGCCGCCGAAGACGCCCATCTGCAGCGTCGGGATGCCGACCACCATGGCGTATTTTCCGCCCTGAGAGGCCATTTCCGGCGTGATGCTCAGCACGGTGCTGATGGTGATATTGGTGACAAAGACCGAGACCGCTGCAGAGAGCGCAGCAATGCCGGACTCTGACGCCAGGCCTACGGCAGAGCCAATGGCAAACAGCATCGGCAGGTTATCAAAGATCACCCCGCCCGCGTTCATCATCAGCGGCAGATGAAACTTATCGCCGAAGGCCAGCAGCAGGCCCGCAGCGGGAAGCAGTGAAATTGGCAGCATTAAGGCGCGACCAATCATCGATAACTTAGACAGCGATTTAACAAACCCTGATATCAGACTCATGCTGATTTCCCCCGAGTAGCGCTTTTTTTGGCGCTGTTATTGTAAGTAGAACGTTTTAGTAGAACGTTCTACTTATCGTGGGCAAAGAGTGAAAAACGCGCAACAGAATTTTCACGTTTCAACAGATGAAATAGTGATTATTTGAAGTGGATCGATAATTAACCGTGATGGGTGTGAGGGGATTCTATCCCCTCTCCCTGTGGGAGAGGGTTAGGGTGAGGGCAACAGACGGCTCAGGCCGTAACCGTCACGCTCTGGCCTTCAAAGCTCACGGTCTGGCCCGCGACAATCTTGCAGCGCTTGCGAGTTTCTACCGCACCGTCCACTTTGACCAGCCCGTCGGCAATGGCGATTTTCGCCTGCGCGCCGCTTTCGCTCCAGCCTTCCAGCTTGAGCAGATCGCACAGCTCAACGTGCGGGTGTTTTCCTAATGAAAAAGTCGCCATCTTAAGCGTCCTCTACGTCGTGATATTCTTCGCACGCCTGCAGGGTATTCTGAATCAGCGTGGCTACGGTCATCGGGCCTACGCCGCCCGGTACAGGGGTAATGTAAGACGCGCGCGCGGCGGCATCGTCATACACCACGTCGCCAACCACTTTGCCGCTTTCCAGACGGTTAATGCCGACGTCCACGACAATCGCACCCTCTTTAATCCACTCGCCTGGGATAAAGCCCGGCTTACCGACCGCCACGATCAGCAGATCGGCGTTCTCAACGTGATGGCGCAGGTTTTTGGTGAAGCGGTGGGTCACGGTGGTGGTGCAGCCGGCCAGCAGCAGCTCCATGCTCATCGGGCGGCCCACGATGTTGGACGCACCGATGACCACGGCGTTCAGGCCGTAGGTGTCGATGTTGTAGCGCTCCAGCAGCGTCACAATGCCGCGCGGCGTGCACGGACGCAGGCGCGGCGCGCGCTGGCACAGGCGACCCACGTTGTACGGGTGGAAACCGTCCACGTCTTTATCCGGCGCGATACGCTCCAGCACCTTCACGTTGTCGATGCCTGCTGGCAGCGGCAGCTGAACCAGAATGCCGTCGATCGCTTTATCGGCATTCAGGGTGTCAATCAGTTCCAGCAGTTCTGCTTCGCTGGTCGTTTCCGGCAAATCGTAAGAGCGGGAGACGAAGCCGACCTCTTCACACGCTTTGCGCTTGCTGCCGACATAAATCTGCGATGCCGGGTTGCTGCCAACCAGCACAACGGCGAGCCCGGGTGCGCGAAATCCTGCCGCTTTACGCGCCTTCACTTTTTCCGCGACCTCAGAGCGCACCTGCTGCGCAATCGTTTTACCGTCAATAATCTTTGCTGCCATCAGAGAGAAGATTCCGTCTGTAACGTTTGAAAGGGGGGATGGCCTGTATTTTGTCAGAAGCGAGCGTCGCTGTCAGTCACCCTTTACGCGTTTTTATCAGCGAGGCGCAAAAACCCTTCTTAGGGGATGGTCAATTTCTTAGGCGGTATTAGGATGTGACCTGGCGAAATGGCAGCGTTTTGACATATTTAAAAGTCTATTCCTGAGCTACTTTGTCTCCTCCGAAATAAGCTTTCAATTTTTCAATTGAACGTATTTCTTATTCCCGATTATTGGCGGGAAGGGTTATTTACATTTTAAAGGAATAGACATGAAACTCAGCAACATTGCTTCTACTGTTATTGCAACTTTGGCCCTGGTCGCGGGTGCCGCTCATGCAGATGCGGTTTCCGTCAATGGCGGTACCGTGCATTTTAAAGGGGAGCTGGTTAATGCTGCTTGTTCAGTAAATACTGATTCTTCCGAGCAGACCGTTAATCTGGGCCAATATCGTACCGCGAAATTTACCAAAGTGGGCGACACCACCTCGAATATTCCCTTCAACATTGAACTGAATGACTGCGATCCGCAGGTTGCTCAAACGGCAGCGGTTGCGTTCACCGGTCAGATCGACCCAACGGACAAAACCCTGCTGGCCGTCACTTCCGGTAACAACGACAACACCGCGAAAGGCGTGGGCATTGAGATCCTCGACAGCAAATCCAGCGTGCTGACTCCAGACGGTGCGACCTTCTCTGCTGCGCAGACGCTGATCGAAGGGACAAACACCCTGAAGTTCACCGCGCGTTATAAATCAACGGCTGCCACTACCGAGCCAGGCCAGGCGAACGCTGACGCCACCTTCGTAATGAAATACGAATAATTCCTCCGCACAGGGATGTTCAGGCCTCAGGGACGAGGCCCGTCATACGCTATTGCCAGGAACGAAGGATGACAAGGACTGGAACACTACTGCTGTTAACCCTTGCGATGGCTTGCCCGGCATCGGCGCATACCGTGGTGATCGAGGGCGGCAAGGTTCATCTCAGAGGTGAGCTGGTGAACGGCGGCTGCGCCGTGGCGCCCGACAGCCAGAATATGCGCATCGACATGGGGCAGTACCGAACCAACTCATTTTCCGGCGTGGGCAGCTTTTCCACGGTGAATGTGCCTTTTACCGTGCGGCTGCTGGACTGCAGCGTTGATGTGTCGCGCACCGTGGGGATCCAGTTTCAGGGCGTCACGCCCGCAGAAGATCCGCAGGTTTTTCTGGCGACATCGCGGCCGGGTGAAACACCCGTCAGCAGCGGCGTTGGGCTGGCGCTCTTTGACGAGCAGCAACGTCAGATTATCCCAAACGCCACGGCCGTCAGCTGGCTGCCGATCGATACCCGCGAGCTCGCGTTCCATTTTAGCGCCCGCTACCGGGCTATTTCCGAACACCTCGAGCCAGGCAAAATTCAGTCGGATGTCTGGTTTACGTTGATTTATCCATAACACCTGCGAACACATTATTAAAGGTACGGTTGTGATGAATACCCTAATTAAACCAGGATTGTTTTTAGCGTTTATTTTGATGATGGTTTCTGCCTGCGCAAATGCATCCGGCGGTATTGCACTGGGGGCCACGCGCGTTATTTATCCCGCAGAGGCAAAGCAAACGTCGCTGGCGATCACCAACAGCAACAAGCAGGAACGCTATTTAATTAACGCGTGGATTGAAAATGCGAGCGGGCAAAAAGAAAAGACCTTTGCCGTCACCCCGCCCCTGTTTGTTAGCGAGCCCAACAGTGAAAACACGCTGCGTATCATTTACGCGGGGCCCGCGCTGCCTGCCGATCGCGAATCGCTCTTTTACATGAACGTGAAGGCCATCCCGTCGGTGAACAAAGCGAAAACGGAAAACAATAACGTGCTGCAGCTGGCGATCCTGTCACGCATCAAGCTGTTTGTGCGCCCGAACAACCTGGCGATGCAGCCAGAAGAGGCGCTTTCCCAGCTGCGGTTTGAACGCGCGGGTAACCATCTCAAAGTCAGCAACGCGTCGCCGTATTACATCACTCTCGTCAATCTGACGCTGGGCGGGAAGAAGCTGGAAAACCTGATGGTGGCGCCGAAAAGCGCGGCGCAGCAGGTGTTGCCGGCCGGTGCCGGCGGTACGCTTTCCTGGCAGAGCGTGAATGACTACGGCGCCATCACCCCGGCGCGTAGCGTCAACCTGTGAGCAGAGTCAGGGCGATGAAAAACCACCAGAGACGTTACTGCCCGGTTGCGCTGGCGCTGATGGCTGCGCTCTGGCCGCAGGCTGGCTGGAGCGAAAGCTATTTCAACCCGGCCTTTTTGTCCGACGACACCGCCAGCGTGGCGGATTTGTCGCGTTTTGAGCAAGGACACCAGCAGGCGCCCGGCGTTTATCGCGTGGATATCTGGCGTAACGATGAGTTTATCGGTACCCAGGACGTGCGCTTTGAGCAGGCCGAGAACACGCCGCCGGTGGCGGGCGGGCTATCGCCGTGCGTTACGCGCGCGATGCTCGATCGCTTTGGCGTCAACGTTGCGGCATTTCCCGAGCTGGCTAAGGTGCAGGGCGAGACCTGCGTGCCGTTGACCACGGCCATACCCGGCAGCGAAACGGTATTCAACTTTGCCTCACAGCGTCTGGACGTCAGCCTGCCGCAGGTGGCGTTGCAAAACAGCGCCCGGGGCTACATTCCGCCTGAACAGTGGGATGAAGGTATCCCCGCCGCGCTGGTGAACTACAGCTTCACCGGAAACCGGGGAAGCGAAGACGACAGCTATTACCTCAACCTGCAGAGCGGGCTGAACTACGGCGCCTGGCGCTTGCGTAACAACGGCGCATGGCGGTACACGCAGACGAACGGGCAGCGGCGCAGCGAGTGGCAGAATATTGGCACCTGGGCGCAGCGCACCGTTATCCCGCTGAAAAGCGAGCTGGTGCTGGGCGACAGCAACACCGGGAATGACGTCTTCGACAGCATGGGGTTCCGCGGCGGGCGGCTCTTCTCGGCGGACAGCATGTACCCGGACAGCCTGCAGGGCTACGCGCCGACCGTGCGCGGGATCGCCCGGACGCCCGCCAAAGTGGTGGTGCGGCAGAATGGCTACGTTATCTATCAAAGCTACGTTCAGCCCGGCGCCTTTGCGATTACCGATCTCAACCCGACCTCATCAAGCGGTGACCTGGACGTCACGGTGGAAGAGAAAGATGGCAGCCAGCAGCGCTATACCGTGCCGTACTCCACCGTGCCGCTCCTGCAGCGTGAGGGGCGCTGGAAGTACGACCTCGTCGCGGGGGATTACCGCAGCGGCAACAGCGATCAGGATACGCCGTTCTTCACCCAGGGCACCCTGGTGACCGGGCTCGCCAACGGCTTTACCCTGTATGGCGGCACGCAGCTGGCGTCACGCTACACCGCGGTGGCCGTCGGGGCCGGGAAAAACCTGGGCGACTGGGGGGCGGTCTCGCTCGATATTACCCACGCCCGCAGCCAGCTCGCGGACGACAGCAGGCACGAAGGGCAGTCGCTGCGCTTCCTCTATGCGAAATCCCTTAACAGCTTCGGCACCAACTTCCAGCTGCTGGGCTACCGCTACTCGACAAAAGGGTTCTACACCCTCGACGACGTGGCCTGGCGCACAATGGAAGGCTATCAGTATGCCGATAGCCAGAACGATAACGATGTGCCGGACGTCCAGAGTTATCACAACCTGACGTGGAATAAAAAAGGCCGCTTCCAGCTCAACGTGTCGCAGTCGCTGGGGGATTACGGCTCGGTCTACATCTCCGGTAGCGAGCAGACCTACTGGGGAACCGACGAGACGAACCTCTGGTACCAGCTGGGCTACGCGGGTGGCGTGAAGGGAATTAACTACTCCGTATCGTGGTCGTGGAACAAATCCGTTGGGATCGACGGCACCGACCGGATCGCCTCGTTTAACGTCTCCGTGCCGTTCAGTATCTTTACCCGTCAGGGGTATCGCCGTGATAGCGCGATTGACCGCGCCTACGCCACGGCATCCGCCAGCCGAAACAGCGATGGCGACACCAGCTGGCAAACCGGCGTCAGCGGCACGCTGCTGGAGGATCGCAACCTCAACTACAGCGTGACCCAGGGACACGCCAGCACCAACGGCTCAAGCGGAAGCGCCAGCGCCAACTGGCAGGCGACCTACGGCACGCTGGGCGTGGGCTACAACTATAGCCGCGACCAGCACGACCTCAACTGGCAGCTCTCCGGCGGCGTGGTTGGCCACGCTGACGGCGTGACCTTCAGCCAGCCGCTGGGCGACACCAACGTGCTGATCAAAGCCCCGGGGGCATCGGGCGTCAGCATTGAAAACCAGACCGGCGTGAAGACCGACTGGCGCGGCTACGCGGTGATGCCGTATGCCACCGTCTATCGCTACAACCGCGTGGCGCTGGATACCAACACCATGAGCAACAACACCGATATCGAAAATAACGTGAGCAGCGTGGTGCCGACCAAAGGCGCGCTGGTGCGCGCCAGCTTTGATACCCGCATTGGCGTACGCGCGCTGCTGACGGTGACGCGCGGCAGCCAGCCCGTGCCGTTCGGCGCGGTAGTTCGGGAGATCAAAAGCGGCGTCACCAGCATGGTGGGGGATGACGGGCAAATTTACCTGAGCGGGCTGCCGCTGGAAGGCGAGCTGCTGATCCAGTGGGGCGACGGGGCGCAGTCCCAGTGCCGTGCGCCATACAGCTTGTCTGAACAGAGCCTGCAGCAGGCAATCACACTGAAGGGGATTCGCTGTGAATAAAATCCACATTCTTGCCTTGTCGCTTCTGGCACTACTGCCCGCGACAAACGCATTAGCGACCGTGTGCGTCAATGAAAAAGGCGTGCCGACCGAGGTGCATTACGACCTGACGGATAAATTTAATAGCTCGAACAACCAGGTCGGGCAGGTCGTGACGCTCAGCGAGAAGTCGCAGTGGGTAGGGGTGAATGCCGTCTGCCCGAAAGGCACGACCGGGAATACCACCAGGCGTAGCTATGTGACCGATTACCCGGTGACGGGAACGAGCGACGGCTATCAGTACCTGAAGCTCAACGACTATCTGGACGGGGCCATGAAAATCACGGACAGCTATGCTGGCGTGTTTTACCCGCCCAAAAACTATATCCAGATGGGGAACCATCCCAACGTTTCCAAAAACAAACCGTTTGGCGTGCAGGATTCCAGCCTCGTCTTCCGCCTGAAGGTGACCCGGCGCTTTATCAACATGGTGGTGATCCCGCGCGCCACGATGTTCCGCGTTTACGTGACCACCACCGCCTCTGACCCGTTAACCACGCCGGTCTACACCATCAGCTACAGCGGAACCATCCAGGTGCCGCAAAGCTGCGCCATTAACGCCGGTAACGTGGTGGAGTTTGATTTCGGGGACATTGGCGCCTCCCTGTTCAGCAAGGCGGGCGCGGGCAACAAGCCGGAAGGGGTTTCATCGCAGAGTAAAACCATCGCGATTAAATGCACCAACGTAGAGGCGAACGCCATGTTGACGATGCGCGTTGAGGCTGAAAAGGTCTCCAGTAATGCGCTGGTGTCGGATAACCCGGACGTAGGGTTCATCATTGCCAACGAGAGCGGTGCGCCGCTCACGCCCAACAACCTGACGAGCAAAATTCCGTTCCGCCTCGACGACAGCGCGCAGGCGCAGGTGGGGATCCGGGTCTGGCCGGTGAGCGTAACGGGCAATAAGCCCGCGGAAGGGCGCTTTACCTCGCGCGGGTATCTGCGCGTGGATTACGACTAAGGAGCCAATATGCGAAACGGGATCCGTTTTATCACCGTGGCGCTTTTTGCGCTTTGCACTCAGGCCCGGGCGGACACCGCGCTGGGCGAAATTAACATTCAGCTCTACGGCAACATAGTTGATTTTACCTGCGTTGCCGAGGGCAGCGACAGCGACAAGACCGTCACGCTGGGCACCTGGCCCACGAAACAGCTCGGCACCACCGGGAGCCGCACGCAGCCTATGCCGTTTACGCTAAAGCTGACCGGCTGTCCGCCGGGCGCGGCGTCCATTACTTTTTCGGGAAAAGCAGACGGGAGCAATAGCGGCTTGCTGGCGCTGAATGACGCCAGTACCGCAACGCATGTCGCCGTTGAGATCAGGGATGCGGATAAAACGCGTCTGGCTCTCCAGCAGGCCAGCCAGCCGGTCCCGGTGGATGCGCAGGGGAATGCGATACTGTCGTTTTATGCCAATTATATTGCCACTGCCGATAACCCTCAGCCCGGACGGGCCGATGCGGATGCCACCTTCATGATTAACTATAATTAGCACTGACCGCACTCCCTGCAGCTCAGATAAGCTGCAGGGAGTGAATTCAGGTTAAAGCAGTTCGTGCGCTTTGGCGTAATCAATTAATTCCACGATGCTTTGCACACCCAGCTTGGAATAAATATTGGATTTATGTGCGCTAATGGTTTTGTTGCTTAATAGCAGCTGTTCAGCAATTTCCTTATTGGATAATCCATTCGCCAGGTAACGTAATACCGTGACCTCGCGGTTCGATAATGGCATATCGACTGCCATCCCTTTCCCTGAACCCAAATGGTTTATAAAGTTCAGCGTTTCAGATGGGAAAAAGGAATAGCCCATCAGGATCATTTCTACGGCGTTGTAGATCTCACCCAAATCTTTTCGTTTACTGACGAAGCCATTTGCCCCGGCGCGAATGGCGCGACCCGCGTAAAACAACTCTGATTTAGACGAGAGGAACAGAACCTTAATCTCTTTGTTTAAGTTTCTGATTCTCTTGAGTAAAGAGAATGCATCCGTGCCCGTGAGTTCAATGTCAAGGATCACCAGATCGATAGGGTGATTGCGGATACAGTCAAGGACTTCATGGCTATCGCCAGACTTGAGCTTGACTGTGATATTCTTATTTTTCTGTAGCAGGACTTCTATCGACATTCTGACGATAGGATGTTCGTCCATAATGATAACGGATGCCGGTTTCATTTTTAATGCCTCAGATTGTTAAAAGCGTTATGCAGAGTTTGTAAAACTCTCGAAGTGCCGGAAGGATATAAAGTGCAGATCCCTATACCGTAGTATTTCCCTGGAAAGAGCGAAAGCATCCTTGTTTACGTAATGAAAAGAACTGTGCCTCAGCGCGGTCATCTCATTTGGCTGGTGTTGGCAAAAGATTTTTCTTATTCAGATTTGGTACGCTTCTTATTATACAGGGTAAGTTTTTTCCGAAAACCCTGTAAATTAATATCCGCTTATGGGTTTGTATTATCTTCTGGATCTGAATCGCTATTTTTTTAAATTTAGCGGAAATATCCTGTTATCCCATTTACCGCATATTTTCATCTTTATGTAATAACAAAAAATAACAGATATCTCTGTATGTTGATCAATTGTTAACAAAAATACGCATCATTTGACGGGATAAACCCACGCTGATGAGGTTAACAATTGCCCTCGCAGGCCGTCATACCTTCATCTGAAAGCGCATGAGCGGACCCGGAGGTTCGGGTCTCCTGTACAGGAGAAGATGCTATCCGCTTCGTTTTTTCCTCCCGGATGATGTCGCTGAGCTGCTTGTTTTTACATCATTATCATCTTATTAACGCTCTCTGCATTCACTTAACGGATGGAGGAAAGTGCTGCCGTTCGTTCAATTTGCGGCATTTCAGAAGGTTAGCGCCCATAAATTAGGAATAGTTATAATTTCGACGTTATTGTTAATAATTAACATTTTTGCAACATGAATGGTAAGTAAATTCCTAAAGCGCTTTAGGAAATAAGGGGTTAGGGCGTGAGTGAAAAGGTGCAGTCTGAGAGGTTGTTGAGAAGGTGGAGCAATTCCTGCCGATGGCTCAACCCGAGCTTCACCAGGATGCAGCTGAGACGATAGATAATGCGGCTATAGGGACGATTCTGCATAAGCGCAATCTGGCGTAACGTTTTGCCGCGGGAAAGTTCCTGCAGGATCGGCCATTCATTGCGCGAGAACCAGTCTTTATCGGATCCCTGTGGGGGCGGCGTATCCAGCAGGCTGTGCTGGAGCGCCGCGGCGTTCAGCTGGCGCTCGAGCACGTGAAAGGGACCTGCCGCTTTGCAGAAGAGGCGGGTGTCATAGTTATCGGCGCGGACTAACAGCCAGGGCGTAAGGAAAGGAGGAAACAGGCTATGCCTTCTCAACTGATCCAGTTTATCAAGAAGCCCCGTAGAGCGGCTTTCAATATCCACGACCAGACGGGCGGAGGGCCATTGCGCCTGCGCGATAAGGGCGTCGTCCAGCGTGGCGTAGTCGCAGCAGCTGCTCAGGGGAAACTGCCCGTTGAGAAAACCGGTGCGCAGGTAATGATCTTCCGTCACCAGAAGGATAAACGGGGCGTCTGTTTTGCGGGGCTGGCTGATGGACTGGCTCAAAAATTCGAGCCGGTCGAAAAAGGGGGGAGCAAAAGGTGAGCGCGTGAATCCCAGTGCATCACTTCCTGTACGCCGCCGCCGGTAACGGCGCACTGTCATTCGCATGGCCTCCCTCCTGGAAATGGCGTTTTAATCCTCCGGCCATGTCCAGGACGGCCAGTAATATCCCTGGCCGAGGTCTGCGCCTGCCTGCAGTGCCCAGGTACGATCGCGTTCAGTCTCAATACCTTCGATAAGCACTTTCCCGGCCAGCTGAAAGCAAAGGGAAACCAGTTGTCTCAGGGCAGGGGTATCGCGTAAACGCCAGAATGCTTCCTTATCTATCTTGATGCCGCTTAACGGGAGTCGGCAGGATAAAAACGACGTGATTAAGTCCTCATCTACGTCATCCAGCCAGACAGCGTGCCCCTGTCTGCTGAGCTGCTGCAGGTTTCGAACGACCCGCTCCTTCTGCGCGCAGGGCAGCGCCACAAAAGAGGCGAGGTCGACCAACTCAATATTGAGCGGCGCGCCTTTCATCCGGATAAGCCGCTGAAAAGACGCAGGCTCTGTCAGGACGGTTATCGGCAGATTAATAAAAAGGTTATGAGCGTGCGGCGTATTTTTTAACGCGGCCAGCTGTGCCTCAAGCAGCGTTAACGACCAGTCTGCTGACCGATCGCCAAAAAAGTCCTCGCTGCGCCGCGTATCTGACAGAACGCTCAGCACCTCCACGCCAGCCCGGCGCAAGGAGGTGAGGGCGACGATGGGCTCAAGCTTAATGCCGACGATGTCCTGAGAAATGTAGTGTAACCGGGGGGGCGTATCGATCGGGTTTTGCGCTGTCACTCCATTGTCCTGTTTTCTGTCAGCCTCCAGGCGGCTGGGATACCTGACTCTAGTGTGACGAGCAGTCGTTCAGGAAAACAGCAGGCGTTACTTAAATGCAACTAAGCCTTTTCGCAGCGCTAAATTTTACGGTGAAACAGGAGGAAATGTTGAGAAAATAGCCGTATTTACAATCGGCTAGCGGTAATTGCCCCTGAAAACGGAAAAGGCATTGACTCACCTGCCATTGACCGTATAATTCTTCGCGTTTCACACCGCGAAGTTCACTCTTCTCAGTGCGCCCTTAGCTCAGTTGGATAGAGCAACGGCCTTCTAAGCCGTAGGTCGTAGGTTCGAATCCTACAGGGCGTGCCATTAAGAAACAGGCACTTACGCCAGCTTCAAACCAGCCTGATTTCCTCCCTGTGTCGTATTTGTGTCATGGTTGCCAAAAATGGCATCTATTTTCCGCGCGTGTTCGCTTAAATGGTTCGGCGCCAGGTGAGCGTAACGACGGACCATTTCGATCGACTCCCTGCCGCCCATTTCCTGCAGAACGCAACAAGGAAAGGCAGAACCGCACCAGAGCGCAGGGGAAGAAGATTGGACGCCAGGAAGCCACATAGCGCCGCGCCGCCGTTCATAGCTGCAAAGTCGAAGGGCTGAACCAGACCCAGACCGCAAAACTGCTGGGTTGTGCGATCCGTACTGTGGCAAATCACTGGAATGTATAGACAGACCGTTGTGGACTGATAAGCGGGAAAGGCATGATTGTCATCTTTCCCGTGTGGTTGTGTTGAATTAGCTCTACTGCAATCATTCTGGCGGGATGTAATCCGTTACTTGCTCAGGTAAAAGATCTGGCATTGCAATAGTTCGCCCTTCATCATCTACAAATTCAACCATGTAGGCCAGATATGGTTTTTCATGTATGAATACTATGGCACCGACCATGCCTTTAGTTAACCCTTTATCCGGCAAATCTTCCGCTAATACAACGACTTCAAACTCTTCTCTTCTCATGTCCTGCGTCTCACTTAACAAAAATTGTCGTCATGCGTGGAACGACGGCATCAGGTTCATATATCCAACCGCTACGTACTATCACTGTCTCACCGTTGGCGCCTAATATCGGCATATCTACGGCCATTCGCTGCCCGTGCTGGTTTGCCTCCAAAACTTTAGCGGGGGCGGTTAATATACCCTCTTGGACTCGACTCCCTAGCACGTCTGAATTTGTCGGGTTATAACCCAGCGCAGACTCGAATACTCTGGCCTTATGCCCTCCGACTGGGTGGTTAACATCTAAAGAGTAAGTCGCTAGTTTTCTGTAATCCACAACGGCGTGTTCGGCATTTAGCAATGCTCCTGACTCCGAGGTAAACCCCTTTAGTGCAGGAGATTCAAAAGTTGGAATTTTGCTTAACGACGATAATTCTTCTAGTTCGCCAGCAACGTTAATTTTTCCTATCGCTAGCCCAGCTGCTACTGATGCAGCGGTAATCAGTAATCCTTTGTTATCCATGACTTGATCGTAGCCCGCTAGCGCATCGCCTCCCAACTGTTCGGCTGTCTGCCTGAATCCCTCAATGTTGCCGTTGTAAACACCGCCAGCCGCAAGCAGTCGCCCGGCAGCTTTGGTGTTGATGGTTTTCGCCACCTGTGCGTACTGCACTGGCTCTCCGGAAGGTTGAAACTTTTCAGTTGCAGCGGGTTTCCTGCCGTTCTGGTTGCTGATGGCGAGCCGGAATGCACGCTGAAAATCACTGACAATCCAGCAGAACGGATCTGCGTTATCAAAAATCAGTTCACCATCAGCGCTGATATGGAACGGGTTTACTGTTTCGTCCCAGTGTACATCGGTATCAAGGCCGATAATCCAACCCTCCATCAGGTTTATTTCCAGATCATCATAAATTGGATCGTAGTCCGTTCGCTGATAGGGTTTGTTGTTAAGTCCATCTAGCGGTCTGGGAGCTTCGTTTACTGGTGCTGACGTGTATTTCCTGTAGTCCAGGTCATAGCAGTATGCCGCCTTTTCCATTGCAGCTTCAGGGGTCAGGATATGTTGGAACTTATCGGGCGACACTTCCCGTTCAAGTTCCCACAGTGTGTAGAGTCTGAGCATCAAACGTCCTGTTAGTCCATGATATTTGTATGGATTTTCCAGGCGGCAAGTCTATAAATCAATCATTTTGTTACCCAGTCAGTCATTGACATTACTTGCCTAAAGTATCCCCAGCTAAATGTTTTTATGGTGTTTTTCGTTGTAACTGATTGTTTTTTTGCTATTCGTTTGCGGTGATATGTGCCACATTAAAATAATTGTTAATCGGTGTTATCACTATTTCTTGATTGTTGGAAAGTCAGCCAACATTGAAAGGAGGCACTGTTTGGGGGGGCAAATATTATATTATTGTAACCTGAAGGGCTGGCCCTGTGCGCATTTACAACTATTCTTAATATTCGTAAGTTATTTCATGCAATGGGTTGTTATAAAAAAATCTCCTTAACATGTGGAATTTCCTGAAATTCTCTACCTTGCTCAATACACCTCGTCATCGTTGGGAGGATTTTCGTCGTTGCTGATTAAAAGGTTATGAAAAAGACGACTGCTATTTTGTTGAGAGCCGCGTTTCTGTTTACAACCAATGCCTTTGCTGCTGAGCTGCTGACGAAAAATGAATTCGAGAAAATAGCATCGCAGTATGAAAAAACCGGTACTGTTAACACTTTCAATGAAGTGTCGATTGATGATGCAAGACAAGTACTGATTGAGAAAGCAGACAAACAGAGCGCTGATGTCCTGGTGCTGTGATCTTACCCAGTAATAGTGGACAAGCGACTAAGTGAGTAAACTCTCAGCCAGAGGTGACTCACATGACAAAACCAGCATCAACCACCAAAAAGCCACGCAAGCAGCACTCGCCTGAATTCCGTCAGGAAGCCCTTAAACTCGCTGAGCGCATTGGTGTTGCCGCTGCAGCCCGCGAGCTCGGCCTGTATAAATCGCAGCTCTATAACTGACGCAGTAAACAGCAGCAACAGCTCTCATCCTCTGACCGCGAAAACGAACTCGCCGCTGAAAATGCCCGTCTCAAACGCCATCGGCCCGAACCAGAAGCGGGCAGGAGACATCAATTATCTTCGCACTGATGAAGGCTGGCAGTATCTGGCTGTCGTCATCGACCTGTGGTCGCGTGCCGTTATCGGCTGGTCAATGTCATCTCGGATGACGCCACAGCTGGCCTGCGACGCGTTACAGATGGCGTTGTGGCAACGTAAACGCCCGGACGATGTCATCGTCCACACAGATCGTGGCGGGCAGTACTGCTCAGCGGATTATCAGGCGCTACTGCAACGGCATAACCTGCGCGGCAGCGTGAGCGCAAAGGGTTGCTGTTACGATAATGCGTGTGTGGAGAGCTTCTTCCACTCGCTGAAAGTCGAATGTATCCACGGTGAACGCTTTATCAGCAGGGAAATAATGCGGACGACGGTATTTAATTATATCGAGTGCGATTACAATCGGTGGCGCCGTCACAGTGCCTGTGTCGGACTCAGCATGGAACAGCTTGAAAACCAGAACCTCGCTTAGGGCTGTGTTCACATTACGTGGGTAGGATCACTTCTCTCACTATTCCCTTTCGAACGGCCACGGGCACTCTTATTTTCTCATTCCAGATAAATAACCGCGTAATCAATAGACGCCTAATTAATATTCCTTAGCTCTGCTCTTAATGTTTTCTTAATCTTTATTTAATCCGTTTTTTAAATCTGGATTTTTATCATTTAAACCCCAGCCATAAAGAAATTTTACACTTTTACGCGTAAAGTGGATTGATACTAATTATCATTAGCGTTGTTGTATGCTTTAATCCTGTCCCACAAAGCTATGCGTCATTATTTCCGTTGCTCTATTAAGGATATGTTCATGAATTCTCGCCTGCTGTCCTGCTTCTCGCTTGCCTTGTTGTCTTCATCCCTTTTCCTTTCTACACAATCGGCTGCCGCCGACAACAGCGAAGATATCGTTGTTTATAACGCGCAGCACGAAAACCTGGTGAAGTCGTGGGTGAACGGTTTTACCAAAGAAACCGGGATTAAAGTTACGCTGCGTAATGGTGATGACAGCGAGCTGGGTAACCAGCTGGTTCAGGAAGGCAGCGCCTCGCCTGCAGACGTGTTCCTGACGGAAAACTCGCCGTCGATGGTGCTGGTGGATAACGCCAACCTGTTTGCCCCGCTGGATGCAGGCACCCTGAATCAGGTACCGGCAGAGTTCCGCCCGGCGCACGGCCGCTGGATCGGCATTGCCGCCCGCAGCACCGTATTCGTCTATAACCCGGCAAAACTGAGTGAACAGCAGCTGCCTAAGTCGCTGATGGATTTGGCAAAACCCGAGTGGAAAGGCCGCTGGGCGGCATCGCCGTCAGGCGCGGATTTCCAGGCCATCGTGAGCGCAATGCTGGCGCTGAAGGGCGAAAAGGCTACCCTGGAATGGCTCAAGGCGATGAAAGCCAACTTCGTTGCCTATAAAGGCAACAGCACCGTGATGAAAGCGGTCAATGCCGGTCAGATTGATGGCGGCGTGATCTATCACTACTACCGCTTTGTCGACCAGTCCAAAACCGGCGAAAACAGCAAAAACACCCAGCTCTACTACTTCAAACACCAGGATCCGGGCGCGTTTGTGAGCCTCTCTGGCGGCGGCGTGCTGGCGTCGAGCAAACACAAAGCGCAGGCGCAGGCCTTCATTAAATACATTACCGGCAAAGAAGGTCAGGAAAGCCTGCGCACCAACAATGCCTTTGAATATGCGGTGGGCGTGAACGCGGCCTCCAACCCGAAGCTGGTCCCGCTGAAAGATCTGGATGCACCGAAAGTTGAACCTTCAACGCTCAACGGTAAAAAGGTTATCGAGCTGATGACGCAAGCCGGTCTGCTGTGATCCTGAGAGTGAAGTGAAGGTCTTATGTCTGGTCTGAGTCTCGACATCGGAAAAAACAGCGTGCAGGCGCCTGCCCGCAGGCGCCCTGCGCTGCCGATGGTTGCGTTAGCCGTATTGTTTTCATTAATGGCGCTTCTGCCTTTGGGTTTTATCATTGCCATTGGCATTGAGACCGGCTGGGAAACCATTAAGACGCTGGTGTTCCGCCCCCGCGTGGCCGAGCTGCTCAGCAACACGCTGTGGCTGACGGCCTTAGCGGTTCCGCTGTGTATCGTGACGGGCGTGGCAATCGCCTGGCTCACCGAGCGCACGCAGCTTGCCGGGCGACGCCTCTGGTCCGCGCTGGCGGTTGCGCCGCTGGCGATCCCGGCGTTTGTGCAAAGCTACGCCTGGGTGAGCGTGGTGCCGTCCATGCATGGCCTTTCCGCGGGCGTGTTCCTCTCCGTTCTGGCCTACTATCCGTTTATCACTATGCCGGTTGCGGCGGTGCTGCGTCGCCTTGACCCGACGCTGGAAGATGTCGCCGCGTCGCTCGGCACGCCGCCGTGGCGGGTCTTTTTCCGCGTGGTGCTGCCCCAGCTCAAGCTGGCTATCTGCGGCGGCGCGCTGCTGGTGGCGCTGCACCTGCTGGCGGAGTACGGCCTGTACGTGATGATCCGCTTCGATACCTTCACCACGGCCATTTACGATCAGTTTCAGTCTACCTTCAGCGGCCCGGCGGCGAACATGCTGGCGGGCGTGCTGGCCTTGTGCTGTCTGGCGATCTTAGTGCTGGAAGGGGTGACGCGCGGGAAAGCACGCTACGCGCGCATTGGTGCCGGGGCCGCGCGCGAGCAGAAACGCTGGCCGCTGAAGCCAGCGGCTGCCGCGCTGGGCCAGCTGTTTTTCATTGTGCTGATCGTTCTGGCGCTGGGCGTGCCGTTAATCGTCCTGTGCCGCTGGATTTGGCTCGGCGGCGTGCAAAACTGGATGAGTGCCGATCTCTGGCACTCGCTGCGCCAGACGCTGATGCTCGGCGTGGGCGGCGCACTCCTGACGACGGCGTGCGTAATCCCCATCGCGTGGCTTGGGATCCGCTATCCCCGCCGTATCTTCCGGATGCTGGAGGGGTGCATCTATATCACCAGCTCGCTGCCGGGGATTGTCACCGCGCTGGCGCTGGTCACCGTCACCATTCACTACGCCCGTCCTGTTTATCAGACGGAAATCACCCTGTTCCTGGCCTATCTGCTGATGTTTATGCCCCGTGCGCTCATCAACCTGCGGGCGGGCATTGCGCAGGCGCCGGTTGAGCTGGAAAACGTGGCGCGCAGCCTGGGCAGCACGCCTGCAAAGGCGCTCTGGAGCGTCACGATGCGGCTGGCCGCGCCGGGTGCGGCTGCGGGTGCGGCGCTGGTTTTCCTCGGCGTCAGCAACGAGTTGACCGCCACGCTGCTGCTCTCTCCCCTGGGCACGCGCACGCTCTCCACCGGATTCTGGGCGCTGACCAGTGAAATTGACTATGTTGCCGCCGCGCCTTACGCGATGCTGATGATCCTGATTTCACTCCCGCTGACCGCCATTCTCTATATGCAGTCGAAAAAAATTGCAGGGCTATGACATGCTTGAATTAACCGCCATTTCTAAATCGTTTTCTGATGTGCAGGTGCTCGACAGCTTAAACCTGAGCGTTGCGCCGGGGAGCAGGACGGCGATTGTCGGGCCGTCCGGGTCGGGAAAAACCACGCTGCTGCGCATTCTTGCCGGGTTCGAAACGCCTGACACGGGGCGTATTGTCATGCAGGGGAGCACGCTGTTTGATGAAAACCGTTTTGTTCCCGCCCACCTGCGCCGGATTGGCTTTGTGCCTCAGGAGGGCGCGCTGTTTCCGCATCTCAACGTGGCAGACAACATTGCCTGGGGGCTGGACGGCACCCGTCACGAGAAGCGCCAGCGCGTTGAGGCGCTGATGGAGATGGTCTCTCTGGACCGGCAGCTCGCAACGCACTGGCCCCATGAGATTTCCGGCGGACAGCAGCAGCGCGTGGCGCTTGCCCGTGCGCTGGCCCAGCGTCCTTCGCTGATGCTGCTTGATGAACCGTTCTCGGCGCTGGATACCGGCCTGCGCGCCATGACGCGTAAGGCAACGGCGGACCTGCTTGCCGAAGCGGGCGTTGCCTCGATTCTGGTCACCCACGATCAGAACGAAGCGCTGTCTTTTGCCACGCAGGTGGCCGTCATGCGCGCCGGACGCTTCACGCAGGTCGGTACGCCTTATGACGTCTACACGCGTCCCGTTGATGAAGAGACGGCGCTATTTCTTGGCGATGCCGTGATCATGCCTGCCCAGCTGGGTGCCGGGTATGCCCTATGCGCGCTGGGTAACGTGCCAACGGATAGCGCCCATGCGGCTGGAGAGGGCAAGGTGATGATGCGCCCTGAGCAACTACTCGTGACGGCATGTGCATCGCACGAAAGCCCGATCTCGATTCTTGATGTGGATTTTACCGGCCAGCTGTCGACGCTCACCCTGGGGCTACCCGGACAGCAGCAGCCCGTGATCCTCAAGACCATCAGCCAGCCAGGATGGAACCCGGGCACGGCGGTACGTATAGATATTACGGGCACCGCGCGCGTTTTATGATTTTACCCACCCCGAAACGGGGTGGTTGTTCCCCTGACTTTCTCTCCACGCCTCCCTCATGAGCGCGGTGACGCTTGCTAACGCATGGATAATGCGTATAGTTCTCATTTGCATTGCAGTCAACATACTCTAAGGCCCGATAACGGGTCGTTTTTTGCGCGCACTTTCAAATGAGTTAACGATGAACAACACCAACATACACAAAACGCTGCTGGCGCTCGCCGTTGGCGCGGTGACGCATTCCGCCTTCGCGGCGGAGGATCAAAAAGAGGACACCCTCGTTGTGCAATCTGCCCCTGCCGGCGATTTCAAACCCGGTGGTGACCAGCTGGTACCGGCCTTCCTTGACGGACAGGTGGCGAACGGCGGGCGTATGGGGATGCTGGGCCAGCAGAACGCCATGGACGTGCCGTTTAACATCATCAGCTATACCTCGAAGCTGGTAGAAGATCAGCAGGCGAAAACCATAGCCGATGTCGTCGCTAACGACGCCGGGGTGCAGTTCGTTCAGGGGTACGGCAACAGCGCGGAAACCTACCGCATCCGTGGCCTGAAGTTTGACGGCGACGATATGACCTTTGGCGGCCTGTCCGGCGTGCTGCCGCGCCAGGTGGTGGATACCCAGATGGTCGACCGCATTGAGATCTTCAAAGGGGCTAACTCGCTGATGAACGGCGCGGCAAGCTCCGGCGTGGGCGGGATGATCAACCTTGAGCCAAAACATGCGGGGGAACTCCCGCAGGCTAAAGTCGGCGTGGACTACACTTCGGATTCCCAGATAGGCACGACGCTGGATGCGGGCCGTCGCTATGGCGACGACGACCAGTTTGGCGCGCGGGTGAACCTGGTCCATCGCGAAGGGGAAACCGGCATACCGAACGACCGCCGCCGCACCACGCTGCTTTCAACCGGTCTGGATTACAGCGGTGACCGCTTCCGCACCTCGCTGGATCTGGGCTATCAGAAGAAAACCTTCCACGGCAGCCCGACCAGCGTGAATATTTCGGCGGTCGATTTCGTGCCCGAACCGCCGAAAAACGATCGTAACTTCTCGCAGAAGTGGGCCTACAGCAACATCGAAAACGAATTTGGGATGTGGCGCAGCGAGTACGACATCACCGACGGCTGGACCGCCTACACCGGTCTTGGCGCACAGCACGCGCACGAAGAAGGGATCTACAGCGCGCCGAAGCTGGTTGATAAAAGCGGTAAGGCAACGGTCAGCCGTCTTGATACCAACCGCATCAGCGATGCCGTCAGCGGCATGGCGGGTATTCGCGGCAACTTCACTACCGGCTTCGTCTCGCACAAGGTTAACGTTGGCTATTCGGCGATGACCAAAAACGAAAAAATCGCGTGGAAAATGTCGGCGGCGAAGGATAACCCGACCACCAACATCTATCACAACACAGGCGTTGATATGCCGGACAGCACCAACTTCAACGGCTCAGGCGGCAAATACAGCGATCCGCTGACCAGCGGGCGCACCCGCACCCAGGGCTGGCTGCTGAGCGATACGCTGGGCGTACTGGACGACAAGCTGCTGTTCACCGCTGGCGCGCGCCATCAGAAAGTGGTTATCCGCGGATATAACAAAGTGACTGGTGCAGAAAATGCGGCGGACGGCTTCGACGGCAGCCGCTGGATGCCCACCTACGGCGTGGTCTATAAGCCGTGGGAGCCGATTTCTCTTTATGCCAACCACACCGAGGCGCTACAGCCGGGCAAAACCGCGCCCAACAGCGCCACCAATTACGGCCAGAGCACCGGTATCGTCCACTCGAAGCAGAACGAAGTGGGCGTGAAGGCGGACTTTGGCCGCGTGGGCGGATCGCTTGCGCTGTTCGAAATCAAAATGCCGTCGGCGATCCTTGACGACAGCGGTCACTATGGACTGGACGCCGAACAGCGTAACCGTGGCGTGGAGCTAAACGTCTTCGGCGAGCCAGCGCTGGGGATGCGCCTGAACGCCAGCGCCACCTGGCTGCAGGCCGAGCTCACCAAAACCAAAAATGGCGTGAATCAGGGTAACGATGCGATCGGTGTCCCGAACTTTTACGCCGTGCTGGGTGCAGAGTACGACATCAAGCCGATTGACGGTCTAACCGCGACCGCGCGCGTGAACCACTCCGGGGCACAGTACGCTGACCTGGCAAACACCAAAAAGCTGGACAGCTACACCACGCTGGATCTGGGGATGCGCTATCGCTTCGCGGTGAACCACAATGCAAACCAGATGACCGTCCGCGCGGGCATCGACAACGTGACCAATGAAAACTACTGGGCTAGCGTGGACGATTCCGGTACCTACATCACGCAGGGTGAACCGCGAACCTTTAAGGTCTCGGTTGGCTACGCGTTTTAAGCGTTCCACCTCGTTATCCGGGGCACGGATGCCCCAATCCCTTGCTACCTCCAGCATGAAGTGTTAAAACGTGCCCCTTCTAAAAAAGAGACAGGGGTAGGACGTGAAAGACGCGTCATCCGCTTCAGGCCAGGGTAGTGCCGAAGCCACGTCGGACCAGAATCCGACGCTGCAACGTGGTTTGCAAAATCGACATATTCAGTTAATTGCCCTCGGCGGTGCCATCGGTACCGGGCTGTTCCTCGGCATTGGCCCCGCGATTCAGATGGCTGGCCCGGCGGTTCTGTTGGGTTACGCTATCGCCGGGATTATTGCCTTCCTGATCATGCGCCAGCTTGGCGAGATGGTTGTTGAAGAGCCGGTTTCAGGCTCCTTCGCGCACTTTGCCTATAAATACTGGGGCCCGTTTGCCGGCTTCCTGTCCGGCTGGAACTACTGGGTCATGTTCGTGCTGGTGGGGATGGCGGAGCTGACCGCCGCAGGCATTTACATGCAGTACTGGCTGCCGGATGTCCCGACGTGGATCTGGGCGGCGGCCTTCTTCATCATTATTAACGCGGTTAACCTCGTCAACGTGCGCCTGTATGGCGAAACCGAGTTCTGGTTTGCGCTGATCAAGGTGCTGGCGATTATCGGGATGATCGGCTTTGGGCTGTGGCTGCTGTTTTCCGGCCACGGCGGCGAGCGCGCCACGATCGACAACCTGTGGCAGCACGGCGGCTTCCTCGCCACCGGCTGGAAAGGGCTGATCCTCTCCCTGGCCGTGATCATGTTCTCTTTCGGTGGATTAGAGCTGATTGGTATTACCGCCGCGGAAGCGCGCGACCCGCATAAAAGCATTCCAAAAGCGGTTAACCAGGTGGTGTACCGTATTCTGCTGTTCTACATCGGCTCGCTGGTGGTGCTGCTGGCGCTCTACCCGTGGGTGGAAGTGAAGTCCGACAGCAGCCCGTTCGTGATGATTTTCCACGATCTGAACAGCAACGTGGTCGCCTCAGCGCTCAACTTCGTCATTCTGGTGGCGTCGCTGTCGGTCTATAACAGCGGGGTTTACTCCAACAGCCGTATGCTGTTCGGCCTCTCCGTGCAGGGCAACGCGCCGAAGTTCCTCACCCGCGTCAGCCGCCGAGGCGTGCCGATCAATTCGCTGCTCCTTTCCGGGGCGATTACGTCTTTAGTTGTGCTGATCAACTACCTGTTGCCAAAAGCGGCGTTTGGCCTGCTGATGGCGCTGGTTGTCGCCACGCTGCTGCTGAACTGGATTATGATCTGCCTCGCGCACCTGCGCTTTCGCGCCGCGATGCGCCGTAAGGGACGCGAGACGCAGTTCAAAGCGCTGCTTTATCCTGCGGGGAACTACCTCTGTATCGCCTTCCTGGGGCTGATTCTGGTGCTGATGTGCACCATGGACGAGATGCGTCTTTCGGCGATGCTGCTGCCGGTGTGGGTGGTGTTCCTGTTTGTGGCGTTTAAGCTTTCCCGTAACAAGTAGCACGGTTTTCTCCCTCTCCCCGTGGGAGAGGGCGCCAGACCGCACCCGTCTTCACGCCCGGTGGCGCGTCGCTTACCGGGCCTACAAACGGATTATCTGGCGATAACGCCCGCCAGGGATCGAATATCATTCCCGGTCGGGGACTGGTGAATACGCAGCCCAAACTCATCCACCACCGCGAAAATATGGTCGAAAATGTCGGCCTGAATTTCCTCATATTCCGCCCAGACCACCGTATTGGTGAAGGCATATATTTCAATCGGCAGACCGTTCGCGTCTGGTGCCAGCTGGCGCACCATCAGCGTCATATCTTTACGAATGCGCGGATGGTTGCGCAGATATTCATTCAGGTAGGCGCGAAAGGTGCCAATATTGGTCATCTTGCGCAGGTTTAATACCGACTCCCCTTCGCCGTTTTTCTGATTCCACAGGTTTATTTCCTCGTGTCGCGCGGCGAGATAGGGCTTCAGCAGTTTTGCCTGAATAAGTTTCTGCTGCTCCTGCTCGTCGAGAAAATGAATGCTGGTGGTATCGATATTCAGGCTGCGCTTAATGCGTCGCCCGCCGGAGGCAGACATCCCGCTCCAGTTGATAAAGGCGTCGGAGACCAGCGCCCACGTCGGAATGGTCGTAATGGTATTATCGAAATTGCGCACCTTAACGGTGGTCAGCCCAATGTCCGTCACCGTGCCGTTGGCGCCGTATTTCGGCATCTCCAGCCAGTCGCCAAGCTTGAGCATGTCGTTGGCGGAAAGCTGAATGCCTGCGACAAGCCCCAGTATCGGGTCTTTAAATACCAGCATTAATACCGCCGCCATGGCGCCCAGGCCGCTGATCAGAATCGCCGGGGACTGGCCGATCAGCAGGGAGATAATCAATATCCCCACCAGGATCGCGCTCACCAGCTTGATGCCCTGGAAAATCCCTTTCAGCGGCAATTGTGACGCGGTGGCCATTTTCTGCGACAGATTAAAAATCACGTCCAGCAGCGAGAAGAAGGAGAGCAGGGCGTACACCATCACCCACAGCTTCGCGCAGGTGGTGAGGATCTCCGCCGCTTCGCTGCCTTTTTGCAGCCACAGTACGGCCTGTACGTTGACGATTATCCCCTGAAGGGTAAACGCCAGGCGGTGAAATAATTTATTCTGGGTAATGATCTGCAGCCACAAATGGCTGCTGGCCTGCGCGCGCTTTTCGAAAGCGCGAAGCACCACTTTGTGCAGAATAAAATGAAGGATGATGGCGGTAAGAAAAATAATACCAAAGATAATCACTAAAGAGGTGGTGTGATTAATTTCAATGCCTAACTCTTCAACCTGAGCAATTAATTCCTGCATAACGTCTCCTGTATTGTTGCAGCCCCATAATGGCGGCTGCGGATCTATTATGCAAATTCGCGAACCTATTTGGCGGTCTGACAGACTTTCGCGACGGGCAGGCACAGGCGATGGCGCATGCGCAGCGTCGCCAGGGCCAGCACGACCATCATGGCCGTTTCCACCGTCAGGAAGACGTTCACTGCCTGGGTGTAATCTCCGTGATGGTTCTGCAGCGCGTGCAGCAAAATGGCGCCAAAAATGGCCGGTCCAAGCCCCAGCGCGGCCTGCTGCAGCGTGCTGAGAATGGCGCTCGCGGCGCCCGCGTCGTCAGGCTTGATATCGCGCATCCCGATGCGGTAGAAGCTGTTCACGATCAGCGCCTGCCCATAGCCAACCAGCCCGGTCGCAGGTGCCAGCGTCAGGGCCGTATTTTGCACGCCCCAGTAGCGGAACGTGGCGATCAGCGCCAGCAGGCCAGTAATCTGGATCGCCAGCCCCGTCAGCAAAATGGTGCCGGTGCTGTAGCGAGCAATCAGCCGCGGCGCGAACCATGCGGAGATAAAATAGGTCACCCCAAGGGCGATAAAACTGTTCCCGGACTGCCAGGGCGCCATCCCCAGACCGGTTTGCATGGTCAGCGCCATACAGAACATAAATCCGGACCAGACGCTGAAAAAGAGCACCGCAATCAGCGTGCCAAAGCGGACGCTGCGAAGCGCAAGCAGGCGCGGCGGGATCAGCGGGTGGGCATTCTCGCGCTCTTTTTTACGCGCATTGAGTGCCATCAGCCAGGCCAGCGGGACGAGTGCGAGCAGCATCGCCTTCAGCGGCCAGGACCAGTGCCACTGCGGACCGAGCGCCATCGGGAACAGCAGGCAGCAAAGCATAATCGCCAGCAGCACGGTACCCGTCCAGTCGATGCGTGACGGCGTCTCGCGACGGGTTTCAGGCACGTAGCGGCGGCTCAGCGCCAGCACCGCCAGGCAGATCGGCACGTTGATAAAGAAGGCGTTACGCCAGCCCAGCCCGGCGATATCCGCCGACACCAGCCAGCCGCCGCCCATCTGGCCCACGATAAACGCGATCCCACCGATGCCGCCAAACAGGCTGATGGCCTTCGCGTGCGCCGTACCTTTCAGCGTCACGTGCAGCGTGGCAAGAATTTGCGGCACGATCAGGGCGGCACCCGCACCCTGTACGATGCGCGCGGCCAGCAGCTGCTCAATGTTCCCCGCCAAACCGCACAGCAGCGAGGCCAGGCCAAAGCTCGCCACGCCCCACATAAACAGGCGACGGCGGCCCAGGTTATCCCCCAGCTTGCTGCCGAGCGCGAGGCAGACGGCGAAGGCCACGCCGTAGAGGGCGACAATCAGCTCCAGCTCGGTGGCGGTGGCCTGCAGTGAATGGGTGATGGCGTCCAGCGCCACGTTGGTGATTGAGGTATCAATCATCGGCAGCATCTGGCCGGTAAGCAGCAATATCAGGCCAGCGCGGCCCGGTGAAACAACTGACGTATTCATGGTAACTCCATTGCGTCATTCATCAGATGGTCGTAGCATCAACCATCTGATAAACGGGTACCAGTTCTTGCTTATACTGGTACTGGTACTACCATGCAGGGGGATTTATGGCCTTGATGTCTGAACCTGTTACCTCACTTCAGGATGACACGCGAAAGCAGCTGGGCGCATTTTTACGCGCGCGGCGTGAAAGCCTCGACCCGCAGCGACTCGGGCTGCCGCGCAGCGGTCGCCGCCGCACGCCGGGTCTGCGGCGGGAAGAGGTGGCGATGCTCGCTGACGTGGGCGTGACCTGGTACACCTGGCTTGAGCAGGGCAGGGACGTCAATCCGTCCAGCGCGGTGATGGCCGCGGTGGCGAAAGCGCTGCAATGCACCCCGACCGAGGCCCGGCACCTGTTCGTGCTAGCCGGGCTGCCGCCGGGTGAAGCGCCGCAGGCGGTCTGCTGCGAGGGGATCAGCGAAGGCACGCGCCGCCTGCTGGATACGCTGATGCCGAAACCGGCCAGCATCCAGAAACCGAATTTCGACATCGTGGCGTGGAACGACAGCTTCGGGCACCTGATGGGTGTGGATTTCAATGCCATCCCGCCGGAAGATCGCAACTGTATTTACCTGTTCCTCACCCATCCGGCGTGGCGCGCGCGCCTCGGCAGGCGCGACGACGTGCTGCCCATCTTTGTCTCCTATTTCCGCGCGGCGATGGCCGAACACCGGGGTGACCCGCTGTGGGAAGCCAAACTGGCGCGCTTCTTTGCGGTGTCTGAGGAGTTCAAAACGCTGTGGCACCAGCGCAACGACGTGCGCGGCGTGGAGAACCAGCTCAAGCTGTTTACCCATCCCGAGCTGGGGGATTTTACGCTGCAGCAGATGTACTGGTACTCCGCGCCGCGAAACGGGTCCCGGCTGCTGGTGTACCTCCCGGTGGATGAAGCGGGGGAGCGGGCAATGGCATGGCTGTCGTCGCAGGGGAAATAGGTTTTTTGCGAGGGGCTTTCAGGGAATCAGCACGGCTCCTGCCGTGTCGGTTCACATTGCGTAAGATAAGGTCTGAATGAGACCAACCTGCTGAATCTACATCATTTAGATGAGTAGTGAAGTGGACTATACTTACGCAATGAGAAACCACCGATGTCGCCACTAATGATTGATTCCGCAGAATTTAGCCAAAAACTTGGGCTTACCACTCAAAACGTTGAACATACTGAAGCGTTTCTGTTGCGGGGCACGGTGGATTTTCATCTGCCAGGTTTTTTGTTGCCTGTGGGGTATCGGCTTCTGAAGTCGCGCTATAGCGATGAATACCGTCTCGTGATGACCGACGACGGTAAGCCTTATACGGCATATGCCGTGAAGCTGACGTTTCATAGAGAAATTACCTTTCCTCACGGGGCCGCCACGCAAGTGATGGTCTGGCGTACGCCCCGCGCGGTCCATCAATCCGTTATCAGCGGGTTGCCACAACTTTTCTTTCAGTGGGTGCTCAGTGAATACGACATCGTGGTCTCAGACAGCGAGCAAACGGGAGACGGGCAGCGGTTTTGGTTGCGGATGATAGACTGGGCGTTCAGCATGAATTACCAGATAAGCGTGGCGGACGGTACGGTAGGCGCAGAGTGGGAATTAACACCAGTGAGTTCATACGCTGAACTGGAAGAGCGCTGGATTGCGTTTGCCTGGGGAAACGATCGTGATGTCCATCCGCATCGCAGACTGGTCATCAGTAAAGCGTAACGGGCCGCGCGGGGCGGCCCATCGGGATTAGCACTCGGTCACAATCGTGCTCAGCGGCAGGCGAGACTTCGGCAGCGTGGCGTTGAAATCTTCCACGCTGTGATGGCCAACCGGTACCACCACCAGGCTGGTAAAGCCTTTCTCTTTCAGGCCAAACTCTTCGTCGAGAATTGCGGCGTCGAAACCTTCAATCGGTACCGCGTCCAGACCCATTGCGCCCACGCCCAGCAGGAAGTTGCCGACGTTCAGGTAAACCTGCTTCGCCATCCACTGGTCGTCATCTTTCAGGTCTACGCGGTGCATGTCGGCGAAATAGGTGCGGCCCTTATGGTTCGCGGCTTTGGCTTCTGGCGTGTTAAAACGGCCATCGGCCTCTTCCTGATCCACAACGCGCTCCAGCCAGGCATCGTCCATCGCGGTTTTCGCGCAGAACACCACCACGTGAGACGCATCCAGCATTTTGCGTTCGTTGAACACATAGGTTCCCGCGGCGGATTTCGCCACGCGCGCTTTTCCTTCCTCGGTGCTGGCAACAATGAAGTGCCACGGCTGGGAGTTGGTGCTGGACGGGCTGTACTGCAGCAGGGTTTTGATTTTTTCCGCTTCTTCTGCGGTCAGTTTTTTGCTTGCGTCGAACGCCTTGGTTGAGTGGCGTTTCAGGGCGACAGAAATGATATCCATAACAACTCCTGGTGATGAAATTCGCCCGCTCGCGGGCGCGAAAGGAGAGCAGATTACAGCGGGACGCGAAAAAAGATAAGTGCAATTCGAGCGTTTAATCTGTTCGTCTCAGACGAACAATCAGGCCGGGCGTATCCACTTCTGGTCTTTTTTCGGCAGCTTATCGACGACCAGATTCCAGGAATCATTAATGAGGTCGGCAACCAGTTCTGGCGTCACGTCCTCGGTGCCGTACAGCGAAATCCAGTGCTTTTTGTTCAGATGGTAACCCGGCTCAACGCCCCGGTAGATCTGCTGATTTAACAGTGATTTTTCCGGATCGGATTTCAGGCTAACGTGCGGCCGTCCGCGTACGGTTGCCATCAGCATGAAAATTTTCCCGCCGACTTTGAAGACGTCGTACTCCGGGCCGAACGGCCAGCAGTGTTCGGTAAAAGGCATCTCCAGCGCGACGCGCTTCGCGTGCTCCTGCAGGGACTTACTGTCCATCGCTCTCCTCCTGAGCCAGCCCGCGCCACATGGCCTCAAAACCCAGCGATTTAAAATCAACGGCACGGGAAGGATCGCGGGTGGCAAACTCCATGGTGGTTTCCGCCAGCGATAAGAACAGCGCATCGCCAAAGGTCTTAAATTCATCCGACATAAACACCGGGCGCACCGAACGACGGCACAGTTCATGGAGCTCCGGGAACATCTCTTTCACCGCCAGTTCCGTCTCGGCGCTCAGCTTTTCACTGACGCCAATCTGGCGAATCGCCGCATGCGCAACCGGGTTACGAATGCCCCAGTCCACATAGCTGTTCCAGATATTGCGGGTATGTTCTTTAGGCAGCGTGATGGTGCGATCGAGGTTCGCCAGCATGGTCTGGCAGAGATCCTGCTTCAGGTGCAGATAGAGGGCATTCAGCAGATCGTCTTTCGTAGCAAAGTAGCGGAACAGGGTGCCTTCGGCGACGCCCGCCCTGCGGGCAATAAGCGCCGTTGAGGCGGCAATGCCTGACTGTGCAAACGCCGCCGTTGCGGCTTCCAGTAAGGCCTGTGTTTTATCTTCACTCTTCGGACGTGCCACTAAATTTTTCCTCCTGTCAATTATAAAAACCCTGATTGAAACACGTGCTTTGACACGCTGCAACGCGGAATGTCAAAGATCGAAAACGTCTTGACGACTTTATCATCATATCTATAATGAGTGCTTACTCACTCATAATCAAGTTTACCCTGCGCACACCGTCGGATGGGGCGCGTTTTCGGGTCAGGATATGAAAAAACCTCTCTTCATCTGCGTGGTGTTAATCATGATTATTGCTTCAGCCGCGAGTTTGCCGTTTGTTCTGAATGCCGGATTCGGCCAGCCGCCTCAGGGTGAACGGCTCACTGAAGTGGAGGCCTCCCCACAGTATCGCGAGGGGAAATTCCACAATACGCTGCCGACGCCTGGCTTTACCGGGCAACAAAATATGCTTGTGGCGTGGTGGCAATTTCTGACCCGTAAAACCGAAAACGCCCGCCCGGCTCAGCCGCTGCCGCTGGTGAAAACCCATCTGGCGAGCCTGCCTCTGGAGCAGGACACCCTGGTGTGGCTCGGCCACTCCTCGTGGTATCTGCAGCTCGCGGGCAAACGCATCCTGATCGATCCGGTGCTCGGCAACTATGCCGCGCCGTTCTCGTTTCTCAATAAAGCGTTTGACGGCGAGTATCCGTGGCGCGCTGAAGGCATGCCGGCGATCGACCTGCTGATTATCTCGCACGATCACTACGATCACCTGGATTACGCCACCATCCGGGCGCTACTGCCGAAGGTGAAGCGCGTGGTGACGCCGCTTGGGGTAGGGTCACACCTGCGCTACTGGGGGATGAAGCCTGAAATTATTGACGAGCGCGACTGGAACCAGTCGGTACGCATCAGCGATGAATTGACGGTGCACGTGCTGCCGGCGCGCCACTTCTCCGGGCGCGGCATCAAGCGTGACCAGACCCTGTGGGGCAGCTTTATGTTCGTCACGCCAGCCCAGAAGGTTTACTACAGCGGGGATTCCGGTTACGGCCCGCACTTTAAGGCCATCGGCGAGCAGTTTGGCGGCGTGGATTTAGCCATCATGGAAAACGGCCAGTACGACCAGGACTGGAAATACATCCACATGCTGCCGGAGGAAACGGCGCAGGCCTCGGCGGATCTGAACGCGAAAGCCGTGGTGCCCGGGCATAACGGGCGCTTCGTGCTGGCGAAACACGCGTGGAACGATCCGCTGATCCAGCTGGCAAAAGCCAGCCAGGGTAAAAATTATCGGTTGCTCACGCCTGAACTGGGCGAGCCCGTCCGGGTGAATGACGCCACGCAGACCTTTCGCGCGTGGTGGGAATAATGTTTAAGCAAGAAGCAGAGGGGGACAGCAGTATGACCATTTCCGCTCAAGTCATCGACACTATCGTCGAATGGATCGACGACAACCTGCACCAGCCATTACGTATCGAAGAGATTGCCCGCCACGCGGGTTACTCGAAGTGGCACCTTCAGCGGTTGTTTATGCAGTACAAAGGGGAGAGCCTGGGGCGCTACATCCGTGAACGCAAGCTGCTGCTGGCGGCACGCGATCTGCGTGAGTCCGACGCGCGGGTGTACGATATCTGCCTGCGGTACGGGTTTGACTCGCAGCAGACGTTTACCCGCATCTTCACCCGGACGTTCAACCAGCCGCCTGGGGCGTACCGCAAAGAGAACCATAGCCAGACGCATTAACATGCCGCATCCAGGCCGGGTAAGGCGTAGCCGCCACCCGGCTTTTTTGTGGGCTCACGACGCCAGTGAAAACCAGCGGCGCCAGACGAAACGCAGTACGAAGAATTCGATGGCGCCCAGCAGTAAAAACCACACGCAGAACAGAATGGTGTAAAGCTGGTTCAGATCGACCATGTGAAAGGTCTGAACCAGCTTCTGCGCCAGCACCAGGCCCAGCGACGGCGCGGGTAACAGCAGGCAGGAGAGCAGGGCCAGCAATAAAATGCCGCCTGCCGTAAGCAGCGATTCTAACGGGTGTTTCATCGTAATGTTAATCGTCAGTTAAAAATGTCATTGTCCGGCATCCTGTAACGTAAAGCAATATCAGCCACTCTGGCGTCATTGAATAATATGAAGAGATTATTTTGCGAATAAATAACAAAACGCAGCCCGATATTTATATTAATATCGCGTTGTGTAAATAAATGTCTTTATCAGGAAAATAATTTTACAAATGTATAGGTGCTATAACCAATTAACGTGGCAATAACAATGGCTGCGATGATATATAACACCAGTCGGCGTCCGCGATAAATACCCCACATGGTTCCCCCTCGTTTAGTATTGGTTTAGAAACATTTTGTAAAAATCAGGTCGTCAAATTAGTTTTAATCAGTTTTGAATAACCGAGAAGTCATTATATTGCGGTAGATCAAATTTACCCGCAAGACTTTAAAGCGAATTTATTTAGCCAGAAAGGAATTCAGGCTTCTGTTCACCGGATATTGAAGGAAAAATACGATGACCGAAAAAAAACGCTCCCCAAACATGCCGCCTTCCGGCGGGCTGGCATACCAGCAGACCATAGAGCAGGTGCTCGCTCACGCGCAGAGCCAGGCCAGCGGTCTGGATCGTGCAGAGGCGCAGGCGCGTCTGCAAAAAACAGGGCCCAACGCGCTGCCGGAGAAAAAAGGCAAGCCTGCCTGGCTGCGTTTTTTAGCCCATTTTAATGATGTATTGATTTATGTCCTGCTGGCCGCCGCCGTATTAACGGCAGTAATGGGCCACTGGGTCGATACGCTGGTTATTTTGGGCGTGGCGGTAATCAATGCCTTAATTGGCCATATTCAGGAAAGTAACGCGGAAAAATCGCTGAAGAGTATTCGTAATATGCTCTCCAGCGAGGCGCGCGTTATTCGCAATGGCAACCATGAAACCATACCGACGACTGATATAGTCCCGGGCGATATTATTGTATTACGCGCCGGGGATCGTATTCCGGCGGATATGCGTTTAATTGAGGCGCATAATTTACGCGTGGAAGAGGCGATTCTGACCGGCGAATCCACCGTGGTGGATAAACACGTTAATCAGCTGAGCGGCGAATTACCGCTGGGCGATCGCACCAACATGGTCTTCTCCGGGACGACCGTGAGCGCGGGCGGCGGCGTTGGCGTGGTCACCGCGACCGGTCAGGAGACGGAACTCGGCCATATCAACCAGATGATGGCGGGCATTGAAAAACATCGCACGCCGCTGCTGGTGCAGATGGACAAGCTGGGTAAGGCGATCTTCGCGATTATTCTGGCGATGATGGCCGCGCTGTTTGTCTTCAGCCTGGCGTTCCGCGAGATCCCGATGGGCGAGCTGCTGCTCTCCCTGATTAGCCTGGCGGTGGCCTCCGTGCCGGAAGGTCTGCCTGCGATTATCTCTATTATTCTCTCCCTGGGCGTGCAGGCGATGGCGCGCAAGCGGGCGATTATCCGCAAGCTGCCGACGGTTGAAACGCTCGGCGCGATGACCGTAGTCTGCTCGGATAAAACCGGCACCCTGACGATGAACGAGATGACGGTTAAAGCCATCATCACCGCCGACGCCTGCTACCGCGTGGACGGCAACAGCTACGAGCCGGTAGGCAACATCTACCTGGAAGGCAGCGACGAGCCGGTCCACATCCAGCCGGGCACCGTGCTGGAGCAGTACCTGCGCACCATCGACCTGTGTAACGACAGCCAGCTGATTCAGGACGAGCGCGGCCTGTGGGGCATCACCGGCGGCCCGACCGAGGGCGCGCTGAAGGTGCTGGCGGCGAAGGCCAGCCTTGAGCCGGTCATGACCACGCTGGTCAATAAGATCCCGTTCGACTCGCAGTACAAGTACATGAGCACCCACTACCAGATTGGCGGTGAGGAGCAAATCCTGATCACCGGCGCGCCGGACGTCATTTTCGCCCTGTGCGCGCAGCAGCAGACCCGCCACGGTGCGGACGCCTTCAACCGCGTGTACTGGGAAAGCGAGATGGAGCGCTATGCGCGTCAGGGGCTGCGCATGGTTGCGGCGGCGTTTAAGCCTGCAAACGGCGAACAGGAACTGACGCACGACGACCTGAGCCACGGCCTGATCTTCCTCGGCATAGCCGGGATGATGGATCCCCCGCGCCCGGAAGCGATTGACGCCATTAACGCCTGCCAGCAGGCGGGGATCCGCGTGAAGATGATCACCGGGGATCACCCGCAGACGGCGATGAGCATCGGCCAGATGCTGGGGATCAGCAACAGCGAGCAGGCGGTCACCGGCTATGAGCTGGAGAAGATGGACGACGCTACGCTGGCGGACGCGGCGGTGAAGTACGACATCTTTGCCCGTACCAGCCCCGAGCATAAGCTGCGCCTGGTGAAAGCGCTGCAGGACAAAGGTGAAATCGTCGGCATGACCGGTGACGGCGTGAACGATGCCCCGGCGCTGCGTCAGGCTGACGTCGGCATCGCCATGGGCATCAAGGGCACGGAAGTGACCAAAGAGGCGGCGGATATGGTCCTGACGGACGATAACTTCGCCACCATCGCCAGCGCGGTGAAGGAGGGGCGTCGCGTTTACGACAACCTGAAGAAGACGATTCTGTTCATCATGCCGACCAACCTGGCGCAGGGGCTGCTGATTGTGATTGCGCTGCTGGCGGGGAACATCATTCCGCTGACGCCGGTGCTGATTTTGTGGATGAACATGGCGACCTCCGCCACGCTCTCCTTCGGGCTGGCCTTTGAGGCCGCCGAGCGCAACATCATGCGCCGTCCGCCGCGTCAGACCGGACAGCACGTGATGGACGCCTACGCCGTCTGGCGCGTGGCCTTCGTCGGCACCATGATTGCCATCGCCGCCTTCGCGCTGGAAGCCTGGCTGGCCCCGCGCGGCCACAGCGCGGAATTCATCCGCACCGTGCTGCTGCAGATGCTGGTCTGCGCCCAGTGGGTGTACATGATTAACTGCCGCAACACCGAAGGGTTCTCCCTCAACCGCGGCCTGCTGGCGAATAAAGGGATCTGGCTGGTGACGGGCGTGCTGTTCCTGCTTCAGGCGGCGATTATCTACCTGCCGTTTATGCAGATGCTGTTCGGCACCGAAGCGCTGCCGCTGCGCTACTGGTTTGTGACCCTGGCGGTTGCAGCGGCGATGTTCTTCGTCGTCGAAATCGAGAAGCGACTGACCCGCAGGTTCCGTAAGGCTGCATAACGAAAACCTTACCCCTCACCCTAACCCTCTCCCCACCGGGGAGAGGGGACCGCCCGGTGCTGTTTTCTCCTTCGCCCCTTTGGGGAGAGGGCCGGGGTGAGGGGTGAAATCACGCTGAGGTACCCCCATGAAACTCCCGCTCCTGTTCGCGCTCCTCGCCTGCACCCTGCAGCCCACATTTGCCGCCGCCATTCCCGTGCGCGTTGCCACCGTCGAGCAGACCGCCCACGCCGCCGAACGGCAGATCCCGGGCCGCATCGAGGCCATCCACACCGTTGAGCTGCGCGCGCGTACGGAAGGCGTCATTACCAAAATTCACTTCCGCGACGGGCAGTACGTGAAAAAAGGCGACGTGCTGTTCGAGCTGGACGACGCCGAGCCGCGCGCCGCCCTGCGCCTCGCGCAGGCCGAAGTGAAAAGCGCCGAAGCCACGCTGCGCCAGGCTCAGCAGCAGCTGTCCCGCTTTGAAAGCCTGGGCAGCAGTAAGGCCATCAGCCGTCATGACGTGGACAACGCCCGCATGCAGCGGGACGTGGCAAGCGCCGCGCTGGAGCAGGCAAAAGCCCGGCTCGACGCCCGCAACGTGACCCTGACCTACACCCGAATCGCCTCGCCGAATGACGGTCGCGTGGGGCATAGCCAGTTCCACGTTGGCAGCCTGGTGAATCCCGCAAGCGGCGTGCTGGTGGAGGTCGTACAGCTTGACCCGATCCGCATCGCCTTTGCGCTGGAAGAGGGCGCGTTTGCCACCAAAGCCGGAGAGCATGCGGATATCCGCGCCATGAAGCAGGCCTGGCAGGCGCTGATCGACAGCAACGGCCAGCGCGTCAGCGGCGAGCTGACGTCGGTGGATAACCGCATCGACCCGCGCACCGCCAGCGTGATGCTGCGCGCCGAGTTTGCCAATCCGCGCCATCAGCTGCTGCCCGGCGGCAATGTGAACGTGTATTTGCGCCCGGCAAGCGAGCAGCCGGTACTGATCCTGCCCGCCGCCGCCGTACAGCAGAACGGCGACGGTTTCTTTGCCTGGGTGGTGAATGCCGACGGTAAAGCCGAAATGCGCCCGCTGAAGGTTGCCGGACAGATCGGCCAGCAGTTTCAGATTGCCTCCGGCGTAAAGTTCGGTGAGCGAGCAATTACTGACGGCGCGCAGCGCGTGCAGCCCGGCGCGGCCGTTCAAATACTGAATTAAGGAGCCATCATGCTGACGTTTTTCATCAAACGCCCGCGCTTCGCGATGGTGATTGCGCTGGTCATCACCCTGCTGGGGGCCATCGCGCTGAAGATTATTCCGGTAGAGCAGTACCCGCAGATCACGCCGCCGGTGGTGAACGTCTCGGCCAGCTGGCCGGGTGCGAGCTCGGCCGACGTGGCGGAGGCCATCGCCACGCCGCTGGAGACCCAGCTGAACGGCGTGGATCATATGCTGTACATGGAGTCCACCAGCTCGGACGACGGCTCCTATAGCCTGAACATCACCTTTGCGGCGGGTACCGATCCGGACCTCGCCGCCATCGACGTGCAAAACCGCGTGGCGCAGGCCGTGGCGCAGCTCCCCACCGAGGCGCAGCAAAACGGCGTGCAGGTGCGCAAGCGCGCCACCAACCTGATGATGGGGGTAAGTCTTTACTCACCGAATAACACCCACACGCCGCTGTTCGTCAGCAACTACGCCAGCACCCAGGTGCGCGAGGCGCTGTCGCGCCTGCCGGGCGTCGGTCAGGTGCAGATGTTTGGCGCGCGCGACTACAGCATGCGCATCTGGCTGCGTCCGGACCGCATGAACGCCCTCAACGTCACCACCGATGACGTGGCGCAGGCGCTGAGCGAGCAGAACGTGCAGGGCGCGGCAGGCCAGGTCGGCACGCCGCCGGTGTTTAACGGCCAACAGCAGACCCTGACCATCAACGGGCTGGGGCGCTTAAGCCAGGCCGAAGACTTTGCCGACATCATCATCCGCGCGGGCGAGATGGGCCAGCTGGTGCGCCTGAAGGACGTGGCGACAATCGAACTCGGCTCGCGCAGCTACAGCTCCGGCGCGCAGCTGAACGGGCACGACTCCGCCTATCTCGGCATCTACCCGACGCCGTCCGCCAACGCCCTGCGCGTGGCCGACGCGGTGCGCGCGGAGCTGGAGCGCCTCTCGACGCGCTTCCCGGACGATCTGGTCTACGAGGTGAAATTCGACACCACCGCCTTTGTGGCCGCCACCATTAAAGAGATCGGCGTCTCGCTGGCGCTGACGATGCTGGCGGTGGTGGTCGTGGTGTCCCTGTTCCTGCAAAGCTGGCGCGCGACGCTGATTGTCGCGATCGCCATTCCGGTGTCGCTGGTGGGCACCTTTGCGGTGCTCTATACGCTCGGCTACTCCGCCAACACGCTGAGCCTGTTCGCCATTATTCTGGCGCTCACCATGGTGGTGGATGACGCCATCGTGGTGGTGGAGAGCGTCGAAACGCTGATGGCGGAAGGGCAGAGCCGCACGGCGGCGACCGCGCTGGCGCTGCGCCAGATTGCCGGTCCGGTCATCGCGACGACGCTGGTGCTGCTGGCGGTGTTTGTGCCGGTGGCGCTGCTGCCGGGGATCGTCGGCGAGCTGTACCGCCAGTTCGCGGTGACGCTTTCCACGGCGGTCACGCTTTCAAGCCTGGTGGCGCTGACACTGACGCCCGCCCTGTGCGCGATGCTGCTGCGTCCGCGCCCGGAGAAGCCTGCGGCGATTTATCGCGCCTTTAACCGCGGGCTGGACGCCACGCGCAGTCGCTATAGCCGGATCGTGAGCCTATTCACCCTGCGCCCGTGGCTGGCGCTGCTGGCTACCGCAGGCGCGGCGGCCGTGGTGGCGTTCAGCTTTACGTCAATGCCAAAAGGCTTCCTGCCGCAGGAGGACCAGGGCTACTTCTTCGCCAGCGTTCAGCTGCCGGAAGCGGCCTCGCTGGAGCGTACCGAAGCGGTAATGACCACCGCGCGCGCGCTGATCGCCAAAAATCCGGCGGTGGAGGACGTGATTCAGGTTTCCGGATTTAACATCCTCAACGGCACCAGCGCGTCCAACGGCGGGTTTATCTCCATCATGCTCAAAGACTGGAGCGAGCGCCCGCCGCTGGACGAGGTGATGGGCACCCTGCAGCGTCAGCTGCTGGCCCTGCCGGAAGCCACCATCATGACCTTCGCGCCGCCGACGCTGCCGGGGCTCGGCAACGCCTCCGGCTTCGACCTGCGCATCCAGGCGCAGGCGGGGCAAAGCCCGGCGGAGCTGGAGCGCGTCACGCGCGGGGTGCTGATGAAGGCCAACCAGCACCCGCAGCTGAGCCGCGTGTTCACCACCTGGAGCAGCAGCGTGCCGCAGCTGACCCTGACCGTTGACCGCGAGCGCGCTGCCCGCCTCGACGTGCCGGTGTCGCGCATCTTCAGCAGCCTGCAAACCGCCTTCGGCGGCACGCGCGCCGGGGATTTCAGCATCAACAACCGCGTCTACCACGTGGTGATGCAAAACGAGATGCAGTGGCGCGAGCGCGCCGAGCAAATCAGCGAGCTGTTCGTGCGCAGCAACAGCGGCGAGCGGGTTCGCCTGAGCAACCTCGTCACCATCACGCCGAGCGTTGGCGCGCCGTTCCTGCAGCAGTACAACCAGTTTCCGTCCGTGTCGGTGAGCGGCTCGGCGGCGGAGGGGGTGAGCAGCAGCACCGCGATGGCGGTGATGAGCGAGATTCTGGCGGAGAGCCTGCCTGCGGGGTACGACTACGCCTGGAGCGGCATGTCGTATCAGGAGCAGCAGACCGGCAACCAGGCGATATGGATCGTGCTGGCGGCGGTGGTGATGGCATGGCTGTTTCTCGTCGCCCAGTACGAGAGCTGGACGCTCCCGGCGAGCGTGATGCTCTCGGTGCTGTTTGCCATCGGCGGGGCGCTGGTCTGGCTGTGGCTGGCGGGCTATGCCAACGACGTCTACGTGCAGATTGGCCTGGTTTTGCTGATCGCACTCGCGGCGAAAAACGCGATACTCATTGTGGAGTTCGCCCGCGCGCGGCGCATGGACGGGATGACGATTGCCGATGCCGCGCGGGAAGGGGCGTCGCGCCGCTTCCGCGCGGTGATGATGACCGCCGTGTCGTTTATTATCGGCGTCCTGCCGATGATGCTGGCGACCGGGGCGGGTGCCCAGAGCCGCCGCATCATCGGCACCACGGTCTTCAGCGGCATGCTGGTGGCGACCGTGGTGGGGATTGTGTTCATCCCCGCGCTGTTCGTGCTGTTCCAGCGCCTGCGCGAGTGGGGCCACGGCCTTACGGACTCGTCGCCCACAGCTCGCAGTGCTTCTGAACCAGAGAAATAAGCGAGCCGCCGTCGGCGATAAAGTCCCGCATGCGCTGCGCCTCGCTCTTGCCCTGCCTTAACAGCAGGGCAATTTCATTGATAGCGCTCGTCGCGCCGAGCTTCTCGGCCGACGGCGCAACCTGCTCCAGCAGCCAGGCGATATCTTCCGCCACGGTTTTGTGCTCGCCGGTATGCACGTCCGTCAGGATCCCCTCCAGCCCGTAGCGGCACGCCTGAAAACGGTTAAAACGGTACAGCAGAAAATCCCGTTCCTGATGCTTAAAGGGCCGCGCGGTCAGCAGCCAGTGCGATGTGGCCTGGATCAGCCCGGCGACGTTAATCGCGTGGCCGAGCGTCAGCGGCGTATCCATCACCCGCACCTCCACGGTACCGAAGTGCGGGCTGGGGCGGATGTCCCAGTGAAGATCCTTAATGCTGTCGATCATGCTGGTGCTGCTCAGGCGGCGGAACAGCCCCTCGAATTCCTGCCAGCTGTTGACCCACGGCATCAGGCCGTTATCCGGGAACCCCGAAAAAATATTCAGACGCGATGAGGCGAACTTCGTGTCCGTGCCCTGCATATAGGGCGACGCGGCGGCGAGGGCGATAAAGTGCGGCACAAAGCGCGACAGGCCGTGCACCAGGTAAATGGCGTCGTCCCCGGTCCGGCAGCCGACGTGCACGTGCTGGCCGAAGACCGTTGCCTGCAAAATCAGGTAGCCAAAGCGCTCCAGCGTGACGTTATAGCGCTCGTCGTCGCACACCTCCTGCCGCTGCCACTTCTGGAACGGATGCGTCCCGCCGCCGCAGATCTGGATATGCTGCTCCGCCGCCGCGCGCAGAATGCTTTGCTGCATCACCGAGAACTGCGCTGCCGCCTGGTCGATGGTCTGACACACGCCGGTGGCGATTTCGAGCATGCTTTCGGTGATGTCGTGTTTGACTTCACCGCCTTTGACGTCGTCCTTGACGGCGGCGATCAGCGCGGAGGAGTCCTGGCTCAGATCGTAGCCCGGCGGGTTAACCACCTGCAGTTCGAGCTCGATGCCGAGGGTGAACGGTTCAGAGGACTTGAAATCGGGTAAGGGCATGGCGCACTCCGTTGTCGGTTGTGTGTTGAGTATAGCCAACGGGTGTGGCGTGCTCGTCTCTGGGTGGTATAACTGATAGCAGGCTTAGCAAAAGGGGAGTGATTCATGTCTGACTATCCAACCATTGCGCTGATCGGACCGGGGGCGATTGGGACCACCATTGCCGCGGTGCTGCATGACGCGGGCCGCACGCCGCGGCTCTGCGGGCGCACCGCGCATCCTGAACTGCGTTTGCGTTACGAGGAGGGCGAAACGGTGGTGCCCGGTCCGGTATTAACCGATCCGACCGTCATCAGGCAGCCCGTGGATCTTGTTTTTATCGCGGTGAAAACTACCCAGAACGCCGACAGCGCCGGATGGCTGCGCGCCCTGTGCGATGAAAACACCGTGGTCTGCGCCCTGCAAAACGGCGTGGAGCAAAAAGCCCAGCTTGAACCTTTGGTCAACGGTGCGACGGTGCTGCCGTCGGTGGTGTGGTTCCCGGCCCAGCGCGAGCCGGATGCCTCCGTCTGGCTGCGGGCGAAGCCGCGCCTGACGCTGCCGGACGTGCCGCAGGCGCAGCGGGTGGTTGAGGCGCTTTGCGGTACGCGCTGTGACGTGGAGCTCTCGACCGATTTCGCCACCGTCGCCTGGCGCAAGCTGCTGCAAAACGCGGTCGCCGGGCTGATGGTGCTGGCCAACCGCCGCGCCGGGATGTTCAGGCGCGAGGACATCAGCGAGCTTGCGCTGGCCTATCTGCGCGAGGGGCTTACCGTCGCCCGCGCCGAGGGGGCGAAGCTTGACGATGCGGTGGCCGGGGAGATCCTGGCGAACTTCCAGCGCGCGCCAGTGGATTTAGGCACGTCGATCCTGGCCGACCGTCAGGCGGATCGTCCGATGGAGTGGGATATCCGCAACGGCGCGATCCAGCGCTACGGGCGCAGGCACGGCATTGCGGTGCCCATCAGCGACGTGGTGGTGCCGCTGCTGGCGGCGGGGAGCGAGGGGCCGGGCTAACGGCGGCTGTTTTTCCGTTCGGCGAGGGCTGGCGTGAGGCAATAATCTGGGGATAGTCAGCCTTAAACACATATGCGAAACTTACCGCTTCTGAAAAATGTGGTGGGACCCGCTCAATGTCAGAACCAACTTCGCAGTGCCTTTTCAGTGAAGGACTGATCGCTTTTCCTGAAGGTTATCAGGATCGTACCGTCAACGTCTTCGCGCCGCCCGCAGCGGACGCGCCGGCGTTTAACCTCTCCCGCGATGCCCTCAACCCCGGCGAAGCGCTTTCCGCGTATATCGATCGCCAGCTCGCCCTGATGGAAAAACACATCAAGGGCTGGAAGCAGGGTGAGCGCAGCGCAGCGACCCTGGGCGACGGCCTTTTGCAGGGTGAAACCGTCCATGCGAGCTACCTGCGCGACGGAAAACGCATCTGGCAGCAGCAGGCCGTATTTAACGTCGAGAACGATAAAATTCTGGTGTTCACCATGACCTGCACCCGCGCGCTGGGCGATGCCGACCGCGCGCTGTTTGGCGATCTTCTCAGGAGCTTTCGCTTCCACCATTAACATCAGGGACCGTTGTTATGTTTGAAGCTGCACGCGTAGGTGATGATATCGGCCACTCCGGTGCGCTGGCCGGGATGATTGCCGGAACGATTGTCGGCGGCCTGATTGCCGCCGCCGGGGGCATCCTGGCGGGGGCAATGTTTATTGCCGGACTCGGCGCATCCTGCCTTGGCGTGGGCGTCCTGCTCGTCGGCGCGAGCCTGGCCGTGGGCTACTACACCGGGGAGCTGGCGACCGCCGCCCGCGACGGCATCGCGGACGCCGGGGCATCCAGCATGACGAAGAAAGGCGTCATCACCTCCGGCTCGCCCAACGTGTTTATCAACGGTAAACCCGCCGCCATGGCCACGGACAGCGCGGTGAAGTGCTCTGACGACGGCTCGCAGCAGATGGCCGAAGGCTCCTCGCGTGTTTCCATTAACGGCCTGCCTGCGGCCCGCATCGGGGATCGCACCACCTGCGACGCGAAGGTGATGACCGGTTCGGACAACGTCATTATCGGCGGCGATCCGCAGCAGACCCTGCCCATTCAGCCTGAAGTCCCCGAGTGGCTGTATAAAGTCTCCGACCTTACCCTGCTGTTCGCCGGGCTGATTGGCGGGTGGGGCGGTGCCGCCGGCAAAGTCGGGGCGCTCTCTAAGCTGCTGGGAAAAATCCCTGGTATCAACAAGCTGGCCCGTATCGCCTGCCGCGCCGGCACGCTGATGACCGGCGTGGCCGCCGCGGGGATCATCGCCCGCCCGGTGGATATCGTCAGCGGACAGAAGTTTCTCAGCGGGGATGATGAACTCGATTTCGTTCTGCCTTCCCGTCTTCCGGTGCGCTGGCAGCGCTACTGGCGCAGCGGCAACCCCGGCGACAGCGTGCTGGGCCGCGGCTGGAGCCTGTTCTGGGAAAGCCGCCTGGAGCCTTATCAGGACGGCCTGGCGTGGCGCGCGCCGTCCGGCGATTACGTCGCCTTCCCGAAGGTCCCAAAAGGGATGCGCACCTACTGTGAAAGCGAAAAGAACTGGCTTGAACATCACTCTGACGGCAGCTGGTCGGTGTATGATGTCAGCGGCGAGCGCTGGCACTATGCGCCGCTTAAGGATGATGCCCCGTCGCTGCTCCAGCGCATCTCTGAACCCTGCGGCAACGAGATCCTCTTCGAGTGGAATGCGGATAATACCCTGCATGCCCTGACCGACAGCGCGGGCCAGCGCGTGGTCTGCCGCTACGACCGCGACAGGCTCGTCGGCGCCTGGCTGGATGACGAGATCTGCCTGGTCAGTTACGCTTATGATGAACAGCGCCAGCTGGTCTGTGTGACCGGCCGGGGCGGTAGCGTGCGCCGACGCTTCCGCTGGCAGGACGGGCTGATGAGCGCCCATGAGGACGCCAACGGCCTGCTGAGCGAATACCGATGGCAGGAGATTGACGGCCTGCCGCGCGTGGTCGGCTTCCGCCACAGCGGCGGCGAACGGCTGACGTTCGAATACGATTTTGATAACGGCACCCGCCGCGCGACCCGCGAAGACGGCGCGCAGGCGCACTGGCTGGTGGACGACGACGACAACGTCGCGCGCTTCACGGATTACGACGGTCGCCAGACGACCTTTGTCTACCGCGACGGCGAGCTCTGCGACGTCATCCTGCCGGGCGGGGCGATGCGCCGCAGCGCGTGGGACAAATACGGCCGCATGACCAGCGAGACGGACCCGGCGGGCCGCCGCACGGAGTATCACTGGTATCGTCTGACCGACCGCATCACCCGCACGGTCTACCCGGACGGCACCTCATCGCAGGCCGTGTACGACCTTCGCGGTCGCCTGCTGTCGGAGACGGATCCGGCCGGTAATGCCACCGCGTATCGCTATCCCGACGATCTTGAAAACCTGCCGGAGAGCATTACCGACGCCATCGGCGGCGTGGTGCGCCTGGTCTGGAACCACCAGGGGCTGCTGACGCAGCGCACCGACTGCTCCGGCAGCGTGACCCGCTTCACCTACGACCGCTTCGGGCAGCTGATTGCCAGCGAGGATGCGGAAGGGAACATCACGCGCCGGGAGTGGGGCCGTGCCGGGCTGCTGAGCGCCGTGATCCACCCGGACGGCAGCCGCGAGTCGCTGGTGTGGAACGAACGCGGCCAGCTTACGGGCTGGCGCGACCCGCTGGAAAGCGAGGTGAGCTGGGCCTATAACGCGCTCGGCCTCCCGGTCAGCCTCACCGACCGTATTGGCCGCGTGCGCCAGTGGCGCTACGACCCGCGCGGTAACCTGCTGCGGCTCGATAACGGCAACGGGGCGGAATACCGCTTCACCTACGACGCCGTGGGCCGCCCGCTCAGCGAAACGCGCCCGGACGAGACCGTGCGCCATATGGAATGGGACGCGCGAGGGTTCCTCTGCGCGCTCGAAGAAAACGGCAGGCCTGCCGCCGACGGCGGCATCGCCCGTCGCGTCCAGCAGTTCAGCTATGACGACAGCGGGCTGCTGATCGGGCGCACTCAGCGCCACGCGGAGTACCGCTACTTCCGCGACCTGAGCGGCCAGATCGCCCGCATCCGCCGTACGCCGACGGCCGAAGGCGTTGCCCTGGGTATCGAAAGCGATGAGATCGCTTACCGCCACGACGCAGCCGGGCGCGTGCTGAGCGAGTCCGGCATTAACGGCGAGGTGTGCTACGAATGGGATGCCCTGAGCAACCTGACCGGCCTGACGCTGCCCGGCGAGCAAAAGCTGGCCTGGCTGCACTATGGCTCCGGCCACGTCAGCGCCATCCGCTTCGGGCAGCAGCTGGTGACCGAGTTCACCCGCGACCGCCTGCACCGCGAGGTGCGCCGCACCCAGGGCGCGCGCGAGCAGTTCCGTCAGTATGACAGCCTGGGCAGACGAACCCTGCAGCGCAGCGAGCTGAACACGGACGTGGCCCTGCCGGAGCAGACGCTACTGGAACGCCTGTATCGCTACACCGCGCGCGGCGAGCTTTCCGGCGTCAGCGACACCCTGCGAGGTGAGGTGGATTACGGCTACGACGCCGAAGGGCGTCTGCTGAAGCACTACGAGGCCCGCCAGGGGTACAGCCGCGCGCAGTTCAGCTATGACGCCGCGGATAATCTCGCCGCCAGTGACGATCCGGCACCGGTCACGGATAACCGCCTGCAGCACTGGCAGGCGCTGTTTATGAAGTACGACCACTGGGGCAACCTGGTCAGCCGCCGCAACGGGCTGTATGAACAGCATTATGCCTATGATGCCGAGAATCGGTTGGTATCCGCCCGCGGAACCGGGCCGGAAGGGCGGTTTAAGGCGAGTTATCACTACGACGCGCTGGGCCGCCGCACGCGCAAAACCGTCACCACGACGCACGGCACCACCGAGACCCGCTTCCTGTGGCAAGGCTATCGCCTGCTGCAGGAGCAGCAGGAGAGCAGGCTGTGCAGCACGTATATTTACGACCCGAATGAAGCCTGGGGCCCGCTGGCGCGGGTGGATCACCTTCATGACCAGAGCAGCGGTGAGATTTACTGGTTCAACACCGACCTGAACGGCGCGCCGCTGGAGGTGACCGACGAGCGCGGAGCGGTGCGCTGGAGCGGCCAGTACGGCAGCTTTGGCGAGGTGCGCCATCAGAGCGAAGGGTTCTCACGGGTTGTGAATCGCTCGGCAATGGCGCGCCAGCCGCTTCGCTATGCCGGGCAGTACGCTGACGGTGAAACGGGGCTGCACTATAACCTGTTCCGCTACTACGACCCGCAGGTCGGGCGGTTTATTGTGCAGGATCCGATTGGGCTGAATGGCGGGTGGAACCTTTATCAGTATGCGCCGAATCCGTTGGGGTGGATTGATCCGCTTGGGTTGTCATTTGGCACTGGCAAAGGCACTCATACCGCCCATGCAACGCTTTTTGACAGTGAGGGTAATGTCAAAGCTCAAGGTATTTGGCAGAGCGGTAACATGACTCCAGAGGAAAAAGCTTTAGGCTTCCCACAGAGTTCCCTGGCAACACACACGGAAGCAAGAATCACCAGAGAACTTGACCAAATAGCGTCGCCTGGGGATAAACTGGTAATCGATGGACAGTATCCACCGTGTACATCATGTCGTGGTAAGATGAACACCTTTAAATTGAATACTGGCGCAGATGTCGTCTACAACTGGCCTTCCGACACTGGTCAGATTAATGAATGGCAGGCTTCTGGTAAAAAATCAGCTAGGCGAAAAAACTGCTCAGGATGAGGATAGCGAATGCGTAATGTTAGAAAATTTGCTGCAACATACATCAATTGCACTGAAGAAGATGATGTTCTTACCATTGGGGTAGGAGATGACGACTATGATCCTAAAAACTTTATCATTATCGGACGATTCGATGAGGATGAGTTACCAGTTAATGAATGTATTGGATTCCAGAGTGAGTCAACGGAATATGAGTTAACAGACTCTATTCGTTCCGTTCAACTCACAGATGACAAACTTGTGATCGTGCTTAATGATGATGCCGCAAAAAAAATTGGCATCAGCGAATATCACGTGGTCATTCCTGCTGCAAAAGATTCTAAATCGCTTGCAAAGTATTTAAGGGAAATGTTTGATGGCAGTGATGTGCCGCTACAATTACCGTAAGGGTTTAGCCACTAAATGGCTATCTTAGCACCCGTTCTTTAAAATCATGCAGGCGAGCCATTTCGAGTAGAGTGCATATGTGTTGAGCCAACGTTTAACGGCGAATAGGATTGCTACGTCACTTTTTTCTTAATAAATAGAAATATGCCATCCTAATCATTTCCCCACAAATGCACTTACCGACACGCCAAAACGCTTCGCCAACGCTCGCATATGATCCAGCGTTAACGTGCGCTGTCCGTTGAGGATTCGACTCACCAGAGACTTCTTGCCTATTTCGTTTTCGAAATCGCTCTGAGTGAGTTGATACTGATCCATCAGCGTTCTCAGCAGCGCAACGCCTGACGGAATGCTGGCAACACGTGCGTTAAATTCTGCAAACTCCGGAGACTCGTTTTCATATTTATCGATTTTCGCAGTGAACATCTCTACCAGCGGGCTATCGGGGTCATGCTCAATCAGATATTCCACCAATCCCAGAGCATCCTCGTAATCTTGACGTGACGGGCTTGAACCCAGGAAAGGGAGCTCGCTTGTCAGATCGTTTGACGCTTTGATGGCTGCCGCATAGTTCATTCTTTCGTTCTCCGGTAGAGGTCCGTGAGCTTGTCATGCTCTGCGTGAGTGTTGAGATGTTTGATGAAGCTCATTCCACGCTCAAAATCAGCAAAAATATCATTCTTAAATGCCCGCCACCCACGTCAACGACCCATCATTTTTACCGGTATTTCATTCTGTCCAGGCTGGGGAAGCGCTTTCGCATATCGTCTGGTGACGGATAATGCTCCTTTTTTAGTACCCGCTAAAGATCGTCCAAGGCGAGTGCTTGATTGGGAAAGTGTCTGGTCGCTGTGTAGAAAGGCGCTCTTGAGACTACGTGCATCCATGCCCCTTGTTTCCAGGTTGGAAACATTTTGGATGGTGGTTGGTAAGTTTACAATGTGGAAACTGTTATGGGCTGCACTTTCCACATCCTAGTGATAACGGCGCTCAAGTATTGAGTGCGCATACTTTAAGAGGTAGTGATGAAAGATAAAAGTATGTGGAATGGCTCGGTTTTAGGTATTTGTTTGATTTGCGTAGCGTATTCAGGAATTGCTTGGTGAAAAGGATTGCTGTGGGTGATAGCTTTGCTTACAGAAGAATATGGGAGTGTGCAAGATGCGTCCGATTTGTGCCAGGAGCGGACTTCCTTTGCAAGGCTACCCCACCAAAATTTTAGTTACTTCCGATTATTATTAAAAATTTAGGGCATAAGGGATAACCTCTAATTAAAGCATGGAAACCCTTTTGCTGAAAATGTCATGCATAAGGAGTGATGTAAGTGAGTTTCCCTCTAGAATTGACAGCACAAATTGCTGGTCACAATGAAAACTTTATTCGTAAGGTCATCTTAAACAGAGGTCTTACAGTTCTACTCGGACCAAATGGTTCTGGAAAAACACATCTTTTGAGGGGGCTAAAGCAAAGTCTAAGTCAGCATACGAATGGAAAGCGTGTGCGCTTTCTATCTGCCGGGCGAATGGGTATGTTGGAGCAGTTTAGATCAGACTATGACGGGTATCGTGGAGGCTCACCACAGTACGACAACGCATCTTATGGTAGCAAGAGCGATGCTGTTCGTAGACATCAGATGGAAACTATTAATGGCGATTTCCAAACACTTGCTGAACGGACTGATATTTTAATTAAAATTCAGGAGAGGCTTCGGAAATTATTCAAGCGCGACATTCTTATTGAATGGGATGGTGGATCCCTAAAAATATTATTTTCGCGATTGGACATAGAAGCAAAATCATACTCGTCAGGCAGAGAAGCATCTGGATTGATGCATCTAGTTGGGATTTTAGCTGCACTTTATGATGATGATGTAGGGGCGCTTCTTCTAGATGAACCAGAGGTTTCCTTGCATCCTCAGTTACAGGCATTTCTTCTTCATGAAATCCTAAGTGTATCGGGCCATCCGTCTGAGGGAGGTAACAAAAAGATTGTTATCATCGCTACTCATTCAACAGAAATGCTTCAAATTCAGAAACCGGAAGATTTACTATCTCTTGTTTTCTGTTATGACCTGATTAGTGAGCCAGTGCAAATCCCAGCTGACGCTGGAGAGATCAAGAACAAAAAAGTACAAAACTTAATTGCTCGTCTCGGACAAGAGCATAAGTTATCATTGTTTTCTAAACAGCCTTTATTAGTTGAAGGTCCCTCTGATGTAATGATTTGCAGTGCGCTAGCAAACAAGCTGGATATACATCTTGAAGCTGCCGGATCACAGTTACTACCTGTGATTGGTAAAGGACAGATGCCAACCGTGGCAAAATTATTGCGTTTACTCGGCAAAAGCCCTGTTGCGTTGGCGGACGCTGATGGAATCGCTGATGGCCTTGATCTTGTAAACTCATACCTTAATGATAATCCCACCGCAGAAAGGCGAGCAAGTGAGCTAGGGTATCGATCCTCGCAACAAATGGTTAGTGCTATATTCGCAGATTTTTGCAAATTGGTAGATTCCCGATGGAATGAAATTTCTGCAACCGCCGAATTGCACCCGTATTGGGTGAACAAGAAAGCCGAGGAAGAGGCGCAAGCAAAGCGTCGCTCTGCTTTCTGTACACTTTTCATTATCGATGATAATGAATTAGAAAATTTAGCTAAGGATAATGAGTGGAGTAGTATAAAGACCCGTTTAAAAGTGCTACTTGACTTGCTGGAACAGTGTGGCCTATTTATTTTACGCAAAGGTTCAATAGAGTCTTACTACCAAAATTCAGATCCATTTACTTCAATTGGAAAGCCAAGTGCGGCTGTTGGTGAAATTGACTATATCAATCAGTTACCGCATGACGGTGTTAACACCGCATATGCAGATTTGATCCGCTGCATCCAGCATGCCTCGAGCACTGAAGTAATATGTGAGGCTGATGCACTGAGAGATCTTTTACTTTCAATTGTTGCCCCTGCACATGCCAGACTAAAGAGTGGTGAATCCTCAACAAACTTCAATATTTTGGCTCGTTCAATTTTGGGTGAGCGTTCTAAAATATTTGGCTTGGTTATTGAAGGTGAAAAACTTGTTATTTCAATCGAGAGTAACATTCTTAACGTTAAAGGTTTTCCCGTATCTATTGGTAAAGATGATGATGTGCTGAAATGTATCAATGCAGCCCTTGCCTCTAATCTTTAGCTAATTACTTAGCAGACCTGCGTGAAAAGCCCCCTCTAGTAGGTTATTCAATGTAGACGTCTGCTCCTCGCTATTAACGGACATTCAACAAACAACGTTGTACTTTGCGTAAGGCCGAACCCCTGCTTTTTACCCAGCAGAACCCCGGCCTTCCATCACCCGTCTCAGTGCGCCGCGATATACGGCTCCTTCACAAACTCCGCCAGCAGCCAGACCATATCGTGCAGCAACCCGGTGAGTTCTTTCGCCACGCGCGCAGGCAGTGTCCCGCCAATCACCGCCAGCGTTAACGCCACGGCATAATCCACCTGCAACGTCGTCTCCTGCCAGCAGTCTGGCACGCAGGAAACGATCTTTTCTCCTGCGATGAGCCTTTCAACCAGATGCGGGGGAAGTTCTGTATCGCAACATTCACGCAGGCGTTTAAGCAGTGCCAGCAAGCGCTCGCAAAGTATAGAAAACGTCACGGGATCGTCAGTTTCAACCAGCACGCTCACACAGGCGGCGCAGGTGTCAGCCAGTTCGAAGAGATCTGCGGAATCGCAAAGTTGAAGATCGATGAGGTGGTGAACAGCGCTTTCTTCAGAGAGCGCATAAGAAAACTCAGGGACAGTAGCCATTTAGCATCCTCTTTAAGTAAAAATGTCACGTTATGCTAACGGGTTCCTACGCCCGGTTACGGATGGGCCGCAACGCAGGCACTTTACGGCGGTGAAAAAAGGATGGAAAGGGGATAACCCTGAATTACATAAGGTTGCTTGCAGGTTTGCGAGGCGGCTTCCAGAAGGGCATTGCCGGGTGGTGGCTACGCCTTACCCGGCCTACAAAAACCACCAACCAAACCGGCCGCTACCCCTCGCTCATCATCGCCAGAAACCGCTTCACCGTCCGCGAGCGTTCAAAGCGCCGCCAGCAGAGCGCGATATCGGTATAAAGCTCCGGCGAGCTCAGCGCGTGGTAGGTGACATTCGGCGGAGAAATGGCCGCCATGGATTTCGGCACCAGCGCAAACCCGCCGCCGGCGGAAACCATGCTCAGGGAGGATGAAAGCTGTGACGACTGCAGCGCGTGCTGCACGTCGATCCCGGCCCGCTCGCAGCAGCCGTGAACCCGGTCGTACAGGCCGGGCGCGACCTCCTGCGGGAACAACACCACCGGCGTATCCCGAAGCTGCTCTAACGCCAGCGAATCGCACGCCGCCAGCGGATGATCGCGATGCAGCGCCACCACCATCGGCTCCCGGTCGAGGATGGTTAACTCGAACGCCTTGCTGCTCTCGCACGGCAGGCGCACGAAGGCGATATCCAGTTCACCCTCCGCCAGCATCGTCGTCAGCGAAGACATATTCGCTTCCACCTGATGAACCTGCACCGCCATGTTCTGCACCTGAAACTGACGGATCAGCGCGAAAATCTGAGGATGAAAAGCGTCGGAGCTGGTGATGCCAATCGACAGGCTGCCGTTCAGCCCGCGCGCGATGCCGCGGGCTTTCTCCAGCGCGGCGTCGCTCAGCGCCAGGATCTTACAGGCGTCCTCATAGAAGGCTTCTCCCGCCTCGGTCAGCTCCACGCCACGCGTCAGGCGCCTGAACAGCGGGGTGCCCACTTCCTCTTCGAGCCGTTTGATCTGCTGACTCAGAGGAGGCTGTGAAATACCCAGCGCTTTGGCCGCTTTGGTGAAGTGCCGCTCGCGTGCAACGGCGACAAAATACCGCAGATAACGAAGTTCCATATCTAAAACGTCTCAAACCAGCATGGTTTCTATATTGGAACTCTCTGCTGAATCGGGTCAACATTTATTTAACCTTTCTAAATAAAGTTGAAGAGGACAAGCACGATCATGCATTCATCTGCCTGCGACTGTGAGGCCAGCCTGTGCGAGACCCTGCGGGGGTTCTCCGCCCAGCATCCTGACAGCGTGATCTATCAAACATCGCTAATGAGCGCCCTGCTAAGCGGCGTGTACGAAGGCGAGACCACCATCGCCGATCTGCTGGCGCACGGTGATTTTGGTCTGGGCACCTTCAACGAGCTGGACGGCGAAATGATTGCCTTCAGCAGCCAGGTGTACCAGCTGCGCGCCGACGGCAGCGCCCGGGCCGCGAAGCCGGACCAGAAAACGCCGTTTGCGGTGATGACCTGGTTTCAGCCGCAGTACCGTAAAACCTTCGATGCGCCGATCAGCCGTCAGCAGATCCACGACGTTATCGATCAGCAGATCCCGTCCGATAACCTGTTCTGCGCGCTGCGTATCGACGGCAATTTCCGCCACGCCCACACCCGCACCGTACCGCGCCAGACGCCGCCGTACCGCGCGATGACCGACGTGCTGGACGACCAGCCGGTGTTCCGCTTCAACCAGCGCGAGGGCGTGCTGGTCGGGTTCCGCACGCCGCAGCACATGCAGGGCATCAACGTGGCCGGCTATCACGAGCATTTCATCACCGACGACCGTCAGGGCGGGGGACACCTGCTCGACTACCAGCTGGAGAGCGGCGTGCTCACCTTCGGTGAAATTCACAAGCTGATGATTGACCTGCCCGCCGACAGCGCGTTTTTACAGGCCAACCTTCACCCCAGCAATCTGGATGCCGCGATCCGTTCCGTCGAAAACTAACAGGAGAACTACCGTGAACAGTGAGAAACAGTCACGTCAGTGGGCGCACGGCGCCGATATGGTTGTCGGCCAGCTGGAAGCGCAGGGCGTGAAGCAGGTGTTCGGCATCCCGGGCGCGAAAATCGACAAGGTCTTTGACTCCCTGCTGGACTCCTCCATCGAAATTATTCCGGTGCGTCATGAGGCCAACGCGGCGTTTATGGCGGCCGCGGTAGGACGGTTGACCGGCAAAGCGGGGGTGGCGCTGGTGACCTCCGGTCCGGGCTGTTCCAACCTGATCACCGGCATTGCCACCGCCAACAGCGAGGGCGATCCGGTGGTGGCGCTGGGCGGGGCGGTCAAACGCGCCGATAAAGCGAAGCTGGTGCATCAGAGCATGGACACCGTCGCCATGTTCAGCCCGGTGACCAAATACGCCGTTGAGGTCAGCTCGCCGGACGCGATTGCCGAGGTGGTATCGAACGCGTTTCGCGCCGCCGAGCACGGCAGGCCGGGGGGCGCGTTCGTCAGCCTGCCGCAGGATATCGTTGACCAGCCCGCGACGGGGGCGATTTTGCCCGCCAGCGGCGCGGCGCGGATGGGCCCGGCACCCGAGTCAGCGATTAACGACGTGGCGAAGCTCGTCGAAAACGCCAAAAACCCGGTCATCTTGCTTGGCCTGATGGCCAGCCAGCCCGCGAACAGCGCCGCGCTGCGCACGCTGCTGGAGAAAAGCCGCATTCCGGTCACCAGCACCTATCAGGCCGCCGGGGCGGTGAACCAGGAGAACTTTACCCGCTTCGCCGGACGCGTCGGGCTGTTCAATAACCAGGCGGGCGACCGGCTGCTCCATCTGGCGGATCTGATTATCTGCATCGGCTACAGCCCGGTGGAATACGAGCCGTCCATGTGGAACAGCGGCGACGCCACGCTGGTGCACATTGACGTGCTGCCTGCCTATGAAGAGCGTAACTACGTGCCGGATCTCGAGCTGGTGGGGGACATCGCCGAAACGCTGAACCTGCTCGCTAACCGCATCGATCACAAGCTGGAGCTGAGCCAACGTGCTTCAGAGATCCTAGTCGATCGCCAGCATCAGCGCGATCTGCTCGATCGCCGCGGCGCCTCGCTCAACCAGTTTGCGCTGCACCCGCTGCGCATCGTGCGCGCCATGCAGGACATCGTGAATAGCGACGTGACGCTCACCGTGGATATGGGCAGCTTCCACATCTGGATCGCCCGCTACCTTTACAGCTTCCGCGCGCGTCAGGTGATGATCTCCAACGGCCAGCAGACCATGGGCGTCGCGCTGCCGTGGGCGATTGGCGCGTGGCTGGTCAATCCGGGCCGCAAGGTGGTGTCGGTCTCCGGTGACGGCGGCTTCCTGCAGTCGAGTATGGAGCTCGAAACCGCGGTACGCCTCAACGCCAACGTGCTGCACATCATCTGGGTGGATAACGGCTACAACATGGTTGCCATTCAGGAAGAGAAAAAATACCAGCGCCTTTCCGGCGTCGAGTTCGGCCCGGTCGATTTCAAAGCCTATGCCGACGCCTTCGGCGCGAAAGGCTTTGCCGTGGAGAGCGCCGAGGCGCTCGAACCGACGCTGCGCGCGGCGATGGATGTGGACGGGCCTGCCGTGGTGGCGATCCCCGTCGACTACAGCGATAACCCGCTGCTGATGGGCCAGCTCCATCTCAGCCAGATTTTGTGACTCAATATAAGGACAGAGAAATGCAAAAAGTTGCTCTCGTAACCGGCTCAGGCCAGGGGATTGGTAAAGCGATCGCGCTGCGTCTGGTGAAGGATGGCTTTGCCGTCGCCATCGCCGACTATAACGCGGAGACGGCCAGAGCCGTCGCCGATGAAATCATCCGCAACGGCGGCAAGGCCGTCGCCGTGAAGGTCGATGTCTCTGACCGCGAGCAGGTGTTTGCGGCGGTCGAGAAGGCCCGCACCGCGCTGGGCGGCTTTAACGTGATCGTGAACAACGCCGGGATCGCGCCGTCCACGCCGATCGAATCCATCACGCCGGAGATTGTCGACAAGGTCTACAACATTAACGTGAAAGGGGTGATCTGGGGCATTCAGGCCGCCATCGACGCGTTCCGCAAAGAGGGGCACGGCGGCAAAATCATCAACGCCTGCTCCCAGGCGGGCCACACCGGCAACCCGGAGCTGGCGGTGTACAGCTCCAGCAAGTTCGCGGTGCGCGGCTTAACCCAGACCGCCGCACGGGATCTCGCCCCGCTGGGGATCACCGTTAACGCCTACTGCCCGGGCATCGTCAAAACGCCGATGTGGGCGGAGATCGACCGTCAGGTTTCCGAGGCGGCGGGTAAACCGCTCGGCTACGGGACCGAAACTTTTGCCAAACGCATCACGCTTGGCCGCCTGTCCGAGCCGGAAGATGTCGCCGCCTGCGTTTCATACCTGGCGGGACCGGATTCCGACTACATGACCGGCCAGTCTCTGCTCATCGATGGTGGGATGGTGTTCAACTAAAAACTCAATACTAATAAGCTCTGACATGAGTTTTCCCCTGCACCCGTGCAGGGGCTTTTTTTTGTCTCCTCCGCCATTGTGCATTACACTGCGCGCTGCAAAACTTTAGTCATTACGATCTGACAGGCGGTAACAGCGATGAACGGTACAATCACAACGTGGTTTAAAGATAAAGGCTTTGGATTTATCAAAGATGAAAACGGCGACAACCGCTATTTTCACGTGATTAAGGTCGCGAACCCCGATCTGATTAAGAAAGATGCCGCGGTGACCTTCGAGCCGACCACCAACAACAAAGGCCTTTCCGCCTATGCGGTAAAGGTGATCCCCGAAAGCAAGCACCTCTATATTGCAGGCGAGCGCGTGAAGCTCACCTCGATTAAATCCTTCGTGGTGTTTACCGAAGAAGAACCGGTCGATACCAAAATCGACAAAGAGAACGCGGTGCTGTCGGTGGGGCTGCTGATGAACAGCATCAAGCCTAAATCTGACAAAAAGCCGGGCGAAATGCGCGCGGTGAAGAAGCTGGCGATCACCACCTTCCAGAACACGACGCTGATCTTCACCGAAGATGAGATCGACATTGATGCCACGGTGAAGCTGCTGAAGTGATTTTTTGCCGGGTGGCGGCTTCGCCTTACCCGGCCTACGAAATCCGCGCGGCACACGCCGCCGCACGGTTTACCCCATCCTGTGCTCGCCCCGCAACATCGCCTCACGATCGAACACCTTCTGGATCTCCCCGTGCGCCATAAACGCCGCCCGGTCGGACATATGGGCAATCACGTCCGCATCGTGGCTCACCAGCAGGTAGGTCATCTCGTGCTCGGTTTTAAGACGCGTCAGCAGGTTCAGAATTTCAGCCTGTACGGACATATCCAGCGCCGAGGTGGGTTCATCCAGCAGCAGAAGACGCGGGCGCAGCAGCAGCGCCCGGGCAATGGCCACGCGCTGGCGCTGGCCGCCGGAAAGCTGGTGCGGGTAGCGCCTGCCCGCGTCGGCGGAAAGCCCCACCTGGTGCAGCGCATCCGCCACTTTTTCAGCAACCTGCGTTTCGCCGTGAATCTTTAACGGCTCCGACAGCGTGCGCGCAACGGTGTGGTTCGGATGCAGCGACGCCCACGGATCCTGAAACACCATCTGCAGGTTGCGGCGCAGCGAGCCGTGAAAACGTTGCCCGGGCGTTAACGTCTCTCCCAGCAGCGTCATGTTCCCGCGCCACTCGCGCTGCAGCCCCGCCAGCACGCGCAAAAGGGTCGATTTGCCGCAGCCGGATTCACCGATCAGGCTGAAGGTTTCGCCTTTCTCAATGGCAAAGCTGGCGGCTGAGACCGCCGTTTTTTCCCCGAAGGTGACCTGAACCCGGTTAACCTCAACGAGCGCCATCGTTGGCCTCCTTCCACGGCTGCGAACGGTCGAGCGTCGGCAGCATCTGCCCATAGGTACTGGCGTCTGGACGGCAGGTCCACAGGGTGCGCGTATACGGATGCGTTGCCTGCGGGAGCTGACGTGCGGCCATCTCGTCAACTTTCTCACCCTGATACATCACCAGCACGCGGTCGCAGTGTGCCGCCACCAGCGGCAGATCGTGGCTGATTAACAGCATCGCCATCTGGCGTTCTTCGCACTGCTGCACCAGCAGTTCGAGGATCTGGTTGCGCAGGCGGGCGTCCAGCGCGGAGGTCGGTTCGTCAGCAATCAGCACCTGCGGGTTGTTGACGAGCGCCATCGCGATCATCACCCGCTGGCCCATGCCCCCGGAAAGTTCGCCGGGATAACGCTGGAGGACGTGCTCGCTCAGCCCGACGGCGCGAATGACGTCATGAACGCGTGCCAGGCGTTCCGCGCGGGGCAGGCGCTGATGCAGGGTCAGCGCCTCATCAAGCTGGGAGGCGACGTTTTTCGCCGGATTCAGCGCGTAGCGCGGGTCCTGCAGGACCATCGCAATGCCGTTGCCGCGCAGCGCCTGCCAGCGGCGGGCGTTCAGGGTCAGCAGGTCGTGGCCGAGCACGTGAAGCCGGTTCGCGCTCACGACGCCGGGTTTACGCACCAGCCCCATCAGGGCGCGGGCGGACATCGACTTGCCCGAGCCGGATTCCCCGACCAGCGCCAGCCGCTCGTTGCCAAGCGTAAAGCTCAGGTTGTTGACCACGCGCGCGGCGGGGTAGTCGATATTCAGCGCATCGACGATAACGCGTTGTTCAGTCATGATGTGGCTCCAGTACGTCGCGCAGGCCATCGCCCAGCAGGTTAAAGGCCAGGCTGGCAAACAGAATGGCTCCGCCCGGAACGGCGGCAATCCACCACTGGTCGAAAATGACCTGCATGCCGTCGGCGATCATCGCCCCCCATTCGGCCATTGGCGGACGCGCGCCAAGGCCGAGGAAGCCGAGACCGGCGGCGGCCAGAATAATGCCCGCCAGATCCAGCGCCAGCCGCACAATCGCGGAGGGCAGGCACAGGGGCAGAATATGGCCGACCAGCAGGCGCAGGCCGCGAATGCCCATCATCTCGGCAGCCGCCAGATAATCGCTGTGGCGCAGACGCTGGATTTCGCTCCGCGCCTGCCGCGCGTAGGCGGGCCAGGTGGTTAAGGCCAGCGCCAGCGCGCCGTTGACCAGCCCCGGGCCGAGCATCGCCACAAACGCGAAGGCGAGGATCAGGCGCGGCATCGACATCACCACGTCGGTAAAGCGCATCAGGATGCGCTCCATCCAGCCGCCGTAGTAGCCGGACAAAATCCCCACCAGCAGCCCGGCGGGCAGGGTAATTACGGTGACTAAGGCCACCAGCCCGAGCGCCGGGCGGGTGCCGTAAATCAGGCGCGAGAGCAGATCCCGCCCGTAGCTGTCGGTGCCCAGCCAGTGCTGGATATTGGGTGCCTGTAAGCGCGCGGCGGCGTCCTGCCAGTTCGGGTCAAGCGGCGCGAGCCACGGTGCGAACAGGGCGATAACCACCAGTAGCGCGATGGCCACCAGCCCGCACAGCGCGGCGGGGGAGCGGCGCAGGCGGCGTAAGAAAAGATAAAACGGCATTAGCGCACCCTGGGATCGGTCGCCCGCACGAGCAGGTCGGTAAGGTTATTGATCAGCACAAAGCAGACGCCAATCAGCAGCGTGCCGCCCATCACGGCGGTGGTGTCGCCGGCGAACAGGGCGGTGGTGAGGTAGCGCCCGATCCCCGACCAGGAAAAGACGGTTTCCGTTAACACTGCGCCCTCCAGCATGCTGGTGTAGGCGAGGGCGATCACCGTCAGCAGGGTGCCGCGAATGTTCGGCAGCACGTGGCGCAGCAGGATAGCCATCTCCCCGGCCCCCTTGGCGCGAGCGAGCAGGATGTACTCTTTGTTCATTTCGCTCAGGCAGGCGGATCGCGTCAGCCGCGTGATGCTCGCCAGCGAGTAATAGGCCAGCAGCAGCACCGGCAGCACCAGGTGGCTGACGGCGTTGCGAAACGCCTCGCGATCGCCGGAAAGCCAGGTATCCACCAGCGCAAAGCCGGTGCGCGGTTCGACGGTGAACTGCCAGATATCGTCCAGCCTGCCGGGGCCCGCGCTCCACTGCAGCTTCGCGTAGAACAGGGCCAGCATCAGCAGGCCGAGCCAGAAGATCGGCACCGAGTTGCCGAGCAGGGTGAGCGTTCTGATCGCTAAATCGAGCGGCGAACCGGCGAAGCGGGCGCACAGCAGCCCGGCAATCACGCCGAGCACGGCGCCGACGATCAAGGCCAGGGTTGCCAGCTCCAGCGTGGCGGGAAACGCGTGCAGCAGGTCCTGCAGCACCGGCTGCCCGGTGGCGCTGGCCGTACCGAGATCGCCATGGGCAAGATTTTGCAGGTAGTGCCAGAACTGCACGGGCAGGGGACGATCCAGCCCAAGCTGGTGGCGTACCTGATCGTACGTGGACTGGCTGGCATGATCGCCGACGATCTGCAGCACGCGATCGACCGGTGAAAACGCCGAAAGCGCAAACGTGACGAGCAGCAGCCCGAAAAGCGTGAGCAGCAGGGTCAGGAGACCCTGCAGCACGCGGGTGGAAAGATGTGGCATGGGAAAACCGTTATCCAGAAAATATGCACGGACGGCTCCCTCTCCCACAGGGAGAGGGGGAAAAGCTACTTCGTAACGCGATCGTACCAGACCATATCCGCGTTCAGCCCCTGCTGATACCCCTTCACGTTATCGCGCACCACGATCTGGGTTTTGCCCTGATCGACGAACACGTACGGCGAACTCTGCTGCAGCTGTTCCTGCATTTGCTTGTAGAGATTCAGTCGCTTCGCCGGATCCGGCTCGGCAACCGCCGCCAGCGTGGCCTTGTTCAGCTCCGGGATTTTCCAGCCGTTCAGACCGGCCACGGTGCTGGATTTACCGTCGTTCCACGCGAAGGCGCTGGCGTTAGAGTGCGCATCAAAGTAGTCCGGGATCCACAGCCGAATCGCCGCCTGATGCTGCTTAGCGCGCACGCGGGCATAAACCTGGCTCCCGGCGGCAGGCAGCAGATCCACCTTCACGCCGCCCTGAGCAAAGCTCGCCTGCATCGACTGGGCAATGGTGATAAACGGCGGCTTGTTCTCCACGTCCAGCGTGAAGTGCGCGTCCTTAATGCCCGCTTTGGCGAGAATAGCTTTCGCTTTTGCCGGGTCAAACTTAAATGGATTGTCTTCCAGCGCGCCCGGCAGCCCGACCGGCAGGAAGCTCTGATGAACAAAATACTGGCCTTTCAGCAGATTTTTAGTGATGCCGTCGTAATCGACCAGCCAGCGCGAGGCTTCCCAGAACGCCGGGTTGTTCAGCAGCGGGTTGGCGCTGTTGCCGGTGTTAAACACCAGGTAATTTTGCTCGGCGGACGGAATGCTCAGCACCTTCACGCCCGGCTTGCCGTCCAGGGCGCTGATCTGATCTGCACCCAGATCGCGCGCCACGTCCGCATCACCCTGCTGGATCAGCAGGCGGCGCGATGCCGGATCGGGGACGTTTTTAATGATGATGCTTTTCAGCTTCGGCGCGCCGCCGGGGGCTGACTCGTTGGCTTCCAGCACGATGGCCTGATGCGGCTGATAGACGCGCATTTTGAACGCGCCGCTGCCCGCCGAGTGCATTTTCAGCCAGGCGTTGCCGAAGTCGTTATCCTTCACGTTTGCCGCGACCTGTTTTTCATCGACGATGGAGGCAATCGGCGTGGAGAGAATATTCAGCGCCACCGACGGGCTAACGTCCGCCGTCCAGTGCAGCTGGAGAGTATGGTCATCCACTTTTTTCAGCTGGCTGGCGATGTTGCTCGCGTCCCAGCCCAGCACGTTGAGGATGAACGCCGGGGATTTATTCAGCGTCACGGCGCGGGTATACGAGAAGATCGCGTCTTCCGGGCGCAGCGGGTTGCCGGAGGCGAATTTCGCATCGGGCTTAAGCTTGATGGTCAGGGTTTTTGCTGCCGCGTCCGCTTCCCAGCTTTCTGCCAGAATCGGGGTGATTTTTTCCGGATTATCGCGGTCCGGCTGTACCAGGCGCTGATACAGGCTCGGCACGGTCTGGATGCTGGAAAGCTCGTTGGCTTCCGCCGGGTCGAGGCTTACGATGTCATCAAGCCCCTGAGCAACCACCAGCGTGTTGGGCGGAGTAGCGGCGTGGGCTGCGCCTGAGAGCGCGGCCAGCACCAGTAACGGCAACAGTTTTTTCGTCATAGCGATCCCTGAGAAGAATATATTGTGATTGTTTTATGCTTCGCTACGTTAGGTCGACTCTGACGTTCCGCAAAGTCGAAATTCAGCTTTGCTTATGCCTTCCTGGAATATCGCATGCGCTCGGGCTATTAGAATGCGCGGCTTTTCGCCCGCTTTTTAACCTGCTATAACAAATGCCTTACCTTTCAGGGAGTCACCGCCGTGCCCGAAATCAATCAACATGGTCAAACCGTTAACGACATCGTTCCCGACTGGAAAGGCGCGCGCGTATTAACCCGAACGCCGCTGTTCGGCCAGTATTGTCGCCTGGAGCCGCTGAATGCCGACCGTCACGCGGCCGATCTCTATGAGGCCTATGCGCTGGGCGACGACAGCGACTGGACATGGCTTGCCAGCACGCAGCCCTCGAGCGTGGAAGCCACCGCGCACTGGATAATGGCGAAGGTCATGGACGATGAGCTGGTGCCGTTTGCCGTCATTGATTTATGCACCGAACGCGCGGTGGGGCTGGTGAGCTATATGGCGAACGAGCGGCTGCTGGGGTCGGTGGAGATCGGGCACGTGACCTGGTCACGCAGGATGAAAGGATCCCGCCTCGGTACCGAAGCGGTGTGGCTGCTGCTGAAAAATGCCTTCGAGCACGGCTATCGGCGCCTCGAGTGGAAGTGCGATTCCATGAACATTGCGTCACGCAGCGCGGCGGAGCGGCTGGGGTTTGTCTGGGAAGGGCGCCTGCGCCAGAAGCTGGTGCGTAAAGGACGAAATCGCGATAGCGATATGCTCTCTATTATTGACGGCGAATGGCCGCAAAGGGACGCGGAGCTGCGCGCCTGGCTGGCGACGGAGAATTTTGACGACGAAGGGCGGCAGATAAAGCGGCTTGAGGCGTTTCGGTTATAAGTCTTTTATGTAGGGTACAGCTGGAACGGATAATTAATCTGCGGAAATGGCGATTTCAATCAGGTTGGTTTCTCCGGACTGGACGCCCTTTGTCACCGCTGCGGCGATATCTGCGGCATCGGTCACCCGGCAGCAGTGGACGCCCATGGCGGTGGCAAGAGACTGAAAATCGATATGCGGGTTCACCAGGTCCATCCCGATAAAACGCCCGAGCTGCGTTGAGCTGTAGCCAGCCTGGCTCTTCATAAAGTTTTTCAGAATGTTGTACTCCCGGTTGTTCATGACGATAAAGGTGACCGGCAGGTTTTCATGCGCCGCCGTCCAGAGTGCCTGTGGGGAATACAGGGAGGCACCGTCGCCCAGCAGGCAGACCACCGGCTCGCGGCCCAGCCCCAGCGAATGACCCACTGCCGCAGGCATACCCCAGCCAAGTCCGCCGCCGCGCATGAAGAAGTAGCGCTGATGTTGCTGGTCGGAGATAAACCGACGGATGTGTCGCGCTGTGGCAATGGCTTCATCGACGATGGTGGTGCCTGGTGGAACGGCTTTAATGACTTCATATGCCGCCACCATCGGTGAGATCGCGGGGCGTAGCCGCTCGGTCGACAGGCGTTCTTCCTGCTGCTGCCACTCTTTTTCACGTTCGCTGCGCGCGGTTTTCAGCAACTGCTGATGAATCAACTTGCCTGCCACCTGGCGCTGCTCAAGCATCGGTAAAAGCGCCTGCAGTGAAAGTTTGATATCCCCCATCACCGAGAGGCGCGTGGCATAGGTGCGACCCAGCTCGTTCATATCGGCGGAGAGCTGATAGACTGCGCATGAACCCGGAATCGCGTCCCCTTCGCTGTATAAAATGGTGATCAGGCTTCTGCCGCCGATGATAAAAATGGCGTCATAGGCATTGACGATGCTGGCGATTTCACTGGCGGTGGTGGGCATATTGCCGCGCCAGAGGGCATGCTGCGTGGGGAAGGGTAAATTCAGTGGCCAGGAAGAACCGTAGACATGAGCGCCGAGGTTTTCCGCCAGCTGGACAATCTCGGACGTCGAGCCGCTGGAGTGCACTTCATCTCCGGCCACGACCATGATCCTGCCGGAGGCGACCTGGCTCAACTCTTCTGCCAGCTCGTCCAGCGAGCCCGCAACGGTGTGATAATTCACTTTGGAGGCCGTTTGTATCCCGGCGTCGCTGAGTTCTTCCATTACGTTCATTGGCAATGAGAGCAAGACGGGACCCGCCGGAGGATAGCTGGCGGCGTGAAACGCGCGGCGCACCAGCACCGGGAGCTGGTCGGCGCTGGTCACCTCCTGCGCCCATTTCATCACCGGGGAACCAATGGAAACAATGTCATCATACAGAAGCGGGTCGCGAACGTAGTGGCGCGTATCCTGCTGTCCGACGGTGACCACCAGCGGGGTTTTCATGATCCGCGAATTAATAAGATTCCCCATGCCGTGCCCCAGTCCGCTGGCGGTATGCAGGTTGATAAAGCCCGTTTTGCCGGAGGCTTTCGCATAGCCGTCGGCAATGGCGACCACGCTACTCTCCTGGAGTGCCAGAATATAGTGAATATTTTCATGGCGAAGCAGGGCATCAATGAGCGGCAGTTCGGTCGTGCCTGGGTTGCCAAATATATATTCCACGCCTTCACTCTCCAGCACTTCAAGGAGAATATCGGCACCGGTTCGCATATTAAGATCTGATAAGGACGTTAATGATTTAATCATAATGACACCTCATTCAGTATTATTTAATGCAGGCTAAAATTCTTCCTGCGTCGGACGAACAACAATTTCATTAATATCAACATTGCCAGGCTGTTCGATGGCAAATAAAACGGAACGGGCAATCGCCTGCCCGCCCTGCTGAATGATTTGATCCACCAGGGCGTTAATTCTGTCCAGGCGGCGCGCCACCAGGACCAGCGAAAACGGTTTATTGGCTAAATGAAGGGCAATGGCCTGACCGATACCGCTGCTGGCACCGGTGATAACAACAACTTTGTTTCCACTATTATTCATGATCTTATCTCACTGTTGTATGATTCAAAATAAATAAAAAGAAGGGCAAGGTTTAAGAATGATGAAGAATTCTTAAACGCTCGTTTTTGATATATTCTGTATCTGGGGTGAAATAATGCTCAATTAAAACTTAATGGAGTGCGGAAGAGAATGTCAATGACGTTTTTTAATAATTAAATTAATTGCAAGCCTAATATTTAATTCTTATATGTAACAATCATATGATCAGAATGAAATTGCATGACCCCCGCGGCCCTGCGAATAAGGCTCGAGGATTATATTTTTCCACTGTAAAGTACGGGGCCGGTGGGGAGGCCTGTGGGCGATCCCCCCTCGGGTTCAAGGCTTATGGCTATCATCGCGTCAGGGGTAAGGGTGTTGTTCCTGATGGCAACACGGGTCGGAACGTCGCTATGCACCAGACCCAGGGATATCGGGGCCTTCCCGGCAGGGATCAGCCAAAGTTGCAGGCTATTTTGCGCCGCAATAGCGTTCGGTCTAAGGGGGGTAATGCTCAGATACTGGCGGCTGTTGTCCGCACTGACGATCCATTGCCCGTGCTGTTGGGCATCGTTGAGTACCATCAGCGGTGCGAGTTCCGGCGTGCGGGTGGAATACCAGGTCACGACGGTAACGGCGGCGAGGCTGGCCGCGACCATCCAGCCGAGATAAGACCGGCTTTGGCGCAAAGGCTTTTTCGGCGGCAGATCGAGCGCGATCCTTTTCCACACCGTCTCGGGTGGATGAACGGGCGCAAGGTGGCTATCGAGCGTGCTCAACATTTCCTGCCAGTGCGCCACGCGGGCGGCCAGATCTGGCTCAGCGGCAAGCCTTTTCTGGAAGTGAATCCGCGCCCCGCCGCGCAGGGTGCCGAGGGCATATTCTGCAGCCAGCATGTCGTCGCGTTTTTCGCTGTCATTCATAGGCCCACGCACTCCCGAAGATGATCCATCGCGCGGCGGATCCAGCTTTTCACCGAGCCCACGGGCTGCTGGAGCCAGTCGGCAATGTCGCTGTGGGACATGCCCTGATAGTAGGCGAGCGTAATGCTCTGACGCTGTTCGTGGCTCAGATGTTCCAGACAATGCCTGAGCCGTGCTGCCTGCGCGTCATCATGCCAGTTGTTCTGCTCATTGTTTTCGCTCAGCAGAATATCTTCCGAATACGACTCTTCACGGGCGGCAGCGCGGGTTTGCCCGCTGCGCAGCCAGTCAATACAGCGGTTGCGAACAATATGCGTAAGCCAGGTCATCGGAGAGCTCAGGGCGGCGTCATAGGTTTCGGCTTTACTCCAGACGGTGACAAAACAGTCGTGAAGGATCTCCTCTGCCCAGGCGCGGTGACGTAGCATGCGCAGCGCGACGGCAAACAGATGCGGTGAAGTGAGTCGGTAAAGTTGTTCAAATGCGCGGCGATCGCCGTTTGCGACCGCCTGCATTAATTTCAACTGCTGTTCAGCCAGCGCGTTATCCATGTTTTTCCCGGAAGGCAACGTCACACTTCCGAAGTATAGACAACTACTTAGGCATCAGGACGGTATCAATGACATCGATCACGCCATTTTTCTGATGGACGTCATAGGTGCTGATATTCGCCACGTTACCTTTACCATCCTTGAGCTGAATATTGTGCGGGCCGTTGCTCATGATCCACAGAGGTTGACCGTTAACGGTTTTCAGCTCCGCGTGGCCGCCGCCCTGTTTAATTTTCTGCTCCAGCGCTTTCATATCGTAATTACCCGCCACCACGTGATAGGTCAGGATGCTGGTGAGCAGCGCTTTATTTTCTGGCTTCACCAGATTGTCGACCGTACCCGCAGGCAATTTCGCAAATGCCGCATCGGTTGGCGCAAAGACGGTGAAGGGCCCTTTGCTCTGCAGCGTATCCACCAGTCCGGCCGCTTTCACCGCCGCCACCAGCGTGGTGTGATCCTTTGAGTTCACGGCGTTTTCAACAATATTTTTGCTCGGGAACATTTCCGCTCCGCCCACCATCACGGAGCCTGACGTCATGGCCGCTGATGCGCCTGCACAGAAGAGCAAAGCGCTGGATACGAATGCAACACTGAGTAGCTTTTTCATCATTTATCCTCGGATTAAGGAGCAAAGGCGTTGCTCACATACTCACATACGAGGGCAAGGGGGAAACTGGATGCAGGCAAATGAAAATAAATTTTTGGCGGGAAAGTGAATTCCCTCTCCCCGGCGGGGAGAGGGGAAACGGCTTAGCGTCGAACCGGCGCGCCGTTCGCCACGTAATACGCCGCCGTGCTTTTCGCCAGCGGCTCGCGCCCGCGAATCGCATCGGCAATCTTCTCGCCAATCATGATGGTGGTGGCGTTCAGGTTGCCGGTAATAATCTGCGGCATAATCGACGCGTCCACCACGCGCAGCCCTTCCAGCCCGTGAACGCGGCCTTCGCCGTCGACAACCGCCATCTCGTCATAGCCCATCTTGCAGGTGCCGCACGGGTGGAACGCGGTTTCGGCGTGGTTACGCACGAACTCGTCCAGCTGCTCGTCGGTCTGGCATTCGACGCCCGGGCTGATCTCGCGACCGCGGTATTTGTCCAGCGCGGGCTGGTGCATGATCTCGCGGGTGATGCGAATCGCGTCGCGGAACTCCTGCCAGTCCTGCTCGTGCGACATGTAGTTAAACAGGATCGCCGGATGCTGGTGCGGATCGCGGGACTTGATGCGCACGTGGCCGCGGCTCGGCGAGCGCATGGAGCCCACGTGGCACTGGAAGCCGTGCTCTTTCACCGCGTTCGAGCCGTTGTAGTTAATCGCCACCGGCAGGAAGTGGTACTGAATGTTCGGCCATTCGAACTCTTCGCGGCTGCGGATAAACCCGCCCGCTTCAAAGTGGTTGCTCGCGCCCACCCCGGTGCCGCCAAACAGCCACTCGGCGCCAATCTTCGGCTGGTTCCACCACTGCAGGGCAGGGTAGAGGGAGACCGGCTCCTTGCACTCGTACTGGAGGTACATCTCCAGGTGATCCTGCAGGTTTTCGCCCACGCCGGGCAGGTCGTGCACCAGCGGGATATCGAACTGCTTCAGCAGCTCGGCGTTGCCCACGCCGGAGCGCTGGAGGATCTGCGGGGAGGCAATGGCCCCGGCGCACAGCAGCACCTCTTTATTCGCCGTCGCTTTTGACGGAATGGTGCTTTCCCCTTCCAGCCACTCGACGCCCACCGCGCGCTTGCCGTCAAAAATAATGTGGTCGGTCATGGCGTGGGTGCGGATGGTCAGGTTCGGGCGTGGCTTTGCCTGGTCCAGATAGCCGCGCGCGGTGCTGGCGCGTCGGCCCTGCGGCGTGACCGTGCGGTCCATCGGGCCGAAGCCTTCCTGCTGATAGCCGTTGAGATCGTCGGTGCGCGGATAGCCCGCCTGCACGCCCGCTTCCACCATCGCCTCAAACAGCGGGTTCACGCCCGGCTTAGAGGTGGTGACGCTCACCGGACCGTCGCCGCCGTGGTAGTCGTTCGGCCCCACGTCGCGCGTCTCGGCCTTGCGGTAGTAGGGCAGGCAGTTGAGGTAGCTCCAGTGCTCCAGGCCATCTTCTTTCGCCCAGTTATCCAGATCCATGGCGTTGCCGCGGATGTAGCACATGCCGTTGATCAGCGACGAACCGCCCAGCCCTTTACCGCGCCCGCACTCCATGCGGCGGTTGTTCATGAACGGCTCTGGCTCGGTTTCGTACGCCCAGTTGTAGCGCTTGCCCTGCAGCGGGAACGCCAGCGCGGCGGGCATCTGGGTGCGGAAGTCAAAGCGGTAATCCGGCCCGCCCGCCTCAAGCAGCAGCACGGTGGTGTTCGGATCTTCGGTCAGTCGGGTTGCCAGCACGTTGCCGGCAGAGCCGGCGCCGATAATGATGTAGTCAAATTGCAAATAAACCTCCCGGTTAAAATATGGACTGGAATTTACCCATCTCAACCTGGATGGACTTCACCTGGGTGTAGCTCTGCAGCGTCATCACGCCGTTCTCGCGGCCAATGCCGGAGTGTTTGTAGCCGCCCACCGGCATCTCTGCGGCGGATTCACCCCAGGTGTTGATCCAGCAGATGCCCGCTTCGAGCTGATGAATGGCGCCGTGGGCGCGGTTCAGATCGGCGGTGACGATCCCCGCCGCCAGCCCGTAGTCGGTGTCGTTGGCGCGGCGAATGGCCTCTTCATCGGTTTCGTAGGTGAGGATGGACATCACCGGGCCGAAGATCTCTTCGCGCACGATGGTCATCTCGTCGGTGCAGTCGGTGAACACGGTCGGGGCCACCCACGCGCCGCTATCAAACCCTTCGCCCTTCAGCACGTCGCCGCCGCACAGCACGCGCGCGCCTTCCTCTTTGCCTTTGGCGATGTAGCACAGCACGCTGTCGCGGTGCGGGAAGCTGACCATCGGCCCGAAGTTTGTTTTCAGATCGAACAGATCGCCCGCGCGGATGCGGCCCACGCGCTCGACGATTTTCTCCTCAAACGCGGCCTTTAATTTCGCGGGCACGAACACGCGGGTGCCGTTGGTGCACACCTGACCGGAGCTGAAGAAGTTGGCCATCATGGCGATGTCCGCCGCCAGATCGAGATCCGCGTCGTCAAAAATAATCAGCGGGGATTTGCCGCCCAGCTCCATCGTCACCTCTTTCAGGGACGAGGCCGCTGAGTTCGCCATCACCTTTTTGCCGCTGGCGACGCCGCCGGTAAAGGAGACCTTCGCGATGCCTGGATGCTCGGTCAGGTACTGGCCGGTCTCCGCGCCCACGCCCGGCAGGACGTTAAACACGCCGTCCGGCAGGCCCGCTTCGGTGTAGATTTCGGCAAGCTTCAGCGCGGTAAGCGGCGTGACTTCGCTCGGCTTGAAGATCATCGCATTGCCCGCCGCCAGCGCCGGGGCAGATTTCCACAGGGCAATCTGGATCGGGTAGTTCCACGCGCCGATACCCGCCACCACGCCCAGCGGCTCGCGGCGGGTGTAGACGAACGAGGTCTCACGCAGGGGGATCTGGCTGCCTTCCAGCGCCGGGATCAGCCCCGCGTAGTATTCCAGCACGTCCGCGCCGGTGACGATATCCACGGTCGAGGTTTCGGAATACGCTTTGCCGGTGTCGAGGGTTTCCAGCTTTGCCAGGTCGTCGTTGCGCTCGCGCAGGATATCCACGGCGCGACGCAGGATGCGCGAGCGCTCCATGGCGGTCATCGCCGCCCAGATTTTTTGCCCGCGCGCTGCGCTTTCTACGGCGCGGTCGACGTCTTCGCGCCCGGCGGCCTGCACGCTCGCCAGGACTTCACCGTTGGCCGGGTTGATGGTCTCGAAGGTGCGACCGCTGGTGGCGGATGTATAACCACCATTGATATAAAGCTGCTGTTCTGCCATTCGGGACATAAATTCTCCTCGGTTATTCGGTCGGTAAATGCTGGCTGATAAAGTGGCTGGTCAGCGATTGCGCCAGGGCCTTATCCAGCGGTTTGCCGCTGAGTGCGGCGCGAAGCCACAGCCCGTCGATCAGCGCCGCCAGCCCGTAGCCCGCCTCCTGGGCCTGCTCGCGCGGCAGCTCCCGGCGGAACTCGTACACCAGGTTCGACAGCAGGCGACGGCTGCTCACCTGCTGCAGACGGTAGAGCATCGGCTGGTGCATGCTGCTTGCCCAGAAGGCCAGCCAGGCCTTCATGGCCGCGCTGCTGACCTGTGTTTCATCAAAGTTGCCGCCAACAATCGCCTGCAGTCGCTGCTCCGCGCTGCCGTTCGGCAGAGCGTGCAGGCGGCTTAATACCGCGTCGCGAAGCTGGCCGGTGATGTCGCGCATGGTCGCTTCCAGCAGACCGTTTTTGTCTTTGAAATAGTGACTGATGATCCCGGTGGAAACGCCCGCCCGACGGGCGATCTGCGCGATCGTCGCGTCATGCATTCCCACTTCATTTATTGCTTCCAGCGTGGCGTTAATAAGCTGCCTGCGCCGGATCGGCTGCATCCCCACTTTGGGCATTGTTGCCACTCCATTCATCAGCGTTGGTTATACATTAAAGCGGTTTTTGATTGGACGTTCAATATAAAATGTGTCTTAATTGTTGCGGATTTGGATTTTAATAGTTACAAAAACAGTGGGGATACTGGATGACAGACCTTTCACAAGACAGAGAAAAAGACAAAATCAACCCGGTCGTTTTTTATACTTCCGCCGGGCTGATTTTGTTGTTTTCCCTGACGACGATCTTCTTTCGTGATTTTTCCGCCGAGTGGATTGGGCGCACCCTGAACTGGGTGTCGAAGACCTTCGGCTGGTACTACCTGCTGGCCGCGACGCTCTATATCGTCTTCGTGGTCTGCATTGCCTGCTCGCGCTTCGGTTCGGTGAAGCTCGGGCCCGAGCAGTCCAAGCCCGAGTTCAGCCTGCTGAGCTGGGCCGCGATGCTGTTTGCCGCGGGCATCGGCATCGACCTGATGTTCTTCTCCGTGGCCGAGCCGGTTACGCAGTATATGCAGCCGCCGGAAGGGGCGGGGCAGACGATGGAGGCCGCGCGCCAGGCGATGGTCTGGACGCTGTTCCACTACGGCCTGACGGGCTGGTCGATGTACGCCCTGATGGGCATGGCGCTCGGATACTTTAGCTATCGTTATAATTTGCCCCTCACCATCCGCTCCGCGCTGTACCCGATCTTCGGTAAAAAAATCAACGGGCCGATTGGCCACAGCGTGGATATCGCGGCGGTGATCGGCACCATCTTCGGCATCGCGACGACGCTCGGTATCGGGGTGGTGCAGCTCAACTACGGGCTGAGCGTGCTGTTTGATATTCCGGATTCGATGGCGGCGAAGGCGGCGCTGATCGCGCTCTCCGTGATTATCGCCACCATTTCGGTGACGTCGGGCGTCGATAAGGGCATCCGCGTGCTCTCCGAGCTGAACGTCGCGCTGGCGCTGGGCCTGATCCTGTTCGTGCTGTTTATGGGCGACACCTCGTTCCTGCTCAACGCCTTAGTGCTCAACGTGGGCGACTACGTTAACCGCTTTATGGGCATGACGCTAAACAGCTTCGCCTTCGACCGCCCGGTGGAGTGGATGAACAACTGGACGCTGTTCTTCTGGGCGTGGTGGGTGGCGTGGTCGCCGTTTGTCGGCCTGTTCCTGGCGCGTATTTCGCGTGGCCGCACCATCCGCCAGTTCGTGATGGGCACGCTGATCATCCCGTTCACCTTCACCCTGCTGTGGCTCTCGGTGTTCGGCAACAGCGCGCTGCACGAGATCATCCACGGCAATGCGGGGTTTGCCCAGGAAGCGATGGCGCACCCGGAGCGCGGCTTCTACAGCCTGCTGGCGCAGTACCCGGCGTTCACCTTTAGCGCCTCCGTGGCGACCATTACCGGCCTGCTGTTTTACGTCACCTCGGCGGACTCCGGCGCGCTGGTGCTGGGCAACTTCACCTCGAAGCTGAAGGACATCAACAGCGATGCGCCGAACTGGCTGCGCATCTTCTGGTCCGTGGCGATTGGCCTGCTGACGCTCGGTATGCTGATGACCAACGGTATCTCTGCGCTGCAGAACACCACCGTGATCATGGGCCTGCCGTTCAGCTTCGTGATCTTCTTCGTGATGGCCGGGCTGTATAAATCGCTCAAGGTGGAAGACTACCGTCGCGTCAGCGCCAGCCGTGATACCGCGCCGCGTCCGATGGGCGCGCAGGACAGGCTGAGCTGGAAAAAGCGCCTGTCGCGCCTGATGAACTATCCCGGCACGCGCTACACCAAACAGATGATGGAGACGGTCTGCTTCCCGGCGATGGAGGAAGTCGCACAGGAGTTGCGCCTGCGGGGTGCCTACGTGGAGCTGAAAAATCTGCCGCCGGATGAAGGCGAAAACCTGGGGCACCTGGACCTGCTGGTGCACATGGGCGACGAGCAGAACTTTGTCTACCAGATCTGGCCGCAGCAGTATTCCGTTCCCGGGTTTACCTACCGGGCGCGCAGCGGGAAGTCGACCTACTACCGGCTTGAAACCTTCCTGCTGGAAGGGAGCCAGGGGAATGATTTGATGGACTACAGCAAGGAGCAGGTGATTACGGACATTCTGGACCAGTATGAACGCCACCTGAACTTTATCCATCTGCACAGGGAAGCGCCGGGGAATAGCGTGATGTTCCCGGATACCTGATTTCCTTCAAACGTCTTCAGATGATCTACGGGCAAGGTTGTTAGCAAACCTTGCCCTTTTTTTTGCCTGCATGAAGCCGCGACCATTATTGTTAATTTGCGGCGAGAAAATTGATCTGGGAGTGGTTAATAACTCAAATTATTGATTTTATTTATTTAAATGTGGTTTTTGGAACTGCCTGGAATGTTTCAATGTAAAGAATGTTCAGTGTTTGTCAGTTTTCATTTGGGAAAATCGCAAAAGATGTCATGAAAAATCCTAATTTAACCCTATTAAGACTAGGTTTAACAGGGGTGGGATATCTTTGTAACTTATTGATTATAAAATAATGTTTATTTTTTGTAGGTTTTATTGCTAATTATTCGTTAATTTTAGATAAACATATTGATGTGAAATTTTTGTTTCTAGATGCGGTAATAAAAAACATAAATGAAACATTTGTGTTTTTAAACTTAAAAAATCAAATTAAGTGGTTTTTTGTATCGCATTTAATGTTTTTGTAGTTTTTTGCTTTGATAAATTAGTCTCATTGTCACATTTTCTTCATTTTAATAACATTTCAGTGCATTAGATGAACACCGAAATCCTTTCGAATGGAGAAGGCGCCGACATGGAAATGAGAACGATAAACTTCTAAGGAGTCTTTGTGCCTTTTGTCTCTGACGAGCTTCTGTATGGATACACGATTTTTCATCATCTTGAGTACCGGCTTTCAACAAGAACGCTTATCAATATCAAGAATGGACGTATTAAAAGATTCGGCATGACGAAAGCAAGACTGTTCGAGTATCTCCTGGCGGGGATGGATAACGAAATTGTCTATGATAATGACATCATCATACACGTGTTTGATGATTATGGACTACGGTGCTCGAAACCCTATTTGTTGTCCATGATGAAGAAAATCCAGAATGCATTTAATACCGTGGGCTTTGAACGATATCCTTTTACAAGAATCTATGGGAAAGCGTACAAAATCGACTGTGGTTCGTTAGAACGGATATATGTTGTAAAACCTTCTTCACATTGACGATGATAAATTTCATAAGGAATGAGTTTTGACGGCGCTATTAGTTTTTTCAAGAAACTTTGCCATGAGGCAGGCAATTAAAACATTGAACTTAGCCAATAGAGAAATATTTTATTTTGACAATCGGCTGGAGTTCTTAGTAAGCGCGACCATTCTGGATAAATCTTACATTCTCATCGATACCATAGGAGAAAGTAGCGAGAATATCCGATGGCTCTATTATCGCCTTGCGGCAAGGGGATTAATGCGCCTTACCTATTTTATTGCGCCAGAGGACAATGCGGAGAACGGCTTTTTAAAATTCTTCCGCCTTGTTACTACGCTTAAGGATCTCAAGCAGCTGTGCGAGCGCGCCTCTAAACATCAGGCGAATGAAAACCCCTGCGTATTAAAAGACGTGCTGTATCAGAGGCTGTCGACGCGACTGTCGGACGACCATTTGAACTTTCTCCTGAAAGTTTATGATAAGACGACGAGCCAGTGTCGAATTAAAAATAAATACGAAATTAATAAAAATTACTATGTTAGAAATCGACTGGCGTTAGGCAATGGTCTGGAGATGAAACAACTTATTTTACTTTTATCATCGCAAAGCCTGAGATGCTCATAACGATATAACGTCTATTTATTGACTTAAACGAACATAAATTTAGCGGTCCAGTTCCGCTCTTCCTGCGCAACAGTGAACGTTGCGCAGATACCTTCAATCCTAAGGATATATAGCTATGCAAATGAAGTTAAACAGTGTCATTCGAAATATGGTCGTGGCAGCAGCCGTTTCTGGAATAACCTTTGCCGCCAGCGCAGCCGATGGACAGATCAACTTTACAGGCACCATTCTGGATTCAGCCTGTACGATTGATACCAATACGGCGAACCAGACCGTTAACCTTGGCAAAATTCCAAAGAGCTCGTTCAACGCGGCCGGGGCCGTTGCTGCCGCAACTCGCTTTAGCATTGTGTTGAATAACTGCCCTGCGGCCGTCACTTCTGCCTCCGTTAAGTTTGACGGCACGGCGGACAGTAGCGACACCAATATTCTTGCGCTGAACAGCGGTCAAACGGCGAAAGGCGTCGGCGTGGCGTTCTATGAAGAAGACGGCATCACCGCAATCCCGCTGGCGACCCAGTCTAAGAGCATCACGCTTGACACCAGCACAGGCGAAGACCCTGCTAACAGCAACAAGATGACCTTCGTGGCTAAATATAAGGCAACGCAGGCTGCCGTGGTTGCGGGTACGGCAAACGCAACGTCAGATTTTACCATTACCTATCAGTAATAAGCCGGGCGTACCCAGGGTACGCCCCATTGTTTCCTGCCGGAATATCGTGGAAGTACGATGAGTCAACTTATTCGAACGATTGTATTATTAGGCGCTTGCCTGCTCTCCCAGCCGGGCCAGGCCAGCATAACCGTTGGCGGAACGCGCTTAATTTATAATGGAGCTGAAAACGAAGCCTCACTACCTGTGAGTAACAGTAAGGATGCTGTCCCTTATTTAATTCAGTCATGGATTGAATTAAGCGAAAACTCGAAGGAGCAGGTTCCTTTTATCGTCACGCCACCGCTGTTCCGCCTCGACGGTGGTCATGAAAATACGCTGCGGGTCATTTATACCGGCGAGACGTCGCTGCCTGAAAACCGAGAGTCTGTATTTTGGCTTAACGTAAAATCAATTCCCTCAATGACCCGGTCAGATGAGAACAGGCTGCTTATTGCCGTTAAGACGCGCATGAAGCTTTTCTACCGGCCTGCGTCTCTGGCGTCGGAAAATGCGGGTGAGGCATGGACGCGATTGGCGTTTGAACCGCACGGCGAACGCCTGGTGATTAATAATCCGACGCCGTTCTACGTTTCTCTTTATTCATTAACGGTTGGCAATAAAACGATTGCGCAGCCGCCAATGATTTCACCCTTTAGTTCAGAAACGGTGGCCGGCAGTGGAAAGCAGGTGGCCTGGAAAGCCATAAATGATTTTGGTGGCGTAACAGCAGAAAAGCGCCAGATGCTGAAATAAAAAATATTAACAACACGCTATGTCACTCGCGCAGGTAAGCAAAGTGAATATTGTTTCTTATTCTCGATATGGTTTTTTCTCTGGCTCGTGGCCTCACCGCGTAAGTCGACTCTCGACGATAGCGCTTTTTATTTCGGGCGTTTTTCCCGCAGGCGCGGGCGAACTCTATTTTATGGCTGATGCGCTTGAAAAAATACACTCGACTTCCCAGGGCATCGATCTGGGCCGCTTCGAGCGCGGAGAGCAGTTACCCGGCACCTACAGGGTAGAAATTTGGCTTAATGAAAATTATATCCGAACGGAAAATATCTCTTTTGTTCCTGTAAACGGCATCGGGCTGGCGCCGGAACTTAATCGCAGAGAGCTTGAGTCGCTCGGCGTCAGGGTCAAAGCATTTCCTGAATTAGCCATGCTGCCGGTCGAGACGATTATTACCGACCCCGGCGCATTCATACCGGACGCTACCGCCCGGCTGGATTTTGACAGGCAGAGGCTGGATATCTCTATCCCTCAATCGGCGCTCAACGCGCGCGCGCGCGGCACCGTTGATCCGTCACTCTGGAACCAGGGCATTTCTGCGCTGCTGGTCAATTACAGCATCAACGGGTCGCGCAGCTGGAGCCGGGACGGTGAGGCGCAGGATCAGCTTTATACCAACCTGCAAAGCGGTATTAACGCGGGACCGTGGCGCCTGCGCAACTACAGCACCGTGACCAAGAACAACGGAAAACAGTCGTTTTCATCACTGAATACGACCCTGAGCCGCGACGTCCAGTTTTTGAGGGGGCAGTTCCAGGTGGGGGAAACCAGTACCCCGGGCGACGTGTTTGACAGCGTGATGTTTCGCGGTGCGCAGATTTTTTCTGATGACACCATGCTGCCGGAAAGCATGCGCGGCTTCGCTCCTGTCATTCGAGGGATCGCCCGCACCAACGCCACGGTCACCGTGAAGCAAAACGGCTACACGGTCTATCAAACCTACGTGGCGCCCGGCAGCTTTGAAATTCGCGATCTCTATCCTACCTCGGCGAGCGGCGATCTGGAGATTGTCGTCACCGAAGCCGACGGCAGCGTCCAGCATTTCGTGCAGCCATTCTCTGCGGTTCCCGTCATGCTGCGGGAAGGCCGCGTGAAGTATGCGCTGAGCGCAGGGGAGTATCGAACAACGAAGCATGGCGCGGAAACCCCCTCATTTGGCCTGGGCACGCTGGCCTATGGCCTCTCCAATCATCTCACGCTGTACGGTGGCGTTTTGGGGGCGAGCAACTATGCGTCCGGCGTGCTCGGTACGGGTCTCAGCTTTGGCGACATTGGCTCGCTGTCGGCAGACGTTACCGTTGCCGACAGCCAACTTGATGATGAGAAAAAACGCCGCAGCCGCGGGCAGTCCTATCGCGTGCAGTATTCGAAAACGGTGGCCACGACCGATACCACCGTGACGCTCGCCAGCTATCGCTACTCTACGGAAGGGTTTTATACCTTCCAGGAAGTGAATGAATTTAGCAGCCAGCGCTACAACAAGCGAAGCCGACTGCAGCTGAACCTCAGTCAGTCGCTGCAAAGCTGGGGGAACTTTTATATTTCAGCATACCAGCAGGACTACTGGAGCAGGCAGGGCTATGAGCGCAACGTCAGCACCGGCTTTAACACCAGTATTCGCGATATCAATTACTCGCTCGGCTACACCTATAGCGAAACGCCGGGCAAAGACCGTAAGGACCAGATTCTGGCCTTTAGCCTGCAGGTGCCGCTGAGCAAATGGCTACCGCAAAGCTGGGCCAGCTACAGCGTGAATATGCAAAAGAACGGTTCTGAAACACATCAGGTGGGGCTGAGCGGCACCGCGCTTGCCGATAACAATCTGAGCTACCTGGTCCAGCAGGGCTATACCTCGTCGGGCGGGGAGTCGAGAAGCGCCGTGAGTGGAACCTATAAGGGCGGCTACGGCACCGTGAGCGTAGGTTACAACCATAGCCGACAGAATAGCCAGCTGAACTTCGGCCTGCAGGGGGGGATCGTGGGTCATGAACACGGCGTGACCTTCTCGCAGCCGCTGGGAGATACCGTTGTGCTGCTGGAGGCGCAGGGCGCGCCCGGCGTAAGGGTACGCAACAACCCCGGCGTTAGAACGGACTGGCGCGGCTACGCGGTGGTGCCCTATGCCAGCGCCTACCAGGAAAACCGGATTGCGATAGACACCGGCTCGCTGGGACCGGACGTGGATGTGGCCGAATCCGTGGTCAACGTTGTGCCGACGCGTGGTGCCGTGGTGCGCGCCACATTCAACGCGCGAACGGGGTACAGGGCCTTGATAACGCTCCTGTATCAAAACTCGCCGGTGCCCTTTGGCGCAATGGTAAAGCTTAACCAAAGCGACACGATGAGCATTGTGGGAAGCGATGGCGAGGTTTATATGAGCGGCCTGAATGATGGGGACACTATCACGGTAAGGTGGGGGGCGAAAACCTGCCGCGCCAAAATAACCTTGAACGCCTTACCGGGGAAAATTCAGCGTACCACCGCGGCATGCCGTTAAATTTCTCATGGCCTCGATGCGCATGATGACTTTGGCGAGAGAAGGCCTACGCCTCACCTAAATGAAGGAACTTATGATGTCCACCGTAATGAAAATCGCGACGGCTGCAGTGGGAAGCGCTATATCTCTGAATGCTTTTGCGCTGTGTTCTGCAAACGACGTCGCGGTGAACGTTGATCGGAATATTGTCGTTCAGCGGGATGCGCCCGTTGGAACGGTTTTAGCGACGATAACCACCGTTAACCCCATGACGTGTGATCCTGAGGGCCAGCAAATTGGATATGATGGCTCGTGGTTTATTCAGCTCTCGGGGACGAATGCGGATTATGGCGCCTCGCCGCTGGCGAACGTGCGGGCGACGGAGGTTCCAGGCATCGGCATCCGCTTGAAGAACTTTTCCAGCACCACGCAAAGCAGCGAGTTTGTCACCCGGATGAACCTCAATAATGCGAGCTGGAGGCGAGGGATCCTCCAGAATGGCGTATCAACGTTCACGGATACCTTCGAGCTGATTAAAACCAGCACTACCCCCGCGACGGGCTCAATACCGGCGCTGACGCTAAATATGGAATACAGCACGCCGGTCAGTAATAACATTAAACGCCTGCCGCTTTATAAATATATCTTTTCGCCGATGAACATCAGCACTGCATCCTGTCAGATTCAGGATAAAAATTTGAATATCAATATGGGGATTGCGCTGTTGCCGAAGTTTAACGGCGTCGGCAGCACCCAGAATCCGGTAACGTTTTCCATCCCGCTTATTTGTGGTGAACAGACCGCGGTGAATGTAACGCTGGATAACGTCAGCCCGCTTGCCGATGCTGCCAACGGCGTCCTGGGGTTAAACAGTAGCTCGACGGCAAAAGGCCTGGGCATTCAGCTGAAATATAATGATTCGCCCGTGCAGTTCGGCAAGCTTATTAAATACGGCACGACGACTTCGCCAGGGGAAGTTGTCAATATTCCCTTTAAGGCCGCGTATTACATGACCTCAGCGAATGCGCAATCGGGTTCGGTGAGCGCCACGGCGTCGTTTACCATGACCTATCGTTAACGCTTTATTTGAAATGGCCTCGCATCCGGTCTGTTCTGCGCGGTCCCCACTGAATACCTGAAAGATAACAGCCGAATCAAGCAGGATACGTTTATGGGGAACATTTTTTCCGGCAGGTTCGGTACCCGTTGGTGGTGATCAGCGTTAAGGCACGCCGACAGGAGAGTGTGGCAGCAGGGTGATGGCCTGTTCGCCGTGCTGTTGCCAGTAAAGTGTGAAGACGGTGCCTTTGACATAGCCCGCGCGTTGACGGGTCAACGCCAGCGTAAGTGACTTATCGTCGAGCTGTGTGACGCTAGCGCTGTCAAAACCCATCCATGAGCGCACCTGCGGGAAGAGGGCCTTAAACAAACTCTCCTTTGCGCTAAACGCCAGCGTCAGCGCCAGCGCATAGGGGTAGCCCGACCGCGTCAGGCACATCGCTTCCTGCGCATCAATGATGCCGTCCTGGATTTCTCGGGCTTCATGGTCTGGAAGAACGGCTTCGCAATCAATACCCACCAGCGCATCTGGATGATGGACGACAACCGCCATCGCCTGCGTGCCGCTGTGGGTGATGCTTCCTGAAAATCCCTCCGGCCAGAGCGGTTCGCCGGAGGGGCCTATGCCGGGCACGGCGTGGTCAGGCAAGGCGTGCGCGGCGGCGATGCGGCCTGCAAGATGCTCGGCTTTGCGTTTGCGTCCGGCGTTTGAAAGCTCAGCGTGGTGGGGGAGCCAGAGGAGATCCGCGTCAGTGAAGGTGGTGGGATCGAAGGTGACGCGGTGGATGGTGCGATCGGCGAGGATGAACGTGCTGTGGGTGGTGTGCATGGTTTCCCCTTTTTCAACGAATAGTGCGGCCTGATGCTCTCACCCCGGCCCTCTCCCACAGGGCTGAGGAATCCCCACAAAGTTATACCTGCACGGACGACCCCCTCTCCCTGGAGGGAGAGGGCTGGGGTGAGGGGGAACATACGGCTGTGGTGGTCATTCCGTTCACGTTATGTTTCTTGCTACTCTGTAACGACACGACCGGTGAACGTGCCAGGGTGGCTCAATCGCCACCTCGCGGTACCTTCGGCTTTTTCCTTCCGGCTTGTCGGGGACGGGCGGAGGAAACGTCCCTTTAAAGCCGCCCTCTCGGCGCATCCATGCGCCTCGCCCCGGCCTACAGAAAACGCCTCAGCGATTTACAGCCGGACCAGGGCATCGCTGTAAGTTATTCATTTATCTGAAGCAATGTTCATCGCTTCAAGAAAAATTACTGGGGATCCCTCAGCCCACAGGGAGAGGGGGAAGTCACTGCCAGTATCAGAATCTTGTATTCACGCTCATATACCACGTGCGGCCCGGCTCATTATACGTATACGCCCCCGCACCATACATATACGCGCCGGTGGTAGCATTCCCGGTCGTCTGGGCATTACCCGCGCGCCACTGGCGCTTGTCGAAGACGTTGTCCACGCCGCCGGTCAGGCTGACGTTTTTGGTCATGTCCCAGGTCGCGCTCAGGCCAACGATGCTGTACGGGCTGACTTCGTCTTTCTCAGACCCGGTCACAGGCTGACCTTTGTAGTTGTATTTCTTCGGCTGCTGCTTGCCGTACCAGGTAAAGGTCGACTGGAGCGACACGTCCTGATGCACCTGCCAGCTCAGGGTCGAGTTCAGCGTGTACTCCGGGATGATCGACAGACGATCGCCGGTCTCCTTGTTCTTGCTCTGCAGCATGTAGGTGATGTTGTTAGTCCAGTTGATGGTGTCGCTGACCGGCACGTTCAGGGAGCCTTCCAGCCCTTCGACCACCGCTTTCGGCACGTTTTCCCACTGGTAGATATCCGTCTGCACCTTACCGGAAGAGGTGTGGCCAATCGGCGCGTAGCCCGCTTCAATCTTGTCGCGGTAGTCGTTGCGGAACCAGGTCACGCCCGCCAGCCAGCCGTCGCGCTTCCACTCCAGACCAATCTCTTTGTTGATGCTGGTTTCCGCCTTCAGGTCGTCGTTGCCCATCATGTAGCAGCCCACGCCGTCGGAGCTGGCGTAGCAGCCCTGGCCTTTGCTGTAGAGCAGGTAGTTCGGGTTGGTCTGGTACAGGCTCGGCGCTTTGTAGGCGCGCGCGATACCCATCTTCAGCGTGAAGTCATCCCCCAGGCCCTGCGACAGGTTCAGGGACGGGCTCCAGTTGTTGCCGACGATGGTGTGGTGGTCGAAGCGCAGGGCCGGGGTCAGCATGGTGCTGTCGGTCAGCTCCATGTTGTTCTCGGCGAACAGGGAGACGATCTCCGCCGAGGTGTACGGGCTGCGGTCGTTGCTCATGCCCGGAATGGCGCCGCCCTGCTGGGTCTGCGTAAAGGAGGTCGAGTCCTTCATGCGCTGCTGGTTCCATTCGGTGCCCAGGGTCAGGTTCTGGTTGACGAGAAAATCAATCGGCAGGTTGATTTCGCTGTGCAGCATCACGTCGGCCAGATCGGTGTCGGTGAATTTATTGCTGTTGAACAGGCCTTCCAGTCCGCCCGCCAGCCCTTCGCCCAGACGGGAGTTGCGGGTGTGTTCGTACTGCGCCCAGCTGCTGGTGGTGATGCCGTTATCCCAGCCGCCGTTCCAGGTCACCGCGAAGTTCTGACGATAAATACGGTTGGTCTCTTTGCCGTAGTTCTTCTTCACCAGACCGCTGGAGCTGTTGTCGTTGTTGGTGTTCTGGGTATCACCCGCGTAGAGGTTATTCTGACGGCTGTAGCCCGCCTCAAATTCCAGCGACTGCATTGGCGCGAAGTCCCAGCGCACCACGCCGTTGATGTCTTTATTTTCCACACCCTCACGGCCTGCCGGCAGCGTGTCGGCGTAGGCACCGGTACGATCGGACTGGTGACCCTGGTTGATGTCCCACGCGTCGGCCTGGGTTTTGTCAAGATTGCCGAACATGCGGAAGCTGAAGTCGCCGCCCAGAGGGCCGCTCAGGCTGAAGTTGGTGCGTTTGGTGGAACCTTCGTCCTTGTGCTCCGGCGCGTTCAGGTAGGTGTTCCAGGAGCCGTGCCACTGGTCGTCGAATTTTTTGGTGATGATGTTGACCACGCCGCCTGCCGCACCGTTGCCATAGCGCGCGGCGGCAGGACCGCGGATCACTTCGATGCGTTCGATCATCTCCGGCGGCACCCAGCCGGTATCGCCGCGCGTATCGCGCTCGCCGCGCCAGCCGAGACGGATGGAGTTACGGCTGGTGACCGGCTTGCCGTCGATCAGGATCAGCGTGTTTTCTGGCCCCATGCCGCGGATATCAATCTGACGGTTGTTCCCGCGCTGGCCGCTGGTGGAGTTCCCGGTCAGGTTAACGCCCGGCATGGTGCGGATGATTTCCGCCACGTCGCGCGCGGGCGGGTTTTTACGGATCTCATCGGCGGTGATGGTTGATACGCCCGGCGCCTGCAGATTCTGCTCGGCGGCGGTAATCACCATCGTGTCTTCGTGCTGTGCAGAGGCGGCGTTGTCGGCTGCCATGGCGGGCAGCGCGACGCCATAAATCCCTAAATTGACCAGCCAGGCCAGAGAGTGAATCTTCTTATTCATTGTACGTCCCGCTTTTATGGTTATTTATGAACGCGCTTCCCACAGCGCGGGCAATACGCTATTGCAAATGCAAATAGTTATCAATAATATTATCAATAAAATTTGTCCTGAGACAAAAAAGTCTGTTAAACATGAGGTTATAAGGGTGACGGCGTTAACAACGGGAAGTGAAGCGTGGTGGCAGTCGAAAAACGGGCCGGAATGGAAGCCTGAAAAGGGAAAATATCGCGTCACGTTCTGGTGGCGAGACCCGAAAGGAACGCAAGATTCGTCACCGATCGAACGCGTATGGCTCTACGTTACCGGCGTGACCGATCACCACCAAAATGCCCGCCCGCAGTCCCTCGAACGCATTCCCGATACCGACGTCTGGCAGTGGCAGGGCGAGTTCAGCCCCGAGTGGCGCGGGAGCTACTGTTTTATCCCTTCCGTGAATGAAAATGATTTTGCCAGCGTCGTGTTTGAAGGCGCGCAGCCGGACCGCATGGCGCTGCGCGAAGGCTGGCGCAAGCTGCTGCCGCACGCGGTTTCCGACCCGCTGAATCCGCAGAGCTGGCGCGGCGGGCGCGGCCATGCCGTTTCCGCGCTGGAGATGCCGCAAGCGCCGGTTCAGCCGGGCTGGAATCATCCCGATACGCCCCACGGCGCGCCGGTCTGCATCGATTGGGACAGCGCACGCCTGAAAAATCGCCGCCGCGTCTGGATTTTTACCACCGGGGACGACAATCCCGAGCGCCCGCTGGCGGTGCTGCTCGACGGCCAGTTCTGGGCCGAAAGCATGCCGGTCTGGCCCGCGCTGGCGTCGCTCACCGCCGAGCGCCAGCTGCCCCCTGCGGTTTACGTATTAATCGACGCGATCGACACAGAACATCGCAGCCGCGAGCTGCCCTGCAACCCCGAGTTCTGGCTGGCGGTGCAGGAAGAGCTTCTCCCCCGCGTAAAAAATCTCGCGCCATTTAGCGACCGCGCCGACCTTACCGTGGTGGCGGGCCAGAGCTTTGGCGGCCTCTCGTCTCTTTATGCTGGCCTCAACTGGCCGCAGCGCTTTGGCTGCGTGCTCAGCCAGTCCGGCTCGTACTGGTGGCCGCACCGCGGTGGGCAGCAGGAGGGGATGCTCATCGGGCAGCTTAAAGCGGGTGAAAAAACCGCACGCGGACTGCGCATCGTTCTTGAAGCCGGGCGCAACGAACCGCTTATCTTCCGCGCAAACCAGGCGATTTACGCCGAACTGCACGCGCAGCAGGTTTACTGGCGTCAGGTTGACGGCGGACACGACGCGCTGTGCTGGCGCGGTGGGCTGACGCAGGGGCTGATGACCCTCTGGCAGCCGTTCATTCACTAACGGAGTCTGTATGGAATTCAGCAATCCTTTCGATAATCCGCAGGGACAGTTTGCCATTTTGCAAAACGACCGGGGGCAGTACAGCCTGTGGCCGCAGCAGTGCGGGCTACCGGCAGGCTGGCGCGCGGTGTGCGAAGCGCAGTCTCTGGAGGCGTGCCAGCAGTGGCTGGCCGGGCACTGGCAAACGCTTGAACCGTCTCATTTTGCGGGGGAGATCGCATGAACCGTCTTCCTCTCGTCGCCGCCCAGCCGGGCATCTGGATGGCGGAACAGCTGTCCACGCTGCCCAACGCCTGGAGCGTGGCGCACTACACCGCGCTGAAAGGGGATATCGACGCGCCGCTGCTGGCAAAGGCCATTGCCGCTGGCATGATGCAGGCCGATACCCTGCGGATGCGTTTTGCCGAAGATAACGGTGAGGTGTGGCAGTGGGTGGATGACGCCGTCATGCTGCCGGCGCCGTCCGTTGTTTGCGTAGATTCCCACGCCGCCGCCGTGGCGCTGATGGAATCCGATCTTAACCAGAACCTGCGCGTCGACAGCGGTCAGCCGCTGGCGTTTCACCAGCTGATTCAGGTCGGTGAAAACCACTGGTACTGGTATCAGCGCTATCACCATCTGGTGGTGGATGGCTTCAGCTTCCCGGCCATTACCCGCCAGATCGCCGCAATTTACGCCGCATGGAAGAAGGGCGACCCTACGCCTGAATCCCCGTTTACGCCGTTTGCCGAGGTGGTGGAAGAGTATCAGCGCTATCGCGACAGCGAGGCGTACCGGCGCGACGGCGCCTTCTGGGCCGAGCAGCGCAAGCGGCTGCCTTCGCCGGTCTCGCTCTCCTCCGCGCCGCTGCCGGGACGCGCCGCTACCACCGATATTTTGCGCCTGAAGATTGCCGCCGACGGCCTCGCCTTTAGCCAGCTTGCTCAGGCGGCAGGACAGGTGCAGCGCACCGATCTGGCGCTTGCGCTGGTGGCGCTGTGGCTGGGCCGCCTGACCGGGCGGCTGGACTACGCCGCCGGGTTTATCTTTATGCGCCGCATGGGTTCCGCGGCGCTCACCGCGACCGGGCCGGTGCTCAACGTCCTGCCGCTGGCGGTCAGTATCGATCCGCAGGAGAACCTCCCGGCGCTGGCGCTGCGCCTGGCAAACCAGCTGAAAAAAATGCGCCGCCACCAGCGCTACGACGCCGAGCAGATCGTGCGCGACGGCGGGAAAGCGGCGGGCGACGAAGCGCTGTTTGGCCCGGTGCTGAACGTCAAGGTGTTCGATTATCAGCTGGATATCGACGGCGTGGAGGCCATTACCCACACGCTGGCAACCGGCCCGGTGAACGATCTGGAGCTGGCGCTGTTCCCGGACGAGCAGGGCGGATTGAGCATAGAGGTCCTCGCCAATAAGCAGCGTTACGATGAAGCGACGCTTTCCCGTCACGTGGCGCGCCTGAACGCGATGCTGATGCAGATTGCGGCCAACCCGGACCTGCGCTGCGGCGAGGTGGAAACGGTATCTGAGCAGGAATACGCGCAGCTGGCGCGCATCAACGATACCGGGCTGGCGCTGCCGTCCACCACGCTGGCGGATAGGGTGGCGGAGCAGGCGAGCAGGACGCCGGACGCCCCCGCGCTGGCGGACGCGCACATCGAGCTGAACTACCGCCAGATGCGCGAGCAGGTGGTCGCGCTGGCAAACCTGCTGCGCGAGCGCGGCGTGAAGCCGGGTGACAGCGTGGCGGTTGCCCTCCCGCGTTCGGTATTCCTGACGCTGGCCCTGCACGGCATTGTGGAAGCCGGCGCCGCGTGGCTGCCGCTCGACACCGGCTACCCGGACGACCGCCTGCGGATGATGCTGGAGGACGCGAAGCCCTCCCTGCTGATTACCACCGACGAGCAGCTTCCGCGCTTTAGCGATCTGTCGATTACGACGTTTAGTTACAACACACTGTTACCGACCGCGGGTGCTGAACCGCTGCGGCTGGCGAAGCCGGAGCAGACGGCGTACATCATCTTTACCTCGGGTTCGACGGGCCGCCCGAAAGGGGTCATGGTGGGGCATACCGCCATCGTCAACCGCCTGATGTGGATGCAGGATCGCTATCCGCTGAATGCGAGCGACGTGGTGGCGCAGAAAACGCCGTGCAGCTTTGACGTGTCGGTATGGGAGTTCTGGTGGCCGTTTATCGCCGGGGCGAAGCTGGTGATGGCCGAGCCGGACGCGCACCGCGATCCGCAGGCGATGCAGAGCTTCTTCGCCCGCTACGGCGTGACCACCACCCACTTCGTGCCGTCGATGCTGGCGGCGTTTGTCGCCTCGCTGACGCCGGAAAACGTCGACTGCTGCAGGACGCTTAAGCAGGTGTTCTGCAGCGGCGAAGCGCTGCCGACCGAACTGTGCCGCGAGTGGGAACAGCTCACCCGCGTGCCGCTGCATAACCTCTATGGCCCGACCGAAGCGGCGGTGGACGTCAGCTGGTATCCGGCTTACGGCCCCGAGCTGGCGGCGGTGGAAGGCAATAGCGTGCCGATCGGCTTCCCGGTGTGGAACACGGGGCTGCGCATTCTGGATGCCATGATGCGCCCGGTGCCGTTCGGCGTGGCGGGCGATCTCTACCTCACCGGCATTCAGCTGGCGCAGGGGTATCTGGGACGTCCGGACCTCACCGCCAGCCGCTTTATCGCCGACCCGTTTGCCCCCGGCGAGCGGATGTACCGCACAGGTGACGTTGCCCGCTGGCTGGATAACGGCGCGGTGGAATATCTGGGCCGCAGCGATGACCAGCTGAAAATTCGCGGCCAGCGCATCGAGCTGGGTGAAATCGACCGGGCGATGCTTGCCCTGCCGGACGTAGCCCAGGCCGTGGCGCATGCCTGCGTCTTCAACCAGGCAGCGGCAACGGGGGGCGATGCCCGCCAGCTGGTGGGATACGTTGTCTCCGAATCCGGCTTACCGCTGGATCGCGTCGCGCTGCTGGAATTGCTGAAGGCGCAGCTGCCGCCGCATATGGTGCCGGTGGTGCTGCTGCAAATCAGCGCGCTGCCGCTCAGCGCGAACGGCAAGCTCGACCGCAAGGCGCTGCCGCTGCCGGAGCTGACCGGTAAAACGTCAGGACGCGCGCCACAAACGGACACCGAAATCGCCGTGGCGCAGGCGTTCGCCGCGCTGCTGGGCTGCGAGGTGAACGATATCGAAGCCGACTTCTTTGCCCTCGGCGGCCACTCGCTGCTGGCGATGCGCCTGGCGGCGCAGCTTAGCCGCGCGTTTGACCGCAAGGTGACGCCGGGGCTGATTATGGTCGCCTCGACGGTGAACAAGCTCGGCGCGCTGCTGGACTCGCAGATGAGCGATGAACAGGCGCAGCGTCTGGGGTATGAAACGCTTCTGCCGCTGCGTCAAAGCCATGGCCCAACGCTGTTCTGCTTCCATCCGGCGTCCGGCTTTGCCTGGCAGTTCAGCGTGCTGGCGCGCTACCTCGGCCCGCGCTGGTCCATTATGGGCATTCAGTCACCGCGTCCGGAGGGGCCGATGCAGCAGTGTGCGGACCTGGACGGGGTGATCGAACATCACCTGAAAACGCTGCGCGCGCGGCAGCCGCAGGGGCCGTACTACCTGTTCGGCTACTCCCTCGGCGGCACGCTGGCGCAGGGGATCGCCGCCCGCCTGCGCGAGCAGGGTGAAGAGGTTAAATTCCTCGGCCTGCTGGATACCTGGCCGCCGGAAACCCAGAACTGGTCAGAGAAAGAGGCCAACGGCCTCGACCCGGCAGTGCTGGCTGAAATCGAGCGCGAGCGTCAGGCGTTTATCGCCGCCCAGCAGGGGCAGGGCTCAAGCGAGCTGTTTAACGCGATTGAAGGCAACTACGCCGACGCGGTGCGGCTGCTCACCACGGCGCACAGCGCGCGCTTTGACGGTAAGGCGACGCTGTTTGTCGCCGAGCGCACGCGAACGATGGATCCGCAGGCCGCCTGGGCGCCGTGGGTGGCAGAGCTTGAGGTGTACAGCCAGGACTGCGCCCACGTGGACATCATTTCACCGCAGGCGTTTGAGAAGATTGGGCCGGTGTTGAGGGAGATTTTGGGATAACGTTAAAACCCCCTCATCCCAGCCCTCTCCCCATGTACGGTCCGGGGACATGGTAGACAGGTGTTCGGGGACATGGTGAACACTTTTTAACATCCTTTACCCATGGTGATCGACTTTTTCTTCAGGTCGATCACCCCCACTTTCGTGCTGTACCACCACACTTCATAGCAGCCATCCTCCTGCGTCTCCTTCAGCCCCACCCGTTCTCCCCTGAACGCCTTTCCTGCATTCAGACTGGCTCCCTGTAAGCTCAGCTTCCCGCTGATATCCACTTTCCTGACCAGCACACCTTCATCGTATTCCGGGGGCGTCACGCTGCTGCTGTACTGCCGCGCAGACGGCTGATAGCGTGAGGCCGGGACCGCCATATCCAGCGCCTCGTGCGGGCGTTCAAGGTTATAGACCGTCCGCCAGTGGTCAAAGGCACGCTGCAGCTCGCCGCTGTCCGCGAACCATTTCCCCTGCAGCACTTCCGCCTTCAGGCTGCGGTGAAAACGCTCCAGCTTGCCCTGCGTCTGCGGATGATATGGCCGGGAGTGACCCACCTTAATACCCAGACGCATCAGCCACAGCTCCAGCGCCGTCCAGATGCCGGTTGTGTCGCCCCACGGTGAGCCGTTATCCATCGTCATCCGGTCCGGCAGGCCGTAGCGTTCAAAGACGCTGACCAGCTGTTGCTGCACGGTCTCACGCCGTTCATCGGTACAGTGTGTGAGGCACAGGGAAAAACGGGAGTGGTCGTCGAGCAGGGTGAGCGGATGGCAGCGGCCGCCGCCAAAGGGGAAGTGCCCCTTAAAATCCATCTGCCAGAGCCGGTTCGGGGCGTCATGTTCGAACCGTCCGGTGGCCGGAATACCCGGAGCCGTGCCGGGCAGCAGGCCGTGACGGGCCATCAGGTTATGGACAGTGCTGAAGGCAGGCATACGGTGTCCCTGGTCTTCCAGCCAGCGCTTAATCTTGCGGGCGCCCCAGCGTTCATGACGGTCATGGGCCATGCGCAGCAGGGCGGTGACGTCGTCAGACGAGCGGTTGGGGGAATGATGCGGCGTGCGGGGGCGGTCCTGCAGGCCGGGTTCGCCCTCGACAGCCCAGCGCTGAAGCCACTTGTAGCCGGTAGCAGGTGAAATGCCGTAGCGGCGGCAGAGGGAACGGATGTTCGCCCCGTCCTGCGAGGCGAACAAAACAAACTCGGTACGTAATGACATGGTATCTCTCGCATCCCACGGCATAAGCGACTCCATAAACGGGTTCTTATGCCTTAGTTGTAAGTGTCTACCATGTCCCCGAACAAGTGTTCACTATGTCCCCGGACTGTACACCCCAGAGGGGAGAGGGTGTAATCGTCCCCTCTCCCCTTTGGGGAGAGGGTCAGGGTGAGGGGACATCAAACCGCACGCTTGCCCAGCGGCACCACCAGCGGCGTACCCGCCACCGGATCGTCGATAATCATGCAGCGCATGCCGTAGATCCGCGCGATCAGATCCGGCGTGACAATCTCTTTCGGCGCGCCCTGCGCCACAATCTCCCCGTCGCGCAAGGCAATCAGGTGCGTGGCGTAGCGGCACGCCTGGTTTAAATCGTGCAGCACCGCCGCCAGCGTATACCCCTGCGTGCGGTTCAGCTCGCTCAGCAGCTCCAGCAGGTCTATCTGATGGCTGATGTCGAGCCAGGTTGTCGGCTCGTCCAGCAGCATGATCGACGTTTCCTGCGCCAGCACCATCGCAATCCACGCGCGCTGACGCTGTCCGCCGGAGAGGGTGTCTACGCTTTGCAACGCAAGGTCGGTGATGCCCGTCGCCTGCATCGCGCGGTTCACCGCCTCGTCGTCCTCTTTGCGCCAGCGGGTAAACAGCGGCTGGTGCGGGTAGCGCCCGCGTGCAACCAGTTCCTGCACCGTGATGTCCCCCGGCGTGGTGGCGTTTTGTGCCAGCAATCCGATGCGCCTGGCCACCTCTTTGCTGGCGAAGCGCTGGATCTGCTCCCCGTCCAGAAACACGCTCCCTTCAACCGGCGTCATCAGGCGGCTCAGCGTGCGCAGCAGGGTCGACTTCCCGCAGCCGTTCGGGCCGATAATCGCCGTGAAGTGGCCGTCCGGAACAGTGACGGATAAGTCACGGGCAATGATTTTTTTGCCGTAGCCAAGGGTAAGGTTTTCGCCGCGCAAGCGGGTGGTTGTGTCTGTCATTTCTTGCGTGACTCCTGAACGAGCAAGACGATGAGGTAAATCCCGCCGAGGCTGACGGTTACCACGCCCACCGGCAGTTGATAAGGCATAAACAGCCGCTGGGCGCAGAGGTCGGCGGCCAGCAGCAATAACGACCCGCACAGCGCCGCCTGGGCGAGTCCCCAGCGCGCGGTGCCGCTAAGCCGCCGCGCGATGTGCGGGGCGACGAGAGCAATAAAGGAGATTGGCCCGGCAATCGCGGTGGAGGCCGCGGTCAGCAGTACGGCGACCAGCATCAGCATCAGGCGCGAGCGCTCAACGCTTACCCCCAGCGCGCAGGCGCTGTCGTCGCCCATCTCCAGCAGGCGCATGCGCCGCACCAGCAGCAGCGCGCCGATAAACATCAGCAAAATCAGCGGCGCGGCGGGCCAGGTTTTGCCCCACGTCAGGCCGTTGAGGGAACCGGCGTACCACAATCCGGCGGAGAGCGCGGTGTCCAGCGAGGCCTGCAGCAGAAGCCAGGTGTTAAAGGCCATCAGCATCGCGCGGATGCCGATCCCGATGATGATCAGACGGAAGGTGTCGATACCGTTGCGCCAGGCCAGCAGCCAGATCAGTAAGGACGTCAGAATGCCGCCCGCCATTGCCGTAAAGGTAACGGCCGTCAGGTGCTGACCAAACAGCACCATCGCCACCAGCACGCCGCTCCAGGCCCCGGTATTGAGGCCCATCACGTCCGGGCTGCCGAGCGGGTTGCGCATCAGCGACTGGAATATCGCACCGCTCACGCCGAGCGCCGCGCCCACCAGAATCGCCATCGCCACGCGCGGCAGTCGCCATTCGGTGACCACCAGGGTGATATTGCGCGGCGCGCTGCCCGTAAGGGCGTGAAAGATCTGCCCGAAATCAAGCGTTACCGCGCCGCTGCGCAGGCTCCAGACCGCCAGCAGCAGAATGGCAATGCTCAGCAGCGAGACGCTGGTGATTAAGCGACGGGACGGAGCCATCATGCGCCACCTCCGCGTTTACGGCGGACCAGGAATATCAGCACCGGCGCGCCGATAAAGGCGCTGACCACCGAGACGCGCAGCTCGCCGGGCACCAGCAGGCGCCCCAGCACGTCGGCAAGCAGCAGCAGGGCCGGGGTTGCCAGCAGCGCGACCGGGAGCGACCAGCGGTGATCCGCTCCCACCAGCCAGCGTGCCATATGCGGCATCATCAGGCCGATAAAGGCGATTGGCCCGACCACGGCGGTCGCGCTGCCGCACAGGACGGTGATGGCGAGCAGGCCAATGAGCTGCGTGCGGGCTACCCGGTTGCCGAGAGCGGTGGCGGTGTCGCTGCCGAGGCTCAGGCTGTTGAGCGCCCGGCTTAAAAGCAGCGCCACGGCGGCGGCGATGATAACCGGAAGCGCCACCACTTTTAAGGTTTCAAGGGTGCGGATGTCCAGCGAGCCTGCCTGCCAGAAGCGCAGCTGGTCGTAAACGTCCGGGTTGAGCAGGGCGATGCCGTTGGATAGGCCTTCCAGCACCGCCGCGAGCGCCACGCCCGCCAGCGTCAGGCGTACCGGACTTAGCTGACCGCCGCCCCGGCTGCCGGTAAACGCCACCACCAGCGATGCGGCCAGCGCGCCGCAAAAGGCCATCACCAGCTGCTCGGACGGAGAGGTGAAGCCGAACAGCGCCGCGCCGAGCACGATGGCAAAGCTGGCGCCAGAGTTGACGCCGAGAATGCCGGGGTCCGCCAGCGGGTTGCGGGTGAGGGTTTGCATCAGGGCACCGGCAAGGCCGAGCGCGCCGCCGGCCAGCAGCCCGGCGAGCGTGCGCGGCAGCCGGGCGTCGAGCACGATGACGCAGTCGGCGCTCTGGCAGGTACCGGAGAGTGCATCAACGATAGCGGACGCGGGCAGCGGCTTCGCGCCGACCAGCAGGCTGAGCGCAACCGCAAGGATTAACAGCAGCAATAAAACGGGCACGGCAATGGCGCGCACCGAAAAAGGGGAAAACGACATAGCAACATCCATGAATTGATAATGATAGTGATTATCGTTATCTATCTTGTTTGGCTATGTTAGCATGTGCGCCCATGGAATGGGTAGAATTACACTCAAGGCTTTGTCATGAATCAAAAATCCTGGCTGCTCAACCTCAGCCTGCTCAAAACGCACCCGGCCTATCGCGCCGTGTTTATCGCACGCTTTATCTCCATTTTGTCCCTCGGGCTGCTCGGTGTGGCCGTGCCGGTCCAGATCCAGGCCATGACGCACTCCAGCTGGCTGGTGGGCTTATCCGTCACCTTAACCGGCGGGGCGATGTTTATCGGCCTGATGGTCGGCGGCGTGCTGGCGGATCGCTACGAGCGTAAAAGGCTGATCCTGCTGGCGCGCGGCACCTGCGGCGTGGGCTTTATCGGGCTGTGCCTGAACGCGATGCTGCCGGAGCCGTCGCTGATCGCGATTTATGCCCTGGGGCTGTGGGACGGCTTTTTTGCCTCGCTGGGCGTGACGGCGCTGCTGGCGGCCACCCCCGCGCTGGTCGGGCGTGAAAACCTGATGCAGGCGGGGGCGATCACCATGCTCACCGTGCGCCTCGGCTCGGTGATTTCGCCGATGGTGGGCGGCCTGCTGCTGGCGACCGGCAACGTGGCGTGGAACTACGGCCTGGCGGCAGCGGGGACCTTCATTACCACGCTGACGCTGCTGCGCCTGCCGCTGCTGCCGCCTCCGCCGCAGCCGCGCGAGCATCCGCTTAAGTCCCTGATGGCGGCCATTGGTTTTCTGTTCAGCAACCGGCTGATTGGCGGCATTGCGCTGCTCGGCGGCCTGCTGACCATGGCGAGCGCCGTGCGCGTGCTCTACCCGGCGCTGGCGGGCGAGTGGCGGATGAGCGCCTCGGAGATCGGCATTCTCTACGCCGCTATTCCGCTCGGCGCGGCGTGCGGGGCGCTGACCAGCGGCAACCTGGCGCAGAGCGCGCGTCCGGGGCTGATTATGCTGCTTGCCACGCTGGCCTCGTTTATCGCCGTGGGTTTCTTTAGCCTGATGCCGGTGTGGGCGCTGGGGGTGATGTGTCTGGTGATTTTCGGCTGGCTGAGCGCCATCAGCTCACTGTTGCAGTACACCCTGATCCAGACCCAGACGCCGGAAGGGATGCTCGGGCGCATCAACGGCCTGTGGACCGCGCAGAACGTCACGGGGGATGCCATCGGTGCAGCGATCCTCGGCGGGCTGGGGGCGATAATGAGCCCGGCGGCATCGGCGAGCAGCAGCGGTTTCGTATTGGCGATTATTGGCGTGATTTTATTGGCGACGCTGGCGGAATTGCGTCGGTTCAGGAAGGAGAGTGCTCCGGCGTGATTTGCCGGGTGGCGGCTGCGCCTTACCCGGCCTACATTTTGCACCCGTAGGCCCGGTAAGCGAAGCGCCACCGGGCGCAGTTATTACCTGAAAATTGCCTCCAAACGCTGCAACACCAACATCGCGCTGTAATAATCCAGGCGGAACGTCTCCGTGCCCAATGCCCACACGCGCTTGTTCTGCACCGCAGGCAAATGCGCCAGCAGCGGGTTGGCGTAAATCGCCGCCACGTCTTTCTCGTCACCGGCAAACACGAACAGCCCTTCGCCGTTCAGCCCCGTCGCCAGGTTTTCTCCACCCAGCTGAATAATGTCGTGGCGTTTCCCCTGGCTTTGGGAGGTGTGCAGCCCGGCGGGCAGCTCCGCCAGCGTAAAGCCCAGCTGGTGCAGCAGCTTGCCCTGCGCGGATTCGGCGGTCCACAGGTTGGCGGAATGCGCGGCGGCGGTGTAGACGATGGCGTTGACCGGCTGCGGCGGCAGCGTCATCTGCTGTTTCACCTGGGCGAGCCGTTTATCAAATGCGGCTATGCGCCCGGCGGCCTGTTTTTCCTGTCCGGTGAGGGTGCCCAGCTGGGTCAGCAGCGCCTGCCAGCTCTTGTCGTCGTAGTTGATGATAAGCGTGGGGGCGATGGCGGAGAGCTGATCGTACAGCGCCAGCGCCGAATCCCCGCCGGTGGCGCTGATTAAAATCAGATCCGGCATTTGGGCGGCCACCGCCTCTGCGCTGGGTTCACCAATGTACAGCCGCGCCACCTTGCGCTGTTTTGCAATATCCCCCCACTGGCGCAGGAAGCCCTGCGCATCCGCAACGCGGTTGTTCGGCGTGGTCGCGCCGCTGGCGATGACCGGTGCGTCAATCGCCAGCAGGGAGCCGGTTAAGGTTACGCTGGTCGAGACAATGCGCGTCGGTTTGCTCTCAAGCGTGTGCACGCCGCGGCTGTCGGTCACCTGACGCGGCCAGTCGGCGGCAGCGGCTGAGGCAAGTCCTAAAACAAAAAGTCCAGGTAAAAGCAGGGTATTACGGAAAAGAGCGGGGAATTTCACAGCGCACATCCTGTTTCTGTTGAAGATAATGCTTCTCATTTTCATGGTTGCGGCAACGGGATGCAAGCGTTTGTCGCAGAAGTTGTTTGCCCGACGGTTGACAGCGGGGCGCTGTGGGATTAGGTTAGCCGACGAAAATATAAATGATAATCATTATTGCTTCTTTTATCGTTTGTGGAGGATGATATGGACACGTCCCTGGCTGAGGAAGTTCAGCACGCCGCGACCACGCTGCCGTCAGACAGCTTTTTCTTTATGTCGCCTTACCGCAGTTTTACCACGTCCGGCTGTTTTGCTCGCTTCAGTGAACCCGCCGTCGGCGGCGACGATCCGATGGGTCACTTCCAGCAGAAATTAGCCCAGGCTTTCCGAAATGCAAAAGCCAGCGGTATTGCTCACCCGGTGATGGTGGGAGCCATTCCCTTTGATACCCGCAAGCCGTCGTCGCTGTTTATTCCGCAGCGCTGGCAGAGCTTTTCCCGTCCTGCACGACAGCAGTCCGCGCGCTATTTTTCCGGCCTGCAGGCGCTGAAGGTGGAACAACGCACCGAGATCCCGCCGCAGCCCGTGTTCGAAGAGATGGTTGCTCGCGCGGCGTCGCTCACCGCCACGCCGCAGGTCAACAAGGTGGTGCTGTCGCGCCTGATTGATATCGCGACCGACAAAAAGCTGGACAGCGGTGCCCTGATGGAGCGCCTGATCGCCCAGAACCCGGCGAGCTTCAACTTCCACGTGCCGCTGGAGGACGGGGGCGTGCTGCTGGGCGCCAGCCCGGAACTGCTGCTGCGCAAAGAGGGCGCGCATTTTAGCTCGCTGCCGCTGGCAGGCTCCGCGCGCCGCCAGCCGGACGACGTGCTGGATCGCGAGGCGGGCAACAAGCTGCTGGCGTCCGAAAAAGATCGCCACGAGCACGACCTGGTCACTCAGGCGATGAAGGCCATTCTGGCGCCGCGCAGCCATCACCTGAGCATGCCGTCTTCTCCGCAGCTCATCACCACCCCGACGCTGTGGCACCTGGCGACGCCGGTAGAAGGCGAGGCGCGTGAAAACGAAAACGCCCTGACGCTGGCCTGCCTGCTGCACCCGACCCCGGCGCTGAGCGGCTTCCCGCATCAGGCGGCGAAGGAGCTGATTGCCGAGCTGGAGCCGTTCGACCGCGAGCTGTTCGGCGGCATCGTCGGCTGGTGCGACAGCGAAGGCAACGGCGAGTGGGTGGTCACCATCCGCTGCGCGCGTCTGCATAAAAATACCGTTCGCCTGTTTGCCGGCGCGGGCATCGTGCCCGCCTCCTCGCCGGTGGGCGAGTGGCGCGAGACGGGCGTGAAGCTCTCCACCATGCTCAACGTGTTTGGCCTGCACTAAGGAAGACTGATGACCATTCCCTTCACCCGCTGGCCTGAGGATTTTGCCCGCCGCTATCGTGAAAAAGGCTACTGGCAGGATCGGCCGCTGACCCACATCCTGACGGATCGTGCGGACAGCGACGCGGTGGCGATTATCGACGGCGAGCGTCACATTACCTACCGCGCCTTTAATCAGGCGGTGAACAACCTCGCGTACGTGCTCCAGGCGCAGGGGCTGCACCGCGGCGAGACCGCGCTGGTACAGCTCGGCAACGTGGCCGAGTTCTACATCACCTTCTTTGCGCTGCTGCAAATTGGCGTCGCGCCGGTCAACGCGCTCTTTAGCCACCAGCGCAGCGAGCTGAACGCCTACGCCGAGCAGATCAAGCCCGCCGTGCTGATTGCCGATCGCGACCACGCGCTGTTTGCGGGCAATGATTTCCTCAACGCCTTCGTAGATGACCACCGCTCGGTACGCGTCGTACTCCTGCGCGGCGATAGGGGCGAACACGCCCTGGAGGCGGCAATTGCGCGCCCGGCGGACAGCGTTATCCCGAACCCGACGCCCGCCGACGAAGTGGCGTTCTTCCAGCTCTCCGGCGGCAGCACCGGCACGCCGAAGCTTATTCCGCGCACGCACAACGATTACGACTACAGCATCCGCCGCAGCAACGAGATCTGCGGTATTACCGCGCATACCCGCTATCTGAACGCGCTGCCCGCGGCGCATAACTACGCCATGAGCTCGCCGGGATCGCTCGGGGTCTTCACCGCGGGCGGCTGCGTGGTGCTGGCGAACGATCCGAGCGCCACGCTCTGCTTCCCGCTGATCGAACGGCATCAGATTACCGTCACCTCGCTGGTTCCCCCGGCGGTGAGCCTGTGGCTGCAGGCGATTGCCGACGGCGCGGGGAGCGCGCAGCTTGCCTCCCTGACGCTGCTTCAGGTGGGCGGCGCGCGGCTGTCCGCCACGCTCGCGGCGCGCATTCCGGCCGAAATTGGCTGCCAGCTGCAGCAGGTGTTCGGCATGGCGGAAGGGCTGGTGAACTACACCGCCCTCGACGACGCGCCGGAACGCATCATCCATACCCAGGGGCGTCCGATGTGTCCGGACGACGAAGTGTGGGTGGCGGACGAGCAAGGCAACCCGCTGCCGCGCGGGGAGGTCGGGCGTCTGATGACGCGCGGGCCGTACACCTTCCGCGGCTATTTCAACAGCCCGGAGCACAACGCCAGCGCCTTCGACGCCGACGGTTTTTACTGCTCCGGCGATCTGATCGCCATCGACGAGCAGGGCTACATCACCGTGCAGGGGCGCGAGAAGGATCAGATCAACCGCGGCGGCGAGAAGATCGCGGCTGAAGAGATCGAGAACCTGCTGCTGCGCCACGAGTCGGTGATCCACGCCGCGCTGGTGAGCATGGAGGACAGCCTGCTGGGCGAAAAGAGCTGCGCGTATCTGGTGGTGAAACAGCCCCTGCGCGCGGTGGAGGTGCGCCGCTTCCTGCGCGAGCAGGGCGTTGCCGAATTTAAGCTGCCTGACCGCGTGGAGAGCGTGGATGCGCTTCCGCTGACGCCGGTCGGCAAAGTCGATAAGAAACAGTTGCGCCTGTGGCTGGCTGAACGCGCCCGGGGCTGAGGAACAGAATATGGCCATTCCAAAATTAACCGCTTACGCGCTGCCGACCGCCGCAGAGCTGCCGACCAGTAAAGTGAGCTGGGCGTTCGAGCCCGAGCGTGCGGCGCTGCTGATCCACGATATGCAGGAGTATTTCCTGAACTTCTGGGGCGAAAACAGCGCCATGATGCAGCAGGTGGTGGCGAACATCGCCAGGCTTCGCGCGTACTGCAAAGCGCACAATATTCCGGTGTACTACACCGCGCAGCCAAAAGAGCAGAGCGACGAAGATCGCGCCCTGCTGAACGACATGTGGGGGCCGGGCCTGACCCGCTCCCCCGAGCAGCAGCGCATCGTGGCTGAACTGACGCCGGACGAAGCGGACACGGTGCTGGTGAAGTGGCGCTACAGCGCGTTTCACCGCTCTCCGCTGGAGCAGATGCTGAAGGAGACGGGCCGCAACCAGCTGCTGATTACCGGCGTGTACGCCCACATCGGCTGCATGACCACCGCCACCGACGCCTTTATGCGCGACATCAAGCCGTTCTTCATTGCCGACGCGCTGGCGGATTTCACCCGCGACGAGCATCTGATGTCGCTGAACTATGTGGCCGGACGCTCGGGCCGCGTGGTGATGACCGACGAGCTGCTGCCGTCCGTTCCGGCCTCGAAGGCCGCGCTGCGCGAGCTTATCCTGACGCTGCTGGACGAGTCCGACGAGCCGATGGATGACGAAAACCTGATCGACTACGGTCTGGATTCGGTGCGCATGATGGCGCTGGCCGCCCGCTGGCGCAAAGTCCACGGCGATATCGACTTCGTGATGCTGGCAAAAAATCCCACCCTCGACGCCTGGTGGGCGCTGCTCTCCCGCGAGGTGAAGTGATGGGATTGGATTTCACCGGTAAAACCGTCTGGGTGACCGGGGCGGGTAAAGGCATTGGCTATGCGACGGCGCTGGCGTTTGCCGAAGCGGGCGCGCAGGTGACCGGGTTCGATCTGGCGTTTCCGCTGGGCGATTATCCGTTTACCACCGAAACGCTGGACGTGGCGGATGCCGGGCAGGTGCAGGAGGTGTGCGGGCGCGTGCTGGCGTCGCGTGAACGCCTGGACGTGCTGGTCAACGCGGCGGGCATTCTGCGCATGGGGGCGACGGACCAGCTCTCGCAGGCGGACTGGCAGCAGACCTTCGCGGTCAACGTCGGCGGCGCGTTCAACCTGTTCCAGCAGACGATGGGCCAGTTCCGCCGTCAGCAGGGCGGGGCGATCGTCACCGTGGCCTCTGACGCGACACATACGCCGCGCATCGGCATGAGCGCCTACGGTGCGTCGAAAGCGGCGCTGAAAAGCCTCGCCCTGACCGTGGGGCTGGAGCTGGCGGGCAGCGGCGTGCGCTGTAACCTGGTGTCGCCGGGCTCAACGGACACCGACATGCAGCGCACCCTGTGGAAAAGCGACGATGCGGAACAGCAGCGCATTCGCGGCTTTGGCGAGCAGTTCAAGCTCGGCATTCCGCTGGGAAAAATCGCCCGTCCGCAGGAGATCGCCAGCACGGTGCTGTTCCTGGCCTCCGATGCCGCCAGCCACATCACCCTGCAGGATATCGTGGTGGACGGCGGCTCCACGCTGGGGGCATAAATGATCTGGAAACGTCATTTATCGCTCGACGAGCTGAACGCCACCAGCCTGAACACAATGGTGGCGCATCTCGGCATTGTCTATACCCGCATCGGTGACGACACGCTGGAAGCGGAGATGCCGGTGGACGCGCGCACCCACCAGCCGTTTGGCCTGCTGCACGGCGGGGCCTCGGCGGCGCTGGCGGAAACGCTGGGCTCAATGGCCGGATTTCTGATGACCCGTGACGGGCAGAGCGTGGTGGGAACGGAGCTGAACGCGACGCACCACCGTGCGGTATCTCGAGGCAAGGTGCGCGGGGTGTGCCAGCCGCTGCATCTGGGGCGTACCAGCCAGAGCTGGGAGATTGTGGTCTTCGACGAGCAGGGAAGGCGCTGCTGCACGTGTCGGTTGAGTACGATGGTGCTAGGCTAGTATTGTGCTGAATTGCCGGGTGACGGCTTCGCCTTACCCGGCCTACGCGCCAAATGTAGGCCCGGTAAGCGAAGCGCCACCGGGCGGTGTTTACAGCATCGACACAACCCGCTTCAGCAACCGGATCCTCGGTTCAATGGATGCTTTATCCAGCCACTCCGCCGGGCTGTGGAAGCCCGCGCCTATCGGCCCTAAGCCGTCGAGGGTAGGAATGCCGAGCGCGGCGGTGTGGTTTGCATCGCTCCCGCCGCCGACCGCCTGCCAGGTGATGGCGATCCCCTCTTCGTTACCCGCTTTTTCGACGAGCTGCATCAGCTGCTGCGTGGCTTCACTCGCCGCCATTGCCGGCTTGTGGTTGACGCGCGTCAGCGATGTGGTGACGCCCTCTAAAAAGCCTTTTCTGCACAGCGCGTCCAGCGCCTGATTCACCCGGTCATACTCGTCGTTTTCCCAGAAGCGCACGTCGAGTTCGGCCACGGCGCTGTCCGCCACCACGTTGGCCGCGCTGCCGCCGTGAATCACCCCGATGTTGAGCGTGGTACCGCGATCCCAGTCGGTGAGCGCGTTAATCGCGGCAATGCTGTTGGCCAGTGCGGTAATCGCCGATCGGCCTTTTTCCGGGTCGTTGCCCGCGTGCGCCGCCACGCCGCTGAAGGTGAGGTGGTAGCCCGCCATGCCCTTGCGCGCCTTCACCAGCGAGCCGTCGGCGCGCGCCGCTTCGCACACCAGCACGCGGCGCGAGCGCCTGGCCAGCTCGCCGATCCACGCGTGGGAGTGGACCGATCCGGTCTCTTCGTCCGGGTTCATCGCGACCGCAATCGCGAGACGATCTTTGTCCGCGGCGTCGAGCCCGCGCATCGCCCACAAAATATTCAGAAGTCCGCTCTTCATATCCGAGACGCCGGGGCCGTACAGGCGGGTATCGTCCCCGCTCATCGGACGCTCGGCCACCGTCCCAGGGGCAAATACGGTATCAAGATGACCAACCAGCAGCACGTCGAACTGCTCGGCCAGCGGCCTGTTGCTCACGAACACGCCGGGGCCAACCTTATCGCCCAAATCAACCTGCTCTGCGTGCCAGCCCTCGCGCTGCCAGAGCGCCTGCATAATGCCCGCGACGGTGGCCACGCCCGCGATCGTCTGGGTGCCGCAGTCCACGTTTACCAGGGTTTTTAGCTCTTCAATATAGTGGTCAAGATTCATGGTTACGTCCTGTTCAGAGAATGATGCGCATCAGCAGCATGGCTAAGAAGGCGTTGATCACCGAGAGGGCGATCATCAGCGGAATGCGTTTGGCGCGGGTGCCGATCACGCCGAGTATGCGGCCCAGGTATTGCACCTGCGAGCCCATCAGGTAGATCGCCGGGGCGAGAATGGCTAAGTGCTCCCCGGTCAGAATGCCTTTATCAAAAAGGCCAATCGCCACGCCGATGCCGCCGCCCATCGACATCCAGCCGCCAATCAGCACGGCGGCCGCTTCGCCCGGCAGGCCAAACAGCCCCATCAGCGGCGCGAAGATCATGCCGAGCCCTTTCAGCGCGCCGGTAATTTCCAGCGCCTTGATGATGATAAACGCCATCACCACGTTGGGCAGGGTGCTGCTGGTGGCGATGCCCCAGCCCTTGCGCGCGCCCTCCACGAAGACATCGGTAATAACGGGATTCGATTGTGGCGCACTCATGCGGTTTCTCCTTGCTTCACGGCGGCGGGTTTTCCAGTCAACGTCACGATCAGGCGCAGCAGGTTTGCGCCCACGATTTTCATAATGAACATCACGGCGATGCAGCCGCCTATCGAGGCCGGAACCGCCGCCGTGCCGTCAACGGCGACCAGGGTGAAGAGGATCGCCCCGGAAGAGAAAAAGTTGGTGATCATCGCCCCAGCTGAAAACTGGAACATGGCGAAGACGTCTTTTTCCGTTTCGCTGATCTGCCCTTCGTCGGCGAGGTTACGCGTGAGCGACGCGCCGACGTCGGTGCTTTGCAGGCTGCCTATCAGCGCCAGACCGGCGGTGCCGGGGATGCCCAGCAGCGGGCGCAGCAGCGGGGTTAACAGCTTGCGCGCCGCACGCAGTGCGCCGTAGTGCTCCAGCACGTTGATCGTGCCGAGCGCAAACATGACCGCGGGAATCAGCCCGAGCGCGAACAGAAATCCGTCCATTGCGCCGCTGCCGCCCGCGCCGCGAAAGGCGCTGGTGGCGGTGGTCAACGTGCCGTCGTCCAGACTGGCTTTGCTAACCACTTTGCCAAATGCACCGTTGAGGGTGGTGAAATCAAACACGCCGTACCACTCTTTTCCACCCAGCAGGCCGGAGAAGAAAACGGCTGCGAAAGCCAGCGCAAAGTACGCGCCGGGCCCGACCTTATACTCCTGAGGTTCTGAACTTTTCATATCCTTTTCCTTGTTAATGCGCGGGTGCGCAGCCTCATTCTGGCGATGTTTTGCCCAAAAAAGATGATGTAAATCATTTCGTAACGGCGTCAGGGGATGAAAAAGATAAAAATGTGACCGGCAACGGAGCGGGGGAAGAACGAAAGTGATCGGCTTAACACTGTGGTGTAAATCTCTGGTTAGACCACGCATTATTGCGTTTCAAAGTTGTTAAATTTTGCCGGTTGTTCTAGAAACAAAATGTAACATCTCACTGTTTCACAACAACGGACAACAACTATGAACAACTCAGGGAAATACCTTATATGGGCAGGGCTCTCCGTTGTGGGAGCCTTTGCCCTGGGCTATATCGCCCTCAACCGGGGGGAACAGATCAACGCGCTCTGGATCGTTGTCGCCTCCGTCTGCATTTATCTGATCGCCTACCGTTTTTATGGCCGCTATATCGCGAAGAACGTCCTCGGCGTTGACGCGACGCGCATGACGCCTGCCGTTCGCCATAACGACGGGCTGGACTATGTGCCGACCGACAAGAAGGTGCTGTTCGGTCACCATTTTGCGGCGATTGCCGGGGCGGGCCCGCTGGTGGGACCGGTGCTGGCGGCGCAGATGGGCTACCTGCCGGGGATGATCTGGATCCTTGCGGGCGTGGTGCTGGCGGGTGCGGTGCAGGACTTTATGGTGCTGTTCGTCTCCACCCGTCGCGACGGGCGTTCGCTGGGGGAGCTGGTGAAAGAGGAGATGGGGGCCACCGCCGGGGTGATTGCGCTGGTGGCGACCTTTATGATCATGGTGATCATCCTCGCCGTGCTGGCGATGATCGTGGTGAAAGCGCTGACCCACAGCCCGTGGGGAACGTATACCGTTGCCTTTACCATCCCGCTGGCGCTGTTTATGGGGATCTACATTCGCTATCTGCGTCCGGGCCGCATTGGTGAAGTGTCGGTGATTGGCCTGGTATTCCTGGTGTTCGCCATTATCTCCGGCGGCTGGGTGGCGGAAAGCCCGACCTGGGCGCCGTTCTTCGACTTTACCGGCGTACAGCTGACCTGGATGCTGGTGGGCTACGGGTTCGTGGCGGCGGTGCTGCCGGTGTGGCTGCTGCTGGCCCCGCGTGATTACCTTTCCACCTTCCTGAAAATCGGCACCATCGTCGGTCTGGCGATTGGTATTCTGGTTATGCGTCCGACCCTGACCATGCCGGCGCTGACCAAATTTATCGACGGCACCGGTCCGGTCTGGACCGGCAACCTGTTCCCGTTCCTGTTTATCACCATCGCCTGCGGGGCGGTGTCGGGCTTCCACGCGCTGATTGCCTCCGGCACCACGCCGAAGATGCTGGCGAATGAGAATCAGGCCTGCCTGATAGGCTACGGCGGCATGCTGATGGAGTCCTTTGTCGCCATTATGGCGCTGGTCTCCGCCTGTATTATCGACCCGGGCGTCTACTTTGCGATGAACAGCCCGATGGCGGTACTGGCCCCGGCGGGCACCGTTGACGTGGTGGCATCCGCCGCGCAGGTGGTGAGCGGCTGGGGCTTTGCCATTACCCCTGAAACGCTAACGCATATCGCTAATGAGGTGGGCGAGCAGTCCATTATCTCCCGCGCGGGCGGGGCACCGACGCTGGCGGTGGGCATGGCCTATATTCTCCACGGCGCGCTGGGCGGGCTGATGGACGTGTCGTTCTGGTATCACTTCGCCATCCTGTTTGAGGCGCTGTTTATCCTGACGGCGGTGGATGCGGGAACCCGCGCGGCGCGCTTTATGCTGCAGGACCTGCTGGGGGTCATCTCCCCGAACCTGAAGCGCACCGATTCGCTCCCGGCTAACCTGCTGGCGACGGCGCTGTGCGTGCTGGCGTGGGGCTATTTCCTGCACCAGGGCGTGGTGGATCCGCTGGGCGGCATTAACACCCTGTGGCCGCTGTTCGGTATTGCCAACCAGATGCTGGCGGGTATGGCGCTGATGCTCTGCGCGGTGGTGCTGTTCAAAATGAAGCGCCAGCGCTATGCGTGGGTGGCGCTGTTGCCTACCGCATGGCTGCTGATCTGTACCCTGACGGCGGGCTGGCAGAAAGCCTTCAGCCCGGACAACAAGGTGGGCTTCCTGGCGATTGCCAATAAGTTCCAGGCGATGATCGACAGCGGCAAGATCCCGGCGCAGTACACCGAGTCCCAGCTGTCTCAACTGGTGTTTAACAACCGTCTGGATGCCGGGCTGACCATCTTCTTTATGGTGGTGGTCGTGGTGCTGGCGTTGTATTCTCTTAAAACCGCGCTGGCAGCATTGAAAGTGGATAAGCCAACGGCGAAAGAGACACCGTATGAGCCAATGCCTGAAAACCTGGAAGAGATTGTCACCCAGGCGAAAGGGGCGCATTAATTTAATCAGACATACCCCTCACCCCGGCCCTCTCCCCAAAGGGGAGAGGGTGTTGTAAGTTCCCTCTCCCAAAAGAGGAGAGGGCTAGGGTGAGGGGGAAACAAACGAGAAATGACCTATGTTCGACACCCTCTCTAAAGCAGGTAAGTACCTGGGCCAGGCCGCCAAAATGATGATTGGCGTGCCGGATTACGACAACTACGTCGAGCATATGCGCGTCAACCATCCGGACCAGACGCCCATGACCTACGAAGCATTTTTCCGCGATCGTCAGGACGCCCGCTACGGCGGCAAGGGCGGGGCGAAGTGCTGTTAACCCTCTTTCGGTAAATAGAGGCTGATCTGCTCCTGCTTACAGCCGTAAAGCGCCGCCAGCTTTTCGCGGGTGCGCTTTTGCGGACGGGAGTCCACTGCTTCCAGCTGCGACACGGCGGACTGGGTGATGCCAAGTTTCTCCGCCACCTCCTGCTGGGACATGCCGCGCAGGATACGCCACGCGGCCTGCAGGCTGACGTTCTGCCAGGTCATGATGCTGCACACCTCTCCGGGCAATTCCACGTCATCCAGACTATCGTGTTCGACCTCGATATCCTCTAGATCGTCATCGGTTTCGTCGTCAATTTCTGACATCTGTAAGAGCATACGAAAATATTCGTGATAGGGAATAACGGCGTACTGCGTTTTCCCGTTATCGTCCTTGATTAGCTGTACAGCCATAGGTTGCACTCTCCTCATGCAGGTAAGTCGTTGACGTTCTGCGCTTGACGGCCAAAACATAACAATGGTTATCGGGCTCGTCCCGAAGCGTATAGACGATGCGGTAATCGCCAACGCGTAGCCGGAAATGATCTTCTGTCGCCGATATTTTTTTGATATCGGGCCGGGGAGCTGAACGGTCATCCAGCTCAGTAAGCTTTACCTCAATGCGTCGCTGATACCGCTCGTCAATCTTTGAAAACGCTTTCTTTGCACCATTGGACCAGACAATCTTCATCCGTACCTCCACTGTACGCCCACACAAAATATAAGGAAATAATAAGACTATTAGATAAATTCCGAATTTCTAATGGGGTACTGTAGAGCGGAGAAAAAACGCGAGAAAGCGGCAAAATGCGAACCGCCGAGGCGGCTCGAAAAGGCCTCTGCCGGTCGACAGAGGCTTGCAGGAAAATTGCGATCAGGCGTTCAGGCCGCCGTCCACGTCCAGACCGGTACCGGAGATCTGCCCGGCGGCCGGGCTGGCAAGAAACGTGACCGCCGCCGCGACGTCTTCCGGCTGACCGTAATGGCCCAAAGCAATAAGCTGACGCTGAGAGTCAGCCTGTTCCCCGTCTTCCGGGTTCATATCGCTGTTGGTCGGACCGGGATGCACCAGGTTGACGGTAATGCCGCGCGGCCCCAGATCGCGCGCCAGCCCGCGGGTAAGGGAGTTCAGGGCAGACTTGGTCATCGAATAAACGGCAATGCCCGGCTGCGCCACGCGGTTCGCCAGACAGCTCCCGATGTTGATAATGCGCCCGCCGTCGGACATATGCACCAGCGCTTCCTGAATGGCGATCACCACGCCGCGGATGTTGACGTTGATCAGGGCGTCGATGTCCGCCAGGGTCATGGACTCCAGCGGGCCGCCGCGCGCGATCCCGGCGTTATTGACCAGAATGTCCAGCCCGCCAAGGGAACGCGCCGCATGGGTGACGGCATCCTGTATCGCCTGCGCGCTGGCGCTGTCGGCCTGCACGGCTTCGCCGTGGCGTCCCAGCGCCTTTATCTCATCGGCGACCGCCTGGGCTTTATCGGCAGATTTTTCATACGTAATAATCACATCCGCACCGGCGCGCGCCAGCGACAGCGCGATAGCCCGACCCAACCCGCGGCTGGCGCCGGTAACAAGCGCCTTTTTACCTGTTAAATCGATCTGCATGATGACCTCGTGACGAGAGTGGTAAGAATCATCATTAGGTATAGACGGTCAGGCGATTAACGGCTGAAGGATTCCACTTTCTCAAACGCGGCGCGCAGAACCTCAGGCGTTAACGCAACGGGTAAATAGTGAATCGACTCCACCGGGCGCAGGGTGTGGGCAATCACCTTATCCAGCTCGTCACGGCTGTTAATGTCGACGTCCAGCTCGCGAAGCGTGGTCGGCAGGTTAAAGCGCCGGTACGCCGCCACCAGCTGCGCCAGCACGTCGTCCTGGCCGAGCAGGGCGCTCTGCACCAGAATGCCGTAGGCCACCTTGGTGCCGTGCAGGTATTTTTCCGTCTGCGGCAGCACGGTTAAACCGTTGTGCACCGCATGCGCCGCCGCCACGCGGGTATAGCGCTCGCCCATACCGCCGACCATCCCGCCGCCGGCGATAATCGCGTCCACCACGTCCCGGAACGCCTGCGTCAGCTCGCCGCGCTGCTGGTCGGCCAGCGCCTCCTCGCTGCGCTCAAGCAGCACGTCGCGGATCGCCAGCGCGCCGTTGATGCCCAGCCGCACGGTCAGCGGCAGGTTTTCGGGCTGCGGAGCAAGCACTACCGCTTCGTACCACTTCGCCAGCGTATCGCCGATGCCCGCCAGCAGATATTCCGCCGGGGCGTTAAGGACGATCTGCGGCTCCACCAGCACCAGGAAGTTGGCGTCGTCGAAGATCTCAAACTGCAGCGCCTGGCCTTCATCGTTGTACCAGACGGAGAGCGGAGTCCACGCCGCGCAGGTGGCGGCAATGGTGGGGATGCCCACGAACGGCACCCCTAAGCGGCGCGCCACGGCCTTGACGGTATCCATCACCGCGCCGCCGCCGACGCCAATCACCACGCTGGCGTCGCCGCCGGATTCATTCACCAGATGGCTGACGTCGCGCTCGCTGCAGTGGCCCTTAAACAGCAGGCGTTTCGCCCCCGGCGCGTTAAAGCTCTCCGGCAGGTAAGGTCGCGCGGCGTCGATGGCGCGTTCGCCGTAGATCCACACCGCCCGGGACAGCTGTTCCGGGGTAAAGAAGTCATTCAGATGCGCAAGGCTTCCGGAATGGGAGAAGTAGTTCGCCGGGCCGGGCACGACGCGGATATCGGTGTTGCTCATGGTGTTGTCCTTTTTAGGCTGCGCTAACCCGATGTTATGTCTGGACATCCGGATGGCTAATAATATTTCGCTTTAACTTATGCCTTTTCCGTCGTTGTCAGTCAACCGGAGCTGTGAAAAATTCGATAAATCAGAAGAGTAATGAAGGATTTACGCGGATGGTTTCCAGTCGCCTTGAGATGCGCGGTATCAGCCTGGCCTTTTCCGGCTTTCAGGCGCTGTCGCGCGTCAATTTTACCTTAGCCGGCGGATCGGTACACGCGCTGACCGGCGCCAACGGCGCGGGGAAATCGACGCTGATGGCGGTGCTGTGCGGCACGCACGACCACTATGAGGGTGAGATCAGCATTAACAACCAGCCCGTGACGATCCGTGAACCGCTTGACGCCAAACGGCTGGGGATCCACCTGGTGCAGCAGGAGGTGGACGTGGCGCTGATCCCGGGGTTAAGCATCGCCGAGAACATCATGCTCGACCAGCTGGCGCAGCCGGGGCACCGCTTCAGCTGGCGCGCGATCCGCCAGCAGGCGAGACGGGCGCTGGCCCAGCTGGATGTCGCTCTGGACGTGCGCCGCTCCATCGACGGCTGCACGCTTGCCGAAAAGCAGCAGATTTTGCTGGCGCGGGCGCTGTCACACCACTGCCGTTTTTTGATTCTTGATGAGCCCACCGCGCCGCTGGACGCGCACGAGAGCGAGCGCCTGTTTGCGGTCGTAAGACGCTTAAAGCAGCAGGGCATCGGCGTGGTGTTTATCTCCCACCGCATTCACGAGCTGAAGGCCATCTGCGACACCCTGACGGTGCTGCGCGACGGCAAGCTGATCGAGTCCGGCCCAATGGCCGATCTCAGCGGCGAAGCGATCGTCGAGAAGATGCTCGGCCACGTGCTGAGCGATATCTATCCGCCCGCGCGGCCGCCGCATAGCGAAGAGACGCTGCTGCGGGTGGAGGGGCTGCACGACGACGCGCTGCTGAAGGATATCTCCCTGCACCTGCGCAAGGGTGAAATCCTCGGCGTTGCCGGGCTGGCGGGGGCGGGGAAAACCGAACTCTGCAAGGCGCTGTTTGGCGCCAGCAAAAGCCGCGTGGCGCGCGGTGAGTTGAATCAACAGCCCTGGCAACCGCGCGACCCGGCCGACTCGGTGCAGCGCGGTCTGGCGCTGGTGCCGGAGGAGCGGCGAAAAGAGGGCATTTTTATCGACGAGCCGGTGAGCATGAACCTCGCCGTGACGGCGGATAACAGCTTTTCGCGCTGGAGCCTTTTCGGCCATCGTCAGGCGTGGCGCTGGGCGGAAGAGGTGATTGCTCGCGTCGGCGTGCGCGCGCGTGGGCCGGGGCAGGTGCTGCGGCGTCTGTCCGGCGGCAACCAGCAGAAGGTCGCCATCGGCAAGTGGCTGCGCAATGAGGCCAGCGTGCTGATTTTCGACGAGCCGACCAAGGGCGTCGACGTTAAGGCCAAAACCGAACTGTTCCAGCTGATTGACGGCCTGGCGCGCGAGGGCAAAGGGGTGATTTACGCCTCGGGCGAATTTGCTGAACTGGTGGGATTGTGCGACCGCATCTGCGTGCTGTGGGACGGCCGCATCGTGGCGGAAATCGCCGGGGCCGAGGCCCGTGAAGAGACACTACTTTATTATTCAACCGGAGGAACGGCGTCGTGAGCAAGGCCCTTTCAGTAAACGCGGCGGCGTCGGGCCGTCAGCAGATTTTCGATTTTCTCTACAGGTGGGGCATGCTGTTGACCGTCGTCGCGCTGGTGGCCGTCTTTGGCCTGGCGTCGGACAGCTTCCTCGATCCGAACAACATCATCAACATTTTGCGCTCGATTGCCATCGTGACGGTGATAGCCATTGGCGTATCGATTTCGCTGACCGTCGGCGGGTTCGATCTCTCCGTGGGATCGACCGCCTCGCTGGCGAACGCGCTGGTGATTTCACTTTTCGTCTGGCACGGCTTCGGCACCACCGAGTCGATTCTGATTACCCTCGCGCTCTGCACGCTGGTGGGGCTGTTTAACGCCTTCCTGATCGTCATCCTGCGCATTCCGGACATGCTCGCGACGCTGGCCAGCCTGTTTGTGATCCAGGGCGTGGCGATGACCTACAGCTACGGCGGGTCGATTACCGAGAACATGGTGCTGCCGAGCGGCGACATGGCGGAAGGGACGATTCCGGCGGCGTTCAGCCTGCTGGGGCAGGTGCCGACCATCGTAATCGTGATGCTGGTGGTGACCGTGCTGGCGCAGCTGGGGCTCTCTTTGACCACTCACGGACGCCGCATGTACGCCATTGGCGGTAACCCCGAGGCCGCGCGTCTCTCCGGCATACGCACCACGCGCTACAAGGTGGCGGCCTACGTGATCGCCTCCCTGCTGGCGGGGCTGGGCGGCATTCTGCTGGCCTCGCGTATCGGTTCGTCGCAGGTGAACGCGGGCGGCGGCTACCTGATGGACGCGGTGGCGGCGGCGTGGATCGGCTTCTCGCTGGCCGGATCCGGCAAGCCGAACGCGCTGGGCACCCTGGTCGGGGCGGTGATTCTCGGCGTGCTGTCGAACGGGCTGGTGATGCTCTCCGTGCCGTATTACGCCATGGACATTATAAAAGGGCTGGTGCTCGCGGTAGCGCTGGCGATTACCTACATACAAAAACGCTGACAACACAACGGGATAAAAAAATGAATAAGATTGCTCTCTCTTTGGTGGCACTTGGGTTATTCACCGCTCTGCCTGGCTTCGCGGCCACGCCCGCGCCGCTTCCGGCGGCCATTGCCAACCATGACGGCCCAATTCGCATCGCGGTGATCCGCAACCTCGGCTCAGACGACAACACCACGCAGTTTATTGCCGGGGCCATTCAGGAAGGTAAGAAGCTTGGCTTTAAGGTCAGCACCTTTTTAAGCAACGGGGACGACGCCAAATTCCAGGACTTCGTGAACCAAGCCATCAGCCAGAAGTACGACGGGATTATCCTTTCTCAGGGCCGCGATCCGTACTCCACCGCGCTGGTGAAGAAGGCGGTGGATGCCGGGATTAAGGTCGCCGTGTTTGATACCGCCGTGAGCGGCGAGATCCCGGGCGTGACCGTCACCCAGCAGGACGATGCCTCCCTGACGAACCTCTCCTTCGGCCAGCTGGCGAAAGATTTCAACGGCAAGGCCAATATCGTCAAGCTGTGGGTAGCGGGGTTCCCGCCGATGGAGCGTCGTCAGGCGGCGTACAAAGCGCTGCAAAATCAGTATCCGGACATCAAAGAGCTGGAGTCAATCGGCGCGGTCTCCTCTGACGTGCAGGGCGACACCGCCAACAAGGTGGGCGCGATCCTGGCGAAATACCCGAAAGGCAAAATCGACGCCATCTGGGGCACCTGGGACGCCTTCAGCCAGGGCGCGTATAAGGCGCTGAAAGAGAATGGCCGCACCGAGATCAAGCTCTACAGCATCGACATCTCTAATCAGGATCTGCAGCTGATGCGCGAGCCGGGCAGCCCGTGGAAGGTGAGCGTGGCGGTGGATCCGAAGCTGATTGGCGCGACCAACGTGCGTCTGGTGGCCAATAAGATTGCCGGAGAAGCCACGCCTGCGACCTACGATTTCAAAGCGGCCGCGATTCCCCAGGCGCTGCTGGCCGCCCAGCCGGGCCCGGTGAACGTGGCGTCGCTGGGGAAAATCATTCCGGGCTGGGGCCAGACGGAAGACTTTATCGCGCCGTGGTTTGCGACGCTGGAAGCCAGGTCAAAATAATGCCCGGTGGCGCTTCGCTTACCGGGCCTACGGTGTTGTAGGCCGGATAAGGCGCAGCCGCCATCCGGCGAAAGGACTTATACATGTCTGCATTACCTCAACCCGAATACAGCCGCAACATGCGGCTGATTGGCCATAGCGACCAGGGCGGTCGTCCGGACGGCGTGCAGCTTATGGTCCATCGCGGTTTCGCCTATATCGGCCATATGGTGTCGCAGGGCTTTTCGATTGTCGACGTGCGCGACCCGAAAAAACCGAAAGCGGCGGGCTACGTGCCCGCGCCGCCCGGCACCTGGAACGTGCACCTCCAGGCGCATGACGACCTGCTGCTGGTCATCAACGCCCGGGATCTGTTTGCCGATGCCCGCTTTGCCGATGAGAAGGTTTACTACACCCGTCAGGTGGGGGAGACCGTCAGCGACGTGCAGGACAAAGGCTGGAGCGCCGGGCTGCGCGTCTTCGATATCTCCACCCCGGACAGGCCGCGCGAAATCGGCTTTCTGTCGCTGAACGGTATCGGGATCCACCGCATCTGGTACGTCGGCGGGCGCTGGGCGTACGTCTCGGCGCTCATCGACGGCTTTACCGACTACATCTTCCTGACCATCGACCTTGCCGACCCGCGCAAGCCTGAAGTGGCGGGGCGCTGGTGGCTGCCGGGGATGAATCAGGCCGAAGGCGAAAAGCCGAACTGGCCGGAAGGCAAACGCTACGCGCTCCATCACGCGATTATCGCGGGGGATACCGCCTACGGCAGCTGGCGCGACGGCGGCCTGACGCTGCTGGACGTGAAGGATCGTACCCAGCCTAAGCTCATTAGCCACCGTAACTGGAGTCCGCCGTTTGGCGGCGGCACGCACACCGCGCTGCCGCTGCCGGACCGCGAACTGCTGGTGGTGCTGGACGAAGCGGTGCTCGACAACCAGGAGGACGGGGAGAAGCTGATCTGGCTGTTTGATATCCGCGAGCCGTCGAACCCGGTCAGCATCTCGACTTTCCCGCAGCCGGATGAAACCGACTACGTGGCGAAAGGGGCGCATTTCGGCCCGCACAACCTGCACGAGAACCGGCCGGGGAGCTTTGTCAGCTCAACGCTGATTTTTGCGACGTACCAGAACGCGGGCGTGCGTGCGTATGATATTTCCAATCCGTATCGCCCGGTGGAGACCGGCGCGCTGGTGCCAGCCGCGCCGGAGAGGATGATGGATACGCGGCCAAACCGCCCGCAGGTGATCCAGTCCTGCGACGTGTTTGTGGATGCGCAGGGAATTATTTACAGCACGGATTATAACGGCGGGCTGTCGGTGATTGAGTATTTGGGGTAAGTGCGGTTTGGTGCCTTCACCCCGGCCCTCTCCCACTGTACAGTCCGGGGACATAGTGAACACTTGTTCGGGGACATGGTAGACACTTACAACTAAGGCATAAGAACCCGTTTATGGAGTCGCTTATGCCGTGGGATGCGAGAGATACCATGTCATTACGTACCGAGTTTGTTTTGTTCGCCTCGCAGGACGGGGCGAACATCCGTTCCCTCTGCCGCCGCTACGGCATTTCACCTGCTACCGGCTACAAGTGGCTTCAGCGCTGGGCTGTCGAGGGCGAACCCGGCCTGCAGGACCGCCCCCGCACGCCGCATCATTCCCCCAACCGCTCGTCTGACGACGTCACCGCCCTGCTGCGCATGGCCCATGACCGTCATGAACGCTGGGGCGCCCGCAAGATTAAGCGCTGGCTGGAAGACCAGGGACACCGTATGCCTGCCTTCAGCACTGTCCATAACCTGATGGCCCGTCACGGCCTGCTGCCCGGCACGGCTCCGGGTATTCCGGCCACCGGACGGTTCGAACATGACGCCCCGAACCGGCTCTGGCAGATGGATTTTAAGGGGCACTTCCCCTTTGGCGGCGGCCGCTGCCATCCGCTCACCCTGCTCGACGACCACTCCCGTTTTTCCCTGTGCCTCACACACTGTACCGATGAACGGCGTGAGACCGTGCAGCAACAGCTGGTCAGCGTCTTTGAACGCTACGGCCTGCCGGACCGGATGACGATGGATAACGGCTCACCGTGGGGCGACACAACCGGCATCTGGACGGCGCTGGAGCTGTGGCTGATGCGTCTGGGTATTAAGGTGGGTCACTCCCGGCCATATCATCCGCAGACGCAGGGCAAGCTGGAGCGTTTTCACCGCAGCCTGAAGGCGGAAGTGCTGCAGGGGAAATGGTTCGCGGACAGCGGCGAGCTGCAGCGTGCCTTTGACCACTGGCGGACGGTCTATAACCTTGAACGCCCGCACGAGGCGCTGGATATGGCGGTCCCGGCCTCACGCTATCAGCCGTCTGCGCGGCAGTACAGCAGCAGCGTGACGCCCCCGGAATACGATGAAGGTGTGCTGGTCAGGAAAGTGGATATCAGCGGGAAGCTGAGCTTACAGGGAGCCAGTCTGAATGCAGGAAAGGCGTTCAGGGGAGAACGGGTGGGGCTGAAGGAGACGCAGGAGGATGGCTGCTATGAAGTGTGGTGGTACAGCACGAAAGTGGGGGTGATCGACCTGAAGAAAAAGTCGATCACCATGGGTAAAGGATGTTAAAAAGTGTTCACCATGTCCCCGAACACCTGTCTACCATGTCCCCGGACCGTACACCCACAGGGAGAGGGAGAAAACCAAATGTAATCAGCTGTACTGCCGCACGCGTGCCACCAGATCTTCGGCGCTGTCGATGCGCTCGGCAATGACAATCAGTGCCTTGCCGAGCGTAATCGCGTGGCGCAGGCATTCGTGGCGCATGGCGTCATCCTGGATGGTGTCAATATCCGCCACGTGGGAAAGCCCGACGCTGCGGCGAATGAGCTCGGTGCCGCAGAAGCCAATGGCGTCATGCCAGACCTTTTTCAGGAACGCGGAGGCGTAGCCCGGCGCGCCGAGCGCGGCGTCGCGCGCTTTCTCGTTTGCCAGCGCCTGGAAGCGCTCCGCGAAGGTGTTCCACAGCGCCTGAATATCGGTCAGGCGCTGCTCGCGCGCGGCGGCGGCATCGCGAATGCCCAGATGCCCCGGCAGGCCGCAGAAGTTGAGCAGCAGGTTGCCGATAGCGGTGCCGACGTCAAAGCCAATCGGCCCGAAATAGCCGAACTCGGCGTCGATGGCCTTCAGGCTGCCGTCCGCCACAAAAATCGACCCGCTGTGGATATCACCGTGCAGCAGCGCCTCGGCGTGCGAGAAGAAGCGGTGCTTCAGGGAGGCCACGGCAACCTTAAGCTGGGCGTCATCGCGCAGGGCGGCGACGTCACTTTCCAGCTCGGCCGGGTAGCTGTTGCGTTCGTGGATCTGATACGGATCGTTGAAGAACAGATCTTCGGTGATCTCGCACATCTCCGGGTTGATGAATTTCGCCACCTGCGCTTTCTTCTCGTGCGGGTGCAGGTAAAAGTCGCTGGTGTGGAACAGCGCGTGCGCGAGGTATTCACCCAGCTGACGCGCCGCCTGCGGGTAATAAATGTTTTTAATCAGCTCGCCGCGCCAGATGCGATGGCTGGAGAGATCTTCCATCACCATCACCGCCAGCTCCGGGTCGAAGTGGTGGATTTTCACGGTGTGCTGCGGGCTGTGCCGGTAGTGTTCGACCAGGGTTTGCGCCTCCAGACGGGCGCGGTCCAGCGTCAGCGGCCACGACTCGCCGACGCAGCGCACGTAGGGCAGCGCCTGCTTGACGATGATGCGGCTCACGCCCGCGCTGTCGAAGATTTTGAACACCAGATTGAGGTTGCCGTCGCCTACTTCCTGCGCCTCTACCAGCGTTAACGGATCGTCAAGGCCGCCAAACTGCCTGGCATACTCCACGGCGTCCTGAGCGGTAAAGGTACGGTATTGCGACATGGCCTGCTCCTCACGAGATTGCTAATAAAGACATGTAGACGTCTATACATCTGGATTTCATCCTGACACAATGTGCTACAACAACGCAACAGGGAATTAACGACATGCAGACATTACAGACGACCAGCCTGCGGGTGGCGGATAATCAGCTCTTTATTCTCGACCAGCAGGCGCTTCCGCAGGAGAAACGCTGGCTGGAGGCCTCGACGGTGGAGGCGCTGGTGGGGCATATCCATGCTCTGCGGGTGCGCGGCGCGCCGCTGATTGGTCTCTCTGCAAGCCTGCTGCTGGCCCTGCTGGCGGAAAACGGCAAAAGCCGCGACGAGCTGGCGGCGGCGCTGGAAGCCCTGCGCGCGTCTCGCCCGACGGCGGTGAACCTGATGAACAACCTCGACCGCATGAAGCTGGCGCTCTGGCAGGAAGATTTCGTTTCGGCGCTGGTGGCGGAGGCGCTGCGCCTGATTGACGAAGACAAACGACTCTGTGACGCGATTGCGAAAGCGGGCAGCGCGCTGGTGAAGCCCGGCAGCCGGCTGCTGACCCACTGCAACACCGGCGGCCTGGCAACGGCGGGTGTCGGCACCGCGCTAGGCGTGATTGCCCGGGCGCATCAGGAAGGCAACGTGAGCAACGTCTGGGTGGATGAAACCCGTCCGCTCTTACAGGGCGGCAGGCTGACGGCGTGGGAGCTCGGCGAGCTGGGGGTGCCGTATCGGCTTATTACCGACTCCATGGCCGCCAGCCTGATGGCGAAAGGGCAGGTAGACGCCGTGTGGGTAGGCGCAGATCGTATTGCCGCCAACGGCGACGTGGCGAACAAGATTGGGACCTATTCTCTGGCGGTGCTGGCGAAATTCCACGGCATTCCGTTCTACGTTGCCGCGCCGCAAACGACACTCGACCCGAACTGCCCGAACGGTGACGCGATACCGATTGAGCAACGCGCCGCCAGCGAGGTGACGGGCGTCGCGGGGAGCTTTGGCGCGGTGCAGTGGGCGCCAGTAGACGCGCAGGTCTACAATCCGGCATTTGACGTTACGCCAGCCTCGCTGATTAGCGGCTGGGTGCTGGATACGGGCGTGGTCACGCCGCAAGAGGTCGCGGAAGGGAAATTTGCCTGAGCCGGGCTATCCTTTAAGGGTTTCCCTTTAGAGGACATCATCGTGACGCTCGATCCTGAAACTGACTTAAAGCTGGAGCGCGTGGTGGATGCACCGCGCGACATGCTGTGGCTCTGCTGGACCACGCCAGAGCACATCAAAAACTTCTTCATTCCTGCTCCCCATAAGGTGACCGAATGCGAGCTCGATCTGCGCGTGGGCGGGCGGTTCAACACCGTGTTTGAGGTGGACGGGCAGCGGATGGATAACCGGGGCGTCTTCCTGGAAATCGACCCGGGGAAAAAGCTGGTCTTTACCGACGGCTATACCGAAGGCTGGAAACCGGCCGAGAAGCCGTTTATGACGGCGATCCTGCTGCTGGAAGATGTGGGCGAGGGCAAGACCCGCTACACGGCGATAGCGCGTCACCCAACGAAGGAAATCCGCGAGCAGCATGAGCAGATGGGCTTCCACGAAGGGTGGGGGATTGTGCTGGATCAGCTGGTGGGGTATGTGAAGGGACTGGAGCGTTGAAGCCCGAGCGGCCTGATGCCCTTGTATGTTTAAAGTCACTTCAGTTACCCGTCAACAGACGGGTAAACTGTCACTGAGTTTGACCTGATGCCACAGCCCGTTAGCCCTCTGGGTTTCCAAGCCCGCGGGTGAGCTCATGGCGTGGCATCAGTTTTCCTGTTAACCCGAACAGCTGCCTGGGCGGCCTGTGCCAGCCCGTATATTACAAGGCCGGGAGACTCGAACATGACTGAACATACCAACGTTGGCATCGATATCGCCAAAGAGACCTTTGATGTATTTATCAGTCCTGACGGGATTTTTCTTCATCTGGATAATACCCCTCAGGGCCATCAGCTACTCCTCGACGCCCTTTCATCCCGTACCGTTACACGCATCGTGATGGAAGCCACGGGGCGCTACCACAACCTGCTTGCTGCCACGCTTGAACTTGCCGGGCTGCCTGTCGCCGTCGTTAATCCTGCTCAGGTCAAACACTTCGCCCGCGCTCTCGGGACGCTGTTCAAGACAGACCCGAACGATGCCCGCATCATCTGCGAGTTTGGCCGCAGGATGACACCGGATATCAGACCCGCTCCGGACGAACAGACGCAGCGTCTCGCCATGATGGTATCCCGCCGCCGCCAGTTGGTGGACAACAGAACCATGGAGCAGAACCGCTACGGCTCCTGCACTGATGAGCTTATCCGGATGGGTATCAAACGGCATATTGACTGGCTTAACGCAGAGATAAAGGACACGGATGACGACATCGACCAGCAGATAAAAGTGATGCCGCTATGGCAGGAGAAAGTGAAGCTGCTGGAAGAAGTCAAGGGTATAGGACGGACAACGCTGGCGGTTCTGCTGTCGATGCTGCCGGAGCTGGGACAACTTAACAGACGTAAAATCAGCGCACTGGTAGGCGTGTGTCCTTATGCCCATGACAGCGGAAAGATGAAAGGAAAACGATGTATCTGGGGAGGACGAAGTGCGGTGCGTGCAGCGCTGTACATGGCGGCAATGTCAGCGGTGCGTTATAACCCAACCATACAGGCTTTTTTTGAGAAACTGAGAAGCAAGGGAAAAGCCTTTAAAGTGGCGATGACAGCCTGCGTCAGAAAGCTGGTAACAATCCTGAATGCGATGGTGCGGGACAATAAAAAATGGGCGGCAGCTTAGTCGTCAGCTGTTGACTTTAAACACAGCTGCTCACCCCGACCCTCTCCCACATGTACGGTCCGGGGACATGGTAGACAGGTGTTCGGGGACATGGTGAACACTTTTTAACATCCTTTACCCATGGTGATCGACTTTTTCTTCAGGTCGATCACCCCCACTTTCGTGCTGTACCACCACACTTCATAGCAGCCATCCTCCTGCGTCTCCTTCAGCCCCACCCGTTCTCCCCTGAACGCCTTTCCTGCATTCAGACTGGCTCCCTGTAAGCTCAGCTTCCCGCTGATATCCACTTTCCTGACCAGCACACCTTCATCGTATTCCGGGGGCGTCACGCTGCCGCTGTACTGCCGCGCAGACGGCTGATAGCGTGAGGCCGGGACCGCCATATCCAGCGCCTCGTGCGGGCGTTCAAGGTTATAGACCGTCCGCCAGTGGTCAAAGGCACGCTGCAGCTCGCCGCTGTCCGCGAACCATTTCCCCTGCAGCACTTCCGCCTTCAGGCTGCGGTGAAAACGCTCCAGCTTGCCCTGCGTCTGCGGATGATATGGCCGGGAGTGACCCACCTTAATACCCAGACGCATCAGCCACAGCTCCAGCGCCGTCCAGATGCCGGTTGTGTCGCCCCACGGTGAGCCGTTATCCATCGTCATCCGGTCCGGCAGGCCGTAGCGTTCAAAGACGCTGACCAGCTGTTGCTGCACGGTCTCACGCCGTTCATCGGTACAGTGTGTGAGGCACAGGGAAAAACGGGAGTGGTCGTCGAGCAGGGTGAGCGGATGGCAGCGGCCGCCGCCAAAGGGGAAGTGCCCCTTAAAATCCATCTGCCAGAGCCGGTTCGGGGCGTCATGTTCGAACCGTCCGGTGGCCGGAATACCCGGAGCCGTGCCGGGCAGCAGGCCGTGACGGGCCATCAGGTTATGGACAGTGCTGAAGGCAGGCATACGGTGTCCCTGGTCTTCCAGCCAGCGCTTAATCTTGCGGGCGCCCCAGCGTTCATGACGGTCATGGGCCATGCGCAGCAGGGCGGTGACGTCGTCAGACGAGCGGTTGGGGGAATGATGCGGCGTGCGGGGGCGGTCCTGCAGGCCGGGTTCGCCCTCGACAGCCCAGCGCTGAAGCCACTTGTAGCCGGTAGCAGGTGAAATGCCGTAGCGGCGGCAGAGGGAACGGATGTTCGCCCCGTCCTGCGAGGCGAACAAAACAAACTCGGTACGTAATGACATGGTATCTCTCGCATCCCACGGCATAAGCGACTCCATAAACGGGTTCTTATGCCTTAGTTGTAAGTGTCTACCATGTCCCCGAACAAGTGTTCACTATGTCCCCGGACTGTACACCCACAGGGAGAGGGAGAAAAGATCAGGCCAGGCGCGGATACGCATCCGCAATGGCGTCACCGGTAAATTGCGCCACCCAGCCTTCCGGGTTATCGAAAATACGAATGGCGGTAAAGTTCGGCTCTGAGCCCATATCAAACCAGTGCGGCGTGCCCGCGGGCACGGAGATCAGGTCGTTTTTCTCGCACAAGACCTGATATACCTCATCGCCAATGTGCAGGCAGAACAAGCCCGCGCCTTCGACGAAAAAGCGCACTTCGTCTTCGCCGTGGGTGTGTTCGTTCAGGAACTTCGCGCGCAGCGCCTCTTTCTGCGGGTTGTCGGCGCGCAGGCTGATCACGTCCCAGCTCTGATAGCCTTTCTCTGCCACCAGCCTGTCGATCGCGTGCTGATAGGCGTCGATCACCGCGTCGGGAGCTGGATCGTGTCCTAAATCACGGTCAGCCGCCCAGCGTTCGAAGCGCACGCCCTTAGCGTTGAGCCGTTGGGCAATCTCGGCGGCGTCGGTGCTGTGCCACAGCGGCTGGCTGGCGTCTTTGTCGGAATAAACGGTCAATGCGCTCATGAAGGGATCTGCTCCGGATTAATCTCGTCAAACTGGTGGACCTGATGGTGGTGGCTTGCGCCGTCATCATCACCGCGAATCAGCTGCAGGGTACGAAAACCTGCCCGTTCAGCCGCGTCCAGCTCCTGATGAATATCGGACAGGAACAGGATCTGCGACGGGGCGATGCCCGTTTGCGCCGCAATGTTTTGATAAGACTGCACCTCGCGCTTGGCGCCGATGTGGGTATCAAAATAGCCGCTGAACAGATGAGTAATATCACCTTCGTCGCTGTAGCCAAATAACAGTTTCTGCGCGGCGACGGAGCCAGAGGAATAAACATAGAGATCAATCCCTTGCGCTTTCCATTTTTCCAGCGCGGGCAGCACGTCCGGGTAGAGGTGGCCGGTAAAGTCGCCGTTGACGTAGCCGTCGTGCCAGATGATCCCCTGCAGCGCTTTGAGCGCCGTGGACTTGCGGTCTTCATCCATAAAGGCAAACAGGGCGTCGATTAGCTCGCCTACGCTGGCGTGCGGGTTGTCGATTTCATCACGCAGGTTGTCCAGAATGGATTTCACCGGCTCGGCGTACTGCTGCGCGGTCACGAAGGCCGCCAGCCGCTCACGCGCGTAGGGGAACAAAACATCATGGACAAAACGAATATCGCTGGTGGTCCCTTCAATATCCGTCACAATCGCGCGAATCATACTCTCTCCAGTTGGCGTAAACGCATTTCACATTCAAACAGGAATTCCAGTCCTTCCAGATGACGGCGGGCTTCGGCCACATCGCGTCCCCAGCAGGTTAAGCCATGACCGCGCAGAAGAAAACCATAATTAAGCGGGCGTTCCTGCGCGTAATGGGCGATTCGCGAGGCGAGGGCGTCGATATCCTGGTCGTTATCAAACACCGGGATGGATACGGTATCCCGATGCGTGGTCTGTCCGGTAAGCGATTTTTGCATCTCAAAGCCGCTGATGTTGAGCTCGGCTTCTTTGACCAGGCGGGACAGCACCGTGGCGTTAACCGTATGAACGTGCAGGACGGCGTTGGCTTCCGGGAACAGGCGATAAATCAGCGTGTGCAGGCCGGTTTCCGCCGACGGTTTACGACCGGACGGCGCGCGGTTGGTGGCGATTTCCACCTGCAGAAAGTCATCGGTCGTGAGGCGACCTTTGTCTTTACCCGATTCGCTGAGCCAGCACAGATGTTCGTCCTGACGTAGCGACATGTTGCCGCCGGTGGCGGGTGCCCAGCCTTTGGCGCCAATCCAGCGGCAGGCATCAACAAGTTGTGTGAGTTGCAGGTTGTCTGTCATTTCCTTTTACCCTCTCGGCCAGGAATATTCATATTGTTTATACCCGTCATACTTCAAGTTGCAGGTGCGTTGGCTGCACTCACTCACCCCAGTCACGTACTTATGTACGCTCCCGGGGATTCGTTCCCTTGCCGCCTTCCTGCAACTCGAATTATTTAGGGTATAGACGTCTAAGCGTCTTGATTGCTAAAGACTAACATCGTGTTATAGTGTCAGCAACATAAGTATTACAAGCAGGCACAACATAATGAGCAATAACGCTTTGATTCCGCAGAGTAAACTTCCCAATCTCGGGACCACCATCTTTACGCAGATGAGCGCCCTGGCGCAGCAGCACAACGCCATTAACCTGTCTCAGGGGTTCCCGGATTTCGACGGCCCGGCGTATCTGCAGGCGCGTCTGGCTTACCACGTGGCGCAGGGAGCGAATCAGTATGCGCCGATGACGGGCGTGCAGGCGCTGCGGGAAGCCATTGCGGACAAAACGGCGGAGCTGTATGGCCATAAGCCCGATGCGAACAGCGACATCACGGTGACGGCAGGGGCGACCGAAGCGCTGTATGCGGCCATCACCGCGCTGGTGCGTGCGGGCGATGAAGTCATCTGCTTTGACCCGAGCTACGACAGCTATGCGCCTGCGGTTGAACTCTCCGGCGGCGTGGTGAAGCGCGTGGCGTTACGGCCGCCGCATTTCCGCCCGGACTGGCAGGCGTTTGCCGCGCTGCTGAGTGATAAAACCCGCCTGGTGATTCTGAATACGCCGCATAACCCGTCCGCGACGGTGTGGCAAAAAGCCGATTTTGCCGCGCTGTGGCAGGCGATTGCCGAACGGGAAATTTACGTCCTGAGCGATGAAGTCTACGAGCACATTTGCTTTGCTGAGGAAGGGCACGCCAGCGTGCTGGCCCATCCCCAGCTTCGCGAGCGCGCTATCGCCGTCTCTTCGTTTGGTAAGACCTACCATATGACCGGCTGGAAGGTAGGGTACTGCGTGGCTCCGGCGGCCATTAGCGCTGAGCTGCGCAAGGTGCATCAGTACCTGACCTTTGCCGTGAACACACCGGCTCAGCTGGCGCTGGCGGATATGCTGCGTGCAGAACCTCAGCATTACCGCGAGCTGCCGCATTTCTATCGCCATCGCCGGGATCTGTTTGTGTCCGCGCTGAGCCAAAGCCGTCTGGAGCTTTTGCCTTCGGAAGGGACCTACTTTCTGCTGGCGGACTACAGCGCCATTTCCGATCTGGATGACGTCAGCTTCTGCCAGTGGCTAACCGAAGAGGTGGGCGTTGCGGCAATTCCGCTCTCTGTTTTTTGCGCCGATCCCTTCCCGCATAAGCTGATTCGTCTCTGCTTTGCGAAACAGGAATCGACGCTGCTGGCGGCGGCGGAGCGCCTTAGCGCGCTCTGATTATTTTACCGTCCAGGCTTCGGAGTAACGACGGTCTGCAAAGAGTTCCAGCAGACCGCTGATCTGCTTGAGTCGAAGGACCTCGTCGCGGTCCATACCCAGTTCTTTGCCGATTTTCTCGTCATTCCAGCCAAGCTGAGCCAGTTCGCGGACGATATCGGACATCGCGTTAATCTGGTGTCGGCCTCTCGCCCGGTTATGGCGGATGGTTGCCGCCATCCGGTCGAGCTTTTTCTGCCGCGCTTTGCGCAGGCAGGTCACCGGCAGGTAACCTTTCAGCTGGCGCTTTAGTACCGCCCGGTGTGAACCAATCTCGTGACGATGAAAGCCGTCGACGATTTCATAATGCCGGGCATCGTTCTCCGTCACCACGATGGGCTGCGTGAAGCCATCTATCTCAAGTGATTTACAGAGCAGCCGCTTTTCCGGCGGCGCGACGTTATTGGGGTTATAATCATTTGCGGTAATCTCATCCTGCTTTATCCACAGCACGCAGTCGACGGGCTGCTCGCGAAAAGGGCTGTTTTCATGGATGGCCTGGCGAAAGGCATTGATGGCTTCAATGCGATTTTCTTCGGGAAGAGACTGAAGATAGCGCTCCATTTCTTTAATCAATCGTTGTTGCATAAGATCCCCCATTCCTTACGTTTTGACTTTATCCGTTCGCTGTAACGTTGATAGTGCTTTGGTTTGTTAGGACTGAATGAAAGGGCACGACACCAGTAGTCATTGTTGAGTAATACCTTGCACACCCGTCGCCAGGACGGAATATCTTTTGTCCCGATGTCGGCCTCCTGGGCGTCGGGGATATCATCCATGCCTCTCTTTTGATACCAGTGCAGGTACACTGCAATTTTATTGCGGTAATGCTCTGCCGTCGTTTGCGGCATGCTGTCGAGAAGCAGCATGGCGTATTCGCGCCAGCTGAGCGCGTCGGGTTTAAGGATTTTACGGTGGCCATAAAAGTGATTGTCCTGACCTGCATAGATCCCTCCGCTGTGCACGCCGCTTACCCGCTCGCACATCGCCGCCCAGCGTTCGGGCTCAACAATATGATAAAGCCACAGTCCCTGGCGCTGTTCCGGGCCAAACGGCTCACAAATGCGCATGTAGCGTGGTGGAACGCCTGCCTGGAACATCAGATCGTAAAGAGGGTTGTAGCATCCGCCCGTTTTAGCGAACCATGTCCAGATGTCGGCGGTCTTCCAGTCGTAAAGGGGATAGATATACCAGGCGTGGCCGCCCGGGGAGGCGCTGGTCCAGGGTTTGTCATCGGCAAAGCGCCGCTTACGCGCGTTAGCGATAGACAAAAAACGATTGTAGGATTCATCGGCGCGAATGCCGACCATCATTGCCGCCGGGCGGTTTGCGGCAAACCAGTCTGAAAACGCGCGGACAAAGGCTTCAAACGTCATGCCAGGCTGGTAGAAATCGAAGTCATCAGGATCGGTAATGGCCCCTGCGGGCGGCTGGCGCACCCATTGTTTACCTGGCTCCCAGCACTGCCATTCGGGGTTAAATTGCGTAAGGCCATTTTGCGTGGTGAGCGGTAGCGCAACCCACCAGCATTGCTCAATCACATCGGCGTATTCCGCCACCATGTTATTTATATGCTGAATGGTATAAGTGAACTGTACTTCCCAGTCGATAAAGAGCAGAGAGATTTTCTTTCCCATTTTTCGGGCCTGTTGGGCCGTCAAATGCAGCATAACGGTTGAATCCTTCCCGCCTGAAAATGAAACACAAACTCTGGGTAGATTCTCAAGCGTCCATGTAATGCGCTCTATCGCGGCCTCAAGGACATTTTGATTAAGCGGATACTTATACATTGACATAGCCAAACGCCTCCCTGGATATAAATACCTTTTGGGGTGTCAATAATGGAGAGAGAATAATAGTAGTGGAAAAAAAACGCAGGTAAATGAAAAAGAGAAATGATTTTGTTATCTATAAATACGGCTTATGTTTTAACGAAAAGTAAAGGGTTGTGATAGTCACAACCCTGAAGTTTATTTTTGAGTGATTTGTTCAATAAACGTTGAGAAAACCGTATTGTTGAGCGCTGAACGGTTATAAATCATAAATACATCCAGCGGAGGAGGCGTGAACGTGACATTTACTTTCTTGAACCGCAGTACGTCTTTGTATTTTTCATATAATACTTCTGGCACGTATCCGATTAAATCGGAGGCGCTAATCATGGCCAGAATGGTAGACGCTGAATCACAACGGAAAATAACATTTTTTTCGGCATGCACTTCCGCAGACTGGGCGTGGTAGTTCTTGATGCCGGGTTCATCACTCATGAATAACGTAAATTTCTCTTCCTGGAGATCCTCCATTGTAACAACGTCTTTGATACGCGGATGATCCTCGCTGCATATTAAAATGACCTTAAAGGATGCATAAGGAACACAAATCATTGAACGGTTGTTAATTGGCGCCATTGAGAAGATAAGATCCGCTTTGCGGTACGCCAGCAGATCTTCTGCAGAATCCGCGCTCAGCAGCATATTGTGAAGCTCTATTTCATAATTATGATTGCTCATTAATAGCGTAAGCGGAGAAAGCAGGTTTTGCGTCGTCAGGATCTGCGGGCTGTAAATCACAAAATTCTTCTTAAGCGTAGACGCATTCATGATGTTAATAGTCTGCTCAAGCTGATTGAGGTTTTGCTCAAGATGATGGTGAAGATTGACACCCACCGTCGTGGGGGTAATGCCTTTTCCCGAACGGATAAAGAGAGGATCGCTGAGCTGGTTGCGCAGCCGCTGCAGCGATTGGCTCACTGCCGACGGGGTAATATAGAGCGTTTCTGCTGCCTTGCTGATGCTCAGATGCTGGTAGATACATTCGAAAATGACCAGCAGGTTGAGATCGAATTTTTTGAGGTCGTAGAGGTTTGCCATGTTTCATCCTGAGTGTGCTGCGGTTCGTTATCACATCATTGATAACTATAGAACTAAGTTAACCATTTACCATCCATGATAGTTAACTAACTTAATTTTTATTGAAAACCGACTTAATATATCACGAAAATAGATTAATGAAATAGAACTTAAAGAGTAGTTAAGATATTTTTATCTTGGAAAAAGAAAATAAAATTGAATATAAATGTTCTGATTTATATATCGACAGGGAATTATCACAAATTTTTATTTTTTACACCGATCTCGATGGCGACCACGCGACCTGCACCGTTTGGTAAAACCTATCGCAATCATAGATAAGATTACCGCTTACGTCCATTGCCCTGTGTCATTCCGGGTGCTGTAATCAGGGGGCTGTTACCGCCTTGATATAAAGGTAAGTAGAGCGCAACGCAACGCCAGCCCAGGCTGGCACTGAAAGTTCCTGTGGAAAGTTCAGGTATCAGGGCCGCCCACCAGGGCGGCCTTTTTACGTTTGGGCCTTCCATTAATTCAGTTCACCACGTTGTCTTGTTGGCGTTGTAAGGTTTGGCTGATTGATTTGATAAAGCATACGCATTAGCCCCGATGGATAAAGTTGGTTACCTTACACCTCAACGAAAACACGGAGGAAGTACAGATGTCTTTGATTAACACCAAAATTAAACCTTTCAAAAACCAGGCATTCAAAAACGGTGAGTTCATCGAAGTTACCGAGAAAGATACCGAAAGTCGCTGGAGCGTCTTCTTCTTCTACCCGGCTGACTTCACCTTCGTTTGCCCGACTGAACTGGGCGACGTGGCGGACCATTACGACGAACTGCAGAAGCTGGGCGTGGACGTTTACTCTGTGTCTACCGATACCCACTTCACCCACAAAGCATGGCACGGCAGCTCTGAAACCATCGCAAAAATCAAATACGCGATGATCGGTGACCCGACTGGCGCCCTGACCCGTAACTTCGACAACATGCGTGAAGATGAAGGCCTGGCTGACCGCGCGACCTTCGTTGTTGACCCGCAGGGCATTATCCAGGCTATCGAGGTTACCGCTGAAGGTATCGGCCGTGATGCGTCTGACCTGCTGCGTAAAGTGAAGGCCGCTCAGTACGTGGCTTCTCACCCAGGCGAAGTGTGCCCGGCGAAATGGAAAGAAGGCGAAGCAACGCTGGCTCCATCTCTGGACCTGGTCGGCAAGATCTAAGCCTGTAAAGCCTGGCGGCGCGGCGCTGGCGCAGGCCTACAAAAACCGTAGGCCGGGTAAACGACGTGCCACCCGGCAATTCATGGGCGCACCCCGCGCCCATTTCATTCCAGCACCATGATGCAAGTTGCATTCAGGCCGCCCGCACAAGGCAGCTTGCATGATGACGTCTTAAGAGAGGGAAGAACAATGCTCGACACAAACATGAAAACCCAGCTCAAGGCCTACCTTGAGAAACTGACCAAACCCGTTGAGCTGATTGCCACGCTGGACGACAGCGCCAAATCGGCAGAGATCAAGGAACTGCTGGCGGAGATCGCCGAACTGTCGCCGAAAGTGACCTTCAAAGAAGATAACGCGCTGCCGGTTCGTAAGCCCTCTTTCCTGATTACCAACCCAGGCTCCGACCAGGGACCGCGCTTTGCCGGCTCTCCGCTGGGGCATGAATTTACCTCGCTGGTGCTGGCGCTGCTGTGGACCGGTGGTCACCCGTCTAAAGAAGCGCAGGCGCTGCTGGAGCAGATCCGCGATATCGACGGAGATTTCGAGTTTGAAACCTATTACTCGCTCTCCTGCCACAACTGCCCGGACGTGGTGCAGGCGCTGAACCTGATGTCGGTACTCAACCCGCGCATCAAGCACACGGCGATTGACGGCGGTACCTTCCAGAATGAGATCACCGATCGAAACGTGATGGGCGTTCCGGCGGTCTATCTGAACGGTCAGGAGTTTGGCCAGGGCCGCATGACGCTGACCGAAATTGTAGGCAAAGTGGATACCGGTGCCGAAAAACGTGCCGCGGAAGCGCTGAACAAACGCGATGCCTACGACGTGCTGATCGTCGGTTCCGGCCCTGCGGGTGCGGCGGCAGCGGTGTACTCCGCGCGTAAAGGCATTCGTACCGGCCTGATGGGCGAACGCTTCGGTGGTCAGGTGCTCGATACCGTGGACATTGAGAACTACATCTCCGTGCCGAAGACCGAAGGCCAGAAGCTGGCGGGGGCGCTGAAGGCGCACGTCAGCGACTATGACGTGGACGTGATCGACAGCCAGAGCGCCAGCAGGCTGGTGCCGGCAGCCGTGGAAGGCGGTTTACACCAGATTGAAACCGCGTCCGGCGCGGTGCTGAAAGCGCGCAGCATTATCATTGCCACCGGCGCGAAATGGCGCAACATGAACGTCCCGGGTGAAGATCAATACCGTACCAAAGGCGTAACCTACTGCCCGCACTGCGACGGCCCGCTGTTCAAAGGGAAACGCGTGGCGGTGATCGGCGGCGGTAACTCCGGCGTGGAAGCGGCTATCGACCTGGCGGGGATCGTTGAACACGTTACCCTTCTGGAGTTCGCGCCAGAGATGAAGGCCGACCAGGTTCTGCAGGATAAGGTTCGCAGCCTGAAAAACGTCGACATCATCCTGAACGCGCAGACCACGGAAGTGAAGGGCGACGGCAGCAGGGTGACCGGCCTGGAATACCGCGACCGCGTGAGCGGCGACGTGCACAGCGTTCAGCTTTCGGGGGTTTTCGTCCAGATTGGTCTGCTGCCGAACACCACCTGGCTGGAAGGCGCGATTGAGCGCAACCGCATGGGCGAAATCATCATCGACGCAAAATGCGAAACCAGCGTGAAGGGCGTGTTTGCGGCAGGCGACTGCACCACCGTGCCGTACAAACAGATCATCATCGCCACGGGCGAAGGGGCGAAGGCGTCGCTGAGTTCGTTTGACTACCTGATTCGCACCAAAACCGCATAATAAAAGAAAGAAGACATGACCTGCAGTAGCCACCTCATCATGAGGTGGCTTTTTTATTGGTTTTTTTTATTCTCAATTATCATCGCGATCGAACGCTTCATGCGTTAACTCCCTGCTTAGATCAAAGAAATTAATAAGGCTGCTGATAATATCCCGTCGTTTTCTGTTGATAAATATTTATATTTGACATGAATGATAAAAATATATTCACCCCTTCAATATATGAGGCATTAACGCCCTTTGAAATAAAGGGGTTAATGTTTCGTGATTTCTTTAACGCGGCGGATATGACATCGCGGTGCGCCTCGTTACGCTATTTTTTTCCTGAGAGTGAGGCCTGGCCGCAGGATGAGGCGTTAGACGTCGAGTATGACTTTAATGCGCTGTTTGTCGGCCCGGCGACGCTGCTGGCGCCACCTTACGCCTCGGTTTATCTGGACGAAGAGCCTCTGCTGATGGGGGCCACGACGCTTAGCGTGCGCGAATTCCTGCAAAGCATTGGGCTGTCCGTCACCGCGGAAAATAGCGTTCCCGACGACCATATCAGCTATGAAATGGAGTTGGCGGTGATGCTATTAGTGCATGCCAGATATTCACCGCAATATCATGATGCACTTGCCCGTTTTGTACGCGCGCATCTCGAATTATGGCTTCCCGCATTTATCGCGAAAATAACGGATTGTGCGAAAACATCCGCAATTAAATGCCTCGCCGTGCAGCTGAATAATTGGTTTGATGAATTAAAAGCGAGAATAATATTATGAGTATTGATAAAGGGCAGCTTAACCGGCGCTCCTTTTTAAAAGGACTGATTGCGCTGGGTACCGTCGCCGCATTACCCGGCGGGTTATTATCCTCCCGATGTGCCATGGCACAGCCGCCCATTCCGTTTAACCCAAAAACCTACAAAATTTTCCGGAATGCCTGTCCGCGTAACTGCTATGACACCTGCAGCCTAAAAACGTGGGTCAAAGATGACGTGATTACCTTCGTCGAGGGGGCAAGCGAATCCACCTTTACCCACGGCGCGCCGTGCGTGAAAGGGCTGACCTACCCGCGCCGCGTCTACTCACCCGACCGGATCAAATACCCGATGATTCAGGACGGGCGCGGCAGCGGTAAATGGCGCCGCATCTCCTGGGATGAGGCCATGCAGCGGATCGCCAGCAAAATGCTGGAGATCAAGAAGAAAGATGGCTCCCTGCTCGGCCTGGCGCTGACCAAATATTCCGGCAACCTGGGCGTAATGAGCTATGCCGTGGAGGGGATGATGTCCTCGCTCGGCTACACCACGCGTTTTGCCGGTACGCCGTGCTGGCCTGCGGGCATCGACGCGCAGCATTACGACATGGGCGACATGTGGTGTAACGACCCGGAAGATTTGGTGAAGGCCAAATACATCATCCTCTGGGGCGCGAACCCGGCGTGGTGCTCCATGCACACGATGAAGTACATCTATCAGGCGCGCGAGAAAGGCGCGAAAGTGGTGGTTATCGATCCGCTGTTCTCGCAAACCGCCGCGAAAGCCGACCTCTATCTGCGCGTGCGTTCAGGCTCTGACGGCGCGCTCGCGCTGGGTATGGCGCGCCATCTGGTGGATATCGGCCGCGTGGACCAGGAGTTCGTCAATAATTTCGCGCACGGATATCCGGAGTTTGAGCAGTACCTGCTCAACAGCATCACGGTAGAGTGGGCATCGGAAATTTGTGGTCTGGCACCGGACGTGATCCGCCAGCTTGCCGAGGAGTTCACGGCGGTTAAGCCTGCCACCGTCTGGATTGGCTACGGTATGCAGCGCCACGTGAACGGCGGCGCGAACGTGCGTGCGATTGATGCCTTTGTCGCCATGACCGGCAATATCGGCGTAGAAGGCGGCGGCGCTCGCTACGGCCATCTGCAGACCTGGGGCTATAACTACCATGCAATGACGCAGACACCACCGGTGGGTTCTGTAGGGATGGAAGGGGCATCAGGCCCGGTGGGTGAGTTCGTCAGCGATAGCGGCGAAAAGAGCAAGTACTCTGACCGCGCGCTCAACCTCAACCAGACCGCGCAGAGCATTCTGGACGCTAACGATCCGCCTATCCGCATGCTGTGGGTGGCCTGTAAAAACCCGTTTGCCCAGGACTTCGACCGCAACAAGATGAAAAAAGCGTTCGACAAGCTGGAAATGGTGGTGTGCGTGGATCAGTTCTTTAACGAGACGGTCCAGCATGCGGATATCGTTCTGCCTGTCACCACGACCTTTGAGCACTGGAGCGCCTCTTCGTCTTACTGGCACTACTGGCTGACGGTGAATGAACCTGCCATCAAGCCGATGTACGAGTGCAAGAGCGACCTGGATATTGCCGTCCTGCTCTCCCGTACCCTTAACAAAATGGAGCCGGGCTCATGCACCTTCCCGCAGGATGTTGACCAGAAAAAATGGCTGGATCTTGAATTCAACGACGGGCTGGCGAAGCAGTTTGGCATCAGCTCCTGGGACGATCTGCTGAAGGGGCCGGTGAAGGCCAAAATGCCGAGCAGCGCAGCCTGGCACGATCGCAAATTCAAAACGCCGTCAGGCAAGTATGAGTTTTTATCCGAGCGCTGTGAGCAAAACGGCCATAAGGCGCTGCCGGAATATCTGCCAGCCGCTGAAGGTAAGCTGCCGTTCCAGCTCTTTACGCCGCACCTGCAGTACGGCCTGCATTCGCAGTTCGTTAACCTTGACTGGATGCAGGTCTTCTGGCCTGAGCCCTTTGTGTATATCCACCCTGTTGCCGCTAAGAAAAAGGGGATTCGTGACCTGGCGACAGTGCGGGTATTCAACGAGATTGGCGAGGTCCAGCTTCGTGCCAAAGTGACCACCAACGTACCGGAAGATTTCCTGGTGATGTACGAGTCCTGGTTCAACAAGCTCAGCTATAACGTGCAGAACGTGGTGAAAGATACCCCGGCCGATATGGGCAAAATGGCCACCGGTGCACCGGGCGCGGCCATTCACGATCAGTTTGTCGATATTGTCCTCATTGCCAATGAAGGAGCGGACGCATGAGACGCGCATTTTTAGTGAACAGTGATAAATGTATTGGCTGCCGCGGATGCGCTATGGCCTGTAAGAGCTTCAACCAGCTCGAGCCCGAGCGTTTCTGGCGCTATGTCTATCCGCTGGATAAAGAAATTTATCCGCATGAGGAGCGTGCATTCTTTTCGCTGGCCTGTAACCACTGTGAAAATCCTGCCTGTCTGGCCGCGTGCCCGGTGGAGGCCTATACCAAACGTGATGATGGCGTGGTGGTGCATAACCCTGAACGCTGCATCGGCTGTAAAAACTGCATTCGTAACTGTCCGTATGGCGCGCCGCGTTTTAACGAAGAGACTAAAAAAGCCGAAAAATGCAGCATGTGCTACGAGCGTCTGGATATCGGCATGAATCCCGCTTGCGTGAACGCCTGTCCGGTGGGGGCGCTGACGCTGATCGACCTGGATGCCGATCCGCTGCCGAACAATGCTGTGCAGTATCCGCCGGGCTTCCCCAAAATGCCGCAGCTTAATCCTGGGACGCGCTTCATTTTGGCCCGTCAGCCGAAACAGCCGGGGGATAAATAATGGAAAAGTACGAACTGCCGTTGGTTATTTTTACCGTGCTGAGCCAGATGTCCGTCGGGATGACGCTGATGCTGACCTGGCGCACGCTGCGTGGCGAAGTGCAGGGCAACCGTCTTCACTGGCTGATCGCTGGGCTGATTCTCGGTGCCGCTTCCGTCGCTGCTGTACTGCATTTGGCGCATCCGGAACACGCATATAATGCGTTAATCAACCTGAAACACGCCTGGCTGAGCCGTGAAATTCTCGGCGCGACGCTGTATGGCGGCACAATTGGCCTGGCTTTTCTCACCAAAGGCAACAAAGGCGCAGCGCTGCTGGCATCCCTGTTCGGAATACTGCTGGTGGTGGTACAGGGGATGACCTACGCCGCGCCGGCAATGCAGGCCATTGCCAACGGCATCACCATGATGCTGTTCTTTGCGACCGTTTGGGTGCTGGGCTGTGCAGCGACGCCGCTGCTCGGGGTGAGGGCGTCAACGGCTGCACTGCGTCAGGGGATTATCGCCCTGATGGCGCTGCTGATTGCTGCACCGGTACTCTGGCTCAGTGGCGGTACCATCATGAAAATGACCGCTCATGCCTGGCTAAGCTCGCCGCTCTATCTGGGCAGCCTGCTGTGCTGCGTCGTGGGAATGGCATTGTCGTTAATGCGTCAGCCGATGCAAAAAGCGGTGTTTGTTATTCTGCTGGCGGGCGTGGTGTTGAGTCGTCTGACCTTCTTCGGCGATACCGTCAGTACCATCGTCAATATTGGTCACCTGTACTGATAAACAAAACCCCGCGAAAGCGGGGTTTTTTGTGGGCGGTTAGCGGACCACCATCACCGGAATGTGGGTATGGCGGATCACGCTGGAGGCGTTAGAGCCCAGCAGATGGGTGGTAATGGAAGGGTTGCGCGAACCGATGACCACCACGTCGGCGTTCAGTTCGTTCGCCAGTTCATTTACCGCATCGCGTACGCTGCCGAATCTGACGTGCGTTTTGATCCGTGAAGGATCGATGCTGAAGTGGCTGACCATGGTTTGCAGGCGCGTTTCCGCTTCATGCTGCAAATGCTCCTCGAAGCGACGCACGTCGGCGGCAAAGCGGTGAAGGCTCAGGCTGGCGGAGCCCGGCAGAACGTGCAGCAGATGGATAACGCCGTCCTGCTGCGCCAGGAACTCCGCATGGCGAACGGCCTTGTCGCTCAGCTCCATCTCAAAAACATCAACCGGCATAATGATTCTCTGATACATACCCGTTTCTCCTTGTTTATAAACACAGAAATCATTCAACCACAAAATAGTAATGGTTTCTGTAAGCGTTCCGTCAGTTTTCTTATATTGCTTACCGGTGGCGCTCAAGATAGAGCACGGCCGTGACGATAATCGCCACAAAAATCATAAAAATAAGTGTGATAGCCAGTATCTCACTCATGACCGTCCCCGCGGCACCAAAACAGATTAAGCGTGGATTAAGGCCATTTTGCGCGGTATAGGAAATTTGGGTGAATTTGCGGAAAGAGGATGCAGCTGCATCCTCTGTGCAACGCGGAGGCGCTTGTTCAGAAGAGGTTAACGCAGGTAATCGCCCGCGGCTTCCGGCTGGTAGAGCAACGCCAGCACTTCCAGATGAGCAGAGGCGCCGCCGGGCAATTCCCAGTGGATGGTATCGCCCGTGCGGAGGCCCAGCAGTGCGGCACCCACAGGCGCAAGTACGGAAAGCTGTGCGCTGCTGTCGGTCATCTGAGCCGGGTAAACCAGCGTGCGGGTCAGCTCTTCACCGGTCGTCAGGTTGCGGAATTTCACCTGGCTGTTCATGGTGACCACGTCATGCGGCATCGTTTCAGGCGTGCACATCTGCGCCCGGTCGAGCTCCTCATTCAGGGCATCGGCCACGGGAAGTGAGGCAAATTCTGCTTTTTCCAGCAGCCTGTCGATACGTTCTGCATCAAGCTCGTTGATGATAATGGTAGGTCTGGACATTTTTACTCCATGTCGTTAATGCTGCGTCTAACGCAGAAACGGTTCCAAAAGAAAACCCTCGCCGTCTGGCAGCGAGGGTTTAACTATCCCGATGATACTGGCTGAGGGCACAAGTTTGAAGTGATGAAGGTCACATTCATAGCCCATATGAATATTCGCTGAAATTTATTCAGTCTTCATTCCGGGCGGAATACGTTACGCTGAGCGTCCTGAAACCCGGGCGTTGCCCATCAACGAGAGAGAGCTATGTACTTCTACCAACCGTCTCAGGGGCACGGCCTGCCGCACGATCCGCTGAACGCCATTATTGGTCCACGTCCTATCGGCTGGATCGCCTCATGCGATAAGGCCGGTCAGCTGAACCTCGCGCCGTATAGCTTCTTTAACTGCTTTAACTATCGCCCGCCGATCATCGGCTTTTCCAGCAACGGCTGGAAGGACAGCGTGCGTAATATTACCGAAACCGGGGAATTTGTCTGGAACCTGGCCACGCGCGATCTGGCACAAGCGATGAACCAAACCTCGGCAATGCTGCCGCACGATCGGGATGAATTTAGCTTTGCCGGGCTGACGCCCGCGGCCAGCCTGTTGGTTAACGCGCCCCGCGTCGCGGAAAGCCCGGTGAATTTTGAGTGCCGCCTGTCGCAGTGCATTCAGCTTACCGGTGCCGACGGCACGCCGATCGATACCTGGCTGGTGTTGGGGGAGGTGGTCGGTATCCACATCGATGAAGCGCTGCTGGAAGAGGGGATCTATCAGACGGCGAAAGCGCAGCCCATCCTGCGTGCGGGTGGGCCGACGGCATACTATGGCATCAGCGATGATAACCGGTTTGATATGGTGCGCCCGGGCGCGGATCAGTAGCCGGCTTTATCAATCACGAACTGTTTTCCGCAGTTACCAGGATGTGGCTGCGGAGCAAATGACGCCGCAGTAAGCGGGTTGTTGACGGTATCAGCCTTCAGCGAAATCTGCATCTCGGTCAGATAGGCCGGATTGCCGTTGCAGGTCAGCTTGATCGCTTTAACGTTCTCCTTGCCCCAGCTTTTGGCAACGGCACCATCAAAGTCGCTGCGGCTGACGGGTTTACCGTAGTTTTCGGCGAGGAATTTACCGACCGCGCTGTTTTTAACCTCCTGGTTCATCCGCACCATCGTGCCGAAATAGGCATCGGGGTCGAAACCAAAGCAGACGCCATGTTTGGCATATTCGTAACGTTCCAGGCAGGAGTTCCCGCCCGCGCCCGGCATCACGTCGTTGAGCTTCGCGGCAGCGGAAAGCGAGAGCCCGGTTTCGGCGGCTTCGCATTTGCGGCTGGCCTTCACTTCCGGCATGTTCGGGATGGGCCGCGTGGCACAGCCGAAACGCATCCATCGGCGTTCATCCACGCCGCGTGCGGCAATCGATTTTGGCAGACCGGGCCAGAGTCCGTGAACGGTGAGAAAATCGGCTTTATTCTCGCGCTCTTTTTGCAGGCGACATTCATCAGGTTCATTACGGTTGCGCTCAACCATGCTCTGGCAAAAACCGGTTTGCCAGGACAGCGCCAGCACATAGCGATCGAAATCGCCATACTGTGTTGCCTTGAGTGGTTCCGACTGTGCGGAGAAGATACAGAGTGCAAGCGCCATTGCGCCAGACGGGATGACGATATCCTTCCTGAACATATGATTTCCTGATCGAATGAGTGTGATTAATTTCTGGGAGTTATTAAAGCACAAAAAGCGCCCGCAGGCGCTTTTTGGATATCCAGAATTTCGCTTAGGCTGCGCCGGGGACCAGCACTTCCGTGGCGATAATCACGATAATCAGACCCACCATAACAGGTACTGAGGTGCGTTTGACAACCTCGAACGGTGAGATTTTCGCCATTCCCGCAACGGCGACGACCACGCCCGACACCGGCGAAATGGTACGGCCCAGGTTTGACGCCTGCAGCATGGGAATGGAGAGATAGGCTGGATTAATACCGGAGGAGTGGGCCAGTTTCGGGATCATCTCTACGAAAGCGTAGAAAGGCGCATTACCGGAACCGGTGGTCATGGCCGCCAGCATGGTGAGCACCACCAGAACCAGCATCAGGATAATACTGGCCGAACCGAACGAGGTGGCGATAGAGATCAGGCTCTGGATAAAGCCGATCGTGCTCAGACCCTGGGCAAAAACGCCGGCGGCAACCAGCAGCATCACCACGCCAGCGAAGGCATCCGCCATACCGCGATAGGCCACTTCCAGACCCGAGAAGACTTTTTGCGTGTTAAAACCGCGCACAAACTCCAGCACGGCGGCCAGCAGCATACAGATTACCAGAATGGTGATGATGTGCAGCTGCGGGCCCCATTTGCCGTCAAAAATCAGCACGCCAATAATTGGCGTAAAGGGCAGGATGGCATAAAACGCGGGCGCGGTGGTGGTGATTTCACTCACGTCCATCATTTCATGGCTGATGTTTTCTTTCTTATCGAGATAGCGCTGCCAGAAGAAATGCGCGACACCCATGCCGACGATGGCAACAATGGAGATCGGTAGCGTGGTTTTAAAGGCGAAGTCGATGAGCGACATCTCTGCCGCCTTTGCTGCGAGCACAACGTCACCGGAGGTGGGGGAGAGAATAATCGCTGCCGGAGACGCGCAAATGGCCGCTGCCGCGCCGCGGCTGATACCGACGTTTACCATGACCGGGAACAGCGTCGCCATGAGCAGCACGCCAAGCCCGGTAGCCGAAGAAACGGCCAGTGACATCAGGCAGGCGAGGAAATAGGCGGCGACCATCAGCAGATACGGCGAGTTGATGTATTGCAGGGGTTTGGAGGCCAGCTTAACGACCATGTCGTTGGCACCGATGTGGGTCATGTAGGCCGCAAAACCACACAGCATCATGATCATCATGCCCAGGTCGCCGCCGCGGCTCATGAGCAGTATCTTAATATATTCAACAATATCGGTCGCGGTATAACCGGTACTGGCCGCGCTGGCAGGTAACACCTGGTGCCCCATTATTGCGCTGATAATCAGCAGCGTTAAACCGCCTACAAATAATACGCCCGTGGCCGAGTAGCCTTTAATGATGTAGCGTGCGACGCCAACAATGACGACGACGCCAATAAGGAGCTCGAATAACGTAAGCATGATTTCCCCTGTATCTCTGCTGTAATGGAGCACAAAAAATCAATAAAAAAAAGAAGGATGAAAATGTGCCGAATAATTGGTCTGCTCTTGCTGATTAAAATCAATAAACAGACGACTAGCGAACAGAGCAACCGCGTTTTGCCATGACCCAGACATTTATGTCATACGGCCCTTGACCGACAGACACGGTGCAACATGCCTCAATAATGATAACAAATTGTTAAGTTTTCGTGTTGTTTTGTATGTTATTGATTAAATGAGTTAAAAACAAAAGACCACATTAAAGGTGGGATTATTTGGCCGTATCGCCCGCTTTATTTAAGAATATTCCCGGAAAGAGGCTGAATAATTAGGAATAACGCCCATGCCGTTAAGCCTTCATTCAACTATTTTATGATAAACTTTGCCTCGAATACTAAGAATGGTAATTGCATTGTGAGCGTACGTAATACATTTTTCTCTATTTTGTTGTGTATTTTTGGGCAGTTAACGTTTTCTTCTGTTGCACAGGCAGAAGGCAACGCGACGGACAAAGGCTGGTTCTCAACCTTTACGGATAATGTTTCCCAGACCTGGACGGCGCCTGAACATTACGATCTCTATGTTCCGGCAATAACGTGGCATGCGCGTTTTGCTTATGACAAAGAGAAAACCGATAAATACAACGAGCGGCCGTGGGGCGCGGGTTTTGGTCAGTCGCGCTGGGATGAGAAAGGCAACTGGCATGGCATCTATCTGATGGCCTTCAAAGATTCGTTTAATAAATGGGAGCCGATTGGAGGTTATGGTTGGGAGAAGACCTGGCGCCCGCTCGCGGACGAGAATTTCCACGTCGGTTTGGGCTATACCGCCGGGGTCACCGCGCGTGACAACTGGAACTACATTCCGATCCCGGTGCTGCTGCCTTTGGCCTCTATTGGCTATGGCCCCGCAACGTTCCAGATGACCTATATCCCGGGGACATACAATAACGGAAACGTTTACTTCGCCTGGATGCGTTTTCAGTTTTAACTGACAAAACGTCGCGTTCTGGTGAAAAAACGCGCAGGTGTTGATTCATAAACGATAAAAATCTGTCAGCGAAAATTAACGCGACTTTAGTCACTTTTTCTCAAAGATCCGCTGGACAAAAGGTCCCACAATTGATGTACTGGTAACCGACACAGCATTTGTGTCGTTTTTTAATGTAAAGGTAATTTTGATGTCTAAGATTAAAGGTAACGTTAAGTGGTTTAATGAGTCCAAAGGATTCGGTTTCATTACTCCTGAAGATGGCAGCAAAGACGTGTTCGTACACTTCTCTGCAATCCAGTCTAATGGTTTCAAAACTCTGGCTGAAGGTCAGCGCGTAGAGTTCGAAATCACTAACGGTGCCAAAGGCCCTTCTGCTGCTAACGTAATCGCTCTGTAATTCAGACGCGTCAGCAAGAATTTCAAAACCCGCTCATCGAGCGGGTTTTTTTCGTTTTGAATCAGCCAAGCAGATACATTTTCAGGAAGCTGGCAACGATCAGCACGCTCAACAACACCATTCCTGCGCTCATCAGGCTCTGTTTCATTCTGTCACCCTCGTTCAGTATTGCCTTCAGAGTGACAGAGAAAAATTAAGCCAACATTAACGGTTCGGCTGTTAATGCGCGGTTGCGGAGGAAAATAGCCAAAATGCGATCCCCGTCATCACAAAAGAGCCGAGCATATTGATCGCCATATTCATCAGCGCCCAGCCGATCCGGCCTTCCTGAAAGAGAAAAACCGTTTCCGCGGAAAAGGTGGAAAAGGTGGTTAACCCGCCGCAGAATCCGGTGGTAATTAATACCTTCCACATGGGGTCGATGTGCGTCATTCGGTTAAACCAGGCCAGCCCCATGCCGATGATAAAGGCACCAATCAGGTTAGCGGCCAGCGTTCCCATGGGGATTGCCTGGTGCAGAGGGTTAAACCGCATGCTCAGGAACCATCTCGCAACGCTTCCTGTGCCTCCACCAATAAAAACTGCCAAAAGAAGTTGTAACACGCTAAATACCTGCTATTTGATGTGTAAGAGAAGCGAGTTTAACGCCGTTTAGGACGAGGGGACAAATATGTATGTGGCGGTAGGGCAGTTTGCAGTCGGGCCAGACTGGCAGGTTAACGCAATGCAATGTGTGAACCTGATGGTGCAGGCGCGGCAGAAAGGCGCGTCGCTGTTAGTTCTCCCGGAAGCGCTGCTGGCCAGGGATGATAATGACCCGGATTTGTCCGTGAAGTCCGCCCAGCCGCTGGAGGGGGAATTTTTACAGCAACTGCTCGCCCAGAGCGTGGGCAATACGATGACAACGATCTTAACGATCCATGTCCCCTCAGCGCCGGGACGCGCGGTGAATACGCTGGTGGCCATCCGCGATGGCGCCATTGTCGCGCGTTATGCCAAGCTTCATCTCTATGATGCGTTCAGCATGCAGGAGTCGAGGCGCGTTGATCCTGGAGACGGCGTTCCGCCGTTAATTGATATTGACGGGTTTAGGGTTGGGCTAATGACCTGCTATGACCTGCGTTTTCCTGAACTGGCGCTCCATCATGCGCTGCAGGGGGCGGACGTACTGGTACTGCCAGCCGCGTGGGTCAGAGGGCCATTAAAAGAGCACCACTGGACAACGCTGCTTGCGGCACGCGCGCTGGATACGACCTGCTATATCGTTGCGTCCGGCGAGTGTGGAAATAAAAATATTGGGCAGAGCAGGGTGGTTGATCCGCTTGGCGTGACGATTGCCGCCGCCGCGGAAGCGCCGGTTTTGCTGATGGCTGAGATATTTTTAGAAAGAATTGCGCTTGCGCGCCAGCAATTACCTGTTCTTCGTAACCGACGTTTTGCGCCACCGCAATTATTGTGATGTTTTTTTCAACAATGCTTGATTCACCTTGTTACAGATTGCTATTGTGTGCACGCGCTAAATGACCGTTAATACAGTCAGGTTTTGGCGCTGAATGCAGCCTGTTTTAAGTAAAGAAGGTATCTATGGGTGAGATTAGTATTACCAAACTGCTGGTGGTTGCCGCACTGGTTGTCCTGCTGTTTGGTACCAAGAAGTTACGCACGCTGGGTGGTGACCTGGGGGCTGCCATCAAAGGCTTCAAGAAAGCGATGAACGACGATGATGCTGCGGCGAAGAAAAGCGCCGAGGACGACGTCCCGGCTGACAAGCTTTCTCACAAAGAGTGACAGCAACGCCTGTGGGCTTGCGAAAAAAAACCGGCACATGAGGCCGGTTTTTTTGTATTACTGTAAATGAATATTACAGCATCATTTAACTTCTTCGCCTTTTGCCTGCATATCGGCATGGTAAGAGGAGCGAACGAATGGGCCGCAGGCTGCGTGGGTGAAGCCCATCGCCAACGCTTCGGCTTTCATTTCATCGAACTCGTCCGGGCTCACGTAGCGCTGTACCGGCAGGTGGTGACGGCTTGGCTGCAGATACTGTCCCAGCGTCAGCATGGTCACACCGTGGCGGCGGAGATCGCGCATTACCTCAATGATTTCATCATTGGTTTCACCCAGACCAACCATCAGACCTGACTTGGTCGGAATATGCGGATGCGCTTCTTTAAAGCGCTCAAGCAGTTTCAGCGACCAGTTATAGTCAGCGCCCGGGCGGACCTGGCGGTAGAGACGCGGCACGTTCTCCAGGTTGTGGTTAAACACATCCGGCGGCGTCGCGGTCAGGATATCCAGCGCGCGGTCCATACGGCCGCGGAAGTCAGGCACCAGCGTCTCAATTTTAATGTTAGGGCTTTTCTCGCGGATGGCCGTAATACAGTCAGCGAAGTGCTGAGCACCACCGTCACGCAGATCGTCACGGTCAACGGAGGTGATGACCACATAGCGCAGCGCCATGTCGGCGATGGTCTGCGCCAGCTTCTGGGGCTCGTTAGCATCAGGTGCGACCGGACGACCATGAGCAACGTCGCAGAACGGGCAGCGGCGGGTACAGATCGCACCCAGAATCATAAACGTCGCGGTACCGTGATTGAAACATTCAGCAAGGTTCGGACAAGAAGCTTCTTCACAGACGGAGTGAAGGCCATTCTTGCGCATCGCCGCTTTGATCCCCTGGATACGCGAAGAGTCGGCCGGAAGTTTGATTTTCATCCATTCCGGTTTTCTTAACAGCGCCTCGCGCTCTGTAGCCACGTTTTTAACCGGGATAAGGGCCATTTTATCGGCATCGCGGTATTTAACACCGCGTTCCATCACAATGGGTTTACTCATAGCGTGCGTGTTCCAGTTGCGAATATCGAAGGAAAGCGTTTCAATTCAAGGGAATGTTGTATTTATCAACTATTTTTGAACGAACGACAGGCAGTATATCATTGAAACGGTCGTTAAAGCAGCCTGCCAGATCGCCAATTTGTAAAATAGTTGTTGTTTTGTGCCTTTTGCCCTGCCTGTTGCAGGGACTCGTGCTGGCTGAACCTGTCAGAAGGCCTGACGGATAATGCGGATGACGTTTTCCAGGACCGGATCGCGCAAGCTCAGCTTGTTATAATGCAGTGAAATCTCAACAGATTCCGCATTAAGCTGACCGAGCGGAATGCTTTCCAGCGGCCAGCATTTGCGTAGCAGGCTGAAGAGCCGTGATGGCATGACGCACAGCATGTCGCTGCTGCCGATCAGGGATGCGGTGGTAAACATATTGTAACTGCTGAAGCTTATCTGACGTTCGGGGAAAATTTCATCAATGCGCTGACGCAGGGCATGATTAGACTGCCCGTCGGTCATGAAGGACGAGTGATCGTAGTTGCGCAGGTTCTCGATGTTTAGCGGTTCGCTAAGAGCCGGATGCTGCTGGCGGCAAACCAGCACCAGGTTATCTGCATAGAGCACATTTTGCCCCAGCGCTCTGGCACTGAAGCTGCCGCTTTCTATGATCAGGTCCGTCTGGAACTGGGCAAGCTGAATGTCTGGTTCATTGAGAGGCACATTGCGAAGCAGGAGCTGCGGAGCATGCTCTTTCACGGCCTTAAAGATCGCAGGCATCACCAGCACACCCACCGACGGGGAGCAGCCGATGGTGATGGTTCTCTGCTTATCATAGCTGCCGGTCAGATCCAGTGCGCCCAGAATCGACTCCAGTCCCTGGCTGATGTACTCATGGAGATGCGTGGCGTAAGCCGTCGGCGTGACCCCCTGGCCCTTACGGATAAATAATGGGTCAGGAAATATAGCGCGTAGCTTCTGAATTGACTGGCTTATTGCAGAAGGCGTGAGATTAAGAATTTTCGCAGCGTTAACGATACCTTTATGGACATATACTGCCTCAAAAATAGTCAATAAATTGAGATCAATATTACGTAAAGTCCGAAAAATTTGCGGCTTGTCTTCGCCACCAGGTTCATTCAGTCGTTTGGCTGGTAAATTATTATACTCCACGCTTTCACTCCGTATACATTCACAATATGAATGATAGTTGAATTTATTTATTATGCTTGTAGAGATTCGTAAAGTGTTGGTTTTGTTTCACTTGTATATCAAAAACAAACAGTTGAGTGATAATTGCTCACGTTACTTATGCCGTGTTTGCTGTGCTTGCTGGAGGCTAAATAATATGTAGCGATAATATTCGAGCGCTTCGAAAATATAGAATCTGTGGATTATTGTAAAGTGCAAAAGCGGTAAATAAACAGTGGCCCGTCAAATTATCGAGCCCTGTTGTACGATATATTAAGCAGGGATATATTCGTGCGGGGGATTGTTAAGTAGTGCTAACACGTTCTTCAACAGCACGGGACGAATAGTATCTGGCGTAGCGGTTTTGACCCACTGGCACATTTGCGTCATTTCCATGCCGGCGTAGCCGCAGGGGTTTATGCGCTGGAAAGGGGCGAGATCCATATTAATATTCAATGCCAGGCCATGGAATGAGCAGCCCTTACGAATACGTAGCCCCAAAGAGCAGATCTTCATTTCCCCAACGTAGACGCCCGGCGCATCGGCGCGCGGGTGGGCGTCAATACCATATTCCGCCAGCGTGTTAACAACCGTTTGTTCCAGCAGGGTGACCAGTTCACGCACGCCCAGCTTTCTGCGTTTCAGATTGAGCAGGACGTACATTACCTGCTGCCCGGGCCCATGATAAGTAACCTGACCGCCGCGATCGCTCTGGATCACCGGGATATCTCCCGTCATCAGCAGATGTTCCGCTTTACCGGCCTGACCCTGCGTAAATACCGGCAGGTGCTCGACCAGCCAGATCTCATCTGGGGTGCTGTCATCGCGTGAATCGGTGAAGTCATGCATGGCCTGGGAGACAGGCTCATAAGGTTGCAGCCCGAGGTGACGGACCAGAATTTTATCCTGATACAAAACTGCGTCTCCGAAGACGAGGGACAAAAGGTGTGGGGGGGAGTATATCACAGCGGGGGAGAGGGGTTACCCGGCAAACCGGGTAACCGCAAAGGGACTACAGCACCATACGAACAATTTCGATATTGCCGAGCTCTTCGTACAGCGTCTCAACCTGCTCAATGTGTGTCGCAGTGATGGTAATAGAAACCGAGTGGTAGTTGCCCTTGCTGCTTGGTTTTACTGACGGAGAGTAGTCACCCGGCGCATGGCGCTGTACCACTTCAACCACCTGATCAACCAGCTCAGGTTTCGCCAGACCCATTACTTTGTAGGTAAATGGGGTAGGGAATTCAAGCAGTTCGTTAAGTTTGGTTTTCATGTCAGCTCCGGCGTAACGTCAAAAAATAATAACTCCCACGTCAGGTGGGAGTTATCAGGATACTTAGTATATGGGGATCAAAATCACACTTTCAAGTGTTCGATTTTTAACCAAACCAGTGGTGGAACATCAATTTAATGTAATCAATGATTTTGCCGAAGAAATTGCCTTCAGGAATTTCTTGCAGAACCACCAGCGGACGCTGATCGATTGTTTTTCCGTCGAGCTGGAAGTTGATGGTGCCCACAACCTGGTTTTTCTGCAGCGGGGCGTGCAGCTCGGTGCTGTTCAGCACGTAGCTGGCTTTCAGATCCTTCATACGGCCGCGCGGAATGGTCAGGTAAAGGTCTTTATCAACGCCGAGAGAAGCGCGGTCGTTGTCGCCGAACCAGACGGGTTCAGACGCAAACTCTTTGCCTGCTTTCAGCGGATTCACGGTTTCGAAGAAGCGGAAGCCCCAGGTCAGCAGCTTTTTGCTTTCGGTTTCACGGCCTTTAAAGGTGCGGCCGCCCATCACGGCAGAGATCAGACGCATCTGGCCTTCGGTGGCGGAGGCCACCAGGTTGTAACCGGCTTTATCGGTATGACCTGTTTTGATACCGTCAACGTTCAGGCTGTTATCCCACAGCAGGCCGTTACGGTTGGTCTGACGAATACCGTTAAAGGTGAACTCTTTCTCTTTATAGATGGAGTATTCATTAGGGACATCGCGGATCAGCGCCTGACCAATCAGCGCCATGTCACGCGCGGAGCTGTACTGTCCGTCTGCGTCCAGGCCGTGTACGGTCTGGAAATGGCTGTTTTTCAGACCCAGCGCGTTCACGTAGCTGTTCATCAGACCCACGAAGGCATCCTGGCTACCGGCGGCGAAATCGGCCATCGCCACGCAGGCATCGTTACCTGACTGCAGGTTGATCCCGCGAATCAGTTGGGAAACAGGAACCTGCATACCCGGCTTCAGGAACATCAGCGAGGAGCCTTTGAAGACCGGGTTCCCGGTTGCCCACGCATCGTTACCGATGGTGACCAGATCCGATTCTTTAAATTTACCTGCCTTCATCGCCTGACCGATAACGTAGCTGGTCATCATTTTGGTCAGGCTGGCCGGATCGCGGCGGGCATCGGCATTCTGTTCTGCCAGCACTTTGCCAGAGTTGTAATCGATCAGGATGTAGGATTCCGCATCGATTTGCGGAACGCCAGGGATCATGGTCTTGATATTCAGGTCATCGGCGTGAGCTGCAGAGAGCGCAGCCGCGCAAAGGGCCGTGGTCAGCGCCATGCGCTGCACAAAACGAGCAGAAAAAGTGGTCTTCATGGTCAGAACTACGACATCCGTGATGGAATTAAAAAAAGTGCCTTACTATAGCAAATGCTATTCAGGCAGGCATCCGACTTTAAGCATGAGTTTGTGAATGTATTTTACACAAACTGACAATTCGGATACCGCCGGTTAATTATTTCGCAACAGCGATAAATGACTGAAGCTGAGCTTCATTCTGCAGCCGCTGCTGCAGGGACGCAGCCTGCGGTTTGCTGGCAAACGGCCCCATCTGAATGCGCCAGACCGCGCCGTTCTGCTCAACGCGTCCGGGTACGCCAAACTGCTGGCTCAGGCGCTGCTGATACTGTTTGGCCCGGGCCTGATCGCTCACTGCGCCTACCTGGACCACATAGCTGCCGCTGGCCGCTGCGGGTGCCGCCGCACTTGGCGTTGCTGCTGGCGCCGTTACGGGAGCGGACTGGGTCGCTGGCGCAGCAACGGGCGCAGGGGCTGGCGCAGGCTCACTGCCTTCCAGCACGCCCGAGGCTAAGGTCGTCGGTGCGCCCAGAAAGCCGCTGCTCTTCACCGGTGCGCCCGTTGAATCGTCGCTTTGCAGCGTGTCGTTGCTGATTGGGCGTATTTCTCCCCCAGGCTGAGCAGGCTCGGCTGGAGATGAAACGCTGCCCATTCCGCCATCCAGATTTGGGCGATCGGGAAGGGCATAGGTCTGCTTCGCTACCGTCGTACACGCGGTACCCGGCCCGGAGAGCGAACCGTCCTGCGCCACGATAATCGGGTCAATGCGGACTTTGGTGTTGTTCGAGGTGTTCAGGCGATCGGCGGACGCGCGCGACAGGGAGATCACCCGGTCATTCCCGTAAGGGCCGCGGTCGTTGATACGCACGACGATCATGCGGCCATTTGCCAGGTTGGTGATGCGGGCGTAGCTCGGGATCGGCAGCGTCGGGTGTGCCGCCGTCAGCTGCATGGGATCGAACGCCTCCCCGGAGGCCGTCAGGTTACTGCCTGGCTCGGCATCATAAATGGCGGCAAAGCCTGCCTGACTGAAACGGGAAGGGTCCTGAACAATTTTATAGCTTTTGCCGTCGCGCTCGTAATCCTGATTGGCACTGGCATTCAGCGGTTCATAAACGGGATCGGCACCGCTGATTTCAACGATCGGGCCATTACATACCGCAGGCTGCGGCGGCGCGACGGTTGCCTGTTGCTGACCATCATCACTTGTGCAGGCCGCAAGTAAACTTGCCGCAATGCAGATCCCCAGCCACTGCTTACGCATTCCGATCCCCTTATTTTTATACGCTTTTTGACAACATTTTTCTGTGGGTATGGATCGACATCACGATACCAAACCCGGCCATCAACACGATCAGTGCCGAGCCTCCGTAACTCACCAGCGGCAGCGGTACGCCTACCACCGGCAGAATACCACTCACCATACCAATATTTACGAAGACATAAACGAATAAAATCAGCATCAACCCGCCCGCCATGACGCGACCAAAGGTGGTTTGCGCGCGCGCGGCAATCCACAATCCCCGCATGATCAGCAGGACGTACAGCGCCAGGAGTATCAGGATGCCCACCAGCCCCAGCTCTTCCGCCAGTACGGCAAAGATAAAGTCGGTGTGGCGTTCCGGTAAAAATTCCAGCTGCGACTGCGTGCCGTGCAGCCAGCCTTTACCGCGCAGGCCGCCGGAGCCAATCGCAATCTTGGACTGAATAATATGATAGCCCGCACCCAGCGGATCGGTTTCCGGATCGAGCAGCATCATGACGCGCTGGCGCTGGTAATCATGCATCAGGAAGAACCAGAGGATAGGGATGAACGCCGCAATCAGCACCACGGCGATACCAATCAGGCGCCAGCTCAGGCCCGACAGGAAGAGAACAAACAGGCCGGAGAGGGCGATAAGGATTGAGGTGCCAAGGTCAGGCTGCGCCGCAACCAGCAGCGTCGGCAGAAAAATGAGCACCAGCGCGATGGCGGTATTTTTTAGCGACGGCGGGCAGACGTCGCGGTTGATAAAGCGTGCCACCATCAGTGGAACGGCGATTTTGGCAATCTCCGAGGGCTGGAAGCGGACAATACCCAGATCCAGCCAGCGCTGCGCCCCTTTTGAAATAGCGCCAAACGCATCTACCGCAACCAGCAAAATAATACAGAAGATGTAGAGGTAGGGTGCCCAGCCTTCGTAGACGCGCGGCGGAATTTGCGCCATCACCACCATAATGATCAGGCCCATCGCGATCTGGCCGATCTTACGCTCCATCATGCCGATGTCCTGGCCGCTGGCGCTCCAGATAACCAGGGCGCTGTAAACCAGCAGCGCCAGCAGGATCAGCAGCATGGCTGGGTCGATGTGGATTTTGTCCCACAGCGATTTTTTATTTGGATTATCCGTCATGATTATTGGTCCTCCGCCGCGGCGGCGGCCGGGTTTTCAGCCGGCAGTTCGGTGTTGTTATCACCCAGCATAATGTGGTCAAGGATCTGGCGCATGATGGTCCCGACCGCAGGCCCGGCACCGCCGTTCTCCAGAATCATCGCCACCGCGACCTGCGGGTTATCATAAGGGGCAAACGCCGTCATCAGCTTATGGTCACGCAGACGTTCGGCAATGCGGTGCGCGTTATAGGTTTCGTTGGCTTTCAGACCAAATACCTGCGCAGTACCGGATTTCGCGGCCACCTTGTACGGCGTACCGGCGAAGTACTTATGCGCGGTACCGTTCGGACGGTTTGCCACGCCGTACATACCGTCTTTCGCAATTTCCCAGAAGCCGGAGTGAATGTCACCCACTGGCGCCTCGTGCGGCTGGTTCCACGGCACTTTTTTGCCGTCTTCAACCGTGCTTTGCAGCAGATGGGGCACTTTCACCACGCCGTCATTGATGAGGATCATCATGGCCTTGTTCATCTGCAGCGGCGTTGCCGTCCAGTAGCCCTGACCGATACCCACCGGAATGGTGTCACCCTGGTACCACGGTTTCTTAAAGCGCTTCAGCTTCCATTCGCGCGTTGGCATGTTGCCAGAGCGTTCTTCTGAAAGATCGACGCCGGTGTAATGCCCGTAGCCGAATTTACTCATCCACTCTGACAGGCGGTCGATACCCATATCATATGCCACCTGATAGAAGAAGGTATCCGCAGACTCCTCCAGCGATTTGGTGACGTTCAGATGACCGTGACCCCATTTTTTCCAGTCGCGGTAGCGCTTATCGGAGCCCGGCAGCTGCCACCATCCCGGGTCAAACAGGCTGGTATTACGGTTGATGACGCCGGCACTCAGCGCAGAGACCGCCACGTACGGCTTAACCGTTGATGCCGGCGGGTAAACCCCTTGCGTCGCGCGGTTCACCAGCGGCGTGTTCGGGTCATTCAGCAGGCCGGAGTAGTCTTTACTGGAAATGCCGTCAACGAAGAGGTTCGGGTCATAGCTTGGCATAGACACCATGGCCAGGATGCCGCCGGTTCGAGGATCGGTGACCACCACCGCTGCACGGCTGCCCGCCAGCAGGGTTTCAATATACTGCTGCAGCTTAAGGTCGAGCGTCAGATAGACGTCATGCCCTGCCTGAGGCGGCACTTCTTTCAGCTGGCGGATCACGCGGCCCCGGTTGTTAACCTCAACCTCTTCATAGCCCGTTTGCCCGTGCAGAACGTCTTCGTAGTAACGTTCGATCCCCAGCTTACCGATATCGTGCGTTGCCGCGTAGTTGGCCAGCTTGCCGTCTTTATCAAGGCGATCGACGTCTTTGTCGTTAATCTTGGAGACGTAGCCAATGACATGCGTCAGCGCGGAGCCGTAGGGGTAGTAGCGACGCTTATATCCTTTTACTTCCACGCCGGGGAAGCGGTACTGGTTCACCGCAAAGCGGGCCACCTGAACTTCCGTCAGATTGGTTTTAACCGGAATGGAGGTAAAGCGGTGAGAGCGGGCGCGCTCTTTTTTGAAGGCGGCGATGTCGTCATCGTTAAGGTCGACAACGCTTTTCAGCGCTTCCAGCGTATCCTGAACATTATCGACCTTTTCCGGCATCATCTCGATTTGATAGATGGTGCGGTTTAACGCCAGCGGGGTGCCGTTACGATCGTAGATAATGCCGCGGCTGGGTGCGATGGGCACCAGCTTAATACGGTTTTCGTTTGAACGCGTCTGGTAGTCGGTGAAGCGGACAATTTGCAGATTATAAAGGTTGGCGATCAGCACGCCGGTAAGCAGCAAAATCCCGGTAAAGGCGACCAGCGCCCGGCGCACAAACAGCGCGGACTCAGCCGTATAGTCGCGAAAAGAATTCTGTAGTTTCATCCGCTGCTTAATCTACCCTGGTCAGTCATTACTCGCGGTGATAGGGGTGGTTGGTAGTAATGCTCCACGCGCGATACAGGCTTTCTGCCACCAGTACCCGAACGAGCGGGTGGGGAAGCGTCAGCGCGGAGAGGGACCAACTTTGTTCAGCCGCCGCTTTGCAGGCGGGGGATAACCCTTCTGGTCCGCCAATCAACAGACTGACGTCACGGCCATCCTGCTTCCAGCGCTCCAGTTCGTGCGCCAGCTGCGGCGTATCCCAGGGTTTTCCTGGAATATCGAGGGTGACGATGCGGTTTTTGCCTGCGGCAGCCAGCATCAGCTCGCCCTCTTTATCGAGAATACGTTTGATATCCGCGTTCTTGCCGCGCTTTCCGGCGGGAATTTCCACCAGCTCGAACGGCATGTCTTTTGGAAAACGACGCAGATATTCAGTAAAACCGGTTTGTACCCAGTCCGGCATTTTGGTGCCGACGGCGACCAGCTGCAACTTCACGCATTAACCCCAGAGTTTTTCCAGCTCATACAGGCGACGGCTCTCGTCCTGCATAACGTGGACGATCACATCGCCGAGGTCGACAACCACCCAGTCAGCCGTCGCTTCACCTTCAACACCCAGCGGCAACAGCCCCGCTGCACGGGATTCCTGAACCACGTGATCGGCAATTGAAACAACATGACGCGTCGAAGTACCGGTGCAGATGATCATGCAGTCGGTAATACTGGATTTACCCTTAACGTCGATAGCGATGATGTCCTGACCTTTCAGGTCATCAATTTTGTCAATAACAAAATCCTGGAGTGCTTTACCCTGCAAGTTTTCCCCCTGGGGTGAATGAGATTGTAAAACGTTGAATTCGTAGCCAGACAGTATACCTGAACTCATGCCTCTGTCGGGACAAATGTCTCCGGCCGGGCTTTTGAAGGCGGGTATCATCCCACCCTCCGCCTGAGATTGCATCGCCATTTTTGTAAAACAATTTCTGTAAAGCAATGATCGGCGGGAAAGTCTGGCAGCGGAGAATAACAGTATGGCTTACCCTGTCAAGGCAGGATAAACAATAAGCCGCTTTTTATGCCCTCCGGCTATTCATCTGCGCTTTTCTGATACAAACCGTGACTGTGGATATAGGCCAGCACGGCGGCCGGCAGCAGATCGTCACATTCCAGACCCTGCTGTAAACGCTCGCGAATGAGGGTCGCAGAGATATCAAACCACGGCGTTTCCGCCAGATAGATCTTCCCGGCAGGCTGACTGTGAAGATCTTCAACGTTATCGGTGAGATGGTCTTCCAGCCACTGCTGATACTGCGCTTCGCGCATGGTCAGCGGATAGCCGGGACGGCGGCAGACGAGCAGATGGCTGTTCTCAAGAATGGTTTCATATTTATGCCACGTGGGGAAGTTCAGCAGGGAGTCCTGACCGATGATAAAAGCCAGCGGCTGGTCTGGTCCCTGTTCGGCTCGCCACTCCTGAAGCGTCTGCGAGGTCCATGAGGGCGTGTCGCGACGCAGCTCACGCTCGTCCAGCCGGAAAAGCGGCTTATCGGCGATGGCCAGGGCGAGCATCTCTTTTCGCTGTTCGCTGGTCGCCTCGGGCTGCGGGCGGTGGGGCGGGACATTATTGGGCATGATGGTGACGCGCTGAAGGCCAATCAGATTTGCCAGAATTTCAACCGGCTTCAGATGCCCGTAGTGTACCGGGTCGAAGGTGCCGCCATACAGGGCCTGTAAAGAGTGCATACTATCCATCAATAAAAACGTCTGCCAGCGCCTTGTGGCAGAGCAGCAGTGAAAGGCTTTCCAGTTCCGCCCAGACCGACTGGCCGTAATCTTGCTTTAGCGTGAGCTCAGCGCGCATCAGAAGCTGTACCGCCTGACGAAGCTGTTCATGACTCAGGCGGTTGACGGCCTCGGTGGTCATTGCGCGGCGGTTTTGCCACACGCGGTGTTTATCAAACAGCGAACGCAGCGGCGTATGGGCAGACTGACGCTTGAGCGTAATCAGCAGCAGTAATTCGCGCTGCAGCGTGCGCAGCAGAATAACGGGTTCGCTGCCTTCAAGACGCAGTTGCTGCAGAATATGCAGGGCGCGTTTGCTTTTTGCCGACAGCAGCGCGTCCACCCAGTGGAACGGCGTGAAGTGCGCCGCGTCGTTAACGGCCTGCTCGACGCGCGGCAAGGTCAGCTTGCCGTCCGGCCAGAGCAGTGAGAGTCTGTCCAGCGCCTGCGCCAGGGCCAACAGGTTACCTTCATAGCAGTAGCAGAGCAGCTGATTCGCCGCGTCATCCAGCTGAAGGTTGTGCTGCTTCGCTCTCGCGGCTACCCATTTAGGCAGATGCGCCTGCTCGGGCGTCTGACAGGTGACCAGCACCGCGTGCGTCGCGAGCTGGGTAAACCACGCCGCGTTTTCCTGTGCTTTGGTGAGCTTGTTGCCACGCACGATTAACAGCAGATCGCTGTGCAGCAGGCTGACCAGCGTGGCGAGCTGCTCATTCATCGCCGCGTTAGGACCGTTATCCGGCAGCAGGATCTGAATCGTCTGGCGCGATGCGAACAGGCTCATCGCCTGACAAAGCGAGAAGAGGGCGTTCCAGTCGGTGTTGTTGTCCAGCTGGACGGTGTGGTGTTCATCGAAGCCCTGCGCGGCGGCGGCGTGCCGCACGGCATCAAGGCTTTCCTGAAGCAATAGCGGATCGTTTCCAAGAAGCAGATACGCCGCGCGCAGCCCTTCATTGAGCTGCGCGCGGAGTTGTTCAGGATACAGCCTGATCATCATTTACCCAAAGAGGTAGCTGCAGGAAGCGTGCCAGCAACCGGTTTTTCAACAATGTCAGATCCTTGTTTGGTTGATGCTGCAATACTTGGTAGCTTGCGGATCAGCTGTTCCGCTGCCTTGTCGTACATTTCGTTGATGATAATCTGCTGTTCGGCATCTTTCGCCAGCGCCGTCTGCGGGTTATCGAAGAACGAACGGTACACTTTCGTGCTGATCGGATAGATGTCTTTACCCGGGATCAGAACGGCTGCGTTGACCGTCATTACCATCTGGTATTCTGCGGTACGACCGTCCTGGAAGATAGATGCTGTATCTTTGCCGAGAGACATCCCCAGGAGACGCAGAGACGGTACATCCTGGCGCAGCGTATCTTTTTCAATCAACTCAACGCCGTTAAGACGCAGCTGATTGCGAACTGCACGGCTGAGTGGACCATTCGGATCGGATGAGTCGAAAATCATCGTTTTCATCTCAGCAGGTATCGCCGTGGTATTGCGTAGGTGCCAGCCACAGCCAGCGGTGACAAGCACCGCCAGAGATAAGAGTATTGTTGCCAGTTGTCGCACGTTTCCTCCCGCGCTTAGCCAACGACCAGATTGAGCAGTTTGCCCGGTACGTAGATTGCTTTACGTACGGTAACGCCCTCAAGATATTTTGCGACCAGAGGCTCCTGGCCTGCGCGCTCGCGAACCTGTTCTTCGGTTGCATCGATCGCCACGGTAATTTTACCGCGAACTTTGCCGTTTACCTGCACCACAACCAGCGTGGTGTTTTCCACCATCGCGGCTTCGTCAGCCTGCGGCCACGGCGCATTGTCGATATCGCCTTCGCCTTTCAGCTCCTGCCACAGGGTAAAGCTCACGTGCGGCGTGAACGGGTTCAGCATGCGAACAACGGCCAGCAGAGCTTCACGCATTAAGGCACGATCCTGCTCGCCGTCCTGCGGGGCTTTCGCCAGCTTGTTCATCAGTTCCATAATAGCCGCAATTGCGGTATTGAAGGTCTGACGACGACCAATATCATCGGTCACTTTCGCGATCGTTTTATGAACATCGCGACGCAGCGCCTGCTGATCTTCCGTCAGCGCAGCGGCGTTCAGCGCCGGAGCATCGCCCTGGGCGGTATGTTCGTAAACCAGTTTCCAGACGCGTTTCAGGAAGCGGTTCGCGCCTTCAACACCGGATTCCTGCCACTCAAGGGTCATATCCGCCGGAGAGGCAAACATCATGAACAGACGCACGGTATCAGCACCGTAGCGCTCAACCATCACCTGCGGGTCGATACCGTTGTTTTTCGACTTGGACATCTTGCTCATGCCGGTGTAGACCAGTTCATGACCTTCGGCGTCTGTCGCCTTAACAATACGGCCCTTCTCGTCGCGCTCGACAATCGCATCAACCGGAGAAACCCAGTTACGCTCGCCGTTCGCGCCAACGTAGTAGAAGGCATCCGCAAGCACCATGCCCTGACACAGCAGCTGTTTTGCGGGCTCGTCAGAGTTCACCATGCCCGCATCGCGCATCAGTTTATGGAAGAAGCGGAAGTAGAGCAGGTGCATGATGGCGTGTTCGATGCCGCCGATATAGATGTCTACCGGCAGCCAGTAGTTTGCCGCATCGGAATCCAGCATACCGTCCTGATACTGCGGGCAGGTGTAGCGCGCATAGTACCAGGATGATTCCATAAAGGTGTCAAAGGTGTCGGTTTCACGCAGCGCAGGCTGACCGTTAACGGTGGTTTTTGCCCACTCAGGATCGGCTTTGATCGGGCTGGTGATACCGTCCATGACCACGTCTTCCGGCAGGATCACCGGCAGCTGATCTTCCGGCGTTGGCATCACGGTGCCATCTTCCAGCGTCACCATTGGAATTGGCGCACCCCAGTAACGCTGACGGGACACGCCCCAGTCGCGCAGACGGAAGTTAACTTTACGCTCGCCCACGCCCAGAGACGCCAGCTTATCGGCGATGGCGTTGAAGCCCTCTTCGAAGCTCAGGCCGCTGAATTCACCGGAGTTGAACAGGGTGCCTTTTTCAGTCAGCGCCTGCTCAGACAGGTCTGGTTCAGAACCGTCAGCCGCCAGGATAACCGGTTTAATGGTCAGGCCATATTTGGTGGCAAATTCGTAGTCGCGCTGGTCGTGACCCGGAACGGCCATCACGGCGCCTGTGCCGTACTCCATCAGTACGAAGTTGGCGGCCCAAACGGGGATTGCTTCGCCCGTCAGCGGGTGAATGGCTTTAAAGCCGGTATCAACCCCTTTTTTCTCCATCGTCGCCATATCGGCTTCGGCCACTTTGGTGTTGCGACACTCGTCGATGAAGGAAGCCAGTTCCGGATTGTTCTCCGCCGCTTTCTGCGCCAGCGGGTGACCTGCGGCCACCGCCAGGTAGGTCGCGCCCATGAAGGTGTCCGGACGGGTAGTGTAGACGGTCAGGGTCTGGTCGTGGTTCTCAACGTTGAAGGTAATTTCTACGCCTTCAGAACGGCCGATCCAGTTGCGCTGCATGGTCTTAACGGTATCTGGCCAGTGGTCCAGCTTATCCAGATCGTTCAGCAGCTCGTCCGCGTAAGCGGTGATTTTGATAAACCACTGTGGGATCTCTTTACGCTCAACTTTGGTGTCGCAGCGCCAGCAGCAGCCATCGATAACCTGTTCGTTCGCGAGAACGGTCTGGTCATTCGGACACCAGTTAACGGCAGAGGTCTTCTTGTACACCAGGCCTTTTTTGTACAGCTCGGTGAAGAATTTCTGTTCCCAGCGGTAGTATTCCGGGGTACAGGTTGCCAGCTCGCGGCTCCAGTCATAGCCAAAGCCCAGCATTTTGAGCTGGTTTTTCATGTACGCAATGTTGTCGTACGTCCACGGCGCCGGAGCCGTATTGTTTTTGACCGCAGCACCTTCTGCAGGCAGACCAAACGCGTCCCAGCCGATAGGCTGCAGCACGTTTTTGCCCAGCATGCGCTGGTAGCGCGCAATCACATCACCGATGGTGTAGTTGCGCACGTGGCCCATGTGTAGTCGACCAGAAGGATAGGGAAGCATCGACAGGCAGTAATACTTCTCTTTGCTCTCGTCTTCGGTTACTTCAAACGTGCGCTTCTCGTCCCAGTGTTGCTGGACTTTTGATTCTATCTCTTCCGGGCGGTATTGCTCTTGCATGGCAGCCAGTGGTCCTGTTTTCAATACAGCTACAAATGTAGCCAATGGATGTGGTAATTCAGATCCGCATAGCATAGCCCAAACGCCCGCGTCAAAACAGCCTTTCGCACAAATGCGCTTTGCAGGAATTTACCGGGTCTGTGCTTCACCTGACAAAGCGGCGATGAAATAAGGTCTATTATTAGAAATAGTTACTGACCCGGGAGGCAAAATGATGAACAAGGTTGCTCAATTTTACCGTGAACTGGTGGCGACACTGACGGAGCGGCTGCGTAACGGCGAGCGTGATATTGATGCGCTGGTGGAGCAAGCGCGGGCCCGCGTGACGCAAACGGGTGAGTTAACGCGAACCGAAGTGGAAGAGGTGACGCGCGCCGTGCGTCGCGATCTGGAAGAGTTCGCGCGTAGTTACCAGGAGAGTCAGGAGGAGGTCACGGACAGCGTTTTCATGCGGGTGATTAAAGAGAGCCTGTGGCAGGAACTCGCCGATATCACGGATAAAACGCAGCTGGAGTGGCGCGAGGTCTTTCAGGATTTGAACCATCACGGCGTGTACCACAGCGGCGAGGTGGTCGGGCTAGGAAATCTGGTGTGTGAAAAATGCCATCACCATATTGCGGTGTACACACCGGATGTCCTGCCGCTGTGTCCTAAATGCGGGCACGATCAGTTCCAGCGTCGGCCGTTTGAGCCCTAAATAAAAGCAAAACGGCAACTACGTTGCCGTTTTTGGTGTCTGCGCCCTCTCCCCGTGGGAGAGGGTTGGGGTGAGGGCATCAGGCCGCACGTGGTAAAAGCAAAACGGCAACCACGTTGCCGTTTTTAGCGTCTGCGCCCTCTCCCTGTGGGTGAGCAGCTGTGTTTAAAGTCAACAGCTGACGACTAAGCTGCCGCCCATTTTTTATTGTCCCGCACCATCGCATTCAGGATTGTTACCAGCTTTCTGACGCAGGCTGTCATCGCCACTTTAAAGGCTTTTCCCTTGCTTCTCAGTTTCTCAAAAAAAGCCTGTATGGTTGGGTTATAACGCACCGCTGACATTGCCGCCATGTACAGCGCTGCACGCACCGCACTTCGTCCTCCCCAGATACATCGTTTTCCTTTCATCTTTCCGCTGTCATGGGCATAAGGACACACGCCTACCAGTGCGCTGATTTTACGTCTGTTAAGTTGTCCCAGCTCCGGCAGCATCGACAGCAGAACCGCCAGCGTTGTCCGTCCTATACCCTTGACTTCTTCCAGCAGCTTCACTTTCTCCTGCCATAGCGGCATCACTTTTATCTGCTGGTCGATGTCGTCATCCGTGTCCTTTATCTCTGCGTTAAGCCAGTCAATATGCCGTTTGATACCCATCCGGATAAGCTCATCAGTGCAGGAGCCGTAGCGGTTCTGCTCCATGGTTCTGTTGTCCACCAACTGGCGGCGGCGGGATACCATCATGGCGAGACGCTGCGTCTGTTCGTCCGGAGCGGGTCTGATATCCGGTGTCATCCTGCGGCCAAACTCGCAGATGATGCGGGCATCGTTCGGGTCTGTCTTGAACAGCGTCCCGAGAGCGCGGGCGAAGTGTTTGACCTGAGCAGGATTAACGACGGCGACAGGCAGCCCGGCAAGTTCAAGCGTGGCAGCAAGCAGGTTGTGGTAGCGCCCCGTGGCTTCCATCACGATGCGTGTAACGGTACGGGATGAAAGGGCGTCGAGGAGTAGCTGATGGCCCTGAGGGGTATTATCCAGATGAAGAAAAATCCCGTCAGGACTGATAAATACATCAAAGGTCTCTTTGGCGATATCGATGCCAACGTTGGTATGTTCAGTCATGTTCGAGTCTCCCGGCCTTGTAATATACGGGCTGGCACAGGCCGCCCAGGCAGCTGTTCGGGTTAACAGGAAAACTGATGCCACGCCATGAGCTCACCCGCGGGCTTGGAAACCCAGAGGGCTAACGGGCTGTGGCATCAGGTCAAACTCAGTGACAGTTTACCCGTCTGTTGACGGGTAACTGAAGTGACTTTAAACATACAAGGGCATCAGGCCGCACTATAGTAACCAAGCCTCTCCGCCAGCAAATCCACAAACGCCTCCCGGTCGATATCCACCATCACCGTCGTATTCGGCTTATTCCCCGTCAGCGAATAGTAGTCCACCACCGTCATGCCCTGGGTGTATTTCCCCTGCGTTTCCACCCCAACCCAGCGGTCTACCGTGGTAAACATCTCCGGTTTTAACAGCCAGGCGATGGTGCACGGATCGTGCAGCGGCGCTCCGTGGAAGCCCCATTTCTCAGCCTTATGGTACTCCATAAAAAAGTCGAGCAGTTCAGCCACGGTTGTCGCCACCGGATTGCCCACGGCGCGGAAACACTCAATATCGCCCGCCATAATCTGCGCGCGGTGGGTCACGTCCAGTCCCGCCATCACAATCGGTAAGCCGGACTGGAAGACAATCTCAGCCGATTCCGGGTCGACAAAAATGTTGAACTCGGCCGCTGGCGTCCAGTTACCCAGCCCCATCGCGCCGCCCATGATGACGATGCGCGCAATTTTAGCGTGCAGCTCAGGATGGCTATTCAGCAGGAGCGCAACGTTAGTTTGTGGCCCGGTCGCCACCAGCGTCACGGGCTCCGCGCTTTCGCGCAGCACCTTCGCCATCAGCTCCACGGCGGTGCAGTTTTGCGGCGTGAAGCCCGGCTCAGGCAGCGCCGGACCGTCCAGCCCGCTTTCACCATGAACGTTGTCGGCAATGATTAGCTCGCGCATCAGCGGCTTCACGGCCCCGCCGGCGACGGGAATATCGGTGCGCCCGAGCAGCGTCAGCATGCGCAAAACGTTGCGCAGGGTTTTATCCGGCGTCTGGTTTCCGGCGGAAGAGGTGACGGCTTTGACGTCGAGTTCAGGGGAGGCAAGTGCAAGAACGAGCGCGATCGCGTCGTCATGACCCGGATCGCAATCGAGAATAATAGGCTGTGCCATAGCGTTCTCCATTCATAGCGTTATTTTGTGACAAGGTTAACGCTGCAATGTGACGCCGACGAGAGGAACTGAACAAAAGCGTGAAGCAGTGCGCAATCCGCAGATTGCGCACTGGGAAGATTAATGCAGGATTTTGGCGAGGAAATCTTTCGCACGATCGGATTTCGGGTTAGCGAAGAACTCTTCTTTCGGTGAGTCTTCAACAATTTTCCCTTCGTCCATAAAGATTACGCGATTGGCCACTTTACGGGCAAAGCCCATTTCGTGCGTCACCACCATCATGGTCATCCCTTCGTGCGCCAGCTCGACCATCACGTCCAGCACTTCGTTGATCATCTCCGGATCGAGCGCCGACGTGGGCTCATCGAACAGCATTGCCACCGGATCCATGCACAGCGCGCGGGCGATCGCCACACGCTGCTGCTGGCCGCCGGAAAGCTGCGCCGGGAACTTATCGGCATGGGCCGAAAGCCCAACGCGTTCCAGGAGCTTCAGACCTTTCTCGCGCGACGCTTTTTTATCGCGCTTAAGCACTTTTACCTGCGCCAGCGTCAGATTCTCAATAATGGAGAGGTGAGGGAACAGCTCAAAATGCTGGAACACCATGCCCACGTGAGAGCGAAGCTGGGCGAGGTTAGTTTTCTTGTCGTTAACCTTGGTGCCGTTGACGACGATCTCACCCTGCTGAACCGGCTCCAGCCCGTTGACGGTTTTGATCAGCGTCGATTTACCCGAGCCGGACGGCCCGCATACCACCACCACGTCGCCTTTTTTCACTTCGGTGGAGCAGTCGGTCAGCACCTGAAAGTGCCCATACCATTTAGAAACATTTTTCAGGGAAATCATTATACCGTCCTTTTCTTCAGCCAGCTGACCAACAGCGATGCGCTTAAACTAATCACAAAGTAGACCGCACCCGCAAAGAGCACCATCTCAACCTGCGTACCATCACGCTCGCCGATGGTTGAGGCGGTACGGAAGAAGTCTGCCAGGCTCAGCACGTAGACCAGCGAGGTATCCTGGAACAGTACGATACCCTGGGTCAGCAGGAGCGGAACCATGGCGCGAAACGCCTGCGGCAGAATAATGAGCTGCATGGACTGCCAGTGCGTCATCCCCAGCGCCAGCGCGGCGCTGGACTGCCCGCGGGAGATGCTCTGAATGCCCGCGCGGATAATCTCCGAGTAGTAAGCGGCCTCAAACATTGAGAACGCCACCATGGCGGAGATCAGACGGATATCGGTTTTCGGCGACAGCCCCAGCACGTTCTGCAGGAAGCCGGGTACGATCAGGTAAAACCACAGCAGCACCATCACCAGCGGGATGGAGCGGAACACGTTAACGTAGGCGGTGGCAAACCAGGCAAGCGGCTTAAAGCTCGACAGGCGCATGACGGCCAGCAGGGTACCCCAGACGATACCGACGATGATGGCAATGACCGTGATTTTTAAGGTAATCACCAGGCCATCCAGCAGGTAAGGCATGGAGGGAACGATAGAACTCCAGTCAAATTCGTACATTATTTGCCCCCCATGTTGCCCGGCAGGCGAATTTTGCGTTCAACCAGGTTCATCACCAGCATGATGAAAGCGTTAATCAGAACATACGCGAGCGTGATCGCGGTGAAGGATTCCCACGCGTGAGCGGAGTAATCCAGCAGCTTGCCCGCCTGCGCGGCCATATCAACCAGGCCGATCGTGGAGGCGATGGCCGAGTTCTTCACCAGGTTCATCATCTCGGAGGTCATCGGCGGAACGATAACGCGGTAGGCGTTAGGCAGCAGCACGTAGCGGTAGGTTTGTGGCAGCGTCAGGCCCATCGCCAGGCCCGCATTTTTTTGTCCGCGCGGCAGTGACTGAATGGCGGCACGCACCTGCTCGCAAACGCGCGCAGCGGTAAACAGCCCCAGACACAGCATGGAGGAGACAAAGAACTGTACGTTCGGATCCAGTTCCGACTTGAACCACATGCCAATATTTTCCGGCAGCAGTTCCGGGATAACCAGATACCAGGTAAAGAACTGCACGATCAGCGGAACGTTACGGAACAGTTCCACATAGAGGGTGCCCAGTGTTGAAAGAAAACGGTTAGGGACGGTGCGCAGAATACCGAACAAAGAACCGACAAGAAACGCGATGATCCACGCCGTTATCGATAATGCCACGGTGACCTGAAAGCCGCTCCACAGCCAGCCAAGATAGGTGGTGTTGCCGAACGGGGCCTGTTGCAGGAATATGCCCCAGTTCCAGTCTATTGACATAATAAACTCCAGAAAAAAAAGGGTAGCAGCGCTACCCTCGAAGATTGGTGAGAAGCTCATTTTCGTGCTGAGTGGGGAACGACCACTCAGCGTATAGTCTGTCCATGCTTCCCGACAATCGAGAGGGCAGGAGATCCCGCCCCTGTTGTTCTAATTAGTTAAGAGCCTTGTCGTTTGGAGATTTGAACAGCGCCTTCATGTCGTCAGACAGTTCAAAGTTCATGTTCAGGTTTTTTGGTGGAATCGGGTTCTTGAACCACTTGTCGAACCATTTTTCCGCTTCGCCGGAGGTCTGCACCTGGGCGATGGTGTCATCAATCAGCTTCTTGAACTGCGGATCGTCTTTACGCAGCATGCAGCCGTAAGCTTCTTTTGACTGCGCGGTGCCGACGATATCCCAGTTGTCTGGTTTCTTCGCTTTCGCACGCTCGCCCGCCAGCAGGGCGTCATCCATCATAAACGCGACGGCACGACCGCTTTCCAGGGTACGGAAGGAGTCGCCATGGTCTTTCGCGCTGATGATGCGCATATCCATTTTCTTCTCGTCGTTCAGCTTGTGCAGCAGCACTTCTGACGTGGTACCGGATGTCACCACAACCGCTTTGCCTTTCAGGTCAGCGAAGTCTTTGATCTCACCGCCTTTCTTCGTCAGCAGGCGGGTGCCCACGACAAAGATGGTGTCAGAGAAGGCCGCCTGTTTCTGACGCTCGAGGTTGTTGGTGGTGGAGCCACACTCGAAGTCAAAGGTGCCGTTTTGCAGCAGCGGAATACGGTTCTGTGAAGTGATTGGGATCAGCTTCACCTGCAGGTCAGGTTTGTTCAGCTTTTTCTTCACGGCTTCAACGATGGCGTTGGAGTAATCCTGTGAATAGCCCACGACCTTTTGCGTGTTGTCGTAGTAAGAGAACGGGACAGAAGATTCACGGTGGCCGACCACGATGACGCCGTTTTTGGCAATCTTGTCGAGAGTGCTTCCTGCTGCCGGTGCATCTTCAGCGTGAACCACGCCGGCAGACATTCCCATAACCAGCATTGCTGTGGCCAGTTTACGTAATTGCATACCCAACTCCTTTCTTATCAGCGCCAGCGACGCATTGATACCCATTGTGATGTTGTTATATCTCGCGCGATGCGAGTGCAGTGTTATGCAAGCTTGTTAACATTTAGTCTGGCTTAATGTAAAGATTTTGCTGCGTTATTGTTTATTTTTGCGAAGCGCGCCGCACCATTCAGAGGCAATAATCTCCCGTTGCACCGTTTCGGTGCTACCGACGATCTACGCTGGTGCGACAAGGTTGCACGTTAAGCCAAACTGCGTTCACCTGAATAAACAAAGCAATAGGCGTGCCAGATTTGAGATTGGGCAGGGATTGTCGGGTGGCGCTGACGCTTACCCGACCTACGGGAACGGAAATGCTGAATGTAGGCCGGGTAAGGCGTAGCCGCCACCCGGCAACGGATGGGAAGGTTATTGACGACGCTGGCGCAGGCTCATCAGCAGCGCGCCAAAGCCGAACAGCGCGGTCAGGATCCACAGCGGCCAGTTGCCGGTACGGGCGTATGGCGTCAGCCCCGTTGTTGGCGTGACGTTAGCGGTCAGCACCTCTCGGGTAAACTGCGGGATCATCGCCTGAATTTCACCCTGAGGGCCAATCACGGCGGTGATGCCGTTGTTGGTGCTGCGCAGCAGCGGACGCGCCAGCTCCAGGGCGCGCATGCGTGCCATCTGGAAGTGCTGCCACGGGCCGATTGACTTACCAAACCAGGCGTCGTTAGAGATGGTCAGCAGATAGTCCGTATCCGGGCGGAAGTTATCGCGTACCTGCTCGCCGAGAATGATTTCGTAGCAGATGGCCGCCGTCAGGGCCGCGCCGTGCGCGTGCAGCTGGGGCTGAACGTACGGGCCGCGGCTGAAGGAGGACATCGGCAGATCAAAGAACGGGGCCAGCGGGCGCAGAATCGACTCCAGCGGGACAAACTCGCCAAACGGCACCAGGTGGTTCTTGTTGTACCGGTCAGTGGAGCGGTAGCTGTACTCGCTGTCTTTGCCGAGCGTAATGATGGTGTTGTAGGTGTCGTAGCGGTTCTGCTGATTCAGACGCGCATCGACAATCCCGGTGATCAGCGTGCTGCCGCGCGCCACCAGCAGGTCGTTCATCATGTTGAGGAACGGCTGCTGGTTAATTTCCAGATCGGGAATGGCGGACTCCGGCCAGATAATCAGCTGCGATTTCCCCATCACCTCTTCGGTGGCGTTGGCGTAGATCTTCAGCGTATTCAGCAGCTCTTTTTCGTCCCACTTCATGGACTGCGGGATATTCCCCTGCACCATGGAAACCTGCATGGCGCGCGCGGGCTCAAGGGTGAACCACTGGATATAGCGCAGCGGGAAGGGCAGGGCAAACAGCACCAGCGCCACGGCCAGCGGTTTCCAGCCGCGCGTGACCAGCGCTAATGCCAGCAGGCCGCTCACTGCCATCAGCAGGAAGTTGATGGCCTCAACGCCCATGACCGGCGCCAGGCCCTTCAGCGGGCCGTCAATCTGGCTGTAGCCGAACTGCAGCCACGGGAAGCCGGTCAGCACCCAGCCGCGCAGGAACTCGGTTACCTGCCAGACCACCGGCGCGGCAACGGCGACGCGGAGCCAGGAGGTTTTAGGCCACAGGCGAGAAAGGATGCCTGCGAACAGGCCGGTATAGAGCGAGAGATACGCGGCGAGCAGCACCACCAGGAAGACGTTAACCGGGCCAGGCATACCGCCAAACTGGGCGATGCTGACGTAGACCCAGTTAATGCCTGAGCCAAACAGCCCCAGCCCCCAGAAGTAGCCGATCGCGGCAGCCTGCACCGGACGACGATTCAGGGTCAGACCCTGAAGCCCCATCAGGGAGAGAATGGCCGCAGGCCAGATATCGTAAGGTGAGAAAGCCAGCGTACCGCTGGCTCCGAGTAACAGCGCCAGCAGCAAACGGACGCGCTGGCGTTCAAGCAATGGGGCAAATGCCATTTACATTAATCTTCCAGTTTTGGCACCGGTGAGTCGTCCGGCGTTCTGACGTGAACCTGTATAATACGTCGGCTGTCGGCCATGGCTACTTTGAACTGGTAACCGTCGATGTCAACGGTCTCTCCGCGCGCCGGGAGGTGGCCAAAGGCCTGCATCACCAGCCCGCCGATGGTATCGACCTCTTCATCGCTGAAGTGGGTTCCGAAGGCGTCGTTGAAGTCCTCGATGGAGGCCAGCGCACGCACGGTCCAGGTATGGCGGCTAAGCTGACGGAAGTCGATATCCTCTTCTTCGTCGTACTCGTCCTCGATTTCGCCCACGATCAGCTCAAGAATATCCTCGATCGTGACCAGGCCTGAAACGCCGCCAAATTCATCAATAACAATCGCCATGTGGTAGCGCTGGGAGCGGAACTCTTTCAGCATCCGATCCACACGTTTACTCTCCGGCACGACCACGGCCTGGCGTAACACTTTTTCCATACTGAAGGCTTCGGCATCGCTGCGCATAAACGGCAGCAGATCTTTCGCCATCAAAATCCCTTCGATGTGATCTTTATCTTCGCTAATGACCGGGAAACGCGAGTGGGCGGATTCGATGATGACATCGAGGCACTCGTCCAGCGTCTGGTTACGTTTCAGGGTGATCATCTGCGAGCGGGGGATCATGATATCGCGAACGCGCTGGTCGGCGATGTCCATCACCCCTTCGAGCATTTCGCGCGTATCTTCGTCGATAAGGTCGTTCTGCCCTGAATCACGAATCAGCTCCAGCAGTTCATCACGGTTTTTGGGTTCGCCGTGAAAAAGCTGGTTCAGAATGAGGGAGAAAAATCCCTTTTTACTGGTTGTCGTGTCGCTACTGTGTGAATTGTCGTCGCTCATGGCGTTTGTTAAGGGTTCTCTTGTTAGTTCAACGTTTACCGCCACGCGTTATCCTTTCGTGGCGGCAGGTGAGTCAGTCAGGTGACGGACTATTCTTTCTCGGCAATGTACGGATCCTCATAGCCCAGAGCAAGCATTATCTCTGTCTCGAGGGACTCCATCTCTTCCGCTTCGTCATCTTCGATGTGATCGTAGCCCAACAGGTGCAGGCTCCCGTGTACCACCATGTGCGCCCAGTGGGCCTCAAGCGGCTTTTGCTGCTCTTTGGCTTCCTGTTCAACCACCTGACGGCAGATGATCAGATCGCCCAGCAGCGGCATCTCAATGCCCGGCGGCGCTTCGAACGGGAAAGAGAGCACGTTGGTCGGCTTATCTTTCCCGCGATAGGTCAGGTTAAGCTCGTGGCTTTCGGCTTCATCCACCAGGCGAATCGTCACTTCTGATTCTTCCTGAAACTGCGGGATAACCGCATCCAGCCATTTCTGGAACTGTGCCTCATCCGGCATGCCGGAATTGTCTTCACAGGCCAGCTGTAAATCGAGGATCACCTGACTCATTTCTGTTCTTGCTCCTGCGCGTCGCGCTTACGTTCTGCGGCCAGTTCGGCCCTACGCTTCTGATCCGCCTCTTCCCAGGCTTCATAGGCGTTAACGATACGCGCGACCACCGGGTGGCGTACCACGTCTTCACTGTGGAAGAAGTTAAAGCTGATTTCGTCAACCTCCGCCAGCACCTCGATGGCGTGGCGCAGGCCGGATTTGGTGCTGCGCGGCAGGTCGATCTGGGTCACGTCACCGGTAATGACCGCTTTCGAGTTAAAGCCGATACGCGTCAGGAACATCTTCATCTGTTCGATGGTGGTGTTCTGGCTCTCATCGAGAATGATGAACGCGTCGTTTAACGTGCGGCCGCGCATGTAGGCGAGCGGAGCCACCTCGATCACGTTACGCTCAATCAGCTTCTCGACCTTCTCAAAGCCGAGCATCTCGAACAGCGCATCGTATAAAGGGCGCAGATACGGGTCGACCTTCTGGCTCAGATCGCCCGGCAGGAAGCCCAGCTTTTCACCGGCTTCAACGGCAGGACGGGTCAGCAGAATTCGACGGATCTCCTGACGCTCCAGCGCATCTACCGCAGCGGCAACCGCCAGATAGGTTTTCCCCGTCCCCGCGGGACCCACCCCGAAGGTGATGTCGTGGTCGAGGATATTGGCGATGTACTGCGCCTGGTTTGGCGTACGCGGCTTGATGACGCCACGCTTGGTCTTGATATTGATTGCCTTGCCGTAGTCCGGCACGCTTTCCGCGCTCTGCTCAAGCACGCGCGCCTCTTTAATGGCGAGGTGAATTTGTTCCGGCTCTATATCCTGAATTTCGCCGCGCATCGGGGCGGTATCGACATACAGGCTGCGCAGGATATCTGCTGCCGCATTGACGCAGATAGGGCGTCCGGTAAGTTTGAAGTGATTATCGCGACGGTTAATTTCGATACCCAGACGTCGCTCCAGTTGTTTGATGTTGTCATCAAACGGTCCGCACAGGCTCAGCAGGCGAGCGTTGTCTGCGGGCGTTAGGCTGATTTCACGCGTATCTATGTTCAAACTGTTCCTCTTTGATTGGTTAACTGACCCGCTGCCACACGGCGTAATAAAACGGTCATTACCGAAATTATTCACGCCACAGAATAAAGGCGCAAGCGTTGCGGAAGATATTGGGGATGATGAGAGGAAATACAAGGCCTGTCGGAAGGGCAGGCCATCAGGATTAAGGCTGGTAAATCCCCACGCCAGAATCGTTCTCTTTGCGGGTACGCGAAATCACGGATTCCGGTGACTCTGCGATACGCAGGCCCATTTCGTCTTCGGTGCGGACCACCTTCGCGCGCAGCGAGTTGGTCAGCACTTCGACGATTTCGACGTCCACAAACTTACCGATCATGTCCGGGGTGCCTTCAAAGTTCACCACGCGGTTATTTTCGGTTCGACCGGAGAGTTCCATAATGCTCTTGCGCGAGGTACCTTCCACCAGAATACGCTGGACGGTGCCGAGCATACGGCGGCTCCACGCATTGGCCTGCTGGTTGATACGCTCCTGCAGAATATACAGACGCTGCTTTTTCTCCTCTTCCGGCACATCGTCAACCATATCGGCCGCAGGGGTGCCAGGACGCGCGGAGAAGATGAAGCTGTAGCTGACGTCAAAATTCACGTCGCCGATGAGCTTCATGGTGCGCTCGAAGTCATCAGCGGTTTCGCCCGGGAAGCCGACGATAAAGTCGGAGCTGATCTGGATATCCGGACGCGCTTCGCGCAGCTTGCGAATGGTGGATTTGTACTCCAGCACCGTGTGCGGACGACCCATCAGGTTAAGGACGCGGTCCGAGCCGCACTGAATCGGCAGATGCAGGAAGCTCACCAGCTCTGGCGTATCGCGATACACGTCAATGATGTCGTCGGTAAATTCCATCGGATGGCTGGTGGTGAAGCGAATGCGGTCGATGCCGTCAATCGCGGCCACCAGACGCAGCAGTTCGGCAAAGCTGCCGGTGGTGCCGTCGTAGTTTTCCCCGCGCCAGGCGTTAACGTTTTGGCCCAGCAGGTTCACTTCGCGCACGCCCTGCGCGGCAAGCTGCGCGATTTCAAACAGGATATCGTCTGCCGGGCGGCTGACCTCTTCACCGCGGGTGTACGGCACCACGCAGTAAGTACAGTATTTGTTGCAGCCTTCCATGATGGAGACGAAGGCGGTCGGGCCATCGGCGCGCGGCTCCGGCAGGCGGTCAAACTTTTCGATTTCCGGGAAGCTGACGTCAACGACCGGGCTACGGTTGCCGCGAACCTGATTAATCATTTCCGGCAGGCGGTGCAGGGTCTGCGGGCCAAAGACAATATCCACATACGGGGCTCGCTGGCGGATCAGCTTGCCTTCCTGCGACGCCACGCAGCCACCCACCCCGATGATCAGGTCTGGGTTTTTTCGTTTGAGAAGCTTCCAGCGGCCTAACACGTGGAAGACTTTTTCCTGTGCTTTTTCACGAATCGAACAGGTGTTCAGCAGCAGCACGTCCGCTTCTTTCGCATTTTCAGTCAGCTGGTATCCGTGGGTGGTATCCAGCAGATCGGCCATCTTGGATGAATCGTATTCGTTCATCTGACAGCCCCAGGTTTTTATATGGAGTTTTTTAGTCATCGACTTGCTCAGCTCAGGATTGCAAGCCGCGTATTGTAATGCTTTGGTGGGGTTGTGACCAGTATGAAGGTTGTGTGCCTCAGGACCGCAAAAATCCGGTAAACTTAAGGGATTCTCCAATAAGGAAAATTGACCATGACACTCCTACACACCGAAGTTGCCGTTGTCGGCGGCGGTATGGTCGGCGGCGCGCTGGCGCTGGGGCTGGCGCAGCAGGGATTTGAGGTAACGGTAATTGAACAGGCTGCACCGCCGACTTTCGATCCCGCCAGCAAGCCGGATGTGCGCATTTCGGCTATCAGCGCGGCGTCCGTCGATCTGCTCCGCGGGCTGGGCGTCTGGGAGACGGTGCAGGCGATGCGTGCCCATCCCTACAGCCGTCTCGAAACCTGGGAGTGGGAAAATGCCCACGTCGCGTTTGATGCCGCTGAGCTGAAGCTGCCGCGCCTGGGCTATATGGTAGAAAACAACGTGCTCCAGCGGGCGCTCTGGCAGGCGCTGGAGGCGCATCCGAAGGTGACGCTGCGCGTGCCTGCGTCGCTTAAGTCACTTCATCCTCACGATCGTGGCTATCTGCTGACGCTCGACAGCGGTGATGAACTGGCCGTGAAGCTGGTCGTCGGTGCGGACGGCGCTAACTCACAGGTCAGACAAAAGGCGGGCATTGGCGTTCATGCCTGGCAGTATGAACAGTCCTGCATGCTGATTACCGTCGAGTGCGAGAATGCGCCGGGCGAGAGTACCTGGCAGCACTTTACCCCGAATGGCCCGCACGCCTTTTTACCGCTGTTTGAAAACTGGGCGTCGCTGGTGTGGTACGACAAACCGGCGCGCATTCGCCAGCTGCAGGGGATGAACATGGAACAACTGCAGCGCGAAATTCTGCTGCACTTCCCGAGCCGTCTGGGCCATGTTACGCCGGTCGCCGCCGGGGCGTTCCCGCTTACGCGCCGTCATGCGTTGCAGTATGCCCGTGAAGGGCTGGCGCTGGTGGGGGATGCTGCACATACCATTCATCCGCTGGCCGGGCAGGGCGTGAATTTGGGGTACCGTGATGTTGATGCGTTACTGGATGTGCTGGGCAGCGCCCGCGGACATGCGGAAAACTGGGCCAGCCATCAGGTCCTGAAGCGCTACCAGACGCGGCGTATGGCGGATAATTTCATCATGCAGTCGGGGATGGATCTGTTCTATGCCGGGTTCAGCAATGACCTGGCGCCAGTTCGTATTCTGCGTAATATTGGATTGATGGCAGCGGAGCGTGCCGGTGGGTTGAAACGCCAGGCCCTGAAATACGCTCTCGGACTTTAATCGCTGCTTCGACCATTCCCTCGCCCCTTTGGGGAGAGGGTTAGGGTGAGTGGGCATCAGGCATTATGAACAACAAAAACAAAAAAGCCCGCAGAGCGGGCTTTTTTGTTACTAAGTGGCTGGGGTGCAGGGATTCGAACCCCGGAATGCTGGTATCAGAAACCAGAGCCTTACCGCTTGGCGACACCCCAATTGCGTTGAGCAAACTGCTTAACGACTTTTTAAATTGGCTGGGGTACGAGGATTCGAACCTCGGAATGCCGGAATCAGAATCCGGTGCCTTACCGCTTGGCGATACCCCAACAATTTGTCTTGATTGCCGATAAATCAACAATCCTAATTTGGTGGCTACGACGGGATTCGAACCTGTGACCCCATCATTATGAGTGATGTGCTCTAACCAACTGAGCTACGTAGCCAGTACTGCAATCTTCGATGGCTGGGGTACCTGGATTCGAACCAGGGAATGCCGGTATCAAAAACCGGTGCCTTACCGCTTGGCGATACCCCAATACCGCGGAGAACCGCAAAATCGAAGAAATATGGCTGGGGTACCTGGATTCGAACCAGGGAATGCCGGTATCAAAAACCGGTGCCTTACCGCTTGGCGATACCCCATCCGTGCAACGCATACTTGGGAATGGTGCGGGAGGCGAGACTTGAACTCGCACACCTTGCGGCGCCAGAACCTAAATCTGGTGCGTCTACCAATTTCGCCACTCCCGCAAAAAAGATGGTGGCTACGACGGGATTCGAACCTGTGACCCCATCATTATGAGTGATGTGCTCTAACCAACTGAGCTACGTAGCCATCTTTTTTCGCGTTACCTTATCGGCGTTGCGGGGCGCATTATGCGTATAGACCCTTGCAGCGTCAACACCTTTTTCAACGAAAATAGCCGGAATGTGACTGTTTGGTTAGGTTGCGAACAGCATGACCGAATATTCGGCAATTATTGGTTATTAATCGTTTTTCGAGAGTGGAATGCAAGGCAAAAAAAAGGCCCCAGAGGGGCCTGATTAGAATCGTCGTGATTATTTGTAGGCAGACTGGTGAACGCCTACCGCGCGTCCTGACGGATCGTTCATGGATTTGAAAGATTCATCCCATTCAATGGCTTTAGCGGAAGAGCAGGCGACGGACGGACCGCCAGGCACACACTCGGCAGCGCTCGGTACCGGGAACAATTCTTCAAAGATCTCGCGGTACAGATATGCCTCTTTCGAACCCGGCGTGTTGTACGGGAAGCGGAAGCTTGCGGTTTCCAGCTGTTGGTCAGAAACCTGTTTCGCCGCGACCTCTTTCAGGGTGTCGATCCAGCTATAGCCCACGCCATCAGAGAACTGCTCTTTTTGACGCCACGCCACGCTCGCCGGCAGATAGGATTCAAAACATTCGCGCAGGATATGTTTTTCCATTTTACCGTTGCCGCACATTTTGTCCTGCGGGTTGATGCGCATCGCGACGTCGAGGAATTTCTTATCCAGGAACGGCACGCGTGCTTCCACGCCCCAGGCGGACATCGCCTTGTTAGCGCGCGCGCAGTCAAACATGTGCAGCGCCTGCAGTTTACGCACGGTCTCTTCGTGCAGCTCTTTGGCGTTCGGCGCTTTGTGGAAGTACAGGTAGCCGCCAAACACTTCGTCAGAGCCTTCACCGGAGAGCACCATCTTGATGCCCATCGCCTTGATCTTACGCGACATCAGGTACATCGGCGTTGAGGCGCGAATAGTGGTTACGTCATAGGTTTCAATGTGGTAGATCACATCGCGGATCGCATCCAGGCCTTCCTGCACGGTGAAGTGAATTTCATGGTGCACGGTGCCCAGGTGGTTTGCCACCTCCTGCGCGGCTTTCAGGTCAGGTGCCCCTTCAAGACCTACGGCAAAGGAGTGCAGCTGCGGCCACCAGGCTTCGGAGCGCTCCTGATCCTCCACGCGGCGAGCGGCAAATTTCTTGGTGATCGCGGAGATCACGGAGGAGTCCAGACCGCCGGAGAGCAGTACGCCGTAAGGTACGTCAGACATCAGGTGGCTTTTCACGGAATCTTCCAGCGCCTGACGCAGCTCGGCTTTGTCCGTGACGTTATCTTTAACCGCGTCATAGTCGAACCAGTCGCGCTGGTAATACTGACGGATCTCGCCGTCTTTGCTCCACAGGTAGCTGCCTGCAGGGAACTCTTTAATGGTGCGGCAGACCGGTACCAGGGCCTTCATTTCAGAGGCAACATAGAAGTTGCCGTGTTCATCGTGGCCCATGTACAGCGGGATAATACCGATATGGTCACGGCCAATCAGGTAAGCGTCTTTTTCGCTGTCGTACAGGGCGAAGGCAAACATGCCCTGCAGGTCGTCCAGGAACTCGGGCCCTTTCTCCTGATACAGCGCCAGGATCACTTCACAGTCGGACCCGGTCTGGAACGCGTAGCGGTCGCCATACTCGGCGCGCAGCGCCTGATGGTTATAGATTTCACCGTTAACAGCCAGCGCGTGCGTTTTTTTCTCGTTATACAGCGGCTGTGCACCGGCGTTGACGTCAACAATAGACAGACGTTCGTGAGCCAGAATCGCTTTGTCACTGGCGTAAACGCCTGACCAGTCCGGTCCGCGATGGCGCATCAGGCGGGACAGTTCGAGTGCCTTTTTACGCAGTTCGCCCGCGTCAGTTTTAATATCCAGTACGCCAAAAATTGAACACATAACCTTCTCCGTTAACCCTGTTGCTTTGTAATGTTGCTTGCTTATGAAAATGCCGCAAAGGGGCAGGGCACGCAAGCGTTTTACGGGCGAAAACGGAAATAGTGCAATGGCGGTTGCGGATCGGTGAAAAAAGCGTATGGCGAGCGCTGATTTATTGATGATTATGCAATTAAACCGCTTTTTTGTTAGATGTGGTGGTGTTTTTCAGGCGAGAAAATAAAAAACCACGCCCTGAGGCGTGGTTAGGTATCAGATAATGTCAATTTCATCGACGGAGGGATAAATCCAGCTCGGCCGGAACGGCATCGAATCAATGTCATCAAGTTGAGAGACGCCGGAGAGAACCAGAATCGTCTCCAGACCCGCCTGGAAGCCGGCCAGAATGTCGGTGCGCAGGTTGTCGCCGACAATCACCGTCTCTTCTGAGTGCGCCTGCATCTTATTGAGGGCGGCACGGATGATCCACGGGCTGGGCTTACCGACAACAAACGGCTGGCGACCAGAGATTTTTTCGATACCGGCGCACAGCGCGCCGCAGGCCGGATAAAAACCGCGACCGTGCGTATCCGGGTTGGTGGCGATAAAGCGCGCGCCGCTGGCGACAAAGTAGGCCGCCTTATGCATCATTTCCCAGTTAAAGGAACGCGTCTCGCCGACAATCACGAAGTCCGGATTCACGTCGGTGATAGTAAAGCCTGCTTTATACAGCTCGTGGATCAGTGCGCCTTCACCGACGACGTAGGCTTTTTTCCCTTCCTGACGCTTCAGGAAATCCGCCGTGGCCATCGCCGAGGTATAAAACACGCTGTCCGGCACGTCGACACCCGCCGTGGCGAAGCGGTTTGCCAGATCCTGACCGGTCTGAGAAGGGTAGTTCGTGAGCAGAACCAGTGGCATTCCTTTGTCGATGATGCGGTGAAGAAACTCCGCAGCACCCGGCACGGCAACGTTATCGTGCATCAGCACGCCGTCGATATCACAAATTACATTCTTAATGGTCATGGACAGTCCGGCATCAAAAAAAGAAGGCGTTACTATAAGGTCCGATCAGCTTTCCAGCAAATGCTGCAGCAGAATTCCGTTGAGCATGGCGCGTTTTACCAGCGCGAATGCGCCAATCGCGGAGCGATGATCCAGCTTTGAACGCACCACCGGAAGGTTCTGGCGGAATGCTTTCAGCGCCTGGGTGTTAATACAGCCTTCAATGGCGGGGAGCAGCACCTTTTCCGCCTCCACTATTTCACCGGCGATGACCACTTTTTGTGGATTAAACAGATTGATGGCGATGGCGATGGTTTTCCCCAGATGACGTCCAACCTGCTCGATCACCTCGCAGGCCAGCGCGTCGCCTTTATTGGCGGCTTTGCAGATGGTGCCTATCTTGCAGTCGTCCAGCGTGACGCGGCTTTGGTAACCCTGTTCAAGGAGATGGCGAACGCGCTGCTCGATGGCCGTGTTGGCGGCAATGGTCTCAAGACAGCCGAAATTGCCGCAGTGGCAGCGCTCCCCGAGGGGCTCAACCTGAATGTGGCCGATCTCGCCAACGTTACCGTTGCGACCAATAAAAATACGGCCATTAGAGATAATACCGGCCCCCGTTCCGCGGTGAACGCGCACCAGAATAGAGTCTTCACAGTCCTGGCTCGCACCAAAGTAGTGCTCTGCCAGCGCCAGCGAGCGTATGTCGTGGCCCACAAAGCAGGTCACCTTAAAACGCTTTTCCAGCGCGTCGACCAGCGCCCAGTTTTCCACCTGAATGTGCGGCATATAGCGGATCACGCCGCTTTCCGGGTCGACCAGGCCGGGCAGAATCACGGAGATGGCGATGAGTTCGCGGATTTTGCGCTGGCAGCTTTCAATAAACGTCGCTATGGTATTCAGCAGCGCATGCTCCAGCGTCTCCTGGGTGCGCTCCGGAAGAGGATAGTGCTCTTCCGCAATGGCTTTACTGCTCAGATCGTACAGCGTGAGCGTGGTGTCATGACGGCCCAACCGGACGCCAATGGCCTGAAAATTGCGGGTTTCGGTGATGATGGAGATGGCGCGGCGGCCCCCGGTGGAGGCCTGCTGATCGACTTCTTTGATCAAACCGCGCTCAATGAGCTGACGGGTAATTTTTGTCACGCTGGCGGGAGCAAGCTGGCTTTGTTCGGCTATCTGAATCCGCGAGATGGGGCCGTGTTGGTCAATCAGGCGGTACACTGCCGCACTGTTAAGTTGTTTAACGAGATCGACATTACCGATTTGAGCTTGTCCGCCAGGTGTCATACTTTTACTTACTCAGTGACGACCTCGTTACCATTAACGATGGTCTTAATAATTTTATAATCGTGTGTGAATGCCGTCAGGTTTGCAACCATACCTGGTGCAATTCCGCCGAGCTTTTTATCCACGCCGATTGCGCGAGCCGGATAAAGGGTTGCCATACGCAGGACTTCATCAAGCGCAATCCCGCAATGTTCAACCAGGTTACGCACCCCTTCAATCATGGTCAGAGAGGAACCGCTCAGCGTACCGTTTTCATCCACACACAGTCCATTGCGGTAGTATATTGTTTTACCGGCAAAAATGAACTGCTCAATATTTGCACCTGCCGGTGCGGTGGCATCGGTCACCAGGCAGAGCTTGTCACCTTTCAGCCGCTTCGCGTTGCGAATGTTGGTGTAATCGACGTGTAAGCCGTCCGCGATAATGCCGCAGTAGACGTCTGGCTCATCCAGAATCGCCCCGACCAGACCGGGTTCACGCCCCGTGATATACGGCATGGCGTTATAAAGATGCGTCGCAAAGGTAATGCCCGCGCGGAAACCGGCTTTCGCTTCTTTCAGCGTGGCGTTTGAGTGGCCAGCTGAAACGATAATTCCGGCAGCAGCCAGTTTGCTGATGACGTCCGTGCCCGTCATTTCAGGCGCCAGGGTGACTTTGGCGATTACATCGGCGTTGGCACACATGTAATCAACCAGCTCCGCGTCAGGTTTACGCACATAGTCTGGATTATGCGTCCCTTTCTTGACCATGTTCAGCCATGGCCCTTCAAGGTGCAGGCCGAGCGCCTGATTCGGATGTTTAGCCAGGTATTCACGCATCACGCGGATGCCCTGCTTCATCAGGTCATCGCTGCTGGTGATGAGCGTTGGCAGATAGCTGGTGCAGCCCGATTTCTCGTTGGCTTTCTGCATGATCTCCAGCGTTTCGACCGTCACCGCATCCGCGGTGTCATTGAATTGCACACCGCCGCAGCCGTTCAGCTGTACGTCGATGAAACCGGGGGAGATTACTGCTCCATTGAGTGAGCGCTGTTCAATCTCCGACGGCAGTTCTGCCAGCGGGCAAACACGTTCAATCAGGCCATTCGCGATAACAATCGCATGGTCATCCAGAATTTCATGGCCGGTATAAATCCGACCGTGGGTTAAAGCGTACATAACGACCCCCGGTTAAAAAAAGCGGCCGCCTCTTGATGCAGAGGCGGTTATTCAATTACAGACCTTTGATGTTCTCGGCTTCTAGCTCGTTGAAGTATTTCAGCGTCTTCACTTTCAGCTCCATCGTGGACGGCTCGTCGCAGACGATGACTGATTTAGGGTGCAGCTGCAGGCAGCTGATGGTCCACATGTGGTTAACGTTGCCTTCAACGGCAGCCTGGAGCGCTTGCGCCTTCACGCCGCCCAGCACCAGAATCATCACTTCTTCAGCATCCAGCAGGGTGCCTACGCCAACGGTCAGGGCGTATTTTGGAACCTGGTTCACGTCACCGTCAAAGAAGCGGGAGTTTGCCACGCGCGTGTCATGGGTCAGCGTTTTAATACGGGTGCGGGAAGCCAGAGATGACGCCGGTTCGTTAAACGCGATATGACCATCGTTGCCCACGCCGCCCATAAACAGGTGGATTTTACCGTAAGAACGGATTTTTTCTTCATACTGACGGCATTCTGCGTCAATATCAGGCGCATTTCCATTCAGCAGGTTAATGTTTTCAGCAGGGATATCAACGTGATCAAAGAAATTACGGTGCATGAAGCTATGGTAGCTTTCCGGATGGTCTTTCGGTAAGCCAACGTATTCATCCATATTGAAGGTGACAACATGTTTGAAGCTAACCTGGCCTGCTTTATGCATCTCAACCAGCGCCTTGTAGGCGGTCAGCGGCGTGCCGCCGGTTGGAAGACCAAGAACGAAAGGACGATCGGCGGTCGGTTTAAACGCGTTAATGCGGTTAACGATATGGCGAGCGGCCCATTTACCGACTTGTTCAGCCGTTGCCAGGGGAATCAGTCTCATTGTTCACCTCAAAGTTTAAGTAGAAGAGTGGGCGGATGGCTTCGGAACCTGATACTAAAGCGTAACCTGGAAACTTTCAGGCCGGATCAATCCGCCTTGATTTTTTGAATGATAAAATAAGTTTTCGCTGTTAGCCAGTGAAAGGGAGGGCTGAATACGATATTTGGTGACAAAAATCACAAAAAATAGGTGTTTAATTTGCGATACGAATTAATTTTTCACACACTCAGACTGCCAGTGAATTATCAACGGTATCTATCGTTAGCGACACAATAAAAACATAGTTTATGCGCGAGCCTGAAAAGGGTCTCGTAGGGGGAATAGGATGAATATTTTAGGTTTTTTCCAGCGCCTCGGTAGGGCTTTGCAGCTCCCTATCGCCGTGCTACCGGTTGCAGCGCTGCTGCTGCGATTCGGGCAACCCGATCTTCTTAACGTACCGTTTATTGCTCAGGCGGGCGGTGCCATTTTTGACAACCTGGCGCTGATTTTCGCCATCGGTGTTGCCTCTAGCTGGTCAAAAGACAGCGCGGGTGCCGCAGCACTGGCAGGGGCTGTCGGTTATTTCATCCTGACGAAAGCGATGGTAACGATTAACCCCGAAATCAACATGGGCGTGCTGGCGGGTATCATTACCGGCCTGGTCGGCGGTGCGGTGTACAACCGCTGGGCGAACATCAAGCTGCCAGACTTCCTGAGCTTCTTTGGCGGCAAACGTTTCGTGCCGATCGCCACAGGCTTCTTCTGTCTGGTACTGGCCGCCATCTTTGGCTACGTTTGGCCACCGGTGCAGCATGCTATCCATGCGGGCGGCGAGTGGATCGTCTCTGCAGGCGCTTTGGGCGCGGGCATCTTCGGTTTCATTAACCGTCTGCTGATCCCAACCGGTCTGCACCAGGTCCTCAATACCATCGCCTGGTTCCAGATTGGTGAGTTCACCAACGCGGCAGGCACGATTTTCCACGGCGACATCAACCGCTTCTACGCGGGTGACGGCACCGCGGGCATGTTTATGTCCGGCTTCTTCCCAATCATGATGTTTGGTCTGCCGGGCGCTGCGCTGGCAATGTACCTGGCAGCGCCAAAGGCGCGTCGTCCAATGGTCGGCGGTATGCTGCTGTCAGTGGCCATTACCGCATTCCTGACCGGCGTAACCGAGCCTCTGGAATTCCTGTTCATGTTCCTGGCTCCGCTGCTGTACCTGATGCACGCGGTGTTAACCGGCATCAGCCTGTTTGTGGCAACCCTGCTGGGCATTCATGCGGGCTTCTCCTTCTCCGCAGGCGCGATCGACTACGTGCTGATGTACAACCTGCCGGCGGCAAGCAAGAACGTCTGGATGCTGGTGGTCATGGGCGCGGCCTTCTTCGTCATCTACTTCGTCCTGTTCACCGCGGTTATTCGTATGTTTAACCTCAAAACGCCGGGACGCGAAGACACCACTGATGACGTTGTGACCAGCGAAGCCAACAGCAATACCGAAGAAGGTTTAACCCAGCTGGCAACCAGCTACATTGCCGCAGTCGGCGGTACCGACAACCTGAAAGCCATTGATGCCTGTATTACCCGTCTGCGTCTGACCGTGGGCGACTCTGCGCGCGTCAGCGACGCAATGTGTAAACGTCTTGGCGCATCTGGCGTCGTTAAGCTGAACAAACAAACTATCCAGGTCATCGTGGGTGCCAAAGCGGAATCTATCGGTGATGAAATGAAGAAAGTGGTTGCCCGTGGCCCGGTCGCAGCGGCATCAGCCGACAGTGCACCTGCGGCGACGGCTGCCCCGGTCGCGAAGCCGCAGGCCGTGCCTAACGCCGTAACGGTTGCTGCTCTGGTCTCTCCGGTAACGGGTGACGTCGTTGACCTTGAGCAGGTACCTGACGAAGCCTTTGCCAGCAAAGCGGTCGGTGACGGCGTGGCGGTGAAACCAACGGATAAAACCGTTGTGTCTCCAGCATCCGGTACCATCGTGAAAATTTTCAACACCAACCACGCGTTCTGCCTCGAAACCGAAAATGGCGCGGAGATCGTGGTCCACATGGGCATCGATACCGTGGCGCTGAACGGTAAAGGCTTTACTCGCCTGGTGGAAGAGGGCGCTGAAGTGGTGGCCGGGCAGCCGGTTCTGGAAATGGATCTGGACTTCCTGAACGCTAACGCACGCTCCATGATAAGCCCGGTGGTTTGCAGCAACATCGACGACTTCAGCGGTCTGGTCATCCAGGCGAAAGGTCAGGTTGTTGCAGGTCAAACCCCGCTGTATGAGATTAAAGGCAAGTAATCGCTCCTGAGTAGAGTCATGCCTTAAGCGGCGGGGGATATCCTCCGCCGCTTTTTTTATTGGTAACGGTTTTTCCGTTACATAAGGGTTGTCTCTTCGTCCGGCTTATAAGATCATATGCCGTTATACGTTGTTTACGCTTTGAGGAATCCACGATGAGTGAGGCAGAAGCCCGCCCGAGTAACTTTATTCGTCAGATCATCGATGAAGATCTGGCCAGTGGTAAGCACACCACAATACATACCCGCTTCCCGCCGGAGCCGAACGGCTACCTGCATATCGGGCATGCGAAGTCCATTTGCCTGAACTTTGGCATTGCGCAAGATTACCAGGGACAGTGCAACCTGCGTTTCGATGACACCAACCCAGTAAAAGAAGACATCGAATACGTTGAGTCCATCAAGAACGACGTGCAATGGCTGGGCTTCAACTGGTCTGGCGATATCTGCTACTCCTCTGACTACTTTGATCGGCTGTATGCCTACGCGGTAGAGCTTATCAATAAAGGTCTGGCGTATGTTGACGAACTGTCAGCAGATGAGATCCGTGAGTACCGCGGCACGCTGACCGCGCCGGGCAAAAACAGCCCGTTCCGCGATCGCAGCGTGGAGGAGAACCTGGCGCTGTTTGAAAAAATGCGTGCGGGTGGCTTCGAAGAGGGCAAAGCGTGCCTGCGTGCCAAAATCGACATGGCGTCTCCGTTCATCGTGATGCGCGATCCGGTGCTGTACCGCATTAAGTTCGCAGAACACCACCAGACCGGCAACAAGTGGTGCATCTACCCGATGTACGACTTCACCCACTGCATCAGCGATGCGCTGGAAGGCATTACGCACTCCCTGTGTACGCTGGAGTTCCAGGACAACCGTCGCCTGTATGACTGGGTGCTGGATAACATCACCATTCCTGTGCATCCGCGTCAGTACGAGTTCTCTCGTCTGAATCTGGAATACACCGTGATGTCCAAGCGTAAGCTGAATCAGCTGGTGACCGAGAAGCACGTTGAAGGCTGGGATGACCCACGCATGCCAACCATCTCTGGTCTGCGTCGTCGTGGTTACACGGCGGCCTCTATTCGTGAGTTCTGCAAGCGCATCGGCGTGACCAAGCAGGACAACACCATCGAGATGGCCTCCCTGGAGTCCTGCATTCGCGAAGACCTGAACGAGAACGCCCCGCGTGCGATGGCGGTTATCGACCCGGTGAAGCTGGTTATCGAAAACTATCCGCAGGGGGCGAGCGAGCTGGTTGCCATGCCTAACCATCCGAACAAACCGGAAATGGGCAGCCGTGACGTGCCGTTCAGCGGCGAGATCTGGATTGACCGCGCTGACTTCCGCGAAGAAGCCAACAAGCAGTACAAGCGTCTGGTGCTGGGTAAAGAAGTGCGTCTGCGTAACGCTTACGTGATCAAAGCCGAGCGCGTTGAGAAAGATGCAGAAGGAAATATCACCACCATCTTCTGTTCTTACGATGCGGAAACGCTGAGCAAGGATCCTGCCGATGGCCGCAAGGTGAAAGGCGTTATTCACTGGGTGAGCGCATCTCACGCGCTGCCGGTAGAGATCCGTCTGTACGATCGTCTGTTCAGCGTGCCTAACCCAGGTGCGGCGGAAGACTTCCTGGCGACCATCAATCCGGAATCTCTGGTCATCAAGCAGGGCTACGCTGAGCCGTCCCTGAAAGCGGCTGAAGCAGGCAAAGCGTTCCAGTTTGAACGCGAAGGTTACTTCTGCCTGGACAGCCGTTACAGCACGGCGGAAAAACCGGTATTTAACCGTACCGTCGGCCTGCGTGACACCTGGACGAAGATCGGCGAATAATATTGCTGCTCTGGTCAATGAGAGACAAACGCCGCACTATGCGGCGTTTTTTTATATAACGATCAGGGTATTAAGCCAGGGCCTAAAGCAGCCTTATGAAAATAACAGGTCAATGAGGTGCTACTTATTTTTCAAAAAAAAGTTTGTGTCATTACGAAAATCAAAAAGGTTATAAAAAAGAAAAGTAATCCCGCGTCTACTAACTGAAATACCTGACAATTCCCCGTCATTCCTCGCTTTACTGCAAATGTTACAAAGCACTACCAATTATGTGCACTTCGTCATAATCCTGACTTTTGCCCGCTGAAAAGCATTGATAATTCGCGTCGCGAAAAATAACCTAAAGACGGTAGTTAATTCGAGGGTATTTAAAACTACCCCTGACCATTTGGTCTTTTTTATTTACGCCGTTTCAGGCGTTTTAATTCGTCAAAGAGGAATAATCTATGCGTACGTTCAGTGGCAAACGTAGTGCGCTGGCGCTGGCTATTGCCGGTGTGACAGCAATGTCGGGCCTGGTGGTGACGCCAGAAGCGAAAGCGGCAGGGTTCATCGACGATTCTACCCTCACGGGCGGTATCTATTACTGGCAGCGCGAGCGTGACCGTAAAGACGTCAACGAAGACAAATATAAAACCAACCTTTCACACTCCACCTGGAACGCCAACCTGGACTTCCAGTCAGGCTATGCCGCCGATATGTTCGGTCTGGATATTGCTGCGTTTACCGCAATCGAAATGGCGGAAAACGGCGACAGCGGCCACCCGAACGAAATCGCCTTCTCCTCCAGCAACAAAGCCTATGATGAAGACTGGTCCGGGGATAAGAGCGGTATCAGCCTTTACAAAGCGGCTGCGAAATTTAAGTACGGTCCGGTATGGGCGCGCGGCGGATACATCCAGCCAACCGGCCAGACCCTGTTAGCCCCGCACTGGAGCTTTATGCCGGGCACCTATCAGGGGGCGGAAGCCGGGGCTAACTTTGACTACGGTGATGCGGGGGCGCTGAGCTTCTCCTATATGTGGACCAACGAGTATAAAGCACCGTGGCACATTGAGATGGACAAGTTCTACCAGAACGATAAGAAAACCAAAGTCGATTACCTGCACTCGCTGGGCGCGAAGTATGACTTCAAAAACGATCTGGTACTGGAAGCCGCATTTGGTCAGGCGGAAGGCTATATCGATCAGTATTTTGCTAAAGCCAGCTACAAATTTGATATCGCAGGCAGCCCGCTGAGCACCAGCTACCAGTTCTACGGTACGCGTGACAAGGTCAGCGACGGCGGCGTCAATGACATTTATGACGGCACCGCGTGGCTGCAGGCGTTAACCTTCGGCTATAAGGTCGGTCAGGTTGATTTGCGTCTGGAAGGCACATGGGTGAAGGCGGAAGGGCAGCAGGGCTACTTCCTGCAGCGTATGACCCCGACCTATGCCTCATCCAACGGTCGTCTTGATATCTGGTGGGATAACCGTTCAGACTTCAACGCCGACGGCGAGAAAGCGGTCTTCTTCGGCGCCATGTACGACCTGAAAAACTGGAACCTGCCTGGCTGGGCGGTGGGCGCTTCTTACGCTTACGCCTGGGATGCAAAACCTGCCGATATGGCAACGCCGGACGCATACTACGATCCCAACTATCGCCTGAAAGAGTCTTCCTACAGCCTTGATGCTATCTATACCCTGCAGGATGGCCGCGCGAAAGGGACGATGTTCAAACTGCACTTCACCCAGTACGACAACCACTCCGATATCCCAAGCTATGCGGGCGGCTACGGCAACATCTTCCAGGATGAACGTGACGTGAAATTCATGGTTATTGCCCCATTCACCATCTTCTGATGAATCGTCCGGCGGGCTGAGCCCCGCCGGTATGGAGACTGCACATGATGAAAAAAATCGTAATCGTCGCGCTGCTGGCGTCGGGGCTGGTGGCGTGTACCCAGACGCAGGCACCGAAAGAAGACTCCCGTCTGAAGGAGGCGTATAGCGCCTGCATAAATACTGCAGAGGGCTCGCCGGAAAAAATTGAAGCCTGTCAGAGCGTGCTGAACGTGCTCAAGAAAGAGAAAGCGCATGAGCAGTTCGCGACGCAGGAGAACGTCCGCGTGATGGATTACCAGGCCTGTATTCAGGCGCGTAAAACCGGTAACGATCAGGAAGTGGCGAAGCGTTGCGATAAGATCTGGCAGGAAATTCGCAGCAATAATAACTAATGAGCTGTTTTACGCCCGGTGGCGCTGCGCTTACCGGGCTTTTTAAGGCAAAAAAAAGCCAACCTTACGGCTGGCTCAGAGTATAAACACTCGATTATTTCGCATCGTGCGCATGGTCGTCTTCGCGGCAATCGCCTTCAGCACAGTGACCGTAAAGGTACAGGCTGTGGTTGGTCAGACGGATGCCGTGACGCGCGGCGATTTCACGCTGGCGCGCTTCGATGGAGTCATCGCTAAATTCAATGACCTTGCCGCAGTCGAGGCAGATCAGGTGATCGTGGTGCTGCTGCTGGGTCAGTTCGAAGACAGATTTACCGCCCTCGAAATTATGACGGGTAACAATGCCCGCGTCATCAAACTGGTTCAGCACGCGATAAACGGTAGCCAGCCCAATCTCTTCACCCATGTCGATAAGACGTTTATAAAGGTCTTCCGCACTGACATGGTGATTGTCTGGACCCTGAAGCACTTCGAGGATTTTTAACCGAGGAAGCGTAACTTTCAGGCCAGCCTTCTTTAATGCGGTATTGTTGTCAGTCATGCGGAATCTGTCCTGTTGCTAAACGATTCACTTCTGTAGGAAGTGACAGAAAATGCACTTGGGATAATGCGTCTCATTATAGAACTGCCATGGCTAAATGAAAACTGCAAGTCTCAGGCAAAATATGCTTATAAAAATGGGGTATCACCAACAAACTTGCTCAATGGAAAACCCATTTTATCAGGGAGACATTGTACAGGTCTGGGCGAAAAAGTTAAAAGATTGTAGCAATTAATTTAATCGGTTTGACCTGGGGCATGGGCGCAACCGCGGTTGCGCCGCGATAAAAATCAGGCGTTAAGAATCGCGTCCAGGTGAAGTTCTTCACGGATCTGCTTCACCCACTTCTCAACGCGCTCGGCGGTCAGTTCTGGCTGGCGGTCTTCGTCGATGGCCAGACCCACGAAGTGATCGTCATCGGCCAGGCCTTTAGAGGCTTCGAAGTGGTAACCGGCGGTCGGCCAGTGGCCTACGATAACCGCGCCATTCGGCTCAATGATATCGCGGATGGTGCCCAGCGCATCACAGAAGTATTCGGCGTAGTCTTCCTGATCGCCGCAGCCAAACAGGGCGACCAGCTTACCGTTGAAGTCCACTTCTTCCAGCGTCGGGAAGAAATCATCCCAGTCGCACTGGGCTTCACCGTAGTACCAGGTTGGGATACCCAGCAGCAGAATGTCATAGCCTTCCAGATCTTCTTTGCTGCTCTTGGCGATGTCATGCACATCAGCAACGTCTTTACCGAGCTGTTTCTGAATGTTTTTTGCGATATTTTCGGTATTGCCGGTATCACTGCCAAAGAAAATGCCGATGATTGCCATGAGTAAAATAACCTCTTGAAACTTAATAGTATGGTGGCGCAATTCGGCCACGGATAAGGGCAATAATAGCAGAACTGGCAACCCTGCGGAAACAGCTATCGCGCAGGACTGCACTCTGTGCTACATGAAAAGGGCGATAAAGGGGATTTTCAGACTTATGCCTGGCGGCGTAACGTCTCAAGCTGGGCGATCAGCATCTCTTCAATGAGCTCGCTGCGGCTGATATTTCGCGCGTCGGCCAGCTCGTTAAGCGCATCGACGGCGTCGGCGTTCAGCTTCAGTTCGACACGCTTAAGCCCACGATTTTTATCGCGTTTAAGCTGGTTGCGTTTATTGATACGCAGCTGTTCATCGCGCGAAAGCGGATTCGTCTTGGGTCGTCCCGGGCGACGCTCGTTCGCGAACAGATCTAGTGTCGTACGGTCCGTTTGTTCTTTGGCCATGATTCTGAGACTTCGGGGGAAACACGCCGCCCTGCTAATGCCCGGGCGATAAGCGCGCCATCATACATCACCAAAAACGGCACGCCAACGACTGGAAGCCCGCAGTCTTCCAGTCGCTTCCTTTTTAATCAATTTGCCGTATCAGCGAGATAGCGGCGGATGGCGCGCAGAACGGCTTCCGGTTTTTCCGCATGCACCCAGTGTCCGGCACCGGCAATCACGTGGGCGCGAGCCTGCGGGAATTGCGCCAGTATGGCGTCGCGGTACGCATCGGTAACGTAAGGGGAGTGACCGCCGCGAATGAAGAGGGTAGGGTGCGGCCAGGCGGGGACGCTTTCCCAGCCTACGATATTGTTGTACTGGTCCCAGAGTACCGGCACGTTAAAACGCCACTGTCCGTCAACAAACGACTTCAGCAGAAACTGCACGACGCCCTCTTCATCAAGATGCTCACGCATGACGGCAGCCGCCTGTTGGCGTGTCGCGACACCCGCTTCTGTGACCGCATCAATGGCGGCAAAAATCTCGTCGTGACGGCGGACGTCATAATCCACGGGCGCGACGTCAATCACCACTAGGCCGCTGATACGCTCCGGCGCCAGCGCCGTCAGGGCCATTACCGCTTTGCCCCCCATTGAATGCCCAATGAGCGTCACCTTTTGCAGACCGTTGGCGTCCAGCGTATCCAGCAGGTCGTGCGCCATCGCGGCGTAGGTCATCTCGTCCGAACGCCCGGAAAGACCGTGATTGCGCATATCGACCTGCACAATATCGTGGTCGGTAACCAGATCGCGCGCCAGCACGCCGAGGTTATCCAGGCTGCCAAAAAGGCCGTGAACCAGTACGATGGGAGAATTATTGTTCGGCGATTGTGCAGTTTGCGCTCGGGTATTCAATTTCATGGCAAAGTTCTTTTTTTACGTATGTCAGGTTAGGGTATCATGTTGACCATTCTGCCGCCCGGCCGCAAGGTTCCAGTTTAATCTGACTTTTGCCGCCAACCTGGTTTGACGCTATCCGCTGTTGGGATTTGACCTTATAATCCCAATGACTTGTATTCAGATAAGATATCGCACTGGATTAAGATGAAAACAATCGAAGTTGATGACGAACTCTATCAGTATATTGCCAGCCAGACGCGGCATATCGGGGAGAGCGCGTCCGACATTTTACGGCGCATGCTTAAAATTTCCGCCGCTTCACAGCCTGCTACCCCAGTCACCAAAGATGTCGTGTCTCAGCCGAGCGTTGTTGCACAAGCAAAACCTGCCGTGACGCCGGTAAAAGATAAAGTCCGCGCGGTGCGCGAACTGCTGCTCTCCGACGAATACGCTGAGCAGAAAAAGGCGGTTAACCGTTTTATGCTGGTGCTGTCTACACTTTATTCCCTGGATAACAAAGCGTTTGCTGAGGCGACCGAGTCGCTGCACGGCCGTACCCGCGTCTATTTCGCGGGCGACGAGCAGACGCTGCTGCAAAATGGCAACCAAACCAAACCTAAACATGTCCCTGGCACCCCATACTGGGTGATCACCAATACCAACACGGGCCGCAAGTGCAGCATGATTGAACACATCATGCAGTCCATGCAGTTCCCTGCGGAATTGATTGAAAAGGTTTGCGGTACAATTTAACCCTTGCATCAGAAGGACCCGGTAATGGCAAATCACAGCCGTGCAGGCCAACCTGCACAACAAAGCGATTTGATTAACGTCGCTCAGCTGACCGCGCAGTATTACGTGCTGAAACCGGTCGTGGGCAACGCAGAACACGCAGTGAAGTTTGGTACATCCGGCCACCGCGGCAGCGCGGCACGCCATAGCTTTAACGAACCGCACATTCTGGCCATTGCTCAGGCCATTGCGGAAGAGCGCGCTAAAAACGGCGTTACCGGTCCGTGCTACGTGGGGAAAGACACCCATGCGCTGTCTGAACCGGCGTTCATCTCCGTGCTGGAAGTGCTGGCGGCAAACGGTGTCGACGTGATTGTTCAGGAGAACAACGGCTTCACCCCAACGCCTGCGGTCTCTAACGCCATCCTGGTGCACAACAAAAAAGGTGGCGCGCTGGCTGACGGTATCGTTATCACGCCATCCCACAACCCGCCGGAAGACGGTGGTATCAAATACAATCCGCCTAACGGCGGTCCGGCAGACACCAACGTCACCAAAGTGGTGGAAGATCGTGCGAACGCGCTTCTGGCTGATGGTTTGAAAGGCGTGAACCGCATTTCTCTGGATGCGGCCATGGCGTCGGGCCACGTGAAAGAGCAGGATCTGGTTCAGCCGTTCGTGGAAGGGCTGGCGGATATCGTCGATATGGCGGCAATCCAGAAAGCCGGCCTGAAGCTGGGCGTGGATCCGCTGGGCGGCTCCGGTATCGAATACTGGAAGCGCATCGCCGAGCACTACAAGCTGGATCTGACCATCGTGAACGATCACGTCGATCAGACCTTCCGCTTTATGCATCTGGACAAAGACGGCGCGATCCGCATGGACTGCTCCTCCGAGTGCGCGATGGCGGGCCTGCTGGCGCTGCGCGATAAATTCGACCTGGCGTTTGCGAACGACCCGGATTATGACCGTCACGGCATCGTCACCCCTGCCGGGCTGATGAACCCGAACCATTATCTGGCCGTGGCGATCAACTACCTGTTCCAGCATCGTCCGCAGTGGGGCAAAGAGGTGGCCGTCGGTAAAACGCTGGTTTCCTCCGCGATGATCGACCGCGTGGTTGACGCGCTGGGCCGCAAGCTGGTGGAAGTGCCGGTGGGCTTCAAATGGTTCGTTGACGGTCTGCACGACGGCAGCTTTGGTTTTGGTGGCGAAGAGAGCGCCGGGGCATCCTTCCTGCGCTTCGACGGCACGCCATGGTCAACCGATAAAGACGGCATCATCATGTGCCTGCTGGCGGCGGAAATCACCGCGGTCACCGGTAAAAACCCGCAGGAACATTACAATGACCTGGCGGCACGCTTCGGTGCGCCAAGCTACAACCGTATCCAGGCCAGCGCGACCTCAGCCCAGAAAGCGGCCCTGTCTAAACTCTCTCCGGAGATGGTCAGCGCAAGCACTCTGGCAGGCGACCCGATCACCGCGCGTCTGACGGCGGCACCGGGCAACGGCGCCTCCATCGGCGGTCTGAAAGTGATGACCGACAACGGCTGGTTCGCCGCGCGTCCGTCCGGTACGGAAGACGCGTATAAAATCTATTGCGAAAGCTTCCTCGGCGCTGAGCATCGCCAGCAGATTGAGAAAGAAGCGGTAGAGATTGTCAGCGAAGTGCTGAAAAACGCGTAAGTGGTGTTTGGTGCGGGCTGATGCCCTCACCCCGGCCCTCTCCCACGGGGAGAGGGAGAAAACATTAAAAACGGCAACCCTCGGGTTGCCGTTTTGCTTTGACCTAACTATGTTTGTTCTTCAACTCAAACCGCGGTGACACCAGACCGTACAGCGTCCAGCCCATAAAGGTCACCATCGCGCCGTAGAGCATCGCTTCCTCGCCGGACGAGTAGAGCGCGTAGAAGCTGTAGATTGCCCCAATCAGCGCCACGATATTCGCCACTCTCGCTTTGCCCGGATCCACCTTCGCGACCTTCTGAATAATCACCAGCGCGGCCATCGACAGAATGTACGGAATGATGTTCGTCACCACCGCCAGGTTGACCAGCACGTTGAACTGGCTGTTCAGCGACGGGCTGATGGTCATCAGCGACAATCCGCTCTGGAAAATCACGATCGCCAGCATGCCCTGCACCGGCGCATCCGCTTTGGTCACGCGGGAGAAGATTTTCGGGAAGTAGCCTTCGTCAGCCGAGGATTTAAACACCTGCGCGATGGTGAACTGCCAGCCGAGAAGCGAACCGCAGCAGGACATCACCATCAGGCCCATAATCACTTTCCCCACTTCCGGGGTGAACATCTGGGCGAAGGCCAGCCCGAACGGCGCCGTGGAGTTAGCCAGATCCATATTCGGCACGATGCCCGCAATCACGTTCGTCGAGACGATATAGATCGCCGCCGCGCCGAGCGTGCCGCCGAGGACCGCAATCGGCACGTTCTTCTCAGGGTTTTCTACCACTTCCGCGTTCGCGCAGGCCGATTCCAGACCCAGGAAGGCCCAGAGCGTCATGGCGATAGAAGAGCCGACCGCGGTAAAGAACGGCACATGGTGCGGGTTCCAGGAGTTGGCGTACAGGGTCGGGCTGAACCAGAACCAGCCGATGACGCACAGGCCGACAACCGGAATAATCACGCCCCAGACGGTGATGCTGCTGAGCTGTCCGGTGATACGCGCGCCGCCAAAGTTAGCCACGGTGCAGATCCACAGCACCCCGATGGTCGCCAGCCCAATCTGGACCGGGCTGAGCGTCGCGCCAAACAGCTCCGTCCCGTAGCCCACGGCGGAGATGGCAATCGCCACGTTGGCGATCAGCAGCGACACGCCGTAGGTATAGTTGGCCATAAAGTTGCCCGACTTGCCAAAGGCGTATTCGGCATAGCCACCCATCCCGCCGGACTTGCGGCTGAACATGCCGCACTTGGCAAACGCCCACGCCAGCGCCATTGACCCCACAGCCGTCACCAGCCAGGAGATAATCGAAATGGTGCCCACTTCGGCCAGCTTGGTGGGCAGCATGATGATCCCGGACCCCATCATGTTGACCATGGTGAGGATGGTCAGCTGCACCACGCCCATCTTGTTAGACTTACTCATACTGTCTCTCCTTTCAGCAGCGCGGGCCGAGCGGCGGGTTGTTTAATGACGTTGCAGCGAACCTGTTTGCGCCCCTCACACTCTTCGACGTACACGCCCTGCAGCTCTGGCGCAAAGCCCGGCAGCAGGTTGATGCCTTCTTCCAGCGCGGTAAAGTAGCGCAGCACGGAGCCGCCCCAGACTTCGCCCGGGACCACGCACAGCACCCCCGGCGGATAGGGCAGGGCGCCTTCGGCGGCGATGCGGCCTTCCGCGTCGCGCAGGGAGACGAGTTCAACCTCACCGCGCAGGTAGGCGTAGTTCGCGTCCTGCGGGTTCATCATCACGCGCGGGAAGTGAGACTTGCGGAACATCTCTTTCTGCAGCTGCTTCACGTTGTGGCGGGCGTACAGGTCATGCATCTCCTGGCAGATCTGGCGCAGGGTATAGTCCGCGTAACGGTCCGGATGCTGTTTGTAGAGAGAGGGCAGGACCTCTTTCAGGGGAGCGTCGCTCTCAAGCAGTTTTTCGAAGCGCACCAGCTGCGCCACCAGCTGCTGCAGTTTGCCCATATCTTCGGCAGGGGTGAGCAGGAACAGGATCGAGTTGAGATCGCATTTTTCCGGCACGATGCCGTTTTCACGCAGGAAGTTGGCGAGGATGGTGGCGGGCACGCCGAAGTCGTCATACTCCCCGGTGCGGGCGTTAATGCCCGGCGTGGTCAGCAGGAGCTTGCACGGGTCGATAAAATACTGATGCTCGGCGTAGCCTTCGAAAGCGTGCCAGTTTTCACCCGGTACGAAGTGGAAGAAGCGCAGCTCGGTCGCAATTTCCGCCGTGTCCCAGCTTTCCCACGGACGGCCATCTACCGTTTCCGGCACGAAGGGGCGCAGATACCGGCAGTTCTCCAGGATCAGCTTGCGCGCTTCGATACCGTTAACCACGCAGTCCATCCACATGTTGCGGCCGCTCTGGCCTTCGTGCATACGGGCGTTGATGTCCAGCGCGGCGAACAGCGGATAAAACGGGCTGGTGGAGGCGTGCATCATAAAGGCGTTGTTCAGCCGCTTGTGCGGGACATAGCGCGGCTGCCCTTTGATGTGGCTGTCTTTCTTATGGATTTGCGAGGTCTGCGAGAAGCCGGCCTGCTGTTTGTGAACGGACTGGGTCACCAGGATCCCCGGGTCGTTTTCGTTCAGCTCCAGCAGCAGCGGCGAGCAGTCGGCCATCATCGGAATAAACTGCTCGTAACCCACCCAGGCGGAGTCGAACAGGATGTAATCGCACAGATGCCCAATCTTATCCACCACCTGACGGGCGTTATAGATGGTGCCATCGTAGGTGCCCAGCTGGATCACCGCCAGGCGGAACGGGCGCGCGTCGCGTGCACGGCCAGGCGCCACCTCTGCAACCCGCTCGCGCAGATAATTTTCTTCAAAGCAGTGGGCATCAATGCCGCCAATAAAGCCGTACGGGTTGCGCGCGGTTTCCAGATAGACCGGCGTTGCGCCTGCCTGGAGGAGGGCACCGTGATGGTTAGATTTGTGGTTGTTACGGTCGAACAGCACCAGGTCGCCCGGGGTGAGCAGGGCGTTTAATACCACTTTGTTGGACGACGAGGTGCCGTTCAGCACGAAGTAGGTCTTATCGGCGTTAAAAACCTTCGCCGCATGCTGCTGCGCAATGCACGGCGCGCCCTCATGGATCAGCAGATCCCCCATCGCCACGTCGGCGTTACACAGATCGGAGCGGAAAAGCGTCTCGCCAAAGAAATCGACAAACTGATTACCGGCAGGATGACGGCGGAAGAACTGGCCGCCCTGATGCCCCGGACAGTCAAAGGCGCTGTTGCCCTGCTTAACGTAGTCGACCAGGGCGCGGAAAAACGGCGGCCGCAGCTGGGTTTCATACTTCTGGGCTGCCGCTTCCAGCTGGCGTCCATAAAAGTTGCTGCCGGTGTCTGAATACTCAAATACGCCATGAATGCGCGATAAATAGTCTGCCGGGATGAACTCTTCTTTATGCGTCGCGACAAAAACAGGAATGCCAAAACCGGTGGCTTCTATTTCGTCCAGGATGCCGCTGGTAATATCCGTGACCGCCAGAACAATGGCGGCAACATCGATATAATCCGAAGCGCGGACATCGACCAGTTCACGCTGGGTAGTGAAGCAGTCCGGACACGCGCGGCTGGCTGCGATTTTTAAATTTTTCATCTTTCTCTCTTTATTTTAGGTAATAAGCGTCCCTCGATTTCTTACGAGAAAGAAATCGATAATTTTCCGGAAAAAAAGCAAAGGATGGCCGCTGATTAAAATCAGTGAATTGCTTTTTTGATGATTGAAATTCAGTCCGCCCGGTGCGGATAAGTCTGAATCAAAGTGAATGAGCGCACGGGTTCACAGGCAATGGCCTGTAAAATAAGGTGTTTATTGATAACCTGTAAGCGAGTGCGCCAGAAGTCGAAGGACTACCGGGCATTAAAGAGATGAAAGTCAAAGCAGTTACGGTGGGCAAACATCATGATATGCGTTGTCCGCCTTATATGGGGCATTAAGCGATTGTTGTTTTCCATGTTTCATTTTCCTTTCAGTAATTGAAAGCACGGTCATTTTATCCAGGAAAACGTGATTAACTGTGAAGGAGATCACCGTTAACCGATCGTTTCAGAAATAATTAGTCGTTTTTGATGAATAACGCAGATCAAAATGCTGATTTGTTGAGATTGGGTTAACAGGATGTGTTGCCAATGTTTTATGTGGGCATAAATAACCCGAAAAATAACGAGAGAGATATTTATGAGATATTCTCCGGGATAATTTGGTGTTATTTAAAAATAAGTTGAATAGTTATTCAAAGCATAAACCGATAACCGATACCGGTTTCAGTTAATAAATGGCGAGGGCGCGCGGGGTCGATTTCGAGCTTCTGGCGGAGATGCCCCATATATATGCGTAAATAATGACTATGTTCCACTGCGTTTGGCCCCCACACCTGACTTAACAGCTGGCGTTGGGTGAGAACCTTGCCGTGGTTATTGAGCAGCACGGCGAGCAGGCGAAACTCGATTGGCGTGAGATGAATCTCCTCATCGCCGCGCACAATGCGTCGCGCGGCCAGGTCAACCCGGATATCCCCAAACGTGTAGGTTGGGTCGGCTGGCGTGGTGGCGCTGTGGCGACGCAGCGCCACGCGAAGGCGGGCCTGCAATTCGCCGATACCAAAAGGCTTGATCAGATAATCATCCGCACCGGCATCCAGCGCGGCGATTTTATCCGTCTCTTCCGTACGGGCGGAGAGCACCAGAATTGGCATCTGGCTCCACTGACGAACCTCACGAATAAAATCGATGCCGTCCCCGTCAGGCAGACCCAGATCGAGGATCACCAGGTCCGGCTTGCGGGTGGCAGCTTCAATTAAGCCCCGTTGAAGCGTACCCGCATCGTGGACGCGCAGACCGTCACCTTCCAGCGCAGCGCGCAGAAAGCGGCTAATGGCAATCTCATCTTCAACAATCAGAACGTTGATCACAAATCCTCTGGTAATTCATTAAGTTCTGGCGGGGTTTCCAGAGGAAGTGTAACACAAAAACGCGCCCCGCCTTCCGGACGATTCTCTGCGGAAATGGTGCCCCCGTGAACGTCAACGATCGCCTGGCAAATGGCCAGCCCGAGGCCCACGCCCGGAATGGCGGACTCCTTATTGCCGCGCGCGAATTTTTCGAAAATAGCCAGCTCCTGTCCGGCAGGAATCCCCGGGCCGGTATCCCAGACGTCAAGATGAAGCGTGCTATCGTCCACCGTCGCATCCACACCAATTTGGGCACGGGCGCCCGCATATTTGCCGGCATTTTCCAGCAGGTTGATCAGCACCCGTTCAAACAGGGGACCATCGACGTGAATTAACGTCAGGGGCTCGGGCATGTTCAGGGCGATATGTCGCCCACCGAGGCCGGGCTCCAGCATTTTCAGGGCGCTGCCTACCACCTCTTCCAGCGTGAGCCACTCTTTTTTGAGGTTAAAACCGCCCGACTGGATACGCGCCATATCGAGCAGGTTATTTACCAGACGGGTGGTATTCAGCACGTGCTGGCGGATCTCGCTGGCCTGAAGGGCGTGTTTAGAGCCTTCCGCCGCCAGGTCCAGCGTCAGGATTTCTGACTGACCGAACAGGACGGTGAGCGGGGTTCGCAGATCGTGCGACAGCGCCGCCAGCAGCGAGTTACGGATGCTTTCACGTTCGCTTGCCAGCCGGGCCTGTTCTTCGCTGGCGGTGAGGGCCAGCCGCTCCAGCGCGCTGGCAACCAGCAGCGTAAAGGTCTCCAGCAGCCGCTGCTGCTCGGGGATCATCAGCTGGCGCAGGTTGGAAGGCTCAACAATCACCAGCCCCTGATTTTTATCGGCGCTGCGCAGCGGCAGAATTTGATAGGGCACGCCGGGCAGGGTGTCGGTACCTGCGCCCGCCGGTAGCCCTTTATCAAAGCTCCAGCGCGCGATGGCTTCGTCCCAGGGCGTCATGCCCGAGGCTGAGGTCAGCGGGCGCAGCTTGCCGTGTTCGTCCGGGAGCAAAATCAGGTTGCTGGCATGAAACGTTGAGCGAATAAACTGCTCGCTGGTCTGCACAATATCCAGCGGCGTGCGGCCCACCGCCAGCGATTTTGACATCTCATAGAGATGGCGCGTGCGCTGTTCGCGATAGCGGGCGATGCGCGCCTGATAGCGCACGCCCGCCGTCAGGTTCCCGATCACCAGGCCGACGGTAAGCATCACCGCAAAGGTGAGAATGTACTGCACGTCCGAGACGGCGAGCGTCCCCCGGGGGGCAATAAAGAAGAGATCGAAGCTGATGACGTTTATCACCGTCGCCAGCACCGACGGCCAGCGCCCGTAAAAGAGCGCCACCACCACCACGCCCAGGAGGTAGATCATCACCAGGTTGGCGGCATCAAAGGCAATCAGCCACTGGCTGGCAATCACGGTTATCAGGGCGCAGAGCACGACGGCGACAAGACAGCCGCGAAGCTGAATGCGCCACCTGTCACCAAAAGTACGGCTGTCCGGGGCGCGGCTGGGAAGGGGCGTGGGTTTATCATCCAGCGCCACGATCACCAGGTCCAGATCCGGCGCGCGGCGGGCCAGCTTGTCGGCAAAGGATTCGCGGCTAAACCAGCGGCGATGCTGGCGACGGCCAATCACGATTTTCCCCAGATTGTGCTCGCGGGCGTAGCGCAGAATGGCTTTATCTTCCTGCGGATCGGAAAGGGTGGCGGTTTCGGCACCCAGCTCCTGCGCCAGGCGCAGCGAACTCAGGATAGCACGACGCTGGTTTTCGGGCAGGGCGTGGAGCTGCGGCGTTTCGACATACACCGCATGCCAGACGCTGCCAAATTTTGCCGCCAGGCGCGCGGCGGTGCGAACAAGCTTTTCGTTGCCGCTGCCGTGACCCACGCACAGCAGGATGGCATCTCGCGTATGCCAGACGCGTTCCTGGCCCTGCAGGTCACGCCAGGCGCGCATCTGATCGTCAACGCGATCGGCAGTACGGCGCAGGGCCAGTTCGCGCAGGGCAATCAGGTTGCCTTTGCGGAAGAAATGTTCGATGGCGCGTTCGGCCTGGCCTGCGATGTAGACTTTGCCTTCATGCAGGCGCTGGCGTAAATCATCCGGCGGCAGGTCGACCAGCACCACCTCGTCTGCGGAATCAAAGAAGGGATCGGGCACCGTCTCGCGCACCTGAATGCCGGTCACGCCGCTCACCACGTCGTTCAGGCTCTCAAGATGCTGAACGTTCACCGTGGTGAAAACATCAATACCGGCTTCGAGTAACTCTTCAACATCCTGCCAGCGCTTGGGATGGCGCGAGCCTGGCGCATTGCTGTGCGCCAGCTCGTCCATCAGGATAAGGGCGGGACGACGGGCGAGGGCGGCATCGAGGTCGAATTCGGTAACTAACCGACCGCGATGGCTGATGCGGCGGGGCGGCTGGGTAGCCAGCCCCTTCAGCAGCGACGCCGTCTCTTTGCGGCCGTGGGTTTCAACCACGCCTATTAAAATATCGAGCCCCTGCGCCCGAAGCCGCTGGGCTTCCGTCAGCATGGCGAAGGTTTTCCCGACGCCCGCGCAGGCGCCAAAGAAAATTTTCAGTTTGCCGCGATGGGCTTCAGCCGTTTGTTCAAGCAGCCTGTCCGGATCCGGGCGCATGGGCTCGTCGGTCATTTAGTTTTTCCTTAGCGCGTCCAGCGCCAGATTCAGCTCAACAATATTTACCACGGGCATGCCGATAAAGCTGACCAGCGGCTTTTGCGTGTGCTCTGCCACAAGCCTGCTCACCTGCTCGACGGTCAGCTGACGGGCGGCAGCGACGCGCGGGATCTGCCAGGCCACGGCTGCAGGCGTCAGGCTGTAGTCCAGCCCGCTGGCCGAGGCGGTTACCAGCTCTACGGGAACCTCACGGCTGGCCTGCGGATTGGCGGCGCGCAGGGCCGCTACGCGCTCGGCGACGGCTTTATCCAGCTCAGGGTTGCTGCCCGCCAGGTTGCTGCCGCCGGATGCCATCGGATTATACGGGCTTTCGGCAGTGGCGGAAGGGCGTCCCTGGAAGTAGCGGGCATCCGTAAAGTTCTGGCCGATCAGGCGAGAGCCGCGGTTTTCACCGTTTTGCAGTATCAGCGAGCCGTTGGCCCGATCCTTAAACCACCACTGGCCCAGGGCGGTGGTGACCAGCGGGTACAGCCCGCCGGTAATGAGGGACAGCAGAATAAACAGAAGTATAGCGGGACGTAACATCGTCATTTGAATCACCTTTTAAACCAGGCCAAACAGCGTCAGCAGCAGGTCGATAACCTTGATACCGATGAACGGCACCACCAGCCCGCCCAGACCGTAAATCCACAGGTTACGGCGCAGCATGGCGGCGGCGGTGAGCGGTTTATAGCTCACGCCCTTCAGCGCCAGCGGGATCAGGAAGACAATAATCAGGGCGTTAAAAATCACCGCGCTGAGAATGGCCGAGGCCGGGGAGTGCAGGTGCATCACGTTCAGCGCATTCAACTGCGGATAGGTCGCAGCAAACGCGGCCGGGATAATGGCGAAATACTTCGCCACGTCGTTGGCGATGCTGAACGTGGTCAGCGAGCCGCGCGTCATCAGCATCTGCTTGCCGATGTGCACTACCTCAATCAGCTTGGTCGGGTTCGAGTCGAGGTCGACCATGTTGCCCGCCTCTTTTGCCGCCTGGGTACCGGAGTTCATTGCCACCGCCACGTCGGCCTGTGCAAGGGCAGGGGCATCGTTGGTTCCGTCACCGGTCATCGCCACCAGTCGCCCTTCCGCCTGGTACTGACGAATCAATGCCAGCTTCGCTTCCGGCGTGGCTTCGGAAAGAAAATCATCCACGCCCGCCTCGGCGGCAATCGCGGCGGCGGTCAGACGGTTATCCCCGGTGATCATCACCGTTTTGATCCCCATCTTACGCAGCTGGGCAAAGCGCTCCTTAATGCCGCCTTTGACGATGTCCTTCAGGGCAATCACCCCGAGGACGCGCGCGCCTTCGGCCACCACCAGCGGCGTCGCCCCCTGACGGGCCACGCTTTCGACCAGGCTGTCCACTTCCGCTGGGAAGTGGCCGTTGTTGGCCTCAATGTGGCGGCGGATCGCGTCAACCGAGCCTTTGCGGATCATGCGATCCTGAATGTTAATGCCGCTCATGCGGGTTTGCGCCGTGAAGGGCACAAACGTGGCGTGCAGGCTCTGAACGTCGCGCTGGCGCAGGTTAAAGCGCTGCTTGGCGAGGATCACGATACTGCGGCCTTCCGGCGTTTCATCAGCAAGCGATGAGAGCTGAGCGGCATCGGCCAGCGTTTTTTCATCCACGCCCGGGGCGGGTAAGAAATCCGACGCCTGGCGGTTACCGAGGGTAATGGTCCCGGTTTTATCGAGCAGCAGAACGTCGACGTCACCCGCCGCTTCAACGGCACGCCCGCTGGTGGCGATGACGTTGGCGCCGAGCATGCGGCTCATGCCGGCCACGCCGATGGCCGACAGCAGGCCGCCGATGGTGGTGGGGATCAGACAAACCAGCAGCGCCACCAGCACCGTGACGGTGACCGCGGTGCCGCCATAGGCGGAGAACGGCCACAGGGTCGCGGTTGCCAGCAGGAAGACAATGGTCAGGGCCACCAGCAGGATGGTCAGGGCAATCTCGTTCGGCGTTTTACGACGCTGCGCGCCTTCCACCATGGCGATCATCCGGTCGAGGAAGGTTTCCCCCGGGTTAACGCTGCACTGGATCACCAGCCAGTCGGAGAGAATGCGCGTCCCGCCCGTCACGGAGGCGAAATCGCCGCCGGACTCACGAATGACCGGCGCGGATTCCCCGGTGATGGCGCTCTCATCCACCGAGGCACCCCCTTCAATGACTTCGCCATCGCACGGGATGATGTCACCGGCTTCCACCAGCACCACGTCGCCTTTGCGCAGTTCATCCGCCGGAACGTGGTCCATCTGCGCACCGTATTTCGGTTCACGTAGCTTGCGCGCGAAGGCGGTCTTTTTCACCCCTTTCAGGCTGTTGGCCTGGGCTTTACTCCGGCCTTCCGCCAGCGCTTCCGCAAAGTTGGCGAACAGCACGGTAAACCACAGCCACAGGCTGATGGCGCCGGTAAACATCGCATTCCCCGGCATGTGGCCCGTTCCCATGGCAATCGCCAGGGCGGTGGTCAGGACGCTTCCCGCCCAGACAATGAACATCACCGGGTTGTGCCACTGCACGCGCGGGCTCAGCTTTTTCACCGCATCCATGAGCGCCTGGCGAACTAATGACGGTTCGAACAGGGCCAGTTGTTTACGACTCATGACAATTTCTCCGCAAAATCAGCGTAAAGAGAGGTATTCCGCGACCGGGCCTAACGCGAGGGCGGGGATAAAGGTCAGGGCGCCGACCAGCAACACGGTGCCGGTCAGCAGGCCGATAAACAGCGCGCCGTGGGTCGGCAATGTCCCTGTGGTGGTCGGCTGAATTTTCTTATTCACCAGCGATCCGGCGATCGCCATCACCGGCACAATGATCCCGAAGCGACCCACAAACATGCAGAACGCCAGCAGGCAGTTCCAGAACGGAGAGTTGGCGCTTAAGCCTGCAAAGGCGCTGCCGTTGTTGTTGGCGGCAGAAGAGACGGCGTACAGCACTTCACTAAAGCCGTGAATGCCGGGGTTGAAGATGCCGCTGCGTCCGGCCTCGGTCATCAGCGCCAGCGCGGTGCCGAGCAGCACGAGAGCCGGGGTGACCAGAATCGCCAGCGCGGTTAACTTCATCTCGCGAACGTCGATTTTTTTACCCAGATATTCCGGGGTGCGGCCAATCATCAGACCGGCAATAAACACCGCCAGCAGCACGAACAGCAGCATGCCGTACAGACCCGAGCCCACGCCGCCAAACACCACCTCGCCAATCTGCATCAGCCACATCGGGATCATGCCGCCCAGCGCCGTAAAGGAATCATGCATGGCGTTGACCGCCCCGCACGACGCCGCCGTGGTCACTACCGCATACAGGCTGCTGGCGAGAATGCCAAAGCGGCTCTCTTTGCCTTCCATGTTGATATTGCTGTTAGCCCCAAGCTGCATGAAATGGCTGTTGCCGTTCCACTCGGCCCACATCACCAGCGCAACGCAGACCACAAAGATAAGCGACATGGTCCAGAGCAGGGTGCGCCCCTGACGGCGATCGTTCACCACGTCACCAAAGGCAAAGCAGAGCGCGGCGGGGATCAGGAAGATCGCCAGCATCTGCACAAAATTGGTCAGGGCGGTTGGGTTTTCAAACGGGTGCGACGAGTTGGCGTTGAAGAAGCCGCCGCCGTTGGTGCCGAGCATCTTGATGGCTTCCTGCGACGCCACTGGCCCCATCGGCAGGAGCTGTTTCGCTCCTTCCAGCGAGGTATAAGGCGCATAAGGCAGCAGGTTTTGCAGGCTGCCCTGCTGGATAAAGAACAGCGCAATCAGCAGCGCAATCGGCAGCAGGATCCACAGCGTAATGCGCGTCAGGTCCACCCACGCGTTACCCAGCGTGCTCACGTTCTGGCGCGCAAACGCACGCGTCAGCGCGAAGATCACCGCAATACCGCTCGCGGCAGAGAGGAAGTTCTGCACGGTTAAACCGACCATCTGGCTGAAGTAGCTGAGCGTGGTTTCACCGGAATAGGACTGCCAGTTGGTGTTGGTGACAAAGCTGACCGCCGTGTTCAGCGCCAGATGCCAGGACAGGCCCGGTAACTGCTGCGGATTCAGCGGCAGGATACCCTGCACCATCAGCATGGCAAAAAGCGCAATGAGTCCAACGATATTCAGCAGCAGAATGGCAATCAGATAGTCGCGCCAGTTCATCTCCCGATCGTCGATGCCCAGGACGCGCCAGATCCCTTTTTCAACGCTTCCCGTGCCGGGCAGGGGAACGTTATTGATTAGCCGTGCCAGCCCCGAGCCCAGCGGCCTTGCCAGGACAAACAACACCACTAAGAAACTGGCAATAAGCAAAAACGCCTGAGCAGCCATCAGAATGCCTCCGCATTAATCAGGGCATAAACCAGATAACCCAATAACAGGAACACCAGCACGATGCCGGCAATAAGACCTGCACTCACAATCCACCTCCGGGTGACTTTCGTTGTTGTGTTAACGGTAGGATTTATGGCGCAAAGATTTCGCAAAAATGGGAAGGGCGGGTGTAAAAAAAGTATAAAAATGGCAAAGCCCACAATTTAACTATTGATAAGTAAATCGTTAACTTTTTTGTAACTTAATTACGGCGTGAATGTAAATTTTCCCTAAACGGGCAAAAATAAGTGGTCGGATGAGTAGTAAAATTACAAACAAAGCGATATTATTTTAGCCAGGTCACAGATTTTGAATTTTCCGGATGACGTTTCCGGCCAACTATAGGGGAGAAAAATATGGATCTTTATAAAGAGTTTCCGGCTCATATCGTGTTCATGCGCCGCACTTTCGCCGTAGTGGCTGGCGTGCTGGCTCTGCCTGTGATGCTGTTCTGGAAAGATCGCGCCCGTTTTTACAGCTATCTGCACCGCGTCTGGGCGAAAACCAGCGAGAAGCCGGTGTGGATGGAGCAGGCCGAGAAAGCGACCTGCGATTTTTACTAAAAGAAAGGCTACACGCAGCAATAAAAAAACCGCCAACAGCAATGTGGCGGTTTTTTTGTCCCTCGGGATTCGCGGTCCGTTGGGTAGTCTTCAAGCTCTCGTCAGAGGCTTATAAGAATATCTCGGGTCCTTAAGTAATCAAACTGCAACTCCCTAAATATATTCTTAAAAACCTTTTCGGTGGATTACGTTTTACGCCAGGGCCAACTACTATGCAGCGTCCCTTTCCGCCATCTCGCACATGGGCACCGGTCCCGGGAAAGGCGTGACCACAACCGTAAGTCAGGCTCTCGTCAGAGCTTGTGTCCACCGACTTATCACCGGTGGTGAACGGTGGAGCGGTTAGCAGCAGGGACCGCATAATGAAACGCTATTTTTGCATCGCGTTCATTGTCGCCAGCGTACTCGTTGTCAAAAGTGATGAACCGATGGGGTTTGTTGCATTTAACACGATAGTGCAGGACAAGTAGCGTTAAGGCCGCCCTGGGCGGCCTTTTTTATTTCATCCCGTCTACACTTCATGGCAAAGTAGTTCAATGCATGCTTTTTCCTTTGAGGGCATGCCCTTACGGACATAATGGATAACTGCCTGGAGTTTTATGCCCACCCATCTGGTTTGGTTTCGCGCGGACCTGCGCGTACATGACAACATCGCACTCGCGGCGGCCTGCCGCGCCAAAGGCGCTAACGTACTGGCTCTGTTTGTGGCTACGCCCGGGCAGTGGCGACAGCATGACATGGCGCCCCGCCAGGCGGCCCTGCTGCGTGCGTATCTGACCGATCTGCAGCACTCGCTTGCCGGAAAGGGGATACCGCTTCTCTATAAAGAGGTGAGTGATTTTTCCGCACAGCTGCAGACGGTGCAGGAGATCTGCAAGCAGCACAACGTCACGCGTCTGTTTTACAACTATCAGTACGAATTCAACGAGCAGCAACGCGACCGGCAGCTGGATAAGCTGCTGCAGGGTGTGGTTTGTGAAGGATTTGATGACAGCGTGATGCTGGCGCCGGGCAGCGTCATGACCGGCAGTCAGGAAATGTACAAAGTGTTTACGCCGTTTAAAAATGCGTTTGTTAAACGCCTGAAAGAGGCGCTGCCCGAGTGCGTGGCCGCGCCCGCCGCTCGCGGCGATGCCATCACCGATCTCCCTGAATTAACGTTTAACTATCCCCAACAGGCGTTCGATGAACTTCTGTTCCCTGCCGATGAGAAATCCGCTATTGCGAAGCTGCGCCAGTTTTGCAAGCAGGGCGCGGGAGAGTACGACGCGCGCAGGGATTTTCCGGGGATTGAAGGCACGAGCCGCTTATCCGCGAGCCTGGCGCTGGGCGCAATCTCCCCGCGTCAGTGTTTACACCGCCTGCTGGCCGAGCAGCCGCAGGCGCTGGAGGGGGGCACCGGTTCTGTCTGGCTGAATGAGCTTATCTGGCGCGAGTTCTACCGCCATCTGATGACGTTTCATCCCGATCTCTGCAAGCATCGTCCGTTCATTCCCTGGACCGATAACGTTAAATGGCAGCACGACGAGACCCTTTTACAGGCCTGGCAAAAAGGGGAAACGGGGTATCCGATTGTGGATGCCGCGATGCGTCAGCTCAATGAGACGGGGTGGATGCACAACCGTCTGCGAATGATTACCGCCAGCTTCCTGGTGAAAGATCTGCTTATCGACTGGCGTGTCGGGGAGCGCTATTTTATCTCTCAGCTGATCGACGGCGATCTGGCGGCAAATAACGGCGGATGGCAGTGGGCGGCCTCGACCGGCACCGATGCGGCACCCTATTTCCGGATTTTTAATCCGACCACGCAGGGGCAAAAATTTGATGCGGACGGCGACTTTATTCGCCGCTGGCTGCCCGCGCTCAGGAATGTTCCGGCGAAAGCGATCCATGACCCCTGGGCGTGGGCGGATAAACAGGGCGTAAAGCTGGATTATCCTCGTCCGATTGTTGACCATAAGCAGGCGCGCGTCGCCACGCTGGCGGCGTACGAAGCCGCCCGAAAAGTGTGAGAGAGTAAAGATGAAAAACAGTGAACTGGAACGCCTGATCAACGAAAAACTGAACACCAGCGCCTTTAGCGACTACGGTCCGAATGGCCTGCAGGTGGAAGGCCGTGAGGCGGTGCAAAAAATCGTCACCGGCGTGACGGCAAGTCAGGCATTGCTGGATGAAGCGGTGCGCCAGGAGGCCGATGCGGTGATTGTCCATCACGGCTATTTCTGGAAAAACGAATCGCCGATTATTCGCGGCATGAAGCGCAACCGCCTGAAAACGCTGCTGGCAAATGACATTAACCTGTACGGTTACCACCTGCCGCTGGATGCGCACCCGGAACTCGGTAACAACGTCCAGCTGGCGCAGCTTCTGGGGATTACCGTGATGGGCGAAATCGAGCCGCTGGTGCCGTGGGGCGAGCTGGCGATGCCGGTGCCAGGCCTGGAGCTGGCCTCGTGGATTGAAGCGCGCCTGGGGCGTCGCCCGCTGTGGAGCGGCGATACCGGCCCGGATACGGTGAAGCGTGTTGCCTGGTGTACCGGCGGCGGCCAGGGCTTTATCGACAGCGCCGCGCGTTTCGGCGTCGATGCTTTTATCACCGGCGAGGTGTCCGAGCAGACCATTCATTCGGCGCGTGAACAGGGGCTGCATTTTTACGCGGCCGGCCATCATGCCACCGAGCGCGGCGGCATTCGCGCCCTCAGCGAATGGCTGACGGAAAATACCGATCTCGACGTGACCTTTATTGATATCCCTAACCCGGCCTGATGAGAGGTGCCTGAGTGCAGCGAGCGCGTTGTTATCTTCTGGGGGAAACGGCAGTGGTTCTGGAGCTTGAACCGCCGGTAACCCTTGCCACGCAAAAGCGTATCTGGCGGCTCACCCAGCGTCTGGTCGAACTGCCCGAGGTGGTTGAAGCCATTCCGGGGATGAATAACATCACGGTGGTGCTGCGTAGCCCGCATACCGTGGCGCTGGACGCTATCGAACGTTTGCAGCGCTGGTGGGAAGAGAGCGAGGCGCTGGAGCCGGAATCGCGCACCATCGAACTCCCGGTCGTTTACGGCGGGACGGGGGGGCCGGATCTTGGCGTGGTGGCAGACCACTGCGGATTAACGGAAAAGCAGGTTGTTGAATTGCACAGTTCTGTTGATTACGTGGTCTGGTTCCTGGGTTTCCAGCCCGGGTTCCCGTATCTGGGGGGATTATCACCCCAGCTGCATACGCCGCGTCGCGCTGAACCGCGGCTGAGCGTACCCGCCGGGACGGTGGCGATTGGCGGCGAGCAGACCGGCGTCTATCCGCTGACGTCGCCTGGCGGCTGGCAGCTGATTGGGCATACCGCTACGCCGTTATTTGAACCCGGGCTGGAGTCGCCAATACTCCTGCGTCCGGGCGATACCCTGCGCTTTATCCCGCAGAAGGAGGGGGTATGTTAACGCTTATTCGCGCGGGGCTTTATACCTCCGTACAGGATGCCGGGCGCTTTGGCATGCGCCAGTCTGGCGTGAGCTATTGCGGCGCGCTGGACAGGCCCGCGCTGGAGATTGCTAACGTGCTGGTGGGTAACCCCGGCAATACGGCCGCGCTCGAAATTACGCTCGGCCAGTGCGTCATTGAGTTTGGTCAGGAAACCTGGTTTGCCTTAACCGGCGCAGGCTGTGATGCCACGCTGGATGGCAAAGCCGTCTGGACCGGCTGGCGGCTGCGGGCGAAAGCCGGACAGCGTCTGACCTTAAAGCGCCCTTTGCACGGCGTGCGTAGCTATCTCGCGGTGGCGGGCGGCATTGACGTGCCGGAGGTGCTGGGCTCATCCAGTACCGATCAAAAAGCCGGGATCGGCGGTCACGAAGGACGCCTGTTGCGCGACGGCGATCGCCTGGCGATTAAGCCTTCATCGCGCCACTTCTCGACGGCTCAGGGGGTGAAACAGCTTCTCTGGGGAAACCAGATCCGTGCCTTACCGGGGCCGGAATACCATGAGTTCGACGAGGCTTCGAAAGAGTCCTTCTGGCGCTCGCCGTGGAAGCTCAGCCCACAGAGTAACCGCATGGGCTACCGCCTGCAGGGGCAGCCGCTGACCCGCACGACGGACCGGGAGCTGCTTTCCCACGGCCTGCTGCCGGGCGTCATTCAGGTGCCGGGCAACGGGCAGCCCATCGTGCTGATGAACGATGCGCAAACTACCGGTGGTTATCCGCGAATTGCCTGCATTATTGAAGCCGATCGTTACCATCTGGCGCAAATTCCCCTCGGTCAGCCGATTCACTTCGTACAGTGTTCGCTGGAGGAGGCGCTTAAGGCGCGCCAGGATCGGCAGCGTTATCTGGAGCAGCTGGCGTGGAGGCTTGATGGTAAAGATTGATTTAAACGCTGACCTGGGCGAGGGCGGCGGCGCCGACGCAGAGCTGATGACGCTGGTCACCTCGGTTAACATCGCCTGCGGCTTTCACGCGGGCGATGCGCAAACCATGCTGGAGAGCGTGCGTCATGCCATTAAAAATGGCGTCGCGATAGGCGCGCATCCGAGCTTCCCCGACCGGGAAAACTTTGGCCGCACGGCGATGGACCTGCCGCCTGAGACGGTCTACGCTCAGGTGCTTTACCAGATCGGCGCGCTGGAAGCGATGGTGCGCGCTGAGAGCGGTGTGCTGCGCCACGTGAAGCCGCACGGGATGCTTTACAACCAGGCGGCAAAAGATCCGGCGCTGGCTGAGGCGATTGCCCGCGCGGTGAGGGATTGCAACCCGCAGCTGATCCTCGTGGGGCTGGCAGGCAGCGAGTTGATTCAAGCCGGACAGCGGCTGGGGCTGACGACGCGTCAGGAAGTCTTTGCCGACCGGGGATATCAGCCGGACGGCAGCCTGGTGCCGCGCGCTCAGGCTGGAGCGCTGATTACCGATGAAGATAGAGCGCTGGCGCAAACGCTGGAGATGGTGCGCGCCGGGCGGGTGACCGCGGTGGATGGAACCTCAGCGAACGTTCAGGCCGATACGGTATGTTTACACGGCGACGGCGAGCATGCGCTTCAGTTCGCACGCCGCTTGCGGGCCGCGTTCTCTGAAGAGGGTATCCTCGTTAGCGCAGAATAATCATGAAAGGACAATAACATGCCAGAAGGTCCGGAGATCCGCCGCGCGGCGGATAGCCTGGAGGCGGCGATAAAGGGCAAACCGTTGACGCGTGTCTGGTTTGCTTTTCCTCAGCTAAAACCGTTTGAATCACAGCTGGTGGGGCAGACGGTGACCCACATTGAAACGCGCGGCAAGGCGTTGCTCACGCACTTTTCCCATAACCTCACGTTATATAGCCATAACCAGCTTTACGGCGTCTGGCGCGTGGTGGAGGCGGATGAACAGCCGCAAACCACCCGCGTGCTGCGCGTCAGGCTGCAAACGGCGGATAAAGCCATCCTGCTTTACAGCGCGTCGGACATTGAAATGCTAACGCCGGAGCAGCTGCTCACTCACCCGTTCTTACAGCGGGTCGGACCGGACGTGCTGGACATGCGCCTGACGGCGGGCGATGTAAAAGCACGCTTGTTATCGCCTAAATTCCGCAACCGACAGTTTTCCGGCCTGTTTCTTGACCAGGCCTTTCTGGCCGGGCTCGGCAACTACCTGCGGGTGGAAATCCTCTGGGAAGTCGGGCTGGCGCCGCAGCATAAAGCCTCGCAGCTCAGCGATGAACGGCTGGAGGCGCTGTCCCATGCGCTGCTGGACGTTCCGCGTTTATCCTACACGACGCGCGGCGTGGTGGATGACAACAGGCATCACGGGGCGCTGTTCCGGTTCAAGGTGTTTCATCGGGCGGGGAAAAAGTGCGAGCGGTGCGGCGGGATTATTGACAGGATGATGCTCTCTTCGAGACCTTTTTACTGGTGCCCGCACTGCCAGAAATAAAAGTAAAACGGTAACCCAAGGGTTACCGTTTTAAGGTTTTCACCCTCTCCCTGTGGGAGAGGGCCGGGGTGAGGGCATCAGGACGCGCCCAACCTCTTTTAACGCTTCAGGTCAGACTTAAAATCGCGCTGCTCGTAGCCGGTGTACAGCTGGCGAGGACGGGCGATTTTCATGCCTTCGCTGTGCATTTCGTTCCAGTGCGCAATCCAGCCTACGGTACGGGCCATCGCGAAGATTACGGTGAACATGGAGGACGGAATACCCATCGCTTTCAGGATGATACCGGAGTAGAAGTCGACGTTCGGGTAGAGCTTCTTCTCGATGAAGTACGGGTCGTTCAGCGCGATGTGTTCCAGCTCCATCGCCACTTCCAGCAGGTCATCTTTGGTACCCAGCTCTTTCAGCACTTCGTGGCAGGTCTCACGCATCACGGTGGCGCGCGGGTCGTAGTTTTTATAAACACGGTGACCGAAGCCCATCAGGCGGAAGGAGTCATTCTTGTCTTTCGCGCGGCGCACGAACTCAGGAATGTGCTCAACGGTGCTGATCTCTTCCAGCATCTTCAGTGCCGCTTCGTTCGCGCCGCCGTGCGCCGGTCCCCACAGGGAGGCGATGCCCGCAGCGATACAGGCGAACGGGTTCGCGCCTGAAGAGCCTGCGGTACGCACGGTAGAGGTGGAGGCGTTCTGCTCGTGGTCAGCGTGGAGGATCAGAATACGGTCCATCGCGCGTTCCAGCACCGGGTTCACTTCGTACTCTTCGCACGGTGTGGAGAACATCATGCGCAGGAAGTTACCCGCGTAGGAGAGGTCGTTGCGCGGATACACAAACGGCTGGCCGATGGAATATTTGTAGCACATCGCCGCCATGGTCGGCATTTTGGACAGCAGGCGGAACGCCGCGATGTCACGGTGACGCGGGTTATTCACGTCAAGGGAGTCGTGGTAGAACGCCGCCAGCGCGCCGGTAATCCCGCACATCACCGCCATTGGGTGAGAGTCACGACGGAACGCATGGAACAGACGGGTAATCTGCTCATGGATCATGGTGTGACGGGTCACGGTGGTTTTGAATTCATCGTACTGTGCCTGCGTCGGTTTTTCGCCGTTCAGCAGGATGTAGCACACTTCCAGATAGTTGGATTCGGTGGCTAACTGATCGATGGGGAAGCCGCGATGGAGCAGGATACCTTCGTCACCGTCAATGTAGGTGATTTTGGATTCGCAAGATGCGGTAGAGGTGAATCCAGGGTCAAAGGTAAACATACCTTTAGAACCCAGCGTACGGATATCAATAACATCCTGACCGAGCGTGCCTTTTAGCACATCCAGTTCAATAGCATCACCACCGTTGAGGGTGAGTTTTGCCTTTGTATCAGCCATTTACGGTCTCCTTAGCGCCTTATGCTTAAGACTGCGCTTTACCGGATTTGCTTTCAGCTGTTAATCACCGTTACCAGATTGTTATTTGGCTTACCGCTCAGCTCACGAGGACAAACCAGGGTACAGAGCTATGGCGCCTTGCAGGTAAACGAATGAAATATCAGTGAAACAACAGCAAATCAGCGTTTTTGCAGTCCGAATTATTCAAACCTGTATATCACTAATAACTGTCCTGATAACTTCGGTCAATACCATCACACTGTTACATAACTATTTGTCAGGTGAAAGAGAGACCTCATAACTTTTGCGCATTATATGCCTTTTCTGATGACGTTTGTAACAATATTGTTTAACATTTGTCAAATCAGATGATTAAAAATTAAAAAGATGTTGTTATCGTGACCCCGATCACTGTTCCAGAGAAAACCCGACAAACTGTATGTAGGTTAATTGTAATGATTTTGTGAACGGCCTATACTGCCGCCAGGTCTCCGGAACACCCTGCAATCCCGAGCCACCCAGCGTTGTAACGTGTCGTTTTAGCATCTGGAAGCACTGTTTTGCATGACGCGCAGTTATAGAAAAGGAACGCTGCTTGACCCGCATCGCAGTCCGGAGGAAGGAAACAATAAGAACAGCATGTGGGCGTTATTCATGATAAGAAATGTGAAAAAACAAAGACCTGTCAATCTGGATCTCAAAACGATCCGGTTCCCCGTAACAGCAATAGCGTCCATTCTGCACCGTGTCTCTGGTGTGATTACGTTTGTGGCGGTCGGCATTTTGCTGTGGTTACTGGGTACCAGCCTCTCTTCCCCTGAAGGATTCCTCCAGGCCTCCGCCATCATGAACAGCTTCTTCGTGAAATTCATCATGTGGGGCATTCTGACCGCGCTGGCGTATCACGTCGTTGTCGGCGTTCGCCATATGCTGATGGACTTTGGCTACCTGGAAGAGACTTTCGAAGCCGGGAAACGCTCCGCTAACATTTCATTTGTGATTACAGTCGTGCTTTCACTTCTCGCAGGAGTTCTCGTATGGTAAGCAACGCCTCCGCATTAGGACGCAACGGCGTACATGACTTCATTCTTGTCCGTGCTACCGCTATCGTTCTCACCCTTTACATCATCTATATGATCGGTTTCTTCGCGACCAGCGGCACGCTGACGTGGGAAATCTGGAGTGGGTTCTTCGGATCCGCCTTCACCAAAGTGTTCACCCTGCTGGCGCTGTTCTCCATCCTTATTCATGCCTGGATTGGCATGTGGCAGGTGTTGACCGATTACGTTAAACCGCTGGCGATTCGCCTCCCTCTGCAGCTGGCCATTGTCGTTGCACTGGTGGTTTACGTTATTTATGGATTCGTTGTGGTGTGGGGTGTGTAATGAAACTGCCAGTCAGAGAATTTGATGCTGTTGTAATCGGTGCCGGTGGCGCAGGTATGCGTGCCGCACTGCAAATTTCCCAGAGCGGCCAGACCTGTGCGCTGCTCTCTAAAGTGTTCCCAACCCGTTCCCACACCGTATCCGCGCAGGGCGGTATCACCGTTGCGCTGGGTAACTCCCATGAAGATAACTGGGAATGGCACATGTACGACACGGTGAAAGGTTCCGACTACATCGGCGACCAGGATGCCATCGAATATATGTGTAAGACCGGCCCGGAAGCGATTCTGGAGCTGGACCATATGGGCTTGCCGTTCTCCCGTCTGGAAAACGGCACCATCTACCAGCGTCCGTTTGGCGGCCAGTCGAAAAACTTCGGCGGCGAGCAGGCGGCACGTACCGCGGCGGCGGCTGACCGTACCGGCCACGCGCTGCTGCACACTCTGTATCAGCAGAACCTGAAAAACCACACCACCATCTTCTCCGAGTGGTACGCGCTGGATCTGGTGAAAAACGCCGACGGCGCAATTGTTGGCTGTACCGCGCTGTGCATCGAAACCGGTGAAGTGGTTTACTTCAAAGCCCGCGCGACCGTGCTGGCGACCGGCGGCGCAGGCCGTATTTACCAGTCCACCACCAACGCCCACATCAACACCGGTGACGGTGTCGGTATGGCTATCCGCGCGGGCGTGCCGGTGCAGGATATGGAAATGTGGCAGTTCCACCCAACCGGTATCGCCGGAGCGGGCGTTCTGGTAACGGAAGGCTGCCGCGGTGAAGGCGGTTACCTGCTGAACAAACACGGCGAACGCTTCATGGAGCGTTATGCCCCGAATGCGAAAGACCTGGCGGGTCGTGACGTGGTGGCGCGTTCCATCATGATCGAAATCCGCGAAGGCCGCGGCTGTGACGGCCCGTGGGGTCCACACGCGAAGCTGAAGCTCGACCATCTGGGTAAAGAAGTGCTGGAATCCCGTCTGCCGGGCATTCTGGAGCTGTCCCGCACCTTCGCACACGTCGACCCGGTGAAAGAGCCGATTCCGGTTATCCCAACCTGCCACTACATGATGGGCGGTATTCCGACCAAAGTGACCGGTCAGGCGCTGACCGTGAACGAGCAGGGCGAAGACGTGGTCATTCCTGGCCTGTTCGCGGTAGGCGAAATCGCCTGCGTATCCGTACACGGCGCCAACCGTCTGGGCGGCAACTCGCTGCTGGACCTGGTGGTGTTTGGTCGCGCAGTGGGTCTGCATCTGCAGGAATCCATTGCCGAGCAGGGCGCGCTGCGTGACGCGACCGACGACGAAATTGATGCTTCTCTGGAGCGCCTCAACCGCTGGAACGGCAACCGTAACGGCGAAGATCCGGTGGAAATCCGTAAAGCCCTGCAGGAATGCATGCAGCACAACTTCTCGGTATTCCGCGAAGGCGACGCGATGGCCAAAGGTCTTGAGCAGCTGAAGGCGATCCGCGAGCGTCTGAAAAATGCCCGTCTGGACGATACCTCCAGCGAGTTCAACACCCAGCGCGTTGAGTGCCTGGAGCTGGATAACCTGATGGAAACCGCGTTCGCGACCGCGATGTCGGCAAACTTCCGTACCGAAAGTCGTGGCGCGCATAGCCGCTTCGACTTCCCGGATCGTGATGACGAAAACTGGCTGTGCCATTCCCTGTACCTGCCAGAGTCGGAAACCATGACGCGTCGTAGCGTCAACATGGAACCGAAACTGCGTCCGGCGTTCCCGCCGAAGATTCGTACTTACTAATGCGGAGACAGGATAATGAAACTCGAATTCTCAGTTTATCGTTATAACCCGGATGTTGATGACGCTCCGCGCATGCAGGACTACACCCTGGAAGCGGAAGAAGGTCGCGACATGATGCTGCTGGATGCCTTAATCCAGCTGAAAGAAAAAGATCCAACGCTGTCGTTCCGCCGCTCCTGCCGTGAAGGGGTGTGTGGCTCTGACGGGGTGAACATGAACGGCAAAAATGGCCTGGCCTGCATCACGCCAATTTCCGCGCTGCAGCGTCCTGGTCAGAAAATTGTTATCCGTCCTCTGCCAGGCCTGCCGGTCGTGCGTGATTTGGTGGTAGACATGGGGCAATTCTATGCACAATATGAGAAGATTAAGCCTTACTTATTGAATAATGGGCAAAATCCACCCGCTCGCGAGCACTTACAGTCTCCCGAGCAGCGTGAAAAACTCGACGGGTTGTACGAGTGTATTCTCTGCGCATGCTGTTCTACGTCCTGCCCGTCGTTCTGGTGGAACCCGGACAAGTTTATCGGCCCGGCCGGCCTGCTGGCTGCCTATCGCTTCCTGATCGATAGCCGCGATACCGAAACCGACAGCCGTCTGGAAGGACTGAGTGACGCTTTCAGCGTATTCCGCTGCCATAGCATCATGAACTGCGTCAGTGTGTGTCCGAAGGGGCTGAACCCGACGCGCGCCATCGGCCATATTAAGTCGATGCTGCTGCAGCGCAGTGCATAAGTCGTGAGAGGGGAGCACTGTTCCCCTCACCCTAACCCTCTCCCAAAGGGAGAGGGAACAGATTGCAGAAACCTTTAAAAACTGCCAGATAAGTAAATAATCGAGACGTTCAGCGCGAGACAAGGCGCGGTTGAACGAATCCCCAGGAGCATAGTGAACTATGTGACTGGGGGGAGTGAAAGCCGCAACGCAGTCGCAGCCGGAACGACGAAGATTATTTAGACAGTTTCTAAAGGTTCCTTCGCGGGCCACATAGAGCTCGCAGGTGAACCCCGGCACGTACACGCGGTGTGCGTGGTAGTTTCTACGGCGAAAGTAAGCATAAAAATGCTTAAGGGATCACGATGCAGAACGGCGCAATGAAAGCCTGGCTGGACTCTTCTTTCCTTTCTGGTGCAAACCAGAGCTGGATTGAACAGCTCTATGAAGACTTCTTAACCGATCCTGACTCAGTGGACGCAAACTGGCGTTCCATGTTCCAGCAGTTGCCTGGCACAGGGGTCAAACCGGATCAATTCCATTCCAAAACACGTGATTATTTCCGTCGTCTGGCGAAGGATGCCTCACGTTACTCTTCTGCGATTTCCGACCCTGACGCCAATGCGAAGCAGGTTAAAGTCCTGCAGCTTATCAACGCTTATCGCTTCCGCGGTCACCAGCATGCGAATCTCGATCCGCTGGGACTGTGGAAACAAGACCGTGTGGCCGATCTCGATCCGGCGTATCACGATCTGACCGAGGCCGATTTCCAGGAAAGCTTTAACGTAGGTTCCTTTGCCATCGGCAAAGACACGATGAAGCTGGGCGATCTGATTGACGCGCTCAAGCAAACCTACTGCGGCTCCATCGGCGCGGAATACATGCACATTACCTCTACCGAAGAGAAACGCTGGATCCAGCAGCGCATCGAATCCGTAGCGGGCCACGCGACCTTCTCGGCTGACGAGAAAAAACGCTTCCTGAACGAACTCACCGCAGCGGAAGGGCTTGAGCGCTACTTGGGCGCGAAATTCCCGGGCGCAAAACGCTTCTCGCTGGAAGGCGGCGACGCGCTGGTGCCGATGCTGAAGGAGCTGATTCGTCACGCAGGCAAGAGCGGCACCCGTGAAGTGGTGCTGGGCATGGCGCACCGCGGTCGTCTGAACGTGCTGGTCAACGTGCTGGGTAAAAAACCGCAGGACCTGTTCGACGAGTTCGCGGGCAAACATAAAGAACACCTCGGCACCGGCGATGTGAAGTACCACATGGGCTTCTCGTCTGATATCGAAACCGAAGGCGGTCTGGTTCACCTGGCGCTGGCGTTTAACCCGTCGCACCTGGAGATCGTCAGCCCGGTGGTTATCGGTTCCGTGCGCGCGCGTCTGGATCGTCTGGACGAGCCGAGCAGCAACAAAGTACTGCCCATCACCATTCACGGCGATGCGGCGGTCACAGGGCAGGGCGTGGTTCAGGAAACCCTGAACATGTCGAAAGCGCGTGGTTATGAAGTGGGCGGTACCGTTCGCATCGTGATCAATAACCAGGTGGGCTTCACCACCTCTAACCCGCTGGATGCGCGCTCTACCCCGTACTGCACCGACATCGGTAAGATGGTGCAGGCGCCAATCTTCCACGTTAACGCGGATGACCCGGAAGCCGTTGCCTTCGTTACCCGTCTGGCGCTGGACTTCCGTAATACCTTCAAACGCGATGTGTTCATTGACCTCTTCTGCTACCGCCGTCACGGCCACAACGAAGCGGATGAGCCAAGTGCAACCCAGCCGCTGATGTACCAGAAAATCAAAAAACACCCGACCCCGCGCAAAATCTATGCTGACAAGCTGGAGAGCGACAAAGTGACGACGCTGGAAGATGCGACCGAAATGGTCAACCTCTACCGCGACGCGCTGGATGCGGGTGAATGCGTGGTGAAAGAGCTGCGTCCGATGAACATGCACTCTTTTACCTGGTCGCCGTACCTCAATCACGAGTGGGATGAGAGCTACCCGAACAAGGTTGAGATGAAGCGCCTGCAGGAGCTGGCTAAACGCATCAGCACCGTGCCGGACGCCATCGAGATGCAGTCTCGCGTGCAGAAAATCTACGCTGACCGACAGTCCATGGCGGCAGGCGAGAAGCTGTTCGACTGGGGCGGCGCGGAAACGCTGGCTTACGCGACGCTGGTTGACGAAGGCATTCCTGTACGTCTGTCCGGTGAAGATGCGGGCCGCGGCACCTTCTTCCACCGTCACGCGGTGGTTCACAACCAGTCCAACGGTTCAACCTATACTCCGCTGCAGCACGTGCACAACGGTCAGGGCCAGTTCAAGGTCTGGGACTCCGTGCTGTCTGAAGAAGCGGTACTGGCCTTCGAATATGGTTATGCCACGGCGGAACCGCGCACTCTGACCATCTGGGAAGCGCAGTTCGGTGACTTCGCCAACGGTGCGCAGGTGGTTATCGACCAGTTCATCTCCTCCGGCGAGCAGAAGTGGGGCCGTATGTGTGGTCTGGTGATGCTGCTGCCGCACGGCTATGAAGGCCAGGGTCCGGAGCACTCCTCCGCGCGTCTGGAGCGGTATCTGCAGCTTTGCGCCGAGCAGAACATGCAGGTCTGCGTGCCGTCTACCCCGGCGCAGGTGTACCACATGCTGCGTCGTCAGGCGCTGCGCGGTATGCGCCGTCCGCTGGTGGTCATGTCGCCGAAATCCCTGCTGCGTCACCCGCTGGCGGTGTCGAGCCTGGACGAGCTGGCGAACGGCACCTTCCTGCCAGCCATCGGTGAAATTGACGAGCTGGATCCGCAGGGCGTGAAGCGCGTGGTGATGTGTTCTGGTAAGGTTTATTACGACCTGCTTGAACAGCGCCGCAAGAACGATCAGAAAGATGTCGCCATCGTGCGTATCGAACAGCTTTATCCGTTCCCGCATCAGGCGATGCAGGAAGTGCTGAAACAATATGCTCACGTACATGATTTTGTCTGGTGCCAGGAAGAGCCGCTCAACCAGGGCGCATGGTACTGCAGCCAGCATCATTTCCGTGAAGTGATTCCATTTGGGTCCGCTCTGCGTTACGCAGGTCGCCCGGCCTCCGCCTCTCCGGCGGTAGGGTATATGTCCGTTCACCAGAAGCAGCAACAAGATCTGGTCAATGACGCGCTGAACGTCGATTAATTAAAGGATACAAAATGAGTAGCGTAGATATTCTTGTTCCCGACCTGCCTGAATCCGTAGCAGATGCGACCGTCGCTACCTGGCATAAAAAACCAGGCGATGCCGTTAAGCGCGATGAAGTGCTGGTAGAAATCGAAACTGACAAAGTGGTACTGGAAGTACCGGCTTCGGCGGATGGCGTACTGGACGCGGTGCTGGAAGATGAAGGCACCACCGTCACCTCTCGCCAGATCCTGGGTCGCCTGCGTGAAGGCAACAGCGCGGGCAAAGAGTCCAGCGCGAAATCTGAAGAGAAAGCGTCTACGCCAGCGCAGCGCCAGCAGGCCTCCCTGGAAGAACAGACGAACGACGCGCTCAGCCCGGCGATCCGTCGCCTGCTGGCTGAACACAGCCTCGACCCGGCCGCTATCAAAGGCACCGGTGTGGGCGGCCGTCTGACCCGCGAAGACATTGACAAGCACCTGGCGAAAGCGCCTGCTCAGGCGGCAGAAGCGAAAGCCCCTGCGGCCGCGCCAGCAGCAGCTCAGCCTGCTCTGGGCGCCCGCAGCGAAAAACGCGTGCCAATGACCCGCCTGCGCAAGCGCGTGGCCGAGCGTCTGCTGGAGGCGAAAAACTCTACCGCGATGCTGACCACCTTCAACGAAGTCAACATGAAGCCCATCATGGACCTGCGCAAGCAGTACGGCGACGCGTTTGAAAAACGTCACGGTATCCGTCTTGGCTTTATGTCCTTCTACGTGAAGGCGGTTGTTGAAGCGCTGAAACGCTACCCGGAAGTGAACGCGTCCATCGATGGCGATGACGTGGTTTACCACAACTATTTCGACGTCAGCATGGCGGTGTCTACTCCACGCGGCCTGGTGACCCCGGTTCTGCGTGACGTGGATACCCTGGGTATGGCTGACATCGAGAAAAACATTAAAGAGCTGGCCGTGAAAGGCCGCGACGGCAAGCTGACCGTAGACGACCTGACCGGCGGTAACTTCACCATTACCAACGGCGGCGTATTCGGCTCGCTGATGTCTACCCCGATCATCAACCCGCCGCAGAGCGCGATCCTGGGTATGCATGCCATTAAAGATCGTCCGATGGCGGTAGACGGTAAAGTTGAGATCCTGCCGATGATGTACCTGGCGCTCTCTTACGACCACCGCCTGATCGACGGCCGCGAGTCCGTGGGCTTCCTGGTCGCGATTAAAGAGCTGCTGGAAGATCCAACGCGTCTGCTGCTGGACGTCTAGTAACGATTTAGCATCACCTGCCCTGTAGGCCGGATAAGCGTAGCGCCATCCGGCACACACATCGCGCCGGTCTACAGGTTTGAAGATAACGATTACCCTGAAGGATGGATAGAACACATGAACTTACATGAATATCAGGCCAAACAGCTGTTTGCCCGGTATGGCTTACCGGCTCCGGTGGGTTATGCCTGTACTACCCCGCGTGAAGCAGAAGAAGCCGCATCTAAAATCGGTTCCGGCCCGTGGGTAGTTAAATGTCAGGTTCACGCTGGTGGCCGTGGTAAAGCGGGCGGTGTGAAGGTTGTTAAGAGCAAAGAAGAGATTCGCGCGTTTGCGGAACATTGGCTCGGCAAGCGTCTGGTGACCTACCAGACGGATGCGAACGGCCAGCCGGTTAACCAGATCCTGGTTGAAGCCGCGACCGACATCGCAAAAGAGCTGTACCTGGGCGCGGTTGTTGACCGTAGCTCCCGTCGCGTGGTGTTCATGGCGTCTACCGAAGGCGGCGTGGAAATCGAAAAAGTGGCGGAAGAGACCCCGCACCTGATCCACAAAGTGGCTATCGATCCGCTGGCGGGCCCAATGCCTTACCAGGGTCGCGAGCTGGCGTTCAAGCTGGGCCTGGAAGGCAAGCTGGTTCAGCAGTTCACCAAGATCTTCATGGGTCTGGCGACCATCTTCCTGGAGCGCGATCTGGCGCTGATCGAGATCAACCCGCTGGTGATCACCACCCAGGGCGACCTGATCTGCCTCGACGGCAAGCTGGGCGCTGACGGCAACGCGCTGTTCCGCCAGCCGGATCTGCGCGAAATGCGCGACCAGTCTCAGGAAGACCCGCGTGAAGCACAGGCTGCACAGTGGGAGCTGAACTACGTGGCGCTGGACGGCAACATTGGCTGCATGGTTAACGGTGCGGGCCTGGCAATGGGCACCATGGACATCGTTAAGCTGCACGGCGGTGAGCCAGCGAACTTCCTCGACGTGGGCGGTGGCGCAACCAAAGAGCGCGTAACCGAAGCGTTCAAAATCATTCTCTCTGACGACAACGTGAAGGCCGTTCTGGTTAACATCTTCGGCGGTATCGTACGTTGCGACCTGATCGCCGACGGTATCATCGGTGCGGTAGAAGAAGTGGGCGTTAACGTTCCGGTTGTTGTGCGTCTGGAAGGTAACAACGCTGAACTCGGCGCGAAAAAACTGGCTGACAGCGGCCTGAATATTATTGCAGCGAAAAGTCTGACGGATGCAGCTCAGCAGGTTGTTGCCGCAGTGGAGGGGAAATAATGTCAGTTTTAATTAATAAAGATACCAAGGTTATCTGCCAGGGCTTCACCGGTAGCCAGGGGACTTTCCACTCCGAACAGGCGATTGCCTACGGCACGCAGATGGTTGGCGGCGTAACGCCAGGTAAAGGCGGCACCACGCACCTGGGCCTGCCGGTGTTCAACACCGTGCGTGAAGCCGTAGAAGCGACGGGCGCAACCGCGACCGTGATCTACGTTCCGGCACCGTTCTGCAAAGACTCCATTCTGGAAGCGATCGACGCGGGCATCAAGCTGATCATCACCATCACTGAAGGTATCCCAACGCTGGATATGCTGACCGTGAAGGTGAAGCTGGATGAAGCCGGCGTGCGCATGATCGGCCCGAACTGCCCGGGCGTTATCACCCCGGGCGAATGCAAAATCGGCATCATGCCGGGCCACATTCACAAGCCGGGCAAAGTGGGCATCGTCTCCCGTTCCGGTACCCTGACCTATGAAGCGGTTAAGCAGACCACCGACTACGGCTTCGGCCAGTCCACCTGCGTGGGCATCGGCGGTGACCCGATCCCGGGCTCTAACTTCATCGACATCCTGAAGATGTTCCAGGAAGATCCACAGACCGAAGCGATCGTGATGATCGGTGAGATCGGTGGTAGCGCGGAAGAAGAAGCGGCTGCTTACATCAAAGAACACGTGACCAAGCCGGTTGTCGGTTACATCGCCGGTGTAACCGCGCCGAAAGGCAAGCGCATGGGTCACGCAGGCGCGATCATTGCCGGGGGTAAAGGTACGGCTGATGAGAAATTCGCAGCGCTGGAAGCCGCAGGCGTGAAGACCGTTCGCAGCCTGGCGGATATCGGCGAAGCACTGAAATCCATCATTAAGTAAGTCCTCTCTGCTCCCCGAAAGGGGGGCGTTGCAGTATAAAAATGTCCGTTTCGACATGGTTGGCCGCTGTAAAGCGGCCTTTTTTTATTGCCTGCCGGGCGTCATGCAATAGTCACACAGTGGTGTTAATTAGAGAGGGTGTGAAAGTAAAATAATTGTTATTCATTTACCTTGCAGCGAGCAGATGGAAAAAAATGAAAAATACACTAAAATTTATGTCCTGAATAAATCGGTCGTTCAGGATTGCTGAGTTAATAAAAATCACTTCTGTTTATATTTATCTGTCGATTCGATAACCTTAATTGTATTTCATATACATATCTTTAACATGGTTTTTACCATGTTCACCACATCAAAACACAATTAACATAACGGATTGTTTTTGATTTAAATCAATGTTTAATCCTTGGAAAAACCCATCAAAAGGCGCTAAATTGTCCCCGATCAAAATGGCCGAAAAGTGGTAATTTTGCTATAAATTGATCGCCGTCGAAAAACGTAAATGTGATTCAATAAAAACCTGTTTATTGTAAGGGTTTTGCAGCGTATTATATTTGCGGGATCAATTTGAGTTTTTTATTAACGTATTTGTAACCTCACGTCATCGTTTTTATCTTCCTTTAGGGTAATAACGACGACAAGGATGCGAATAATTTGTATTGGGGCATGCGTGTGGATCTCTCTCTGACGGGGTTCACTCTCGGAGTCTTCATGCGATGAGCAAGGAGTCATGATGTTAGATATAGTCGAACTGTCGCGCTTACAGTTTGCCTTGACCGCGATGTACCACTTCCTTTTTGTGCCGCTGACGCTCGGTATGGCGTTCCTGCTGGCCATCATGGAAACGGTATACGTTCTCTCCGGCAAACAGATTTATAAAGATATGACCAAGTTCTGGGGCAAGTTGTTTGGTATCAACTTCGCACTGGGCGTGGCAACCGGTTTGACCATGGAGTTCCAGTTCGGGACTAACTGGTCTTACTATTCCCACTATGTAGGGGATATCTTCGGTGCGCCGCTGGCCATTGAAGGTCTGATGGCATTCTTCCTCGAATCCACCTTTGTAGGTCTGTTCTTCTTCGGCTGGGACCGTCTGGGTAAAGTCCAGCATATGGCGGTGACCTGGCTGGTGGCATTAGGTTCGAACCTGTCCGCGCTGTGGATCCTGGTGGCGAACGGCTGGATGCAGAACCCTATCGCGTCTGATTTCAACTTCGAAACCATGCGCATGGAGATGGTCAGCTTTGCCGAGCTGGTCCTGAACCCGGTTGCGCAGGTTAAATTCGTTCACACCGTTGCCTCTGGCTACGTGTGCGGCGCGATGTTTGTCCTGGGTATCAGCTCCTACTACATGCTGCGCGGTCGCGACTTCGCGTTTGCTAAGCGCTCCTTTGCTATCGCTGCAAGCTTCGGTATGGCTGCCATCCTCTCTGTTATCGTTCTGGGTGATGAATCCGGTTACGAAATGGGTGACGTGCAGAAAACCAAACTGGCTGCGATCGAAGCCGAATGGGAAACCCAGCCGGCGCCTGCCGCCTTTACGCTGTTCGGTATTCCCGATCAGGACGCGCAGGAAAACCGCTTCGCGATTCAGATCCCTTACGCGCTGGGCATCATCGCCACCCGTTCTGTTGATAAGCAGGTAACCGGTCTGAAAGAGCTGATGGTTCAGCACGAAGAGCGTATTCGTAACGGTATGAAAGCCTACTCGCTGCTGGAACAGCTGCGTGCCGGTTCTACCGATCAGACGGTGCGCGACCAGTTCAACGACGTGAAGAAAGATCTGGGTTACGGTCTGCTGCTGAAACGCTATACCCCGAACGTTTCTGATGCGACGGAAGCGCAGATCCAGATGGCAACCAAAGACTCCATTCCGCGCGTTGCGCCGCTGTACTTTGCATTCCGTATCATGGTGGGCTGCGGCATCATCATGCTGCTGATCATTGCGGCCTCCTTCTGGTCCGTGATTCGCAACCGTATCGGCGAGAAAAAATGGCTGCTGCGCACCGCGCTGTACGGTATTCCACTGCCGTGGATCGCGATTGAATCCGGCTGGTTTGTTGCCGAGTATGGCCGTCAGCCATGGGCGATTGGTGAGGTACTGCCAACCGCGGTAGCGAACTCGTCCCTGACAGCGGGCGATCTGATCTTCTCCATGCTGCTGATTTGTGGTCTGTACACCCTGTTCCTGGTGGCTGAACTGTTCCTGATGTTCAAGTTCGCGCGCCTTGGCCCAAGCAGCCTGAAAACCGGTCGCTATCACTACGAGCAGTCCACTGCGACTACTCAGCCGGCACGCTAAGACAGGAGTCATCAAATGATCGATTATGAAGTATTGCGTTTTATCTGGTGGCTGTTGATTGGCGTTCTGCTGATCGGTTTCGCCGTCACCGATGGTTTCGACATGGGGGTGGGGATGCTCACCCGTTTCCTCGGTCGTAATGACACCGAGCGTCGAATCATGATCAATTCCATCGCCCCGCACTGGGACGGTAACCAGGTGTGGCTGATCACCGCAGGCGGCGCGCTGTTTGCTGCCTGGCCGATGGTCTACGCGGCTGCGTTCTCCGGCTTCTATGTGGCGATGATTCTGGTGCTGGCCTCTTTGTTCTTCCGTCCGGTCGGTTTCGACTACCGTTCCAAGATTGAAGACACCCGCTGGCGCAACATGTGGGACTGGGGCATCTTCATCGGTAGCTTCGTTCCACCGCTGGTGATCGGCGTGGCGTTCGGTAACCTGCTGCAGGGCGTACCGTTCCATCTGGACGAATACATGCGCCTCTACTACACCGGTAACTTCTTCCAGCTGCTGAACCCGTTTGGTCTGCTGGCGGGTGTGGTGAGCGTGGCGATGATCATCACCCAGGGCGCTACCTACCTGCAGATGCGTACGGTGGGTGAGCTGCACCTGCGTTCCCGCGCGACGGCTCAGGTTGCTGCGCTGGTCACGCTGGTCTGCTTCGCGCTGGCCGGTGTGTGGGTGGTGTACGGTATTGATGGCTACGTGGTGACCTCTGCGATCAACCATACCGCGCCGTCTAACCCACTGACCAAAGAAGTGGCGCGTCAGGCAGGGGCATGGCTGGTGAACTTCAACAACACCCCTGCGCTGTGGGCGATTCCGGCGCTGGGCGTGCTGCTGCCGCTGCTGACCGTGCTGACGTCTCGTCTGGAGAAAGGCGCGCTGGCGTTCGTGTTCTCTTCACTGACCCTGGCATGCATCATCCTGACGGCGGGTATTGCCATGTTCCCATTCGTCATGCCATCCAGCACCATGCTGAATGCTAGCCTGACCATGTGGGATGCAACGTCCAGCCATATGACGCTGAACCTGATGACTTACGTTGCTTGCGTGTTTGTTCCGATCGTTCTGGCCTACACCATCTGGTGTTACTGGAAAATGTTCGGCCGCATCACCAAAGAACATATCGAAAGCAACACCCACTCTATGTACTAAGTAAGGAGCTGAATATGTGGTATTTCGCATGGATTTTAGGGACGCTTCTTGCCTGTGCATTTGGTGTCATCACTGCCCTGGCGCTTGAGCACGTCGAAGCGACCAAAGCGGGTGAAGAAAAACACTGATGAATATTATCGCAACGTTATATGCGGTAATGGATAAGCGCCCGTTACGGGCGCTTTCTTTAGTGATGGCATTACTGCTGGCAGGTTGTATCTTCTGGGACCCGTCGCGCTTTGCAGCGAAGACCAGCGAGCTTGAAATCTGGCACGGCTTCCTCATTATGTGGGCGGTGTGTGCTGGGGTGATCCACGGCGTGGGCTTTCGTCCGAAAGCCGTTCACTGGCAGGGAATTTTTTGCCCGCTGATTGCCGACCTGGTGCTTCTCGCCGGTTTGATTTTCTTCTTCTTCTGAATAAGAAATGTCCGTTAACGTTATGGGCTTACCCAAGCCCATAAAAATTTACTCTCCGTTTACTTTCTCCCATTCCCAACCCTCATTCCCGCGCGTATAGTAGCGAAGTTTAAAAGCATTAACTTTTGTTGCATTACTGGGATGTAAAGTGAATACAACGCTGTTTCGATGGCCGGTTCGCGTCTATTACGAAGACACCGATGCCGGTGGTGTGGTTTACCACGCCAGCTACGTTGCTTTTTATGAACGGGCACGCACAGAGATGCTGCGCCATCATCACTTTAGTCAACAGGTGCTGTTGGCTGAGCGAGTTGCCTTCGTGGTACGCAAGATGACGCTTGAGTACTTTGCGCCTGCCAGACTCGACGATATGCTCGAAGTCCAAACTGAAATTACATCAATGCGCGGGACCTCACTGGTTTTCACGCAGCGGATAGTCAACGCAGAGAATACCGTACTGAACTCAGCTGAAGTGCTGATTGTTTGTGTTGATCCAACCATAATGAAGCCTCGTGCGCTTCCTAAGTCTATTGTCGCGGAGTTTAAGCAGTGACTGACATGAATATCCTTGATTTGTTCCTGAAGGCAAGCCTTCTGGTTAAACTTATCATGTTGATTTTGATTGGTTTTTCAATCGCATCCTGGGCCATCATTATCCAGAGAACGCGTATCCTCAATGCCGCTGGCCGTGAAGCTGAAGCGTTTGAAGATAAGTTCTGGTCGGGTATTGAGCTTTCTCGTCTGTATCAGGAAAGCCAGGGACGCCGTGAAAACCTTACAGGCTCCGAGCAAATTTTTTATAGCGGTTTCAAAGAGTTTGCTCGTCTCCATCGTGCAAACAATCATGCGCCGGAAGCGGTGGTGGAAGGTGCCTCGCGTGCGATGCGTATCTCGATGAACCGTGAGCTGGAAAATCTCGAAACGCACATTCCATTCCTCGGCACTGTCGGTTCCATCAGCCCGTATATCGGCCTGTTTGGTACCGTGTGGGGGATCATGCACGCCTTTATCGCGCTGGGCGCGGTAAAGCAGGCGACGTTGCAGATGGTTGCACCGGGTATCGCTGAAGCACTGATTGCGACCGCTATCGGTCTGTTTGCGGCCATTCCGGCGGTTATGGCGTATAACCGTCTGAACCAGCGCGTGAACAAACTGGAACTGAACTACGACAACTTTATGGAAGAGTTCACCGCGATTCTGCACCGTCAGGCGTTTACCAGCACCGAGAGCAACAAGGGGTAAACCATGGCCAGATCGCGTGGACGAGGTCGTCGCGAGCTCAAGTCCGAAATCAATATCGTTCCACTGCTGGACGTCCTGCTGGTACTGCTGCTGATCTTCATGGCAACAGCGCCCATCATTACCCAGAGCGTGGAAGTGGATCTGCCGGATGCGACAGAATCACAGGCGGTGAGCACCAATGACGATCCTCCTGTTATCATTGAGGTTTCCGGCGTAGGGCAATACAGCGTGGTGGTCGAGAAAGATCGTATGGATCAGCTGCCGCCTGAGCAGGTTATTGCTGAAGCGCAGCGTCGCCTGGCGTCAAATCCGAAAACGGTCTTCTTAATCGGTGGCGCGAAGGACGTACCCTACGATGAAATTATTAAAGCGCTGAACTTGCTACATAGTGCGGGCGTTAAGTCAGTTGGCTTAATGACCCAACCTATTTAATCATCCGCGTAGTTTTTGGGAACCGATAGTGTCAAAGGCAACCGAACAGAACGACAAGCTTAAGCGAGCGATAATCGTCTCCGCAGTGCTGCACGTTATTCTTTTTGCAGCGCTGATCTGGAGTTCGTTCGACGAGCATATTGATGCATCAGCCGGCGGCGGTGGAGGCTCTTCCATTGACGCCGTGATGGTGGATCCCGGTGCGGTAGTACAGAACTATAATCGCGAACAACAGCAGAAAGCGAGTGCCAAACGGGCTGAAGAGCAGCGTGAAAAACAGGCGCAACAGCAGGCGGAAGAGCTGCGTGAAAAGCAGGCCGCAGAGCAGGAGCGTTTGAAGCAGCTTGAGAAAGAACGTTTGCAGGCGCAGGAAGCCGCGAAAGCGCAGGCGGAACAGCAGAAACAAGCCGAAGAGGCCGCGAAGAAAGCCCAGGAGCAGCAAAAGCAGGCGGAAGAGGCGGCAGCAAAAGCCGCAGCGGACGCGAAAGCGCAGGCTGATGCCCAGGCAAAATTAGCGGCAGAAGCGGCGAAGAAAGCCGCTGCTGATGCCCAGAAGAAAGCCGAAGCGGAAGCCGCGAAGAAAGCCGCTGCTGATGCTCAGAAGAAAGCTGAAGCGGAAGCCGCGAAGAAAGCCGCTGCCGATGCTCAGAAGAAAGCCGAAGCGGAAGCCGCGAAAAAAGCCGCTCAGGAAGCAGAGAAGAAAGCTGCTGCCGAGGCCGCGAAGAAAGCGGCTGCTGCTGAAAAAGCAGCAGCAGAAAAAGCGGCAGCCGCCGAAAAAGCCGCTGCTGATAAAAAAGCTGCAGCTGAGAAGGCCGCTGCCGATAAGAAAGCGGCAGCTGAAAAAGCCGCTGCGAAGAAGGCCGCCGCCGCTGAGAAAGCTGCTGCCGCCGCAGGGGTTGACGATCTGCTGGGCGATTTGAGCTCCGGTAAGAATGCGCCGAAAACGGGCGGTGGTGCGAAAGGAAACAACGCAGCGCCGACGGGAAGCGGTAACACTAAGAGTAACGGTGCGACAGGGGCTGAAATCAACGGTTATGCCGCGCAGATTAAATCCGCTATTGAAAGCCGATTCTATGATGCGTCTTCCTATGCCGGTAAAACGTGTACGTTGCGTATAAAACTGGCTCCGGACGGCATGCTGCTGGATATTAAGTCTGAAGGTGGCGACCCGGCTTTATGCACTGCGGCCCTGGCTGCAGCGCGTCAGGCGAAGATGCCTAAACCGCCTTCGCAGGCAGTCTACGAAGTCTTCAAAAATGCGCCGCTGGACTTCAAACCTTAAGTTACATTTTCCCCGTGCAAACGGGGAAAAATAGACCAGGTTTAGTCACAGGGTTCGGTAGTTTTGTCTATTTGAGTTTGTTAACATTCTGCTAAATTATCGTGGGTAAGGTTACCCGGATAAGGGAGATATGATGAAGCAGGCATTACGTGTAGCATTTGGTTTTTTAATGCTGTGGGCAGCAGTCCTGCACGCAGAAGTACGTATCGAGATCACCCAGGGGGTGGACTCGGCACGCCCAATCGGCGTCGTTCCGTTCCAGTGGGCCGGTCCTGGCGCTGCACCTGAAGATGCCGGTGGCATCGTGGCGGCTGACCTGCGTAACAGCGGTAAATTCAACCCGTTAGATCGTTCTCGTCTGCCTCAGCAGCCGGGCAGCGCGCAGGAAGTACAGCCTGCTGCATGGTCTGCGCTGGGTATTGATGCGGTCGTTGTGGGTCAGGTTACCCCTAACCCGGACGGCTCTTACAACGTGGCCTGGCAGCTGGTGGATACCGGTGGTGCACCGGGTACCGTTCTGGCTCAGAACTCTTACAAGGTCACTAAACAGTACCTGCGCTACGCGGCTCACGCTGCCAGCGATGCGGTATTTGAAAAACTCACCGGCATTAAAGGTGCGTTCCGTACCCGTATTGCTTATGTAGTGCAGACCAACGGTGGTCAGTTCCCGTATGAGCTGCGCGTCTCTGACTACGACGGCTACAACCAGTTCCTGGTGAAGCGTTCCTCACAGCCGCTGATGTCTCCAGCATGGTCTCCGGACGGTTCTAAGCTCGCCTATGTGACCTTCGAAAGCGGCCGTTCAGCGCTGGTTATTCAGACGCTGGCAAACGGTGCCGTTCGTCAGGTAGCGTCCTTCCCACGTCACAACGGCGCGCCTTCGTTCTCTCCGGACGGGTCTAAACTGGCGTTTGCGCTGTCGAAAACCGGTAGCCTGAACCTGTACGTGATGGACATTGGCTCTGGCCAGATCCGTCAGGTGACGGATGGTCGCAGCAACAACACCGAACCATCATGGTTCCCGGACAGTCAAAACCTGGCGTTTACCTCTGACCAGGCTGGCCGTCCACAAATCTATAAAGTCAACATCAACGGCGGTGCTCCGCAGCGTATTACCTGGGAAGGTTCACAGAACCAGAACGCAGACGTGAGCACCGACGGTAAATTTATGGTAATGGTCAGCTCAAACGGTGGGCAGCAGCACATTGCCAAACAAGATCTGGTAGCGGGTGGCGTTCAAGTTCTGTCGTCAACGTTCCTGGATGAAACGCCAAGTCTGGCACCTAACGGCACGATGGTAATCTACAGCTCTTCTCAGGGGATGGGATCTGTGCTGAATCTGGTTTCTACGGATGGGCGTTTCAAAGCGCGTATTCCGGCCACTGATGGACAGGTAAAATCACCTGCCTGGTCGCCGTATCTGTAAATAATAATTAATTGATTACTAAAGGAATCATAGAAATGCAACTGAACAAAGTGCTGAAGGGGCTGATGATCGCTCTGCCTGTAATGGCAATCGCAGCGTGTTCTTCTAACAAGAACGCCAGCAATGACCAGAGCGGCGAAGGCATGATGGGTGCCGGCACCGGTATGGACGCGAACGGCAATGGCAACATGTCTTCTGAAGAGCAGGCGCGTCTTCAGATGCAGCAGCTGCAGCAGAACAACATCGTTTACTTCGATCTGGATAAATACGACATCCGTTCTGACTTCGCTGCGATGCTGGATGCTCACGCTAACTTCCTGCGTAGCAACCCATCTTACAAAGTCACCGTAGAAGGTCACGCGGACGAACGTGGTACTCCAGAGTACAACATCTCCCTGGGTGAACGTCGTGCTAACGCTGTTAAAATGTACCTGCAGGGTAAAGGCGTTTCTGCTGACCAGATCTCCATCGTTTCTTACGGTAAAGAAAAACCTGCAGTACTGGGTCACGACGAAGCGGCTTACTCCAAAAACCGTCGTGCCGTACTGGTTTACTAAGAGAATGGCATGAGCAGTAACTTCAGACATCATCTGTTGAGTCTGTCGTTACTGGTTGGAATAGCGGCCCCCTGGGCCGCTTTTGCTCAGGCACCAATCAGTAGTGTCGGCTCAGGCTCGGTAGAAGACCGGGTCACTCAACTCGAGCGTATTTCTAACGCTCACAGCCAGCTTTTAACCCAGCTCCAGCAACAACTTTCCGACAACCAGAATGATATTGACTCTCTCCGCGGCCAGATTCAGGAAAGCCAGTATCAGTTGAACCAGGTTGTGGAACGCCAGAAGCAGATTTTGCTGCAAATTGATAGCCTGAGCAGCGGTGGTGGTGCAGCACAAGCACAGCCAGCCGCGGGCGATCAGAGCGGTGCAGCAACATCAGCTCCGGCTGCGGACGCGTCTGCTTCAACAGGTGCGCCTGTACAGAGCGGTGACGCGAATACGGACTACAACGCGGCCATTGCCCTGGTGCAGGATCAATCTCGTCAGGATGACGCGCTGGCTGCGTTTCAGAACTTTGTTAAGAAATACCCTGATTCCACTTACCAGCCGAATGCGAATTACTGGCTCGGTCAGCTGAATTACAACAAGGGTAAAAAGGACGATGCGGCGTTTTATTTTGCCTCCGTGGTGAAAAATTACCCGAAATCGCCGAAAGCGCCTGATGCGATGTACAAAGTGGGCGTGATCATGCAGGACAAAGGCGATACGGCGAAAGCCAAAGCGGTTTATCAGCAGGTGGTCGCAAAATTCCCAGGTACCGAAGGTGCTAAGCAGGCGCAAAAACGTCTGAATTCGATGGGATGATTATCGCATGACCAGAAATCGCGTTATTTCTGGTCGTGCAGCATGATTACTAAGCAGTTAAGTGATCTTCATCGAAATTTTTGTTGCGCTGAATTCTTAAATCAGTAATATATGCCGCCGTTGCCACGGGATATCAAACAACGTGAAAACAGCGTAAAAGTGGGTCGTTAGCTCAGTTGGTAGAGCAGTTGACTTTTAATCAATTGGTCGCAGGTTCGAATCCTGCACGACCCACCACTTAAAGCAGTTCCGGCAGTACAGAGTGGGTGATTAGCTCAGTTGGTAGAGCATCTCCTTTACACGGAGGGGGTCGGCGGTTCGAGCCCGTCATCACCCACCACTCGGGTCGTTAGCTCAGTTGGTAGAGCAGTTGACTTTTAATCAATTGGTCGCAGGTTCGAATCCTGCACGACCCACCACTTAAAAGTGGTACCGAGTAAAAATCTTCGAAGTCAGCACCCGAATGGGTCGTTAGCTCAGTTGGTAGAGCAGTTGACTTTTAATCAATTGGTCGCAGGTTCGAATCCTGCACGACCCACCACTTCGAAGAAAAAATCCCGCAAGGGGTCGTTAGCTCAGTTGGTAGAGCAGTTGACTTTTAATCAATTGGTCGCAGGTTCGAATCCTGCACGACCCACCAGTGTAGAAAGGCGCCCTAAAGGCGCCTTTTTGCTACCTGGAGCTTTTGTAGGTCGGGTAAGGCGAAGCCGCCACCCGACAAATGCTATCCGCACCTATTTCCGGTGACTTTTTCTCTCATATTCGCTATCTTGTTTAGTATACAAAACACAATTGCCATGCGTTTTGCTATGTCAGGCAAAAGAAAGGCAATATTGTTAAGCCAGTAAAACGAGAAGCCATAATGAGCGTGATGTTTGATCCCGAAGCCGCAATCTACCCCTTTCCGCCAAAGCCTGCCCCGCTGAGCCTTGATGAAAAGCAATTCTACCGCGAGAAGATCAAACGTCTTCTCAAAGAGCGCGATGCGGTGATGGTAGCCCATTACTACACCGACCCGGAAATCCAGCAGCTGGCGGAAGAGACCGGGGGCTGTATTTCTGACTCGCTTGAGATGGCGCGCTTCGGGGCAAAACATCCCGCTTCCACGCTGCTCGTCGCCGGCGTGCGTTTTATGGGCGAAACGGCAAAGATCCTCAGCCCTGAAAAAACCATTCTGATGCCCACGCTCAATGCGGAGTGTTCGCTGGATCTCGGCTGTCCGATTGATGAATTCACGGCTTTCTGCGACGCGCATCCTGACCGGACCGTGGTGGTTTACGCCAACACTTCCGCGGCGGTAAAAGCGCGGGCAGACTGGGTCGTGACCTCCAGCATCGCAGTTGAGCTGATTGAGCATCTGGACAGCCTGGGCGAGAAAATTATCTGGGCGCCTGACCGCCATCTCGGCAATTACGTTCAGAAGCAGACGGGCGCAGACGTCCTCTGCTGGCAGGGTGCCTGCATTGTGCACGATGAGTTCAAAACCCAGGCGCTGGCACGCATGAAGGCGCTGTACCCTGACGCCGCCATTCTTGTTCACCCTGAGTCACCGCAGTCGATTGTCGACATGGCGGATGCCGTGGGATCAACCAGCCAGCTTATCAACGCAGCCAGAACGCTGCCAAACAGGCAGCTCATCGTGGCGACCGATCGCGGTATTTTCTACAAGATGCAGCAGGCCGTGCCGGAGAAAGAGCTCCTTGAGGCGCCAACGGCGGGCGAGGGCGCGACGTGCCGCAGCTGTGCGCATTGTCCGTGGATGGCGATGAACGGCCTGAAGGCCATTGCCGAAGGGCTGGAGACAGGCGGCGCAGCGCATGAAATCCACGTGGATGCCGCTCTGCGTGAAGGCGCGTTAATTCCGCTTAACCGCATGCTGGATTTTGCGGCTACACTACGTACTTAATTCAACACGTCCCGGGGAAAAGATGGATTTTTTTAGCACGCAGAACATTCTGGTACATATACCGATTGGTGCAGGTGGCTATGACCTGTCATGGATTGAGGCCGTCGGCACGCTGGCGGGATTACTCTGCATCTGGCTGGCAAGCCTGGAGAAGATTAGCAATTATGCATTCGGGCTGATTAACGTCACGCTCTTTGCGATTATCTTCTTTCAGATCCAGCTGTACGCCAGCCTGCTATTGCAGCTGTTTTTCTTCGCCGCCAATATTTACGGCTGGTACGCGTGGTCGCGTCAGAACGGCCAGCAGGAAGCTGAGCTGCAGATCCGCTGGCTCCCCCTGCCGAAAGCCATCGCCTGGTTTGTTGCCTGCGTGGTCGCCATTGGCTTAATGACCGTCTACATCAACCCGGTGTTTGCGTTCCTGACCCGCGTTGCGGTGTCGGTCATGTCCGGTTTAGGCCTGAACGTGACGATGCCTGTGCTCCAGCCGGATGCCTTCCCGTTCTGGGATTCCTGCATGATGGTGCTGTCGATTGCGGCGATGATCCTGATGACCCGCAAATACGTTGAGAACTGGCTGCTGTGGGTCGTTATCAACGTCATCAGCGTAGCGATCTTCGCGCTACAGGGCGTCTATGCCATGTCGCTGGAGTACCTGCTGCTGACCTTCATCGCGCTCAACGGTAGCCGGATGTGGATTAACAGCGCGCGCGAGCGAGGTTCCCACGCGCTTTCCAGCTAGTGGTGATGGTGATGTGAATGGCCGGACTGCGCCTCGTTAAGGTCGCAGTCCGGCCCGCTGCAGGGCTGATACTCCATCTGGACGGTGGCGTGGCTAATATCGTAGTTGTGCTCCAGGAAGTGCTGGATGCGATCGAGCAGCGCATCGTGATCGTGAGGCGGGATCACCTGGACGTGCAGCGTCATCACCGGTTTTTCACCCACCAGCCAGACGTGCACATGATGAACATTGCGCACTTCCGGAACTGAACGGCGCAGGTTACGCTTCAGCTCGTCGATATCCATGGAGGCAGGCGCCCCTTCAAGCAGTTCATTCACGCTCTCCTTCAGCAGCCGCCAGGCACTGCGCAAGACCAGACACGATACCAGCACGGACAGAATCGGATCGACAGGCGTCCAGCCGGTGTAGAGGATCACCAGCGCTGCGACAATCGCCCCAACTGAACCGAGCAAATCACCCAGCACATGCAGGGCCGCCGCACGCACGTTGAGGTTCTTTTCCCCGCTACCGCGATGCAAAATCCAGAACGCCAGAATATTGGCCAGCAGTCCCGCCACCGCAATGACCATCATTGTTGCCCCGGCGATAGGCTGAGGGTGTCTGAAGCGCTGTACGGCCTCCCAGACGATGAGGATCGTAATGACCACCAGCGCGATGGCGTTAACAAACGCGGCAAGGGTGGTCAGCCTCAGCCAGCCGAAGGTATGGCGCGCGTTCGCTGGACGACGCGCGAACTGCACGGCCAGCAGGGCGAAGAGCAGCGCGGCGGCATCGGTCAGCATATGCCCGGCATCTGCCAGAAGCGCCAGAGAGCCGGACACAAGGCCGCCAATGACCTCGATAATCATAAACGTTGCCGTGACGCCAAAGGCCAGCAGCAGTCGTTTTGCGTTGTCGTTGCCGGGAGCGTGCGAGTGGGAATGGGAGTGCGCCATGTCTGCTTTCCTGATGTGTTATTGTTTTTAGTGTAGCGTTTTTAATAGGTTACTCCAAAAAGAAAGGAGAGCCTGAGCTCTCCTTTTTATTCCCGATCGGAACCCGTTACTGGGTCGTGCCATCGGTTTTGGTATTGGCGTCGCTACCCACCTTGTCGTTAGGGTTCGGGCATTTGCCGTCCTTGCACACAGAGTTCTTATGGACCTCATCTGAACTCATATTGTCATGGTTCATGGTACCGGAACTGCCGCCGTTGGGATGCATCATGGTACCGCCAGTGTTGGTGTTCCCGGTATTGATCTGGCTGTTGTCGACGTTATTTGGGGCGATATTCTGTTTCGCATCAGGGGCAACCTGGCCTGCTGCCGCTGCTGCGTTAGCATCCCCGTTGCTGTCTGAGGTACCCGTTTCCGCGGCCAGGACGCTGCCGCTGGCTAAAGTGAGTGTGGCGGTCAGGAAGAGGGTTGCCAGTTTTGTCATTTTCATCATGGTGCTCCTGTTCTTGTCGTTACGCTGGATAACATCTCCAACAGTGCATCTTTTCAAAGGCGAAAGATTCCACCATACGGACTTACGTCAGTAGGGAATCGCGTTTAAGCATGTAAAAGTGGTTGTTACAGTTAAAAAGCTTAGGTTAGATCTCACTTTTCTCTATTTTGTGGCGATTTTTAGGTGAATTCCAGGAATTATCTGCGTGAAGTGTAAAACCGTGTTTACACTTCCATACCGACAAGATAGATTGAAAGGATTGCTTTCATTACTAAAGATATGGCAGAGCTGGAAAGAAGATGAATTATCAGAACGACGATTTACGCATTAAAGAGATCAATGAGTTATTACCTCCCGTAGCGCTCCTTGAGAAATTCCCCGCCACTGAAAATGCCGCAAACACGGTTTCTCATGCTCGTAAAGCGATCCATAAGATCCTGAAAGGTAATGACGATCGTCTTCTGGTGGTGATTGGCCCATGCTCCATCCACGATCCCGCCGCCGCGAAAGAGTACGCCGCCCGTCTGCTCACCCTGCGTGAAGAGCTGAAGGACGAGCTGGAAATTGTGATGCGCGTCTACTTTGAAAAACCGCGCACCACCGTGGGCTGGAAAGGGCTGATTAACGATCCGCATATGGATAACAGCTTCCAGATCAACGACGGCCTGCGCATTGCGCGCAAGCTGCTGCTGGAGATCAACGACAGCGGCCTGCCTGCGGCCGGTGAATTCCTGGACATGATTACGCCGCAGTATCTGGCAGACCTGATGAGCTGGGGGGCAATTGGTGCCCGCACCACTGAATCTCAGGTTCACCGCGAGCTGGCGTCCGGCCTCTCTTGCCCGGTAGGGTTCAAGAACGGCACTGACGGTACCATTAAGGTGGCTATCGACGCCATCAACGCAGCGGGTGCGCCGCACTGCTTCCTCTCCGTGACCAAATGGGGTCATTCCGCCATAGTGAATACCAGCGGTAACGGTGACTGCCATATCATTCTGCGCGGCGGTAAAGAGCCAAACTACAGTGCAAAACATGTGGCAGAAGTGAAGGTCGGGCTGGAGAAAGCCGGGCTGTCGCCGCAGGTGATGATCGATTTCAGCCACGCCAACTCCAGCAAGCAGTTCAAAAAGCAGATGGAAGTGGGGGCAGACGTCTGCCAGCAGATTGCCGGCGGCGAGAAGGCGGTGATTGGGGTGATGATCGAAAGCCACCTGGTTGAAGGTAACCAGAATCTGGAAGGCAGCGAGCCGCTGGTGTATGGCAAAAGCGTCACCGATGCCTGCATCGGCTGGGACGATACCGACGCCCTCCTGCGCCAGCTGGCGAATGCGGTTAAAGCGCGTCGCGGCTGAATGCTCAGGCACAAATAAAAAAGCGCGGAAGGCTCCGCGCTTTTTTTATGGTCAGCGAAAATTACTTCGCTTTACCCTGGTTCGCAACGGCCGCTGCTTTCGCCGCGATTTCGTCCGCGTTACCCAGGTAGTAGTGTTTGATTGGCTTGAAGTTCTCGTCGAACTCATACACCAGCGGTACGCCGGTTGGGATGTTCAGTTCGAGGATTTCGTCTTCACTCATGTTGTCCAGGTATTTCACCAGCGCACGCAGGGAGTTACCGTGAGCGGCGATAATCACGCGCTCGCCGCTTTTCAGGCGTGGCAGAATAGTTTCGTTCCAGTAAGGCACAACGCGATCGATGGTCAGCGCCAGGCTTTCGGTGGTTGGCAGCTCGGCGTCGGTCAGCTTCGCGTAACGCGGATCGTGGCCCGGGTAGCGCTCGTCATCTTTGGTCAGCTCTGGCGGGGTGATTGCGAAGCCGCGACGCCACTGTTTAACCTGCTCGTCGCCGTATTTCTCAGCGGTTTCCGCTTTGTTCAGGCCCTGCAGCGCACCGTAGTGACGTTCGTTCAGCTTCCAGGATTTCTCAACCGGCAGCCAGGCCTGATCCAGTTCGTCCAGCACGTTCCACAGGGTGTGGATGGCACGTTTCAGCACAGAGGTGTAAGCAAAATCAAAGCTGAAGCCTTCTTCCTTCAGCAGTTTACCTGCTGATTTTGCTTCGCTTACGCCTTTCTCGGACAGATCAACATCGTACCAACCGGTAAAGCGGTTTTCGTTGTTCCACTGGCTTTCGCCGTGACGCACCAGGACCAGCTTAGTAATAGCCATCTCTTACTCCTCAAGCATTTTTAGAATGATAACAATTCTCATTATATTGCTGTGGCCACGCCACCAGCAACGCTTAACCCTAACCATAGCGAAAATAGTCTCTGAGTGTAAGATGCTTGTGAATCCAGGGTTATGATTTTGTCTGCGATCGGCGCTATTTTCAGCAAGGCGCACAGAAAAAAGCCCTCCAGAGGGAGGGCTGAATATTAATGTGGAATAAAATGATATTCCGTCACGCTAACGTACTCTTCACCCGGGCGCAGCACGCAGTCCGGCTGCGGCCATTCCGGATGATTCGGGCTGTCCGGCAGGAACTCGCTCTCCAGCGCCAGGCCCTGCCAGTCGCTGTATTCATTATGTTCGCGCGCCGTCGTGCCGCCGAGGTAGTTGCCGGAGTAAAACTGCAGGGCAGGGGCGGTGGTATACACCGTCATCTGCAGCTTATCGTCCGCGGACCAGACCTGCGCGGCAGGCTGTTTCACATCGCCTTTGGCCTGCAGCAGGAAAGCGTGGTCGTAGCCTTTCACCCTGCGCTGATCGTCATCGCTCAGGAAATCCCTTGCGATAGCTTTTGCATTGCGGAAGTCGAAGCTGGTGCCGCTTACGTCTTTAAGGCCCTGATAAGGAATGCCTATCTCGTCGACCGGCAGATACGCATCCGCCAGGATCTGCAGCGTGTGCTCACGCACGTCGCACTGGCTACCGTCCAGATTAAAGTACGCGTGGTTGGTCAGGTTGACCGGACACGGCCTGTCGACCGTCGCACGGTATTCAATGGCGATACGGTTATCGTCCGTCAGCGTAAAGCGCGCGGTGGCGATAAGATTACCCGGGAACCCCTGATCGCCATCGAGCGAATCCAGCGAGAACACCGCTTCGCTGTCGTTTTGGCGGACAATTTTCCAGCGGCGTTTATCAAACCCTTCCGGTCCGCCGTGCAGCTGGTTTTCCCCCTGGCTTGAAAGCAGGCTGTACTGCACGCCGTCGAGTTCAAAACGGCTCTTCGCGATGCGGTTAGCATAGCGCCCAACGGACGCGCCCAGATAGGCGGACTGATTGACATACTGCTCGGGCGAGGCGCAGCCGAGCAGGGTCTCGCGCACGCTGCCGTCCGGCATCGGTACGCGGGCTGAAAGAAGGGTTGCACCCCAGTCCATCACCGTAACGACCATCCCCGCGCTGTTGCGCAGGGTCAACAGGCGATACGGCAGACCATCCGGTGCGAGGGTAGGCGTTTCGTTTAGCACTGTCCGGCTCCTTGTGATGCTTTACACACGTAGAAGGTTTCTTTGATGCCCGTTTTTGCTTCGTACTGTTTCGCCACGGCATCCTGTACGGCAGGGACCAGCTCTTCAGGCACCAGCGCAACGATGCAGCCGCCAAAACCGCCGCCCGTCATGCGCACGCCGCCTTTGTCGCCGATGGTGGCTTTAACGATGTCCACCAGGGTATCGATCTGCGGAACGGTGATTTCAAAATCATCGCGCATGGAGGCGTGGGATTCCGCCATCAGCTCACCCATGCGTTTCAGGTCACCTTTCGCCAGTGCGGATGCGGCTTCAACGGTACGGGCGTTTTCCGTCAGCACGTGACGAACGCGTCTGGCGACGACCGGATCCAGCTCGTGCGCCACTTTGTTAAATTCATTGAGCGATACGTCGCGCAGGGCAGGCTGCTGGAAGAAGCGGGCGCCGGTTTCGCACTGCTCGCGGCGGGTGTTGTATTCGCTGCCCACCAGCGTGCGCTTAAAGTTGCTGTTGATAATCACCACAGCCGCGCCTTTTGGCAGGGGAACGGCTTTGGTGCCCAGCGAGCGGCAATCAATTAACAGGGCATGCTCTTTTTTGCCCAACGCGGAGATCAGCTGGTCCATAATGCCGCAGTTACACCCCACGAACTGGTTTTCTGCTTCCTGACCATTCAGGGCGATTTGCGCGCCGTCCAGCGGCAGATGATAAAGCTGCTGGAACACGGTGCCAACGGCGACTTCCAGCGACGCAGAGGAGCTTAAGCCCGCCCCCTGCGGCACGTTGCCGCTGATCGCTAAATCCGCACCGCCAAAGTTCTTGTTACGCTTCTGCAGATGCTTCACCACGCCGCGCACGTAGTTAGACCACTGCTGGCTATCGTGCGTCACGATTGGCGCATCGAGGGAAAACTCGTCGGTTTCGTTACCATAATCCACCGCAATCACGCGGACCTTACGGTCGTCGCGCTTCGCACAGCTGATGACGGTCTGGTAATCAATAGCGCACGGCAGCACGAAACCGTCGTTATAGTCGGTGTGTTCACCAATCAGGTTAACGCGGCCGGGCGCCTGGATAACGTGGGTGGCAGGGTAGCCAAATTTCTCAGCAAACAGGGATTGTGTTTTATCTTTCAGACTCATTTTTTAGACTCCTGATTCGCGATAGTGTACGTCGCTAACGGCACGCAGACGTTCTGCCGCCTGTTCCGCCGTCAGGTCACGCTGGGTTTCCGCCAGCATTTCATAGCCCACCATAAATTTACGTACCGTTGCAGAGCGCAGCAGCGGCGGATAGAAATGGGCGTGCAGCTGCCAGTGTTGATTCTCTTCACCGTTAAACGGTGCGCCGTGCCAGCCCATGGAATACGGGAAGGAGCACTGGAACAGGTTATCGTAACGGCTGGTCAGCTTTTTCAGCGCCAGGGCAAGGTCGTCGCGCTGCGCGTCGCTGAGATCGGTGATGCGCTGCACGTGCGCTTTCGGCAGCAGCAGCGTTTCAAACGGCCAGGCAGCCCAGTAGGGGACGACGGCCAGCCAGTGTTCGGTTTCCACCACGGTGCGGCTGCCGTCGGCCAGCTCGCGCTGGGTGTAGTCCACCAGCATCGGCGAACCGTTTTCCGCGTAATACGCTCTCTGCAGACGGTCTTCGCGCTCGGCTTCGTTGGGCAGGAAGCTGTTCGCCCAGATCTGGCCGTGCGGGTGTGGGTTAGAACAGCCCATGGCCGCGCCTTTATTTTCGAACACCTGCACCCACGGATAGGTCTGCCCCAGCTCGGCGGTTTGCGTCTGCCAGGTGCTGACCACCTCTTTCAGCGCCTCAACGCTCAGCTCCGGCAGCGTTTTGCTGTGATCGGGCGAGAAGCAGATCACGCGGCTGGTACCGCGCGCGCTTTCGCAGCGCATCAGCGGATCGTGGTTTTCCGGCGCGTCCGGCGTGTCGGTCATCAGGGCGGCAAAATCGTTGGTGAAAACGAAGGTGCCTTTGTAGTCCGGGTTTTTATCTCCGGTGACGCGCGTGTTGCCCGGACACAGGAAGCAGTCCGGGTCGTGCTGTGGCAGCGTCTGTTTTGCAGGCGTCTCCTGCGCCCCCTGCCAGGGACGCTTGGCGCGATGCGGAGAAACCAAAATCCATTGCCCGCTTAGCGGGTTAAAACGACGATGCGGGTGATCGACGGGATTAAATTGCGTCATGACGGATCCTTAGTCCGGATAGCCTTGCGGATGGCGTGACTGCCAGTGCCAGGTATCTTGTGCCATTTCATCAAGCGTGCGCGTGACACGCCAGTTAAGCTCTTTGTCGGCTTTGGTGGCGTCGGCCCAGTAAGCGGGCAGGTCGCCATCACGACGCGGGGCGAAGTGGTAGCTCACCGGCTTACCGCAGGCTTTGCTGAAGGCATTGACCACGTCCAGCACGCTGCTGCCGACCCCGGCGCCGAGGTTATAAATATGCACGCCGGGTTTATCCGCCAGCTGCTGCATGGCCGCCACGTGACCGTCGGCCAGATCCATCACGTGGATGTAGTCGCGCACGCCGGTGCCGTCTTCGGTCGGGTAGTCATTGCCAAAAATCGCCAGCGACTCGCGACGGCCTACCGCCACCTGGGCGATATACGGCATCAGGTTGTTCGGAATGCCCTGCGGATCTTCCCCCATGTCGCCAGACGGATGGGCGCCGACCGGGTTGAAGTAGCGCAGCAGGGCGATGCTCCACTCCGGCTGCGCTTTTTGCAGGTCGGTCAGGATCTGCTCCACCATCAGCTTGCTTTTGCCGTACGGGCTTTGCGGCGTCCCGGTCGGGAAGCTTTCAACATAAGGGATTTTGGGCTGATCGCCGTAGACGGTGGCGGAGGAGCTAAAGATGAAGTTTTTGACGTTCGCCGCACGCATGGCGGAGATGAGACGCAGGGTACCGTTGACGTTGTTGTCGTAATACTCAAGCGGCTTCGCAACGGATTCACCGACCGCTTTCAGACCCGCGAAGTGGATCACCGCTTCGATGGCGTGGTCGTGAAGGATCTCGGTCATCAGCGCTTCGTTGCGGATGTCGCCTTCCACGAAGGTGGGCTGTTTACCGCCAAGACGTTCAATCACCGGCAGCACGCTGCGCTTGCTGTTGCACAGGTTGTCGAGAATGATGACGTCATGACCGTTTTGCAGCAGCTGCACACAGGTATGACTTCCGATGTAACCGCTACCACCTGTTACCAGAACTCGCATAATTCGCTCCATTGGGCTTATGGTATGTAATAACCATAGCATAACAGAGACGTGAAAAGTGTGACACGGGATAAAATAGTGGAATCGTTTACACTGTTTTTAAAATCCGATTTTCAGCGGCCATGAGGCATTGTAGATCAACGGGATAGCAATGTCTTAGTGCAGGTTATCTGAAAAACGGAGGGCAGTGCCCTCCCGGGATTAATCGATTTTACTTTGCCGATAGTGATAGCGTTCACCGTCCGCAACAAACTCAAGTCGATGGGTGATACAGGAGGGAGCATCTTCGGCATGGTGTGAAACAAACAGCAGCTGCGTTTCGCCTTCGCTAATCAGCACGTCCACAAAGCGGCGGATGAGCTGTCGGTTCAGCGGATCGAGTCCCTGCAGCGGTTCGTCGAGGATCAGCAGCGTAGGGTGTTTCACCAGCGCGCGAACGATCAGGGCCAGACGCTGCTGCCCCCACGACAGGCTATGAAACGGCGCGTCAGCGACCCGGCTGTCCATGCCCAGAATATCCAGCCACTGCTGGGCCAGCTTGAGTTGCCTGTCCGACACCGCCTTATAAATGCCGATGGAGTCAAAATATCCGGAGAGGATCGCGTTGCGTACCGTGGTGCTGACCCGGTAATCCAGATGCAGGCTGCTGCTGACGTAGCCGATATGTTTTTTGATATCCCAGATGGTTTCGCCGCTGCCGCGACGGCGGCCAAACAGCGTGAGATCGTTGCTATAGCCCTGCGGGTGATCGCCGGTTACCAGGCTCAGCAGCGTGGATTTCCCCGCGCCGTTGGGGCCAACAATCTGCCAGTGCTCGCCGGGATTGACCGTCCAGCTGAGGCGGTTAAGGATCGGGCGATCGTCATAAGAGACAATCCCATCCCGCAGCACGATGCGCGGCTGGTGGGGATCGAGCGCATGGCGCGCCGAAGGAGCGTCGGGTTCCGGAAGGGCAATTCCGTCGAGCCGTTCGCTGTGCGCAAGCTGGGCAATGAGCGCCTGCTGAAGCAGCGCGTTTTTTTCGCCGGTCTCGGTCAGGCTACAGTCGGCCAGTACGCCTGCGTGCTGAATAAAGTCCGGAATTTCATCGAAGCGGTTAAGCACCAAAACCAGGGTATATCCCTGCTGATTAAGCGACGCCAGCAGGGCCGCCAGCTGCGCACGGGACTGCACGTCAAGGCCGTCAAACGGTTCGTCGAGGATAAGCAGTTCGGGCTCGCTCATCAGCGCCTGACAGAGCAGCGTTTTTCGCGTCTCGCCGGTAGAGAGGTATTTAAAGCGCCGGTTCAGCAGTGTGGTGATGCCGAACCGTTCCGCCAGGCGCTGACAGCGGGCGGGATCTTTCACCTCATCCTGAATAATTTCCGCCGTCGTGCGGCCGGTATCGTCTTCGCCAGGGCTGAGTAAATCGGTGTTATTGCGCTGCCACTCGTCGCTTACCAGCTTTTGCAGCTGTTCAAAGGACAGGCGCGTCAGGCGCGTAAAGTCGCTCTGGTATTCGCCCTTGAGGAGGGGGAGCTCTCCGGCCAGCGCGCGGGCCAGCGCGGATTTACCGCTGCCGTTAGTGCCGACAAACGCCCAGCTTTCACCCGCGCGTATCGTCAAATCGGCAATCGTCAGCGTTTTTGTATCGCTAAGACGAAACGTGCCTTGCGAAATATGCAATGATGACATGATTTATCCCTGTTTTTGCAGCAATAGATATCAGGGATACGCACTGTCGGCGCGATTGTCAATGCGCTCAGCACAATGTGGCGATAATCACCCGGTCCGCGTTGAACCAGGCGGTAACAATCATACCTTCTTCTAAACCCTCCGCTTCGCTAAGCGGGATCGTCGCGCAAAGCCGTTGTCCGTCTGCCAGGGTCATCAGCACTTCGCACTGCGCCTGGCCGCGTTCGATATGGCCGATTGCGGCCCGTAGCTGGTTATCGGCTGCCTTTGCGCTGTCGGGATCGCGCGTGATGTTCACCCACGGCGCTTTCACGAGCGCCAGTACCTCTTTACCTTCATCCAGACCAAGACGTTCTGCGCTCTGCGCCGTGATGGCGGCTTTCAGACGGGTGGTGCCATCGGCGAGCAGGATCTCAATATGCTGCTGGACCTGCAGATTATCGCGCGCCGTCACCGTCCCAAACCACTGGTTACGGGCGCTGGTTTGCAGCGAGAAGCGGGAAATGGCCGCCAGCAAACTGTCCAGCGGCACGCTATCGTCGTCGCTCAACGCGTCAAACGCTTTTTGCTGGATCTGGGCCAGCAGATCGTAAAGCTGAATGAGACGCTGGCCGTAACGCGTGACGATCGCACCGCCGCCGCCCTTGCCGCCCGTGGCTCTGTCCACCAGCGGCTGTTCGCTGAGGGTGTTCATCTCGTTGATGGCATCCCAGGCGCTTTTGTAGCTGATGCCTGCATTCTTTGCCCCCTGGCTAATCGAGCCCGTTTGTTCTATTTGTTTAAGCAGGGCGATACGTCGCGGGTCGGCGAAAAGCTTTTGCTGGAGTCGGAGTGTGAGGAGAATTTCGGCCTGCATAACAGTATCCTGGCAAAAAGAGTATTGTGACCCAAATGGCGCAGGGCGCAAAGGGTACCGCACAAAAGGGGATGTTTTTCTCACCTGAAAGGGTAGAATAAGCTATTCACAATATCTGGAGAAAACCATGTTAGAGTTGTTGAAAAGTCTGGTATTCGCCGTGATCATGGTACCAGTAGTGATGGCCATCATCCTCGGTGCCATCTACGGCCTGGGTGAAGTGTTCAACCTCTTTTCGAACATTGGTCACAAAGACCAGCCTAAAAAGCAGCATTGATTCCCTCCAGAACGCCCGGCCAGCCCGGGCGTTTTGCTCTCAAGTTTCCCGCATTTTCGTCGATAATATTGTAGGCATCACGCCGGTTTACCTCTTCAGCGGTACGATTTAACGCTGGGATCTCCCTGACGTTATCGTTATATTAATGTGTATATAACGCTACTCACAGGAGTTACAGATGGCACGTTCATGGGTACGCCTTTTCGCAGGGGCAACGCTGACGCTTTCACTTACCGGACACGCGCTGGCGGACGACGGTAAAATCACGGTCTTTGCGGCGGCGTCGCTGACAAACGCGCTGCAGGATATCGCGGCGGCGTATAAAAAAGAGAAAAACGTCGAGGTGGTCTCCTCGTTTGCCTCTTCCTCAACGCTGGCGCGCCAGATAGAAGCGGGTGCACCGGCGGATCTGTTCATTTCGGCTGACCAGAAGTGGATGGATTACGCGGTGGAGAAGAAATCGATTGATGCGGCAACCCGCGAAACGCTGCTGGGGAATAGCCTGGTTGTCGTGGCGCCGAAGGCCAGCCCGCAGGCCGACTTCACCATCAACAAAGAGACTCACTGGACGAGCCTGCTCAACGGTGGCCGTCTGGCGGTGGGCGATCCGGAGCACGTTCCGGCCGGTATTTATGCCAAAGAAGCGCTGCAAAAGCTGGGGGCATGGGAGACATTGTCACCGAAGCTAGCCCCGGCGGAAGATGTCCGCGGCGCGCTGGCGCTGGTGGAACGCAACGAGGCCCCGCTGGGCATTGTGTATGGCTCTGATGCCGTTGCCAGCAAGGGCGTGAAAGTGGTGGCAACGTTCCCGGAAGACTCCCACAAGAAAGTGGAATATCCTGTTGCGATTGTTGATGGACATAAAAATGCGACCGTGACGGCCTTCCGCGATTACCTGAAGGGGCCGGAAGCGTCCGCAATCTTTAAACGTTACGGATTTACGACTCACTGATGATATTGACCGATCCTGAATGGCAGGCTGTTCTGCTGAGCCTTAAAGTCTCTTCCCTGGCGGTTGCGCTGAGTTTGCCCTTTGGGATCTTCTTTGCCTGGTTACTGGTTCGCTGCCGGTTTCCCGGCAAAGCGCTGCTCGACAGCGTGCTTCATCTTCCGCTCGTTTTGCCGCCCGTGGTGGTCGGTTACCTGCTGCTTATTTTGATGGGGCGACGCGGCTTTATCGGCGAGAAGCTCTACGACTGGTTTGGGCTGACGTTCGCCTTTAGCTGGCGCGGTGCGGTACTGGCGGCAGCGGTGATGTCATTCCCGCTGATGGTGAGGGCGATCCGCCTCGCGCTGGAAGGGGTGGACATGAAGCTCGAACAGGCGGCCCGCACGCTCGGTGCCGGGCGCTGGCGCGTCTTTTTCACCATCACGCTACCCCTGACGTTACCCGGTATTATTGTTGGTACGGTGCTGGCCTTCGCCCGTTCGCTGGGCGAGTTCGGCGCGACCATCACGTTCGTATCGAACATTCCCGGCGAGACGCGGACGATTCCGTCAGCCATGTATACGCTGATACAAACGCCCGGCGGAGAAGGCGCGGCGGCGCGGCTGTGCATTATCTCGATCGTCTTAGCCCTGGCCTCGCTGCTGGTGTCTGAATGGCTGGCGCGGCTGAGCCGCGAGCGGATGGGGAAATAAGCATGCTGGAACTGAACTTCACCCAGACGCTGGGAAACCATACCCTGACGCTTAACGAGACGCTGCCTGCGAGCGGTATTACCGCCATCTTCGGCGTGTCGGGGGCGGGCAAAACGTCGCTGATCAATGCCATCAGCGGCCTGACGCGCCCGCAGTCAGGCCGCATCGTATTGAATAACCGCGTTTTGAATGACGTGGAAAATAAGGTGTATCTGTCGCCGGATAAGCGCCGCATCGGCTATGTTTTCCAGGACGCGCGCCTGTTCCCGCACTACAGCGTGCGCGGCAACCTGCGTTACGGCATGGCGAAAAGCATGGCCGGGCAGTTCGATAAGCTGGTGACCCTTTTAGGGATTGAGCCATTGCTCGACAGGCTGCCATCGTCGCTCTCCGGCGGAGAAAAACAGCGCGTGGCCATTGGCCGCGCCTTGCTGACCGCGCCCGAACTGCTGCTGCTCGACGAACCGCTGGCCTCGCTGGATATTCCGCGTAAGCGCGAGCTTCTGCCCTATCTACAGCGCCTGACGCGCGAGATTAATATTCCGATGCTCTACGTCAGCCACTCGCTGGATGAGATCCTCCATCTGGCCGACAAAGTGCTGGTGCTGGAAGAGGGCAGCGTGAAGGCCTTCGGCAACCTCGAAGAGGTGTGGGGCAGCAGCGTGATGCACCCCTGGCTACCCCGGGAGCAGCAGAGCAGCATCCTGAAGGTGAGCGTGCTGGAACATCACCCCCACTACGCGATGACCGCGCTGGCGCTGGGCGACCAGCACCTGTGGGTCAATAAGATCGACAAACCGCTGCAGTCGGCGCTGCGAATTCGCATCCAGGCGTCGGACGTCTCGCTGGTGCTGCAGCCGCCGCTGCAAACCAGCATTCGAAATATTCTGCGCGCTAAGGTCGCGGAATGTTTTGACGATAACGGCCAGGTGGAAGTGAAGCTTGAAGTCGGCAGCAGGACGCTCTGGGCGCGCATCAGCCCGTGGGCCAGGGATGAGTTAGGGATCAAGCCCGGCCTGTGGCTTTACGCGCAAATTAAGAGCGTCTCGATCACCGCCTGATTACAGCAGGTGGGTATAAATGTACTGCGCGATGCTGTCGGTGGTGTTGTCGCCAATCACCACGTTAGCGCGCGCTTTCACCGCGTCGTCGGCATTGCCCATCGCCACGCCCGTACCGGCGGCTTCCAGCATGCTGATGTCGTTATAGTTGTCGCCAAAGGCGATGACGTCCTGCATTGACCCGCCCAGCGATTCCACGTACTGCGTCAGCCGCTTGCCTTTGCTGTTGCCTTTGCGGGCAATATCCACCTGATCGTGCCAGGACCATTCGCACGCCAGACCCAGCGTCTGCTCCACGTGCTTCGCGAAGGCATTCAGTTTGGTGGTGTCTTCATCCGTCAGGGCGAATTTCCAGATAGCCTCAACGTCCTGAGCCGCCTGGCGCAGGGAGGAGACCTGGGTAAAGACCGGACGCTGCGCTTCAGGGAGGGACAACGCCCAGTTGCTGGTGCGCACCACGTGGCCGGTTGGGCGTTCGTAGACCATCGCGTTGTCCACGTACATCAGGCCGTGAACGTTATGCTCATCCAGCAGATCAATCAGCTGCAGCGCCTGGGGAACCGGCAGCGGGTCGGAGGCTAAAACCTTTTTTGCCTGATAATCATACAAATAGGTGCCATTACAACAAATTGCAGGTGTATCTAACGCCAGTGCCTGATAAAAAGGATGAATGGCAACGTGATGTCGACCCGTAACGATAAGAAGTTGATATCCTGCTTCCTGGGCGCGCTTAAGCGCTTCAAGGGAGGAGGGGAGCAGGGTTTTCTGAGGGGTAAGTAATGTTCCGTCTAAATCCAGTGCAATCACACGCGAGGTCATTTGTTCTTCCGGGTTAATGTTGAATTTTAGGTCTCAGGCGATGTTACACCGAGAGTAAATCGCTGCAAAATTCCTGGCTAAAATTCAGCATTCACCGTTAAAAATAATCACTTTCACGCGCAGTGAGGAAAGGAGTGTTCATGAAACAAACCGTTTATACCGCCAGTCCTGAAAGTCAGCAGATCCACGTCTGGCGTTTGAATGCAGAAGGTTCGCTCACGCTGGTTCAGGTTGTTGATGTTCCGGGGCAGGTACAGCCAATGGTCGTCAGCCCGGATAAACGTTTTCTCTATGTTGGCGTACGCCCTGAGTTCCGGGTGCTGGCCTACCGCATTTCGCCTGACGACGGCGCGCTGACCTACACTGCCGAAGCGCCGCTGCCTGGCAGCCCAACCCACATCTCTACCGATCGTAAAGGGCGCTTTATCTTTAGCGGCTCCTACAATGCGGGCTGCGTCAGCGTGACCCGTCTTGACGACGGCATTCCGGTCGAAACCGTCGACGTGGTGGAAGGGCTGGAAGGCTGCCACTCGGCTAACATCTCTCCGGACAACCGCACGCTGTGGGTGCCCGCGCTGAAGCAGGATCGCATCTGTCTGTTCACCCTGAGCGACGATGGTCACCTGGTGGCGCAGACGCCTGCTGAAGTCACGACGGTAGAGGGCGCGGGTCCGCGCCATATGGTGTTCCATCCGAACCAGCAGTACGCCTACGTGGTTAACGAACTGAACAGCTCTGTGGACGTCTGGGAGCTGAAAGATCCTAACGGCCAGATTGAGTGCGTGCAGACGCTGGACATGATGCCGTCTGACTTCTCCGACACCCGCTGGGCGGCGGATATCCACATCACGCCTGACGGACGTCATCTGTACGCCTGCGACCGTACCTCCAGCCTGATTACCGTGTTTAGCGTGTCTGAAGACGGCAGCGTGCTGGCGATTGAAGGCTTCCAGCCAACGGAAACCCAGCCGCGCGGCTTTAACATCGATCGCAGCGGAAAATACCTGATTGCGGCGGGGCAGAAATCCCACCACATCGCGCTGTATGAAATTAAAGGCGAGCAGGGTCTGCTGGAAGAGAAAGGGCGCTACGCCGTAGGCCAGGGGCCAATGTGGGTCGTGGTTAACGCTCACTAAGCGGCTTAAAATAAAAAACCTCGCGAATGCGAGGTTTTTTTATGCCCGGTGGCACTGCGTTTACCGGGCCTACGGGGGGTAGGCCGGGTAAGGCGAAGCCGCCACCCGGCAAAACGGCTTACTGCTTCGGCTCAGCAACCACTTTGCTACCCAGACCGCGGTTGTTGTACTCCCACATGCGGTTGAAGTTCGCGTCGTTCAGGTTGCGCTGCACGTTTCCTTTATCATCCACCGCGCCGGTATTGCCGGAGAACGGACGTTTGGAGACTGCGGCATCCGCCCACGGTTTCGCCATGTTAAAGCCTTCGTTGATCACGCTGTCGCGGATCACCACCTGACCGTTGGTCGCAGCGTCCACGTCCAGGGAGCGTCCCAGCTGCGCCACGCCGTCACCGGCCGCGTTAAAGCGGCTGTTCACGGCCAGGAAGCCGTAGAAGAGGTTCGACTGGGTTGCCGGGGCAAACACGTAACCTTCCTGCTGAGTACGTGAGTTGACCACGCGGAAATCGGTATTATCAAATACCACCGCGCCGCGGCCGGACACCAGATCCACGTCACCTTCAACGTAGCTGTTGGTCACCAGCGTGCGGGTCAGGCGGTTGTTCTGCAGGGTGTTCTGCACGCCGCTGTTGGTCACGAAGAAGGTGTTCTGACGCCCCAGGATGTTAACGTTGTTTATCTGCACCTGGTCACCATCGCTACGCAGCGCAACGGCCTGGTGGTTGCCGGCATCAACGCTGTCGCCCAGGGTATTCTGAATGGTCAGGTTCTGCAGCTGCAGGCCGTTATTCTGAGACCAGAATACCGCCGAGCACATCACGCCAACGGTGGCGGAACGCTTGCTCTGGCAGTTATCAAACATGTACCACGCCGGTTTGCCCGGCATGTATTTACCGGCCGGGTTAACCAGGTGACGCCAGGTGTTGCTGTCGATTTCGGAATCAATCGCCAGGCCAATTTTAACGTCGATCGCTTTTTCGCCCAGACCGTAAAGCGTGATGCTGCCCGGGGCTGCCGGAACATACACGGTGCCTTCATATTCACCCGGCAGGATCGCGATGTACTGGCGAGACGCGCTGTGTTTCGTGATGGCAGCATCGACCGCAGCCTGGATCGAGGTGTGCGTTACGCCCTGCGCGCCCGCCGGGCCAACCACGAAGTCAGGCTGTTTAGGCAGGTTGATTGAGGACGGTGTCCACGGCGCAGCGTTAGGATCCATCGCCGAGAAGTAGTGCGCGCGATTGAAGTTCTTCGCTTCATCTGCGGACAAAATCGGGCGCGAGGCGGTACCGGGCGCAACCTGCTCAGAAGGGCGCTGATCCGGTGGGGTTGAACTGCATGCGGATAAGGTCACGCCAAAGGCGAGTGCCAACGCCAGACGGGAAATCCTGGAAATGTTCAAGGTGAAGCTCCTGGGTATGCAAGTCTTTACGGGATAGACGAAATAGCCTGCTTTTTTATACTAAGTTGAGCGAAACGGGAAGATAAAAAGGGTAAAAGTTGCATTTTTCGCCCCGGCGCGGCAGGTAAACGATCACAAATAAATAACATTCTCCGCAAAGTCGGTTGACAGCAGACAGCAGATGAAAATAAATGTCTATACAACCCATGACAAGTGGAATGCCCATGCAGCAGATTCATCCCGACGATGTTATATGGCGAAATGCGCGACTGGCTACGATGGCGCCTGACGTCTCCGCACCCTATGGACTGAAAGAGCAACACGCCCTGGTCGTGCGCGGCCACACCCTTCTGGCCGTGATCCCTGAATCTGACATTCCTGCCGGACACCCTCACTGTATCGATCTCCAGGGTCGTTTGGTCACCCCGGGCCTGATTGACTGCCATACCCACCTGGTGTTTGGCGGCGACCGCGCGGCGGAGTGGGAGCAGCGCCTGAACGGCGTCTCTTATCAAGCCATCAGCGCGCAGGGCGGCGGGATTAACGCTACCGTGACGGCGACACGCAACAGTTCGCCGGAAACCCTGCTTACGCTGGCGCAGGAGCGGCTCCAGCGTCTGATGAATGAAGGCGTCACCACGGTTGAAATCAAGTCCGGTTACGGCCTCAACGCCGAGGCCGAAGAGAAGATGCTGCAGGTCGCGCGGCAGCTGAGCCTCAATAATCCGATCGATATCAGCCCAACGCTGCTGGCGGCCCATGCGGTTCCGCCGGAATACCGACAGGATCCGGACGCCTACCTCACGCTGGTCTGCGAGCAGATATTGCCCGCGCTGTGGCAAAAAGAGTTATACGAATCAGTAGACGTGTTCTGCGAAAACGTCGGCTTTACGCCGTCGCAAACCGAGCGCCTCTTTCAGGCGGCAACCGCGCTCGGTATCCCTGTGAAAGGGCACGTCGAGCAGCTGTCGAATCAGGGCGGCGCGGCGCTGGTCAGCCGGTATAGAGGACTCTCCGCCGACCATATCGAATATCTCGACGACGCGGGCGTTCAGGCGATGGCGCAAAGCGGTACGGTGGCGGTACTGCTTCCCGGCGCGTTCTATTTTCTGCAGGAGCGCCAGCGCCCGCCGGTGGAACGGCTCAGAAAACAGGGGGTCCCGATGGCCGTCGCCACCGACTACAACCCCGGCACCAGCCCGTTTGCGAGCCTGCACCTGGCGATGAATATGGCCTGCGTTCAGTTTGGCCTGACGCCGGAAGAGGCCTGGGCTGGCGTGACGCGCCACGCGGCGCAGGCGCTGGGGCGTGGCGCAACCCACGGACAGCTGCGGGCCGGATTTGTCGCTGATTTTATCGTCTGGGATGCTCTCCATCCGGTAGAGATGGTCTACGAGCCGGGACGCAATCCGCTGTATCAACGTATTTTCCGTGGGGAGGCAGTATGAGGTTATGGCGGCCGGTAGCCGAAACGGTCTGGCAGGGGCGCGACGACAGCGCCGAGGCCAGCAACGCAACGCGCATTTTCCAGACGATAAGGCAGCAGGGGCAGTTCACGCCGCTATCATCCGGCATCGCGCTGATAGGCTTTGAATGTGATGCAGGCGTTAAGCGCAATCAGGGCAGGCCCGGCGCCGCGCAGGCCCCTGATATCCTGCGCAAGGCGCTGGCGAATATGGCCAGCCATCAGGGTCACGAACGGCTGGCGGATATGGGGTCGGTGTACGTTGAAGGCGACGAGCTTGAGGCGGCACAGCAGGCGTTAAGCGATGCGGTGACGTTATGCCAGCAGTCCGGAATGCGCACGCTGGTCTTTGGCGGCGGGCACGAGACCGCCTGGGCGCACGGTCGGGGCATTCTGGACGCCTTCCCGCACGAGCGGGTGGCCATTATCAACCTTGATGCGCATCTCGATCTGCGCAAGGCCGAGCGGGCCACGTCCGGCACGCCGTTTCGCCAGCTGGCGCACTACTGCGATGATCGCGGGCGGGCATTTCACTACGCCTGCTTTGGCGTCAGCCGGGCGGCGAACACGCAGGCGCTGTGGGATGAGGCCGAACGCCTGAACGTCACGCTGGTGGAGGATTTGCATTTCAGTCGCGATGCGCAGCCTGCGCTGGAAAAGGTGCTGGCGCAGGCCGACCGCGTCTACCTGACAATCGATCTGGACGTTCTGCCCGCCAGCGAAATGCCTGCCGTTTCCGCACCGGCGGCGTTAGGCATACCGGCACGGGATCTCCTCCCCCTGATTGAACAAATCTGCCGAAGCGGTAAGCTACAGGCCGCCGATCTGGTGGAGTTTAACCCGCAGTACGACCGCGACGGACAAGGCGCTAAGCTCGCCGCCCGTCTGGCCTGGCAAATTGCTCACTGGTGGGCATAACACGATTTAAGGAGTCACCATGTTTGCACGCTCACCTCTGCCGCCGTCGAGCCCTCCCGCGCCTTTCTACGAAAAGGTGAAGCAGGCGATCAGCGAAAAAATCGCCACCGGCGTCTGGCGGCCGCACGACCGCATTCCGTCGGAGGTCGAGCTGGTGGCGCAGTTTGGCTTTAGCCGGATGACCATCAACCGGGCGCTGCGCGAGCTGACCGATGAAGGTCTCCTGGTGCGCCTGCAGGGGGTGGGGACGTTCGTGGCGGAGCCGAAAGGGCAGTCGGCGCTGTTTGAAATCCGCAGTATTGCCGATGAGATACACTCGCGAAATCATCAGCACCGCTGCGAGGTGCTGGTGCTTGAAGAGACCCAGGCCAGCGCCGAGCAGGCCGCAGAGCTGAATGTTAAAGAAGGCAGCCGCATCTTCCACTCGGTGATGGTGCACTTTGAGAACGACGTTCCGGTACAGATTGAAGATCGCTGCGTCAATGCAGAACGGATCCCGGACTATCTCAGCCAGGATTACACCCAGACCACGCCGCATGCCTATCTCTCGCTCGTCGCACCGCTGACGGAAGGGGAGCACATCGTGGAGGCCGTGCGCGCCACGCCGCAGGAGTGCGAAAGGCTGCGCATTAAGGAACACGATCCGTGCCTGCTGATCCGCCGTCGAACCTGGTCCTCGTCGCACATTGTGTCCCATGCCCGGCTGCTTTTCCCGGGGAATCGCTACCGGCTGCAGGGCCACTTCATGTCATAAGTTTTATAAGCGTGATCGCTAACGCAATATAACAAAATTGTATCTTTTTTGTTAAATCCGACCTTGTGTGTGCTTGTCTATACAAGTATATCTAAATGCATCACTGTCCCGTATGAGGAGCACACAATGTCGTCAGGTAAATACCGCCAGCAGGACGTCCGCGCCGCGCGCGGCACCACGCTTACCGCCAAAAGCTGGCTCACCGAAGCCCCGCTGCGCATGTTGATGAACAACCTCGATCCTGAGGTGGCGGAAAACCCCCACGAGCTGGTGGTCTACGGCGGCATTGGCCGCGCCGCGCGCAACTGGGAATGCTATGACGCAATTGTAAAATCCCTGACCGAACTCGAACACGACGAAACCCTGCTGGTGCAGTCCGGCAAGCCGGTTGGCGTGTTCAAAACGCACAAAAACGCGCCGCGCGTACTGATCGCCAACTCTAACCTCGTGCCGCACTGGGCCACCTGGGAACACTTCAACGAACTCGACGCGAAAGGGCTGGCGATGTATGGCCAGATGACCGCCGGGAGCTGGATCTACATCGGCAGCCAGGGGATTGTGCAGGGCACCTACGAGACCTTCGTGGAGGCCGGTCGCCAGCACTACAGCGGCTCGCTCAAAGGTCGCTGGGTATTGACCGCCGGTCTCGGCGGCATGGGCGGCGCGCAGCCGCTGGCCGCCACGCTCGCCGGTGCCTGCTCGCTGAACATTGAATGCCAGCAGAGCCGCATTGATTTCCGCCTGCGTACCCGCTACGTCGATGAGCAGGCTGATAGCCTCGACGATGCGCTGGCGCGCATCAAAAAATACACCTCGGAAGGCAAAGCCGTGTCGATCGCCCTGTGCGGCAACGCGGCGGATATTCTGCCTGAACTCGTCGCCCGCGGCGTGCGTCCGGACCTGGTCACCGACCAGACCAGCGCCCATGACCCGCTGCACGGCTATCTGCCAAAAGGCTGGACGTGGGACGCCTACCAGCAGAAAGCGGAAACCGATCCGGAAGGTACGGTGCTCGCCGCGAAACGTTCGATGGCTGAACACGTCTCCGCGATGCTGGCCTTTAGCCAGATGGGCATTCCGACCTTCGATTACGGAAACAACATCCGCCAGATGGCGAAAGAGATGGGCGTTGATAACGCCTTCGACTTCCCGGGCTTCGTGCCTGCCTACATTCGCCCGCTGTTCTGCCGCGGTATCGGCCCGTTCCGCTGGGTTGCCCTGTCCGGCAATCCGGAGGATATCTACAAAACCGACGCTAAAGTGAAGGAGATCGTCGCCGATGACGAACATCTCCACCGCTGGCTGGACATGGCCCGCGAGCGCATAAACTTCCAGGGCCTGCCGGCGCGTATCTGCTGGGTTGGCCTGGAGTGGCGGCAAAAGCTGGGGCTGGCCTTCAACGAAATGGTGCGCAGCGGCGAAGTCTCCGCACCAATCGTCATTGGCCGCGACCACCTGGACTCCGGCTCCGTTGCCAGCCCGAACCGTGAAACCGAAGCCATGCGCGACGGCTCGGATGCGGTCTCCGACTGGCCATTGCTGAACGCCCTGCTGAATACCGCCAGCGGTGCGACCTGGGTGTCGCTGCACCACGGCGGCGGCGTGGGGATGGGCTTCTCCCAGCATTCCGGGATGGTCATCGTCTGTGACGGAACGGATGAAGCCGCCGCGCGTATCGCTCGCGTGCTGCACAACGACCCGGCCACCGGCGTGATGCGTCACGCGGACGCGGGCTACGAGATTGCCATTGACTGTGCCAAAGAGCAGGGGCTTAACCTGCCGATGATCCCTGCCACACAAGGAAAGCATGAATGAACGCGTTAACACTCACTCCCGGCTCGCTGACGCTGAAACAGCTGCGTAGCGTCTGGCGTCAGCCGGTCACCCTTTCGCTGGATGAAAGCGCCCACGCCGCCATTAACGACAGCGTCGCCTGCGTTGAAGCCATCGTGGCCGAAGGGCGTACCGCCTACGGGATTAACACCGGCTTTGGCCTGCTGGCGCAGACCCGCATCGCCACGCACGATCTGGAAAACCTGCAGCGTTCGCTGGTGCTGTCGCACGCGGCGGGCGTCGGCCAGCCGCTGGACGACGAGATTGTCCGTCTGATGATGGTGCTCAAAATCAACAGCCTGGCGCGCGGTTTTTCCGGCATTCGCCTGAACGTAATCCAGGCGCTGATGGCGCTGGTCAATGCGGAGGTCTATCCGTGGATCCCGGCGAAGGGCTCCGTCGGTGCTTCCGGCGATCTCGCGCCGCTGGCGCACATGTCGCTGCTGCTGCTGGGTGAAGGCAAAGCGCGCTGGCGGGGCGAATGGCTTCCTGCCAAAGAGGCGGTGAAAAAAGCCGGTTTAGCCCCGATCACCCTGGCGGCGAAAGAGGGGCTGGCGCTGCTGAACGGCACCCAGGCGTCGACCGCCTTCGCCCTGCGCGGCCTGTTTGAGGCGGAAGATCTGTTTGCCTCGGCGGTGGTGTGCGGTGCGCTGACTACCGAAGCGGTGCTGGGCTCGCGTCGTCCGTTCGATGCCCGCATCCACGAGGTGCGCGGCCAGCGCGGGCAGATTGATGCCGCCGCGATGTACCGTCACGTGCTTACCGATACGAGTGAAATCGCGGATTCGCACCACAACTGCGAGAAGGTGCAGGATCCGTATTCCCTGCGCTGCCAGCCGCAGGTGATGGGCGCGTGCCTGACGCAGCTGCGCCAGGCGGCTGAGGTGCTGCTGGTGGAGGCCAACGCGGTGTCCGATAACCCGCTGGTCTTCGCCGAGGAAAACGAGGTGGTCTCCGGGGGCAACTTCCACGCCGAACCGGTGGCGATGGCGGCGGATAATATCGCCCTGGCGATTGCCGAAGTCGGCGCGTTGTCCGAGCGTCGGATCGCGCTGATGATGGATAAACACATGTCGCAGCTGCCACCGTTCCTGGTGCGCAACGGCGGGGTCAACTCGGGCTTTATGATTGCCCAAGTGACGGCCGCAGCGCTGGCAAGCGAGAACAAGGCGCTGTCGCATCCGCACAGCGTGGACAGCCTGCCGACCTCGGCGAATCAGGAAGATCACGTTTCGATGGCACCGGCTGCCGGGCGCCGCCTGTGGGAGATGGCGTCAAACACCCGCGGCGTGCTGGCGGTAGAGTGGCTGGCGGCGAGTCAGGGCATCGATCTGCGTGAAGGGCTAAAATCCAGCCCGCTGCTGGAACAGGCGCGTCAGGTGCTGCGCGAGCACATATCGCATTACGATGATGACCGCTTCTTTGCGCCGGACATTGATAAGGCGATGCAGCTTCTGGAAGAAGGGCGGCTGGTAGGGCTGTTACCTTCGGTGCTGTGATTCGTGCCCGGTGGCGCTGCGCTTACCGGGCCTACGGGTGCAAAATGTAGGCCGGGTAAGGCGTAGCCGCCACCCGGCTTTTTTTACGAATACATCGCCGTAATCGACGCGCTACCCAGCGTATGGAAATGCACGTTAAACCCCACCATCGCGCCGCTCGCGCCTTCATCGACCTCAATCTGCTCCACGTCCAGCGCGTGCACCGTGAAGATATAGCGGTGGGTTTCCCCTTTTGGCGGCGCCGCGCCGCCGTAGCCCGCTTTACCAAAGTCAGTGCGCGTCTGAATAGCGCCTTCAGGAAGGGCAACCAGACCTGAACCGGAACCCTGCGGCAGCACGCGCGTGTCGGCGGGCAGGTTCGCCACGATCCAGTGCCACCAGCCGGAGCCGGTTGGCGCATCCGGGTCGTAGCAGGTCACGACAAAGCTTTTGGTGCCTGCCGGAACCTCGTCCCACGCCAGGTGTGGAGAGATATTGTCCCCCTGATACCCCATGCCGTTGAATACGTGGCGTTCCGGCAGCTTTTCACCGTCGCGCAGATCTTTACTGATGATTTTCATACGGTTTACCCTCGTTGATCGCTCGTTCAGCAAGTGTAATGCATCGGGTTAAATCACGAAATGCGCGGGAATGTTAACGGCTGTTACAACCGCATCGGTTAATTTACGCAGCTGCGCCGGCGCAATGCTGTACGGGGGCATCAGGTAGATAAGCTTGCCGAAAGGCCGCACCCAGACGCCGTGGTCCACGAAGAAGCGCTGCAGCACCGCCATGTTTACCGGATGGGTGGTTTCAATCACCCCGATGGCCCCCAGCACGCGCACGTCCGCGACGAAGTTCGCCCCCGAGGCGGCGCACAGCTCCGCTTTCAGCTGCGCTTCAATCGCCGCCACCTGCGTCTGCCATTCGCCGCTTTCCAGAATGGCAAGGCTTTCGCTGGCGACGGCGCAGGCCAGTGGGTTGCCCATAAACGTCGGGCCGTGCATAAAGCAGCCCGCCTCGCCGTCGCTGATGGTGTCGGCAACGTGGCGGGTGGTGAGGGTGGCCGAGAGCGTCATGGTGCCGCCGGTCAGCGCTTTGCCCAGACACAGAATATCCGGCGCAATGCCCGCATGTTCGCAGGCAAACAGCTTCCCGGTGCGGCCAAATCCGGTGGCGATCTCGTCGGCAATCAGCAGAATGCCCTCGCGGTCGCACATCTTGCGGATGCGCCTCAGCCATTCCGGGTGGTACATCCGCATGCCGCCCGCGCCCTGCACGATCGGTTCAAGAATGACGGCAGCAATCTCGTGACGATGCGCCGCCATCAGCCGCGCGAAGCCGACCATGTCCATCTCGTTCCACTCGCCGTCGAAGCGGCTCTGCGGGGCCGGAGCAAACAGGTTTTCCGGCAGGTAGCCCTTCCACAGGCTGTGCATGGAGTTGTCCGGATCGCACACCGACATCGCCCCGAAGGTATCCCCGTGATAGCCGTTGCGGAAGGTGAGGAACCGCTGGCGCGCTTCGCCCTTCGCATGCCAGTACTGCAGCGCCATCTTCATCGCCACTTCCACCGCCACGGAGCCGGAGTCGGCCAGGAATACGCACTCCAGCGAGTCAGGCGTCATTGCCACCAGACGGCGGCAGAGATCCACCGCGGGCTGATGGGTGATCCCGCCAAACATCACGTGCGACATCTGGTCAATCTGCGCCTTCATCGCCGCGTTCAGACGCGGGTGGTTGTACCCGTGAATCGCCGCCCACCAGGAAGACATCCCGTCAACCAGCCGCTCGCCGCTGGCGAGGTGCAGCTCGCAGCCGTGGGCGGAGGCCACCGGGTAGACGGGAAGGGGGCGGGTCGTGGAGGTGTAAGGGTGCCAGATATGATGCTTGTCGAAGGCGAGATCGTCCTGGGTCATAATCGACTTGTAAACCATTTTGAAAAGTTTTAGGTTTACGAGTATAAACCGAACCGAAAATTAACAAAACCCTTTGGAGAAGCCCGATGGCTCACCACGCACGCTGGACGATGTCGCAAGTTACTGAATTATTCAACAAACCTTTCCTTGAGCTGATGTTCGAAGCCCAACAGGTGCATCGTCAGCACTTCGATCCCCGCCATGTTCAGGTCAGCACGCTGCTGTCAATCAAGACCGGCGCCTGCCCGGAAGACTGCAAATACTGCCCGCAGAGCGCGCGCTACAAAACCGGTCTCGAATCCGAGCGCCTGATGGAAGTCGAGCAGGTGCTCGACTCCGCGCGCAAGGCGAAAAACGCGGGCTCAACCCGCTTCTGCATGGGCGCGGCGTGGAAGAACCCGCACGATCGCGACATGCCGTATCTGGAGCAGATGGTCAAGGGCGTGAAGGAGATGGGCCTCGAAGCCTGTATGACGCTCGGCACGCTGAACGACGAGCAGGCGCAGCGCCTCTCCGCGGCGGGTCTGGACTACTACAACCACAACCTCGACACCTCGCCGGAGTTTTACGGCAACATCATCACCACGCGTACCTACCAGGAGCGTCTGGACACGCTGGATAAAGTGCGTGACGCGGGGATCAAGGTCTGCTCCGGCGGCATCGTGGGCTTAGGCGAAACGGTGAAAGACCGCGCGGGCCTGCTGCTGCAGCTGGCGAACCTGCCGACCCCGCCGGAAAGCGTGCCGATCAACATGCTGGTGAAGGTCAAAGGCACGCCGCTGGCGGATAACGACGACGTGGATGCGTTTGATTTTATCCGCACCATCGCGGTGGCGCGCATCATGATGCCGACCTCTTTCGTGCGGCTCTCTGCCGGTCGTGAGCAGATGAACGAGCAAACCCAGGCGATGTGCTTTATGGCCGGGGCCAACTCGATCTTCTACGGCTGCAAGCTGCTGACCACGCCGAACCCGGAAGAGGACAAAGACGTTCAGCTGTTCCGCAAGCTGGGGCTGAACCCGCATCAGACCGAGGTGCTGACGGGCAATAACGAGCAACAGCAGCAGCTGGAGCAGCAGATTTTTAACGCCGACACCGACCAGTTCTACAACGCGGCAGCCGTATGACCTGGCAGGCACGAATTAATACCGCGCTGGACGAACGCCGGGCGGCAGAGGCGTTTCGCGTCCGCAGGGTGGTGGAAAACGGCGCGGGCCGTTTTCTTACCCGCGAGGGGCGGCAGTTTTGCAATTTTTCCAGCAACGATTACCTCGGGCTGAGCCAGCATCCGGCCATCGTCCGCGCCTGGCAGCAGGGCGCGGAGCGGTTTGGCGTGGGCAGCGGCGGCTCGGGACACGTCAGCGGCTACACCACGGCGCATCAGGCGCTGGAAGAGGCGCTTGCCGACTGGCTCGGCTACCCGCGCGCGCTGCTCTTTATCTCCGGCTTTGCCGCCAACCAGGCGGTCATCACGGCCCTGATGGGGAAGGACGATCGCATTGTCGCCGACAGACTCAGCCACGCCTCGCTGCTGGAGGCGGCAAATTTGAGCCCCGCCCAGCTGCGCCGCTTTGCCCATAACGATGCGGGACAGCTCGCTGCGCTGCTGGATAAACCCTGCGACGGCCAACAGCTGGCGGTCACGGAAGGGGTGTTCAGCATGGACGGCGACAGCGCGCCGCTTGCCGCGCTGCACGAGGCCGCTAAGCGGCAAAACGCCTGGCTGCTGGTGGACGATGCCCACGGCATTGGCGTCATGGGCGACGAAGGTCGCGGCAGCGCGCATCAGCAAAACGTGAAGCCGGAGCTGCTGATCGTCACCTTCGGCAAGGGCTTTGGCGCCAGCGGCGCCGCCGTGCTGTGCAGCGAGTCCGTCGCCGACTACCTCCTGCAGTTTGCCCGACACCTGATCTACAGCACCAGCATGCCCCCGGCGCAGGCGATGGCGCTCTCTGCGTCCCTGGCGGTGATCCGCAGCGCGGAAGGGGATGAACGTCGCCAGCGTCTGGCAGAGCATATCGCCCGCTTCCGCAAGGGATTAGCGGAATTACCCTTCCGCAGCCCCGATTCGCAAAGCGCCATCCAGCCGGTGATTGTCGGCGAAAACGGCCGCGCGCTGGCCCTGGCACAGGCGCTGCGCCAGCGCGGCATGTGGGTGACCGCCATCCGCCCGCCCACCGTCCCACCGGGCACGGCGCGGCTGCGCTTAACCCTGACGGCGGCGCATGAAGCGCGCGATATCCAGATTCTGTTGGAGGCGCTCCATGATGCCGGTGAATAAGCAGGCCGTCGCGGCGGCCTTTGGTCGGGCCGCCCGGAGCTATTCGCAGCACGACGACCTGCAGCGCCAGAGCGCGGAGGGGCTTCTGGCCGCGCTTGGCGAGAACCGCTTTGCGCAGGTGCTCGACGCCGGCTGTGGTCCAGGCAGCAATAGCCGCTACTGGCGCGGGACGGGGAGCCGGGTGACGGCTATCGATCTCTCGGACCGGATGCTTGACGTGGCGCGTCAGGGGCAGGCAGCAGATCGCTATCTGCTGGCCGATATCGAGGCGATCCCGCTGGGGGATGCGCAGTTCGATCTGGTCTGGAGTCATCTGGCGGTGCAGTGGTGCAGCAGCCTGCCGCAGGCCTTACGCGAGCTGTATCGCGTGGCGCGGCCGGGCGGGAAGGTGGCCTTTACCACCCTGCTGGAAAGTTCGCTGCCGGAGCTGAATCAGGCGTGGAAAGCGGTGGACGAACAGCCGCATGCTAACCGTTTTTTATCGCACGAGCAGGTGACGCAGGCGCTGGCAGGCTGGCGCTACCGCAGCACGGTGCAGACCATCACCCTCAATTTTGGCGATGCGCTTAGCGCCATGCGCTCGTTGAAGGGCATCGGCGCCACGCACCTGCACGCCGGGCGGGAGAAAAAGCCGCTGACCCGGGGACAGCTACAGCGCCTGGAGCTGGCCTGGCCGCAGCAGCGGGGGCATTTCCCGCTCTCTTATCAACTTTTTCATGGGATTATCGAACGTGACTGAACGTTATTTTGTCACCGGCACGGATACGGAAGTGGGCAAAACGGTTGCCAGCTCGGCGCTGCTGCAGGCGGCACGACGGCTCGGAAAAAACACCGCCGGATACAAGCCGGTCGCTTCCGGCAGCGAGATGACGGCGGAGGGGCTACGCAACACCGACGCCCTGGCGCTCCAGCGCAACAGTACCCTTGAGCTTGCCTATTCAGCGGTGAATCCGTACACCTTTGCCGAGCCGACCTCGCCGCACATTATCAGCGCCGACGAGGAACGTCCGATTGATTTCGCCGTGCTGTCTGCCGGATTACGGGCGCTGGAAAGCCGGGCCGACTGGGTGCTGGTGGAGGGGGCAGGCGGCTGGTTTACGCCCCTTTCGGACACGCAGACGTTTGCTGACTGGGTGCAGGCCGAGCGGCTTCCGGTCATTCTGGTGGTCGGCGTTAAGCTGGGCTGTATTAACCACGCCATGCTGACCGCGCAGGCCGTACGGCAGGCCGGGCTGCGTCTGGCGGGCTGGATAGCCAACGACGTGGTTGCGCCGGGTAAACGACACCAGGAATATCTGGCGACGCTCGGGCGCGTCCTGCCCGCACCGTGCCTCGGGGAGATCCCCTGGCTGGCTGGCGGCGTGGAAAAGGCCGACACCGGGCGTTATCTCGATCTCAGCGCCTTGCTTCCCGCGACATCCAGTGAGCGATAAGCTCGTCATCCAGCTCGTTAACGTGGCCCTGCGCCACGTTACGCCCGCGATAGAGCAGGCAGAAACGGTCCGCCACCCGGCGGATAAACGACAGCTGCTGCTCCGCTAACAGCACCGTCATACCCAACTCCCGGTTTAAGCGCACCAGCAGCTGCCCCAGCTTCTGGGCGAAGCTGTATCCTGCGCCGTGCAGGGGCTCATCGAGGATCAGCAGGTGCGGACGGTTGACCAGCGCATTGGCCAGCGCCAGCTGATACTGGTCGTCCGGAGAGAGCGCGTTAGCGCGGGTCTGTCGCAGCGCGTAGAGCGTCGGAAACAGGTCGTAAACGTCACTTTTCGCTTCCGGGTTGGGTTTCCCCATCGCCCGCATGGCGATATGCAGATTCTCCTCAATCGTCAGCTGGGAGAAGATCCGCCTGTCCTGCGGGACATAGCCTATCCCCGGCCCTGAACGCGGTTCTGGCGGCAGGTTGAGCAAATCGCGCGGCGGGGCCCCCGCCTCGTGCCAGATGATGCTGCCGCTTTCGACGGGCACTCTCCCGGCAATGCAGTTCATGAGGGTGGTTTTCCCCATCCCCGGCAGGCCAACGACGCCCGTACACATCCCTTGCGGAAAGTCCACATTCACGTTCCATAGCGTATGTTGGCTTCCGTAAAACTGATTCACAGCACGCAGACTCAACATCTTTCTCTCCTTAAAAATGTGTGTAGGTGAGGCTCGGGTTTGAGTCTGCAAAACCCCTGCCAGAAACCGAAATGTGCTTAAAAAACGGCTTTTTTAGGAATAGGTCACCGGAGAAGGGCTTAAAAAAAGCCGGGAGTGCACATTGACGGTGCTGGCGGTGTCGGGTTGTGGTGCAGCGGGAGAGTTGATGGAAATGTGAGCAAGATCGCATTGGTTGGTTATGAATGAGGCAACTGTTAATCAGCAAAAAAGAGCTATAAAAATTTTTTCCTGCCGTCTCGTGGGAAAACCCGGGAATTTGCCGAGCGCCACTCCGCACGGGCTGGAAGCAGTTATCCACTATTCCTGTGGATAACCATGTGCATTAGAGTTAGAAAACACGCGATAAGCGAGAGAAGACGCGGCTTTCAACCAAATTGACGCGAAACGCGGCTTTTGAAAATATCGTTTAATATTTAATTGCTTAGATAAAAGCAATTCCCGTCATGAAAGCGTCACCCGTTGCCACAAAACTATCATTACCTGGCTTGACAAATGTTAAAAAAGAAAAAGTTCTGGGGATAACCTGACCTGACTGGTGTTTTATATTGTCACAGTCCAAATTTTGGCCGCTATCGCGCTAATCATTCAGGCGCTACGCTAAATATCCTGACATGCTACTGGTTTTTCATCCAGTGTTTTTTACTGGCATTCCTGGCAACAACGAGTAAAATTACTCACCTGCCGCTTATAACGTCATCAGGTTGTCGCCCATGAGTAAACCGTTCAAATTGAATTCTGCTTTCCGTCCTTCTGGCGATCAGCCTGAGGCGATCCGTCGTCTCGAAGAGGGGCTGGAAGACGGGCTGGCGCACCAGACGCTGCTGGGGGTAACCGGCTCGGGTAAAACGTTCACCATCGCCAACGTGATTGCGGATCTCCAGCGCCCAACGATGGTGCTGGCGCCGAATAAAACCCTGGCCGCGCAGCTCTACGGTGAGATGAAAGAGTTCTTCCCGGAAAACGCCGTGGAGTACTTCGTCTCTTACTACGATTACTACCAGCCTGAAGCGTACGTACCGAGCTCTGACACCTTTATCGAGAAAGATGCCTCGGTGAACGAACACATCGAGCAGATGCGACTGTCGGCCACCAAGGCGCTTCTGGAGCGTCGTGATGTGGTTGTGGTCGCGTCGGTTTCGGCGATCTACGGTCTGGGCGATCCGGATCTCTATCTCAAGATGATGCTGCACCTGACGCAGGGGATGATCATCGACCAGCGTGCGATTTTGCGTCGACTGGCCGAGCTGCAGTACACCCGTAACGATCAGGCCTTCCAGCGCGGCACCTTCCGCGTGCGCGGTGAAGTGATCGACATCTTCCCGGCGGAATCGGACGATATGGCGCTGCGCGTCGAGCTGTTTGACGAAGAGGTCGAGCGCCTGTCGCTCTTCGACCCGCTGACCGGACACGTTGAGTCGGTGATCCAGCGCTTCACCATCTACCCGAAAACGCACTACGTGACGCCGCGCGAGCGTATCGTGCAGGCAATGGAAGAGATCAAAGTGGAGCTGGCCGAGCGCCGTAAGGTGCTGCTGGCGAACAATAAGCTGCTGGAAGAGCAGCGCCTCAGCCAGCGCACGCAGTTCGACCTTGAGATGATGAACGAGCTGGGCTACTGCTCCGGCATCGAAAACTACTCGCGCTTCCTCTCCGGGCGCGGGCCGGGCGAGCCGCCGCCGACGCTGTTTGATTACCTTCCGGCAGACGGTTTGCTGGTGATCGATGAATCCCACGTCACGATCCCGCAGATCGGCGGGATGTACCGGGGCGACCGGGCGCGTAAAGAGACGCTGGTGGAGTACGGATTCCGCCTGCCGTCAGCGCTGGATAACCGTCCGATGAAGTTTGAAGAGTTTGAGGCGCTGGCGCCGCAGACCATCTACGTGTCGGCCACCCCGGGCAACTACGAGCTGGAGAAATCGGGCGATGAGGTGATCGACCAGGTAGTCCGTCCGACCGGGCTGCTGGACCCGATTATCGAGGTGCGCCCGGTGGCCACGCAGGTGGACGATCTGCTCTCTGAGATCCGGGCCCGTTCCGCCATCAACGAGCGCGTGCTGGTGACGACGCTCACCAAGCGCATGGCGGAAGACCTGACCGAGTATCTTGAAGAACACGGTGAGAAGGTGCGCTATCTGCACTCGGATATCGACACCGTGGAGCGCATGGAGATTATCCGCGACCTGCGTCTGGGCGAGTTTGACGTGCTGGTGGGGATCAACCTGCTGCGAGAAGGCCTGGATATGCCGGAAGTCTCGCTGGTGGCGATTCTGGATGCGGATAAAGAGGGCTTCCTGCGTTCTGAACGCTCCCTTATCCAGACCATTGGCCGCGCGGCGCGTAACGTCAACGGCAAAGCGATTCTGTACGGTGACAAAATCACCCCGTCGATGGCGAAAGCGATCGGCGAAACGGAGCGCCGCCGCGAGAAACAGCAGCGCTACAACGAAGAGCACGGCATTACCCCGCAGGGGCTGAACAAGAAGGTGGTGGATATTCTGGCGCTCGGTCAGAACATTGCCAAAACCAAAACGAAAGGCCGCGGCAAGGCGCGTTCCGTGGTGGAAGAAGATACCGTCGTACTGACGCCGAAGGCGCTGCAGCAGAAAATTCACGAGCTGGAAGGGCAGATGATGCAGCACGCGCAGAACCTGGAGTTCGAAGAGGCGGCGCAGATCCGCGACCAGCTTCATCAGCTGCGGGATTTGTTTATTGCGGCATCGTGAGTCGGTGATGTTTTTTCTCCCTCTCCCTGTGGGAGAGGGCCGGGGTGAGCAGCTGTGTTTAAAGTCAACAGCTGACGACTAAGCTGCCGCCCATTTTTTATTGTCCCGCACCATCGCATTCAGGATTGTTACCAGCTTTCTGACGCAGGCTGTCATCGCCACTTTAAAGGCTTTTCCCTTGCTTCTCAGTTTCTCAAAAAAAGCCTGTATGGTTGGGTTATAACGCACCGCTGACATTGCCGCCATGTACAGCGCTGCACGCACCGCACTTCGTCCTCCCCAGATACATCGTTTTCCTTTCATCTTTCCGCTGTCATGGGCATAAGGACACACGCCTACCAGTGCGCTGATTTTACGTCTGTTAAGTTGTCCCAGCTCCGGCAGCATCGACAGCAGAACCGCCAGCGTTGTCCGTCCTATACCCTTGACTTCTTCCAGCAGCTTCACTTTCTCCTGCCATAGCGGCATCACTTTTATCTGCTGGTCGATGTCGTCATCCGTGTCCTTTATCTCTGCGTTAAGCCAGTCAATATGCCGTTTGATACCCATCCGGATAAGCTCATCAGTGCAGGAGCCGTAGCGGTTCTGCTCCATGGTTCTGTTGTCCACCAACTGGCGGCGGCGGGATACCATCATGGCGAGACGCTGCGTCTGTTCGTCCGGAGCGGGTCTGATATCCGGTGTCATCCTGCGGCCAAACTCGCAGATGATGCGGGCATCGTTCGGGTCTGTCTTGAACAGCGTCCCGAGAGCGCGGGCGAAGTGTTTGACCTGAGCAGGATTAACGACGGCGACAGGCAGCCCGGCAAGTTCAAGCGTGGCAGCAAGCAGGTTGTGGTAGCGCCCCGTGGCTTCCATCACGATGCGTGTAACGGTACGGGATGAAAGGGCGTCGAGGAGTAGCTGATGGCCCTGAGGGGTATTATCCAGATGAAGAAAAATCCCGTCAGGACTGATAAATACATCAAAGGTCTCTTTGGCGATATCGATGCCAACGTTGGTATGTTCAGTCATGTTCGAGTCTCCCGGCCTTGTAATATACGGGCTGGCACAGGCCGCCCAGGCAGCTGTTCGGGTTAACAGGAAAACTGATGCCACGCCATGAGCTCACCCGCGGGCTTGGAAACCCAGAGGGCTAACGGGCTGTGGCATCAGGTCAAACTCAGTGACAGTTTACCCGTCTGTTGACGGGTAACTGAAGTGACTTTAAACATACAAGGGCAACAGGCCGCACAAAACGAACCTAGCCCAGCGCCTGAATCGCTTTCTCCAGCGCCTCGCGCAGCAGGTGACGGTCGTGGCGATACTTGATGTCTGAGGCCTCCAGCGGCTCCTGCACCACCAGACGATCGCCAATCCCTGACACATCTACTTTCGGGCCCACGACTACACCGTCAATGATTTTCTTGCCGACGTACTGCTCCATCAGACTCAGTTTGTCTGCCAGCGACAGGCTCGCCGCCGCCGGGCTCAGCTCACGGCCTAAATTGCCGATATAAACCATCGGGGCAGGGGTGCGGCGCAGCGCCTGCGCCAGCTCTTTCACCAGCAGTATGGGCATCAGGCTGGTATAGAAACTGCCCGGACCGATCAGGATAAGATCCGCTTCCCCAATGGCCTCCACCGCTTCTCGCGTGGCGGGCACGGCCGGATAGGTCATGAGCTCCGTTGGCGGCACGAGGAGCTGGTCAATATTCACCTCGCCGTACACTTCATGCCCTTCAGCGTCGATTGCCATCAGGTCAACCGGTTGTTCAGACATGGGGATCAGGAATGCGTCCACTTTGAGCAAATTACGGATAAGGTTGATCGCTTCCAGGGGCCTTACGCTCAGGTGATCCAGCGCCTTTAACATGAGATTTCCAAGGTTATGCCCGGAAAGTTCGCCATTACCGCCAAAACGGTACTCAAACATCGCTGAGGCGACGCTTGGTTCGGTAATTAACTGGTTTAGACAGTTGCGCATATCTCCCCAGGCAATACCGCCTTCGGCACGACGAATTCGCCCGGTTGAGCCGCCGTTATCGGTGGTGGTCACTATCCCCGTCAGCCTTGAGCCGAGTGAAGACAACGAGGACATCACCCGGCCTAAGCCGTGCCCTCCGCCAAGAGCGACCACTCGGTCAAGATCCGCAAAAGTGCGATTGCGCATACGTATTCCTTATCACGTTCGATCGCGTAACAGTAACCTAACTACCCCTAAAAGACGATGCCTTACCCGATGCAAAATGACGTATATCAATGTGAAAATACGATTTTTAGGTATTCTGTAGCGAAAATGCAGGATTGAATCGCTATATAGATGATTATATAGCGCAAAGCGATAATGGCGCAGTCAGAATTTCCGCGCTACTATCGCTCTAACCACGTTTTCAACATTGAAAACATACACTCTAGCCCTTGTGCCTGTGTCGAAAGATATGGCGCTCTGGCCGTGGCAAATGTGCCACCAGGGTACAGAAAGAAATGACTGTGCCTCCCGTATCTGGAAAGGTGTACATGGCTTCACAACTTACTGATGCTTTCGCGCGTAAGTTTTACTACTTGCGTCTGTCGATTACCGATGTGTGCAACTTCCGTTGCACCTACTGCCTGCCCGACGGTTACAAACCGGGCAGCGTTACCAATAACGGCTTTCTCTCCGTCGATGAAGTGCGCCGCGTTACGCGCGCCTTCTCTGAGCTCGGCACCGAAAAAGTGCGTCTGACCGGCGGTGAACCCACTCTGCGCCGCGATTTCCCCGACATCATTGCCGCCGTGCGTGAAAACGAGCGCATCCGCCAGATTGCGGTGACCACCAACGGTTACCGCATGGCGCGTGACGTGGCGAACTGGCGCGATGCGGGGCTGACGGCGATTAACGTCAGCGTCGATAGCCTCGACGCCCGTCAGTTCCACGCCATTACCGGCCAGGATAAATTTCAGCAGGTCATGGACGGCATCGACGCCGCGTTCACGGTGGGCTTCGAAAAAGTTAAGGTCAACACGGTGCTGATGCGTGATGTGAACCATCATCAGCTTGATACATTCCTGGCGTGGATCAAATCCCGTCCCATTCAGCTGCGCTTTATCGAGCTGATGGAAACCGGCGAGGGCAGCGAGCTCTTCCGTCGGCATCACATCTCCGGCATGGTGCTGCGCGACGCGCTGCTCAGGCGCGGCTGGATCCACCAGATCCGCCAGCGCAGCGACGGCCCGGCGCAGGTCTTCTGCCATCCTGATTACGAAGGCGAGATCGGGCTTATCATGCCCTATGAGAAAGACTTCTGCGCCAGCTGCAACCGCCTGCGCGTCTCCTCCGTGGGTAAACTCCACCTTTGCCTGTTCGGCGACGGCGGCGTAGACCTTCGCGATCTGCTTGAAAACGATGCGCAGCAGGCCGCGCTTGAAGCACGCATTTCTGAAGCGCTGACGCACAAAAAACAGACCCACTTCCTGCATCAGGGCAATACCGGCATTACTCAGAACCTGTCCTACATCGGCGGGTAATCAGGCTTAAGAAGGAATCAGAAGATGAGTCAGGTCAGCGCAGAATTTATCCCGACACGCATTGCTATCCTTACCGTTTCCGACCGCCGTGGCGAAGAGGATGATACGTCCGGCCACTGGCTGCGCGAGGCGGCCCATGACGCGGGGCATCACATCGTCGATAAAGCCATCGTGAAGGAGAACCGCTACGCCATTCGCGCGCAGGTCTCTCAGTGGATCGCCAGCGATGACGTGCAGGTGGTATTGATCACCGGCGGCACCGGTTTTACCGCAGGCGATCAGGCGCCTGAAGCGCTGATCCCGCTGTTTGACCGCGAGGTGGAAGGCTTCGGCGAAGTGTTCCGCATGCTCTCCTTTGAGGAGATCGGCACCTCCACGCTGCAGTCGCGCGCCGTTGCCGGCGTGGCTAACAAAACCCTGATTTTCGCCATGCCGGGCTCGACAAAAGCCTGCCGCACCGCGTGGGAAAACATCATCGCCCCGCAGCTGGATGCCCGTACCCGTCCGTGTAATTTTCATCCTCATTTAAAGAAATAAGCTATGTCACAACTGACCCACATTAACGCCGCTGGCGAAGCGCATATGGTGGACGTCTCTGCCAAAGCCGAGACGGTGCGCGAGGCGCGCGCGGAAGCGTTCGTTACCATGCAGCCGGAAACGCTGGCGATGATTATCGACGGCAGTCACCACAAGGGCGACGTCTTTGCCACCGCGCGCATCGCGGGCATTCAGGCCGCCAAGCGCACCTGGGACTTAATCCCGCTGTGCCATCCGCTGATGCTGAGCAAGGTGGAAGTAAACCTGCAGGCGCAGCCGGAGCACAACCGCGTGCGGATTGAGTCACTCTGCCGCTTAACCGGCAAAACCGGGGTGGAGATGGAGGCGCTGACGGCGGCCTCCGTTGCCGCGCTGACCATCTACGACATGTGCAAAGCGGTGCAGAAAGATATGGTGATTGGCCCGGTGCGCCTGCTGGCTAAAAGCGGCGGCAAATCCGCTGATTTTAAGGTGGACAGCCATGATTAAGGTGCTCTTTTTTGCCCAGGTGCGCGAGCTGGTGAATACCGACAGCCTGACGCTGGAGGGCTCTTTTGAAAACGTTGCTGCCCTGCGCGCGCATCTGGCGGCGCAGGGCGACCGCTGGGCGCTGGCGCTGGACGAAGGCAAACTGCTTGCCGCCGTTAACCAGACGCTGGTGGAATTCAGCCATCCGCTGGCCGCAGGGGATGAAGTGGCCTTCTTCCCGCCGGTCACGGGGGGCTGAGATGGCTGAAACCCGAATTCTGGTGAGTCCCGCGCGTTTTAACGTGGGGACAGAATACAGCTGGCTGGCGGAACGCGATGAAGACGGCGCGGTCGTCACCTTCACCGGCAAGGTGCGCAACCACAACCTCGGCGACAGCGTGAAGGCGCTGACGCTGGAGCATTATCCGGGTATGACCGAGAAATCGCTGGCGGAGATTGTGGCGGAAGCGCGAGGCCGCTGGCCGCTCGGGCGCGTCACCGTGATCCACCGCATCGGCGAGATGTGGCCAGGCGAAGAGATTGTCTTTGTCGGGGTGACCAGCGCGCACCGCGGCAGCGCGTTCGCGGCGGGGGAGTTCATTATGGATTACCTCAAAACCAAAGCCCCGTTCTGGAAACGCGAAGCGACGCCGGAAGGCGATCGCTGGGTCGAATCCCGCGACAGCGATAAACAAGCCGCCAGCCGTTGGTAGTCGGTTGACGTGGATGTGTTAATCTTAAGGTGTGTGTCTACTTAATCTTAATCAGGAGTGAATCATGGACCGATTTCCGCGTTCCGATTCAATAGTACAGCAGACCCGTAGCGGCCTGCAGACGTATATGGCTCAGGTGTACGGCTGGATGACGGTCGGCCTGCTGCTTACCGCGTTTATCGCGTGGTATGCGGCGAACACGCCTGAACTGATGATGTTTATCTTCTCCAGCAAAATCACCTTCTTTGGGCTGATTATCGCCCAGCTGGGGCTGGTGTTCGTGCTCTCCGGTCTGGTGCATAAGCTCAGCGCGGGGATGGCGACCACGCTGTTTATGCTCTATTCGGCGCTAACGGGGCTGACGCTTTCCAGTATTTTCATCGTCTACACCTACTCCTCCATCGCCAGCACGTTTGTGGTGACCGGCGGAATGTTTGGCGCGATGAGCCTCTACGGCTACACCACCAAACGTGACCTGAGCGGCTTTGGCAGCATGCTGTTTATGGGGCTGATTGGGATTGTGCTGGCGTCGCTGGTGAACCTGTGGCTGAAGAGCGACGCGCTGATGTGGGCCATTACCTACATCGGGGTGGTGGTCTTCGTTGGGCTGACGGCGTATGACACGCAGAAGCTGAAAAACATCGGCGAGCAGATCGACGTGCGCGACAGTTCGAACCTGCGCAAATACTCGATTCTGGGCGCGCTGACGCTCTACCTGGACTTCATCAACCTGTTCCTGATGCTGCTGCGGATTTTCGGCAACCGTCGTTAAGGTTGTATTCCCCTCACCCTAACCCTCTCCCCATAGGGGAGAGGGGACTGCTCGGTGCAGTCTTTGCTCCCTCGCCCCTTAGGGGAGAGGGCTGGGGTGAGGGGGCTTTCATTTCGCTAACGCCTTCTCGTTCTTCGCTCTCAGCTTTTTCGCCCGACTCTCCAGCACCAGATAACAAACCGTTGCCAGCGCCAGCGGCAGGAAGTAATAGAGCATGCGGTACGCCAGCAGGGCGGCGATAATCGTTCCCTGAGAGACATGCTCCCCGGCCAGAAGGGCAATAAATACCGCCTCCAGCACGCCGATCCCCGCAGGAATATGCACAATGACGCCCGCAATACTGCTCACCAGCAGCACGCCCAGCACGAAGAAGTAATTCACGTCCTCGCCAATCAGCAGCCAGATGATGGCCCCCATCGCCATCCAGTTAGCGCTGGATACCGCCATCTGCAGCATCGCGAACTTCCACGACGGCAGCACCAGCTTTTGCCCTTTTATGGTCATGTGACGGCGCTTAGCGAAGGCGCAGGCCCACAGATACGCGGCGATGATCAGCAGCAGCACGATGCCCAGGATGCGCAGCGTGGCCTCATCGATGTACCAGTGCGCGGGCAGCTGGACTACGCCGATGGTGAAAATCACCCCGCCGAGCAGAATATAGCCCAGCCAGTTCGTGGTGATGCTCAGGGAAAAAATGCGTGTTATGGTCCCGCCCGGCAGCCCGAGACGCGAGTAGAGGCGATAGCGCATGCCAATCCCCCCGACCCAGGTACTCAGCGTCAGGTTGAAGGCGTAGCAAATAAACGACACCAGCATCACCTGGCGTTTAGCCAGCTTGTGGCCGCAGTATGCCCGGCCCAGCAGGTCGTAGCAGCCGTACATCAGATAACTCACGATAACCAGCCCTACCGCGCCCAGCAGCACCATCCGGTTGTAGTTGCGGATGACCTCCCACACCTCTTCCCAGTCAACTTTTTGGGCGTAAACCACCAGCAGAACGGCGACCGCAATAAAGAACACCCAGGTAAGAACTTTTTTCGCAAGCCGCCAGCGCGGATGTGATTTCGACATCAGGGTTTGCCTCCGTCTTCCGCCTCAACGCGGTCCTGGGTTTCCATTTCGGGCTGTACCGGCGGGTCGACCTGCGCCAGCTTCGGCGTATGCGCCGGCAGCCAGCCGACCATCGCCGGGAAATGGCGCAGGAAGTGGAACACCACTACGCTGATGCCCAGGTTCCACCAGGTGCGTTTCGGCACCATAGACTCATCCACGCGCACGCAGTCGTTAACGATCAGCGCCTGCAGGTTGTCCCGCAGGGTCTGGTTAAACTGGCGATCGTGAATGATCAGGTTGGCTTCAAGATTGAGCGACAGGCTCAGCGGATCCAGGTTGCTGGATCCGACGGTGGCCCAGTGATCGTCCATCAGCGCCACTTTGCCGTGCAGCGGTCGGCGGCGATATTCGTAGATCTGAACGCCACCTTTGACCAGGTAGTTATACAGCAGCCGAGCGCCGACTTTGACGATCGGCATATCCGGCTCGCCCTGCACAATCAGCTTCACCCGTACCCCGCGCCGGGCCGCGCTGCGCATGGCGTGCAGCAGGCGATAGCCCGGGAAAAAGTAGGCGTTAGCAATGATCACCTCGCGCTTCGCGTTGGCGAGCATCTTCAGGTAATGGCGTTCAATATCGTCCCGGTGCTCGCCGTTGTCGCGCCAGACGAAAAGGGCCTGCGCTTCGCCGGGCTTGCGGTTCTCCTCCGGGCGATGGCGGCGTTTCCACCAGCGGCGAACGGCCTCTTTCCCCGGCAGGTTCTCCAGTTCGAATAATACGATGTCCTGCACTACCGGGCCCTCAATGCGAATGGCGTAATCCTGCTTCGCTTCCGGGCCGTAGTCGGACATGTGCTCGGCGGAGTAGTTAATGCCGCCGACAAACGCCACCGTCTCATCCACCACCACAATTTTGCGGTGCATCCGGCGGAAAAGGTTGGTCCGCATGCCGAACAGGCGCGGACCGGGATCGTAGTAGCGGAACACCACGCCCGCAGCGGTCAGTTCATTGACGAAACCGTCGCTGAGGTCCGGCGAGCCGTAGCCATCCAGCAGCACTTCAATTTTGATGCCGCGTCGGGCGGCGCGCAGCAGCACGCCGTGCAGCTGTTTGCCGACGTTATCTTCGAACCAGATAAAGGTTTCGAGGATCACTCTCTGCTTAGCGTTATCAATCGCCTTAAAGACGGCCGGGTAATACTCATCGCCGTTGACCAGCAGCGAGATCCGGTTGCCTTCCTGCCAGGAACATTTCATAGGTGGATCTCCGCGCTGAGCGGGGCATGGTCGGAAAGATGTCGCCAGTTGAGGAGCGCCAGGGCGGTCGGGCTGCTGGCGTGGGCATTTTTCACGTAGATGCGGTCAAGCCGGAGCAGCGGGAAACGGACCGGAAAGGTGCGCGCAGGCCTGCCGTTGGCGCGAGTAAAAATCTCCTCCAGCCCGGCCTGCACCTTCAGCCGATGGTTTGCCCGCTGCCGCCAGTCGTTGAAATCGCCCGCCACCACTACCGGTTCACCTTCGGGAAGCGCGTTGGCCCAGTCGGCCAGCATATTCAGCTGCGCCTGACGATGGGCCTCGCGCAGGCCAAGGTGAACACAGCCGACATGGATGGGCTGCTCAAGGTCGGGCGGGGTAATGCGGCAGTAAAGCAGGCCGCGCTTTTCGCTTTCTCCGACGGAAACGTCGCGGTTTTCATAATATTCAATAGGGTAGCGGGACAGCACCGCGTTGCCGTGGTGGCCTTCCGGATAGACCGCGTTGCGGCCGTAGGCGTAATCGCTCCACATGGTGTCGGCCAGAAATTCATAGTGCGGCGTGTCGGGCCAGTTCTCAAAGTGGAGCGGATGGACTTCGTGTGCGCCCATCACCTCCTGCAGGCAGACAATATCGGCGCTGACGGTGCGTACCGCGTCGCGCAGCTCCGGTAAAATGAAGCGGCGGTTAAATGCCGTGAAGCCTTTATGAATGTTTATCGTCAGCACCTTAAGCGAGAAATGCTGCATTTTTTGAGTCATAAGCCCCTTCCTGAGTGACTATCCCAATGAAAATAAAGTGTAGTCGGCGTCACAAAAAGATGCGGCGTTACGGAATTTTCCGTAAAGTGCGGTAGTCTGATTAAGCAGAGAAAAATCCTTCAGGAGAGAAGCCATGAAGTGGCAACAACGTGTTCGTGTCGCAACGGGGTTAAGTTGCTGGCAGATAATGTTGCATTTAATGGTCGTGGCCGTGCTGGTGATGGGCTGGATGAGCGGCACGCTGGTGCGTGTTGGCCTGGGGCTATGCGTCCTTTATGGCGTCACCGTGCTGTCGATGCTGTTCTTACAGCGCCACCATGAAGCGCGCTGGCGCGAGGTGGGTGACGTGCTCGAAGAGCTCACCACCACCTGGTATTTTGGTGCGGCGATGATCGTGCTGTGGCTGCTGTCACGCGTGCTGCAAAACAACCTGCTGCTGGCCCTGGCGGGTCTGGCTATCCTCGCAGGGCCTGCGGTCGTCTCGTTGCTGACCAAAGAGAAAAAGCTACGCGATGTTGCGTCTAAACATCGCGTACGCCACTGAGCCCGTCGTGGCCGCGATGACCAGTAGCGGCCACAAACTTCCCCAGACAATATCCAGACTCGCATCCTTCAGATAGATCTGCTTGGTGATGTCCGTAAAGTGGCGAATCGGGTTTATCCACGTCAGATCCTGGAGCCACACCGGCATGTTCTCGACGGGGGAAACGTACCCGGAGAGCAAAATCGCGGGCATCATAAAGACGAATACCCCGATAAACGCCTGCTGCTGCGTTGAGCAGAGCGCCGAAATTAACAGCCCAAACCCCACCAGCGACAGCCCGTAAATCACCATCGTGAAGTAAAACAGCGCCAGCGAACCGGCAAACGGGATCTGGTAGGCCCAAATTCCCACCCCCAGCACGATGGTGGCCTGGAAGGTCGCAACGATCAGCGCCGGCACCGCTTTGCCGACGAAAATTTGCCAGGTGGCGAGCGGGGAGACCAGCAGCTGATCCAGCGTGCCCTGTTCGCGCTCGCGGGCGACGGAGAGGGAGGTGACGATCATCACCCCTATGGTGGTGATCATGGCGATCAGCGACGGCACCACGAACCACTTGTAGTCCAGATTCGGGTTGTACCAGTTGCGCACCACCAGCTCGCTGTTGTTGGGCTTCGGTTTACCGTCCATCAGCTCCTGCTGGTAATCCTTCACCACCTGCTGCAGATAGTTGGCCGCGATCTGGGCGCTGTTGGAGTTGCGCCCGTCGAGGATCAGCTGCATCGGCGCGGTCTGGAAGGTGTCCAGATTGCGGGAAAAATCCGCCGGGAAGCGCACCAGCAGCAGGGCTTTTTGCGTATCGATGGTCGGCTGGATTTCCTGCGGGCTTTTCAGCAGCAGGATGTGGGTAAAGGCTTTTGCCCGGGCAAAACGCTGCGTCAGCTCGACGGAATGCCTGCCGTTGTCCTCGTTGTAAATGGCAATGGTGGCGTTGGTCACCTCAAGCGTTGCGGCAAACGGGAACAGCAAAACCTGGATCAGCACCGGCAATACCAGAATGGCGCGGGTTTGCGGCTCGCGCAGCAGGGACTGCAGCTCTTTGCGTATTAACGTCCATAGTCGGTGAAACATGTTCGCTCCTTAATCCAGACGCCGTCTGGTTTTCAACCACGTCAATCCGATAAACATCACCGCTGACGCCATTAAAAACAGCGTGTTGATAATCAGCACCACCGGAATATTCCCCGCGAGGAACAGGCTTTGCAGCGTGCTCACGAAGTAGCGCGCCGGAATGATGTAGGTCACGGCGCGGATGACGGCAGGCATACTGTCTATCTGGAAAATAAACCCGGACAGCATAATCGACGGCAAAAAGGCGGCGTTGAGCGCCACCTGGGCGGCGTTAAACTGGTTGCGGGTGATGGTGGAGATGAGCAGCCCCATCCCCAGCGTGCTGAGTAAAAACAGGCTGGTGATAAAGAACAGCACCACCAGCGAGCCGCGGTACGGCACGCCGAGGATAAAGACGGCGACCAGCATGCAGAGCAGCATCGCCAGCATGCCGAGGAAGTAGTAGGGTATCAGCTTGCACAGCAGCAGCTCGACCCGCGTCACTTCGGTTGAAAGCAGCGCCTCCATGGTGCCGCGCTCCCACTCGCGGGCGATCACCAGCGAGGTCAGGATCGCGCCAATGACCGTCATGATAATCGTCACCGCGCCCGGAATAATAAAGTGCTGGCTGATGGCGGCGGGGTTGAACCAGTAGCGCGTCTGCACGTCAATCAGCGGCTTAAATTCTTCCCCCCGATCTTCCGCGCGCTGCATCTGCCAGAGCTGCCAGATCCCCTCCGCGTAGCCCTGCACGAAGTTCGCGGTGTTCGGCTCGCTGCCGTCGGTGATCACCTGGATCGGCGCATCGGTGTTCGCCCGCGCCATGTTGGCGGCAAAATCCACCGGAATAACGATCAGGCCGCGAATTTTCCCGGCCTGCATCTTCTGGATCAGTTCCTGGCGGCTGTCGCTGATGGTGGCATCAATGTAGGGCGAGCCGGTCATGGCGTGGGTGAAGCTCAGCGCCTCTTCGCTCTGCTGCTCCAGCAAAATCCCGACCCGCAGCCTGCTGGAGTCCAGGTTAATGCCGTAGCCGAAGATAAACAGCAGCAGCAGGGGGATCACCACCGCAATCAGCCAGCTGCTGGGGTCACGCACGATCTGCCGCGTCTCTTTAATGCATAGCGCCCGCACCCGGCGCCAGGAAATGGCGTTACTGCGCATGGGTATTCTCCTTATCCCAGTCGTGGATGAGGGTGATAAACGCCTGCTCCATGGTCGGGTCCGGGACCTCATCGTCGGCGGCCTGGTTTTTCAGGTCGTCCGGCGTGCCGTGGGCAATCAGCTTGCCGCGATAGACCAGCCCGATGCGGTCGCAGTACTCCGCCTCGTCCATGAAGTGGGTGGTCACCATCACGGTCACCCCTTTTTCCACCATGCTGTTGATGTGCAGCCAGAACTCGCGGCGGGTGAGGGGATCAACGCCGGAGGTCGGCTCATCGAGAAACAGAATATCCGGCTCGTGCATCAGCGAGCAGGCCAGCGCGAGGCGCTGCTTAAAGCCGAGGGGCAGTTCGTCGGTGGCGTGGGAGGCAATGTTGGTTAACCCGAAGGCGTCGCTCATGCGGCGGATTTTCTCGCTCTGGGCGCGCCCGCGCAGGCCGTATACCCCGGAGAAAAAGCGCAGATTCTGCTCGACGGTCAGGTTGCCATACAGCGAGAATTTCTGCGCCATATAGCCCAGATGCTGACGCGCCTTGCCGGAGCTGACCTTAAGGTCCATATCCAGCACCAGCGCCTTGCCGGACGTCGGCACCAGCAGGCCGCACATCATCTTAAAGGTGGTCGATTTCCCCGCGCCGTTCGGCCCGAGCAGGCCAAAAATCTCGCCGCGTTTTACCGCGAAGTTGACGTTATCGGTGGCGGCGAAATCGCCGAATTTTTTGGTGAGGGATTTCGCTTCAATCACCGTTTCCCCCGGCGTGCCCTCCACCGTGTGCAGAATGGCGCCGAGAGGAGACTCCGACGTCCCCGCGCCGCCCAGCAGGTCGATAAAGGCGTCCTCAAAGCGCGGCGTTGTCTCTTCCACTTCGATCTCAGGCATGCCGGGCGCGCGGCGAATATCGTCGACGTTGGCCTCTTTTTTGAGGATCGCCCGCACCGAGCGGCCCTGAATCATCCCGTCGCTGACCTGCGGCAGCCTGAGCACCCGCTGCAGCAGCCTGCGGTTGGACTCCTGCGGGCTGTGCAGCAGGAAGCTGCGCCCGGCCATGCTCTGGGTCAGCGTCGTCGGCTCGCCCTGATAAAGCAGTTCGCCCTCGTTCATCAGCAGCACGTCCCGGCACTGTTCGGCTTCGTCGAGGTAGGAGGTGCTCCAGAGGATCAGCATCCCGTCGCCCGCCAGCTCGTGCACCATCTGCCACAGCTCGCGGCGGGAAATCGGGTCCACGCCCACGCCGGGCTCGTCCAGCAGCAGCACCTTCGGCTCGCCCACCAGCGTGCAGGCCAGCCCCAGCTTCTGCTTCATCCCGCCGGAAAGCTTGCCCGCCAGCCGGTCGGTGAACGGGCCGAGGGAGGTAAACTCCAGCAGCCGGGCGAAGGTGTTTTGTCGCGTTTCGCCGGTGACGCTGCGCAGGTCGGCGTACAGGTTCAGGTTTTCCATCACCGTCAGGTCTTCATACAGGCCAAACTTCTGCGGCATGTACCCGAGCATGGCGTGGAGCGCGCCGTCATCTTTGATCGGGTCAAGGCCCAGCACGCTGGCCGAGCCTTCATCCGGCTTCAGCAGACCGGCCAGCATTCGCATCAGCGTGGTTTTGCCCGCCCCGTCCGGGCCGACCAGCCCGGTGACATAGCCTTTCTGGATGGTGCAGTTCAGCGGCGCGACCGCCGGTTTGTCCATCCCCTTAAAGCGTTTAACCAGATTGCTGAGCTGAATAACCGCGTCATTCATGTCGTTCCCCGTTGTTCACTTTTACGGTGACGGGCATGCCCTGACGCAGGGCGTCGTCCGCATCGGTGACGATGATGCGCAGGCGATACACGAGGTCGGTACGCAGGTCCGGCGTTTCAACGGTTTTCGGCGTGAATTCGGCGGTAGGGGAGACGAAGCCCACCTTGCCGTGATACGGCTTGTCCGGGCGACCGTCGGTATAGAGCAGCAGCTCGCGGCCCGGCTGCATCTGGCCGAGATTCGGCTCGTCAATGTAGGCGCGCACCCAGACCGGGCGGGTCAGGGAGAGCGTTAAGACGGTGCTGCCCGCGCTGAGCATGCTGCCCGGCTCCACGGCGCGGGTCATCAGCGTGCCGTCAGACGGCGCGATTAAGGTGGTGTCGTGCAGATCCAGCTGCGCCTGGGCCAGCTGCGCCTGAGCCTGTTCAAGGCTGGCTTTGGCCTGGGCAATGTCCTGCGGGCGGTTACCGGTGTGGTACTGGCTTAATTTATCCTGCGCGGACTTCAGCGTCGCCTGCGCCTGGTCGCGGGACGAGCGCGCATTCTCCAGATCGTTAGCGGAGATGGTGCGGCTTTTCCACAGCCCCTGCTGGCGCGCGTAGAAGTTCTGCGCGTAGTCGTAGGCCGCCTGCGCCTGCTTAACGGCCGCCGCGGCCTGGGCGATCTCTTCGTCGCGATAGCCGGCCAGCATCAGATCGTACTGCGCCTGGGCGACGGAGACGCCCGCTTTGGCCTGCATGAGGGCGTTCTCGTAGGGCGCTTTATCCAGCACGCCCAGCGTCTGCCCGGTTTTAATGGCATCGCCTTCGTCAACGCTCAGCGAGGCGAGACGTCCGCCGACGCGGAAGCTCATGTTCACCGTGCGAATATCCACGTTACCGTACAGCGTCAGGCCTTTATCCTGATGGCTCTGATACCACAGCCATCCACCGACGCCCGCGGCAAGCAAAACAACAACCACCAGAATGATGGCGACAGGTTTTTTCATGACTTCAGGCTCCTTTGCGTTAAGCCTTGCAGGATCAGATCGAGATGACAGGCGATGACCTGGCCAATCTGCGCGGCTTTATCCTCATCAAATTGTGTCCAGCCGGTGCGTAACAGGATGGTTTCCCGGCCCAGACGGAAGGCAAGGATCTCACCCAGCAGGGCGTGGGTATGCAAAATGGTCTCGGTATCGTTGGCATTGCGCCCGGTATAGGCGGCGATCAGCCGGGTCAGGTGGGTATGCATCGGGGCAATCACCCGATCGTGTACCCGCTGATAGGCGGCAGTGGGGGAGAGCTGCTCCCGGGAGATAAACTTGCTCAGGTTGAGCGTATCGTCGTGCGTCAGCAGGCGAATCATATTGTGGCAGGCAGTGAGAATAAGCTCGCGAACGGCGGCGCGATCGGGCGACGGCTCGCCGAGCAGCGCGGTGGCTTCCTCAACGTGCGGCTGAAACTGCGTACCGATAAAATCGGCGATCCAGTCGGCGCAGGCGAGATATAAATCCTCTTTTGAGCCAAAATAGTAAGTAATCGTCGCAATGTTCTGCCCGGCCAGCGCGGCAATATCGCGCGTGGTCGCATGCAGCCCGTACTCGCCAAACTGCGCCAGCGCGGCGGCGATAAGCTGATTTTTGGCCTGTTCACCTTTGCTTGTTGTGGGTGTCGTATTCATGGCAGCAGTAAAAATTAATCAATCGATTGATTAAGATTATGCCTGATTCACGCTAACGTCGAGGAAACGCTGAGGGATATTTTATGCGCCACGTCACAAAAGCTGCTACACTCCGCCCCTTCGCGACATTGTGGTTTTTGTCCTCCCCTATTCGTTATATCTCCCTGAAAACTACACCTGTGACGGTCGGGGCGGTTCGGAGTTTTTATGTCTTTTGATTCCCTTGGCCTGAACCCGGAAATTCTGCGCGCGATCGCAGAGCAGGGCTACGTTGAGCCAACCCCAATCCAGCAGCAGGCTATTCCTGCCGTTCTTCAGGGCCGTGACCTGATGGCCAGCGCCCAGACCGGTACCGGTAAAACCGCGGGCTTTACGCTGCCGCTGTTAGAGCTGCTGGTAAAAAACCAGCCGCACGCCAAAGGGCGTCGTCCGGTTCGTGCCCTGATCCTGACCCCAACCCGCGAGCTGGCGGCGCAGATTGGCGAGAACGTGCGTGACTACAGCCGCTATCTCAACATTCGCTCGCTGGTCGTTTTCGGCGGCGTCAGCATCAACCCGCAGATGATGAAGCTGCGCGGCGGCGTGGACGTGCTGGTGGCAACGCCGGGTCGTCTGCTGGATCTCGAACACCAGAACGCGGTGAAGCTCGATAGCATCGAAATTCTGGTGCTGGACGAAGCCGACCGCATGCTGGACATGGGCTTCATCCACGACATTCGTCGCGTGCTGGCTAAGCTGCCCGCGCGTCGTCAGAACCTGCTCTTCTCCGCGACCTTCTCCGACGAGATCAAGGCGCTGGCGGAAAAGCTGCTGCATAACCCGCTGGAAGTGGAAGTGGCGCGCCGCAACACCGCCTCCGAGCAGGTGACGCAGCACGTTCACTTTGTGGATAAAAAGCGCAAGCGGGAACTGCTCTCCCAGATGATCGGCCAGGGTAACTGGCAGCAGGTGCTGGTCTTCACCCGCACCAAGCACGGCGCGAATCACCTGGCGGAACAGCTGAATAAAGACGGCATCCGCAGCGCCGCCATTCACGGTAACAAGAGCCAGGGCGCGCGTACCCGTGCGCTGGCGGACTTCAAGTCCGGCGACATTCGCGTGCTGGTGGCAACCGACATTGCCGCCCGTGGTCTGGACATTGAAGAGCTGCCGCACGTGGTGAACTACGAGCTGCCAAACGTGCCGGAAGACTACGTGCACCGTATTGGCCGTACCGGCCGCGCGGCTGCAACCGGTGAGGCGCTCTCTCTGGTCTGCGTGGATGAACACAAGCTGCTGCGCGACATCGAACGCCTGCTGAAGAAAGAGATCCCGCGCATCGAAACCCCGGGCTATGAAGTGGATCCGTCCATCAAGGCCGAGCCGATTCAGAACGGTCGTCAGGGTGGCGGTCGCGGTCAGGGCGGCGGCGGTCGCGGTCAGCAGCCGCGTCGTGCCGAAGGCGGCGCGCCGAAGCCAGCGGGCAAACCGCCGCGTCGTAGCAACGACGGCAAACCGTCCGGTGAAAACCCGTGGCGCAGCGGCGAAGGCAAGCCGGCAGGAGAAGGGCAGCGCCGACGCCGCCCGCGCAAGCCTGCTAACCCGCAGTAATCTGGAAGCCCGGTCGTAAAGCCGGGCTTTTCTTTTTGCGGCAGCGAACAGAAAGTGCCACAATAGTGGCTGTTTATACAGTATTTCAGGTTTTCCGATGGCTTTAACCGCTGCGCTCAAGGCGCAAATTGGCGCATGGTATAAGGCGCTACAACAGCAGATCCCCGACTTTATCCCCCGAGCGCCCCAGCGGCAGATGATTGCCGACGTGGCAAAAACGCTCGCCGGGGACGACGGGCGACATCTGGCGATTGAAGCCCCAACCGGCGTCGGGAAAACCTTGTCGTATCTTATTCCCGGCATCGCCATTGCGCGGGAAGAGGACAAAACGCTGGTGGTCAGCACCGCCAACGTGGCGCTGCAGGATCAGATCTTCAGCAAAGATTTACCGCTGCTGCGCAAAATCATCCCCGATCTGCGGTTTACGGCTGCCTTCGGGCGCGGGCGCTACGTCTGTCCGCGCAACCTGGCGGCGCTTGCCAGCAGCGAGCCGAATCAGCAGGATCTGCTCGCGTTTCTGGACGACGAGCTGACGCCGAACAATAAGGCCGAGCAGGAGCAGTGTGCAAAACTCAAAGCCGAACTTGACGGCTATAAGTGGGACGGCCTGCGGGATCACACCAGTCTGGCGATTAACGACGATCTGTGGCGCAGGCTCAGCACCGACAAAGCCAGCTGCCTGAACCGCAACTGCCACTACTACCGCGAGTGCCCGTTCTTTGTCGCCCGGCGTGAGATTCAGGAGGCGGAAGTGGTGGTCGCTAACCACGCGCTGGTGATGGCCGCGCTCGAGAGCGAAGCGGTGCTGCCGGAGCCCAAAAACCTGCTGCTGGTGCTTGATGAAGGCCACCATCTGCCGGACGTGGCGCGCGACGCGCTGGAGATGAGCGCCGAGATTACCGCGCCCTGGTTCCGCCTGCAGCTCGATCTCTTCTGCAAGCTTGTCGCCACCTGCATGGAGCAGTTTCGCCCGAAAACCACGCCGCCGCTGGCGGTGCCCGAGCGGCTGAGCGACCACTGTGAAGAGGTTTACGGCCTGATCGCCTCGCTCAACAACATTCTGAATCTTTATCTTCCGGCAGCCCAGGAAGCAGAACACCGCTTTGCGATGGGCGAACTGCCGGAAGAGGTGATGGAGATCTGCCAGCAGCTGGCGAAGCACCTCGAAAAGCTGCGCGGGCTGGCGGAGATGTTTTTAAACGATCTCAGCGAGAAAACCGGCTCGCATGACGTGGTGCGCCTGCACCGCATTCTGCTGCAGATGAACCGCGCGCTTGGCATGTTTGAGGCGCAAAGCAAGCTCTGGCGGCTGGCCTCGATGGCGCAGGCGTCCGGCGCGCCGGTCACCAAGTGGGCCACCCGCGAGGTGCGCGACGGACAGGTGCATCTGTTTTTCCACTGCGTGGGCATCCGCGTGGCCGATCAGCTGGAGAAGCTGATCTGGCGCAGCGTGCCGCACGTGGTGGTGACCTCCGCCACGCTGCGCTCGCTGAACAGCTTTTCCCGCTTGCAGGAGATGAGCGGGCTCAAAGAGAAGGCGGGCGACCGCTTCGTGGCGCTGGACTCGCCGTTCAACCACTGTGAGCAGGGCAAGCTGGTGATCCCGCGCATGACCTACGAGCCGCTGATCGACAACGAAGAGCAGCACATTGCGGAGATGGCGGCCTACTTCCGCGAACAGGTCGAGAATAAAAAGTACCCCGGCATGCTGGTGCTGTTTGCCAGCGGGCGGGCGATGCAGCGCTTCCTGGAGCACGTCACCGATCTGCGTTTACTCCTGCTGGTGCAGGGGGATCAGCCGCGCTATCGGCTGGTGGAAACCCACCGTAAGCGCATCGATAGCGGCGAGCGCAGCGTGCTGGTGGGGCTGCAGTCATTTGCGGAAGGTCTGGATTTGAAGGGCGATTACCTGACGCAGGTGCATATCCATAAGATTGCCTTCCCGCCCATCGACAGCCCGGTGGTGATCACCGAAGGGGAGTGGCTGAAAAGCCTCAACCGCTATCCGTTTGAGGTGCAGAGTTTGCCTGCGGCGTCGTTTAACCTGATTCAGCAGGTGGGGCGTTTGATTCGAAGCCACGGCTGCTGGGGAGAGGTGGTGATTTACGACAAACGCCTGCTGACCAAAAATTACGGCCAGCGGCTCCTGAACGCGCTGCCGGTCTTCCCGATTGAACAGCCGGAGGTGCCGGAGGTAAAAAAACGCCCGGCAAAACTGGCCGCCGGGCGTCGAAAAAGCATCCGTGCTAAGGGGCGCGGTCCTACTGGTAAGTGAAGGTCACCTGAACGACGCTGCTGAAGGTGCCCGCGGTCACCGGCATAGAGGTGGCGTAATAGCGGGCGGCCAGCGGGAAGGTGGCCGAATGGTTGGTTTGGTCGATCACCGCGTTAAAGCTCGCCTGCGGCGCGATGAGGATATGGTCCTGACTGTCCGCCAGCTCCAGCGCCAGACCCTTCGCGCTGCCCGTGCTGGCAAACTTGGTCGGGTGCGCGCCGTCCGGCTGGCCGTAAAAGAAGGCGGTTGCCAGGGCGAGGGATCGTGGACAGTGCGTCACGTTCAGGCTGAAGGTTTTCCAGGCGCCGGTATCCCCCACGTCGCGAAAATCGCTGGAGGCCGCCTGGCCCAAATCAACGGTTAAATTCTTGCTGGCGCTGTCCACGACGCAGGTATTGGCGAAAATGTTACCCGTCATTTGCAGCTGAATATCGTCAGCCTGGGCCTGAGTCATCAGGGTGGCGGCCAGCGCGGCCAGCATCAGGATACGTTTTTTCATCATCATCACTTATAGGCCAGCGTAATGGTGGCGACGGCGTTTGCCGGGCCAGGAGTGACTTCATCAGCCACCTGCAGGTAGTTCAGCCTGACCGGGATATCCAGCGTCTGGTTGGCGTAGGCCATGCTTTCGGTTGGGGTGTAGGTATCGAACGTGGCCAGCTCGTTGTCGATCACCATGCGAACGCCGACCCCCGTTGCCACGCCGTCCTCCGGCGTGAGCTTAATCACCCCTTCGTAGCCGGGCACGTAGCCGTTACTGCTGGTCACCTTAAACTCAGGCTGAACGTTGGCGTTACAGTTCACCGTGATGTTGAATTTCTTATCGGGCATTGAAAGTGTACCGACCGCGATGAAATCACTCACCGGAAAATCGCCTATGTTGACGTTCAGGGTTCTTGGCAGCACGGAGCAGGTGACGTTTTCGAGGTTTACGTTGCCCGAGTAAGAAATGGTATTGGGGTCGCTAATCCCTTCATGTTGATAAACGCCGACACCAAATTTTGACGCAGCCTGGGAAAGCGAGCCTGATTTAACCGTATCACTGGTTTTCACCAGCTCAAGGGTGGCGTCAAAACTAAACGACTCAGCGACATCATCGGAGACATATCCCAGCGGTGTGGCGGTTGAGTTACAGTAAACCCCTCCTGCGCCGGTAATTCGCTGACCTTTATCATTCATCAATGCAACACCGACGCCTTCAATGCCCGATTCATAAACCCCTGAAAGACCGGGTATTTCGGTACCTGAACCGTAATAGCATGCAACGATAGGCAAGCCGTAGTCAGCAGGGTTATAACAATTACCCGAAATGTGAACGGTCTGCTCGGTGCCGGGAATGGTGGCCCCAACAGGCAACGTGCTGGAGACAGAGATGGATGACACGTTAATCATTTTTGGCAAATCGGGCGAAGTACACGTTGCCTTCGCATGCGGCATAAACAGCGATGCGGTCGCCAGGACGAGTAGGAAAAAGCATTGTTTTACAAGCTGCATATAAGCACCTGCCGGGTTGATTACTGACACTGCGCGGCAGCGTGAGTAATGTCTGTGTTGTCTTTTTCATCCGTGAGCGCGTATTCCGCAACGCAGCGGTCGCTGGCGTCCTGTCCCCATGAGACAGAGAGCTTGCCGCGATCGGGCATTCCGGAAAGATAGGTTTGGCCGTCGTTGCCGACGATATATTCGCTGTCCTTATCCTCGGTGGTGACCGTTGCGCCAAAGGGCAGCGGCTTACCGTTGTGCGTCAGGGTCATCAGCACGCGACGCCCCACGCGGGTATTGAAGCTTGCCCGCACCACCGCGCCGCGGGTTGGGGTGACGATCTGCGAGGCGTGCGTCACGTCAGCCTCGGCAGGAAGCGTTTCGGTATCCAGCGAAATCGTGTTGTGGCGATAGGCGGTGACGAACGGCACCACGGTGTAGCCACGGAAGTCGGTTTCTACCCCTGTCTGGTTGGCGATGTGCGTGCCGTGGGTGCCGGGCGCTTTCACCAGCGCGATGGTCTCACCCAGCGGCTGGCTCAGCGTGAGGCCGTTAGCGTGGGCGATCATGCCCCCCTGCAGGCCGACGTTGGTGGTCCGCTGGTATTTATCCTGGCTGAAGCCGCCACTCACCTCGCCGTAGGTGGCTTTGTAATCCGCGTTCAGACTGGTAGAGGTACCGTTCTCTGACGAGTCGTAGCCTTCCTGCACGTTCCAGTTAAGGTTGTTCTCCGCCAGCGCCGTCCCGTTCAGGCCCAGCGTGTGGGTCGCGCCGTCTTTACTGTCATTCATGTTGTAGGTGGCCCAAGTATTGCTCATCCAGCGATCCAGCGGAACCGAGACGCTCAGCGCGAACTGGTTATCGTTGCTGACCGATTCGCCTTCGTCATCGCTGCTGTTGGTGTTTTTGTTCAGGCTATAGCTCATGCTGTAGGTGATCCCTTTCCAGCTGTTGTTATAGCTAACGCTCATCGAGGTCATGTCCTGGCCCTGGTTCCAGTAGGTCTCTTTGACCAGGCTCAGCGTAAACGAACCCCAGCCGTCGCCGAGCGTCTGATCCACGGTGGCCTCGGTGCGCGCCCGGCGCTGCTGCGGTGCTGACCAGTCATCGGCGCGGGTGTAGGATTCCATGGTGTCTTCAAGGGTATAAAACCCTTTACTGTTGTAGCGATAGCCCGCCAGTGAGAAGTTCGTGCCCGTTCCGGCAAAGTCTTTGCTGTAGCGCAAACGCCAGGACTGCCCCTTGCTGGCCTGCTGTTTTTTGAGCAGCGCTTTGGCGCGCGTTACGTCGATGGAGAACGCGCCCAGATCGCCAAAGTTTTTACCGGTGCCCAGCGCCTGCGACTGATAGTGGCTGCTCTGCTGCAGGCCACCGTAGGCGGTGAAGCCGTACGGCAGGCCATAAATAGCGCTCCCCTGGGCGAAGGGGGTCTGCTCCACGTCTTTGTCGTAGGAGCGGTAGCGCCCGGCAGTGACGCTGTACTTCAGGTGCTTTTCGCGCTGCAGTACCGGAACGGAGGCGTAGGGCACCACAAAGTGGCGTTCGCTGCCGTCCGTCTCTTTCACGGTGACCTGGAGATCGCCGCTGCTGCCGGTGGGGTACAAATCGTTGATTTCAAACGCACCCGGCGCAACGGTATTTTGATAAATGACGTAGCCATTCTGACGCACCACCACCAGCGCGTTGCTGTGGGCAGTACCGCGGATGATTGGGGCGTAGCCTTTTTCGCTGTCGGGCAGCATATCGCTGTCGGAATTGAGCTGCGCGCCGGTGTACGGGACGCTGTCAAACACGTCTGCCGGAGAGCTGCTTTGGCCCACGGTCAGATCGCTTTTTAACGCCACGATGTCGCGCTGGGCGTACGTATAGACGGAGTTAAAGGACTGCTCTTCGTCATGACCGCTGGTGCTGCGGTTCCAGGTCGAGTAGTTGCGCAGGCGCCACGCGCCGATGTTCAGGCCCGGACGCAGGTTGACGTACTGGCTGCTGTTGTCCTGCATGCCCTGCTGACGCGCATGGCTCTGGCTGGCGCTGGCGCTGTAGTTCAGGATGCCGGCGGTGATCCCCTCGTCGAATTCCGTTGGGTCAATATAGCCACGGGGGACCTGACCGAGGGCGGACTGCGGAATGCTCAGCAAAAGCTGCTGGTTGCTGACGCGAAACGTCGCCGACGCCGCCGGTATGGCCTGCAAATCCGCGCATTTGCCCTTCGCGGCAAGCTGAGGGTAGTCGTCGGTTTTAATGCCCAGGCTTTTTAAATCGGCCAGGGTGAAGCAGGGCTGCAGGGAATTATCCCCGTTAGCCCGCTTTTGCAATGTAAAGGTCACGTCGCGGGTATCGATTTTATTATTATTGATAAAGATCGTGACCTGATATTTACCCGGTGCCTGTCCCGGGCCTTTTTCATAAATAGAGAGATCGGTTTTTCCCTGCTGCGGATTATCGACATCCAACAGCGCCGGATTAAAATAGTCATCCGCCCGCGTTTGCTGCGAAAAACCCACGGCCGCTAACCCGCATAATAGGGTCAGCAGCGTAAGCATCCGATAAACGGAAGGCAATTGCCTTCTTGGGGTTGAAGAATACGTAATCATAAGATCCGCTGTTGGATAATGTATTAACGCAGGGAAGCAGAGAGCGTTTTGCTGATGCTGCCGAAGTCAGTAATAATTGACCACGACACGGTTGAGCCGCCGGTATTGGCAGGCAGCGCAAAATGAGTTTCGGTTTTAGGCATGGCCCAGGTGGCTTTATCGATCTTATGCCCGTTAAGGGTGACCGTCTGGAAGTTCATATAAAACGGCGTGGGGTTGTTAACCACCAGGTCATTGCCTTCCCGATGCCACTCAAGCTTATCCGCCACGTCTTCGGGTCTACCCTTGATCGAGGCCGGACGGTACATCAGCTTAATGCGTGTGTTAATCGCGATTTGCAGGGTATTCTCACCCGCGACCGGTTTTGAAGACGGGATGGCCTTAATATTGAGCCAGAACAGCGACTCGCGATCTTCAGGCATATTTCCGCCGGTACGTACGACGCGCAGAACGTTTTCCTGCTTCGCGTCAAGACGAAACAGCGGTGGCGTAATCAGAAACGGTGCTTTAGCCAGGTTTTTACCGCCAGAATCCGCCCAGGATTGCACCAGATAATCCGTTGCATCTGGGTTTGAAATACCGATAGAGGATTCCTTTTTGCCTCCCCGGTAGATCAGCCGCGTGCCGTTAATAATCACGCCCGCGTGTGCCGTTGCAGCTACCAGTAACAGTGTGCTGAGTAAATAACCGTGACGCATAGTTTTTCTCAAATAAGGCAGGACTATTTCTTTTTTGCAAAATGAAATAGTCCCGGGTGAACAATATCAGTTATAAATAACCGTGAATGTTGAAACAGAGTTTGCCGGGCCAGCCGTGACGGCAGATCCGGTCTGAATATAACGCGCTGCGAACTGCAGATCGTTTACTGCCGTACCGGACGCCAGGGGATACTCTTTTGACGGGGTATATAAACTCACGGGCTGTTCAGAAGAATCGATCAGCTGAATAGCCACGCCGGTTGCGGCATCGGCGTCCGGCGTTAACGCCAGGGTGCTGTTGTTATTGGCATCCGGGGTGCCGCCAAAGTTAATCGCTGCCGTTGTAACGGTCTCCGGGCAGTTTTTTAACTCAATATCAAACTTCGTGGCGGTGCTGGTGGAGCCGGCACCGGTAAAGACCGTCTTCGAGACTTTACCTAACGTCACGTTCAACGGGTTACTTAAACCATTTACAACCTGACAGGCGGAATCAATGATTTCGCCCGTAAAGTTGATCTGTCCTTCACCGTCTGTGGCTGCAAACGCGGATGCCGAGCAGCCAACCACCGACGCGATAAAAAGACCTAACGCAATCTTGTTCATAATAGTTCCTGGTGTGTGGGTAAAAACGTGCCTAAGGTTTTTTGCCCGTTGTCCTCAATAATTTCCGCTCGTTATTTAATCAAAGAATGGATGGATAAGAATCTTCTATAGGCATCACAAATAATTGAATCAGTGCTTGCATAATTTTTTTCTTCGGAAAAACAGGCGGCTCTGGCGGTGGGGATAAAAAGCTATCGGGCAGGTCTTCATCGGGGATATAGTGTTAACAAGATGACGTTTTCAGGAGAGATACCGTGGATTATCGTAAAATTATCAAAGAGGTAGGGCGTGGAAAAAACCATGCCCGCGACCTGGATCATGAGACGGCGCGTGCGCTCTACACCCGCATGCTCAACGGTGAGGTTCCCGATCTTGAACTCGGCGGCATACTTATCGCCCTGCGCATTAAGGGAGAAGGCGAGGCGGAGATGCGCGGCTTTTACGAGGCGATGCAGGCGCAAACGCTGCGCCTGACGCCGCCGGTCGCTAAGCCGATGCCGATCGTCATTCCCAGCTATAACGGCGCGCGCAAGCAGGCCAACCTGACGCCGCTGCTGGCTATTCTGTTACACAAGCTGGGTTTCCCGGTGGTGGTGCACGGAGTCAGCGAAGATCCGACCCGCGTGCTGACGGAAACGATTTTTGAGCTGCTGGGGATCGAACCGACGCTCCACGCCGGGCAGGCTCAGGCGAAGCTCGATAGCCATCAGCCGGTCTATATTCCCGTGAAGGCGCTCTGCCCGCCGCTGGAAAAGCAGCTCGCTCTGCGCTGGCGAATGGGCGTGCGCAACAGCGCGCACACGCTGGCGAAGCTGGCTACGCCGTTTGCCGAAAACGCCGCGCTGCGCCTGTCCAGCGTTTCGCATCCGGAATACGTGGGGCGCGTGGGGAAATTCTTTGAAGAGATTGGCGGCAACGCGCTGCTGATGCACGGCACGGAAGGGGAGGTCTACGCCAATCCGCAGCGCTGCCCGCAAATAATGCTGATCGACACGGCGGGCACGCGTACCGCGCTTGAACGAGGGGAAGAGAACAGCGGCGTTATTCTGCCGGAGGCGAAAGATCCCTACACCACCGCGAAGTGGATTGAACAGTGCCTTGCCGGAAACGTGCCGGTGCCGCTGGCCATCAAGCTGCAGATGGCCTGCTGCCTGCTGGCGACTGGGGAAGTAGACAAGGTTGAGGCTGGCATGGAACGGGTTGAGGCGGCATTTTAGGCAAAAAAAAAGCCCGTCCAGTGGCGGACGGGCAAGCAAGGGTAACAAACAACAGGGTCAATGAGGGTTGGAGCAGCTCACCAGAGGGTTTGGCGAGGGTACAGCATTCGTTCAGGCGATTATTTGTAGATAACCGCAGTACCGCTCAGCTTGTTGTTGGTGTTAGCGGAGGTGATGGTGTATCCGCTTGCACCGGCAGCAGCCGCTTTCTCAGCCAGTTTGGCTTCCAGGCCGTCCAGCGTGGTTGCGCCTTCTGCACTCACCACACCGATTTTATTCATGCCCTGCGCCTGGGTAGATGAAACAGGCTCTACAGCGAATGCGCCAAAAGACAGAGCGGACAGGGCAACAGCAGCAACAGCATATTTGATGGTTTTCATAATTAATCTCTCGCAGGTTATTCTGTTAAGGGGACGATGTTCCGTCGATGTGATAAGTATCACGTTTTTTTTGGAGAGATAAAATCGAAGAGAATTGACGTGGTCAATCAAGAAAATTGAATGACAAATAACTTATTGATTATTAATAAATTCAAATTACGGCTTTACACTTCTTGTTGATGCGCTTTACAGAAGAAAGATGAATGGCACATTTTGCCACGCGGTTCGCTAAAAAGCGTGAGCGTAAAGGTAAGCATTCGGGCGGTTAACTTAGGTAAAGGAAAGTCAGCGTAACTGGCTGTCTTTCGATCCTCTACGATTATATCCTGAATGTGAAGCGTTTTTCGAATCTTTATCCTGCTGACAGGCTATGCATAACCTTACGCCGGGGATGGCTTTTTGCCGCGCCTCCGGAATCGGCTCACCACACTCTTCGCATTCCGTTAAACTTTCGCCGCGCGGAATTTCTCCGCGAGCGCGCGCGACCGCATCTTCAATCGTACTGTTGATCTGTTCGTTAACCGCGTCGTCATTTGCCCAGCCGGAAGCCATCGCGTCCTCCTGATAGTGGTTTAGGCCATAGCGTTAATATGGGTTTAAAAAATGCACAATCAAGGTGAAAGGGGAGACAAACTGCATCTGGCAGGCAGATGCAGTAGGGTGAAAGGAAACAGGTTATTTATAGATAGTCGCTGTGCCGTACATATGGTTATCTCCACCTGCGGAGTTCACCACGAAGCCTTTAGCACCTTCCTGACGGGCTTTTTCGGCCAGCTTATCCTGGAGATCGTCAAGGTTGCTTGCGCGGCTTACCGAAACGGTGCCCGCCGGGCGCAGCTGGCTGGTATCCGTGCTTTGAGTCAGGGACTGAACGGCCATCGCGGAGAAAGAGGCGCTCGCCAGGGCACCGGCGAGAAGAGCAAGGGTCAGATACTTTTTCATAATCACATCCTCATGAGGAAACAACGGGTGATTCCCTTTAAGTTTAGAAGCCTGACGAATGTGACTTAGCGCAAATATTTGATGATGATCTGCTTATTTTTTGAACGATACAAATTGACAATTCGCTGACGGATCATAGACATAAAGGTAGTTGATTTATGGTGAATTTTTGAGCGACGCAGAGAAAGATTTACCGTGGGTCCAGCAAAGGGTATCTTACGCCGCTGTTTAAAGGAGAATGCCATGACTGCCCAAAAGCCGGGATTGCACCCGCGAAATCGCCACCGCAGCCGCTACGACATGAATGCGTTATGCCAGAGCTGCCCGCCGCTGCAGGAGTACATTGTTGAGACCCCGGCGGGTGAACCCTCGGTCAACTTTGCTGACCCGCAGGCGGTTAAAATGCTGAATAAAGCCCTGCTGGCACATTTTTACGGTGTGGCGCAGTGGGATATTCCGGAAGGCTTTCTTTGTCCACCCGTGCCGGGCCGCGCTGACTACGTTCATCACCTTGCCGACCTTCTTGCCGAAGGCAATGAGGGCGTCGTTCCGCAGCAGGCCACCATTCTGGATATTGGCACCGGGGCGAACCTGATCTACCCGCTCATCGGCGCGCATGAGTATCAGTGGCGCTTTACCGGAAGCGAAATCGTTGACGAGGCCTTTGCCAGCGCGCAGGCGATTATCAGCGCGAACCCGGGACTCAGCCGCGCCATTCGCCTGCGTCGTCAGAAGGACGCGGAGTCGATCTTCAACGGCATTATTCACAAAAACGAAAGCTATGACGCCACAATGTGCAACCCGCCGTTCCACGATTCGGCGGCAGCGGCCCGCGCGGGCAGCGAGCGCAAGCGCCGTAACCTGGGTCAGGCTGAAGACGCTGCCCTGAACTTCGGCGGCCAGCAGCAGGAGCTCTGGTGTGACGGGGGCGAAGTGGCGTTTATCCTGCGCATGATTGCGGAAAGCAAACAGTTTGGCCGTCAGGTGAAGTGGTTCACCACGCTGGTTTCCCGCGGGGATAACCTGCCGCCGCTCTACCGTGCGCTCACCGAAGCGGGTGCCGTTAAGGTGGTTAAAAAGGAGATGGCGCAGGGGCAGAAGCAGAGCCGCTTTATCGCCTGGACGTTTATGGACAATAACAAACGTCGCAAATAGCACTCCGGTTGAAGGCCGGGAAAGGCGAAGCCGCCACCCGGCAACCAGGCTACAGCGTCGGCTCCTGCGGCGGCAGCGGCGAAGCGGGCGGCTGCAACACCTGATACGTCTGTACCGGCATCCGCACGTTCGCCAGGTCAAAGTGTTTTTTCACCATGCTGTCGAGCGCAAAGCGCACCGTCCACTGCTTCAGCGGCTGGGTGGTGAACGACACGCGCAGGGTAAACGCCGTGTTCGTCAGCCCAACGATGCCGGCAAATGACGGCTCGCCAATCACCAGCCCGCGAATATCCTCCATCTGCATCAGCTCTTCTACCGCATCGCGCAGCGCCTCCTTCGCTTTATCGGCATCCTCATGACGATCCACATCGTAGTTCGCCACCACGGAACCGATGCCGCGCACAAAGTTGGCGAAGGTGGTGATCGAAGACCAGGGAATGATGTGGTACGCCCCGGTGTCCTGGCGCACGCCCACCGAACGAATCGACATCCGCTCAACGGTGCCGGTTAACGGCCCGATAGTCACCAGATCGCCCGTGTTCATCCCGTTCTCAAACTGGATAAAGATGCCGGTAATAATATCCTTCACCAGCGTTTGCGACCCGAAGGAGATCGCCAGCCCCAGGGCACCGGCACCCGCCAGCAGCGGGGCGATATTCACGCCGATTTCTGAGAGCACGATCATGATGGTGATGGTGCTGATAATCACCGCCAGCGCGTTGCGGAACAGGGTTAACAGCGTTCTTGCCCGCGCGCTGGGCAGAGGCCTGCCGTGAATATCCGACACCAGACGGTTCTCAATCAGGCTCGCCAGCAGCGTCCAGCCGACGGCAGAGAAGAACAGGATCAGGGCGATACGAATTAAAATATCGACGGTCTTTTCGCCCGCGCCGTTGTGCAGCCAGTTCCAGAAATCAAACAGGCGCCACGCATTCAGGAGCAGCATAATCGCCACGCAGACGGTGAGAATGCGCGCCACCTTGAGCGACACCGACATCCAGCCGTTAACCCGCTTTTGCAGCTCCGGGTAATTCCGCTGTACCTGCGGCGACAGGGTGATGGTTTTCGAGATCCAGCGCGACAGCAGGCCGGACACAAACGCCGCGATGCCGATAATCGCCAGGCTTTTGAACGTCGCCCCCATCATAAATTTCAGGCTATTTCCCGGGTCGAACAGCGAGAAGAAGCACAATACGATGAAGTAAGCGCTTGCCAGCCAGTGCCACACCAGGGCGAACGCGCGAATAAACAGGCTGAAGAACGACAGGGAGCGATCGGCCAGATGCAGCAGGCTCTCCGTGATGGTCTTTTTATTGTGAAAGATAAGGTACAGCGACCAGACGGTGATGCAGAGCATGATAATGACGTTTGCCAGCGCGCCAAACTGGACGTTCACCTGGTTGGAAATGATCGGCACCGCAACCAGCAGGCCGTAGCCAATCAGCCCGCTGAGCACGCTCAGGCGCAGCGCCCAGTACTTCGCGGTTTCATCCCGGATGGAGAAAGGACGCAGCGCCGGGACGCGCGGACAAAAGAGCAGCCGCAGCAGCGCCTTGAAGAACTCAATCAGGGCAAAGGCATTCAGGAAAAGCGATTGCTGAAAGGCGATGGTTTTGTTGCCCGCGTTCAGCCTGTCGGCCAGCAGCTGGCCTATGAACAGCGTCAGCGCCAGCAGCAGTAAATCGATGATAAACGCTGAGGCAATCATCAACGGCAGGTGCAGCCAGCTGCTTTTCTGCTGATTCTTTCTGCGTCCCCATTGCCCCATTTTGCGGTACAGCGGCCACGCGCACAGGCGCACCAGCCAGTAGAACAGGAATACTGCACCGGCCAGTATCAGGAACTGCGTGGCGGCGGCGGTGAACGTTTGAGGATTAAACGGCTTATGCGGGGAGCCAATCAGGTTGCGGTAGAGCTGAGCAAAGCGCGAGGAGAGCGCTTCCCCATAGTGGCGACTCACGTCGGTGACGTTTTCCAGCACCGTTTTTTGTTCTTCCACCTGCGGCGGGGTGAGAGTGGGCACTGACTCCTGCGGCGGCGTGGCGGCCACTTTCCGCAGCTGGCCAATCAGCTCCTGCCGGGAGGTGTCGTTCTCAAGAACGTCGGCGAGGGCGCTGTAGGCGGCTTTCTTCTGCTCAACGTCCGGTTCCGGTGGTGGCGTACATTGCTGGCTGGCGGTTGTTCCGGTGGTCACGCCGGGGATCGCGACGGCGAACGATGGCGCACTAAACAGGCTAATCAACAGCAACAGGATCCACGGCACGGCGTCCTCCGGTGAAAATGTCGAACAAAATGATAAGTATAGAGGTCGGGACGAGGTGGGGGATTTTTGGGAACAATCTGGCGTAAAAAAGCCGGGCATGCCCGGCTTACGCGTGAAGTATCGATCAGGAGACGTGCTGCAGGAACTCCTGCAAACGCTGGCTAGGCGGGTTGGCAATCAGCTCCTGCGGGTTACCGTCTTCCGCGATGCGGCCTTTATCAATGAAGATCAGGCGGGAGGCCACTTTTTCGGCAAAGCCGATTTCGTGCGTCACGATAACCATCGTCATCCCTTCTTCCGCCAGATCCTGCATGACCTTCAGCACCTCGTGGCGCAGCTCCGGGTCGAGTGCGGACGTTGGCTCATCAAACAGCATCATTTTCGGCTTAACCGCCAGGGCGCGGGCAATCGCCACGCGCTGCTGTTGGCCGCCGGACAGCTCGGAAGGGTAGTGGTGCGCGCGTTCAGCCAGGCCGACTTTCGCCAGCAGATCTTTGGCCAGCGCTTCCGCTGCCGCTTTGCTGGCACCGCGCACGCGCAGCGGGCCAAACATCACGTTTTCCAGCGCCGTGAGGTGCGGGAAGAGGTAGAACTGCTGGAACACCATGCCCGCTTCCTGACGAATCAGGCGGTCGTCCACTTTCGGGTCGTTCACCTTCAGGCCGTCGACGATCAGGTCGCCGCTGGTGATCTCTTCCAGCTTGTTGATGCAGCGCAGCAGGGTGGATTTACCGGAGCCGGATGGCCCGATAATGACCACCACTTCACCCTGCTGGATGTTCAGATCGATATTGTGCAGCACCTGGGTTGGGCCAAAGTGCTTGGAAACGTTTTTAAATTCAATCACAGGATTTTCATCCTTCTTTCAAGACGACGCAGAACGAAGCTCAGAACCAGAGTAATGATCAGATAGACAACGGCTACCGCACTCCAGATTTCCAGCGCGCGGAAGTTGCCGGCAATGATCTCCTGCCCCTGACGGGTCAGCTCGGCCACGCCGATAACAATGAACAGCGACGTATCTTTAATGCTGATGATCCACTGGTTGCCAAGCGGCGGCAGCATGCGACGCAGCGCCAGCGGCAGAATAACGTGGCGGATGGTTTCGCGACGTGAAAGGCCTAACGCCAGACCCGCTTCACTGAAACCTTTATGAATCGACAGCACCGCACCGCGGGTGATTTCCGCAATGTAGGCGCCCGAGTTGATCATAATGGTGACAACGGCGGCGCTGAACGGGTCAATGCGCAGATCGGTGAACGCCATAGGCAGGGCGAAGTAGATGAACATGACCTGCACGACGATGGGGGTGCCGCGGATCACTTCGATGAAAACCAGTGCGATGTGGTTTGCAATCCAGCCGCCGTAGGTGCGGGCGAAACCGGCGACAAGACCGATAATCAACCCGCCAACCAGACCCAGGACCGAAATCCAAAGGGTCATTTTAGCGCCTTCAAGCAAGAGTGGAATGGCAGGCCAGATGGCGCTCCAGTCAAACTGCATGATGTATTCCTGTATACCGTGGTGAAAAACGAAAAACGTAGGCCCGGTAAGCGGCAGCGCCACCGGGCGTTACAAACCTGAATTCAGGTGAAATTATTTAGGCTCGGTACCGAACCATTTTTTGTAGATTTCGTTGTAGGTGCCGTTCTCTTTCAGCGTTTTCAGCGCGCCGTTCACTTTGGTGCGCAGGTCGTCGCTGCCTTTCGGGAACGCGATGCCGTACTGCTGGGCTTCCAGAGACTCGCCAACCGCTTTGAACTTGCCGTTGCCAGCGGTTTTGATGAAGTACAGGATGTTAGGCGTGTCGTGCAGAACCGCGTCGGCACGGTTGGTACCCAGTTCCATATACGCGTTGTCGATATTCGGGAACTGACGCAGGTCTTTGGTTTTGATATTGGCTTTCGCGTAATCAACAGAACCGGTGCCGCTCTTAACTGCCACCACTTTGCCGTCGAGATCTTTCACGCTTTTTACGTCGTTATTATCGGCTTTGACCATCACCAGCAGGCCGCTTTTGTAGTAACCGTCGGAGAAGTCGATCGCTTTTTTACGCTCGTCGGTAATGGTGATGCCCGCCAGCGCCACATCAACGTTCTTGGTTTGCAGCGCCGGGATGATGCCGCTGAAGTCCATTGGCTTCAGGGTGTAATCCAGCTTGAGCTCTTTTGCGACTGCGGCCCACAGATCCACATCAAAACCAACGTATTTATCACCCTGTTTGAATTCAAACGGAACGAACGCCGTGTCGGTCGCCACAACCAGTTTGTCGGCAGCCTGAGAGGACACTGCAAAAGCCAGGGTAAGTGCAGCCAGTGAAACTTTTAATACAGACTTCATAGCATTTCCTTTTATATCCACGGGGCGATCCCCTGCGAGAACAGGTGGCACAATGAAAAAATCGTGCCAACTTTACAAGCTGTTGTTTTGCAAAGGGGATGATGTCACGCATTGCACAATAAACGGGGCAATGGGCTTTTATTGCACCAAAGTGGAGCACTGTTTTGGTGCGCTTCGTTTGGCTCAACTGACGGGGAGATATTTAGCGTAAATTCTGACGAAAAAACAATCTTCCGTTAACGGTTGTGTGAGGTGATTATTACAATTTCTTCACTTTTGCACGGTCTCAGGCAAAAAGTGTGCACCATAGATGTGCAAAACCCTCACCGGATAGCGAGGGTTTGATAGAAAATTCGTATGGATTACTCGATGTTAGATTCGATAAACCACAGGAACTGATCCAGGTCGCGGGACGCGGCGGTGAAAATATCGGCTGTATCTTCGTCTTTCGCTTCGCCAATCGCTTTGCGCACATCGTTTGCCACAATCGCGTAGCGGTCCGCCAGCTCTTTCAGGTGGTCCTGAACGGTATGGATATCCAGCGGATAACTCTTCAGTGGCGTTTTGCTGTTAATCACCTGCGTGGTGCCCAGCGCTACGCCGCCTAACTGAACGGCGCGTTCAGCCATCGTATCGAGGTGGGTAACCAGCGCCGTGCGGAAGCCATCCAGCATTTCATGAACGGCAATAAAGTTTGCACCGCGCATATTCCAGTGGGCCTGTTTGGTGATCAGCGAAAGATCGATGAACTGGATCACCTGGCGATTCAGCAACTCAATGGTCGCTTTTTTGTCGCTATCCGATACATCGTTACGGGTATAAAGCAGATTAGACGCTTTCGTTTTCACCAGTTTAGCGGTACTCATAATCTCATATCCTCTTGATGTTTATGTCCCAGGTAATTACGGGACTAAGTATAGCACCGGATTTTTTATCTGCGGTTTGGCTGTGCCTATCGGTTTAATAGCGAGAAGGATGTTGAGAATTTAATGCATTGATATTTATCGATAATTTTAAAGTTGATACAGATCAATCTTAATTTCAGGCTGGGGGAAGTCAATTCAGAGGGATATTTTGAAACGGGGCAAAGTATGTAAGAAATTATAACGACCGTCTTTCTGGCCTTTATTCTGCATGGCGTGGAGGCCATGCAGAATATATGGCCTTAGCGGATATCCACCTTCTCAACTTTAGGTTCCGGGCGCATGGTGAGCGTCGAGCCCATGGATGCCGCGATAATCGAGCAGAGCGCCAGCGTCTGGGTTAATGTCAGGGTTTCGCCAAGAAATACCATCCCGGAGATGGCGGCTAGCGCAGGCTCCATGCTCATCAGGGTGCCAAAGATGCGTGTCGGCAAACGCGTAAGGGCAATCATCTCCAGAGAATAGGGGAGTGCGGTAGAGAGGATCGCGACCGCCAGTCCGATGGGCATGACGGACCATTGCCAGATAGATTCGGTCGCCTGCGCCATGCCGATGGGCACAAATACGATAGCCGCAATCAGGGAACCCAACGCCACCGTTGCCGGACCGTGCTCTTCGCCTGCACGCTGGCCCGTGAGGATATAAACGGCCCAGCAGGCGCCTGCTCCCAGCGCCAGGGCTGCACCCGTCAGATCAATCTCAGCGACGCTCTGGCCCAGGGGAAGCAGGAACCATAACCCCAGAACGGCTAACACGACCCAGATAAAATCGACCGGACGTCGGGAGGCGAAAAGCGCCACCGCCAGCGGGCCGGTGAACTCCAGCGCGACGGCAATACCCAGCGGTATCGTCTGGATGGAGAGGTAAAACAGGTAGTTCATCGCCCCCAGGGAGAGTCCATAAAACAGCAGGGGTAAACGCTGCTCCTTTTTGAAGCGCAGACGCCAGGGTTTGAAAATAATCACCAGTATTGCCGTGCCCAGCGCGATACGCAGGGCGGTCACCCCGGGCGCGCCAACCAGCGGGATAAGCGATTTTGCAAGCGAAGCGCCGCTTTGGATGGACAACATGGCAATCAGTATGACTGCGACCGGCAACCAGACCGACGACGTGCGGGATAACCCAGGCATCCTTTCTCCTGTCAGCTTATGTCAAACGAGGTAAAGGTTGCAGTGTAAAGGAAATATGCGGTAACGGTTGAGGCGCTGTTGAAAAAAATCCGCGTGAAATCCGTAAAATGGTTAAGCGCTGGTGGATTTATCGCCTGTCAGATTAGGAATAATCTGGATGAATGTCGCTGCGCAGACGCGCACTATGCGCATTTAGTAGTGAAAATTGTATGTGATTTGAAAGAGATAGCTGATGCTGGAAACGTTCTGTTACAGGAAAAGTTTTATTAGACATCACGAATCACAAAGAGTTTCGCAAATTTTTTTGATATATTTAAAACTTACGGACTTACTTGGATCACATTTGAGGTGGTTATGAAAAAAATTGCATGTCTTTCAGCACTGGCCGCTGTACTGGCTGTTTCCGCAGGTACCGCTGTAGCGGCGACTTCTACTGTTACTGGTGGTTACGCTCAGAGCGACTATCAGGGCGTGATGAACAAAGCTAACGGCTTCAACCTGAAGTATCGCTACGAGCAGGATAACAACCCACTGGGCGTGATCGGTTCTTTCACCTACACCGAGAAAGATCGTACTGACAACGGCGCGTACAACAAAGGTCAGTACTACGGTATCACTGCTGGTCCAGCTTACCGTCTGAACGACTGGGCAAGCATCTACGGTGTTGTAGGTGTTGGCTACGGTAAATTCCAGCAGACCGAAAACCAGGGTCTGAACCGCACTGCAAGCAACAGCGACTACGGCTTCTCCTATGGCGCAGGCCTGCAGTTCAACCCAATCCAGGACGTTGCTCTGGACTTCTCCTATGAGCAGAGCCGTATCCGCAACGTTGACGTTGGCACCTGGATCGCGGGCGTAGGTTACCGCTTCTAATCACTTCGGTGATTAAATAAAAAATCCGCCCATGTGGCGGATTTTTTTTTGTTTATTCCCCTCCCGCAGTGGGGAGAGGGAGCCGACTGTGCTGGCATCGGTCCGCACGAGACGGCAATTACTTACTCTTAATATCAAAAATATCCGTACCCAGATGGTTGTAGTCAACTTTCTGTAACTTAAAGTTGGTAACGTAAACTGGGGGAGCTTTCTTATTAGAGACAAACGGGTAAGCATTTTTTATCTGCTCGGCCGTAATCCCCGTCCACTGCGAAAAGAACTGCAGGAAATCATTTGCCGAACGACGCGCTTTAATAACGCGATGCGTTTTATCGTCACTCGACAGCACCATAAACGGCACCTGGAAATTCTGCTGGAACTTGTCATCGTGCGCCAGATACTGCACCTCTTTGCCGCGTTCCTTAAACGCCAGCCCGTGATCCGAGAAATAGACCATTGAGAAGCTGTCGCCCGTGTTGCGTAGCTGATCGTACAGCTTGCTGAGCAGGTCGTCGGTTTGCGTCATGGTGTAGAGATAACAGGACGTCTCTTTGGACTGCACGAACTCCGCGTACTTGCCGCCGGTCCGATCGCAGGCCTGCGGGTGAGACCCCATCAGATGCAGGACGATCAGCTGAGGCTGGGTGCGCGGGGTGGCGAAGACCTGGGCCGTCATCTTCAGCAGCGCCTCATCTTTGGTGTTTTTGTCGGCTTCAAAGTCACCGTTTTTCAGGAACTGCACTTCGTCAGCCCGTTTGGCGATGCTGGCGATAGCCGTATCGTATTCACCAATTTGCCCCTGATTGGAGAACCACCAGGTCTGGTAACCGGCGCGGTTTGCCAGGGTGACAAAATTATCCTGATACTGAGGTTTACCGTCGACGACCCGGTTAAGCGTCAGGCCGAGCGATTTCTGCGTTGAGCCGCTGGCCGCGACATAATCGGTAAACAGCGTGCCTTTGACCGAACTCGCAAACGGGGTGTTATCCCAGTGGCCGCCGAAGGCCCCCATGGCATCGCGACGCGCGCTTTCGCCAATCACCACCACGTAGGTGTGATATTTCGGCTTAACGGCCAGCACGTTCCAGGTGTCTTTCATATTGGAAAGCTCAGCCATGCGCGCCTGTTCGTCGAGAACCTCTTTATTATTCACCACGACGTCTTTCACGAAGCGGAATACCGGATAGCCGATGTTAATAAGCCTTAGCTTACCGTCCCAGGGAATATTCTGGATGGGGGCGACGAACGCCACGGCAACGCTGAATACCAGACAGAGTAGTTCGATCTTACCCCAGGATTTTTTCTCGCCCGGCTGGCGGCGGATGGCGATAACGCCCAACGCGAAGATAAAGAGCCCCACCACGTAGCTGTACCACGGGAAGATCGTCAGGATCTCCGTCGACTCTTCCATATTGGTCGAGTGCAGCGCCAGCAGGGTATTAAAGTTTGGCGAGCCGTAGGCCTGACCAAACGGGAAATAGAGCGCAGCAACCAGCGAACAGATCCCGATTAACGCTTTTTGCACGCGCGGCGCAGAGCGCCAAAGCACGTGCAGAATGCAGGTGAAGGCCACCGCGTAGAGCAGACTAAAGGGATAACCCAGCGCAAAGTTAATCAGTAATGACTGCAAAAAGTAAAACCCCGTCCACGGGCTTAAGGCCCGGCTGCGGGTCACAACGGTATCTATCAGGGTTACATTCATAGGTCACTATCATGGATGAAAACGCCATGTGCTCACCCTGGCGTCAAGGGTCATAACCTGCCTGACAGTGCGTGGAGAGGGAATGAGGGTCCGCTTCAGCGAGCCGCAAATTGTGCAGGGCTGCAAGAAGATAGTGCGAGCGCTAAAGAATATCAACAGTTGCTAAGCAGATGTTTTGCGAAGGGGATTGCAAATCCGTAAAAAAAAACGGGAATAGGGCGGCTGGAAGCCAGTTTACTGCGGGTTTGTGACGGAAAAATGAAGCGGCGTACCGCAACGCCGCTTAGTGGGATGGTTTGTCGTCCTGATGCGGTTTGTTGTTAAACATATCGCACAGCATGTTCAACAGCATTAAGCGCACTTTAAAGGGTGAGTGGGTAAACACGGTCATGCACCTCTTGAATTCGTTCATAAGCCCTCCTGAGTTTTGATCCCTTCGATCCGTGAAGGGTGACTGCATTACATACAGATATAGCACAGGCTATATTGTATAGCTATGGCTATTTCGTTAATTTTTTGTGCTTGCTTAGGGATGGTTTACAATGTGCGCTCTCGATACCGGGCGCTGGAAGCGTCACCCCACTGAGGAAGTACAATGAACCGTCGCGCAGGTAAGCCAACCATTAAAAAAACGACGCAGCTGGTGAATGTTGAAGAACATGTCGAAGGTTTTCGTCAGGTCCGTGAAGCGCACCGGCGTGAACTGATTGATGATTATGTTGAACTCATTTCCGATCTGATTCGTGAGGTTGGGGAAGCGCGTCAGGTCGATATGGCCGCCCGACTGGGGGTTTCGCAGCCGACTGTGGCTAAAATGTTAAAACGCCTGGCCTCCGTGGGCTTAATTGAAATGATCCCCTGGCGCGGCGTGTTTCTGACGCCGGAAGGGGAGAAACTCGCGCAGGAGAGCCGCGAGCGCCATCAGCTTGTCGAGAATTTTTTACTGGTGCTGGGCGTCAGCCCGGAGATCGCCCGCCGGGATGCGGAAGGCATGGAACACCACGTCAGCGAAGAGACGCTGGTGAAGTTTCGCGAATTTACCCTTAAATATGGTCCCTCCGCTGAATGAAAATCCCTGGACTGCAGGCCCTGGCACGCGATCGTTTCTTCCATCTCTTACTCATCATTGGCGCAGGGTTAAGCCTCTTTGTGCCGTTTGCCCCACACGCCTGGCCCGCCGCGATTGACTGGCGGACCATCATTACCCTGAGCGGCCTGATGATGCTCACCAAAGGGGTCGAGCTGAGCGGCTATTTTGACGTGCTGGGCCGTAAAATGGTGCGTCGCTTTGCCACCGAACGCAGGCTGTCCCTGTTTATGGTGTTCTCCGCCGCGCTGCTGTCGACGTTTCTGACCAACGACGTGGCGCTGTTTATCATCGTGCCCCTCACGCTTACGCTGCGTAAGCTGTGCGAAATCCCGGTCAGCCGGCTGATCATCTTTGAAGCGCTGGCCGTCAATGCCGGCTCGCTTCTGACGCCAATCGGCAACCCGCAAAATATCCTGCTCTGGGGACGGTCCGGCCTGTCGTTCGCCGCCTTCACCTGGCAGATGGCCCCGCTGGCGCTGGTGATGATGCTGTCGCTGCTGGCGGTATGCTGGTTTGCGTTTCCGGATAAAAAACTGCGGTACCACAGCGGCACGGCGGGCCCGCAGTGGCAGCCGCGCCTGGTGTGGAGCTGCCTCGGGCTATACATCGTCTTTCTGTTCGCCCTGGAGCTGAAGGTTGAGCTGGCGGGCGTTCTGCTCGTCGCCGCAGGGTTTGTCGTGCTGGCGCGCCGCGTGCTGGTCAGCGTGGACTGGACGCTGCTGCTGGTCTTTATGGCGATGTTTATTGATGTGCATCTCCTCATCCAGCTTCCGGTGCTGCAGAACGTGCTGCACGGGGTCAGCGCGCTGTCTCAGCCGGGACTGTGGCTGACGGCGATTGGCCTGTCGCAGTTTATCAGCAACGTGCCTTCCACCATTCTGCTGCTCAACTACGTTCCGCCCGATACCCTGCTGGCCTGGGCCGTGAACATCGGCGGGTTTGGGCTGCTGCCCGGATCGCTGGCAAACCTGATTGCCCTGCGTATGGCTAACGACCGTCGTATCTGGTGGCGCTTCCATCTCTGGTCAATTCCTATGCTGGTCTGGGCCGCGGCGATCGGTTTCGGACTATTCCTTCTCATATAGTGCGCAATTTGTCAGTTTTTCCTGGCAAACGTATAGCAACGTCCTAGCTTTAGTGAACGGCATAGTGTGATGCCGCTCACTGACAGGACCGTTGCTGAACTATGGCTGAAGATCAAAACCCGCCTGCTGACGAGCAGGACAAAAACAATAATGAGCGTAAGCGCCCGGGCAAAAAACCATTAATTATCCTCGGCATTGTCGTGGTGGTGATGGTCGTTGTGGCGCTGGTGTGGTGGCTTTTAACCCGTAACCAGGAGACGACTGACGACGCCTTTACCGACGGCGACGTGGTGACGATTGCCCCCAAAGCGGCGGGCTACGTCACCGAGCTGCGGGTGCGCGATAACCAGCGCGTGAAAAAGGGCGATTTGCTGGTGGTCATCGATCCGCGCGACACCACCGCGCAGCGCGATCAGGCTCAGGCCCAGCTTGGCCTGGCTATCGCCCAGTTGCATCAGGCCCAGGCGCAGCTGGCGCTCTCAAAGGTGCAGTATCCCGCCCAGCGTGACGAAGCCAAAGCGCAGGTGCTGAAAGCGCAGGCCGATCTGGCGAACGCGCAGGCGGAGTACCGTCGCCAGCGCGGCGTCGACCCGCGCGCGACCACCCAGCAAAGTATTGATTCCGCGAACGCCCAGCTGCGTAGCGCCCAGGCGGGCCTTGCCAGCGCGCAGGCGCAGCTGGAAGTGGCGGAGCAGGTACAGCTGCAAATCCGCCAGCAGGAAACCAACGTTGAAGCGCGGGAGCGTCAGGTTGAGCAGGCAAAGGCACAGCTGGAAACGGCTAACCTGAACCTCTCTTACACCGAAGTCCGCGCCCCGTTCGACGGGTTTGTCACCAAACGCAACGTGCAGCCCGGCACGCTGGTGCAGGCGGGCACCGCGCTATTCTCGCTGGTTTCCACGAACGTGTGGGTAGTGGCGAACTTCAAAGAGTCCCAGCTCGAGCGCATGAAGCCCGGCGACAAGGTCACGGTGTCCGTCGACGCGTGGCCTGACATGGCGCTTGAGGGCCACGTTGACAGTATCCAGCAGGGCAGCGGCTCGCGCTTCTCTGCCTTCCCGGCAGAAAATGCCACCGGTAACTTCGTCAAAATTGTGCAGCGCGTGCCGGTGAAAATCGTCATTGATAAAGGACTCGATGCCAACAAACCGCTGCCGCTGGGGCTGTCGGTGGCGCCGAAGGTGACGGTCGAATGACGGATCACAGCCACGACAGCTGGAAACCCGCCAGCAATCCGTGGGCGGTGGCGATTGTCGTCACCCTGGCGGTGTTTATGGAAATTCTGGACACCACCATCGTCAACGTGGCGCTGCCCCACGTGGCGGGGTCGCTCTCGTCCAGCTATGACGAATCTACCTGGGTATTAACCAGCTATCTGGTGGCGAACGGCATCGTGCTGCCCATCTCGGCGTTTCTGAGCCGGGTGTTTGGCCGCAAGCAGTTCTTCCTGATCTGCATCGTGATGTTCACCGTCTGCTCGTTCCTCTGCGGCATCGCCACCGAGCTGTGGCAGATCATCCTGTTCCGCGTGATGCAGGGCTTTTTTGGCGGCGGACTGCAGCCCACGCAGCAGTCGGTGCTGCTCGACTACTTCAAGCCCGAAGACAGGGGCAAAGCGTTCGGGCTTTCTTCCATCGCCATTATCGTTGCGCCGGTGCTTGGCCCGACGCTGGGCGGCTGGATCACCGACAACTACTCCTGGCGCTGGGTGTTCTTTATCAACATTCCGGTGGGGATTGTCACGGTGCTGGCGATCTATCAGCTGCTGGAGGATCCGCCTTGGGAGAGCAAGTCAAAAGAGAAGCTGAGCATCGACTGGACGGGGATCGGCCTGATCGCCCTGGGGCTGGGCTGCCTGCAGGTGATGCTTGACCGGGGGGAAGATGAGGACTGGTTTAACTCGAACTTTACCCGCACGTTCGCGGTATTAACGCTGATCGGCATTATCGGCGCGATTTACTGGCTGATGTATGCCAAAAAGCCGGTGGTGGATCTGCACTGCATGAAGGACCGCAACTTCGCTATCTCCAGCCTGCTGATGGCAGGAATGGCGATGATCCTGTACGGCAGCTCGGTGGTGATCCCGCAGCTGGCGCAGCAGGATCTGGGCTACACGGCGACGTGGTCAGGGCTGGTGCTGTCGCCCGGCGCGGTGCTGATCGTGCTGACCATCCCGCTGGTATTGAAGCTGATGCCGGTGGTGCAGACGCGCTGGATCATTGCCTTTGGCTTTACCTGCCTCGCGGTGTCGTTCTTCTGGTCGCGCACGCTGACGCCGGATATCGATTTCGAAACGCTGGTGCTGTTCCGCAGCGCCCAGTCGATCGGGCTGGGGTTCCTGTTTGTGCCCCTTACCACCATTGCCTTTATTTCGATCCCGAGACGGCTTAATGCCGATGCGGCGGCGCTGTTCACCATGTTCCGCAACGTCGCGGGTTCGATTGGGATTTCGCTCTCGACGGCGGCCATCACCGAACGATCCCAGGCGCACAGCGCGCATCTGGCGTACCACGCCTCGCCGTTTAACGAGCAGTTCCAGCTGGCGATACGCGAAAGCGCGCAGGCGATCCAGAACTTCACCACCCAGGTGGGTGACCCCACCGGCATCGCCACCGGACGCCTGTACCAGACCATGATCGAGCAGTCCCGTTTTCTGGCCTACATCGACGTCTTCACCATCCTGAGCGTCGTGGCCCTGTTGCTGATTCCGTTTTGTTTGTTGCTCTCGCCGGTTAAGAGCGAGGGGAGTGCAGGAGCACATTGATGATACACAGACGTTTACACCCCCTGATGATAATGCTGCTGCTGGCGGGCTGCGCCGTTGGGCCGGACTACCAGCAGCCCGCACCACCTTCCGTCACGCACTGGAACGATAAGGGCGACAGCGCGGTGAAATCGCAAACGTCCTCCGCCGCGACCAACCCGCGCTGGTGGAAGACCTTCGGCTCGCCGCAGCTCGATAGCCTCGTTGAACGGGCTATTGCCGGAAACCTGACCCTGCAGCAGACGGTGCTGCGCATCGCCGGGGCGCGCGAGCAGATTAACCAGGCAGGCGGGGCGTTTTACCCGTCGGTAAACGGCAATCTGCAGGCGACGCGCCAGCAGCTCGGCCTGGAAGGGGAGCTGAAATCCCACGGCGTATACGACCAGGTGGATAGCATCGATCCCAACCTGAAGGGCGCGCTGGGGCCGCTAACGCAGCCGATTAACCTCTACCAGGGCAGCTTCGACGCCCAGTGGGAGATCGACCTGTGGGGCAAGGTGCGCCGTCAGGTGGAAGCCGCCGAAGCGCAGCAGAAAGCCGCTATCGAGCAGCGCAACGACGCGCTGGTGTCGCTGGAGGCGGAAGTGGCGCGCGCGTGGCTCCAGCTGCGCGGGGCGCAGAGCGTTATCGCCACGCTGAACACCCAGATTAAAAGCGCCCAGCAGACGCTGGATCTGACCGAAAGCCGCCAGCGGGGCGGGCTGTCGCCGCAGATGGACGTGGAAAACGCCCGGGCGCAGTTAGGCAACCTTGAAGCACAGCTGCCGCAGTACCAGGCGCAGGAGCGGCAGGCGATGAATGGCCTGGCGATCCTGCTCGGCAAGCCGCCGGGGGCGCTGGATGCGGAACTACAGCGCGTGCAGCCGATGCCCGCGCTGCCGGATATCGTGCAGACCGGCATTCCGTCGACGCTGGCGCGACGCCGTCCGGACGTGCGCGAAGCCGAGGCGAACCTGCATGCCGCCACGGCGCAAATCGGCGTTTCGGTGGCCGAGCTGTTCCCGAGCTTTACCCTCTCCGGGCAGTTTGGCCTGCGCAACAGCGAAACCAACTGGCTGACCGACTGGAGCAGCCACTTCTACAGCTTCGGCCCGCAGGTCTCCATCCCCATTTTCCAGGGCGGTCGGCTGGTCTCCAGCGTCAAGGTGGCGCGCGCGCAGCAGGGGGCGGCGGTGCTGGACTATCGTCAGACGGTGCTCACCGCGCTTGGCGATGTCGAAAATGCGCTGGTGAGCTATCGCACCGACCAGCAGCGTGAAGCGGGGCTGGCGAAAACCATCGACGCGCTGCAAAACGCCTTCGATCTGGCGAGCGACAGCTACCGGCAGGGGATCGCCAGCTTTATCGACGTGCTGGACGCCCAGCGTCAGCTGGCCCAGGCCCAGCAGCAGCGCGCGCAGGCGCAGGTGCAAAGCGCGCTCGATCTGGTGGCGCTCTACAAGGCGCTCGGCGGCGGCTGGGAGCCGTATCAGCAGGTGCAGTTACCGGACTACAGCGTCTTTGGCGACGCCCCGCGCGGATAACTATTCAGAGGATTGGGCAAGAAACGGACAGGAACGCCACATTCGCGATGGCCGCGGGGCGGGTATAACTATCGGGTACCCCTTAAACGACATGCGAGGATTATCTTATGCGTTATCAAAAACTGGGCAATACCGGTCTGTTCGTTTCTGAACTGTGCCTCGGCACCATGACCTTCGGTGGCGAAGGCGGCATGTGGGGCAAGATTGGCCAGCTCCAGCAGAGCGAAGCAGAACAGCTGGTGGGCCGCGCGCTGGATGCCGGGATCAACTTTATCGATACCGCGGACGTGTACTCGGAAGGGCGTTCGGAGGAGATCACCGGTCAGGCGCTGAAGAACCTGAAGATCCCCCGCGAGAACGTGGTGGTCGCCACCAAAGTGTTCGGCGAAACGGGGATGGCAGGGGTGAACTCGCGCGGCAGCTCGCGCTATCACATTATCAGCAGCGTGAAGGAGAGCCTGCGCCGCCTGCAGCTCGATCATATCGATCTCTACCAGCTGCACGGCTTCGACCCGGCCACGCCGATTGAAGAGACGCTGTACGCGCTGGATAACCTGGTGCAGCACGGCCACGTGCGCTATATCGGCGTGTCGAACTGGGCGGCGTGGCAGATTGCCAAAGCGCTGGGCATTTCCGAGCGGCTCGGGCTGGCGCGCTTCGCCTCGCTGCAGGCGTATTACACCATCGCCGGGCGCGATCTGGAACGCGAGCTGGTGCCGATGATGCAGAGCGAAGGCGTCGGGCTGATGGTCTGGAGCCCGCTGGCGGGCGGCCTGCTGAGCGGGAAATATGGCCGCGACGGCCAAAGCGAAGCCGGTGGTCGCCGTCTGGAGTTTGACTTCCCACCGGTGAACAAAGATCGCGCCTTCGACTGCGTGGACGTGATGCGCACGATTGCCGAAAGCAAGGGCGTCTCCGTCGCGCAAATCGCGCTGGCGTGGCTGCTGCATCAAAAAGCGGTGACCAGCGTGATTGTTGGCGCGAAGCGCGTTGAGCAGCTGGATGACAATATCGCCGCAACCGGGATCCGCTTAAGCGAAGACGAGCTTAAACAGCTTGATGCCGTCAGCGCGCTGCCGCGGGAATATCCGGGCTGGATGCTGGAGCGGCAGGGGGAGTATCGTCGTAACCAGCTTGCACAGCAATAACCGTCCTCTCCCCGGTGGCGCTTCGCATACCGGGGCTACTTTCCTTAGGCATTATTTCAATCCATCTCACAAAAAACGATCCTCCCCTTTGATCAACTTTTCATCTTCGCCTATATGACTAGTCATGAAATATTAAATGACTAGTCATATAGGGAGAGAGCATGAATACATCGCTACCGGCCAATTTTTTATGGGGTAACTCGGTCTCCAGCATGCAGACGGAAGGGGCGTGGAACGAGGGCGGGAAGGGCATGTCGGTCTACGACATCCGTGAAGCCGGGGAGAATATTTCCGACTGGAAAGTGGCGACCGACTCCTACCACCGCTATCGGGAAGATTTCGACCTGATGCAGGACCTGGGCATGAACTGCTACCGTTTCCAGATTTCCTGGAGCCGCGTCTGCCCGCAGGGAGACGGTGATTTTAACGATGAAGGCATCGCGTTTTACGACCGCTTTATCGACGACCTGATCGCCCGCGGCATTGAGCCGATGATCTGCCTGTACCACTTCGATATGCCGCTGGCGCTGGCGCAGGAGTACAACGGCTTCAACGACCGCCGCGTGATGGACGCCTTTATCCGCTACGGCAAGAAGATGATCGACTGCTTTGGCGACCGCGTGAAGTACTGGCTGACCTTCAACGAGCAGAACATCTTCCATATGCCGGAAGCCTTCCGCATTTCCGGCTATATGAAAGGCGATAAAACCCTGCGCGAGCTGTACGAGCTGCAGCATCACACGATGGTGGCGCACATGGCGCTCACCGAATACCTGCACCAGACCAGACCCGGCCAGCTGATGGGCGGCATGCTGGCGCACCAGCTGATCTACCCGGCCACCTGCAAACCGCGCGATATCTTCTGCGCCCAGCAGTATGACGAATTCCTCAACCAGAACCTGCTGCGCGTCTTCGCCGGGCAGGGCTACAGCCCGGCGGTGATGGCGGTGGTGGAGCAGGAAGGGTTTGGCGATATCTACCGCGCCGAGGATTTAGCCCTGCTGGCGCGAACTAAAAACGACTATATGGCCTTCAGCTACTACGCCAGCAAAACGCTGGACAGCGACGCCATCCCGGAAGGCACGCCGGTAAATTATTACCTGCTGCACGGCGAGAAAAACAACCCATACCTGAAGGCCACCGAGTGGAACTGGCAGATTGACCCGCTCGGCTTTCGCACCATCATCACCCGCTACGCCAACGACTGGCGGATGCCGGTCTTCCCGATCGAAAACGGCATTGGGGTGATTGAGTCCTGGGACGGCGTGAACCCGATTGAGGACACCTACCGCATCGACTACCACCGGGCGCATATCGAGGCGATGAAAGCGGCGATGTTCGAGGACGGGGCAGAGGTCATTGGCTACCTCGGCTGGGGGTTAATCGACATTCTCAGCTCCCAGGGCGACATGCGTAAGCGCTACGGCGTGGTCTACGTCAACCGTGAAAACCACGACCTGAAAGACCTCAGGCGCGTGCCGAAGAAGAGCTACGCGTGGTTAAAACAGGTTATCCATACCAACGGACGCGAGATGTAAGCCGTACGCTGCCGGGCCGTTTTTGTGACTGATTGATGGGAACTCTCCGCTATGTCTGAAACAAAAATCACACCGCATATGCAGTCCTTTGTCGATAAATTTGTCGAGTTCTCGGCGCGCCTGGCAAACCAGGTGCACCTGCGCTCCCTGCGCGACGCCTTCGCCACGGTGATGCCCATTTTCATCCTCGCCGGCCTGGCGGTGCTGGTGAACAACGTGGTGTTTCCGTGGATTTTTCACGGCGATGCGCTGGCACACTTCAAAGTGTGGGGCGAGGCGATTATCAACGGCACGCTGAACATCGCCGCGCTGCTGCTGGCGCCGATGATCGCCTGGTCGCTGGCGCGCAACAAAGATTTCGACAATCCGGTCTCGGCAGTGGTTATCGCCGTGAGCAGCTTCATCATCATGATGCCGATGCGCCTGCAGATTACGCCCGTCGGCAGCGAGGCTGCGGTCAGCGTGACCCAGGTGCTGACCTTCGCCAACATCGGCTCGACCGGGATATTCGCCGGGGTGCTGATCGGGCTGCTCTCAACGGAGGTCTTTATCGCCATCTCGCGCCTGAAGGCGCTGCACATTTCGCTTGGGGAAAACGTGCCCCCGGCGGTGAGCAAATCCTTCACCGCGCTGATCCCGACCATCCTCACGCTCTCCCTGTTCGCGGTGCTGGCGGCGATACTGGCAAACGTGCTGCACACGGATCTGATCCATCTCATTACCACCTTTATCCAGCAGCCGCTGCGGCTGATCAACACCAGCCTGCCGGGGACGATTTTCATCTACAGCTTCGGTAACTTCCTGTTCACGCTCGGGATTCACCAGTCGGTGGTCAACAGCGTGGTGCTGGAGCCGTTCCTGCTGATCAACACCAACGAGAACATGCTGGCCTTCGCCAACGGCCAGCCCATCCCGCACATCATCAACAACATCTTCGTGCCGACCTTTGGCATGGTGGGCGGAACGGGCAGCACGATCTCGCTGCTGATCGCCATCTTTATCTTCTCCCGGCAAAAATCGGCGAAGCAGGTGGCGCGCCTGTCGCTGGCGCCCGGATTATTCAACATCAACGAGCCGGTGATTTTTGGCCTGCCGATCGTGTTTAACCTGCCGCTGATGATCCCGTTCGTGCTGCTGCCCGCTATAGGCATCTACTTCGCCTGGCTCTGCACCACGCTGGGGTTAATGTCGCGCTGCGTGGTGATGATCCCGTGGACCACGCCGCCGATTCTCAGCGCCTGGCTGGCCACGGCAGGGGACTGGCGGGCGGTGGTGGTGCAGTTGGCAATCATCGTATTTGGTGTATTCTTCTACCTGCCTTTCCTCAAAATTGCCGAGCGAGTGGCCTTGAAAAACAGCGGGATAGAAAACTAACAGAAAGGAAGGACGATGGCGGCGAAGTACATCACCATAGCGCGGGAAATCAAGAAACGCATTATCAGCCAGCAGTACGCCGCCAACGAACCGCTGCCGGACCAGTTTGCGCTGGCGGCGGAGTTCAGCACCAGCCGGATGACCATCCAGCAGGCGATGCGCCAGCTGATCGTCGAAGGGCTGGTCTATACCCGCCAGGGGCAGGGCACGTTCATCCGCAAAAACTTCCTTCAGCTTTCCCAGTGGGATCTCTCCGGCAGCGACTATTTTGGCGCCACCAAAACATGGGAACATCTGGGCACGGTCACGAGTCGGGTGGTGCATTTCGAGCTGCGCTTCCCGAACGAAAAGGAGCAGGCTTCGCTGATGGTAAACGCCGATGCGCCTGTCTATGACTTCATTCGACTGCGCTTGCTGAACGGCGAACCGATGTCGCTGGATTCCACCGTGATGCCGATGAATCTGGTGCCGGGCCTGACGAAAACTCATCTTGAAGGATCTGTGTTCCAGTACGTGCAGGAGACGCTGGGGCTGAAAATTATGGGATCGTACCGGGTGGTGAGGGCGCTCAAGCCTAATGCGCTGGACAGGGAACATCTGGTCTGTGAGGAAACCGATCCCGTACTGGAAGTGGAGCAGGTGATTTATCTCGAGGACGGTACGCCGCTGGAGTATGCCCACTGCCACTATCGATACGACCACGGCGGGATCGTGATCGTGAATAACGGGTAAAAAAAAGCGGGCATCGACGCCCGCTTTTTTAATGCGCGTGATTAGTTCAAGCGCACCGGCATACCGGAGCGGTTCTGCACGGCCTGGTCAACAATGGTCGTTTCCACGTCTGGCTGAGAGGTCACCGCCTGCACCGCGCTGTTCAGCGTCACAGGAACAACTTCGTTGTTGTTGATCTGGTCTTCGCTGGTGGACAGCGGGTTGTGCACTTCGATGTAGCGGCTGCCGTCTGGCTCAGAGGTCGCTTTCACCGGTTCGTTGATGAACTGCACGCGCGTACCGACCGGTACGTTTTCGAACAGGAACTTGATGTCGTCGTTACGCAGACGCACGCAGCCGTGGCTCACGCGCAGGCCGATACCGAAGTTGGCGTTGGTGCCGTGAATAGCGTACAGACGACCAATGTACAGCGCGTACAGGCCCATCGGGTTATCCGGGCCCGCTGGCACAACGGCCGGCAGCGGTTCGCCCGCAGCGATGTATTCCGCGTGCATTTTGGCGGTCGGCGTCCAGGTTGGGCCCGCTTTCTTACGCTCAACTTTGGTGGTCCAGTTCATTGGGGTGTCTTTACCCAGCTGGCCGATACCGATTGGCAGCACGATCACGGTGTTGGTGCCTTTCGGGTAGTAATACAGACGCATTTCGGCGCTGTTAATTACGATACCTTCGTGAACGGTATCCGGCAGGATCAGCTGCTGAGGGATATTCAGCACGGTACCCGCTTTTGGCAGATACGGGTCAACGCCCGGGTTCGCTTCCAGCATGTTAGACAGGCCCAGCTGGTACTGCGCCGCGAAGTACTCCAGCGGCTGAGAGTTACCTTCAGGAACCGTCACCACCTGGTTTTGACCCACCAGACGGCTACCGTCTGTTGGCAGGGGATACGTCACCGCAGACGCGGTCTTACAAAAACCTACTACGGCTAACGCCGCCGCAAAAAGCGTTGTTAATTTCATGTTCATGTTGTGCGAGGTATCTAAGCCATTCTGGCGATGAGTTGATAAGTCTGAATCTGTGATGGGAGCGCATTATATGTGCATTCCCGCTCACTGGGAATTCAGATGTGTACGAAATCACATTTTTTTCGATTTTGTTAAAGTTTAGTGGATTGCCGCAACACGGGATCTCAATTCGGAATTGTGGCATAATGCCGTGTTTATCACACTTTTCGCAGGAATCTCCCCGTGTTAGTTACCAGCAACGTCACTATGCAGTTTGGCAGTAAGCCGCTGTTCGAAAACATTTCCGTCAAATTTGGCGGCGGCAACCGTTACGGCCTGATTGGTGCCAACGGTAGCGGAAAATCCACCTTTATGAAGATCCTCGGCGGTGACCTGGAGCCGACGCTCGGCAACGTATCGCTCGACCCTAACGAGCGCATCGGTAAGCTGCGTCAGGATCAGTTCGCCTTCGAAGAGTTCACCGTGCTGGACACCGTGATCATGGGGCACGCGGAGCTGTGGGAAGTGAAGCAGGAGCGCGATCGCATCTACGCCCTGGCCGAAATGAGCGAAGAAGACGGCTACAAGGTGGCCGATCTGGAAACGCAGTACGGCGAGATGGACGGCTACTCGGCGGAAGCGCGTGCGGGCGAGCTGCTGCTGGGCGTGGGCATTCCTGTGGAACAGCATTACGGCCCGATGAGCGAAGTTGCGCCAGGCTGGAAGCTGCGCGTGCTGCTGGCACAGGCGCTGTTCTCTAACCCGGACATCCTGCTGCTCGACGAACCGACGAACAACCTGGACATCGACACCATCCGCTGGCTGGAGCAGACGCTGAACGACCGCGACAGCACCATGATCATCATCTCGCACGACCGTCACTTCCTGAACATGGTCTGTACGCACATGGCGGATCTGGACTACGGCGAGCTGCGCGTCTATCCGGGTAACTACGACGAATACATGACGGCGGCCACCCAGGCGCGCGAGCGTCTGCTGGCGGATAACGCCAAGAAGAAAGCGCAGATTGCGGACCTGCAGTCCTTCGTTAGCCGCTTCAGCGCCAACGCCTCTAAGTCGCGTCAGGCGACCTCGCGTGCACGTCAGATTGACAAAATCAAGCTGGAAGAGGTTAAAGCCTCCAGCCGTCAGAACCCGTTCATCCGCTTCGAGCAGGACAAGAAGCTGTTTCGTAACGCGCTGGAAGTGGAAGCCCTTACCAAAGGCTTCGATGAAGGCCCGCTGTTTAAAAACTTCAACCTGCTGCTGGAAGTGGGCGAGAAGATTGCCATTCTGGGCGCCAACGGCGTGGGTAAATCTACTATGCTGAAAACCCTGGTCGGCGAACTGCAGCCGGACAACGGCACCGTGAAGTGGTCCGAAAACGCGCAGATTGGCTATTACGCGCAGGACCATGAGTACGAGTTTGAAAACGACCTGACCGTCTTCGACTGGATGAGCCAGTGGAAGCAGGAAGGCGACGACGAGCAGGCGGTGCGCAGCATTCTGGGCCGTCTGCTGTTCAGCCAGGACGACATCAAAAAGCCGGCAAAAGTGCTCTCCGGTGGTGAAAAAGGCCGCATGCTGTTCGGCAAGCTGATGATGGAAAAACCCAACATCCTGGTGATGGACGAACCGACTAACCACCTGGATATGGAATCGATCGAATCGCTGAACATGGCGCTGGAGATGTATCAGGGCACCCTGATCTTCGTCTCTCACGACCGTGAGTTCGTCAGCTCGCTGGCGACCCGCGTGATTGAAATTACGCCAGAGCGCGTGGTGGACTTCACCGGTAACTATGAAGATTACCTGCGCAGTAAAGGTATCGAAAACTAAAAAAAGCCGGGTGGCGGCTTCGCCTTACCCGGCCTACGTTCCATTCCCTCTCCCTGTGGGAGAGGGTTAGGGTGAGGGCATCAGGCCGCACTAGATCACCCACTCGCCCCCTTCAACCCCGTTTACCAGCAGCGTACGTTTTTCCCCTACAGGCAGCGACACCTTCAGCGCCTTCCACGCCGGACGATAGTCTCCGCGCGCGTTAACCTTCAGGTTGATGGTCGCGCCATCGCACATCATTTCCCATTCCACCCACAGCGCGTTGCCGGTCTGGTAGCCCCAGCTTTCGCCGTCGTCTTCAAACAGGATGCCTGAGGTTGTCCCGACGCCCTTCACCGGGAACAGCTTCAGCTCACGGGTAGTATCTTTTTCGGCACTCACATGCGTAATGCGTTCGCTCATCGGCAGACCGGCACCGGCGCGCACCAGCAGCGGCAGCTTTTCCAGCGGCGCGTTGAGGACGATCGACTGCCCGCCCGCATACCATTCGTGGGTGTAAAAATCATACCAGCCGGTGTCGTTATCCGGCAGCCAGACGCGGCGCTCGCGCTGCCCGGCTTCGACGACGCTGGCCACCAGCAGGTCGCGGCCCAGCAGGAAGTCATCGCACTCCTCAAACGTCTGCGCATCATGCTCGTGGTCGAGGAAGGTCGGGCGCAGCATCGGTTCGTCGTCGGCGTGCGCCTGCCAGAGCAGGGTGTAGAGATAGGGCAGCAGACGGTAGCGCAGCTCAATCGCGCCGCGAATGGCTGGCGTGACGCCCGGGTACATCCACGGCTCGTTCACCGTGTGGTCATCGTTCCACGAGTGAATGGTAAAGCGCGGGTGCATCACGCCGTTCTGCACCCAGCGCACGAACAGCTCGGCGTCCGGCTTGTCGCCGGAGAAACCGCCGACGTCGTGGCCGACGTTGAACAGCCCGGAGAGGCTCATGCCCAGCCCCATACGGATGTTATAGCGCAGGGTATCCCAGCTGGTGCGGTTATCGCCGCTCCAGGTCTGGACGTAGCGCTGCATCCCGGCACAGCCGGAGCGGGAGATAAGATACGGACGTTTCTCCGGCGCAAAGCGCTGCTGCGCTTCCAGCGAGGCGCGCATCATCAGCAGCGGCATCACCGGGCGAATGTGCTTGATGGCGATCTCCCTGCCGAAGCCGAAGCAGCGCGCTTCCCCGTCCCACACTTCGTATTCGTTGTTGTCGTTCCAGGTCGAGTCGATGCCCATCTCCAGCAGCTGCGTGGTCACGCCTTCCTGCCACCACCGCACCGTCTGCGGGTTGGTAAAGTCGAGGTGCGAGCCTTCGTCATCCCAGAAGCTGGAACGCTCCGGTGCATCGGTTTCTGAATCGCGAATGAACAGGCCGCTCTCCGCCACTTCGTTATAGCGCGGATGGTCCTGCAGCAGGCACGGCTTGATGTTTGCCGCCAGCTTCAATCCCGCGTCGTGGAACGCCTGGCTCATCACCTTCGGCTGCGGCACCTTGTCGTAGTTCCAGTTGAAGACGTAGCGCTTGCCGTTGATGGAGGTATAGCCGGAGGAGAGCTGGAACGAGTCGCACGGAATGGCGTGCTCTTGGCACAGGCGGATGAAGTTCATCAGCTGGTTTTGCGCGTCCGGCGCGTCGGTGTAGTGCATGGTCGAGCCGCTGTAGCCCAGGCTCCACTTCGGTCCGAACAGCGTTTTCCCGGTCAGGCGCACGAAGGATTTGGTGACGTCCAGCACGCGCTTGCCGGTAAAGAGGTAATAGTCGATATCGCCCGCTTCCGCCTGCCAGCGGCGGTAGGCGGTGTGGTAGTTGTCGATCTCGTTGCCCAGATCCAGCCAGCAGCTGCTCAGGTTGTCGTAGAACAGGCCGTAGCTGACGTCATCGCGGCGGGCGATAGTGAACGGGATGTGCTTGTAGAGCGGGTCGGTGCTGGCCGCGTTGTAGCCCATCGCGTCGAGGTTACGCATCTCATAGCGCTTGCCGTTGCGCTGCAGATCGCCCGCCTTTTCACCAAGGCCATAGAAACGCTCGTCCTTGCGGCGGCTGAGGTAGTGCGCCGCGCCGTCGCCGTGGGCGTTCAGCAGGTAGGCGCTGGTGGGGCGGTCGTTGACCAGCGGCTGCCAGTCGCCCGCCTCATTGCGGTAGTGCCACTCCAGCCACAGCGGCTGGTGGACCGTCACGCGCAGCTGTTCGGTTGCCACGGTGAGCGTCTCATCCTGTTGCGTCAGGGTCCAGGCCGGGCAGGAGAAACCGCTTATATCGTCACGACGGCGGCCTTCCCACGGCACGTCTTTTTCCGGCGCGATGCTCCAGGTGCGGTCCAGCGCCAGCTCACCTTTGCGTTTGATCAGCACGCGGAACAGGTTCTCTTCCAGCACATACAGGCACAGGCGGTGCTGGTTATCCACCAGCAGTTCCAGATGGTTTGCCGACTGCGTTTCAAGGGTCCAGTTTTTCAGGGTTTTCATATGCAATACATCCACTATCAGGCGCGCTTGGCGCGACGTTCAGCAATAAATGCTACCAGGAAGACGGCGCCAATCAGGTCAAAGAAGCCCATGGCAATAAAGAGCGGGTTAAAGCCGATTTTGTCGGCGGTCACGCCGATTAACAGCGAGAACAGGAAGCTGGCGATCCACGCCGCCGAGCCGCGCATGCCGTTGACGGTCGCCATCTGGCCCTTATCAAACGACTCCACGACCAGGGCGCTCAGCATGCAGGAGATGATCTGGTGCCCGAAGCCGCCGATGGAGATCAGCACGATGGTGATATACGGGTCGCGGGTAATGGCCACGATGGCCAGCGAGATCATCAGGAATGCGCCCGTCACGGAGCTGGCAACGACCGAGTTAACGCGCGAGCAGCCGAACAGACGGGTGTACAGACGCGTCAGGTAGCCGCTCGCCACGCTCCCGAGGTCGGCGGCGAGGAACGGCAGCCAGGCAAACATCGCAATCTGCTTGAGGTCCATACCGTGCTCTTTGGCAAGGTACAGCGGCACCCAGAAGCTCAGCACCGCCCAGGCCGGTTCCGCCATAAAAGCCGGGATGGCGATGCCGTAGAAACGTTTGTTTTTCGAGACGGTTTTCAGCGCGGTCAGGAAGGGCAGCTTCACCGCAGGGGGTTCGTTGTCCTGCTTGATAAACGCCAGCTCGTCCTTGCTCAGGTTCGGGTGCTGCTCCGGGTTATGGTAGAACGCCCACCAGAGGATCACCCACACCAGCGCCAGCACGCCGGTAAACATAAACGCGCCCTGCCAGCCGAACGACGCATGCGCGAAGTAGATGATAGGCGGGGCCAGCATCGCGCCGATGGAGAAGCCCACGCCCGCCCAGCCGGCGGCAACGGGACGCTCGGATTTCGGGAACCATTCGCCGATGGTTTTGGCGTTCGCCGGGGTCGCGGCGGCTTCGGACGCCCCCATAAAGAAGCGCAGAATAGCGAGGTGCAGCCAGCTTCCGGCCCCCGCGTGGAAGATACACATCAGCGCCCAGATCCCGGCGCAGACCATAAAGCCAATCTTCAGGCCGATGACGTCAATCAGCCAGCCGCACAGGGGCTGGAAAATGGTGTAGGCGATCTGGAATGCGCCGACAATCCAGGAGTACTGCTCGGTGGTGATCCCGAGGCTCTCTTTCAGTTCCGGGGCGAGGATCCCGAGCGAGTTTCGGGTGATGTAGTTAACGGTGACGCCAAGCAGGAACAGCACCAGTACGTACCAGCGCAGGTTCTTGATGACGCGACGGGTTTTGCTTGTCGCTACGGTGTTATTGATGTCCTGACTCATTTTACTCTCCACAAGACGGACGGTAAGGGGACGGAGGTTCAGGTGTCACACGGATTTTTATGCCTTTGATTTCTATCCGTTTAAAAAACCTAAGTTGGTATACAACTAGTATGGAAGTTGTGTGACAAGTTCACCTTAAGGGAGAAAATGAGCGGGCAATAGTGGATTTTGTGCAAAGTTTCTCATAACGGGCGTAAACCCTCTGGCATGATGGCCGTTATGCCCGTTATTACCTGACAGATACGCTATGAAAATTTTTTCATTTCGCAAATGGAGCCAGATCACAAAATGGACAAAAGGCTAAAAATCACCGAAATCGCGGCCCGTACGCAGCTCTCTATCAGTACCGTTTCCCGCGTGCTGGCGGGCAAAGCGAACACCAGTGAAAAAGCGCGCGCAAAGGTGCTGGCGTGCGCGCGGGAGCTGGGGGTGATGGAGGGTATGGCGGCAGGGCGCCTGCTGCTTAATAGCCTGGTGGTTTTTGCCCCGCAGCGGGCGTTTGACGAGCGGTCCGACATCTTTTACTACCGCGTGATCCAGAGCGTGAGTAAGGGCCTGGCGTCCCACGACGTGCGCCTGCGCTACTGCGCGCTGGAGGAGAACGACAGCGACGCGCAGCTGTTTCTGGCGCGCATGAACGAGTCGGACACCCAGGCGGCAATCCTTCTTGGCATTGACGATCCGCATATCCACGATCTGGCGGTGGACGTGGGTAAACCCTGCATGCTGATTAACTGCCGCGACCGGCACATGCGCCTGCCTGCCGTCGCGCCGGATCACCGCGCCATTGGCGAGCGGGCGGCGGAATACCTGTTTGAGATGGGGCACCGCGAGGTGATGAACGTGCTGTGCCTGCGGCGTTACACCATGGAGCTGCGCCTGGCGGGGATCCGCGACGCGTGGCGCGCCCATAATCTGTCGTTCAGCGATAAACGCGATCTGCTGGTGGTACCGAGCTTCAGCGCGCGCGAAACGGAACAGGCGGTCAGCGGCTGGCTTAGCGAAGTGCAGGGCAGGGATTTGCCGACCGCGTTCCTGGTCGGCGGCGATTTTATGGCGGCGGGCACCATCAGCGCCTTACAAAACCACGGACTGCGCGTGCCGCAGGACGTGTCGGTGATGAGCATCGACGGGTTTAACCTGGCGGCAATTCAGGATGTGCCCTTAACGGCGGTGCATGTTCCCCGCGACGAGCTGGGAACGGAAGCGGTATACATGCTCCAGCAGCGGCTGATGCGCCCGGACGCGCCGGTGGGAACGTTACTGCTTAATGGTACGCTGACCGTGCGGGAATCGGTACGGCGGATACGTCAGGGGAAACGACGCACCGCCGTGGAGCGGGAAGGGCTGTACGACAGTTAGGCCATGCCCAGCGCGCGCTTGCCGTGGATATTGAGATCGTTCACGGTAAAGCGGTCCTGCCAGGTTTTTTCATAATCCTCACGCGGGAAGTCTCCCGGCGACGCGCCGGTTTCCAGCGCTTCCTTGACCTTTTTCGCGTAGGCGAGGTTTTTCTCGCACATCGGCGCGGCGGGAATGTACATCACGTTGCCCCAGCCCAGCTGATTGTCCACCGGCGCGACGGAGTGGATCACATCGCAGTGCCACCACACGGAATCGCCCGCCTCGAGCGCCGGAATGCTGGTCAGCGCCTCGATGAGCAGCGGGTGCCATTTTTCCGAAATCGGCAGCACGCGGCCCGGCGCCACGCCGCAGAGCTCGTCTTCCGGCACGTCGTCCAGCAGTGGGCGCAGCAGGATGTAGGCCATCGCTTCAGGGATCGGCACCACGTGCAGCAGACCCTGGCCGGGGATCATGTCCGACAGCGCCGTCCAGCCCTGGAAGGTGCGGAACACCGAGCATTTGGTGGTGTTATCGACGGTGTACTCTTCCACCTCGGTGCGGTGCGCGGCGTTCCACGGATCGTATTTCTCGACGTTGCCGTCAAACACGCGGGCAAACACCTGCTGGTAGGCCGGGAGCAGCCAGCGCTCCAGCGCGCCGGAATCGGTATGCGCGCCCAGCCCTTTCGAGGTCGTACCCGGCGGGCGGCGGCGAATACGGTCCGGATAAATCACGCTGACGTCCGGGTTGAACCACGTTTTACCGTTGCTCTCGAACGTCCATAAACGGTTCAGGAACGACTGAACCTGCGCCATCTCTTCGCTCTGGCGCGCCTGCATTTGCGCCTGCGACCAGTAGATCGGGTAAATCTCCGGACGGGAGGCGGTCAGGGTGCCAAAGAAATTGTCGCCCGGGCCTTTGTACGCCTCGTCAAACTTGTTCAGATCGAGGTAGTCGAGCATTGACCGATCCCACGCCAGCGCCTGCTCGCGCGGGAAGTGAGCTTTGATCACCGCGCAGCCGCGACGCTTAACGGCTTCGCGCTGTCCAGCGGTAATGGTGCCGTTTTTTACATCCGCAAACGGGATCTCCGGCCAGACGGTTTCGCCTTTGTTCTTAAGGGCGTTGATTTCCGCCACGCGGGTGGCAATGCTGTCGCTGAGCTTGTTGAACGCCGCCTGCACGTCGCCGATCTGCGCGCGCAGCTCGCGCTTCAGCTGGCGGATTGCCGCTTTGTAGTCCGCCGGCAAGGTTTCACTGGTAAAGGTCATAACTGCCTCGCATCTTTCATTCGAAAGTAAAAGTGTCTACAAGTGATACTTTAAGTTAAAAATAAGTTAATGCAAGTTTAAAAACTTGACGGAAGCCACAGGACGGAAAAAGAGTGGGGATGCCGGAGCGAGGCTCCGGCGAGGAGAATCAGGCGTCGAACGGGGAATGGCTGTCGAGCACGGCCTGAATGACGTTCAGCGCGCCCTGGTGATTGTTGTCGTCGGTGCTGTAGCGGGCGATCTGCTTGATGCTTTCTGCCGCGTTGTCCATCGCAAAAGAGTATTTCACCAGCTTCAGCATCTCCGCGTCGTTGCCGCTGTCGCCAATCGCCACGCACTGCTGCGGGGAGAGCGCCCAGCGCTTCAGCAGGCGGCTGATGCCGTTGGCCTTATGCAGGCCAGGAATGATCAAATCGACAAAGCCAAAGCCGCTGGTGACCGGCTTCATGATGCCGTCCAGAGAGACGTGCAGCTTATCGATCAGGTTTGGGATATCGCTGTCGGGCAGGTTCAGGGAGAATTTGAACAGCACATCGTCAATCTCGTGATAGTCGCTGACGCGCTTTAAGCGGTGGTAGTGCCTGGACATCAGCGCCACAAATTCGTCCGGGGCTTTATCGCTGACGTAAGCGCTCTCCAGCCCGCAGGCCACGAAGTTCAGCGCTTTGTCTTTCAGCAGTTCGCCAATGACGATTTGCGACTCGTGGCGCGTCAGCTCGCCGTGGAAAATCTGTTCGCCGCGATCGAAGACCAGCGCGCCGTTTTCCGCCACGAAGGAGATGCGATCTTTTAGCTCGGGGAAGAAGGAGATGAGCTGATAATACTGGTTGCCGCTGGCGACAACGAATTCAATGCCGCGGGCGTTAAGCTGCTCAAACTGTGCCTGGAAGCGGTCGCGATCGTACTGCTTGGCATCATCAAGGAAAGTTCCGTCCATATCGGTGACGATAACTTTTACGGTCATACTGTGCTCCTGGGTCACTGCGTTTGAAACATTCTAATAACAAGGTGACGGGGAGCACAAATTTATTTCATTCGAAAGTAAAAGCAAAACGGCAACTCCGTTGCCGTTTTTAGTGTTTGCTCCCTCTCCCCGTGGGAGAGGGCCGGGGTGAGGGCATCTGCGTGCGCATTTCCCCTTAGGGGATACACCGTTACAGCGTATGCTCGGTACGGGCGATAATATCGTCCTGCGCATCCGGGGACAGGGCGGTGAAGAACGCCGAGTAGCCTGCGACGCGCACCACTAAATCGCGGTACTGGTCCGGGTGTTTCTTCGCTTCCAGCAGCGTTTCGCGCGAGACGATGTTGTACTGAATATGCCAGCCTTTATGCACCTCGAAGAAGGTGCGCAGCAGCACCATCAGCTTCTGGCGATCGCTGTCGTTCTCCAGCGTCGACGGGTTCAGCTTCTGGTTCAGCAGCACGCCGCCCAGAATCGCTTCCGTCGGCAGCTTGCCCACGGAGCCGATCACCGCCGTCGGGCCGAGGTGGTCGGTACCGGACGCCGGGCTGGCCCCTTCCGCCAGCGGGGTATGCGCCTTACGACCGTCCGGCGTCGCCATCGTCGCCGCGCCAAACGGCACGTTTGCGGAGATGGACGACGTGCCCGCGTAGTAGTTGCCGCCAATCGGACCGCGGCCGTAGCGCGGGTTGTGGTACTGCTTCAGCTCTTCAATGTAGGTCTGATAGGCACGGGTCAGCAGCATATCCACGCTGTCGTCGTCGTTGCCGTACTTCGGCGCGCCGTTGATCAGGCGCTGGCGCAGCTGCTCGTGGGTCAGGCCGTCGAAATCATCCGCCAGCGCCGCCGCCAGCTGCTGCTGGCCGATGACGCCCTGTTCAAACACCAGCTTCTTCACCGCCGCCAGGCTGTTGCCGAGGTTGGCGATACCCACCTGCAGGCCGGAGACCCAGTCATACTTCGCGCCGCCCTGCTTGATGCTTTTCGCGCGTTCGATGCAGTCGTCCACCAGCGCCGAGCAGAGAATATCGTGGACGTTCTCTTCCAGCATGGTGTCCACCACGTATTCAATCTCGATGGATTTACGGGTGTAGTAGCGGATCTGGCTATCCCACGCCGCCATGACTTCGTCGAAGTTATTGAAGTTACCGGCAGAAAGCGCTTTCTCCTGCGGCAGGAACACCTTGCCGCTGGTGGCGTCGCGGCCGCCTTCCAGCGCCGCCAGCATCACGCGGGCGAAGTTGATAAAGCTCATGCCGGTGCAGCGATAGCCCCACTTGCCGCCCACGGCGGTTTCGATGCAGCCGATGGCCGCGTAGTCGTAGGCGTCCTCTTTTTCGACGCCGAGCTTGATGAATTCCGGGATGACGATTTCGTCGTTGTTGAACGCCGGCATGCCGAAGCCGCAGCGGATCACCTGCACGCAGGCGTCGAGGAAGTCGTTAATCATGCCCGCGTGGTAACGCACGCTCAGGTTCGGCTGAGTGGAGCGCAGGCGACCGCAGGATTCCAGAATCGCGTAGGAGAGCGGGTTGACCGCGTCCATTGGCTCACCGTTGACCAGCTTCTGGCCGCCGATGGTGACGTTCTGGTACAGCGGGCTGCCTGCAGACGCTTTGGAGTGCGAGCCGGAGCGGATCTTGTTCACTTCCAGCAGCTTCAGCCAGCAGCTGTGCAGCAGCTCGATGGCGTGTTCGCGGTCCAGGCTCTGGTTCAGCTCCACGTCGCGGCGGTAGAACGGATAGAGATACTGGTCCATACGCGCGAACGACACGGAGTGGCCGTTGGACTCAATCTGCAGGATCAGCTGAATGAAATAGCACAGCTGCAGCGCCTGCCAGAAGGTTTTTGGCGGCTCGTGGGCGATGACGTCACAGTTTTCCGCCATCGCCAGCAGCTCGTCGCGACGGCTTTCGCGGGTTTCGGTCGAGGCCATCTCGCGCGCCAGATCGGCAAAGCGCGTGATGTGCAGACTCACCGCCTCCAGCACGATATCAATCGCCTTCAGGAACTGGTCGCCGTGCAGGTCTTCCAGCACCGTCAGGTTGATGCGCGAGCGGCGCTCGGCCACTTTGGCGCGCAGGCCGTCGAGGCCTTTCTCCAGCACCAGCGGGAAGTTGACCGCCAGGTGCGCGTCGCCGGAGGTCATGTTGCCTTCGGCTTTGATAATGCCGGTTTCCAGCAGGCCTTTCTGCTCGTCAGTGAACATGCCGTAGCAGCGGTCCTGCACCGTCTGGCCGCGCCACCACGGGCAGATTTCATGCAGGACGCGCTTGTTCTCTTCGCTCACCGCAAAGCCCGCGCCCGGACGGTCCGCCAGATCGTCGATCTCTTTCTCAATCCAGGAGACGGTGTATTCCGGGAAGATAGGTGCGGCGCGAACTTCGCTTGCCTGGTTACCGATAATCAGCTCGTCGTGCTTGATCCAGATGGTACGCTCAGCCAGGTGATGCGCCAGCGCCAGGGCGCGACGCACCGGGATGGGCTTGTCCATGTGCTGCTGGTACATTTCGGTGTAATGCTGCGCGCGCTCGGTGCAGACCGGCGGCTTAACGATATGAACCAGCGCGGTTTTGTACGCCTTGATGCGCTCGCTGAGGGTGTTAAGATTCAGGGTTGTCATAAGTTTATCCTCGTAAGGTCGCGGTTAACCCTTTCTGGCAGGCGTACTGCTGCGCGAAGTCCAGCAGGGCAGGGTTATCCAGCGGTTTGTCAGGGGCAGAGTAGGGTTGGCCGAGCAGGGTGTATTTGTTCATGCCCAGCGTGTGATACGGCAGAAAATGAATATCGTCGACGCCGAGCTCGTCAGCGGCGAAGTTGGTCATGGCGGCTATGGACGCTTCGTCAGCGTTAAAGCCCTGGATCAGCGGCACGCGGATGGTGATCTTTTTCCCGGCAGCGGCCAGGCGTTTGAGATTATCGAGGATCCGTTTCGCCGAGCCGTCCGTCCACTGCCTGAACACCTCAGGATCGACGTGCTTCAGGTCGGCGAGGAACAGGTCAACGTACGGTAATGAAGGCTCGATATAGTGCCACGGCACGTGAAGACACGTTTCAACGGCGGTGTGGATCCCCTGTTCATGGCTGGCTTTAAACAGCGCGTGGGCCAAATCCGGGTTCATAAACGGCTCGCCGCCGGAAAGCGTGATGCCGCCGCCGCTGCGGTCGTAAAAGGGCTTGTCGCGCAGCACGGTTGCCATAATCTCTTCCACCTGCTTCTCTTCACCGCACACGGTGAGCGCCTGCGTCGGGCAGCAGTCGTTGAGGGCATTGAGCGTCTCTTCATTCAGCTTTTCGCGGTGGATGACCAGGCTATTCAGCGCGCGTTCGATACAGCCCGGCGCCGCCTGCTGGCACAGGTCGCAGCCGTCAAGGCACAGGCGCGCATCAAACAGCACGTCCCGGCTGCGGGAGCGGCTTTCGGGGTTCTGGCACCAGCGACAGCCCAGCGAGCAGCCTTTCAGGAACACCACGGTACGAATACCGGGGCCATCGTGGGTAGAGTAACGCTGAATATTGAAGATCATGTTTTCGCCTCTCATCTTGCATACGAAGATTAAATGACTTTCGAATGAAAGTCATCTTGATGCAGGTCAACTCCTGAGCAGGTTTTCCTGTGATAGCTTAAGTGCAGGCTAATTTTGAGGGTGACATCATGGAACTTTATCTCGACACATCTGACGTTGCGGCAGTCAAAAAGCTGGCGCGTATCTTCCCGCTGGCGGGCGTAACTACTAACCCAAGCATCGTGGCGGCAGGTAAAACGCCGCTGGACGAGCTGCTGCCCGCGCTGCACGACGCGCTGGGCGGTAAAGGCCGTCTGTTCGCCCAGGTGATGGCGACCACCGCCGAAGGGATGGTGGAAGACGCGCGCAGGCTGCGCGCCATCATTAACGATCTGGTGGTGAAAGTGCCGGTGACTGCTGAAGGGCTGGCGGCGATCAAGATGCTGAAGGCTGAAGGGATCCCGACGCTGGGTACGGCGGTGTACGGCGCCGCGCAGGGGATGCTCTCCGCGCTGGCAGGGGCGGAATATGTCGCACCTTACGTGAACCGCGTGGACGCGCAGGGCGGGGACGGGATCCAGACCGTGGTTGAACTGCAGCAGCTGCTGACGCTGCACGCTCCGCAGTCAAAAGTGCTGGCGGCGAGCTTTAAAACCCCGCGTCAGGCGCTGGACTGCCTGCTGGCAGGATGCGAGTCCATTACGCTGCCGCTGGACGTGGCGCAGCAGTTCATTACCTCTCCTGCGGTAGACGCAGCGATAGTGAAGTTTGAGCAGGACTGGCAGGGGGCGTTTGGACGGACGTCGATCTGACGGGTGCGGCCTGATGCCCTCACCCCAACCCTCTCCCACAGGGAGAGGGAGCAAACACTAAAACGACAACCTTCAGGTTGTCGTTTGCTTTAACCTCCGCACACCTCACACCCCGGGTTGCGCATCAGCTTCATCTCGCGGAACTGGCAGGTCATCGCGTCGTACATCACGATTTTCCCCGCTGCGGGCGTGCCGTAGTGCGCCAGCACTTTGATCGCTTCCATTGCCTGCAATGAGCCAATCACGCCGACGAGCGGCGCCATCACGCCCGCCTCAACGCAGGTCAGCGCATTTTCGCCGAACAGGCGGCTCAGGCAGCGGTAGCAGGGTTCTCCTTCCGCGTAGGTGAAGACGCTGATTTGCCCCTCCATGCGGATTGCCGCGCCGGAAACCAGCGGGGTTTTGTGGGCAAAACAGCCCGCGTTGAGCTGGTTGCGGACGGCGACGTTATCGGTGCAGTCCAGCACCAGGTCGTGCTGCGCAATCTGCGCCGACAGCGCGTCGTCATCCAGCATTGCGTCAATCAGGGTGAACTGAACGTGGGGGTTGATGCGCGCCAGCGCGGCCCTGGCGGATTCCACTTTTGGCTGGCCAATGGTCGCATCGCCGTGCAGCGTCTGGCGCTGCAGGTTAGACACCGATACGGTATCAAAATCCAGCAGCGTCATTCTGCCCACGCCCGCCGCGGCAAGGTACTGCGCGGCGGCGCAGCCCAGACCGCCGAGCCCGACGACCAGCACATTGGCCGCCTTGAGCGCCTCCTGGCCCTCGAAATCAAACCCGCGCAGCACGATCTGGCGGTTGTAGCGCATCATCTCCGGGTCGCTCAGCTCCACCGTCATGTCAGCCTCCGAACAGGTGGTTAAAGCGCTCGACCTCAACCCATTCGCCCGCCTCCACGTTGCCGCGCTCGCGCTCCAGCACGATAAAGCAGTTGCCCTGGCTGAAGGAGCTGAAAATGTGCGAGCCCTGGTGCCCGGTGGTGCTCACCTCGAGCTGTCCGTCCGCGCTACGTGCCAGAATGCCGCGCTGGAAATCGAGGCGGCCCGGCGATTTCTTCAGGCGCGTGGCGGCACGCACGCGCAGGCGTTCCGGCAGCGGGCTGGCGCGGTTGCCGGAAAGCTTCGCCAGCAGCGGGATCACCAGCTGGTAGAAGGTGAGCGCCGCCGACACGGGGTTACCCGGCAGGCCGCAGAACCAGCCGTGCGGGAGCTTGCCAAAGGCGAACGGCTTGCCCGGCTTGATGGCCAGCTTCCAGAAGGCGATTTCGCCCAGCTCTTCAAGCAGGGTTTTGGTGTAATCCGCTTCGCCCACGGAGACGCCGCCGGAGCTGATGACCACGTCGGCGGATTTATCCGCCTCGATAAACGCCGCGCGCAGTTTTTCCGGATCGTCTGGAATAATCCCGAGGTTAATGACCTCGCAGCCCAGCTGCTCCAGCATCAGATGGACTGCCAGGCGGTTGGTGTCGTAAATCTGGCCGTCCTGCAGCGGCTGGCCGGGAAGCTGCAGCTCGTCGCCGGTGGAGAAAATGGCGACGCGCACTTTTCGGATAACGTCGACGTCCGCGATGCCGAGCGAGGCCAGCACCGGCAGTTCCGCCACCGTCAGCTTCTGCCCGGCGGCAAAGACCGTCGCGCCAAGGGTGATGTCTTCGCCCGTGCGGCGGATGTTCTGGCCCGCTTTGACGCTCGCGGTAAAACGCACGCCGCCGTCGGTTTGCTCGGTCTCTTCCTGCATCACCACAGCATCGCAGCCCGCCGGAACCGGCGCACCGGTCATGATGCGCACGCAGGTGCCCGCAGGCCATTCACCGCTAAACGGCTGGCCGGCAAAGGCTTTACCGGCCACCGGCAGGGCATTGCCCGTCTGGAGATCCGCCAGGCGCACCGCGTAACCGTCCATCGCGGAATTATCAAACCCCGGCACGTTAAGCGGAGAGACGATATCGCGTGCGGCAATGCGGCCAAAGCAGCGCACGAGGGGCAGCGTCTCAACGTCATTCAGCGGGGAAACTCGGTCAAGCATCTGCGTGAGTGCCGTCTCAAGCGGCATCAGTCCGGCGGTAAAATCCATGGTGGGCTCCTGCGGAGTAACAACGAAAGCGTCCATTATGGCAGAAAAGTGCGGCTAACTGTATGACCCGATGGGTGTACGCTTTACATCACAGTTGCGTCTTTCTATATTCAAAAATCATCTGAAGTTTCGTCGACGATAATGATATTTATAGAAAAAGCCGCCAATCAGGCTAACGGGTGATGCGAATGGTTAACGCGGTAATCGCAATTCATGGTGGCGCCGGGGCGATCGCCCGAGCCCAGCTCGGTCCCGAGCAGGAAAAGCGCTATATCGACGCGCTGTACGCCATTGTGGAAACGGGCCAAAAAATGCTGGAAGCGGGCGAGAGCGCGCTGGATGTGGTCACCGAGGCGGTGCGCCTGCTGGAGGAGTGCCCGTTATTTAACGCGGGGATCGGGTCGGTCTTTACCCGGGATGAAACCCACGAGCTGGATGCCTGCGTGATGGACGGCGTCACCCTGAAAGCGGGGGCCGTGGCGGGCGTGAGCCGTCTGCGCAATCCGGTGCTGGCGGCGCGTCTGGTGATGGAGTCGAGCCCGCACGTGCTGCTCACGGGCACCGGGGCGGAGGCGTTTGCGTTCGAACACGGGATGGAACCGGTATCGCCGGATCTGTTTTCCACCGAGGCGCGCTATCAGCAGCTGCTGGAAGCCCGCTCCGCGGGCATGACGCAGCTTGACCATGCTGCGCCGCTGGATGAAACCACCAAAATGGGCACGGTGGGTGCGGTGGCGCTCGATAAGGCCGGCAACCTCGCGGCGGCGACCTCCACGGGCGGCATGACCAACAAGCTGCCCGGACGCGTCGGCGACAGCCCGCTGCCGGGCGCGGGCTGCTACGCCAATAACGCCACGGCGGCGGTGTCGTGTACCGGCACCGGAGAAGTGTTTATTCGCGCGCTTGCGGCGTACGACATCACCGCGCTGATGGATTACGGCGGATTAAGCCTGAGCGAGGCCTGCGAGCGCGTGGTGATGGAGAAACTGCCCGCGCTGGGCGGCGTCGGCGGGCTCATTGCGGTGGATCGTGAGGGCAACGTGGCCCTGCCGTTCAACAGCGAAGGCATGTATCGCGCCTGGGGTTATGCCGGTGACGAGCCGAGCACGGGCATTTATCGTGAATAAGGGGCCGCGCGTGCCGCACAGTGAAGAACTGGACACCCGCGAAGTGCTGGCTGTCCATCAGCTGAATATTGCGTTTCAGGAAGAGCGGCAGTTCATCCCCGCAGTAGAGAATTTATCGTTTACGCTCAGGCGCGGCGAGACGCTGGCGATTGTTGGCGAGTCCGGCTCCGGGAAATCGGTCACCGCGCTGGCGCTGATGCGCCTGCTGGAACAGACGGGTGGGCAAATCAGCAGCGAGAAAATGCTTCTGCGCCGCCGTAGCCGCGATGTCATTGATTTAAATGAGCTCAGCGGCTCGCAGATGCAGGGCGTTCGCGGGGCGGATATTGCGATGATCTTCCAGGAGCCGATGACCTCCCTGAACCCGGTGTTTGCGGTCGGGGAACAGATCGCCGAGTCCATCCGCCTGCATCAGGGGCTGAGCGGCGATGAGGCGCTCAGGGAAGCCCGTCGGATGCTGGAGCTGGTGCGCATTCCGGAGGCGCAGGCCATTCTGGGGCGCTATCCGCATCAGCTTTCCGGCGGCATGCGCCAGCGGGTGATGATTGCCATGGCGCTCTCGTGCCGTCCAGCGGTGCTGATTGCCGATGAACCGACGACGGCGCTGGACGTGACGATTCAGGCGCAGATCCTGCAGCTCATCAAAGTGCTGCAGCAGGAGATGGAGATGGGGGTGATCTTCATCACCCACGATATGGGCGTGGTGGCCGATATCGCCGATCGGGTGCTGGTGATGCACAAGGGCCGCGCGGTAGAAACCGGCCCGGTGGAGCAGATCTTTCACGCGCCCGTACATCCTTACACCAAAGCGCTGCTGGCGGCGGTGCCGCGCCTGGGGGCGATGAACGGCAGCGACCTGCCGCGTCGTTTTCCGCTGATTTCTCTCGAGGCATCAGAAGTGCAGGAGGAGGAACGCGAGCAGGACACCGTGGTGCCGGGCAGGCCCATTCTGGAAGTGCGCAATCTGGTCACCCGTTTTCCGCTGCGCAGCGGCGTACTGAACCGCGTGAAGCGCGAAGTGCACGCGGTGGAAAACGTCAGTTTCGATCTCTGGCCGGGCGAAACGCTGGCGCTGGTGGGGGAGTCCGGCTGCGGTAAATCCACCACCGGGCGCGCGTTGCTCCGGCTGGTGGAATCACAGGAAGGCAGCATTACCTTTAACGGTGAGCGTATTGATACGCTGCCGGCCAGCAGGCTGCAGGCGGTGCGGCGGGATATTCAGTTCATTTTTCAGGATCCGTATGCCTCCCTCGATCCGCGCCACACGGTGGGGTATTCGATCATGGAGCCGCTGCGGGTGCATAACCTGCTCGACGGCGACGCGGCGCAGCGTCGCGTGGCCTGGCTGCTGGAGCGCGTCGGCCTCAAGCCGGAGCACGCCTGGCGCTATCCGCACGAGTTTTCCGGCGGGCAGCGACAGCGTATCTGCATCGCCCGCGCGCTGGCGCTGAACCCGAAGGTGGTGATTGCCGATGAGTCCGTCTCGGCGCTGGACGTCTCTATCCGCGCGCAGATCATCAACTTATTACTGGATTTACAGCGGGATATGGGGATCGCCTTCCTGTTTATCTCGCACGATATGGCGGTGGTTGAGCGCATCAGCCATCGCGTGGCGGTGATGTTTATGGGGCAGATCGTGGAGATCGGGCCGCGACGAGCGGTGTTTGAGAACCCGCAGCATCCGTATACCCGCAAGCTTATCGCGGCGGTCCCGGTGGCCGATCCCGCGCATCGTCACGGCCAGCGCGTGCTGCTGCAGGATGAAATGCCGGGCAATATTCATAAACGGGGCGAGGCCGCGGAGCGCGTGATGCTGCGCGAGGTCGGTCCGGGTCATTTCGTCGCGCCTCCGCGTCAGGACAATGCTTTTTCGCGGTTATAACTTACAACAGGCAGGAGAACACAATGGTTACATTTGTAGCGCGTAGATGGTTGTTAGCCGCGAGCGTGACGGCAGCCCTGGCCGCTGCCCCCGCGTTCGCTGCCAAAGACGTGGTGGTGGCCGTCGGCTCTAATTTCACCACGCTCGATCCGTATGACGCCAACGACACGCTGTCGCAGGCGGTGGCGAAATCCTTCTATCAGGGCCTTTTCGGCCTGGATAAAGAGATGAAGCTCAAAAACGTGCTGGCGGAGGGATACACCGTCTCCGACGACGGACTGGTGTATACCATCAAGCTCAGAACCGGCGTGAAGTTTCAGGACGGGACCGATTTCAACGCGGAGGCGGTGAAGGTTAACCTCGATCGCGCCAGCAATCCGGAAAATAGCCTCAAGCGCTATAACCTGTATAAAAATATCGCCAAAACGGAGGTGGTCGACCCGGCGACGGTAAAAATTACCCTGAAAGAGCCGTTCTCCGCGTTTATCAATATCCTGGCGCATCCGGCAACGGCGATGATTTCTCCTGCCGCGCTGAAGAAATACGGCAAGGAGATCGGCTTCCACCCGGTCGGTACCGGCCCGTACGAGCTGCTCACCTGGAACCAGACCGATTTTGTAAAGGTGAAGAAATTCGCGGGATACTGGCAGCAGGGGCTGCCGAAGCTGGACACCATCACCTGGCGCCCGGTGGTGGACAACAACACCCGCGCGGCGATGCTGCAAACCGGCGAGGCGCAGTTTGCCTTCCCGATCCCGTATGAGCAGGCCGCCATTCTGCAGAAAAACAGCAAGCTGGAGCTGGTCGCCAGCCCGTCTATCATGCAGCGCTACATCAGCATGAACGTCACGCAAAAGCCGTTTGATAACCCGAAGGTGCGTGAAGCTATCAACTACGCCATCAACCGCCAGGCGCTGGTGAAGGTCGCTTTTGCGGGCTATGCCACCCCGGCGACCGGCGTGCTGCCGCCGGCGATTGCGTATGCGCAAAGCTATCAGCCGTGGCCGTACGATCCGGCCAAAGCGCGCGAGCTGCTGAAAGAGGCGGGCTTCCCGAACGGCTTCAGCACCACGCTGTGGTCGTCGCATAACCACAGTACCGCCCAGAAGGTGCTGCAGTTTACCCAGCAGCAGCTGGCGCAGGTGGGCATCAAGGTGCAGGTCACCGCGATGGATGCCGGGCAGCGTGCGGCTGAAGTGGAGGGAAAAGGGCAGAAAGAGAGCGGCGTGCGGATGTTCTACACCGGCTGGACGGCCTCGACCGGTGAAGCCGACTGGGCGCTGTCGCCGCTGTTCGCCTCGCAGAACTGGCCGCCAACCCTGTTCAACACCGCGTTTTACAGCAATCCGCAGGTGGACAAAGACCTGGCCGATGCCCTGAAAACCACCAAACCGGAAGAGAAAGCGCGCCTCTACAAGGACGCGCAGGACATTATCTGGAAAGAGTCGCCGTGGGTGCCGCTGGTGGTGGAGAAACTGGTCTCAGCCCATAACAAAGCGCTGACCGGGTTCTACATCATGCCGGACACCGGCTTTAGCTTTGACGATGCGGATTTAAAATAAACCTCATGCTGAATTATGTTTGTAAACGTCTGCTGGGGCTTATCCCGACGCTGCTGATTGTGGCGGTGCTGGTGTTTTTGTTTGTCCATATGCTGCCGGGCGATCCGGCGCGTCTGGTTGCAGGGCCGGAAGCGGATGCCACCGTCATTGAGCTGGTGCGCAAGCAGCTTGGTCTTGACCAGCCGCTGTATAGGCAGTTCATCCATTATATCTGCAACGTTCTGCAGGGCGATTTCGGGATCTCGATGGTGTCGCGCCGTCCGGTGTCGGAGGATATTGCCAGCCGCTTTATGCCGACGTTCTGGCTAACGATTGCCAGCATGAGCTGGGCGGTCGTGTTTGGGCTGGGTGCAGGGATTGTGGCGGCGGTCTGGCGCAACCGCTGGCCGGACAAGCTCGGCATGGCGCTGGCGGTCACCGGGATCTCCTTCCCGGCGTTCGCGCTGGGGATGCTGCTGATGCAGATCTTCTCCGTTGAGTTGGGCTGGCTGCCGACCGTCGGGGCGGATACCTGGCAGCACTACATCCTGCCGTCCCTGACCCTGGGGGCTGCCGTTTCGGCGGTGATGGCCCGCTTTACCCGCGCCTCGTTCGTTGACGTGCTGAGCGAAGACTATATTCGCACCGCGCGGGCGAAAGGGGTCAGCGAGAAGTGGGTCATTCTCAAGCACGGGTTTCGCAATGCGATGATCCCGGTGGTGACGATGATGGGGCTGCAGTTTGGCTTCCTGCTGGGCGGCTCGATCGTCGTGGAAAAGGTGTTCAACTGGCCGGGGCTGGGGCGCCTGCTGGTCGATTCCGTCGAGATGCGCGACTACCCGGTGATTCAGGCGGAAGTTCTGCTGTTCTCCCTGGAGTTTATTCTTATTAACTTAGTGGTTGACGTGCTCTACGCCGCCATCAACCCGGCCATCAGGTACAAGTAAGATGCGATTGTTGAACTGGCGACGTCAGGCCGTGTTAAACGCGATGCCGGGGCTCAAACCGGACCATATCCGCACCCCGTGGTCTGAATTCTGGCGGCGTTTTCGCCGTCAGCCGGTCGCGATGGCGGCGGGGCTGTTCGTGCTGCTGCTGATTGCGGTGGCGATTGTGGCGCAGTGGGTGGCGCCGTTTGATGCGGAAAACTATTTTGATTACGACCGTCTGAACGACGGCCCCTCGATGCTGCACTGGTTCGGCGTGGACTCCCTCGGCCGCGATATCTTCAGCCGCGTGCTGGTGGGGGCGCAAATCTCGCTCGCCGCCGGGGTGTTCGCGGTGCTGATTGGCGCGGCCATCGGGACCGTTCTGGGTCTGGTTGCCGGGTATTACGAAGGCTGGTGGGACCGCATCATCATGCGCATCTGCGACGTGCTGTTTGCTTTTCCCGGCATTCTGCTGGCGATCGCCGTGGTGGCGATCATGGGCAGCGGCATGGCGAACGTCATCATTGCCGTCGCGGTCTTTTCGATTCCGGCGTTTGCCCGCCTGGTGCGCGGCAACACGCTGGTGCTGAAGCAGCAGACCTTTATCGAGTCCGCCCGCAGCATGGGGGCCAGCGACGCTACCATCCTGTTCAGCCATATTCTGCCGGGTACGGTCTCGTCCATCGTGGTCTATTTCACCATGCGTATCGGCGTGTCGATTATCTCGGCGGCCAGCCTGTCGTTTCTGGGTTTGGGCGCGCAGCCGCCAACGCCGGAGTGGGGCGCGATGCTGAACGAGGCGAGGGCAGATATGGTGATTGCGCCGCACGTGGCGATCTTCCCGAGTCTGGCGATTTTCCTGACCGTGCTGGCGTTTAACCTGTTAGGTGACGGGCTGCGCGACGCGCTGGATCCGAGGATTAAGGGGTAGGCTTTTACTTGCCCCTCACCCCGGCCCTCTCCCCAAAGGGGCGAGGGTGAAAAACCGCACCGAGCAGTCCCCTCTCCCCAGTGGGGAGAGGGTTAGGGTGAGGGGGGAAGAAGGTTAAACCCGGCTACCCCACAGATCATACTCGTCCGCGTTTTCAACCTTCACGCGAATAATATCGCCTGGCTTAACGTTGGTTTCGCCGTTCAGGTACACCGCACCGTCGATTTCAGGGGCATCGGCCATGCTGCGGCCAATCGCACCTTCTTCGTCCACTTCGTCGATGATGACCATGATCTCGCGGCCCACTTTCTCCTGCAGGCGCTCGGCGGAGATCTGCTGCTGCAGCTGCATGAAGCGGTTCCAGCGCTCTTCTTTCACCTCTTCCGGCACCTGATCCGCCAGTTCGTTGGCGGTCGCACCTTCCACCGGGCTGTACTTGAAGCAGCCTACGCGGTCCAGACGCGCTTCCTTCAGGAAGTCGAGCAGCATCTGGAAATCTTCTTCGGTTTCACCCGGGAAGCCGACGATGAACGTTGAACGCAGGGTCAGCTCCGGGCAGATCTCGCGCCACTGCTTGATGCGCGCCAGCTGACGGTCAACGGAGCCTGGGCGCTTCATCAGCTTCAGGATACGCGGGCTGGCGTGCTGCAGCGGGATGTCGAGGTACGGCAGAATTTTGCCTTCCGCCATCAGCGGGATCACGTCGTCAACGTGCGGGTACGGATAGACGTAGTGCAGACGCGTCCAGATGCCGAGTTTGGACAGCTGCTCGCACAGGCCCACCATGCTGGTTTTCACCGGCTCGCCGTTATGGAATCCGGAGCGGTGCTTCACGTCCACGCCGTAAGCAGAGGTATCCTGGGAGATGACCAGCAGCTCCTTCACGCCCGCGTCGGCCAGACGTTTGGCTTCTGCCAGCACTTCGCCAATCGGACGGCTCACCAGATCGCCACGCATGGACGGGATGATGCAGAAGGTGCAGCGATGGTTGCAGCCTTCGGAAATTTTCAGGTACGCGTAGTGGCGCGGCGTCAGCTTCACGCCCTGTTCCGGCACGAGGCTCAGGAACGGGTTGTGCTTGGGTTTTGGCACATAGTGATGAACATGTTGCAGCACCTGCTCGTAGCTGTGCGGGCCGGTGATCTCCAGCACCTTCGGGTGCACTTCGCGGATCTGGTCTTCTTTCGCGCCCAGACAGCCGGTAACAATCACTTTGCCATTTTCCGTCAGGGCTTCACCGATGGCTTCCAGGGACTCCTGAACCGCGCTGTCGATGAACCCGCAGGTGTTAACAATCACCATATCGGCGTTGTCGTAGCTTGGCACCACGTCATAGCCCTCGGTGCGCAGTTCGGTCAGGATGCGTTCGGAATCCACGAGGTTTTTCGGGCAGCCCAGGGAGACGAAGCCGATTTTCGGCTGGTGCGTAACATTGCTCATAGGTTAAAAATTCATCAATTATGGAGTTATCAGGGCGGGATTTTACAGCGTATCGCGGGGGATTTATACACTCTTTGCAAGGCGGATACGCCGGGTTGACGTTGTAACATTGTAAATAATGTTAATCAGTTAATAAAAATTGATCTCAGGCATTAAATTGTACAAAAAATGTACTTATCCTGACTATGCACCATGGCTGACAGAGGAGGAAAGAGAATGACCGTTGACAGACTAAAACGCGATCTGCTGAACAAGCTGATCAACGCCCGAATCGACCTGGCCGCGTACCTGCAGTTGAGGAAGGCAAAAGGGTATATGTCAGTCAGCGAAAGCGAACATCTGCGTGAAAACCTGTTTGAACTGTGTAATTTCATGCGTGAAAAAGCACCGATCCTGAGGGCGAATTACGGCGAAAGCGAGCTGCTTGCGCTGCGCCGTGCCGCTGAGGTGCTCTCCATCGCTGGGGTATGTTTGATGAACGGACGCCACGACTGCCCGAATTTTATCGCCGTTAACGCGGAGAAGCTTGAAAACTGCCTGACCACGCTCTCTCTATGCATCATGTGCCTGAACGAACACGAAGCGCTTGAACAGCACTGAGCCAGGGGGAGGTCACTCCCCCTTCTGATTAAGCTTTTGTAAAAGTGGTAACGCGCCCGGATGCAGTGGCTACCCTTTATGCCATATGCCGATAAAGGAGCGCGTTATGCACCGATCCTCGCTGATTTTCCTGCCTGCGTTGTTATTTCCCGTATCGCTGCTTGCTGCGCCAGAAGCGGTCAAGGTCGAGGTGCTGCAAAACCGGCTCGATCATCCCTGGTCCCTGGCGTTCCTGCCGGACAATCAAGGGCTGCTGGTGACCCTGAAGGGCGGCCAGCTTAAGCGCTGGCAGGCCGGAAAAGGGCTCTCCGATCCGATTGTCGGCGTACCGAAGGTGTGGGCAAACGGTCAGGGAGGTTTGCTGGACGTGGTGTTGGCGCCGGATTTTAAAACGTCGCGCCGCGTCTGGCTGAGCTACGCCGAGGCCGGTGATGACGGCAAAGCCGGAACGGCGGTGGGCTATGGCCGCCTGAGCGACGACGCTACCCGCATCGAGGGTTTCCAGGTGGCGTTCCGCCAGATGCCGAAACTCTCGACCGGGAACCATTTTGGTGGGCGGCTGGTGTTCGACGGCAAAGGTTACCTCTTTATTGGCCTCGGCGAGAATAACCAGCGGCCGACGGCGCAGGATCTGGACAAGCTGCAGGGTAAAGTCGTGCGCCTCACCGAAGACGGGAAAGTCCCGTCGGATAACCCGTTTGCAAATACTCCCGGCGCGCGCCCGGAAATCTGGTCTTACGGCATTCGCAACCCGCAGGGAATGGCGATGAATCCCTGGAGCGAGACGCTGTGGCTGAACGAGCACGGCCCGCGCGGCGGGGATGAGATCAACATCCCGGAAAAGGGAAAGAACTACGGCTGGTCGCTGGCGACGCACGGCATCAACTACAGCGGGTTGAAAATCCCGGAAGCCAGAGGCGAGCACGTTGAGGGCACCGAAAAGCCGCTGTTCGTCTGGAAAGTGTCCCCCGCAGTCAGCGGCATGGCGTTTTACAACAGCGACGTCTTCCCGCAGTGGAAAAACAAGCTGTTCATCGGCGCGCTGAAGGAGAAGGACGTTATCGTTCTGAACGTGGACGGCAACAGGGTGACGGAAGACGGGCGCATTCTGGGCGACCGGGACCAGCGTATTCGCGACGTGCGGGTGGGGCCGGATGGCTATTTATATGTTCTGACCGACGAGACGGACGGGCAGCTGTTAAAAGTCAGCCCGTCCGGCGCGTAATCAGGTGACCGGGATCATCACCACGTTGCGGTATGCCGGGCGATCGCTCAGCTGGTTTAGCCAGCGCGCAAGGTGAGGGCGCGGCGTCCACTTCAGGCCCATGTTGGTCAGGTTCCAGACGAATGGCGCCACGGCGATATCGCCCGTGCCGAACGCCTCGCCGGAGAACCAGGCGTGCTTCGCAAGCTCGTCATCCATCATGGCAAACAGACGTTCGCAGGCATCCTGCGCGGCATGAATGGCGGGATAGTCACGTTCGGCTTCCGGCGTGCGGATAAGCCCCATCAGGATCACGCGGTGGGTCGGGGACAGCGTCTGGTTTGCCCAGTCCATCCATTTATCACCCTGCGCACGGCGGGCCGGATTTTCAACCCACAGGCGTCCCTGGCCGTACTGGGCGGCGAGGTAACGCACAATGGTGTTGGACTCCCAAAGCGTCGCGTCTGTTTCATCATCGCGCAGCAGCGGCACCAGGCCGTTCGGGTTCATGGCCAGGTAGTCTGCCTCTTTGTTCACGCCAAACGACAGTCCGGCCATGATCTGATTGAACGGTAAATCCAGCTCTTCCAGCGTCCAGAGCACTTTCTTAACGTTGGTCGAATTATTCCTGCCCCATAGCGTAATCATATTTACTCCCGATGAGATGTGAATCCGAGTCAGCTTTTCGTCATGGTGAGATAAACCTAACAATTACGCAACAGAAGACAAAAAAATCGTCTGAATCAAAGCGTATCTGAATGTTATTGCATAAACTTTAATAACTTTACCCTCGTTGGGTTTCTTTAACCGTTTTAGTGCGCTATTACTCATCGCTTCTTGCGACACGGTGATGTGACGTAATTTTTGAATGGACACTCGGGTGGCATTTATGACGCGTAAAATGACTTCTCTGCGCAGCCTGGCGGCAGGCTCTGCGCTCCTTTTCCTGTTTGCACCAACGCTCTACGCAGCTGAGCAGGCTGCGCCCGAAGCGCCGCCTGTGGATGCGCGCGCCTGGATCCTGATGGATTATTCCAGCGGTAAGGTGCTGGCGGAAGGCAATGCGGATGAGAAACTCGATCCGGCCAGCCTCACCAAAATCATGACCAGCTATGTGGTGGGCCAGGCGCTGAAGGCGGGCAAGATCAAGCTGGACGATATGGTCACGATCGGGAAGGATGCCTGGGCAACCGGGAACCCGGCGCTGCGGGGCTCTTCCGTGATGTTCCTGAAGCCGGGCGATCAGGTTTCCGTTTCCGATCTGAATAAAGGGGTGATTATTCAGTCGGGGAATGATGCGTGCATCGCGCTGGCCGATTACGTTGCCGGCAGTCAGGATTCTTTCATTGGTTTGATGAATGGCTATGCGCAGAAGCTGGGCTTAACCAACACCACGTTCAAAACGGTTCACGGCCTGGATGCGCCGGGACAGTTCAGTACCGCGCGCGACATGGCGCTGCTGGGGAAGGCGCTGATCCACGACGTGCCGGATGAATACGCCATCCATAAAGAGAAAGAGTTTACCTTCAACAAAATCCGCCAGCCGAACCGCAACCGCCTGCTGTGGAGCAGCAACGTTAACGTGGACGGCATGAAGACCGGCACCACGGCGGGCGCGGGTTATAACCTGGTAGCCTCCGCGACGCAGGGCGACATGCGCCTGATTTCGGTGGTGCTGGGCACCAAAACCGACCGCATTCGCTTTAACGAATCGGAAAAGCTGCTGACCTGGGGCTTCCGCTTCTATGAGACCGTGACGCCGATTAAGCCGGATGCCACGTTCGTCAGCCAGCGCGTCTGGTTTGGTGACAAGAGTGAAGTCAACCTCGGGGCGGGCGAGGCGGGTTCCGTAACCATTCCACGCGGCCAGCTGAAAAACCTGAAGGCCAGCTACACCCTGACCGACCCGCAGCTCACGGCACCGCTGAAAAAAGGCCAGGTGGTCGGGACGATTGATTTCCAGCTCAACGGTAAGTCGATTGAACAGCGTCCGCTGATCGTGATGGAGGCGGTGGAAGAGGGCGGCTTCTTCAGCCGGATGTGGGATTTCGTGATGATGAAATTCCACGGCTGGTTTGGCAGTTGGTTTAGCTAAACCTTGTGGTTTTTCTCCCTCTCCCCGTGGGAGAGGGCCGGGGTGCGGGCATCAGACCGCACCCCGTTCAATACATCAACTTTACCTGCTGCGCCTTCGCGTGGGCCACAATCTCGTCGTCCGGGCGGCAATCGCTGACGATGGCGTCAAACTGCCCCAGCTCGCCCATTCGTGCCGACCGCACCTTACCAAACTTACTGTGATCGACCACCAGCACGTGGTACTGCGCCGCGCTTAACGCCCAGTGCTTTACCGGCAGTTCCTCCAGATTAAAGCAGGTCGCCCCCTGACGCACATTCACGCCCGCGGCGGAATAGAACGCGATGTCCGGGCAGAGATTGCTGAGGGTGTCCTGCAGGTTGAGCGGCTTAAAGATAGCGTTGCTGGCGTGAAACTCGCCCCCGCAGAGGATCACCCGGCACTCGGGTTTCTCCTGAAGCGCCAGAAAGGTGTTCAGGGAGTAGCACACGGCGGTAAAAGGGATGCTGCTGTCGATGGCTTCGATAATCCACGGCGTGGTGGTCCCGCAGTCAAAAAACAGCGTCTGGTGCGGCTGCACCAGCGAGGCCGCAAGCCGCGCGGCTTTACGCTTCTCTTCCACCAGGCGCGTCTTCTGGTCGCTGATCAGATAATGGCTGGCGCTGCGCGGCTCAAGCACAATATAGCCGCCCAGCAGCACGACGGGCGCGCTTTCGCTGTTCAGATCCCGACGAATGGTCATCTCTGAGACGCCGAGGAGGTTGGCGGCTTCCTTAAGATGCAGCTTATCGCTGCGCTTCAGCGCCTGAAGCAGCTGAGCTATGCGGTCATCGCGACGTGTTTCCATAGTTCCTCGGGATAAAAAAGTGAACCCCCGCAGGGCGGGGGTTCAAGTGTAACCTGTCAGGTCGGGGTTAGTCACGTATCCAGCCTTTGCGGATCGGGATAGCGAAAAGGGTGCGATAGAGTGAAGACAGCGTCCGGTAAAGCGCTTCGCCAAAGAGGCTCCACAGAATAGCCGCGCTTACGCAGCCAATCAGCCCTACCAGGAAACCGCCCACCATATCCAGCGGCCAGTGAACGCCCAGGTAAACGCGGGACCAGGCAATCGCCACGGCCGCCACCATCAGCACCGCACCAGACCACAGGCGATGCCAGAACAGGAAAGCCAGCGCGAAGGTGAAGATAACCGTACCGTGATCGCTCGGGAAGGAGTCATCGGGTGCGTGATGCAGGAAGGTATAACCGACATGGTCGACAAAAGGACGGTCGTGCGGGAACGCATGGCCAAGAATATAGCTGGCCAGTACGCTTACCCCGAGCGCCATCGCGACTTTGATCACCAGCTGGCGCTGTGCCTTCACCTGACTGCGGGGACCCCACAGCCAGAGAATGGCGGCCAGCGCGGGCACGATACCGATCAGGTCTTTTGCCAGAAAGGTGGCAAAGTCAATCATCCACTCTGGCGAGGCTGGCGTGGCGTTAATCAGATAAAACAGCTGATAATTCAGATTCTCTAACATAGCGTTATCACTCTTTAGCAAACCGGGTGGAAATCAGCCCGTAGACGGCCACCTGGGAAAACCAAACCCACCACCCGGCCCACAGGTTGTGAGAGAAAAAATGTGCTCCGCGCATCACCTGACCGAAGCCCATCGCCAGACCCAGCAGCACGCCGAGGACGACGAAGCTCCAGGCGAGACGCGGACGCTCGCGCCAGAAGGCAAAAAACAGCCCCATCACCATAAACCCGCTGGAGGCATGACCGCCGGGGAAACAGCGCCCCGGACCGCTGTCAGCAGGGACGGCGCTGAACAGGGGATAAGACACCGCCTTACCGCCATATTCCACCAGATCCCACGGGCAGCTGTGATGGCTCACGCTTTTCAGCACGCCCACCACCAGCGCGCCAACGCCCATCAGCAGCGCCGCCGTCACCAGCCTTGCGTTACGCCTGTAAGCGCCGTAAAGCAGCGCCACGGCACCTAAGGCGATGGCGATATACTTCGCCAGGCGGTGGTTAAGCAGATCCAGCAGGTGGTCTTTCTGCAGCGGGAAACTCTGCGTTGCCGCGTCATACCAAAAGCCGGTGATCCATCTGTCGAGCGCTTCATCGCGCGATAGCCACGTGAAAAGCACGGCAAGGACTAACAGCACGAAAAGCTGATAACCATAAAAGCGGCCCGGCAAGCGGTAAAGTCGTTTTGTCTTATTTGTCTGTAAGTTAGACAATTCTGAACGGCTGGAAATGAGTGCCATAATTTGGGGTCGTTGACGAGTAATGGGGCTATCATAAATCTGTCAACTTAAGGAAACCTTAAACGAAGACGATATGTGCTTTATTTCTGTTTATCCTCGATAAATCACTATCTCGGGCCGCGGCATTTCATTAAACTCGTCGCGATTTTGTCATTATAAAGAGATTGCATGTTAAACCGTTCTTCTTCTGGTGCGCGTCTGGGTCGTCAGGCGTTGCTTTTCCCTCTGTGTCTGGTGCTCTACGAATTTTCTACCTATATCGGCAACGATATGATCCAGCCCGGTATGCTGACCGTTGTGGCGCAGTACAACGCGGGCATTGAGTGGGTACCGACCTCCATGACCGCCTATCTGGCCGGCGGCATGTTTTTGCAGTGGCTGTTAGGGCCGCTGTCGGATCGTATTGGCCGTCGCCCGGTGATGCTGACGGGCGTGGTGTGGTTTATCGTCACCTGCCTTGCCACGCTGCTGGCGCAAAACATCGAGCAATTTACCCTGCTGCGTTTCCTGCAGGGGGTGAGCCTGTGCTTTATCGGTGCCGTAGGGTATGCCGCCATTCAGGAGTCATTTGAAGAGGCGGTGTGTATCAAAATTACCGCGCTAATGGCCAACGTGGCGCTGATCGCTCCGCTGCTGGGGCCGCTGGTGGGCGCGGCGTGGGTGCACGTAGCCCCGTGGGAAGGGATGTTTGTTCTCTTTGCGGTACTCGCCGCTATCGCATTCTTCGGCCTGCACCACGCGATGCCGGAAACGGCTACCCGCATCGGCGAGAAACTCTCGCTCAAAGAGCTGGGTCGGGATTACAAAGCAGTGCTGAAGAATGGCCGCTTTGTGGCGGGCGCGCTGGCGACCGGGTTCGTGAGCCTGCCGCTGCTGGCGTGGATTGCGCAGTCGCCGGTCATTATCATCAGCGGTGAAAAGCTCAGCAGCTATGAGTATGGCCTGCTGCAGGTGCCGATCTTCGGCGCGCTGATTATCGGAAACCTGGTGCTGGCCCGTCTGACGTCGCGCCGCACCGTGCGTTCACTGATTATCATGGGCGGCTGGCCGATTGCGGCAGGGCTGATTCTGGCGGCGGTGGCGACCGTCGCGTCATCCCACGCCTACCTGTGGATGACGGCGGGGCTAAGCCTCTACGCCTTCGGCATTGGCGTGGCGAACGCCGGGCTGGTACGCCTGACGCTGTTTGCCAGCGAAATGAGTAAAGGCACGGTATCCGCGGCGATGGGCATGCTGCAGATGCTGATCTTTACCGTCGGTATTGAGGTGAGCAAGCATGCCTACGCGTTGGGCGGCAACGGGCTGTTCAGCCTGTTTAACCTCGCCAACGGCGCGCTGTGGGTTGGCCTGATGGTGGTATTCCTGAAGGACAAACGCGTCGGCAACGCCCTGCAGCCTTAATCTGTCTTTTCCCTCTCCCCGTTGGGGAGAGGGTCAGGGTGAGGGGGGAGGGCACCAGACCGCACGATATCAATTAAACGGCGCCTCGCCGTTCAACACCTTTTCAATCACATCCAGCACGCCTTCCTCGTTATTATGCGGCGCTTCGAAACGCGCCACCGCCTTGATGTGCGGTCTGGCATTCGCCATCGCAAAGCTGAACCCGGACTGACGCAGCATCTCAACGTCGTTGCCGCTGTCGCCGAAGGCCACCACTTCGCTGTCGTTTATGCCCCAGCGCTGTTGCAGGAGCCGCAGGCCGTTGGCTTTATGCACGCCGGGGATGATGAGGTCGATGCTGCCGTGACCGGTGGTGACGGGCACCATAATGTCGCTCAGCTTTTCATGCAGCATTGCCTGAATGCGCGGGATTTCATCGTCAGACACGTTAAGCCCGAACTTGAAGAAAATATCGTTCAGGTTGTCGAAATCACTCACCATTTCGAGACGGTGATAGTACTTCGCCGCGATCGCCTTGAAGCCCTCGTCATAATCTTTCAAGGTGTAGGCGCTGCTCTTCCCGCAGGCGATAATCTCGATGCCCGGAACGTCGTTTAAGACCTTCGCGACGGACTCAAAATGGGCTTTCGACAGTTCACCGTTAAAGACGTCTTCACCTTCGCTCACCACCCAGCCGCCGTTTTCGGCGACGAATGAAATTTCATGCGCAATCTCCGGGAAAAAGGAGATCAGCTGGTAGTACTGGTTGCCGCTGGCGACCACGAAGCGAATGCCTTGCGCCTTCATGCGGGCGTACTGCGCCAGGAAGCGCGGGCGATTGTAGGTCTTGGCATCGCTCAGGAATGTACCATCCATGTCGACGGCGATCAGTTTAACGCTCATATCCCTTCTCCAGTGTCGTTTGATTCGTTTCCGGCTTCGCCACCGCGCGCGCCACCAGCGCCGCGACGATCACTAACCCCAATACCACCAGCATGGCGCTGCGCAGCCCGTAGTGTTCACCCAGGAAGCCGAGCAGCGGCGGCCCCACCAGGAAGGCGAGATAGCCGGTAGTCGCCACCACGCTGACGCGCGTCGGGGCATCCGGGCCGGTGTCGCTGGCGGCCGAAATGGTCAGCGGGAAGCCGAGCGACGCGCCCAGCCCCCAGAGGATCACCGAGACGCCGGCAATCCAGTCCACGTCCACAAAGATAATCATCGCGATACCCAGCCCGCCGAGAAGGGCGCTGGCGCGCACCACCGCCACGCGGCTGTAGCGGTCGATAAACCAGCCGCCGGTGAAGCGCCCGACGGTCATGCCCAGCGTAAACCCGGCGTAAATCAGCGAGCCGGAGGTTGGGCTAAAGCCGTGACCGTCCACCATCAGCAGCGGCAGCCAGTCGTTGGCGGAACCTTCCGCAAACGCCATCGCCAGCACCACCACGCCGATCAGCATCAGCTGGAAATCGCGGTAGAAGGGTAACCCTTTTTCGGTCGAATGCTGTTCGTCAGCGGAGTTCTTGCCGGTGCCGGCCGGAATGGCCCGGATGCCGGTCAGGATCGGAATGATGCACACCAGCGCCGCCAGCAGAATATGCAGATTTGCGCTCACGCCCGTAGCCGTTAGCGCCATCCCCACGCCCGCACCGGCCAGCGTGCCGAGGCTGTAAAAGCCGTGCATCATCGGCAGCACGGTTTTGTTCATCTCGCGCTCGACCGCCGCCCCTTCAACGTTGATGGCCACTTCCGCCGAGCCGAAGCTGCCGCCAAATACCGTCAGCCCCAGGGCAAACAGCACCGGTGACGCACACCACAGCGCGGCGCTCAGCACGATCATCCCAACGACCGCGAAGCACATGGTGGTGCGGATCACCGCCCGCGTGCCAAAGCGCTTTACCAGCCACGCGGAGCAGAGTATGCCGCTCATCGAGCCTATCGACAGGCCAAACAGCACGATGCCCATCTCAGCGGTCGAGACGGACAAAATGTCGCGAATGGCGGGGGTGCGCGTGGCCCAGGAGGCCATCAGCAGGCCGGGGATAAAGAAGAACATAAACAGCGCCCACATGCGGAGCTGCAGGGCTTTACGGGGAGAGGTCAGCGTCATTGGGGTAGCACCAGAAGTACAACAATAGCGACAACACTAGCAAGTTTGTGTACATTTGTACATAAACCACGTGAGGAATTTATGAGCAGACCACCGAACGATCCGCATCGCCGGGAAAAAATACTCCAGGCAACGCTCGATACCATCGCCGAGCACGGGATTCACGCCGTCACGCACCGTAAAATCGCCACCTGTGCGGGCGTGCCGCTGGGGTCGATGACCTACTATTTCGACGGCATGGAGCCGCTGCTGGAGGAGGCCTTCACGTGGTTTACCCGCCAGATGTCGCAGCAGTACCGGGATTTCTTCGCAGGCGTCACCGGGCCGGAAATGGCGTGCGAATCCATCACCACCCTGATCCACAGCTCGCAGGTGACCACGCCGCACAACATGGCGCTGATGTACCAGCTCTACGCCTTTATGCACCGCAGTGCGGCGCTCAAGACGGTGATGCAGGACTGGATGAAGATGAGCCAGACTACGCTTGAGCAGTGGTTTGACCCGGTCACCACCCGCGCGCTGGACGCGTTTATCGAAGGGATGACGCTGCACTATGTGACTGACCGGACGCCGCTAACACGGGAAGAGATCCGGGCGATGGTGGGCAGGATTGCGGGCGAGGGGAACCCTTAGGTATCCCGCGCCCCGTCAGTTTTACCTGTGTTGAATTTTTTTCCCGCTGGCGTCCACGACCGCTTCGCCATCCTCTTTCGTAAAAGCCCCTTTCTGCGCATCCGGCAGGATGTCGAGAACGACTTCAGACGGGCGGCACAGGCGGGTGCCCAGCGGCGTGACCACGATCGGACGGTTAATCAGGATTGGGTACTGAAGCATAAAACCGATAAGCTGCTCGTCGGTGAACGTATCTTCCGCCAGGCCGAGCTGTTCATAGGGCTCCACGTTTTTACGCAGCAGATCCCGCACCGAAATCCCCATATCGGCAATCAGGGTGGTCAGCGTATCGTGCGACGGCGGGGTTTCCAGATAGAGGATTACCTCCGGCTCCGTGCCGCTGTTGCGGATCATCTCCAGCGTGTTGCGCGAGGTGCCGCAGGCGGGGTTGTGATAAATGGTGATGTGGCTCATATCGGTTGCTCATTACAGTGTGAAGGAGAGACGTAGCGCCAGCGCGGCGAGCGTCACAAACAGGACCGGCAGCGTCATGATGATGCCCGTCCGGAAATAGTAGCCCCAGGTAATCGTCATGTTTTTCTGCGCCAGCACGTGAAGCCAGAGCAGGGTGGCGAGGCTGCCGATAGGCGTGATTTTTGGCCCCAGATCGCAGCCAATCACATTGGCATAGATCATCGCTTCTTTGATTAGTCCTGTTGCCGTGCTGCCGTCAATGGAGAGCGCGCCAATCAGCACCGTGGGCATATTGTTCATTATGGATGACAGGAACGCGGTGATGAACCCGGTGCCCAGCGTGGTGGCCCACAATCCGTGCCCGGCCAGGCTATTCAGTACGCCAGTGAGAGAGTCCGTCAGCCCGGCATTGCGCAGGCCATACACCACCAGATACATCCCCAGCGAGAAGATGACAATTTGCCACGGTGCGCCGCGCAGCACTTTTCCGGTGTTTATTGCATGTCCCCTTTTTGCGACAGCGAATAAAATCAGTGCGCCGACGGTGGCGATGGCGCTGACCGGAATGCCGAGAGGTTCAAGCACAAAGAAGCCGACGAGAAGAAGGAGCAGCACGATCCAGCCCGTTCTGAACGTCGGGAGATCGTGAATGGCCCGCGCGGGCTCCTGGAGTTTTGCCAGGTCATATGCCGGAGGAATATCCTTGCGAAAGAACAGATGCAGCATCACCAGCGTTGCAGCAATCGCGGCGATATCTACCGGGATCATTACCGAGGCGTATTCGCTGAACCCCAGCTTAAAGAAGTCCGCTGAGACAATGTTGACCAGGTTGGAGACTATCAGCGGCAGGCTGGCGGTATCGGCGATAAAACCTGCCGCCATCACAAACGCCAGCGTCGCCTGCTTGCTGAACCCCAGCGCCAGCAGCATGGCGATAACTATAGGCGTCAGGATCAGCGCCGCGCCGTCATTGGCAAACAGCGCCGCCACGGCTGCGCCCAGCAGCACGATATACGTAAACAGCAATCGCCCGCGACCGTTCCCCCAGCGGGCAACATGCAGCGCCGCCCACTCGAAAAAGCCGGACTCATCCAGCAGCAGGCTGATGACGATGACGGCGATAAACGTCGCCGTGGCGTTCCAGACGATATTCCACACGACAGGGATATCGTTAACATGGATCACGCCGCTGGCGAGCGCCAGTACGGCGCCAAATGTCGCGCTCCAGCCGATACTCAGTCCTTTCGGCTGCCAGATGACCAGTACCAGCGTAAACAGAAAAATAGCCCCTGCCAGGAACATCTTTTACTCCGTTGCATCTGTTTTTGTGAATGTGTTGTGATTAGCAAGAACCCGGAAGCCGGTTTTTCAACTTCATACGCGTCTCTTCCCGCAGGCAGTTCCAGCTGGTGTCGATAACGGCTGCCGCCCATGCAGGCATGTTGGGAGAGAGACGGTAGTGAACCCATTTCCCCTCGCGACGGTCGATAACCAGCCCGGACTCGCGCAGCAGGGCCATATGGCGGGAGATCTTTGGCTGCGACTCGGCGGTGGCGGAGCAGAGATCGCAGACGCACAGCTCGCCCGCTTCGCGGAGCAGCATAATGATGGCGAGCCGCGTTTCATCGGAGAGGGTTTTGAAGAGGTGGAGCGGGTGGAGCATGGGAGTTCCTGCTGGTGTTGTTTTAATATATGTTTAATCATATATGTTTTGGTGGCAGGAGAAAAGACGAGATTTGAGAAAGGGGAATTTCAGGCAACAAAAAACCCATCAACCTTGAACCAAAACGGCGGGGTTGATGGGCTCCACAAATTGGGGACATCAAAGAAAAGCAGTGGCACTAGTTATGACTGCCCCCTGCTAAAAAAGTTCTGCGCGTAACAAAAATATTTTCCGCCACGCGCATTCTTAGGAGTTATCCGAGCCCCGGCCAGATGATGATGATTAGCGTACCCGCCAGCGTCAGCAGCACGTTGGCGATAGCGTACGTGCCCGCATAGCCCAGCGCCGGGATGTTGCTGCGCGCGGTGTCGCTGATGATTTCCATCGCGGGGGCACAGGTACGCGCGCCCATCATCGCCCCGAACAGCAGGGCGCGGTTCATGCGCAGCACGTAGGCGCCGAACAGGAAGCAGATCACCACCGGCACCAGGCTGACGATAAGTCCTGAAACCAGCATTTGCCAGCCGACGGCACCAAGGCTGTGGCCTATCCCGCTGCCCGCGCTCAAGCCTACGCCCGCCATAAAGACCATCAGACCGAACTCTTTCACCATGTTCAATGCGCCCTGCGGAATGTAGCCAAAGGTCGGGTGGTTCGCTCGCAGGAAGCCCAGCATGATCCCGGCAAACAGCAGCCCGGCGGCGTTACCGATGCCGAAGCTAAAGTTGCTGAACTGGAAGGTGATCATCCCGATCATCAGGCCAACGATAAAGAAGGCGCAGAAGGCCAGCAGGTCGGTGACCTGGCTGTGAATGGAGATAAAGCCGATGCGGTCGGCCACGGTTTTCACGCGTCGCGCGTCGCCGCTGACCTGCAAAACGTCGCCTTTGTTGAGCACGACGTTATCGTCGATCGGCATCTCAATCTGGCTGCGGATCACGCGGTTGAGGAAGCAGCCGTGGTCGGTCAGCTTCAGCTGCGCCAGGCGACGGCCCACGGCGTTATGGTTTTTCACCACGATCTCTTCGGTGACGATGCGCATGTCGAGCAGGTCGCGGTCGAACACCTCTTTGCCGTTACGGAAGCTCGGGTCGAGACGGGCGTGCGCGTCCGGATAACCCACCAGCGCGATGTCGTCGCCCATCTGCAGCACCGCGTCGCCGTCCGGGTTCGCCAGAATGCCGTTACGGCGGATACGTTCGATGTAGCAGCCCGTCTGGCGGTAAATACCCAGCTCGCGCAGGTTTTTGCCGTCTGCCCAGGCCACCAGCTCTGGCCCAACGCGATAGGCGCGGATCACCGGGAGATAGACTTTACGTTTGGAGTCGGTATCGAGACCGCGCTCGCGGGCGATTTGCTGGGCGCTGGTCTGCAGATCCTGGTGCTGCAGTTTTGGCAGGTAGCGCGCGCCTACAATCAGGCTCACCAGACCAATCAGATAGGTCAGGGCATAGCCCAGGCTCAGGTGGTCGAGCGCGGTAGAGAGCTGCGCGCCGGCCATGCCGGAATGACGCAGGGTATCACCGGCACCCACGAGCACCGGGGTGGAGGTCATGGAGCCTGCCAGCATACCGGCCGTTAACCCGATATCCCAGCCAAACAGTTTACCCAGCCCCAGCGCGATCAGCAGCGCGCTGCCGACCATCACCAGCGCCAGCATCAGATAATTTTTGCCGTCGCGGAAGAAAATTGAAAAAAAGTTAGGTCCCGCTTCCACGCCAACGCAAAAAATAAACAGCATAAAACCTAAGTTGAGCGCGTCCGTGTTAATGCTGAAGTGCTGCTGGCCTAATAATAGTGAGACGACTAAAACGCCAATGGAATTACCGAGTTGAACCGACCCCAGGCGCAATTTACCCAGGCAAAGACCCAGCGCCAGTACCACAAATAATAACAGGATGTAATTCCCATTTAACAAGTCTGCGACGTTTATATTCACGGAGGCTAACTTCTTGTTTACTAGTAAGTTGTTGAATGAAAGGACTTTTTGGGCTACTGTTTTCTGGGTCAGGGAAAGGCGTTAACGCTCCCTGTTTCCTGCTTTATTCCCTAAAACATTAGCTGGCGTGTAGTTTAATCGCATTAGCTACTGACAGCCACCTATTATCGCATCACCCTGTGCGTACTTTGGCAAGGATTGCCGCATTGCTTTATCTGACTGGGCGTCTACCCGACGAAAGTGTATTTGATAGAGATAAGTCAGGAGGATAGTTTGAATATGAAACGAAACTGGGCGGGAGTGATCAGCTGCTTTTTGCTGTTCACGGTCGTCTGCATGTCGCTCGCGTTTAATGTGAAAGGGGCATTCAGGGCGTCGGGTCACCCGGAGCTGGGGCTACTCTTTTTCACGCTGCCGGGGGCTGCGGCCAGTTTTCTCTCCCGGAAAGGGGAGGTGGTGAAGCCGCTGCTGGGCGCTATGCTGGCCGCGCCGCTGTGTCTGCTGCTGATGCGCCTGCTGTACGTTTCAACCCGGAGTTTCTGGCAGGAACTGGCGTGGTTGTTGAGCGCCGTATTCTGGTGCGCCCTTGGCGCGCTCTGCTACCTGTTTGTGCGCAGCCTGCTTAAACATCGACGGCAGCACAAATAAAAACGCCCTCACGGTGAGGGCGTCTTGTCATTACTGCTCGGCAAACAGGCCAAGATGCTCTTTGGCGTAGGCTTCAAAGTCGGTGCAGCCGCCGATGTGTTTCTGATCGAGGAAGATCTGCGGCACGGTTTCAACCGGCTTGCCGACGGTTTTTTCCAGATCCGCTTTGGTGATGCCTTCCGCGTGGATATCCACATAGCGGAAGTTGAAGTCATCGCGCTCTTCGGTCAGTTTCTCAGCCAGCTCTTTCGCGCGTACACAGTAGGGGCACCCTGGACGACCAAAAATTACTGCAAACATTTCTCTCTCCTCAAAAAACAAGCCTGACGGCGAATAGGCATATAGTGCCCGATAACCTGCCGCCATTAAAGAAGGTTTCGCCTGTCGCTTTGATACAGTCAGGCTATGTTTCGCCAATTACATCGTGCAAATCATTGCCTATACTGGCTGGCATAAGGTTTAAGCAAGACAAAGAGAGACAAGATGACACCCACGATTGACCTGCTCCAGTCCCACCGCTCCATTCGCCACTTCACCGACGAGCCGATTACCGACGCGCAGCGTACCGCCATCATTAACAGCGCCAGGGCGACCTCGAGTTCCAGCTTCCTGCAGTGCAGCTCCATTATTCGCATTACCGACAAGGCCATGCGTGAAGAGTTAGTGACGCTCACCGGCGGACAAAAGCATGTGGCTCAGGCCGCCGAGTTCTGGGTATTCTGCGCCGACTTTAACCGCCACCTGCAGATCTGCCCTGAAGCGCAGCTGGGGCTGGCCGAACAGCTGCTGCTGGGCGTGGTGGATACCGCCCTGATGGCGCAAAACGCCTTCACGGCTGCGGAGTCGCTGGGGTTAGGCGGCGTCTACATCGGCGGCCTGCGTAACAACATCGAAAGCGTAACCGAGCTGCTGAAGCTGCCAAAACACGTGCTGCCGCTGTTCGGCCTGTGTCTCGGCTGGCCGGCGGATAACCCGGATCTCAAGCCGCGCATTCCTGCGGCGATGCTGGTGCATGAAAACCACTACCAGCCGGTCGATCGCGACGTCCTGCATCAATACGATGAAGAGCTGGCGAATTACTATCTGACGCGCGACAGCAATAACCGCCGCGACACCTGGAGCGACCATATTCGCCGCACCATCATTAAGGAAAACCGTCCGTTTATTCTCGATTATCTGCACAAACAGGGCTGGGCGACGCGATAGTCCATTTATCCTGTGCCTGCCTGCGTATATGATACGCAGGCTTTTTCCGTGTCTTCAGAGAGGTGCAGGGTGAAAATTGCCATATTGTCCCGGGATGGAACGCTCTATTCATGTAAACGCCTGCGAGAAGCGGCAGCCAAACGCGGGCATCAGGTTGAGATCCTCGATCCGATGTCCTGCTATATGAACATCGACCCGGCCGCCTCGTCGATTCACTACAAAGGCCGCAAGCTGCCGCACTTTGATGCGGTGATCCCGCGCATCGGCTCGCAGATTACCTATTACGGCACCGCCGCGCTGCGCCAGTTTGAGATGCTGGGCAGCTATCCGCTCAACGAATCCGTCGCCATTTCCCGCGCCCGCGACAAGCTGCGCTCGCTGCAGCTGCTCGCCCGTCAGGGGATCGATCTCCCCGTCACGGGGATTGCCCATTCCCCGGACGACACCAGCGATCTCATTGACATGGTGGGCGGCGCGCCTCTGGTGATCAAGCTGGTGGAAGGCACGCAGGGCATCGGCGTGGTGCTGGCGGAGACGCGTCAGGCGGCAGAAAGCGTGGTTGACGCCTTTCGGGGACTGAATGCGCACATTCTGGTGCAGGAGTATATTGAAGAGGCGAAAGGTCGCGATATTCGCTGCTTCGTGGTCGGTAACGAAGTGGTGGCGGCCATCGAGCGGCAGGCGAAAGAGGGCGACTTCCGCTCTAACCTTCACCGCGGCGGCGTTGCCAGAATCGCCGATATCAGCGATCGCGAGCGGGAAATTGCCGTGAAAGCGGCGCAAACCCTGGGGCTGGACGTGGCGGGCGTAGACCTTCTGCGGGCGACGCGCGGGCCGCTGGTCATGGAAGTCAATGCTTCTCCGGGGCTGGAAGGTGTGGAAAAAACCACCGGCGTCGATATTGCGGGTAAAATGATCGCATGGATTGAGCGTCATGCGACGCCGGGCTACTGTCTGAAAACGGGCGGTTAAATGGCATTGAACGCACTTTTTGCGTAATCTAAGCGAAGTTTTTATTTAAGAGGCTGCACAGCGATGGATTTACAGGTCGTACCTACACTGGATACGTTACGTCAATGGCTCGATGATGCCGGAATTACGTTCTTCGAATGCGATTCCTGCCAGGCGCTGCATCTGCCTCATATGCAGAATTTCGACGGCATTTTCGATGCCAAAATCGATCTGATTAACGACGTGATCCTTTTCTCCGCGCTGGCCGAAGTGAAGCCCTCCGCGCTGCTGGCGCTGGCCTCCGACCTGTCGGCCATCAACGCCAGTTCTTTGACGGTGAAGGCATTTCTCGACATACAGGATGATAATCTGCCAAAACTGGTCGTTTGCCAGTCTTTATTCTCCGGGGCAGGGCTGTCTTTCAAGCAGTTCGCCTGGTTTATGCGCTTGAGCGAAGAGCAAATTTCCATGGTAATGATGGAAGCCAATGCACACCATCTGCTGTATAGCGCGGAAGAGGATGCAGAGAATAATGATGCATCTCCCAATTTTCTCCACTAAGGCTGTCTGACTTTTGCGCAGTCGCTGCCATAGCGACTGCAGAAGGCCATCTTTTCTGCTGCTTTTAACCTTTCTTTAAAGAATTTTTCACCTCCCTGAAGGCCGTTTCGGCTTATCACGTAGACGTAACCTGCATAAAAAATTGATAAAAGGCGTTTTTTCGTCTGGGCTATAGCCGGAGACACGGGCTACAGTTATTCTTGCGATGCTTCAAAAAGCGAGCGGATCCTGCCGGGTAAAGAGGTTTCTTTTTATTTTGAGCAGAGCGACAAACTATGCATGAATTTTGCATACATCCAGATTGCACAGTTTTAGTTCGTTTGTTAACGAGCTTTCAGAAGGAATAACACTATGATCGCCTTGAATAAAAAATGGTTATCGGGTCTGGTTGCGGGTGCTCTGATGGCCGTCTCTGCCGGCACGCTCGCTGCGGAACAAAAAACGCTGCACGTTTATAACTGGTCTGACTATATTGCGCCGGACACGGTGGCGAATTTTGAGAAAGAGACCGGCATTAAAGTGGTCTACGACGTGTTCGATTCCAACGAAGTGCTGGAAGGAAAGCTGATGGCGGGCAGCACCGGGTTTGACCTGGTCGTGCCTTCCGCAAGCTTCCTCGAGCGCCAGCTGACGGCGGGCGTCTTCCAGCCGCTGGACAAGAGCAAGTTACCGAACTGGAAAAACCTCGACCCGGACGTGCTGAAGCTGGTGGCTAAACACGACCCGGACAACAAATACGCGATGCCTTACCTGTGGGCGACCACCGGTATCGGCTTTAACGTCGACAAAGTGAAAGCGGCGCTGGGCCCGGACGTCAAGCTGGACAGCTGGGACGTGGTGCTGAAGCCGGAAAACCTTGCGAAGCTGAAAAGCTGCGGCGTCTCCTTCCTTGACGCGCCGGAAGAGATTTTCGCCACCGTGCTGAACTACCTCGGCAAAGATCCGAACAGCAGCAAGGCGGATGACTACACCGGTCCGGCGACCGATCTGCTGCTGAAGCTGCGTCCAAACATTCGTTACTTCCACTCGTCTCAGTACATCAACGACCTGGCGAACGGCGACATCTGCGTCGCGATCGGCTGGGCAGGGGACGTATGGCAGGCGGCGAACCGCGCGAAAGAGGCGAAAAACGGCGTAAACGTTTCTTACTTCATCCCGAAAGAGGGGGCGCTGGCCTTCTTTGACGTCTTCGCGATGCCGGCTGACGCTAAAAACAAAGACGAAGCCTACCAGTTCCTCAACTACCTGATGCGTCCGGAAGTGATCGCCCACATCAGCGACCACGTTTACTACGCCAACGGTAACAAGGCCTCCGTGCCGCTGGTGAGCGAGGAAATCCGTAATAACCCGGCTATCTATCCGCCAGCGGACGTGTTCGCCAAGCTCTTCACCCTGAAGGTTCAGGATCCGAAAATTGACCGCGTGCGTACCCGCGCGTGGACCAAGGTGAAAAGCGGTAAGTAACCCTTTGTCACAGGCCGGGTAAGCGAAGCGCCCCCGGCAACAGGCGCACCGTTCTGGTGCGCCTGCACCATGATTTGATCTCTACCGGAGAACACCCCGTGAATGACGCGATCCCCCGCCCGCAGGCGAAAGTCCGTAAAGCGCTGACCCCGCTTCTTGAAATTCGTAACCTCACCAAATCTTTCGATGGCCAGCATGCCGTGGACGACGTCAGCCTGACTATCTATAAAGGCGAAATATTCGCGCTACTGGGCGCATCGGGCTGCGGCAAATCGACCCTGCTGCGCATGCTGGCCGGTTTTGAACAGCCGACCGCCGGGCAGATCGTGCTCGACGGCGTGGATCTCTCCAGCGTGCCGCCGTATCAGCGCCCGATCAACATGATGTTCCAGTCCTACGCGCTGTTCCCGCACATGACGGTGGAGCAGAACATCGCCTTTGGCCTGAAGCAGGACAAGCTGCCGAAGGCCGAAATTACCGCACGCGTGGCCGAGATGCTGAGCCTGGTGCACATGCAGGAGTTTGCGAAGCGTAAGCCGCACCAGCTCTCCGGCGGCCAGCGCCAGCGCGTGGCCCTGGCCCGCAGCCTGGCAAAACGCCCGAAACTCTTGCTGCTCGACGAGCCGATGGGCGCGCTGGACAAAAAGCTGCGCGACCGTATGCAGCTTGAAGTGGTGGATATCCTCGAGCGCGTGGGGGTGACCTGCGTAATGGTGACCCACGACCAGGAAGAGGCGATGACCATGGCCGGACGTATCGCGATCATGAACCGCGGGAAGTTCGTGCAGATTGGCGAGCCGGAAGAGATTTATGAGCATCCGACCACCCGCTACAGCGCGGAGTTCATCGGCTCGGTTAACGTCTTCGAAGGGCTGCTGAAAGATCGTCAGGAAGATGGCCTGGTCATCGAATCGCCGGGTCTGCAGCATCCGCTTAAGGTCGATCCTGATAACTCGGTGGTGGATAACGTGCCGGTCTACGTCGCGCTGCGGCCGGAGAAGATCATGCTCTGCGAAGATCCGCCTGCCGATGGCTACAACTTTGCCGTGGGCGAAGTGGTGCACATTGCCTATCTGGGCGATCTGTCCATCTATCACGTGCGCCTGAAAAGCGGACAGATGCTCAGCGCCCAGCTGCAGAACGAACACCGCTATCGCAAGGGGCAGCCAACATGGGGCGACGAAGTACGCCTGTGCTGGGATGCTGACAGTTGCGTCGTGCTGACGGTATAAGGGGCGATCATGAGTACACTTGAACCTCCAGCCCGCGTAGAAAAAGCGGGCGGCGTTGCCAGCTGGCTGACGCGCATGCAGATGAAGCACGGCCGCAAGCTGGTGATCGCCATGCCTTACGTGTGGCTGGTCCTGCTGTTCCTGCTGCCGTTCCTGATTGTTTTCAAGATAAGCCTGGCGGAAATGGCGCGGGCGATCCCGCCCTACACCAACCTGCTGGACTGGGCCGACGGGCAGCTGACGCTGACCTTAAACCTGGGCAACTTCCTGCAGCTGACGGACGACCCGCTCTATTTCGAAGCCTATCTGCAGTCGCTTCAGGTGGCGGCGATTTCGACGCTCTGCTGTCTGGCGATGGGCTACCCGCTGGCGTGGGCCGTGGCGCACAGCAAGCCGTCGACGCGTAACATCCTGCTGCTGCTGGTGATCCTGCCGTCGTGGACCTCGTTCCTGATCCGCGTTTACGCCTGGATGGGGATCCTGAAAAACAACGGCGTGCTCAACAACTTTCTGATGTGGTTAGGCGTTATCGATCAGCCGCTGACGATCCTGCACACCAACCTCGCGGTCTATATCGGCATTGTGTACGCCTATCTGCCGTTTATGGTGCTGCCGATCTACACGGCGCTGACGCGGATTGATTATTCGCTGGTGGAAGCGTCGCTCGATCTTGGGGCGCGTCCGCTGAAAACCTTTTTCAGCGTCATTGTCCCGCTCACGAAAGGCGGGATTATTGCCGGGTCAATGCTGGTCTTTATTCCGGCGGTAGGGGAGTTTGTGATCCCGGAACTGCTCGGCGGCCCGGACAGCATCATGATTGGCCGCGTGCTGTGGCAGGAGTTCTTCAATAACCGCGACTGGCCGGTGGCGTCGGCGGTGGCGATCGTGATGTTGCTGCTGCTGATCGTGCCGATCATGTGGTTCCACAAGCATCAGCAGAAACAGATGGGAGATCGCGGATGAACAACCTACCGGTAGTACGCTCCCCGTGGCGAATCGCGATCCTGGTGATCGGCTTTACCTTCCTGTATGCGCCGATGCTGATGCTGGTGATCTACTCGTTCAACAGCTCCAAGCTGGTGACGGTCTGGGCGGGCTGGTCGACGCGCTGGTACAGCGAGCTGTTCCACGACGATGCGATGATGAGCGCGGTGGGGCTGAGCCTCACCATTGCGGCGCTGGCGGCGACCATGGCGTCCGTGCTGGGCACCATCGCCGCGCTGGTGATGGTGCGCTTTGGGCGTTTTCGCGGCTCGAACGGGTTCGCCTTTATGATCACCGCCCCGCTGGTCATGCCGGACGTGATCACCGGTCTCGCGCTGCTGCTGCTGTTCGTGGCCCTGGCGCACGCCATCGGCTGGCCGGCGGATCGCGGCATGCTCACCATCTGGCTGGCGCACGTCACCTTCTGTACCGCCTATGTCGCGGTGGTGATCGCCTCGCGCCTGCGCGAGTTGGATCGCTCCATTGAAGAGGCGGCGATGGATCTCGGCGCGACGCCGCTGAAGGTCTTTTTCATCATCACGCTGCCGATGATTATGCCGGCGGTGATCTCCGGCTGGCTGCTGGCGTTTACGCTGTCGCTGGACGATCTGGTTATCGCCAGCTTTGTCTCCGGCCCGGGGGCGACGACGCTGCCGATGCTGGTCTTCTCCAGCGTGCGCATGGGGGTCAACCCGGAGATTAACGCCCTGGCCTCTATCATCCTCGGCGTGGTCGGAATTGTCGGATTTATCGCCTGGTATTTGATGGCGCGCGCGGAAAAACAGCGCGTGCGCGATATCCAGCGTGCAAGACGCGGCTGAAGGATTTAAAATTTCCAGTGATGTGCCGCGCATGACGCGGCACTGTTTTTCAGGGAAGTAAAACATTGGGATTATTAAAAAAATCACGTATTACGCACGCGCGTCCTAACGTCCCTGCGCTGGTTCAGGTGGCGGCGCTCGCCATTATTATGATCCGCTGCCTGGACGTGCTGATGATTCTGAACACCCTGGGCGTGCGCGGCATCGGTGAATTCATTCACCGCAGCGTGCAGACGTGGAATCTGACGTTGGTCTTTCTGAGCAGCCTGGTGCTGGTCTTTATCGAAATCTACTGCGCGTTTTCGCTGGTCAAAGGGCGCAACTGGGCGCGCTGGGTCTATCTGCTGACGCAGGTGACCGCCGCCAGCTATCTGTGGGCCGCCTCGCTGGGATATGGCTATCCGGAGCTGTTCAGCATTGCAGGCGGATCCAAACGCGAAATCTTCCATGCGCTGGTCATGCAGAAATTGCCAGATATGCTGGTGCTCCTGCTGCTCTTTGCGCCAGCCTCAAGCCGGCGGTTCTTCCGTCTGCAATAATGTGTATAATCGCAGCCCTCGTTTTCCTTAAGGTTTTCATATGCAGTGCGCACTCTATGACGCCGGACGCTGCCGCTCCTGTCAGTGGATAGAACAGCCGGTCTCTCAACAACTCACCGCCAAAATGGCCGACCTACAACAGCTGCTGGCAGCCCGCGCGGTGGGCGAATGGTGCGCGCCCGTCAGCGGCCCGGAAAAGGGTTTTCGCAACAAAGCCAAAATGGTGGTCAGCGGCAGCGTCGAAAAACCGCTGCTGGGGATGCTGCACCGCGACGGCACGCCGGAAGATTTAACCGACTGCCCGCTCTATCCTGCGTTGTTTGAACCCGTCTTTGCCGCGCTGAAACCGTTTATCGCGCGGGCAGGGTTAACGCCCTACAGCGTCGCCCGCAGGCGCGGCGAGCTGAAATACCTGCTGCTGACCGAAAGCCAGCAAGACGGCGGCATGATGCTGCGCTTCGTGCTGCGCTCCGAAACCAAGCTGGAACAGCTGCGCGCGGCGCTGCCGTGGCTGCAGGAACAGCTTCCGCAGCTTAAGGTCATCACCGCAAACATTCAGCCGGTGCATATGGCGATCATGGAGGGGGAGAAAGAGATCTTCTTCACCGACCAGCACGCGCTGGCCGAAAGCTTCAACGGCGTGCCGCTGTGGATCCGCCCGCAAAGCTTCTTCCAGACCAACCCGACCGTCGCGAGCGCGTTATACGCCACCGCCCGCGACTGGGTGCGCGCGTTACGCGTTAATCATATGTGGGATCTGTTCTGCGGCGTCGGCGGCTTTGGGCTGCACTGCGCCACGCCGGAGATGCAGCTCACCGGCATTGAGATTTCTGCCGAAGCGATTGCCTGCGCGAAGCAGTCCGCCGCCGAACTGGGGTTAACGAATCTGCACTTCCAGGCGCTCGACTCCACGCAGTTCGCCACCGGCCAGGGCAACGTGCCGGAGCTGGTGCTGGTCAACCCGCCGCGCCGCGGCATCGGCAAGGCGCTTTGCGATTACCTGAGCCAGATGGCGCCGGAATACATCATCTATTCCAGCTGCAACGCGCAGACCATGGCGAAAGACATCGCCAGCCTGCCGGGCTATCGCGTTGAGCGCGTTCAGCTTTTCGATATGTTCCCGCATACCGCGCATTATGAAGTGCTGACGTTGTTGGTAAAAACGCGCTAATCCTTAACATCGCCCGGTGGCTCGGGTAGGCCGGGTAAGGCGCAGCCACCACCCGGCATGAACCCCGCACAATGTTCAACAAAATGTGAACTCTTCATCCCGGCGAAATCAGGTAAGCTTACGTCATAAGAATTGAATGAAGGCTTACCTATGAAGCAGATCCTGCTGGTGGAAGACGACCACGATATCGCGGCGCTTCTGCGACTCAATTTAGAAGACGAAGGCTACGCCATCACCCACGAGCCCGACGGGGGCAACGCCCTGCAGCGCCTGGAAAAACAGCCGTGGGATGCGGTGATCCTCGACCTGATGCTGCCCAACGTTGACGGGCTGGAGATTTGCCGCCGCATCCGGCAGATGACGCGCTACCTGCCGGTCATCATCATCAGCGCCCGCAGCAGTGAAACCGACCGCATCACCGGGCTGGAAACCGGCGCCGATGACTATCTGGCTAAGCCGTTTTCGGTGCAGGAGCTGATTGCGCGCATCAAAGCGCTGTTCCGCCGTCAGCAGGCGATGGGGCAGGCGCAAACGGACGGGCACATCCAGGCCCACGGTCTGACCATCGATCCGCTGGCGCGCAGCGTGCTGCTCCACGGCCAGGTGGTGGATCTCACCCCGCGTGAATTTGAGCTGCTCTACTTTTTTGCCCGCCACCCGGGCGAGGTCTTTTCCCGTCTGGCGCTGCTGGAGCAGGTCTGGGGCTACCAGCACGAAGGCTATGAGCACACCGTCAACACCCACATCAACCGCCTGCGCATCAAGATAGAGAAGGACGCCGCCGAGCCGGAGATAATTCGCACCGTCTGGGGCAAGGGCTATAAATTTGCGGAGCCAAACCATGATGCGCCGTTTTAGCCTGAGCCAGCGCCTGACGCTGCTGTTCATCCTGCTGATGATGCTCTGCGCTGCCGTTGCCTGCGCGGTGCAGCTCTACACCAGCACGCAGTACGGCAACGCGATGGTGCAGCGGCTGTCTGGCGGACTTGCGCAGCAGATCGTCCAGCGGGAACCGATTCTGGACGCGCAGGGCCGGGTTGACCGAACGGCGCTCAAGCCGCTGTTTGACCGGCTGATGACCTTCAATCCGAGCGTTGAGCTGTACGTTGTCTCGCCCGACGGCGATATCCTGGCCGATGCCGCACCGCCGGGCCATATTCAGCGGCAAAAAATCGACCTGGCACCGGTTCAAACCTTCCTGAGCGGCACCGCCATTCCGGTACTGGGCGACGATCCGCGCAGCCAGAATAAAAAGGTCTTCAGCGCCACGCCGCTTCGGCAGGACGGCGAGCTTAAGGGCTACCTGTATATTATTTTGCAGGGCGAGGAGTCGAACGCGCTGGCGGAAATGGCCTGGCACAGGGCGCTGTGGAGCACGGTGCTTTGGTCGCTGCTGTGGGTGGCGCTGTTTGGCCTGCTGGCGGGCCTGCTGGTCTGGTACTGGGTCACGCGCCCGGTTAAACGTCTGACGGAAGAGGTTGCCGGGCTGGAGCAGGACAGCATTAGCGCAATCAGGCTGCTGGCGGCACAGCCGCCGGAAGACGCGGCAAATGACGAAGTGGCGCGCCTGCGCAACAGCTTTATCGAGCTGGCGCGCAAAATCACCCAGCAGTGGGATCGGCTGGCCGACAGCGATCGCCAGCGCCGGGAGTTTATCGCCAATATTTCGCACGATCTCCGCACGCCGCTGACCTCGCTGCTGGGCTATCTGGAAACCCTGTCGCTCAAGTCCGCGACCCTGACGCCGCAGGAGCACCAGCAGTATCTCGCCACCGCGCTGCGTCAGGGACAAAAGGTGCGCCATCTTTCGCAGCAGCTGTTTGAGCTGGCGCGCCTTGAGCACGGCGGCATCAAGCCGCAGCGAGAGCGTTTCGCGATGGGGGAGCTGATCTCCGACGTGGCGCAGAAGTTTGAGCTTACCGCCCGCACGCGCGAGGTGAATTTGCATATTGACGTGCCGGGACCGCTGCCGCTGGTCAACGCCGACGTGTCGATGATCGAGCGCGTGGTGACTAACCTGCTCGATAACGCGATGCGCCATACGCCGACCGGCGGGGAAATTCGCCTGGCGGTCTGGCAGGAGAATGAACGGCTTCAGGTTGAAGTGGCCGACAGCGGTACGGGCGTGGATGCCTCGCTGCGCGACGATCTGTTCCAGCGGCCTTCGGCGCTGAATACCCAGGCATCGCGGGAGAATCGCGGCGGGTTGGGGCTGTTAATCGTGAAACGGATGCTGGAGCTGCACGGCGGTGGAATACGGCTGATGGAGTCGGTGAGCGGGGCGCGGTTCAGATTCTTTGTGCCGCTTTGAGAAATTGCCGGGTGGCGGCTTCGCCTTACCCGGCCTACAGACTACCACCCCCGTAGGACGAATCACCCGGCAAAAAACGTTACTGCGGGAACCACTGGTCGCTGATTTTCTGATACGTACCGTCCGCTTTAATCGCCTTCAGCGCGCCGTTCAGTTTTTCCCGCAGGGCTTTGTTATCCGGACGTACCGCGATGCCGAGGCCCGTGCCGAAGTACTGTGGATCGGTCACTTTCTCGGTCGCCGTGCCCAGCTGCGGGTTGGTTTTCAGCCACTCGTTCACCACGGCGGTGTCGCCGAAGACGCCGTCGATACGGCCATTTTTCAGGTCGATAATCGCGTTCTGGTAGCTGTCATAGGCCACGGTTTTCACTTCAGGATGTTTGTCCTGGAGGTATTTCTGGTGCGTGGTGCCGTTTTCCATCCCGATGCGTTTGCCTTTCAGCTGGTCGAAAGAGGTATAAGCGCCTTTCTTCGCAATCACCACCGCCGAGTTGGCGTAGTACGGGTCGGTGAACGCCACCTGCTTGCTGCGCTCCGGCGTGATGTCCATCCCGGAGATCACCGCGTCATATTTTTTGAACTTCAGCGACGGGATCAGGCTGTCAAAAGCATGGTTGGTAAAGGTGCAGTCGGCCTGCATCTGTTTGCACAGGGCTTTCGCCAGGTCAATGTCGAAACCCACGATCTGGTTGCTGGCATCCAGCGATTCAAACGGCGGATAGGTGGCGGACACGCCAAAATTGATTTTATCCGCAGCGGATGCGCCAGCGGCGAAGGTTGCCAGTAATGCGGCCAGAACTAACTTTTTCATTGTAATGCTCCCGTCTGTCTTATTGATGCGCCGTGTCTGCGGCATGGATGTACAATGCCAGTTAATGAATTTGTATGCAATAAAAATGATTAAATATTGTGTTTGTTGCAAAAAAAAGCGGATAACCCATCAGGTTACCCGCTTTATAAATACCGTTTTATGCATTCGCGTGGTTAATTTCTGCGCTCAAACGCCAGCGCTTTACGCTCAATCAAACGCATCATCAGCGTCAGCAGACCGTTCACCACCAGATACACCACGCCCGCCGCGCCGAACACCATCACGTCATAGGTGCGCCCGTACAGCAGCTGTCCGTGGCCCATCACCTCCATCAGGGTGATGGTGTAGGCCAGCGAGGTACTTTTGAACACCAGCACCACTTCGTTGGAGTAAGAGGAGAGCGCGCGCTTAAAGGCGTACGGCAGCAGGATCGCCAGCGTGTCTTTCTTGCTCATGCCGAGCGCCCCGCAGGACTGCCACTGGCCCTCCGGGATGGCGCGGATCGCCCCGTAGAACAGCTGGGTGGTATAGGCCGCGCTGTTCAGGGAAAGGGCTATCAGGGCGCACAGCCACGGCTCAGAGAGCAGGTGCCAGATAACCGGATACTCCTGCAGCGACGGGAACTGGCCCGGGCCGTAGTAAATCAGGAAGATCTGCACCAGCAGCGGCGTACCGGTAAACAGGGTGATGTAGCCGCGCACAACCCACACCAGCACCGGCGTTTTCAGCGTCAGGATGATGGTGAAGATAAGGGCCAGGATCAGCGCCACGATGATGGACGCCACGGTCAGCGTCAGGCTGGTGTGCAGCCCTTTCATCAACTCGGGAAAGTATTCAAGCATCAGCCTGGTCTCCGTTCAAAGCGCGTCGCCCGCAGGTCAATACGCTTGAGGATGTACTGACTGAGCAACGTAATCACCAGGTAGATCGCCGCCGCCACAATGTACCAGGTGAAGGGCTCCTGGGTACGGGTGGCGATGCTTTTGGTTTGCAGCATCAAATCGTTAACGCTTATCAGGCTCACCAGCGCGGTATCCTTCAGCAGCACCAGCCACTGGTTGCCGAGGCCCGGCAGGGCATGACGCCACATCTGCGGCATCACCAGACGGAAGAAGATCGCCGATTTCGACAGCCCTAACGCCTGGCCCGATTCCCACTGCCCCTGCGGCACGGCCTTCAGCGCACCGCGCAGGGTTTGCGACGCATACGCCGAGTAGAGCAGGGAGAGGGCAATCACGCCGCACAGGAACGGGCTGACGTCGAAGTTGTCAATCTGCATCTGCACCGGGATCTGCGCAAAGCCGAGATTAATCGTGAAGCCGTCCGACAGCGTAAGCAGCAGCTGTGACGAGCCGAAATAGATAAACAGGACCACCAGAATTTCCGGTAGCCCACGCAGCACGGTGACCAGCGCGGAGCCTGCCCAGGCGACGGGGAACCATTTCGCGGATTCCCACACCGCAAAGAACATCGCCAGCACGAGGCCGATAATCAGTGCGCAAACGGCAAGGCCGACGGTCATCCCGGCGGCGCTTGCTAAAGGAAAAATTTCATTCATCAGGAATTACTTCTGGAACCATTTTTTGTAGATGGTTTCGTAGGTGCCGTCTTTCTTCACTTTTTCCAGCGCAGCGTTGAATTTCTGCTGCAGCTCGGTGTTGCCCTGACGAACGGCAATGCCCAGACCGGTACCGAAGTAGTCCTTATCGGTCACTTTGTCGCCCACCGGGGCCAGCTTGTCGTTGGCTTTCAGCCACTCGGTCACCACCGCGGTATCACCGAAAACGCCGTCGATACGGCCATTTTGCAGATCCAGCTTCGCGTTCTGGTAGCTGTCATACGGAACGGTGGTGATTTCCGGATGTTTATCCATGATGAATTTCTGGTGCGTGGTGCCGTTCTGCACGCCCACTTTTTTGCCTTTCAGCTGATCGACAGAGGTGAATTTCCCTTTCTGACCAATGAACAGGGCGGAGTTGTCGTAATAAGGGGTGGTGAACAGCACCTGCTTTTCACGCTCTGGGGTGATGTCCATACCGGCCATCACGGCGTCGATACGGCGGAACTTCAGGCTTGGGATCAGGCTGTCGAACGCCTGGTTGCTGAAGGTACAGGTCGCATCGATCTCTTTACACAGGGCGTTCGCCAGGTCCACGTCGAAGCCCACAATTTTATTGTTCGCATCAATCGACTCAAACGGAGGGTAGGACGCTTCCGTGGCGAAACGAATGGTCTGGGCTGCGGTAGCAGAAAGGGTAACGCCAGCGAGCAGCACGGCAAGTAATACTTTTTTCATTATATTTCCCCTGACACAATCAATGAGATAAATAGTTTTTGAAGGCATCGGTTTGCGGGTTTGCGAAGCAGCTCGCATCACCTTGCTCAACGATATAGCCGTTTTCCATGTACACCACGCGGCTGGCGGTTTTACGCGCCACTTCCACTTCGTGGGTGACGATAACCTGCGTAATGTTGGTTTCCGCCAGCTCGCGAATGATGCTGACGATCTGGGCGGTGATCTCCGGGTCCAGCGCTGCGGTCGGTTCATCAAACAGCAGAACGGCGGGCTCCATCATCAGCGCGCGGGCAATGGCGACGCGCTGCTGCTGACCACCGGAAAGGTGCAGCGGATAGCGGTCGCTGTAGGGCTTAAGGCGCAGACGATCCAGCAGCTTGTCGGCACGGGCAATCGCCTGATCCTTGCTTAACCCCAGCACGCGGCACGGCGCTTCAATTAGGTTTTGCAGGACGGTCAGATGCGGCCAGAGATTGTATTGCTGGAAGACCATGCCGACGTTTTGACGCAGTTCACGAATCGCTTTATCAGACGGCGTTTTTGCAAAATCAAAATGGTTACCGGCAATCGCCAGCGTACCCGAGCGGGGCATTTCAAGCAGATTAAGGACGCGCAGAAGGGAGCTTTTGCCTGCACCGCTTGGGCCAAGCAAAACCAGCGTTTCGCCTTCCGGGCAGTTCAGCGTGATGTCAAACAGCGCCTGGTGTGCGCCGTAGAAGCAGTTAATGCCGTTTAGTTTAATACTCATCGGGGCAGTCTTTACTCATCCAGGCAATCTATAGCAATTGAGGCCGCAGATAGTACCGTTGACAGAATAGTTATGCAATATTTCTGCGTTAAAAGTTAAATATAACCCGTGTTTCCTCTTAAACATAGCACAAAATAGCGAAGGGCAAAGGCGGCGAGTATAAATGTCGGCATTCCGCAAGAAATGCCGGACATTTTACGGGGGTAACATTTTTATAACTGATGATTTAGCGGTTCTCAATGGACTGGCGAAGCGTGCCGGCCGGGGCATGAACGCTGCCGCCAACGTAGCGCACGTCGTCGACCGCCCAGCACTGTCCCTCACGGATCATCAGCACTTCATCCTGCCAGGTTTGGCTGCCCTGCGTCAGCTTCACGCGCAGCGGAATGTTTCGCGCATCGGTGTTCGGGATGGTTGATGCACTGGCCACCTCGGCGCTGTCCGGCAGCGTGGTACGGCTGGAGAACGGATCGGATTTCAGCAGCGCGTTGTGCTGCGGATCGCGGGCGGCGTCGTTAAGCAGTTTAGCCAGGCCATCGCTCAGGTACGGGCGCAGGCCGGTGAGGTCGTTGCTGCGGTGCTGAATGCGATAATCATAGAACTGCTGCGCCACGGCGTCCGGGCCGCCCTCAATGCAGGGGCCGCTGCGGGTACCGATATCCTTAAAGGCCGGCGTGACCGTGGTGGTACAGGCGCTGAGCACCAGCGCGCAGGGCACCAAAAGTGTTAAAGCTGAATAGCGCATGTTGATTTCCTTATTTATTAACTATCCTTTCAATCATAGCGTAACGAACCGATAATGCTGTGCCTAAGGCATTGAACGCTAAAGAAGGAGAGAAACCATGCAGTTTTCAACAACGCCAACCCTGGAAGGGCAGACAATAACCGAGTATTGCGGAGTGGTCACCGGCGAAGCGATTCTCGGTGCCAATATCTTCCGCGACTTTTTTGCCGGCATCCGCGATATCGTTGGCGGCCGCTCGGGCGCATACGAAAAAGAGCTGCGCAAAGCGCGCGAAATTGCGTTTAAGGAGCTTTGCGAGCAGGCGGAAGCCCTCGGCGCCGATGCGGTCGTGGGGATTGATATCGACTACGAAACGGTCGGAAAAGATGCCAGCATGCTGATGGTGAGCGTAAGCGGTACGGCGGTGAAAACCCTGCGATGAGGCGTTCGTTTGCCGCGCTTCTGCTGGCGCTGCTGCTGGCAGGATGCGCCACCGAAAAAGGGATCGTCGACAAAGGCGCCTACGAGCTGGATACGCGTCATCAGGCGCAGGCGGCTTACCCGCGCATCAAGGTGCTGGTGATCCACTACACCGCGGACGATTTTGACAGCTCGCTGGCCACGCTGACGGATAAGAACGTCAGCTCTCACTATTTGATCCCGGCCAAGCCTCCGGCGCCGGACGGTAAGCCGCGCATCTGGCAGCTGGTCCCCGAGAGCGAGCTGGCCTGGCATGCGGGCATCAGCTTCTGGCGCGGCACCAACCGGATAAACGATACGTCCGTCGGCATTGAGCTGGAGAACCGCGGCTGGCAAAAAGCGGCCGGGGTGAAGCACTTTACCCCGTTTGAGCCCGCGCAAATTGCGGCGCTGGTGCCCCTCGCCAAAGACATTATTACCCGCTACAACATCAGGCCCGAAAACGTGGTAGCCCATTCGGACATCGCCCCGCAGCGCAAAGACGATCCCGGCCCGCTGTTCCCGTGGCGAGAGCTTGCCCGGCAGGGCATTGGCGCATGGCCCGATCCGGCGCGCGTCGCGTTCTATATAAACGGGCGGCCGCGCTATCAGCAGGTGGACACCGGGGCATTGCTCGATCTCCTCGCGCGCTATGGCTATGAGGTGCCGGTTGACGGCACCCCGGCGCAGCAAAAGCGCGTCATCACGGCATTCCAGATGCATTTCCGGCCCGAGCGGTGGAACGGCGTCGCGGACGTTGAAACGATGGCCATTGCCGAAGCGCTTTTAGAGAAATACGGGCAGGGGTAATCCTTCGGATGCCCCCGAATGCGCGAGTTACCCCTAATCCCCTTGAGATTAATCTTAAGTACAAACTCAATTAATTTTTAGTTAATTGACTTAAAATTATCCGCATTTAAGATAGACACATAGCTTGCTAATTAATGCAGCAAATAAATATATCGCACTCTTTTTGTATTTTTCTCCTTGAGCGTATCATCAGGAAAAATATTCTGCGGTTAAGGCATTTTTAGTGCTTTAGCCCTGCATTCTAAAAAATTTACATCTTAAATCGGGTATAACAATGTTAAGCATTTACGGTAAAAAATTACGTCCACAGGACGAAATGAATAGTATTATTTCTGCAACCGTCGGTTTTGAAGAGAAAACCTTAAAGAAATGGCAGAAAATATCCACGGCTGATTCACAATACATTCATATTATCGTCAGCGGCGAAGTTGAATTCCGACGCGAGTCCGACGAGCTGTGTATGTTCACCGTGACCGGCCAGTGTATTTTCGGCCTTTCCTCGATGTACTACAGCTCGACCCACATGTACGGCCTCGTTCGCGCCAATACCGTGGTGCGATCCATTAAAAAAGAGACCTTCGCACAGCTGATGACGGATAACAATCTGTGGCCTCAGTTAACCAAAGTTCTCTCCTGGTATATCTGCATGTTGAGCAAACGTGACGATGTTCTGGTTGCCCGCAGCGCTTATTCTGTGGTGCGTGAATTTTTATATGAGATAAACGACCTGATTGTTCATCACCAACGCGATATTAACGTTTATGATTATATTCAGGAGTACACCAACCTGGCCCGTAGCACCATCATTAAAATTCTCTCCGATCTGAAAAAAGGTCAATATATCGTTGTGGAAAAGGGTCGACTCCTTAACCTCACCACGTTGCCAGAAAAATATTAACTATTCCAGCCGGTCTCCTTTCTCACTTAAAGGAGACCGGGGATCCACTTTATGCACCACCTCTTTCTGCGAATGATCCTGCGTTTCGTCCACGGGCGGCGCGGGAATTTTGCCCTGCGCATAATCCTGCTCTTGCTCTTTTAATGCCTGCTTTAATAACTCGCTTAATGAGGCATCGTCAGTTCCAGCACTGCTGGAGGACGCCTCGTGCGCTTCGGTGCCGGGCAAGGTGTCGCGGGACGTATCATGCGGCACGTCGCCGTCAGGTGCCTGCTGCCAGTCGGCATCATCACTGTTAATCGGCAGATCCTGCATAGCCGGAACATCCGCCTGCACCGGCGCGGGTTTTGGCTGCGGATGGGGATGCGGGAACGGCTTGCTCACATACACATAGTGCATATCCGAAAGCTGCGTTTCCGGCTTCGCGACGCTGGCTTTGACCGGTTCCGGCGCCGGATGGCGCAGGTTCCAGTAAATATGCGCGTACAGCCCTGCGATTATCACGGCGCACAGGCCCAGCGTGACCAAAACAGCATGACTGACGATGTTTCTCAGACGGGGGAGGCGGTATGCAAACCAGACCGCCTCGCCGGTGGTGTAGCTGCGCTGAGCCGCAAGACAGATGGTAGACATCAGGAATGTTTCTCCTGCTTTTTCGCATCCGGCGTGGATTGCGAGGCTTGTATTAATACGCTCGGCGTGGAATGGGTTTCACGCATTAACTGCATCAGCGTATCTTCACCGGGAATGCCATCCACGTGCAGATGCTTTTCTTGCTGGAATTCACGGGTGCGTTTCATCATCTCCGCCGTCCAGGTCTGCGCATGGGTTTCCGGCTGGCTGAGGGCCAGGCTCAGCTGCTGGTCGAGCCAGGTCATGTCTTTCGCGTCGCTGGCTGCCGTGATCGCATCTTTGCCGTCCGGCGTCAGGCGGTGCAGCTGGGTATAGTTTCCGGTGGCATGCTGGTTAAACCAGCGGCGGCTTACCTGCCAGGTGCGGTTATTCATCAGCAGGTCGAGTGAATTATCCTCGACGCGGGCGACGACGGCATAGTTAAGGTGGTTACCGGTTTTCAGCTCGCTGACCCACGGATAACCCTCCTGCGCCAGCGCGTCCGGTGTGGCGCTACCCTGCTTACACATCAGGTTTACCTTCGCGGCGTTTTGACACAGGGCATCGTCCGCCGAGGCGTCATACCCCCACATCAGGTAGAGCTGATGCATCGCATCCGGCTGATTCACCATCTCGTTGTCGATAGCCGGCACCACCGGCGCCTCAGCTTTTGGCGTCTGCTGTTTCCAGCTGACGGGCACCGGCAGTTGAACCGGCAGCCTTGCGGTGATGGACGAGGTTAAATACCAGCCGCAGGCGGCGAACAGCACGGAGGCAAAAAGCCCTACGGTAGCCAGGCGCGTGCCGCGTTTTTTCGCGGGCAGGATCTCGCCGGAGGCCAGCCGTAAATGACGGGGGCTGACCTGGGCTGCGCGTTCGGTCCAGGCGGCCAGCATCGACAGGTGCGCCAGCTCATTTAGCTTGCTGATATTCCCTTTGGTCAGCGCATGCATTTTACGCACGCGCGCCGGGGTGAGCGGAACGCTCTCGCACCCGTGCTCTTCACACTGCGCCTGCACGTAGCTGAGAGACTCCCGGCAGGTGAGGGGGCGCAGGGTGTGGCGGGTATGCGCATATTCACGCAGTTCAGGCTGCTGCATCAGGACGGCGTCCCGATCTGCGGCACCCATCAATACGATGGCCAGGCGAAACTCCCGCTCCTGCGCGCGCGTCAGCAGCATCGCCAGCACGTCCCGACAGGTGTCCTTCATGGCTTCGGCATGGGTAATCACCAGCACTTTCGTCCGGGCTTTCTCCCCTTGCCACTGATGCAATACGGCATCCACGGCCTGGAGACGGTTCTTGCTCTCTTTCGTTCCCGGGTTGAGTTTGTACAGCAGGCTACTGGCACTCAGTTTCGGAAACGCGTTGACGGCAAGCGCGCCTGGATTCGCGGATTTCAGAGCATCGCTGAACTGGCCCAGAAGCGGGGCATCGTTGGAAAAGAGCCCGGTAATCCCCGCCTGTTGGGTCTTCTCTTTCAGCAGGTTGAACACGTCCTGATGATAAGGCACCAGAAAATCACCGGATAACCGGGTGATTTTCCGAAAGGGCGGATTTTTAAAATTAAAGTGGCTCTGATACATAACGACTTACCGTCTCTGATTAGGAATAGCAACAGGACGAGAAAGTAAAGCAACGCTATAGGGTGGTCAATTTGCGCCCTGGGTAAAAATATCCTGCTGGCGAGGCCTAACATCTGGATTTTATACGGTCAATATTTTTCTGTATGAAAGTTAGCGGCAAAGTCAGTGGTTGTTTTTGCGGCCGGAAATTACTCTTTGCTCACATATTGGCGCAGCACGACGCTGCTTATTATTGCTTTATTAAAGGCCAGATGAAAAATGAGGTTCTCATTTCTGTCACGGTGGGTCACGCCTTGCATGCTGTTTGTGCTGTTAATTTTTTGCGGCCAGCAAGGGTATCTGACGTTCAAAGATTATAAAAAAGTTACGAATAAGTTGGCTAATTCTGACGCGCAGCCGCTGAAAAAACGTCGTGACGAAAAGACATTCACCCTCTTCACGGCGGCGGTACGCCAGGACAACCCGGCAGCGGCGGTAAAAACCCCGCTGGCCGCGGAGATCGAAGGCATCGTGCGCAGCGATGATGCCTGGCTTTCGTTCGCCGTTATCAAAACGCCGGGCGGTCAGAAGAGCTACCGCGAAGGCGAGCCGCTGGTCGGCTTTAACGATGCGTTTATCCAGGAAATTAATAAAGACAGCGTGGTGGTTAATTACGAAGGTGCTACGCAGGTACTGGCGTTAAATAAGCCGGATTATTTTAAGGGCGGCGTTGACAGCGGCCCGGTAACCAAATCGACGAAAGATGCAGGCGCGGAAAGCGTGCATCTGGATGATTATCTGGTGTTAAAGCCCGTGATCGAAAAAGGCCAGCTGGAAGGCTACAACATTAATCCAAGGAATGCCTCCGCGTTCTTCAGCCATACAGGGCTGGAAAAAGGGGACGTGGCGGTAAAAGTAAACTCTGTCGATATGACCGACGAGGCAAAGGCAAAAAGTATTATTGCTAACTGGTCGAAAATGAAAGAAGCGGAGGTCGTCGTCAGACGTCACGCTCACCTTGAAAATATTCGGGTTAATGTTTTAAACAATTAACAAGTGTACAGCCATGAAGAAATTTCCTTGGGCGTGCGTGGCGCTGACCGCATTGTCGTTATATTCAGGTTCGCTGTTCGCAGCGAACTTTAGCGCGAGCTTTAAAAATACCGATATCCGCGAGTTTATCGATACGGTAGGCCGCAATCTTAATAAAACCATTCTCGTCGACCCGTCCGTTCAGGGCACGGTGTCGGTGCGAACCTACAACGTGCTGACGGAAGATGAATATTATCAGTTCTTCCTGAGCGTGCTGGATCTGTACGGCCTGTCGGTGATCCCGATGGACAACGGCATGGTGAAGGTGGTGCGTTCCAGCGTCGCCCGCACCGCCGGGGCGCCGCTGGCGGACAGCAGCAATCCGGGCAAAGGGGATGAAATCATCACCCGCGTCGTGCGCATGGAAAATGTGCCGGTGCGCGAGCTGGCCCCGCTGCTGCGCCAGCTCAACGACGCGACCGGCATCGGTAACGTGGTGCACTTTGAGCCGTCCAACGTGCTGCTGTTAACCGGCAAAGCCTCGGTAGTAAACCGCCTGGTGGACCTGGTTCAGCGCGTGGATAAAGACGGCGTTCAGCGCCGCGAAATTGTGCCGCTGCGCTTTGCCTCTGCCAAAGAGCTCTCTGACATGTTGAACAACCTCAACAACGAAGAGCAGAAAGGGCAGAACGCGCCGCAGCTGGCCACCAAAGTGGTGGCGGACGACGAAACCAACAGCCTGGTGATCAGCGGTTCGGAAGCGGCGCGCACCCGCACCCGCGCGCTGATCCATCAGCTGGATCGCGAGCAGAACAACGAGGGCAATACCCGCGTGTTCTACCTCAAATACGCCAGCGCCACCAAGGTGGTACCGGTGCTGACCGGGATTGGCGAACAGCTGAAAGACAAAGCGGGCGCGCCGAAGGCGAAAACCGCTACCGCCTCCAGCGATCTGAACATTACCGCCGACGAGTCAACCAACTCGCTGGTGATCACCGCGCAGCCTAACGTGATGAACTCCCTGGAGAAGGTGATCGATAAGCTCGATATTCGCCGTCCACAGGTGCTGGTGGAAGCCATCATCGCGGAGGTTCAGGACGGCAACGGCATGGATCTGGGCGTGCAGTGGACCAGCAAGCACGGCGGCGTCCAGTTCGGATCCACCGGACTGCCAATCAGCCAGGTCAAGAATGGCGCCATTAAGGGGCTGTCTTATACCGGCATGGCGACCGGCTTCTTTAACGGCGACTTCGGCGCGCTGATGACCGCGCTCTCAACGGGGTCCAAGAACGACATTCTCTCTACGCCAAGCGTGGTGACGCTGGACAACAAAGAGGCGTCGTTCAACGTCGGTCAGGACGTGCCGGTACTCTCCGGTTCGCAGACCACCAGCGGCGACAACGTCTTTAACTCCGTTGAGCGCAAGACGGTCGGTACCAAGCTGAAAATTGTGCCGCAGATTAACGACGGCGACATGATTCATCTCAAGATTGAGCAGGAAGTCTCCAGCGTGGACGCTAGCGCCACCGAAGACGCCAGCCTTGGCCCAACCTTCAACACCCGTACCATCAATAACGAAGTGATGGTGCACAGCGGCCAGACCGTGGTGCTGGGCGGCCTGATGGAGAACGTCACCAAAGAGACCGTCTCCAAGGTGCCGCTGCTGGGCGACATTCCGCTGGTGGGCCAGCTGTTCCGCTACACCTCGGAAGATACCTCCAAGCGTAACCTGATGGTGTTTATCCATACAACGGTGCTGCGCGACGACGACAACTACAGTGCGGCGTCGAAAGAGAAATATGACCAGATCCGTGCCCGCCAGCAGCAGCGCATGGAGGAGAAAAAGCTGGGCATCGTCTCAAACGACAATAACCCGGTGATGCCAGCCTATCCGTCCGCGGCTGCCGCAGACACGGTGCCGGTGAAAACCAGCGCGGCCGCAACGCGCAACCCGTTTAAAGAGTAGGGCGGAGGGGACACGTGGACGAGCTGAGTAAAACCCTGTGTAGCAGCAGCTACGCAAAAGATAACGGCGTTTTATTTTACAACAATGACGTCTATATCCGTGAGGACACCCCGGCGTTCGCGCTGCTGGAAGTGCGTCGGGTGCTGGGACGCGCGTTCGTTCCGGTGACCCTGACGCCGGAAGCCTTTGACGAGCTGCTGGCGAAAATCTGGCAGCAGAGCAGCGGCGTGTCGCAGCAGCTGGTGGATGATATGGACGCGGATATCGATCTGATGGCGTTAACCGAGGAGATCCCGGATAACGAGGATCTGCTCGATAACGACGAAAACTCGCCGGTAATCCGCCTGATCAACGCCATTCTTGGCGAGGCGGTGAAGGACGGCGCGTCGGATATTCATATCGAAACCTTCGAGCGTACGCTGAGCATTCGCTTCCGCGTCGACGGCGTGCTGCGCCCGGTGCTGCAGCCGGCGCGCAAGCTCGCGCCGCTGCTGGTGTCGCGCATCAAGGTGATGTCAAAACTCGACATCGCCGAAAAGCGCCTGCCGCAGGATGGCCGTATCTCCCTGCGCATTGGGCGCAAGGCGATCGACGTGCGCGTCTCGACCATTCCGTCCCAGTACGGCGAGCGCGTGGTCATGCGTCTGCTCGACAAAAGCAACCTGAAGCCCGACATCAACAAACTTGGCCTGATTGATGAAGAGCTGGAGAAGTTAAAAGGGCTGATCGACCGCCCGCACGGCATTATCTTGGTCACCGGGCCGACCGGCTCCGGTAAAAGTACCACCCTGTACGCCATTCTTTCGGCGCTGAACGGCCATGAACGCAACATCCTGACCGTCGAAGACCCGATTGAATACGAGCTGGAAGGGGTGGGACAGACGCAGGTTAACCCGCGCGTGGACATGACCTTTGCCCGCGGGCTGCGCGCGATCCTGCGTCAGGACCCGGACGTGGTGATGATTGGGGAAATTCGTGACGGTGAAACCGCGCAAATTGCGGTGCAGGCGTCGCTCACCGGTCACCTGGTCATGTCTACGCTGCACACCAACAGCGCCGCAGGGGCGATTACGCGTCTGCGCGACATGGGGCTGGAGTCGTTTTTAATCGGTTCATCGCTGCTCGGCGTCATTGCCCAGCGTCTGGTGCGTCGGCTGTGCACGCACTGCCGGACCACCAGTCCGCTGGACGCCAATGAAAAAGCGCTGTTCAGCTTTATGGATACGCCGCCGAAGGCGATCTATCGCGCGGTGGGCTGCGAACACTGCCGTCAGAGCGGCTACCAGGGCCGTGCCGGTATTCATGAATTCCTGGTGGTGGACAGCACCATGCGCCGCGCCATTCATGAAGATAAGGACGAAATGTCCATTGAAACGCAGCTCTTTAAGCAGGCCTACAGCCTGCGCGAAAACGGACTGCTGAAGGTGATAAGCGGCGTCACCTCTCTGGAAGAGGTGATGCGCGTTACCGCCGAGCGTGGAGGAGATGCGTAATGGCCTTCTACGCCTGGACGGCGACGGATGCGGCGGGGAAAACCCAGCGCGGCACGCTGCAGGCCGAGGGGCAAAAGCAGGTTCGCCAGATGCTGCGCGAGCAAAAGCTGATGCCCGTCAGCATCACCGAAACCCGCGAAGCAGCGGCCGCCGGAAAAGCGAAAACCGGGGCAAAGCTCTCCACGCCGGTGCTGTCGATGTTTACCCGCCAGCTCTCCACGCTGGTCAACGCCGCGCTGCCGCTCGAGAGCGCGCTGAAGGCCATCTCGAAGCAGACGGAGGACAAAAAGCTGGCGGCGATGGTGGTTGAAATTCGCGAGAAGGTGGTGGAAGGGCACACGCTCTTTGACGCCTTCAGCCAGTTTCCGCGCACCTTCGACAAACTCTACTGCACGCTGGTGATGGCCGGTGAAAAGACCGGCCACCTGGGCGACGTGCTGGAGAAGCTGGCGGAGTACAACGAGCAGCGTCAGAAGATGAAAAGCAAGCTGACGCAGGCGATGGTCTACCCGATCACCCTGACGGTGGTGGCCATTGCGGTCATCAGCATTCTGCTGGTCGCGGTGGTGCCGCAGGTGATCGAGCAGTTTACCCACATGAAGCAGCAGCTGCCGATCACCACCCGCACGCTGATTGCGGTGAGCGACTTCCTGCAGGCTTACGGCATCTATATTGTCGGCGTGCTGGGCGGCGGAACGGTCGGATTTAAAACCTGGCTTCGAAACGCGAAAAACCGCTTTCGCTGGCACAGCTGGCTGGTCAACGGTTCGCCGATCAAAAAGCTGGTGTGCGCCATCAACAGCGCCCGCTATATCCGCACCCTGAGCATCCTGCAGGCCAGCAGCGTGCCGCTGCTGGAGGGGATGTATATCGCGATGGACGGTATCGAAAACCTCTATGCGCGGCAGGTGCTGGAGCAGGCGGCGGATACCGTGCGCCAGGGGGCATCGCTTTACGCCGCCCTGGAGCAGGCGAAGCTCTTTCCGCCCACCATGCTGTACATGATTGCCTCCGGGGAAGAGAGCGGCGAATTAGGCAACTTAATGGACCGCGCGGCGGAAAACCAAGAATCGGCATTACAGCATCGCATTACCTTAACGCTGTCGGTATTTGAACCGGCGCTGGTGGTCTCGATGGCAACGATTGTTTTATTCATCGTACTGTCAATATTACAACCGCTTCTGCAACTTAATAATATGGTAGGTTAAATCATGGCTTTAAAACGTAAAAACCTGGCGCGCCAGGCGGGCTTCACTTTGCTCGAATTAATGGTGGTCATTGTTATTCTCGGCGTACTGGCGAGCATGGTGGTGCCCAATTTAATGGGTAATAAAGAAAAAGCGGATGCCCAAAAGGCGACCAGCGATATTGTCGCCCTCGAAGGCTCGCTGGATATGTACAAGCTGGATAACCACCGTTATCCCACAACCGAACAGGGCCTGCAGGCGCTGGTGACCAAGCCGGAAATCGCGCCAATCCCGAACGGCTACCGCGCGGATGGCTATATTCGCCGCCTGCCGCAGGATCCGTGGGGCAACGATTACCTGCTCGTGAGCCCGGGTGAACACGGTGCGGTTGACGTCTTCTCTGCCGGTCCGGACGGTGAAGCGAATACCGCCGATGATATTACGAACTGGTCTCTGGATAAGAAAGAGAAATAATGAAAAATCAACGCGGCTTTACGTTGCTGGAAATTATTCTGGCGCTGGTGATATTTGCCAGCTGCGCCATGATGGTGGTGTCAACAATACCTTCGCGCAGCGGTGCGGATATTTTTGGCCAGCAATTAAAAGCCCTCGTTGATTATGGTTCAGACCGTGCGGTGATGGACGGAAATATCGTCGGGCTGGTGATCACCACGGATAACTATCAGCTGGTGACGCTCGAAGATAAAAACGGCGAGCGTCGCTGGGTGCCGTTATCCGCGGGGCGTATCACCACCAAAGGGGATTTCCCGGAAGAGATGCACGTTTCGCTCTCGCCGCAGCGTCTGGCCGCCACGCTGACGTCCGATCCGCAGGTGCTGTTTTTGCCGGACGGCGAAATCAGCCGCTTCACGCTGACGCTGCAAAGCTACGACAAAGCGCATCACTTCCGCGTGGTGTCGCAAGGTGCGGCCCCTGTCTCGGTAGAAAACGATGGCTAACGGTAAGAAAAAGCAAGCGGGGATGACGCTGCTGGAGGTCATGGTGGCGCTGGTCATCTTCTCCACCGCCGCGCTGGCGCTGATGAACTCGGTCTCTCTGAACGTGCGTTTTACCCACGGGCTGGCCGATACGCTGCAGGCAAGCTGGGTGGCCGAGAACCAGCTCGCGGAGGCGCAGCTCACGAAAACCGACTTCCCGGATGCAGAGCAGCAGGGAACCGAAATTATGGGCGGGCGCAGCTGGAACTGGCGCAAGCAGCGGGTCAAAACCGCCGACAACGGCTGGGCTAACGCCATCCGCGTGTATGCGGAAGGCGACGACAGCCAGCCGGTGATATCGCTGCAAATCATTCCGCCGGGAGAGATCAAGTGAACAAAACCCGACGCCAGCGCGGATTTACCCTGCTGGAGATCATGATTGCGCTGACCATCTTTGCGGTGATCAGCACCCTGGCCTGGCAAATTCTGGATGGCGCGATGCGCACCAGCTCCGCCACCGACGCCAGCGCGGCGAAGCTTAACCAGCTTCAGCGCGCCTGGAGCCTGATGGAGCGTGATTTTTACCAGCTCCAGGCGCGCGCGCCGCGCAACGAGCCGGATCTGTTCCGCCAGGAGGATGACGCGCTTGAGCTGACCACGCTAAACGGCGTGAGCGGTACGGTGCAGCTTGAGCGCGTGCGCTGGCGGCTGGAAGAGGGGCGTCTGTATCGCGACGTCTGGCCGGTCATCGACAGCCCGGCGGACGTTAAGCCCGATGAAGTGCCGATCGTCAGCGACGTGAAATCCCTGGCTTGGCGTTTTTACCGCCAGGGCTGGCAGAAAAGCTGGAGCGATTCGGCGCACCTGCCGGACGGGGTGGAGCTCACGCTGACCATGGAAAACGGCGATACCTGGCGCTGGGTGTTTACAACCCCGGGCGATCTGCCGCCACCGGCCGCCGCGCCAGAGGCCGCCCCTGCGGCGCAACCGCAACCCGCGCCGCAGGCCGTACCGGAAGCGAAACCATGAGTGGCTTACGCAAACAGAAAGGGGTGGCGCTGCTGGTGGTGCTGATCCTGCTGGTGATGATGTCGGCGCTGGCCGCCAAAATCAGCCAGCAGTTCTGCCGCAACCTGCAGAAGACGCATTACCAGGTGAGCCAGCAGCAGCTGCGCTGGGCGATGCAGGCCCAGGAAAAGGTGGTCAAAGACCGTCTGCAGAACGACGCCAGCGGCGAGAGCAAGCCGCTATCCCCGGATGGGGACTGGCATCAGCCGCTGGAAACGCAGGGGGATGACTACACGGTGGTCAGCCAGGTGGAGGACGCCCAGGACTGCTTCAACGTCAACAACCTGCTGGCCTTAGAAAAACCGGCCCAGGGGCAGGCCCAGTCTGCCGTGCCGGAAAAGCCGCGCAACGAGCGAATTGTTGAGCAGATCCTGACCCAGAGCGGGCTGAGCCAGTCCACGGCGGAAGAGGTTTACCTCCAGCTGGTGGACTATCTCGACGGTGACGCTACCACCGCCAAAGACGGCGCCGAGACCGACGCCTGGGCTGGCGTGGTGCCCGCCCGCCAGCCGGCTAACCAGATGATGCGCACTATTTCGGAGATCAAACTGCTGCCTGCGTTTCCGGCGGCGGCATACCCGAAGGTGAGCAAGCTGCTGTGCGCGCTGCCGGACTCCGCCAGCAAGGTGGATGTGAATACCCTGAAACCGGAGCAGGCCGCCCTGTTGGCCGCCCTGTTCCCGGGAAAATTAACTGAAGATGACGCGCTTCGCCTGATCGAATCGCGTACTGAAAGCGGCTGGGAAAACATGGAGACCTTCAGCAAAGCGCTGGAGCTAACCTTCCCGCAGCTTAAGGACGATCTCCCGCAGGTGGCCGAGCTTCTCTCGATAAACAGCCGGTATTTTCGCGTTAACTATACCGGCAATACCGATGAACTAACGCTTCGCGTGGTGAGCCAGCTTCAGGTCAATAACGAAGCCGGTGAGATCGTGACGTGGCAACGTCGTTACCGAATGATTGAATAAGAAAAGTAGAACGCTATGAAACAGGTCCTTTTTGTTCGTCCCGACAGCCTCGAGGGCGGGAAAATAACGTGGTGTGTCTCCGGCAGCGAGCAGGTTGAGGTGCTGGAGAGCCTGGACGCCCTGGCCGACCATCCTCTGGCCGCCCGCGTTTGCCTGCTGCTGCCTGCCAGCAGCATGATCTTCCGCCACTTTACGCTGCCGAAAAAAGTCGCCTCGCAGGCGACGGCGTTCTCGTGGATGGCGGAAGAGACGCTGATTGGCGACGTGGATAACCTTCACTGGACGGTGCTTCACAAAAAGGGTGCCGAGGTGGACGCGGTGGCAATCGACGCCGACTGCCTGCGCGGATGGTTGACCCGCTGTCATGAGGCCGGTTTGAAGGTGATTCAGGCGCTGCCGGATGCCTGGCTGCTGCCCGTGACGGCAGGCGGAAGCACGCTTGTCGCCATGGATCAGGGCTACTGGCTGCGCTTATCGCCCCATGTCGCCAGCGAAATGGAGTCAAGCCTGCTGCCGCTTCTGATGCAGAAAGCCGGAGAGGGGGAGGTGTGCTGCTACGGCGACGCGCCTGACGGTGTGGACGTTGATGGCGTGCTGCCCTGGCAGCATCCGCTGGTCCTGATCCAGCCGCAGTGGCGCACCTGCCGCGTCACGCTTCTGCACGGTGAATTCAGTGCGAAAGCGGGCACGGGGAAAGCCTCTAAGGGCATCAAGGCGGCAATGGCCGCGGCGGGCCTGCTCTCTCTCGGCCTGCTGCTGGGCCCGCGCATCGCGATGGCCTGGATGCTGGTGCAGCAGGAAAATCAGGTTCAGCAGGAGATCCTGCAGGTTTACCAGCACCATTTTCCCAGCATGCGTCAGCAGACCAATATCAAATATCACTTTGGTCAAAATATGAAAAAGCAGACCAAAGGAGTGTTCCTGCAGCTGGAAGATCTGGAAAAAGCCAGGCAGGCCGTGCCCGCGCTGGAGATCACGCTGCTCGAATACGATGCTCAGCAAAACACGCTGACGCTGAGCGCCCGTTCGCAAAATCAATCCGCATTGCAGACGTTTGTAACACAGGCGGGGGAAAATTTTGATTTCACCTTACAGCCTGTGTCGACCTCTGCGCCTTATACCGCCATGATCGCAGGGAAACATAAATGAAAGAGCGAATCACGCAGCTTAAGTCTCGTTATCAAAATTACAGCACCAGGGAAAAAGTTATTCTGAAAATATGTGCCGCCGCGATAGCGGGGGCAGTTATTTATTACGCGGGTATGATCCCGCTGGATAATATGATTCAGAACAGCAAAGCCACGCTGAGCAGACAAAAAGAGACGCTAAACTGGATGCGCAGTGAAATTGATAAAAACCATCTCCAGGTCCAGATTGTCAAAACGGATAATCCGCGTGCGGTGGTGGAGAAAAGCGCGCAGGAAATTCATCTTCCTCTGACGGATGTGCATCAGGATGGACAGACCTTGTCGTTCGTCGTTAATCGCGTAAACGTCTACGAATTAAAGAACTGGCTGCGGGAAATAAACCAGTATTCCGGCGTCAGGCTGCAGAAAATGGATCTTACCCCGGTCGATCACCTCAGCGATGTTAAGGCGCAAGTCCAGCTCACCTGGAGCAAGACCGCATGAACACCTTCGCGCTGATGCGGGAGGTTTACCCGGTGGGATTCCCGATAATGAGCGCAATCTTCGGCGGCATTGTCGGGAGCTTTCTTGGGGTGGTCGCCGAACGCGTGCCGGGCATGGTGACGGAGGAGGAGGGGAGCGGTAATCTGCTCTTTCCGGCCTCGCACTGCCCGGTCTGCCAGCACAGGCTCTCCGCCTGGGAGAATATTCCGCTGATCAGCTGGCTGGTATTACGCGGGCGCTGCCGCCGGTGCAGAACGGCTATCCCCCTGCGGATATTTTTAATCGAACTTTTTTCCGCACTGTTTTGTGGTATCACCGCCTGGTGTATGCCTGACGTCCAGTCCCTCTTTGCCGTATGGCTGCTGACCGCCTTTTTGCTGCCCCTGGCGATGATTGACTGGCGGCACCAGCTGCTGCCGGACTGCCTGACGCAGCCTCTGCTGTGGGCAGGACTGCTGTTCCATGCGTTTGGCCACGCGCTACCGCTGCGCGATGCGCTGTTCGGCGCGGTGGCAGGCTACCTCTCCCTGTGGCTGCTCTACTGGGCATTTCGGTTGATGACCGGCCGGGAAGGGTTGGGATATGGCGATTTTAAGCTGCTGGCGGCCCTGGGCGCCTGGTGCGGCTGGCAGGCGCTGCCGACGATTGAGTTAGCCGCCGCGCTAAGCGGTATTATCGGATATTTCGCCTTAAATAATTTAAATAATAATAACCTCACTATTTCTTTCGGACCTTATCTCTCTTTTGCTGGAATAGTAGTGTTTATTGGGCAGCAGTTTGCTTCCATATTTTAAATATACGGGTCAAGCTTTTTTGTAATTTTTTTCGACGGTGGAAGAGAAGGACGTCTCTTTGCGCTCAGTGTATCGTAAGGGATATAAGCTACACGGAATTTGAGCTTGTATCTTTTTATGGAGGAATACAACGCAGCAAAACGTTTTTTGTCACGGTTGTCAGGTTAGTTAAATACGCATTACGCGAACCACACCATGTTCTCAAGGAAGGCATGGGTATTAACGTTACGAATAAATTTATCGGGAAATAAAAAATGAATTTTATGAAGCCTAAATATCTGGCGCTCTTTATTGCGGCGGCTACCAGCTCCGCATTCGCAGCGGCACCGGGTACACCTTCTATTACATCGGGCAATGACAAATTTGCGCTGGTGGAAGTTGATCAGGCAGCGCAGGACTATAACAACCTCGTCAAAGTGCATAAAGATGGCGTGGATGTGAAGGTGGAGTGGAACGTCTGGAGCGGCGATGCGCCAACGTCCGCAAAAGTGCTGCTGGACGGCCAGACCGTCTGGACCGGCGCGGGTAGCGCCGCAGGCTCTGCGACCTTTAAAGTGAAAAAAGGTGGCCGCTATCAGGAGCAGGTTGAACTCTGTAACGACAGCGGCTGCACCAAGAGCGCCAGCAAGCTGATTATCGTTGCGGATACCGACGGTAGCCACCTGCTGCCGCTGAATACCCCGCTGCTGGAAAACAACAAAGCCTTCGCGCAGCACACCGACAAAGTGGTCGGTGCTTATTTCCCTGAGTGGGGCGTGTATGACCGTAACTTCTCGGCGGACAAAATCCCGGTGGCGAACCTTAACCACCTGCTGTACGGCTTCATTCCAATCTGCGGCGGCGACGGCATTAACGACAGCGCTAAATCTTCCGGCGCGCTGGAATCCCTGAAGCGCGCCTGCCAGGGCCGCCCGGACTACACCGTGGCGATCCACGACCCGTGGGCTGCGCTGCAGAAACCGCAGCAGGGCGTGACCGGTTGGGACGACCCGTACAAAGGCAACTACGGCCAGCTGATGGCGATGAAAAAAGCCCATCCTGACCTGAAAATTCTGCCATCCGTAGGCGGCTGGACGCTGTCCGACCCGTTCTATCAGATGGATAACAAAGTGCTGCGCGATCGCTTCGTGGCCTCCGTGAAAGACTTCCTGACGACCTGGAAGGTGTTCGACGGCGTGGATATCGACTGGGAATTCCCGGGCGGCGGCGGTGAGAACGCCAAGCTGGGTAACCCGCAGACCGATAAAGCGACCTACACTGCGCTGATGCACGATCTGCGTGAGATGCTGAACGAACTCTCTGCAGAAACGGGCCGTACCTACGAGCTGACCACCGCAATCGGTGCGGGTAAAGATAAGATCGAAGACGTGGATTACAACACCGCGCAGCAGTACATCGACCATATCTTCCTGATGAGCTATGACTTCTACGGCGCGTGGAGCAACACCGACCTCGGTCACCAGACCGCGCTGTACGGCGCGTCCTGGAAACCGGATACCAACTACACCACCGATAACGCCGTGAAAGCGATGCTGGAGCAGGGCGTTAAGCCTGGCAAGATCGTCGTGGGTGCAGCCATGTACGGCCGCGGCTGGACGGGCGTTCACGGCTATACCGGTGATAATCCGTTTACCGGTACGGCAACAGGCCCAGTCCAGGGCACATGGGAAAGCGGCATTGTCGACTATCGTCAGATTGTGAACCAGATGCTGGGCAAACCGGGCTGGGAATACAAATATGATGAAGCGGCAGAAGCGCCGTACGTGTTCAACAAGTCTACCGGCGAGCTGGTGACTTACGACAACGCCCGTTCCGTGATGGCGAAAGGCAAATACGTACAGAACAAAAACCTCGGTGGTCTGTTCGCATGGTCTATCGAATCCGACAACGGCGATATCCTGAACGCGATGAACGAAAGCCTGCTGAGCGGCAGTTCAACGCCTGATGAGCCGGTTGTGACCAACCATGCACCTGTGGCGTCTGCTACCGATATGACGGTATCCGGCCCGGCTACCGTGACCCTGGACGGCTCTGCATCCAGCGACCAGGACGGCGACGCGCTGACCTACAAATGGACGCAGGTGTCCGGTGCGACCGTGACGCTGACAAACAGCACCAAAGCGAAAGCCAGCTTCAGCGTACCGGCCGTCACCAGCGACCAGAACCTGGTCTTCCGTCTGACCGTGACTGACGCGAAGGGTCTGAGCAACGCGATTGATGTTCAGGTTGTGAACAAAGCGCCAAGAGCGAACCAGGCTCCGGTGATTAATGCCATGGAAGCCGTCACCGTTGAATCCGGTGAAGCGATTTCCCTGCATGCACAGGCAACCGATCCAGACGGCGATGCGCTGACCTATAGCTGGAGCGTACCGGCGGATATGAACGCAACGGGTACCGATACCGCTAACGTCCGCATCACTGCACCAGAAGTCAGCAACGTATCATCCTACACCCTGAGCGTTGTCGTGACCGACGGCAAAACCAGCGTGCAGTCTAACGTCCAGGTGACGGTTAATCCGAAACCGGCAGACGTGACGCCACCTGCCGATGACGTGACTCCGCCATCTGACGAGGTGACGCCGCCTGCTGATGACGTGACTCCGCCATCTGATGAAGGCACTGCAACCGGCAGCTGCGATGCACCGGTTGACGCTAACGCCAGCAAATATGCTGCGTGGGATTCCAGCAAAATCTACAACACTGGCGACACCGTCAGCTTCGACCATCTGGTATGGAAAGCGAAGTACTGGACTCAGGGCAACCAGCCTGGCTTCGGCGTAGACGCGTGGGAACTCATGAGCAACGTGAAGATGAACTGGCGTTCTGACCTGGTGTACAACGGCGGCGAAACCACCACTTACCAGGGTAACGTTTACCGTGCCAAATGGTGGACCCGCGGTGATAACCCAGCGAACAGCGACGTATGGGTGAAAGAAGGCCCATCAACAGATTGCCGTTAATCTGAGCTGATAAAAACTCCCCCCGCTTAAGGGGGGAGTAAATTAAAAATGATTTTACAGGATGTTGTTAAGGAGAAATTAGCGAAACGGTCAGCAGGTAAAAATGAAAAAGTTATTTTTTTTATTATTGATACTCAGCCAGAGCGCGCTGGCAAACTGTTGGGATAAAGCTGCACATTATTATCACGTCGATCCTTATTTGCTGTACGCCATTGCGAACGTGGAATCGGGCATGAACCCGTATGCCGTTGGCGAAAATCATGACGGTACCCGCGACGTGGGGCTAATGCAAATTAACAGCTCGCATTTTTCCGAGCTGGAGAGCCGGGGAATAGATGAATATCGGCTGATAACCGAACCCTGTACCTCGATTATGGTTGGCGCATCGATATTGTCCAGCATGATTAAAGTGTATGGCTATAACTGGGAGGCGGTAGGCGCCTATAACGCCGGGTTAAAAAAAGAGAATTATCCTCAGCGCATGATATATGCCCACAAGGTGTGGAGGAAATATCAGGAACTGAAAGCTACAGCGACCGAATGAGTTTTTTATTTTTGAAGAATTCCTGAAGGTGTTCTTCGAAAAGAGAAAACAGCTCTCCGCGGTTTATTTATTAACGGATTAATACATAAGCCTGGATTGTTAATATTTAACTTCAATTAACAGGAATAGTGAAATGAACAAAAGGACGTTACTGAGTGTACTCGTTGCCGGCGCATGCGTAGCACCGTTTATGGCCCAGGCTGCCTCGCTGCAAGCGACCACCAGTGAACCATATACCATGAAAGCCAGCGATCTGGCGAAGAAAGAGAAAGAGCTGACCAGCTTCCCGCTGATGGCCTCCGTAAAAGAGACCATCCAGACGCTGGACAACGCTCAGGTTGAGTTGATTGAGCCAGGCCGTGCGGCGAACCCGGATAACGTGAAGCGCGTGGAAGGGATCGTGAAGGCCAGCGACTGGGAGTATCTCTTCCCGCTGCGCGCACAGGCGTACACCTACAGCAACTTCCTGAAAGCGGTCGGTAAGTTCCCGGCGCTGTGTAAGACCTACAACGACGGTCGCGACAGTGACGCTATCTGCCGTAAAGAGCTGGCAACCATGTTTGCCCACTTTGCCCAGGAAACCGGCGGTCACGAAAGCTGGCGTCCGGAAGCCGAATGGCGTCAGGCCCTGGTTCACGTGCGTGAAATGGGCTGGAGCGAAGGCCAGAAGGGCGGCTATAACGGCGAATGTAACCCGGACGTCTGGCAGGGTCAGACCTGGCCGTGCGGTAAAGACAAAGACGGCGACTTCCTGAGCTACTTCGGTCGCGGCGCTAAGCAGCTGTCCTACAACTACAACTACGGTCCGTTCTCTGAAGCGATGTTCGGCGACGTGCGTACGCTGCTCGACAAACCTGAGCTGGTGGCGGATACCTGGCTGAACCTGGCGAGTGCGATCTTCTTCTTCGCCTATCCACAGCCGCCAAAACCAAGCATGCTGCAGGTTATCGACGGCACCTGGCAGCCGAACGATCACGATAAAGCCAACGGCCTGGTCCCTGGCTTCGGCGTGACCACCCAGATCATCAACGGCGGCGTTGAGTGCGGCGGCCCAACTGAAATTGCACAGTCTGAGAACCGTATCAAGTACTACAAAGAGTTCGCGAACTACCTGAAGGTCCCCGTTCCGGCGAACGAAGTGCTGGGCTGCGCGAACATGAAGCAGTTCGACGAAGGCGGTGCTGGCGCGCTGAAGATCTACTGGGAGCAGGACTGGGGATGGAGCGCGGATACGCCAAGCGGCGCAACCTACTCTTGCCAGCTGGTTGGCTACCAGACGCCGTTTAGCGCCTTCAAAGAGGGTGACTACAGCAAGTGCGTGCAGAAGTTCTTTAACGTGAACATCGTTAACGACGACGGTTCCGTTACGCCGGATGAAACCCCGGTAACGCCAACGCCGACACCAACGCCGTCAGAAGACGAAACGCCGGCACCAGCGCCAGTACCGGATGAAACGCCAGCAGAACCTGCTGCGGTGAACCACGCGCCAGTGGCGCATATCGCCGGTCCAATCGGTGCGGTTGACGCCGGTGCGCAGGTTTCACTGAGCGCGGAAGGCTCTACTGATGAAGACGGCAACCCGCTGACCTACACCTGGCGTTCCCAGGACGGCCAGACCGTGACCGGTCAGGATAAAGCGGTAGTGAACTTCAAGGCACCTGAATCAGCGACGGCTCAGCAGATTGAAATCAGCCTGACCGTAAGCGACGGTGAGCTGAGCAGCACGACCTCCTATCTGCTGAACGTGAAGGCCAAAGCGGCACCGTCTCAGGACGAAGGCACTTCTGGCGATTACGCCGCGTGGAGCGCGAACAGCAAGTACAACGCAGGTGATATCGTGAACAACCACGGTAAACTGTTCCAGTGCAAACCGTTCCCGTACAGCGGCTGGTGTAACAACGCTCCGGCATACTATGAACCGGGTGCAGGCCTGGCATGGGCTGATGCCTGGACCGCTCTGTAAAAGCAAACGGCAACCGAAAGGTTGCCGTTTTAGTTTTTGCACCCTCTCCAGCGGTACGGTGCAGCTGTAGGCCCGGTAAGGCGAAGCCGCCACCGGGCAACAGGCTAGCGGTGCAGTTTCCCGTGATCCCGTAACCACGCCGCCGTGCGCACAATCCCTTCATCCAGCGTCACCACCGGCTGATAACCCAGCTCATTCTCCGCCCGCGAAATATCCAGCGTGAAGTCAAAGTTAAGCTTCGATACGCCGTAATGCGTCAGCGCAGGCTCTTTGGCCGATTTACTGCCAAAGCGCTCCATGCTGCGGGCAATCATGTCGAGCATCGGGTAGGGAACCGAACGGATACGGCAGTCGATCTGCAGCTCGTCGATCAGCCGCTGCACAATGCTGCGCAGCGTGCAGGGCTCACCGTTAGTGATGTTATAGGCGCGGCCGGAGATCAGCTTATCGCAGTCCGGCTGGCTTGCCAGCCACATGGCGTGGACGGCGTTTTCGTAATAGGTCATATCCACCAGCGCATCGCCACCGCGCGGCAGCAGCACGCTGCCGTAGTGATGCATCATCTGCGCCAGGCGCGGAATAAACACCTTGTCGTGCGGTCCGAACAGGCTTTGCGGACGCAGGATCGTAAACCGGGTGTGCGGGTTCGACTGCGCCAGCAGGTCAATGACCTCTTCGCTGGCCGCTTTGCTGCGGGCAAACTCGCAGGCAAAGCGAGCAGGGCGGAAATCTTCCTGCACGTCACGATGGTGGTGGTAGTCGAAATAGAGCGATGGTGATGAGATATGGATAAAGTTACGCACGCCCCAGGCGACGGCCCATTCGCCCAGACGGCGGGTGGCCCGCACGTTGGCGAGATCGAAGGCTTCCTGGGTTCCCCACGGCGAGGTAAAACTGGAGCAGTGCCACAGCGTGTCGATACCGGCGAGCATGACCTTCGCCTGCGAGGAGACCAGCTCCGTCAGGTCGGCATGGACGAACTCTGCGCCCATTTTTTGCAGCAGTTTCCCCATCGCTTCGTTGCGACCGGTAGCCCTGACGCTGATGCCCTTGCTGCGCAGAAATTCGACCGCATTTCGGCCTAAGCCGCTGGTCGCCCCGGTAACCAGTACCTTCATAACTATCCACTGTGTTGAAAAGAATTTCGTGCGCATTCTTTCGTGAATTACGGCGCTATGCAATGGGAAAGGTGAAAGAAAAAGGGTTTTATTAACTTATTTTCATCTTTTGTTCTGCACGTTGCGCAATCCGTTTCGCCATCCCGCGGAAGATAAACAGGTGGGCGGGGATCATCAACAGCCAGTAGAACAGACCCGGCATTCCGTGCGGATGCCACCAGGCGCGGACGTCCAGTTCACGATAATCACCTTTGTCTTTGAGCGTAAAGCAGAGTCGCCCCAACCCGGGCGCTTTCATCCCGAACAGCAGCCCCAGCTGTTTTTCCGGCTCGACGATAATCACCTTCCAGCTGTCGACCGCGTCGCCCACCTCAAGATACGGGCGGGCCGGGCGGCCTTTAGCCAGCCTGTGCCCCACCAGCAGATCCATTGCCCCGCGCGTTTGCCAGAGGAGATTACCGAAGAAATACCCTTCTTTGCCGCCAATCTGGTTCACCACCTCCCACAGCGCGGCCAGGCTGGCAGAGGTTTTCACCGTGCAGCCCGCCTGTTTCGGGTAGTAGCCGTACTCCGGTCGCCAGCGGGCAAACGCCTGGGCGTCGTAGCCCCAGTCGCTGGAGTTCACCAACTGCTCTTCTTCTTTCAGCGTATTGCGCACCGCATCGTCGAAGCGGATCAGATCCTGGGGGATGAGCGCCCGCAGCGCGCGATCGTCCGCCAGCAGATCGTGCTTCAGCCCCTGGATCAGCGCTTTGGCGGTCGTCGGCGGCACGGAGGTGATCACATTCAAAAACCACACCGAAATCCAGCGGGTCGGGAAGGGAATGGGGATCAGCCAGCGGCGGCATCCGCTGACGCGCATAAAATGTTCGAACTGCTCCTGATAGCTCAGCACTTCAGGACCGGCAGCCTCCAGCACGCGGTGTTGCGCCGCCGGATGGTCCAGCAGGGCCACCAGATAATGCAGTAAATTCTCCAGCGCAATCGGCGTGGTGCGCGAACGCACCCAGCGCGGCGGCGTGAGCACCGGCAGGTTGTAGACCATATCGCGCATCACTTCGAAGGCGGCGGAGCCCGCGCCGACGATGATCCCCGCGCGCAGCTCGGTCACGGGGATATTGGCACCGCGCAGCGTGTCCGCCGTCAGCTGGCGGGCGCGCAGATGGTCGGACTGTTCATGTTCGGGCGCCTGGAGCGAGCTTAAAAAAATCACCTGCTTCACCGGCGTTTGCAGCAGGGCATCGCGGACGTTCATCGCCACCTGACGCTCGTGGGCGATAAAGTCCCCGCCTTCGCCCATGCTGTGCACCAGGTAGTAAAGCGTGTCGACCCCTTCCAGCAGCGCGGGAAGTTCCTTCGGCCAGTTGAGGTCAACGTTGTGGCAGGTGACGCCGGGCAAACTGAGTTTTTGCAGGCGTTCGGTGTTGCGTGCCGCTGCCAGCACCTGATGCCCCTGCTGGCTTAGCGCCGTGGTCAGGTGCTGGCCAATGTATCCGCTGGCGCCGAGCACCAGAATGCGTTGCGGCACGTCGGGCTCCTTAGCGCTGTAAAAACGCCTGCCAGTGTTTCACCACGTCGGTCAGCTGCTCGCGGCTGACGTCGAGATGCATCACCAGGCGCACGATCGGTGAGGCGTTGATCAGCACCCCGCGCGCTTTCATAAATTCGCCCAGCGCGGCGGCATGCTCGTCGCCGACGCGAACGAACAGCATGTTGGTGTCGTGACGCATCACGTCGGCGCCGATCTCGCGCAGCTGCGTGGCCATCCACGCGGCGTTATCGTGATCGTCCTTCAGACGCGCCACGTTGTTTTTCAGCGCGTACAGCCCCGCCGCCGCCAGAATCCCCGCCTGGCGCATGCCGCCGCCGGTCATCTTCCGCCAGCGGTTGGCGCGCTTGATGTAGTCCGCATTGCCGACCAGCAGGGAACCCACCGGCGTGCCCAGCCCTTTTGAAAGGCAGATGGTGAACGAGTCGCAGTATTGCGTAATCTCCTTCAGCTCGCAGCCGTACGCCACGACGGCGTTGAAGATACGCGCGCCGTCCACGTGCAGGCCGAGCCCGCGCTCGCGGGTGAATTCCCACGCGGCTTTCAGGTACTCGCGCGGCAGCACCTTGCCGTTGTGGGTGTTTTCCAGGCTGAGCAGCCTGGTGCGGGCGAAGTGGATGTCGTTGGCTTTGATTTTCGCCGCCACTTTATCGAGCGGCAGGGAGCCGTCCGGCGCGGCGTCAATCGGCTGCGGCTGTATGCTGCCGAGCACCGCTGCGCCGCCGGCTTCGTAGAGGTAGTTATGCGCGCCCTGGCCGACGATGTACTCTTCTCCGCGCTCGCAGTGGCTGAGCAGGGCAACCAGGTTCGCCTGCGTGCCGGTTGGCAGGAACAGGGCAGCCTCCTTGCCGCTCAGCTCTGCCGCATAGCGCTGCAGTTCATTGACCGTCGGGTCATCGCCGTAGACGTCGTCCCCGACCGGCGCGGCCATCATCTCTTCGAGCATGGCGCGGCTCGGACGGGTAACGGTATCACTGCGTAAATCAATCATGGCATGTCCTTATTGTTGAAAAGGCGATGCCAGATGTTTTACCTGAGCCAGTTGGTTTTTGCCAGTTCGATCACCTCATCACCGCGACCGCTGATGATGGCGCGCAGCATATACAGGCTAAAGCCTTTGGCCTGTTCGAGCTTGATCTGCGGCGGGATCGCCAGCTCCTCTTTGGCGACGACGACGTCCACCAGCACCGGGCCGTCGATGGAAAACGCGCGCTGCAGGGCTTCGTCTACCTCAGAGGCTTTCTCCACGCGAATACCGGTAATGCCGCAGGCCTCGGCGATGCGCGCGAAGTTGGTGTCGTGCAGTTCGGTGCCGTCCGTGAGATAGCCTCCGGCCTTCATCTCCATCGCCACGAAGCCGAGCACGCTGTTGTTAAAGACCACGATTTTGAGCGGCAGCTTCATCTGCACCACCGACAGGAAATCCCCCATCAGCATGCTGAACCCGCCGTCGCCGCACATCGCCACCACCTGACGCTCCGGCGCCGTGGCTTTCGCGCCCAGCGCCTGCGGCATAGCGTTGGCCATCGAGCCGTGGTTGAACGAGCCGAGCAGACGACGTTTGCCGTTCATCTTCAGGTAGCGTGCCGCCCAGACCGTTGGCGTGCCCACGTCGCAGGTAAAAATGGCGTCGTCGTCGGCAAAATGGCTGATCTGCTGCGCCAGGTACTGCGGGTGAATGGCCTTGTCGCTCGGTTTAGCGAGATCGTCCAGCCCCTTGCGGGCATCGCGATAGTCGCTTAAGGCCTTATCAAGGAACGTGCGGTCCGTTTTCTCTTCGAGAAGCGGCAGCAGGGCGGCAAGGGTCGATTTGATGTCGCCCACCAGCGCCATATCGACCTTGCTGTGCGCGCCGATGCTGGCCGGGTTGATATCAATCTGAATGATTTTCGCATCCGCCGGGTAGAACGCGCGATACGGGAACTGGGTGCCGAGCAGGATCAGCGTGTCGGCGTTCATCATGGTGTGGAAGCCGCTCGAAAATCCGATCAGGCCGGTCATGCCCACATCATAGGGGTTGTCGTACTCCACGTGCTCTTTGCCGCGCAGGGCGTGAACGATCGGCGATTTAAGCTTACCGGCAAATTCCAGCAGCTCCCTGTGCGCGCCCGCGCAGCCGCTGCCGCACATCAGGGCGATATTGCTGGAGTAACGCAGCAGCTGCGCCAGCTTTTTCAGCTCCTCTTGTGCAGGCGTCACGACCGGCTGCGGGGCGTGATACCAGTGGGTGCTGGCCCCTTCAGGCGCGGCCTTGAGCGCCACGTCGCCGGGGATCACGACCACCGACACGCCGCGGTTCAGCACCGCCTTGCGCATGGCGATCGCCAGCACCTGCGGGATCTGCTCCGGGGATGAAACCAGCTCACAGTAGTGGCTGCATTCACGGAACAGCTCCTGCGGATGCGTCTCCTGGAAATAGCCGCTGCCGATTTCGGAAGAGGGGATATGGGCGGCAATCGCCAGGACCGGGACATGATTGCGGTGGCAGTCGAACAGGCCGTTGATCAGATGCAGGTTACCCGGCCCGCACGAGCCTGCACAGACGGCCAGTTCACCGGTGAGCTGCGCTTCGGCACCAGCCGCAAAGGCGGCAACCTCTTCATGACGCGTCGGCATCCATTCGATGGTCTTCATCTTATTAAGGCTGTCGCTCAGTCCGTTGAGGGAATCGCCGGTGACGCCCCAGATACGTTTTACGCCAGCCTGTTCGAGCGTTTTCGCAATATATGCAGCCACGGTTTGTTTCATGGTTGTCCTTCTCCTTTTTGTGATATCGCTTACAAGCTTAGAAGAAAGTCTCCGTATTGCCCGTCATTTCCCCCCAATTAAAAGGTGCTTTTCATGCGCAATTATTCGGCATAATCTGTTCATACATTAGTGAAAACAGGAATCATTTCAAATGGTTGAATCATTGTTAATTACTGTTAATGAAAAGCTATCATGCGACGATCTTGGCAAACTCTTGTTACGACTTGCCGTCGGCGGGCTGATGCTGTTTCACGGTTTGCACAAGCTTTTTGGCGGCGTGGGCTTTATTAGCGGCATGCTGGTGGAAAAAGGATTGCCGGGATTTATCGCCTACGGCGTGTTGGTTGGTGAAGTGGTTGCGCCGATCCTGATTATTATCGGGCTCTTTACGCGCCCGGCCGCGCTGGTGCTGGCGTTTACGATGATTGTGGCGTGGCTGATGGTGGGAATGGGTGAAACGCTCGCCCTCGATAAGGTAGGTGCATGGGCGATTGAAAGCCTGGTGTACTTCTTTATCGGCTCGCTGGCGGTGGCGTTTTTAGGGGCAGGGCGTTTTGCGCTGGGGAAAGACCCGGCGTGGCGTTGAGGTTTGGGCTATGGCATGAAGGAAGGGGTCTACGGACCCTTTTTTATTGGTGATTTTTAACTCATTGATTTTATTGGGCTGAAATATATGCGAAGAAAAAGGGGTTGAGACGATTTTTTAGGTAATTTCTTTATCTGACAAGGTGATAGGTGTAGATTGTTCCAGTTCACTGCCGTACAGGCAGCTTAGAAAAGGAAGGGGAATTGACCACGGTCAAAGAGGTAGTTCACTGCCGTACAGGCAGCTTAGAAATTGACTTTAATCATTCTGCTTTCCGTGACGTCGTTCACTGCCGTACAGGCAGCTTAGAAAGCCAGCAGAATAAGGTTCAGACTCTAAATAAGGTTCACTGCCGTACAGGCAGCTTAGAAACTGCCGGGGGCTGCTCTGGCGCCTGCGGCGCCGTTCACTGCCGTACAGGCAGCTTAGAAAAACAAGGTATTCCGCGGATGTTCTCAAGACAAGTTCACTGCCGTACAGGCAGCTTAGAAATCTGCTGGCTGGCTAACAACCTGCATCATTGCCGTTCACTGCCGTACAGGCAGCTTAGAAATCTTCATTTGGTCATAACCTCTTTTTTTAGTTGTTCACTGCCGTACAGGCAGCTTAGAAATGGCCGCCGTCGCTAAGCAGCACGCTATCTCTGTTCACTGCCGTACAGGCAGCTTAGAAAGACCGGCTCCGTCGTGGACTGGGCGAAATGGTGTTCACTGCCGTACAGGCAGCTTAGAAACTGAAGGTATGGGAGAAGAACGGTTATCGCCGCGTTCACTGCCGTACAGGCAGCTTAGAAAGGATTGGTCGGCACTTTCGGCGCAAACTGTGATGTTCACTGCCGTACAGGCAGCTTAGAAATGTCCAGCTCCAGTTCTCCCAGGATGGACTTGAGTTCACTGCCGTACAGGCAGCTTAGAAACAGCGCGGTGCCGTACCACGTCAGCCGCAGCAGTTCACTGCCGTACAGGCAGCTTAGAAAGTACGAGACTGGTGGGCCTTCGCTGAGAAATTGTTCACTGCCGTACAGGCAGCAATCACACCTGGTTATGTCAAACACTGTGCCGCCTGATTATAAGCCCGGTGGCGCTGACGCTTACCGGGCCTACAAATAGCCAACATGGGGAAAGTAGGAACAGAGTCAATTAAGTTTTGTTCACTGCCGTACAGGCAGCAATCACACCTGGTTCTGTCAAACACTGCGCCCCCTGATTATAAACCCGGTGGCGCTGACGCTTACCGGGCCTACGAAGAGCCAACATGGGGAAAGTAGGCCGGGTAAACGCAGTGCCACCCGGCAAAAAACGGCGGCACCGCGTCAGATTATGCGAGGACCAAATCCCCCTGCGGATGGCACGAGCACGCCAGCACGTAACCCTCGGCAATTTCCGCGTCCGACAGCGTCATGGTGCTGGTGACGGTATACTCCCCGGAAACTACCTTCGTCTTACAGCAGCCGCACACGCCGGCGCGGCAGGCGGCCACGACAGGCACCTTGTTGCTTTCCAGCGCCTCCAGCAGCGTGGTTCCCACGCGGCCAAAGAAGGTCTGCGCAGGCTGTAGCTTAGTGAACTGAATCCCGCTGGTTGCCGCCTCCGCCACGGGCGTGAAGAACAGCTCCTTGAAGAAGCGGGTCACGCCAAGCGCTTTCACTTCTTTCTCTACGCTGTCCATGTACGGCGCCGGGCCGCAGGTCATCACGGTGCGGTTTGCAATATCCGGCACGCTTTGCAGCAGCTCGCGGCTCAGGCGACCGGGCACAAAGCCGTGTGTCGCGTTGTGCTCGGCCAACAGCGTCACCGGATAGTGGCGCCACTCCTCGGCAAAGATCACATCGTCCGGGGAGCGCACGCTAAAAATCACCTGCACGTCGGCCTGCGGACGGTTTTTCGCCAGCCAGCGGCGCATCGACATAATCGGCGTCACGCCACAGCCCGCCGCCAGCAGCAGGAATTTATCGTCTGCCTTGTCGTCACAGGTGAAATTACCCTGCGCGTCAGACAGCCAGATATAATCCCCGCGCTTCACGTCACGGGTCAGCCACTGGGAGCCCGCGCCGTCTTCAATGCGGCGGACGGTGAGCGTAATGTACTCGCTCACGCCCGGCGTTGAGGAGATCGTGTAGGCGCGCAGGGTGTCCGCCGAATGTCGAACGCTGACCAGCGCATACTGACCTGCACGGTACGGATAGTAATCGTGGCAAATCAATGAGAGCGTCCACACGTCCGGCGTCTCCTGGCGGATGTGATGAACCTGCATCCGCCACGGACATTGTGAGGTTGGCATGGTCATGAATAACTCCTTACGCACTCAGCAGCTGCTTCATATCATCTTCAACGTTGGTCACGGAACGCAGACCGAATTTCTCGTTCAGCACCGCAAGCAGGTCCGGCGTCAGGAAGCCTGGTGCCGTCGGCCCGGTCACGATGTTGGTCACGCCCAGAGAGAGCAGGGTCAGCAGGATGACAATCGCTTTCTGCTCAAACCATGACAGCACCAGCGACAGCGGCAGATCGTTCACGCCGCAGCCCAGTTTTTCCGCCAGGGTAACCGCCAGAATGATGGCCGAGTAGGCATCGTTACACTGGCCCGCATCGATCAGGCGCGGCAGGCCTTCGATGTTGCCGAAGTCCAGCTTGTTGAAACGGTATTTGCCGCACGCCAGGGTCAGGATCAGGCAGTCTTCCGGCACGCGGGTGGCGAAATCGGTGAAGTAGTTACGCTCGCCGCGCGCGCCGTCGCAGCCGCCGACGAGGAAGATGTGGCGCAGCTTTTCACGGCTGACGAGATCGATCAGCGAATCGGCGGCGCCGAGCAGGGTTTCACGACCGAAGCCGACGGTAATGAGGTGCGGGATCTCGCTGTACGGGAAGCCCGCCATCTGCTGCGCCTGGGCGATAACCGGACCGAAATCGTCGCCTTCAAGATGGCTCACGCCCGGCCAGCCGACGATGCTGCGGGTCCAGATGCGGTCGTCGTACGCGCCTACGGTAGGGTCGATGATGCAGTTTGAAGTCATCAAGATAGGGCCGGGGAAGCGGGCGAACTCCACCTGCTGGTTCTGCCAGCCGCTGCCGTAGTTGCCGATCAGATGCTTGAATTTACGCAGCTCCGGGTAGCCGTGTGCGGGCAGCATTTCGCCGTGGGTATAGACGTTCACGCCGGTGCCTTCGGTCTGCTTAAGCAGGTTGTAGAGATCTTTCAGGTCATGGCCGGAAATCAGGATGCACTTGCCTTCGGTCGCCTTAACGTTGACCTGGGTCGGCGTCGGGTGGCCGTAGGTACTGGTTTCACCAGCATCCAGAATGCTCATCACGCGGAAGTTCATCTGGCCGATTTCCATTGAGCACTCAAGGAGGGCATTCATATCGGCAGGCCAGGTGCCCAGCCACGCCATGATCTTGTGGTACTGCGCGTAGATATCGTTGTCGTACTGACCGAGCACGTGCGCGTGTTCCATATAGGCCGCCGCGCCTTTCAGACCGTACAGGCACAGCAGACGCAGGCCCAGAATGTTCTCGCCAATCGCCGCTTTGTCTTTATTCGGGGTGAACTCTGCCGCCTGGCGCTGGAGGTCGCCGAGATCGTCACTCGCCAGCTGAAGTTCTGACATCGGGTTGTCCACGCGGGCGTTAGCATCAGCGTTCAGGCACTGCGCCTTCAGCGCTTCCCGCAGTGCGATGGCTTCTCGGGCGTAGCCAACAATGCGCGGCGAATCGAAGTTAACGTTGGTCAGCGTGGAGAAGAAGGCGCGCGGGGCGAAGCTGTCGACGTAATGGTCAACAATGCCGTATTCACGTGCCTTGAGCGCCCAGGCGGAAAGGCCTTGCAGGGCCGCAATCAGCAGGTCCTGCAGGTCAGATGTTTCTGCGGTTTTGCCGCACATACCCTGCGCGTAAGAGCAGCCGTTGCCTGCCGGGGTACGGATGGTTTGTTCACATTGCACACAAAACATAATCACACCTGTTAAAGTTATATTTGATATACATGTTTAAGGTTATGCCTGTGCCAGAACGGTGAAAAGGGCTTTCTGCTACAAAATAGAGGGAGATTGATTTAGCGCAATTTTGGCGGCAGGAAACCTACCGCCAAAGAAGTATCAGGCGGAGAAAAACGCCATCAGAATGGGAACCAGCAGGCTCAGGATAAAGCCGTGAACGATGGCGGCAGGCACCAGCTCCAGGCCGCCGGAGCGCTGGAGTACCGGAAGGGTAAAGTCCATCGACGTTGCGCCGCACAGGCCCAGCGCGGTAGAACGGCTGCGGCGAACCAGTCCCGGGATCAGCATGATGGCAATCAGCTCTCGCGCCAGATCGTTAAAGAAGGCGGCGCTGCCGATGACCGGGCCGAATGATTCCGTTAGCAGAATACCGGAAAGGGAGTACCAGCCAAATCCGGAGGCCATTGCCAGGCCGGTTTTCAGCGGCAGATCGAGAATATAGGCGTTAATGACACCCGCCACCATTGAGCTGGCGACAACCATTACGGCAATAATCATCCCCCGGCGGTTGAGGACAATTTGCTTCAGCGTCATGCCGTTATTTCGCAGCTGGATACCGATCAGGAACAGCAGGAAGATGAGCGTATATTCACTGGCCTCCGTCGCATGCTGTAAAAATGCCCAACCGGTCAGCCCAAGAACAAAACCGAGCACCACGACGCCGCACAGTTTTAATGATTCAAGCGCCATCGCAATTCGGGAAGGGAGTTTTTCCTGATGATGGTGGTTTTTCCATGGAATAGTCCGTTCCAGCCACAGCAGCGCGGCAATATTGCACAGCAAAATAACGACCACGGTGACCGCAGAATAATGGAGAATGGAGAGTAAATTCGCTGACAGGTTGTCCAGAAATGCCAGGCTAATCCCCATAAAGAAAAGAATCACGTAGACAATCCAGCTCAGGAATCGATTAATGAGCCTTAATGCGGATTCACGATGGAGCGGAATAAGATAGCCCGCAATCAGGGGCAGCAGAATAATGAGGAGTCCTGAAAACATGAACAGCCGGTCCTTTTGAGTATCTGGTGAGCGCCAGAGACACTACCCAATAAAGGCTGTCCAGTAAAGCGGCATAAAAAAGCCGGGCGGCGGCTGCGCCTTACCCGGCTTGTATGTACGGCCTGCTGCCCTCTCCCACGTGGAGAGGGAGGGAAAGATTAATCGCGTTTTTCCAGCAGGGTGCGGTACAGCACGCCGCCCAGAATACCGCCGACAATCGGCATCACCCAGAACAGCCACAGCTGCTCAAGCGCCCAGCCGCCCTGGAAGATGGCGACGGCGGTGCTGCGCGCCGGGTTAACGGAGGTGTTGGTGACGGGAATAGAAATCAGGTGAATAAGGGTCAGCGCCAGACCAATCGCAATCGGGGCAAAGCCTGCCGGAGCGTGTTTGTCCGTTGCGCCGTGGATCACCAGCAGGAAGCCGGCGGTGAGCACAATTTCAATCACGATGGCAGACAGCATGGAGTAACCGCCCGGGGAATGTTCGCCGAAGCCGTTAGAGGCGAAGCCGCTGGCCGCCGCGTCGAAGCCCGCTTTGCCGCTGGCAATCACGTACAGCACGCCAGCTGCAATAATTCCGCCCACCACCTGCGCCACGATATAGCCAATCACGTCTTTAGCCGGGAAACGACCGCCCGCCCATAAGCCTAACGTCACTGCCGGGTTAAAATGACCGCCGGAAATATGGCCCACGGCAAACGCCATGGTTAACACGGTTAAGCCAAACGCCAGCGCGACGCCGACAAAACCAATGCCTAATTCCGGGAATGCTGCTGCCAGAACGGCGCTACCGCAGCCGCCAAATACCAGCCAGAATGTACCAAAGCATTCTGCCGCCAATTTTCTAAACATAACCACCTCTAAATAATTTTCCGCACGCTTCCCGCGCGCGGGATATATCGCCATAAAGGGATGACGACTCAAAGAGCCCGTATTTTAGAAACCAACAACATCCCTTCGCCACTTAAATAAATTCGATTAATTTGATTTAAGGCAATGTGATGTCAATCCTTGTTCGAATCAGCGGTAAATAGAGCATAGACCAATTCTCATAAGGGTGAATGTTGTGCTGTCGTGACAGAACGCCTCCCGCTATACTGCTGATAACTTGAAGGAAAAAGTGATCATTTCGCGGGGGATTTATGCTTCTCGAACGTGTGGAAATTGTCGGGTTTCGCGGTATTAACCGCCTGTCGCTGCAGCTGGAGCAGAACAACGTCCTGATCGGCGAGAACGCGTGGGGGAAGTCCAGCCTGCTGGATGCGCTGACGTTGCTGCTTTCCCCCGAAGACGATCTGTATCACTTCGTCCGCGAGGATTTCTGGTTCCCGCCGGGCGACGTGACGGGGCGCGAGAAGCACCTGCATATCATCCTGACGTTCCGCGAATCCGAGCCTGGCCGCCACCGCGTGCGTCGCTTTCGTCCGCTGTCACCCTGCTGGGTGCCGTGCGATGACGGTTTTCACCGGATTTTCTATCGGCTGGAAGGGGAGATGGCGGAGAACGAAGGGGTACTCACCCTGCGTGATTTTCTCGATGAGACAGCCAGCCCGATCCCGCTGGACAACATCGACGACCTCGCCCGCCACCTGATCCGCCTGACGCCCGTATTGCGGCTGCGCGATGCGCGCTTTATGCGGCGTATCCGTAACGGCACGGTGCCGAATATGCCGGAGGTGGAAGTCACCGCCCGCGAGCTGGATTTTCTGGCCCGTGAGCTGGTGTCGCGTCCGCAGAATCTGACCGATGGTCAGATTCGCCAGGGGCTGTCCGCGATGGTGCAGCTTCTGGAGCACTATTTTTCCGAGCAGGGCACGTCCGAGTCGCGCCATCGGCTGATGCGCCGTCGCTCTCATGACGAGCAGCGCAGCTGGCGCTACCTCGATATCATTAACCGGATGATCGACCGGCCCGGCGGCCGTACCCATCGGGTGATTTTGCTGGGGCTGTTCTCAACGCTCCTGCAGGCCAAAGGCACCGTCCGTCTCGACCGGGACGCGCGGCCGCTGCTGCTGGTGGAAGACCCGGAAACGCGCCTGCATCCCATCATGCTCTCCGTGGCCTGGCATCTGCTGAATCTGCTGCCGCTCCAGCGTATTACGACCACCAATTCCGGGGAATTATTGTCCCTGACGCCGGTAGAACACGTCTGCCGTCTGGTGCGTGAATCCTCCCGCGTCTCGGCATTCCGGCTTGGGCCGGGCGGTTTGAACGCGGAAGACGGGCGGCGCATCGCGTTTCATATTCGCTTTAACCGCGCGTCGTCGCTCTTTGCCCGCTGCTGGCTGCTGGTGGAGGGTGAAACGGAAACCTGGGTTATCAACGAACTGGCGCGCCAGTGCGGCCACCATTTTGATGCGGAAGGCATTAAGGTGATTGAATTCGCCCAGTCGGGATTAAAGCCGCTGATAAAATTTGCCCGCCGGATGGGCATCGAGTGGCACGTCCTGGTCGACGGTGATGAGGCGGGCAAAAAATATGCCTCGACCGTGCGTAGCCTGCTGAATAACGAGCGGGAAGAAGAGCGCGACCACTTAACCATGCTCCCCGCGATGGACATGGAGCACTTTATGTATCGTCAGGGGTTTGACGACGTCTTCCACCGCGTTGCGATGGTGCCGGTCGATGTCCCGATGAACATGCGGCGGGTGATCGCCAAAGCCATTCATCGTTCGTCAAAGCCGGATCTCGCCATTGAAGTGGCGACGGAGGCGGGAAGGCGGGGCGTGGAGGCGGTACCGACCCTGCTGCGGAAGATGTTTTCCCGCGTGCTGTGGCTGGCGCGCGGGAGAGCGGATTAACCCCGGGTCGCCTGTTTCACCTGCTGAATCAGGCTATCCAGCAGTTCGTAGCGGCGGCGATATTCCGAACGTTTTTTGCTGGCGATTTCTTCCATCGGTTTACGCGGCATAGCGAGAGGCAGCGTAAAGTTACCGTTATCCTGCTTTTCACCGCCGAGGGAGAGCCAGAAGCTGTCGTAATCGGCCAGCAGTTTTCCCTCTTTTTTCCTGCGGTAGCGCCAGCTGCGATAAATATGGGTATCGTTACTGACGGCGATAATCTGCTCTACCGGGAACGCGGCGCCGAGGGTCATGGCGGCCTCGACCAGCAGACGTTTCGGGAACAGGCCATGGCAGGCTTTCGTCGCCCCCTGGATCCGCTCATGGGGGACATGCACTTTTGCGCCCTGCAAACCGCCAATGAACAGCGTCGATTTTCCCTCGAACGGGCAAAGCGTAAAGGTCATTTCCGCCAGCGCGGTGTTTTGAGCGTCACAGAAAACGAGGGTTGCTTCTCCCTCTTTATCCATAAACGCATCGGCGCACAGGCGAACGGTAAATTGCTGTTCATCTTTTCCGGTTATGGTCAGCAGCGTCGCGCCGTGCTTTGAAAGATAGCCATTCATCAGCGTCGCCGGCAGCTGGTGAGACATGACCTGATAGTGCCAGGAGAGCGATTCCAGCGTACGCTGTCGATCCATATTGACGGTCAGCCACGGGCGATGCAGGCGGCAGGGCAGGCCGGGCTGAACCTGGAGCATTTGCATCAGGTACGGATGCTTTGCCAGCGCAGAGAGCAGGCGAGCGGTGCTGAACGGTGTTGCCAGCGAGCGCAGCATAAACTTGCGTCGGTAGTCGGTGTTTTCCCATGCCAGCCCGGGGGCGATCTCACCGAAGGCCAGGCTTTTGAAGAGCTGCCAGCCGGATTTTGGCTGCGGCAGGTTGGAAAGTGATGTATCGACGATAGAAGACATGGTAGATCCTGATCCTTTTGGAATATCGCTATTTCAACAGGGGAAATGTCAACGTCTCGTAAACAAATTGGGGCGATTTCGGAGAACAGGGCTTTCGTTGAAGAGTCGTTTAGTTAGAATCAACCTTTATCATTGCCAGAACATTTATTTGGAATATTTATGAATCTCAAGGGAAAACGCAGAACGCTGTTTCTGCTGCTGGCGGTCGCGGTTTTAGCCGTTGGGTACTGGCTATGGCAGGTGCTGAATGCGCCGGTGCTGCAGTATCAGACGCTGATTGTTCGCCCTGGCGAACTGCAGCAAAACGTCCTGGCGACGGGCAAGCTTGATGCCCTGCGCAAGGTTGACGTCGGTGCGCAGGTCAGCGGTCAGCTGAAAACGCTGTCGGTTGAGATTGGCGACAAGGTGAAAAAAGGCCAGCTGCTTGGCGTGATCGATCCTGAACAGGCTGAGAACCAGATCCGCGAGGTGGAAGCCACGCTGATGGAGCTGCGCGCGCAGCGTGCGCAGGCGCTGGCCGAGCGTAACCTGGCCCATGTCACGCTGACCCGTCAGCAGGCGCTGGCCAAAACCCAGGCTATCTCGAAGCAAGATTTAGACACGGCCACCACGGAGCTGGCGGTAAAACAGGCGCAGATTGGCACGATTGACGCGCAGATCAAACGCAATCAGGCCTCGCTGGATACGGCGAAAACCAACCTCGACTACACCCAAATCGTCGCGCCGATGGCCGGTGAAGTCACCCAGATCACCACCCTGCAGGGCCAGACGGTGATTGCCGCCCAGCAGGCGCCAAACATTTTGACCCTGGCAGACATGAGCACCATGCTGGTGAAGGCCCAGGTCTCAGAGGCGGATGTCATCCATCTGAAGCCGGGACAAAACGCCTGGTTTACGGTGCTGGGCGACCCGCAGACCCGCTACGAAGGCGTGCTGAAAGACATTCTCCCGACGCCGGAAAAAGTGAACGACGCCATCTTCTACTATGCCCGCTTTGAGGTACCCAACCCGAAGGGCGTGCTGCGTCTGGACATGACCGCGCAGGTGCATATCCAGCTGACCGGCGTGAAGAACGTGCTGACCATTCCGCTCTCGGCGCTGGGTGAATCCGCCGGGGAGAGCCGCTACAAAGTGAAGGTGCTGCGCAACGGCGAAACGCGCGAGCGTGAAGTGGTGATTGGCGCGCGCAACGACACCGACGTGGTGGTGGTCAAAGGGCTGGAAGAGGGCGAGGAGGTTGTTGTCAGCGAAAGCCTGCCCGGAGCCGCCAAATGACGGCGCTGCTTGAGCTGAATGACATTCGCCGCAGCTATCCCTCCGGCGATGGCCCGGTGGAGGTGCTGAAGGGCATCTCCCTGCGCGTGGAGGCGGGCGAGATGGTGGCGATTGTCGGGGCGTCGGGCTCCGGTAAATCGACGCTGATGAACATTCTCGGCTGCCTGGATAAACCGACCAGCGGCACCTATCGCGTGGCCGGAACGGATGTCTCCACGCTGGACGGCGACGCGCTGGCGAAGCTGCGCCGGGAACATTTTGGCTTTATCTTCCAGCGCTACCACCTGCTTTCTCATCTTAGTGCGGCCCAGAACGTCGAAGTACCGGCGGTGTATGCGGGCGTCGAGCGGAAAAAACGTCTTGAGCGTGCGCAGATGCTGCTGACGCGCCTGGGGCTGGCGGAGCGCGTAGAGTACCAGCCCTCGCAGTTGTCCGGCGGCCAGCAGCAGCGCGTGAGTATCGCCCGCGCCCTGATGAACGGCGGGCAGGTGATCCTCGCGGATGAACCGACCGGCGCGCTCGACAGTCATTCCGGCGAAGAGGTGATGGCGATCCTGCATCAGCTTCGCGATCGGGGGCACACGGTCATTATCGTCACCCACGATCCGCAGGTGGCGGCGCAGGCGGAACGCATTATTGAGATCCACGACGGCGAGCTGGTCAGCAACCCGCCGCCGCGGGCGTCCAGAGCGGCGGCGCCGAAAGAAGCGCTGCCGGCCGCAACCGGCTGGGGACAGTTTTCCAGCGGCTTTCGTGAAGCGCTAACCATGGCCTGGCTGGCGATGGCGGCCAATAAAATGCGCACCCTGCTGACCATGCTCGGGATTATCATCGGCATCGCCTCGGTGGTGTCGATCGTGGTGGTGGGCGACGCGGCGAAGCAGCTGGTGCTGGCCGATATCCGCGCCATCGGCACCAATACCATTGACGTTTATCCCGGCAAAGACTTTGGCGACGACGAGCCGCAGTATCAGCAGGCGCTGAAATACGACGATCTGGCGGCGATTCAGAAGCAGCCGTGGGTCAACTCCGCCACGCCGGCCGTTTCGCAAAACCTGCGCCTGCGCGTGGGCAATGTGGACGTGGCCGCCAGCGCGAACGGCGTCAGCGGAGACTACTTCAACGTCTACGGCATGACCTTCAGCGAGGGCGCTACCTTCAACGCCGAACAGCTGGCGGGCAGGGCGCAGGTGGTGGTGCTGGACGCGAACTCGCGCAGGCAACTCTTCCCTAATAAAGCCAGTGTCGTCGGTGAAGTGATCCTGGTCGGCAACATGCCTGCCACGGTCATTGGCGTGGCGGAGGAGAAGCAGTCGATGTTTGGCAGCAGCAAGATCCTGCGCGTCTGGTTGCCCTACACAACGATTTCCGGGCGGATTATGGGGCAGTCCTGGCTTAACTCCATCACCGTACGCGTGAAGGAGGGCTACGACAGCGCGCTGGCCGAGCAGCAGCTTGAGCGGCTGTTAACCCTGCGCCACGGGAAGAAAGATTTCTTCACCTGGAACATGGACGGCCTCTTGAAAACGGCGGAAAAGACCACACGTACTCTTCAACTGTTCCTCACGCTGGTGGCGGTGATTTCGCTGGTCGTCGGCGGCATCGGGGTGATGAATATCATGCTGGTGTCGGTCACCGAGCGCACCCGGGAGATTGGCATCCGCATGGCGGTCGGGGCCAGATCCAGCGACGTGCTGCAGCAGTTTTTGATTGAAGCGGTGCTGGTGTGCCTGGTTGGCGGGGCGATGGGGATTGCGCTCTCAATGATGATCGCCTTTGCGCTCCAGCTCTTTTTACCCGGCTGGGAGATTGGCTTCTCGCCGGTTGCCATTATTACCGCGTTCCTGTGTTCGACCTTTACCGGCATTTTGTTCGGCTGGTTGCCCGCCCGCAACGCGGCGCGGCTGGATCCGGTGGACGCGCTGGCTCGGGAATAACCCGAAAATAAAAATGCCAGCCGATCGGGCTGGCATTTTGACGGCGGGATGTACACAATAAAACAGAGGGCTAGGCAACCGTCTCTGCTTCAATGGGGACGATAAGGCTTGCATGATTGCCTTTAGGTCCCTGGTGTACATCGAACCGGACGGACTGCCCGGCTTTGAGCGTTCTGTAACCATCCATCTGAATGGTGGAATAGTGAGCGAAGATATCCTCGCCGCCGCCTTCGGGGCAGATGAAGCCAAACCCTTTGGCGTTGTTGAACCACTTAACAGTACCCATTTCCATGCTTCGACATCCTTCGTAAATCTTATAAGTTAAGATGGAATGAACCGGTGGTGGAGTGGGGGCTGTTCAAAACCTCGCCATCTCACGCTTGTACAATTTAGAGAAACGGAAGACGTCGTCAAGCGTTTGGCGCTGGAGTTGGGACAATAATCAACCAAAGTTTGAAGCAGTTAACGCTATTGCGACAGTTTGTGACAGACATCGCGGATGACAGTAATAGATGATTGTTATCTAACATCTGAGGTAGATTCAAAGTGGTTATGCATCATGGGTAAGACCAACGATTGGCTGGATTTTGACCAGCTGGCGGAAGACAAAGTGCGCGACGCGCTAAAACCGCCATCTATGTATAAAGTTATGTTAATGAACGATGATTACACGCCGATGGAATTTGTTATTGACGTGCTACAAAAGTTCTTTTCTTATGATGTAGAACGTGCAACGCAACTGATGCTTACCGTTCATTATCGAGGCAAAGCCATCTGCGGCATCTTTACGGCAGAAGTGGCGGAAACCAAAGTGGCGATGGTGAACGACTATGCTAGGGAGAACGAGCATCCGTTGCTGTGTACGCTGGAAAAGGCCTGATAAGGCATAAAATTGGGGGAGGTGCCTATGCTCAATCAAGAACTGGAACTCAGTTTAAACATGGCTTTCGCCAGAGCGCGTGAGCACCGACATGAGTTTATGACCGTCGAGCATCTGCTGCTCGCACTGCTTAGCAACCCATCTGCCCGCGAAGCGCTGGAAGCCTGCTCTGTGGATCTGGTGGCGCTGCGTCAGGAACTCGAAGCCTTCATCGAACAAACCACACCGGTGCTGCCAGCCAGTGAAGAGGAGCGCGACACGCAGCCGACGCTCAGCTTCCAGCGCGTGCTGCAGCGCGCGGTTTTCCACGTCCAGTCTTCCGGACGTAGCGAAGTGACTGGCGCAAACGTCTTAGTCGCCATCTTCAGCGAGCAGGAGTCGCAGGCTGCCTATCTGCTGCGCAAACACGAAGTCAGCCGCCTCGACGTGGTGAACTTTATTTCTCACGGAACGCGCAAAGACGAGCCTAACCAGGCATCGGATTCCGGCAACCAGGTCAATAACAATGAAGAGCAAGCAGGCGGGGAGGATCGTATGGAAAACTTCACCACCAACCTTAACCAGCTTGCTCGCGTTGGCGGTATCGACCCGCTGATCGGTCGCGATAAAGAGCTGGAGCGCGCGATTCAGGTGCTGTGCCGTCGCCGCAAGAACAACCCGCTGCTGGTGGGTGAGTCAGGCGTGGGTAAAACTGCGATTGCCGAAGGGCTTGCCTGGCGCATTGTGCAGGGCGACGTGCCGGAAGTGATTGCCGACTGCACTATCTACTCGCTGGATATCGGCTCGCTGCTCGCGGGCACGAAATACCGCGGTGATTTTGAAAAACGCTTCAAGGCGCTGTTAAAACAGCTGGAGCAGGACACCAACAGCATCCTGTTTATCGATGAGATCCACACCATCATCGGCGCAGGTGCGGCCTCCGGTGGCCAGGTGGATGCCGCAAACCTGATCAAACCGCTGCTCTCCAGCGGCAAGATCCGCGTGATTGGCTCCACGACTTACCAGGAGTTCAGCAACATCTTTGAGAAAGACCGCGCGCTGGCGCGCCGCTTCCAGAAAATCGACGTGACCGAACCGTCCGTCGAGGAAACGGTGCAGATCATCAACGGCCTGAAGCCGAAGTACGAAGCGCACCACGACGTGCGTTACACCGCGAAAGCGGTCCGTGCGGCGGTGGAGCTGGCGGTGAAATACATCAACGACCGTCATCTGCCGGATAAGGCCATTGACGTAATTGATGAGGCGGGGGCGCGTGCGCGCCTGATGCCCGCCAGCAAGCGTAAGAAAACCGTTAACGTGGCGGATATTGAGTCCGTGGTGGCCCGCATCGCGCGTATCCCTGAGAAGAGCGTTTCTCAGAGCGACCGCGACACGCTGCGCACCCTCGGCAATCGCCTGAAAATGCTGGTCTTTGGTCAGGATAAAGCCATTGAGGCTTTAACCGAAGCGATCAAGATGGCCCGTGCCGGACTGGGGCATGACCACAAGCCTGTCGGTTCCTTCCTGTTCGCCGGTCCGACCGGCGTGGGTAAAACCGAGGTAACGGTGCAGCTCTCTAAAGCGCTCGGCATTGAGCTGCTGCGCTTTGATATGTCCGAGTATATGGAGCGTCACACCGTCAGCCGTTTGATTGGTGCGCCTCCGGGCTACGTCGGCTTTGACCAGGGCGGCCTGCTCACCGACGCGGTGATCAAGCATCCGCACGCGGTTCTGCTGCTCGATGAAATCGAGAAAGCGCACCCGGACGTGTTCAACATCCTGCTGCAGGTGATGGACAACGGGACGCTGACCGACAACAACGGGCGCAAGGCGGACTTCCGCAACGTGGTGCTGGTGATGACCACCAACGCCGGGGTACGTGAAACCGAGCGTAAATCCATCGGCCTGATCCACCAGGATAACAGCACCGATGCGATGGAGGAGATCAAGAAGATCTTCACGCCGGAGTTCCGCAACCGTCTGGACAACATTATCTGGTTCGATCACCTGTCTACCGAGGTGATCCATCAGGTGGTGGACAAGTTCATCGTCGAGCTTCAGGTACAGCTGGACCAGAAAGGCGTGTCGCTGGAAGTGAGCCAGGAGGCCCGCAACTGGCTGGCCGAGAAAGGCTACGACCGTGCGATGGGCGCTCGTCCGATGGCGCGTGTGATTCAGGACAACCTGAAAAAACCGCTGGCGAACGAGCTGCTGTTTGGCTCGCTGGTGGACGGCGGCCAAGTCACCTTGGCGCTGGACCAGGCGAAGAACGAGCTGACGTACGACTTCCAGAGTGCGGCGAAGCACAAGCCGGAAGCGGCACATTAAGTCGTTTTAGTATAAAAGCCGGGTTTTTTAACCCGGCTTTTTTTGTGCCCGTTTTTCTCCCTCTCCCCGTGAGAGAGGGCCGGGGTGAGGGCGTCAGGCCATACAATTTAAAAGCACAACTTCGCTTGCTGTTTTTAGTTTTAGTTAAGATAGTCACAACAAAAAAGGACTCTTCAGAGTCCTTTTTTATGCCACTGCTCTTTCATTCCACGAGTCTTTGAACATGATGTTCCCATCACAGTAGATCCATTCTATAGATTCATAACGAATTTCAATTTCTTCCATATGCTTACTTGCAACGCCTATTGGAAATAGAACGGGAGAAATTCTTGTAATCTTTACGTTTTCCATCTTTATATTAAAGTATTCTACCTCTATTCCTGCTTCATTAATCCTGTACATTTTAATTAAAGCTGTTTTTAGTGTTCTACCCTGACATACCGCTCTGAATAAATAGGGGGTAAGGCGATCTATGTCTTTTTCAAATGTAATCGGAACATGTAGGCGCGTACCAGTAAGTTTTCCAGTGTTATAATCTGTAGGGATCCATACAGAATGATTGAACGATTTAAGTTCGGTGGAACCCAATCGTGTAGGCATTAAGCATTCACCCATTAAAGGCGAGTTATTTTCATCGGTAAGCCACATATGTGCTGGTATAGACATTTATTTTTTTCCTTTATAAAAAAACACTAATGAAAATATCGTGACTACTATCGAGGTGATAATTATAAATGAAGCTTTGTTATTGTTGACTAGAGCCGAAACGGGAATGGATATCATTATAATAAATATAATAATGCCCCAGCCTATGAGATCATTAATGCAATCATCTTTAATGCTGGTAAATAAACGCTTAACACAACGCCAAAGAAATTCATTTATTAAATTAAACATTGTTACATCATTCTATTTAATGCTCAGGTAATTTCTTCATCCGAGGCTAAGCTAATATTCAGATATCCAGACTTCATGATAATCGGTTCGATCAAGAAATACAGCATCTCTAATCCCTCTCTATATAAAGCATTATAAAATAATGGACAAAAATTTTTTAGATTATCTGCACTTTCAGCAGCATGTTGAACAATTCCATAAATATTTGTGCCTCCCACCACCCATCCGACTCTGTTTGCTATTTTTTTCATGAACGCATCTTGAACTACTGAACTCATCTTATTCCCACGGCATATATAAGATGTCATAGCATATATTAAACCATTTTTTGAAATGTATTTTATGGAGTAGTGTGTTGTAAAAGGTGTTAGTTTCTCAAGGATTGATTTTTTTTCTACTTCACTCTTGTTTGTTAGAAGTGTTTCAATGTATATTTGAATCATTCGGAATATAACATTACGATGTTTTATCAGTTCATACAGGGAAAGCAAAAACCTTTTATCCTCAGACATTAGTTTATTACACACATCTTGATAATTGTCTGTAAGGCAAGATGTATAATAAAGTAATCGTGTTGCGCCATCTTCAAGACCATTTAGATAATCGACAACCCCCTCTTTAACGCCATCTAACGCTTTATCTAATCGCACAGCTAGTTCTTTATCAGTTCCAATTTTTCTGATGATTTCTTCGCTGTAATACATAATATATCCTTTTAGTTTAATGCGCTTATCATCGTATATGGAAAGATTTGATCAAGTGATCGTTCTCTCATTTTTGTTAACTAGGGAAAAGATTACTTTTTATTATCTTGATGGATGAATGAGATTAAATGATTAATGTGGTGAATCTAATGCCAGATTATCTGTTGTTTATTATTTTGATTCGCTTATTTTTCCTTTTTAAAGTGCGTCCGGAGAAGTAAACACGGATTCCAACCCGTCCTTCATCTCTCTCACTTAAATTATATTATTATTTGTTATTTTTTGGACGTCCTTTGTTATAGGAGAGGGGGATAGCATGTGGCCGCAGAGGAGTTTTGCGAGGCGCTTTCCAGATTCTTTCGAAGTCAGTTGCTGGATAAATCCACAGTAATAAAATGGCGGCGCACCTGCAAAATCAGGTGCCGGGATTGGCGTCCTGATTACACACGAGAAATGATGTTGATAAGTCAACTATCATCAGGTTCGTTCACACTTTTGAAAGCTAGCGATATAATCCGCAGACTCAATTATGGTGGGCTGAACCGGGGCTTCTTTTGAAGCGCCGATTTTCCCGTGTGGGTCGGTACGCCAAACCGGTTCAGTCTGCCACCTGAGTTGGCGTTCGGGTGGAGATCTTTAAATTTCACACGGAGTCATAACCAAATGGAACATAACAATTTTTCACAGCTCTACACCGAACTCTCCCTTAACCCCGATCTGCCAACCCTTGCCGAGCGCTGTACACTGCTCACCGAAATCCTACTGGATTGCAAATCACTCCCCCAAACGCATCCCGTATGCCGCTGTCTTGGAGCCTGGCTGGAAGAGGTGAAATCCGGGCTTACAGAATCAATGCGTGATTTTCAGGTGGTGGAATTTGAGGACGAAGTGGAACAACCGCGACAAAAAGAGTGGTTGCTGGAAGATACCGAAACGAAATGCGACTACTGTCGGGCGTTAAACCATGTGCTGCTGGTGGCGAATTTTGACGGCGATATGTTGCCGCACATCACGGGGCTACTCCATGACATTACGCATTCTATGGCCGCAGACGTTGTTGCCCCTCGAAATGCAGAACCGGTAATTCACATTATTTCCTGAGTTCGAGCCCAGGCGTCGGGGGCATTTCTCTGACGCCGTTGCTGTAACCCTTTTTTTTGATGTATACGTAACGTATTGATTTATATGATGAGGATTTACGTGCCAGAAAAAAGGGTTTTATACGTGTAAGTTGATTATTTTGTTTGCTAACAATAAGATGGCGTCGTTTCTTTCCAGTTCACTGCCGTACAGGCAGCTTAGAAACTGGGTTAAACTCCATGCCTCGCTTCTCTACGTGTTCACTGCCGTACAGGCAGCTTAGAAATGAACTTCTTTACCGGCTATGATGCTGCCAGCGTTCACTGCCGTACAGGCAGCTTAGAAAGTAACCGGGATTAAAACGTCGCCGACCAGCTTGTTCACTGCCGTACAGGCAGCTTAGAAACCAGGCTGATACTGCGTTACCAGTGCCGGACAGTTCACTGCCGTACAGGCAGCTTAGAAAGATACACCCAGGCATGGGGTTTCTATCGTGGTGTTCACTGCCGTACAGGCAGCTTAGAAAACAACCATTTTTGATAATTCATTTTCTACCTCGTTCACTGCCGTACAGGCAGCTTAGAAAAAAAGCAAGCGGTGACGCGCAGAGCCAGGAGGTTCACTGCCGTACAGGCAGCTTAGAAAATCACCGCAACAGCGAGAACGGCAAGTTAGCAGTTCACTGCCGTACAGGCAGCTTAGAAATACTCGCTCAAGTTGTTTCGTTGATACGTGGTGTTCACTGCCGTACAGGCAGCTTAGAAACCTGAACCAGTCAGCGCCGCTGTATGCCCCGAAGTTCACTGCCGTACAGGCAGCTTAGAAAAGTACAATACGGGGCCTGGCCAACACCGGCGATGTTCACTGCCGTACAGGCAGCTTAGAAAATTCGAATCTCTGACTACAAGCGAAACATTGAGTTCACTGCCGTACAGGCAGCTTAGAAATCGCACCACAACCCAATACGAGCCATAGCCTGTTCACTGCCGTACAGGCAGCTTAGAAATGTCAAAACTCCAGTTTGAAACCAACGACAAGGTTCACTGCCGTACAGGCAGCTTAGAAATGACCAGGCAGCTCGCCGCGCTGTCAGCTGAAGTTTACTGCCGTACAGGTAGCTTAGAAAAATAACTGCTGCGCTCGATCGGCTGGTGGGTAGTTCACTGCCGTACAGGCAGCTTAGAAAATCGAAACGAAACATCGACAACTGAGCGAAGTGTTCACTGCCGCACAGGCTGCCCCTCTCAAACCAACCCACCGTATAATATTCACCAAACCAATTTAAAACCTAATCCCATCAAACCTGCACTCTCTATTTTCACAATAAATAAAAAACCCATTCATGCATGAATTATATTCTAACGAATATATTATTCGCAAAAATAATACTTCAGCTAAAAACATGATTTTCCACTTCATTATCACGGTGATTATTATTCATTTGATACCCGTCACATTTGTTTCCATCCGATGTTCGCTAACATATTGCGCATTCAACACCTTGAAATAAAAGCCCTTGCCATGTCCGTAAAGAGCATCACCCCTACAGACTTAAAAACCATTCTGCATTCAAAGCGTGCCAATATTTATTATCTGGAGAAATGTCGTGTTCAGGTGAATGGTGGGCGTGTTGAATATGTCACCCAGGAAGGACAAGAGTCGTTTTACTGGAATATTCCCATCGCGAATACGACTGCGGTGATGCTGGGAATGGGAACATCCGTTACGCAAATGGCAATGCGCGAGTTTGCGCGGGCAGGCGTAATGGTTGGCTTTTGTGGAACGGACGGCACGCCGCTTTATTCCGCAAACGAGGTGGATATCGACGTCTCATGGCTCAGCCCGCAAAGCGAATACCGCCCGACCGCATATTTACAAAACTGGGTCTCATTCTGGTTTGATGAGGAAAAACGCCTGCAGGCGGCAAAACGGTTTCAGTTTATTCGCTTTCGGCAAATCGAAACGCAGTGGGCGAGAGCGCGGATGCAGCGAGATACTGCTTTTCAGCCTGATAAGGGTGCGCTGGAAACTATTCTGGAACGTGCCAGACAGGGCATGGAAAACGCACAGGATCACACGTCGCTGATGCTTCAGGAAGCGCAGCTTACCAAATCGCTCTATAAACTGGTCAGCCAGACGGTGGGTTACGGCAGCTTTACCCGCGCCAAACGCGGCGGCGGGGCAGATATGGCGAACCGTTTTCTCGACCAGGGCAATTATCTGGCCTACGGGCTGGCGGCCGTCGCGGCCTGGGTAACGGGCATTCCACATGGTCTGGCCGTCATGCACGGTAAAACCCGACGCGGCGGGCTGGTTTTTGATATTGCTGATTTAATCAAAGACGCCCTCGTTATGCCGCAGGCATTTATGGCGGCGATGGAGGGCGAGGATAATCAACAGTTTCGCCAGCGCTGCATCAACGCGTTTCAACAGGCTGACGCGCTGGATGTGATGATCGCCACCCTGCAGGAAACCGCGCACGCGCTGGCGGGCACCGCAAAATGAATGTGCTGATTATCTCTCGATGCACCAAACGCGCGCGCGAGCAAAGCTGCCAGATTATCGATCAGTTTGCTGAGCGAACGGGTGACGCGGCGTGGCAGACGACGATAACGATGGAAGGCGTCACCACCCTGCGCAAGCTGCTGCGCAAAACGGCACGTCGTAACACCGCGGTGGCCTGCCACTGGCTGAAAAGAAACGGACAAACCGAGCTGCTGTGGATAGTCGGGAATTTGCGTCGATTCAACGCGCAAGGGCGCGTGCCAACCAATCGCACGAGCCTGCAAATTATCCGCAACGACGGCGAACACCGCTGGCAAAGTGCGGAAAGCATCGGCTTGCTGGCGGCGATTGCCGGGCTGTTTCATGATTTTGGTAAAGCGGGGATGTGCTTCCAGCAGACGCTTAAAGGGGAAAGCAAGCACATTTGCCAGCCTTACCGCCACGAATGGATCTCGGTTCGTCTGTTTGAAGCCTTTGTCGGGGAGCGCACCGATGAACAGTGGCTGACATCGTTGACGCAGCTCAAAGCCGCTGACGAAAAGGCCATGCTGAACGCGCTGAAGATGGATACAGACAAGAACGGCAGCCTGTTGGGAAAACTTCCGCCTCTGGCTAAGGTGGTGGTATGGCTGATTTTGTCGCATCACCGCTTACCGCAGTCGCACTCGACGCGTCCTCAACTGGACTATTGCGAAGGCTGGTTTGAGAAACAGCTGAACCCGGAATGGAGCTCGCTTAATCATAAATCCACCGAAAAACATCCGTGGAAAGCGCGTGATTTTAAAAATGTCTGGAAATTCCCCAATGGTACGCCGCTAAAAAGTAAAACGTGGCGCGAGAAGGCCCGGCAGATTGGTAAGCGCATCCGGAACCTGCCCGCACTGCTTCACGCGGGATCGCTAGATAATCTCTTTACTCTTCATCTTGCCCGCCTGTCGCTGATGCTGGCCGACCACGTTTACTCCTCTCAACCCGCGTATGCCGGGTGGCAGGATGATGCCGTTCCGTGCTGGGCCAACAGCGACCGCCAGTCCGGGCAGCTTAAGCAAAAGCTGGATGAACACAATGTCGGCGTTGCGCATCAGGCCCTGTTGATGGGGCGCTCGCTTCCGGCACTGCGCCGCTCACTGCCCGCCATCGCAAGACACAGGACGTTCCGGGAAAGAGCGAAAGATCCGCGTTTTCACTGGCAAAACAGGGCATGGGACGTGGCGTCTTCCCTGCGTGAGAAAAGTGCAGAGCAGGGGTTCTTCGGCATCAATATGGCCTCGACCGGATGCGGTAAAACCTTTGCGAATGCCCGGATCATGTACGCTCTGGCAGATGAGCAGGCAGGGTGTCGTTTTAGCGTGGCGCTGGGGTTACGCACGCTCACGCTGCAAACGGGTCAGGCTTTGCAGTCGCGCCTGGGGCTGGATGACGACACGCTGGCCGTGGTGACCGGCGCTGCAGCAGTGAAGGAGTTGTATCAGGGTAATGATGCTGAAGATACCCGCAGCGCCAGCGACGAAGCGTTCTTCGCCAGCCATCACTACGTACATTACGAAGGGGCGACCAGCAGCGGTATCGCCCAGCAGTGGCTGGCGAAAGAACCGGCGCTCAATCGCCTGGTCAGCGCCCCGGTGCTGGTGACAACACTCGATCACCTGATGCCTGCAACGGAAGGCGTGCGCGGCGGCAGGCAGATCCCCGCCATGCTGCGCCTGCTGACCAGCGATCTGGTGCTTGATGAGCCCGATGATTTTGACGTTGATGATTTGCACGCCCTTTGTCGGCTGGTGAACTGGGCGGGCATGCTCGGCGCCCGCGTGCTGCTTTCCTCTGCCACGCTGCCCCCGGCATTAACGGAAGCGCTGTTCGAAGCCTACCGGGAAGGGCGCAAAGCCTGGCAGGCCGCGTGCGGTCAGTCGGACAGACCGACGAGTATCTGCTGCGCCTGGTTTGATGAGTATGGCGCGCAGTCGCAGGATGTGGCCGACGATGCTCAATTTCGTCAGGCGCATGGCGATTTTGTCAGGCAGCGGATTAAACGTCTGCCAGACCAGCCCCGGCTTCGTCTGGGTAAACTTGCCGCCGTTGAACCGCACTCTTCCCGCACGGCCGATGTTGTCTCTGCCCTGGCGAAGACGTTGCACCAGCAAATGTTCTCGCTGCACGGCGATCATCGCAGCACGCATAAAAGCGGCAAAACCGTGTCGTTTGGTCTGGTGCGGATGGCGAACATCAACCCGCTGGTTGCCGTCGCGCAGGCGCTGATGGCGTTACCTTCTCCGGACAATTACCGCATTCATTACTGCGTGTACCACAGTCAGCACCCGCTGGCGGTGCGCGCGGCGATTGAAAAACGACTCGACGCGGCGTTCACGCGGCACGAACCGGACCCGGTCTGGGAGTTGCCTGAAGTTAAGCGGGCGCTGATGTCACCAGAACAGCACCACCTCTTTGTCGTGCTCGGAACCTCCGTTCTCGAAGTTGGGCGCGATTTCGATGCCGACTGGGGGATTATCGAGCCGAGCTCCATGCGTTCGCTTATTCAGTTTGCGGGGCGTATTCAACGCCACCGTCAGCAGGTGCCTGAGCGCGAAAATCTGGTGATTCTCCAGCGCAACGTGCGCGCGCTTCGCGGAGAGAGGATCGCCTACTGCCGACCCGGTTTTGAGACCGATCAGCATCCGCTGGCGCATCACGATCTTCATGAGCTTCTTACTGAAGAAGGCTACCGCACGCTGAATGCGGTCCCGCGCATCGTTGAAAATCTGCCCGGCAACGCGCTGGCGGCGCTGGAGCATGAGCGTTTGCGCGCCTCGCTGCTGGGCGATGGCAAGAAATCAGATGCGGTGGCGGCGTCCTGGTGGCGGCTACCGCTGACGTGGAACGGTGAGCTGCAGCTGCGGACGCCTTTTCGCCGTGCGTCACCGAAGGACACTTTCTTTTTGCGCATGGAAGAGGAAGACGATGAACCTGAGTTTTGCCTGATGCAGGAAGACGGCAGGTTAAAACCCGCAGGACGGTTTTGCGAACAGGCGTTGTTTATGGCTGACGGCGTAGAGCCGTGGGTCGCAATCGAATATGCCGAGATATTACAGGCGCTCGCCGAGACGAAGCAGATGGAGCTGGCTGCGGTGTCGCGACGGTATGGCGAAATCACACTGAGAGTTACCTGGGAGGAGGAAACGGAGAAATGGTTGTATCACCCCGCATTGGGCGTGTTCAGGGAATATCTCTAAGAGTCAGGAGCGAGTATGTCAGTTGAAGCACTAAGCGCTTTCATTGCTGAGTACATTGCCGGACGACGGCAAACAAAGCTGGAAGCATTTGATAAAGCGACCGCAAAGCGCAGCGAAGATAGCGCAACGCTTGCGGCTGAACGCCGGGAACTGGAGCTTCGCTATGAGCCGAAAGCATGGCTGACGGATGCCGCGAAGCGAGCCGGACAAATTAACCTCGTGACCCATGCGGCGAAATTTACCCACGGAGATTCAAAAAGTAGCAGTATTTACAGCGAGGCAGTGGCGCAGGAAGGGTACCTCAGCACCGCTGCGTTGTCAGGTCTGGAACCGGATGCGGTCGGCAACGCCGCTGCGCTTGACGTCGCGAAATTATTGCAAACGCAGGTTGAGGGCGGCGACTCCCTGCTAGCAAGCCTGAAGCGTGGCGATCACGCCGCGCTGGCCGCGTTTACCGATGACGAGAGTCAACTGCGTGACTGGATTGCAGGTTTTTCTCGCGCGTTAACGCCCGGCGAACCCGCTTCGCACAAGCTGGCTAAACAGGGGTATTTTCCGGTAGGTGAAAATTACCATCTGTTAAGCCCGTTGTTTGCCACCTCGCTTGTTCACGCTATGCATCAAAAGATGATTGCCTGTCGTTTTGGCGAGGAGGTAAAAGCCATCTGGAAAGCGCGCCGCGAGAAAACCTGGCATCCCACTCCGCTGACGCTTTTCCCGGATTCAGCAGAAATACACTTTGGTGGCACGAAACCGCAAAACATTTCCTATCTAAACAGCGTACGCGGCGGACGTAGCTGGCTGCTCTCCTGCCAGCCGCCGCAGTGGAAAAGGGCAGAAAAGCCACCGACGAGCTTGCGTTCTGTTTTCGCCTCGGGTGGGCAATTTGACCGCCGTGCGAAGAGTCATATTCAGCTGCTTGTTTCCCTACTGACGAAGGCGGGCGATTACACCAATTTTCGTATTCGTGAAGCGCGCGACGGCTACATCAATATGATTATCGATCTGCTGTTTGAGATCGCCTCTGTATTCCAACGGGAAACCTCGCAGAGCTGGACGCTCAACTGTCCCGATCTGAAACCTCATCAGCAGCTCTGGCTCGATCCCTGGCGCACAAAAACAGACGAAGCCTTCCGTCTTGAGCGAGAAAAAGATGACTGGCAGGACGCTGTGGCGGAAGATTTTGCCCAGTGGCTCAACGCCCGTCTGCGCAAGTCGCTGCCGGATGTCGGTAATGTGGAAAAACGGGAGTGGGAAACGCGCGAACGTTTACGCAGCAACCTGCGTGAGATGGAAAAAATTATCCGGGAGGCGCTGAAATGAGCTCACTGATCCTGCTTCGCCGTGTCCGAGTCGAAAACGCCAACGCGATTGCTGGCCTGACCTGGGGTTTTCCCGCCATCACTCATTTCCTGGGATTTGCCCATGCGCTGTCGCGCAGGCTGACGGAAACGCACGGGCTGCGCATCGAGGGCTGTGCCGTCGTCAGCCACGAACACCAGATCCTCGCGCACACGTCTGGTCGCGATTATCAGTTTGCCCTGACGCGTAATCCCCTTACCCGTGAAGCGAAAACGGCCTCATTTAATGAAGAGGGGCGCATGCATATGACGGTTTCGCTCCTGCTTGAGTGTCACGGGGAAATTCCGAACGGTGAATACGGACAGCGTGACCTGGCCGAATACCTTTCGCAGGTGTGCCCGACGCTCCGACTGGCGGGCGGCATAGTCGTTGATATTGAGACGATTACCGTCATGGCGATGCCGTCTACCGATCGCGAAATGCGTCGGTTGCAGTGGCAGCTTATGCCCGGTTTTGCCTTACGCGATCGGAGCAGCTGGCTGGTTCAACATTATCAAACCCTGCTTGAAAACCATCCTGATGCCACATTGCTTGATGCCTGGCTTGATTTTGCCACGCTGAAAATCCAGGCGGAAATGCCGGAGAGCGGCAACCTGCGCGAAGGCGAGCCGGCTGACTGGCACGTTGTTCCCAAACCTAATCCCGGTTATCTGGTGCCGTTAATGACGGGCTACCAGCGTATCTCTGAACTCTACGCCCCCGGCGTCGTGGAAAACGCGCGCGATGCAGAAACGCCCTTCGCGTTTACCGAAGCGGTGTATGGCGTGGGCGAGTGGTGCGGTCTGCACCGGATTCGGTCGCTTGACGATATTTTCTGGCGCTATCGCACGACGGAAACAGGCTACTACTGTCAGGGCGCGGGCGCGCCGTTGACTTCTGAACCTCTTAATTAAAAAGGACTTATCTATGGCAAAGGCTCCAACTGCCGTTAAAACGGCATCTGTACTGGCATTTGAACGTAAACTGGCAACCTCGGATGCGGTGATGTATTCCGGAAGCTGGGCGGGAGAGACCTGGCAGCCGATTCGGATTCAGGAAAAAGCGGTACGCGGCACTATTTCTAACCGTCTGAAAAATGCGCTGACCAACGATCCGGCAAAGCTGGATGCGGAGATCCAGAAAGCGAACCTGCAGCGTGTGGACGTGGCGTCGCTGCCCGCCGATGCAGACACCCTGAAGGTGAAATTTACCCTTCGCGTGCTGGGCAACCTGTCGACGCCATCAGTGTGTAACGATCGTGCCTACCAGGATGAACTTCAGCAGGTTATCGACGGTTATATCAGTGAACACGGTTTCAAAGAGCTGGCGCGTCGCTATGCAACCAATCTGGCAAACGGCCGTTTTTTATGGCGTAACCGCGTCGGGGCAGAAAAAATTATCGTGAACGTGACGGGCAGTAAAGCCTGGACGTTTGATGCGTACAATTATGCGCTGCGAGATTTTTCTGCCTGCGATGAGCGCTTAAACGCACTGGCGCAGGAGATCGAAAAAGGGCTTAGCGGTGAAGAATTTGTTCTCCTGAACGTCGACGCGCAGGTGCTGCTCGGTGCCGGGCAGGAGATCTTCCCGTCGCAGGAGCTGGTCCTGGACAGCAACAGCAGCAAGAGCCGTCTGTTGTATCAGGTAGACAGCGTTGCAGGCATGCACTCGCAGAAAATCGGTAATGCCATTCGAACAATAGATACATGGCACCCTCAGGTCGATGCGCTGGGTGCTATCGCCGTCGAACCGTATGGCTCTGTCACCAGCCGTGGTGTGGCCTGCCGCCAGCCGAAAGAGAAGATGGACTTCTACACCCTGCTGGATAACTGGGTGACGAAAGGCCAAAAGCCTGACGTTGAACAGCAGCATTACGTCATGGCCGTGCTGATCCGCGGCGGCGTCTTCGGTGAGAAGGGCGAGTAAGGAGTGGTTATGGATCACTACATTGAGATCCGCGTCCTGCCCGACCCGGAGTTCAGCGAGGAGATGCTGATGGCCGCGCTGATGGCTAAGCTGCATCGCGCGCTGGGCCAGCGGGGGCAGGGGGATATTGGCATCAGCTTTCCTGCGCACGGCATGAAGCCCGGCCCGGTGTTACGTCTGCACGGTACTCGCCCTGCGTTAAGCGAACTCGAATCACTCACATGGCGAAAAGGACTGAGCGACTACTGCATATCTTCGGACATCCAGCCCGTGCCCGTCGTCAGCCAGTGGCGGTGCGTGAGCCGCGTCCAGGTGAAAAGCAGCGCGCAGCGTCTGATGCGACGCTCGGTAAAAAAAGGATGGCTAACGGAGGACGAGGCGCAGCAGCGTTTGCTGACGATGCAGGAGGCGAGGACGGATCTGCCCTGGCTCAACTTGCGTAGTCTCTCAACAGGCCAGTCTTTTAAGCTTTTTATTCGCCACGGGGATGTGCTGTCTGCGCCTGTCTCGGGGACATTTACGACCTACGGACTCAGCGCGACGGCAACGGTTCCCTGGTTCTGAAGCGCATAACCGCACTCGCGATCAGGGTGCGGTTTTTTCAGCCAGGCGGGCATCAAAAATAAAGGGGAGTTGCTGAACTGAATTGAGCGCCGTGTGGAATGCCGGATGTAAGGGATTAAGGATGGCATTGTTTTCATAAGGGATGATGCAGGACGGTAGGATAAGCGCGAGGGCGCTGTTAGCCTGTAACCATCCGGTTCCCAGATCCATCGTTGATACCGGCGCTGGATTTTCCTGCCAGTCTTCGGGGAGCCACGCTTTATCCAGGTAATCAATCTGGTCATCCGGGATATCGATGTTGAAAAGATGGTACTGATTCAACACGCTATCTTTCCGAACGTGCACCAGAATTTCCAGTGAGGCCAGCGAGATGGAGGTGGACACATACACCGCTGGATGGCCTTTATGGTTCCAGCGTCCGCCATACTGGTTTGCGCCGCTTCCGCTCCACGCTTCGCTGGCATAGCGTCCCGTCACCAGACGATAAAAAATCATGCGAACACGCCATGTTCGAGTCGACCAATCAAGTCGGTGACTTCCAGGGCACCGGTTTCCGTCGCGATCAGGTCGACAGGGGCAACATTTCCAAGCCCGCGCACCGGCGCCTGCAGCCAGTTCCATGCCTCTTCTTTACTGCCAAAATAGTCGACAGCAGCATCCAGCACCCGAACGAAACGGGCCACGCGTTCGCTTTCATCCGGCGTCAGCGTCCGTCCCGCGCTTTTGCGGCGGGCTACGTTACGTTCATTAATTCCGGTGACGCGCAAAATGTCCGCTTTCGACATCGCCGTCCACTCATGGATATTGTCGAGCACGCTGACGGGTAACCCCTGATTGAGAAACTCAATCAGCCGCATACCCCTGTTTGCAGGTAAACCAGCGTACCGCCAAAGCGCGTTATCAGCAGGTTGTTGGGCGGGGATCCATGTTCTCATGTTACCTCCTGGTGAGTGTCATTTGTCATGGCTAAGTATAGTCATTTGTCAGGTGGAGTGGAATGGCGTTTTTTTATACTGGGTGGTTTAAGAGAAGATGGCGTTTGACCCTAATTTTTAGGGTGTTTGTAATGCATTGATATTAAATGGATATTTGAGAGGGTAAAAAAGAGGGTAAAAGAAGGGGTTTTAGCTTTTTTTGTATGAAAATCATAATGGTGTGAAGATATTATTTCAGTGCACTGCCGTACAGGCAGCTTAGAAATCATCTTGTTTCGCTCGTTTACCAGGTCTACTGTGCACTGCCGTACAGGCAGCTTAGAAAGTGGGACAAGGTGACGCAGTCGGTACGCCATAGTGCACTGCCGTACAGGCAGCTTAGAAAACTTTAGAGAGAATCTGGGTAAAGCCCGTCATGTGCACTGCCGTACAGGCAGCTTAGAAAATTGACCGTCTTTCTCGTTCAACGATGGACTTGTGCACTGCCGTACAGGCAGCTTAGAAAGAAAACGAAGCCGCCAGAGAGCTTACCATCAGGTGCACTGCCGTACAGGCAGCTTAGAAATGATACAATCTTTCGGCAAATGTACCGATTAAGTGCACTGCCGTACAGGCAGCTTAGAAAGTCAGGGCATGGTGTGCAAACTAGCGGGGCGAGTGCACTGCCGTACAGGCAGCTTAGAAATGCAATGCGACAGGGACCAGGAGAATATTCGGGTGCACTGCCGAACAGGCAGCTTAGAAAGCACGTTTGATGCCCGGACGCGACGCGCCCGCGTGCACTGCCGTACAGGCAGCTTAGAAAGACAGACGGGCGCGACTGCTTCGACTGATAGAGTGCACTGCCGTGCAGGCAGCTCAGAAAAGGGAATGGTCACCATCACCACAGAAGAAAGTGCACTGCCGTACCCGCAGCTTAGCAAAATAGAAAATAAGGTCTCTTCCCCTTACTTTCTACACTGTCGAACAGACAGCCTGAAACGAACCGCCAAATAATTGTTCAAATAATCGACTGCACCACAAAAAAATAAGGCCGGGAAAATCCCGGCCTTATTTAATATTCATCTGCCATTACAGGCGAAAACAATTAGCGACTACGGAAGACAATGCGGCCTTTGCTCAGGTCGTACGGGGTCAGTTCAACAGTCACTTTGTCGCCCGTCAAAATGCGGATGTAGTTTTTGCGCATTTTACCGGAGATGTGCGCAGTTACCACGTGACCGTTTTCCAGCTCTACGCGAAACATGGTATTAGGCAACGTATCAAGTACGGTACCCTGCATTTCAATATTGTCTTCTTTGGCCATCTAATCCTCTGGGGTATCACTACCAAGTTTTGAACCGGCAAGATAATGCCGAAATTCATCATTTAAGTAAAGAATTGCGCGATTAAAACGCAGCAAAACAGTTTCGGCGCATTGCCCAAGCGTCACGGTACAACCGAACAGGAAGCGCATTCGTAAAGGGGAGACGACAGGATAAACGTCAGGACGTTATCTGAAGCGAGGGTCCCAAACGGCGGCGGGGCAACAGGCAGAAGCTACTCTGCGGCGTAATTATAACACCCTCACAAAAAATATGCGGAAAACATTTAGGCATTGGGCACAAAGAGCGTTTTCGGTATCCAGAAGTCGCGCGGGAGCTTCTCCTGACGGCTGGCTTCAAGCTGTTCGATGTACTGGCGGCGCGGGATTTCAACAGCCCCGAGGGAGGCCGTATGCTCGTTGAGCACCTGACAATCGATGAGGCGTCCGCCGCGCTGGGCAAACGTCTCGCAGAAGACCAGCAGCGCGGTTTTCGAGGCATTAACCGCACGAGAGAACATCGATTCGCCACAAAACAGCGACCCTTGCGCCACGCCGTACATGCCGCCGACGAGAGCGGTGCCTTCCCATACCTCGATGGAGTGGGCGTAGCCAAGCTCATGAAGCTGGTGGTAGGCGGTGATGATATCGCGGGTTATCCACGTCCCTTCATAGCGGTCTTCGGCGCAGCCTTCAATGACCTGACCAAAAGCGTGATTGAGGGTAACGCGATAGGGTGATTTCGCATGGAAACGCCTCATGCTGCGGCTCAGGTGAAACTGCGCAGGCCACAGCACGGCACGCGGATCGGGAGACCACCATAAAATCGGGTCGCCGGGAGAAAACCAGGGGAAGATACCGCGCTGGTACGCCATCAACAGCCGCGCAGGACTGAGGTCACCGCCAAGGGCCAGCAGCCCGTTGGGCTCACGCAGCGCCCCTTCCGGAGAAGGGAACGCAATGTTATGACGAGAAAGCTGGACCAGGCGCATGACAGCAAAACTCCAGTACGCGAGTGAGGACGCTACAAATATAGTCTACAGACGCTGTTTAAACTGGTAGTAGCGACCCTGTTTCGCCAGCAGCTGTGCGTGATTACCTTGCTCAATAATGTGCCCGTTGTCCATCACAATTATCCGATCAAAACTCGCCAGTCCGCGCAGGCGATGCGTGACCATCAGCACGGTTTTGCCCGTCATGACATTGGCCAGTAAATCAAGGATTTGGCTCTCGGTTGTGGCGTCAAGCCCTTCGGTGGGCTCGTCGAGCAGTATCAGCGGCGCATCGTGCAGCAGCGCGCGCGCAATCGCCAGACGGCGCAGCTCACCGCCGGAGAGCTGGCGGCCGCCTTCGCCCAGCCAGCCGTTCAACCCATCGTCCTCAAGCAGCTTTTGCAGGCCGACCTGTTCAAGCACGGCACGAAGCGCATCGTCAGAGGCCTCCGGTGCGGCCAGCAGCAGGTTATCGCGCAGCGTGGCGCTAAACAGATGCACGCGCTGAGGAACAACGCTTACGGTCTTACGCAGGGCCGGCTCGCTGAAATCAGTCAGCAGCGTATTGTTGAAGCGAATCTGACCGCGCTGCGGATCCCAGGCGCGGGTCAGCAGCTGCAGCAGCGTCGATTTACCGCAGCCGGTACGGCCGAGGATCGCAATCCGCTGACCTGCATTGACCGAAAGAGTGATACCGTCCAGCGCGTTCTGCGCCTGCCTGTCATAGCTGAAGGTGACATCTTCAAGCGTCAGTGCAACCTGCTCGGGTACAGCGGTCTGCCCGGCGCTGAACGTCACTTCAGGCTCCTGCTCGGCAATTTGCGTGATGCGCAGGGCAGAGGCGATCACCTGGCCCAGATGCTGGAAGGCACCCGTTACAGGGGCCAGCGCTTCAAACGCGGCCAGCGCACAGAAGACGAAAAGGGCTATAAGGGGGCCCGGCTGGGTATTTCCGCCGATATCGCCGGAAGTAAGCCACAGCATGGCAATGACCGCCACGCCGCCGATTAACATCATCAGCGCCTGAGAGAAGGCCGTCAGCTCCGACTGACGGCGCTGGGCCTCATGCCAGTTCAGCTCCGTACTTTCCATTCGGGCGCGGTAGCGCTTGCTGGCGCCAAAAATGGTCAGCTCTGCCTGTCCCTGAAGCCAGGAGGTCAGCTGCTGGCGGTAGTCCCCGCGCAGTCGCGTCAGGTTTTCCCCGGTGGATTTCCCGGCGCGGTAAAACAGCGGGGGAAGAATGATGAGCGTCAGCAGCATGATCCCGCCGAGCGTCAGCGCAACGGGAACATCGAGAACAGACAGCCCCAGCGTAACCACCACAATCACCACAAACGCGCCCACGATCGGGGAGATTACGCGCAGATACAGGTGATCCAGCGTGTCGACATCGGCAACGACGCGGTTAAGCAGCTCGCCCTGACGAAAACGCGCCAGCCCGGCAGGGGAGAGGGGCAGCAGCTTGCTGAAGGTGTAGATACGCAGGTGCTGCAGCACGCGGAAAGTGGCGTCGTGGCTGACCAGCCGTTCGAAATAGCGTCCGGCCGTGCGGGTGATGGCGGTGCCGCGAACGCCCGCTGCCGGAAGCATATAGTTGAAGCTGTATAACCCGGCGAACCCCGCGACGGCCGAGGCCGACAGGAACCAGCCGGAAAGCGTGAGCAGGCCGATGCTGGCGAGCAGCGTGACAATCGCCAGCACAATCCCCAGCGTCAGCATCCATTTGTGGCGTTTATAGAGCGCCAGATAAGGCAGTAGAGCACGCATCAGATGTCCTCCTGACGGTTCGCCAGCAGGGCGGCAAACGGCCCCTGCGCGGCAACGAGAGAGGCGTAATCGCCTTGCTCAACAATACGGCCGTTTTCCATGACCCAGATCTGGTCCCAGTCGGCAATGCCCTCCAGCTGGTGGGTGACCATCAGGGTGGTTTGCTGCCGGGAGGCGGCGTTCAGGGCCTCCATCACGCGCTGCTCGCTGTGGGCATCCAGGCTGGCGGCGGGCTCGTCCAGCAGCATCAGCTGGCATGGGTTAAGCAGCGCGCGGGCAACGGCCACACGCTGCGCCTGTCCGACCGACAGCCCGGCGGACTGGTCGCCGACCACGGTATCCACCCCTCGCGGGAGCAGCGGCAAAAACTCGCTGACCCATGCGCGGTCAAGGACCGATTGGAGTTCATCTTCACGCGCGTTCGGGCGCGCCAGCAGGACGTTTTCACGCAGCGTAGCGGCGGGCAGCTGCGGGTTTTGCCCGACCCAGCTGAGCTGTTTACGCCAGGCGTCAGGATCGAGGTTGCGCAGTTCGGTTTTGTTGATCCGCAGTGAGCCCGTGTAGGCCATAAAGCCGGATAGCGCGTTCAGCAGAGAACTTTTACCGGAACCGCTGGTGCCGACGAGCACCACGCGCTGTCCGGCCGGTAAGGTAAAGTTCAGCGGACCGGCGAGCACTTTGCCCTCGGGGGACAGAATGGAAAAGTCCTGCGCTTCAATGGTCACGGGTTCGTTAGCGTTCAGCGTCACGTCACCCCGTTCCGGGTGGGCCAGCGGCGTTTCAAGGAACGTTTTCAGGCTGTCGGCAGCGCCAACCGCCTGCGCTTTGGCGTGATAGAAGGTCCCTAGATCGCGAAGCGGCTGGAAAAACTCCGGGGCCAGGATCAGCGCCAGGAACCCGGCGGAAAGGGTCACCGCCGTGCCGTAATGGCCGAAATCCAGCGCGCCAAGATAGGAGAAGCCAAAGTAGACCGCCACGAGGGCAATCGACAGCGAGGTAAAGAATTCCAGTACGCCGGAAGACAGGAAGGCGAGGCGGAGCACTTCCATGGTGCGCTGGCGGAAGTCCTGCGATGCCTGACGAATGTTTTCGGTTTCCGCTTCACCGCGGCCAAAAATGCGCAGCGTCTCCATGCCGCGAAGGCGATCGAGGAAATGGCCGCTGAGGCGACCCAGCGCCAGGAAGTTGCGGCGGTTGGCATCCGCTGCCCCCATGCCGACCAGCGCCATAAACAGCGGGATCAGCGGGGCGGTGCCCATCAGAATCAGCGCCGCCATCCAGTTCACCGGGAAGATGGCGATGACGATCAGCACCGGAACGAAGACGGCAAGGGCCATCTGCGGCAAATAGCGCGCGTAGTAGTCGTGCATATCGTCAATCTGCTCAAGGATCAGCGTCGCCCAGCTTCCGGCAGGTTTGCCCTGGATCCACGCGGGCCCGGCTTCCTGAAGCCTGTCGAGCACCTGACGACGGATCTCGTAGCGGATATGCTGTCCGGCGTGAAAACCGACGCGCTCACGCAGCCATACCACCCAGGCGCGCAGGATAAAAATCAGGATCAGGACAATAAAGGGCAGCAGGAGCGCTTCGCGCGGGATGTTCTCCATGATCATGTGATTAAGAATGCGGGCCAGCAGCCATGCCTGGGCAACAATCAACAGACCGCTAACGAACCCCAGCAGACGGGAAATCATAAGCCAGCGGCGGGAAATAACGCTTTGCTGTTTCAGCCAGCGTGTTAACTCTTGTTGACGGGTTTTTTCCATTGCGTACTTTGCAGGTGACGTTATTAGAAATTGGGCAGCGCAATGTTACAACGGGGAGACAATAAAGGCGACTTATCGCCGCCTTTATTTACGTTTGTTACTGACTTGTAAAGATTATTTGCCTTGTTCAGCCAGCCCGTCGAGGTAGCGTTCAGCGTCCAGCGCGGCCATACAGCCGGTGCCCGCAGAGGTGATCGCCTGACGGTAGATATGGTCCATCACGTCGCCAGCCGCGAACACGCCCGGAATACTGGTCTGGGTCGCGTTACCGTGAATGCCGGACTGCACTTTGATGTAGCCGTTTTCCAGCTCCAGCTGGCCGTCGAAGATGGCAGTGTTCGGGCTGTGACCGATCGCCACAAACAGACCCGCTACTTCCAGCGTTTCGACCTTATCGGTGTTCTGGGTATCGCGGATACGCAGACCGGCAACGCCCATCTGGTCGCCCGTCACCTCTTCCAGGGTACGGTTGGTGTGCAGCACGATGTTGCCGCTTGCCACTTTATCCATCAGGCGCTTGATCAGGATCTTCTCCGCGCGGAAGGTCTCGCGACGGTGGATCAGGTGCACCTCAGAGGCAATGTTGGCCAGGTAGAGCGCTTCTTCCACCGCGGTGTTACCGCCGCCGATGACCGCGACCTTCTGATTGCGGTAGAAGAAACCGTCACAGGTGGCGCAGGCAGAGACGCCGCGGCCTTTGAACGCCTCTTCGGATGGCAGGCCGAGGTAGCGGGCAGAGGCACCGGTGGCGACGATCAGCGCGTCGCAGGTGTATTCGCCGCTGTCGCCCGTCAGGCGGAACGGACGGTTCTGCAGATCGACCTTGTTGATGTGGTCGAACAGAATTTCGGTTTCGAATTTCGCGGCATGCTCGTGCATACGTTCCATCAGCAGCGGCCCGGTCAGGTCGTTCGGGTCCCCTGGCCAGTTTTCCACTTCGGTGGTGGTGGTCAGCTGACCGCCTTTTTCCATACCGGTGATGAGTACCGGGTGCAGGTTAGCGCGTGCAGCATAGACCGCTGCGGTATATCCCGCAGGTCCAGAACCAAGGATTAGCAGCTTACTGTGTTTGGCCGTGCCCATGAGATCCCCATTGTTGTTGGCAGACATTTGGCTGGATTGTAGGGAATTTGTTGTCGTAAAAAAAGAGCACAGCAATTTTGATATCAATCTGTGTAATAGTCGCGGACGATGAATGATGCGCTATAACATCACGCTTTCTGCTGAAAATCGGTCGTTTGTAAGGCAATAAAATGAGGATTAATCCCCCGGCGTAATGAATATCCGGCATGTTGTACTAAAAAACGATGTTTTGCTTTGACAATCCCCTGCGCTTTTGCGAAAACATTCAAGGAAGAAAAAAAACTGCGTTAACCGTATGCCGCATAGGCATGCACGTAAATGCCATTTTTACCGGGTCAGTGAAATCTACGCATGGCGTGGACAGACGCCATACGTGATGTCGGTGACGGCCTTAGGGCAACGGTCTTCTTACCAACAGAACCCGAATCCGCATCGCGTCTAATACAAAATCAGGCGATGTGATGACTAACGGGTACAGGCTCTGAACAGTGATGTGCACAGGGTCCAGGCAGGAGTAGGGAAGGAATACAGAGAGACAATAATAATGGTAGATAGCAAGAAGCGCCCTGGCAAAGATCTCGACCGTATCGATCGTAACATTCTTAATGAATTGCAAAAGGATGGGCGTATTTCCAACGTCGAGCTTTCAAAACGTGTGGGACTTTCCCCGACGCCGTGCCTTGAGCGTGTGCGCCGACTGGAAAGACAGGGTTTCATTCAGGGCTATACTGCTCTGCTGAACCCGCATTATCTGGATGCCTCACTTCTGGTATTTGTTGAGATTACTCTGAATCGTGGTGCGCCGGATGTGTTTGAGCAATTTAACGCCGCTGTACAAAAACTTGAAGAAATTCAAGAGTGTCACCTGGTTTCCGGTGATTTCGACTACCTGTTGAAAACCCGTGTGCCTGATATGTCCGCCTACCGCAAGCTGCTGGGGGAAACCCTGCTGCGTCTGCCAGGCGTGAACGACACCCGTACTTATGTGGTGATGGAAGAGGTCAAACAGAGCAATCGTCTGGTTATTAAGACGCGCTAACACGGAACAGGTGCAAAATCAGCGTAGTTTGATTACACTCCTGTTAATCCATACAGCAACAGTGCCGGGGAGCCCCGGCGCTGTTGTCCGTTTTAGCAAACAGGCAGGATATGCCTGATACCTGGAGAGCCTTTCTTGAGCCAGGAATACACTGAAGACAAAGAAGTCACACTATCGAAGCTAAGCAGCGGACGTCGTCTCCTCGAGGCTTTGCTGATTGTTATTGCCCTTTTTGCCGTCTGGCTGATGGCAGCCTTACTCAGTTTCAACCCCTCAGATCCCAGCTGGTCACAAACTGCATGGCATGAACCTATCCATAATTTAGGCGGCGTCCCCGGTGCCTGGCTTGCGGACACGCTGTTTTTCATTTTCGGTGTAATGGCCTATACGCTTCCCGTGATTATCATTGGCGGATGCTGGTTTGCGTGGCGTCATCGTCAGAACGACGATTATATCGACTATTTCGCCGTGTCGCTGCGCCTGATTGGCGCGCTGGCGCTGATCCTCACCTCCTGCGGGCTGGCCGCAATCAATGCGGATGATATCTGGTACTTCGCCTCAGGCGGGGTCATCGGCAGCTTATTAAGTTCTGCACTGCAACCAATGCTGCACAGCAGCGGCGGTACGCTGGCGCTGCTCTGCATCTGGGCGGCCGGTCTGACGCTGTTTACCGGCTGGTCCTGGGTGAGCATTGCCGAGAAAATAGGCAGTTTTATCCTCACCATTCTGACCTTCGCCAGCAACCGTACCCGCCGCGACGATACGTGGGTTGATGAAGACGAGTACGAAGATGAAGAGGAAGATGACGCGCCTGTGCAGCGTCGCGAGTCTCGCCGTGCCCGTATTCTGCGCGGCGCGCTGGCGCGCCGTCAGCGCGTTGCGGAGAAATTTGCCAACCCGCTAGGGCGTAAAACCGATGCGGCGCTCTTCTCCGGTAAACGTATGGATGAAGACGAGCAGGTGGCGTATCGCGCTGCGGGTGTCGCCGTCGATCCTGACGATGTGCTCTTCTCCGGCAGCCGGGCCACGCCTGGCGATTTCGACGAATACGATCCGTTGTTAAACGGCCACTCGGTGACCGAACCGGTTGCCGCAGCCGCAGCCGCGACGACCGCTGCGCAGGCGTATGCCGCGCCTGTCGACGCCGTGACGCCATCCGCGCCGGTGTCGCCGCCGGAGTCCGTTATTCAGCAGCCTCAGGTTAACTGGCAAACTGCACCAGGCGTTCATACGCCGGAGCCGACTATCGCGCCTGAACCTGAAAGCTACATCCCAGTGCAACAGGAGCAGTGGCAGCAGCCTTATCAGCCGCCGCAGCCTGAGTATGAACCGCAGCCATATCAGCAGCCAGTGGCCCAGCCTTATCAGGAATATGCACCTGACCCGGTCGAGCCGGTGCAGCCTTATGCCGAGCCGCAGCCTGAACCTGAAATCGTGGAAGAGGTGAAGCCTGCGCGTCCACCGCTGTACTATTTTGAAGAAGTAGAAGAGCGCCGTGCGCGTGAACGCGAGCAACTGGCGGCCTGGTATCAGCCCGTGCCTGAACCGGTGCAGGAGCCGGTGACGAGAACGCCATCTGCTTCAGTGCCACCGGTCGACCCGACGCCTGCGGTTGCCCCCGTAGCGGAAAGCGTGAAGCAGGCTACGGCGGCCGCTGCCGTGGCTGCACCTGTTTTTAGCCTGGCAACGGGCGGTGCGCCGCGTCCTCAGGTGAAGGAGGGAATTGGTCCGCAGCTGCCTCGCCCTAACCGCGTCCGCGTGCCAACCCGCCGCGAGCTTGCTTCTTATGGCATCAAGCTGCCTTCCCAGCGTATGGCCGAAGAGAAAGCGCGCGAGCTCGAGTATGAAGACGACGGCGATGACATGCAGCAGGACGAGCTGGCCCGCCAGTTCGCTGCGCAGCAGAATCAACGCTACGGCGAAGAGTATCAGCACGATGAACCGGCGCTGGAAGATGAAGATGACGCGGCAGAGGCCGAATTAGCGCGCCAGTTTGCCGCCACCCAGCAGCAGCGCTATTCCGGTGAACAACCGGCTGGCGCAAATCCGTTCTCGCTGTCTGATTTCGAATTCTCACCGATGAAGGATCTGGTGGATGATGGCCCGAGCGAGCCGTTGTTTACCCCGAGCGTGATGCCGGAAGCAGAGCCGGTGCGCCAGCAGCCAGCGCCGCAGGCCTACGCGCAGCCGCAGCAGCCTGTTCAACAGCCGTATGCACAACCGCAGCAGCCGCATCAGCAGGCGCCGCAGTTCCAGCAGCCTGCGCCACAGCCGCAGGAGAGCCTGATTCACCCGCTGTTAATGCGTAACGGCGACAGCCGTCCGCTGCAGCGTCCCAGCACGCCGCTGCCGTCTCTGGATCTGTTAACGCCGCCGCCGTCAGAAGTGGAACCCGTTGATACCTTCGCGCTGGAGCAGATGGCGCGTCTGGTGGAAGCCCGTCTGGCTGACTTCCGCATTAAGGCAGATGTGGTGAACTACTCGCCGGGCCCCGTTATCACCCGTTTCGAACTGAACCTGGCGCCGGGCGTTAAGGCCGCGCGTATTTCCAACCTCTCTCGCGACCTGGCGCGTTCGCTGTCGACCGTTGCGGTGCGCGTGGTGGAAGTGATACCGGGTAAACCGTACGTGGGTCTGGAGCTGCCGAACAAGAAACGTCAGACCGTCTACCTGCGTGAAGTGCTGGATAACATCAAATTCCGCGATAACCCATCTCCGCTGACCGTGGTGCTGGGTAAAGATATCGCCGGCGATCCGGTGGTGGCCGATCTCGCGAAAATGCCTCACCTGCTGGTGGCGGGTACCACTGGTTCCGGTAAATCCGTCGGCGTGAACGCCATGATCCTCAGCATGCTCTATAAAGCGCAGCCGGAAGATGTGCGTTTCATCATGATCGACCCGAAAATGCTGGAACTGTCGGTCTACGAAGGCATTCCGCATCTGCTGACCGAAGTCGTGACCGACATGAAGGACGCCGCCAACGCGCTGCGCTGGAGCGTCAACGAGATGGAGCGCCGCTACAAGCTGATGTCTGCGCTGGGCGTGCGTAACCTGGCTGGCTATAACGAGAAAATCGCCCAGGCGATGCGTATGGGGCGTCCGATTCCGGATCCTTACTGGAAGCCGGGCGACAGCATGGATGCCCAGCATCCGGTGCTGGAAAAACTGCCTTATATCGTCGTGCTGGTCGATGAATTCGCTGACCTGATGATGACCGTCGGTAAGAAAGTGGAAGAGTTGATTGCCCGTCTGGCGCAGAAAGCGCGTGCGGCCGGTATTCACCTTGTGCTGGCGACCCAGCGTCCTTCCGTGGACGTGATTACCGGTCTTATCAAAGCGAACATTCCGACGCGTATCGCCTTTACCGTATCAAGTAAAATTGACTCCCGCACCATTCTTGACCAGGGCGGCGCTGAGTCCCTGCTGGGTATGGGTGACATGCTCTATTCCGGCCCGAACTCCACCTCTCCGGTGCGCGTCCACGGTGCGTTTGTCCGCGATGAGGAAGTTCACGCCGTCGTGCAGGACTGGAAAGCGCGCGGTCGTCCACAATACGTTGACGGCATTACCAGTGATTCGGAAAGCGAAGGCGGCGGCGGTGGCTTCGACGGCGGCGAAGAGCTGGATCCGTTATTCGATCAGGCGGTTAACTTCGTTACCGAAAAGCGCAAGGCGTCCATTTCCGGCGTACAGCGCCAGTTCCGCATCGGCTATAACCGCGCAGCGCGTATCATCGAGCAAATGGAAGCGCAGGGCATCGTGAGCGAGCAGGGGCACAACGGCAACCGCGAGGTGCTGGCACCGCCGCCGTTTGATTAACCTTCAGCGATTGCAAAGAAGGGTAAATCAGCCAAAATTAAGCATTTTCTTCTGTCGCCTGCCTCCGGGCAGGTCCAGAATAGAAGACGGAAACCCCATATCGGGAAGACGTATTTTAAGGAATAACAATGAAAAAAATCGCCATCGCCTGTGCATTACTCACCAGTTTTGTCGCCAGCAGCGTCTGGGCTGATGCAGCCAGCGACCTTAAAAGCCGACTGGATAAAGTAAGCAGCTTCCACGCCAGCTTCACGCAAAAAGTGACTGACGGCAGCGGCAACGCGGTGCAGGAAGGTCAGGGGGATTTGTGGGTAAAACGCCCAAATCTGTTTAACTGGCACATGACCCAGCCGGATGAAAGCATCCTGGTCTCTGACGGTAAAACACTGTGGTTCTTCAACCCGTTCGTTGAGCAGGCCACGGCGACCTGGCTGAAAGATGCCACCAGCAATACGCCATTTATGCTGATTGCCCGCAACCAGGCCAGCGACTGGCAGCAGTACAATATTAAACAGACGGGTGACGAGTTTGTCCTGACGCCGAAAGGCAGCAACGGCAACCTGAAGCAGTTCACCATTAACGTAAGCACCAACGGTACCATCAATCAGTTCGGCGCGGTTGAGCAAGACGATCAGCGCAGCAGTTACCAGCTCAAGTCTCAGCAGAACGGCGCCGTGGATGCATCGAAATTCACCTTTACCCCGCCGCAGGGCGTAACGGTGGACGATCAACGCAATAAGTAAGAGGCGTGAGTGAGCAACCTGTCGCTCGATTTTTCGGATAACGCGTTTCAACCTCTGGCCGCTCGTATGCGGCCAGAAAATTTAGCGCAGTACATCGGCCAGCAGCACCTGCTGGCTGCCGGTAAGCCTTTGCCCCGTGCCATTGAGGCCGGGCATCTTCACTCCATGATCCTCTGGGGGCCCCCGGGCACCGGCAAGACCACGCTTGCAGAAGTGATTGCCCGCTATGCCAACGCGGACGTCGAACGCATCTCGGCGGTGACCTCCGGCGTGAAGGAGATCCGTGAAGCGATCGAGCGTGCGCGGCAGAACCGTAATGCCGGGCGGCGCACCATCCTCTTCGTGGACGAAGTCCACCGCTTCAACAAGAGCCAGCAGGATGCCTTCCTGCCGCATATTGAAGACGGCACGATCTTCTTCATCGGCGCGACCACCGAAAACCCGTCTTTTGAACTGAACTCGGCGCTGCTTTCCCGCGCGCGCGTTTACCTGCTCAAATCGCTGACGACCGAGGATATCGAAAAGGTCCTCACCCAGGCGATGGACGACAACGCGCGCGGCTACGGCGGGCAGGATATCGTTCTGCCTGGGGACACCCGTCGTGCGATTGCCGAGCTGGTTAACGGCGATGCGCGTCGGGCGCTGAACACGCTGGAGATGATGGCCGATATGGCCGAGGTCGACGATGCCGGCAAGCGGGTGCTGAAACCGGAACTGCTCACCGAAATTGCCGGGGAGCGCAGCGCGCGTTTCGATAACAAAGGCGACCGTTTTTACGACCTGATCTCGGCGCTGCATAAGTCCGTGCGCGGCAGCGCGCCGGATGCGGCGCTCTACTGGTACGCGCGTATTATCACCGCGGGTGGCGATCCGCTCTACGTGGCCCGTCGCTGCCTGGCGATTGCGTCAGAAGATGTCGGCAATGCCGATCCTCGCGCCATGCAGGTCGCGCTGTCGGCCTGGGACTGCTTTACCCGCGTTGGACCCGCGGAAGGTGAACGCGCCATTGCGCAGGCGATTGTCTATCTGGCCTGTGCACCGAAAAGCAATGCGGTTTATACCGCATTCAAAGCCGCAATGTCCGATGCACGCGAACGGCCGGACTACGATGTGCCGGTTCACCTGCGTAACGCGCCGACCAAACTGATGAAAGAGATGGGGTATGGGCAGGAGTACCGTTACGCTCATGATGAACCCAATGCCTACGCCGCCGGGGAAGAATATTTCCCGCAGGAGATGGCACAAACGCGTTATTATCACCCCACAAACAGAGGTCTTGAAGGCAAGATTGGTGAAAAGCTCACCTGGCTCGCCGGACAGGATCAAAATAGCCCTATAAAACGCTACCGTTAGTTCAGTCGTTGCGGTAATGTTGGCAATTGTATCCTTGTGGCCGCAGGCTGTGGCCACATTTCCTATTTTAATTCGATAAGCACAGGATAAGCATGCTCGATCCCAATCTGCTGCGTAATGAGCCAGACGCAGTCGCTGAAAAACTGGCACGCCGGGGCTTTAAGCTGGATGTAGATAAGCTGCGCGCTCTCGAAGAGCGTCGTAAAGTTCTGCAGGTACAAACTGAAAATCTGCAGGCAGAGCGTAACTCTCGATCGAAATCCATCGGCCAGGCGAAAGCACGCGGGGAAGACATTGAGCCATTACGCCTGGAAGTGAATAAACTGGGTGAAGAGCTGGATCAGGCGAAAGCCGAGCTGGACGTTCTTCAGGCCGAGATTCGCGATATTGCCCTGGCTATCCCGAACATTCCTGACGACAGCGTGCCTGCCGGTAAAGATGAAAACGACAACGTTGAAGTGAAACGCTGGGGCACGCCTCGCGAGTTTGACTTCGAGGTGCGCGATCACGTGACGCTGGGCGAAATGCACGCGGGCCTGGACTTTGCGGCCGCGGTTAAGCTGACCGGCTCCCGCTTCGTGGTGATGAAGGGCCAGATTGCCCACCTGCACCGCGCGCTGGCGCAGTTCATGCTGGATCTGCACACCGAGCAGCACGGCTACAGCGAAACCTATGTGCCGTATCTGGTCAACCACGATACGCTGTACGGTACGGGCCAGCTGCCGAAATTTGCCGGCGATCTGTTCCACACTCGTCCGCTGGATGAAGAAGCAGACAGCAGCAACTACGCGCTGATCCCAACCGCGGAAGTGCCGCTGACTAACCTCGTGCGCGATGAGATCATCGACGAAGACGACCTGCCAATCAAGCTGACGGCGCACTCTCCGTGCTTCCGTTCTGAAGCAGGATCTTACGGTCGCGACACGCGCGGTCTGATCCGTATGCACCAGTTCGATAAAGTCGAGATGGTGCAGATCGTTCGTCCTGAAGAGTCTATGGACGCGCTGGAAGAGATGACCGGCCACGCTGAGAAAGTGCTTGAGCTGCTGGGTCTGCCGTACCGTCGTATGGCCCTTTGCACCGGAGATATGGGCTTTGGCGCCTGCAAAACCTTCGATCTGGAAGTGTGGGTGCCTGCGCAGAACACCTACCGTGAGATCTCCTCCTGCTCTAACGTCTGGGATTTCCAGGCACGCCGCATGCAGGCTCGCTGCCGCAGCAAATCTGACAAGAAAACCCGCCTGGTGCATACCCTGAACGGTTCGGGTCTGGCCGTGGGACGTACGCTGGTTGCCGTGCTGGAAAACTACCAGCAGGCAGATGGCCGTATCGAGATCCCTGAAGTGCTGCGCCCATACATGAAAGGCCAGCAGTACATCGGCTAAATATGTGCCTCGAAACAAAAAAAGCGCCTTCGGGCGCTTTTTTTATGCCCGTGAATTGATACGACGCAATACCCCCTGCCTCTAAAGTAGTAATACTCCTCCGAATGAAAGTCAGCAGAAAAAGCTGATAACGAATCGTTTCGTTATATATAAAACTACATAGCGGTGTGCGCCGCCTCTCTTTTCTTTGTGAGCAACCAAAGTGAGTCTCTATGAAAATCAACGCGCCTGAAGAATTACTGGCTGCCGAGGTCACTCGCCGTGGGTTGATGAAAACCACGGCAATTGGTGGTCTGGCCGTAGCCAGCAGCGCCTTCACGCTCCCTTTCACCCGACTGGCGTCAGCGGCGGATGCGTTATCCCCCGCCTCAGCACCGGAAAAAGTGGTCTGGAGTGCGTGTACGGTCAACTGCGGTAGCCGTTGCCCGCTGCGTATGCACGTGGTGGATGGCGAAATTAAATATGTCGAAACCGACAATACCGGGGACGATAATTACGAAGGGTTACACCAGGTCCGCGCCTGCCTGCGCGGACGCTCCATGCGTCGCCGCGTCTATAACCCGGATCGCCTGAAGTATCCGATGAAGCGCGTCGGTAAGCGTGGGGAAGGGAAGTTCGAGCGTATCAGCTGGGACGAAGCCTACGACATCATCGCGACCAACATGCAGCGTTTGATTAAAGAGTACGGCAACGAATCCATCTATCTGAACTACGGCACCGGGACGCTCGGCGGTACGCTGACCCGCTCCTGGCCACCGGGTAAAACGCTGGTAGCGCGCCTGATGAACTGCTGCGGCGGGTATCTTAATCATTACGGTGACTACTCCTCAGCGCAGATCGCTGCTGGCCTGAACTATACCTACGGCGGCTGGGCCGACGGCAACAGCCCGTCCGATATCGAAAACAGCAGGCTTGTCGTCCTGTTCGGGAACAACCCGGGTGAGACGCGCATGAGCGGTGGCGGGGTAACCTACTACCTCGAGCAGGCGCGCGCTAAATCCAATGCCCGTATGATCATTATCGATCCGCGCTATACCGATACCGGTGCAGGGCGCGAAGACGAGTGGATCCCCATCCGTCCCGGTACCGATGCGGCGCTGGTCTCCGCGCTGGCGTGGGTAATGATCACCGAAAACCTCGTCGATCAGCCCTTCCTGGATAAATACTGCGTCGGCTATGACGAGAAAACCCTTCCAGCCAGCGCGCCTGCGAATGGCCATTATAAGGCCTATATCCTTGGCCTGGGCAGCGACGGCGTGGCCAAAACGCCGGAGTGGGCGTCCACCATCACCGGGATCCCGGTCGAGCGTATCGTTCAACTGGCGCGTGAGATTGGCTCAGCCAAACCGGCCTACATCAGCCAGGGGTGGGGCCCGCAGCGTCATGCGAACGGTGAAATCGCGACCCGCGCCATCTCCATGCTCTCCATTCTGACCGGTAACGTCGGCATTCACGGCGGTAACACCGGCGCGCGCGAAGGCTCGTATGAAGTGCCGTTCGAACGTATGCCAACGCTGGATAACCCGGTTCAGACCAGCATCTCCATGTTTATGTGGACCGATGCGATTGAACGCGGGCCGGAAATGACCGCCCTGCGCGACGGCGTGCGCGGCAAGGACAAGCTGGACGTGCCGATCAAGATGATCTGGAACTATGCCGGTAACTGTCTGATCAATCAGCATTCGGAAATCAACCGTACCCATGAAATCCTGCAGGATGACAAGAAGTGCGAGATGATTGTGGTCATCGACTGCCACATGACCTCCTCGGCGAAATATGCCGATATCCTGCTGCCAGACTGTACTGCCTCTGAGCAGATGGACTTCGCGCTGGATGCCTCCTGCGGCAACATGTCCTACGTGATCTTTACCGACCAGGCGATCAAACCGCGCTTCGAGTGCAAAACCATCTATGAGATGACCTCCGAGCTTGCGAAACGTCTTGGCGTTGAGCAGCAGTTTACCGAGGGACGTACTCAGGAAGGGTGGATGCGCCATCTGCATGAACTTTCCCGCAAGGCCATCCCGGACCTGCCGGACTTCGATACCTTCCGCAAGCAGGGGATGTACAAACAGCGCGATCCGGAAGGGCATCACGTCGCCTACAAAGCGTTCCGTGAAGATCCGCAGGCGAACCCGCTGACCACGCCGTCGGGCAAAATTGAAATCTACTCCGAAGAACTTGCAAAAATCGCGTCGACCTGGGAGCTGCCGGAAGGGGACGTTATCGATCCGCTGCCGATCTACACGCCGGGTTTTGAAAACTATAACGATCCGCTGACGGCGAAATTCCCGCTGCAGTTGACCGGTTTCCACTACAAAGCCCGCGTTCACTCCACCTACGGTAACGTCGACGTGCTTAAAGCCGCCTGCCGTCAGGAGATGTGGATCAACCCGATGGATGCCAAAGCGCGCGGCATCAGCAATGGCGATCGCGTACGCATCTTTAACGGCCGCGGTGAGGTGCACATTGAAGCCAAAGTCACGCCGCGCATGATGCCGGGCGTCGTGGCGCTGGGAGAAGGGGCATGGTACAGCCCTGATGCCAACCGTATCGATCAGGCAGGCAGCATTAACGTGCTGACCACGCAGCGTCCATCGCCGTTGGCGAAGGGCAACCCGTCTCACACAAACCTTGTTCAGGTTGAAAAGGTTTAAGGAGTAACCGATGACAACCCAGTATGGATTTTTCATTGATTCCAGCCGTTGCACCGGGTGCAAAACCTGCGAGCTGGCCTGTAAAGATTACAAAGATCTCACGCCGGACGTGAGCTTCCGCCGCATCTACGAATACGCCGGGGGCGACTGGCAGGAAGATAACGGCGTCTGGCATCAGAACGTCTTTGCCTATTACCTGTCGATTGCCTGTAACCACTGCGAAGATCCGGCCTGTACCAAGGTCTGCCCGAGCGGGGCGATGCACAAGCGCGAAGACGGTTTTGTGGTGGTGGATGAAGATGTCTGCATTGGCTGCCGCTACTGCCATATGGCCTGCCCGTACGGCGCGCCGCAGTACAACGCTGCTAAAGGCCATATGACCAAGTGCGACGGTTGCCACACCCGCGTGGCGGACGGCAAAAAGCCGATCTGCGTCGAGTCCTGCCCGCTGCGCGCGCTGGACTTTGGTCCCATTGACGAGCTGCGCCAAAAACACGGTCAGCTTGCCGCAGTGGCACCGCTGCCGTCTGCGCACTTCACGAAGCCGAGTATTGTGATTAAACCTAACGCCAACAGCCGTCCTACAGGTGACACCACCGGCTACCTGGCAAACCCGAAGGAGGTGTGAGATGGGAAGTGGATGGCATGAATGGCCGCTGATGATCTTCACGGTCTTTGGTCAGTGCGTGGCGGGCGGCTTCATTGTGCTCGCGCTGGCGCTGTTGAAAGGTCGTCTTAATGCCGAGCAGCAGCAGCGTCTGGTGTTGAGCATGTTTGGCCTGTGGGTGCTGATGGGGATTGGCTTTATCGCCTCTACGCTGCACCTGGGTTCACCGATGCGCGCGTTTAACTCTCTGAACCGCGTGGGGGCATCGTCCCTCAGTAACGAGATTGCCAGCGGGGCAATTTTCTTTGCCGTCGGTGGGCTGGGCTGGCTGCTGGCCGCGTTGAAGAAGCTGCCAGCGGGCCTGCGCAGCCTGTGGCTGATCGTAACCATGCTACTGGGCGTGGTGTTCGTGTGGATGATGGTGCGCGTCTATAACACCATCGATACCGTTCCAACCTGGTACAGCGTCTGGACGCCGATGAGCTTCTTCCTGACGATGTTTATCGGCGGGCCGCTGCTCGGCTACCTGCTGCTGCGCGTGGCGGGCGTAGACGGCTGGGCAATGCGTTTGCTGCCCGCGGTTTCGCTGCTGGCGCTGGTGGTGAGTGCGATAGTCGCCCTGATGCAGGGGGCCGAGCTGGCAACCATTCACAGCTCTATCCAGCAGGCTTCTGCCCTGGTGCCGGACTACGGTTCTCTGATGGCCTGGCGCATCGTGCTGCTGGCCGCGGCATTGGTATTCTGGATCGCGCCTCAGCTTAAAGGCTATCAGCCCGCGCTGCCGCTGCTGTCACTGGCCTTTGTGCTGGTACTGGCGGGTGAACTGATTGGCCGCGGCGTGTTCTACGGGTTGCATATGACCGTGGGTATGGCTGTCGCCAGCTAACGCAGCTTTTGGTTATATCAAGCCGGGCCTCAGTGCCCGGCTTTTTCTTTTTTCGATCATGAAATTTTTCGACTGTCGTTTTGCTTTAATTTTGCCCCTTAATAAATGAAAACAGAGACATAATTAATATCTATAGCAGGCGTGGCATTAGCAGGATAAGTTTTTTAAATCGACAGGGAACATATTGTGCGAGGCGGCTAAATCAGTGGATTGACTTTGTTTTTGCCAGTGGCATGATGCGCACGAAATCTGAACTTCCTCACGGTTTTTAATCCATGACCACCTATACCCGGCCAGTGCTGCTGTTGCTCTGTGGCCTGCTTCTGTTGACCCTGGCGATCGCAGTGTTAAATACGCTCGTCCCGCTGTGGCTCGCCCATGAAAACTTACCGACCTGGCAGGTGGGTATGGTCAGCTCGTCCTTTTTTACCGGGAACCTGCTGGGCACGTTATTAACCGGTAGCCTGATTAAGCGCTTTGGCTTTAACCGCAGCTATTATCTGGCTTCGCTGATTTTTGCTGCAGGATGTGCGGGGCTGGGCCTGATGGTCGGCTTCTGGAGCTGGATGGCATGGCGCTTTATCGCCGGCGTAGGCTGCGCGATGATTTGGGTGGTGGTTGAGAGTGCGCTGATGTGCAGCGGTACCTCCCGCAACCGTGGACGCCTGCTGGCTGCTTATATGATGGTTTACTACGTCGGCACCGTGCTGGGTCAGCTGATGGTCAGCAAGCTGCCTACTGACCTGATGAGCGTTCTGCCGTGGGTGACGGGCATGGTGCTGGCCGCGATCCTGCCGCTGCTCTTCACGCGCATTGTGAACCAGAACAGCGAGCACCAGGAAGCAACCCACGTCTGGCCAATGCTGAGACTTCGTCAGGCGCGTCTGGGCGTGAACGGCTGCATTATCTCAGGTATTGTACTGGGCTCGCTCTATGGCCTGATGCCGCTCTACCTGAATCATCAGGGCGTCAGCGATTCCGGAATTGGCTTCTGGATGGCGGTCATGGTGAGTGCGGGCATTGTCGGGCAGTGGCCGATTGGCCGCCTGGCGGACCGCTTTGGACGTCTGCTGGTGCTTCGCGTTCAGGTTTTCGTGGTGATCATGGGCTGTCTTGCCATGCTCAGCAACGCCGCGATGGCACCTGCGCTGTTCATTCTCGGGGCGGCCGGCTTTACGCTCTATCCGGTAGCGATGGCCTGGGCCTGTGAGAAAGTCGAGCATCATCAGCTGGTGGCAATGAACCAGGCGCTGTTGCTGAGCTATACCATCGGCAGCTTATTAGGGCCGACGTTTACCGCGATGCTGATGCAGAATTATTCCGACAATTTGCTGTTTATCATGATCGCCAGCGTGTCGTTTATTTATCTCTTAATGCTGCTGCGTAAAGCAGGCGAGCATCCAACGCCTGTGGCGCACGCCTGATTAAATAAAAGCCTGTCAATGACAGGCTTTTTTGTCCCCGTCACATATAAGACTTTTACGTATTGTTTGTTTTCCCCGCCCGGCGATACTTCAAATGAGTTCTACCACTAAAAGGCAACAATCATGTCTAAACGTCGTTTCTCCACTACCGCACTTGCCGTAGTGTTGTCTTTTACGTTTGCAGCGGCTCCGGTCATGGCTAATCCTGGAAACGGGAATGGCAATGGCCACGGAAACGGTGGCGGACAAGGTAATGGCGGCAATCATGGTAACGGGAATTCTGGTAACCATGGTAATAAGCAAAATAGCGGTCAGGATAACCCTGGGAAATCAGATAAGAGCTTCAAAAACAGCAAGGATGTCGGCAACGATGTCGACGCTCGCGTGAGCTTCGATCATGCCCGTCACCTGGCACTGAATTACGGCTTAACGGGCTATGAGTCTCTGCCTCCGGGTATTGCGAAAAACCTGGCGCGCGGTAAGCCGTTGCCTCCGGGTATTGCGAAGAAAACCGTACCGGCTTCTATGCTGGATCAGCTTCCTTCCTACCTAGGTTATGAATGGCGCGTGGTGGGTGACGATCTGGTCTTAATTGCGCTGAGTACGGCGATTGTGACTTCCGTTATTAACGGCGTCTTTAAATAGGATATAAAAAGGCCCGGTTCTCACCGGGCCTTTCTTTAATACATGACCTTGTGGCCGTACTGCTCAAGAATACCTTTCACGCGTTCCATCGTCTCTTTTTTCGGCGGCTTCACGCCATCAAGCTTGTACTCTTCACCCATGGCCACCCATTTGTGTTTGCCCAGCTCGTGATAGGGCAGAAGCTCGATTTTCTCGACGTTGCCCATATCGCGGGTAAATTCACCCAGGCGGTGCGCGGAGTCATCATCATCTGACCAGCCGGGCACCACCACGTAGCGGATCCAGGTTTTGATGCCTTTATCGGCAATGTATTTGGCAAACTCCAGCGTGCGGTGGTTTGACACGCCGACCAGGTTTTGGTGGATCTCATCGTTCATCTGTTTGAGATCGAGCATCACCAGATCGGTCACTTCAAGCAGTTCATCAATAACCGGATCGTAGCGGCGCACGAAACCGTTGGTATCGAGGCAGGTGTGAATGCCTTCTTTGCGGCAGGCGCGGAACCAGTCGCGGACAAATTCAGCCTGAAGAATGGCTTCGCCGCCGGATGCGGTCACGCCGCCGCCGGACGCGTTCATAAAGTGGCGGTAGGTCACCACCTCTTTCATCAAGTCTTCAACGGTAACTTCTTTACCGCCGTGCGTATCCCATGTGTCGCGGTTGTGGCAGTACAGGCAGCGCATCAGGCAGCCCTGGAAGAAGGTGATAAAGCGGATACCCGGGCCATCGACGGTGCCACAGGATTCAAAGGAGTGAATGCGACCAATAATTGACATTGCGGTGATATCTCCGAATTTGGCCCATCCGGGGGCCTATGTAGATGCACAGCTCAAAGGCTATGTCGAGTCTGTTTTGGCTGTTATCCATTAAGTATAGATAGCGGACAAAAGAGACTGATAAAGCGAGGGTGTTAAAAAGGCCCCACTTGCGTGGAGCCTTTATTGTACGCCTTTTAACGCGTGATTTCAGTCAATTCCACTTACATGGACTGAGTGAAAGTACGGGTGATAACGTCCTGCTGCTGTTCTTTAGTCAGGGAGTTAAAACGTACTGCGTAGCCAGATACGCGGATAGTCAGCTGAGGATATTTCTCAGGGTGTTCCATCGCGTCGAGCAGCATTTCACGGTTCATCACGTTCACGTTCAGGTGCTGACCACCTTCGATGGACGCTTCGTGGTGGAAGTAACCATCCATCAGACCCGCGAGGTTAGTTTTACGCACTTCGTCGTCTTTACCCAGCGCGTTTGGCACGATAGAGAAGGTGTAAGAGATACCATCTTTCGCGTAAGCAAACGGCAGTTTAGCAACGGAGGTCAGAGAGGCAACAGCACCTTTCTGGTCACGACCGTGCATTGGGTTAGCACCTGGGCCGAATGGCGCGCCAGCGCGACGACCGTCTGGGGTGTTACCGGTTTTCTTACCATACACCACGTTAGAGGTGATGGTCAGAACAGACTGAGTCGGGATAGCGTTACGGTAGGTAGTGAGTTTCTGAATTTTCTTCATGAAACGTTCTACCAGGTCAACCGCCATGTCATCAACGCGAGAGTCGTTGTTACCAAACTGCGGGTATTCGCCTTCGATTTCGAAGTCTACGGCCAGGCCGTCTTCGTCACGAATTGGCTTCACTTTCGCATATTTGATTGCAGACAGGGAGTCAGCCGCAACGGACAGACCTGCGATACCACACGCCATGGTGCGGATAACGTCACGGTCGTGCAGCGCCATCAGAGAGGCTTCGTAGCTGTACTTGTCGTGCATGTAGTGGATAACGTTCAGCGCAGTGACGTACTGTTTCGCCAGCCAGTCCATGAAGTGATCCATACGTTCCATGACTTCGTCATAGTTCAGCACGTCGCCTTTGATTGGCTCAGACTTAGGACCAACCTGCATTTTCAGTTTTTCATCAACGCCGCCGTTGATAGCGTACAGCATGGTTTTCGCCAGGTTTGCACGCGCACCGAAGAACTGCATTTGTTTACCAACAACCATTGGGCTTACGCAGCAAGCGATAGCGTAATCGTCGTTGTTGAAGTCCGGACGCATCAGGTCATCGTTCTCGTACTGCAGAGAAGAGGTGTCGATGGACACTTTAGCGGCGAATTTCTTGAAGTTCAGAGGCAGTTTTTCAGACCACAGAACGGTGATGTTCGGCTCCGGAGAAGGACCCATGGTGTAAAGGGTATTCAGGAAGCGGAAGCTGTTTTTGGTTACCAGAGTACGGCCGTCAACGCCCATACCGCCGATAGATTCAGTTGCCCAGATTGGGTCACCGGAGAACAGCTCATCGTATTCTGGGGTACGCAGGAAGCGAACCATACGCAGTTTCATGACCAGGTGGTCAATCATTTCCTGAGCGTCTTGCTCGGTGATTTTGCCTGCTTTCAGGTCACGTTCGATGTAGGCATCCAGGAAGGTGGATACGCGACCGAAGGACATTGCTGCGCCGTTCTGAGACTTAACAGCGGCCAGGTAGCCGAAGTAGGTCCACTGGATAGCTTCCTGAGCGTTGGTAGCCGGACCAGAGATATCGCAGCCGTATTTCGCCGCCATCTCTTTGATCTGACCCAGCGCACGGTGCTGTTCAGCGATCTCTTCACGCAGACGGATAGTCGCTTCCAGGTTTACGCCGTTTTCCAGATCGGACTGCAGGGAAACAAACTGCGCGTACTTGTCTTTCATCAGGAAGTCGATACCGTACAGCGCAACGCGACGGTAGTCACCGATGATACGGCCACGGCCATACGCATCTGGCAGACCGGTCAGAACACCAGACTTACGGCAGTTCAGAATGTCTTTGGTGTAAACATCGAATACGCCCTGGTTGTGGGTTTTGCGGTATTCGGTGAAGATTTTTTTCAGCATTGGGTCCAGCTCGCGGTTATACGCTTTGCAGGAACCTTCAACCATTTTGATACCACCGAACGGGATGATTGCGCGTTTCAGTGGTGCTTCAGTCTGCAGACCAACGATTTTCTCAAGGGCTTTGTTGATGTAGCCAGCATCGTGAGAAGTGATGGTGGAAGCAACGGAGGTGTCAAAATCAACTGGCGCGTGAGTGCGGTTTTCCAGTTTAACGCCTTCCATTACTCTGTCCCACAGCTTGGTGGTCGCGTCAGTGGCGCCAGCCAGGAAGGATTCGTCACCTTCATACGGGGTATAGTTTTTCTGAATGAAGTCACGGACGTTGACTTCATTCTGCCAGTCACCTTTCGCAAAACCTTCCCAGGCTGTGGCTAACTTTTCATTAAGCTCGGACATGTAACACCTACCTTCTTAAGTGGATTTTTTATTTACTGCCTGAGAAAACCATCAATGATGATCGTCGCCACGCAGGTAAATGACCCAGTATGTCAACCCAACTAACAGACCCCCACCGATAATGTTCCCGATAGTGACAGGGATCAGGTTATCAGTAATGAAATTCATAATAGTCAGGTGAGAGAAACTTTCCGGGGATGAACCAACTGCGGTCCAGAACTCCGGGCTCGCAAAGTCGCGGATAACAATGCCCATTGGGATCATGAACATATTCGCGATACTGTGCTCAAAGCCGCTGGCAACAAACATCGCAACCGGCAGAACCATAATCAAGGCTTTGTCCATCAGGCTACGACCCGAGTAGCTCATCCATACAGCCAGGCAGACCATCAGGTTTGCGAGGATGCCAAGAGCAACGGCTTCGATAAATGTGTGGTGCATTTTGTGGTCGGCGGTTTGCAGGACGTTGAGGCCCCAGCCGCCGTTGGCGGTCATGTACTCGCCAGAAAGCCACATCAACAAAACAAAGAGCAGACAGCCAACCAGGTTACCCACGTAGACGTTAAGCCAGTTACGTGCCAGTTGACCCCAGGTAATTCTTCCGCTGGCCTTTGCCACGACAATCAGCACCGTTGAGGTGAAGAGGTCGGCGCCGCAGATGACGCAGAGAATCAGACCCAGTGAGAAGCAAATGCCGCCAATCAGTTTGGCCATGCCGAAAGGCATTCCGGCAGTACCGGTGGTGGCGGTGATGTAGAAGACGAAAGCGATAGAGATGAACACACCAGCCGTGATCGCCAGATAGAACGTCTTCATCGGGTGTTTCGTTGCTTTATAGACACCCGCTTCTTCGGCCACTTTGGCCATCGCGGCGGGGAGTAAAAGATCAAAAGGGTTGTCAGCTTTCACACTAACTCTCTCTTTATTAAGTCGGCGACGAGATACTAACAAAGCATTATAGAAGAGAAATTGATATAGATCATATCTCGCCTGGCTTATAGGCCCGCAGTGTGTGTGGTTTTACGACAAATGCGGGGTAAGTGTTTGATTATCCGTATAAAAATAAATTTTAAAAGTTATGAAAAGAGTTGAATTTTTTCGCTCGGCCACCTCTGAAACAGTTAATTAATATGGAGTATTTACCATAAAAAGTAACAGTAAAGCCAAGGTAAATATTATTATATTTACCCATGTTTAACTTTATTATTACAATCAACAGTCATTGCCGAAGAAAATAAAAAAAGGGGCAATGAAATTGCCCCGTAATATAGCTCAGACGATTGAATACGCCTACTGCCGGTAATGTTATGTGCGCTTATTTTGACCAGTAAGCGGCTTTTGCTTTCTGCAGCTTCTCATAGGCTTTCAGCAACGACTGATGCGCAGGGAAGGCGTGAAGATCGCTGTCGACAGCCTGCAAACCGTAGAATGGTTCTTCACCGCTCAGCGCCGCGCTGGCGGCTTCAACCGCCTCTGCGCCGTACATACGCACGAAGGCATTAAGATATTGCAGCGGCTCGCGGTCTTCTTCCTGAGAGAGCAGCAGCAGCGTCTGCAGGCAGCGGTAGTAGTTAGTGCGCTCGGCAGAGAAGACGGACTGGTTGAATTCCATCGTCCATTCCGTCCACGCAAGCGCCTGATCCAGATCGCCGCCCGCCAGCGCCAGCATGGCCTTCAGCTCGCCAATGCGCAGGGTATACCAGCCGTTATCTTTTCCGGTTGCCAGACCCAGCAGTTCACGCACGCGGGTGAAGTCATCGTGACCTTCTTCGTCCAGCTGGGCGATCAGGTTCAGATAATCTTCTTTCTCCCACTCGCTGCCCGGCAGGGACAGGAGCGTTTCGCGCAGGTGTGCGCCCATGCTGTTATTCGCCAGCCACAGATCTTCGGCCGGATAGATGTCGGACATGCCCGGAACAATAATGCGGCACGCGTAGACGCCCAGGTGTTCGTAATCGGCAATGTAAACTTCCTGGTCTTCCGCTTCAAAGATGGCCATTAAGGTGGCGAACTCTTCTTCCGTGGTACCCGCAAAGCTCCAGTCCACGAACGGATAGTCCGCGTCCTGCTTGAACATATCCCAGGAGATCAGGCCGCTGGAGTCGATGAAGTGTGTTTCGAGGTTAGTGTGCTCGGCCACTTCTTCGTCATCAAACGTTGGCGGGGTGAAGACGTCGAGATCTTTCAGGCTACGGCCCTGCAGCAGCTCGGTGACGGTACGCTCGAGCGCCACGCCGAAGTCCGGGTGCGCGCCAAAGGAGGCGAAGCAGGTGCCGTTTTCCGGGTTAAACAGCACTACGCAGATAACCGGGTACTTGCCGCCCAGCGAGCCATCGTAGGCAAAGATAGGGAAACCTTCCGCTTCAAGCTTGGCGATGGATTCCACCACGCCCGGGTAGCGCGCCAGCACGTCGGCCGGAATTTCAGGCAGGCTGATAGATTCGGCAATAATGCGGTTTTTAATATGACGCTCGAACACTTCAGACAAGCCCTGAACGCGCGCTTCGTTACGGGTGTTCCCGGCGGACATCCCGTTGGACACGTACAGGTTACCGACGATGTTCATCGGAATATAAACGGTCTGCTCGTCGGATTGACGCGTGAAGGGCAGAGCGCAAATACCACGATCTTCATTACCTGACTGGAGATCGATCAGCATGCTGGCGGTCAGCTCGTTTTCCGGATCGTAAAACGCGCGCAGGCGCGGATCCAGAATGCCATCCGGCAGTTCGTCGTCTTCGGTCAGTGGGAACCATTTTTCGTTCGGATAGTGCACGAACGGGCCGTTCGCGATAGTTTCGCCCAGCCAGAAGTCAGCGAAGAAATAGTTGGTGGACAGACGCTCAAAATACTCACCCAGCGCGGAGGCCAGTGCCGCTTTTTTTGTCGCGCCTTTACCGTTGGTAAAGCACAGGGCACAGTCTTTATCGCGAATATGCACGGACCAGACATGAGGTACCGGATTGAGCCAGGAGGCTTCTTCGATGTTAAAACCCAGGTCGGTCAGTTTCTGCTGGAAGCGAGCGATGGAATCTTCCAGAGCGGCGTCTTTGCCGGGGATAAACGTTTGAGTCATGGCGTTCACTTTTATCGTACGTAAAGCGCGCAATGATACGGGTTTTGCGTGACGGGTGCTATCTTCGGCGAAAATAAATGGCTGGGCTATGCTTAGTGGCAGTAACTGACTGTTAAGGCATAGAAAAATGAAAGCATTTGATCTCCATCGGATGGCGTTTGATAAAGTTCCTCCCGAGTTTTTAGGCGAAGTGGCGCTGCGCAGCCTGTATACCTTCGTGCTTGTGTTCCTGTTTCTTAAAATCACCGGCCGTCGCGGCGTACGGCAGATGTCGCTCTTTGAGGTGTTGATCATCCTGACGCTGGGGTCAGCGGCGGGAGATGTCGCTTTTTATGATGACGTGCCGATGGTGCCGGTGTTTATCGTTTTTGTCTCACTGGCGCTGCTTTACCGTCTCGTCATGTGGCTGATGTCGAAAAGCGAGAAGCTGGAAGATTTGCTTGAAGGGAAGCCGGTCGTGATCGTCGAGGACGGACAGCTGGCCTGGGATAATGTACGAAGCGCCAATATGACGGAGTTTGAGTTCTTTATGGAGCTCCGCCTGAATAGCGTTGAACAGCTCGGGCAGGTGCGTCTTGCGATCATGGAAACCAACGGGCAGATCAGCGTCTATTACTATTCTGACGATGAGGTGAAGCCGGGACTCTGTATCCTGCCGGATATGCTCATCGAACGTTTCAGAACCGTACCGGAATCAGGCGAGTATGCTTGTGTAAGATGCAGCCACGTTGTTGCGATGCAGCCGGGGGATCATCAATTATGTCCCCGCTGTGCAAATCCGGAATGGACGAAGGTTAGCCGGGCCAAACGTATCAACTGACAGCCATTTTGTCGGTTTTGTCTTAGCGAGGCGGCAGATTGTTTTGTGTGATGCGGGGCACATTTTCCCGGTCATAAGTTTTAGACATTGCGGCGCGTGTCACTGAATGATAAAACCGATATCCACAGTTATAACTTATGGCTTTTAGCGTGGTGAGGGGAAATGGCTCAGGTCTTTAATTTCAGTTCAGGTCCGGCAATGTTACCGGCAGACGTGCTCAAACAGGCTCAACAGGAACTTTGTGACTGGAACGGTCTCGGTACGTCGGTGATGGAAATCAGCCACCGGGGTAAAGAGTTTATTCAGGTGGCTGAAGAGGCAGAAAAGGATTTTCGCGATCTGCTGAATATCCCCTCTAACTACAAAGTTTTGTTCTGTCACGGCGGCGGGCGCGGCCAGTTTGCTGGCGTTCCGCTGAATATCCTCGGTGATAAAACAGCGGCTGACTACGTTGACGCGGGTTACTGGGCGGCAAGCGCCGTTAAAGAGGCGCATAAATACTGCACGCCGAACGTCATCGACGCCAAAGTGACCGTTGACGGTCTGCGCGCCGTGAAGCCAATGCGCGAGTGGCAGCTTTCTGATAACGCAGCGTATCTGCACTACTGCCCGAACGAAACCATTGACGGGATCGCCATCGACGAGACGCCGGACTTCGGCAGCGATGTCGTGGTTGCCGCCGACTTCTCCTCCACCATTCTTTCTTCGCCCATTGACGTCAGCCGCTATGGTGTGATCTATGCCGGCGCGCAGAAAAATATCGGCCCGGCCGGTTTGACTATTGTCGTCGTGCGTGAAGACCTGCTGGGTAAAGCGCATACATCCTGCCCGTCCATTCTCGATTACACCGTGCTGAACGATAACGACTCTATGTTCAACACCCCGCCGACGTTTGCGTGGTACCTCTCCGGCCTGGTCTTCAAATGGCTGAAGCAAAACGGCGGCGTGGCGCAGATGGACAAGGTGAATCAGCAGAAAGCCGAGCTGCTGTATGGCGTCATCGACAAAAGCGATTTCTACCGCAACGATGTGGCGAAAGCGAACCGTTCCCGCATGAACGTGCCGTTCCAGCTGGCGGACAGCAACCTGGATAAAGTGTTCCTGGAAGAGTCCTTCGCGGCAGGCCTGCACGCGCTTAAAGGTCACCGTGTTGTTGGCGGCATGCGCGCCTCCATCTATAACGCGATGCCGCTGGAAGGCGTTAAGGCCCTGACGGATTTCATGATCGACTTCGAACGTCGTCACGGTTAATGTGCTGTTTTTCACCCCCGCAGCATCCCTGCGGGGTTTTTATTATGTTGAGTTGAGAGTTTAGTTTTCATGGAATCCCTGACGTTACAACCTATCGCGCGGGTAGATGGCACCATTAATCTGCCTGGTTCAAAAAGTGTCTCGAACCGCGCTCTGCTGCTGGCAGCTCTGGCAAACGGCACCACCGTCCTTACAAACCTGCTGGACAGCGATGACGTGCGCCATATGCTCAATGCGCTGAAAGCGTTGGGCGTTCATTACACTCTCTCCGACGATCGTACCCGCTGTGAAGTGACCGGGAACGGCGGCGCGCTGCGCTCGGGTGAAGAGCTTGAGCTGTTTCTGGGGAATGCGGGTACCGCGATGCGTCCGCTGGCGGCAGCCCTGTGTCTGGGCAGCAACAACATCGTGCTGACCGGCGAGCCGCGCATGAAAGAGCGTCCGATTGGTCACCTGGTGGATGCCCTGCGTCAGGGCGGCGCGCAGATTGCGTATCTGGAGCAGGAAAACTATCCGCCACTGCGTCTGCGCGGGGGCTTTACCGGCGGTCACGTCGAGGTTGACGGCAGCGTCTCCAGCCAGTTCCTCACGGCGCTGCTGATGACCGCGCCGCTGGCGCCGCAGGACACGGTTATCACGATTAAAGGCGAGCTGGTCTCCAAACCGTACATTGATATCACGCTGCACCTGATGAAAACCTTCGGCGTTGAGGTGGAAAACCAGTCTTATCAGCGATTTATTGTGCGCGGGGCGCAGCGGTACCAGTCTCCGGGCAACTACCTTGTTGAAGGAGATGCCTCATCCGCGTCCTACTTCCTGGCCGCGGGGGCAATAAAAGGCGGCACGGTTAAAGTGACCGGTATTGGCCGTAACAGCGTGCAGGGCGACATTCGTTTTGCTGATGTGCTGGAAAAAATGGGCGCTAAAGTCACCTGGGGTGATGACTTTATCTCCTGTACCCACGGCGAGCTGAACGCCATCGACATGGACATGAACCATATCCCGGATGCGGCGATGACCATTGCCACGGCGGCGCTGTTTGCCAAAGGCACCACCACGCTGCGCAACATCTACAACTGGCGCGTCAAAGAGACGGACCGCCTGTTCGCGATGGCGACCGAACTGCGCAAAGTCGGTGCCGAGGTAGAGGAGGGCGAAGACTACATTCGCGTGACCCCTCCAGCAAAACTGCAGTTTGCGGAAATTGGCACCTACAACGATCACCGAATGGCGATGTGCTTCTCGCTGGTGGCGTTGTCCGACACGCCTGTAACGATTCTTGACCCGAAATGTACCGCGAAAACCTTCCCGGACTACTTCGAACAGCTGGCACGCATTAGCACGCCGGCCTGATAACGTATTGCCGCATCGCCCGATGCGGCATTTGCTTACGCTTCATTACGCACATCTCCGCTCATTTCTTCTACACTCTGCTTCAATCATTCCGTAATTTGCACGCAAAGGTAACAGTTGCGCACGTTGGCGCGTATAATGCGCGGCGTTCATGTAAACGGTATGCCTTATTTAAGGAGAAAAAGATGACGGCAGTTGCCCCGGTAATCACCATTGATGGGCCGAGTGGCGCAGGGAAAGGGACTCTGTGCAAAGCGATGGCGGAAGCATTGCAATGGCATCTTTTAGATTCGGGAGCAATCTATCGCGTGCTGGCGCTGGCCGCGCTGCATCATCATGTGGACGTGGCCTCTGAAGACGCGCTGGTTCCGCTGGCTGCGCATCTGGATGTGCGTTTCGTGTCGACCAATGGCAACCTGGAAGTCATCCTTGAAGGGGAAGACGTGAGTGGCGAAATTCGCACTCAGGAAGTGGCCAATGCGGCCTCTCAGGTGGCGGCCTTCCCGCGCGTACGTGAGGCGCTGCTGCGTCGTCAGCGCGCGTTCCGTGAAGCCCCGGGTTTGATTGCGGACGGACGCGATATGGGAACCGTGGTATTCCCTGATGCACCTGTGAAAATTTTCCTCGACGCCTCTTCGGAAGAACGTGCTCAACGCCGCATGCTTCAGTTGCAGGAAAAGGGGTTTAGTGTTAACTTTGATCGCCTTTTATCCGAGATAAAAGAGCGCGATGACCGCGATCGTAACCGCGCCGTCGCCCCACTTGTTCCCGCAGAAGATGCATTAGTTCTGGATTCAACCAGTTTAACTATTGAGCAAGTGATTGAAAAAGCGCTACAATATGCGCGCCAAAAACTGGCACTCGCGTAAACGCGACCGATTTAGCAGTACCCCCGCTGCAATGGATTGACGGCGGGTATGTGAAACAACCCCATCCGGCACGGAGCCAGGTGGACGTTAATATTAACCTGAAGATTAAACATGACTGAATCTTTTGCTCAACTGTTTGAAGAATCCTTAAAAGAAATCGAAACCCGCCCGGGTTCCATCGTTCGCGGTGTTGTTGTTGCTATCGACAAAGACGTAGTACTGGTTGACGCCGGTCTGAAATCTGAGTCCGCCATTCCGGCAGAGCAGTTCAAAAACGCCCAGGGCGAGCTGGAAATCCAGGTTGGTGACGAAGTTGACGTTGCGCTGGACGCAGTAGAAGACGGCTTCGGTGAAACCCTGCTTTCTCGTGAGAAAGCGAAACGTCACGAAGCATGGATCACCCTGGAAAAAGCTTACGAAGAAGCTGAAACTGTGGTCGGTGTTATCAACGGCAAAGTTAAAGGTGGCTTCACTGTTGAGCTGAATGGTATTCGTGCGTTCCTGCCAGGTTCACTGGTAGACGTTCGTCCAGTCCGTGACACTCTGCACCTGGAAGGCAAAGAGCTTGAGTTCAAAGTAATCAAGCTGGACCAGAAGCGTAACAACGTTGTTGTTTCCCGTCGTGCCGTTATCGAATCCGAAAACAGCGCAGAACGCGATCAGCTGCTGGAAAACCTGCAGGAAGGCATGGAAGTCAAAGGTATCGTTAAGAACCTCACTGACTACGGCGCATTCGTTGACCTGGGCGGCGTTGATGGCCTGCTGCACATCACCGACATGGCGTGGAAACGCGTTAAGCACCCAAGCGAAATCGTGAACGTGGGCGACGAAATCACTGTTAAAGTGCTGAAGTTCGACCGCGAGCGTACTCGTGTATCCCTCGGCCTGAAACAGCTGGGCGAAGATCCATGGGTAGCTATCGCTAAGCGTTACCCAGAAGGTACTAAACTGACTGGTCGCGTAACCAACCTGACTGACTACGGCTGCTTCGTTGAAATCGAAGAAGGCGTTGAAGGTCTGGTGCACGTTTCCGAAATGGACTGGACCAACAAAAACATCCACCCATCCAAAGTTGTTAACGTTGGTGATGTAGTGGAAGTGATGGTTCTGGATATCGACGAAGAACGTCGTCGTATCTCCCTGGGCCTGAAACAGTGCAAAAACAACCCATGGCAGCAGTTCGCGGAAACCCACAACAAGGGCGACCGTGTTGAAGGTAAAATCAAGTCTATCACTGACTTCGGTATCTTCATCGGCCTGGACGGCGGCATCGATGGCCTGGTTCACCTGTCTGACATCTCCTGGAACGTTGCAGGCGAAGAAGCAGTTCGTGAATACAAAAAAGGCGACGAAATCGCTGCAGTTGTTCTGCAGGTTGACGCAGAGCGTGAGCGTATCTCCCTGGGCGTTAAACAGCTCGCAGAAGATCCGTTCAACAACTGGGTTGCACTGAACAAGAAAGGCGCAATCGTAAACGGTAAAGTGACTGCAGTTGACGCTAAAGGCGCAACCGTAGAACTGGCTGACGGCGTTGAAGGTTACCTGCGCGCTTCTGAAGCTTCACGTGACCGCGTTGAAGATGCGACTCTGGTTCTGAACGTAGGCGACGATGTTGAAGCTAAGTTCACCGGCGTTGACCGTAAGAACCGTGCAATCAGCCTGTCTGTTCGTGCTAAAGACGAAGCTGATGAGAAAGATGCTATCGCAACTGTTAACAAACAGGAAGATGCAAACTTCTCTAACAACGCAATGGCTGAAGCTTTCAAAGCAGCTAAAGGCGAGTAATATCAGGTTCTCAGCATCATTTGCGCGGTAATGCATTTACAGCGTGAAGGATGAGGAGCAAACTTGACAGATTGCAGGATTCGTCCTGTAATCAATAACAAAGGGCGGCTACGGCCGCCCTTGTTTAATGAGCTGTTCAGCTAATTGGTTTGAAAGGAACCGGAGGAATCATGACCAAGTCAGAATTGATTGAAAGACTTGCCAGTCAGCAACCGCATATCCCTGCCAAGGCAGTGGAAGATGCCGTAAAAGAGATGCTGGAGCATATGGCTTCCACTCTTGCCCAGGGCGAGCGCATTGAAATCCGCGGTTTCGGTAGTTTTTCTCTGCACTATCGTGCTCCACGTACCGGGCGTAACCCGAAAACGGGTGATAAAGTCGAGCTGGAAGGTAAGTACGTTCCACACTTTAAACCGGGTAAAGAACTGCGCGATCGCGCCAATATTTACGGCAACTGAGTTTAGCCAATCGGTTAAACTGGGTTCGAAAGAAAGCACCTGCGGGTGCTTTTTTTGTGCCTGTTACTTTCATTCTGAAGATGCCCCGCATTTTTCGTTTCATTTTCTGCAAACCGATAAACACATCACAGCGCGCGCCGTAAAACACAATCTTCTCACCTGACAACCCGCTCTGCCTGCTTACATACTGCCTGCCTGAAACAGGGAGGTAGCAATGGGAATTCCCGCGCTGAGTGTCTGCGCCATTCTGGCGATAGCCCCGTTACTTTGGTTACCGGAACTGCCATCACGTCATGCCGTGTGGATAATGATTGTTGGCGGGATCGTGCTGGCCGCACGGCGAAACATGCGACTGAAGTATGTCGGTATCACGCTGTTATTTTGCGTGTGGGGCGTTCTGGCCGCGCAGGAAAGCGTCTGGCCGATGCGGCATCTCATCACCGGCGCCGTGCATGCTGAGGTAGCGATCGCTGCGACCGATGGCGCCACTCTGCATCAGGCGCGTATTCTTAGCGTCGATGGCAAGCGCTGGTGGGCATCTACCGGCGTCACGCTGTATGGCAATTATCTCCCACAGAAAGCGTGTGCCGGTCAACGCTGGAACATGACGCTCAGACTCCGGCCTGCCCACGGCGAACTGAACGACGGGGGTTATGATGCTCAGCGCAGCGCTTTTGCTCAGCATCAAACGCTGAGCGGGCGCTTCACCCGTGCTGAACTCGTCGACGGGCGCTGCAGTCTGCGCGCGCAATATCTCGCGTCATTGCAAACCCGCCTGTCTGCCTACCGTTGGGGGGCGGTTATCCTCGGGCTGGGAATGGGGGAACGTCTGGATGTGCCTCAGGATATAAAAGTCCTGATGCGTGAAACCGGGACGCTGCATTTGATGGCGATTTCGGGTCTGCATATCGCGCTGGCGGCCTCCCTTGTTTGGTTACTCGCGCGTGGGTTCCAGTTTTTCTTGCCCAGCCATCGTGTTCACTGGCAAATGCCTCTCCTGGCCGGGCTGTGCTTTGCCGCCTTCTACGCCTGGCTTACCGGTCTGCAACCTCCAGCGCTCCGAACGGTTATCGGGCTTGCAGTGCTTGCAACGTTGCGGCTCGCTGCCCGTCAATGGTCGCCCTGGCAGGTATGGGTTTGCTGTATCGCGGCGATCCTGATAAGCGATCCCCTGGCCGTACTCTCGCAGAGTCTGATCTTGTCTGCCTTTGCCGTCGCCGCGCTGATTTTCTGGTTTCAGTGGCTGCCGCTTCCTGACTGGCACCGGGCACGACGTATACGACCTCTGCTGAACCTGATTTATCTGCAGGTCGGCATGTTGCTGCTGCTCATGCCGTTACAGGTCCTGATTTTCCATGGCTTCAGCCTCTCTTCCCTGGTGGCGAATCTCTTTGCCGTTCCCCTGGTGACGTTTGTCTCCGTGCCGCTGATCCTGCTCGGTATGCTGCTCCATCTGCTACCGCTGGCGACGCTGGAGAGCATCATCTGGTTTGCCGCCGATCGATCGCTTGCGGGACTCTTCTGGTTACTGATGCGACTGCCCGATGGCTGGCAGAATGTCGATCAACGCTGGCAATACATGGCGTTGCTGCCGTGGATGAGCATCATTGCCTGGCGTTTTCGTGCCTGGAAAACCCTTCCAGCCGTTTGCCTTGCAGGCAGCGTCTTGCTGACATTTCCTCTCTGGCGCACGGCAAAAAGCGAGAGCTGGACTCTGCATATGCTGGATGTAGGACAGGGGCTGGCTATGGTCATTGAACGTCAGGGGAAAGCCATTCTCTATGATACCGGTCTTGCCTGGCCCGGCGGGGATAGCGCACAGCGGCTCATTATCCCGTGGCTTCGCTGGCATCATCTTCGCCCGGAAGGGGTGATACTCAGTCATGAGCATCTCGACCACGCGGGAGGCCTCGCATCGTTGCAAAAAGCATGGCCTGAGGTATGGGTAAGAAGCCCATTGCGCCTGACGGGGCATCGCCCCTGCTTTCGCGGGCAGAGATGGAAATGGCAGGGACTTACCTTCACCGTCCATTGGCCCCCTGAAAATTACCCGGCCCAGGGAAATAACCACTCCTGCGTGGTTAAAATTGATGACGGGGAGCAGAGTGTTCTGCTAACAGGGGACATTGAAGCGCAAGCGGAACAGGCTATGCTTAGCCATTACTGGCGTTATCTGACGTCCACGCTCATCCAGGTTCCCCATCACGGCAGCAATACCTCGTCTTCATTGCCGTTGGTACAGCGGGTGGAAGGTCAGATTGCCCTGGATTCAGCGGCCCGGTTTAACGCGTGGCGATTCCCGTCGGCAAAAGTTGTCCGACGCTATCGAAAAGAGGGATATATCTGGCACGATACCCCTCACTCTGGACAAATATCGGTGACATTCTCGCAACATCACTGGCAAATCCGGCGCTTGCGAGAGCAAATTTTATCCGTTTGGTACCATCAGTGGTTTGGCGCGCCCGTCGATAACGGGTAGAATATGCGGCTATTTCAACGAATGCTGGTTTTTTGAATGCATAACGACAAAGATCTCTCCACGTGGCAAACCTTCCGCCGACTCTGGCCGATGATTGCACCTTTTAAAGCAGGCTTGATCGTGGCGGGCGTAGCGTTAATCCTCAACGCAGCCAGCGATACTTTTATGTTATCGCTCCTCAAACCGTTACTGGATGACGGTTTTGGTAAAACGGATCGCTCAGTGCTGCTATGGATGCCGCTGGTGGTTATCGGGCTGATGATCTTACGCGGCATCACCAGCTATATTTCCAGCTACTGTATTTCCTGGGTATCCGGGAAAGTGGTGATGACCATGCGCCGTCGGCTGTTCAGCCACATGATGGGCATGCCGGTCTCATTCTTTGACAAGCAGTCTACCGGGACGCTGCTCTCCCGTATTACCTACGACTCCGAGCAGGTTGCCTCCTCGTCCTCAAGCGCGCTGATCACCGTTGTGCGTGAAGGTGCGTCAATCATCGGCCTGTTTGCGATGATGTTCTATTACAGCTGGCAGCTGTCGATCATCCTTATTGTTCTGGCACCGATCGTTTCTATTGCCATCCGTGTCGTCTCAAAGCGCTTCCGCAATATCAGTAAGAATATGCAGAACACGATGGGGCAGGTGACGACCAGCGCGGAACAGATGCTGAAAGGGCACAAGGAAGTGTTGATCTTCGGCGGCCAGGACGTCGAAACCAAACGCTTTGATAAAGTCAGCAACAAGATGCGTCTGCAGGGGATGAAAATGGTCTCGGCCTCGTCCATCTCTGACCCGATTATTCAGCTGATTGCGTCCCTGGCGCTGGCCTTCGTTCTCTATGCGGCAAGCTTCCCAAGCGTGATGGAGACCCTGACGGCGGGGACCATCACCGTGGTCTTCTCCTCGATGATCGCCCTGATGCGTCCGCTGAAATCCCTGACGAACGTGAACGCGCAGTTCCAGCGCGGGATGGCCGCCTGCCAGACCCTGTTCAGCATTCTGGATTCTGAGCAGGAAAAAGACGAAGGCAAACGCGTCATTGAGCGCGCGAACGGCGACGTTGAGTTCCGCAACGTGACCTTTACCTATCCTGGTCGCGAAACCCCCGCGCTGCGCAATATCAACCTGTCTATTCCGGCGGGGAAAACCGTTGCGCTGGTGGGCCGTTCCGGCTCAGGTAAGTCGACCATTGCCAGCCTGATCACCCGTTTCTACGATATTAACGAAGGTGAGATCCTGTTAGACGGTCACGATCTGCGGGAGTATACCCTGCAGTCGCTGCGTAACCAGGTGGCGCTGGTCTCCCAGAACGTGCACCTGTTCAACGATACGGTGGCAAACAACATTGCCTATGCGCGCACGGATGAGTACAGCCGCGAGCAGATTGAGAACGCGGCGCGTATGGCCTATGCAATGGACTTTATCAGCAAGATGGATAACGGTCTGGACACCATTATCGGTGAGAACGGGGTACTGCTCTCCGGTGGTCAGCGTCAGCGTATTGCCATAGCGCGCGCGCTGCTGCGCGACAGCCCGATTTTGATTCTGGACGAAGCGACCTCGGCGCTGGATACGGAATCTGAACGCGCCATTCAGTCTGCGCTGGATGAGCTGCAAAAGAACCGTACCTCGCTGGTAATTGCGCACCGCCTGTCGACTATCGAGCAGGCCGATGAAATCGTCGTGGTTGAGGATGGCATCATTGTTGAGCGCGGCAGCCATGCAGATCTGCTGGAACACCGCGGGGTTTATGCCCAGCTTCATAAGATGCAGTTCGGCCAATGATTGCACGCATCTGGTCCGGTGAATCCCCGCTGTGGCTGCTGCTTTTGCCGCTCTCCTGGCTCTACGGCCTGGTGAGCGGCATTATCCGCCTGCTTTACCGTCTGGGGATCAAGCGTGCCTGGCGCGCGCCGGTACCGGTTGTGGTTGTTGGTAATCTTACGGCGGGTGGCAACGGTAAAACGCCGGTCGTCATCTGGCTGGTGGAGCAGTTGCAAAAACGCGGTATTCGCCCCGGGGTGGTATCGCGCGGATATGGCGGTAAAGCGGCGCATTACCCGCTGCTGCTGACGGCGGAAACCACGACCGCCGAAGCGGGTGATGAACCGGTCCTGATTTTCCAGCGTACGAGTGCGCCAGTTGCTGTCTCCCCGGTGCGCAGTGATGCCGTGCAGGCGCTGCTTGCCGAACACGCGGTACAAATCATTATCACTGACGATGGCCTGCAGCATTACGCCCTGGCGCGTGATAAAGAGATTGTCGTCATCGACGGCGTTCGCCGCTTCGGTAACGGCTGGTGGCTGCCGGCTGGCCCCATGCGCGAACGCGCTTCGCGTCTTAAGTCCGTTGATGCGGTGATTGTGAACGGCAGTGAGGCAAGCGCGGGTGAAATCCCGATGCACCTGCGGCCGGGTCTGGCGATCAACCTGGTGACGGGCGAACGCCGGTCGGTTGCAGAGCTGCCTTCACGGGTGGCGATGGCGGGGATTGGTCATCCACCGCGCTTTTTCGCGACGCTGGAACAGTGTGGTGCCCGGCCAGAAAAATGCGTTCCGCTGGCCGACCACCAGGCGCTGATGGAAGAGCAGGTAGACGCTCTGACCCTACCCGGGCAGTCGCTGATCATGACCGAAAAAGATGCGGTGAAATGCCGCGCCTTTGCGAAAGATAACTGGTGGTATCTGCCGGTTGACGCTGAACTCAGCGGCGAGCAGCCGGAACACTTGCTCAAGGAACTGATTGCGTTGGTGCGCTAAAGGCTTACGCGGTTCTGGTGGCGCTTTGACTGACAGGAAAACGCATGTCTTTACCGCAACTCTCGCTAACAGCTGCACGTAATCTTCACCTTGCCGCGCAGGGGCTGCTCAAAAAGCCCCGCCGCCGCGCGCAGCCTGCCGATATTCTCTCCACCGTCCAGCGCATGTCGCTGCTTCAAATCGACACCATTAACATTGTGGCGCGCAGCCCTTACCTGGTGCTGTTCAGCCGTCTCGGGAATTATTCTTCGCAGTGGCTGGACGAGGCGCTCAGCAAGGGGGAATTGATGGAGTACTGGGCGCACGAAGCCTGTTTCCTGCCCCGCAGCGATTTTGCCCTGGTGCGTCACCGCATGCTTGCCCCGGAAAAGATGGGCTGGAAATACCGGCAGGGGTGGATGCTGGAACATGCGGCAGAAATTGAGCAGCTTATCGCGCATATTCAGGCTAACGGTCCCGTCCGCTCCGCCGATTTTGAACACCCGCGCAAAGGCACCAGCGGCTGGTGGGAGTGGAAGCCACATAAGCGTCATCTCGAAGGGCTGTTCACCTCAGGAAAGGTCATGGTGATTGAGCGGCGTAATTTTCAGCGCGTCTACGACCTGACGCATCGCGTGATGCCGCACTGGGACGACGCGCGTGACCTGCTTACCCAGGAGGCGGCCGAGGCCATCATGCTGGAGAACAGCGCCCGCAGCCTGGGGATTTTCCGCCCACAGTGGCTGGCTGATTATTATCGCCTTCGCCAGCCCGCGCTGAAACCGCTGCTGGAGATATGGCAACGTGAACAGCGCGTCATTCCCGTCACGGTAGAAACGCTGGGTGAAATGTGGCTGCATGCGGATCTCCTCCCGCTACTGCCTCTGGCTCTGGAGGGTAAACTTCAGGCGACCCACAGCGCGGTGTTGTCGCCTTTCGACCCGGTCGTCTGGGATAGAAAACGCGCCGAGCAGCTCTTTGATTTTAGCTACCGGCTGGAATGTTACACCCCGGCACCGAAGCGCCAGTATGGCTACTTTGTTTTACCTCTGCTGCATAAGGGGCAGCTGGTCGGGCGCATGGATGCCAAAATGCACCGCAAGACCGGCACGCTTGAAGTCATTGCGCTCTATCTGGAAGAGGGCGTCAGGGTGACGGCGGGCCTGGAAAAAGGGTTCACGACCGCCATTAGCGAATTCGCGCGCTGGCAGGGTGCTCGCGATGTAACGCTGGGTCGGGTGCCCGACGGACTGTTTACATCCTGTCGAAGTGGCTGGGAAACAGGCACGCCCTGAAAAGGGAATGTGTTAAGCTTTAGCGATTACCCATACGGAGGAACTATGGATCACCGTTTACTTGAAATTATTGCCTGCCCGGTATGCAACGGCAAACTCTACTACAGCCAGGACAAACAGGAGCTGATTTGCAAGCTGGACAGCCTCGCTTTCCCGCTGCGTGACGGCATTCCTGTACTGCTGGAAAATGAAGCGCGTTCCCTGGTGGCAGAAGAGAGCAAACCATGAGTTTTGTTGTCATTATTCCTGCGCGTTATGCCTCAACGCGCCTGCCGGGTAAACCGCTGGTGGATATCAACGGCAAGCCGATGATTGTGCACGTCCTTGAGCGTGCGCGTGAATCCGGTGCCGATCGCGTGATTGTCGCGACCGATCATCCTGACGTCGCCCGTGCGGTTGAGGCGGCAGGCGGTGAGGTATGCATGACCCGCGCCGATCACCAGTCCGGCACCGAGCGTCTGGCGGAAGTGGTTGAGAAATGTGGCTTCAGCGATGATACGGTCATCGTAAACGTGCAGGGTGACGAGCCGATGATCCCGGCGGTGATTATCCGTCAGGTAGCAGAAAACCTGGCTCAGCGTCAGGTCGGAATGGCGACGCTCGCGGTGCCCATTCACCACGCGGAAGAGGCATTCAACCCGAATGCGGTGAAGGTGGTCATGGATGCCGAAGGCTACGCGCTCTATTTCTCCCGCGCCACGATCCCGTGGGATCGCGATCGCTTTGCGCGCTCTAAAGAGACCATCGGTGATACCTTCCTGCGTCATATTGGTATCTACGGCTATCGGGCCGGTTTTATCCGTCGGTATGTGACCTGGGCGCCGAGTCCGCTTGAGCATATCGAAATGCTGGAGCAGCTTCGCGTGCTCTGGTATGGCGAAAAAATTCACGTTGCCGTTGCCAGCGAAGTCCCTGGAACGGGTGTTGATACGCCGGAAGATCTTGAGCGCGTCCGCGCCGAGCTGCGCTAATACCGCCTGCATCCCTCCTGTCGGAGGGATGTTCTCTGTCTCCTTCTCCTTTCTTTTCCCGAATTGATCGCTTCCGGGTGACATCTTCCTTCAGGACGCTCATTATAAAAGCAGTAGTCTTAATGGGGGTAATCTCATATGGAACAGTTGCGTGCCGAACTTAGCCATCTGCTGGGTGAGAAATTAAGCCGGGTCGAATGCGTGAGTGAAAAGGCCGATACCGCGCTTTGGTCGTTATATGACAGTCAGGGCAACCCGATGCCGCTGATGGCCAGAAGCTTCACCTCACCTGACGTTGCCAGGCAGCTAGCGTGGAAAATGTCGATGCTGGCGAGGGAGGGGACCGTCCGGATGCCGACGGTGTACGGCGTGATGACCCACGAGGAACACCCCGGTCCGGACGTGCTGCTGATTGAGCGCTTACGCGGCGTGCCCGTTGAAGCGCCCGCGCGCACGCCGGAACGCTGGGAGCAGCTGAAAGATCAGATTGTCGAGGCCCTGCTGGCCTGGCACCGTCAGGATAGCCGTGGGCTTGTCGGTCCGGTCGACAGCACCCAGGAAAACCTGTGGCCGCTGTGGTATCGCCAGCGGGTTGAGGTCCTGTGGGGAACGCTAAACCAGTTCAACAATACCGGTTTGACCATGCAGGACAAACGCATTCTGTTTCGCACCCGCGAGTGCTTGCCGGCGCTGTTCGAGGGTTTTAATGACAACTGCGTGCTGATCCACGGTAATTTCACCCTGCGCAGCATGCTCAAAGACTCCCGCAGCGATCAGCTTCTGGCAATGCTAGGGCCGGGCATCATGCTTTGGGCTCCGCGCGAATATGAGCTGTTCAGGCTCAGCGACAGCGGGGCGGCGGAGGGGCTGCTGTGGCATTACCTTCAACGCGCCCCCGTTGCAGAAGCGTTTCTCTGGCGGCGCTGGCTTTACCTGCTCTGGGACGAAGTCGCGCAGCTGGTGAACACCGGACGTTTTAATCGCGCAAACTTCGACCTGGCAGCAAAATCACTCCTGCCCTGGCTCGCCTGACGAGCCTTTGAGCCACTGCCAGAGGCGTCCGAGCGTCTCGTAGCCGACGCGATCGCTATGCATCAGCCACGCCGGGGAGGGGATCGCCCGCTCCCACGGGTTAAGCGGCGCGTCGATGGCCATCTGGTTTGCCGGTGCGGGGAGCGGGTGCAGGCCCTGCTTTTCAAAGAAAATCATCGCGCGCGGCAGGTGCGAGGCGGAGGTGACCAGCAAGAATGGAACATCGCCAATCGCCTGCTTCACTGCGGCCGCCTCTTCTTCGGTATCTTTTGGGCTGTCCAGCGTGATGATTGAGGAACGCGGAACCCCGAGGGATTCCGCGACCCTGGCGCCCGCTTCAGCCGTACTCACCGGGTTCGTTTTGGCCGCCGCGCCGGTGAAGATCATTTTTGATCCCGGGTTCGCCAGCCACAGGCGAATCCCTTCGTTTAGCCGCGGCAGGCTGTTGTTGATCAGGTTCGAACTGGGGGCCCAGTCAGGGTCCCAGGTATATCCGCCGCCCAGCACCACGATGTATGCCACTTTCTGATTTCCCTGCCATGTCGGGTACTTATTTTCGATGGGGCGTAACAGGCCATCCGCGACCGGTTGCAGGCTCAACAGCAGCAGCATAAGCCAGCCGAGCGTGATAAGCGTTTTGCCACCTCTCTGAAAGCGGCTGAACCACACCAGCACCAGCCCCAGCGCGATGATGATGAGCAGCAGCGGAAGGGGAAGCATCATCCCTCCAATGTATTTCTTAAGGGTAAAAAGCATCCTTTTTGGTTCCTTTTTTGACCATATAGCAGGTGATTACCCGTGATATTACACCAGAGAGGTTCATTCTCCGCGCGGGTGTGACAAAATAGCGGTTTTGCAGTTAGCGAGTGGAACTCTCCCAATGCGGGATCGCAATTTTGATGACATCGCGGAAAAGTTTTCGCGCAACATTTATGGCACTACGAAAGGGCAGCTTCGTCAGACGATCCTCTGGCAGGATCTGGACACCATTCTGGCCACCTTTGGCGGCCAGACGTTGCGCGTGCTGGATGCCGGTGGCGGTGAAGGGCAGACGGCGATAAAAATGGCCGAGCGCGGTCATCACGTCACGCTTTGCGATCTTTCGGCTGAAATGGTTGCCCGCGCGACGCGTGCTGCAGAAGAGAAAGGTGTGAGCGACAACATGCATTTTATACAATGCGCCGCTCAGGACATCGCCCAGCATTTGGAAACCCAGGTTGATCTGATATTGTTTCATGCGGTGCTGGAGTGGGTTGCCGATCCGCAAAGCGTGTTACAAACCCTGTGGTCGATGCTTCGCCCGGGCGGCACGCTGTCGCTGATGTTCTACAATGCTAACGGTTTCCTGATGCACAACATGGTTGCGGGAAACTTCGACTATGTTCAGGTCGGGATGCCCAAAAAGAAAAAGCGCACGCTTTCCCCGGACTATCCGCGCGATCCGCAGCAGGTTTACGGCTGGCTGGAAGCAATTGGCTGGCAGATTGTCGGGAAAACGGGCGTCAGGGTGTTTCATGATTATCTGCGTGAAAAACACAAACAGCGTGACTGTTTTGACACCTTAACAGAATTAGAAACGCGGTATTGCCGTCAGGAGCCTTTTATCCGCCTTGGCCGCTATATTCACGTCACCGCGCACAAGCCGCAGATGCAAGGATAACCTATGAGTGAATTTTCCCAGACAGTCCCCGAACTGGTTGCCTGGGCCAGGAAAAACGATTTCTCCATCTCGCTGCCGGTCGACAGACTCTCTTTCCTGCTGGCGGTTGCCACGCTGAACGGCGAACGGCTGGATGGTGAAATGAGCGAGGGTGAACTGGTGGATGCGTTCCGCCACGTCAGTGATGCGTTTGAGCAAACCAGCGAAACCATTAGCGTGCGTGCCAACAACGCGATCAACGATATGGTGCGTCAACGTCTGCTGAACCGCTTTACCAGCGAGCAGGCGGAAGGAAACGCCATCTATCGCCTGACGCCGCTGGGCATCGGCATCACCGATTACTATATTCGCCAGCGTGAATTTTCCACGCTGCGCCTTTCCATGCAGCTGTCGATCGTGGCGGGTGAGCTTAAGCGCGCCGCCGACGCGGCGGATGAAAACGGTGACGAATTCCACTGGCACCGTAACGTCTATGCCCCGCTGAAATACTCGGTGGCGGAAATCTTCGACAGCATCGATCTCACCCAGCGCCTGATGGACGAACAGCAGCAGCAGGTGAAAGACGATATCGCCCAGCTGCTGAACAAAGACTGGCGAGCGGCCATCTCCAGCTGTGAACTTCTGCTGTCAGAAACCTCCGGCACGCTGCGTGAGCTCCAGGATACGCTGGAAGCCGCAGGAGACAAGCTGCAGGCCAACCTGCTGCGCATCCAGGACGCGACGCTGGCGCATGACGATCTGCATTTTATCGACCGCCTGGTGTTCGATCTGCAGAGCAAGCTCGACCGCATCATCAGCTGGGGCCAGCAGTCGATCGACCTGTGGATCGGCTACGACCGACACGTGCATAAATTTATCCGTACCGCGATCGATATGGATAAAAACCGCGTGTTTGCCCAGCGCCTGCGCCAGTCGGTTCAAACCTATTTCGATGCGCCATGGGCGCTGACCTACGCCAACGCCGATCGTCTGCTGGATATGCGCGACGAAGAGATGGCGCTGCGCGATGAAGAGGTGACCGGTGAACTGCCGCCGGATCTGGAATATGAAGAATTTAACGAAATTCGCGAGCAGCTTGCGGCGATGATCGAAGAACAGCTCGCGGTCTACAAAACCAGACAAGCACCGCTGGATCTTGGGCTCGTGGTGCGCGACTATCTGGCGCAATATCCGCGCGCGCGCCACTTCGACGTTGCCCGCATCGTGGTAGACCAGGCGGTACGCCTGGGCGTCGCGCAAGCAGATTTCACCGGACTGCCGCCGAAGTGGCAGCCAATTAACGATTACGGAGCCAAGGTACAGGCGCATGTCATTGACAAATATTGAACAAGTGATGCCGGTTAAGCTGGCACAGGCGCTGGCGAATCCGTTATTTCCGGCGCTGGACAGCCAGCTGCGTGCCGGTCGTCACATTGGCTTAGACGAGCTGGATAATCACGCCTTTTTGATGGACTTCCAGGAGTACCTGGAAGAGTTTTACGCCCGCTACAACGTGGAGCTGATCCGCGCGCCGGAAGGCTTTTTCTACCTGCGCCCGCGTTCCACGACGCTGATCCCGCGTTCCGTGCTCTCCGAGCTGGATATGATGGTCGGCAAAATTCTTTGCTACCTCTACCTCAGCCCGGAACGTCTGGCGAATGAAGGCATCTTCACCCAGCAGGAACTTTACGACGAGCTGCTGACGCTGGCGGATGAGAGCAAGCTGCTCAAGCTGGTGAACAACCGCTCCACGGGCTCGGATCTTGACCGTCAGAAATTACAGGAAAAGGTGCGCTCTTCCCTGAACCGCCTGCGTCGCCTGGGGATGGTCTGGTTTATGGGCCACGACAGCAGCAAATTCCGCATCACGGAATCTGTCTTCCGCTTCGGCGCCGACGTGCGTGCGGGCGATGACGCGCGTGAAGCGCAGCTTCGCATGATCCGCGACGGTGAAGCGATGCCGGTGGAAAACCATTTGCAGCTCAATGATGAGCATGAAGAGAATCTGCCGGATAGCGGGGAGGAAGAGTAATGATTGAACGCGGTAAATTTCGCTCACTGACGCTGATTAACTGGAACGGCTTCTTCGCCCGAACGTTCGATCTGGACGAGCTGGTGACAACCCTCTCCGGCGGTAACGGTGCGGGTAAATCCACCACCATGGCGGCGTTTGTCACGGCGCTGATCCCCGACCTGACGCTGCTTCACTTCCGTAACACCACCGAAGCGGGCGCGACAAGCGGCTCTCGCGATAAGGGCCTGCACGGTAAGCTGAAAGCGGGCGTCTGTTATTCGGTTCTGGACGTCATTAACTCCCGTCATCAGCGCGTGGTAGTAGGCGTACGCCTGCAGCAGGTTGCCGGTCGCGACCGTAAAGTGGATATCAAACCGTTTGCCATTCAGGGGCTGCCAACGTCCGTGCAGCCGACGGCGCTGCTGACGGAAACCCTGAACGAACGTCAGGCGCGCGTGCTGACGCTGCAGGAGCTGAAAGATAAGCTTGAAGCGATCGAAGGCGTGCAGTTCAAGCAGTTTAACTCGATTACCGACTATCACTCGCTGATGTTCGATCTGGGCGTGGTGGCGCGTCGTCTGCGCAGTGCATCAGACCGTAGCAAATACTACCGCCTGATCGAAGCGTCCCTGTACGGCGGGATCTCCAGCGCCATTACCCGCTCCCTGCGCGACTACCTGCTGCCGGAAAACAGCGGCGTGCGTAAGGCCTTCCAGGATATGGAAGCGGCGCTGCGTGAAAACCGCATGACGCTGGAAGCGATCCGCGTGACCCAGTCGGACCGAGACCTGTTTAAACACCTGATCAGCGAAGCCACCAACTACGTGGCCGCAGACTACATGCGCCACGCCAACGAGCGCCGCGTGCATCTCGATCAGGCATTAGAATACCGTCGCGAGCTGTTTACCTCCCGCAAACAGCTGGTGGCAGAGCAGTACAAGCACGTCGAAATGGCGCGCGAGCTGGGCGAGCACAACGGTGCCGAGGGCGATCTGGAAGCCGACTACCAGGCAGCCAGCGATCACCTGAACCTGGTGCAGACCGCGCTGCGTCAGCAGGAAAAAATCGAGCGCTATGAAGCGGACCTCGACGAGCTGCAAATTCGTCTCGAAGAGCAGAATGAAGTGGTGGCCGAAGCCGCCGAGATGCAGGAAGAGAACGAAGCCCGCGCCGAAGCGGCCGAGCTGGAAGTGGATGAGCTGAAAAGCCAGCTTGCCGATTACCAGCAGGCGCTGGACGTGCAGCAGACGCGAGCGATTCAGTATAACCAGGCGCTGCAGGCGTTACAGCGCGCGAAAGAGCTGTGCCATCTGCCTGACCTGACGCCGGAAAGCGCCGACGAGTGGCTGGACACCTTCCAGGCCAAAGAGCAGGAAGCGACCGAGAAACTGCTTTCCCTCGAACAGAAAATGAGCGTTGCGCAAACGGCGCACAGCCAGTTTGAGCAGGCGTATCAGCTGGTGGTAGCGATTAACGGCCCGCTGGCGCGTAACGAAGCCTGGGACGTTGCCCGTGAACTGCTGCGCGACGGCGTTAACCAGCGCCATCTGGCCGAACAGGTTCAGCCGCTGCGCATGCGTCTGAACGAGCTGGAGCAGCGCCTGCGCGAGCAGCAGGAAGCCGAGCGTCTGCTGGCGGAATTCTGCAAGCGCCAGGGAAAACATTACGATTTCGACGAGCTCGAGGCCCTGCATCAGGAGCTGGAAGCGCGTATTGCGGCCCTGTCCGATACCGTATCAAACGCCAGCGAACAGCGCATGACGCTGCGTCAGGAGCTGGAGCAGATTCAGGCTCGTTCAAAGAGGCTCCTGGAGCGTGCGCCGGTCTGGCTGGCAGCGCAGAGCAGCCTGAACCAGCTTGGTGAACAGTGCGGCGAGCAGTTCGAATCCAGTCAGGAAGTGACCGAATACCTTCAGCAGCTGCTGGAGCGCGAGCGCGAAGCCATCGTTGAGCGTGACGAGGTGGGCGCCCGCAAGCGCGACGTCGACGACGAAATTGAGCGCTTAAGCCAGCCGGGCGGGTCAGAAGATCCGCGCCTGAATGCGCTGGCCGAGCGTTTCGGCGGCGTGCTGCTGTCCGAGATTTATGACGATGTTGGCCTCGACGATGCCCCGTACTTCTCCGCGCTGTACGGTCCATCCCGTAACGCGATTGTGGTCCCGGATCTGTCGCTGATTTCAGAGCAGCTAGCTGGTCTGGAAGATTGCCCGGAAGATCTCTACCTGATCGAAGGGGATCCGCAGTCGTTCGATGACAGCGTATTCAGCGTCGACGAGCTGGAAAAAGCGGTGGTGGTGAAGATCGCCGACCGCCAGTGGCGTTACTCCCGCTTCCCGGAACTGCCGCTGTTTGGCCGCGCCGCGCGCGAAAGCCGCATCGAAAGCCTGCACGCCGAGCGTGAAACGCTATCTGAACGTTTTGCGACCCTGTCGTTTGACGTGCAGAAAACACAGCGCCTGCACCAGGCGTTCAGCCGCTTTATCGGCAGCCATCTCGCCGTAGCGTTTGAAGCAGATCCGGAGGCCGAAATCCGCAAGCTCAACACCCGCCGTGGCGAGCTGGAGCGGGCCATTGCCAGCCATGAAAGTGATAACCAGCAGAGTCGCGTTCAGTTTGAACAGGCGAAAGAGGGCGTCGCTGCCCTTAACCGCATCCTGCCGCGCCTGAATCTGCTGGCGGATGACACGCTGGCCGATCGCGTGGATGAGATCCAGGAGCGTCTGGATGAAGCGCAGGAAGCCGCACGCTTCGTCCAGCAGCACGGCAATCAGCTGGCGAAGCTGGAGCCCGTCGTCTCTGTCCTGCAGAGCGATCCGGAACAGTTCGAGCAGTTAAAAGAAGATTATGCCTGGTCGCAGCAGGTGCAACGCGAAGCGCGTCAGCAGGCGTTTGCCCTGACGGAGGTGGTGCAGCGTCGCGCCCACTTTGGCTACTCCGATTCGGCTGAAATGCTGAGCGGTAACAGCGACCTGAACGAAAAGCTGCGTCAGCGCCTTGAGCAGGCGGAGGCGGAACGTACCCGCGCCCGCGAAGCAATGCGCAGCCACTCCGCTCAGCTGAACCAGTACAACCAGGTGCTGGCCTCGCTGAAAAGCTCCTTCGACACCAAGAAAGAGCTGTTAAACGACCTGCAGAAAGAGCTTCAGGACATTGGCGTTCGCGCCGATAGCGGGGCGGAAGAGCGCGCGCGTATCCGTCGTGACGAGCTGCATTCACAGCTCAGCAATAACCGCGCGCGTCGCAATCAGCTCGAAAAAGCGCTGACCTTCTGCGAAGCGGAAATGGATAACCTGACCCGTCGCCTGCGCAAGCTGGAGCGCGACTACTTTGAGATGCGCGAGCAGGTTGTGACGGCGAAGGCGGGCTGGTGCGCGGTGATGCGCATGGTGAAAGACAACAACGTTGAGCGTCGCCTGCACCGTCGCGAGCTGGCGTATCTCTCCGCCGATGAGCTGCGCTCCATGTCGGATAAGGCGTTGGGTTCCCTGCGTCTGGCGGTGGCGGATAACGAACACCTTCGCGATGTCCTGCGCATGTCCGAAGATCCGAAACGTCCTGAACGTAAAATCCAGTTCTTCGTGGCGGTTTACCAGCACCTGCGCGAGCGTATTCGTCAGGACATTATCCGTACCGACGATCCGGTTGAAGCCATCGAACAGATGGAAATCGAGCTGGGGCGTCTGACGGAAGAGCTGACCTCCCGCGAGCAGAAGCTGGCGATCAGCTCCCGCAGCGTGGCGAACATCATTCGCAAAACCATTCAGCGCGAGCAAAACCGTATCCGCCAGCTGAACCAGGGGCTGCAGAGCGTGTCGTTTGGCCAGGTGAACAGCGTGCGCCTTAACGTCAACGTGCGTGAAGCCCACGCGACGCTGCTCGACGTGCTCTCCGAGCAGCACGAGCAGCACCAGGATCTGTTCAACAGCAACCGTCTGACCTTCTCCGAAGCGCTGGCGAAGCTGTACCAGCGCCTGAACCCGCAGATTGATATGGGACAGCGCACGCCGCAAACCATCGGAGAAGAGCTGCTGGACTACCGTAACTACCTGGAAATGGAAGTTGAGGTAAACCGTGGCTCTGACGGCTGGCTGCGCGCGGAATCCGGAGCGCTCTCTACCGGTGAAGCGATTGGTACCGGGATGTCCATTCTGGTGATGGTGGTACAGAGCTGGGAAGATGAAGCGCGACGCCTGCGCGGAAAAGACATCTCCCCATGCCGACTGCTGTTCCTGGATGAAGCGGCGCGTCTTGACGCCCGCTCCATTGCCACGCTGTTCGAGCTGTGCGAACGACTGGATATGCAGCTCATTATCGCTGCGCCGGAAAACATCAGCCCCGAGAAGGGCACGACCTACAAGCTGGTGCGTAAAGTGTTCCAGAACAGCGAACACGTGCACGTTGTCGGGCTGCGTGGCTTTGCGCCGCAGCCGCCTGAGTCATTGCCGGAAACCACGGCGGACGCTTCCTGAAGCGTCTTCTGACTCGAAGCGGCGCCCTGGCGCCGCTTTTTTTTTAAACTTAACTTGTGCTTAGGGCTGCGTTATCTTTAAACTTCTTTACATAAGGTAAGGCAACAGCTTAGCCGTCTACCTATAATGAAAGAAAGCCCCAACGTGATGGGCATGTCGTGAAAACAGGGGGCAAGGGATGTTGCTTAAGAAAGAATGTGGTCGTCAGCTGTCTGCGCTGAGTTTATGCCTGGCAGTGATGTTTGCTCCACTGTTAACCGCCCAGGCCGACGAGCCTGAAATTGTGCCGACTGACAGTTCGGCAACGACAGGCGCGCAGCCAACGTCGTTGTCACAGCCGCTGGAGCAGTCTCCGGCGACGGCTATTATGGCCGGTATTAAGCCGCTGCCTGAAGGCATCGACGCTGAATCGCTCAGCCAGCAGCTGCAGTCGGGGCTGCCGTCAGGCTACGCGCCTGTCTATCTCAATCAGCTCACGCTCCTTTATGCTGCCCGCGATATGAAACCGATGTGGGAAAACCGCGATGCCGTGCGCGCCTTCCAGCAGCAGCTGGCGGAGGTCGCGATTGCAGGGTTTCAGCCGCAGTTTACAAAGTGGGTCGAGCTGTTAACCGATCCTGCCGTTACCGGGCAGGCGCGGGACGTGGTGCTTTCCGATGCCATGATGGGCTATCTGCAGTTCGTGGCGGGCATTCCGGTCAATGGCAACCGCTGGCTTTACAGCGATAAACCCTACAAGCTGGCGACCCCCGCGCTGTCGGTAATTAACCAGTGGCAGTTAGCCCTGGACAATGGCGATTTGCCGCGCTTTATTGCCAGCCTCGCACCGGCGCATCCACACTATGCCACCCTGCACCAGTCGCTCCTCGCGCTGGTGGGCGACTCGCGTCCGTGGCCGCAAATGCGCGGCACCGCGACGCTGCGTCCTGGACAGTGGAGCAGCGACGTGCCAGCCCTGCGCGAGATCCTGACGCGCTCCGGTCTTCTTGATGGTGGGCCACATATCGCCTTACCCGGCGACGATCCGCAAAACGCGGTGGTGAGTCCGTCAGCTCCCGTGAAAGAGAAAAAAGCGATTGCCGTCGGCAATAAACCCGCGGCATACGATCGCGAGCTGGTTGCGGCTGTTAAACAATTCCAGGCCGCTCAGGGGCTGGGAGCCGATGGCGTTATTGGACAGACGACGCGTGACTGGCTGAACGTATCCCCTGCGCAGCGGGCAGGGGTGCTGGCGCTCAATATCCAGCGTCTGCGCCTGCTGCCGGGAACGCTCTCGACCGGGATTATGGTCAACATTCCGGCATACTCGCTGGTCTATTATCAGGACGGTAGCGAAAAGCTGGCGTCGCGGGTGATTGTCGGGCGTCCGGATCGTAAAACGCCGATGATGAGCAGCGCGCTGAATAACGTGGTGGTTAATCCGCCGTGGAACGTGCCGCCGACGCTGGCGCGAAAAGATATTCTGCCGAAGGTCTGGAACGATCCGGGATACCTGGAGCGTCATGGCTATACGGTGATGCGCGGCTGGAACAGCAAAGAGGCCATCGATCCTTATATGGTCGACTGGTCAACGATAACGGCGTCGAATCTGCCGTTCCGCTTTCAGCAGGCTCCCGGGGCGCATAACTCTTTAGGGCGCTACAAATTCAATATGCCGAGTTCAGATGCTATCTATCTGCACGATACGCCGAACCACAACCTGTTCCAGAAAGATACGCGCGCGCTGAGCTCTGGCTGCGTGCGCGTGAACAAAGCCTCGGAGCTGGCCAATATGCTGTTGCAGGATGCGGGCTGGAACGATACGCGCATCTCGGATGCCCTGAAGCAGGGGGATACGCGTTACGTTAATATTCGCCACAATATTCCGGTCAATCTTTACTATCTGACGGCGTTTGTGGGTGAAGACGGGCGTACCCAGTATCGTACAGATATTTACAATTATGATCTCACCGCGCGATCCGGCGCACAAATTTTGCCAAAAGCGGAACAATTAATCAGGTAAATGAAGCAGTTCGGGAAAAATGATTGTCGTAAGTTAGGGTGAATAAGAGGCTATATCGCTGCAAGCCGCGTATTCACTGGGGTTGGGCGCCTTGACGTACCCGGTTTTGCCAGTTAAGGTGCCCTTCGTGCGCTAAGCATATTACGATTTCTTTTACCTGTAGACCTGATTATCATGGACAAATTTGACGCTAATCGCCGCAAACTGCTGGCGTTAGGTGGTGTTGCGCTTGGCGCAGCGGCCATCTTGCCGACGCCAGCATTTGCCACCCTCTCGACACCTCGTCCGCGCGTTTTAACGCTCAACAACCTGCATACCGGTGAGTCGCTAAAAGCGGAGTTTTTCGATGGCAGAGGCTATATTCAGGATGAATTAGCAAGACTTAACCATTTTTTCCGTGATTTCCGCGCGAATAAAATAAAAGCCATCGACCCAGGACTGTTTGATCAGCTTTTCCGCCTTCAGGGCCTGCTGGGTACCAGCAAGCCGGTGCAGCTCATTTCTGGCTATCGCTCGATTGATACCAATAATGAACTGCGCGCCCACAGCCGCGGGGTAGCGAAAAAAAGCTATCACACGAAGGGGCAGGCAATGGATTTCCATATTGAAGGCGTTTCGTTAGCCAATATTCGCAAAGCCGCGTTATCTATGCGCGCAGGTGGTGTAGGATATTACCCCAGCAGCAACTTTGTGCATATTGATACCGGTCCGGTTCGGCACTGGTAATAACGAAACACAGGAGCAGTATGAACTATCGTATTATTCCGGTTACCGCGTTCTCCCAGAATTGTTCACTCATCTGGTGCGAACAGACTAAACTGGCCGCGCTTGTCGATCCCGGCGGTGACGCTGAGAAAATCAAGCAGGAAGTCGCCGACAGCGGCGTGACGCTGATGCAGATTTTACTGACGCATGGTCATCTTGACCATGTGGGTGCGGCGGCTGAGCTGGCTAAACATTACGGTGTGCCAATTATCGGCCCGGAAAAAGAAGATGAGTTCTGGCTGCAGGGGTTACCCGCCCAAAGCCGCATGTTTGGCCTCGATGAGTGTCAGCCCCTGACGCCCGATCGCTGGCTGAACGAGGGAGAGCGCGTTAACGTAGGGAATGTGACTTTACAGGTGTTGCATTGTCCTGGGCATACGCCAGGCCATATCGTCTTCTTTGATGACCAGTCCCGTCTGCTGATTTCCGGCGATGTGATCTTCAAAGGTGGCGTAGGACGCAGCGATTTCCCGCGCGGCGATCACGGGCAGCTGATTCAGTCGATTAAACAGAAGTTATTGCCGCTGGGTGATGACGTGACGTTTATTCCTGGTCACGGTCCGATGTCGACGCTGGGCTATGAACGGCTCCATAATCCGTTCCTTCAGGATGAAATGCCTGTCTGGTAACCAGAATAAAAAAAGCCTGCATAATGCAGGCTTTTTTATGAGCGCAAATTACAGTACGGCGACAATCGCTTCGCACAGTGGCGCCATATTGTCAGGCGTCATGCCTGCCACGTTCACGCGACCAGACGCCACGGCGTACACGCCAAACTCTTCGCGCAGACGCAGTACCTGCTCTTTGGTCAGGCCGCTGAAAGAGAACATACCGTTCTGTTTGATGATAAAGCTGAAGTCGCGGTTCGCCCCTTTCTCAGCCAGGGTGTTCACAAACAGCAGGCGCATGCGCTGAATACGCTGACGCATATCGTTCAGCTCTTGTTCCCAGATCGCGCGCAGCGCATCGTTGCTCAGGATAGTAGCAACAACAGACGCACCGTGTGCCGGTGGGTTAGAGTAGTTCGCGCGGATAACCGATTTCATCTGGCTGAACGCGCGATCGACGGTCTCTTCGCTAGCGGCAACCAGCGTACAGGCACCTACACGCTCGTTGTACAGACCGAAGTTCTTGGAATAGGAGCTGGCAACGATCAGTTCCTGATGCACGGCTGCGAACGCGCGCAGGCCTTCGGCATCTTCTTCCAGACCGCGGGCGAAGCCCTGGTAGGCGAAGTCGAACAGCGGCAGCCAGCCTTTTTCTACGGACAGCTTCGCCAGGTGTTCCCACTGCTCAAGCGTAGGATCGATACCGGTTGGGTTGTGGCAGCAGCCGTGGAACAGCACCACGTCACCTGCCTGCGCTTCGCTCAGGCTCGCCAGCAGGCCGTCAAAGTCGAGGGAGTGGTTTGCCGCGTCGTAGTAGGCATATTCACGCACGTCCAGACCCGCAGAGTTGAACACGCTCTTGTGGTTCGGCCAGCTTGGGTTGCTTACCCAGACACGCTTAACAGAGGTGTTTTTCGCCAGGAAATCCGCCGCCACGCGCAGCGCACCGGTACCGCCTGGGGTCTGTGCTGTACGCGCACGTTTGTCATTCACAATTGCGCTGCCTTTACCGAACAGCAGCTCCTGGGTGCAGCGACCAAATTCAGGAATACCATCAATACCGAGGTAGTTTTTGGTGGTTTCGTTTTCCAGCAGATACTGCTCAGCTTTCTTAACGCTGGTCAGTACCGGAGTTTTGCCGGTTTCATCTTTATATACACCAATACCCAGGTTGATTTTGCCAGGGCGGTCGTCGGCACGAAACAGATCGGCCAGGCCCAGGATCGGGTCGGCAGGAGCGGCGGTAATGTTCTCAAACATGACGAAGTTCCATTGTGATTACAGAAGTGAAATCCGCTATCAGGTTAACGGTAGATTTACAAAATGCCAACCGTTTGCGACGAAAAGCGTGCGGCTTTTCAAAAGTCGCCATTATTTTCTGTCGCGCATAAAAAAACAGGGCCGAAGCCCTGTTCATTAAGCATATAACAACGTGGTCTACTGATTAGAACTGGTAGGTTACGCCCACAGCAGCCATATCGTCGTTGCCGTTCAGACCGCCAACGGCTTTCGCGTAGTCGGTGTCTTTGTCCAGCAGGTTGATGTAGTAGTCAGCCCACACGTTGAAGTTCTTGTTGAAGTAGTAAGTGGTACCAACCTGGATGAATTTAGCCAGATCTGCATCGCCACCGCTGAAGCCGCCGACGGCAGCCAGGTCTTTACCTTTGGTCTGCACGTAGGAGATCGCTGGACGCAGGCCGAAGTCGAACTGGTACTGAGCAACCACTTCGAAGTTCTGCGTTTTGTTAGCAAAACCAGCATCACCGCTAGAACCGGTACGGGTGGTGTTACGCGTTTCAGCATAGGTGGTTGCCAGGTACAGGTTGTTAGCGTCGTATTTCAGACCAACACCCCATGCTTCAGCTTTATCACCCTGACCATCAGCTTTCTGATTCAGAGTACGGTTTGCGTTGCTGTAAGATGCGATTGCACCGAAGCCTTCGCCGAAATCGTAGCCCAGGGAGTAGCCTACGCCGTCACCGTTAGAGGTTTTAACGTCAGAGCGGTCGTTTTTGCCCTGGTACTGAACGCCCATGCTCAGGCCGTCCACCAGACCGAAGAAGTTGCTGTTACGGTAGGTCAGCAGGCCGGTGCTGCGGCTGGTCATAAAGTTATCAACGTAGTTGCCGCCCCAGGTCATACCGGAGAAGGATGGCGCCATATCGGTGTAAGATTCTACGTCGTAAACGATACCGTAGTTACGACCGTAGTCGATGCTGCCAGCCTCGCCCGCTTTCAGGCCAGCAAATGCCAGACGGTTTTTGTTAGTCTGTGCGCCGCCTTCGGCCTGGTTAGCCGCGAAACGGTATTCCCACTGGCCATAACCGGTCAGCTGGTCGTTGATCTGGGTTTCGCCTTTGAAACCGATCTGCGCGTAGGTCGCGTCGTTATTGTTGGTGTTATCACCGGAGGTCACGAAATCGTGCTCGGCGTTAACTTTCCCGTAGAAGTCCAGTTTGTTGCCGTTCTTGTTATAGATTTCTGCAGCGTTCGCTGCACCGGCTACCAGCAGGGCAGGGATTACCACTGCCAGAATATTGCGCTTCATCATTATTTATTACCCTCATTGGTTTTTTTATGACACTCGCCACTGCCGTCAATAAATTCTGTCAATAAATATTTCCGGAACTATTGATGAGAGTTTGGTGTCTTTATGTATCTGACAGGCATCTTTCCATTCGGCGAAGCGTTTCGCTAGCCTGAAAGTGCTACAATTCTCAAGATTAAGTAACATAAAGAAAATATGTGTAACTAAATGTGTATTTTTGGGAACTTTGTGAAGCACCTCAAACTTCAGAACGACCTGGCGAATTAAACGCCAGGATCTATTCTATATATATGAATTGCTTATGATTAATTGAGATAAAGGCGATTCGTATAAACAGACAGTAAACGACTCTGTTTTTCTTATGACCCCGAAAAGACTTCTGGATGGCTGTAAAAGTGGTTGAAATTTGTGCTATCGCTTGAGGATGTAATAATCGCAATAAGAATAGGGTTTATTTTTTGTCTCTGGATATTTCGCGGAAACAAAACGTAACAGGTAGTGGTTGTGACGGGGTGATGGTTTAAAGACGCTGACTTTACGCTGACGAAAACTGACAATACAGAATAAAATAATGGCCAGCATGTGCTGGCCATTTTGGTGTTTTAACGATTAGAAGCTGGCGTTACGTGGCGTACGTGGGAAAGGAATCACGTCGCGTACGTTCTGGACACCGGTCACGTAGGCGATCAAACGCTCGAAGCCCAGACCAAAACCGGCGTGCGGCACGGTACCGTAACGACGCAGATCGCGGTACCAGCTGTAGTCGGCAGGGTTGAGCCCCATCTCTTCCATACGTGCGTCCAGCACGTCAAGACGCTCTTCACGCTGAGAACCCCCGATGATTTCACCGATGCCCGGCGCCAGGACGTCCATCGCTGCCACGGTTTTACCGTCTTCGTTAAGGCGCATATAGAAGGCCTTAATGTCTTTCGGGTAGTTTTTCACGACAACCGGCGCTTTGAAGTGCTTCTCAGCCAGGTAACGCTCATGCTCGGAAGAGAGATCCACGCCCCAGTAAACCGGGTTCTCAAACTTCTCACCGCATTTCTCGAGGATAGCTACCGCATCGGTATAGTCCACCTGGGCAAAGTCAGAGGACACAAAGCGCTCCAGACGTGCAATCGCTTCGTTATCGACACGCTCGGCGAAGAATTTCATGTCGTCAGGACGCTCTTCCAGCACCGCTTTGAAGACATACTTCAGCATCGCTTCCGCCAGACCCGCAACGTCGTCGAGGTCGGCAAACGCCACTTCAGGTTCCAGCATCCAGAATTCCGCCAGATGACGGCTGGTGTTGGAGTTTTCGGCGCGGAAGGTTGGGCCAAAGGTGTAGATCTTAGACAGCGCGCAGGCGTACGTTTCGCCGTTGAGCTGGCCGGATACGGTCAGGAAGGCTTCTTTACCAAAGAAGTCTTTGTCGTAGTCCACTTTACCTTCCGGCGTGCGCGGCAGGTTTTCCATGTCCAGCGTGGAAACGCGGAACATCTCACCCGCACCTTCCGTATCGGACGCGGTGATAAGCGGAGTAGACACCCAGAAGTAACCCTGCTCATCGAAGAAACGATGCAGCGCCTGCGCCAGCGTGTGACGCACGCGCGCCACCGCACCAATCAGGTTGGTACGCGGACGCAGGTGGGCAACTTCACGCAGATATTCGATGCTGTGACGTTTTGCCGCCATCGGGTAGGTGTCCGGATCTTCAACCCAGCCGGTGACTTCAACGGCTGTGGCCTGAATTTCGAAACTCTGGCCCTGGCCCGGGGATGCCACGACCACGCCGGTGACAATAACGGAACAGCCCGTCGTCAGGTGCAGAACGTCATCATTGTAATTGGGCAGAGAATTATTAATGACGGCCTGTACAGGATCAAAGCAGGAACCGTCATAGACGGCGAGGAAGGAGATGCCAGCTTTAGAATCTCGGCGGGTACGCACCCATCCGCGCACGGTGACTTGTTGGTCAACGGCGACACGGCCCTGGAGTACGTCGGCTACAGGCACAACGCTCATAATATTCTCTCTGTTAATAGTCGGAAAAAATAAACACTTGTCCACCCTTATGGGGGATATCTATGTTACCTGCCATCCGCCATCAGACAAGTAAATTTCGCAGTCAAAAGAGAAGAATTGAGAAATTAATAAGAAGAGGGGAGCCATCAAGGCTCCCGTAAGCGCTTAACTGGCTTTTTTAATCTGCGGGAGATCGAACGCTTTGCGCAGCGCGCGGACAAACGCTTTGTCATGGCAGATGGTTTTGCCCGGGCTGTCGGAGAGTTTTGCTACCGGCTTGCCGTTACATTCCACCAGCTTTATCACGATGTTCAGTGGTTTCACCTGTGGAATATCGCAGGTCAAACGGGTACCAATCCCGAAGCTCAGGTTCACCCGGCTGTTGAAATGGCGATAGAGGTCGACCGCTTTCGCCAGGTCGAGATTGTCCGAGAAGACCAGCACCTTGCTCATCGGGTCGATGCCGAGCTTCTCGTAATGGGCAATCGCCTTCTCGCCCCACTCAACCGGATCCCCGGAGTCGTGGCGTAACCCCTGGTAACGTTCCGCGAACTCAGGACCAAAGTCGCGCAGGAAGGCATCCATCGTAATACAGTCCGTAAGGGCGATCCCGAGTTGGTTCGGGTACTCATTAAGCCATGCGGCCAGCGCCGCGCGCTGGCTGTTGGCCAGATCGGGGCTGATCTGCTGATGCGCCTGGAACCACTCGTGCGCCTGGGTGCCCATTGGCGTCAGGCCGAGGCGGCGGGCCAGATCGTAGTTACTGGTGCCCACGAACCACGGCTCCTGCTGCAGTCGTTTAACGATGGCCTCCTGAACGTCGCGCGAGAAGCGGCGACGGGTGCCAAAGTCCATCAGGCGGAAGCGGGACATGTCCAGCCCTGCGGTCAGCGTGGAGAAGTCAGCGAGTTTATTTTCCAGCGCGGCAACCGCCTGCGCGACGCCCGTTTCCGGTGAACGGTAGCGGTGAGCCAGTTCGCTGATGACCGCCAGAAGCGGCACTTCCCACATGATCACTTCCCGCCACGGACCTTCAAGGCGAATATCCAGCTTGCCGTTATCGTTAACCACGGTGACCTGCTCCGGCTTATAGCGGAAGTCGCGCAGCCAGTTCAGGTAGTCGGCTTTGAAGAAAGGCAGGCCAGAAAGCCACTGATATTCCTCGTCCTGCAGCGTTAGATGCTGCATAGCATCGACCTGTTCACGAATGGTGTCTGCGTAGATACCGAGCAGGTCGTCGCCACGACAGCGGAATTCCGCCGCGACATGCACGTCATAGTAGTGGTGGAAAACGGCTTGCTGCATATGCAGTTTATACGCGTCGGTATCCAGCAACGTATGCAGAACTGGAGAAGCGAATTGAGTCATAGGTGCGCAGTAGCATCCTCTCACAGGAGCGTTTAGTACAATAAACAACTCCGGAGTATACCTTGTTTAGTGATTTATTGAACCCCGATCACAACATAAGCGCGTTTTTGGGTCGAGGGCATTTTGTGCCCCGTGTTATACAAATGTAGCAAAAAAGGGTTTTGCCCCTGAAAAGATGAACATTCTGCATAGCGCGATTTGTGCAACAGGAATATATTGAAACGTTACTCGACAAACGATGCATAAGGTTTTCTATGACACAACAGCCACAAGCCAAATACCGCCACGACTACCGTGCGCCGGATTACCTGATTAGCGAAATCGATCTGACTTTTGACCTGGATGCCACTAAAACCGTTGTGACGGCGGTGAGCCAGGTGACGCGCCACGGCGCAACTGCGGTGCCGCTGCGTCTGGACGGTGAAGACCTGACGCTGGTCTCCCTGCATATTAATGATGAAGCCTGGTCGGACTATAAAGAAGAAAATAACCAGCTGGTCATCGACAACCTGCCGGAGCAGTTTACGCTGCGCATCGTCAATGAAATCAGCCCGGCCGCCAACACCGCGCTGGAAGGGCTTTACCAGTCCGGCGTGGCGCTGTGTACCCAGTGTGAAGCGGAAGGGTTCCGCCATATTACCTGGTATCTTGACCGCCCGGACGTCCTGGCGCGCTTCACCACCAAAATCATCGCCGATAAAACCCTGTATCCCTTCCTGCTCTCCAACGGTAACCGCGTAGGCGAAGGCGAGCTGGAGAATGGCCGTCACTGGGTGCAGTGGCAGGATCCGTTCCCGAAACCGTGCTACCTGTTCGCGCTGGTGGCAGGGGACTTCGACGTGCTGCGCGACACCTTCAAAACCCGCTCAGGCCGCGACGTGGCGCTGGAGCTGTTTGTCGATCGCGGCAACCTCGACCGCGCGCCGTGGGCGATGACTTCGCTGATCAACTCCATGAAGTGGGACGAAGAGCGCTTCGGCCTCGAATACGATCTCGACATCTATATGATCGTCGCCGTCGATTTCTTCAACATGGGCGCCATGGAGAATAAAGGCCTGAACGTCTTTAACTCCAAATACGTGCTGGCGCGCACCGATACCGCAACGGACAAAGACTATCTCGATATTGAACGCGTCATCGGCCACGAGTATTTCCACAACTGGACCGGTAACCGCGTCACCTGCCGCGACTGGTTCCAGCTGAGCCTGAAAGAGGGCCTGACCGTCTTCCGCGATCAGGAGTTCAGCTCCGATCTGGGTTCACGCGCGGTGAACCGCATCAATAACGTGCGCACCATGCGCGGCCTGCAGTTTGCGGAAGATGCCAGCCCGATGGCGCACCCGATCCGTCCGGATAAAGTCATCGAGATGAACAACTTTTACACCCTGACGGTGTATGAGAAGGGCGCTGAAATTATCCGCATGATCCACACCCTGCTGGGTGAAGAGAACTTCCAGAAAGGGATGCAGCTCTACTTCGAGCGTCACGACGGCAGCGCGGCCACCTGCGACGATTTTGTCCAGGCGATGGAAGATGCCTCTAACGTGGATCTCTCCCACTTCCGCCGCTGGTACAGCCAGGCCGGTACGCCGGTTGTCACCGTCAAAGACGACTACAATCCGGAAACCGAGCAGTACACGCTGACCATCAGCCAGCGCACGCCGCCGACGGCAGAGCAGGAAGAGAAATACCCGCTGCATATTCCGTTCAGCATTGAGCTGTACGATAACGAAGGCAACGTCATCCCGCTGCAGAAGGGCGGCCACCCGGTACACCACGTGCTGAACGTGACCCAGGCCGAGCAGACCTTTATCTTCGATAACGTCTACTTCCAGCCGGTGCCTGCGCTGCTGTGTGAATTCTCCGCGCCGGTGAAGCTGGAGTACAAGTGGAGCGATCAGCAACTGACGTTACTGATGCGCCACGCGCGTAACGACTTCTCCCGCTGGGATGCGGCGCAGAGCCTGCTGGCGACCTACATCAAGCTTAACGTAAACCGTCATCAGCAGGGCCAGCCGCTGTCGCTGCCCGTTCACGTAGCTGACGCGTTCCGCGCGATCCTGCTGGATGAGAAGATTGACCCGGCGCTGGCCGCTGAAATTCTGACCCTGCCGTCAGCGACTGAAATCGCCGAGTTGTTCGAAATTATCGATCCGATTGCGATCGCGGCGGTGCGTGAAGCGCTGACCCGCACGCTGGCTGCTGAACTGGCGGACGAGTTCCTCGCCATCTATAACGCCAACAAGCTTGACGCCTATCGCGTTGAGCACGCGGACATTGGTAAACGTTCTCTGCGCAACAACTGCCTGCGCTATCTGGCGTTCGGTGAAACCGAGCTGGCGAATAACCTGGTGAGCAAGCAATATCACGACGCGGATAACATGACCGACGCGCTGGCGGCGCTGGGCGCAAGCGTTGCTGCCGAACTGCCGTGCCGCGATGCGCTAATGCAGGAGTACGACGACAAGTGGCATCAGGATGGCCTGGTGATGGACAAGTGGTTCATCCTGCAGGCGACCAGCCCGGCGGCCGATGCGCTCAGCAAGGTGCGCAGCCTGCTGAAGCATCGTTCGTTCACCATGAGTAACCCGAACCGCGTGCGTTCCCTGATTGGCGCGTTTGCCAGCAGCAACCCGGCGGCGTTCCACGCCGAAGACGGCAGCGGTTATCAGTTCATGGTGGAAATGCTGACCGAGCTGAACAGCCGTAACCCGCAGGTGGCGTCGCGCCTGATTGAGCCGCTGATCCGTCTGAAACGCTACGATGCGAAGCGTCAGGCGAAGATGCGTGCCGCGCTTGAGCAGCTGAAAGGGCTGGAAAACCTGTCTGGCGATCTGTACGAGAAGATTGCTAAGGCACTGGCCTGATGTAAAAAAGCCCGGTGGCGCTGCGCTTACCGGGCCTACATAGGGTTTTCTCCCTCTCCCCGTGGGAGAGGGCCGGGATGAGGGCATCAGGCATTAGCCTTAGCTCGCGCTAACTCCGTACCCCCACGCCTCATTACCCGATCCAACACTTCCGCCTCCAGCTCCGCCAGTCGTGCAGAGCCCACGCGACGAGGTCGAGGAAGATCCACCGTCAGATCCAGACCAATTTTCCCATCCTCTATCAACAGCACCCGATCCGCCATCGCGACGGCTTCGCTCACGTCATGCGTCACCAGCAGCACCGTAAAGCCGTGCGCCTGCCACAGGGATACAATCAAATCCTGCATTTCGATCCGCGTCAGGGCGTCGAGCGCGCCAAGGGGCTCATCAAGCAGCAGCAGGCCAGGACGGTGAATCAACGCTCGCGCCAGCGCCACGCGCTGCTTCTGCCCGCCCGAGAGGGCAGCAGGCCATTCACCCGCTCGATTTTCCAGCCCAACGGCCGCCAGCGCCTGACGGGCTTCGTCCCGCCAGCTGCCCTTAAGACCGAGCCCAACATTGTCGATAACCGTTTTCCACGGCAGCAGGCGCGCGTCCTGAAACATCATGCGGGTATCGTCCTGAATATTCGCAAGCGGCGTTGTCCCTGCCAGGATGTCGCCGCCGTTGGGGGCTTCCAGTCCGGCCAGCAGGCGTAGCAGGGTACTCTTGCCGCCGCCGCTGCGCCCGACAACGGCCACAAACTGGCCGGCGGGAATATGCAGATCCAGCCCGTTAAGAATGGTGTTTTCGCCGTAGCGTTTGGTCACGCCGTTCAGCAGCAACGGCGTTCCCTGGTTCAGTCGTGCCGTATTCATGCTTTCACCTCCTGAAGGGTATAGGCCGGGTTCCAGCGCAGCCAGCTGCGTTCCAGCCACTGGGCGCTGACGTCGGCGAGTTTGCCGAGCAGGGCATACAGAATGATGGCAACCACCACCACGTCCGTTTGCAGGAATTCGCGGGCGTTCATCGCCAGGTAGCCAATGCCGGAGTTGGCCGAGATGGTCTCCGCCACAATCAGCGTCAGCCACATCAGGCCGAGCGCGAAACGCACCCCAACCATGATGGAGGGCAGGGCGCCCGGCAGAATCACGTGAACAAAGAGGGAAAAACCCGACAAGCCGTAGCTGCGCGCCATCTCCACCAGCCCGCGATCGATATTGCGGATGCCGTGCCAGGTGTTGATGTAAATCGGGAACAATGTGCCCAGCGCCACGAGGAAGATCTTGGCGCTCTCATCGATTCCAAACCACAAAATCACCAGCGGGATCAGCGCCAGATGCGGCACGTTGCGCAGCATCTGTATCGACGTATCCAGCAGCCGCTCGCCCCAGCGGGACAGGCCGCTGAACAGGCCCAGAACCAGGCCGATGCTGCCGCCGATGGAAAACCCGATTACCGCGCGCCAGGAGCTGATCGCCAGATGCTGCCACAGCTCGCCGCTCACGCTCAGCGACCAGAACGCTTCTACAACGCCCTCAGGTGAGGGCAGAATGCGGCTCGACAGCCAGCCGGTAGACGACGCGAGCTGCCAGAGAGCCACAATGCCGACGGGTAAAAACCACGGCGCGGCGCGCAGCAGCCATTTTTGTGAGGTGGCAGACATGGTCACTCCTTAGCTCTGCGCGGCTTTGCGTGGAATAAACTCGTTCGCCACGGCTTCGCCCTGAAGCTGCAGCCGCTGCGGCTGCGGAATTTCCGGAATGGCGACGTCCAGGTGCGGGAACAGCAGCTCGCCCACCTTGTAGGCCTCTTCCAGGTGCGGATAGCCGGAGAGAATAAAGCTGTCGATGCCCAGCTCGGCGTATTCATTGATGCGCGCGGCCACGGTCGGACCGTCGCCGACCAGCGCCGTGCCCGCACCGCCGCGCACCAGGCCAACGCCCGCCCACAGGTTCGGGCTAATCTCCAGGTTCTCGCGCTTGCCGTTGTGCAGGGACGCCATCCGGTGCTGCCCGACGGAGTCGGTTTTGGCAAACGCGGCCTGCGCCTTCGCGATGGTCTCATCATCCAGATGGGAAATCAGACGGTCGGCGGCCTGCCACGCTTCTTCATTGGTTTCGCGCACAATCACGTGCAGGCGAATACCGAAGCGAACATTGCGGCCATGGGCGGCCGCCTTAGCGCGTACCTGGGCAATTTTTTCTTTCACCAGCTCGGGCGGTTCGCCCCAGGTCAGATAGAGATCGACCTGCTCGGCCGCCAGATCCAGGGCAACGTCCGACGATCCGCCAAAATAGAGCGGCGGGCGCGGCTGCTGCACCGGCGGGAAGTAGAGCTTCGCGTCGCGAACGTGAATATGCTTGCCTTCAAAGGTGACGGTTTCCCCTTCGAGCAGGCGTCGCCAGACGCGGGTGAACTCGGCGGAGGCCTCATAGCGCTCGGTATGGTCGAGGAACACCCCATCGCCCGCCAGCTCCTGCGGATCGCTGCCCGTCACCAGGTTAAACAGGGCGCGGCCGTTGGACAGTCTGTCAAGCGTAGCCGCCTGACGCGCCGCCACGGTGGGAGAGACAACGCTCGGGCGTAACGCCACCAGGAACTTCAGACGCTGGGTGACCGGGATCATCGACGCGGCGACCAGCCAGGCATCTTCACATGAGCGTCCGGTCGGGATCAGCACCCCGGTGAAGCCGATGCGGTCCGCCGCCTGCGCAATCTGCTGCAGGTAGCCGTGGTCAACCGGGCGCGAGCCCTCTTCGGTGCCAAGATAGTGCCCATCACCGTGGGTAGGTAAAAACCAGAAAAGATTCAGACTCATGATTTAGCTCCTTCTTTGCCTGCGGGCTGCCAGATGCGTTCGCGAATAGTGACCTGTTTTGGCACCAGGTGGTTTTGATAGAAGAGGTCAGCGGTTTGCTGCTGAAGCGCGGCGACGTGCGCGTCGACGGGCGTAATGGTGGTCGGTGGACGGTGGTTGAGATAGCTCGCGATCACCGGCTCAGGTAAGCCCATGGTTTTCGCCAGCAGGGCAATGCTCTCCTGACGCTGGGTCTGGGTCAGCGCGTCGGCCTGGGTAAAGGTATCCAGCACGCCCTGAATAAATGCGCCGTTCTTTTCCGCATAAGGGCGCGCGGCCAGATAAAATGAGCCGGTCTGCTTCAGCGTGGTGCCGTCTTTCAGCACGCGAACGCCGCCCTGCAGCAACGCGGCGGAGTAGTACGGATCCCAGATGGCCCAGGCATCCACGTTCTTCTGCTGGAACGCAGCGCGCGCGTCGGCAGGCGTCAGGTAAACGGGCTGAATGTCGGTGAACTTAAGCCCGGCCTCCTGCAGGGCGCGCAGCAGCAGATTGTGTGAGCTGGAACCTTTCTGGAACGCGACCTTATGACCTTTAAGGTCGGCGACGCTTTTAATGCTGCTGTTTTCAGGCACCAGAATCACTTCGGCCTTCGGCTTGGGCGGCTCTACGCCTACATAGACGAGATCCGCCCCTGCCGCCTGGGCGAATATGGGTGGAATATCCCCCGTACTGCCGAGATCGATACTGCCGACGTTCAGGGCCTCCAGCATCTGCGGGCCTGCCGGGAACTCCACCCAGGAGAATTTGGTGTCCGGGAAGCGTTTTTCCAGCAGCTGGTGGCTTTTCGCCAGCACCATGCTGACGCTGCCCTTCTGATAGCCGATTCGTAAACTTTCCGGCGCCGTTTCTGCGGCATGGGCCAGCGAGGTGAGCGCCATCAGTCCTGCCAGTCCGATGCGGGTTAACGTTTTAAACATGGGCGACTCCTTGAGGCTGACCAAACGCCGGGGCCTGGATATCCCGGCGGTGCAGGGCATGCCAGAAGGTTTCCAGAGCGTTGTCGAGGCGGGTTTGCAGGTTGGGCGTAAAGTGGGGTTTGTGCTGATAGTCGATGACCTGGGAATCATCGGCGAAAACGCCGTGGAGGATCTCCTGCGCCTTCAGCGCGTTCAGCACCGGCTTGAGGGCGTAATCTACGGCCAGCAAATGGGCGACCGTACCGCCCGTTGCCAGCGGCAGCACCACCTTACCGTCCAGGGCGCGTTCCGGAAGCAGGTCGAGCAGGGTTTTCAGCGCCCCGGAAAAAGAGGCCTTATAAATGGGCGTTGCCACAATTAAGCCGTCAGCGCCGTTAAGCTGCTCGATGAGCGTTTTCAGCGCCGGGCTGTCGAAACGGGCATAGAGCAGATCTTCAGGTTCGAAGTTATGCAGGTTCCAGTGGCACACTTCCACATCAAGCGCATTGAGTTTTTCGCGGGCATATTCCAGCAGGGCGCTGGAGCGAGAGGGGAATCGTGGACTTCCGGCCAGGGTAATGACGCGCATACTTCCTCCTTATAACCAATTGTTTGCTTTTATCTAACATTCATAACAATTTGAAGGAGTGTGACACCGCGCGGTTATTCCACTAAATGATTTATCTGCAATTAAAATGCGAAAAAGTGCATAAGAATTAAACGGGCAGGAAAACGATTGCGCTTTACGCTGATTTTTTGCCGCAGGTCAATTCCCTTCCGCGCGCGGATCGCCCATAATCCCCTCCCGGTTTGCACACCGGGAATCCAGGAGAGTTCATGTACTACCCCTTCGTTCGTAAAGCCCTTTTCCAGCTCGACCCTGAGCGCGCTCATGAATTGACATTCCAGCAGTTACGTCGCATTACCGGAACGCCACTGGCCGCGCTGGTGCGTCAGCATGTGCCGGTAAAACCGGTGCAGTGTATGGGTCTGACCTTTAAAAATCCGCTGGGTCTGGCGGCGGGTCTGGACAAAAACGGCGAGTGCATCGATGCCCTGGGCGCGATGGGCTTTGGCTCCATTGAAATCGGTACCGTCACCCCGCGCCCGCAGCCGGGAAATGACAAGCCGCGCCTGTTCCGCCTGGTTGAAGCCGAAGGGCTGATCAACCGCATGGGCTTTAATAACCTCGGTGTTGATCACCTCGTTGAGAACGTAAAAAAAGCCCATTTTGACGGAATATTAGGCATCAATATCGGCAAAAATAAAGACACGCGGGTAGAGCAGGGTAAAGATGACTACCTGATTTGTATGGAAAAAGTTTACGCCTATGCCGGTTATATCGCGGTGAATATTTCTTCACCCAATACCCCGGGTCTGCGTTCCTTACAATATGGCGAAGCGCTGGACGATCTTCTGAGCGCCATTAAAAATAAGCAAAATGAACTCCAGGCGATCCACCATAAATATGTTCCGGTCGCGGTTAAGATCGCCCCGGATCTTTCTACCGAAGAATTGATCCAGGTTGCCGACAGTTTAGTCCGTCATAATATTGATGGCGTGATTGCGACCAATACGACGCTCGATCGTTCTCTCGTGCAGGGAATGAAAAACTGTGACGAAGCGGGTGGGTTAAGCGGACGTCCGGTGCAATTAAAAAGCACTGAAATTATTCGCGCTCTGTCTGCGGAATTAAAAGGACGCCTGCCGATTATTGGCGTCGGCGGTATCGACTCCGTCATTGCTGCGCGCGAGAAGATGGCGGCGGGTGCGTCACTGGTGCAAATCTATTCCGGCTTTATTTTTAAAGGACCGCCGCTGATTAAAGAAATCGTTACGCATATCTAATCTTTTCTCCTAATCAGACAACCGGGGCTTTATTTCCAGCCTTGGTTGTTTTATATTCCGTCACTGTTGCTTATTTAAACATTATAGTCTTTTATTAATGGTGTTATAAACGAGGCGGCAAACAGGACATTTTTAGTACAGGACGTTTCGGGGACGGGAGAGAGACATGCGAATTAAACCTGACGATAACTGGCGCTGGTATTTTTGCGACGAGCACGATCGTATGATGCTCGATTTGGCCAATGGCATGTTGTTTCGTTCTCGTTTTGCCCGCCGCATGTTAACTCCGGACGCGTTTTCCCCGTCGGGCTTTTGCGTTGACGACGCTGCACTTTATTTCTCCTTTGAAGAAAAATGCCGCGATCTAGTGCTGTCAAAAGAGCAGCGTGCCGAGCTGGTATTAAATGCGCTGGTGGCGATTCGTTTCCTGAAGCCTCAAATGCCAAAAAGCTGGCATTTTCTTGCGCATGGTATGAGCTGGACTCCGGCAACGGGCGATGCGGCCAGCGTCAATTTGAGCGATACCGCCGAAGAGGTGAGCCTGTTAGTGGTAGAGCCGGGTGAAAATGCCGCGCTTTGCCTGCTGGCGCAGCCCGGCGTAACGATTGCCGGGCGGACGATGCAGCTTGGCGACGCCATTAAAGTGATGAACGACAGGCTGAAGCCACAGCTGCGCGTCGATTCCTTCAGCCTCGAGCAGGCGGTTTAAGCTTCCAGCTGGACGGACGTTTTCGGTACGCAGCTGCAGCACAAAATGGTTCCGTCATCCCCCACCGCCGATTTCTTCAGAGCAGTCACTTCCCCCTCTACCAGCTTAATGCGGCAGCATCCGCAAATTCCCGCACGACAGGAATAGGGTACGCGAATACCGGCCTGCTCCAGCTGTTCCAGCAGCACCTGCTGATTGTTGCCACGAATCACGTTGCCCTGCCAGTGGATATCCACCGCAGAGGCGACGTTCGTCTCAACGTCGACAAACTCCTCCTCCTGGCCCGAACCGTACACTCTTGCAGGCCCGCGGGCGAGGATCTCAACCTCATCACCGACGCGGATGGCGCCGCTGGAGCGTGGGATCAGGTTCTGGCCGAAATCGACGTCGCCGTTGTCCTGCGCGGTGCGGAATGACTGCAGCGTCTTCAGCGGTTCGCCGGAAGGGTGCTTCTGGCCTTTCTCCGGGCTTACCGTCGTGAAAATGCAGCGGCTGCACGGCTTCACCACGTCAAAAATGACGCTGCCGATGCGAATCACTTTCCAGGTGTCTTCTTCCCACGCATCGGCACCCGTTACCACCAGGTTAGGACGGAACTGTTCCATCTGAACGCTGGCTTTGCAGCGGCCTTGTAAATCACGCAGCGAGGCTTCGTTGGTCAGCAGGAACGGGAAGCCGTCGGCAAAGGAAAGCGGTACGGCGTCATGGCGCTTCACGCGACGCGTCAGTTCAGGCCCCACCCAGCGCAGCTGCACGTCGCGAGAGAAGAAGCCGCTCAGCCAGCGGTTAACCTCATCCGGCGCGATGCGCGCGGTAAAATGATTTCCCCACACTTCCGTTGGCGCGTCGACGGGCGCAAAATCAGCAAAGCGAATCACCGCGCTGGAACCGTCCGGCGCGGTCAAATGCAAACCGTCGTGAAGCGGGGAAGGGGTAAAGCGAACCATCTGCGGGAACTGGCGCGCGGTAATGAACGTGCCGTCAGGCTCGGTGACCATAAAAATGCGATCGAAGGCGAATCCGCTCATGTCGGCCAGCGCGTGAGAGACGCCGATGCCGCGCATGGATTTCACCGGATGAATAAAAAGCCTGGATAACGTCGCCACTGCACACTCCCACAAATGAAAATAAGCCTTCAACTTTATGACATACACGCCATATTAGCTATAATGCGCGACAATTTTCTAAGAGTAAAAGTGACGATATGAATTCTCTGTTTGCCAGTACGGCCCGTGGGCTGGAAGAGCTGTTAAAAACTGAACTGGAAAGCCTGGGCGCGCAAGAGTGCCAGGTGGTTCAGGGTGGTGTCCATTTTGAGGGCGACACGCGGCTTATTTACCAGAGCCTGATGTGGAGCCGCCTGGCGTCGCGCATCATGCTGCCGATGAAGGAGTGCAAGGTCTACAGCGATCTTGACCTCTATACCGGCGTACAGATGATCGACTGGACAGAGATCTTCACGCCAAACGCCACCTTTGCGGTGCACTTCAACGGCGTGAACGACGAGATCCGCAACAGCCAGTACGGTGCCCTGCGCGTAAAAGACGCCATCGTGGACTGCTTCACGCGCAAAAATAAGGAACGTCCGAACGTCGATCGCGAAAATCCGGATCTGCGTATCAACGTCTGGCTGAACGGCGACACGGCGAGCATCTCTCTCGATCTGAGCGGCGCGGGCCTGCACCTGCGCGGCTACCGCGATCGCACCGGGATGGCGCCAATCAAAGAAACGCTGGCCGCCGCGATCGTCATGCGTTCCGGCTGGCAGCCGGGTACGCCGCTGCTCGATCCGATGTGTGGTTCCGGTACATTGCTGATTGAAGCCGCGATGCTGGCCACCGATCGTGCGCCAGGGCTGCACCGTGGGCACTGGGGCTTTAAAGGCTGGGCGCAGCACGATGAAGCCCTCTGGAAAGAGGTCAAAGACGACGCGCAGACCCGCGCGCGTAAAGGCCTGGCGGAGTACGCCTCGCATTTCTACGGTTCAGACAGCGATCCGCGCGTCATTGAGCGCGCGCGCAGCAACGCCCGCCGCGCCGGTATCGGCGAGCTGGTCACCTTCGAGGTGAAGGACGTGGCGAACCTGACCAACCCGCTGCCGAAAGGCCCGTACGGTACCGTCATCAGCAACCCGCCATACGGCGAGCGTCTCGACAGCGAACCGGCGCTGATCGCCCTGCACAGCCTGCTGGGCCGCAACATGAAGGACCACTTCGGCGGCTGGAACCTGTCTCTGTTCAGCGCCTCGCCGGAACTGCTGAGCTGCCTGCAGCTGCGCGCCGATCGCCAGTTTAAGGCGAAAAACGGCCCGCTGGACTGCGTGCAGAAAAACTATCATCTGGCGGAGAAGGCGGCCGACAGCAAGCCGTCCGGCGTGGCGGAAGATTACGCCAACCGCCTGCGCAAGAACCTGAAGAAATTTGAGAAGTGGGCGAAGCAGGAGGGCATTGAATGCTATCGCCTGTACGATGCCGACCTGCCGGAATACAACGTGGCGGTTGACCGCTACGCGGACTGGGTGGTGATTCAGGAATATGCGCCGCCGAAAACCATTGATGCGCAAAAAGCGCGCCAGCGCATGCTGGACGTCATTGCCGCCACCATCGCCGTGCTGGGTATTGCGCCAAACAGGCTGGTGTTGAAAACCCGCGAGCGTCAGAAAGGCAAAAACCAGTATCAGAAGATGGGCGAGAAGGGCGACTTTATCGAAGTGGGTGAATACAACGCCCGCCTGTGGGTCAACCTGACCGACTATCTGGACACCGGCCTGTTCCTCGACCACCGTATCGCCCGCCGCATGCTGGGCCAGATGAGCAAAGGCAAGGACTTCCTGAACCTCTTCTCCTATACCGGCAGCGCCAGCGTGCATGCCGGTCTGGGCGGCGCGCGCAGCACCACTACGGTGGATATGTCACGTACCTATCTGGAGTGGGCGGAGCGCAATCTGCGTCTGAACGGTCTGACCGGACGTCAGCACCGCCTGATGCAGGCCGACGTGCTGGGCTGGCTGCGCGATACCGACGAGCAGTTTGACCTGATCTTTATCGATCCGCCGACCTTCTCTAACTCCAAGCGTATGGAAGATAGCTTTGACGTTCAACGCGATCACCTGCGCCTGATGACCGACCTGAAGCGCCTCCTGCGCAAAGGCGGCACCATTATGTTCTCGAACAACAAACGCGGCTTCCGTATGGATCATGACGGCTTAGCGGCCCTGGGACTGAAAGCACAAGAAATCAGCCAAAAAACGCTGTCTCAGGACTTTGCCCGTAACCGTCAAATCCATAACTGCTGGTTGATCACCGCGGTCTGAAAGGAAAAATAAATGTCTTTAATTAGTATGCACGGCGCGTGGCTCTCTTTCAGCGACTCACCGCTTCTCGATAATGCAGAGCTGCACATCGAAGATAACGAGCGCGTCTGTCTGGTGGGCCGTAACGGCGCGGGTAAATCCACGCTGATGAAGATCCTCAACCGCGAGCAGGGCCTGGATGACGGGCGCATTGTTTACGAGCAGGATCTGATTGTCTCCCGCCTCCAGCAGGATCCGCCGCGTCACGTGACCGGCAGCGTATACGATTTCGTGGCGGAGGGGATCTCCGAGCAGGCCGAATACCTGAAGCGCTATCACGAGATTTCGCATCTGGTGATGACCGATCCGAGCGACAAAAACCTCAACGAGCTGGCGAAAGTGCAGGAGATGCTCGATCACCACGGCCTGTGGCAGCTTGAAAACCGCATTAATGAGGTGCTGGCGCAGCTCGGTCTGGAACCAGATATGGAGCTGTCGGCGCTCTCCGGCGGCTGGCTGCGTAAAGCGGCCCTGGGCCGCGCGCTGGTCAGCGGGCCGAAGGTGCTGCTGCTGGACGAACCGACTAACCACCTGGATATTGAAGCGATCGACTGGCTGGAAGGGTTCCTGAAAACCTTCAGCGGCACCATCATCTTTATCTCGCACGACCGTTCGTTTATCCGCAATATGGCGACCCGCATTGTCGACCTCGACCGCGGCAAGCTGGTGACCTATCCCGGTGATTACGATACCTATCTGCTGGAAAAAGAAGAAAACCTGCGCGTGGAAGAGCTGCAAAATGCCGAGTTCGACCGCAAGCTGGCGCAGGAAGAGGTCTGGATCCGCCAGGGCATTAAAGCCCGCCGTACCCGTAACGAAGGCCGCGTGCGTGCCCTGAAGGCGATGCGCCGCGAGCGCAGCGAACGCCGTGAAGTGATGGGCAGCGCCAAAATGCAGGTGGAAGAGGCGTCCCGCTCCGGCAAGATTGTCTTCGAAATGGAGAACGTTAACTATCAGGTCGACGGTAAAGTGCTGGTGAACGATTTCTCCGCGCAGGTTCAGCGCGGCGACAAAATCGCGCTGATTGGCCCGAACGGCTGCGGGAAAACCACGCTGCTGAAGCTGATGCTGGGCCAGCTGCAGGCCGACAGCGGCCGCATTCACTGCGGGACCAAGCTGGAAGTGGCCTACTTCGACCAGCACCGCGCGGAGCTGGATCCTGACCGGACGGTGATGGATAACCTCGCCGAAGGCAAGCAGGAGGTGATGGTGAACGGCAAGCCGCGCCACGTGCTGGGCTACCTGCAGGACTTCCTGTTCCATCCAAAACGCGCCATGACGCCGGTGCGTGCGCTGTCGGGGGGTGAGCGAAACCGCCTGCTGCTGGCGCGCCTGTTCCTCAAGCCAAGCAACCTGCTGATCCTCGATGAACCAACGAACGACCTGGATGTCGAAACGCTGGAATTGCTCGAAGAACTGATTGACGGTTATCAGGGGACCGTGATGCTGGTCAGCCACGATCGTCAGTTCGTGGATAACACCGTGACCGAGTGCTGGATCTTCGAAGGTGAAGGGCGAATTGGTCAATATGTCGGCGGTTATCACGATGCAAAAGGGCAACAGGCACAGTCGCTGGCGACGAAGCAGTCAAAGTCCAAAATAAGTTCTGAACCTGCTGTAACAAAAGCAGAAACTGTCAAGAAAACCTCGGCTAAACTAAGCTATAACCTGCAGCGCGAACTGGAGGGGCTACCGCAGCGTCTTGAAGAGCTGGAGGCCGCGCTTGAGGATCTGCAAACACAGGTTGCTGATGCGTCATTCTTTACTCAATCGCATGACTATACTCAGAAAGTACTGTCAGAACTGTCCGCGGCTGAAAAAGCCCTGGAAGAAGCATTTGAGCGCTGGGAGTACCTTGAGTCTCTGAAAAACGGCGCATAAACAGGGATAACATATGTGTGACCAGCACCATGCCGACAGGCATATTTTATGCTCGCAATGCGATATGCTCGTGGCGTTGCCAGAGCTTGGTCACGGTCATAAAGCCCTGTGTCCACGTTGCGGGACGACGTTGACAACCGAGTGGGACGCGCCAAGGCAGCGTCCCACAGCCTACGCGCTGGCGGCGCTGTTCATGCTGCTGCTCTCCAATCTCTTCCCCTTCATCTCTATGAAGGTGGGGGGGATCACCAGCCAGGTGGATCTGCTTGAGATCCCGGGCGTGATGTTCTCGGAAGATTACGCCAGCCTCGGCACCTTTTTTCTCCTGTTTGTCCAGATAGTCCCGGCGTTGTGCCTGGTCGTCATCCTGCTGCTGGTGAACCGCGTCAGGATGCCGACATCACTGAAAATCCGGCTCGCGCGGATCCTGTTTCAGCTCAAAAGCTGGGGCATGGCCGAGATTTTTCTGGCGGGCATTCTGGTCAGCTTCGTGAAGCTGATGGCCTACGGCGATGTGGGCATCGGCAGCAGCTTTATTCCGTGGTGCCTGTACTGCGTTCTGCAGCTGCGCGCATTCCAGTGCGTGGACAGGCGCTGGGCGTGGGATGATATCGCCCCGGCACCGACGCTTGCGCAGAGGGTGAAGGTCGGCGTGCCCGGTATTCGTCAGGGGCTACGTTCCTGCCCGTGCTGCACCGCCGTGCTGCCCGCCGATGTCGACGTGTGTCCGCGCTGTGAAACGAAAGGTCACGTACGCCGCAAAAATAGCCTGCAGTGGACGATGGCGCTGCTGGTCACGTCCATCATGCTGTATCTGCCGGCCAATATTCTGCCAATCATGATCACCGACCTGCTCGGTGACAAAATGCCCTCGACGATCCTGGCCGGGGTCATTCTGCTGTGGGGGGAAGGTTCTTATCCGGTTGCCGGGGTCATCTTTATCGCCAGTATTATGGTGCCCACCTTAAAAATGATCGCTATCGCCTGGCTCTGCTGGGATGCGAAAGGTCATGGCAAACGCGACAGCGAACGCATGCACCTGATTTATGAAGTGGTCGAGTTTGTCGGACGCTGGTCAATGATTGACGTGTTTGTCATCGCCGTTCTCTCTGCACTGGTGCGGATGGGCGGTTTGATGAGTATTTATCCCGCGATGGGGGCTTTAATGTTTGCACTGGTTGTGATTATGACCATGTTTGCGGCCATGACCTTCGACCCTCGTTTATCGTGGGATCGTGAGCCTGAATCAAGCCATGAGGAAGAGTAAGAGCATGGAAAATAAGAGTGGAGAGGCGAAAGTGCAGAAGGTCAAAAACTGGTCGCCGGTGTGGATATTTCCCATCGTGACTGCGCTGATCGGTGCCTGGATCCTGTTTTATCATTACAGCCATCAGGGACCGGAAGTCACGCTGATCACCACCAATGCGGAGGGCATTGAGGGCGGTAAAACGACCATCAAAAGCCGTAGCGTGGACGTGGGCGTGGTGGAAAGCGCAACCCTGACCGACGATTTAACCCATGTAGAGATTAAGGCGCGTCTGAATGCCGGCATGGAAAAACTGCTGCACGGCGATTCCGTTTTCTGGGTCGTTAAGCCGCAGGTGGGACGTGAAGGGATTAGCGGCTTAGGGACGCTCCTCTCCGGTGCCTATATCGAACTGCAGCCCGGCACGAAGGGTAGCCAACCTGGGCAATACCAGCTTCTCGACTCGCCGCCGCTCGCGCCGCCGGATGCCAAGGGCATCCGCGTGATCCTCGACAGCAAAAAAGCAGGTCAGCTTACGGCGGGCGACCCGGTCCTGTTCCGCGGCTACCGCGTCGGATCGGTGGAGAAAAGCACGTTCGATCCGCAGAAACGCGCGATCAGCTATCAGCTCTTCATCAATGCGCCAAACGATCGTCTGGTTACCAGCAATGTCCGCTTCTGGAAAGACAGCGGCATCGCGGTCGATCTGACCTCGGCAGGCATGCGCGTTGAAATGGGCTCGCTGACAACGCTGTTTGGCGGTGGCGTGAGTTTTGACGTACCGGAAGGCCTGGATCTTGGGCAGCCGGTGGCAGAGAACACCGCTTTTCGTCTCTTTGACGATCAAAAAAGCATTCAGGATGCGCTCTATACCGATCACGTTGACTTCCTGATGTTCTTTAAAGACTCCGTTCGCGGCCTGCAGCCGGGTGCGCCTGTTGAGTTCCGCGGTATTCGTTTGGGTACGGTTGGGCAAGTGCCGTTCTTTGTGCCTGGCCTGCAGCAGGTTCTGGATGATGATTACCGCATTCCGGTGCTGATTCGTATAGAACCTGAACGCTTGATCAACCAGATTGGCGAGAATCAGGATATTGCTACGCATATTTCTCAACTGATGGAGCGCGGTCTGCGCGGATCCCTGAAGACGGGTAACCTGGTGACCGGCGCGCTGTATGTGGATATGGACTTCTACCCGAAAGCACCGCCAATTACCGGTATCCGTGAATTCGGGGGGTACAAGATCATCCCAACGGTGAGCAGCGGTCTGGCGCAGATCCAGCAGCGTCTGATGGAAACCCTGGATAAGATCAACAATCTGCCACTGAATCCGATGATTGAAGCGGCAACCGGCTCGCTCCATCAGAGTCAGGAGACAATGCAGCGTCTGCAAACCACGCTGGATAACATCAACAAGATCACGGCGAGCCAGAGTATGCAGCAGCTGCCGCAGGACATGCAGAAAACGCTGCGCGAGCTTAACCGCAGTATGCAGGGCTTCCAGCCGGGCTCGGCGGCCTACAACAAGATGGTGGCAGACATGCAGCGTCTTGATCTGGTCTTGCGCGAACTGCAGCCGGTGCTGAAAACGCTCAACGAGAAGAGCAACGCGCTGGTGTTTGAAGCGAAAGATAAAAAGGATCCTGAGCCGAAGAGGGCGAAACAATGAAAAAATGGCTAGCGATTGTAGGAGCGATGGTACTCACGGCCTGTAGCTCAGGCAGTGAAACGAAAAGCTACTATCAGCTACCGCTGATGGCGCAGGCAGGTACCCAGAGTACCGCTTCACAAGGCAACCGTCTGCTGTGGGTTGAGCAAGTTGCCGTGCCGGACTACCTGGCTGGCAACGGGGTGGTCTACCAGACCAGCGATGTACAGTACACCATTGCCAACAATAACCTTTGGGCCAGCCCGCTGGATCAGCAGTTGCGCAATACGCTGGTGGCCAACCTGAGCAGCCAGCTTCCGGGCTGGGTTGTTGCTTCCCAGCCACTGGGTAGCGATCAGGATACGCTGAACGTTACGGTAACGGGCTTCCATGGTCGGTATGACGGTGCCGTTATCATCAGCGGGGAGTGGCTGCTGAACCATCAGGGGCAGCTGATTAAGCGTCCTTTCCATCTGGAGCTGAAGCAGCAAAAAGATGGCTATGACGAAATGGTGAAAGTCCTGGCGCAGGGTTGGGCCCAGGAGTCGGCCAGCATCGCGAGGGAGATTTCCCGGCTGCCATAAGTAAAATTCATCATTAAAAACCGCAATTGGCCTGGCGCTGATTGCGGTTTTTTTTTCGTTTTGGCTTCAGGTTGTTACTTGTGCCGGGTCACACTTTTTGTACAAATGATCTTCTGGCTAGCTCACAAATATGACACCCGTATGAATTTTGAACATTGACGCTGCAATGAATTCGGGGTATTCGTTATCTGTGCCTGTGCAATGAGTGCAGACACTGTTTTCTTTCCACCAGACAAAAGAATGAGGGAAACGAGGCATGAAGAGACAGAAACGAGATCGCCTGGAACGGGCTCATCAACGTGGTTATCAGGCCGGCATCGCTGGGCGTTCTAAAGAAATGTGTCCTTATCAGACGATAAATCAAAGGTCACAATGGCTTGGAGGCTGGCGAGAAGCCATCGGCGACAGGGCACTCATAGCCTGATAACGTCTCTTTAAAAAAAGAAACCTCCGCATTGCGGAGGTTTCGCCTTTCTGGAGGTGCCAAAAGCACGATCAGAACGCGGAAGTGTCCTGGAACAGGCCAACTTTCAGGTCGCTTGCGCTATAGATCAGACGACCGTCGACCAGCACTTCGCCATCTGCCAGGCCCATAATCAGGCGACGGTTAACGATGCGCTTGAAGTGAATACGATAGGTCACTTTCTTCGCTGTAGGCAGAACCTGACCAGTGAATTTCACTTCGCCCACGCCCAGCGCGCGGCCTTTACCTTCGCCGCCCAGCCAGCCCAGATAGAAGCCAACCAGCTGCCACATGGCATCCAGGCCCAGACAGCCAGGCATTACCGGATCGCCAATAAAGTGGCAACCGAAGAACCACAGGTCCGGGTTGATATCGAGTTCTGCTTCTACGTAACCCTTATCGAAGTTGCCGCCGGTTTCGGTCATTTTCACGACACGGTCCATCATCAGCATGTTCGGGGCCGGCAACTGTGGGCCTTTCGCGCCAAACAGTTCACCGCGACCAGAGGCAAGAAGATCTTCTTTTGTATAGGATTCGCGTTTATCTACCATGTTCTCAGTAAGCCTTATTTTAGTGAAGGACGCAGGATAGCTAACACGTGTACGCTGAACAAGTCCGATCAGTTCGAACTAAACCAGCCCAGCCAGCGTAACGGCCATGGATAACGGTGGCGAGCATCCTGCTGTGTCGCCTGAGCAATGCGCTCCTGGATAGTCTGCATCAGGGTGGTTTGCCCTTCACCATCCCACACCAGGTTTGTCAGTAAGGGTAGTGCATCCTCAATCCCTTCGATGGCCCAGATAGCGAACTGCTCTTGTTCAACCGCATCCAGAATATCCTGGCTGAGGCTCAAATGGCGCGCATTGGGCGCAGGAATAATCACGCCCTGTTTGCCGTTTAAACCACGCTGCTGACAGATAGCGAAGAAGCCTTCAATTTTTTCGTTGAGGCCACCCACTGGCTGCGCACGACCAAACTGGTCCACCGAACCGGTGATCGCGATATTCTGATTGATAGGCACTTCCGCCAGGGCGCTGATCAAGGCGCACAGCTCCGCCATGGAGGCGCTATCGCCATCCACTTCGCTGTAGGACTGCTCAAACGTCAGCGAGGCGGAGAAGGGGATCTGTTGCTCGAGCTGTAGCTCTGACATCAAAAACGCCTGCATGATCATCATGCCTTTCGCATGAATGTTGCCGCCCAGCTCGGCTTTCCGTTCGATATCGGTGAACTCGCCATCGCCAATGTGCACAACGCAGCTGATTCGGGACGGTTCCCCGAATGCGCGCGGATGGCCAGGAAATTCAATGACCGACAGGGCGTTGATCTGCCCAACGCGTTCGCCTTCGGTTTCCACCAGAATTTGTTCAAGCAGAATTTCATCCTGCATACGGTCAGCAAGGTAGCCTTCTCGCCACTCGCGCTGGGCCAGCATCTGGGAGAGCTGTTCTCCGGTGAACGCGCCGTCACCGCCGATCGCGCCCACTTCACGCAGCTGTTTGCCGATCCAGAGCGGGCAAAGCGGCAGCGTTTCCTGGTCACCGGTGTAGCGTACCGCTTCACGGATTAAGCCCGGCCACGAGTCAGCCGCAGGCGTTGGTAGGGCAAAACGTTCCGCAACGGCCATCACCCACTGGCACCACTGCGCCATATCGTCGGCATCGGCAATCTGGATGTTGTCTTCGTATTCGCTATACACCGCCTGCTCAGCCAGTTCCGGCTCCATTTCCTGGAAGTCAGCCAGCGATTCACGGTCTCCCGTCAGCACGACGGTCAGCGACAGCGGCATAGACGGAACAGAGACTGGCAGAGGACGAGACTCGTCGTAGCCGACCCAGTCGAAACGCTGCTGGTGCACGATGGTTTTCAGACGCATCCACAACAGCGGCTGCGAGAGCAGGGTGCGCAGAGAGATGATGAGAACACCGCCATTTGCGCGGTGTACCAGCCCCGGCTGCAGCGAAAGTTCTCCGTTAAACTGGCGCAGACACCCAAAAAGCTGTTCAGCCTCGACCCAGTTAGCGGTAATCACTTCACCCTTAGCGGCAAAACCGCCATCGGCCTGCGCCGCCGGTTCGAATGTAACATCACGTCCCGCGATACGATACTGGCCGCCAAAAACTGCGTTCGCTTCCGGCTTCAGCTGGCGTACGGCATCTCCGAGCAGCGTCAGGTATTCCGCTTCTTCCGGAGCCTTGAGCAGCATGAAAGGCGCAGTTGCCCACGGGCTTAACACCTGCTCCAGCGCATAATGCAAACGGGGCTGCGTATCGCTAAGGATGAATTCGTGTTCTTTTGCGAGATCTGGCTGTGCAAACAGTTCCTGATAACTTTCGGTATCCGGAACAAGGTCACGCCATGCAAGTTTCGTAATGGTCAAAGTTGATGTTTTTTAGTCAGATGTAAAAGCGTGGAGTATACCGTAAGCGGGGGGCTCTACCCAAGCAGGATTGGGTATTTCGGCAGGCCGATTGGCTGCATTCACTCACAGGATATGATTTCTTTTCAGCAGATTGCTAAAAAACTGATATTCTGAACAGAGTTACGTGGTAACACTGAGATCGCAATGAAATATCAACAACTGGAAAATCTCGAAAGCGGCTGGAAATGGAAGTACCTGGTCAAAAAGCACCGTGAAGGGGAGCTGATCACCTGCTACATCGAAGCCAGCGCTGCGCAAGAAGCCGTGGATATTTTGCTGACCCTCGAAAATGAACCGGTTCAGGTTAACGGCTGGATAGAGAAACACATTAATCCTGCATTGTTAAACCGGATGAAGCAAACTATCCGCGCGCGACGCAAACGGCATTTTAACGCTGAGCATCAGCACACGCGCAAAAAATCAATCGACCTGGAGTTCGTTGTCTGGCAGCGTCTGGCCGGGCTTGCCCAACGACGGGGCAAAACGCTTTCGGAAACCATCGTGCAGTTGATTGAAGACGCCGAGCATAAAGAGAAGTACGCCAGCCAGATGTCGACGCTGAAGAACGACCTTCAGGCGCTGTTGGGCAAGAAGTAGATTTTTACTTTTCTTCAGACAATAAAAAACCCCGCATGGCGGGGTTTTTTTATAAGACGATAACTTATGCCGCTGGCTGAGTTACAACGTCTTTGATGCCTTTAACTTCGATCTCTACGCGACGATCTGGAGCCAGGCAGTCGATCAGTGCAGCGCGAGCTTTCACGTTGTCACAGGTGTTGCCAGTCACTGGGTTAGATTCGCCCATACCACGTGGGGAGATCTTGTTAGCTGGGATACCTTTAGAGATCAGGTAATCAACAACAGACTGAGCACGTTTCTCAGACAGTTTCTGGTTGTAAGCGTCAGAACCGATACGATCGGTGAAGCCCAGAACCACTACGGAACCGTCTTTAGGATCCAGGTTGCTCAGCTGGGTGTACAGCTGATCCAGTGCCTGCTGGCCTTCTGGTTTCAGAGTCGCTTTGTTGAAGTTGAACAGAACGTCAGACTTCAGAGTGAAGTGCTTGGTCTGTACTTCTGGAGCTGGAGCCGGCGCTGGAGCAACAACTGGTGCTGCGTCTTCCTGCTGGCCGAAACGGTAGGAAACACCTACGCTCAGCATGCCGTTGTCTGGACGAACGCCAACGGTAGCACCGTCGCCGATGTTGTTAACCCACTGGTATTCCAGACGGGTAGCGATGTCACGGGTCATAGCCCACTCAACGCCACCAGCGAATACTGGGGAAACACCGGTGTCATGGTCGTCGCCAGCGATGCTGTTGCTGGAGTCAGCGCGCCATACCATGCCGCCCAGACGGGTGTACACGTCCAGATCGTCAGTTACTGGGTAACCCAGTTTAGCGGTCAGCTGAACGCCCTGTGCTTTGAAAGCGCCGTTTACGGTGTCGCCTTTGTATGGCATACGACCTAACCAGTCGTAACCCATTTCAAAACCAACATACGGGTTAACCTGATAGCCACCGAACGCACCTGCACCAAGCTGGCTCTCGTGAGTAGGGCCATCGTTGTTCAGGCTGCTGTTGTACCAGCCGGTGTCGTGGAACTGAGACCAGCCCAGTTTACCACCTGCATACCAGGTATTATCTTTCGGAGCGGCCTGCGCTACGGTAGCGAAGCCAGCCAGTGCCACTGCAATCGCGATAGCTGTCTTTTTCATTTTTTGCGCCTCGTTATCATCCAAAATTCGCCATGAATGTCTCAACTGAGAATCACGGTTAAATCCTTCACCGGGGGGCGTGGTCAAATATAAATCTACCGATATCTTCGGCTTAGGCCGAGCACCCCTAGCGATGTAAAGTCTACAACGTAGCTGAAAACTTACAAGTGTGAAGTCCGTCAGGCATATGAAAAAAAAAGTTCCGTATACCGATTATTTAACATTTTTCGAACGAATTTTGTGCAATAAAATTAAGGAGAACCGCACCAGACAAGCCTTGCCGCAATTTTGAGACCGGGAACTTAAATCCCATCTTGCTGTCAAAAAAAATTCCAGGAAAAATCTTAATTTCACTCAGTGATACAAATTTGAGTGAATTTTCAGCCCAGAAAGTTGTCCTTTGCGGTAAGAATCCGATCGAACCGGACGCATAATGAATCCGATCGCATTTCCTTCTTCAGCGGCTTCCGTCAGACGAAAATGCTCTTCTTCCGTCAACTCTTCCGATAACCATCCAATCACCACGCTGTAATTTCCGGTGCGTAACGCACGAATCATTGACTCAACGGTATCGCACGGTGCGAGCTGATTAATCTGCATGACCTTGGTTAGCGGAAGGCCTGCGGACTGAACCCACTCACGGCTCAGTTTTTGCTGAGGCGTAAGCCAAAGCTGCCAGCGCGATTGCTGACCAAGCTGTTGCAATAACGGCAACAACAGAAGTTGCGTCAACAGGGGCTGGTCTTCACGATAAACCACTTCACTGATAAGCCCCGTGGAAACACGCTCGACGGATTTCTGCGCGACATTGCCTGCGGTGGAAGAGAGAGAGGTTGAGCGATTTGCATAGCCTGAAGTGTGCATATTCATTCCAGCCCTGTAGTTACTGTATGGATATACAGTAACTCCTGTATGCATAAAGATCAACCTCATTTTCGGAAAGCGACTCGCAAAATTCATTCAATCTTGAGGCCCCTTGAAAAATCATCTTGCTCAACGGAGATAAGTTGCCTATTTTCCTGCTAACGGATCCGCTAGTAAGAAATTTCGTTGTTACTTTATGATTTTGAAGGGAAATATCATGAAAAAGATATCTTATGAACGGATTTATAAATCCCAGGAATACCTTTCACCACTTGGCGAGATCCATCATCGCGCGCTGTTTGGAGGCTACACCCTGGCGGTGGATGATGCCGTCTTTGCCATGGTGTCTGATGGCGAACTTTATCTTCGGGCCTGTGAGGAGAGTGCAAAATACTGTGTCAAAAATGCCTCTTCATTTTTAACGCTGATGAAGCGAGGCCGCCCGGTGCTGCTTAACTATTACCGCGTGGATGAGGGATTATGGCAGGACAGGGAGCGGTTGCTCCAGCTCTCTTCCTTTGCGCTCAGCGCGGCAAGAAAAGAGCGCTATCAGCGCCATCAGCGTAACCGACTAAAAGATCTGCCAAACCTGACCTTTCAGATTGAGGTCTTGCTCTTTGAAGCAGGCATCACCAATGAAGAAACGCTGCGGGCGCTGGGGGCCAGAGCGAGCTGGCTAAAGATGCGGGCAAAAAATAAAGCGCTCAGCATCAAGGTTCTCTTTGCGCTTGAGGGGGCAATCGAAGGGCTGCATGAGGCGGCACTCCCGGCAGGCATTCGCCGGGAGCTGACGGAGTGGTTTAATGCGCTGCCTGAGCCACAGGAGAACTACTCCTCCAGGTAGCAATTTGCTGTTGCAGCCGGCAAATTTCAGGCAGCAGAGCGATAAGCAGGCCTATCTGCTGTAGCACCAGCGGCGCTTTGCTGTCGTTTCCTGGATCAAGATGCGCAATGCGTTGAGCCAGTTCATCCAGCGCCTGCTGAACGCGCGGCTCATCGGCCGGGCGGTGGTGAAGTGCGTCATCGACATAGCAGACGGCGTCATCAAGCAGGTTGAGAATTCCCGGGTTGGTGAGCTTCTCTCGGTGGGCGCCCAGCGTTGAAATATAGCTGGTGAACGTATGGTTCAGGCAGAGCAGGCGGAACGCAGTCTCGCGAATCTCCTCCGTGGCGCGAGGCTCCGTCGACATGTTCGAGACAACGGAGGCCAGTTCTGCATCACTATTGTGCGCATCGCGACGGGCTATCCGGTACGCCAGGCGGTTATCGCGCCCCTGGTGGTACTGTTCCAGAATAGCGTCAAGGTAGCGACAGTTGGCGTTCATTGCCCTGTCTACCACCCGCGGCAGATTGCGGAAACGCCAGTCTGGCCAGATAAAGCTGACTGCGGCCCAGGCAATTGCACAGCCAATCAGCGTATCAATCACGCGAGGCAAGGCGACTTCAAACCCTTCACCCAGCAGGTTAAAGCACAGCAGCACCAGCAGCGTGATGAACATGGTGGCATGGGCATACTGCACGTTGCGAAACGCGAAGAACAGCACGCCGGTAATTACGATGAGGATCAGCTGACCTTCGACGGAAGGCACAAAATAGAGCACCGGAAGGCCGATCGCGACGCCAACCAGCGTGCCGATAATGCGCAGCGCAAGACGGTGTCGGGTGGCGTTGTAGTTCGGCTGGCAGACGAACAGGCTGGTCAGCAGGATCCAGTAGCCGTGTTGCAGCCCGGTTATCTGGATAAAGGCGTAACCCACGCACAGCACCAGCGACATTCTCACGGCGTGGCGAAAGAGCGCCGACTCCGGCGTAAAGTTACGGCTCAGCCGTAGCCACATATCGCTAACGCTGTGCACGCTGTCATCAGCAAGCTGATTGTCCACCTCGCTGCCCGGTAGCGCCATCGCCTGTTCGGACTCAATGGTCGCCAGTTGAGCGTCAATCGCCCGCAGGTTGTTCAGCAAAAAACCAAGTGCTTTGATGTGTTCCGGCGACGTTCCGCTGGCCTGAACGCGGTCGAGGGCCGCATCAAGGTGGCTAAAAACGCGTTCAAAGCGCGGGTCATGCTGATAGGGCGTGCGCAGCAGAATGGAGCGCGAGAGCTGCTGGCAGGCCTGGGACTGCATGGACAGCAGACGCTGGAAGCGAAACATCACGTCGCTGTAGCGGAACTTTTCGCGCAGGGCAGCATACTGAACGTGCGATGAGCTGGCGCGTTCATGTATATCCTGGGCAGCAAAATAGTAGTGTAAGGTCCTTCGGGTCCCGCGCTGGCCGCGGTCGCCGCGCAGGCGGGTAAGCAGCGAGGCCTTTGTCTGGTTCAGGGTGGCGACCAGTTGGCCATTTGCCAGCGCCAGATCGTAGAGCGGAGCCTGACTTTCTTCTTCGATATCGGGGTCGAACAGCCGGGATTTGAGTTCCAGATAGTGGGCCAGCTGCTCAAAGCTGCGGGCAAGGTTATCCTGCAGCGGGCGAACCGGGAAGATCAGATGACCGGTCAGCGTCAGCAGGTTGTACCAGACGGCGCCCAGCAGCATCAGAACAGGCTGCTGATACCAGTGGTCGTACAGGGAAACGCCCAGCATGGTGTAGATGGCGATCAGCAGTGCCCCAAACGCGATGGTGGCATAGCGCTGCCCAAGGCCGCCCAGCAAAATAAACCCGCTGGTCGAGAGCGTCAGACCCAGGGCAAACAGCCAGGGCCAGGGGAAAAGCAGCTCAACGGACGCTGACGCGATAAAAAAGCAGACGAGCGTGATGACTAGGTTACGTAAACGCCCGGCCAGGCGATCGTCCAGGTCCGCCAGCGCCCCGGCCACTACGCCAAGGGTGAGCGGAATGGTGAGCTTGACGTCATTCAGCCACCAGGGCAGGGCAACCGTGCCGCAAAGCGCGATAAATATCCTGACGTTATAAAGCCAGGTGCTGTTCCAGGTATAACGGCGAAGCAGTGGGCTTAGCATAAACGCGGCCAGTCCTTATTTACTGAAAACGACGGCGAGCGTTTGCTTCACGCGCCGCCTGGGCCACTTCTACCGGAACAACCCTGCGCCCGACGGGCCAAAGCGCGATAGCGGCGATCTTAAAGTTTGCGATCCCCACCGGAATACCAATAATCGTGATGCATTGTGCAATACCGGCAAAAATATGCATGATGCACAGCCACCAGCCGAAGAATATCAGCCACAGAATGTTAAGCAGGGTTCCGCCCGTGTTCATCAGGGCGTTTTTGCTCTCCGGGTTCAGCTCGTCAACGTGGACGGCTTCGTTCCCGTAAGGAACCAGGGAGAGTTTTGTGATTTCCCAGCAGGAGCGGGTCAGGGGGAGCGTGAAAATCAGGACGATGCTCACCAGCGTGGCAAAAAGCCAGGAAAGGGTGGTGGCAAAACCGCCCAGCACAAAATTCAACACATTCAGAACGGTACGCATAAACCCTCACTTCCTTTCGATAAAATTAACGCCCAATGATTGTAACGTTTTTTTAGGCTGGAGCACCTTAAAACTGGCAGTTAAACTGTCAGGTAAATTATCTCTTCGTGGATGTGGCGGAACATGGAACTGAAAGCAACGTCGTTAGGCAAACGCCTGGCGCAACACCCTTACGACAGGGTGGTTCTCCTTAATGCCGGGGTGAAAGTCTCCGGGGAACGCCACGAATACCTTATTCCGTTTAATCAGCTTCTGGCCATCCACTGCAAACGCGGGCTGGTGTGGGGCGAGCTGGAGTTCGTCCTGCCTGACGATAAAGTCGTGCGCCTTCACGGCACCGAGTGGGCGGAAACCCAGCGTTTCCATCATCACCTCAACGCGCTCTGGCAGCAGTGGAGCCAGGAGATGAGCGTAATTGCCTCCGGGGTGCTTCAGATGGTGCTGGACGATATTGCGCAAATCAACGCGCAGCATTCGTGGCTCACCCGTCAGCAGACCGCCGGGCTGCAGCAAAAAATCCGCCAGGCGCTCTCGGCGCTGCCGATATCCGTGACGCGCCTCGAGGAGTTTGACAATTGTCGCGACGCCTGGCGACAGTGCCAGGCCTGGCTGAATGATAAGGATAAAAGCCGTCTCGCCCATAACCAGGCCTGGACGGACGCCATGCTTACCCAATACGCCGACTTTTTCAGCACGGTGGAGTCTTCTCCGCTTAATCCGGCTCAGGCGCGCGCGGTGGTCAACGGCGAGCAGTCGCTGCTGGTGCTGGCGGGCGCCGGTAGCGGTAAAACGTCGGTGCTGGTCGCGCGTGCCGGCTGGATACTGACGACGGGCGAGGCGGTAGCCGACCAGATTCTGCTGCTGGCTTTTGGCCGCAAGGCAGCCCAGGAGATGGACGAACGGATCCAGGAACGTCTCCATACTCGGGACATAACCGCCAGAACCTTCCATGCCCTTGCGCTGCATATTATTCAGCAGGGCAGTAAAAAAGTGCCTGCCATCAGCAAGCTGGAAAACGACGCGCAGGCGCGTCAGGCGCTGTTCATCAAAACGTGGCGCCAGCAGTGCAGCGAGAAAAAGGCGCAGGCGAAAGGGTGGCGTCAGTGGCTGGAGGAGGAGCTCAACTGGGAGGTGCCTGAGGGCAGCTTCTGGCAGGATGACAAACTCGCGCGTAGGCTGGGTTCGCGGCTTGACCGCTGGGTCAGCCTGATGCGAATGCACGGCGGAACGCAGGCAGAGATGATTGAAAGCGCGCCGGAGGCGATCCGCGATCTGTTTTCGAAGCGGGTCAAGCTGATGGCGCCGCTGCTGAAGGCCTGGAAAACCGCGCTAAAAGAGGAAAATGCCGTCGACTTCTCCGGCCTGATCCATCAGGCCATCATCATTCTTGAGAAGGGCCGTTTTGTCAGCCCGTGGAAGCATATTCTGGTGGACGAGTTCCAGGATATCTCGCCGCAGCGTGCGGCGCTGCTCTCGGCGCTGCGGGCACAAAATAAGCATACGTCGCTTTTTGCGGTGGGCGACGACTGGCAGGCCATCTATCGCTTCAGCGGGGCACAGCTTTCGCTGACGACCGCGTTCCACCACTATTTTGGTGAAGGGGACCGCAGCGATTTGGACACCACCTACCGCTTCAACTCCCGGATTGGTGAAATCGCCAACCGCTTTATCCAGCAGAACCCGCACCAGCTGGCCAAGCCGCTCAATAGCCTGCGCCCGGGGGATAAAAAAGCCGTCACCCTGCTGGCGGAAGACCAGCTGGAGCCGCTGCTGGACAAGCTCAGCGGCTACGCGAAGCCCGATGAACGGATCCTGGTGCTGGCGCGCTACCATCACCTTAAACCCGCGGCGCTGGAAAAAGCGGCCACCCGCTGGCCGAAGCTGCAGCTGGAATTTATGACCATTCACGGCAGCAAAGGGCAGCAGGCCGACTATGTCATTGTGGTGGGGCTGAAAGAGGGCAGCGATGGTTTCCCGGCCCCGGCCCGCGAGTCGGTAATGGAAGAGGCCCTGCTGCCGGTGCCGGAAGACTTCCCGGATGCCGAAGAGCGTCGTTTGCTGTATGTGGCCATCACCCGCGCGCGCCATCGCGTGTGGCTGCTGTTCAATAAAGACGAGCCATCCGCGTTTGTCGATATTTTGAAGAGTCTGGACGTGCCGGTAGCGAGAAAGCCGTAGCGACGACGGGCAAGGATGGGTAGGCCGGGTAAGGCGAAGCCGCCACCCGGCAAAAAAGCTACTTCAGTCTCTCAGAAAGATAACGCTGATAGTCCGGAATCAGGATATCAACCGGCGAACTGAACTGCGGTGATTCGATGATGAAATCCGCCGTCGAGAGGTTTGTCGCCACCGGAATATTCCACACCGTCGCCAGGCGCAGCAGCGCTTTAACATCCGGATCGTGCGGAACCGCGTTGAGCGGATCCCAGAAGAAGATCAGCACATCAATTTTCCCTTCGGAAATCTGCGCGCCGACCTGCTGATCGCCGCCCATCGGGCCGCTCAGCATGGCATTCACCTGCAGACCCGTTTCGCGCTGGATCAGGTTTCCGGTGGTGCCGGTCGCCGACAGGGCGTGCTTTTCCAGCAAAGACTGATGGCGGCGAACCCAGTTAAGCAGCATTTGTTTACAGTGGTCGTGCGCCACCAGCGCAATGTGTTTGCGTTCAGGCAGCGTGCGTGTTGTCAATTCCATAATCATATCCATCAGGTTAACTCACTACACGATGACGGGAACCGCCTGACGCTGCAAGAGAAAGGCGTAAAAAATGTGGCTTATGATGACGGCTGTTGTTTTGCCCACTGTAAAAACCGGGCCCGCGTGTCGGGATCGGCCTGCTGGAACCAGAATTTAAGGCGCTGTTCCGTCAGCGTCTGGGACTGAGGGGGTATAACGTCCAGCTCAGAGACGCCGGACAGCAGCGTGCTGTCGTCCGCCATCATGGTGGCAAATTGCGGAAGCGACGCGCGTTTGCCTGCTTTGTTGTAGGTCTGGGTCGCGGCCTCGTAGTCCGGACCTTTCGGTGAGGCCGTCAACGCCAGAATATCCAGCTTCACCGGAATCGGCATAGCATCCCCGTCCAGCAGCTCAATGCGGGGTGACGCGTCGAAGGCCGCCGATTCCTTCTCCGTTTCAAGGCGAGGAAGGGTAATGTTCACCTGACTGATTTGCCGCGTATTAAAGCTGACGATCAGCGGCGGGGAGATGTACATTCGTTGCTCGTGATTCGCCAGAGCGATCGATTTTTCCACCCGGAAGACCAGCTGGTGCGGCCCGTTATCCAGCTCAATGCTGTCCGCACCGCGCAATAGCGAACTGGAGACCTTTTTTCCGTCCAGGATCAGAAGATCGATGTCGGTCGAGAGCCGGAGCGTCGTAGCAAAAACGCAGGCCGGCATCACTAACGCAATCAGAGCAGTGGCAATACCGGTTTTCATAGAAGGCTCCCGTCAGAAATCCTGTCGCCGCAATAATGTATCTAAATTTTTCGATAATCATGTTTACTAACATATAGACATATTTCGCCGTTTTGCCCTCATGCATCCGTATGGGATGGATGGTTGAGATGTGCGGTTTGGCGTACACTTTTAAAAAAAGCCAGGAGAAAAACCATGAAAGAGAACGACATTGCCGAGATTCTGACATCCACGCGTACCATTGCGCTGGTGGGCGCGAGCGATAAACCCGATCGTCCAAGCTATCGGGTGATGAAATACCTTCTCGATCAGGGTTATCACGTCATCCCGGTCTCGCCAAAAGTGGCGGGGAAAACCTTACTGGGCCAGCAGGGATATGCCACGCTCGCTGACGTGCCGGAAAAAATTGATATGGTCGACGTTTTCCGTAATTCCGAGGCCGCGTGGGAAGTGGCGCAGGACGCTATCGCCGTCGGGGCGAAAACCCTGTGGATGCAGCTGGGCGTGATTAACGAGCAGGCCGCGGTGCTGGCGCGGGATGCGGGGTTGAACGTCGTCATGGACCGATGCCCGGCGATCGACATCCCGCGACTGGGGCTGGCGAAGTAATAAAAAAAAGCCCGTTCATCGGGCTTTTTTTACACGCTTAGTTCCGCAGGCGCGGAGCCTGTAACTGTTTGCGGATAGTCTGAGCAAGTTCATCCATTGTGGGTTGTTCCGGATGTTCTTCCTGCAGCTCGCTGCTCAGCTGCGCTTCGGCCAGATAGGTGTGAACGGGTTGTCCATCATCACCTTCCATCACCACATGGTACCAGGGCGCGGCGCGAAGCTCGGCATTCACCGCCAGCTCGTCTGCTGACGGTTCATCAAGGGAATACTCCGGGTCGATATCCACGACCACACCCAAATACCCGAGCAAAGTGTGGCGGACCTGCTGGCCGATACCGAATTTGCTGGCAATCATAGTCACCTCCCGGGAAATACGACTTACACGTTATGTGCGGGCAATATTTCTCTTTTCAAGTTACATGACGCGACAGGCAAACCCTTTCAGATACAGTCCTTCCGGGTAGGTAGCAATCACGGGGTGATCGGCTGCCTGACGGAACTGCTCTATAAATTGTACATCACGGCCAGCATCTATTGCGGCATCAGCGATGATTTTCTGAAATAAATCTGTGGTCATCAGGCCGGAGCATGAGAAGGTGAGCAGGATCCCGCCCGGGTTCAGCAGCTGGATGGCCAACATATTGATATCTTTATATCCACGGCAGGCACCCATCAGCTGGTTTTTGTTTTCCACAAACTTGGGCGGATCCATCACGATGACGTCGAACGTCTCGCCCTGGTCGCGATACTTACGCAGCAGCTTGAAGACGTCGTCGCGCACAAACTCCGCTTTGCTCAGATCCAGCTTATTCAGCTCAACGTTCTGTTTTGCCACGTCCAGCGCTTCCTGCGACGTATCCACGCTGACGACCTGCGCACAGCCGCCCATCAGCGCCGAAACGGCAAAGCCGCCGGTATAGGAGAAGCAGTTCAGCACGCGCTTGTCGGCGACGTACTGACGCGTCGCCAGGCGGCTGTCGCGCTGGTCAAGGTAGTAACCCGTTTTGTGCCCGCCCTGAATATCCACCAGCAGCTTCATGCCGTGCTCTTCAATCGGCAGCAGGGCTGGCGGCAGCTCACCCGTGACGGGGCCCTGCGTCAGCTCCATCCCCTCTTTTTTGCGCACGGCAACATCGCTGCGGTCATAAATGGCGCACTGCGGGAACAGCGTTTGCAGCGCGCTAATCAGCGCGGCGCGCTGGTATTCCGCCCCGGCGCTCAGGAGCTGCAGCACCAGGAAGTTACCGAAGCGGTCGATGGTCACGCCCGGCAGACCGTCTGACTCACCGGCAATCAGGCGATAGCTGTCCAGACCGTCGCGTTTTGCCAGCCACTCGCGCCACTGCTGCGCCTGCTGCAGGCGGCGGACGAAGAAGTCGATGTCGATGGTTTCGTCTTTATCGAACGTCCAGACGCGCGCGCGGATCTGGGACGCGGGCGAGTAGGCGCCTCGCGCTAACCATTTGCCCTGGTGGTCAACGATATCAATGGTTTCACCGAGGCTGGCTTTGCCTTCCATACGGGCAACCGCGCCGGAAAAGACCCAGGGATGGCGGCGCAGTAATGACTTCTCGCGCCCTTTGGCTAACACTAAACGTACACTCATAATTTGCTGTTCTGTCGATTCAAGAAAATGGCCGCCATTTTCCCGAGTTCAGTGGGGAAATGCAACGCGCCAGACGGATAAGGAGAAGGAAGATGTCAAAAGTCTGCACCATTGCCTGGGTTTACGGCGTCGTTCAGGGCGTTGGGTTCCGCTACAGCACCCAGCGCGAAGCGATTGAGCTTGGGCTGACGGGATACGCGCGCAACATGGATGACGGTAGCGTTGAGGTGGTCGCCTGCGGCGAAGCGGAACAGGTTGAAAAATTGATGGCGTGGCTGAAAGCGGGGGGACCGCGCAGCGCGCGGGTTGATAAGGTCTTAACGGAACCGCATCAACCCGGTCGGGAGTACGTTAACTTCGGTATTCGTTATTAAATGCACTTTACCGGCTTAGGCAGGCCAGCAATTTTTGTTGCCTGTTTTGCCGGGCCCTTCGGGAACAGACGATAGAGATAGCGGCTGTTGCCTTTCTCTTCGCCGAACTTACTTGCCATGGCTTTGACCAGCATGCGGATAGCCGGAGAGGTGTTGAATTCAAGATAGAACTCGCGGACAAAACGCACCACTTCCCAGTGTTCGGGGGAAAGGGTAATCCCTTCGTTTTCCGCAATTTTCTCCGCCAGCGGTTCGCTCCAGAGCGTTGTATCTTTTAGATAGCCTTCGCTATCGGTCTCAATTTCATGGCCTGCAAAAATGAACATAATCTTCTGTCGTAGGTGAAAAATCGGCGACAGTGTAGCAAAAAAGCCGCCTCAGGATAAACCGTGACCTACAGGAGCAGCTGCAGCAGATTGTTGGCATTGAGCTTTTTCAGCGCGTTGCATTTGTGGGTCGACACCTGTTTCTCAGACATGCGCGTCACGATGGCAATGTGGCGCACCGGCAGCCCGGTGAGCATCAGATCGAGCACGTTGAATTCAAGTCCGGTAAGACAGCAGTCCAGACTGCGCACGCGGCGAGGCTCTTTTGCCAGCAGATATGCCGCATCTGCGACGGCGATCCTGTCATCGATGATATAAACGGTTAGCGTGACAAAACGCTTGCGTAAATGCGTCGCCAGCGCCCATCCCTTTTCATTGCAGACCAGATAAAGGCTGCCTTGCCAGCGGGCGGCTTCCAGTCTGAGTAAAATGTTAATCAGCGCCTGATGCGTACCCGCAACGGAAAAACGACAGCGTACGACAACCACGCGGCGGGTAAGCAGGGTTGGCTGCCATTGTACGGTATCGCTTATGACCTCTGGCTGGACGCCACGACGCAGCAGCGCATAGCGCAACCCTTCGGCGTAAAATCGATTATTGTCGAGAATGGCGTAACTCACGGTGACCTCGTTATAACGTGCTGGGCGTGTAGATAACGCGCAGCGTGCCGGTATAGTCACCCGCATTTTTGCTGCTGGCGGCAAATGCAGGCGTTTTCAGGATAATAGGGGCGGGAATGCACAGCACGCTCTCGCGTCCGCCGGGCAGCACGACCTGACGCAGATACTGCGGATCGTTCGTGCCTTGCCAGACGATGGTTTTACCATTGGCGACAGTGTCGGTTGCGCCGGTAACGGGATGGGTAACAAAGACCTGATAGTCGAGACGATCCCGCGCGTCGGTCGGGCTGCCACCGCGTCGCCGGATAGAAAATGCACCTTCGGCACGGCCCGCTGAGGCGAGTCCGTCATCCTCAAATCGCAGATAGGTACGGGTGCTGGTGGCGTTTTTGCCGTCGTACAGGCACATGTCCAGCGAGGCTTCGCCCTGAATCTCGCTGCCGCCGGGGCGACCCGGGAAGTTGGTCAGGTTGAGGTTAACGATCGGCGTTGAGTGGGGGAAGGCGGGCAGATAAATCTGCTGATTGCCGGGATCGACCACCTCGATGCGGATCGATGCCTGCCAGCTGGCGATGGTCAAATATCCCGGGCAGCCCACGTTGCCGTCGTTAAAATTACCGCCGCAGGCGGCGCTGCCCCATTCGCGCAGGTTTTGCCTGAGCGTGGCGGTCCAGATGCCGGCCTGATTGAGCTTGTTCAGCTCGCTTTTCACGATGTAGTAATCAAAATAGGGCTCGCGGTCCCACGCCGCGAGATCGCCCGCGCCGCCGGTGACGTAGCTGGCGAAGGCGTAGGTTTTGCCGTTCATGAACATGTGCTTTTCGCCGTAAACCTTTACGTCCACCGTTTTTTTAGTCACCGAATGGGTAAAGCGCAGGTTAATCGGATAAGGCGATGCCGGGTTGGCCGTAAACCATACCGGTGCGGTCATGCACGCGCCGTAGGTGGGGTCGGTGCGCGACTGGCAGGTGAGGGTATTTCGCCCCCACTTCTGCGGATCGTTGGCGATAAAGCCGCCCGACTCGTGCAGCCAGATGTCCAGGCGCGCCGGAGAGGCCATGCGATCGACGCTCATCCCGACGCTGGTGTTTCTGCCCCCCGCGCTGGCCGCCAGCGCCTGGCCGGATCCTGTGCTTAACAGCAATAAAACTAAGAGTAATTTTTTCACATCACGTTCCTGTCATTATTTTTCAGCGTTCATCGCCGTTGGGCCTGCAGGCGGCATGCGTCCGGCAAGCATCAGCTGCGCCTGCTGCTGCACGGTTTCCGGCAGCGCGGAGAAGGTCAGCTCCTGACAGGTCACCGCGCCGACGTAGCGCACGACGTCGCGCATACTTTTTACGTTCAGCGCACACTGATAAAACTGCTGCTGACGCACCAGGTAGAGGTTATGCAGCAGGGCGTCGCTCTGGGCGCTAAACCCGCCGTTGCCGAGATCGCTCCAGCCGTTAACGTTTAGCGGCACGCCGCCGATAAACGGCGCATGACGCTCGTCGGTTAGCTGGCCGAGCCAGGTGTAGCTTGCGGTGGTTTGCACATCCCGACGCAGCAGTTTGCCCGGCACCATAAACAACGTTCTGCTGCCTGAACCTTGCGTGATCTCGCTGCTGGCCCCCCGGGAGACGTCCAGCGATTCGTTAATCGTCAACGTGGTTTGCTGATAGCCCGGCACCGCGAAGAGGGCGCGGCCATTGCCCGGAATGTCTGCACTGCCGCCGTTATCCAGCGACACGGCGACGCGCGGATCCTGGGTATCTTCCGGCGTTGCCACGTTCACCGCGACGGCGGAAGCAGGGCGCCCGTCGCTCCAGCGGCCCAGCCACAGGCCAGAACGCGACAGCGCGAGCGTTGAGCTGTAGTTGCCGCTGCTGCTGAGCGTATGGCGGCTGTCCTGACGATCCCAGGCGTCGCTGACCGTCAGGCTACCGTTGCCGTATCGGCCGCCCTGTCGCGTATACGCCGAGGCGTTGACCGAGTCGCTATTAATGCCCGAGGCATTGAGGCCAAATTCATTTTCCCCGCGCGCGTCGGTGTACCAGTTATGCGAGGCGCTGTAGGTCATCTGGTCTTTTTGACGCTGCTGGTGCTGCCATGTCGCGCCCAGCGAGGTATAGCTTGATGCATTGCCCTGGCGGTTGTGCGCCATTGACACGCTTACGCTGAGAAATCCGCCCTTGTCGCGCCCCTCCTGAGCGTGGTCGTTACGCATAAACAGGTTGATGCTGCTGTTAACGTTCAGACCTCGCACGCTGAAGGCGTTGCTCAGCCCACCCTGCCACGCCTGCGAGCGCGAGCGGGTCATGTAGACGCTGTCCCATGGAAGCCCCTGGTCGTGACGATCGTCGCGATCCGGGAGCTCGCGGCGCGAGACGTAGCGCCCTTCGTTGCGGTTATCCGAGTAGCCCAGGCTTGCGTACCAGCTGCCGACGGGCACGGAAAACATCACCGACAGCGAGCGGTAGCAGCCGCCGATCGCGTCAAAACCGGTGCTGAAAGAATCACAGCTCTCCGCCGACAGCGCGTTACGGTAGAAGCTCAGCGAAAAGCCGTCGTTGTAGCTCACCTGCTGGATATTGCCGCGCTCGCCTTTGCTGCCATAGAGGTAGCTAAAGCGGGTGCTCAAGACCCCGTCAACGGGGCCAGCGTTGAACCCGCGGCTCCAGTCGAGCGCATTTTCCATGAACTGGTGCCGTTTTGTGGTGGTCGCGCCGCTGGTCAGCGCCAGCGTTGGCGTAACGGGCAGGCGAACGCCCGCCTGCGCCACGGCTGAACGGGATGCGTCAGTACCGTCATTGTCCGTTTCTCCCGCCTGCACAAACCACTCTACCCGGTCAAACGGCGTAATGCCGGTACGCGTAAACGGCACCTGCTCGGTGCGCGTCAGGCGGTTATTTTCATAGACGGACAGGGTCACGGTGTAGCTGCCGTCCGGGAAGGCGCGTGTATCCAGGGTTTGCGCCCCGGCATTCAGGTAAAAGCTGGCCAGCAGCTGGTTGCCGCGGCGGGCGTCGACACGCGCGTCATGGGAAAGCAGCACGGTAATCGGGGTTCCCTTCGACTGCTGAACCGGATTCATCCATGCCCTTGTCGAACCCGCGCGCAGGCCGCGAATTTTGCCCAGCGGCAGCTGGCTCAGCGTGATATTTCCGCCGGCGTTACTGAACAGATCGCGGGTATCCATCTCGCCAAGCTGGACATAGTACTGACGCAAAATGTCCTGGCGGAACCAGGCGTTGTTGACGGTGATGTCCTGCTGCTGCTGGTGCTTTGAACGCTGCCCCAGCCAGGTCCAGTCGAGATTCACATAGCCGTCCTGGGTGAGCGCCAGCGCGCCGTTCCCCTGCACGGTGGCTGACTGGTAATTCCTGTCGGCCACAAAATTAATATTCTGTTGATGGATGAGGGCATTTTCGCTGTCCTGCGTGGGCTGATACCACTGATTTTCTGCGATGGCTTTAGGCAGAAATGTCTTGTCCAAAAACAGGTTAATGCGGGCGTTATTCTCATCATAAATAATGGCCGCGCGGTCGGTATCCATGTAATCACAGCCCGCTGCGGAGCCGTTGCTGCTGCAGGCCAGGTTGCCGTTTCGGGCAAGGGGAACGGCCAGCGCGGCGGACACGGTGGAGATGAGAGCGGGATCGTCATTAAACCGGCGTTTGATAGCCGCTACCACGTTTTCAGGCGCGACAAAACTGACCGTTTCAAGCGTGATATCCGTTTCAAAAAGACCAAGCGATTCGCCGTAGAGGTTCACCTCAGTCCAGAGGCGCTGCGTTTTTGCCAGATCTTCAAAACCTGCCGGGACGGCCATGTCGGCACAGGCGAGTTGGATGGAAGCGGGTAACAAAGCAACAAAGAGGAGAGTATTTCTGTGAAACGCCATGAACGAGCCTCGACATCATCCTGACGTCAGAGGGTAAGCACCCTCTGACGTTATTCCTTAGGTGCTGTGGTGTTACGCACCGCCTTCCGTGGTTGTCGCTTGCGTCAGCATCAGGCTGACAACGCCGCTGTACTGACCGGTTTTCAGAATACCTTTGGTGGTCTGAGAAATGGTCAGGGGCAGCACCGCTGAACCGTTTTCAATGCTGCCCGGGAACAGTTCGGTGCCGGTATATTCAACATCGGCGGTGGTGAGAGTCTTATCGCCCAGCTTTACCGTCATCGGGATGGTGTCAGCGCCGTCGGCATTTGCCAGCTTCGCCGCGCTGACCAGACGAACCTTCACGTTGCTGGTCGCGGAGTTAGACCATACCTTGGTGTTCAGACGGTAGCTTTCCAGACCGCGACCGGGCAGGTACTGCATATCGATGCTTGCCGGCAGCGGCGTGTTATCGGCCTGGGTCATATCCAGCTGTGAATCGACGCTGGCGTTAACGGTAATATCCTTTTGAATCGCCAGCGCGCTAACGGACGTGGTCATCGCGGCAACAATCATCAGAGGTTTAAAATACTTACGCATTGATATCTCCATATTTACAAATGAGCACCCTGGCTCTTTAAACAAACCCTGTGGGGGTTTTTACAGTGACGTCGTGTTATTGCACGACGGGTAAATCAGCTTCTTCAGCGGTTTTATTCAGCCAGTTGAAGTAGCGGAATTTATATTTTTGTCCTTGTACCTTCGCGAGCGTTTTTAATTTCCGCTCGGTGTCCGGATAAATCGTCGCGTCTTCTTTAATCCATTTACACGATGAATCTGCATCACAAATACCGATCTCTCTGAGCGGCACGCGCAGCGTGCCGTTGTTTTTTAACGTTCCCCTGAGAGGGTCAATCGACAGTGAAACCACGCTCTTTTCCGGGGCGAGGTGGATAAGCGCACCCCAAATCACGTTGACGCCCAATGTTGCCGTGGCCGCAGGGCTTTCCGTCTTGCCGGGGATAATGCTGTCAGGTTGCTTTACCCCTTCAAAATAGATGCGCCAGGTGGTCTCTTTTTCCGGCGGCGTAAGCGATATCAGGCGAACCACGCGCATTGCACCCGCCGCAAGGGCAAATTTTTCGGGCGTGACAACAACGCCACCCGCTTTCCAGGAGGCCACATCAACCTCTTTTTCCTGTGCCGTGCCGGGATTAAGAATTTTCTTTTGCCTCACCCGAATGAACTGAATATCATCCGTTTTCGACGCCACCTTAATTTGCGCCGCACCGGACTTATCTACGTTAAGTTCCATGGGGTACACGCTCATATTGGCCATTGCCATTTCTGAGAAAAATGGCAATGACAGCGCGGCGACATAAAAGGCGGTTGTCATGTTCACTCTATTTTTCTGTTTCATATTCAGACTGTCTGCTCTGCGTTTTATCGGCGGCGCGTTAACACCAGGACACCGTCTGCTTTCGTCTTGCTTCAGGGCAGGGAAACTTTAACCAGAACAGGGGTTTGTGAAAATTTGTATTAGTTAACTCGCTAAATACAGTTTTTTATCCTGCTTTCCTGGCTTTAAGGTTGTATAGTTAAGCGAAAATACCGCGACCAGGGATAGGAAGAAAATTCCTTCTGATTACAAAATAAGCAGATCGGGAGGCAGTTTTCATGTCGATGTACCATGGATTAAAAAGCATGCGGTAACAGCCGAGAATAAAAGATGTTTTTTATATGCAATAATTCGTTGTTATTTGATCCTGAAGCACATGCAATAAGTCTTGTTGGACAACCAGAATCTGTATTAACGCTGTCGGCACCCGCCGTTCGGCTTTTACAGGAATTTATTAAGCATAGAGGCCGCGATCTGAGTCGGGAGGAATTGATCGCCCGGGTGTGGGAGGAGTTTGGCTTTACGCCGTCAGGAAATAATCTCAATAAAGCGGTGAGTGAATTACGTAAAAGCGTCCAGGCACTGGGAGAGAGGCATGAATTTATCGTCACCGTGCCCCGCTATGGGTTTCGTTTTGAGGCCGATGTGATTTTTCAACCCAGAGAGAATATTCCGTCCGCCGTGCCTCAGCCCTCGTCCACGCCGCAAGAGGTAAAGCCTCAGCGCGCACCCATAAAAAAACGGGCGATGATAGCCGGATCGATCGTTGCCGCGTTGGGGGCGGGCGTCTACTTCAGCCTACAGCAGGGGATATTCGTTCCGGCGAAGCTCAACCCGGTTAAGGAAAAAATTGCGCGGTGCAGCATCTGGATTATCAACGATCACGGAAGACCATTAGTGCTGTCGAAATTAGCGAAGCAACTGGAGGCGAATAACGTGGCATGCGAGCGGGAGGCGTATGATATTTATTATTTCAGCGCCCGCTTTGCTATATCCGCCGCGGATGAAGTTTTCATTGGTGCCTGCCCGGCCAGTCAAACCAGCCTGTGCAAAACCATTCGTTATAAAAGCGGGGCTGAAAAATGAAAAGAAAACTTCTTTTTGCCCTGGGGGGAACCCTTATCGGCGGGGCAATCGCGTTATTTTTCTGTTCCGGCGTCTTTGATAAAAAGGACGTGCTGGCCTGCAGCACCGAATTTAACTTCACGCGCAATGAGGGAAGAGCAAGTGAAGTGAAGGTCAATAGCGTGGCACAGTTCTATTTTCATCGGGACGGTACCGGGGTGACGACCTACAAAGGCGCGGCAAAGGCCGGCGGGCAATGCCTGATTGTTGACAGAGATGTCGACTTTACCTGGGAGCAGCGGGACGATGATAAGGTCATTGTGTTGAGCTACACCAAAACCTGGCGTCGGCACAATGATAATACCCCGGATGACCAGTGGGGAAGCTTCGCCAGGCCGACCGCACGTTACTACCTCACGATCTCTGAACTCTCGCCCTCCGTGTGGCTAATTCAGGACCGGCGTTATCCGACCTATATTTGCCGGGGCGAGTAGGGCATAAAAAAAGGAGAATGCCGCGGCATTCTCCTTTTTATTTCAGCGAGTCGGCTTAATCGCGGCTGGCGAAGCCCAGGATGCTCAACAGGCTGACGAAGATGTTGTACAGCGACACGTACAGGCTCACGGTGGCGCGAATATAGTTCGTCTCGCCGCCGCGAATGATGTTGCTGGTTTCAAACAGGATCGCGCCGGAGGAGATCAGAATAAACACGGCGCTGATCGCCAGGTGCAGAGCAGGCAGCTGCAGGAAGATGTTCGCCACCATACCCACCAGCACCACCACGACGCCCGCCATCAGCATACCGCCGAGGAAGGACATGTCCTTACGGGTGGTCAGCACGTAGGCCGAGCAGCAGAAGAACACCAGCGCGGTACCGCCCAGCGCCATGCCGATAAGGTCACCCATTCCGGCAGACAGGTACGCATTCAGCATCGGCCCGAGAATGTAGCCCAGGAAGCCGGTGAAGGCGAACGCGGACAGAATACCGACCGGTTTATCAGCGGTTTTGTAGGTCAGGAACATCAGACCATACATCCCCACCAGCGTCAGGATCAGCCCCGGAGACGGCAGCATCAGCACGGTGCTGGCGGTGGCGGTGATGGCTGAGAATGCCAGCGTCAGGCTGAGCATGAAATAGGTATTGCGCAGCACCTTGTGGGTGCTGAGTAGCGATGTGCGGTCGCGCGACGAAGTAATTATACGATCCATGAGTCACTCTCTTATGACAGATGTAATTAGCGGAAAGAATAGGAAACCGCACGCCAGTCTCAAAGTGGTTTTACCCATCTTTACTCAGCACCTTAGCGCCGGAGGCGGTTATTTCTTCTGCAGAAATGTGTTTCATTAGTAGGAATAGCGGTTTGAGAAAATTTACCAGATCAACCTCTTATAGGTTACTGAAAAATATTGCGTTATTACCATCCGAGCGCTAAGAGTTATCTCCGGATCGTCATAAAACAGACAATAAGGCGAAGGACATGAAACCACAAACACGCACGCGCTTTACGCTTTCTTTACTCACCGCCGGGATCCTGTGCGCCAGCACGGCAGCCTGGGCGGCTAACGTGCCGGCAGGAACCGCGCTGGCCGATAAACAGGAACTGGTCAGGAATAACGGCAGTGAACCGGCCTCGCTCGACCCGCATAAAGTTGAAAGCGATGTCGAATTCAATATTATCAGCGATTTATTCGAAGGTCTGGTCGGCGTCTCTCCTTCAGGCGAGATTCAACCCCGGCTGGCGGAAAAATGGGAGAACAAGGACAACACCGTCTGGACGTTCCATTTGCGTCCGGGCATCACCTGGAGCGACGGCACGGCGATTACCGCAGAAGATGTGGTCTGGAGCTGGCAGCGCCTGATCGATCCGAAAACGGCGTCACCGTATGCCAGCTATCCGGGCAACATGCATATCGCTAACGCGGCCGAGATCGCCCAGGGGAAAAAAGCGCCCGATACGCTGGGCGTAAAAGCGATAAACGACACCACCCTGGAAGTGACGCTCACGCAGCCCAACGCGGCGTTCCTCCCGATGCTGGCGCACCCGTCGCTGGTGCCGGTGGACAAAGTGCTGATTGGGCGATTCGGGGATAAGTGGACCAAGCCGGAGCATTTCGTCAGCAGCGGGGCGTATAAGCTGTCGCAGTGGGTGGTCAACGAGCGCATCGTGGCGGAGCGCAACCCGCGCTACTGGGATAATGCGCATACGGTAATCAACAAGGTGACCTATTTACCCATCACCTCCGAGGCCTCGGACGTGAACCGCTATAAGGCGGGCGAAATCGATATTGTCTACACGGTGCCGATTAACCAGTTTGCCCAGCTGAAGAAAACTCTCGGCAGCCAGCTGGACGTTTCTCCACAGCTGGCGACCTATTATTACGAGTTCAACACCACGCGCCCGCCGTTCAACGATGCTCGCGTGCGTAAGGCGCTAAACATGGCCCTGGATAAGGACATCATTGCCGGAAAAGTGTTAGGGCAGGGGCAGCGCCCGGCGTGGCTGATCAGCCAGCCGGACATTGGCGGCGTTAAGCTACAGAACCCGGATTACGCCAGCTGGCCGCTGGACAAGCGCATCGCGGAGGCGAAAAAGCTGCTGAACGAGGCCGGATATAACGCCAGCCACCCGCTGAGCTTTAACCTGCTGTACAACACCTCAGAATCGCACCAGCGCATTGCGATTGCCGCCAGCTCCATGTGGAAGAAAAACCTCGGCGTGGAGGCAAAGCTGCAAAACCAGGAGTGGAAAACCATGCTGGATACCATGCACACCCACAACTTTGACGCGGTGCGTTACGCGTGGATTGCCGATTATGACGATGCGGCGACCTTCCTGAACACCTTCCGCACGGGAGACAGCGAAAACACCAGCCAGTACAGCAATCCGGACTACGACCAGGCGCTGCTCAATGCCGCCAAAGCCAAAACAGCGGAGGAGCGGGGCAAGTTCTACCAGCAGGCGGAAGATCTGCTGGGGCGCGATGTGCCCGCCATTCCGGTGTATCACTACGTCCGCACGCATCTGGTCAAACCGTGGGTGGGCGGATTTACGCCGGATAAGCTGGGGTACTATTACACGAAGGACATGTACATCAAGAAACACTAGGCCTGTGCTGATAAAATCGTCGATGTGTCGTCAGTTCAACCGATTAAACACGTTTTGACTATTTTTACAGCGAACGAATGACGCCACTCTTTACAGCGCGCGGGGAGGTGTTTATAGTTCGCCTCACTTAGGAAGTGTGGCCGAGCGGTTGAAGGCACCGGTCTTGAAAACCGGCGACCCGAAAGGGTTCCAGAGTTCGAATCTCTGCGCTTCCGCCAGATATAAACCCCAGGTTACTCGTTAACCTGGGGTTTTTCTTTTGGCGTGAATGTAAAACCCGACTTTATGAACGAATAAAGACATGTAGGTCGGGTAGCGCAGCGCCACCCGGCAACAAACGCGGCGTTATGAGCGGATAAACGCCAGAATGTCCGCGTTGATGGTATCCGCATGGGTGGTGTGCATCCCGTGCGGGAAGCCCGGATAAATTTTCAGCACGCTGTTCGCCAGCAGCTGGTCCTGCAGCAGGGCCGCATTCTTATACGGCACGACCTGATCGTCATCGCCCTGCATCACCAGAACGGGGACCGTGATGGCTTTTAAATCTTCCGTCTGGTCGGTCTCAGAAAACGCCTTAATCCCCTCATAGTGCGCTTTGGCGCTGCCGATCATTCCCTGACGCCACCAGTTCTGGATCGTACCCTGTGAAACCTCGGCGCCATCACGGTTAAAGCCGTAGAAAGGCCCGCTGGCGACGTCGAGATAAAACTGAGCGCGATTAGCCGCCAGCGCGCTGCGGAAGCCGTCGAAAACCTCGATGGGCGTTCCGCCGGGGTTATTGTCCGTTTTGACCATCAGCGGCGGTACGGCGCTGACGAGCACCGCTTTGGCGACGCGCCCCTGCGGCTGGCCATACTTTGCGACATAGCGGGCGACCTGGCCGCCGCCGGTAGAGTGGCCCACGTGCACGGCATTGCGCAGGTCCAGGCTTTCAACCACGGCCGACGCGTCGGCCGCATAATGATCCATATCGTGGCCGTCACTCACCTGGTCCGAACGCCCATGACCGCGACGATCGATAGCGATAACGCGATAGCCTTCTGCGAGGAAGAAGAGCATCTGGTTATCCCAGTCATCGGCACTGAGAGGCCAGCCGTGGTGAAATACAATAGGTTGAGCTTCTTTCGGACCCCAGTCTTTATAAAAAATATTGACGCCGTCTTTCGTGGTTACGAATGCCATACCGCAGACTCCTCTGTTAAAAACAACACGACCCCTAAAGTGTAGGAGAAATCATAAACGCGGTGGGTTTCATTCCGGTGAAGGATATTCAACTGGCGTTCTGGGCTCTGGCACGCGGTGCCAGAGCCTTCAGGGGAGGGGCTACGGCAGAGGCGTTTAGCGGTTTTCTTCAATATAGCGGGCCAGATCGGCCGGGGTTTTCAGCACCGTCGCCACGTCGGTTGGTGGGATCATACAGCCGTAAACGTCCTGCACTTCCAGCACCATGTCGACCGCCAGGATGGAGTCGAGAATGTCGGATTCAATCAGCTCATCGTGAAAGCCCACCTTACGGGATAACACTTTTTCGAACAGGGCGAGAATTTCTTGTTCCATAATTTTTCCTGGGGTCATTAATTTGTGCGGGCGTAAGCGTCCAGCAGCTTGCGGTCAATTTTGCCGTTAGGATTCAGCGGCAAAGCGTCTTTTACGATAATTTGTGACGGCACCATATAGGGCGGAACCACCTTCGACAGCGAGGTTTTGATGGTATCCGGCGCCAGATCCGTCACGCAGAACGCGGCAATGCGCAGCACGCTGCCGCAGGATTTCATCAGCGGCAGCACCACCGCTTCGTTGATGCCGGACATCGCCAGCAGGCGGTTTTCGATCTCGTTGATTTCAATACGGTAACCGTTCAGTTTGACCTGGCTGTCGTTGCGGCCCTGGCAGTAGATGAGCCCGTCTTCATAGCCCAGATCGCCGGTCCGGTAGCCGCGAAACGCGTCATCTTCCCGATGAAGTAATTTCGCCGCGTTCTCCTGGGGCAGGCCAAGGTAGCCGCGCATGACGTTTTTCCCCCAGATAATCAGCTCGCCTTCAGCGGAAATTTCCATTTTGCTCTCAGGCATCATGACCCCTACCGGCAGCACGGCGCCGTCGCTGTTCAGGATCGCATCCGTGATTTCAACCACGGTTGTCGCGATGGTCGCTTCCGTTGGGCCATAGGAGTTGATGATTTTTGCCTGCGGGAAGCGGCGGCGTAGCTGTTTAACCAGCGCCTTGTTTAACACTTCACCAATGAAGATAAACACGCCGAGTTCAGGCAAATACTCGCTGTTGAACTGCGGGGAAAGCAGCTGCTGGTAGGCAAAAGAGGGGGTGGAGACCCAGGCGGAGACGGCGTTGCTTTTCAGTCGCGCCAGCCAGGTCTCTTTCTGAATGTCCTCTTTGGCGTTCAGGACGATGTGTCCGCCCATCGCCAGATTCGCCAGCAACGGGATCAGGGAGAGGTCAAAGCTGAACACCGCGTGGTTCATCAGGACCGGTTTTTCCGGCAGGGAAAAGTCCTTGCTGACCCATTTCATGAAGTGCCATACGCTTTCACGGCCAATCTGCACCCCTTTAGGCTTGCCGGTGCTGCCCGAGGTAAACATGATGTAGGCCAGATCCTGCTCTTCCAGCACCTTGCCCGACTCACCGGTGGCGATGAACTGCCGGGTCGCGACGTCGTAATAGTAAGGGGCACTCGCCAGATGGCAGATCTCCCGAAGGCGCTCCTGCGGGTAAATGCAGTCCACCGGGATGTACGGAATGTTGTGCAGCAGGCAGCTGTAAATCGCCACGGCGAACTCGGCCTGCTGGTGGCCGTACAAGACGACCGGCGTCCCGACAGCAGGCTGGCAACGCCGATAGCGCGCTGCCCAGTCCGTCACGGCGTCGGAAAGCTGCAGCCAGCTTAAGGCTTCGTCGCTGCCGCTGATGGCCAGCTGCTGCGGGGAGGCGGGATCGCACAATGCCGCACGCAGGAAATCCTGCAGTTCCTGAAGCTCGGTGTGATTTTTCATAGAGGTGACATTCCACTAAAGATGTAAAGGGATCCCGCGGCGCTCGCCAGCGTCAGAATTCGCCCTAAAAACGCAACGGCCGGATACTGCAGCCCGCGGTGCAGTGCCGGGCTACGTTTGGCCGACCACAGCAGCATGTTGTGCGCGACGGAAATCGCGCCAAACAGCGCGCCGCTAATGACGTAATGGCGCTCCAGACCATTCCATGCCCCCATGCAGAACAGGGTGCAAAAAATACCGATATTTTGCGCCAGCGTTTTGTTTTGACGGAAAAAGTTGAACTTCATCAGGTTCATATAAACGGGCATAAAGACCACATCGCGCAGCCATTCAGACAGGCTGATGTGGAAGCGACGCCAGAAATCCTGCGGGTTTTTAGCCAGAAGCGGCATATTGAAGTTTGCCGGAATGTTGAGCCCAAACAGGCGGCCCGCGCCGATGGCCATATTGCTGTAGCCCGCAAAATCAAAGTAGAGGTAGGCGCTATAGGCAATCGACATCACCACGCCCACGGTCAGCGTAAACGGCTTATGGCTCCAGGGCTGGACGACAAGCGAATCAATCAGCATGGCAAACAGGAACTTCTGGACAATGCCGGTAATGATTTGCTCTAGCGCGACTAAAAACTGTTCGCGGTTAAGGGCAAATACGGGCTTGCTGACGTCACTCATCCATGTCCGCCAGCGGTACATCGGGCCAGCCAGGATAATAAAGGGCATAAACAGGTAGCAGAAATAGTGCAGGAAATTCTGCCCTTCCTTTTTGCTGCGATAGAGCAGCACGTCCACCGCGCGGAACGTCATGAAGGAGAGGCCAATCATGCCGAGATGATGATTAACGTGCAGTTTCACCAAAAATAAAGGAAGCAGCGTTAACACAATCGCCTGCCAGGTTTTTAACCATCCCTTTTCTTTTAACGTGGCGACAAGATAAAAGCTGAAAAATACGGCCGCGGGAACCCGGTAGTCACCCTGAAAAATATAGCCCCAGCCTAATGCGGCCAGCACGGATAAGGCCGATAAATAGGTCAGACGATGGCGTAATACGCGATTGACCAGCGCAAACGCCAGGGCGGATGAAAATAAATAGACAAAAAACATTCCCGAGCTGTACATCATTCGGCCTCAGAACTTTTGATATTCAAAATGCAGCTGCATACTCATGCTGTCATCGACAGAGGTCCACGCGACGATGGTGATCGCCAGCAGGAGATAAAGGAAAAAAAGACGGATCGCAATTTTCATCATTTAAAACTCTGTGCAATAAAACGAATCATAGGAACCCAGGCCAGTTCGGAAGGGTGCAAACGATCCCAGTTCCAGCCATTCTGATACGGCATGGCGTACATATCTAAATAGGGGATCTGGTTCTCTTCCAGAATGGTTTTAATTTGCTTATCAACCGGGCGGAAGGTATCGGTATTGTAAAGCGCCCAGGGGTTAACCGGGTCGACGATAGCAATCACCTGCACGTGACGATCTTTCAGCAGCTGAACGGTTTTACGGAAAGCGGCAATTTGCGCAGGCACGACCGGCGTATCATCCCACTGCTGCGGCTTACCGTCCTCTTCGTAAATCGTTTTGTCCATCCACAGCGTTGCCGCGCTCTGCTGGCGTTTTTTATTTAACTCGCGCGCATTCGCCAGCTCTTTATCCCAGTCCGGTGAAATGTGGGCGGCTGGCTGCTGCGGCCAGGGCTGCACCGTCTGGGGCGTCACGTTGAGCAGCGCCAGCCAGTCGTTTTTTATCTGGGTGCAGATGTTCGCAAACTGGAAGCTCAGCTCGTCCCACATCAGGTCGGGGTGCCAGCCAAAGACGCGCATCTGGCCAAAGGTTAAATGGCTTATTTCTTTAGCATCAATATGTTTTAAGTAATTAACCAGCAGCGGGCGAGCCTGCGGATCTTTCATCAGCGGATTGAAGATAGAGCCTGGGAAGTTATCGGCATAAATAGCCGGCGGCAGCCCTTTTGAGTAAAAGCTGTCAGGTGCCAGGAGTAACACCACTTTACTGTTTGCGTTAAGGCTATTTTTAAAACGAGAGAACAGTAAAAATTGCGTTTCATCATCAACAAACGCATCGCCATACGCCACGACGGGCTGGTGCAATTGCTTATTAAAGTAATTATATACCGCGTAATGTTCATCTTCTGAGGTCGCAACCTCAGACGCGCCAATGAAAAAAATAGCATTCCCCTGTAAGGCATGGGAAATAGTCGCAATTTTTTCCGCTTGTTCTTTAGGCGTGCCCGTCATGGATTTAATCAGCGGCTGGAAGGTGAGCGGTGGATTGACGCTCGTCATCAGCGGATGAACACAAATGAACATAATGGCCAGCGTCGCCATCAGGATATGTAAGCAAAACGTATTTTTGATTTTCATCATTAACCAGTAAAACTACGTGGCAGTAATTTCTACAATCTGTAGGCGCTCAGATTTATAACAATTACACAACAAATGGCCGTCTATTTTTGTGGCATTCTATACCAGAGCGATTTAAAAAGATGAGCGTCGCTGTGTTACGGTTTGTACAAGGGAGAAGAGCGTCATGCAGGGAACGCGTTTCGGTGGCTTTTTGCGCAGTCAAACGCCCGCGGGTAAAAATAGAAAAATTCCTGCTTTACAAGGCGCTAATAGATGTTTATAGTGCGCCTCACTTTGGAAGCGTGGCCGAGCGGTTGAAGGCACCGGTCTTGAAAACCGGCGACCCGAAAGGGTTCTAGAGTTCGAATCTCTACGCTTCCGCCAAATTCGAAACCCAGGTCGTTATGCGACCTGGGTTTTTTTGTGCGCGCAGAAAATCCCCCTTTGATTGGTAAAAACTGCCTTAAGCGGGAATCCTGGTGCTGAGGATACTGCGTCGATACTGCAGCGGCGTCTGGCGCATCATCTTTTTAAAGCAGGTAATGAAATAGGTCACCTCGCTAAAGCCCACCGCCAGCGCAATGGCGTCAACAGGCTCATCGCTGTACCGCAGCAGATCGCAGCTGCTTTTTATCCGGCGGGTTAGCAAATACTCATGGATGCTGCCGCCGGTCTGCTGGCGAAAAATGCGTGAGGTATAGCTGCGCGAGAGCCCCAGGTCGTGCGCTAGCTGGTCGAGCGAAAACTTGCTGGCATAGTGGGCTTCGACCCAGCTCATAATCCGCGAGGCGACGGTCTGCTGGCGCGGCGGGTAGGGCTGCGGCTGCTCGGGCAGAAATGCCATGAGCTGCATCGCCAGAAATGCCACCTCGCAGGCTGCGGTCTGCTCGTTATCCTCCAGGCCCTGAAACTGTTCAAGGATCCTCTCGATAAACGCCGCGTGCTCGCTGAGATCGTAGATTTGCGCCGGCAGATTGCTGGCGGCCAGCGCGGCGAACCGGGCCTGATGGCGCGGGAAGGCGCTGAGCGCACTTTCGACGACGGACTGCTCAATGTGCATGGTGGTGCGGTGATAGGGGTTCTTATCGCTATGATCCACCTGCACCTTATGCAAACGGAAGGGCGGGAAGATAAATAGTCGCCCCGGACGCGCGGTATAGTGCTGATTATCCACCACCACGATGCCGTAACCGCTGGAAATATAGAGCAATTCAACGCACTGATGCCAGTGGTAATAAATCGCGCTGGTGGTAGACATGCGGTTAAATGATATTGCCTGCCGATCGAGCGTGATCCGTTCCAGCAGTTGCGTTTCCCTCATTTTACCTCCAGGACAACAGATTTAAATTTTTAGGCCATCGTTTGTAATTTATCCCTCTCGCGGCCAGCAAAATCCAGAAAAAATGAAATAGCGGTTCAATTTTGTGAGTCTGCTCACTCAGCGCCGGGAATAAAAGCAGTTACTCTTCATCCAGACGTCGCACTCATGGCGTTAAAAAGCCTAATAACAACAACTTATCTCTACCCTCGTGTAATGCGGGAGGACCCTGTGCAACCTAAAAACATCAATCTGGATAATCCACTGACAGGCCGGGAAGAGGTGCAGCGGCTGGTCAACGAGATGCTCAACGCGGTGGCGCCCTGGTTTGAAAAAGACGCCAGCCGTATTGATTTAGCAAACTTCACCGCTCACTACGGCCAGCAGGTCGCGAGCATGGAAGCCTTTTCCCGCCTGCTGTGGGGCGTCACGCCGCTGCTGGCTGGCGGCAGCGAGCCGCAACGCTTCTCCTTCTATTTACAGGCGATAAAAAACGGCACCAATCCGCAGCACGCTGACTACTGGGGGGATGTCGGCCCTTACGATCAGCGCATCGTCGAGATGGCGGCCTACGGTCTGCTGCTGGCGCTGGCGGGTGAAACCGTCCTGGCACACTTCACCGAGACGGAGAAAGCGAATTTATGGCGCTGGCTAAGGCAGTGCGAGACCCAGGACATCCCCGATAACAACTGGCACTTCTTCCCGATTCTGGTGCAGGTCGGCTTCCATCACTGCGGCATGCCGACCAACCCGCAGGCGCTGGAGGACCATTTTGCTGCCATGGAGCATTACTATCTCGGCGATGGCTGGTACGCCGATGGTCCGGGCCGGCCGCGCGACTATTACATCTCGATGGGCTTCCATTTCTATGGCCTGATCTACGCGAAGCTGATGGTCGATGTCGATCCTAAGCGGTGTGCAACCCTGCGCGATCGCGCCGCGCGTTTCTCCTCTGACTTCATCCATTTCTTCGCCGAAGACGGCGCGGCGATCCCGTTTGGCCGTAGCCTGACCTACCGCTTTGCCGAGGCGGCGTTCTGGAGTGCGGCGGCCTTCGCCGGGCTGGAGGTCTTTTCGCCGGGCGTGATGAAGGGCATCGTGCTGCGCCATCTGCGCTGGTGGCTGAAGCAGCCGATATTTGACCGCGACGGCATACTGAGCGTCGGCTACAGCTACCCGAATCTGGCGATGGCGGAAGACTACAACGCGCCGGGTTCGCCCTACTGGGGCCTGAAGACCCTGCTGGTGCTGGCACTAGATGAGGGCGACGCCTTCTGGCAGTCCGCAGAGCTGCCGCTGCCGCCGCTGGCAGCGCAGCACACGATAGCCCACGCGGATCAGGTCGTGGTGCATCAGGCCGATCACCTGTGGATGCTGACGTCCGGCCAGCTTGAGCTGAACAACTTCGTCAATACCGAAGCGAAATACTGCAAGTTTGCCTATTCCACCCGCTTTGGCTTCACCCTCGAACGCGGGCGCTATGGCCTGAACCACGCCGCGCCCGATTCGATGCTGCTGCTGGCCGAAAAGGATAACTACTGGCGTGGCCGCCGTGAATGCCAGCAGGTGGTCACCGCTGACGGCACCATTTACAGCCGCTGGCTGCCGTGGCGCGACGTGGTGATTGAGAGCTGGCTGCTGGCGCTGGGCGACTGGCAGCTGCGCGTCCATCGTATCAACACCCGGCGCGCGCTGGACTGCGCGGAAGGGGGCTTTAGCCTGGCGAACCGCCCGCAGCCGCAGGTTCACGAGAGTGACGGCGCCTGCTGGTTGCGCAGCCCCCGGGATGCAACGGCCATTTTCTGTTTACATCCCCACATCCGCCGCGGCGAAACGGTACTGACGCCGCCAAACAGTAATCTGCTGTTCGCCGAGCGCGCGGCGGTGCCGGTGCTGCGCGGCGAGCTCGCCCCCGGTAAGCATGTGTTAATCAGCGCGGTGTGGGCGGGAAATGCCGCCGACTTCGATCCGCAACATTGCCCACAGGCCATCATCAGCGACGACGCGGTACGCTTCGTGACGGCACGACAGGAAACGACGCTCGTTCTGGCCCCGGAGGCATCGCTATGAGCACATCATCGTCCGTACGCGCCGCGCAGTACAAAATGAGTACCTTTATTTTTCTCTATTTCTTCACGTGGTCATCAAGCTTTGGCCTGTACGCCCTGTGGCTGAGCCAGAAAGCGGGCCTCGATAGCGTCACCATCGGCAGCGTGTTCGCCATCAATGGCGTCTTTGCGGTGATTCTGAAGCCGGTTTACGGCTACATCATGGACAAAATCGGCATGAGCAAGTGGCTGCTCTATTTTGTCTGCGCCATTTCCGCACTGATGGCGCCGTTTTTTGCGCTGGTATACCAGCCGCTGCTGCAAAGCCATGCGATGGCGGGGATTATCATCGGCGCGCTGTATCTGAGCCTGGGCTGGTACGCCGGCGTGGCGGCGTCTGAATCCTACGCCGACCGCTTTAGCCGCCTGTACGGGCTGGAGTTTGGCCGCATCAGAATGTGGGGCTCGCTGGGCTGGGCGATGGCGGCGTCGGTCTCCGGGCTGTTGTTTAACGTCACGCCGCTGGCCAACTTTCTGCTCAGCAGCGGCACCTCGGTACTGATGCTGCTGGTGCTGATGAGCCTCAAAATCGGCGATGAGCAGCTGCGCAATAACAGCGTTATTTCCGCCAATAAGATCGTCTTTGCCGACGTGCTGATGCTCCTGAAAAACCGCAAGTTCTGGATGTTCAGCCTCTACGTCGCCGGGGTGGCGTGGATGATGTTTATCGCCGAACAGCAGTTCCCGCGCTACTTCGTGTCGTTCTTCGCCACCAAAGAGCAGGGTAATGCCTGGTACGGCTACCTGAGCACCGTCCAGTCGGGGATGGAGTTCGTGATGATGATGTTTATCCCGTGGCTGGTGAACCATTACGGGGCCAAGCGCGGCCTGCTGTTTTGCGGCTGCGTGGTAGGGGCTCGGCTGATCGCCTCCGGGCTCACGAGCGACCCGATTGTCATCTCCATCATCAAACCGTTTTACGGCGTCGAGATCGCGCTGCTGCTGATCTCGGTCTTCAAATACATCGCCGAACATTTTCATCGCCGGGTTAACGCCACGATGTACCTGCTGGGCTACCAGGCGATGATTTACGTGGGTTCAATTGTGGTCGCGCCGCCTGCCGGCTATCTGTACGACAGGATAGGCTTTGAGCATACCTATCTGCTGATGGGCTGCTGCGCCCTGCTATTTACGCTGATTTCCGCCTTTACGCTGTCGCGCTGCCGGTCGACGCGCGATGACTCACGATCCTTTGCTCCGGCGTTAGATACCGCCCCGGCTGAACCGGCCAAACATTAATTCAGGAGTTGTTATGACCCAATCTGTTATCACCGAAGCGCTGCGGCCGATCGAACTGCATCTGGTCGATCGCCTGGCCCTGAGCCAGAAGCTGGAAGCGGCGTTAACCCGCATCACGCGCAAGCTCGACAGCAATATTGTCGCCTTCGGCGATAAATTTCCCGGCGAAGCCTGCGAGAAGGGGGTTTGGCCGCGCACCGATAACGTGGAGTGGACCACCAGCTTTTGGCCCGGCCAGCTGTGGCTGGCGTGGGAGATGACCGGCAAAGCGCATTATCGCGAAGCCGCCGAGCGCTATTTACCGTCGTTCGCCCGGCGTATTGAGCAGCGCATCGATACCGCAACGCACGATCTCGGGTTCCTCTATTCGCTCTCCTGCATCAGCGCCTGGCGCCTCATCGGCAACGAAGCCGCTCGCCGGTCGGCGCTGCTGGCAGCCGAGCGCCTGATGGAGCGTTTTAATCCGACGGCCAAAATTATTCAGGCATGGGGGGATTTAAACGACCCGGAGCAGCAGGGGCGAATGATCATCGACTGCAATATGAACCTGCCGCTGCTGTACTGGGCCAGCGAACAGACCGGCGATCCGCGCTATGCGCAAGCGGCGACGGCTCACGCCGGACAGGCAGCGAAGTATATCGTGCGTGAAGATGCCTCGACGTATCACACTTACTATATGGACGTGCAGACGGGCGAGCCGCGCTTTGGCAACACCCACCAGGGCTACAGCGACACCTCCTGCTGGTCGCGAGGCCAGGCATGGGGCATCTACGGTTTTCTGCTTAGCTATCAGCACACCGGCGATAAGCAGATGGTTGAGCTGTCGCGCAGCCTCGCGCATTACTTCCTCAACCGTCTGCCGGACGATGATGTCTGCCACTGGGATCTGGCGCTGCTTGGGACCGACGCCGTGCGCGACAGTTCAGCGGCGGCGATTGCCGCCTGCGGCCTGCTGGAGCTGGTCAAGGCGCTGCCGACGCTCGACCCAAACCGCGCGTATTACGAAGAGATGGCGCTGCGCATTGCGCTGTCGCTGACCGATAACTACCTTGCTCGCGACGACGATCCGACCGAAGGGCTGCTGCAGCACTCGGTTTATCATATGGGCAGCGGGAAGGGCGTCGATCAGTGCTGTAGCTGGGGAGACTATTTCTATCTTGAGCTGCTGGCGCGGCTGCGACAGATTTGGCACCCGTACTGGTAACCCTGAAGTCATGGAGAGCAAAATGAAAAGCGTAGCCGTACTATTAGCCCCGGGTTTTGAAGAGGGGGAAGCGATCGTCACCATCGATATCCTGCGCCGCCTGAATCTGACGGTGCAGACGATTGCCTGCGGCGAGAGCCGCGACGTGTTGAGCTATCACGGCATCCCAACGGTGGCGGACAGCACCCTGAAGGCTAGCCTCGAACAGACCTTTGACGCCGTGGTGTTGCCGGGCGGCCCGGAGGGCAGCGTTAACCTGGCGAAAAGCGCGGAGGTTATCGCCTTCGTCCGCCGCCACGATGACATGGGCAAATATATCTGCCCGATCTGTTCCGCCGCCGCCCGCGTGTTGGGCGGTAACGGGCTGCTGAAGGGTCGCCGCTATGTCTGCTCCGGCGAGTTGTGGAAAACGGTCAGCGACGGCATATACGTCAATGCCGACGTGGTGGAGGACGGTAATCTGCTCAGCGGCCGCGGGCTGGGCAACGTGTTCGATTTCGCCTTTACCCTGGCGGCGCGATTGCAGGGCGATGGGGCACTGGCGCGCGAGCAGGCCAGCCATATTGAGTACGCCTGGCAGGATAGCGATCCCGCTTACGGGCTGGCAAAAAGCGATAGGTGAGTTTCGCCCGGCGGCGCTACGCCTGCACGGGCCTACAATAAAACGTGCAACCAATTGAAAAGTCTGCGCAATGTAGGCCGGGTAAGCGCAGCGCCACCCGGCAAGAAAGACTGTGCAGGTGGTTTACAGCCCGATCACCAGCTCCCCGGAGTGGCTCCGCGAGCAGCACAGTGCCACCTGCTGCTCCGTCGCGCTTTTTTCCGCCTCCGACTGCACGCTGTCCCGGTGATCCACCACGCCGTCAATCACCGGCGTCAGGCAGGCGCCGCAGATCCCCATTTCGCAGGACAGCGGCACGTCCACGCCGTTTGCCTGCAAGACTTGGGCAATGGTCTTATCCGCAGGCACCGGCCAGCGTTCGCCGGTTGAGGCCAGCTTGACCGTAAAGATCTCGCCGGCTTCACCGCCAGCGGCGGGCGCGGCGGGCTGAAACGCCTCGCTGTGAATGTGGGCGTCACCCCATCCCTTCGCCGCTGCCACGTCTCGCACTTTGTCCATAAAACCCGCCGGTCCGCACACCCAGGCGTGCAGTCCCGCTCCCGGCGTCGGGAGATGCTCTGCCAGCGCGGTGCGGGGGCTGATGGTGTGTATGAGGCACTCACCGCACTGCGAGAGCTCCCGAACAAACGCCGCGTTTTCCCGGCGTTTAACGTAGTAGTGCAGCGTGAACGGCGTTCCGGCCGCCTTCAGCTGCAGGGCCATCGCGTACAGCGGCGTAATGCCAATGCCCGCCGCCAGCAGCAACACCCGCTCTGCCTGCTGCAGCGGGAACAGATTGCGCGGGGCAGAGATCGCTAATTTCTGCCCGGGCCGCAGCGTCTCGTGAACGTAGCGCGATCCGCCGCGCGAGGCGGTTTCCCGCCCCACGCAGATAAGATAGCTCTCGTCTCCACATGCCCCGGTAAGGGAATACTGGCGCACCACGCCGCAGGGCAGGTGCACGTCAATATGCGCCCCGGGCTGCCACGGCGGCAGCGCGTTACCGTCTTCAGCCACCAGCCTGACGGCGAGGCTCCTGTCGCCTTCCCGCCACAGCCCGTCAACAATTACGCGCAGCATATCGGCCTCCGTCATGCCAGGAAAAATTCGCCAAAGCCCATCTTCTTCAGACCGCGACGGTAGGCAATCGAGCTTTTATCCGCGGGGATATGGGCCTCCAGCGTCAGGTCCAGCGGCAGGCTTTCCGGGCGCTGGGTTTCGACCATCAGGCGATCCTCTTCAAATATCCGCAGATTGAAGGCATGCACGTCCTCCACCGGAATATGCAGATCAAAGTTGCGCGCGATGGGCGCGAACATCCGGGTGACCCGCGAGGACACCGGCGACGCGGCGTTCATGATGACCAGCCGGGATTCCCCCGGGAAATGGATCGTCAGGGTGGCGGTGAACGGCAGATGCATTTCAAAATGGCGCAGCCACTGGAATCCTTCCGGCGCCTGCACGGGTGAACTGGCGGGGTAGTTGCTCACGCTGCTCCAGTAATCGGCCACGAAGCCAAACGGCGTCTCCTGCGGCTGATAGTGGGGCACCAGCGGGTTATCCGGATCCGCAAAGGTATCGGTGTGGATCCAGGCAAAGTGCGCCACGTCCAGAAACCCTTCCACCTGACGCCCGGCGAAGCCGTTCACCTCGAACGCCGGACAGTTAATCTGCTGAAATCCGTCGTCATCCCAGTGCGGCATGGTGGGCAGCGGCACGGGATTGTCCGGATCAAATGCCAGGCAGGTCCAGATCAGGCCGAAGCGCTCCTCCACGGCGTAGTTAATCAGGTTCAGCTTCGCCGGAACGGGCTGCTCGGGGCTGGACGGGATACGGTTGCAGCGCCCGTCCTCCCCGAAGCGTAGGCCGTGGTACGGGCAGATAATGCCGTGCTCGTCGTGAAAGCCCAGCGTCAGCGGCACCCCGCGGTGCGGACACACGTCACGGGCGACCACGACCCGGTCGTTAATCCGGTAAATGACCAGCTGTTCATCCAGCAGGGTCGCTTTAACCGGCGCCGGGCCGACGTCGCAGGCGCGCGCGACCGGGTGCCAGCATTTCGCCAGACGCAGCCAGTCCTCTGGCTCAAAGGTGCAGTGGGCGGGTGGAGTCGGTTCTCTTTTCATCGTTGTCCCTCTTACGTTCAGCCTAACGGGCCGCCCTGAATGGTCTCGCACAGACCGTTGATGATGCGCTCCCCGGTCTCCTCTGCCAGCTCCTGATACCAGGCCTGGGTCAACGCCATGTCTTTCCCGTGGGTGACGTCGCAGCGCTTGCGTGCCTTCAGCACCAGGTCGCGCACCCGGTCGCAGCGCAGCGCTTCGTACTGGCGCAGCGCCAGCGTGATGCTGTGGTTTTCACGCAGGCACTCGCCCAGCACCACGGCATCTTCCATCGCCGCGCAGCCGCCCTGGCCGATATCCGGCGTGGTGCTGTGTGCGGCATCGCCCAATAGCGCGACGTTGCCGCGCACCAGGGTGTCGAACGGCTCGATGTCGTGGATCTCAATGCGGTTGGTGGTCTCGGGATCCAGCGCCGCGATAAGCTTCTGCACCGGCGGGGCCCAGCCGCGGAAGTAGCCCGTGAGATCGGCGCGCAGGGTGGTGCGATCTTCTGCCAGACCCGCAGGGAGCGGCACGTCAAAAAAGAAATAGAAGCGACCGGCGGAGACGGGCATCAGCGACACGCGTTTGCCTTCGCCGACGAAGGTGGTCCACTGGTGCGCCGGGGCGATCTCTTCGTCAATCTTCACTAGCCCGTTCCAGTTCACGTACCCGGCGTAGCGGCGCTCCGGCGTATACCCCAGCACGTACGGGCGAACCGCGGAGTGGCTGCCGTCGGCGGCAATCAGGAAATCGCCGGTTGCCGTGGTGCCGTCGGTAAAGGTGACGCTCACGCCCGCGTCGTCTTCACGGACGCGTTCGACGCGCTTGCCAAACTGCACCCCGTCGCGTCCCCAGAAGTCCAGCATTTCGCGCTGAAGTTCCGCGCGCGAGACGGGGCAGGGACGCCCGCCGGTGCGCTCGACCAGCGGGGCAAGGCTAAAGCGGGTCAGGGTCTCGCCGCGCCGGTAATCCTTGTAGGCCATAAACCGCATCGGGCCGCCGTAGGTCTCGATGATGTCGCCCATGCCGAGGTGCTGCATGCACTTCACGCCGTTCGGCCAGATGGAGATGGCCGCCCCGACGGGCCGGATCTCTTTGACGGCTTCAAACACGGTACAGTCGATGCCCGCTTTCTTCAGCGCGACGGCGGCGCTCAGGCCGCCAATACCCGCGCCAATGACGATTGCTCTCATGCTTCTCTCCTTTTGCAGGGTGTAAATACCTTCAGCAATTTGCGTACCAGGCTGCAGAGTGGCGAAAACGGCGTTGTGGGGCGGGCGTTTGCACTGCTAAGGTGCGCAAACGCCCTGAGCGTGCCTTTTTTTGAATCAAAAATTTCCCGTTGAGCTATGCGGAATCGACTGTTTCACGCTCTCGCTCAGAGTGGCGTGGTTTGTGCAATAACCCGGAGGAAGACAATAAAGGAGACGCTATGATCGCACTGCACGACTTCAATCATCTTTCCCACGAAAAGGCGTTAGCGCTGGTTCACCCCTGCGTGGCGCTGCCCGACTGGGCCGATGCGCTGGTTCGCGGGCGGCCTTACGCCAGCCGGGACGAATTGCTCAGTACGGCAAAAGCGCTGACGCAAGGCTGGGACGACGCGGCATTAACGCAGGCATTGAGCGCCCATCCGCGCATCGGGGAAAAGCCCGCGGGTTCAGCGGCGGAGGCAGCGCTGTCGCGCCAGGAGCAGAGCGCGGTGAATGAAGGCGACGCTGACCTCGCCAGGGCGCTGCGCGAGGGCAATGCCCGCTACGAGGCCCGCTTTGGACGCGTCTTTCTGATCCGCGCGAAGGGTCGCAGCGGCGAGGAGATATTACAGGCCCTGCACGCGCGGCTGGAGAACAGCGACGCGCAGGAAATCCATGCCGCGCTGGAACAGTTGCGGGAAATCACGCTGCTGCGCCTGGAAGGAGTCATCCACGAATGAGCACGCTCAGCACCCATATTCTCGATATTTCGACGGGCAAGCCCGCACAGGGCGTGACGGTTCACCTGCAGCAGGACGGGAACACGCTGGCCACGGGCGTGACCAACGCCCAGGGGCGTATCGCCGCGTTTGTCCCTTTCCTGCCCGCAGGCCGCTACCGGCTGGTGGCGGAGATCGGCCCGTGGTTTAGCGAAACCGGTCGCAACACGATCTATCCCTGCGCGCAGATTGAGTTTGTGACGGGAGACGCGGCAGACGAGCATTTCCATCTGCCGTTTGTGATTGCGCCCGGCGGGTGGTCAACCTACCGGGGCAGCTGACCACACCCGCTCGCCGTTGACCCAGGTCTCGCTGATGTTGCGCTCGTCGCCCAGGGTCATCAGCACAAAGAGCTGCTCGTAGATATCCTGGCAGCGGCGATTGCGCAGGCGCTGCAGCGGCGTGACGTCCGGGTCGATGACGACGAAATCCGCCTCTTTGCCGGGCGCGAAGTTGCCGATCTTATCGTCCAGCCTGAGCGCATGCGCGCCGCCCAGCGTGGCGTGGTAAAAGGCCTCGCTGGCGCGCAGGCGGTAGCTCTGGAGCTGGCCGACCTTGTAGGCTTCCCCCAGCGTGCGCAGCATGCTGAAGGTGGTGCCCGCGCCCACGTCGGTGCCGATGCCCATCCGCACGGCGTGCTGCCAGCAGGCGGGCAGGCGAAACAGCCCGCTGCCGAGAAACAGGTTCGAGGTAGGGCAAAACGCTACCGCCGAGCCGGTGTCATGCAGGCACTGCCACTCGCTGTGGTGCAGATGGATCGCGTGGGCAAACACGCTGCGCTCGCCGGTCAGGCCGTAGTGGTGATACACGTCCAGATAGCGCTCGTGCTCCGGCCAGAGGTCGCTCACCCAAGCCACTTCGTTGGGGTTTTCGCTCAGGTGGGTCTGCAGCCAGGTATCCGGAAACTCCTCTCTCAGCAGGCTGACCGCGGCGAGCAGCTCGGGGGATGACGTCGGGGCAAAGCGTGGCGTAATGGCGTAGCCCAGCCGCCCCCGGTGGTGCCAGCGCCGGATCAGCTCACGCGTCTGCCGGTAGCTCTGCTTCGCGTCCTCGCTCAGGTAGTCCGGCGCGTGTCTGTCCATCATCACCTTCCCGGCGATAAGGCGCATGTTGAGGCGCAGCGCCTCAGTAAACAGCGCCTCGACCGATTCCGGATGCAGCGTGCAGAACACCAGCGCGGTGGTGGTGCCGTTGCTCACCAGCTGGTGAATGAAAAATTCGGCGATCTCTTTCGCGTAGGCCTCATCGGCAAACTGGCTCTCCACCGGGAAGGTATAGGTGGTCAGCCACTCCAGCAGCTGCTCGCCAAAGGCGCCGATCATCTCCGTTTGCGGATAATGAACGTGGGTATCGATAAAACCGGGCAGCAGCAGCCTGCCGCGCATATCGGTGTAGCCCTTGTGGGGGTCAAGATACTGCTCGCCCTCCTGCCACGCCATGTGCGCCAGAATTTTACCGTTCTGGATAAACAGTAGTCCGTCCTCAAGGTAGCGCGCGTGTTCGGCAATGGCGTCTGCGCTGTCGCAGACCTGGGCAATGTCAAAAAATGCACCGCGTATCGCAGTCTGGTATTCCATCATGGTTCCTGCCTTCGGGTTTGCGTAGCGGGGTGAGAAAGCGCAGCAAGAACGGTGCCAGAATGAACGGGCCGCAGTGACGCTGCGGCCAGAAGGGGAGGGAAGGGTTACTCTTTTTGCGTTGCCACGCGGGAGCTGAAGGTGGTCGCGCCTGCCGTCTCGCGATCTTCCCGCGCCAGCCAGCGGTAGGTCACGCCGCCGAGGAAGACGCCGATGAACCAGCTGAAGTTTGCCACCTCATGCAGGGCCGGGATAAAGCTAATGACCAGGCCCACGGCAACGGAGGGGATCAGCGCGCCGATGGCTTTCGGGTTAAAGCCGTTGCGATACCAGTATTTGCCCTTTGGTGTGTCGTCGAACAGGTCGTCAACCGACACCTTGCCGCGTTTAATCAGGTAGAAATCGGCAATCAGTATGCCGAACAGCGGGCCGATAAACGCCCCGAGCACGTCCAGGGTGTAGTGGATAAGCTCCGGCGAGTTGAACAGGTTCCACGGGGTGAGCAGGATTGAGCCGACGGCGGCAATCATCCCCCCGGTGCGGAAGCTAATTTTCTGCGGCGAGCAGTTAGAGAAATCAAAGGCCGGTGAGACGAAGTTCGCCACAATGTTAATCCCGATGGTGGCGGTGATCATCGTCAGCAGGCCAATCGCCACGGCCAGATCGTTACCCACACGGCTGACGGTTTCAATCGGGTCGGTGATCATGCGGCCAAACAGCGACTGCGTGCCGGAGACAATCACCACCGTGACGATGGAGAACAGCAGAAAGTTAAACGGCAGTCCCCAGCGGTTGCCGCGGCGGATCTCCCCCATGCTTTTGCCGTAGCGGGAGAAGTCGCCAAAGTTGAGCAGCGGGCCGGAGAAGTAGGAGACCACCAGCGCGGTCGCGGTGATCATCTGCCAGGTTTGCTCGCCCGCGGTCAGGGATTTGCTGGCGAGGGTAAAGGAGATGCCGTCAAAACCGGTCTTGTATACAATCCAGCCCGCAAGGGCCAGCATCACCACGTAGACCGCCGGACCGGCGATATCAATGAAGCGCTTGATGGCGCTCATCCCGTGCCAGAAAACCATCGCCTGCAATACCCACATGATGGCGAAGCAGATCCAGCCCAGATGCGACAGGCCGAGGAACGCGCCGGCGGTGAGCGAAGAGAGTGACGGCCAGAACTTCAGCGCCACCAGCATCAGGGCGTTGGCGGCCAGGTAGGTCTGGATGCCGTACCACGCAAAGGCGATAAGCCCGCGGATCACCGCCGGAATGTTCGCCCCGAAGACGCCGAACGCCTGACGGCTGATCACCGCATAGGGCACGCCCGCCATCTGGCTCGGTTTTGCCACCAGGTTGGCGCACAGCTGCACGATGCAAATCCCCACCAGCAGGCAGAGCAGCACCTGCCAGCTTGCCAGCCCGAGCGTGAAGAAGCTCGCGGCGACAACATACCCCCCCATGCTGTGCACGTCCGACATCCAGAATGAAAAGATGTTGTACCAGCTCCAGTTCTGGTCACGCGTGGGTGCCAGATCCTCATTGCAAAGACGTGGGCTGTAAACCGCACCGGAATCAGCGGCCGTACCCTGCTGCGCGTTTTGACTATTTGGCATGAAACCTGCTCCTGTGAATGAAAACCCCTTGAGTGGGCGTGCAGACGGTGTTGCAGGATCCAGGCCAAAATAATAAATCTTGTATGCAATATTTTATTTTTATGTATACGATTCGATAACGAAGAGTAAAAGACGGAGTGGTGAATGAACAATATAAATGCCCTGCAGACCGCGCCAGACCTGCATGATAAAGATGAATCGATCTTTCAGGCGCTGATGACCGCGATAGTCGAACATCAGCTGCTGCCGGGGAGCAAATTGCCGGAAGAGGCGCTGGCCGAGGTCTTTGGCGTCAGCCGCACGGGCATCCGCAAGGTGCTGCAGCGACTCGCCGCAGTGCAAATGGTCACCTTATCGCCCAGGCGTGGTGCACACGTCGCCAGCCCGACGGTAGAAGAGGCGCGGCACATCTTCCGCACCCGCGCCCTGCTGGAGGTCGCCAACCTGCCGGACGTGCTGGCCCACTGCCAGCCGCCGCACCTTGCCGCGCTGGAGGCCATTATTCGCCAGGAGCAGCAGGCGCACGAGGCGTACGACGGCCCGGCGGCGATCCGCCACTCCGCCAGTTTCCACATTCAGCTGCAGGCCATCTCCGGCAATCAGGTGCTCACCGAGATGGTCACTGGCCTGAGCCAGCGCTCGTCGCTGGTGATTGCCACCTGGGGCGCGCCCTGGCGGCAGGGCTGCCGCTGCAACGACCACGAACAGCTGGTGGATCTGCTGCGCCAGAAGGCGCTCCAGCCGCTAAGCGATGCCTTAATGCACCATTTTGAACATATCGTTGCCAGCCTTTGCTTTGAGCGGGCGGGCGAGTGTCTGCCTGATTTTGCCCGGCTGTTTGCCGGCCACAAGGAGTCGTAATGTCCGTCCGTATACAAGTGATCAACCCCAACACCAGCCTCGCGATGACGGAAACCATCGGCGCGGCGGCCCGCGCGGTCGCGGCACCGGGAACGGAGATCCTCGCCGTCAGCCCCAGCGCGGGCGTGCCGTCTATCGAGGGACACTTTGATGAAGCTATCGCCGCCGTGGGGGTTCTCGAACAGGTCAAGCTCGGCAGAGAGCAGGGCGTGGACGGTCACGTCATCGCCTGCTTTGGCGATCCGGGCCTGCTGGCGGCGCGCGAGCTGGCGCAGGGGCCGGTTATCGGCATCGCCGAAGCCGCCATGCATATGGCGACGCTGGTGGCGACGCGCTTTTCGGTGGTCACCACGCTGCCGCGCACGCTGATTATTGCCCGCCATCTGCTGCACCAGTATGGCTTTCACGACCGGTGCGCGGCGCTGCACGCCATCGATCTCCCGGTGCTGGCGCTGGAAGACGGCAGCGGTCTGGCGCAGGAAAAGGTGCGCGCGCGCTGTATACAGGCGCTGAAAGAGGACGGCTGCGGCGCCATCGTGCTGGGCTGCGGCGGCATGGCGACGCTGGCGCAGGAGCTGACCCGCGAGCTGCGCGTGCCGGTGATCGACGGCGTCAGCGCGGCGGTGAAGATGGTGGAGTCGCTGGCGGCGCTAGGGCTGTCGACCAGCAAGCATGGGGATCTGGCGTTCCCTGAGAAAAAAGCGTTAAGCGGACAATTTCAGGCACTGAATCCATTTTAATTTTTGGGGGTGGCAATGGGGCTTTTTGAACAGGATTACCCGCGGGATCTGCGCGGCTACGCGGGCAGCCCGCCGCACGCGCGGTGGCCGAATCAGGCGCGCATCGCCGTGCAGTTTGTGCTCAATTACGAAGAGGGGGCGGAAAACCACGTTCTGCACGGCGATGCCGGATCCGAGCAGTTCCTGTCGGACATCATCGGTGCGGCCAGCTACCCGGACAGGCACATGTCGATGGACTCGCTCTACGAGTATGGCAGCCGCGCCGGGTTCTGGCGGATCCACAGTGAATTTCAAAAACGCGGCCTGCCGCTGACGGTCTTCGGCGTGGCGATGGCGCTGGCGCGCCACCCGGAGATCGTTGAGGCGATCAAAGCCGCGGATTACGACGTGGTCAGCCACGGCTGGCGCTGGATCCACTATCAGCATATGGACATCGCCCAGGAGCGTGAGCATCTGCATAAAGCGGTGCAGGTGCTGACCGACCTGTTCGGCAAGCCGCCAACGGGCTGGTACACCGGGCGCGACAGCCCCAACACGCGCCAGCTGGTGGTGGAGCACGGCGGCTTCGACTACGACAGCGACTACTATGGCGACGACCTGCCTTTCTGGACGGAAGTGGCCTGCAGCGACGGTACCCGCAAACCACACCTGATCGTGCCGTATACGCTGGATGCGAACGACATGCGCTTCGCCACCGCGCAGGGGTTTAACACCGCCGAGCAGTTCTATACCTATCTCAAGGACAGTTTTGACGTGCTGTACGAAGAGGGGGAAAGCGCGCCGAAAATGATGTCCATCGGCATGCACTGCCGCCTGCTGGGGCGGCCGGGGCGTTTTCGCGCGCTGCAGCGGTTCCTGGATTACGTGCAGCAGCACGAGCGGGTGTGGATCTGTACCCGCCAGCAGATTGCCGATCGCTGGCGGGAGGTGCATCCGTTTCAGAAGTAATTGAGCCGTATTTTGCCGGGTGGCGGCTGCGCCTTACCCGGCCTACGGAATCTCGTATTCCCGGCGGTGCTACACCATCAAACTCACCTGAGCCGCCACGATCCGCCATCCGTCGGCAAACCGCACCCACGTCTGCTGCTGGCGGCCAATGCGTTCCGTCCCCTCGCGGGTAAACTCGGTGCTGCACACTGCGTAATCCTCCCCGAAGGTGGTGATGACGGTGTGGCGCAGCGTCCGCTGCAGCCCGGCGGCGGGGCGCGCCGCACGGAAGGCGCGGATTTCATCAATGCCGTACAGGTTTTCACCCGCCCCCAGCCGCACCGTGTTTTTGTCGTGCCAGAACAGCTCGTCCAGCACCGCAACGTTGTTGCTCACCAGCGCGTCTTCGTAGCGGTAAAACGCGGCGGTCACCTCGGCAACTACCCACGGCAGGTTAATGTCGTCGTGATTCATCATGCGGCCACCTCCGCCGGGCGGGCATCGGTGATGCCGCGCTCTTCCAGCACGCGCGCGACGCGCAGGCAGGCCTGCTCGTTAAACGGCTCCGCTATCAGCTGCAGGCCTATCGGCATACCCTGAGCGGTGCGCAGCGGAACGGTGGTCACCGGCAGGCCCAGGAACGAAATCGGCTGGGTGAGCATGCCCATGCTGGCGCGAATGGGCAGCAGTTGGCCGTTAATCTCCATGGTCTGCTCACCCGCGAGCGTAGCGCCGCGCGGGGTGGCCGGGGCGATCAGCACGTCGGCCTGGGCGAACAGGGTTTTAAACGCCTGCCGGGCGTGCGCGCGAAACCGCTGGGCCTGAATGTACCAGGCGGAGGGGAGCATCGCCCCTGCCAGCAGCCGTTCGCGGGAATGGGGTTCGAAACGCTCCGGCTCGCGACGAAGCGCGGGCAGGTACTGATTCCCCCCTTCGGAGGCGCTGATGATAAACGCCGCCGCGCGCGCGAGTTCGGCGTCCGGGAACTGCAGCTCGTCCTGCACGTCGAGCGCCTTCGCCACCCGCGCCACGGCGTCTCGGGCGTCCGCGTCGCACCAGGTGGTGAAGTAGCCGCCGAGCACCGCGCAGCGCAGGCCGTCAAGCCCGCGGTCAAGCAGGGGGCGCGTCTGCTCGCGCGAGCTCTCGGCCTGAAACGCGTCGCTGCTGTCCCGCCCCTGCAGCGCGTCATACACCGATGCAAGATCGCACACGCGGCGGGCGAAGGGGCCGATATGATCCAGGCTCGGGACAAACGGATGGCTGCCGGAACGCGACAGGCGGCCAAAGGTGGGCTTCAGGCCATAGATGCCGCACAGGGAGGCCGGAACGCGAATCGAGCCGTTGGTGTCGGTGCCGAGCGAAAAGTGCACCAGCCCGGCGGCCACCGCGGCGGCTGAACCGCCGGACGACCCGCCCGCGATGCGCGCCAGATCGTGCGGGTTGCGCGTCGTGCCGTAGTGGCTGTTCTCGGTAGTAAAGCCGTAGGCGTAGGCGTCCATATTGACCATCCCGGTCAGCAGCCCCCCCGCGCTGCGCAGCTGGCGCACCGCGAAGCCGTCAGCGGCGGCGGCAGGGCGCTGGCTGAACAGCTCGGCCCCGGCGAGGGTGGTGTGGCCCGCAACGTCGAACAGGTTTTTTACCGCGTAGGGCACGCCCGCCAGCGGCGGCAGGGGACGCTTCTCGCGGCGCAGGGTGTCGATGCTCTCGGCCTCGGCGAGCATGCGCGCTTCCGTCACGGCGGTCCATGCGCCGATTTGCGGGTTAACGCGCGCAATCGCCTCCAGCGTCTGGCGGGCGATCTCATGCGCGCTTAGCTCGCCCGCGCTCAGCGCCTGCTGAATGTCGCTGATACTCATCTCGTGTAGCGTCATGCTTTATATACTCCTGCGATCTCCAGGCGGTCGTCGAGCGGCAGCGCCATCAGCGGGACGGCCATGCTGGCAATGCGGCTGAACTGCACCAGCAGCTCGGCGCGGCGGGCGTCGTCCAGCGTCACGCCGAGCACGGACTCCATTTGCGCAAGATACGCCTGCCAGTCGGGTTGGTGTGTGGTCATTGTTGTCTCCTCAAAATCCGGCGGCCGCGCCGTTGCTGCGCGGGTCAAATGCGCCTTCCAGCAGCCCGTTGGGGTGACGGACAATCGCGCCCGCGTGGCCCATCGCTTCACTAAAGTCAGGGAACATTTCCACCTCGTGACCGAGGGCCTGCAGGCGCGCGACGGTCCCGGATGAAAAACGCCCTTCAAGCTTTAAGGTGTCCGAGGTTTGTCCCCAGGTGCGCCCCAGGAGCCAGCGCGGGCGGGAAATGCTCTCCTGCAGGGGCACGCCCTGGACCACGTAGCGGGTAAAGAGCGCGGCCTGGGTTTGCGGCTGCCCGTCGCCGCCCATCGAGCCGTAGACCATCACGCGCCCGTCCTTAAGGCGCGCCGCCGCCGGGTTCAGGGTGTGGAAGGGCTGCTTGCCCGGCGCGAGGGCCAGAAGATGATCGGGATCGAGGCTGAACGAGGCCCCCCGGTTCTGCCAGACGATGCCGGTGTCGGGCAGCACCACGCCGCTGCCGAACTCGTGATAAATGCTCTGGATAAACGATACGGCAAGCCCGCTGCTGTCCACTACCCCCATCCACACCGTGTCGCCGGGGCCTTTACCGATTCCCCACGGCGCGGCGCGACCGTCGTCAACCCTGTCGGCAAGCGCCTGCAGGGCGGCGGGATCCAGCAGGCTTTGAATATCGGTTTTCAGCGCGCGCGGGTCGGTGATGTGGGCATCGCGCAGGCCAAAGGCCAGCTTGGTGGCTTCCACGATGCGGTGAAGGGTGTCGGCGTCGTCGGCCTCCGCCATGTTCAGGCGATCGGTAATGCCGAGTATCGCCAGCGAAACCAGCCCCTGCGTCGGCGGGGCGTGGTTATAAATTTCTCCCTGCTGATGCTGCAGTTTCAGCGGCGCGGTGCGCCGGGCGGCGTGGGCGCGTAAATCGGCCAGCGTGACCGGCAGGCCCAGCGTCTCCATCCCCTGCGCCAGCACCTCCGCCAGCGGGCCGCGATAAAAGCTGTCCAGGCCGTCTTCCGCCAGGCGCTTAAGCGTGGACGCCATGGCCGGTTGATAAAAACGGCTGCCGGCCTCTGGCGGCCTGCCGTCCACCAGCCAGGTTTCCGCGAAGCCGGGAACGTCCTTCAGCTCGTCAAATTTACTGGCCGTGGCGTTGGCCTGAGAGGCTGTGACCGGCGTGCCGTTCTGCGCGTAATCGATGGCGTCGGCCAGCAGGCGGGAGAGCGGCAGCGCCTTGCCGGTCATCTCGCGGGAGACCTTCAGCGCCTCGTCCCAGCCGCTCACGGTGCCGGCGACGGTCAGGGCCGCCTGCGGGCCGCGATGGGGAATATGCGCCAGCCCGTCGTAGGCGGCGAGCGTCGCGCGCGATCCCGCCGCGCCGCTGGCGTCAATGGCGATCGGTTCGCCCTGCGGGGGGACGATGAGCCAGAAGCCATCGCCGCCCAGCCCGTTCATGTGCGGGTAAACCACGGCGATAGTGGCCGCCGCGGCGACCATCGCCTCTATCGCGCTGCCGCCTTCTCGCAGCACCGCCAGCGCGCTCTGGCTGGCAAGATGGTGGGGCGCAACGGCCATGCCGTGCGTGGAGACATTACTTTGCATGAAGCATCCTCGTAATCCTGAAAGGCACAAGGTGCTGCAAAAGCTGTTCCAGATCTGAAAAAAAAGTTTCAGTAAACTGGCACGTATAATGAAAGGTAGAATGAAAAGCAAAATGTGATGAAACAAAAGTTACAGAGGCGCTATGGAACAACTGGATGAACGTCTGAAAGCACAGTACCCGTCACTGTCGCCGCAGGAGCAGCGGGTCGCGGATTTTATTTTCGACCATTTTGACGATCTGATTAGCTACAACAGCGCCGAGCTGGCGCAGCTGAGCGGGGTGTCGAAAGCCACGGTCAGCCGCCTGTTTAAGCGTCTGGGCTATGAGAAATATAAGGACATGCGCGACGAGCTGCGCACCCTGCGCCAGAGCGGGATGCCGCTCACCGATAATCGCGACGCGGTGCAGGGCAATACGCTGCTGGCGCGCCACTACAAGCAGGAGATGGCGAACCTGACCCAGTGGGTCAATGCCCTCGACGCGCAGCAGTTTGCCGACGCCATGGCCTGCATGGTGAAGGCGCGGCGCATCGTCATTATCGGCATGCGTAACGCCTATCCGGCGGCGCTGCACCTGCGCCAGCAGCTGCTGCAGGCGCGCGGTCAGGTGCTGGTCCTGCCGCAGCCGGGGCAGAGCCTGAGCGAAGAGCTGGTCGATTTAACGCCGGACGATATGGTGGTCATGATGGCGTTTCGCCGCCGTCCGCGCATCATTCGCCCGCTGATGCAGCAGCTTCAGCGTTGCGGCATTCCGGTACTGCTGATGTGCGAGCCGCAGGCCCACAGCCTGTTTCCGCTGGCCAGCTGGCAGCTCTGCGCCCCGCTGGACAGCGTCTCCGCCTATGACAGCTATTCCTCGGTCAACAGTCTGATTAACCTGCTGGCGAACGCTTTCCTGCATGACGTTCTCGATAAAGGCCGTCCGCGCATTCACGACATTGCCTCCCTCTACCAGCAGCTGGACGAGCTCGAACAGCGATAATGGGGCATCAGTCTGGTGCTTTGCATTGAAATGGTGCAGAAGGTCGGGGCGAAAATGGAGAATATTTTCGCCCCGACCGCCTTATTTAAGGCTTTATAAGAAATTTCCCCGCGTCGCCTCACCTGGCACATTAGTTGCAAAATTACATTCAAAGAATCTTTTGTTTCATGTTAACGTTACGGGGAAGCACCATGAAAAAACTGTTGATTGCACTGGTCGGGGCCGCAGGCCTCTTCACACAGCTGCCGGCAAAGGCTGACCAGCTTCAGGATATCGAGAAGCGCGGCACCATTCGCATTGCCGTTCCGCAGGACTTCCCGCCGTTTGGCTCGGTGGGGACCGACCTGCAGCCGCAGGGCTATGACATCGACATGGCGCGCTATCTGGCTAAGCAGATGAAGCTCAGGCTGCAGCTGGTGCCGGTGACCAGCGCCAACCGCGTGCCGTACCTGCAAACCGATAAGGTGGATCTGGTCATCTCCAGCCTCGGGAAAAACCCGGAGCGCGAGAAGGTAATCGACTTCAGCCGCGCCTACGCGCCGTTCTTCCTCGGCGTGTTTGGTCCCAAAGGGGCCGAGCTGAAGGATGCCGCCGCGCTGAGCGGCAAAACCATCGGCGTGACGCGCGGGGCGGTAGAGGACATGGTACTCACCGGCCTGGCGCCAAAAGACGCGAACGTGAAGCGCTACGAAGACAACAACACCACGCTCTCTGCATACCTCTCCGGGCAGGTGCAGTACGTGGCAACCGGCAACCTGGTGGTGGCGGCTATTTCGCGGCAGAACGCGGATAAAGCCCCGGTGCCGAGCTTTATGCTGAAAGATTCGCCGTGCTTTATCGGCCTGAAGAAAAACGAACCGGCCCTGAAGGCAAAAGTGGACGCTCTGATTGAGCAGGGCATTAAGGACGGCACGCTGAACGGCCTGTCCGAGCAATGGCTGAAGGCCCCGCTGCCGGCAAACCTTGGCGCCTGAGCCGATGACGGAGCAACTTGATTTTTCAGCCCTCTGGCCGCACTGGCCGGAGCTGCTGGCGGGGCTGTGGGTCACCGTTCAGCTGACGGTGATGGCGACCGTCGGCGGGCTGGCGACAGGGATTTTCGGGGCGGCGATCCGCAGCGGACGCACGACCTGGTACAGCCGGATCTGGGGCGGTTACGTGGAGATTATCCGCAACACGCCGTTTGTGGTGCAGCTATTTTTCATCGTCTTCGGCCTGCCGAATCTGGGCCTGAAGATGACGGCGGGGGAAGCGGCGCTGCTGGCGATGGTGGTGAACCTGGGCGCCTACAGCACGGAGATTATCCGCGCGGGCATTCAGGTGACGCCGAAAGGGCAGTGGGAAGCCGGACGCGTGCTGGGGCTGAGCCGCCTGCAGACCTTTATCCGCGTGGTGCTGCCGCCCGCGCTGCAGCGAATTTACCCGGCGCTGGTGAGCCAGTGCATCATCGTGATGCTCGGCTCGTCGGTGGTGTCGCAGGTCTCGTATGAAGAGCTGACCTTCGCCGCCAACCTGATCCAGTCCAGAACGTTTTTGAGCTTTGAGGTCTATCTGGTGACAACCGGGATTTACTTAGCGCTGTCGATTACCCTGCGCCAGCTGATGATGGCGGCAGGACGTAAATGGCTGGGGGTGCAGGCATGATGACCACCTTTACCGACTGGGACATTATTCGCAACCTGCTGCTGGCCGGACGCTGGACGGTGCTGCTGTCACTGGTGGCGTTTGTCGGCGGGGCGGCGGTGACGCTGCCGCTCCTGCTGCTGCGCCTGACCGGCGGGCGCACGGTGAAGCGCATCATCCGCGGCTATATCGAGCTGTTTCAGGGCACGCCGCTGCTGATGCAGCTGTTCCTGGCCTTCTTCGGCGTGGCGCTGTTCGGCATCGACGTTTCGCCGTGGACCGCCGCCTCGCTGGCGCTGACGTTTTACACCAGCGCGTTTCTGCTCGATATCTGGAACGGCAGCATTCGCGCCCTGCCGAAGGGGCAGTGGGAGGCCTCGCGCTGTCTGGGGCTGACCTTCGGCCAGACCCTGTTTCGCGTGGTCGCCCCGCAGGCGCTGCGCATCGGTATCGCCCCGACGGTCGGCTTTGCCGTGCAGGTGATTAAAGGCACCGCGCTGGCGTCCATTATCGGCTTTATCGAGCTGACCAAGGCCGGGACCATGCTGACCAACGTGACGTATCAGCCGTTTAAGGTCTTTGCGCTGGTGGCGCTGGGCTACTTTATTCTGTGTTATCCGCTGTCGCGCTACAGCCGCTATCTGGAGACGAAATTCAATGCCTCTTATCACCATTAATCAGGTGCAGAAGTACTACGGCGATAACCACGTGCTCAAGGGTGTCGATCTGGATATCGACATGGGCCAGGTGATCTCCATCATCGGGCGCAGCGGATCGGGCAAAAGCACGCTGCTGCGCTGCATTAACGGCCTGGAAGGCTACCAGGACGGCAGCATCAAGCTTGGCGGCATGACCATTACCGACCGGGACTCCCAGGCGCGCGAAATCAGCCGCTCGGTCGGGATGGTGTTCCAGAGCTTTAATCTGTTCCCGCACATGACGGCGCTGGAAAACGTGATGCTTGCCCCGCGTCGGGTGCTGAAGAAAAGCGCCGCCGAATGCCGGGCGCTGGCGCAGCAGATGCTGGAGAAGGTTGGCCTTGGCGATCGTCTGGATTACTACCCCTCGAGCCTCTCCGGCGGCCAGCAGCAGCGCGTGGCGATCGCCCGCGCGCTGGCGATGTCGCCGAAAGTGTTGCTCTGCGACGAGATCACCTCCGCGCTCGATCCGGAGCTGGTGGGCGAAGTGCTCAAGGTGCTGGAGCAGCTGGCGGCAGAGGGGATGACGCTGATACTTGTTACCCATGAAATGAATTTTGCCCGCGAAGTGGGCGACCGCGTGGTGTTTATGCACCAGGGGAAAGTCTGGGAGCAGGGCGACAGCAAAACGCTGTTCGCCAACCCGCAGACCACGGAACTGAAGCAGTTCATCTCCTCCGTGCGCGGCCTTAACTGATAAGGACTTAACGATGGATATCGCACGCTTTCCGCAAATCAACCCGCCCCAGCGCCTGCTTATGGGCCCGGGGCCAATCAACGCCGACCCGCGCGTGCTGCGCGCCATGTCGAGCCAGCTGATCGGCCAGTACGATCCGGCCATGACCCACTACATGAACGAGGTGATGGCGCTCTATCGCGGCGTGTTCCGCACCGAAAACCGCTGGACGATGCTGGTGGACGGCACCTCCCGCGCAGGGATTGAGGCCATTCTGGTCTCCGCCATTCGCCCGGGCGATAAGGTGCTGGTGCCGGTCTTTGGCCGCTTCGGCCACCTGCTGTGCGAGATTGCCCGCCGCTGCCGGGCGGAGGTCCATACCATCGAGGTGCCGTGGGGGGAGGTGTTTACCCCGGACCAGGTCGAGGATGCGATCAAACGTATCCGTCCGCGCCTGCTGCTGACCGTGCAGGGCGATACCTCCACCACCATGCTGCAGCCGCTTGCGGAGCTCGGCGCCATCTGCCGCCGCTACGACGTGCTGTTTTACACCGACGCCACCGCGTCGCTCGGCGGTAACGCGCTGGAGACCGACGCCTGGGGGCTGGACGCCGTCTCGGCCGGGATGCAGAAGTGCCTCGGCGGCCCGTCGGGCACGTCGCCGATCACCCTGAGCGCGCGCATGGAGGAGGCGATCCGCCGCCGCAGGTGCGTTGAGGAAGGCATACGCACCGACGCCCACCGCGACGGCGACGAGGAGATGATCTACTCCAACTATTTCGATCTCGGCATGGTGATGGACTACTGGGGACCGGAGCGGCTAAACCACCACACCGAAGCCACCACCGCGCTGTTCGGCGCTCGGGAATGCGCGCGGCTGATCCTGCAGGAAGGGCTGGATAACGGCATTGCCCGCCACAGGCTGCACGGCGATGCGCTGCTGAAGGGCATTCAGGCGATGGGGCTGGAGACCTTCGGCGATCTGAAGCACAAGATGAACAACGTGCTGGGCGTGGTTATTCCTCAGGGCGTCAACGGCGACGAGGTGCGCAAGCTGATGCTGGAGGATTTCGGGATTGAAATCGGCACCTCGTTTGGCCCGCTGCACGGCAAAGTGTGGCGCATCGGCACCATGGGCTATAACGCGCGCAAGGACTGCGTGATGACCACCCTGAGCGCGCTGGAGTCGGTGCTGAACTACCTGAAATTCACCACCACGCAGGGGGCCGCCATGCAGGCCGCGTGGGACCACTATCGCCGCGAGACGCCGCAATGAGCCCGGCGGCAGAGCGGGTGATGGCGCGCGCCGACGCGCTGGCCGCCATTAGCGAAACCCCGGATGCGCTGACGCGGGTCTATCTTTCCACGCAGCATCTGCAGGCCAACCAGCTGGTCGGGGAGTGGATGCGCCAGGCGGGCATGACCGTCTGGCAGGACAGCGTGGGCAATATCTGTGGACGCTACGAAGGCGCGCGGGAAGGGGCGCAGGCGGTGCTGCTCGGCTCGCATCTGGATACCGTGCGCAACGCCGGGCGCTATGACGGCATGCTCGGGGTACTCACCGCCATCGAAGTGGTAGACGGCCTGCACCAGCAGGGTCTCCATCTGGCGCAGGCCATCGAGATTGTCGGCTTTGGTGACGAAGAGGGCACCCGCTTCGGCATTACGCTGTTGGGCAGCCGGGGGCTGACGGGCACCTGGCCGCAGGGCTGGCTGGAGACGCGCGATGCCAGTGGCATCAGCGTGGCGCAGGCGATGGTGCAGGCGGGGCTCGATCCCGCCCGCGTGGCGCTCGCGGCACGTCGTCAGGACGATTTCAGCGCCTGTCTGGAACTGCATATCGAACAGGGGCCGTGCCTGGAGCAGGAAGGGCTGGCGCTGGGCGTGGTGGAAGCCATTAACGGCGCGCGTCGTCTGAACTGCCGCTTCACCGGCGAGGCCGGGCACGCGGGCACCGTGCCGATGAACCATCGCAAGGACGCGCTGGCCGCCGCCGCCGAGTGGATGGTGCTGATCGAAAACACCACCCGACAGCGGGGCGGCAACCGGGTGGCGACGGTCGGCGAGCTGCGCTGCCTGCCCGGCGCGGTCAACGTGATCCCCGGTGAGGTTACGCTCACGCTGGATATTCGCGGTCCGCAGGAGGCACCGCTTGACGCGCTGCTCGATGAACTGCTGGCGCAGGCGCAGGCGATTGCCGCGCGTCGCGGGCTAAGCTTCAGCGCGGAGGCGTTTTACCGGATCGCCGCCACGCCGTGCGATGCGCGTTTGCAGCATCTGCTGGGGAACGCCGTGGAATCGGTGCAGGGGCGCTCAGTATCTCTGCCGAGCGGCGCCGGGCATGACACCATCGCCCTGGCGGAACGCTGGCCGGTGGGCATGCTGTTTGTGCGCTGCAGGGGGGGCGTCAGCCACCATCCGGCGGAATCGGTGATGGCTGAGGATGTTGCCCTGGCGATTGAGGCGTTTGGGCAGGCGGTGAGAAGGCTGGCTAACGGTGGCGCGCGTTAAGCCACCGAGCGTACTGCATCTTCGATATCCGCGCTCACCCGCACGTCCTGTTCGTCAAAGATCATGCAGTGACGGTCGTCAAACGCCACGTCTATCTTCTGCCAGGGCGCGAACATCACGTCGCCCGGCAGTAAGATCTTCACGTTGTCATGGCCGTAGCATTGTCCAAACAGGTACGTATTGTTCCCCAGACGCTCCACGACTTCACAGTTGAATTCCAGCGGCGTGCCGCGCCTGACGTCGGTGGACAAATGTTCCGGACGAATGCCCAGCGTCACCTGGCTTCCCGGCTGCAGCGGCGTGGTGGTTATAGCGAGCGTGAGCGACTTCTGCTGCGACAACCTGACGGTGAGCTTGCCCGGTTGCCAGGCTTCGACGGTCGCCGGCAGGAAGTTCATTTTCGGCGAGCCGATAAACCCGGCGACAAACTTATTTGCCGGTTTGTAATAGAGATCCATCGGCGCGCCCATCTGCTCAACCTTGCCATAGTTCATGACCACAATTTTGTCGGCCAGCGTCATCGCTTCGATCTGGTCATGCGTGACATATACCATGGTGGTTTTCAGCTCCTGATGCAGGCGGGCGAGGTGCAGTCGCATCTCGACGCGCAGTTCAGCGTCCAGGTTAGAGAGGGGTTCATCGAACATAAAGACGCGCGGATTGCGCACGATGGCGCGCCCAATGGCCACGCGCTGGCGCTGCCCGCCGGAGAGTTGTTTCGGCTTACGGTCCAGCAGGTGGGAGAGCTGCAGCGTTTTTGCCACCATCTCCACCTGATGGCGGATCTGCTCTTTCGGCACTTTGTTCACCTTCAGACCGTAGCCCATGTTTTCGGCGACCGTCATGTGTGGATAGAGCGCGTAGGATTGAAAGACCATCGCCACGCCCCGGCGTGAAGGGGCGACGTCATTCATCACCTCATTACCGATTAAGACTTCACCTTCGCTAATCTCCTCCAGCCCCGCAATCATGCGCAGCATGGTCGATTTCCCGCAGCCGGAAGGGCCGACAAAAACGGCAAATTCACCGTCTTCAATTTCCAGATTCACGTTGTGTAAGGTGACGGTGTCGCCAAAGCGCTTGGTGACATTCCTCAATTGTATGTTCGACATCAGTGTTCCCCGAGTAAATCGTCAGCTATGTTTTACGTATAACAATCTGGTTCAACACAGCTGGACGGTGCAATTTGTCTGGATTGACTATAACTTCCAGTATTCACGCGCCCTATACAGATATTCCATTAATGTTATGACGATCACACAACTTACAGTTTTTTGTAGAGTTATCATGATGTGAAGGGTAGCGTATATCCAACCAAAGGCATTTGATGTCATACGTGCAGCATTCGTTTTAATGCGTAACAGGATGCGTCGGGTACGGCGTTAAATGCGATAACAACCATAAAATTGTTATACCTTCACATGAGGTTGAACATGAAAAAGAACATTCTCGCTGCGCTTATCCTCTCTACGCTCGCGGTGCAGGTTCACGCCACCGCGCAGCTTAACGTATGGGAAGACATCAAGAAGTCGTCCGGCATTAAAGATGCGGTCGCCGATTTTGAAAAACAGTACGACGTGAAGGTTAACGTCCAGGAGACCCCTTACGCTCAGCAGCTGGAAAAGTTGCGTCTGGACGGTCCGGCAGGGATTGGCCCGGATGTGCTGGTTATCCCTAACGATCAGCTAGGCGGCGCCGTTGTGCAAGGGTTATTGACCCCCCTGAATCTGGAGGCCAGGCAGACCGAACAGTACACCCCGGCCTCCATCAATGCCTTCAAAATGGATAACGCCCTCTACGGCGTGCCGAAAGCGGTTGAGACGCTGGTGCTGATCTACAACAAAGACCTCATCGCTAAACCCCTCAACTCGCTGCAGGACTGGTATGACTTTTCTAAACAGCAGCGCGCAAAAAACCAGTACGGCCTGCTCGCCAAGTTCGATCAGATTTACTACAGCTGGGGCGCTATCTCCCCGATGGGCGGCTACATCTTTGGGCAAAACGACAAGGGCGGCTATAACGCCAGCGACGTCGGCCTGAACAAACCGGGCGCAGTAGAGGCCGTGACGTACCTGAAAAAATTCTACGCCGACGGGATCTTCCCGGCCGGGATAGTCGGCGACAACGGCCTGAACGCCATCGACTCTTTATTTACCGAGAAAAAAGCGGCAGCCGTGATCAACGGGCCGTGGGCCTTCCAGCCGTATGAAGCGGCAGGCATCAACTACGGCGTTGCGCCGCTGCCCACGCTGCCGGACGGCAAGCCAATGAGCTCCTTCCTCGGCGTGAAAGGCTACGTGGTCTCCACGTGGAGCAAAGACAAAGCGCTGGCGCAGAAATTCATCGAATTTATTAACCAGCCGCAGTACGTCAAAACCCGCTACGTCGCCACGCGCGAGATCCCGCCGCTGACGGCGATGATCGACGATCCGATTATCAAGAACGATGAAAAAGCGAGCGCCGTTGCGGTACAGGCCGCGCGCGCTTCCGCCATGCCGGGCATTCCGGAGATGGGCGAAGTGTGGGGGCCAGCCAACGCCGCGCTGGAGCTGAGCCTGACCGGCAAACAGGATCCGAAAGCCGCGCTGGACAGCGCAGAGAAGCAGGTCCAGATGCAAATCGAAGCCATGCAGGCCAGCAACCAGTAATTTTCTGACGTCACCGAACGGGAGGCTGCTCTCCCGTTTTTTGAAAGGAGTTGTCTGTGAGTATCATCCCGGAACATATTGCCAAACCGCGCGTGGCCGGGCGTCATGCCTGGACTGGGCTGCTGCTGGCGGTCATCCCTGGCTTCGGTCAGTTCTACCATCGCCAGTGGCTGAAGGGGATCATCTTCCTGGTGCTGCTGGCAAGTTTTATCGGCGTATTCGCTGATTTTTTACGCGAAGGGCTGTGGGGGCTGGTGACGCTTGGCGAGGAGGTGCCGCGTGACAATTCCATCTTCCTGCTGGCTGAGGGGATCATCAGCGTGTTGATTGGCGCGTTTGGCGTGGCGGTGTACGCCCTGTCGATGCGGGATGCGTGGGCAAATGGCCGTCGACGTGACGAAGGCTTACGGCTTAATAGCGTGCGCAAGCAGTACCAGATGCTGCTCAGCGACGGCTTCCCGTATCTGATGATCGCGCCGGGTTTTATCCTGCTGGTGTTTGTCGTGGTATTCCCCATTCTGTTCGGCTTTGCCATCGCCTTTACCAACTACAACCTTTACCACACGCCGCCGGCTAAGCTGGTGGACTGGGTTGGCTTTAAGAACTTTATCAATATTTTCACGCTCTCCATCTGGCGCTCGACCTTCTTCGACGTGCTCCAGTGGACGGTGGTCTGGACCCTGCTCGCCACCACGCTGCAATGCTCGGTAGGCGTGCTGCTGGCCATCCTGGTTAACCAGAAAGATCTGCGCTTTAAGCCGCTGATCCGCACCATCTTTATCCTGCCGTGGGCGGTGCCGGGTTTTGTCACCATTCTGGTATTTGCCGGGATGTTCAACGACTCCTTCGGGGTGATTAACAACGCGATTCTGGCCTTCTTCGGCATTGCGCCTAAAGCCTGGATGACCGACCCGTTCTGGACCAAAACGGCGCTGATTATGATGCAGACCTGGCTCGGCTTCCCGTTTGTGTTCGCCATGACCACCGGCGTGTTGCAGGCGATCCCTGACGATCTGTATGAAGCGGCCACCATGGACGGCGCCAGCAGCGCGACCAAGCTGCGCACCATTACGCTGCCGCTGGTGCTGTACTCGATTGCGCCGATTCTGATCACCCAGTACACCTTCAACTTCAATAACTTCAACATTATCTATCTGTTTAACAACGGCGGTCCGGCGGTGGTCGGGTCAAATGCGGGCGGGACCGACATTCTGGTGTCGTGGATCTACAAGCTGACGATGTCCTCTTCGCAGTACGCGATTGCGGCGACCATCACCATCCTGCTGTCGATTTTCGTCGTCGGCCTGGCGCTGTGGCAGTTCCGCGCCACCAAATCTTTCAAAAATGACGACATGGCGTAAGGGACGCAACAATGGCTCAATCACCAAGTATTAAACGTGAGAAGTGGGTACGCCTCTCGCTCTCCTGGCTGGTTATCGTGCTGGTGTCGACAATCATCATTTACCCGCTGGTGTGGACGGTCGGGGCGTCATTCAACGCCGGTAACAGCCTGCTCAGCTCGTCGATTATTCCGGAGAACTTTTCGGTCCAGCACTATGCCGACCTGTTCAACGGCCAGGTGAACTACATGACCTGGTACTGGAACTCGATGAAAATCAGCTTTCTGACCATGGTGCTGACCCTCATCAGCGTGAGCTTTACGGCCTATGCCTTCTCGCGCTTCCGCTTTAAGGGGCGTCAGAACGGGCTGATGCTGTTTCTGCTGCTGCAGATGATTCCCCAGTTCTCGGCGCTGATTGCCATCTTCGTACTGTCGCAGCTGCTGGGCCTCATCAATAGCCATCTCGCGCTGGTGCTGATCTACGTGGGCGGCATGATCCCGATGAACACCTATCTGATGAAAGGCTATCTCGATGCCATCCCGAAAGATCTGGATGAGTCCGCGCGCATGGACGGGGCCAGCAATTTCCGGATTTTCATCGAAATCATCATGCCGCTTTCGAAGCCGATTGTGGCGGTGGTGGCGCTCTTTTCCTTCACCGGGCCGCTGGGGGATTTCATTCTCTCCAGCACCATCTTGCGCACCCCGGACAAATTCACGTTACCCATTGGGCTTTATAACCTGGTGGCGCAAAAAATGGGTGCCAGCTACACCACCTACGCGGCAGGCGCGGTGTTGATTGCCGTACCGGTGGCGATCCTCTACCTGGCGTTACAAAAATACTTCGTCTCCGGCCTGACCTCCGGGAGTACCAAAGGATAATCATGAAAAGACTCAAACCCGCTTTGCTTGCCGTTTGCCTCTCATGTGGCCTTGCCGCAGGCGCTTTTGCTGCCGACGCGGTGAAAACGCGTCCTTTTAACGCTATGCCGGCGGATTTCATCAAGGGGGCGGATATTTCGACCCTGCTGGAAGCCGAACAGCACGGTGCGAAATTTTATAATCAGAACGGTCAGCAGCAGGATGCGATAGCGATCCTCAAAGCGAACGGCGTGAACTATGTGCGCCTGCGCCTGTGGGTTGACCCGCAGGATTCGGATGGCAATACCTACGGCGGCGGCAGTAACAGCCTGGAAAACACAATTACGCTGGCGAAGCGCGTGAAAGCGCAGGGCCTTAAGCTGCTGCTCGATTTCCACTACAGCGATTTCTGGACCGATCCGGGCAAACAGTACAAGCCAAAAGCCTGGGAAAAGATGGACTACCCGCAGCTCAAAACGGCGATCCACGACTACACCCGCGACGCGATTGCCCGCTTTAAGAAAGAGGGCGTCCTGCCGGACATGGTGCAGATCGGTAACGAAATCAACGGCGGCATGCTGTGGCCGGAAGGGAAAAGCTGGGGGCAGGGCGGCGGCGAATTTGACCGCCTGGCCGGTTTGCTCACTGCTGCCATTGGCGGGCTAAAGGAGAACCTGACCGACGGTGAACAGGTGAAGATCATGCTGCATCTGGCGGAAGGGACCAAAAATGACACCTTCCGCTGGTGGTTTGATGAAATCACCAGGCGCAACGTGCCGTTCGATATTATCGGCCTGTCGATGTACACCTACTGGAACGGCCCAATCAGCGCGCTGAAGGCCAATATGGACGACATCAGCAAACGCTATAACAAAGACGTCATTGTGGTAGAAGCGGCCTACGGCTATACGCTGGAAAACTGCGATAACGCCGAGAACAGCTTCCAGGCGAAAGAAGAAAAAGACGGCGGCTATCCGGGCACCGTTCAGGGCCAGTACGATTATATCCACGATTTAATGCAGTCCGTTATTGATGTTCCGGACCATCGCGGCAAGGGGATCTTTTACTGGGAGCCTACCTGGATCGCCGTGCCGGGTACCACGTGGGCGACCAAAACCGGCATGAAATATATCCATGACGACTGGAAAGAGGGAAATGCCCGCGAAAACCAGGCGTTATTTGATTGTCAGGGAAAAGTGCTGCCGTCAGTAACGGTATTTAAGTAATTTATTTTCATTCAGGACCTTTTTAATATGAATAAATTTGCGCCTTTAAGCTCGAAGGTCGCGGCGTTATTGCATGGCGCCGACTATAACCCGGAGCAATGGGAGAATTACCCCGGTATTATTGAAAAAGACATCGCCATGATGCAGCAGGCGAAATGCAATGTGATGTCGGTGGGGATATTTAGCTGGGCGAAGCTCGAGCCGCGCGAGGGGGAATATGATTTTGCGTGGCTGGATAATATTATTGAGAAACTCTATGCGGCCGGTATTCATATTTTCCTGGCGACGCCAAGCGGCGCGCGTCCGGCCTGGATGTCGCAAAAATATCCTGAGGTGCTGCGCGTCGGGCGCAACCGCGTGCCCGCGCTGCACGGAGGTCGTCATAACCACTGCATGTCATCCCCGGTGTACCGGACTAAAACGCTACAAATAAACGCCCTGCTGGCTGAGCGATATTCACACCATCCGGCGGTGCTGGGCTGGCATATCTCCAATGAGTACGGCGGAGAATGCCACTGTGACCTGTGCCAGGCGCGCTTTCGCGACTGGCTGAAGGCGCGCTACAACACCCTCGACGCGCTGAACCATGCATGGTGGAGCACCTTCTGGAGCCATACCTACACCGACTGGTCGCAGATTGCGTCTCCCGCGCCGCAGGGTGAAGTGTCGATTCATGGCCTGAACCTCGACTGGCGGCGTTTCAACACCGCGCAGGTGACGGATTTCTGCCGCCATGAGGTGGCCCCGCTGAAAGCCGCGAATGCACAACTGCCGGTGACCACCAACTTTATGGAGTATTTCTACGATTACGACTACTGGCAGCTTGCTGAAGCGATCGACTTCATCTCCTGGGACAGTTACCCGATGTGGCACAAGGAGAAAGACGAAACGGCGCTCGCCTGCTATACCGCCATGTATCACGACATGATGCGCAGCCTTAAGGGCGGCAAACCCTTTGTGCTGATGGAGTCCACGCCGAGCACGACTAACTGGCAGCCGACCAGCAAGCTGAAAAAGCCTGGGATGCACATTCTCTCTTCTATTCAGGCGGTAGCGCACGGGGCGGATTCAGTGCAGTACTTCCAGTGGCGTAAAAGCCGCGGGTCGGTGGAGAAATTCCACGGCGCGGTGATCGATCACGTGGGCCACCTTGATACCCGCGTCGGGCGGGAAGTGACGCGCCTCGGTGAAATGCTTGAACGTTTGCCGGATGTCGCGGGCTGTCGCACAGAAGCCCGGGTGGCGATTATCTTCGACCAGCAAAACCGCTGGGCGCTGGACGATGCCGAAGGGCCGCGCAACAAGGGGATGGAGTACGAGAAAACCGTTAACGAGCACTATCGTCCGTTCTGGGAGCAGGGCATCGCGGTGGATATTATTGACGCCGATTGCGATCTCAGCCCGTACGCGTTGGTCATTGCGCCAATGCTCTACATGGTGCGCAAGGGCTTTACCGAACGAGCGGAGGCCTTTGTCGCTGCGGGCGGGCATCTGGTGACGACCTACTGGAGCGGGGTGGTGAATGAAACGGATCTTTGCCATCTGGGAGGATTCCCGGGACCGTTGCGCAAGCTGGTGGGGGTCTGGGCTGAGGAGATAGACTGCCTGGATGACGGCGAACGTAACCTGGTTCAGGGGCTGGCGGGTAATGCGTCGGGGCTACAGGGGCCGTATCAGGTCCGTCATCTGTGCGAGCTGATCCACGCTGAGTCCGCGCAGGTGCTGGCGACCTACCGGGATGATTTCTACGCCGGTCGCCCTGCGGTGACGGTCAATCGCTTTGGGAAAGGCAAGGCGTGGCACGTGGCGTCGCGCAACGATCTGCCGTTCCAGCGCGATTTCTTCGCCGCCATTATCAACGAGCTGGCGCTGCCGCGCGCGGTCGAAGGGGATTTTCCACCGGGCGTGGTCGCGACGGCGCGCACGGACGGCGAAACCACCTGGGTGTTTGTGCAGAACTTTACCGCCCAGCAGCAGTACATCACGCTGCCGCAGGGGTATACCGACTGCATGACAGACGCCGCCGCAGCGGGCGATACCGTGCTGCTGGCGTGGGACTGTCGGGTGCTCAGGCGTAAAGCGTAGTGCGGTTTTATTGCCGGGTGGCGCTGCGCTTACCCGGCCTACCCAACCCGTAGGCGCTGCAAGCGAAGAGCCGCCGGGCAACAAGGCACAGAACGCCTGCTCCACGAGCAGGCATTTTTTTATCTGCATATCATGAGGCGTATTATGGACAGTCAAATAACCCAGCGTTTAATTCCCGCGTTTGGCGGTGATGATAATATCGAACACGTCGAAGCCTGTATTACCCGCCTGCGCGTAACGGTTAAAGATTTGAATAAGGTTGATTCACAGGCCTTACAGAATGAAGGGGCGCTGGGCGTAATTATTATCGGTCAGCAGGTGCACGCCATATTTGGCAGGCAGTCTGATACATTACGCCAGTTATTAGATAAACATTTTAATCATTAAATATAAAAAAGGGATAGCCAAAATAATGGCTATCCCCGAGCAGAGAGTGAGGCTGCAAATAGCTGGAGATACAATAACGATTAACGCATTTTAAAAATGAAGACTTACCACCAGGCTTCGACCTGTACGCCAAAGTTCCAGGTATTATTCGCCGTGCCGTCCTCGAACGATTTTCCTTTTTCGGAATCATTCAGGTAGGAGGCAAACACGCGCAGTTCCGGACGTGACATAAAATCAGGACCGTCTGCCAGACCCAGCGCGAGGGTATACTTCTCGCCGCTCTGCTTGTAGTTCGAGCCGTCGGTGTAGGTATCTTTCTGATAGAAACCACCCACTTCGCCAATCAGGCGGACATACTCGGTGAACTGATACTGCGCGCGGCCGACCAGGGAAACCAGGCGCGATTTATCGGTAAATTGCGTGGTGTCGTCCGCCGACCCCCAGGTCAACACGTGGTTGAAGGAGAGCTTGTCGGTAATGGGAATTAGGCCGGTGTTGATCACGCGGTAGCCGCTGGCATCGTTCACATAGTTCCACATGTCGTACCAGCCGCCACCCTGGGACACCATGTTCTGCGCCAGCCCTTTGTTGGCGTACTGCAGCACCAGCTTGTTGTAACCCCCCAGCATGTCCTGGCTGATTTCGCCGGTCACCATCACGCCGTTATCGGCCTCGTAGAGCCCGCCGTACTCTTTCTGCTTGTTGGTTGGGTTGGGCATAGCGTAGTCGATACCGACTTCGGTCCAGGCGCCTGCCCATGGTTTCCAGCCCGCATAGCGCAGATCGATGTAGTTGATGTTCACGTCGTTATCACCGTCAACGCGATAGTCTACGTCGTTGGCATCGCCGCGGATCCACGCCACGGAGACCGCGCCTGGGCCGAGCGTATAGTTCTCAATACCCGCGCCGGAACCCGAGATATTCCAGTATTTGGTATCAATGATGTGCAGGTCATGGCGCTGGTAATAGCGTTTACCGCCCCAAATCACCGCGTTAGGATCGCCCGGGATCAGGCCTTTGATTTGCAGGTTCAGCTGACGAAGACCGAACTGGGCATCATCACCGAAGGTAGTCTCGTTATCGTTAGAGCCGTCAGACACCATGCTCACCATACTGTCGAGGTAGAAGCTGACGTCGTTCTTTTTGTAAACCTCAGAGCCCAGCTCCAGCTCGCCGTAGGTGTCGGCTTCGTTACCCAGACGGCCAATTTTATTTTTTTGCCACTCCTCCATCCCACCATCCCGTGAGACGCCCACGCCGGAGCGAAGATATCCATGAAAATCAATCGGTACTGAAGACGCTGCAAACAGCGAAGGAGACGCTAGCGCCGCAGCCAGCGCAACAGATACAGAGCGGATCGTCGTGTTCATTGTTACCCTCTTATTGTTTTGTAATACGTTCACAAATCCGCTGTCATAAAATGCCTAAACCCTCCAACTGGCAATTGCGCGATCATAAATGTGTGATTAAGTGCAAATAAAATAGACAATTTTGTATCAATCAATGTGATTTTTCAGGGAGTGCTGTATTGTGAGCGTCATACTTTTTTGATGTGTTATGCCAGCAGCGAGAGGGTGATTAGCGTTTTTTTTCAGCGCCCCTGTTACAATCAGCGCATAACAGCATAAGGAACCGGACCATGAAGTCGAAAAGCGCAACGTTAGAGGACGTGGCACGCCATGCGGGCGTCTCCTATCAGACCGTGTCCAGGGTACTGAATAAATCTGCCAACGTATCCGACGCCACGCGTAGCAAGGTGGAGAAATCCATAGAGTTATTACGGTATGTGCCCAACCGCCTGGCTCAGCAGCTGGTCGGCAAACAGACTCAGACCGTCGGGCTGGTGACAATTTCGCTCGCGTTGCATGCCCCTTCTCAGGTGGCGGCGGCGGTAAAACGCTATGCGAACGTGGAGGGTTATCAGGTCCTGATTTCAATGATCGATGAGAACGTCAACCACAGCATTCAGGACTCTATCAACGAACTGAAGTCTCAGCTGGTGAGCAAGGTGATCATCAACGTGCCGCTGGAGGCCGAAGAGGCGCAGAAGATCGCCACAGACAACGACGATATCGTCTGTTTGTTCCTGGATGTGGACCCGTACAGCTCCGTGTTTAACGTTTCGTTTAACCCGGCTGACGGTACCCGTGCGAGCGTTAAATACCTCTACGAACTGGGCCATCGCGACATCGCTCTGCTGGCGGGGCCAGAGTCCTCTGTCTCGGCGCAGCTGAGGCTGAAAAGCTGGATCGAAACCCTGAAGGGTTATGGCCTGGAGCCTGCCTCGGTGATCCGCGGCAACTGGGATGCACAGAGCGGGTATGCCGGCGCGCTGCAGATGCTGCGCGAAACGCCGCACTTTTCCGCCGTGCTGGTGGGCAACGACCAGATGGCACTCGGCGTCCTGAGCGCGTTCCATCAGCAGCAAATTTCAATTCCGGGCGAGAAGTCGGTGATTGGCTACGATGACACCTACGAAAGCTCGTTTTTCTACCCGGCGCTAACGACGGTCTCGCTGGATTTAGATCTGCAGGGTAAAGAGGCGGTGCGGCGTATTCTGGACAGTGGCGAAGATAATGCGCTGCGTATGTCCTCGATTTTGCCTGCTCGTCTGGTGGTGCGGCAGTCTACCGGGCCAAAAGGGGAGAAGGGGAAAAATCTCCAGGCGCTGGCCCAGCAGCTGCGCGAGATTGCGCATCACCTTGGTGACGCGTAGCGGCGTGAGCACCGCAATCACAGAAAGCGGTGCTCGCAAGATTACTCCAGCCCCAGCGTGTACTGGGCGATTTTGAAGTAGATAATCAGCCCGGTGCCGTCGATGAGCGTCGCGATAAACGGCGCGGAGACGACCGCCGGGTCAATGCCGCAGCGCTTGAGCACCATCGGAATCACGGACGACACGATCGCGCTCCAGAGCGTAATGCACACCAGCGTCAGGCTGACGATAAGCGTGATTTCCAGCCCAATCCCCATCATCCAGGCGCGGATACACCCGGCGATACCCAGCGTCACGGCAATCATCAGCGAGGTGGTCATCTCTTTACGCAGCACGCGCCCGACGTCGCGCAGGTGGACTTCCCCCAGCGCCATGGCGCGCACCAGCGTGGAGGTGATCTGCGTCCCGCTGTTGCCGCCCGTGCCGATCAGCAGTGGAATAAAGAACGCCAGCGCAATGGCGGACTCCAGCGCCTCTTCGAAGTGCTGGATCACCGAACTGGTGTAGGCTTCCGCGACAAACAGCAGCAGCAGCCAGACGGAGCGTTTCTTCCACAGGCTGAAGGCGCTGGTTTCCAGATAGGGCTTCTCCAGCGGCAGCGTCGCCCCCTGAAGCTGGGCGTCCTCGGTGACGTCATCCTCCAGCAGATGGGCGATTTCGCGCTCGGTCAGGCAGCCGACGAGCTTCCCATGGGTGACCACCGGCACGACATCCGCGCCGCCGTGCGCCAGCAGACCGGCGACATCGGCACGTTCATCCTCCGGCTTGACCTGCAGGAACTGCGAAATCATCAGCGATTTCACCGGCTGTACCGTATCGGCGGTCTGCAGCAGTTTACGCACCGCAATCATGCCCGCCAGGCGACCATTGTCTTCAATAAAAATATGTGACGGAATATCGTCATCTTTTAATTTTTCGAAGAATTGCTCGCGGGCCAGGGCCACGCATAATGAAATATCGAGAACGATAAAATCGGTATTCATATATTGCGCGATGGCGCTGTCGTTGAATCCCGAATTTTGATTGTGAATAGCGTAAGACATAGTGAATTCCCTTTGAATAATAACATCTCTCAGGGGCGAGCAAGACAGGGCATGTCGAAGAGGAGATCCCCACGTCCTGGGTTCAGCACTGTACACCGTATCCCGCAAGGGAAGTTATACTGACAAAGCCTTGATTCGACAGTGCCTGTTTTACCCTGTGCCGATTCTCTCGAACCCACCAGAGCGATAACGTGTATTTGTACAGGAGCCTCGCCATAACGAGATCGTTGTAAAACGTGAGGGATAATACGCATATTTAAATTCACCGCTCGGGAATTTAAATAACGTTTAAGAACGGTTTAAAATAATATTATTAATGCGATGTTGAGGTTTTATTTAATGTTGCTCCTTTTAAATGGAGGATTAAATAATTAACGGAGGAGGGGGGAATGGCGTGGTTTGATAATCTGCTGAATCATTTTGCGCTCTATCCGGCACAGTTGTTCGCGCTGTTATTTATGATGGCGCTAAGCAAGTCGACGGTGCTGATCTCCTCCGTGCTGCCGCCCGCGTCGGTGATGCTGCTGGCGGGCATTACCGTCAGCCAAGCGAGCATGCATCCCGGGCTGGCGTGGCTCGCCGTCGTGATGGGGGCAACGGCGGGGTCGGTGCTGAATTACCATATCGGCCAGCTGATGGGGCATACCCGGCTGGTCACGCGCTTCACGTCGAAGCATGCCGGTAAGTTCTTGCGGGTACAGCATCAGCTGCAAAAGAACGGTGCCATCGCACTTTTTACGTCGCGCTTTCTGGCGGTGCTGCGCTACATCGTCCCGCTGGCAGCGGGAATGCTCAGGCTGAACGCCGTCAAGGTCTACGCCGTCAGCCTGCTTTCCGCCTGCGCGTGGGCGGCGCTGTATGTCGGCATCGTCACCGGCATCAGCGCCTTCTGAATGGCAAACTCTCCATTCCACCGTATGGACGCCAGATAGCGCCAGGCTACTGCTTCGCGTAGCGCGGGGCCGGGATGCCGGTGCGCGCGCTGTTAAACAGCTCAAGGCGCGCCGCTTCGTAACGCTCCCAGAGCCCTTCGTCATGCATCGGGGGGATGGTGATCGGTTCGCCTAGATCCAGACCCGCCAGTGAGGCATCGACCATATCGTCGGTGGTCATCACCGACCCTTCCGGCAGATCGTTCACCGTGACGCCGGAATGGCTCCAGATTTCCGTCGCCGTGGCGGCGGGCAGCACGGCCTGAATGCGCACGCTGCTGTCGGCAAATTCTTCCTGTAGCCCACGGGTAAAGCTCAGCACCCACGCCTTGGTGGCGCTGTAGAGCGCGCTGCCCGCCCGCACGTGCAGGGCCAGCACGGAGGCGATATTGATTAAGGTACCGCGATTGTTCTGCGCCAGCCGCGGCAGCGCCGCATAGGTCAGCCGCATCAGGGCCGTGGTGTTCAGGGTATTGATGGCCTGATGCTGCGCCACATCGCCCGCGAGGAAGGGCGCCATCTGCGCGGTGCCCGCGTTGTTAATCAGCGCATCAATGGCGGTATTGCTGCGCAGCTCTTCTTCTACGGCGCGGATCCCGGCTTCATCGGTGAGATCGGCCACCAGAATATCGACGGTGATGCCATAGCGGGCGCGCAGGTCGGCGGCGAGGGATTTCAGACGATCCTCGCGACGGGCGACCAGCACCAGGTTAGCGCCGCGCGCGGCAAGACGGTCGGCATAAACGGCACCAATCCCGGAAGAGGCGCCCGTAATCAGGGCGGTGGTGATGTGCGTAGTCATCGTGTGTTACCTCAAGCAAAGTGGGTTATTTGGTTTCAATATGAAACTTAATTAACTCTCCATTATTTGGTTTTATAATGCAACCAATTTTGCGATCGTTTTGTGCTTTTACCGTCGGGAAGGATCAGGAGGGGAGTTTAGCCACGATCTCTTCAGGCGCCAGTTCGCGCCCGTCGTCGGCGATAAGCGCCAGTTTGCGCAGGGGTTTACGCTGTTCGGTATCGACCAGCACGGTGCCGCATTCGTTTTCCGCAAACAAAAATTCATTCCCCCACTGGGAAAGGGCAACCAGCACCGTCTGCAGGGCGCGACCCTTATCGGTCAGGACATACTCCTGCCAGGCGCTGCCGTCGGACGGGGGCTGAAGCCGGAGGATACCCTCATCAACCAGCAGCTTGAGCCGCGTGGTCAGCATGTTTTTCGCGATGCCGAGGCTTTTCTGAAACTCGCCGAAGCGCTTAATTCCGCGCAGCGCGTCGCGAACAATCAGCAACGACCACCAGTCGCCGATGATATCCAGCGAACGGGCGACGGGGCAGGGGCTCTCTTCAAGGCGGGTACGTTTCACAAGCAATTCTCCGGTAGGGTATGGTTTTATTATAAAACTAATTGGCACACACCGTAAGCACGTTAATCATCAGTTTGAGAAATGCTTCCCGGAAAATTGTCACCAATCTGTCACACTGAACGCGACATTTAAAACGAGTGAGGAATTAGGGATGAGAAAAGCACTACTCGCGCTGGCAGTCGCCGGTTCCATTTCAGCAACGTTTGGCGTGCAGGCGCAAGAGACGCCGGAAGGGTATCAGCTGGAACAAGTTTTAATCATGAGTCGCCATAACCTGCGCGCGCCGCTTGCCAACAACGGCAGCGTGCTGGAGCAGTCCACGCCGAAGCAGTGGCCTGAATGGGAGGTGCCGGGCGGCCAGCTCACCACCAAAGGCGGCGTGCTGGAAGTCTACATGGGCCATTACATGCGCGAGTGGCTGGCGCAGCAGGGGATGGTGACCACCGGCGAATGTCCACCGGCGCAGAGCGTTTATGCTTACGCCAACAGCCTGCAGCGTACCGTTGCGACCGCGCAGTTCTTCATTACCGGGGCGTTCCCGGGCTGCGACATTCCTGTGCACCATCAGGAAAAAATGGGCACCATGGATCCGACCTTTAATCCGGTGATTACCAATAACTCGCCGGAATTCCGTGAAAAAGCGCTGAAGGCGATGGAGGCGGAACGGCAGAAAATGCAGCTTACAGAGAGCTATAAGCTGCTGGAGCAGATGACGAACTACGCCGATTCTCCGTCCTGCAAAGAGAAAAAGGTCTGCTCGCTGGCGGACGCGAAGGATACCTTCAGCGCCGACTATGAAAAAGAGCCTGGCGTATCCGGGCCGCTGAAGGTGGGCAACTCGCTGGTGGATGCGTTCACGCTGCAGTACTACGAAGGCTTCCCGGCCGACCAGGTAGCCTGGGGCGAAATCAAGACCGACCAGCAGTGGCGCGTGCTGTCGATGCTGAAAAACGGCTATCAGGACTCGCTGTTTACCTCCACCGAGGTGGCGCAAAACGTGGCGAAGCCGCTGGTGAAGTATATCGATAAAACGCTGGTCACCGACCGGGCGAAAGCGCCGAAAATCACCCTGCTGGTGGGGCATGACTCGAACATCGCGTCGCTGCTCACCGCCCTCGATTTCAAACCGTATCAGCTGCACGATCAGCACGAACGTACCCCGATTGGCGGGAAAATTGTCTTCCAGCGCTGGCATGACAAAAATGCTAACCAGGAGCTGATGAAAATTGAGTATGTCTACCAGAGCGCGGAGCAGCTGCGTAACGCCAGCGTGCTGTCGCTGCAGTCTCCGGCGCAGCGCGTGACGCTGGAGCTGAAGGGCTGTCCGGTGGATGCGAACGGTTTCTGTCCGGTCGATAAATTCAATGCGGTGATGAATAACGCGGCGAAGTAAAAGAGAACCCCCCGCGTGATGGCGGGGGGAAACGCTTAGACGTTTTTACGTTCGATGGTTTGCTCGCCCCAGAAGAGCGAGTCTTTATCCGTTTTTTCGAAGGCGCGCACCAGCACCTCATCGTTACCTTCCTCCCATATCTGCTCGGCCAGCTTTTCATCGTATTTCGCGACTTCAAAGATAGCTTCGGCGATCTCCGGAGAGGTGTTGCGTAAACTTGCCCATTCGCCCACGTGGTGAGCTTTGGATTCTTGAGTTGGCATGCTTGTCCTCCTGTTGGGTGTTAGCCGTTCAGTTTTTTAGCCAGACCCGCGACGTATTCACCCTGATAGCGGGCAATAGCCAGTTCTTCATTGCTTGGCTGACGCGAGCCATCTCCACCCGCAATGGTGGTGGCACCGTACGGCGTACCGCCGCGGACCTGGGAAACGTCAAACAGCTCCTGCGCGCCGTAGCCAATCGGCACAATCACCATCCCGTGATGGGCAAGGGTCGTCCAGGTTGAGGTAATCGTCTGCTCCTGACCGCCGCCGGTGCCGGTGGAGCTGAAGACGCTGGCGAGTTTGCCGTAAAGCGCCCCGGAGGCCCACAGCCCGCCCGTCTGATCGAGGAAGGTGCGCATCTGGCCTGACATATTGCCGAAGCGGGTCGGGGTGCCAAAAATAATGGCATCGTAGTCTGCCAGTTCCTGCGGGGTGGCCTGCGGCGCGTTTTGCGTTTTACCGCCGGCTTTTAAGAACGCCTCGGCATTCATGGTTTCCGGTACGCGTTTTACCACAACCTCTACGCCGTCTACCTTGTTTGCACCCTCAGCGACCGCGTGAGCCATGGTTTCAATGTGTCCATACATGGAATAATAGAGCACCAGAACTTTTGCCATTTTGCTTCACTCCTCGTTGGTTTTTCTGACAGCGGATCGCTGCGTTCTTTTAAAGATATGCCATCACGGCCAGACTGCAAAAATGAACGGCATTTCTTTGATTTATAACAATATGATTACAAAAAGGCGTTGTAGCAAAATGAAACAAATTTCAGGCGGCGGTTTTTTGAAAAGATAAGAAAGGCTTATGAATTACCGCCGCGTCATCTCACCCGAAAGACTGAGATCATGTTGCAGGATATTACCTTCGACTTGCCGGATAACCTCATTCCACTAAGCTTAGTTTCACGCGGCACGGATAAAGGCTCTGTCCTTGTGTTGCGAGGTGAAAGAATCCTCTTTTACTGAATGCAATATGATGTCTAATGTTTCACACTTTGGAGGTTAGAGATGGCAAACCATCGTGGTGGTTCAGGTAATTTCGCTGAAGACCGTGAAAGAGCATCAGAAGCAGGTCGTAAAGGTGGCCAGTCTAGCGGGGGCAACTTTAAAAATGACCCTCAGCGTGCATCAGAGGCTGGTAAAAAAGGGGGCAAAAACAGCCACGGCAGCAGCAACAAGTAGTACGCCGGGTTGACTCCCTGCCGCCGGGTTTCCCGGCGGTTTTTTTATGTCTGCAACATTGAACTGTAACCAAAGGCAACGCACACTAGAGAATTGTTATTATTTGCTGGTGCCGCATGTCCTTTTCACGCTTCAAATTCTCCGTTAAACCGCAGGAAGCTATCCTCATACTCATCACCATGTTCTGGGGCGGGACGTTTCTGGCCGTCCAGTACGCGGTGACCCTCAGCGATCCCTTCTTTTTTGTTGGCCTGCGCTTTGCGACGGCGGCAATAGCCGTGGGGCTGATCTCGCTGAAAACGCTGCGTGGCCTGACGCTTAAAGAGCTTAAGGCCGGCGTGGCGATTGGGGTGGCGATAGCGATGGGCTACAGCCTGCAGACGTGGGGGTTGCAGACCATCTCCAGCAGTAAATCCGCATTTATCACCGCCATGTATGTGCCCCTGGTGCCGCTCCTGCAGTGGCTTTGCCTGGGGCGGCTGCCGGGGCTGATGTCCTGCATCGGCATCGTGCTGGCGTTTATCGGCCTGATTTTGCTGGCCGGGCCGGAAAACAACCTCCTGGCGCTGGGGCCGGGCGAGATCATCACCCTCGTCGGGGCGATTGCGATTGCGGCGGAAATTATTCTGATCAGCGCCTGGGCGGGGAAGGTGGACGTCAAGCGGGTCACGGTCGTGCAGCTTGCGACGGCATCGCTGGTGGCGTTTGCGACAATGGTGCCGACAGGGGAGTCCGTGCCGCCCATGTCCACCGGCCTGATCGTGGTCGCGCTGGGGCTGGGTATCTTCAGCGCCATTATTCAGGTCACCATGAACTGGGCGCAGCGCAGCGTGTCGCCGACGCGAGCGACGGTGATTTATACCGGTGAACCGGTGTGGGCGGGGATTTTCGGCCGTCTTGCCGGCGAGCGTTTGCCGCTGCTGGCGCTGGTGGGCGCGGCGTTTATCGTCGCCGGGGTGCTGGTGAGCGAGTTAAAGCTCAGAAAGCGTCGGAGTCAGGTGAGCGACCTGACCGCTAAAGAAGGTTTAGATTGAAAAAAAGGCCCGGCCTATCTACCATGTGTACGGATAAATACCGTACACAGTGAAGCAAACCATGCCAGCACTTAAAAAACAGCGTATCGATCTTCGCTTAACGGGCGAAGACAAAACCATGATTGAAGAAGCGGCGGCGATGACAAACCAGACGATCACCCAGTTTATGGTGAACAGTGCGTCAGCGCGTGCTGCAGAGGTCATTGAACAGCATCGGCGTCTCGTATTAAACGAAACATCATGGAATGCGGTGATGGATGCCATCGACAATCCGCCAGAGCCAAATGAACGCCTGAAGCGAGCGGCAAAACGTCTTAAAGACATGGAGTGATGCGTCGTGGAAAATCTCACGATCGAAATGTTTGCTGAAGGAAAAGATTACGATTTCAGGGAGTTCGATTGTGGTGAACCCTCGCTAAATGTTTTCCTCACAGAACATCTGGTGCGTCAGCACAATGGACGTATTTTACGCGGCTACCTGCTTAAAGCGCGCGACCATCCGCGAGTCTTGGGTTATTACACGCTGTCTGGAAGTTGCTTTGAAAGGGAGATGCTTCCCTCTAAGACGCAGCAGCGGCGCATCCCTTATAGCAACGTGCCCAGCGTAACGCTGGGACGTCTGGCTATTGATAAAAACATACAGGGACAGGCGTGGGGAACGACGCTCGTCGCGCATGCCATGCGGGTTGTCTATCTGGCATCGCAGGCGGTGGGGGTACACGGAATATTTGTTGATGCACTTAACGAGCCGGCAAAGCGATTTTATCTTAAGCAGGGGTTTATTCCCCTGACGGGAGAAAACGGCCATTCTCTTTTCTTTCCGACAAAATCTATCGAACGACTGTTTGAGCAAGATTGATCGTTGTACATCTTGTTGATGGTTCTAACGAGATTAGTCGGGTAAGGCCCGGCCGTTACCCGACATGCAGACTTCACGACTCCTGATGCATCACTTCCCCCTGCGGGGCAGCGGCCATCCGGCGGCTCAGCAGTGCGTTAAGCAGAATTGCCCCGAACGTTGCCGTGCCAATCCCGCCAATCGTAAACCCGCCCAGCGTCAGGGCAAAATCGCCCGCGCCCAGCACCAGCGTGACCGCCACCATAATCAGGTTGCTGTTCTGGCTAAGATCGACCCGATGCTGCACCCAGATTCGCGCCCCGGCGACGGCGATCAGCCCAAACACCACGATTGATGCGCCGCCAATGACCGGTGACGGAATGGTGTGGATCAGCGCGCCGAACTTCGGCGAGAAGCCAAGCAGGATTGCCATCACCGCCGCCGCGACGAAGACCAGCGTCGAATAGACTTTGGTCACCGCCATCACGCCGATGTTCTCGGCATAGGTGGTCACGCCGCTGCCGCCGACGGAGCCCGAGAGCATGGTCGCCAGCCCGTCACCGACAAACGCGCGGCCCATGTACGGATCCATGCTGCGTCCGGTCATCCCTGCAACCGCCTTCAGGTGACCCAGGTTTTCCGCCACCAGGATCACCGCCACCGGTGCGATAAGCATCATCGCCTGGGCGTTAAAGGTGGGCGAGGTCACCTGCGGCAGGCCAAACCAGGCGGCCTGCTGAAGCAGCGTAAAATCAACCGGCTTGCCGAGACCAAAAACGTTGGCCAGCAGGGCATAGACCAGACAGGCGGCAATCAGCCCGACCAGGATCAGCAGCCGCTGGATCATGCCCCGCGTAAACACCGCCACCAGGCCGATGCACAGGACCGTAATCACCGCCATCCAGCTTTCAAACGGCGAGCCGGAGACGCTTTTCACCGCAATCGGCGCAAGGTTCAGGCCTATCGCCATCACCACCGCGCCGGTGACGACGGGAGGCATCATGCGCTCGATCCAGCGGGTGCCGATCTTCATCACGACCAGGCCAATCAGGGTGTACACCAGGCCGCAGGCGATGATGCCGCCGAGTGCCACGCTCAGGTTAGGATTGATCCCCTGGCCGTTAAAGCCGGTGGTGGCGATAACCACGCCCACAAAGGCGGCGCTGGATCCGAGATAGCTGGGCACGCGTCCGCCGGTAACAAAAAAGAACAGCAGGGTGCCGATACCCGACATCAAAATCGAGAGGTTGGGATCGAGCCCCATCAGCATCGGCATCAGCACCGTGGCGCCAAACATGGCGACCGCGTGCTGGACGCCCATCACCATCGTTTGCCCGAGCGGGAGGCGTTCATCAGGCGCGACCACGCCTGCGTCTGTGGAGGTCGATTTCAACTGCCAGTGGGGAAATCCGAACATGGTCTGTCTCCTTAGAGCGCCTTAACAGGCGGGTCGCATAAGCGCGTGGTAGCCGCGGTCAAACCACACCAGCCCTTGCGGCGCGGGGTGGCGAATAATCGAAACAATGTCGCAGAACAGAATGTCGTGGGTACCGACGCTCACCACCTGACTGATGCGGCAGTCAAACGAGGCCAGCGCATCCTCCAGGCGCGGGCAGCCCGTGTCGCCCGTTTGCCAGCGGGCGGCGGCAAAGCGTTCCTCCATCGGCGTTTTGCCGCCAAACAGGTTAGAGAGCGGCTCTTGTCCGGCGCTCAGGGTATTTACGCAAAGAGTGCGGTTTTCGCTGAACGTCGGCCAGACGGACGCGCCGCGATTCAGGCACACCAGCAGGGTGGGCGGTGAGTCCGTCACGCTGCACACCGCGCTGGCGGTGAAGCCTGCCATCCCCGCCGGACCGTCGGTGGTGATGATGTTGACCGCCGCGCCAACGCAGGCCATCGCGTCGCGAAAGTTTTGTTTATCCGGTGTCGTCATAGTCGTTCCTTACGCCAGCCCGCAGGCATCGTTGAAGGTCAGGCGCGGCAGGCGCCCGTACACTTTACGGGTATCGCCGTAGCCGATGTTGATCAGCAGATTGCTCTTAAGCGTGGTGCCGGTGAAAAAGGCCTCGTCGACTTTTTGTCGGTCAAAGCCCGACATCGGACCGGTGTCGAGCCCCAGGGCGCGGCAGGCGAAAATCAGGTAGGCGGCCTGCATCGAACTGTTGCGAAAGGCCGTCTCTTCCGCCAGCGCGGGGCTGGTGGTAAACCAGCTTCTGGCATCACCGTGCGGGAACAGCTCGGGCAGGCGCTCGTAGAATTCACCGTCCCAGGCGACAATCGCCGTGACCGGGGCGGCGAGCGTTTTCTCCAGGTTGCCGCTGGAGAGCGCCGGGCGCAGCTTCGCTTTTCCCTCCGCGCTTCGCACAAAGACAATCCGCGCCGGGGAGCAGTTGGCGGACGTGGGGCCCCATTTCATCAGGTCGTAGATTTCGCGCAGCGTTTCGTCGCTGACGGCAATATCCCGCCAGCCGTTGTGGGTGCGGGCAGCGGTGAACAGCGTTTCCAGCGCGGCGGGCGTAATGGCTTCGCTCATTAAAGCTCCTTACAAAGCGGGTTCGGGACTGTGCAGCAGGCTGGCGAGCCCGTTCAGCAGCAGGGTGTTAAAGGTGTCCGGCTCGGTGACGTTGCAGGCGTGCCCGCCCTGGCGCATCACCGCGCCGTGGCTGTGCGGGAGAGCCGCCTGCAGCTCGGACGAGCAGACCGCGGGTACCAGCATGTCGTCGGCGGAGCAGATAAGCTGTACCGGGCAGCGGATGCGCGCGGCGTGGCGGCTGAAGTCGGCCTTTTTCAGGGCGCTGAGCCGGTGCAGCAGGTTGGCTTTTCCCTGGAAATGGGCCAGCGCCAGCGCTTCTTCGGCCTCCAGACGGGGCGCGCGGGCGGCCATCCAGTCTGCCGGGTAGAGAAACAGCGGCTGCGCCTCAACCCACGCCTGCGTGCCGCCGTAATGCAGCAGGCGCTCGCGGATCTGAAAGCAGCGTCGGGTGTGGGCGTTGAGGGTTAACCAGCCGTTGACGCACACCAGCGCGGTGAGGGCCTCGGGCCTGTCGAGGGCCAGTTGCAGGCCGACCAGCGCCCCCAGCGCGTGACCGACGACGCTGTAGCGCGCGATCCCGGCTTCAGCCAGCGCCAGGGCCAGTTCGTCCGCCATCTGCGCCAGGCTGTAGCCTTCCGGCAGGGCGTCGGGGTTATTGCCCGTTCCGCGCTGGTCATAGCACACCACCTGATACTCCGGCTCCAGCGCGGCCAGCTGCGGCAGCCAGTAGCTGCCGCTGCCGCCGAGACCGGAAATCAAGACCACCACGGGCGTACCCTCATACGGCGGCGGTGAGACGGAGAGTTTCATGGTTGCCTCACTTCGCGATGTGCGCAACGGTGGCGATTTCCACCAGCGCGTCCGGCTTCACCAGCCCGCACTGAATGCAGAACCGGGCCGGTTTATCGCCGGGGAAGAACTCGGCGTAGATTTCGTTAATCGCGGCGTAGTTTTTCCAGTCGGTGATAAAGATGCTGTTGAAGGTCACATCCTCCATGGTGCCACCCGCCGTTTCGATCACGGTTTTGATCGTCTCCAGCACGTGGCGGGTTTGCGCCTTTGGGTCGTTGATAAACACCACGTTGTTGTCTTTATCGAACGGCAGCGTGCCGGAGACATACACCACCCCGTCGGCGAGCGTGCCGGGGACGAACGGGGCGATGGGCGTGCTGGTGCCCGGCGGAATAATCACGGATTTCGGCATAGCATATCTCCTCAGGCGATGCGGGCGAGCGGGGGATTCAGGGCGTCGCAGAAATCATTGACGTTACTGACCCAGCCAAAAAAGGTTTCGATATTGAACAGGGCCGCCTTCTGGGCGAATTCCGGCCCGGCCTGGTGGGTCGCGTCTTCCAGCACCACGCCAAAATACTCGAGGAAAAAGCCGTCGCGCAGGGTCGACTCCACGCAGACGTTGGTGGCGATCCCGGTGAAGACCAGGTGGCGAATGCCCCGGCTGCGCAGCAGGCTGTCGAGCGGGGTATTGAAAAAGCCGCTGTAGCGCGGTTTCGGCAGGACGATATCGCCCGCCTGCGGCACCAGCTCGTCCACCAGCTGATAGTCCCAGCCGCCTTTGGCCAGCAGCTTGCCCTGCAGTTCTGGGTTTTTGCGCATCGTTTTCAGGGCGTTGGACTTGTGGAAGTTGGGCGAGCCGGGCCCGCCGGCCTCCACGTACTGGTCATCCCAGCCGTTCTGGAACCAGACGATGAGCATGCCCGCGGCGCGCGCGGCGGCGACGGCGGTGTTGATGTTCTCAATCACGGGTTTGGTGGCGGAGACGTCGAACCCCGCCAGGTCCAGATAGCCGCCCTGGCTGGCGTAGGCGTTTTGCATGTCCACCACGATCAGCGCGCTCTGCTGCGGCGAGAAGGTGATGGCTTCCGGGCGTGCGTTGAGGGTCGTCATTACGCCACCTCCTTCGTCATGGCAGGAATGTGGGCGCGGCACTGCATCAGCGGCTGGATGCGATCGCCGAAGGTCTCCACGCCGGTGAGGAAATCATCGAAGGTCAGCAGAACGCCCTCCGCCCCGGGCACGGCCGCCACTTCGTCAAGCATTCTGGCGACGCTGGCGTACGAGCCGACCAGCGTGCCCATGTTGATATTGACGGCAGAGGTCGGGTCAGCCATCTGGCGCACGTTGGTGTCCGCGCCGGAGCGGGTGTCCTTCTGGCTCTGCTCGGTTAGCCAGCTCAGGGCCTCCTCGTCGGCGCCGTCCTTATAGCGCTCCCATTTGGCGCGCGCGGCGTCGTCGGTTTCGTCGGCAATGACCATAAACAGCACGTAGGATCCCACGTCGCGCCCGGTTTTGTCGGCGGCCTCTTTCATGCGCGCCGCGGTGGGGGCGAAGGCGGCAGGGGTGTTGACGCCTTTGCCGAAGCAGAAGTTAAAGTCGGCGTATTTGGCGGAGAATTCCATTCCCGCGTCGCTCTGCCCGGCGCAGATCACCTTCATCGGCACCGACGGCTGCGGGCTGACGCGACAGTCGTTCATGGTGAAGAAGTCGCCTTTGAAATCGCTTTTGCCGGTCCCCCACAGGTCGCGCAGGACCTGCACGTACTCGGTCAGGTAGTCGTAGCGACGGGAGAAGTAGTCGTCACCCGGCCAGAGCCCCATCTGCTCGTACTCCGGCTTTTGCCAGCCGGTCACCAGGTTGACGCCAAAGCGCCCGCCGGAGATGGAGTCGATGGTGGAGGCCATGCGCGCGACGATCGCCGGGGGCAGGGTGAGCGTGGCGGCGGTCGCGTAGATCTGAATCCGCGAGGTGACCGCGGCCAGCCCGGCCATTAGGGTGAAGGACTCCAGGTTGTGATCCCAGAATTCGGTTTTGCCGCCAAAGCCGCGCAGCTTGATCATCGAAAGCGCAAAGTCGAAATGGTAGTGCTCCGCTTTCTGCACGATGGCTTTATTCAGCTCAAAGGTCGGCATGTATTGCGGGGCAGCGGTCGAGATAAGCCAGCCGTTGTTGCCGATGGGTACAAATACGCCAATTTTCATCACGAACCTCTTTTCACTACGTTGCAGGTACTGACGTTTTTGCAAAGGGAGTGCCAGTTTTGAAAATGACTTTGTTATTAATGTGTTAATCGAAGGTTGGCGTATTGATGCGGTTAAAAGTGGACTAACTGGTCAAAAACATTGCACAGAAAACAGGCATTCATGCGCGATGGGAGTGCAGAATGTCGTGGCGAGACGGGGGTTTTGCTATGCTGAGGGCAACGCAGAATAAGGAGAGCGGGAATGACGCAAGGCGCAGTGAAAACACCAGGTAAACGTTCGCAGGCGGTGAGCGCCAAGAAGCAGGCGATCCTCAGCGCGGCGCTGGAGACGTTTTCACAGTTTGGCATTCACGGCACGCGGCTGGAGCAGGTAGCGGAGCAGTCCGGGGTCTCCAAAACCAATCTGCTCTACTACTACCCGTCGAAAGAGGCGCTGTATGTCGCGGTGATGCAGCAGATCCTCGATATCTGGCTGGCGCCGCTGAAGGCGTTCCGCGCAGAGCTGGCCCCGCTGGTGGCGATAAAAGAGTACATCCGCCTGAAGCTGGAGGTGTCGCGCGATTACCCGCAGGCGTCGCGCCTGTTTTGTCTTGAGATGCTGCAGGGCGCGCCGCTGCTGCAGGCTGAACTGACGGGGGATTTAAAACAGCTGGTGGACGATAAGTCGGCGATTATTGCCGGATGGGTCGCCAGCGGAAAGCTGGCACCGGTCGACCCGCAGCATCTGATCTTTATGATTTGGGCCGCCACCCAGCATTACGCTGACTTTGCGGCCCAGGTTGAGGCGGTCACCGGGAAAACGCTGCAGGACGAAGCGTTTTTCCACAGCACCCTGGAAAACGTGCAGCGGATGATTATTGAAGGGATCCGCGTGCGCTAGTTCCCCTCACCCTGGCCCTCTCCCCAGAGGGGAGAGGGAAGAGTTCTCTGCCTCGTCAGCCCGGCGGGAGAGGGCAGCTTAAGTCGCCCTCTTCACACTGCATCAGCGAGGCCAGAAACGCTTCGCGCTCCACGGTTTTTTCCGCCAGGCACTGGTTCACAATCATCGGCTGTACGCTCCCGCCTTCCGTCCCCGAACCGATAAACGCGCAGTCCGCGTCGCGCAGGGTAATCCACGCCTGCTGCGCTTTTTTCAGCAGATCGCGCTGGGGGGCTGCCGCGCGTTTGATGGCGGCCTGATAGGTCTGGTTGAGCTTTTTATCAGCAGCCTGGTACTGCTGCGCGCTGCAGGTATTCAGCTCAAGCTGGGTGGTCGCTTTGTCGCACTCGTCGGCCAGCGCGCTGGCGCTCAGCAGCAGTGCGGCACCTGCGAGAAATACTCTTTTCATCATCCCCTCCATGTAAAAAAGCCGGATGCGCTGCGCTTATCCGGCCTACGGTGATTTTGTCGCCCCGGTTAGCGTAGCGCCACCGGGGAAAGTTTACACGATTAACCGATGGTCATCAGGCTGGCGTTACCGCCTGCCGCCGCGGTGTTGACGCTGAGCGAGCGCTCCACGTACAGACGCTCCAGCAGCAGGTTGGTTTCCCCGCGCGCAAAGCCCTGCACCGATACAATCGCCCCGCTGCGGGCCGCGACCTGCTCGCACAGTTCGCGCAGCTGGTCGGAATCACCGTGATAAATGACGGCATCAAACGGCTGGGTCAGCAGCGCATCGGCCTTCGCGAAGCGAATGCGGGCCGAGACCGCTTTCGGCAGCTGTTTCGCCAGGTCGCGATGCAGCGCGTCTTCCGGCCACAGTACCTCACACCCGGTTGCCATCGCGGCCGCCAGCTGCACCAGCGCGTCCTGCTCGTTATCCGCCACGCAGAGTACGCGCTCGCGCGGCATCAGCGTCCAGGTGTTGCGCTCGCCGGTTGGCCCCGGCAGCAGACGCTGCGTGCCCGCCTGCGCCAGCTCGCCATACTGCTGGGCAACGGCCCGCAGCTCAGGACGTTTTTCCGCCCAGGCGATCAGCGCCTCCAGCGGCTGGGTGAGCACGGTTTTCAGCTGCGCATCGACCGGATAGTCTGCGTCCTGACGCGCCAGCGTCACGCCCAGGGCGTTCTCCGGACGGTTCGCCAGCAGACGGTACAGGTAGAGAGGACCGCCCGCTTTCGGACCGGTGCCGGAAAGGCCTTCACCGCCGAACGGCTGCACGCCCACGACCGCGCCAACCATGTTGCGGTTGACGTACAGGTTGCCCACTTTCGCGCTGCCGGTCACCTGGGCGATAGTCTCGTCAATACGGGTATGCACGCCGAGCGTCAGGCCATAGCCGGAGGCGTTGATCTGCTCAACCAGCTCGTTCAGGTTGTTACGGTTGTAGCGCACCACGTGCAGCACCGGGCCGAAGACCTCTTTTTTTAGCTCGTCGAAGCTTGCCAGCTCGATCAGCGTTGGCGGCACAAAGGTGCCACTCCGCCATTCGCGGGCATCTTCGCTGCTCTCACGCACCGCCTGGAACACCGGACGCCCTTTCGCGCGCATGGCCTGAATGTGGTTTTCAATATTGGCTTTGGCTTCCGCGTCGATCACCGGCCCGATGTCGGTGGTGAGACGGCCCGGGTTACCCATGCGGCATTCGGCCATCGCGCCGCGCAGCATCTTCAGCGTGTGGTCCGCCACGTCGTCCTGCAGGCAGAGCACGCGCAGGGCGGAGCAGCGCTGACCGGCGCTGTCGAAGGCGGAGGCCAGCACGTCGACCACCACCTGTTCCGTCAGGGCAGAGGAGTCCACGATCATGGCGTTCATGCCGCCGGTTTCCGCGATGAGCGGCGTAGGACGGCCCTGCGCATCCAGGCGGGTGGCAATGTTGCGCTGCAGCAGAGTGGCCACTTCGGTCGAGCCGGTAAACATCACGCCGCGCACGCGGTTATCGGAGGTCAGTCTGGCACCCACGGTTTCACCGCGGCCCGGCAGCAGCTGAACCACGCCCGCCGGTACGCCCGCTTCCAGAAGAATGTTGATGCCCTGCGCGGCAATCAGCGGGGTCTGCTCTGCCGGTTTTGCCAGCACGCTGTTGCCAGCGGCCAGGGCGGCGGCAATCTGGCCGGTGAAAATCGCCAGCGGGAAGTTCCACGGGCTGATACAGACGACCGGGCCGAGCGGGCGGTGGGTTTCGTTGTCGAAATCATCGCGCACCTGACCGGCGTAGTAGTGCAGGAAGTCGACCGCCTCGCGCACTTCGGCGATGGCGTTGCTGAAGGTTTTACCCGCCTCGCGCACCAGAATGCCGATAAGCTGTTGCTTCTGGTCTTCCATCAGCACCGCGGCGCGTTCCAGAATGGCGGCGCGCTCCTGCGGCGGGGTGGCGAACCAGATTGGGGCGTTATTCACCGCGCTGTCCAGGGCCCGTTCCACTTCCGCGTCGGTGGCTTCCCGCACGTAGCCGACGATGTCTTTTGGCTCTGCCGGGTTAATGACCGGCTGCATGTCGCCGTCCTCAACGGACTGCTCGAGGATCGGCTTCGCCTGCCATTTCTGCAGGGCGCTGTTGAGCAGGGCAGAGGAGAGGGACGCCAGACGGTGTTCGTTGGCGAGGTCCAGACCCGCCGAGTTGACGCGGCCTTTGCCGTACAGCTCGCGCGGCAGGGCAATCTTCGGATGCGGCAGGCCAATCTGGCCTTCCTGCGCCGCCATCTTCTCAACGGCCTGCACCGGGTCGGCCACCAGCTCGTCGAGCGGCAGGGTGGTGTCGGCGATGCGGTTCACGAAGGAGGTGTTCGCGCCGTTTTCCAGCAGGCGACGCACCAGGTACGCCAGCAGGGTTTCGTGGGTGCCTACCGGGGCATAGATACGGCACGGGCGGTTCAGCTTGCCGTCCGCCACCTTACCGGTCACCTGCTCGTAGAGCGGTTCGCCCATGCCGTGCAGGCACTGGAACTCGTACTGGCCCGGATAGTAGTTCTGCCCGGCCAGGCTGTAGATCGCCGCCAGGGTGTGGGCGTTGTGGGTAGCGAACTGCGGGTAGATCAGGTTCGGCACGCCGAGCAGCTTTTTCGCGCAGGCGAGGTAAGAGACGTCGGTGTAAACCTTGCGGGTATAGACCGGATAGCCTTCCAGCCCTTCCATCTGGGCGCGCTTGATTTCGCTGTCCCAGTAGGCGCCCTTGACCAGACGGATCATCAGGCGACGGCGGCTGCGGCTGGCCAGGTCGATCAGATAGTCAATAACGAACGGGCAGCGCTTCTGGTACGCCTGGATAACGAAGCCAATGCCGTTCCAGCCCGCCAGCTCTGGCTCGAAGCACAGCTTTTCCAGCAGATCGAGGGAGATCTCCAGACGGTCGGCCTCTTCGGCGTCGATGTTAATGCCGATATCATACTGGCGCGCCAGCAGGGTCAGGGACTTCAGGCGCGGGTAAAGCTCCTCCATTACCCGATCGTACTGCGCGCGGCTGTAGCGCGGGTGCAGGGCGGAGAGCTTAATGGAGATGCCCGGGCCTTCATAAATGCCGCGGCCGTTGGAGGCTTTACCGATGGCGTGGATCGCCTGCTGGTAAGAGACCATGTAGGCCTGCGCGTCGGCGGCGGTCAGGGCCGCTTCACCGAGCATGTCGTACGAGTAGCGGAAGCCTTTGTCTTCCAGCTTGCGGGCGTTCGCCAGCGCTTCGGCAATGGTTTCTCCGGTGACGAACTGCTCGCCCATCAGGCGCATCGCCATGTCCACGCCTTTGCGGATCAGCGGTTCGCCGCTCTTGCCGATGATGCGGTTCAGGGAGCGGGAGAGGTTAGCTTCGTTATGGGTCGACACCAGCTTGCCGGTAAACAGCAGGCCCCAGGTCGCCGCGTTGACGAACAGCGACGGGCTGCGGCCAATGTGCGAATGCCAGTTGCCGTTGCTGATCTTGTCGCGGATCAGCGCGTCGCGGGTGGCTTTATCCGGAATACGCAGCAGCGCTTCCGCCAGGCACATCAGCGCCACGCCTTCCTGTGAGGAGAGGGAGAACTCCTGCAGCAGCCCCTGAACCATCCCGGCGCGGCCGGTGGCGGTTTTCTGGTTGCGCAGCTTGTCGGCTAACTGATAGGCCAGGTCGTGGGCCCGGGCGGCAATGGCTTCCGGCAGGCGGGCCTGCTCCAGCAGCATCGGCACGGCGTCGGTTTCGGCACGGCGGTAGGCGCCGGTAATGGCGGCGCGGCTGACGGACTGCGGCAGGATCTGCTCGGCAAACTCGAGGAACGGCTGATGGCTCTCGTCGCCAGCGGCGGGCGCTTCCTCGCTTTCATTGGCCGCACCGGCCAGCAGGGCAGGCAGCTCCGGCAGGCCCTCGTCGCTCTCGAGCCTTTCGAGATAGTTAAAAATCGCCTGCTTAATTAACCAGTGCGGCGTGCGGTCAATGCGGGTTGCTGCGGTCTTAATCCGTTCGCGGGTGGCGTCATCCAGCTTCACCCCCATGGTGGTCATACCCATGCCAAAGCTCCTGTTGTGCTTTTATCGTATTTGGTCGTTAGCGTGAAATATCCACCATGTTGCAACTTTGTGCAACCGTGTTAAATGTGACCTGGTTTGCAACCCAGAAAATGAATGGATTGTTAACGAATGGTTAGCTGGAAAAACGCGCTGACGGTTTTGCCGGAAGTCAGTTTTTATGCGGGAGTTAACAGTTTTAAAAGGTGCAACCCGTAAAAGCGTGAGCAAGTGCAACCTATAGGAAACTCGTATCAAACCGGGGATGAATTTGATGTAAATGCAGTGTTAAATCGTTTGTCAGCGGGAGGCGCATACGGCAGGATAGCGCGCCTCATCGAAACACAAGATACCGTCACCACGTTCCGGTGATCATATAACAAGGCAGCCCGGACGGCTGTCGCTCGACACTTTTGGAGAATTTGCATGGCTATTAGCACACCGATGCTGGTGACATTTCTCGTTTATATTTTTGGCATGATCCTGATAGGGTTTTTGGCGTGGCGTTCAACGAAAAACTTTGACGACTACATTCTGGGCGGACGCAGCTTAGGCCCGATGGTGACCGCGCTGTCTGCGGGCGCATCGGACATGAGCGGCTGGCTGCTGATGGGCCTGCCGGGCGCGATTTTCATCTCCGGTATCTCGGAAAGCTGGATCGCCATCGGTCTGACCGTGGGCGCGTGGATCAACTGGAAGCTGGTGGCAGGCCGCCTGCGCGTGCACACCGAGGCCAACAATAACGCCCTGACGCTGCCGGACTACTTCACCGGACGCTTTGAAGATAACAGCCGCATCCTGCGCATCATCTCGGCGGTGGTTATCCTGCTGTTCTTCACCATCTACTGCGCCTCCGGCATCGTGGCGGGCGCGCGTCTGTTCGAAAGCACCTTCGGCATGAGCTATGAAACCGCCCTGTGGGCCGGTGCGGCGGCGACTATCCTGTATACCTTCGTGGGCGGGTTCCTGGCGGTAAGCTGGACCGACACCGTGCAGGCGAGCCTGATGATCTTTGCCCTGATCCTGACCCCGGTGATTGTGATTTTCACCGTTGGCGGCTTTGGCGAATCGCTGGAAGTGATCAAGCAGAAGAGCATTGAAAACGTCGACATGCTGAAAGGCCTCAACTTCGTGGCCATCGTGTCGCTGATGGGCTGGGGTCTGGGCTACTTCGGCCAGCCGCACATTCTGGCGCGCTTTATGGCGGCGGATTCTCACCACACTATCGTTCACGCGCGCCGCATCAGCATGACGTGGATGATCCTGTGTCTGGCGGGGGCGTGTGCGGTCGGCTTCTTCGGTATTGCCTACTTCAACAACAACCCGGCCCAGGCGGGCGCGGTGAACCAGAACGCGGAGCGCGTGTTCATCGAGCTGGCGCAGATTCTGTTTAACCCGTGGATTGCCGGCATCCTGCTCTCCGCGATCCTGGCGGCGGTGATGTCTACCCTTAGCTGCCAGCTGCTGGTTTGCTCCAGCGCGATTACCGAAGACCTCTACAAAGCCTTCCTGCGCAAGAACGCGAGCCAGAAAGAGCTGGTGTGGGTCGGGCGCTTTATGGTGCTGGTGGTGGCGCTGGTGGCGATTGCCCTGGCGGCCAACCCGGAAAACCGCGTGCTGGGCCTCGTGAGCTACGCGTGGGCGGGCTTTGGTGCGGCGTTTGGTCCGGTGGTGCTGTTCTCCGTCATGTGGTCACGCATGACCCGCAACGGCGCGCTGGCGGGGATGATCATCGGCGCGGTGACCGTCATCGTCTGGAAGCAGTTCGCGTGGCTGGGCCTGTACGAAATCATTCCGGGCTTCATCTTCGGCAGCATCGGCATCGTGGTCTTCAGCCTGCTGGGTAAAGCCCCGTCTGCCTCCATGCAGAAGCGCTTTGCTGAAGCAGACGCGCACTACCACTCCGCGCCGCCGTCTAAGCTGCAGCCTGAATAATCCACCCCCTCACCCTAACCCTCTCTCCAAAGGAGAGAGGGGATAAACCTCTCTTGCTAAATTCTGCAATTTACGTTGATATCGCTGTGCTTATAACAATGAGGATAGCGAAGCATGACAATCAAAACAGGGTTAATGGCAGGGGCATTATTGCTGCTGGCAGGATGCACCGTACCGTCGCAGCACGCGGCGGTGGAGACCTGCAAAGCGGATAACCAGATGCAGCAAACCACGCTCTATTTCGGCTTAAACCGTCCTGCCGGGGCGCAGATTACCCCCAACGAGTGGCAGCAGTTTGTTGACCTGGACGTGACGCCGCGCTTTCGCGATGGCTTAACGGTATTTGATGCCCGGGGGCAGTGGCTGGGGAACGACGGAAAAGTGGCGCGCGAGCCGAGCAAAGCGCTGATGCTGATCCACGGAAAAGATGCGCAGAGCGAGAAGAACATCGAGGCGTTACGCGGGATTTATAAGTCACGCTTCGCGCAGGAGTCGGTGATGCGGGTCGATCAGCCGGTGTGCGTGCAGTTTTAATAAAAACGGCGGGATAACCCGCCGTTGTTGTTTTGTAGGCCGGGTAAACGCAGCGCCACCCGGCAATACATCAGAGCACCAGCCCCGCAAAGCTCGCCGACAGCAGGCTCACCAGCGTCGCGCCGTAGACCAGACGCAGGCCAAAGCGCGATACCACGTTACCCTGCTGCTCGTTCAGGCCCTTAATCGCCCCGGCCACGATGCCGATGGACGCGAAGTTCGCGAACGACACCAGGAAGACGGACAAAATGCCCAGCCCGCGCGGGGACATCTGGTGCGCGATTTTTTGCAGCTCGATCATCGCCACAAACTCATTCGCCAGCAGCTTGGTCGCCATAATACTGCCCGCGTTTAGGGCATCGCTCAGCGGAATACCCACCAGCCACGCCAGGGGATAAAATACATAGCCCAGGATCTGCTGGAAGCTCATGCTGAATACGCTGGAGAAGAGGGCGTTGACGGCGCTAATAAGCGCGATAAAGCCGATCAGCATCGCCAGGATAATCATCGCCACCTTAAAACCGGCCAGAATATACTCGCCGAGCATTTCGAAGAAGCTCTGGGATTCGTGCAGTTTTTCCAGCTTAACCTCCGGCTCCGCTTCCGGGCGCGCCGGGTTGATGACGGAGAGAATAATAAAGGTGCTGAACATGTTCAGAATCAGCGCCGCAACGACAAATTTGGCGTCGAGCATGGTCATGTAAGCGCCGACAATCGACAGGGAGACCGTCGACATGGCGGTGGCCGCCATGGTGAACAGGCGACGCGAGGAGAGATCGCCCAGCACGCCCTTGTAGGCAATGAAGTTTTCCGACTGGCCGAGGATCAGCGAGCTCATCGCGTTAAACGATTCCAGCTTGCCCATACCGTTCACTTTCGACAGCAGCGTACCGATCGCCCGAATAAAAATCGGCAGGATCCGCCAGTGCTGAAGAATACCGATCAGCGCGGAAATAAAAATAATCGGGCAAAGCACGCCGAGGAAAATGAACGCCAGCCCTTTTTCACCCATTCCGCCAAAGACAAAATTGGTGCCTTCGCCGGCAAATTTCAGCAGGGATTCAAAGAAGCCGGAAACGTATTTAATCAGGAATAAGCCGCTTTCGGCGTGCAGGAAAAAGAACGCCAGGGCAATTTCAATGACAATCAGCTGTAAAACATAACGAATGCGAATTTTTCGGCGGTCGAAACTCACCAGCCAGGCCAGCGCAAGAATAATGACCAGCGCCAGCAGGAAATGGACAATCTTAAACATGGTTTATTTTCACTTGGTTTTCGAGGCGGATATTTAGCCACAGCGCTGATTAACCGTAAATGGGCATTTTCGCTATAACTTATAAACCTGAACGTTACGCAGGTAACTATTATCACGCTTGGCGTTTACAACTCGTCATCAAAACACCACACATTTCGCTTGTGTTTCTTTCTGCCGTAATGATAATCACTATCACAAGAATTTACCTTTCTTTGCATCAGTTGACCGCGATAAACATTTAAGGTGTCGGCATGTTTGTTCCATTTCTCATTATGTTACGTGAAGGGCTTGAAGCTGCCCTCATCGTGAGCCTCATCGCCAGTTATCTGAAGCGAACCCAGCGCGGACGCTGGATTGGCGTCATGTGGATTGGCGTATTCCTTGCCGCGGCGCTCTGCCTGGGCTTAGGTGTCCTCATCAACGAAACCACCGGCGAGTTCCCGCAGAAGGAGCAGGAGCTGTTTGAGGGGATTGTCGCCGTGATTGCGGTCGTCATCCTCACCTGGATGGTGTTCTGGATGCGTAAGGTCTCGCGTAACGTGAAGGTGCAGCTGGAGCAGGCGGTGGATAACGCGCTGCAGAAAGGCAATAACCACGGCTGGGCGCTCATTATGATGGTCTTTTTCGCCGTGGCGCGCGAAGGGCTGGAGTCTGTTTTCTTCCTGCTGGCGGCGTTTCAGCAGGATGTGGGGATCTGGCCCCCGCTGGGCGCCGTGCTGGGTCTTGCCACGGCGGTGGTGCTCGGTTTCCTGCTGTACTGGGGCGGTATCCGCCTGAACCTGGGCGCGTTCTTCAGGTGGACCAGCCTGTTCATTCTGCTGGTGGCGGCCGGGCTGGCGGCAGGGGCGATCCGCGCCTTCCACGAAGCGGGCCTGTGGAATCATTTCCAGGACGTGGCGTTCGACCTCAGCAACGTGCTCTCCACACATTCTTTGACCGGCACCCTGCTCGAAGGCATCTTCGGCTATCAGGAAACGCCGAGCGTCAGCGAAGTGGCGATGTACTTTATTTATCTGGTTCCGGCGCTGGTGCTGTTCGCTATGCCGCCGCGTGCCGGCACCCAAGCGACGCGCGTCGCGCCGTAATCATTGATTTAGTGACAACATACTTTTAAAGGGAAGAGTCATGGCAATTCAGTTCCGTCGTAGTGCGTTATGCGCAGGCATTGCCGCGCTGTTCGCTTCCGCATTCTCCGCCTGGGGCGCGGATGTTCCACAGGTTAAGGTCACCGTTAACGACAAGCAGTGTGAGCCGATGACCCTCACGGTGAACAGCGGCAAAACCCAGTTCATTATTCAGAACCACAGCCAGAAGGCGCTGGAGTGGGAGATCCTGAAAGGGGTGCTGGTCGTCGAAGAGCGCGAAAACATCGCCCCTGGCTTCAGCCAGAAGATGACCGCCAACCTGCAGCCGGGCGAGTATGAGATGACCTGCGGCCTGCTGACCAATCCTAAGGGTAAGCTGATCGTCAAAGGTGAAGCGACGGCCGATGCGGCGAAAGGCGCTGCGGTGCTGAGCCTGGGCGACGCGATTACCGCCTATAAGGCATACGTTACCCAAGAGACGGCGGATCTGGTGGCGGGCACCAAAGCCTTTACCGATGCGGTGAAGGCCGGGGATATCGAAAAGGCGAAATCCCTCTACGCGCCAACCCGTCAGCACTACGAGCGCATCGAGCCGATTGCCGAGCTATTCTCTGACCTTGACGGCAGCATTGACGCCCGCGAAGACGACTACGAGCAGAAGGCCGCCGATCCGAAATTCACCGGCTTCCACCGTCTGGAAAAAGCCCTGTTTGGCGACGGCTCCACCAAAGGGATGGAGAAATACGCCGAGCAGCTGAACGGCGACGTGCTGGAGCTGCAAAAGCGCATCAGCGAGCTGGCCTTCCCGCCGTCAAAAGTGGTGGGCGGCGCGGCCGGTCTGATTGAAGAAGTGGCCGCGAGTAAAATCAGCGGTGAAGAGGATCGCTACAGCCACACCGATCTGTGGGACTTCCAGGCCAACGTCGACGGCGCGCAGAAAATTGTCGAACTGCTGCGCCCTCAGCTGCAGAAAGAGAACGGCGAACTGCTGGCCAAGGTGGACGCCAACTTCAAAAAAGTCGATACCATTCTGGCGAAGTACCGCACCAAAGACGGGTTTGAAACTTACGATAAGCTGACCGACGCGGACCGTAACGCGCTGAAAGGCCCGATTACCGCCCTGGCGGAAGATCTCTCCCTGCTGCGCGGCGTACTGGGTCTGGACTAAGCACGATGAACAAGAATGGCAAGTTCGACGAGGTAGAACCTTCCCGTCGTCGGTTGTTAAAAGGGGTAGGGGCGCTGGGCGGCGCGCTTGCCCTTGCAGGCGGCTGCCCGGTGGCGCATGCGGCGAAACCGCAAAGCGCGCCCGGCACGCTGTCACCCAATGCCCGCATGGAGACGCAGCCGTTCTACGGCGATCATCAGTCGGGTATTCTGACGCCGCAGCAGGCGTCGATGATGCTGGTGGCCTTTGATTCGCTGGCCAGCGATAAGGCCGATCTGCAACGCCTGTTCCGCCTGCTGACGACGCGCATCGCGTTTCTTACCGTCGGCGGGCCGGCACCGGATACGCCGAACCCGCGCCTGCCGCCGATGGACTCCGGCATTCTGGGGCCGTTTATCGCCCCGGATAACCTGACCATTACCGTGTCGCTGGGGGAATCGCTGTTTGATGCGCGCTACGGGCTGGCAAAGCAGAAGCCGAAAGCGCTGCAAAAAATGACGCGCTTCCCGAATGATTCTCTCGACGCGGCGCTGTGCCACGGCGACCTGCTTCTGCAGATTTGCGCCAATACCCAGGATACGGTGATCCACGCCCTGCGCGACATCATCAAGCACACGCCGGATCTGCTCAGCGTGCGCTGGAAGCGGGAAGGGTTTATCTCTGACCACGCTGCGCGCAGTAAAGGGAAAGAGACGCCGGTGAACCTGCTGGGCTTTAAGGACGGTACGGCCAACCCGGACAGCCACGACGGTGCGCTTATGAAGGAGGTGGTGTGGGTCACTGCCGACCAGGGCGAACCGGCATGGGCGGTGGGGGGCAGCTATCAGGCGGTGCGGATTATCCAGTTCCACGTGGAGTTCTGGGACCGCACGCCGCTCAAAGAGCAGCAGACCATTTTTGGCCGCGACAAGCAGAGCGGGGCACCGCTCGGCATGAAGAACGAGCATGACGTGCCCGACTACGCCAGCGATCCCAATGGCGACACCATCGCGCTGGACAGCCATATTCGTCTGGCTAATCCGCGCACCAAAGAGACGCAGTCCAGCCTGATGATGCGTCGGGGATACAGCTACTCGCTCGGCGTGACCAACTCCGGCCAGCTCGATATGGGGCTGCTGTTCGTCTGCTATCAGCACGATCTGGAAAAAGGCTTCCTGACCGTGCAGAAGCGGCTCAACGGCGAAGCGCTGGAAGAGTACATAAAGCCTATCGGCGGCGGCTATTTCTTTGCCCTGCCGGGCGTGCGCGACAGCAGCGCGTATCTGGCTCAGGGTCTTATTGAAGCCTGATAATCGTCCCCGCAATCGTTCGCGGGGACATTATTTTTTCCTATGACTATCTTGTTGTTATATTTCTGTAATATTCCTATATGAGACTGAATTCGCTGCAGGAGCAGTCTTAAAAGTTGCATCAAGGTAAAATAAATGTTGCATTTATGATAACTCCTGATGTACTTAAGATAAGACAGCGGTAGTTCCCGGCAGTGATGCTGAATCACTATGGAGATCGCGTATGGTTGCGTCCTGTACTGGACAAGGTAAACATAACAACCGCAGCACCCGGCGCGGAGGCTCAGACTCCGGCAGCGATTTCCTCACCACTCAATTTTCCCCCCTCCCTCAAGAATCTGATTCGACCGACGTGCTGAACGGTGCGCGTAGCTGTTCCGTATCGTCATCCGATAGTGCAAGCAATGGCTTACAAGGAAGCCAACCCTCTGATGTTCGTGCGCATAATCGCGCCAACGCTGGCGCGTGTGATGAATACCAACAACTCAAGGTGCTATCCATGGGAAGACAAAAAGCAGTGATCAAAGCTCGTCGCGAAGCAAAACGTGTGCTGAGACGGGATTCACGTAGCCATAAACAGCGTGAAGAAGAATCGGTCACCTCGCTTGTGCAGATGAGTGGCGTAGAAGCAATTGGCATGGCCCGAGACAGCCGTGATAATTCTCCAATTGTGGCGCGCAATGAGGCTCAGGCGCACTACCTGAATGCTATCGAGAGTAAACAGCTCATCTTTGCAACCGGTGAAGCCGGATGCGGGAAAACCTGGATCAGTGCGGCCAAAGCGGCGGAAGCGCTGATTCATAAGGACGTGGAGCGCATTATTGTTACCCGTCCGGTACTGCAGGCGGATGAAGATCTCGGCTTCCTGCCCGGCGATATTTCGGAGAAGTTTGCCCCGTACTTCAGGCCCGTCTATGACGTGCTGGTGAAGCGGCTGGGCGCATCCTTCATGCAGTACTGCCTGCGACCAGAGATTGGCAAGGTGGAAATCGCGCCGTTCGCCTACATGCGCGGACGTACATTTGAAAATGCGGTCGTCATTCTTGACGAGGCTCAGAACGTGACCGCTGCGCAAATGAAGATGTTTTTAACGCGCCTCGGGGAAAACGTGACGGTTATTGTTAACGGCGACATCACCCAGTGCGACCTGCCGTCCGGCGTGAAGTCCGGGCTGAGCGACGCCATGTCACGTTTTGAGGAAGATGAGATGATTGGTGTGGTACGCTTCACGAAAGAGGACTGCGTGCGCTCGGCGCTGTGTCAGCGGACGCTGCAAGCCTACTATTAAGTGTGCAGACGTGCGTAAGGCCCGGGAGACCGGGCCTTACGCTTTTGACGCAGTTACGCTGGAAGATAATCGCCTTCTAGCGCCATGAGCATGCCTGTTTCTTCCATCCCCGTGATTGCCTTAGCATCACGTTCCAGCTGAGCCCGATCGGAATGAAACAAGACAACCCTACCGTAGGAGGTGACTAAGTCGACCGTCTTTTCCAGATAATCGCCCGCGTTGTATTTGCATACCGTAAAGCCATAACTTTCTAGCGAATTACAACGAGATTCGATCTCCACTGACTTAACGGTCCCGGCATGCTTAGAGGTAAGAAAATACTCTGCAGCGTACTGCTTTAACACCGGTTGAAGCGCTGTTTTATCGGCGAATTCGCGCGGCGAGATCCGCACGAGCAGACTTAAATCGATCAGAGAGTGAGAATTACAGGCTTCAACGAGACGTGGACCCAGCCCGCCATGCATTCGTGCTCCTGACTCAACCAAAACTGGCCCCTTGTCAGAGAGGATTACCTCGTTGTGGGACGTACCATGACGAATGCCGAGTGAAGTCAATACCGTTTTGACATAGCTAACAAGTTCTGGGTGAGCATCAACCGGTTCAGCGATCATTTGTTGATAGATAGGAACCCCGTTGATTTCGTGTTTAATATATTTAAACAGGTTAACAATAAAATGTTCGCCCTGGCTGCTCACCGCGTCCACAACATATTCAGTACCGTCAATTCTCTGCTCGATCAGCAGTTCCGCATTTTTATTTCCTGAATAATCGCGCGTGTCGATCAGCGCATGGAATGCTTTTTTAACGTCTGAGATAGTTTTGCAGAAGAAAACGCCTTCCGTACCAAAAGAACAGACGGGTTTAACCACATATTCATCAAATGGGTGAGTTGCACACCATTGCAGGATCTCATCCAGACTACCGGATTTATGGTGCGGAATATAGCGGATGCCGTCCTGCATGAGTTGTCGCTGCATCAGATATTTATCGCGTCGTGCAAGACTCTTTTCCGGTACGTTAGGTAAAAGATTCCAGTGGCTGCACAGTTTGTCGAAAACCGCGACACCCGGCTCTGAGCCACAGACGATAAAGTCTGGCGCATGACCGAGAGCCCGCTCAATGAGCTGAACGGTTTCCTCGAAATCACGACTGTAAAAGACCTTGCTATAATCTTCCTGACGAAATGTTGCCATCACCGCAGAGGGAAGTTGATTATTGGTAATCAGCGCAATGACATTGTATCCGTAGAGTGTTTTTATGCGGTTGGCATAGGCTGCGCCACTGGAAAAAGGGTCAACAACCAGAACTGTTTTATTCTGCATTTTATATCCTTGGCTTAATGAATTCAGAGAGTCTCAATAACAATATCTTTCTCGGAGTAAGAGCAGCAGGCGAGATGAATATTTTCCTGGTGGTCTTTTGTCGACAAACAGAAATCGGGAACAGTTTGTACTTCGCCGCCGATCAGACGGAATTTACAGCTGCCGCATATTCCTGAACGACACATATTCCTGATGGGAATGCCGTGCTGCATAAGGTTCTCAAGAACCGTTGCGCCCGCCGTTACGTTGATTTCCCGGCCCATGTTTTGCACAGTGAGGCGAGCGGGGGAAATCACCGGTTCGCTGTCACTTAGCTTCAACGCTGGTGCGCTGCTAAATGCTTCAACGGCGATGGTTGTCTTCGGAAAGTGTTGCTGGAGCGCGGTCATCATCGTTTGTGCAAAACCGACGCTACCACAGATTATGGCGATATCAGGAATAACGCCTTTCACGTCCCGACCCACCTCAATGCGGCCTGAATTAATAAATTCGCTGTGCCTGATCGGCGAGGCGCGGGTGACGTTTATCCGTAGCGTGAACCAGTTGCTGCGCAGATGAAGATCGAGCAACTCATTAAGGCAGGGCATGGACTTCAGATCTGTACAGCTTAATTGTAATACAACATTTTTTTGAGCTACGGTGTATCCATAATGTCTGAAGCTTTCACGTAGTAATGCGAGAGGCAGCGTGATGCCTATACCATTTGCCATCAGTAACACGTTTGTTTTATCACGTAGGGTATTAAACGTTATCTCCCCGCCATGTTCTGTAACCTCTACTTCTTTTTTATTCAGCAACAGTCGGGAAAGCGTTGCAGATGCATGCCCCTCGCCTTTATCTTCAATAATAACGTCATAGTATTCTCCTTTTTCACTGTTCACTACCGTATAACAGCGATGAAAAGAAGCACCAGATGTATCCCTGAAAAGGAAGTTTAAGTATTGTCCGGGATAAATATCTTTTTCCCGGGACACGTCTTTATCAACGGGGATCAGCCTGAACATTCTGATACGTTGCGTTAAAAATGTTGATTCAGCACAAATCAGTTTCATTTTTTCTCACCGTGTCATTACAGACCGATTCGTGAAATGACGGTTTCCGCTGAGTCGAGATAGATATTTATCTCATTACAGCTTTCTGTATCCGCAATAATGTCTCGGGCGTGAGGCATCCCTGCAAGACGGAATGCCGTCTCCCACGCGCCGAGTTCATTATTCGCAAAGAGTTCGGCAGTGCTGAGCATGGTATCTCTGAGATATTTCCGTTCGCTCTGGCCGAGCTCTCTGACAATATCATAGGCAACATAGCTAAAGACGCTTGAGTGGCTCCATTCGTCTTCAGCGTGAATCCGGGTAACCTCATGGCAGATTTTTTGGATACTGTTATCGGTGGCCATCACTTTAAGATAATCGGTTATCAGCGTCTCACTGGCGCAGGCGATAGCGAAGCGGGTAAGGCGTCTTTGCCAGTCTGCATTGCACGCGGCCAGCGTTTTTTGCCGCCAGTCAATAAGGTTAAAATCTCTGTAATTCAGCGGCTCAATCTTGCGTCGGTCGTAGATGTAGTTACTCGCCAGCAATGACATTCGCGTGTGCAGAGCTTCGTCCAACAGCGCTTCAGACATAACGTCCTGCAATAATGCCCGATTCGGAGAATTAACCGGCGGGCACTTAATAATGTCTTCACAGGCGGGAGTGACAATATCGCATTCGATATAGATCGTTTTGAGATTATAAATCCCCCATGCGTAGGACAGACAACGGTCCTTGATATCGTCAGGTGCTTCTCGCCAGGCATCATGCTCTTTGAAGGGCAGCAAAGACATGCTGAAATCTTTTTTATCTGGATCAAATTCGAGTTCAGTATATTCGTAAGGGCCTTTATTAACTGCTGCCCGGTTTTTCCAGAGAGCCGACAGTTTATTGAGCATTAGCGCAACATTCTGACTATCGGGCACGGCAAAATCAGCGGTCATAAAATACTCCGATTAATGACAAGTGATAATATTAGCTTTCGTGTTTTACACGTATCAGGCTCATGAAGAGGGCGCCGGTGAGGGCCAGCATCGCTGAAATCATCAGCGTCTGCTCCCAGTGACCTTTATCCAGCAGATCGCCGTATAAAATGGCTGACAACGCACTGCCTAAATAAAAAGAGAGCTGACGAATACTTGTTGATAACAGCGTTCTTTCTTTCGCGAAGCCGGTTATCGCAAGCGTATCCAGGAGGGGCATCAGGCAGTAATTAAGAAGAAGTCGCAGGAAATAGAGTACAATAAAAATAAAAACGGGAACATGCAAAGACTGAGAGTACAGACAACCAGCCGTTAATATTCCTGCAATAATAATCGTGGGCTTTAGTGAAAATCGCTTGACCAGTAAAGGGGCAAACAGGGCACCGATGATACTGACAATTTTGTCTCCACCCATTATTAATGAAATTTCGCTGATATTCATGCTGTACGCAAGATTAAATACGATATTCACGAACCGAAAGATGAGCGTAATGGATGCGCCAAGCAGTGCTGCAGCGATAAAGAGCACGGCAAAGTTATACCACTCCAGCTCCTTTTTTTCCACCATACGTCGGGTGTCACTTTCAGGTTCAGAGATACCCTGAATCGATTTAATGCGAAAATAGATCATTAGTAAGGAAGCCATAAATGATGCTACAAGAATTCCCTGATAGTGACCTAATGCTTCGCCACTCAAATAGTGAGTAACCGCGCTGACTATAACTGAACCTGTCATCGCCGCACCCAGATAGGCAACAAAAAAGCAGCTGAAAAGCGTAGTTCTGCTTTCAGGGTTAATATTCGATCCCATCAGAGAATTCCCGAGTGACAGAAGGGCAATCATTCCGGAAAGAATAAGCCCTAACGTAATGGCACTTCCCCATACCGAGGTGAGAACGGGTAGCAGAATAAAAGGTAGGCTGTAAATAAAAGCGGAAATCAGCAGTAAACGCTTTTGAGAAACACGCCTGCTGATGTAAATCAGCGGAATCACCGCGGCGGCCATCATTGCCATGGCGATGGCATAGATATGACCTGTCGCCGCTTTATCTACGCCTCGCGCGTCGAGATAAAAGTTATAAACGGCGTCGAACATACCATTACTGAGTCCCATTAGAAAGGTAGCAATCAAAAAATTGCGCGCCGCGGAACTGAATTTTTTTATATCAGCGAACATCATACTTCCCTTTTTGCAACGTCAATGAATAAAGCGCCGGTGAATGTCTCAAATAAACGTTCCCCCTCTGACCATTGCCCGTATCCCGCAGCGGTATGCAGATGACCTGCTCCCGGAATCATGCGGGTTTCGCATCCCCACTGCCGTGCGAGAACGCGCGCGCGATCTTCACTGAGGTGTTCATCGTTATCGCTGTGTATTAGCAGGGAGCGAATTCCCAGCGATGTTGAAGGCAGAGGACGCTGCTGTTTTAAAGGTTCTAACGCGGTTTCTGCGTCTACGTCTGCCGGTGCCACGAGGATTAGCGCCCGTACTTTATTACTGGCACAAGACGTAGCCCACTGGGCAACGGTAACCGCACCGCAGCTATGTCCGAGCAATACGATATCGCCTTCGGTTTCGGCGATGGTGCGGTCAAGCCTGGCAATCCATTCGGATCGTGAAGGATTATTCCAGTCGTCCTGCTGGACGCGAACAGCGTTGCTGTATTTACGCTCTATCCAGCTCTGCCAGTGCTCGGGCCCTGAGTTTGTGTAGCCCGGAACGAGGAGGTAGGTGGTTTTCATGGGTGTTTCGCCTTAAGAGAGTTGTTCTGATGGAATACTGAGTCCGAATCGTGAGAAGAGAAGCTCCGCCAGTTTTTCTTTATTTGTTATCTCCTCAGAGAGGGACGTCACCCCCTTTACTTCGGTGAACACATTATTGCGCAGGCTTATTCTGCCCTGCGGTGTAGGCAAGCTCGCCACCTTATTTGTGTTAAGAAGGCTTTCGGGATGATGTAGGGTATAAAAGTGAGCCATTTGGATATCAGGTTCCAGCGCGTCCGTATCGTGGAAAGCGTAGATTGCCTCCCAGACGGCATCGGGTTTACTCATCTCTTTTACAGAAACTACCCAGCCATAGACCGGATGGCGGTTTACTCTGGTTGAGAGGAAGGCGTGGTGATGGGTGTAATCTTCAGAAAGCAAAATCGGTGCCCGTGGCCCTTTAGCGCCAAAACCGATATCGAAAATCCACTGTTGGTTATTAAGGGTTACAATAAAAAACTGGTGTGTGGCAGGCGTGGTATGGGGGATGAGTACTCTGGCTAAACGTTTACGAAAAACAATACCCGCATGTTTAAACAGCGCTTCCAGCAATAGTGCAAATTCAAAGCAGATTCCACCCCTGTGATTGACCATTATGTTGCTGGCAATCTCATCATAAGAGAGTTTTTTCACAGCATTTTCTTTCATTCCAAAATTTTCAAAGGGAATAGAATAAAAATGCGCATTATGCAGTTGGGTGAGAAAATCAATATCTGCGGTCGGCGCTATAGTGAGTTTTAGTTTCTTAAGATAAACATCAAGATACTTCATAAATCCACCATCAAATAATCAACAGCACAATTTTATTTATGACAAGGAGAGATAGTTCCCACGAGAGGAACTATCTTCGGTATTAATTGTAAATAAGGTAATTCTGTGTTGCGGTTACTGAGTTATTGTATCCAGCAGCCCATCGTAATAATCTGCGCAAGACTGCAGGCGAAGTATCGCGCCAGAAATAATATCATTCGCCGCTTCCGGTTTTTTCATTAACAATGGCTTAATAACGTTGTTTAGCCACCCGTCGGCATGGTCAACGTCAATTTCAATATGTTCAGTATAGTAGAGTGCATGTTTTTCATTGATGCCCAGACGCTTAATACCTCTGACAAGCTTTGTATATTGTGGAGGATCGAGTAGCTCTGTGACGGCCATCGCGCCGATTGATTTATAATAATGCTGACGATTGGTCGCTCCCAACATAAACACATTATAACCTGTATATCCTTGCCAGGTATAAAGATTGGTAAATCGATCGTCTGGAAGAGATATATTACGTTGTGTTAACAGATGTTCATATAAACCGACATGTGTCCGATTTGGATCGCCATTGCCAGACTCATCCCAGAGGTTTTTACAAATTTCTGCTCTTGTTTGCGGTAAAGAACCCGGGAGCATTAGCGCAACAAGGTCAAAAAACAGAATATTTAACGCACTGTCACTTTTGAAAAAATAATCCATCTGTTCTACGGAAGCCGTAGATTCAAGAAAATCAAAAATCGGATGGCAGGAAGCGCGATGAGACTGGCAGAGCTCAATAAGCTGGTGTGAGAGGTTTTCACCTTTGCCGATCGTTATTTTGGGCACCCGGCTCATTTCATAAGACAGCCAGTGCGTTTGAATTTCTTGTTTTAATGCCAGCAGCAGTGGATGATATTGGTTTCCAGCCGCAGCGGACTGCGGTTCTGCAAGAGAGAGATTATTAAGTATAAAAAGCGCATGTTGAAGTTCTTTGCGCGCGAGCAGATTACCTTCGGAATATGCCTGGCCTGAGAGCGCACGGCAGGTATCCAGGATTTGCTCTTCTGTAATGCCTTGCTGCTGTAAAAGATCGGCGGGATTAGGAGTATTCGCCAACTGAAGAACGACTTCGTTTAAGGGCGCGTCGAAACGCCTGCTATTGCTCATGGTGTGTTTGAACCTGCTATGTGAGATACAGGCAAAAGCTATCACATCTAAAACTATACGCAACAGTAAAGTTGTTATAATGTTAAAAAATTAAAGAATATAGTTATATATTATTGATTTTGAAGGGTTTTTATCTTGTGCTGTGTGTTGTTGTTTTTTAACATTAATAAAGTGACGCAATAACTATACTCATCGGTCTACTTGCGGGAAGTCTCTTAAAAGACCTTGCTCTCAGCAAGGATTAGCGATTTTGCAGCAATCCATGCCAGATCGATAGCCTGATACTCGCGGGTCATTGAGGGGCTGAGGGAGGCAATAATTGCGCCATCAATCAGAATCATGATCGTTAGCGCGAGACGCTCCGCTGGCTCTGGCTCTATCGCTTCTTTAAGCACATCCGTTATGGTTTGGACCAAATCGGTTTTCAGTTCATCGTTAATCTGCAAAATAAGCGGGGAGGTGGCCCCCAGTTCTGTTACAGCACGTGAAAACATACATCCGTTAAAATCGGGACCGGCTATCCAGGAGGCATAATAATCAAAGATGCCTTTCAGCTTCAGGCGAGGTGTGGCGGCAGTAGAGATTATCTGCGCAATTTCGCTTAAGAAAACCGTTTTTCGAATGCTGAGAACTTCCGTTATTAATGACTCTTTGTCCGGGAAGTATTTATAAAAAGTCATTTTTGAAACATCGCCCGCCTGAGCAATTTTTTCTATGCTCGGGCTGACATAACCGGATTCGTTGAAAATGTTATTCGCTGCACTGATTATTTTCATTTTTGTATTACGCATAAATTTTTCTCTGAATCCAGTAAAAATCCGACTTATTATAGGGTTATTTAAGGTGAATTATACACGCTATATCAAATGTCGAACAATTTCTTTACATTTTATGCCTCTAACCGTTAACGCTGGGTTCCCCTTCGTGGTTGTAAGAATATATAAGAAAAAAGCCCGCATTTTCATGCGAGCTCTTCTTCAAATATGGCGGTGAGGGGGGGATTGACTCGCTTCGCTCGCCCTGCGGGCAGCCTGTTCGCTTCGCTCTCAGTCTGTCCAACTGGCTGCGCCAATTGTCGAACCCCGGTCGGGGGTTCTCATCCCCCCTGCATGTGTGCAACATACGAAAAAAAAGCCCGCATTTTCATGCGAGCTCTTCTTCAAATATGGCGGTGAGGGGGGGATTCGAACCCCCGATACGTTGCCGTATACACACTTTCCAGGCGTGCTCCTTCAGCCACTCGGACACCTCACCATATTGTTTTGCTGCCTGACTGCTTGGGGGGCAACGGGGCGCTACTATAGGGAGTTGCGCTAAAACGGTCAAGCAGATTTTCTGTATTCGTGTGCGTTCGGTTAAGCCTTAATCAGCTCATGCCGCAGTACGGGTTATTAGCGCTTTGAATCGAGCACTTCGCTGTTTTTAACCACTTCCTGCGCTTTGCCGTAGCTTTCGATCAGCAGTTGGTAAGCCGGGAAGATATGGGTATATACCTCAGCCCATTCAGCCGCGTCTTCACGGTTCCAGGTACGCTGGATCTCAGAGGTCACCGCCGCCGTGTCCATCGGGACCACGCCTGCCTGCACGACGCGCGCCAGCGTGATCTCCTGTGCCATTTTGCTGTAGGTACCGGAGGCATCAATCACCGCAAACACCTTATACCCGTCCGCAACCGCGCTGATTGACGGGAAGGCCATGCAGACGCTGGTGATAGTGCCTGCGATAATCAACGTCTTGCGTCCGGTCGCTTTCACCGCCGCCACAAACTCCGGATTATCCCAGGCATTGATCTCACCTTTACGGGCAACGTATTGCGCATGCGGCGCGTTGGCGTGGATCTCCGGGATAAGCGGGCCGTTTGGCCCCTGCGGAACGGACGCGGTGGTGATCACCGGGATCTTTGCCAGAGTCGCGATTTTAGCCAGCGCAGCCGCACGGGCGCGCAGTTCCGGCATGGGCATATCCCCAACGGTCTGGAACAGGCCGCTTTGGTGATCGATGAGCAACATCACCGCATCGTTAACATCGATAACCGGACGCGTGCCGTTAAAATTCGCAGGTGTAGACATGTTCTTCTCCTTTATTACCTTCAGATCTGGCCGAAGCGGCCTGAGTTGAAATCACGAATGGCTTCGTTGATTTCGCTTTTACTGTTCATCACAAACGGGCCATAGCCCACGATGGGTTCATTCAGCGGCTCGCCCGCCATCAGCAGCACTTTTGCGTCGCTGTTCGCCTCCAGGTGCAGCTTGTCGCCTTCCTGGCTCAGTACGACCAGCTGGGCTTCTCCTGCCTGAGCCGTACCGTTCACCGTGATGTTGCCTTCCAGCACGACCAGCGCGGTGCTCCAGCCTTCGGGCTGGTTGAGCGTCAGATGGCTTCCCTGATTAAGCGCGATATCCCAGACGTTCAGCGGCGAGAAGGTGTGCGCCGGGCCGGTAACCTCGTCGTAACGACCGGCAATAACCCGCAGCGTTCCACCGTTGTCAGGCAGCGTCGCCACCGGGATCGCATCCTTCGTTATGCTCTGGTAGCCCGGCACCGCCAGCTTGTCTTTCGCCGGCAGGTTGACCCACAGCTGCATCATTTTCAGCTCGCCGCCTTTCTGCGAGAACCCGGCGGAGTGGAACTCCTCGTGCAAAATGCCTGCGCCTGCGGTCATCCACTGCACGTCGCCGGGGCCAATGATGCCGCCTTTACCGGTGGAGTCGCGATGCTCCACTTCACCGGAATAGACGATGGTGACCGTTTCAAAACCCCGGTGAGGATGCTGGCCTACGCCGCGTTTCGCACCGTCAGCGGGAAAGGTGTACGGGCCCGCGTAGTCCAGCAGCAGGAACGGGCTGAGAGACTCGCCGTGCGTCTGATACGAGAACATTGAACGGACCGGGAAACCGTCTCCCACCCAGTGCTGGCGGGGAGCGGTATAAACGCCGGTAATGTTTTTCATGATTAACTCCTGATGTTCTGTTGATGTAATTAGCTTATATTCAGGTTTAATATCCCGGTAGATAGTGAAAATGGTATTCACTGTTCTAAAAATAGAACGATGAGGATGTATGCAAGATCTCAATGACTTCGTCTGGTTTGTGAAGGTGGTGGACAGCGGTGGCTTTGCGGCGGCGGGAAGGGCGCTCGATCTGCCCAAGTCCAGGCTAAGCCGCCGGATCGCGCAGCTGGAAGAACGCCTTGGCGTGCGGCTCATTCACCGAACAACCCGGCAGTTTACGGTGACCGAGGTCGGGCAGACCTTTTATCAGCACTGCAAAGCGATGATGGTGGAGGCCGAAGCCGCCGAGGAAGCCGTTGCGGCACTGCAGGCCGAACCGCGCGGTGTCGTCAGGATCACGTGCCCGATAACCCTGCTGCATGTCCACGTGGGTCCGATGCTGGCCAGATTTATGGCGCGCTACCCCGGCATCAATCTTCAGCTGGAGGCGACCAACCGGCGGGTCGACCTGGTGGGAGAGGGGGTGGATATCGCGATTCGCGTCCGCCCGCGTCCGTTTGATGACAGCGACCTGGTGTTAAGGGTGCTGGCTGACAGGGGGCATTGTCTGGTGGCCGGGCCGGCGTTACTTCAACGCATGGGAGAACCGGTCGCCCCGTCAGAACTCAGTGCCTGGCCTGGGTTAAGCACGAGCGAGGGTAAACATATCCATAAATGGGAACTCTGTGGCCCCGGCGGCGCCAGAGCGGAAATCCATTACCATCCCCGGCTGATCACCACCGATATGCTCGCGCTGCGTGAAGCTGCCATGGCGGGCATCGGCGTGGTGCAGCTGCCGATTTTAATGGTGAAGGATCAGCTTGCGTCCGGAGAGCTGGTTCGGGTACTTGAGGCATGGGAACCGCGACGGGAAGTGATTCACGCCGTTTATCCGTCAAGGCGCGGTTTGCTGCCGTCCGTCAGAACGCTGGTAGATTTTCTGACCGCAGAGTACGCGAAGATGGTTGAAGAGTAGTTTTTGTAGGTCGGGTAAGCGCAGCGCCACCCGACATATACGGCGCAGGGGAGCTTTAAGATTCTCATCCCCCCTGCATGTGTGCAACATGCGAAAAAAAAGCCCGCATTTTCATGCGAGCTCTTCTTCAAATATGGCGGTGAGGGGGGGATTGACTCGCTTCGCTCGCCCTGCGGGCAGCCTGTTCGCTGCGCTCTCAGTCTGTCCAACTGGCTGTCGCCAGTTGTCGAACCCCGGTCGGGGGTTCTCATCCCCCCCTTTCGGAGAATATAAAAGAAAAAAGCCCGTACTTTCGTACGAGCTCTCATCTTAAATATGGCGGTGAGGGGGGGATTCGAACCCCCGATACGTTGCCGTATACACACTTTCCAGGCGTGCTCCTTCAGCCACTCGGACACCTCACCATATTGTCATCCCGTTGTTGTCGGGACGGGCGCTAATGTAAGGAAAAGCCGAACTCCCGTCAACTCACTTTTTCAGTAATTTAGCGCGTTTAGACAAACTTCAGGCAACATGATTCTTAAATGTGCTGAAAGCGTCTTTTTTATCAGCAACACAGTCGCGCAATAAATTTGATATGCTGACCCTCCAGTGAAAAAGCAAAATAAATCAGCGCAATAAAAGGCAGGAATAACTATGGATATACTTTTCTATCACCCCACGTTCGATACGGCATACTGGATCAAGGCGCTTACGGCGGCATTACCCGGCGCACGCGTTCGCGAGTGGAAGCGTGGCGATAATGAACATGCTGACTATGCGCTGGTCTGGCATCCTCCGGTAGAAATGCTCCAGGGCCGCAAGCTGAAGGCTGTTTTTGCCCTGGGCGCAGGCGTGGATTCCATTCTGAGCAAACTGAAGGCACACCCTGAAATGCTGCCAGAAGAGATCCCCCTTTTCCGCCTGGAAGATACCGGAATGGGCCAGCAAATGCAGGAATATGCCGTGAGCCAGGTGCTGCACTGGTTCCGCCGCTTTGATGACTATCAGGCCTTTAAACAGCAGGCCCACTGGGAGCCGCTCCCGGATTACCGTCGCGAAGACTTTACTATCGGGATCCTCGGTGCAGGCGTGCTGGGCTCAAAAGTGGCTGAAGCACTCGCTCCGTGGGGCTTTCCGCTGCGATGCTGGAGCCGCAGCCGTAAGGACTATCCGGGCGTAGAAAGCTTTGCCGGAACGGATGAACTTCCGGCGTTTCTTAAAGGCACGCGCGTGCTGATCAACCTGCTGCCAAACACGGCGGAAACGGTAGGGATCATCAATGAAGCTCTGCTTAACCAGCTCGTCGACCAAAGCTATCTGATGAACCTGGCGCGTGGGGTGCATCTGGTCGAGTCCGACCTGCTGAAGGCGCTGGATAGCGGAAAGCTGAAAGGCGCGATGCTGGATGTCTATAGCCGCGAGCCGCTGCCCGCGGAAAGCCCGCTGTGGACGCATCCGCGCGTGGCGATGACTCCGCACGTGGCTGCCGTGACGCGTCCGGCAGAGGCGGTGGCGTATATCTCCCATACCATCAGCGAAGTGGAAAAGGGCAACCCGGTCACCGGCCAGGTCGACAGACGGCGCGGCTACTGAGAGAAACCCGGCGTTCGCCGGGTTTTTGCTAATATTCGCCGCTGATAACTGCTATCCTTTGGAAAAACCGCAGAGGAGAGAGAGATGTATCCCGTTGACCTGCATATGCACACCGTCGCCAGCACCCACGCGTATAGCAACCTCCATGATTATATCGCCCAGGCAAAGCTGAAGGGCATTAAGCTTTTCGCTATCACCGATCATGGCCCGGACATGGCGGATGCGCCGCACTACTGGCATTTTGTGAATATGCGTATCTGGCCACGTCTGGTGGACGGCATTGGGATACTGCGCGGCATTGAGGCAAACATCAAAAATACCGACGGTGAGATCGACTGCACCGGCCCGATGCTGACGTCGCTCGACCTTATCCTCGCCGGTTTCCATGAGCCGGTTTTCCCCCCGCAGGATAAAGAGACCAACACCGCGGCGATGATTGCCACCATTGCCAGCGGCAATGTGCACATTATCAGCCATCCAGGTAACCCGAAGTACCCCATTGATATTCAGGCCGTCGCGCAGGCGGCAGCGAAGCACCGCGTGGCGCTCGAGATCAACAACTCCTCCTTCGTTCACTCGCGCAAGGGCAGTGAAGCTAACTGTCGTGAGGTGGCCGCTGCCGTGCGTGATGCCGGCGGCATGGTGGCGCTGGGCTCCGATTCGCATACCGCGTTTACGCTGGGTGATTTCAGCGAGTGCCTTAAGGTGCTGAATGATGTCAACTTCCCGGAAGGGCAAATCCTCAACGTCACCCCACGCCGCATGCTCGATTTCCTCGAGTCGCGCGGCATGGAGCCGATTGACGAATTTGCCAGTCTTTAATTGTGTAATGGAATAATAAAAATGAACGAGTTCTCCATCCTTTGTCGCGTGCTGGGTACGCTCTATTATCGCCAGCCGCAGGACCCGCTGCTGGTTCCGCTTTTTACGTTAATTCGTGAAGGCAAACTGGCGCAGAACTGGCCGCTGGAACAGGATGATTTACTGGAACGTCTGCAAAAAAGCTGCGATATGCAGCAGATCGCGACGGACTACAATGCGCTGTTCGTCGGCGATGAGTGCCGCGTTTCGCCATACCGTTCCGCCTGGCAGGAAGGGGCGACGGAAGCGGAAGTGCGTGCATTCCTTTCCTCGCGCGGTATGCCGCTGAGCGATACGCCAGCCGATCATATCGGTACGCTGCTGCTGGCTGCCTCCTGGATCGAAGACAACGCCGGGGATGATGAGAACGAAGCCATCGAAACCCTGTTCGAAACGTATCTGCTGCCGTGGGTGGGAACATTCCTGGGTAAAGTAGAAGCGCATGCCGCCTCGCCATTCTGGAGGACGCTGGCACCGCTCACCCGCGACGCGATCGCGGCGATGTGGGATGAGCTGGAAGAAGAGAGTGAAGAGTGATTTAAATCACACAAATTCTGCAACTCAACATTTCAATTTGCACATAATGTGCTTCTGATCGCATTTCTATGGTGCGCTTCTGCTAAGATGCGCGCCATGAACATATTACTTTCTATCGCAATAACGACGGGCATTCTCTCCGGACTCTGGGGATGGGTGGCCGTGTCTCTCGGATTGCTCAGCTGGGCCGGATTCCTTGGCTGTACGGCCTATTTCGCCTGCCCGCAGGGGGGCGTCAAAGGGCTCTTCATCTCAGGCTGCACGCTGATGAGCGGGGTTATCTGGGCGCTGGTCATCATGAAAGGCAGCGCGCTGGCGCCGCATCTGGAGATGCTGGGATACATCATGACGGGCGTGGTTGCCTTCCTGATGTGCATCCAGGCTAAGCATCTGCTGCTGTCGTTTGTGCCGGGAACCTTTATGGGGGCGTGCGCGACCTTTGCGGGGCAGGGTGACTGGAAGCTGGTGGTCCCCTCCCTGGCGCTGGGGTTGCTGTTTGGCTATGCCATGAAAAACAGCGGTCTTTGGCTGGCGTCGCGGCGGGAGAAAGCGCAAAACGTCACGGCCGTGAGTGAATAAAAAAGGCGAGATAATCATCTCGCCTTTTTTACGCGCTTCCCGTCAGGATTCCGGAGGTACTGACATATCGCGGTATTTCACCAGGATCGGATTCTGCACGTCCGCTTTGTTTTGCAGATCCCACAGCCCGCGGTCAATACCGTCGTTGATTAAGAAGATCACGCCGGTTTCAATGGCTGACATCAAACACATCATGACCGGCTCGTTAGAGGTGTAGCCAATTTCACCCTCCAGCAAACGCTGGTAATCGATGAAGCGGAATACCCCCGCCTGGACTTCATAAGACAGGATGGTTTTACTGGTGTTCACCGAAGAGAGCACTTCGCCGGTGCTGACGTTGACCACGCGCAGGTTAACCGCGATTTGGTCGAGCTGGTACTGGGTATCCGCACCAATACCGAAGTACCGCGCGCCCACACCCCCCGATTTAACGTTACTTTCGTAACCAATTATCGACCCTTCAATCATCACGTTCGCCGCCGCCAGAGATTGCAGAGGCGTACGGTTGTTGTCCGCGACGGTGCCATTTTCCTGTGCGGCACGAATAATTTTGCGCTCATTCAACAGGTTCTGCAGCCCCTGACGCTCAAGGGGAATAAACCAGTGTGAATCCTTAAGCGCGGTAACCAGCATCGCGGTGGCGCTTTGCGGCACGGCCGTGGAGAAGTTACTTGCCGGGTAAGGTTTAAATTGCCCGGTTTCATCCTGAATATTGTACACGGAGACAAATATTTTCCCCGTAGGAGAAGGTAAATGCGTTAAATCACGATAACTTTGGGCCCGAGGCATTAATGTCGGTTTTGCAGCTTCTTTGGGTGGAGCAGTTAAACAACCGCTCAATAAGCACACTGCAACAAATATCAGGAAGCGCTGCATGATTGTTGTCCTTATTTCGTTGTTGTTTAGAAGTTAGTTGAATCGTTTTGTAGACCGGAAACCTGAATGGTTGAGACTTTCCCGGTTTTACGATCGGTCACGTTCAGCTGAAGCTGTCCGTCCCGGTTGGCGATATCAACAATAAAGTCGTTGGTCACCATTCGGCCGGGTTTACCGGTATTAATATTGGTGAGCAAACCGCCTAAAATCTGCGACTGGATAGCCTGGGTGAAGTTGTCCAGTGCGGAGGGGGTATCCACGCTATAATCCTTGTAGCTTGGGTCCTTATAGGAGTTTTGCGCCTGAGCCTCATTCAGCAGAAACGCGCCGTTGTTAGGGTTACCCCCGAAGTTAGGGTTACGGAACTGAAACGTCATATTTCCGGCCCAGCTTATCGGTGTGATCAGCATTATTGAAACAACTGCATATGCAATACGCATGACAGCCTCCAGATATCGGTTCGCTAGAACTCGTCTTTTGCTAAATCGCGGGTGCTTAATAGCGCTTTATCTATTTGCAGGCGATTAATAGCGTCTTCGGATTGTGCCAGTGCCAGGGCTACGTTTTTATCGAAGTCGAGTTTGGTCGGAAATAAAAACGTTTGATATATAACGTCCTGATTAGCCGTTATCGTTATCCAACTTCCCCATCGTGCACTGGGCCGCTCGTTGATTGTTATATTACCCGTATAGGTACTGTCCCATTTGTCGCTGAAGGCACGGTAAAAGCTGTGCCCGATCGACGAGACGGTGTGGTCTGTTAACAATCCGGGAACTTCGACCTCGACGGCCTTCAGATTCCCAGCAGCGAGCAGGAAACCCGCTGCGGCGATCCAACTCAACGTGCGCTTCATGTGATTAACGCCTGAGGTTATCGTTTGCCCACGAAACCGCCTGAGTTCGGTTTTTCACAGCTATCTTCTTGAAAAGATTATAAAGGTGCGTCTTTACCGTATTTTCGCTGATAAATAACGAACGGGCGATTTCAATATTTGAAGCACCAATGCGTAGCTTATTCAGGATCTCTTTCTCACGGTGCGTGAGCAGTGCTGACTCTGAACTGTTATAGCGATAATTTCCGGAGTGCGTGATGAGATAGCTGGCAAGCTTTTGCGAGAAATAACACTCTCCGCGCAATATACCCTGCAGGCCCTCAACAACCCGGTCTTCTTCTTCCGTGACGTAGAATACGCCATTGATATGCGGCCAGCTTTCAATATCTCTAAAAGGATACTCATCAGGGGTGTTCAATAATAGCACGCGGATATTATTGTTTTTCCTGCTTAAAATATCTTGCCAGTAATGGATAAGCTTTTTATCAGCTTCCATCATATCGAACAGAATGATGCTGCCAGGTGCAATATCATCAAAAGAACGTTGAATATTATGCAATTTCCCGTTCAGTGATAAAGATTGCTTTAAATGTTGTAATAACGCTGTCGCTTGCAAAGAAGGTTTTGTGATCAACAGTAATGTATGACCATGTAAACTATGGACTTCATTATACATGATGAAACCCCACTTTTTTTTTGGCACCTGGCAGCTGGCCTCCTTTTTAACCGAGGCCCCCAGAAGTACTGACAGATGTTGCACTGCTGTGTGTAGAATCAGACCATAACCTCCACAGGGAGGTAAATATAAAACCAATTTCGTACATCTAATTTCAATCTAGCTTTTACGAAGTTTAAATCAAGTGTTAAACGTGTAACAGAATGTAAAAATCAATATTAATTTGTGAAAATTGATTGTATGGAATGATAGAAATTGATGCGAAAGTTGTACACTCTAATACAACTGCACAGATTTTAAAAATCATACAAATATTTTTATCTGCATGATTTTAATGTTTATTTATTATTTTTTTACAAGGTTGATTCAGTATGAGTTGCCGATTATTTCTAAGTCCAAAATTGAGTGGCTGCCTGCCTTAAGAAAACGGGCTTGGTGTCACGCTTGAGAAAAAACCCTCTTCTGCCGCTACGTTTAAACAACGCGGAAGGAAGCATGGACAGCCTTCGTCTCGTTGTACAACCCCACGGTTCGCGATCTGCAATAAAAAATATAAGCTGGCCTGATTAAAGTGATTTTTGATGAAAAATACGACTTTGTGGTGAGCCGATAAATAAAAATAAGGCGCGCGGGTGAGATATTTAAAATGTTTCAGCGGACATACTCTTCACCGTAACGACGCGTTAACACAATACGAAACGTTTTTACAAGTAACACGGTTGTACGGTTATGGCGTGATTCAATAACCAGGTCCAGGGTGACAACATGAAATACACATCGTTATTTATGGTGTTAACATTACTGGGTGCGCCTGGATTTGTAACCGCAGCGAATTCAGATTTAGCCAATGCTGAATATAACTTTGCGGTGAACGAATTAAGTCTTTCATCATTAAATCAGGCAGCCATTATTGGTCAACAGGGAGTTTTCAATAACGCTCAGGTTCGCCAGGAAGGTTCAAAACTTCTATCCATTGTTTCCCAGGATGGGGCAGGAAACAGAGCGAGAGTTGATCAATCAGGGAGTTACAATATTGCCTGGATCGCTCAGAGCGGTAACGGGAATGATGCAGGTATTACGCAAGATGGATACGGTAATAGCGCGAAAATTATCCAGCAAGGGTCGGGTAATAGAGCAAATATTACGCAGTACGGTACGCAGAAAACCGCAGTTGTAGTGCAGAAACAGTCGCAAATGGCGATTAACGTTATTCAACATTAATGCTTTCGCGACGACTTTAATCAATCCGACGGGGGTTTACCATGAAATTTTTCAAAGTGGCAGCGCTTGCAGCAATCGTAGTTTCTGGTAGTGCTATGGCTGGTATGATTAATCAAGGCGGCTGGGGTGATGATCATGGTCATGGTGGTTACGGTGGCCCAAATTCAACCCTGAATATTTATCAGAACGGTGGCGGTAACTCTGCGGTAGCCCTGCAGACAGATGCCAGAAATTCCGTCCTGAATATTAGCCAGACCGGTGGCGGTAACGGCGCCGACGTTGGTCAGGGTTCTGATGACAGTAAAATTAACCTGAGCCAGAACGGTTTCGGCAACAGTGCAACTCTTGATCAGTGGAACAGTAAAAATTCCAAAATGAACGTTAGCCAGTCCGGCGGCTTTAACGGTGCCCTCGTAGACCAGACTGCTTCGAACTCGACTGTTAACGTTACCCAGATTGGTTTCGGTAACCACGCGACAGCCCATCAGTACTGATACTGAAATCTGTGCTACAAAAAACAGGGCTGATGCCCTGTTTTTTTTCGGGAGTTCATCATGAATACCTTAATTCTCCTTGCCGCCCTGTCGAGCCAGATAACCTTCAAAACGTCGCAGCAGGAAAATATGACCACCATCATTCCGCAGGTCACTCTGGCACAATCGTGTGATTGTCAGGTTCAGATCGTTTCTGTGCGTGAAGGGCAGGGGGGACAAAGTTCTTCCAGACAGCAAAACACGCTTTTTATTCCCGCTAATCAGACGATTGATTTAATGCGCCTGAGTTTAAATATAAGCGCGGGTGACACGGTAAGCATCGTTGTCACCGTTACAGACGGTAAAGCGCTACATTTATCACAGCAGTGGTCGCCAGCGGAACGATCGCTATAAACATTCATGAAATCAATATGTTGCGAATGTGGCGAGGCTGCGCCGTTGGGCTATGCTGATATCAGGGACCTGGTTGTTATGTTCCGTACGTGAAACTTCGTTTGCCATAAATGAAGCGCGTTTACCCCTCATGGACGATTTTCATTGAGGAGTACTTATAATGAACAACGCATTTGCTCGACTCGCGGCAGGTCTGGGTCTGTTCGTTTCTGCTTTCAGTATACCGGCCTATTCGGCCACCGTTGTTGACGGTGGCGTGATTCATTTCCGCGGAGCCATTGTCGCAGACCCTTGTGAAGTCACTCCGCAGAAGCAACAGTTTGCCATGTCATGTCCAATAAATAACCGTATGCAAACGCGTATGGTCAGCTATGAAGAGGCGCTTAACGGGAAAGTGAGCGACTCAAGCCTGGCGACGCTTAATATGAAATACCTTAATCCTGAAAAAACGCTCGCGGTTGTCGAAATCCAATATCGCTAATGCGTACTCTCCCGCCCTGCGGTGGAAGAGGATTTTTTCTGATAGTTTTTTCTCCCGGTCTCCTCTGCGATACACTTAAGAAAAAGGCGGGTTGCAGAGGGGCTTTATGAAACCGCAAATTGAAATTATTCATGGCGATATTACGACAATGCACGTCGACGTTATCGTCAATGCGGCCAATCCATCCCTGATGGGGGGAGGCGGCGTGGACGGGGCTATCCACCGGGCTGCCGGACCGCAGCTGCTGGAAGCCTGTAAAATTGTCCGGCAACAGCAGGGCGAGTGTCCTCCCGGTCACGCGGTCATTACCCTGGCGGGCAACCTGCCTGCCAGAGCGGTTATTCATGCCGTAGGGCCCGTCTGGCATGGCGGGGATCGGCACGAAGCGAGTATTCTGGAAGAGGCTTACCGGAACTGTCTGCGACTGGCCGCCGACAACGGCTATAAAACGATGGCATTCCCGGCCATTAGCACCGGCGTGTATGGTTACCCTAAGGCCGCCGCCGCAACCATCGCCGTCGAAACCGTTTACCGCTATTTATCTTTAAAACCGCTGCCAGAGAAGGTCATTTTTGTCTGTTTCGACGACGATACCCTGCATCTTTATCAGCGGCTTTTGACCCAGCGCAGACAGGAGCTGGAAAGCTGAAGCCAACGCGGCGCATCGAATGCGCCGCGCTGTTTACGCGGCTTTCGCCGGTGGTTTTCCTGAGAAGAGGAAACGCAGGAGTGGGATCCGCAGGTGGATTTCGTAAAGGACGATCGCCACGCCCACCACAAACACCAGCCCGGTAAAGAAGCCCAGCGTGTTGGAGGCGATGTGCGGCGTGATGTAAGCCCCGAAGAAAAGCGTCAGCGGGTGATGCACCAAATAGATAAACAGTGACGCATTCACGAAGTAGGTCACGCGGCTGGACTTGAAGTTAAGCAGACGGTGGCCCAGCGCGAAGACCACGTTCACCATCCACAGGCCCAGCAGCATCGTGATCACGCTTTCCGTTTCATACATCCAGGCGTCGCCGCTGCCGTAGCGCTGGTTCAGCAGATAGGCCGCGAACGCGAGGGTGGCCCCCAGCGCGCACCACGGTGACGGGGTGATAAACAGCGATTTAAGTTTGGGATAAATAAAGGCCAGCGCGCCGATTAAAAAGAACGGAATGTAGAACAGCGACTGCATCACGACAAAGTTAAATAATCCGTCGCTCAAAATCGGCGGATAAACGATGAGCAGGGTCCGTCGCACGGCGGCATAGGCAATCCCCAACAGCAGGAAGAGCACCGACAGTCTACCCATCGTCACGTTAGCGAAGAAGGCGTCGGCTCTCGTGCTTAGATGGTGGCGCAGGCGGCTGAAAATCAACAGGCTCACCGTGGTGAGCACCACCAGCACCAGCAGGAACCACAGGTGAGACACCAGTTCCCAGACCAGCGTATTGTACTTTTCATACGGCGTAAGGTTCGGCCAGTTCTCGGCCTTGCCCTTTACGTATTGCAACATAATGAACTGGGGCAGCGTCAGCAGCGGAATGGCGGTCAGCATGGGGATCCCCACGCGCTCTACGCGCACTTTCCACCAGCGTTTGAGCGGATATCGCAGAAACAGCATGTAGGAAAAATAGCCGGAAATGACGAAAAACACCTGCATACGGAAGGCGTGAATAAAGTCATTAAACAGCGTCAGCCACCAGGAGGGCATCGCGCTATTCACGTGCCAGGTGTGACTGGAGTAAATCAGTGATATGTGAAAAGGGATCCCCAATAGCATCAGCCATGCCCGGATCGAGTCGAGGAAATATTCACGTTCTGTTGGTGTTGTGCTCATATAACGTTGTGCATTCTCAGACTTTTCGTCTTATCCCTAAGACTCATAATGGTTACATTCGAAGCCAACCCTACACCAAGACCGACACCCTGTCTCCAGGATAAGCACGCAAAGTGAAAAGCGGGTTCTTTCATTTGCTTATTCCATGAGCCAGCAGCTGAACAAAGCAGTGATAATGTTGTCGGATTGCCTGAGTTTCCATTAAAATGGATCGGATCGATATAAGCACACAAAGGGGGAAGTGCTTACTTATTATGAAACATAAACCACAGATGATGAAAATGCGTTGGTTGGGTGCTGCAGTGGTGTTATCACTGTATACCTCATCGGCACTGGCCTTTAACATCGACGATGTCGCAAAACAGGCAAAATCGATGGCAGGCAAGAGCTACGAAGCGCCGAAAAGTAACTTGCCCTCCGTTTTCCGCGACATGAAGTATGCGGACTATCAGCAGATCCAGTTCAACCACGACAAAGCGTACTGGAGCAATATTAAAACCCCGTTCAAGCTTGAGTTTTATCATCAGGGTATGTACTTCGACACGCCTGTTGCCATCAATGAAGTGACGGCGACCGCGGTACGTAAGATCAAGTACAGCCCGGATTACTTCAATTTCGGCAATGTCCAACACGACAAAGATACGGTGAAAGACCTGGGCTTCGCAGGCTTTAAGGTGCTTTACCCGATCAACAGCAAAGATAAAAACGACGAAATCGTGAGCATGCTGGGCGCCAGCTATTTCCGCGTCATTGGCGCCGGGCAGGTGTACGGGCTTTCCGCGCGTGGTCTGGCTATTGATACCGCGCTGCCGTCAGGTGAAGAGTTCCCGCGTTTCCGCGAGTTCTGGATTGAACGTCCAAAACCAACGGACAAACGGCTGACCATCTATGCGCTGCTGGATTCCCCGCGTGCAACCGGCGCCTATCGCTTTGTGATCATGCCGGGTCGTGACACGGTGGTTGACGTGCAGTCCAAGGTTTACCTGCGTGATAAGGTGGGCAAACTCGGCGTTGCGCCGCTGACCAGCATGTTCCTGTTTGGGCCGAACCAGCCGTCGCCGGCAACTAACTTCCGCCCGGAACTGCATGACTCCAACGGGCTGTCTATTCATGCCGGTAACGGGGAGTGGATCTGGCGTCCGCTGAACAACCCGAAACATCTGGCGGTGAGCAGCTTCGCGATGGAAAACCCGCAAGGGTTTGGCCTGCTGCAGCGTGGTCGTCAGTTCTCCCGCTTTGAAGATTTGGACGATCGCTATGACCAGCGTCCAAGCGCCTGGGTCACGCCAAACGGTGACTGGGGTAAAGGTAAGGTCGAGCTGGTAGAAATTCCAACCAACGACGAAACCAACGATAACATCGTCGCGTACTGGACGCCGGATCAGCTGCCGGAAGCCGGTAAAGAGATGAACTTCAAGTACACCATTACCTTCAGCCGCGATGAAGACAAGCTGCACGCGCCGGATAACGCGTACGTGATGCAGACTCGCCGCTCAACGGGTGATGTGAAGCAGTCTAATCTTATTCGTCAGCCTGACGGTACCGTGGCGTTTGTCGTGGACTTCACGGGCCAGGATATGAAGAAACTGTCTTCGGATACCGCCGTTGCCGCTCAGGCCAGCATCGGTGATAACGGTGAAATCGTTGAGAATACCGTGCGTTATAACCCGGTAACCAAAGGCTGGCGTCTGACCCTGCGCGTAAAAGTGAAAGATCCGAAACAGACCACTGAAATGCGCGCTGCGCTGGTCAGTAACGATCAGCCGCTGAGTGAAACCTGGAGCTATCAGCTACCTGCCAATGAATAATACATCTGAATATATTGATGCCATGCCGCTGACGGATATCGAAAAAGCGGCACTGCCTAAGAGCGACATCCGCGCGGTTCACACCGCGCTGGATGGCGAACATCGTCAGTTTACCCGTGATGATGATACGCCGCTCGGGTCAGTGAAGGCGCGTCTGGAGCAGGCCTGGCCGGACTCGCTGGCAGAAGGGCAGTTGATTAAAGACGACGAAGGACGCGATCAGCTTCAGGCGATGCCGAAGGCGACGCGTTCCTCGATGTTCCCCGATCCCTGGCGCACCAACCCGGTTGGTCGCTTCTGGGATCGCCTGCGCGGGCGTGATGTGACGCCGCGCTATCTGTCGCGCCTGACGAAAGAAGAGCAGGCCTCCGAACAGAAATGGCGTACCGTGGGGACCATCCGTCGCTATATCCTGCTGCTTCTGACGCTGGCGCAGACGGTCGTCGCGACCTGGTATATGAAAACCATCCTGCCTTATCAGGGCTGGGCGTTCATCAACCCGACGGACATGATGGGCCAGGATCTCTGGGTCTCCTTCATGCAGCTGCTGCCGTATATCCTCCAGAGCGGTATTCTTCTGCTGTTCGCGGTGCTCTTCTGCTGGGTTTCGGCCGGTTTCTGGACCGCGCTGATGGGCTTCCTGCAGCTGCTGATGGGACGGGACAAATACAGCATTTCAGCGTCAACGGTCGGGGATGAACCCCTCAACCCCGAGCACCGGACCGCGCTGATCATGCCTATCTGTAACGAAGACGTTGACCGCGTATTTGCGGGCCTGCGTGCGACCTGGGAGTCCGTGAAGGCGACCGGCAACGCGGCGCATTTCGACGTTTACATCCTGAGCGACAGCTACAACCCGGATATCTGCGTGGCGGAACAAAAAGCGTGGATGGAGCTGATTGCAGAAGTGCAGGGTGAAGGCCAGATCTTCTACCGCCGTCGCCGTCGTCGCGTGAAGCGTAAAAGCGGCAACATCGATGACTTCTGCCGTCGCTGGGGTAATCAGTACAGCTACATGGTGGTGCTGGACGCTGACTCCGTCATGAGCGGTGACTGCCTGAGCGGTCTGGTGCGTCTGATGGAAGCCAACCCGAACGCGGGTATCATTCAGTCCTCGCCTAAAGCGTCCGGTATGGACACCCTTTATGCGCGCTGCCAGCAGTTCGCCACCCGCGTTTACGGCCCGCTGTTTACGGCCGGTCTGCACTTCTGGCAGCTGGGCGAGTCGCACTACTGGGGTCACAACGCCATTATCCGCGTGAAGCCGTTCATTGAGCACTGTGCGCTGGCACCGCTGCCGGGCGAGGGTTCGTTTGCCGGTTCTATTCTGTCGCATGACTTCGTGGAGGCGGCGCTGATGCGCCGTGCGGGCTGGGGCGTCTGGATTGCCTACGACCTGCCGGGATCGTACGAAGAGCTGCCGCCAAACCTGCTGGACGAGCTCAAGCGTGACCGCCGCTGGTGTCACGGTAACCTGATGAACTTCCGCCTGTTCCTGGTGAAGGGGATGCACCCTGTTCACCGCGCGGTGTTCCTGACGGGCGTGATGTCTTATCTCTCCGCACCGCTGTGGTTTATGTTCCTCGCGCTCTCTACCGCGCTGCAGGTTGTCCATGCCCTGACGGAGCCGCAGTACTTCCTGCAACCGCGCCAGCTGTTCCCGGTGTGGCCGCAGTGGCGTCCGGAGCTGGCGATTGCGCTGTTTGCCTCCACCATGGTGCTGCTGTTCCTGCCTAAGCTGCTCAGCATCATCCTGATCTGGTGCAAAGGCTCGAAAGAGTACGGCGGTTTCTTCCGCGTGACCCTTTCACTGCTGCTGGAAGTGCTCTTCTCCGTGCTGCTGGCGCCGGTACGTATGCTGTTCCACACCGTGTTTGTGGTCAGTGCGTTCCTGGGCTGGGAAGTGGTCTGGAACTCACCGCAGCGTGATGACGACTCCACGCCGTGGGGTGAAGCCTTTATGCGCCACGGTTCTCAGCTGCTGCTGGGTCTGGTGTGGGCGGCCGGGATGGCCTGGCTGGATCTGCGCTTCCTGTTCTGGCTGGCGCCGATTGTCTTCTCCCTGATCCTGTCGCCGTTTGTCTCCGTCATCTCTAGCCGTTCAACGGTGGGGCTGCGAACCAAACGCTGGAAGCTGTTCCTGATCCCGGAAGAGTATTCCCCGCCGCAGGTGCTGGTGGATACCGATCGTTACCTGGAACAGAACCGCAATCGCTCGCTGGACGATGGGTTTATGCACGCCGTGTTTAACCCGTCATTCAACGCCCTGGCAACGGCAATGGCGACGGCGCGTCACCGTGCCAGCCAGGTGCTGGAGATTGCCCGCGATCGTCACGTTGAGCAGGCGCTTAACGAGACCCCGGAAAAACTCAACCGCGATCGCCGTCTGGTGCTGTTGAGCGACCCGGTGACAATGGCGCGTCTTCACTACCGCGTGTGGTCCGCTCCGGAGAAATACTCTTCGTGGGTGAACTATTACAAGGACGTTAAGCTGAATCCGCTGGCGCTAAAGACGAAGTCAGTCGTTAACCAGGGCGGGTAAGCGAAGCGCCACCCGCCAGATAAAATACCGGCTTAATCGCCGGTATTTTTTTAGAGGTGACTCATGAAAATACTCATCGTCGTACTGATGGCGTGCCTGCTGAGCGGCTGCGGCAGCATCATCAGCCGCACCATACCAGGGCAGGGCCATGGGAATCAGTATTACCCGGGCGTGAAGTGGGATGTCCGCGATTCCGCATGGCGCTACCTGACCGTGCTCGATCTGCCGTTCTCGCTGATTTTTGACACCCTCTTACTGCCCATTGACGCCAGCCACGGCCCGTACGAGTAGCGTCAGTTAACGCTCGTCCCACTCATCGGCCGCGGTTTGACCTTCTTCCGTATCCAGCGGCGGCTCGAGCTGAAACTCACCTTCATCCCACTCGTGCAGGGTGTTCTCTTCCAGCCACTCCTGCCGCAGCTCAATCTCGTCGTAATCGCCATCAAAAACGGCCTGCGCACCTTCACCGCTTAATATCGGCAAACATTCCCCTTCTTCGCCTTCGTCGGCAAAGAATTCGGCCTGCCACATAATATCCCCGTCCTGTAGAACGTATTTCTGGATATTAAGCTGCTGCACGTCGGCATCTTCTTCCTCAACGCCGGGGTTATCGGCGAGGAACTCTTCACGAGCGGCATCAATCGCTTCTTCCAGCGTACTATAGAATACATATTCTTTATCGGACATAATGAGTTCCTCATTGATTATGTTTATCAAATGTATAGGTGCATGAATGCGAACTGTCAAAGCCTACATTTATAGTAGGGTATCGAGCTTACAGCAGGTTGATGCTTTTGGCTTAGATCGCCAGATCAGTACAGTATTAGACTTCCTCGAAAACGCTAAACTGCCCACCGAATTAGGGTATCAACTTGATCCAAGCAATTACGAAGTACTGGAAAGTGATAAAGGTCTGTCAGGGTACAAAGGGCATAACTTTACCAAAGGTTCTTTAGGTCAGTTTAAGCGGCGTGTAGAGGCAGGGGAGATAACTGAAGGTTGCTTGCTAATCGAGTCTGTAGACCGCTTTTCACGTAAGCAAGGCTACGATGCTATCGATGAGTTTACTTTTTTAATCAAACGTAACATTGATATTGTAGAGGTTGAGACTGGACAAATTTACAGCTACAAACTCGACCACAAGTTATCCGCATTATCCACCAGTATCGAACGTGCTCACCAGGAATCGAAAAGAAAAGCCCGTATCAGTAAAAAATCATGGAACAGACGAAAAGAAGAATCATTGTCTACGGGTGTTGCTCTTAACAACAATACACCTGACTGGCTTTCTCTCAGCCACGATAAAAAGTCATATGAGATTGACCCTCAGAAGTTACAAACGATAACCAAAATTTTTGAGTGGTATAGTGATGGCTATGGTGTGACAGAAATCGTGAATCGGCTTAACGGGGAAGGCGATAGATACAATGGCAGAGGGTGGAACACGGTCACAGTCTATAACAAGTTGAGGGATCGCCGCCTAAATGGGTATCTAATCGGCAAGTACTCAACCATCCTGAAGAAAGAAAATGAAAGTACCAGTGACGCTGAAAAGCGAATCTTGGGAAATATTAAGATTAAGAAAGAAGCAAATGATAATGCAATACGTATCTATCCAGTAGTTATTGATGATGAGTTGTTTTCAAAAATTCAATCTATGATGGATAGAAATGTATCCTCCAAAAAGCAAAGAAGTACTACAACGAAGCAAAGAAATCTCTTTAACGGTTTAACTAAGTGCCATGAATGCGGTAGCCCAATGATCGTTCAAAGTATGTCTAATGGTGGGCAGTACTTGAGGTGTTATAGACAACGTACAAAAGATGAGAAATGTAACTCAAAAATGCTTCGGTACTTTGAAAGTGAGAAGGTGCTATTAGGGCACATTAAAAATCTCAATATTGATGAAATCTATAATGATCAAAAACAGAGTCAATCTTTAGAAGTACTGAAAAGGAAACTGTCAGATATTAATGAAAAAATAGTGTTGCTGAATGATAAGGTCAGGAGTGCCAGCGATGAAGATGAACTCTTTGCTATCATGGAATTCAAAAGAAAACGCATTATAGAAAAAGATGAATTAACTGAAAAGATAAGTGCACTTGAAAACGAAAGTGAAATTTTTCGTTTGGATTATAACTATGATGTAGAAAAGCTCACAGACCAGGACAACACAGTACTTAGAAGAAAAGCTAACGAGCATATAGCGAAGGTGATTTCCTCAATTAAGTGTCGAAGAATTGATTCTAGTTACATTGGTGCTTACTATCTCTATGATATTACCTACCATAGAGAAGTGCTTAAGCATATCCTGATTACCGATAACAGTGGCAAGTTGATTAGTGAAATAGCCATATCAGAAAAAGATAACGAACGTACTTATCAGGTAAGAGAAGGTGGTAAAACTGTTTTCAAGGTAGAATCGAATGGTAATGCCTGGGTATTGTATGCAAGTAGAACTAAAACAATAGATGATTTACTCTATTACATAACTACAATGATGGTTGGAAGAGAGCCAGATGAGTTTGTATACCAACTGAACGAAGATCAGATCGAATGGATTGACTAGTACTGGAGAGAATTATTAGTATGTGGATTAACCTGCTTATAGATATGATACTTGGTATTGGCCTAGTGTGCGGTCTTGGTTGGTTAATCCTTAGATTTTGGCCTTACATCTTCAGTGTAGTATTCATACTGGCGACGATCTATGAGTTGTGGAGCATTTTCATATGAACAATGTAACCATATCCCTGAAGGGTTTATTGAAAAATACAAAGTTGAGTAATGATAGTATTTCTCTTTTAAAAATGTAACTAACAATCGTTACATGTATTTTTGTGATAAATCTAACGTTACTTCCAAAGTACATAGTGATGTACTTGAAAGTAGTCTATAGTTAAATTGACAATAATAATAAAGTAGTATCAGTTGAGTAGTTAGCAGTACTTTGATGATAGTTGTCATGGGACGTAAGCGAAATACGATACATTTTTTTGCCCTGCTAGTATTTGATGGTATTAGCAGGGTGTTTTTATGTTTGAAGAACAATAGTAAAGCTAACTATTTATAACGTTGAATAGTACAAGCCATGATAAATCGCAAGGCAGACTATCTAATTTTCCGATAAGTATTTGATTATTGTAAAAACAAGATTTTACGTTTTAAGTTTAATTTTGGTCTCGTGTACGCTCGTATGCGAGGCTTTTTTGTATATGGTAATGCGTTGATATGGTTTTGTAATAGAGCCTCTCAAAACGCGTCACAGCAAAAATTTGCGTTAAGTGATTTGTGAGGGTGACTGATATCAGGCGATGTGAGATTTTTCTTGGTGAAAAAACCTTCTATTTGATATAATAACAATCAATCCAAAACTCCTGTTGGTGAAAGGTAGTACTGAAATGAGGTTGCCGCCTCTACCGTTTGCCGACGGTTAAAGGTACATTACCTTCTTATAGCCCCTGGAAGGATTCAGGGGCTATAGTATTGAAATGTTCCAACCTGGTATGTTCATATCAGTACTTCTATTACAATAACTCACATGATTACCCCTCTTTATATAAATAAATGTATACAATACAGGAGGCGTATACATGCTAAAACTTTTAATTGAATTCTTACTATTCCCAATCTACACAATACTAGTATTGATGTTTATGATTCTCACAGTACTAGCACTTCCAATAAAGATACGATTTGTAGAACGTTACATAAGACAATACATAAATAAAAGTACTAATGTAATACGCAAGAAAAAAACCTAAGAATTTTGGATCGGGTGATTTTTTCACGGTATAATGTAGGTATCTACAACATATTTGGGACAGACACAAAAAATGTCCTATAATATAGATATGGCTTTTTGAATGATCGAAAACGTTCACGTAGCCGAACTGCGAAGTATAATTCAATTCTCCAGCCATCAGAGACTAAATAGATGGTAACATTATAATTCTCCTATATTGCTAAAGTATAGCCCCCTAAAAAGGGCTATCTTTTTTGCTTGGGATAAATAACGTATACGTATACAAATTACATGAGTTAATTAAATGAAGAATAATAAATCTAAGGATAGAAAAGATAACGTAATAACCGCACGTTTATCTAATTCACAGGTTGAGGTACTAAAGAAATTGATTGATGAAGGTAAGGTATCAAAGGGTACTCTATCTTCTGCTGTAGGTTACTTAATTGATCAGTACATTGTACTAAACAGTAAGTAATTAATTGGTTGTCTACTAACCACACAATAAGTAGAAACGCGATTACAGGAAGTAACGCGGGTAATATGGAAGTTATATATGAAAATATGGAAAGAAACGAAATATGAATATTATGTGGTAAGTAATGAAGGTGATGTATTCAATACTAAGACAGAAACACTACTAAAGCTAACCCCTTCAAAATCTAATGGGTACTACAAAGTAACACTATCTGTCAAAGGTGGTGATAGTAGAACTGTAGAAGTTCATCGACTAATCGCAGAAACTTTTATTGAACGTGATGAATCATTGAAATTAGTTGTTGATCATATTGATGGTAATCCTCTAAACAATCACGTGGATAACCTACAATGGATTACACAAAAAGAGAATATGGCTAAAGCGAAAAATAAACGTAGCTGGAATAGATTCACCGAAGAAGAGAAAGTACAAATTATTGATGCGTGGAATACTGGAAAGTACTCATACATTGGGATTACATCTCACTTCAATCAACTATGGAACCGTAATACTACACGACATAGTTACACAAGAATTATCAAAAAAGCATAATAACTTAGGGGCTATCATGTAGGAGTGACAGCCCCATATTAAGGGGGAATTATAATGGCAAGAAAAGAAACAATACACAATAATCAAATGATCCAGAATGAACTACGTTTAATTTGCTTTAATTCACTATCTAGTGAAGCAAAAGAAGTAATGCGTGGGATAATCCAGAAAAGTACTTTTCTAGGTAAAAACCGTGTACCGGAAGAAGATGTATTTGCGATAGTAAAGAATGCTCCTGAATTCAGTGAAGTTATGGTATTTGAACATCTAAAACTATTCAGACAGAATAAAAATCAAAACTATCCAGATAGTAAATCATCGCGTGAAAAGTACAAACGCATAGCAACCCTAGTATCACAGGCGTTTGAAGTACTAGTAAAGGAAGGGAAATCCCTTAATAGAATGAAGCAATACAAACCAAAGAATACCGTAACTGAAGAACATGTAGCACTAGTTGAACTGCTAAAAGATGAAGGTGCGGATCTTATTACCTTAATTGAACGACTAGTAGCAATGAATAAGTAATTGATTTATATGGGAGTAATAACCGTAACTATAACCGTATTGTATACGTCGAAAATACGGTTATTATGAGTAAAATACGGTTGATGCCACAATATATAGTAGTTAAACCAATTGGTTACATACCATATATTGATTCCCGTAACTTAATATAATATACACTTTAAAGTAAATGCCTTACTTGTCTATTCAGTCTCATAGATCCTAACTCGCTTTGCTCGTTAGTCTCTGTAAAACCAAAAAGATAAGATCGTAAACTTGCGTTTTCTCGCTAGTCACTCGAAGAACGCCACGTCTTTTGTTTTTGTCTATCGACTACTGAAGGAAGTGAAAACCTATACTGTTTGGGGTCTGCCGTCTTTTGGAGTAACTACGCGGGCTTTGCCCTTGTCGGGTTATCGGGCTGTTTAAGCCCTTTCTATTAATCACTCTACTACTGGTACAGTACTACCAGAACTAAGGACTTATCAGATGACGAGGCAGCATACTTCCAACAATCTTTAGTTAACTTGGAGTTAGATACAATAATCCGAGCAATGAATATCTTTCCTAATCATCTAAAAATAGAATTACCAGATAAACCCATATAACTCTTAAGACCAAATTATAGTTTCATTATTACTGATTAACATTAAGAAACCATAAGGAAAGATGATACTTGCGTAAATGATGAAATACAATCTTAAACCCCTTGAGAACCGGATATTTGAGACAAGTACCCAATTTACGTTCAAAACCTTGAAAATATGTAAAATTCTTGTATATTTATAAACATAGGCTGATAACAAATAAAATATATTAACTTATTCTCATTTAGATTATGTACAATACTGAGCCAAGGGAAATGATTGATATGAAACATTTTTTAATAGTGGAGCCGTTAGTAGACCCAGTATCCATGAGGTTAAGAGGTGTGGAAATCCTAACTCGCACCCAAGATCAGGATGGTAAGTTCTTTCCGCCGGATACTGCCATTGACAGCATGAGCAATGAAGAAAGATGCTTGTTACTCAGAGAGCAAATCAATGCTATCAGACAAAAAAGTGAGTTCTTCACAAAGAACAATCTGTTATGTAGCCTCAATGTTAATAGGGATATGATCGAATGTATTATTCGAACACCAGAGAAGGATTGCCTACTAAGGGGTATGGATTATGTGCGGCTTGAAATTTCTGAGAGTCTGGCCACATGTGAAGTTCACACCCGTACTAAGCTAATAGAAACACTATGCTTTAGATTTGGAAAGGTATGGCTGGATGACATGGGGGCAGGGTACTGTGATATAAACATGGTCGATACGAATCACTATGAACTAATCAAGATTGACCGTGATTACTTCTGGCGGGAATCCAAGAAAGAACAGCCCTTTAAAGGTCTTGTACTCTATAAAAAGAAATGTGACAAAATTGTCTTTGAGGGCGTAGAGACAGATGAACAACTTGAACTAGCAAGGCGTTTAGAGGTGTGGGGTGTACAAGGTTACTTGTTTAACTCTTGTAAACTAATAGATATTGAAAGTCTGGCACTTCGCTATGACTAATATATGCCTATATAAGGCTGACACTTTAATATCTAGAATCGTTATGTGCTATAAAATTCTTGCCCTTGATAATGGTATATATGAGATATATCGCTTGAGTGAAAGCAGCGATCATTCGTTTACTCAGTTAGCCCGGACTATCCTTAGTACACATGAGGTTTTACTAACTAATCCTCAGACGTATCCCGACATTTCATATATAGACTATATTATGTTCTACGTACCCTAGTTAAGGAAGAAAAATGAATTATAATAAATGTGACTATTCTGCTATAGAATTAGTGGATGGTGTAATCTTTCGCATGAAAGATGATATTATTGGCTTTTATAAGTTATTTGATAATGAGAGGTATTACTATTATCATTTTGAGGATGGTGTCTATACACGTACTGATGGTTTAGTAACTATAGAGAAGGGTGATCTTTTTTCTAATCTACTAGCACTGAGTACAGAGAGTTTCATTAATATCTCAGACCAAAATATAGAAAAGCCTAAGAGTGAATTCCGTAGTGCTTTTTTATATTTCGATAGTTTACGAGTCAGCATTGAAAGTAATGACGGAAACATGTCAATAAAGTCCTTTGATTATAAAACTGATACTGAAATTCAAACTTATAATGATGTACTACAGTTCTATAATCAAATCATTGATAATAAATGTGCGTATTATGGAAGACCCGACTTTGAAAATGATATTCTTATCAATTCATTACGTCATGTTGGGGTTCCTATCGATCAGGTTAAGGAACATCTAACCAAATTTGATATGTTTTGTAGATTGGTTATTCCTGAATACCAGTATCCAATCGCACCAACAGAGATAAAACAGCTTAGCTATTAATTTTCTCAATGCCTTTACTACTTGGTAAGGGCATTGAGCTTTTGGATTAACTTTAAAAAAACTTATCGATAATCTTATATGGCTTTACCTCTATATCATACCTAAAGTACACTCATAACCTCACGCCCCCCACTATGGGTAGGTTTGTTGAAGGTGTGGGTGTGGCGTGAAGCTACCATACGACAGCCCTCAGTACTGTTACTCCCCCTTCAGTTTACATGGAAGTAAAGAAATTCTACATAAGGCCGATACTACCCATTGTGATTTAGAGGATGTTGAAACAACCTCTTGTATTCCAGATAGTTCACAAGGGTTACTAATGGGGAAAATTATTGTAGTTTTATTGGTGCTCATCGCTTTGTATTTCAAAATCTCAGGTGGAGATGTTAAGCATGAAGCACAGCACGAAGAACCGTCTACCCAGCTCACCAATCAAGAGTTACAGGACGCTAAGGATTTCGCTCAGGCTCTTATCCAGCGTGATTACACATGCGATAAAGTCACTACGTTTAGCAATGCGAACTTCTCAGGCCGTATAGATGTATGGTGTGATGATCAATACCAGTATGAGATTATAAAGCCTGGTGGACGCTGGCAGGTAGTAGCGAAGTAATCTGAAAATTTCAGTACTAAGCCCTGTATGATGTGAATCTACAGGGCTTTTTCAATTTGTAAATGATATTATCATTCAGAACTTGCCTATAGTGAAGAGTGGTAAAATGAAAATTACTGTTGAAAATATCTCTGAGATGTTCGAGGGAACGAAAGAACTATTGATTGGTGGGCTGATCACGGCTGTCACTGGTTTGATTATTATAATTGGTCCAAATGGCAATGAATATGTAAAAGTGCCTTTGATGTTTGTTGCGATATTTCTAATTACTATAATACCTGGTTTTATCGCGATGCTTTTCTCACCATTAACAAAACTGACAGCAAAGATTTTTGATATTAAAAGTAGCAATATACTTTGCCGCCTGTTTTCATTTTTGTATTTCCTACTGTATTGGTTTGTAACGCTTTCAGTGTTCAACTTTATAATTAGATATGTATTAAATGTACACCCAATAGAAGATGGTATGAAAATATGCTTTGCTATTGGGTGCTTTATTGTCGCAGTAGTACAAACAAGAAGATTTTACACAATACTTATTAAGTAATTGAATATGCCCCAATAACATGAACTGTCCTACTCAATGGGGCCGTCAATGTGTAGGGGCATTTTTTAGAATGGCAGTTCTTCTTGCCCACAGAACCAATCATCAGCATGTTGTTCAACCCCACGGCGTTCAGCATGTAGATAAACTAGAGCATCCAATACCTTGTTAAATGGTGTCTCGCTAATCAGTACAAAACAATCCCTTTCCACCGTTCCCAGCCAGAACACCCCACCTACAGAACCTTCAAATATCACCCGATCACCAAACTTTAATTGCTCAAGAACACTTCCCCGATAACAGACCATGAACCAAACCCCAGCGTGTGAGAACTGATGAACACCTCTACGTATGGATGGATCGTAACCGTTCTTATTGCCCATTTCTTAGCCCTCCAAACGAAACCAAGAATACTGTAATTATATACATCACCAAATAAAACACCACAAAATAAATAAAAACGATCATTTTCAATAAGTTTAGCAATTTTCTATAGTGCGGTTAGTCTTTCATTGATATCTACAACGATCAATAATCAATAATCAATAATCAATAATCAATAATCAATAATCAATAATCAATAATCAATAATCAATAATTAATAATTAATAATTAACCAATTATAGAGATAAGCAGGGATGATCAATACAACCTTCATAGCAGAACCAATCATGACAACATCAGGCCAACTGGTAGGTTGTGAATTGTTAACCCGTTTCCATTGCCAGGACTTGCCTGTACTGAACAGCAAGTACTTCATCATGGCCATGACGGTCGAAGGGAAGAAGGAACTACTGAAACAACAATTAGAGACAGTAGAAGTTCATGCGTCATGGTTCAGAGAACACCGGCTTTTCTGTACCGTGAACGTTGATACCGTACAGGCACGGCTATGTGTATTTGACAGGGATATTATTCAGCTATTGGATAAGCTGGATTTCATCAGGCTTGAGATCTCAGAGAACTTTGAAGGGCTTGTACTCGGTATCAATCATCCAGTACTTAAAAAACTGTTAAACGTGGGCTATCGATTGTTCCTTGATGATCTTGGTTCCGGTCGGGCTAACGTTACGGCGTTAACTACTGGATGCTATGAGGCGGTCAAGATCGATAGGGCGTTCTACCGTGAGGAAGTACAGAAACCTACATTCAACATACTGATGAAGAACATCATGAAGTATTGCCCCTATGTAATCGTAGAGGGAGTAGAGCAACGCCAAGAGCTAACAGTATTACGCGATGCTGGAGTAACGGCGGTTCAAGGATATCTATACCGTTCAGTTCCTTTCCATAAAGTTAATAATTTGCAATAGATCTCATTAAATGAAGCCCTACCAATTCCAAGCTTGGTAGGGCATCAATTAACAATTAATTGAAATTATAAGATAATATTTCTCCAGTTTCGCCATTAAATTTGCATGAATACTGGACATTCTTATACGCACCAAATCCATTCTGAGCTTGAGCCTGATCACCATACATTTCAATCACTTTTGAATCTTTACTAACCCATGCGTAAGTTACAAAAGCAGGGTTGGTAATCGAATCCTTCCATTTAAAATCATACTTAGCTAATTTCTCGATAGCCCGTTGACATTCATAAACAGGATTATGGTGATTTTTTGCGTAGCCAATCGGGTTTTTATCTTCTTCCGATTTACGTGCTGCCAGTTGAGCATCTTCTTTTGCTTGACCTTCCTGCCCCCAAATACCAAAAATTGCAACAGAGGAAACAAAAAATACAGGTATTGCCAGTAATAAGCCTACAAAAATGATACTACCTTTCTCCCAATTTTTTTTCGTACCTTTATGCTTAACCCATTGATAGGCAGCTATAGCTATTGCTGCGGCTATGAACAGACTTGCTTGTAGATTCATATTCATTCCTTGCGATAAAAAGAACTATAAAATTGTCATTCTGGAATCAATTGCTATCATTTATTTGGTATTCTTTTCAAGCATTTCTATGATTAGCCTTTTAGTTTCGATAGAGCACAAAGCAACATAAGTTTCTTCATCATTAGCATTAATCTTTTCGATGCGAGAACTAAGTTCTTTGATGAATGAATTACTTCTAATTAAATCAACAACTGAGTTAGCAAATTCTTCTTTTTTCTTTTGAGAGTAAAGAGAAGGCATGAGATTACTCACAGCAGCCACTGTGGTATTCCATTGTTGTGGTGTTACTGCTTCCTCAGTAGCTTTCCGTAAATCTTCTTCTTTTTTCTTTTTAAAAAAACGTTTAAAACCAAATGTCAAAGTAAGAATAATAGCGTTGATGATTTGCTCTTGAACAGACTTTGGCAACTTTGTGAACAACTCAAAGAACTTTAAAATCGCAGCCAGCATAAAACTAACCTCGTATGTGTGTAGATCGAAAAGATTATCATGAAGTACTGAAATATTTCAATCACCAAAAATGGTAAATAAACAAAATAGGTTCTCTTTGGACCTTAAAACACTGCGTAGATTTCGACGCACTTTGTTTTAAATATATGTGAAAAAATAATAAAGAGGCGAAACGATAAACAAAATGAGTAAGAACATTAGCATGAATCAGCTTGCGAAGCAGTACGGGTATAACGAAAGCACAGTTCGCGAATGGAAAGCACAGGGTATGCCTGACCTGCTCCCCGTTGATTAGTACACCCCGATGTTAGTAATGTCTTCATAAGCCACATGAGGACATCCCCATGAAGAAGCGTTTTTCCGACGAACAGATCATCAGTATTCTCCGCGAAGCCGAAGCTGGGGTACCCGCCCGTGAACTCTGCCGCAAGCATGCCATTTCCGATGCCACGTTTTACACCTGGCGTAAGAAGTATGGCGGTATGGAGGTGCCTGAAGTTAAGCGCCTGAAGTCGCTTGAGGAAGAGAACACCAGACTCAAGAAGCTGCTTGCCGAAGCCATGCTGGATAAAGAGGCGCTTCAGGTGGCTCTTGGGCGAAAGTACTGACGACAGACCAGAAGCGGGAAGCCGTGATGTTGATGTGTGATGCGACCGGTCTGTCGCAACGTCGTGCCTGCAGGCTTACAGGTTTATCCCTGTCGACCTGCCGCTATGAGGCTCACCGTCCGGCTGCTGATGCGCATTTATCAGGGCGCATCACTGAGCTGGCACTGGAGCGCAGGCGTTTTGGCTACCGTCGTATTTGGCAGTTGCTGCGCCGTGAAGGGCTTCATGTTAATCATAAGCGCGTGTACCGGCTTTATCACCTCAGTGGCCTGGGCGTAAAACGCAGAAGACGTCGTAAAGGGCTGGCAACAGAACGTCTGCCGCTGCTCCGTCCGGCGGCGCCCAATCTGACCTGGTCGATGGATTTCGTCATGGACGCACTTTCCACCGGTCGCAGGATCAAGTGTCTTACCTGCGTCGATGATTTCACAAAGGAATGCCTGACGGTCACTGTTGCCTTTGGGATTTCAGGCGTTCAGGTCACGCGTATTCTGGACAGCATTGCACTGTTTCGAGGCTATCCGGCGACGATAAGAACTGACCAGGGGCCGGAGTTCACTTGCCGTGCACTGGATCAATGGGCCTTTGAGCATGGTGTTGAGTTGCGCTTAATCCAGCCGGGCAAGCCAACGCAGAACGGATTTATTGAGAGCTTTAACGGACGATTTCGCGATGAATGTTTGAATGAGCACTGGTTCAGCGATATCGTTCATGCCAGGAAAATTATTAATGACTGGCGGCAGGATTATAACGAATGCCGCCCGCACTCCACGCTGAATTATCAGACACCGTCTGAATTTGCAGCGGGCTGGAGAAAGGGTCATTCTGAGAATGAAGATTCCGACGTTACTAACTGAGTGTTGTATCTAATCGTGGGGGCAGGTCATTTCATCATCATACAACACCTAAAGTAAATGAGGATGATGTATTGATGGTTGAACTAATGAAAGAACAAGTAGAAGTAAAGGTACTATTATCTTACAACCACATCTTTAAAGGTCATCGCGTAGTTTCTTGTGTTTGCCAAATACAAGGATAACATATGTTAAGTATTATCATTGACCTTATCAAAAGCGGTATAAGTCTTATCAGTAAGAACAAAACCGAAGTTGCTAAGTCAAAAGACGAACTTGAAACTGAAAAAACAAGTGAAGCACAGGAAACAAACCGTGAAGAGATCAAGGCTGGAAAAGGCTGGAGATCATTTTTAGGTTATGCGTGTACTGGTATTCTTGTTTATAACTATATCTTAGTACCTATCTTAGATTACTTTGGTATCGTTTTATTCTCATTCCCACTATCTGATATTATTAGAATTATCATTCTATTACTTAGTGGTAACTAAACTCAAAGCCCCACAAGGGGCTTTTTTATTATTCCCAAAAAACAGTAGTTTGTCCTCCTGGTTCATCAACTTCTGTTTTTTTAACTCTTGCCACTGTTTGATTGGTTTTTTTGTCTATAATTTCAACAGGGGTTTCTGTAATTGAATCTTTGTGCCCTCGTTCTTTGCTAAGACCGTATTTAAAAACATACTTTTTTTCGGGGTACTTTTTATGAAATTCCGAATCAGTCATGGTCATCTCCAAGTGTAGAAAGTAGTTATTCACACTTCCAAATTGTATTTTGTACACCACTACCTTTAGGTAAATGTGGATTCATGTTAGCACTATGAAAATATGTTGCCTTTTCCTTTCCATATTGCTGACATGCTTCATTAGCTGTTTTCTGTAAACTATCTAAACCATACCAACCGTCAGACTGAATGCTAACAGTTTTACCATCATTGTATTGTACTGCTGCACATCCCGTTAAAGCTAATGAGATAAGAAGCATAATTTGGTTTTTCATGGTCTTCCCTAAATACCCGTACAACAACTGTACAAGGGTATCTTATGGCAAGAATTACAAAAAAGGAATCAGCATTACACATACAAGTAATGGATTTAATCCACTCTGATAAGCAACTAACACAAGACAATAAAGAGTTTATCTTTAACACCTACAAAGGTGATGGTATAGGGGCTACTGGTGCTTTCTTCACACCTGAAATGCTCGCATGGGATTTCATACTTGATGCTGGCTGTACTGGTCAGTGTATCGAACTATGTGCGGGTATCGGACGTCTCAGTTACTACCAGTACTTAAGAAACAACCCAACACACATTACCTGTGTTGAACTCAATCCAGAGTACGTAATGATCGGGAAGAGGGTACTACCTGAAGCTGAATGGATCGTTGGTGACGCTCTCCAGTACTCAGCAGACCGTTTCTATGATGTTGCCTATGGCAATCCTCCTTTCGGCAAGATCAACACATCAGAAGCGTATACAGGCCGTTATACAGGCTCAGAGTTTGAATACAAGGTGATTGAACATGCCAGTACTTTTTCATCCTTTGGGGCATGGATCGTACCGCAAGGTTCCGCAGGGTTTAAGTACTCAGGCCATAGGTACTTTGACGCTACAGTACAGACAGCCAAGTACCAGAAGTTTGTTAATGATGCTGGGTACACGTTTCAACCAGGGGTAGGGATTGATACCAGTATCTACAAGGACGAATGGAACGGTACGAAAGTAATTTGTGAGAGCGTCTTAGTTGATTATGACGGCACAAATTCATGATGTATTTTACTTTACGCTTCTTCCATCGTGGCGTACATGGTCATTGGTGTCTCCCTGTTTTCCAGAAGGTTTCAGGGAAAGAATAGCTGAATATATGATTCTGCAAGTATGAATGCGAAAATAAGCTTCAGGCGTTCGTCTTATTCCGCCACCGGCCGTAGCGCGCGGGATAAACTGAGCCACGAATAAATGGCATTGAACAACACCACGCCCGCCGTCACGATAAAAACGGCGCGGAAACCGAAGCTGGCGGAGATCCCGGCTCCGAGCAGCGGTCCGGTGACGTTACCGATATCGCGGAATGACTGGTTATAGCTAAAAATACGCCCCGCAATCTGGTTCGTGGAGTTGTAGACCAGCAGGGTCTGTACGGCGGGCAGTAACGCGCCGTCGGCAGCACCCAGCAAAAAGCGCAGGACGCCCAGCTGCCAGGGCGATTGCACCATCGACATCGGGATCAGCAGCAGGACGGAAATCACCAGCGCGCAGATCAGGATTTTTTCCGGACCAACGCGATCCCCCAGCTTGCCCAGCCTCGGGGCGCTCAACAGCGCCGCCACGCCGGGCACGGACGCAATCATCCCGCTGATGAATGCAATATTGCTCACGTTACCCGCCAGATCGCGCACGTACAGCGTCAGAATGGGGGCAATCGAACCGGTCGCCACCTGAATAATCAGGGTCGTCACGAAGAGGCTGAGCACCAGTCTGGGATTCTTAAGCGAGGTCAGCACCTCCCTGGCGTGGAGCATCTCTTTTTTGGCGACGGGCGTGAATTTTTCACGAATACAGAGCAGGGTGACGATAAAGCACAGGAACAGCACGCTGGCGGTGATAAAGAACACCGGGCGCAGGCCGTAGTTATCCGCCAGCAATCCACCGGCAAGCGGCCCCAGCAGAGCGCCGCTCACGCCGCCGGTGGAGAGCGTGCCCAGCGCCCAGCCGCTTTTATGGCGGGGTATCTGCGTGGCAATCAGGGCATTCGCGTTGGGAATAAATCCCCCCAGCAAGCCCAGCAGCGCGCGCAGGATCAGAAACTGCCAGACGTTTTGCGCCACGCCCATCAGCGCCATGATGATGGCCATCCCCAGCGCCGAACGCAGCAGCATGATTTTTCGACCCTTGCGATCGGCCAGGCCACCCCAGAAAGGAGAGGCTATCGCGGAAAAGAGAAACGTGATGCTGAAGACCAGGCCAGACCACATATTGAGCGCGCCGTGGCCCGTCACGCCCAGCTGTTCGACGTAGAGCGGCAGGAAGGGCATGATCAGGCTAAACGCCGCGCCGGTAAGAAAACAGCCAAGCCAAGCAACCGTGAGGTTACGCTTCCAGTTTATGGGGGCATCTGAGGGTGACATAACTATCCGCATAATGAGGTGCAGAGCACCTGAAGCATAAGGTAATAAGCCTGCTAATTATGCGCCTGGGTTATGATTGCCGCAATGCGGGTGAGCTTTTAAAGCTAAAATGGGATGCGGCCCGGACGGGGCCGCATGAGGATCAATAGCGGGACGGCGTGCCCTGTGGTCGCGTTTTAAAGCGACGGTGTAGCCACATATACTGCTCCGGCGCGAGCATGATGCACTTCTCCACGACGCTGTTCATCCAGCGCGCGGTGGTTTCCGCATCGTCGAGCGGCGGCGCGAGCTCCGGCTCCAGCATCATCAGCTCGTAGCCTGACCCATCCGGCTTACGGCGGGGAACAAAAGGCACGATGGCCGCTTTTGACATGCGCGCCAGCATCCAGGTTCCGGTCGTGGTGGCGGCCTCTTCAACGGCGAAGAAGGGAACAAATACGCTGGCCTGTGGGCCATAATCGTGGTCGGGGGCATACCAGACCACTTCACCGGACTTCAGCGCGCGGATCATCCCCTTCAGATCCTTCCGGTCGATCATGCTTTTGTTGGAGCGCATGCGGCCGTTGGTCTGGATGAGATCGATGACCGGGTTATCGTTTGGGCGATAAACGCCGATGCCGGGCGCCTGCATGCCGAACATGCGGGCACCAATTTCCAGCGTCAGAAAATGGACGCCGATCAGCAGAACGCCCGTCTGGTTGGCCTGAAGCGTGTGCACCGGATCCATACCGGTTCCCGTTACCTCGCTCCAGCGAGCCATGCGTTTGTCCGGCCAGAACCACGCCATACCGGTTTCCATGAGCCCCATTCCGACGGATTCGAAATTCTTCGTGACCATATCGTGACGTTCTGATTCGCTCATCTGCGGAAAACACAGCTCAAGATTGCGGTACGCGATTCTGGCGCGGCGCTTCATAAACGCCTGCGCGAAACGGCCCAGAGATTTACCCAGCCGGAAAATAACGGGGTAGGGAAGCTGTACCAGTAGCCATAAAAAGCCTATGCCAAGCCAGGTCAACCAATAGCGGGGATGCAAAAGGGCAGCAGTAAATTTTGGTAACTGGGTCATGTCTTTCCTGTGTGTAAACGTCCTGTTTTGCTAGTGTCTCATTTTTTGAGACGTAGCCAAAATATCTGCTTTCGAAACGTGCACGAATACAGCAATTGTTATCCCTGATTAATCAGGGTGAGTGAAATGTAGCGTAAATTGTGTGGATGTAAATTGGTTTTGTTTGCTATATGATGCCGACCGATTTTTCATTCTCTCTAACGATTCCAGGACTGTACACCATGCCAGTGTTACACAACCGCGTATCGAATGAGATGTTAAGAGCGCGCATGTTGGCTGAAACCGAACCGCGCACGACCATCTCATTCTATAAATACTTCACCATTGACGATCCGCAGGCGACCCGCGATGCGCTCTACCAGGCGTTCACCGCGCTGAACGTCTTCGGCCGCGTCTACCTTGCCCGTGAAGGCATCAACGCGCAGATTAGCGTACCGGAAAGCAACGTCAGCGCCTTCCGTGACGTACTCTATCAGTTTGACCCGGCCCTTAACGGCTTGCGCCTGAACATTGCCCTGGATGATGACGGCAAATCCTTCTGGGTGCTGCGCATGAAGGTGCGTGAACGCATCGTGGCGGACGGTATCGACGATCCTGAGTTTAACGCGGCGGACGTCGGTGAATACCTGAAGGCGGCGGAAGTCAATGCGATGCTGGACGATCCGGATGCCGTGTTCATCGATATGCGTAACCACTACGAGTACGAAGTGGGGCATTTTGAGAACGCGATGGAAATCCCGGCCGATACCTTCCGCGAACAGCTGCCGAAAGCGGTTGAGATGATGCAGGAACATAAAGATAAAAAGATCGTTATGTACTGCACCGGCGGTATCCGCTGCGAAAAAGCCAGCGCGTGGATGAAGCACAACGGCTTTAGTAAGGTCTGGCATATTGAAGGCGGCATTATCGAGTACGCCCGCCGCGCCCGCGAGCAGGGGTTACCGGTACGCTTTATCGGGAAAAACTTTGTCTTTGACGAGCGTATGGGTGAGCGTATTTCGGAAGATGTGATTGCCCAGTGCCACCAGTGCGGCGCGCCGTGCGATACCCACACCAACTGCAAAAATGACGGGTGTCATCTGCTGTTCATTCAGTGCCCGGCCTGTGCCGAGAAGTTTAACGGCTGCTGCAGCGAGCTGTGCAGCGAAGAGAGCGTCCTGCCGGAAGAAGAGCAGCGTCGCCGTCGCGCAGGGCGTGAAAACGGCAACAAGATTTTCAATAAATCACGCGGCCGTCTGAACACCAAGCTGGGTATCCCTGACCCGGAATGATAATAACGCCCGGCAAGGTAAAAACCTGCCGGGCGAATCTATTATGATTTCTGCTGTACACCTTCAACGGAAATAATCAGCTCCACGTCCTGAGACGCCGGGCCTAAATCCGTTGTGATATTAAAATCTTTCAGATGAATTTTCCCTGCCGCTTCAAACCCTGCGCGTTTACCGCCCCAGGGATCGTCACCCTGACCCAGTAATTTAGCATCAAGCGTGACCGGTTTTGTTACGCCATTAAGCGTCAGGTTGCCGGTAATATTCAGCTTATCGCCGTCTTTCTTTACGTCCGTGGAGGTGAAGGTTGCCTGTGGGAATTTCGCGACATTCAGGAATTCCCCACTGCGCAGATGCTTATCGCGCTCTGCATGGTTTGTGTCGACGCTGTTCGTATTAATGGTCACATTGACCTTATCGGCCGCGGGATTTTTATCGTCAAAGGTGAACGTGCCGTCAAAATCCTTAAAGGTGCCGTATAGCCAGCTGTATCCCAGGTGCTGAATACGGAAATTGACGAAGGCGTGCTGGCCCTCTTTATCAATTTTATAATCCGCAGCCACGGCGGAACCGGCGGTAAATAACAGAGAACCCAGTGCGATACCCAGCAGGTGTTTTTTCATTTTATGCTCCAGAGTCAGCTGACGAGCGGCCAAGCATGCGCTTAAGCGTATCGTCTTTATCAATAAAATGGTGTTTAAGGGCGGCAAGCCCGTGCAGTACGGACAGAATGACGACGCTCCACGCAAGCCAGAGGTGAATAACCCCTGCCGTATCCGCCTGAGCGCCCGCATCGCTGAGCGTTGCCGGGACGTCAAAAAGTCCAAAGACGCTAATCGGCTTACCGTCAGCCGTCGAAATGAGATAGCCGCTAATCAGGATGGCAAACAGCAGCGCGTAGAGGGCAATATGCGCGGCGACTGCACCGACGCGAGTCAGTTTGCTGTGGGTCTTCGGCGCGGCGGGCGGCGGGGAAATATGCCGCCAGATGACGCGGAAAACCAGCCCCAGCATCAGGAGGACGCCAATGCTTTTATGTAACTCCGGTGCATGGTGATACCAGCCATCATAATAGCTGAGCGTGACCATCCAGAGTCCAAGTCCAAACATACCGTAGACGGCAAGAGCAAATATCCAGTGCAAACCTATGGATATTATTCCGTAGCGTTGGGAGGCGTTACGCAACTGCATTAGAATGTCCATTTTCAGATTAACAGGGAGTTAAAAATGAACGGGGCGGCAAAATATTGCAACTGAAAAAAGAGTATATGGACCGTTATTTTATTTATATCAGCGATTTTGAAAAGGATCGGTTAATGTAATTCAGTGAGGTCGGGCAAGATGAAATTAAGAGTTTCAGCTAATATAAATTAACGTCAATTATTGTCAGTCCGGCTTTTCAGTAAAATACAATGTAAACAAAATCAATAATGGCCAGCAGCGCCCACAGCAAGATATAGAGCATAAAATGCTCGCGAATATTGTTCATCAGAAAGTTAACGATCCTGCGCATAACGCCCCGTAATGCCGTGTGAATGAAACGGGCCCCGGCACGTCCGGAGCCCGCGGCGGATTATCCGTTAAAACGCGAGAGGGAGAACGGCGTTAGATCAAACTGCGGCGTAATGCCCTGGGCAAACTGCGCGGCGATTTCACCGAGCACGGAAGCAAACTTAAAGCCGTGGCCGCTCAGCCCGGTGACGATCATTGTGTTGTCATGCCCCGGCAGCGTATCAATGATAAAGTCCTCGTCCGGCGTGTTGTCGTAGGTACAGGCTGCGCCATACAGCAGGCCGCCGACGCCCGGAAGGATCGTGCGCAGGAACGTGAAGGCTTCTGAGCCATCCTGTGGAACGGCGCCGAAAGGTTTACGCTCTTCAGGGGAGGAGATCGCCTGGCCCCCGTTGTGTTTACCGATTTTCAGCGCGTCCTTCTCTGAGGGGAAGCCGTAGAACTGATCGCCATTCGGCAATTCGCCGGTGAAGGCCGGGAATTTATTCTGCGCGCTGTAGCGACCATCTGACTGGAACCAGGAGAAGACCTTGCGCACCGGCTGGATTGGCAGCTCCGGCAGCAGGCGAGTGACCCATGTTCCTGCGCTGACCAGCAGGCGGGATGCTGAATAGTCGCCGTCAATCGTTGTGACCGTAACGCCGTTTTCGTCATGGGTGATGGTTTCCACCGGACAGTTAAACAGCTGCGCACAGCCGGCTTTCGCCGCAAGATCGATCCAGGTTTTGATCGCCGTTTCACAATGCAGCACGCCGGAGTGGGCTTCGAAGAGGGCGATATAATCATCCGGGACGGTAATTTCAGGCCAGCGCGCGGTAATACCCGTTGCGTCCAGTTTCTCCACGTCCAGATTAAAGGCCTTCGCGCTGCGCTCGACGCTGGCGAGAAATTCAGAATGGGCAGGGCCCAGGTTGACGACGCCGGTACGCTCGAAGATGCGATCCTCGGTCTGCTTCGCCAGCTCATCCCACAGCGTCTGGGCGCGCAGCACCAGCGGCACGTAGCGCTCGCCTTCTCCGTACGCATGGCGCATGAGGCGAGTATCGCCATGATGGCTACCCTCCGAATGAGGAGGAAGATGGGCATCGATCATCAGGACCTTCAGCCCTGCCTGCGTCGCGTAATAACCGGCGGCAGAGCCCACGGAGCCGCTACCAATAATGATTAAGTCGTATCTCATATGCATCTCTTAAACTGACGTTTTGTTAGCAGAGTAATTAACAACGCGGGCTTAGACAAGGGAGAAATAAATAAGGCACCGCGAGGGTGCCTGTAGAGAGAAAAGTGGGCATAAGCTTAGTGCCGTTTATACTCATTTTCCTGATAGTCGCCAGATTCTATTTTTGCAATACCTGCCTCTAAAATAGAAATAAACTGACGGGCGACGTCTGTTGTTAGCCACAGCGTCTGTCCAACTTCCGCTTCGTCACGGTTAAGTTGATTCGGGGTCTGGTAGTGCAAACGCAGCATCAGCGCATCGTAGCTATCTACGGTACTGATATCCCAGCCGACAAGTGGATGGGTCTGGATCACTTCACTATTCTTTTCCATTATAACCCCCTTAATGCGTGTTAGAAGACAACGGCTCTGAGGTTCAATGCATGTTTTTCTGAAGGCATCTTCAGTATATCAAGTAATAAGGGTTCCGACGGGAAAAATAAACAGGTAGCAACACATTTTCCTGCTTTTTAGGATTGTTCGAGCAATAAAACACCATCTTGTTCACGATTCTTAAAGAAGATGCCGAATTAATTTGAACTTACCGTGTTTTAGACGAAAAAAAGCCGGGGCGACCCGGCAAAAAAACACAATGAGGGAGCAGTGTTAATCTGTGATAAACCAGTCGTCTGCGCTTTCCCACGTTTCCTGCAGGATTTCGCTGATGCGGTCTTTATCTTCTTTCGCGGCACCCATTACTGAGAGGTTGTTTGCCGCGGCGTAGCGCACCGTGACGGCACCCGCGTTGTCGGGAAAGGTGTTGTTAATACGACGGGATAATTCGCCGGCCAGCGCGTCAAGCGCGCCGGCAGGCAGAACGGTAGTTTTGGCAATGGTGACTTCAATACGCATAAATGCCCCCTGTGTAATATACTGTTTATTTATACAGGCATATTGTCGGTTTGACAACCAGGGGCATTGATTTTTTAACGTTTTACCGTCCAGCTTACGGTCTCGCCCGCCAGGAACGGGATCAGCGTGTCATCCGTCAGCGCAATAGACTCCTCAACGTGGCTCGCTTTACGCTCCAGTTCGATGAAGGTGTCGTTGGCCGGCAGGCCGTAGAAGCGCGGGCCGTTAAGGGAGCAGAACGCTTCGAAATATTCCAGCGCGTTCATCTCTTCAAATACGGTCGCGTAGCTGGCAAGTGCCGTTGGGGCGTTGAAGCAGCCTGCGCATCCGCAGCTCGCCTCTTTACGGTGGCGGGCGTGAGGCGCGGAATCGGTGCCGAGGAACGCGCGGGTGAACCGGCTGGCCACCAGCTCGCGCAGCGCCTGCTGGTGAACGTTGCGCTTGAGGATCGGCAGGCAGTACAGATGAGGGCGCACCCCGCCCACCAGCATATGGTTACGGTTAAACATCAGGTGCTGTGGGGTGATGGTGGCGGCAATCAACTCGTTGCCGTCACGCACGTACTCCGCCGCGTCTTTGGTGGTGATATGTTCAAAGACCACTTTAAGCGCAGGCAGGCGCTGGCGCAGCGGTTCCATCACGGTCTCGATAAAGCGGGCTTCACGGTCAAAGATGTCAATCTCGGCATGCGTGACTTCACCATGCACCAGCAGCGGCATGCCCAGTTTCTGCATACGTTCCAGCACCGGCATGATGGCATCAATGCTGGTGACGCCGTGGCTGGAGTTGGTGGTGGCGTTCGCCGGGTAGAGTTTCGCTGCCGTAAATACGCCTTCGTTAAACCCGCGCTCCACCTCGTTCGGATCCAGCGAGTCGGTCAGATAGCAGGTCATCAGCGGGGTAAAATCGTGTCCCGCAGGCACGGCATCCAGGATACGCTGGCGATACGCGATCGCGGCATCGACGGTGGTGACTGGTGGCACCAGGTTAGGCATGACAATCGCGCGGCCATAAATTTCGCTGGTATAAGGCACGACGGTTTTCAGCATATCGCCATCGCGCAGATGGATATGCCAGTCGTCTGGGCGGCGGATTTTTAAAACCTGGGGTTGTACAGTCATGGAAGCTCCGGCTTGTCAGGAATCAGTCATAAGGATGGCTGTTTTTGCCGGACACAAATCATAAGCGGAAACGTTTTCGTTTGCACACTTTTCCGTAAAAAAAAGGGGCGCCGCAGCGCCCCTCAGGTTAATCGGTGAAAGGAATGATAATTTCTCCCGGCTTCACCTCTATCCCTTTTGCGTATTTTTTCGCCAGAGCTTCACCCTTGCTTTTATCTTCACTTAAGACGTACGCGGGCTGCTGGTTAAAGTAATTCCGCAGCGACTGGTTCAGATAGGGCATCAGGGTTTGCAGAACCGGCGCCATCTTGTCCGGCGAGACCTGCGCATCGACGACTTCCATCTCCTGCAGGAAAATGGCCCCTTTTTCTTTGTTGAAAACGGGGAGCGCCTTCAGCTTGAGCTTGATGTTGGCCTTCTGATTGCCAAAGAGGGATGACATATCTAGAGCCGCATCACCTGCCAGGGTGACTTTGTTTGGCTCCTCACGTCCGATCTGGCTGGTGAGATTCGTGAGGACGATATGCGCGTCCGCCAGACCCGGCACGCCAATGTCTTTAGAAAAATTATTATGTTTTTCCAGCGCCTGATTAATTTCCTGTTCACTGACGGTATATTGCGTGAGCTGGTTACAGCCAACCAGCAGGCCGCTGACGACCAATGCCGCGGCTAAAACAATTTTCTTCATAGTGTTCCTCAACGAAAAATCGGCGCTTCTGTCCTGTTACGCCAGTATGTCAGCGTGAATGGGCAGAAACCAGCAGAAAAAACTGAGAAGCGGGGCGGGAAAGACTCCCGCCAGAGAGAAAGGCTACGCGCCGGGCTCGAGCATGCCGCTCGCGCTGCGCTTCTGGCTGAACTGCCACCAGAGGGCCAGGAGCGTCATAAAGCCCACCGCGCCGAGCATCATCCACGGGAGTTCGGGCTGGTTCAGCGCTTTGCCGGCATCAAACAGCCAGCCGCCGCCGGCATACCCCAATGCGCCGCCCAGCGCCAGCCCCAGCCGGCTGAAGCCCATATAGCTGCCGCGGGCACGCGCATCCGCAAGCGAGGCGCTCAGCGTTTCACGGGCAGGCTCGGCGATGATCGAGCCAATATAAAAGGTGCAAATCAGCGTAAACAGCTGCTGGAGCGAGTTCACCAGGCCGATCGGCATCATGCTCAGCGTCATCAGGAACAGCCCGGCCATCAGGCGATGCTCCAGGCGAAAACGCCGCTCGCTCCAGCGGGCGATGGGGTAGAGCAGCGTCAGAGACAGGCAGGCCTCAATGGCGTACATCCACTTAACGGCGGCAGGCGTACCCGCAATGTCGTTAACCATAATTGGCAGCATCAGCATGACCTGCACGGCCAGCATGTAATACCCGGTCAGGGTCAACACGTAGGTGACAAAACGCTTGTCTCGCATGACGCGTCCAAGCCCCTCGCGCACCGGCGCTTTCACCGTCGACAGCTTCCAGGCAGGAAGGTAGAGGCCGTTGAACAGCGCGCACAGGATAAAGAGCACCGCGCCAGCGGCGCAGACCAGACGGAAGTCATACTGCAGCAGCCAGCTTCCCAGCAGGGCGCCGACAACCGCTCCGGCGCTGTCCTGCATCATGAGTATCGAGAAAAAACGACCACGATGCTGAGGGCGAATCAGCTTCACCACCAGCGCGGTGCGTGGCGGATCGAACAGCGTGCCCCCAATACCGGAAAGGAAACAGGAGAACCAGAGCAGCCAGGGCTCGTGGGCGACCGCCATGGTGGCAAACCCTGCCGCGCGCAGCAGCATACCGATCACGATCATCGGCTTAGCGCCAAAGCGGTCAGCGATGGCCCCGCCAAAGACGCCCAGACCCTGCTGGACAAACTGGCGTAACCCTAGGGCAATGCCAACCATGAGTGCCGCCCAGCCCATTTGATCGACAAAGCGGATCGAGATGAGCGGAAAAACGACAAAAAAGCCGAGCACGACCAGCATGTTATCGACGAGCAGGAAATATTTACCCAGGCTCCTGGCCTGTGATACGCGGGACATTTTCCCTCCAGGGAAAATAAGAAGGTGAGCACGCTAACATTCTGCGGTGTCGCCGCACGTTTTCCCACCCCCGGAGGTGACAATATTTTTTTATCAAAAGGGTGCTTTGATAGAGAGTTCTCATCGAAAATGGTGAAAAGCGCGCAAAATGGTATGTCACTGTTTTCACAGACGGCGCAGGCGCAGGTATAGTAAAGCTAATGGGTGAGCAGAAGTGACGGGAAGGAGTGGTATCGATGTTTGGCTATCGCAGTAATGTGCCAAAAGTGCGTCTGACAACGGACAGGCTGGTCGTTCGTCTGGTGCACGAGCGTGATGCCTGGCGTCTGGCGGATTATTACGCCGAGAATCGCCAGTTTTTAAAACCCTGGGAACCCGTTCGGGACGAGAGCCATTGTTACCCTTCCGGCTGGCAGGCGCGGCTCAGCATGATCGCGGAATTTCACAAGCAGGGCAGCGCGTTTTATTTTGCGCTGCTGGATCCAGAAGAGAAAGAGATTATCGGGATCGCCAATTTTTCAAACGTGGTGCGGGGATCGTTTCACGCCTGCTACCTTGGCTACTCCATCGGCCAGAAATGGCAGGGGCAGGGGCTGATGTACGAGGCGCTGACGGTGGCGATCCGCTATATGCAACGCACGCAGCACGTCCATCGCATTATGGCGAACTATATGCCGCATAACCAGCGCAGCGGCAATTTGCTGGCGCGTTTAGGGTTTGAGAAAGAGGGGTACGCCAAAGACTATCTGCTGATAGACGGAGAGTGGCGCGACCACGTTCTGACGGCGTTAACCACCCGTGACTGGACCGCAGGTCGTTAAGGAGAAAAAATGAAGTATCAGCTAAACGCTACAGAAGCGCGCGTGATTGGGTGCTTGCTCGAAAAACAGGTCACCACGCCGGAGCAGTATCCGCTCTCCGTCAACGCCGTGACCATGGCCTGCAACCAGAAGACCAACCGCGAGCCGGTGATGAACCTCAGCGAGCATGACGTTCAGGACGTGCTGGATGCACTGGTAAAACGCCACTATCTGCGCACCGTCAGCGGCTTCGGCAACCGCGTGACCAAATACGAACAGCGCTTCTGTAACTCCGAGTTTGGCGACCTGAAGCTGAGCAGTGCGGAAGTGGCGGTCATCACCACGCTGCTGCTGCGCGGGGCGCAAACCCCGGGCGAACTGCGCACGCGCGCGTCGCGTATGCACGAGTTTAGCGATATGCAGGAAGTCGAGCAGACCCTGGAAGGGCTGGCGGCGCGTGAAGACGGCCCCTACGTGGCGCGTCTGCCGCGCGAGCCGGGCAAGCGTGAAAGCCGCTATATGCACCTCTTCAGCGGTGACGTCGAGGTCGCTAGTGTGGAGAGCGACGCGGGATCTTTAGCAAGCAACGACACGCTTGCCGCGCGCGTAGAGGCGCTTGAAGAAGAGGTCGCTGGGCTGAAACAGCGTCTGGACGCGTTGCTGGCACATTTGGGAGACTAACATTGAAAAAATTACGCATTGGCGCGGTGGGGCTGGGTGGTATCGCGCAAAAAGCCTGGCTTCCGGTTTTAGGGGCAGCGACGGACTGGACCCTGCAAGGGGCATGGTCGCCCACCCGAGAAAAGGCAGAACGGATCTGCGACACCTGGCGCATCCCTTATGCGGCATCGCTTCAGGATCTGGCCCGCGAGTGTGATGCGGTATTTGTGCACACCTCAACGGCCACCCACTATCAGGTGGTGAGCGAGTTACTCAACGCGGGCGTCCACGTCTGCGTGGATAAACCGCTGGCGGAAAATGTTCAGGATGCCGAGCGGCTGATTGAGCTGGCGTCGCGCAAAAAACTGACGCTGATGGTGGGCTTCAACCGCCGCTTCGCGCCGCTTTATCAGCAGCTGAAGGCGCAGTCGGGCACGCTCGCTTCGCTTAGGATGGATAAGCACCGCACCGACAGCGTAGGGCCAAACGATCTGCGCTTTACGCTTCTGGATGACTATCTGCACGTTGTGGATACGGCGCTGTGGCTGAGCAACGGCGAAGCGCTGCTGAAAAGCGGTACCCTGGTGACGAACGACCAGGGGCAGATGGTCTACGCGGAACACCACTTTGCCGTTGAGCATCTTCAGATTACCACCAGCATGCACCGTCGGGCGGGAAGTCAGCGCGAATCGGTGCAGGCGGTGACCGACGGCGCGCTCTATGACATTACGGACATGCGCGAGTGGCGGGAAGAGAAGGGCAACGGCGTGGTGACGCTCCCGGCGCCGGGCTGGCAGAGCACCCTTGAGCAGCGCGGTTTCGCAGGATGCGCCCGCCACTTTATCACCTGCGTGCAAAATCAGACGGTTCCTGAAACGTCCGGCGAGCAGGCCATTATGGCCCAGCGCATTGTGGAAAGGCTCTGGCGCGAGGCCATGAGCGAATAATTCGCTGTAACATCTGCGGATAGTAATTCGTTGAAATCCGGTTAGACTAAGCGCCGCTTGTTGGCTTTGCCGGGCGGCGCTTACGCTTGTCCGGCCTATACATCCGTATGGTTCTGGAAATTCACGTTAATGAACTTATTAAAATCGCTGGCGGCCGTCAGCTCGATGACCATGTTTTCCCGCGTGCTCGGTTTTGCGCGCGACGCCATTGTGGCAAGGGTATTTGGTGCAGGGATGGCCACGGACGCTTTCTTCGTCGCGTTCAAATTGCCGAACCTGCTGCGTCGTATTTTTGCGGAAGGGGCGTTCTCCCAGGCATTCGTTCCAATCCTGGCGGAATATAAAAGCAAGCAGGGTGAGGACGCCACGCGCGTTTTTGTCTCGTATGTCTCCGGCCTGCTGACCCTGGCGCTGGCGGTGGTGACCGTCGTTGGGATGCTGGCCGCGCCCTGGGTGATTATGGTGACCGCGCCCGGTTTTGCCGATACGGCTGACAAATTTGCCCTGACCTCGCAGCTGCTGCGCATTACCTTCCCCTATATTCTGCTCATCTCGCTGGCCTCGCTGGTGGGGGCGATCCTCAATACCTGGAACCGCTTCTCGGTGCCGGCGTTTGCACCGACGTTTCTCAACGTCAGCATGATCGGTTTTGCCCTGTTCGCCGCGCCGCACTTCAATCCGCCGGTGCTGGCGCTGGCCTGGGCGGTCACCGTCGGCGGCGTGCTGCAGCTGGCGTATCAGCTGCCGCACCTGAAAAAAATCGGCATGCTGGTGCTGCCGCGCATCAATCTCAAAGATGCCGGAGCGATGCGCGTGATTAAGCAGATGGGACCCGCCATTCTCGGCGTCTCCGTCAGCCAGATCTCGCTGATTATCAACACCATCTTTGCCTCTTTCCTGGTGTCCGGCTCGGTGTCGTGGATGTACTACGCCGACCGTCTGATGGAGTTCCCGTCCGGGGTGCTGGGCGTGGCGCTGGGGACTATTCTGCTGCCGTCGCTGTCGAAAAGCTTTGCCAGCGGCAACCACGATGAATATTGCCGCCTGATGGACTGGGGTTTGCGTCTCTGCTTCCTGCTGGCCCTACCCAGCGCGGTGGCGCTGGGTATTCTGGCCAAACCGCTGACGGTATCGCTCTTCCAGTACGGCAAATTCACCGCTTTCGATGCGGCAATGACCCAGCGCGCGCTGATTGCCTACTCGGTCGGACTGATGGGGCTTATCGTGGTTAAAGTGCTGGCGCCGGGGTTCTATTCCCGTCAGGACATCAAAACGCCGGTAAAAATTGCCATCGTGACGCTGATTATGACGCAGCTGATGAACCTGGCGTTTATCGGCCCGCTGAAGCATGCCGGCCTGTCACTGTCTATTGGTCTGGCGGCCTGTCTGAACGCCGGGCTACTGTACTGGCAGCTGCGCAAGCAGGATATCTTTACGCCGCAGCCGGGCTGGGCGAGCTTCCTGGTGCGTTTGATTATTGCGGTGCTGGTGATGTCTGCGGCATTGCTCGGCATGATGTACGTCATGCCGGAGTGGTCTCAGGGCACGATGCCCTTCCGTCTGATGCGGCTGATGGCCGTGGTGGGCGTCGGGGTGGTGGCGTACTTTGCCACGCTCGCGGTGCTGGGCTTCAAGGTCAAAGAGTTTGCCCGCCGTACGGCATAAACGCCAAAAGGGGAGTTCACCTTAGGGTGCTCCCCACTGCATGATTTGTCGCTGATGCGTCAAATCGAAATCTTTTTAACTCCCGCAATACGCGCCGTCGCTGTCTGACCGTCCGCACCGTACAGTCCGGTTTCTTTATGCGGTTTCAGTACCTCAAGCGCCTGCTGATTTCGCTCAATCTGACCTTCCAGCAGCCAGCCGTTGTGCTGGTTAAGATCGCGCAGGAGCTGGGTTTTTTCGGTAATGGTCTGCCAGCGCTCAACGATATCGTCATTGGCGCTGCGCTTTGGATCTTGCTCAGCGCGACGCTGTTGCTCAAGATAATCCAGCGTTGCCAGAAGCGAACTTTTGTCTTCAGTAATACGCTGCAGCGCGCTGCCGTTGATGTGGCCGGAAGAGAGATGCTGTTGCTCAGCGTCCATTACCGTTTTCAGGTCGTTCAGGACAACCGTCATTTGGTCCAGTATTTCTGACAGTCGACTCATACGGTTAGTTACTCTGCAAGAAACTCTGAGCTTCCTGAATCAGGGCATCAGCAATCTTGCTGGTATCCATTTTCAGCTCACCGTTACGAATAGCCGTTTTCAACGCTTCAACACGTTCCATATTGATATCGTTGGTGCCTGGCTGCATCAGTTTTGCCTGGGCGTCGCTCAGGGTCACGCTGGTGCTGTTGGACGTTGACGGTTTTTCCAGACGCGTTTTCTGCGCAGGAGCGTCATTCGTTTCGCGAGGCTGTACAGCGCTTACCGGCTTCAGGGCTGATGTACGATCAATGCTCATAGTGTTGTCCTCATCGAGGGTTCGCGGCGTTTGCGCCTGACATCATCATTAATGGAATATTTATCGGCACGCGCCGCGAAATCTTTAAAAAGATTATAGGTTAATCAGAATATTCCCATCAGAATCGACGGTTCCGCTCACCACCTGGCCTGAGGACATTCTGACGCGGGCGTTTTGCGCCACCGCGGCATTGTTTAACGCTTTCCCTTCACTGTTGATGCTAAAGCCCTCTCCGTTGGCCACCACCATCACCTGTTGACCCGCTTTTACCCGCCAGGCCTGGCGCAGCATCGAGAGCTGTATCGGCTGGCCGGGTGCGACATCGCGCAGGCTCACGGCGTCCTGGGCCTGGTTCATTTCCAGCATGGTGCGGGGCGGGAGCTGATCCAGACGGCCACGCTTCAGCATCACGCTGTTCGGCTGCAGCACGCTGCCGCGCGCAATGGGCACGGCGGCAACAACATAATTGCCCGTCGCCTGAACGGCAACCTGTAAATAGCGTTTTTCACCGGCGCAGCGTGCCAGCACGTTCACATTCCCCCACAGCCGGGTGGTCCCCGTCACGCTGAATGACGGCTGGTCGCAGGTCGGGTAGAGATTCGGCGGCGTGCGCACGGTAACGTTAACCTCATCGCTAAAGCCCGCCAGCTTTTCCGCAAAGAAAGCCGTTAACCGATCCTGCAAGCCTTCAGCCCGCACCAGCGGGCTAAACAGCAAGAAAGTTGCCATCAGGCCACGTTTTAACGTTTGCATCGCAAGTTCCACCGTTTCCAGAGTTGAATGAATTCTACCTGCAGCGGTTTTGCATCAACGGAATAAATAGCGACGCATTTTGCGCTTATTCCGTCGATAGGGGAGACCGGGTGAGATTTAAGCTGTGAACTGAAATTTTGCCATCAGCGGAGGAGACATGCTCGATAAACTCGACGCCGCGTTACGTTTTCAGCAGGAAGCGCTCAATTTACGCGCCCAGCGGCAGGAGATTTTAGCCGCCAACATCGCTAACGCCGATACCCCGGGGTTTCAGGCGCGCGATATTGATTTTTCCAGTGAACTCAAAAAGGTGATGGAGCGTGGACGTGCCGAAGGAACGGGTGTTGCACTTGCCATCACATCCTCTCGCCATATTCCTGCTCAGGCGATGACCGCGCCAGCGACCGATTTACTTTACCGCATTCCCGATCAGCCCTCACTCGACGGTAACACCGTGGATATGGACCGGGAGCGTACGCAGTTTGCCGATAACAGCCTGAAATACCAGACGGGCCTGACCGTACTCGGCGGACAAATCAAAGGCATGATGAACGTCCTGCAGGGGGGGAACTGATAGATGGCCTTGTTGAATATTTTTGATATTGCCGGTTCGGCGTTAACCGCCCAGTCCAAACGTCTGAACGTGGCGGCCAGTAACCTGGCGAACGCCGACAGCGTAACCGGACCCGACGGTCAGCCCTATCGTGCCAAACAGGTTGTCTTTCAGGTCGACGCTGCGCCAGGCGTGGCGACGGGCGGCGTGAAGGTCTCTGATGTGGTTGAGAGCCAGGCGCCGGACAGGCTGGTGTATGAGCCGGGTAACCCGCTCGCGGATGCCAGCGGATACGTGAAAATGCCGAACGTAGATGTGGTGGGGGAGATGGTGAACTCCATGTCGGCATCCCGCAGCTACCAGGCCAACGTCGAAGTGCTTAATACCGTGAAGAGCATGATGCTCAAAACACTCACTCTCGGCCAGTAAAGGAGACACGCATGTCCATTGCCGTCAATGTGAACGATCCCACGAACACGGGTGTTAACAACACAAAGAGTTCGACAGGGTCTAACTCCCTGACCGGGAGTAATGCCGCCGATCTGCAGGGCAGCTTTCTGACGCTGCTAGTGGCGCAGCTGAAGAATCAGGATCCAACCAACCCAATGCAGAACAACGAACTGACCACGCAGCTTGCGCAGATCAGTACCGTCAGCGGCATTGAGAAGCTCAACACCACCCTCGGTTCCGTCTCCGGCCAGATCGACAGCGCCCAGTCTCTGCAGGCAGCCAGCCTGATTGGCCACGGGGTGATGATCCCGGGCACCACGATTCTGGCGGGTACCAGCACCACCGAAGGCAACACCACAACGACCACCACGCCGTTTGGCGTTGAACTGCAGCAGGCCGCTGACAAAGTGACCGCGACGATCACCGACTCGACCGGCGCCGTGGTTCGCACCATCGACATCGGCGAGCTGAAGGCGGGCGTTCATACCTTTACCTGGGATGGCAGCCTGACCGACGGCACGAAAGCACCAAACGGTTCCTACAAGGTGGCCATCAGCGCCAGCAATGGGACAACCCAGCTGGTGGCGCAGCCGCTGCAGTTCGCGCTGGTTCAGGGCGTAATCAAAGGAAGCGACGGCAACAAACTGGATTTGGGAACCTCGGGTTCCACCACGCTCGACGAAGTTCGGCAGATTATCTAAGCCTTAACACTTATCAGGAGTAAGTCATGGCCTTTTCTCAAGCGGTCAGCGGCCTGAATGCTGCGGCCACCAACCTGGACGTCATTGGCAACAACATCGCCAACTCCGCGACCTATGGTTTTAAATCCGGTTCTGCTTCCTTTGCAGACATGTTTGCCGGTTCCAAAGTGGGCCTGGGCGTGAAGGTTGCGGGCATCACTCAGGACTTTACCGACGGCACCACCACCAACACCGGGCGCGGCCTGGACGTTGCCATCAGCCAGAACGGTTTCTTCCGTATGGTCGATGCAAACGGCTCGGTGTTTTACAGCCGTAACGGCCAGTTCAAGCTGGACGAAAACCGTAACCTGGTAAACATGCAGGGGATGCAATTAACCGGTTATCCGGTGGCCGGGACGCCGTCAACGGTTCAGACCGGTGCGAACCCGCAGGCGATCAATATCCCGACCACGCTGATGGCGGCGAAGTCCACCACCACGGCATCCCAGCAGATTAACCTCAACTCCACCGATACCGCACCGACCACCGCCTTTGATCCGGCTAACCCGGATACCTACAACAAAAAAGGCACCGTCACCGTCTTTGACAGCCAGGGTAATGCGCACAACATGAACCTGTTTTACGTCAAGGATGCGACCCCGGCCAACTCCTGGAAAGTCTATGCCCAGGACGGCAGCGTGGCAGGCAGCACTGCGGCACTGGCCACCACGCTGACCTTTGATAATAACGGTACGTTGACCGGCGGTGGAAACATCAACATCACTACCGGGACCATCCCGGGTGCGACGCCAGCAACCTTCGCCATGAGTTTTGCTAACTCCATGCAGCAGAACACCGGTGCGAACAATATCGTGGCGACCAGCCAGAACGGCTTCAAGCCGGGCGACCTGGTGAGCTATCAGATTAACGATGACGGCACCGTAGTCGGGAACTATTCCAACGAACAGACTCAGGTGCTGGGTCAGATCGTGCTGGCAAACTTCGCCAACAACGAAGGCCTGAAGTCGGAAGGCGATAACGTCTGGTCGGCTACCCAGTCCTCCGGCGTGGCGCTGCTGGGCACGGCGGGAAGCGGCAACTTCGGTACGCTGACCAACGGCGCGCTGGAAGCCTCGAACGTGGATCTGAGTAAAGAACTGGTGAACATGATTGTCGCGCAGCGTAACTATCAGTCGAACGCGCAGACCATCAAAACCCAGGACCAGATCCTCAACACGCTGGTTAACCTGCGTTAAGCGGCTAACGGGAAAGCGCAATGGATCACGCTATATATACCGCGATGGGCGCGGCAAGTCAGACGCTCAACCAGCAGGCCGTTACCGCCAGCAACCTGGCAAACGCCTCGACGCCGGGCTTTCGCGCTCAGCTTAATGCGCTGCGCGCGGTGCCGGTGGAAGGGCTTTCCCTGCCGACCCGTACGCTGGTGACGGCATCGACCCCAGGCGCAGATATGACGCCTGGGCAGATGGACTACACCTCACGCCCGCTGGACGTTGCCCTGCAGCAGGACGGCTGGCTGGCGGTGCAAACGGCGGACGGTAGCGAAGGCTATACCCGTAACGGGAATATTCAGGTGAGCGCGACGGGCCAGCTGACGATTCAGGGGCATCCGGTAATGGGGGAAGCGGGTCCGCTGACCGTGCCGGAAGGCTCTGAGCTGACCATCGCCGCGGACGGCACTATCTCGGCGCTGAACCCGGGCGATCCGGCCAATACCGTTGCGCCAGTTGGCCGTCTGAAGCTGGTTAAAGCGGAAGCCAAAGACGTGCAGCGTGGCGACGACGGCATGTTCCGCCTGACCCAGGCGGCTCAGGCGACGCGGGGCGCCACGTTACAGCCCGACCCGAGCATCCGCGTGATGTCCGGCGTTCTCGAAGGCAGTAACGTCAAGCCGGTCGAAGCCATGACCGACATGATCGCCAGCGCCCGCCGTTTTGAAATGCAGATGAAGATCATCAGCAGCGTGGATGAAAACGCGGGCAAGGCTAACCAACTTCTGGCTATGAGTTAACAGGACTCCTTATGATCAGTTCTTTATGGATCGCGAAAACTGGCCTGGACGCCCAGCAAACCAATATGGACGTGATTGCCAACAACCTGGCAAACGTGAGCACCAATGGTTTCAAGCGTCAGCGTGCCGTTTTCGAAGATTTGCTTTATCAAACCATCCGCCAGCCGGGCGCACAGTCTTCTGAACAGACGACGCTGCCTTCCGGCCTGCAGATCGGTACCGGCGTTCGCCCGGTGGCGACCGAGCGTCTGCACAGCCAGGGCAACCTGTCTCAGACCAACAACAGCAAAGACGTGGCAATCAAAGGCCAGGGTTTCTTCCAGGTGCAGCTGCCTGACGGAACCTCTGCCTATACCCGCGACGGCTCGTTCCAGGTCGATCAGAACGGCCAGCTGGTCACCGCGGGCGGTTTCCAGGTGCAGCCTGCGATCACCATCCCGGCGAACGCCCTGAGCATCACCATCGGACGTGACGGCGTGGTGAGCGTAACCCAGCAGGGGCAGGCCGCGCCGGTTCAGGTTGGACAGCTTAACCTGACGACCTTCATGAACGATACCGGTCTGGAAAGCATTGGTGAGAACCTCTATACCGAAACGCAATCCTCCGGTACGCCAAATGAGAGCACCCCGGGCCTGAACGGCGCGGGCCTGCTGTACCAGGGCTATGTAGAAACCTCCAACGTGAACGTGGCGGAAGAGCTGGTGAATATGATCCAGGTCCAGCGCGCGTATGAAATTAACAGTAAAGCAGTGTCGACGACCGACCAGATGCTGCAGAAGCTGACGCAACTCTAAGGTGCAGTCCGGTGCGGTAAACGCCGCGCCGGCTCCCTGTTTTCGAAGATGAAGGCAATGCAAAAAAACGCGGCGTTTCGTTATCCGATACTGACTGTTCTGGCCGTCACCCTCAGCGGGTGTGCTTTGATTCCGTCTAAACCATTGGTCCAGGGTGCGACGACTGCCCAACCCGTTCCTGGCCCCGCGCCAGTGGTAAACGGCTCCATTTTCCAGACCGCGCAGCCGATTAATTACGGCTATCAGCCGCTGTTTGAAGATCGCCGCCCGCGTAATGTCGGCGATACATTGACCATTGTGCTGCAGGAAAACGTCAGCGCGAGCAAGAGCTCGTCGGCGAACGCCAGCCGCGATGGCAAAACGAATTTTGGCTTCGATACCGTCCCGCGCTACCTGCAGGGACTGTTCGGCAACGCGCGAGCAGATGTCGATGCCTCTGGCGGCAATACCTTTAACGGTAAAGGCGGTGCGAACGCCAGCAACACCTTCAGCGGCACGCTGACGGTGACGGTTGACCAGGTGCTGGTTAACGGCAACCTGCACGTTGTGGGTGAAAAACAGATCGCCATTAACCAGGGCACTGAGTTCATTCGCTTCTCGGGCGTGGTTAACCCTCGCACCATCAGCGGCACCAACACCGTTCCGTCCACCCAGGTGGCGGATGCGCGCATTGAGTACGTCGGTAACGGCTATATCAATGAAGCGCAAAATATGGGTTGGCTGCAGCGCTTCTTCCTTAACTTATCGCCGATGTAAGCGAGGTGACCCATGTTTAAATCGATCTTCGCCGTGGCGCTCGCGCTGGTGGCAACGTTTGCCCAGGCTGACCGTATTCGCGATCTCACCAGCGTTCAGGGCGTGCGCGAAAACTCCCTGATTGGCTACGGCCTGGTGGTAGGGCTGGACGGTACGGGTGACCAGACAACCCAGACGCCATTCACCACCCAAAGCCTGAACAACATGCTTTCCCAGCTCGGCATTACCGTGCCGGCGGGAACCAACATGCAGCTGAAAAACGTGGCGGCGGTCATGGTTACCGCGTCCTACCCGGCGTTTGCGCGTCAGGGGCAGACCATTGACGTGGTGGTCTCTTCAATGGGTAACGCCAAAAGCCTGCGCGGCGGTACGCTGCTGATGACCCCGCTGAAGGGCGTCGACAGCCAGGTCTATGCCCTGGCGCAGGGGAATATTCTGGTCGGCGGTGCGGGGGCATCCGCAGGCGGAAGCAGCGTGCAGGTGAACCAGCTCAACGGTGGACGAATTACCAACGGAGCGATCATTGAGCGCGAACTGCCGACCCAGTTTGGTACGGGCAATACCATCAATCTCCAGCTGAATAATGAAGACTTCACGATGGCGCAGCAGATTGCCGATACCATCAACCGCAGCCGCGGCTACGGTAATGCGACGGCACTTGATGCGCGCACCGTGCAGATCCGCACCTCAACCGGCAGCAGCAATCAGGTGCGCATGCTGGCGGATATCCAGAATATGGAAGTGAACGTTCCGGTTCAGGATGCGAAGGTGATCATCAACTCCCGTACCGGCTCGGTGGTAATGAATCGGGAAGTGTCGCTCGACAGCTGCGCCGTGGCGCAGGGGAACCTCTCCGTGACGGTAAACCGCTCCGCGAACGTGAGCCAGCCGAATACCCCATTTGGTGGGGGGCAGACGGTGGTAACCCCACAAACGCAGATCGATCTGCGCCAGAGCGGCGGGTCACTGCAGAGCGTGCGCTCCAGCGCCAACCTGAACAGCGTGGTGCGTGCCCTGAACGCCCTGGGAGCAACGCCGATGGATCTGATGTCCATCCTGCAATCGATGCAAAGCGCGGGCTGCCTGCGCGCCAAACTGGAAATCATCTAATGCTGACCGATAGCAAACTGTTGACCAGTGCAGCCTGGGACGCCCAGTCGCTCAACGAACTGAAAACCAAAGCAGGAAAAGACCCGGCGGCGAATATCCGCCCGGTCGCCCGCCAGGTGGAAGGGATGTTTGTACAGATGATGCTGAAGAGCATGCGCGAAACCCTGCCGAAAGACGGGATGTTCAGCAGCGATTCAACGCGTCTCTACACCAGCATGTATGACCAGCAGATTGCGCAGCAGATGACCGCCGGTAAAGGCCTCGGTCTGGCTGACATGATTGTCAAACAGACCGAAGCGGCGCAGGGCATTCAGCCTCAGGAGCAGCCGCAGCAGGTGCCGATGAAGTTCGACCTGGAAACGGTGACCAGTTATCAGAACCAGGCCCTGACGCAGCTGGTGCGTAAAGCCATGCCAAAAGCCACGGGCAGCGGCGATGAGCCGCTCTCGGGTGACAGCAAAGACTTCCTGGCGCAGCTTTCTCTGCCTGCGCGCCTTGCCAGCGAACAGAGCGGCGTGCCCCATCACCTGATTCTGGCCCAGGCCGCGCTAGAGTCAGGCTGGGGGCAGCGCCAGATCCGCAAGGAAAACGGTGACCCGAGCTTCAACATCTTCGGCGTGAAGGCTACCTCCAGCTGGAAGGGGCCGACAACGGAGATCACCACCACCGAATACGAGAACGGCGCGGCGGTGAAGGTGAAAGCCAAATTCCGCGTCTACAGCTCGTATCTGGAAGCCTTGTCCGATTATGTTGGCCTGCTGAGCCGAAATCCGCGCTATACCGCCGTGACGCAGGCGGCGACGGCGGAGCAGGGCGCTCAGGCGCTGCAAAACGCGGGCTACGCAACTGACCCGAACTATGCCCGCAAGCTCACCAGCATGATCCAGCAGCTGAAATCGATGGGCGAGAAGGTCAGCAAAGCCTATAGCACAGATATTGAAAATCTGTTCTGAAAGTTCTCAAGTCCCGGTGGAGGTTGCCGATAACCTTCATCAGGACTCGTGTCTGAACGTATAAAAGGAACCCCCATGTCCAGTTTGATTAACAGCGCCATGAGTGGCCTCAGTGCTGCGCAGTCGGCACTCAATACCGTCAGTAATAATATTTCAAGCTATAACGTGGCAGGTTACACCCGCCAGACCACGGTGCTGGGCGCTTCTAACAGCACGCTGACCCGCGGTGGCTGGGTGGGTAACGGGGTGTATGTCTCCGGTGTCCAGCGTGAGTATGACGCCTTCATTACCAACCAGCTGCGCGCCGCGCAGACGCAGAGCAGCGGCCTGACGACGCGCTATCAGCAGATGTCAAAAATTGACGACGTGCTCTCCGATACCACCAACTCGCTCTCCACCACCCTGCAGGACTTCTTCAAAAGCCTGCAAACCCTGGTGAGCAACGCTGAAGATCCGGCTGCACGCCAGACGGTGCTGGGTAAAGCGGACGGCCTGGTCAATCAGTTCAAAACCAACGATCAGTATCTGCGTGACCAGGATTCGCAGGTGAATACCGCGATTTCTTCCAGCGTCGATCAGATCAATAACTATGCGAAGCAGATTGCCAATCTGAACGATCAGATTTCCCGTCTGACCGGCGTCGGTGCGGGCGCATCGCCGAACGATCTGCTCGATCAGCGCGATCAGCTTGTTACCGAGCTGAACAAAATCGTGGGTGTGGAAGTCTCCGTTCAGGATAGCGGTACGTACAACATCTCTTTCGGCAACGGTTACAGCCTGGTGCAGGGCAGCAAAGCTAACCAGCTGGCGGCCGTGAAGTCCAGCGCGGATCCGTCCCGTACCACTATCGCCTATGTTGATGACGTGGCGGGAAGTGTCGAGATCCCTGAGAAGATGGTCACTACCGGCTCGTTAGGTGGGTTAATGACGTTCCGCTCTGAAGATCTGGATAAGGCCCGTAATACCCTGAACCAGATGGCGCTGGCCTTTGCTGACGCGATGAACACGCAGCATGAAGCCGGCTTTGATGCGAACGGCGACGCGGGCGGTAAACTGTTCGACTTTGGTTCGCCGGCGGTGCTTTCCAACAGCAAGAACGGCGGTTCTGCCGTTGTCACGGCTTCCGTGGCGGACAGCAAACAGGTTCAGGCAACGGACTATAAGCTGCAGTTTAACGGTACCGACTGGACCATCACCCGTTCCTCGGACAAGACCAGCTTTACGATGAGCCCGGATGCCAGCGGCAATCTGTCGTTTGATGGCCTCAGCGTCAACGTAAGCGGTTCGGCAAACGCCAAAGACAGCTTTATCGTGAAGCCGGTTTCCGATGTCATCATGAACATGGATTTGGCGATCAGCGACGAGTCTAAACTGGCCATGGCCTCTGTGCAGAACGACGGCGAAAGTGATAACCGTAACGGCCAAAAACTGCTTGATCTGCAAAACGCGAAAGTAGTGGGTGGGAATAAAACCTTCAATGATGCGTATGCCTCGCTGGTCAGTACCGTCGGAAGCACAACCGCCTCATTGAAAGTAAGCAGTGAAACCAAAGCCAACGTGGAAACGCAGTTAACCAAGCAACAGCAGTCCATCTCAGGGGTAAACCTTGACGAAGAGTATGGCAATTTGCAGCGTTATCAGCAGTATTACCTTGCGAACGCGCAGGTGTTACAAACTGCTAGCACGCTCTTCGACGCAATTATCAATATTCGCTAAGGTTGAGGTGAACAATGCGTATTAGCACCCAGATGATGTACGACCAGAATATGCGGGGGATCACCGATTCCCAGAGCAAATGGCTGAGTTACGGTGAGCAGATGACTACCGGTAAGCGCGTCAATCGTCCGTCGGACGATCCTATCGCCGCGTCGCAGGCCATTGTTCTGTCTCAGGCTCAGGCGCAGAATAGTCAATTCGATCTTGCTCGCACCTTTGCCACGCAGAAAGTATCGCTTGAGGAGAGTGTCCTTTCACAGGTTACGACGGCCATTCAGAGCGCTCAGGAAAAAGTCGTCTATGCGAGGAATGGGACATTAAGTGACAGCGATCGGGCATCTCTGGCGACGGACCTGCAAGGCATCCGGGATCAGCTGATGAACCTCGCCAACAGCACTGACGGTAATGGACGATATATCTTCGCAGGCTATAAGACGGAGAATGCCCCTTTTGACCAAACCAGCGGCAATTATATCGGTGGTTCTACTCCGGTTAATCAACAGGTGGATTCTGCGCGAAATATGCAGATCAGCCACACTGGCACAGAGGTTTTCGCCACGTTTACCAGCAATGCAACGCCGGAGCCGGGTGGTGGAACACCGGAAAAGAATTTGTTCAAGATACTGGATAACGCTATCACCTCGTTGAATACGCCCGTCGGAGACGATCAAGCAAAGGTCGATCAGGAGAATGCTGCTATTGATGCTGCGAACCGGGGGTTGCGTAACTCGCTTGATAATGTATTAACCGTACGGGCAGACTTGGGTACGAAGCTGAACGAGCTGGATAAACTGAACACGTTGAGTAGCGACCGGTCACTCTCTCAGACCAAACAAATGAGCGACCTTGTGGACGTTGACTGGAATGCGGCAATTTCCTCTTACACCATGCAGCAGGCGGCCTTGCAGGCGTCTTATAAAGCGTTTAGCGATATGCAGGGCATGTCTCTGTTCCAGCTGAACAAATAACATCTTGACCTCTTAGAGCATGTCTTGAAACTGGGCATGTTTTACTGCCCAATCCGTCTGGATTGGGCATTTTTTTATGCAACGTCTGCTGATGCGGAAGCGACACGGGCGCTTTCAATCAGACGGATTGCCAGCGCAATGGCACCGCAGACGGTCGCCAGCGCGACCACACCCGTCCAGCCCGCCAGCGAGTAGATATGGCTGCCCAACGCGGAACCCAGCGCCATTCCGATAAAGACCACCGTAAAGAGCAGGGCGTTGAGACGTCCACGCGCCTGCGGTTCAAGGCTGTACACCAGGTTCTGGTGGGCGACCAGGCTGGACTGCAGGCCCAGGTCGAACCCGACGGCGGAGAGGGCGATCAGCATCAGCTGTCCATGAACGCTCAGCGCGGGCATCAGGAACATCAGGGCGAAAGAGACGGTTACCAGGACTGCACCAAGCTGCGTGACTTTTCCTGCGCCCAGCCTGTCTGCTAACCCGCCTGCCAGCGGCGCGGCTAGCGCACCGGCGGCACCGGCAATCCCAAAACCTCCCGCGACGGCACTGCCAAGGTGATAGCGTTCCAGCAGCATGACCGCAAGCGTTGACCAGAAGGCGCTAAAGGCAATCGACAGGAAACCCTGGGCCAGCGCCGCGCGGCGCAGCGCCGGATAACGACGCCACAGATGTTCCATGGAGCGCATCAGCGCGGGGTAGCTCAGCGTGGAGTGAATCGCAAAACGGGGAAGTACGAACCACATCACCACGCCGATGAACGCAATGCTTGCCGCCGCCAGTTGGTACATGACGCGCCAGCCAAACGCTTCGCCCACCACGCCGCTCACGGTTCTTGATAATAAGATCCCCATCAGCAGACCGGTCATTACCGTGCCCACGGTTTTGCCCTGTTTACCTTCCGGCGCAAGAATGGCCGCCGCAGGGACGATATCCTGTGCCATGGTGGCGGCCATGCCGATGAGCAGGCTTGCCAGCAGCAGAGAGTGGATCTGTCCGGTCAGGCTACAGCCAAGAAGGAACAGCGCCAGCGCCGCGCTCTTTATCAGAATTAACGTTCTGCGGTCGTGGCGATCGCCAAGCGGCAGCAGGAACAGGATGCCCAGGGCATATCCCGCCTGGGTGAGCGTTGGGACCATGCCCATGCCTTCGATACTCAGGTGAAGGTCTGCGCCCATCAGCGGCAGCAGAGGCTGGGCATAATAGATAGATGCCACGCTGAAGCCAGCCCCGATTGCCAGCATGAAGATGACCCAGCGGCTCACGGCATGGGCGGCGGTTGTTGTGTTCATAAGATGTTCCTCATTCGTCGTGTGAGGCTATTTTTTATCAGGACGCCTTGCGACGGTAGCGGGCCCGGTGGTAAAACGCTTATACGTTGAGCGTATAGATGAAAATGCGATGAAAAGAGTTGAGCGTATAGACAGGGTTGAGTTAATGCGGACGTTTGTCCGTATTGTCGAGGCCGGTTCCCTCTCTGCGGCGGCACGGCAGCTGGCCACAACCCAGGCAACGGTAAGCAGACGGTTGCAGTCGCTGGAGACCATGCTGGGCGTGCGCCTGATGTTGCGCACCACCCACACGACGCGGCTGACGGATGACGGCGAGCGCTGCTATCAGCACGCCCGTCGGGTGATTGACAGCTGGCTGGCGCTGGAAGATGAGGTGGGGCAGACGGAGGATGAGCCTGTAGGCGTGCTGCGGGTGCGGGCACCCCACGCGTTTGGTCAGGATCAGCTGCTGAAACCCGTAACCGAATTTTTGCAACGCTATCCGCAGCTTTCGATTGAGTGGATGCTCAACGATCGGTCGGCGGATTTCCTGGGGGATAACCTCGACTGCGCCATTCGGGTGGGCATGGAAGTCGATCCGGCAACCGTGTCCGTGCTGCTGGCCGAAGTGCCGCGCTCGGTGGTGGCGTCTCCGGCACTGCTGGCCCGCTTCCCGGCGGTGAATACGCCGGAAGATTTGCAACAGCTTCCCTGGATTGCGATCAGCTCATTCTACCAGCGCCACGTAGAGCTTTTTCACGATGCAACTCCTGACGCCGCGCGAGTGGCGATTACCCCACGCCTCAGCACCGACAGCCTGTATGTTGCACGCAATACGGCGCTCACCGGCCTTGGCGTGGCGGTAGTCTCCAGCTGGACGGTACAGGAGGATATTCGGGAAGGGCGGCTGGTACATTTGCTGCCGGAGTGGCAGCCGGCGGCGCTACCGGTGCACCTGGTGTATCCCTGGTCACGCTATTATCCGGCACGCTTGCGGCGTTTTCTTGAGCTGATGCGGCAGGTCATGCCGGAGGTCACCGGGATGAGAACGCCCGTGCAGCAGCCATAAAAAAAGCCGACCCGAAGGTCGGCTTTTTACTTTCAGCGTCGTTATTCGACGGACTGCGGACGGGTTGCCGGTGCAGTTGCCTGATGCGTTGCACTGTGGCCGCCTGCAGCGCCTTTACCGTCGAAGGTGAAGGCCGGGCGCACCCAGTCGCTGTGACGCGGGGCTTCAGGCACGTAATCCGGCGCCGGAGCGCGCGTCATTGGCGCTGTCGCCACGTGGGCAGCGGCCGGTGCAGAAACAACCGGTTCAGGCTTCACTTCTGGCGCTTTCGGTTCTTCAACAACCGGTTCAACCTCAATCTCAACGTCCTGAGCGACTTCTTCAGGTACCGCTTCGACGACGGTTTCAGCGGCCTCTTCCACTGCGGCAACAGGTTCAGCCTCTGCAGCAATTTCTTCAGCTACCGCGACATCTTCTTCAGCGATAAGCTGCGGAGCGGCTTCAACCGGCGCGGCAATCACTTCCGGATGAGCGGTTTCGACATCCACCGGCTGCGGTGCTTCAGCTTCAACAACCTGAGGTTCAACCACGGTTGCCGCTTCTGCCACCACTTCTTCAACCGCGGCGACAGGGGCAATCACCTCTTCGGCTACAGGCTGTTCATCTACAACCTGCTCCGGGCGCGCTACCGGGTAGCGGATCCAGACTTTACCGGAGGCCATCTCTGGCGAAGCACAGGCGATGGTCAGCGGCATTGGAGACTGAGTCGGGTAACGCTCGTCACGATAGCGACGACGGCGCTGGCCGCTGACGCGCAGATGACGTGGGGAACGGCGTGAACGGCGCGGCATGCCGGCGTTATCACGGTTTTCACCGTTGTCATCCTGCTCTGCGCTGTTTTCAACGACCGCAGGCAGGTCAACTTTCGCCACCTGCGTACCGGTTGTGCTCTCGCTGGATTCAACCGCGACAAGGGTTGACTCTTCGGCTGCTTCTGAGGCGAAGCGAACTTTCTGAGCAAGCTGGCGCTGCTTGCGGCGCGGCATAACCTGAGTACGTTCTTCCTGCTCGCCGTCCTGCTGTTCAACAGGCTCTTCGCGGTTCAGGTTTTTGACTTCCTGCTGTGCCTGACGCTTCTCGTCGTTACGGCGACGGTTGCGTTCACGGCGCGGCTGCTGGTCGTCACGCTGTTTGCTCTTCTCAGACTCATCGCCCGCCTGCTGGCGAATTTCACGATCTTCAACATTCTGCTGCTGTTTCTCGCGACGGTTGCGACGGTTGTCTTCGCGCTGCTCGCGGCCTTCGCCATTCTCAGAGCGATTGTCACGGTTGTCACGACGGTCATTGCGCTCATTACGGTCGCTGCGGTCGTTACGATCGCGGCGGTTGTTCTGACGCTTACGACGGTCCTGCTGACGCTCTGGCTTGGCCGCTTTTGGCTCTTCTTTCGGCTGCTCTGGCTGAACCTCTTCTTCGCCAGCAAACATCTTCTTCAGCGCGCCAAAGAAGCGGCTCAGCAGACCCGGCTGTTCTGTCGGCTGGGCTTTTGCCACTGCGGCTTCTGGTTTTTGTGCCGCAGGCTTGGCCGCAGGTTTTTCCAGTGCCGCTTCCGGCGGTGCTTCAGGCATGATGAAGGTCGCTAACGCAGGCTGCTCTGGCAGTTTGCGCTCGGCTGGCTCTTCATCGGAAGGCAGGGCCATCTCTTCTTCATGCAGCTTCGGCAGCAGGTAGCTGAGCGTGGACGTCTCTTCGCCTTTACGGACGCGCAGCACGTGATAGTGCGGGGTTTCCATCTGATCGTTTGGCACGATGATGCAGCGAACGCCGCCCTGACGTGCCTCAATGGCGCTGACCGCTGCACGTTTTTCGTTCAGCAGGTAGGAGGCAATCGGCACAGGAACAATCGCGTGAACCTCTTTGGTATTCTCCTTCAGCGCTTCTTCTTCAATCAGACGCAGGATGGAGAGAGACAGAGATTCGTTATCGCGCACGGTACCGGTGCCGGAACAGCGCGGACAAACGTGATGGCTGGACTCACCCAGCGACGGGCTCAGACGCTGACGGGACATTTCCAGCAGGCCAAAGCGGGAGATATGGCTAATCTGGATACGCGCGCGATCCTGACGCACCGCTTCACGCAGGCGGTTTTCAACCGCACGCTGGTGGCGAACAGGGGTCATGTCGATGAAGTCGATAACAATCAGACCACCCAGATCGCGCAGGCGGAGCTGGCGGGCGATTTCATCAGCGGCTTCGAGGTTGGTATTGAAGGCCGTCTCTTCGATGTCACCGCCGCGTGTGGCGCGAGCGGAGTTGATGTCGATAGCGGTCAGTGCTTCAGTGGAGTCGATAACGATAGAGCCGCCGGAAGGCAGGCGCACTTCACGCTGGAAGGCGGACTCAATCTGGGATTCGATCTGGTAGTGGCTGAACAGCGGGATTTCACCGGTGTACAGTTTAATTTTGCTGGTGAAATCCGGACGACCCAGCGCGGCAATGTGCTGGCGAGCCAGCTCAAGCACTTTCGGGTTGTCGATCAGAATCTCGCCGATGTCCTGACGCAGGTAGTCACGGAAGGCACGCACGATCACGTTGCTTTCCTGGTGGATCAGGAACGGAGCAGGGCGGCTTTCTGCAGCTTTCTGGATAGCTTCCCAGTGCTTCAGACGGAAGCTCAGGTCCCACTGCAGCGCTTCGGCTGATTTGCCAACGCCTGCGGTACGCACGATAAGCCCCATGCCGTCCGGCAGCTCAAGGCTTGCCAGCGCTTCCTTCAGCTCGGTACGGTCATCCCCTTCGATACGGCGAGATATGCCACCCGCACGCGGGTTGTTAGGCATCAGCACCAGATAGCTCCCTGCCAGGCTGATAAAGGTAGTCAGTGCGGCACCTTTGTTGCCACGCTCTTCTTTATCAATCTGAACGATAACTTCCTGACCTTCGCGCAGCACATCTTTGATGTTTGGGCGGCCATGGGCGTTGTAGTTTGCAGGGAAATATTCGCGGGAGATTTCTTTCAGAGGGAGGAAACCATGACGCTCAGCACCGTAATCGACAAATGCAGCTTCAAGGCTTGGTTCAATGCGGGTGATTTTACCTTTGTAAATGTTCGCTTTTTTCTGTTCGTGTCCAGGACTTTCGATATCCAGATCGTACAGGCGCTGCCCATCCACAAGGGCGACACGCAACTCTTCTTGCTGAGTTGCGTTGATTAACATTCTTTTCATCGTAACTTACTCGTTATTCTTACATTGACGACAAAGCTGCGGGCAAGGTGACGCTTTCCGGGGTATGAACCGATGGCCTCGTGTCTGTTCACGTCGCCAACCTCACGGTTGTCGCTCGCTTAAGAGGCGCAGAGTGTCGGTTGCCTGTATTTCATACGGAAACACAGCGCAATTATCAGGGGAATTGCCTGGGTAGAACTCTCCAGAGAACAATCCTTATACCGGGAAGTACTGCAACCCGCAGCCCGCTAACTGCCTGAAAGATCAATACGTCTTACGCCATTGCTGCGTGGATGATCGGTCAGGCAAAATTGGTCATTCCGTCGACATCCTTACGTAACCAGGATTTAACACGGAAAACGGCTTCATTATTCCACTGCTCGCCGGGTTATAGCAAGATGACTTTTACCAATTATCACCCGGTTACTCACAGTTTCTTCACTTCAAGGTGGTGATTGGTTTAATAACCACCAAATCGATTGCGCAAAACGGAAGAGTGCCCGGATAAAAGTAAATATAAGCATAGAAAAATGAGTGGCGCTAATGGCTGACGATATTTAGAATCGCCAACCATGAAAACAGAGACTCCAGCCGTAAAAATGGTTGCTATCGCCGAAGATGACGCGGGGCAACGTATCGACAACTTTTTGCGTACCCAACTGAAAGGGGTACCGAAGAGCATGATTTACCGCATCCTGCGTAAGGGCGAGGTGCGGGTTAACAAAAAACGCGTGAAGCCCGAGTACAAACTCGAGGCGGGCGATGAAGTGCGTATTCCGCCGGTGCGCGTTGCGGAGCGTGAAGAAGAGACCGTTTCGCCGAAGCTACAGAAAGTCGCCGCCCTGAGCGATGTCATCCTCTATGAGGATGACCACATTCTGGTGCTGAATAAACCGTCAGGAACGGCTGTTCATGGCGGTAGCGGTCTGAGCTTCGGCGTGATTGAAGGGCTGCGAGCCCTGCGCCCGGAAGCGCGTTTCCTCGAACTGGTTCACCGTCTCGATCGCGATACCTCCGGCGTGCTGCTGGTGGCGAAAAAGCGTTCCGCGCTGCGCTCTCTGCATGAACAGCTGCGCGAGAAAGGCATGCAGAAAGACTACCTGGCGCTGGTGCGCGGCCAGTGGCAGTCTCATGTAAAAGTGGTACAGGCGCCGCTGCTGAAGAACATTCTGCAAAGCGGTGAGCGTATCGTCCGGGTGAGCCAGGAAGGGAAACCGTCTGAGACGCGTTTCAAAGTTGAAGAACGCTACGAGTTTGCCACGCTGGTGCGCTGCAGCCCGGTGACCGGCCGTACCCACCAGATCCGCGTGCATACGCAGTTTGCAGGGCACCCCATCGCCTTTGATGACCGCTATGGCGACCGCGAGTTTGATAAGCAGCTGGCGGGAACGGGCCTGTCGCGTCTGTTCCTGCATGCGGCAGCGCTGAAGTTTACCCATCCTAATACGGGCGAAGTCATCCGTATTGAAGCGCCGCTGGATGAGCAACTGAAACGCTGTCTGAAGGTTTTGCGCGGCTGATTTTGCCCGGCGGCGCTGCGCTTGCATGGGCCTACGGTTTTGTAGGCCGGGTAAGCGCAGCGCCACCCGGCGAAGGTCACACCGTCAGCGGATTACACTCTTCTCTGCGCAACATCTGGCAGAGTGCAATCAGCGGTAACCCCACCAGCGTATTCGGATCGCGACCGTCCAGCTTGTCGAACAGCGCAATTCCCAATCCTTCACTTTTAAAGCTCCCCGCGCAGTTCAGCGGCCGCTCCCGGCGCACGTAATCCATAATCTCTTGCTCGCTGAGGTGGCGGAAGTGTACGTCGAACGGCTCACATTCGGTTTGCAGATGGCCTGAGGCGGAGTTATAGAGGGCAAGGCCGGTATAAAAGGTCACGATAGTGCCTCGCGCACGCATCAGCTGCTGGCAGGCGTTCTCCTCCGTATGGGGCTTGCCGGTGATTTCGCCGTCCAGCACGCAAACCTGATCGGAGCCTATAATCAAATGTGAAGGATAGCGTGTGGCCAGCGACTGCGCTTTCTCCTTTGCAAGACGCGTCACCAGATGACGCGGTGATTCACCCGGCTGTGGCGTCTCATCCACCTCTGGCGCGGCGCATTCAAACGGGATCCCAAGCTTTTCCAGCAGCATTCGGCGGTAGGGAGACGTGGAAGCAAGGACGAGATTTGGCATATTTTTATCACCAGATATAGCGTATCGATGCCAGCCATTTTAAACTACAGGCCGCAATGTGTGCGAATAATTGGCAAAAGGCAGCTCTGGTTGCCTTTTTCTTTGACTCTATGACGTTACAAAGTTAATATGCGCGCCCTATGCAAAAGGTAAAATTACCCCTGACTCTTGATCCGGTTCGTACGGCTCAAAAACGCCTCGATTACGAAGGTATCTATACTTCCGATCAGGCCGAGCGTATTGCCGAATCCGTAGTCAGTGTGGACAGTGATGTAGAATGCTCCATGTCGTTCGCTATCGACAACCAGCGTCTCGCCGTTTTAACCGGTGATGCAAAGGTGACGGTAACGCTCGAGTGTCAGCGTTGCGGGAAACCGTTTGTACAGCATGTTCACACAACGTATTGTTTTAGTCCGGTTCGTTCTGACGAACAGGCTGAAGCACTCCCGGAAGCGTATGAGCCGATTGAGGTTAACGAATTCGGTGAAATCGATCTTCTGGCTCTGGTTGAAGATGAAATCATCCTCACCTTGCCAGTGGTTCCGGTGCATGATTCTGAACACTGTGAAGTGTCCGAGGCGGACATGGTCTTTGGGGAACTGCCTGATGAAGCGCAAAAACCAAACCCATTTGCCGTATTAGCCAGCTTAAAGCGTAAGTAATTGAGGAGTAAGGTCCATGGCCGTACAACAGAATAAACCAACCCGTTCCAAACGTGGCATGCGTCGTTCCCATGACGCGCTGACTGCAGTTACCAGCCTGTCTGTAGACAAGACTTCTGGTGAGAAACACCTGCGTCACCACATCACCGCTGACGGTTTCTACCGCGGCCGCAAGGTTATCACTAAGTAATCACGCGCAAGCGTGATTAGGCTTAGTGAGGATTTCCCCGTGCAAGCGGGGAATTTACCGAACCAGGCTGCGACGATACCTTGACACGTCTAACCCTGGCGTTAGATGTCATGGGGGGAGATTTTGGCCCTTCCGTGACAGTGCCTGCAGCATTGCAGGCACTGAATTCTAATTCGCAACTCACACTTCTTTTAGTCGGCAATCCCGACACAATCACGCCATTACTCGCAAAAGCTGACTTTGAACAACGTTCACGTCTGCAGATTATTCCTGCGCAGTCAGTTATTGCCAGTGATGCCCGACCCTCGCAGGCGATTCGCAATAGTCGTGGCAGCTCGATGCGGATAGCGCTGGAGCTGGTGAAAGAAGGGCGAGCTCAGGCTTGCGTCAGCGCAGGGAATACCGGCGCGCTGATGGGGCTGTCGAAATTGCTGCTCAAACCGATTGACGGTATTGAGCGCCCGGCGCTGGTGACGGTGTTACCGCATCAGCAGAAGGGCAAGACGGTAGTGCTCGATTTGGGCGCTAACGTCGACTGTGATAGTACTATGCTGGCCCAGTTTGCCGTGATGGGATCGGTGCTGGCAGAAGAGGTGGTCGGGATCAACACTCCCCGTGTTGCGTTACTGAACATTGGTGAAGAAGAGACCAAAGGCCTGGACAGCATTCGCGAAGCGGCTGAATTGCTCAAACAGGTTCCCTCCATCAACTATATTGGTTATCTCGAAGCCAATGAGTTGTTGACGGGGAAAACGGATGTTCTGGTGTGCGATGGCTTCACCGGAAACGTCACGTTGAAGACCATGGAAGGGGTCGTGCGCATGTTTCTTTCTCTGCTGAAATCTCAGGGAGAAGGCAAAAAAAGCGCCTGGTGGCTAATTTTATTGAAGCGTTGGTTACAAAAAAGCCTGACGCGGCGATTCAGTCACCTCAACCCCGACCAGTATAATGGCGCCTGTCTGTTAGGATTGCGCGGCATCGTGATTAAGAGTCATGGCGCCGCCAATCAGCGAGCATTTGCTGTCGCGATTGAACAGGCAGTGCAGGCGGTGCAGCGACAAGTCCCTCAGCGGATTGCCGCTCGCCTGGAATCTGTATTAGCTAAAAGTGACTGAGCGTACATGTATACGAAGATTTTAGGTACCGGCAGCTACCTGCCAAAACAAGTGCGTACCAACGCCGATCTGGAAAAAATGGTAGATACGTCTGACGAGTGGATTGTCACGCGCACAGGTATCCGTGAACGTCGTATTGCCGCGCCAGACGAAACCGTGTCGACCATGGGTTACGAAGCCGCACAGCGTGCTATCGAAATGGCGGGTATTGATAAAGAACAGATTGGCCTGATCGTGGTTGCCACGACGTCTGCCACGCATGCTTTCCCAAGCGCAGCGTGCCAGGTGCAAAACATGCTCGGCATTAAAGGCTGCCCGGCGTTTGACGTCGCTGCCGCGTGTGCAGGCTTCACCTATGCGCTGAGCGTTGCCGATCAGTACGTGAAATCCGGTGCCGTTAAATATGCGCTGGTGATCGGTGCTGACGTGCTGGCGCGCACCTGCGATCCTACCGATCGTGGAACGATCATTATTTTTGGTGATGGTGCGGGCGCGGTGCTGCTGGGGCAGTCCGAAGAGCCGGGTATCATCTCTACGCATCTGCATGCTGATGGCAGCTATGGCGAACTGTTGACTCTGCCTAACGCCGATCGCGTGAATCCGGACAACTCAATCTACCTGACCATGGCAGGGAACGAGGTGTTCAAGGTGGCAGTGACTGAGCTTGCGCACATCGTTGATGAAACGCTGGAAGCGAATAACCTTGAGCGCTCCGCGCTTGACTGGCTGGTTCCGCATCAGGCGAACCTGCGCATCATCAGCGCGACCGCGAAAAAGCTGGGCATGTCGATGGATAACGTTGTGGTGACGCTGGATCGTCACGGCAACACCTCTGCGGCGTCGGTACCGTGCGCATTTGATGAAGCGGTACGCGATGGACGAATCAAACGGGGCCAGCTGGTCTTGCTTGAAGCCTTCGGTGGCGGGTTCACCTGGGGTTCCGCGCTGGTTCGTTTCTAGTATAAGGAATAAAAAATGACGCAATTTGCTTTTGTGTTCCCGGGCCAGGGCTCTCAGACCGTTGGGATGTTGTCTGAAATGGCAGCTCACTATCCGGTCATTGAAGAGACTTTCCGTGAAGCTTCTGATGCACTGGGTTATGATTTATGGGCGCTGACCCAGCAGGGTCCGGCCGAAGAACTGAACAAAACCTGGCAGACGCAGCCCGCGCTGCTGACCGCCTCCGTTGCGCTGTGGCGCGTCTGGCAGCAGCAGGGCGGTAAAGCGCCAGCCCTGCTCGCCGGTCATAGCTTGGGTGAATACTCTGCCCTGGTCTGTGCCGGTGTGATCGCGTTCGCTGACGCGGTACGCCTGGTGGAACTGCGCGGTAAATTTATGCAGGAAGCGGTGCCGGAAGGCACGGGCGGCATGTCTGCCATTATCGGTCTGGATGATGCGTCCATTGCAAAAGCGTGTGAAGAGTCTGCTGAAGGTCAGGTTGTCTCTCCGGTAAACTTCAACTCGCCGGGCCAGGTGGTTATTGCCGGTCATAAAGAGGCGGTTGAACGTGCGGGTGCGGCCTGTAAAGCAGCCGGTGCTAAACGTGCGCTGCCGCTGCCGGTCAGCGTACCGTCCCACTGTGCACTGATGAAGCCTGCTGCCGAGAAGCTGGCGGTTGAGCTGGAAAAAATGACGTTTAACGCACCGACGATTTCCGTTGTGAACAACGTCGATGTGAAATGCGAAACCGCGCCGGAAGCGATCCGCGATGCGCTGGTTCGCCAGCTCTACAGCCCGGTACAGTGGACCAAAACCGTTGAGTTTATGGCCGCGGAAGGCGTTGAGCATCTGTATGAAGTCGGCCCAGGTAAAGTCCTCACCGGTCTGACAAAACGTATTGTTGACACCCTGACAGCCTCGGCGATTAACGAGCCGGAAGCCATGTCAGCGGCACTCTCGCAATAAAAGAGGAATACCATGAGTTTTGAAGGAAAAATCGCCCTGGTCACTGGCGCAAGCCGCGGTATCGGGCGTGCAATTGCTGAAACACTGGTAGCGCGCGGCGCGAAGGTGATTGGTACAGCAACCAGCGAGAATGGCGCACAGGCCATCAGCGAGTATCTGGGTGCAAACGGTAAAGGTCTGGTACTGAATGTGACTGAACCTGCATCTATCGAATCTGTTCTGGAAAATATTCGCGCAGAGTTTGGCGAAGTGGACATTCTGGTAAACAATGCCGGGATCACTCGCGATAACCTGTTAATGCGAATGAAAGACGACGAGTGGAACGATATCATCGAAACCAACCTGTCATCTGTATTCCGTCTGTCAAAAGCGGTAATGCGCGCTATGATGAAAAAGCGTCATGGTCGTATTATCACTGTCGGTTCTGTGGTTGGTACCATGGGAAATGCTGGTCAGGCCAACTACGCTGCGGCGAAAGCGGGTTTGATCGGTTTCAGTAAGTCGCTGGCGCGTGAAGTTGCGTCCCGCGGTATTACGGTAAACGTTGTTGCTCCGGGCTTTATTGAAACGGACATGACGCGTGCGCTGACGGATGATCAGCGTGCGGGTACGCTGGCGGCAGTTCCGGCGGGTCGTCTTGGCGACCCTAAAGAAATCGCCAGTGCGGTTGCATTTTTAGCCTCTGACGAAGCGGGTTACATCACTGGTGAGACCCTCCACGTCAACGGCGGGATGTACATGGTTTAATCACGATGAAAAATATTTGCGTTATTAGGGCGAATGGCCTCAAAATAACGTAAAATCGTGGTAAGAACTGCCGGGATTTAGTTGCAAATTTTTCAACATTTTATACACTACGAAAACCATCGCGAAAGCGAGTTTTGATAGGAAATTTAAGAGTATGAGCACTATCGAAGAACGCGTTAAGAAAATTATCGGCGAACAGCTGGGCGTTAAGCAGGAAGAAGTTGTGAACTCCGCTTCCTTCGTTGAAGACCTGGGCGCAGATTCTCTTGACACCGTTGAGCTGGTAATGGCTCTGGAAGAAGAGTTTGATACTGAGATTCCGGACGAAGAAGCTGAGAAGATCACCACCGTTCAGGCTGCCATTGATTACATCAACGGTCACCAGGCGTAAGTGAACATCTCCAGGCGGTCATTCGACCGCCTGAGTTTTATCTTTTTTAGTCCCACGAATCTCTTTTTTTATCCCTCCCTGGAGGACAAACGTGTCTAAGCGTCGTGTAGTTGTGACCGGACTTGGCATGTTGTCTCCTGTCGGCAATACCGTAGAGTCCACCTGGAAAGCTCTCCTTGCCGGTCAGAGCGGCATCAGCCTAATCGACCATTTCGATACTAGCGCCTATGCAACGAAATTTGCTGGCTTAGTAAAGGATTTTAACTGTGAAGAGATCATCTCGCGCAAAGAACAGCGCAAGATGGATGCCTTCATTCAATATGGAATTGTCGCTGGCGTTCAGGCCATGCAGGATTCTGGCCTTGAGATTACGGAAGAGAACGCAACCCGTATCGGCGCCGCTATCGGCTCCGGGATTGGCGGTCTTGGCCTGATCGAGGAAAACCATACATCTCTGATGAATGGCGGCCCGCGTAAGATCAGCCCGTTCTTCGTTCCGTCCACGATTGTTAACATGGTGGCGGGTCACCTGACCATTATGTTCGGCCTGCGTGGGCCAAGCATTTCTATCGCGACCGCCTGTACGTCTGGCGTACATAACATCGGCCAGGCCGCGCGCATTATCGCGTACGGCGATGCAGATGCTATGGTTGCGGGCGGTGCTGAAAAAGCCAGTACCCCACTGGGCGTCGGCGGTTTTGGTGCGGCGCGTGCGCTGTCTACCCGCAATGATAACCCGCAGGCGGCCAGCCGTCCGTGGGATAAAGACCGTGACGGCTTCGTGCTGGGCGACGGGGCGGGCATGATCGTACTGGAAGAGTACGAACACGCGAAAAAACGCGGTGCGAAAATTTATGCTGAAGTCGTTGGCTTTGGTATGAGCAGCGATGCGTATCACATGACGTCTCCTCCGGAGAATGGTGCGGGTGCCGCGCTGGCAATGGAAAACGCGATTCGTGATGCGGGTATTACCCCAGCACAAATTGGCTACGTGAACGCACACGGCACCTCTACGCCTGCAGGCGATAAGGCTGAAGCTCAGGCGGTTAAGTCTATCTTCGGCGAATCTGCCAGCCGCGTTCTGGTGAGCTCGACGAAGTCCATGACCGGTCACCTGTTGGGTGCGGCGGGTGCGGTAGAGTCAATCTACTCTATCCTTGCGCTGCGCGATCAGGCTGTTCCGCCAACCATCAACCTGGATAACCCGGATGAAGGTTGCGATCTGGACTTCGTGCCTCACGAGGCGCGTCAGGTTAGCGGTATGGAGTACACCCTGTGTAACTCCTTCGGCTTCGGCGGCACCAACGGTTCTCTGATCTTCAAAAAGATCTGATCCTGACGTCCCGATAGCATTTAAAAAGGTCCGCTTGCCGGGCCTTTTTTATTAAGCCTAATCTTCTTGTCGGCTGCATGACATCCTGCCAGACTAAACGCCCACGCATAAGGAGCCACCATGTTTTTAATCAATGGCCTTGAGCAGGACACGCTGCCTGCCAGCGACAGGGCGATACAGTTCGGTGATGGTTGCTTTACGACGGCGCGCATTCTGGACGGCGAGGTCTGCCTGCTTGAGGCGCACATTCGACGCCTGCAGCATGGCTGTGAAAAGCTAATGATCCCCTTTACGCTTTGGGACGCACTGCGCCAGGAAATGTGCCAGCTCGCATCCGGGAAGCCCAGCGGCGTACTCAAGGTTATCATCAGCCGCGGCAGCGGTGGCCGGGGTTACAGCGCCGCATCGTGTCTTAGCCCCACGCGTATCCTCTCCGTATCTGCTTATCCTTCACATTACTCGCGCTGGCGAGAAGACGGCGTCACGCTGACGCTGAGCCCGATACGGCTGGGACGAAATCCGATGCTGGCCGGGCTTAAGCATCTCAATCGCCTTGAGCAGGTGCTTATTCGTACTCATCTTGAACAGACGGACGCCGATGAGGCGCTGGTTCTTGACAGCGAAGGGCTCATTACGGAATGCTGTGCGGCTAATTTATTCTGGCGACAGGGGGGAGAGGTGTTTACGCCGTCGCTGGAACAGGCTGGCGTAAATGGGTTGATGCGTCAGTTTTGTCTGGCTCAGCTGGCACGCTCTGGTTTTCGCGTTGTCGAAGTTAGCGCAGGAGAAGCCGCCCTACAGACCGCAGATGAAGTCATCATCTGCAATGCGCTGATGCCTGTTGTACCGGTCCGTGCGTATGGCCAACAACGCTGGTCTTCGCGCGAGCTGTTTCAGTTTTTAGCCCCGATATGTGAGCAAACCAGATAGTCATGAAAAAAATGTTGCGCTTTGTCCTTATCCTCATCGTTGTGCTGGGCGTCGCTGGCGGAGCAGGCGTATGGAAAGTTCGCCAGCTGGCGGACAGCAAGATCCTGATTAAAGACGAAACGATCTTCACCCTGAAAGCGGGAACCGGCCGTCAGGCGCTTGGGGAACAGCTTTATGGCGACAGGATTATTAATCGTCCACGGGTATTCCAGTGGCTATTGCGCGTTGAACCGGAGCTGTCACATTTCAAGGCCGGGACCTATCGCTTTACGCCGGGAATGACCGTCAGAGAGATGCTTCAGCTGCTGGAAAGCGGCAAAGAGGCCCAGTTCCCCCTGCGGTTTGTGGAAGGGATGCGCCTGAGCGATTACCTCAAACAGCTGCGCGATGCGCCGTATATCAAGCATACGCTAAAAGACGATAGCTATCAGACGGTGGCTGAAGCGCTGAAGCTTGAGCATCCGGAATGGGTTGAAGGCTGGTTCTGGCCTGACACCTGGATGTACACGGCCGGCACGACCGATGTGGCGATCCTGAAGCGGGCGCACAAAAAAATGGTCGCCGCCGTGGATGCCGCCTGGGAAGGCCGAATGGAAGGATTGCCTTACAGCGATCGGAACCAGTTCGTGACCATGGCTTCGATCATCGAGAAAGAGACGGCCGTGGCTGCCGAGCGCGATCGCGTGGCGTCAGTATTTATCAACCGTCTGCGCATCGGCATGCGCCTGCAAACCGATCCTACCGTTATTTACGGCATGGGCGAGAGCTACAGCGGAAAGATTTCGAGGAAAGATCTCGAGACGCCAACGGCGTATAATACCTACGTCATTAACGGCCTGCCGCCAGGCCCGATTGCCACGCCGAGCGAAGCGTCACTCAAAGCCGCCGCGCATCCGGCGAAAACACCGTATCTCTATTTTGTGGCTGATGGAAAAGGGGGGCATACCTTTAACACCAACCTTGCCAGCCACAATCGCTCTGTTCAGGATTATCTGAAGGCACTTAAGGAAAAAAATGCGCAGTAAATATATCGTCATTGAGGGACTCGAAGGGGCGGGTAAAACCACCGCCCGCAACGTGGTGGTGGATACGCTCAACGCGCTTGGCGTGGCGGACATGGTATTTACCCGCGAGCCGGGCGGCACGCAGCTGGCTGAAAAGCTGCGCAGCCTGGTGCTGGATATTAAATCCGTCGGCGACGAGATTATCACTGACAAAGCCGAAGTGCTGATGTTTTACGCGGCACGCGTTCAGCTGGTTGAGACGGTGATCAAGCCTGCCCTGGCCGACGGCAAGTGGGTGATCGGCGATCGTCACGATCTGTCCACTCAGGCGTATCAGGGCGGAGGTCGCGGTATTGACCAGACCATGCTGGCAACGCTGCGCAATGCCGTATTAGGTGATTTTCGCCCCGACCTGACGCTCTATCTGGATGTGACTCCGGAAGTGGGTCTCAAACGCGCCCGCGCGCGCGGCGAGCTCGACCGCATTGAGCAAGAGTCGTTTGATTTCTTTAACCGCACCCGCGCGCGCTATCTTGAGCTGGCCGCGCAGGACAGCTCCATTCGTACCATCGATGCAACGCAATCCCTGGCCGACGTCACGCGTGACATTCAGCAAACCGTGACGCAGTGGGTGCAGGAGCAGCAGGCATGAAATGGTATCCATGGTTGCGCCCGCACTTTGAACAGCTGATCGGCAGCTATCAGGCGGGACGGGGGCATCATGCGTTACTGATTCAGGCCCTGCCGGGAATGGGCGACGATGCGCTGATTTACGCCATCACCCGTTTTCTAATGTGTCAGCAGCCGGAAGGGCACAAGAGCTGTGGCAAATGCCGCGGCTGCCAGCTAATGCAGGCGGGCACGCATCCTGACTACTACACGCTCGAGCCTGAGAAGGGTAAAAGCGCGCTCGGTATTGATGCCGTGCGTGAAGTCAGTGAAAAACTGTATGAACACGCGCGGCTGGGCGGCGCTAAAGTGGTCTGGCTTAAAGACGCTACGCTGCTCACCGAGGCGGCGGCTAACGCCCTGCTTAAAACGCTGGAAGAGCCGCCGGTAAAAACGTGGTTCTTCCTCTCATGCCGCGATCCGGGACGATTACTGGCGACGTTGCGCAGTCGTTGTCGTCTTCATCACCTGGCGGTGCCTCAAGAATCGTGGGCGCTGAGCTGGCTTGCGCGAGAGGTGACAACGTCACCAGAAAGCGCGCTGTCCGCGTTACGCCTGAGCAGCGGTGCGCCCGCGGCGGCGCTGGCACTGCTACAAGCTGACGTCTGGTCAGAGCGTGAGGCGCTTTGTCGGGCCGTTGAAGCAGCGCTGGATAACCATGACTGGCTCAGTTTACTGCCTGCGCTTAACAGCGATCGGGTGGTGGAGCGTCTGCACTGGCTGGCCTCCCTGCTGTTGGATGCGCTTAAAACCCAGCAGGGGGCTACGCTTCTGACCAACCCGGACGCGTGGCCGCTGGTGAATACGCTGGCGAACCGCCTCTCAGGGGCGATTCTGCGCGCGATGCTTCATGAAGTTTGCCACAGTCGTGAACAGCTTTTAACCGTGACGGGTCTTAATCGCGAGCTTTTACTGACCGACCAGTTACTGCGTATTGAACACTACCTGCAACCCGGCGTTACGCCGCCGGTTTCCCATCTCTGAGAGAGACATTATGTTTTTAGTCGACTCACACTGCCATCTTGATGGCCTGGATTATCAATCTCTGCATAAAAACTTGGATGACGTGCTGGAAAAAGCCGCCGCCCGCGATGTGAAATTCTGCCTTGCGGTGGCGACGACGCTGCCGGGTTATCGCACGATGCGCGAGCTGGTGGGCGTGCGCGATAACGTGGTGTTCTCCTGCGGCGTGCACCCGTTAAATCAGGACGAGGCGTACGACGTTGAGGATCTGCGCCGACTGGCAGCGGAAGAGGGCGTGGTGGCAATGGGCGAGACCGGGCTGGACTATTTTTACACGCCGGAAACCAAACCGCGCCAGCAGGAGTCTTTCCGCAACCATATTCGCATTGGCCGCGAGCTGAACAAGCCGGTTATCGTCCACACTCGCGATGCGCGTGCGGATACCCTGGCGATCCTCCGGGAAGAAAACGTGACGGATTGCGGTGGCGTACTACACTGTTTCACAGAAGACAGAGAAACGGCGGGTAAGCTGCTTGATTTGGGCTTTTATATCTCGTTTTCGGGGATCGTGACGTTCCGTAACGCTGAGCAGCTGCGTGATGCTGCACGTTATGTTCCACTCGATCGCATCCTGGTGGAGACAGATTCTCCGTATCTGGCGCCGGTTCCGCATCGCGGTAAAGAGAATCAGCCCGCGATGACGCGAGACGTGGCGGAGTACATGGCCGTACTGAAGGGCGTCAGCATCGAAGAGCTGGCCCGCGTCACGACGGAAAACTTCTCCACGCTGTTCCATATTGACCCCGCCCGCCTGCAATCTGTCTGATACACCTGTTTTTTTTAGGCTCGTAATTAATAAACAAAGCGAGTAAAGTTCACCGCCTCATTTGGGGCGGTGAGGGTGTGTTTAGACACATCCAGACATGCTTTTTGTAAATAATTGCAAGTTTTTCGACCGCCTTAAGCTGAAACGTGATAGCCGTCAAACAAACTCAGAGGGAATTATTTTACTCTGTGTAATAAATAAAGGGCGCTTAGATGTCCTGTCCACGGCACGGTACTCCCCCCGGGCCAATGCGTGAAAGCGTAAAAAAGCACAAATACTCAGGAGCACTCTCAATTATGTTTAAGAATGCATTTGCTAACCTGCAAAAGGTCGGTAAATCGCTGATGCTGCCAGTATCCGTACTGCCTATCGCAGGTATCCTGCTGGGTGTCGGTTCTGCAAACTTCAGCTGGCTGCCAGCCGTAGTGTCCCACGTGATGGCCGAAGCAGGCGGTTCTGTCTTTGCTAACATGCCACTGATCTTCGCGATCGGTGTGGCTCTGGGCTTCACCAATAACGACGGCGTATCTGCGCTGGCTGCAGTGGTAGCTTACGGCATCATGGTGAAAACCATGGCTGTGGTTGCGCCGCTGGTTCTGCATTTACCGGCAGAAGAGATTGCCGCGAAACACCTGGCAGACACCGGTGTTCTGGGCGGTATCATCTCCGGTGCGATTGCAGCGTACATGTTCAACCGCTTCTATCGCATCAAGCTGCCTGAGTATCTGGGCTTCTTCGCGGGCAAGCGTTTCGTTCCGATCATCTCTGGTCTGGCAGCGATTTTCACTGGCGTGATCCTGTCCTTCATCTGGCCACCAATCGGTTCCGCTATCCAGACCTTCTCTCAGTGGGCTGCTTACCAGAACCCGGTTGTGGCGTTTGGTATCTACGGCTTCATCGAGCGTTGCCTGGTGCCATTCGGTCTGCACCATATCTGGAACGTTCCATTCCAGATGCAGATTGGTGAATTCACCAACGCGGCAGGCCAGGTATTCCACGGCGATATCCCACGTTACATGGCGGGCGACCCAACTGCAGGTAAACTGTCCGGTGGCTTCCTGTTCAAAATGTACGGTCTGCCGGCTGCTGCGATTGCAATCTGGCACTCTGCTAAACCAGAGAACCGTGCAAAAGTGGGCGGTATCATGATCTCCGCAGCGTTGACCTCGTTCCTGACCGGTATCACCGAGCCGATCGAGTTCTCCTTCATGTTCGTTGCGCCGATCCTGTACGTTATCCACGCGATTCTGGCGGGTCTGGCGTTCCCAATCTGTATCCTGCTGGGTATGCGTGACGGTACGTCCTTCTCTCACGGCCTGATCGACTTTATCGTTCTGTCTGGTAACAGCAGCAAACTGTGGCTGTTCCCAATCGTCGGTGCGTGCTATGCCGTTGTTTACTACACCATCTTCCGCGTGCTGATCAAAGCACTGGACCTGAAAACCCCAGGCCGTGAAGATGCAACAGAAGACAGCAAAGCAGGTGCGACCAGCGAAATGGCGCCAGCACTGGTTGCCGCGTTCGGTGGTAAAGAGAACATCACTAACCTGGACGCGTGTATCACTCGTCTGCGTGTGAGCGTTGCCGACGTAGCCAAAGTAGACCAGCCGGGTCTGAAAAAACTGGGCGCAGCGGGCGTGGTTGTTGCAGGTTCTGGTGTTCAGGCAATCTTCGGTACCAAATCCGATAACCTGAAAACCGAAATGGATGAGTACATCCGCAACAGCTAAGCTGTGACCTGGGGAGACTAAGGCAGCCGAATGGCTGCCTTTTTTATTAGTGCGGTTTGTTGTGCCGGGTGGCGGCTACGCCTTACCCGGCCTACGTGATGAGTAGGCCCGGTAAGCGTAGCGCCACCTGGCTTCTGTCACTCAAAAATCGTAACTCGCGCTCACTGAGACGTTCAGCGGCGCGCCATATACCACATAAGAGCCGACGTAATCGTAGTACTCTTTGTCGAACAGGTTGTTGACGTTCGCCTGAACGGCAAAATCTTTGGTAACCTGATAGCGGCTGAACAGGTTAACCAGCCCGTAGCTGCCTTGCTCTGCGCGGGATTGTCCCGCCGGGCCGCCATCCACATCCGTCCACACTTTGTTCTGCCAGTTTACGCCACCACCCACGGTCAGCGCGGGCAGCATCGGCAGTTGATAACGGGTGAACAGCTTCATGGTGGTGCGCGGCTGATCGGAACTTACCGCGTTGCCGTTCTTATCTTCAGCAATGTAGCGGGTCGCGCCGAAGGTCAGCTGCCAGTTATCGGTTAACGCGCCGTTCAGCTCGAACTCAATTCCTTTACTCACCACGCCGTCCAGCGATTCATAAATAGATTCGCCGCTCGGCATGTAGGTATAGGTATTGCTCGCCACGTTATCCTGTTCAATGCGGAATATGGCCAGCGAGGTGGTCAGGCGGGTATTGAACCAGTCTGCCTTCACACCGGCTTCGTAGCTTTTTCCCGTGGTGGGGTCGAGATAGCGTCCGCTGGCTTCACGCTTGTCCTGGGGCTGGAAGATGGAGGTGTAGCTGACGTAGGTCGACCAGTCTTCATTAATGTCGTAGACCAGGCCCGCGTAAGGCGTCACGTCATCTTTGGTGCTTTCCAGACGGGTGTCCGGGGAGCCAGCCGGATTATAGCGAATGTTATAATTGGTATAGCGCGCGCCGAGGATCAGATGCAGCGGATCGGCCAGCGAGAAGCGGGCGGAGGTATACGCTGAGGACTGGCGGATGTCGTCCTGGCTGTAGAGCTTCCACGGCGTCCACTGCGGGTCGGCAATGTTACCGTTCCAGTTCTTAAAGTTACCCACGTCAACCATGCCGTACAGCGCATCCGGCATCGTATTGTCATAATGGTTGCGCTGGCGGCTAAAGCTGCCGCCGAACATCATTTCGTGCAGGCGGCCAAAGAGATCGAAATCGCCGCGCAGGAAAGCGTCAACGGCATCCTGTTTACGTTCGCCACGGTTCCAGCCGCCGTATCCCACCATGCCCGCGCCGGTCTCTTTATCCGGATAGCCGGACATATACATCAGCTTGCTGTCAAAGTTGGTCTCCGCGTGCATGCCGTTTACGTGCGCTTCCCAGCCGTTGTCGAAACGCTGGGTCAGGTTAGCGAAGATGCGGGTGCTGTCCTTGTCCGAATAGGCCCAGTCAGGTGCGACGGTCTGGCTACGATCGTAATGGGTTTTGCTCCCGTCGCTGTACCAGGTCGGCAGTCCACCCCAGGTCGGACTGTCGGTGTTGCTTTCCTGATACTCATATCCCACAGAGAGGGTCGTGCTGTCGGTGACGTCCGCATCCATCACGCCGTAGAGGAATTTCTTCCGGTAGTGATAGTTATCCACGAAGCTGTCGTTATCCTGATACCCGGTAATCAGGCGGCCCCGCACCTTACCGGACTCCACCAGCGGCGCCTGGAGATCCAGCACGTAGCGCTGCTTGTCCCAGCTGCCGTAGCTGGCCGAGACATTCCCTTTGAATTCATTGCTGTCCGCATGCTTACGCACCATGTTGACGTACGCCGCCGGGTTGCCCGTGCCGGACATCAGGCCGGTTGCGCCGCGCACCACTTCGATACGGTCGTAAATCGCGGTATCGGCAGCGGTATCACCAAAGTTCCACACCTCGCTGATGGAGGTGGGAAGGTCGTCATAGGCGTAGTTACTGACGAAAAATCCGCGCGAGTAAAATACGGTTCGGTCGCTGTCCTGGACCTGCGCCGTTACGCCCGTGGTATTGGTTAACACCTGACCGATGGACTGCAGGTTCTGATCGGCCATGCGCTGCTGGCTAATCACGCTGACGGACTGCGGAATATCGCGGGGAACCAGCAGCAGTTTGGTGCCGGTGGTGGTGGTTTTTACGCTGTAATCTTGCTCCTGGCTTGCGGAAGGATCCTGCGTGTTGTCAAAACCGCCGTCTACGACAACAGTATCTTCGGTTGTTGAATCAGCGAAAGCGGCGGCTGGCATCAATGCCATAGCAATGCAGGCTGCCAGCAACGAAGGCGTTGCGACAGGCTGATGTTGCCCATCCCTGGTGTGATTAATAAAAGACATGATCAAACCCTTATGAACGGTGAAGGGGGTATGCGTCAGTCCCGCGGTGACGGGCTGGCGTCGTTTTCTATGTTAAAAATGCGCATGAAAATGCAAATGCGAAATATACGCATTGCTATTAATGCTGTAAACAGATGTGTCGACCCGATCTGAAATAATGTTTCAGCCCGTTTAGCTCCGCGAGCGGTCACTCTTCAGTCAGCTGATGGCTATTCAGGAAAGAAATCGAGGGAGGAGGTTGAAAGGACAGGAGAAACTCGCTCATACTCTTGAATTGTGTCACACGCTCATTCAGAGAGTGTGTTTACAGCGGACGCATTGCGCCAGATTAAACAAAAAAGGAAAAGGTCATGGCTGAAGAAACGATTTTCAGTAAAATTATCCGCCGCGAAATTCCGTCGGATATCGTCTATCAGGATGAACTGGTAACGGCTTTCCGGGACATTTCACCTCAGGCCCCGACGCACATCCTTATCATTCCCAATATTCTGATTCCGACTGTAAACGACGTAAAAACCGAGCACGAAGTGGCGTTAGGACGTATGCTGACGGTGGCCGCGAAAATTGCTGAGCAGGAAGGGATTGCAGAAGACGGTTACCGTCTCATCATGAACTGCAACCGTCATGGCGGCCAGGAAGTTTATCATATTCACATGCATCTGCTGGGTGGACGTCCTCTGGGGCCGATGCTGGCACATAAAGGTCTTTGATATGCGTAAAGGGCGTATTGCAGCGCTGCTAATGGCGATGATGATTGTGGGATGCAGCTCGCGTCCGGCGATCCCCGTGAATGATGAACAGACGCTGGTCATGGAATCCTCCGTGCTTGCCGCGGGCATCACGGCGCAACAGCCCGCGTTGACCATCAGTGAAATTAACTCGTCTGCCTCCTCTACGCTCTTTAATGAAAGACACGAACCCGTGACGGTCCACTACCGTTTTTTCTGGTATGACGTAAGAGGTCTCGAAATGCATCCGCTGGAGGCGCCGCGCAGCGTCACCATTCCGGCCCGATCGTCGGTAACGCTCTATGGCAGCGCCAACTATCTGGGTGCGCATAAGGTGAGACTTTATCTTTATCTCTGAGGGGTGAACCTTGATTAAAAACTTGAGCCGCTATGCGCTCGTGACAGCTTTTGCTCTGTTTCTGGCAGGGTGTGTGACCCGAACTGAACAGCCTGCGCCTGTGGAAGAGGCGAAGCCGGGTACGGAACAGCCGACGCAACCCGCGCAGCCGCAGCCAACCGTGCCGTCCGTACCGTCCATTCCGGCACAGCCTGGCCCGATTGAGCACCCGGACCAGACGTCACAGCCCGCACCGCGCGTGCGCCATTATGACTGGAACGGCGCAATGCAGCCGATGGTCGGTAAAATGCTGCAGGCACAGGGCGTGACGGCGGGCAGCGTGCTGCTGGTCGATAGCGTGAACAACCGTACCAACGGTTCGCTGAACGCGGGTGAAGCGACAGAAACGCTGCGCAACGCGCTGGCTAACAACGGCAAATTTACGCTGGTTTCGGCTCAGCAGCTCGCGGTAGCCAAACAGCAGCTGGGCCTGTCGCCGCAGGATAGCCTGGGTACGCGCAGCAAGGCGATCGGCATCGCCCGTAACGTTGGCGCCCAGTATGTGCTTTACTCTAACGCCACCGGTAACGTGAATACACCAGCCCTGCAGATGCAGCTGATGCTGGTTCAGACAGGCGAAATTATCTGGTCAGGTAAAGGTGCGGTTACGCAACAATGACAGCACGCGTGACGAGATTCTGACGCGCTATTTTCCTCAGTACCGTCTTATCGCGCCGCAGGCCCACTCCGGGCTTGGCGGCGCGAGCTGCATTATCGCGCAGGGCGAGCGTCGCCTGGTCTTGCGGCAACATCACGATCCCGACGCGCCAGCCTCCCACTTCCGCCGTCAGTTTCGCGCCCTCAAACGTCTTCCGTCAGATCTCGTGCCTGCCCCGCGTTTTTTCAATCAGGGCTGGATGGCCGTCGACTATCTGGACGGCGACGTTAAAAGCGCGCTGCCGGACACGTCAGAGCTTGCGGCGATGCTGTATCATCTGCACCGGCAGCCGCGTCTGGGATGGCGAATCACGTTATCTCCGCTGCTTGAACGCTACTGGCAGCAGGCTTCGCCTGACAGACGCACGCCAGCGTGGCTGGCTCATCTCAGGCGGTTGCGTAAAACCGGCGAGCCGCAGCCGATTCGGCTCGCGCCGCTGCATATGGATGTTCATGCCGGAAATATTGTCCATACGTCCGCGGGCATCAGGCTTATCGACTGGGAGTATGCCGGAGATGGCGATGTGGCGCTGGAGCTGGCGGCCGTCTGGTCGGAGAGTGACGCCGCGCGGCAGACGCTTATCAGGAATTACGCCGAGGTGGCACACATTAACGTCGACGCGCTGAGGCGTCAGGTCAAACGCTGGCGACCCTGGGTCGTCATGTTAATGGCGGGCTGGTTTGAAATGCGCTATCGGCAGTCCAGAGACAAACAATTTATTGCGCTGGCAGACGATGCCTGGCGTCAGTTACAAACGAAAGGATAAGAGAGGTGGATGTGGGTCCAGTCATGTTGGATGTAGAAGGGTTTGAGCTGGATGCGGAGGAGCGTGAAATTCTGGCGCATCCGCTGGTGGGTGGCCTGATCCTGTTTACCCGCAACTATCACGATCCGGCGCAGCTGCGCGAGCTGGTGCGTCAGATCCGCACCGCGTCGCGCAATCATCTGGTGGTCGCCGTCGATCAGGAAGGCGGGCGCGTGCAGCGTTTTCGCGACGGTTTTACCCGCCTGCCCGCAGCCCAGTCTTTTGCCGCGCTGCTCGGAACGGAGGAGGGGGGCACGCTGGCACAGGAGGCCGGCTGGCTGATGGCCAGCGAAATGATTGCCATGGATATCGACATCAGCTTCGCCCCGGTGCTGGATGTAGGGCATATCAGCGCTGCCATCGGCGAGCGCTCATACCATGACGATCCGCGTATTGCGCTCGCCATGGCGACCCGGTTCATTGACGGCATGCACGATGCCGGGATGAAAACCACCGGGAAACACTTCCCGGGGCACGGAGCGGTGACGGCGGATTCCCATAAAGAGACCCCGCGCGATCCGCGCCCGGAAGCGGAAATTCGCGCCAAGGATATGTCTGTGTTCAGGTCGCTTATCACCGACAACAGGCTGGATGCCATTATGCCCGCGCACGTGATTTACAGCGACGTTGACCCGCGCCCAGCCAGCGGCTCTCCGCACTGGCTGAAAACCGTTCTGCGTCAGGAGCTGGGCTTCAATGGGGTGATCTTCTCTGACGATTTATCGATGGAAGGCGCCGCGATCATGGGCAGCTACGCTGAACGCGGTCAGGCGTCGCTGGATGCGGGTTGCGATATGATCCTGGTCTGCAATAATCGTAAAGGGGCCGCTAGCGTGCTGGATAACCTGTCACCGATCAATGCAGAGCGTGTTACGCAATTGTATCATAAAGGTTCATTTAGCCGTCAGGAGCTGATGGATTCGGCGCGCTGGAAGACGGTCAACGCCCGGCTTGAAGACCTGAATGAGCGCTGGCAGGCCCATAAAGCCAGCCTGTAAACCCTCCCGGAAGGCGTAGCGTGGTGAGAAGACGATGATCATCTATTTACACGGTTTTGACTCAAACAGTCCTGGTAATCATGAGAAGGTGCTGCAGCTGCAGTTTATCGATCCGGATGTACGGTTGATCAGCTACAGCACGCGCCATCCGAAGCATGATATGCAGCATCTGCTCAAAGAGGTGGACAAGATGCTGCAGCTCAACGTCGACGATCGCCCGCTGATTTGCGGCGTGGGGCTGGGCGGCTACTGGGCGGAGCGGATTGGCTTCCTGTGCGACATTCGCCAGGTGGTATTCAACCCCAACCTTTTCCCGAACGAAAACATGGAAGGCAAAATCGACCGCCCGGAAGAGTATGTCGATATTGCGACCAAGTGCGTCAGCAATTTTCGTGAGAAAAACCGTGACCGCTGCCTGGCGATCCTGTCGCGTAATGATGAGGCGCTCAACAGCCATCGGTCAGCAGAACTGCTGCATCATTACTATGAGATCGTCTGGGACGAAGAACAGACCCACAAGTTCAAAAACATCTCCCCGCACCTGCAGCGTATCAAAGCGTTTAAAACGCTGGGATAACCCCATGCCCACAGGCGTCTAAGCCCGGCCGCGAAAGCGTGCCGGGCTTTCTTTTTGTCCAGAATTGTCTACTTTTAAGCCATCAAAACTTGATGCATATCAATTTTGGTATGACCAATGCGCCTGACGTGGTATTCTCAATGCACCTGAATGGTTTCAGTGCTGTAACCTGTTGTTAATTAAGGGTTATTTTTATAACTTTTAATTAACAATTGGTTAATAATTTGAGGGGGTCACGTTGACTACGCCATTGAAAAAGATAGTGATTGTAGGCGGTGGTGCTGGCGGGCTGGAGCTGGCTACGCAGCTGGGTAAGAAGCTGGGTCGCGGTAAAAAAGCCAAAATCACGCTGGTGGATCGTAACCACAGCCACCTGTGGAAACCGCTGCTGCACGAAGTGGCGACCGGCTCTCTGGATGAGGGCGTGGACGCGCTCAGCTATCTGGCGCACGCGCGTAACCATCATTTCCAGTTCCAGCTGGGCTCGGTGGTGGACATCAACCGTGAAAGCAAAACCATTACCCTGGCAGAGCTGCGCGATGAAAAAGGGGAGCTGCTGGTTCCAGAGCGTAAGCTGGCGTATGACACGCTGGTCATGGCGCTGGGCAGTACCTCCAACGATTTCAACACGCCGGGCGTAAAAGAGCACTGTATCTTCCTCGATAACCCGCACCAGGCGCGTCGTTTCCATCAGGAAATGCTGAACCTGTTCCTGAAGTACACCAGCAATATGGGTGCAAACGGTAAGGTGAATATCGCTATTGTCGGCGGCGGGGCAACGGGCGTTGAGCTGTCTGCGGAGCTGCACAATGCGGTGAAGCAGCTGCACAGCTACGGTTACAAAGGGTTAACGAATGACGCGCTGAACGTCACGCTGGTTGAAGCAGGTGAACGCATTCTGCCCGCGCTGCCTCCGCGTATTTCCGGCGCGGCGCACAACGAACTCACCAAGCTGGGCGTGCGGGTGCTGACGCAAACCATGGTGACCAGCGCCGACGAAGGCGGCCTGCACACCAAAGACGGCGAGTACATCAAAGCGGATCTGATGGTCTGGGCGGCGGGCATCAAAGCTCCTGACTTTATGAAAGATATCGGCGGCCTGGAAACCAACCGCATTAATCAGCTGGTGACGGAGCCTACGCTGCAAACCACGCGCGATCCTGAGATCTTTGCCATCGGCGACTGCGCCTCCTGCGCCCGTCCTGAGGGGGGATTCGTGCCGCCGCGCGCGCAGGCCGCTCACCAGATGGCAAGCCTGGTGCTGCACAACATTCTGGCGCAGTACAAAGGCAAGCCGATGAAAGCCTATGTCTATAAAGACCACGGTTCACTGGTGTCACTGTCCAACTTCTCCACCGTCGGCAGCCTGATGGGCAACCTGATGCGCGGCTCGATGATGGTAGAAGGGCGCATTGCCCGCTTCGTGTATATCTCCCTGTACCGTATGCACCAGATTGCGCTGCACGGCTACTTCAAAACCGGTCTGATGATGCTGGTGGGCAGAATCAACCGCGTGATCCGCCCGCGTCTGAAGCTGCACTAATCTTTCACTCCCTCCGGGCCCTCCGGAGGGAGTTATTAGCATTTCATGCTGTAGATCACAGATTGAGTGCTTAAGAGTTCTCCTAAATAGAATATATCTCCTCTTAACGCCCGTATTTTGATCCTTTATCTGATTGGCGCAGCGTTGCTTCCATAGCAAAATTGTTACCAATAGCAACAAAGGAGGAAGTCCCGTGAATAAATCAATGTTGGCGGGTATAGGGATTGGCGTCGCGGCCGCGTTAGGTGTGGCTGCCGTTGCCAGTCTCAACGTATTAGATCGCGGCCCGCAGTATGCTCAGGTGGTTTCTGCAACACCGATTAAAGAAACCGTAAAAACCCCTCGCCAGGAGTGCCGTAACGTCTCCGTGACGCATCGTCGTCCGGTGCAGGACGAAAACCGCATCGCCGGTTCTGTTCTGGGGGCGGTAGCGGGTGGCGTAATTGGTCACCAGTTTGGCGGCGGTCGGGGTAAGGATGTCGCGACCGTGGTCGGCGCGCTGGGCGGTGGCTATGCCGGTAACCAGGTGCAGGGCGCGATGCAGGATAACGATACCTACACCACGACTCAGCAACGCTGTAAAACCGTCTATGACAAGTCGGAAAAAATGCTGGGCTATGACGTAACGTACAAAATTGGCGATCAGCAGGGCAAAATCCGCATGGATAAAGACCCGGGCACGCAAATTCCACTGGATGGAAACGGCCAGCTGGTTCTGAATAACAAAGTGTAAAAAAGATGTTCTCTGAATTTAGCTCCTCATGCGCTCAGGCTGAGGAGCTTTTTTTGCTTCAGATTTTCAGTAGCTCAGGCCACAGCCGAAGCGTGGTTTCACTGATATTCTGCAGTTTTTCCAGCGTGGCCCCTTCGCGGGCGCTGATGGACATACCCTGCAAAATGCAGCTCAGGTATTGCCCCAGACGCTGAGGATTGCACTGGGCTGGAATTTCACCGCGCTGCTGGCGCTGAGCCAGAAATGCGCAGAGCGTCTCCTCCTGCATGGCATGACGCGATTTCACCGTTTTGGCAATCTCTTTTGACGATGCCGCCAGGGTGGCAGAGGTGTTAATCATAAAGCAGCCCGCAGGCGTATCTTTACTGGTGAAGCAGGTGGCGACGGCGGTGAAATAGTCCCGTAGCGCCTGTTCCACGCTTTTCTCTTCACAAAAAAGCTGGGCTTCGTGTTTCGCCGCAAAGCGGGAAATGTACCTGTCCAGCACCGCCCTGAACAGCCCCTCTTTATTGGTGAATTCCGCATACAGCGTTGGCGCTTTGGCTCCGGTCGCTTCGACCAGATCGGAAAGCGAGGTCGCTTCATACCCGTATTGCCAGAAGAGCGTCATGGCCTTATCAAGCGCGGCATCCCTGTCAAACACTTTTGGTCGGCCACGGCTTTTCTTCGCACAACTCGTGACGTCGGTTGTCATTTGCCGTTGGTCCTCTGTTGGTTTGGTGAATGATCATTATAAAAATAAACGCAACCCACGACCAGTGCAGATTGCTTAAAAATAAATTAATCATATCTGTATGAAAAATAACATATTTAAAATTTAATTAATGCTCGTTATAAAATTATATTGACGCGTGACATAGATCACATTTATGATTTACCTATCGATCGTTAACTAAATGATTAACGACCTCCAAATTCATCTGCTATAGGTAAACATCATGAAAAACGTAAAAACTCTTATCGCTGCCGCTGTTCTGAGCTCACTCTCTTTCGCAAGCTTTGCTGCTGTACAGGTTCAATCCTCCCCTGCCGATCAGCATAAAGTAGGTACAATTTCCGCGTCTGCCGGGACTAACCTGGGTTCCCTGGAAGATCAGCTGGCACAAAAAGCGCAGGAGATGGGTGCAAAATCTTACCGCATCACCTCTGTGACCGGTCCTAACACCCTGCACGGTACCGCCGTCATTTACAAATAAGCCGGGCATAAACCCTCATTTATGCCACTGCAATAAAAAACGCCTTGTACATGTGCAGTAATGCCAATCGTTTAAGTACACTTGAGCGATCCTGCCAGTAAGAGACAATCCGGGTTCAGCCCCTCTGAGCCCGGTTTTTCTATTTCTGAACACGATATGGACTTCGTGGCGGATGCTTTCCCGTCCGCACTGGATACCTTTTCCCCCTCTTTGTATGCGTCCAGCCTGAGCCGTCTGGTCTTAATCTGATGCTTAGGAAAAGTGGTGCCCACCAAATAAGTGGCGTGTATCAAAGTGTTAGATATACGGAAAAATGTGCTCCCGGTAGGCGAAAAGGCTGCCCTGATTATTCTCTTGAGTTTAAGCAGCAGTTCTTTGCTGCCTCCTGCGAATACGGGATACCGGGACGGATTTTATCCCCATATACTGGCGGCAGATAAAATCCCCCTTACGGAAACTGCCGTATATTCTTATCAGACGGCGAACCAGTTTAATATTTATTGCTGTTCGCGAGGGAAGAGCGCGTCGTCCATATTGTTGTTAATGATTGAATTATTATATATGAGCCGGGTATTATCCCTGGTCTTTTTTTATTTATGGTATGAATATTTACTGTTTTATTTATTTTTAAATCGAATGATATGTATTTTGTAACATTCTGTGATGTGTTACGTAATGGCATGTTATTCAATGGCCTGGGGGTGTATTGTTACTTTAATAAATAGTCATTCTATATCAGGGATATTTGACGATGGCAGGACCGTCAGGCATTATTCAGCAACAGAATACGTTAAACCGTTATTTACTGTATTTTCCACGAAACAAATCTTTTTTACCGGATGTTCACTCTTTTACCGGGGAAGAAGAACTCAGTAAGCCCTATCGTTACACCATCCGCTTTACCAGCCCGGCATCACACATTGCAGTCAACGATGTCCTCAATCAGAGGGCGGAGTTTATTCTGCGTGCCCCAAATCCGAAGGCTGGCTGGCATAAACAGGAGCCCTGGCTGCCGGTGCGCCAGATTAATGGGGTGATCACGTCGTTTGCCCGTTTGAAGTCATCTGCCGATGAAGCCCTTTACGAGTGTGTGCTGGAGCATGATCTGGCGCTGCTGGACCGGAATTACCGTTCGGCCGTATACATGAATGCGACAGTGCCAGAGCTTGTCACGAAGCTGATGAAGGAGAGCGGGCATTTTCAAGGTTACAACATTGATTTTGACCAGTTGAGCCACAGCTACCCCAGCCGTGAAATGATTATTCAGTGGAAGGAAACCGATCTCCAGTTTATCCGCCGTCTGCTGGCCGAGGTAGGGATCTGGTTCCGCTTTGAAAACCATGACAAGGTACAAGGCGAAACGGTGGTTGTCTTTGGAGATGGTGGCCGCCGCTATGTCTTCAGCGATAAGAAGCTTCCGTACGTTCGCCATTCCGGCATGACCAGCCATGAAGAATACATTACCGAGCTCGAAGAACAATACGAACTCATTCCCGAAAGCGTGCTGGTGCGTACGTATAACTACCGCAATCCCTTTTCGCCACAGGCGGATAAAACCATTTTCGATAATGATATTCCCGACGGGATAACCCGCGGCAAACAGTATCACTATGCCAGATCATTATCTGGAAGACGGCGATTTTTACGGTGAAGAGGCGGAAACAGCCACGTTCTGCGCACGCCTGCGCTATGAGCGCCTGCTGAACAAACAGAGTGTGCTGGGAGGGACAACCAGTGACCCGGCACTGTTGCCGGGTGTGATGTTCCACCTGATAGGGGATATTCCTGACGGGTTTAAACACGGTTTTCTTGTCACCACAATGACGCTCTCCGGCAGTCGTGCACAGCACTACCGCGCCATCCTGAAAGGGATCCCTAATCTTAACAGCTACAGCTATCGTCCGGAATATCTGCCGCGACCGGTGATTGCCGGTACGGTGCCCGGGCGAGTGGCGGCCATCAATCAGGATCACACTTATGCCGGAGTCGATGCCCAGGGCCGATACCGCGTGAAGTTTGATTTTGACCTCGAAGAGAAACGTGACGGTTTTGAAAGTGCGCTGATGCGTCTGGGCAGACCGTACGGCGGGGATGTGTTTGGTTTTCATTTCCCGCTGCTGGACGGCACAGAAGTGGCTTTAGCCTTTGAAGGCGGCGATCCGGACAGGCCCTTTATTGCGCACGTCATGCATGACGGCAAGCACCCAGATCTGGTTACAAACCGCAACGACACCCGCAATGTGATCCGCACTGCTGCTTCGAACAAAATCCGCCTGGAGGACCGCCGCGGTCAGGAACACATCAAGATTTCCACGGAGTACGGCAAGAGTCAGGTTAGCGCTGGCCACCTCGTTGACGCGGAGGGAAAACAGCGCGGTGAAGGTGTGGAAGCGCGTACTGACAATCACATGGCGCTCCGTGCCGCGAAAGGAGTGATGATCACTACGGAGGCGCAGCCGCGTGCTGCGGGTAAGCAACTGGATATGACGGCCGCCATTGCGCAGCTGGAGAAAGCGTTGTCGCTGGCAATGACGCTGCAACAAAGCGCACTGACAGCCGGGGCCAGTAATGTGGAAACCGACCGGCAAAGTCAACTGAGCCAGACATTGGCTAACCTTACCGGCGCGGGCCTGCTGACCTATGCCGACAAAGGTCAGGCGCACGTCACGCCGGACAGTCTGCAACTGTCTGCCGGGAAAGATGTGATTATTACGGCAGGCCAGGATACCAGCGTAAACGTGGTGAAAAAGTTCTCGCTGGCCGTCGGGGAAAAATTCTCGCTGTTTGCCCGCAAGCTTGGCATTCAGATGATTGCCGGGGCCGGGGATATCACGACGCAGGCTCAGCGCGGTGCCATGCACATGCTCTCGCAGAATGATTTCACGATGGCGAGTACCGACGGGCAACTGAACGGCAGCGCCAGACAGGGCATACAGCTGGTCTGTGGTGGAGGCGGGATACGCATCAGTCCGAACGGACTGGTCACTATCTTCTCGCCAACGGGAATTGAACTGAAAGGACCCAGTCTGAAGTATGACGGCCCGGAAAGCGCACAGGTCACGGTCCCGCCGTTCAATAAGGGGGCATATAAGCTCCGCTACCAGCTGCACGCCGGAGACGACCCGGAGCAAATTCTCGCAAACAAAAAATTCCGGCTGACCAGCTCGGCCGGAAAAGTGGTGGAAGGCATAACGGACAGCAACGGTCATTCATCGTTGCTCGATGCCGATGACCTGGATACTTATAAAATGGAGTTAATGGAATGACGGAAGCCAGACAAAGCCCGTATGCCTCGCGGGTCATATCAGAAGGGGATATTCCGGTACACAAAGATTTGGGTGAGGTGGCCCAGACCCGTAGTGTTGGCGTGCCGCGTCCGATGCCGGGAATTGTGATTCTGGTCCATGGCGTAAACGACGTGGGTGAGGCGTACCAGAATCAGGAGAAGGGCATTCTTGCGGGCCTGAGTAAGCGTCTTAATCGTCAGGATTTTTACGCGCATGAGTGGGGGGAGTACCGCATTACCCGTCCTGGGCGCTCGCCCGTGATCCCGTTTTACTGGGGGTATAAGCCGGTCACCCATGCTGATTATGTTGCAGACCAGAAGCGATACCGGGAAGAGGTTTACAAGCAGGGAGACAATGCACACCTGCCGTTTGATGCTTATCAGGAGGATAACGAGAAGAACAAAGCGGCGCTGGGTAACGACGGCAAAGGTGCGTTTAAGTACCAGAACGATAATTTCAAAAACGCCCTCGATACGAATTTTGCCAAAGGTGGAGGGACGTTTGCCAATGCGACAACCAACATTCCCGATATGCTGGGTCCGGGGGCTGGTGGCGCTGCGCTGGCCGCCGCTGGTTTTGCCTCGCTGCACATGAACGGTGGCGATTACACACACCCCATTTTTCCGAATCCGCACCGCATCTATCAATTCTTTGCCGCGCAGCGGCTGGCAGATCTGATTCTGACGATCCGTCGTAATCCGGTGACGGCAAAGGATGTGATTAACGTGGTGGCACACAGTCAGGGCACGATTATCACCATGCTGGCTAATATGCTGGTTAAAAAAGAAATAATGGATCCAGTGAACTGCGTCATCCTGAATCATTCGCCGTATTCAATGGAGGGGCGTCTCAGTGAAGACGCTCAGCCCGGCCATCACCAGACGGCATTTGCCCGCCAGGAAACGTTTAAACACTTCTGCGCACTGATGGCGACCCAGTACAAAGGCGGAGAACTGTCAGACGCAGATATGCTGGCAATGGAAGCCAGTTGTGCTTCGCGCAAGTCTTCTGATAACCCGTTACGCGAGGACGCCAGATATCGTCGTGATAATAACGGGAAGGTTTATAACTACTGGTGTCCGCAGGATGGCACGGTATCCCTGCAAAATATCCAGGGATTCGGCTGGCGGGGCATTCCCGATAAGTTAGCTGCTGGCATTCCTAACCTGCGTCAGCGTGTATTCTGCCAGCACCGCTGGGTCGGCCGTCTGGAGACGGAGCCGTTTAAGATGACACCGGAGCGAAAGGGGGATTTCAGTACCACGCCGGTGATGAACGCAGGCTACTCGTACAGCGATGTGGTGATAAATGGCGAAGAGCTGCCGGAGCCGTTTATATTCAAACTCATGGGTCAGGATAACCATCCGGATAATGATCCAAAGACCAGTGATAAACCATACACGGCTTACATCGATCCGGACAGCCCGGATGCTTACATTTCCTATTCGGCTAAAGCCAGTGCCATTTCGCGCACGGCATCGGCTACCTATGCGCTTAGTAACTATCAGCGTATCAGCTGGCAACCGGGTCATGTATTAACGCCGAATGAACTGCAGGTGGAAAGTTTTGACCGGGGGCATGAAGTTATTCGCGGTGAAGTGACGGGAACGAGAGATTTTTCTCAACTGACGCTGACCTGGCTTAAATCCCGTGATGAACTTGAAAAGGAGTGGCAGAAAACTGATCCGGTAGGCTACAGCCAGCATTCTTCTATTGTCGCCAGTGAATTTGCACCGTCGCACGCGATGGCATTCGACCTGGCAATTGGTCAGTGCAAGTCGTTTGACTATCAGGCAGGGAAATTCTGGGAGGGATTGTTACACCGTGCGGACTGGCGTGATCCCCAAAATGGTTATCCTTTCGCTAAAGAATATTACCTAACCGGTAAGCTGGATAACGTGACGACAAAATTTTTCATGAACAAACCAGATGACATTCTGCCAAAAGGTGAGTTCGGTGTGGAAAATCAGTTTAACAACGCGACAACTGTCAAGCCGTCCCGTGACTTAGCTGCCGGGAATCAGGAGGTGACAAATCTACAATGGGATATGCCGAAGCCAAAATCTGACAGTGACCTGGGAATAGCGAAGCAAAAATCGTGGTGGGAATCATGACAGGGAGACAGATATGAGTCTGAAATATACAACGGGTATTGCCTTAGCTGCGGTACTGATAGGTTCCGGCTGTCAGGCGAAAGAACCGCCGACTCAGGTAGTTTACCGTTTTGATGACTATCGTTACCTGGAGTTAAAGGGCTGGGACTGTGAAGGTGAACTCTGGTACACCGATACACAACGGGGTATTCACTCTGAGCCTGTCAGTCAGTTTTACCGGATTTACACCAAAAAATTTATTCATCCCTCTGAACGTTATATTGCTATTCCTGCCTGGGATTCTCCTGGGGCTATGGTTTCGAAAGATTATGGACAAACCTGGTATCCTTCTTCGTTTGCTCCCAGAGAAAATGAATCTAATGGTGATTCATCACCTCCTTACGACGATATTATTTCTTTCACCGTCGTCAACGATCAGGGTTTTTTGCAGACCAAACATCGACTGTATATGTCGTCCAAACCGTTTGATGACCCGCGCATTCAGCCCGGTGGTCCTGGGATTGAATACACCGTGGATGATGGTATGGGAGGTAAGGTAAACGGCAAGCTGGAGCCAAGCAATGCTGGCCCAGCCTGGGGGCTGGACTACATAACTAAACAAGGTCTGAAAGAGGATACAGCCCAGTTTAAGGCTAACTATCAGGGCTTACCCGATAGAGTACCGGAAGTGAAAGATTATACCGGCTGGGACCATATGCAATGCAATATGGATGCAGGAAGATAGCCATGAAAGGACTTTTTTCAGTGCTGACCGCGCTGCTGCTGGTGGCCGGTTGCAAGGCTTCAGAGCCGCCGACGCAGGTGGTTTATCGGTTTGACGATCATCGCTACCTGGAGCTGAAGGGGTGGGACTGCGAAGGTGAACTCTGGTACACGGATACCCAGAAAGGGATTCATACCGAGCCGGTTAGCCAGTTTTACCGAATATTTACCCATAAATTTATTCACCCTTCAGAGCGCTATATTTCAATCCCCAACTGGGAGGTAGATGGATTCCTTGTTTCGAAAGATTATGGCGAAACATGGAGGTCAGTAGGATTTTCCCATCACCGAATGAACCTAATGGTGATAACAGAGCCCCCGCAGAAGATGCTGTGTCTTTCACCGTAGTTAACAATCAGGGTTTTTTGCAGACCAAACATCGACTGTATATGTCGTCCAAACCGTTTGACGACCCGCGCCTTGCCGCTGGTGGTCCTGGGATTGAATATACCGTTGACGACGGAACTGGGCAAAAGGTAAGCGGGAAAGTGGAACCTCGTTCACCTGGCTGGCCTTGGGGAATGGTGTATATGACCAAACAAGGTTTAGAAGGCTCTACTGAGCAACTTAAAACCAATTGGCACAATCAACCCGATAAGGTTCCGGAAGTAAAGGGATACACCGGCTGGGACTATATGCGCTGCGATATGGACGCAGGAAGGAAAGGATACTGATGAACGGCGTAATTCGACTGAATGACCCGCTGGTGAGCGGCGGGAAGGTAATTAAGGCGTCAGGCGCGCAGTTTATGGGCATGCCTGTCGCGCTGAAAGGGGATGAGGTGATGTGTCCCGAACACAAGGGGACGTTCCCCATTAAAGAGAGCCATCCGACATGGACGATGAACGGCCGGGGCGTGGTCGTGGATGGCTGTAAAGCGGCGTGCGGCTGTGTTATTCGCACCACACTGCCCACTGCGGGGGCTGTATGATGAACTGGTGGCTTTATCCTAAGCAGAACGAATTTAAACATGACTTTCCCACCATTGGTGTCTGTGTTGTCTATGTGCTCGTGGTGATTGTTTGTATTGGTATCCGGGCTGTCACCTGGCCGGGTAATAAACATGTTGATTCAGGTTTTCTTATTGATGCCGTGGTAATACCTGTCGCTGCAGTAACCTTTTTAGTACAGGCGTTCTGTATGGCGTATAACGCGAACAGACACTACATAGAAACGCGGTTATTAATCGCGGCACGGCAGGAATACAAGGTTGTCAGCTATGCCAGGAGTAACATCATCCTGGCTGGTTGGTCGATACTGACCCCGCCAAAGGCAACAAAGGAGTTGGCACTGAACATGTTGAAACTGGAGGGGGAGTTTCCGCTGGCCGCCAAAATGCCGTTGAAAATTGACCTGGATAAATCATTCGATTTCACGCGGGTCGGGCAGGCTATTATCTACGTCCTGGAGCCGATGATGGATACACTCTCCCGGTACAGGCAGATTGAAGCGCTTGTATGGGTGCGAGGTGGGAATGAATCCTGTAGCGACGAACTCCGGCGTGTGCTTGAACGTCTCGGGATCTCGACCAAAAAAATCACATTTTTGCCTGAATGCCCGGACTATACGTTAGTCACAGAGTGGATAAAACAAACGAACGGCTATGTCGTTGAACGCCTGCTTATCTTGTAGATTTGCATTCTGAAGAAGGGGAATGCAAGTGGATGGAGAATGCTACCGCACTTCTCCTGACGAATTACTACGTTAAAACGGAAGGAGAAAAACCTGTTTATCTTTATCAACCTATGACGGGAGTTATTGACGTAGAAGGAGCAATACCTGTTTATCTGCGTGCGGAGGCTGTCAGTAAACCCAAACAGCTCTGGTATACCGGTTTATCGCGCACAGAGAAGTATCCGTTGCTGGAAGTGCTGGACGAAAAAAAAGTCGTACCGGATCGACTGGAGCTTGAAACGTCGCTCGGTGAGCATTCTGCAGGGTATCCGTGGCTGGCACTGGCGCTGGCATCAGATGCAGTAACGTATGCACAGGGCGACCAGTTTGTGGCGGCATCCGAACAGAAAAAGTTTTCTATTACGGCGGTATCATCCAGATTAACCCATCAGCCCGATTATCCGGCGGAAAAAATGTACACTCCACCGTGGTCTTCCGCCGGACTATCCGGAATGATGTTATTTTTCGCTGTTATATTAACTCTGTGTAGTTTAAGCGGTAACGAGGGTAAAGATATTTCTGGCTGGTTCTTGGTTATTCTTTTTTTAATATGTACTGGATTGTTTACGGCTGCAGGGATATTTATTACCTGGCTGCAGGGTGATAAGGCTTACCAGCACATGGGGATGTAATGATGAATGAACTAATTGCTCTCATTTTACCTCATAAATCTGTATTTTATTATGATGGTCTTGCCCTCGGTGCACTGCTTGCGTTAATGGCAGCGTATATTGATTTGTCTTTTTATTTCAGGAATAAAAAGCATTGGTGTGCACATAATAAATTAGAATCATTGAAGGACTCTCCAGAAATCTACCACTTATATATGTCGATACGTATCCCTTCCAGACGGAAATACTATAGTAGTGTGCCACTGAAAGTTTTCACAGATTATAAGGTTTTTTTAATGATATTGATTATGTATCTGGGAGTGACTGTGTTAACTATGTCTTACGTTATATATCATTGATAGATGTAGCTGGCTTTGTGCCTGCTCTCATTGCATGTCTGAAAATGTTAAAGCCTTTATCCTGCCGGAAAAAAGAAAGCACTGACGATACGATCGTTCAGTGCTTTATGTGCCGCCTGAATATCCGTTCAGCTTTAAGACACGTGAGCCTTAAGTGAACGGCATTACTGCACACGTGCAGGGCGTTTTTCTTTCTTGTTCACATCGATTGCTGGATGACATCGTGATACTGGGTAACGTCGGTGGGCATGCCTGACCGGGCTTCCATGGCCCGCTCCATCACCACGCTGTTGGTATTCACATTGGTTTTGAAACTTACCATCGCAGCATTCAGGTTAATGGGCAGCGTCTGCGGATCGTCGCCGATATTTTTCGATAGCGGCTGGTGAATCTCAACCAGCCGCACGCCGCCCGGCTCCTCAGAAACCTTGATCGGCGTATTGATAATATTGACTTTGGTTCCCGGCGTAACGACGTTAAACAGCGTTTTGATATCGTCATCGCGTAGGCGAATGCAGCCGGAGCTGACGCGCATGCCGATGCCAAAGTCGGCATTCGTTCCGTGCAGCAGGTAAACGCCGCCGTAGGCTGCCAGGCGGATCGCGTGGTGCCCCATCGGGTTATCCGGGCCAGCCGGAACAACCGCGGGAAGATCGATGCCCTGAGCCTTATAGCGTGCACGAATGTTGGCCGTCGGGGTCCAGGTTGGATTCGCGCGTTTATCCGAGACGGTGGTGACCATCGTCGGCGTCAGCGTATCGCCGCCCAGCTGACCAATACCGATAGGGTAGACGGTCACTTCGTTTTTGCCCGGTGGGTAATAGTACAGACGCAGTTCGGCCAGGTTTATCACAATCCCCTCGCGCGGCGCGTCCGGCAGGATAGTCTGTAACGGGATGGTCAGTACGCTGCCCGCGCGCGGGACATACGGGTCGACGCCGGGGTTCGCCTGCAGCAGGGCCAGAAAACCGACGTTGTATTTTTTGGCTATCGCTTCCAGTGAGCCACCATTGTTTTCAACCACATGAAAGCGGTTTTCGCCCACGACCTTGCTGCCGGGCGGGGGAAGGGGCCAGGTATTTGCGCGAGCGGGTAGCGCCACCGCGACGGTGGCTACCAGCGCAACCAGTGTTAACCAGCGAGTAAAACGCGAAGAGGTCATCATCACCATAATCCATGCAAATGTTAAGGTTATTGTTTTATAAGGCGTTAACGTTAATTATGGCGAAGGGGTGTGTCGGGAAGATCGGGTGAAGTGCAAAGAGTTTGTAAATTGTCCCCCGTTAGCGTTGGCTAGCGGGGGAAGGGAATTTATGCGATCGCGTTCTCTTCCAGCTGCCGCATAAAGTTACGCACCCAGTCCATACGGGTTTTGCGCTCCGTCAGCTCCTGGGTAAATTTGAGACGGGTTGGGCCATCCAGACGGAAATGCTGCGGCTGTTTTTGCAGCAGGCCGATCAGCCACATCGGGTTGACGTGATTCTTCTCGGCGAATTCAATCACCCCGCCTTTTTCATTGCCTTCGAGCCTGCGGATCCCAAGCTTTTGCGCCTGCTGGCGCAGGCGCGCGATATCCAGCAAATTTCTTGCCGCATCAGGCAGCAGACCGAAGCGGTCGATCAGCTCCACCTTAATCTCTTCCAGCTCGTTCTCCTGCTTCGCGCTGGCGATGCGCTTGTAGAACGACAGTCGGGTATTCACGTCCGGAATGAAATCGTCCGGCAGCAGGGAAGGCATACGCAATTCGACCTCGGTCTGCTGGCTGGTGAGATCCTCCAGCGACGGCTCGCGTCCGGCCTTCAGGGCATCAACCGCGTTTTCCAGCAGCTCCATATAGAGCGAGAAGCCGATGGTCTCCATGGAGCCGCTCTGGTCTTCACCCAGCAGCTCGCCGGCCCCGCGGATCTCAAGATCGTGCGTGGCCAGCGCGAAGCCTGCGCCGAGGTCTTCCAGCGAGGCGATGGCCTCCAGGCGCTTTTGCGCGTCGGTGGTCATCGCTTTCGGATGCGGCGTCAGCAGCCAGGCGTAGGCCTGATGGTGCGAACGCCCGACGCGGCCGCGGAGCTGGTGAAGCTGCGCCAGACCAAAGTGATCCGCGCGTTCAATGATGATGGTGTTCGCCGTCGGAATGTCGATCCCGGTTTCGATGATGGTAGTGCACACCAGCACGTTAAAGCGCTGGTGGTGGAAGTCGTTCATTACCCGTTCCAGCTCGCGCTCGCGCATCTGCCCGTGGCCGATCGCAATGCGCGCTTCCGGCACCAGCTCCGCCAGCCTGTCGGCGGCTTTCTGGATGTTTTCCACGTCGTTGTAGAGGTAATAGACCTGACCCCCGCGCAGCACTTCACGCAGGATCGCCTCGCGCACTACCAGGTTATCGTACTCGCGGACAAAGGTTTTCACCGCCAGGCGGCGCGCCGGCGGCGTGGCAATAATCGACAGATCGCGCATGCCGCTCATCGCCATGTTCAGGGTTCGCGGGATTGGCGTGGCGGTCAGGGTCAGGATATCGACGTCGGCGCGCATCGCTTTGATGCGTTCTTTATGGCGTACCCCGAAGCGGTGCTCTTCATCGACGATCAGCAGCCCCAGATCTTTCCACTTCACGTCGCTTTGCAGCAGCTTATGGGTGCCGATCAGAATATCGATTTTGCCTTCGCTGGCCTGTTCGAGGATCTGCGTCTGCTCTTTGGCGCTGCGAAAACGCGACAGCATCTCGATGCGCACCGGCCAGTTGGCGAAGCGGTCGCGGAAGTTGTCGAAGTGCTGCTGGGCGAGCAGGGTAGTCGGCACCAGTACCGCCACCTGCTTGTTGTTTTCCACCGCCAGGAAGGCGGCGCGCATTGCCACTTCGGTCTTACCGAAGCCGACGTCGCCGCAGACTAAGCGGTCCATTGCCAGCGGCTGGCACATGTCGCTCAGCACGGCGTTAATAGCCTGAGCCTGGTCCGGCGTGGTTTCAAACGGGAAGCTGTCGCAGAACAGCTGGTACTGCTCTTTATCATGCTTAAAGGCGAAGCCCTCTTTGGCCGCGCGCTGGGCGTAGATATCCAGCAGTTCGGCCGCCACGTCGCGCACTTTTTCCGCGGCCTTCTGGCGCGCGCGCGCCCAGGCGTCGCCGCCCAGCTTGTGCAGCGGCGCGTTCTCTTCGGCACCGCCCGCGTAGCGGCTGATCAGATGCAGGGACGACACCGGGACATACAGTTTGGCGTCGTTGGCGTAGGTCAGCATCAGGTATTCACCCTTGATGCCGCCCGCTTCCAGCGTGGTCATTCCCTGATAGCGCCCAACGCCATGCTCCAGGTGAACAATCGGCTGGCCCGGATGCAGCTCGGCCAGGTTACGGATCAGCGTGTCCGGGTTGATGGTGCGACGGCTGTCCTGACGACGACGCGCGACGCGCTCGCCCAGCAGGTCGCTTTCGCAAATCAGCGCCAGGTTGTTGAGCGTATCAATAAACCCGTGTTCGGCGGCGCCAATCATCAGGTAACGACCGTTTCCGGTCGCTTCGCTCAGGCGCAGGATGCGCTTCGGCGCCACCTTAATGCGTCCCAGCAGCTCACCTAATGCTTCGCGGCGGCCTTCACTCTCAACCGAGAACACTACTGGCCCAGTAAATGACTCCAGGAACTTGCGCAGATTATCCAGCGGGGATTTCTGCTGCGCCTGAACGGCCAGGTCCGGCAGCGTCCGGAAGGCGAGGTTGGTATTGGCGGCCTTATCGGCGAGCGAATCGGTTTTCAGCTGCATGCGCGGCCAGCGCTTCAGCTCGGCGTTGAGCTCGTCGGTGCGCAGCCACAGCGCTTCCGGCGGCAGCAGTGGGCGCATCGGATCAACGCCCCGGTTTTCGAAGCGCGCGCGGGTTTCGCTTTCAAAGCGGCTGGCGCTGGCGTCGATGTCGCCGGTGTTCACAATCAGCGTGTTCGCCGGGAAGTAGCTGAACAGGGCGGGCAGCGGCTCGTTAAAGAACAGCGGCTGCCAGTATTCGATCCCGGCAGGAAGCGTCCCTTTGCTGACCTGCTGGTAAATATGTTCCGCGTCGCGCTTGACCTCGAACTTATCGCGCCACTGGCTGCGGAACAGTTCAATAGCGGTTTTGTCCGTAGGGAACTCATGCGCGGGCAGTAAGTTAATGGACTCTACTTCCTCCAGCGTGCGCTGCGTGTCGGCGTCGAATACGCGCAGGCTGTCGATTTCGTCATCGAAGAAGTCCAGACGATACGGCTGGTCGCTGCCCATCGGATAAAGGTCTAGCAGCGCGCCGCGGGTCGCGTATTCCCCGTGCTCCATCACCTGATCGACATGGCGATAGCCCGCACCGTCAAGCTGTGCGCGCAGGGCATCGCGGGACAGGCGCTGGCCTTTTTTCATCACCAGCGCGTGACCGTGCAGATAGCTGTGCGGACAGACGCGCTGCATCAGGGTGTTTACCGGCACAATCAACACGCCGCGCTGCATGGTCGGCAGCTGGTAAAGCGTCGACAGGCGCGAGGAGATGATCTCCTGGTGCGGCGAGAAGCTGTCATACGGCAGCGTTTCCCAGTCGGCCAGGCTGAACACCAGGCTATCGGTGAACTGGCGGATTTCGTCGTGCAGGCGCAGGGCGTTTTGCATATCCGGGGCAACCAGGATCACCGGGCCTGGATGACGCTCGGCGATTTCCGCCACCAGCGTGGCGCATGCCGCGCCGGTGAGTTCGCCCAGCTGGCGCTGGTCGCCCGCTTTGACAGGCAAGGAATAACGATAGTGTTCAGGCATGGCTATGTCAGAGTCTCTTATGGATATACCAACAGTATTGGGGCATATCACTGATACGCAATGTCTTTATTATCCTCGATCGTTTTACATAAGCAAATCGTAACCGCACGACGGGACGATATGCCCCCGAAACGGGGGCGGAGAGGGCATTAGCGCGTCGACGGTGACAGGGTGAGAGTCGAAGGAGGTGAGAAGAACACATCGCCAAACAGCGCGGTGGAGAGTTTACGCACCCCGAGCCCGGCAAGGGTGCAGATAAGCAGGCTGGCAAACGGGTAGACCAGAATTAAGCCCAGCTCTGCCCAGACCGGCCAGTACGCGGCATTCATCTCGCCAATCAGGAACAGGCTGAAGGCCTCAATGAGGATGCGGTGGGTGGTATAAATCGCAATGGTGTTTGAGCCAATCACGTTCAGCAGGTTGTTGGGATGTACGGTATAACGCTGCTCAAGGCTGTAGAACAGCTTCATGATCAACACGATCGACAGCAGAGAAAGCAGGAGAGGAACGTTAGCAAACCACAGCACCACGGAGACGGCCGCGAAAGCGCCAGTAGCCAGCCAAGTGCGGCGCAGGTTGAAGCTTTTCATCCACGCCATCAGCTCGGCGCCATACCACGCCCCCAGGCTGTAGTAGATCATGTTGCGTACCACGCTGTTCATTCCCCACCACGGCAGCGGCAGGAAGTTGATCGCGATGCTCGCCAGCGCAAGCAGTCCGAGTACCGGCAGCTTCCAGCGGCTCAGCAGTTTACACAGAGTGAAGTAGACCACCAGCGCATACAGATACCACAGGCTGGTGCTGGCGGTGAGCATACCGCGTACAAATCCCGAGAGCGAGTCGGCATAGGCCGCGTTCGACGCGGTGGCAAGCTCACGCTCGGGGGCCAGCCAGGCGTTCAGGTGTGTCAGCGCCTGCCATTGCAGAATCCCCCACAGCGCCAGGACCCAGACAATGCTCAGGACCCGTTTGTCGAGGCTGGATCGCCAGTCCACCTCGTCAATATAGCGACGGATCAGATAGCCGGAGATAAAGAAGAAGACCGGCATACGAAACGGTGCAAGATAGAGGTTAAAATAGACCCAGCATTTGGCGAGAAGGCCGGAGAGCGGGTGTTGCAGCCCGATCAGATGCGGGTAAAACGTGATAACCGAGTGATAGATAACCACCAGGCAGATACACAGCCCTTTTATCTGGTTAATCCATAATGCTTTTTGCTTCATTGTTCGCCACTACCTTATTGCCATAAACGAACGGGCAATTGTTGTAAAACGACGCCAGGATGTAATGGGTAACAGTCTGTATCAGGAGGTTTTTCGGAAAAGGTGGAGGTGGCGAGGCGAACATTCAGACAATAGCACCCTGATTTATCTGAATTTTTCGGAAAAATGATTACCAAAGCTTACGGTTTCAGTCATTTACGCTTAGCGGATTCGCTTATATACTCGTGGGTCTGCTATCAGCAAACAGACGGACTTCATGTATCAACCTGTCGCACTCTTTATAGGCTTACGTTACATGCGTGGGCGCGCCGCGGACCGCTTCGGTCGCTTTGTCTCCTGGCTTTCGACTATTGGCATTACGCTTGGCGTGATGGCTCTGGTGACGGTGCTTTCCGTCATGAATGGCTTCGAGCGCGAGCTGCAAAACAACATCCTGGGGCTAATGCCGCAGGCCGTTCTCTCATCCTCCAACGGGTCGGTTAACCCGCAACAGCTGCCGGAAAGCGCGGCGAAGTTACAGGGCGTCACGCGCGTAGCGCCGTTGACCACCGGCGATGTAGTGCTGCAAAGCGCCCGCAGCGTGGCGGTCGGCGTGATGCTGGGTATCGACCCGGCGCAAAAAGACCCGCTCACGCCCTACCTGGTGAACGTGAAGCAGACCGATCTGGAAGCCGGAAAATACAACGTGATTCTGGGCGAACAGCTTGCCGGACAGCTTGGCGTTAACCGCGGCGACCAGCTGCGCGTGATGGTGCCTTCAGCCAGCCAGTTTACCCCGATGGGGCGTTTGCCAAGCCAGCGCCTGTTTAACGTGATTGGTACCTTTGCTGCCAACAGCGAGGTCGACGGCTACCAGATGCTGGTTAACATCCAGGACGCTTCCCGCCTGATGCGCTACCCGGCAGGGAATATCACCGGCTGGCGCCTGTGGCTCGACGCGCCGCTGAAGGTCGATACCCTCAGCCAGCAAAAACTGCCGGACGGCACCAAATGGCAGGACTGGCGCGAGCGTAAAGGCGAGCTGTTCCAGGCCGTGCGGATGGAAAAAAACATGATGGGGCTGCTGCTGAGCCTGATCGTCGCCGTGGCCGCATTTAACATCATCACCTCGCTGGGCCTGATGGTGATGGAGAAGCAGGGCGAGGTCGCCATCCTGCAAACCCAGGGGCTGACGCCGCGCCAGATCATGGCCGTCTTTATGGTCCAGGGGGCCAGCGCCGGTATCATCGGCGCGCTGCTCGGTGCCGTGCTGGGGGCACTGCTTGCCAGCCAGCTCAACAACTTAATGCCGATTATCGGCGCGCTGCTTGACGGCGCGGCGCTGCCGGTGGCTATCGAGCCGCTGCAGGTGGTCGGTATTGCGCTGGCCGCGATGGCCATTGCGCTGCTTTCTACGCTTTATCCTTCCTGGCGCGCCGCCGCCACTCAACCCGCTGAGGCTTTACGTTATGAATAAGATCCTGTTGCAATGCGACAACCTGTCCAAACGCTATCAGGAAGGCACTGTGCAAACCGACGTGCTGCACAATGTGAGCTTTAGCGTGGGCGAAGGCGAGATGATGGCGATTGTCGGCAGCTCCGGCTCGGGCAAAAGTACGCTGCTGCATCTGCTGGGCGGCCTGGACACCCCAACCAACGGCGACGTGATTTTCTCAGGCCAGCCGATGAGCAAAATGTCCTCAGCGGCGAAGGCCGAGCTGCGCAACCGCGAGCTGGGCTTTATCTACCAGTTCCACCACCTGCTGCCGGATTTCACGGCGCTGGAAAACGTGGCGATGCCGCTGCTGATTGGCAAAAAGAAGCCGGCAGAAATAAACGCCCGCGCCAGCGACATGCTGAAAGCGGTAGGGCTGGGCCATCGCGGTAACCACCGTCCGTCGGAGCTGTCCGGCGGCGAGCGCCAGCGCGTGGCGATTGCCCGCGCGCTGGTCAACAACCCGCGTCTGGTGCTGGCGGATGAGCCTACCGGTAACCTGGATGCCCGCAACGCGGACAGTATTTTCCAGCTTCTCGGCGAGCTGAACGCCTCGCAGGGGACCGCGTTTCTGGTGGTGACCCACGATCTGCAGCTGGCAAAACGCATGGGGCGCCAGCTTGAGATGCGCGACGGCCATCTGAACGCGGAACTGACCCTGATGGGAGCAGAGTAATGGCGTCACCGTTATCGTTACTCATCGGTTTACGTTTTAGCCGCGGACGCCGTCGCGGCGGCATGGTGTCGCTGATCTCCGTAATCTCGACCATCGGTATTGCGCTGGGCGTGGCGGTGCTGATTGTCGGCTTAAGCGCCATGAACGGTTTCGAGCGCGAGCTGAACAACCGCATTCTGGCGGTCGTGCCGCACGGGGAGATTGAACCGGTTAACCAGCCGTGGACGAACTGGAGCGACGCGCTCGCCAAGGTCGAAAAAGTGCCGGGCATTGCCGCGGCCGCGCCCTATATCAACTTCACCGGGCTGGTGGAGAGCGGGGTTAACCTGCGCGCCATTCAGGTGAAAGGGGTGAATCCGGCCCAGGAGGCGCGTCTCAGCGCGCTGCCGAACTATGTGCAGAACGGCGCGTGGGCCAACTTCAGGGCGGGCGAGCAGCAGATCATCATGGGCAAAGGCGTCGCCGATGCCCTGAAGGTGAAGCAGGGCGACTGGGTGTCAATCATGATCCCGAACGCCAGCGCCGACCACAAGCTGCAGCAGCCTAAGCGCGTGCGCCTGCACGTCACCGGTATTCTCCAGCTGAGCGGACAGCTTGACCACAGCTTCGCGATGGTGCCGATGGAGGATGCGCGTCAGTATCTCGACATGGGCGACAGCGTGACGGGCATTGCCATTAAGGTGAACGACGTCTTTAACGCCAACAAACTGGTGCGCGACGCGGGCAGCGTCACCAATAACTATGTCTACATCAAAAGCTGGATCGGCACTTACGGGTATATGTACCGTGATATCCAGATGATCCGCGCCATTATGTATCTGGCGATGGTGCTGGTGATTGGCGTCGCGTGCTTTAATATCGTCTCGACGCTGGTGATGGCGGTCAAGGACAAGAGCGGCGACATCGCCGTCCTGCGAACGCTCGGAGCGAAAGACGGTCTTATTCGCGCCATCTTCGTCTGGTACGGTTTGCTGGCGGGCCTGTTCGGCAGCCTGTGCGGCGTGGCGATCGGCGTGGTGGTTTCCCTGCAGCTGACCCCCATTATCAACGGGATTGAAAAGCTTATTGGTCACCAGTTCCTGTCGGGTGATATCTATTTTATTGACTTCCTGCCGTCTGAGCTGCACTGGCTGGATGTTTTTTATGTGCTGGTCACAGCACTTTTACTGAGTCTGCTGGCAAGCTGGTATCCGGCGCGTCGCGCAAGCCGAATCGATCCGGCGAGGGTATTAAGTGGCCAGTAATTACGTCACGATCTAGCGGCTTTCGGGCCGCCAGGTCAAAAGAGGAATGCACTATGTATTATGGATTTGATATTGGCGGCACCAAGATTGCGCTCGGCGTGTTTGATAAAGACCTCAAGCTGCAGTGGGAAACTCGCGTTCCTACGCCGCGCGAAAGCTACGACGAATTTTTAACCGCCATTGCCGCGCTGGTGGCGCAGGCGGATGAACGCTTTGGCGTGAAAGGCAGCGTCGGCATCGGTGTTCCGGGCATGCCCGAAACCGACGACGGTACGCTGTACGCGGCCAACGTGCCTGCCGCCAGCGGCAAGCCGCTGCGCGCCGATCTTTCCGCCCTCCTTGAACGCGACGTGCGTTTAGATAACGATGCCAACTGCTTTGCGCTCTCCGAAGCCTGGGATGATGAATTCCGTCAGTATCCATTGGTGATGGGACTGATCCTCGGCACCGGCGTCGGCGGGGGGATTGCCATCAACGGCAAGCCGATTACCGGGCGCAGCTACATCACCGGCGAGTTTGGCCATATCCGCCTGCCGGTGGACGCCCTCGAGGTGGTAGGACGTGATTTCCCGCTGACCCGCTGCGGCTGCGGCCAGCACGGCTGTATTGAGAACTACCTCTCCGGCCGCGGGTTTGCATGGCTTTACGAACACTTCTATCATCAGAAACTTGAGGCCCCTCAAATCATTACCCTGTGGGAGCAGGGAGATGCGCAGGCGCGCGAGCACGTCGAGCGCTATCTGGATCTGCTGGCGGTGTGTCTGGGCAATATTCTCACCATCGTCGACCCGGATCTGCTGGCGATCGGGGGAGGGCTCTCAAACTTTACCGCGATTACGGAACGATTGTCCGGGCGTTTGCCCCGACATTTATTGCCGGTTGCCCGCGTGCCGCGTATTGAACGCGCGCGACACGGGGACGCAGGAGGCATGCGCGGAGCCGCATTCCTTCATCTCACCGATTAGTTTACGAGGTTTCTATGCTGTCGCGTCGCCAGGGTCGACTCAGCCGTTTTCGCAAAAACAAACGCCGCTTGCGCGAGCGTCTGCGCCAGCGGATCTTTTTCAGAGACAGAATCATGCCAGAAGCGATGGATAAACCCAGAGTGGTGGTGCTGACCGGGGCGGGGATCTCCGCCGAGTCAGGAATTCGAACCTTCCGCGCGGCGGACGGGCTGTGGGAAGAGCACCGCGTGGAGGATGTGGCCACGCCGGAAGGCTTTGCCCGCGACCCGGATCTCGTGCAGGCGTTTTACAACGCCCGCCGCCGCCAGCTGCTCCAGCCTGAGGTTGCGCCCAATGAGGCGCATCTGGCGCTGGCGAAGCTGGAAGAGGCGCTGGGGGATCGCTTCCTGCTGGTGACGCAGAATATTGACAACCTGCACGAGCGGGCCGGTAACAAGAACATCATCCACATGCACGGTGAATTGCTCAAGGTTCGCTGCGCCTGGAGCGGTCAGGTGCTGGACTGGAAAGAGGACGTGCTGCCAGAAGATAAGTGCCACTGCTGCCAGTTCCCGTCGCGCCTGCGTCCGCACGTGGTCTGGTTCGGCGAAATGCCGCTGGGCATGGATGAGATCTACAGCGCGCTGGCGATGGCGGACGTGTTTATCGCCATCGGCACATCCGGCCACGTTTACCCGGCGGCCGGGTTTGTCCATGAAGCGCGACTGCACGGCGCGCATACGGTAGAACTCAATCTTGAGCCAAGCCAGGTGGGCAGCGAGTTTGAAGAGAAACACTACGGGCTGGCAAGTACGGTCGTCCCGGCGTTTGTCGACAAGCTGCTGAAAGGGCTGTAGCGCCAATCGCGTGAAAAGGCACCCGTCCAGCGGGTGCCTGCTTATTTATGAATGGAAGAATGCCAGCGTCTTCTCCAGCGATTTAGCCTGCTCGTCCAGCAAGAGCGCTGCGGCAGAGATCTGCTGAACCAGAGAGGCGTTCTGCTGGGTGGTGCTGTCCATCTGGTTAACGGCGGTGCTGACCTGGCTAATCCCCCGATTCTGCTCGTCCAGCGCCTGAACGATGTCGTTAATGACCAGATGCACGTGCGACACGGCTTCAATGACCTGTTTCATCATCACGCCGGTTTCATTGACCAGCGCAACGCCTTTGCTTACGCGGCCTGAGGACTCGGCAATTAGCTGAGAGATCTCTTTTGCCGCGTTAGCGCTTCGCTGGGCAAGATTGCGCACTTCCCCTGCAACGACCGCGAAGCCGCGCCCCTGTTCGCCAGCCCGCGCGGCTTCAACGGCCGCATTCAGCGCCAGAATATTGGTCTGGAAGGCGATGCCGTCGACGATGCTATTAATCTCACCGATCTTGCGTGCGCTCTCGTCAATCTCCCCGATCACCACGATCACGTCGTTCACCAGCGTTTCGCCATGTCCGGCAAGGCTCGCGGCGCGATCGGTCAGCGTGGTCGCCTTGTGGGCGTTATCGGCATTGTTCTTCACCGTGACCGAAATCTCTTCCATGCTGGCTGCCGTTTCAACAATCGCCGCCGCCTGTTCTTCGGTACGCGAGGCGAGGTCAAGGTTACCCGCCGAAATTTCGCTGGTGCCGCCGTGCACGGAATGGCTGGCTTCGCTGATGTTGCCGACGATGCGCTTGAGCTGCGTCTGCATGGTGTGCAGGGCATAAAAAATGCTGCGGGTATCCCCGGAACGCACCGGGATAGTGTTGTTCAACTCTCCCCGCGCAACGGCCAGGGCGATACCGGCGGCTTCAGAAGGTTCACCCCCGACGGGGCGGTCAACTTTGCGGGTAAAGATCTGCGCCATCACCAGGCTAACCGCCACGATGCTTAACGCCATCAGGACGACGGCTTTCAGTAAAAATGCGCGCGCTTCGGCCATGACTTCGCTGACCGGCGTGACAATGGCGAGTTTCCACGGCGTCTGGCTATTCCCGACGGCGATATCCTGCCAGGTGATAAACGCCTCTTCCTTCAGGAGCGGATCGTCGACCCGAGTGACCTCATGACCGGTAATCTGACCGGCGTAAGGCCTGCCTGCGGCGCGCTTGTCCGGACTGGACACCACGCTATTGCCCGCCGAGAGGAGCAGAGCGTAGCCCGTGCCGTTCCACGGTTTAATCGCGCCGATCGTCGCTTGCAGCGTGGCGAGCGAGAAGTCAGAGGTGACCGAGCCCAGAAACTGACCGTCCCGCATGATGGGGGCGGCAATAGAGGTAAGCATCACGTCCACGCCGTTGTAGGGATAAATATAGGGCTCGATGATCACCTCTTTTTGCCGCTTTTTCGGCAGCAGATAGTAATCGCCGCTGCCGGGCGTTTCGAGGTCCGTCAGCAGGTGCAGGGCGGGTTTACCAGAGGCATCGCGGTCGACATAGCGGGCATAGCGTCCGGCAGGATCTTCACCGCTCTGACCGGCAAAGGCGGCATCTTTATCGTCAAACGCGTTGGGCTCAAAGGCCATCGACATAGATAGAAACTGAGGATGCGCCGACAGATAGTGGATGAGCAGCTGGTTCAGGCTCTGGCGATCGGCCACGCCCGCCTCGCGCAGCGCCAGGGCGCTATTGCCCATATCCCGGGCGGCGGTCAGGGCAGAGTCCAGCTGTTTGCTAACCTGCAACGATTGCATCTCGGCGATCTGGCGGATATGTTTTTTGGCCAGCACCTCCTGCTGCGCCATCCACTGCCACATCATAAACCCGATCGTTGCCGTAAAGCCCACCGTCACGGTGAGGAAAATGGACAATAGCATCAACGTCTTGACTCTTATTTTTGCTCTTCGGACCATGGCGTCTCTCATTCTCTTCTCCCGTAATATTGTGCCTGTCGGGCAGGCACCTATTCCTTATCGGATATTTTTTTCGCTTTCTGTAGATCGCCAGGTCTATTTAATTTAAATCCGGAACATATAAATCCTGTTAATTAGTGTGGATGTTTTTATTTTGTGCATTCAATCAAAATAGTGCTCGATAATACTCGTTATCGTCGTGTAGAAAGAGGATGCTAATAAATATAAAGTGGTAGAGGAGGATGGGATATGTACGGATTTATTGCGCGACAACCCATTTTTAACCCTGAGATGAAGACGGTGGCCTATGAGCTGCTCTTTCGCGATGGGATGACAAACCGATTTCCGGATGTGTCGGCGGAATACGCCACGTCCAGAATGATATCCGATCAGTTTTTATGCGTGCCGTCCCAGCGCATCGCCGGGACGCATACGTCGTTTATTAATTTCCCGTCGCGAATGGTCATTGACCGCAGTGGTGAAGCGCTGGACAAAGAGAGCGTGGTGATTGAGATCCTTGAAGACGCGGTGCCAGGGGCGGAACTGCTGCAGGCCGTCAGGGAGATGAATGCGCTCGGTTATCAATTTGCGCTTGATGATTTCACCCTTGCTCCAGAATGGGATGCTTTTTTACCCTTTATTTCGATACTGAAATTCGACGTCAGAAATTATACCTTAGCGCAAATTAAAGCGTATCTGAAAGAGCATAAACATCTGACCAGGCATATTAAATATCTCGCTGAAAAAATTGAGACTAAAGAGGAATTCAACCAGTACAGGGAAGAGGGATTCTCGCTGTTTCAGGGCTATTTTTTCTGCCGTCCAGAGGTCATTAAATATAAACGGCTATCGCAAAATCAGCTGGCGATTTTTCGGCTGCAAATGGAGGTCGGACGCAATAAGCCTGATTTCCGGATCGTCGAGTCGTTGATTAAAAGCGATCTTACGCTGTCATATAAAATCATGCGCTACATGAAACACACCGCTTTTAAACATATCGGTGCCTGCAATTTCAGCAAGTTAACCCTGAGTGAAGTGCTCCGATACCTCGGGGAAAATCAGCTGAGACGCTTTGTTGCCGTCGTGGTTCTCGCCAGCGCGGGCAACGACACCGTGAGCGAGCTTTACCCGTTGAGTATGATGCGCGGCAAGTTCTGCGAGCTGATCGCACAGACCATGAAAGAACCGGCGCTGGCTGAAAATGCCTTTATGTGCGGCCTGTTTTCACTGCTCGATACCCTTCTCGAGCTGCCGATGGCCGAGTTGATGAAGCAAATTGCGGTGCCGCAGAGCGTGAGCAACGCGCTGTGCCATCAGGAGGGGCGGCTAGCCGATTTGGTGAGCCTGTGCCGATACTATGAACAGCAGCAGTGGGACGACGCGACCCGGGTTCGTCAGGCGCTGGGCCTGTCGGATGAAGAGGTGGTTGAGGCGATGAGAAAGGCGACCATCTGGGCAGGGGAGAATGCGGTCAGCTGATCCTTCCCCACGCCGCGCGGGCGGCGTGGGGAAGAACGCGATACCGTTTATCGGCCCGCTTTTAATTTCTGGTAATACTCTTCGTAGAGGCGGCTGGCTTCACCGACATCGTTCTGCCATTCCCCTTTGCTGATGGTTTCGGCATCCGGGTAGAGCGTTTTATCGTTGGCTACTTCAGGCTTCAGCAGCTTGCGTGCGGCGAGGTTTGGCGTCGGGTAGCCAATCGTCTCGGCAACCTGTTTCGCCACGTCAGGGCGCAGCAGGAAGTTGATCAGCTTCAGGGCGCCATCCACGTTTTTCGCGTTGGCCGGAATCGACAGGCTATCCATCCAGAAGATCCCACCTTCCTTCGGCCAGACCACCTCAAGCGGCGTACCGGCCTGGCGGGCAACATACGCCGAGCCATTCCACACCATCCCCAGATTCACTTCGCCTTCCATGTACGGGTTTGCCGGGTTGTCCGAGTTGAAGGCCGCCACGTTAGGCATCAGCTTCTTCAGCTCGTTATACGCCGCTTCGATCTCTTTAGGATCCGTCGTGTTGCCCGAGTAGCCCAGCTTGCGCAGCGCCACCTGGAATACTTCACGCGCGTCGTCGGTCAACAGCAGGCTACTTTTATATTCGGGTTTCCACAGGTCGGCCCAGCCTGTCACCGATTTCGGATCGACAGCATCGCTATTGACGCCAATCGCGGTCGCACCCCAGATATACGGGATGGAGTAGTCGTTATTCGGGTCGAACGGCTTGTTGAGCATCTCCGGATCGAGGTTTGAAAAATTGCTCAGCTTCGTTTTGTCGATCTTCTGGATCATGCCCTCTTTGCGCATTTTGTCGACAAAGTAGGTAGAGGGAACGACCAGATCGTACGCGCCGTCCTTGTAGGTTTTTAGCTTGGCGTACATGGTTTCATTCGACTCGTAGGTCGAGTAGATCACCTTGATGCCCGTCTCCCTGGTGAACTGTTCCAGCAGGCCCGGCGGCACGTATTCGGTCCAGTTGTAGAAGTAGAGCGTTTTACCGTCATCAGCGTGCGCGGCACCCATGCCGAGCACCAGCGCCGCAGCGGCGAGCATTTTTTTCATTTCATTGTCCCCTGAGATTTTGTTTTATCACGAGCAATAACCTGGCTGGCGATCACCAGAACCAGCGACAGCATCAGCAGAATGGTCGCCAGCGCGTTCACCTCGGGTGAAACGCCGACTTTCACCATCGAATAGATTTTCAACGGCAGAATTTCATAACTCGGTCCGGTGACGAAGGAGGACACGACCACGTCGTCCATCGACAGGGTGAAGCTCAGCAGCCATCCGGCCGCCACGGCGGGCATCGCCAGCGGCAGGATGATTTTGCGCAGGATGGTCATCTCGCTGGCGCCCAGATCCTTCGCCGCCTCCAGCATGCGCACGTCGAACCCTTTCAGGCGCGCAAAGACGGTCACCACCACAAACGGCAGGCAGAAGGTGATATGGGAAAACAGCAGCGACCAGAAGCCCAGCTGAACGCCCAGCAGCATAAACAGCACCAGCAGCGAAATCGCCATCACGATGTCCGGTGACATCATCACCACAAACAGCATGCCGCTGACGAACGGTTTGCCGCGAAAGCGATAGCGGTACAGCGCTACGGCGGTGAGCGAGCCAATCAGCGTGGCGAAGGTGGCGGAGAAGATCGCCATCGTCAGCGAGTGCTGCGCCGCCTGCAGCAGGCTGTCATTGTTCATCAGCAGGCTGTACCAGTCGGTGGTAAAGCCCTGCCAGCTGATCCCGAACCGCGAGCTGTTAAACGAGTTCACGATCAAAATGATAATCGGAATATACAGATAGGCGTAAATGGCGGTCATAAAACCGCCGCGAAGCAGTCGACCGATCATTCGAGTTCCACCTTTTTGTTCAGCAAGCGTGAGGCGCGCCAGTAGACCAGCAGCATCATCCCCATGACCACCGTCAGCGTAATGCTGGTCGCGGACCCGAACGGCCAGTCGCGGATGTTGAGGAACTGACTCTTGATCACGTTACCGATCAGCAGGTTTTTCGCCCCACCCATCAGGTCAGAAACGTAGAACAGTCCCATCGCCGGGAGCATCACCAGCAGACAGCCCGCGATAATGCCCGGCATCGTCAGCGGAATAATGATGCGGATAAACGTCTGCAGCCTGCTGGCGCCCAGATCTTTTGCCGCTTCCAGCAGCGGTTTATCCAGCTTCTCAATGCTGGAGTAGAGCGGCATCACCATAAACGGCAGCAGGATATAGACCAGACCCACAATCACCGCGCTCGGGGTGAACATGATGCGGATCGGCGTATCAATTACCCCCAGCCACAGCAGAAACGCGTTGAGATAGCCCTTGGTGCTGAGGAAGATCTTCAGGCCATAAATACGGATGAGCGAGTTCGTCCAGAAGGGAACAATCAGTAAAAAGAGCAGCAGCGGCCGCACCTTTTGCGGCAGGCCCGCGAGGAACCAGGCGAAAGGGTAGCCGAGCACCAGGCAGGCAAGTGTGGCAATCAGCGCCATATTGAGCGAGTGCAGCAGCACGTCGAAATAGAGCGGATCGAGCAGGCGCGCGTAGTTGTCCAGCGTAAAGACCAGCGAAACGAAGTTTGCATCGTCGCGGGTCAGAAAGCTGGTGGCGATAATCATCAGGTTGGGTAAAAAGACGAACAGCACAAGCCAACCGACGATCGTGGCAATCACCACATTCTGGAACTTACTTGTGTTCTTCATCAGCCAGCACAACCTCCCAGCTTTCTACCCAGTTGATAACCATTTTCTGGTCGAGAGAGTGGTCGAAGTCCGGGTCGTCTTCGTTAAAGAATTCGCTGACCATCACCGTTTTGCCGTTCTCCAGCTCGACGACAGACTCCAGCGTCATCCCTTTATAGTTCCGCTCGCGGATATAGCCGATTAACCCTTCGGCCTCGGTACTGCCGTGGATTTCATCAACCCGCAGGTCTTCCGGACGCAGCAGAACGTTGAGCTTTTGCCCCTTTTCGACGGGGAAATTCACGGTGATATTGCACTCGCGTCCTTCGACGCTGGCGCGCACGCGCTGGTCGTCCAGACGTTCGAGCACCGTGGCGTCGAAGATATTGATCTCGCCAATGAAGCTGGCGACAAACAGGTTTTTTGGCTCTTCGTAGATTTCACGCGGCGTGCCGTCCTGCTCGATTTTGCCGTCGCGCATCACCACGATGCGGTCGGACATGGTCAGGGCTTCTTCCTGATCGTGGGTGACGAAGACAAAGGTAATGCCAAGCTTGCGCTGCAGGGCTTTGAGCTCGTTCTGCATCTGCTTGCGCAGCTTATAGTCGAGCGCGGAGAGGGATTCATCCAGCAGGAGCAGACGCGGCTTGTTGACCACGGCGCGGGCGATGGCCACGCGCTGCTGCTGGCCGCCGGAAAGCTGGTGGGGTTTTCGCTGGGCAAACGTCTCAAGCTGCACCATGCGCAGGGCTTCGGTAACGCGCGGCTCGATCTCGCTCGCCGGGGTTTTTTGCATCCGCAGGCCAAACGCCACGTTTTCAAACACGGTCATGTGCGGGAAGAGGGCATAGCTCTGAAAGACGGTATTGACGTGGCGATCTTCGGCAGGAACCTGGGTAATGTCCTGATTCTCAAGATGGATGTGGCCATTATCGACGCTTTCCAGCCCGGCGATAAGGCGCAGTACGGTTGTTTTGCCGCAGCCGGAGGGGCCAAGCAGCGTCAGAAACTCACCGTCATTGATGGTGAGAGTGAGGTCAGAAATAACGTCTTTACCATCAAAACGTTTACGAATTCGTTCCAGTTGCACCAGCGGCGAACGTGAACGGGATTGTGTATTCAATTTTTGCGCTGTCCCATATAGACGCCTCAGGCAGCAGACTGAAGCGGGGTTTGTGTGTAACCACCTTGGTGACTCGTAATGAGGGCGGACATTCTACGGCAATCCCCCGGAATCGCCAATCCTTGTCACTGATTCATAAGCTACATTTATTAACGCATAACGATATAAACGGAAAATATTCTCGTTTGCGGGATAAAAGTGACCTGACGCAATATTTGCGTTTTGATGCTTATTGATAATGTTGTCACGAAAAGTGAGGGTGACTGCATGGATAAATTACTTGAGCGTTTTTTACAGTACGTTTCGCTGGATACCCAATCTAAGCCGGGTGTTCGCCAGGTGCCGAGCACCGAAGGCCAGTGGAAGCTATTAAACCTGCTCAAAGAGCAGCTTGACGCCATGGGGCTGGTCAACGTCACGTTAAGCGAAAAAGGCACTGTGATGGCAACGCTGCCGGCGAATGTCCAGGGCGACATTCCGGCGATTGGCTTTATCTCCCATGTCGACACCTCTCCGGATTTTAGCGGTAAAAACGTGAACCCGCAGATTGTGGAAAACTACCGCGGCGGCGACATTGCGCTGGGCATTGGCGACGAAGTGCTTTCGCCGGTGATGTTCCCGGTGCTGCACCAGCTGCTCGGCCAGACGCTGATCACCACCGACGGGAAAACGCTGCTGGGGGCGGATGACAAGGCGGGCATCGCGGAGATCATGACGGCGCTGGCGGTGCTGAAAGAGAAAAATATCCCGCACGGGGATATCCGCGTGGCCTTTACGCCGGACGAAGAGGTCGGCAAGGGGGCGAAGCATTTCGACGTGGAAGCCTTTAACGCGCAGTGGGCCTACACCGTTGACGGTGGCGGCGTCGGTGAGCTGGAGTATGAAAACTTTAACGCGGCGTCGGTGACCATCAAAATTGTCGGCAACAACGTTCATCCCGGCTCGGCGAAAGGCGTGATGGTGAACGCGCTGTCGCTGGCATCCCGCATTCACGCGGAAGTCCCGGCGGAAGAGAGCCCCGAACAGACCGAGGGATATGAAGGTTTTTATCACCTGACCAGCATCAAGGGCACCGTGGACAGCGCGCAGATGCACTACATCATCCGCGATTTCGACCGTAAGGCCTTCGAGGCGCGCAAGCGTAAGATGATGGAGATCGCGAAGAAGGTGGGTAAAGGATTACACCCTGATTGCTATATTGAGCTGATCATTGAAGACAGCTATTACAATATGCGCGAGAAGGTGATGGCGCATCCGCATATTCTCGATATCGCCCAGCAGGCGATGCGCGACTGCGATATTGAACCGCAGCTGAAGCCGATTCGCGGCGGTACCGACGGTTCTCAGCTGTCGTTTATGGGATTGCCCTGCCCGAACCTGTTTACCGGTGGCTATAACTACCACGGCAAGCATGAGTTTGTGACGCTGGAAGGGATGGAAAAAGCGGTGAAGGTGGTTGTGCGGATCGCGGAGTTGACCGCGAAGCGGTAGCCGCTTTAAGCCGGGTGGCGGCTACGCCTTACCCGGCCTACGTTCGAACTGTAGGCCCGGTAAGCGAAGCGCCACCGGGCAAAAAGGCAAGGAGTGCCCATGTCAAACTACCGTCGCCATTACGTCCCCGGTGGAACCTGGTTCTTCACCGTCAACCTGCAAAACCGTCAGAGCGATTTGCTTACCCGTCATATCGATAGCCTCCGTACCGCGACTGCCGCGGTTAAACGTGCAAAGCCTTTTACGATAAACGCGTGGGTTATTTTGCCTGAACATATGCACTGTATCTGGACCCTACCGGAAGGCGACAGCGATTTTTCCGCCCGCTGGCGCGACATCAAAAAGACATTTAGCCGCAACATCGAAATGCGCCATATCTGGCAGCCACGCTTCTGGGAGCACACCGTCCGTAACGAAGAGGACTACTGGCGGCATATGGATTACGTCTACATCAATCCGGTGAAGCATGGCTATGTCAGCAAAGTCAGCGACTGGCCGTATTCAACGTTTCATCGCGATGTACGGGAGGGGTTGTATCCGGTGGATTGGGCGGGAGAGATCGGGGATTTTATGGCGGGTGAGCGGAAGTAAAAAGCCGGGTGGCGGCTACGCCTTACCGGGCCTACATTCGGATCGTAGGCCCGGTAAGCGGAGCGCCACCGGGCATTACAGAGACTCAGTCCTCAAAGAACCAGTACCCGCTGTTGACCAGCGCGGCCAGCATTGCGAGGAAGGACGGATCTTCCAGCGCATCGCCAAAGGTGTCGGCAGTCAACACCAGATGGCTGGCAATGGCCTCCAGCGCCGGACGGTGCGGAGAGTCAAGCTTCTCGCCGTTAACGAACACCTCCTCGCCGATGCGCAGCACGCGCAACCCGCCCAGACGCGTCAGCTTGTCGCCCTGCTGAAGGGCATCATAAATCTCGTCAGCCTGATAAGGCGGTTCCGGCGGCGCAACGTCCAGCTCATGACGAGACTGGCTGATAAACTCGCCAAACCACTGTTTGAAGTGCTCCGGCTCGTTGATTAGATCCAGCATCATGCCGCGCAGCTTGTCCAGCTCCGCTGGCAGAATATCGGCCGGATGCTCGCGGGCAGGCACGTCAGGATCGCTGTAACGGTAGCTGCCCAGCTCGCGTTGCAGAACATAGTCGGCAAATCCGCTGATCATCTCGCGGCCGCTTGGCGCACGGAACCCGACGGAGTAGTTAAGTGAGTTTTCCAGGGAGTAACCCTCGTGCGGGAACCCCGGCGGAATGTAGAGAATATCACCCGGCTCCAGCTCTTCGTCGATAATGCCTTCGAACGGATCGACCTGAAGCAGATCCGGATGCGGGCAGTGCTGCTTCATGGGCACTTTTTCGCCCACGCGCCAGCGGCGGCGGCCCGTTCCCTGAATAATAAACACGTCGTACTGGTCCAGGTGCGGACCCACGCCACCGCCCGGCACGGAGAAGGAGATCATCAGATCGTCCATCCGCCAGTCGGGCAGGGCGCGGAACGGGCGCATTAAGGCGGCCGTTGGCTCGTGCCAGTGGTTGACCGCCTGCACCAGCAGCGACCAGTTGTTTTCACCAAGGTGATCGTAGCTTTCGAAAGGACCGTGGCTAACCTGCCATTTCCCGTCCTGGTGGCTGACCAGGCGGCTGTCGACTTCGTTTTCCATGGCCAGACCGGCCAGTTCGTCAGGGGAGATGGGGTCGACAAAGTTGCTGAACCCGCGTTTCAGAACCACCGGGCGTTTTTGCCAGTAACGTTCAATAAACTCGGGCCAGTTAAGCGTTAAGTGATAATCCATATTTTTTTATTCCGCAGGTTCTTACTGACCTGGATTATAACGGAAGCTCGGCCCCCCGGCTGCGAGATCCTCGCATTTTTCACATAACGGGTTAACTATCGTTCGACGTGGGCTCCTGGCGACCAAAAATGACCTCCATCCGGGCGCCGCCCAGCAAGCTTTCGCTGGTTTCGATTTTTCCGTCGTACTGGTCAACAATCTCGCGGGCAACGGCTAAACCTACGCCCTGGCCTGGACGTAGCGTATCGGCGCGCTGACCGCGATCGAACACCACGTCACGCTTGTTGCGCGGGATCCCCGGACCATCATCCTCAACGATGATGTGCAGTTCATTTTCCGTCTGACGCGCGGACACTTCCACGAACTCCAGACAGTATTTGCAGGCGTTGTCCAGCATGTTGCCCATCACTTCCATGAAGTCATTTTTCTCCCCGACAAAGCTTATCTCGGGCGAGATATCGAGGCTAATGTTCACCCCTTTACGCTGATACACCTTGTTGAGGGCGGATGTGAGGTTATCCAGAAGCGGGGCGACCGGGTGCAGCTCGCGGCTCAGCAGGGCGCTGCCGGAACGCATGCTGGCGCGGTGCAGGTAATAGCCAATTTGCTGCGAAATGCGGCTGATCTGTTCCAGCATCACCGGCTCGGCATCATCGACGCTCAGCTTTGAACTGCGCATTGAACGCAGGGTGCTTTGCATGACGGCCAGCGGGGTTTTCAGGCTGTGGGTCAGGTCGGTAAGGGTGGTACGGTACTTATCATAGCGTTCGCGTTCGCTTTTCAGCAGGCGATTGAGGTTACGCACCAGGCTAGTGAGCTCGCGGGTCGTTTCCGGATTCAGCTTCTCGCGATGATGTTCTTCCAGCTCGCGAACCTCTTTCGCCAGTGATTCAATGGGGCGCAAGCTCCACCATGCCGCCACCCACAGCAGCGGGATCACCAGCAGGAGATTTGCAGCCAGAACGTAGATGAACCAGCTCCAGACCATATAAGAACGCTTGAGCTCGACCGGAATGGTGTCGATCACCACGATGGTTAGCTGAGGCATGTTCAGCGTCGCCGGGTAGAGGTTAACCGCAACGGAGTGCGTCATCTCCGTTTCGGCATCATCTGCGCGGATCTCGTTCAGCTTTTGCTGCAGGGAGCGATCTTCACGTATCAGCGAGCTGGTGGTGTTGAGGTCGGCCTCAATTTCATGAAATCCGTTGGTTTTAAGCCATTCCGGACGAATACTTTTAACCAGCCACGGGATGTCACGCTGCGCCCACAGTAACTTACCCTTCTCGTCATAGATCAGGGCCAGCGTGGGGCTTTGCTGGTTGAGGTTTTCCGGCATTTCGACGGTGATGCGGTTGTTTTCCCACTTCGCCAGGGTATAAAACAGATTGCTTTCGCCACGCAGCAGCCGAAATGTGGTTTTATCAAAGCTGACGCTGTAGCCTACGAGGGCGACCATGCCGTAGGAGAGCGACAGCACCAGCACGACGGCGGCCGTTGCCAGCAGAAAACGTACCCGCAGCGAAAGGGGCAGAATATGGCGCAGGATCCGTCTCATTTAGCGTAATTCGAACAGGTAGCCCTGGCCACGGACGGTGGTAATCACATCCTGGGGATACTGCGCCTGAATCTTCTTGCGCAAGCGGCCCATCAGCACGTCAATGGTATGGCTCTCGCGTAGCTCCGCATCGGGATAAAGCTGGAGCATTAAGGAATCTTTACTCACCACTTTGCCATTGTTACGGATCAGCGTCTCCATGATGGTGTATTCGAAGGCGGTGAGCTTGATCACTTCATCATTGATGGATAATTCCCGGCGGGAGAGGTCGACCTGGAAAGGCGGGATGGAAATAACCTGTGACGCCAGCCCGCTGTTGCGGCGTAATAGCGCCTGCATGCGTGCCGCCACCTCTTCAATATGAAACGGCTTGGTGACGTAATCATCTGCACCCGCGCTGAGCACCTCAACCTTATCCTGCCAGCCTTCACGGGCGGTCAGCACCAGTACCGGCAGGGAGACATCGTGGCTGCGCCAGCGGCGAATTAACGACAGACCGTCTTCGTCAGGCAACCCTAAATCGACAATGGCGATATCCGGCAGGTGTTCATTGAGATAATAATCGGCTTCTTTTGCATCTTCAGCATCGTCCACCTGATGTCCCATCTCCTGAAGCTGAACCTTCAGGTGATGGCGTAGCAATGCGTTATCCTCAACAACCAGTACGCGCATCATCTCTTCTCCCTAAATAATTGGTATGAATAGTTTAACGCTGATTATGTTGTTGTGGGGATAAACATTGAGTAAACCGGGAAAAAGCATCCCCCTTTTCGGGCGAAAAGGGGGAGAGGGGCGTTATTTCAGCTCGTCGACCATGGTAATGGCGCGGCCAATGTAGTTCGCCGGGGTCATTGCCTTCAGGCGGGTTTTCTCTTCTTCCGGCAGCGCCAGACCGTCGATAAACTGCTTCATGCCTTCGGCGTCAACGCGTTTGCCGCGGGTCAGCTCTTTCAGCTTTTCGTACGGTTTTTCGATGCCGTAACGGCGCATCACGGTCTGGATCGGCTCCGCCAGCACTTCCCAGTTGTGATCCAGCTCGTCCAGCAGACGGTCGCGGTTCACTTCCAGCTTGCTCACGCCTTTCAGGGTGGACTGGTACGCAATCAGCGCGTAGCCAATGCCCACGCCCAGGTTACGCAGTACGGTGGAGTCGGTCAGATCGCGCTGCCAGCGGGATACCGGCAGTTTGCTCGCCATATGCTGCAGCACGGCGTTCGCCAGGCCCAGGTTGCCTTCGGAGTTTTCGAAGTCGATGGGGTTCACCTTGTGCGGCATGGTGGAGGAGCCGATTTCACCGGCGATGGTTTTCTGCTTGAAGTGGTTCAGGGCGATGTAGCCCCACACGTCACGATCGAAGTCGATCAGGATGGTGTTGAAGCGCGCGATGCAGTCAAACAGCTCGGCGATATAGTCGTGCGGCTCGATCTGGGTGGTGTACGGGTTCCACTGAACGCCCAGCGAGGTCACGAACTCTTCGCTGAACTGGTGCCAGTCCACTTCCGGGTAAGCGGCGATGTGGGCGTTATAGTTACCGACCGCGCCGTTGATTTTGCCCAGAATTTCAACCTGCTCAAGCTGACGGTACTGGCGCTCCATGCGGTACGCGACGTTCGCCATCTCTTTCCCCATGGTGGAAGGGGTGGCTGGCTGGCCGTGAGTACGGGAAAGCAGCGGAATGTCGCGGTATTCCACGGACAGCGCTTTCACCGCGTCGATGATTTTACGCCAGTAAGGCAGCACCACCTCTTTGCGCGCGGTGGAGAGCATCAGCGCATGAGACAGGTTGTTGATGTCTTCAGAGGTACAGGCGAAGTGGATGAACTCAGACACGGCGTGCAGGGCAGGGACGCTTTCCACTTTCTCTTTCAGGAAATACTCAACCGCCTTCACGTCGTGGTTGGTGGTGCGTTCGATGGTCTTAATGCGCGCGGCGTCTTCTTCGCTAAACCCGGCAACGATTTTATCAAGGTAATCGTTTGCCTTTTCGTCAAAAGCAGGAACTTCCTTGATTGCTGCCTGGGCGGCCAGCTTCTGCAGCCAGCGTACTTCAACCTGAACACGGAACTTCAGCAAACCATATTCGCTGAAGATCCCGCGCAGCGCGCTGACTTTATCGCCGTAGCGTCCATCGACAGGGGATACGGCGGTCAGTGAGGATAATTCCATAATTCGCAACTCCGGGAGGTTAACAATGAGCAAGAATTTGTTTTGCCTGAGTGGTCAGGCGATTACGAGAAAACATTAGCTGCAGGCGGCCACCGCCAACCTGGTGCCACAGCACGGCGGCGCGGATCCCTGCCAGCAGGGACGCACGCACTTTTGCCTGCACCTGTGGACTTTGCAGCACGGCAGGGGAGCCTGTGACCTGAATGCGCGGCCCCAGCGGGCTGATGACGTCAACGTAAATACCGGCCATGGCGCTCAGCAGCGTGTCGGACTGCAGGTCAAAATGGTCAAGCTGGCGTTGTAGCCCGTCAATGCGATCGCCCAGGGTATTGAGCGCGCCCTTCGCGGCGCTCAGCTTGCGCTCCAGCACCATCAGGCTCAACGTGTAGCGGGTCAGCTCTGCGTTTAACCCCTGACGGCTGCTGGCGTTAAGCACGCCAAGCAGGGTTTCAAGACCGAGACGAAGATTGGTTTCACTGCCGCCGAACACGCCCAGGGTCGAGCCAGGGTTGAGATCGATAACGCTGTTCAGTGAAACGTGCAGGGCATCTGCGTCGCAATGACCCTGATGCGCCAGCTGTTGCACCAGACGGGCTGACTGGCAAATTCCCGCCAGCGCTAGGGTGATGTCATAGTAGTTCTTCGCCACACGGTCTCCTTTATGTGTGCAATCGTATCAAACAGCAGGCAGCGGCAGGCGCTGTTCAATGATCCCGCCGCCCAGGCAGATATCGCCGCTGTAGAAGACAGCAGACTGGCCCGGCGTGACGGCGGCAACCGGCTCGTCGAAGCGCACGTCAATGCGATCGTCATCAAGCGCGGTAATGGTGCAAGGAATATCGGTCTGACGGTAGCGAGTTTTCACCGTGCAGCGCAGCGTGCCTTTCAGCGGCTCGCGATCGACCCAGTGCAGCTGCTGCGCGATAAGGCCAACGGACATCAGACGCGGATGATCGTGACCCTGGGCAACAACCAGAATATTGTTTTCGACGTCTTTGTCGACCACGTACCACGGATCTTCGCTACCTTCTTTGGTGCCGCCGATGCCCAGGCCTTTACGCTGGCCTAAGGTGTGGTACATCAGCCCCTGGTGCTGGCCAATCTCGTCACCGTCGACGGTGACGATTTTACCCGGCTGTGCGGGCAGGTAGCGGCCGAGGAAATCGCGGAATTTGCGCTCGCCGATGAAGCAGATGCCGGTAGAGTCTTTTTTCTTCGCGGTGATCAGGTCCAGCTCTTCGGCGATTTTACGCACCTGCGGCTTTTCCAGCTCGCCGACCGGGAACAGGCTCTGGGCGATTTGCTCGTGGCTCAGCGTGTAGAGGAAGTAGCTCTGATCTTTATTGCCGTCCAGGCCGCGCAGCAGCTGGCTTTTGCCGTTCACGTCTGCGCGACGCACGTAGTGGCCGGTGGCAATGTAATCAGCGCCCAGGTCTTCCGCGGCGAACTCCAGGAAGGCCTTAAATTTGATCTCTTTGTTGCACAGAATATCCGGGTTCGGGGTGCGGCCCGCTTTGTACTCTTCAAGGAAGAGTTCAAACACGTTGTCCCAGTATTCTGCGGCAAAGTTAACGGTGTGCAGTTCAATGCCGAGCTTGTCGCACACGGCCTGCGCATCGGCGAGATCCGCAGCGGCAGTGCAGTATTCCTCGCCATCGTCTTCCTCCCAGTTCTTCATGAACAGGCCCTCCACCTTATAGCCCTGTTGCTGCAACAGGTAGGCGGAAACGGAGGAATCGACACCGCCGGACATGCCGACGATCACTTTTTTTGGGCTTTCTGACATTGGAATACTCACGACATTGAACTTCAAGGCGGCGTATTCTATCACGCCCCCCCACCATTGGCACCCTCTGTAAACGGCCAGTTAAATGCGCCGATGACATCCAGCGGCAGGCGTGCGCCTGACTGCCAGCAGCGAATGCTTTCCACAACCAGCGGCGAGCGCAGGTTTGGCGCGTTCAGGATCTCGTCGGCAGTGACCCACAGACAGCGGTCGATATCGTCATCCTGCGGCTCTGTGGCGCACGTTTCGCTAAGCTCGACGGCAAATAAGAAGCGCAGGAACGGAGTACTATCGGGGGCGATCCACTGGTGCATGCGGATGAAGTGCTGGGGCTCAGCGTGAATGCCGGTCTCCTCCCACAGCTCGCGTTTCGCGGCCTGCAGGAGCGTCTCGTTGGCTTCAAGGTGTCCGGCAGGCTGGTTCCACAGCGCTTTGCCGTTAATGCTCTCTTCAACAACAAGGAATTTACCCCGGGCGTGAACCACGCAGGCAACCGTGACATGAGGTTTAAACATAGTGACTCCTTAAAGGGTAACGTCTCGCCATTCACCGTTTGCCAGCGTTTCCAGGGTGTAGCTACCCATAGCGTAGCGAATCAGACGCAGGGTAGGGAAACCGACGTGGGCGGTCATGCGCCGGACCTGACGGTTGCGGCCTTCATACAGGGTGATTTTGAGCCAGCTGGTCGGAATGGATTTGCGTTCGCGAATCGGCGGATTGCGGGGCCACAGCCACGCCGGTTCATTCACGCGTTCAATACCTGCGGGCAGGGTGGGACCGTCGTTCAGCGTCACGCCGCTGCGCAATTTCTCCAGCGTTTCTTCGTCCGGCTCGCCTTCGACCTGGACGAAGTAAATTTTGCCCGTGCGTTTTCCCGGCTGCGTGAGCTTTGCCTGCAGAGCGCCGTCGTTGGTTAAAACCAAAAGTCCTTCGCTGTCGCGGTCCAGACGCCCGGCCGCGTAAACCCCCTGCACAGGGATGTAGTCCTTCAGCGTGCTGCGCCCGGCTTCATCGGTAAACTGCGGCAAAACATCGTAGGGTTTATTGAACAAAATAACCCGCTTCGGCTGGGTTTCCTGCGGTCGTCTGGCGGCTTGTCGGGAGCTGAATCGCTCAACCCGGTGTTTTGTAAAAGAAGTTTTCTTCATGGTATTTTCAGGCGTTATCAATTGCCGCATTATAGCCTAATAACGAAGACCTTTCATGGCGCAGGACAATCAGGTACTATCGAAGGGCTCATTACAATTTATTAACATAAGATCAGTAACAACCAGAAGCGCTCGAAGGAGAGGTTAATGGAAAGCAAAGTAGTTGTTCCGGCGGAAGGTAAAAAGATCACCCTGCAAAACGGCAAGATTAACGTTCCTCACAATCCGATTATCCCGTTCATCGAAGGTGACGGTATCGGTGTAGACGTTACCCCGGCAATGCTGAAAGTGGTTGATGCCGCTGTTGAGAAAGCCTACAAAGGCGAGCGTAAAATTTCCTGGATGGAAATTTACACCGGTGAGAAATCGACTCAAGTTTATGGCCAGGACGTCTGGCTGCCGGCCGAAACGCTGGACCTGATCCGCGACTACCGCGTTGCTATTAAAGGCCCACTGACCACCCCAGTCGGCGGCGGTATCCGTTCCCTGAACGTGGCGCTGCGCCAGGAGCTGGACCTGTACGTGTGTCTGCGTCCGGTTCGTTACTATCAGGGCACCCCAAGCCCGGTTAAGCACCCTGAACTGACCGATATGGTTATCTTCCGCGAAAACTCAGAAGACATCTACGCGGGTATCGAATGGAAAGCGGACTCTGCAGACGCAGAAAAAGTGATTAAATTCCTGCGCGAAGAGATGGGCGTGAAGAAAATTCGCTTCCCTGAGCATTGCGGTATCGGCATCAAGCCGTGCTCCGAAGAAGGGACCAAGCGTCTGGTGCGTGCGGCGATCGAATATGCGATCACCAACGACCGCGACTCAGTGACCCTGGTGCACAAAGGCAACATCATGAAGTTCACCGAAGGCGCGTTCAAAGACTGGGGCTACCAGTTGGCGACCGAAGAGTTCGGCGGCGAGCCGATCGACGGCGGCCCGTGGCAGAAGATTAAGAACCCGAACACCGGCAAAGAGATCGTCATTAAAGACGTGATCGCCGATGCGTTCCTGCAGCAGATCCTGCTGCGTCCTGCCGAATACGACGTGATTGCCTGTATGAACCTGAACGGGGACTACATCTCCGACGCCCTGGCCGCTCAGGTTGGCGGTATCGGTATTGCCCCTGGCGCGAACATCGGCGACGAGTGCGCCCTTTTCGAAGCAACCCACGGTACTGCACCAAAATACGCAGGCCAGGACAAGGTGAACCCAGGCTCTATCATCCTCTCCGCAGAGATGATGCTGCGCCATATGGAATGGTTTGAAGCCGCAGACCTGATCGTTAAGGGTATGGAAGGCGCGATCAACGCGAAAACCGTAACGTACGATTTCGAACGTCTGATGGAAGGCGCTAAGCTGCTGAAATGCTCAGAGTTTGGCGACGCGATTATCGCGAATATGTAATCCAGACTCTGGGTTAAACAAGAGCGGGGGCCTGAGGGTTCCCGTTTTTTTTGCCTCTGCCTGCGGGAGACAACACGATGCTAGCCACCGTCCTTATCGCTGCCGTTGCACTCATCCATCTCTACATTCTCGTGCTGGAAATGTTCCTCTGGAATACCAAAACGGGACACAAGGCTTTTAATCTGCGTCCCGACTTTGCGCGCGACACCCGCGTGCTGGCAGCGAATCAGGGGCTGTATAACGGCTTTCTGGCGGCGGGCCTGCTCTGGAGCCTCTGGCTCGGCGACAAGGGGGTTAAGGTGGCCATCTTCTTCCTGACCTGCGTGCTGGTCGCCGGGCTCTTTGGCGCAGCCACCGCCAGCCGGAAAATTTTGTATGTGCAGGCTTTACCCGCGCTCGCGGCGCTGCTTGCGTTACTTATCTGAAGCAACGCTTTGGTTGATGTAACGCGTCCGATATACTCGTGACGTTACCCTTCCTGGCTAGAGACGAGACTGTTATGCACAACGATATCCCACTGAAATACTATGACATTGCCGATGAATACGCGACGGAAGCCGCAGAGCAGGTAGCGGAGTCAGAGCGCGACGCGCTGGCACACTATTTCCAGCTGCTGCTCACCCGCTTAGCGAATAATGAGGAGATCAGCGAGGAAGCCCAGCAGGAGATGGCCGCAGAAGCCGGGATCCGTGCGGGTCGCATTGATGATGTTGCGAATTTCCTCAATCAGTGGGGAAATGAATAGCCTGCCTCAAAAACCGTTATGCTGATGCTTTGCGATACAGCTCAGCATCACGCTATCGGACCACATGCATTTTTTTCGCAGAATATGCGAAGCAGGCTGGTCGATAAACAGCACGTAAATGACGGCCAGAAAAAAGAGAGCCATTGGGAAAAGTAAGGATAATTTCACATTTTTAACCAAAGTAAGCGTGTATTTCCAGGTAATCTACCGTCTGATTGTGACGACTATATGATTTTGCGTAAAAAATGGAAACGCCAAATTTAAAAAAGATCGCGCCGGGCTTCTGGTTATCGTGCGACACCGGTGAGCCGCTTCGCCAGCTCGCTTCGGGTAAGGGCTTTTGAGAAATACCATCCCTGGATCAGGGCATCGGGATATCTGTCAGCAATAAAGCGATATTGAATTTCATTTTCCACGCCCTCGAAAACAAGCGTTTTGTTTAGCTTCGCGAGGGCATCGCTGAAGATAACAAAGATATTTTGCTTATAATGCTCGCTGATGCCATCCACCAGCGACTTATCAATTTTTATCTCATCATATTCAAGCAGCGACAGGCGGGCGAGGTTTGAATTTTGCACGCCAAAATCATCAATTGATATTTTAACGCCGAGCGACGTCAGCTCCTGACAGAATCCCTCAAGGATATCCGCCGCGGAAACGGCTTTCTCGGAAAGCTCCACTTTCATCAGGGAGAGGGGGAGCTGGTTGGCTAAACACTCGCGACGCAAACGCTGAATAAACTGAACGTCTTCGATTTCCTTGCGCCCAACGTTGAGGGAAACGATCAGCTGATGCTTTATTGCCAGCGGGGCAATTTCTGAAAGCGATTTCCCGATAATATTGCTGTAGTATTTTTTATACAGACCAATTTTCTTAATTAATGGGATAAACAGCTCCGGCGAGACGTCTCCGTGCTTCTGGTCCCGCCATCGCGACAGAACTTCAACGCCCACGATTTTTTGATCGCGAATGCGAATAATGGGCTGGTAATTAACGCTAAGGGTGTTGGTTAACACGGCTTTGATCAGCGTGCGTTCCAGCGAAAAACGGTCTTCATAAATACGGAAGATAAATAGCGTTATTGCGAGCCAGATTAAATAAAGAATGACGGCAAGAAACGTAAAGATAAACGGGGGTAAGGAGGCCAGTCCAGCATCGTGATGTTTAACAATCACGCATAAATCCCACAAGGCGCTGCACTGTGTAATAGTCAGGGTGAACAGCGTCGAATGCAGCCAGCTTTGTGGTTGAAGCTCAGGGGCGGCGGCAAAAAAGGTCCGGCCAAAGTCCTTTGTGGTAGCACTCAGAGAATAGCTTGCGGTAACCGGCGTGAATTTATCGTAGGCATAGCGCGAGGTGAAGATAATAATATTATTATAAATGGCCGCATTGCCCGTGAAAAAATCTTTCCTCGAAAACTGCGCCAGAAGAAAGCCTCTCGGCGTTTTATGCAGCTCTTCAGGAAGCGCAACGGGCGTCGCGAGCTTACCCCAAAAAGCGGTACAAACTATTTTTCCCTTTTCGATAAAGCCGATATCGCCGAAATAGAGGCTGTTGAGCTTTATTTGTCTGTAGCTATCAAGACTGGCTTTATCACATCCCTGCGTCGTAATGCTTTTGAGGCCCAGCGCCACGCTTTCGGACAGGTCTTCTGAATAACGTAATAGGGTACGGGATATTTCGAGCTGTTTGGTTTTCTGCTGGCCGATGATTACCGCATTGACCACATACAGAGACAGGATGACCAGAAGCGTGGAAACGATCGCAACGGCAATGAGCTTTTTCATTTTCCAGTTATCCTGTCCGCTCCCTGATTCCACAAATCTTATCACAGCCAGGGCAGGGTACAAGCCTGATAGTCACAGCAGGTAATCACATTCTGGTGGGTGAACTCATGCGAAAGTATCAGTTTTTTAAGATAAATCTTAACTAAACTTTTTACATTACTGCTGCAATGCCGGGAGAGCCAAAGCCGCTTTTTCCAGATCTTCCATGCTTGTTTTTTCTATTAAGGAAAACATCGTGCGCAACGTGACGATCCCCCTTCTCAGCGCCCTGTTTCTTTTTCTGGGCGGCATGCTGATTATTAACTGGCAGCTATGGCACATGGCGAAAGCGAGTAATATCTACACCGCTACGGTGAGCATCCGAAAAATTGAAAACATTCTTACTGAAGCGGCCAGTGCGGCCAATACGGCGAGGCGCGTTGCGGCTCAAGGATGTACCCCCAGTAGACAGCTGGCGCTGGGGACAGAAGCCGCGCTAAAACCGCATCTGCGCGCCATCATGATCCAGCAGCAGGGTAAAATCATCTGTACTTCTCTTCCCGGGAACGGCGTGTTGATTATTCATCCGGAGACGTTACCTGAGGAAAAATTAATGCTGTTACCGGGTAATCGACAGGTGAACGGCATTCCGGTGCTTGTCTTCCAGATGCCCATTGCGGGAGGGCGCGTTATCGTCAGCGTCAGTGACGCGCATTTGCAGGACGTCATCGCGAACGCATCAAACAGCGTTGACCTGGGGCTGGTGGTTGGCGAAAAAGTGTTTACGCGCAACGGTGATGTGACCAGCTGGAAAGCGGCCTCTCAAGAGGGCTCACTTACCTCATCAACGCAATTCCCCTTTAGTCTGGTATGGCAATCACCGGCCTTTTTTAGCCTGACGCGGCTGCTGCAGCAGGGATGGAGCCTGATACTGCTTATTCTTACGCTATCGGTAGCGGTAGGCATTTTGATCCGCCGTTACGCGGGCAAAAGCACCTCATTTGAAGACGATTTGCGTAAGGCCATTACGCAGGGAGAGATCGAGCCTTATTACCAGCCGATCGTGAACGGGGACACAGGCGGGTTATACGGCGTCGAAGTGCTGGCAAGGTGGAAGCATCCAAGGTCAGGCTTTATTCCGCCGGACGTCTTTATTCCGATTGCTGAACGTAGCGGGTTGATTATTCCGCTGACCAAAGGGCTGATGGCGAAAGTTGTTACGCAGCTTAAGCCGCTTTTGCCTAAGCTACCGGACGGGTTTCATATCGGGGTGAACATCAGCGCCAGGCACATCAATGCGCCTTCTTTTATCGGTGACTGTCGCGTTTTCGGCAAGGGATTTCAGGGTAAAGAAGTCAAGCTGGTTCTTGAGGTGACCGAGCGTGAACCGCTGATCGATAATCCTCATCTGGTTGAAAATCTTAACAGGCTGCATAACGCCGGTTTTGTCATCGCCCTGGATGATTTTGGTACAGGCTATTCAGGGCTGTCATGCCTTAATGCGCTCGCCATTGATTATATTAAAATAGATAAAAGCTTTGTGAACCGGGTTTCGGATGAAAAGGACTCGACGATCCTGCTGGACTGCGTCATTGATCTGGCGAAAAAACTCTCATTACGCATTGTGGCTGAGGGCGTAGAAACAAAAGCGCAGCTGGAGTATCTCAACCGTAATGAAATTACGCTGTTGCAGGGTTATTATTTTGGTAAGCCTGTCTCCTATATCGATTTTATTAAAGTCATTTTATCTAAGCCTAGGGAGACCGTAAGTTTATAAAACGAATTTAAGACGAGCTTCTGTAGTATGCTTAAGTGCAATTCATTTTCCTCTTATCCTGAGCTTTGTTACAGTGACAAGAGTTGTCAGCCAGGGATGTCAGGCGTGATAAGGTGGAATAGCTCGTGCATGTGAAAAATACTTTTTACACAACAACCATTACCGTCATTATTGTCTCATTGATCATCTCGCTGTCGATTGCCGTCCAAATTGCCACGTCCAAACAGCAGTCAATCCAGCAAATAAATACCGGCGTCGCTAACCTGAGCCATACCCTCGATGTCTACACCGAGGGGATCATGCGCCAGAGTGAAATGGTAATTACTACCGTTTCCGACATAATCGAAATTTATGGTATGACCCCGCAGCAGGCGACCCATATTCAGCAGATGCTTAATAATCAGGATAATTTCCTTACCCAGATTAATAATGTGGTTGTTTACGATGCCAGGGGAGATATCTTTACCGCACTGCACGAAAGTTTTACCGGGCCACGCAAAGGTTCGGACAGAGAGTTTTTTATCTATCACAAGGAAAATAAAAGTCAGCAGATTTTTATTGGGGAGCCGGTGGTCAGCCGCACTAACGGTAAATGGGTTATCACCATCAGCCGACGCCTTGAAACCCCCGCCGGGGCATTTAACGGCGTCGTGGTCGTGACGCTGGGTATCGAAAATTTTCTGGCGCTCTACGGGCAGATTAATATCGGTCACTCGGGCGTCATTGGCTTAACGACGCAGTCAGGCGTGCTGCTGGTCCGTTATCCCTTTAAGAATACCTACATCGGCACGATTGTTTCTGATTCACCTCTCTTCAGGAAATACCTCAAGGTACAAAATACCGGGATAGCCCGTTCCGTTTCGCGGTTTGATAAAATCGAACGCATTTATGCCTATGAGAAAAACAGCCGCTACGGGCTGGTTACCACCGTGGCCGTCAGCATTGATGAAGCCCTTGAACCCTGGCGCAAGCAGGCGATTCAGCTGGCGGTACTCATTTTCGTGTTCACGGCGATACTCATCGTGGCGTCATACTTCCTGTATTCCGACCTGTCCCGAAAAGCAAGGGACAACAAGGCGCTAAAGATTATTGCCTCAGAAGATGCCTTGACCGGGCTTTACAACCGCCGCATTTTTGATGAAAAAATCCTCTCGGAAATCGCGCGTTGTGCCGCACATGAAGCACCGATTTCGATGCTGATCGTGGACGTGGACTACTTCAAAAAATATAACGATAACTACGGTCATCCGGAAGGGGACCGTTGCCTGGCGCTGCTGGGAAATAGCCTCAGGGAGAGCCTGACCCATGATAACCAGATTGTGGCGCGATACGGCGGAGAGGAATTTGCGCTGATATTGCCGGAAACGAATATTCAGGAGGCACTTCGCCTGGCGCAGACGATTATTCGCAGTGTGTTCTCGCTCGAGATCGCCCATGCTTTCAGCCCCTTCGGACGGGTGACGGTAAGCGTCGGAATTTCAACCGCGCGCGCCGTCGACATCGCGGGCAGCCAGCAGAATATCATTATTGCCGCGGACCAGGCGCTCTATCAGGCAAAACGGGCAGGGCGTAACCGCTACGCATTTGTTGGAGTCTGAGCAAAAAAAAAGCCCACTCTACGGTGGGCAAGAAATACTGGAAGCAATGTGAGCAATGTCGTACTGAATACCTGAGTAATTAACTCAACTATTCAGTGTTGAGAAAGATAATCCTTCTCAACAAAAGATGCAACCCCACATTTTATGTGCCACGTTATTTTTTAGTGATGAAGAATTGCACACTCTCTCATTGTGATGCCTATCACAAATTTCCTTTCTGAAATCCTGTGCTATTCTTTTTTGTGTCGTTGATTTAATGACAAAAACCATACAGAGAGGAAAGTTATGGGAATTTTATCCTGGATTATCTTTGGGCTTATTGCGGGTATTCTGGCTAAGTGGATCATGCCGGGCAAAGATGGCGGTGGGTTTATCGTCACCGTAATACTGGGTATTGTCGGCGCGGTAGTTGGTGGCTGGATCAGTACGCTGTTCGGTTTTGGCAAGGTCGATGGCTTTAACTTCGGCAGTTTCGCCGTGGCGGTGATCGGTGCGCTGGTTGTTCTGTTTATCTACAGAAAAATCAAAAGCTAAGGCTTACAGGCGTTGAAAAAGGCTGCCGAATGGCGGCCTTTTTACGTCCTGGCGTTTACCACCAGCCAAGCTGCGTGCCGGCAAATGCCGCAATGGCAACAATCAGCATAATGACGGTTGTTTTCCGCATTTATGCCCCCGGAGCCGCGTAACCGCCGACAAAAAACCATGCTAAAAAAACCACCGCCGTGATAAATATCACGACCGGGAAGAGGATCCCTATTCTCATACCATCACCTGTTTCGGTTCCAATAACGCCGTAGAGTGTACGGGGTTAATCCATAGTGAGAAAGCGTGTTTTGCTTTTTCCTTTCTTATCCTGATACATCGCGACATCCGCGGCGCGTAACGCGCTGTCTGGATCGGTTGCGGCGGGGTCCACTTCAATAACGCCGAGACTGGCTCCCGGATAAATAATATGAACGCTGCCCAGCCAGTATTCGCCAGCAATGCAGGCGCTGAGGCGCGTTTTGAGCAGCGTAATCCGCGCGTTATCCCCGTCCTCGTGGGGCTGGCTCAGCGACGCGACGAGAAACTCATCACCGCCCAGCCGGCCAATAATATCGTCCTGCTGTTTCTCTTCGGTCAAACGCTTGCCCACTTCAATCAGGAACTGGTCGCCAGCCTCGTGGCCGTAACGATCGTTAATCAGCTTGAAGTCATCCAGATCGATGAACGCAATGATGGCATTACGCTTAAGGTGCCGTGCCAGTGAAAAGAGGGTAGTCAGATCCTCAAAGATGGCGCGACGGTTGGGTAAACCGGTCAGGGCATCCGTGTAGGAGTGCGCGATGAGGGCCGCATTGGCTTCGCGAAGCTGGGTCACCAGCGACTCTTTCTGGATGGACTGGGCAATCAGCCCGGCGAAGAGCTTCAGCACCTGTTCACCGCGCTCGCTAAGCGGCTTTTTGGACGTGCTGGTGGCGCAGAGCGTTCCGTAGAGTGAACCATCCGCGAGATGGACAGGAATACTCATGTAGCTGGTAATGCCGAGCGCTTTCGCCGCTTCGCAGTCCGGCCAGCGCTCGGGAACGTCGTTGCTGAAAAGCGTATCGCTATCAAGCGCGCGCTTGCACAGCGTCTCATCCCATGGAACGCTCAGCCCCTCGGGAATTGTCATCTGCTTGCTGTTGCGGGCGTAGAGGATATGCTGCAGCCGCGCTTCGATATCCACCTTCGTCAGGTAGGTCGACTCCATGTCCGTGACAATCTCCAGCATCTCCAGCAGCTGGCGAACGAGGCTTTCAAGGGTTTGCTCGGTGGCAAGTGTTTCTGAAACGCGAGCGAGGATAATATCCGACATGACGTAGAATGACTCCCAGGCAGAAGACGTCTGCATCTGCATGTTATGCTGAGTTTTTAGGCTTCAGGCATAGTAAAACATGAATACAGGAAATTTAATATATGCCGGGAGGGGGCAGCTGCAGAGAAAAAAGCCCCGTTGTTGAGACCGGGGCAAAGACATCTTGATTACGGAATGATGTTCTCTGGTCATATCGAGAACACGCCACACTATAGTGCTGAAAAGTGCAGTTAAAATGGAGAAATCATGGAGAACGCGGCGATGACCCGTTACCCTTAGACTGTAACGATGTCAAAAGGATCAATAAGATGAGATTTCTGCTTCTGGCGCTTGCGCTTCCCCTGGCGGCCTGCACCGCGAAAACCACGCCACCCGATGCGCCGAAACCGCCGCACGCTATAGGTATGGCGAACCCGGCTTCCGTGTACTGTCTGGAGAAAGGCGGGGAACAGGTCCCGGTTCAAAGCCCGCAGGGCGTACGCACGGAGTGCAAATTACCGGGCGGCGAAACGATCGATGAATGGACGCTCTATCGTCGGGATCATCCGCAACCCACCAGGTGACAGACCTATAGCGCCTGCGATACACTTCTCTATAGGATTAATCTTAGCCAGTTTCTGGCGTTCGTTACCGCGAGAGAAGTATGTTTCAGCTAAAACCGGGCAGCATGGCAATGATCGTGGGTGCCCGCACGGCGTCTGGTCGTCGCAATATTGGTAAATCTGTTGAGCTGTTTGGCCTTTGCCAGCCTGGCCAGCGTTTCGTTAACCCGGTCAACGGCGTGATGACGCAATTACCGGCCACCGCCGACCGCGCGCTCTGGCTGGTGACGGGTGATGTTTACGCTTTTGACAACCAGCACGGCTTTGCGTTTGTCCGCGCCGAACATCTGATGCCGCTCACCCCGGATGACGCGCCGCAAATCCAGGATGAGCTGACCATCGGCTGATTACAGGCGGCGCAGCCAGTCGGCCAGGACCCGGGCGTGATTTTGCTCCGTGTTTTTGGCAGCAAAGAGCAGGGTGACGGTCTGCCCGTTCGCCAGCGTCGCCAGACGCCTTCCCTCATCAGCATGCTGCGCCAGCTCTTCCCGATAGGCCTGACTGAAGGTGGCGAAATCAAGGGTCTCGCTATGAAAGGCCTTGCGTAATTCATTCGAGGGAGTGAGCGTTTTACACCACTCATCATAGGCGAGGTCCGTTTTCTTAACCCCGCGCGGCCACAGCCTGTCCACCAGTACCCGATAGCCGTCGTCCGGGTCTGCCTGTTCGTATACCCGCTTGCACTGAATCATGATTCCGCCCTCCCAATTTAAGGTATTGTGATAATTGCAAAAGATCGGTAGTCTGAGGTTCCTTATGTTATCTGATAATACTCTGGCATAAGGAACCTTTCATGGAACACCTCCCGGTTAAAACGACGCTGCGCATTGCCCTGGTTGGCGATTACAATCCCGCCGTTATTGCGCATCAGGCGATCCCGTTGGCCATTGACGACGCCGCCGCCGTCCTTGACCTCACCGCCGATTACGACTGGCTTGCCACCACGGAGCTGACAAGCCCCGAAGACCTGGTGGGCTACGATGCCATCTGGCTGGTTCCAGCCAGCCCCTATAAAAACACCGGTGCCGCCTTTATCGCCGCGCGCTACGCCCGTGAAAACAGCATTCCGTTTCTTGGTACCTGCGGTGGGTTCCAGCATGCGCTGATTGAGTATGCCCGCAATGTGCTGGGCTGGGCTGATGCGGCACACGCCGAGACGGATACCGAAGGCACCATGGTGATTGCGCCGCTGACCTGCTCGCTGGTGGAAAAAACCGATGCGGTTGAGCTGCGCAAAAATACGCTGATTGCGAAAGCGTACGGCAAGCCGGAGATTGAAGAGGGGTATCACTGCAACTATGGCGTGTCGCCGGAATTTGCCCAGGCGCTGGAGAGCGGTGATATGCGCGTGACGGGCTGGGACGACCAGGGGGAAATTCGCGCCGCGGAACTGGTTACGCACCCGTTCTTCGTGATCACCTTGTTCCAGCACGAGCGTGCTGCGCTGGAAGGGCGTCCGGTGGTGCTGGTGCAGGCCATGCTGCGCGCGGCGCGCGATTCATAATGCCGTCGTTTTTTTGCCGGGTGGCGCTGCGCTTGCCCGGCCTATATTAGCGCGGCGCAATCTCCCGATCTCGCCCGGCCAGAACGCCGCAAAGAGCCATTATCACGGCGGCCAGGGCGCAGCCCAGAAGCGGGATTTGCCAGTCTCCCGCGCTGTCGTGAATTTTTCCCATCAGCGGCGGGCCGCAGGCGGCGAGCAGGTAGCCGATCGATTGTGCCATGCCGGACAGCGCCGCAGCCTGGTGCGCCGAGCTGGCGCGCAGGCCGATAAACGTCAGGCCGAGGATCATCGTTGCCCCGGAGCCAAAGCCAAACACCAGCGTCCACATTACCGCCAGATCGGGCATAAACCATAACCCCGCCGCGCTTACCGCGCACATCAGCGCCGCCGCGCCGGCAATGCCCCGCTGATCTTTCAGGCGGTGGAGGATCAGCGGCACGGCAAGCCCCGGCACCGCCGTGGCCAGCTGCAACAGCCCGTGCACCGAGCCTGCCTGCGCTTCACTGTAGCCGTGGCTAAGCAGTATCGCCGGCAGCCAGCCGATGATGACGTAGTAAATCAGCGAGTTAATTCCCAAAAAGAGCGTTACCTGCCAGGCGAGCGCCGAGCGCCAGATCGCGCGATTGTGCAGCGCGCCAGCGCCCGTTACCGTCGCAACGTGTTTTTGTCGCCACTGCGGCAGCCAGAGCAGCAGCGCGATCAGCGGGAACACCATCAGCATCAGCAGCGCGCCGTGCCAGCCCGAATTCCCCTGCGCCAGAGGAACAATCAGCGCCGAGCCAAACGCCGCCGAGACGCCCATCGTCAGGGAGTAGGCGCCGGTGAGCTTCGCCACATGGCCCGGAAAGTCGCGTTTAATTAATCCGGGTAACAGCACGTTCCCGAGCGCAATACCGCAGCCGATGACTGCCGTTCCGATGAAAAGCAATGCGGGGGATGGCAGGGAGCGAACGGCAATCCCGGCGCAAATCAGCAGCAGGGCGATAAACAGGCTGCGCTCCATGCCGATACGCCGGGCAACGCCTGCGGCGAGCGGCGAAACGAGGGCGAAAGCCAGCAGGGGAAGGGTGGTTAGCAAACCGGTTTGCGCCGTGCTTAAGCCATAATCAAGACGAATAGCGTCGAGCAGCGGGGCTGCCCCGGTAAAGGTGACGCGAAGCGTGGTGGCAATCATCAGGATGCCTGCAATCAACAGCGCGCCGTGTTTTCCTGAGGTGTGAATAGCAGTAGTCATTTTGTTCTCATACGTTCAAGCGAGCGCACACAATACCGAGTTTCCCGGCGGTTGAAATCAGGCTAAAATGACAGTTTATCGCTAATATCGGACAAACTGATGATTGGTCTGGGACTGGACGGCTACGATCCCGATAGCCAGCACGATGCGGCCGCCGCGTTTCGCATCCGCGTGGTGGCGGAGGAACAGTATATTCCCCGACACCATCACCGTAAGGGGCAGCTGATTCTGGCTCTCGGCGGCGCGATCACCTGCGAAGTGGAAAATGCCATGCTGATGGTTCCGCCCCAGTATGCCGTCTGGATCCCCGGTCAAATGCCGCACAGCAACCGGGCCACGCCGGGCGCGCAGCTCTGCTTTTTGTTCATTGAACCGGGGGCGACAGGCTTGCCCGACCGTTGCTGCACCCTGAAAATCTCTCCCCTGGTGCGGGAGCTGATTTTGTCCCTCGCGGAAAAAACGCGTGAGCAGCTCTCTCTTGCGGCCACATCGCGCCTGGTGGACGTCCTGTTTGACGAGCTGCCGCTCCAGCGTCAGGAGCATCTGCAGCTGCCCGTTTCACCTCATCCTAAAATCAGGCTGATGAGCGAGAAGATGGCGGACGATCCCGCCGCCTGGCAGACGCTGGCGCAGTGGGCAAGCCACTTTGCCATGAGCGAACGCAACCTGGCGCGGCTGGTGGTGAAAGAGACCGGTTTAAGCTTTCGCCGCTGGCGCCACCAGCTACAGCTCATTGTGGCCCTTCAGCATCTGATCGGCGGGAAATCGGTCCAGCAGGTGGCCCACTCGCTGGGCTATGACTCGACCACCGCGTTTATCACCATGTTCAAGAAGGGGCTGGGCCAGACGCCGGCGCGTTATATGGCCAGCCTGACTACGACTTCCCAATAAGCAGCGAGACAAGGCCAGCCGCAATCAGCGGGCCCACCGGCACCCCGCGAAAGAGCGCCACGCCCAGCACGGTGCCCACCAGCAGACCCGCCACCAGCGAGGGCTGGCTGCTCATCAGCGTGACGCCGCGACCGCCGAGCCACGAGACAAAAATTCCGACCGCGATCGCCACCAGCGATTTCCAGTTTACGAACGAGTGCAGCAGCGTTGAGGCAGGAAGCGTGCCGCTGGCGATGGGCGCCATCACCCCAATGGTTAAGATGATGATCCCGATGGTGAGGCCCTGTTTTTCTATCCACGGGAAAAAGGTGTTAAGCGGGGTCACGCGCACAATGATAAGCACCAGAATCGAGATGGCGACGGTGGTGTTATGGCTGACAAAGCCAAGCGCGGCGAGTGCCAGAAGAATAAGCAGAGTAGGGTCAAACATAGGGAATCCTTGCCAGAATAATTAACCTGTTTACTGTACGCGCAAACGCGGCGGAGAACAGTTTCAAAAAGATTTTATCGTTGTCATAACCTTGTCATTTACGCGGATTAAAACGAAAGCAGATATCGCAAAAGGGTCGCCATCATGAACGATCACATGTTTGTGGAAACGCTGATTATCTCCTCATCGTTTTTCGCTATTGCCGTTATTCTCGTCGCCTCCGTGCTGTTCCTGGAAAGAAACGGCTGACGGGGTGCCAGCCAATACGGTTACGCTTTATGGAAGGTCACCAGCTCAGGACGGGCAATGCGCAGGTAATCCTGAGTATCCATAATCACGGATTTCTCCAGCAGGCCGGCGTTAAACGCGATTTCGTCAAAACGCTCGAACAAAAGCGGGTCGGCAACCAGCGCCAGCTCAGGATGGAAGCTAAAGGGCGGGATAGCGCCGAAAACGCAGGCGGTCAGGGCATCGACTTCCGCCGGGCTGGCGAGGGAAGCCTTTAGCCCGCCAAAATGGCCGGCAAGCTGGCTCAGGTCAGCCTGTAAATCGGCGGCCAGGATCGCCAGAACGTGTTTTTTTACGCCGTTTCCCTTCACCTTGCAGACCAGCGCTTTGGCACCCTGGCGCAGGTCGGTTCCGCGAATTTCACTTACCGCTTCACATTTCCCGACCGCCTCGTGCTCCATAACGCGAAAGCGCGCGCCCTGCTCGGTGAGTAAGGCAATCAGCTGCTGGTGAGTGTCTGTTCCAATAACGTCGTCAGTCATAACGATTTTCCCGGTGATAATTCAGTACGCGACTGTCTACATTAGCACGGGATGAACGGGGTCGAAAGAAAACAGCCAGCGGGTTCGCTGGCTGTGGGGTTAGGCGTTGCTGGTCGCAGACTGCTTGTGGAACAGCTCCCTGAACACCGGATAAATGTCATCCTGATCGCGGATGTGCTGCATGGCAAAATTATCGAACATCGACTGCAGATGTTCATACTCCCGCCACAGGGTCTGGTGCGCGCGACGGGTGATTTCGATATAGCTGTAGTAACGCACCACCGGCAGAATTTTCTTCGCCAGAATCTCGTGGCACAGCGGCGAGTCGTCGGCCCAGTTATCGCCGTCCGAGGCCTGGGCAGCATAGATATTCCACTGTGACGGGTCGTAACGCTCTTTCACCACCTCATCCATCAGCCTCAGGGCGCTCGAGACGATGGTGCCCCCGGTCTCCTGCGAGTAGAAGAACTCATGCTCATCCACCTCCTTCGCCTGGGTGTGGTGACGGATATAGACCACCTCCACGTTCTTATAGGTTCTGCTCAGGAACAGATAGAGCAGAATATAAAAACGCTTCGCCATATCCTTGGTTGCCTGATCCATCGAGCCGGACACGTCCATCAGACAGAACATTACCGCCTGGCTGGAGGGCTCGGGACGTTTTTCGTAGTTCTTGTAGCGCAGGTCGAAGGTGTCGATAAACGGTACCCGTTCGATCTTCGCCCTCAGCTCGGCAATCTCTTTACGCAGGCGCTCCTCTTCCAGCAGTTGCGCCGGTTCCGTGTTTTCCACCACCTTCAGGCTGCTCTCCAGCTCACGCAGTTCGCGACGTTTGCCTGCCGTCATGGCCGTGCGTCGCGCCAGCGAATTCTGCAACGAACGCACGACGCTGATGTTGGCGGGCACGCCGTTGGCGGTATAGCCCGCGCGATGGGTTTTATACTCATTAAGCTGACGATGCTGATTCTTTTTCAGATTCGGTAGCGCCAGGTCTTCGAACAGCAGGTCGAGATATTCATCTTTTGAAATCTGGAAGACAAATTCGTCCTGACCTTCACCGTCCTGGCTGGCCTGTCCCTGACCGCTTCCTGAACCACCGCCGCCGCCCTGAGGGCGCTCAATTCTGTCGTTCTGAACGAAGTGGTCGTTACCTGGGTGTACGCGATGGCGCAGGCCGCCTCGCCCCTGATGAAACATCGGTTCGCTGATGTCATCGGTGGGGATGGAGACAGACTCGCCGCTGTCGACGTCGGTCACCGAGCGTTTGTTGATGGCCTCGGAGATAGACTGTTTAATTTGCGCTTTATAACGGCGCAAGAAGCGCTGGCGGTTTACCGTGCTCTTGTTTTTGCCGTTAAGACGCCGGTCAATAAACCAGGTCATATACCCCCCGTACTGCATTTGCCAACTCTATGCTGCGCGTGTAGTGCCGGATGCGCGGCGCGTATCCGGCCTACGGTTCGTTATTGCAGGCCCCGGCGTGGAGCCTTTTGTTTTAAGACGATTTACGCACGCGCAGGTACCATTCGCACAGCAGGCGGACCTGCTTGCGGGTATAGCCTTTTTCCATCATACGGTCGACAAAATCGTCGTGCTTTTTCTGCTCATCGGTTGAGGTTTTGGCATTAAACGAGATCACCGGCAGCAGCTCTTCGGTATTGGAGAACATTTTCTTCTCAATGACCGTGCGCAGCTTCTCGTAGCTGGTCCAGTTCGGATTGCGCCCGTTGTTATGCGCTCTGGCGCGCAGGACGAAGTTCACAATCTCGTTACGGAAGTCTTTCGGGTTGCTGATCCCGGCAGGCTTCTCGATTTTTTCCAGCTCCGCGTTCAGGGATTCACGGTCAAACAGCTGGCCGGTATCCGGGTCGCGGTACTCCTGATCCTGGATCCAGAAGTCAGCGTAGGTGACATAACGGTCGAAAATGTTCTGCCCGTATTCTGAATAGGATTCCAGGTAGGCCGTCTGGATCTCTTTGCCAATGAACTCGGCGTATTTCGGGATCAGGTAACCTTTCAGGAACTCAAGGTAGCGCTCAGCCTGCTCCTGCGGGAACTGTTCGCGCTCGATTTGCTGCTCCAGCACGTAGAACAGATGCACCGGGTTGGCCGCCACCTCCGCGTGGTCGAAGTTAAAGACGCGGGAGAGGATCTTAAACGCGAAGCGCGTGGACAGACCGTTCATCCCCTCATCAACCCCGGCGTAGTCGCGGTACTCCTGATACGACTTCGCTTTCGGGTCGGTATCTTTCAGGCTTTCACCGTCATAGACGCGCATTTTCGAATAGATGCTGGAGTTTTCCGGCTCTTTCAGACGCGAAAGGATGGAGAAGCGTGACAGCGTTTCCAGCGTGCCGGGCGCGCAGGGCGCGTGCACCAGCTCACTGTGGTTAAGCAGTTTCTCGTAAATTTTGATCTCTTCGGAGATCCGCAGGCAATAAGGCACCTTGACGATGTACACGCGGTCAAGGAAGGCCTCATTGTTTTTGTTGTTACGGAAGGTCACCCATTCAGATTCGTTCGAGTGGGCGAGAATAATCCCGTTAAACGGCAGGGCGGAAATTCCTTCCGTCCCGTTGTAGTTTCCTTCCTGCGTTGCCGTCAGCAGCGGGTGCAGCACCTTGATAGGCGCTTTAAACATCTCGACGAATTCCATAATCCCCTGGTTAGCGCGGCACAGCGCGCCCGAGTAACCGTAGGCATCCGGATCGTTTTGCGCGAAGTTTTCCAGCTTACGAATGTCGACTTTACCCACCAGCGCCGAGATGTCCTGGTTGTTCTCATCACCCGGTTCCGTTTTGGCAATTGCGATCTGTTCCAGGATAGACGGCCACACTTTCACCACGCGGAATTTGGTAATGTCGCCACCAAACTCGTGCAGACGTTTTGCCGCCCACGGCGACATGATGGTGCCGAGATAGCGACGCGGGATGCCGTACTCTTTATCCAGAATTTGTGCATCTTCCTGCGGATTGAACAGGCACAGCGGATGATCGTTGACCGGGCTGCGTTCGCCGTTGGCGCTCAGCACGTAGATAGGCACGCGCTGCATCAGCGACTTCAGGCGTTCCGCCAGCGAGGACTTACCGCCGCCCACGGGGCCGAGTAAATAGAGGATCTGTTTCTTCTCTTCCAGACCCTGAGCGGCATGCTTCAGATAGGAGACAATCTGTTCGATAGCGTCTTCCATTCCATAGAATTCTTCGAACGCCGGATATCGGGCGACCACCCGATTCGAAAAGAGACGGGAAAGCCGTGGCTCCAGGGCAGTGTCAACCATGTTTGGCTCACCAATAGCCATCAATAGCCGTTCTGCCGCATTGGCATAGGCACTGCGATCTTGCCGACAGATGGTAAGAAACTCCTGCAGTGTGAACTCTTCGTCCTTGGCAGCTTCATAGCGCTGGCGATAGTGATCGAATATATTCATGGCATGCCGTCCTTTCGTTTTTTAGCACAGGATAAGAGCCGTTCGTATGAGTAGTGGAGGCTCCCGGAAGAGAATCTCTCGCACCTCACTGCCAGAGCAGCAACCTGTGTGCCAGGTCGGATGCTAAGAACCGCAGGGTGTTCAGGAAAACTCTTCTTAAATTAAAGCGTAGATGGCATTTGCAAAACTTGCATGCCCATAAAATCTACTTTCAATGACATATCAATAACTCATCCAAAAATTTCCACCGTCGTTCTAAGCCAAAAGCACGTTTTTCATTCAGCGGTCATATAAATGAAAGCAGGCTGTCATCTGTAAAGTTAAAAATAACGGGTTAATCAGACTGATTAGCAGGCAAAAAATTTTGGGATGTACGGGATTGGCGGTTACACTTCACACGCTGATTATTTGACTACAGGAAAGAATGGATTGTGACCAAACTCAAACTTCTGGCATTGGGCATCCTTGCCGCGACCGCAGTAAGCACCGCGCAGGCGGAAAGTCAGTGGACGGTTGGCGCGGGTGTTGGCGTCATTAACAGCCCGTACAAACAGTATGACCGTGACGTTTACCCTGTTCCCGTTATCACCTATGAAGGGGATAACTTCTGGTTCCGCGGGCTGGGCGGCGGCTACTATCTCTGGAACGATACGGCCGATAAGCTCTCCATCATGGCCTACTACGATCCGACGCACTTCAAGCCGGGTGACAGCGACAGCAACGCGCTTCGCCGACTCGACAAGCGTAAAAGCTCGATGATGGCCGGGCTATCCTATGTACATAATACCGAATATGGCTTCCTGCGTACTGCCCTGGCGGGTGACACGCTGGATAACAGCAACGGCTTTATCTGGGACCTGGCGTGGCTGTATCGCTACACCAACGGTGGGTTTACCCTGACGCCGGGTATCGGTGTGCTGTACAGCAGCGAGAACTACAACGACTACTACTATGGCGTCTCTAAAAACGAGTCCCGTCGCAGCGGACTGAAGAGCTACAGCGCAGACGACGGCTGGGATCCGTACCTGGAGCTGACCGCGAGCTATAACTTCCTCGGCGACTGGAGCGTGTACGGCACCGGCCGTTATGAGCGCCTGAGCGACGAAGTGAAGGATAGCCCGATGGTCGATAAGTCCTGGGCTGGTATCTTCTCTGTGGGCGTGACCTACAAGTTCTGATTGTGCATTAATTCAGTGCAATCATTGCATCAAAACGGGGCGCTTGCGCCCCGTTTGCTTTTTTGTAGTGCGGGGCGATTAACGCTTCACAATGCGGATCGTCTGCCCTAAACGAGACGGCTTTTCTTCGCTCGCTTTCTGAGGGGCGGTCACGCAGGCCGTTTCCACGCAGACGAACGTTTTGTATCCGTCATCCGGAACGTCGGCCATGCTCACAGACAATGCCGGACCCGGGTTCCAGCCCACCACGTTGCTGTGATGATGATGAACCACCTCAATGCCGCGGTTTAGGGCACCGTCGTGGATCACGCTGCACGCTTCCGGGTGCAGATAGACGCGGTCGGTGCGGTCAGGGAACGCCTGAACGCCATCGCCCAGCCTGCCTTCCTTCGCGTTATCAACTTTGTCGATGAACGTATCGCCGAGGCCGCTCACCTTCACGGCGTTGATGTCGCCCACGTTGAAGTAGGTGTGCAGGGCAGAGGTGGTTTCGAACTCACCGTGGGCTTCCAGCTCAATTTCGCAGGTTTTACCCAGCTTGAAGCGGGCGTACAGCGTGAAATCATGCGGCCACAGGGCGCGGGTTTCATCGTTAGCCTGCAGCTCAAAGGTCAGCACGGCGCCGTTGTCGTCTTCGTTGTGCGCCTTCAGCGTCCACTGCTGGTTACGGGCAAAACCGTGAGAAGGCAAACCCGGCTGCGCAGACGGACCGAACCACGGCCAGCAGATCGGTACGCCACCGCGAATGGCGGCCCCTTTTTTGAAGGAGGTGGCATCGCTCAGCCACAAACCTTCGGCTTCGCCTTCCGGTTTCCAGGAGAGCAGGTGAGCGCCGTTCAGCGCTACGGAGGCTTTGACGCGCGGGTGGTCAACGACGATCACGTCGGCACCGTCAATCTGACGGCGGGAGAGCACAGGGGTAAGTTGTTCGACTACCGGAAGTGCAAAAATTTTATTAATCATTAAGCAATCCTCTGTCTAAAAAACAATAAAAAAGGCGACCGAAGTCGCCTTTTTGGATCAAACCCTCATCTCAACTTATTTGGAGATGTGAGCGATCAGGTCCAGTACTTTGTTAGAGTAGCCGGTTTCGTTGTCGTACCAGGATACCAGCTTAACGAAGTTGTCGTTCAGTGCGATACCAGCTTTAGCATCGAATACTGAAGTGCAGATTTCGCCGTTGAAATCGGTAGAAACAACGTCGTCTTCGGTGTAACCCAGAACGCCTTTCATTGCGCCTTCGGAAGCAGCTTTGATTGCTTTCTTAATTTCTTCATAAGAAGCAGCTTTTTCCAGACGAACGGTCAGGTCAACAACGGATACGTTAGGGGTTGGAACGCGGAACGCCATACCGGTCAGTTTGCCATTCAGTTCTGGCAGTACTTTACCTACAGCTTTAGCAGCACCGGTAGAAGATGGGATGATGTTCTGCGCTGCGCCACGGCCGCCGCGCCAGTCTTTGTGAGACGGGCCATCAACGGTTTTCTGAGTCGCGGTGGTCGCGTGAACGGTAGTCATCAGACCTTCGATGATGCCGAAGTTGTCGTTGATAACTTTAGCCAGCGGTGCCAGGCAGTTGGTGGTGCAGGATGCGTTAGACACGATATCCTGGCCAGCGTAAGTTTCGAAGTTTGCACCACGAACGAACATTGGGGTGTTGTCTTTGGAAGGACCGGTCAGAACAACTTTCTTCGCGCCTGCAGTGATGTGTTTACGTGCAGTTTCGTCGGTCAGGAAGATACCGGTAGCTTCAGCAACAACGTCAACACCGATTTCGTTCCACTTCAGGTTAGCTGGGTCTTTTTCAGCAGTAACGCGGATGGTTTTGCCATTAACAACCAGGTGGCCGTCTTTCACTTCAACGGTGCCGTCGAAACGACCGTGAGTTGAGTCGTACTTCAGCATGTACGCCATGTATTCAGCGTCCAGGAGATCGTTGATACCAACGATTTCGATGTCAGAACGTTTCTGAGCAGCACGGAAAACAATACGGCCGATACGGCCAAAACCGTTGATACCTACTTTGATAGTCATATATTCCACCAGCTATTTGTTAGTGAATAAAAGGTTGCCTGTAAAATTACAAAAACCTTACGCAGCGTCAAGCGGAATCGTGTCAATCATTGCGACAAATCAATCCTGTGACTAACGTTTGTGCGACTGACTCGCCTCACTTTCCCTTTGAGCTTGCAACCACATGGGGGCTGCGCTCGGGATTTTAAAGTCCTCGCAGGATAAAAATGTGAGCATGGTCACAATTGCCTGACTGCCTTTTCGCGACACATAAGTTTAGAACAAAAGTGCACGCAAGGGTGTTAATGTTTTGTTAGAATCCGGGTTAAAAGGTGTCTGTTTCTACAGCGAGATGTAAGCATATGTCGAACCAACGTAACCCTGATGATTTGAAAAAAAACCTCACAGAAATGCAGTTTTACGTGACGCAGAACCACGGCACGGAACCGCCGTTCACCGGGCGTTTACTGCACAACAAGCGAGACGGCGTCTACCACTGTCTGGTCTGCGATGCCCCGCTGTTTAACTCACAAACGAAGTTTGATTCCGGCTGCGGCTGGCCGAGCTTTTACGAGCCGGTGAGCGATGAGGCCATCCGCTATCTGACCGACTCGTCGCACGGCATGGTGCGCACGGAAATTCGCTGCGGCAACTGCGATGCGCACCTTGGCCACGTCTTCCCGGATGGCCCTCAGCCTACGGGCGAGCGTTACTGCGTCAACTCTGCCTCAATGAGCTTCACTGACGACGAAAACGGCGACCAGGTGAAGGGTTGAAAAAACGATTCAGCAAATTATTCCTTTAAAAGGGCGCGAGTGTGAATATTGATGACATGATTAGCGGTATGACGCCGGAGATTTATCAGCGTCTGGTCACCGCCGTAGAGCTGGGAAAATGGCCCGATGGCGTCGCGCTGACGCCGGAGCAAAAAGAGAACAGCCTGCAGCTGGTGATGCTGTGGCAGGCGCGCAACAACACCGACGCGCAGCACATGACGATCGACACCCAGGGCCAGATGGTGATGAAGAGCAAGCGCGAGCTGAAAGAGGACTTTGGCATCACGCCGAAGCCGATTGCGACGATGAAAATGCAATAACGGTGCGGGATGATGCCCTCACCCAACCCTCTCCCACGGGGAGAGGGCTTGATTGTCTTACTACTTATGCGGGATCCCGAGCGACGCCGCCAGCTGCTTCGCTAACTGGTTTTCGTCGTCCGCGCCGTACTCCCAGAACATGGCTCCGGCGAGCCCTTTCTCTTTGATGTAGTCCGCTTTGATCGCTACAGAACGCGGGTTCTCATACGAAATCGCAAACAGCGCGCTGCCATCGGCACCCTTCACCGAGAGCCACGGCACTTTCGCCTGGTCGTCCCAGTGCGCGGTAAAGCGTTTCTGCGGATCGTTCAGCAGCTTCTTCACGATATCGTTGTACTTCACGTAGGTATCTTTGGTCAGGTCATAGCCAAGAGACTTGAACAGCCCGATCTCCTGAGGGCCAAAGTAGGGCTGGGTCACCGGATTTTTTTGCGCTTCCGGTTTGGTCCAGTCGATCCCCGGTTCCACGGCGCGTTTCGGCACGCGGCCATAGAAACCTATCCCCAGGTTCATCTGCTGCGGCTTCAGCCCGGCGGCCAGATAGTTGTTGACCACAAAATCGACGCTGTATTTGTCAGCGGCAGCCACCGTCGGCCAGGCGCTGGAGTCATACAGGTTGGCATTGAAGTACTGCGTACCGTACGCCATGTCGTAGGTCATCAGGTTGATGTAGTCGAGCAGGGGGGCGATGGCGTTGATATCCACCCAGCTTTTCGGACTTTCCGCATTCGCGCCTACCGCAATGGTGACCAGCTTTTTATGTCCGAACGCGTCGCGCATCTCTTTCAGCAGGGCGGTAAAGTTATCCCGGTCGGCAGGCGTGCTGGCAACCAGGCCCCAGGCGCCGTTGACCGGATACTCCCAGTCGAGGTCGATCCCGTCCAGACCGTATTTATCGACAATCTCCTGCGCGGAGCGGATGAACACCGCGCGCGTCTCCTTAGTCGCCGCCGCACCCGAGAAGCCGCGAGCGCCCCAGCCGCCAACGGAGAGCAGCACCTTAAGGTTTGGATTTTGCTTACGCAGGATCGGGAGTAACGCGAGATCGGAGGCCACCTTCGGCGACAGCCAAATTTGATGCAGTTTCGCCGGATCTTTCAGCGCGGCGTTGGTTTCGTCTTTTTCGTCGTTATAGATCAGACCAAACGAGTAGTTCAGGTGGGTGATCTGGCGAACGTCCAGTTTGTTGATGTCGCCACCCGGCCCGGCGGTGACATCGCCGCCCCCGTTAAAGTAGCCCACGGACATCAGGGAACTGGCGGAGGCAACTGACGCGCAAAGCAGGGGTAATGCTGCCAGCAAGGGCAAACGTTTCATATAAGTTCCTCTTTGACTTAATAAAATTAACCACGCCACGGAAAAGGCGTGGCGAAAAAACAGCCTGGAGAGAATAGCATTGCCGCTTCGCTGAGGATGCGAGGGAGTTCACTTTATGGGAGAACGGAGTGGGTTGTTTTGCTACAAAACCAGAGAAAGTAGGCCGGGTAAGGCGAAGCCGCCACCCGGCTAAAAGGCTTACGCCTGCGTTTCCAGCCAGTCTTCAAGCGTATACAGCGTCGCGCCTTCCGCCGCTATATCCATAAACGCCTGAGCGCTGTCCTGCGGGTGAATGTTCACCCCGCGGCAGCCGTCGGTGATGACGCTGACGGTATAGCCCAACTGGAGCGCATCCAGCACGGTGAACTTCACGCAGTAGTCCGTTGCCAGGCCCAGCACGATCAGCTCCGTGATTTCGTGGTGACGTAACCACGCGTCCAGGGCCGTTTTCTGACGATGCCCGTTATCGAAAAACGCGCTGTAGCTGTCAATAGCCGGGTTTTCGCCTTTATGGAACACCGCGTCGATGGCCTTCTGATTCAGGAGCGGATGCAGCGCCGCGCCTTCCGTCTGCTGTACGCAGTGATCCGGCCAGAAGGTTTGCGCCAGCCCGTCGAGTTCACCCTGGGTGAAAGGCTCGACGTCGTGCTGGCTGGCAAAGCTGCCGTGGTTCGCCGGATGCCAGTCCTGGCTTGCGACAACCGCTTCACCGCGGGCTTTGCACCAGTCGATCAACGTGTTGGCCACGTCAACGGTGCTGTCACCCTCGGCGACGGCCAGCTCGCCGCCCGCGCAGAAATCATTTTGCAAATCGACCAGCAGCAGGGCGCGTTGCTTCATGAGGCCTCCTTATTCGTCAGGCGTCAGTTCGCCGCGCAGGTTTTGCATCATCGCGCTGCGAATGGACTGAATGTCCAGATCCTGACTCAGTAAATAGTGAAGTTTAGTCAGCGTTGCCTCAACGGTCATATCGAAGCCGCTGATCACCCCCGCATGCGCCAGCGCGTTACCGGTGGCATAGCCGCCCATATTCACTTTACCGGACATACACTGGGTCAGGTTCACCACCACAATTCCGCGCTCGCTGGCTTCCTGAAGCTCCTTCAGGAACTCGCCGTTCTGCGGCGCATTGCCCACGCCGTAGGAGCGCAGGATCAGCGCCTTCACCGGCTGGCGCAGGAAGTTACGCACCACGTCCGCAGAGATACCCGGGTAGATGGTAACCACGCCAATCGGCTGCGGGGTAATCGGATGCACAATCAGCTCGCCCGCGGTATTCGGTGCAGGAGGCGTTCCCAGACGACGGATATGGATCCCGGCCTCCAGCAGCGGCTGTAGGTTAGGGGAGGCGAAGGCGTCAAAACCGTCGGCGTGGGCTTTAGTGGTGCGGTTGCCGCGATACAGACGGTTGTTAAAGAACAGCGACACTTCGTTAATCGGGTAATTCGCCGCCACGTAGAGGGAGTTCAGCAGGTTGATCTGCCCGTCGGAGCGCAGCTCCGCCAGCGGGATTTGCGACCCGGTGACGATAACCGGCTTGCTCAGGTTCTCCAGCATGAAGGAGAGCGCCGAGGCGGTAAACGCCATGGTGTCGGTGCCGTGCAGGATCACGAAGCCGTCGTACTGGTCGTAATGGGCTTTAATATCATCCGCGATGTGCTGCCAGTCCTCCGGCGTCATGTCGGAGGAGTCCATCAGCGGCTCGTATTCGTGGATAGTAAAGTCAGGCATCTCCGGGCGGTGGAACTCAGGCATCAGCGCAAGCTGACGCTGAAGGTGCCCGGAGACGGGGATATAGCCGTTTTCGGAGCGCTGCATACCGATGGTACCGCCAGTGTAGGCTACATAAATCGATTTCTTCTGCATGGTAGTGAGTTCTTGTTCTTCAAAAGAAAAAAATCCCCTCTTCGCGGGAAGAGGGGACGGTTTTTAGCGGACGTTCGCGCAGGTCAGGCAAAACGCGTAACGACTCTGTGGATCGTTAAAGGCCGCAAGCTTGTCGCTCTCTGCCTTCATCGCTTTTGCCGCCGTGGCGACCGGCGCAGGCAGGTAAGCCTGCAGCGCTTCCGGCAGCATGGCGCGTACCGAGCCGGACATGCTGTTCATGACCATATCGAAGAACGACGGTTCGTCCTGGTAATACTCGATATGCCACTGCTTCAGCTTCGCCAGTTCGGCGGCTTTCTTCACCGCGTCATCGAAGTCGCCCAGGCTGTCCACCAGACCGTTGCTCTTCGCATCCTGACCGGTCCAGACGTGGCCCTGCGCAATCTGGTCGATCTGCTCAGGCGTCTTTTTACGCGAGTCGGCTACCAGGGTGATAAAGCGTTTATAGCCGTTCTCAATGCTGAGCTGCATCATCTCAGAGACTTCCGGCGGCAGGGACTTGGTCACCGACACATCCGCCAGCGGAGAGGTCGCTACGCCATCGGTATGCACGCCCAGATAATCCAGGCTGTTCTCTACGGTGTTGATCACCCCGAAGATGCCAATCGAGCCGGTCAGCGTGCTTGGGTTAGCCACGATGTAGTTGGCTGGCGTGGAGATCCAGTAACCTCCGGAAGCGGCCATTCCGCCCATCGACACCACCACCGGCTTGCCGGCGGCGCGCGCTGCGGCCAGCTCAGCACGGATCACCTCGGAGGCGCTGACGCTGCCGCCAGGGCTGTTGACCCGCAGGACAATCGCCTTCACTTTCGGATCCAGGCGCGCATCGCGAATTTGTGACGCGGTCGTATCGCCGCCCACGTTCCCCGGAGTCTCCTGACCGTCCATGATGGCGCCGTTGGCAAAGACCACCGCGACGCTGTCACCGCGGTCGTCCGGTTTTTTCGCAGCGTAATCATACATGCTGATGGCGCTGTAATTTTTGTCCTCTTTGCTCCAGCCAAACTGTTTGCTCAGGGATTTTTCAATCTCGGCGCTGGTGCCCAGGGCATCAACCAGTTTGTTATCGAGGGCATATTTCGCGGTGTCGCCGTCAACTTTACGCAGGCCTTCCAGCACGCCCTGCGCGCCCGGGAACACCTGTTCGGGCGTCATCTGGCGGTTCGCGGCAACGGTGCCCAGATAGTTCTGCCACAGCTCGCCAATCCAGCGGCTGTCCGCTTCGCGGGCGGCAGGGGACATGTCGTCGCGGATAAACGGCTCGACGGCAGACTTATACGTGCCGACGCGGAAGACGTGGGTGGTGACCTTCAGCTTGTCGAGGAGCGATTTGTAGTACAGGCCGTTGGTGGCAAAGCCGTGCAGATCCACCGTACCCTGCGGGGAGAGCCAGATTTTATTGGCGAAGCTCGCCAGATAATATTGCCCCTGGCTGTAGCTGTCGCCCACGGCAATCACCGGCTTGCCGCTGTCGCGGAATTCGCGCAGCGCTTTACCGATATACTGCATAGAAGGCTGATCGCCGCCGGCAAAATCTTTCAGATCCAGCACGATGCCGGTGATGTTGCGGTCGTCTTTGGCCTGGCGGATGGTGTCCACGATATCGAACAGGGAGTTTTCCTGCAGACGGTCTGACGTGGCGCCAAACAGCTGACGGCTGATGACGCCCAGACGGTTGCTGGCTGACGGTTTATCCACGATTACGCCGGTGATATCCAGTAACAGCGCCCCGCGAGTGGAGTGCTGCGCCTGATTCGCGTTGCTGATGTGCATCCAGATGCCCGCGCACACCAGAACCAGCAGGATGAAGAAGATGTTCATCACCAGGTTGCGGACGAAGTTGAGCAGTCGCCACGTCCATTTAAAGAAACCGGCAATAATTCGCCAAAGGGTTCGCATGTATTCTCCCTAACCAGAAAATGACTGTTTCCGTCGCCACTGGACGGTAATGTTGGGTTATCGTAATGACCCAACCGCCACTTGTCAGCAGGAATCGCCTGCCAGGCTGTAACAAAATCTGCCGTCGTGTTAATTTTGTGAGTAAATTTCAAGAAAGGAGTTAATCAATGGATGCACTCGAACTGCTTGTTAACCGCCGTAGCGCTTCCCGTCTGGCTGAACCTGCCCCGGCAGGCGAGCAGCTGGAGAACATTCTGCGTGCCGGCATGCGTGCCCCCGATCACGGCACGCTGCAGCCGTGGCACTTCTTTGTGATTGAAGGCGAAGGCCGCGATCGTTTCAGCCAGCTGCTGGAGCAGGGCGCGATTGTCGCCGGGCAGGATGAGAAAGGCATCGACAAGGCGCGCAATGCCCCGTTCCGCGCGCCGATGATTATCGCCGTCGTGGCGAAATGCCATGCGGACCATAAGGTGCCGGTCTGGGAGCAGGAAATGTCCGCAGGCTGTGCGGTGATGGCAATGCAGATGGCCGCCGTCGCGCAAGGGTTTAACGGCATCTGGCGCACCGGTGCGCTGACCGAAAGCCCGGCGGTTCGCGACGGTTTTGGCTGCGGCGAGCATGACAAAATTGTCGGTTTCCTCTACCTCGGTACCCCGCAGCTTAAAGCCTCCAGCACCATCAGCGTGCCGGACACCACGCCTTTCGTCAGCCGCTTCTGATAACCCGCGCTAAACTGTCTGGATTCTGAGCATCCGCCGCAGAATTCAGACAGTCATACTTACCTCTTTATGGAATGAGCGCTACCATAGCGCGATTGAGATGACAGGAGACGTCCATGAGCGAGCAAACCATTCGTTTAACGCAGTACAGCCACGGAGCCGGTTGCGGTTGTAAAATTTCCCCTAAAGTGCTGGAAACCATCCTGCACAGCGAACAGGCGAAGTTTGTCGACCCGAACCTGCTTGTCGGCAATGAAACGCGTGACGATGCTGCAGTTTATGACTTAGGTAACGGCACCAGCATTATCAGCACCACCGACTTTTTTATGCCGATTGTCGATAACCCGTTCGACTTCGGGCGCATTGCGGCCACCAACGCCATCAGCGATATCTTCGCCATGGGCGGTAAGCCGATCATGGCGATTGCCATTCTGGGCTGGCCGATCAACACCATCCCGCCGGAAGTCGCCCGCGAGGTGATTGATGGCGGGCGTTTCGCCTGCCAGCAGGCGGGAATTGCGCTGGCCGGCGGTCACTCGATTGATGCTCCAGAACCTATCTTCGGCCTGGCCGTTACCGGAGTGGTGCCGACCGAGCGCGTGAAGCGCAACAGCACCGCGCAGGCGGGCTGCAGGCTGTTCCTCACCAAGCCGCTGGGCATTGGCGTGCTGACCACCGCCGAGAAAAAATCCCTGCTGAAGCCGGAGCACAAAGGGCTGGCAACGGAAGTGATGTGCCAGATGAACCTTGCCGGTGCGGCATTCGCCAATATCGACGGCGTGAAGGCGATGACCGACGTCACCGGTTTTGGTCTGCTGGGGCACCTCTCGGAAGTGTGTCAGGGCGCGGGCGTGCAGGCGCAGGTCTGGTATCAGGACGTGCCGAAGCTGCCGGGCGTGGAAGCGTACATTGCTCAGGGCGCCGTTCCTGGTGGTACCCAGCGCAACTTCGCCAGCTACGGTCATCTTATGGGCGAAATGCCAGAAGAATGGCGCAACCTGCTGTGCGATCCGCAAACCTCCGGCGGCCTGCTGCTGGCGGTCACGCCGGAATCCGAAGCCGAGGTTCAGGCGACCGCTGCGGAGTTCGGCATCACCCTGACGGCGATCGGCGAGCTGGTGACCGCGCGCGGTGGCCGACCGATGATTGAGATCCGTTAATTCGATGCGGTTGTTTATTGCCGAAAAGCCGAGCCTGGCCCGCGCCATTGCCGACGTGCTGCCTAAGCCGCACCGCAAGGGCGACGGCTTTATCGAATGCGGTAACGGGCAGGTGGTCACCTGGTGTATTGGTCACCTGCTTGAGCAGGCGCAGCCGGACGTCTACGACAGCCGCTACGCCCGCTGGAATTTGAACGATCTGCCCATCGTGCCGGAAAAATGGCGCCTGCAGCCCCGTCCCTCCGTCACCAAACAGCTCAACGTGATCAAGCGCTTCCTGCATGAAGCCGATGAAATCGTGCACGCGGGTGACCCGGACAGGGAAGGTCAGCTGCTGGTGGATGAGGTGCTGGACTACCTTGAGCTGGCGGCGGAAAAGCGCCAGCAGGTGCAGCGCTGCCTGATTAACGACCTTAACCCGCAGGCGGTAGAGCGAGCCATTTCGCGCCTGCGCGCCAACAGCGAGTTTATCCCGCTCTGCGTCTCGGCGCTTGCACGCGCTCGCGCCGACTGGCTGTACGGTATCAACATGACCCGCGCCTACACCATTCTTGGGCGTAACGCGGGCTATCAGGGCGTACTCTCCGTGGGCCGCGTGCAGACGCCGGTGCTGGGGCTGGTCGTGCGTCGCGACGAAGAGATCGAGAACTTCGTCGCCAAAGACTTCTTTGAAGTGAAGGCGCATATCGTCACGCCGAAAGACGAGCGCTTTACCGCCGTCTGGCAGCCGAGCGACGCCTGCGAGTCTTACCAGGATGAAGAGGGGCGGTTGCTGCATCGTCCGCTGGCGGAGCATGTGGTTAATCGCATCACCGGTCAGCCCGCTATCGTGACCAGCTATAACGATAAACGGGAATCAGAACCTGCGCCGCTGCCGTTTTCGCTGTCGGCTCTGCAGATTGAGGCCGCGAAGCGCTTTGGCCTCAGCGCGCAGAACGTGCTGGACATCTGCCAGAAGCTCTATGAAACCCACAAGCTCATCACCTACCCGCGTTCGGACAGCCGCTATCTGCCGGAAGAGCATTTTGCCGGTCGCCATTCGGTGATGAACGCCATTAGCGTGCACGCGCCGGACCTGCTGCCGCAGCCGGCGGTGAACCCGGACACCCATAACCGCTGCTGGGACGATAAAAAGGTGGATGCCCACCACGCGATTATCCCGACGGCGCGCGCCAGCGGCGTTAACCTGACGGATAACGAAGCGAAGGTCTATAACCTGATCGCCCGACAGTACCTGATGCAGTTCTGCCCGGACGCCGTATTCCGTAAGTGCGTGATTGAGCTGGAGATTGCTAAAGGCAAATTCATTGCCAAAGCGCGCTTCCTCGCGGAAGCCGGCTGGCGCACGCTGCTGGGGAATAAAGAGCGTGACGAAGAGAACGACGGCACGCCGCTGCCGGTGGTCGCCAAAGACGATGAACTGCTGTGCGAAAAGGGCGAAGTGGTTGAACGTCAGACCCAGCCGCCGCGCCATTTCACCGATGCGACGCTGCTGTCGGCGATGACCGGGATCGCCCGCTTTGTGCAGGATAAAGATCTGAAGAAGATCCTCCGCGCCACCGACGGTCTGGGGACGGAAGCAACCCGCGCGGGGATCATCGAGCTGCTCTTTAAGCGCGGTTTTCTCGAGAAAAAAGGGCGCTATATCCATTCGACAGAGCCGGGCCGCGCGCTGATTCACTCGCTGCCGGAGCTGGCCGCCAGGCCGGACATGACGGCGCACTGGGAATCGGTGCTGACGCAGATCAGCGAGAAGCAGTGCCGCTATCAGGACTTTATGCAGCCGCTGGTCGGGACGCTTTATCAGCTGATCGATCAGGCGCGCAGCACGCCGGTGAAAACGTTCAGAGGAATGGTTGCACCCGGTGGCGGCGCGAAGAAACCGTTTAAAAAGAAGAAAAGCGCGGCCTGATACGCCCGGTTTTCTCCCTCTCCCTGTGGGAGAGGGCGCCCGGCCGCACGATATAAACTTTAAATCACGCCCTGCCCAATCATCGCGTCCGCCACCTTCACGAACCCGGCGATATTCGCCCCGCGCACGTAGTTGGTTTGCGACGCTTCACCGCCGTACTCCACGCAGGCGTGATGAATATCGAGCATGATGTGGTGCAGGCGCGCATCCACCTTTTCCGCCTTCCAGCCGAGACGCGCGGCGTTTTGCGCCATCTCGAGCCCGGAGGTCGCCACGCCGCCTGCGTTAGCGGCCTTGCCCGGTGCAAACAGCACGCCCGCTTCCAGGAACAGATCCGTCGCGTCGATGGTGGTCGGCATATTCGCCCCTTCGGCCACCGCTTTTACGCCGTTGCTAATCAACGTACGCGCGGCCTCCACGTCCAGCTCGTTCTGCGTGGCGCACGGCAGGGCGATATCCACCGGCACGCCCCACGGCTGTTTCCCTTCCAGGTAGGTCAGGCCAAACTCGCGGGCATAATCCGCCACCCGGCCGTCGCGGCTGGCTTTGATGTCACACAGGCGCGCCAGTTTTTCCGCCGTGAAGCCCGCTTCATCCACCACCGTGCCGCTGGAGTCAGAGGCGGTCACCACGCGAGCGCCAAACTGCATCGCTTTCTCAATGGCGTACTGCGCCACGTTACCGGAGCCGGACACCGCGACGCGCATCCCTTCAAAGCCTAAACCGTGACGCTTGAGCATGGCCTCGGTGAAGTAGACCAGCCCATAGCCCGTGGCTTCCGGGCGGATCAGGCTCCCGCCAAACGACAGCCCCTTGCCGGTAAAGACGCAGGCGCTGTTGTTCGAGAGCTTTTTCATCATCCCGGCCATAAAGCCCACTTCGCGTCCGCCCACGCCGATATCACCGGCAGGCACGTCGGTATCCGGGCCGAGATGGCGCCAGAGTTCGGTCATCAGCGCCTGGCAGAAACGCATGACTTCACCTTCGCTTTTGCCCTTTGGGTCGAAATCGCTGCCGCCTTTCCCGCCGCCCATCGGCAGCGTGGTGAGGGCGTTTTTAAAGGTCTGCTCGAAGCCGAGGAATTTCAGGATCGACAGGTTGACGGAGGGATGAAAACGCATGCCCCCCTTAAACGGACCAATGGCCGAGTTAAACTGCACGCGCCACGCGCGGTTGACCTGCACCTGGTTGCGATCGTCCACCCAGGCCACGCGGAACTGGATCACCCGCTCGGGCTCGACAAGGCGTTCAAGCAGCGACATCTGGCGATAACGCGGGTTTTGTTCAAGGAAGGGCCACAGGGTGGTCATCACTTCACGCACGGCCTGCGCGAACTCGCTTTGGTGCGGGTCGCGCTGCTGAACGTGGGCAAGGAAACTTTCCAGAGAGCGTGTCTGATCCATAGATATAAGAACCTCTTATAATAATGTTTGCCTATGACTTATGCGATTTGTGTTGTTTTTTTGACTATACCACCCGTACTGCTTTGTGAGGCAAGCATAAATTTATAACGAAAGGGAAATTAATGACCCGAGTCGGGTCATAACAAAAAGCGATGGTGCGTTAAATTAAAGGTTCTGCGCGATTTACCGTTATAGTCATTATCAGGACATAACAGGAAGGTAAGTCTATGAACCGTTACGTAATGGGCGCGTTAGCCTTAATGCTGACCGCAGGCGCGCAGGCTGACCGCCTTCGCCCGGATGTGGAAGTGAATGTACCGCCGGAAGTGTTTAGCGCCAGCGGCCAGAATCAAACGGTGCAGCCCTGCAATCAGTGCTGCATCTATCAGAATCAGAACTACTCTGAAGGGGCGGTGGTGAAAGCGGAGGGCGTGCTGCTGCAGTGCCAGCGCGACGAGCGCACTGTCAGCACGAACCCGCTCGTCTGGCGTCGCGTAAAGCAATAAACGCTTCCAGCAGCGGAATATCCGCGGGGGCTAAGGCGTAGCTAAACGCCTCTTCCGGCGTACACCACGCGAGCGCGCTGTGGTAGTGCGCCGTGAGCTCGCCGCGAAAAGCAGGAACGTGCCAGGCGTGCAGGTTGATTACGCGCTGCGAGACTTCCCGCTGGTGGCTTGCCACGTATTGTCCCGGCAGGGCGTCAATGCCCAGCTCTTCACGCAGTTCGCGGACAAGCGCCTCGGGCTGGGTTTCACCCGCCTCGACTTTGCCGCCGGCAAATTCCCACATTCCGGGCTGGTCAGCGTGGGCAGGGCGCTGCGCCAGTAAAATGTTGTCGTCTTTTTCGATGATGGCGGCAACGACATCGAGTGTTTTCAGCATGGTCGTCAATAATTGATGGCAAAAAAAGACATATTATCGTGCCCTTTCTCAGAGTCCAGCTATCAGGAGAATCAGGTGAAAGAGACGAACGCTTGGGTTGACCCCCTCGAATCCCTTCCCGCCAGCCTTAAGCCAATTGCCGCCATGCAGAAAAAGCATTTTGGCGCGGTGCTGAATCCCACCCGCTGGTGGGGGCGCATGCCGCGTCTGTTCTGGCTGGTGGCGCTGTTCGTCGGCTTTCTCGAACGTCGCCGTGCGCGCCTGACGCCCGCGCTTCGTTCGCTGCTCATGACGCGGGTGTCCCAGCTCTGCCACTGCGCCTTCTGTATTGATGCCAACAGCCTGCGGCTGGCCGAGCGCTGCGGCGCGCTGGATAAGGTGCAGGCCGTGGCCGACTGGCGAAATTCCGCCTTGTTTACGGAGCAGGAGCGCGCGGCGCTGGCCTACGCCGAGGCGGTGACCTCCACGCCGCCCCATGTGGACGAGGCCATCAAAACGGCGCTGAAGCGCCACTTTACGGATGACGCCATCACCGAGATGACGGCGCTCATTGCCTTTCAGAATCTCTCCGCCCGCTTTAACGCCGCGCTGGATATGCCGGCGCAGGGGCTGTGCGCCACGTTTAAAGGGAAGCCTGATGCTTGACCGTCACCTCCACCCGCGGGTTAAGCCCGTTCTGCATCGTCTGGTTTCCGTGCTGGATAAGCCGGGCATCACCCCCGACGGCTTAACCCTGACCGGGTTTGCCGTTGGCGTGCTGGCGCTGCCGTTTCTGGCCCTCGGCTGGTATCCGGCGGCGCTGGTCGCCATCGTTCTGAACCGCCTGCTGGACGGTCTGGACGGCGCGCTGGCGCGCCGCAGAGGATTAACAGATGCGGGAGGGTTTCTCGATATTGCGTTCGATTTTCTGTTCTACGCCCTCGTGCCGTTTGGCTTTGCGCTCGCCGCGCCCGCAGAAAACGCGCTGGCGGCCGCCTGGCTGCTGTTTGCGTTTATTGGGACCGGCAGCAGCTTTCTGGCCTTTGCGGCGCTGGCGGCGAAGCACGACATCGACAACCCCGGCTATGCGCACAAGTCGTTTTACTATATCGGCGGGTTAACGGAGGGAACGGAGACTATCGCGCTGTTCGTGCTGTGCTGCCTCTTCCCGGCGCACTTTACGCTGTTCGCGTGGGTATTCGGCGCGCTGTGCTGGCTGACCACCACAACGCGCGTCTGGAGCGGCTACGTGACGCTGAGGTCACTCAATTCTTAGCGCTATCTGGCCCGCGTTCACCGGTGGTCACCGGGTTTTGCGGGTGGCTGCTCCATTCGTACCAGCCGCCGTCATAGACGGCGACGTTTTTCCAGCCCATCGCCCGGGCGTACATAAAGGTTTCGGACGCCCGCCAGCCGGTGCCGCAGTAAAACGCGACCTGCTGTTCCGGCAGGATATGCCACGTTTTCCACATGGCGGCGATGTCGTCAGCGCTGCGCATGGTGCCATCCGGGTTATGGAAATCCTCCATGTGGGTGGCATCGCTGCCCGCGTGACCCCAGCGGGCACCGGCAATCTCACCTTTTGGCTTGATGTAGCTGTAGCCGCTGGTTTCGCCGATGAACTCCGGCCACGAACGAATGCTGACCAGGGAGGCATCCTGGCGGTGCAGCATGCCGCGCGCCTGGTCCATATCGACCATCAGCTGCGGCTGGCCGGGGATCGGCGCGCCGAACTCGGGCGCAGGCGTCACGTTCGCGGGCGTGCCGCGCTCAACCGGCAGACCGGCATCTGACCACGCCTTCCAGCCGCCGTCGAGAATACGCACGTCCTTCACGCCCGCATACAGCATAATCTGCGCCACGCGCGCGGCGGCGTAGACGTCGCGGCCATACAAGATGACGGTGGTATCGTGGCGGATCCCGTGCTTCGCCAGCATTGTTTTCAGCCTGTCGTCGGAGACTTTATTCCACAGCGGCTCGCTTTCCACCTCGTTGGTATCGATATAGCCCGCGCCGGGAATGTGGCTCAGCAGGTAAAGCTTCGGCGCGCCCCAGGCGGCTTCAATCACTTTCCAGTCACCCGCAGGCGCGGCGGTCACGGTTTTACCCTGCTGGAGGCGCTGGATCCACTGCGGGTAAACCAGCTGTTCAAAATGGGGCAGGCGCTGAAGGCGGTCGGGCGTCTGCAGCGCGCCGCTGAGCAGCGAAACGTGGCGGAAACCGGCTTTCTTCAGGCGGGCTTTCACCGCCAGGTTATCGGTCTCGTCGCCGTAGAGCGCGATGGCCGCTGCGGGCGTCAGCTGATGCTGTTTTGCCCAGCGCGCAATCTGCTCGTCGCTCATTGCGCTAAGCCAGCTGGCCGCAAGGTTAAGGGCGGCGGGTTCATGCCCGGAGGGGCCGCTCAGGGTCTGCGGCCAGCCGTTGTAGAAGGCGCTGGCGCGGGTGTCGACGGGCGTGCCGTGCTGCGCCTGAAGCTGGGACAGCGTCATCGCGTTGGGCATATCAGCCGCTAGAGAGGAAAAAGAGGCGAGGCCGCAGAGCAGGGCCAGCGCGGTCAGTTGAGAAACACGTTTCATCGAATAGCCTGACGTCAGTAAAAGAGGGGGGCATTGTCGTCTCTCCCGAAACGGAAAACATTGCGTTAGCACATTATTGCCAGCGAGAAATCTCAATCAGCTCGCCGCCGGGCGGAATATCGTCCTCATCGTGCGTGACCAGCACCACCGGGATATTGCGCGCGCGCAGGGTGTCAAATACCCAGGCGCGAAACGTCGTGCGCAACGCTTTATCGAGGCGGCTGAACGGTTCATCCAGCAGCAGCGCCTGCGGCTCGGCGAGCAGGGCGCGCAGCAGGCTGACCCGGGCGCGCTCTCCGCCGGAAAGGGTGGCCGGATCGCTGGCGTAATGTCCGCTCAGCCCGGCGGAATCCAGCGCCTGCTCGACCGCTTCGCGCCGCGCGCGTCCGGCGATGCGCTCGGGCAAGGCCAGCAGCAAATTCTGCCCGACGCTAAAAGCGTCAAACAGCAGCGCGTCCTGAAAGAGAATGCCCAGCCCGCGGGATGCAACGGGAAGACCGTCGCAGCGCCGCGCGTCGAGCCACAGTTCGCCCCGCGCCTGAAAGTCGTCTGACAGCGCGCCGACCATCCAGGCAAAAAGGGTCGATTTGCCGCTGCCGGATGGCCCCATCAGGGTAACGATCTCCCCGCGGGGAACGCAAAAACTGACCCCGCGGAAAAGCGGTTCGATGGTGAGATTGTTGACCTTCAGCATTAACGTAACCCTTGTCGGTAGCGGCCCACGAGCCGGGATAGCAGGGCGGCAAGACCAAATACCGTGCCCGTGACCAGCAGCAATCCCAGCGCCCGGTTCGCGAGAATGGGGATACTGCCCCCGCTGCTGAGCGCGACGGTTTCGGTGGTCAGCGTGGCGAACCGCCCCGCGCCCAGCCACAGCGTCGGCATGTATTGCGCCATGCTGACGGAAAAGCCTGTGGCAAAGGCCAGCAGCGCAGGGCGCACCAGCAGAGGGCATTTCAGCAGTAAGAATATTTTTTCCCGTCGCCAGCCGAGCGTTCTGGCGGTAAGGATAAGCCGGGGATCGACCCTTTGCCAGGCGGGCTGGAGCACCAAAAGCGTCCACGGGAATACCCAAAGCAGGTGGCTCCAGAGCACGGCGGCATAGTGCCCGTCGACGACCAGGCGCAACGCAATCGCGTACTGGCCGGTCACGAGCGGCAGCGCCGGAAGGGCGAGCGGTGACCACACCCACAGCGCCCCGCGCTGCGGGCCCCATTCCAGCCAGAGCAGGCCGACGGCCAGAGCAATCAGGCCTGAAAGCAGGCCGAAGGAAAGGCTGGTCCCCACCGGGCCAACGTCATCCCGCTGCGCCAGCATCAGCAGCACCGCGGCGCAAAGTATCCCGCACGCGGGCAGAAAGTCGCCCAGTGCCCGCTCTGGCAGAACGAGCGGCGTCCGGGGACGCGTTCCGCTCAGATCGAGAAACGTGCGGCGCCATGCCTTCCAGAGGCCGTATCCGAGGAGGGCTAGCGCGGCCAGCAGCAGAAGGAGAAGCAGGCACAGCAGCGTCCCTTTTGCCTGCTGCTGCGCGTCGCCCTGGCTCAGCCACTGCCAGGCCAGCACGGCCAGGGTCGGCGGGTTGCCGGGGCCAAGAACGAGCGCCACGTCCACGACCGACAGCGACCAGGCCAGCACCGCCAGCATCACCGCGCCGAGTACCGGCGCGATCGCCGGAAGGAGGAGCCAGTTAAGCGCCTGAAAACGCCCGTAGCCGAAGGTTTGCAGAACGATCTTCTGCTGCGCGAGCCGTTGTTCCGGCAGCACGGCGTAAATGGCCCACAGAACAAACGCGCTCTCTTTGACCGCGAGCGTCAGGCCCAATCCGATGCCGTAGCGGTCAAATGGAGGCGAGCAGACGGTGCAGATCTGATAAAACAGGCCGCCTTCGGCAAACAGCAGCAGCGCGGCGGTGGCGAACGCCACGTGGGGGATCGCCAGCAGCCACGGCAGGCGCGTACTGAGACGCCGCCAGCGTTTGCCAGGCCAGAAAAGGGCCACGAGAGAAAGGGCGATAAACAACGCCCCCAGCGTGGCGATAAGCGTTGAAACCAGCGTGGCGATGGCGGCCTGAGGCAATTGTGGGTCGTTCAGCAGCCACTGCCAGTTAACGACAGAAAACGCCGGGGCAAGCAGCATGGCGCTGGCGGGCAGGAGCGGCAGATAAATGACCGCCATCGCCAGCCAGACGAGCCAGCTTAGCGGGTGCCGTAGCGACGCAGCCATTCCTGCTCCAGCGCGTTCACCCAGGCGGACTGCGGCTCGGCAAGCACCTTCGGCAGCCCCTGAGGCGTGTGGGCCAGCAGCCGTTTGGCTTCACCTTCGGGCAGCGTTTTCGCATCCAGCACGCTCGGATCGCCCCAGATGGCCGGGTCGGCCTTGCGGATCTGCGCCTGCGGCGACAGCAGGAAATTAGCGACCACCTTTGCCCCCGCGCTCGCGCCGGCATTTGCCGGGATCGCCACAAAATGGACGTTGCCGAGCATTCCGCTCTGGAAACCAAAGCTGTAGCTGTCGGCGGGCAGTTCGCCGCTCGCCACTTTCTGCTGGGCATGCGCCGGGTTAAAGGTCAGCGACAGGTTCAGGCTGCCGCTGGCAAGCAGGCTATCCATGCGCGCTGGAGAAGGCGGGAAATCTTTTCCTTCACGCCACAGCAGCGGGTGCAGTTTATCGAGGTAGGCCCAGAGCGGCGAGGTCACCTGGGCAAAGGTGTCATCGGGGGCTTTTTTCAGCGCCTGTGGATGCGCGGTAAGCGTCATCAGCAGCTGCTCAAGGAACGCGGTACCGGTAAAATCGGGCGGGCGAGGGTAGCTCACTTTGCCCGGGTGCTGCTGCGCGTAAGCCAGCAGCGCCTGAGGATCCTCCGGCGGCGTCGGCATGCTGGCTTTGCGGGCGATAAAGGTCAGCTGCGCGCCGCCCCACGGCGATTCCGCGCCGTCTGTGGGAAGCGCAAAATCCTCCGTGACGGGCTTGCGGGTATCGACATAGCGCCAGTTTGGCAACGTCTGCGCCCAACCGGTTTGCAGCAGGTTCGCCTCTTTCAGCGTGCGGAAGTTTTCGCCGTTGACCCACAGCAGGTCAACCGAGCCGTTGGTCTTGCGCCCCGCGGCGGCTTCGGTCTGGATCCGTTTTACCGCATCGGCAGCATCCGCCAGCGGGACGATTTTGAGGGTTATGGCATAGTGCGTTTGCATCTCACCGCTCACCCACGCCAGATAGCGGTTGACCGCCGGATCGCCGCCCCAGGCGTTAAGCCAGACGGTCTGGCCTTTGGCCTGTTGCTGAATGGCCTGCCAGCCGTCGGCGGCATAGAGAGGGGCGGCCAGCAGCAGCCCGGTCAGAAACGTGCAGAAACGCACACGGCGCATAATGCCTCACTTTTTGAACGAAGAGGTGTAACGGGAAAACAGCCAGCGCGTAGCCAGCGGCAATAACCCCAGTAGTGTAAAGGCGAATACAATGCCCGGCGACACAATATCGTGCAGCGATGCCAATTTCCCCAGCTCGCGCCCGGCGTTGAGAAAGACCACCGTCGCGGGCAGCATGGCGACCTGGCTGACCCACCAGTAGCGGTAAATGCGAATGCGGGTCAGGCCCATCAGCAAATTGACCAGGAAAAACGGGAACAGCGGCATCAGGCGCAGGGCAAAAAGATAGCCCGCGCCGTCACGCGCCATACCGGCATTCACCGTTTTCATCTGCTGAGCAAACCGCCGCTGGACAACGTCGCGCAGCAGGTAGCGGCTGGCGAGCATCGCCAGCGTGGCCCCGAACGTGGAGGCAAACGACACCAGCAGGGTGCCTTCCCACAGGCTAAATAACGCCCCGCCAAGCAGGGTGAGGATCGCCGCGCCGGGGATCGACAGGGCGGAAACCGCCACATAGAGCGCAAAAAAGATCAGCGCGCTTTGCAGGGGTTTCTGGTCAACGTGGGAGAGGAGCGCCTGCTGGTGCGTTTTAATCCCTTCCAGGGAGAGCGTGCCCGGGGGAAGCATGACAAACATAAGAATAAATGCGCCCAGAAGGGCGCACAGGAAGATCGTTTTTGGAATGTTCACGCGTCATTACAGCTTGAATTTAGCCCACACCGGCGCGTGGTCAGACGGTTTTTCCATGCTGCGGATGTCGTAGTCGATCCCGGTTTCGACGCAGCGCTCGGCCAGCGGCGAGCTGGCCAGCAGCAGGTCGATACGCAGGCCGCGGTTGTCGTCAAAGCCTTTTGAGCGGTAGTCAAACCAGGAGAAGCGGTCCTGCGTTTCCGGGTTGGCATTGCGGAACGTATCCACCAGGCCCCAGCCCAGCAGGCGCTCCATCCACTCACGCTCTTCCGGCAGGAAGGAGCATTTGCCGGTGCGCAGCCAGCGCTTGCGGTTTTCTTCGCCGATACCGATATCGAGATCCGTCGGGCTGATGTTCACATCACCCATGATCAGCACCGGATTGTCTTTGTTGAGCTCGGTGGTCAGATAGTCCTGCAGATCCTGATAAAACTTGGCCTTAGCCGGGAATTTGGTTGGATGGTCGCGGCTTTCGCCCTGGGGAAAGTAACCATTGATCACGGTAATGTTCCCAAGCGGGGAAGGCAGCTCCGCCATGATGATGCGGCGCTGTGCTTCTTCACCGTCGCCCGGGAAGCCGCGACGCACGGAAACCGGCGTCTCTTTGGTCAGCAGCGCGACGCCATAGTGACCTTTCTGGCCGTGATAAAAGACGTTGTAACCGAGTTTTGCCACCTCTTCGAGGGGGAACATGTCGTCGTGAACCTTCGTCTCCTGCAGACCAATCACGTCTGGCTGATGTTGCTCAACGATAGCTTCAAGCTGGTGGGGGCGGGCACGCAGGCCGTTGATATTAAAAGAGACAAATTTCATAGTCGCTGCCAGTGCAAGGTGAATAGTGCAAGGATGGTAGCAGAATTTGCGTCATCTGTTACCGGGTATGGCCAATAACTGCAACAGATCATGCCGGTGGTGCAATATTTGCACCATTCTGACGCGCTTCGCCCCCAAACGGAGCATAAATGGACGATAAATTTCGCGAGCGATCACAATTCCAGAATTATATTTGGCCTCTGCATACTCTTTCTGATTTTCATGCGGCAAAGCGCCGCTTGCCGTAAAAATATTCACTTTTTATGCACTAACAGTGAATAACTCCATATTGTAACTTATTGATATTCTGTTACCTCAACCCGTTTATGCATTTTTATCGCTGGCTGGCACGAAGTCTGCAATCTACATTCACAGTGCAAACACTCAATTATTTAACATTCAAATAACTTTTTATTTACCGGATGAGGTCGCTATGTCTCTGTCAATTACGCGTGAAAATTTCGATGAATGGATGATGCCGGTTTACGCTCCGGCGGCTTTTATTCCGGTTCGTGGGGAAGGCTCGCGCCTGTGGGATCTGCAGGGTAAAGAGTATATCGACTTTGCCGGTGGGATTGCGGTTAACGCGCTGGGCCATGCGCACCCGGCGCTGCGTCAGGCCCTGAATGACCAGGCGGCGAAGTTCTGGCATACCGGAAACGGCTTTACCAACGAGCCCGCGCTGCGCCTGGCGAAAAAGCTGATCGACGCGACGTTTGCGGAGAAGGTCTTTTTCTGTAACTCCGGGGCGGAAGCGAACGAAGCGGCGCTGAAGCTGGCGCGCAAATATGCCCACGATAAATTTGGTACCCACAAGAGCGGTATCGTGGCGTTTAAGAATGCCTTCCATGGGCGCACGCTGTTTACCGTCAGCGCGGGCGGTCAGCCCTCCTACTCGCAGGACTTCGCCCCGCTGCCGCCGGATATTCGCCACGGCGTTTATAACGATCTGCAGTCCGCCAGCGAGCTGATTAACGACACCACCTGCGCGGTGATCGTCGAGCCGATGCAGGGCGAGGGCGGCGTGCTTCCGGCGCAAAAAGCCTTCCTGCAGGGGCTGCGCGAGCTGTGCGATCGTCACAACGCGGTGCTGATTTTCGACGAAGTGCAGACCGGCGTGGGCCGCACCGGCGAGCTGTATGCCTATATGCACTACGGCGTCACGCCGGACGTGCTTTCCACCGCCAAAGCGCTGGGCGGCGGCTTCCCGATTGGCGCCACGCTGACCACCGATAAATTCGCCAGCGTGATGACCGTGGGCACCCACGGCACCACCTACGGCGGCAACCCGCTGGCGACCGCCGTGGCCGGACAGGTGCTCGACATCATCAACACCCCTGAGGTGCTGAAGGGCGTTAAGCAGCGTCACGAGTGGTTTGTTGAGCGCCTGAACGCCATCAACGGCAAGACCGGACTGTTTAAAGAAATTCGCGGCCTGGGGCTGTTAATCGGCTGCGAACTCACCCCTGAATTTGCCGGAAAAGCGAAACTGATCTCACAGGAAGCGGCAAAAGTGGGCGTCATGGTGCTGATTGCCGGCGCCAACGTGGTGCGTTTTGCGCCCGCGCTGATCGTCAGCGAGGAAGAGGTGCAAACCGGTCTGGACCGTTTTGCGCTGGCGTGTGAAAAGGTGAAGTCCGGGGTGTCATCATGATGGTCATCCGTCCCGTTGAGCGCGGCGATCTCGCCGGGCTCATGCAGCTTGCCGGTAAGACGGGAGGCGGGCTGACCTCGCTTCCTGCCGATGAAAAAACGCTGTCGGCGCGCATTGAGCGCGCCCTGCAAACCTGGCAGGGGACGTTGCCAAAAAGCGAACAGGGCTATGTGTTCGTGCTGGAAGACACCGACACGGGAACCGTGGCCGGGATCTGCGCCATCGAAGTGGCCGTCGGGCTTAACGACCCGTGGTACAACTACCGCGTCGGCACCATGGTTCACGCCTCGAAAGAGCTGAACGTCTATAACGCGCTGCCCACGCTGTTTCTCTGTAATGACCACACGGGCGCCAGCGAGCTGTGCACGCTGTTCCTCGACCCGGCGTGGCGCAAAGAGGGCAACGGCTATCTGCTCTCCAAATCGCGCTTTATGTTTATGGCCGCCTTCCGCGATCGCTTCAACGAAAAAGTGGTCGCCGAGATGCGCGGCGTGATCGACGACACCGGCTACTCGCCGTTCTGGGAGAGCCTGGGCGAGCGCTTCTTCTCGATGGAGTTCAGCCGGGCGGACTATCTCTGCGGCACCGGGCAGAAAGCCTTTATCGCCGAACTGATGCCGAAGCATCCTATCTATACCCATTTCCTCAGCCCGGAAGCGCAGGCGGTGATTGGCGAAGTCCATCCGCAAACCGCGCCTGCCCGCGCGGTGCTGGAGAAAGAAGGCTTCCGCTACCGCAACTATGTCGACATCTTCGACGGCGGGCCGACGCTTGAGTGCGATATCGACCGCGTTCGCGCCATCCGTAAAAGCCGTCTGGTTGAGGTCTCTGAAGGCCAGCCCGCGCCGGGCGACTGGCCCGCGTGTCTGGTGTCGAACGAAAATTACGCCAACTTCCGCGCCATGCTGGTGCGGACCAACCCGAAATGTGAACGTCTGGTGCTGACGGCTGCAGAACTGGATGCCCTGAAATGTAACGCCGGCGACACGGTTCGCCTGGTGCGTCTCTGCCCTGAGGAGAAAACAGCATGACATTATGGATTAACGGTGACTGGGTCACGGGCGAAGGCGAAGAGCGCGTAAAGCGCAATCCGGTTGGAAAAGAGGTGCTCTGGAAGGGGCATGACGCCAGCGCCATGCAGGTAGAACAAGCCTGCCGCGCCGCTCGCCGCGCGTTTCCGGCGTGGGCAAAACAGCCTTTCGCCGCGCGTCAGGCCATTGTTGAAAAGTTTGCCGGACTGCTGGAGGCCAGCAAGGCCGAGCTGACGCGCATCATCGCGTCTGAAACCAGCAAGCCGCGCTGGGAAGCCACAACCGAAGTGACGGCGATGATCAACAAAATCGCCATTTCGGTGAAGGCGTACCACACCCGCACCGGCGAACAGCACACCGAGATGCCGGACGGTGCGGCCACGCTGCGCCACCGTCCGCACGGCGTGCTGGCGGTATTTGGCCCGTATAACTTCCCGGGGCATTTGCCGAATGGCCACATCGTGCCCGCGCTGCTGGCGGGCAATACCGTCATCTTCAAACCGAGCGAGCTCACGCCATTAACCGGCGAGGCGGTGGTGAAGCTGTGGGAACAGGCTGGCCTGCCGCCGGGCGTGCTGAACCTGGTGCAGGGCGGGCGCGAAACCGGCCAGGCGCTGAGCGCCCTGACCGATATCGACGGCCTGCTGTTTACCGGCAGCGCCGGGACGGGCTACCAGCTGCACCGCCAGCTGGCGGGACAGCCGGAGAAAATTCTGGCGCTGGAGATGGGCGGCAACAACCCGCTGATTGTGGAAGATCCTGATGATATCGACGCCGCGGTGCACCTGACGATTCAGTCCGCCTTTATCACCGCCGGACAGCGCTGCACCTGCGCCCGCCGCCTGCTGGTGAAACGGGGCGCGCAGGGAGATGCCTTCCTGAAGCGTCTGGTCGAGGTGAGCGCGCGCCTGGTGCCAGCCGCGTGGGATGCCGACCCGCAGCCGTTTATCGGCGGGCTGATTTCCGAACAGGCCGCGCAGAACGTGCTGAAGGCCTGGCAGGACCACGTTGCGCGCGGCGCGAAAACCCTGCTTGAGCCGAAGCCGGTTCAGCCGGGTACCTCGCTGCTGACGCCGGGCATCGTGGAGATGAGCGGGGCGAACAGCGTGCCGGACGAAGAGGTCTTTGGCCCGTTGCTGTGCGTCTGGCGCTATGACGATTTTGATGCGGCGATTGCGATGGCCAATAACACCCGCTACGGCCTGTCGAGCGGGCTGATTTCGCCGCAGCGCGAGAAGTTTGAACAACTGCTGCTGGAAGCGCGCGCCGGGATCGTCAACTGGAACAAGCCGCTGACCGGCGCCGCGAGCACCGCGCCGTTTGGCGGCGTGGGCGCGTCGGGCAACCATCGCGCCAGCGCGTGGTATGCCGCCGATTACTGCGCATGGCCGATGGCGAGCCTGGAAACCCCGGCGCTGACGCTGCCGGAGACGCTTAATCCGGGGCTGGATTTCACCGGAGGGGATCGTCATGAAAGCGCGTGAGGTCAATTTTGACGGGCTGGTGGGGCTGACCCACCACTATGCCGGTCTCTCTTTTGGTAATGAAGCCTCGACGAAGCACCGCTTTCAGGTCTCTAATCCGAAGCTGGCGGCGAAGCAGGGGCTGCTGAAGATGAAGGCGCTGGCGGATGCCGGTTTCCCGCAGGCGGTGATCCCGCCGCAGGAGCGTCCGAACGTTACGGTGCTGCGTCAGCTCGGCTTTAGCGGCACCGATGAGCAGGTGGTTGAAAAAGCGGGCACGCAGACGCCGCACCTGCTCTCGGCGGCAAGCTCGGCCTCCTCAATGTGGGTGGCAAACGCCGCGACCGTCGCGCCGTCAGCCGATACGCTGGATGGCAAAGTCCACCTGACGGTGGCGAACCTGAACAATAAATTCCACCGCGCCACCGAAGCGGAAACGACCGAGCGCGTGCTGCGCGCTATTTTCAACCATGACGCCCACTTTGCGGTGCATTCGGCCCTGCCGCAGGTGGCGATGTTTGGTGACGAAGGCGCGGCCAACCATAACCGCCTGGGGGGCGATTATGGCGACCCGGGGCTGCAGCTGTTTATCTACGGACGAGAAGAGGGGGGCCACGCCGCGCCAGCCCGCTATCCTGCGCGTCAGACGCTCGCAGCCAGCCAGGCGGTTGCCCGCCTCAACCAGGTTAACCCTTCCCAGGTGGTTTTTGCCCAGCAGAACCCGCATGTGATCGACCAGGGGGTATTCCATAACGACGTCATTGCCGTCTCCAATCGCCAGGTGCTGTTCTGCCACGAGCAGGCGTTTGCCCACCAGGAGAAGCTGCTCGCCACGCTGCACGAGCGCGTGCGCGGCTTTACCCCAGTTCAGGTGCCAACGGAGGCGGTGAGCGTGCAGGACGCGGTCGAAACGTATCTGTTCAATAGCCAGCTGCTCAGCCGCGACGACGGCAGCATGATGCTGGTCCTGCCGCAGGAGTCCCGGGATCATCAGGGCGTCTGGCGCTACCTGACGGAGCTGGTGAAGGCCGATAACCCGATTGACGAACTGCGCGTGTTTGATCTGCGTGAAAGCATGGCCAACGGCGGGGGGCCCGCCTGCTTACGTCTGCGCGTGGTCCTGACCCAGGACGAGGTGCAGGCGGTGAATCCGGCGGTCATGATGAACGATACCCTCTTCGCGCGGCTGAATGACTGGGTCGATCGCTACTATCGCGATCGTCTGACGCAGGCCGATCTGGTTGACCCGCAGCTTCTGCGTGAAGGTCGCGAGGCGCTGGACGCGTTATCGACAATCCTGCAGCTGGGATCGGTTTATCCGTTCCAGCGCTAAAGGAGTGGATATGGAAAACTTACTGGCGCTAACCCTGGCCGATGAGACGCCGGAACAGACAGAGGGGCAGGGCCCCTCCTTTCGCTGGCGGTGGCTGGGGCGCGGGGTGCTTGAGCTGACGCCGAACGCAAAAAGCGATCTCTCGCTGCTGCTTTCAACGGGTATTCACGGCAATGAAACGGCTCCCGTCGAGATTGTCGATCTGCTGCTGCGCGCGCTCTTTCGCAATGAAATTGCCCTGACGTGCCGCGTGCTGGTGGTGCTCGGCAATCCGCCTGCGCTCGCGCAAAACAAACGCTACTTGGTCAGCGACCTTAACCGCATGTTCGGCGGGCGCTGGGCGCAGTTTCCGCAAAGTGACGAAACGGCGCGGGCCGCGTGGCTGGAGAACGTGGTGTCCGCGTTTTTTGCCGCTGCGGGGCCCGCGCGCTGGCATCTGGATCTGCATACGGCCATTCGCGCGTCCTACCATGTCCGCTTCGGCGTTATGCCGCAGCGCAATCAGCCGTGGGAGGAAGATTTCCTGAGCTGGCTGGGCGACGCCGGGCTGGAGGCGCTGGTGTTTCACCAGTCGCCGGGCGGAACCTTTACCCACTTTACCTGTGAGAACTTCGGCGCGCTGGCCTGTACGCTGGAGCTGGGAAAAGCGCTGCCGTTTGGCCAAAACGATCTCACCCGCTTTGCGCCAACGCATCTTGCCCTGCGGGCGCTGCTGGGCGGAACCGCTCCCGAGCACGCGCATCAGTCCGTCGAGCGGTATCGGGTCGTACAGCAGATCACGCGGCGCAGCGACGCCTTCCTGCTGCATATGGCCGCGCATACCCTGAACTTCACGCCGTTCCGCAAAGGGGCGCTGCTGGCGGAGGATGGTGATGAACGTTATGAGGTGCAGAAAACCACCGAATATGTTTTATTCCCTAACCCCACCGTGGCGTTTGGCCTGCGTGCCGGGCTGATGCTGGAAAAAATAACCTGAACCGTTCCCCTCTCATCATCCGGGAGGGGACGCTAAATATTTTTCTTAACGATTAAAGCGCGCTCGCGTATTTTGCAGAATATTCCTGGTGAATTGCTTTATTATTCACCTTCACTTCGCTATACTTCTGCTAAATTACTTTAAGATCATCGTATTGAATATTTTTGGTTGCAACTCTCCACGTTTTATCCTTATTTCCTCCACATTTGGCGAAAATTTGTTTTTTATACTTTCATTGTTTTACCGTTGCTCTGACTAATTGACGATAAACCCCGTAAAGTTAATCTCGTCAACACGGCATAGCGCCGAAGAATAACTGAAAGAAAGGAAATAAATTATGCGTAAGTTTACTGCACTGTTTGTTGCTTCTACCCTGGCTCTGGGCGCTACCAGTATGGCGTTCGCCGCAGATACTGCGACCACCGCTGCCGCGCCTGCTGAAGGCAAAATGATGATGCATCATAAAGGCCCGGGTATGCATAACGAGATGATGATGTTTAAGGATCTCAACCTGACGGATGCGCAGAAACAGCAGATCCGCGACATCCGGAAAGGCGAGCGCGACCAGATGAAACGCCCTCCGCTGGAAGAGCGTCGTGCGATGCATGACATCATCGCCAGCGACACCTTCGACAAGGCGAAAGCCGAAGCGCAGATCGACAAAATGGCCGAGCAGCACAAAGCCCGCATGCTGGCTCACATGGAAACCCAGAACAAGATCTACAACATTCTGACCCCGGAACAGAAAAAACAATTTAATGCGAATTTTGAGAAGCGTCTGACAGAACGTCCGGCGATGGCAGGTAAAATGCCAGCACCAACCGAATAATCGGTTCACACTCTTAAGACCGCCGGGATCCTGTCCACAAAAGCGCAAACGCTGTGGGCAGGACCGGCGGTTTTTCTTTTCTGCCCTCTTGTCTGCCGCCGCCAGCGCGGTATGCTCCTGTAGTCGCATCAGAGAACGTGTGTAGAGTCATGGCGTTAGAATTTTTATTAACGTTTCGCTAAGGCCTGCCCGCTCTGCTGCCGATACTGTGTCTGTGAATACCTAACGATAACAAACAAGACAGCAACGATAGCAATATCTTTGCCCTGGCACGGGTTGTGCCATTCAGGAGTGGTGATGGAGTTCTTTGATATCCGTAAGATGCCGGTCAGCCTCTGGCGCAATGGTGCGGGTGAAACGCGTGAGATTTGCTGCTTCCCGCCCGCTACGCGGGATTTTCAGTGGCGTGCCAGTATCGCAACTATCGCCAGCAACGGCGAATTCTCCGCCTTTCCCGGCGTCGATCGGGTGATTACCTTGCTGGAAGGGGGGGAGGTGACGCTGGATGCCGGTCAGGCGTTCTTTCATACCCTGAAGCATCATCAGCCCTACAGTTTTACCGGCGATTTACCGGTGAAAGCGCTGCTTTCCGGTGGGCGTATGGCGATGGACTTTAACATCATGACCCGGCGCGACTGCTGCCAGGCAAAGGTGCGGGTTGCTGACCGAACTTTTACCACCCTTGGATCGCGCGGGGGCGTGGTGTTTGTGTTAAGCGGGGCCTGGCAGCTGGGCGATAAACTGCTGACGGCCGATCAGGGTGCCAGCTGGCAGGAGGGGACCCACACGCTGCGTCTGCTCGAGTCTCAGGGCACCTTATTGTTCAGCGAAATCACGTGGCTGCCAGGTCATTGAGCACAACGATCTCAAACTTACCGGCTAGCACCGGTTTACAGAGAATTTTGTAGCCATCGTGGTCAAATCCGGCGGGCGTGCGCAGCAGGGTTGCCGCGTCGTTGATGTTGTCGACAGCGCCCAGCCAGAGCCAGTTGTTGACGATGTGATACTGGGTCATCGTCTCACCCACTTCTTTTAGCGCAACGGCACCTTCCCAGGGCCAGCAGTTCACGCTGATGGCCGCCAGACCGGCGAGGAGCCGGGCGTGGTGCGCCTCAACGCTCTCTTTTCCGCAGCAGGCACCGGCGCAGCGCTTCAGCGCGGAGCGGAAACAGGCACGCCCGCGCGTGGTGCCCTCTAATCCCAAAAGGCTATAGCAAAGCTGCAGCTCGTCCGCCAGGGTCTGCAGCGCCTGAAGTGCGGCACGTTTATTGGCGAACAGCCCATAGAGATTCGGGGCATGTGAAAAATCGACCTCGCGCGCGTAGACGACCTGCGGCTTGCCGTCGTCGATCTGCAGGGAGCAGAGCTGGCGGTTGCGGCGCAGGCGCTTGTTGAACAGCGGTTGCTGCTCTTTAATCAAACGCGCTTCAAGCAACAGCGCGCCCATTTCTCCCGCCGTCTGGAACCAGGTAATACGTCGCGACTGGCGCAGCATGGCGGCCTCGTCCGGCGTGCGAAGATGGGATAACACCCGGCTGCGAATGTTCACGCTTTTGCCGATATAGAGCGGCAGGGTGTCGCTTTCGCCGTGAAAAATGTACACGCCAGGCTGTTTAGGCAGCGCCTCAAGCCAGGGGCGAAGGTGCTCGGGATATTCATAGATAGCCGCCGCTTCAAATTCAAGACGCGGGGCGGATTGACGCCTGCTCACATATCACTCCGTATACTGTTCAGACATACAGTGTAGCAGGAGTGTGGTGGTTAAAAAAGAGCCGGGTGGCGGCACGCCTTACCCGGCCTACGAAAACGGGTTACCGTTTTGCGTTTATTTCCAGAAATCGTCAAACACCGTAATCGGCGTGTGGCGCTTGTGCTCGGTTTTCAGATACCAGCCTTCGATGATTTTCGCGATACCTTCATCCAGTTTTTTACCTTCCAGATAATCATCAATGTTGTCATAGGTGACGCCAAGGGCCGCTTCATCAGGTAGAGAAGGGCGATCGTCTTCAAGGTCCGCTGTCGGCGCTTTCTTATACAGATGCTCCGGGCAGCCCAGCGCGGCAAGCAGCTGCTTACCCTGACGCTTGTTCAGGCGGAAGATCGGGTTAATGTCGGTGCCGCCGTCGCCATATTTGGTGAAGAAACCGGTGATCGCTTCTGCCGCATGGTCAGTGCCGACGACGACGCCTTTAGTCATCCCGGCGATGCTGTACTGCGCTTTCATGCGCTCGCGGGCTTTCTCGTTGCCGCGAACAAAATCGCTCAGTTCAATGCCCGCTTCGCGAAGCGCCTGCTCGCTGGCCAGCACCGAGCCCTTAATATTAACGGTAAGCACGCGGTCAGGCTGAATGAAGGCAATCGCATCCTGACAATCCTGCTCGTCCGCCTGTACGCCGTAAGGAAGACGCACGGCGATAAACTGCAGCGTCTCATCGCCCGTCTCTTCGCGAAGCTCTGAAATTGCCATCTGGCAGAGTTTACCGGTCAGGGTAGAGTCCTGGCCGCCGCTGATGCCCAGCACCAGGGATTTCAGGAAAGCGTTCTTTTTTAAGTACGATTTTAAAAAATCCACGCTGCGGCGGATCTCTTCTTGTGCATCTACCGTGGGCTTCGCGCCCAGTGCCTGAATGATCTCTTGTTGCAGAGCCATCACGCCCTCCATATGCAGTACATAAACAGAATGTGTAGCTGTTAAAACTAACCCTTTGGGCGAGAAACGACAAGGATCACAGTTTCGAGTGCGCTAATTTGCGCCGATTTAGCAGGTTATCGTTGTTTTATTAGAATTTTCCGAAATTCGTCTGGCGGAACACGCAAAGTTGAACAATAGTACTTTTTATCCCATGCTTAGATAACACGCTGATAAACAAGAGGACGGAATATGAACAAGAACGTAGCAGGAATTCTTAGCGCAGCGGCGGTACTGACTATGCTGGCAGGGTGTACGGCTTACGATCGCACCAAGGATCAGTTTACGCAACCCGTCGTAAAAGACGTTAAAAAAGGGATGACCCGTTCGCAGGTGGCTGCGATCGCCGGCAAACCTTCTTCTGAAATAACAATGATTCATGCGAAAGGGACCTGCCAGACCTATATCCTGGGTCAACGTGATGGTAAGGCAGAAACCTACTTTGTCGCGCTGGATAATACCGGTCATGTGATGAACTCCGGTTACCAGACCTGTGCTGAATATGACACCGATCCGCAGGCACCTAAGGCGCAGTAACCCTGCTTGCCTGAGGATGTTAACTAACCGGCCTTTGGGCCGGTTTTTTTATGCATCATAAAATCTTATTTCTTTGCGCGAATTATTTGCCCGAAATGTGAAGGGAGTCAACAAGCCAGGTCAATGAGAGACAATTTGAGTCTGTTCAGAATTATCCCCCGTCTGTACCATTGCGTATACTCACTCCAACGATAAACAACAGTACGCAAGCTACCTGCCTGCCGGGACAGCGAGTCGAGTGATAGCGCGATGGCAGGTAGTCAGACAAGAGGGAAATTACGATGGAAAAGAAACATATCTACCTGTTCTGCTCAGCGGGCATGTCAACGTCGCTTCTGGTGTCCAAGATGCGTGCACAGGCTGAAAAGTATGAAGTCCCCGTGGTGATTGAAGCGTTTCCAGAGACGCTGGCGGGCGAAAAAGGCCAGACCGCCGATGTTGTTTTGCTGGGGCCGCAAATTGCCTATATGTTGCCAGAAATTCAACGACTGTTACCGAATAAACCGGTCGAAGTGATCGACTCCGGGCTGTACGGCAAGATTGATGGTTTAGGTGTTCTTAAAGCTGCTGTGGCAGCCATTAAAAAAGCTGCTAATTAATTTTTATTTTTCCCGTCAAAGAGTTATTTCACACACAATACGCCGTAACATGCGTTACGGCATTTAAGGGTATTTACCTATGAGTAAAGTCATCGCTTCACTTGAAAAGGTACTCCTTCCTTTTGCTGTTAAAATAGGAAAGCAGCCTCACGTTAACGCCATCAAAAACGGCTTTATTAAATTAATGCCGTTGACGCTGGCCGGGGCCATGTTCGTTTTAATTAACAACGTTTTTCTGAGCTTTGGTGAAGGATCCTTCTTTTATTCATTAGGCATTCGGTTAGACGCTTCAACAATTGAAACCCTTAATGGTTTTAAAGCCATCGGCGGCAACGTCTATAACGGTACGTTGGGGATTATGTCGCTGATGGCGCCTTTCTTTATTGGGATGGCGCTGGCAGAAGAGCGTAAGGTGGATCCGCTGGCCGCCGGGTTATTATCCGTCGCCGCCTTCATGACCGTGACGCCTTACAGCGTGGGGGAAGCCTATGCCGTCGGCGCCAACTGGCTGGGTGGCGCCAACATCATCTCCGGTATTGTTATCGGTCTGGTGGTCGCGGAGATGTTCACCTTTATTATTCGCCGCAACTGGGTTATCCGCCTGCCGGATAGCGTACCGGCTTCCGTTTCTCGTTCATTTTCCGCGTTGATTCCAGGCTTTATTATTCTCTCCATTATGGGGATTATCGCCTGGGCGCTCTCCCACTGGGGCACAAACTTCCACCAGATCATCATGGACTCTATCTCTACGCCGCTGGCGTCGATGGGTGGCGTGGTCGGTTGGGCGTATGTGATTTTCACCTCTCTGCTGTGGTTCTTTGGCGTGCATGGTTCACTGGCACTGGCCGCGCTGGACAGCGGGATTATGACCCCCTGGGCACTGGAAAACGTTGCGCTTTACCAGCAGTACGGCTCCGTTGACGCGGCGCTGGCGGCGGGTAAAACCTTCCATGTGTGGGCGAAGCCGATGCTTGACTCCTATATCTTCCTGGGCGGTACCGGGGCGACCTTGGGTCTGATCATCGCGGTCTTTATTGTCTCCCGTCGCGCTGACTACCGTCAGGTCGCCAAGCTGGCGCTGCCGTCAGGTATCTTCCAGATTAACGAACCGATTCTTTTCGGTCTGCCAATCATCATGAACCCGGTGATGTTCATTCCGTTCATCCTGGTACAGCCGCTGCTGGCCGCCATTACCCTGACGGCGTATTACATGGGCATCATTCCACCGGTCACCAACATTGCCCCGTGGACCATGCCGGCGGGTCTGGGCGCGTTCTTCAACACTAACGGCAGCGTTGCGGCCTTCCTGCTGGCGATATTCAACCTCGGGATTGCCACCCTGCTGTACATGCCGTTCGTGGCGATTGCCAACAAAGCCGCCACCATTATTGATGAAGAAGAGAGCGAAGAGGATATCGCCCTCTCACTGAAATTCTAAGATTGCCCGGCGCGGGGAAGCCCGCGCCAGCCATAAGGAGCTGAAAAATGTTAGATTTGGATAGTATTGTCGCAGACGACGCCGCTGAGAACGATCTCGAAGAAGTGGTGATGGGGCTTATCATCAACTCCGGACAGGCGCGCAGCCTGGCCTATGCCGCACTCAAGCAGGCCAAGCAGGGGGATTTCGCCGCCGCGAAAACCATGATGGAACAGTCCCGCACGGCGCTCAACGAAGCGCACCTGGTGCAGACAAAGCTGATTGAGAGCGATCAGGGCGAAGGCAAGATGAAGGTCAGCCTGGTGCTGGTCCACGCGCAGGATCACCTGATGACCTCGATGCTGGCGCGCGAGCTGGTGGCGGAGCTCATCGAGCTTCACGAGAAAATGCAGTAAGTCAGACTGGGTAGCAGGAGGTCAGCACGATGGAAATCAAAACCGCACTTGAACAGCAGCTGTTTAACGGCAAAAATTTTCACGTGGTCATCTACAACAAGACGGAGAGCGCCAGCGGTCTGCACCAGCATGACTACTACGAGTTCACGATTGTTCTGACCGGCCGTTACTACCAGGAGATCAACGGTAAGCGCGTTCTGCTTGAGCGGGGGGATTTTGTCTTCCTGCCGATGGGGTCTTATCACCAGAGCTTTTACGAATTTGGTGCCACCCGCATTCTGAACGTGGGCGTCAGCAGACGCTTCTTCGAGAAGCACTATCTGCCGCTGGTGCCATTCTGCTTTGTGGCCTCCCAGGTCTATCGGGTCAAAAACGAGTTTATGACCTGGATTGAAACGGTGATCGCCTCGCTTAACTTCCGCGACAATGAATTTGATGAGTTTATTGAAACGGTGACCTTCTACGTGATGAACCGGTTGCGCCATCACCGTGAAGAGCAGCAGGTGACGGACGATATCCCGCAATGGCTGCGCGGCACCGTTGAGCTGATGCACGATAAAGGCCGGTTCAGCGAAAATGCGCTGGAAAATATGGTCTCCCTGTCGGGCAAATCCCAGGAATATCTGACCCGCGCAACGCAGCGTTATTATCGTAAAACGCCCGTGCAAATTATTAATGAAATCCGCATTAATTTTGCTAAGAAACAGCTGGAAATTACTAACTATTCTGTCACCGATATCGCTTACGAGTCAGGATACAGCAGCCCCAGCCTGTTTATTAAAACCTTTAAGAAGTTAACGTCATTCACACCGAACAGTTACCGGAAAAATTTAACGGTAATTAATTAACCTTCGGCGGATTACCCGCCACGAATATTGCTTTAATGGCTTGCCCAAATAGCGGGAAGAGTACGCTATACCTTGCAGGCGATTAACCTGATACGCTAAGGGAGATATTATGCAAAAGAAATTAAAAGTCGTAACCATTGGTGGCGGCAGCAGCTATACCCCGGAATTACTCGAAGGTTTCCTGAAACGCTATCATGAATTACCGGTCAGCGAATTATGGCTGGTGGACGTTGAGGAAGGTCAGGAGAAGCTGAATATTATTTTCGACCTGTGCCAGCGCATGGTGGAAAAAGCGGGCGTGCCGCTGACCGTGCATAAAACCCTCGATCGTCGTCTGGCGCTGAAAGATGCAGATTTCGTCACCACCCAGCTGCGCGTCGGCCAGCTGAAGGCGCGCGAGCTGGACGAGCGTATTCCGTTGAGCCACGGCTATCTTGGCCAGGAGACCAACGGCGCGGGCGGCCTGTTCAAAGGCCTGCGCACCATTCCGGTGATTTTCGACATCGTTAAAGACGTGCAGGAGATCTGCCCGAACGCGTGGGTGATTAACTTCACCAACCCGGCCGGCATGGTCACTGAAGCGGTTTATCGTCATACCGGCTTCAAGCGCTTTATCGGCGTCTGTAATATTCCGATCGGCATGAAGATGTTTATCCGCGACGTGTTGGAGCTGACCGACAGCGACGATCTCTCCATCGATCTGTTCGGCCTGAACCACATGGTGTTTATTAAAGATGTCATCGTGAACGGAAAATCGCGCTTTGCCGAACTTCTCGACGGCGTGGCCTCCGGTCGCCTGACGGCGGCATCGGTGAAAAACATCTTTGACCTGCCGTTTAGCGAAGGGCTGATCCGCTCGCTGAATCTGCTGCCTTGCTCGTACCTGCTTTACTACTTCAAGCAGAAAGAGATGCTGGCCATCGAAATGGGCGAGTACTATAAGGGCGGCGCGCGCGCGCAGATCGTGCAGAAGGTCGAAAAGCAGCTGTTCGAGCTGTATAAAGATCCGAACCTGAACGTTAAACCGAAAGAGCTGGAGCAGCGCGGCGGGGCCTACTACTCCGATGCGGCGTGTGAAGTGATCAACGCCATCTATAACGACAAGCAGGCTGAGCATTATGTTAACGTGCCGCATCATGGCCATATCGACAATATCCCGGCTGACTGGGCCGTCGAGATGACCTGCATCCTGGGACGCGATGGCGCTAAGCCGCACCCGCGTATCACCCACTTCGATGACAAGGTCATGGGGCTGATCCACACCATCAAAGGCTTTGAAGTGGCGGCAAGCAACGCGGCGCTGAGCGGTGAATTCAATGACGTGCTGCTGGCGCTGAACCTTAGCCCGCTGGTGCATTCCGACCGCGATGCGGAGCAGCTGGCCAGCGAAATGATCCTGGCGCATGAAAAATGGTTGCCGAACTTTGCCGCCACGATCGAGAAGCTGAAGTTCAAACAGCACTAAGAGGACGCACAATGGAACACCTGCTGATCGTTAATGCTGATGATTTTGGCCTGTCGAAAGGTCAGAACTACGGCATTGTGGAAGCCTGTCGCCGGGGAGTTGTGACCTCTACCACGGCGCTGGTAAATGGTGAGGCGGTTGAACACGCGGCGCAGCTGAGCCGCGAAGTGCCGGAGCTGGGCGTCGGCATGCACTTTGTGCTGACGCTCGGGATGCCGCTGTCGTCAATGCCGGGCCTGACGCGGGACGGCCTGCTGGGTAAATGGATTTGGGAACTGGCGGAGCAGGGCGCTCTGCCGCTCGAAGAGATTGCCCGCGAGCTTGACTGTCAGTTCAACCGCTTCGTCGATCTGTTTGGAAAGTCGCCGACGCACATTGACAGCCATCACCACGTGCACATGATCCCGGCGATTTTCCCGCTTGTTGCCGAGTTTGCCCGACGCAAAGGCGTGGCGATGCGCGTGGATCGTGAGGTGCAAGGGTTACCGGACTGCGACGTCATAACCACGGCGGGGTTCAGCAGCGCGTTTTACGGCGAGGCGATCGACGAAGCGCTGTTCCTGAAGGTGCTGGATGATTCCGCCGCGCGAGGGGAACGGTCGCTGGAGGTGATGGCGCACCCTGCGTTTGTCGACAACATCGTGCGTAAAAGCGCCTACTGCTGGCCGCGACTGGCGGAGCTGGACGTGCTGACGTCGCCGTCGCTGAAATACGCGATTGCCGAGCGCGGGTATCGGTTGGGGACGTTCGGGGATCTTTGAGAAATTCCCCCTCTCCCCAAAGGGGCGAGGGGACTGTGCGGTGCGGTCTGTAATGCCAGCACAGGTCTGCATTTCTCCCTCTCCCTTTCAGGGAGAGGGCCGGGGTGAGGGTATTTTTTACGCCGGGATCTGATCGATCTTGCTACTGCGTGACCAGACGCGGTGCGCGGCGAGCAACTCAAACAGCTTCGTCATGAATGCATCGTCAACGCTGTCGCCCTCGACGATGCCGTCCTCACCCTTATCGGCCACCTTCAGCTGCGCCTTAAACTGACGCGCGTCGCCGGACAGCGCGATCGGTTTCAGGTGCTTATAGGCTTCCAGCAGGTAATAGACGGCGTCACCGTTGTTCAACAGGCTGGCAATATCCCCGCACGGCACAATCACCGCATCGACGGTCAGCGAAGGCGCACCGGCAAACGTCGCGGCCACCGGCAGCACGGAGCCGTCATCGGCGGTCACTTCCCCCATGCGGGAATAGAGCAGTTTGGCATGCACGCCCTGAGTTTTAAGCGCCTGCATAATCCCCAGCACGTCGCTGGCGCGGGTGCTGTCGTTCAGCAGAATGGCGACTACGCGACCTTTAATCGAGCCGCCAGGCACCGCATACAGGCTCAGCGACGGATCTTTCTTCACGCCGTTTACCTCTTTCGGCGGCGCAAGGTTACGTTGATCATCGGTCAGCGTAATGCCCAGATTATCCGCGACGCTCTGGGCAAGCTGGATATCGATATGCGCCAGCTGATCGACCACGCGCTCGCGAATGTAGGTGCGCACCACTTTACTCAGCTCAAAGCTGAACCCGCCGATGATGTGCTGTTGCTCAATCGGCGTCTGGCTGTTCCAGAACAGGCGAGGCTGGGCGTAATATTCGCCGAACGAGGGGCTGCGCTCGCGAATTTTATTGCCATCGACGCGCTCCTGATACGATTCGAATCCACCGCGTTTTGGTCCGGGAGGCGTTTCGCGCGGCCAGTTATCGTTGATGGAGTTCGGCTCATAGTTCGCCGGGTTGGTGTCAATATCCTGACGGTGCATGCCGTCGCGCTGGAAATTGTGGTACGGGCAGGTTGGGCGGTTGATCGGAATTTCGTGGAAGTTCGGTCCACCAAGACGGCTGATCTGCGTATCGGTATACGAGAACAAACGTCCCTGCAAGAGCGGATCGTTGGTGAAATCCAGGCCCGGTACGATATGCCCCGGGTGAAACGCGACCTGTTCGTTTTCGGCAAAGAAATTATCCGGGTTGCGGTTAAGCACCATTTTGCCCACCAGCTGAACCGGCACCAGCTCTTCCGGAATCAGCTTCGTCGGGTCAAGCAGGTCGAAATCGAACTTAAATTCGTCCTCTTCCGGAATGAGCTGCAGGCCCAGTTCGTATTCCGGGAAGTCGCCCGCTTCAATGGACTCCCACAGTTCGCGGCGATGGAAGTCCGGATCGCGGCCGGTCAGCTTCTGCGCTTCATCCCATACCAGCGAGGCTTTACCCGCCACCGGCTTCCAGTGGAAGCGGACAAACGTGGCTTTACCCTCGGCGTTGATCAAGCGGAAGGTATGAATGCCAAACCCTTCCATGGTGCGATAGCTGCGCGGAATGCCGCGGTCAGACATCGCCCACATCACGTTGTGTAAGGTTTCAGGCTGCAGGGAGACGTAGTCCCAGAAAGTGTCGTGCGCACTTTGTCCCTGCGGTATCGCCCAGTGGGGCTCCGGTTTTACCGCATGGACAAAGTCAGGGAATTTATGCGCATCCTGAATGAAGAACACCGGGGTGTTATTGCCCACCAGATCGAAAATACCCTCTTCGGTATAAAACTTGGTGGCAAAGCCGCGGATATCTCGTACGGTATCCGCCGAGCCCGCGCCGCCCTGTACGGTCGAGAAGCGCACAAACACCGGGGTGATTTTTTTCGGGTCGGAGAGGAAATCCGCTTTGGTGATCGCTTTCAGGCTCTTGTAGGGCTGGAAGTAGCCATGCGCAGCCGAGCCGCGCGCGTGAACGATACGCTCAGGGATCCGCTCGTGGTCGAAGTGGGTAATTTTTTCCCGCAGGATAAAGTCTTCCAGCAGGGTGGGGCCACGGCTCCCGGCGCGCAGGGAGTTTTGATCGTCGGCGATGCGCACGCCCTGGTTGGTGGTCAGCGCATGGCCTTCCCCCCCTTTACGATGAGGGTCAAGGGATTTCAGTTTTTCGTTCTTCGCATCGGGTGATTTGAAGCTCCCCGGTGCGGTAGGCTGTTCGCCGGGTGCAGAAGGGCCGGGTGAAGGTTGATGAGATCCGTCAGCAGGCGCGAGTGAGTCCATTCCCGGTTGCGATTCTTCAGCGCCATGAATGGGCGATCGATCGGTTTTATCTTTGTTCGACATTGCACGCTTCTCCTTTATCCATTGCTAAAAACCCTATTAAGGATAGAACATTGTCGTGAGAAGGTTCGCGAACTAAGAGTTTTCACATAACGCTATTGGCAAAAGACGCTATCTCACCCACTCGGGGCGCGACGGAAGGCTGCAGGATCGGCTATCATAGAGTTTTCCTGCTTCAAGAATTTGCTTTAGTGAACCAGTCGCTTATGAAACCTCTTCGTCAACAAAACCGCCAGGTTATTAGCTATGTGCCCCGCGTTGAGCCCGCGCCGCCAGACCATGCCCTGAAAGTGGAGGGTTTTCGCGATGTGTGGCTGTTACGGGGGAAATACGTGGCCTTTGTGCTGATCGGCGAGCATTTCCGTCGCTCTCCTGCCTTTACGGTACCGGAGTCCGCGCAGCGGTGGGCGATGCAGATTCGCCAGGATGAAGAGGTTGAAGAATAACAGCCATAAAAAAACCGCCGGTCAGGCGGTTTTTTTATTTCTACGGTAATTAACGGTGCGCCAGCTCGGCGTCGTCTTCACTTTCCAGGATTGCCTTGTCGGTCTGCTTCAGCCACTGGCTGGTCAGCGTACCGGCGGTCATGGAGCCGCTCACGTTCAGCGCTGTACGGCCCATGTCGATCAGCGGCTCAACGGAGATCAGCAGCGCGACCAGCGTCACCGGCAGACCCAGCGCAGGCAGCACAATCAGCGCGGCGAAGGTAGCACCACCACCGACGCCGGCAACGCCTGCGGAACTGATGGTCACAATCCCAACCAGGGTCGCGATCCAGACCGGATCCAGCGGGTTGATGCCAACGGTCGGGGCAACCATCACCGCCAGCATCGCCGGGTAGAGACCCGCACAGCCGTTCTGGCCGATGGTGGCACCGAAGGACGCAGAGAAGCTGGCGATGGATTCCGGCACGCCCAGACGACGGGTTTGCGCTTCAACGTTCAGCGGAATAGACGCGGCGCTGGAGCGGCTGGTGAAGGCAAAGGTCAGTACCGGCCAGACTTTACGGAAATATTTCAGCGGGCTGACGCCGTTCACGCCCAGCAGGATGCCGTGCACCACGAACATAATGCCCAGGCCCAGATAAGAGGCGACAACGAAGCTGCCCAGCTTAATGATGTCCTGCAGGTTAGAGCCGGCAACCACTTTGGTCATCAGCGCCAGCACGCCGTAAGGGGTGAGCTGCATGACCAGGCGCACCAGCTTCATCACCCAGCTTTGCAGCGTGTCAATCGCGGTCAGTACGCGTTCGCCTTTTGGCGCATCGTCCTTCAGCAGCTTCAGCGCCGCTACGCCCAGGAACGCGGCGAAAATCACCACGCTGATGATGGAGGTTGGGCTCGCACCGGTCAGGTCAGCAAACGGGTTCTTCGGAATGAAGGAGAGCACCATCTGCGGCACGGTCAGATCGGCCACTTTACCCACGTAGTTGGTCTGAATCGCGGTCAGACGCGCTGTTTCAGCGGTACCCTGCACCAGACCTTCTGCGGTCAGGCCAAACAGGTTGGTCACCAGCACACCCACCAGCGCGGCAATCAGCGTGGTGAACAGCAGCGTACCAATGGTCAGGAAGCTGATTTTTCCCAGCTGGGTCGCGTTGTGCAGGCGGGCAACGGCGCTCAGAATTGAGGCGAACACCAGCGGCATAACGATCATCTGCAGCAGCTGAACATAGCCGTTACCGACAATGTTGAACCACTGAATGGAATCTTTCAGAACTGGATTATCGGAGCCATAAATTGCCTGTAATGCCAGACCAAATACGACACCCATGGCCAGACCAACCAGCACCTTTTTCGCCAGGCTCCACTGTTTGTGGCGCGCCTGCGCGAGAAGCAATAGCAATACAGCGAACACAACGACGTTCGCGATGAGTGGAAAATTCATCCCCGTTCTCCTGATTTATTATTGGCTCGGCTTTTACCGATCCTGTTGGCGGAAGGTTAGCAGAAGTGTGATGTCGCGCTTATATCCAAATGGAATGGGTTATGACAAATGGGATAGTTTTGTCTGTTTACTGTTCAATCTGGTGATGAATAAAGCGATTGAACTGAAATTGCAGCGAATTAATCATCTGGGAAGACCAGCGGACTGCACTGTTTTCGGGCAGGGTTTGCGGCATCCAGACGGCGTAAGCAAACAGCGCCATGCACAGCACGCGCTCAAGCTGGTTCCCTTTCTGCGGGGCCAGGATGGGAAAACGGAAGCGCCAGCGGCAGGGCCACAGCAGCGGTACGCCCGCAGGCGTCAGCATATCGGCCAGGATATGGCTTAAATAGCCCAGCACCATCCCCTGGATGGCGTCGGCGGGGACGATCCAGCTTTCGGGCACTTTTAAATAGAAAAGCGTCAGCAGGCCAAACACGGCCAGCAGGCTGTGCGTAAACCCCCGGTGGCCGAACGCGCGGGCGATGGGTTTTGACACCCACTTCAGACGCTGTCCGAGGAAGGATTTAGGGTGGTCAATGTCGGGCAGCAGGCAGGTCAAAACGGCGGAAGGGACAACATGCCACCAGTCCCCCTGTGCCAGCACGGGGGTGAGTTCAGCGTTTTTGGCAAATACTGCGCACGCGATAGAAAAAAGCAGGTGGCCTTCCGCCGTCATGATAAAACCCACAAAACTGTCAATTCATACAGTATAGGGTTTTTATACAGTAGGCGGAAGAGGTGACGGTGTAACTGTTTGTCACAAACCGGAGAAGGGCGTTAACCGCCCTTGAGTGCCTGCGCCGTCAGTTCTGCCAGCGAATTCAGCTTCACATCGGCAAGCGCAAACCGGGGATCGTGACGGCCTTCTTCCGCAGGCACCACAATGGAGCGCATCCGCGCGGCTTTAGAGGCCACCATGCCGTTAACAGAATCCTCCAGCGCAACGCAGTTGAGGGGATCGAGTCCCAGCTTTGCGGCACAGTCCAGGTAGACCTGCGGATGGGGCTTGCTGTAAGGCAGCTTCTCCGCGGACGCCAGGGCGTCGAAACTGTCGCGCAGTTCAAACATCGTGAGCACTTTTTCCAGCATATGCAGCGGCGACGCCGAGGCCAGTCCCACCGTCAGCCCCTGTGCCTTGCACAGCGCCACGGCCTCGCGCACGCCGGGCAGCAGTGGTCTGTTCTCTTCCACTAAAGAGATGGCGCGGCTGATAATGCGCGCGGTCACCTCATCGCGGTCGGGACCCACCCACGGCTGTTGGGCAAACCAAAGGTCAACCACCATATCGATGCGCAGGCCCAGCGTATCGGGGAGTTCATTACGGCGGCTGATATCCACGCCCAGGCTGGCCATAACGTCCAGTTCGGCGCGATCCCACAGCGGTTCGGAATCGATCAGTAATCCATCCATGTCAAAAATTGCGGCAAGAATTTTGCGCGGTGTCGACATCACAACGTCTCCTTTTCCAGGGGGTTCGACAGACGATACGTGCTAAGCACACTCTGCAATTTAGCATATTGCCTTTAAAGAGCGGGCGAAATTGATGACCAGCAGGTAGACTTAGGCACAAATAACGCGTCTTTATGAAGAGGAACTGATGACGTATCAACAAGCTGGACGCATTGCGGTCTTAAAACGTATTGCTGGCTGGGTAATTTTTATTCCTGCCGTCATTTCTACGCTGATTTCCGTGCTCAAATTTATGTACGATCACAGCGAAAAACAGCCGGGCATCAATGCGGTAATGCTTGATTTCGCGCATGTCATGATTGAGATGATGCGTTTTAATACGCCATTTTTGAATGTCTTCTGGTTTAACTCACCCACCCCGGATTTTCATCAACAGCTGAATATCGGCTTTTGGGTGATATACGCCCTGATCTTTGTCGCGCTGGCCTTGCAGGCCTCTGGCGCGAGAATGAGCCGCCAGACGCGCTTTTTACGCGAGGGGGTTGAGGATCAGTTGATTCTGGAGCAGGCCAAAGGCCCGGAGGGCATGAGCCGGGAGCAGATTGAATCCCGCATTGTTGTGCCGCGCCACACCATTTTCCTGCAGATTTTCCCGCTGTATGTCCTTCCCGTGATTATCATTGTGGCGGGATACTTTTTCTTCTCACTGCTCGGTTTTCTTTAACCGATACGGGGGGCGGCAAGGCCACCCGTTCGCGTCTCAGGCGGCAAGCATGCGCTCAAGCGCCCGCTGGGCGTTAACCAGGTGTTCTCCGCCAAAAAGAATGGCACGGTTCATCAGCGTATAAAGCTGATACACCGGCTGGCGGTCGAGGAAGCCGGGCGGCAGAGGGGAGACAGACTGATATCCGTCGTAAATTTGCGGCGGCTGCTCAGGATGCAGCGGCAGCATGGCCAGGTCGCACTCTCTGTCACCCCAGTAGCAGGCCGGGTCGAAGATGTAAGGGCCGTTGGGACCCAGCGCGCAGTTATCGGACCACAAATCGCCGTGAAGCAGAGACGCCTGAGGCTGGTGGGATGCCAGACGCTGTTGAACGTGCTCGACAATCGCATCAATATTGCCAAATTCCAGCCCTTTCTCGGCGGCAAGCTCTAGCTGCCAGCCAATGCGCTGCTCGGCAAAAAATGTCGACCAGCGGCGCTGCCAGGCGTTAGGCTGTGGCGTGGTGGAGAGATCGTTGTCAAAATCGAGACCAAACTGCGGCTGGTCACTCCATTGATGCAGGCGCGCGAGCTGTTGGCCGAGGATAAAGGCGTTATGGGCATCCAGCGGGCGGGCGGGGAGATATTCCATGACCAGGAAACTGTAGTCGCGGTCGCTCCCCACGGCCAGAACCTGCGGAACCGTCACCGTTTTACTGCGCGATAAGAGCTCCAGCTGGTCGGCTTCGGCGGTGAATATCGCAAGCAGCTCGCGCTCGTCGCATTTAACGAAGAGATCGCGTCCTGCGTAGCGCAAATGCCACGCGGCGTGGATCTCACCGCCCGGCAGTTCGTTACGCAGTTCAATTTCACCTTCGCCAAGTTGCTCACGTAAAAGATGACTGATAGCCTGCCACATGTTGTCTCTCCCATGTTGTCTGCCAGATCATAAAGTTAGCGCATAACAGCGGTAAAAAAATACGAACTAACGCACACCTGAGCGGTTTACATTCATGCTGCGCACTTATTGTTCTTTTTTCCGCCAGTTCTCCCAGGTATCCACGTCAATGTCGGCAGGCTTGTCGGTCACGCTCTCCACCAGGCTGGCGGCCAGCGCATGAACCTCTTCCTGGCTCAGGGCGCTGATGAGACCAAATGCCAGCGTGCCTAAATCATGAATATTGCCCTCGTCATCCGTCAGCGTGAGGAGAAAATTAGCCCGGGTGAAGGCATTATTGAGCTCGTTGAGCTCGGTCAGGGATGCTTCATGAAGGTTGATGGCCACGACGTAACGTGTGATGTCACCACTGCTCATAATTCACCTCATTGTTATCATGGAAGTTTTCTTAGCATAGTCGATAGTTTGCGTTTGGCGACTCGGCGAGTGCATTCCCCTTCGTAAACACGAAGGGGAACCGGCGTTAATTTCGGGACAGGTAATCGACGATTTTTTGGGTATCGGCAAGCGAACAAAGGCGCGTGCCCTGGTTGATGGTTGCGGCGCTACCCGCCGCCACGCCGTAGCGCGTCATTTCCAGCAGAGAGGCGCCCTGCGCCAGTTTTAGCGTCATCGCGCCCACCATGCTGTCGCCAGCGCCAACCGTGCTCTGGCTCTTCATCGGCGGTGGGACAACCTGAACGGACGAGGTTTCGTCGACGGCCAGCGCCCCCTGAGGCCCGAGGGAGACGACGACGCGTCGCGCTTTGCCGCTGCGTACCAGCTCCTGCGCGGCAGTGCGAACATCATCAGGCTGCGTCAGTTCGCGCTTGACCAGCGCGCTTAACTCTTTCTGGTTTGGTTTAACCAGTTCCAGATTGCCCGGCACCAGCGCCGCCTCGAGGGCCTCGCCGCTGCTGTCGACAATGCAGCGGATACCGCGCTGCTGCGCGGCCTGAATCAGCGCCGTGAAATTTTCCGTACTAACGCCGGGCGGCAGGCTGCCGCTAACCACCAGCAGCGCGCCGCTTTCTATCGTCAACACTTTCTCTTCAAGCTGACGAAACTCGTCATCGCTCAGTTTTGCGCCCGGCATGACGAAACGGTACTGCTCGCCGCTTGATTCGACGTGGACATGCAGGTTTTGCCGCGTCCAGTCTTTGGCTTCGACGGTCTCGACGGCCACCTGTTCATCTGCCAGCAGAGAGACCAGGTGCTCACCGGTGGCACCGCCCGCGGGGAAAATGGCCGTGGCTTTGCCGCCGAGGTGCGTTATGGCGCGCGCCACGTTGATACCTCCGCCGCCGGGTTCAAAGACCGGGGCGCTACAGCGCAATTTACCTTCCGGGTAAATCTGCGGCGTCAGGGTAGCGGAGTCAAGGGAAGGGGAGAGCGTCAGGGTGTAGATAGAAACCATCATTACCTCCTTTTAGCATGGGTTACTTTTAGTCTGGCACCATTTATCAGGAAGGCAATGTAAATAACAGTATGATTTTAAATATGAATACTGAATAAAATTAAGGCTGGAGATATATAAAATAAAACGCTTTTTGGGATCGTTCTTATTCAAAAAATGAAATAAGAAATCATTGCTATGTTATTTGCGGCTTTTTATAATTTGTTACCTTTCTCTGGACGCCTTGTCATTGATCCTCAAGAAAGATTCCGGGACCGTGTGGTCTCTTTTTTTGTTGTACGGACTCCTTAATAAAATGAAGCTTTTAAAGACAGTGCCCGCTGCATTGATGCTGGCGGGTGGCGTGTTTGCGGCTATGAACGCGACCGCCGATGATTCCGTTTTTACTGTCATGGACGATCCTTCCTCCGCGAAAAAACCGTTTGAAGGTAACCTGAACGCCGGGTATCTGGCACAATCCGGTAACACCAAAAGCTCTTCTCTGACGGCGGACAGTACGCTCACCTGGTACGGTAACACCACCGCCTGGTCTCTGTGGGGTAACGCCAGTAATACTTCCGCTAATGACGAACGTTCTTCCGAGAAATATGCGGTTGGCGGACGTAGCCGTTACAACATGACCGACTATGACTACCTGTTTGGGCAGGCGAGCTGGTTAACCGACCGTTACAACGGTTATCGCCAGCGTGATGTGTTCACCGCCGGTTACGGTCGCCAGTTCCTGAACGGTCCGGTACACAGCCTGCGCTTTGAATTCGGTCCGGGTGTGCGTTATGACGAGTACACCAATGGCGATACCAAAACCCAGCCGCTCGGTTACGCTTCCGGTACCTACGCCTGGCAGATGACTGACAACACCAAATTTACCCAGGGTGTTTCTGTCTTTGGTGCCGACGATACGACGCTGAACTCTGAAACGGCGCTGAACGTGGCTATCAACGAACACTTTGGTCTTAAAGTGGCCTACAACGTCACCTGGAACTCTTCCCCACCAGAATCTGCGCCGGATCACACCGATCGCAGAACCACGGTTTCACTGGGTTATAGAATGTAATAAAGGCGGGCCGACGATAATGTCGGCCCGTTTAGTGTCTGGGGTCTTGTGGCGTCCCTTCTGCTGACCCGTATGCGCCCCTAGCCCCAATTCATTGCCGCCCAACGGAGTAGCAGCATTGCGCCGCAGATGGCAATCAGCACCAGCACCATTTTCCAGTGTTTTACGGCAAATCGTTTTGTTGGCATAACCTAATCCTTGTTCGTTGATATCCTCAGTCTACCAAACAGGGCCGAAATATGCCCCTTCTCAGGAACGATTGGGTTATGCCAGCGCAGGTTTTAGCTCAGAACCAGTGGAATCGTTCGGCGAGAATCAACAATAAACCGGTGGCGGAAAGGATGTTCAATATCACAACCGTTCTACTGGATACGTTCATGGTATGCACCTTTGGGTTTAAAGACCTGTTCAAGAGTAGCCCAGCATCGCGAGAATGCGAGGGGCGGGAATATGCGACCTGCAAATTCATGCGAACGTGCCAGCAGATCAATCTGCCGGCAGAGGGTGCAATCTCCCTTTTGTTAGTGTTAACATTGCAAGGCTTACCGTAAATTCGACGTTGTCTGATTTTTCGGCAGGTGAATGATGACGAACCAATTTGACGATTGTTGGTCAGATGGTGTCGTAATCTATTGTCAAATCACGATTATTTTCTTTGTATATGCTCTTATGTGTGGGGCATCACTGCAAATAAGGATATAAAATGCCTGTAATTACTCTTCCTGACGGCAGTCAACGCCATTTCGACCGTCCTGTTAGCCCAATGGATGTTGCCCTGGACATTGGTCCGGGTCTCGCGAAAGCGACTATCGCTGGCCGTGTTAACGGTGAGCTGGTGGATGCGTCAGATCTGATTGAAAACGATGCGACGCTTGCAATCATCACCGCGAAAGACGAAGACGGTCTGGAGATCATTCGTCACTCCTGCGCGCACCTGTTAGGCCATGCTATCAAGCAGCTGTGGCCAAACACCAAAATGGCGATCGGTCCGGTTATCGACAATGGTTTCTACTACGACGTTGACCTTGACCACACCCTGACTCAGGAAGATATCGACGCGCTCGAAAAACGCATGCACGAGCTCGCCGAAACCAACTATGACGTCATCAAGAAGAAAGTCAGCTGGCACGAAGCGCGTGAAACCTTCGTGAAGCGCGGCGAGAGCTACAAGGTCTCTATTCTTGACGAAAACATTTCGCATGATGACAAGCCTGGCTTGTACCATCACGAAGAATACGTCGACATGTGCCGTGGACCGCACGTGCCGAACATGCGCTTCTGTCATCACTTTAAGCTGATGAAGATCGCGGGCGCCTACTGGCGTGGCGACAGCAACAACAAAATGTTGCAGCGTATTTATGGTACCGCGTGGGCCGATAAAAAAGCCCTGAACGCGTACCTGCTGCGCCTGGAAGAGGCGGCGAAGCGTGACCACCGTAAAATCGGTAAGCAGCTTGACCTGTATCACATGCAGGAAGAAGCGCCGGGTATGGTGTTCTGGCATAACGACGGCTGGACCATCTTCCGTGAACTGGAAACTTTCGTACGCTCCAAGCTGAAAGAGTACCAGTATCAGGAAGTGAAAGGCCCGTTCATGATGGACCGTGTGCTGTGGGAAAAAACCGGCCACTGGGACAACTACAAAGATGCGATGTTTACCACCTCGTCTGAGAACCGTGAATACTGCATCAAGCCAATGAACTGCCCGGGCCACGTTCAGATCTTCAACCAGGGTCTGAAATCCTACCGCGACCTGCCGCTGCGTATGGCGGAGTTCGGTAGCTGCCACCGTAATGAGCCATCAGGTGCGCTGCACGGTCTGATGCGTGTACGTGGCTTTACGCAGGATGATGCGCATATCTTCTGTACTGAAGATCAGGTTCGTGACGAAGTTAACGCCTGTATTCGTATGGTCTACGATATGTACAGCACCTTTGGCTTCGAGAAGATCGTGGTCAAACTCTCAACGCGTCCGGAAAAACGTATCGGTAGCGATGAGACATGGGATCGCGCGGAAGCGGATCTCGCCGTGGCGCTGGAAGAGAACGGCATTCCGTTCGAATACCAGCTGGGCGAGGGCGCATTCTACGGTCCGAAAATTGAATTTACCCTGTATGACTGCCTCGATCGCGCATGGCAGTGCGGTACTGTACAGCTGGACTTCTCCCTGCCGCAGCGTTTAAGCGCCTCTTATGTTGGCGAAGACAACGAGCGTCAGGTACCGGTTATGATTCACCGTGCGATTCTCGGTTCCCTGGAGCGCTTCATCGGCATCCTGACCGAAGAGTTCGCTGGCTTCTTCCCAACCTGGCTTGCGCCAGTGCAGGTGGTGGTGATGAACATTACCGATTCTCAGGCAGATTACGTTAAAGAATTGACGCAGAAACTACAAAATGCGGGCATTCGCGTAAAAGCAGACTTGAGAAATGAGAAGATTGGCTTTAAAATCCGCGAGCACACTTTACGTCGTGTCCCGTATATGTTGGTCTGTGGTGATAAAGAGGTGGAAGCAGGCAAAGTTGCCGTTCGCACCCGCCGTGGTAAAGACCTGGGCAGCTTGGACGTAAGTGAAGTGATTGAGAAGCTGCAACAAGAGATTCGCAGCCGCAGTCTTCAACAACTGGAGGAATAAGGTATTAAAGGCGGAAAACGAGTTCAAACGGCACGTCCGAATCGTATCAATGGCGAGATTCGCGCCCAGGAAGTTCGCTTAACAGGTCTGGAAGGCGAGCAGCTGGGGATTGTGAGTCTGAGAGAAGCAATCGAAAAGGCTGAAGAAGCTGGAGTAGATTTAGTTGAAATCAGCCCTAACGCCGAACCGCCAGTTTGTCGTATCATGGACTACGGCAAGTTCCTTTATGAAAAGAGTAAGTCTTCTAAGGAACAGAAGAAAAAGCAAAAAGTTATCCAGGTTAAGGAAATCAAGTTCCGTCCTGGTACCGACGATGGCGATTATCAGGTAAAACTCCGCAGCCTGATTCGCTTTCTGGAAGATGGCGATAAGGCCAAGATCACACTGCGTTTCCGCGGTCGTGAGATGGCCCACCAACAGATCGGTATGGAAGTGCTTAACCGCGTCCGTGACGATCTGAGTGAACTGGCAGTAGTCGAATCCTTCCCTACGAAGATCGAAGGCCGCCAGATGATCATGGTGCTCGCTCCTAAGAAGAAACAGTAGGCCTTCAAGTAGCATTTCCTGTGGAGCCTTTGTGCTTCACAGGTTTTGTTCGCCTGGGTTTCGTTTATTTAACAATGCGAAGTGGAAGTTATTAAAATGCCAAAAATTAAGACCGTACGCGGTGCTGCTAAGCGCTTCAAAAAAACCGGTAAAGGTGGTTTTAAGCACAAGCACGCTAACCTGCGTCACATTCTGACTAAGAAAGCTACCAAGCGTAAACGTCACCTGCGTCCAAAAGCCATGGTTTCTAAAGGCGATCTGGGCCTGGTTATCGCGTGCCTGCCGTACGCATAAGTCGTTTCGTTTAACTTTTTTAACTTAGAATAGATACAGGAGAGCACACATGGCTCGCGTAAAACGTGGTGTAATTGCACGTGCACGTCACAAGAAAATTTTGAAACAAGCTAAAGGCTACTACGGTGCGCGTTCACGCGTTTACCGCGTTGCCTTCCAGGCTGTTATCAAAGCAGGCCAGTACGCTTACCGTGACCGTCGTCAGCGTAAGCGTCAGTTCCGTCAACTGTGGATTGCGCGTATCAACGCAGCAGCACGTCAGAACGGTATTTCTTACAGCAAATTCATCAACGGCCTGAAAAAAGCCTCTGTTGAAATCGACCGTAAGATCCTGGCTGACATCGCAGTATTCGACAAAGTAGCGTTCACCGCTCTGGTCGAAAAAGCGAAAGCAGCACTGGCATAAGCCAGTTGAGAGAGGGAGCCTTGCTCCCTCTTTTCATTTAACACCATCCGAACATTGACTTTTACCCGTCCAGGCTTTTCAATAAGGTCTTAACGGTTTTTACCAGACAAGGTAACGCAAGCATGAATGCTGCTATTTTCCGCTTCTTCTTTTACTTTAGCACCTGATTTCAGGAGGCTAGCGCGTGAAAGATGAAACGAAAAACAGCGCCAGATAAGCCTCCCGATGGAGGCTTTTTTTGTGCCTGAATTTGAGAGAATAACTCCACCAAATCGGTGTCTGCACCGACATAATGAGGAAAATCATGTCACATCTCGCAGAGCTGGTTGCCAGTGCAACAGCCGCCATTAATCAGGCCTCAGATGTTGCCGCGTTAGACAATGTCCGCGTCGAATATCTTGGGAAGAAAGGGCACTTGACCCTTCAGATGACAACCCTGCGTGAGCTGCCGCCAGAAGAGCGCCCGGCAGCGGGTGCGGTGATTAACGAAGCCAAAGAGCAGGTACAGCAGGCGCTGAACGCGCGCAAAGCCGAGCTGGAAAGCGCGGTGCTGAATGCGCGTCTGGCCGCAGAGACAATCGACGTTTCCCTGCCGGGTCGCCGTATTGAAAACGGTGGTCTGCATCCGGTTACCCGCACCATCGACCGCATTGAAAGTTTCTTCGGTGAGCTCGGCTTTACCGTGGCGACTGGCCCGGAAATCGAAGATGATTACCATAACTTCGACGCCCTGAACATTCCTGGCCATCATCCGGCACGCGCTGACCACGACACTTTCTGGTTCGACGCTACGCGTCTTCTGCGTACTCAGACCTCCGGCGTTCAGATCCGTACCATGAAGGACCAGGAGCCACCCATCCGCATTATCGCGCCGGGCCGCGTCTATCGTAACGACTACGATCAGACCCATACCCCAATGTTCCACCAGATGGAAGGTCTGATTGTTGATAAAAACATCAGCTTCACCAACCTGAAGGGCACGCTGCACGATTTCCTGAACAACTTCTTTGAGGAAGATCTGCAGGTTCGTTTCCGTCCGTCCTACTTCCCGTTCACCGAACCGTCTGCGGAAGTTGACGTGATGGGCAAAAACGGCAAATGGCTGGAAGTGCTGGGCTGCGGCATGGTGCATCCAAACGTGCTGCGCAACGTGGGGATCGATCCGGAAGTTTACTCCGGCTTTGCCTTCGGCATGGGCATGGAGCGTCTGACCATGCTGCGCTACGGCGTAACCGACTTACGTGCGTTCTTCGAAAACGATCTGCGTTTCCTCAAACAGTTTAAATAAGGGCAGGACAGAACAATGAAATTCAGTGAACTGTGGTTACGCGAATGGGTGAACACCACGCTGGACAGCGACGCGCTGTCTAACCAGATCACCATGGCGGGTCTGGAAGTGGACGGCGTTGAGCCGGTTTCCGGTGCCTTCAACGGCGTGGTCGTCGGCGAAGTGGTCGAGTGCGGCCAGCACCCTAACGCCGACAAACTGCGCGTGACAAAAGTGAACGTGGGCGGTGAGCGCCTGCTGGATATCGTCTGCGGTGCGCCAAACTGCCGTCAGGGGCTGAAGGTGGCCGTGGCGACCGTCGGTGCAGTGCTGCCGGGCGATTTCAAAATCAAAGCGGCTAAGCTGCGCGGTGAGCCGTCGGAAGGCATGCTGTGCTCCTTCTCCGAGCTGGGTATTTCCGACGATCACAACGGCATCATTGAGCTGCCGCTGGATGCGCCGATCGGTACCGATATCCGTGAATACCTCAAGCTTGACGACAACACCATCGAAATCAGCGTCACGCCAAACCGTGCTGACTGCTTAGGCATCATCGGCGTGGCGCGCGACGTGGCCGTGCTGAACCAGACCGAGCTGAACGCGCCGGAGATCGTACCGGTAGAAGCGACCATCAGTGACGTGCTGCCTATTCAGGTTGACGCTGCGGATGCCTGCCCGCGCTACCTCGGCCGCGTGGTAAAAGGCATCAACGTGAAAGCGCCAACGCCGCTGTGGATGAAAGAGAAGCTGCGCCGCTGCGGCATCCGCTCTATCGACGCCGTGGTTGACGTGACCAACTACGTTCTGCTGGAGCTGGGCCAGCCAATGCACGCGTTCGATAAAGATCGTATCGACGGCGGCATCGTTGTGCGCATGGCGAAAGAGGGGGAAACCCTGGTTCTGCTGGACGGCAGCGAAGCGAAGCTGAACGCCGATACCCTGGTGATTGCTGACCACAGCAAAGCGCTGGCGATGGGCGGTATCTTCGGCGGCGAGCACTCGGGCGTGAATGATGAGACGCAAAACGTCCTGCTGGAGTGCGCGTTCTTCAGCCCGCTCTCCATCACCGGTCGCGCGCGCCGTCACGGCCTGCACACCGATGCGTCTCACCGCTACGAGCGCGGCGTAGACCCGGCGCTACAGTACAACGCGATGGAGCGTGCAACCCGCCTGCTGATCGACATCTGCGGTGGCGAAGCGGGCCCGGTTATTGACGTTACCCACGAAGCGACCCTGCCGAAGCGCGCGACCATTACCCTGCGCCGCAGCAAGCTGGACCGCCTGATTGGTCACCACGTTGCCGATGCCCAGGTGACCGACATTCTGACGCGTCTGGGCTGCGAAGTGACCGAAGGCCAGGACGAGTGGAAAGCCGTTGCGCCATCCTGGCGTTTCGACATGGAAATTGAAGAAGACCTGGTGGAAGAAGTGGCCCGCGTTTACGGCTACAACAACATCCCTGACGAGCCAGTCCAGGCCGGTCTGGTGATGGGCAAACACCGTGAAGCCGACCTGTCCCTGAAGCGTGTGAAAACCATGCTAAACGACAAAGGCTACCAGGAAGTGATCACCTACAGCTTTGTTGATCCTAAGCTGCAGCAGCTGATCCATCCGGGCCAGGAGGCGCTGATCCTGCCAAGCCCAATTTCCAGCGAAATGTCCGCGATGCGTCTGTCCCTGTGGACGGGGCTGCTGGGCACAGTTGTTTACAACCAGAATCGTCAGCAAAACCGCGTGCGAATTTTCGAAAGCGGTTTGCGCTTTGTACCGGATAATCAGGCAAATTTAGGCATCCGTCAGGATCTCATGCTGGCTGGCGCCATCAGCGGAAACCGCTATGAAGAGCACTGGGACCTGGCAAAAGGCACGGTTGATTTCTACGATATGAAGGGCGACCTGGAAGCGATTCTGGATCTGACCGGTAAATTATCCGAAATTGAATTCCGCGCAGAAGCCATTCCGGCTCTGCATCCGGGCCAGAGTGCAGCCATCTATTTAGACGGCAAACGCGTTGGTTTCATTGGGGTTGTTCACCCTGAGCTGGAGCGTAAGCTGGACCTGAACGGCCGTACCATCGTGTTCGAGCTGGAATGGAGCCCGGTAGCAGACCGCGTGATTCCTCAGGCTCAGGACGTCTCCCGCTTCCCTGCAAACCGCCGTGATATCGCGGTTGTGGTCGCGGAAAACGTGCCTGCAGCAGATATTTTGGCCGAATGTAAGAAAGTTGGCGTAAATCAGGTAGTTGGCGTAAACTTATTTGACGTGTACCGCGGCAAGGGCGTAGCTGAAGGTTTCAAGAGCCTCGCTATTAGCCTTATCCTTCAGGATACCAGCCGTACACTCGAAGAAGAGGAGATTGCCGCTACCGTCGCCAAATGTGTAGAGGCATTAAAAGAGCGATTCCAGGCATCATTGAGGGATTGAACCTATGGCGCTTACAAAAGCTGAAATGTCAGAATATCTGTTTGATAAGCTTGGGCTTAGCAAACGGGATGCCAAAGAGCTGGTAGAGCTGTTTTTCGAAGAGATCCGTCGTGCTCTGGAAAATGGTGAGCAGGTAAAACTCTCCGGTTTTGGCAATTTTGATTTGCGAGACAAAAACCAACGTCCGGGCCGCAACCCGAAGACGGGGGAAGATATTCCCATTACAGCCCGCCGCGTGGTGACCTTCAGACCCGGCCAGAAGTTAAAAAGCCGCGTCGAAAACGCAACGCCCAAAGCAGAGTAATATGAACTAACCAAAAAGGCCGCCCACGCGGCCTTTTTTCTTTGCGCTCTCCGGCAAACCCGCCGTAAAATCAATGATATCTCACGCTACTATAGCCTTACTCATGCTTGATTATGCCCATCTACAGTACCGTTCCGATCGGCGTCGCCTGCTTTTGCTGGTGCTGTTACTTATTGCCGCCGCGGCCGTGAGCCTCTGCGCCGGAGACAGATGGATTGGGCCTGAAAGCTGGTGGGGGCCTGACGGGCAGCTCTTCGTCTGGCAAATTCGCCTCCCGCGCACCGTCGCGGTGGTACTGGTCGGTGCCGCGCTGGCGCTGTGCGGCACCATTATGCAGGCGTTGTTTGAAAACCCTCTGGCAGAGCCCGGCCTGCTCGGCGTGTCGAACGGTGCAGGCGTGGGGCTGATTGCGGCGGTGATGCTGGGCGGGGGAGAACTTTCCGGATGGAGCATTAGCCTGAGCGCCATTCTCGGCGCACTGCTGATCACCGCGATCCTGCTTCGCTTCGCCAGACGACACCTGTCGACCAGCCGCCTGCTGCTTGCCGGCGTGGCGCTGGGGATTATCTGCAGCGCGCTGATGACCTGGGCGGTCTACTTCTCTACCGCCTTTGACCTGCGTCAGCTGATGTACTGGATGATGGGCGGCTTTGGGGGCGTTGACTGGCACCAGGGCTGGCTGATGGCGCTGCTGGTACCGGCCATCGTATGGGCGGCCCTGCAGGCGCAGCCGCTGAATATGCTCGCGCTGGGTGAAACCTCTGCCCGCCAGCTCGGCATGCCGATTGGGTTCTGGCGTAACGTGCTGGTGATCGTCATTGGCTGGCTGGTCGGCGTCAGCGTGGCGCTGGCGGGCGCGATCGGCTTTATCGGGCTGGTTATACCCCACATGCTGCGCCTGTGTGGCCTCACGGACCATCGAACCCTGCTTCCGGCCTCTGCGGTGGCCGGAGCCGTCACGCTGCTGGTGGCCGATATCATCGCCCGGCTTGCCCTGACGGCCGCGGAGCTGCCGATTGGCGTGGTTACCGCCACGCTGGGCGCGCCGGTGTTTATCTGGCTACTATTAAAGTCCGGACGTTAAAAAACGACCTGTAAAACAACCAGAGGGAATGCTATGCAGTCAGATATCCTGAATACCGAAGTGACCACCATTGACGGCGAGAAAACTACGCTGGAAGGCTACAGAGGCAAGGTGTTGCTTATCGTCAACGTGGCATCCAAATGCGGCCTGACGCCGCAGTACGAGCAGCTGGAAAATATTCAGAAGGCCTGGGAGAAAGACGGTTTCACCGTGCTGGGCTTCCCGTGCAACCAGTTCCTCGGCCAGGAGCCGGGCAGCGAAGAGGAGATCAAAACCTTCTGCAGCACTACCTATGGCGTGACGTTCCCGATGTTCAGCAAAATTGACGTCAACGGCGAGGACCGCCATCCCCTGTATGCGAAGCTGATCGCTGCCGCTCCTAAGGCCGTTGCGCCGGAAGACAGCGGTTTTTATGAACGTATGGCCAGCAAAGGTCGCGCGCCGCTTTACCCGGACGATATCCTGTGGAATTTTGAGAAATTCCTGATTGGTCGCGACGGTCAGGTCGTTCAGCGTTTTTCGCCGGATATGACGCCTGAAGATCCGATCGTCATGGAGTCGATCAAGCTGGCGCTGGCAAAATAATGTCATTGCTGATGCAGCTCACGGACGTTGCCGAGAGGGGACGTCTGGAGCCGATAACCGGTACCGTCAATGCGGGAGAGATCCTGCATCTTGTCGGGCCAAACGGTGCAGGGAAGAGCACGCTGCTGGCGCGGATGGCGGGCATGACCGACGGAGAAGGGCAGATAACGCTGCTGGAGCATACGCTTGCCGACTGGTCACCGGTCTCTCTGGCGCATCGGCGCAGCTACCTCGTACAGCAGCAGGTGCCGCCCTTTGCGATGCCGGTCTGGCACTATCTGATGCTGCATCTGCATGACAAACAGCAGACGGCGCTGCTGACGGACGTGGCGGCGGCCCTTGGGCTGCAAGATAAACTCTCCCGGCATGCCAGCCAGCTTTCCGGCGGAGAGTGGCAGCGGGTGCGCCTGGCGGCCGTCATCGTTCAGATCCACCCGGCAGGGAATCCTCACGGGCGGATGCTGCTTCTCGATGAGCCCATGAGCGGTCTGGACGTGGCGCAGCAGGCGGCTCTGGATAAGCTGCTAAGCGCCCTGAGCCAAAAGGGCATCGCCGTGGTGATGAGCAGTCATGACCTCAACCATACCCTGCGTCATGCCCACCGGGTGTGGCTGCTTTCGCAGGGTAACATGATCGCCAGCGGTGCGCGCGACCGGGTCCTTACCCCACCCAACCTTGCCCGCGCGTACAACATGTCGTTCCGCAGGCTGGATATAGAGGGCCATAAGATGCTGATTTCTACCGGGCAGACGTAACCGTTTCTTGCCTGTAGGCACAATTGCACGCTAAATTACGAAAAGAACAAAAAAAGCAGAGGATTCGTCTGGAAATGCGATTCTGGTTTCTCCTGATGACAGCACTTTTTCTTACGGGATGCAGCAGCCATCGTGCCCCGCCGCCTAACCCACGGCTTTCAGATTCGATCACCGTCATTGCTAGCCTGAACGATCAGCTGAGCAACTGGCGCGGCACGCCTTATCGCTACGGCGGCATGAGTCGCGGCGGCGTGGATTGCTCCGGCTTCGTTCTGATGACGTTTCGCGACAAGTTTGATTTACAGCTTCCGCGCGAAACGCGCAAGCAGGCGGAAATTGGCACTGAAATTGATAAAGACGATCTTCTGCCCGGAGACCTGGTTTTCTTCAAAACCGGCTCGGGTGAAAGCGGTCTCCACGTTGGCATATATGATACAGACAATCAGTTCATTCATGCCTCGACCAGTCGCGGGGTGATGCGCTCTTCTCTTGATAATGTTTACTGGCGTAAAAACTTCTGGCAGGCGCGACGTATATAGTCTTTGTCGGATACTTCTCTTATGGCGGCATGGTGAGTAATAAATCATGCCGTTTTTCTCAAATAAGATGCTTAAAGTTAAATTTACCTACAATTAGCGAATCCTGCATGTGTCTGTTTTATCTAAAACTGGCTATTATTTTGCAATCAGGATAAAATTATTTTAGATTCAGGGATAAATCTGAAAATTAATACGGAACTAATGAAATTAATCTTATTAAAATCAAGACAGTGGAATTGTGTCGGCAATTGCTCCAGGATGTCCTCTCTCATCTTTAATGCGGGGCAAGTGCAATGATTATTACGCTAGATAATGCTTACCAGTCTGAACTGCTGCTTCTGCCTGCTCGTAATAGCGCAGGTGAGCTTAAAGGTTTAGAAATTCTGGTTAACTTTACTGGCGTCGGCAGCGATGTGCGGATCCCCACTGAGCTTGTTATCCCTCGGCTTTCAGCGGCCGAAGAGTTAGCGTTGTTTAACGAAAAACTGCAATTGCTTGATACCTGTAAACTGTTTTTTATTCAGCATCAGTTAATTGCGTGGATCAATATTACGCCTACAATTGTTGAATTTTTATTAACTAATGGAAACGCTGTTTCAATCCTTGAACGTTATCCGTTTCTTGAGTTTACTGTTAATGAGAATTATCCAGGGTTAAATAACGGAAAGGACGATCTGCAGCTGGCGAGAATGGCGATCCATTTCCCGCTGGTTTTGGCTAACTTTGGCGCTGGCGCCGCGTCGCTCAAAGCGGTCTATGATGGATTATTTAAACGGGTTATTCTCGACAAAGGCTTCATCCAGCAGCGGGCTTCGGAGCTCTCTTTCGAGCCGTTTATGCGCGCTATTCTCTGGCAAATCACGCCTCACTGCCAGTCTGTGATCGTCTCAGGCATTGATGACCACGGCCTGCTGCAACGCGTGTTGCCCTTCAATTTTGGCGCTATGCAGGGCGCGCTCTGGCCTGCGGTCGCCGCGGAGCACGTCACGACGCTGGTTCAGCAGCGATAACCCTTGCTTTCGCCCGTGTTTAAGTCAGAGGAAACCCTCTACACTAAAAGCAGGAGGACTTATGACCCTGTCTTTTACTGCTTGCTGGCACGATGAGTTGCCGGAATTTTACACCGCACTCAAACCCACACCGTTACACCATTCACGCCTTATCTGGCATAACGATCGGCTGGCAGAAGAACTGGCCATTCCACCTGAGCTGTTTCAGCGCTCAGATAGCGCTGGCGTCTGGGGAGGCGAAACGCTTCTCGCCGGTATGCAACCCCTGGCTCAGGTCTATAGCGGACACCAGTTTGGCGTCTGGGCGGGACAGCTGGGCGACGGCCGGGGGATCCTGCTCGGTGAACAACAGCTGCCCAACGGGGAGACGGTTGACTGGCACCTGAAAGGCGCGGGCCTGACGCCCTATTCGCGAATGGGGGACGGGCGTGCGGTACTGCGGTCAACGATTCGCGAGTGTCTGGGCTGTGAAGCGATGCATGCGCTAGGGATCCCCACCACCCGCGCGCTCTCGATCGTCACCAGCGAGACGCCGGTTATGCGTGAATCCGTGGAAAAGGGCGCAATGCTGATGCGTATCGCACAGAGCCACCTGCGCTTTGGTCATTTCGAGCACTTTTACTATCGCCGCGAGCCGGAAAAGGTGCGCCAGCTGGCGGACTTTGCCATTCGTCACCACTGGGTGCATGTGCAGGATGAGGCGGATAAATACATTCTCTGGTTCAGGGATGTGGTTGCCCGCACCGCAACCCTGATTGCCCGCTGGCAAACGGTCGGCTTTGCCCATGGCGTCATGAATACGGACAACATGTCGCTTCTCGGGCTGACCTTTGATTACGGTCCGTTTGGCTTCCTGGACGATTATCAGCCTGGGTATATCTGCAACCACTCCGACTATCAGGGACGTTACAGCTTTGACAATCAGCCCGCGGTGGGCCTGTGGAACCTGCAGCGGCTTGCGCAAACCCTGTCGCCGTTTATCGACGTTGATGCTCTCAACGATGCGCTCGACAGCTATCAGGACATCTTGCTGCGAGAATATGGCACGCTGATGCGCAACAAGCTGGGGCTGATGACGCAGGAGAAAGGCGATAACGACCTTCTCAACGGTCTGTTTGCCCTGATGGCGCGCGAGGGCAGCGATTATACCCGTACCTTCCGGATGCTGGGCCAGACGGAGCAGCACAGCGCCGCCTCGCCGCTGCGCGATGAGTTTATTGACCGACAGGCGTTTGACGACTGGTTTGCATCCTACCGCGCGCGGCTGCAGCAGGAGCAGGTGGACGACGCGACCCGTCAGGCGAGTATGAATGCAGCGAATCCCGCGATGGTGTTGCGCAACTGGCTGGCGCAGCGGGCGATTGAGCAGGCAGAGCAGGGCGAGTACGGCGAGCTGCACCGTCTGCACGTGGCGTTGCGCACGCCGTTTGCCGACCGGGATGATGACTACGTCAGCCGCCCGCCCGACTGGGGCAAGCGGCTGGAGGTGAGTTGCTCAAGCTAGGGCGCGAGAAACACCTGCGGCGCGTCGTGAGCCGGATGGCTGCCGACGAGGACCTGCGCGCCGTACCAGCGGGCCAGCGCATCGGCCTGCAAAACGGTTTCCGGTTCTCCCTGGGAGACGATGCTGCCGCCATGCAGCAGCAGGATGCGGTCCGCCCACAGCGCCGCCAGATTCAGGTCGTGCAGCACCGCGCAAACGTGCAGATGTCCCCGGCGGGTCAGGGATTTCAGCAGGCGCAGCAGATGCTGCTGGTGATAGAGATCCAGCGCGGACGTGGGTTCATCAAGGAACAGCCAGCCGCGCGGGGCGCCCTCGCACCAGAGCTGGGCCAGCGCGCGGGCGAGCTGGACGCGCTGCTGCTCGCCGCCGGAGAGGGCGGCAAACTGCCTGCCCGCCAGCGGTAAGCAGCCTGTGATGGCCATGACCTCCTCAATCACCGACGCTTCAGGCGTGCGGGTCCAGGGCGCGCGGCCCATACCGACGACCGCCTCAACCGGCCAGTCAAATCCGAGCTGGGTATTCTGGCGCATCACCGCCCGGTAGCGTGCGAGTCTGTCCGGCTGCCAGTCTGCAAGCGGCGTACTCGCCAGGCTGCACCGTCCGCCCGCAGGTTTAAGATAGCCGGTAAGCAGCCGCATTAGCGTTGATTTTCCGGCGCCGTTAGGGCCAATCAGCGCCACCAGTTCGCCCTGAGATAAGGTCAGCGACACGTCGTTAATCAGCGTGCGTTGCCCGGCGCGAAAAACAAGATTTTCTGCACAATAGCGTTCAGCCATGCGCGCCTCCGCGACGAAAGATAAGCCACAGGAACCACGGCGCGCCGAGAAGGCTGGTCAATAAGCCGACCGGCATTTCCGCCGGGGCGACCAGGCTGCGCGCCAGCGTATCGGCCACCAGCAGAAGCAGCGCGCCGGCCAGCACCGAACCGGGGAGCACCGCCCGGTGGTCGGCGCCCAGCCACATGCGCACCAGGTGCGGTACCACCAGGCCGACAAAGCCGATCACGCCGCTGACCGCAACGGCGGCGGCCACCAGCAGGGCGCTGCACAGCAGCAGGATCCGCTGCACGGCGGCAACCTCCACGCCGAGGTAGTGCGCCTCTTCGTCGCCCAGCTGCAGCAGGTTGAGGGCACCTGCCAGACGCCAGATAACCAGCACGGTGGGAACCATCAGCGACGCGACGGCCAGCAGCGTTGACCACTGCGCCTGGCCGAGGCTGCCCATTCCCCAGAGCGAAAGCTGGCGAAGCTGGGCATCGTTGCTGAGCCATGACAGCACGCCGACGGCCGCGCCGCACAGCGCGTTGATGGCAATGCCCACCAGCAGCAGGCGCGACAGGGACGCGTCACGCTGCCGGCTGAGCAGGAAAATCACGAAGGTGGCGGCCAGCGCGCCGAGAAACGCCGCCAGCATCGGGGCATACAGCATCACCAGCGCAGGCAGCGAGAGCGGGAGCACCACCCACAGCGCAACCGCAAGCGCCGCGCCGCTGCTGATGCCGAGCAGGCCAGGGTCCGCCAGCGGGTTGCGAAACAGCCCCTGCATCACGCAGCCCGCCAGCGCCAGCGAACCGCCGATCGCCAGCGCCAGCAGCACGCGAGGCAGACGGATCGTCAGCCAGATCTGACGCAGCGCTTCGTCGGTGCCGTTCCACAGCAGGCTTACCGGCAGACGCAGCGCGCCAATACCGCTGGCCGTCAGCGTCATGACGACCAGCAGCGCGGCCAGCATCCACAGTGACAATGCGGCTCGCCGGGACATCAGGGCAGCTGCTCCGCTTTGGCCCGCAGCTGCCGGATGGCTTCCGGCGTTCGCACGCTGAAGCCCAGCAGCGCCATGTCGTCAATCGCCAGCACCTGCTTATTCCGTCCCGCCGGAGTTTGCGCCAGGCCGGGCAGCGTCCACAGATTCGCTTCACCGCCCAGGGCGTTGAGGCCGTCCTGAGAAATCACCACCAGATCGGGGCGGCTGGCGATCGTGCCCTCCTGAGACAGCGGCTGATAGCGGGTAAACCCCTGCATCGCGTTCTGCAGCCCCGCCGCACGAATGGCCGCGTCCGCGCCGGTCTGTTGTCCGGCCGCCATGGCGGTCATTCCGCCGTGGTTGAGAATAAACAGCACCCGTTTATTTAGCGGTGACGCGGGCAGCTCCGTGAGCGACTGACGCAGCGCGCTGCGCAGGGCTTCCCCCTTGGCCTCGCGGTGCGTCGCTTCAGCGACGATCCGCAACTTTTCGTCAATGACGCTCAGGTCGTTACGGGCAGGCACCGCGATAACCCTGACGTGGCTTTGCTCAACCTGCTTAAGCGCCAGAGAGGGCTGCGCCTGGGCGCTGGCCAATACCAGCGTAGGGCGCATGGACAAGATCCCTTCCGCGTTGAGCTGGCGCAGATAGCCCACGTCCGGCAGCGCGGTCGCCGCCTGCGGCCACCGGCTGGTGCTGTCGCGGGCCACCAGCGAAGACGCCGCGCCGAGGGCGTAGACAATCTCGGTGACGTCGCCGCCGAGGGTCACGATTTTCTCCTGCGGCGCGGCAAACGCCATCAGGGGCAGGGCGCTGAGCAGGGCAAGCCACCGTTTCATGCGGCCAGCCCTTTCGCCGTTAAGGCGTCAATCTGGCTGCGCCACTGGCTCTGCTCCGGTTCGCCTTCGGTACGCTGTCCGTACAGCTGGGCGATTTGCGTTCCGTCGGCGGCAAACAGCTCCAGGCTGGTCACGTGCCCGTCAGCCGTCGGCTTGCGCGTGACCCAGCTTTCCGCAATGGATCCTTCAAGCAAATGCAGGGTAAAGGTCGGGTTAAAGATGTTCAGCCAGCCTTTCATCGGCACCAGCTTTTCCACCGCGCCGGTGAAGATCTGCACGCAGCCGCGGTTGCCGACGAAGACCATGATCTCGTTTCCCTCCCGGCGCGTCGTTTCCAGAAGCTGCGCCAGCGCGGTATTCTCTACCCGGCAGGCCAGATCGTCACCCACCAGGCGAAACGCCTGCTGGCGGCTGAGGTTATGGCGCTTGAGCAGGCTGAAGAACTGGTGCACGTCGGTCATGGCGCGCCACTCTTTGTCCACGAGAGCGGCTTGTGCATTTTCCTCGTGAGCAGGCGCATCGGGCACCTTCAGCGCCAGCGGCGGGTTATCGGCAAAGATGAAGCGGGTCAGCACGTCGCCCCAAGCGGAAACGTCGGTGTTGTCCGTGGCGTAGACCTTGAGCAGGGCATCGCCCTGGTGGTCGAAGAACTGAATGCTCTGCCGCTCGCCGCGGGCGGTGGCTTCACTGATGTGAAACGCGCTCGCCCACTGGTTGAGGAACAGGCGCAGATCCAGCGCGCGCGGGTTCAGCACCAGCCCGGCGTGGCCGTTCAGGTGCTGGTTGGTAAAGCTCCCGACCTGCTCGTGCACGGCGTAGTCGTTGCGGCAGATGCATTTGGTTTCGCCCACCGCCTCCAGCGCGCCTAAAATCTCGCGGATCTCACCGCGCAGTCGCCAGGCGTCGTGGCCCACGCGGGCAAAGGCCAGCTCTGCTTCACTGATGTTCATTAACCCTGCGACGTCGCGCGCGTACTGACCGGGATTGGCCTCTTTTAGCTCAAGCCAGCGCGTGTAGTGATTCATTATCTTATCCTTCTGCATAGTTGGCCCAACGGGCGTTACCACTGATAGCTTACGAAAATCTTGCCGTTACGGCCGTCCTGCGGAATGCCCTGCGGCGACCAGTATTCCTTGTCAAAGGCGTTGCCGAGTACCAGCGTGGTGGTCACGCCTTTTAGCTGCTCCTGGCCTTTGTAGCTCACGTAAAAATCATTCACCGCATAGCCCGGCTGCTTGCTGTAGCTGCTGCTGATATGCGTTGAGCGATCGACAAAGGTGCCAATCCAGCCGACGGAAAAACCGCTTTGCGCTACCGGAATGTCCAGCCTGCTGGTGACGGTATCCGGGTTGATGCTGGAGATGTACTCGCCCGTATCGGTATCTTTCCCGCGCGTGCGGTTATAGGCCAGGTCGAGGTTGAAGAGGTCGGCCGAGTATTTTGCCATCACGTCCCAGCCCCAGATTTTGGCGTTCGGGACGTTATAGGACATGGTGGTCGCGGCGGCAAAATCGACGGTGGTGGAGATATAGTCCCTGGCTTTGGTATCGAAGTAGCTGGCTTTAAGCTCCAGCGCATCGTTGGCAAGCAGCAGATCGTCAAATCGCAGGCCAAAACCAAACTCCTGCGTTTCGTTGGTTTCCGGGCGCAGGTTCGGGTTCGGCACCCAGTAGTTGGTATAGAACCGGCCAATGGAGAAGTGTTTGGCGTCGTTGTACATCTCGCCCATGGTCGGCGCGCGGAAGGCCTGCGCGTAAGAGCCAAACAGCATCAGCCAGTCGGTCGGGCTGACGGTCAACCCGGCGCGGGATGACCACTTATCGGCATCCACGTCGTCGTAGCCATTGCTGCTGCCGCGGTAATTGTCATACCGCGTGCCGCCCAGCAGGGTAACGGGCAGATCGCGAAGGGTGATTTCATCCTGCAGCCAGCCGGAGCTGAAGTCGATCTTCGCCTCCGGGAAGCCGGTGGTTGTCCCGCCCGGATGCTGCTCCTGACGAGAGTATTCCCCGCCGTAGGTCAGAAGGTGTGCTGCAAAGGTGTCGCTGAACAGGCGGGTGCGGTTTTCCATCTTGCCGCCTTGGGTGGTCTGCTTGCGGAACTCACCGCTCCCGTCGATATTCTGGGCATTAATGCGCGCTTCGGACCAGTAGACCTTCGCGTCGGCGTTCAGCCAGTCGTTCCCTGCCGGGGCGATGCGGTAGCCAAGCTGCGCATCGCGCTGGATGGTAGAGCGGTCGGTCATCGGGTTACTGCTGTCCGCCCCGCTGGTTTGCGGGTTTTTCGGTTCCCGTGCGGCGTTGTTGTAATAGCGCAGAGAGCCGCTCAGGGTCTGGGCCGGGTCGATTTTCCAGCTGCCTTTCGCCAGCATATTATTGATGGATTCGTCGTTAGGCGCGGTTCCACCGTCGCTCTGGCGAATATCACCCCGATCGCGGCTGGACCAGGAGACCAGGCCGTCCAGCGTCTCGGTTCGGCCATAGGCGCTGGCGCCCATCCCGAGGCTGCTATCGCCGGTAGCACCCGTACCAAACACGCGGTAACCGCTGTTTTTACCCGGTTCCAGCAGGTCTTTGGCGTCAACGGTGTCATAAGAAATCACGCCGCCCAGCGCGCCGCTGCCGTACAGCAGGGCCGACGGGCCGCGAACCACTTCGATACGCTTAATCAGGGCCGGATCGAGGAACGTGCTGTTCAGGTGGCCGGTATCGGTGCCCTGACGCACGCCGTCAACCAGCACCAGCACGCCGCGACGGTCATAGCCGCGCAGGTTCACGTCCTGCCCGTTGGTGCGCCCGGTACCGTCCAGCGTCAGGCCGGGGACGTTACGCAGCAGGTCGGCCGCCGAGCTGGCGGTCTGTTTCTCCGGCGCGCTGGCGTCAATCACGCTCACCATCATGGGGGCTTCAAAGGCGCTGCGGGCGTTGCCCGTGGCGGTGACGGTAATATCGTCCGTGGCGGCAACTGCCGCAGTCGGCAGGGCGCTGACGATCGCCAGCGCCAGAATTGACGGGCGTAAAGACGCGGAAGGCAGGTGTGGCATAGCAACTCTCCATAAAGAATCGAAAGCGCTGGCTGCCTGGGGATAACCTGGGTGGCTGGCGAATGTTTTGGTTTATTTTGTGAGGATCAGTTTTCCGGCATTCGTCTGGCGCAGCAGGTAGTGCTGGCCGTGATGCACGATGATGACCCGGCCCTCATCGCCGAGCAGGCTTTTGCTGTCAATCCGACGCTCGGTAGGGGCTGGTGCTGTGTCTGTTTTTACTGGCGTTGCCGCGCTGTTATCCGTACGTGACATAATGTTTATAAATAACAATCAATGTAACAATGATAATCATTATCAATAAACTGCAAATTCACGGCAAGCGTTTTTGTGAAAAAAGGGTGAGGGGATCAAATTTTGGGGGAAGGTGCGGGCTGGTGCCCTCATCCCGCCCCTCTCCCACAGGGAGAGGGAGAAGGGCACGAACCGTAGGTCGGGCAAGCGCAGCGCCACCCGACGAGGGGTTAGAAGCGTGTATCGACCGCAGACGCCAGCTTATCCAACAGCAGCTCGCTGTCTTCCCAGCTCAGGCACGGATCGGTGATTGACTGGCCGTACACCATCTGCTGTCCGGCAACGATTTTCTGCGTGCCTTCTTTGATAAAGCTTTCCGCCATAATCCCGGCAACGGCGGTCGACCCGCTGCGGATCTGCTGGCAGATCTCATCGCAGACGTCCAGCTGGCGGCGATGCTGCTTCTGGCAGTTGCCGTGGCTGAAGTCCACCACCAGATGTTCCGGCAGGTCGAACTCGGCCAGCGTTTCACAGGCCGCCGCAATATCCTGTGCATGGTAATTGGGTTTCTTGCCGCCGCGCATAATGATGTGCCCGTACGGGTTACCGCTGGTCTGGTAGATGGTCATCTGGCCGCTTTTATCCGGCGACAGGAACATGTGGCTCGCACGGGCAGCGCGGATGGCATCAACCGCGATGCGGGTGTTGCCATCGGTGCCGTTTTTAAAGCCGACCGGACAGGAGAGGGCGGAGGCCATCTCGCGGTGGATCTGGCTTTCGGTGGTGCGCGCGCCAATCGCGCCCCAGCTGATGAGATCGGCAATAAACTGCCCGGTCACCATATCGAGAAACTCGGTCGCCGTCGGCACGCCCAGCTCGTTGACCTGCAAAAGCAGCTTGCGCGCCAGCTCGATACCGTGGTTAACGCGGTAGCTGCCGTTGAGATCGGGATCGGAAATTAGCCCTTTCCAGCCCACCACGGTACGCGGTTTTTCAAAGTAGGTGCGCATCACAATCTCAAGGCGATGCTGATATTTATCCCGCAGGCCCTGAAGCCGTTTGGCATAATCCATCGCGGCATCCAGATCGTGGATGGAGCAAGGCCCAATCACCACCAGAAGACGCTTGTCTTCGCCATTGAGGATTTTTTCAATGCGGCGGCGGGAAGCCGTCACGTGTTCCGCGACGGCGGCGGAAACAGGATGCCGCTGGGCCAGTTCAGCCGGCGTGACCAGGCTGTCAATGCGCGCAGTGCGGAGTTCATCGGTTTTATTCATGGAATGTCTCAGAAAATTTTTGCTTCATCGGCAGACTACCGGGAAGTGATGGGCATCACCTTAAACCAATCCCTGCTGATTTCAAGTCGGGGCGACACCGCCCCGTGGTTGCCGATGATGATACCTGAATCTGAGTTAATGTACTAGCATATTAGTACATGCGGCGATTAAGCCCCATGATGTCGAGAATTTTGGTGGCAATTTCTTCTACCGAATAGTTGGTGCTGTTCAGCCACGGGATCTGGTTTTTACGGTACAGCGCTTCCACTTCCGAGACCTCCATCCGGCACTGGCGCATGGAGGCGTAGCGGCTGTTCTCGCGGCGCTCTTCGCGGATGGCCGCTAGGCGCTCCGGGTTGATCGTCAGGCCAAACAGCTTGTGCTGCAGCGGCTTAAGGGCGGCGGGCAGCACCAGGTTATCCATGTCGTCAGCGATAAACGGGTAGTTGGCGGCGCGAATGCCAAACTGCATCGCCAGGTAGAGGCTGGTCGGGGTTTTGCCGCAGCGCGAAACGCCAAGCAGGATCACCTGCGCCTGGTCGAGATTACGCAGCGAGATACCGTCGTCGTGGGCAAGGGTGTAGTCAATGGCGGCGATACGCGCGTCGTACTTGGTCAGGTTACCGGGGTTCAGGCCGTGGGTACGGTGGGCGATGGGGGTCGGGTCGAGCTTCAGCTCGCTCTGCAGCGGCGCCACCAGCGCCTGCACGATATCCTGACAGAAGCCTTCGCTTTGCAGGATGATGGTGCGGATCTCGGGGATCACGATGGAGTAAAACACCAGCGGGCGAACGCCGGTCTGCTGGTAGATGGCGTCGATCTGGTCCTTCACCGCTCTGGCGCGGCTCTCATTTTCGACAAACGGCAGCGTAATGCTGTTGATCGATACGGGAAACTGCGACATCACCGCGTGGCCCAGCACCTCGGCGGTGATCGCCGTACCATCAGAAATATAAAAAACGTGACGATCGACAGCATTATCCATTTTACCCACCCTGAATATCATACGTAATTGTCTGAAAGCATAAATTAAAAAAGTAATTTACACAGCAAAGAAGTTATCTGAATTATGAATGAAACGCTGTTTTTGATTTTACTGAAAAGTGGATTTCATTTTTCAAATAGCGACTTTATTTTTGTGGTTAACGGCTGAATATAGAGGAATCATTGGGTTAATCGCTGGTGGGAAAGTATCCGAAAAGTTGAAATTTTAAATTGCTTACACGATTCACCGTTTTTTTAGCGGAAATAAATATGCCAGTATAAATACGTAGTCAGGTGTTACTTACTCCGATCAAATATCACAAAAGGATTGTTTCGATGTCCAACAATGGCTCGTCACCGCTGGTGCTTTGGTATAACCAACTCGGCATGAATGATGTAGACAGAGTTGGGGGCAAAAATGCCTCCCTGGGTGAAATGATTACAAATCTGTCGGGTATGGGTGTCTCCGTACCGAACGGGTTTGCCACCACCGCCGATGCCTTTAACCTGTTTTTAGACCAGAGCGGTGTTAACCAGCGCATTTACGACCTGCTGGATAAGACGGATATTGATGACGTTACCGAGCTTGCCAAAGCCGGGGCGCAGATCCGCCAGTGGATCATCGACACACCTTTCCAGCCGGAACTGGAAAAAGCCATTCACGACGCGTACAACCAGCTCTCCGCTGACGATGCGCAGGCCTCCTTTGCCGTGCGCTCTTCTGCCACCGCAGAAGATATGCCGGACGCCTCGTTTGCCGGGCAGCAGGAAACCTTCCTCAACGTCCAGGGTTACGACGCGGTGCTGGTGGCGGTGAAGCACGTATTTGCTTCCCTGTTCAACGACCGTGCTATTTCCTATCGCGTGCACCAGGGCTATGACCATCGCGGCGTGGCGCTCTCCGCTGGCGTGCAGCGCATGGTGCGCTCCGACGTGGGCTCATCCGGCGTGATGTTCTCCATTGATACCGAGTCCGGCTTCGACCAGGTGGTGTTTATCACCTCCGCATGGGGTCTGGGTGAGATGGTGGTGCAGGGCGCGGTCAACCCTGACGAATTCTACGTTCACAAGCCGACGCTGGCCGCGGGCCGTCCGGCGGTGGTGCGCCGCACCATGGGCTCGAAAAAAATCCGCATGATCTATGCCCCAACCCAGGAGCATGGCAAGCAGGTTAAGATTGAAGATGTTCCGCAGGAGCAGCGCGACCGCTTCTCGCTGACCGACGCCGAAGTGCAGGAGCTGGCGAAGCAGGCGGTGCAGATTGAAAAACACTACGGCCGTCCGATGGATATCGAATGGGCGAAGGACGGTAACACCGGCAAGCTGTTTATCGTCCAGGCGCGTCCTGAAACCGTCCGCTCGCGCGGCCAGGTGATGGAGCGCTATACGCTGCACGCCCAGGGCAAAATCGTCGCGGAAGGCCGCGCCATCGGTCACCGCATCGGTGCCGGTCCGGTCAAAGTGATCCACGACATCAGCGAGATGAACCGCATTGAGCCAGGCGACGTGCTGGTAACCGACATGACCGACCCGGACTGGGAACCGATCATGAAGAAAGCGGCGGCTATCGTGACCAACCGCGGCGGACGTACCTGCCACGCGGCGATCATCGCCCGCGAGCTGGGTATTCCTGCGGTCGTCGGCTGCGGTGACGCTACCGAACGCATGAAGGACGGGCAGAACGTAACCGTCTCCTGTGCCGAAGGCGATACCGGCTACGTGTACGCCGATATCCTGGACTTCAGCGTGAAGAGCTCCAGCGTGGATACCATGCCGGACCTGCCGCTGAAGATCATGATGAACGTCGGCAACCCGGACCGCGCGTTCGACTTCGCCTGCCTGCCGAACGAAGGCGTAGGCCTGGCGCGCCTGGAATTTATCATCAACCGTATGATCGGCGTCCACCCGCGCGCGCTGCTGGAGTTTGACGATCAGGATCCGAAGCTGCAGAACGAAATCCGCGAGATGATGAAAGGCTACGACTCGCCGAAAGAGTTCTACGTTGGCCGTCTGACCGAAGGGATCGCCACGCTGGGCGCCGCCTTCTACCCGAAACGCGTGATCGTGCGCCTGTCTGACTTTAAGTCCAACGAATACGCCAACTTGGTGGGCGGCGAGCGCTACGAGCCGGAAGAAGAGAACCCGATGCTGGGCTTCCGCGGGGCCGGACGCTACGTGTCCGACAGCTTCCGCGACTGCTTCGCGCTGGAGTGCGAGGCGGTGAAGCGCGTGCGCAACGACATGGGGCTGACCAACGTCGAAATCATGATCCCGTTCGTGCGTACCGTGGATCAGGCGAAAGCGGTAGTGGACGAGCTGGCGCGTCAGGGGCTCAAGCGCGGCGAGAACGGGCTGAAGATCATCATGATGTGTGAAATCCCGTCCAACGCCCTGCTGGCCGAGCAGTTCCTGGAGCACTTCGACGGCTTCTCTATTGGCTCAAACGACATGACGCAGCTGACGCTGGGTCTGGACCGCGACTCCGGCGTGGTTTCCGAGCTGTTCGATGAGCGCAACGAGGCGGTAAAAGCGCTGCTCTCGATGTCCATCCGCGCGGCGAAAAAGCAGGGTAAATACGTCGGGATTTGCGGTCAGGGTCCATCCGACCATGAAGACTTTGCCGCCTGGCTGATGGAAGAGGGGATTGATAGCCTGTCCCTGAACCCGGACACCGTGGTGCAGACCTGGCTGAGCCTGGCGGAACTGAACAAGTAACGCCACGCTGACCGGAAAAGGCGAGGATATTATTCCTCGCCTTTTTTATTTCCGTCCGAATATGCTCCCCATCACAAATAAAACAAAAAACCAAATATCATAATTTGTCTGTCAATTTAGACAATTGTTAGCGCGCAAACCGTTGCTAATACTTGGGCCTTACTGCGCATTTCCTTTAAGAATTTGCGCAACTGGTTGAAATACGTTTTAACCTGATAAAAAGGCAAATAACAATGACACTCTCCTCTGTACTGCGTACCAAAGATAAAATAGGTTATGGTTTAGGCGATATGGCCAGCGCGCTGGTCTGGCAAACGGCCACGTTATTTCTTGCTTATTTCTATACGGACGTTTTCGGTTTACCTGCGGCCATTATGGGTACCATGTTTTTAGTGGTGCGCGTGGTGGATGCGTTTGTCGACCCGTGCATTGGCGCGCTGGTTGACCGCACCCGGACGCGACACGGGCGCTTTCGTCCCTGGCTGCTGTGGTTTGCCATCCCGTTTGGCGTGAGCTGCCTGATTACCTTCTACGTGCCGGACGTCGGGCCGACGGCAAAAATTGTCTATGCCTGCCTGACCTATGCTCTCTTGAGCCTGATCTACTCCGCAATTAACGTGCCTTACTGCGCCATGCCGGGCGCGCTGACGCTGGATCCGCGTGAGCGTCACTCCCTGCAGTCGTGGCGCTTTGGCCTGTCGTTTATCGGTGGGTTGATTGTGACGGTGATTGCCCTGCCGCTGGTCTCGTTGCTGGGCCAGGGCAACGTGCAGAAAGGCTATTTCTATGCCATGAGCCTGATGGGGCTGCTGGGCATTGTGCTGTTCTTCTGCTGCTTCCTGATGACCCGCGAGCGTTATTCTCCGCGCAACGATACCTCCGGCTCCATGCTTACCGATTTAAAACTGCTGAGCCGCAACAGCCAGTGGCGCATTGTGTTTCTGTTTAATATTTTGCTGTTAACCGCGGTGGTGACGCGCGGCTCCGCCACGATGTATTACGTGAACTACGTGCTGCTGCGTCCGGATCTGGTTTTTGCCTTTATTGTTTCCGGCATGGTGGCCTCCTTAAGCGGTGCATTATTATCCGAACGCCTGCTGGGGAAATTTGACCGCGTCCGCGCCTACCAGTGGACGATTATTTCCTTCGTAATCTTCGGCGCGCTGATTTTCTTCCTGCCGCCTTCGCAGGTGTGGCTCATCTTTGGGCTCAACATCGTCTTTAGCTTTATTCAAAACCTCACCACGCCGCTGCAGTGGACCATGTTCTCCGATGTGGTCGACTACGAAGAGCACCGCAGCGGTCGTCGCCTGGACGGCCTGGTCTTCTCCACCGCGCTGTTTGCCATCAAGTTTGGCCTGGCGCTGGGCGGGGCGGTGGTCGGCTGGGTGCTGGGCATGGTGGATTACGCCCCGGGCCAGGCCAGCCAGGCGCCGCACGTGCTCACGACCATCAACGCGCTGTTTACCCTTATCCCCTGCGCGTTGTTCCTCTGCATGGTCGCGCTGCTTGCTATCTACAAACTCAACAGCCGGCTGGTGGATTCCATCGCCCGGGAGCTGGCCAGCAAGCGTGACGTCAGACCCGACGCGGGGCCGCTCAGCCCGGCAACCCCTTCCGCACTACAGGAGTAAAACATGACGGCTATCTATAAGGACGCGGGACGTCCCGTGCACGAGCGCGTTGCCGATTTACTGGCGCGCATGACCCCGGAAGAGAAGTTCGCCCAGATGCATGCATACTGGCTGATCCTCGATGAAAACGGTCATCACCGCGAGCGAAGCGATCTGAGCGACGAATTCGCCGGCGTAAGCGAGCAGGCGTCGCTGAGCGAACGGCTGAAGCTGGGCGTCGGGCAGATCACCCGCCCGCTGGGCACCCACATCGTTGACGCGAAAACCGGCGTGCGCGCCGCCAACCGCCTGCAGCGCATGATGATGGAAGAGACGCGTCTCGGCATCCCGGCGCTGTTCCACGAAGAGTGCCTGGTGGGGCTGCTGTGCAAAGACGCCACGCTGTTTCCTTCGTCGCTGAACTACGGCTCCACCTGGGATCCTGAACTGGTACAGCGGGCGGCAGAGCAGATTGGCAAAGAGGCGCGCTCCGTGGGCTGCCAGCAGGGGCTGGCGCCGGTGCTGGACGTCTCCCGCGACGTGCGCTGGGGGCGCACCGAAGAGACCTTTGGGGAAGATCCCTGGCTGGTGGGCGTAATGGCGACCGCCTACGTGAAGGGGTTACAGGGCGATAGGCGCGACCTGCTGGCGACGCTCAAGCACTACGTGGGCCACTCGTTCAGCGAAGGGGCGCGCAACCATGCCCCGGTCCACCTGGGGTTCAGCGAGCTGAACGACACCTTCCTGCTGCCGTTTGAAATGGCGGTCAAGCTGGCCAATGCCGGTTCGGTGATGCCTGCTTACCACGACATCGACAATCAGCCGGGGCACAGCGACAGCTTCCTGCTGACCACCGTGTTGCGCGAACGGTGGGGATTCGACGGGATTATTGTGGCGGACTACGGCGGCGTCAGCCTGCTGCACCAGCACCACGGGATTTCCCACGATGCGGCCGAATCCGCCGCGCTGGCGTTCAACGCCGGGCTTGACGTCGAGCTGCCGAAAGACGACTGCGCGCGCCGTCTGGCGGACGCGGTTGAGCGCGGGCTGATCGCTATGACCAAAGTGGATGAGATCGTGGCGCGCGTGCTGACCGAAAAATTCCGCCTGGGGCTGTTTGAAAAGCCGTATGCCGATGAAAACGGTATCGATCTGCAAAATGACGCCACCCGGCAGGTCGCGCGGGAGGTGGCGACGAAATCGGTCACGCTGCTGGAAAACAACGGCATTCTGCCGCTCGGCGGTAAGCCCCGCATGGCGCTGGTGGGCCCGACCGCAGACGATCCGCTGGCCCTGCTCAGCGGCTACAGCTTCCCGGTGCATCTGATCATCAGCGATATGGTGGAGGAGACTTCGCAGGTGACGACTCCGCGCGCGGCGCTGGAGCAGTATCTCGGCGCGTCGCAGATCCGCTATGCCAAAGGGTGCCACATCATCGAAAAACGGATGGCGGGCGCGCCGGTCTTCCCGGGCGACAGCGGCGGCAAGCCGATGCAGCAGTCACCGGTATCGCAAAGTACCGCCCTGATTCCCGAGGCGGTAAACGCCGCGCAGGAGAGTGACGTGGTGGTGGCCTGCGTGGGCGATCTCGCCGGGCTGTTCCAGAGCGGGACCGTGGGAGAAGGTTCCGACACCGACTCCCTGAACCTGCCGGGCGTACAGCAAAGGCTGCTGGAGGCGCTGGTGGCGACGGGTAAACCGGTGATTGTCGTGATGACCGGGGGGCGTCCTTACAACCTGCAGGGGCTGGAGGACAAGGTCGCGGCGCTGCTGATGGCATGGGCGCCGGGGCAGGAAGGCGGCTGGGCGATTGCGGACGTGCTAACCGGACGGGCGGAGCCGCAGGGGCGCCTGGTGGTGAGCGTGCCGAAAAGCGCCGGGGCAATGCCGTATTACTACAACCACAAGCTCAAAAGCGGCGGTACGCCTTTTGCGTTCCACTTCGGTGCCCGCTACCCGTTTGGCTTCGGCCTCGGCTGGACGACGTTTCGCTGGGGGGCTGCCCGCCTTGCCGAAAGCCGCGTGCCGGTCGACGGCGAGGTGACGCTGAGCGTGGATATCACCAACACCGGGGAGCGCAGCGGCAGCGAGGTGGTGCAGGTTTACGTCAGGGATAAGGTCGCCACCCAGGTGCGGCCGCTTCAGGAGCTGAAGGCCTTCCAGCGCGTTACGCTCTCGCCGGGCGAAACCGCCACGCTCACCTTTACGCTGCCGGTTGAGATGTTCAACTTCACCCGCCGGGACGGGAAACGCATCGTTGAGCCGGGCGAGTTTGAGCTCCAGGTTGGCGCATCGTCGGCGGATATCCGCGAGGCGGTGACGGTCAACGTGACGGGGGAGACGCGGGTGCTGCCCGCGGAGTGGCGGATGCTGAGTACCTGTGAGGCTACGCGCGCGTAGTCAGGATAAAAAAAAGCCCATCGTGGGAGATGGGCAAAGACTACACACAGCAATTCGTTGTTTCACTCAGGGGATTTCCATGCTTATAAATCAAGGTGTTGATCTATAACCGTGAGCTAATAGTAGGCATTGTAATTTTTAGCGTCGATCGGATTCGTCTCATTAGTTAAAGAGACGTAAAGATTTCCTGAGGATAAGAGCAGATTAAGTGCAGGAATAGCGGGTCTGACCAGTGTGCAACGAATAAATACTTTAGCAGCGTTTAAGTATTATGGGGAAGGATGTAGGCCGGGTAAGCGTTAGCGCCACCCGGCAACAAAACTTAATGCGTATTCTTCTCTTCCAGCTCTTCCAGCTCTTCCAGTTCGCTCAAAATCACGTCCGGATCCGTTCCCGGAGGCGGAATTTCATGCACCCAGGCAGAGAACAGACGCCAGGTGACGGCGAGCAGCACCGGGCCAATGAACAGGCCGATCATGCCAAAGGCAATCAGGCCGCCAATCACCCCGGAGAGGATCAGAATCAGCGGCAGGTCTGCACCCATGCGGATGAGGATTGGGCGAATGACGTTATCCATGGTGCCGACCACGCAGCTCCAGACCAGCAGCACCGTTCCCCACGTGGTATCTCCCGTCCAGTACAGCCAGATAATGCTGGGAACCAGCACCAGCAGCGGCCCCAGCTGCGCAAGGCAGGTCATCAACATCACAACGGTAAACACGGTGGCGTACGGCACGCCGGAAATCGCCAGACCGATCCCGCCCAGCACCGCCTGCACCAGCGCGGTCACCACCACGCCCAGCGCCACCGCGCGCACGGCCTGCGCGGCCAGCAGTACCGCCGCGTCACCGCGCTTGCCCGCCAGGCGGGTGGCAAAGTGGCGAACGCCTAACGCCACCTGCTCGCCGCGCCAGTAGAGCAGGGCGCTGAAGAGCAGCATCAGGGTACAGTGCATCATAAAGCGGCCAATATGCGCGGCCTGACCCACAAACCAGGTTGTGGTAGTGCCAATATACGGCCGCACTTTCGCCATCAGCGCGCTGCCGCCCATCTCCAGCAGGCTATGCCAGCCGCTGTAGAGTTTGGCGCCCACTACAGGGATGCTGTTAAGCCAGGCGAGATCCGGCAGCGTGAGATCGCCACTGGTCACGGCGCGGATCACCGGGCCGCTGGAGTCAACGAGACTGTTTACCAGCAGGGCAATCGGGATGATAAACAGCAGGAACAGCAGGAGCGTCATAACCAGCACGGCGAGCCCGCGGCGGCCAAAAAGCAGCTTCTGCAAACGCAGCAGCAAAGGCCAGGTGGCAACCACAACGGTTCCGGCCCAGGCAAAGCCGAGAATAAACGGTTGTACGATCCACAAGCAGGCAATAATCATGAGGGCCAGGAACAGCACCGACAGCAAAATTTGCGCAACATCCCTGGGCTGGCGAACATTGACCATAAATGAAACTTTCCTTAAAAGAACGCCAGTACGACTGGCGGGAACGGAAACCGCGTCTCTTTAATCATTAATGATCTCAGCGGTTTTTGACAGGCGGATTTTGCCTGTAATTCTACGAAGCACATAAGAAAAAAATGTGATAAAACTTTCCGGACACAACGCAAACGATTTCACATTACTCTAATTAGGGTCGACGGTCATGATCCCACAGATTTCTCAGGCACCTGGCGTCGTTCAGCTGGTGCTTAATTTTTTGCAGGCACTGGAGCAACAGGGTTTTACAGGTGATACCGCCACGAAATATGCCGACAGGCTGACGATGGCCACCGACAACAGTATTTACCAGCTTCTTCCCGATGCCGTGGTTTTCCCTCGCTCAACGGCCGACGTGGCGCTCATCGCCCGGCTGGCCACGCAGGAGCGCTTTGCCTCGCTGGTCTTTACGCCGCGCGGCGGCGGCACCGGGACCAACGGTCAGGCGCTGAACCAGGGCATTATTGTTGATATGTCGCGCTACATGAACCGCATCATTGAGATCAATCCTGAAGAGGGGTGGGTGCGGGTCGAAGCGGGCGTCATCAAAGATCGGCTTAACCAGTACCTTAAGCCTTACGGCTACTTTTTTGCCCCGGAGCTTTCTACCAGTAACCGCGCGACCCTGGGCGGGATGATCAACACCGATGCCTCCGGCCAGGGCTCGCTGGTCTACGGCAAAACCTCCGATCACGTGCTGGGCGTGCGTGCGGTGCTGCTGGGCGGCGATATCCTCGATACCCAGCCGATGCCGGTTGAACTGGCGGAAACGCTGGGCAAAGATAACACGTCCATTGGGCGTATCTATCGTACCGTGCTGGAACGCTGCCGCGACAACCGCCAGCTTATTCTTGATAAATTCCCCAAGCTGAACCGCTTCCTGACCGGGTACGACCTGCGTCACGTCTTTAACGACGACCTGACCCAGTTTGATTTAACCCGCGTACTGACCGGCTCCGAAGGGACGCTGGCGTTTATCACCGAGGCGCGGCTGGATATCACCCGCCTGCCGAAGGTGCGTCGTCTGGTGAACGTCAAATATGACTCCTTCGACTCCGCGCTGCGCAATGCGCCGTTTATGGTGGAAGCGAAAGCGCTGTCGGTTGAGACGGTCGATTCCAAAGTGCTCAACCTGGCCCGGGAAGATATTGTCTGGCATTCCGTTAGCGATCTCATTACCGACGTGCCGGATAAAGAGATGCTCGGCCTCAATATCGTGGAATTTGCCGGCGATGATGGGGAGCTGATAGAGAGCCAGGTCGCCACGCTCTGCCAGCGGCTGGATGAGCTGATTGCGCAGGGCGAAGGCGGCGTGATCGGCTGGCAGCTCTGTAACGATCTGGCCGGGATCGAGCGTATCTACGCCATGCGCAAAAAAGCCGTCGGCCTGCTCGGGAATGCGAAAGGCGCAGCGAAGCCAATTCCCTTTGCCGAAGACACCTGCGTGCCTCCTGAGCATCTGGCGGATTATATCGTTGAGTTTCGCGCCCTGCTGGACAGCCACGGACTGAGCTACGGCATGTTCGGCCACGTCGATGCCGGGGTGCTGCACGTGCGTCCGGCGCTGGACATGTGCGACCCGCAGCAGGAGATCCTGATGAAGCAGATCTCCGACGACGTGGTGGCCTTAACCGCCAAATACGGCGGCCTGCTGTGGGGCGAGCACGGGAAAGGGTTCCGCGCGGAATACAGCCCGGCCTTCTTCGGCGAACGGCTCTACGCGGAGCTGCGCAAGGTGAAGGCGGCTTTCGACCCGCATAACCGCCTCAACCCGGGGAAAATCTGCCCGCCAGAGGGTGTGGATGCCCCAATGCTGCAGGTGGATGCCGTCAAGCGCGGCACCTACGACAGGCAGATCCCGATCGCGGTGCGCTCCTCCTGGCGCGGCGCGATGGAGTGTAACGGCAACGGCCTGTGCTTTAACTTCGACGTGAAAAGCCCGATGTGCCCGTCGATGAAAATCACCAGCAACCGTATTCATTCGCCGAAAGGGCGGGCGACGCTGGTGCGCGAGTGGCTGCGTCTGCTGGCCGACCGGGGCGTTGATCCGCTCAGGCTGGAGCAGCAGCTGCCGGAAAAACGGGCCAGCCTGCGCGGGCTTATCGAACGCACGCGCAACAGCTGGCATGCCAACAAGGGCGAGTATGATTTCTCCCATGAGGTGAAGGAGGCGATGTCCGGCTGTCTGGCCTGTAAAGCCTGCTCCACCCAGTGCCCGATTAAAATCGACGTGCCGGAGTTTCGCTCGCGCTTCCTGCAGCTCTACCACACGCGCTATCTGCGCCCGGTGCGCGACCATCTGGTAGCGACGGTGGAAAGCTACGCCCCGCTGATGGCGCGCGCGCCTAAAACCTTCAACTTCTTTATCAACCAGCCGCTGGTGCGCAAGCTCTCCGAAAAGCACATCGGCATGGTCGATCTGCCGCTGCTGTCGGTGCCGTCGCTGCAGCGCCAGCTTGTCGGGCACCGCTCGGCGAACATGACCCTGGAGCAGCTTGAAGCGCTCACCCCTGAGCAAAAAGCGAAGGTGGTGCTGGTGGTGCAGGATCCGTTTACCAGCTACTACGATGCGCAGGTGGTGGCGGACTTCATCCGCCTGAGCGAAAAGCTGGGGTATCAGCCGGTGGTGCTGCCGTTCTCGCCCAACGGCAAGGCGCAGCACATCAAGGGCTTCCTGACGCGTTTTGCGAAGACCGCGCAGAAAACCGCGGACTTCCTGAATCGCGTGGCGCAGCTCGGGATACCGATGGTCGGCGTCGATCCGGCGCTGGTGCTGTGCTACCGCGATGAATACAAGCAGACGCTGGGCGACAGGCGCGGCGATTTCCACGTCATGCTGGTGCACGAGTGGCTGCCGACGGCGCTGGAAGATAAGGCTGTTCAGGACGTCAGCGGTGAACCGTGGTATCTGTTTGGACACTGCACGGAAGTCACCGCGCTGCCGGGCGCACCCGCGCAGTGGGCGTCCGTCTTTGCCCGCTTCGGTGCAAAGCTGGAGAGCGTCAGCGTGGGCTGCTGCGGCATGGCCGGTACCTACGGTCACGAAGTGAAAAACCACGCCAGCTCGCTCGGCATCTACGAGCTCTCCTGGCATCAGGCGATGCAGCGTTTGCCGCGAAACCGCTGTCTGGCGACGGGCTACTCCTGCCGCAGCCAGGTGAAACGGGTAGAAGGTAACGGCGTCCGCCACCCGCTGCAGGCTTTACTGGAGATAATTGGATGATCTGGAAACGTGCCGTGACGCTGCAGGCGCTGAACGCCATGGGCGAGGGAAATATGGTGGGGCTGCTGGATATTCAGTTCACCCGCATAGGCGACGATGAGATTGAGGCCACCATGCCGGTCGACAGTCGCACCCACCAGCCGTTTGGCTTACTGCACGGCGGCGCGTCCGTCGTGCTGGCCGAAACGCTGGGCTCGGTGGCGGGATATCTCTGCACCGAAGGGGAGCAGAAGGTGGTCGGGCTTGAGGTGAATGCTAACCACATTCGCTCGGTGCGCAGCGGGCGCGTGCGCGGCGTGTGCCGCGCGCTGCACGCCGGGAGCCGCCATCAGGTGTGGCAGATAGATATTCTCGACGAGCAGGATCGCCTGTGCTGCTCGTCGCGGCTGACCACGGCGGTTGTGTAAAGTTTTCAGATGTTTTGCCTTTGGTCAAAAACTAGCCAGTGGGTTGTGATATACTGGTCAGGTTTTGTACATAAGCGAGGACATCATGGATACTGAAATAACCCCAACACAGCTGGCAATTGAATATTTACGTCGCGATAAGAGCAACCTGTCTCCGGCGCAGTACCTGAAAAAGCTGAAACAGCTTGAGCTGGAATTCACAGATTTGCTGGCGCTCTCTTCTAACGAGCTGAAAGAAGAGATCTACTTTGCCTGGCGGTTGGGCGTTCACGTCCATTGAGTACATGAGAATAAAAGGGCCGCGAGTGCGGCCTTTTTTGTGCCTGACATTCAGTATCGGGCGGGAAGCTTGTTGATTTTAATGAGCCTGCCTTCTTCTATTTCGATAAATCCGCCGGTTTTTAAATCCGCCAGAATGCGCATCACGCCGCTGCGGGAGAGCTGGGTTTTCTCCCTGATATACCTTTCCGCCGTCACGCTGAGCCGATAACCCTCATCTTCTTCCATCAGCGTGAATAGCTGCTGGCGAATCATCTCATAGGCCGTGGGCGCGCCCTGCGGCATCACGTTGTTATAAAGACGGCTATATACAAACATGAGCTGTTGAGAAAGCAGCCCCCACAGCGCCTTCTCCTGGATAATGTCATTCACCCGCTCGGCGGTGAGCGTCCCTATCAGGCACGGGCTAACGGTCTTAATATAATCATTGAAATAGATGTCGGTCAGGTTAGCGAGGCCGAACACGGCGGGGCTGCGCGCCGTAGACAGCATCATGTCATCGCTTCGTCTGTAGATGGCGATCGTCCCCTCAAGAATTAAATAGCACATACCCTGACCGTTAATTTGCAGGTCAAACCGCTCGCCGCGTGCGGCACGTTGCGTTGTGCACTCAGCCAGCAGGTGTGAAATAAGTTCTTGCGCGTAGGGAGAACCCCGTTGAGACTTTTCTGGAAGGGACATGGTCGCCGACAACCTTAAAAATAACCTGGCTAATTATAGCGCTTCTCCTGGGGACAGGCACGCAGGCTATCAATATTTTCGCGGCAGATGGTGAATCTCCAGCAGCACACCACGCTCCATGGTGATGTACTTCCCGGTCCTTAGTTCTGCCAGAATACGCATAATTCCACTGCGCGAAAGATAGGTCCGGCTCTTGATCCAGGCGGCCGCCGTCGTATTTTTCCGTATGGCGTCGGGCTCCTGCATGAGCTCAACCAGCTGGAAGCGAATGATGTCGTAGGCTGACATTTGGGATATTTGCGCACAATGCTCATACACCCGTGAGGCCGTATAAATAAGCAGCTTTGAAAAGTGTTCCCATAACTCCTGCTGTGAAACAATCTGGTTAAACGTCTCCAGCGACACGCGGGCAATTTCTGCCGTCTCCAAGGCCCGAACGTAGAGATGTTCCGAAGAAAATTGACTGCTAACGCCAAGAATAAAAGGCGCAGATTCAGAGTTCAACATGATACCGTCGCCGCGACGGTGAAGCGCCACGCTGCCCTGGAGAAGTAAAAAACACTGCCGCACATCGTCTTTATAATAATGCACGGTTTCTCCCCGACTGACGATCGTTCTTTTTGCCGCAGGTAGCACTGAGTTAATCAGCGTTTCTATATGGACAAGCGGTTTTAAACCAAGAACGGTCGAGTTGTGGTTATTCAATGACGTGGTTAAACGCGTATTCATACGATACCTCTCGGCGACTACGGGGCGAGCATTTTTTGGATCTGGTGGAGAATTATCTTAAAAATGAAGGGGGCAGGGAATGTTTCTGCAGGGTCTAAAAGTAGACCGATGAGCGCCCGACAACTAACGCGTTGAATGGAAACATAAAGACGAACGGGTCTACTAATAGACCTGAAAAATAAGGCTCCGGCGCACCCGAAAGAAATGTTGAATTTACGTTAAATTAGAGTCTACAGCTAGACCACCAAAGAGTTGTATTCATAAAAATGATTATATAAATTTTAACCAGTCAGTCAGAAAGACCTTAAAGCTTTAATTGAAAAATAGATGAATTTGCCGTGATTCATTTATCAACTTTCTGCTGCGTGAGTTTCGATAATAAATAAAGTTATCCCGTGAACAGGAAAATGAAGATGATGAAAAAGAACATTATTTTAGCGATGGTGGCGACAGGTTCCGCCTTAATGATGGGCAATGCACTTGCTGCTGCAGGAACCGTTAATTTTAACGGTAACATTCTGGATTCCGCCTGCGATGTTGCGGTTGCCTCTCAAAACCAGGTGGTGGTATTAGGTGATTACAATAAAACAGAATTTCAGGCAACAGGCTCCAGAACTGCGGCAACGAAATTCGATATTGTTCTGAAGAACTGCCCGGTCACGGTCTCCAGTGCTAAAGTCCGTTTTGACGGCACGCCTGACCTGACTAACGCCGATCTGCTGGCGATTGATACCTCCGTCGCAGGCGCGGCAACGGGCGTTGCTATCAATTTGATGACCGCCGATAAGGCAGACCTGCCGCTGCACGGCAGTAACAGCTACAGCTATGCGTTAAGCAGCAGCGCCGACAATACGCTCAATTTCTACGCGCAGTATATTTCAACGGCGGCTTCGGTGACTGCCGGTCCTGCAAACTCCGTAGCAAATTTCTCCGTTGTTTATAACTAGTCATTAAGCAGAATCCGAGTCGGTTCCACGACGTTCTGCGCGGGGGCAGCCGCTGCCCCCGTGTTTCAAGAGGTGTAACATGAATTTTATTAGCAAGACCCTGCTCATTGCTGCCGCTTTGACGGCATCGTTTTCGAACGCTTTTGCCGGGGTCATTATTGGCGGTACCCGCGTGATTTTTGACGGTGGAAAAAAGGAGGCGTCAATCAGCATTAATAATGCTGATAGCGTGCCTTACTTAATCCAGTCCTGGGTTGAAATGCCAGAGGGTAATGCTAATAAAGCGCCATTTATTGTTACGCCGCCTTTATATCGACTGGAGGGTGGTCAGCAAAATATTGAGCGTATTTTATTGTCGGGTTCGCTGCCTCAGGAAAAAGAAAGTCTCTTCTGGATGAATATTAAGGCGATACCGTCTGCCTCGAAACAGGCAAACTCGCTGCAGATTGCCGTGAAAACGCGCATCAAGCTGATTTATCGCCCGGCAGGTTTGAAAGCGTCAACACCGGAAGAACAGGCGAATAAATTAACCTGGTCGCGCAGCGGAAATAAGCTTATGGTCGCCAACCCCACGCCCTATGTTATCAACTTTAATGAAATAAGCGTCGGTAATAAAAAACTGGATGAGGTTTCGTGGGTGGCGCCGGGTGCAATGGCGGCATTTACCTTACCCGCGGGTGCCACGGGTAACCAGATTGCATTCAAAGTCATTAATGATTACGGCAGCCCCGGAATATTACATCAGGCCCGCTTTTAATTTATCAAAAGCGGCGATCCTCCTATCAGCTCAGGTTAATGATGATGGCAACAAAAACGAAAATAATGCAGCCTGCGCGTCTGGCAATCTGTATCGCCTTTGCGCTGGTTAATGCAGTGCAGACGGTTTACGCCCGGGACTCGTTCAACGCCGAACTGGTTGAACTGGACAACCCGGGCGCGGGGAAGGCTGATTTATCTGCTTTTGAATCAGGTTCGCAGGCACCAGGGAAATACCACGTTGACATCATTCTTGACGACCAGCTCATCGAGACCCGCGATATTGATTTCACCTCGGTAAAAGAAGGGGACGAGGGCGATAGCCTCCAGCCCTGTCTGAGTATTGAACAGCTTAACGGATGGGGCGTCAAAACCGCGCTTTTTCCCGACTTAGCCAGCAAGGGCGCATCCTGCGTCAACCTGAGGGCGATCCCTCACGCCAGCACCGATTTTCAGTTTGCCGCACAGCGGCTGATTATCAGCATTCCCCAGGCCGCGATTGACCTGCCGGCACGCGGGTATGTCTCGCCAGCGCTGTGGGATGAAGGAATTACCGCCGCCATGTTGAATTACAGCCTGAGTGGCGCAAACAGCCGGGCAAAACAAAACGGCAGCGAAAACAGCGACAGTCAGTATGCCAACCTGCGCCCGGGCCTCAACGTTGGCCCCTGGCGACTGCGAAATTACACCACCTGGTCGCGGGATGAGTCCGGTCAGGACAAATGGGATACCGTCTACACCTATGCACAGCGGGCCATCATTCCGCTCAGGGCGCAGCTCACCCTGGGGGATAGCTCCGCGCCAGCCGACGTGTTCGACAGTATGCCGTTTCGCGGCGGACAGCTGGCTTCGGATGACGACATGCTCCCGGATTCGCTGAAAGGCTATGCGCCCGTGGTACGGGGAATCGCGCGTACCAATGCCCAGGTGGTGGTGCGTCAAAACGGCTATCAGATCTATCAGACCTACGTGGCTCCGGGGGCTTTTGAGATCGCCGATATGTACCCCACGGGCGGGGCCGGGGATTTGGACGTCACCGTGAAAGAAGCCGACGGCAGCGAGCAGCATTTCACCCTCCCGTACGCTTCATTACCGGTTTTACAGCGCGAAGGACGGCTCAAGTATGCGCTAACAGGCGGGCAATACCGCTCATATAACGGCAGCGTGGAGAAGACGCCTTTCGGGCAAATCACGGGCATTTATGGTCTGCCCTATGGGCTCACGCTCTATGGCGGGCTGCAGGAGTCGAGTAAATATCAGTCGATCGCCACGGGACTCGGGAAAAATATGGGCGAGTTGGGCGCCATTTCTGCGGACATGACCCAGGCCTGGTCTACTCCGCAGGGCGGCGATAAGTCCAACGGTCAGTCCTGGCGCGCGCGCTACAGCAAAAACGTTGTGGGCACCGGCACCCATTTTTCGATAGCGGGCTACCGCTACTCGACCCGCGGTTACTACGGCATGCAGGAGATCCTCGATTCCTGGGGTGACAGCGCCGCGCTTCAGGATCGCCGCCGCAACCGGGCCGAGCTGACGATGAGCCAGACGCTGGGGCCCAGTCTGGGCTCGCTGACGCTGAGCGCGGCCCGCGAAGACTACTGGAATTCGGGTAAAACGATGGCGTCGTACAGCCTCGGTTACAACAACGACTGGCACAACATCAGCTACGGCATCACTTGGACCTACAGCAAAAACGGCAGTGCGGGCTCAAGTGATGGCAATAAACGCTACGACCACGACCAGCTCCTGGCCTTTAACGTCAGTATTCCTCTTGAGAAGTTTTTGCCGCAAACCTGGGCTAACTATGGCGTGAGCACCAGCAGGAATAGCGGCACCACGCACAATATCGGTCTGAACGGCGTGGCGCTGGAAAACCACGCCCTGAACTGGAACGTGCAGCAGGGATACGGCTCGGACGGCGTTGGCTACACGGGCAATATGAACGGTGATTATAAGGGCACCTACGGTGAAGTCACTGCGGGCTACAGCTATGACAAACACAGCGAGCGCCTTAACTACGGCCTGCAGGGCGGGATCCTGGCCCATCAGGACGGAATGACGCTTTCCCAGCCCCTGGGTGAGACCAATGTTCTGATTCGCGCCCCGGGCGCGCGCGGCGTAGCTATTCGTAATCAACCGGGCGTCAGAACGGATTACCGTGGGTATACGGCGGTCAGTACTCTCTCCGTTTACCGTAAAAACGACGTCACGCTTGACCCGGAAAGCCTGCCGGATGACGTTGAGCTGGATATTAATACCCGAACGGTGACGCCGACGCGTGGCGCGCTCGTTTTGGCCGACTATACGGCGAGGGTGGGGCGACGGGTGTTATTTAACTTAATGCATAACGGCCATCCTGTTCCCTTTGGCGCAATGGCAAGCCTAAAAGGCGCCGACGGCGGCGGCGTTATTGTTGGCGATAAAGGCCAGGCTTACCTCACCGGGCTGGCGAATCAGGGCACCGTCTTCGTCACCTGGGGAGCGGAAAGCGATCGGCAATGCCGCGCGCCTTACGCGCTTTCCCCTGAGTCGTCGGCGGGTGGAATGACCGAAATTAACGTTCCTTGCGTTTAGGATGTCTAAAATGCGCTTAATTTACATGATATTTCTGCTGTGGATCGCAGCAGGCTGGAGCAATGCCCGGGCAGGAACCTGTACGACAATTACGCCGCAGGAATCCACGCTGTCCATCGGCACCCTGACGGTACAGCGCGATGTCGCGGTGGGCACGGTGATATTTTCGCGCAATGCGACGGTGACGTCGTCGTATTTAACCGGCTGCACCAATCCATTAATGCTGGGATTTAGCATGCGATACCTTAATGCGACGCTGAGCGCGTATGGTAATCATGTCTATGACACCAACGTAAGCGGCATTGGCGTGCGCTTTTCTTCGGGTAATTATTTTGAAAACCCGACCAATACCTTTTCCTATAGTGCGCAGGCCAGCTATGTCGAATGGTGGGGCGGTAAAATCGAACTTATCGTTACCGGACCGGTCGCGTCAGGGGCGCTGACGCCGGGCGTGCTGGGCGTGGTGATGCTGCAGGGCAGTGACGGCGTTTACCGTGATGGCCTGACGACCACCCTGCTGGGTGGAACCATCAACGTCCTGGCCTGCACGATTACAACGCCGCAGCTGACGTTTCCGATAGGGGATATCTCCGCCGCGGTTTTTGGCTCAACGGTAGGCACCACGCCTGCGGGCGCCCAAAATACGCAGAATCTTGGGCTTAACTGCGATGCGGGAGCGAACGTCAACGTATCGCTCAGCGGTATTCAGCATCCTGACGTGGCGACGACGAGCGTGCTGGCGCTAACGGGGCAAGGCAGCACCGGCACGGCGAAAGGCGTTGGCGTTCAGCTGCTCTACAACGGTATGCCTCTTCAGCTCAATACCCGGCTGCCGTTAAAACTCGCGGCTGGTGGCCAGGAAGCGTTCCCCTTAACGGCGCGCTATTACCAGACGCAAACGACCGTAGAGCCCGGCACCGCAAATGCGTCAGCAACCTTAAATTTGACCTACCAGTAAAGGGGATGGCGATGAATATCATGCGTACGGCAGCGTTCCTCGCGGCGGTAATCAGCGGCCATGTGATTGCCGCGGACAGCGTTAACGTCAGCGTCACCGGCAATATTGTTGCCTCTCCCTGCGTATTTAATGGAGGGAATTCCCGTCTGGACGTTAATCTCGGCAATATTCAGGCGACCAATATGGTTACGCCGGGATCGCTTTCCGATCCGGTGGCCTTTGATTTGTTGTTCACCCTTTGCCCGGCGGGTACCCGCAGCGTAACGGCAACCTTTAGCGGAACGCCCGATCCGGTTGCCGGCGCTGGATATTACAAGAACAGCGGTACGGCAGAAAACGTTGCCATTGCGATGACGGCGATGGGCAGCGATGCGCTTTTGGGGACGGGATCAAGCCTCACCCAAAATATTGCCGCAGACAGAACGGCGACGTTAGCCATGCAGGCGAGGGTTAAATCGGTTGCGGGCGGTGCAACGCCGGGGACGATAAGCGCGGCTGTCGTTCTTACCCTGCAGTATAACTGATGCGCTTTTGACTAACGGAGATGATATGTATTTTATTCGCCTTATGTTAAAGGGATGTACCGTTCTGATCCTGTTGGCGTCTATTATCTGGGCCTTTAAAGAGCCGGTGATTAAAACGGCTGACTGGGATCAAGGCAATAATGCGCTTGCGAAAATTGAGTGCCATGTGATGACCGATCTGTAATTAAAAAATATTACTTCGACTCTTTATTTTAACAACGCCGTGGCATAAAAATGGTCAATATCTTAATAAGCGAGGCTGATGTCTTATTTCAGTCTGGCTTGCAGTATTTTTTTAGGGATTTTTTTTCACGTGTCGCGCAGCAGGACGTTACATTTACATTTGATTTTACAGCGGACAGCATCAGAGCGGCGGATGTCATCGTGCTTGCGCTGTGTCAGGGAGAATACTTCACCTGTTTTCCCGAGCTGCAGGCGCGGGAGCAGGGCATCATCATCGGTATTGTTGAAGAGGATACCGGCCTGGAAGCGTTGCCATCCTGCTTTCAGGATATTGTTTTCATTTCAAGAAGAGCGCCCCTGCCGCAGGTACGTCTTGTGCTCCTTAACGCCTGGCGGGTTGCCCTGTTAAATAAATATCGGCGCCCTTCGATTTCGTGTTTCGAGTGCCAGCAGAAAACATTATCACCCCAGCAGATTCGCATTATGGTTGGCTTTTATAAAGGATTGTCGGTCAACGACATAGCGAATGAGTTATGCATCAGTGATAAAACGGTTTTTACGCATAAATATATGCTGATGCACAAATTTCATTTACGAAGCGATTATGAATTAATAAAGCTGCTTAACAGAATGGCAGAGAAGAATAGCTGGGCAAATATCTTTCACCAGTATCTGAACCGATAATATCCAGGATTGATATGTTGACGCGTTTCGCTAATAGCACGGTGGCGTTTGCCCTCTGCCTTTTTTCATGCCCGGGATTTTCTGCAGGCCTTGTGGTCAACGACCGCGCCCTGCGTGACGATCTGGCATGGTTGTCCGACCGCAAGTTAATAGGCCTTGATCTCTCAACGTGGCCCCTGAGTGAGGCGGAAATCCAAAACGCGCTGTTAACGCTCCGCGCCAGCGAGGATCCCGTTAACCTGCGGGTTATTCACCGGATCCAAAAACGGTTACGGCAGCTCAAATCGTCGGGACAGGTTTCTGCTTTTGCCGCGACGGGTCGCAACCGGCTCCCGGCGGGTATGGACGCCGGGCATACCGCGGGGCAGTCGTTTAGCGCGGCTATCGGCATGAATGATAACGACTGGGATATTACCCTGAAGGGAAATGTTGAGAGACGGCAGTGGATCGCTGACGCGTCCAGCGTAAACCCAAACGGCAGCTATGCGGCGTGGCGTCTGGCCAACCAGTGGTTAAGCTTCGGCGAGATCCCGCAGTGGTGGGGCCCTGGAAATGATGCCAGTCTGATCCGCTCTGATTCAGCACGTCCGGTAGTGGGGCTGATGATGCAGCGCGATGATCCCCAGCCTTTCGAGAGCCCCTGGCTTGCAGGGTTAGGGGCCTGGCAATATCAAATTTTCACGGGACAGATCCGACAATATACGCATCCGGATCGGCCGAAGCTTTCAGGAGCCAGAGTGGCCTTTTCGCCGGGCAACGCGCTGGCGCTGGCGTTTTCCCGCGAGATCATGTGGGGGGGAAAAGGGCGCCCGGAAAACTACGCGTCCTTCCGGGATGCGTTATTCGGGCAGGATAATACCGGAAACAAGAAAAGCGATCCGGGAGACCAGCTTGGCGGCATTGATTTTCGCGTGCATTTAGCCAGCCTGCTCGCGATTCCGGTGAGCCTGTATGGCCAGGTTGTGGGTGATGATGAAGCGGGATTTTTGCCCTCCCATAACGCCTGGCTGGGCGGGATTGAAGGGCACAATGTCGCGGGAAATAGCCAGATAAACTGGGCTCTCGAAGCGGCGGATACCCGTTCGCAAATGAAAGAGACCGGGGCGATCTATTATCACTACTGCTATCGCGGCGGTTTTTATCAGCAGGGTTGGCCGCTGGCCGATGCAATGGGTGGTGACGGCACGCGGTTCGCGGCGCGCGTGGAGTGGGTATTTGAGAACGACGAGCGGCTCAGCCTGCGTGGCGTGAGGGCTCGACTGAACCGTACCTCGCAGTCGTTCAACCAGGCCTATCCCCGTAACGAGACGCTGCAAGGGATCGAGGCCTCCTGGCAGACGCCGATATCCGATAGCGTTACGGTAGCCTCAGGAGCGTGGTTCACGCAGAGCGACCGGGAGCGTAACGATACGGGTCTCCAGCTGCAGCTTTTTTTCTCCAGTGAGCCCTGATTTATCGCGAAGCTATCGTCAGTGCCGGACAGGCGACACCGCCGCCCGGCATTGTCCTTAGACATTCACAGCATTAATCAACCGCGTTTTCATCGTCTGATAAGAGGATGCGGCAAAATCCTCCGCCCAGCGCTGGTCCTCTATCGCCTCCAGCCGAACCGCGCAATACTTCGTTTCCGGCGTTTTGGAGATGGGATCGAGATTATCCTGAGTCAGCTCGTTGCAGGCGCCAATCCACCACTGGTAGGTCATATAGACGGCCCCGGCGTTGATGCGCTCGCTAATGCTGGCGCGGGTAATCACCTTGCCGCGACGCGAACGCACCCAGACCAGTTGCCCCTCCCTGATGCCCAATTTTTCCGCGTCGGCAGGATGCATTTGCACTCGCCCCGGCTCGTCGGCCAGGCTCTGCAGCGCGGCGCAGTTACCGGTCATTGAGCGGCAGGAGTAGTGCCCCACTTCACGTACCGTACAGAGCACCAGCGGGAAATCCGCATCCGGGTTTTCCGCCGGGGCGCGCCACGGGGCGGCGAAGAGTTGCCCTTTACCGGTTGGCGTGTCGAACTGATTGCCTTTGTACAGGTATGGCGTGCCGGGATGATCCAGCGTCGGGCACGGCCACTGCACGTGGCCCATCTCGCCCATTTTTTCATACGTCACGCCGTAGAAGAGCGGGCACAGCTCGCGCATCTCATCCCAGATCTGCTGGTTATCCTCGTAGTGCATCGGATAGCCCATCTCGGTGGCGAGCAGGCTAATGATGTCCCAGTCGCGCTTGACGTTGCCGCTGGCTTCAATGGCCTGGCCAAAACGCTGGAATCCCCGGTCGGCGCAGGTAAAGACGCCGCCGTGTTCACCCCAGGAGGTGGCCGGGAGCAGAACGTCCGCCACTTCTGCCGTTTTGGTCATAAAGATGTCCTGCACCACGACGAAATCGAGCGCCTCAAAGCCGCTGCGCACCAGGCCTAGATCGGCTTCGGTCTGAAGCGGATCTTCCCCCATGATGTAATAGGCCCTGATCTTGCCTTCCAGCGCCAGGTGCGGCACTTCGGTGATGCGCGTCCCGACCCGATCGTCCATTTTATTGACGTCGATTCCCCACGCGTCGGCGAACTTCTGCCTGACCGCCGGATCGGTCACCGCCTGATAGCCGGGAAACATGTTCGGCAGCACGCCCATATCGCAGGCGCCCTGGACGTTGTTTTGGCCGCGCACCGGTCCGACGCCGACGGCAGGGCGGCCGAGGTTGCCGGTCAGCAGCGCCAGGCTGGAAAGCCCTTTAACCACGTCCACAGCCTGACCAAACTGGGTCACGCCCATTCCCCACATCACGGTCGCAGAAGGGGCCGCCGCGAAGGTGCGCATCGCCTGGCGAACGTCGCGGGCGGGAATGCCGGTCAGATGTTCGACCTTCTCCGGCGCATAGTCTTTTACCGTTTGTCGGTAGGCCTCCAGCCCTTCCGTAAAGCGCGCCACGTAGTCCTTGTCGTACAGTTCTTCTTCCAGCAGCACGTAGCCAAAGGCGTTAACCAGCGCCATGTTGCTGCCGTTTTTCAGCTGCAGATGCTGGTCGGCGATACGCGCCGTTTCAATGCGTCGCGGATCGCAGACGATAATTTTTGCGCCGTTTTCACGCGCTTTCAGCACCCGGCGGGCAACGATAGGGTGGGAATCCGCGCAGTTATAGCCGAACACCAGCAGGCATTTGGAGTGTTCAATATCGTTGATTGAGTTGCTCATCGCGCCGTTGCCGAGCGTTTCCTGTAAACCGGCCACGGAAGGGCCATGGCAGACGCGCGCGCAGCAGTCCACGTTGTTGGTGTTCAGCACCGCGCGGGCAAATTTTTGCATCACATAGTTTGTTTCATTGCCGGTTCCACGGGAGGAACCGGTGGTCATGATCGACCGCGGCCCGTGCTGCGCTTTAATGCTGCCGAGCCTGTGGGCGGTGTAGCGGATAGCCTCTTCCCAGGTAACGGGGGTAAATGCCTCGCCTTTGCGGTAGCGGAGCATCGGCTGGGTCAGGCGTGGGGTGAGCAGACGGGTATCGTTAAGGAAGTCCCAGCCGTAAAATCCTTTCAGACAGAGGGTGCCCTGATTTGTGACGCCCTCTGCGGCTTCGGCTCGGATGATACGGTTATTTTCAACGACAAGGTTTAATTTACAGCCTGCACCACAGTATGGGCAGACGCTGGCGATCTTTTTCATCAATAACAGACCTGTTAAGAAATGAAGCAAAGTTGACTGAAAATTCCAGTCCCGTAAGCGGAGGTAAGCAGGAACCGTGCCAGCTTGATTTTGCTTGTTTTACAGGGCGTTGTGGAGAAGGGCGCGTGTCATCGTCAGACGGATCGTCAGTTTTGACGATGACACGTGAGGGGAAGGTGGAGAGAATGAGCTTACAGATCGTCCATCGTGTAACCCACCACGATTTCCAGCGTTTTACGAATTACATCCGCCTGTACCACGTCGTGGGTGGCTTCAAGCGTCTGGATCAGCCAGAGGATGATCGCTTTGTTGGACAGATGACCTTCTGAGGCCAGGACACAGCGTACTGCAGTAGAAAAAACAGCGGACTCTTCAGCAAAACGATCGCCTGCGTGACGGAAATACTCCGACAGGGCACTGTCCAGAAAAGCAGAATGGTATTCGGGTTGAAGCTGAATATTTTGTCTCATTTGTTCTCACCGTAGCTGTTAAATTGCAGTCAATGTATTTTTTTGGGGTCGGACGGTTTTCCACTTCCAAATAACGGCACTACATTGTCTCTGTTATCGTTGAGAGGTCCCTCTCTTTTCGTTCGTCCTTGCGCGGTTCTGCGACGTGTAAAAGCGATGCTGTTTGAGCCGATTTCGGCAATCACCACCGCAAGTGTCTCCCGCCGCTGGGGATCCTTTTCATGTTCTTTCATTACCCGCAGACGCTGCAGCAATCCTTCGGTTGTCACTGGCCCCCGCTCTTTCAGGAGTGAAAGAACGGCCTCGCCGATAAGCTGGTCGATCAGTCGGTCTGCGTCACTGCTATTCATAACCTTACCGTTCGAAGAGCAGACCAAGTAGCATGTGGTAATGCGCTTCCTCTTCCGGCCCATCGGCCTTTTCGAGGCGGCTCAGCAGTTTGGTACAGAGCGATTTGCGATTAAGGTTTCGCCCGTCGCTGAGAATTTCGACAACAACCTGGCCCAGCGTCTCCTGTTGGGTAGGAAGCGTGGCCTTCTCGAAGTACTGTGCGATAGCTGCTGCGGAATCTGAGACGTAACCTTTCTGCTGCATGTTTCGCTCCTGTAAAATTTTGTAATCACTAACGTTACAATTAAGGTATACATAATTTCTAAATCTGTACATAGAAAATGTACAGATTTTTAATATTTTTATGATATTTTTTATAAAGTCCTTATTATTCATTACATTAAAAGCTTGTCATGAAGCGGTAACGTTACAAAATATATTGTACAAAAAGGCTGGCCGCTGATAAGTTGTACACCGCAGAAAAAAGTATCAGTAACTGCCGTAAACGATTGAGATGTAAATTATTTGTCAGCCAATTAATGTGCTATAAATGATTCTTACCCACCTTTTTGGTGGTCAAAACCCTAACCCCAGGAAAAGCATGCTCACTACCATCATTTACCGCAGTCATATCTGCGAGGACGTTCCGGTGAAAGCGCTGGAATCAATGGTCGCTGCTGCAAATAGTAAAAATCGGCAATCCAATGTCACGGGGATCCTGCTGTTTAACGGCACACATTTTTTTCAATTGCTTGAAGGGCCAGTGGAACACGTGTCTGCCATTTATGATCAGATTTGCAACGACCCGCGCCACCATAACGTGGTAGAGCTGATGCGCGATCACGGGCCTGTCCGACGCTTTGGCAACGTGGGTATGGAGCTTTTTGATTTGCGCAACTTCGACAGGGATGAGGTACTGCAGCAGGTGCTGGACAAAGGCACGACGCGCTACCAGCTGACGTATAACGATCGCCCTCTGCAGTTTTTCCGCACCTTTGTCGAGGCCACGGAAAAAGCCAACTACTTTGAGCTGCCGCCGGCGGATTCATGGGATTTCGTTCCCGAAGAGACGGCCTTATCCGCGCAGCCGGAGGTGGTCGCGAAGGGGGCAGACTGCAGCTTTGCATTCCAGCCGATAGTTGACCCGTTTATGCAGCAGGTCGTCTCCTGGGAGGCGCTTATCCGCACGCCTGACGGCGACTCGCCGGGAGCCTATTTCGCGCATCGCCCCGACGTCTATGCCTCGGATTTACAAAGCAAACAGGTGGCGCTCGCCATGGCCAGCGCGCTGGGGCTGCAGAACCAGACGCTATCCCTGAACCTGCTGCCCATGACGCTGGTTAACATCCCCAACGCCGTGGATTTTCTGCTCACCGCGATTGAAGCAAACGGATTTGTACCCGAGCAAATTGTGGTGGAGTTTACCGAAAGCGAAGCCATTTCCCGTTTTGACGAATTCACCGATTCGGTCAGGCAGCTTAAAAGCGCGGGCATCAGCGTGACGATCGATCACTTTGGCGCCGGTTTTGCGGGACTCCAGCTGCTGGCCCAGTTCCAGCCGGACAGAATTAAGATTAATCGCGATCTGGTGGCAAACGTGCATAAAAGCGGCCCCCGACAGGCCATTATTCAGTCGATCATCAAATGCTGTTCCTCGCTGGAAATTCAGTTCTGCGCGGTGGGCGTAGAGAAGGCGGAAGAGTGGATGTGGCTGGAATCTGCGGGAATTTCCCAATTCCAGGGACATCTTTTTGCCAGCCCCCGGCACGGCGGCATTCCGGCGATTGCGTGGCCTGAGAAAAAGTTCGAATTTTGATAAAGCTATACACTGCCAGGTAGAGTTAGCTGTACGAATGGCAAATTTTATACAACAATGTACTAACAGGTGAGGGGGCAAGCGGTCCGTTCACCTGAGCAAAATGCGGTCTTAGTTATACAAATGGTATGTACAATCTGATAAGGTTGGTGTAGTTAGGTATGGAAGTTCTGAGCGTGAGGGAGTTAATGGCCTATTACATTATCGGCGAAGTGGCCGAACGATGCGGTATCAACCCCGTTACGCTGCGTGCCTGGCAGCGCCGTTATGGATTGTTGAAGCCGCAGCGCAGCGAAGGGGGTCATCGTCAGTTTGACGATGAAGATATCCTGCGTATTGAAGAGATCAAACGCCTGATGAAAAGCGGCGTTTCGGTCGGCAAAGTGAAAGCCTTGCTGGAAAATAAGGAAGTGTTGACGCAGGGCAACTGGGCCTCTTTCCAGGAAGAGATGATGACCGTTCTACGTTACGCCAGCCCGGCAAAGCTGCGCGCCAAAATAGCCGAGTTCCGCCGCGATCACGCGACGGATGCGCTGATTGACAATATCATCTCACCCGTCCGTCAGCGGATGAACCAGGATCAAAATACCGTTCGCCATATGGCGAGCCTGCTCGACGGCGTATTGATTGAATTCGCGATCTCCATCCTGGCGGAGTCCCGAAAAAAAGCCGGTAAAGACGCTCTCCTGATTGGCTGGGAGTGCGACGATCGCACCCACCTGTGGCTGGAAGCCGCGCGCTTATCGCAGAAAGGCTGGCACATTGACGTTCTGGCAGAACCCATTGATTCGCCGCGTCCTGAACTGTTCCCGGGCCAAAAAATCTTTGTCTGGACGGGGAAATCCCCCACGCCTCGGCAGCAGGAACAGCTCGATCACTGGCGTGAGCAGGGATTTGCTGTCACCTTTCATCACTAAGTTTAAGAGGCCTTGAGGGCCTTTTTTTGTTTTTGTTCTTTTCTGAGTAGAGGCTATCTCAAAAATAGGCATTTCCGATGCATATTTTACTTTTCTTCTCTTCGCCTCAAACCCCATAACAAAATGCATTATTAATCAATGCATTGAACAATTAAATCCATCCTGCCTGCATCCTGCCACAGGGTCTATGCTTAATAAAAGTAGTCAAAAAGGGCGGTTTAACCGAATGCCCCTGCTGACAGGGGGTTGAAGTGATAATCGTTATCACTAACATGGCGTTATGCCCTGATGGCTTATCAGATGAGGTGGACCTATGGAACTGCATTCAGAAACCTTTAATCCTGCCGATTTTGCCTGGCGCGGTTTAACGCTCACGCCAGCGGCGGCGGCACATATTCACGAGCTGGTGGCGAAAAAGCCGGAGATCCTCGGCGTGCGTTTGGGCGTCAAACAGACCGGCTGCGCAGGTTTCGGCTACGTGCTCGATACCGTCACCGAACCCGAAAAAGATGACCTCGTGTTCGAGACCGACGGCGCGAAGCTGTACGTCGCGCTGCAGGCCATGCCGTTCATAGATGGCACCGAAGTGGACTACGTCCGCGAAGGCTTAAACCAGCTGTTTAAATTTCATAACCCGAAAGCCCAGAACGAATGCGGCTGCGGCGAAAGCTTTGGGGTATAGGCGGAACTATGTCTCGGAATACTGAAGCAACGAGTGAAGTAAATACCTGGAGCGGTGGGCACCTCAACTACAAAGAGGGGTTCTTCACCCAGCTGCAGACCGATGAGCTGGCAAAAGGCATCAATGAAGACGTCGTGCGGGCGATCTCGGCGAAACGTAACGAGCCCGAGTGGATGCTTGAGTTTCGCCTGAGCGCCTTCCGCGCCTGGCTGGAGATGGAAGAGCCGCACTGGCTGAAAGCGCATTATGACAAGCTGAACTATCAGGACTACAGCTACTACTCTGCGCCGTCCTGCGGCAGCTGCGATGACGCCTGCGCCTCGCAGCCCGGCGCGGTGCAGCAAACCGGCGCGGACAACGGTTTCCTCAGCAAAGAGGTGGAAGAGGCCTTTAACCAGCTGGGCGTGCCGGTGCGCGAAGGGAAAGAGGTGGCGGTTGACGCTATTTTCGACTCTGTCTCTGTGGCAACTACCTACCGCGAGAAGCTGGCAGAGCAGGGGATCATCTTCTGCTCCTTCGGCGAAGCGATCCACGATCATCCTGAACTGGTGAGAAAGTACATCGGGACCGTGGTGCCCTCTAACGACAACTTCTTTGCGGCGCTCAACGCGGCGGTGGCCTCTGACGGCACCTTTATCTACGTGCCGAAGGGCGTGCGCTGCCCGATGGAGCTTTCCACCTATTTCCGCATTAACGCCGAAAAAACCGGCCAGTTCGAACGGACGATTCTGGTGGCGGATGAAGGCAGCTACGTCAGCTACATCGAAGGGTGCTCCGCCCCGGTCCGTGATAGCTACCAGCTGCACGCTGCGGTGGTAGAGGTCATCATCCACAAAGACGCCGAGGTGAAATACTCCACGGTGCAAAACTGGTTCCCGGGGGACGGCAATACCGGCGGTATCCTGAACTTCGTCACCAAGCGCGCGCTGTGCGAAGGCGAAAACAGCAAGATGTCGTGGACCCAGTCGGAAACCGGCTCTGCCATTACCTGGAAATACCCGAGCTGTATCCTGCGCGGGGATAACTCCATCGGCGAGTTCTACTCGGTGGCGCTCACCAGCGGCCATCAGCAGGCCGATACCGGCACCAAGATGATCCACATCGGTAAAAACACCAAATCCACCATCATCTCGAAAGGGATCTCCGCCGGCCACAGCCAGAACAGCTATCGCGGGCTGGTGAAAATCATGCCCACGGCGACCAATGCGCGAAACTTTACCCAGTGTGACTCGATGCTGATTGGGGCAGACTGCGGGGCGCATACCTTCCCGTACGTTGAGTGCCGTAACAACACGGCCCAGCTTGAGCACGAGGCGACCACGTCGCGGATTGGGGAAGATCAGCTCTTCTACTGCCTGCAGCGCGGGATCGGCGAAGAAGACGCCATCTCGATGATTGTAAACGGCTTCTGTAAGGACGTGTTCTCTGAACTGCCGCTGGAATTTGCCGTTGAAGCCCAGAAACTCCTCGCCATTAGTCTTGAACACAGCGTCGGTTAAGGAAAGCACATGTTAAGCATTAAAGATTTACAGGTCAGCGTAGAAGATAAAGCCATCCTGCGTGGCCTCAATTTTGACGTCAAGCCGGGCGAAGTTCACGCCATCATGGGGCCGAACGGTTCCGGGAAAAGCACGCTTTCTGCGACGCTGGCGGGCCGCGAAGATTACGAGGTGACCCACGGCTCGGTGGAGTTTAACGGCAAAGATCTGCTGGAGATGTCGCCGGAAGACCGCGCGGGCGAGGGCATCTTTATGGCCTTCCAGTACCCGGTTGAAATTCCGGGCGTCAGCAACCAGTTCTTCCTGCAGACGGCGCTGAACGCGGTGCGAAAATATCGCGGGCTGGAGGCGCTGGACCGCTTCGACTTCCAGGATTTAATGGAAGAGAAAATCAAGCTGCTGAAAATGCCGGAAGATTTGCTCACCCGCTCGGTGAACGTCGGTTTTTCCGGCGGCGAGAAGAAGCGTAACGACATCCTGCAGATGGCGGTTCTGGAGCCCGAGCTGTGCATTCTGGATGAGACCGACTCCGGTCTGGATATCGATGCCCTGAAGATTGTCGCTGACGGGGTAAACGCCCTGCGCGACGGCAGGCGTTCGTTCATTATCGTCACCCACTACCAGCGCATTCTGGACTACATCAAGCCGGATTACGTCCACGTGCTTTACCAGGGGCGTATTGTGAAATCCGGTGATTTCACGCTGGTTAAACAACTGGAGGAGCAGGGCTATGGCTGGCTTACCGAACAGCAGTAATGCGCTCCAGCAGTGGCACAGGCTGTTTGAAGCCCAGGGCGGTACGCGCTCTGAGCAGGCGCAGCAGCATCTGCAGCAGATGCTGCGTCTCGGCCTGCCGACGCGCAAGCACGAGAACTGGAAATACACACCGCTTGATGGCCTGCTCAACGCCGAATTCGTGACCCGTCTGGCGGAGCTTGCGCCTGCGCAGCGCGACGCGCTTGCTCTGCGCGTGGATGCGGTGCGCCTGGTGTTTGTCGACGGCGAGTACCGCCCGGATCTGAGCGACGCTCCCGAGGCGAGCGGATTTGAGGTTGAGGTCAACGACGATCGCCAGCCCCTGAGCGCCCCGGTTCAGCCCGAAGTGTTCCTGCACCTGACCGAGAGCCTGGCCCGCGGGGTGACGCACATCCGCGTGAAGCGAAACCAGCGTCCGGCAAAGCCGCTGCTGCTGATGCACGTCACCCAGGGTCTGGACGGCGACGAAATTAACACCGCGCACTATCGCCACCATCTTGAGCTGGCGGAGGGGGCAGAGGCCACGGTTATCGAACATTACGTTAGCCTCAACGAGACGCGGCACTTTACCGGGTCGCGTCTGACGATGAACGTTGCCGCTAATGCCCAACTTCACCACGTCAAACTGGCGTTTGAGAATGCCCAGAGCCACCACTTTGCCCATAACGACATTGTCCTGGGTCAGGATGCCGCCGCGTACAGCCATAGCTTCCTGCTCGGCGGAGCGGTGCTGCGCCACAATACCAGCACGCAGCTTAACGGTGAAAACACCACGCTGCGCATTAATAGCCTTGCGATGCCGGTCAAGTCAGAAGTCTGCGACACGCGCACCTGGCTGGAGCACAACAAGGGCTACTGCAACAGCCGCCAGCTGCATAAAACCATCGTCAGCGACAGAGGCCGCGCGGTGTTTAACGGCCTGATCAACGTGGCGCAGCACGCCATTAAAACCGACGGGCAGATGACCAACAACAATCTGCTGCTGGGGCGCCTGGCGGAAGTGGACACTAAGCCGCAGCTGGAGATCTACGCCGACGACGTGAAGTGCAGCCACGGCGCGACGGTGGGGCGCATCGACGACGAGCAGATGTTCTACCTGCGTTCCCGCGGTATCGACCAGCAGGCGGCGCAGAAGATGATTATTTATGCGTTTGCCGCCGAACTGACGGAAGCGCTGCACGATGGTGACTTAAAACAGCAGGTGCTGGCGCGAATCGGTCGGCGTCTGCCTGGAGGCGAAGCATGAGTTTTCCCGTCGAGAAAGTACGGGCAGATTTTCCGGTTCTGACCCGTGAAGTTAACGGTCTGCCGCTGGCCTATCTGGACAGCGCGGCCAGCGCCCAGAAGCCGAATCAGGTGGTGGATGCGGAGGCCGAATTTTATCGCCACGGCTACGCCGCCGTGCACCGCGGTATCCATACCCTGAGCGCCGAGGCGACCCAGCGGATGGAAAACGTGCGCACGCAGCTGGCCGCTTTCCTCAATGCCCGTTCGCCTGAAGAGCTGGTCTTCGTGCGCGGAACCACCGAAGGGATCAACCTGGTTGCCAACAGCTGGGGCAACGCGCAGGTCCACGCGGGGGATAACATCATCATCACCCAGATGGAGCACCACGCCAACATCGTGCCGTGGCAGATGCTCTGCGAGCGCGTGGGGGCGCAGCTTCGTGTGATCCCGATGAATGTCGACGGGACGCTGCAGCTCGAGCAGCTTGACGCGCTGCTGGATGACCGCACGCGGCTGGTGGCGGTTACCCAGGTGTCCAACGTGCTGGGAACGGAAAACCCGGTGGCAGAGATTGTTGAGAAAGCCCATCAGGCTGGCGCGAAGGTGCTGATTGACGGCGCCCAGGCGGTGATGCACCACGCCGTTGACGTCCAGGCGCTGGACTGCGATTTCTACGTGTTCTCAGGCCATAAGCTTTACGGGCCGACCGGGATTGGCGTGCTGTACGTGAAAGAAGATATCCTGCAGGCGATGCCGCCGTGGGAAGGTGGCGGGTCGATGATCGCCACCGTCAGCCTGACGGAAGGCACGACCTATGCCCGCGCACCGTGGCGTTTTGAGGCGGGGACGCCCAACACCGGCGGGATTATCGGCCTGGGCGCGGCGGTCTCTTACGTCTCTGCAATTGGCCTTGACGCCATCCAGGAGTACGAACAGCTGCTGATGCACTATGCGCTGGCGGAGCTTGCCAGCGTGCCGGATTTGACCCTTTATGGGCCTGCCGATCGTCAGGGGGTGATTGCGTTCAATCTCGGGAAGCATCACGCCTATGACGTGGGCAGTTTCCTCGATAATTACGGCGTGGCCGTGCGCACCGGTCACCACTGCGCTATGCCGCTGATGGCGTTTTACCAGGTACCGGCCATGTGCCGCGCGTCGCTGGTGATGTACAACACAACGGAAGAGGTCGACAGGCTGGTGGCGGGGCTTAAGCGCATCCACCAGCTGCTGGGCTAACGGAGAGGCATACGATGGCGGAACTGCCGGATAAAGATAAATTGCTGCGTAACTTTTCGCGTTGCGCAAACTGGGAAGAGAAGTATCTCTATATCATTGAGCTGGGGCAGCGCCTGCCGCCGCTCGGCGAAGAGGCGCATAGCCCGGCGAACAGCATTCAGGGCTGTCAGAGCCAGGTGTGGATTGTGATGGCGCAGTCGGATGACGGCACTATCGAATTACGCGGCGACAGCGATGCGGCCATTGTTAAAGGGCTTATTGCGGTCGTCTTCAGCCTTTACCAGCAGATGTCGGCGCAGGATATCGTCGCGTTTGATGTTCGGCCGTGGTTTGAAAAAATGGCCCTGACCCAGCACCTCACGCCGTCCCGTTCTCAGGGGCTGGAAGCGATGATTCGCGCCATTCGCGCCAAAGCGGCAATCCTTAGCTAGACTTACAGAACAGCATTCATTCTGTTTCGCGAGGTGGTTCCCGCCTCGCTGGTTTTTCAGCTTTCTGGCGTTCTGTCAGTGAATAAGGAATCTCAGCATGAAGCGCGCGTCTGTTATAACGCTATTACTCCTCAGTTCGCTCGGTGCCGTTAATTCGGCCTGCGCGATGGACTATCCCTTGCCGCCCGCAGGCAGTCGCCTGATTGGGCAAAATCAAACCTACACGATACAGGAAGGGGATAATAAGCTGCAGACCATCGCCCGCCGGTTTAATACGGCGGCGCAGGTGATTCTGGAAACGAACAATACGATAGCGCCGGTCAACCCCGCGCCGGGTACCGTGATTACCATCCCGTCGCAGATGCTGCTGCCGGACACGCCGCGCGAGGGCATTGTCGTTAATCTCGCAGAGCTTCGGCTTTACTACTTCCCGCCGGGTGAAAACATCGTTCAGGTCTTTCCGCTCGGCATCGGACAGCTGGGGCTGGAAACGCCGGTGACGACCACGCGCGTGAGTCAGAAAATCCCTAACCCTACCTGGACGCCCACGCCGGGCATCAGAGCACGCTCTCTCGAGCAGGGCATTAAACTGCCCCCGGTGGTTCCTGCCGGGCCAAATAACCCTCTGGGACGCTTCGCCCTGCGTTTAGGCGTGGGAAATGGGGAATATCTCATTCACGGCACCAGCGCGCCGGACAGCGTCGGCCTGCGCGTCAGCTCCGGCTGTATGCGGATGAATGCCCCGGACATTAAGGCCCTGTTCGAACAGGTGCGGGTGGGCACGCGGGTACAGATTATCAATGAACCCGTGAAGTTTTCCGTGGAGCCGGATGGTAAACGCTATATAGAGGTTCACCGCCCGCTGGCGCAGGTTGAAGGTGAAAATCCGCAGGTTTCGCCCATTACCCATTCCGCAGACTTCGCGACCTTTGTTTCTCAGTCCGGGAGCGATAGGGCGCTGATTGATAAAGCCCTGTCACGTCGTGCCGGGATCCCGGTATTGGTGTCGTCGGGCAGCGGTCCGTCGGCCAGCAATAGCGTGTTGTCGGTGCAGAACAGCCGGGTATCCGCAGCGGTCGCGGAAGAGGAAGGGGAGAAGGTGACGCAGTAGTGGTTTGACGCGGGCAAAAAAAATGGCGCACAATGTGCGCCATTTTATTAACAGGTACTATTACTTACGGTATTTAGTAGCCTGGTTGTCCAGACGCTGGTTAGCGCGAGCTGCGTCGTCTTTAGCAGCCTGAACGTCGGAACGCATTGCGTTCACGTCGTTGCTCAGCTGGTCAACTTTAGCGTTCAGAGTCTGAACGTCAGAAGACAGCTGATCGATTTTAGCGTTGCTGGAGCAACCAGCCAGCAGAGTAGAACCCAGGATTACCGCGCCCAGTACCAGTTTAGTACGATTCATTATTAATACCCTCTAGATTGAGTTAATCTCCATGTAGCGTTACAAGTATTACACAAAGTTTTTTGGGTTGAGAATATTTTTTTGATGGGAATTCACCTATTTTTGATCGTTCGCTCAAAGAAGCATCGAATCGACCCTTTTGGAGCAAAAATATAAGTAAAAAAAGGTATTTATCATCGGATTCGTCTTAGATAATTCGCAATTAAATAGAAAAACCCGATTTGCAATTTGAATGACTTTGGCTAATGCCGGGAATAAAAAAAGCGCCCATTGGGCGCTTTTTATCAAAATTAATTCGTTCGTGAATTATTACAGCACGTGAACGGATGCAGTATTGGTCGTTCCGCTTGGTACCAGCGCACCAGAAACCATAACGACAACGTCGCCTTTCTGCGCCAGGCCGCTTTCCAGCGCCAGCTCTTTACCCTGAATGTAGAAATCGTCAGTAGAAGCGATCTCTTCGACCAGGTGGGCAACGACGCCTTTGCTCAGCACCAGCTGACGCGCGGTGGTTTCGTTGGTGGTCAGGGCCAGGATAGTGGCATCCGGGAAGTATTTACGCACGGCGCGCGCAGATTTACCGCCCTGAGTCGCAACCACAATCAGCGGCGCTTCCAGTTTCTCAGCAGTTTCTACCGCACCGCGGCAGACGGCTTCGGTGATACGCAGCTTGCGGCTGTCGTTGTTGAAGTCCAGACGGCTGGTCATCACGCGGTCGGTACGCTCACAGATGGTCGCCATGATGCCGACCGCTTCCAGTGGATATTTCCCTTTAGCAGATTCGCCGGACAGCATGACCGCATCGGTACCGTCGAGGATGGCGTTAGCCACGTCGCCTGCTTCTGCGCGGGTTGGGCGTGGGTTTTTGATCATTGAGTCCAGCATCTGCGTGGCGGTGATAACCACCTTACGCGCGCGAACGCATTTCTCGATCATCATCTTCTGCGCGAAGATCACTTCTTCAACCGGGATTTCAACGCCCAGGTCGCCACGGGCTACCATGATGCCGTCAGACGCTTCGAGGATTTCGTCGAAGTTGTTCAGGCCTTCCTGGTTTTCGATTTTGGAGATGATCTGGATCTTCTCGCCGCCGTGCGCTTTCAGGTGCTCACGGATCTCAACCACGTCGGAACGCTTACGGATGAAGGACGCTGCAACGAAGTCAACGCCCTGTTCGCAACCGAAGATCAGGTCCTGTTTGTCTTTTTCAGCCAGTGCTGGCAGCGCGATAGAAACGCCCGGCAGGTTAACGCCTTTGTTTTCGCCCAGGTCGCCGTTGTTCAGCACTTTACAGATAACTTTATTGCCTTCGATAGCGGTGACTTCCATACCGATCAGACCATCGTCGACCAGCACGGTGTTGCCGACGGACAGATCGCTGGTGAAGCCTTCGTAGGTCACGGCAACGATTTCGCTGTTACCCACAACGGATTTATCCGTGGTGAAGGTGAACGTCTGGCCCGCTTTCAGAGAGACGTCGTTGCCGCCTTCCAGCTTGATGGTACGGATTTCAGGACCTTTGGTGTCCAGCAGGATGGCGGCTTTTTTACCGGTCTTGCTCATCACGTTGCGCAAGTTCTGGATGCGCTGGCCGTGTTCAGCGTAATCGCCATGGGAGAAGTTCAGACGCATCACGTTCATGCCGGCGTCCAGCATTTTGCTCAGCATCTCTTCAGATTCGGTTTTCGGGCCGATAGTACAAACAATTTTCGTCTTTTTCATGACAGTCTTAGTCTTTAAGTTGGGAAGGATATGGAAATCTCGCTCCGGGGGCGCACCGCCGCAGAGTCAAACCTGTGTTGCAAAAGAGTATATGACACGCACTAAGGATAGGAGACATCAAATGAGCGTGCAGAAGAAAGTGTGCCTGAGTGACAGCCCAACGAAGGAGAGGAGAAGTTGTACGTTGTTTTTTGTATTCCAAGCGCTGAAACCATTCACCAGGGATTTGGCGCGCATTATACGCTGATTTTAAGATAAAAGGAAAATGGAAACGGTGTTTCAGAAATAATCTGTGCAGTTTCACATAATATTGTTATCAAGGCGTTAAGCCATGATGACAACTTATGGCGGCAGGGGATTGACCTGCCGCATATTGCTTATTTTTGCAGCGCCTGACTGAGATCGGCAATCAGGTCTTTGGGATCTTCAATCCCCACTGAAAGACGGATCAGCTGCGGCACAATGCCGTTTGCCAGCCGTTGCTCCAGCGGAATCGAGGCGTGCGTCATGCTGTAGGGCTGGCTCACCAGACTTTCCACGCCGCCCAGGCTTTCCGCGAGGGTGAACAACTTCAGGCTGCGGATCACCTCCGTGGCGCGTTGCGCATCGCCTTTGACCACCACGGAAATCATCCCACCGGGGAGCGCCATCTGCGTGCGGGCAAGCTGATACTGCGGATGCGATTCCAGGCCGGGATAGAACACCTTTTCGACCAGAGGATGCCGATCCAGCCATTGCGCAATCGTCAGCGCGTTGCTGCTGTGCTTTTCTACCCGCAACGCCAGCGTGCGAATACCGCGCAGGGTCAGAAAGCTGCTGAACGGATCCAAAACGCCGCCCACCGCGTTCTGCAGATAGCCGAGCTTCTCCGCCAGCGCGGGGTTATCTCCGACAATCGCCAGCCCGGCCACCACGTCAGAGTGGCCGTTCAGGTATTTGGTGGCGGAGTGCACCACGATATCGAAACCGGACGCCAGCGGACGGTGGATCGCCGGCGACGCGAAGGTGTTATCCGCCACGCTGATGACGTTATGACGGCGGGCGATCGCCGCGATGGCCGCCAGGTCCGCCAGCTTCAGCAGCGGGTTGGTTGGCGTTTCTACCCATACCATACGGGTATCCGGGCGGATGGCGGCCTCAAGCCCCGCTAAATCGTCCGGCTTAACCCAGCTGACCTGCAGGCCGGCGCTGCGCTTGCGCACGTTTTCAATCAGGCGATACGTCCCGCCGTAAACGTCATCAATGGCGACGATATGGCTGTCTTTGTCCAGCAGCTCAAGCACCGTTGAGATGGCCGCGAGCCCGGAGGCAAAGGCGTAGCCGCGCGTGCCGCCCTCCAGTTGGGCGATGGCGGTTTCCAGCGCGTGGCGGGTCGGGTTGCCGCTGCGGGAATACTCATAGCCGGTATGCTCGCCGGGCGACGGTTGCGCAAACGTCGAAGTAGCGTAGATCGGGGGCATGACGGCGCCGTGCTGGTCGTTGAACTCGCCGCTGTGTACGCTCAGGGTGGCCAGGTTTTTCATCATCTGTTCCTTTATTGCTGAAGACGGTTGCGCCAGGCGGTCAGAACGTCGCTGCGCGTAATCAGACCGAGAAAACGGTCGTTGTCATTAATCACGGCCACCAGGCCGCGGTCGAAGATGGCGTGCAGGGCGCTTTCCGGGGCACGTTTATCAAGAAATTCGACCTGACGCGTCATGGCTGCCGTCACCGGGAGCGCGAAGCGATCGCCGTCGCCGCCGATGTGCCGCAGGAGATCCCACTCGTCGACAATGCCCACTACCTTGCCGTTCTCCAGCACCGGCAGCTGGGAGATGTCGTACAGGCGCATGCGCGCCAGGACGGTTGAGAGCGTGTCGTCCGGGGCGGCGGTGACGGTGGCACCTTCATCGTGGCGCAGGGCAATGTAGTCGGAGAGATCGCCGGCCTGAGGGCGCGTGATGAGCCCCTGCTGGCGCATCCAGTCATCGTTGAACATCTTCGAGAGATATTTATTCCCGCTGTCGCAGGCGAAGGTCACCACGCGCTTCGGCGCGGTCTGCGCCTGGCAATACTTCAGCGCGGCCGCCAGCAGCGTACCGCTCGACGAGCCCGCCAGAATGCCTTCCGTTTTCAGCAGATCGCGCGCGGTGGCGAAGGCCTCGCGGTCGGTGATGCGCCAGGCGCGACTCACCCCTTCAATGTGGGCCAGCGGAGGAATAAAGTCTTCGCCAATTCCCTCAACCAGCCAGGCGCCCGCATCGCGATAGCGCCCGGTCTCTACCTGGTCGGCCAACACCGATCCGGCCGGGTCAGCCAGCACAAACTCCGTTTGCGGAGAGTGCTCGGCGAACCACGCCTGCAGGCCGCCCAGCGTACCGCCTGAGCCGACGCCGACCACGATGGCGTCAATCTTGCCCTCAAGCTGCTCGTACAGTTCCGGCGCCGTGGTGGTGCGGTGCGCCAGCGGGTTGGCGTCGTTGTTGAACTGGTCGATGTAAAACGCGCCGGGCAGTTCGTTCGCCAGACGCCGGGCGTAATCCTGATAATAGGCAGGATGGCCCTTGTTAACGTCGGAGCGGGTCAGCACCACCTGGGCACCCAGCGCGCGCAGGTGGAAAATCTTCTCGCGGCTCATTTTGTCCGGCACCACCAGGAGCAGCGAGTAGCCCTTCTGGGCGGCGATCAGGGCCAGACCGAGGCCGGTATTCCCCGCCGTGGCCTCAATAATCGTGCCGCCAGGCTGCAGCTGGCCGGTGCGCTCCGCTTCGTTGATCATCGACAGCGCAACGCGATCCTTAATCGAACCGCCCGGATTTTGGTTTTCCAGCTTCAGAAACAGCGAGCAGGGACCGGTATCAAGCTTATGCAGCTGGATAAGCGGGGTACGGCCAATCAGTTCGGTGACGGAGTGATAAATCGTCATGATGTTTTCCCTTCTGGATGTCATGACGAGATGATAGGGCGGTGAAATTTTGGCAATAAAGAACCATTCACTGCAGTTTAGAACAGAAAGGAATATAAATGCTATTTCTGGACGTCAGGACAGCAAGACGTAAAGTTGTCTGGATGTGAGGATGGCTATATTGGCATAAAATGCTGCAAAAACGACCGTTTTTCGCGCGCGTCATCCGGCAGATATGCAGTCGGCAGATAATCATTGCTGAAATTGGTCTAAATGCTTTCCCCCCATGTAAATCCGCGTTTATTCCCCAAAGTTATAACACATTCTTTTTTGTTCATTTAAAAGCTGATAACGCCTGTTTACACTCGTTTGGACATCCATACTTCTAAACCGCCACGGCGGCACGGATAACGAATAAGAATGATTGTACTGAGCAATATTTCGAAGGTTTTTGACAACGGAAAGGTGGCACTCACTGCCGTTGATAACGTCAATTTGACGATAGCACAGGGACAGATTTACGGAATTATCGGCTACAGCGGGGCAGGTAAAAGCACGCTGATTCGTCTGCTCAACGGTCTGGAAAAACCCAGCACCGGCAGCGTCACCGTTAACGGACAGGACATTTCGGCGGCAAAGGGTGAAGCGCTGCGTCAGGCCCGCCTGAAGATCAGCATGGTGTTTCAGCACTTCAACCTGCTGTGGTCGCGCACGGTGCGCGAAAACATTGCGTTCTCTATGCAGATTGCCGGCGTGCCGAAAGCAAAAATCGCCGCCCGCGTTGCGGAGCTGGTGGAGCTGGTTGGCCTGAAGGGGCGTGAGCATGCCTATCCGTCGCAGCTGAGCGGCGGACAAAAGCAGCGCGTGGGTATTGCCCGTGCCCTGGCGAACAACCCTGACGTGCTGCTCTGCGATGAAGCCACGTCCGCGCTCGACCCGCAGACCACCGATCAGATCCTCGATCTGCTGCTGGATATCAACCGTCGTTTCAACCTGACCATCGTGCTGATCACCCACGAGATGCACGTGGTGCGCAAGATCTGCGACCGCGTGGCGGTAATGGAGAACGGTAAAGTCGTGGAGGAGGGCGACGTGCTGAGCGTCTTTACCCATCCGCAGCAGCCGATTACGCAGCAGTTTGTCCGCCAGGTAAGCCAGTACGCCGAGGAGGAAACCTTCAATACCGAACTGGCAAACGATCTGGAGGGTACGGTCATCCGACTGACCTTTACCGGGCACAGCACGCATAAGCCGATCGTGGGTGAACTGACCCTGCGCTACGGCCTGCCGTTTAACATCCTGCACGGGAAAATGACGCAAACCGCCCACGGCGTTTTCGGGCAACTCTGGGTGCACGTCGCGGCATCCGATGAACAACTGAACAATATCCTCGCCGACCTGCAGCACAGCGATATTGAAGGCGAGGTAATTAAACATGGCTGAGAATCTCTTTCCGCACCTCAAGTGGGATCAGCTCTGGGCGGCGACGCTGGAGACGCTGTACATGACCGCGCTTTCCGGCGTAGCGACCTTTGTGCTGGGCATCGTGCTGGGTTTGACGCTGTTTTTAACCGCGCGCGGCGGGCTGTTCCACAACCGCACGGTGTATAGCGTCATGTCGATCGTGGTGAACGTGTTCCGCTCAATTCCGTTCATCATTCTGATCGTTCTGCTGATCCCGTTTACCAAGACCGTTGTCGGCACCATTCTTGGCGCCAACGCGGCGCTGCCGGCGCTGATTGTCGGTGCCGCACCGTTCTACGCACGCCTGGTGGAAATCGCCCTGCGTGAAGTGGATAAAGGCGTGATAGAAGCGACGCGCTCGATGGGCGCACGGCTCAGCACGCTCGTGTTTCGGGTTTTGCTGCCGGAATCATCACCTGCACTGGTATCGGGTATTACGGTGACGCTAATTGCGCTGGTGAGCTACAGCGCCATGGCGGGGGTGATTGGCGCCGGTGGTTTGGGAAATCTGGCTTATCTGGAAGGATTCCAGCGCAACCATGGTGACGTCACGCTGGTGGCAACGGTGACCATTCTGATCATCGTTTTCATTATCCAGTTCTGCGGCGATGTCATTACTTCATTGTTAGACAAAAGATAATCTCTAAAAACATACAGGAACCCATCATGAAAAAAACGCTGACGCTGATCGCCGCCGCAACCCTGAGCGCCCTGAGCTTCGCCTCCTGGGCCGACACCCTGACCGTGGGCGCATCCAACACGCCGCACGCCGAAATTCTGGAGCAGGCAAAGCCGATTCTGGCGAAGCAGGGTATCGACCTGGAGATTAAACCGTTCCAGGACTACATTCTGCCGAACACCGCCCTGGCGGGTCGTGACATCGACGCGAACTATTTCCAGCACATTCCTTACCTGAACAGCGTGCTGAAGGATCATGCGGGCGATAAGGACTACGATTTCGTCAGCGCGGGCGCGATCCACATTGAGCCTATCGGCATCTACTCTAAAAAATACAAGTCGCTGAAGGACCTGCCGGAAGGTGGCAAGATCATCATGCGTGACGCGGTTTCTGAAGAGGGGCGCATTCTCTCCATCTTCGAGAAAGAGGGCGTGATCAAGCTGAAGCCGGGCATTGATAAAGTGACCGCGCGCATCAGCGACATCGTCGAGAACCCGAAAAAGCTGCAGTTCACGCCTAACGTGGAGGCGTCCCTGCTGCCGCAGATGTATAACAACGATGAAGGTGCCGCGGTGGTGATTAACGCCAACTACGCGATTGACGCCGGTCTGGATCCGGTTCACGACCCGATTGCGGTAGAGAGCGGTGAAAATAACCCGTACGCCAACATCATTACCGTGCATCGCGGTGACGAGAAGAAGAAAGATATCGTCGCGCTGGTGAACGTGCTGCACTCGAAAGAGATTCAGGACTGGATCCGCACCAAGTACAAAGGCGCTGTCATTCCGGTAAACAACTAATTTACTGATTTTAAAGATGAAGCCCGGCGAGTCTCTCGCCGGGCTTCTTTTTTGTATCCGGCAGGAGAATCATTTAAGCTCAACGTTTAACAGGCAATGGAGTGATGACGATGGGTAACGTGACCAAAGATGAAGCGCTGTACCAGGAGATGTGCCGGGTGGTCGGAAAGGTGGTGCTTGAGATGCGTGATTTAGGGCAGGAGCCAAAGCATATTGTCATCGCCGGCGTCCTGCGCACCGCGCTGGCGAACCAGCGCGTTAAGCGCAGTGCATTGACAACCGAGGCGATGGAAACGGTGGTTAAAGCGCTGGCCGGGTAAGGCGCCAGCGCTTCGCAAGCCGCTCAAGCGAGCAGCAGAGCAGGTAGTAGACCACGCCCGTAAAGATAAAAATGGCCGCCGGGTAGATTTGCACCCGGTTGTTGACCTGTCCTGCCACCGTGGTCAGTTCCGGCACGTTGACGATAAACGCCAGCGACGTATCCTTCAGCAGGCTGATAAAAATTCCCACCAGAGACGGCAGAATATTCCTCAGCGCCTGCGGCAGCAGCACGCGCAGGAGGATTTGCCGGGTGCTGAACCCCTGAGACAGCGCCGCCTCGTACTGCCCGGACGGCAGCGCGTTAAGCCCGGCCAGCACCGAGTGCATCACGGTTGCCGCGGTAAACCAGGCCAGCGCCAGCGTGACGGTCAGCGCCCCCGGCAGATCGCCTCCGGCCATCAGCGGCAGGAGATACCACATCCAGAAAATCACGAAGATGAGCGGGATCCCGCGAATCAGCTCAGCCCACATAAAGAGGGCCTTTCGCACAAGCCCGGTAAAGCGCCAGGCCAGACACGCGAGCACTATCCCGCCGGGCAGCGCGATGACGGCGGCCCCGGCCGCCATCATTAACGAGAGCAATACGCCTCCCGGTTCACCGGCCGCCGCGCGCCCCCACAGCAGATAATCGAGGTTATCGGTGATGACGTTAAGTCCGGCAATCATGTTTTTCACTCCCTGAGGTGGCGACGTTTGGACGCTGACGTTTCGCCTGAGGTCCAGTGCGAACCAGCACCATCCCCATGACCAGGCCGGTCAGCAGGTAGAGAGCGGTACCGACGGTAAAGGCCTCCAGCGCGTGCGCGTTATAGCTCTCAATCTGCCTGACCTGATAGGTCAGCTCGGCAAAGCCAATTCCGCTGGCGAGCGAGGAGAGCTTCATCAGATTGAGGTACTGCCCCACAACCGGCTGCCAGGCGTTGGCCAGGCCCTGCGGCAGCAGGATGTAACGAAACAGACGCCACGCGGAGAATCCCTGGGCCAGCGCCGCCTCCCGCTGTCCGGCAGGCACGGAGCGTAACCCCGATTCCACCTCTTCGATTAAAAACGCCGAGGTAAACACGCCCAGGCCCCAGGCAGAACATAAAAATTCGGGCGTAAACCACCAGACGTCACCGGGCAAAATGGACCAGCTGTGATCCGCGTTGACCGCGTCGCGAAACGCCTGCGGCAGCCCGTTCCAGGCGGCAAAATACCAGAACAGAAGTTGCACCAGCAGCGGCGTATTGCGAAACAGCGACACCCAGCCGCTGACGACCGCGTTCCCGAGTCGTCCGCCGGAAAGGCGCAGAAGCATAAAGAGCAGGGCGAGCAGGCTGGCCAGCATTATCCCGGCAAGCGTGACCCACAGGGTGGTGAGAAATCCGGAGAGGATCCACTGCAGAGGCTGTCCGGTCAGTACCCCCTGCCAGTCGAGCGCGGGCATTACGGATGCTCCTGATGCAGCGGGTCGAGCACCTTTTGCAGGAACCGCTGCGCGCGCGGATGCGATGGCTGACTGAAAAACTGCGCCGGTGGCGCGGTTTCCAGAATTTGCCCGCCGTCGATAAAGACAATCCGGTCGGCAATTTCCCGGGCAAACTGCATCTCGTGGGTCACGACAATCATGGTGATCCCGCTGTGGGCGAGGGCTTTCATTACGTACAGCACTTCACCAATCATCTCCGGATCCAGCGCGGAGGTGGGTTCATCGAACAGAATAATTTGCGGTGAAGAGGCGAGGGCGCGGGCAATCGCCACGCGCTGCTGTTGTCCACCGGAAAGCTCTGCCGGGAAATGGTGGGCTTTTTCCAGCATCCCGACCTTCTCCAGCAGGGCCAGCGCGCGCTCGTGGGCGGGCTGCGGCTTCCAGCCGTGAACGTGCTCCAGGGCCAGGGTGATGTTCTGGCTGGCGGTGAGATGGGCGTAAAGATTGAACTGCTGGAATACAAACCCCACGCGGCTGCGCAGCTGGCGCAGCCCGGTCCCGGAAAGCGTTCCGGTTGGCTTGTTGTCGACCAGGATCTCCCCGCCGCTCAGGGTTTCAAGCTGGTTGATAAGGCGGATCAGGGTGGATTTTCCGGATCCTGACGGGCCGAGGATGGCAACCACTTCACCCGGCGTGATGGTGAGATTAATGTCGTTTAAAACCTGATGGTCGCCGTAGCGTTTCTCCACATGACGAAACTCCACGCTGGCCTGTTCCAGATGTGAAAAATCCGCGGCACCGGCCGCGGAGTGTGAAAATAAACCTGAGAGCATATTATCTGGCTTCTATTTTAAAGGCGCGAGGCTGGGGGGCTGGGGTGCCTGGACCAAACCAGACGTCGTATATTTTGGCCGCCTGACCGCTCTTCTCGAGATTAATCAGCTCGTCGTTGACGGCCTTCAGCAGCGCGGTTTCCCCTTTTTTCACCCCCACGCCAATCTCTTCTTTACTGAGCAGGTCGGGCAGGATTTTGAAGTTCGCTTTGTCCGGCGCCTGCGCCAGCAGACCCGCCAGAATGGTGCTGTCCTGGGTGATAGCCTGTACGTTACCGTTGCGCAGTGCCGTCAGCGCCAGCGGAATATCGTCATATGAGAGCACGCGTGACTGCGGGAAACGCTGGTGCAGCGACTGTTCGCCCGTCGTGCCTTTGACCGCGCCAATGCGCGCCCGGCTATAGTCATCAAGCTTATCCGGTGATTTCGCCGGCACCAGGAACTGCTGGCCGGTCACAAAGTAAGGCGTTGAGAAATCAATCACCTGTGCGCGTTCCGGGGTGATGGTGATATCCGCCACGATCAGATCGGCTTTCCCGGACTGCAGAAGAGGAATACGGTTGGCCGGATTGGTGGCAACCAGCTCAAGCTTCACGCCGAGCGATTTGGCCAGCGCCCTGGCAAAGTCCACGTCGTAACCCACGATTTCATGCGTTTTAGCATCAATCGAGCCAAACGGCGGGTTGGCGTCAAAGGTGGCCACTTTCACTACCCCTGCGGCCTTGATATCCGCCAGCCGATCGGCCTGCGCCTGTGCTGAAAGCAGGCTGCCCGCCGCCAGCAATCCCAGAACCAGTGCCCGTTTGTTAAACCCTTTCATTTTTGCTGCCATAGTCATACGCCATCCCGTTGTTTTTGTTTTTCCCCGCTACGCTCCCATAAGGGAAAGCTATCGCCAAATAAGAAATCGTTCTTTGCTATGAGAAAAAAAGCATTAGTGAACAAGGTGTTAATGAAGAGTAAAAAGGGACAGGGCGCTATTTGCAGATCCTGCACATCGACAGTGGATTTTGGTATTTCCCCCGCGCGACGTTTGGGTGTTTAACTGAGGTCAGATACGGCGAGAGAGGGTAAGACGATGAAAAAATGGATCAGCACGTTACGGCGGTTTTTTGCGAGCCGACCAGTGAATGCGGAGAACAGCGCGCAACGTGTTCTTGAGTCAATCCTGCCCGTCGCCAGCCTGTATGGCGTGGACGTTGCGAACATTGACCCGGAGTGGTTCCATGATAAAACGTCACGCTGAACTGCGCCGCACGCGCGAAATGTACTGGAATGAGCTGTGCGTGACGTATGTAAAGCCACAATGAGCGGAAAAGTACCCGGTGAATCATTCGGTTAATTAACCCGTTGTTTGTTACCTATAGGTCCTTTCATTAATGGAGATAATAATGAAACGGACCACGTTAACAACGGCGCTTTCAGCCCCTGCGCTACTTCTCGCAATGCATGCGGCACACGCTGGGCCACAGGCTCATGTTGTCTGCGGCTACTCCCATACGCTTGGCGATGATGCCATCATGATGTTTGGCAGGCCCAATGAGGCCATGCTGCATGACTTCTTCGGCAATACGCGCACCGATGCCGGCTCGTCCCGGGAAACCCTGCGCAAGCGGGAAGACACCACCTGCGATAACAAAGCGGATAGCTCGGCATACTGGGCACCTTCGCTGCGGCTGCCTGACGGCACGATCGTAAAACCTGCGTATCAGAAAACCTACTATCAGGCTTCGAATGTGGAATCCTGGCCGCTGCAGCCTTTCCCGGCGGGGCTCTCGCTGCTGGCGGGAGATCACCACGGCTCTGCGCCCAATCCGCACATCACTTTCCTGTGTGCTAACGGCAAAGGTTACACAACCAAAACGGGGGAGGTTTGCGGGTTACGAAAGGCGGGAGACGCCGTGCAGTTTAATATCGGTATTCAGTTCCCCAACTGCTGGGATGGCGTGAATCTCAAACCCGCTCACGGCATTGCCAACGCGACATACGATACGAAAGGGCAATGCCCGACGGCGTTTCCGGTAAAAATTCCAACCGTGAACATGAACATCGCCTATGTGCTTCCGACCATCACTTCTCTCGATACCGGCAAAGCCGAGCTTTCCCTCGACCCGATTATGCATGGCAACGAGCGCGAAGAGCGCTGGGGAAGTCTTTACACCGCTCATGCTGATTTTATGAACGGCTGGACGGATGAGGGCGCGCGCTTTATGACCGAGCTCTGTATGAATCGCGGACTGGACTGTGGCACGACCGTGCCCTATGCCTATTCAAAAGCGCAGGCAAACGTCTGGCTAAGCAGCCTTGAGCCGGGGCTCTCCCAACCTCAGCCGCAGGTATTGCTGGTGCAGGATAACTGGCAGAACGGAGGCCGAACCCAAAACAGTGAGACCCTCTCGCTGGTGAAGTTTACGATCCCGCCGCTGCCCGCGGGGCAGGATCCTTCTCTGTTTAAATATCGCGTTCGCATTTACGGCGGTAAGGTAGAAACTGACGGGGCCGATCAGATCTTCTTCTATCCGGCCAGCAGCGACTGGGACCCTGCAACGGTGAGCTGGACTGACCGCCCGGCGTGTAGCTATAAATCCGATGCCGTGCTGTATCTCAATCATTCCAAAGAGTACAGAATGGTGGATGTCGACAAGGCCGTGCGCAAGGCGCTGGCTGAAGGGAAAACCGAAATCTCGTGGTATATCGGCGGCGACCGCCAGGGAAACCATTACCAGTTTGAACCGGCTTCTTCGGCCCAAAGCCTGGTATTGATGTTAACGGGGTTTAAAAAGACGCCTGAACTGTAGCGCTCCGTTGAGTGCCAAAAAAAAGCACCGGCTGACCGGTGCTTTTTTTATCAGATCTTGCAGGCATCACCGCAGTCATCGTCGGCGACAATCGCCTGCGCTTTCTTGTCTGCATCATCCAGACGTTCCGCATTACGTTCTTCGGCTTCATCCAGACCGCTAAAGACTAAGTTATCGAGATCAATTTCCATGTGGCACCTGCTCTGTTCAGTTTTTGATACTGGCACAGTATAGGGTAAAAAAAGCCAGCAATGAACCTCGCAGCACATAAGGATAATCCCTGCCATACTCAGTGCTTTATCGCTGAGGAGAGCACATGATTACCCTCTGTAAAACCTGCGGAACCGCCTACGATGCCCAGCCGGACAGATGTCCCATTTGCGAAGATGAACGCCAGTATGTTCCCGCCACGGGCCAGGCGTGGACCGATCTCGACGCGCTCACCGCCACGCATAGCAACAAATGGCAGCAGCTGGAGCCGCGGCTGTTCGCGATTAAAACGGTCCCTGCTTTTGCGATTAACCAGCGGGCGCTGCTTCTGCAAACGCCCCACGGCAATATTCTCTGGGACTGCATCGCCAACCTCGATCCCGCAACTAAAACGCTCATCGCCGCCCTCGGCGGCATCAGCGCGATAGCAATTTCACATCCTCACTACTACACCACGATGCAGGCGTGGGCTGCGGCGTTTGATGCGCCGGTGTACCTGCACGCCAGCGACAGAGAGTGGGTCATGCGCGACAGTCCGGCCATTCACTTCTGGGAGGGGGATGCGCTGGAGATTTTCCCGTCGGTCACCCTGCTGCGTCTGGGCGGGCATTTTGCCGGTGGAACGGTGCTGCACTGGCAGGAGGAGGGCGGAGTATTGCTGGTGGGCGATATTTTGCAGGTCACGCCGGGTAAAGACGCCGTGTCGTTTATGTGGAGCTACCCGAACTATCTCCCGCTACCGGCCCGCGCCGTGGCGTCGGTCGTGCGTCATCTGGAAGGCAGAACGTTTCAACGTCTTTACGGCGCGTTCGAAGGGCAAAACATCCTCGCCAGCGCGGACGAGATTGTCCAGCGGTCGGGCCAGAAATATATTGCTTGTCTGAAGTGAAGCGCGGTGGGTAAACTTTACGAGTGTGATCTTGATCATACCTAAACTAAAACAGATAAAAGAGACATTGCTATGCAACATATCATTGAAGGTTTTCTCAGCTTTCAAAAAGAGATTTTCCCGCAACGTAAAGAGCTCTTCCGCAGTTTAGCGTCCAGCCAGAATCCCAAAGCGCTGTTCATCTCATGCTCCGACAGCCGTCTGGTCCCGGAACTGGTCACCCAGCAAGAGCCGGGACAACTCTTTGTCATTCGTAATGCTGGCAACATTGTGCCGCCGTTTGGGCCGGAGCCAGGCGGCGTGTCCGCTACCATCGAATACGCCGTTGTGGCGCTGGGCGTGACGGATATCGTGATTTGCGGTCACTCCAACTGCGGGGCGATGAAGGCGATTGCCGATAACGCCAACCTGGAGCCAATGCCGGCCGTGTCACACTGGCTGCGCTATTCCGACGCGGCGAAGGCCGTGGTGGAAAAGAAAACCTGGGATAAGCCGATCGATAAGGTCAACGCGATGGTGCAGGAGAACGTGTTTGCGCAGTTGAGCAACATTAAGACCCATCCGTCCGTTGCGGTGGGCCTGCGTAATAATTCCATCCGCCTGCACGGCTGGGTGTACGACATTGAAAGCGGCGAAATCCTTGCGCTGGATAAAGGCACGAAAACCTTCGTTTCGCTGTCTGAAAACCCGGAAGTGTTCTTCGAGTAATCCGCAACAGCAGGGCATGGAAGCCCTGTCAGTCCTCAATATACGGTAATCTCCGCCGCGATCCCGACGCGGGTCTTTCCGCCGCCTTCGCCATGGCTTTCGCAATTTCCGCACACTCCGCCAGCCCCTGTACGAAGGGACGATCGTGCATCAGCCACGGTATTGCGCCGAAGGCAATGCGGCCGCGTACGGCGTCAGGCGCGTTCAGGGTGTAATCTTCGCCGATGTCGGGTATCTCTTCGCCCGTGGCTTCCAGCTGTTTTCGCAGCGTTGGAAAGGGCAGATCTTTCGTTTTGAGCGGCTTTTGCCCGCGCGCGTCAATAAAAACGTCGAAACGGTAAACGGTCTCTTTTGTGGTGATAACCGTTCGATCGCTGCCAATATCCAGCGTGTAATCCTCACCGAGCGCCGCTACGCTAATGATGCCGGCTTCACGAAGCGCGAGCAGCCTGCGGATCGACTGCGGAGGGATCGCCGCGTAGTTATCGATAAATACCCGCGCCAGCCCTTGTTTGAAGCGTTTAGCGTCTCGCTCGTTGAGATGGGGGACGATCGCCTGAACCACCTCATGCAGCCGAAGCACGGTATAGCGCCAGGCCACGGTGCGGCGCTCGCGCTTATTTTTTTCCACCTCTTTCAGGTTATCTTCTGCCCAGCTAAAGGGGCCGTGCCGTTTACGATCCTCAAACCAGGCCTCGCGAATGCTGTCCGCATTTAGCGTATGCAGCGAAATTTTCTCGCACCACGTCGGGTCGGCGAGCTGCAGCTCTTTGACCATCAGGGTGAAGATGCGGTCGAGCAGGCCATCCGATCCTTTGGAAATCTCGCCTTCAGCCACGCGTTCGGTCAACACCGACAGCGGCTCATAAGGGATAGGGCAGTAAAAATCGGCTTCCGGCAGAATGCCCGTCCGGGACATCAGGACAATCTTCAGCGCCTCGCTGCCTTTATCCAGCACGAACCTATCGTCGCGGAAGGCACCGTGCTGCATCACGACCGCCATGGCCGCGTCGAGACCGCTCAGCGATGTGCCCATAATACCGACCCGGCAGGCAGGAATGCTGGCATCCATCAGGCCGGACCAGGGGCTTGGGAAGAACGTGCGCGTGGCCTCCTCCTCCTCTGGCCAGACGTGACCGGTAGCCACCACCGCCAGGTCGAAGCGTTCAGGAAAGGCGCCGTCGTTGACGGAAAGCGTGACGCCTTCTTTCGCGGGTGCGATATCGGTGACCCGGGCGGATTCATGAACATCAACCTGAAATCCCCGCTTTTTCGCCTCTTTTACGATAGACCGGAAGCTGTCGCGGAAATACTCGCCCAGCAGGAGCCGGGGCAGAAACTGCCGGTCGTGCAGGCTGGCTTTATCAACCTTAAAGCGCGCCAGATGGGCGTCGCTCTGGCCCTTGAGCCAGTCGAGATAGGTCATAAAAATGGGCGGGATTTCAATGCTCGCGATATTTGCCAGCATCAGACGCGAGTTATCGTCGTCGTTATAGGGCATGCCTACGCCCGCTTCATCAGCTTGTTCAAACACGGAGATGGAAAGCGGCTGCGGGTTGTTCAGAAGCGCGTAAAAGGTATAAATCCCTGTTGGGCCGGAACCGATAATGGCGATTTTCTTCATCGACGGTCTTCCTGTTTTTTTCCATGAGGAAAGCGTAGCAGGAGAACGGTGATAAAAATGTAGGATTAGGAAAATTCAGGATATCAGAAGAGGATTTGCACCATTTCAGGACTGAAATGGTGCGTCCGAGTGGACTCGAACCACCGACCCCCACCATGTCAAGGTGGTGCTCTAACCAACTGAGCTACGGACGCAGAATGGTGCGTTCAATTGGACTCGAACCAACGACCCCCACCATGTCAAGGTGGTGCTCTAACCAACTGAGCTATGAACGCAACGTGTTGTCGGTGACAACGGGGACGAATATTAGCGGCACAGCATCGAGGTGGCAAGAGGGAAAATGCAATTTTCTCTCTGATTTCACGCGATTGCTGTATTACCGCGCAAAGTGAAGAGAAAGTAGCCGCCGGGCGGCGGCTACTGCGTATTTAACGTGCAGCGCGTTGCAAAATGATCGTTGATGGCTGGCGCTGCAGGAAGCGCATGCGCATCATCATCATAATTGCCGCCGACGTCAGGCCGATGATAAAGCCCATCCAGAACCCGGCAGGCCCCATGCGCTCAACCACCAGATCGGTCAGGGCCAGGATATAGCCACACGGCAGACCCAACACCCAGTAGGCGATAAAGGTGATAAAGAAGATGGAGCGCGTGTCTTTATAGCCGCGAAGCACGCCGCTGCCAATGACCTGAATGGAGTCAGAAATCTGGTAAATCGCGGCCAGCAGCATCAGGTGCGAAGCCAGCGTGACCACTTCAGGATTGTCGTTGTAGAGCAGGGCAATTTGCTCGCGTAACGCAACGGTAAAGAGCGCCGTACAGACCGCCATGCAGACGCCGACGCCCAGCCCGGTCCGGGCGGCCGTTTGCGCATCCAGCGTTGAGCCCTGACCCAGGCGGAAGCCCACGCGAATCGTTACCGCCGCCGCCAGCGACATGGGCAGGACGAACATCAGAGAGCTGAAGTTGAGCGCAATCTGGTGGCCTGCGACGTTCACAATGCCCAGCGGTGACACCAGCAGGGCAACGACGGCAAACAGGGTCACCTCAAAGAACAGGGCGAGGGCAATCGGCAGCCCTAGCTGCACCAGACGCGTCATGATGTTCCAGTCCGGCGTGCTAAACCTGTTCTCGTTGCGGATATCGCGCATGGAACGGGCGCGTTTTACAAAGACGATCATCGAGAAGAACATCACCCAGTAAACGGCGGCCGTCGCCACGCCGCAGCCGACGCCGCCCAGCTCCGGCATTCCGAAATGACCGTAAATAAAGACATAGTTCACCGGAATATTAACCAGCAAACCGATAAAGCCCATCACCATCCCGGGCTTGGTTTTCGCCAGGCCTTCGCACTGGTTACGCGCCACCTGGAAGAAGAGGTAGCCCGGTGCTCCCCAGAGCAGGGCACGCAGATAGCCCACGGCTTTGTCAGCCAGGGCCGGATCGATGTTATCCATCGCGCGAATGATATGACCGGCGTTCCAGAGCACCACCATAATCAGCACGGAAACAAATCCGGCCAGCCAGAACCCCTGGCGGACCTGATGGGCAATGCGTTCGCGACGCCCCGAACCATTGAGCTGGGCGATAACCGGCGTCAGCGCGAGCAGCAGACCGTGACCGAACAGGATGGCCGGAAGCCAGATTGATGTACCAATGGCGACGGCCGCCATGTCGGTGGCGCTGTAGCCGCCGGCCATTACCGTATCCACAAATCCCATTGCGGTCTGGGCAACCTGTGCGACGATCACGGGTATCGCCAGTGCCAATAGCTGCCGCGCTTCATTCATGTACTTCTGCACGTGAACACCTTTATATTCTAGTTATTTGAGAGACTAAAAAAGCCGCCGAAACGGGCAGCAAGAAGAAAAAGCAGGGGGGTGCCAGCTATTGTAGCGGGCTTTAGCTATTTATCTAGTGAAAAAATCGCCAGAAAATGCGCTCCGCTGGCAACCTGTTTTTCCAACTGTTATTGTGGTGGGATTAAACGGTGTCACCACCGTCCGGAAAAAACAGGAGTTGTATGCATGTTTACTGGTATTGTACAGGGCACTGCTAAAGTGGTGTCCATTGATGAAAAACCTAATTTTCGTACGCATGTTGTAGAGCTGCCGGAATATATGCTTGAGGGCATCGAAACCGGCGCGTCGATTGCCCATAACGGCTGCTGCCTGACCGTCACCGAAATTAACGGTAACCAGATTAGCTTTGATTTAATGAAAGAGACGCTGCGGATCACCAACCTGGGCGAGCTGGCGGTGGGCGATACCGTCAACGTTGAACGAGCAGCGAAGTTCAGCGATGAGATTGGCGGCCATCTGATGTCGGGGCACATCATGACCACCGCTGAAGTAGCGAAAATCGTCACCTCGGAAAATAACCGTCAAATCTGGTTTAAAATGCAGGATCCGTCATTAATGAAATACATCCTCTATAAAGGATTTATTGGCATTGACGGGATTAGCCTGACGGTGGGGGAAGTGACGCCAACGCGCTTTTGCGTGCATTTAATTCCTGAAACGCTGCAGCGCACCACGCTGGGTGCGAAAAAGCTGGGGCATCGCGTGAATATCGAAATCGATCCGCAAACCCAGGCGGTGGTGGATACGGTTGAGCGCGTGCTGGCGGCAAAAGAAGCGGCAATAATAAAGAACGTAGAAGAAGAATAAAAAATAGCCCCGGTTCACCGGGGCTATTTTTTTAGCGTGCGACCCGCAGGCCGTGTTCAATTCCGCGGCTGAAAACAACCTGCCAGAGCTGAATATCCCGCGCGCGAAACGCTCCCGCGCAGGCATTCAGATAATAGCTAAACATTCGCTTAAATCGTTCAGAATAGTTGTCCGCAATCTCTGGCCAGGCCTCCTGAAAACGCGCATGCCATGCCATCAGCGTGGTGTCGTAATCCGCGCCAAAGTTATGCCAGTCTTCCATCACGAAATGGGACTCGCTGGCGTTGGCAATCTGGCGAACGGACGGTAAACAGCCATTCGGAAAGATGTATTTGTTGATCCACGGGTCAACGTTATTGTCGGTCCGCTTAGAGCCGATGGTGTGCAGCAGGAAGATGCCGTCCGGTTTTAAGTTACGATCCACGATCTCAAAATAGGTATCGTAGTTTTTCGGCCCGACGTGCTCGAACATGCCGACGGAAACGATCCGGTCAAACTGCTCGTTCAGGTCACGGTAATCCTGCAGGCGGATATCTACGTCGAGGCCCTGGCAGCGTTCCCGAGCCATTTTTTGCTGTTCCGCTGAAATCGTTACGCCGACCACGCTGACGTCATAGTGCTTCGCCATAAAATACGCCAGCCCACCCCAGCCGCAGCCGATATCCAGCACGCGCATGCCGGGCTGTAGCTGCAGTTTTTCGCCGATCAGACGCAGCTTGGCCTGCTGTGCCTCCTCAAGCGTTGACGCGTCTTTCCAGTAGGCACAGGAGTATTGCATGAAAGGGTCCAGCATCCGGCTGAACAGGTCATTGCCCAAATCGTAATGCTCTTTACCGACGATCCATGCGCGTTTTTTATTTTGCAGATTAAACAGTCGGGCAGAGGCGACGCGCAGGGTGTCTTTCAGATGGCGAGGGAGTTGATTTTCCAGACCGGCACGCAGCACGCTGGCGAAAAAGGTATCCAGGCGCTCACACTCCCACCAGCCGTCCATGTAGCTTTCGCCCAGGCCTAACGATCCCTCTCGCAATACACGTTTAAAAAAGTCGGGATGTTTAACCTGAGGATCGGATGGTGATGAACCATTGATAGTGATGCCTGCTCGACCTAACAGTTCACTGACGATCCGGGACCAGTTGTCGTCCGGAACGCTGACTTCTTCTATACACGATGAACTCATAGCTTCTCCATCACTCTGATGTGATCAGAACCTTCAAACAGCGTAGACGCTTTTTTGGTTTGTGAGAAATCTCACGGTAAAAACCGCGAGGCTAGTATCCGACGTAGAACAGAGGAAGGGAGATAACCCTTGCCGAAATGCCTTCCATGGTAAAACGGGAGCACTCCGGCTCCCGTTAACACTTAATATTTATCGTATTTAATCGAACCAAATTTAGTATAGGCCTCAAAATTTGGTGATTCAATAGAAAATTGTTAGCAACCTAATCACTGAAATGTAACATGATTTCAGGCGCAATCAGGCATGCGAGGTTTCCGCCTGCGACCGCGCATTTTGCTCGCGATGCGCAGCCGACTGCATGCGATAGCCCATCGCCGCCAGCGCAACGGTGACCAGCATCACGCTGGTGGTGGTCAGCAGCGGCGTTGCAATAAGCGCGGAGACCACCAGGCTTGCCAGGAAGCACAGACCCAGCTGCAGGGTATTTTGCAGCGCGGCCGCGCGGCCTGTCGCCTGCGGGAACGGACGTAACGCCTGTGCCACCACGATGGGGTAAATCGCCCCGTTCGCCACGGCCATCACGCAGAAGGGGATCAAAATTTCAGCCAGACCTGCGCCCGGAACAAACCCGACGGCCCAGGTGCCGATGACGCTCAGCGCATAGAGCACCAGCAGCCATGGCAGCATCTGCTGACCTTCCCATTTTTGCAGCGCCGCGCGGCAGCCGTACCCGCCTACCAGGAACGCGATGGTCTGCGGAACATAGCTCAGACCGATGGCCGCCGGGCTGTAGCCCATATCGTGCAGAATAAACGGCGAGCCGGTGAGCCACGCGAAGAAGCTGGCCGAACAGGCGGCATAGATCAGGACATTCCCGCGATACGCTTTCGCGCTCAGCAGGGAGGTGAAGGTGATCGGCTTCGCGTCGGCGTGCGCCTCTTTTTTATGCGCGGGCTTGAGGCCGAACGCCGGCAGCATCAGCACCAGGGTGATGGCAAACAGCGTGGCAAAGATCGCCTGCCAGTCGAAATGCGCGAGGATCCAGCTGCCCAGCAGGGGAGCGAGGGCAGGGGAAAGTCCCACCAGCGGCATAATCGTCGCGAAAATACGGTTTGTACGGTTAGCCGGATAGTAGTCGGTGACCAGCGCCTGCCAGGTCACCGCCGCGGCACAGACGCCCACGGCCTGAATGAAGCGCAGCACCAGCAGCCAGGTAGCGTCACGCACCCACAGCATCCCCAGGCAGCCGACGGCAAAAATGGCCAGACCCAGCAGCAGGACCGGTTTACGGCCAAAGCGATCCGAGAGCGGTCCCCACAGCAGCTGGGCGAAAGCAAAACCGGCGAGGAATAAGCTCAGGCTGGCGCTGATGGCCGCAGCAGGGGTTTGCAGATCTTCCTGCATCGCGGCAAACGCCGGCAGGTACATGTCGGTGGCCAAAAAGCCCAGCACGCTTAAGCCGCCGAGCCAGACTAAAAATCCTTTCCTGGGTTGCATTCTTCTATTCTCCTGAGGAGGCAGGTGTACGTTGGCGCAGAGTGTAGGGAGTGCAAAGCGGCTTGTGAAACGCTAATATTTGGCGGGTGCATTCAAATTTTTTGCAGGCAGAAAATGTGGTCAGATTATTCTCTTGAAGTGGTCGATGCTGTCGCGCGCAACGGCAGCTTTAGCGGTGCGGCGCAGGAGCTGCACCGCGTCCCTTCGGCAATCAGCTACACGGTGCGTCAGCTGGAGGAGTGGCTGGCGGTTCCGCTGTTTGAACGGCGGCATCGCGACGTGGAATTGACGCCCGCAGGCGCGTGGTTTTTGAAGGAAGGGCGTTCTGTTATCAAAAAAATGCAGATCACCCGCGAGCAGTGCCAGCAGATCGCCAACGGCTGGCGGGGACATCTCTCCATCGCGGTGGATAACATCGTGAAGCCCGAGCGCACCCGGCAAATGATCGTCGATTTCTATCGCCATTTTTCTGACGTCGAGCTGCGGGTCTCCCAGGAGGTGTTCAACGGCGTATGGGACGCGCTGGCGGACGGCAGGGTGGAGATGGCGATTGGCGCCACGCAGGCGATCCCGGTCGGGGGACGTTACGCCTTCCGCGATATGGGGATGCTGAGCTGGAAATGCGTGGTGGCACGCGATCACCCGCTGGCGGCGATGGAAGGGCCACTGAGCGACGATACGTTGCGCAACTGGCCGTCGCTGGTGCTGGAGGATACCTCCCGTTCATTGCCCAAGCGTATCACCTGGCTGCTGGACAACCAGCGGCGGGTGGTGGCGCCTGACTGGGAATCGTCGGCGACGTGCCTCAGCGCCGGGCTGTGCGTCGCGATGGTGCCCGTTCATTTTGCGCGTCCGCGCATCGATACCGGAGAGTGGGTGGCGCTGACGCTTGAGAATCCGTTCCCGGATGCGGCATGTTGCCTGACCTGGCAGCAAAATGATGTCTCGCCAGCGATGGCCTGGCTGCTGGATTATCTGGGCGACAGCGAAACGCTAAACCGGGAATGGTTACGGGAGCCAGCATAGCTGGCCCCGTAAAGGGATTAGCGACGGTAGTCGCGGAACGGACCATCCGCAACGGAACGGCGTTCAATCAGGCGCGGGTGGACCTCAATGGACTGCGACTCTTCACGTTTGTTGACGATCCTGTCGAGCAGCATGTTGAAGGCCGTTTCACCCAGCGAATCTTTCGGCTGGTGAATGGTGGTCAGCGCCGGGGTAAAGAAGCGCGCGTTACGCACGTTATCATACCCGATCACGGAAATATCCTGCGGCACGCGCAGACCCAGCTCGTCGGCCGCACAGAGCGCGCCCATGGCCATGATGTCGCCCCCGCAGAAAACGGCGGTCGGACGGTGCTGCTGGGAGACAATCTGCTGCATCGCGCGGTAGCCTGACTCCGGCTCAAAGTCGCCCTGCACGATCCAGTTTTCCGGCACGGTAATCAGCGCTTCTTCCATCGCTTTCATAAAGCCGGCCAGACGGCCCGCGCCGGTGTTGCGCTCCAGCGGACCCGGGATCACGCCAATCTCGCGGTGGCCGCGTTCGATCAGATAACGGCCCGCCATATAGCCGCCTTCAAAGGCGTTGTCGATCACGGAGTCGGTGAAGTCCGCGCGCGCTTCACCCCAGTCCATCACTACCATCGGGATATGGCGATACTCTTCGAGCATCGACAGCACGGATTCCGGGTACTCGGAACACATCACCAGCAGGCCATCCACGCGCTTTTGCGCCATCATCGACAGGTAGGCGCGCTGTTTTTCAATGCTGTTCCACGCGTTGCCCAGAATCAGGGTATAGCCTTTCTGGAAGCAGTTTTTTTCTACCGCTTCAATGATCTCGGCAAAATAGGCCGCTTCACTGCTGGTCGCCAGCAAACCAATGGACTTGGTGTGATTAACCTTGAGGCTGCGCGCAACCGCACTTGGCGAATAGTGCAGCTCTTTGATCGCTGCCCAGACGGCGTTGCGCGTCTCTTCCGCCACAAAGCGGGTTTTGTTAATTACATGTGATACGGTTGTAGTGGAAACGTTTGCGCGTTTTGCTACGTCTTTAATTGTTGCCATTAAATGTCACTCCAGACCATATCCTAAACTCCTGAAAAACTTGAAGGTAAACGTTTGCCTTCTCTCACCCTTATCTCGCAATGTTGAATTGCGGCACGCCGGGAAAACGACACGGGACGTCAGGAGGGGGTCAATGGCCGGTACGCTAATAAATTTAGCGTGGAATTTTGTCCTATCTTGATGAAAAGGGGAAGAGGTAAAGTGGTTATCAGTATAAATCCAGGAAGATTTTTGACGTAATCTGTGCAAAAATGAGCAAGCTCACTTTTCGTGGGGGGATTAAAAGGAGAAAAATTGATGAGTTCCGATCTGAAGTTTTCGCTGTTCACCACCGTTGTTGTGCTGGCTCTGATTGTCGCGGCGGGTCTGACGGCTGCGCTGCACTGATTTACGCGGGGGGAGAGCCTTCTCCTCCCAGTTTCCCGGATTGTTACTTCTCAGGCAAAAATTTTTTGCCATTTTGTTAACTTCTCATTTTTTGTGATTGATGTCATGCTTTCTGCTTCTTTGTTCTGTGTTACCACATGACACGGCATCCGGAGTTGACGCATGAAAATCAATTTTCCCCTGCTGGCCCTGGCGATTGGCGCTTTTGGGATTGGCACCACTGAATTCTCCCCGATGGGGCTACTGCCCGTTATCGCCCGGGGCGTAGACGTTTCGATCCCTGCTGCCGGGATGTTGATCAGCGCCTACGCTATCGGCGTGATGGTAGGAGCGCCGCTGATGACGCTTCTCCTTTCGCACCGCGCGCGCCGCAATGCGCTGATATTCCTGATGGCCATCTTCACCCTGGGTAACGTGCTTTCGGCCATTTCGCCGGACTACACCACGCTGATGCTGTCACGCATTCTGACCAGCCTTAACCACGGCGCGTTCTTTGGGCTGGGGTCGGTCGTTGCTGCCAGCGTGGTGCCTAAACATAAGCAGGCGAGTGCCGTAGCAACCATGTTTATGGGCTTGACCATCGCGAACATCGGCGGGGTGCCTGCGGCAACCTGGCTGGGCGAGGTCATTGGCTGGCGGATGTCCTTCCTGGCGACGGCCGGACTGGGCGTGGTCGCGATGGTGGCGCTGTTCTTCTCCCTGCCGAAAGGCAGCGCGGGAGAACGTCCTGACGTGCGCAGAGAGCTGTCGGTGCTGATGCGCCCGCAGGTGCTCTCCGCGCTGCTCACCACCGTGCTGGGAGCAGGGGCGATGTTTACCCTCTACACCTATATTTCACCGGTATTGCATGACATCACCCGCGCAACGCCTCTTTTTGTTACCGCGATGCTCGTGCTGATTGGCGTGGGCTTCTCGATCGGCAACTACCTCGGTGGGAAATTTGCCGACCGTTCCGTGAGCGGGACGCTGAAGGGTTTCTTAACCCTGCTGATTGTCATCATGATCGCAATTCCCTGGCTGGCGCGGAATGAAGTCGGCGCCGCGATCGCGATGGTTGTCTGGGGCGCAGCCACCTTTGCCGTGGTGCCGCCGCTGCAGATGCGCGTAATGCGCGTTGCGCATGAAGCGCCGGGGCTCTCGTCGTCGGTCAACATCGGTGCCTTTAACCTGGGCAATGCGCTCGGGGCGGCGGCCGGTGGGGCCGTGATTTCAGGAGGGCTGGGATACAGCTTTGTGCCGGTGATGGGGGCGATCGTTGCCGCGCTCGGCCTGCTGCTGGTGATGACGTCGGGTCGTAAACAGCCCGAAGCAGCCTGCGCTGCGGATTAAGCCAAAAACGCAGAAGGGCGAACCCTTCTGCGTGTCTCTTACGCGGCGAAGTTCTTCGCCACAAACTCCCAGTTAACCAGTGCCCAGAAGTGCTCCAGGTAGTTAGGGCGCGCGTTGCGGTAATCAATGTAGTAAGCGTGTTCCCATACGTCCACGGTCATCAGCGGCTTCGCGCTGGTGGTCAGCGGGGTGCCCGCGTTTGAGGTGGACACGATAGCCAGTTTGCCATCCGCCTCTTTAACCAGCCACGTCCAGCCAGAGCCGAAGTTCTTGATGGCGGCATCGGTGAACTTCGCTTTGAAGTCCGCGAAGCTGCCAAAGGCGGCGTTGATGGCGGTAGAAAGCTCACCGGCAGGTTCGCCGCCGGCATTTGGCGCCAGGCAGTGCCAGTAGAAGGTGTGGTTCCACACCTGAGCCGCGTTGTTAAATACGCCACCCTCTGAGCTGCGGACGATCTCTTCCAGCGTTTTGCCTTCAAAATCGGTGCCCTTGATCAGGTTGTTCAGGTTGGTGACGTACGTCTGGTGATGCTTGCCGTAGTGATATTCCAGGGTTTCCGCAGAAATGTGCGGGGCCAGGGCGTCTTTTGCATACGGTAGTGCAGGTAATTCGAACGACATTGCTTCTCTCCTTATTGTATTTTGCGTTGCCAATAACCACACAGACAACGTGGACAGGATAGCAAATTGAAAGGGTATGCAAAAGAGGAACTTACCCTGCCACGGATGTGGCAGGGCAGGGGTTAGCGAATGGTTTTCGGCGTCATCACGCGGCGCGCGCCGACGTAGTGGCGTACCCAGTAGTCTTCGCTGAGAGAGGTGATCTGAATATCCTGGCCGCTACGTGGAGACTGGATGAATTTCCCGTTGCCGACGTAGACGCCGACGTGGTCAGCCGTGCCGCGGCCCTGGGTGCGGAAGAAGACCAGGTCGCCGTTTTCCAGCTCGCCGCGGTCAACCGGTGAGGCATCGCGCAGGTGGTACATTTCGTTGGCGGTACGCGGAATGCGGAACTTAACCAGATCCTTATAGGCGTAATAGACGAGGCCGCTGCAGTCAAAGCCGGTACGCGGCGAGCTGCCACCCCAGTGATAAGGTTTGCCAATCTGCCCCATCAGCTTGTTCATTGCTGTTTTTTGCGCTTTCTGCACGCGCACCTTATGCACTTCCGCTATTTTGGTGACCTTCGTACATTTCGCCTTGTGGCCCTTACGCGCGGTGCATTTTTCAGTCACGAGGTTAGCGGCGGTTTGCGAAGCTTTACTTTTGGCGGAGTGGGCAGTGCGGGAAGGCTTGGTTTTCGTCTTGCTGGAAGCGGTCTGTTTGGTTTGAGCCGGTGTTTTTTTCTTGTCGTTCTTAGCGGTGGTTTTTTTCTTACGTTCTGTAGCTTTCGCCAGATGGTTTTTTTGTACGGCAGAATGCCGCGCCTGCTGAGAGGCGTTTGCCACTGGCGTGAAGGTGAGTGAAGTAAACAGTAAAGCACAGAGCGTGATCGAGATTTTATTTATCCGCGCCACTGGGCAGTCCCCTGATAAATGCAGGTCATCAATAACACCCGCGTATGATTTACAAAGCCCGTCGATTCTAATCTATAAAAAGCCAGAAAGTTAATAGCATTTTTCAAACTACAATCGTGTTTCGTTAGCAAGTGCAAAAAAAATCATCATTCTGTCGCACATTTGCCCACTCCCTAAGCAAAACCCGCACTGCGGCCGGAGTAAACACCATTTGCAATGCAACTTTGCGTGACTCAGGGTAAAATATATAAACGTGACAAAAATGTTATTTTCCGATGCCAGTCTGAACCGCTACAATGTCAGACGAATGCCGTTACAGAAGTTAAAGGAAGCAAGACATGAGCACCACTATTGAAAAAATCCAGCGCCAGATCGCTGAAAACCCGATTCTGCTGTATATGAAAGGTTCTCCGAAGCTGCCAAGCTGCGGCTTCTCCGCGCAAGCGGTTCAGGCGCTGTCAGCCTGTGGTGAGCGTTTTGCTTACGTTGATATCCTGCAGAACCCGGACATCCGCGCTGAGCTGCCTAAGTACGCTAACTGGCCGACGTTCCCACAGCTGTGGGTTGACGGTGAACTGGTTGGCGGCTGCGATATCCTGATTGAAATGTATCAGCGCGGCGAACTGCAGCAGCTGATCAAAGAGACGGCGGCGAAGTACAAAACCGAAGAGCCGGACGCAGAGTAATTTTCTGCGCAAATAAAAAAGCGACCCGCTATGTGGTCGCTTTTTTTTTGTCGGGTGGCGCTGCGCTTACCCGACCTACACGTCATCGGTAGCGTCAGCACCCGTTGCCAGCGGCCAGCCGCCCAGACGCTTCCAGCGGTTGACGATCTCACAGAACAGCTCTGCGGTACGCTCCGTGTCATACAGCGCGGAGTGCGCCTGCGTACCGTCAAATTCAATGCCTGCCGTAATACAGGCCTTTGACAACACCGTTTGTCCCAGCGCCAGACCGCTCAGCGCCGCGGTGTCGAAGGTCACAAAAGGGTGGAAGGGGTTGCGTTTGAGCGAGGCGCGCTCGGCTGCGGCCATGGTAAAGGTGTGATCGAAGGTGGCGTTATGGGCCACCATGATGGCGCGGCTGCAGTTCGTCTCTTTCATACCTTTACGCACCATTTTAAAAATGGCGTGCAGCGCATCATATTCACTGACCGCACCGCGCAGCGGGTTATGCGGATCGATACCGTTAAACGCCAGCGCTTCCGGCTGCAGGTTTGCCCCTTCGAAGGGTTCAACGTGGAAATGCAGCGTGGTGTCCGGGATAAGCCAGCCCTGTTCATCCATCTTCAGCGTGATGGCGGCAATTTCGAGCAGCGCATCGGTTTTAGCGTTAAATCCAGCTGTTTCTACATCAATGACAACGGGATAAAAACCACGAAAACGGTCGCACAGACCGCTAAATTGAGCGTTATCGGACATCAGGGTCTCTTACATGGGGAAAAAAGCAGAGCGCATTATGGCAAATTTTGGCGGGCGATGCAGTAAAACTACGGGCGCAGGCTGCGCCCTGAGGGATCAGTTGCCCAGACCGCGACCGGCGTCTTTGGCTTCAATCAGCTCGATTTTGTAACCGTCCGGATCTTCCACGAACGCAATCACGGTGGTGCCGCCTTTAACCGGACCCGCTTCACGAGTGACGTTACCGCCGTTGCTGCGGATGCGTTCGCACGCGTCGGCCGCGTTGTCCACTTCCAGCGCGATATGGCCGTAGGCGGTGCCCAGCTCATAGCTGTCTACGCCCCAGTTGTAGGTCAGCTCGATCACCGCTTCATCCGTTTCCGGGCCGTAACCCACGAACGCCAGCGAGTATTTGTATTCCGGGTTTTCGCTGGTGCGCAGCAGCTTCATGCCCAGGACGTTAGTGTAGAAATCAATAGAACGTTGCAGGTCGCCAACGCGCAGCATGGTGTGAAGTAGGCGCATAATTTCCTCATTAACCAATGAAATAGACTGTCATTTTGAACAGAAACGATGTTTGAGTATAGCGGCGAAGTATCGCCGCTATCAATGAACAACGGAGAGATTAGAGAGAAGGGTAGTCGGTGTAACCTTCCGCGCCGCCGCCGTAGAAGCTTTCCGGACGCTGCGGGTTCAGCGCCGCTTTTTTCTGCAGACGGGCAACGAGATCCGGGTTGGCAATGTAGTCGCGGCCAAACGCGACGGCATCGATCAGCCCTTTATTAATCAGGTCTTCGGCTTTCTCTGGCGTATAGGCACCCGCACCGATGATCACCCCGTGGAAGCGCTCGCGCACTTTCTGGCGGAAGGCTTCAGTGTAAGGCTTGCCGCCGGCCCAGTCCGGCTCGGACATGTGCAGGTAAGCAATGCCGCGTTTCGCCAGCTCTTCGATCAGGTACAGCGCATCGGCCTCTTCGTTCGGACCGTTGTCGACGTTCTGGAAAGAGCCGATAGGCGAGACGCGGATACCGATACGGTCCGGGCTCCACTCCTGGCATACGGCATCAACCACTTCCAGCACCAGGCGGGCGCGGTTTTCGACGCTGCCGCCGTACCGATCGGTGCGGTGGTTAGACGAAGGTGACAGGAACTGATGCAGCAGGTAGCCGTGCGCGGAGTGCAGCTCAATCAGGTCAAAACCGGCTTCGCGGGCGTTGGCTACGGCCTGGCGGAAGTCGTTCACGATCCCCGGGATTTCATCCAGCTCAAGCGCGCGCGGCATAGAGGTATCTACGCGGATCGCATTGCCGTTTTCATCGCGCAGGGAGGTGCGGGTATTGGCGCTCAGGGCCGAAGCGGAAACCGGCGCCTGACCGCCAGGCTGAATGCTGCTGTGAGAGATACGACCTGTGTGCCACAGCTGGACGGCAATGCGCCCCTCTTCAGCATGGACGCCCGCGGTGATTTTCTGCCATGCGGCGATCTGTTCCGGGCTGTGAAGTCCCGGTGCGCCCGCATAACCCTTAGCCTGAGCGGAAATCTGCGTGGCTTCGGTGATAATCAGGCCAGAGCTTGCGCGCTGACGATAGTATTCACCCATCAGTGGGGTTGGGATGTCGCCCGGCTCAATGCTGCGCAGGCGGGTAAGCGGTGCCATGAACACGCGGTTTGGCGCCGTGACGGCACCCACTTTCAATGGGGTAAATAATTTTTCAGCTGACATAAAGACTCCTGAGTAGACCAGTCGACTAGTAATGAGATAAATAAAAACGCCTGCTATACGCCAGGCGCAGTAATCGTACTTTTCACATGCGCCAGCGCGCTTTCCAGCGGAACGGCACTGCGAGAAATTTTTGCCTGCAGGTTAGCGCCGAGCCAGAGCGCATATAACACCTGCGCCTGGGTTAACGGCTCGCCGGAAAAGGCCAGCGTTTTTTCATCGCGGCCTTTCTCCAGCGCCTGGGCCAGCAGGGCGATAACGCCGCTGGCACCTTTATCCATCGCCGTGCGCATATCTTCAGAAAGATCGCACACTTCTGCAGAGAGTTTAACGGTCAGGCAACCGCTGATAATGCCCTGCTGACAGAACTGGTTCAGCGTTTCCTGATAGTAGTTCAGAACGCGATCCCGGTAGTTCCCTTCACCCGACGCAAAGTGGGTCGCCAGCCGCTGGTGATAGCCAGCATAATGACGCTCCAGCATCGCCACGCCGAAGGCCTCTTTGGACCGAAAGTAGTGATAAAACGACCCCTTCGGTACCTCAGCGGTTTTTAATAACTCGCTCAACCCCATACCGGTAAATCCGCGATGCATGCAAAGCTGCTCGCCGGTTGCCAGGAGATGTTCGCGGGTATCGTGTTCAATGTTTCTGCTCATGGCCGCACTCTAATAGACCGTTCGGTCTAATGCAAGCGTGATTACTGACGACATGCGCTCAGTATATCCAGCTGCGGCTGATAAACCGTTGATTTCACGTCCATCATACCCAAAACGGTGGAGAACAAATTGTCCTGGGAAACCGCATTTTTTGCTGCATGGTCACGCAAACACCGTTCGTTGATGCCAAAGTTTTTCGCGTAGTCCTGGGACAGCCAGAACATAAACGGAATATGCGTTTGTTGCTCCGGTGCCAGCATGTACGGCGTGCCGTGCAGATAAATACCGCTTTCCCCCAGTGATTCACCGTGATCGGAGAGATAAATCAGCGCGGTGTTCATGCTTGCCTGGCGCGCTTTCAGCGCATCAATGGTTTTACTGACCATGCTGTCGGTATACAGGATGGTGTTGTCATAGGTGTTCATCAGCGCCTGATGGTCGCAATCCTGAATTTCATTGGTGTCGCAGGTTGGGGTGAACTTACGGAAATTATCCGGGTAACGGCGATAGTACGCCGGGCCGTGGCTTCCCATCAGGTGGATGACCAGCACCGTATCTTGCTTCACGCCATCCAGCACGTTGTCCAGACGGTAGAAGTTCACATCGTCAATACAGGATTTATCTTTGCAGAACTGATCCAGATTCCACTGCGTCATGTCGGTATGCGGCACGCGGTCACAGGCGCCTTTACAGCCGCCGTCGTTGTCGCGCCACAGCAGGTTGACACCCGCATGCTTGAGGACGTCAAGTAGCCCTTCCCGATGGTGAGCCAGGTCGGCATCGTATTTGCTGCGCGTCATGCCGGAGAACATGCAGGGAACGGAAACCGCGGTTTCAGTCCCGCACGACGAGGCCTGCGGGAAGTTAATCACGTCCTGCTTTTTCAGCTCCGGGTTGGTTTCACGCCCGTAACCATTCAGGGAGTAGTTTGCCGCGCGAGAGGCTTCGCCGACGACAAGCACCAGAACGGTTTTCTTCTGTTGACCGGTAATCAGCGGCCCTTTATGGGCATCTTCACCAATGCGCACCAGCGTTTGATCGCCGGCAAACCAGCGCATTTTGCTGTACTTCACCACGGCGCTAACATAGTTCGCCGGGGTCACCATTTTGACGATGCTTTTGTTATTGCGGAACAGCGACGCGTAATCTTTATAGAACAGGGCGGCAATCAGGATTATCACCAGCAGAGCGCCAAGCATCGCGGCGACGCGCGTCAGCAGCGCGTACCACCATTTTCCGGTACGAATTCGGGTGAGCGCCAGCACCACGGACGGCACCAGGCCAGCAACGGCAATCCACAGAATCATCTGCGGGGTCACCAGGGCGGTCGCTTCCTGAGAGTTGGTTTCGAACACGTTCACAATCATGTTCTGATCGATAACCGCGCCGTAGGTGTACATAAAATACGTCGCCGCGGCGCAGCCGACGGTCAGGACGATCAGCAGCGGCTTACGGATATACGGAATATTAAGCAGGCTAAAAACAATTACCCAGCCGCAGAACAGGACCAGCGGTACGGACGCGGCAAAGAGGAAATCGTGAAGGTGAACAGGGGCGATAATGGCCCAGCTGCGCTGGATAAACAGCCCATTAATTAGCGTAAAGAAGAAAGCACAGCCCAGGGTAAATTTTATGTCGTTACATTGTAACTTTTTGATAAACCACATCGATCGGTAAACCTGTTATTTTGATGATGGGCAGAGTATAGAGAGGGAAGATTAGTGAAACCTTAATGCCACAAATCTGTGGTAATGGCCTTGCATGCGGGGCGTTTAACGTCTTCACTGTAGGTGAGAGTGGCTATCTGGAGGTGAGTGTGGCAGAGCAGCTGGAGTTTTTCCCTATCCAGAGCCCGTGCCGGGGTATTTGTCAGGTGGATGAACGCGGATATTGCCGCGGGTGCATGCGTACCCGTGATGAACGCTTTAACTGGCAAAACTTCAGCGACACGCAAAAGCAGGAGGTATTACGCCTCTGCCGACAGCGTCGTTTGCGCAAATTACGCGCAAACAAAGCTGGTGAGGCCGAAGAACCCCAGCAACCTTCACTTTTTTAACACGGTAATTGCGTATACTCATGACATCACGTCCTTGAGGAAAATGTTATGGTTCAGCGAATTACCCTTGCCCCCCAGGGGCCAGAATTCTCCCGTTTTGTAATGGGCTACTGGCGCCTGATGGACTGGAATATGTCCCCCCTCCAGCTGGCGAGCTTTATTGAAGAGCATCTCGACTTAGGCATCACCACGGTCGATCATGCGGATATTTATGGCGGCTATCAGTGTGAAGCCGCCTTCGGCGAGGCGCTCAAGCTGGTGCCGGCGCTCCGCGACAGGATGGAAATCGTCACCAAGTGTGGTATTGCCACCACGGCAAAACCCGAGCACGCCCTCGGTCATTACATCACCGACAGCGCGCATATCATTAAGAGCGCCGAGCAGTCGCTGGTCAATCTGGCGACCGATCGTATCGACCTGCTGTTAATCCACCGTCCTGACCCGCTGATGGATGCCGATGAGGTGGCGGAAGCCTTCCTGAACCTGCATCAGAGCGGGAAAGTCCGTCATTTCGGCGTGTCTAACTTTACCCCGGCGCAGTTTGCGCTGCTTCAGTCACGTCTGCCGTTTACCCTGGCCACGAATCAGGTTGAGATCTCCCCGGTACATCAGCCGCTGCTGCTGGACGGTACGCTCGACCAGCTGCAGCAGCTGCGCATTCGACCAATGGCCTGGTCGTGCCTCGGGGGCGGACGCCTGTTTAATGATGACGAATTCCAGCCGCTGCGCAACGAGCTGGAAACCATCGCCCGTGAACTGAACGCCGAGAGCATCGAGCAGGTGGTTTACGCGTGGATCCTGCGCCTGCCGTCAAAACCGCTGCCCATTATCGGTTCCGGTAAAATTGAACGCGTGCGTTCTGCACTGGCCGCCGAAGAACTGCAGATGACCCGCCAGCAGTGGTTCCGCATCCGCAAGGCCGCGCTCGGTTACGACGTACCATAAACCGTCATCATAAGGTGACTTTCCGGTGAAATCTTTGCCCCTGGTATACACTTAAGGGGCAAAAAATAACCCGTGGAGGTCATATGAAGCGTTTTATTCTGGCAACGATCGCGCTGGCTGTTTGCGCAGGGGCGCAGGCAGCCAGCGACGAAGTGGAAATGAATCTCGTCACCTCTCAGGGGGTCGGCCAGTCCATCGGAACGGTGAAAATTACGGAAACCGATAAAGGACTGGAGTTCGCCCCCCATCTTAAAGCACTCCCGCCCGGTGAGCATGGTTTCCATGTTCACGCCAAAGGCAGCTGTCAGCCCGCGTTAAAAGAGGGTAAAGCGTCGGCGGCGGAAGCGGCAGGAGGGCATCTGGATCCCCAGCACACCGGCAAGCATGAGGGCCCGGACGGAATGGGGCATCTGGGCGATCTGCCCGTACTGGTGGTCAATAACGACGGGAAAGCCACCGATCCCGTCGTCGCGCCGCGTCTGAAAAAGCTGGATGAGGTCAAAGGTAAAGCGCTGATGATTCATGTCGGTGGCGACAATATGTCCGACCAGCCTAAACCGCTTGGCGGCGGCGGGGCACGTTATGCCTGCGGCGTCATCTGATCCCCGATCGTACCCGGCGGTGGGGCCTGCTCCAGCTGAGACAGCGAGCAGTGCAGCCGCCAGATTATCGAGGCTAAATCACGCGCAGCGGGGAGATGATGCCGTGGAAGGGTATCGCAGATCCGCTGCAGTTCATTCAGCGTGGTTGCCAGCGGCCGCTGCTGGACACCGCGTTCGCTCATCACATCGCGCAGCAGGGATATACACACGTCACGAACCTGGGACAGCGGATCGGACCGCGTTTCCCATGCGCGAAGCTGCCAGACCACGTGCGAACAGTTCAGTAGCACCACCCCCCAGCGCAGCAGCCAGCGTCGGGACAGGGCGTCCTGGCTGTTATTCAGCTGGCTGACGTGGTGATACACCAGCGATTCATACTCGTTTTCACCCATATGCGGTTTACGGCTCAGCTGGTCGACAAATCCCCTGCGTAACTCCCGAATATGCCTGCGGCTTTTCCGCGCATCAGAGCCGGGACGCAGCACCGCGAAAGCCAGCCACGCCAGCCCCACGCCGAGGATCTTCGCCAGGTTGTCGTTGAGAAAATCGGCATAATCATAAACCGGCGGATTCGTCACCGAGATAAACGAGCCCATAAAGACAATCAGCTGTCCCCAGAGTCCTGCGAGCTTTGGCATTTGCAGCTTCAGAAGCTGCATGGTAGTCAACAGGGGAAACAGAAACAGCAGGAACTGCCACAGATCGCTTATCTGCACCATCAGGCCAAACTTCACCACAAAACTGAACAGCGAGAGCAGAACCAGCGTGCGCAGCAGGAGCGTAAGCGAGTTGAACGGCGAGGCCGCGACGGAATAAAGCACGCAGCTGATGGCGGCAAGCGTCAGCGCCGCCGTACCGGAGTCCCACTGCGTGGTGATGCTCCACGCGCCAACCAGCGTCAGGGCGCAAAAGGTACGAAAACCGCTCCACATCGCTTCCAGATAGTCGGTGTGCCGCGCGAGTGCCGGGCTGCCGGGGACGTTAAACTCCGTTATCGGACTCGCATTCTCGATCGCGTTAATCCAGCGGCTGCTGCGCAGGTATAACCGACAAAAGTAATTCAGGCGCTGCCAGAAGGCGCGATGACGGTAGTCGTACTCATCAACCGGGGCGAGCGGGGCAATGATCCTGGCAACGGTGTAGATATCCGCATCCGGGCGGGCAAGCGCCGCGAGCAGCGCGTCAATCACGGCGCGGGTGTTTTTGGGCGGCGTCGGCCAGCTGAGCAGCATCCGACGCAGGCTTGAGATGGCGCTGGTCATGCGGAGCTGCTGGTGCAGCAGGTAGTTAAGCAGCGTGTTCTGACGGCGAAAACGGTAATGACTCCAGAACGCCTGAATGCGCAGCAGATTCGTGGTCAGGATCTGCCCGATAACCCTTTCATGCGCGAGGCGGATGTCGTCGTTGGTGTCCGGCTGCCACAGCAGGCTCGCATGTTCCAGCAGCCGGGTATGCATGGTTTTAAGCGCGGTAATCAGCGCCGTGCCGTCAGAGGTGCTGGGCAGGATCATCATCATAAACCCGCCGCTCAGGATACCGACAATCACTTCGCAGACGCGCGCTTGGGCAATGTCCCACAGCTCGGTGGTGTCGAGGACGTTGACCACCGGGAAGGCAATAATGGCGGCGGTATAGCCCGCCAGCTGGAAAGCATAGGCGACGTTATTGGTAAAATGGGCGCAGGCCCAGGTACAGCAGCCCAGCCATGCCGCCATGCTCAGCAAGAACATCCACGGATCGTTTAGCGTGTGGCCCGCGATAATTAACGCCGCGGTGGCACCCAGCAGGCTTCCCGCGATACGCCCAAGGCTTTTGCTGATCACCCCACCCACGGTGGGGAAGCTCACGACCGCCGCTGAGGTCAACGCCCAGTAAGGTTGGTCGAGATTCAGATAATAGGCGACCGTCAGAGCAAGGCACATCGCAATGCCGTTACGCAGCGCGTAGCGCCACTGGGGGCGCGTCGCTTTCATCCACGGCGTGTTTTGCCAGGAGGGCAGCTGAAGCTTCATTAACGGGTTCCGATTGAGACGGTACAGGTGGTGCCGGACACCAGCGTGATATCCTCGGGTAAACGATCGAACTCCACGCGAACAGGAACGCGCTGGGCCAGGCGCACCCACGGCACGTTCGGCTTGATGTCCGGCACCAGCCCGGAATCCGTTTCTACGCTTTGATCGTAAATGGCGCGACCGACACTGGAAACGTGACCCTGTAACGTTTGCGAGCCGCTGTAAAGCGTTATCGCGGCAGGCGAGCCCTGATGAATATGGCGCAGTTTTGTCTCTTCAAAGTAGCCCACGACGTAGAAAGAATGGCTGTCGACGAGGGCAAAAACCGGCTGGCCGGTGGTGGCATAGTTCCCCACCCTGGCGGAGAGATTGGTCACCCATCCATCGACAGGTGCCGTAACCACGGTTTGGGTCAGCTGCCACTGCGCCTGCTTCAGGGTCGCCTCCGCCACGTTGACGTTAGCCTGCATGGCCTTGACGTTGATATTCGCGGTATCTAAATCTTCCGCTGAAATATAGTTTTGCGACAGGTGGCGGCGGCGGTTGGCCTCGTTGTTGGCCTTTGCGAGGTCAGACTGGGCCTTCGCCAGCTGCGCCTGAGCGTTCAAAAGGGCAATGTGGTAAGGAGTGTCGTCGATTCGGAATAAAACCTCTCCCTTTTTGACGAACTGGTTATCTTTAACCAACAGCGCCGTAATACTTCCCGACACCTGAGGGGTTATGCTGACCTGTTCAGCGCGGACTTTTCCGTCACGCGTCCAGGGCGACTGCATATAAAAATTCCACATCCACCAGCCCGCAACCAGCGCGAGGGCAAGGACAAACAGGGTGGAAAAATACTTTAGCGTTTTCATGGATATAGTCACCACACGGTCAAAACGGCAAGGCCCAGGCATACGGAAAGGGCAAACAGGGAGAGATCCATCAGCATGGGATGCCAGATTTCACCGGAGTACATCCAGTCGCGAAGCAGGCGATGCGCGATGAGCCAGAGCATAAAGCCCACCAGAACGGCTTTGAACAGGGGAGGAAAGTAGACTGACGCACCGAAGATCAGGTCCTGAAGGGCTAAACCCTCTGAGTGATGAAAAAACGTCACGGGCAGAAATCCTTTGCAGTGAACAGAATGCCGCGTTGGCTTGTCTTAGTAGGATGAAGCATCACAATTCAGTGTAAGTCATACTTTAAGTTCGATGAATGCAGTATTGCATTTGTTTTGGCAATACAAATGCTGCACACTATTCTAAAATCAGTATAATAACTTAGCAAGCTAATTATAAGGAGATGAAATTGGAATCGCCATTAGGTTCTGATCTGGCAAGGTTGGTACGCGTCTGGCGTGCTCTGATTGACCATCGCCTGAAACCTCTTGAACTCACCCAGACGCACTGGGTGACGCTGCACAACATTCACCAGCTGCCGCCCGACCAGTCGCAAATTCAACTGGCAAAAGCGATAGGCATTGAGCAACCGTCGCTGGTGCGCACGCTTGACCAGCTGGAAGATAAGGGGTTGATCTCGCGCCAAACCTGCGCCAGCGATCGTCGCGCCAAGCGGATTAAACTCACCGAGAAAGCGGCGCCTATTATCACGGAGATGGAAGCCGTGATTACCAAGACGCGCGGTGAGATTTTGTCAGGCGTGTCGCCGGCCGAGCTGGAGATGCTTATCAGCCTGATTGCTCGCCTTGAGCAAAACATTCACGAGCTGCAGTCGCGCGACTGAACAGACAACAGGGCCTTGCATCCGCAAGGCCTTTTTTCTATTTAAAGATAACGACGCGGTTACGGCCTGTCTCTTTTGCTTCATATATCGCTTTATCCGCGCTTTCCACGCACTCTTCTGCGGTCGTTGACGACGACGTAGCCGTAAACACCCCCATGCTGATGGTGATCGGCTCCGGCAGATGGCCCCCGCTGCTGGTTTTATCAAAGCTGCTCAGGTTCAACCGGATACGTTCCGCCACCTGGCCTGCGGCATCTGAAGAGGTATTGGCCAGCATCAGGACAAACTCTTCGCCGCCGATACGCGCCGCGATATCATGCGGGCGAACGGAATCCATCAGCAGATTAGCGACAAACTGCAGGACTTTATCGCCCTGGAGATGGCCATAGTTGTCATTGATGCGCTTGAAGCGATCGAGATCGCTCACGATAACCGACACGGGGCGGGTGGGCTTAGCATCGTCCAGCGCCTGGCTCAGGGATTCATAAAAATAGCTGCGGTTATAGAGGCGCGTGAGCGGATCGCGAATCGAATTTTGATACGACTGCTGATACTTTACATGCGAGTCGCGATACAGCCTGAAAACATCGTAAAGCAGAACGAAAATAATGATCAGCGTCGCGACGGTTTCAAATAGCCGGGCGCGATACCACGAGATATCTTCGGCATGTCCACCCAATAGCAGCATTGTGAGCGTGACGATATAGCAGAGACACAGAAAATTCCCGCCCGCCCAGAATAGGTTACGCACGCGCGTAATAATCATCAGCGTTGCTAATGTCACCACCCAGAGCACAATTAAAGAAATATTAATACAGTGGCTCCAGAGAACCATAAACTGCCGTGTTTCATTATCAATCAGATCGATGGATAAGAACCCTGAATGGCTGGAGTACATCCAGGTCAGAATTAGCACGCAGGCGGTAAAAAGACAGGCGCTACTTACGATGGCGATATGCGCCAGGCGTGAAAGAGGCTGATTGCGAATGGGGAAGAGTAATGCGGAAGCGATTATCAACAGCGCCATTAAGATATGGCGGAACATATAGTAGATCATCGCATCGTTGTAGTTCACGACGTTGAACTGGTAGAGGTCCAGCCAGGCGGGAAAACTGGACAGCGTGCCGACCATCAGCAATGCCGACCCGGCAAAGGCAAAGGCTATTGGAACCAGATACAGCCGCTTCTTATCACACCAGTATTTCATTGCCATAAAACAGGCAATAAACAGGTGAAAGACAAGTAGAAAAATGGTGAGCGTTGGGAACAAGAGCGGCGAGAAGGAGGGAACCCATTCAGCCAGTTTTGAAAATAGAGCTTGTAATATTCCGATGACAATAATGCAACCGAAAAAAAACGAGAGATAACGACCTTTTACAGAACGACTATTCGCAAGCATATAAATTTTTTTAAATTATTAAAAAGGAATGAAGGTAAGAGACTTGCGAAGAGTCTAAACAATTAATTCGATAAATACTTTGCGCAGAAACAATATACAGCTTAATTGATAATTGATGTTCTAAATATATTTTGTAAATATATTTATGTAAGTGATATATATTGTAAATGGATGTGGTCCGGTGACCACATCCATTTTTTTTTTATTAACGTGGGGACACGGTCACCTGACGTCCGTTGCTCGCCAGCACTACGCGCTGGCCTGCAGAAAAGCGGGTATTGCCTTGTTTCTGAACAACCATGATCGTGCTGCCGTCGTCTTTACGAATTTCCAGCTCTACGCCCTGGGTTTTGTTCATCGCACCCTGAACGCCCTGGCCTGCTACACCACCCGCAACGGCACCTGCGGCTGTTGCAAGAGAACGGCCTGTACCACCGCCGACGGTATTGCCCAGGAAACCACCCAGCACGGCACCGCCGATTGCGCCCATCACGTTGTTTTCATCACCACCCTGAATCTGTACAGGACGTGCGTTAACAACGGTACCGTAAGTCACGTTCTGAACCTGTTTCGCTTCAGAAGCGCTGTAAACGTCGCCAGAGAGTGAACTGTCATTCACACAGCCAGCCAGAGTTAAACCAATCAGCGAAACGCCCAGTACACGTAAAATCATTTGACTCTCCTGTTCACCAAAAACGCCCGATTCGGGGCATCCGTTATGGCTAAATTATATGGCATAAGGGGCCATAGTTCATATCTTTGCACTAACAATAGGAAAATTGTACTTGAATTTGACTTAACGAGAGATAAACAGGGGCCGTCTGTGTTACCCGTCTGACATTGTTAAAAAATATTATCGCCGGATGGCAATGCTGCGCCGTTTATGGTTGAGTGGGTATCCTTAGCCCACGTAACGTAAGGAAAGCGCATGAAATCGGGTCGCTACATTGGTGTGATGTCGGGTACCAGCCTGGATGGGGTAGATGTCGTTCTGGCCGCCATTGACGAAAACATGGTGGCACAGCAGGCAAGCCTGACCTGGCCAATCCCCATTTCGCTGAAGGAAGATATTCTGAGCATCTGTCAGGGCCAGCAGTTGACCCTTTCCCAGCTTGGGCAACTTGACGTTCGCCTGGGGGCGCTGTTTGCGGATGCAGTGCAGGCATTGATGCAAAAAGAACATCTTCGCCCGCAGGATGTGGTGGCCATCGGGTGTCACGGACAAACGGTCTGGCATGAGCCCGGCGGAGAGGCCCCGCATACCCTGCAAATCGGCGATAACAACCAGATTGTGGCAAAGACGGGCGTAACGGTAGTTGGCGATTTTCGTCGTCGCGATATTGCCCTGGGCGGTCAGGGCGCGCCGCTGGTGCCCGCGTTCCATCAGGCGTTGCTGGCGCACCCGTCCGAACGGCGTATGGTGCTTAACATTGGCGGCATCGCCAATCTGTCAATGCTCATCCCAGGACAGCCGGTCCGCGGCTACGATACCGGCCCGGGCAACATGTTAATGGACGCCTGGATCTGGCGCCAGTGCGGCCAACCGTATGACAAAAACGCGGAGTGGGCGAGCGCGGGAAAAGTCATTTTGCCGCTGTTGCAGTCCATGCTGAGCGATCCCTATTTTGCCTTACCCGCGCCGAAAAGCACGGGGCGTGAATACTTCAACTTAGGCTGGCTTGAACGTCAGCTGGCACCCTTCCCGGCGCTTGCGCCGCAGGATGTCCAGGCGACGCTTGCCGAACTCACGGCCGTGTCGATCTCCGAACAGGTGCTTCTCAGCGGCGGATGTGAACGTCTGCTGGTGTGCGGAGGCGGAAGCCGCAATCCTCTGGTAATGGCGCGTCTTGCCGGGCTACTGCCGGGCACTGAAGTGTCGACGACGGATGAGGCAGGCATTAGCGGTGATGATATGGAAGCGCTGGCCTTCGCCTGGCTTGCATGGCGCACGATAGCCGGACTGCCGGGGAATTTACCGTCCGTAACCGGTGCGCGCGAGGCGAGCGTCCTTGGGGCGATTTTCCCGGCAAATCCTCGTCATAATCAGAGTTAACTGAAATTCAGCGCGGCGCGTCGTCGTTAGAATGGAACGAAACAGGAGGGCAGCCATGCCCTCCAGGACCAGGAAAGTCTTCGGAATACGCCCATGAAAAAACTACTTCTTATTGCCGCCCCTTTGTTGCTCTCAGGATGCAGCGTCTACAACCAGCTTATTGAGCGCATGCAGACCGATACGCTGGAGTATCGCTGCGACGAAAAGCCGCTGACGGTAAAGCTGAATAATCCACGCCAGGAAGCCAGTTTTGTTTACGACAATAAATTGCTGACGCTGAAGCAGGGCATGTCGGCCTCGGGCGCACGCTACACCGACGGTATCTATGTCTTCTGGTCGAAAGGCGACAGCGCTACGGTCTACAAACGCGACCGCATTGTGCTGAACAATTGCCAGCTCGAAAATCCGAAGCGTTGAGATTTTTACAGGGGCGGCGCACAATAGCGCCACCCACTCTCAACGTCAGCTAACGCCATGTCAGATAACGACGAACTGCAGCAAATTGCGCATCTGCGCCGTGAATACACCAAAGGCGGCCTGCGTCGCCAGGATCTTCCCGCTGAACCCCTCGTGCTTTTTGAACGCTGGCTGAAACAGGCCTGCGAAGCGAAACTCGCCGACCCAACGGCCATGGTTGTCGCCACGGTAGATGAAAACGGTCAACCGTATCAGCGCATCGTATTGCTCAAGCATTATGACGAGAAAGGGCTGGTGTTCTACACCAACCTTGGCAGCCGCAAGGCGCACCACTTAGAAAACAATCCGCGCATCAGCCTGCTGTTCCCGTGGCACATGCTGGAACGACAGGTCATGGTCACCGGCAAGGCGGAACGTCTCTCGACCCTTGAAGTGGTGAAATATTTCCACAGCCGCCCGCGCGACAGCCAGATTGGCGCCTGGGTATCAAAACAGTCCAGCCGAATTTCTGCCCGCGGCGTGTTGGAAAGTAAATTCCTGGAGCTTAAGCAGAAGTTCCAGCAGGGTGAAATCCCCCTGCCAAGCTTCTGGGGCGGCTTCCGTATCCCGATTGAGCAAATAGAGTTCTGGCAGGGGGGCGAACATCGCCTGCACGACCGCTTTTTATACCAGCGCGAGGATAGCGGCTGGAAAATCGACAGACTGGCGCCGTAATCCCCGAAATTTGTTGATTTAAGCGCTAGCGCACGCCGCGCTTGCGCTTTATTCTATGGTCCTTTCGCATCAGGCGAAAAGTCGTGTACCGGCAAAGGTGCAGTCGTTTATACATGGAGAATTTGATGGCAAGCAGTAACTTGATTAAACAATTGCAAGAGCGGGGCCTCGTGGCCCAGGTGACGGACGAGGAAGCGTTAGCAGAGCGACTGGCGCAAGGCCCGATCGCGCTCTATTGCGGCTTCGATCCCACCGCTGACAGCTTGCATTTGGGGCATCTTGTTCCATTGTTATGCCTGAAACGCTTCCAGATGGCGGGCCATAAGCCTGTTGCTCTGGTGGGTGGCGCAACCGGTCTGATTGGTGACCCGAGCTTTAAAGCCGCTGAGCGTAAACTGAATACCGAAGATACCGTGCAGGAGTGGGTGGATAAGATCCGCAAACAGGTTGCACCTTTCCTCGACTTCGACTGTGGTGATAACGCTGCAATTGCCGCGAACAACTACGACTGGTTTGGCAGCATGAACGTGCTGACCTTCCTGCGCGATATCGGCAAGCACTTCTCTGTTAACCAGATGATTAACAAAGAGGCGGTTAAGCAGCGTCTGAACCGTGACGATCAGGGTATCTCTTTTACCGAGTTCTCCTACAACCTGCTGCAGGGGTATGACTTTGCCTGCCTGAACAAGCTGCACGGCGTTTCCCTGCAGATTGGCGGTTCTGACCAGTGGGGTAACATCACCTCCGGTATCGACCTGACCCGCCGTCTGCACCAGAACCAGGTCTTCGGTCTGACCGTTCCGCTGATCACCAAAGCAGACGGCACCAAATTCGGCAAGACGGAAGGCGGCGCGGTGTGGCTGGATCCGAAGAAAACCAGCCCGTACAAATTCTACCAGTTCTGGATCAACACGGCAGACGCCGATGTTTACCGCTTCCTGAAGTTCTTCACCTTCATGGATATTGCAGACATCAATGCGCTGGAAGAAGAAGACAAGAACAGCGGTAAAGCACCGCGCGCCCAGTACGTGCTGGCGGACGAAGTGACCAAACTGGTTCACGGCGAAGAAGGTCTGGCCGCGGCAAAACGCATTACCGCAAGCCTGTTCAACGGTACCCTGAGCGATCTGAGCGAAGCGGACTTCGAACAGCTGGCGCAGGACGGCGTACCGATGGTTGAGATGGAAAAAGGGGCTGACCTGATGCAGGCGCTGGTGGACTCCGAGCTCCAGCCTTCCCGCGGTCAGGCGCGTAAAACCATCGCGTCTAATGCGATCACCATCAACGGTGAAAAGCAGGCCGATCCGGAATATACCTTCGTTGACGGCGACCGTCTGTATGGCCGCTACACGCTGCTGCGTCGCGGTAAGAAAAACTACTGCCTTGTCTGCTGGAAGTAATTAACAGTCTCCAGGGGCGTGGGAAACCACGCCCCTTTTTGTTTTTTCAGGGTTTGGTAAGAAAATAATGAAGAATATCCTCGCCATTCAGTCCCACGTTGTATTTGGACATGCTGGCAACAGCGCAGCGGAATTTCCCATGCGTCGCCTCGGCGTCAACGTCTGGCCCCTCAATACCGTGCAGTTCTCAAACCACACGCAGTACGGCAAATGGACCGGCTGCGTGATGCCGCCTTCGCACCTTACCGAGGTTGTGCAGGGCATTGCGGATATCGACCAGCTCAGGCGCTGTGACGCCGTGCTGAGCGGTTATCTCGGCTCAGCGGAGCAGGGGGAGCATATCCTCGGCATCGTGCGCCAGGTGAAAGCGGCAAACCCGTCGGCAAAATACTTCTGCGACCCCGTCATGGGCCATCCGGAGAAAGGCTGTATCGTGGCGCCCGGCGTCGCAGAGTTTCACGTCCGCCACGCGCTGCCCGCCAGCGATATCATTGCGCCAAACCTGGTTGAGCTTGAAATTCTCTGCGAGCATTCGGTTAACAGCGTAGATGAGGCGGTAAGCGCGTCTCGCGAGCTGATCGCTCAGGGGCCGGAAGTCGTGCTGGTAAAACACCTCGCGCGCGCGGGGCTGAGCCAGGACCGTTTTGAGATGCTGCTGGTGACGAAAGTTGACGCCTGGCATATCAGCCGTCCGCTGGTCGATTTCGGCCTGCGACAGCCGGTTGGCGTGGGGGATGTGACCAGCGGGCTTCTGCTGGTGAAATTGCTGCAGGGCGCAACGGTGAGAGACGCGCTGGAGCATGTCACTGCGGCGGTGTACGAAATCATGATTGCGACGAAAGAGATGCAGGAATATGAGCTGCAGGTGGTCGCGGCGCAGGATCGTATCGCGAAGCCGGAGCACTATTTTAGCGCAACGCAGTTGTAAAACATGCCGGGTGGCGCTGCGCTTACCCGGCCTACAAAACCCCTAGGCCCGTGCAAGCGAAGCGCCGCCGGGCGATATTAGCTAAGACCTTCCGCTTTCAGCGCCGCAGCCACCGCAGGACGCTCTGCGACGCGTTTCATATACGATGCGATGTGGTCTAACCCTTCCAGATTCAGCTTAACCGCGCGCGCCCAGCGCAGAACGGTAAACAGGTACGCGTCGGCAATCGTGAAGCGCGAACCGCTAATCCACTGGTCGTCTTTCAGCGACGCGTTAACGTACTGCAGCTTTTTCTCAAGAAGCGCACGTACGGTCGGTTTGAACTCTTCTGGCGTATCCGGGCGGAACAGCGGCGTAAAGCCTTTGTGCAGTTCGGTTGCAATATAGTTCAGCCATTCCAGCGTCTTATAGCGAGAAACGGTACTGACCGGCGCCAGCAGCTGGCGATCCGGCACGCTGTCGGCCAGGAACTGCATAATCGCCACGCCTTCGGTCAGCAGAGTACCATCATCCAGCAGGAGCGCCGGAACTTGTCCCTTGGGGTTAATAGCAAGAAAATCATCGCCATTTTCCAGACGCTTTTTCATCAGATCAACGCCATCCAGCGTGAAATCTTTGCCGCTCTCGCGCAGGGTGATATGTGAAGCAAGAGAGCACGCGCCCGGTTTGTAGAACAGTTTCATCGGTAACTCCTTTTTGCTGAGGTTTCAGCTATGTTAGTGCGCGGATAGACAAAAAAAAAGCCGCTAATGCATTAGCGGCTTTTCTTCGGTCGTTTCTCAATACTCTTACGCGTTAGCGGTGTTGGTCGCTTTTGCGGTTTTATCGTCATTCTGAGTCATACGATTCAGCTTCGGCGCGGTCAGCAGCATCAGAACGGCAATTACCGCTGTCGCGATACCAATCTGCATGAACACGGTACCGTAGACGTTCAGGGAGACCAGTGGGTCAGTAACGTTTTCCGGCACGGCCATCAGGTTCGCAATTTTACCTGCGATAATTGCTGCACCGGCAGTGGTCAGGAACCAGCTACCCATGATGAAGCCCATCAGACGCTGTGGAACCAGCTGAGCCACCATCGCCAGACCCAGACCGGAGATCATCAGTTCGCCGATAGACTGCAGCGCGTAGCTCAGAATCAGCCAGTTAACGGACACAATACCTGCGTCGGTCGCAAATTTAGTCCCCAGCGGCAGCACGAGGAACGCACCGGAGCACAGCACCATACCAATCGCAAACTTATGCGGCATCGGCAGACGGTCGCCCATCTTGTTATAGATAGCGGCCAGAATCGGGCTACCAATCATGATCCAGAACGGGTTCAGGGCCTGATACTGCTCCGGCTCGAACGCGATACCCAGGATACTGTGCTCAACGTTACGAATGGCGAAGAAGTTCAGAGACGTTGGCATCTGGCTGTACAGTACGAAGAAGATGATTGCTTCCAGCATCAGAATGAACGCCACAATCATCTTACGGCGTGCAGCACCCTGCATAGCGAACGCTTCTTTCGCGAAGATGATCACGATACCCAGCGCAACCACGCCCAGAACGGCGCGAGCGATACCCTGGTTGTGCAGCAGCCAGGTGGCGATCGCAGCCAGAACCACAACGCCCACGATGGTCGCCAGCAGTTTGCCCATATGCACAGGTTCGAAGTCAGGTTTTGAACCGTAGTCTTTAACCCAGCTGCGGCAGAACAGGAAGTTCACCACGGTGATCAGCATACCGACGAAGCTCAGCGCAAACGCCACGCTCCAGCCGAACTTAGCTGCGAGCCATGGGGTTGCCAGCATGGAGAAGAATGAACCGATGTTGATGGACATATAGTACATGGTGAATGCACCGTCCAGACGCGGGTCATCTTTGCTGTAGCAGGTAGAGAGCAGGGAGGACGGGTTCGCTTTGAACAGCCCGTTACCGACGGCAATTGTCGCCATACCCATATACACGACAGCGGCATCATGCCCTGACCATGCTACCAGACCATAGCCAATCGCCAGGACAATGGCGCCCAGCATGATGACACGTTTAGTCCCGAGAACTTTATCACCCAGCCAGCCGCCAATAGCAACCAGACCGTAGACGAGGGCGCTGAAGGAGGAGAACAGCGTGATGGAATCGGCTTCGGACATACCCAGCTGTTTTACCAGGTAAACCGCCATGATCCCTTGCAGGCCGTAATAACCAAAACGCTCCCATAACTCAATAGAGAAGATGAGATAGAACGCTTTTGGTTGTTTAAAAGCGTTAAGACTCACGCTTTCATCTGTTGGTTTATTGTTTGCAGTAGACACATATACCTCTTTTTTTACATCCCATATTAACGGGGGTGTTCATAGCGCGATGGCCGTAGCCCATACGCCTTATAGTTATATTGGGAGGAGAAACGGCGGGTAATGTTCACTATCCTGCCCCATCTGGCAAGACGTTTGTAATAATCTGTTACATATATCTGGAGTGGTATAATCGTCGGTTCATACAAATGTTATTCAGCGTTAAATTTTATACGATGAGTAAAGGGAGTTTTTTCGACTGGCGATAACCCTCCCTGACCGGCATTTGGCGATATGTTCTGCTATTTGCCTCTTCTGGCAGTGGTATAGCCCATATTCTGAAAAATAGCTGGTCTTATCGTCGGTAAAGAAAGAGAAGCATCTTGTCAGACAAAGGGTTTAAGCCGATTTTGACAACAAAAAATCAACATGAAGTTATCAGGGTGATCGCGATCACAGATGTATAGAAATTTTTGGATATGAAAGAAGTATTAACCTGTTTGGGCGTTAAACAGCCGAACAAGTGACAGGTTAGGGCAAACGAAAGGCGGACAAATAACGGCCAAAAGAAGGGCGCTTGGTAGCCCTTCTTTTGGTAGGGGATTGTGGCGATCAGGAATAGACTTTTTCTTTGTATTCGCAAAGATCTTCAATAATGCAGGAGCCGCAGCGAGGCTTACGGGCAATACAGGTATAACGGCCATGCAGAATCAGCCAGTGATGACAATCAACCTTAAATCCAGCCGGAACCACTTTGAGCAGCTTCTCTTCGACCTGCTCGACATTTTTCCCCGGCGCGAAGTTGGTCCGGTTAGACACGCGAAATATATGCGTATCCACGGCAATGGTGGGCCAGCCAAACGCGGTATTGAGCACCACGTTCGCGGTCTTACGCCCTACGCCCGGTAAGGCCTCCAGCGCAGCGCGATCTTCCGGTACTTCACCGCCGTGCTGTTCCAGCAGGATCCGGCAGGTCTTAATGACGTTCTCGGCTTTGCTGTTAAACAGGCCAATGGTTTTGATATACGACTTCACGCCTTCCACGCCCAGCTCCAGCATGGCCTTCGGCGTATTGGCGACCGGATAGAGCAGGGCGGTGGCTTTATTGACGCTCACGTCGGTAGCCTGTGCAGAAAGCAGCACGGCGATCAGCAGCTCAAACGGGGAGGTAAAATTCAGCTCCGTCGTCGGGTGCGGGTTCTCGTCCCGCAGACGGGTCAGGATCGCAATGCGCTTTTCTTTATTCATGAGGCCTTCTCGGGTGTCCCTTCCAGAACGCTACGCTCGGCCGCGCGGCGCTTACGTTTTTCATCAATCAGGTATTTTACTGCCAGCATCATGCCAAGGCCAATAAACGCTCCGGGCGGCAGCATCGCCAGCAGGAACGGCGTATCGGTATGGAACACTTCGATGCGCAACGCTTTGGCCCAGCCGCCCAGCAGCGCGTCTGCGCCGTCAAATAGCGTACCGTTTCCAAGAATTTCACGCAGCGAGCCCAGCACGAACATGGCACCCGTCGCTCCCATACCAATGGAAAAACCGTCCAGCGCCGACATGGCGGGGCTGTTTTTCACCGCAAAGGCTTCCGCACGTCCAACCACGATACAGTTGGTGACGATAAGGGGAATGAAGATCCCAAGCGACTGGTACAGGCCGAACGCGTAGGCGTTAATCAGCATCTGGACGATACTGACCACCGACGCAATGATCATGACGTAAATCGGAATACGTATTTCCGACGGCGTCCAGCGGCGCAGGGCAGAGATGGAGAGGTTGGTCAGGGTCAATACCAGCGTGGTGGCCAGACCCAGACCGAGCGCGTTGGTGGCGGTGGACGTGACCGCCAGCAGGGGGCACATCCCCAGAAGCTGGACCAGCGCGGAGTTGTTCTTCCACAACCCCTGGACAATAACCTCTTTAACCTGGCTCATGATTACTCCTCACAGGCCGGAAGATTGTTGATTTGCGCGGGCAGCGTTTCAGCATACAGCCCGGCCCGTTTTACGGCGTTCACCACGGCGCGCGGCGTGATGGTCGCCCCGGTGAACTGGTCGAACTCGCCGCCATCTTTCTTCACCGCAAACGCGGTGTCACCTTCGCCATGGATGACTTTACCGGCGAAGTGCAAAATCCAGTCGCTCAGACGGGTTTCAATTTTATCGCCAAGACCCGGCGTTTCATGATGTTCCGTCACGCGGGTGCCCAGTATGGTGCCGGAGAAATCGCTGCCGACGAGCAGCTGAATGGCGCCAGAATAGCCGTCGGGCGCCGTCGCTTCCATCACCGTGCCGACCGGTTTATCCCCTTTGCGGGCGATAAACAGGCGGTGCGGGCCTTTGCCAAGCTGCGGCGCGTCTACCACGAAGCAGCTCTTTTGCAGGTCATTATCGTAGAAATCTGACGGGATCACCTGATCGAACAGCGCCTTTTGCTGCTTAGTGGCCTGTTCTTCGATGGTCGTTTTGGTCAACGCATTCACCAGTGCCGTCAGCCCCGTCAGGACCGCGGCGAAGACAGCCAGCGTGACGCCGTGTTTTTGCATCGTTTTTAACATGGCGAAACCCTTAGCGGTGGCCGTACACGCGTGGACGCGTGTAATAGTCGATGAGCGGAACGGTAATGTTGGCGAGCAGGACGGCAAAGGCGACGCCGTCCGGGTAGCCGCCAAAGCTGCGGATAAGCCAGACCAGCAGGCCTGCCAGCGCGCCGAAGATGAGGCGTCCACGGTTAGTCGTTGATGCCGTCACCGGATCCGTCAGGATAAAGAAGGCGCCCAGCATGGTCGCGCCGGAGAGCAGGTGAATCTGCGGGCTGGCCAGTGATTCAGGTGAGAATACCCAGCCAAGCGTAGCGCAGACCGCCAGCGTCACGAGGAAGCTGACCGGAATATGCCAGCGGATGGCTTTCTGCTGCAGCAGGAACAGGCCGCCCAGCAGGTACGCCAGGTTGACCCACTGCCAGCCGGCTCCCGCCAGCATGCCGCTGTAGATCGCGGATTTCATGATCTGCTCAACGCTGTGCCCGGCGTGCAGGGACGTTTTGAACGTGTCGAGAGGCGTCGCCTGGCTGATGCCGTCCACGCCCATTCGCAGCGCGTTCATATCCGCGCCGAGGGCCGTATGGCCGGTAAAGATAACGTGCAGGGCATCCATAAAGCCCGGAACCGTGGCGGCAATGTCGTGCGGCGGCAGCCAGCTGGTCATCTGTACCGGGAAGGAGATCAGCAGCACCACGTAGCCGATCATCGCCGGGTTAAACGGGTTATGGCCCAGCCCGCCATATAGCTGTTTAGCAATAATCACCGCAAACACGGTGCCGAGTACCACCATCCACCATGGGGCAAACGGCGGGATACTGATGGCCAGCAGCAGGCCGGTCAGCAGCGCGGAGTTGTCGGCAAGAATGCGGGAGACCGCTGCCTTGCGCAGCTTAAGCACAAGGGCTTCCGCCGCCAGGGCGCTGGCGCAGCCCAGGATTATCTGGAACAGGGTTCCCCAGCCGAAAAACCAGCACTGAACGGCAATGCCCGGCAGCGCCGCCAGGCAGACCAGCTTCATGATGCGCGATGTCTGGCGCTGATTGTGGGTGTAAGGGGAGCTTGCGATTCTGAAAACCATTTAATCCTCGTTAACTGCTTGCTGTGCGGCTTTCTTCGCCTGAACGCGCGCAATGGCGGCGGCAACGGCAGCCTTGCGCGGGTCATCGTTGGCGGCCTGCGGCTGCTCTTCCTGCTGCGCAGCCTTGCGGGCTTTAGCGCGGGCAATCGCCGCTTCGACGGCGGCTTTACGCGGGTCGACAGGGGCCTCGGGTTCTGCGGTCTGCGTCTGCTGCGCCGCCTTTCGGGCTTTGGCACGGGCTATCGCCGCATCGACGGCGGCTTTGCGCGGGTCGACGGCGTCCTGCTCGACCACCACATTCTGCTCACCGGCCTTGCGGGCCTTAGCGCGGGCTATTGCCGCTTCCACGGCGGCTTTGCGTGGGTCAACCTCAGCATCCGTCTGGGCCGTTTGCGCTTTTTCTGCCTGACGGGCGCGAGCCTGAGCTTTACGCGCTTCACGCGCAGCAATGGCTTCGCTGTTGTCCGGCTTCTCTCCCGCCGGGATCACCACCGTCTGGGCGGCATTCGCCTTTTTCTCGCGAACGCGCGCTAGCGCGGCGTTAATTGCATCCTGATCTTTTTCACCAGGCTGAACGGCGGCCTGCTTATGGCGCTCCTGACGGGCGGCTTTTTCCCGTTCCAGCCGCGCCTGGCGCGCTTCAAAGCGCGCTTTGGCTTCTGCCGCACGTTTTTCCTCCATGGAGATGGCATAAATCTCGGCCTTCTCCTGACGGAAATACTGCACCAGAGGAATATTGCTCGGGCAGACCCAGGCGCAGGCGCCGCATTCGATGCAGTCGGCCAGGTTATGGGCTTTTGCCTTGTCGTGCAGCTGGCCTTTGCTGTACCAGTACAGCTGCTGCGGGAGCAGATCCGCCGGGCAGGCATCGGCGCAGGCGCTGCAGCGGATGCAGCCTTTCTCTTCCTGCTCTTCGCCCATCTCGGTCGGCGAAGGGGCGAGCAGGCAGTTGGTAATTTTCACTACCGGAACGTCCAGCCACGGCAGGGTAAAGCCCATCAGCGGGCCGCCCATGATCACCATCTGGTCGCTGCCCGGGCAAAACTCCGCCTGTTCAAGCAGATGACGCACCGGCGTACCGAGACGCGCCCAGACGTTGCCCGGACGGGAGACCGATTCGCCGGTCAGGGTGACCACGCGCTCGGTTAGCGGCTCGCCGTCAATCACCGCGCGCTTCACGGCGTAGGCGGTGCCCACGTTCTGCATCAGCACGCCGATATCCGAAGAGCGTCCGCCGTGCGGAACCTGCTTGCCGGTGAGAATTTGCGTTAGCTGTTTCGCGCCGCCAGAAGGGTACTTGGTCGGGATAACGCGCAGGCTGATATCGTGACTGCCCGCCAGCACGGCGCGCAGCATGGAGATAGCCTGCGGTTTATTGTCTTCAATACCGATCAGCACTTCCCGCGGCTGCAGAATGTGCGCGAGGATGCGGATGCCTTCCACCACCTGGGCGGCACAGTCCTGCATCAGACGATCGTCGGCGGTGATATACGGTTCGCATTCGGCGGCGTTGATAATCAGCGTCTGAATGTTATCGCCACCGCCGCGCAGCTTGACGCCGGTCGGAAAGCCCGCGCCGCCCAGCCCGGCGACGCCGAACTGGTGAATGCGCTCGATAAGCGCTTCGCGGCTGTGGGCGCGGTAGTCGCTCCAGCCGTCACGATCGATCCAGCGGTCTTCGCCGTCGGCTTCAATAATCACGCTCAGCTCTGAGAGCGCGGACGGATGCGCCACCGTGTGAGGGGCGATGGCGACCACTTTGCCGGAGGTTGGCGCGTGCACCGGCAGCATACGTCCGCGACCAAAGGTCAGCGGCTGGCCGCGAAGAACCGTATCGCCTTCTTTCACGCACAGCTCGCCCTCGGCCCCGATGTGCTGCTTGAGCGGCATGACGAAACGGGTCGCCAGCGGAATTTGACGCAGCGGCGTGCCGCTGGACTGGGTTTTCATTTCCGGTGGATGAATACCGCCGTCAAAGTCCCAAATCTTCTCTTTTCTGAAAGCAGAAAATAACTTAAGCATGTTGTTCCACAGGAATATTGCGAACCGGAATGGTTTGAAGATCCCACTTCCAGCTTTCGGTAGTCGTTTCAACCGGGCGTAACTCGATACATTGCGTCGGGCAGGGGGCCACGCAGAGGTTACAGCCGGTGCACAGGTCCGCCACGACGGTGTGCATGGCGCGGGTTGCGCCCACAATGGCGTCGACCGGGCAGGCCTGAATACATTTGGTGCAGCCGATGCAGTTGGCTTCGTCGATCACGGCCAGGGCACGCACCGGCTCCTGCACCTCCGCGTCGCCGTCAACGGGCTGCGGGTCAACGTTAAGCAGGGCCGCGATTTTCAGCATCACCGCTTCGCCGCCGGGCGCACAGCGGTTAATTTTCTCACCCTGAATGCCCACCGCTTCAGCGTAAGGGCGACAGCCAGGGTAGCCGCACTGCCCACACTGGCTTTGCGGCAGAAGCTCATCAATTTTTTCTACAACAGGATCGTCCTCTACCGCGAAACGGCGGGAGGCGTAACCCAGGATAAGGCCAAACACCAACCCCAGGACGCTGATAGAGGCGATGGCAATCCAGATAGCACTCATTACAACTTCACCAGACCACTGAAGCCCATAAAGGCAAGAGACATTAAACCGGCGGTCACCAGCGCAATCGCATTACCGCGGAAGGGAGCGGGAATATCCGCAGCGGCCAGGCGCTCGCGAATAGAGGCGAACAGCACCATGACCAGCGAGAAGCCGACGGCCGCGGAAAAACCATACAGCGCCGACTGCATAAAGTTATGGCCAAGGTTGATGTTCAGCAACGCCACGCCGAGAACGGCGCAGTTGGTGGTGATCAGCGGCAGGAAGATACCCAGCAGGCGATAGAGCGCCGGGCTGGTTTTGCGCACCACCATTTCGGTAAACTGCACCACCACCGCGATAACCAGAATAAAGGCCAGCGTGCGCAGATAGGTTAACCCCAGCGGGATAAGGATCCAGGTATCGATCCACCACGCGCAGATGGACGCCAGCGTCATCACGAAGGTCGTCGCCAGCCCCATACCCATCGCCGTTTCCAGCTTTTTGGAAACGCCCATAAACGGGCACAGGCCAAGGAACTTCACCAGAACGAAGTTGTTAACCAGCACGGTGCCGACAAAGAGCAGTAAGTAATCGGTCATTATTTAGCCTGAAATAAAAAAGCCGCCTATTATCGGACAAACCAACGCAGGCGACAACAGGTTATCTGTAGGGTTATTACGGGTTCACGAAGGTGTTTTTCACCCGCGTCGAACGCTTGAAATAGGGCACCAGCAGCGCCGCGGCCAGCAGAGGGAAAAGCAGCTGACGAACGGCCAGCGCGTCTGATACGGGCGAAAAAGCAAACGCCTTCACCGCGAGCAGGACCGAAATCAGCAGCCAGATGATGTAGTGCTTAGGCACGCTCTTGCGGCGCTTAAAGAAGGCAATGGTCAGCCACAGCGTGTAGTACCACATGCCAATCGCGAAAACGAACGACACGAACCACAAAGCAATATTCAGCACGCTTTGCGACATCAGGGTCTGGATGGCGTGAGGAGTAATCAGTGCGGTGGTATACAGCAGCAGCGCAAGTGATGCGCTTAATAAGGCAACCAGCAGCCATGCCAGTGGGGCGATTAACCAGCCTCCGATGCGTTCTCCAGGCGTTGCGGTCATGAACTCTCCCATAATCTGCGCGAAATGTTGAACAGCCAGTTTGCAGGGCGGAGAGTATATAACATTTCGCGCGGATGGCTACTTTCTTATAAAACGTAACGCCATACGGACTTAGGCACTTCACCGACGTTGAACAAACGACCGCCGGACACCAGCTCCGCGCGGCGATGGTCAGCGGCGCGATACATATTAATAATGTCCTGATTATCCGACAGGGTGTAGTTCAGATGGTCAAACAGTTTTTCCAGGCTCTCAAGCGAATTGATTTTGCGAAATTTTAATAAATAGTCCTGAACTGTCATATTAATAAGTTTCCATATAAAAGTGAGTAATACCCTTTAAGGTAATTCGGTCGAATAATAAACGGATTAATAAAGACGTAAACAGCCCACTCAGATCACGCGACGAAATTAGGAGTTTTCTTTGCTGAAATTCAGGCATCAGACGATGCCTGGAGGAGAAGGTTAACCGTGTTCACCAGGGCTGGCAATACGTAACTGACATATTGTGTCACTCTTTATTGCAGTAACCGGTTACTTAGGTTGGGCGACGGTGACAGGCTCCGGCGGCTGGTAGTTATCGATATGGCTGGCGACGCCCAGCAAAATGACCGAAACCCCAAGGACAATCCATCCCGCTAATTCAATGATTCGATTAATGATTGACGTCATGATTCGCAATTGTACTTTATCCATAAAGACAGGGCGCAAATGTTACAGCGACGTTTCCCCGACGGCAAGCGCTTTGGGAACGGTTCCCTTAAACAAAATCATTAAGTTAATACTATGTAACAAAAACAACCCGTACAACCTGCTATTTTAAATCATATGGCACATTATTAATTTGCCGCCATGCCGGGTTAGCCAGTGTGAAATAAGAACGTCATAAAAGAGGATGACACTATGAGTGATAATATCCGCGTCGGGCTTATCGGCTACGGGTACGCGAGCAAAACGTTTCATGCGCCTCTAATCGCCGGGACGCCTGGGATGGCGCTGGCGGCGGTATCCAGCAGCGATGCCGCTAAAGTCCATGCCGACTGGCCCTCCGCGCCGGTTGTCTCTGAACCAAAGCACCTTTTCAACGATCCGAATATTGATTTAATCGTCATCCCCACGCCGAACGATACCCACTTTCCGCTGGCAAAGGCCGCGCTGGAGGCCGGTAAGCACGTGGTTGTCGATAAACCCTTCACCGTGACACTGTCACAGGCGCGTGAGCTGGACGCGCTGGCAAAGAGCCTGGGCAGGGTGCTGTCGGTATTCCATAACCGCCGCTGGGACAGCGACTTTCTCACGGTAAAGCGGCTTCTCGGTGAAGGCACGCTAGGGGAGATCCTCTTTTTTGAATCGCATTTTGACCGTTTCCGCCCGCAGGTGAGAAACCGCTGGCGCGAGCAGGCCGGCCCGGGCAGCGGTATCTGGTACGATTTAGCCCCGCATCTGCTGGATCAGGCCGTCACGCTATTTGGTCTGCCGGTGAGCATGACGGTCGATCTGGCCCAGCTCAGGCCCGGGTCGCAGACCACCGACTACTTCCACGCGGTGCTCAGTTACCCGCAGCGGCGGATTGTGCTCCACGGCACGATGGTCGCGGCCGCCGAATCGGCCCGCTATATCATTCACGGCATGCGGGGAAGCTACGTGAAGTTTGGTCTCGATCCGCAGGAAGACAGGCTGAAAAACGGCGAGCGTCTGCCGCAAGAAGACTGGGGCTACGATATGCGCGACGGCGTCGTCACGCGGGTGGAAGGCGAGGAGCTGGTTGAGGAGACCCTGCTGACGATACCGGGTAACTATCCGGCCTATTATGCGGCTATCCGCGATGCGCTGAACGGAACGGGAGAAAATCCGGTTCCGGCCAGCCAGGCGATTCAGATTATGGAGCTGATTGAGCTGGGTATCGAATCTGCCAAACATCGCGCCACGCTCTGTCTGGCATAAGGTGAAGATAATTTGTAGGCCAGGTAAGGCGCAGCCGCCACCCGGAAAAAAAGTTTACGCGGCTGCCACCTTATCCCACAGCGCCTGCTTCTCCGCAGGCGCCAGGAAGGCCATCTCCAGACCGTTAATCTGCGCCTGACGGATCTGCTCGCGGCTCAGGCCCGCCTGCGGTGCGGCGATGTTGTACTCGTGGATAATATCCACGCCCTGTACCGCCGGATCGTCCGTGTTCAGCGAAGCCAGCACGCCGTGCTCGAGGAACGTTTTCAGCGGGTGATGCGCCAGCGTCGCCACGGTGCTGGTCTGAATGTTAGACGTCAGGCATGATTCAATCCCGATACGCTGCTCCGCGAGGAAGTCCATCAGGCCACGATCTTCTACCGCCTTCACGCCGTGGCCGATACGCTCGGCGCCCAGCTCGCGGATGGCCTGCCAGATGCTCTCCGGTCCCGCCGCTTCACCGGCATGCACGGTGATGTGCCAGCCGGCATCGCGCGCGCGGTTGAAGTGGGAGAGGAACAGGCTGCCGGGGAAGCCCAGTTCGTCACCGGCGAGGTCGACAGCGGTGATGGCATCGCGATGGGCCAGCAGCGCTTCCAGCTCCTGCAGGCAGGCGGCTTCGCCGAACGTGCGGCTCATAATGCCAATCAGACGGGCCTGAACGTCGAAGGTTTTACACCCTTCGCGGACGCCTTCAATCACGGCTTCCACCACGCCTGCAACGGGCAGGCCGTGGGTCATTGCCATATAGCCCGGCGAGAAGCGCAGCTCCACGTAGTGCAGGCCATTGCGGGCCGCATCTTCAATATTCTCAAACGCCACGCGGCGGCAGGCGTCCAGCGAGGCCAGCATCTTCACGCCCCAGTCGAGTTTGCTCAGGAAGCTGACGAGATCCGGTTCATTTGAGGTGACCTGTACGTGGGGGATCAGAGACTCAAGCGTCTGTGCAGGAAGCGTTAAATTGAACTGGCGGCCAAGATCGAGAATGGTTTGGGCACGAATGTTACCGTCAAGGTGACGATGAATATCAGTTAAAGGCAGGCGTATATCAATCATGGTCGCACTCTTTTCTGGTTAAAGTGCGCCATATTATAAAAACAAAACGGGGTAAAAAGCTATTTGCGCAAGGGAATATTCCGTTGCGCAAATAGATCACAGAAGCGAATTAATCCCTGCTATAAGGCGTTGAACTCCTTGTTCCAGCTTGCTGCGCGGGCAGCCTGCGTTCAGGCGGACAAAACCATTTCCCTCTCTGCCGTAGGTATATCCCGGCATGATGGCGACTTTTTGCTGCTCGATCAGCACGTTTTGCAGCGCCCGATCGTCAATATTCAGCGGGCGCAGGTCGATCCAGGCCAGATAGGTCGCTTCCGGCGGCTGCCAGTTCAGTTTCGGAAAAGCGCTGTTTAATTCCTGGGCGATATAGTGCAAATTCGCGTCCAGATAGCTCCGCAGGGCATCCAGCCACGGGGCTCCCTGCTGGTAGGCGGCGATATGCGCCGTCAGCGCCAGCACGGAAGGGGAAGAGAGTCCGTCCCGGCCTTTTAGCGCGCTAAGGTAGCTGTTACGGCTCGCGTCGTCACCGATCAGGCCGTAGGCGCCCGTCAGCGCCGGAATATTAAAGCTTTTCGAGCCGGAGGTCAGGAGCGCCCATTTGCCGCGCGCCACCTCGTTCCACGGCGTGTGGCGATGCTCTCCCCACACCATATCCATATGAATTTCATCGCTAATTACCGCCACGTCATAGCGTTCACACAGCTCAGCCATCTGCGTCAGCTCATTCCGCGTCCAGACCTTGCCGGTCGGATTCTGCGGGCTGCACAGCAAGAGAATTTTGTTTTCCGGTTTCGCCAGCGCAGCTTCAAGCGCGGCCATATTACCCAGCCAGCCTGCGGCATGCTTTTCCATCTCCAAGGGCACCACGTGACGGGCATTCCCTTCAATGGCGTTGTAAAAGGCATCGTACGCCGGGGTGTGAACCACCACGCCGTCGCCGGGGTTCGACCATAGTCGAATCAATTCAGAGACCATATAAATGACGGAAGGGCCATAAACCACAGCGTCAGTCTCAATCTGACTGTGAAAGCGCTGCCGGAACCAGTGCGCGACGGCGGCGAGAAATTCATCGTTTTTCCAGCGGCTGTAGCCAAATACGCCGTGATGAATGCGCTGGTGCAGCGCGTCGGTAATGCAGGGGGCGGTGGCGAAATCCATATCCGAGATGGTGAAGGGCAGCAGATCGGCCGCACCGAAGCGGTCGGCCACGTAGTCCCACTGCGTACACCAGGTGCCGTGTCGATCCACGACGGTTGAGAAATCAAACATGCTTTAATCCTTAACGTAAAACCCCCTCATGCTGAGGGGGTTGAGGCATCAGGCTTCGACCGTTCGCATCAGGGTGGCCAGCTCGTCCTTCACCGACTGGACCTGCGGGCCGATAACCACCTGCAAATTATGCTGATTTAACTGTACCACGCCGATTGCCCGGTTGGCTTTCAGGGCGTTGGTGTCCACTTTTGACATATCCGCCACCGACAGACGCAGACGGGTAATGCAGTTATCGAGAGAGGTAATGTTATCCGCACCGCCCAGCGCCGCGAGAATCGCTGGCGTGTTATAGCCGGATTTGCCGACGGTGCCTGCGACAGCCTGCTCGACGCTGGAGGCTGTTTCAACATCACGACCCGGCGTTTTCAGGTTGAAGCGGGTAATCGCGAAGCGGAAGATGCCGTAGTACACCGCAAACCAGATGGCCGCCACGACCGGCACCAGATACCACTTGGTGGACAATCCGTGCAGGATCCCGAACACCACGAAGTCAATCACGTTGCCGTCGGTGTTCACTGAAGTGTAATGGGTATAATTGATATTTGCCGATGTACACTGTGAACAATCAGGTTACTGCAATGTTGAAAATTACAGCTCCCACTCAACTGTGTATGCCGGAAGGAAGCCAAAGACAAGATTGTAAATCCCTTTGAATTTCTCCGTTGTTACCAACACCCCACACAATCATCATCCCTCTTTTATCAAGGCATGATTTCCGTTGCCCCCTTTCACTCCTTCTGATATGATAATGAGTTATTATAAATATTTCCGTAAACTTTGTTCCGTAGTATTTCTCTCCTCGAAAACATCCCCAACGTCAGATGCAAGGCGGCTTTGCGCTATCGCAAATGCCATCGTTTTACCGTGGTTTTAGGTAGTAACTATGTAGGGGGTGTGATCTCTTTCTGAGTACAAAAAGGTTAATTTAACAATGATGCAACAATCACAAACCCTATTCGAATCGTCGGTTTTATCGGCAACAAGTTTTCGTACCGTCTACCATGAACACGGACGTTACAAAACAATTAATGGCAACTCCTTTGTTCATGATGGTCATGCATACCGGATTAACACAAGAATCGGCTCTGGTGTTCGTCATGACATACTTATTTCAACAATCAACGAACTGAACGCAATCCTGAAGCTCTACAGTCGAGTGTTCCTTACCCGTTTTGATCTCCACCTCCCTGAGTTCACTTCTGTTGAAGCAGGTAACAAATACATACGCAACTTGTTCAAACGATTACGTGACCGCCTAGGGTCTGGGAATAACGGTTTATCGGAACCTATTATCGATTTTGCTTACGGTTGGGTTTGCGAACAGGAAAAGGCTTCACAACCCCATTACCATTGCTGGATTGCACTTCCACATCGTTCGGTAAGATGGTTTGGAACGCCAGAAAGAGGGATCGCTGGTATTATTACGGAAATCTGGATGAAACTGACAGGTGGTAAAGCAACGCTGGTAAACTTGGCTAAAGCCACTAAAGACTATCCCGATCACTACGTCATTCATCGTGAACATCCTTCATCACTCGAAGGTCCGGTATTCTGGCTTTCTTACCTGGCAAAAGAACGCGGTAAAGCGCAAACAGGGAAGGGAACGCGCATGTACTCAACATCAAAATTGAGTAGCAAAGTACTGAATTCGTAAATATCGCACAGGAAGCCCGTAGCGCGTTTTTCTTTCCAAGGTATGCAATCGCATTACCCATATCATGAAAATCGCTTACAGCCTCGCTCAGAGCGTTTTAAGGCATGATTTGTTCCTGGTTAACTTTATGCTTCGGTCAGATGCATGATAGTTCAACTATAGTTGCTATGCTGATACATTCATACATTACTTCAAAATTCCGAGCGCAGCGAGGGACACGAACGTAGTGAGTGTCTGTGTACTATGTACTGTTTATAATATTTATATTTTATATATAGAAAAAACAGTACATTTCCGTATGTTTTTTAATCAACGCTAACTATCCGTCTTCGCTTCGCTTGACGGAACTCGCTTCGCTCGCGGTCTTGTTTTTGGGTTGTTGGAACGTGCCCGTCATTCTTGATGCATGTTCCAGTTCCCTTTAATCGTAGGAAGACTTAATCCCACTTTTTGCTTGGCTGAGACCTCTTCATATTGGCTTCCAGAAGTCGCTTACGAATATCTGTTGCAACCGCCTAACTTTTACCTACCTTCCTTGCTCGGTCAAGACCTTCTTTAGTTCTCTATGCAATGTGTAGTCTATTGATATAATTAGTATTTTATTCGAGATTATGTAATTGTGTGAAAAAGGATGAAAAACACACTTTTTGTATTAGCATTAGCCTCCGTTGACCTGCTCCCCGTTGATTAGTACACCCCGATGTTAGTAATGTCTTCATAAGCCACATGAGGACATCCCCATGAAGAAGCGTTTTTCCGACGAACAGATCATCAGTATTCTCCGCGAAGCCGAAGCTGGGGTACCCGCCCGTGAACTCTGCCGCAAGCATGCCATTTCCGATGCCACGTTTTACACCTGGCGTAAGAAGTATGGCGGTATGGAGGTGCCTGAAGTTAAGCGCCTGAAGTCGCTTGAGGAAGAGAACACCAGACTCAAGAAGCTGCTTGCCGAAGCCATGCTGGATAAAGAGGCGCTTCAGGTGGCTCTTGGGCGAAAGTACTGACGACAGACCAGAAGCGGGAAGCCGTGATGTTGATGTGTGATGCGACCGGTCTGTCGCAACGTCGTGCCTGCAGGCTTACAGGTTTATCCCTGTCGACCTGCCGCTATGAGGCTCACCGTCCGGCTGCTGATGCGCATTTATCAGGGCGCATCACTGAGCTGGCACTGGAGCGCAGGCGTTTTGGCTACCGTCGTATTTGGCAGTTGCTGCGCCGTGAAGGGCTTCATGTTAATCATAAGCGCGTGTACCGGCTTTATCACCTCAGTGGCCTGGGCGTAAAACGCAGAAGACGTCGTAAAGGGCTGGCAACAGAACGTCTGCCGCTGCTCCGTCCGGCGGCGCCCAATCTGACCTGGTCGATGGATTTCGTCATGGACGCACTTTCCACCGGTCGCAGGATCAAGTGTCTTACCTGCGTCGATGATTTCACAAAGGAATGCCTGACGGTCACTGTTGCCTTTGGGATTTCAGGCGTTCAGGTCACGCGTATTCTGGACAGCATTGCACTGTTTCGAGGCTATCCGGCGACGATAAGAACTGACCAGGGGCCGGAGTTCACTTGCCGTGCACTGGATCAATGGGCCTTTGAGCATGGTGTTGAGTTGCGCTTAATCCAGCCGGGCAAGCCAACGCAGAACGGATTTATTGAGAGCTTTAACGGACGATTTCGCGATGAATGTTTGAATGAGCACTGGTTCAGCGATATCGTTCATGCCAGGAAAATTATTAATGACTGGCGGCAGGATTATAACGAATGCCGCCCGCACTCCACGCTGAATTATCAGACACCGTCTGAATTTGCAGCGGGCTGGAGAAAGGGTCATTCTGAGAATGAAGATTCCGACGTTACTAACTGAGTGTTGTATCTAATCGTGGGGGCAGGTCAGGGCAGCAAATACTGTTATCAAGTCCGTTTTTAACACAAAAGCTCTTTCTTGATTCGGTAAAAGGTGGCGCGGCTGATACCTGCCGCTTTCATGATGTGGGCTGGTTTAACATTCTGCGCCAGCATTTCGCGAACAGTTTCACGGGCTTCCATATCTTTTTCTTTCCCCGTATACAAACCTGCCAGTTTTGCTCTCTCGATCCCCTGTGCCTGGCGTTTACGGCGGGTTTCATAATCTTGTCGTGCCATTGTCGCAAGGATATCGATCAGCATAGCATTGACTGCCCGAAGAATGCCGCTAGTAAGGTCGTTACCAGACATTTCAACCATCTGCCAGCTTGTTGGCAAATCCATCGAAACAATAACCAGTCCTTTACTGTTCAGCGTAGCTTTGAGTTCAGCCCATTCTTCATGTTGAAGACGACTGAGACGGTCAATCGCTTCAATTAGAATCAAATCGCCAGGCCGTGCTTCGGCAAGTAGGTGCATCAGTTCCACACGTTCCAGCTTCGCACCGCTGGCATTCTCAATGTATTCTCCGGCTACTTGCCAGTTTTTGCTTTGCGCAAATTCGCGCAGGCTAACTAATGCACGATCAGCATGTTGGCCTTCGGTAGATGCACGGCAATAGATACGGACATTCATTATGCATTCTCTTTTGAGTATTAAATTGATACCCATATGATACAGTGCGTGTTTTTATTGTCAATAGAGTCAAATTTAACCCTATTGATACTGTGTGTCATGGTCTTTATCAGGTATACCTAAAAGAGATATTGTTCGGATGGTATTCAGATCTTGCTTGGGGTATACGATTTGGTCAGTTTCTGTAGCTGAAGCACTCCGGTTTCATTTCAGCAGGTCTTAATCAAATTCAGTGTGCCATACATGCGGCACGAAAAAGTCTGGCATCAATGTGACCAGTTCTATCACCCACCACAGTCACTACAGTGGCCACACAGTTGGGGACCCAAAGGATGTTGTTTACCATTTTGCAATGGTTGACAGCTACCCGAAAGCAACTCCTCTTCGAGAGCGCTCAATTCCTCAGTTAATCGGGTTTGCAATTTTAGTTTGTTGAACCCATCCACACTGGGCGTAAGTGTATAGTTGTGATAACTGTCAACTTTTCTTCTCTCTTCTGTTCAGAATAAATTAATGTTCAGGCGTTATGATAAATAGATGTTATCGCCACCATGGCGCGGTCTTTACAGGAATAAATCTCACCATTTTTATATTTTCACCACAGTACCTCAAAATTTCATATACCAAAACTGAACTTGGCCGGGTAGTATTGGCTGCTTAGTATTAACTGTAGATGCTGTTATTAGGAGTTTCAGGTGCAGGTAAACAAACTTACGGATGATATTGATATTAGTTCTCATGAGCGTTTCCTCGCGGCCCGTAAAAGCACATGGGTTAGTGTGCTTGTTAATTGTTTTCTGACATCCGGGCAAGTGATTACTGGCGTATTTTCCGGATCTCAGGGGCTTATTGCGGATGGTATCCATTCTCTGTCTGATTTAGTTTCAGACTTTGTGGTGCTTATTGCTAATCATAAAAGTAAAAAAAATCCCGATGATGACCATCACTACGGGCATCATCGTTATGAAAATGGTGCATCATTAATTCTGGGGACAATTTTATTCATTGTTGGCATCGGGATGTTATGGTCAGCAGCAAATAAAATGCAACAACCAGATGATATTCCTCAGGTACATATTGTTGCTCTGTGGGTGGCCTTAGCCGCACTGGTTATCAAAGAGCTTCTTTTTCGCTATATGCTGGCAGTAGCAACCCGAGTAAAATCCACTATGCTGGTTGCCAATGCCTGGCATGCCCGCTCTGATGCCGCCTCATCTTTGGTGGTGGCTATTGGTATTATTGGTAGTTTATCAGGGTTTAAATTGCTTGATCCGGTAGCTGCACTGGTTGTGGGACTGATTGTGACCAGAATGGGATATTCATTTATGTCAGATTCGCTTCATGACTTGATGGACAGGGCCGTGGATATTGAAACTGAAAATAGTATAAAAACAACATTATTGTCCACGCCTGGGGTCGAAGGCATCCATGACCTCAAGACCAGAAAAATGGGGGACCTTGTTGTGGTTGATGTTCATCTGGAAATTGATGGTGATTTATCAGTGAAAGTAGGACATGACATTGCTGTTTTGGCCAGGAAATCAGTTTTAGATAATCATCATGTTTTAAATGTTATGACACATGTTGACCCTTATTTTAAAGGTGATAATAGTCCTGGTTGCGGGGGCAAATAATCCTGAAAAATAATATGAATGCTGCTGTTTTTTGAGAAGATTGGGAAGGGATTATTTTTTTGCGCAATATTACCCCTTCTGACTGTGAAAACGAGAGTAAACAATATGGAGGCTATTATGAGAAAAATTATGCGTACTGTTGTGATAGGAGCCACCCTTCTTTTATCCCCCTGTGTAATGGCTGGTTCTGACGGTGTTGAACATGCCATGAAGATGATGAATAAAAGCTACCGCGCAGCACTTAAGGAGGAGGACGTTACATCCTTCAGGAAAGATATGCGGGAACTGAAAGCAACAGCAGAGTCCATCCTGAACAGCCCTGTAGAAGGGTATGACAGGGAAACGTATGTTGCAGGCATGTCACTTCTAATTGATGAGGTAACTGCCGTTGAAAGTACCGCTGAGAAGGAAGGTCTTGACGCCGGGAAAATTGCAGCACAGAAACTAGGCAGTCTGATGAGAAAATACCACAATAAACTAGGTGTTGACTGAGACCGGGAATTATTCGGTGAAGGTAGATATGCTGGAAAGATATCCCTGAACTGACATGATACACGTGCCTGTAATCAAGCAGATAGCTATGCACTGGTGAGGAAATTTCACAACGTTATCTTATCTGCAAAATACATATAAAAATGTTGGGGTAACAAACATGCATTATCAATGCTACATATTTTAGTTTGTTGCCTCAACATAAGTTAAGTACCTATTGGTGTTGCGCGGGGTGGATTCAGGGGGCCAAATTATATTTGGTGGTCACGCGTCAGTCTGTGTTTTGTTTGTTGGTCATGATGACCTGCTCCCCGTTGATTAACACACTGATGCCCGTAATGTCTTCATCATCGGTATGAGACCCTCATTAAGATGCTTTTTTCCGGCAAATAAATCATCAGTATCCTCTTCGAGGCTGGAACAGGGATTCTAAGCCATGTGCTTTGCCGTAAGAAGATCATTTCCGACGTCACCTAATGTGGCTTGGTGAATGGATTTTGTCATGGCTGCACTCTTCATCGGTCGTCGGATTAAGTGCCGTACGATCCACGTCGCTTTTGGAATTTCAAGCGTTCAGATATAAGCATTCTGTACAGCATTGCGTTGTTTCGTGGCTATCTGGCGACGATAAGAACCACTCAGGAACCTGAATTTACCTGTTGAGTACTGGGCCTTTGAACATGGTTTGGATATTACTGAGTGCATCTTGGTTTTGAGAAGTTAAGGTTATCATTAATAAAAAGGCATAATATTGAGTGGTCAACCAACCTTAAAAAAGTGGCTAAATTATGAACGAAAATTTACGTAATGCTCTTCCTCACAAAAACACACCATTTCTACGTGTGCTGCATATCATCGTAGCTGTATTGATTTTATTGCAGATTATTAATTCAAACCTTACCGAAAGCGATGCGCTTAGTGACTATACTCTCACTGGGTTCGTAACATGGTTCCATGTTATCACTGGGTTATCACTGATTGTCCTTGGGTTTGTCATGCTTGCATGGATGCTGACACAACGAGGATTTCGTTACTATTTTGCCTGGGTGGTCCTTGATTTTCGAGGTGTGGTTGAAGATATCAAAATGCTGATATCATTCCGTCTTCCTGAAGCTCATGCTGGTGGGATTGCTGCTCTGGTTCAGGGGCTTGGTGTACTTGCACTATTGGGCGTTGCATTATGTGGTGGATTCTGGTTTGCTCTCAATACTGCTCTTGGCACGTCACCTGTGCTGACAGAAACCGTCCTGCATGTGCATAAGTTTCTGACTGTATTTATTGAAACCTATTTCTGGGCACATGGTGCGATGGGGTTGCTGCATATCTTCCTCACCGTTCGTAGCCAAAGGAAAAATCCCGTTACCGAATAGTGCTGTAGGTTTATGATGGATAAGATGCCCTGTAATGGTTGGCTAAAACAGACTATAACCGCGCATTTATCCGTCAATGCATTTTCTATTTATCCGTAATTCCGATGAGTATGCGTATTTGAAGGAAAAAATATATGCATCTTGAACGACATAGTATCGAAAAAGTGGGATGGCTGAGGGCAGCTGTACTGGGGGCAAATGACGGAATTGTTTCGACAGCGAGCCTTGTTCTTGGGGTTGCATCTGCAAATAGCAGTCCTTCCGGTGTTTTACTTGCAGGTGTTGCAGGACTGGTTGCCGGAGCTATGTCAATGGCTACAGGGGAATATGTTTCCGTCTCATCTCAGGCGGATACCGAAAACGCAGCACTTGCCCAGGAAAAAAGGGAGCTGGAAACTGATTATCAGGGAGAGGTGCGGGAACTGACTTCACTTTATATGCAACGTGGACTGGAGCCAGAGCTTGCCCGGCAGGTTGCGGAGCAACTTATGGTCAAAGATGCCCTGGATGCTCATGCCCGTGAAGAACTGGGGTTGACGGATATAAATTCTGCACAGCCCCTACAGGCAGCTGTCTTTTCTGCCCTGAGTTTTTCCGCTGGTGCGGTGTTACCCTTAATCGTGGCATGGCTCTCCCCTCTGAAACTGGCTTTTTTGTTGATAATCCTTTCCACCCTTTTTTCACTGGCGGTCCTTGGCTATATATCTTCGGTTTTGAGTAAAGCCTCTCCTGTCAGGGCGATCATAAGAATTACGTTCTGGAGTACCATGGCTATGCTTTTGTCTATGGGGATTGGTCATTTTGCAGGGCAGGCCCTGCTTTAATGTTATGAAGCACAATTCGAGTACCATCTTACTGGCGATGCTTCGCAAAACAATTTGCAATGCAGCTCCCTTCAAACTCGATTCCTGCTTGCGCCAATACCTGTTGAAGGGGTGATGGAGGGGATTCTCCCCCTCCATTTCAAGGGCAAGGACAACGCTACTTCTGGCAAATTTCCCGGTCGTAAACGCCACCATTGACAACCAAAATTTGTCGTTTCTTCTTTGAAATCATATCAGTCATTATCTTCGAGTCATCAAGAAAGATACCACCAAAGGTTCCAGGTCGTGCATTCTTCCCGGCGATTATAATCAGATCCCCAATATTCAATGCAGCAACTTTATCGTTATTGTAATTCGTATCTTCAAATATGAACTTCAGGCCTTCATCTGAACCGGGAATACCCAATGTTACTACAGGATTTTTTCTGAAAGTAACAGTACCGATACCAGTTATTTTTCCTGTTACCATTAACTGACATTTTTTGAAGTCATTTGTTGCCCTGAATTCATGTTGTTCAAACCGCGCATAAACTTCCCCTGTTGTATACATTCGCGGAAGTATATCGATTATCGATGGTTTGGATGGTTGCTCAGGTTGTTGCTGAGTTACGGTATCAGCATTTACCTTGGCCTTCACTTCGGGGGTTTTAGGCTGATATGGGGGGGGCGTCAGCCCGTAAAGGAGATTGATGCCGTAGGCTATTGCGACGGTTATGACTGCTATTTTAATATAACGTTCATAGGGTGATTTCATTTCGTTCTTCCATAACTTCTATCTTAACAATACGCTCTCCATTACGATATATTTTCAGCTTGTCAGGCGGGGACTTCACTGCATTACGGATTTCGTTCATTGTATCTTTCGATAACATATCACAGCCTTCCATATACATAACCCTACGGGTATCGGTATCTGGTATGTTAGTGAAACTGCTACTGACCCATAAATCGGGTATTTCAATTCCATGTATCAGCTTCATATACACAACGATGAACGCATCTGTCAGGTGAAACCGTCCAACTGTGTATTTTCCGGTATAGGTATTACCAGAAGACGATGCTACCCAATCGTTTTTTAAAACCAAAGTCAGTGCATTATTTTCCATATTCAGACTCCAGTTCACGAATGCGATTGTTCGTCATGTCGGTAAGACATTTCTGTTCATTATTGCAGCCGGATTTGTGCTTTATCCATTCTCTTTGAGAAGGAAGCAATCGTTTTCGGGTTTCAGGGCTAAGGCTTTTCCAGACCGAATTAAGTTTCTCATCGCTTGCTTTATAACTGTGTGTATCGACGTTTGAGGTTACTGCATTGTTTTTGGGAGCTTCGCTACCGCTGCTATAGAAAACGGGTGCACGTACTCCCTGAGCGTAGTCTTTAGCTGCTTTTTCCCCCACGGCTTGCCCATTCGCAGTCAATACCTTTCCGAACTCTGTAGTGTCGAAACTGTAATTGCGGATCTCGCCATTGAAGTCCAGCTTCACGTTAACGGTTGTTGACTTCGAAATGGCAGTCAAGAAATCACCAGCTTCGGACCCGAAGGAACAAGCGACTTCTTTAGAATCACTGACATTAGGGCGTAACCCGTGCATCGTGAATCTGCCGTTATCAGTTGTAGCAGTGATATCTACCAGCGGAACGATTGATGATGATTGCTTTGTAATCGCGAAGCATATTCCCTTCAGATTTACATCCCTGTCCATCCCGAGAAACATCAGTGCGTTTTTGTCGCTGCTGGCGACACCCATTGATTTTGCCTCTGGCAAGAAATACACGGTACTGGAGGCGGTGGTTAAACCTGAAACGAAAACAACACCTGACGCCATGATTTTTAACGTTTTAATAAGAATTGTCATTCTGGATACCTTCTTTCTTTCGCACTCCATCGTGGACAGAGTATTCATTCCGTGAGTCTTGTTTACGAGAAACACTAACCGAAGAATCATGATCTTACATTGATCTATGAAATCTATCAATATCGTATAATTGATCTGTAAAAACGATCGATTAACATGGGGAGAAGAGGGGGAAGATGCGAAGGGTATTGTTTTTAAAGGGTTTTAAAATGGTTCATATGCTTGGTGTTAACGTCGGGCGGCGGGCAGCGGTTAGTCTTGAATACTGCGATTGAAAGACATAACAATCTACTTTGTGCGGGGTTTCCGGCAACCATAGAGGTGTTTCGATAAGGAGCGGTGCAATAAGTACAGTTCGTAGACAGAATGAATACGATGTAATTTTGAACCCTTGCTCTACAACGCTCTGTATCAAGTTTTACGGGGGTTTTATATTGAACGATGCCTGAAGTCTGCTTTAATCGCTCTGACAAGATACAGAGCGATTCATGGCTATATAGCGATGGATTACGCTAACATTTCTGTGGGGCAATTTTACAATGGCACTAACACTTACCTTTATTCCGTCAGTTCATCGATCAGTGTTCGGGGATGATCTAGTCGTTTTTTCGCTTCCGTCATGAACTTGTCTCGGTTGATCAATATGTCAATATGGTCATGCAGTATCAAACCTTCAGATTCAAGAATTTGAATATCGTTGATAGTCTGCGCTTCAACATAAATCTTACCCTTCTTCCAGCCTGAGTTGTTTTCGATAACGATACGCTGTTTATGCTGATCGCGGTATGTGATGGTAAACAAGTTGTGTTTCTTATCTATTCTGGAGCAATCTACGCGCATAATAACGGTCTTAATGTTTGCTCTTATTTTTGTGCGTAAAGGGTTAAGTGCGTCATCAATGTCAAACTTCCTGAACTTGTCCCAACCTTCAGTGTTCATTTGCACGATTGATTCATCGTATAGTCTTTTTTCCACTATCAGACTTTGTTTTTCTTGTTCTAGTTGATCAATTTGCGAAGTGAGGCTATTAATGATCTCAGGGCTTTTAGCTGAACCTATAGCCAATACATAGTTCTCAATTTGCGATTGTATGTCCGCTATTTTCCCTTCTAAACCAGATGGTTGATATTTCGTCTGTAAGAATATTCTATCGGCTATTAGTTGTAAAATCGTCCTTTCAAGGGTGCTTGCCCTGAATCCCCACTTATTACAATCTTGATGTAAATCTCTGGATGCACATTGGTAACGGTAAGCATGTGGATGGTTTTTAAGGGTTGATTTAGCCTTAACCATGTAACATGAGCAGTGCGCACAGTGCAAAATACCAATACCGGAAAGTAATGGTATTTCTGGATTACTCTCGCGATTCGGGGCAAATCCTTTGTTTCCAACTTGGAGCTTTAACGCTTCATATTCATCTTTGCTGATGATCGCAGGGTAATAATCATCCAGAACGTATTCTGCATTGTTTACAGTGATTACTTTTCGTCCATAAATGGCAGGTTCAAGGATTCTGGAACAATGCTGCATATTCCATATACCTTTTGATTTTTTGTTGCCAATAACCGGTCCATCGTAGTTGTTTTTCAGATGTTGAAGGATCATCCGATTTGACCAACCGTCTTGTTTTAACTGGATAATTTTTTTTGCTATGGGGAACAGGACTGGATGCGGATTGACATATCCAGTACTTGAATCTGTCCACCATTTATCCGAGCCTAACTCTTTAATTGCGACTACAGGATCACCTGGTTTCCGTTCCTGGTGACGTCTGATCTTGGACAGAGCACTTGCAATGGTGCGGTGTGATTTGGTTGAACTTTCTTCGTTTGCACGGCTGAACAACATCACGCTAAACATCAGTTGCTGCAATGTCTCGGTGTTTACTTCAGTCTGTCTGTAAACCTGTTTATCAATCCCGGTAATTACCGTGATGCCATTAAGTAATAAGCTGGTGAAAAGGTTAACCGCTTGCATGGCGTTCTGGCGTGAGAAGCGATCAAGGGATTCAATCAAGAGGAAAGACCCCTTTGGGATCAAACCGGATTCAACTTGGTCTATGAAATCCGATAAAGCTCCTTCCTGAACGTTTTTACCCTTGTACGCGGATACCCCTAAATCTTGGTATTCCTCGAAAATCTCCAGATCGTACTCAGTAGCAATCTGTTTTGCCATTTCAGCAATGTAGCTCTTCTGACGCTCAATCGAACTACCTTTACCTTGTCGTTCGCTGGAGTAACGGATATATGAATATAAGCGTGGACGATTCATGGTATTGAATTTCACTGGAAGTACTGTATTTCTTAAGATTGTAACATGTGCAGACATTAGTCATCACCTCCTTGGTAATCCATTGGGGCGACAGGTATAGCTGTTTTTACGCCTCAATTCTTAATGAGGTGTATTTTACTTTAGTGTTACCGATGGTGACGCCCAGCACCGCCATAACGGTAAAGCCCAGACCGGTCAGCACGGCGTGGATGAGGTACAGCACCGGCGCAACAAACAGGAACAGGAATTCGATAGGCTCGGTGGTGCCGCCGACGACGCAGGCGATGACGCCGGAAATCAGCAGGCCTTTAATTTTGTGACGGTTTTCCGGGCGGGCGCAGTGGTACATCGCCAGCGCCGCACCCGGCAGGCCGCCGAGGAAGGCCGGCATTTTACCCTGCGAGAGGAAGCGGGTGGCGCTTTCGGAGAAGCCGTGAGTGGTTGGGCAGCTCAGCTGCGCCTGGAAGATGGTCAGCGCGCCGCTCACGTCGTGACCGCACACGTCCATCGTCCCGCCCGCTTCGGTGAAGCGGATCAGGGCGACCAGGATATGCTGCAGGCCAAACGGCAGCAGCAAACGCTCGCCGGTACCGAAGATCATCGGACCAAAATCGCCCGCGCCGTTAATGATGCGGCCAATGCCGTTGATGCCCAGCGCAAAGACCGGCCAGATCAGCGGTATGATCAAACCAAACAGGCCCATGACCACCAGGGTTACAATCGGCACAAAGCGGGTACCGCCGAAGAAGGCCAGGGCATCCGGCAGGCGAATATTGTGGAAGCGTTCGTGCAGCATCCAGATAATCACCCCGGCGATCACCGCCCCGAGGATCCCGGTATCAATAGACTGGATGCCAATCACGCTCTGAATGTTGTTGGCCTTCAGCACGGCGGCGTCGGTGGTCGGCAGAATGCCTTTCGCGGTCAGCCAGAAGTTAACCGCCAGGTTCATCACGGCGTAACCCACGAAACCGGCAAACGCCGCGACGCCTTTGTTCTCGCGCGCCAGGCCCAGCGGGATTGCGATGCAGAACATCACGGGCAGGAAGCTAAAGGCAAAGGAGCCGACTTTACTCATCCAGATGAAGATGGCCTGCAGCACGGGGGTACCGAGGAACGGGATGAGCGTGATGACGTCTTTACTGCTGAGTGAACTGCCGATCCCGAGCATGATCCCGCAGAACGAGAGGAGTGCCACGGGCAGCATAAAGGTTTTACCCAGTTGCTGGAAAAACTCCCACAGCGATATTTTTTGTGCTGCTTTCGCCGTCATAAAACGACTCCTTTATTGTTAAAATCAGTTTATCTGCTTCAATGCTGCGAGAAGATAAAACGTTTTATCAAAGTTTAGTGCGCGCTAAATCACATTCTCGGGCATTAACTGGTAGTATAAAGATAACGTATTGATAAAACGTTTTACCGATCTCATTTCAGGGAGTCACGCCGACACATGGCTGTAGCGAAAAAAATCACCATCAACGATGTCGCGCTGGCGGCGGGCGTTTCCGTCAGCACCGTTTCTCTGGTGCTCAGCGGAAAAGGGCGGATCTCGCCTGCAACCGGTCAGCGGGTTAACGAGGCGGTTGAACAGCTGGGCTTCGTGCGTAACCGCCAGGCGTCGGCGCTGCGCGGCGGGCAAAGCGGGGTGATTGGCCTGATTGTGCGGGATCTGACGTCTCCGTTTTATGCAGAACTGACCGCCGGGCTAACCGAAGCGCTTGAAGCGCAGGGGCGCATGGTTTTTCTGCTTCACGGCGGTCGCGAGGCCGATCAGCTTCTTTCCCGGCTCGATATGCTGCTGAACCAGGGAGTGGACGGAGTGATCGTCGCCGGGGCGTCGGGCGTGGGTAGCGAACTGTGCGAGCGCGCCGCCGAAAAAGGCGTGCCGCTGGTCTTTGCCTCACGCGCCAGCTACCTGGACGAGGCCGACACGCTGCGCCCGGATAACATGCAGGCCGCGCAAATGTTGACCGAACATCTGATTCGTCGCGGGCATCAGCGCATTGCCTGGCTGGGGGGGAAAAGCTCGTCCCTGACGCGCGCGGAACGGGTAGGCGGCTACTGCGCGACGCTCATTAAATACGGCCTGCCGTTCCACAGCGAATGGGTGGTGGAGTGTGAACCCAGCCAGAAGAAAGCGGCGGAAGCGATAGGCGCGCTGCTGCGAAGCAGCCCGACGATCAGTGCCGTGATTTGCTACAACGACGCGATCGCGATGGGGGCCTGGTTTGGCCTGATCCGCGCCGGACGCCAGAGCGGCGAGGGCGGAGTGGAAACCTTCTTCGGCCACCAGGTGGCGCTCGGGGCGTTCGCCGACGTCGGTGAAAGCGCGCTCGACGATCTGCCGATCGTCTGGGCCACCACCCCTGCGCGCGAGATGGGCTACACCCTGGCGGACAGGATCATGCAGCGCATCGAAAATACGGACGTGCAGGCCGGGCACCAGATTGTGGCGGCACGGCTGGTGCCGGTGAAATAAACTCCGCTGCACATCGCCCGGCGGCGCTGCGCTTGCACGGGCCTACAAAAGATTCGAACCACCTGGTGACAATAAAAAACCCCTCATGCGAGGGGTTTTGACGTTTACTGCTGCGGCGCGGCCGGTTCGGCTGGCGCAGCCGGTGCTGCCGGTTCAGGCATCCCCAGCGTCGGCATACCAAACATGCCGACGAAGTCTTCCAGCGGCATCTTGTCGCCGTTGAGCGTGACCTGGCCGTTGGCGTACTGCAGGCTGGTGGAAATCGTGTTGTTGTCCACCTTCGTGATGCGGAACATCTGGCCCATGGCCGCCAGACCTTTCACCTGCTGGTTCGCCAGCTTGCCGGCGTCTTCATCGCCGTAGCCTTCCAGCTTCGCAATCTGGGTCATAAACTCGGTCGCCATATCCATCGGGATGGTCAGCTTGCTGTCGAGCGACTTCACGCTGCGATCCACTTCCTGCGCCAGCGTCTGCGGTTCACCCGTTGCGGTGGCCGGATCTTTCAGGAACAGCGACAGGTTGAAGCTGGTTTCGCCTTTGCTGTTTTTCCAGCTCAGCGGCGCAACGGTGATGACCGGCTCTCCCTTGAGCAGGATCGGCAGGTTGTTGAACAGTACCTCCATGGCCTGCTGCTGGTACACCTCAGGGTTCTGCTGCAGCGCGGCATCGGTCAGCAGCGCCTGACTCTCTTTGCTGTATTTCTGGCTAAATTCGTGCCACGCCTGGCCATCGATATTGCCGATCTTCAGCGACAGTTTGCCGGTACCCAGATCCTGATTCTGCACTTTCAGGCTTTTAAGCGTGTAGTCCAGCTGCGTGTTGATGCTCTTGCCGTCTTTAGAAACGTCGGATTTACCGTTGACGTCCATGCCTTCCAGCACGGCCATCTCTTTCCCTTCAACCGCAATGGCAACTTTATCGAGAGACAGTTTCTGATCGCCGATACGCTCCTGGAAATCGGTCATTCGGCTGTTGCCGTCGGCTTTCAGGTTGTTGAAGGTGAGCTGAACTTTTTGATTGTATTCGTTCACGGCATTGACCAGGCCGCTTTCCGCTTCACCCGTCAGGGAGAACACGTTCCCGTCGCGGTCCGCGTCAAGCTTGAAGTTGCCGCCGCTGAAGGCGACTTTCTCATTCTCTTTCTCGTAGTTCAGCGCTTTCAGCGCAATATCGGAACGCGTGTCACCGGCATAGCTGATGCGGGTGTTAATGTCGAAAGGCGATTCATTCTTTGCCAGGTCAAATAGCGGTTTGGTGACGTCGTTGTTCACCAGCACGGTATGAACGGATGCCATGGACGGGATCAGGTTAAAGGACTTCAGCTGCGCCAGCGGAAGGGGGCCGTGGCTCACCACTTCGTCCAGAATCACGCTCTGGCCCGGCTTCAGCCAGCCGTTTTCACTACCAGCAACCGGCTTCACCACCAGCTGCATACGGCTGGTGAACACGCCGCGGTGATAGTTCTGGTAGCTCAGCTCCAGACCCGCCTCCGGCGCGCTGCGCTTAATCTCTCCGTTTGCCTGCGCCACCATCTCAGCCAGGCGGCCTTCCAGCTGTTTCCCGGTAAACCAGGAAGCCCCCGTCCAGACCACGCCCAACGCTACAATCACTCCAACCGCTACGACCGATTTTTTCATTGCGACTATCCCTAAAATGAAACCAGGCGGTAAAAACCGCCCGGAGATATTAAGCCTGCAACTAGCTTAGCAAGAGTTGTTAAAAAATTCAGTAAGTGCTTAAAGCTTATTGAAAACGCGCGCCAGGCGCCCGGTGCCGCTTACGCTAACCGGAGACTCATTGGCTGCAACGAATGCTGACTCACCGGGCTTAAGCACCAGACGCTGTTCGCCTTTGTGCAGCGTCGCTTCGTCTTCCACGCAGAACAGGATCGCCGCGCTCTCCTGAGCCACCGAGGTTTCAGCGCGGCTCAGATCGTGCAGGGAGAAGGCAAAATCCTCAACCGGGATCGGGAAGTCCAGCTCTGCGCCGTTTTTCACCGGCTGCGTCAGCAGCTCTGCGGCAGGTTTCGCCACGAACTTCACGTTGGCAACCAGCTCGGGAATGTCGATGTATTTTGGCGTCAGCCCCGCGCGCAGCACGTTATCGGAGTTGGCCATCACCTCCAGCGCCACGCCCTGCAGATAGGCGTGCGGGGTTTCCGCGAACAGGAACATCGCTTCGCCCGGGTTCAGCTTCACCACGTTCAGCAGCAGAGGAGAGAACAGGCCGCTGTCGTCCGGGTAGAACTCGGAAATCAGGCGGATGGTCTCCCACGGTTCACCGTGCTGGCTGTTCAGGGCCGCTTTCAGCACCGCCAGCGCGTGGGATTTTTCTTCACCCTGCATATTCAGCAGGCTGGCAAACAGCTGGCTCAGCGCGTCGGCGTTCGGGTTTTCGAGGAAATGCGCGATAGCGTTATGGGCACCCGCGACCGGCTGCAGCAGGGAGATAATCTCTGAAAACTCGCGGAACGCGTTCATCGCCAGGAACGGCGTCAACGCGAACACCAGCTCCGGCTTGTGGTTAGGATCTTTGTAGTTACGCTCGGCGGCGTCTAGCGGAATACCTGCCGCGTTCTCTTTCGCAAAGCCGATTTCAGACGCTTTCTTGTTCGGGTGAACCTGGATGGAGAGCGGCTGGTCGGCGCACAGTACCTTAAACAGGAACGGCAGTTCACCAAAGCGTTGAGCCACCTTGTCGCCCAGCAGCGCGGCCTTATCGGCGTCGATGACGTCACGCAGGCTGCGTACCTGGCCGCTGGCGTCTTCAATTTTTGAGCTGCTCTTCGGGTGCGCCCCCATCCACAGTTCTGCCATCGGCAGGTTGTTCGGGTTCGCGATACCGTAGAGATCCGTTAACGCAGTTTTACTTCCCCAGGCGTAGTTTTGCACTGAGTTAATGAGTTTTTGCATTATCAAGCCCTGATTCAAATGTGGAATTAACTCCGCGTATTAAAGCAATAAACCACATGGAAGTAACCTGTGGATGTAAAAAGTCGTACTAGTCTCAGTTTTTGTTAAAAAATTGTGTAGGATAAGCTGACTCGCTTTTAAGCCGGGCAGCGGAACATCTGCCCTGAATAATCAGACCGAAGCAGTAAGTGAGAGAACAATGTCGAATAAACCCTTCCATTATCAGGATCCTTTCCCGCTGAGTAAGGATCGGACCGAGTATTACCTGTTAACCCGCGATCACGTCTCCGTCTCCGAGTTTGAAGGACAAGAGATCCTCAAGGTGGATCCGCAGGCGCTGACGCTGCTGGCGCAGCACGCATTCCACGACGCCTCGTTTATGCTCCGTCCTGCGCATCAGCAGCAGGTGGCCGATATTCTGAGCGACCCGGAAGCCAGCGAGAACGATAAATACGTTGCCCTGCAGTTCCTGCGTAACTCCGATATCGCGGCGAAAGGCATTCTGCCAACCTGCCAGGATACCGGCACGGCGATCATCGTCGGTAAAAAAGGCCAGCGCGTCTGGACCGGCGGCGGCGATGAAGCGGCGCTGGCGCACGGTGTTTACAACACCTACACCGAAGATAACCTGCGCTACTCGCAAAACGCCGCGCTGGATATGTACAAAGAGGTCAACACCGGCACCAACCTGCCCGCACAGATCGATCTCTACAGCGTCGACGGTGACGAGTACAAATTCCTCTGCATCGCCAAAGGCGGCGGTTCGGCCAACAAAACCTATCTCTACCAGGAAACCAAAGCGCTGCTCACCCCGGGCAAGCTGAAGAACTACCTGGTTGAAAAGATGCGCACTCTCGGCACCGCGGCGTGCCCGCCGTACCATATCGCGTTTGTGATTGGCGGCACCTCGGCGGAAAGCACGCTGAAAACCGTGAAGCTGGCCTCAACCAAATACTACGACGGCCTGCCGACCGAAGGTAACGAGCACGGCCAGGCGTTCCGCGACGTGCAGCTTGAACAGGAGCTGCTGGAAGAGGCGCGTAACCTGGGCCTCGGGGCGCAGTTTGGCGGCAAATACTTTGCCCACGACGTGCGCGTGATCCGCCTGCCGCGCCACGGCGCATCCTGCCCGGTCGGCATGGGCGTCTCCTGCTCTGCGGATCGCAACATCAAGGCCAAGATCAACCGCGAAGGCGTGTGGATCGAAAAACTGGAAAACAACCCGGGCAAGTACATCCCGGAAGAGCTGCGTAAAGCGGGTGAGGGTGAAGCGGTTCGCGTTGACCTCAACCGTCCGATGAAAGAGATCCTGGCGCAGCTGTCGCAGTACCCGGTTTCGACTCGCCTTTCCCTGAACGGCACGATTATCGTCGGCCGCGACATCGCGCACGCGAAGCTGAAAGAGCGTCTGGACAACGGCGAAGGGCTGCCGCAGTACATTAAAGATCACCCGATCTACTACGCGGGCCCGGCGAAAACGCCTGAGGGGTATGCGTCCGGCTCGTTAGGCCCAACCACGGCGGGCCGTATGGACTCGTACGTCGACCAGCTGCAGGCCAACGGCGGCAGCATGATCATGCTGGCGAAAGGCAACCGCAGCCAGCAGGTGACGGATGCCTGCCACAAGCACGGCGGTTTCTATCTTGGCAGCATCGGCGGCCCGGCGGCGGTCCTGGCGCAGGGCAGCATCAAGAGCCTGGAGTGCGTGGAGTACCCGGAACTGGGTATGGAAGCGATCTGGAAAATTGAAGTGGAAGATTTCCCGGCGTTTATCCTCGTGGATGACAAAGGTAACGACTTCTTCAAGCAGATCCAGTCGTCCCAGTGTTCGGCGTGTGTGAAGTAATTCTGTAAATTGCCGGGTAAGGCGAAGCCGCCACCCGGCATCAAAAAGAGCGCACAAAGCGCCATATCGTTTCTCAGAAGTCATTAATACTTATCCTTTAAGCACGTGAGCAATCCCGCTTTTGTTATCAAGGAGAAAGTCATGACAACGGTACGCCATGAGAAAGACTCGATGGGCGCCATCGACGTCCCGGCCGACAAGCTATGGGGCGCGCAAACCCAGCGTTCGCTGGAACATTTTCGTATCTCGACTGAAAAAATGCCGGTCTCGCTGATTCAGGCGCTGGCGCTCACCAAACGCGCCGCCGCGAAAGTGAATCAGGATTTAGGCCTGCTGGCGGCGGACAAAGCGACCGCCATCATTAACGCCGCCGACGAAGTGCTGGCGGGCAAGCATCCCGATGAATTCCCCCTCGCCATCTGGCAGACCGGGTCCGGCACCCAAAGCAACATGAACATGAATGAAGTGCTGGCGAACCGGGCAAGCGAGCTGCTGGGCGGCGTGCGCGGCATGGAGCGTAAGATCCACCCGAACGATGACGTTAACAAAAGCCAGAGCTCCAACGACGTCTTCCCCACGGCGATGCACGTGGCGGCGGTGATTGCTGTCCGCGAGCAGCTTATCCCGCAGCTCAACGTGCTCAAATCCACGCTCAACGATAAGGCGCAGGCCTTCCGCGACATCGTCAAAATTGGCCGTACGCACCTGCAGGACGCCACGCCGCTCACCCTTGGCCAGGAGATTTCCGGCTGGGTGGCGATGCTGGAACATAACCTGAAGCATATTGAGTACAGCCTGCCGCACCTGGCGGAGCTGGCGCTCGGCGGCACGGCGGTCGGGACCGGGTTAAACACCCATCCGGAATACGCGGTGCGCGTGGCGCAGGAGCTGGCAAACATCACCGGGCAGCCGTTCGTCACCGCGCCCAACAAGTTCGAAGCGCTGGCGACCTGCGATGCGCTGGTCCACGCCCACGGCGCGCTGAAAGGGCTGGCGGCGTCGCTGATGAAAATTGCCAACGACGTCCGCTGGCTGGCCTCGGGCCCGCGCTGCGGCATCGGTGAAATCAGCATCCCGGAAAACGAGCCAGGCAGCTCCATCATGCCGGGTAAAGTGAACCCGACCCAGTGCGAAGCCATGACCATGCTCTGCTGTCAGGTACTGGGCAACGACGTGGCCGTCAACCTGGGCGGGGCGTCCGGCAACTTCGAGCTGAACGTCTATCGCCCGATGGTGATCCACAACGTGCTGCAATCGATTCGTCTGCTGGCGGACGGGATGGAGAGCTTTAACGAGCACTGTGCGGTCGGGATTGAGCCAAATCGCGAACGTATCAGCCAGCTGCTTAATGAATCCCTGATGCTGGTGACGGCGCTGAATACCCACATTGGCTACGACAAAGCCGCCGAGATCGCCAAAAAAGCGCATAAGGAGGGGCTGACGCTGAAAGCCTCCGCCCTGGCGCTGGGCTATCTGACGGAGGCGGAGTTCGACGCCTGGGTGCGCCCCGAGGCAATGGTCGGCAGCCTGAAATAATCAACCCGCCACGTACAGGTGCAGCCGCGGGATAATCAGCTGCAGCGGCTGCGCCTGAGGTCGGTAACGGTGCTGGACATTGTCCGCATCATAATTCAGCAACTCACCAATATCCGGCACGATGGCCCCCCGATCGGCATCATAAAGCGCAATCAGCGGCGTCGGGCAGGCATACTGCACCTGCTTTTGCTGGCCGGAATACCAGACGCGGGCGATAGGCTGCACCTTCACCGGGCGCTTTATCTTGAGGCGCGCGTCCGCCGGCAGCGAGGCGATGCTGTGGTACTCCTGCTCGAGGCGCTCGATCCACTGTTCACGCGACCACGGTGCAACGGTGCGCGGCGTCTTCAGGCTCTTTTCCAGCTGGGCCAAAATCTCATCCCGGGTGAAATTTTTAATGATGTGCTTATTCGCCCAGCCGAAGCGCAGCGTGGCGGGGTGACGCAGCACCGTCAGCGTGCGATAGGCATTGAGGGTAATCAGCCCCGGAAGCTGACGGTGCACCCATTCAAACCGGGCGGCAGGGGGGAGGCCGGACTCTTCGGTAACGATCTTTTCAAATGCCGCTTTCAGGGTGTTGATGCGGGTGATGTGTGTTTCCAGCGCCTCGCGCGCGGCCGCATCGGTTTGCAGGCAGATCACGCCAGGCAACCGCACGGCCGCCTTGCTGCTGCGGTTTTCTGACTGCTGCTGGATAAACAGGTGACGATAGTGTTTCAGCGCCAGCTCAAGGGCGGCGCTGCCGATGTGCTGTTTCACCTCGATGGCGTCCAGCGGGTCGTGCTCGGCCCCTTTGGCCACGTCGGGCAGGGTAAAGACGCGTGCGGCCAGCAGTCTGCAGGTCTGCAAACGTTCGGTCAGGGTCAGCAGCTCGTGTTCTATTTCCCGAAACGTGCTGTTCAGCCGTTCGAGGAGATCGTAGGTCGCCATAGGCACTCTCATTAGTTACAACATACTTATCATATAGCACAGCACGCCGGGTCAGGCCAGCGTGCGGTTGAGGTCAGACAGGAACGGGAAGGGCGACGTTATGGTACACCGGCCAGCTAAAGCAGAAGCGCGCGCCGCCGAGCTCGCTCTCTTCGCAATGCACCGTGCCGCCCATGGCCTGCGCGATAGAGTAGACGATGGCCAGCCCCAGGCCGCATCCGCCGGTGGCGCGATCGCGGCTGGGGTCGAGGCGCACAAACGGTTCAAACACGGTTTCTCGCGCTTCCGGGGCGATACCCGGTCCGTCATCTTCCACCGTCAGGCTGGCCTGATTGCCCTGCAGATCCAGGCCAATCTGTAGCGTACTTTCGCTATAGCGCATGGCGTTGTTCATCAGGTTATCGAGCACGCGCTCCATCAGGCGCATATCGAGCGCGCCGTACTCCCCCGGCGTGACGCGCGTCAACAGCGTGCGCTGCGGGTTCACGCTTTGAACGTCATCGATGTGGGTTTGCAGCCAGGCGGGCAGGTCCGGCGTGCTGAGGTTAAGCTCGTTTTGCGGACGATCGAGGCGCGCATAGGTCAGCAGCTCTTCAATCAGCGCTTCAAGCTGGCCAATATCGCGGTTAAGCGCCTGAGACTCGGCTTCCGTCAGATTCTCGCTCATCTCCAGACGATAGCGCAGGCGAACCAGCGGCGTGCGCAGCTCGTGCGCAATCCCGTCGATCAGCTGCTTCTTGCTGGCGATAAGGGCATTGATGTTATCGGCCATCTGGTTAAAGGCCACCCCAAGACGTTCAAAGCTGGAACCGCTGTCGAAGTGAATCCGTTCGGTAAAGTGCCCCTCGCCAAAACGCTGCGCGGCGGATTCCAGCTTGAGCATGTCCTGCCAGTGTGGGCGCATCCAGATAAAGACCGGAAACGCGAGCGAAATGGCGATAAACGCCATCAGCGCCATGTCCAGCAGACGCATCTGGTGCAGATAGTAGAGATAGGGCACCGGCCCGACGGCCAGCACGTAATGGCTGCGCGGAATACGCTGAATAAAGGTGTATTTCTCATCCAGCGCGACGATGTCCCCGTCGCGCAGGCGCTGCATGGCGGGCGCGTCCAGCTCGAAATCTTTCAACGGCTCAATGCGTAAATCGAATGACAGATTGAGATCCAGCTCTTTCAGGGTTTTCGCCCAGTCGTGTGGCGGGATCTCTCTCAGCTCGCTGCGCATCAGATAGAGCGAGCTTTTCATCAGATCGTCCAGAGACTGCCTGCCCGCACGTTCGGCGGTAAATTTATAGACCAGCCCGACCAGCATGGTCATAACCAGGAAGCAGACAAACAGTAAAAGATAAAACTGCACAAACAGCTTTTTCATTCCATCTCACCGGAAAAACGCGATAAGGAGAATATACATGAAAAAAGCACGGTGTTTTCATGTCTGTGGCGCCTGTTACACTGCGTGTGCGTTTCTTTTGACCTTGGCGATGAGTTCTTCCGTTAGGGCCAGGCCTTCCGCAATGTGCGTATCAATCACATCCGTACCGAAGTCCCTGATTAAGTCCAGGAGCATTTCGTAAGACTGAATGAGTTCCAGCAGGTCAAAGAGCGCTTTTTGATCGGCGCGTGAGGGGGTGGAGTGGCTAAGTGCTATCTGATTAACAATCCATTCAAGATTGGTTTTGATGATTTCTACTTCATGGTAGCTATACATATTTCATGGGCTTAAATCCTCACTTCAACATTTTATGGGAAGGAATGTGTGGGACAGGTTTGGGCGGGTAGCTGGGCCCGGAGTGGTCTAAAAGAAGAGAAATATGAATGTTAATTATGGATTAGTTTGCGCGCTTAGCAAGATAATTGTTGCGCAAACGTAAAAATAAACGCGTGAAATGAAGGCATCGCTGAGTAATGCCTTCATTTCGTGCTTGTTCGGCTAGCCTGAGAGAGAAATCAGGTTTCCCAGGCGTGCGGGGCAAACAGATACCCCTTGTTACGCACGGTTTTAATGCGGTAGGGCTCGGTGGCGTTATCCTGCAGCTTTTTGCGCAGGCGCGAGATCGCCACGTCAACGCTGCGGTCCATACCGTCATAGCTCACGCCGCGCAGGTTTTTCAGCAGCGCGTCGCGGTCCATGATTTGCCCGGCATGGGTGGCAAGTTCCCACAGCAGATCAAAATCGGCGGTGGAGAGGGCGATAAGCTCGCCCGAGAGCAGCACCTGGCGGTTAATGGGGTCAATAGACAGCGTACCGAAGCGCATCGCCTTGTGCGGCGTCAGCGACGGCGCGGGCGCTTCGCGTTCGATGGTGGCGTGCTGGCGCAAATGCAGGCGCAGGCGCGCAAGCAGGACGGCAGGCGGCGTGGTTTTCAGAATGTAGTCATTGGCACCCATCTCCAGCGACAGGATGTGGTTCATATCGCTGTCCAGCGAGGTGAGCAGGACGATAGGGCCCTCCCACCGGGCGCGCAGGTCGCGGCAGAGCGTCATGCCGTCTTTGCCTGGCAGCATGATATCCAGCAGCACCAGATCCGGGTTTTCACGGACGACGACCTCTTCGGCACGATCGCCGCGAGGCTCAACGATGACGTCCATATCGTGTTTACCCAGATAGGCGGCGATCAGCTGTCCGACTTCGGGTTCGTCTTCAACATAAACAATCTTATTCATACAGCGTCTGTTTTCGTGAAAAAAGCCAACATACACCGCGAAACCTTAACCTTCCATTAATCTTTCTAAATTAACCCCGGTTCCGTTATTCTGGCCCATATTGTGAGTCGATTGTTATAGGGAAAAGTATGGGGCTGATGATCAAAGCCGCGCTGGGCGCGCTGGTGGTATTGCTGATTGGCATTCTGGCAAAAACGAAAAATTACTACATTGCCGGGCTGATCCCACTTTTCCCGACCTTCGCGCTGATTGCTCACTATATTGTGGCTTCCGAGCGGGGCACGGAAGCGTTGCGCACGACCATCGTGTTCGGCATGTGGTCTATTATTCCGTATTTTCTCTACCTGCTTTCGCTGTGGTATTTCACCGGTTTTCTGCGTCTTCCCCTGGCGCTGGGCGGGGCGGTGGTCTGCTGGGGACTCAGCGCCTGGGTGTTAATTTTCTTCTGGAGCCGCTTCCACTAGCGCAGCGGCCGGCCGCCGTCCACGGCAAAGGTTCTGCCGGTGACGTAGCAGCTGGTGAGCAGGTAATCCACAAGGTCGATGATCTCTTTCTCGCCCGGGGCGATTTTCATCAGCGACTTATTCAGCGCCTGCTGGCGATACTCCGCATCATCGTTTTCGTTAAACAAAATCATCGCCGGGGCGATGGCGTTCACCTTCACCTCGGGGGCGAGCTTGCGGGCGAACGAGCGGGTCATATTATCCAGCGCGGCTTTGCTGGCCGCATAGGCAATGTGCTTGTCGCTGCCGCGCTCCACCACATAGTCGGTGAAATGAATGATATCGCCCGCAGCATGCCCGTGCCCGCGCAGGAGATCCTGCAGAGCGTGGTTGAGCAAATAAGGGGCATTAACGTGGATCTGCAACATGGCGGAGAGCGTTTCGCTAAGCGATGTACCGGGCTTTTCGGCCCGCCACGCGCTGGCGTTATGGATCACGGCGCGCAGGCCCGTCGTGGTGGATTTCACCTGCTCCGCGAAAGCCTGAATGCCTTCGTCGGTTGAAAAATCAGCCTGAATGCAGACCGCTCCGGCCTTGCGTAACCCTTCAATCGACGGGTATTCCGTACGGTAGCTGACGATGACCGGATGGTGAAGGTTGAGAAAGTGATGGGCGAGGGCGAGGCCGATACGGCGGCCTCCACCGGTGATCAGTATGGGGCGAAGCGGTGCATTTCCCATCGTATTCTCCTTTACAGTTCAACAATGGGAAAGCCGATGCTATCCCATTAACATCCAGGTTGCCGGTACGGCAGCAACCAGTAAGAGTCCAATTAGTGCCATTTCACGGCGTTTCAGCGCGTTCTCCAGCTGGTGCGTGCGGCGGGCGTAGATAAACACCAGCAGCCCCGGCGCGTACAGCACCACCGACAGCAGCAGGTGCATTGGCCCGGAAGCATACAACAACCACAGGCCGTAAATACAGGCTCCGACACCCACGACATAATGCGCCGGACGTGTGGCAATTTTTAACAGATACGCACCCACTAAGAAATAGGGTACCAGAATCATCTCCGAGGCGATGGTCAGCAGCGTGTTATAGTCTGAACCTGTGAGCCAGATCAGCACCAGGCAGATCTGAACGCTGATATTGGTCAGCCAGAGTGAGGCAGACGGTGCGCTGTTTTTGTTTTGGCGCGCAAACAGCCGTGGAAACGCCTTGTGCGTCGCGGCCAGGAACGGCACTTCAGCCGCCATGATGGTCCAGCTCAGGTACGCTCCGCAGACGGAGATGATGAGACCCGCGGCAATCACCACGTCGCCCCAAGGGCCGAGCATTTTCACCATCAGGCCTGCCATCGACGGGTTACGCATTTCGGCCAGCTCAGGACGGGCCACCACGCCCAGCGACAGCAGCGTCACCAGCAGATAGACGCCAAGCGCCGCCAGGACGGCCAGCAGCGTGGCGCGGCCCACGTCGCGTTTATTGCGGGCGCGGGCAGAAACCACCACCGCGCCTTCAACACCGATGAATACCCACAGGGTAATCAGCATCGTGTTTTTCACCTGCTCCCAGACGGGAACGCCCAGCGCAACGCCGCTGAAGTCGAGCTTAAATACGTCCATACGGAACGCAATAAAGGCCAGAACGATAAACAGGCCGAGCGGAACCAGCTTGGCAAGCGTTGCCACCAGGTTGATGCTGGCGGCCGTTTGTACGCCGCGCAGCACCAGCCAGTGAACGAACCACAGCAACACCGAGGCGCCCACGATAGACTGCCAGGTATTTCCGTCGCCAAACAGGCGCAGCTCCGGCGTGTCGGTAAAGAAACTGAGTGCTGAGAAGACGATCACCAGATAAGAGACGTTGGCGATAACGGCGCACAGCCAGTATCCCCACGCGGAACAGAAGCCAATCAGCTCGCCGAAACCTTCACGTGCATAGGTGAAAATGCCGCCGTCCAGATCCGGGCGAATGCGGGTGAGCAGCAGCATGGCGAAGGCCAGCAGCAATATCCCGACACCGGTAATGCCCCAGCCAATGATGAGCGCGGAAGGGCTGGCGACGGCCGCCATATTTTGCGGCAAACTGAATACGCCTGCACCCAGCATGGAGCTTAAAACGAGTGCAGTCAGAGCACTCAGGCCAAGTTTCTTTTCCATTGGCTTCCTGTTATGAAAGGTCAGAATCCAGAATAATTATTTCGCTCGGGCGCATAAAAATGGTGGATTACGCTAAGGCGCGGGATTTTACGGAGTGTAACGAAAGCATGCAATGACGTGTCGCAGAAATTCAAAAAAAGTAACAAAAAAGGCGGCATTGCGCCGCCTTTCGTAAACGATTTTGTTACTTGTACAGATCGGCGCTGATGGTCACGTTGTTACCACGTTCCTGCCACTGGCGGGTGATGTGGTAGAACTTCGCCCCTTTCTTCGCCGCACGCTTCGCGACCTGGTAAGAGACTTCCGTCATGTTGCCGTAGTTGCCGGTAAACTTGATGCTGTCGAACGGCACCATCTGCGCGGCAGTGGCGTTGTTCAGCTCTTCAATTTTGGTACCGTCTGGCAGCGTAACGGAATAACGGCCACCTTTTGTGGACTGCGTTTCAAAGAAACGGCCCACTTCAGCGCTTGGCGCCGCCGTCGTTGCGACGCCTGGAATTTCAACTTTCTTCGCTTCTTCGCCGCCTTTCGCTATTGCCGCGCGACCTGCTTCTGAATTAGCAGGGATGGCATCCGGGCTTTGCAGAACGCGTTTTTTCGCATCTTTTTTATAGATGAACGCGGTAATACGCTGGTTGCCACCCTGGTTAGCATCAACCTGACGCACGATGAAGAAAGAGTAGGCCCCTTTCTCTTTTGCGGCTTTGGTGATGGCGTCGTTCACTTCTGGCTGGCTGCGGTAGAAGCCCTGAACGGTGACGGTGTCGTAAGGTTCCAGCTCAATCGCCTGATCTTTCGGCAGCTCAACAACACCGTTGATCACGCGGTTTTTCGGCGCGTCAGCTTTTGGCGCATTGTCCTTGAACAACGCAATGGTCACGCGCTGGTTGCCGCTGTTGCCGTAATCGGACTGGTCAACGACATAAAACGAGGCCGCCCCGTTTTTATCTGCGGCTTTTGATGCAGCGGCGACGGCGTCGCCAATAGAATTATAACGACCCACAATGACCGTATGGTCAAAAGGTTTTAACGCTGCCGCTTGCTCCGGCGTTAACTCTGTTGCGGCATTCGCAGACAGGGCGGTCGCGGAAAGAAGTGCGGACGCCAGGAGTGTGTTCTTAAGCTTCATAAAAATGATCCTTCGCCTTGCGCAAACCATGTACTGGTATTGTTGTTAATTTGAGACGGTCCCGATTATTGCATTTAAAACCCGTCGCTGTCTGCGCCATTTTTCACTGCCTGTGCTTACTGAATCACCGAATTCGATAACATTTAGTGATATGTGGAAAAAACACGCGTTTGACAAGTAAAACTGATAAAGCATATGACTTTTACAAGTTAATTTAATGTTAATGAGATGTTCTTATATGGCGCTATATCATGTTTTTACCGCTTCGCTTGCGCGATTTATCGGTTCTGGCAATGAATTTAAGGTAAATATCACTGTCAGTGACGCCGATCGCTTATTTTTCACAGATAAAATAAGAAATAGTGTTTTCTGGCGGTAGATCGCGGGCGCTATTTTCAGTAGGTTATAGACAGTTTGTTACTGTTTTATTTTCCGGGGTTAATTCTATCCCGTCGCGCGTGCGAGGGTGAAAATGAATACAAACCGCGGGCATTTATCGATAAACCATCATCAAAAACCGATGGAAGGGAAAACTATGCGTATTGGGGTACCAAAAGAACGGTTAGCCAATGAAACCCGCGTAGCGGCAACACCGAAAACGGTGGAGCAACTGCTTAAGCTGGGTTTTACGGTCGCGGTTGAAAGCGGCGCAGGCAAGCTGGCGAGTTTCGATGACGAAGCCTTTATCCAGGCTGGCGCGGAAGTGGTCGACGGTGCAGAGGTCTGGCAGTCGCCGGTGATTCTGAAGGTGAATGCACCGGATGAGAGTGAGATTGCGCTGCTGAATCCCGGCACCACGCTGGTGAGCTTTATCTGGCCTGCGCAAAACCCTGAGCTGATGGAAAAGCTGGCGGCCCGTGGCGTGACGGTGATGGCGATGGACTCCGTGCCGCGCATTTCGCGCGCGCAGTCGCTGGATGCCTTAAGCTCAATGGCAAACATTGCCGGCTACCGCGCCATCGTTGAAGCAGCCCACGAATTTGGTCGCTTCTTTACCGGTCAAATCACCGCCGCGGGTAAAGTCCCTCCGGCAAAAGTGATGGTGATTGGCGCGGGCGTGGCGGGCCTTGCTGCCATCGGTGCGGCAAATAGCCTGGGCGCTATCGTACGCGCCTTTGACACCCGTCCTGAAGTTAAGGAACAGGTCCAGAGTATGGGCGCCGAATTCCTTGAGCTGGACTTCAAGGAAGAAGCCGGCAGCGGCGATGGCTACGCGAAGGTGATGTCCGAAGCCTTTATCAAAGCCGAAATGGCCCTCTTCGCCGCTCAGGCGAAAGATGTCGACATTATTGTCACCACCGCGCTGATTCCGGGTAAACCGGCACCGAAGCTGATCACCCGTGAGATGGTGGACTCCATGAAGCCGGGCAGCGTGATTGTCGACCTGGCCGCCCAAAACGGCGGCAACTGTGAATATACCGTACCGAATCAGGTGACCACGACCGCGAACGGCGTGAAGGTGATCGGCTATACCGATCTGCCGGGCCGTCTGCCAACGCAGTCTTCTCAGCTGTACGGCACCAACCTCGTCAACCTGCTTAAGCTGCTTTGCAAAGAGAAAGACGGCAACGTCACCGTTGATTTCGACGATGTCGTGGTCCGCGGCGTGACCGTGGTCCGTGAAGGCGAAATTACCTGGCCTGCACCGCCGATTCAGGTCTCTGCTCAGCCTCAGGCGGCACCGAAAGCGGCGCCTGCACCAAAAGAACCCGCTAAACCGGCTTCTCCGTGGCGTAAATACGCGATCATGGCGCTGGTGATTATTCTGTTCGGCTGGCTGGCTGACGTCGCGCCCAAAGAGTTCCTCGGCCACTTTACCGTCTTCGCGCTCTCCTGCGTGGTGGGCTACTACGTGGTGTGGAACGTCTCACATGCGCTGCATACCCCGCTGATGTCGGTCACTAACGCCATCTCCGGGATCATCGTGGTGGGTGCGCTATTGCAGATTGGTCACGGCGGCTGGATCAGCTTCCTGAGCTTTATCGCGGTGCTGATCGCCAGTATCAATATTTTCGGTGGTTTCACCGTGACTCAGCGCATGCTGAAAATGTTTCGTAAAGGCTAAGGGGTAGCATATGTCTGGAGGATTAGTCACAGCTGCATACATTGTTGCTGCAATCCTGTTTATTTTCAGCCTGGCGGGGCTTTCCAAACACGAAACGTCTCAGCAGGGGAATAACTTTGGTATCGCCGGGATGGCGATTGCGCTGATTGCCACCATTTTCGGGCCGGATACCGGCAACGTGGCGTGGATCCTGGTGGCGATGATCATCGGCGGCGCGATTGGTATTCGCCTGGCGAAACGCGTTGAAATGACCGAGATGCCGGAGCTGGTTGCCATTCTGCACAGCTTTGTGGGCCTGGCGGCGGTGCTGGTGGGCTTTAACAGCTACCTTTATCACGAACCGGGTCTGGAACCGATTCTGGTGAACATCCACCTGACGGAAGTGTTCCTCGGTATCTTCATCGGTGCGGTGACCTTCACCGGCTCCATTGTGGCGTTCGGTAAACTGCGCGGGAAGATCTCCTCTAAACCGCTGATGCTGCCAAATCGTCATAAGCTGAACCTGGCGGCGCTGGTGGTGTCGTTCGTCCTGCTGGTGATCTTCGTGCGTACCGAAAGCGTGGGCCTGCAGGTGCTGGCGTTGCTGGTAATGACCATTATTGCGCTGGCCTTCGGCTGGCACCTGGTGGCGTCCATCGGCGGTGCCGATATGCCGGTGGTGGTCTCGATGCTGAACTCCTATTCCGGTTGGGCGGCAGCGGCGGCGGGCTTTATGCTGAGCAACGACCTGCTGATCGTCACCGGTGCCCTGGTGGGTTCTTCCGGTGCGATCCTGTCCTACATCATGTGTAAGGCGATGAACCGTTCGTTCATTAGCGTCATTGCCGGCGGTTTCGGCACCGATGGGTCTTCTTCCAGTGCGGATGAAGAAGTGGGCGAGCACCGTGAAATTTCTGCGGAAGATACCGCAGACATGCTGAAAAACTCGCACACGGTCATTATCACCCCAGGCTACGGCATGGCGGTGGCGCAGGCGCAGTATCCGGTGGCGGAAATCACCGAGAAGCTGCGCGCGCGGGGCATCAAGGTGCGCTTTGGTATTCACCCGGTGGCAGGGCGTCTGCCGGGCCACATGAACGTGCTGCTGGCGGAGGCGAAAGTGCCTTACGACATCGTGCTGGAAATGGACGAGATCAACGATGATTTCTCTGATACCGACACGGTTCTGGTCATTGGGGCCAACGATACCGTTAACCCTGCTGCACAGGACGACCCGGGCAGCCCAATCGCCGGTATGCCGGTTCTGGAAGTGTGGAAGGCGCAGAACGTGATTGTGTTTAAACGCTCCATGAATACCGGCTATGCCGGGGTGCAGAACCCGCTGTTCTTCAAAGAGAACACCCACATGCTGTTTGGCGACGCCAAAGCCAGCGTGGATGCGATTCTGAAAGCGCTCTGACAGGGTAATGCCCGGTGGCGCAAGCTTACCGGGCCTACCAAACCCGTAGGCCGGGTAAGGCGAAGCCGCCACCCGGCAAAAAAAAACCGTCGGTTTCCCGACGGTTTTTTTCATCTTACGAGTCAATCGTCTTCCGGATCGTCCAGCTCAACCGGCGTCTGATACTCATCCGGCTTGATGACCAGCAGGTCGCAGCGCAGATGGTCGATCACCTGTTCGGCGGTATTGCCGAGAAACGCGGCAGAAATACCGGTCCTGCCGATGGTGCCCAGCACCACAATCCCCGCCTGCAGGTGTTCCGCCAGGTCCGGGATCACCTCTTCAGGCAGCCCTTTTTCCACGTGGGTCATTTTCTCATCAATGCTGAATTTCTGGCGCAGCGCCTTCATGGCCAGAAGGTGCTGGCCGCGGATCGCGTCGTTGTACACGCTCGGGTCAAATTCAGGCAGCTCAATGGCGATGTTTATCGGGGTGACCGGATAGGCGCCTACCAGATGCACTTCGGTATGATTCACCTGGTCAGCAAGCTGGATGGTCTCTTTCACCAGCTTTTCGTTCAGCGAATTGTGGTAGTCCTCTTCGCTCGCGAGGTTTACCGCGACCACGGCTTTCCCGCCTTCAGGCCACGGCTGGTCTTTCACCATCCACACCGGGCAAGGGCATTTACGCAGCAGGTGCCAGTCGGTCGGGGTGAAGATCACGGATTCCAGCTTGTCGTGCTGGTGGGCCATCTTCAGCAGCAGGTCGTGCCCGCCGGCGACAACTTCCTGGATGATGGCTTCAAAAGGTCGGTTGTGCCAGACCACTTTAATATCAATGGGCACACCCGCTTCCAGGTAATACTTCGCCTGTTCGCGGATCCACGCGGTACGCTGGCTGATGACGCCCTGGCGCATAGCGGTGCGTTCGTCAGGCGACAGAAGGGTGGTCATCTCATACGAGAAGTCATAGATCGGCAAAAACGCTTTGATTTTGCCACCAATCCGTTGATGTAAATACACAGCACGTCGTAATGCCGGCTGATCGTCCTGGTTCGGATCGATAGCTACCAGCATGTTTTGATACTTGGCCATACAGGTCTCCTTACTACTGTCACCACAGTCTGTAATTAAAAGAGTAACCTATATATCCTGAATGAAACAGAGGCGAGGTTTTACCAGATCAATAATTCATGAAAAATTATCAGAGGAAAAGTACCGTGGTCGTCACCGCGATAAAGGCAATAAACAGCAGCACCATCACCGCTATCGCAAAGGTCGTGGAGTCCTGAACGTAGGTTTTTTCCTCCCCCTTCATCGGGCCGACAAGCATGATCCAGATGAAGATAAAGGTCACTGAGGCAATCACGACTGAAACGAAAAACAAACTTTCTCTCAATTCATAACCTCAACGTGAACCTTTCAGGCGCTGGGTGGGGACGTGCTGCGGTGAAAATCTCGGATAACGGAAGCGTTGATATGCCAGAACGATAAATCAAGATTATTTATCGCTCTGGCAGCACATATGCGGAGAGTTATGCCACGTTGCGGGCATGACCGGCAAGCACGGCCAGTGCTTCACCGTTTTCGATAGTGATGTATTTACCCTTAACGGCCAGCATTCCGCTTTTCTGGAAACGGCCCAGCAGACGGCTGATGGTTTCCACGGTCAGGCCCAGGTAGTTACCGATATCGCCGCGCGTCATGGTCAGACGGAATTCACGCGGCGAGAAGCCACGCTCGGCGAAGCGGCGGGAGAGGTTGTAGATAAACGCGGCCAGGCGCTCTTCTGCATTCTTTTTGGAAAGCAGCAGAATCATGTCCTGATCGCCTTTGATCTCACCGCTCATCAGACGCATCATCTGCTGACGCAGGTTAGGCATCTTGCCGGACAAATCGTCCAGGGTTTCAAACGGGATTTCGCAAACCATCGAGGTTTCGAGTGCCTGAGCAAAGCTCGGGTGGTGGCCCGTACCGATGGCATCAAAGCCCACCAGGTCACCCGCCAGATGGAAGCCGGTGATCTGCTCGTCGCCCTGTTCGGTGATGGTATAGCTCTTGATGGTGCCAGAACGGATAGCATAGAGCGATTTCAGTTCGTCTCCGGCTTTAAACAGCGTCTGCCCTTTCTGAATAGGCTTTTTACGCTCGATAATATTATCAAGCTGATCGAGTTCATGCTCATTCAGGGTAAACGGGATACAGAGCTGGCTGATGCTGCAATCCTGGCAATGGATAGCACAACCGCCAGACTGAATGCGTCGTATAATTCGCTTTTCCGGGATCATAGGTTTGCTCAAGCCTTAATTGATATTGGTCAATTTTAACATCTTTTTGGTAAGTACGTAAGCCTGACAAACCTTCAATAAGGACAAGAGACGGCAACGTGTTGCCATCTTCTTGAAATTCCACAGCTTGATTATGGATTTTTAGCCTAACCGGTAGAAAATTAAGCACTAAAAGCCTGGCAACTAGAGCAAAAGATACCCTTCGTGACGCAGCAACCACTCTTTCCGCTGCACGCCGCCGGCATAGCCGGTCAGGGTGCCGTTGCGGCCAATGACGCGATGGCAGGGCACCACAATGCTGACCGGGTTAGCGCCGTTTGCGGCACCCACCGCGCGTGCGGCGCCTGCGCGGCCTAGCTGCTCCGCGAGCTGGCCGTAATGCATCACCTGCCCGCAGGGAATGTCCCGCAGCGCTTGCCACACTTCGCGCTGAAAAGGCGTGCCTGCCGTGGCGGTCGGCAGTGTATCGATGATGCTGAGATCGCCTTCGAAGTACGCCGCAAGCTTGTCGCTTAATCCACCCGGGTTGGCGGTGCGAATACGTTCATACCCCTGTGAGCGGTAGTGAATCGCAAGCAGTTCTTCCATGCGGTCGCTGTGCTCTTCCCACTCAACCGCGCGCAGGCAAAACTGCTCGTCCGCGATCACCCACAGCGGCCCAAGCGGCGTCGCAATCTTGTCTTCGAGTAATCTCAGCATCCTTATTCCTTTAGTTCAGCCTCGGGTAGATCCCCGGCCCAATCGGCAGGCCGACAAGATACCATGCCACCAGCATCACCAGCCATACCCCTAAAAAGATAAGCGGATAGGGTAAAACCAGCGAATAGTAGGTACCCAGTTTGGCTTCCGGTTTATAGCGCTGCAGGAAGCCTAAAAACAGCGGAACAAACGGCGAAACCGGCGCCAGCGGGATCACCGAGGAGTCCGCAATGCGGAACAGGATCTGGGCAAACGCCGGGTGGAACCCGAGCATCATAAACATCGGCACGAAGATCGGGGCCAGAATCGACCAGATGGCGGAGCCGCTGGCGATAAACATGCACAGCAGGGATGACAGCAGCGCCAGGCCGACAAACGCCGGCACGCCGCTTAGCCCGGCCGCCTCCAGCGCGTCGGTCAGGCCCACGGCCATAAACTTGCCCATGTTGCTCCAGTTAAACATCGCCACAAACTGCGCCAGCGGGAACACCATCACGATAAAGCCCGCCATCTCTTTCATCGGCTCGATCATCAGCTGCGGCAGATCGCCCTGGCGGCGAATTTTGCCGGTGGCGATGCCGTAGGCGAGCGAAACGACAAAGAAGAAGAGGATAATCAGCGGCACGATGCCCTGAATAAACGGTGACGGCAGGACGGTATGCTTAACCGGATCGCGCAATATGCCGTGTTCCGGCACAACCATCAGCGCCACCACGGCGATAAAGGCCAGCGAGACGAGCCCCGCCACGCGCAGGCCAAAGCGCTGCGCTTCGCTCAGGGTTTCCAGCTTTTCATCACTGCGGCCTTCCCACTTACCCAGGCGCGGCTCCACGATCCGGTCGGTAATCAGCCCGCCGACAATCGTCAGGACAATCACCGAGCTGGCCATAAAGTACCAGTTGTCGATCACGCTGACGTGCATGGCCGCATCGATGGTCTTCGCCGCCTCCGTGCTGATGCCCGAGAGCAGCACGTCGGTGGTGACAATCAGCAGGTTGGCGGTAAACCCGCAGCCCACGCCCGCAATCGCCGACAGCAGGCCCGCCACGGGATGACGCCCTACGGCGAGGAAAATCAGCGCCCCCATCGGGGGCATGATCACCAGCGCGGCGTCGGAGGAAATATGGCTGAAGAAGGCAATAAACAGCACCATATAGCTCGCGTAGCGCGCGCTGACGTGGGAAGCCATCTTCACCATCAAGGCGGGCAGCAGGCCAACGCGTTCGGCCAGCCCGGCGCCCAGCACCAGCGCCAGAATGGCGCCCAGCGGCGCGAAGCCGCTGAAGTTCTTAATTACATTGGGTAAAAACCAGTGCAGCCCTTCAACGCTGAGCAGGTTTTTCACCGCCACCAGGCTGCCGTCGGCCGGGCTGCGCACGCTCACGTCAAAGGCGGAGAGCACGGCGGTGGCGACCATCAAAATCACAATCAGATAGATAAACAGCAGAAAAGGATGCGGGACTTTATTGCCGATCCTTTCAACCCAGCCATAGAGCTTACCGGATGGGGAATGCGAAGGTATGGATGACATACTCATGGGCGTTCCTCGGGGGTGTTGTGTTGTTGTGTTGTGTTTTTTTATTTTAAAGGTGACGGCGTCACGCCCTGCGGGATCGGACACGCGTACGGCTTTTCTTCTATTTGTTGTTCGAACTCTTCACGGCATTTTTTCAGCAGCGCGGCGTCCTGCAGCAGCGTGAGCGCGGTAGCGCCCAGCACTTTTCCGGCCAGCAGCATGCCCTTGTGGGCAATGGAGGTTCGCCCCTGAGACACCAGCTGCCAGGTGTGCAGCGGCGTGCCGACGGTAAAGCAGGGGCTGAAGCACTGGGCGACCGGCATTTTCCAGCTGACATCCCCCACGTCGGTTGAACCCGCCAGCACGTTGTCGGTGACGGCATAGGGTGCGACTTCATCCACCAGTAGCGTCTCCTGATGACGGCGGGCAAAGGCTTTACCCGCTTCTCCGCCCGTGGCGGCAATATTTTTCAGGCTGTTTTGCAGATCGTTGGGCGTCAGGGTGACGCGGATCTCCCGGGCGAAAGCGCGTTCTTCCTCCGTCCACTCCGGCGTGCCGTAGTGCTGCAGGGCGCGATACATCGCCGCCTCAAGCGTGCGGTTCGGCAGGTAGCTGGAGCAGGCTTTATCAAAACGACATTCGACGGTGGTTTCGGTCATCATCGCCGCGCCCTGGGCAATTTTCTCGATGCGCTCGTAGATCTGCTGCGCATCCGCCATCTCCGGGGCGCGGATCAGGTACAGCACCTCGGCCTGGGCCTGCACCACGTTGGGGGAAATCCCGCCGGTGTCGGTGATGGCGTAATGGACACGCGCTTTCTCAATGATGTGTTCGTTGAGGAAGTTGGTGCCGGTGGTCATCAGCGTCACGGCGTCCAGCGCGCTGCGCCCTAAATGGGGGGAGTTGGCCGCGTGCGCCGCCACGCCGTGAAAACGCCAGGCGGCCTGAATATTCGCCAGCGTGCTGACGTTAAACATCCCGGCGAAGGCCTCCGGGTGCCAGGTGACGGCGGCATCGACGTCATCAAACAGCCCTTCGCGCACCATAAAGGTTTTCCCGGAGCCGCCTTCCTCGCCGGGGCAGCCGTAAAAGCGCACCGTTCCGCTGCCGCCGTGCTGCGCCAGCCAGCTTTTCACCGCCACCGCGCCCGCAAGCGCCGCGGTGCCTAAGAGGTTATGCCCGCAGCCGTGGCCGTTAGCCCCCGGCGTGGCGGATTGCGCCGTTGCGCAGTGCGCCTGCTGGCTTAGCCCGGCCAGCGCGTCGTATTCGCCCAGCAGGGCGATAACCGGCTTCCCGCTGCCGAAGCTGGCGATAAAGGCGTTGGGAATACCTCCAGCCTCGCGGGTGAGCGTGAAGCCCTCGGCCTCCAGCTCGCGGGCAAGCCGTTCGGCGGACCAGAACTCTTCAAAGCGGGTTTCAGGGCGATCCCAGATCGCGTCGGCAATATCGGTCAACGTCCGACATCGCGTGTCGATCGCATCGGCAATAAAAGCGTAGTTCTCCTGCATTACACACCTCGCGTCCACGGGAAATTAAGCGCAGTTCGCGCCAGCGTTTCGATGGCGATAGCCATAACCTGCTCATCGAAGTCGAATTTTTCGTTGTGATGTCCGGCGCTCAAATCCGTGCCGAACACCATATAGGACGCCATGCCGCCGTTCTGCTGCACGCGGGCCATCATCAGCGTGGCGTCTTCGGATCCGGCCGGGGCTTTCACCTTATCGATGGCGCGCTCAATCCCGGAAACCTGGCTCGCCTGTTCGCGCAGATAATCGACCCAGGCCGGCGTCGGCGCGCTGGAGGTGGCCGCACCCATCAGGCGCATCTCCGCGCCCACGCCGTAGAGCGCCGCCGCACCGGCGATAACCGCCTGCGCGCGTTCAAAGACGTACTGATTAATGGCTTCGCTTTCTCCGCGGGTTTCCACCTTGATGAGCGCATTCGCGGGGACCACGTTGCGGCCGCTGCCCGCCTGCATCACCCCGACGTTGACGCGGGATGCGCCGTCGCTGTGCGGCGCGATGCTGTGCAGGGCGAGGGCGGCCTGCGCGGCGGCGAGCAGGGCGTTTCGCCCGTCCTCCGGCTTACCGCCCGCGTGTGCGGCCACGCCGGTGAAGCTCACGTCGAACTTGGTGGTGGCCATAAAGTTATCGCTGCCGCAGATCGCCGTTCCGGCAGGCACGCCGGTACCAATATGAATGGCCGTGAAATAGTCCACGTCGTCCAGCGCACCGGCGGCAACCATGGCGCGTGCGCCGCGCGTGCCTTCTTCAGCAGGCTGGAAGATCAGCTTAATGGTGCCGTTGAGCCGGGCTTCATTCTGCTTAAGCACCTGCGCCAGCCCCAGACCAATAGCGGTGTGCCCATCGTGCGCGCAGGCGTGCATCATGCCCGGATTGCAGGAGGCAAACCCGTCGCGAAACGGGCGATGGCTTTCATCCACCGCTTCGCTTAAATCAAGGGCATCCATGTCGACGCGAAACGCCAGGGTTGGCCCAGGGCGGCCGGTATTCAGGGTGGCAACAATGCCGGTAAACCCGCCTTCAAACGGCGCCAGCCATTTCTCAGGCGCACCCTGCGCCCGCGCGCGGGCAAACTCCTGCGCCAGGGTAGCGGCATCGGGCAGCCCCATCCGGCTTTCGGCATCGACAACGTCGCGCCCCATCGCCAGTTCGTAACCCAGCGAGTCCAGGATTTCCGCGACCTTCGCGGCGGTACGAAACTCAACCCAGCCGGATTCCGCAAAATGGTGAAAATCGCGACGCCATGCGCTCAGCTGCGGGGATAACGTCTGGATGTACTGCGCCAGTGTGTCCATATCTGTTCCTGTCATCATTAAAATATGTGAACTGCTTCACGCTGTGATAGTTTTTACTTATCACTAACCGATTTTTCACAGTTTTAACCGTTCAGGAATTACCCTCGCACATCCCTTTCCAGTAAAGTAGATGACAGTTTCTTTACTCTGATAAACAACGGTTATCGGTCGGTCTATGTCATTCCAGGTTAAATTCCATCATCTCCGGGCGTTTGTTGAGGTTGCGCGTCAGGGCAGCATTCGCGGCGCCAGCAGGACGCTGAATCTTTCGCAACCGGCGCTGACCAAATCCATCAAAGAGCTGGAGGAGGGGATGGCGGCGCAGCTTTTCGTGCGCAGGAGTAAGGGCGTCGCGTTGACCGAATGCGGTGAGGGTTTTTACCAGCGCGCCAGGTTGATTCTGGAGGAGCTGCGCGCGGCGCAGGATGACATCCGTCAGCGGCAGGGGGAACTTGCAGGACAGATCAACATCGGGATGGGGGCCAGCGTGTCACGCACGCTTATGCCTGCCGTCATCACCCGCTTTCATGCGCAGCATCCGCAGGTCAAGGTGCGGATTATGGAAGGGCAGCTGGTGTCGATGATCAATGAATTACGCCAGGGCGAACTGGACTTTACCATCAACACCTATTATCAGGGGCCTTACGACCACGAATTTACGTTTGAAAAACTCTTCGAAAAGCCGTTTGCGGTATTTTGCCGGGAAGGGCATCCGGCGACGGGAGCAACGTCTATTAATGAACTTTTGCATTATAACTGGACAATGCCGACGCCGCGGGGAAGTTATTATAAGCAATTAGAAGAGGTATTTAACCATCGTTCGCAAATACCGCGAATTGGTGTGGTTTGTGAAACGTTTTCATCCTGCATTAGCCTGGTCGCGCAAAGTGATTTTTTAAGCATATTGCCGCAGGAGCTAGGCTGTGACCCGCTGCTGGCGCACCGCCTGGTCATGCTGCCGGTGGTCGAATCGCTCCCTAAAGCAACCTATTATTTAATTCAGCGTCGTGATTCACGTCAGACTCCGCTCGCTGAATCATTAATTACGCAATTCAGAAGGGAAGCGAGAAAAATAGTCGTTGCGTGAAATATATTATGCAATGCATATTAAAAAAACAGGATCTGCCCGACATCAGACAGACCCTATAGTACACACAGCAGTGCGTCCTTTCGCCAATCCTGAGTATTATATCCATGAGGCAGGTATATTTAGGTATAACACCTTCCCCGAAAAATGAAAGGGTATTGAGTGGTTGATTTTACGAAAATTTAACGCAAATCACCTATTTCATCTTTACTGAAGTTTTAGTTAAGTTTTATTTAAGTAAGTTTTATAAATACTATATATATTCATCAGGTTAATATTTATACCGCACGACGGCCTATAACGATGATTGAGGCCAGCCTCAGGCGCAGGTATAGTACCGTTGACCTGCCCCCACGATTAGATACAACACTCAGTTAGTAACGTCGGAATCTTCATTCTCAGAATGACCCTTTCTCCAGCCCGCTGCAAATTCAGACGGTGTCTGATAATTCAGCGTGGAGTGCGGGCGGCATTCGTTATAATCCTGCCGCCAGTCATTAATAATTTTCCTGGCATGAACGATATCGCTGAACCAGTGCTCATTCAAACATTCATCGCGAAATCGTCCGTTAAAGCTCTCAATAAATCCGTTCTGCGTTGGCTTGCCCGGCTGGATTAAGCGCAACTCAACACCATGCTCAAAGGCCCATTGATCCAGTGCACGGCAAGTGAACTCCGGCCCCTGGTCAGTTCTTATCGTCGCCGGATAGCCTCGAAACAGTGCAATGCTGTCCAGAATACGCGTGACCTGAACGCCTGAAATCCCAAAGGCAACAGTGACCGTCAGGCATTCCTTTGTGAAATCATCGACGCAGGTAAGACACTTGATCCTGCGACCGGTGGAAAGTGCGTCCATGACGAAATCCATCGACCAGGTCAGATTGGGCGCCGCCGGACGGAGCAGCGGCAGACGTTCTGTTGCCAGCCCTTTACGACGTCTTCTGCGTTTTACGCCCAGGCCACTGAGGTGATAAAGCCGGTACACGCGCTTATGATTAACATGAAGCCCTTCACGGCGCAGCAACTGCCAAATACGACGGTAGCCAAAACGCCTGCGCTCCAGTGCCAGCTCAGTGATGCGCCCTGATAAATGCGCATCAGCAGCCGGACGGTGAGCCTCATAGCGGCAGGTCGACAGGGATAAACCTGTAAGCCTGCAGGCACGACGTTGCGACAGACCGGTCGCATCACACATCAACATCACGGCTTCCCGCTTCTGGTCTGTCGTCAGTACTTTCGCCCAAGAGCCACCTGAAGCGCCTCTTTATCCAGCATGGCTTCGGCAAGCAGCTTCTTGAGTCTGGTGTTCTCTTCCTCAAGCGACTTCAGGCGCTTAACTTCAGGCACCTCCATACCGCCATACTTCTTACGCCAGGTGTAAAACGTGGCATCGGAAATGGCATGCTTGCGGCAGAGTTCACGGGCGGGTACCCCAGCTTCGGCTTCGCGGAGAATACTGATGATCTGTTCGTCGGAAAAACGCTTCTTCATGGGGATGTCCTCATGTGGCTTATGAAGACATTACTAACATCGGGGTGTACTAATCAACGGGGAGCAGGTCATGGCAAATATATCCCTATGGCTTAAACAGGTGAGGCGTTTAACCGCTTATCAGTGGGGTATAATTGTATCGTTGGTTATCACTGCTTTAGCCTATTATACTATACAGTATATTCATTATCATAGTCTTTTCCCTGCTCCTCAAGGCAACCCTGCTGATTGGTTTGTAATTAGTAATCCAAATAAGCCAAGAGAAGCATTGTTTGATTATTTTACGGCTTTTCTTAATTCTAATTTTGACTCATTCATTAAGCCATATGGTCATACTTTATTTATTGACAGTACGCTTCGGGTTTCGGTGATTACTATCACCCTATCTACCATTTTCATGCTGTTACCCGTCGTGCTTATTTTTAATAATAACAGCGATGGAGTCGTGCGAGTTTTCTTGATTCAGATGTTTTTATCGTTAATTATCTTTCTCGTTTTCTATTTCTTGGTTTTATATAAAATGCATATGCGAACAGGATACATGGGGGCTATGCAAGCACGATATTTTTATGGTTACTTACCATTATTCGCTTTAGGTATCGCCAATTTGCTAGATAAACTAAAAGCAAATAAAATACGTAATGTGATGATGTTGCTTATGTCAGCGTCTTTGATATTAAGCGCTTATCCTGCATGGGCTCCATCCATATTTAAAACGTTGGGAATACAGGATGTAGGGCAATATACGGGTAACAAGACCTATGCGCCATTGGTTGATGGGCGTGTGTTTGAACAAACTTTCACTGCTGAAGGCACAAAGTTACAATCTATGAAATTGCTGTTGGCAACCTATGCCCGAGTTAATACTGCTATAGTTAAAGTAAACATTCTGTCTATGGATGAAAAAACATTGTTTCAAACATATATATCATCTAAAGATATACGGGATAATTCATGGCACAATATATCAACAAACTTGAAAGGATTAGTTAAAGGGCGAATGTATATTATCAGACTTACTTCTCCTGGGGCGAGTGGTGATAATGCAATCACCTGGATTGCTTCAACTGGTACAACGGAAGATCCACATTTTGCGAACACAAAGTTTGGTCCACCTGTCATTGATGATGGATATCGCGGTGGAGAGGCTATTGTTGACAATATTCCTCATCCTAAAGAAAACTTTGCTTTTCAACTTTATTTCTAGAGAAATACCCTCACTCTCGCCCAGGTAAAGTGAGGGTAGATCTCAAGGCTCATTTTTGTTCTTTTCTTGTTAACTGGTACGGCATATCTAAGTACCAGTTTTTGTTCTCTCCTTTTAGAGGTAGACCCAAGTCATCACTATCAAAAAGGCGTCACCAGGTTGAGTGCTTTCGATTTAGGTATCAGTATCTTCTTTGCAATTTTTGGACCCTCGATTCTTGGGAACCTCCCTGGTGGGTCCATTCAGGGGGGCGGAAGTGGTAGTTTAACTGCTATCCATTGGGTGTTCACGCTGAGCCAGAATATGCACAGTTCTCCTATTCTTTTCTCGGTAACAATTATTGATATCACTTAACAGTGAGTAGATCAGCAAATCGTGTTGTGTATCGAGGTGAGAGCATTTCCCGTTTCATCTGCCATTTTTGCTGAATACCCTGTCCCGCAAAGTAAAGTGTTCCACGACCTTTTTCTGTATTGAGGTGATCTAATACATCCATTAACTTTTGGCTATTTTTTCTGGGTGTATTTTCGTCAAACAGACTAAGTTGTGCGACGCCATGGCTAAAAAAATCTCCCAGCATCACTCCGGCTTTCTGGTATCGACATCCACTTTTCCAAATTATATCTAAACAGCGTGTCGCAGCAGCAATAATATCTCTGCTGTCCTGAGTTGGTGTGAGAAGTTTCATTGAGGCACTATTACCGTAATAGGTCTCATTGACCGCGAAGGGAGACGTTTTCACAAATGCCGAGATAAATTGACAATATTGATGTTCATGACGAAGTTTTTCTGCTGCCCGGGCGGCATAGCTACAAATGGCCTGGCGCATATCTTCGTATTCCGTAATGCGATCGCCGAAAGAGCGAGAGCAGACGATTTCCTTCTTTACCGGTGCAAACTCTTCCAGCTCAAGACACGGTTCACCCCGTAATTCACGGACCGTTCTTTCCAGCACGACATTGAAGTGTTTTTTGATGAACCGGATATCGGTATCTGCCAATTGCAACACCGTTTTGATCCCCATCATTTCAAGATTCTTCGTGATGCGTCGGCCTACCCCCCAAACATCATCCACGGGTAGAGCCGCCATCAATTTCCTCTGGCGCTCGACATTTGATAAATCAACCACTCCCCCTGTCTGCTGTTGCCATCGTTTGGCCGCATGATTCGCTAGTTTAGCCAGTGTTTTTGTCGGGGCGATGCCGACCCCCACGGTCAGATGCGTTCGCTGTAGAACGGTATTCCTGAGCTCATGGCCAAATTCGCTCAGATCCCGGCAGTTATGCACTCCAGTAAGATCACAGAAGATCTCATCAATGGAATATATTTCGCTGTGAGGAGACATCTCTTCAAGGGTTGTCATCACCCGGTTGGACATATCCGCGTACAGTTCATAGTTACTACTGAAGCACACTACACCATGCTGTCTGAAGAGAGCTTTTTGTTTGAAGTAGGGTTCACCCATTTTCACAAAGGTTTTTGCTTCAGCTGAACGGGAGATGACGCAACCATCGTTATTCGACAAAACTACGACGGGGCGCCCCTTTAGGTCAGGGCGAAAAACGGTTTCGCAGGAAGCATAGAACGCGTTCACATCACAGAGAGCAAACATGGTCAACTCGCAGATTTCACGATATAGGTCACCACGCCGAAAATATCCAGATTGTCTTCGCTGCCGATTATAATAGGCTTGTACAAGGCATTCTCAGGTTTGAGCATGACGAAAGGGTGCAGTTGCAGACGCTTCACCGTGAATTCACCGTCGACAGCAGCAATAACAATGCTGCCATGTTCAGCCTTGCGGGAACTATCCACGACCAGTAGATCACCCTCGTCGATTCCGGCATCAATCATTGAATCACCGCTGGATTTCACAAAATAGGTCGCGCTGGGGTGTGGAATCATCAGTTCATTCAGATCGATACGACGCTCAACGTAGTCCTGCGCAGGGCTGGGAAAGCCGCAGGGAACAAGATCATTGAACATGGGGAGTGCCACAATCTGGCGTAGTTCGGTTGGTATGAAAAACTGCATGACGATCACCGTTGATATTTACTGTGTTTATATACAGTATTGTATATCAATGATGAAGATCAAGAGGCACTGTAGCGGGTCTGACGGCGCTCTCAGTGTTATTCCTTTTGAATCAACTAGGTTGCCGCAGCCGACAATACGCCGATCTGCAGCATTTCGCCCATACCCCAGGTACGGGCAGTGAAAGATTACTTCTTCTTATCCATCATCGCCTTTAAATCGGCAAACGGGTTAAACGTGGCGACGCCCATGTCTTTTTGCGCATCTTCCCCGGCCACCACGGTGGTGCCGTATTGATCCGCCTCGGTGTATTTCGAATGTTCGTGATCGTGGCAGAACAGACACAACAGCTCCCAGTTGCTGCCATCTTCCGGATTGTTGGTATGGTCGTGATCGATATGGTGAACCGTAAGTTCGCGCAGGTTGGAATAGACAAACTCGCGCGAGCAGCGCCCACACACCCATGGATAGATTTTTAACGCTTTTTCGCGATAGCCGCTTTCCAGCCGCGCGTAGTTTTTAGGGATCAAAGCCATTGCCGAGTTTACCTGTGATAAAAAATAATGCGTCAATATATCCCATCAGACACGGTAAATGTATATGCCATTCCGCCGTTAGAGGGTGAATGTGCCTTCAAGCGTCATTACGCAGTTTCCGCCAACGCGAACCACCGCCTTTCCTGAGGTGGCATCGTATCCTGCGAACAGTACGCTTGCCCGTCCCATATCGACCCCCTGACTGATTGTCAGATCAAGCGTCGTTTTATTGCGGTGCAATGCCAGCAGCGCCGTCGCAGCCGCGGTTGCGCTGCCGGTTGCAGGGTCTTCCGTCATGCGAGGAGTAAACATGCGCGCTTGTACATCGCAGGGAGCACCGGAATCGGTATCCAGGGTATAGGCATAGAGGGAAACGGCGCCATCCAGCGGTAACGTTGCGCGAAAGCCCTGTAAATTCGGTACGCATCGACGGAGCGCTTCCCGGGAAGCCAGCTCGGCTATCAGGAAGGGCAGACCCACCGACGCGACCACAGGCATATGTACCTCGGTACGAATATCGTCCGCGCTGAGGGATAAGCAGGCAGCTACCATTTCCGGGCTGACCTCAGAGCGACAGGAGAGTGCTTCAGGTACGCGGAGTTCTGCGCCAGTTACCGTCTCGTTGTCACGCAGCAGGCGCACGGGTACCAGGCCGGCGATTTCCTCGAAGAGCAGCGTATCGGGCAGGTGCTGATGATTCATCGCAGCGTGATGGGCCAGCACGTACGCGGTCCCTACATTGGGATGGCCGGCGAAGGGGATCTCGCGCGAGGGGGTAAAAATTCGGACGCGCGCCGTGTTGGCGGGATTCTCTGGCGGCAATACAAACGTCGTTTCGCTGTAACCAAACTCAACGGCGACCTGCTGCATCTGTTCTTTAGTCATGCCCTCTGCATCCAGTACGACGGCGACAGGGTTACCCAGAAACGGCGTATCGGTAAATACATCGGCAACAACATAGCGTCTTTTCATTTTTTGTCCGGTGTGAAAGGTCCTGATCTATAGTGGTAACGTTAAATCCAACGGGTAATCAATAAGTTTTTGCCTGACGGGCCTGAAAAAATTTCAATCAATTTATTTGAATCATTCCGTTAAAGAAACGCCATTTATTCTCCGCCGGTAATGCGTAGAGTAAGTCGTACGCAATGCACTATCAGGATATAGGGTTATGAAAAAGATCGGGTTTTTATCCTTTGGTCACTGGACGCCGTCACCGCAGTCCGGCACGCGCTCGGCGGCAGATACGCTGCTGCAGTCCATCGATTTAGCCGTGGCGGCTGAAGAGCTGGGGGCCGACGGCGCCTATTTCCGCGTGCACCACTTTGCCCGACAGCTTAGCTCGCCGTTTCCTCTGCTGGCCGCCGTCGGGGCAAAAACGAAAACCATTGAAATCGGTACGGGCGTGATTGATATGCGCTATGAAAATCCGATGTACATGGCCGAGGATGCGGGCGCGGCGGATCTGATTTCCGGCGGTCGCCTGCAGCTTGGCATCAGCCGGGGCTCTCCGGAGCAGGTCATTGATGGCTGGCGGCATTTCGGCTATGTCCCGCAGGAAGGCGAAACCGAATCGGATATGGCGCGCCGCCATACCGAGGTGCTGCTTGAGGTGCTGCGCGGAGAAGGATTTGCAAAGCCGAACCCGCAGCCGATGTTCCCGAATCCGCCGGGGCTGCTGCGCCTGGAGCCTTATTCCGAAGGGCTGCGCGAGCGTATCTGGTGGGGCGCGGGTTCCAATGCGACGGCCGTATGGGCCGCAACGCTGGGAATGAACCTGCAAAGCTCAACCCTGAAAGACGATGAAACCGGTGAGCCGTTCCATATTCAGCAGGCAAAACAGATCCGTGCCTACCGTCAGGCCTGGAAAGAGGCCGGGCATACGCGTCAGCCGCGCGTCTCGGTCAGCCGCAGTATTTTTGCCCTGATGGACGACCGCGACCGGATGTACTTTGGTGCCAGCCGCAACGACAGCGACAGCGTGGGTTATCTTGATGAGAAAACGCGCGCGATCTTTGGCCGCAGCTATGCCGCGGAGCCGGACAAGCTGATTGAACAGCTGAAAAAGGACGAGGCAATTGCCGAAGCGGATACGTTACTGCTGACCGTGCCGAACCAGCTGGGTGTGGATTACAATGCGCACGTGATTGAGTCTATTCTCAAACATGTCGCGCCGGCCATGGGCTGGCGCGAGTAGTCGACACGCGGTGGTAAGCACCGTCGCCGCGCGCTTATCGCGAAGACAGGAGGGCAATAAACGCCTCCTGTCAGCGCTATCGATGGCTCATATCGCTCAGCAGCACGGCGATGCTTTGCCCGCCCGCCGTCTGTTCCAGACCAATCTTGACGATGATGGTCAGCGGGACGGAGAGCAGCATCCCAACGGGGCCAAGCAGCCAGCCCCAGAAAATCAGGGACAAAAAGACCACCAGCGTCGAGAGTCCCAGCCCACGTCCCATCATGCGTGGTTCGAGAATGTTACCGAACACCAGATTGATGACCAGATATCCGGCCAGCAGGATCAGCGCGTCGTAAAGCCCGCTGAAAACCAGTACCTGAAGGATAGGGGGGATCGCCGCCAGCACGGAGCCGATGTTAGGGATGTAGTTAAGCGCAAACGCCAGCAACCCCCAGACAAACGCAAAGCGCACGTCCAGCGCCAGAAGCATCATCCAGACAACACCGCCCGTGACCAGGCTAATAGCCGTTTTTAGCACAAGGTAGCGGGAGACGCTGTCCAGCGCCCGTTGAATCGCCCCCATCCCCTCAACCGGCCGGACCATTATCTGCTGCAGTTTTGCCGGCAGCTGCGGCACTTCCAGCAGCATGAACACCACCGTTAAAAACAGCAGGAAAATGGAGGTCATGGCATTGGAAAGCTGCGCCAGCAGGCTGGTGACGATCGTCATGGCCGCGTTAGGGTCGATATATTTCAGCAGCTCCTCAACCGAAACCTCAATACCCGCGCGCTGCAGCCAGGGTTCCAGCTGCAGCAGCGGAATGGCCAGCGAAGAGCGGTATTTCGGCAGCGTGCGCGCCAGCTCATTGAGCGAGGTCCCCAGATACGCCACCAGCAGCACCATCGCCACGATGATGATGCTGATAAGCATCGCGATCGCCAACACGCGCGGGATGCGTAGCCGCGTCATGCGCTGTACCAGCGGGTTAAGGATCACCGCAATAAACAGGGCCAGAATAAACGGCACGATAATGTCGGCGGCAAACCGCACGCCCGTCAGTATGATCACCAGCATGCCCAGCATGATGACAATTTTTAACCCGTTCAGGGTAATAATGGGTTTAGCCATGGTGACTCCGAAATACGCTTTTTATTTATAGTAAATGAGAAAAGCGTTGCAATAAACTAACCAAAATCAAACGGGATGGGTAAAGAATTGCAAAGACTTTGAGTAAAATCCTAGCTTATGGTACAAATCTGGTGTGTTTAACTACCGAGGACAATTTTCATCCGCAAAGACGAGAAGCAACAACGCGGATAATTGTAATTTTATGGACAATATGTTCAGGACGTACTCTTCAAACGATACCGCAGTATACTCCACCTCTTTCTGCCTGCTTTCTGGTGAGCAACACTGGCGCACCGCACTATAGTTATCTCTTCTGCCTGAGCTGGCGCTAAGCGCTTAGCTGTTTGATTTCAATTCGTATTTTTGGGTTTGCTGCATGCAGTGAGCCACAATGGATTATATTCTCAAGCAGGAGAAAAACATGTTTTACTGGATCCTATTAGCGCTGGCTATTATCGCTGAAATAACCGGCACGCTTTCTATGAAATGGGCAAGCATCAGCGATGGCAACACCGGTTTTATTTTGATGCTGGTGATGATTTCACTTTCTTATATTTTCCTCTCGTTTGCGGTGAAAAAAATTGCGCTGGGCGTCGCGTATGCCCTGTGGGAAGGGATCGGTATTTTGTTGATTACGCTGTTCAGCGTGCTGATATTTGACGAAACATTAACAACAATGAAGATCGCCGGATTAACGACGCTGGTCGCGGGTATTGTGCTGATTAAGTCCGGTACCCGTAAACCGGGTAAACAGCCGAAGGAGCAGAACCATGCAGCAGTTTGAGTGGGTTCATGCGGCCTGGCTGGGGCTCGCCATCGTGCTGGAAATTCTGGCAAACGTTCTGCTGAAATTCTCCGACGGTTTTCGCCGTAAACTGTACGGCCTGATGTCGATTGCCGCGGTTCTGGGGGCGTTCAGCGCCCTGTCGCAGGCGGTAAAAGGGATCGATCTTTCGGTCGCCTATGCGCTGTGGGGCGGTTTTGGTATCGCCGCCACGCTGGCCGCTGGCTGGGTGCTCTTCGGCCAGCGTTTAAATAACAAGGGCTGGATCGGGCTGGTACTGCTGCTTGCCGGTATGATTATGATAAAACTTGCCTGACGCGACTAAAGCCATCCTTTACGGGCAGCGAAATTCGCTGCCTGTATTACGCTTAGAAAAAGAGAGCATTGAAGAGGATGGCTGATGTATCGCACATTAAGCTGGCGCAATATTCCCAACGCGAGAACGTTGTTTGCCATGGTCTTCATGGCGGGGATCGGCTTAATCATCTCCATCGTCGCACTGCTCTATCTTTCCCTGCATCTTATCAGCACCAAAACCAATGAAATTGATGAGCACCGCACGGCGCTTTCCGTGCAGGGCGCTATTCAGACATCGGTTAACCGCGTCTCATCTCTGGTACTTGATAACGCCGTCTGGGACGACGCGGTGCGTGAGGTCTATCGTCCCACGCTGGATACCGACTGGTTGTACAGCACCTGGGGTGCCGGCTTTAAAATCAATAATCTCTATGACGGCACCTTCGTGCTGGATGAACATTTCAACGTTATCTGGGGTTCGTTTCAAAGCCGACCCTTTAACGAAAAAAATCTCGACTTCTTTGGCAAAGGCCTCAAAGCGCTTATCGCCGAGCACGGGCGAGCGCTGGCGGGTGAAAAAAATATCTATGCGGGGATCAGCCGGACGCGAAGCGGCATCGCCTTTGTCGGCATTGGGCTGATTCGCCCCATGATGGGCAGGTTACAGGTCAGCGACGGAACGCGGCGCTATCTGGTGATCACCCGCCATCTGAACGCCAGAATCTTATCCGACCTGGGGGCGACCTTTCAGATCGATAACCTTCACTTTACGCCGGAAAAAATTAACGCGCTGAGTATGCCGCTGCGCAGTTCGGCAGGGGAGCTGCTGGGCTATCTTAACTGGCAGGCCCGGCTTCCGGGGGCGCAGGCTGCCCGGGCGGCCTCCTCTGATATCAGGCAGATTGTGGTGCTGGCCTCGGGGCTCATCCTGCTTTTTATTCTGGTGAGCAGCGTGGGGCTGTACAAGCTTGCGCGCGGCGAAAGTCAGGCGCGTCTGGTCGCAAGAACCGACTGGCTGAGCCATCTGCCGAACCGACGCGCGCTTATCGAGACGCTCGATCGGGTGCGTTTGCGCGGCGATACCGACGTCAAAAGCGTGGTGTTTATCGATCTGGACGGTTTTAAAGATGTGAATGACATCTACGGCCACAGCGTGGGCGATGACCTCATCGTGGCGATAGCGAAAACGCTCAATGAACGCGTGCCGCCGGGCGGGATGCTGGCGCGCATGGGCGGGGATGAGTTCGCCATGACCATCGGCGGTGATGATGCAGAGGCTCAGGCAACCGCTTTTGCCGTTTCCGTACTGGATTATCTCGCCACCCCGGTTCAGCTGGGGGAACGGACAATCCATATCGGTGCCAGCATCGGTATCGCCAGCGGAACGCTGACGGAATGCAGCAGTTCCGAACTGTTTCGCCGCGCCGATATAGCCATGTATCACGCAAAAATGAGCGGGAAAGGGCGCATCACCCACTACGACGCGGAGCTAAACAGCGCCCGGGAACGCAAGCTGGCGATTGAAAACCAGATCCGCAGCGGTCTGGAACGCGATGAGTTTGAGGTCTGGTATCAGCCGATTATTGATGCCCGCAGTCAGGCCATGAGCAGCGTCGAAGCGCTGGTCCGCTGGCCGCGTCGCCCGGGCGGGCCGCTTGGCCCGGACACCTTTATCGCCATTGCGGAGACCAGCGGCCTGATTTACAGCCTGGGTCAGTTTGTGCTGCAGCGGGCCTGCCAGGATCTCCAGCCGTACGGTGAATTAAAGCTCTCCGTGAATATCTCCCCCGCGCAGTTCCGCGATCCTGCCTTCGAAGAAAAAGTGGCCAGCGTGCTGGAGATCACCCGCTTTCCGGCCCACCGCCTGCAGCTTGAGGTCACGGAGTCGTATGTGCTGGAAAATCCGGAGCGTGCCCGCATGGCGATTGCCAATCTTAAAGCGCTGGGCACCGCGGTGGCGCTGGACGACTTTGGCACCGGCTATTCCAGCATTGGCTATTTACGGCGCTTTAACTTCGACACCATCAAGATCGATAAATCCCTGGCCGGGCTGGTGGACAACGATGAACAGGCGGCCGCGCTGGTGAGCGGCACGGTGCGGATTGCCAACGCGCTTGGGATGTCGGTGGTTGCAGAAGGGGTGGAGAACGAGAAGCAAATGAAACTGCTGCGGCTGGCTGGCTGCGATCAACTGCAGGGTTTTTGGTTCAGCCAGCCGATGCCGATAGAGTCAATCAGAGCGTTACGGAAGGTCAAACGCTGCTGATTTACTGCTTCGCAAGCGCCTCCAGCTGGTCGCGGAAGCCGGTAACGGACAGGGCCCGGTTATCCGCGCGCCACCGGTCTTTTGCCGCCGGAGCAGAACTCTGGACACCAATCAGCTGCCAGCCCTGGTCGGTTTTCAGCATCAAGGGTGAACCGCTGTCACCCGGCAACGTATCGCACTGGTGCGAGAGTACGCTGGTTTGCGCCCAGCCCGTCACAATACAGTCGGTGTGCGTATAAAGCGTATCCAGATGGTCGACAGGATAGCCTGACTGCGTCACCTTTCGGTCGGCGGCTTTCAGCGCGGCCGTAAGCGCGGCTTTGTCACCGTCAAATAGCGGCAGCGGCGTAATGCCGGAAGGCGGGTAGCGTAAAATAATCAGGCCAAAATCCCACGAGGCGGCCGCCGGTGGCACTATCCAGCCGTCGCCGTCCGGCTTCAGGCGTTTACCGAGAGACGGATCGACCCGTCCTTCAATGCCGTGAATTTCATAGCGCCAGGTCCCTTTTTGCGACACGAACCGCAGGGCAACCGCTTTATCCGGCTTGCCGTTTGGGGGCGTTAACAGACAGTGGCCTGCCGTGAGGGCAAGCTGCGGGGTGATCAGCGTCGCGGTACACAGGTTACCGCTGGCGGTTTCCAGTTGACCGATAGCATCCCAGGGGGCCTGAGTAGGATCGGCGACGCGCGTACGATCGTCATGACCGAAAAAAAGCGTCTTAAGCTCTTTTTGGCTAATGGCGTCATCACCGCCATCATCCGCATGTGAGAATCCAGAAAAAAGGCTAAACGTTCCCAGTAACAGCACAACAGATTTACGCATATCACACTCTGGTGGGGGTAATTATGATTATTAAAAGTGAACCCTATGAAAATACTATAGACGGGACAGCGCTAAAGTGGGAGTAAAATCAGCGTGCTACAATCAGGAAAGATAAAAATGGCTGGCGATGAGCGCGCATAAAATAAGCAGGATCAGGATCAGCTCAAACCGATAGCGTCGCAGCATACGCCCTCCGGATAAAAAAAACGGCGCGGAACCTGTTCCGGTTCAGCGCCGGTTTACCAACGTGCCCCGAAGGGCACGGTTTAGCTTGTACGCTTACGCAGCTGGCTGTGCAGCGGGTTTAGCAGCTTCGTGTTTTACTGCTTTTTTGTGATGCTTTTTAGCGGCCTGCGCTTTTTGCTCTACAGCCGGTTTAGCGGCTTTCTTGTGGTGCTTTTTGGCAGCCTGCGCTTTCTGCTCTACAGCCGGTTTAGCGGCTTTTTTGTGGTGCTTTTTAGCGGCCTGCGCTTTCTGCTCTGCAGCAGGTTTAGCGGCTTTATGGTGTTTCTTATGATGTACGGTTTTGGCTGGCGCAGCAGTGGTCGTTGCAGCTGGTGCAGCGGCCGCCGGGGCAGCAGTGGTTTCAGCAGCAAACGCAGCAGAAGACAGACCCATAGCAGCGGCAACAACCAGAGCTAATACTTTTTTCATGTTCATACCCTCGAATTTGGTTTTTCATTTAACCCCACTGCGGGGCCGTTGAAATAACTATATCCCTGTAAACTCGGGGTTTCCGTGAGTGATTGGTATCGGCGTGTAACCATATGTACATTGCCGGGGTTCCCCACAAAATAATGCCAGCACGGACGCCCCCCTCTCCCTTGAGGGAGAGGGCTGGGGTGAGGGGGAACATACGGCTGTGGTGGTCATTCCGTTCACTTTATGTTCCTTGCTACTCTGTAACGACCACACCGGTGAACGTGCCAGGGCGGCTCAGTCGCCGCCGCCCTGGCAACCCGGGCTCCCGGCGGTAAATCGCCGCTGCGCGGTACCTTCGGCTTATTCCTTCCGGCTTATCGGGGACGGGCGGAGGTAACGTCCCTGTAAAGCCCGCCCTCTCGGCGCATCCATGCGCCTCGCCCCGGCCTTACGGAAACGCCTCAGCGATTCACAGCCGGACCAGGGCATCGCTGAAAGCCTTTAGTCGTTCTGAAACAAGGTTATCGCTTCTGCTTAAAAAATTTACTGGCGGTTCCTCACCCCTTGCCAAACAGATTACAAGTAGCGGGAAGTGAGATGTTCGCGGAAGTAACGAATATTCAGATCTTCACCCGTTGCCTGCGTAATCAACTGCGACGTGCTGAAGCGGCTGCCGTGCTGCCAGATGTTCTGGCGCAGCCAGTCAAACAGCGCCGAAAAATCACCTTCAGCGATGGAAGCCTGCAGGCCCGGCAGCGCCGTTTTCGCGGCATGGAACAGCTGCGCGGCATACATGGCGCCAAGCGTGTAGGACGGGAAGTAGCCAAAACCGCCGTCTGTCCAGTGGATATCCTGCATACAGCCGTTGCGGTAGTTATCTTTGGTCGATAATCCGAGCCAGGCCTGCATTTTCTCATCCCACAGGGCGGGAATCTCGTCCACCTCAATCTCGCCGTTGATCAGCGCGCGCTCGATCTCATAGCGCAGCACCACGTGTGCCGGGTAGCTCACTTCGTCCGCATCGACGCGGATATAGCCCGGCTTCACGCGCTGGTTCCAGGCAATAAAGTTCTCTTCACTGAACGCCGCCTGGCTGCCAAAGCGGGCGTGCACCTCAGGGAGCAGATGCCTGAGGAAGGCTTCGCTGCGTCCCAGCTGCATCTCGAAGAACAGGCTCTGGGATTCGTGGATCGCGGTTGAGCGGGCAAGAGCAATGGGCTGTCCTGCCCACGCGCGCGGCAGGTTCTGCTCGTAGCGCGCGTGTCCGGTTTCGTGGATCACGCCAAACAGCGCGCTGAGCAGTTCGTTTTCGTCATAGCGCGTGGTGATGCGCACGTCCTCCGGTACGCCGCCGCAGAACGGGTGCGCGCTCACGTCCAGGCGACCGCCGTTAAAATCGAAGCCGAGCATCTTCATGGCTTCCAGGCCCAGCTCACGCTGTGTCGCCGTCGGGAAGGGGCCTTGCGGGGGAGTAAAGGCGCGCTGGGCCTGTTTTTCCACCACGTTGGCCAGCAGGTCCGGCAGCCAGGATTTCATGTCGCCGAACAGGACGTCCAGACGCGCGCTGGTCATGTCGGGTTCAAAAATATCCAGCAGCGCGTCGTACGGCGTACAGCCTTTGGCTTCCGCCCGCAGGCGAGCCTCTTCGCGGCTGAGTTTCACCACCTCTTTCAGGTTGGCGGAAAAGCCCTGCCAGTCGTTGGCCGGGCGCTGCGTACGCCAGGCGTGTTCGCACCTGCTGCCCGCCAGCGATTTGGCCTCCACCAGCGATTCCGGCAGCAGGGTGGCCTGCTGGTAGTGGCGCGTCATTTCCCGCAGGTTGGCCTGTTCGACGTCATTCAGATCTTCCCCTGCCGCCGCCGCTAACAGATCGCCGACCTTTTTATCGGTCAGGATCTGGTGCTGCAGGACGCTCATTTCCGCCAGCGCCTCGCCGCGCGCGGCGCTGCCGCCCGGCGGCATCATGGTGAACATGTCCCAGCTGGCGATGGAGGAGAGGTGCGAGAAGCGGGACAGGCGCTGGAAGGTTTTCACAAGTGACTGATAGGTTGATGATTTTTGCAATTCTTATTACCTCTTGCCGGGGATGTGTTTCAGGGAGCATACAATGAAACGGACCTAATTCCCCAACACTTCCTCCGTGGAAACCGTCTTCCGGCAGTCCGGGAGACGGTTCTCAGTGGGCACTTAGGCCTTATCACGCATAACCTGTTGCAGGATCGCCAGCGCCTGGGTGAACTGGGCATCCGGAATGGTCAGCGGATAAAGGAAGCGGATCACGTTGCCGTACTGGCCGCAGATCAATAGCAGCAGGCCCTGGGCGAGCGCCTTTTGCTGGATAGCCTGCGCGATGGCGGCCGAAGGTTGACGGCTCTCGGGATCAAAAAACTCCGCCGCAATCATCGATCCTCTTCCCCTTATTGCCACGAGCGCGGGGAAGGTGCCCTGAATTTCCTCCAGCGTAGCGTTCAGCCGCTCGCCCAGAAGGCGGGCGCGGGCGCAGAGCGACTCGCTGTCGATAATATTCAGCACCGCGTGCGCGGCGGCCACCGCAAGCGGGTTGCCGGCATAGGTTCCCCCCAGGCCGCCGGGAGCCGGCGCATCCATGATCTCAGCGCGGCCCACCACGCCGGACAGCGGCATTCCGCCCGCCAGGCTTTTAGCCATCGTCATCAGGTCGGGCTTGTCCGCGTAGTGTTCCATGGCAAACAGTTTACCCGTGCGGGCGAAGCCGCTTTGCACTTCGTCGGCAATCATCACGATCCCGTGCTCGTCACAGATCCGGCGGATGGCGGCCACCAGCTCTGGCGGAGCGACGTTGAACCCGCCTTCACCCTGAATGGGTTCAAAAATAATCGCCGCCACCTGTTTCGCCTCAATATCGGCTTTGAACAGGCGTTCTATCGCCGTGACGGCATCCTGCGTCGTGATGCCGTGCAGCTCGGAAGGATACGGCACGTGATAAACCGACGCCGGGAAGGGGCCAAATCCCAGCTTGTAGGGCGCGACCTTGCCGGTGAGCGCCATGGTCATATAGGTTCGGCCGTGAAAGCCGCCCCCGAAGGCAATCACACCCGGTCTGCCGGTGTGGGCCCGGGCGATTTTAATGGCGTTTTCCACCGCTTCCGCGCCCGTGGTAAAGAACGCCGTTTTGGCCGGGCCCTGCACCGGGGCCAGCTCGTTAAGCTTTTCGGCTAATGAAACGTAGCTTTCATACGGCACAATCTGGTAGGCCGAGTGGGTGAACTGGTGCAGCTGTTTTTCCACCGCGGCTACCAGTTCTGGGTGACGATGGCCGGTATTCAGTACCGCGATCCCGGCGGCGAAATCAATATAGTCGTTGCCTTCCACGTCGGTAAGCGTGGCATTCTCCGCCGAGCGGGCAAAGAAATTACACATTACGCCTACGCCGCGCGGGGTGGCAGAAAGTCTGCGCTGATGAAATTCCTGGTTACTCATGTCATATACCCTTTTGTCGAAACGATCATACGCCAAGACGATCGCGCAGGCTGTAATACGCCGCGCCCATCGCCGTGAAGGGGATCCGCAGGCTGCGGCCGCCCGGGAAGGGGTAGTGCGGGAGGTTGGCAAACGCATCAAAGCGCTCGGCGTCACCGCGCAACAGTTCCGAGATCAGCCGTCCGGCCAGGTGGGTGCAGGTCACCCCGTGGCCGCTGTAGCCCTGCATGTAATAGATGTTTTTATCCAGACGACCAAACTGCGGCATACGCGACAGGGTCAGCAGGAAGTTGCCCGTCCAGCGGTAGTCGATTTTGACGCCAGCCAGCTGAGGGAAGGTTTTCAGCAGCTTTGGCATCACCAGGCGCTCGACATCGTCCGGATCGCGCGCGCCATAGACGACGCCGCCGCCGTACAGCAGACGGTTGTCGGCGGTGAGACGGTAGTAGTCCAGCAGGTAGTTGCAATCTTCCACGCAGTAGTTATTGGGGATCAGCGTGCGGGCGACCTCTTCCGGCAGCGGGGCGGTGGTGACCACCTGCGTGCCGCAGGGCATGCTGCGTTTTGCCAGCTCCGGTTCGATTTTATCGCCCAGATAGGCATTTCCGGCGACGATGACGTACCGGGCCGTCACCTGACCATGCCGCGTGCTGACCACGGCCGGGCTGGTGTGCTGAATGGCGGTCACCGGGGACTGTTCATACACCCGCCCGCCGTTCAGGCGAATGGCGTCCGCTTCGCCGATCGCCAGGTTAAGCGGATGAATGTGCCCCCCGCTACGGTCCAGCAGCGCGCCGGTATAGCGTTCGCTGTCGACTTCCCGGCGGATGGCGTTGGCGTCCAGCAGATCCAGCTGCGTGTTGCCGTAGCGTTCCCAGTTGGCTTTTTGCTCTTCCAGCGTCTCCAGCTGCTTATGGTTTAGCGCCACAAACAGCCCGCCGGGACGATAATCGCACTGGATCTGATAGCGCTGAATACGCTCCCGGATGATTTCCCCGCCTTCAAACATCATGCTCCCGAGGGCTCTGGCAGCATCGTGGCCATAGTTTTTCTCAATCACGTCGATATCGCGGCTGTAGGAGTTAACCAGCTGGCCGCCGTTGCGCCCGCTGGCGCCAAAGCCGATGCGTGCCCCCTCAAGGAGCACCACGTCGTAGCCCATTTCGGCGAGATGCAGCGCGGAGGAGAGGCCGGTATAGCCGCCGCCCACCACGCACACGTCGCAGCTGATCGACTCGCTAAGCGTCGGGAAAGGTTCGTACGCGTTCGCGCTGGCCGCGTAGTAGCTGGTGGTATGTTCGGTCATGATTGAGGCTCCAGGGCAATCCAGATGGTTTTCAGTTCGGTGAATTTTTCGAGCGCGTGCAGGGACTTATCGCGACCGTTACCGCTCTGCTTATAGCCGCCAAAGGGTACGGTCATATCCCCGTCGTTATAGTTATTGACGAAGACCGAGCCGGCCTTCAGGCGGCGGCTCATGCGGTGCGCGCGGGAGAGATCGCGGGTCCAGACCGCCGCGCCAAGCCCGTATTCACTGTCGTTGGCCAGCGTTAAGGCTTCCTCTTCGGTTTTAAAACGGGTGACGACCAGCACCGGCCCGAAAATCTCTTCCCGGCACAGGGGGGAGTCGGGCTCGAGGTCGACAAAAATGGTTGGACCGACTGCGGAAGGCCATGATTGTTCCCGCCCGTCCAGCAGCAGCGAGCCTTTCCGGGCTCCTTCGCGAATAAACGTGTGGACGGTATCGGCGTGCGCGGCGTCAATGAGCATGCCCATCGTGCTGTCGGGGTCGAGCGGATCGCCCGGCTGCCAGTGACGGGCCTGCGCTTTCAGCTTTGTCAGGAATTCATCGGCGATGCTGTCTTCGAGCAGCAGGCGGGTACCGGCGATACAGACTTGCCCCTGGTTGTAAAAAATGCCGGCGGCGGTCGCGCTCACGGCCTTGTCCAGGTCAGGACAGTCGGCAAAGATAATGTTGGCGCTTTTGCCGCCAGCCTCCAGCCAGACGCGCTTCATGTTGCTTTCTCCGGCGTCCTTCAACAGCTGCTTGCCGGTTCGGGTCGAGCCGGTAAACGTCAGCACCTCGACCTCCGGATGCAGCGCCAGCGCCTGGCCCGCTTCGTGGCCGTAACCGCTTATCACATTCAGCACGCCGTCCGGCAGGCCCGCTTCTTTCGCCAGCCCGGCCAGGCGCAGGGCGGTGAGGGGCGATTTCTCCGACGGCTTCAACACCACGCTATTGCCCGCGATCAGCGCCGGGCCCAGCTTCCAGCAGGCCAGCAGCAGCGGGAAGTTCCAGGGGACGATGGCGGCGACAACCCCGATCGGCTCGCGCACGATCATCGCCAGCTCGCCCGGCCCGGTAGGCGCCACTTCGCCATAGACTTTATCCGCCGCTTCGGCGTACCAGCGGATGGCGCGCGCCGCGCCGGGAATATCGTCGCGCAGGCTGTGGCGAATGGGTTTGCCGGTGTCCAGGGTTTCCAGCAAGGCCAGCTCTTCGCCGTGGCGTTCCATCAAATCGGCGAGCTTGTTGAGCACGTATTTGCGCTGCGCCGGGGACGCCTGCGACCAGTCGCCGCGCTCGAATACCTCACGCGCGGCCTGAACCGCGCGGTCTACGTCCGCCTGCTTGCCCCGGGCGACGTTCGCCAGCGTCTTTTGGGTCGCAGGATTGACGGTGTCAAACGTGGTATTATCGGCGGCGTCGCAATAGGCACCGTTAATAAATAATCGGGTCTCAATGGCGCTGTTTTTTGCTTTATCCTGCCAGTAAGTCAGGTGCTGAAAATGCATATTCACTCCTTTCTTTCGCAATCAGATAAATAAAGTCATGGCCGTTTCAGGCAATACGAAGCCGTAAGGCATCCCGGGAATTAACCCGTAAAATGCCGATATCGATCGTTTTTATGTGTCCCGGCGTAAGCGCGCTTACGCCGGGAACGAGTGGTGATTAGAACGTGGTGGGGGTGTGGGCACTGATAATGCGGCAGATGCCTGCCGAGGTATTGCTGAAGCTGTGCGGTATGCCGGTATTGATGGCATAGCTCTGCCCCGCAACCAGGTGATAAGGCTGGCCATTTATGGTCAGCACTATTTCACCTTCCAGTATCGTACCGATCTCCTCACCCTGGTGTTTGATCCTCTCTCCGGTCGTGGTTCCAGGCTGGTAAGTTTCAAAAATCATCGCCAGCGTACGGTTCGGATTTCCGTTATGAACCAGCTTCATCGAAACCCCCTGACTGCCAATTTCGATAAGGTCTTCCTGATTAATAACCACCTGCGGTTCATCAGGTTTTTCCGGTTCCGAAAAGAATTCCGAGAGCGACAGCCCATAAACTTTCAGCAGCTTTTGCAGCGTACTGATGGCAGGACTGACTTTATCCTGCTCAATGGTGCTGATGGCACTGTGTGTTAACCCAGACAGTTCGGCGGCACGCCGCTGCGAGAGACCCAGCTGCTGGCGGATCTCAGACAGACGTTTCCCTGGCGCCAGTCCGTCATCGCTCATAGTTGCATTTCCTTTACGGTAGTGGTCAAAGCCGTTGCTTCTCGGCAATGTGGCTTTGACAGGCGGTGATAAAACCTTCAAACAACATACGGGACAGGGCGTACTCGCTGCTGTTCCATTCGGGGTGCCATTGCACGCCGAGGGCAAAAGGATGGTCATGAACGCTAACCGCTTCGACCAGCCCGTCCGTCGAGCGGGCCTCCACGCGAAGCCGTGGTCCTAACGTCCGTGCACCTTGCCCGTGTAACGAGTTTACCCAAAATGTGTTACAGCCAGGTATTAATTGAGACAGCAGTCCTCCCTCCTGAACCTGAACTTCATGAGACGGGGCGTATTGTAGCTCAACCGGCAACTCAGGATCTTCCCGGTGCTCAAGCAGGTCGTTCTGCTCGAACAGGCGACGATACAGCGTCCCTCCCGTCGCAACAACCAGCTCCTGCAGCCCCCGGCAGATGGCGAAAATGGGGATGCGCCTTTCGAGCGCGGCGGCAATCAGCGCCATACTCAGAAGATCTCGCCCGGGATCGGCGTCAGGCTCATCGCCGTTTTCACCATAAAGGTGCGGCTGCACGTTACTTGGGCTGCCCGGCAGATAAATTCCGTCCAGGGTTGGCAGCAGCGCGGTAAGCAGCTCTGGCTCTGCGAGCGCATGCGGTAGGGCAATCGGTAAGCCCCCCGCGTTAATAATGGCATTCAGGTACTTTTCTTGCAGGGTTTGGGTCTCATGACCCTTAAGCCTGTTTCTACACATCACCACGCCAATGACTGGCTTGTTCATTATATTTTCCATGATCGCCCTCACAAAGTGGACTAAATTTAGGCCATTTTCGCCTGCCAAACGGCCTTTTCGTTCAATATTTTCTCAATCTAGCAACGGGATCTGGCTTTTGCAAACTTAATTTAACATTTGACAAACAATTTATTTGCATACAGATTCGATAGAGTGGACATTATATTTGACGGTCCAGCGCAGCGAACACACATCCCAAAACGGTGGTAAATCATGGAAACCAATATCGTAGAAGTTGAGAACTTTGTGCAGCACACGGAAGAGAGGCGGGGCAGCGCCTTTACGCAGGAAGTGAAGCGCTATTTAGAAAAGTATCCTGACACCCAGTTTATTGATGTCCTCCTGACCGACCTGAACGGCTGTTTTCGCGGTAAACGCATCCCGGTTGCCGGACTGAGCAAACTTGAAAAAGGCTGCTATTTCCCGGCATCAGTTTTCGCCATGGACATTTTGGGTAACGTCGTGGAAGAGGCGGGCCTGGGGCAGGAGCTCGGCGAGCCGGACTGCATCTGCGTGCCGGTGCCGGGTACCCTGACGCCGTCCGCCGCCGACCCGGAATACATTGGTCAGGTGCAGCTCACCATGGTCGATGAAGATGGCGCTCCCTTTGACGTTGAGCCGCGGAACGTACTCAACCGACTCTGGCAGCAGCTGCGCCAGCGCGGTCTGTTCCCCGTGGTAGCGGTAGAGCTGGAGTTCTATTTACTTGACCGTAAACGCGATGCCGACGGCTATCTGCAGCCACCCTGCGCGCCGGGCACCGACGTGCGCAACACGCAAAGTCAGGTCTACTCGGTTGATAATCTCAACCACTTTGCGGACGTGCTGAACGACATTGACGAACTAGCGCAGCTGCAGCTTATCCCCGCCGACGGCGCGGTGGCCGAGGCCTCCCCGGGCCAGTTTGAGATTAACCTGCACCACACGGAAAACGTGCTCGATGCCTGCGACGATGCGCTGGCGCTAAAGCGTCTCGTCAGGCAGATGGCGGAAAAACATAAGATGCACGCCACGTTTATGGCAAAGCCGTATGAAGAGCATGCGGGCAGCGGGATGCATATCCACATTAGCATGCAGAACAACCGAGGCGAAAACGTGCTCGCAGACGCCAGCGGCGAGGATTCCGCGCTGCTGAAACGCGCGCTGGCCGGGATGATCGATCTGATGCCAGCCTCCATGGCGCTGCTGGCACCGAACGTTAACTCGTACCGCCGTTTCCAGCCGGGTATGTACGTGCCGACGCAGGCGTCATGGGGACACAACAACCGCACGGTTGCCCTGCGCATCCCCTGCGGCGATCGCCATAACCATCGGGTCGAGTACCGGGTGGCGGGCGCAGACGCGAACCCGTATCTGGTGATGGCGGCAATTTTTGCCGGCATTTTGCACGGGCTGGACAACGATTTACCGCTGCAGGAAGAGGTGGAAGGCAACGGTCTGGAGCAGGACGGCCTGCCGTTCCCGATTCGTCAGAGCGATGCGCTGTGGGAGTTTATGCAAAACGATAGCCTCCGCGAGCGGCTGGGCGAACGTTTCTGCCACGTCTATCACGCCTGCAAAAACGATGAATTGCTGCAGTTTGAGCGCCTGATCACCGAAACTGAAATCGAGTGGATGTTGAAAAACGCCTGATGACGTGCCCCGGCTAGGGGCCGCTTTGTTACATCTTGTACGTATTACCATACGGCCTGCGCGGAGCCTGGCCGAACTGTTCGCTGGCACGCCAGCTATCTCCCGGGAGTCGCGTTATGGAGCGCAGGCGGCACAGGGATTTTCTTAACGACACTGTGTGACGAGGTAGGAAATGATGCAGATGTTCAACTATCCGCAGGGCGAAGGGGGCCAGTCTGGCGCCTGCTGTGAGTGCGAGCCAGAGATGGTGAGCGGGTACGATCGCGTGAGTTCTTTACAACTTCCCCCTTTGCTAAGCAGGTTTGCGTTAAGGACAGCGCGATTGCAAACCACGGTAAGCATGGGGGGGACGGTTTATGGCGACTAACACCTCCCTTGACTCGCCGCGCATGGCCGGAAGAACCCGGCTGCGCAGTTCCCTCAAGCTCTGGCAGGTGGTCATGATGGGGCTGGCTTACCTCACCCCGATGACCGTGTTTGATACCTTCGGCATTGTGTCCGGTATCAGCAACGGCCACGTGCCCGCCTCGTATCTCCTGGCGCTGGCTGGCGTCATGTTTACCGCCATCAGCTACGGCAAGCTGGTACGACAGTTCCCGGAAGCGGGCTCCGCGTACACCTACACGCAGAAATCGATCGGACCTCATCTGGGCTTTATGGTCGGCTGGTCATCGTTGCTGGACTATCTCTTCCTGCCGATGATCAACGTGCTGCTGGCGAAGATCTACCTTTCCGCGCTGTTCCCTGAAGTCCCGCCGTGGGTCTGGGTGGTGGGGTTTGTGACCATCCTGACGCTGGCGAACCTGAAGAGCGTGAATCTGGTCGCCAACTTTAACACCCTGTTTGTGCTGGTGCAGATCGCCATCATGGTGGTGTTTGTCATCCTCGTGGTGCACGGCCTGCACAAGGGGGAGGGCGTCGGCACCGTCTGGTCGCTCCAGCCGTTTATCAGCGAGAACGCCCACCTGATCCCGATTATTACCGGCGCGACGATCGTCTGCTTCTCTTTCCTCGGCTTTGACGCGGTTACCACGCTGTCGGAAGAGACGCCAAACGCGGCGCGGGTGATCCCCAAAGCCATTTTCCTGACCGCGCTGTACGGCGGGCTGATATTCATTGTTGCCTCGTTTTTCATGCAGCTCTTTTTCCCGACGATCGCGCGCTTCAAGAACCCGGACGCCGCGCTGCCGGAAATCGCGCTGTACGTGGGCGGCAAGCTCTTCCAGTCGGTGTTTCTGTGTACCACGTTTGTGAATACGCTCGCTTCAGGCCTGGCCTCGCACGCCAGCGTCTCTCGCTTACTGTACGTGATGGGGCGCGACAACGTCTTTCCGGAGCGGGTGTTTGGCTACGTGCATCCGAAATGGCGTACGCCGGCCCTGAACGTCATTATGGTAGGGATTGTGGCCCTGTCGGCCCTGTACTTTGACCTCGTGACCGCGACGGCGCTGATCAACTTCGGTGCGCTGGTGGCGTTTACGTTTGTTAACCTGTCGGTGTACAACCATTTCTGGCGGCGCCAGGGGCTCAATAAAACGTGGAAAGATCGTTTCCACTATCTTCTGCTGCCGCTCATTGGTGCCGTCACGGTCGGCGTGCTGTGGATAAACCTCGAAGCGACCTCCCTGACGCTTGGCCTCATCTGGGCGGCTCTGGGGATCCTTTACCTGACATGGCTCACGCGCCGTTTCCGAAAACCGCCTCCGCAGTTTGAGGCCGGCAAGATAGAGCAGGCCTGGGATTCCTGAAGGTGAAACGGCACCAGTACGCTGGTGCCGATTCTCTGGATATCAGCCCGCCCGCATGTTATCTCAAGCGCTGATGCAGACTTGCCCCCACCAGCAGCGCGGCACAGAGCATCAGCGCGATAAACCCGCCCACGCCGTTCCAGCCGTAGTGATGCCAGAACACGCCGCCGAGGGTCCCGGCGATGCTGGAGCCAAGATAATAGCTAAACAGATACAGCGACGACGCCTGGCCTTTGGCGCGACGGGCGCGCGGGCCAATCCAGCTGCTGGCAACCGAGTGGGCGGCGAAGAAGCCCGCGGAAAAGAGCAGCATCCCGGCAAAAATCAGCCACAGGGAGGAGAAGAGCGTCAGCAGCAGGCCGAGCAGCATCACCGCCGTGAAGACCAGCATGACCGGGCCGCGTCCGAAGCGTGCGGTCATCGCCCCGGCTTTTGGTGAGCTCCACGTGCCGGTCAAATAGGCAACCGAGAGTAGACCGACAACAGCCTGGTTCAAATGCCACGGTGAGAGCATCAGGCGATAGCCTATATAGTTAAACAGCGTGACGAAGGCGCCCATCAGCAGGAAGCCCATCAGAAACAGGCGCGGCAGCCCTTTGTCGCGCCAGTGCAGGCGGAGGTTGATAAACAGCGTTTTCGGGCGCAGGGACGTCGGGCGGAAATGGCGCGATTCCGGCAGGATTTTCCAGAACATCAGCGCGGAGGCCAGCGCGAAACACCCAATCACCGCCAGCGCAATTCGCCAGCTAAAGAAGTCCGTGAATACCCCGCTCAGCAGGCGTCCGCTCATTCCGCCGATCGAGTTCCCGCTGATGTAAAGCCCCATCGAGAAGGCAACAAAGCTCGGGTGGATCTCTTCGCTGAGATAGGTCATCCCGACCGCCGCCACGCCGCTGAGCGACAGCCCAATCAGCGCGCGCATCACCAGAATGCCGTGCCAGCTGGTCATCATGGTCGAGAGTAGCGTACAGACCGAGGCCAGCATCAGGGCGGTCACCATCACCGGTTTACGGCCAATGGCGTCGGACAGCGGCCCGGTAAAGAGCAGGCCAATTGCCAGCATCGCGGTTGAAATAGAGAGAGAAACGCTGCTGCTGGCAGGCGATACGCCAAACTCATGGGAGAGAACGGGCAGGATCGGCTGAACGCAATAGAGCAGGGCGAAGGTGGCCAGACCGGCGGAAAAGAGCGCCAGCGTGACGCGCATGAATTGTGGGGTACCGCGTTTAATGAACTGAACCGGCTGCAATGCTGAAGGTAAATCATTGATATCGCTTGCCGGATCGATATCAATGGTAGTTGTACGACTCACACAGTTTCCTTGCTTAAACATCCCCGTGATTTCTGGTGACGGGTATGACCACCTCTTCAGAGTAGGAAAATGTAAATATTCTGTCTAATATATTAATAATCTCAAATGATACTTTATAAATATGAATATCGAGCTGCGTCACCTTCGCTATTTTGTCGCCGTCGCTGAAGAGCTGCATTTTGGCCGCGCGGCGGCGCGGCTGAATATCTCTCAGCCACCGTTAAGCCAGCAGATCCAGATCCTGGAGCAGCAGGTCGGGGCGCGTCTTCTGGCCCGCACTAACCGCAGCGTGAGCCTGACGGCGGCGGGCAAGCAGTTCCTGATCGACAGCCGACAAATTCTGAGCATGGTCGATGAGGCCGCTGCCCGGGCAGAGCGGCTCTATCTCGGGGAAGCCGGCGAGCTGCGCATCGGATTTACCTCGTCCGCGCCGTTTATCAGCGCCGTCTCTGAGACCCTGTCGTCATTCCGCCGCCACTTTCCGGATGTTCATATTCAGACGCGCGAAATCAACACCCGCGAGCAGATTGCGCCGCTGAGTGAGGGGGCGCTGGATCTGGGGCTGATGCGTAACACCCAGCTCCCGGACACGCTGGCGTGGGAGGTGATCCTGCGCGAGCCGCTGATGGCGATGATCCCGCACGATCACCCGCTGGCGTCGCGTCCGGCGGTGTCGCTGGCGGAGCTGGCAAAAGAGCCGTTCGTCTTTTTTGACCCGCAGGTCGGAACGGGGCTGTATGACGATATCCTGGGGCTGATGCGCCGCTACGATCTTGCCCCGGTCATTACCCAGGAGGTGGGGGAAGCGATGACCATTATCGGTCTGGTCGCCGCCGGGCTGGGCGTGTCTATTCTTCCGGCCTCCTTTAAGCGGGTACAGTTGCGCGAAATGCGCTGGGTGACCATCGCCGAAGAGGACGCCGTTTCAGAGATGTGGCTGGTGTGGTCAAAGCATCGCGAACAGAGTCATGCCGCACAGCGATTCAAACACCAGCTAATCGGCGCCTCTGCCGGGCGACATTTCCTGGAAAAAGGGGGCGAAAATGTGCGGTAAATCACATGGCTAAGTAAATATTTGACGACGGACAGGGAAGTGCTTCACCATAGCAAACAGTTTATTTCGAAGCTCGAAAATAAGGGAGTACGAGGTGGTTGCTGATAGTCAGCCAGGGCATATCGATCAGATTAAGCAGACCAACGCTGGCGCGGTGTATCGCCTGATTGATCAGCTTGGTCCCGTTTCGCGTATCGATCTTTCGCGCCTGGCACAGCTGGCACCTGCCAGTATCACCAAGATTGTTCGCGAGATGCTGGAAGCACACCTGGTCCAGGAGACGGAAATTCAGGAGCCGGGCAGCCGTGGCCGTCCGGCCGTCGGGCTGGTGGTTGAAACAGAAGCATGGCACTACCTGTCGCTGCGCATCAGCCGCGGGGAGATCTTCCTCGCGCTGCGCGATCTCAGCAGCAAGCTGGTGGTGGAAGACCGGCTTGACCTGCCGCTTAACGCGGAGGAACCGCTCCTCGACGCGATTGTCTCACACATCGATCGCTTCTTTATTCGCCATCAGCAGCGGCTTGAACGCCTGACGGCGATTGCCATCACCATGCCGGGGATTATTGATACCGAAAACGGCATTGTTCACCGCATGCCGTTTTACGACGACGTTAAAGAGATGCCGCTGGGCGAGGTGCTGAAAAACCATACCGGCGTGCCGGTCTATATTCAGCATGACATCAGCGCCTGGACGATGGCGGAGGCGCTGTTTGGCGCGTCGCGCGGGGCGCGGGACGTGATTCAGGTCGTCATCGACCATAACGTCGGGGCGGGCGTGATCACCGACGGACGCCTTCTCCATGCCGGAAGCAGTAGCCTGGTGGAAATTGGCCACACCCAGGTCGACCCGTACGGCAAGCGCTGCTACTGCGGGAACCACGGCTGTCTGGAGACCATTGCCAGCGTGGAGAGCGTGCTGGAGCTGGCGCAGGTTCGGCTTAGCCAGTCCATGAGCTCATCGCTGCACGGACAGCCCTTAACGGTCGATTCCCTGTGCGCCGCCGCGCGTCAGGGCGATCTGCTGGCGAAGGATATCATCACCGGGGTGGGGAATAACGTTGGCCGCATTCTTGCCATTATGGTGAACCTCTTCAACCCGCAAAAAATTCTGATTGGCTCGCCGCTCAGCCAGGCGGCGGAGATCCTCTTCCCGGCGATCTCGGCCTGTATCCACCAGCAGTCGCTTCCCGCCTACAGCAAAAATATTGCGGTTGAAAGCACCCAGTTTTCTAACCAGGGCACGATGGCAGGCGCGGCGCTGGTCAAAGACGCCATGTATAACGGCTCGCTGCTGATCCGCCTGCTGCAGGGTTAACTCTTTTCCGCAGATGTACGAAAAATTGCGCTATCTCAAGCCGGGTAGCGCACGCATCCCGTAGACTTCCTCCACTGAATTATTTACCTGGTTTATATTTCCGAAGCATACCCAAGAGGTGGAGTGAGTCATGCTTAAGCGTTTCTTTGTTACTGGTACAGATACCTCTGTCGGCAAGACCGTCGTATCACGCGCATTGCTGCAGGCGCTGGCAGCAAGCGGTAAACGCGTGGCAGGGTACAAACCGGTCGCAAAAGGGAGTAAAGAGACGCCAGAGGGATTGCGTAATAAAGACGCCCTGGTGCTGCAAAGCGTCTCGTCGCTGGAACTGCCTTATCACGCGGTCAATCCCATTGCGCTAAGCGAAGAGGAGAGCAGCGTAGCGCACAGCGGCCTAATTAATTATCCCCTGTTGTCCGACGGCCTGGCGAGCCTGAGCGCGAAGGTTGATCACGTGGTGGTTGAAGGGACGGGGGGCTGGCGCAGCCTGATGAATGATTTGCGCCCGCTGTCTGAATGGGTCGTGCAGGAGCAGCTTCCGGTGGTGATGGTGGTGGGGATCCAGGAAGGGTGCATCAACCACGCGCTGCTGACGGCCCAGGCGATTGCCAACGACGGTCTGCCGCTGATTGGCTGGGTAGCAAACCGCATCAACCCGGGCCTGGCGCACTACGCGGAGATCATCGACGTGCTGAGCGCCAAACTGCCCGGCCCGCTGGTAGGCGAGCTGCCTTATCTTCCTCGCGCCGAGCAGCGCGAGCTAGCGCAGTACATCGATCTCTCTGCCCTCGGTGGCGTGTTGACCGTAGATCGAGTCGTGGCGTAACGTCCGCGACAGCACGGACGCCACCACGCAGGCGACCAGCAAACCGGGCAGTAAGATATACTGTCCGGTCATTTCACAGACCATCAGCGCCGACATAATCGGCGCATGCGTGGTCGCGGCGAGTAGCGTTGCCATACCTGCCAGTCCCAGCAAAATTGTCGTCTCAGAACCCGGCAGCCACATCGAAAAAAGCTGCGCAAACAGCATCCCTGAAGCCATACCGACAAACAGCGTGGGCGTAAACACCCCGCCCGGCGCACCCGATCCGCTGCTCGCCAGCACCGCCAGCAGTTTGCAGATAAATACCCCGGCAATCACCGACAGCAGCCGCGGGGCAAGCAGAAAAGCCTGAACCACGCTATAGCCATTCCCCCACACCTTCGGCGTGAGGAGGGACAGCAGCCCGACGAGTAAACCGCCCAGCGCCAGCTGCCACGGCGGCGAAAGCTTAAGGCGCAGAAACAGTTCGTGGCTTAAGTCCATCAGCCACATCAGCAGCGGACCGCAGAGACCCGCCAGCAGGCCCATGGCGAGCAGCAGACCATAATCCGTCGCGGCGAGGATACCGCTCAGATGAACCTCGTAAAGCGTTCCGGCTCCGGGGGCCAGGAGCTGCGTCGTGAGAAGCGCCACCACCGCCGCGATAACCACCGGGCCGAGCGAGGCCAGCATCAGCGTGCCAAACAGGATCTCGGCAATGAACAGGCTTCCGGCTAAGGGCGCGTGGTAGGCACTGGCCATCCCGGCGGCGGCACCGCAGGCTATCCATAATTTCCATTCGGATTTGGGGGTAAAGCGCCGGGCGAAAAAGGAGGCGGAGAGGGCGGCAAGCAGGATCATTGCCCCTTCTCGCCCGATGGCGCTTCCGCTGGCCACGACCAGCAGCGACGCAAGGGATTTCACCAGGCTGGCGCCGTAATCAAACTGGCCGTCGCCCGTCTCCAGCGCTTCCATATAATCGGTAGGGGCGTGAGGCCGCTGGGCGGTCAGACGCTGCCATCCCCACAGCAGCAGCCCGGCTGCCAGCCCGCCCAGCGCGGGCGTCAGCGCGCGCCGCCAGGGGGAGAGCGACGCGGCGGCATTCACCAGGCTGCCGCTGTCGTTGCTGAGCAGCAGCCACTCCAGCAGGTACATGCTGTGGCGAAATACCGCAACCGCCAGCGCCGCCAGCACGCCGGTGACGGTGGCAATCAGGAAACGACGAAACATCGCGCGGATATCGGGGTAGGTATGAAGACGTTGCATGAGTCGCGATTAAACGGGGCCGATGTTCTATTGTGATAGGAACTCAACCAGTATGCAAATGTGCCTTTATATGACGTTCTGAATATTCATGTTATTTATTTTTATTGAACATTTATTCGATTATTAAATATTAACCAAAAGTGCTGAATAAATTTGATGAACGCGTATTCATAGTAGAATTTCTTTTTTATTAACGGGAAGGAAAGGGAAATTCTTTATGAGTAGTCAACTTACTCATTACCGGAGCGTAATGCATGGGTTACCGTACCGATAATTATGGCCGGGGACAGGCCCTTGAGAATGATAAAACGACTACCGGTGCCAGGTGTATTGCGTCCATTACGGACAGCACCGAATTTGGGCGCAGAATTCTCAGGGTAGGTGATAAAACCACACCCTGTCCCAAATGTGGCAAGCAGGGCGTGATTGTATCGGGCGAGGAACGGGTAAAATTTCACGGTGTACCCGTGGCCGTTCATGGTTCTAAAGTTCATTGCGATTGTCCATCGGGTTCTAACCGGGTGATTGCTCCTGCAGGTCAGTGGCTGGGACGTGGACGTGACCCGGTTGATGTTGCCAGGGAGGAACACGCCGCCAGGCTGGCAACAGAAAAGCAGGCCGATGAAAAACGCAGAGAGGAGGAAAGGGAGCGCAACCGGGTATTTGCAAAATCCTGCCTCCGTGGTGTGGGGTGTAATGATGCCGGTGACCAGCGCGAACCCCACACCAATTTTGCTGATATGGCATTTTTTCAGGCCATGCCCGCCAGTGACCCGATGACCGATTCAGACACCCCGCAGCACGCGCAGACCGTAAAAAAGGAAAAACCAGAAGATATCCCCAAACCGAAGAAGCGTAGCGCTCTGTATCGCTGGTGGAACGGCAACCATGAGGTGATGGATTATCAGGCCGCCGTTGCTGCCGCAGCCGCAGCTTCACGTGCACAGACCGCCACGGCAGGCGCAAGCCTGCTGGATCTGATAAGCGGCAGGGCACTGACCTACGGCACCTGGGCGGTCCGTGGCGCCTCCGGGCTGGGTGAGGTAGTCGCCGCCGGAGCGGGTGCACCCGTGGCCGGGCTGCTGGTGGGAATGATGCCCGGCAGGCTGAACGACGGCGAACAGGACTTTATCGACCGTATGCGCCTGGCGCAGATGCGTGAAGCCCCGAGCCGAGTTCGCTATACGTGGGAGAATGACAGCAGGGGGAACCCGGTGCCGCATGGCTGGCATACGCCACCTGGCCGGGATAATGTTCGCGTCAGAAAAATGGAGTACGACAGCAGCGCCCAGGCATACACCTTCACCACGGAGGAAGAACCGCGCATCACCATTGTGTGGACGCCTGACCGAACAGGCGAGGAAAAGCCGTGGAATACCGGCAACCAGGCGCGGCCGGTGCTGCCGAACCCGGTGATTGTTGACCCGCTGCCCGACAACACCGGCAGAACGGCGACCACCAGCCCGATGCCGGAGGAAAAGAGTTTCGCGGATTACATTCTGATCCTGCCGTTCCCTGACCTGCCGCCGATTTATATTTACCTGAGCAAACCGCCGGTGGAGTTTCTGGAAGTAGAGCTATACAGTGACTTTAAATGCCGTTCGCGGCAGGGGATTTACGAGGCGGATCACATGCCGTCTGCTGCTGCGGTACGATCTGCTTTATTGCGTGAAAATCCCCGCCTCAGTAAAAAATTGGTGGATGAAATGGCTCAGAATGTTGCAGCTATCGTAGTTCCAAAAGAAATTCATCAAAAATTAAGTGAGACTTATGGTGGTCGTAATTCGCCAGTACAAATTGAACTGGACTCAAAGAACCTCCGTGCGGCAGTGGATCGTAATCTGGATGCAATCAGACCAGCACTTAAAGCAAATGGTGCAACAGAAACCCAGATAGAAGCTGCAAAGGCTAAAATGCACGAATTGAATCGTAATGTGGGGTTGTACGAATGACAGTGAATATTGAAGCGTTAATTTATAGCTTAGGTAGATCTTATCAAGACCTGGTTGACGTAGAGCTCATACCATACAAAACCCCTCCATCCGGTTTTTCCGGTGACCCTGATCTGAGCCTGAATATGGCGCAGGAGGGGGTATACTTATCATTCAGGCGTGAAGGACGTATTCTCCAGGAAATTACAGTAACCCTACTCCGACCGGAAATTAAAGGGTGGCATTTTCCTAATGAGCTGCCGTTCGGGCTCAAGAGCGAAATGTCACGTCGATGGGTTCATGAACATATCGGAGAGCCGTTAAGAAGTTCACCACCAAAAACTATTATGAAGCGTGCTTTGGGATGGGCCGATCTTTTTGATGTAGCCGCCGGAGATCTCCCCGTGAGTATGCAGATTGATTTTGACGTAATGGACAATGCCGTATCAGTGACGTTCATGCCAACGTCAGAGCTTCGCTGGTGAATCCAACGTAAGCCAAAGCCAAGCCCCAAAAGGGGCTTTTCTACGCGGTAACCCAAAAATTGGGTAAATATAATTCTCAGCTCTCGCTATGAATATTCAGCGCCCGACGCGTGCGCCCGGAGCTCAGGTACTCGGCAATATAGTCCTGCGAGATCTCGCCGTTGTAGCGACCGTCCTCATCCACGATAGGCATCCAGCTGGTGTTGCTCTCGTACAGGCGCGACAGCACCACGCGCAGGTTGTCTTCCGCCTTGCCGGTCATGCGGAACGGATGCAGGATGTCGGCGCAGGTCCCGCTGGCGTGACGCGCTTCGCGACGCTTCACAAAGCCCAGCGGCTTGCCGTGCTCGTCGACCACGGTAATCGCGCGAATGTCATTATCATCCATGGTCGCAAAGGCTTCAGGGAGGGGCGTAGAGCCCCGCACCGTAATGGTCGGCTGCTGGTCGGTGACGTCGCCCGCCGAGACCAGCAGCAGGCGCTTCAGCGTGCGGTCCTGGCCGACAAAGGAGCCGACAAACTCATTCGCCGGTTTCGCCAGCAGCTCATCGGGGCTGGCGCACTGCACGATTTTCCCCTGACGGAACACCGCAATACGGTCGCCGAGCTTCAGGGCCTCGTCGATGTCGTGGCTGACCAGCATGACGGTTTTTTTCAGCTTGCGCTGCATCTCCAGGAACTGGTTCTGGATCACCTCGCGGTTGATCGGGTCCACCGCGCCGAAGGGCTCATCCATCAGCAGTACCGGCGGATCCGCCGCCAGGGCGCGGATGACGCCGATACGCTGCTGCTGGCCGCCGGACATCTCGCGGGGATAGCGATTCAGGAACTTGTGCGGATCCATCGCCACCATATCCATCAGCTCTTCGGCGCGGGTTTTACAGCGCGCTTTATCCCAGCCCAGCATGCGCGGCACGACGGTAATGTTCTCTTCGATGGTCATGTTCGGGAACAGGCCAATCTGCTGGATCACGTAGCCAATGTTGCGGCGCAGGGTCACCGTGTCCATCCCGCTGGTGTCTTCACCGTTAATCAGGATCGTCCCGCTGCTGGGGGTAATGAGGCGGTTGATCATCTTCAGGGTGGTAGTCTTCCCGCAGCCGGACGGGCCGAGCAGGACGCACATTTCCCCTTCGGGCACGTTCAGGTTAACGTTGTCGACGGCCTTAAAGGTCTGGCCGTGCTTCTGTGAAAATTGTTTGGTGAGGTTTTCCAGTTTTATCATTATCGAATCCCCTTTGGAGTCAGAACCACCTGCAGACGGTGCAGCAGCCAGTCGAGCACAATCGCTAAAAGACAAATCATCAGCGCGCCAGCAATCAACATGCGGATGTCGCTCCCGCCGATGCCGTTGAGCAGCAGCAGGCCCAGACCGCCCGCGCCGATCACCGCCGCAATCGCCATTACGCCGATGTTCATCACCACGGCGGTGCGGATCCCGCCGAAAATGACCGGCAGCGCCATCGGGATCTCTACCCAGCGCAGGCGTTGCCAGAAGGTCATGCCGATCCCGCGTCCGGCTTCACGCAGGCCCGGCGGCAGGCTGTCGAGCGCGGTGTGGGTGTTACGCACAATCGGCAGCAGCGAGTAGAGAAACACCGCCGTGATCGCGGGCAGGGCGCCAATGCCCTGACCGATCAGCGAAAACAGCGGGATCATCAGGCCGAACAGGGCGATGGACGGAATGGTCAGCACGATGGTGGCAATGCCCAGCACCGGCGTTGCCAGCCATTTATGACGGACAATCAAAATGCCCAGCGGTACGCCGATGATGATGGCTAAACCTACGGCCAGCGCCACCAGCCACAGATGCTGCAGCGTCAGGGTTAACAGGTAGCCCCAGTTGTCCAGAATGTAGTGAACGGTATCCATAGCGCCTCCTACAGCAGCTGCTTGCTACGCAGGAAATCACGGGCGACCTGCTGCGGTGACTGATGGTCGATATCCACCTTCTTGTTCAGTTCGGTGATAACGTCATTGTTGAGCTGTGCCGAGAGGGTGTTGAGCGCCTCTTCCAGACCGGGGTTAGCCTCCAGCGTGTCCTTACGCACCACCGGCGTCACCGCATAGCTCGGGAAGAAGCCTTTATCATCCTCAAGGACCTTCAGGTCGAAGCCTTTTACGCGCCCGTCGGTGGTGTAAATCAGACCGGCGTCGACGAAGCCGTCGCGCACCGCGTTATAAACCAGACCGGGGTCCATCTGGCGGATCTGCGGCCGGTCCAGCTCCATCTTATAGGCGGCCTGAAGCGGCTTCATGCCGTCGCTGCGCCCGGCAAACTCCAGGTCTAAGCCCAGCAGCCAGTTTTTGTCCGGGTTGGTTTTACGGATCTCCTCAATCTTCGCCACCAACTCCGACATGGTGTTGATATGTTCCGCCTCGGCGCGCTTGCGCTGCATGGCGAAGGCGTAGGTGTTGTTCATGTCGGCGGGCTTGAGCCAGACCAGGCCGTGCTTCGCGTCCAGGCGTTTCACCGTCTCGTAGGATTCCTCTGGCGACATGCGCTTGTTGATGTGGTTAAAAATGATCAGCGACGTGCCGGTGTACTCCCAGGTCATGTCAATCTGCTTGTTGATCATCGCGTTGCGGGAGATCACCGTGGCAATGTTGGTTTGCGGCTGCACCTGAAAACCTTTCTTTTGCAGGTACTGCACGGTCATCGCCGAAAGAATGTGCTGCTCGGTAAAGCTCTTGGTCGCCAGAATCAGCGGGGCCGCCATCGTCTGGCTGGTGAACAGCGCCGCGGCACACAGCGCCGTCAGGCTGGAAAACAGTCTCATAAAAGCTCCTTGTTATTGTTATCGAGCGAGATGGGGGCTCATCACGCGGCCCAGCGCCGCCAGCAGGGTATCGAGGATCAGGGCGAACAGGGCGGTGGCCGCCGCGCCGAGGATCAGGGTCGGGAAATCGTTCAGATAAATACCGGGGAAAATCAGCTCGCCGTAGCTGCTGGCGCCAATCAGGAACGCCAGCGGCGCGGTACCGACGTTAATGGCGGTGGCGATGCGGATCCCCGAGAGCATGACCGGCCAGGCGGCAGGCAGCTCAACCTGGCGCAGACGCTGCCATTTGGTCATCCCGATGCCGTTTGCCGCTTCCAGCAGCGACGGCGGGACCGAGCACAGCCCGGCATAGGTATTACGCACGATCGGCAGCAGCGAGGCGAGGAACAGGGCGATGATGGCCGGCGTATCGCCAATGCCAATCACCACCATCGCCAGCGCCAGCACGGCCAGCGGCGGCAGCGTGTTGCCGACGTTAAAGATTTGCATCACATATTCGGCGATACCCCGCGCGGCCGGGCGGCTCAGCAGGATACCGGCCGGAATACCCACCAGCAGGGCAAAAAACATCGATGAGAAAACCAGAATCATGTGCTGTTGCCCGAGATAAACCAGGTCGACCTGGCGCGCCTTAATCGTCTCCAGCCCGATCCCCCAGACGAGGAGGGCGAGGACCACGATAATAGCGCCGACAAACAGCAGCGAACGTTTGAGTAATGGGTGCATTGCGGTGTGTCTCCCTGTGCGCATGCGTTATAGCAACCACCGGTTGCCTGTTGTTATGCCATGTTTCGGCAGGGGGTCATTGAGCTATAGCAAGCGTTTGGGAAGGGTTCCAGCGAAGGGGTAAAATCTGTAACCCTATGAATGCAGGGGAAACCTTGTGCCAGCCCTTATGGCGTAAGGGCTGATTGAGGCTCGGGCAGAATAGTCTTAAAACGCATTCTTAAAAGTGACGGTGTCACAAAAACCGCGCCTAAGGTCGGCCATATTTTCAGAGAGAGGCGCGAACCCGGCGAACCCGCACCGAGATGCTGACGATAGAACAGATGGCGACAACGGTGAGCATCAGCCCGAGCGCCAGCATGGCGTTGAACCCAACCCACCGGAACAGCAGCAGCCCCGCGATACCGCCGGTAATAAACGAAAACAGGGTGGTTAGGTGGGTTTTCAGCTGGCTTTTTTGCGCCGCCGTATCTTTGGAGTCATCCCTGCGCAGCATCGCCACCATGACCGAGGCCAGGGAAATCCCCGCGTCCGTCAGCGTGCCGGTAATGTGCGTCGATCTCACCCGTCCGCCGGAAAGCTGCGTGGAGGTGGAATTGTGAATGCCCATCAGACCGCACAGAAAAAGAATTATCTCGCGGTTGCTGGTGAGGGCATGAAAATACATTTCGTAGAGTGAGACGCCGGTCAGCAATATTCCCTCGACAAAAAGAATCTGACAAAAAACCAGCCTGACGTTATGGATAATGCCCCATATTACGATCGTGCGCGCGATAATGGCACCGGCCACAAAAGAGAGAATAATCGAGCCGAAGAAAATAATATCGCTCAGGTCGGTGGAAGAGACTTCGCTGGAGAATTGTGAGGTGTTGCCGGTCATGTGTGAGGGGAAAAAGCCAAATGCCCCGAGGGCGATGGCGTTCAGCAAACCTGCCGAGGTCGCCAGCCAGAGAGCAAGCCGGCGATCCTCCTTATGCGTTCGTTCTTTCTTGAGTCTAATCAGCAAGAATACCTCCGGGTTGCGCTTTGCCTGAATAGTCAGGCTAGCAAAGCGGTGCAACGAGCTGTCCAGGATAGGGCTTAATTATTATTCCCTCTGACGACTTTCGGGGTTTAGTAATTAAATAAAATATCCTTACTCAAGATGGGGCGCGAATAATTTAAATCATGCCATTATTGCCGTGACGCAAAAATGCCGGACGCTGGTTAAGGCGTTCAAGCCAGGCCGCGATCGCGGGCACGTCGGGCTTATCAAACGGCGTCATCTTCCAGCGATTTACCGACAGCCCAAGCACCACGTCCGCGAGGGTAAACGTCTCGCCCGCCGCAAAGGCCCCGGTGCGCTGCAGCTGGTTTTCCAGAATGGTGATGCAGTGGTTCCATTCCTTTATTCCCGCCGCAATGCGCTCGGGGTCGTTAAAGTCCGGGTTGTTACGCCCCAGCGCCGGGAAGACATAGCGCCAGGCGTTATTGAATTCGGTTGCCTGCCAGTCCATCCAGCGCTCTACGTTAGCGCAGGCCTGCGGCTCTGCGGGCAGCAGATCGTGACGTCCGGCCTTGCGCGCCAGATAACGGCAGATGGAATTGGACTCCCACAGCACGAAATCGTCGTCCACCAGCACCGGCACCATGGCGTTGGGGTTTAGGGCGCGGAAGGCGTCGGTTTCCGTCGAGGCAAAACCGCTGCCGTAATCTTCCTGCCGGTAGGTTATGCCCGCCTCTTCGCAGGTCCAGAGCACTTTACGCACGTTGATGGAGGTGGTTTTGCCGAGGATGTTAATCATGCCGCCGCTTCTCTTCAGAGTGATGAATCGTTTAAAAACACTACACCAGCTGTGAAGGAAAGCGTCAACAATTCATCCGGCGCGTGATTTGTGAAGATGCGAAAGCAGAAGCGTCAACACCACTGCACCCAGGAGCAAAATGCCGCTCAAGGCAAACGTGCTCTGCCAGCCGCTACGATCGAACACCATACCGCCCGCCGTTGAGCCGAGCGCAATGGCGAGCTGGATCACGGCGACCATTAATCCGCCGCCGGCCTCAGCATCTTCCGGCAGCGTTCGCGCAATCCATGTCCACCATCCCGTGGGTGCCGCCGTCGCCAGCATCCCCCAGAAGCCTAACAGCAGGGCAACGATCCACACGCTGTGGCCGGTCAGTATCAACGCGCCTGCAATGACGGCCATCAGCAGAGGAATGGCGATTAACGTCGGGTAAAACGCGGCGTTGAGCACCAGCGCAACGAGCAGCGTGCCAACAAAACCCGCGACGCCGATGGTCAGTATAATAAGCGATAAGCCGGAGGGGGAGACCTGCGTGACGGTTTCGAGAAACGGGCGCACATAGGTAAACAGCGCGAACTGTCCCATAAAGAACAGGCCGCAGGCCAGCAAACCGAGGGAAACCACCCGCTGGCGGAATAGCCGAAAGACGGTTGACCGTGACGCCGTCTTTGTATTGCCGGGCATGTTGGGCAGGCTAAAACGTTGCCAGAGAAACGCCAGCGTCGCCACGGGCACCAGGCACAGGAAGGCGCCGCGCCAGCCAATGGTGGCGCCGAGATAACTCCCGAGCGGGGCGGCGACCACCGTCGCCAGCGCGTTCCCCCCGTTGAATATCGCCAGCGCGCGCGAGACCTGATGCTGCGGAACGAGGCGAATGGCCGTTGCGGCAGACATGGACCAGAATCCGCCTATCGCGATCCCGATCAGCGCACGGCCTGTCATGTAAACCAGGTAGTTTGGGGCGAAAGCGATAATCATCCCCGAGAGCGCCATCAGGATCGTCATGCCCAGCAGAAGGTGTTTGCGGTCCATATTCCCGGCAAGCCGGGAAAGGGAGAGGCTGGTCAACACCGCCAGCGCGCCGGAAATGGCGATACCCTGGCCCGCAAGCCCCTCCGTTACGCCTAAATCTCTGGCAAGAGGGGTCAGCAGGCTGACGGGCATAAATTCCGAGGCAATCAGGACGAAGACGCACAGGGTCATGGCAAAAACACCGCCCCAGCGCGCGTGCTCCTCATTCTTCGAGGAAGTTGGGTTCAGAGTGGACATAGTCATCTTTCACGAAGAGCCGCCCGCGAAAACGGGCGGCGAAGAGGTTTATTTCAGGCTGGTTTTGAAGAACTGTTCAAACTGCGCGAAAGGGATCTTTCCGGCAGCATTGTCGTAGAGGTCGACGTGGTTTGCCCCCGGGACAATCACCAGCGCTTTCTGTTTGCTGTCGACCGCTTTAAACGCATCCTCTGCAAAATAGCGGGAGTGCGCCTTTTCACCGGTGACGATAAGCGTCGGGATAGTAATCTCCCCGGCATAGCTCAGCAGCGGCATATTCATAAAGGATAATGGCATGGTCGCGGTCCACGCGCCGGTGGAGTTGACGGAGCGGGCATGGAAGCCGCGCGGCATGCGATAGTAGTCATAAAACTCCTTCAGTACCGGATGCGGATCTGCTGGCAATGCCTCCGGCAGAATACGGTCAGCCGCCGATACCTTGCCGTTCTCATCGACATAAATGTCATGGCCGCCGTGCGCGAAGGTGCCGTTCTCGGCATCCTTCCAGCGCTGTTCGTTCAGATACTGCAGAACGGCGCGGCGGTCAGAGGTTGAATAGCGATCTTTCCCGTCGCCCACGCCGTGGCCCATCGCCCGGCTCATGTCATACATTACGCTGGTGGCGACCGCTTTCACGCGGGTGTCCATGGATGCCGCATTCAGCGCCATACCGCCCCAGCCGCAGATGCCGAGAATACCGATACGGTTACGATCAACCTCTTTCTGCAACCCCAGGAAATCCACCGCCGCGCTAAAGTCTTCGGTGTTGATATCCGGAGAGGCGACGTTGCGCGGCTGGCCGCCGCTTTCGCCCGTATAGGACGGATCGAAGGCCAGGGTCACAAACCCGTTTTCGGCCAGGGTCTGCGCATACAGACCGCTGGACTGCTCTTTGACCGCACCAAACGGCCCGCTGACCACAATCGCCGCCAGCTTGCGGTCAGCGTGGTTTTTAGGCAGATAGAGATCGCCTACCAGGGTGATCCCGTAACGGTTCTGGAAGGACACCTTACGGTGATCGACTTTGTCACTCTCGGGGAAGGTTTTATCCCAGGCGGTCACCATTGAAACAGGGGCGTTTGGGTTGGTGGCTTCTGCATAACTCATTGTTGTCACTCCACTTAATGATGCACAGAGCAGCATCGCAACGGACAGTTTTTGGGTGAATGTTTTCATGGAAATTAACCCTGGGTTGTTGTATTGCGGTCATTATAGTGAGCATAAATAGTGCTGATTAGAGGCCATAATTTGCTAAGATTCATATCATATTGTTATAAATGGCGGGCGTGATGGCGAAGCGGGAAAACTATAATGAGCTATACCTGTTCATGCAGGTGGTGCGGGAGGGGAGCTTCACGGGGGCTGCGCAACGGCTTGGGCTGGCGCAATCCGGGATTAGCCGCTCGGTTCGCGAGCTGGAAGAGCGGTTGGGGGTTCAGCTTCTGGTCCGCACTACGCGCAAGCTGTCGCTCACCCATGCCGGGGAACAGCTTTATCGGACCGCCGAGTCCGCGTTCGATACGCTCGATACGGGCCTGGCGACCCTGGCACACTACCGTCAGACGCCCTCCGGCACGGTGCGTATCAATGCCAGCCAGCACGCTATCGACAAATGCCTGCTGCCAAAGCTTGCCGTTTTTAAACAGCGTTATCCGGACATCAGGCTGGAACTGATCAATGAAAGCCGCTTCGTCGACATTATCGCCGAGCGGTTCGATGCGGGCGTCAGGCTCGGGCCGGAAGTGGGGCAGGGAATGATTGCGGTGCGTATTACGCCTGATATGGAAATGGCCGCAGTGGCTGCTCCGGACCACTTCAGGCGCTACGGCTTTCCGCAGACGCCTGCGGATTTAGTGGCTCATCCCTGCATCGCCTACCAATTTGCCGACGGTAGTGACTATCAGTGGGAGCTGGTGCAGGACGGGAAAAAAATCACCCATCGGCCTGAGGGGCAATGGGCGCTGTCCGACAGCTACATGGAGGCAGAAGCCGCCCGCCTGGGGCTGGGGCTGGCCTATGTCCCGGTAGAGCTGGTGGCTGACGATCTGGAGCGCGGAACGCTTATCCGGGTGTTGCAGCGCTACAGCCTGCGCATGGATGGGTTATATCTTTATTATCCTCATCGCAACGTGTCGCCTGCGCTCAGAGCGGTGATTGATACGCTTAAAATGTAGGGCAGCGTTACCATTCTGGAAGGCGCCTCGCAAACCGCAAAGTAACCTCGTGAAATTTAGGGGTATCTCTTTTCTTCAACCGACCGGGGTCGTAAAGTGCCTGCGTTGCGGCACATCCGCAATCGGGCGTAGGAACCCGCATTTACCATATAGTGACATTTCGTATGTCGCGGCAGCACCGATCCCGTTACAATTGCGGTGGCGCTGGCGGAGCAGCCGTAAGGCTGGCCGTTTTTCTATATGGGCGGTATTCCTACCTCTGTCAGCGCTACCCCCCGAGCGTAGGAACTCACTGGGTAGTTTAATGAATTGCATATAGAAGGATGCCTTGTATGGCGACTATCCCAACCCTGACTTATCTTCCGTCTGACGACAACATCATTCTGCAACTTATCTCCCGACCGCTTCCGGCGGATGCCGATCTGTTTGACGTCGCCGACAGCTGCGCCGCGCTGGTGAGCGTGCTGGTTGAAACCGATGATGTCGCGAGCCGTACTGCGCTCTGCGAGCGTCTCCTTCAGACCCTGCGCAAGCTGCGTGAACTCTGCGATGTCGATCTTCCTCACTACCTGATCGAACAGCTGATCATGGGTGAGAAAACCAGCTCCTGCGTGCCCGACTGCTGGCAGGACACCCTGACTCAGGTGGACTATGTTCTGGCGCTGACACAGGCGGTTATGGGGGGAACGCTGCCCGCTCACGTCGCGAAAGAGCTGACGGGCCTGCTGCACGATATGGTGTGGCTGCTGGCTGAGTTTGTGAAGGAGCCGCGCATTACTGCGCACTAAGGGCACTGGCATGGAGGGGCGGTAGCGCCCCTTTGAAGCTCTGATTAATGCGATGAGTTTGCCGTATCCAGCAGCGACGTGCCGTAGGAGTTGTCGATGGTGCACAGCCAGCGACCGTCGCTTTCGTGGCGGAAAACATAGGTTGCGCGGCGCGACATTTCCGCGATCCCACCCTGACCATCAGGAAAACGCAGCAGGGTTTCCATGATAACGAGGGCATTATCGCCGCCTTCGATCACCTGCATATCCCCTTGTTCGACAATGAGCCGATCCTGAAAATAATCCGAGATGGCAATAAACGCGCTGCGAATGTTCTCTTTGCCTTTAACCGTCATGCGCGTTTCCTTTTTAAGTCATTAACGCGTATTAACGTAACAGCCTGGCGCGTTTGTATAGCTACCAGGTTTTATGGGGGGAGCGTTGGGGGAGTTCGGGATTTAGGTAACGTTAGGGCGGCTATGAGCGAGGAGCGGATGTTCTGGTCTGCGAAAGACCGTAAAAAAACCGCCTCACGGCGGTTTAGCTGTCCAGTCAGGAAGTTGCGCTTGCGAGTCGTGCTGCAAATCCAATGAAGAACATACCTACCAGCGCGTTTCCAATGGCAGATAACCTACTGTTGCCTTTCAGACGGCTGAGCAGATAAGAGCCGCAGAAAACCAGAAAGCCGAAATAAACGAGAGTAATTGCGAACATCACTGCCGCAAGAATGATAAACGCCATCCAGGAGTGTTCAGCCTGAACATTGATAAACTGGGCAAAGAAAGAGATATAGAACAGCAGCGTCTTTGGATTCAGTAGAGTAACCAGCATTCCGCGTCCGATGATCCCTCCAGCATCAGATGAAGATTTCTTTTCCTCACTTGTTTCTACAGCTGGCTTAAAGATAGCGCGTATCGTCTGGACACCGAGATAAAAAAGATATGCAGCGCCTGCGTATTTGATGGCGTTAAATAAGGCAGGGGTTGAGCTTATGACCGCGGCCAGCCCACACCATGCCAACAGAACCAGAATAACGTCGCTCAGGAGGATGGAGAATATTGCAGCGAAGCCCCGCTTGATGCCGCTGGTTATGCTCGTTTTAATCACGAACATCGTTTCAGGGCCAGGAGCAAGGACTATCAGTGTCGCACCAAGCAGATACGTCCAGAAATTCACGATACCAAAATCAGCAAACATTTTTACTCCAGCTCTCCCGTTTTCAACGAGCCTATTCTAACGTAACCAGCGTTAATGAAAACACATCACGGCAGCTTTCTATTCAGCCAATGTCTGCTGATGGCACAAAGCTGACCCCCATCTCGCGTCAGCCCGTAAAATTAAAAAACGCCCCAATTGCGGTTCATTTGCTCTCCGATCGTGACGTAGCGATTGTCCGCAATGCTGGCAAACCCATTCAGCCAAGCGCTAATAGCGTAGCGCGTAACTTCTCTGCGCCACCGTAAAGAGCATGTCCACCGATCATATGCTCCGTGCCATTCACCGTCGCCAGCAGAACAGGGACTCCCCGGATACCTCGCTGATCCATAAGGCGCTTCACTTCCGCGATCCTCGCGTCCGTGATATGCCGCAGCGGTTTATCGGTATCAAGCGCCAGGATAACCTGTTCATGCTTTAACGCGAGGTTGTTTTTCCTGGCCCAGTCCTCAACGATATCACCCACCACGTCAGGTCTTGAGGTGTCTCGCCCCTCAACATAGCGGGCATGCTGTAGCGTATGAAGAAGTTGTGGCTCGGCCGACGGGGTGACGTCACGAACCATGGTCAGAGCACGATTCATAAACGTCGAATCAAACCGCGTGCCGGTCTGCAGAAGCTGATGATAGCGCTCGCTGAAAGGCTGCCCGGTGAGTGAGGCGATGCGCCGATCGTTGGACCAGGCGTACTCCGCCCATTCCGCAGTGATGTCCCGGGCACCCTCATCGCTGAAAAGCCCGCTGGGCATGAGCTCAAGTTGATCGGCGTGGTGTTGAGCAAGGTAACTCAGCGCCGGCGCGCTGGCGTAGCACCAGCCGCAAAGTGGATCAAATAAATACTGCAGCTTCTCAAAATGCATGTTGCCTCCTTCATAACGGAATAGCGCCATCATAATGCGTTCGAACCTCGTTAAAAACGGGCGTTCAGTACATGCAGTGTTGCGTAAAATGAGCGAATGGCAGGCGTTAAGCCTGAATCACAGGCTAAACGCGTTCATGGCTTAAGCCGGTACACCCACGATTTTATTATCTGACCGGCAGTCGTCGTGACGTCTACCGATACACGCTCATATTCAGCCCCTTCAAACCGATCGAGTACATCCCAGTGATTATGCAAATTTGCTGAAGTGAAAATAAAACCCTGAACACGATTACCTGAGTGATCCAGTACGATCCCCGGATACCCCATCTCTGCCCCCCAGCCTTTATTTAACAGAGACCCGCCAACGTGTCCTTCCTGCCACGACCCACCGATATTCTCAAGAATATGCGCATTAGGTCGGCCTGGGCCGAGCGTCCCGTACACGAACAAACTCTCCATTATTCCTCCGATAACATGATGAAAATTAAATGGTTGTTTATGTCGATTTTGATTTGGGGGCAAGGGCCTGACAAATCATTTGTTCTCACACCATGCGTGAATTATTATCACGCGTATGATGTTTGAACGCCTCCCACCCCTGCAAACGCTTCGGGCTTTTGAAGCCACTGCCCGGCTCTCCAGCATGACGCTGGCGGCAGCGGAGCTGCACGTTACGCACGGCGCGATAAGCCAGCAAATCCGGAAGCTCGAAGAGCATCTGGGGGTAAAGCTATTTCACAGACTGACGCGACAGATAATCCTGACGGAGGAGGGGGCTGAATTCCACCCTGCGGTTACCCGCCTTCTGGGTGATTTAATGAGAGAGTCCGAGCGTTTACGCGCAAGGCTCCCGGCAAAAAGTTTGCGTATCAGCACAACGGTGTCATTCGCCAGTAAGTGGCTGGCCCCGCGTCTCGGCCGCTTCAGGCAGCGGTATCCTGAGCTCGATATTCAGCTCGATGTTACTGACGTTAACGTGGATCTTAACGATGGTCAGGTCGATGCCGCAATTCGCTATGGCCTGGGCAATTATCCCGACGTCTGCTCTGAGCGAATCTTGAGTGAAACAGTCACCCCTGTCTGTAGCCCTGACTTTCTTCAGGAACATAACGGTCTGAAAGAAATTCAGGATCTTTCAAACTGCGTGCTGCTTCATGAGTACAGAATGCTGGCGAACTGGGAGGCATGGTTTGAAATGGCCGGAGAAAGCACTTTCAGCGACCATCAGGGAACCTTGTGGACGCTTGGCAGCATGGCGACCGAAGCCGCTATACGTGGCGAAGGCGTGGCGCTTGGACGGAGCGTGCTGATTGCAGATGATGTCGCTGCCGGAAGGCTTGTTGTTCCGTTTCCGCAATACAAACTTAAAGCAGAGCGGGGATACGATTTAGTTTACCGTTTCGATAATAAGGATTCGTTTAAAATACGAACGCTAAAACAATGGCTGTTCGAAGAAATAAGCCTGCTGAAAGATACAGACAGCTAAAAAGGCCGTAAGCAGTTATCTGCTTACGGCTCCGGAACAGGCGATGATTATTACGGCCATCAGGCCGCTTTCACGGCCCTGATTTTTTTGCTGTCGGCCACATCTTCTGTTTTATCCGCTGCAGCAGGGGCATTGAGATCGGGAAGCTTGCTGGTACGCAGAATATGCTGCACGGTCTCTTTCTGCTCGGCGAAATACAGGCCAAGATTTTCAGCCTGCGTTTCATCCATCTGCATACCGCTTTGCAACAGCCAGTCGGTGAACGCGTCTGCCATATCGAGCAGCTTGTCGTGAGCGTCAGCCTCTTTCTTGCTGGCAAATGTCATTTTCTCTTCACCTTTTCTTACGACAACATATTTTATTTCAACAGCCATTATGCGCACCTCATACTGTAATTATATACAGTATAACAGCTCCGGGTTTATGTTGCAGCTAAAAAAATGCGCACAGTTCTAGCGAGCAGGGGGCTCATTCGAAAAGCGTGCGCTGATCGCATCACGTTCATAGCCCTGCGGCTGGGTCAGTATCCGGTATAAATCGGGGCGGCGACCGTGGATCCAGCGCCGTCCGGTGCTCATCGCGAGCAGGCTTAAATCCAGCTCAGCGCTCACCATCGCATCCTCTGCCGCCCAGGTTTCATTCACGATCCTTCCGTAAGGATCGAGGATCATGGCATTGCCCGTGCGCACTTCGTCGTCATCGGCACCGACACCGTTGCTGAAGAGAAGAAACAGTCCGTTGTCGTGCGCGCGGGCAGGCAGCCAGCGCATAAGCCACTCCCGACCGCTTGGACCTTTAAATGCGGCGGTAATGTCCTCCTTGCGCGTTTCCCGCGCCTCCCATAGCGCCAGCGGAATGGGCTTCATTCCGTGGGGGCTGCGGGAATCTGTGCCGCCCGTCTGGTGCGGCGCGAGAAGAATATCGGCGCCCAGCAGCGCCGTTGCGCGCACGTTTTCGACCAGATTATTGTCCCAGCAAATCAGGATACCGACCTTCACGCCCCACGGCGTATCAAAAACGGTAAAGCTGTCCCCGCTGCTGATGGTCGGATGTTCAAAAGCATGGAGCTTACGATGCGTATGCATTGTGCCGTCCGGCATACAGGCAACATAGGCATTGTAGAGGCGGCCATCGTCGGCGCGTTCAATGAGACCGACGCCAATCAGCATCTGATGTTTTATCGCAAGGGAGCGAATGAGCGCCAGGGAAGGGCTTTCTGCTACTGGCTCGGCCAGGGCAGACACCTCCGCTGCGGTGAGCCTGGGGACGTGCCAGTAGCCGGTAATACACATTTCAGGGAAGGTGAGAATGTTCACCTGCTCAAGCGCCGCCTGTTCAATAAACTTCTCCATTATCAGCAGATTGTACTTTTTGTTATTGGCCTGATGCTGAAACTGGACGGTTGCCGCCTTTAGGGATTGAGGTTCGTTCATGATGTGTCTCCGGTTGTCATCGAGACTCGATTACATAACGATTACCAATAACTGTATAATCAAATGATTTCTTATTTTGATAACCATCTGGAATCTAAACATGAACACCCGGTTGCTCAACGCCTTTTTGATGCTGGCTGAAAAGGGGAACTATGCCGATGCGGCGCGGGCGCTGTTTATCTCGCAACCGGCATTGACCAAACAGATTAATCTCCTCGAATCCCAGGTGAATATGTCTCTTTTTTCACGGGGGCGTCACGGCGCAATGCTGACGGCCGGCGGCAGGCGTTTGCTGCCAGAGGCTGAAAAAGTGGTCAGGCAAAGCCAGCTCTTTATGCAGCATGCCGAGCGGGTCTCAAAAGGGGTGGAGGGACATATTGCCGTCGGGTTCGGGCTCTCAAGCTTTTATCTTGCGCCGCGCTGTATCGCTGACTTTCGTCGGGACTACCCGGGAGTAGAAATGTCATTGACGGATCTGCCTTCCTTCCAGCAGTACGAGCGATTGCAAAATGATGAGCTACAGGTCGGTTTTGTCAGGGTGCCTCCCCCCGCGGCGCTTGACTCCCTGCCGCTATTTACCGACCGTCTGGTGCTGGTTGCGCCCGCCGCGTCGCCGACGCTGCCTGCCGCAGAGTGGCTCATGAAACGCCCTCTGCTGCGGCTTTATGATGAGCGGGGACGGGGATTGAACGCGCAGATTGACCGCTTCCTGCATGACAACGGTCTTTTCGTCTCATCGACTCAGCTGACTGACGACATTCAAACCATCGTCGCGATGGTGGTGGCGGGCATCGGTGTGGCGATTCTGCCCACCAGCGTAACGCATATCGCGCCGCCGGGGCTGGCGATTATTCCGCTAACGGGGGAGTCAATCAGCTGGAAGGTGGGCATTGCCTGGGACGCAGGCAGGGAAGACGTCATCCGTGACAATTTCATTGCTAGCGTAGCGGCTGCGTTTCCGGGCCACCCATGCTCCGCCGCCATGCCCCAGGCGCCTGACCGTACTGACGCTTAAAGCTGCGGTTGAAGGACTGCTGGGAGTCAAAGCCCAGCGCGATCGCCACGTTCAGAATGGGCTCATCGCTGCGGGTTAAGCGCTCCATCGATTTTTGCAGCTTCTGCGCGCGAATATACCCGGCGAGGGGATAGCCCGTATGTTCCTTAAACAAACGCTGAAGATGCCATTTCGAATAGCCGGAGCGCCTGGCGACGGACTCAATGTCCAGACGGCTGTCCAGGTTGTTGTCGATCCAGTCGAGTAAGTCATGCATAAATGCGCCAGTGTTCATCGGGTTACTCCCACGCAGCAAAGTAAAAGTATCTTTATCTGTTGCATTTAAAGGTGGCGCGTTTTTGCGGTAATTGCAAGTTTTATTGTTGCATTTAAATCCCTGGCCGAAACGGGTCTTTTCACATCCGCTCAAATAGCACATAAAGTGCAACAATTATTCTTGCACTTAGTTAAGCGCCTTCCTACAATCGCCGCGAATAGTGTATTCGCAACTGTTACAGTTTTGTGGCGATGAACGACACAAATGGCCTTAAGACAGCCCCCGGACAAAGGAAGTGGCGCGGTGCCTCCTGCTGCGTCTTGCCCGGCGGCGACAATTATCGGAATAAAAATAATGAGCCTGCAAAAAACCTGGGGTAACTCTCCACTGAGCGCGCTGGGGGCACTGTTGCTCTCCGCGCTGCTCGTCGGATGCGATAACAGCGTCGCGCAAAACGCCGCGCCGCCTGCGCCAGCCGTGAGCGCCGCTGACGTGGTGGTGAAATCGATCAGCCAGTGGGATAGCTTTAACGGCCGGATTGAAGCGGTGGAGAGCGTTCAGCTACGTCCGCGCGTGTCCGGCTACATTGATAAGGTGAATTACACCGACGGCCAGGAAGTGAAGAAGGGCGAGGTGCTGTTCACGATTGATGACCGTACCTATCGCGCGGCGCTGGAACAGGCGCAGGCGAACCTGGCGAGAGCCAAAACGCAGGCAAGCCTGGCACAAAGTGAGGCAAACCGTACCGATAAGCTGGTCAATACTAACGTCGTCTCCCGCGAAGAGTGGGAGCAGCGTCGTTCGGCCGCCACGCAGGCGCAGGCCGATATTCGCGCCGCGCAGGCGGCGGTTGATGCCGCCCAGCTCAACCTGGACTTCACCAAAGTGACCGCGCCGATTGACGGCCGCGCCAGCCGGGCGCTGATCACCAGCGGGAACCTGGTCACGGCGGGGGACACCGCCAGCGTCCTCACCACGCTGGTTTCGCAGAAGACGGTCTACGTCTACTTTGACGTGGACGAGTCGACCTATCTTCACTACCAAAACCTGGCCCGCAGCGGGCAGGGGGCGTCCAGCAACCACGCGGCGCTTCCGGTTGAGATTGGCCTGACGGGCGAGGAGGGCTATCCCCATCAGGGCAAAGTGGACTTCCTGGATAACCAGCTCACGCCGAGCACCGGCACCATCCGCATGCGCGCGCTGCTGGATAACGCGCAGCGTCAGTTCACGCCGGGACTGTTTGCCCGCGTACGCCTGCCGGGCAGCGCGGAGTTCAAAGCCACGCTTATCGACGACAAGGCGGTGCTGACCGATCAGGATCGTAAATACGTCTATATCGTGGATAAAGAGGGGAAAGCGCAGCGTCGCGACATTACGCCGGGGCGTCTGGCAGACGGCTTACGCATCGTGCGGCAGGGGCTGAACCCTGGCGACAAAGTCATCGTCGAGGGTTTACAGAAAGTGTTTATGCCGGGTATGCCGGTTAACGCGAAAACCGTTGCCATGACCGCCAGCGCCGCCCTTAACTGATCCCTTGACCTGAGAATCCAACCCATGGACTTTTCCCGCTTTTTCATCGACAGGCCGATTTTTGCCGCCGTCCTGTCGATTCTGATTTTTATCACAGGACTGATCGCCATCCCGCTGCTGCCGGTGAGCGAATACCCTGACGTCGTGCCGCCAAGCGTGCAGGTGCGCGCGGAGTACCCGGGCGCCAACCCGAAAGTGATTGCCGAGACCGTGGCGACGCCGCTGGAAGAGGCGATCAACGGCGTTGAGAACATGATGTACATGAAGTCCGTCGCGGGCTCCGACGGCGTGCTGGTGACGACCGTCACTTTCCGTCCGGGAACCGACCCGGATCAGGCGCAGGTTCAGGTGCAAAACCGCGTCGCGCAGGCCGAGGCGCGTCTGCCGGAAGACGTAAGGCGTCTGGGCATTACCACCCAGAAGCAGTCCCCGACGCTGACGCTGGTGGTGCATCTGTTCTCGCCCGGCGGTAAGTACGACTCCCTGTATATGCGCAACTACGCCACGCTGAAGGTGAAGGACGAGCTGGCGCGCCTGCCCGGCGTCGGCCAGATCCAGATTTTCGGCTCCGGCGAGTACGCGATGCGCGTCTGGCTGGATCCCAACAAGGTGGCGGCCCGCGGGCTGACCGCGTCGGACGTGGTGACGGCGATGCAGGAGCAGAACGTGCAGGTGTCCGCCGGGCAGCTTGGCGCCGAGCCGCTGCCGAAGGAGAGCGATTTCCTGATCTCCATTAACGCCCAGGGCCGTCTGCATACCGAAGAAGAGTTCGGCAATATTGTCCTGAAAACGACGCAGGACGGTACGGTTGTTCGCCTGCGCGACGTAGCGCGTATCGAAATGGGGTCCGGGAGCTATGCGCTGCGTTCTCAGCTGAATAATAAAGACGCGGTCGGGATTGGTATCTTCCAGTCTCCGGGGGCGAACGCCATCGATCTTTCTAACGCGGTGCGCGCGAAAATGGACGAACTGTCCACGCGCTTCCCGGCGGACATGAAGTGGGCGGCACCTTACGATCCGACCGTTTTCGTGCGCGATTCCATCCGCGCGGTGGTGCAAACGCTGCTGGAAGCGGTGGTGCTGGTGGTGCTGGTGGTGATCCTGTTCCTGCAAACCTGGCGCGCGTCGATCATTCCGCTGATCGCGGTGCCGGTGTCGGTGGTGGGCACGTTCAGCATTCTTTATCTGCTGGGCTTCTCGCTGAATACCCTGAGCCTGTTCGGGCTGGTGCTGGCTATCGGCATCGTGGTGGATGACGCCATCGTGGTGGTGGAAAACGTCGAGCGCAATATCGAAGAGGGGCTTGCGCCGCTTGCGGCGGCGCATCAGGCGATGCGCGAAGTGTCCGGGCCGATTATCGCGATTGCGCTGGTGCTGTGCGCGGTGTTTGTGCCGATGGCGTTTCTCTCCGGCGTTACCGGGCAGTTCTACAAGCAGTTTGCGGTGACGATCGCCATTTCCACGGTCATCTCCGCCATTAACTCGCTGACGCTCTCTCCGGCGCTGGCGGCACTGCTGTTAAAACCGCACGGCGCGCCGAAAGATTTCCCGACCCGGCTTATCGATCGTCTGTTCGGCTGGATTTTCCGTCCGTTTAACCGCTTTTTCCACCGCAGCTCGAACGGCTATCAGGGGCTGGTGGGCAAAACGCTGGGACGACGCGGCGCGGTATTTGTGGTGTATCTGCTGCTGCTCTGTGCCGCAGGCGTCATGTTTAAGGCGGTGCCCGGCGGGTTTATTCCGACCCAGGACAAGCTTTACCTGATTGGCGGCGTGAAGATGCCGGAAGGCTCTTCGCTGGCGCGCACCGACGCGGTGATCCGCAAGATGAGCGAAATCGGGATGAATACCGAAGGCGTGGACTACGCGGTTGCGTTCCCGGGGCTGAACGCGCTGCAGTTCACCAACACGCCGAATACCGGAACGGTCTTCTTTGGCCTGAAGCCGTTCGATCAGCGTAAGCATACTGCGGCGGAAATTAACGCCGAGATCAACGCGAAAATTGCGCAAATCCAGCAGGGCTTTGGCTTCTCCATTCTGCCGCCGCCGATTCTGGGGCTGGGGCAAGGGTCAGGCTATTCGCTGTACATCCAGGATCGCGGTGGTCTGGGCTATGGCGCGCTGCAAAATGCGGTGAACACCATGTCCGGCGCGATTATGCAGACGCCGGGAATGCACTTCCCGATCTCAACCTACCAGGCTAACGTGCCGCAGCTGGACGTGCAGGTCGACCGCGATAAGGCCAAAGCGCAGGGCGTATTGTTGACCGATCTTTTCGGTACGCTGCAAACCTATCTGGGCTCGTCGTACGTGAATGACTTTAACCAGTTCGGGCGCACCTGGCGCGTGATGGTGCAGGCCGACGGGCAGTTCCGCGACAGCGTGGAAGATATTGCGAACCTTCGTACCCGTAACAGCCAGGGCGAAATGGTGCCGATTGGCAGCATGGTGAAAATCACGACCACCTACGGGCCGGATCCGGTGATCCGCTACAATGGCTACCCGGCGGCGGACCTGATTGGCGATGCCGACCCGCGCGTGCTCTCTTCCACGCAGGCGATGACGCAGCTGGACGCGATGTCTAAGCAGATCCTGCCGAACGGGATGAACATTGAATGGACCGACCTGAGCTTCCAGCAGGCCACGCAGGGCAATACGGCGCTGATCGTCTTCCCGGTCGCGGTGCTGCTGGCGTTCCTGGTCCTGGCAGCGCTGTATGAAAGCTGGACGCTGCCGCTGGCGGTGATCCTCATCGTGCCGATGACCATGCTCTCCGCGCTGTTTGGCGTCTGGCTGACCGGTGGCGATAACAACGTGTTCGTGCAGGTGGGGCTGGTGGTCCTGATGGGGCTGGCCTGTAAAAACGCCATTCTTATCGTGGAGTTTGCCCGCGAGCTGGAAATTCAGGGCAAAGGCATTATGGAGGCCGCGCTGGAGGCATGCCGCCTGCGCTTACGCCCGATTGTGATGACCTCCATCGCCTTTATTGCCGGGACCATTCCGCTGATCCTCGGCCACGGCGCGGGCGCTGAAGTGCGCGGCGTTACCGGGATCACCGTGTTCTCCGGGATGTTGGGCGTAACGCTGTTTGGTCTGTTCCTGACGCCGGTGTTCTACGTGACGCTGCGTAAGTTCGTCACGCGCGGGAAAAAAGAGGAAAGGGAAGTGCTGCCCGCGTAGAGACGTTGCAGATAATAAAAAACCGCCTTCACGATGAAGGCGGTTTTTTTACATCAGAATGCAGGCCGGGTAAGCGCAGCGCCACCCGATAAAATGGTTACGACGTCTTTTGATACTGGGCAATAAGCTCGGGGAGCGGATCGCACCCGCTGCTGTCGGCGTTTTTAACCTCTTCCAGCGCGCTTGCCACGGTATGACGGGCAAGCACCGCCAGCGAAGCCTCCTCGGCCTCTTCGGAAATCGACTTAAAGTACCAGCAGGCGTTAGCGCTGACCACGCAGCGGGCCGGTACGTCCGGGCGCGACGCCCACAGCTTTTTATCTTCGATGACCGACAGGTAGATGTCGCGCAGGGTAATCTCTTCCGGCGGGCGGCCAAGGTGAATTGAGCCGTTACGGCCCAGCGTCGAAACGATAATGCCGTCACGCGTCAGCGGAACCATCAGTTTGCGGATAAAGCTCGGGTTGGCTTCCAGGCCGTAGGCCAGAATTGCACTCGTCGAACGTTTACCTAATTGCTCCGCCATCGCTACGCTGAGAACCATCTGCAAAGCTGTCGGGAAGCGGTAATCTAACATTTCTCTTTCCTGGGTCGCGGTGAATCTTGTTCTTTTTGGCACCGCAGAGGTGAATAAGCAATAAACAACAATATAACAAACAGGGGAATTTTTTTGAAGCAATCTGCGGCATTTGCGATCAATCACCCTGTTTCGGTTTAGCTAAACGTGCGGTTCTGGACGTCAACGCCCTAAATCAAAGGGCTTTATCAGCAACTGAGAGGCCGCTTCTCAGTCCGGAGCATTTGAAAACCAGAACCTCACTGAAAAGTGTGCCAACATTTCCCAGGTAATATCAATATCCGGAGAACAACGTGTTCGGGAAACTGTTGTTAAACTACATGCCAGGCTTACAAAACTTGTTAGCCTACGATAAAAGCTGGCTAAAACAGGATGTTAAGGCCGGGTTATCCGTTGCGGCTGTCGCGCTACCCGTTGCGATTGCATACGCTGAGCTGGCGGGCGTTGGGGCAATCGTGGGGCTCTATTCCTGCGTGTTACCGATGATCGCGTATGCCCTGTTTGGCTCTTCACGTCAGCTTATTGTTGGCCCTGATGCCACGACCTGCGCGGTGATTGCGGCCGTCGTATTTCCGCTTTCTGCGGGCAATCCCGAACTGCACTGGCAGCTGACCATCATCATGACGCTGATGATGGGCGGGTGGTGTCTGCTTGCCAGTAAATTTCGCCTGGGCGCGCTGGCCGATCTCCTTTCTCATCCCATTCTTACGGGGTTGCTTAATGGCGTCGCCGTGACGATTATTGTCGGGCAACTGGGCAAGGTTTTAGGGATCAGGCTAGATGAAGCGCAGGTTATTGAGAAAATCATGGCCTTGCCGGGCCGGCTTTCCGAAAGCCATCTATTAACCATAGGGATATCGCTTTTAACGTTAGGTATTTTAATCGCGATCAAAACGTATCGTAGCCAGTGGCCAGCGCCGCTGATTGCCATCGTGTTGACAACGTTACTGGTGTGGGGGACATCCGCCCAGCAGTATGGTATCGCTACGATTGGTGGTGATGGCTTCCAGTCTGGTTTACCCGTGGTTAACTGGGGGGCGTTCCAGCCGGGGCCGATGCGTGATTTAGTGATCCCGGCGCTGAACCTGGCGTTGGTCAGTTTTGTCAGCCTAATGCTGACCGCCCGCAGTTTCGCCGCGAAAAATGGCTATGAAATTAATGCTGATGCCGAGTTTCGGGCGCTGGGTATTGCGAACATTATGTCGGGGCTATCTCAGGGGTTTGCTATCAGCGGTGCCGATTCCCGGACCGCGGTGAATGATTCCGTTGGGGGGAAAAGCCAGCTGGTCTCCATCGTCGCCGCCTTACTCATCGGTATCGTGGTGGTCTTTTTCACTCAGCCATTACAGTTTATTCCGGTATCTGCATTAGGTATTGTTCTAATGTATGCGTCGTGGTCATTAATTGATCTACGTGGATTATGGAACCTGCGGCGGAGAAATAAGCAGGCATTTCGCCTCGCCTTTTTCACGTTTGGCTGCGTTTTAATTATCGGCGTGATCCAGGGCATCGGCCTGGCGGTGTTGCTTGGCCTGCTGCAGTTCCTGCGTACCGTCTTTCGTCCCTCGGAGCACTTACTGGGCACTGATGAAAACGGAATGATTCACTCATTGGGTAATACGGCCGATATTAAAATGGTTCCCGGCGTGCTGATGTATCGATTTAACTCACCGTTGACCTATTTTAATGTGGCCTATTTTAAACGCCGGGTATTGAACCTGGTTGACGGTGCGGCATTACAGCCTAAATGGGTGGTCATTGATGCCGTCGCGTGCTTCACCTATTCAGACATCAGCGTGCTGGCAACCATTAATGAGCTGAAGCGTGACCTGAAGGGTCGAAAGATTACGTTAATCCTTGCGGGCAGGAAAACGGAGTTAACGCGCTGGTTTAAGGAGAGTCGGCCAACAATGAATGATGATGACATGATTCTGGCGCCAGACCTCTATCTGGCGCTGCGGTTCATTCAGAGCAAAGAGAGCGTGAGTGAATCAGGCGGAGAGGTTTAAACCCTAACCTGGCTTGCCCGCCACCCGCGAGCAAGCCACGTCCCTTACCGATACAGCGTCTTTTCCGCAACCGGAATAAGCAGTTGGGATCGCCACTCTGCCAGCGTCAGCTGCGCAAGCTTGCCCAGCGCGGTATAAAACGGATGCCCGGCGTTATCGACAAATTCCGACAGGAAGCGGGTGCTCCACGGCAGCAGGTGCCACGCCAGGAGCTGGTCGCACTCCGCATCGCGGCCATTTTCAGCCAGCCACGCCGCCAGCAGCAGCAGCGTACCGAAGTGATCTTCCGGCTCATTCTGCTGCATCTCAAACGCGATAGCGTTCTCCCGCATCCACTGGCGCAGCGCGAGGGTCGAGTCGCCAAACAGCACGGATTCGCGATCCAGCCAGACGGAACCCCACGGCGGAGCGGGCAGGGCGTAAGGGCCAATAAACAGCCGTTGCCACGCGTCCGTCAGCGGCTCATCGCAAGGTGCGGCAAAGGTATCCGCGACGGGCTGCAGCGTTTCCGGCGGCAGAGGCCAGTCCGGAACCCATACGCCTGCGGTCAGGGCCTGCACCAGCGGCGCGGCCTGCTCGCTGTCCGGCGCGAAATAAAACAGCGCGCCCAGCACCCGGGCGCTGAACGCGAACGATTCACGATGTGAGGCGTCTTTCATTAAATCTTCCTTGTTCGCGCGGAGGGCGTCCGCGCGACTGTGTTAACCGATAATACAAACCATAGAATAAACCGCGGCCACGCAATGCACCCACTACACCTTTTCGATCTGTACCAGATTGGTGTGCTGCGGGTTGCCTTTCGCCAGCGGAGAAGGACGATGGGTCGTCAGCGTGTTGATGCATGAGCCGTGGTCAATACGATCGCCACGCATATCGGCATCGTGCCAGGCACCCTGGCCCATGGCGCTTACGCCGGGCATGATGCGCGGCGTCACTTTCGCCTCAATTCGTACCTCGCCGCGAGTGTTAAAGACGCGCACCGTATCGCCGTTCTTAATCCCGCGTTTTTCGGCATCGACAGGGTTAAGCCAGACCTCCTGGCGGCAGGCCGCTTTCAGCACGTCGACGTTGCCGTAACTCGAGTGGGTACGTGCTTTAAAGTGGAAGCCAAACAGCTGCAGCGGGTATTGCGCGCGCTCGGGTGCATCCCAGCCGTCAAAGGTCGAGGCGTAGACGGGCAGCGGGCTGATGGTCTCATCTTTTTCCAGCTCCCAGGTGGACGCGATCTTCGCCAGCTTGCTGGAGTAAATTTCAATCTTGCCCGATGGCGTCTTCAGCGGATTGGCTTCCGGGTTTTCGCGGAATTTTTTATAGGCCACAAAGTGTCCGTTCGGATCTTTGCGCATTATAAATGCCCATTTTTTTCAGCTGATCATAGGACGGCAGCTGAGGGTCTTTTTCGAGCATTTTGGCATACAGGAACTGCAGCCACTGTTCCTGCGTCCGTCCTTCGGTAAATTTCTGATGGATATCCGGCCCGAGGCGTTTTGCCACCTCGCTCATGATCCAGTAGATGGGCTTACGCTCGAACTTCGGCGCGGTCACGGGCTGGAGGAAAATGAGGTAGCCCATATTCCCGGCATAATCGTTAGGAATGATGTCTTCCTGCTCGACGGTCATCAGGTCCGGCAGCAGGATATCGGCATACTTCGCCGACGACGTCATGAAGTTGTCGATGACGACAATCATTTCGCACTTGCCGTCATCCTGCAGGATATCGTGGGTTTTATTGATATCGGAGTGCTGGTTGATGAGGGTGTTGCCCGCGTAGTTCCAGATGAACTTAATCGGCACGTCCAGCTTAGCTTTCCCACGCACGCCGTCGCGCAGGGCGGTCATCTCCGGCCCGCGGGCGATGGCGTCCGTCCAGCTGAAGCAGGAAATTTGCGTTTTGACCGGGTTGTCCGGCAGCGGCATGCGCTCGATGGTGATGGTGTAGGTTGACTCACGCGCGCCGCTGTTTCCGCCGCTGATGCCCACGTTTCCGGTGAGGATCGGCAGCATCGCGATGGCGCGGGACGTCAGCTCGCCGTTCGCCTGGCGCTGTGGACCCCAGCCCTGGCAGATGTAGGCCGGCTTCGCTGAGCCAATCTCGCGGGCAAGCTTAACGATACGATCGGCGGGAATACCGGTGATGCGGGAGGCCCACTCCGGCGTTTTTGCGGTGCCGTCATCGCCCTGGCCGAGAATGTAGGCTTTATAGTGACCGTTAGCCGGCGCGCCTTCCGGCAGCGTTTTTTCATCATAGCCAACGCAGTATTTATCCAGGAACGGCTGATCGACCAGATTTTCGTTGATTAATACCCATGCAAGACCGGCCACCAGCGCGGCATCGGTCCCTGGACGGATCGGGATCCATTCGTCTTCTCGTCCGGCGGCCGTGTCGGTGTAGCGCGGGTCGATAACGATCATGCGCGCGTTAGACCGCTCGCGAGCCTGCTCCAGATAGTACGTAATTCCGCCGCCGCTCATGCGGGTTTCCGCCGGGTTATTGCCGAACATCACCACCAGCCTGGTGTTTTCGATATCCGAGGTGCTGTTGCCGTCGTTGCTGCCGTAGGTGTAGGGCATCGCGCAGGCAATTTGCGCCGTGCTGTAGGTGCCGTAGTGGCTCAGGAAACCGCCGTAGCAGTTCATCAGGCGCGCCACCAGCGAAGCGTAAGGGGAGGAGCGGGTGATATTGCCGCCGACAATCCCGGAGGAGTAGTTTATGTACACCGCTTCGTTGCCGTACTTAGCGACAACGTTTTTCAGGCTGGCGGTGAGGGTATCCAGCGCTTCATCCCAGGAGATGCGCTCAAACCTGCCTTCGCCACGTTTGCCCACGCGCTTCATCGGGTAGTTCAGACGGTCAGGATGATTGATACGACGACGAATAGAACGGCCGCGCAGGCAGGCGCGGACCTGATGATCGCCATAAATATCTTCACCGGTGTTATCCGTTTCGACCCAGTACACTTCGTCATCACGGACGTGCAGTCGCAGGGCACAGCGGCTGCCGCAGTTGACCGAGCAGGCGCCCCATACGACCTTTTCTTCTGCAGGCTGAACGGCGTTCTTCACCGCTGCGGCGGCGCTTTTTAAACCAAAAGGAAGCGAGATCCCACCGGCGGCAAGCGCCAGAGAACCTATTGCAGTAGATTTCACGAGAGTTCGACGGCTAATTCCGCCGTGATTTTCACTATCGGACATGGCTCACCCCATCATTATAATTGCGTATTATTTTTCCCGAAATGATAACCGGGCTAATGATGGGGTGAGTGTTACTTATTTGGGGGTATTAAATCTTAATCCTCATCAATTCAAAGGAGATTGAGGCTAAATTACTGAGATTCAGCAGCCCCGCCGCCGGTTCGGGTGTACAAAATTTTAAAGGTGTCGTTGGCGCAGTGGCCTACCACCTGCGTGCCCGCCTGGTCAGCCTGATCGTTCGGCACAATGGTCAGGGTAAAACCTGATTCAGGTACGCCGTTGTTGACTATCTTCTGCTGAATGTCGCTTTTCACGCGCTCGCAGGAGTCCGGTGCCGCCAGCGCGGCGGTTGAGGCACTCATTAACAGCAGGGCGGTAATCCAGGGTAACCGTTTCATCTGTTGCTCCTTTTCTCTGTGTGTAGATTTATTCTAGCAGGCTTCGTGTAAACAACTGTATTTGCTAATATGATTGGGAATAATCTCCCTGTACGGTAATCAATGTGAAGAAATACGCCGCGATAACGCTACTGGCAGCAACACTGGTGGGGTGCGACAACAGCACCGCGCCGCTGTCGTTTACGCCCGAGATGGCGAGCTTTTCAAACGAGTTTGATTTTGATCCGCTGCGCGGCCCGGTCAAAGACTTTACCCAGACCCTGTTCAACGAGAAGGGCGAAGTATCTAAGCGGGTCACCGGCACCGTCTCGACGGAAGGGTGTTTCGACACGCTGGAGCTGCACGACCTGGAGGCCAACACCGGCGTGGCGCTGGTGCTGGACGCCAATTACTACCTTGATGCGGAAACCCAGCAGCGCAAAGTGAAGCTGCAGGGGAAATGCCAGCTGGCCGAGCTGCCGTCAGCCGGGGTGACGTGGGATACCGACGACAACGGTTTTGTGGTGGCGGCGCACGGCAAAGAGATGGAGGTGAAGTATCGCTACGACGCGGATGGCTACCCGCTGGGCAAAACCACCGTCTCCGGGGATCGGCATCTTTCCGTCCAGTCGACGCCGTCTAAAGATCTGCGCAAAAGAATGGATTACTCGGCAGTGAGCGTGCTGAATGACAAGCCGCTGGGCAACGTGAAGCAGAGCTGCGACTACGATCGACACAACAACCCGGTGAGCTGCGATCTGACCATCACGGACGACAGCGTCAAACCGGCCGTCGAGCGCAAGTACACCATCAAAAACACGATTGAATACTACTGAGCAATGTATTGATATTATTGCACAGTGTAGGCCGGGTAAGCGCAGCGCCACCCGGCAATAAAGACCGCGCCATTGTTGATGACAGGGGCTGTCATCCCTCTCATTGCGCGGTCGGTTTCAGCAGGCTGGCGTGACGGTTTATGCCCGGCCAGATGCTGATGCTGGAAGATGCACATGCGGATGGTATTGCGGTATTCACCGTTGATGAAGAACTCGTGAATCAGCTCCCCTTCTACCATAAAGCCCAGCTTGCGGTAGATATGGATCGCTTTCTCGTTCTCTTTGTCCACAATCAGGTACAGCTTGTAGAGGTTCAGAACGTTGAATCCGTAATCCATCGCCAGCTTCGCCGCCCGTGAGGCCAGGCCTTTCCCCTGATGCTCAGGGGAGATGATGATCTGAAACTCCGCCCGACGGTGAACGTGGTTGATCTCAACCAGCTCCACCAGCCCGGCTTTTTCGCCGCCACACTCCACCACAAAACGACGTTCGCTCTGATCGTGAATGTGCTTATCGTAAAGATCGGACAGCTCAACAAAGGCCTCGTAAGGCTCTTCGAACCAGTAGCGCATCACGCTGGCGTTATTGTCGAGCTGATGGACGAAGCGCAGATCTTCCCGCTCCAGCGGACGGAGCTTAACGTCACACGAGGCCGACATTACGGGGCTACCGTGCGGCCAGTGCGGCGATCCAGGCAGCGCAGGGTGTTAGGCTCCCAGTAGGCATTGACGTTCGCGCTTTGCTGACACTTATCGCGCGCGTCAAAAGCGACATCTTCTTTGTCCCACTCTTTTTCAGCACGTTTGTTGACCTTCTGTCGAAGGCTGCGGGTGTCATTCCATTGTTCTTTGTCCATGGCGGCATTCTGGCGGCTTTGCGCGCTGTCACCAGACTCAATAACGAGCTTGCTGGTTTCCGCTGTCGCAGAGGCGGCAAAAGCGAAAGATGACATCGCCAGCAGGGCCGTCAGACAAAGGCGTTTGCTTAATGTGGTCATAGCGTTTCCTTTTAAATGGGTGCAGATAATCAAGTTACCCCGTACAGATTCTACACTAAAGCGAAATAAGGTCATACCCGCGGGGCAAGTATGGAAAAGTAAGGGGCATCATCAGGTATGATGTCTAAATAATTCCTCACCTGACGTGAAATATGCTTAAAACGACGCTGCTTTTTTTTGCCACCGCGCTGTGCGAAATCATCGGCTGCTTCCTGCCCTGGATCTGGCTGAAAAAGGGAGGTAGCGCATTATTGTTGATCCCGGCGGGGGTTGCGCTTGCCCTGTTTGTCTGGCTGTTAACCCTGCATCCGGCGGCCAGTGGGCGCGTTTACGCGGCTTACGGCGGTGTTTATGTGTGTACTGCGCTGCTGTGGCTACGGGTGGTAGACGGCGTAAAACTCAGCGCGTACGACTGGGCCGGTGCGCTGATTGCCCTGTGCGGTATGCTGATTATTGTCGCGGGATGGGGGCGGGCCTGAGCCCCCGTATTTTTGTGACCGTTCGCTGATTTTATGATCATAATACTTGTATGGTAGTAGGGTTGGTGGGTAAATTTCCAGCATCACAACGACCGATGTAAGGAAAGGAATTATGAAGATTGTCGCGGCTGACGTGTTTGTTACCTGCCCGGGGCGGAACTTTGTCACCCTTAAAATCACCACCGACGAGGGGATTGTTGGCCTCGGTGACGCTACGCTAAACGGGCGAGAGCTGTCCGTGGCCTCCTACCTCAAGGATCACCTCTGCCCCCAGCTGATTGGCCGCGATGCGCACCGCATCGAAGACATCTGGCAGTTCTTCTATAAGGGGGCCTACTGGCGTCGCGGGCCGGTCACCATGTCGGCCATCTCCGCCGTGGATATGGCGCTGTGGGATATCAAAGCCAAAGCGGCCAACATGCCGCTCTACCAGCTGCTGGGCGGCGCATCCCGCGAGGGGGTCATGGTCTACTGCCACACCACCGGGCACACCATTGACGACGTGCTCGAAGACTACGCCCGCCATAAAGAGATGGGCTTTAAGGCGATCCGCGTCCAGTGCGGCGTGCCGGGCATGAAAACCACCTACGGCATGGCCAAAGGAAAAGGGCTGGCCTACGAGCCCGCGACCAAGGGCGACTGGCCGGAAGAGCAGCTGTGGTCCACCGAAAAATATCTCGACTTCACGCCGAAGCTGTTCGACGCGGTGCGCAATAAATTCGGCTTTAATGAACATCTCCTGCACGACATGCACCACCGTCTGACGCCAATTGAAGCGGCGCGCTTCGGCAAAAGCATCGAGGAATTCCGCATGTTCTGGATGGAAGATCCCACGCCTGCCGAAAATCAGGCCTGCTTCCGCCTGATTCGCCAGCACACCGTCACGCCCATTGCGGTGGGCGAAGTGTTTAACAGCATCTGGGACTGCAAGCAGCTCATCGAAGAGCAGCTCATCGACTATATCCGCACCACCATTACCCACGCGGGCGGGATCACCGGGATGCGCCGCATCGCGGACTTCGCGTCGCTCTATCAGGTGCGAACCGGCTCGCACGGCCCGTCGGATCTTTCACCCGTCTGCCACGCGGCCGCGCTGCATTTCGACCTGTGGGTGCCGAACTTTGGCGTGCAGGAATATATGGGCTATTCCGAACAGATGCTGGAGGTCTTCCCGCACGGCTGGCGCTTTGATAACGGCTACATGCATCCGGGCGACAAGCCGGGGCTGGGCATTGAGTTTGATGAAAAGCTGGCGGCGAAATACCCGTACGATCCGGCCTATCTGCCGGTAGCCCGTCTTGAAGACGGCACGCTGTGGAACTGGTAAGCGAGGAGCAAACGATGAAAAGCGTAGTGATTCAACAGCCGAACGAACTGGTGATTGAGGAACGGCCACTCCCGACGCCGGGCGCAGGTGAAGTCCGCGTCAAGATTAGGCTGGCCGGGATCTGCGGGTCGGACAGCCACATCTACCGCGGCCATAACCCCTTCGCAAAGTATCCGCGCGTGATTGGCCATGAGTTTTTTGGCGTGATTGATGCCGTGGGCGAGGGCGTTGACGCTGCCCGACTGGGCCAGCGCGTCTCGGTTGATCCGGTGATCAGCTGCGGGCACTGCTACCCGTGCTCCGTCGGAAAGCCCAACGTCTGTACCTCGCTGGTGGTGCTGGGCGTCCATCGCGACGGCGGCTTTAGCGAATACGCGACCGTGCCCGCAAAAAACGCCTGGCCCATCCCGCATGCGATACCGGATAAACACGCCGTTATGATCGAGCCCTTCACCATCGCCGCCAACGTGACGGGGCAGGCGAATCCGACTGAACAGGACGTCGCGCTGATTTACGGTGCGGGCCCGATGGGGCTGGTCACCGTGCAGGCGCTGAAAGGCGTCTATCGGGTGAAGCAGGTTATCGTGGTTGACCGCATCGATGAGCGCCTGAAAATGGCCCAGCGCAGCGGCGCGGACTGGGTGCTGAATAACGGCGAGCAGTCTCTGCAGGCCGCGCTGGACGAAAAGGGCATTAAGCCGACGTTAATCATTGATGCCGCCTGCCATCCGTCGATTTTGCAGGAAGCGATAACCCTGGCCTCTCCGGCGGCGCGCATCGTGCTGATGGGCTTCTCCAGCGAGCCGAGCCAGATCGTTCAGCAGGGCATCACCGGCAAAGAGCTGGCGATATTTTCCTCGCGCCTCAATGCCAACAAATTCCCGGTCGTCATCGACTGGCTGAAAAAAGGGCTGATCGACCCGGAAAAACTGATCACCCATACCTTTGACTATCACCACGTTACGGACGCCATTGAACTGTTTGAGAAAGACCAGCGGCAGTGCTGCAAGGTTCTGCTCACGTTCGGCCAATAATCAATTACGCGGTTAAGAGCCCGCGCAGACGGGCTCTATGTGGTACGCATCTTACCTTCAGAGATAGCCATTATGACGCAAGCACAACCTCAAAGAACCACCTCCGATCTGGTGAAAGCCGCCGTTTCCGGCTGGCTGGGCACCGCCCTGGAGTTTATGGACTTTCAGCTTTACTCGCTGGGGGCCGCTCTGGTCTTCCACGAGATCTTCTTCCCGGAACAGTCGGCCGCGATGGCGCTGATCCTGGCGATGGGAACCTACGGCGCAGGCTATATCGCACGTATCGTCGGTGCCTTTATTTTTGGTCGCATGGGCGACAGCATTGGCCGTAAGAAGGTGCTGTTTATCACCATCACCATGATGGGGATCTGCACCACGCTGATTGGCGTCCTGCCGACCTACGCGCAGATCGGGATTTTTGCCCCGGTTCTGCTGGTGACGCTGCGTATTATTCAGGGCCTGGGCGCCGGGGCGGAGATCTCCGGGGCCGGGACCATGCTGGCAGAGTACGCGCCGAAAGGAAAACGCGGCATCATCTCCTCGCTGGTGGCGATGGGCACTAACTGCGGGACGCTGAGCGCAACGGCGATCTGGGCGGTGATGTTCTTTGCTCTCGACCGTGAAGAGCTGATTGCCTGGGGCTGGCGCGTGCCGTTCCTCGCCAGCGTGGTGGTGATGATCTTCGCCATCTGGCTGCGTATGAACCTGAAAGAGAGCCCGGTCTTTGAGAAAGTAAACGATGCACAAACCGTACAGCCGGACACCTCGCTGGGTTCAATGGTGAAAAGCAAATCCTTCTGGCTGGCGACCGGCCTGCGTTTCGGTCAGGCGGGCAACTCGGGTTTAATCCAGACGTTCCTTGCCGGCTATCTGGTCCAGACCCTGCTGTTCGATAAGGCCATCCCTACCGATGCGCTGATGATCAGCTCCATTCTCGGGTTTATCTCCATCCCGCTGCTGGGCTGGCTTTCCGATAAAGTGGGGCGCCGTCTGCCGTACATCATCCTCAATATCTCCGCCATTGTGCTCGCGTATCCGATGCTGTCGATCATCGTCGATAAGAGCTATGCGCCGGGGACGATCATGCTCTGCATCATCGTTATCCATAATTTTGCCGTACTGGGGCTGTTTGCGCTGGAAAATATCACCATGGCGGAGATGTTTGGCTCGCGAAACCGCTTTACCCGCATGGCGATTTCCAAAGAGGCAGGCGGTCTGGTGGCGGTGGGTTTTGGTCCGGTACTGGCGGGGATCTTCTGCAATATGACCGGCTCCTGGTGGCCGATCGTTGCCATGCTGGTGGCCTATTCCACGATTGGGCTGTTATCGGCGATCCTGATGCCGGAAGTGCGCGACCGTGATTTGAGCGCGGCGCAGGACGCTGCTGAGTCCGCACCCGTTGAGAGCGTGGGTTACGGCGCGGTCTCCACGCGGCGCTGATGGTTTACAGCCTGCGTGACTTATCACACAACTTTATCTTTATGTCACACCACATGCGTAAAAGTTAATATAAATCAAAAACTCAAACGGCAGTATCAGTATGGTTGATGGCAGTGATTTTTTACCCCAACTGCCATTCTAGTTGGTGTAGTCAGCAGGCGCTGCCGCTTTACCCAAAGCGGCAGCGATCCACCGCTTTCTAATTAACGAGTCATAATTATGGAAAATACCTTATTACAGGCCAACGCGACGCTGCCTCAGTACGATCGCAACAGCCTTAACGCACGCATCGTTCATTTAGGCTTTGGCGCATTTCACCGCGCGCATCAGGCCGTGTATGCCGACATTCTCGCCGCGGAACACGGCAGCGACTGGGGCTACTGCGAGGTTAACCTGATTGGCGGCGAACAGCAGATTGCCGATCTGCACGCGCAGGATAACCTCTATACCGTGGCGGAGATGTCTGCCGACGCGTGGACGTCCCGCGTGGTGGGCGTGGTCAAAAAGGCGCTGCACGCGCAGGTTGACGGGCTGGAGAGCGTGCTGGCCGCGATGTGCGAACCGCAGGTGGCGATTGTCTCACTGACCATCACCGAAAAAGGCTACTGCCATTCTCCCGCAACCGGGCAACTGATGCTCGATCATCCATTCATCGCCGCCGACCTGCAAAACCCGCACCAGCCAACATCCGCGCCGGGCGTGGTGGTGGAAGCGCTGGCGCGTCGCAAAGCGGCGGGTCTGCCGGCGTTTAGCGTGATGTCCTGCGATAACATGCCGGAGAACGGCCATGTGATGCGCAACGTAACCTGCTCCTATGCCCGGGCGGTAGACGGCGAGCTGGCGGACTGGATCGAGGCTAACGTCACCTTCCCGTCAACCATGGTGGATCGCATCGTACCCGCGGTGACGCCCGACACGCTGGATAAAATCGAAAAGCTGACCGGCGTGCGCGACCCGGCGGCAGTCGCCTGCGAACCGTTCCGCCAGTGGGTCATCGAAGACAGCTTTGTGGCGGGGCGTCCCGAGTGGGAAAAGGCCGGTGCCGAACTGGTGTCAGACGTCATCCCGTTTGAAGAGATGAAGCTGCGCATGCTCAACGGCAGCCACTCCTTCCTGGCGTATCTCGGTTATCTGGCCGGTTATCAGCATATTAATGACTGCATGGAAGATGCGAACTATCGCGCCGCGGCGCACGCGCTAATGCTCAACGAGCAGGCGCCTACGCTGAAAGTGAAGGGCGTCGATTTAGGCCGCTATGCCGATCTGCTGATTGCCCGCTACAGCAACCCGGCCCTGCGCCACCGCACCTGGCAGATCGCGATGGACGGCAGCCAGAAGCTGCCGCAGCGCATGCTGGATTCCGTGCGCTGGCACATGGTGCACAAGAAGCCGTTCCCGCTGCTGGCGCTGGGCGTGGCAGGGTGGATGCGCTATGTCGGCGGCGTGGACGAGCAGGGTAACGCGATTGACGTGAGCGACCCGCAGCTGGCGGTGATCCAGGCGGCGGTGAAGGGCAGTGCGGAAGGGGAAAGCCGGGTCAAGGCGCTGCTCGGCATTGAGGCCATCTTTGGCAAGGAACTCCCGCGTGAAGCAGGCTTTGTTGATGCGGTCATGAAGGCGTACGTGACGCTGCTGCAAAAGGGCGCGAAAGCGACCGTGGCGCAGTACGTTTCTCAACGCTGATTCAGCACATGCCGCCGTGCGCGGCGGCATGTCTGCGCACCGTTTAGTGCATACCAAGGCGAATCAGCTCAATCGGCTCGAACTTACCTTCGCATCCTTCCACTTCAACCGTTTTGCTGCGGCGTACCTGCGCGGCATCCAGCCCGTCGCTGTGTATCGCTTTAATCACGCCGGTTTTACCCGTGCCGCTAATCATGACGCGGCTGCCGGTGGTGATTGCATTGCGGTTACGGTCGTATGTCATCATGGTATTTTCTCCTCTCTAACCTGTTCGTTACGGCGTTATTTCAGGTTTTGCCGTTCACGGGGCATATAAATACGCCTGTCCGCGGCGCATGTTTTTGTTTTTGATCAAACTCACACTTTTTTCTTTATTTCCTCCGGTGCTGACGGTTCAGGACGGTAATTTACAAAGCAGACCGTTATTTTCATTAACTGATAGTTTCAGCAGGGAAGCGTTTAGGGTTGGTTTATATTCCAGGTGCCATTCTGGGTACAGGAAATAACCCTTTCATCGGAATAAGGAGTCAGGCTTATGTATAAGAAGATTTTGATGCCTGTTGACGTGTTTGAAATGGATTTGAGCGACAAAGCGGTTCGCCACGCGGCAAACCTTGCGAAGGCGGAGGGCGCCTCGATTACCCTGGTCAATATCCTGCCGGCCAGCAGCCGGTCCCTGCTGCGCGGATTTAACGCCGATATTAAAAAGTTCGAAGAATATATGACGGAGGAATCCGGCAAGAAAATGAACGCGTTAAAAAGGCTGTTCGATATCTCGCCGGAGAAAATTGACACGCTGGTTCGCTTTGGCAACGTCCGCGATGAAATTATCAGTCTCAGCAAGGAAGGAGAATATGACGCAATCGTCATCGGGTCGAAAAATCCGGGCATCTCCACCCATCTGCTGGGATCAAATGCCGAATCTATTTTGCGCTACGCCACGATCCCGGTGTTGGTTGTTCGCTAACCCCATCGCCGCGCCCGAAAGGGGGCGGCGCAATATTACTCTTCGCTAAACCACTCGCTATTTTCCTGACGAATCAGCTGTACGGATTCGCTAATTTCCTGCAGATGCAGCGTCATCGCTTTTTCCACGCCGTCCGGGTCGCGTTTTTCCAGCGCGCTGAAAATATCGTGATGCTGTCGAAGCAGCATTTCCGGCGGGGAGACGTGATCGAGGCTCATATAGCGCACGCGGTCAATGGTGGCCTTGATGTTTTCGATAGTGTCCCAGGCCAGCTGACAATCCGCAATTTGCGCCAGCTTCTGGTGGAACTCATCGTCAAGCAGGAAGAAATCATTCAGCTGCTTGCGGTAAATCGCAATGCGCTGCTGATGGAGGTTCTGCTCCAGCAGGTAACACTGGTTGTCATTGATAAGCGTTGCGGCCCGGCGGGCGACGGCGCATTCAATGGCCTGGCGAACGAAACACCCGTTGCGTACCTGAGAAAGCGAAATTTTGTTCACGTAGCTGCCGCGCTGCGGGCGAATTTGGATCAGGCCGTTTTCAGCAAGCTTGATAAACGCTTCGCGCACCGGCTGACGGGAAACGTCAAAACGCACGGACACCTCTTTTTCAGAAAGCGGCGTGCCGGGTGGGATCAGGCAGTGGACAATATCACGCCGCAAAATGCGATAAATTTGCTGGTTTACGGGCTGGGTAGGATTGAGTTGCGATTCAGCGGCCATGAGTTGTCATTTCTCAGAGAGTTAGCCTGAACATACTACCATTCTTTTAGCTGCCGAAACAGACCCGGCCCGCAGGCCGGGAAGGGCAGATCTAGCCACGATGGACGCTAAGTCCGGCAAAACTCTGGCTGACTGGCATCATTTCTACGGTGTTGATGTTGACGTGTTTTGGCAGCGTCGCGACCCACCAGACCGTTTCGGTAACGTCTTCCGGCGTCAGCGCGTTAGCATTTTCGTAGGTTTTACCCGCTTTCGCGTCATCGCCCTTGAAGCGCACGTTGGAAAACTCGGTGCCGCCCACCAGGCCCGGCTCGATGTCGGTGACGCGAATGGCGGTGCCGTGCAGGTCAGTGCGCAGGTTAAGGCTGAACTGACGCACAAACGCCTTGGTTGCGCCATAAACGTTACCGCCCGCGTAAGGCCAGCTTCCGGCGGTAGAACCGATATTGATAATGTGGCCGCAGTTGCGCTCCACCATGCCCGGCAGCACCGCACGGGTCATATAGACCAGCCCCTTGTTGTTGGTGTCGATCATGTTTTCCCAGTCTTCAACGCTGGCTTTGTGCGCAGGCTCCATGCCCAGCGCCAGACCGGCATTGTTGACCAGCACGTCGATGGCGCGCCACTCGGCGGGCAGGTTGGCAATCATCTCTTCAATGGCCGCGCGGTTACGTACGTCCAGCTGCGCGGTCAGGATGCTGTCACCCAGTTCGTCCTTCAGCTCCTGCAGGCGCTCCTGACGACGGCCGGTCGCAATAACCTTGTGCCCGTTGGCGACGAAGCGACGCGTGATGCTTTCACCAAAACCTGCCGTTGCCCCGGTAACTAAAATAATCATCTCACTGTTCCTCAACGCTTTTTGTGTTGTACTACCATAGCACGGCTGCAGAGGGTGCGTTAAGGCAACATTTGTATGACGGCGTTGCAGGCGATGGCGGCCTGGCCTACTCTGGGAGGATACCCGTACTCAGGAGTGAAAGATGACGGCCACGAATCCCTTTTTTGACATCAGCCTGCTGCCTTACCAGGCCCCCCATTTTGATGAGATCAACGATAGCCACTATCGCCCGGCGTTCGATGAGGCGCTTCGCCAGAAGCGGGCGGACATTGACGCGATCGTTTCTCAGACCGCTGCGCCTGACTTTACCAACACCGTGCTGGCGCTGGAGAAAAGCGGCGCCATGCTCGCGCGCGTCAGCAGCGTGTTCTTCGCCATGACCTCCGCGCACACCAATCCGTATTTACAGGCGCTGGAGGAGCAGCTCTCCACCGAGCTTGCCGCGCTGGCGAACGATATCTGGCTGAATGACGTGCTGTTCGCCCGCGTGGAGAGCGTCTGGCAGGACCGCGCCGCGCTGGATGCCGAATCCCGGCGGCTGGTCGACGAGACGTATCAGCGGTTTATTCTGGCCGGTGCGCGTCTGAATGAGACCGAAAAAGCCGAGCTGAAGACGCTGAACACCGAGGCGGCGACCCTGACCAGCCAGTTTAATCAGCGTCTGCTGGCTGCCGATAAGACGGGTGGGCTGGTGGTGGATTACGCGCACCAGCTTGACGGGCTCAGCGCCAGCGAGATTGCCGACGCGGCGCAGGCCGCCGCGGAGAGAGGGCTAAACGACCGCTGGCTGATCCCGCTTCTGAACACGACTCAGCAGCCCGCGCTTTCCGCGCTGCGCAATCGTCAGACCCGCGAAAACCTGTTCAACGCGGGCTGGACGCGCACCCAGAAAGGGGACGAAAACGACACCCGTGCGCCGATCCTTCGCCTGACGGCGCTGCGCGCGCGACAGGCTCGCCTGCTGGGCTTTAAGGACTACGCCAGCTGGAGTATCGCCGATCAGATGGCGAAAACGCCTGCCGCCGCGCTGGAATTTATGCGCGGCATCGTGCCCGCCGCCCGCGCCCGTGCGGAACGCGAGCTGGCCGACATTCAGAACGTGATTGACGACGAGCAGGGCGGCTTCACCGCGCAGGCCTGGGACTGGGCCTTTTATGCCGAGCGCGTGCGTCAGGCAAAATATGCGCTTGATGAATCACAAATCAGACCCTATTTTGCGCTCAATACCGTGCTGCAGGATGGCGTATTCTGGGCCGCAAGCCAGCTGTTTGGCATCCGCTTTGTGGAGCGCTTCGATATCCCCGTCTATCACCCGGACGTCCGCGTATGGGAAATTTTCGACCACACCGGTGAGGGCATGGCGCTCTTTTACGGCGACTTCTTTGCCCGTGATTCCAAGCAGGGCGGCGCCTGGATGGGGAATTTCATTGAGCAATCCTTCGAGTTTGCTGCCCGCCCGGTGATTTACAACGTCTGTAACTACCAAAAACCGGCTAACGGCGGCGTTGCGCTTCTCTCGTGGGATGACGTGATAACCCTGTTCCACGAGTTTGGCCATACGCTGCACGGCCTGTTTGCCAGCCAGCGCTTCGCCACGCTTTCCGGCACCAATACGCCGCGTGATTTCGTTGAGTTCCCGTCGCAAATTAACGAGCACTGGGCCAGCCATCCGCAGGTGTTTACCCACTACGCGCGCCATTACGAAACCGGTGAGCCGATGCCGGACGCCCTGCGGGAAAGCATGCTCAACGCGACCCATTTCAACAAGGGTTATGACATGACGGAGCTGCTGGGAGCCGCGCTGCTGGACATGAACTGGCACGCCATCAGTGAAGCCGTATCGGACGTTGAGGCCTTTGAAACGGCAGCGTTGCAAAAAGAGGGGCTGGATCTGCCCGCCGTACCGCCGCGCTACCGCAGCAGCTACTTTGCCCATATCTTCGGCGGCGGCTACGCGGCGGGCTATTACGCCTACCTTTGGACGCAGATGCTGGCAGACGACGGCTATCAGTGGTTTGTCGAACGGGGCGGCCTGACGCGGGAAAACGGGCAGGCATTTCGCGAGGCGATTTTGTCCCGCGGTAACAGCACGGATTTAGCCGAGCTGTATCGCCAGTGGCGCGGGCACGATCCGAGGATCGAACCGATGCTGGAGAATCGCGGGTTGAGCGCGTAGGAAGCGTTCAGGCTGGAAGAACAACCGGGCAGCGCGCCCGGTTTTTATCAAAACAGCCTAAGCCTGGACTGGTCAATAAATGAACTTAATTTACATTTGTTAATCTTTTGAAATTTCTATAAATAAAATACGCCTAATTTTTCCGGTTTTCGTAAATCTCAAATTTATTATGTCTGCAAGTTTATTTTATTATTTAATTTGCTGTAAATAGGTGCATGAATAACATATAAGAATTATCCTAATTGGATGATAAATATAATTTAATTGTGCCTAAAGTATTAATTTTCTCTGCCGATTAGCATGGGTGTGGGCATGATGGATTTCTTAATCCATTAACCACAAAAAATAAGCCGTTATTAAAATTCATCTCCAGAAGATGAACCTATGCTAATTATTAAGGAAGAGTAATGTTTAAAAATCTCAACATCGGCACCCGGCTTACCATAGCATTTGGCGCAATTGTGGTTTTAATGTCCGTCGTCTGCGGATTGCTCTATTTGAGCTTTGACAAAGTGACGGCCGTAAGCAAGCTCAACGTCCATAGCTATAAAGTGGTCGATAATCTTCGCTCAGTCACCGAAACCCTGATCAACATGGAAACAGGTATTCGGGGTTTTGCGCTCACCGGCAACCGGGACGTTCTCGAGCCCTTCACGCAGGGTGATGAGAGGTTTAAAAGCAAAGTAGAGGAAATTGCCGAGCTTACGCGTGATAACCCGTCGCAGCAGCAGAAATTAACTTCACTTTCCACGCTTGAAGAGGAATGGAAAAGATCATTTGCGCTGCCGTTAATCCAGCGCAGGGAGAGCGTATCCCGCGGGGGCGAGAATATGGATGCGTTTATCAATAATGTTCAGCGCAATACCGGAAAAGCCCAAATGGACGCCATGCGGGGCGTTATTCAGCAAGCGTTGAGGGATGAGTACAGCATCATGGCTGAACGTCAAACCCGACTGGCTGAAGAACGCTTCCGAACGCGAATGATGATTGTCCTGGGAATGATTGCTGCGGTTATCACCGCGCTGCTGACGGGCATACTTCTTTCACGCAGTATTCTCCGACCGCTAAAGCAGGCCGTAAATACGGCGAATACTATCGCTGCGGGCAATCTCACCTCAACCATACATATTACCCGTAGGGATGAAACGGGCACGCTGCTTTCGGCGCTGGACAATATGCAGACCCAGTTGAAAACGCTCGTCACTGAAATCAAAGAGGCTGCCGCGTCGGTTGATCTCGCCGCCGGGGAGATTGAGCAGGGTAATATGGAGCTATCGTCTCGTACCGAAGAACAGGCGGCCGCGTTGCAGCAGACTGCCGCCAGCATGGAACAACTGACGATGACCGTTCGAAACAACACCGAGGTCGCAGAGCACACGGCAACGTCTGCGAGAAAGACTGAGGCACTGGCTCGCGAAGGGGAATCTGCCGTGGGTGAGATGAGCGAAACGATGCAAAACATTTCGGCTAATGCCCTGAAGATTAAAGAAATCACCAGCGTTATTGAAGGTATTGCTTTCCAGACAAATATCCTGGCGCTTAACGCAGCGGTTGAGGCGGCTCGTGCCGGTGAGCATGGCCGCGGCTTCGCCGTGGTGGCGACAGAAGTCAGGAGTCTCGCTCAGCGCAGCGCAACGGCGTCAAAAGAAATTGGGGCCCTGATTGAGCATGCGGTTGAGGATGTCGAAAACGGTGTGTCGGTCGCATCCAGAACGGCTGAGACGATTTTACGCGCCGCCAGCAACGTGGCTACGCTGGCAGAAACGATGGATAGCCTTTCCATGGCCTCGGTTGAGCAAATGCAGGGCATCATGCAAATCAGCACAGCCGTCACCCAGATGGATGGCGTGACGCAGGGGAATGCGGCGCTTGTCGAGCAGTCCGCTGCGGCATCACAGGCCCTGACCGAGCAGTCAAGATCTCTGAAGCAAATGACGGAAAACTTTGCGATTTGAGCAGCAAAAGCACAGTTTTACGGTAACGCTCCAGCGTTTTAAACACGCATATTAATCGCACCTTAACGGGGACGCATCATTAAAAGGACGTCCCCGTTAATAGAGAGAAAAATAGCCGTGCGCCAGTGACAATAAAAAAATACGGTCTACGATTTCGTAGGATGAAAAATTTATAATGGAGTTTCCAATGGTGATTGCCGTAATGACGGTTTTACTCGTTCTGCTGATGATTCCAGCGGCTATTCACATTTTGCTGCAGCTCGTGGGGGGATGGTGTGACATGTAGCCTCCCACGTTAATCCCTCTCAAGTCGTCATTTGATTTTCAAAAAGCACCGCTAAACTGCATCTTTAATTTTATTGTGCGATCGTCTGGCTGCGGGTCGTCGCAGAACGCGAGCCGGATACCTTACAGGCAGGAAGTATGTCTCTTCGTTCGCTGCGGGCATTATGCCTGACCAGTTTTTTTATCGCGGATGTTCGCGACGGGCTCGGGCCTTTTCTCGGTATTTTTCTGACCGAACGCCGCTGGACCCCGGATGATATCGGCATCCTGATGACGGCAGGTGGGCTGGCGGGACTGCTGGCTACGCTACCTGCGGGGGTCATCACCGACACTTCCCGGAACAAACGCGCGGTGCTGGCGCTGCTGTGCATGTTGATCACGCTGAGCACGCTGCTGCTCTGGTTTAGCCAGCAGACCAGCGTTGTCGCCGTCTCGCAGATGGTTACGGGTATCTGCGCGGCGTTTGTCGGTCCGCTGATCGCGGGGATTACGCTGGGCCTGACCGGCCAGGGCGGGTTCAGCGCGCAGATGGGTAAAAACGAGGCGTTCAATCACGGCGGCAATTTCGTCACCGCACTGCTAGCGGGCGGCATTGCCTGGTACTGGGGCGTCGGGGGCATTTTCCTGCTGATGACCTGCACCACGCTGCTCACGCTGTGCGCTTTGCTTGCCATACGCAACCGGGATATCGATAACGACGCGGCGCGAGGGCTTTCCTCCTCGAGGAGCGCTCCGGTTCCCGGCTTTACCGTGCTGATTAAAAACCGGGCGCTGTTTGTGACCGGGCTGACGCTGCTGCTGTTCCACCTGGCGAACGCCGCGCTGCTGCCGATGCTGAGCATGAGGGTGGCCTCGGCGCCCGCCGCGATCAACCCCGGCCTGTATGCGGCAGGCACCGTCATCATCTCGCAGGCCGTGATGATCCCCGTCGCCCTCTGGGTTGCCCACCGAATAGACCGCTACGGCTACTGGCGCCTGATTATGCTGGCCCTGCTGGTGATGCCGGTGCGCGCGGCGCTGGCTGCCTCTACGGACGCACCGTTAATGATGATCCCGGTACAGATTCTTGACGGCCTGGCCGCGGGGATCCTGGGCGTTGTGGTTCCCTCATTTATCGTGGTGCTGTTGCGCGGAAGCGGCCACGTCAATGCCGGGCAGAGTGTGGTGATGCTGATGCAGGGGGTTGGGGCATCCTTGAGCCCGGCGTTAACCGGCACGATTGCCGGGCATTACTCCTTTGCGACGGCATTCAGCGTTCTGAGCGCGATTGCGCTGGCGGCCGTCCTGATCTGGTGGCGCGTTGCGCATCGCAGCTGGGAAACAAACGCGCCGGGCGAGGTATAGACGCCACCCGGCGTGGGGGTTAAGCCAGTTCGTTAGGGCAGGTTTCACCCTTTTCCAGCTGCTGCAGGTTACCCAGCGTGGTTTCTGAAATGCTGATCAGCGCTTCCGCCGTCAAGAACGCCTGGTGGCCGGTAAACAGCACGTTATGGCAGGCAGACAGGCGGCGGAACACGTCGTCCTGAATCACGTCGTTAGACTTGTCTTCAAAGAACAGATCGCGTTCGTTCTCGTACACGTCCATGCCCAGCGCGCCAATTTTCTGGGTTTTCAGCGCTTCGATAGCGGCCTGAGAGTCAACCAGCCCGCCGCGGCTGGTGTTGATGATCATGACGCCGTCTTTCATCTGGTCAAACGCCGCCTGGTTAAGCAGGTGGTAGTTTTCCGGCGTCAGCGGGCAGTGCAGGGAGATCACGTCAGACTGCGAGAGCAGGGTCGGCAGGTCAACGTATTCCACGCCCAGTTCCAGCGCTGCGGCGCTTGGGTACGGATCGAACGCCAGCAGACGCATGCCGAAGCCTTTCAGGATGCGCAGTGCCGCCACGCCAATTTTACCGGTGCCGATCACCCCTGCGGTTTTGCCGTACATGGTAAAACCGGTCAGCCCTTCTAGGGAGAAATTGGCGTCACGGGTGCGCTGATAAGCGCGGTGAATACGACGGTTGAGGGACATCATCATGCCGATCGCATGTTCCGCGACCGCTTCAGGGGAGTAGGCCGGAACGCGCACCACCTTCAGACCCAGCTCTTTCGCCGCGTCGAGGTCCACGTTATTAAAGCCCGCGCAGCGCAGGGCGATGTACTTCACCCCGTGTTTTTTCAACTCTTCCAGCACCGGGCGACTGCCGTCGTCGTTAACAAAAATGCAGACGCCTTCACAGCCGTGCGCCGTTTTGGCGGTTTTTTCGGACAGCAGAAAGTCGAAAAATTCAAGTTCAAACCCGTTAGCCTCGTTTACATGTTGCAGATACTTTTTGTCGTACTGCTTTGTGCTGTATACCGCGAGTTTCATAAGACTTTCTCCAGTGATTTTGCATTCACGTTAGCATGATTAAAATTATCTTACAATTTCTAAAATATTATTGAATTCAATAAGTTCTATGAATTATTCTAGAGCATCTATCCTTAAAAATGGCATTTCCTTCAACTGACTGGCTAAACATGCGACAATGATCGGCACTGTCGGCTTAATTCTTTCGTTAAATCAGGATATTAACTGCCCATGAAGGGTAAATACAAAGCCGCACTTGCGCTTTTACTGCTGTTCATTTTATTGCCGCTGACGCTGCTGATGACGCTCGCCCAGTGGGTGCCGACGCTCGCCGGGATCTGGCTTCCCGTCGGGACGCGCATCGCGTTTGAAGAGAGTCCGAAGCTTACCCGCCACGCGCTGAAAATCCCCGATCTCCGCTACCTGGTTGAAGAGTGCGAGATTGCCCGCATCGAGAACGTGACGCTGTCACATCCAAGCCGCTGGCAGCTGGATATCGGCGCGCTGGATCTTAACGCCGTCTGCCTCAGCAAAATTCCCCAGTCAGCGCCCTCAACGGTCGCCCCCAAAACGCTGGCGCAGTGGCAGGCGGTGTTACCCAATACCTGGCTCACGGTTCACCGTCTGACGCTGTCGCCCTGGCAGCAGTGGCAGGGCGAGCTTAAGGCGTCGCTGACCCCGTCCATGCAGGAGATCGCCTATAAAGGCGAACAGGTCAGCATCAAAGGCACGCTTCGCGGCCAGACGCTCTCGGTCAGCCAGTTCGATGTACAGCTCCCCGACCAGCCTCAGCCCGTTAAGCTGGTGGGCGAGTTTACCCTGCCGCTGGTGCCGGACGGCGTGCCGGTGAAAGGCCACGCGGTGGCGACCTTTAACGTGCCACAGTTGACGTCTCTGGTCGATGCCGATCTGGACTGGGAAGGCAATCAGGGACAGCTGGTAGTGATGGCGCGGGACAACCCCGATCCGCTGCTCGACCTGCCGTGGCAGATCGCGGCGGAGCAGCTGAACATCAGCGACGGGCGCTGGAACTGGGATCTCTCGGGGATGCCGCTGAGCGGGCGGGTGTCCCTTCGCGCCGACAACTGGCAGCAGGGGCTGGAGAAAACCACCCTGACCGGACGACTGAACGTGTTGACGCAGGGCGATGCGGGGAAAGGCAACGCGGTACTGAATATTGGGCCCGGCAGGCTCAGCATGGAAAACAGCGACATGCCCCTGCACCTCAGCGGCGAGGCGAAGCAAAACGATCTTATTCTTTACGCCAAACTGCCCGCAACGCTAACCGGCAGCCTGTATGACCCGCAGCTGGCCTTTGAGCCGGGCGCGCTGCTTCGCTCGCGCGGGCGGATCATTAACTCGCTCGATATCGATGAAATCCGCTGGCCGCTGGCGGGCGTGAAGCTCACCCAGAAGGGCGTGGACGGCCGCCTGCAGGCGATTTTGCGCGCCCACGAGAACGAGATGGGCGATTTTGAACTCCACCTGGACGGCCAGGCCAGCGACTTTTTACCCGACAGCGGCCTGTGGCAGTGGCGCTACTGGGGGAAAGGCGGGTTTACGCCGATGCATGCCCGCTGGGATGTTGCCGGGAAAGGCGAGTGGCGCGACAACCTTATTGAGCTGACGGCGCTCTCCACCGGTTTTGACAAGCTGCAGTACGGCACGATGGAGGTCAGCAAGCCGCGCCTGGCGCTGGAAAAACCGGTGCGCTGGTTCCGTGACCCCGAGAAACCCACCTTCAGCGGCGCGCTGTCGCTGAATGCCGGGCAAACCCGCTTCTCCGGCGGCAGCGTATTGCCGCCCTCGGTCCTGACCTTTAGCGTCGACGGCACCGACCCGACGGTGTTCCAGTTTAAGGGCGATCTCCATGCGGACAGCATCGGCCCGGTGCAGGTGAACGGCCGCTGGGACGGCGAACGTCTTCGCGGGCAGGCCTGGTGGCCAAAACAGTCGCTCACCGTCTTCCAGCCTCTGATCCCGCCGGACTGGAAAATGACGCTGCGCGACGGGGAGCTTTATGCCCAGGTCGCCTTCTCGGCGGCGGCCGATCAGGGCTTTGAGGCGGGCGGGCACGGCGTGCTGAAATCCGGCAGCGCCTGGATGCCGGATAACCAGATTAACGGCGTCGATTTTGTGCTGCCGTTCCGCTTCAGCGAGGGCACCTGGTCTCTCGGCACGCGCGGTCCGGTCACGCTGCGCATCGGCGAAGTGGTCAACCTGGTGACCGCGCGCAACATTACCGCGGATTTACAGGGCGATTATCCCTGGACGGAGGACAATCCGCTGCTGCTCACCAACGTGAAGGTAGAAACCCTGGGCGGGAAAATCACCATGCAGCAGTTGCGGATGCCGCAGCACGATCCGGCCCTGCTGCGCGTGGACAATATCTCCACAAGCGAGCTGATAAGCGCCGTTAACCCGAAACAGTTTGCCATGTCAGGCCCGGTGAGCGGAGCGCTGCCGTTCTGGCTGGATAATGAAAAATGGATCATCAAGGATGGCTGGCTGACCAACCCGGGGCCCATGACGCTGCGCATCGACAAAGATACCGCGGACGCCATCGTGGAAGATAATATGGTGGCGGGCGCGGCGATTAACTGGCTCCGCTATATGGAAATTTCGCGTTCGTGGACGAGAATCAATTTAGATAACCTGGGTGAATTAACCATGCAGGCGACCATCAAGGGGACCAGCCGGGTGGATGGCAAAAGCAGCTCCGTCAACCTGAACTACACCCATGACGAAAATGTGTTTACCCTCTGGCGCAGCCTGCGTTTTGGGGACAACCTGCAAACCTGGTTTGAGCAACACGCGGCGATACCTGCTCCCCGCAGTTCGACCGGCAAGGAAAGTGAGGAACAACAATGAAAAAGATGGCTGGTGCGCTCACCGTTGCCGCTGCCGCGCTACTGACCGGCTGTACGCCGCGTATCGAAGTCGCTGCGCCAAAGGAGCCGATTACCATCAATATGAATGTCAAAATCGAACATGAGATCCATATTAAGGTCGATAAAGACGTTGAAACCCTGCTGAAATCGCGCAGCGATCTGTTCTGAGGATGCCATGAAACGATTAGCTCTGATTTTACTGGCGCTGGGGATGAACGTGCAGGCGGCTACGCTGACCTTAAGCGATGCCCGGGCGCAGGGGCGCGTGGGGGAAACCCTCAGCGGTTATCTTGCTCCGATCCAACAGGATGCGGAAACGCTGGCGCTGGTCAATCGCATCAACGCGGCGCGCACGGAGAGCTATCAGAAGCTGGCCGACAGCAATAATTTGCCGGTTGATGAAGTGGCCAAAATGGCGGGTCAAAAGCTGGTTGCCCGCGCGCAGCCGGGCGAATACGTGAAGGGGATTAACGGCAAATGGCTGAAAAAATAGCTAGCGGTAGCGCCTGCGGTATTCCCCCGGCGAGACGCCAAAACGCTGCTTAAACGCCGTTGAGAAATGGCTATGGTCGGTGAACCCCCAGCTGTAGCCAATGCCCGCCAGCTTTTCATCATCCCCGGCAGCGCGCAGCACCTGCGCACACAAATCCAGCCGACGGTTTTTGATGTACTGCGCCACCACCAGCCCCTTTTCGGCAAACATGCGGTAGAGGCTGCGCACGGACATCCCGCTCTCGGCGGCAATCCATTCCGGGCGCAGCGATTCAGACTGAATATGGTCGTCAATCAGCGCCACGACCTGCTGGAATTGACGCTCCTTGCGCGGCTGAATCACGTCGCGCTGCTGAAAAGCGGGGCGCAGCAGGCAGATCATCGCCTCAAGCGCCGCTTCACTCTCCCGGTCGCTCAGGTCGGCATTGCTCATGCTCTCCATCAGCAGGCGATGGCTCAGCTGGACCGTGGGCAAGGTGCGGGAAAGGGCGGTCGCGCAGCTTATCTCCTGAAAACGACACTGCTGCTCAATAATCTGACGGGGAACCAGCAGCGAAATCTGGCGGGATTTTTCCCGCCAGTTAATCGAGCAGGGGCGCGATGCGTCAATCAGCGTGATATCACCGGTTCTCAGTACCGCGCGACGATCCTCCTGCTCAATTTCCGCGCTGCCTTCAAGCTGGAACACGGTGTAGAACCAGGCATCATGACTCTGGGCGATCTCCTGACGGGAGCGGAACAGATTTACGCCGCCGGCGGTGACGGTACTGAGCTTCAGGCTGCGCGCATAGCTGGTCTCCAGCTCGCCGAAGAATTTCCCCTCCGTGGGCTGCGCGTTAAACCGCCCGCAAACCTGATTAATTTGCGCCAGCCACTGCTGATACTGTTCCTGCTCGCTTGCACACGCCATCGCTTCTCTCACTGCACCGTCAACGTTTTCGCATTGTTGCATTTGTGTTGCATTTTGTCAGAGCTATGAGGCTGACTATAGGAAAGAACGCTCACCGGTAACAGCGATATAAGCGGCAATTATCGCGATTTGCGGAGCCTGTCACAGGTGGCAAAGCGAATGTCACAGAGACAAAAGCGAGAACGTAAAACCCCACATAGACTGGATAAACACCCTGAGAAGAATAACGAAGGAGTATCCTATGTCTGCATCACAGGTGGCCATTCAGCCTGCCGTACAACAGTTTTTAGACCGACAGCATGGCCTGTGGATTGAAGGGCGTCAGGCCGCGTCGGACAGTGAAAAAAGGCTGAACGTCTACAACCCGGCCACGGGCGAGGTCATTGCCTCGACCGCCGACGCCAGCGTCGACGACGTCGACCGCGCGGTGATGTCCGGCTGGCGCGCGTTTGTCGCCCGCAGCTGGGCCGGAAAACTCCCGGCAGAGCGCGAGCGGATCCTGCTCCATTTCGCCGATCTGGTTGAACAGCATAGCGAGGAGCTGGCCCAGCTTGAAACCCTGGAGCAGGGCAAATCCATCAACATTTCCCGGGCCTTTGAGGTGGGCTGCACGCTGAACTGGATGCGCTATACCGCCGGGCTGACCACCAAAATTGCAGGCAAAACCCTCGACCTCTCTATTCCTCTGCCGCAGGGCGCCCGCTATCAGGCGTGGACGCGCAAGGAGCCGGTTGGCGTGGTGGCCGGGATTGTGCCCTGGAACTTCCCGCTGATGATCGGCATGTGGAAGGTGATGCCCGCCCTGGCGGCTGGCTGCTCGATTGTCATCAAGCCGTCAGAAACCACGCCGCTGACCATGCTGCGCGTGGCGGAGCTGGCCAGCGAAGCGGGCATTCCGGACGGGGTATTCAACGTGGTGACCGGGAGCGGCGCGGTGTGTGGCGCGGCGCTGACCTCGCATCCGCATATTGCCAAGGTGAGCTTCACCGGCTCAACGGCAACGGGCAAGCAAATCGCCCGCGCGGCGGCTGACACGCTCACCGGGGTGACCCTGGAGCTGGGTGGGAAAAACCCGGCTATCGTTCTGAAAGACGCGGACCCGGCATGGGTGATCGAAGGCCTGATGACCGGCAGCTTCCTGAACCAGGGGCAGGTGTGCGCGGCGAGTTCCCGTATCTATATTGAAGCGCCGCTGTTTGACACGCTGGTCAGCGGGTTTGAGCAGGCGGTGAAATCCCTGAGCGTCGGGCCGGGCATGTCGCCGGAGGCGTTTATCAACCCGCTGGTGTCGCGCGCGCACTGCGATAAGGTGCAGGCCTTCCTTGATGAAGCGACCTCGCGCCACGCGGAGCTGCTCGTCGGTAACCGGGGGCCAGAAGGCAAAGGCTATTACGTCTCGCCTACGCTGGTAGTGAACCCGGACGCCTCGCTGCGTTTAACCCGCGAAGAGGTGTTTGGCCCGGTGGTCAACCTGGTGCGCGTCGCCGACGGCGAAGAGGCGCTCCAGCTGGCAAACGACACCGAATACGGCCTGACCGCCAGCGTCTGGACGCAGAACATCAGCAAGGCGCTGGAGTACACCGACCGGCTGCAGGCGGGCACCGTCTGGGTGAACAGCCATACGCTGATCGACGCCAACCTGCCGTTCGGCGGCATGAAGCAGTCCGGCACCGGTCGCGACTTTGGCCCGGACTGGCTGGACGGCTGGTGTGAAACCAAGTCGGTTTGCGTGCGGTATTAAAAAACAAGCCGGGTGGCGGCTACGCCTTACCCGGCCTACAACGGCACGAACCGTAGGCCGGGTAAGCGCAGCGCCACCCGGCTTCGCCTACCGCGACCACCGATCCCGCCCGGCCTCTTTCGCCCGGTACAGCGCCGCATCGGCGCGGGCGATAATCTCGGTGCCCGCTAGCCCCTCCGCCATGCTCGCTATGCCCATGCTCACGGTAACATGGTCGCTGACCGTCGAGGCGCCGTGCGGTATGGCTTCGGCGCGCAGCCCGTCCTGAATGCGCAGGGCAACCTTTTCAGCGATGTTTACCGGGCAATTGAAGAGGATGACCACGAACTCCTCGCCGCCGTAGCGCGATACCACATCGTCAGGCGTTCGCACCGACTGCTTCAGCACGCGCGCCACGCGGGTCAGACAGTCGTCGCCCGCCTGGTGCCCGTAGGTGTCGTTGTAGCGCTTGAAGTAGTCGATATCCAGCATAATCACCGAGAAGGTTTTTTTCTGCTCAACCGCGTTCTCCAGCACCACCTCCATCTTCCGGCGGTTGGCGGTTTTGGTTAGCGGGTCCTGATGCGCCAGCGCATCCAGCCGCGATATCAGCAGCTGATTTTGCTGGTTACGTCGCCAGGCTTCGTCAAACCAGCTCAGCAGGATAAAACGCCCGCAGATCAGGATCAGCGTAAAGACGCTCCAGATAATAATGAAGTGAAGGTTGAGGCCATCATTCAGGATCCAGTTTGCTATCGGCAGGGTGATCCAGAGCGGGAGCACAAAAGCGAGCAGCCCCTCAGGGTAAAAATAGAGCGCCGTTAAGCCCGCGAGTAATAAAATGACGCACAGCGGCCAGACGTGCGGGAGCAGCAGCTGGGTGATAAACCAGAAGCAGGAGACCGACCAGATGGCGCTGCAGATAAACAGCACCACGCTGATGCCGGCGATGCGTCGCCAGGCCATGAGCATCAGCGCAGCTGAGAGGATGATAATGCCGAGCATGGAGGCATCGACCATTTTCGTCAGCTGCGGCGAATGGGGATAAAGGGGATCGCTGGTATTAAGCAGTACGTGTCGCAGCAGAATCATCACCGCGAAGCTGATATTCACGAACGCCAGCCACGGCAGGTTCATCGCCAGCCCATGCATCACCATGGCCTGGCGCGTGGGCCAGGTTGCCCGTTCAAGCGTCGGTTTTTTTCTTTTTTCCATAAAGCCCTTTCCCGTCCGGGGGATAAATCATGCAGGTGGGATATCAGTAACTATAAGCAAGCCCGGACGAAGCTCAAATGCAGAGGCAAAAAAAACCGGGCAATTGCCCGGCGGGTGGTTATTTATCCTCTTTTTTCTTCCCGAGCGTTGGCGTCTCGTCGAAGAAGTTCCACGGTTTAAGCAGGGTATGTACCCATTCCGTCGGCATAATCGGCCACTCTTCGGCCCGCGCCACGTGGGTGGTGCCGGTGGTCATCCAGACGACGTCGTCCTGGTCGTTGAGCGACTCGTTATCTTTGCTGTACTGTCCCAGGCCGGTGTCATGGATGGAACGATTCGGGAATTTCCCTTCCGGATACCGCTCATCCGGATGGTAGCGGGTCACCCACAGCTGTTTATCCATAAAGCTCAGGCGATGGTAGATCCACTCGTCCGGGGCAAATTTCGCGCCGGTCGCCACCGGGTGCGTACCGCCCGCGTAAGGGATAATCTGGTATGAGACCGGGTTGCCCATGCGGTTCTCTTTACTCGTGTTGCTCAGCAGGCGAATGGTGCCCGGGTCGAACTTCTGCGCCGCCTGCTGCTCGGTATCAATATCGTACTGGTTAATTTGCATGGTGCTGGTGCGCGGGCCTCCGGCGGTATTCGGCTTCACTTCCGGATCCATTGCCACCAGCTTGTTGTTAATGCCGTCCACGTCCATATCAAGACGGAAGTTATAGATGTGCTGGTGCGTGGTGCCCACGATGTTGTGATCGATGAGCGTGCCGTATTTGGTGTCGTCCTTGGCGGTGGCGTCGTGCATGGTTTTCGCCTGCACGCCTTTCACCGCTTCGATACCCGTCGCGCCGGCATCAATGCCGATGGTGCCGTTCTCATGGAACACCCAGTCGAAGATGTAATCGTAGTTGCCCACGGTACTCACCCAGCGCACCACCAGCTCGCGGCGCTCGGCGCTGACGTTTGGCTGGCCCATCTCCTGATGCTTGTATTCCGGCCCCGCGTAGCGTTCGAAAATGGCGATCGCGCGCGGGATCTCCATCGGCGCGCCGGTGTAGTCCGGGATGGTTTCATTGAGCATCACGGCGTTGGACGGCACGTCTTTCCCGCGCACCAGCGGCGAGGTCAGGGTGCCCATGCCGTAGTCGCCGGAGTCCAGATAGGCCTTAAAGTACCAGCCCACGTCCGGATCGCCGTAAGGGACGATCATGCCGCCCAGCGACCCCTGATACATCACCTGACGCTTTTTGCCGCTGTCGTTATACGTCACGGTCGAAATCATCGGTCCCACGCGGGAGTCCAGGCTCAGGTGAAAATCCCAGTTCTGCCAGTGCACCATATCGCCGGTAATGGTGTAGTTCTTGCCTTCCGGCTCAACAATCTCGAGCGGTTTTTTCGGCGTCTCTATACGGTCGCGGCCATCGTAGGGGCGCGGCGTCATCGGAACCGGAACAACGGCGCCTTCCTCAATCTTCTGGATTTTCTTCTGCTCAAGATCCACCACGGCCACCAGGTTTTCAATCGGGTGCGCCCAGTAGTTGCCGTCACCGACGTCGAGATAGCTCACCACCTTCAGCAGGCGATCTTCCTGCTTCAGGCCATCTTTACCGTCGAAATAGCCGACGGTCAGCGGCGTGGTAATCACTTTTTTCGGGTCGGTGATGCCGTGCTTTTTAAGCACCTCGGCAAACTCCGTGCTGTCGTTGATAATCTGCTGTACCGCGGTGAAATCATCCAGCAGCACCATGCCGTGCGCGTCTTTCACCGGCTCCCAGCGCAGGATTTTTTTATCCTTCAGGTCCACCAGGCTTTCGATAACGTGCTTTCCATCGAGCATCACGATCTTCGCCTGGCGAGGCGCGTCCACTGCGGTGCCGTTGAGCACAAAGTCCCACACTTTGGCTTTCTCGGGCTCGGCAAGGGCAATCTGGGTGAAGCGGGTATTCGGCTTAAAATCCGCCGAGGCTTTGACAATCTCAACGGCCTGCTTAATTTCGTCCGCCGTCAGCGCGTTTAACGGGTGAGGGCGTTTTTCCACCTGGAAAGTCTGGTCAAGACCGGACTGGAAAACATCGTTGATGAAGCCGTCAGAGATAAAGGCCTTGTTGCCTTTCATCACCACCGGCACCTCAAGCGTGAGGGTTTTGCCGTTGACGATGGCGGTTTTAGCGCCCGGTTTGACCTTCACAAAGGCGCCGTCTTTCGCAATGGTGAACATCTGTGCGTAATCGTCCCACTGCACGTCCGCGCCAAAGTCCTGCAGCGTTTTGTCCATCGGGACCATATGCGCCTCGCTGCCGTGGGCGAAAACAGGGGATTGCCAGGCGCAACACAGCGCAACGGCCATGGCCAGCGCCGTTCTACGGGCAGAAAAAGAAGAATTGCTTCCCATCGTAGACCTCATCTTGTTGTGTTTATTGTGTTGTGACAGCCTTATCCTGACAGGCGCCTGAGAAAAGCGTTTGCCTGCATCTGCCAGGTTATTTGTCAGCCTTGCCAGGTTAAAAAAAGAGCGGGGGTAAGTCACATGCCGGGCCATTTCCTCTCCCCATTGAGGCTGAGGGAACCCCACAAAATAATGTCTGCACAGACGACCCCCTCTCCCTTGAGGGAGAGGGCTGGGGTGAGGGGGAACATACGGCTGTGGAGGTCATTCCGTTCACTTTACGTTCCTTGCTACTCTGTAACGACATGACCTGTGAACGTGCCAGGGTGGCTCAGTCGCCACCACCCTGGCAACCCGGGCTCCCGGCGGTAAATCGCCGCTTCGCGGTGCCTTCGGCTAATTCCTTCCGGCTTATCGGGGACGGGCGGAGGTAACATCCCTGTAAAGCCCGCCCTCTCGGCGCATCCATGCGCCTCGCCCCGGCCTTACGGAAACGCCTCAGCGATTTACAGCCGGACGAGGGCATCGCTGAAGGCCCTCAGCTATTTTAAAAGCAGCGTTATTGCTTCTGCTTTCACATTACCTGAGAGCGCTCAGCCATTGCGGAGAGGATTAGGAGTAGGGACCTTAGCTGAATTCACCCCGCTGGCGCGCCACCAGCGTCAGGATGGAGTAGAGCGCCACGGCCTGCTGGTGCTGGTTGAAGATCTCAACCGCCCATTCCACCACGCCGGTTGGTTTTTCATCCGCGGTGCGCTGTTTTTTCAGCGTTTTGCGTTTGCAGGTCAGGCGTACCTGAATGGTGTCGCCCGGCTTGACCGGCTCGATAAAGCGCAGGTTTTCCATGCCGTAGTTGGCAATCACCGGCCCGACACCCGCATCGACGAACAGCCCCGCCGCGGCGGAGATCAGGAAGTAGCCGTGCACCACCCGTTCGCCAAAGATCGACTCTGCCGCGCCGATCTTGTCCATATGGGCGTAGAAGTGATCCCCGCTCAGGCAGGCAAAGTTCACGATGTCCGCTTCCGTCAGGGTGCGGCGCGGCGTCAGCAGGCTGTCGCCCGGCTGCAGCTCCTCAAAGTATTTGCGGAACGGATGCACGCGATCTTCCTGCACGGCTGCGCCGCGCACCCACTGCTTGCCGATGGCCGCCAGCATGGTCGGACTGCCCTGAATCGCCGTGCGCTGCAGGTAGTGCTTCACCGCGCGCAGGCCGCCCAGCTCTTCGCCTCCGCCCGCACGACCGGGACCGCCGTGCACCAGCTGCGGCAGCGGGGAGCCGTGGCCGGTGGACTCTTTGGCGGATTCCTCGTTAAGGATCTGAATACGCCCGTGGGCGCGCGCCGCACCGGCAATAAACTGCCGGGCAAGGGCGACATCAGCGGTAACCAGCGTGCCTGCGAGGCTGCCGCCGCCCGCGCGGGCAAGCGTCATCGCGTGTTCCGTATTGCGATACGGCATCAGCGTCGCAACCGGGCCGAAGGCTTCGGTTGAGTGCACCGCCGGAGTTTCGTCCGGCTGCGGGCAGAACAGCAGGGTCGGCGGGTAGAACGCGCCCGCGGTCTGCAGATCCGCTTTGCCGCCCAGGCGGATCTCGCAGCCTGCGGCAATCAGCTGCTCCACTTTCTCCTGCACGTCCGCGCGCTGTTCGGCATTGACCAGCGCGCCCATCTTCACCCCTTCCTGCGCCGGGTCGCCCACCACCACCTTTTCCAGCCGGGCAATCAGCGCCTGGCAAACCGCGTCAATCTGGTTTTGCGGGACGATAATCCGGCGAATGGCGGTACATTTCTGCCCGGCCTTGGCGGTCATCTCGCGGACCACTTCCCGAACGAACAGGGCAAATTCCGGCCGGTCTGGCGTAACGTCCTCCCCCAGCACGCAGCAGTTCAGGGAGTCGGCTTCCATCGTGAAGGGAATGGAATTCGCCACAATATTCGGGTGTACGCGCAGGCTTTGCCCGGTGCTGGCGGAGCCGGTAAAGGTCACCACGTCCTGGCCGTCGAGATGGTCAAGCAGGTCTCCCGCGCCGCCGCAAATCAGGGTGATGGCGCCGTCCGGCACCAGCCCGCTGTCGACGATGGATTTCACCATCGCCTGCGTCACCTGCGCGGTGGCGGTAGCGGGTTTGATGATGGCGGGCATGCCGGCAAGCCAGGTCGGCGCCAGCTTTTCCAGCATCCCCCAGCAGGGGAAGTTAAAGGCGTTGATGTGCACCGCCACGCCGGACTTCGAGGTCAGGACGTGGCGCGCCGCAAAGCCGCCTTCTTTCGACAGCGGGATTAGCTCATCTTCCGGCCAGAGCGTGTCGTCCGGCAGCTCGCGGCTGCCCAGGCTGGCGTAGGTGAACAGGGTGCCGATCCCGCCTTCGATATCGACCCAGCTGTCTGCTTTCGTCGCCCCGGTCTGGGCGGACAGGGCATAAAACGTCTCTTTCTCGCTGAGCAGGTGCTTTGCCACCACCTTCAGCATGGCGGCACGTTCGATAAAGGTCATCCCGTGAAGCGCTTCACCGCCGCGCTCAATCGCATAGCGACGGGCGGCCGCCATATCCAGCCCTTCGCTGGTCACGCTCCACAGCGCTTCGCCACTGATGGCGTGATGAATAGTGCGTTCGCGGCCCCGGCCAGACTGCCAGGTACCGGACACGAAGCTGGCTAACTGCTGCATCGCTTATCTCCAAATGTTACGTAATTTCACCATTAATAGTTTGATCGTGAATCATAAAAATCAAGCTGAGTTTTAATGAATTGTTAGCATTGTGATCCGGCGTGATGAATGCCTTCGTCAGAAAGCGCCTGTTAACAGGCATGCGGTAAAAGCCTTGCGAGCGACATCACAAAACAAGGAAACAATTCTTGGGGTTATATTTAACCTTTGTGTAACTTTTAAAAAACAAAGTGATTCATAATTTCGCTTTAATTTGCAAACTAACGAATCATAAAGGTGATGACGTGACGCAAGAACAACGGTTTGAGCAGCGCATAGCGCAGGAGACGGCGATTGAGCCTCAGGACTGGATGCCTGACGCCTACCGTAAAACGCTGATCCGCCAGATTGGTCAGCACGCGCACTCCGAAATCGTCGGCATGCTGCCGGAAGGGAACTGGATCGCCCGCGCCCCGACGCTGCGGCGAAAAGCGATCCTGCTGGCGAAGGTGCAGGACGAGGCCGGGCACGGGCTCTACCTCTACAGCGCGGCGGAAACGCTGGGCTGCGCGCGGGAAGACATCTACCAGAAGATGCTCGACGGCCAGATGAAATACTCCTCCATCTTTAACTATCCGACCCTGAGCTGGGCCGATATCGGGGTAATTGGCTGGCTGGTGGACGGGGCGGCTATCGTCAACCAGGTGGCGCTGTGCCGCACCTCCTACGGTCCTTATGCCCGGGCGATGGTGAAAATCTGTAAAGAGGAGAGCTTCCACCAGCGTCAGGGGTTTGAAGCCTGCATGGCGCTGGCGCAGGGCAGTGAATCCCAGCGGCAGATGCTGCAGGACGCCATCAACCGCTTCTGGTGGCCTGCGCTGATGATGTTCGGGCCGAACGACGACAACTCGCCGAACAGCGCCCGCAGCCTGGCCTGGAAAATCAAACGCTTCGGCAACGACGAGCTGCGCCAGCGCTTTGTCGACAACACGGTGCCGCAGGTGGAAATGCTGGGCATGACGGTGCCGGATCCCGATCTGCGCTTTGACGAAGAGAGCGGCCACTACCGCTTCGGCGAGATCGACTGGCAGGAATTTGAAGAAGTGATTAACGGGCGCGGGATCTGCAACCACGAACGCCTGGCCGCGAAGCGCAAAGCCTGGGAAGAGGGGGCGTGGGTGCGCGAAGCTGCCCTGGCGCACGCGGAAAAACAACGCGCCCGTCAGGCCGCATAAGAGGAAATAACCATGAGCAATGTCTACTGGCCGCTGTACGAAGTGTTCGTACGCAGCAAACAAGGGCTGTCCCACCGACACGTGGGCAGCCTGCACGCCGCCGACGATCGCATGGCGCTGGAAAACGCGCGCGATGCCTACACCCGCCGCAGCGAAGGGTGTTCTATCTGGGTGGTCAAGGCGAGCGAGATCGTCGCCTCCCAGCCGGAAGAGAGCGGCGAGTTCTTCGACCCGGCGGAAAGCAAGGTTTACCGCCATCCGACGTTCTACACCATCCCTGACGGCATCGAGCATATGTGAGGCAAAGAATGAATTCAGTGACTGCCTATGCCCTGCGTCTGGGCGACAACGGTCTGGTGCTCTCCCAGCGTCTCGGCGCCTGGTGCGGCCACGCGCCGGAGCTGGAAATCGACCTCGCGCTCGCCAACATCGGTCTCGACCTGCTGGGCCAGGCTCGCAATTTCCTGACCTATGCCGCGGAGCGGGAAGGCCAGGGCGATGAAGATACGCTGGCCTTTGGCCGCGACGAGCGCCAGTTCCGCAACGTCCTGCTGGTGGAGCAGCCGAACGGCAGCTTCGCCGACACGATTGCCCGCCAGTACCTGATGGATGCCTGGAACGTGGCGCTGTACGAACGCCTGACCCAAAGTCGCGACGCCCAGCTTGCCGCCATCGCCGCGAAGGCGATTAAAGAGGTGCGCTACCACCTGCGCTTCAGCCGCGGCTGGCTGGTGCGCCTGGGCGACGGCACCGAGACGTCCGCGCAAAAGATGCAGCAGGCCATCGACAGCCTGTGGCGCTTTACGGCCGAGCTGTTTGAGGCCGATGACGTCGAGCTGGCGCTGGTGGATTCCGGCGTGGCGGTTGACCCGCGCGTCCTGCGCCAGCCGTGGGAAAGCGAAGTGTATGCCGGTCTGAATGAAGCCTGCCTGCAGGTGCCCGCAGAGGTGGCGTACCGCACCGGGGGCAAGCGGGGGCTGCATACCGAACATCTGGGCCCGATGCTGGCGGAAATGCAGTATCTCCAGCGCGCGTATCCCGGTCAGCAGTGGTAAAGGAGAACGCTATGCAACGCCTCGTCGACATCGCGCCCGCGCAAATCCCGCAGATCTGGGCGCTGCTGAGCCAGATCCCGGACCCGGAAGTGCCGGTGCTCACCATCACCGACTTAGGCATGGTGCGCAGCGTGAAGGCCCAGGGGGAAGGCTGGGTCATCGGCTTTACGCCAACCTATTCGGGCTGCCCGGCAACCGAACACCTGCTGGGGGCGATCCGCGAGGCGATGACCGCGCACGGCTTTACCCCGGTGCACATCGTGCTCCAGCTTGAGCCCGCCTGGACCACCGACTGGATGACCGCCGACGCGCGCGAGCGCCTGCGGGCGTACGGCATCAGCCCGCCCGTGGGGCATAGCTGCCACGCGCACGCGCCTTTGGAGGTGAGCTGCCCGCGCTGCGCCAGCACCGACACCGCGCTTATCAGTGAATTTGGCTCGACGGCCTGCAAAGCGCTCTACCGCTGCAATACCTGCCGCGAGCCCTTCGACTATTTCAAATGCATTTGAGGCTGCCATGACAACGTTTCATTCATTAACAGTGGCCAAAGTGGAACCAGAAACCCGCGACGCGGTGACCATCACCTTTGCGGTGCCGCAGGCGCTGCAGGACGCCTACCGCTTCCGTCCCGGCCAGCACCTGACGTTAAAAACGAAGCTGGGTGAAGACGAGCTGCGCCGCTGCTACTCCATCTGCCGCAGCGCCGCGCCGGGCGAGATCAGCGTGGCGGTCAAAGCCATCGAAGGCGGGCGCTTCTCCCGCTATGCCCGGGATGAGATCAAAGCGGGCATGGCGCTGGAGGTGATGGTTCCGCAGGGGCAGTTTGGCTACCAGCCCCAGGCCGAACGCGAAGGCCACTACCTGGCGATTGCGGCAGGCTCCGGGATCACCCCGATGCTGGCGATTATCTCCGCGACGCTTGCGACCGAACCCAACAGCCATTTCACCCTGATCTACGGCAACCGCAGCAGCCAGAGCATGATGTTCCGCCAGGCGCTGGCGGACCTGAAGGACAAATACCCGCAGCGGCTGCAGCTGGTCTCCATCTTCAGCCAGGAGCGGCTGGACAGCGATCTGCTCTTTGGCCGCATCGACGGGGAAAAGCTGCAGGCGCTGGCGAAAACCCTGATCGACTTCCGCCAGTACGACGAGGCCTTTATCTGCGGCCCGTCGGCGATGATGGACGACGCCGAAGCCACGCTGAAGGCGCTGGGGATGCCCGAAAAAGCCATCCATCTTGAGCGCTTCAACACCGCCGGCATCACCGTTAAGCGCGCAGTGCACGTGCAGGCACAAGGACAGAAGGTGACCGTGCGTCAGGACGGGCGCGACCGTGAAATCACCCTCACGGCGGACGACGAAAGCATCCTCGACGCCGCGCTTCGCCAGGGGGCGGATCTGCCGTATGCCTGCAAGGGCGGCGTGTGCGCCACCTGTAAATGCAAAGTGCTGCGCGGGAAGGTGGACATGGCGACCAACTACAGCCTGGAGCCGGACGAGCTGGCCGCCGGGTACGTGCTGAGCTGCCAGTCGCTGCCGCTCACCGCCGACGTGATCGTCGACTTTGACGCGAAGGGGATGGCATGAGCGAACTGATTGTTACCCGTCATGGCCGCGTGCTGCAGCTGACGCTCAACCGCCCGGCGGCGCGCAACGCCCTCAACAACGCGCTGTTGACCCAGCTTGCGGAACAGCTTGAGGCCGCAGCCGTGGATGCCGATATCGCCGTCTGCGTGATTTACGGCAGCGAGCGCTGCTTTGCCGCCGGGGCCGATCTCAACGAAATGGCGGAGAAAGACCTGCCCGCCACCCTGAACGATATCCGCCCGCAGCTGTGGGCGCGCATTAACGCGTTCAACAAACCGCTGATCGCCGCCGTTAACGGCTTCGCGCTCGGCGCGGGATGTGAGCTGGCGCTGCTGTGCGACGTGGTCATTGCCGGGGATAACGCCCGCTTTGGCCTACCGGAAATCACGCTCGGCATTATGCCCGGCGCGGGCGGCACCCAGCGTCTTATCCGCTGCGTCGGTAAATCCCTTGCCAGCAGGATGGTGCTGACCGGAGAGAGCATTACCGCGCAGCAGGCGCTGGGCGCCGGGCTGGTGAGCGATGTTTTCCCGCCAGCGCTGACGCTGGAGTATGCCCTGAAGCAGGCGCAACTCATGGCACGCCACTCGCCGCTGGCTTTACTGGCGGCGAAGCAGGCGCTGCGCCAGTCTCAGGAGGTGCCGCTCCAGGCCGGTCTGGCCCAGGAGCGCCAGCTGTTTACGCTGCTTTCCGCCACCGAAGACCGCCGGGAGGGCATCGACGCCTTCTTGCAAAAACGCACCCCCGACTTTAAAGGACGCTAATTGTGGAACTCATTCTCAGCCATGTAGAACAGGGCGTAATGACCATTACGCTGAACCGTCCGGAGCGTCTGAACAGCTTTAACGACGTGATGCACCAGCAGCTTAGCGAGTGCCTGAAGCAGGCCGAACGCGATGACGCTATCCGCTGCCTGCTTATCACCGGCGCAGGGCGCGGTTTTTGTGCCGGTCAGGATCTAAACGACCGCAACGTCGACCCCAACGGCCCGGCGCCGGATCTGGGGATGTCCGTGGAGACCTTTTACAACCCGCTGGTGCGCCGCCTGGCAAAGCTGCCGAAGCCGGTTATCTGCGCGGTCAACGGCGTGGCGGCGGGCGCGGGCGCCACGCTGGCGCTCGGCTGCGACATGGTGATTGCCGCGCGTTCCGCCAGCTTTGTGATGGCCTTCAGCAAGCTTGGCCTGGTCCCGGACTGCGGCGGCACCTGGCTGCTGCCGCGCGTGGCCGGACGCGCCCGCGCCATGGGGCTGGCGCTGCTCGGGGACAAGCTCAGCGCCGAGCAGGCGCAGGCGTGGGGCATGATCTGGCAGGTGGTCGATGACGACCTGCTCTCCACCACCGCGCAGCAGATGGCGCTGCACTTTGCCTCTCAGCCGACCTTCGGGCTGGGGCTGATCAAGCAGGCCATTAACGCCGCGGAAACCAACACCCTGGACGCCCAGCTCGATCTGGAGCGTGACTATCAGCGTCTGGCCGGGCGCAGCGATGATTACCGCGAGGGCGTCAGCGCCTTCCTGGCGAAGCGCGCGCCGCACTTTACGGGGAAATAAGATGCTGAACATACGCACGGTCGCCGTGATCGGCAGCGGCACGATGGGGGCAGGCATTGCCGAAGTTGCCGCCAGCCACGGTCATCAGGTTCTGATTTACGACATCGCCGGCGATGCGGTTTCACGCGCCATCGACGGGATCCGCCAGCGGCTGGCCTCCCGGGTGACGCGCGGGAAGCTCTCCGCCGATGCCGGGAGCCAGATCCTCGCCCGGCTGGTTCCGGTTACGGATATCGGGGCGCTCGCCGGGGCCGATCTGGTCATCGAAGCGGCCTCCGAGCGGCTGGAGGTCAAAAAGGCGCTGTTTGCGCAGCTGGCTGAGATCTGCCCGCCGCAGACGGTGCTGACCAGCAACACGTCGTCCATCTCCGTCACCGCGATTGCGGCAGACGTTAACCATCCGGAGCGCGTGGCGGGGCTGCATTTCTTTAACCCGGCCCCGGTGATGAAGCTGGTGGAGGTGGTCAGCGGGCTGGCGACCTCTCCGGAGGTGGCCGACGCGCTGTGCGAGCTGGCGCTGAACTGGGGCAAGCAGCCCGTTCGCTGCCAGTCAACGCCGGGGTTTATCGTCAACCGCGTCGCCCGCCCGTTCTATTCCGAAGCCTGGCGCGCGCTGGAAGAGCAGGTTGCGCCGCCGGAGGTGATTGACGCCGCCCTGCGCGAAGGCGGCGGCTTCCCGATGGGGCCGCTGGAGCTGACCGACATGATTGGTCAGGACGTGAATTTCGCGGTGACCTGCTCGGTCTTTAACGCCTTCTGGCAGGAACGCCGGTTTTTACCTTCGCTGGTGCAGCAGGAGCTGGTGCTGGCAGGACGGCTGGGCAAAAAGAGCGGGAAGGGCGTCTACGACTGGCAGGGGGACAAACCTGACGTGCAGTGGGCTGAGTCGGTGAACGACAGCTATAGCCCGATGCGCGTGGAAAAAAGACGTGACGGTGTCACGGAAATTGATGACGTGTATCTGGTTGAAACGCAGGGTGAAACCGCTCAGGCGCTGGCGCTGCGGTTCAACGGGCCGGTGGTGGTGGTGGACCGCATCGAGCGCGACGTGGCGGTAGTTGCCGCGGCCGCCAGCAACCCGCATACCGCGACGCAAAAGGCCATCCGCTACCTGCAGCAGCAGGGTCACCGGGTGGTGCAAATTGCCGATTATCCCGGCCTGCTGGTCTGGCGCACGCTGGCGATGATTGCTAACGAAGCGCTGGATGCCCTGCAAAAGGGGGTCGCCAGCGAGAAGGACATCGATACCGCCATGCGTCTGGGCGTCAACTACCCGAGCGGCCCGATCGCCTGGGGCGAGCGTCTGGGCTGGCAGCGCCTGCTGACCCTGCTGGAGAACCTGCAGCGTCATTACGGCGAAGAGCGCTATCGCCCCTGTTCACAGCTGCGCCAGCGCGCGCTTCTGGAGAGTAGCTATGAGTCATAACGCCTGGCACAACGCCCGCATCATGTACGAACGGGACGCCTGCGCGCAGGCGATGGGAATGGACATTGTCGAGATGGACGACGGCTACGCGGTGGTGACCATGACCATCACCCCGCAGATGCTGAACGGCCACAAAACCTGCCACGGCGGCCAGCTGTTTTCGCTGGCGGACACCGCGTTTGCCTATGCCTGCAACAGCCAGGGGCTGGCGGCGGTAGCCTCCGGCTGCTCGATTGATTTTCTGCGTCCGGGCTTTGCCGGGGACACGCTCACCGCCACCGCGCGGGTGAAGCATCAGGGCAGGCTGACCGGCGTATACGATATTGAAATTCAGAATCAACAACAGAAAACCGTTGCCCTTTTTCGCGGTAAATCTCACCGCATCGGCGGCAGCGTGACAGGAGAGGCCTGATGCGTGACGCATTTATTTGTGATGGCGTGCGAACGCCCGTGGGGCGCTACGGCGGCGCGCTTTCCGCCGTGCGAACGGACGATCTCGGCGCCGTGCCGCTGCGCGCGCTGCTGGCCCGCTACCCGCAGCTTGACCCGGAGCGGATTGACGACGTGATATTCGGCTGCGCCAACCAGGCGGGGGAAGATAACCGCAACGTGGCGCGCATGTCGTCCCTGCTGGCCGGTCTGCCGCAGACGGTGTCCGGGACCACCATTAACCGCCTGTGCGGCTCGGGCCTGGACGCGATTGGCTTTGCCGCGCGCGCCATTAAGGCGGGCGATGGCGACCTGCTGATTGCGGGCGGCGTGGAGTCGATGTCCCGCGCGCCGTTCGTGATGGGCAAAGCCACCGCCGCGTTTCAGCGTCAGGCAGACGTCTTTGATACCACCATCGGCTGGCGATTTGTGAATCCGCTCATGCATCAGCAATTCGGAACTGACAGTATGCCGGAAACGGCAGAGAATGTAGCTGAATTGTTAAATATCAGCCGTGCCGATCAGGACGCGTTCGCGCTGCGCAGCCAGCAGCGCACCGCGCAGGCGCAGCAGAACGGCATTCTGGCGCAGGAGATCGTGCCGGTGCAGATCCCGGGCAAAAAAGGGGCGGTCACGGAATTCAGCGTGGATGAACATCCGCGCGCGGACACCACGCTCGAACAGCTTGCCGGGCTGAAAACGCCGTTTCGCAAGAACGGGGTGGTGACGGCGGGAAATGCCTCCGGCGTCAACGACGGCGCGGCGGCGTTAATCATCGCCAGCGAGCAGATGGCGCTGGCGCAGGGGGTAGTGCCGCGCACGAGGATCGTGGCGATGGCGACGGCGGGCGTGGAGCCACGCCTGATGGGGCTAGGGCCGGTGCCTGCCACCCGCAGGGTGCTCGAGCGCGCAGGACTCAGCATAAACGATATGGACGTCATTGAGCTTAACGAAGCTTTCGCCGCGCAGGCGCTGGGCGTGCTGCGTCAGCTGGGCCTGCCGGACGACGCCGCGCACGTTAACCCCAACGGCGGCGCGATTGCGCTGGGCCATCCGCTGGGCATGAGCGGCGCCAGGCTGGCGCTGGCCGCGAGTAACGAACTGCACCGACGCGGCGGGCGCTACGCGCTGTGTACGATGTGCATCGGTGTGGGTCAGGGCATTGCCATGATCCTTGAGCGTGTTTGAGCATAAAAACAATGTGAGTACCCTACAATGACAAATACAACAAAGCTTGATCCGATTGAAACGGCCTCCCTTGACGAATTGCAGGCGCTGCAGACCGCGCGTCTGAAGTGGACGCTGCAACACGCCTACAGCAACGTGCCGATGTACAAACGCAAGTTTGACGCCGCGGGCGTTCACCCTGACGACTTCAACGAGCTGGCGGACATCCGTAAGTTCCCGTGCACCACCAAGCAGGATCTGCGGGATAACTATCCGTTCGATACCTTTGCCGTGCCGATGGAGCAGGTGGTGCGCATTCACGCGTCCTCCGGCACCACCGGCAAACCGACCGTTGTCGGCTATACGCAGGGGGACATCGACAACTGGGCCAACCTGGTGGCCCGCTCCCTGCGCGCGGCGGGCGGCAGCGCGAAGGACAAAATTCACGTGGCGTATGGCTACGGCCTGTTTACCGGCGGGCTGGGAGCACATTACGGCGCCGAGCGCTTAGGCGCGACGGTGATCCCGATGTCCGGCGGCCAGACGGAGAAACAGGCGCAGCTGATCCGCGATTTCCAGCCGGATATGATCATGGTGACGCCCTCCTACTGCCTCAACCTGATTGAGGAGCTGGAGCGTCAGATGGGCGGCGATGCCAGCACCTGCTCCCTGCGCGTGGGCGTATTCGGCGCCGAGCCGTGGACGCAGGCCATGCGCCGCGAAATTGAAAAGCGCCTGGGCATTACGGCGCTGGACATTTATGGCCTCTCCGAGGTGATGGGGCCGGGCGTGGCGATGGAGTGCATTGAAACCGCGGACGGCCCGACCATCTGGGAAGATCACTTCTACCCGGAGATCGTCAACCCGAACGACGGCACGCCGCTGAACGACGGCGAGCAGGGCGAACTGCTCTTCACCACGCTGACCAAAGAGGCGCTGCCGGTGATCCGCTACCGCACCCGCGACCTGACGCGCCTCCTGCCCGGCACCGCCCGCACCATGCGCCGCATGGACCGCATCAGCGGCCGCAGCGACGATATGCTGATCATCCGAGGCGTTAACGTCTTCCCGTCGCAGCTGGAAGAGGAGATTGTGAAGTTTGAACACCTTTCTCCGCACTACCAGCTGGAGGTGAACCGCCGCGGACATCTTGATTCGCTTTCCGTGAAGGTGGAGCTGAAAGAGAGCAGCTTAACGCTGACCCACGAGCAGCGTTGCCAGGTGTGCCACCAGTTGCGCCACCGCATTAAGTCGATGGTCGGGATTTCCACCGACGTGATGATTGTCAACTGCGGCAGCATCCCGCGCTCGGAGGGCAAGGCCTGCCGGGTGTTTGATTTGCGTAAAGCGGCGGCTAACGGTTGAGTTTCCCTCACCCAGCCATCTCCTTAAGGGCTGAGGGTTCCCCACAAAATAATGCCTGCACGGACGACCCCCTCTCCCTTGAGGGAGAGGGCTGGGGTGAGGGGGAACATACGGCTGTGGAGGTCATTCCGTTCACTTCATGTTCCTCGCTACTCTGTGACAACATGACCGGTGAACGTGCCAGGGTGGCTCAATCGCCACCACCCTGGCGACCGGGGCTCCCGGCGGTAAATCGCCGCTTCGCGGTGCCTTCGGCTAATTCCTTCCGGCTTATCGGGGACGGGCGGAGGTAACGTCCCTGTAAAGCCCGCCCTCTCGGCGCATCCATGCGCCTCGCCCCGGCCAGCAGGAAACGCTTCGGCGATTTACAGCCGGACCAGGTGATTGCTGTAAGGCATTCATAATCCTGATGCTAGATACGTCGCTTCAGGTAAAAAAATGACTGGGGATTCCCCAGCTTTAAGGGAGAGGGTTAGGGGGAGGGGGAAACCCCAGAATCCTATGCTATGATTCATCCAGACCAAAAAAAAACAACAGAATGAATCACATGAACAAACTCGATGCCTTTATTCAGCACGCGGTCAGCTCGGTTCCCGTTAGCGGTACGTCGCTTATCTCCTCGCTGTACGGTGACGCGCTTTCCCATCGCGGCGGTGAGATTTGGCTCGGCAGCCTCGCAGCCCTGCTGGAAGGCATGGGGTTTGGCGAGCGCTTCGTGCGCACCGCGCTGTTTCGCCTCAACAAAGAGGGCTGGCTGGACGTCTCGCGCATCGGGCGCCGCAGCTTTTACCGCCTGAGCGACAAAGGGCTGCGCCTGACGCGTCGCGCGGAGAATAAGATCTACCGCGCCGAGCTGCCCGCCTGGGACGGCAAATGGCTGCTGCTGCTCTCCGAGGGGCTGGACAAAACCACCCTTGCCGACGTTAAAAAGCAGCTGATCTGGCAGGGGTTTGGCACGCTGGCACCGAGCCTGATGGCTTCGCCGTCGCAGCATCTGGCCGACGTACAATCGCTACTGCATGATGCGGGCGTGGCGGAGAACGTGATTTTTTTTGAAGCCCACTCGCCGCTGGCGCTCTCCCGCGCCGCGCTGCGCTCACGCGTAGAAGAGTGCTGGCAGCTGACCGAGCAAAACGCGATGTACGAGTCGTTTATCACCTCGTTCCGGCCGCTGCTGCCGCTGCTGAAAGAGGCCGCGCCGGAGGAGCTGACGCCGGAACGCTGTTTTCAGATCCAGCTCCTGCTGATTCATTTTTATCGTCGCGTGGTGCTGAAGGACCCGCTGCTGCCGGAAGAACTGCTGCCCGCGCACTGGGCGGGACAAAGCGCCCGGCAGCTCTGCATTAACATCTATCAGCGTGTCGCGCCGGGGGCGCTGGCGTTTGTCAGCGAGAAGGGCGAAACCTCCGTGGGCGAACTGCCCGTGCCCGGCACGCTCTACTATCAACGCTTTGGCGGTCTTACGAGCGCATAAGGAGGGAAGATGCCTGTTTATCAAATTGACGGCCTGACGCCGGTGGTGCCGGACGAGAGCTACGTTCACCCGACGGCGGTGCTGATTGGCGACGTGATTCTGGGCAAAGGCGTTTATGTCGGCCCTAACGCCAGCCTGCGCGGCGATTTTGGACGCATTGTGGTGAAAGACGGTGCCAACATTCAGGATAACTGCGTCATGCACGGCTTCCCGGAGCAGGATACGGTGGTGGAAGAGGACGGGCACATCGGCCACAGCGCCATTCTCCACGGCTGCATTATCCGCCGCAACGCGCTGGTGGGCATGAACGCGGTGGTGATGGACGGCGCGGTGATCGGTGAAAACAGCATCGTCGGCGCGGCGGCGTTCGTGAAGGCGAAAGCGGAGATGCCCGCCAACCATTTGATCATCGGCAGCCCGGCCAAAGCGATCCGCGAGCTGAGCGAGCAGGAGCTGGCCTGGAAGCAGCAGGGCACGCGCGAGTATCAGGTGCTGGTGGAGCGCTGCAAGCTGACGATGCATCAGGTCGAGCCGCTGCGCGAGGCTGAGCCTGACCGCAAGCGGCTGACGTTTGATGAGAATTTACGGCCGAAGTCGGCGGTGTAGGGGGGAAGATCCGCTTCGCGGTGAGTTCAAAGGGGCGGTGCAACGCTATCCTTAATCAAGGGGACGTAGCCATAAAAAGATGAACTCGGATTAACTACACTCCAGAGAAAATGGCGGGGGAAATGGCTGAAGCACTCAAACGGTAGAATAGCACCCTCTACCTTTGAGTATTTATTGAATGATCTCCTTGCCCGGATGGCATACTCCTCTTTATATTTTTACGCATATACCCATGCGCCAATGACAAAATGTGACACTCCGCTGGATATAATCACACTTTGCAAAGAGACTCGGTCGATTGTTTTCCGACCTGCTGCCGCGAACAAGGAGAAAGTTGTGAATAACGTTAATACCTTCCTTAAGGAAAATTTACCTTCAGTCAGTAAGAATATTTTTGTTGCGCCCGGCATTCCTGAAAAAAAACTAAATAACGTCGCTAAATCATTCAATGTTGCAGATAATTTGAATGCCGTGCTGGCGATTTATGATAATACGGTATTTGGTAGTGCAAAAGATGGCATCGTGTTTACCGGTGAAAAACTCGTTATAAAAGAAGCCTTTGAAAGTCCTTATGAGGTGTACTACAACAATATTGAAGCAGTAGAATATAAAGAAGACGTCACGGTAAATGACAAAGGCAAGGAAAAGCGAACGGAGTCTGTTTCCCTCAGACTAAAAAGCGGCGAGGTAAAACCCCTTAAAAGTTTGATGGAGTGCAACTATAAGACCCTCAGCGATATCCTTAAGCATGCCATCAGTGACTTTGATGAGTTCAAAGAAGAAGACCAGCTCATCACCCTGGCCGAAATGCCAGAAGCGCTCAAGGTGGCTTATGTCAAAATCATCGTCAACATGGCGTTCTCAGATGACGGTCAGGTTGATAAAAAAGAATTTGCTGAAATTCTCTTGTTGATGACCCGACTGGAGCTAACGACCGAATCTCGCTTTACGCTACGGAGCTATATCGGTGCAGAATCCAGTCTGGTACCGGTTGAAGAACTCATTGCGATCGTTGATCGTGAATGCGTACCAAGCCATAACAAGTCAATAAAAATCTCTCTTGCTAAAGACCTGATTAGCATTTTCATGAGCGTTAATGACGGTGAATATAAAAACTTTCCATTTCTTCAACAGGTGCAACCTTTACTGGGCGTAACTGACGACGAAATTGAACTCGCAGTGATGGTTATACAGCAAGACGTTAAGATGTTGCGCGAAGATTTCTCAGACGATGCGCTGAAACGCAGCATGAAAGAGCTGACGGCAAAAGCCGGGGCGGTGGGTGTGCCGCTTGCTGCCGTCTATCTCTCTGGCTCTGTCATTGGTATGTCCGCCGCGGGCATCACTTCAGGCCTCGCAACGCTTGGGCTCGGCGGCGTGCTGGGGTTTTCAAGTATGGCAACGGGTATTGGCGTTGCGGTGCTGTTGGGTGTGGGGGCCTATAAAGGGATTCGTCACCTTACCGGGGCCAACGAGCTGGATAAAACCAAGCGCCGGGAGCTTATGCTCAATGAAGTCATTAAGCAAACGCAGTCCACGCTGTCCGCGCTAATTAACGATCTGAATTATATCTCTGGAAAATTTAATGACGCCCTGGACGCGCATAATCGCCAGGGAGAAAAAATTCAAAAACTCCAGAAGATGATGAGCGCATTGACCGGTGCGGCGGATGAACTGAACAAGAAATCAAATAAAATGCAGAATAGTGCACTTAAACTTAAGTGTCCTGTCTATCTTGACGAGGCCAAACTTAGTTCGCTGACTCGAGAACCGATCAAAAAACAATTCTATGATATTGTGCTTTCATTCTATGAAGAATGTATTGTTGAAGAGCAACACGAGGGTAAGCGTGTTGAAGTGAAAAAACGCAAGATTAAAGAGGACGCATCCACTCAGCAATTAGAAAAACTTGCCGCCATCTTCGAAGGCATTGGCTATTTCAGAGCAGGGGACGTAATCAAAGGTAAGCTGACCGGACTGTTCTCATAATGAAAAAAACGGATACTCAGGTATCGGCCTTGCTGGTGCAGAAGCACCAGCTTGATCAAAGCGAGAGTCAACTGGCTGACCTTGATGCCGCTCTGGAAGCGCTTAACGCTTTGCAAACTGATGCCGATGCAGCCTTAGATGAAATGATTCTGGCCATGGATGATGTACTGGAACACGCAGGTATCACCTTTGATGCGCATTCTAATCCAGCGCTTTCCAGCGAATTTAACGATTACCTTGAATCCGATTTGACCCCGTCATCGTCCAGTATCCGTAAACTGTCGATGATAGAAACCATCGCGTTTTCTCACGATACGGACTGGGAAACCTATTCCCAGTCCGTCACGCACTATGCCCATCAGCACAATATTGACGTCATGGTCGATCCGTTTAGCTCTCTGATGTCCACAAGCCAGAGAATTGCTCTGGAAAAACGCATTCAGGATGACTTTACCTTAAAGACCGCTCGCTGCGACAAATATGATTACACGATCGCTGGCACCTGCGGCGTTATTGGCGGGCTTATCGATATTTTTCTGGTAGGCATGCCCGGTGAAGGAAAGCTGACACAGTTTGCAGATAATGCGGTGGACGGCGCCGTTGAGAAATTCGCCTCAGCCTTTGGATGGAAAGGCGGTTCGGAAGGGAGCGATCCAACAAAAAGCGCTATTGGTTTTCTGGAGAGAAAATTTAAGGTCAACTATGACCATCGGCATGGCGGAGATGTTGACGGTCTGTTCAGGATGAACACGAAGAATCACCATATCAAAAGTCTCGCTCACTCCCCGGACCTGGTCGGATTATTTTTCTCGATTCTTGACCAATTTACCAGCACTGCACATTTTGTGTCAGACGGAAAACTGATCGCCGTAGATACCGAAACGTTTGAGCTCAAAGGGAATAATTTTGTCTCTAAGGTGTTCAGCGGTTTCGTCAACTGGATTGGCCACCTTTTCTCTGATATGGCGGGTTCCTCCGGTGCTGCAGGGAGAGGCTCTGGCATTCCTATCCCTTTCTTTTCGTTACTTCAGTTTATTAACGTGGGTGAATTTGGCCAGCATCGCCAGTCTTTTGCGACTGTCGCTGTACAGGTTTTTGAGAAAGGATATGACTTACGGCATGGATTAGCGATGGCGATCCCCGTCCTGACTACCGAGCTGCTTGTGCGGATAACCTGGACAGTAAAGCAACGTTGCTACCACAAGAAGGCATGGGGGGAGTGTATTCCTTCCGCAACTAACCCCGAGCTACGACGAATGTTGCTGGTGGCGCATGGAACCTTGTGCTTGATGGATGCAGGAGATGCGGCGCTGCGTTCAGGAGGAGAAATGATTCAGTTCCTCCTGAGAACGAACCTCATAGGCTGGGTGAGGTTTGGAACGCTTGCGGTTAAAGAACTCCACGTCTGGTATAAGGCTGGCGGAATTGATGTGAGTGCCGTAGATGAATATCTGGATCAGGACCTGCGACGAATGCTAAAAGCGGGTTAAGGCTATGACCGCATGGTACCCGTAAAGTATGCTAAAATTTGCACTGTAATAAGCTGCCATCATTTCAATACGTTTGCCAAAGTGAGTGAAGATGGGTAATACGCTACATAAGCAGGCAGATCGGAAAACATACCCCGCATGGCTTTGGTGCGGAAGTTTATATCTGATCGCACTCCCGTGCTCTGCAGATGAAATTAATCTTTACTCACTAAACACGGGCTCATACGTTTATCATCTCACTCACAACCACGGCCAATACACGGAGAACTTTGAGAATAAATTTATATCCGTGGAGAGGAAGTTCTCCGATGATTCGCAATATAGTTTTGTATTAGGCACCATGAAAAATAGCTTTAATGACAGATGCCTGGCGGCCGGCGTAAGAAGGGATTGGGCGGGGTGGGATAACGGTTGGGTTTTTAAAGGCATATATGGATATGTGGGTGAGTTTTTCTTCGATACTTTTGACGATTGCGGTGACCATGGCTCATACCATGACTTTAAAAAAGTCACGGGCATTGGGTTCTCCCCTTACATCTATCACGGCTTTCAATATAATTTCACGTCCTATTTTGGGATGGATGTCGGCCTGATAATACCCTCCGTATTTGTTATAACGGCACAATGGAGCTTTAGATAAATTCTCCCGGCTCTTTTTTACGCCACAAAACGGCGCTTACCTGACCTTAAATACAGGGCCCGGTGGCGCATCCGTACATCATGTACAGTGGGAATAATGGTACTAATGGGATCAGGGCGACGGTTCCCAGGGTACTCAGCGTTTGAGTCTTATCATTGATTGATACCACCACGGGCTGTTCTAACCTATAAGGCGCGGCCATTTCTGAGGCATCCGATGAAGACCAAAACCCTGCAGCCTTAAACAACACACCGAGGCGATCGTTATCAATCTGCAACGCCTGATACTCGTTGACCAGTTCGGTATGCTGCCGGGGATCCAGTTTGCGTTTATCAATCACAACAAGGTACTCCGCCGTGACTTCATGTTGTTCCACAACAAAATTAACCCGCACGCCGGAAGCCTGTTGATGAAAACGTTCATAAAATGTCTTATAACGCTGATACTCCTGGGGCACGCCGCTGCGGAAAAAACGGTAGCTGTGTTTAGCTGAGCTGGCAATAATGCCGGATTCAATAGGCTTAACGGCGATAATTGTTTCAGTGGGCGGCAAGTTTGGCGCACTTGTACACCCCGCGAGGATAATCATCCCCAGCAGCGCTAAATATTTCCTCATTTCTGTCATTCCTTGTTAACTCTTTGGGCTCTGACATCAGAACAATTGTTTAAAACGGGGCTTATCGGTGTTGAATCCTCGGTATCAAACCCGCGCTAGCCCCGAAGCCACGGCGTATTCGTTAATCCCGTCAGCAGCCCCTCCGGGCTGAGCAGGCGGGTGACGGTTTGCCCCCACGGTTCCGTACGGTTTGCCACCAGCAACCGATAGCCTTTTTCGCTCAGAATGCGGGTGGCCGAGCCCAGATCCTGAACCTCGTACTCAACCCATCCCTGCGGTATCGGGTGCTCTGCGGGCCAGCGTGCTTCTCCGAAGCAGGACATTGCCGCCTGCTCGAGAGGCCAGGCGGCGAAGTGCTTCACGCCTTTCAGCTGGCCCTCTTCAGCGAGCAGATAGTCGCTATTCCCCTCCATCGGCTTGAGCGGAAGGCCGAGTGTCTGGATATAAAACGCGGTGCTGGACGCGGTATCCCGCGAAACAGGACCGAAGCCGGCGACAAACAAGACATCAATTCCCGGTAGCGTCTGCGACATATCCCCTCCTGTATAACGTGAAATTACCCTGAATCTATCTTACGACCCGCTGAAATACGACTCTCAATTCTGGTATCTTTCGCCCGGCGGTGTACATTTGCATGGGCGCTAAATTTATGCGGCGAGATAATCTTCACTACGAGAAATAAAACATCGAGTGACGTAACCGCGCCATACAGGATTAGCTCATTGACCGTCCAGAATGGTATAACGTCCTGCGGCAATCGGGTTGCCGCCAACTGACCTCATTCATAAAGGTGTATATGAAACAAATTACGTTCAGTGACCTGCAGCAGCAAAGCGAGCAGGCCGCAAATTCTCCTCGCTTACGTGCGCATCGCAATTTACATCCTGAGCTGAGCGACCCGGTGCAGCGCCTGGCCATCGCGATGGAGCCCGGCACCTACGTTCGTCCCCATCGCCACCCGCACACGTTTGAACTGCTGACCGCGCTGAGCGGCCGCTTTCTGGTGCTGAATTTTGATGAGAGCGGTACCGTGACCCGGCGCGTGGTGCTGGGCGAAGAGTGCAAGGTGCTGGAGATGGATGCCGGAACCTGGCATGCCGTGCTGTCGCTGGATAAAGGCGGCGTCATTTTTGAGGTGAAACACGGCGGCTACCAGCCCGTGCCCGAGCAGGACACCGCCCCGTGGTCACCGGCTGAAAACGCGCCCGGCACCGCGGAGCTGATGCAATGGTACGCCCGGGCGCAAGTGGGTGACGGCGGTTTTACCCTGTAATTGTGCTCTCAAGCCCCTGCAGGAAATCCTCAACCTGGGCAGACGTCGTCGTGTCTGCCTGGAAAAGAATGTCGAGCTTAACGTTCTTCAACCCGCAGAAGCCAAATACCCCTTCAATAATCTGGGTCTGAATCGCCGTTGAATAGCCGTGTTTGTCGAATCCGCCGGTATCGGTTCCGGCGGTGGCAATCAGGCGGACGGGAACGTCGCGCAAATTGCCCACAATCCGGCCGTCGTCGGCCACCCTGTACGCCCAGTTCAGGGTTAATACGCGATCGAACCAGCCTTTCAGCAGCGCGGGTACCGACCACCAGTAAATGGGGAAGACAAACACCAGCATATCCGCCCGCTCGACGCGCTGCTGCTCGCGCAGAATATCGTCGGGAAGGGCGCTCGGATCGCCGTGATACAAATCAAGATCGGCGCGAGACATGGCCGGATTAAACCCTTCGGCATGCAGATCGGCCATCTCCACCTGCGTACCCTGTTCACGCAGCTTCCCGGCAATGCGGGCGGCCAGCGAATGGGACAACGAATTGTCGACAGGGTGAGCCGTCACGATCAGTGCGTTATTAATGGCATGTATAGCAGACATAGCGACCTCGAATGGGGGTGAATTGACGCCTATATTACTATTGGTAACTTAGGTGTCAATCCGCCCCCGACGATCATTTTGTGCTATTTACGTAGGTCTCCAGCACGCCGGTCATGGCGCCGCTGAGCGTATTTTCCGCCACGTTACGGGCGAGCACGCCGTTACCCGCGGCGGTGCTGAGCGCGTCCGCCGCGCCAATGATGGCCGTCAGCACCGCTTCTCCCTGTACGCCTTTCAGCACGACGAAGGGAGAAAGCGCGGTGCGCAGGCAGTCGGCACATTCGGCCACGCATGCCTCACGAAACGTCTGCAGCGCGCGGGAGCCGGACAGCGCCGCCGCAATGGGCCCGGTTTCCGGCCCGGCGGTAATGACGCAGTCGATATAGGCGGCGCTGAAAAAGCGAATCGTCTTCTCCAGCGTTTTGCCGTCGACCGCCAGCGTCTCGCGGAATTTCGCCAGCTGCCGATCGCTATAGTCCTGGTACAGCGCCATCAGTAACCCCTCACGATCGCCGAAGTGATCGTAGGGGATAGGCTTGGTCACGTTGGCCCGCTCGGCGAGATAGCCAAGCGTCAGCGCCTCGGTGCCTTGCTGGCGAACGATTCCGCGCGCCACCTCCAGCAGCTGCACGCGGCGGTCCTCTTTTCTTAAGCGCTTAACAACCATGCTTTCCTCGGTTCTGTTATTTACTGATAGTAGTTTACACGTTTTCTGCAGGACGCTGCACGCGCTGTTCCGCAGGGCGGATCCGGAACCAGATGGCATACATCGCGGGCAGGAAGACAAGCGTGACGATCGTCCCGCCCAGCGTTCCGCCGATCAGCGTGTAGGCCAGCGTGCCCCAGAATACCGAATGCGTTAGCGGAATGAACGCCAGCACCGCGGCCATGGCGGTCAGTAACACCGGGCGGGCGCGCTGGACCGTCGCTTCCACTACCGCCTGGAACGGGTCGAGACCGTCCTTCTGGTTATGATCGATTTGGCCGATCAGGATCAGCGTGTTGCGCATGAGAATGCCTGAAAGGGCAATCAAGCCAACCAGCGCGTTGATGCCAAACGGCTGATTGAAAATCAACAGCACGGGCACCACGCCTATCAGCCCCAAAGGGGCGGTTAAGAACACCATGACCATTGCCGAGATTGAGCGCACCTGCAGAATGATGATCAGCAGCGTCAGGGCAATCATGATCGGGAACAGCGGCAGCATTGCCTGCGTGGCCTTGCCCGATTCCTCAATCGAACCCGCCATGTCGATACGGTACCCGGCCGGGAGCGTATCAACTATCGGCTGAAGCGGCTTCATGATGGCGACCGACACGTCCGGTGGCTGAAGATTGTCGGCGATATCGCCCCGCACGGTAATGGTCGGGGTGCGATCGCGGCGGCGCAGGATCGGATCTTCCATACCGATTTCAATCTTGCCAATTTGCGACAGCGGTACGCGCTGTCCCGCACTGCCGACCAGGGTAAAGCCTTCGATTTTTGCCGGGTCAAGACGGATATCACCCGCCGCGCGCGCCATCACCTCCACCGAGCGAATATCTTCCCGCACGGCGGTGACGGGCACGCCTGACAGCAGGAACTGAAGCTGCTGGGCAACGGCGCTGGAGGTTAAGCCGGTCGCCTGCAGGCGGTTTTGATCGAGGGTGAAATGCAGGACGGGAACGCGTGACCCCCAGTCGGTGTTGACGGTTCGCATCATCGGGCTTGCCTGAAGCACGGCTCTCACCCGATCGGCGATGTTATGCACCTGTTCGACATCCGGACCCGTCACGCGCCAGGCAACCGGGAAGGGCGAGTAAGGGCCAAACACCAGCTGCGTCACCCGCACGCGCGCTTCGGGCGCAAGGCCGTTGGCAACGGCGCCTCTCAGCCGGCGCTTGAGCGCCTCGCGCGACGTCTCGCCGTCCGTCAGGATCACGATTTTCGCAAAAGACGGGTCGGGCAGCTCGGGCGCCATCGCCAGATAAAAGCGGGGCGAACCCTGGCCAACATAGGCCGTGACGATTTTGGCTTCAGGCTGCTGGCCCAGCCACGCCTCTATTTTTGCCGTGGCGGCGCTGGTTTGCTCAATCGAGGTGCCGTAGGGCATCTGTACCTCAACGAGCACTTCCGGGCGATCGGAGGTCGGGAAGAACTGTTTTTTGACCAGCCCCATGCCGAGCACGGCCAGAATGAAAATGGCGACAACCGCCCCGGCCACCCGCCATTTTCCGGCGATAGCGCGGCCAAGCAGCTGGCGAAAGCGGTTATAGCGAGGCGTGTTGTAGATGGCGGCATGACCGCCTTCTACCTTGGGGATCGCGGGCAGGATTTTCACCCCAAGATACGGCGTGAGCACCACCGCGACAAACCATGAGGCAATCAGGGCGAGACCGACAATCCAGAACATATTGCTGGTGTATTCCCCGGCGGTCGACTGGGCAAAACCATTCGGCATAAAGCCAATGGCCGTCACCAGCGTCCCGGCCAGCATCGGCGCGGCGGTATGGCTCCAGGCGAAGGCCGAGGCTTTGATTCTGTCGTAACCTTCCTCCATTTTAACCACCATCATTTCGATGGCGATGATGGCATCGTCAACCAGCAGGCCGAGGGCGAGGATCAGGGAGCCTAGCGTCACGCGGTCAAAGTTGATTCCCGCAGCTTCCATCACCACGAAGACGACCGCCAGCGTCAGCGGTACCGCCGCCGCGACGACCACCCCCACGCGCCAGCCCATGCTGAGAAAACAAACCACCATGACCACCAGCAGGGCGACGAAGAATTTGACCATAAATTCATCGACCGACGAGCGGATGTTCACGGACTGGTCGGTGACTTTGGTCAGAGTCATGCCAAGCGGCAGGCTATTATTAATTTTTGCCGCTTCCGCATCCAGCGCTTTCCCCAGCGCCAGGCCGTTCCAGCCTTCGCGCATCACGATGCCCAGCAGAAGGGCAGGTTCATGCTGGTTGCGTATCAGCATTGTCGGAGGATCTTCGTAGCCGCGCTCCACCGTTGCCACATCGGACAGCCTGACCGTTTTGCCCTGCGCGACAAAAGGCGTATCGCGGATTTTCTGCAGTTCATCGAACGCGCCGTCCATGCGGATAAAAATCTGTGCGCCACGCGTCTCAATGGAGCCCGCCGCGGTTAACGCGTTCTGGCTGTTGAGGGCGTTGAAAATATCCTGCGGCGAGAGTCCTATCGTCGCCAGACGGTCATGGGAGAATGAGATATAAATCCGCTCGGCCTGTTCGCCGATAATGTTCACTTTCTTAACGCCGGGGACGTGCAGAAGCTGCTGGCGCAGGCCTTCGGCGTCACGTACCAGCTGCCGCTGCGGTTCGCCTTTCGCTTTCAGGGCAAAGAGGGCAAAGGTGACATCCGAGAATTCGTCATTGATCATCGGGCCGATGACGCCCGTCGGAAGGCGTTGAGATTCATCGCCAAGCTTCTTACGCGCCTGATAGAACTCCTCCTGCACCTCTCCAGGCGGGGTCTTGTCCTGCAGTGACAGCGTGATAAACGCCATGCCGGGACGGGTATAGGTTTCGGTACGGTCATACCATTTAAGTTCCTGCAGGCGCTTTTCCAGCGGTTCGGCGACCTGATCCTGGATCTCCTGCGCGGTCGCACCCGGCCAGACGGCTATCACCGTCATCTGCTTCACCGTGAAGGGCGGATCTTCCGCGCGCCCGAGCCCGAAGAAGGCGTAGATTCCGGCGAGGGTCACCAGAACGATCAGAAACAGCGTGATGGAACGTTCGCGAACGGCCAGCGCCGACAGGTTGAAGCGGTTTCCGCTCATGGCGTGTTCTCCGTCATGGCGGCATTACGTTGTTCTGCAAGCCTGACGACTTCACCTTCGTGCAGCAGATGTGCGCCTAACGCCACAATCTTCTCCCCGGGCTTCACGCCGCCCGTGACCTGCACCGCGTCTTCCCCCACGCTCAGCACCGTGACGGGCGTCCATTCGACCTTCGCCGGGCGGGTGGAAATGCGCCAGACGCCGGGACCTTTTCCGGCATCATAAAGAGACGCCAGCGGGACCTGCATGATCTCGCCTTCCGCCTTATTGTCCTGAATATTCAGCGTGACGGTCGCCCCCAGCGGCGCGTTCGCCAGCAGGCCATCCAGCACGTAGCGGGCTTCATAGGTGCGTGTCGTGGCATCGGCCGAGTCAGAGAGCAGGCGCAGCGTTGCGGTAACCGGGTGTTTTTCATTGCCATAAAGCGTGGCCTGCGCTTCGCTGCCGACGGCAGGGCGCAGCGTTTCCGGAAGCTGCACGAGCGCTTCACGCTGTCCCGCTCGGGCGAGCCTGATGACCACCTGCCCGGCGCTGACGACCTGACCCGGCTCGGCGAGCGTCTCCATCACCACGCCGTCTGAATCCGCGAGCAGTACGGCATAGCCCGTGGCGTTTTGCGCCACGCTGGCCTGCGCCCTGGCGGCGCTGAGATCGGCCCTGGCCGTATCGGCCGCGGCTTTGATCTGGTCATACTCCGAGGCGGACACGGCGCCGGACGCCACAAGGCCGCGATAGCGCGCCTCATCGCTGGACACTTTTCTCGCCCTGGCCTGGGCCGCATCCACCGCGCGCTGCTGCGCCTGCGCCTGCAGTTTCAGGTCAACGGGATCCAGGCGCAGCAAGGGCTGACCCTGTTTGACGGTCTGCCCCGTCTCGACCAGTCGTTCAAGGATTTTACCCTGAACCCTGAAACCTAAATCGCTTTGCGTTCTGGCAACCACCACGCCCGTGAAGGCGCGGGCGGACGTGGTCGCCAGCTCGACGGAGGCGGAGCGGACGAGCGGTGGCTTTGTGCGCGGATCGACACTCGCGGAAATGTCGCCGCACGCCGCCAGGGCGAACGGCAGGAGACAAACGGCAACGCGGGCTGAAGTGAGCCTGAGCATGGGAAACCTTTTTGACGTAACAGGACGGTATCCGCATTCTCTGACTAGTGACCAAAAATGTCAATGGTCACAAATCAGGGGGCCAGGCTTCTTAAAATCAGTGAAGAGAGCAGCACCGCCGCAGCAGGGGCCATCTCGAGGTTGTACTGCAGCTGGTTGGGATTGATAAAAGGACACATCACCATGTGGATAGCCTGAGTGACCTCGTCCAGCGGGGTTTTTCGTTCAAACTCTCCGGCCTGTCTGCCTTCGATAATGATGCTCTCAATCAGCTTCATCAGGCTTTCCGCATAGCGTTCCGTCGACGGCCATTGCTCGCGTGCGGCGACGGCGGCAATGTCGTACAGCTTACGGTCGTGGAAAAACAGCTCGCTTCCCGCCTCGGTAAGCGCCTTGAAAAGACGGCGTAATTTTTCGCTTGCTGTCGGCGCACCCTCGATGGCGGACAGCACTGCAGACATAATCAACTCCAGGCGGTTAGCGCAAATCACCTCGCCGATGGCCTGTTTGGAATCGAAGAACTTATAGATGTAGGACTTTGAAAAACCGATGGATTTAGCCAGCTCGGCGACGGTGGTTTTTTCATAGCCGTAGTGACCGAAGTGCTCAAAAGCCGCTTCGACGATCTGCTCTCTGACAGAATGGTCAAGTGGACCACGTATTGATGGTGCGTTCATAGTTTTAGTCATTATGTAAGCTTAGCGTGACGGGTGGTGACGAGTGACCATTTCGTGCTTTGGTTATTTGTTTTATCGAGTGTCGTGAAGATGGAACAATCGGCCAGGTGGAGTAAGTGTATCACTGTTTTTCCGTTAATGTTTTTTAAGCCAGTCGAGAAAAAACTGGCTAAATGCCGTGACCTGTAGCGGCTGCAGCTTGCGCTGCGGATATACAAACTGCAGACCGACATCTTTGCGATCGTAGCGGCTAAAGCCGGTGAAGCTGTCGGCAAACAGCACCGTCAGCCTTCCGGCCTCAACGTCGTCTTTGACGTCCCACCACGATTTGCCCGCGATGCCAGCCCCGCCGAGCGCCCACTGACGAAGCAATGCCCCGTCGTCGCACGCCATGGCGGGTTCGACGCGAATAACGCTTTCCTCTCCCTCATGTTCAAAACGCCATTCATTCATCACTACCCCCTGCGATTCCAGCGCCAGGCAGCGGTGCCGGGCTAAATCGGCAAACGTGGCGGGGACGCCGTGCCCGTTAAGATACGCCCCGGAGGCGACCAGCACCCGATGGTTCGGGCGGATGTTCCGAACGACAAGGCTGCTGTCCGGCAGGTTGCCGAAACGCACGCTCATATCCAGCCGGTTAGCGACCAGATCCTCCACGTGTTCTCTTAGCGAAATGAAAAATTTAACCTCAGGATGGCGGCGGGAAAATTCGACGACGGCGGGGCTGAGATACTGTCTGCCAAAGTCCGAGGGCGCGGAAAGGCGAATGTTGCCGCTGAGCACGCCCTCTTTTTGCGTCAGCAGCGACTCGGCGTGATGCACCTCTTCCAGCACGCGCAGCGCGGCGTGGTAAAACTCTTCCCCGGCGCGGGTCAGGGTGAGGGATCGCGTTGAGCGGTGAAACAGGCGCGTCTGGTAACGCTCCTCAATCGCCTTTAGCCTGGCCGTCATGGTGGCAGGGGAAAGCGACAGGCGTCGTCCGGCGGCGGAAAGACCTCCGGCCTCGGCCACTTCGACCAGTAATGCCATGTCTTCGAGTTTACCCATTATTCATCTTTTCCGAAAAGTGCATCTACTTTTAGCGTAATTATCAAAAACGGACGCCGACTGTAAAGTGATTTCATCCAAACCATAAGGGATGAAAACATGAAACCTGCTTCACTCTTTGAACGCTACAGGCTGGGTTCGCTGGACCTGAAAAATCGTATCGTCATGGCGCCGATGACCCGCGCGCGCTCCCTTCAGCCGGGCAACATTCCCTCCGCGCTGATGGCGGAGTATTACCGGCAGCGGGCCAGCGCGGGGTTAATCATCACCGAAGCCACGCAGATCTCGCCTCAGGGGCAGGGGTACTCCTGGACGCCCGGCATCCATTCGCCGGAGCAGGTTTCAGGATGGCAGCTCACCACAGGCGCCGTGCATCAGGCGGGCGGCGTCATTTTTTCTCAGCTCTGGCACGTGGGGCGAATGTCGCACGCCAGCTTTCATCAGGACGGTCTGCCCGTCGCTCCGTCAGCGCTGGCCCCGGACGCGCAGGTGTGGGTGGTGAATGAACAGGGGGAAGGCCAGATGGTTGACTGCCCGCAGCCGAGAACGCTCTCGCGCAAGGATATCCACAGCATCATCGCAGACTATCGCCAGGCGGCACTCAATGCCGTTCAGGCCGGATTTGACGGCGTGGAGGTCCACGGCGGAAACGGCTATCTGATCGACCAGTTTCTGCGTCAAACCTCCAACAAACGCACGGACGAATACGGCGGCACGCTGGCTAACCGGATCCGCTTTGCGCAGGAAGTGTTAAGCGCGATTGCCGAGGCGATTGGCCACGAACGTACCGGCATCCGTCTTTCGCCGTTTATTACCCAGCGCGGGATGAACGACCCGCAGGTCTCTGAGGCCATACTCGCGCTTGCGGCCTGGTGCGAACAAAAGGGGATGGCGTTTATCCACCTTGCGGAAGCCGACTGGGACGACGCGCCGCAGATTCCTGAGCATTTCCGTCAATCGCTACGCGAGACGTTTAGCGGAACCCTTATCGTCGCGGGGAACTATAACCTTGAAAAAGCGGAAAAGATCCTTGCTGCCGGCTATGCCGATTTAATTGCCTTCGGACGGCCGTTTATTGCCAACCCGGATTTACCCCACCGGCTGGCGCACCAGCTGCCGCTGGCCCAGGTGCGCGACACCGCCACGCTGTTTGGCGGCAATGCCACGGGGTATACCGATTATCCCACCCTGCCGTTATCCTGATAAATGATTGAGAGAAAAATGATGAACTCTTCGACCTATTTTCGTTTTGCCTTAACGCCGCTTATTTTTATTGGTCTGTCGGCAACCGCTTATTCGGCGCAGGCGGCGTGGGTGAAACCGCAGCAGCTTATTGTCGATAAGACTCTGCCGCAGGCGCAATTAAAGGCGAATGAAGCCGTTGCCAGAGAGTATGCCTCGTTCTGGAATACGGGCAATGAAGCCCTGGCGCGTGATGCCCTGGCGGTAAATTTCGTGGATAAAACGCCTCCGGAAGGTCGTAAGCAAGGACCCGAAGGCGCTATTTTAGCCTCTCGGGCGTTTCGTGCCGCCGTGCCGGATTTACGCTGCAACGTTGAGCAGATGATTATTTCAGGCAATCGCGTGGTCTCCCATTTACATTTTCACGGCACCTTCACAGGAACATTTGGCAAGCTGAAAGGAAAGGGGCAGAAAATAGACTTTATCGCCACGGATATCTATGAAGTTAATGACGGTAAAATTGTGGCGAACTGGCATATTGAGGATAACCTGACGCTGATGAAACAACTCGGCGCGCTGTAAACTCATCACTCCGGGGCGCCCCGGAGCGATGCGAAAATCCTATAACCCCAGGTCGCTCAGCGAAGGGTGATCGTCCGGGCGTCTGCCCAGCGGCCAGTGGAACAGGCGCTCGGATTCTTTTATCGGCATATCGTTTACGCAGGCAAAACGACGCTTCATCAACCCGTCCGGTTCGAACTCCCAGTTTTCATTGCCGTAAGAGCGGAACCAGTTGCCGGAATCATCATGCCATTCATAGGCATAGCGCACCGCGATCCGGTTATCCGTAAATGCCCAGAGCTCTTTAATCAGGCGATAGTCCAGCTCTTTTTTCCATTTTCGCTCCAGGAAGCCCTGCGCCTGCTCACGGTTGGTGGCGAATTCTGCGCGGTTACGCCACTGGGTATCCAGCGTATAGGCCAGCGCAACTTTCGCCGGGTCGCGACTGTTCCAGCCATCTTCTGCCAGCCTGACTTTTTCGATGGCGCTTTCACGGGTGAAGGGCGGTAAAGGAGGACGTGTATTCATGGCGATAACCTCAGTGTGATTTAATGTAGACAGATCTGTCTACTTGCTGTAATCTATGCCTGAAAAATAACGCTGTCAACACCCTTTTTGAGGCCGTCGAAAAAATGAAAACAGAACCCGCAAGCAACGAAACAAAAATCAGCGTCAGGGATAAGATATTACGTACCGCTCACGATCTGTTTTATTCCACGGGCTTCAGGGCGACGGGGGTGGATACGCTGATTAAAGAGGCGAAAGTAACGAAGGTGACGTTTTATCGCCATTTTCCGAGCAAAAGTTTACTTATTCTCGCCTATTTACACTATCGACATGAAATATGGATTAACTGGTTTGAGGCCACGCTGCGTCGACATCTCGATGAGGGCGAAATACCTGCTGATGCGATTTCTGCAACGCTCTACGAATGGTTTATTTCGCCCGAGTTCCACGGCTGCGCGTTTATTAATGCCAGCGCAGAAGCCAAATCCGAAGAGATTGAAAGCGAAATAAAAGAGATATGCCGCGAGCATAAATCCGACACCAGAAAAATCATTGCGCTGCTGATGGGCATAGCTGATGAGCAGATCGTTAATCAAATCATGTTGTTGGTTGACGGCGCCATTATCCATGCACAAATGGGCATGGATACAGATGCAGTAATAAGCCCATTAAAAACGGGTATCAGATTGCTGACAACGTACAAATAATGAGTTTTCCCCATCGACGCTGCGCCTGCACGGGCCTACAAACGGCTCAGAATCGTAGGCCGGGTAAGCGCAGCGCCACCCGGCTTTAGTATCAACGATCCTTCACGTCCCGCTGTGCCAGCGACAGCGCGCTGGCGCTGGCGGGATCGAACAGTGAAATGCTCTCAATCTGATTGAGCAAAATCACCTTGCGGAACGACATGGCGCTGCGGGGTTCGGAGTCGAGCGTGATGTCATGCTCCGCATACCACCTGCTGTAATTATTCTCGATGCGCATATTCATCGTCTTCGCGTCTCTGTACCCGCTCAACATCGGGATCAGCACGATATTGGCCGTTTTTTCATATTCCAGCGTCGCGGTGTGGATCATGCCGACGTAAATTCGCCTCGACCGGAGCGTCACCTGCGCCAGCTCGCCTTGCTCCATGCACTGGTACAGCAGTTGTTCAATTCCGCTCGACTGGGCAAGACGCTTGTAGAGCTTTTTCCGGCTTTCGCCGTCCAGCCTCGCGCTGCCCGCCCAGTTAGAGCGGTACAGGCAAAACAGAATGGCAAACGCCAGCATCACGACCACCGGCGCCTGAATGCCTAAAAAACTCCAGTTCATAAAGTCGATTTGCCAGTCGGTGTATTTCGGTGAGGCAAAGTGAAAGGCGTTATTGGCGGCGGAAAGGACAAGCAGAAGCAGCCAGAGCAGCCCCGTAGCAATCACGCCCTGCAGAACGAAGATACAGCCGTACAGCGCCACAAGGAAATAAACGTCCCAGCCAAAGGAGCGTTTGATTTTAAAGCGGGTCGACAGATCGCGACTGGTGTACCAGTACCCGCACACCATCAGCACCATAAATATCGCCGTTCCCATATCAGGCCCTCTTCAGCGTGTTGACGTGACGCAGAAAATCCTGCCGCACCTCGTTGCTTTTGTAGTTCACCGAGGCGTTCCCGTCCTGGTCGATAATGATGCGATCGCCATCTTCAACGGCTTCAATAATTTCCTGCTGGCTCATTACCTGGAGCAGGGACTCGGGGCTGGAGAAAAGGGAGAAAAAGAAACGTTTCACGAGGGCATCCTGATGAATAAAAAGGATAAGCCTGGAAGAAGACCGGCGAGTTTGCCTTAAGGATATCCTGAAAGTTAAAGCCGGGTGGCGGCTGCGCCTTACCCGGCCTACAAAACCCACTCTTTTGCACGACTTTAAATTATTGATATATATTAAAAATAAAAAATAGGTCATCACAAACTTGGACAAATAACGTTAATTGTGTAAGTTTTAATTATGCGATTACGCCACGTTGTATACAGCCAGGATGTGACCCATGAGCACGTTGCCCTCTGTCGTGAATCGGTTTGTTGATTACTACGCCGCGCTGGATAGCCAGCCGCCGTCCGCGCTGGTTGGACTTTATGATGCGAACGCCACGCTTATCGATCCGTTCGGCGAGCATGACGGGATTTTCGCGCTTCAGCGCTATTTCACCCATTTACTGGCCAACGTCGAGCATTGCCGTTTTACCATCGATGACCCACTGTGCGGCGAAAACCGGTTTGTCGTCACCTGGGTGATGCACTGGTCGCACCCGCGCATTGCCGGGGGAGAGCCGCTCGAACTGCCGGGCTGTTCGGTCGTTGAGACCAAAAACGACCTCATCACGCGCCAGCGCGACTACTACGATGCGGGTGAGATGATCTACGAACATCTTCCCCTGCTTGGCTGGGCGGTTCGCGGCGTGAAGCGGAGGGTCAAATCATGAAGACGGTACTGATTACCGGCGCAAGCTCGGGTATCGGTGCCGGGCTGGCGAAATCCTTCTCCGCTGACGGCTACCATGTGATTGCCTGCGGGCGCGATCCGGCGCGTCTGGAAGCACTGCATAAAACCTGTCCCAACCTCACCGTTCGCCTGTTCGATATGACAGACAGGGACGCCTGTCGCCAGGCGCTGACCGGCAGCTACGCCGATCTGATTATTCTCTGCGCCGGTACCTGCGAATATCTCGACGGAGGCGTGGTGGATGCGGCGCTGGTGGAGCGGGTAATGGCGACAAATTTCCTCGGCCCGGTGAACTGTATTGAGGCGCTGCAGCCGCAGCTGGTCGCGGGAAACCGCGTGGTGCTGGTGAGCTCCATGGCCCACTGGCTGCCTTTTCCTCGGGCAGAGGCCTACGGCGCGTCCAAAGCGGCGCTGAGCTGGTTTGCCGAGAGCCTGCGCCTGGACTGGGAGCCAAAAGGGATTGCCGTCACGCTGGTCTCTCCGGGTTTTGTTGACACGCCGCTGACGCAAAAAAACGATTTTGCCATGCCCGGAAGGGTGAGCGTTGACGAGGCGGTCAAGGCGATCCGTACCGGCCTGGCGGCAGGGAAAATGCATATCGCGTTTCCCACCGGGTTTGGCTTCATTTTGCGGCTGCTCTCCGGGCTGCCCGCGTCTCTTCAGCGCGCGCTGCTGCGCAGGATGGTGCGTTCATGAACATTGCGATTATCGGCAGCGGCATTGCCGGGCTCACCTGCGCCTGGCGGCTGGCCGGGCACCATCAGGTTACCCTGTTCGAGGCGGGATCCACGCCGGGCGGCCATACCGCAACGGTGGACGTATCGACGCCGCAGGGTAACTATGCGATCGACACCGGGTTTATCGTCTACAACGACCGCACCTATCCGCGCTTTATGGGCCTGCTCAGCGAGCTGGGCATCAGCGGGCAAAAAACGCAGATGAGCTTTTCGGTGCACAATCCGGCGACGGGGCTTGAGTACAACGGCCACACGCTGACGTCGCTGTTTGCCCAGCGCCGAAACCTGGTGAATTCGGCATTCTGGCGGCTGCTCGGCGAGATCGTCCGCTTCAATCGTCTGGCAAAACGGGCGCTGGAGGGGGAGGTCGACCCTAACGCCACGCTGGAGACGTTTTTGCAACAGCACGGCTTCACGCCGTTTTTTGCGCGCCACTACATTCTGCCGATGGGGGCCGCCATCTGGTCGTCGTCGCTGCAGGAGATGAAGCGTTTCCCGCTGCCGCTCTTTTTACGTTTCTTCCAGAACCACGGCCTGCTGGATATTACCCAGCGCCCGCAGTGGTACGTGGTGCCGGGGGGCTCGCGGGAGTATATCCGCGCCATGCTCGACAAGCTGGGGGACCGGCTTACGCTGCGCCTCAACGCGCCGGTGCAGCGTGTGGCCCGCCACGAGCACGGCGTGACGCTTCAGCTCGAAAACGGCAGCCATACCTTCGATCGGGTGATTTTTGCCTGCCACTCCGCCCAGGCCCTGGCGATGCTTGATGACCCGACGCCCGCAGAGCGCGAGGTGCTGGGCGATATCGGCTGGCAGCGCAACGAGGTGGTGTTACACAGCGATCCGCGCTGGCTGCCGGTGCGCAAGCGCGCGTGGGCCAGCTGGAACTACCGTCTGGGCGCTCGGGAGCAGGCCAGCGCCTGCGTGACTTACAACATGAACATTCTGCAGGGGCTGCCAGAGGGGAGCCCGCTGTTCTGCGTCACCCTGAATCCGGACGCACCGGTGGATGAACGTTTCGTTCTGCAGCGCTTTGTCTATGAACACCCGCTGTTTAATCCGCAAAGCTGGCGGGCGCAGGCCCGGCGCGGCGAGATCAACGGTCACCGGCTGAGCTGGTACTGCGGAGCGTACTGGTACAACGGTTTCCATGAAGACGGCGTGCGCAGCGCGCTGGACGTGGTGAATGCCATCGCCGCCGGAGAGGGGAACTGAAATGAACAGCTGCCTCTATCACGGCGTACTGCGCCACCGCCGCCTCCAGCCGAAAAACCACGAATTCAGCTACAGCGTCTTTATGGCCTGGCTTGATCTTGACGAGCTGGCGCTGCTGCCGTCCGTCGGGGTGCGGCGCAATCGCTTTGCCGCCGCCTCGTTCCATGACGCGGACTATCCGCTCGGCGCGCCGCTCAAGGAGAACGTGCTGAGCAGGCTGGAGAGCCTGACCGGCGAGCGTACGGACGGGCGGGTCATGCTTCTGACGCAGCTGCGCTATTTCGGCTTTCACTTCAATCCGGTCAACTTTTACTACTGCTACGACGGGAAGGGAACGCTGCGCTGGGTGCTGGCGGAGGTGCGTAACACGCCGTGGAACCAACGCCATTACTATGCCGTCAACGGACAGGATGCGCAGCCCACGGAAAAAGCGTTTCACGTTTCCCCCTTTAACCCGATGGACATGATGTATCACTGGCGCTTTAACGCCCCCGATAACACGCTGCATATGCATATTGAAAACCATCAGGATGAGAAGGTCTTTGACGCCACGCTGGCGCTGCGTCGGGAGCCGTTGACGCGCCCGGCGCTACGCTCGCTGCTGCTGCGCATCCCCCTGATGACCCTGAAAACCGTTTTTGCCATTTACTGGCAGGCGCTGCGGCTGTGGCTCAAGCGCGTGCCGCTGTATAACCATCCCGTCAGCAGGAGTGAACGCTCATGACCGATCCCGTCTTTGCGCTAGAACCCGATATCCCGCGCAACGTCCGCATCGCGCGATGGCTGCTGTTTCGTCTGTTAAGCGGCATTCGCGGCGGCTCGCTCACCCTGCGTGAAGGCGCGCAGACCTTTCATTTTGGTGAGACATCCTCCAGGCTGCACGCCGACGTGCAGATCCTTACGCCCGGCGTCTACTGGCGCGTCTTGACGGGCGGGAGCCTTGCTGCGGCAGAAGCCTGGATGGACGGGGAATGGGAAACCGCGCAGCTCACGCCGCTTCTGGAGCTGCTGGCCCTGAATAGCGACGTGCTTGGCCGTCTGGAAAAAGGCTTTCGCCTGCTCGGCCGACCGCTGGAACGTTTACGCCACTGGACGCGGCGTAACTCCCGCGCCCAGGCGCGCGAAAATATTGCCGCCCATTACGATCTGGGCAACACCTTTTATGCCCACTTTCTGGATGAAGAGCTGCTTTACTCCAGCGCGCTGTTTACCGCCGATGAGCAGGATCTCACGGCGGCTCAGCAGGCCAAAATGGCGCGTCTGTGCGACCAGCTGGCGCTAGGCCCGACTGACCATCTGCTGGAAATCGGCACCGGCTGGGGGGCGATGGCGGAATTTGCCGCCCGTCACTACGGCTGTCGGGTGACCACCACCACGCTGTCGCAGGAGCAATATAACTGGGCGACCGAGCGGATCGCCCGCGCCGGGCTGCAGGACCGGGTTGAGGTGCTGCTCTGCGACTATCGCGACCTCACCGGCCAGTACGACAAGCTGGTCTCTATAGAGATGATTGAAGCAGTGGGGCAACGCTATTTGCCCACGTTCTTCCGCACCTGCCAGGCGCGGCTGCGCCCCGGGGGTCGGATGGCGATTCAGGCCATTACCATTCAGGACCAGCGCTATCGCGACTACAGCAAAAGCGTCGATTTCATCCAGCGCTACATTTTTCCCGGCGGCTTCCTGCCGAGCATTACGGCGATGAACGAGCTGATGACGCGCCACACCGATTTCGTGGTGCGCAACCTCTTCGACATGGGGCCAGACTATGCCCGCACGCTGGCACACTGGCGGCAGCGCTTCGTCCACGCCTGGCAGGAGATTGAAAAGCTCGGCTTCGATGACCGGTTCCGCCGGATGTGGCTGTACTACTTTGGCTACTGCGAAGCCGGGTTCAACGCTCGCACCATCAGCGTGGTGCAGCTGACCGCCGAGCGCGTATGAGACGTTATCTTCAGGTCTTCCTGCTGGCCGTCGCGTTCGATCTTTACTGGGCGCTGGTGGTTATCTTTCGCGAAAAGGGCCTGATTACCTGGTTCGCGCTGGCGATCCTGGCGTGCCTGCTTTTGCCGTCAACGTACCGTTTTTACGCTCTCGGGCTTGCGGCGGCGGGCAGCCTGCTTGACGCGCTCTGGGCCTTGACCGGGCTGATTGCCTTCACGGGCGAGTCCGTAATGCCGCTATGGATGGTGGCGCTGTGGCTGATGTTCGCCACGGTCTGGACGCAGCTGACGCGCACCACCACGTTACCCGGCTGGCTGCTGACCCTACTGGCCGCCGTGGGCGGGCCGGTGGCCTACCTGTTTGGCGAGAGGCTGGGGGGGATTACGTTTCTGGAGCCAACCTTTATCGTCGTCAGCTGGATGGCACCGGGCTGGCTGGTGCTAATGCTGTTTTTCCACCTGCTAATGGGGAGACAAAAATGAGAGCTGCGGTTCTGCTGTTTTGGCTGGCGCTGGTGGTTCCCGTTGCGCAGTCCGCCGACTGGCTGGCCTGGCGGAAGGTGGGCGACGCCACGCTCACCTGGGGACCGTTCACCGTCTATACCTCTCAGCTGCGCACGCCGGATGGCCGTTACAGCGGGGAGAATCAGGATCAGGCGCTGATAATTACCTACGCGCGCGACATCGATCGGGGCGAGCTGGTTGAGGCGACCCGCGACCAGTGGCAGGCGCAGGGCATCCTGGCGCAGGAGCCGCAAAGTGAAGCCTGGCTGCGGATGCTTGAGTCGCTGTGGCCGGATGTGCGACCGGGCTCGCAGCTGGCGTTTGTTCTCAATAATAAGCAGGGGCAGTTCTGGTATCGCGAGCCGACGACCCAAAAAACCTTTATCCCACTCGGATCGCGCCAGTCAGAGGCGTTCAGCACCCGCTTTCTGGCCATCTGGCTTGATCCCCGCACGCAATATCCTGAACTGCGTCAGCAGTTAATCGGAGGCCAAAAATGAAACGTATTCTGATGATGGCGCTGGCATTGACGATGCTGCTGGCGGGCTGTAGCACCGAGGTGGCCGAGTATAAAGAGCAGCAGCCTCGGCTTGATATCTTCCACTATTTCCAGGGCAAAACCGAAGCGTGGGGCATGGTGCAGGATCGCAGCGGTAAACAGCTCCGCCGCTTTCACGTGGAGATTGCCGGGGATGTTATCGGCGATACGCTGACGCTGAATGAGCACTTTGTCTACGACGATGGCGAGAAGCAGCAGCGGGTCTGGCATATCCGTCGGCTGGGGAACGATCGCTACGAAGGAACGGCGGGGGATATCGAGGGAGTTGCCACGGGGCAGGCCGCAGGCAACGCCTTTAACTGGCATTACAGCATGAACGTGAAGGCCAACGGCAGCACCTGGCTGCTGAAGTTCGACGACTGGATGTACCTGCAGGATGAGACGCATCTGTTTAATAAGACCGAGCTGAAGAAGCTGGGCGTCACCGTCGCCACGGTGACGTTGTTCTTTACTCGTAAAGCGTGATGATGCGAGCAGTGAACGATCCCCTCACCCTAACCCTCTCCCCATGTACGGTCCGGGGACATGGTAGACAGGTGTTCGGGGACATGGTGAACACTTTTTAACATCCTTTACCCATGGTGATCGACTTTTTCTTCAGGTCGATCACCCCCACTTTCGTGCTGTACCACCACACTTCATAGCAGCCATCCTCCTGCGTCTCCTTCAGCCCCACCCGTTCTCCCCTGAACGCCTTTCCTGCATTCAGACTGGCTCCCTGTAAGCTCAGCTTCCCGCTGATATCCACTTTCCTGACCAGCACACCTTCATCGTATTCCGGGGGCGTCACGCTGCCGCTGTACTGCCGCCCAGACGGCTGATAGCGTGAGGCCGGGACCGCCATATCCAGCGCCTCGTGCGGGCGTTCAAGGTTATAGACCGTCCGCCAGTGGTCAAAGGCACGCTGCAGCTCGCCGCTGTCCGCGAACCATTTCCCCTGCAGCACTTCCGCCTTCAGGCTGCGGTGAAAACGCTCCAGCTTGCCCTGCGTCTGCGGATGATATGGCCGGGAGTGACCCACCTTAATACCCAGACGCATCAGCCACAGCTCCAGCGCCGTCCAGATGCCGGTTGTGTCGCCCCACGGTGAGCCGTTATCCATCGTCATCCGGTCCGGCAGGCCGTAGCGTTCAAAGACGCTGACCAGCTGTTGCTGCACGGTCTCACGCCGTTCATCGGTACAGTGTGTGAGGCACAGGGAAAAACGGGAGTGGTCGTCGAGCAGGGTGAGCGGATGGCAGCGGCCGCCGCCAAAGGGGAAGTGCCCCTTAAAATCCATCTGCCAGAGCCGGTTCGGGGCGTCATGTTCGAACCGTCCGGTGGCCGGAATACCCGGAGCCGTGCCGGGCAGCAGGCCGTGACGGGCCATCAGGTTATGGACAGTGCTGAAGGCAGGCATACGGTGTCCCTGGTCTTCCAGCCAGCGCTTAATCTTGCGGGCGCCCCAGCGTTCATGACGGTCATGGGCCATGCGCAGCAGGGCGGTGACGTCGTCAGACGAGCGGTTGGGGGAATGATGCGGCGTGCGGGGGCGGTCCTGCAGGCCGGGTTCGCCCTCGACAGCCCAGCGCTGAAGCCACTTGTAGCCGGTAGCAGGTGAAATGCCGTAGCGGCGGCAGAGGGAACGGATGTTCGCCCCGTCCTGCGAGGCGAACAAAACAAACTCGGTACGTAATGACATGGTATCTCTCGCATCCCACGGCATAAGCGACTCCATAAACGGGTTCTTATGCCTTAGTTGTAAGTGTCTACCATGTCCCCGAACAAGTGTTCACTATGTCCCCGGACTGTACACCCCAAAGGGGCGAGGGAACAGTGTCGTGCCTACGTTCAACCCGAGGATATCATGTCATGCCCTGTCGGCACTGGATTTGCTACCCGAGTATATAAAGACAAGCGCAATCCCCAGGCAGACCACCGCCCCCAGACGGCTCGGCGAAAAGGGAATGGCCGCATTACCCAGCCAGCCAAAGTTATCAATCAGCATGCTCATGGTGAGCTGGCCGAAGATCACCGCCACCGTGGCGACGGCGGTCCCGATGCGCTGTACGGCAAGCACCATAATCACGATATAGGGCACGCCAAACATCGCCCCGAGGAGCTGCCATTTCGGCACGTCCAGCAGCGTGGCCGCCTGCTTAGGTTCAAAGAAGAAAATGAGCAGGGCGGTCACCAGCGCGCCGACGGAAAAGGTCAGAAACGCGCTTTTAAACACGCCCACGCTGTTGCCGAGCTGGCCGTTAATGACGGCCTGAATGCTCAGCGTCGCGCCGCCGCAGACGGCCAGAAGAATCATAATCAATGTCATACGTTACCCCTGCGCGACCAGAACCAGTGCCGCAATGATGAACCCCAGCGCAATAATGCGCTTCCCGTTGATCTTCCTGTGCGGCGTACCCAGCAGGCCGTAGTGGTCAATGATCAGGCTTTTAAAGACCTGGCCTGCCAGAATGCCAATCATGGTCATGGCGATGCCGATGGCGGGAGTCGCCACGGTCAGGATGACCACGTATACCGGACCGAGCACCCCGCCGAGCAGCTGCCAGCCCGGCTGGGCGAAAAACGACGGGCTGTTGCGCGGGCTGAAAAACAGCATCAGCAGAAACGTCAGCGCGGCGCCGACGCCAAAAATGCTGAAGGTCGCCCATAAGTCCCCAACTTTTCCTCCCAGCGGCCCCAGCAGTCCCGCCTCGACGGAGAGGCCCATCCCGCCTGCAACCACCAGTAAAATCAAAATAATTTGCATAACACATGCTCTCTTGTTGTTCAGGCGACGAAGAATACGGCGTATCAACAGTGAGAAAAATGCCATAATGCAGGAAACACCTTTGCAGGAAATGCATTAATGATCGATGCCGGAAATATCAGTATTCGCGCGCTGCTGATTTTCAACGCGGTTTATGAATCGCAGAATTTCTCCGTGGTTGCGCGGCGGGAAGGGATCTCCGCGTCGCAGGTATCACGAGTGATCCACCAGCTTGAGGACGCGATTGGCCAGCAGCTTTTTTATCGCAATACGCGGGCCGTGATCCCGACGGAAAGCGGCCATCTTTTTATCCGCTATGCCCGAACGATGGCGGGAAGTCTTGAGGAGGCGCGCCGGGAGCTGGATGAGCGATCTATCGAGCCCACCGGCCTGATTCGCATTAACTGCCCGGTATTTTTTGGGCAGCGTCACGTTGCCCCTGGCCTGGCGGGGCTTTCGGCGCGTTACCCCCGGCTTAACCTTGATTTGACGCTCACCGATGATTTTATCGATCCCCACCGGGATGCCGCCGACGTACTGTTCCGCATCGGCACGCTGACGGACTCCTCGTTTCACGCGCGGGTGCTTGGGCGACAGTTTTATCATCTGGCGGCGTCGCCGTCCTATCTGCAACAGCACGGCGCGCCGGACAGGCCGGAGGACCTGGCGCATCATCGCTGCCTTGTCTATCGCGGATCGTCCGGGCCTAACCGCTGGCTGATTCGCCGCAAAAATGAGGCGTGGGTTCACTACCCCGTTGCGCCGCTGATGACGTCCAACAATGCTGAAACGCTGCTGGTTGCCGCGCTGGGCGGAATGGGGATCGTGCTGTTTCCTGACTGGCTGGTAAGTGAAAGGCTAAAAAGCGGCGAGCTTGTGTCGCTCTTGCCGGAGCATGAATGTGGGATCAACACGGAGCCGCAGACCATCGCGGCGATCTACCCGAATGCGCGTCATCCGCCCCTGAACGTCAGGGCGGTGATTGATTACTACGTCGAGCGCTTTGGTACGCCGCCGTACTGGCAAACGTAAGAAATTACGCCCCGAGCTCTTTGCGAATAATCTCGGCCCCGGCGCTAAGCGCTTTCAGCTTGCCGTTCGCGACCTGACGTGAAAGCGGAGCCATGCCGCAGTTGGTTGACGGGTAAAGCTTATCCGCATCCACAAACTGCAGCGCTTTTCGCAGCGTATCGGCCACTTCCTCCGGGGTTTCATCGGCGTTGGTTGCCACGTCAATCGCGCCGACCATCACTTTTTTACCGCGGATCAGCTCCAGCAGATCCATCGGCACGCGGGAGTTGTGGCACTCCAGGGAGATGATGTCGATGTTAGAGGTCTGCAGCTTAGGGAAGGCCTCTTCGTACTGTCGCCACTCTGAGCCGAGCGTTTTTTTCCAGTCGGTATTGGCCTTGATGCCGTAGCCGTAGCAGATGTGTACGGCGGTTTCGCACTTCAGCCCTACAATGGCGCGCTCCAGCGCGGCGATGCCCCAGTCGTTGACCTCGTCAAAAAAGACGTTAAACGCCGGTTCATCAAACTGGATAATATCGACGCCTGCGGCCTCTAGCTCACGCGCTTCCTGGTTGAGAATTTTGGCAAACTCCCAGGCCAGCTTTTCGCGGCTTTTGTAGTGCGCGTCGTAAAGGGTGTCGATCATGGTCATCGGCCCCGGAAGAGCCCACTTGATGGGCTTGTCCGTCAGCTGGCGCAGGTACTTTGCATCGTCGACGAAGACCGGCTTCTGGCGCGCGACGGCGGAGACTACGGTCGGCACGCTGGCGTCATAGCGGTTACGAATGCGCACGGTCTGGCGATTCTCAAAATCCACGCCGCTCAGGTGTTCAATAAAGGTGGTCACGAAGTGCTGGCGGGTCTGCTCGCCGTCGCTGACGATATCGATTCCCGCACGGATCTGCTCGTCCAGAGACAGGCGCAGGGCATCCTGTTTACCCGCCAGCAGTTCCTGATCCTGTAATTTCCACGGGGACCACAGCGTTTCAGGTTGCGCAAGCCAGGTCGGCTTAGGCAGGCTGCCAGCCGTTGAAGTCGGGAGCAATGTTTTCATAATAAAAGACCTTTTTTGATGTATTAAAGCGTGTAGTTATCAGACCACTGCTCAAGAATGTGTTGGTAAGGCTTAATGAAGTACGCTTCGGTAAATCGACCCTGCTCAATCGCCAGCCGGCTTCGCTCTTCCCGGTCATAAACAATTTTGGTTAGGGAGTGATCCTGCTGGTTTAGATCCGGTCGGTAGTTCAGTCCCGCCGCCGAGTTGGCGTTATAAATTTCCGGGCGATAGATTTTCTGGAACGTCTCCATCGTGCTGATGGTGGCAATCAGTTCCAGATCGGTGTAGTCGCTCAGCAAGTCTCCGGTAAAGAAGAACGCGAACGGCGCCACGCTGTTTTCCGGCATGAAATAGCGCACCTTCAGGCCCATCTTCGCGAAGTACAGTTCCGTTAATGACTCGCCGTCCGGCTGATACTCAATGCCCAGCACAGGGTGCCGATTGCCGGTGCGGCGATAGGTATCCTTGCTGGAGACGCTCAGGCAAATCACCGGGCCTTTTCTGAAGTTCTCTTTGTATTCCGGTGAATTGACAAAATGGCGGAAAATATTGCCGTGCAGTTCGCCAAACTTTTCCGGAATGCTGAAGTGCGGCTGGTTCTTGTTGTGCTCCAGCAGCAGGACGCTGAAATCATAGTCCCGCACGTAAGACGAGAAGTTATTCCCGACGATGCCGGGGATACGCTGGTTGTTTTTTTTGTCGACGATGTACGTCTGCAATACCTCAATGGTCGGGAACGGCTTTTCCGTACCAATGTTTAAATCGACAGAGATGATTTCAAGCTCAACCGCGTAGCGATCGGCGTTGGGGTTATCCCAACTTGCTAAGGCGTTGAAGCGGTTGTTGATCATCACCAGCGTGTTGCGCAGGTTTTCCTGCCGTTTCTCGCCGCGCGCCAGGTTGGCAAAGTTGGTGGTGGTACGCGTATTTTCTGACGGGTTGTAATTCTCATCGAAGCAACTGCGCTTTAGGGTATATGTGAAAGTATTGCTCATTGTGGTTATGCATCCTAAGTTCATGTTGCTAAGAAGTTACCAATGCATAATTTATGCCTGAGCCCGCGGCGCAGGGGAAGTGACTTAATTTCAATGCAACATGAGCGAAGTTCATGAAGCGTGATACTCGCGTGTCGCTGCCTTCTTGCCGGGTGGCGCTGCGCTTACCCGGCCTACGGTTCAGCGTTGTTTGTAGGCCCGTGCAAGCGCAGCGCCGCCGGGCGAAGCTCGCACTGTGTCTGCAATATGTGCTTTGCCGTCGCCGTTAACCAGCTGTAGAGGATTGGCATTTTTTTATTTCTGTTCAATTCCCGCTATAATCCCCAAAATTTCCAACCGGTTTAGAAACGATCATGACAAAACTCACCTTACAAGAGCAGATGCTGAAAGCGGGCCTCGTCAGCAGCAAGAAAGCGGCGAAAGTGCAGCGCACGGCAAAGAAATCACGCGTTCAGGCGCGTGAGGCTCGGGAAGCGGTAGAAGAGAACAAGAAGGCGCAGATCGAGCGTGACAGGCTGCTGAGCGAGCAGCAGAAGCAGGCCGTGCTGGCGAAAGAGTTTAAGGCACAGGTGAAGCAGCTGATTGAGATGAACCGCATCACCGTGGCGAAAGGCAACATCACCTTTAACTTCACCGACGGCAATCTGATCAAAAAAATCGACGTCGACAAGCAAACTCAGGCTCAGCTGATCAACGGTCGTCTGGCGATTGCGCGCCTGGTGCTGAATGCCAACGGCGACTGCGAATACGCGATCATTCCGGCGGTGGTGGCGGATAAAATTGCCCAGCGCGATGCCGACAGCATCGTGTTAAACAGCGCGCTCAGCCAGGAAGAGCAGGACGAAGACGATCCGTACGCGGACTTCAAAATCCCTGACGATTTGATGTGGTAAACCCTATTCAGAACGGGGCGGCGTGGCGGGCGTTCACCGGCTCACCGCTTACGGGATGAATAAAATTCAACTCGCAGGCATGCAGCATCAGACGGGGCGCTCCCTCAGCCCCGGGCGCGTCAAGACCGCCATACAGATCGCAGCCCAGAATAGGGTGCCCCAGCTGCTGGCAGTGAATGCGCAGCTGATGGGTTCGCCCGGTCTCCGGCGTCAGTTCCACCCGCGTTAACGGCAGTCCCGTCTCCTGATAAAACCGCTCCACCACCCGATAGCGAGAGCGGGCGGGTTTACCGTTAATGGCGCAGATCGACATCAGCGGGAACAGCGTCGGGTCTTTGGCTATGGGCGCGTCTATGACTCCCTCATCGTTTTCCAGATGCCCGCAAAGCAGGGCGCTGTAGCCTTTCTCCACGCTGCGCTGGCTGAACTGCTGGCAGAGCGCGGCGTTGATGGCCTTATTGCGCGCAACCACCATCAAACCGGACGTGCCGAAATCGAGACGATGCACTAGCGTGCAGCCCGGGAAGGTCTGGACCAGACGATAGTGGACGGAGTCGAGGTTTTGCGGATTTTTACCCGAAAGACTAAGCAGGCCGGAAGGCTTATCGATCAGCAGCAGATGTTCATCCTGCCAGAGGATCTCAATGTCGTCGTGACACGGTGGGGCAATAAAAGAATCAATAATTGCAGACATCAGGCCGCCCGGCTGGAGAGTGGGAGCGGATGATAACGAAATGCGGAGAAAAGAAAAACCCTCCCACCGGGCGGTGAGAGGGGGAAATCTTAGGCAGCAACCAGGCTGTCGATCGCGGCTTTCGCGTCGGTCTGCGCTTTGGTCGCCACTTCAGGACCGTAAGCGATGCCTTCCGCGAACACGAAGTTCACGTCAGTGATGCCGATGAAGCCAAGGAACAGGCTCAGGTACGGCGCAACCAGGTCGGTTGGGGTATCTTTATGGATACCGCCGCGGCTGGTCAGCACGATCGCACGCTTGCCTTTCACCAGGCCTTCAGGGCCGTTCTCGGTGTAGCGGAAGGTTACGCCCGCGCGCGCCACCAGGTCGAAGTAGTTCTTCAGCTGGGTAGGGATGTTGAAGTTGTACATCGGGGCGTTGATCACGATAACGTCGTGCGCCTGCAGCTCAGCAATCAGCTCGTCGGACAGGGCCAGGGCTTCCTGCTGACGCGGGCTCAGCGGCGCATCGCTTGGACGCAGGGCGCCAACCAGTTCACCGTCCAGCACAGGAATTGGGTTCGCCGCCAGGTCACGCACGGTGATTTCGTCAGCGGAATGCTGTTCACGCCACTGCTCAACGAAATAATCAGACAGCTGACCAGACTGAGAGTACCCTGCCAGAATACTGGATTTCAAAACTAATACTTTGCTCATGGGTGATTCCTGTTTTGCATTTGATTGAAGGGGGTTGCCCCGTTGCTTGTTGACACTCTATTCACAATCCTGCCACAGAGATAGCGCAATATATCGAAGCCTATGTTCGAATTTTTTGAATAAGGCGCGGAAAGCGTCAATGTGGTACTCTATAGCAATCATTAAAAAGAGATTTTACCCGGCAGAGCACTGCCCATTAACGCTATGACAGAACAACAAAAATTAACCTTCCCGATGCTCCTGCAACAGCTTGATGCCCTGACGCTGCGCGACAAACAGCGCTTTGCCCGCCGTCTGCACGGCGTGAAGAAGGTTAAAAATCCTGATGCACAACAGGCCATTTACCAGGAGATGGCGAAAGAGATTGAACAGGCGGCAGGGAAGGTTGTGCTGCGCGAAGCCGCGCGTCCGGCGATTACCTACCCGGAAAACCTGCCCGTCAGCCAGAAAAAGCAGGACATCCTTGAGGCCGTCCGCGACCACCAGGTGGTGATCGTCGCGGGGGAAACCGGTTCAGGCAAAACTACCCAGCTGCCGAAAATCTGCATGGAGCTGGGGCGCGGGGTGAAAGGCCTGATTGGCCACACCCAGCCGCGTCGTCTGGCGGCGCGCACCGTCGCGAACCGTATTGCCGAAGAGCTGCAAACGGAGCCGGGCGGCTGCATCGGTTACAAGGTGCGATTCAGCGACCACGTTAGCGATAACACCATGGTCAAGCTGATGACGGACGGTATTCTGCTGGCGGAAATCCAGCAGGACAGGCTGCTGATGCAGTACGACACCATCATCATCGATGAAGCGCACGAGCGCAGCCTGAACATCGACTTCCTGCTCGGCTACCTGAAAGAGCTGCTGCCGCGTCGTCCGGATCTGAAAGTCATCATCACCTCCGCGACCATCGACCCGGAACGCTTCTCAAAGCATTTCAACAACGCGCCGATTATCGAGGTGTCAGGACGCACGTACCCGGTAGAAGTGCGCTATCGCCCGATTGTCGAGGAGGCGGACGATACCGAGCGCGACCAGCTGCAGGCCATTTTCGACGCCGTTGACGAGCTGGGCAACGAAAGTGCGGGCGACATCCTGATCTTCATGAGCGGCGAGCGCGAAATCCGCGATACCGCCGACGCGCTCAGCAAGCGCGACCTGCGGCATACGGAGATCCTGCCGCTGTACGCCCGTCTGTCGAACAGCGAGCAAAACCGCGTCTTCCAGCCGCACGGCGGGCGGCGCATCGTGCTGGCGACCAACGTGGCGGAAACCTCGCTGACCGTACCGGGGATCAAATACGTGATCGACCCGGGCACGGCGCGCATCAGCCGCTACAGCTACCGCACCAAGGTGCAGCGGCTGCCGATTGAGCCGGTTTCTCAGGCGTCCGCCAACCAGCGTAAAGGCCGCTGCGGCCGCGTGTCGGAAGGGATCTGTATTCGTCTCTATTCCGAAGACGATTTCCTGTCGCGCCCGGAGTTTACCGACCCGGAAATTCTGCGCACCAACCTGGCGTCCGTTATCCTGCAGATGACCGCCCTGGGGCTGGGCGACATCGCGGCGTTCCCGTTCGTGGAAGCGCCGGACAAACGCAACATTCAGGACGGCGTGCGCCTGCTGGAAGAGCTGGGGGCGATTACCACCGACGAGCAGGCGACGGTCTACAAGCTGACGCCGCTGGGTCGTCAGCTCAGCCAGCTGCCGGTCGACCCGCGCCTGGCGCGCATGGTGCTGGAAGCGCAGAAGCACGGCTGCGTGCGCGAGGCGATGATCATTACCTCGGCGCTCTCCATTCAGGATCCGCGCGAGCGTCCGATGGACAAACAGCAGGCGTCAGATGAAAAGCACCGTCGCTTCCACGACAAAGAGTCCGATTTCCTCGCCTTCGTGAACCTGTGGAACTACCTCGGCGAGCAGCAGAAGGCGCTCTCCTCGAACCAGTTCCGCCGCCAGTGCCGCGTGGACTTCCTCAACTACCTGCGCGTGCGCGAGTGGCAGGATATCTACACCCAGCTGCGCCAGGTGGTGAAAGAGCTGGGTATTCCGGTGAACAGCGAGCCGGCGGAGTACCGCGAGATTCATATCGCGCTGCTGACCGGCCTGCTGTCCCACATTGGGATGAAGGACGCCGAAAAGCAGGAGTATACCGGCGCGCGTAACGCCCGTTTCTCCATCTTCCCGGGTTCCGGCTTGTTCAAGAAGCCGCCGAAATGGACCATGGTCGCGGAGCTGGTGGAAACCAGCCGCCTGTGGGGGCGCATTGCAGCGCGAATCGATCCGGAATGGGTGGAGCCGGTGGCGCAGCACCTGCTAAAACGGTCGTACAGTGAACCGCACTGGGAGCGCGCGCAGGGCGCGGTGATGGCGACCGAGAAGGTGACCGTTTACGGCCTGCCGGTGGTGGCCGCGCGCAAGGTCAACTACAGCCAGATCGATCCGGCGCTCAGCCGCGAGCTGTTTATCCGCCACGCGCTGGTGGAGGGCGACTGGCAGACCCGCCACGCCTTCTTCCGTGAAAACCTCAAGCTGCGCGCCGAGGTGGAAGAGCTGGAGCATAAATCGCGTCGCCGCGACATTCTGGTGGACGACGAGGCGCTGTTCGAGTTTTACGACCAGCGGATCAGCCACGACGTGATTTCCGCCCGCCACTTCGACAGCTGGTGGAAGAAGGCCAGCAAAGAGACGCCGGACCTGCTCAACTTTGAAAAGAGCATGCTGATTAAGGAGGGGGCGGAGTCGGTCAGCAAGCTCGACTACCCAAACTTCTGGCATCAGGGCAACCTCAAGCTGCGCCTGACCTATCAGTTTGAACCGGGGGCCGACGCGGACGGCGTGACCGTCCACATTCCGCTGCCGCTGTTAAACCAGGTCGACGAGAGCGGTTTCGAGTGGCAGATCCCCGGGCTGCGCCGCGAGCTGATCATAGCGCTGATTAAATCGCTGCCGAAGCCGGTGCGCCGTAACTTTGTGCCCGCGCCAAATTACGCGGAAGCGTTTTTGGGCCGCGTCACGCCGCTGGAGCTGCCGCTGCTGGACGCGCTGGAGCGCGAGTTCCGCCGCATGACCGGCACCACCATCGACCGCGAAGACTGGAACTGGGATCAGGTGCCCGATCACCTGAAAATCAGCTTCCGCGTAGTGGATGATAAAAACAAAAAGCTGCTGGAAGGGCGTTCCCTGAGCGAGCTGAAAGAGGCGCTGAAGGGCAAGGTGCAGGAAACCCTCTCCGCCGTGGCGGACGACGGCATCGAGCAGAGCGGGCTGCACATCTGGAGCTTTGGACAGCTTCCGGAAAGCTACGAGCAGAAGCGCGGTAACTATAAGGTGAAAGCCTGGCCCGCGCTGGTGGACGAACGCGACAGCGTGGCGATCAGGCTGTTCGACAATCCACAGGAACAGCAGCAGATGATGTGGCGCGGGCTGCGTCGCCTGCTGCTGCTCAACATCCCGTCGCCGATCAAGTATCTGCACGAGAAGCTGCCGAACAAGGCCAAGCTGGGGCTGTACTTTAACCCGTACGGCAAAGTGCTGGATCTGATTGACGACTGCATCTCCTGCGGCGTGGACAAGCTGATCCACGAGGCGGGCGGCCCGGTCTGGACGGAAGAGGGCTTTGCCCAGCTTCATGAGAAGGTGCGCGCGGAGCTCAACGACACCGTGGTGGAGATTGCCAAACAGGTCGAGCAGATCCTGACCGCCGTGTTCAATATCAACAAGCGCCTGAAGGGGCGCGTGGATATGACCATGGCGCTGGGGCTGTCGGACGTGAAGGCGCAGATGGCGGGGCTGGTCTATCGCGGCTTTGTCACCGGCAACGGCTTTAAGCGCCTCGGCGATACGCTGCGCTATCTGCAGGCGATCGAAAAACGCCTGGAGAAAATGGCGGTCGATCCGCACCGCGACCGCGCGCAGATGCTGAAAGTGGAAAGCGTGCAGCAGGCGTGGCAGCAGTGGCTCAACAAGCTGCCGCCTGCCCGCCGCGACGATGACGACGTGCAGGCGATCCGCTGGATGATCGAGGAGCTGCGCGTCAGCTTCTTTGCCCAGCAGCTCGGCACGCCGTATCCGATTTCGGATAAGCGTATCCTGCAGGCGATGGAGCAGATTTCCGGCTAAGAGCCTTGCCCGGTGGCGCTGCGCTTACCGGGCCTACGGGGCGAAATGTAGGCCGGGTAAGGCGAAGCCGCCACCTGGCTTTTTTCACCCGTTCACCATCGCCAGCGTAAACCCATCCCACCCCTTAACCCCCACCGTTTGCAGCGCGGTGGCGGTTAAGCGCGGGTTATCTCCAGTCATTTCGATAAAACGCCGCACGCCCTGTACGCGCGCGTCGTCGCTTTGCCCGTTAACGACTTCACCCTCGCGCACCACGTTATCGCCGATAATCACCGTGCCGGGGCGGGAGTAATGCAGCGCCCATTCCAGATAGCCGGGATTATTGGGCTTATCGGCATCAATAAAGATCAGGTCGAACGGCGGAACGTCACCGAAATTTTCGAGCGAGCCCAGCGCCGGGCCTTCAATCAGTTCAATGCGATCGTTCAGCCCCGCGAGGTGAATATTCTGACGCGCCACGTCGGCATGCCTCGGGTCGGCCTCGAGCGTGATCAGCTTGCCGTCCGGCGGCAGGGCGCGCGCCATCCAGATTGAACTGTACGCGCCCAGCGTGCCGATCTCGAGAATGCGTTTTGCCTGCGTCATGCGCACTAACAGCGCCAGCAGCTGCCCCTGATTGGCCGCCACGTCGTGCTCGGGCAACCCGGCGCGCTTGTTGTTTTCCAGGACCCGATCCAGCACGTCATCGTCAGGAATAAGCGAAGAGATCATGAAATTATCTACTGCAGACCACTGTTGTTGCATAGAGTGACTCCTTGGATTTTTCTCTCTCCCTGAGGGAGAGGGTCGGGGTGAGGGGATCAGCGCGCAAGGCGGTTCACGCGCTCTCCCAGCCGCCGCCCAGCGCTTTATACAAATCAATCTGCGCCAGCAGCAGGTTATTTTTCACCTGCACCACGCTGGTCTGGACCGAGAACAGCGTGCGCTGCGCGTCCAGCACGTCCAGATAGGAAGAATAGCCGTTGCGATAGCGATTCTGCGCAATGCGCAGCGTCTCCTGCGCCACATCCTGCTGGGCAAGCAGCTCGGTCAGCTGTTCCCGATAGCGCGAAATGGCGTCAAGGCTGTTGTTCACTTCGGCAAACGCGTTGCGCACGGTTTTTTCATAGGCGTACAGCGCCTGGTTTCGCTGGGACTGGGAAATATCCACCTGCGCATTCAGCGCCTGGCGGTTCAGCAGCGGGGCGAGAATACTGCCCCCGACGCTCCAGAGCTGAAGCGGGTTGTCCAGCAGGCCGGAAAGGGTGCGATCCTGAATCGATCCGGTGGCGGTCAGGTTGATCGACGGCAGCAGGCTGGCGCGCGACGCGGCAAGCGTGGCATCCGCCGCCAGCAGTTGGCGTTCGGCCTGAACGATATCCGGCCGACGGTTCAGAAGCGTAGAAGGCAGCTGCGACGGCAGCGCCAGCGGCGTAAGCGCCGCAAAGCTTTCGCTGCGCGCCACGTTGCCCGGGTTGCTGCCCAGCAGCAGGCTCAGGGCATTCTCCTGCTGTGCAATCTGGTGCTGCAGCACCGGCACCTGCGCCCGCGTCGAGCGCAGTTCGGAATCCGACTGCATCAGCTCCAGGCGCGAGGTGTAGCCCGTCTCAAACTGACGCTTCGCGAGGTTAAACGCCTCTTCGCGCGATTTCAGCGTGGATTCGGTCACGCGCAGCTGTTCGTCAAGCGAGAGCAGGGTGACATAGCCGGAGGCAACGGAAGACGCGACGGTCAAATCCGCGGCGGCGGCGGCGGCTTTTTGCGCCGCCAGCGAGGCTTCGGCGGCATTGGCCGTGCTGCGGTTGACGCCCCAGATATCCACGTCGTAGCTCGCCGTCAGGCTTCCTCTGTACAGCGTGCCGTAGACCGGCAGCCCGGTCGCGGCGGATTGCGAACGGGCGCGCGTTCCCGTGACGCCCGCGTCGAGCGAGGGAAACAGGCTGCCGTCGGCCGCAAACACCCGGGCCTGATACTCGTTAATGCGTTCCCGGGCGATCAGCACGTCGCTGTTGTGCCGTAGCGCCTGGTCCACATAGCGGTTGAGATGATTGTCGTGGAAGTTGCGCCACCAGAGCTGCTCCGTCGGGCTGGCAGGCCCGGCGTCGGCTCGCCACTGGGTGGGGATGTGCAGCGTCGGCTGCGCCGGCTTGACGTCGACGGACTGGCATCCGGCAAGCAGCACCGCCACGACCAGCGCGGCTATCGGGCGCAGGATCATTACTTCGCCTCCCGCGTATCGATGGTCACCTGCACCGACATGCCCGGACGCAGCAGCGCGGAATCTTCTGGCTTGCCGAGCACCTCAATGCGCACCGGAATACGCTGGGCGATTTTGACAAAGTTGCCGGTGGCGTTGTCCGGCGTGATGGCGCTGAACTCGACGCCGGTTGCGGGAGAGATGCTCTCCACGCGGCCCTGATACGCCCTGTCGTTCAGGGCATCGACGGTGAACTTCACCGGTTGACCGACGCGCAGCTCCGCGAGCTGGGTCTCTTTAATATTGGCGATAACCCAGTGCTGAGGGGGAACCAGAGTCGTGAGATGGGTTCCGGCGGTCACATAGGCACCAAGACGCACGGCGATCTGGCCGAGCTGGCCGTCACGCGGCGCCACAATGCGGGTGTTTTGCAGATCAATCTGCGCCAGCTCCAGCGCGGCTTTGGCGTTTTCAACGTCCGCCTCCAGCGCGCCGCGATTGACGATTACCGTCTGCAGATCCTGACGCGACATCTCAAGCGTCGCCTTGGCCTGGTCGATATCGGCGCTGCCCTGGGCGGCACTGGCCAGCGCCGCGTCGCGTTCGCGAATGGAAAGCGAGCCGTCAGCCGTCAGGTCTTTTACCCGCTTTAAATCCGCCTGGGTTTTCAGGCTTTGCGCGCGGGCGTTTTTGAGCACGGCGTCATTTTTGGCAATGGTCGCTTCGGCGCTTTTGCGCTGCTGCAAGTTGTTATTGAGCGCGGCAATTTTCATCGCCAGCTGCGCCTCGGCCTGATGCACGCGCTGACGATAGATACGGTCATCAATCTGCAGCAGCAGGTCGCCTTTTTTGACCTGCACAAAGTCCTGAACATGGACCTCCGTGATATAGCCATTTACCTGCGGGCTGATAAACGTCGTTTGCCCGCGCACGTAGGCGTTATCGGTAAACTGCGCGTGGCGGGTGAACGGCGGCAGCTGCCACGCATAGAGGATCGCCAGCACGCCGACAATACCGATGGCGGCGGCGGTGAAAACGGAAACAATGCGCACATTTTTGCGGGTGTTGGCCTGCTCTTTGGCGGCATCCTGCTGACTCATAAACTCTCCAGAAATATTTCAATTATTTGTTGCCGGTGGCGTTCTTCAGCGCCATACGGGCAGTAATGCGCAGGCGCAGCAAGCGCCATAAAATCCAGACCAGCGTGGCGGCAGCGATGCTCGCCGTCAGCAGATAAGTATCGTTGTAGGCCAGAATATTCGCCTCCAGCGCGGTCACCGTTTGCAGCTGCGTAATCGCCTGCGTGCCCAGCAGCGAACTGTCGCCAATCAGGCTTTTATACATCTGGGTATAAAGCTGTATGCGCTCGTTGACCAGCGGGTTGAGCGTGGTGAGCTGGTCCGCCAGCAGGCTGGAGTGGTACTTCTCGCGCCAGGTCTGGAAGGTGCCGAGGATAGCGGATCCCAGCAGGCCGCCGAGGTTCTGGCTCATGCCAAACATCACCGAGAAGCTGACCAGGTTGCGCGGGTCGGCGATCACCCCGCCAATCGCGGCCAGCATGGCGGGCGCCAGGAAGAAGGCGCTGCCGAAGCCCAGCAGGAACTGGCTTACCATCAGCTGGTCCGGGCGGGTCAGATTATTGGACTGGCTGTCCAGCAGCGAGGCAACAATCATCAGCGCCAGGGAGGTAATAATCGGCCACGCCAGCTTCGTGGGCTTGATGGTCAGACAGCTGGTGACGATCCCGCAGACGATCCCGGCAAAAATGGACCACGCCAGGTGCGTCATCTGCTCGTTCTGCAACCCCACGTACTGCAGCCAGCCGATGACGCCGGTGTTTTGCTCTGCCAGCACGATACGGATCAGCAGCATGATCAGCCCCAGACGGACGATGCTGCCGCTCGACAGCCAGCGGGTATTCAGCAGCGGGTTGGCGCGGTTATGCTCAAAGACGATGGCCGCCACGATCAGCACCAGCGAGAGCGCCAGCGACCAGCCGATCCACGGCGCCTCGAACCACCAGTCAAGGCGGCCTAACGAGAGCACGGCGCAAAGCAGGGCCATTCCGGGTGCCATTAAAAAGAAGGTGATAAAGTCTTTTTTCTCGAAGACCTTGCGCCGGTCGCCCGGCGGCAGTTTTAAGGCTATCACGCAGGCCAGGGAGATCAGCGCCAGCCCCAGTTCGAAGAAATAGAGCCCGCGCCACTCGTCCAGCTGCAGCAGCTCGGTCGAAAACAGTCGCGCCAGCGGAATGGCGAGCGACGACCCGGTAATCCCGATGGTGAGCGCCTTCAGGCGGTGCTTCGCAGGCCACGCCTGGATCTGATAGTAAATCCCCAGCGAGCTGAGCGCGGCGGCCACCATCCCGTGCGCGGCGCGAACCATCAGCGCCGAACTGAGATCGTTCACGAACAGGTGGAAGAAGGTGACCAGCACGTACAGCACCAGAAAACCTTCCGTGAAGGCGCGCAGACCGTACTGCTGGCGGAACTTGACCAGCAGCAGGTTGATGGAGATGTTGGTCATGACATAGACCGCGGGCAGCCAGGCGATTTCGGTCGACCAGGCCCCGAAGGTCCCCTGCAGGTTTTGCAGATTGGCGGTGACCACCGCATTTCCCAGCGCCCCCGTCAGGCACACCAGCAGGCCAACCACGCCGTAGGCAATACGTTTTGGCGTACTGTGCTCGGGCGTGGAGGGCGAACCCAGCAGGGCGGGTTTCTCATGTGGCTGCCACTCGCGAGGAGCATAAGGATCGCGTTCGGGCAGGCGCATAACGTCGTTTACCTTAGAAATAATTGAATAATTAGCGGGCTAGCGATTCTACGTCTGCCGCAAATGATAATTCAAGTGAATATGATTTACGCATGTTAATCAAATGTTGAAGGTCAGTTTAAGGAAAAAGAGCGGCCGGACGTCGCCGTTGTGTTGAGAAACTGAAGTCGTTACCCTGAAGAAATACAGAGAAGGAGTTCATCATGGAGCAGACCCATTTCCCCATCCTGCCGGATGCCACCCTGGCGGCCATCAATACTATTGGTGAATGGCTGGCGCAGGACGATCTAAGCGGCAGTAGCCAGCAGTCGGACGTCGATGCGGTCATTCTGGCTGGAAACGCCGTTATCCCGACCATTGACGCGGCGTGCCGTATTGCGGCAGAAAAGCAGGTACCGCTGCTGATTAGCGGCGGCATCGGCCATTCGACCACGTTTTTATATGAAGCGATCCGCAAACACCCGCGTTACCACGCTCTACCGGTCACCGGGCGGGCGGAAGCGAGCATTCTTGCCGATATTGCCCGGGCGTTCTGGCAGATCCCCGAGGCGCGCCTGTGGATTGAAGATCGCTCCACCAACTGCGGAGAAAACGCCCGCTTTAGCTGGAACATGCTGAAACAGTACCGGAGAACAGGTGGACGAATGCTGGTGGTGCAGGATCCGACGATGCAGCGCCGCACGGTGGCGACGTTTGCCCGCGTGTGTCGCGATGAGCCCGTTTCACCGCAGTGGGTCAGCCATCCAGGGTTTACGCCGACGCTGCAAAACGGAAAAGAGGGCGTGGAATTCAGCGAGGGCAACGCCGGACTGTGGCCCGTTGAGCGTTACCTTTCGCTGGTGATGGGGGAACTGCCGCGTCTGTACGATGATGAGAACGGCTATGGCCCGGCCGGGCGGGATTTTATCGCGCACGTTGAATTCCCCGAGGCCGTCACCGCCGCATGGAAACAGCTGCAGCAGGATCCGGTCCTGAAGGTGGCGCGAGAGATAACCTAAGCACGGCGCAATCCCCTCGCCCCTTTGGAGAGAGGGTTAGGGTGAGGGGGGCATTTCACAGCGCCGCAAACTTATCCAGCGTCCGCACCAGCTGCGTCACAAATCCATATTCGTTGTCATACCACGCGACGGCCTTCACCAGCTGAAGCTCTCCCGCTTCTGACACCTCCGTCTGCGTGGCGTCAAATACCGAACCATAGTGCGAGCCAATCACGTCTGACGACACGATTTCATCATCGGTATAGCCGAACGATTTATTCCCCTGCGTCGCCTTTTTCAGCGCGGCGTTGATCTCCTCAACGGTGACCTTCTTGCCCAGAATCGCCACCAGCTCGGTTACCGAACCCGTTTTCACCGGCACGCGCTGCGCGTGGCCTTTCAGCTTGCCGCTGAGCGCAGGGATCACCAGACCGATGGCTTTGGCGGCGCCGGTAGTGTGCGGAATGATATTTTCTGCCGCCGCCCGCGAGGCGCGAAGGTCTTTCCCGCGCGGGCCATCCACCAGCGCCTGGGTACCGGTATAGGCGTGAATGGTGGTCATGGTGCCTACTTTTATTTCAAACGCATCGTTCAGGGCTTTCGCCAGCGGGGCAAGGCAGTTGGTCGTACAGGATGCGACGGAAATAATCGTATCACTGGCGTCAAGGGTATCGTCATTCACGCTGTAGACGATGGTTTTCATGTCGCCCGCGGGTGCCGAGATCAGCACTTTCTTCGCGCCAGCGTCCAGGTGCGCCCGTGATTTCTCTTCAGAGGTATAGAAGCCGGTGCACTCCACGACGATATCCACGCCCGCCGTTTTCCACGGAATATGCTTCGCCTCTTTTTCGGCGTAGACCGCAATGGTTTTGCCGTCAACGATCAGCGCATCCTCGGTGAAATCCACGCTCCACGGGAAGCCGCCGTAGTTGGAATCATGCCTGAGCAGGTAGGCCAGCACTTTCGGTGAGGTGAGGTCGTTGATGGCGACGACGGTATTGCTGTCCTGGGTTTCAAGAAGGCGACGAAGTACGAGGCGTCCAATGCGTCCAAATCCGTTAATGCCAATTTTACTCATGGTGCTCTCCTGTAAACGTGTCGATGCGACAGTTTGAACTCATCCAGGCTTAGACCATCACGGGCGGGGCGGCAATTGAAGATGCTTCATGCGTGGGGAAGTATTTGAAAAACCATACAGAAAAGTTAATGAATTTTTAAGGAAAGGAGATTATGTTGGCTCGGTAACTGTTTTTTATCGAGAAATCACATGCGCACTAAATATACAAGCCTGCAAATCGGCATCCACTGGCTGGTGTTTCTGTTAATCATCGTCGCCTACTGCGCCATGGAGTTCAAAGGTCTCTTCCCGCGCACCGCGCGTCCCTTGATCAACATGATCCACGTCTCCTGCGGCATCAGTATCCTGGTGCTGATGGTGACGCGTCTGCTGGTTCGCCTGAAATTCCGCGCGCCCCCGATTCAGCCGAAGCCAAAAGCGATGGTGACGGGGATGTCCCATCTGGGGCATCTGGTCGTTTACCTGCTGTTTATTGCGCTGCCGCTGATTGGCATTGTGATGATGTATAACCGGGGCAGCGACTGGTTTGCTTTCGGGCTGACGATGCCGCACGCGGCGGAGTCCAATTTTGACCTGGTTGATACGCTGAAGGAGTGGCACGAGACGCTGGCAAACCTGGGCTATTTTGTGATTGGCCTGCACGCGGCGGCGGCGCTGATGCATCACTATTTCTGGAAAGATAATACCCTTCTGCGCATGATGCCGAAAAAGCGTTCGTAGTCATTAACGCTTGCCGGGTGGCGCTGCGCTTACCCGACCTACATTGACATCGTAGGCCGGGTAAGGCGTAGCCGCCACCCGGCTTGTTTTTTAACCCAGCAAAGCGCGCTCTTCGGCCGTTAGCGCCAGCGCCTGGGTTGACCCCGTCTCCGAGGACTTCACCGCCGCTTCCAGCACGGCCATCACCGCTAACGCCTCGACAGGGTGGACCGGATTGGCGATTTCCCCGCGTAACGCATCACGCACGCTGATGTAATACTGGCGCTGATCGCCTTTCGGGGTCGGGATCGTCTGCGTCGCGCCATCTGCGCCAAAGAACACCATACTGTCGCTGTCTTCGCCCCAGGCTTCACTGCCGGGGATCACCCCTGAAAGCAGCTGCGCTTCCTGCTGGTCGATTCTGGCTTTCACCACGCTGCCTTTATCCCCGTGCACGGTAAAGCGCGCCGTGCCACCCGCCACCAGCATGCTGGCGTGCAGAATGACCTTGTGCTCCGGGTAGTTTAAGACCACGTGCGCCCAGTCGTTAATTTCGGCACCGTCGCGCAGCGTCGCGATATTCCCCTGAACCGACTGCGGCAGGCCAAAGAGCTGGAGCGTCTGGTCGATCAGATGAGGGCCCAGGTCAAACCACAGGCCGCTCCCGGGGACGTTCTGTTCGCGCCAGCGCACGCGCACTTCCGGGCGGAAGCGGTCAATATGCGACTCCAGATGTTTAACCTTGCCGAGCGAGCCTTGCTCAACGATCTGCTTAATGCCGAGGAAATCGCTGTCCCAGCGGCGGTTATGGAATACGGAGAGCAGAAGCTGCTTTTCGTCCGCCAGCGCAATCAGGTCGCGGGCTTCCCGCATGTCGAGGGTAAAAGGCTTATCCACAACCACGTGTTTACCCGCGTTCAGGGCCAGCGTCGCCAGCGGGGCGTGCGTGGCGTTAGGGGAGGCGATCACCACCAGGTCAACATCAGGATGCTGGATGGCCTCCTCCGGCGTCGCCACCACCTGGACGTCCGGCAGATCGCGTTTCACCTTCTCTTCATCACGTGAAGAGACCACGGCCAGCCTAATCCCGTCCACGGACTGGATCAACGGAGCATGGAAGGTTTTACCCACAAATCCATACCCGATCAGCGCAATGTTGATTGTTTGAACGTTACTCATGACCTTCTCCACGTTAATTTGCGCACACCGTAACCTGCAGTGCGCCAGGGTCCCCAAGCTCAGGCCAGGGACGATCTAAAAAGAGTTGTTGAATGCTGGATAACCCGGAAACCAGATACGGTTCGCAGCGGTTAATTTTCAGGTGGTCGGCGACAACCCAGTGCGCATGACTCGCGGCGAGCATCGCGCGCTTAACCTCGGCGTCCGCTTCTTTACCGGCGCTCAGGCCAAGTTCGGCATGAATGGCGCATGCGCCAAGAATGGCGATATCGGCCCGATAGCGGGACAGCAGGGACAGCGTGGCGCTGCCGGCAAACAGCCGCTGCCTGTTGTCCCATTTTCCGCCGAGCAGGATCAGCTCGATGTCGTCCCGGTCGCTAAAATGCTGGGCGATATCCAGTGATGTCGTGATCACCGTGAGTGGCCCCTGAAGAAAGGTGGCGACGGCCATCACCGTGCTTCCGGCATCCAGAAACAGGGTGGAACCCGCAGGAACCTGCTGTGCGACCCGTTTACCCAGGCGCTGTTTGGTCTCCGGCAGCAGCGTATTGCGGCCCCGACGGTTCATGGCGGAGAGGTTGAGCGCGATGGCTCCGCCGTGGTTCTTCTGCGCAAGGCCCTGGTTTTCCAGGTCGGTCAGATCCCGACGGATGGTATCCGCTGAAACCTGCAGCTTTTCGGCCAGTTCGGTGATGCTGGCCTGGCCCTGCTCGCTGAGGAGATCGAGGACGTAGCGTTGACGAGCGGTTTTGTGCATGGCGTGCATTCCTGCAAAATATCGCAATAATTTGCATAATACAGCATTTTGACGCAGAGAGAAGGGTAATGTCCCCGGAATAGTGAACAGTTGAGAGATGGTTCATTTGAGTGATTATTAAAATTTTATTGATAAGGTATGATTAAGCCGCTTTGAATGTTAACCGTAATGTTATTGTTATGTTTTATTAAACGGTTTGGATTAAGTCACCAGAGGGTTGCCGTTGCATGGTTTTAAAAACTATCGAATTAATGCAACGCAGGATTTAATTGCTTAAATTAGTTTTTTAATAGGCTTTAATTTTAATAATCTCTCTTTGGTTACTTAAACGGCTTTGTTGAATAAATCAGATTTCGGGTAAGTCTCCCCCGTAGCGGGTTGTGTTTTCAGGCAATACGCACGCTTTCAGGCATACCTGCTTTCGTCATTTTGTTCAGCGCTCGTACCAGGGCCATAGCCTCTGCAACCTGACCATCGTAGTCACGCAGTGTCAGTGAACCTCCGAACAGCTGTTTTACCCGGTACATCGCCGTTTCCGCTATCGAGCGACGGTTATAATCTGTTGTCCATTTCCACCGCGCATTACTCCCGGTCAGCCGCTGATTCGCAACAGCACGGTTACGGTCTGCATATTCACCGGGCCAGTAACCCGCGCCTTTTCGGGGCGGGATAAGCGCGCTGATTTTCTTACGCCGCAGTTCATCGTGACAGAGCCGGGTGTCGTAAGCGCCGTCTGCCGATGCTGCCCTGATTTTTCTGTGAGTCTGCCGGATAAGACCCGGGAAGGCTTCTGAGTCCGTCACATTGTTCAGCGACAGGTCTGCACAGATGATTTCATGTGTGTTGCTGTCAACTGCCAGATGCAACTTTCGCCAGATACGGCGGCGTTCCTGGCCATGTTTTTTGACTTTCCATTCGCCTTCACCAAAGACCTTCAGCCCGGTGGAATCAATCACCAGATGCGCGATTTCACCCCGGGTGGGCGTTTTGAAACTGACATTAACCGACTTTGCGCGCTTGCTGACACTGGTGTAATCCGGGCAGCGCAACGGAACATTCATCAGTGTAAAAATGGAATCAATAAAACCCTGTGCAGCCCGCAGGGTCAACCTGAACACGCGTTTAATGACCAGAACGGTGGTGATGGCGAGATCAGAATAGCGCTGAGGTCTTCCCCGTGATGAAGGCGTTGCCGACTCATACCAGGCCTGAATAGCTTCATCATCCAGCCAGAAAGTTATGGAGCCACGGTTGATGAGGGCTTTATTGTAGGTGGGCCAGTTGGTGATTTTGAACTTTTGCTTTGCCACGGAACGGTCTGCGTTGTCGGGAAGATGCGTGATCTGATCCTTCAACTCAGCAAAAGTTCGATTTATTCAACAAAGCCTACTTAAACTGACACTTCTTTGAAAATCTTTGTGTCTGACCCGCGCTGAAATTAACGCAAAAATGTGCAGGGAGCAAATTAAGAATTTTCCTTAAATAACAGGCATTTTATATGTTTCATCTGAAAGGTCATTTTAAGAGTTTTGTCCAGAAACCCCATATTTTTTCTTAATTGTAACACCCCATTAACATTGTGGGTGTAGTGAGCTATACCGCATTTTGTTATGCTGCCAACAACTTAAAGAAATAAGTAAATTCTTAATTGAAATAAGACGCGGGCGGATCTCATCTCCAATGGAAATGGGTATGGGGAGTATTACCTGAAATTCAGAAAGGATGCTAAATAAGATATTTGTCTAATTATCTATACCTCTTTTTGGGTAATTCCTTCAGTGTCACTCAGAGTCAGGGAGATAACATGACGATATTACGCAAACCTAAGTTACGGCGATTTACGGCAGCACTGGCATTCATTTCATTAGCCATAAATATGGCGTACGCCAATAGTCAGCAGGTGGGTATTGCCCCGGTGGCAACAACAACCTTAAAAGAAAGTATTCTTTTTGCTATCGATCGCGATCCGTCAATTAGCCAGCAGGCCGCGCAGCTGGGTATTGGCCAGGCGCAAATAGACGAAGCGCGCAGCGGCTGGATGCCGCAAATATCATTGAACGGGAGCACGGGGCATAGCCAGACCACCGATTCCAGCGGGTCGCTGAAGAATTCAGCCGCCTGGGGGGTGAGCCTGACGCAGCTGTTGTACGATTTTGGCAAGACCAATAACAGCATCAGCCAGTCCTCCGCCCAGCGTGATAGCTACCGCTACCAGCTGATGGGCACGCTTTCGGATGTGGCGGAAAAAACGGCGCTCAGCTATGTCGAGGTCAAACGCTATTCCGATCTGTTGCAGGCGGCAAAAGAGAACGTTCAGGCGCTCAAAAACGTCGAGCAGCTGGCAAAGCTGCGCGCAGACGCGGGGGTAAGCTCCACCTCTGATGAGCTTCAGACCCGCACGCGCATTGCCGGCATGCAGGCGACGGTCGCGCAGTATCACGCTGCCTTAAACAGCGCCCGCGCGCGGCTTGCGGTATTAACCGGGATGCAGGCCGAGGCCTATTCGCCCGTGCCCGCGAATCTTGCCGTGGAGCCGGGCTCGCTCAACCGCATAGATTACTCTCTGATACCGGCCGTAATGGCCGCGCAGAACATGGAGCGTTCGGCCCAGTATGGCGTGGAAACGGCGAAGTCTCAGCACTGGCCGACGTTAAGCCTGAAGGGGGGACGCACCCGCTATGAATCGGACAACCGTTCATACTGGGACGACCAGATCCAGCTCAATATTGACGCACCGCTTTATCAGGGCGGCGCGGTATCTGCGCGCGTGCGGCAGGCGGAAGGCGCTCGGGCGATGGCCTCCTCGCAGGTCGATCAGGCGCGCTTCGATGTCCTGCAAAAAGCCTCCGTCGCCCAGGCGGACTGGACCGGCGCGCGGGGAAGAATGGAGGCCGGGAAGCAGCAGCTGGAAAATGCGCTGCGCGCCCGCGATGTTTATAAAAATGAATACACCCTGAGCAAGCGGAGCATAAACGATCTGCTTAGCGTTGAGCAGGATGTCTGGCAGGCCACGTCAGCGAAAATAATCGCCGAGTATGATGGCTGGAGTTCGGCAATTAATTATGCTTCCGCAGTTGATAATTTAATGCCGCTTATTGGAATAGAGAAAAACGCTGCCGCAAAACTACCCGATCTGAGTTAACGATAGACGCGCACAGTCGCAAAAAATAAGTCTGAAAATAATGGGTGTTTTTTCCCAGGGATAGCTGCATCCATCTGGTGGTCATATCCACAGGAATCCGTACACCTGCAAGGAGAAGAAATGAGTAACGTAAAGGTTGTTGATGTCATCATTCGCAAAACGGCGGAGAAAACGAAATTAACCGGCGAAGGAAATCTGTCGGTCTCTATTTCATCGCCGAGCGTGATCGAAATCCAGGGCTCTGCTCAGGACGTGGCGCGTTATGTCCGCCAGGGTAAAGACCTCCTTATTTATATGAAAGACGGCAGCGTGATTCGCTGCAATAACTATTTTGTCGAAGATACGGAAACGCATAATCAGTCTGAGCTGGTGTTCAATGACCGTCAGGAACTGACGCATATTTCTTTTGCCGATACCGGGGAAGCGTCAGGCGCTGCGGTGACCGAGTTAACCGCGCAGGCCACGCCAATTAGCAGCGTTCAGCCTTTCCTCGAGCAGGAAAGTCTGTTAAGCGACGCGCCGTGGGGCTGGATTGCGGGGGCCGCGTTAGGCGGCGGCGCCATTGGGGCACTGCTGGCAAACGGCGGGCATGGCGAAACGAAAACTAAAGTTATTGATAATACGAAAGAAGTAGAAAGCGCGACGCCGACTTTCCTGCTGTCGGATAAAGCGGGCGACAGGCAGGGCGTGCTGAGCGCAGACGCGATCACGGACGATAACACCCCAACCTTCAGCGGTACCGGCCAGCCGGGCGCGACCATTCAGATCAAAGACAGCAGCGGCAGCACCATAGCCAGCACCATGGTCGGTAAAGACGGCACGTGGACGGTCATCTTACCGACCCAGACGGACGGCGCCCACACCTGGTCGGTCGTGCAGATCGACGGCAGTAAAACCACCTCAGCGGGCAGTATTAGCGTAACGGTTAATACTGCCGAAGCCACGATCGCGCTGGAGACAACGGCGGGTGACAACGTCATTAACGCCAGCGAGCAATCCGCAGGCTTTACGCTTTCCGGTACCAGCAAAAACCTGGCGCAGGGCACCGAACTCACCGTGACGCTGAACGGCAAAACCTACGCCGCTGAAGTGGGCGCGGACGGCGCGTGGCGCGTTAACGTCCCCGCGGCAGACGCGCAGGCGCTGGGCGACGGTACCTGGACGGTTAACGTGAGCGGTAAGGATGCGGCGGGTAACACCGTCAGCGGCAGCCAGACGATTGGCGTAGACACCACCGCGCCAGCCCTCTCTGTCGATACCCTCGCACAGGACAACATCATCAATGCCGCCGAGCACGGCCAGCCGCTGACCCTGACCGGTAAAACAAATGCGGAAGCCGGTCAGATCGTCACGGTCACGCTGAACGGCAAAAACTATAACGCTACGGTGGGCAGCGACGGCACCTGGTCCGTCACGCTTGCGGCAGACGACGTGCAGGCGCTCAGCGAGGGCAACCATACCCTGACGGTGAACGTCAGCGACAAAGCGGGCAACGGTTCGTCCGTGACGGCAGATTTCACGGTGGACACCGCCGCGCCGGTCGTCACCATCCATACCGTGGCGGGCGACGATATTCTCAATATCAGCGAGCAGGGGCAGGCGCACGTGATTTCCGGCCAGGCGAGCGGTGCCGCCGCGGGCGATGTGGTGACGGTGACCCTTGGCGGTAGACCTTCACCGGCGTGGTGCTGGCGGACGGCAGCTGGAGCGTGGGCGTTCCGGCGTCGGTGCTGGGTGCCCTGGGTGAAGGTAACCACACGATTTCCGTTTCCGTGACCGACGCGGCGGGCAATACCGGCAGCGCCACGCACGGCATTACGCTGAGCGGGCATCCGCCAGAATTTACGATTGACGCCATCAGCCAGGATAACGTGCTGAATGCCCAGGAGGCGATGCAGCCGCTGAGCCTGACCGGCACCAGCAACCTGCCGGACGGCAGCAGCGTCACCGTGACGCTGAACAACGTCAGCTATCAGGCCACCGTCGCAAACGGTATCTGGGCGGTCCAGGTGCCGGTTTCCGACGTCCTGAATCTGGCAAACACCCTTTACACCGTCACCGTCAGCGGCACCGACAGCGTGGGCAACAGCGGCTCCGCCGGGGCGAATCTGCTGGTGGACACCGTCCTTCCGCAGGTGATCATCAATACCTTTGCGGGCGACAACCTGGTCAATAACGCCGAAGCGGGCGTCGATCAAACCCTCAGCGGTCGCGTTACCGGCGCGGCGGCGGGCGATACCGTGTCCGTTTCCGTCGGCGGCAAAAGCTACAGCGCCACGGTGGGCAGCGATCTTACCTGGAGCGTCACGATCCCGTCGGCGGATCTTCAGGCGTTTGGCGACGGTGACTTAACCTTCACCGCATCGGTTACCAACGGGCACGGCAACACCGGCACCGGCGAGCGTGACGTCAACATCAACGCTGAACTGCCGGGCCTGCGCGTGCACACCATTTCCGGCGATGACGTGATCAACGCCATCGAACAGCAGCAGGATCTGAGCGTCACCGGCTCCAGTACCCATCTGGCCCCGGGCACGCAGGTTGTCGTCACCATCAATAACGTTGAGTACGTTACCGCGGTTAACGCCAGCGGCAGCTGGCAGATCGGCGTTCCGGCGGCGGACCTGCAGGCCTGGGCGGCAGGCGGCATGACGGTTAGCGTCAGCGCTGAAGATGCCTGGGGCAATACCGTTGCGGCTGAACACCCGATTGAACTGGATCTGAACGCCGTGGCGGTCACCATTGATACCGTCTCCGGCGATGACATGCTCAACGCGGCCGAAAAAGGCAGCGATGTCACCCTTTCCGGCCAGACGCAGGGCGTGGAGGCAGGGCAGACCGTAGTGGTGAAATTCGCCGACCAGACCTTCACCGCACAGGTGCAGCAGGACGGCTCCTGGAGCCTGACCGTACCCGCCAGCGCCATGGAAACCCTGATCGACGGGCGTGCGCAGGTGAGCGTCAGCGTTACCAACGTTAACGGCAACAGCGCCGACGCGTCGCGCGTGGTCACGGTGGACACGCAGCCGCCCGCGATTACGCTCGATAACCTGACCGCCGACAACATCATTAATGCGGCCGAAGCCCAGCAGGATTTATCGTTAAGCGGCAGCAGCACTGCGGAACCCGGCCAGACGGTCACCGTCACGCTGAACGGCAAAACCTATCAGACCACGGTTCAGACGGACGGCACCTGGCAGCTGAGCGTACCGGCGGCGGACGTGGGCGCGCTGGCAGACGGCATCGTAACCGTGACGGCCACCGTGAGCGACGTGGCGGGCAATACCAGCAGCGCCGACCGCATGGGCCTGGTGGATGCCACCGTGCCGCAGGTGACCATCAACGACTTTGTCACCGCCACCAACACCGTTAACCAGCTCGCCCATGCGCAGGCGCAGATCCTGAGCGGCTCCGTCACCGGTGCGGCGTCGGGCGATCTTGTGACCGTTACCCTCAACGGCACGGCTTACACCACCGTGGTGGACGCCGCGGGGAACTGGAGCCTTGGCCTGCCGGCGTCCGTCGTGCAGGGGCTGGCGGACGGAACCTGGACAATCGACGTCTCCGTCACCGACAGATCCGGCAATACCGGAAGCAGTTCGCTGGATGTGGTGGTGAATACCGTGACGCCTGTCATCGGTATCAACACGCTGGCGGCGGACGACGCGATCAATGCGACCGAGAAGGGCGAAGATCTGCTGCTCTCCGGCACCAGCAACCAGCCGGAAGGCACAGCCATTACGGTAACCCTGAACGGCATTCAGTACACGGCCACGGCTGACGCGAGCGGGAACTGGAGCGTGACCGTACCGGCGGCAGCGGTAAGCGCGCTGGGCGAAGCGCATTACACCGTGACGGCGAACGTCACCGACAGCGTGGGCAACAGCGCCTCAGCCTCACACGACGTGCTGGTGGACAGCTCGCTGCCGCGAGTGACGATCGACACGCTGGCGGGCGACAATATCGTTAACGCGGCGGAAGTGGCGGCCGGGCAAACCCTGACCGGTAACGTCGCGAATGCGGCGCTAGGTGACACTGTCACTATTATACTCGGCGGCCAGACTTACACGGCAACCGTGCAGGACGACCTGACCTGGAGCCTGTCGTTAAGCGAGAGCCAGCTAACCGCCCTCGGCAACGGCGACCTCACCGTATCGGCCAGCGTCACCAACGCGCGCGGCAATACCGGCTCTTCTTCTCTCGACTTCACCATCGACGCCGAGCTTCCGGGTCTGCGTATTGACACCGTGGCGGGCGATGACGTGATTAACATCATCGAACACGGTCAGAACCTGATTGTGTCCGGCACCAGCACCGGTCTGGCGGCGGGCAGCACCGTGACCGTGACCATCAACGGCAACACCTATTCCGCTACGGTACTGGCGGACGGCAGCTGGCAGGCGGCCGTCCCGGCAGCGGACGTCTCGCAGTGGGCGGACGGTACGCTCGAAATCAACGCCAGCGCGCAGGATACCTCCGGCAACCCGGTGACGATCGGCACCGTCGTGGACGTCGATCTTGCGCCTGTCGCCGTCAGCATCAACAGCGTGACCGACGACAACGTGCTCAACGCGGCGGAAAAAGGCCAGGATCTGGTGCTTTCCGGCACCACCTCCAACGTTGAAGCGGGTCAGACCGTCTCCATCACCTTCGCGGGTAAAACCTATACCACCACGGTGGATGCCAACGGCGGCTGGACCTACAGCGTCCCGGCAGCCGATCTGAGCGGCCTGAAGGACGGCGACGCCCGCGTGCAGTTAACCGTCACCAACGTGAACGGCAACGTGGCGTCCTCGGCGCAGGAGTTCAGCGTCGATACCGCCGCGCCGACGGTGACCATTAACACCATCAGCGGCGACAACATGCTGAACGCGGCCGAAGCGGCGCAGGATCTGACCCTGAGCGGCACGTCTAACGCTGAGGCAGGCCAGACGGTCACCGTGACCTTCAACGGCAATCAGTACACCGCGCAGGTGCAGGCGGACGGAACCTGGACGCTCGACGTTCCGGCGGCCGATATGGCAGGCATCGCCGACGGCAGCGCGGCGGTCACGGCGAGCGTGTCCGACAAGGCAGGCAACCCGGCCAGCGCGGGCTCCTCGGTGCTGGTGGATACCACCGTACCGCAGATTACCTTCAACATCGTTGCGGGCGACGACGTCGTGAACATTGCCGAGCACGGCCAGGCGCTGATCGTCTCCGGCAAGGTGACGGGCGCGCAGGCGGGCGACGTGATTACCGTGACCCTGAACGGTAAAGACTACACCGCCATGCTGGATGCGTCCGGCAGCTGGAGCGTAGGCGTTCCTGCGGCGGACGTGGGCGCGCTGGCTAATGGTAACCAGACGATCTCCGCGACCCTGACCGATAAGGCCGGTAACAGCACCACCGAGACGCATGAGTTTGACGTCTCCCTGACCGCGCCGGCGATCGCCATCAATACCCTGGCGGTTGACGACGTGATCAACGCCACCGAGAAAGGCCAGGATCTGCTGGTGTCCGGCACCAGCAACCAGCCGGACGGCACCGCCATTACGGTGACCCTGAACGGGATTAACTATACGGCGACTACTGACGCCAGCGGGAACTGGAGCGTGACCGTTCCGGCGGCGAACGTTTCTGCCCTGGGCGAAGCGAGCTACGCCGTGACGGCAAGCGTGACCGACGCCGCGGGCAACAGCGCGAGCACCGGCCACAGCGTGCTGGTGGACAGCGCGCTGCCGCAGGTTACCATCAACCCGGTCGCCACGGATGACGTCATTAACGCAGCGGAAGTGGCTGCCGGGCAGGCCCTGAGCGGCAGCGTGAGCGGCGCGGCGAGCGGTGACACTGTCACTGTTTCCATCGGCGGCCATACCTATACCGCGACGGTGCAGGACGATCTGAGCTGGTCGGTCAACGTGCCGTCCGCGGTCTTAACCGCCATCGGTAACGGCGATCTGACGGTGTCCGCCAGCGTGACCAACGGCCACGGCAACACCGGCACCGGCGAGCGCGAAATCGTTATAGACGCCAGCCTGCCTGGCCTGCGCGTCGATACCGTCGCGGGCGACGATGTGATTAACAGCATCGAACATACGCAAAACCTGATTATCACCGGCTCCAGCGACGGGCTGGCGAGCGGCTCCGCGCTGACGGTGACCGTCAACGGCAAAACCTACGCCGCCACCGTGCTGGCGGACGGCACCTGGACGGCGGCCATTCCGGCGGCAGACGTTAGCGCGCTGAATGCGGGCACGGTCACCGTGACGGTGGAAGGCCAGAGCACGGCGGGCAATCCGGTTTCCATTAGCCATGACGTGAAAGTGGATCTGGCCGCGGTCGCCATCAGCATTGACGCGATTGCCGCTGACGACGTGATTAACGCGGCGGAAAAAGGCGCGGACCTGGTGCTGTCCGGCTCCACCACCAACGTGGAAGAAAACCAGACCGTTACCATCACCTTCGGCGGCAGGTCGTACACCGCGACGGTGGGTGCCGACGGCAGCTGGACGGCCACCGTACCGTCTGCCGATTTGGGCAGCCTGAAGGACGGCGATGCCAGCGTGCAGGTGAGCGTCACCAACGTGAACGGCAACAGCTCGTCGGCGGGCCGCGAGTACAGCGTGGACGCGACGGCGCCGACGGTATCTATCGAGATCGTCAGCGACAACAACATCATCAACGCGGCCGAAGCGCAGCAGGATCTGCTGATTAATGGCGTGACCAACGCCGAAGCGGGCCAGACGGTGACGGTAACGCTGAATGGCAAAGACTACGCCACCACCGTAGAGGCAAACGGCAGCTGGAGCGTGACCGTACCGTCCGCCGATCTGAGCGGGATTACCGACGGCAACTACACCATCAGCGCCGCCGTGGCGGATAAAGCGGGCAACCCGGCCTCCGCGGATCGCGACGTGCTGGTCGATACCACCGTCCCGCAGCTGACCATTCACACCGTGTCCGACGACGACGTGATCAACAGCGTCGAGCATGCGCAGGCGCTGATTGTCACCGGTTCCGTGACCGGTGCGGCGGCGGGCGATGTGGTCACCGTGACGATCAACAATAAAGCGTACACCGCCACCCTGGACGCCTCCGGCGGCTGGAGCGTGGGCGTGCCTGCAGCGGACGTCACCGCGCTGGCGGCAGGCGATTACACCATCACCGCGGCGCTGACCGACAGGGCGGGCAACAGCAACAGCACCACGCACAGCGTGGAGGTCAACCTGAGCGCGCCGGTGCTGACCATTGACACCGTGTCCGGTGACGATGTGATCAACAGTACAGAGAAAACCCAGGATCTGACGATCTCCGGTACGGCTTCCGGCCTGGCGGCAGGCGCGGTAGTCACCGTGATGCTGAACGGCAAGGCGTACAGCGCGACGGTGGATGACAGCGGGAAGTGGACCACCACGGTTCCGGCGGACCAGGTCGGTCAGCTGGGTGAAGCGCTTTACACCGTTACCGCGTCAGCAACGGACGGCGTTGGCAACAGCACCAGCACCTCTCATACCGTGAACGTCGAGTCCGTTCTGCCGGGCGTCATTATCAACACCGTGGCGGGCGATGACGTCATTAACGCGGCCGAGCTGGCGGCAGGCCAGAGCATCAGCGGCTCGGTAGTCAATGCCGAAGCAGGCAACACGGTTACCGTGACTCTCGGAGGCAAAACGTATACCGCGACGGTAGAGAGCGATCTCACCTGGTCCGTTAGCGTGACGCAAGCTGAACTGACCGCGCTGGGCAACGGCGAGTTGACCGTGTCTGCCAGCGTAACCAACGGCGTGGGCAACAGCGGATCCGCGGAGCGCGATATCACTATCGACGCTAGCCTGCCCGGGCTGCGCGTCGATACCGTCGCGGGCGACGACGTGATCAACAGCATCGAACATAATCAAAACCTGATTATTACGGGAACAAGCGACGGGCTGACGACGGGCACGGCGCTGACCGTGACCGTAAACGGCAAAACCTATGCGGCGACCGTCCTGGCGGACGGCACATGGACGGCGGCGATCCCGGCGGCGGACGTGGGTGCCCTGGCGGCAGGCACGGTGACCGTGACCGTTTCTGGCCAGAGCAGCGCGGGTAACCCGGTCTCCATCGATCATGATGTGACGGTCGATCTGGCCACCGTTGCCGTGAGCATCGACGTGATTGCCGCCGACGACGTGATTAACGCGGCCGAGAAGGGCGCGGATCTGGTGCTTTCCGGTACCACCGCTAACGTTGAGGAGAACCAGACCGTCAGCATTATTTTCGCGGGCAAGAGCTATACCGCGACCGTCGGCGCAGACGGCAAATGGACCACCACGGTGCCGGCGGCCGATCTGGCAGGTCTGAAAGACGGCGACGCCAGCGTGCAGGTGAGCGTCACCAACGTGAACGGCAACAGCGCCTCGGCGGGCCGCGAGTACAGCGTGGACGCCACCGCGCCGACCGTGACCATCAGCACCATCGCGGGCGATGACGTTCTGAACGCGGCAGAAGCGCAGAGCGATCTGACCGTGTCCGGCACCAGCACCGCCGAGGCGGGCCAGACCGTGACCGTCTCCCTGAACGGCAAGGACTACACCACGACCGTCGGCGCGGACGGCAGCTGGACGCTGGCCGTTCCGGCGGCGGATGCTGCGGCACTGACCGACGGCAGCGTAACCGTGACGGCTTCCGTGAGCGACAAAGCGGGTAACCCGGCGTCGGTTGACCATAACCTGACGGTAGATACCACCGCGCCAGCGGTGACCATCAACACCGTGGCGGGCGACGACGTGATTAACGTCGCCGAGCACGCGCAGGCGCAGATCGTCAGCGGCTCCGCCACCGGCGCGGCGGCGGGCGATAAGGTCACCGTCACCCTCGGCGGCCAGACGTACACCACCGTGCTGGACGGGGCGGGGAACTGGAGCGTGGGCGTACCGGCGAGCGTGATTTCCGCACTGCAGGACGGCACCGTGACCGTGACTGCGTCCGTCACCGATGGCGCGGGCAACACCGGCACCGGCACGCATAACGTGACCGTCGACACCGGCCTGCTTTCCGTCGGCTTCAACACCCTCAGCGGCGATAACGTGCTGAACGCGGTGGAAAAAGGCCAGGATCTGAGCGTGAGCGGCACCAGCGCCAACCTGGCGGAAGGCACCGTGGTCACCGTGACCCTGAACGGCAAAAACTACACGGCCACGACGGCGGCGGACGGGAGCTGGAGCCTGACCGTTCCGGCAGCGGATCTGGCCGGTCTCGGTCAGGCCAACTACACCCTGAGCGCGACCGCCACCAACGGCGTGGGCAACAGCGTGAGCAACACCGCGAACCTGCTGGTGGATACCGCGCTGCCGACCGTTACCATCAATACAGTGGCGGGCGATAACGTCATCAACGCGGCGGAAGTGGCGGCCGGGCAAATCCTGAGCGGCAGCGTGGCGAACGCGGAAGCGGGCAACACCGTCACCGTGACCCTCGGCGGCAACAGCTACACCGCGACGGTGCAAAGCGATCTGACCTGGTCCGTAAGCGTGCCGTCTGACGTGCTGACCGCGCTGGGCAACGGCAGCCTGAGCGTGACGGCGACCGTCACCAACGGCCACGGCAATACCGGTTCCGGCGAGCGCGAGATCGCTATCGACGCTAACCTCCCGGGCCTGCGCGTGAATACCGTGGCGGGCGACGACGTGATCAACAGCATCGAACATGCGCAGAACCTGATCGTCACCGGCACCAGCGACGGGCTGGCGGCAGGCACGGCACTGACCGTCACCGTTAACGGTAAAGACTACGCGGCCACGGTGCGGGCGGACGGCACCTGGAGCGCGGCAATCCCGTCAAACGACGTGAGCGCGTGGCCGGAAGGCAGCGTGAAGATCGGCGTCACCGGCGACAGCGCGGCGGGTAACCCGATTACCATCAGCCACGATGTGACGGTGGATCTGGCGACCGTTGCCATCAGCATCAACGCCATCGCCACCGACGACGTGATCAATGCGGCGGAGAAAGGGGCCGATCTGGTGCTGTCCGGTGCGACCACCAACGTGGAGGCCGGGCAGACCGTAACCCTGAGCCTGAACGGCAAGATCTACACCACCACCGTCGATGGCGACGGCAACTGGACGTATACCGTACCGTCTGCGGATCTGGCACACCTTAAGGACGGCGACGCCAGCGTGCAGGTGAGCGTCACCAACGTGAACGGCAACAGCGCCTCGGCGGGCCGCGAGTACAGCGTGGACGCCACCGCGCCGACCGTGACCATCAGCACCATCGCGGGCGATGACGTTCTGAACGCGGCCGAAGCGCAGAGCGATCTGACCGTGTCCGGCACCAGCACCGCCGAAGCGGGCCAGACCGTGACCGTCTCCCTGAACGGCAAGGACTACACCACGACCGTCGGCGCGGACGGCAGCTGGACGCTTACCGTTCCGGCGGCGGATGCGGCGGCACTGACCGACGGCAGCGTAACCGTGACGGCCTCCGTCAGCGACAAAGCGGGTAACCCGGCGTCGGTTGACCATAACCTGACGGTAGATACCACCGCGCCAGCGGTGACCATCAACGCCGTGGCGGGCGACGACGTGATTAACGTCGCCGAGCACGCGCAGGCGCAGATCGTCAGCGGCTCCGCCACCGGCGCGGCGGCGGGCGATAAGGTCACCGTCACCATTGGCGGCCAGACGTACACCACCGTGCTGGACGCGGCGGGGAACTGGAGCGTGGGCGTACCGGCGAGCGTGATTTCCGCGCTGCAGGACGGCACCGTGACCGTGACTGCGTCCGTCACCGACGCGGCGGGCAATACCGGCACCGGCACGCATAACGTGACCGTCGACACCGGCCTGCCTTCCGTCGGCTTCAACACCCTCAGCGGCGATAACGTGCTGAACGCGGTGGAAAAAGGCCAGGATCTGAGCGTGAGCGGCACCAGCGCCAACCTGGCGGAAGGCACCGTGGTGACCGTGACCCTGAACGGCAAAAACTACACGGCCACGACGACGGCGGACGGCACCTGGAGCCTGACCGTTCCGGCAGCGGATCTGTCGGGTCTGGGCGAAGCGAATTACACCCTGAGCGCGACCGCCACCAACGGCGTGGGCAACAGCGTCAGCAACACCGCGAACCTGCTGGTGGATACCGCGCTGCCGACCGTCACCATCAACACCGTGGCGGGCGATAACGTCATCAACGCGGCGGAAGTTGCCGCGGGCCAGATCGTTAGCGGCAGGGTAACGAACGCGGAAGCGGGCAACACCGTTACCGTCACCCTCGGCGGCAACAGCTACACCGCGACGGTGCAGAGCGATCTGACCTGGTCCGTGAGCGTGCCGGAGTCCGTCCTGACGGCGCTGGGCAACGGCGATTTGACGGTGTCGGCAACCGTGACCAATGGCCATGGCAACACCGGTTCGGGCGAGCGCGATATTTCCATCGACGCCAGCCTGCCGGGCCTGCGCGTGGATACCGTGGCAGGCGACGACGTGATCAACAGCATCGAACATGGTCAGAACCTGATCGTCACCGGCTCCAGCGACGGGCTGGCGGTGGGAACCACGCTCACCGTGACCGTTAACGGCAAAACCTATGCCGCCTCCGTGCTGGCAGACGGCAGCTGGACGGCGGCGATCCCGGCGGCAGACGTTGGGGCGCTGGCAGCAGGTACGGTCACCGTGACCGTTGCGGGCCAGAGCACCGCAGGCAACCCGGTGACCATCAGCCATGACGTGACCGTCGATCTGTCGGCAGTCGCGGTGAGCATTGATGCGGTTGCGACCGACGACGTGATTAACGCCGCGGAGAAAGGCGCGGATCTGGTGCTCTCGGGCAGCACGTCAAACGTGGAGGAAAACCAGACCGTCACCATCACCTTCGCCGGTAAGACCTACACCGCGAAGGTGGATGCCGACGGTAACTGGACGGCAACCGTGCCTTCCGCGGATCTGGCGGGCCTCAAGGACGGCGATGCCAGCGTGCAGGCGAGCGTGACCAACGTGAACGGCAACAGCGCCTCGGCGGGCCGCGAGTACAGCGTGGATGCCACCGCGCCAGCCGTCACCGTTGATACGGTCGCGGGCGATAACGTCATCAACGCCAGCGAAGCGTCCGCAGGGGTAGCCATCTCCGGCACCACCACGGCGGAAGCCGGGCAGACGGTCACCGTGACGCTGGACGGTAAGAGCTACACCGCGCAGGTGCAGCAGGGCGGAATCTGGAGCGTGAACGTGCCGGGCTCCGACCTCTCCGCACTGGCGGATAACGGCTATACCGTGCAGGTTAGCGTGAGCGACGCCGCGGGCAACCCGGGCAGCGCGGGCAAAGCGATTACGCTTGATACCACGCCGCCGACCGTCAGCTTTAACGTGGTGGCGGGCGATGACGTCATCAACAGCGTGGAGCACGGCCAGGCGCAGATCGTCAGCGGGTCGGCAACCGGCGCGAACGTCGGGGATAAAGTGGTCATTACGCTGGGTTCGAACCAGTACACCACCACCGTTGACGCCAGCGGCAACTGGAGCGTGGGCGTACCGGCCAGCGTGATTTCAGCCCTGACCGACGGCACCGTGACGCTGAGCGCGACCATTACCGACGGCGCGGGCAACAGCAGCACCCAGACGCACGACGTGCGGGTCAACACCGCCTCCGTGGCGCTGACGGTAAACACCCTTAGCGGCGATGACGTCATTAACGCGGCAGAAGCGGGCAACGCGCTGGTAATTAACGGCTCCAGCGCCCAGTTCGCCAGCGGAACCGTGGTCACCGTGACCCTTAACGGCAAGGCCTATACGGCCACGATCCAGAGCGACGGCACCTGGACGACCACCGTTCCGGCCGCCGACGTGGGCGCGCTGGCCGACGGCGCGCGCTATCAGGTGTCTGTTTCCGCGCAGGACAGCGCGGGCAACGGCGCCTCGGCAACGCACGACATCAGCGTGGACACCACCGCGCCGGTGGTGAGCATTGCAACGCTGTCGGGTGACGACATGCTGAACGCGCTTGAAGCGCAGCAGCCGCTGACCGTGCGCGGATCTTCCAGCGCGGAGGCGGGTCAGACCGTCACCGTGACGCTGGGCGGCAAAAGCTACACTGCGCTTGTTGGCAGCGACGGGACCTGGACGCTGGACGTGCCGGCGGCAGATCTGGCTGCCCTGAGCCAGGGCGCGCTGACGGTGACCGCATCGGTCAACGACAAAGCCGGTAACGGCGGCCAGACGACGCACACCTTAACGGTGGATACCGTCGCGCCGACCGTGACCATCAGCACCGTGGCCGATGACGACATCGTTAACAACGCCGAGCAGCTGGCGGGTCAGACCATCAGCGGTACCACCACGGCGGAACAGGGCCAGACGGTGACCGTTTCCTTCAACGGGCATAGCTATCAGGCGACCGTCGGGGCGGACGGATCGTGGTCGGTCTTCGTGCCGGGTCGTGATTTCCTCGGCCTGAGCGACGGGGATTACACCATCACCGCGTCGGTAAGCGATAAGGCGGGCAACCCGGGGAGTGCATCGCACGACGTAACGCTGAACGGTGACGTCCCAACTATCACCATCAACACCTTTGCGGAAGATGACATTGTCAGCGCTGCTGAACACGGCACGCCGCTGGTCATCAGCGGCACCACCGACGCGCCTGCGGGTCAGACGGTGACCATCACGCTGAACGGTAAAACCTACACGGCGACCGTTCAGAATGACGGCTCCTGGCGCTATACGGTCGGCAGCGCGGATGTGACCGCGCTGGCGGACGGCGGTTCGTACGTGATTAACGCCCAGGTCAGTAACGCCATCGGCAACAGCGCCAGCGATAACCACACCGTTACCGTGGATCTGACCGCGCCGTCGATGGGGATTAGCATCGATTCGCTGCAAAACGACACCGGCCTGAGCGCGACGGATTTCATCACCAACGACGCTCAGGTCGTGGTCAACGGCTCGCTGACCGCGCAGCTCGGCAATAACGAGAAGGCGCAGATCAGCCTCGACGGTGGGGCAACCTGGATTGACCTGACCGTGACCGGCACCACATGGCGTTATACGGACGGCCGCACCCTGACCGACGGGACCTATCAGTATCAGGTGCGGGTGATTGATAACGCGGGCAACGTGGGGTCAACGGACAGCCAGGACGTGGTCATTGATCTGACGAAACCGGCGGCAACGACCATTACCGTGGATTCCGTTTCCCAGGATACCGGCCTGTCCGACAGTGACTTCATTACCAGCGACAACCAGATCAGCCTGAAAGGGACGCTCGGCGCGGCGCTGGGCAGCGGCGACCACGCGCAGATCAGCCTTGACGGCGGCGTCACCTGGACCGACGTCAGCGTCAGCGGGCTGAGCTGGACGTATGTCGATGGCCGCACGCTGGCCGACGGAGATTACAACTACCAGCTGCGCGTGATTGACGACGCGGGGAACATCAGCGCCACCGCCAGCCAGGTAGTGACCATTGATACCGTCGCGCCGGACGCCAGCAAAACGATCGCTATCGACCGCATCAGCGACGATACCGGCCTGAGCAGCAGCGACTTTATCACCAACGATACGTCCCTGACGCTGCACGGCTCGCTCGGCGCGACGCTGGCGGACGGCGAGTACGCCCAGATCAGCATCGACGGCGGCGTGACCTGGGAGAACGTCATCGTCACCGGCAACACCTGGTACTACGTGGATGGCCGGACGCTGGGTAACCAGACCTATGACTACTACGTTCGCGTGGTGGATGCGGCGGGCAACGTGGGGGCCAGCGCCCATCAGCAGGTAACCGTGGATACGATCGCCCCGGATGCGGCCATTACGGTGACCGTGGATAACATTACCGTCGATACCGGCTTCGACAACAATGACTTCCTGACCAGCTCTACCTCGTACACGCTGCACGGCACGCTCGGGGCCGAGCTGGGTGCGGGCGAGTACGTTCAGGTGAGCATGGACGGCGGCACCACCTGGGTGTACGCCACCGTCAGCGGTACCCAGTGGAGCTACAGCGATACGCGTACCCTGTCAGACGGTAGCCATAATTACCAGGTACGGGTTGTTGACCAGGCGGGTAACGTCGGGGCGACCACCTCGCAGGCGGTGACGGTGGATACGCAGGCGCCGCAGTACGGCATCACCATCGACAGCATCAGCGAAGACACCGGCCAGTCCGGAAGTGATTTCATCACCATGGACACCACGCTGACCATTAACGGCTCGCTGGGCAACGCGCTGGCAAACGACGAGCGCGTCCAGATAAGCCTCGATGGCGGGAATACCTGGTCAGACGCCACGGTCACCAACCAGCGCTGGAGCTATACCGATACCCGCGATCTGGCGGACGGTGACTACACCTACCAGGTGCGGATCATCGACCAGGCGGGCAACGTGGGTTCCACCGCGTCTCAGATCGTCACGGTAGACACGACGCCGCCAACCACGGTGGGCACGGTCGTGAGCTATACCGACGGTGAAGGCGAGCGTCAGGGCACCTTTGGCAGCGCGGTGGCAACGGACGATAACTCGCCGCTGATCAACGGCACGCTTAACCGCGCCCCGGACGACGGCGAGATCGTGCAGCTTTACCGTGACGGGGTCCTTCTGGGCCAGGTGACCATGAACGGCAGCGCGAGCTGGTCCTTCCAGGACAACGGCCTGAGCGACGGGAATCACACCTACATTGTGCGCGTCACCGACAGGGCTGGAAACTACACGGAATCCGACGGCTTTGTGCTGAACGTCGATACCAGCATTCCGACCACCACGGCGGCGATTACCGCGCAGACCACGTCGGATACCACGCCGATCGTCAGCGGTACCGTCTCCGCTGACCTGGTGAACGGTGAATACCTGGTGGTCACGGTGAACGGCAAAACCTACACCTCCCAGACGGGCGGTGCGGTGGTGGTCGACCCGGATCACAACACCTGGTATCTGCAGATCCCGGACGGCGACGCGCTGAGCGTGGCGAGCTACAGCGTGACGGCGCAGGTGAAGAGCAGCGCGGGTAACGGGAATACCACCGGCACCGCGACCGGCAGCCTGGTGATTGACACCACCTCGGTGAATACCGACTGGGCAACTACGGCGGGGAACAGCAATAACTCCACCATGACCCTCGGCATCAACAGCAGCGGTCTGTGGAATATCATTGCGAACGGCCAGTCTTACTCCAGCAGCGACAGCTCGACCTATGCCGGCAATACGCTGACCAACACCCGTAACTTCTACGTGGTGAGCCAGACCGCCGCCGACTTTGACCGTAACGGCACGCAGGACATTTTCGCCACGGAGAACACCTACGGTGGCTCCACTCAGGTGATGTGGACCTACGATGGCAGTACCTATAACGCCAGCCAGCTGGGGGTAGGCACCACCATCTGGTACGGCGGGGTGGTTGCGTACGACAAAACCGGTGACGGCTATCTGGATCTGGCCTACGGCGATGCGGGTGCAGACTCCATTACGTACGTGATCAACAACAACGGGGTACTGTCGCCGGACGGCACCAACGGCGGCGCAGGTTTCTGGGGGCAGTTCACCACCATGCGTGAAATCTCCGGCGTTGACCTGAACAACGACGGCACGGTGGATATTGTTCAGCACACCAACCGCAGCGGCGCGTACTCGTTAACCGTGATCAACAACAACGGCAACGGCACGCTCTCTATCGGCCAGAACCTGACCAACGTGTTTGTGGTCAACGCCGCGAACACCACCACGGCGGCGTCCATGACGTGGGCAGACTTCAACGGCGATGGCTACATGGATCTGTACCTGGGCAGCAGCTACAACAACAACGGCGGGGTGATCTACTACAACGACGGCACCGGGAAGCTCTCCACCACCAAGAGCGCGGTGGAAGCCTCTAACGCGTCGGCGGGGTATCTGTCGGTGGCGGTGGACTGGAACGGTGACGGGCAGATGGACATTATCAAGCTCAGCACCTACGGCGCGTCGCAAACGGCGACCCTGTTCACCAACAACGGGTACGGTTCCACCTGGACCTCCAGCCAGCTGGCGTCCGGTATTGCCTACGCCACCGGCGTGGCGGCCGTAGACTACAACTGGGACGGCGCGCAGGATCTGCTGGTCTCTCAGCAGAACGGCAAGGTTGTGCTGGTCCAGAACAGTAAAGCCATTGCGGACGGCACCGCGATGCATCTGCACATTGTCGATAGCGAGGGCATCAACGCCTACTACGGCAACACGGTCAACCTGTATAACGCCGCGGGCGTGCTGGTTGCCTCGCAGATCATCAACGCCCAGTCCGGTATCGGATCGAACGATACCTCCGCGCTGGTGAGCTTCTACGGGCTGGATCCGAAGGAGACCTACTCGGCGGAGATTGTGAAGATCACCAACGGGGTGTCGGATAACGTCACCTGGAGCGATCTGGTCGCGGGCAACGGCAAAGAGGGCTACGTCCTGACGGCCGAGGCGGCCACCGGCGGCCACAGTGGGACCATTACCGGTACCGGGTATAACGACACCTTTATTGCAGAGGATGGCACCTATACCTACAACGGCTCCGGCGGCTGGAATACCCATTCCGACTACGACACCTGGAGCAACACCGGCGGGATGGACGTGGTGGATTACCGCAACGCGACCTCCGGCGTGACCGTTGACCTGCGCCTTTCAACCGCGCAGGACACCGGCTTCGGGACCACGTGGCTGTTGAACATTGAAGGTATTAACGGCTCGGACTTCGACGATGTTATCACCGGCAACAGCGCGGATAACCAGTTCGAAGGCCGCGGCGGAAATGACACCTTCAACATCGGCAGCGGCGGTCACGATACGTTGCTCTACAAGCTGATCAACGCCTCGGACGCAACGGGCGGTAACGGTCACGACGTGGTGAACGGCTTTACGGTCGGCACCTGGGAAGGGACGGCGGACACGGATCGTATTGACCTGCGCGATCTGCTCTCCGGCAGCGGCTATACCGGCACGGGCTCGGCGAGCTATGTGAACGGCGTGGCCACGCTGGACAGCAGCGCGGGCAATATCAGCGATTACATCCGCGTGGTGCAGAACGGCAGCAATACCGAAATTCAGGTTGACCTGGACGGTACCGGCGGTCAGTTCTCCCCGACCACCCTGGTGACGCTCAACGGCGTGCAGACGGATCTGGCGACGCTGCTGGCCAACCATCAGCTTTTAATTGCGTAAAACAACGCCGCGAGGAGCGATCCTCGCGGCCTTTTGCGTTTCTTTACATAAATGGCAATAACCCTATATTTCACAAGATTATTTTGCGGGCTCGTTTAAAGAATGTTCGATTTTGAGTTATCCCGTAAAGGTATCATTTCAGTGCGAAATTATCGCCCTGGACAGGACGTAGCAATATGAAGACACATCCACAGTACGAACCCTGGCTGCAGGGCATGCTCATCATCGCGAAGCACTACCGGCTGGACTTTTCGGTGGAGCACGTTCGGGTCACGATTAACCATGAAAGCCAGTCGCCGCGCCAGCTGGTGCTGGAGGAGATGGCGCGCCAGCTTGGGCTGGGGATGCGTGCGGTGGCGGCGGAAGCGGTCTCCCTCGATCCGTGGCGTCTGCCGCTGCTGGCGGAGTTCACCGGCGGGCAAATTGCGGTGATCAACCGCATGGATAACGAAGGCAACGTCAGCCTGCAGTTCAGCGGCGACGGCGGCCTGGAGACGACGCTGACGCGTGAGGAGCTTGGACCGCGGTTAAAAGCCCTGATGGTGCTGCGCCCGCTCGAGTCCACGCCGGACGCCCGCGTGGATGACTACATCAAACCGTATGAGAAAAACTGGTTCTGGCAGCTGGCGCTGAAGGACTGGCGGCGCTACGGCGACATTATGCTGGTCGCGCTGGTGGCTAACGTGCTGGCGCTTTCCGGCATGGTCTTCTCCATGCAGGTGTACGACAGGGTAGTGCCGTCGCAGTCCGAAGCCACGCTGTGGGTGCTGTTTGGCGGCGTCATGATTGCCATCGTTTTCGAATTCATCATGCGCATGCTGCGCGTGCATATTTCTGACGTGGTGGGGAAACGCGCCGACCTGCGCATCTCCGAACGCGTCTTTGCCCACGCGCTGCGGATCAAAAACGGCGCGCGCTCCAAATCAACCGGATCGTTTATCGCCCAGATCCGCGAGCTGGAGTCGGTGCGCGAGCTGATCACCTCCACCACCATTGCGGCGATTTCCGATCTGCCGTTCTTCCTGCTGTTTGTCTTTATCCTGTGGATGATTGGCGGCCCGCTGGTGCTGGTGGTCCTGCTCGCCGTGCCGCTGCTGCTGATTCCTGGGCTGCTGGTGCAGCGCCCGCTGGGGAAGCTCTCCGGCGAAGGGATGCGTGAATCCGCCATTCGTAACGCTACGCTGGTGGAAGCGGTGCAGGGCATTGAAGACATCAAGCTGATGCGCGCCGAGCAGCGTTTCCAGAACCAGTGGAATAACACCAACGACGTCGCCGCCAGCGTCGGCATGAAGCAGCGCTGGCTGACGGGCCTGCTGCTCACCTGGACGCAGGAGGTGCAGTCTATCGTTTATGCCGTGGTCCTGCTGGTGGGCTGTTACCTGGTCATCAGCGGCGACATGACCACCGGTGCGCTGGTGGGCACCTCGATTCTGGCATCGCGCACCATCGCGCCGCTGTCGCAGATTTCGGGCGTACTCTCCCGCTGGCAGTCGGCAAAAGTGGCCCGCAAGGGGCTGGATGACCTGATGCAGCGCCCGATTGACGACCCGCAGCACGGCAAGAAGGTGCACAAAGCCCACCTGCGCGGCGACTACGCGCTGGAGGACGTCGGCTTTTACTACGATGAAGAAGAAAAACTCAGCGTGCTCAACGTCAGCAGGCTGCAGATCCGCGCCGGGGAGCGCGTGGCGGTGCTCGGCCGCAACGGCTCCGGGAAAAGCACGCTGTTACAGCTTCTGGCGGGCATGCAGGAGCCGCAGCAGGGCAGCATCCTGCTCGACGATATTGCGCTCAATCATCTCGACCCGGCCGACGTGCGACGCGACATGCAGCTGCTGAGCCAGCAGGCGCGGCTGTTCTTTGGCTCCGTGCGGGACAACATCCTGATGGGGAACCCGCTGGCGACCGACGACGAGATTCACCAGGCGCTGGTCAACAGCGGCGCGCTGGAGTTTGTGCGTAAGCAAAAAATGGGGCTTAACACCCTTATCAACGAGGGCGGCACGGGGCTGTCCGGCGGCCAGCGTCAGGCGCTTTTGCTGGCGCGCGCGCTGCTCACCTCGCCGAACATTCTGCTGCTGGACGAGCCTACCGCCTGGCTGGACGAAATGAGCGAGAAGCAGTTTATTCAGCATCTTCACAAATGGCTGGGTAAACGCCGGACGCTGGTGGTGGCGACGCATCGCCTGCCGATTCTGGACCTGGTCGACCGCATCATCGTGCTGGAGAACGGCAAGGTGGTGATGGACGGCCCGCGCGACGCCATCCTGCACCAGCACGGTATGGCGCCGCAAAAGACAGCACAGCGCACCGTGACCATGAAACCGGCGGCGGTAGCTGAGGAGGGCGCGGCATGAATGATTTCTCCCGTTTTAATAGTCGCCTGAAGGAGCCGCGCCTGCCGAGGTCGTCGCTGGTTGCCTGGTCGCTGTTCGCCCTGCTGGCGGTATTTATCGCCTGGGCGAGCCTGTTCGAACTTGATGAAGTCACAACTGGCAGCGGCAAGGTGATTCCCTCTTCGCATGAGCAGGTCATTCAGTCTCTTGAAGGTGGGATTATCCACAGCCTGATGGTGCGCGAAGGCGACATCGTTGAACGCGGCCAGCAGCTTGCGCAGCTTGACCGGACCAAAACCGAGTCCAGCGTGCTGGAGAGCGAGTCGCGTCTGAATGCCGCGCTGGCAACCGCCGCGCGCCTGAAGGCCGAGGTCAACGACACCGAACTCGCGTTTCCGGACGAGCTGGATGACGACGTTGAGCTGGTCAAACAGGAAACGGCGCTCTACCAGTCCCGCCGAGAAAGCCTGGAAAAAGGGCTGGCAGGCCTGCGTCAGGGCGCCGAGCTGGTGCAGCGCGAGCTGTCGTTAACCCGTCCGTTGGTGACCCAGGGGGCGGCCAGCAAGGTTGAGGTGTTACGTCTTGAGCGTCAGAAAAATGAGCTTGAGAATAAAATCACCGAGATGAAAAACCAGTATTACGTTCGCGCCCGGGAAGAGCTGGCGAAAGCCAATGCGGAGATTGAAGCCCAGCGTTCGGTGATGAAAGGGCGGGAGGATTCGCTGACCCGGCTGACCTTCAATGCGCCGGTGCGCGGGATCGTAAAGGATATTGACGTGACGACCGTGGGCGGGGTTATCCCGCCAAATGGCAAGCTGATGAGCCTGGTCCCGCTGGACGACCAGATGGTGGTTGAGGCAAAAATCTCCCCGCGCGATGTGGCGTTTATCCATCCCGGCCAGAAAGCGCTGGTGAAGGTCACGGCCTATGACTATTCCATCTACGGCGGGCTGGAAGGGGAAGTGACCATGATTTCACCGGATACCCTGCAGGACGAGGTGAAGAGGGATGTTTACTACTATCGCGTCTATATCCGCACCGACAGTAACCATCTGACCAATAAGCAGGGAAAAGAATTTCCTGTTTTTCCGGGGATGATTGCGACGGTGGATATTAAAACGGGGAGTAAAACTATCCTTGATTATCTGCTGAAGCCGCTCAACAAAGCAAAAGAGGCGCTGCGGGAAAGATAAGGTTGGGGCGTTCGGGAAACCGAACGCCATTTTGACTATACCGCTGTCGTTACGTGATGTGTTTGACGTCGCTCTTTCGGTACCACGTTGATGTAGTGTGTGACATACGCGAAATAGAGTCCGGCATAGTTTTCGACCAGTTCGATAAATGTCGGATATATTGATATCCGACCATCACCCCGATCCTTAAGATAACCTGCCTCTTGTGCCGATTTGATAATTCGGTTGACGTGAATACGTGAAACAAAAAATTCTTTTGCGAGCGTGCTGGCTGAATAGTCAATTACGGCACCGTAAGCGGATTTGTTTTTCATGGCCTGCAAATAGATATAAAGCATAATCATCCGGCCGCCATCTTTATCAATAAATAACCCCACCTCGGGTAACACCTTTCTGAACGTTAATCCCCTGAACAGATATTCCGCCGCGCGGCGGAAAAAGTTATTTCTTAACGTATCGTTGTCCAGTAGGTTCACGTTGATATTAAATGCCGGGTAAAGAATACTGACGGGCAAAAAAGCACCGGACATATATCGCTTAAGTTCATTCAGGCCTTTTTCGGTTGGCGCGATTCTCGTTTTGCGTCTGTCTTCCTCGCAGCGCCAGGTCCTGATGCGCCCGGTGGTTCTCAATATCGTGATGATCGCAATAACGCTATTGGGGCTGGCTATTTTATAGCGGGAGCATAACTCTTTAATCTCAGAAACTGACTCGGCCTGATTGCCAAAAATAAAACAACACATGGCGAGGATAATGTTAAACCGTGCTTCCTGAAGCATTGTCTTGTAGAACAAAGGTTGTTTTTTATAGATGGCGTCATTAATTGTGTAGTGCTCTAATATTGCCTCACTAAATCGCGGGTTGTTTTTTATAACATCCCTTCGATGTAGCAAAGCCCTGGATGAGATGTGATTATCCATAGCATTTTCTCGTATTTGATGGACCGATAGATGAAGTATCCAGTCTTCTTTTTCGGAATTTTCATTATACCTGAGAAAAAACGATTTGCGGTCGTTATTTGCAAAGAAAGATATATTTACATTTATCTGCAGAAGCGGGGTGATTAACGCAAAGATGTTCCGGCGAGTAATGCTGATAACAGTATCTTAACCTCGTGGCGTGGGGTAAAATTCCTATATTCACCGGATGATAATAATTCCGCATTCATAATAAGAATGGCGCTTTTTGTGCCCAGGAGCAGGTTATGACTCATAAAGTTTCTCTCAGAAATGTTGCTTGCGACGAACGGCGATTTGTCATTTCAACCTGCGGTTTTACGTTCCAGGGTTATGCATTGATGCTTGAAAAGTACGGCATTGAGGCTACGCATGTCCACTTTCAGGGAGATGACGCGTGCGAGCAGGATAGGGAAAATATGCTTATTAATCATAATGCTCACATCGTCGTGTTTCTCGGGAAAGGGGTTGTTAATCTCCTTGAAAGCCTGAAGCGGCTGGCCTGCGTTCTGAATGCACTGCCGGTGATTCGACGCGTCACGCTGTACGGTGACATTCCCGACAGCTGGCTGTATCGAACCTTAAGCAGCCTGTTAAATAATAGCCATCAATTATCATTGATTCGCATCGCCAGCGTTTCCGATGTTATTGCCTGTTTCCATACCCACAATAAGGGGTTTAAAGACCGCTCGCGCTTATTGCGCGACGGCTATATGGGAGATTCCCCTCAGGAAAACCTGCGGTGGTTAACACGAAGAGAAATAGAGGTTTTATTAAATTTTTATCGCGGCATGTCCGTAAAAGAATTGTGCGACAGGCTGGGATTGTCGAACAAAACGGTTTACACCCATCGTAAAGAAGGCGTGCAAAAATTACAACATATTAAGCGATGGTTAAACGATCCGCACAGTTTCAAGATGGAAAGAAGCGTTAAGCGCCAGCGTCAAAAAGAGGGGTTTTCAGAAAAGGAAGCCGAGATCTTCAATGCGTTGTTAAGGCGGGAAATATTCCCCGCTTATCAGATCATTACCGATCGCGATAAGAAAGGGGTGGGCTTTGAAATACTGATTCGCTGGAATAAGAACGGAAGAATCGTTAAGCCAGCCTGTTTTCTGAATGATATTGTTAATCATGAAATATGGCTGAAAATCACGGCGCTGGTTATCCACGCCGCGGTGTCGGGTATTAATAAATATAATGGAAAATTTTATTTTTCAGTCAATATTCCACCTCGCCTGGCGTCCGGAAATGCATTGCCCGAGATGGCCAGGAAAGCTATCGGCATGCTGCTTAAGCCCCAGTGGGCTGAAAAGCTTGTCTTTGAGTTTGCGGAAGACATTGATGTGACGAAAGATAAAAACATCCCCGAAACGATGCGGCACCTTCGCAATACCGGATGCAGACTCTTTCTGGACGACTGTTTCTCTAACCATCACACCATGTTCCCGGTGAGACAGGTGCATTTTGACGGGTTAAAACTGGACCGGGACATCGTTGAGCATTTTGTGGCGAACGACAATGACTATAATCTTATTAAGGCCATTCAAATCTACAGCGATATGACCGGAACGGACTGCATTGCCGAGGGGGTGGACAGTGAAGAGAAGTTTGAAAAATTAGTCGAGCTGGGGGTGAAGAATTTCCAGGGTTATTATTTGTCGCGCGCAGTGAAAGAGGAAGAGTTAGACCGCATGGTGAGGCTTTTTAGCTAAAAAAATAAAGCCCCGAAGGGCCTTGATTATTTACGTCCCAGCAACAGGCCGAGAACAATACCGACAGCACCCGCGGCGATGAGGCCGGTGAGGGGATTATTTCTGACCGCTTCTGTGACGTCGGAAACGGCATCGCTGGCCTGAGCGGCGTATTTTTTCGCGGCACCTTTAACCTGATGCTTTGGTGAATCAACGAATTCACCAAACTGCTGCTGGGCTGAACCTGCAAGTTCATCAAATTTATTTTTTGCTTTTTCTTCAGCAAACTGGGTGTTTTTATCAGTACCGATATCAGACATTGTTGCCTCCTTTTGTTGATAGTTAAAGGATAGCCGCTCTTTGCAGATGTGGGAGACGCAAGGCTAAATTCGGCACCTGACAGGGCGGTTTTAGGATATATCTCTATACCGGGAACCCGTTATTTCTCATTGTCATCCTGACCGTAATACAGTTTCCCGATGCGGATCAGCGGCCGACCCTGAGACTTACGGTGCAGGTTACTGTCCCTCAGCGAATAAACGCACCCGCAATATTCCTGCTGGTAAAACTGTTCCCGCTTGCTGATCTCAATCATGCGTGAGGAGCCGCCCTGTTTGCGCCAGTTATAGTCCCAGTAAACCATACCCGGATAGCGCGCGGCCGCACGCTGGCCGCAGTCGTTTATTTGCTACATGTTCTTCCAGCGGGAGATCCCCAGCGAGCTGCTGATAACGCTGAATCCATTTTCTGCCGCATAGAGCGCCGTGCGCTCGAAACGCATATCGAAGCACATGGTGCAGCGGACGCCGCGCTCGGGTTCCCATTCCATGCCCTTCGCGCGCTCAAACCAGTTATCGGTGTCGTAATCGGCATCAACAAACGGCACGCCGTGCTTTTCCGCAAAGCGAATATTCTCCTCCTTACGAATGAGGTATTCCTTTTGCGGATGGATATTGGGGTTATAGAAGAAAATGGTGTACTCAATGCCCGACGCCTGAATAGCCTCCATCACTTCACCGGAGCAGGGGGCGCAGCAGGAGTGCAGCAGCAGTTTGTCAGCGCCGTCTGGCAGGGTAAGTTGTGGGCGGATAAATGGGGCTGTCGTCATGGCATTCTGCACTATGTTGATGAAATTTATGGAAGGGTAGCATAAATTCAGAAACTGTTGAGACGGGATCGACGCAGGAAAGCGCGATCCCGCGGGGCGGGATCTTCTCGGATATGACGTGCCGCTATTCGGCAAATTTGAGCAACGCTTCTCCGTCAAGACGGTAGCGCACCCATTCGGACTGCGGCAGCGCGCCAATGCTCAGATAAAAATCGATGGCGGGCTGGTTCCAGTCCAGCACGCTCCATTCAAGGCGACCGCACTGCCGTTGTACGGCGAGCTGGGCGATATGTTTCAGCAGTGCTTTTCCCGCCCCCAGGCCGCGATAAGCTGGGGAAACATACAGATCTTCCATATAAATCCCGTTGCGGCCAAGCCAGGTTGAATAGCTGGTGAAGAACACGGCGTAGCCGGCGATCTTGCCATCAGACTCCGCGATCAGCGCTTCGGTTTTTGTGCCTGCGCCAAAGAGCGTTTCCCGGATCTCCTCCGGTGTGGTAACCACTTCTTCCGGGGCTTTTTCATACACCGCCAGCTCGTAAATCATGGCGTAAATGGCCGCCGCATCTTCGGGGCGGGCCTGGCGAAGGGTAATACTCATTGTTTTACCTGCTTTTTAGCGTGCGTCCTGATTGATGGCGTTAAGCATACGGCGTATTGTCTGAAGAATTAAGTGCAATGAAATCAACATATGATGAATATTATGCATCCGATACTGAGACGGCTTGATTTGAACCTGCTGCCCGTTTTCGACGCGATATACCGCCACCGTTCCGTTCGGCTGGCCGCTGACGAGCTGGCGATGAGCACATCCGCGCTCAGCCATGCGCTGTCGCGTCTGCGTGCCACCCTGAATGACCCGCTGTTCTTCCGCGAAGGGCACCGCATGTCCCCCAGCGTGTATGCCTCTCAGCTCGCGCCTTCGATTGCTTCCGCACTGTCGTTCCTGAATCATGAGCTGACCCCGCAGCCGGAGTTTGATGCAGCCAGCAGTACGGAGAGCCTTCAGATTGCGATAACGGACTTTACCGCGCTTTGCATTTTTCCGGCTCTGATGCACAGGCTGCAGCTTACAGCCCCGGGTTTACGCTTTGAATTGCGCTACCTGCCGCACAGCCCGGCTTTGACGGAACTGCTGGCGGGCGAGGTGGATCTGGCGCTGGGCTTCAGCACGCCGGAGGATATCCGTCATCCGGAACTGGAAGAGATCGGCTGGTTTGAAGATGAGTATGTGGTCATCAGCAACGCAAGCCGGACCCGGCTGACGCTGGAGGATTATCTCGCGGCCCGGCACCTGGTGGTGACGCCGTGGAATGAGAAGCAGGGTGTTCTGGACGTGCGGCTTGAGCAACTGGGCTATACCCGACAAATCGCGATCAAAACGCCGTCGATGCTCAGCGCACCGTTTATCGTAGCGGAAAGTGACCTGCTGATGGCGATCCCCCGCTATGCCGCGGAGAAGCTGATTAAGACAGCGGATCTCCGGATTTTTGCGTTACCGTTTCCGATAGGCACGTTTGAAGTGAAAATTTACTCGCATAAACGCAGCGGCCAGCGGGGCGCGACCCGCTGGCTGAAGGAGGAACTGCAGATGCTGGCGCAGGCTGTAGGGGACGGTAGGCCGGGTAAGCGCAGTGCCACCCGGCAGAAAGGACGGTCTGTAACGGATCGTCAATTTAACGGCAGGTAGATATCCGTTTGCAGCGCGTGTTCCGGCACCTCGTGAATAAAGTTGAGGTAGTGGAAAAATACCGGGGCATCGCGCAGCGTTTCGCCGCTGGCCGGTAGCCAGTCGCGAAACATCGCCCACACCGTGGCGGAAATGGTATCCAGAGAACCCGTGTGGCGGGCTACGGCGTATCGTCCGCCGTCGATTTCGCCACTGCAAACCCCGAATTCATTTTCGGGTATCGCTTCAGAGATACTGCCGCAGATATCGAAACGAAAGGCGTCTGCGGGTGTGGTTGCCGGGTCATCCCAGGCAATACCAAACGTGCTGCTTTCGTGTACTGGCGATAGGCCCGTGCTTTTACGCCAGGCAATAAATTTCGCCGCGCTGTCATTTACCCGATCCGGGTTGCCACGGTGCTGCAGCATTGCCACTTGGGTCTGTGGGAAATCGACAATCTTAATTTCCATCGTTTTTTGCTCCTGAAAGGTCATTTTCGGTACGCGCTGGTGCCAGTTCAGCCAGTCCGGCTGCTGCCGAAACTGACGCGGGCTTTTTCCAAACGCGTTTCTGAAGGCGCGACTGAACGATTCAGGGCTCTGGAACCCGGCATCTAGCGCAATATCAATCACCTTATCCTGAGGATTAAACGCCAGTCGCCAGGACGCATGACGCAGGCGCAGCCACTGAATATAGCGATACAAAGGCTGGCCGCTAAACGCCAGGAACTGCCGGTGAAAATGATAAGGCGAACAGCAGGCTAACGCGCTAAGCATCTCCAGCGTGAGCGGTTCATCGAGATGTTGGGCGATATAGTCGCACACCGTCGTGAAGCGCTCGCGGTAGGCCGTTTTGATTGCATCGTTCATTGCATCCTCCTGATGACCTACTTTGCCTCACCGAACGGCCAAAATCCTGACCGATCTTGCTGATTATGGAGAGGGTATACTGGCGGTATATCGTTGTACGGCATTAATCGTTCCGTCGTACCTAAGATACTGCTGAATGATGAATGAAGACTCACTTTCTATACTTATATTAGGTTTGTCATAATCCAAATTTTCTTAGCTACAAAATTTTATGAGAGGTAATGATGGAAAAGGACTTAAAGCCAGAACAAATCGAAATCATAAACCGTATTGTATTTGAGCAAATCGACAAGATGCAGGCCAGAGTAGCCGAAATAGTTGCTGAAACGGAGAGATCTACGCACCAGCAGCTGCAGGATAGCGGGATTGATATGACCGAATTTTATCCGGCTAATAAGGATTATTTGATGATGACTCTCGTTCAACACTTAATAGATCAAGTACATGGCGGCAATATGGCTCTTGCCCAAAAAATGATATCCATGGAAGCAAAACGGCTGAATATCAGCGTACATGTTGAGGCAGAGTAAATAATATCGAATAAGGGATAAATGAATGGGGTCATGTTTGTGAACAGACAAATTTCGTGAGTATCGCTGAGGCTATCAGCTGCTCGCCGCTAAAGTACGTCCAACAGCTGATAGTTTTTTTCAGTTCGCTTCATGATTTGCGCAAATTTCAGCGCAAAATTCCATAAAGGCTTCAACAGCAGCGGGGGGCAGTCGACGAGATGGCCGCGTGATATACAGCGGATAGGTTTCGCCTGGCCATTCCGGAAAAAGTTCGATCAACACTCCGTCAGCAATCAATTGCGTGACGCTGAGTGAAAGTACCTGGGCAATACCAACACCACTTACGCAGGATTGCACCATCAGATCTACATCGGTTGTCGTCAAATGACCATAAGTATCAATAGCCATTACTTCGCGATCGCGACGGAATTCCCACTCAAACGGTTTCCCGCGGCGAGGATCGATATACTGAATGCACTCATGCGTGACTAGTTCCTCAGGATGCTCAGGTCGACCATGCCGTTTCAGATATGCCGGTGATGCCACGGTGAGTACGCGCGTCTGAAAGAGCAATTTCGAAGAAATAGTTGAGGGGAGCTGCGGCCCGAAACGCACCGCAACATCTATACCCTCTGTCACAAGATCCCCTACGTCAGGCTGCTGGACTACTGTAAGTTCCAGTTCCGGATGACGTTCGCGCAAAAGAGGCAGTTTCGGGGCCAAAATATAACGGGCAAAGATTGGATTAACGCTGACTCGTAATGATCCTCGTACAGCAGTGGCGGCACCGGATACGTAGCTTGCCGCAACTTCAATCCCTTCAAGGTGTGGCGAGGCGCGCTCATACAAAGCCCGGCCTTCGTTCGTCAGGTTCATCGTACGCGTCGTACGGTTTAGCAAGCGCACTCCGAGCCTCTCTTCAAGACGATCTATCGATCTGCTCACGCCAGAAGCGGACAGTCCCAGCATCTCGCCAGCGCGACTGAAACTACCCGCCTCGACAACTGCGGCCAACACGCTCAATCCTGACAGAAGCCTTCCGTCAAAACTCATAGAGACTCACCTTTGAATTTATTCAAATATAATTTGCATAAAACTACCTTTATCAAAAATGGTGCGCAACCTATTGTGTCAGCCAATTCGTTGCTGGGCGCTATTTTACCTGTCTCCGGCTGGGCGAACCTCGCAACGAACGGCATCACTTAACCCTGAGGAATACGAAATGACAACGACGCGCACTCTTTTTAAAGGCGGCATCATCCTTACTCTGGATGCCAATATTCCCAACCTCTCCGTGGGCGATGTTCTCGTCCATGGCGACCGTATCGCAGCAGTGGGTCCGGAACTGCAGGCGGATGATGCCCAGGTAATCGATGCATCTGGCCATATTGTTATGCCCGGCCTGGTGGATGCTCACCACCATATGTGGCTTGGCGTAATGCGCCGCATGATGCCAAATGTCGACGATCTTTTTGCTTACATCGATGTGGTCGCAGAGAAACTGGGCAAACATTATCGTCCCCTGGACATGTACCTAAGTACCAGGCTCACGGCACTTGCCTCATTGGACGCTGGTATTACTACCATCATTGATGCCTGCCACAACTCGCGCAGCCCCGAGCATACTGATGCAGCATTAGATGCTCTAAAGGAAAGCGGCATCCGTGCGTTACATATGGTCGGTGCAGCAATGGATAAAGAAGCTTCGTCGGCGCATTTGCCTGCCGATTTGGAGCGGCTGTCTCGAAGCTGGAATACTAGTGACAGCCTGGTGCACGTTGGTCTGTTTGGTCAGCTCAATCTTGACTGGTGGAAGGTCGCTCGCAAACTCGACATGCGCATTCTGACCGAATTCATCGGCGATCTCGCCAATCTCGGCCCTGAGTTTGCCACGCCGGGCGTACTGGGCACACATAACATCTTCAATCACTGTTCGAGGGTTCCTCAGGATACGTGGAAGCTCCTGGCCGATTCAGGAGTGAACATCACGGTCAATCCACGGTCGGATGCGCTATTTGGCTTCGACGATGAAAGTTTTGCCTACCAGCAGGCTGTCGATCGCGGCTTGACCCCGGCACTGGGCATTGACCTTGATACTGCCTTTGGCAGCGATATGTTCGGGGAAATGCACGCTCTGTTCGGGCAACAGCGATCGGCTATGCGCTACCGTCGCTTCCGTGGTGAGGACAATGTGCCGTCACCCATCACGGCCGAGGACGTCCTTAAAGCAGCAACTGTTAATGGCGCGCGTGCGGCCGGTTTGGAGGACCAGATTGGCACCCTTACGCCAGGCAAGCAGGCCGACATTATCATGGTTCGCACCAGCGGAGCCGCTGTTTTCCCGGTATCCAACGTAATTGGTACCGTCGTGCAGGCGATAGAGCGGTCTGATGTGGATACCGTGATGGTGGCCGGCCAGCTTCGTAAACGTGCGGGCAAGTTGGTGGATATTGATCTGGCGGCGCTCAGTACAGAGATAACCGTTTCTCGTGATTACCTGCTCAACGCCAGCGGCTATCACATCGATCTTTTTGAAGCATCCTGATGACAGAGCGGCCTGATACACCGGGCCGTTTAACCCTCTTAATCATATTTCATAAAGGATAATGACATGGGAGCCCGCGCCATTAAGCGGTTTGCGGAGGATAACACCCCGCGCGTCCTGCTTCCCCGCCCGGCAACGGGCGTTATTGCCGTACTTTTCTTTGGCTATCTGGCAGTCGGACTGCCACTGCCGGTGATTCCATTGTTCATCCATGGCCATCTCGGCTTCAGTAACCTCGTGGTGGGACTGGTGATCGGCATCCAGTTTCTGGCCACCGTTCTGACCCGCGGCTATGCCGGACGGGTTACAGACCAGCAGGGCGGTAAACGTTCTGCACTTCAGGGAGCAATCCTTTCAGCGATAGCAGGGGCGCTGTATCTGGTGGCTTCGGTAACTGATTTATCGCCTGCTGCAACCCTTTGCATTGTTATCGCAGGTCGTCTGATGGCCGGTTTTGGCGAAAGTCAGTTCGTGACGGGATGTGTGTCCTGGGCCATTGCCTCAGTTGGCCCTCAGCGCGCCGGTATGTCCATGTCCTGGACCGGCATCGCGATGTTCGCGGCGCTGTCGATTGGTGCTCCTGTTGGCATGGCGTTATATCAGCATTACAGCCTCACAATGGCGATGATTGCCTGTATTGCTGCACCGATGTTGGCCGCTCTGGTTGCATTTTGTACCCCATCATATATATCGCCAGGAGGTCCGCGACTGCCATTCCATCGCGTAGTAGGGCGCATCTGGCGCGAAGGGCTGGGATTAATGCTGCAGGGCGTTGGGTTGTCAGGACTAACCGCTTTTGCCTCACTGTACTTTGCGGCACATCACTGGCAGAACGCCGGCCTGGTGATGACTGCGTTTGGTCTGGGTTTTATTTTCGTTCGCCTCGCCCTGGGGCATCTGCCGGACCAAATAGGCGGCTATCGCGTTGCGGTTTGGTCACTGGTGGTTGAAGCGCTAGGCCAGGCAATGTTGTGGTTGGGTTCAAACGAATGGATGGCACTTGCAGGTGCTCTGGTTACCGGACTGGGCTGTGCGCTGGTTTTCCCCGCACTGGGCGTCGAAGCCCTAAGACGTGTTCCACAAGCCAACCGCGGCAGTGCAATGGGCGCATTCGTTGCATTTCTGGATGTCGCTTATGGAATCGCCGGGCCGGTAGCTGGCCTGATCGCCGGTCAGTTTAGTTATGCCGCTGTATATCTGTCTGGTGCGGTCTGTGCGCTGCTGGGTGCACTGATTGCGAGCGCGTCTCGCATGCAGCAATCCTGAATAAACATTCGAGCCGGCAGCCTTTGCTGTCGGTTTACTAATCTGGAGAAATTGTATGTCACGCATTTTCATCTCCGGTTCGTCCACAGGCCTGGGTCTGATGGCAGCCGAACTGCTGGTTCAACAAGGACATCAGGTTGTGTTGCACGCGCGTAATGCGAACCGTGCAGAAGATGCGCAACGCGCCTTACCGCAGGCTGAAGCCGTCGTTGTCGGTGACCTGGAGACGATTGAAGGTGCCAGGCAAACGGCATTACGTGTGAACGCCCTGGGACGCTTCGATGCCGTCATCCACAATGCTGCCGTTGGCTACAATGAAGCGTATCGCGTGACCCGCGACGGGCTGCCGCACGTTTTCGCGATCAACACGCTCTCGGCTTACATCCTCACCGCGGTGATTGAACGTCCACAGCGCCTCGTCTATCTGAGTTCGGGTATGCATCATCATGCCCGGGCAAACCTGGATGATATTCTCTGGCGCAAACGTCGCTGGAATGGGTCCGCCGCCTATGCGGAGAGTAAATTGCACGACGCTATGCTGGCTTTTGCTCTGGCGCGTCGCTGGCGTGATGTGCGTAGTAACAGCCTCGAGCCTGGCTGGGTGCCGACAAAGATGGGGGGGCCGCATGCCCCGGACGATATGGACCAGGCGCACCTGACTCAGGCCTGGCTTGCCGCCAGCCGTGATTCTGAGGCTGACGTAACGGGGAAATATTTCTACCACATGAGGCGCATGACGGCTAATCCGCAGGCGCACGACGTCGCATTGCAGGATCGTCTCATTAATCTTTGTACTGAGATTTCAGGGATAGCGCTGCCGGAGTAATTCGTAACGTCAACGAAATGCGCATTAACCATAAAAAACAGAGTGTTTACATCTTAAGGATAAAATAGGTACCATACCCCCCTATAGTATCAGGAGGGCGTATGCCGCATTCACCCGAAGATAAAAAACGTATTCTTACCCGCGTTCGTCGCATTCGGGGCCAGGTTGATGCCCTTGAACGCGCGCTGGAGGCGGGCGATCCCTGTCTGTCCATCCTGCAGCAAATTGCCGCCGTGCGCGGCGCTGCCAATGGCCTGATGGGCGAAATGGTTGAAATTCACCTCAAAGACGAGCTGGTGGCGGGAGAGACAACGCCGGACCAGCGAGCCGTTCGCATGGCGGAAGTCGGCCATTTGCTGCGCGCTTATCTAAAATAAACCCACACACCTGACAAAAGGGAAAACCTATGAAATCTCGCGCTGCTGTCGCATTTGGCCCCGGCCAGCCGCTCAAAATCGTTGAAATCGACGTGGCACCGCCGAAAAAAGGCGAAGTGCTGATCAAAATCACCCATACGGGCGTGTGCCATACCGATGCGTTTACCCTCTCGGGCGACGATCCGGAAGGCGTCTTCCCGGCGGTACTCGGCCATGAAGGCGGCGGGGTTGTCGTTGAAGTGGGCGAGGGCGTGACCAGCCTGAAGCCTGGCGATCACGTGATCCCGCTCTACACGGCAGAGTGCGGCGAGTGCAAGTTCTGTAAATCCGGCAAAACCAACCTCTGCCAGGCCGTTCGCGCCACGCAGGGCAAAGGGCTGATGCCGGACGGCACGACCCGTTTCTCGTACAACGGCGAGCCGGTTTATCACTACATGGGCACCAGCACCTTCAGCGAATACACCGTTTGCGCGGAGATCTCGCTGGCGAAGGTGAACCCGCAGGCGCCGCTGGATAAGGTCTGCCTGCTGGGCTGCGGCGTGACCACCGGTATTGGCGCGGTGCATAACACGGCAAAAGTCAAAGAGGGTGATACCGTGGCGATATTCGGTCTCGGCGGCATTGGTCTGGCGGTTATTCAGGGCGCGGTGCAGGCGAAGGCCGGGCGTATCATTGCGGTCGACACCAACCCCGAGAAATTCAAGCTGGCGGGCGAAATGGGCGCGACCGATTTCGTGAACCCGAAAGATCACGAGAAGCCGATTCAGGAGGTCATCGTTGAGATGACAGACGGCGGCGTAGACTTCAGCTTCGAATGTATCGGCAACGTCAACGTGATGCGTTCCGCGCTGGAGTGCTGCCACAAAGGCTGGGGCGAGAGCATCATCATTGGCGTGGCCGGTGCGGGCCAGGAGATTAAAACCCGCCCATTCCAGCTGGTCACCGGTCGCGTGTGGCGCGGTTCCGCGTTTGGCGGCGTGAAGGGACGCACCCAGCTTCCGGGTATGGTTGAAGACGCCATGGCTGGCAAGATTCAGCTCGACCCGTTCATCACCCACCGTTTGCCGCTGGAGCAGATCAACGAGGCGTTCGATCTGATGCACGACGGAAAATCCATCCGTACCGTTATCCACTTCGGCGACAAGTAACTCTTCTGCCAGCGGTTTTTCGCCGCTGGCGTTTCTTTAATAATCTTCTCTAAAGTGTGACCAGTGCGGCGTTTTTAGCCGTAATCTAAATCTGTGCCGTGCCGATGACTATTTAACAGGCGTGTTTTAACGCATCTTCCCTACAAGAGAGTCGACGGTCATGGACAACACTTCTTCGATGCAGCCGCAGCGCACGCTGGGCTTCTTGCATCACATCAGGCTGGTTCCGCTGTTTTCCTCCATTCTCGGTGGCATTATTCTTCTGTTTGCCTTGAGCTCGGGTCTGGCGGGTTATTTTCTGCTGCAGGCCGATCGCGATCAGCAGGATGTTACATCCGAAATTCAGGTGCGTATGGGGCTGTCGAACAGCTCAAACCATCTGCGAACCGCGCGTATCAACCTGATCCACGCCGGTGCGGCAAGCCGTATCGCGGAGATGGACGCGATGAAGCAGAACATCAGCGAGGCGGAAACGCGCATCAAGCAGTCTCAGGATAGCTTTACCGCGTATATGAATCGCGCCGTTCGTACCGCTCAGGATGAAGCGCTGGATGCGGACCTGAAGGCGCGCTACGACGCCTATACCGCGGGCATGCAGCCGATGGTCAAATTCGCCAAAAACGGCATGTTTGAGGCGATTATTAACCACGAAAACGAGACGGCGCGCCCGCTGGATGACGCCTACAACGCCGTGCTGCTGAAGGCGATTAAGATCCGTACCGACCGCGCGAGCGCGCTGACGGCACAGGCGCACAGCCGCACGCAGCTGGGCCTGATGTTTATGGTGGGCGCGTTTGCGCTGGCGCTGGTGCTGACGGCGATGACCTTTGTCGTGCTGCGCCGCACGGTCATTCATCCGCTGCAGCGTGCCGCGAAACGTATCGAGAATATCGCCAAAGGCGACCTGACGATGCCGGACGACGCGGCGGGCCGCAGCGAAATTGGGTGCCTGACGCGCGATCTGCAAACCATGCAGCACTCGCTGGAAAACACCGTGGGCACCGTACGCCAGGGAGCCGAGGAAATCTATCGCGGCACCAGCGAGATTTCTGCCGGTAACACCGATCTCTCTTCGCGCACCGAGCAGCAGGCCGCGGCCATCGAACAGACCGCCGCGAGCATGGAACAGCTGACCGCGACGGTGAAACAGAACGCCGATAACGCGCACCACGCCAGCAAGCTGGCGGAAGATGCCTCCGGCAAAGCCAGCCGCGGCGGCCAGATGGTCTCCGGCGTGGTGAAAACCATGGGCAACATCTCCAGCAGCTCGAAGAAGATCTCTGAGATTACCGCCGTGATTAACAGCATCGCCTTCCAGACCAATATCCTGGCGCTGAACGCGGCGGTGGAAGCGGCGCGGGCGGGTGAACAGGGACGCGGATTTGCCGTGGTGGCAAGTGAAGTCCGTACGCTGGCAAGCCGCAGCGCCAATGCCGCAAAAGAGATCGAAAGCCTGATCAACGAATCCGTTTCGCTGATCGACCAGGGCTCCGGCGAAGTTGTCGCCGCCGGTAACACCATGAATGAAATCGTCGACGCCGTTAAGCGCGTCACCGATATCATGCTGGAGATTGCCGCTGCGTCCGATGAACAGAGCCGGGGTATCGTTCAGGTGAGCCAGGCGATTTCGGAGATGGATAAAGTGACCCAGCAGAACGCCTCGCTGGTGGAAGAGGCCTCCGCGGCGGCCGCGTCTCTTGAAGAACAGGGCGCGCGTCTGACCGAGGCGGTGGGGGCGTTTCGGTTGAGCGGCGCGAAGCCAAACCGCGCGGCGACACTCGCGCCGGTGCAGCAGAATGCGCCGCTACGCCCTGTGGCAACGGTTTCCGGGGATAACTGGGAGACGTTCTGAGTCGCCAGCCGTGTCGGGTGGCGCTTCGCTTACCCGACCTACAAAATCCGGCCCGTAGGCCCGCGTAAGCGAAGCGCCACCGGGCAAAAAAAAGGGACCTTTCGGTCCCTTTTTCACATCTTATTTCTTATCAGGTAACGCGTACGCGATAACGTAATCACCGCGATCCGGCGACTGACGAGCGCCCCCGGCGTTGATGATGATGTACTGTTTACCGGTTTTCGGCGACACGTAGGTCATCGGACCGGACTGGCTGCCGACCGGCAGACGGTCTTTCCAGATCTCTTTCCCGGTGGCGGTATCAAACGCGCGCAGGTAGAAATCCTGGGTGCCGGCAAAGAACAGCAGGCCGGACTGGGTAGAGAGCGACGCGCCCAGCGTTGGCATCCCGATTGGGATCGGCATGTGCATGCGGATGCCCAGCGGGCCGGTATCTTCCACCGTGCCGACAGGAACCTGCCACACCAGCTTGCCGGATTTCAGATCGACCGCAGACATGGTGCCAAACGGCGGCTTCTGGCACGGAATGCCCAGCGGCGACAGGAAGCGTTCGCGCATTGCGCCGAACGGCGTGCCGTCCATCGGGACGATACCCATCTCAATGCCGCTGGCGTTTTTCGCCACGTTCGCGCGCGGCACCATGTAGTTTGCCAGCCCCAGGCGCATATCGTTGACGAACATCAGGCTGTTGTTCGGGTCAACCGAGACGCTGCCCCAGTTCATCCCGCCGAGCGAGCCGGGGAACTGCAGGGAACGGTCGAGACCCGGCGGGGTGAAGACGCCCTGATGGCGCATCTCTTTAAACTGAATGCGGCACAGCAGCAGGTCGACAGGGGTTGCGCCCCACATGTCGGATTCGGTCAGCGTATGGTTGCCAATCATCGGCATGCCCACGGAATACGGCTGGGTCGGCGAGTAGCGTTCGCCTTCAACGTTACCGGCCGGTACCGGACGTTCTTCCACCTTCGCCACCGGCTTGCCGGTTTCGCGGTTAAGCATGAAGATCATGCCCTGCTTGCTGGTCTGCACCAGTACCGGCGTGGTGCCGCCTTTACCGTCGGGCAGGTCGTACAGCAGCGGCTGGGAAGGGAGGTCAAAGTCCCACAGATCGTGGTGGGTCGTCTGGAAATGCCAGCGCACCTGACCGGTGGTGGCGTCAACGGCGACGATAGAAGAGCTGTACTTGTCGTCCAGGGCGGTGCGCTCGCCCGCCCAGAAGTCTGGCGTGGCGTTGCCGGTTGGCAGGTAGATCAGGTTCAGCTTAGCGTCGTAAGACATGGCAGACCAGACGTTCGGCGTGCCGCGCGTGTAGGTCTGACCTTCCGGCGGCAGGCCGGTGAGGTTCGGATTACCCGGATCCCACGCCCAGGCCAGCTTACCGGTGTGAACGTCATACGCGCGCACCACGCCCGGCGGTTCGCCGGTGGAGAAGTTATCCGCGACGCGACCGCCGACGACAACGACGTTACCGGCAACCAGCGGCGTGGAGGTCTGCTGATAATACCCCGGTTTGATTTCGCCCATGCCGACGCTCAGATCCACGGTGCCGTGGTCGCCAAAGTCGTCGCATGCCTTGCCGTTATCCGCATTGATGGCAATCAGGCGGGCATCGGTGGTCGGCAGGAACAGACGGCGAGGACATGCCGCAGGCTGTGTTTCTGCCTGTGACGTTGTCACGCTTGAATGGTCTTCAAAGTAGCCCAGACCGCGGCAGCGCTGCCAGTTAGGCGCGGTGGCTTTTGAATCGTAACGCCATTTTTCTTTACCGGAATCCACGTCCAGCGCCAGCACCTTACTGTACGGCGTACAGACATACAGGGTGTCGCCAATCTGCAGAGGCGTGTTCTGATCTTCCGCGCCGGAGCCGTTGCTCTGCGGGATATCGCCGGTGTGAGCGACCCACGCGACTTTCAGCGAGCTGACGTTTTGCTTGTTGATCTGGTCCAGCGCGGCAAAACGATCGCCGTGGGTGGTATTGCCCCAGTGTTCCCAGTTCTTTTGCTGCTCGCCGGGTGCGACGGGCTTCACCGGAACGGGCTCGTTCGCCGCCACGAGGGTTTGCGGCTTAAACATCCAGCCCAGGCTGACCAGCATGGCCACGGCGAGCACGGCCGCAACGCCGAACGCGGGCGCCTTGTTCGCTGCCGCGTGGTTAGCCGTGCGCAGGAAGGGCCAGACGATGGCGCTCAGGAACGCCAGTACGGCAAAGGTAAACAGGCGCGAGAAGAGCGGCCAAAAATCCCAGCCCGCATCGCTTACCGCCCAGACCAGCGAGGCAATAAATGCGATGGCGTAAAGCAGGATCCCGCTGGTGCGGTTGCGGAAAATGAGGATGGCGGAAATCACCATTACCACGCCCATTATCAGGAAGTAAAGACTTCCTCCCACGGTGGCGAGCTTAAAGCCTAATCCGCCGACGGCCAGACCGATGAGCAACATCAGTCCGGCTAAAAGCCACTGCAGAATACGAGGTATTCCGCGCGGCGCGCTGCCAAATGCCATTTCTCTCTCCTTTAGATCCCGCCGCCGTGTCGGGTATGTACCAGTTGGGTAATAAATGCGGTGGGATTGATGATTAGTACGGGTTAATTCGTTTTTATCAAATCGTTTGTGAACCATTTGGTGAATTCACGGCTATGATAAAACTGTTAAATTGTTTTACGCAATTGTTAATGAATGATTTCGCATTATTTGATTAACGCGCAGGTCTGTTCCCTCGCCCCTTTAGGGGAGAGGGTTAGGGTGAGGGGTATTAAACCGGCATCGATTTACGGATGGCGCTGAGCAGCGTCTGCGCACCCGTTGAGAGAGGGGCATCTACTCGGGTCAAAATGCCGATAGGTTCACCGGCGCCGGGGGCCGTTACCGGCAGAGCGGTCAGCGTGCCCTGGCGCAGGTCATCTTTTACCGCGCCGGAGGGGACGAACCAGACGTAGTCATAGTCGAGCGTGAGCTGGCGTGACAGCGAGGCCGACAGCGTTTCGATACACCCCGAGGGTAGCGTACACCCCTGCAGTTGCAGCAGGCTTTCGGCGGCCTGGCGCGGAACGGTCCCTTTTGGACATACCACCACCGGCCACTCCATGACGCGGCTTAAGGTCACCGTGTCCTGCAGCAGAGGGTGATCGGGACGAACCACCAGCTTCAGGGATTCCAGGAACAGCAGTTCGTAATTGAGGCCGCCCATCAGTTCTGGGTCGGACATGCGGCCGATACCGATATCCAGCTCGCCCGATTTCAGCCCCGCGAGCAGCATGGTGTTATTCATGGTGGCGACCTGAATCGTGGTATGCCGCTGCTGCTTGTGGAACTGGCCAATTACCGGCGGAAGAATGCCGAGCGCGGCGGTGGGCAGGGCACCCACGCGCACCACCTCACCGGAGAGCTCTTCTTTTCTGTGCAGCGACTGGCCTGCGGTATTAAGCGCATCCAGCACCTTAACGGCGTGCGTCAGGAACTGTTCGCCCACGATGGTAAGCTGCGCGCCCAGCCGACCGCGGTCGAAAAGACGGGCGCCGGTCAGCTGTTCCAGCTCGTTGAGGGTTTTCGAGAGCGCGGGCTGGCTCAGGTTGAGAGTTTCAGCCGCACGCCCCAGCGTTCCCTGTTGAGCGACGGCCACAAATGTATGCAAATGGCGCAAGCGTATGCGCTGACTGAACAGACCATTTTTTTCCATAGGCGATGTTAAAAACAGAGCGATGCGGGTGACAAGTTAAGTTGTTTAATTTTGATAACCTGATAGCAAAATATTTTTAACATTTGATCTGATTGAGTTACAACATGTTTTTCGGCAGGGGAATAAGCGCGAACGTCCTTGTTCATTTATTGCTCATTTCGGAGGGGAAGGGAGAAGCGGTTAGATCACGCCGTCACCGCCGTCAGAACACCACACCTGGCCGGACGTAAATGAACATTCATCCGAGGCCAGCGTAACGTACAGCGGAGCAATCTCGACGGGCTGACCCGGACGTCCCAGCGGCGTATCGCCGCCAAACTCCTTCACTTTTTCCATCGGCTGGCCGCCGCTGGACTGGAGCACCGTCCAGTAAGGACCGGGTGCGACCGCGTTGACGCGAATGCCTTTCGGCCCCAGCTGCTTGGCCAGGGACTTGGTAAAGACCGCCAGGCAGGCTTTCGTCTGGGCGTAGTCCAGCAGCACCGGGCTGGGCTTCACCGCCTGAACGGAGGAGGTATTAATAATAACGGACGAGGCTTTCAGGTGGCGCAGCGCCGCCTTGGTGATCCAGAAGGGCGCGTAGACGTTGGTTTTAAACGTCGCGTCAAAGTCTTCGGTGGTCAGCTCTTCCAGGGATTCCCGGTACTGCTGACGGCCTGCGTTATTGATCAAAATATCCAGCCCGCCCAGCTTCGAGACGGCTTCTTCGACCAGATTCTGGCAGAAGGTCTCGTCCCGGATATCCCCCGGCAGCGCGACGGCCTTGCGGCCTTCCGCTTCGATCAGGTCGATGACCTCTGCGGCGTCTTTTTCCTCTTCCGGCAGGTAGTTGATGGCGACGTCCGCCCCTTCGCGGGCATAGGCGATGGCGACGGCGCGGCCGATACCAGAGTCACCGCCGGTGATCAGCGCTTTTTTGCCTGCAAGACGGCCATGGCCTTTGTAGCTGGTTTCCCCATGGTCGGGAACGGGTTGCATCTCTGACGCCAGACCCGGCGGCGTCTGCGGCTGTTCCGGGAACGGGGGTTTCGGGTAAGCGTTCTTACGTTGTGTATCACTCATAGCTGACTCCTTAAGCCTTGATGGATAGTTGCAGCGTTAACGCTTCGCTGAATTACTTCTGTAAACGATCGACACGAACGACGGCAGGAGATGATTTTTTATCAAGCGAACCGTTGATGCCGATCATCTGGTCGGGTTTTACCGTTCTGCCGTCGAAGACTGCCTGGGGAATAATAACGTCGATTTTTCCAGTTTTATCCTGGAATACAAACTTATCGCCGCTACCGTCAATAAGATTACCGCGCAATGAAATGGTCGCACCGTCATGCATCTGTTTTGCCTGATCGATGGTCATAATACGCGCGTCGTCGGTTCCACGATATCCGCTATCCAGCGCATGGGGCGGGGGCGGCGCTTCACCTTTTTGTAACCCGCCGTTATTATCTGCGAAGGCGGTGGGGACCATAAATATCAAAAAAGCGGAAATAAGCGATAATTTCATCGTATAACCTTCATTTTGGATGCCTTGACTAATTAAGTATTGTTGCTATTTCTTTATGTGGCAAATGTGATAAGTCCTAAAAACATTCTCGTGAGAAATCAAAATTATCGGATAATAAGCGAAACGGTGACGATGACCATGAAGCGTGAAAATGAAAAGTTACCCGGTATAGATGAAAGTTTTCGCTTGCTGACGTTTGAATACGCGTTTCGTCAGGTGGGGTTTATTGTTCTGTTGGGTGTTATCGTCGCTGCCATCGCCGGTCTGTTTTCGAGCGGATTAGTCAGCGATACGGTCAAAACCAATTCCGCTAACTCCCTGACCATAAAGTACGAACGCTTCGGACGACGGGAGACGGAGACGCGAATGGAGCTGGCGTTCCCGGTGCAAACAGAGGGAAATTATGTTCTCAGCATGGCCAGCGAGAGCAGCGATGTTTACGAGCCTGGCAGCGTCTGGCCGCAGCCTGACAGCATGTTCAGCCGTGGCAAGACCCTCTATTTTGTCTATAACAACCTGAAAAAGTCAGACCGCTTCGCGGTGTTACTCTTCACCACGCCTTCGAGAGCCGGCAAATGGAACACGACCATCCGCATAAACAGCGAGCCGGAAATCACCCTCTGGCAATTTATTTACCCCTAGGAGTCTGATATGGATATGGTCTTTCGTGCCCTGGCGATTTATCTATTTCTCGTGGTGGTATTTAAAGTGGCCGGGCGGCGTGCGCTGCTGCAGATGACCAGCTTCGATCTCATTTTGCTCCTGATAATCAGTGAAGCTACTCAGCAGGCGCTTCTCGGACAGGATTTTTCCGTTACCGGCGCGATGATTACCATTACCACGCTGGTGGTGGTGGATATTATTTTCGGACTGATGAAGAAATATTTCTCGCCGGTGGAGAATATTCTCGATGGTACTCCTGTAATTCTGGTCGAGAACGGCGTGCCGTTAGCCGATAAACTGAAGAAAGTCGATGTGTCCTGTGATGATATTCTGGTGTCGGCGCGTCAGAATAATGGCATTACGGAAATAAGCGACATTAAATATGCCATACTTGAGCGCAATGGGCATATTTCAGTCATTCCTTTCGAGAAATAAGAGGCGGCAAGATGAGCAATCTTTTTCACGACAATAATATTACCGTGGGCGAGCTGACGAAAAAGCTGGCGAGTAAATTAACCGATCTCGGGCTTCGCTTAACCACGGCGGAATCCTGCACGGGAGGAAAGCTCTCGGTGGCGCTTTGTGCGGAAGAGAACACCGCCGATTTTTATGATGTTGGCCTGGTCGTATTCAGCGACGAAGCCAAAGCGCGGATCCTCGGCGTGCGTCCTGAGACGCTGGCGCGCTATACCGCCGTCAGCGAACCGACGGTGGCCGAGATGGCCGCCAGCATCCGCGACATCGCGCAGGCGGATATCAGCATCGCCATCAGCGGATACGCAGGCCCTGAAGGGGGCGACGATGGGACGGCGGCGGGGACGGTCTGCTTTGGCTGGAATATACGCGGCGAGACGCAAACCCGCACCGTGCTTTTCTCCGGCGACTGTCAGGACGTGGTGGAAAAAGCGGTGCATTTTGCGCTGGCTGAACTGGTGACAACCCTGTCGGATGGGCATAACGGTTGATTTCACGTGGAGGTTCTATGGCTGTCATAGTGATTACCGGTGGGACGGCGGGCGTGGGAAAAGCCACGGCGCTGCGCTTTGCAAAAGCAGGTTACCATGTCGGCCTCATCGCCCGCGATGAGGCCAGCCTGCACTCCACTCAGGAAGAGTTGCGGCGCTTCGGCGTTAACGCCCACGCCGTGCAGGCTGACGTCGCCGACAGTCAGGCGGTGGTGGATGCGGCCAACGAGATTGAGTATCGCCTTGGGGCGATTGACGTGTGGGTCAACAATGCCATGGGCGCCGTGCTGGCACCGTTTCGCACCCTTACGCCGGACGAGTTTCGTCGCGTAACTGAGGTAACCTACCTCGGCTACGTGAACGGTACCCGCGCGGCGCTCGAGCTTATGGTTCCGCGCGACAGGGGCGTCATTATTCAGGTGGGGTCCGCGCTGGCCTACCGTTCCATCCCCCTGCAGTCCGCCTACTGCGGGGCCAAAGCGGCGATCCGCGGTTTCACCGACGCGGTACGTATCGAGCTGATGCACGAGAACAGCCGGGTTCAGCTTTCGATGGTGCAGATGCCGGGGCTTAACACGCCGCAGTTTGAATGGGCAAGGAACAAGTTTGCCTGGGCGATGCGTCCGGTACCGCCGGTTTTCGAGCCTGAAGTCGCCGCCAGCGCCATCTTCAGGGTGGCGCAAAAGCCGGTGCGCGAGCTGTGGGTAGGCAGCAGCATCATCCAGTCGATTGTCGGGCAGTTCCTCTTCCCGGGTTTTCTGGACCGGCTGATGGTGAAGAAAGCCTGGGAAGGTCAGATGACCGACGATCTGAACGCACTGGACCGCCGGGACTATCTCGACCAGCCGGTTAATGACCTGCACAAGATCCATGGCCGTTTTACTGACGAAGCGAAAACCCGCGCGACGTCCGTGACCTCCGGTATGCCGGGCAAAGTGGCGTTAGGGGCCCTTGCGGTGGCGGGGATTGTATTAACGCGTTTGCTAACCCGCCGGAAACCGTAATCAGCGCAGCGCGCTGCGGTGCGTCCAGAACCAGCGATAACCGTAGCCGCCAAGGCTGAGCTCGACGGTTTTACCGCAAACCAGCGCGTCATCGTAGCGTTTGTCCGCGAGACAGGCGGTCCAGGTGGCGTTGCGGATCCCCTTTACGGTGAACCGTACCTGCTGGTCGCTGAAGTTAAAAAATGTCAGGATGCTGCGTTCTTCGGTTTCGTAATAGATCCCCAGCACCGCGTCACTGTCGATGGTGAGGAGCCTAAAGGGCGCAACGGCGATTTCGGGAAACTCCGAGCGTGTATTGGCGATATCAATAATCCGGTGCAGGAGCGAGTTGCGGTGGAGCAGCGAATCGGCGACGTTGATTTTCTGATAGCGATAAGGGCCGTGGTCGATAATCGGCGCAATAAATTTACCCGGATCGGCCGCTGAAAAACCACCGCCTTGCGATCCCGCCCACTGCATCGGCGTGCGGACGGCGTAGCGCTCCTCCAGTTCGAGGTCATCCCCCATGCCTATCTCATCGCCATAGCGCATCACCGGCACGCCGGGCAGGGAAAAGAGCACCGCATGACAGAATGCCAGCCGCTTTTGCTCGCCGTTTAGCATCGGCGCCAGGCGGCGGCGGATCCCGCGCTGATAGACGTTCATCTCCTCATCTGGGGCGAAGGTATCGAGGACAAACTGTTTGTCTATCTTGCTGATGCCTTCCAGATCCAGCTCGTCGTGATTGCGCAGCCAGTTGGCAAAACAGCAGGAGTCAGGCGGGACGATCATCTTCTTCACCGCGTTGCGCAGCGGGCGGGCGCGTTTGCGGGCCAGGCTTACGTAGAAATATTTGTTGAGCCAGAAATTGAGCACCAGATTCAGGCGGTCATTATTGCCAAAGTAGTCCTGATAGGCCTCCACCTCGACGTCCACTTCACCCAGCAGGATCGCCTCCGGATTATTTTGCTCAATAAGACGCCGCATATGCTCGAGGATCCACAGCCCCTTTTTTTCATCACCGTTTCCCGCCTGCGTGGTCAGGTGGGAGGCGGCATCCAGGCGGAACCCCGATACGCCCAGCTTGAGCCAGAAGAGGATGATGTTCTCAATCTCTTTCAGCACCGCGGGCGAGGTCAGGTTTAGGTCCGGTTCGTGGCGATAGAACATGTGCCTGTAGTATTGTCCCGCCTCGTCGTCCCAGCTCCAGATGCTCTTTTCGACGCCGGGAAACATGGGGGGCGTATCGTCCTCGTCAGTATCTGACCAGAGGTAGTAATCCCGGTAGGGTGACGCCGGGTTGCGGCGCGCCTGCTGGAACCAGGGATGCGCGTCGGAGGTGTGCTGGATCAGCAGCTCAATAATGACCTGCATGCCCAGCTCGCGGGCCTGTTCGACAAGGGCAATAATATCGGCCAGCTTTCCGAAGCGGGGGTCCACCTGGAGATGGTCGCTGACGTCATAGCCTTCGTCGAGAAAGGGGGTGAGGTAAAACGGGGTGATCCAGATAACCGTCGCCCCCATCCGGCGAATGTAGCGGAGCTTGGCCGCTATCCCGGCGATGTCCCCGCAGCCATCGCCGTTCAAATCATAAAAGAGTGCGGTATCAATCTGGTAAATAATGGCCCGTGTATGCCAGTCCGTCATAGCGTTCCTCAGTGATAGCCTTCAGTATCCGAAACTTTGCCCCGGAAGACGTAGTAGCTCCAGGCGGTGTACACCAGGATCACCGGAATAATCAGTAACGTCCCAACCAGCATAAACAGCTGGCTGGCAGGCGGGGCCGCGGCTTCCCACAGGGTGATGCGCGGCGGAATAATGTTCGGCCAGAGGCTGATGCCCAGCCCGCTAAACCCGAGGAAGATCAGCCCCAGCGTCAGCAGGAAGGGGCGGGAGTGGCTGGCCGGGTTGCGGGTCAGGCGCCAGATCAGCACGCTGAAAAGCCCAACCAGCAGCGGAACCGGCAGGAACCAGAAGAAGTTGGGCAGGGTAAACCAGCGGTCGGCCACGTACTGCCAGCCGAGCGGCGTCCAGATGCTCACTACGGCGATGACCACCATCAGCGCCAGCAGCACGTGGCGGGTCAGCTCGCGCATGCGCTGTTGCAGCGCGCCTTCGCTTTTCATAATGAGCCAGGTGGTGCCCAGCAGCGTGTAGGCGACGACCAAGCCGATGCCGCAGAAGAGGTTGAAGGGGGTCAGCCAGTCGAGCGCCGAGCCGACAAAACGTCGGCCCTCCACGTCAAAGCCGTTGATCACTGCACCGACGACAATCCCCTGACTGAAGGTGGCGAGCAGGGAGCCGCCGGCAAAGGAGTAGTCCCAGAACCTGCGGTGTGAGGGGGTGGCCTTGAAGCGGAACTCAAAGGCGACGCCGCGAAAGATGAGGCCGATCAGCATCGCGGTGAGCGGGATCGTCAGCGCATCGATAATGACCGCATAGGCCAGCGGAAACGCGCCGAACAGCCCCGCGCCGCCGAGCACCAGCCAGGTCTCGTTGCCGTCCCAGACGGGCGCTACGCTGTTGACCATCACGTCGCGCTCTTTCGCATCGCCCACGAAGTTAAACAGCAGGCCAATGCCCAGATCGAAGCCATCCATGATGATGTACATCAGCGTGGCAAACACGATGATGGCAAACCAAATCACTGAGATATCGACGCCCATCAGATTTTCTCCTCTTCCGGTACAGACTCAGCGGCAGACAGCGGACGGGCAGGGGTGCCCGAGGTGTTTGACGTCAGCGTATCGACGGGCTGCGGGCCTTTCTTAATCAGCCGGATGAGGTAAACATAGCCCACGCCAAACACGGATGAATAGACGACAAAGAAGGCCAGCAGGCTGATGCTCATCTGCAGGGTGCTGTGCAGCGATACCGCGTCAACGGTGCGCAGGTAGCCATAGACGACCCACGGCTGACGCCCCACTTCGGTGGTCACCCAGCCCGCGAGCAGCGCCAGCAGCCCGGCAGGCCCCATGCAGAGGGCAAACCAGTGGAACGGGCGCGAGTGGAAAAGCCGGTGACGATAGCGCAGCCAGACGCTGATCAGACCAAGGGTAATCATCAGCAGGCCCATCCCGACCATCACGCGGAACGACCAGAAAACGATGGTCGAGTTTGGCCGATCCTCTTTCGGAAAATCTTTGAGCGCCGGGACCTGCTTGTCCAGGCTGTGCGTCAGGATCAGGCTGCCGAGCGCGGGGATCTCGAGGCCGTATTTCGTGCGCTCCTCCTCCATGTCCGGCAGACCAAACAGCAGCAGCGGGGTGGCCTCGCCGGGGGGATTTTCCCAGTGACCCTCAATGGCGGCAATTTTTGCCGGCTGATGCTCAAGCGTGTTCAGGCCGTGCATATCGCCTACCACCGCCTGAATGGGCGCGACCAGCAGCGCCATCCACATCGCCATCGAAAACATGGTGCGCACGGCGGGCGTATCGTTACCGCGCAGCAGATGCCATGCGCCGGACGCGCCGACAAACAGCGCGCTGCTCAGAAACGCGGCGATAGCCATATGAATCAGGCGGTAAGGGAAGGAGGGGTTAAAGACGATGGCCAGCCAGTCCTGCGGAATGACCTGCCCGTTTTCGATAGTGAAACCCTGCGGCGTATGCATCCAGCTGTTGGAGGCGAGGATCCAGAAGGTCGACATCAGCGTGCCGAGCGCCACCATGCAGGTCGAAAAGAAGTGCAGCCCCGGGCCGACCTTATTCCAGCCGAACATCATGACGCCGAGGAATCCGGCCTCCAGAAAGAAGGCGGTGAGCACCTCATAGGTCAGAAGGGGCCCGGTAATGCTGCCCGCGAACTGGGAAAACCCGCTCCAGTTGGTGCCAAACTGGTACGCCATCACCAGACCGGAAACGACGCCCATGCCGAAGTTAACGGCAAATATCTTGAGCCAGAAATGGTATAGCGATCGCCAGACGCCGTTTTTGGTGCGCAGCCACATGCCCTCCAGCACCACCAGATAGCTGGCGAGGCCGATGGTGATCGCGGGAAACAGGATGTGGAACGAGACGGTAAAAGCGAACTGAATTCTGGCCAAATGGAATGCATCAAGTGCGAACATGGTCCGTACCTCTAAGACGATGGGGCACGCGCATTGTCGGGCTGCGTTTACTGCCCGGCAAAACCGATTACGGTTTTTACGCCGGTGCCTGAACCGGCACCGGTGAGCAGGTCGGAATGCGGATCGCCGTGCCAACTTCCGCGAGCCTCTCTACCTAAAGATAGAGTGTAGTCCCGGTTGGCAAAATCCTCGCCCGGCGGCAGCGCTACGGGCTATTTTTTCGCTTCGACACCGTCTGCGTCTGAACGCAGCAGGAACTGTTCCGTGGTCTGAGGAATATGGCGAATCAGCCAGTCGGCCATTTCACGCTCTTCCGCCAGAATCGTCTCGATAGCGGGGACCGAGGCGACGTCGCCCGCTTTTTTTGCCGCAGCGAGCAGGGAGGTATAGCAGGCGATTTCAAACTGTTCGAAGACATAGCCGCTGATCGAGCCCTTCACGATTTCGTCTGAAGGGAACATGCCGCCGATGGATTGACCCAGCGCCGCCATTTTGCTCATTGAGTCTTTTAAGACCGAACGAGAAATAGCATTACGGTCGAGGATTTCCTCCAGCAATGTGATTTGCCGTTTTGTCTCATTAATATGCTGTTCTATTCTGGCGCGAACATCAGGATAATTATCGATACGGCTGGCCATAGATTCCAGCATGGATTCGGCTTGCTTTTCCATCGCATGGGCATCGCGTAGCCAGTCATGGTAGTGTTCTACGTGATTCATCATTGTATCCTCATTAGGGGTTCGCTTATTTGGTCTCACTTTCAGCAGCCTGATCGGCACGTGCGGCACTGTAGCCCGATAAATGGCCGACAATATTGGCGTAGATACTGATGATAATGACCCACAGCACGCTGCTCTTCCACCATATTACGGAAGGGATAGCGAGAATGAACCATATTATGGCTGCCGCTAAATGGCACCGTTTAATTGTCCTGGGACTGATGCTCATTTTATTTAACCTGTATTACTGCGTCATTTTTGCGCTTTTTGGTTAATATTTCCAACGGCCAGGTCGGTGAGTTTAAGGTCGGTCTCTTTTTCTTCTTCCAGCGTTTCGGCCAGAAGCTTAACGGCTTTTTTATAGCCCAGCTGTTCTGCTAATGTGGCGAGGGTACCGTAGCTGGCTATTTCGTAATGCTCCACTTTTTGTGCAGCGGCAATAAGCGCGGCATCACGCACTTCATTTTTTTCCGTGCTCTCGATAACTTCGTTGGCTTCTTCAATTAAGCCTTCCATCGCCACGCACTTCATGCGTTTGATCTTAATACCGTCTTCCTGCTCGACAATCTGGTCGATACGTTCGATCTGACCCTGCGTCTCTTCAAGGTGTGCGGTGAAGGCGGCGCTCAGCTTCTCGCTGGACGCGGCGCGGGCAAGCTTGCCCAGCGCGCGGGTAAGCTGCTTTTCTGCGCTGTAGGTATCCGATAGTAAATGAATAAAAACATCCTCGACGCTTTTCATATTCATAATAATTACGCTCCGGTAAAATAGAGAAAGGGTACTGCGAGCTTTTCAGCCCGCAGCATGCTCTCTGGTTTTATTAAAAGAGTGCTAAATAAGATCAGGAGTTATCAGACTTACGGCCTCCGCCGTGACTGTTCTGTCCTCCTTTCTTACCCGCTTCAGACGCGCGTTGCGGATCGTTTTTAAAATTACCGCCGCTGTGCTGGCCGCCTTTACGTCCAGCTTCTGATGCTTTTTCACGGTCTTCAGCGAAATTACCGGAACCACCACGATGCTCTGCCATATTAAACCTCATAGTCATATATTGGTTATGTCAGTACGATACGAAAATATTTCGTATCACTCGTCGTTCGAGTAATAACTCTAGTCGCTGTGTGAGAACCGTCAAATGCGTTTTGCTATTTGCGGCTGCGTTATTTTTAAATATTTGTAAATTTGCGCTTCGCTTGCGTTGGAAATATGAATAGACAGGAAGGACTTGTCAACAACCGTTCAGATTATTCCTAACTTTTAGCTAAAAATTTGAAGGGAGAGGATAAAAATAATGACGCATTCAAATTGGTTGATTTGCAGTCAGGAGAAAATAAAAAATACTCCTTTATAGCTAGCAGGCGGAACCCTAAATAATTATAAGGAAAATCCTGGATAAAAGCGTTCAGGTCAAAGGGCGGTTTCGTTAAGGTTCGTTCAGAGGCCGGTAGCACACGGTTTAACCACTGTCGTCTTAAGATCACAAATCAGAAATTCTTCCCCCCGGAAGGAACGGGTTTCTCTACACTCCAGGTAATATTCACTGGAGGCATGACATCATGGCGAACACCATCACGGCTGATGACATTCGGGAACACTTTTCGCAGGCTATGTCGGCGATGTACCAGCAGGAAGTTCCGCAGTACGGCACCTTGCTCGAACTGGTTGCGGACGTCAACCTGGCGGTGCTGGAAAATAACCCACTATTACATGAACAACTGGCAAACGCCGATGAGCTTGCGCGCCTGAACGTGGAGCGCCACGGCGCGATCCGCGTCGGCACGGCGCAGGAACTGTCTACCCTGCGCCGCATGTTTGCCATTATGGGGATGTACCCGGTCAGCTATTACGATCTCTCCCAGGCGGGGGTGCCGGTTCACTCCACGGCGTTTCGCCCGATCGATGATGCGGCGCTGTGCCGTAATCCGTTCCGTATCTTTACGTCGCTGCTGCGCCTTGAGCTGATTGAGAACGTCGCGCTGCGCGAACGGGCGGCGGAAATCCTCTCTCACCGGAACATCTTTACCCCGCGCTGTCTGGCGCTTCTCGATCTGCATGAGTCGGAAGGGCAGTTTACCGACGCGCAGGCGCGCGAGTTTGTGCAGGAAGCGCTGGAAACCTTCCGCTGGCACCGCCACGCGACGGTCGATCAGGAGACCTACCTCGCCCTGAGCAACGAGCACCGCCTGATTGCCGACGTGGTCTGCTTCCCGGGCTGCCACATCAACCACCTCACGCCGCGCACGCTGGATATTGACCGGGCGCAGGAGCTGATGCCGAAGTACGGCATTGAGCCAAAGATTCTGATTGAAGGCCCGCCGCGTCGCGAGGTGCCCGTCCTCCTGCGTCAAACCAGCTTCAAGGCGCTGGAAGAACCGGTGCTGTTTGCCGGCGAACATAAGGGCACCCACACCGCGCGCTTCGGTGAGATTGAGCAGCGCGGCGTGGCGCTGACTCCGAAAGGCCGTGAGCTGTACGATAGCCTCCTCGCCCAGGCCGGAACGGGCAAAGATAACCTGACGCACCAGCTGCATCTGCGGGAGGTCTTTAGCGCCTTCCCGGACAGCGAGCTGTTAATGCGTCGTCAGGGGCTGGCGTACTTCCGCTATCGTCTGACGCCGGCCGGAGAAGCGCATCGCCATGCGTTCCGTCCGGGAGACGAGCCGCAGCCGCTGATTGAGCGTGGATGGGTAGTGGCCCAGCCGATCACCTACGAAGATTTCCTCCCGGTGAGCGCAGCCGGGATATTCCAGTCCAATCTCGGGAACGAAACCCAGGCGCGAAGCCACGGTAACGCCAGCCGCGAGGCGTTTGAAGCGGCGCTGGGCTGCCCGGTGTATGACGAGTTCACCCTCTATGAGGAGGCGGAAACGCGCAGCAAACAGCGTTGCGGTTTGCTCTGAAACCGTTACTCTGCTGGGGTGTGATGGAAAAAAATAAGGTCGTTATGCAACATCTTTCCACCCCTGTGGTTGAAACGCGCCAGGGCGCGCTGTCTGGCTTAACCGATGAAAACGTCCACCTCTGGTGCGGTATTCCCTACGCCGCACCGCCCGTGGACGAGTGGCGCTGGCGTTCGCCCAGGCCGCCCGAACGCTGGGATGGCGTTCGCGAGGCCACCGCCTTTTCGGCCTCAAGCTGGCAAAGCAGCGAATATTGTCAGGAGCTGGGCGGGGGCGATCCCGGTCAGTTCTCGGAAGACTGTCTTTATCTGAACGTCTGGTCTCCCGTCGACCGTACCGCACCGCTTCCGGTGATGGTCTGGCTGCACGGCGGTGGCTTTACCATCGGTGCGGGGGGGTTACCGCCCTATAACGGCAAAGCGCTTGCCACGCGCGGCGTGGTTGTGGTGACGATCAACTATCGTCTCGGCCATCTCGGCTTTTTCGCCCATCCCGCGCTGGAAGGCGAGGAAGATCGCGTGGTGCATAATTTTGCCCTGCTGGATCAAATCGCGGCCCTCGAATGGGTGCGGGACAATATTGCCGCGTTCGGCGGCGATCCCGCCAACGTAACGCTATTTGGTGAATCCGCCGGCGCGCGCAGCGTGCTCTCTCTGCTGGCATCGCCCCTGGCGGCTGGCTTGTTCCACAAGGCGATTGTGCAAAGCGGATACACCCTGCCGGACACGCCGCGCGAGCAGGCGCTGCAGAAAGGGGAGGCGCTGGCCGCCCAATTCGGCCTGGAAAGCGCGACGGCGGAGCAGCTGCGCGCCATTCCGCCGGACGCGTTCTGGCCGTTAACCGCGCCGCTGAACGTCGCCCCGGCGCCCATCGTCGGGGACTGCGTTCTGCCCGAAGCGATGCTGGACGTCTTTTTCGCCGCCCGCCAGCATCCCGTACCGGTGATGATCGGGTCGAACAGCGATGAGGCCAGCGTAATGGCGGTGTTTGGCGTCGATCTTGCCGGACAAATCCAGAAGCTGCGCCGGGAGCGCCGCTTCGGACTGGGGCTGATTAAGCTGCTCTATCCGGGCGTGAAGGGCGATGAAGAGCTGGGCAGGCAGGTGTGCCGCGACATGGCGTTCACCACGATGGGCTACGTGGTGATGCAGGCTCAGCAGCGCGTCGGCGGACTGTGCTGGCGTTACTGGTTCGACTATGTCGCCGAAGCGGAACATGGAACCTACATCAACGGCGCGTGGCACGGCAACGAAGTGCCCTACGTTTTCGATACCCTCGGCCAGGTGGAGCCTTCCCGCCAGTATGTCAACGAGCGGGATCTGCAGTTTGCTGCCCACGTGGCCGATTACTGGGTGAGCTTTGCGCGTGAAGCGGGCTCTCGCGACAGCCTGCCCGGGCCGACGCGCTGGCCCGCATGTCGTAAAGGGCGGGACGTTCTGCTACGCATTGACGTGAATAAATATGCAGGTTTCAGGCTTGAAAACCGCTTTATGCGCGCCCGCATGAGCCTCTTCAAACGGGTGATGAAGCACCACGTCAGCCTCGATTAAGCAAACAGGCGCGAAACGCCGCGAGACCATTTTCCTCTGCTGGCGTTTCGCGCAGCACCAGCCGGTAGCTCGCGCCGGTTTTGATGCTTGTCGCGTAGGGCCGCATCAGCCTTCCCGCGCGGACATCCTCGGCCACCAGCGTTTCGTCGGCAATGGCGACGCCCAGCCCCTGAATGGCTGCGGTGATGGCAAGATCCATCGTGTCGAAGTGTTGATTTTTGTGCATGGCAAATCCCGGACCTTCCTGCTTCGTCAGCCACAGCGACCAGTCCGTTTTATCCCTTGTCGGGTGCAGAAACGTCAGCGACCCCAGCGCTGCACCCGCCCGCACCGGGCTTATCACCGGGGTGAGCGCCTCTTCGAACAGCAGATCGCCTGCGCTCATGTGCGTGCCGAAGACAATCGCCGCATCGTAGGATTCGGTTTTGAAATTGACGTTGTGATCGGTGGTGGTGGTCAGGGCGATCTGCAGATCCGGCTGCTCGCGCTCCACCTCCAGCAGGCGCGGCACCAGCCAGCGCATCGCGCAGGTGGGGGCCTTAAGCCGAATCACGGTATGCGGGCTGCGGGCCTGGTCGGCCACGGTCAGCAGGTGTTCAAAAGCAGACTGCAGTTCCGGGAGCAGGGCGCTGCCCTGGGAAGAGAGGCGCAGGCCGCGCGCGTGGCGCTCAAAAAGCGGAAAGCCAAACCACGCCTCAAGGGAGGCAATCTTACGGCTTACGGCCCCCTGCGTCAGGCAAAGCTCCGCGGCGGCATGGGTTAGATTCAGGTGACGCGCGGTGACTAAAAATGCGTCAATGGCGTTGAGCGGGAGCGAACGGCGCGACATAAAAACACCTCAGCTATGCATTTTTCTCATGGCTATTATGACAACAATTCGATTGTCCCGACAGCAGAGATGTTGTTTGAATAGTTATGCAATGTCCATGAGAAGGGAAAGAGGATGACTTTACGAACGCCCGTGCAAACCCGCTCCAAGCTGCCCGATGTGGGTACCACCATTTTTACCGTTATCGGCCAGCTCTCGGCGCAGCATAACGCCATTAACCTTTCTCAGGGCGCACCGAATTTTTCCTGTGACCCGAAGCTGATTGCGGGCGTCACCCGCGCCATGGAGGAGGGGCACAACCAGTACGCGTCGATGACCGGTCTGCAGCCGCTCAAAGAGCGCATTGCGGATAAGATTGCCACGCTCTACGGCACGCAGTATGACCCGGCCAGCGAGGTGCTGGTGACCGCCAGCGCCAGCGAAGGGCTCTATTCCGCCATCAGCGGGCTGGTGCATCCAGGGGATGAGGTGATCTACTTTGAGCCCTCCTTTGACAGCTACGCGCCCATTGTCCGCCTGCAGGGGGCAACGCCGGTTGCCATCAGGCTCACGGTGCCGGATTTTGCCGTCAACTGGGACGAGGTCCGCGCTGCCATCACCCCGCGCACGCGGATGATCATCATCAATACGCCGCACAACCCGAGCGGTCAGGTCTTCTCGGCCAATGACCTGCAGCAGCTGGCGGCGCTGACGCGCAGCACGGACATCATTATTTTGTCTGACGAAGTGTATGAGCACGTCGTTTTTGACGGTGAACCGCACCACGGGATGGCCACGCACCCGCAGCTGGCGGAGCGCAGCGTGATTATTTCCTCTTTCGGAAAAACCTATCACGTTACCGGATGGCGAGTGGGATACTGTGTAGCGCCGGCGGTACTGATGGACGAGATTTGTAAAGTCCATCAATTTTTAATGTTTTCTGCCGATACGCCAATGCAGCACGCGTTTGCGGAGCATATGGTCGACCCGCAAACCTGGCTGTCGCTCTCGGCGTTTTACCAGCGCAAGCGCGATCTGCTGCAAAGCCTGCTGGTCGATTCGCCGTTTACGCTGCTGCCGAGCGCCGGATCGTTCTTCATGCTGGCGGACTACGGTCAGTTCAGCGACGAACGCGACAGCGAGCTGGTGAAGCGGCTGATCGTCGAGTACGGCGTTGCCACCATCCCGCTGTCGGCGTTTTATGCAGACGGTACGGATAATAAATTGATTCGTCTCTCTTTTGCGAAAGATGAGGCGACGTTACGGGCAGGTGCTCAGGCCCTGTGTCGGGTTAAACCACGCTGAGATAAGCTCTGAGGAGTTGTTGATGAAATTACGCGCGCTAGTTGTCGGCATGGGATTGCTGTGTACCTTTTCCTCCTTCGCGGCGTCCGAGCTGCGTTACGGTCTGGAAGCCGAGTATCCGCCGTTTGAAAGCCGCAATGCGGCGGGCGAACTGGAAGGGTTTGACGTGGAGCTGGGGAATGCCATCTGCAAAGCGGCAGCGCTGAAGTGCAGCTGGGTGGAAACCTCGTTTGACGCCTTGATTCCGGGGCTGGTGGCGAAGAAGTTTGACGCCATCAACTCGGCGATGAACATCACCGAGCAGCGCCGCAAGAGCATTGATTTTACCCAGCCGATCTACCGCATTCCGTCGCAGCTGGTCGGCAAGGCCGGTACGGCGGTTGAGGCGACGCCGGAAGGGCTGAAGGGCAAAACCATTGGCGTACTGCAGGGCTCCATTCAGGAAACCTACGCGAAAGAGCACTGGGAAAAGCACGGTGTCACCGTGGTGTCTTATAAAGATCAGAATATGGCCTGGGGCGACCTGCTGAATGGCCGTATCGACGCCTCGCTGGTGATGTCCGCGGCCGGGCAGGCAGGGTTCCTCAGCAAGCCGCAGGGTAAAGGGTTTGGCTTCATCGGTAAACCGGTGTCTGACGACACTATCCTCGGCAGCGGGATCGGTTTTGGGCTGCGTAAAGGTGACGAGGCCACCAAAAAGCAGCTTGACGCCGCAATTGATAAAGTACGTGCCGACGGCACGATCGCTAAACTCGCTGATAAGTACTTCCCGGGTATCGATGTCAGCGTAAAATAACCACCTCCTTTGCCCCGGCTGTTGATGTCCTGACGGGGCATTTTTCTACACATTTTCCAGGCTTTCTTTACACCACTTTCGGGCCGTTCTGGTCGAAAGAAAATATTTCTCGGTTTGTTCATATAATCACCGGCCAACAATTGGATTCTTAACCATTTTTGTTTAGGCTGTGCGTTCTTTCTTGCCGTCATTTCGCCGAGCGCGGAACACATTCACACGACCATAAGGACGTTTTTCCAGGCATGAATCGCAGACGTTTTCTAAAAGGTTCGCTGGCAGTGGCAGCCCTGAGCGGCACCTCTGGCCTTGCTTCCCTGTTTTCCAACGCGGCATACGCTGCCGACTCTGACATTGCTGACGGCCAGAGCCGTCGTTTTGACTTCTCCGTACTGCAATCCATGGCGCATGACCTGGCGAAAACCCCGTGGGGTGGCGCGCCGCGTCCGCTGCCGGAGACGCTGGCGACCATGACGCCGCAGGCGTATAACGCCATCCGCTACGATGAGAAGCAGTCTCTGTGGAACAACATTGAAGGGCGTCAGCTGGACGTGCAGTTCTTCCATATGGGAATGGGGTTCCGCCGCCGCGTGCGGATGTTCTCCCTGGACCAGTCCACCTCTATGGCGCGCGAGATCCACTTCCGTCCCGAGCTGTTCAGCTACGGTGAAACCGGGGTGGATACCAAACAACTGGAAGGGCAAAGCGATCTCGGCTTTGCGGGCTTCCGCGCCTTTAAGGCACCGGAGCTGGCGCGTCGCGATATCGTCTCTTTCCTGGGCGCGAGCTATTTCCGCGCGGTGGACGACACCTATCAGTACGGCCTTTCCGCACGCGGTCTGGCGGTAGATACCTTTACCGACACGCCGGAAGAGTTCCCGGACTTTACCGCCTTCTGGTTTGAAACCGTCAAGCCCGGCGACACCACCTTTACCGTTTATACGCTGCTCGATAGCCCGAGCATTACCGGTGCCTACAAGTTCGTGATCCACTGCGAGAAGAGCCAGGTGATTATGGAGGTGGAAAACCATCTCTACGCGCGTAAGGACATCAAGCAGCTCGGCATCGCGCCGATGACCAGCATGTTCAGCTGCGGCAATAACGAACGCCGCATGTGCGATACCATCCACCCGCAAATTCATGACTCCGACCGCCTGGCGATGTGGCGCGGGAACGGGGAGTGGATCTGCCGTCCGCTGAATAACCCGCAGAAGCTCCAGTTCAACGCCTATATGGATAAAAACCCGAAAGGGTTCGGCCTGCTGCAGCTCGACCGCGATTTTTCGCACTATCAGGACGTGATGGGCTGGTATAACAAACGCCCGAGCCTGTGGGTTGAGCCGCGTAACGACTGGGGGAAAGGCGCGGTTGGCCTGATGGAGATCCCGACCACCGGCGAAACGCTGGATAACGTGGTCTGCTTCTGGCAGCCGGAAAAAGCGGTGAAGGCGGGCGACGAGCTGGACTTCAAATATCGTCTGTACTGGAGCGCCATGCCGCCGGTGCGTTCCCCGCTGGCCAACGTCTTCGCCACCCGTACCGGCATGGGCGGCTTCCCGGAAGGCTGGGCACCGGGCGAAAACTATCCGAAAGTGTGGGCCCGTCGCTTTGCGATCGACTTCGTCGGCGGCGACCTGAAGGCCGCTGCGCCAAAGGGCATCGAGCCGGTGATTACGCTCTCCAGCGGTGAAGCGAAGCAGGTTGAGATCCTCTACGTTGAGCCGTTTGACGGCTATCGCATTCTGTTTGACTGGTACCCGACCTCGGATTCAACCGAGCCGGTAGATATGCGTCTGTTCCTGCGCTGCCAGGGCGACGCCATCAGCGAAACCTGGCTGTACCAGTACTTCCCGCCCGCGCCGGATAAACGTCACTACGTTGACGACCGGATAATGCGTTAATCCTTGTGGGATTGTGCCGGGTGGCGGCTGCGCCTGACCCGGCCTACTCTGGGCGCATTTGTAGGCCGGGTAAGCGTTAGCGCCACCCGGCAATGGAGAGGCACCATGTCTTCAGAAATTATCCCCGTTTCCCAGGATATCGAACTTCGCGCCGTCGAAGAGCGCTACACCGCCGAGCTGCACAATCTCGTCGTCAAAAACAGAACCTTTCTGCAAACCGCCTTTGACTGGGCGCAGCACGTGGGCAGCGAAGAGGATACCCGCCGCAACGTGCAGGGTAACCAGATGCTGCACCAGCGCGGCTACGCCAAAATGTTTTTGATCTTTAAGGATGATGCGCTGGCTGGCGTGCTGTCTTTCAATACGATTGAACCCACCAACAAGGCTGGCTATATCGGTTACTGGCTGGATGAAGACCACCAGGGGCAGGGCATTCTCTCCCGTTCGCTGCAGGCATTTATGCGCTACTATGCCGAACGCGGTGAGATCCGCCGCTTTGTGATTAAGTGTCGGGTGGCAAATCGGCACAGCAACAGCGTTGCTGTGCGCAATGGTTTTACCCTGGAAGGCTGCCTGCGGGAAGCGGAATACCTGAATGGCCGCTTTGATGATGTAAACATCTACGGAAAAATTTATAGCCTATAACGCCCCCAGCAGCGGGGTGCGGGTGATGCGCTGGTCGCCGTTAACCACCTTTTCGCCGCGCAGGTGAATGCTCTCTCCGGCAAACGCTTCAATGACCGCATCGTCAGTGATTTCCACCCGATGCTCAATCAGCACATCGCCGCTGATCCGTGCCCGCCCCTGAATCACCACCTTATCATCCAGCATGATCGGCCCGCCGCGCAGCCACGCCTGGCCGCCAATCAGAACGTGGTGCTTGATGACACAGTTTCCTTCCACGACGGCATTCTCCGCAATCTGAGAGCTGTAGCGCACCGTCGGAATAGCATCCTCGTCAAAGCCGGCAATCACGCGGGCGTTGCCATAGACTTTTGCGCAGTCGCACACCCAGACGTTATTCAGTTCGTTACCTTCGAGAATGGCCTTGTCGAAGACTTCGGCCCGGTGCTCAACAAAGGCAAAATTGACCATCGCCTCGCCGTAGATTTGCGCCTGGTGCACAATGCGCGACTGGCTCACCGTCGCCTTGTCGTAGATTTGCAGGATCTGTTCTTGGTCTGGCGTCAGCCCTTTGGCGGCAATGACCACGCTGTGATGCAGCACGCGCGCCTCACCGTAAATATGGCACTCGCCCCGCACGCAGGATTGTTGAATGGTGACGTTGTCACTTATTCGCGCGCCGTGGCTGACCTCCGCCCCGTCCAGCCAGCAGCGGCCGCCGATATGGGCATCATGGCTGATGATGCACGGCAGGGTAAGACGCGCGTTGCCGGACACCGTTGCACCGGCGAACACCACGCTGTTTTCGTCGTAGATCCAGCAGCCACCGTCCTGCGAGAGCGCGCGCGCATCGTCTATCCAGCCGCCCCTGGTACCGGCCTTCACGTCGTTAAAATCCACTGTCGCGATAATCTGTCGCAGCGCCGTTGAGTGTGCCGTCTCGCCGTTTTTCCACTGCCAGATGCGCGTCTCGTCGCTAAGGCGATATTTGTTCATCGTTATGTCTCTGATAAGCGTCTTAACTAAACGTAGCAAATTTTTCGGTTTTCGAACGGCTGGCAACCCGACGGTAAACGCCTTAAAATGGCATTCAGAATGCACGTTAAACTTACGCAGGATCAGGAAAAAACGAATGACCGTCGATGAGAATTACTTCACAGAGAAATATGGTTTAACCCGAACCCATTCAGAGGTGCTGTACAGCGCGGAGAGGGTGAAGCCCGGTAAAACGCTGGATCTGGGCTGCGGCAACGGGCGTAACAGCCTCTTTCTGGCCGCTAACGGTTACGATGTGACCGCGTGGGACAAGAACCCAATGAGCATCGACAATATCGAGCGCATTAAGGCGGCAGAAGGGATCGATAATCTTCATACGGCGATTAAGGATCTCAATAACCTGCGCTTTGACGGCGAATACGATTTTATTCTCTCCACCGTGGTGCTGATGTTCCTTGAGCCAAATACCATCCCGGGCCTTATTGCCAACATGCAGCGGTGCACAACGCCGGGCGGCTACAACCTGATTGTTGCCGCCATGGACACGACGGATTATCCGTCCACCGTCGGCTTCCCGTTTGCCTTCAAAACCGGTGAGCTGAGCAGCTACTATGAGGGCTGGGAGTTGCTCAAATACAACGAAGACGTTGGCGAGCTGCACCGCACCGATGAAAACGGCAACCGCATTAAGCTGCGCTTTGCCACGATTCTGGCACGCAAGCCCGCTTAACGGACGGAGCCCCTTTTACGAACCGGCGCGCAAGGAGGTGACAAGGTATGAAATCGGCCCGTTTGGCACACATTTCATCTGGAAACCGGATATAAATCAGCCGTTTTTCACTGCCCGGTATGGCTCCGGGCAGACTTTTCGCAATTTGTGCTCTCCGCATCATTTTTTGTCACAACAAACCCGCCTCTCTTTTGCTATAACTTCAAATGCATACTTGCAGATAACATGGAAAACTATCATGCGTACTCAAACTTTTTTTAAAGTTGCAGCGCTTACTGGTCTATTGGCTTTGGCGGGTTGTTCTTCAAAAGTCGCCGCGCCAGAACAATACTCTGGCTTTTTAAAAGACTACTCCGGCCTGCAGCAGACGACGTCTGCGACGGGCAAGCCAACGCTGCGTTGGGTTGATCCTTCCTATAATGAAGCTAACTACGACAGTATTATCTGGACCCCGATTACCTACTATCCAACGCCAAAACCCACCACGCAAATCGGCCAAAAAACGCTTGATGAGCTGTTGAATTACACCAATACCAAAATGAAAACGGCGATTGGTACGCGTAAGCCGATTGTGACCACGCCGGGTAAACATAGCCTGATTTTCCGCGGTGCAATTACCGGGGTGAGTTCGCAGAAAGAGGGACTGCAGTTCTATGAAGTGGTGCCCGTTGCGCTGGTGGTTGCCGGTACGCAGATGGCAACCGGACACCGCACCATGGATACCCATCTTTACTTTGAAGGTGAGCTGATCGATGCGGCCACCAACAAACCGGTTATGAAGGTGGTGCGTAAAGGTGAAGGTAAAGAGCTGAATAACGAAAAAACACCAATGACCTTTGCGACGCTGAAGCAGGTTGTTGATGACATGGCGACGGACGCCACCATGTTTGATTTGAAAAAGACCGCGAAGTAACGTAAAAAGGCCTGCATTGCGCAGGCCTTTTTATTCACGCCGTTCGTAAGCGCCTGAACCAGGTTTCCGGTTTGGTAAACATCACCATATTTCCTCCCAGAATCAGCGCTAATCCCACAATGCCGTTGATATGCCAGACGTAGCCTTCATATACCGTGGAGATGGAGAGCGCCACCAGCGGGAAGAGCAGCGTACTGTAGGCCGCTTTGCCCGGACCAATGCGGCCTACCAGCGTGAAGTAAGCGCCAAAAGCAATCACCGAGCCAAACACGGCCAGATAAACCAGCGCGCCGAGATAGCTCACCGTCCATTCCGGCACAAAGCTATCGCCTCTGTAAAGCGCAATGCAGCCCATGACCAGCGTGCCGTACAGCATTGCCCAGGCGTTGGTGGTCATGGTTTCCAGACCTCTGCGCTGATGACGCATGCTGATCATATTGCCCAGCGAGAAGCCGTAGGTGCCAAGCGCGGAAAGACCAATCCCGGTCAGGAGCGACGCGCTCCAGCCGCTGGCCAGCAGATCGTCCCAGAAGAGGGTGACGATCCCGACCAGGCCCAGCGCTGCCGCCGTCCAGAAACGCGCGGGCGGGCGCTGGCCGAAGAAAATAAAGCTATTAATGGCGTTGTAGAGCACGGCCATGGAGAAGATCACCGACTCCAGCCCGGTATTGATGTGCGAGGCGGCGGTGTAAAAGCACCAGAAGTTAAAGCAGAAAACGCAGCACCCCTGGAGCATGCAATAAAGGTGATCCCGCAGCGCCAGCGTGCGCAGGCGGCGCAGGGCGATTAACACCACCATCATCGTGAGGCTGGCGACGGCGAAACGCCAGAAAATAGAGACGGGCGCGGCAACGGGACCCTGCTGCAGGAAAATCGCAATCCACGTGGTTCCCCAGATGATCACCACCAGTCCGTATAATAATGCGTTCATACTCTTTCTCTTCTCAAACCACGGAAGCCCGCAGTATGGCGCTGAGATTCGCAGCGGGCTTGCACCTGCTTGCGGGTGACTTGCAAAATCTTGCGCTTTTTTCTTCCACCGGGTCTGGCAACGGGAGACAACTCTTCTTAGACTGATGTTTCGAACAATCATGCGCTAACGGTTATGTCACACGCTTACGATACCTTTGAAACGCTTTGCCAACAGAATGCGGTCCTGCGGGAGACCGTCTCGCTGAATTCGGGTATTCAGCTGGCAGCGTGGTACAACAAGCACGATACGATAACCGTGAAAAGTAACCACCATACCCTCAGCCTGTACGTGGCTGACGGCTACGAGAGCTACCAAAAAACGCCGGGCGGCTGGAAGAACGGCGGCGGACCGGACCGTTTCTGCCTGATGCCCAAAGAGAGCGAATCGACGTGGGATATCCGTGACGACCTGTCGTTTGTGCATCTTTACTGCACCGATGAACACCTGCGCGACGTGGGGGAAAAGATCTGGGACAAGCGGCCGCTTTCGCTGACCCTCGACGAGCGCATTTTTGGCAGCGATCCGAAGATCACCGCGCTGTATCGCCAGTTTTTATTAGGCTGCGACTGGCAGCAGCACGCCAACCAGCTCACCCTGAGCACGGCCTCAACGCTGCTCCTGACCCATCTGCTGCAAAACTACGCTAACGTGCAGTGGAAGCTGCCGGTCGTCACCGGCGGGTTGTCGCCGTTCGTGCTGCGCAACGTGCTGGCCTTTATCGAAGAGAACCTGGGTCAGCCCCTGACGCTGGCTGAACTGGCGGCGCAGGCGGCCCTCAGCGAATATCATTTTGCCCGCATGTTCCGCCAGTCGACGGGGCTGGCACCGCATCAGTATGTGATGCAAAGACGCATGGAAAAGGCGAAAGAGATGGTGCAGCATACCTCAACGCCGCTAACGGATATCGCCCTGGCCTGCGGGTTTAACTCCGCCAGCCACTTCAGTAACCGTTTTCGCAGCGTTATGGGCCTTACGCCGTCCCAGCTGCGCGCGGCGAGCGCGTGAAAACAGGGCATAGCACACGCCGCCCAGCACCAGCCCCCAGAATGCCGAACCGATGCCCAGGAGCGTGACGCCGCTCGCGGTCATCAGGAACGTGACGATGGCCGCGTCGCGCTCCGCTTCGTGGCTTAATGCCTGATATAAACTTCCGCTGACGGTGCCCAGCAGCGCCAGACCGGCCAGCGTCTGGATCCAGCTGAGCGGCAGAGCGGCCATCAGCCCGGTGATCGAGCCGCCGAAAATCCCCGCCAGCAGATAAAACCCGCCTGCCGCGATGGCCGCCAGCCAGCGTTTATCGGCATCCGGATGGGCATCCGGGCTTTGACAAATGGCGGCAGTAATGGCCGCGATACAAACAGAAAAGACGCCAAAAGGCGAAAGCAGCAGCGCCAGCGCGCCGGTAGCAATGATGAGCGGCGAGACCGCCAGCGGAAAACCGGAGGCCTTCATCGTGGCGAACCCCGGCGCGTTTTGCGAAGCCATGGTGACCAGGAAGAAGGGCACGCCAATGCTCACCAGGCTGGTGAACGTGAACGTGGGGGCAATAAATTCAGGCATGACCAAAGAGAGGGTAACCTTATCCGTGACAACGTCACCGCCCGCCCATGCCGCGATACCCCCGACCAGCAGCGTGACCACGATGGCATAGCGCGGAGCCAGCGCCCTGGAGATGAGCCACGCCGCTATCATGCTGCCGCACAGCAGAAAGTGCCCCTCAAGATGCGCAAACGCGTGGAGGCCAAACTGCAGCAATATCCCGGCCAGCATGGCGGCAGCAAGCGAATGGGGGATCAGCTTCATCAGACGGGCGAAAAGGCCGGTGATGCCGCAGAGTAAAATAAGCGCGTTAGCAAAGATAAACACGCCGATGGTCTCTGCCAGCGTCACGCCGTGCAGGCTGGTGGCGAGCAGCGCCGCGCCGGGCGTCGACCAGGCGGTCAGGACCGGTGCTTTATACCACCAGGAAAGCGCCAGCGTGCTGACGCCCATGCCAATCCCCAGCGCGGTCATCCAGCCCGCAATCTGCTGCGCGCTGGCGCCTGCCGCAGCGGCGGCCTGCCAGATGATGGCGGCCGAGCTGGCGTAACCGACCAGCACGGCGACAAATCCTGCCAGTACGGCCGGAACAAGATGAGAGGAAGGGCGCATGATAACTCCGCTGTGCGTTATAACGTCCGTTATAAGGTAGCACTGTGCGCTATAGCGTACAAGTGGTATGCTGATCGCCATCAGGAGGAAACATGGACATCACACAACATCTTGCAACCACGCTGAAAGCGCTGCGCCAGGCGCGCGGCTGGAGTTTGTCGAAGCTCGCGGACGAGACCGGCGTGTCAAAAGCCATGCTTGGGCAAATCGAGCGCAATGAGTCCAGCCCGACGGTGTCGACGCTGTGGAAAATTGCCACCGGGCTGAACGTGCCGTTTTCCGCGTTCATCACGCCGGAGGCTGACCGGCAGGCGGTGTTTGACCCGCAGCAGCAGGCGATGGTCGTCAAGCCGCTTTTTCCGTGGGACGAAACGCTCGGGGTTGATTACTTCTCCCTTACCCTGGCCCCCGGCGCGCTGAGTGAATCCACGCCGCATGAGGCCGGAGTGATTGAACATGTGGTGGTCATTAGCGGAGAACTGGAGATGAAAATCGACGGCGAATGGCAGACGGTTTATGCCGACTCGGGCGTCCGTTTTGCCGGCGATAAACCGCACGCCTACCGCAACAGCAGCGACCGGACGGTGCATTTTCACTCCCTGATTCATTATCCCCGCTGACGCTGCGCAAAACTGTTTCGCTGACGCAGACTTCTGACTACAATAGCCGCCATTTTGACCATAACGGATAACGACGAAGTATGCGCCTGCAATCCCATCATCTTGAACTTTTAAGCCCGGCCCGCGACGCCGCCATTGCCCGTGAAGCGATCCTTCACGGCGCTGACGCCGTCTACATCGGTGGCCCGGGCTTCGGTGCCCGCCATAACGCCAGCAACAGCCTGAGCGATATTGCAGAACTGGTGCCGTTTGCCCATCGCTTCGGGGCGAAAGTGTTCGTGACCCTGAACACCATTCTTCATGATGATGAGCTGGAGCCTGCGCAACGTCTGATTACCGATCTCTATCAGGCCGGGGTGGATGCCCTGATCGTTCAGGATATGGGCGTGCTGGCGCTGGATATTCCGCCCATTGAACTGCATGCGAGTACCCAGTGTGATATCCGTACGGTAGAGAAGGCGAAGTTTCTCTCCGACGTCGGCTTTTCGCAGATCGTTCTGGCGCGCGAGCTTAACCTGAATCAAATTCGTGATATTCACCAGGCCGCGGACGCGACGATTGAGTTCTTCATCCACGGCGCGCTGTGCGTCGCCTATTCCGGGCAGTGCAACATTTCCCACGCGCAGACGGGCCGCAGCGCCAACCGCGGCGACTGTTCTCAGGCCTGCCGCCTGCCGTATACCCTGAAAGACGATCAGGGGCGCGTCGTCGCGTTCGAAAAACACCTGCTTTCCATGAAGGATAACGATCAGACGGCCAACCTGGGCGCCCTGATCGACGCGGGCGTGCGTTCCTTCAAGATTGAAGGGCGCTACAAAGATATGAGCTACGTGAAGAACATCACCGCGCACTATCGTCAGATGCTGGACGCCATCATCGAAGACCGCGGCGACCTGGCGCGCGCGTCGGCCGGCCGTACCGAGCATTTCTTTATTCCGTCGACGGACAAAACGTTCCACCGCGGCAGCACGGACTATTTCGTGAATGCCCGTAAAGGGGACATCGGCGCGTTCGACTCGCCGAAGTTTATCGGTTTACCGGTGGGTGAAGTGCTGAAGGTGGCGAAAGATCACCTGGATGTCCAGGTGACGGAACCGCTGGCAAACGGTGATGGCCTCAACGTGATGATTAAGCGTGAAGTCGTGGGCTTCCGTGCCAATACGGTTGAGAAAACCGGCGAAAACCGCTACCGCGTATGGCCGAATGAAATGCCTGCCGATCTCTACAAGGCGCGGCCAAACGCGGCGCTTAACCGTAACCTCGATCATAACTGGCAGCAGGCGCTGCTGAAAACCTCCAGCGAGCGTCGTATCGCGGTGGATATCGAGCTTGGCGGCTGGGAAGAGCAGCTGATTCTGACCATGACCTGTGAGGACGGCATCAGCGTGACCCATACGCTCGAGGGGCACTTCGACGTGGCAAACAACGCGGAAAAAGCGCTTAACAGCCTGAAGGATGGCGTGGCGAAGCTGGGCCAGACGATCTACTACGCGCGCGCTATCGATGTGAATCTGCCGGACGCGCTGTTCGTGCCAAACAGCCTGCTTAACGCATTCCGCCGTGAAACGACAGAGTTACTGGATGCCGCGCGCCTGGCACAGTATCCGCGCGCCAGCCGTAAAGCGGAAACCGTCCCTGCGCCAGTCTACCCGGAGACCCATTTATCCTTCCTGGCCAACGTCTACAACCATAAGGCGCGCGAGTTCTATCATCGCCACGGCGTGCAGCTGATTGACGCCGCCTATGAAGCGCACGAAGAGAAGGGCGACGTGCCGGTGATGATCACCAAGCACTGCCTCCGCTTTGCGTTTAACCTGTGTCCCAAGCAGGCGAAAGGCAACATTAAGAGCTGGAAGGCCACGCCCATGCAGCTGGTAAACGGTGACGAAGTGCTGACGCTCAAGTTTGACTGCCGTCCATGCGAAATGCATGTGATTGGTAAGATTAAGAACCACATCTTCAAAATGCCGCAGCCCGGCAGCATCGTGGCGTCCGTTAGTCCGGATGACCTGATGAAAACGCTGCCAAAACGCAAGGGCAGCTAATTACCGAACGTGCGTGTCCGGTTTGCGCGATTTTTGCCACAAGTGATGTTCGCGCAAACCCTCCGCCGATTCTTCCGCAGCACTCCGCAACTCATCGCTGTCGGCTTCATGACGAAGCTGATGCGCGACGTTCTTTACCCATAAATATTCATGTCCTTTGTGCCCGGCCATAAGCTGGCCTGAAAACAGCGCACAGATAAGCATGATGAGAGATAACCCTTTTTTTATCATGGCTTCACCGCTAAATGATTTTGCCGGGTAATCATGGCGATTATTTCTTAGGGTTATTATTCAAAACGTCAAAGTATGGCAAAGAAAATGTCAAATACTGTTGGTATGGAATTCTTTTTAAGAAACATCCTAAATGCCACTAACGCGCTGTAAACTACCACTTCTGGTAATTAAACAGACGTTTCTTTTAAGGATTATCCTATATAATAGTGATTCTCTGGCTAAGGAATGGGTCTTAATAAATGAAAAAAATAATCGCGTTTGCGTTCCTCGTGGTGGCCGTTGGTGCAACGGCAGGGGTTCGCTATATCGGGAATGATGAACCAGAATACATTCAGTCCGCAGAAACCCGCGTTGGTTCATATTTAACCAGTGATTACGGGCGTGTAGCCTGCAAGAGTAAAAAAGTAGACGTCCAACGCTGGGAATTAGATTGCCTGCATCAGGCAAGAGGAAAAATATTCCAGTTTGCGGTGTATCCTTCTGAAAAAGCCCCTTATGGCGTTTCGCGTTCGTTTTATCTCGAAGCGATTAACGACGATGCAAAGCAGAGCGCCGATCAGGGCCTGATGCGTTATTTGCAAATCAACACGAAGGCGAGTTAATAAGGCTGTTTAGCTTTTGTTAATCTAATCAGTGTTAGTTTGTAAGGGATCCGCAGCCCGACCATGGAGTGTCGGGACGTAGAGACCAAAATACAAATCTATCCATGCAAGCATTTACCGCCTTTTGGGGCGGTTTTTTTTTGGACGGTTCACTGCGGGCTTAACCCTGCGTGAAACCCTCGGCCTTTAGCGGGCCGTACCTGGACGTGAAAATTGCTTGCGGTACTGAGCCGGAGAAAGGGCAAACTGCTGGCGGAAATGATGACGCAACGTGGCCGCCTGACCAAACCCGGTCTGTTCAGCGATGCTGTCGATGCTTAACCGGCTGCTTTCCAGATAATCTTTTGCTCTCAGCAGACGCTCATTGATCAGCCAGCGAGCAGGCGTCGTACCCGTTGCCGCCTCAAAGCGACGAAGGAAGGTGCGCTGACTCATGCCGACCCGACGCGCCAGGGAGTCGACGCTGTGCGCCTCGATAAGATGCGTGTGCAGAAAATCAAACAGCTGGCCCAGGCGCTGGCTCTCCCGCAGCTGGGCCACCGGCCGGCTCAGCTGCTGTGGCTGAGAGCCATCCCGGTGAGGTGGAATGACCAGCCGCCGCGCCACGCTGTTGGCGGTTTCCATGCCATAATCCCGACGCACGACGTGCAGGCAGAGATCGATCCCCGCCGCGCTGCCCGCGGACGTCAAAATATCCCCTTCGTCCTGGTAGAGCACGTCCTCAACCACCTCGATGTCAGGGTAGCGGGCCTTAAGCGCGTCAATATATCGCCAGTGCGTTGTGGCCTTGCGGCCATTCAGCAGGCCCGTAGCGGCCAGCACGAACACCCCAGAACAGATAGAGAGCAGCCGGCATCCTCTGGCGCTGGCCTGGCGTAGCGCGCCGCAGAGCGCATCCGGAACCGGTGAATCCAGCCCCCGCCAGCCGGGAACCACAATCAGGTCCGCAGACGCCAGCAGGCTTAAATCACCATCGGTAATGATGCGGATCCCGCCCGTCGCCCGAAGTTCACCGTCGTCAACGCTCGCCACCGCAAAACGATACCATTCGTCGCCCAGCTCCGGGCGCGGCAGGCCGAAGATCTCCACCGCCACGCCAAACTCAAAGGTACACAGACCGTCATACGCCAGCACAACCACCTGCGGGCGCGCAATTTGTCTTAAGTTTGTCATCTTTTTGCTGTTTTCTGGCATAAGCGAACGCATTCACGGGCTGAATTTGTGGATAGAGTAGTGTTAACACAAACGCCAAAGATGAGGAAGGATCATGAGCTATGTTACTGAATTTCCGGCTGCCGAGCCGCAGGAAGCCGTTACCCATTTTCTGCGTCGCCTGAGCGTCGAGACCGACTGCGCCGATGTGCACCATGCCATTGCCAGTAATGAGCAGGACTTTGTTTTGCTGCACGTGGTGGGGAGCCCGGCGCAGTTTGCCCGTCGTCACGTGCCGGGCGCTCTGCATATGCCGTGGAGCCAGATTACCGCCGAGCGGATGGCCCAGTGGCCGGAAGGCACGCTTTTTGTCGTTTACTGCGCGGGGCCGCACTGTAACGGTGCGGACAGGGCCGCGCTGAAGCTGGCGCGTCTCGGGCTGCCGGTCAAAATTATGCTCGGCGGCATCACCGGCTGGGAAGACGAACGCTACGCGTTTGCCGGCCAGGAATCCGTTGCCACTCTGTGAAGATGAATTTTTTTCAACACCCGTGAAATTTTCTCGTTTGCCGGAGCCGGTGAGGTATGACATTGTTTTTGGACATTTAGACATCCAGAAGTCTAAATCTTCAAATAATGAATTATCACTGCTGGCAATCATCGCCGGCAGACTGAGGAGATTTGCATGCAACGACACCACGCCCCGTACCGCGCCGACGTAGTCGGCAGTTTTTTACGCCCGGATGCCATCAGGCAGGCTCGCCTGAAGTTCGCCAGCGGCGAGATTGATGCCGGACAGCTTCGTGCGGTCGAGGACGAGGCGATTCGCCACGTCGTCGAGCAGCAGTGCGCGTGCGGCCTGAACGTGGTCACCGACGGTGAGTTTCGCCGCGCGTGGTGGCACTTTGACTTCTTCGACGGCCTGCAGGGCGTCGAGCGTTACGATTCCCAGCAGGGGATCCAGTTTAACGGGGTGCAAACTAAGGCCCACGGCGTGCGCGTCACCGGCAAGCTGGGCTTTGGCAACCACCCGATGCTGGAAGACTTCCGCTATCTGAAAAGCATCAGCGGCAGCGCGCAGCCGAAGATGACCATTCCCAGCCCGAGCGTGCTTCATTTCCGCGGCGGTCGCAAAGACATTGACGCGACGGTGTATCCCGACCTGAACGTCTATTTTGACGATCTGGCAACCACCTGGCGCGACGCCATTCGGGCCTTCTACGACGCGGGCTGCCGTTACCTGCAGCTGGACGACACCGTCTGGGCCTACCTGTGTTCGGACGATCAGCGTCGTCAAATCCGCGAGCGCGGGGACGATGCCGATGAGCTGGCGCGTATCTATGCCCGCGTTCTCAACAAGGCGCTGGAAGGCAAGCCGGAGGATCTGACCATCGGGCTTCACGTCTGTCGCGGTAACTTCCGTTCCACCTGGATTTCCGAAGGCGGCTACGAGCCGGTGGCTGAGGTGTTGTTCGGCACGGTCAACGTTGACGCGTTCTTCCTGGAATACGATAACGACCGCAGCGGTGATTTCGCGCCGCTGCGCTTTGTTCGCCCTAGCAAGCAGCAGGTGGTGCTGGGCCTGATCACCACCAAAAACGGCGAGCTGGAGAACCCGGAAGGCGTGAAGGCCCGTCTGGAAGAGGCGGCGAAATACGTGGCGAAGGAGCAGATTTGCCTGAGCCCGCAGTGCGGCTTTGCCTCGACCGAAGAGGGCAACAGCCTGAGCGAAGCCCAGCAGTGGGACAAAGTCCGCCTGGTGACGCAGATCGCCAGCGAAGTTTGGTAAAAGCCCCTCCGCAGCGCTGCATTATAAAAGTGCAGCGCTGTACCATTCTGAGTCGTTCTCTTTACATCCCGCATTCCACGGCCCGCTATAGCGCAATTTTCATTCTGGCACTCTTTTTGCTCCTGCTTCGCTGAGACTTTTTTTCCGCGTCCATGCCGTAACGGACGTTTTCGCACAGCGTTCTTTTCAGGAGTGAAAATATGCAGCGTCGTACCTTATTAAAAGCCTTTGCGTTATCCGCGTCCGTCGTGGCGATGGGCATGAGTTTTGGCGTGCAGGCGGCCGACACCATCAAAGTGGGGATCATGCATTCTCTGTCCGGCACCATGGCGATCTCGGAAACGCCGCTCAAGGACGTTGCCCTGATGACCATCGACGAGATCAACGCCAAAGGCGGCGTGCTGGGGAAAAAGCTGGAGCCGGTAGTGGTGGATCCCGCCTCAAACTGGCCGCTGTTTGCCGAGAAGGCGCGCCAGCTGCTGAGCCAGGATAAAGTGGCGGTGGTGTTTGGCTGCTGGACGTCGGTGTCGCGCAAATCCGTACTGCCGGTGTTTGAGGAGCTGAACGGCCTGCTGTTCTACCCGGTGCAGTATGAAGGTGAGGAAATGTCACCAAACGTCTTCTATACCGGCGCGGCGCCGAACCAGCAGGCCATCCCGGCGGTGGAGTACCTGATGAGCGAAGACGGCGGCGCGGCGAAGCGCTTCTTCCTGCTGGGCACCGACTACGTTTATCCGCGCACCACCAACAAGATCCTGCGCGCCTTCCTGCACTCGAAAGGGGTGGAGGATAAGGATATCGAAGAGGTGTATACCTCGTTTGGCCATAGCGACTACCAGACCATCGTCGCCAGCATCAAGAAATTCTCAGCGGGCGGCAAAACCGCCGTGGTGTCTACCATTAACGGCGACTCCAACGTTCCATTCTACAAAGAGCTGGCTAACCAGGGGCTGAAGGCGACCGACGTGCCGGTAGTGGCGTTCTCCGTCGGAGAAGAAGAGCTGCGCGGGATCGACACCAAACCGCTGGTCGGCAACCTGGCGGCGTGGAACTACTTTGAATCTGTGGATAACCCCACTAACCAGGCGTTTGTAGCGGATTACAAAGCCTATGCCAAAGCGCATAAGCTGCCGAACGCCGACACTGTCGTGACCAACGATCCGATGGAGGCCACTTACGTGGGGATCCATATGTGGGCGCAGGCGGTGGAAAAAGCGGGCTCGACCGACGTGGATAAAGTGCGTGCCGCAATGGCCGGTCAGTCTTTTAAAGCGCCTTCGGGCTTTACGCTCACCATGGATGCCACCAACCACCATCTGCACAAGCCGGTCATGATCGGCGAAATCGAAGGCAACGGCCAGTTTAACGTGGTCTGGCAGACGGAGCAGCCGGTGCGCGCCCAGCCGTGGAGCCCGTTCATCGCCGGAAACGACAAAAAGCCCGACCAGCCAATGAAAACCGCCAGCAACTAAGCCATTACCTCAGGGAGACAAGCCATGAACGTCATGCGCACGATCGTCGCTCTTATATGGCTTACCGGACTGCTGCCAGGGATGGCGCAGGCATCGGATGCCGATCGTTTTGTTGCCGCCAGCCGAAGCCAGCAGGCGGAGTTGCTGACGCAGTGGGCCGCCGCGCCGGATGCCGCGAGGCTGCCGCTGCTGCAGGCGCTGCAAAAGGAAAACCTGTATACCGACAGCCAAAAGCACGCCTTCGCGCAGCGTAACGGTCAAATGGTCTCGCTCGGTGACGCTCAGGCGGCCGCAGCGCCAACCAAAGCCGTCCGCCTGACGAACCGGCTGCGGGTGCTGGCCGCCACGGCTATCGCTACGCATCAGCTGGTGAGTGACAGTGTCACGGAAAGGCGGGCGGCAGCTCGTCAGCTTCAGCGGGATGCCCAGCCGGAGATGCTCGCGTTTCTGGAAAAGCGGGTAAGCGATGAAACGGATGCCGTGTCACGTCAGGCTTTGCTGCTTGCGGTAGCTCATCTCCAGCTGGCAAGCCCGCAGGCGGAGGTGCGCCGCAAGGCCGTCGAATTATTAGGGCAGTCCGACGATCCGGACGAGGAATCCAGACTCACCCCGTTTACCCAGGCACAGACAGAGCCGGATGCCGGGGTTCGCGCCGCCGCGCAGGAGAGTCTCAGCCAGATCCAGCATCGACTGATGTGGGGCGATCTGCTGGGGCAGGCGTTTATGGGGCTGTCGCTCGGATCGGTGCTGCTGCTGGCGGCGCTGGGGCTGGCCATTACCTACGGCCTGCTCGGCGTTATCAACATGGCGCACGGCGAGATGCTGATGCTGGGGGCGTATGCCACCTGGATGGTGCAGCAGGCGATGGCCGGGCTTGCGCCCCAGTGGCTGGCGCTCTATCCGGTGATTGCCTTGCCGGTCGCGTTCTGCCTGACGGCGGGCATCGGGATGGTGCTGGAGCGTACCGTGATCCGCCATCTGTACGGTCGTCCTCTGGAAACGCTGCTCGCAACGTGGGGCATCAGCCTGATGCTTATCCAGCTGGTGCGCATGACGTTTGGTGCCCAGAACCTGGAGGTGGCGAACCCGGCATGGCTTTCCGGCGGGGTACAGGTTTTCGCCAACCTGACGCTGCCGTGGAACCGTATAGTGGTGCTGGGCTTCGTGCTGCTGGTGCTGTTCTTTACCTGGCTGATTCTGAATAAAACCCGTCTGGGGCTCAACGTGCGGGCGGTGACGCAAAACCGCAGCATGGCTGCCTGCTGCGGGGTACCGACAGGTCGCGTCGATATGCTGGCGTTTGGGCTGGGCTCGGGGATAGCCGGGTTAGGCGGCGTGGCGCTCTCGCAGCTTGGTAACGTCGGGCCGGAGCTGGGCCAGGGCTATATCATCGACTCCTTCCTCGTGGTGGTGCTCGGTGGCGTAGGCCAGCTGGCAGGCAGCGTGGCGGCGGCCTTTGGCCTCGGCATTTTCAATAAAATTCTTGAGCCGCAGATGGGCGCGGTGCTGGGCAAGATCGTGATTCTGGTGGCGATCGTGCTGTTTATTCAGAAACGCCCGCAGGGGCTGTTTGCGCTGAAAGGGAGGGTGATTGACTGATGAGCCAGCCGCTAACCTTAACGCTGGCGCGTAAAGCGCCGCGCACAACGCAGATCGCAGGCAGCCTGCTGGTGGCGTGTCTGCTGATATTGCCGTTTTTCGCCCTGCTGCCTGCGACGCATCCGCTGGCGCTTTCGACCTGGATGCTGACGCTGATGGGCAAGATCCTCTGCTATGCCATCGTTGCGGTGGCGCTGGATCTGGTGTGGGGCTATGCCGGAATGCTGTCCCTCGGGCACGGCATCTTCTTCGCCCTCGGCGGCTATGGGATGGGCATGTACCTGATGCGCCAGGCCGCGGGTGACGGTCTGCCCGCGTTTATGTCGTTTCTTTCCTGGAGCGAACTGCCGTGGTTCTGGTGGGGGACCCAGCATTTTGCCTGGGCGCTGGCGCTGATTGTGCTGGTGCCGGGGCTGCTGGCGCTGGTGTTCGGCTGGTTTGCCTTTCGCTCAAAGATCAAAGGCGTCTATTTCTCGATTATGACCCAGGCGCTGACCTACGCGGGCATGCTGCTGTTCTTTCGCAACGAAACCGGCTTTGGCGGCAATAACGGCTTCACCGGCTTTACCACGCTGCTCGGGTTTTCAGTGACGGAAACCTCCACGCGTATCGCACTGTTTCTGGCGACCGTGCTGTTGCTGATTCTGGCGCTGGGGACCGGATTTGCGCTGGCGAGGAGCAAGTTTGGCCGCATCCTGACCGCCGTTCGCGATGCGGAAAACCGCCTGACGTTTTGCGGCTACGATCCGCGCGGGTTCAAGCTGCTGGTATGGACGCTCTCCGCCGTGCTGTGCGGCCTGGCGGGGGCGCTGTACGTCCCGCAGGTCGGCATCATTAACCCCGGCGAAATGTCGCCGACGAACTCGATAGAAGCCGCCATCTGGGTGGCGCTGGGCGGACGCGGCACGCTGGTCGGGCCGGTGATTGGCGCGGCGCTGGTGAACGGGGCGAAGAGCTTTTTCACCGTCGCGATGCCGGAGTACTGGCAGCTGTTCCTGGGGCTGATTTTTATCGCCGTCACGCTGTTCTTGCCGCGCGGCGTCTACGGACTGTTTCGTAAGGGAGAGAAATAATGCAGCCAGCCGAAGGGTTATTCACACGCCAGCTGCCGGGCGACCGCTACCGAGACCAGACCGACCCGGTGCTTCAGCTTGAGGCCATTAACGTCAATTTTGATGGCTTTCAGGCCCTGACCGATCTCACGCTGAACATCGGCGTGGGGGAGCTACGCTGCGTGATTGGCCCCAACGGGGCCGGTAAAACCACGCTGATGGACGTAATTACCGGCAAAACGCGGCCAAAGAGCGGCCGGGCGATTTACGATCAGTCCATCGACCTCACCGCGCTGGAGCCTGCGGCCATTGCCCGACAGGGGATCGGGCGTAAATTCCAGAAGCCCACGGTCTTTGAGGCGCTGACGGTGTGGGAAAACCTGGAGATCGCCATGAAAGCCGATAAATGCGTCTGGGCGAGCCTGCGGGCCACGCTCAACGGCGAGCAGCGGGACCGCATTGACGAGATGCTGGCATTGCTGCGGCTTAGCAGCGAGCGCGACCGCCGCGCGGGGCTGCTGTCGCACGGGCAAAAACAGTTCCTCGAGATCGGCATGCTGCTGGTGCAGGACCCGCATCTGCTGCTGCTGGACGAACCGGCTGCCGGGATGACCGACGCAGAAACGGAATACACCGCCGAGCTGTTCAAAACCCTGGCGGGCAAGCATTCCCTGATGGTGGTGGAGCACGATATGGGCTTTGTTGAAACCATTGCCGATCGCGTGACGGTGCTGCACCAGGGGCGCGTGCTGGCAGAAGGATCGCTTCGCGAGGTGCAGGCCAACGAGCAGGTGATTGAGGTCTATCTGGGACGCTAAGGAGAGAGGATGCTACAGGTCAACGAACTGAATCAGTATTACGGCGGGAGCCATATCCTGCGCGGCGTGAGCTTTGAAGCCGTCACCGGTGAAGTCACCTGCCTGCTGGGACGCAACGGCGTCGGGAAAACCACGCTGCTGAAGTGCCTGATGGGGCTCATCCCGGCGAAAACCGGGGAGATTATCTGGCAGGGGAAGAAAATCACCCACAGCAGGCCGCACCAGCGTGTGCAGTCTGGCGTGGCGTATGTTCCGCAGGGGCGCGAAATTTTCCCGCGCCTGACCGTGGAAGAGAATCTCCTGCTGGGGCTGTCGCGGTTTCCCGCCCGCGAGGCGAAGCGGGTGCCGGAAGAGATCTGGCAGCTTTTCCCGGTGCTTAAAGAGATGCAGCACCGCCGCGGAGGCGATCTCTCCGGCGGGCAGCAGCAGCAGCTGGCGATTGGGCGCGCGCTGGCGAGCCGCCCGCAGCTGCTGATCCTCGACGAACCGACCGAAGGCATACAGCCGTCGGTAATTAAAGAGATCGGCCAGGTGATCCGCACCCTGGCGAACAGAGGCGATATGGCGATCCTGCTGGTCGAACAGTTTTATGACTTTGCCGCCGAGCTGGCGGACAGCTACCTCCTGATGTCGCGCGGCACCATCATCCAGCGTGGGCGGGGCGAAAACATGGCGCAGGAGGGCGTTCGCGGGCTGGTTGCGATTTGAAATGTTATATTATAACATCTTCATTCTTATAAAACGGAATGAGGGTGTTACTTTGGCTGCACATATTGGAAAATTTGCCATGACTCTGGGGGCGCTGCTGGTCAGCGGCCAGCTGTTTGCCCACTCGCACGGCCATCAGATGACCGAAGCGGAACAGAAAGCGGCAAACGGCGTGTTTGAGGATAAAGACGTGAAGGACAGAGCGCTGTCAGACTGGGACGGAACCTGGCAGTCGGTCTATCCGTTCCTGCTGGACGGCTCGCTGGATCCGGTCTTTAAGCAGAAGGCGCAGAAGGATAAAAGCAAAACCTTCGACGAGGTGAAAGCCTACTATCGTAAGGGATATGCAACGGACGTGGATGCCATCGGTATCGAAAATAGCGTGATGGAATTCCATAAGGGTAAAGCGGTCAGCCGCTGCCGCTATGACTACAGCGGTTACAAAATTCTGACCTACGCGTCAGGCAAGAAAGGCGTGCGGTATCTCTTTGAGTGCAAGGACGCGGACAGCAGGGCACCGAAGTATGTTCAGTTCAGCGACCACACCATCGGGCCGAAAGCCTCTTCACACTTCCACATCTTCATGGGCAACACCTCTCACGAGGCGCTGCTGAAAGAGATGGATAACTGGCCGACCTATTACCCGAACGAGATGTATAAAGAGCAGGTGGTGGAGGAAATGCTGCACCACTGATGCTTTATTGCCGGGTGGCGCCTGCGCCTTACCCGGCCTACATTTTCTACGCCGCTTTGGGCGACTCGCACCATGCCTTCACGCTCATCCCGCGCAAAATCATCAGCCAGGCAATGATAATGGCGACCATCATAATGACAAACAGCGACCAGTGCGGCAGGTGGGTCAGGATAATACCGGTGATCATCGGGTTTGCCGCCGCGCCGAGCCAGCCCAGCGCCTGTGCGGAAAAATAACTTGCCTTCATTCCCGGCGGCGCAATATTGTCGATCAGCATGTATTCGCCCGGCGCATAGATAATCTCACCCAGCGTAAAGACGGCGGCGGCGATGCCCCAGTAAACCAGGTTTTCACCGGAGAGCATAAAACCGCCCAGCCCCACGATAAAAAACAGGGTAGCGAGGGTCATCAGCGGGCGAATATTGCTGGCGGAGATCTTGCGCCCGAGCGCATATTGCAGCGTCACCACCACGGCGGCGTTGACGGGTAAAACCACGGCAACCACCTTCTCGGCAAAATCGCTGTCCGCGTGCGCGGCGAGAACGTATTGCGAAATACAGCTCGCGAACGAGCCGCCGACGTAGGAGGCCAGCAGGCCAGACAGCGTATACCAGAACAGCGCGCGGTCTTTCAGCAGGACCGACGGCTGCCAGGGCATCTTCTCCTCGGTGGTATCTAACGCCACGCTCTTCTGCACGAAGAAATGAATAAATCCCAGCGGCAGGGCGGCGCAGAAGGCCGCCAGCCAGAACGGCAGCTGCAGGCTGTACATCACCAGCAGGGTGCCAATCGGCGGCCCGATCGTCCAGCCAATGTTCAGAAAGCTGTAGTTCAGCGAGAAGACGCGCGCTTTCTGGCTTGCGGTGAGCACGTCGGAGAACCAGGCTTTTAGCACTGTCGAAAAGACGGAATAGGCGCAGTTGATCAGCGCAAAGAACAGCACCACCAGGGTGACGTTATCCACCAGCGGGATCGCGACAAAACCGGCGATAAACGCCACGATCGCGATCAGCATGTAGCGTTTTTTATCAAACTTATCGGCAAGAATGCCAAATCCCAGGCTGAACACCACGCCGATGGTTAGCGCAATCGTCAGGGCATAACCAATATTCTCCACGCTCATGCTATAGACGCGCGTGAGATAAATGGTCATGAACGGCAGCGTCGCTCCCCGACCGATGGTCAACAACAATGACGATGCCAGCAGCGCTGCGGTTGAGCGCCTGAGAGATGGTTTCATATTCCTGCCCGACAGTTGCTTATGCTTTTATTAGAGGTGTGTTAACAGGATTACCATGACATAAGGGGCTTGTATAGCACCTGGTTTATCCGTAAGTTCTTCAGCTGCCTGCCAGAATTAATGATCTTCTCGCAGCGTCCTTTTTTCTGTTACCTTGAAGTGTTAACAAATTATTAATAAATCAGGGGCAGGGTATGACGCGTAAAGACGGGCTGCTGGCGTTGCTGGTGGTCGTAGTATGGGGGCTCAATTTTGTGGTCATCAAGCTGGGGCTGCACAACATGCCGCCGCTGATGCTGGCCGGTTTGCGTTTTATGCTGGTGGCGTTCCCGGCCATCTTCTTTGTCGCCCGTCCGAAGATCCCCTTCAAACTGCTGCTGGGCTACGGTCTGACCATTAGCTTTGGTCAGTTCGCGTTTCTCTTTTGCGCCATCAAGTTCGGTATGCCGGCTGGCCTGGCCTCGCTGGTCTTACAGGCACAGGCGTTCTTTACCATTATTCTCGGCGCGTTTGTGTTTGGCGAGCGCCTGCAGGGCAAGCAGCTGGCGGGAATTACGCTGGCGGTGTTTGGCGTGCTGGTGCTCATTGAGGCCAGCCTGAACGGTCAGCACGTGGCGCTGCTCGGCTTTATGCTGACGCTGGCGGCGGGGCTGAGCTGGGCGTGCGGGAATATCTTCAACAAGCTGATTATGCAGCACGAGGCGCGCCCGGCGGTGATGTCCCTGGTGGTGTGGAGCGCGCTGATCCCGGTTATCCCTTTTCTGCTGGCGTCGTCTGTTCTGGACGGTCCGGCCGTCATGCTTAACAGCCTCGTTGAGATCGACCTGACCACAATCCTTTCGCTGGTCTATCTGGCCTTTGTCGCCACCATCGTGGGCTACGGGATCTGGGGATCGCTGCTGGGGCGGTATGAAACCTGGCGCGTCGCGCCGTTGTCCCTGCTGGTGCCCGTGGTGGGGCTTGCCAGTGCGGCACTGTTACTGGATGAAACGCTGAGCGCGCTGCAGCTGTTTGGCGCCGTGCTGATTATGGCCGGGCTCTATATTAACGTCTTTGGCCTGCGCGTGCGGCGCGCGGCGCGGGTGTGATAAAGGCATAAAAAAAGCCCCGCGTCTGCGGGGCAAAAACGAATCAGAGGCCGTGCTGATTATAATAAGGCACGCCTAATTCGTCGGATTTGTCGCTACCAGCACCCATATGGTTGAAATCATAAGGCGACTGGTCATGTGCGGACGGCAAAATCATCGTATCAGGATTATTTTGCTGCGTTGCACGAGGGGTTTGCTCCGCGAAGGTCTGGCTGGAGAACAGCACCAGCAAGGCGAGGGCGGCGGAGGCGATAACTTTCATGATTTCCTCGGTTACGTCTGTGACAGGCGATAATTAACTACAGTGTTTTAACGGATACAGGTATCGGGATTCGCCCGGCACGCTGGTGATTCGGTACTTATGAGGCGGCACGTCAAAATAGTTCTTGAACGTACGGGTCAGGGTTTGCTGCGATTCAAATCCGTAGCGCTCCGCCAGATAAAGGATTGGCTCATTGCTTTCTTTCAGTTTCTGGGCAATTTCCGTCAGCTTGCGGCTGCGAATATATTGACCTAGTGAATGGCCGGTCTCTTTTTTGAACATCCGTTGCAGGTGCCATTTGGAGTAACCTGAACGCTCTGACACTTTTTCAAGGGAGAGCGGCGATTCCAGGTTATCCTCGATCCAGTCCAAAATGCTATGAATGGTGATAGCGTCAGTATTGCGTCTGGACATCGTCATACCTCTTTTTCTGTTTACGGCAGTATTTTCTTAAGCAGAAGCTCAAGGGTTGCCACCTCATCTGCCGTTAAGTTTTTTGTTAGTTCCTGATGCAGTGTTTGTCCTACTAATTGATGACATTGCTCGCACATGGCCGCGCCATCGCTGGTCAGCTTCACCAGTACGCCGCGTTTGTCATTCGGGTTAGGGCTTCGTTCTATCCATCCTTTGCAGACGAGACGATCGAGCATGCGGGTTAACGCGCCCAGATCGACAGAGAGCACCTTTTTCAGCTCAACCGGCGTGATACACACTTCGCAGCGAATGGAGCACAGCACTTTGAACTGTGTTGCGGTGATATCCAGCGGTGACAGGTAGTCATTGAGCAGGCGATCTTTTTTCTGATTGACCATATGAATAAGACGACCCAGCGGAACAACGTCGTTAAAGATATCACTGGTGCTTTTCACAATGGTTGCCCTGGCAAGTAGTTAGTCACGGCAGATATTATTGCTCAGGCAAGTATAAGTCAACTGAATGAATAGGCCGATGCCACGAATTGCTAAAACGTTTCATGAACTTTTTTTGAACGCTTTAAAATCATATAGATAACCACCAGTTATCTTTCCCGAAGGAAAATAATCGTTACGTTGCGCGGATGGCCTAACGTCACACTTTCCCCCTATACTTGCGGGGATGAATATGGATAAGGACGACGATGCACTATGTTGGATTTAATTAAAGCAGTGAGTCTTGGGCTGGTGGTCTTGCTGCCGTTGGCGAACCCGTTAACCACGGTGGCGCTTTTCCTTGGGCTGGCCGGGAATATGAACAGCGCCGAGCGCAATCATCAGTCGATGATGGCTTCCGTCTATGTGTTTGCCATCATGATGGTGGCCTACTATGCCGGACAGGTGGTGATGAATACCTTCGGGATCTCCATTCCGGGTCTGCGTATCGCCGGGGGGCTGATCGTCGCCTTTATCGGTTTCCGCATGCTGTTCCCGGCGCAAAAAGCGCATGAGTCGCCGGAGGCCAAAAGCAAATCCGAGGAGCTGGAAAGCGAACCGTCCGCCAATATTGCCTTTGTGCCGCTGGCCATGCCGAGCACGGCGGGACCCGGGACCATCGCGATGATCATCAGTTCCGCGTCGACGGTGCGCGATAGCTCAACCTTCCCGGACTGGGTGCTGACGGTTGCGCCGCCGCTGATTTTTGCGATTATCGGGATTATCGTGTGGGCATCGCTGCGCAGCTCCGGCGCCATTATGCGCTGGGTAGGCAAGGGCGGTATCGAGGCGATTTCCCGCCTGATGGGCTTCTTACTGGTCTGTATGGGCGTGCAGTTTATTATTAACGGCGTGCTGGAGATTATTAAGACTTACCATTAAATTCATTGCCGGGTGGCGGCTTCGCCTTACCCGGCCTACTTATATATTTATCGTGAATATAAATCGATTCCGAAAGTTCTTTGTTTTCCTTATTTTTAGGTTCAAAAAGGACTCCTTTGCTTGTCGTGTGTTACTGATTAAAGTAACGTACTGCACTCATTTCTTCTCAGGATATAGTTATGCGTGCTACACATTCTCTCATTGCGTTAAGTACTTTGATTTTTACGTTAAATGCCAATGCTGGCCTGTTTGATTCTACCCCTGATTTTAAATGCGGTCGTGAAGATGCTGTTTTTGCAACGCAATCCAAAATCAGAAATGATGCTGTGAGTAAAATACAGCAAGCTTATCTTGCCACGCCTTCTCGATTTTATGGCAAACCGCTTAATGATTACATTTCTAAAGTGAATCAAATCAGTCTTGTTTTAGAAAATGTCACCACAAAACCTTATAAAAATGACGAGATGACACGCGATTGTACGGCTAAAGTATCACTGGCTGTGCCAGCAGACATTATGAACTACGTTGCCTCCAATCCGGATAAATTGACAGGACTAACCAACGGTGGCGGTAAGGTTCTCAACAACAGTGTGCAGTGGGATAACTTTGTGTATTCTTTGTCCTTAGCCGACAACGGTAAAGATATTTCTGTATCATATGAATACGCCAACAGAGACTATATTTCTGAATCAATGGCGGGTGTGACGGTTCTGGCTCTGAATAAAAGTGAGCTTGAAAAGGCTGAGTTAACCAACAAATTAAATAACGCCAGCATGGCTTATTATGAGAGCGATCGTCGTCTGAATGAACTTTGGAAGTATCTTCCTGATTCAGTTAAAGCAGCCATGAAAAAAGAACAGAATATATGGATTAATGAAAAAGCCAAAGCTTGCGGTAAGATTACCGATGCCTCGTCAATTACAACGCCGCTAGCGACCAGAACCAGTATCTACACTTGCCAGTCTAAAATGACTGATGACAGGTTCCATTATTTAGGTGGTGATGAGGAAGCGGGGTATTAATCAGAAACGCAAAAATAATATTGCAGACCTAATGGTTTTGTAGGCCGGGTCAGGCGTAGCCGCCACCCGGCACAAACGCTCCTCACCCGTGCTGCCCCTGTTCCTCCAGCGCCACCGGCCATTTGCGGAAGATAAGCACCGACCAGATCAGCGCCACCAGGGCCGGAATAGCCCCCAGATAGCCAATCGCCGACATCGAGACGTGCAGAATAACCTGATTTCCCACCAGCGCCCCCGCGCCAATGCCCAGATTGAAAATCCCCGAGAACAGCGACATGGCAACGTCCGTCGCGTCCGGCGCCAGCGCCAGCACCTTCACCTGCATGCCCAGACCAATAATCATGATCGCCACGCCCCAGAACAGGCTGAGGAGCGCCAGATGGCTTTCGCTGCCTGCGGCGGGCATCAGCAGCAGCAGGCAGGCCAGCAGCAGGCCGATAGCACAGCTCACCAGCGCTGAGGCATGACGGTTACCCAGCTTGCCGAACAGCACGCTGCCAATAATGCCCGCGCCGCCGAGGATCAGCAGCAGGACGGTGGCAAAGTTGGCGCTAAAGCCCGCCACCACCTGCACAAACGGTTCAATGTAGCTGTACGCCGTGTAATGCGCGGTCACCACAATGACGGTAAGCAGATAGATACCCAGCAGCGCGGGGCGACGCATCAGCAGCGGCAGGCTTTTCAGCGAGCCGGAATGTTCGCTCGGCAGCGCGGGCAGCAGCTTAATCAGACACACCAGCGTCACCAGCGCGCCCATACCAATAGCAAAGAAGGTGGTACGCCAGCCGAAGTATTGCCCCACGATGCGGCCAATCGGCAGGCCCAGCACCATCGCCAGCGCGGTACCGGTGGCAATCAGGCTCAGCGCCTGCGCGCGTTTGCCTGCCGGTGCCAGGCGGATTGCCAGCGACGCGGTGATCGACCAGAACACCGCATGGGCAAAGGCAATGCCGATGCGGCTTATGACCAGCACCGTAAAATTCCACGCCATAAATGACAGAACGTGGCTGCCGATGAACAGGGTAAACAGGCCGATCAGCAGCTTACGCCGCTCCATCTGGCTGGTCAGCAGCATAAAAGGTAAGGACATCAGCGCCACGACCCAGGCGTAGATGGTCAACATAATGCCCACCTGAGCCGTTTCCATCTGGAAACTTTCAGCGATGTCAGACAACAGCCCAACCGGAACAAATTCTGTGGTGTTAAAAATAAACGCGGCAATGGCCAGCGTGACCACGCGTAGCCACGCAACCCTGCGGGAAACTGTGTTCGTTGTCATAGGGATGTCGGAGATTCGTTGCTGAAAAGAAGAGGTGACGATCTTAAAACGGCAAACGGCGAAAACTCAACCATTATGTGATGCAGATCTCGATATTTACCTTGTGAAGGCGGTAGCCGGGAAGGCGGTTTTCGTTGAAGATAAAAGAACATCACAATAAAAACAGGTGGTAAGACAATGCAGGATATTGATTTTTATCTGGTCGATGCGTTCAGCGACACCACGTTTGGCGGCAACCCGGCAGCCGTTTGCCCGCTGAACGCGTGGTTACCTAATGAGACCTTGCTGAAAATGGCGCAGCAGCATAATCAGTCAGAAACGGCCTTTTTCGTCTGCAGTAAAGGGGGCATTGAGCTACGCTGGTTTACCACCCTCACCGAAGTCAATCTCTGCGGTCACGCCACGCTGGCGGCCGCACACGTTCTGTTTACCGAGCTGGATTACCCGGATTCGCGGATCCACTTCGACACCGCGTCTGGCCGCCTGACGGTCAGCCGGGAGGGGGAGTGGATGACGCTGGACTTCCCGGCGTGTCCAACCCATACAGAGACACCGCCGCCGGAGATGCTCTCGGCGCTGGGTATCAGCCGCTACGTCGAAGCCCGTAAAGGGCGCGCCTGGACGATCGTTCTGGAGAGCCGCGAGCAGGTTGAGGCGCTTGCGCCTCACTTTTCGGCAATGACGCCGGGCGAGCATAAGGTGAGCGTGACGGCGCGCGGTGAGGGGGAATATGATTTTGTCAGCCGCTTCTTCTCACCGGGCGTGTCTGTCCCGGAAGATCCGGTCACCGGCTCCGCGCACACGATGCTGATCCCCTACTGGAGCGAAAAGCTGGGCAAAACGTCGATGTTTGCCCGCCAGGTTTCTGCACGAGGGGGGGATATACGCTGCGAGCTGAGAGGATCGCGCGTGCTGATGAGCGGGCAGGCCACACTTTATCTGAAAGGCACAGTTTTTCTGCGCTAGATACCCATAACAAGAGAGGAAGAGACAATGCAGAAAATTGATTTTTATCTGGTGGATGCCTTTAGCGACAAAACGTTTGGCGGCAACGCCGCGGCGGTATGTCCTCTGGAAGCGTGGTTGCCGGACGAGACGCTCCTTAAAATGGCGCAGCAGCATAATCAGTCCGAGACCGCCTTCTTCGTGCGAACGGACGGTGGGTTTGAGCTGCGCTGGTTCACCACGCGGGATGAAATTAACCTTTGCGGCCATGCCACCCTTGCCGCATCACACGTCATTTTTGAATATCTTGATTATCCGCATACCGAAATCACCTTCACCACCCGCTTCGTGGGCGAGCTGACGGTAAAACGCAGCGGCGACTGGCTGACGCTGAATTTCCCGGCCTGGTCGACGGAGGTCGTGGATAATCCGCCCGAGGTGCTGTTTAGCGCGCTGGGCATCACGGACGCCAAAGAGGTGCGCGTTGGACGCGATTACATGGTGGTGCTGGAGAGCCAGCGGCAGGTGGAGGCGTTAACGCCGGATATTGGGGCGATGCTTCCGCTGGATAAAATGGTCTGCGTGACGGCGCCTGGAGAAGAATATGACTTCGTCAGCCGCTTTTTCTGCCCCGGCGAAGGGGTGCCGGAAGATCCGGTCACCGGCTCCGCCCACAGCATGCTGATCCCCTACTGGAGCGAAAAGCTGGGAAAAACGTCACTCAGCGCCCGCCAGGTGTCCTACCGTGGCGGGGATCTGCGCTGCGAGCTGAAGGGCGATCGCGTGCTGATCGGCGGTCAGGCCACCCTGTATCTGAAAGGGCGCGTTTTCCTGCGCTAGCCGAGTGAGGCGCCGCCGCATATCACCATCTCCTGACCGGTGATAGCGGCGGCTTCATTGCTAAGTAAGAAATTCACCAACCCCGCCACCTCCTCTGGGGCGATCAGACGTCCGATTGGCGGACACTTCGGCGGCGAGGTTTCTCTCCCCGGTGCGCTGAGCATCGGCGTTTGGGTAGCCCCTGGCGCGACCACGTTAGCGGTGATCCCGCGCGGGGCCAGTTCCGCCGCCCAGCTTCTGACCATCCCTACCATCGCTGCTTTGGTGGCAACGTACTGCGATCGTCCTGCTGCACCGCGAGAGGTTCTGCTGCCAATCGCCACAAACCGTCCACCTGCGGCCATTGCGGGCGCAAAATGGTTAAACAACGCCTCACAGGCCCGGACGTGGAGTTGCCACAGTGAGGTGCTCACATCGCTTTCGAGCTGGCCCAGGGGCGCAGCGGCCATCATCCCTGCAGCATGGATCACCGCCTGGGGCGTCGCGATGGTTTGCAGGGCGCTGCACAGCGCAGCAGGATCGCTGATATCCACGCGCAGGCTCGTGAAGCCAGGGGCATTCAGCATCACTGCCCGGCGGCTGAGCCCGGTGACCTGCCAGCCTTCCGCCAGTAAACGCTTGACGATGGCCTCACCAATTCCGGAGCTGGCCCCGGTGACGACGGCGTGACGCATGTCAGACCTCCAGCATCGCTCGGGGAATTTTAAATACCGCTTTGCGAACGGTCAGCGGCGCCTCTGCGGCGCACAGCGCCTGGTGGGGTTCTCCAGGACAAAAGACCGCAAAGTCTCCTGCGTTAAGACGGATCCTCACGCTGTGTTCAGCAGGTGAAGTAATAAAGAGATCCGGCTTACGCTCTTCGTCCTCCGGCTTGCCAGTGGGGCGTGCGCCAGCATAAATATGTTCTTCTCCTGCCAGCACAACCTGAATATCGGCCCACTGGCGATGGTACTCCGTATGCCGATCTGCACGTGGCTGCGTCTGCGCCGGACCAATCTGGCAAAACCAGGTTGCATTTTCCGGCTGCCAGCGCCCGTCATCGCGTTCGCTGAGCGCCTGCAGCGTGCAGTCCGGACGGGATAGCAGGGCGTACAACGCCGACGGAAGCCCTGCCAGCGGCAGGGCGTTGAGATGACCGATAATCATATGGACTCCTTAACCCATTCCGGGGTCACCCGCACATATTTGATGGCCTGGCGGAAGTAGGTGTACGCGATATGAAGCGCGCCATCGGGCCCCTGTTTGATGCTGGGATAGGAGAATTCGCGGTTCAGCTTTTCCAGAGAGTTGTTGGTCATGCAGTAACCATCCCCCTCGTCCAGATGACGCTGCCACGGCCAGGTTTTTCCGCCGTCAGGCGAAATGGCGACGGTCATCGGCGCCCGCGGTGCGCCCCAGAAGGCCGTCCGACCGTGGGTAACAACCGGCTCCTTGCGGTCATCACCATCGTCAATTTCATCGTATAACGAGGCGCGACGTTCCCGCGCCCCGGCGGCGCTCATGGGGTTAAAGACCAGCGCGAGTTCACCGCCCGCAAGCGTGGTCACCTGGATAGAGGAGTTATTATTAGGGAGCTCCGTGGGCTCCGGTACGGACCAGCTTTCGCCGTTATCCGTTGACTGGCTGTAATAGATATTGTCTGCCCAGCGGCTGCGGAACAGGGCGACCAGTGTGCCGTTGAGCAGGCGGGTAATATTCATATGTACGCAGCCGAGGCTTTCCGGTACTTCAACATCGCGCCACGTTTTGCCGCCGTCCCCGGATATTTTTACCGCGCTGATATCGTCGTTGCCGACCCATTTCTCACCTGGTTGGGTACGGCAATAAAACACCGGGAGCAGCCAGTTACCGTTATCCACCACTACAATCGGCTGACGGATAAACGTGCCCGGTTTATCGAGCAGGGTAGCGATCTCCCCCCAGGTTTTCCCCAGATCCCGGGACTGGCGATAGCGAACGATAGCCGTATCCTGATTACCTGAGATCTGCGCGGTCCACAGCAGCCACAGGACGTTGTCCGGGGCCAGGAACAGAACCGGGTTCTGTTCGGAACGTGTGGCATCGTCCGACAGTTTTACCGCATCACTCCACTGCTGGCTGCCCGGTGCCAGGCGTGATCCCCACACGGAGATATCGGCAATGCCTTCCTGAGTGCCGCCAAACCAGACGCACATCAGCGAGCCATCCGGCAGCGGCAGCAGATTCGCCGCGTGGTTTTGTGGGCAAGAGGAGGGCAGCATGGCGGTTTGCACGTGCGCATCCTGTTGTGGTCGAACAATCCCGTCGCGGGTTACGGTTACAGACATATCAGACTCCATTATTTTGAGCGGGGGTTGGTGCTTTACCCTGCGCTTTTCCCGGAATGAGGCGGTCGATCGCCATGATGACGGCAGGGGTCAGCAAGGCAATGTACATATTGTTGATGCCGAAAGGATCGCCCAGCAGATACCAGACGGAGGTGACGACGCAGGCGCCAATCAGGCCCGCATTGGCACCGCGGGTGCTGCGGAAGAACGGCGCGTAAAACGCAATAACGGCCACCACGGAAATCGAAAGGCGAATGGCGCGGGTAAAGAACGAGAGCTTCAGGACTTCAGGTACCAGCAGAACAAAAATCAGCGGCAGGAAACCAATCAGCAGGGAGATCCAGCGGGTGGCCTTAAACTCCTGATCGGGCGTTGGGTTGCGCATCGGCACGTAAAAGTCTTTTACCACCAGGGAGGCGATAGCCAGCGCCACGGTACTGACGCTGACGAAAATAGACGCCACCAGAGAGGTGGTGACCAGGCCGGCCAGCCACGGGTTCATGTCCTGCAGGAAAATCGGCATTGCATACAGGCTGTTAATTTCCGGGTGCAGGTATTTTGCCGCCACCCCAATCACCGCAATGGCCAGCGCAATCGGCAGGCAGAAGAAGAAGGCGACCCAGGTAGAGCGTTTGGCCGATTTCACGTCTTTGGTGGAGGAGATTGCCTGGATTACAAACTGGGTACAGAAGATAGAGCCAATGGTGCCGATGAGCCAGGCGAAAATGGTCGACGCACCGATGTTACCGTCCCAGGTCCAGTAGAAGGCCGGCATGTTTTCAATCATTGGCGTAAAGCCGCCGGTTTTGGAGAGCGCAAAGCCCATGATAGCGAGGATACCAAAGTATTTCAGCGCGCTGTGCAGTACGGTCACCCAGGCTACCCCCTTCATGCCGCCAAAGGCGAAGTAGAAGGTACTGACGATGGCCGTAATGAAGGCGGCAACGGGCAGGTTGACTTTCAGTACGGTGGAAATAGCCGCTGCGCCGCTGACGTAATTCCCCACGTTAACCAGCAGCAGGGCGTAAATCATGATGACAGAGATAATGTTTTTGGTGCTGTTACCGTATTTTTCAGCAATCGCACCAGAGATAGTGATTTTCCCGGTGTTGTAGATGCGTTTTACCAGTAACAGGCCAAAGAGCGGGAAGCCAATCGCGGCCCCGATGACCGACCATGACGCGGCAAAGCCGTCTTCAAACGCCGCCTGTGCGGTGCCGATGGTGGATTTAGCGCCGATATACTCGGACATCAGCAGGATCCCGACAATAAACGCCGGCATCGCGCGGGAGCCTTCCATAAAATCGCCGGAATTTTTACTGCGGATCCGGAAGGTCAGCCAGGTGGTGAAAAGGATGTAAGCAATAACAATGCCCACAATGATTAGGGTATCTTCAGCGGTAAAATTATTCATCTTTGCCTCTCTTCAGGGCGAGTGAATCCTGGGCACCTCAGGTACCCGGTATTCTTATTGACGAAACCAACGTCGTTTAGTTAAGTGACGTTGTCACTATTCGGCGTATCTGTTGGCACTGCTGCTCGCTAAATGCCACGGCATATCGACTCTCACCGACGTCTTCCCCCATGATTTGCAGTGCTTTTTTGACTGCGGCAGGGGAAAACGCCACGTTGTACAGCTCGGTGCGCAGTTGGGTGACGCTCTCCTGCGCGAGGCGGGAACCGTCAATATCCCCCGCGTTAAAGCGTGACCAGATAGCGTTGATGGCCGTCGGCGCCACGTTTGCCAGCCCGGAAATGCAGGCCGAACATCCGTCGACGAAGCCCTGGTGGATAAGCGAATCTGGGCCGTTGAGCACGTCGAATCCATCCATGTCCCTCACCGCATTAAGGAATCCACTCAGGCTTTCATAGCTCCCGGCACTGTCTTTAATACCGACGATGTTGGGATGTTCGGCCAGCGCGCGTGCGGTAGCGGGTTCAATGGTATTGCCGGTACGCGCTGGAATGTTGTACAGAAATACCGGTACGGCTAGCGCGTCGGCGATAGCGGTGTAGTGCGCGACCAGTTCAGACTGTTTCAGCGGAACGAAGTAAGGGGTAATGACGGAAACGGCATCGACGCCCAGCGAGGCGATCTGTTTCCCCAGACGGATGGTTTCGCGGGTCGAAATTTCCCCAATGTGCGCCACGACCGGTGCGCGCCCGGCCACCGTTTCCACGCAGGTGCGGGTGACGGCGATTTTTTCTTCTTCGTTAAGCACGAAGAACTCGCCGTTTGTGCCGCCGCAGAAGATGCCGTTGCCAGCACTGAGTTGACGATTGATCTGTCGTTTCAGGCCCGACAGGTTCAGCGCGCCTTCCATGTCAAAGGGGGTTACAACGGCCGTTAGCACGCCCCTGATGTTGTTACGCATTACACACTCCTTGGCTATTAATGTTGGGGAAACAGTGTCCGGTAAATCGCCTGCACCTCGTCGTGATTAACCTGACAGGGTGCATTGTTCATGAGCCGCTTAACGTTAAGGGCCGCATCACTGAGGGAGGCGATATCTTCACGCGGTACGCCCAGTGTCTCCAGGTTATCCGGCAGGTTGAGTCTGCGAACCAGCGCGGCAAAGTACTCCACCAGCGCGTGGGATTTTTCTTCGTCTGACAGCGACGTATTCGCGCCGGGCACCAAATCCCAGACTTGCGCAAATTTCGTCACGCAGTGGGGACGAACCACGCGCATGCAGGGCGCCAGCAGAATCGCGTTGGCCACCCCGTGAGGCAGGTGATATTTGCCGCCGAGCGGGTAGGACAGGGCGTGAACCAGGTGCGTGCCAGCATGTGCAATGGCGACCCCGCCGTAGTAAGACGCCCACAGCATCTCCAGTTTCGCCAGCAGATTGCCCGGTTCGGCGCAGGCCGTTTCAATGTTGTTGAGCAGCTTAGACAGGCCCATCAGCGCGGCGTTATCGCTAATCGGATTAGCGACCGTTGAGGTGAAACACTCAATCAGATGGCACAGGGCATCAATCCCGGTGGATGAGGCAATGTGTGCGGGCATGCTGGTCGTCAGCTCCGGCAGCAGGGCGACGTAATCGGGCAGCAGGACGGAGGAGATGATGCCCACTTTCGTGCTTTGCTCCGGTATGGCCAGAATGGCATTCGGCGTCGCTTCCGATCCGGTTCCTGCAGTGGCCGGGATCAGCAGTGACGCGATGCGTGCCACCGGTTTTATGCCCGCGAGCAGGTTGTCCAGCCCCGGAGAAAGCGGGTGACAAAGTACTGAAAGCAGTTTGGCTACATCCAGTACGCTACCACCGCCGAGGCCGACGACCAGCCCAAACGTTCCCTTTAACGTCGAGAGCAGCTGGTTCACGTCGTGATGGGTGGGCTCAGGCGGGACATTGTCGATAATCGTGACGCCGCGCTGGTCCTCTTCGAGGATCGCGCGGATCTGCTTTGCTGCCTCCAGACGCGCAATATTGCCGTCCGTTACCAGCAGGATCTGCGTTTTATCAGTAAGTAATGGCCTGATGGCGGCGATGGCATTCGCCCCGCTAATCAGGGTGCTGTTGATCGTAACCACGCTTTTCTCCTGTCTCTGTATCTATGATTGATTTCGCTCAAGCAAGACGCTTCATGGTCATCGTGTGGCTAAATTTATAATTTATTCGCAAACTGATTAACTTGATATTGCTCACATATAATCAATCATGATTGAATATAATCATTAACGGGAAAGGCTAACCCGAAGTGGGGATGAAAGTGAGCAATGTGAACAGAGAGGTCGTGGTCGTCGCCGATGACTTTACCGGCGCAAATGATGCCGGTGTCAGCCTGGCGCTGTGCGGCAAAAAAGTCATTGTGGCGTTTCATACACCGTTTACCCAGGCGAGCGATGTGCTGATTGTTAACACCGATTCCCGGGCGCTGAAGGCATCGGAGGCGGCCGAAAGGGTGGCCGCACTTGGGGCTGAAATCGCGGATGCCCGCTGGCTCATTAAAAAGATGGATTCCACGCTGCGCGGCAACGCAGGAGCCGAATCTCAGGTTCTTAAGGCATTAAGCGGCAGGCGGCAGGTGATCGTGGCGCCGGCATACCCGTCAGCAGGGCGGATCACGCGGTTCGGCAGGTGTCTGGTAAACGGCGTTCCGGTGGATGAAACCGAATTTGCCAGCGATCCCAAAACGCCTGTCCCGTCTGCCGCTATTGCTGACCTGTTTACCGGGGTGAGCGCTAAAAGCGTGACCGTGAAAACGCTCACTGCCGAACTTGCCCGAGGAACGGAATGGCTCATCGTGGATGCGCACACCGATGAGGAGATGGACGCCATTATCGATGCCGCGTTGGCCTGCTCACAGACGCCGCTGCTGGTGGGCTCTGCTGGATTATGCGATGCGCTGGCCCGTCATCTGGCCCCGGTCCGGCGTAAACAACTGCTGGCCGCCGTCGGCTCGATGAGTGAGATCGCGCAACGACAGATTGCACTGGCGGTAAGCCAGGCGGACGTCTCGTCGGTACTCATTGATGTGAATGACGCGCTGCGCGGAGACACGTCCCGGTATCTCGAACAGATTGCGCAGGTACTTCAGTCTGGCCATCACTGCATTGTGCATACCTGTGCGGGCCACGAGGCCCGGCATCAGGTCGAGCAACTCTGCCAGCAGTATCGCGTCACCCGCGCAGGCCTGGGCGAAAAAATTTGTACGTTTTTAGGCGAACTGACCCGACAGGTGCTGGCGGCGCAGACGCCTGACGCGCTGTACGTCTCCGGTGGCGACGTGGCGATGGCTGTCGCGAGGGCACTGGACGCTCGGGGGTTTGAGATTACCGGGTGCGTCGCACAGTGCGTGCCAGTCGGAAAATTTCTGGGTTGTGGCTGGCAGCAGCCGGTAATGACCAAAGCAGGGGGCTTCGGAAACGAAGAGACGCTGCTTGAGGTGTTGCATTTTATCGAGGAGAGACTGAGTGACTAAAATTATTGCTGTAACCATGGGTGACCCGGCTGGCATTGGCCCGGAAATCATCATCAAATCCCTCACCGAGGGTGAGTTGTCAGGGGCGCCTGTGGTGGTTGTGGGCTGCGCCAGAACGCTGCAGCGGGTGCTTGAGAAAGGAATCACCGGGCAGGCGGATATCCGCACTATCGACACGGTCAGCGGCGCGCGCTTTGCCGCTGGCGTGATTAACGTGCTTGATGAACCGCTGGCCGATCCTGATGCACTGAAGCCGGGTATCGTTCAGGCTGAGGCCGGGGATCTGGCTTATCGTTGCGTGAAGCGTGCTACCGAACTGGCGATGGCGGGTGAGGTGAAGGCGATTGCAACGGCTCCCCTGAATAAAGAGGCGCTGCACCTGGCCGGGCATCTCTATCCGGGTCATACCGAGCTGCTGGCGCATCTGACCGACAGCAAAGATTACGCCATGGTGCTGTATACGGACAAACTGAAGGTGATTCACATCACGACCCACATTGCGTTGCGCAAATTCCTTGATACGCTCAATCAGGATCGGGTAAAAACCGTGATTGGGATTGCGGATAGATTCCTGAAACGCGTCGGCTTTCAACAACCGCGCATTGCGGTTGCCGGCGTTAACCCGCATGCGGGTGAAAACGGCCTGTTTGGCGATGAAGAGATCAAGATTGTCGGCCCGGCTATCGACGCGATGAAAGCGCAGGGGTTAAACGTCACCGGACCGTGTCCACCGGATACGGTATTTATGCAATGCCACGAAGGAATGTATGACATGGTCGTTGCGATGTATCACGATCAGGGGCATATTCCGCTAAAATTACTCGGCTTTTATGACGGGGTGAATATCACCGCCGGCTTGCCGTTTATCCGTACCTCTGCGGACCACGGTACCGCATTCGATATTGCCTGGACCGGCAAAGCGAAGTCTGAGAGCATGACGGTGTCTATCCAGTTGGCTATGCAAATTACACGGGAATGATATGAAGGGATATAACCGGTTAGAGCAGATAATGGATTACCTGAAAGGGCACAATCTGGTGACGGTGGATCAGCTGGTGGCAATTACCGATGCCTCTCCGGCGACGATCCGCAGGGATTTGATAAAGCTCGATCAGGAAGGTGTCATTAGCCGCACCCATGGCGGCGTTACCCTTAACCGGTTTATTCCTTCCCAGCCCACAACGCATGAAAAAATGCAGCGCAGTCTGGCAGAAAAACACGCCATCGCCAGCGCGGCGGCAAGCTTTGTTAAAGCGGGCGACGCCATTGTGCTCGATGCTGGCACCACGATGATTGAACTCGCTCGCCAAATTACGCATCTGCCGCTTCGCGTCATCACCAGCGACTTGCACATCGCGCTGTTTCTCTCGGAATTCCGTCAGATTGAAGTGACGATAATTGGCGGGCGTATTGATGATTCAAGTCAGTCCTGCATCGGTGAGCACGGGCGTCGCTTGCTGCAGAACGTGTGGCCAGATGTGGCTTTCGTTAGCTGTAACGGATGGGATATCACCCGCGGCATTACCTCACCAACGGAAGAGAAGGCTGCCTTAAAGCGGGATCTGATTGCCAATGCTAAACGTCGCGTGCTGCTGGCGGACAGTTCCAAGTACGGAGCCTGGTCGTTGTTTAACGTGGCGCATCTTAATACCCTGACGGATATCGTCACGGACAGCAGGCTGGACGAAGCGACACAGGCCGGGTTGAGGGCGTTAGATGTCCAGTTGACGCTGGCGTCATGACATAAGTTAATACTATGAAGCACCCTGGCAGGCCTGCGCTATGTTGAAATTTAGCCTCATAAAAAGCAAGGAGCCTGCCATGTATTCCATTACCTCTGAATCTGCCCGTCACCCGGACATTCTCAAGCTGATCGCGGCGCTCGACCGCTATCAGAGCGAGCTTTATCCCGCCGAAAGTAATCATCTTCTCGACCTCGCCGCGCTGCCGGAAACCTCCCTTATCCTGATGGTTATTCGTGACCAGCAGCTGCAGGCCGTGGGCTGTGGAGCCATCGTGCTCAACGGTGACGGCACGGGGGAGATGAAGCGGGTGTATATCGATCCGGCCCATCGCGGGCAGCATCTGGGGGAGACGCTGCTGGCCGCTCTGGAAGATGAAGCCCTGAGCCGTCATTGCCACACGGTACGGCTTGAAACGGGGATCAAACAACCCGCCGCGGTGCGTCTTTACGCGCAGTGCGGGTACGATTTGCGTCCGGCATTTGCCCCGTATGTTGACGATCCGCTCAGCCTGTTTATGGAGAAGGCGCTGGTTGAAGACGTTCGTTTAGCAGCGCTATAAAGGCTTCGAGCTGGCGAGTCATTGCCCCGCGTCGCCACACCAGCCAGGTGGTGAGCCAGCGCCAGTTTTCTGCCAGCGGCCATGCCTCAACCTGATGATGTCCCGGCATACTCTCCAGCATCGAGCGCGGCATCAGAGCGATGCCCGCCCCCGCAATGACGCAGGCGAGCATGCCGTGGTAGGACTCCATCTCATGAATGCGGCCGGGCGTGGCTCTGTCCGCATGAAACCAGCTCTCCAGGTGTCGGCGATACGAGCAGTTGGCGCGAAAGGCGTAAACATCGCTGCCGCTGACCTGTGCGGCGCGTGAGATTTCCGCCTGTCCGGCGGGCGTGACCAGCATCATCTCTTCTCTGTAGACCGGCATCCCCTCCAGCTCAGGGTGCGACAGCGGCCCATCGACAAAGGCGGCGCTTAGGGTTCCCTCCAGCACGCCGTCAATCATCGTCCCGGATGGCCCGGTAGAAAGGGCAAACTGGATGCGCGGATAGCGCTGGTTAAACTGCGCCAGCGTTTCAGGAATACGCACGGCGGCGGTACTTTCCAGCGCGCCGAGGGCAAATAACCCCTGCGGCTCGTCACCCGCGACGACCATCCGCGCTTCATCCACCAGCGCCAGGATCTGCCTGCTGTAGCGCAGGAAGTTATGCCCGGCGGGCGATAAGCGCAAACGCTGGTTTTCACGGATAAACAGCTCCACGCCAAGATCGGCTTCCAGCTGGCGGATGCGGGTCGTCAGGTTTGAGGGGACGCGGTGCACCTTCTGCGCCGCCTGGGTGATGCTGCCCGTCAGCGCGACGGCGTTAAACATTTCAAGCTGGGTTAGGTCCATAGCATTCTCGTTTCGTGAATAAGGTGGTCAGTATTATTCATTTTTAAGAAATAGCAGAGTGGGCCACAATGAATCAACCGAAATGCGTGGAGAACATCATGAAATATTCATCTGCTACACATGCCCTCTCTGTTAACCCGGCTACGGGTGAAACGATCGCAGCGTATCCGTGGGCGACGCCGGAAGAGGTTGAACGCGCGATTTCTCTGTCTGACTCAGGCTATCGCCAGTGGCGACGCGAAAGCGTGTCCCACCGGGCGCAGAAGCTGCGGGATCTCGGCGCCGCGCTGCGAAACCGCGCGGAAGAGATGGCGCAGACGATCTCCCGTGAAATGGGCAAACCCATCCTACAGGCGCGGGCTGAGGTGGCAAAATCCGCCGGTCTGTGCGACTGGTACGCCGAACACGGCCCGACGATGCTGCGCGCGGAGCCTACGCTGGTGGAAAACCAGAACGCGGTCATTGAATACCGTCCCCTGGGGCCGATCCTCGCCGTGATGCCGTGGAACTTCCCGCTCTGGCAGGTGCTGCGCGGCGCGGTGCCGATCCTGCTGGCCGGGAACAGCTATCTGCTCAAACATGCGCCCAACGTGCTCGGCTCTGCTGAGCTTATCGGGCAGATCTTCGCGGATGCGGGTTTTCCGGAAGGCGTGTTCGGCTGGGTGAACGCCACCAACGACGGCGTCAGCCAGGCGATTACCGATCCCCGTATTGCGGCGGTAACCGTTACCGGCAGCGTCCGAGCCGGTGCGGCGATTGGCGCCCAGGCAGGGGCCGCGCTGAAAAAATGCGTTCTGGAGCTGGGCGGCTCCGACCCGTTTGTCGTGCTTAACGATGCCGACCTGGATCTTGCCGTGAAGGCCGCGGTAGCGGGGCGCTACCAGAATACCGGGCAGGTTTGCGCGGCGGCGAAACGTTTTATCGTCGAAGAGGGTATCGCCGAGACCTTTACCCAGCGCTTTGTCGAGGCCGTTGCTGCGCTGAAGCTGGGCGCGCCTGACCAGGAAGAAAACTACCTGGGTCCGATGGCGCGTTTTGACCTGCGCGATGAACTGCATCAGCAGGTGCAGGCCACCCTGTCGGAAGGGGCAACGCTGCTGCTGGGCGGAGAGAAAATCAGCGGCGACGGCAATTATTACGCGCCAACCGTCCTGACGAACGTCACCCCATCGATGACGGCGTTCCGCCAGGAGCTGTTTGGTCCGGTCGCGGCCATTACCGTCGCGAAAGACGCGGCGCACGCCCTGACGCTTGCCAACGACAGCGACTTTGGCCTGTCCGCCACCGTCTTTACCGCTGACGCTGCGCTTGCGGATACCTTCTCTCGCGAACTGGAGTGCGGCGGGGTGTTTATCAACGGCTATAGCGCCAGCGATGCGCGCGTGGCCTTCGGGGGCGTGAAGAAAAGCGGCTTTGGCCGCGAGCTTTCCCACTTTGGATTGCACGAGTTCTGCAACGTGCAGACGGTGTGGAAGGATCGCGTGTAATCCCGTCATGTCGGCCCTCATCGCGAGGGCCGCTGTCATTATTCTGCAATGGTTCTGTCATTTTCATTTCGTAGACTCGCACGCGTCTAACGCATTGTTAATGAAGCTAATTATGAACCTAACGCAAATTTTTCGCCGTATTGCGCAGCGTCTTACCCCTCGTCGCTTTGGCCTGTTGACGGGCATCTTTTGTATTATTGGCCTTTTCTCCGCGCTGCAGCTCTCCTCATCCTTCCTGCTTAACGCCTCCCTGAACGAAGCCCAGCGCAACGAGCAGCAAAACCTGCTGGCCTGGCAGCAGCAGAGCAAGCTGGATCTGGCCCGCGTCTCCCTGCTGGCGGCAAGCGATCTGCTTAACCGCGCCGGCGTCTGGTTTATGCAGGATAAAGAGACCGGATCCGACGGAAGCTGGCATAGCCTGATGGATGATGCGCAAAAGGCGCTGGCGGTTTCACAGCAGGCGTGGAAGGCCTGGCTGGCGCTGAATCCGCCGAAAGACGACGCCCTGGTGAACAGCTATCAGCTTTTCTACGGCGCGATCGAAGAGCAGGCCGAAGGGCTTCTCAAAACCAACACGATTGACGCCTTCTTTGCCGTGCCGTCTCAGGCGTTTCAGTCCGATTTTAACGACAACTACGCGCGCTATCAGCAGGCAAGCGAAAAGCAGGCCATGCAGGGGCGTCAGAGCTTAATGGCGCAGCTCTCCGGCCTGCAAACGCTATTCCTGCTTGCGCCGGTGCTGCTGCTCGCCATCGCGGTTGCCGTCTGGTTCGGCATGTCCCGGTGGGTGATTACGCCGCTGCGTCGCCTCATTGCGCATATTAACCGCCTGGCGGCAGGGGATCTCTCCGGCACGCCGCCGAACGTCATGCGCTTCAACCGGGAGATAGGGCAGCTTAGCGACAGTATTGCGACGATGCAGCAGGGTCTCCAGCAGCTGGTAACGCAGGTCAGCCATGCCACTGCCACCATGGTGGAAAATATTGGATCCCTGGCGGAGGGTAACCAGAAGCTGTATCAGCAGTCGGCACGCCAGGCGAAAGAGCTGGAGGACGTGACGGCGCATATCGCGGCGCTGGAAAGCCATGTAGAAGGGAATACCGGCTATGCCAGGCTCGCCAGCACGCGGGCCGATGAAGCGCGCCAGGCCGCCGTAGGGGGCGACCAGATGATGTCGACCGTTAACGCGTCCATGCAGGCGATCGTCGACCGATCGTCCGAGATGCGCGGGATCGTGGCGATGATCGACAGCGTGGCGTTTCAGACAAACATTCTGGCGCTGAATGCCGCCATTGAGGCGGCCCATGCCGGAAACCAGGGGCGAGGGTTCGCCGTCGTCGCCCGGGAAGTTGGGCTTTTGGCCAGAAAGAGCAGCCACTCGACGCAGACCATTCAGGAGCTGATTAACCGCTCGCTGCAGGGCATTGAGGACGGCTCCCGCGCCGTTAATCTCATGGAAGAGAATCTGCAGCAGGTCACCGGTCTGGTGGGAAATTTAAGCAGTTTACTGAATGAGATCTCAACCGCCACGCTCAGTCAGGGAGACAGTATTCATCAGATGACGCGCCAGCTTCAGGCGCTGAATCAGGTTTCCCGTCAGACGGATCTGCTGGTCGCTGGCGCGTCGGACGCGTCCGAACGCCTGCAAAAGCAATCCGATCTTTTGTTGAAGGCCGTTTCGCGTTTTCGTCTTAGCGCCTGACGCAATACATTAGCCTCTGTTATACTCGCAGCCCGTTTTAGCCTGAGGGCAAGGAGCAAAGTGTGGCTGCGGTCATCCATAATGAAATGTTGGACGAGATTCTGGCGCAGGTTCGTCCGTTAATTGGAAAGGGGAAGGTTGCCGACTATATTCCGGCCCTTGCCTCGGTGAGCGGGAACAAGCTGGGAATTGCTATCTGTACCATCGACGGACAGCGGTTCCAGGCAGGCGATGCCACTGAACGTTTTTCCATTCAGTCCATTTCGAAAGTGCTGAGCCTGGTTGCGGCGATGCGCCAGTATGAAGAGGAAGAGATCTGGCAGCGCGTGGGCAAAGATCCGTCCGGCCAGCCGTTTAACTCCCTGCTTCAGCTCGAAATTGAACAGGGTAAACCGCGAAACCCCTTTATTAACGCCGGGGCGCTGGTGGTGTGCGATATGCTGCAAAGCCGCCTCAGCGCGCCGCGCCAGCGCATGCTTGAGATCGTTCGCCAGCTCTCGGGCGTGGACGATATAGCCTACGACCCGGTTGTTGCCCGCTCGGAGTTTGAACACTCCGCCCGTAACGCGGCCATCGCGTGGCTGATGAAATCCTTCGGCAATTTCCATAACGACGTGGCGACGGTGCTGCAAAACTACTTCCACTACTGCGCGCTGAAAATGAGCTGCGTTGAGCTGGCCCAGACGTTCCTGTTCCTGGCACACCAGGGGCACGCGCCGCATCTCGATCAGGAGGTCGTTTCTCCGCTGCAGGCGCGCCAGGTAAACGCCCTGATGGCGACCAGCGGGATGTATCAAAACGCCGGTGAGTTTGCCTGGCGGGTTGGGCTTCCGGCTAAATCCGGCGTTGGCGGCGGAGTGGTGGCGATCGTGCCCCATGAAATGGCGATAGCCGTGTGGAGCCCGGAGCTGGATGAAACGGGAAATTCGCTTGCAGGCGTGGCGGTTCTGGAGAAACTGACCCAGCGTCTGGGACGTTCGGTATACTGATGTCCGATCTGGATCCTCTTTTTTCCCGCCTGGCGGGATCGACATTTCGCTCGCGCTTTCGCTTAGGCGAGAAGGAACGACGGTACTGCTGGGACAAAGGTCCCGAAACCATTGACCAGCACGCCGCTGATTTTATTGAAAAGCGGCTTGCGCCCGCTCACCCCGTAAACGACGGCAAGCAGACGCCGATGCGAGGTCACCCGGTATTTATCGCCCAGCATGCCACCGCCACCTGCTGTCGGGGCTGTCTGGAAAAATGGCATAATATTCCGCAGGGCGTCACGCTCACCGCGCAGCAACGGTATTATATCGTCAGCGTTATTCATCACTGGCTGGTACTGCAAATGAACGCCTAAATTTGACGAGTTATGCTCCCGTTATATTTGTGTTATAGATGCATCCCAAGTGAGCCCCGATCATGCTGACGACCGCAATTATTGCCATAAGCCATCACATGGAATGATATTTGATGCGATCTGCCCTTACCGCTTTCAGGCCGTTCCAGCCCGACACGCCGCTGCGAAATGCCGCGACGATCTTTATTCTCACCACCTTATTTTATTTTGTGGGTGCGGAATTGCGTCTCGTGGAGGCCTTGTCGCTGTTCTGGCCGCTAAATGGCGTAATGGCAGGGATCTTTGCCCGCTATGTTTACCTGAATCGCCTGCATTACTACGCGGTATCCTACGTCGCCATGCTGCTGTACGACGCGGTGACGACGAGCTGGGGTATCGCCTCCGTGACGATCAACCTGTCGAACATGGTCTTCATCGTCGTTGTGGCCGTGCTGATTCAGCGTGACAGGCGGTTGATGAAGAAAACCCCCGATCCGCTTAACGCATTGCGCCTGTTTAACTACTGCCTGATTGCCGCGCTGCTGTGCGCCTTGCTCGGCGCGCTGGGCTCGGTCGGGATTGACCGTAACACCTTCTGGCCGCTGTTTGCCGACTGGTTCAGCGAACAGTTCTCAACCGGCGTGCTGGTAGTGCCCTGTATGCTCACGTTGCGTATGCCCGGGGACGCGCTCAGGTTACGTCTGGAGAGACTGCTGCCGGTGATTGCGCTGATCGTCTCGGTGGCCGCGTCGGTGGCGATCGGCGGCGCGGGCAGCCTCTGTTTTCCGCTACCGGCGCTTATCTGGTGTGCGGTTCGCTACCCATTGCCCGCGACCTGTCTGCTGACGTTTATTACCGGCGCGACTGAAATCATTCTTGTCGCCAACGCGATTATTAATATTGCCGTGGCGACGCCCTTTACGACGCCAATGATGTTTTCAGTCCGGCTGGGCATTGCCACGATGGCGATCTGTCCGGTGATGGTATCCGTCAGCATGGCAGCCATTAATTCCCTCATCCGCCAGGTTTCACTGAGGGCGGATTATGACTTTCTCACGCACGTCTATTCGCGTTCCGGGCTCTATGAGGCGTTAAAACAGGAAGAGACGTACCGGCATTCCCGTTTTCTGACCGTCATGCTGCTGGATATTGATTACTTTAAAAGCATTAACGATAACTACGGCCACGAGTGCGGCGACCGCGTGCTGGCGTCGTTTGCCCGTCAGGTTCAGCAGGTTGTTGGCGAAGACGGTATGGTCGCGAGGATGGGCGGTGAAGAGTTCGCGGTGGTGGTGAACTCTGGCGATGCGCAGCGCGGATTTGAACTGGCCGAACGTATCCGCGCGACCGTTGCCAGCCATCCGTTTACCTGGCGGAATCAGACGCTCTCTCTGACGGTCAGTATTGGCCTCGGAAGCGGGAAGGCCGAGGCCTGGCAGTTGACCGAGGTCTTCAACAAGCTCATGGCCGAAGCGGACGATCATCTCTATCGTTCCAAAAAAGCGGGGCGAAACCGTACCAGCGCCCGGGTGTCGGACGAGCACATTGCCGCGCCATCCGGAAATGAATCTTAGCTGCGTTAATCGTCATAAGGCATTGACGTGAATAGTAAGCGGCTTAACAGGATGTGGGGACACTGACAATGTCTCTGTTTAAGCTACGCTTTTAGTAAGGCTTTACGTCAGGAGACATTATGAAAGCACCTGCAACCCCTGAAAATGAAACAGACAGACTCAACTCGCTTCGTGAATCAGGCCTGCTTGAGATCGACAGTTCCCCGGCGTTTGACCGCTTAACGCGCCTGGCAAAACGCTTCTTCCAGGTACCGCTGGCGATGGTCAATCTCATTGATGAGCACTCGCTCATCGTTAAGTCGGCTGATGGGCAGGCACCCGGTTCCGTTCCGCGTAATATCTCATTTTGTGGCCATACGATCCTCGCCGAAACGCCGCTGGTGGTGGGGGATATGCTTCAGGACGATCGTTTTGCGGATAATCCGCTGGTGGCCGGTGAGCCTCGGGTGCGTTTTTACGCGGGGTTCCCGCTGCGCCTGCGTGACGGTGCAAGCGTCGGCTCGCTCTGCCTGATTGACTATGCCCCCAGGGAGTTTTCGGCAGCCGATCTCGCCGTTCTTGGCGATCTTGGCGCGCTTGCTGAGGATGAGTTTGCCGCCATCAGCGCGGCGACAACGGATGAATTAACCGGCTTATTCAACCGCCGGGGCTTTAATCAACTGGTTCGGTTCACGCTTTCGGTCGCCCGACGCCGGGCCGAGCCGCTGACGCTCGGCTGGCTGGATTTGGATCGCTTCAAGGAGATCAACGATCGCTACGGGCATGAAGAGGGGGATAAGGCGCTGAAGGCCATGGCGCAGCTGATGCGCACCTCTTTCCGTGAAGCGGATCTGCTGGTGCGTTTTGGCGGGGACGAGTTCGCCGTGCTGTTTGCCGATACGGATGAACAGGGCGCCTGGATTGCCATGCAGTATCTCGCCGAACAGGTCGAAAACTATAACGCGCGCAGGCTGCATCCCTGGTCGCTTTTATTTTCGTGGGGGCTAAGCGAATTCGATCATAACGGCAACGACCTGCAGCAGTGGTTGAAGGATGCGGATGAAAAGATGTACGCCATGAAGCAGCAGCGACAGCGCGCCCGGTGACATAACGAAAGCCTATGTCCGAACCGCTTGCGTTAATATTTTGTTAAATACATAGTGAGCGTATTCAACGTAAGGAAAAACAATGAATACCTCACTGCAAGTCAAAATCCTCACCGGGGAAACAATCCTTGCGCACCTGGACGCGCTGGCCGGGATCCTCGAAAACTGCGTAAACGGCGGGGCATCCGTCAGCTTTATGCTCCCTTATAGCCTCGATAAGGCCCGTATTTTCTGGCGCGGCATTGCTCAAAGCGCAGCGCGAGGCGAGCGTCTCGTGCTTGCCTGTTTTGACGATCGGGACGGCGTCATCGGAACGGTGCAGCTGATCACGGACCAGCCGGAAAACCAGCCGCACAGGGCCGATGTGGCAAAGCTTTTGGTTCACAAGAAAGCGCGTCGGAAAGGGGCCGCGATGGCACTGATGGAAGCGCTGGAGGCTGAGGCCAGGGCTAGAGAGATTTCCGTTCTGGTGCTCGATACCGCTACAGGCAGCGGCGCTGAGACGTTCTATCAGCGAGCCGGCTGGCAAAAGGTGGGTGAGATCCCTCGCTATGCCCTGATGCCGGACGGCGCCATGACGGCCACGTCACTCTTTTATAAGTTCTTATAATTATTTTGCACAACTACGCGGCGGATTGATCAAAACAGGGTTTCTGGTCGTTAAGTTTTGATAAGTTATCGTACCAATCTTATCAGGCTGTATGACTAATCATAAAAGGAACCCCCTTGTGAACACGCTCAACCGTCATGATTTTCCCGGTGCTCAATACCCCGAACGCATCATTCAGTTTGGTGAAGGCAATTTCCTGCGCGCCTTCATCGACTGGCAAATCGACCTGCTCAACGAACATACCGACCTGAACGCTGGCGTGGTTGTCGTCCGTCCTATCAAGAGCGACTTTCCGCCGTCGCTAAGTACGCAGGACGGGTTGTACACGACGATTATTCGTGGCCTGAACGAGCAGGGTGAGGCGGTGAGTGACGCCCGCCTTATCCGCTCCGTGAACCGGGAAATCAGCGTTTATGACGACTATGACGCATTTCTGGCGCTGGCCCACAATCCGGATATGCGCTTTGTGTTCTCGAACACCACCGAAGCGGGCATCAGCTATCACGCGGGTGACAGATTCGACGATGCGCCAGCGGTGAGCTATCCGGCGAAGCTGACGCGACTGCTGTTTGAGCGCTTTAGCTACTTCAAGGGAGCGACAGACAAAGGCTGGATCATCATTCCGTGCGAACTGATTGACTATAACGGCGAGGCCCTGCGCGAGCTGGTCTTACGCTATGCGCAGGAGTGGGCGTTACCCGCCGCTTTCATCCAGTGGCTTAATCAGGCAAACACGTTCTGCTCAACGCTGGTTGACCGTATCGTAACCGGTTACCCGCGCGACGAAGCGGCTACGCTGGAAGCCGAGCTGGGTTATCACGATGGGTTCCTGGACACGGCGGAACACTTCTATCTGTTCGTTATCCAGGGGCCAGCCTCTCTCGCTCAGGAACTTCGTCTCGATCGGTATCCGTTAAATGTGCTGATTGTCGACGACATCAAGCCCTACAAGGCGCGCAAGGTCGCCATCCTGAACGGTGCTCACACGGCGCTGGTGCCGGTGGCTTTCCAGGCGGGTCTGGATACGGTGGGCGAGGCGATGAACGATGCGGAGATTTGCGCGTTTGTCGAAAAAGCGATTTATCAGGAGATTATTCCGGTCCTCGATCTGCCGCGCGACGAGCTGGAATCTTTTGCCCGTGCGGTAACAGGGCGTTTTCGCAATCCCTACATCAGACACCAGCTGCTGTCCATTGCGCTCAACGGCATGACTAAATACCGTACCCGCCTCCTGCCACAGCTGCTGGCGGGGCAGGAGGCAACCGGACGCTTACCTGCGCGCCTGACCTTTGCCCTGGCGGCGCTCATCGCGTTTTATCGCGCGGAGCGTAACGGGGAGAGCTATCCGGTGCAGGATGATGCATTCTGGCTGGAACGTTATCAGCAGCTTTGGGCGCAGCACCGGGACCAGCAGTTGACCACGCGTGATCTGGTGCAGGCTGTACTGAGCGTGAGCGAGCACTGGGAACAGGATCTGACGCAGGTGGCCGGACTTGTCGACCAGGTCACGCTGGATCTCGATGCCATTCTGCTGAAGGGGATGCGCGCAGCGGTGAAACCGCTTTGCTAATGACTTTACCCGGCTTCGGCCGGGTTTAAATACCCCTTATTTTAGTTACAACATACTATTTACCCTGTTTTTAAAAACAGATGCAGCACCGTGCGGTTATTGCCTAGCAGGTGAGAAAATTCAATGTTTCGTTAACATGCTTGCAACTGTGAGGGGGATCACGTTTAATAGCCGAGCTCTTTCCTTTCCTGAAACTCACTATGATTGTTCGTCCTAAACAGCACTGGCTCCAACTGATTTTTGTCTGGCACGGTTCGGTACTTCCTAAAATCTATACCCGACTGTTGCTCAACTTCCTGCTCTCTATCGCCGTAATCCTGATGCTGCCCTGGTATACCTCGCTGGGCATCAAATTTACCGTGGCGCCATTCAGCATTCTCGGCGTGGCGATTGCCATCTTTTTGGGTTTCAGGAACAACGCCTGCTATGCACGCTACGTTGAGGCTCGCCTGCTCTGGGGGCAGTTGATGATAGCGGCCCGCTCGCTGTTTCGCGAGGTAAAAAACACCTTGCCCGACGATAAGCACCTTGGCGAATTCGTCCGTCTGCAAATTGCTTTTGCCAACTGCCTGCGCATGACCCTGCGCCGTGAGCTGACCGCCGGGCAGCTTTCTCGCTATCTTGCTGCGGATGATTTACGTAACGTAATGGCCGCCAGCTCACCGGCCAACCGTATTTTGCTGATCATGGGTGAGTGGCTGGCCGTGCGGCGGCGTAATGGGCAGCTTTCGGACATCCTGTTCCATAGCCTGAACAACCGTCTGAACGATATGTCCATCGTCCTTTCCGGATGCGAACGCATTGCGACAACGCCGGTGCCGTTTGCCTATACGCTGATTTTGCACCGCACGGTGTATCTGTTCTGCATCATGCTGCCGTTCGCGCTGGTTGTGGACCTGCATTACATGACGCCGTTTGTCTCCGCGTTGATCTCCTATACCTTTATCTCGCTGGACACCCTGGCGGAAGAGCTGGAAGACCCGTTTGGCACGGAAGATAACGATCTGCCGCTGGACGCTATCTGCAACAATATGGAACGCGATCTGCTGCAGATGAACGACGAAGAGAGCATTCCGGAAAGGCTGATGCCGGATAAGCACTATCAGCTGACCTGACGGGCGTTCCACTCGTCGCGGGTGATCTCCCACAGTTCGGAATCCAGCATGCCGCTGACGTAGGCTTTCTTCTCCGTCCTGATGAGCCGCATGCCGCTGCTGTCTGAAATACGACGCGAGCGGCCGTTGGCGGCTGCCTTCGGCGCACGTAATACGGGTTTATGTAGCGTATTGAACCAGTAATCCGTCGCCGCAATGCTGGCCTCGCGCATATATCCTTTGCCCTGGAACTCCGGCGCGAGCCAGAAACCACGGTTGTTGTCCTCGACGTCGTACAGGCAAATAATGCCCATCAGTTCATCCGGTACCTCGCGTCGTCGGATGCTCCAGAACCAGGCAATCCCTTTCGCCATATCCGGTAGCGCCACGTTGTTAACATAGTTTTCCGCGCCGTTATCCGGGTAGGGCCAGGGCACGGAAGAGACCATATAACGCACGATCTCCCAGCGTGGATACAGCTTCTGTATCTGGATAGCATCTTCGGCAACCAGCGGTTTTAGCAGCAGGCGTTCTGTCGTCAACGTCGGAATTGTCATCCGCGGATCTCCCTGTTTAGGCGTTATCTTGCCGGGTGGCGCTGCGCTTACCCGGCCTACTGGGTGCTAAAATATCAATGAGTTTCATATTACACTGTTTCGAAATGGCGATTAATGTCTAATGTGAGGAACACATGGCAATTACGGTAAGACCGCTGCGTGAAGACGATTACCTCCAATGGCGACCGCTGTGGGACGGCTATACCCATTTTTATGATTGCTACCTTGAGGAATCCGTCACCGCATCAACGTGGGAAAGGGCGCTCTCAGCGCAATCGTCGATGTTCTGCCGCGTGGTGGAGAAGGACGAAAAGGTCATCGGTTTCGCCATGTGCGTTCTGCACGAAGGCACCTGGTCAACGGCCCCCATCTGCTACCTGGAAGATCTGTTTGTTGATGCTGCCGAACGCGGGGCGGGTGCCGGTAAGGCGCTCATCGACGCTTTGATTGAGGAGGGCAAGCGCGAAGGGTGGTCGAAACTGTACTGGGTCACCCGGGAGAACAATCCGGCGCGTAAACTTTATGACAAATATGGTGAAGCCGACGATTACGTCCGCTATCGCCTCTCCCTTTAAGACCAAAACGCCTGCGTTTGTATCGTACTGTATCAGCGTTCCACATACATACACAGGCTTGCAATAAACCCGCTTTCGCACATATTCGCAATACACTGCAGTGTTGTTATATCCCCGTGAATTGTACTCAACCGGAGATACCAACATGTTCAGCAAACTCGCTTACTCAACCCTCGCACTGACCGTTTCGCTTGGTACCGTGATGTCCTGTCAGGCCGACGTCACCGGTACCAGCTTCGCCGCGGCCTTCGATCGTCCACAGCAAATTAACGCTGGCGATCTGAACGTCGGTTATGTCGACATTGGCCCGAAAGACGGCCAGCCGGTTATTTTACTGCACGGCTGGCCCTACGATATTCACAGCTATGCCGACGTCGCGCCCGCGCTGGCGGCAAAAGGCTACCGGGTGATTGTGCCTTCTCTGCGCGGCTACGGCACCACACGCTTTCTGTCAGCCAAAACGCCGCGCAACGGGCAGCCTTCGGCCATGGCAAAAGATGTTGTGAACCTGATGGATGCCCTGAATATCAAACAGGCGGTATTTGCAGGATATGACTGGGGGGCGCGTACGGCAGATATCGTTGCGGCCTTATGGCCAGAGCGCGTGAAGTCGCTCGTTTCGGTGAGTGGATACCTCATCAGCAGCCAGCAGATTGGCAAACAGCCGCTGCCGCCAAAAGCCAGCAGCAGTGGTGGTATCAGTTCTACTTTGCCACCGCGCGCGGTGCGCAAGGCTATGCTAAAAACACGCATGACTTTGCGCGATTGATCTGGTCGCAGGCCTCGCCTGACTGGAAATTCAGCGACGCAACCTTTAGCGCCAGCGCTAAATCGCTCGATAACCCGGATCACGTCGCGGTGACGCTCAGCAACTATCGCTGGCGCTTAGGGCTGGAGAAAGGCGAGCGCAAATACGACGGCTACGAGAAAAAACTGGCCACGCTGCCGAACATCACCGTACCGACGATCACCATCGAAGGCGGAAACAACGGCGCGCCGCATCCGGCACCGCAGGCCTACGCGGGTAAATTTACCGGTAAGTATGAACACCGCACCTTTGGGGCGACCGTAGGACACAATCCGCCGCAGGAAGATCCGCAGGAATTCGTCAAAGCGGTGGTCGACGCAGATAAACTCTGAAATGTGCTATTTTCAATACGTTACCCTTCGGTCTGGAGATTTCGGTGGAGCATATTGATCATATCCTTATCGTCGATGACGACCGGGATATCCGTGAACTGATCGTCGATTATCTCGGCAAGTCTGGTTATCGCGCGACGGGGGCGGCCAACGGCAAAGAGATGCGCGTCGTGCTGGATAAACAGCATATCGACCTGGTGGTGCTGGACGTCATGATGCCCGGTGATGACGGTCTTACGCTATGTCGGCAGCTGCGCAGCGGCAAACATAAAGATCTGCCTATTCTGATGCTGACGGCGCGCAATGAGGAGACGGACAGGATCCTGGGGCTGGAGATGGGAGCCGATGACTACGTGGTGAAGCCATTTGTTGCGCGCGAGCTGCTGGCGCGTATCAAAGCGATTTTACGCCGTTTTCGTACAATGCCGCCCAATCTACAGGTGACCGAAGCAGGGCGGCTGGTGACGTTTGGTGAATGGCAACTCGATACCGTCGCCCGGCACTTAATCGATCCGGAAGGGATGATTGTCGCGCTAAGCGGGGCGGAATATCGCCTGCTGCGCGTTTTCCTCGATCATCCTCAGCGGGTGCTGACCCGCGATCAGCTGCTCAACCTGACGCAGGGGCGCGACGCCGAGCTGTTTGAACGTTCTATCGACCTGCTGGTTAGCCGGGTTCGCCAGCGCCTGAATGAAGATGCCCGCACGCCCGCCTACATCAAAACCGTGCGCAGCGAAGGCTACGTTTTTACCATGGCGGTCACGATTAAAGAGGCTCACGAATGAGGTTTTGGCCGCGTTCTCTGCTGGCCCGTTTGCTGATCGTCGTGCTGCCCGGCCTGCTGCTGGCTAACGCCCTGAGCCTGACGCTGGTCATGATTGAACGCATGCACAGCGCCCGCTCGGTGATGCTCGGTAATCTGGAAAACGACGTCGCAACCAGCGTCGCCATTTTAGACCGGCTACCGGCCAGCGAACGCGCCGCCTGGCTGCCGCGGCTGGAACGGGGTAACTATCGTTATATTCTGGGCTCAGGTGAGCCCGGCCCGGCGCCGACGGATACGCGTTCGCAGGATGCTATCCGTACCTTAAAAGCGACGCTTGCGGCAGAGTATCCGCTCAGCTTCACCGCCGTTCCCGGCGCCGTTTCCCACATCCAGGCGCATCTTACGCTACGCGATGGCTCGCCGCTGACCATTGACCTCATCCCGCGCATGCCGCCGGTCGCCAGCTGGCTGCCCGTGGTGCTCATCCTGCAGCTGCTGCTGCTCGCGGCATGCGCCTGGTTTGCCGTGCGCCAGGTCGTGCGGCCTTTTTCACAGTTTACCCGTGCGGTTGACTCCCTCGAACCGGGAGCCACCACGCCAATGGCAGAGAAAGGGCCGCTGGAAGTTAAGCGGGCAGCCCATGCGTTCAACGCCATGCAGGCACGCATTCAGTCTTACCTTAAGGAGCGGGCGCAGATCCTGGCCTCCATTTCCCACGACCTCCAGACGCCAATTACCCGCATGAAGCTGCGGGTCGAAATGACGGAACAGCCTGAACTGCGCGACAAGCTCCTGAACGACCTTGATAACATGTCGCGCCTGGTGCGGGAGGGCATTGCGTATGCCCGGTCATCAGAATCCCTGGAAGAGACGACCCTGAAGCTGGAGCTGAACGCATGGGTCAACAGCATCGCCAGCGATTATCAGGACATCGGTAAAAACGTGCAGTTTCAGGCAGGCGAAGTCCGCTTACCGATTGTTACCCGCCCGCAGGCCCTTCGCCGGGTGATGACCAACCTGCTGGATAACGCCCTGAAGTTCGGGGAGTATGCCGTCATTACCCTTGATGCGTCATCTGCCGCACAGGTGATTATTCACATTACGGACGGCGGACCGGGGATCCCCGAGGCCGAGCTTGAGGCGGTATTGCAGCCGTTTTATCGGGTTGAAACATCGCGCAACCGCGATACCGGCGGAACCGGCCTCGGCCTTGCCATTGCCGCGCAGCTCACCGCTCAGCTGGACGGGAAGCTCCACCTGGCGAACCGGGCCGGAGGCGGGCTTGACGTATCCATTACGCTACCGCGCCGCTAGCGAATTGTACGGTTTTGTATCTCCCGCCGAGGGGGATACAGGGCCAGACAAAATCCGCGTTTTTACACATATCCTGAATACATCCGCACGATGAAATAGCCTCACTGCAGCGTCGCAGGACTTCTATCGTGAGGTTTCTATGTTTCTGGTAATCGCTTTTCTGGGCGGGATGATAAGCCTGCTCAGTCCATGTACGCTCCCGGTTATCCCGCTTCTGTTCGCCGGTTTTCAGGGGCAGCGACGCCATATTCTGGCCCTGCTTGCGGGGATGATCGTGATGTTCACCCTCGTGGCGATGGTTGTCACCGTCGCCAGCGCATGGATCGCCGAGGCAACCCTCGTCGGACGCTGGGTCGCCCTCGTCATCCTGGGCGTGGCCGCGCTGGCGTTAATTTCTCCGTCATTCGCCCAGCGTATTGCAGGGCCAGCCGTCAGCGCGGGTAATATGCTCAACACCCGAAGCGGCAGAACGCGCGGTATGGCATCGGCTTTTCTGGCCGGGCTTGCGGTCGGGCTACTCTGGTCTCCCTGCGCCGGGCCCATTCTGGGGGCGATATTCAGCATTAATATTGCGGGGCATTCCGCCATTGCGACGGGCGCGCTGTTGGCGGCCTATGGCAGCGGTTGCGCGCTGATGCTGGGCCTGCTCGTTTCAGGAGGCCGCAGGCTGATGGCGCCGTTAAGAGCTAAATCGGCGCTGATGGCAAAGCTGCGGCAGGGGGCGGGCGTGGTGATGCTGGCAGCTGTAGTGCTCAACGCCACAGGGATGACGTCGCTCCTCAGAGGGGCAAACGGCATCGCGGAGCGTCTGGAGACAAGGCTTCTGACGCTGGTGAAACCGACCAACGTGCCGGTGAAGCTCCAGCCGGTCGTGATGACAAAGCCCAGCAGCCAGTTGCCCTCATTGAGCGGGGGAACCGGGTGGATAAACGGTGACCCTGTCACGTCTGAATCCCTGCGAGGGAAGGTGGTGCTGATTGATTTCTGGACCTGGGACTGTATTAACTGCCAGCACACGCTCCCGCATGTGCGAGATTGGGCCGCGAAGTACCAGCCGCAGGGGCTGGTCGTGATTGGGGTTCACACGCCGGAATATCCCTGGGAAAAACCGCTCGCCTCGGTGAAAAACGCGGTCAATAAATGGCAGCTGCCGTATCGGGTGGTGACGGATAACAACTACCAAATCTGGAACGCTTTCGGCAACCAGTACTGGCCAGCGCATTACTATTTCGATGCCAAAGGCCAGCTGCGCTATACCGCATTTGGCGAAGGCGATTATGAGCAGCAGGAAAAGGTTATCCAGCAGCTGCTCAAAGAGGCCCGGTCTTAGCCCCGTTCAGGGCTGACGCTGAGCCACAATAAACAGCCGCGGGAAAGGTAGCAGTATCTGCCCGTTTTCCTGGAGCGGATACTGCTCTTCCAGGAGCTCATGGTAGCGTTTCAGGAAACGTTTCTGCTCGCTCTCATTCAGTTCCTGAAGCCACGGGCGCAAGCCGGTGGCGCTGACCCAGTCAATGATGGCCTGGTGGGAGCGCATTTTATGGAAATAGGTTGTCCGCCAGATATCCACCTCACAGCCCGCCTCCGACAAAATGTCGTAATAGGCGTGCACGCCCGGCAGAGGTTCCCGGCCGCGATCGGGGTAGTCTTGCTCAAGCGCCACTTCGCGCATCGCTACGTGAGTCGGCTCAAGCCAGTTGTCTGGCATCTGGATCGCCAATACGCCATTCAGCGCCAGCAGAGAAACAAGGTGCGGCAGGAGATCGTAATGGTCTGGGATCCACTGTAGCGATGCGTTAGCGTAGATCAGATTCAGCGGCTGGCCAGGCTTGTACTGGCGGATATCGGCCTCAACAAAACGGCAATCGGGTAACGCGGTGCGCGCTTCCTCGAGCATTGCAGGGGAGTTATCGACCCCGGTAATCTGTGCCGACGGCCAGCGGTGCTTCAACAACGCGGTGCTGTTTCCTGGCCCGCAGCCCAGATCGGCGATGTTTGAAACCTCATCCAGAGGAACTCTGGCGAGCAACTCAGCGGCAGGACGCGTTCTTTCCGCGCCGTATTGCAGGTAAAGAGAAGGATTCCAGTCGGCCATCTTCAGATCTCCGTTTTGCGTGTACCAGCAAGAATAGCACAGGCCGACACCCGCACTGAGGCAGGCGTCGGAACAGGAGCAGATTACAGAATGCCTTTCAGCGCAACATGATAGAGGAGCATAATGGTCTTCCCGTCGACAATCCTGCCCGTTTCAATGCCGCGTAACGCTTCTTCAAGCGTCATTTCCAGCACGTCGATATCTTCTCCTTCAGCCTTGATCCCGCCACCTGCGCCGGTTTTGTCTTTCGGCTGGTATTCGGCAAGATAGAAATAGAGTTTTTCCGTGACGGAACCCGGGCTCATATAGGCTTCAAAGATTTTCTGCACGCCTGAAACCTGGTATCCCGTCTCTTCTTCCGCTTCTGCTTTTATGCGGCTTTCGGGATCCATGTTGTCCAGCAGCCCCGCGGCGGCTTCAATTAAGTCGTCCTCATGACCGTTAATAAAGACGGGGAAGCGGAACTGGCGAGTCAGGATCACCGTCTTTTTATCACGGTTGTAGAGCAGGATAGTCGCACCGTTCCCGCGGTCATAGACTTCCCGCTGCTGTCGCTGCCATTCGCCGTCACGTCGCTGCAGGTCAAAGGTGTATTTCTTAAGGACATACCAGTTATTTGACAGCACTTCACCGTTGATGATGCGCACATCTGCACGTTTTGATTGCACGTTTGTCTCTCCTTACGTAGAGTAATCATAATAAACAGCATTATCGTGCACAATCAAGATAAAACATGCAACATCAGGAATTAAGATGCTCACCAGTCAGCGAAAACAATTGATCCTTGAAAAGCTCGGCGCCGAGGGCCAGGTCCAGTCTAAAGCGCTCAGCATTATCTTCGATGTCTCTGAAGACACCATTCGGCGCGACTTACGCGAACTGGCGGCAGAAGGGCGTTTGCAGCGCGTTCACGGCGGCGCGCTGCCGTCGTCTTCCGCTATTGTGCCTTTTGCGGAACGTCAGTCCGTCAAAATGGATGCCAAAAAAAAGGTGGCGCAGAAGGGCGCGCAGCTGATCTCTTCGGGTCAGGTGGTGATTGTTGACGGTGGAACGACCACCTCGGAGCTGATTACCTTCTTACCGCCCGATCTGCGTATCACCGTGGTGACGCACAGCCCGAGCATTGCCCTGGGGCTTGTCGATCATCCGTCTATAGAGGTGATTCTGATTGGCGGCCGGTTGTATAAACACTCGATTGTCGCCGTCGGCGCGGCGGCCATTGAAGGCATCGAAAATATTCATGCGGATCTGTTCTTTATGGGCGTTACCGGGATCCATCCCGAAGCAGGGCTGACGACCGGCGATTTCGAAGAGGCGTGCATCAAACGTGCATTTTCCGGCAGAGCCGCCGAGACGGTCGTTCTGGCTTCGCCGGAAAAAATTAACACCGCGTCTTCGTTTGTGATTGGCGATGTATCCCTGGCGAATACCATTGTTGTCGAGGACGATACCGATCGTGACTGGGTGAACGCGCTATCGGAAAAAGGGGTATCGGTCGTGCTGGCTACGGCATGAGCCAGCCAGATAACTGACTGGCTCGGTTACGTTAAGCCTGAGGAATGCTCTCTAGCGTAGTATAGACCTTAAGGCCAAGTTTCCGGGCCACGTCAACGTCCATATCCGCCCCCTTAGACGCACCGGCAATACGATAAATCGCATCGCATTTGGTGATGAGCCGGTGAGCAACGTGGTAAAGCATTGATTCCGCGATCTCATCTCCCAACGATTTCGAGCCCGCGGCCGTCGCCAGCGGAAGGGCCAGCCACTCCCCAATCACCGGGACGTGACCTCTCTGGTAAATATCTAAGGCCGCGCGTTCAAGACGGGCAAGATTCTCATCAATACGAGCCTGATTGCCATCAGTGCCGCTTCGATAGGGCCCGGCAATTAAAATTAGCTGTTGTGTCATAGATACCTCGTTACGTGTTTTTGCATGAGCTTGCAGGTTTGCTAGTGACTAAACGGAATGATAGCCGGCAATATCGTGCACACACAAGAAGTATCGTGCATTAAGAAGATTGGTAATTGCTACATTACGGATCGTTTTCGTCCCACAAAGGTCCAACGCAGGTAGTCGTAAAGCCAGTTGTACAGCATCGTGTATGGCAGGAAAAAGAGCACAAGACCAATCTCAACAAAAAATGCTTCTGTGATGCTTAAATCCAGCATAAACATAGCCACGGGGATCAGGGTGACGATAAGTCCTGTTTCAAAGCCAACCGCATGGATAGCTCTCACGAGGAATGTACGTTGAAAGCGGTGTTTTTTCTGCAGGGAGTCAAAGAGTTTGTTGAAGAGAAAATTCCATGCGGTGGCGGTAAGTGCGGAGATCGCGGATAACGAGCCAGACTGGAGTACGGAAACGTTCATCAACCATGCCAGAGACAATGCGATGATAGTGTTGGCCGTTACTTCAAAAATGACGGCATGGAAAATTCGTTCTCTATAACTTTTATCTAATTCAATTTCCATAGGTTTACAGCGGGGGCGTGAAAAGGTTGAAGTATATCAGACGTCGTTAAACTGTGTTTAAACCTGCAGGTTGGCTTATGTGACTTGATGTGATGGCATCAAGGGGATTGCAACGCAAAATATAGCTTTTCAAGCCGCTCATTGACCAGGGTAATCATGAATGCGAAAGCGTAGATTTCCTTTGAGATTATGTTGGTTCGCATAATGTATATTATGTTAAATTGCCTTCAATGATAAATATGTTCATAAGACCCTTCCACTAACTTGGATAAGCCATAGTGACGTATTTTTCCCTCCTTGATCAAATCTCCCAGCGTTCCCGCGATATCACCTATTTCCATGTTGATCCGCAGCATTACGGTTGGTTGTTTGCCGTCAACATTGAATGGGGCTAAGTGCGATTAACCGTCGCCTGGTGCAACGTTACCCTCTGGAAACGCTCTTAAAAGGTGCAGTACTGATTGCCGCTACTGCGTCCCTGATGCTGGCGGTTGCGACAAAACTGGATGTCGGTGGAATCGGCCTAATTGCTCTCGCAATCTTCATCCTGTTTTCAATGAATGGCATTATTGCTGCCACCGCAACGGCCGCCGCGCTGGATGCCGCTCCGAATGCTGCGGGGTCGGCTTCGGCACTGATTGGTTCACTCCAGTACGGCAGTGGCATCGTTTCATCATTGCTGTTGGCGATGTTCAGCGATGGAACCCAATGGACGATGGGCTGGATTATCACCCTTTTCACTTTGGCCAGTGCAGCTATGGCGCTGACCACCCGAATGAGCTCCGGTGATTTTTTTTAAGCGCTATAGCGTAACGTATCAATCATTAAGGCAAAGGCCGGTGGGTGCTGTTTTCTACTGGGATAATAAAGGTAATAACCGGGAAATACCGGGCTCCACTCCTGCAATACCTCAATGAGTGTTCCTGATTCAAGCTGCTGCTGAATCATGTCTTCAGGAACAAACGACAGGCCGAAGCCGTCTTCTGCCGCATCGATTCTTTCAGAGAGGTGATTGAAGGTAAGCTGGCCATCCACCTTTACCTGAAGCGGTTTTCCGTCTTTTTCAAACTCCCACTGATATAAGCCGCCCAACGTCGGAAGACGCATATTGATACAGCGATGGCGCTGAAGATCGTGTGGGGTATCAGGAATGCCATAGCGGGTAAAATAGTCGGGCGAACCCACCACGACCAGCCGCAGGTCTGGGCCGATGCGCACCGCGACCATATCTTTATCGAGGCTTTCTCCGAGGCGAACGCCCGCATCAAAACGGCCTTCGACGATATTTACAAAGCCGTTATCAACAACCAGTTCAACATTAATTTCGGGATATTCACGCAGGAATGGTTTGAGTTTCGGCCACACCAGGCTTTTCGCCGCATGCTCTCCGGCTGAGATACGAATATTCCCGGCCGCCACGCCGTTAAGCTGCACCAGCTGTTCCAGTTCCTGTTCCAGCTCTGTCAGACGAGGCTCCAGACAGGCGATGATCCTCTCCCCCGCTTCCGTAGGTGCCACGCTGCGCGTGGTGCGTGTCAGCAGACGGATATTAAGTCTGGCCTCCAGCGCCTTCATGGCATGGCTCAGGGCTGACTGGGAAACACCAAGTTTGGCCGCCGCCCGGGTAAAACTTCGCTCCCGCGCCACGGCCAGAAAGAGCTGAAGTTCATTAAAGTTTTCTTTAAGCACCCGTATTCCCTAAGTGTGTTGGCTAAGAAATTAATCATGAGAAGAGTTCATAGAAGCAATCATTTTAGCCCCATTATTCTCAATAATCACAGTTGATACACTTATCACAGTGAAATGTTCCGATTACATAACAGGTTCATAATGAAAGTCTTAATTAAACATCTTTAACAGGCGGTGAAATCTGGCTGGTACTCTCTATTTCCCGACCAAAAAGTGCGGTAAATAACGGATGCAAAGAACCGTCCAAAGATGAGCAAATCGATTCTGGCACGAAGCGAATAGACTGACTGACCTGAAGGTCCGCAATGAGCCGTGAATTCAATGGGTCGATGCAACGCTATCCTTAATCAAAGGGGGGCTATGAAACGATGAACTGTTCTCTTTACTGCCCCATAGCGGATATCAGAAAATCAATCAGGGCCTTCACTCTTTTCGTTTTACCCGCGTTTTTGGGGTAATAAAGATACACTGGCGGATAGGTTTTCCAGTAGCTCTCCATCACGGGAATAAAATGCTCCCTGTCGGGCTGTAACTGCCAGATGGGTTCAAACAAACGTCCAATTCCCAGCCCGTTACGGATCCCGTCAGCCATAACATCAATATCGTTGCTGATTAACTGACCGGGCATCTCAACCGTCAACTGCTCTCCGCGATCGTTCAGGATCAACGGAAGGATGCGGTTGTTAGTGATGAAACGGTAGCCAATCAGCTTGTGTTGGCCTAGATCTGACGGCACCTCAGGCATTCCGTGCTCGCTGATATAAGCTGAGGATGCATATAACCCTTCACGAAAGGGTTTCATTAACGGTCGCGCCACTACCCCACCCTCAAGGATATCGCCAAAACGGATCCCAAGATCAAAACGCTCTTCGATAATATTCACGGTACCGTCGTAGACCGATATTTCCAACTGTATACCCGGATATTGCTGACAGAATTTCGCCATGGCAGGCTTAAGAATTAACAGATAGGCAAAACGCGAGAGCGTGATCCGCACGATACCAGAGGGCTCCTGATTCTGGTCGCGAATGCTTTCAAGCGAATTTTCCAGCGACTCCACCGCCGCAGCGGTCTGTTCCAGCAGCAGCTGCCCGGTTTCCGTCAGCTCAATACGGCGCGTCGTACGCACAAAAAGCGGATGGCCAATATGCTCTTCCAACAGCTTTAGGGCATTACTTACTGAGGGCGGCGTAATTTCCAGTTTTCTTGCGGCTGCTGAAATATTGCCCTCACGTGCAATGCTCTGAAAGATGCGTATCTGGTTATACAGGGCGTTATTCATAATGCATTCCTTGAGCAATCTCTGCCTGATTATTAAGTACAGCCTAATGATGCTTAAGTCAATCTCCCTCTAATCTTCCTGAAATGCGCCTCTTATACTTTACTCTCTTTCTACACCGACCTGAGATCAGGAGACAAAGATGCGTATTTTATGTCTGGATATCCCCGCTCCTGGAGCATCGCTGGAAAGCTATGCTCCGCACCTTAACGCTGAAGCGCTGCACGCCTGGGGATTGTATAAATCCGGCTTCATCCGCGACATCTACTTCCGTCAGGACAGACCTGGCGTCGCTATTTTTCTTGAATGTGACTCTGTCGATGAGGCGATGAACGTCATGGCCGAATTCCCGCTGGCAAAAGCAGGCTTACTAAGCTTCGAGTGCATTCCGCTTGGCTCATTTATTAACTGGGAAAATCTCTTTGCCGCTGAATTTAAAAATAAAGAGTGAGGCCCGATATGAAACCTGCAGATAAACCCGTGCTTTGTGTCGTTTCCAGCCACCCGATTAAAGGCGCATCCGGCGTACCGACCGGTTTTTTCCTGGCAGAGCTGACGCATCCGCTGAAAGTGCTGGAAGATGCCGGACTAAAAACGACGATAGCCAGCATTCGCGGGGGACAGCCTCCGGTGGATGGATTTGACCTCAGTGACCCTGGCAACGCCTGGTACTGGAACGAAACCGATTTTCAGCAGCGTCTGGCAACCACGCCTGCCTTATCGGGGTTGAACGGTGCCGATTATAGCGCCGTTTTCTTTGCGGGCGGGCATGGCACCATGTGGGATTTCCGTGACAGCCAGGATGCCCAGCGTATTATCCGCGAAGTGTATGAAAGCAATGGGATTGTCTCAGCCGTCTGCCACGGGCCGGCGGCACTGGTAGACGCCAGGCTCAGCAGCGGCGAATACCTGGTGAAAGGCAAAAACGTGGCGGCCTTTACCAACAAGGAAGAAGAAGAAGTACAAACGACGAACGTTGTTCCTTACCTTCTGGAAACAGCACTCCGCGAGCATGGCGCACTTCATCATGAAGCACCAAACTGGTCTGAAAACGTGGTTACCGACGGTCGCCTGATCACGGGGCAAAATCCCGCTTCAGCGCAAGGTGTCGGTGTAGCGCTGTTAAATGCCCTTCGCCAGACAGCTTAAGCCATTCATTTCTCTTTCACCGCTACTCACCCTCTTTGGCCGGTTTACGTCAGCAACATTCCGGCCTTTTTTCAGGAGCTGAATATGAAAAACCTTCCTCCCGTCGCGCTCGGCACCTGGTCCTGGGGCACAGGCTTTGCCGGTGGCGACACTGTATTCGGTAATCATCTTTCTGATACTCAGATGGCAGAGGTGTTCACCACGGCCATGAGTAAGGGCCTCAATCTCTGGGATACCGCAGCTGTCTACGGCATGGGAAGTTCCGAGGCAGCGCTGGGAGCATTAGCCCGTCAGTGTGTTCGCGAGGACATGATTTTATCCACCAAATTCACACCGCAGATTGCGGACGAACAGTCAGCACAGCCTGTCAGCGATATGCTTGAGGCCAGCCTTGGACGTCTGGGCGTGGACGCGATTGATCTCTACTGGATCCACAATCCTTTGGACGTCGAGAAATGGACGCCAGGACTGATCCCACTTTTGCAAAGCGGCAAGGTCAAACGCGTCGGTGTGTCCAACCACAATCTGGCACAAATCAGACGCGCCAACGAGATCCTTAACGCTTCCGGTTATTCCATCAGTGCAGTACAGAATCATTACAGTCTGCTCTATCGCGCTTCTGAAGAGGCCGGGATCCTTGAGTATTGCCGAGAAAATAACATCACGTTCTTTGCTTACATGGTCCTTGAGCAAGGCGCGCTCAGTGGTCGTTATGATTCAAATCATCCCATGCCTGCCGGAAGTGGCCGGGCCGAAAGTTATAACGCCGTACTGCCGCAGATAGAGAGATTAACCGCCGCCATGAAAAAAATGGGGGCCGATAGGAATGCCAGCGTTGCGCAGATAGCCATCGCATGGGCTATTGCGAAAGGTACCCTTCCACTCATCGGTGTGACTAAAGTCCAACACGTTCTGGACGCCGCCAGCGCTTCAGATATCCAGTTACGCGATGAGGAAATCAGCCTGCTGGAACAACTCGCTGCAGAGACCAGAGTGGATACACGAGGCGCATGGGAAAAACCGATGGTGAAAACCCCGTCCTTGTATGAAGGCTAAGAATATGAAAATCATTTGCCTCGAAGAAGATTATCTCGACAGCGAGTTAGGGCGAGCGTGTATGCCCGTTGCGCTTGAGCAGGCGCCTTTCCTTGGTGACTGGGGGAAAACCGTCGCTGATGGTCATCATCCGGACCGAAGCCGGCCGCATGATGACCGAGCACAATAAGTTCGGCCGACCATTATTAGTTTTTGTCTAAAAGTGAATGAGCCTTTACTGCTCTAAAAAAAATAATGGTGTCACTCTATACTGGGTTAAATATTCACCAAGACATTTAACCTATTGAAATGAAAAATATCCTTGTTATTTCAGGTCATCCTGAGCTGAACCGTTCCGTCGCCAACGCCACTATCCTCGATGAAGTGGCGAGCGCCCTTCCCGATGCTGAAATTCGTCGTCTGGACTGGCTCTATCCGGACGGCAAATTCAACATCGCCGCGGAGCAGGAAAGCCTGCTCAGGGCCGATGTGATTGTCTGGCAGTTCCCTTTTTCCTGGTATGGGCTGCCCGGGTTAATGAAACAATGGCTGGACGAGGTCTTTGTCCACGGCTTCGCGCATGGCTCAACGGCGAAACTGGGCGGTAAAAAGCTGATCCTCTCCTTCACTACAGGGGCGCCGCAGGCGCTCTATACCGCTGACGGTTTCTTTGGCCATCCCATTGAAGCGTATCTTATTCCGTTCGAGACCACGGCAAGGCTGTGCAATCTCGAACTACTGGCGCCGGTTTATACCTGCGGTATCAGCTACGCCGACCGGGATGCCGACAAAATCGCGCAGCAAAAAGCGCTTGCCCGGGAACATGCTTCAAGGCTTGTCGATGTGCTCAACATCGTTTGTAAAGGATCCTCGTGAAAAAGACTCTTATGCTTTTAATTTGCATGCTAATCAGCAGCCCTGTCTTTGCAACAAAACTGGACGCGCCGGATAAGGTAGTAATGAATATCTTTGCGCTCGGCGTCAGGCCCGATCGGAACAACGACTTTGCAGACGTGGCCAGGCAGACGATTTCCGCTTCGGTTGATCATGAAGCAGGTACGCTGGCGATGTATGCCCTGCACCGCAGCGACAATCCACGTCAGGCATTCATGGTCGAATTCTATGAAAATGAGAGTGCTTATCGCAAACATCTCAATGCCGCCCCATACAAAGCATTCGCTGCTCGTGCACCTGACATTATTGACAGGAAAAATAAAATCGCCCTGGAGCCACAGTTTCTGGGCGATAAACACATTATACCGAATGAGCGAACCATCAATAATCTGGTGATCGTCGAGGTAAAGCCTGAATTTCAGAGCGAATTTAAAAACATCGTCCTTCCTGAAATGGCCGAGTCGCTCAAAGTAGAGAAAGGCGTGTTAGCCATGTATGCCGGTACAGATTCAGAGACGCCAAACCGCTGGTATTTCTATGAGATTTACGCCAGTGAGGAGGATTATCAACTGCACCGACAAACGCCGCACTTCCTGGATTACCTCAGGCAAACGGCGCATATGAGCGCCAGGAAGGACGCTATCCCGGTAAAACCGGTATTTCTTCGTAACAAAGGCGGAATCAAACAGGATCCGCAACGTTGACCAGTAAGGACTAACATGAAAAGCGTACTTGCAGCGGCGGCCATGTCGCTTGTTATTTCTGATTTTGCCAATGCTGAGGAAACAAGAGGTAAAGCTATGATGAAAATTGAACCTTCAGCGATCTCGGAAGCTGATATTCGTGCCGTCTCACCGGCTCTCGCACGCTTTGGTCGCGAAGCTATTACTGAAGATCTGTGGACACGAGACGCCCTCTCGCCCAGGGATCGTAGTGTGGTAACCGTCGCCATGCTGGTAGCCCGCAACCAGCCTGCCGAGCTTAAGCACTATATTGACGTCGCTCTCGATAGCGGCGTGACGCCAGCGGAATTATCAGAAATCATTACCCATCTGGCGTTCTACTCAGGTTGGCCAAATGCAATGTCAGCCGTCGGCGTGACAAAAGCGGTTTTTGAATCTCGCGGCGTCACGGCAGATGCACTTCCTGAAGCTTCTCCGGACCTGCTTCCCCTCAATCAGGAAGCAGAAAAGCAGCGTTCAGAGACGGTGGAAAAAAACGTGGGCCCAATATCTCCAGGCCTGGTTAAATTCACTGCCGATCCACTCTTCCTGGATCTCTGGCAAAGACCCGCGCTGAAACCCCGCGACAGAAGCCTGATTACGGTCAGCGCGTTAATCGCATCCGGACAGAGCGCGCAGATTGGCTATCACCTTAACAGAGCGATGGATAATGGACTTTCTGCTGAGGAGGCTGGTGAAATCGTTACCCAGGCTGCGTTCTACGCTGGCTGGCCAAATGCATTTACCGCTGCCCCGGTTGTCGGAGAGGTGCTAAACAATCGATCATTGAGTAAAAGGTAATATAACTGAACACTAAAACCTGAGGTTCCGATGTTGCATGGCTTTCTTGTAAAAAAACCGCCGCGACCGGCGGTTTTTTTATGCCTTCCTATGCCTGCGCAACCAGATTAACTTATACGCCGCAGGAATAATAAACAGCGACAACAGCGGCGCGGTGATCATCCCGCCGATCATCGGCGCCGCTATCCGGCTCATGACTTCTGACCCGGCCCCCGTCCCCCAGAGAATGGGCAGCAGCCCCGCGATGATCACCGCAACGGTCATCGCCTTTGGCCGCACGCGAAGCACGGCACCATGATAAAGAGCATCATCAAGCCCCTGCTCGGTGAACGTTTCCCGATGGGACAGCGCAGGATGCGCTTCAATGGCATGACGTAAATACATCAGCATCACCACGCCAAACTCCGCCGCGACCCCGGCCAGCGCGATAAAGCCCGTGCCGGTTGCCACAGACATATGGAAGCCCTGCCAGTAGAGGAACCATATCCCGCCCACCAGGGCGAAAGGCAGGCTCATCAGGATCAGCAACGCTTCATCCACGCGCCGGAACGCCAGGTACAGCAGAATAAAGATGATCATCACCGTCATCGGCACCATCAGCTTCAGCTTCTTGTTTGCGTGCTCGAGCAGTTCAAACTGTCCGGAGAATAACACGCTGGTACCTGGCCGCAGCTTCACGCGCTGACCGATGGCCGTCTTGATGTCACTCACCACCGATACCATATCCCTGCCCCGCGCATCGATGTAAATCCAGCTGGCGGGCCGGGCATTCTCCGTTTTCAGCATCGTGGGGCCGGAAACAACCTTAATATCAGCCACATCCCCCAGCGTGATCTGCTGCTTCATCGGCGTCAGGAGCGGCATCTGCTTCAACGCGCTCGGGCTGTTCCGGTAGTCCTGCGGATAGCGAATATTAATCGGATATCGGGCGACGCCTTCCACCGTTTCGCCCACCGTCGCCCCGCCGATAGCCGAGGAGACGAACAGCTGCACGTCGCCCACCGTCATCCCGTAGCGGGACGCTTTTTCCCGGTTGATATCCACATCAATATAGCGCCCGCCCTCCAGGCGTTCAGCCAGGGCCGACACCACGCCCGGCACCGTTTTGGCGATCGCTTCAATGCTCTGCGCCGTCGCGTCGATATCAGCCAGAACGGTACCGGACACCTTGATGCCGATGGGGCTTTTTATCCCTGTTGACAGCATATCAATGCGGTTGCGGATGGGCGGAACCCAGAGATTTGCCAGGCCGGGCAAACGAACGGTTTTATCCAGCTCGTCAATAATCTTGTCAATCGTCATGCCGGGCCGCCACTGGTCCGCGGGTTTAAGCTGAATGGTGGTTTCCACCATTTCGAGCGGCGCGGGATCCGTTGCCGTTTCGGCCCTACCGGTCTTGCCGAAAACAGACGCCACCTCCGGCACGGTTTTGATGAGCTTGTCCGTCGTCTGCAGGATCGCCGCCGCTTCTGCCGGAGAGACGCCGGGAAGCGTGGACGGCATATACAGCAGATCGCCTTCGTTGATCTTCGGCAGAAACTCGCCGCCCACCCGGTTCAGGGGCCAGATCACCGTGAAGATGGATAAGGCCGCAATCAGCAGGGTTGTTTTTGGCCAGTGGAGCACCCGAAGCAGAAGCGGATGATAGGCGTTAATCAGCCATCGGTTCAGCGGGTTACTGTTCTCTGCGGGGATTTTCCCGCGGATCCAGAAGCCCATCAGGATCGGGATCACGACGATGGCCAGCGCGGCCGCGCCCGCCATCGCGTACGTTTTGGTGAAGGCCAGCGGACCAAACAGCCGCCCCTCCTGCCCCTCGAGGGTAAAGATGGGAATGAAGGATAAGGTGATGATCAGCAGGCTGATAAACAGCGCCGGGCCAACCTCGACAGAGGCATTGGTGATCACCTTCCAGCGGGTGGCGTTATCAATCTGCTCTCCCGGATGCTGGTGATCCCACTCCTCCAGCCGCTTGTGCGCGTTTTCAATCATGACGATGGCGGCATCCACCATCGCGCCGACGGCAATGGCAATGCCTCCCAGCGACATAATGTTGGCATTTAGCCCCTGGAAATGCATGACGATAAAGGCAATACACAGGCCAAGCGGCAGAGAGATAATCGCCACCAGCGCGGAGCGGACGTGCCAGAGGAACAGCGCGCAGACGATGGCCACCACGATAAACTCTTCGAGAAGCTTGCCGCTCAGGTTATCAATGGCCCGGTCGATCAGCTGGCTGCGATCGTAGGTGGTGACAATCTCGACGCCTTCCGGCAGGCTGGCCTTCAGCGTCTCCAGCTTATCCTTCACCGCTGAAATGACCTCGCGCGCGTTTTTGCCCGAACGCAGGATCACCACGCCGCCCGCCACTTCACCCTGCCCGTTCAGCTCGGCAATACCGCGCCGCATTTCCGGCCCCGTTTGCACGCGCGCAACATCGCGCAGGTAAATCGGAACCCCGTTCACGCCGGTTTTCAGCACGATATTATTGAAATCTTCTATCGTCTGCAGATAGCCGCTGGCGCGGACCATATACTCCGCTTCCGCCATTTCAACGGACGATCCCCCTGCTTCCTGATTAGACGCCTCAAGCGCCTGCTTAACCTCCGGTAGGGTAATGCCATACTGGGCCAATTTTAACGGTTCGATCTGAATTTGATACTGCTTCACCACGCCGCCAACCGAGGCTACCTCAGCCACGTTTGGAATCGTTTTCAGCTCAAATTTCAGGAACCAGTCCTGCAACGAGCGCAGCTCGGCGAGATCGTGCTTTCCGCTGCGATCCACCAGCGCATACTCAAATATCCAGCCCACGCCGGTCGCGTCAGGACCGATTTCGGAACTCACGCCGGCAGGCAGTTTGCCCTGAACCTGATTCAGGTACTCCAGCACGCGCGAACGGGCCCAGTACAGATCGGTGCCATCTTCAAAAATGACGTACACGTACGAATCACCAAACTGCGAAAAACCGCGCACGGTCTTTGCGCCGGGAACCGAGAGCATGGTGGTGGTCAGCGGATAGGTCACCTGGTTTTCAACAATCTGCGGGGCCTGTCCCGGATAGCGGGTTTTGATAATCACCTGAACGTCAGAGAGATCGGGTAAGGCATCGACCGGGGTGTTGATGATGGTCCATGCCCCCCAGACGCTGAGGAACAGCGCCCCCATCATGACCAGAAAACGGTTGGCCACTGACCGTCGGATAATCCATTCAATCATCATCGTCTCCTTAATGGCCAGCATGCGCGTCGTGAGCGGTTTCAGCCTGACGCATGCGCTCCAGCGCGCCGGTGATATTGGCCTCCGAGTCAATCAGGAACAGACCGCTGACCACCACCGACTCCCCCTCTTTCAGGCCAGAACCGATGCCTGACTGCTGCTGAGATTCATGCAGTACGTGTATTTTTTTCGGCACAAAGCGCCCCTCTGCGTCAACGGTAATGACGCGCTGCTCCCTGCCGGTATCGATAACGGCCTGGGACGGGATCAGCAGCATCTCCTGACTTTGGGTATTCAGCTGCAGGTACGCATTCATGCCCGGTTTCAGCAGCTCATCTTTGTTAGAGACCTGCAGGCGAACCTGCAGCGTACGGGTGGCAGGATCCACGCTTGGCAGAAGATTCCATTTTTCCACCGGGAAGGTTTTATCCGGATAAGCGGGTATGGAAACGGAAAACTGCGAGGTATCTTTCAGCAGATAAGCAATGGACTCAGGCACTGCCGCGCCGATCCAGACCGGATCCATCCCCTGTATTTGCGCTACCACCTTATCTTTCGAAATGTTCATGCCGGTACGCAGGTCAAATGCCGTAATCACCCCGTCGATCGGCGCCCTGATGGTAAACCGGGTCTGAATGGTGCGGGTCGCACGCAGCCTCTGAACATCCTCCTCCGGCATCCCGGCCAGCCGAAGCCGTTCCAGAACGCCTTTTATTTGCGTTGGCGTTCCGCCGGTGCCGGATAGCAGCAGATACTCGCTCTGGGCCTCAACCCAGTCAGGAAGGGTAATATCAATCAGCGGCGCGCCTTTCTTTACCTTATCGCCAATCGTCAGCGGGTAAACTTTCTCCACGAACCCGTCCGCGCGCGCCTGCACAATGACAAACTGATAGTCGTTGTAGCTGACGTTGGCTGGGATCGTCTGGCTATAATTCAGCGTTCCGCGCGTCACCTTTTGCGTTTTTAATCCCAGGTTCTGAACCTGCGTGGGGTCAATGCGTATTCCGACACCGCTTTTTTCATCATTTTCATCCGCATATTTCGGCACCAGGTCCATATCCATAAACGGCGATTTACCCGGCTTATCGAATTTAACGTCCGGCTTCATCGGGTCATACCAGAAAAGTACCTTTCTTTCTGGTGCGCTATTTTCCGTTTTTACAGATGAATGAAAAACCTGCCATGCCGTCACCGATATCAGCCCTCCCGCAATAAGGCTGCTGACTATCATGGCAGCGTATTTTATTTTTAAAGATGCCATGCTGCTTCTCGCTATTTAATGCTCTTCAGTAAAGAGATATTGCCCTGCTGGACAAACGAAAAATCAACGTGGCTACCGACCTTCAGGGCAGAAATACTCTCGTCAGCCTGAAGAAAGGTGAAACGCATCGTCATCGCGGGCCAGCCCACCGCCGGGATAGCGTCATGGGCAATAGTGACTTTTTTATTCGTGAGATCAATATCCTTGATAATGCCAGTCCCCTTTATGATCTGCTCTGAGGTTCCTTCACTGGCAACATTCATTCCTGCGTGCTGATGTACTTCGGCCTGAAGGCTGGCGGAAAACATTACGGCGATCGCGCCGAGGGCAAGGGTTTTAAGTGAATTACGCATGTTTACTTTCCTGTTTAATGAAATGAATTTATTCGACCCAACCGCCGCCCAGCGCGGTGAAGAGAGTAATTTCATTCACCTGACGGGCATAAATAAGGTCGAGAAGAGTTTGCTGCGTGGAGAACAGAGAACGTTCTGCATCAAGGACTTCGATATAGCTCACTGCACCGCTGGAATATAACCCTCTGGCACGTTGCAGGGTAATATTCAGCGAATTAAGATACCGCTGCTGGGCATTAATTTGTTGGTTAATGCTCTCCCGCAGCGCGAGCGCGTCAGCAACCTGTTTAAAGGCGGACTGAATTTTTTGTTCGTAATTCACAACCGACTGCTGCTGGCGAATTTCAGCCAGCTTCAGGTTGGCTTTATTCCTGCCTGCATTAAAAATGGGGATATCAATTTTAGGGATAAAATTCCACATCCCACTGCCCGTCGTGAAAAGGCTGGACAGTTCCGTGCTGCCCGTTGAAAGCCCGCTGGTCAGGGAAATGGACGGGAAAAAGGCGGCGCGCGCCGCGCCGATATTCGCGTCGGCCGCTTTGAGCTGATACTCCGCTTCCATAATATCCGGACGCTGCAGCAGTATCGCGGAGGAAAGATGGGGAGGTAGTTTTACCGGCACAACATCGCTGGCGTTCATGCCGCCGTCACCCGGCAGCGCGCGATACGTCCCCAGCAGCATCTGTAGCGCATTATTGGCCTGCGCCAGCTCCCCCTCTCGTTTGGCAATTTCTGCCTGCGTGCTTTCGATCTGCCCCTGGGCCTGTTCCAGCGCCAGAACGTTCGTACTGCCCGTCACCAGCTGCTGCTCAACGAACGCATAAGATTGCTGGTAATTTGTCAGCGTATCCCGCGCGATACGCAGCTGTTTATACGCCAGCTGCTGGTTGAAATAGCTCTGCGACACGTTAGAGACGAGCAAAATATGCACCGCCCGGCGGGCTTCCTCGCTGGCAAAATAGTTTTGTCTGTCGGCCTCACTCATGTTCTTCAGCTTGCCGAAGAAATCGAGTTCATAGCTCAGCGCAAGACCCGCGTCGTACTCCTGCTCGGTGGGTTTGTCATTTTTCAGCCCTCCGCCGTAGGTGATACCCGCGGACGCGTTCAGCTGAGGATAACGATCCGCATCCGTTACGTTGAGCTGCGCCCGGGCTTCTTCAACCTTCAGGGCGGCCATTTTGATATCGCGGTTATTTTTCAGGGCTTCCGTAATCAACCCGGCTACCTGAGGGTCGACGAAAAAGTTGCGCCAGCCGGTGTCCTGATACCCGGCCAGCGCGGGGCTCAGGCCGTTGCGCGAGAGCGAAAACTGCTGGGGCACCGGCGGCGCCGGGCGCGGGTACTCAGGGGCCAGCGAGATGCAGCCAGCGAGGATAAACACCGTACCGATGCTGAGTCGTTTTAACGGAAACATAATGGTTCAGATAGAGTCCAGATTATTTTTAGGGCTACTCTACTGAACGCATCCTGTTTGACGGGTGACAGGATAATGACAATGTTGTCATTTATGGCGTAAGTCATTGTTAACGGCCTCAGGCTCACTAGAATGTCGTCAGCAGCCAGTAGGGGAAAAAGATGAAAATACTGATCGTTGAAGACGAAATGAAAACCGGGGAGTACCTCAGCAAGGGGCTGACCGAGGCGGGGTTTGTGGTGGACCACGCTGACAACGGCCTGAACGGCTACCATCTCGCCATGACGGCGGAATACGATCTGCTGATCCTCGATATCATGCTGCCCGACGTGAACGGCTGGGATATTGTCCGCATGCTCCGCTCCGCCGGAAAAGGAATGCCCATCCTGCTGCTCACGGCGCTCGGTACGATTGAACACCGGGTTAAGGGGCTTGAGCTGGGCGCAGATGACTATCTGATCAAGCCTTTCGCCTTTGCTGAGCTGCTCGCCCGGGTGAGGACGCTGCTGCGACGCGGAAATACGGTGATCGCGGAAAGCCAGCTTCAGGTGGCGGACCTGACGGTTGACCTCGTGTCGAGAAAGGTCAGCCGGGCCGGGAATCGCATCCTGTTAACCAGCAAAGAGTTCAGCCTGCTGGAGTTTTTTATGCGCCATCAGGGGGAAGTGCTTCCCCGCTCCCTGATTGCCTCCCAGGTGTGGGACATGAACTTTGACAGCGACACGAACGCGATTGACGTGGCGGTAAAGCGGCTGCGGGCAAAAATCGATAACGATTTTGAATCGAAGCTGATCCAGACGGTGCGCGGCGTAGGCTATATGCTGGAGGTACCGGATGCGCGTTAAGCCCCTCCGACGCCCTTTCTCTCTTGCGCTGCGGCTGACCTTTTTTATCAGCCTCTCGACGATACTGGCCTTTTTCGCCTTTACCTGGTTTATGCTCCATTCTGTTGAAAAGCACTTCGCCGAGCAGGATATCAGCGACCTCCAGCAAATCAGCACCGCGATGCACCGCATTCTGCAGTCTCCGGCCGATCCCGACCAAAAGAAAATCAGCAAGATTAAAGAGTCGATCGCCAGCTACCGCAACGTGGCCGTCCTGCTCCTGGATCCGCAGGGAAATACCCTGTTCAGCTCGGCACAGGGGGCAGCACTGCGCCCTGCACTCAATACAGCGGATTTCGACACACACCGTCGCGCACGGGACGTCTTTCTCTGGACGGTTGAAGACCCCGGCACGCCCATGCACGCCGGGTCCGGCATGAACATGGAAACGTACCGGATCGTCGCCTCTGCTGGCGCGGCGACGCTGCAGGGCAAAACCCAGGACTACGTGATGCTGATCGGGCTCTCCATTAATTTTCATCTCCACTATCTTCAGGCGCTGAAAAAAAACCTTCTGGCGATTGCCGCGGTTATCAGCCTGCTGATTATTCTTGTCATCCGCATCGCGGTGCGCCAGGGACATTTGCCCCTGCGTAACGTCAGCAACGCCATTCAAAATATCACCTCAGAGAATCTGGACGCGCGGCTGGAGCCGTCCCGCGTGCCCGTTGAGCTGGAACAGCTGGTCATCTCCTTCAACCAGATGATCGAAAAGATTGAAGATGTCTTTACCCGTCAGGCGAATTTTTCCGCCGATATCGCCCATGAAATCAGAACGCCCATCACCAACCTGGTAACGCAAACGGAAATCGCGCTGAGCCAGCACCGCTCGCAGAAAGAGCTGGAAGATGTGCTGTACTCCAGTCTGGAAGAGTACAACCGAATGACCCGCATGGTCAGCGACATGCTTTTTCTGGCGCAGGCGGATAACAATCAGCTGATCCCCGACCGGGTAATGTTTGACTTGAGTGCCGAGGTGATGAAAGTCTTCGATTTCTTCGAAGCCTGGGCGGAAGAACGCAATATCATGCTGAAATTCAACGGGAAGCCCTGCCTGATAGAAGGCGATCCGCAGATGTTCAGAAGAGCAATAAGCAATCTGTTATCCAATGCCCTGCGCTATACGCCGGGAGGTAAAACGGTCACGGTCTCCATCAGAACGCGGAATAACGACGTAGAGCTGGTGACGGAAAACCCCGGCACGCCGATCCCGAAGGAGCATTTGCCAAAGCTGTTTGACCGTTTCTATCGCGTCGATCCGTCCAGGCAGCGCAAAGGCGAAGGCAGCGGGATCGGGCTTGCCATCGTGAAGTCCATCGTCACCGCGCATCACGGAAAAGTCCGCGTGGAATCGGATGCGGTATCCACTCGCTTCATCCTCTGCGTACCGGGAAAAACGACCTGATCGCTTAGCGCACAGAGCGGCACACCTCCAGAACCGTCTCCCTGAGCCACCGGTGCGCCGGGTCCTTCTCCATGCGCGGATGCCACATCTGTGACACCGTGATGGCTCGGGCTTTAAACGGCAGCTCAAAAACGTGCACGCGCTCGTTCATCGGCTGATTAAGCAAGTACAACGCGGGCACCATGGCAATCAGGTCGGAGGCCAGCGCCACGGATAGCGCCGTCGGAAAGCCGGGCACTACGCTGGCGATCTGGCGCGTCACCCCGCGCTCCGCCAGCGCCTCATCGGCAAACCCGTGTAATGAGCCGTCCGGCGAGGCCACCACGTGGCCCCACGCGACATAATCGTCAAGCGTGACGTCAGGCTGTAATGACAGCGGATGCCCCTTGCGCACCGCGCCAACAAACCGATCCTGGAAAAGCCGCTGCAGCCGTATCTCTGGCCCCATATTGCTCTGCACGCCAATCTCCAGGTCGACAAGCCCCTCCCGCAAATAGCGCGACGTTTTTTCCGGTTTTGGCGCGAAGCGGATGCATACCCCGGGCGCAGCGCTCGCCACCGCCGCGATGAGCAGCGGCCCAAAGGCCACCACAAAACCGTCGTTGGCACGGATGGTAAACAGCCGTTCGAGGCCTTCCACCTTCAGCGCGTCGGTAGAGGGCTGCAGCACCGCCCTTGCCTCGTGTACGGCGCTTCTGGCGCGGTCCCGGGTCGCTTCGGCCCAGGGCGTCAGCACCATATGACGCCCTGCACGCACCAGGATAGGGTCGCCGGTCACCTCCCGCAGCCGGCTCAGGGTGCGGCTCATGGCGGAAGCGCTGAGATTCAAACGACGCGCCGCGCCCGCGACGCTGGCTTCCGCCAGCAAAACGTCGAGCGCAGCCAGCAGGTTAAAATCAGGATCGGACATGATAAATCTCCAGATGTGGCGTTACGCGCAACGATAAAGTGCAAATGCTGCGTCTTCCGCCCTGTATAGCGCATGATTATAGTCTCGTCATCACTATTCTTATCCGGAGTAACGACGATGACGATCTTCTCGAACCAGCCCGGCGATGAGGGTTTACCCGGGCATGAACGCGCCCGGGTCCTGGCCGCCGTCATGACCACCACGCTGATGGGCGTCTTTGACGGCACCATGATCAACATCGCGCTCCCCTCCATGGCAAGGGCGATGCAGGTTCCCGCGAACGTTGCGGTCTGGTTCGCCAACGGTTATCTGCTGTCTGCGGCCATGACGCTCGCCATCTTTGCCGCGCTGGCGGCGCGCGTGGGCTATCGCCCGGTGTTTCTGGCGGGGCTAGCCACCTTTACGCTCACCTCGCTCGGCTGCGCGCTGGCAACAGCGCCGGAAATGTTAATCGGCATGCGTATTCTGCAGGGCATCGGCGGCGCGGCCACCCTGAGCATCGCCCCGGCAATCCTGCGTTCCGTTTTTCCGGGCCGACTGCTTGGCCGCATTCTGGGGCTGCACGCCCTGCTTATCGCCTCCAGCACGGCGATTGCCCCGGTGCTGGGCGGGACGATACTGGACGCGCTGAGCTGGCAGTGGCTGTTCGCCATTAACCTTATTCCGGGCAGCATCGCCCTGCTGCTGGCATGGCGCGCGTTGCCCCGGCGCTCCGCCATTGACCGTTCCCCGTTTGATGCGCCGGGCGCCGTGTTCTCCGCCGCGCTGTTAGGTTCGGCGATTATGCTGGCCGACAGCCTTCAGCGGGTGACGCAAGGCATCAACCTGGCGGCCACAGGCTGGGGGCTGCTCACGCTGGTCAGCGCCCTCGCCTTTATCTTGCGCATTCGGCGCGCGCAACATCCCATACTGCCGCCCGTCATGTTTAAAAACGGACGCTTCACCCTCGCCGCGCTGACCTCGCTGGCGTCGTTTGTGAGCCAGGGCATCACCTTTGTCGCGCTGCCGTTTCTGTTTCAGAGCGTGTATGGCTACAGCCCGGCGGTGTCGGCGCTGCTGTTCACCCCGTGGCCGATTGGCATCGTGCTGATCGCGCCGCACGCGGGGCGCTGGGCGGATAAAATCTCCGCGCCGCTGATCTCGACAATCGGGCTAATGATATTTGTCGGCGGGCTGGTCCTGCTGGCGACGCTGCCGGACAATCCTTCCGCATGGAATATCTGCCTGCGCAGCCTGGTGTGCGGGATGGGGTTTGGGTGCTTCCAGAGCCCCAATAATCGGGAAATGCTCGCTAACGTGGCGCGGGAATATGCCAGCTACGCCTCCGGCGTGTTGTCGATTGTGAGGACGTTTGGCCAGTGTCTCGGCGCCGCTACGGTGGGGGTTCTGCTTGCGATGACCGGAGCAGACCATGACCGGGCCGTGCATCTGGCGCTGTGGATTGCGGTGATGGCCTCAACGGGATCGGTATTGTTTAGCCTGAGCAGGCTGCGCCCGGCGGCGCTGCGCTTGCACGGGCCTACACGATAATTTCACCATGTAGGCCGGATAAGCGCAGCGCCATCCGGCAAGAAAGGCGACTCGTTCGTTTACTCCAGCGCCAGCAGCGCAAAGCTCGCCAGCCAGTGCCCGCCGCTGTAGTGGCTGCCGACCACGTGCTCGACGCTCGCCGCCAGATGCTTCGCCACCGCCTCGCGCAGCGCCTGCTGCGCCGGATGGTTTGCGGGAAGCGCGCGAGCAATATGCTTCATGCACCACGCGCGGCTGAGGTTTAACCCGTCCAGGTGGGCAATTTTCGGGTCGGTACGATCGCTCACTTCCGCCGGGTTCATCAGCGCGGCAACGGAACCGACATCCGGCAGGAACGCGTCAAACCAGGCCGGGAAGTCTTCGGACGCCTTGCTCATCAGCAGCGCTTCCGTCAGCGCGCCGGAAATATACTCGTCTCCGCCGGGTTCATAGTGCGCCGGATAGCGCGTGTCGGCGAGATAAAAGCGATCCGCCGCCGTCAGTATCGCCTGCTCAAGCGCGTTATCTCCTGCAGCTCGGGCATAATCGATCGCCAGCGCGAGGGCAAACGCGGTGTTGTAGTGCGTCCCGACGCGGATCGGATAGGTGAGCTTGCCGAGATAATCCACCAGCCGGTTGCGAATGTCCTGAGTGAGCGGCTCGAGCGTCCGGGACCAGCCTGCGGCCTGCGGCAGCGACGACTGTTTCAGCTCCTGGGCCAGCGCCAGCAGCCAGCCGTAGCCGTACGGCCGCTCAAACGAGGCGCGGAACGGCGCGGTAAAATAGGCCAGCTCCTTCGCTACGTTCTCTGCCGTCAGGTGCTCGTCGAAAAGCGCGACGATCGCGTCCCGACACGGCAGATCCGGGTACAGGCGCACGCAGCGCAGCAGCAGCCAGTAGCCGTGCACCGCCGAGTGCCAGTCAAAGCAGCCGTAGAAAATCGGGTGCAATTCGCGAGGCGGCAGCACGTCACCATCATCATTCAGCAGGTGCATGATGTGGTTCGGGTATTCCTGGCGCAGATAGGTTAAAGGCATGCGGGCAAACGCGTCGGCCTGATGTTGCGTTAATTCCATAACAGCTCCTTAGCGAAACACGAGGAAATACATTAAGAACACGTTCACCACCAGCAGGGTTAACGCGGTCGGGATCTGGATCTTGATCACCTGATATTTGTCCTTCAGCTCCAGCAGCGCGGCGGGAACGATGTTGAAGTTCGCGGCCATCGGCGTCATCAGCGTGCCGCAGTAGCCTGCGTACATGCCAATCGCCAGCAGCGGCGCAGGGTTGCCGTGATGCACGTTGATCAGAAACGGCAACGCGATCCCCGCGCTCAGCACCGGGAAGGCCGCAAAGGCGTTACCCATGATCATGGTAAACAGCGCCATCCCCACGCAGTAAATCACCACCAGCATGAAGCGGCTATCCGGGTTCACGAACAGGCTCACCACCTTTTGCACCGAATCACCGGTGTTGGCCGCCACGAACACCCCGCCCAGCATGGCCAGCATCTGCGGCAGGATCACCGCCCAGCCGATGGTGTCCACAAGACGGCGAGACTGGCGAACCGCGTGCAGCGGCGTGCCCTTCGTCAGCCACCAGCCGGTGAGGATCGCCGCGACGCAGGCCACGCACAGCGCCGCAAGGGTAAGCTGTTTCTGGTCAAGAAGATAAACGCCGCCAATCGACACGCCCTTCAGGAACAGCGTCCCGATAACCGTCACCACGGGGATCATCAGCGCGGGCAAAAACAGCCAGTTTTTCAGCCGGTTCGACGAGGCAACGCGCTCCTCGTCCGATGCCATTTTATCATGCCCTTTCCCAACCAGGCCAAACCCCGCCAGCAGCGCGATGGCGATCACGCCGCCGCCAATAATCCGGTACGCCAGCGATTTCCCCAGCTCCTGAACCATCAGGTCGCCAAACAGGAAGATTCCGCCAAACAAGAACCAGAACAGCGCCGTGGTAAAACGTTTAGGATTGGCGCGATCGCGCAGGGTCATCACAACCAGCAGCATCACGATAAAGCCAATCAGGTAGTACACGCGGTTAATGGTGATAAGGGTCATCATTGCGCGGCCTCCTGCGTACCCTGCTCCGCGCGCCAGGTCATCACGTCGCGACGGATGCTGGCATCCAGGCGCAGCAGGCGAGCCATATGAATAATCAATGCCGCAATGGCGGTTGGAATGGCCCACAGGCCAATATGCAGCGGTTCGATGCCCGGAATACCGTTCTCTTTCAGGAACGCGTCAATCAGCAGCACCGCGCCAAAGGCAATAAAGATATCTTCCCCAAAGAAGACCGCGATGTTGTCACACGCGGCGGCATGGGCTTTGATTTTGTCGCGAATGTGCTGCGGCAGCTCGCCGTATTCGTTCAGCGCTGCCCCTTCGGCCATCGGCGCCAGCAGCGGGCGCACCGTCTGGGCATGACCGCCCAGCGACATCAGCCCCAGCGCGGCGGTACCTTCACGGGCAACGAAATAGAGCATCAGAATACGCGCCGAGGTGGCGCTGGCGATCTTCGCCACCCAGGCTTGGGCGCGCTCTTTAAGCCCGTAATATTCCAGCAGGCCAATCACCGGCAGGATCAGGATGAAGGTGGCCAGCGATCGGCTGTTCACGAACTTTTCACCGAAGGTCTCCAGCAGCATCCCGAAATCCATACCGACCAGCAGACCCGTCGCTAGCCCAGCCACCACGACCACCAGCAGCGGGTTGAAGCGCAGTGCAAAACCAATAACCACGATCGGAATCCCGATCAGCGGCAGCAGCGTAGTACGGTCCATAACGTTTACCCTATCGAAAGTGAGCGTTGCGCGCCGACGGCTATTTTTTTAATTTGCGGCGAGCGATGTTGTGTTTTTCGGCAGGCTTCACAAAACCTGCGCTAAAAAGCTATATCTGAACCTCAAAAACATGTAAACAAATTATCAATAAAATGTTCTTATTTTATCGATGAGTTTACATTTCTGGCTAAGGAACGTTATGACCTCAGAAAAGAGTGCTTCACCCGATCGCGACGATATCAACGACGGTCGGATCGTCTCCTCCCGCCATCTGGTGTCGGAGCGCTGCGCGGAGCTGTCAGAGCTGGAGTACGCGCTGATCATGACCAGCAACGCGTTCAACAAATGGATGGTGCGCTGCATGACGGCTGCCGGCGAGCCCGATATGGGCGCCTTTGACGTTTCGCTGCTGCATCACGTGAACCACCGCGACCGCAAGAAAAAGCTGGCCGATATCTGCTTCGTCCTCAACGTGGAAGATACCCACGTGGTGACCTATGCCCTGAAAAAGCTGGTCAAAGCAGGCTACGTGACGAGCGAGAAAGCGGGAAAAGAGCTCTTTTTCTCCACCACCGAGGAAGGGAAAGCGCTGTGCATGAAATACCGTGACGTGCGGGAGGCGTGCCTGATCGCGATCCACGCGGAGAGCGGCATTGCCGGGAAGTCGATTGGCGAGACCGCGCAGCTGTTACGCACGATCTCCTCGTTGTATGACACCGCCGCCCGGGCGGCGGCGTCACTCTAGGGTTAAGGACGTCTGAACAGGGAGATGCTGCGTCCGGCCAGCTCGTACTCAACGGTTTCGGTGATTGCTGTTCCTGCGACAGCGTCATCCGCCGTAGAGAGCTCCAGCACCCATCCCCCTTCACCAAACTGCGGGATCTGGAACGGCACGGTGCCTTCAAACGGGTTGAACAGCATCAGCACGTCGTGCCAGATGCCCTCCTCCTGCCGGAGATCCGGCCTGCTGATGGAGACCCCGAGCGTTGAGCCTTCATCCCACTGCTCCGCCTTCTGCGGGCCGCCTCCGGCATTGAACCAGCGGATCTCCAGCCCGTCGCGCCAGCTCTCACGGCGCAGCAGCGGCTGCTGCGCGCGAAGCGCAATCAGCCGTCGGGTAAAGTCGCGCAGCGCGGCGTCGTTTTCGGACAGCCCCTTCCAGTCGATCCACGAGATCTCACTGTCCTGACAGTAGCCGTTGTTGTTGCCCTTCTGCGTGCGGCCAAACTCGTCCCCCGCCAGCAGCATCGGCGTGCCGTGGGAGAACAGCAGCGTGGTCAGGAAATTGCGCTTTTGCCGTTCGCGGGTAGCAATAATATCCGGGTTTTCCGTCGGCCCCTCCTCGCCGTAGTTGTACGAACGGTTATCGTTGTGCCCGTCGTTATTGTCCTCGCCGTTGTCGGCGTTATGCTTCTCGTTGTACGACACCAGGTCATTCAGCGTAAAGCCGTCGTGAGCGGTGATGAAGTTGACGCTGGCCCACGGGCGACGCCCGCGCAGATCGTACAGATCGCCAGAGCCGAGCAGCCGCGCGGCAAAGTCCGTGGAGACGTTATCGCCCTTCCAGTATTCGCGAACGGTATCTCGATATTTGTCGTTCCATTCCCCCCAGCCCGGCGGGAAACCGCCGACCTGATACCCGCCGGGACCAATATCCCAGGGTTCACCGATCAGCTTCAGCCGGGACAGGACCGGATCCTGAGTCACGGCGTCGAAGAAACCGCCGCGCGGGTCAAACCCTTCCGGCTCGCGGCCCAGAATGGTCCCGAGATCAAAACGAAAACCATCTATGTGCATGGATTCCGCCCAGTAGCGCAGGGAGTCCATCACCATCTGCAGCACGCGCGGGTGCGAGGTATTCACCGTGTTGCCCGTCCCGGTGTCGTTGATGTAATACCGGTGCTGGTCGGGCAGCGTGCGGTAGTAGCTGTAGTTATCGATCCCCTTAAACGAGAGCGTGGGGCCAAGCTCGTTCCCCTCCGCCGTGTGGTTATACACCACGTCCAGAATCACCTCGATGCCCGCATCATGGTAGGCGCGCACCATGTCGCGAAAGCCCTGGATCCCCGCCGGGCCGCAGTAGCGCGACGCCGGAGCAAAAAACCCGAGGGTGTTATAGCCCCAAAAGTTATTCAGGCCGCGGTCGAGCAGGTGCTGGTCGTCCGGAAACCAGTGCACCGGCAGCAGCTCCACCGAGGTGATGCCCAGGCTTTTGATGTAGTCGACCGAGGCTTTGTGCCCCATCCCTTCAAACGTCCCCCGCAGCTCGGGCGGAATGGCCGGGTTCATCTGTGTAAACCCTTTTACGTGGCTCTCATAAACAACGGTATGCGGCCAGGGCACGTTCGGTCGGCTGCCGTCCTGCCAGTCAAAGGCGTTCGGGTCGATGACCCTGCATTTCGGCGTGAACGGCGCGCTGTCCCGCGTATCAAAGCTCAAATCTAATTCATCGTGCCCCAGCTCATAGCCAAAATGGGCGTCGTTCCAGTCAATATCGCCCACCAGTTCCCGGGCGTAGGGATCGATAAGCAGCTTATGCGGGTTGAAGCGGTGACCGTTCTCCGGGTCGTAAGGGCCGTGGACGCGATAGCCGTAAAGCGCACCGGGCTTCAGATCGGGTACGTAGCCGTGCCAGACCTCGTGGGTATATTCCGGAAGCGTCAGCCGGGCGATTTCCGTTTTCCCGGACGGGTCAAACAGACAGAGCTCCACCCGCTCGGCGTGGGCGGAGAACAGCGCGAAGTTGACCCCCTTCCCGTCATAATTAGCCCCCAGCTGCTGGCCATCACCGGCCCGAATTTCAAACGTAGTATCCTTTGCCATTGTCGTTCTCCACGATTATTCGCAGGTAAGCAGAACCAGTACAGATCCCTTTTCTGACGTTAAATCCAGCGTCTTTTGCAGCATGCGGCTTTCGCCGCTGAACAGATCCCGATAGCGTTTTCCGGCCAGTTCGTCGGGTAACGCGACCGTGGTATTGACCCACAGCTGATGATTGTCGGTAACGTCAAAAACCAGACGCGGCACGGCAACGATCAGCGCCTCGTCGTCCTTAACGCGCGCATAGACAATCAGATTCTCCTCGCGATCGCCGGTGACCTTAAGCGGCAGCCAGTCGCCGTAGCGGAACAGCGCGTCGTAGTGCGGCCGAAGCCGCAGGAGCGTGGCGGTAACGAACTGTTTAACGCTTCCGTCTCGCCAGCAGGCCGGGCTGTCAAACACCCCGGCATCCGCCGCGCTGAGGTTTTGTACCAGCACGTCGAAGTCCGGCTCGCGTCGGTTGTCCGGGTCGACCAGGCTGAAGTTAAGCGCCTCGCTGCCTTGGTAGATATCCGGCACGCCGGGGGCCGTCAGCTTGATCGTCGTCTGGCTCAGGCTGTTCATCAGCCCGGCGCGAATGAAGGGCTGCATCGCCTCGCTGAAGTCGTGCAGGAACAGGCTATTGTCGGGCGAAAGCAGGTGCCGCGCGTAGCTCAGCACCACGCTCTCATAGCTCTCGTTGCTGTCGATCCAGTCGGTGCGCTGTTTCGCCTCGCGCAGGGCTTTTTCGAGAAAGCCGATAAAACGCTCGGCAAGCGATTTCAGCCCGTCGGCGTCGTCCGGCGACAGCGTGGCGGGCCAGACGCCCGCCAGCGCCTGATAGATCATCCAGGTATCGGCGGCGTTCGGCGCGGTACCGTCATTGAGAAAACGCACCTGGGTCTGGTTCATCTGCCGCCAGCGGGCAAGATTTTCGCCCCACCGTTCCGGGGCTTCCGTCAGGGCGTAGAGGCGCGCCCGGGCGTCTTCCCCGCGCTTGGTATCGTGCGTGGAGGTGCCCAGCAGCGCATCGGGCTGACGGGCCAGACGAATGCGCATCTCCTGATGAAAGCGGGATAATGAAAACGCGCGCGGGGTCGGGTCGGCGCCCACTTCATTGAGCGCCAGCTCGAGGTTGTGGCGAAAGAACAGCGTGTCTTCAACGGACTTCGCCATCAGCGGCCCGGTCAGCTGCTGGAAGCGGGTTCTGAACAGCGCGGCGGACTCGCGGCACGCTTCCGGCAGGTCGCCGGTAAGAATGCGCACGATCAGGCTCAGCGCCGCTTCGGAGGTCTCCACGCCGGCGACCACGCGGTTAAGCAGCGCCACGTCCGGCGGGGTTAATCCCTCCCGGGTGCCGTAGGTGCGGTACACCGGAAAGGCGATAAGCAGCTCGCGCAGCGCGTGGCGGATATCGTCGCGCGGCAGCGCAACCTCATTGCGGCGGGCCAGATCGTCGGCAAGGTTCAGCAGCGTGGTGAACTCGCCTTCAAAGTTGCGATCGACCATCAGGCCTTTGGCATCGCGCAGTTCGGCGAGGCGATCGACCGTGACGCCCAGCGTCTCGTCGTGGACGGCCTCCAGGCGCGGCAGGTTCGCGTCGTCGACCAGCACTTCCGCAAGCGAGGCGATAAACTCGTAGCCGGTGGTCCCGGAAATCGGCCACCCGGCGGGGAGCTGTTCCCCTTTGGCGAGGATCTTCTCAACCGTAATGTAGCAGTCGGGTCCGGCGGCCTGCCGCAGGCGCTGCAGATAACCCAGCGGATCCGCCAGGCCGTCTACATGGTCGATGCGCAGGCCGTCCACCGCGCCCGCGTGGACCAGCTCAAGGATCAGCCGGTGCGTATCGTCAAAAACCGCGTCATCTTCTACCCGAACGCCGACCAGCCCGGTGATCTCAAAGAAACGCCGCCACGAGAGCTGTTTCGGCGCCTCCCGCCAGGACATCAGCCGCCAGCTTTGCGCCTCGTGCAGCTCGGCAATGCTTTTATCCTCGCTGTACGTCCCGGGGTTGAGCGGATACTCGGCATCATAGTAAACCAGCGCGGTCTTTTTCGTGACAGTGTCACGTTTTAGCGTAATGGCTCCCTTCTCCAGCTCCGCCTCAAAGGTGTCGCCGAGGAACGGCAGCGTCAGCGGGCGCGACCCGTCGATGTCGAAATAGCGAAAATAGCGGCTCTGCTGTCCGTACTCAATTACGTCCCGCCACCAGGGGTTTTCCAGCGAGGTGGACATATGGTTCGGGACGATGTCCAGAATGAGCCCCATACCGGCCTGCTTAAGCGCCGTGGCCATGCGGTCGAAACCCTCTCGTCCGCCGATAGCGGGGTCGATTTCATTCGGGTTGGTCACGTCATAGCCGTGAGTGGAACCCGCCGTGGCGGTAAACACGGGCGACGCGTAGAGATGACTGATACCGAGATCCTTCAGATACGGCACCAGCGCCGCAGCGCGGTCAAAGGTCATGCCGTTACGGAACTGAATACGGTACGTGGCGGAAGGGATCATAACGATGCTTCTCCATCAGCAAAGCGAACGACAATACCGTTCGGAGGTAAAACGTCAGTGACCTCATGCGAGGCGAAACGCGTCTCCCCCGGAAGAGCGGGCAGCGCGACGGGCTTGATGCCGATATTGAGCGCCAGAGAGAGCGTCCCCGACGGGAAGCGCCAGCTCACCGCCACCATGCCGGGCGCGGTCTGGATCACCTTGCCCTCCACGTGGCCGCCAGGATGGAGAAGCGGCACGATATAGCGATGGCGCAGGGTCAGCAGGTGGCGCGTGAAGCGCAGCCACGTTTTTCCCTCGTCGGTGGCAATTTTATTCCAGTCAATCTTTGAGCGGATAAACGTGTTCACGTCGTTCGGATCCGGGACGGTTTCATCGTGTCCGGCGTGGCCGGTAAACTCCTTCGCGCGCCCTTCCCGCACCGCCCTGGCCAGATCGCCGTGAAAGTCGGTGAAGAACAGAAACGGGTGCGTTTCACCGTACTCCTCGCCCATAAACAGCAGCGGGATATGGGGGGAAAGCAGCAGCGCGGCCAGCAGCACCCGCGTCCTGTCGGCACCCGCGAGGGTGATAAGCCGCTCGCCCTGGGCGCGATTGCCGGTCTGATCGTGGTTTTGGATAAAATCGACGAAGAACTGGGGCGGCTGCGTGCGGCACGCCACCCCGCGGGATTCGCCGGTTTGCAAAGAGACCTCACCCTGGTAGACAAACCCTTCCGCCAGCGCCCGGGCGAACTTTTTCTCCGGCTCGAAGGCAAAATCCTGGTAGTAAGCGTGCGTCTCGCCGGTGGCGAACACGTGCGCGGCGTTGTGAAAGTCATCGTTCCACTCGCCCGTAAACAGCGGCGCGTTGCCATGCGCATCGCGCGGATGCAGAAAAATCACGTTGCGGCTGTCTTCCGTGGTCAGGTGAACGTGTCGGTGAGGAATAGCCTCGCGGATGCGGGTGGCAATCTCTTCGAGAATATGCGTCTCCGAGCCGTCTTTAATCTGGTCGATGGCATCAAAGCGCAGGCCGTCCAGGCGGTATTCCGTCAGCCAGTAGAGCGGCGCGTCGGTGATGTACTGCCTCACCGGCTCGCGCTCGTAGGCAATGCCGTTGCCCCACGGCGTCATCCGCTCCGCGTCGAAAAACGCGGGCGACAGCAGCGGCAGATAGTTTCCTTCCGGCCCAAAGTGGTTGAGCACGATATCCAGCACCACGGAAAGCCCCAGCCCGTGCGCGGCGTCGATAAACGCGTGGAAATCCTCCGGCGTGCCGTAGGCAGCGTGCGGAGCATACAGCAGCACGCCGTCGTAGCCCCAGCCGCGGGAACCGCCAAACTGGGAGACGGGCATGACCTCGATCTGGGTAATGCCCAGTTCTGCCAGATAAGGCAGTTTTTCTATGGCCGCCCGGAAGGTGCCCTCCGGAGTAAAGGTGCCGATATGCAGCTCGTAAATGACCGTCTCTTCCCAGGGGCGCCCCGCCCAGTCCCGGTTGACCGGCGGGTAACGGCGGGGATCGATCACGATAGAGGGGCCGTTAACGTCCCCCTTTTGCGCGCGCGATGCCGGGTCGGGTATCGCCATGCCGTCCTTCAGGACCAGCTGATACTCTGTGCCGTGCGTAACGCCGGATACGTCTGCCTGAAACCAGCCGTTGCCCGCTGCCGTCATCGGCACGTCGGCGCTGTCCATACGTAGCGTAAGTTCTTCCTGTCCTTCTGCCCAGACGCGAAAACGTACAACGTCATCGGAAATAAACTCAGCACCCCACCGCTTTTGAAATGTCCTGAATTCCATTCATTGTCCTCGAATGACCCACGTTTTACGCGGAACGAAGTACAAGCTTAGTTCAGGATTAAAAGTGTGTTAGCCCGGCGAACTTAACCGCTTCGTCTATTCTTTATGAAATAACTCACTACAGGGAAATATATGCAGATTCGAAAAGGATTAAATACCGACCTCGCACGTCTTGAATGCTGTGACTTTTCTTTCACCGTTAACCACATTGCGCGAGAGCCCTTTATCCACTGTGATTTGCATATCGAATCCGTCGCCGAACCCTGGATAAAAATCTACGAGCTTGACATTCAAACCCTTGAAAATCACTGCGTTAATCCGGACGCCATATTTCTTGTCGCCGAAACGGATGACGGTGAAATAGCGGGATTTATTACCGCCTCGATCGGCTGGAATAAATTTATCTCGGTCGATTATATTGCCGTGGAGCGCACGAAGCGCAGAACCGGCGCCGCGCAAAAACTGATGGCCGCCGCGCACGTGTGGGCCAGAAGCGTAAACGCGCCGGGACTGCGGCTGGAAACCCAAAATGTGAACGTCCCGGCCTGTCTGTTTTACCGTCGCTACGGTTTCACCCTGGGCGGCTACGACCGTTATCTGTACAACGCCCTGCCGGAAAAAGACGAAGTCGCCCTGTTCTGGTATTACATGCTGGTGTAGCGACGCGGCCTTCATATTTCTGTCACTGAACTTCATTACGCTTTCGGGATTTTAACCACGGTGTTGAGGAAAGAAGTGTGAATTCAATGGCTAAGGCATTACTGCTGGCATTACCGGTTTTGAGTGCAGCGGCAGCGGCGACGGCCGCCGAGAGCGGCCTGTGTGAACCTAAAGCGTACGAAATGGCGCTGCGCTATCAGCAGAAATCGGCGGAAATCATGGCGCTTCAGCTGCAGACGTATCGGTTTGCCACCGAGCGTTTCAACGAGAAGTTAAAGGATCTGAAAACGCCTGAAAATTACGCCGTCGTGATGGACCTGGATGAGACGGTGCTGGATAACACCCCGCTGCTGGTGCGCGACGTGGAGCAGTGTCACGACTATACCAAATGGGATACCTGGAGCGACTGGGAAAAACAGGGAAAACCCGGCCTCATCCCGGGCGCGAAGGCGTTTCTTGACCATGTGAATCAAAGCAAGGTCCGGATCTACTATGTCTCGGATCGTATGCAGGAGAATAAAGCCGACACGCTGAAGACGCTAAACGCCCTCGGCCTGCCGCAGGTATCCGACGAGAGCGTGCTGCTGGATACGGTCAGCAAGGAAGAGCGTCGTCAGAGTATTCTCAAAAAGCAGCAGATCGTGATGCTATTTGGCGACAGCCTGCCGGATTTCGCCGTGCAGTTTAAAAACAAAAAGCCGAGCGAGCAGCAGCGCGAGCTGGTTGAAGCCAGCGCGGAACACTTCGGCAACGACTGGATTGTGCTGCCTAACGCCGCGTATGGTGCCTGGTCTAAAGCCACGCTGGACGGCTGGAACGCACCGCTGAAAAAATAACGCCTTACGGGCCGGGCCAGGCTTCACCGCCGCCCGGCTTTTTCACATCGTCATTGTTTCCTGACCTGCCGGTATTACAAGACTTTCTGATGCAGTTCATGATCTGCCTTTTTTACCCGGTAATTACTCAACGGGAGCAAAATGAAACATTTTACAAAACGAGCGGGATGCTGAAGTTAAAGGTGAAAAAAGGATCTCAATAAGATCCTTTGAATTTATCAGGCTGCACCACACTAAGTGGTTAAATATCAATTAATCGAACATCCTTGATTGTCCTCAAAAACTTTAGAAAATTGGGCATTTTTCAGAGTGTAGTAGGTCGTTTTACATGGATTAGTTATCGGGATACCATTTTCATCATGCTCAATTTTTTGTGGGATCGCTTGACCGGTTAATATCATTAGAAAACTCCCCTTCTTTGTATCGATCCTGAAATCTTCACCAACAGGGGTACCATTATCAGCAACTTGCTGATAAACATTAGTTCCAGCAACTGCAGGAAGTTGTGAAACAACCTTTCCTGATAACTTATCTATAATCCAACCACACACACCACCTTGATGATCGAGGCATTCATTTCCGCTGCTCTTATCATCAGTGTATATGCGATAATGCCCTCCGAAATTCACTGGTTCTTTTAATTCACTACTAGTTCTTTTCTTCCAGTGACTGGAGTATTTCGCTTGTTCACTAGAAAGATCTAACCTAGTGGCAAATGGGCCTTTGTTTATATCAGCCGGATAATCTTTAAATTCAGGTGTGCCTTTAACATGTAGCTCAACTGCATGAACATAGGGGAGCATAAGACATGAAACGCCACTAAGTAAGTAGGAGAAGATTCTGCTAGCTCGCGCCATTTTTCGACTCTCTCAATATATTAACCATTTGATTAGGTGACAGATGTGCATGATTAAGACCATCGCCAGAGTAATAAGAAACACCTTCTTCTTGTGCAATCCGCCCTTTACTAATAGTGTTCCCCTTGCGAACTCCACCGGAAGCAAACTCTTTAGCCCAGTCATATATTGCGTCTTCAACTCTCCCATTACCTTCCAGATAGGTAATAATCGCAGGCCGTTTAACCTTAATAAGGTATTCCTCAAAAATCCAATCCTGAGTGGCCTCGTCATATAAGGAATTAACATCAAGATTGAGCGCTCTTACCGCATCTATTAAAGTTCCCGGTATGATTTGAAAACGACCAGTAGCAAACATAATATTCGTATGCAATTGACTTTCCATAACTTGTTTAATAGTCATAGATGTTAGGTTTGTATGATATTTTGCTACTGTTCGTTTAGGGTTCTGGTGAATTTGGTTGTACGCCGTGTAGTCATTTTTTGACTCAACGCTCCCCAGCAACTCAGCAAACGGACTGTGCGCCCATCCTTGTTTCTTTGTTTCACGCAGTGCATCCAGAAACACCAGTGGATGCATATGCCACTGATTTTCCTCCATGCCCGGCACTCGCTGCATCCAGCACAGGTCACCCAAAAATCTCTCACTGTATGCGTACCATTCCGGTTCCTCCTTCTTTTTCTGCGGCGTAAAGAACGCTTTCCATACCGGTGACTCCGATGAGTAGCACCACTCACAAGGATGCTTCACGCACAGACGGTACAGGTGATCGCGCATTGCCGGATTCTGCACCGCCCGCCTGTACTGTTCCGGGTAATACCAGTCCTGTTTGGGATTATCGATCTTGTTCAGCAGCTGCCGGTAGTTGAAGGCAACAAGTTGATGACCGTACTTCCCGTCGTTGTCCGCCACGCTGAAAAAACGCTCAAAAATCGTCTTCACCAGCCCTTTCGGCTGCGTCTTCCCGTCGAGATGGTCAAAGCTCACCGGGCTGTCTTCTGTCGTCTCAAAACCCCGACCAACAAGGTCATACCGGGACAGCAGCTGCACATCCGACTCCGCCAGCAGCCCGCGCGACGCCCCGTCCGGCCAGTAGCGTTTTCCTTCTTTGTCCGTCACCGCCAGACCGGACAGCGCCATCACCGCTTCGGTCTGCGTGGTTATCAGGCCCTTCTGTATGTCCCCGATGTTGAATTGCAGGTACACCGGTATGTCCTTCGGATAACGGGCAAAGGCGGGCGTGTCGCGCCCCACGCCCTCCGGGTTACTCAGGAAACGCGGCAGGTCGTCCGTCGTCAGACATTCGATATGCACCTGATAGCGTTTTTCATGCCCGTCCTCCGTGGGCACCTGAAAATACCCCAGATGGCCCACCGGGTCCCCGGCCTTTATCAGGTAAGGGGTTGGGCACACCACCGTATCAAATTTCACGGTTTCGCGTGAAGGCGGCAGGAACGGGGACCACCACGCCGGGCGGGTGGCGCTGTCGCGGGCCGGAACCAGATTCCCCCTGTCACACACCGTCCACACCCTGTCACCGGCTTTCAGGCTCATGTTGCCCGTGACCGGCTCTTCCAGCGTGACGTGCGCATACTGCCGCCCGTTGGCCCCGGTCATTGTGTCGGTGCTGACCGCTTTATCCCATGTCACCCGCGTGCCGGACGGCAGCTCCACCGCCACCCACTGCCGGGATGTGTCCACATACGCATTCAGGTGCTGGCCTTCTGCCACTTTGAACGCCGTGCTGTCCGGCTCCGGGTAGGCCAGCCAGGGCGCAAGGTGCATATAGAGGGTGTAAAAGGTCAGCCCGCTCTCTGCCGTTTTCCCCGGCTGAACACGGTGTCGGACCAGCAAAAAGGAGCCTGAGTAGCGTAAATCCCCCCAGTACCACGGCACGCTGAGGTAATCCCGGTTAATCCGGTACGCCACCACCTCGCCGTCTGCCATGCACCGCACGGCCTGCTCCCCCTTAAACGGCACCGGAAAATCCACCGCCTCATTCATCGCCTGACCGCTGAGGGCACACCACGGTGTGGTGGTGTCACTGATGTGAATACCGCCGTGCCACATGCCATTGCGACCGATAAGCCAGTGTCCTGCAGCCTCGCCCTCCAGATGCGCCAGCATTTCTTCGAGATTACTGAACTCCCCGCCCCGGTTATTTTTTGGCACCGGCCAGCGGATGGCCGGGAGATTCGGGCTGGTTTTCGGTAGTGACATACAAAATCCCTTTAATTAATATGGTCAAATGCCAAGCCATCATACACCTGACTTTCCTTAACCAAAACTTCTCGTTTCTGATTGTCTGCACAGCAAATATATGCGGTATAGCTAGGGGGAGATTAGGCGCCGCTTCACCTTGACATGCCAGTAATAATATCTTCCATTTCTCATTCACAGCTCTTACAGGTCCTATCATTTCTGGGCAGGTTTTTATACTTTTACGGAACAGTAAGATGAGCACGTTCAAAGGAGACTCGTATGCTTACCGTAAAAAAACTTGCTCTGTCCACGCTGGTTTCCAGCTCACTGCTTTTTTACCCCGCGCTGCAGGCATCGGCTGAAACGCCGCAGCACGTCGTGAAACAACCGGCGGGCGGATACCGCGTTCAGGTCGGTGACGTCATGGTCACCTCGTTTACGGACGGGACCGTCGCGCAGGACCTGCACAAGCTGCTGCGCCGGACAACGCCGCAAAACATCGATGCGCTGCTCGCGAAGAATTTCCAGACCAACCCGGCCGAGGTCTCGATCAACGCCTTTCTGATTGCGATACCCGGACACAACATTCTGGTGGATACCGGTTCAGGCCAGCTCTTCGGTCCTGATGCGGGCGGACGCCTGGTTGAAAGCCTCGCCACGCAGGGGATTAAGCCCGAGGACATTACTGAAGTCCTGCTGACCCACGCCCACTCCGATCACGCGGGCGGTCTGGTGAAAGACGGCAAGGTGGTGTTCAGCAACGCGCGCGTATTCGTTGGCAAACCCGACGTCGACTTTTTCTTTAACGACGACAATCAAAAGAAAACCGGCTACGGCAAGAACTACTTTGACGTCGCGCAGAAGACCTTAAAGCCCTATCTGGACGCCGGCAAAGTGGTGCCGTTTAGCGGCACGGCTGAGATCCTCCCGGGGCTGACCGGCACGGTTCATCCCGGCCATACGCCGGGTTCAGCCTTCTACACGCTCACAAGCAAGGGCGAGAAGCTCACTTTCGTTGGCGACATCATTCACGCCGCGGCGGTCCAGTTCCCGCAGCCAGGCGTGACCATCACCTACGATGAAGATCAGAACAAAGCGGCAGGCGTGCGTGAAAAGGCGTTTGCGGACTTTGTGAAAAACAGAGACCTGATTGCCGCGCCCCATCTGCCGTTCCCGGGTATCGGCTATGTCACCAAAGGCGAAAACGGCGGCTACGCGTGGGTCCCCGTCACCTATACCAACCGGGACGCCAGCAGCGCGAAATAAGCGGATGGCGCAGTCAGGCGCGATCGAGGGTAGTCAGAAATTTTTTAAGCACTTCTGAGCGAATAATCCGGTGGCAAATCAGCGTCAGCTCGCTTTCCCGAAGCCGGTCGAGGATGTCCACGTAAACGACATTCTCGACGCTCACCGCCTTTGCCGAGGCGGGCAGCAGCGCCAGGCCAAACCCTGCCGACACCAGGCTTATCACCGTGGGCACGTCGGTCGCATTCTGCACCACGTCAGGCTGAAATCCCGCCCCGCTGCAGGCGTCGTAGAAATACTGCTCCAGCCCCATGCCTTCCGGATCGCGCAGGGAGATCCATTTTTCATCTTTCACCGACGACAGCGTCAGCGCGGCGGACCCGGCCAGAGGGTGCTGACGATACAGCGCCAGCACCGTTTTCTCGCGGGTGAACGGGCGGCTTTGCAGATCCTCCGGCAGCGACGGCAGCGGCGGCAGCGGCGCGCGGATGATGGCCACGTCCAGCTGGTTGCTCTGCACGGCGGCGTAGAGCGTCTGCACGTTTCCGGTCATCAGCGACATGGTAATGGCCGGCCAGCGCGTATGCATCTGGCGCAATACGGCGGGCAACTTCCCGTCGAACATCGCGCTCGATACGCACCCCAGGTTTAACACCCCCTGCTCGCCCCTTGCCGTTTGCCTGGCGTCCAGCACCGCCTGCTCGGTTAACGAGATGGCGAGCCTGGCTTTCACCAGAAACGCTTCACCCGCGGGCGTCAGGGTCAGACGGCGGTTGGCCCGGCTGAAAAGCGTGACGCCTAAACGTTCTTCCAGGGCCTTTACCTGCTGGCTCAGCGCCGGTTGCGCCATGTTCAGGCGCTCGGCGGCCCGGTGCATGTGGAGCTCTTCGGCCACGACGATGAAGTGGCGCATCTGACGAAACTGCACGCGACGCCTCCCTTTTGATATGAATTTACTTATCAATTTAGCAGTAATGATGCAATTGATGCTATCGGTCTTTGCCATAAAAATGGAGGCATTCAACCGTGGGAGGAAAATATGGAACATAAGATTAACGATCTCCGCAGCGCCATCGCCTTACTGCAGCGTCACGAAGGGCAATATATTGAAACCCATCATCCGGTCGATCCTAATGCAGAGCTGGCGGGGGTTTACCGCCACATCGGCGCGGGCGGCACGGTCAAACGCCCGACCCGCATCGGCCCGGCCATGATGTTCAACAGCGTGAAGGGCTATCCGGACTCGCGCATTCTGGTGGGCATGCACGCCAGCCGCGAGCGCGCGGCGCTCCTGTTAGGCTGCGAGCCCTCTGAACTGGCAAAACACGTCGGCCAGGCGGTGAAAAAGCCGGTAGCGCCGGTGGTGGTTCCGGCCTCGCAGGCGCCCTGCCAGGAGCAGGTCTTCTACGCTGACGATCCTGACTTCGACCTGCGCAAGCTGCTTCCGGCACCGACCAACACGCCGATTGATGCAGGCCCGTTCTTCTGCCTGGGGCTGGTGCTGGCAAGCGACCCGGAGGACAGCTCGCTGACGGACGTCACCATACACCGCCTCTGCGTTCAGGAGCGCGACGAGCTTTCCATGTTCCTTGCCGCCGGTCGCCATATCGAAGTCTTCCGCAAAAAAGCGGAAGCGGCCGGAAAACCGCTGCCGGTGACGATCAACATGGGGCTCGATCCCGCCATCTATATCGGCGCGTGCTTCGAGGCCCCCACTACGCCGTTTGGCTACAACGAGCTGGGCGTCGCCGGGGCGTTGCGCCAGCAGCCGGTCGAGCTGGTACAGGGCGTGGCGGTTAAAGAGAAAGCGATCGCGCGCGCGGAAATCATTATCGAAGGTGAACTGCTCCCTAGCGTGCGCGTAAGAGAAGATCAGCACACCAATACCGGCCACGCGATGCCGGAGTTCCCGGGCTACTGCGGCGAGGCGAACCCGTCTCTGCCGGTGATCAAAGTGAAAGCCGTGACCATGCGACACCGCGCGATCCTGCAAACGCTGGTGGGACCGGGAGAAGAACATACCACCCTGGCCGGCTTGCCGACCGAGGCCAGCATCCGCAACGCCGTTGAAGAGGCGATCCCGGGCTTCCTGCAAAACGTCTACGCCCATACCGCGGGCGGCGGCAAGTTTCTCGGGATATTGCAGGTGAAAAAGCGCCAGCCGTCAGACGAAGGACGTCAGGGCCAGGCGGCGCTGATTGCCTTAGCCACCTATTCGGAGCTGAAGAACATCATTCTTGTCGACGAAGACGTGGATATTTTCGACAGCGACGACATCCTGTGGGCGATGACCACCCGCATGCAGGGCGATGTCAGCATCACCAATATTCCGGGGATCCGCGGCCACCAGCTCGATCCGTCCCAGTCGCCGGACTATAGCAACTCGATTCGCGGCAACGGCATCTCCTGCAAGACCATATTCGACTGCACGGTGCCGTGGGCGCTGAAGGACCGCTTCGAGCGCGCCCCGTTTATGGAGGTGGACCCGACACCGTGGGCGCCGGAGCTGTTTGCCGACAACACAAAATAAAATCACGCGCGTATGGCCTGCGGGTCATACGCTGATTTTCTTCTCAAGCGTGGCAATATTTTCCCCCGCCACGCGTTCCACGGTGAAACGATCGAGGCTCAGCAAAATGAGCATCAGCCCCCTGCCGCTCTCCAGCAGCGGCGACATTTCGCAGAAACGCTCTCGCCTCGCGGCCTCAAGCCGCTCCAGCGGGAAGGCGTCACCCGCGTCGGTAAAAATAACGCAGGCATCGTTGCCGCGAATGTCGAAACGTACGCTAAAGAGGCGCGAGCTATCCTCGTGCAGCGCGTAGCGGATGATATTCGTCGCCGTTTCACAGACGGCGAGATCGAAGGCGAAACGCCACTCGTCGTCTACGGCAAGCGCGCCCAGCCGCTCTCCCAGCCAGGTGGCAAGCGGCGTCAGGGAATCGATCGCCGCCGGAAATTCAGCACGATCCAGCCTCGGCATCTACGGCCCCAGCTGCGCGAGCGCGCTGCTTTTATCCGGATAGATGCGGAAGATGCGATCCATTCGGGTCAGGGTGAACATATTCATGATCCCCGGGTTCAGGGCGCACAGCGCCATTTCGCCTTTGCCGTTCATCAGCTTAAACAACGATACCAGCATACCCAGCCCGCTACTGTCGATGAAATCCACTTTGCTAAAGTCGACGATTAAGGCTTTACGATCGCTGCCAATCTCTTCAGCGACAGAGGCCTTAAACGCGGCGGCAACAGAGGCGTCCAGCCGCCGGATCGCGGGCGTAAGAATGTTGACGTGCGGTAGCCTTTCAGTATTAACAATCATTTTGTTCTCCCTGACGCTCGATCACTAACAGTGAAACGTCATCGGTTAAGGCGGTCAGTTCATCACGATTCGCGTTGCGCCAGCCGGTCAGGTGATTACCGAACCGCGGCAAAAGTTCATCAAGCGGCAGCCGGGCATGTTGCTGAAGCCAGCGTTCAAGACGCTGCGGGCCAAACTGCTCCCCCCCGACGTTCTCGCACTCCGTGATACCGTCGCTGAATAAGCATAAGCGATCCCCTGGATTGAGGGTAAACGTGACGTCGTCCCAGCTCAGGTCCGGGATCAGCCCGACCGGCGGTCCGCCATCGCCCACCGAGGTGACGGCACGCGCCGCATTCACAATAAGGGGGGTAGGATGCCCGGCCTGGCACAACACTCCCTGACCGCTGTCTGGATCGATCACCCCGTAGATGATGGTGAAATAGCTGGTAATGTCGCTCTCTTCGCTGCAGAAGCGGCTGTTCAGTATTCTGACGACCTCGGCAGGCGACTGAATCCCCCCCTCTTCGGTAAACAAAAAACGATCCACCACTCTGCCGTGCAGGAACTGACGCGCCACCGCCAGGGACATCATCGCCGCCCCCACGCCGTGGCCGGACACATCCACGCAGTAAAAGCCCAGATGCGAGTCAAGAGCAAAAATATTGAAAACATCACCCGCGACCCACGCTGAGGGTAAAAAAAGCCAGTCGGAAAAATAGTCGCCGAAGCGTAAGCGGTGTGAGGGCAGCACCGAGTGCTGAACGCGCGCCGCCAGCTCAAGATCCTTTTCAATCTGGCGTAACGCTTCACTCAGACGCTTGTTGTGCGCCGCAAGGGTCGCCTCCAGCGTCAGAATGCGTACCCCGGCGTGCAGTCGCGCCCGCAGCTCGTCCTGCTCGACGGGCTTATTTAAAAATTCATCGGCTCCGGCTTCAAACCCCCGCGCCAAATCGCCCGAATTCTCACGCGCCGTCAGCAGAATGACGTACACGTAGTGACCCCATTCCCGACTACGGATCGCCTTGCAGAGGGCAAGGCCGTCCATTTCAGGCATTTCCCAGTCGCTGATTACCATGCTGACGGGCTGGCTGGACAATATCTCCAGCGCGGCGACGCCATTTTCCGCTTCGCTCACGGTGTAGCCCCACTGGATAAGCATTCGAGAGAGTAAGCGACGATAAATCAAAGAATCTTCAACGATTAATACGTGCAGCGCCGACATGTATCCCTCCTAGATGGGTAAGAACCAGATGAGGCTCACGGTCCCTTCCCTGAATTTTGCATTCCCGTTGCCATGACCCGGATAGCGCGTCCCCGCATAGTTCGCATACTGGATGGAGAACGATCCCGGCGTGTAGCCCGCGTAGCCAAAGCTGTAGCTGTAATCGCCGTTCCAGGGCTGCTGCTGGCTGCTGTCCGGGAACCAGAACGCCGTTGCGCGAACGAAGAAATGTTGTTTGAAGGTATAGCCGCAGCCGCCGAGCATAACGTTTTTATTTTTGCGGATGTCATCGCTGCTGAGATCGTAGTAGCGCGGAACCCAGCTGTATCCGACCTGGCAAATGATGGAATCCCCTTTATTAATCAGGAGCGTGTTTTCAACCGGCTTGGGCAAGGAAAACTTATAGGCCAGCGTGAACGCGCCCTGTTCGAAGTAGGTGTGTCTCCGACTGCCCGACGTCCAGAAGTGGTTTTCGCCGTAGTTGCCGTAAACCAGGCTCACCGTATTGGCATGCCAGTCGTCATAGCCGAAACTGTAGCGAAAGTCCGCGGTGTAGCGGTTGGTATCTCTGATCGGCAAGCGAGAGGTTATGTTGGCAAACCAGAAGCTGTAGGGGGAATACTGCAGGCTAAGATTGAGCGTCTGGTTGAGCGTGTTCTTCTGCGCGGCGCCGTCCGAGCTGTTAGGCACGCTCACCAGCTGCTCTTTCAGCCCTGAACTAAAGCTCAGGGCACCAGAAAATTGCTTTTCATTCCCCGAGAACAGCCGCCCCCAGCGGCTGGTAAAGACCCCCGCCTGAACCGGTTCGCCGTTCCGATCGCGCAGCGTGTCTGCCGCATCCGCCGCGGGTATCGCGGCGAGCAGGACGCCCGCCAGAAGCCATTTTTCGCGCATAGCCGCCATCCTTAGTTAGGTATCCAGCGTGCGGCAACGTTGTATCTTGCCATCAGCCACAACATGCCCAGCGCCGCCGCATGCACTAACGTATTTTCTATCCAGGCATGACGCCATAAGTCGAAGGTGATGAACTGGCTCACCAGCAGCACCACGTACACATGCAGAATAAAGGTATAAAGCGAGTGCTGGCCTAGCGGGATCAGAAACCAGCCCAGCAGACGATTGAGCGGCACCCAGCAATACGTCAGCACCAGATAGACGGTGACCATCAGAGCGATATCGTTCAGCACCCGCACCGGGCCCAGCTCATTTTTTGCCGCCCAGGTGTGATAAAACGCATTGAAGCTGTCAGGCGAAATGACGTGAAGCAGCAGCGCGGGCGGCATAAACGGGTTGGTATGGTTCTGGGCAACAAACGCCAGACCGAGCGCCACCATCACCAGCACAGCTACCACGGCTTTTCCTGGCGGAGTGCGGGCGAAAGAGATCAGTTCGGCTTTATACCAGCCGCTGGCCATGCCCAGCACGAAGATGAACTGCCATGCCAGCAGCGGAAAGGCGAATTCGAACTCCGACGGCGTGAGCCGCACCGGCCACTGCTGCCACAGGCCGTACGCCAGCAGCGACAGCCCCAGAAGCCACCAGACTTTACCCTTCTGCAGCATCCCCAAAAACAGGGGGCTGAATAACAGCAAAAAGATATACAGCCCCAGAATTTGCGTCTGATGCGGGCCAATCTGCAAATAGAGAATAATGTTGAACCAGGTCTCCTTTATTTGCGGCGTAACCGGATAAAGCGACCAGCTTTCACCCGAAAAGCGATCGGTAAAGTGCGTGACCTCGAAAAGATTAATATGCGGCACATAGCTAAGTAAAATAAATGACACTATGACAATGATATTTACGCGATATATTTTCCAGGCTCTGCGATATAGTCCCCAGGAGACCGTGAGCAATACCGCTTTTTGCAGGCGCGCGCGATTCAGCATGCCCAGCATAAAACCGGAAAGTATGACAAAACCCTCTGCACCGGTTGTTAACCCAAAACGCTCCCAGGAGAATATATTAAATATTGACATCACCTCGGTATGCGCCACCACCATCATGACGAGGGCAATGCCGCGCATAAAGTCGATTCTCAGGTCCCGAGCGCCTGCAACGGAGTAACGCCATGGTATTGATTTAACTTCATCTTCTTGCGCTATCGACGGCGCAACATGGCTCATAGGATGTCCTTTACCTTGAAAAAGAAAACGACGTTATAAATAAAGTAGATAGCCTAAAGGAATAGTATCCGCAATTTATCGCAGGCAGAAGAAAACAATTAAGTTGAATTTAAAATTAATTAACTCCTACTAAATAATAGCAATAAACGTCGCTGGACACTTTTATTCGGCGTTCTACACTTACCTTAAATCTTGTTTAGTCGCTAAATTTTACTTTCGGGCCACTGCCTGCGCCGCAGAATGGGTCTGCATTTTTCACGGAATCAGGAACGCCGGAACTATGGATTTTTATTTTTCCCGTTTTGAACAACGTCGACCTCCGGAACCGTTAAAAACACCGCGCTGGGTCATGATGACCTGGCAGGTGCTGGCGGTCGCGGCGCTTATTCTGGGCGCAAATTATATTTACTGGCGCTGGACCGCTTCCCTGAATACCGACGCGCTATGGTATGCCATACCGCTGGTCCTCGCCGAAACCCTGGCCTGGATAGGCACCGTGCTGTTTACCATCAACTTGTGGAAAGAACAGGATCCTCCCCAGAGCCCGCCGCCTGGCGAGATTAACGAATGCCTGGCACCTGACGAGGCCGTAGAGCCCCGTCCCGTTAAGGTGGATCTGTTCATTGCCACCTATTCGGAAGACACCGAGCTGGTCAGGCTGTCCATTCGCGACGCCCTGAAGATGGAATACCCGTTCCCGATTGACTATCGCATCCACGTGCTTGACGACGGCCGCCGCCCGGAGATGAAAGCCGTCTGTGAAGAGGAAGGCGTTAACTATATCAGCCGTCAGACCAACATCGGCTTTAAGGCCGGCAACCTGCGCAACGGCCTTGAGCAAACCGACGGCGATTTTATTGTGATCTGCGACGCCGATACCCGCGTATTTCCCACCCTGCTCAGCCATACGCTGGGCTATTTTCGCGATCCGGATGTCGCCTGGGTGCAGACGCCGCAGTGGTTCTTCGACCTTCCGGAAGGGGAAAATCTGTCGCGCTGGGGGCAGCGAAAAGTCGGAAAAGTGGGCTACGGTCTGGGCTGGCTGATTCAGAAATTTGTCGGACCGGTCACCGTTGGCCGCGACCCGTTTTTTAACGATCCGCGCATGTTCTATGACGTCATCCTGCGGCGGCGCAACTGGGCGAACGCGGCATTCTGCTGCGGCGCGGCGTCCATCCACCGTCGCGAGGCGGTCATGCAGGCCGCGCTCCGCAGCTACGTCTGGTCCGTCGAAGAGGAGATCCATCGCCATACCCGCGACATCCGCGATGACGAAACGCGCGAAGCGCTGCAGGAGGCGATGCGCCCGCACGTGGCGTTTGACACCGAGCTCACCCCCTACAAATTCCACGTCTCCGAAGATATCTACACCTCGGTGCTGCTGCACGGTGACGCCGCCCGGCGCTGGCGCTCGGTCATGCATCCGCGCGTTGAGTCGAAGATGCTCTCGCCGCAGGATATGCTGACCTGGATGATCCAGCGCTTTAAATACGCCGCCGGCTCGCTGGATATTTTGTTCCATGACAATATTTTCAGCCGTCGCCGCTTCAGGCTTTCGCTTCCCCAGACGCTGATGTATGCCACCACCTTCTGGTCCTATATGGCCTGCGTGTGGAACACGGTATTTTTGATCTCGCCCATTATCTATCTGTTCACCGGCATTCCGCCGGTCTCCGCCTGGTCGACGCCGTTCTATCTCCATTTTCTGCCGTTTTTTATCGTCTCGGAACTGGCCTTTATGTTCGGGACCTGGGGGATTTCGGCCTGGGACGGCAGAGCCTCTTACCTCTCCTTCTTTTCCATGAACCTGCGCGCGCTCGATACGGTGCTGCGGGGCGAGCAGATCAAATTTCACGTCACGCCAAAAGAGCGGCAGACGGGCCGTTTTCTCTACCTGGTGAAGCCGCAGATTGCCATCGTGGTGCTCACCCTCGCAGGGCTTATCTGGGGAGGGATTCAGGTAGCGCGCGGTCAGGTGGACGATCCTTCCGGCTACGTCATCAATATTTTCTGGGGTGGGGTGAACATCGCCGCCATGCTTCCCCTGATTTTTGCGGCCATGTGGACGCCCGCTGAAGAGGACGAGGTCACCCCATGAGGATACGTGATGCCCTGCTGCCCGCGCGCAGTTACCTCACCATTTTGCTCGGGTTTCTGCTCGGCTTTGCCGTGGTGGTCTGGGTTGAAAAACAGATGCCCACCCGCGTGGAAAGCAGCGGCGGCATCGCGCTCAGTAAAGACTTCCCGCCGCTGCCCGCGAAGCGCGCGCTGACCTATGACGAAGCCATCTGGGCGCGGGTCGCCTGGCAATACTATGTAAATAATACCCAGCCGAACGGCCTGGCGAACGCCAGCGACGGCGAGCCCTGGCTGAGCCTCTGGAGCGTGGGGAGCTACCTGTTTGCGACCGCTGCCGCAGAGCAGCTCAACATTATTTCCGCCGATGAGTTCGACGAGAGGATCGGCACCGCCCTGTTCACGCTCGGGCAACTGCCGCTCAACGAGCAGGGCCTTCCCGCCGCGTATTACCATGCGGATACCCTGAAGATCCTCGGGAAACCCGACGCCTCGGCAATCGGGCTGAGCCGCCTGCTGACGGCGCTTCAGACCCTGCTATGGCGCTATCCTCAGCACGCGGCGGCTATCCACGATCTGATTAGCCTCTGGAACACCGGCGCGCTGATAGAAAATAACGACCAAAGCCAGGCGGCCGTGCCGCTCCACCACTGGGCGCTGACCGCTGACGAACAGCGGGACAGCTTTGGCTACCGCCTCTACGCCAGCCATACGCTGCGCCTGATTGACAGCGCGGCGGGCCTTGCGGTCACCAATCCGCCGGAAGGGCAAAAGATGATCGATCTGGACGGCGTGATGGTGCCCGATGAAGGGCTACGCACGCCCTGGGGCAAGCAAACCTCCCTCATCAGTCTCCCCTATCTGTTAACCGGCCTTGAGCTGGGCTTTGATGCGCAGAGCGCTGAAATTGCATGGCGAATTATGCAGATCCAGCAGCGGCGCCATAGCCTGCGTACCCCAAAACCGCCGATCAGCACGGATTATGCCGAACCGGCCCCGGATTACGTTACCGATCTGCCGAACAGGCAGCCGGTTCAGTCACGCGCCCTGCGCGACGAGGTGCCGGAGAAGGTGGCGATAGCCTCAACCCGCACCGCGTTTGCCTGGTATGCCCTGTTCCGCAATAGCTGGAGCGAAGCGCTGCGCCAGCAGGTTCTGGCCCTTCAGGTGCCGGGTAAAGGCTGGCAGCGCGGGTTAAATCTTAACAACAGCGTCAACGCCGTCGTGGACGCCGATACCAATGCCATCGTGCTGGAAAGTTTGTCTTACATCGCGCACGGTCAGATGCTTTGTCTGGCCTGCCTCTACACTTCCCCCTCAGCAGGAGCAACGCCATGAAGCCACGATCCCCGATCCTTTTTCACCTGCTCACGGGACTAACGATCTGCTGGCTGGCACTCTCGACCGCGCGTGCGGACACAGAGCTTCCTGCATCGGGTTACTCCCCGCGCAGCGGCGAGCTGACGGCCCGAGAGATGACCATCGCGAAAAACGCCTGGCAGTATTTCGTCGCCAACTATCAGCCCACGACGGGCCTGGTGAATGCGGTCAATAAATATCCCTCCACCACCATGTGGGACAGTGCCTCCTATCTGGCCGCCCTGACGGCGGCGCGCGAGCTGGGGATCATTGATAAAGCGGAATTCGATCGCCGGATGCTGAAATTTCTCGCCACGTTAAACACCCTGGTACTGTTCCGCAACGAGCTGCCCAACAAGGCCTATAACACCATCAGCGGCCAGAAGGTGGACTACACCAACAAGCCCGGCGAAATTGGCTTCTCGGCGCTGGACATCGGGAGGATGCTGGTCTGGCTGAAAATCATCAAAGAGCGCTATCCGGAGTATGGCAACAGCGTGGATAACGTGGTGCTCGGCTGGGATTTCAGCCATGCGATCGACCCCTGCGGCACGCTCTACGGGGCCTATCTGGAGAACGGCCAGCCGAAGTATGTTCAAGAAGGCCGTCTGGGCTATGAAGAGTATGGCGCGGCGGGCTACCAGCTGTGGGGGTTTAATACCTGTAAGGCCAGCCGCCCGCAGCCTTACGAGCTGGCCGAGATCTACTGCGTGCTGGTCCCGTACGATTCGCGCGACCCACGCGACACCTCTCAGCATAACTACGTGGTGACGGAATCTTACCTGCTCTACGGGCTGGAGTTCGGCTTTGATAAGCCGACCGACCGGGACAACGCCCCGCGCGACTACTCCCTGACGTGGATGAAAAACTTTGCCGACCGCGTTTATCAGGCGCAGGAGAACCGCTATACCATTACCGGTGTTCTCACCGCGCGCTCCGAGCACCAGCTCGATAAAGCCCCGTACTTCGTCTATGACACCGTCTTCAGCGACGGATACAACTGGAACACCATTACCGATAAGGGCCAGTTTGTTCCTAACGCTGCCGCGATATCGCTGAAGGCGGCGCTGGGCATGTGGGTGCTGTGGAACTCCCCTTATACCGACCGCCTGCTGAACACCATTGAGAATGCTAACGAAGAGGGAAAAGGCTACTACGAAGGGCTGTATGAAAACGGTGACGGCCCGATCAAAGAGTTCACGGCGAACAATAACGGCATCATGCTGGAGGCCCTGCTGTTCAAAAAAGAGGGAAAACTGCTGGCCTTCAACACCGACAACCCGAAGAGCAAGGATTTTGCCCCGTCTTTGTGGGATCAAAAGCTGCTCGATCAGTTTGAAGAGAACAACGCCCAGCGCAACCGCCCGTTCCTGAGCAGCACGCCGTCGGTAAAAAGCTGGTGCGACCGAACCGGCGTCACGCAGCGCACCCAACCCGCCTGTCAGGCCTGTCAGTGCGCGTCATGCAGCGCGGACGAGCCCGTTAAACTGCCTCCGGTGACCGCGCAATGCTTAAAACCATAGCCAGAGGGCTCGCGGGATTACTCCTCGCAGGCGCGATCGTCTTTGCTCTGTTTGGCCATCAGGGTGCGGGCTGGCGCTGGCTCATCAACGGCGGCTGGCATTCCAGCGCGCGTATCTCAGCCCTGACGCCGGAAGAGCAGGCGTGGGCGGCAACCGCCTGGCGCTATTTCGCCAATAATACCCAGCCGCAAACCGGGCTGGTCAACGGAAGCGACAAACAGCCCCGCGTCACGCTCTGGCAAATGGGCGATACGCTTATCGCCCTGCTGGCGGCAAAAGAGCTGGGGCTGATTGATGACGCCGAGTATGACGCTCGCTTAACCCGTATCATGGGCACCCTTAACCGCCTGATGCTGACCGATGCCCGCACGCCGGGCCGACTCTATTCCAGCCAGACGGCGACGCCCGTCGACTTTAGCGGTAAGCCCATCAAAAATGGTTGGTCCGCGCGCGACATGGCGCGCCTGATGCTCGCCCTGCGCCTCACCGCGGAGCGGGAGCCGCAGTACAGCGAATATCTGGATAAGATCGTCCTGCGCTGGAATTTCTGCCCGGTCATCGACAGCGAGGGCGAACTGTGGTCATCGTCCCTGCAAAACGGCCAGCCGGTCGTCCGGGAAGAGCTGCGCCTGGGCGAGAGCGAATATGCCGCGACGGCGTTCCAGCTGTGGGGATTTTCTCCCGATAAGGCCTTCACGCCCCCGGCGCGCCACGTCATCATCGCCCAGCGACGTCTGGCCGTGGACGCGCGGGATCCGCGCACCACGTGGCAGCCCTCTTTGATTACCACCCTTCCCTATATGCTGCCGGGCCTGGAGTTTGGCTGGGAGCCCGACGGCGTGGGGGCCGACCTGCAAAAGCGGCTGCGCAAGCAGGCCGAAAACGTCTGGCTGAGCCAGAAGACCCGCTGGGAGACCGATAAAATCCTGACGGCAAGGGCTGATTTCACGCTCTCACAGGCACCCTGGCATATTCAGGATGCCGTCTGGGGAAATGGCTATGCCTGGAACGCGGTCGGCGACGATGGCCGGGACTACACCCGTTTCTCGCAGGTATCGACCAGGGCGGTTTTTGCCCTCTGGGCGCTATGGGACACCCCGTACACCGACGTGCTGATGTCGGTGACAAAGCATCTTAACGACCCGCAGAAAGGCTGGTACGAAGGCCGCCTTGAAGCCACGGGCGATACCAACGCTGCGTTAACCCTGTCCACCAACGCCACGGTTCTGGAAGCTCTTTTCTTTAAACACAACGCCGGGCCTCTGTTTGACGTCCGTCGCGCGAAGAAAGAGAGCTACTTTTCACGCCGCCTGGCAGAGGAATACACGCCCATCGGGCACTGTCTGCCGGGCGAAAGCACCATAAGGAGGAGGCCGTGAAGTTCTATCGCGATCTGTTTGAATCCAGCCTGAACCGCGTCTTTCCTGATAATGAAAAAACCGCGTTTTTTCAGACGTTCTATGACGCCTTCGTCCATATGTCGCCCGAAACTGAAGCGCATTTTTCTCGCCTGCCGGAGCGGGAAGGTCAGCAGACCCTGTTTAAAAGCTTCTTTGCCATGCTGGCGGTAGACGGCGCCCTGATCGTCCCTGATTTTCTTGAGCGCCTGGCGCGGGAGCAAAGCGATGACGGTCTTCATCTTCCCCCGCGCTTTTTTGCCCTGTGGCGAGAAGCCATGCTCAACGCGGTGAGCCTGCGCGATCCGCTCTGCGACGATGAGATCCTGACCGCTTGGGCGATGGCCATCGCGCCCGGTCTGGAATACCTGCGCCGACAGGCAGAACTGCATTACCGCGCGTAGGGAGAATCACGATGAGCGCATTCACGTACGACCTTAACGCGCTGCCGGCCGCCGTCATGATTTATGACCGTGATGAACGCCTGCAGGCCTGGAATCACAACGTGGCCCTGTTCTATCCGGTCATCACCCCGTGGCTGAAGGAAGGGACGACCCTTGAAGCGCTGGCGGAGCGCTTTATCGATGCCGTTTACAACGTCGATCCCGGCCTGCGCCAGACGTTGCGCGAGTCGATTGTGCGCAACTGTCGGCAGGATAAACACTGCGAGGTGCGCCAGGCCGGACAGCGCCGCATCTTCGTTCAGCACCAGCGGCTTGCGGACGGCGGCATTGTCAGCCTCCACAGCGACATCACCGAGCTGGACGAAGCCCAGCGCGCGCGATATCAGCTGCATGACGACTTTTTGCTGACGGCGGAATCCATTCATATCGGGATTTGGGACTGGCAGGTTTCTGGCGACACGCTCCAGGTGAACGATACCCTGCTCGCCATGCTCGGTCAGTCGCGCACCCGGTGGCACTATCCGGTGCATTTTTTGCTCAACCTGGTCCACGAGGACGATCGCGCAGCGCTGGGCAAGGCGCTGGACGACTCGAAGCAGGATCACCGCCCGGTCTTTGAATGCGAGATCCGCGTGCATCACCCAGGCGAAGGGCTGCGCTGGATGCTGCTGTCCGGACAGGTGGTCACGCTCTCCATCGACGGAAACGCCGAACGGGTTATTGGCACGCTTCAGGATATAACCCGGCGTAAAGAGGCTGAAATTCAGGCGATCGCCTCAGCCCTTGAGGCAAAAAAAGCCAACGAGGCGAAAAGCGCGTTTCTGGCGAATATGAGCCATGAAATCCGCACCCCGATGAACGGCATCATCGGCATGACCCAGCTATGCCTCGATACCCCTCTCAGCGCCGATCAGCGCGATTATCTGACGCTGGTTATGAGTTCAGCGCAGTCTCTGCTGCATATCATCAACGATATTCTCGATTTTTCCCGTATTGAAGCTGGCAAAGTGGTACTGGACTCCGGGCCGGTTAATATTCGCCCTTTTATACAGTCACTGATTCGCCCTCTAATGCCCGGCGCGAGTGATAAAGGCATTGAACTTCTGGTTGATATCGCACCCGTTGTACCAGACATCCTGCTTGTTGATGGCGACCGGCTTCGTCAAGTCCTGACTAATTTACTGGGTAACGCGCTGAAATTTACCCATCAGGGGGAAATTATCCTGATTGTCGAGCCCGGCGATAGCGAGAGTCACTGGCGTTTTCGCGTCCGCGACAGCGGCATTGGTATACCGGCTGATAAGCAGAAGGTCATTTTTGAAGCCTTCAGCCAGGCGGATAATTCAACCACCCGCCGCTATGGCGGAACAGGACTCGGGTTAACCATTTCTTCGTGGCTGGTTTCAGCAATGGGAGGCAAGCTAACGGTTAGCAGTGAGCCCGGAAAAGGCAGCGAGTTTGCCTTTACGTTACCGCTAGCCGCCTGTGCGCTCTCTTCAGAGGAACGGCCATATAGCCACCGATTCAATGGAGAGGCGGTACTGGTGGTCGATGACAATACAACCAACCTGCAGTTGCTGGCCGCCATGCTCAGCCAGATGGGGCTAAAACCCACCTGCGTTAACAACGCCAGCGAGGCCATTGACCGGGTTAAAACGGGAACAGTATGGCCGCTGATCCTGCTGGACGCGCAGATGCCGGAGATGGACGGCGTGTCCCTGGCCCTTGAGCTTTCGGTACTGCCGCAGGTTGCTGAAAGCCATATCATCATGCTGAGCTCCATGAGCCGGCATTTTGATATCACTATGCTGAAGCGGATCGGGATTAAAAGCTATCTGCATAAGCCTATCGCCCAGGACGAGCTGCATCAGGCGATTGCCGCCGCGTTTGAGCGTTCGCCGGTGCCCGTGGGTGAAAGCACGCCCGCGCCTGCCGCCTCTTCCGTGGCGACGGGGCTGCGGATCCTGCTGGCAGAAGATAATCTGGTTAACCAGAAGGTCGCCGCGCGCCTGCTCGAGCGGCTCGGCCACACCTGTCAGATCGTTGATAACGGCGTCGCGCTGCTGGAACGCTGGCGCGCGGGCGTCTGGGACGTTTTGCTGATCGACCTTCAGATGCCGGAGATGGACGGTGAGACCGCCATTCGCCTGCTGCGGGAAGAAGAACGGTCCCGCCCCGGCCCGGCTCAATCCACCGTTGCCATGACCGCACACGCCATGCAGGGGGATAAAGAGCGCTGTCTCAACATGGGGTTCGACGGCTACATTGCTAAGCCCATCAGCCAGGCGCGTCTCGCCGAAGAGATTGCCCGCGTGCTCGAGCGCCACGATGAGTCAGCCGGTTTCCCGGATGAAGCGCGCCTGCTGAAACAGTGCGCTGACGATCCCGCCCTGGTGCAGGAGCTGCTGGCCCTGTTTGGCGAAGGGCTCAATGAGGCGATTAAAACCATTACCCTGGCCATCGACGGCAACGATCGCGACGCGCTGCGACGCGCTGCCCATAAGCTGCGCGGAGAAGCCGTCACGCTGGACTTCAGCACGCTCGCCCGGCTGCTCCAGGGGCTGGAAAGCGGCGCGCATGCGCTGGATGGGCAACAGCTTGCGGCGCTGAATGACAATCTTCGTAAGGAATCGCTGCGCCTGCTGGCGTGGCTCAACGCGCGCGGGGTAAACGAACCATGACGCGAAGCCTCGTGCTGCTTTTATCGCTCTTTATTCCCCCGCTGGCGGCGAACCCGGTCCCGGTCAGCTGGTCTCTTGCGGGAGAGTGGCAGGTTCAGGACGCTAACGACAGCACCACGCCTCCCGCGTCAGGCTGGCGCGCGCTTAAGGTCCCGGCCAACTGGTACAGCGCCGGGTACGATCATCAGGGTGCGCTGTGGTATAAGCAGGCGTTTACCCTGCCCGCGCAGCCGCCTGACGTGATGAGCACCCTGGTGTTTGACGGCGTCGATTATCTGGCGGACGTCACGCTGAACGGCCAGCCGCTGGGCAAGCATGAGGGCTATTTTCAGCGCTTTTCGCTGGATGCCAGCCCGGCATTACAACGTCACAACCGCCTTGTGGTGAGGGTGGATAGCCCTTACGAAGATCCGCACACGGTCTGGCCGCTGCATAAGACCGCCATGAAGGGGATCCTTAACCAGCATGATACGCGCCCCGGGGGCGCCTGGTCGCCGGAAGGACAGGACGCCAACTCTGGCGGCATCTGGGCACCGGTCAGGCTGCATCTCAGCCGGGGTGTTGCGATCGACAACGTTATCCTCCGTCCGGACTGGTCCCGGGGGCTGACGCACCCAACGCTGAAGGCCGAGATCCGCTATCGCGCGCGCGGTCAGGCCCCGGCGACCGTGCGGCTCACCGCCACGCCCGCCAACTTCAGCGGCAAGCGCTACCAGGCAGATTTATCGGTTACCCTCGAAAGCGGCGCCCATTCCGCGCAGGTGACGCTACCGATGCCGGAGGCAAAACTGTGGTGGCCGGTCGGCACGGGGAAACCGCACCTGTATAACATTCGCGTGGCATTACGCGATGAAAACGGCGTGATGGACACGGCGACAACCCGCACCGGGCTGCGTAAAATCGTCGAGCAGCCCGACAATAAGGGCTGGCTTATTAACGACAGGCGCCTTTTCATTAAGGGCAGTAATTACATCGGTTCCCCCTGGCTCAGCACCATGACGCGAGAGAAATACCGTCGCGATCTTCAGCTGGTGAAAGCCATGAACGCCAACGCCATACGCGTGCACGGACACGTTGCCGGGCGCGCGCTGTATGACGTGGCCGATGAGATGGGGATGATGATCTGGCAGGACGTTCCGCTGCAGTGGGGCTACGACAGCAGCGATGCCTTTACGGAAAACGCGGTCCGACAGACGCGGGAGATGATCGAACAGTTCGGTAATTCCCCCGCCATTATCGTCTGGGGCGGGCATAACGAACCGCCGTGGAACTCGCCGTGGATGGAAAAACGCTTTCCCGACTGGAATAAAGATCTGAACCGCACGCTTACGCAACGGGTCGCGGATACGCTGGCCGAAGATAGTTCCCGCATCGTGCACCGTTTTTCCGCCGTTGAGGAACATTACTGGGCGGGCTGGTATTTCGGCACCGTACGCGACCTGCTTACGCCGGCCAAAACGGGGATCATTACCGAGTTCGGCGCGCAGGCGCTGCCCCGCCTGTCCACGCTAAAAACCATCATCCCAGCGTCGCATCTGTGGCCAAAAACCAGCGCCGCTGACGATCCCGGCTGGAGCGTCTGGAAATACCATAACTTTCAGCCCTTCCAGACCTTTAAGTTTGCCGGTATTCCGCGCGGGAAGACTATTCAGGAGATGATTCGCAACACCCAGGCGTATCAGTCTCAGCTGGTCGCCACCGCGGCAGAAAGCTATCGCCGACAGCGATACCAGCCGGTGACGGCCCTGTTCCACTTCATGTTTGTGGAAACCTGGCCCTCTATCAACTGGGGCGTGGTCGACTACCTGCGTAAGCCTAAGCCCGGGTTTTACGCGTTACAACGCGCCTACCAGCCGATTCTGCCGTCCATTGAGCCGGTCACCGCCCAGTGGACATCCGGGGCGGCGGCCACCGTGCGTCTTTGGGCCATCAACGACACCTGGAAACCGTGCCGCGAATGTCGTCTGTCCTGGCGCATCAGCCAGGGCAATAAGATACTGGCAAAAGGCACGACAACGACGACGATCGCCGCCGACTCGGGAACGATGGTTAAAACGCTTACGGTCACGCCCGCGGGCCAGGACGACGTGTCGATTCACTTTACGATTGAAAACGGCGCGGGAAAAATTGTCGGTGAAAACCAGCGCACGGAGTCCGTCATAAAGTGAGCGAGGGGAAAAGGAAAATTGCCGCTTCCCCTGCTTTCTTGTACCCTTTCAGCGTTTACCCCAATCCCAATTAAGCGAGACGCCCGGACGCCTATGACTGCACATATTTCCAAAGATCCTTTGCATGGCGTAACGCTGGAGATGATGGTCAACGCCCTGGTGGCGAAGTATGGCTGGAGCGAGCTGGGCGACCGCATCAAAATTAACTGCTTCAGAAAAGACCCCAGCGTTAAGTCGAGCCTGAAATTTCTGCGCCGCACCCCGTGGGCGCGCGCGGAAGTTGAAGCCCTGTATCTGGACTCCCTTCACGATGAGGTGAGCGCAGAACAGGCGGCACCCGCCTTTAATCCCTGGGCCAACAGTCGGATTATCAAGAGCTAATACGCAAATGACGCGACACGTAAAACGGATTGGTGCGCTGACGGCCTGCGCACTTTTACTTGTAAGCTGCTCCTCAAAACCACCCAAATCACTGGTAACCCCGCTCCCCACCGTGAGCAAACCCGCCCAGAAGACCAACGAGCCGATGCGCGGGATCTGGCTGGCGACCGTCTCGCGCCTCGACTGGCCGCCGGTGGCCTCGGTGAACGGCCGCAGCGCGGACCAGCGCATCGCGATGCAAAAGCAGGCGCTGATTGCAAAGCTCGACAACCTGAAGCACCTCGGCATTAATACGGTATTTTTCCAGGTGAAGCCGGACAGCACGGCGCTCTGGTCATCCAAAATTTTACCGTGGTCAGATATGCTGACGGGCAACATCGGGGAGTATCCGGGATACGACCCGCTGCAGTTTATGCTCGATGAAGCGCACAAGCGCGGCATGAAGGTGCATGCCTGGTTCAACCCGTACCGCGTATCCACCAACACCAAGCCGTCCACCATCGCCGCCCTGAACCGGACCGCGTATCAGTCCCCGTCCAGCGTCTATGTCCAGCACCCTGAGTGGGTGCGCATCTCGGGCGATCGCTTCGTGCTCGATCCCGGCATTCCGGAAGTGCGCGACTGGATCACCCGCGTGGTGACCGAAGTGGTGGCGAACTATCCGGTAGACGGCGTGCAGTTTGATGACTACTTTTACGCCGAATCCCCGGGATCCGCGCTGAATGATTCACAGACTTACCGGCAGTACGGACAGGGATTTGCCTCAAAGGCAGACTGGCGAAGACACAACACGCAGCAGCTGATCGTCCAGGTCTCCCGCGCAATCAAGCAGACAAAGCCCGACGTTGAGTTTGGCGTCAGCCCGGCGGGCGTGTGGCGTAACCGCTCCTTTGACCCGGCAGGCTCCGACACCCGCGGCGCCGCGGCCTATGATGAATCCTACGCCGATACGCGTCAGTGGGTGCAGCAGGGCCTGCTGGACTACATCGCCCCGCAGATCTACTGGCCTTTTGCCCGGGATGCCGCCCGCTACGACGTGCTGACCAAATGGTGGGCCGACGTCGTGAAGCCGACCCACACTCGCCTGTATATCGGTATAGCGTTTTACAAGGTAGGCGAGCCGTCGCGAAACGAGCCGGACTGGACGGTTCAGGGCGGCGTGCCGGAGCTGAAAAAACAGCTCGATCTCAACGATTCGCTGCCCAACGTCAACGGCACCATCCTGTTCCGGGAAGATTACCTGAACAAGCCGCAGACGCAGCAGGCGGTGAACTATCTCCGTGGACGCTGGGGTAGCTGAATAACGGTCAGGCAGAAACGCCCCATTTCTGCCTTTTTTTACGGCTTCGGCCCGAACATCGCCTCAAGCTGCTGCGCGTCCGGCATCCCCACCACCTGCTGCAGCTCGTTATCCGCATTGAGATAGTAAATGGCCGGGGTGGCGTTAGCGCCCAGGCTGTCCATCAGCGCCTGATGCTTCTGCAGGATCGCTACCGTTTCGCGCGACGCTTCCCCCTCAGGCTTCGGTAACTTTTTGCCGCCGGAGAGCTCGTATTCGCGCCAGGCCGCAACCGGATCTTTCGCATTCAGAATGGCGGCGGCGTTACGTCCGCTGTTGGGGTTGAGGAACGCCACCAGCAGCGTATTGAGCTGAACCTTACCCGCCTTCACCCACGGCTGCGCTTCGGCCCAGAACTGCTTGCAGTACGGACAGAACGGATCGGCAAAGACAAAGACCTTACGCGGGGCGTTATCCGCCCCTTCTTTCAGGGGATGCGCCGCATTGAGGTTCTTCCACATTTCACGTCCCATTGGGGCGTAGATCTCTTTCTGGAAATAGCCCTCGCTGAGGTTTTTCCCTTTTTCGTCGTACAGATAGCCCGAAATCACGTGCTTGCCATCCGGGGTTAAAAAGAGCGTCACGCCCATGTCCTGATACTGCCCCAGCCAGGCAGGCGCGCCGCCGGGGGCATCCAGCTTCTTGATGATTTTAATGTCCTGCTGCTCGCTGAATTGCTTCACCACATCCGGTATGGCGTCAGCGGCCTGGACCAGCCCTGAGGTCGCCAGCGCCGAAAGTAACAATAATTTTTTCATTTCCCTCTCCGGTTTTTCGGGGGCATTACGCCCCCTTCAGGTTAGCGGTTTTTCAGCGCGTCGCTGACCATTTCGTCGAACTGTTCGAACGGCACCCAGCCTGGCAGTAATCCCTCGCCAATCAGCGTGGCGGGCGTGCCCTGAATGCCCATTTTTTCCGCAACGAGCAGGCTGCGCCTGATCGTCATCAGGCTCTCCTCGTCCGGCGTCGTGACGCTCACGCCCGCCCGCTTTTGCGCCTCCTGAATGCTGGCGTCATCGTGGTACCCCTTCTTCGCCATCAGGGCATGGTTCAGCTTCATAAACTGCCCGGGATCCTGACGCCAGAGCGTTAAGGCGTCTCGCGCGGCGGTTAGCGAGCTTTCCGAGCGGAAAGGTAAAAACTTAAACACCACGGCGACGTCGGGATGTTTTTCAACGATCTCCTCCAGGTACGGATCGAATTTCTTGCAGTACGGGCAGTTGTAGTCGGTAAACACCACCAGAGTGAGCTTCGGATTTTTTGCCCCGATGCGCGGGGAGTTCGGATCGTTAAACAGAAAATCCGCGATCATCTTCTGCGCGCGCTGCTCCTGGTCCGGCGTCAGCGGCTGGGCGGCGAACAGCTGAACCGGGGCCAGCATGAGCATAAGCGTGATAAGGAGTTTTTTCATGACACAGTTAGCCTTTTGCGTTGTTCAGGGTGGTGACCAGGGCGTGCGTGTCCAGCAGCGGCGAGAGGATCTCCCCCTCAGGCAGGCCGGGGCCATACACGGCGTTAAACGGAATGGCGTAGCGGTTTCGCTTCGCCAGAAAATCCGCGATAAACGCGGACGGCTGGCTCCAGTCTCCGCGCAGGGCCACCACGTCCGGCTGGCGCAGCGCGGCAATGACGTCAGGCTGGTTCAGGACCCGGTGCTCGTTAACTTTGCAGGTCACGCACCAGTCCGCCGAAATGTCCACAAACACCCGTTTCCCCTGCGCCAGCGCGCTTTCGATAGCCTCTTCACTGAGCGGCTGCCACGGGATGGTCTGCGCAACGTTTTGTGCCGGAGCGTCCGGCGGCGCGTTTAGCAGCCCGCGCGCCTGATACCCGCCGAACGCCGGCAGCACGATGACCACGACCCAAAACAGCGGTGAAGATTTTGGCCCCTTCAGCGCGAACAGCACGAGCGCGACGGCCGTCAGCACCAGCATCACGATCTGGCTAACCGCCTCGCCCAGATGCCCGCTCAGAAGTGTCGCCAGCCAGAGGCTGGAGGCCAGCATCATCAGGCCCAGAATGACCTTGAGCGTGTTCATCCAGCGGCCGGGCTTCGGCAGCAGCATGGCCGTTTTCGGCACCAGGGCAACGAACAGCCACGGCAGGCTCATGCCCACGCCGAGCATCAGGAAGATCAGCCACAGGGCGTGCAGCGGCGCGCCAAGCGCAAAGGCGACCGCGGTACCGAGGAACGGCGCGGAGCACGGCGTCGCCAGCAGCGTGGCGAACACCCCTTCGCAGAAGCTGCCGCCAAGCCCCCTGCCGCCTGCGGTTGCCAGCCGTCCTGAGGCGGCAGAAGGCAGCAGCACCTCAAACGCGCCAAACAGGTTCAGCGCAAACAGGAAGGTGACGGCGACCATCAGGCCGATAAACCACGGGTTCTGAAACTGAATGCCCCACCCCAGCGACGCCCCGGTCAGCTTAAGCGCGGTCACCATCCCCGCCAGCAGCATAAAGGAGGTGAGGATCCCTGCGCTGGTGGCGAGGAAGCGCAGCCTGATCGCCCGCCTGTCCGATCCCGCCTGCAGGATGCTGTTAAGCTTCATGCCCATCACCGGCAGCACGCAGGGCATCAGGTTGAGGATCAGCCCGCCCAGCAGGGCAAAGAGCACCATTTTTCCCGTCCCGTCGGGCGCGTAAGGCTCGGCGGGCGCAGCGCCAACGGTCATGGTGGTTTGCTGCGCGTGACCGCCGCTGGTCAGCACAAACGACAGCCTCTTGCCTTCCAGCGACGCGGGTTTATCACCCCATTCATCGGTCACGGGTACCGTAACCCGAAGCGCATTGCCGTCGTGCGTAATAACCGGCTCGCCGGGCAGAATGTCGCCCTCCAGCGGGTCAAAGTAGATCCCCGGATTATCCCATTTCCCGTCCGTCGTGCCGGTAATGACCAGCTTGTCGCCTGAAAGCCAGGCGGAGAGATCCTTGGATACGCCGGACGTGCCCGGAATGGCGCGCATTGCTTGCTCGAAGCTGCTGCGGAAACCCTCATCCACGGGCTGGGTAAAATCGAGATGCAGCGGGTAGTCCGTCAGCAGGCAGACGTTGCTGCACGTAGAGAGCGTGAGCGTTGCGTCGAGCGCGTCGCCCTTCACGCCGTCGAGCGTAATGGGGATCGTGACCTTGTCGTGATAGCCCTGGGTCGTCATGCCGGAGATATCAAAGCGCGACGGTACCGGCCAGGACCAGCTATCCGTTACGCCCTCCGGCCAGCGGATTGTCGGCGCAACCCCGCCCTCGCCGGGCGATCGCCAGTAGGTTTTCCAGCCGGGCTTGAGCTCAACGGTGAGCAGGCCTTTAACGTGCGTTTGTTCCCTCTCCGCCTGAAAGCGGATGCGGGCGTGATCGTTTTGTGGGGAGATCAGCCAGCCGGTGTCTGCCGCATGGACAATGCCGATGCAGGACAGCCACAGGAAGACGAATCCCCTGAAGAGGTTAACCATGTTTTACTCCGTGAACAGTGAAAAATTATCGCGTGGTGACGATGTTTTTCATTCACGGAAGACGCAGTTTTTAAGGTGTATTCGGGGAGGCGGAGCCTGAACGGGCTGTTCCACGGACGCAAATGCCCGCCCTTGCGTAAACAGCTGTAGCAGCGCGAAGAAGATAATAATGGCCGGCAGCGCGCCGTCGAAGAACAGCGGCTGCGCGCAAAGCAGCGAGTGTGCGCCTAGCTGACAGGGCGATGGCCCGGACTGCTCGGTGCTGCTTTGCGACGGGGCATCTGCAATCAGGGACGTCTGCGTCTCCAGGCCCTGTAAAAAATGGTTGAGCATCACCGCGCGCTGCACGAGGCAAAGCGCCATCGCGAGACAGGTGACGATCAAAAGCCATTTTCCGAGGAGCTGACGGTTGCGCATAACATTCCAGAGTGACAAGACGCCCCGATCATAAACGATAGTGATGAATCTACAAGTGCCGGAAGTGTAAGGTTTTGTCTGCCGCCGCTATTCGCCCGTCAGCGCGTCATAAACGTCCCGCAGGCGCGTGCGCAGAAACAGCACCGCCTTGTGCTTGCGGGATAACAGCGCCTGCTCGCTGGCGCCGGTCTCCTCTGCCAGCATTTTGATGCTGTAGCCGTGAAGCTCGGTCTTTTCAAACGCCTCGCGCTGCGGCTGAGGAAGTTCAGATAGCGCCTGACCCAGCTCTTCCCACAGCAGCGTTTTGAGGTACTCCTCTTCCGGCGTGTGCGGGACGCCGAACAGGGTTTCGGCCAGCTCGTCCTCAGGGAAACCGTCATCATCTTCGCCCGTAAAATAGCCGGAAAGCGACACCTCGCGCTTTTTACGCGCCCGGTCGGTCATCTCGTTACGCGCCGCGCGGAACAGCCAGGCGGCGACGTTTTCGACCGGCTGCTCCACCTTCATCAGCTGATACGTCACTTCCTGCAAAATGTCGTCGGCGTCATCGCGGACGGGCGTCCGCCCGCGAATGAAGGCCTTCAGCCGGGCGCGGCAGGCGTTGAGCGCCGACATCAACAGGGATCCGCCCGCCTCCCCGGCTTTCATTTCGCTCACTCTGCGTCCGGCGCTTTTGGCGTGGCGTCATCGCGCTTGTCGTCGCGATGTCCGTGCCAGCCGCAGTGCCCGCGACCGTGGCGGCCAAAGCCTTCGCGGCGCTGCTGAATAAACGCCTCGCGCTGCTCGGGCGTCATGTTCATCCAGCGCTCGTGCATACGGCGGTGCGCGCCAAACATGCCCGGGCGGAACCCCAGCCCGCCAAACAGAATGCGGCTCAGCACCAGAATGCCCAGCGCCTGCCAGAATCCGATGGCCTTAACGCCGAGGATCGCCGGGAGCAAGGCGTTCCACAGGGACATCACCAGCAGGCCGAGCACGATGAAAATCACCGCGCCGATGACTAAGCCCTTGCCCATACGGTGGCGACCGAATCCGCGCCCGTGACCTCTGCCGTGCATTTCAAAATCTCTCATGGTGTTTACCTCGTTTACCGTAACTGATTATGGCTTGTGATGAGGTAGACGGATGAGGAAGGGAAATATTGCTGGGGTGAATGAAATAATTTTTCTGGCTTCGCCATCGCGGCTATTTCCCGGCGGCGCTAACGCTTGCACGGGCCTGCACGTTTCGTAGGCCGGGTCAGCGTCAGCGCCACCCGGCATGTCAAAGGCTTACGCCTGCATCGGCAACCTAAAACTCGAAATACTCCGCGAAAGCTGCTGCGCCTGCTCTTCCAGCGAGGCCGCTGCCGCAGCGGACTGCTGCACCAGCGCGGCGTTCTGCTGGGTTACGCCGTCCATCTCGGTCACCGCCTGGCCGACCTGGCTTATCCCGCGGCTCTGCTCTTCCGAAGCCACGGAGATCTGCTCCATCAGCGTATTCACTTTGTTCACCGACAAAATAATCGAGTCAATCACCTCGCCCGAGCGGCTCACCAGCTCCGCACCGTTTTTCACGCTGGAGACCGACTGCGCGATCAGGCTTTCGATGTCTTTGGCCGCCACCGCGCTTTTCTGCGCCAGGGTGCGCACTTCGCTGGCCACGACCGCAAAGCCGCGCCCCTGCGTGCCGGCTCGCGCCGCTTCAACCGCGGCGTTCAGCGCCAGGATATTGGTCTGGAAGGCGATGCTGTTGATCACGCTGGTAATGTCTTCAATGCGCTTCGAGTTCGCCGCGATGGTATTCATCGTGTCGATCACCTCGCGGGTCACCGCTTCGCCGGTATGGGCATTGTTCACCGCGTCCTGGACCAGCTTTCCGGCCTGATACACGTTGTCGGTATTGTTCGCCACCGTCGCGCTCAGCTCTTCCATGCTGGCCGCCGTCTGGGTTAAGGCGGACGCCTGCTGCTCGGTGCGTGACGCCAGGTCGATATTGCCGGAGGCAATCTCCTGGGCCGCGTGCGTCACGGTGTGGCTCGCATCGCGCACCTGGGCGATGGTCGCCAGCAGCGCCTGACGCATCTGCTCCATCGAGCCCATCAGTTGGTCGATTTCGTTATGTACACTTCCCTTCACCGGCACCGGAACGTCCAGCTTGCCTGCCGCAATCTGGCTACAGTGCTCGCGCGCCAGGTTGACCGGCGCGAAGACGAAGCGCTTCATGAAGATGCTGACGGCAACAATCACCAGCACAAACAGGCTGGCGATAGCGGCAATGATCGCCAGGCCAGAGACGAAATTACTGCGCGCGTCCTCGTTCAGGCTTTTAGCGTATTTCTGGTGGACGGAAAGGACCTGGTCGAGAACGATTTCGTACTGGCGGTCGAGGCGGGAAACTTCCGGGATCAGCGCGTTAAATTTGGCAACATCGTGCGCCTCGGCGGCGTCGATGAGCGGCGCCAGCCCCTGGTTGCGGTAGTTTTGCCAGGCGTCCTGATAGGCGCTTACCAGCGGCGCTTCATCCGATAGACGCGGCGACGCCATAAAGGCCGCAAAGGCGCGATCCGCTTTGGTCAGGGCCTCTTTCACTGCAGATAGCTTTGCAGACTCGTCGGCAGTATTGCCCGCTTCCACCATCTTCACATACTCCATCACCCTAACGCGCAGCGTACGGCTGTGGTTGATGGGGTCGATAATGGACAGCACGACCTGAATCTCTTTGTTAACGTTATCCAGCGAATTATTACTTTTAATGATGAGGCCAACGCTGGTAACGGTGCTGACGACAAAGAAGAAAAGCAGCGAGAACAGGACAATCAGTGACGACTTTTTCAACGACATAAACCAATACCTCAAGGAGAATTATTCCTTATGGTTATCGGCCATTCCAAAACTTAAATTAATTAAAGTTATTGAAGTATCAGGTCGGGCTATTTCGCTGACTTATAGCGTCGCTGCAGGGTAGCATCCAGCTTCCGTTGCAGCGGTTCCGGGGTCTCGCCCTCGATCAGTTTGCCAATCAAATCAAAGCAGTGCCACGCCAGCTGGCGGTTATCCTGGCGGATGGTATCCACCGGGATCGTCAGCGAATCGTAGAGATAGTGATCGTCAAAGCTGGCTAACCTGATATCGCTTTGCAGCAGGTTATGCTGGCCCATATAGCGCAGCACCCCTTCCAGCAGCCCGCAGGCGGCGGTGAACAGCGCTTTCGGTGGACGCCCCAGGCGGGCGCAGAGCTCGGCGAACATCTCGTACCCGGAACTTGGGTGATAGTTGCCGTGAATGATCCACTCCGGGCGCAGCGCTACTCCAGCCTCACGCAAACCTTGCTTAAACCCGTCCAGACGGTCGCGCGTCGGAGAAAGGCGCGGCTGGCCGCCCAGAAAATAGAATTCATCCGGATGCTGGCGCGCAATGTCCGCCACCAGCTCCTTCGTTGGCGTAATGGAGTCGGTGATCACCAGCGGCAGCGCGCTGTCGTTCATATGGCGGTCAAAAAGCACCACGGGGAGCTGCTCGCTGAGCTTAAGGTAGTCCGCATCATTGAGCATGCTGGAGGCGACAATCAGCCCGTCGACCTGACGCGCCACCATGTTGTTCACCACCACCGTCTCCTGCCCCGGGTTTTCATCGCTGCAGGAGATCAGCAGCTGAACGCCCGCCTCGCGGCACAGCGTTTCCAGCTCGTGAGAAAAGACGGCGAAGCCGTAGTTGGTGATCTCCGGCACCACCAGGCCAACGGTGTGGCTGCGGTTATCGCGCAGCGACCGGGCGTGAATGCTGGGCTGATAGTGATGCTCTTTGGCGATCGCCAGCACGCGCTCGCGCGTCTCTTCCGCCACGCGAAGCTCTTTGCTGCGCCCGTTCAGGACCAGGCTGGCGGTGGCTTTTGATACCCCCGCCAGCTCCGCGATGTCTTTAATGGTGACGCGTTTTGTTTTTCTCACAACGACTTAGATCCGGCTGCCAAAACCCTCATTCTATCATGCAGGCGCGCAGCGACCAGTAGCGTAATGTGATATCGGACGCACCTTCGAATCGCACCCGGGCCGGATGGTCAGGAAAATAGCGGCTGCTCATCACCCCTTCGCCGTGGTTAATGAAAATTTCGACGCTGGAGCGGTCGCACAGCACGCGCAAGTGGCGAACGTCGCCCTGCCAGTAGCGGGTCAGCGTTTCACCGTTTTTCAGGCTTGCGCGTTCCAGGCGTATACCCTGCTCATCGAGCGTGAGGCGCAGCGCGCCGGCAAAATCGACGCTCACCTGCGATGCGCTGAGCTCAAACTCCAGGCGCGTCGCGTCCAGAAGAGGCGCATTGCTGGCGCGTCCCTGCCAGCCCTGTTCCTCTTCACGCAGCGCCGCCAGCTCGCGCGCCGGGGTCTGCAAGAGCCTGCCGTCGCGATAGCGCAGTTCGCGCGGACAGGTCATCTGGTGCATCCAGCCGTGCGCCCGGGTTGGCTGAAGCATCTCTTCTCCGTCCGGGACGCCCATCCAGCCGATCAGAATGCGGCGGCTGTCTTCCGCCAGCGTCGTTTGCGGGGCGTAGAACTCAAAGCCCGCGTCCAGCTCGTGCAGATCTCCGTGATCGAACCGGGCGGTGGAATAGTCAAACGCCCCGCTCATCCAGGTCGCCGGATAGGTATTGAGATAGCGGTGCGGCTCGCGCGCCAGTCCCTGAGGACAGCAGATCAACACGTGCGTGTCGTCGAGCGCGAACAGGTCCGGACACTCCCACATATACCCCGCATCCTTGAGGCCGTTAACCCCGTGGCCGGCGATCTCCCCGCAGGACGTCCAGGCGTGCAAATCGGCTGATGTAAACAGCAGCACCTTGCCGCGCTTTTGCACATCCTGCGCGCCCAGCACCATGCACCACACGCCGTCGTGCTGCCACACCTTCGGGTCGCGCACGTGACCGGTATAGCCTTCCGGCAGCGCCAGCACCGGTCCCAGCTTCTTAAAGCTTCCGTCCGGCTGTTCCACGGCCAGGCACTGCCAGGCCGTACGGCTGCCGTCATCGAACTTGACGTTGCCGGTGTAGCACAGCGTCAGCACGCCCTGGTTGTCCACGGCGCTACCGGAGTAGCAGCCGTTGCGGTCATACTCTGCGTCGGGCATCAGCGCCAGCGGCTCGTGCCGCCAGTGCACAAGATCCGCAGAGCTCCAGTGCCCCCAGCACTTAAAGCGATGCGCGCAGTCCAGCGGGTTCCACTGATAGAACAGATGGTAGCGACCGGCAAACCAGATGAACCCGTTTGGGTCATTCATCAGCCCCGTCACCGGCGCGGCGTGCCACTGCGGATAGTGGCTATCCGCCAGCGCCCGCGGCTGGCCTTTCATAACGGCCTGCAGGATCGCAGGCCAGCGGGAAGGTAACGTCATTATTCAGCGTCCGTTTTATATTTCAGCAGCAGCGAGACGGTAAACGCCACGCCGAAGGCAATCACCATGCCGATAATATAGTTGAGCAGCGAGCTGGCCTGCACGATGGCCATGCCCGGAATGGCGGTCAGCCCGACGGCGGTCATGTAGACATGCACGGAGACCACCCAGGCCCCGCCCACCGCGCCGCCGATCAGCGCGGCGATAAACGGCTTAACGAAGCGCAGGTTGATACCAAAAATGGCCGCTTCGGTAATGCCCAGCATCGCAGAAAACGCCGACGGCAAGGTAATGGCTTTGATTTTGGCGTCTTTGGTTTTGAACCACACCGCCAGACACGCGCCGCCCTGCGCCACGTTCGCCATGGCCCAGATCGGCAGCAGGAAGTTCACGCCAATCGAAGGGTTGCCCAGCAGCCCGGCTTCAATCGCGTGGAAGCTGTGGTGAATACCGGTGATCACAATCACCGAATACAGCCCGCCGAACAGCAGCCCGGCCAGCCAGCCCGCGTGTTCAATTAAGGTGCTCAGGATAAAGGAGATGCCGTCGCCCAGCGCGCGCCCTGCCGGACCAATAATCAGCAAGGCGATGAAGCCGGAGATCACCACGGTGAGGAACGGCGTCAGGATCAGATCCAGCGCATCCGGAATCGCGCGGCGCAGGTTTTTCTCCACGATGCTCATAAACCAGACGGCCAGCAGCACCGGAAACACCGTGCCCTGGTAGCCAATCATCGCGACCTCAAGGCCGAAGAAGTTCATGGTGTGGAAACCGGAGGCTACGCCCCAGGCATTGGTCAGCGCTGGGTGCGTCAGAATGCCGCCCAGCGTCGCGCCCAGATACGGGTTGCCGCCAAACTCCCGCGCGGCGGTAAAGCCAATCAGAATAGGCAGAATGATAAACGCCGCCGAGCTGCACATGTCCAGCATGATGTAAAGGGCGTTATCCGCATTGACCCAGCCGTAGGTTTTCACCATGCCGAGCAGCCCCATTAGAAGGCCGGAGGCGACAATCGCGGGGATGATCGGCACAAAGATGTTGGAGAGCAGACGGGCAATGCGCTGGAACGGGTTCAGCTTGCGCGCCGCCAGATCCGCAGCCTCCGATTTACTGGATTCGCCGATCCCCGCCGCCTGAATAAACGCGGCGTAAACCTTGTTGACCACGCCCGTGCCAAAAATCACCTGCATCTGTCCGGCGTTACGGAAGCAGCCCTTCACGCCGTCAACCTTGCCGATCGCCTGCTGGTCGGCCAGCGCGTCATCGACCAGCACCAGACGAAGACGCGTTGCGCAGTGCGCCGCGCTGGCGATATTTTCCTTGCCACCGAGCAGCGGAATGAGCTCGCGGGCGATTTGATTAAAATCCATAGACACCTCTGCCTGACTTCTTTTTATGATGTGCGAAACGCCCCCGCCAGGCGGGAGCGTGATGGGTTAAAACCAGGTTTCCATCTGGACCCCAAAGTTCCATTCCCCGCCGGCGTTGAAGCCGCTGCTGCCAAAGGCATCATCGCTGGCGTAATGATCCAGTTTGCTGCTCCAGTCCATCCAGGTAGCAAACAGGCGCAGCTCCGGACGGCTGAAGAAATCGCCGATTTTGCTCGCTTTTAAGGTTGGCGCAAAGGTCAGCTTGTAGAAGCTGCCGTTGACGGCGTTGCGGTCCATATAGCCTTCCGGGTTCAAATCCATGTACTGATAGCTGCCCTCAAACGCCAGGGCAAAGTTCTGGGTCACCTCTTTGATCAGGCGGGTGTTGAGCGTCACCCATTCATAGCTGTCGCCCTTGACGTAGCGATCCTTACTGCTCTGCGCCAGTACGGCGGGCGCAACGCTCCAGCCACCGCCGATCGGCGTGACACCGTAACTTGCAAAGCGCCAGGTATCGGCTTCAGACAGCAGCGCGCCGTCGGAGCCGATGCTTTTCACTTCCGCACCCAGCCCGTGACCGTACAGCAGCGCCGTTTTAGCGGTCCCTTCCCGCAGGCCGTAGAAGCTATCATTATGCAACCCAATCAGGGCATGAACGCCGGTATTGGCGGCATCCGTTTTAATCAGATCGCCGTTGGCGTCTTTACGGTCATCGTTATCCTTCGCCCGCAGGCCGCTCACCATCAGCTGGAGCGGCCCGGCGAAGTGGTTCATGGTGAGGATATAGTTCTGAACGTTATTGTCGGTCTGCTCCACGCTGCCGAAGTTGCGGCCATAAATGGAGAAGTTGCTGCGCAGCGAATCATTCCATTTCACGTCATAAACGCCGCCGCCGGTACCGGCCAGGAAAACCACGTCGGAATCCAGCCAGTGAATATCGAAGTTGTCTCGGTCGAAGCGTTTACCCGCCCAGAAGGTGCTGCCCTTCAGCGCGCCGGTAAAATCAGGCAGGTTGCCCAGCTCCGCAAAGGCCTGACGAATATTGAGGTCGCTGGTATCGGCTGACCAGTCGTTGTAGGTTCTCTGACCGTCGGCCAGCATGGCCTTGAAGCGCGTGGTCGCCCCGTTATCCAGCGTCTGTTTGTGCTCCAGGTTCAGCTCAACGTAGGTATCGGCTTCGTTACCCAGACGCCCCACCGCACCGCCGGTTTCCCCGGCCGGAGTCAGATAAGGGCCGCTTTTGCTGCTGGAGGCCGCGTCGTTCATCAGCAGGCCGGAACGAGCGTAGCCGTGAAACTCAAACCCGCCGCTTTGGTCCGCCTTCTTCTCCAGCGCGGTGGTGCGCTGTGCCACCTCCTGGGTCGTGGTTTGCGCCTGCTGCTGCGCGGCAACCAGCTGCTGCGTTTTTTGTTCGGCCTCCGTGGCGCGTTTTTCAGCCACCTGGGCACGCGTTTCCGCAGCCTGAAGGCGTTGTTCCATCGCGGCAAGACGCGCTTCGATACTTGTCATATCAGTCTGGGCAAAAACAGAGGTACTTCCGGCCAGCATGCCTATCATCACGGCAAGTCTGCGTTTCTTATACATTTTGTCGCATCCCTAAAAGAAGTCATTAAACGTGCTAAATTGCTAAACCGGTTTATGTTGCTGATACTAAACCTCTCGATTTTGGATCGGCAATCTTTTTTGCTAAACCGTTTTAGTAAGTGTGATCGGGGCGACAATTCAGGCCATCGAATGACGGCCTGTGAAGGAAGGATTTACAGATCGTGCTGCCAGGGCAATGCTGTCATCGCCCCTTTGGCCGTGGTGGCTAGCGCGCCGCAGCGCTGGGCTAAGGCGATGGCCGGCGTCAGGTCCTGCCCGACGGCCAGGCCGTAGAGCAGCCCGGCGACGAAGGCATCGCCCGCGCCGGTCGTATCGACACACTTAACGGGGGTTGCAGGATAGTGTTTAACGCAGCCCTCATGCCAGGCGATGACGCCCTCTTTCCCCTGGGTGACCAGCACCAGGCGCGCCGGACACCATTGCATCAACGTGTCCAGGCCGACGTTGACCCGCACGTCTCCGGTTAAGAACGCCAGCTCTTCGACGGAGAGTTTCACCACGTCAGCCCTGTGCAGCGCCTGTTCCAGGCAGCGGAGAAGTTCGTTCTCATCCGCCCAAAGATCCGGGCGAATATTCGGGTCGAAGCTGACGTAACCGCCCGCCTTTCTGATGGCGTCCATCGCCTGAAACGTCGCCGAACGGCTCGGTTCGGCGCTTAAGGCGATGGAGCAGACGTGCAGCCATTCACCCTGGCTGAACGTCGGCAGATCGGCAGGTTCCAGAAACAGATCGGCGCTCGGGCGCACCATAAAGGTAAACGAGCGTTCCCCCTGGCCGTCGAGATCGACCACCACGGTTGAGGTGCGGTGCGCCGGATCGAGGCGCATAAACTTCACGTCTACCCGCTCGTCAGCTAAGGTCTTTGCCATAAAACGTCCGAAAGGATCGTCGCCAACCCTGCCGATAAAGGCGCTCTGGCCGCCCAGGCGGGCAATGCCGACCGCGACGTTTGCCGGTGCGCCACCGGGACACTGCAGTAATTTCCCTTCGCCATCGGGCAGCAGATCCACTACCGCGTCGCCCAGTACCCAGATTTTTTTCATGTGATCCTCATAGCTAAACAATATTAAACCGTTTTAGCTATTTAAGCACAGGCCGGACAAAGGGGAAATAACGAGGAAGGAAAATTGGCTAACGCACCAGATGCGGCCAGTGAATATCGCCGACGCCGTTAAGCTGCGGACGGGCAAACAGAAAGCCCTGGAAGCGGCGGATGCCGGCAGACTCGAGCCAGCACCACTCCTCTATTTTCTCGATACCTTCAGCCACCAGGGTGACTTCAAGGTCGGAGCAACAGCTGATGATGGATCGCACAATCGCCTGTTTTGGGCCGCTGAGGTGAATATCGCTGATGATCTCCCGGTCGATTTTAATTTTATCCGGCTGGAAGCGCGTCAGCAGAGAGAGGCCGGCATAGCCGGAACCAAAATCATCGATCGCCATGCCCACTCCCTCACCGCGAAGCTGCTTAATGGCGCTGTTGAACTGGTTAAGTCCGGATATCATTTCGTTTTCAGTGATTTCAAGCACCACTTGTTCTGGCTGAAGCCCGTGATGCTTAATTTGATCGACCAGAAATTCGACTGCGCCAGGGACATTCACCAGCGACATCGGCAGCAGGTTTACCGCAATTTTATGGCTGCCAATGCCCATCTTTTCCGCCAGCGCAAAGGCATACGCTTTCGTCTGGAGATCGACCTGGTAGAGGGTGTCCGAGTCAAGGGTGCGGAAGAATTGCTCCGGGCTGCCGCCGTCATTGCCGCGGATAAGGGCCTCAAGAGAGCTGATCTTCCCTTCCGAAGGCTCAACGATAGGCTGAAGCGCAAACTGACAGGTTTGCCCGGCAATCAGGCCCAGCGGCGCGCCAAAAGGCAGCGTTTCGGGGTCGAGCGTCCACGTTGTCGGGTCGTAACGCCCGCCCAACAACAGCGGACGTTTGCTGGTAATGAACGTCTGGATAAATTTAAACACCCGGTCATCGGATGTCAGATAGCTATCAAGCTTGCTGTAATTCAGAACCGACTGCAGAACCTCTTTCGGCGACTGGATCTGCAAATCAAACAGCAGCATGCCGACGTTTTCGAAACGCCTGCGCGGGCCGTAATCCCGCATCAGTTCAACCACCCCGCTGTGCCGCCTGTCGTCGCGGATTTTATGGAACAGCGTAAGCACGCTCTCCTCCGATCCTTCCAGGATTTGCAGCACATCACTGCCCCTTGCAAGCAGCACCCCGGTGATATTCAGATTGGCATTGCGGATCCGGGCACGCTCCACCAGCTCCCGCAGTTCAGTGGGCGGCAGGGATAAATTCAACTGGCTTCGGTAAATCAGCGTGGTCAGCACAAAAAGGAGTTCCGATGAGCAAAAGGTGCCTTAAAGCTACTGTGTAACATACTTAGTCATCGTGACCTAACATATTCACGCAACTAATGAAGATTACTTTTTCTCATCCCCGATCCGGCCGTTAATCCTCTCCTGCGTATAGTCATAAAACGGGTTCGAGGTGACCCGCATCAGCGCCTCTTTTCCGACGCTCAATACGGACGTTTCGCCCCAGAGCGCTATCGTTCCCAGGCTGATTCCGTAGCGGTTTTTCACCTCGGGCTCGCGACCATAGAGATCGTCATCCGGCGGGAACGGCACGGCAACGTGCGACAGGGAATAGACGTCCCGCGGCCAGGACTGCGCGAGCGGCACAACCGTCTCCTGCATGCTGCCTGCCGGGGTGATTTTCGCCACCGTCGAGAAGCTATGTGCGTCCGCATTGGTAACAATCGTGACACCGTAACGCCGCTGCGCCACCGGCAGCAGCGACGTTGTGGCCGTCCAGGAGGACGGTTTAAACAGCGGGCGGAAGCTCGCCGCCTGGTTGATGTCAAACACCACCAGCTCGCTGCCGTTTGCCGGAAGCTGGTCAAACAGGCCGGTGACCACCGCGCGGGTGCTGACGGTCGAGTCCATGACCGACTGGAACGCCAGAACGGGCGGCAAATTCGTCAGCCTGTTCTCCCGCGCCTCTCGGCCTATCTGCTCCTGAAGAGCCTTCGTCAACAGCCACGACTGGCGGGCGGCGTTCACCGGGAACGAGTTGTATTTATACGGATTATATTCCGGGGAGATATTCAGCCACGCCGCTTTGGCAAACGCCGGGAGCAGCGCCGGTAGCCCGGCGAAACCGGCGAACCGCGCAAAGGCCGTCACGCCGATCATCGGTGACAGCAGGATCACCTGCTGCGGCCTGCGCAGCGTAGAGGAGTCCAGGGCATCGAGGGCATATTTCATCGCCAGCGCTCCGCCGTTGGAGTAGCCCACCAGATGCAGGGGCACCCGATCTCCCGCCAGACGCGTCGCTTCCCGCACGGCAAGGCGCGTCGCCGCCAGCCACATCTCCCAGTCAACGTCCGTCAGCGCGCCGGGCGCGGTGCCGTGCCCGGGCAGGCGCGGTACCACGGCGACAAAGCCGTGTGCCTGATAATTCTGAGCAAGATGTCTGACGCTGTAGGGCGAATCCGTCAGCCCGTGCAGCAACACCACCGCGCCGCGCGGCTTTCCGGCGGGCATCAGCACAAAGGAACGGTTGGCATCGGGTGCAAACTGACCGGGCCACACCAGGCTCTGGCGATAGTAGCGGTTTAACGGAGTCTGTTCCTCCCCCGCTGTTTTCGCCGTTACCGCGTTATCCAGATCGGTGAAAATCGCCTTTTCCCGGGCCTGATACCCGGCAAAATCGGCATTGTCCATCTCTCGCACGGACATCTCGTCCGCCCGCCAGGTATGCCAGAGGTGCAGCTCCGGTCCCTGCTGCGAGAGGTACACCCTTACCGCCAGCAGGACGATCAGGACGATCCCAACAACCATGCCTGTTTTCTTTGCTAGCGCCATCAGACGCTCGCTGACTCGCCAGGGCCAATTCGCCATGCCGCGTTCCCTTTCATATTCACCGTGTATCTATCTTATCAAAAATGTGAACACGCTGACGTATTCACCAAATTCATATTTGCCGGGTCAGCCGGTGCACCAAAAGTGAACTACGCTGCACAAATGTTGATCATTAGTTAAACAAATATTGCATGAAGTTTACGGCGCAGCAGGTTTCACCGCCTCTGTGAACATGGCACGCGTCATGCATTGTTAATCTGGTAACACACATCCGGCTTTTGACAGCCTGTTAACAGCGAGGCGGTATGACGACGAAACCTGAGATGTTGAGCCGTATCGAAGCGACGTTCAGCCAGCTTACGCCCAGCGAAAAGCGGGTTGGAAGCTGGCTGCTGGCGCACGCCGCGCAGATACCGTTCGAAACGGCTGAAAGCGTCGGTCAGGCTAGCGGGACCAGCGGGATTACCGTTGGACGCTTCCTGCGCAAGCTGGGGTATCGCAACCTTGAAGATGCCAAAAAGAGCCTGCGCGATCCCTATCAGCCCTGGGGCATGAACGAGCGGCTTGACTCCTGGCAACAGCAGTCCCCCCTGCCCAACCGCCTTCAGCACGCCCTGTCGCTGGAAGTTGACGCCATCACGCAGGTTTATCAGCTGGCGCAAACGGACGTCTTCCGCCGGGTGGTGCACAACCTTGCCCATGCGGACGCGGTGTTTGTGCTGGGGATCCAGTCTACGCGCGGGATCGCTAACGCCTTCTTCAGCCACCTTGAGTACCTCCGCCCGCGCGTGAGCTATTCGGAGGGGGCATCCGGCAGCTGGGTAGACTCCCTGAACTCGGGGTTTTCGCACCCGTATGTCGTGCTGACCGATACGCGCGCCTACTCCGCGATGGCCCGCCAGTACTGCCGCGTCGCGAGCGAAAAAGGTATTCCGCTGGCCTTAATTACCGATATCTGGTGCCCGTGGGCGCGGGATTATTCGATGGATTTACTGCAGGTGAAAACCGATACCGGTCATTTCTGGGATTCACTTGCCCCCGTGAGCTGTCTGTTCAACCTGCTGCTGTCGGGCGTGGTGGAGGCGCTGGGCGATGCGCTTCCGGCACGCCTGGCGGTAAACCGACAATTACAGCAAGAGTTTGGTCAATTCGAACGCTAAAGGAGCGGAGCCATGCCCGAAGAGAGTGAACTGATTGATGTGGCGAAGATGTTTCCCGCGCTGCATATCGATCTGAAGTACGCCACCGCCGATAACATCACCGGTCGCCCGATCTACCAGGAGGCGCTGTGCCTGCTTCATACCGATGCCGCCACCGCGCTCGCAAAAGCCATCAGCATTGCCGCGCTGGCGGGGCTGAAGCTGGTGGTTTACGACGCCTACCGACCGCAGCAGGCGCAGGCCCAGCTGTGGGATGCCTGCCCAAACCCGGAGTATGTGGTCGACGTGGCGATTGGCTCCAACCACAGCCGCGGCACGGCCATCGACGTCACGCTTATGGACGAGCATAACGCCGTGCTGGACATGGGCGCCGGTTTTGACGAAATGCACGATCGTTCGCATCCGTATCACCCTTCCGTACCGCCGCACGCCCAGCGCAACCGTCTGCTGCTGAACGCCATCATGTTTGGCGGCGGTTTTGTAGGTATCAGCAGCGAATGGTGGCATTTCGAACTGCCGAACGCCGCCAGCTATCCGCTGCTTGATGACCGTTTTGCCTGTTTTTCACTGACGCACACCCCTCTTTAAACCTGGAGCACTGCCATGAAAACATCGCTTCTCTCAACCGTCATTGCCGCCACGCTGGCCCTGAGCGCACCGCTGGCGCTGGCCGCCGTCCCGAAAGACATGCTGGCGATCGGTAAAGCCGCCGACCCGCAAACGCTCGATCCGGCCATCACCATCGATAACAACGACTGGACCGTGACCTATCCGTCCTACCAGCGTCTGGTTAAGTACAAGCCGGGCTCCACCGAGGTAGAAGGCGATCTGTCGACGGGCTGGAAAGCCTCCGACGACCAAAAAGAGTGGACCTTTACCCTGGCGGACAATGCAAAATTCTCCGACGGTACCCCGGTCACCGCCGAGGCGGTCAAACTCTCCTTTGAGCGCCTGCTGAAGCTCGGCCAGGGGCCGTCTGAAGCCTTCCCCAAAGATTTGAAAATTGATGCGGTGGATGACCATACGGTGAAGTTCACCCTCAGCCAGCCTTTCGCGCCTTTCCTGTATACGCTGGCAAACGACGGGGCGTCCATCATTAACCCGGCGGTGCTGAAGGCCAATGCCGCGGACGATGCGCGCGGTTTTCTCGCGCAAAATACGGCCGGTTCCGGGCCGTTTATGCTCAAAAGCTGGCAGAAAGGCCAGCAGCTGGTGCTGGTGCCAAACCCCCACTGGCCGGGCGAAAAGCCGCACTTCAAGCGCGTCTCGGTGAAAATTATCGGTGAGAGCGCATCGCGTCGTCTGCAGCTTTCCCGCGGTGACCTGGACATTGCCGACTCCCTGCCGGTCGATCAGCTGGCGGCCCTCAAGCAGGAAGGCAAAGTGGCCGTTGCCGAATACCCGTCCCTGCGCGTGACCTACCTCTACCTCAACAACAGCAAAGCCCCGCTTAATCAGGTGGATTTACGCCGGGCCATTTCCTGGGCGACGGACTACCAGGGGATGGTAAAAGGCATTCTGAGCGGCAACGGCAAGCAGATGCGCGGCCCTATCCCGGAAGGCATGTGGGGCTTTGACGCCTCGGCAATGCAGTACAGCTTCGACGAAGCCAAAGCCAACGCGGCGCTGGAGAAGGTCAAAGACAAGCCCGCCAGCCTGACCTTCCTCTACTCGGACAACGATCCAAACTGGGAGCCTATCGCCCTCTCAACCCAGGCCAGCCTCGGCAAGATCGGCATTAACGTCAAGCTGGAAAAACTGGCCAATGCCACCATGCGCGACCGCGTCGGAAAAGGCGATTACGACATCGCCATCGGCAACTGGAGCCCGGACTTTGCCGACCCGTACATGTTCATGAACTACTGGTTCGAATCGGACAAAAAAGGGCTGCCGGGCAACCGTTCGTTCTATGAGAACAAAGACGTTGATTCGCTGCTCCAGGCCGCGCTGAAAACCACCGACCAGACGGAACGCACCAGGGATTACCAGCAGGCGCAAAAGGTGGTCATCGACGAGGCGGCCTACGTTTATCTGTTCCAGAAGAACTACCAGCTGGCGATGAACAAAGAGGTTAAAGGCTTCACCTTTAATCCGATGCTTGAGCAGGTGTTCAACATCGCCACCATGAGTAAATAACCGTTTTGCCGGGGGAAAGCGTATGACGTTCTGGAGCATCGTGCGCCAGCGCTGCTGGGGGTTACTCCTGGTGGTGGCCGGTGTCTGTATTATCACCTTTATTATTTCACACCTGATCCCCGGCGACCCGGCCCGTCTGCTGGCCGGCGACCGCGCCAGCGACGACATCGTGCAGAATATTCGCCAGCAGCTGGGGCTGGATCAGCCGCTGTACGTTCAGTTTGGCCGCTACGTGGACGCCCTGGCCCACGGTGATTTAGGCACGTCCATTCGCACCGGGCGCCCGGTTGCAGAAGACCTGAAGGCCTTTTTCCCCGCCACGCTGGAGCTGGCCTTTTGTTCCCTGCTGCTGGCGCTGGTCATCGGCGTGCCGCTGGGGATTTTGTCGGCGGTGTATCGCAACCGCTGGCTCGACCACCTGGTGCGATTAATGGCGATGACCGGGATCTCCACCCCGGCCTTCTGGCTTGGGCTGGGCGTCATTGTCCTGTTTTACGGGCACCTGCAGATCCTGCCGGGCGGCGGCAGGCTCGACGACTGGCTCGATCCGCCGACGCACGTCACCGGGTTTTATCTGCTGGACGCGCTGCTGGAGGGCAACGGCGAGGTCTTTTTCAATGCGCTGCAGCATCTGATTTTACCGTCGCTAACGCTGGCGTTTGTTCACCTGGGCATCGTGGCGCGTCAGGTCCGTTCCGCGATGCTGGAGCAGCTTAGCGAAGACTACATCCGCACCGCCCGCGCCAGCGGCCTGCCCGGCTGGTACATCGTCCTGCGCTACGCCCTGCCGAATGCGATGATCCCGTCGATTACCGTGCTCGGGCTGGCGCTGGGCGATCTGCTGTACGGTGCCGTATTGACCGAAACCGTTTTTGCCTGGCCGGGGATGGGTGCCTGGGTGGTGACGTCCATTCAGGCGCTCGATTTCCCTGCCGTGATGGGCTTCGCGGTCGTCGTTTCGCTGGCCTACGTGCTGGTTAATCTGGTGGTCGATCTGCTTTACCTGTGGATTGACCCGCGAATCGGGCGCGGAGGTGCCGAATGATGTTAACGCAGGAAACGCCCGTCCCGGTGAAAACCGCCAGACGGCGCATCAGCTGGGCAAAGCTGTTCTGGATGCTGCGTCAAAGCCCGCTCACGATCGTGGGCGGCGTGATTATGCTCGTGATGCTTTTCATTATGGTGGCCGCATCGTGGATCGTGCCGCACGACCCGAACGCGCTGGATCTGACCGCCCGCCTGCTTGCGCCCTCTGCGCAGCACTGGTTTGGTACCGACGAGGTGGGCCGCGATCTGTTCAGCCGCGTGCTGGTCGGCAGCCAGCAGTCGATTACCGCCGGGCTGGCGGTGGTGGTGATTGCCGGCGGCATCGGCTCGCTGCTGGGCTGTCTGTCCGGCGTGCTGGGCGGGCGCGGCGACGCCGTCATCATGCGGGTGATGGACATTATGCTCTCCATTCCCTCCCTGGTGCTGACCATGGCGCTGGCCGCCGCGCTTGGCCCGAGCCTGTTTAACGCCATGCTGGCGATTGCAATCGTCCGCATCCCGTTTTACGTCCGACTGGCGCGCGGGCAAAGCCTGGTGGTGCGCCAGTTTACCTACGTTCAGGCCGCCCGCACGTTCGGCGCCTCCCGCTGGCATTTGATCCGCTGGCATATCCTGCGCAACGCCCTGCCGCCGCTGATTGTGCAGGCGTCGCTGGACATCGGCAGCGCTATTCTGATGGCCGCCACGCTGGGGTTTATTGGCCTGGGCGCGCAGCAGCCCACCGCCGAATGGGGCGCGATGGTGGCCGTTGGCCGTAACTACGTTCTCGACCAGTGGTGGTACTGCGCCTTTCCCGGTGCGGCGATTTTGATTACCGCCGTGGGCTTTAACCTGTTTGGCGACGGTATCCGCGACCTGCTGGATCCGAAGTCAGGAGGCAAACAGTGATGACCGAACCGGTACTGCATATTGAAGACCTGCACCTGAGCTTCCCGATTTTTCGCGGGGAGGTCCACGCGCTGAACCACGTTTCGCTGGCGATCGGCAGGGGCGAAATCGTCGGCGTGGTGGGCGAATCGGGATCGGGTAAATCCGTGACCGCCATGCTCGCCATGCGCCTGCTGCCGGAGGGCAGCTACCGTATCCATCACGGTAAGGTGACATTGCTCGGCGAAAACGTCCTGACGGCGTCCGAGAAACAGCTTCGCCAGTGGCGCGGCGCAAAGGTCGCGATGATTTTTCAGGAGCCCATGACCGCCCTCAACCCGACGCGGCGGATTGGCAAACAGATGGTGGAGGTGATCCGCCAGCATCGGCCGCTTTCCCGGCGCGAGGCGCAGCAAAAGGCAATTACCCTGCTGGAAGAGATGCAAATTCCGGACGCGAAGCAGGTCATGGCGCGCTATCCGTTTGAACTCTCCGGCGGGATGCGTCAGCGGGTGATGATCGCCCTTGCCTTCTCCTGCGAGCCGGAATTGATTATCGCCGACGAACCGACCACGGCGCTGGACGTTACCGTCCAGCTGCAGGTGCTCCGCCTGCTAAAGCACAAGGCGCGGGCCAGCGGCACCTCGGTGCTGTTTATCAGCCACGATATGGCCGTGGTCTCGCAGCTGTGCGACAGAATGTACGTCATGTATGCGGGCAGCGTGATCGAGAGCGGCGCCACGCAAACGCTGATCCACCAGCCTGTACATCCTTATTCCATCGGCCTGCTGCAGTGCGCGCCGGAAAACGGCCAGCCGCGCGATCTGCTTCCCGCCATCCCCGGCACGGTCCCCAACCTCAGCCAGCTTCCGCAGGGGTGCGCGTTCCGCGAGCGCTGCTTTGCCGCCGGGGCGAAATGCAGCGAAACGCCGCGCTTACAGCCGAATGGCGCAGAAGGTCAACAGGCCGCCTGCTGGTATCCGCAACGGGAGAAACACCATGTCTGATGTACTGCTGGAACTGGATAGCGTGCACGTGAACTTTGCGGCGCGTAAAAACTGGCTGGGGCGCGTGACGGAACAGGTGCATGCGCTTAACGGGCTCGATCTTGAGATCCGCCGGGGGGAAACGCTGGGCATTGTCGGGGAGTCCGGCTGCGGGAAAAGCACGCTGGCCCAACTGCTGATGGGCATGCTTAGGCCCAGCACCGGCGCGTGCCACCGCGCGCATCACGCGGGCGGCATGCAGATGGTGTTTCAGGATCCGCTCTCCTCGCTCGACCCGCGCCTGCCGGTCTGGCGCATCATCACCGAGCCGGTGTGGGTGCAAAAGCGCAGCCCCGAGCGGGAACGCCGCCAGCTGGCGGAGAACCTGGCGCTGCAGGTGGGCATTCGCCCGGAGTATCTCGACCGGCTTCCGCACGCCTTCTCCGGCGGGCAGCGCCAGCGCATCGCCATCGCCCGAGCGCTCTCGTCCGACCCCGATATTATCGTGCTTGATGAACCGACCAGCGCGCTGGATATCTCCGTGCAGGCGCAAATCCTCAACCTGCTGGTGAACCTGCAGCAGCAGCGTAATCTGACCTACGTGTTAATTTCACATAACGTCTCGGTGGTCAGACACATGAGCGACCGCGTGGCGGTGATGTATCTCGGCCAGATCGTGGAGTTGGGCAGCGCCGCGCAGGTGCTTGGCGAGCCGCGACACCCCTATACCCAACTGTTGCTCGATTCTGTTCCCCGCACCGGCGAACCTCTGGATGAATCGCTGGCGTTGCGCAAAACGGAACTTCCCGGCAACCGCCATCTGCCCGAAGGCTGTTTTTTCCGTGACCGCTGCCCGATGGCCGCGCAGGGGTGTGAACGTCCCCAACCATTACAGCCCTCACGCGAGGGCCGTAACGTTCGCTGCTGGCGCAGCCTGGGTTAGATTTGCGCCATCCCACCGTCCACGAACAGCTCGTTGGCGTTAATAAAGCTGGCCGCGTCGGAGGCCAGAAACGCCACCGCTTTACCCACCTCACCCGGCGCGCCTAAGCGTCCGAGAGGGACCTGCGCGGCCAGCGCGTCGTACAGCCCCTGACGTTGTTCTTCCGGCACCAGGTCGCCGAGACCGGGGGTTTTGATTGGACCCGGGCTGACCACGTTGACGCGGATCCCTCGGCCCTGCAAATCCAGCGCCCAGGAGCGGGCAAAGTTACGCACGGCGGCCTTGCTGGCGCTGTAGACGCTAAAGTTTGCCGTCCCCTTAATGGACACCGTCGAGCCGGTCAGAATAATCGACGATCCGGCGGAGAGCAGCGGCAGCGCCTTCTGCACCGTGAACAGCACCCCGCGAACGTTAGTGCCGAAAATCCGATCAAACTGCTCTTCGGTGATGGCGCCCAGCGGCAGCATATCGCCGCCACCCGCATTGGCGAACAGAATATCGAGGCGGCCTTCCTCTTTTGCGATCCGGGCATAAACCTCATCCAGATCGGCAAGTTTAGAAACGTCGGCGCGAATGCCCACTGCCGTTGAAGCGATTTCAGCCACCGCCGCGTCAAGCTCGGCCTGGCGACGCCCGGTGATGTAAACCTTCGCGCCCTGAGCCGCCAGCTCCTGCGCCGTGGCAAGACCAATACCGGTGCTGCCGCCGGTGACCAGTGCGATTTTTCCTGAGAGAGTCGTGTTCATGTCATTTACCTTCAGTTGGGTTTGCGTTGAACAAACTTTAGCCCTTGCGGCATTACTGAAAAACAGGCAAAAATGAAAATAACTATTCACCCAGAGAAATAATAAGAGGGGCATGATGGACCAGCTAATGGCGATGCGCGCCTTTACGCGGGTTGTCGAATCCGGCAGTTTTACCCGCGCCGCGGACTCGCTGAATATACCGATCGCCACCCTGAGCAAGCTGGTGAAATCTCTCGAAACGCATCTGGAGATCCGCCTCCTGCACCGCACCACGCGCCGGGTGGTCGCGACGCCGGAAGGGATGGAATATTATGAAAAAGCGCTCAGGGTGCTGATTGATATCGAAGATATCGACACGTCGTTTCGCGTCTCCCGCGCAACGCCTAAGGGGCATCTGCGCGTCGACGTGGGCGGCTCTACCGCCCGCGACGTGCTCATCCCCCTGCTGCCGGATTTTATGCAGCGCTACCCGGATATCCGCATCGATCTTGGCGTGGCCGACCGGCCCGTGGACTTAATCAGCGGTAACGTAGACTGCGTGATCCGCGGCGGCCCGCTGGACGATTCGACCCTTATCGCTCGCCATCTCGGGAACGCTGAAATGGTCACCTGCGCGACGCCGGGTTACCTGAGAAACCATGGCGTCCCGGCCTATCCGCAGGAGCTGCGCAACGGCCACAAGCTGATTAGCTATCTCTCTCCCGCCACCGGGCGGCCGTTTCCGTTTCGCTTCAGGCAGAACGGCGAGGCGATGGAAATCAATATTCCGCACTATCTCGGCGTGAATGAGAGCAATGCCCATCTGGCCGCTGCCGTGGCAGGGTTGGGGATCGTGCAGACGTTTGAGTATTCGGCAAAGCCGTATTTGCAGGCGGGAACCCTGGCGGCAATCCTGGGCGACTGGCGCCATGCCGCATACCCGTTTCATGTGGTTTACCCCCAGAACCGGCATTTGACGCACCGTCTGAAGGTATTTATCGCCTGGCTGGCGGAAGTCTTTCCCGCCGCGCTGAGGGGATAGCCGGGCGCGAACCCGGCTGGGGCTTAGTTGAGTTTGTAATCGAGCGTGATGTCGGCTTTCAGCAACTGCGACACCGGACAGCCCGCTTTGGCTTTCTGAATGATGCCGTCGAACTGCTGGGGGGCGATGCCGGGAACGGTCACCTTGCTTTTAAGCGCAACCTTTGTGATGGCAAAACCGCCGTCGGTTTTGTCCAGGGAGACGTCCGCCGTGGTATCAATGGAATCGGCGGTATAGCCCGCTTCCCCGAGCATCAGCGACAGCGCCATCGAAAAACAGGCCGCATGTGCCGCGCCGATCAGCTCTTCCGGGTTGGTCCCCTTTTCACCCTCAAAGCGGGTATTGAAACCATAAGGCTGCTGATTGAGAACGCCGCTCTCGGTGGAAACCGTCCCTTTACCGCGCTTAATGTCGCCAGACCAGTGTGCCGAACCGTGCTTATGAATAGTCATTCTTGCTCTCCTTTTGGCTTACAAAGGGTTAAGTATAGAAGGCTGCTCAGATTCTGCGGCGAAGACAGACAAGTCTTAGTCGCCGAGTAGATGATGCGCCAGCGCGTCGAGGAACACGCGCAGCGCGGCGGGCTGGTATTCACGGGACTGATAAATACCGTGAATTGCCAGCGGTTTCGGCTCCAGCTCACTCAGCACCGGCACCAGTAATCCCTGCTCCAGCGCGGCACGCGCTTCACGCTCCGGCAGCATGGCGATACCGCAGTGCTTCATCGCCGCGTCCATGAGCAGCGAAGAGATGCTGGCGCTCAGGTTACCGCTGACGGCCACGCTCAGGCTTTCGCCTTCCGGCGTCAGGAAATGCCAGGACTGACCGGCAAAAAAGCTGTAGTGCAGGCAGTTGTGCTGGGCTAGTGCTTCAGGGCTGGCGGGCGTACCGTGCTGAGCGAGATACTCCGGCGAGGCGCAAAGCACCGAGCGACACTCTCCCAGCTGGCGGGCAATCATGCCGGGTTCGGGGTTGTCGGTAATGCGCACGGCCACGTCAATACGCTCTCCCACCAGGCTGACCGGGTGGTTGTTCACGTCCAGCTCAATGCGCAGCTGCGGGTAGCGCGCGAGCACGCCGGGCAGCACCGGCGCTATCAGGTGCATCGCGGTAAAGTGCGCGCAGGCCACCCGCAGGGTGCCGGAGGGCAGATCTTTCTCCGACTGGCCTTCAATTTCCTGCGAGATCTGCGAGAGCGTGCGCGTTTTTTGCAGCACCTTTTCCCCTGCCGCGGTCAGCGTCAGCTTGCGCGTGGAGCGGTTCACCAGGCGCGTGCCCGCCCACTTCTCCATTTGTTCCAGGTAGCGGCTGACCATCGGTCGCGAGATACCCAGCGCGCGGGCCGCCGCGCTCAAACTGCCCAGCTCGCATATCCGGTTGTAGACCTGAGCGGCAATAACGCGATCCATAGAAGCTCCATTTGCTCGATTTATGAAACTAAGCATGTCCTGTTTCAGGAATTCTGGCAAATGCAATTATCCGTACAATAGAAACATTCCTGAACAACAGAGACAACAGCATGAAACTCACCCACCTTGCCCTGCTTTCCACCCTCTTCACGCCGGCTGTTTTTGCCGCGCCGTTGACCATTGATACGTATAACCCGCAGGAGAAAGGCATTTTCCCGGTCTCCTCCACCCTGGTTTCCGGTCCGAAAGAGGCGGTGCTGTTTGACGCGCAGTTCAGCGTGAAGGATGGCGAAGCGCTGGTAGAGAAAATTCGCCGCAGCGGCAAAACCCTGAATAAGATTGTGATCACCTCCGGCGATCCGGACTTCTATTTTGGCCTGCAGCCGCTGGTGAAAGCCTTCCCGAATGCCAAAGTGGTGGCCACGCAGCACGTGGTTGACCATATTAAAGCCACCAAAGACGCCAAGCTCGCCTTCTGGGGCCCGCAGATGAAGGACGGCGCGCCGACGGAGCTGATCGTCCCGCAGGTCCTCGCGTCCACGACGTTTATGGTTGACGGGGAAAAGGTCGATATCGAGCAGCCTGACGGCTACGCGGCCTATGTGTGGATCCCGTCAGCAAAAACGATCCTAGGCGGTACGGGGGTGGCCTGGGGGATCCACGTCTGGACGGCTGACACCCAGACGGCAGAAAGCCGTAAGCAGTGGCAGGAAACCCTTATGAGCATGGCGGCACGCAAACCCGAGCGCGTGATCCCGGGTCACTATCTCGGCACGCCACCTGCCGGTACGGGCGCGATTGATTTTACCCGCGACTATCTCCAACGCTTTGACAAGGCCCTGGCCGCGCACAAAGATTCCGCAGGCGTCATCAGCACCCTGAAAAAACAGTACCCGAGCCTGGCGGACGAGAGCTCGCTGGAATTAAGCGCCAAAGTGAATACCGGCGAAATGAAGTGGTAATTTAAAATCTGCTCCTGCTATATTTCCGCGATAGCAGGAGCGCAGTCATAATATCCACCGCCGTTACCCGTCAATATATCCACACCGTTTAAATGTGCATAAAAGCATGCACTTATGTCATTTTTATTTCTAAGATGAATCTGAGACACAATCGGGAAGATATTTGCCATTCTGTTTGTGAATTAAATTTTTGCGAGCCGTACCATTAAACAGACAACGACACGGAGGCAGCATGTTTACTTATTACCCGGCTAATACCGCAGCAGCACAACCCGAACTCGTTAACGCGATTGCACAGGGTCTTCACGCCGAGCATGGTGCTGTGACTGAAGATGACATTTTGATGGAGCTGACCAGGTGGGTCGAATCCACAGATAATGACATCCTCAGTGACATCTACCAGCAGACCATTAACTACGTCGTCAGCGGGCAAAACGCACCCTTGTAAAAACCTGCTAAGCTGGATCTGCAACCTAAGGGGTTACATTTCGTTTGCGTAAGCAAACTGGTCCTTAAAACTATCAACAGGATTGAGGAGTTAACATGAAATCGAACCGTCAGGCACGCCATATTCTGGGACTGAACTACAAGCTTTCTAATCAGCGTAAAGTGGTGATTGAAGGCGACAACGAAACGCAGGTCACTCACGCCACCGGCAGAAAACGCCACGCGGGCAAGTAGGTTCCAGACTGAGATCCAGAACACCATCGGTAACCCCGGTGGTGTTTTTGTTTATGTGTTGCGGTAATTAATATTTAGCTCCTTTATAATACCGCCTGACCGCACCCCATCGCACAGGCCAGAAAGATGACAAACAGCAGTGCCAGGGACGGATCTTCATAAAAAGAGTGAGTGACATGGACAACAAACTGAAAAAACATCGTTCCTTATACATCCCATACGCCGGACCGGTTTTACTCGAATTTCCCCTGCTTAACAAAGGCAGCGCCTTCAGCATGGAAGAGCGCAGCAGCTTTAACCTGCTTGGCCTGCTGCCGGAAGTGGTTGAGACCATTGAAGAACAGGCGGAGCGCGCGTGGATCCAGTATCAGGGTTTCAAAACGGAAATCGACAAACATATCTACCTGCGTAACATTCAGGACACCAATGAAACCCTCTTCTACCGCCTGGTGCAGAACCATCTGGAAGAGATGATGCCGGTGATCTACACACCGACGGTGGGTGCCGCCTGCGAGCGTTTCTCAGAGATCTACCGTCGTTCACGCGGGGTATTCATCTCCTATCAGAACCGTCACAACATGGACGATATTCTGCAGAACGTGCCTAACCACAATATCAAAGTGATTGTGGTCACCGACGGCGAACGTATTCTCGGCCTCGGCGACCAGGGCATTGGCGGGATGGGGATCCCCATCGGTAAACTCTCTCTCTATACCGCCTGCGGCGGCATCAGCCCGGCCTATACCCTGCCGGTGGTGCTGGACGTCGGGACCAACAACCAGCAGTTGCTCAACGACCCGCTCTATATGGGCTGGCGTCACCCGCGCATTACCGACGACGAATATTATCAGTTTGTCGACGATTTCATCCAGGCCGTGAAGCACCGCTGGCCGGACGTGCTGCTGCAGTTTGAAGACTTTGCCCAGAAGAACGCGATGCCGCTGCTGAACCGCTATCGCGATGAGATCTGCTCCTTTAACGACGACATTCAGGGCACCGCAGCCGTGACCGTGGGTACGCTCATCGCCGCCAGCCGCGCGGCCGGCAGCCAGCTGAGCTACCAAAAAATCGTCTTCCTTGGCGCAGGCTCCGCAGGATGCGGTATTGCCGAGCAGATTATCGCCCAGACGCAGCGCGAAGGCTTAAGCGAAGAGCTGGCCCGCTCCCGCGTCTTTATGGTGGACCGTTTCGGCCTGCTGACCGACGGCATGCCGAACCTGCTGCCGTTCCAGACCAAGCTGGTGCAGAAACGCGAAAACCTGAAAAACTGGGATACCGACAACGAAGTCCTTTCCCTGCTGGACGTGGTGCGCAACGTGAAGCCGGATATTCTGATCGGCGTGTCCGGGCAAACCGGTCTCTTCACCGAAGAGATCATTCGCGAGATGCACAAGCACTGCGAGCGCCCTATCGTGATGCCGCTGTCTAACCCGACCTCCCGCGTGGAGGCGACACCGCAGGACATCATCGCCTGGACCGAAGGCAACGCGCTGGTTGCGACCGGCAGCCCGTTCGATCCGGTGGTCTGGAAGGATAAAACCTATCCGATTGCCCAGTGCAACAACTCCTATATCTTCCCGGGCATTGGTCTGGGGGTGATCGCCTCCGGCGCGTCCCGCATTACCGATGAAATGCTGATGTCGGCGAGCGAAACCCTGGCGGGCCACTCGCCGCTGGTCAACGATGGCGAAGGTCTGGTTCTGCCTGAGCTGAAGGATATTCATAAGGTGTCGCGCGCTATCGCGTTTGCGGTGGGTAAAATGGCGCAACAGCAGGGCGTGGCGGTTAAAACCTCCGCCGACGCGCTGCAGCAGGCCATCGACGACAACTTCTGGAAGCCTGAATACCGCAGCTATCGCCGTACGTCGATTTAATCCGCTCCGCCCGGTGGCGCTTCGCTTACCGGGCCTACGGGCTGGCTGTTTTCCCTCTCCCTGTGGGAGAGGGTCAGGGTGAGGGCAACAAACCGCACCATCGAATACCCACTAGCCAAACCTCCTTTCCCCCGCTACACTGCTTTCATCCATTAACCTACTGAATATATAAGGAGGCCAATTATGCTGTACTGTGAAATTTTCAATGTTTCACATACATTTGGTGATCGCACCTGCTCAAGCGTTATCGGTATCGTGCTGCGATAACTTCTGCTTGAGCGAAGACACCAACCCCTGAAATCCCTTCTCTCGGGCTTACTGAGTTATCGTCAGCGATGTTTGACGAGGCATAAACATGCCTGTGACTCTTGGGTAAGCAACAATGAGCACTTTACTCACTGCACAATCTTTACGCGTTGATACGGCGTTTGGCACGCTTTTCGACTCCCTCTCCTTTACGCTGAAAAAAGGCGACCGCATTGGCCTGCTGGGCGATAACGGCTGCGGAAAAAGCACGCTGCTCAAGGTGCTGGACGGCAGCGATTCCCCTGCTGCCGGTACGGTGGCGCTGGCCGGGCACTGCCTGATGGCCCGCGTGGAACAGCATCTCCCGGACGACATTTTCCCGCTGACCATGATCGATGCCGTACTCGCACAGCTGCCTTTAGCGGAGCGCGAAAGCCTGCGCTGGAAAGCCGAAACGCTGCTGGCGGGCATGGGCTTCACGCCGCAGGATATGGCGCTGCAATCCGCCACGCTGAGCGGCGGGCAGCACACCCGCCTGCTGCTGGCGCGGGCGCTGATTCACGAGCCGGACCTGCTCCTGCTCGATGAACCCAGCAACCACCTTGACCTCCCGACCATGCTCTGGCTGGAACACTTCCTACTGAACTGGTCGGGCAGCTTCGTGCTGGTCTCGCATGACCGGCAGCTGCTGGATGCCGTCACCAACGGCAGCTGGATCCTGCGTGATAAAACGCTGCACTACTTTGCCCTTCCCTGCACGGCCGCACGCCGGGCGCTTGAGGCAAAAGATGAGAGCGATGCGCAGCGCCACAGGGCGGAGCAAAAGGAGATCGACCGCGTGACCGCCAGCGCCAAGCGGCTGGCAACCTGGGGCAAGGTTTACGACAACGAAGACCTCGCCCGCAAAGCCAAACAGATGGAAAAACAGGTCGAACGGCTGAAAGAGAGCCAGACGGCGCTCACGGCAGGCAGTCCGTGGACGTTAACCCTGCGCGGCGACGCGCTGCGGGCAGACCGTCTGCTGGAGATGGAGGGCCTGAGCGTCCCGCCCGCGCCCGGGCTACCGCCGCTGTTTAACATCGAAACGGCGCGGCTGAAAAGCGGCGATCGCGTGGCGATTGTCGGTCGTAACGGCTGCGGCAAATCATCGCTGATGAAGCTTATCTGGCGCTCTTTTTGCGATGAGCAGAGCGACGCGGGGCTGAAAATCCACCCGCGCGTGTCGCCGGGCTATTACGACCAGACGCTACACCAGCTTGCGGACAACGCCACGCTGCTCGACGCGCTGGAGCCGTTCGCACCGGATCCGCAGCACCGCAAAATGGCCTTGATAAGCGCCGGTTTCCCGTGGGCGCGTCACAGGCAAACGGTCAGCACGCTCAGCGGCGGCGAACGCTCGCGTCTGCTGTTCGTGGGCCTGACGCTTGCCCGCTACAGCCTGCTGATGCTGGATGAGCCGACCAACCACCTCGACATGGAAGGCAAAGAGGCGCTGGCGCAAACCCTTCAGCAGTTCGACGGCGGCGTATTGCTGGTCAGCCATGACCGTCAGTTAATCAGCCAAAGCTGCAACCGTTTCTGGCTGATTGAAGAAGGCACGCTGAGCGAGTGGCACGATGCCCAGGCGGTGTTTGAGCGCCTGCGGGAAAGCGCGGGGCTGGTGACACCCGCCGCGCCTGACATCGCTGCGGCGACGGTGCAATCCTCGCCGTATGACGATCTGCTCGAACGGCTGGTCGCGCTGGAAACGCTGCTGGAGGACGATCTGGCGCGTAAGCCGAAGCATCAAAAGCCGCAGCTGCAGGCACAATGGCGTAAAGAGATCGAGGAGATAGAAGCACGGCTGTAGGTCTGCGCCCGGCGAGCATCTCGTCGGGCCAGTATTTTCCCCCTAAATAATTAGAGGAACGCCGTATTCTTAATCTGAAATCGCATTAAATAATGACATTATGTTGCCGTTGCCTTGCATTACGGCGCTAAAGAATTAATCCTTGAGGAGTATTACACCTGCTGTGCAGATACTCATCATGAACAAGGAGATACACATGAAGGCTGCTGTTGTTACTCAGGATCATCAGGTTAACGTCACCGAAAAAACCTTACGCCCGCTCAAGCACGGGGAAGCCCTGCTGAAGATGGAATGCTGTGGCGTATGCCATACCGATCTCCACGTAAAGAACGGTGACTTTGGCGATAAAACCGGCGTGATCCTCGGCCACGAAGGGATTGGCGTCGTGAAAGAAATCGGCCCTGGCGTGACGTCGTTGAAGGTCGGCGACCGCGCAAGCGTGGCCTGGTTCTTTGAAGGCTGTGGCCACTGCGAATACTGTAATAGCGGTAACGAAACCCTCTGCCGTGATGTGAAAAATGCCGGTTACTCCGTAGATGGCGGCATGGCGGAAGAGTGCATCGTTACCGCGGATTACGCGGTAAAAGTGCCTGAGGGTCTGGATTCCGCAGCGGCCAGCAGCATCACCTGCGCGGGCGTGACCACCTACAAAGCGGTGAAGGTATCGGGCATTAAACCGGGCCAGTGGATTGCAATCTATGGTCTGGGCGGACTGGGCAACCTCGCGCTGCAGTACGCCAAAAACGTCTTTAACGCCAAAGTCATCGCTCTTGACGTTAACGACGAACAGCTGAAGCTGGCGGCCAGCATGGGTGCGGATCTCACCATCAACTCCCGCAGCGAAGATGCCGCGAAAATTGTCCAGGAGAAAACGGGCGGCGCGCATGCCGCGGTCGTCACTGCCGTCGCAAAAGCGGCCTTCAATTCAGCGGTTGACGCCGTGCGTGCCGGTGGCCGCGTGGTCGCGGTGGGCCTGCCGCCGGAAGCGATGAGCCTCGATATTCCGCGTCTGGTGCTGGACGGTATTCAGGTGGTGGGTTCGCTGGTCGGCATCCGTCAGGACCTGCAGGAGGCGTTCCAGTTCGCCGCGGAAGGCAAGGTCGTGCCGAAAGTCACGATGCGTCCAATCGAGGACATCAACGCCATCTTTAAAGAGATGGAACAGGGCCAGATCCGTGGCCGTATGGTGATCGACCTGCGTTCATAATCGTCCACCTTTTATCACCGCTCCTCTCCGGGGCGGTTTTTTTATAGCCATTTTCCGGCAATCCTTATCTTAATTCCTTTGTTCCCTTGTTTTCCCCTGCGCCCGATGATGAATCCGACGCTAACAAGAAGATAACAAAGGAATTCACCATGCCAACCCCATTTCGTCTGCCGCTGCTGACGGCGCTGATTCTGACGACCACCGCAGCCTGGGCCGCGGATGCGCCCGTCAAAGGCGGCACGCTGATTTATCTGGAGCAACAGGCCCACACCAACCTCTATCCGCCTGCCGGCGGCTTCTACCCGAACGGCGGCATTTTAAATCAAATCACCGACAAACTGACGTGGCAGAACCCAAAGACGCTGCAGGTGGAGCCGTGGGTCGCCGAAAGCTGGACCACCAACGCCGATAAAACCGAATACACCTTTAAAATTCGCCCGGGGATCACCTTCTCCGACGGCACGCCGCTGGACGCCACCGCCGTGGCGAAAAACTTTGATACCTACGGCTTAGGCAATAAGGCGCAGCGCCTGCCGGTGTCAGAAGTAATCAATAACTACGATCGCAGCGAGGTGGTCGACCCGCTGACCGTGAAGTTCTTCTTCAAAAAACCGTCACCGGGATTCCTGCAGGGCACCGCCACCATCGGCTCGGGCCTGGTCTCGCTCAGCACGCTGAAGCGTAACTTCGAAGAGCTGGGAGACGCCCGGCATATCATCGGCTCCGGCCCGTTCGTGGTGAAGGACGAAAAGCTGGGTCGCGAGGTGACGCTTGAAGCGCGCAAAGATTACCAGTGGGGGCCAAAAAATCTGCCGCAGCAGGGGCCGGCCAATCTCGACGGCATCAAGTTTATCGTCACCCAGGAAGACAGCGTGCGCGTCGGCGCCCTGCTGGCCGGTCAGGCGGATTTTATTCGTCAGGTACAGGCGTATGACGAAAAGCAGGCCACCGATCGGGGCTATAAAATCTACGCTGCCCCAACGCGCGGGGTGAACGACAGCATTAGCTTCCGCCCGGATAACCCGCTGGTCTCCGACGTTCGCGTGCGACAGGCGCTTCTGCACGCCACCAATGCAAAACAGGTGGTCGAGACCCTCTTCTCGGCCAACTATCCGCAGGCGAAGTCGGTGATTGCCGATTCCGCCGCGGGCTTTGTCGATCTCAGCGACAAGCTGACCTTTGACCCGGCAAAAGCCAACCAGCTGCTGGATGAGGCAGGCTGGAAGGCGGGCAGCGACGGGATCCGCGCCAAAAACGGCCAGCTGCTGGCGCTGACGGTGTATGAGTCGCTGCCGCAGCCGCAGAACAAAGAGGTGCTGCAGCTCCTTGCCCAGCAGTGGCGACAGGTGGGCGTGGCGCTGAGCGTCAAGGCCGGTGACGCAGGCAGCCGCACGCTGGATAACCTTGACCCGCTGAAAACCCCGCTCACCGTCTCCGAAGTGGGACGCGCCGATCCGGACGTGATCAAAAGCATGTTCTACCCCGCTAACCGCGACGCGCTGCTGCAAAAGGGCGGATCCAGCGACAAGGTTAAAAACTTCCGCGACGACAAGCTGAATGCCCTGCTGGTGAATATTTCTGCCGAAGTCGATCCGCAAAAACGCCTCCAGCTGACGGGTGACGCCCAGCGCTACCTGCTGGATAACGCCTACGTCATTCCGATTTTCGAGGAGCCGCAGGTCTTTGCCGGCGCGCCGTGGCTGAAAGGCGTAAATTTCGAAGCGGTAGGCCGCCCGTCGTTCTACGGCGCGTGGATTGAGAAACACTGAGGAGCTGACGATGCGCCACGCACTTCTTCAACGCTTTGGGCACGGGCTGCTGGTGCTGTGGGCCGCCTTTACCCTCTCGTTCGTGTTGCTCCAGGTGCTGCCTGGCGACGCGGTGCTGATTAAATTTCAGAACCCGGACCTGGGCCTAAGCCCGGCGCAAATCGAGGAGATGCGCGTGGCCTACGGCGCGGACAGCCCGCTGTGGCAGCAATACGGCCACACGCTGCTGGCAATGCTGCGCGGGGATTTCGGCTATTCGTTGCAGGCCGGCGTCCCGGTCAGCGAGCTGATCGCCAGCAATCTGCCGGATACCCTGAGCCTTGCCCTGCCCGCGTTTGCACTCGCGGTCCTGCTGGCGTTTGCGATCGCCTTTGCGTCGCGCCTGCCGGGCCTGCGCTGGCTGAGCAATACCCTCCAGTCTCTGCCGGTTCTGTTTATCTCCTTACCGACGTTCTGGCTGGGGATTGCCCTCATCCAGCTCTTCTCTTTTCAGCTGCGGCTGATCCCGGTGATTAACCCGACGCCGCTGCAGGGGCTGATCCTGCCCGTCGTGACCGTCGCGATCCCGATTTCCGCCCCGCTGGCGCAAATTCTGATGCGCAGCCTGGACCAGGTGGCGACGCAGCCGTTTGTCGCCGTGGCGCGGGCCAAAGGGCTGAGTGAAACCGCCGTCCTGTGGCGTCACGTGACAGGCAACGCCCTGCTGCCGGTCCTGAACGTTGCCGGGCTGCTGCTGGGCGAGCTGATTGCCGGGGCGCTGATCGCGGAAACCGTTTTTGGCCGCAGCGGGCTCGGCCAGCTGACCCAGCAGGCGGTGAATAACCAGGACATCGCCGTGCTTCAGGCGGTGGTGATGATTTCCGCCCTCGGTTTTGTCCTGATCAATCTGCTGGTGGATCTGCTGATGCCGCTGCTGGATCCTCGTCTGCAAACCGTTGCCGGAGGTGCATCATGAGCCTGGTCGATTACGCTGCCGCCGCGCGAAAACGCGTTCCGACGTGGCGGGGAATAGCATGGCAGCCGGGACTGTGGCTGGCATGGGCGGTGATGATTCTCGCCGTTTTTGCCGCCGTGGCCCCCGGCCTGTTAACCCACTTCAGCCCGATTGAGGGTATCGCTGGCGCGCAGCGCCTGTCCCCGCAGGCGGGACACTGGCTCGGCACCGATCAGCTCGGCCGCGACGTTTATACGCGCATTGTGTATGGCGCGTCACACTCGCTGAGCGCGGCACTCGCTGCCGTCACGATGGGGCTGGTGGTGGGCACCGGTCTGGGAGTCATCGCCGGCGCGTTCGCCGGACGCGTCGAGTCTCTGCTGATGCGTTTCGTCGACGTGCTGCTCTCCATCCCGTCACTGCTTCTTTCGCTCACGGTGATTATTCTGCTCGGGTTTGGCACCGTTAACGCCGCAATTGCCGTCGGCGTGGCCTCCATTGCCAGCTTCGCCCGCCTCGCGCGCGGTGAGGTCGTGCGCATCCGGCACACGGATTATGTCGAAGCGGCGTTTGGCAGCGGCGGGACGTTTTTCGCCGTGCTGTGGCGACACATCCTGCCCAACGCCTTAACCGCCGTCGTCGCCTTCGCCACGCTGCAGTTTGGTCAGGCGATCCTGGCGCTCTCCACGCTGAGCTTTCTCGGCTACGGCACCCCGCCGCCCGTGCCGGAGTGGGGCTTACTCATCGCCGAAGGCCGTAACTATCTCTCTACCGCCTGGTGGCTCACCACCTTCCCCGGCGTGGTGGTCTTCGCCGTGGTGCTGGCCACCAACCGTATCAGCCAGCAGTTCAGCGGAGGCCTGAAATGACCGTACTATCGGTAGAAAACCTGACCATCAGCTACCGTACCGCCCGCCAGTGGCGCGAGGTGGTGCATAACGTGAGCTTCACCCTCAGGCGCGGAGAAATGCTGGCCTTTGTCGGCGAATCCGGATCGGGTAAAACGACCACGGCGCAGGCAATCATTGGCCTGCTGGCCGATAACGCCCGGCGCGACGCGGGAAAAATCGTCCTCAACGGCGAGGAGATCGGCCGCTGGTCAGCGAAGCGTCTTGATACCCTTCGCGGGGCGCGAATTAGCCTGGTTCCGCAGGATCCGGGTAATTCACTCAACCCGGTGAAGACGATCGGCGTGCAGGTCGGGGAAATTATTCAGCTGCACCAGAAAGTAAGCCGCGCCCAGCGCGACGAGCAGGTGCTTGCCCTGCTGACAAAGGTCGGCCTGAGCCACCCCGAACAGCGCATGACGCAGTATCCGCATCAGCTTTCCGGCGGTATGAAGCAGCGCGTGCTGATTGCCATCGCCATTGCCCTTCGCCCGGACGTCATCATTGCCGACGAGCCCACCAGCGCGCTGGACGTGACGGTGCAAAAACGTATTCTCGACCTGCTGGATATCCTGCGCCGGGAATCGGGTACCGCCGTTCTGTTTGTCACCCACGATCTGGCCCTGGCCGCGCAGCGCGCGGACAGGCTGCTGGTGTTTCGCAACGGTGAGGTTCAGGAGCACGGCGACACCGCCGACATTGTCCGCACGCCGCAGCACGCCTACACCCGTCAGCTGTTGAGCGACCTCCAGGGCCAGCGCCTGACCATTGCCCCGGTGGCAGGTCTGCCGCTCGCGTCCCCGGCCATTCGCGCTCGCGCCATCAGCAAACACTTCTCACTCGGCAAAGGCCATCAGCTTCAGGCGCTGGATCGCGTGACGTTTGACGTCAGGCGCGGCAGCACCCATGCGCTGGTGGGTGAATCTGGCTCCGGGAAAACCACCCTCGCCCGTATTTTGCTGGGTTTTGAACAGGCGGATAACGGACAGATCATTATTGATGACATTGATGCCACCGCGCTCAGCCGCGAGGCCCGCCGTCAGCTGCGCCAGAAGATCCAGTTTGTCTACCAGAACCCCTTTGCCTCGCTCGACCCGCGTCAGACGCTGTTTGACATCATCGAAGAGCCTCTGAAAAACTTTTCTCGCCTCGCGAAGGCGGAGCGAAAGGCCCGGGTGGAAACCGTAGCGCGGCGGGTTGCCCTGCCCGTCGAACTCCTGACCCGTACGGCCAGAGAGCTTTCAGGCGGGCAGCGCCAGCGCGTGGCCATTGCCCGGGCGCTGATCCTGGAGCCGACCATTCTGGTGCTGGACGAAGCCACCTCCGCGCTGGACGTCACCGTCCAGGCGCAGATCCTGGCGCTGCTTCAGCAGCTGCAGCAGCAGCTGGGATTAACCTACCTGTTTATCACGCACGATCTGTCTACCGTGCGCCGGATCGCCCACAGCGTCACGGTGCTGCGCAGCGGTCAGGTGGTCGAACACGGTGACGTCGAAACCGTATTCACGTCGCCGCAGAACGACTACACCCGCGAACTGATTGACGCCATTCCCCATTTTTCACCCGCTACGGAGGAGTTCGCATGACGCGAAAACGCCTGGGATTTTTCACCCGCCTGCTTGACGACGCCACGCCGAAGGAGCGCTATCGTCTGGCAACTGAGCAAATCCGCCACGCCGAACGCCACGGTTTTGACAGCGCCTGGATTGCGCAGCACCACTTTCATGAAAGTGAAGGCGGCCTGCCGTCGCCGCTGCTGTTTCTGGCGCACGTAGCCGCGCATACCGAAACCATACGCCTGGGTACGGCCATCATTACCCTGCCGATGGAAAACCCGCTGCGCGTGGCGGAAGATGCCGCCGTGCTCGATTTGCTCGCCAACGGGCGTCTTGAAGTCGGTTTTGGTTCCGGCGGCACGCCGACCTCATTCCTGCCGTTCGGCCTGACGTTTGAACAGCGCGGCGCGGCCTTTGCTGACCATCTGCATGCGATCCAGAGCGCCTGGCGCGGGGATTCGCTCACCCATCCGGATAACCACCTTTACCCACCTGCGCCGCAGCTGGCCGAACGTATCTGGATTGCCACCTTTTCCGTCGACGGTGCCGTTCGCGCCGCACGGGCTGGACACGGTTTAATGCTATCCCGCACGCAGCCGCGCCCGGCAGACCGGCCGGATCTCACGCTCGACGCGATCCAGAACCCGATTGTGGATGCCTACCTTGAGGCATTGCCCGTCGGTGTCGCACCGCGCATTCTGGCCTCCCGTACGGCGTTCGTCGCCGACAGCGACGACTATGCGCTGAGGGTCGCCACGCCGGGTCTCACTAAACAGGCCCAGCAGCATCGCGCTGCCGGACACGCGGTTAAAGGTGACACTGTCACAGATTTTCGTCGCCAGTTCGACGCCCATATCGGTTCGCCCGAGACGGTGCTGCGTTCGCTGCAGGCCGATTCCGTTCTCCGGCGCGCCACGGACATCTCATTCCAGGTCCATTCGGTCGAGCCCACGCATCGCGACACGCTGCGGTCCATCGAACTGATCGCCGAACATATTGCCCCCCATATCCATTGAGGAGATACCTATGTCATTAAGTCAGGACATTCTCGCCGAGCTGGCGGAAATTAAACCCGGTTCCTCTCTGGCAGAGGCGCGCGCCACGCGGGACGCCGCCACGCGCCATGCACAGGGCAGCTACGAAATTTTATTTACCCAGCAGGATAGCGATTTTGCGCTGGACGAGCGCTTCGCCGTGGCGGCAAAAGTCGCCAGGTGGCACAGCGCCGAGGCGCTGGCCGCGCACTATGCGGGGTTTGGCCTGGCAGACCCGACCTCAGACCGTCTGACCCCGGCGCTGAACTTCGCGCGGCTGCTGACCTTCTCCCCCGTCGAAGCCACGCCGACATCCTTAAGGGCGCTGACCCAGGCGGGATGGAGCAAGGAAGGCATCGTGACTCTGGCGCAGCTTATCGCCTTTGTCAGCTTCCAGAGCCGACTGATTGCCGGGCTGCGGCTGCTGAACGACAGGCCTGTCGCCACAAGCGACGCGCCGGTGGCGGCAGGCGTCTGGCACACGACCGCAGCCACGGCTACCGGAAAGGCGGCTCCCGTCGCGTTTACCCAGCGGGAGCTGGGCTGGGAGCCGTGGATCGCCGCCAGGCCGCTGGCGGATTTCCGTGACGACGAGGTGGCGATTCTGGCCAGGTTTGGCCACACCGATTCCGACTATTTCCGCCTGCTGGGGCGCAACCTGCCGGTGCTTGAACAGCGCACGCTGACCGATAAAGGGATTTTTTATACGCCGGGGGGATTGCCGCGCGCCGAGCGCGAGCTGGCGGCAACGGTCGCCAGTAAAATTAACGGCTGCATCTACTGCGCATCTGTCCATGCGCGCAAAGCCAGCCAGCTGTCAAAGGATGACGAGGCGGTAGAAGCCCTGCTGGCCGTGCGTCCGGGACAATCCCTGAGCGAGGGGCAGTCTGCGCGCTGGCAGGCGGAAATCAACTTTGCGGCGGCGCTGTCGGTGACACCGCCTGCCGCCACGCCGCTGCACCTCGCCGCGCTGGAAAAAGAGGGGCTGGATACCTTAGCCCAGCTTGACCTGGTGCAGTCCGCGGCGTTCTTCGCGTGGGCCAACCGACTGATGCTGACCCTGGGCGAGCCCTGGCTTGCCTGAATGAAATCAGGCTAGCGCGCGAGCATTAGCCTGGGCCCGTCGGGCGCGCAGGTAACCGTAGATCAGCAGCGCGCTCATGGCCGAGAACGAGAGTATCGCCGCAGGCAGCGTGACGTAGCGCCAGCTAAAGCCGAGGGTAATCATCATCCCGCCAAAGTACGCGCCAATGGCACTGCCGAGATTAAACGCCATCTGCCCCCCGGCCGCCCCCAGCATCTCACCGCCCTTCGCATTTTGCAGCAGCAGGATTTGCAGCGGCGCAGAGAGCGCGAACAGTCCGGCACAGCAGATAAAGCCCATGACCAGCGAGGCCGTTTTCAGTCCGCCAAAGGCGAAAAGCAGCAGCAGCGAGGCGACAATCACCATGTCGGTGGTGGCCGCAATGCGCAGCGGACTGAAGCGACCGGAAAGTTTTCCGCTTAACATATTGCCCAACACCATGCCGAGGCCCATCAGCATCATGATGGCGGTCATCACGCCTTCCGAAAAACCGGAAACGTTAACCATAAACGGCTTAACGAAGCTGAACCAGGCGAACACGCCGGCGTTGCCAAACATGGTGGCAGCAAAAATCAGCCAGGGCTCCGGTTTCTTCAAAAAGTGGAATTGCTCGGTCAATTTGATTTCTGATGTGTCGCGGATGTCCGGCACCCAGAGCAGGACCGAGAGGATCACCAGCGCATCGAACACGGCTATCAGGAAAAAGGTATAACGCCAGCTAAACTGGTGCCCCAGCCAGGTGCCCAGCGGAACGCCCACCAGGTTGGCCACGGTCATCCCGGCGATCATGCCTGCCACCGCAACGGTCACCTTCCCCGGTGGCGCAATTTTAGACAGGATAATCGCCCCGACGCCAAAAATGGCCCCGTGCGGAAAACCGGAAATCAGCCGCCCCATCGCCAGCCAGAAATACGATGTTGAAAACGTAAACAGGGCGTTCCCAACCGCGCACATGGCGACCAGAAACAGCAGCGTCGTTTTTAACGAGAACTTACCGGAGAACAGCGCCACGATGGGGGCGCCAATCACCACGCCGAACGCATAAAACGAGATCATATTCCCGGCGGCGGGAATCGAAATACCGGCGTCACGCGCCAGCTCGGTGAGCACGCCCATAATGCCAAATTCGGCCATGCCGAGGCCAAATGTGCCCAGAGCCAACGAAAATATTGTCTTTTTCATGCCTCAACCACGGGTTAATCACTCGCAACGGGCATTATTGAATAATCTTGTATGGTGAGCCAGTTCAAATCAGCTGGCTGACAGGTTAATCCATTAATTCAGGTGGATTACACTTCATAGTGCGGCCTCGCTTTTCCCGCGCCGGACAACCTGAGGATGACAATCATGGGAAACAAAAAGAAAACCCCTGTCGCTGTTGATGTCGTAAAGACTGCTCCGTTAAAGACCAAAGAGTATGAACAAGAGCTACGTCGCCTGCACGTTGAACTGGTTAAACTCCAGCAGTGGGTCGTCGCCAAAGGACTCAAGGTGTGTATTGTTTTTGAAGGACGCGACGGCGCCGGTAAAGGCGGTACCATTAAAGCGATCACCGAGCGCGTCAGCCCTCGCGTGTTTCGCGTGGTTGCGCTCCCTGCCCCGACTGAAAAAGAAAAAAGCCAGCTCTACTTCCAGCGCTATGTGCCACACCTGCCTTCGGCGGGCGAAATCGTGATATTCGATCGCAGCTGGTATAATCGCGCGGGCGTGGAGCGGGTGATGGGGTTCTGCACGGAGGAGCAGGCAGAGAAATTTTTGGACGGCGCGCCGGTCATGGAAAAAGCGATGGTCGATGCCGGCATTATTCTGCTGAAGTACTGGCTGGAGGTAACGCCGAAAGAGCAGGAACGGCGTTTACGCGATCGTATTAACGACGGCCGTAAAATCTGGAAGCTCTCGCCGATGGATATTAAATCCTTTAACCTGTGGGATGAATATACTCGCGCACGCGACGCCATGTTTGAAGCCACCGATACCGCATGGGCGCCGTGGTTTGTGGCGCGTTCAGAAGATAAAAAACGCGTGCGCCTGAATATTATTTCGCACCTGCTAACCCAAATTCCGTATAAAGAAATACACGTTGAAAAGGTGGATTTACCGAAACGCAAAATTGGTAAAGTTAAACCCACAAAATATCCGTTCCGTTATGTGGAGGAGCGGTTCTGATATAGCAGGAGTAGGCCCGCGCAAGCGCAGCGCCGCCGGGCAAAGCCGACGGCGCAGGGTTTACTTCATTCCTTCCGTACTTTCCTGTTTCGCTTCCAGCCGTTCCACATCCCGATACCAGCGGGGATGGTGTTTCTGCGCCCAGCGGCGGCTCACCTTCCCTTCAATCATCCCTTTAATCGACCCCTTCACCCAGAACGCCATATACATATGGATCAGGATGGCGTGGATCAGAATAATGGCCGACGTGGCGTGGATCAGCAGCGCGTAGCGAATCACCTGTATCGGGAAGTAGTGCGCAAAATACGGACGCCAGATAATGACGCCCGTCACCAGCAGCACAAAAATCATGCTCATGATGGTCCAGAACATCATCTTCTGCCCGGCGTTGTATTTGCCCACCTTCGCGACTTTATGCTCGTTGCCCTTCAGGACTTCAACGATCCCTTTTACCCACGGAATGTCCTGCTTGTCCGGGATGTTGTGGTGAACGAAGCGTACGAACATGAACATCAGCACCACGAAAATCAGCACGCCGAAGAACGGGTGCAGAATGCGCCCCATCTGCGGGGTGCCGAAGGTTTCGGTTAACCACTGCAGCGTCGGGAAGAAGAACGAGATGCCGGAGACCGCCACCAGGAAGAAGCAGATGACCACCGTCCAGTGACATGCGCGGTCAACGAACTTTGTGCGCACAATCATTTTCGACTTACTCATGATGCTCCTCCTCCTCGTCATCCACCTCTTTATTTGGCCCGATACCAATGTAGTGATAAATCAGCCCGGCAAAGGTGGCGATAAAGCCCGCTGCAGAGAGCGGTTTGAGCGCCCCTTTCCACAGGTTGATCGAGGTATCGATCGCCGGATCTTTCGGCAGATTGTGATACAGCTCCGGCTGGTCGTTGTGGTGCAGCACGTACATCACGTGCGTGCCGCCCACGCCCTGCGGGTTATAAATACCCGCCCTCTCGTAGCCGCGCGCCTTGAGCTTGTCGACGCGTTCCTGCGCAACGTCCAGCATCTCTTTTTTCGTGCCGAAGTGAATCGCCCCGGTGGGACAGGTCTTGACGCAGGCGGGTTCCTGCCCGACGCTGACGCGGTCCACGCACAGGGTGCATTTGTATACCCGGTTATCCTCTTTATTGAGGCGCGGGATATTAAACGGACAGCCCGCGATGCAGTAGCCGCAGCCGATACAGTTATCCTGCTGGAAGTCGACGATCCCGTTGGCGTACTGAATAATCGCTCCGGCGGACGGGCACGCCTTCAGACAGCCCGGATCCTCGCAGTGCATGCAGCCGTCTTTACGGATCAGCCACTCCAGCCTGCCGTTCTGGTCGGTTTCGCTAAAGCGCATCACCGTCCAGGACCTGGCGCTCAGATCCGCCGGGTTATCGTAGACCCCGACGCAGTGCCCCACCTCGTCGCGGATATCGTTCCACTCGGAACAGGCCACCTGGCAGGCCTTGCAGCCCACGCAGGAGGAGACGTCGATAAGCTTGGCGACTTCTGCCTTATAATCCCGCGCGCGGGGCGCGGGGGTAATCGGGTTGGTCGCGGAGCGCTTAATAATGTCTTGTGTTTCCATCGCCATTTAATCGCTCCTTACGCTTTCTCGATGTTGACCAGAAACGCCTTGTACTCCGGCGTTTGCGAGTTGGAATCGCCGACGTTTGGCGTCAGGGTGTTGGCGATGTAGCCTTTCTGCGCCACGCCCTCAAAGCCCCAGTGCAGCGGGATGCCCACGGTTTCCACCTGCTGGCCGTGCACGTTCAGCGACTGCAGACGACGGGTCACCACCGCCACCGCGCGAATGAAGCCGCGCTTGCTGCTCACCTTCACGCGATCGCCGTTGGCAATGCCTTTCGCCTTCGCCAGCGTTTCGCTGATCTCCACAAACTGTTCCGGCTGGGCGATGGCGTTAAGCCGCGCGTGCTTGGTCCAGGTATGGAAATGCTCGGTCAGGCGATAGGTCGTCCCCACGTACGGGAACTTGTCCTTTTTGCCTAAGCGCAATACGTCGTCTTCGTAGATCCGCACCACCGGGCTGGAGACCACGTTCGGGTGCAGGGGGTTGGTGCCGAGCGGCGTTTCCATCGGCTCGTAATGTTCCGGGAACGGCCCTTCCGCCAGCTTGTTGAGCGCAAACAGGCGGCCCAGCCCTTCCGGCTGCATGATGAACGGCCCGGTGCTGCTGCCCGGCGCGGCGGTGCTGTAGTCCGGGATATCGTTCCCCGTCCACTTCGCCCCGTTCCACTGGATCAGCATGCGCTTCGGATCCCACGGCTTGCCGTTCACGTCTGCAGACGCGCGGTTGTACAGCACGCGACGGTTCAGCGGCCACGCCCACGCCCAGCCCAGCGTGTTGCCCAACCCGGACGGGTCGGCGTTATCGCGGTTTGCCATCTGGTTGCCCTGCTCCGTCCAGCTGCCGGCGTAAATCCAGCAGGACGATGCCGTCGTGCCGTCATCGCGCAGCAGCGCGAAGCTGTTAAGCAGCTGGCCTTTCTTCGCCAGCAGGTTACCGTTGGCGTCATACAGATCCGCCAGCGCCACGCCGTTGTTCTCTTTCGCCACTTCCTCTGACTCAGGGCGATCCGGCTGCTTGTAGTGCCAGCTCATCTTCAGCAGCGGCTCGGCGCCCTTGCCGCCCTCGGTGCGGTACATCTCGCGCAGGCGATGGTAAATGCCCGCCAGAATTTCACCGTCGTTACGCGCTTCGCCCGGCGCGTCCTGGCCCTTCCAGTGCCACTGCAGCCAGCGGCCGGAGTTGGCAATGGAGCCGTCCTCTTCCGCAAAGCAGGTAGACGGCAGGCGGAACACCTCGGTCTGAATCGACGCCGGATCGACATCGTTCGCTTCACCGTGGTTCTGCCAGAAGGTGGAGGTTTCGGTCACCAGCGGATCGATAACGACCATGTACTTCAGCTTGCTGAGGCTGCGCACGACTTTGTTCTTGTCCGGGAAGGAGGCCACCGGGTTAAAGCCCTGGCAGATATAGCCCGTAACGTTGCCCTTATCCATCATGTTGAAATACTTAATGACGTCATAGGCCTGGTCCCACTTCGGCAGCCACTCGAAGCCCCAGTCGTTCTCTTTCTGCGCCGCGTCGCCGTAGAAGGATTTCATCAGGCTGACGTAGAACTTCGGATAGTTGCTCCAGTAGTTCACCTGATCCGGCAGCGTCGCTTTTGGCGTGTTGGCCTCAAGATACGTTTGCAGATCCGCCTGCTTTTCGGACGGCAGCGTCAGATAGCCCGGCAGGCTGGTGGAGAGCAGGCCGAGGTCGGTCAGACCCTGAATATTGGAGTGACCGCGCAGCGCGTTGACGCCGCCCCCTGCCATGCCCATGTTGCCGAGCAGCAGCTGGATCATCGCCATGGTGCGGATGTTCTGCGCGCCCACGGTATGCTGCGTCCAGCCCAGCGCATACAGGAAGGTCGTGGTTCTGTCTGCCGCGCTGGTGGAAGCCAGCACTTCGCACACCTTCAGGAAGTCCGCTTTCGGCGTGCCGCAGATGTTCTCCACCACCTCGGGCGTATAGCGGGAAACGTGCTGCTTCAGCAGGTTCCACACGCAGCGCGGGTGCGTCAGGGTTTCGTCACGCATCGCATAGCCGTTTTCATCGAACTGATAGTTCCATGACGTTTTGTCGTACTGGCGTTTTTCCGCGTCATAGCCGCTGAACAGCCCGTCATCGAAGGCAAAATCATCCCGCACCAGCAGGTTCGCGTTGGTGTAGTGCTTAACGTATTCCGCGTTAATTTTGTTGTTTTCGATCAGGTACAGCAGTACCCCGGACAGGAACGTAATGTCCGTACCGGAACGGATCGGCGCATAGATATCCGCCACCGATGCCGTGCGCGTAAAGCGCGGATCGACGACGATAAGCGTTGCGTCGTTGTTGTTCTTCGCTTCCATCGCCCAGCGGAACCCCACCGGATGGGCTTCAGCGGCGTTACCGCCCATCACCACCACGACGTTAGCGTTTTTGATATCAACCCAGTGGTTGGTCATCGCACCGCGACCAAATGTTGGAGCAAGACTTGCTACCGTTGGTCCGTGTCAGACGCGCGCCTGGTTGTCTACCGCCAGCATGCCGAGAGATCGCACAAACTTTTGCGTCAGCATGCCGGTTTCGTTACTCGCCGCAGAAGCGCATAGCATACCGGTGGAAAGCCAGCGGTTGACCGTCACGCCCTGCGCGTTCTTTTCAATAAAGTTGGCGTCGCGGTCGGCTTTCATTAATTTCGCAATGCGCGAGAAGGCCTCATCCCAGGAGATACGCTGCCATTTGTCCGAACCCGGCGCGCGGTATTCCGGATAGCGCAGGCGGTTTTCGCTGTGAACGTAGTCCAGCAGCCCCGCCCCTTTGGGGCACAGCGCCCCGCGGCTCACCGGATGATCCGGATCCCCTTCAATATGATAAATCGCTTCTCTGGCGTTCTTCGCGCCATCGCCCAGGCTGTACATCAAAAGCCCACAACCTACGGAACAGTATGTGCAGGTGTTACGGATCTCTTTCGCGCGCAGCAGCTTAAAGTTGCGTGCCTGAGCCAGCGCCATTTTGGGAGCAAATCCCAGCATCGCGGCTGTTGTTCCGGCCATACCGCCCGCGCAGATTTTAAAAAATTGTCTGCGGCTGACGTCCATTGTTGTCCTCGTTATCAAATAAGACTTCGCGCCGCAAACTAACAGCAAAGCCCCTGATTTTTTTGCGTCAAATCAAGGTCGCGCGACTTCGCCCTCTTAATTGTCATCGCTCGCGCCTTGAAATACTCCTTTAGGGTTAAGCGCATGCGAGAATAATTCGCAACGCCGTCTGGATTAATGCTATATCTTTTTCCTTTGATTTTTTTAGCGATGAAGACGTAATGGACAGAAAGAGAGCAACGCTTATCGGGCTGGCAGCGATTCTGTTGTGGAGCACAATGGTGGGCCTGATTCGCAGCGTGAGTGAGGGACTGGGGCCCGTCGGCGGTGCGGCGATGATATACACCCTCAGCGGATTATTGTGTCTGGTGACGGTAGGATTTCCTGATATTAAACGTTTTTCCCCCAGGTATCTTATTGCAGGCAGCGTGCTGTTTGTCAGTTACGAAATTTGCCTCGCCCTGTCGTTAGGCTATGCCGCCACGCGCGCGCAGGCCATTGAAGTAGGGATGGTCAATTATCTCTGGCCGAGCCTGACGATCGTCTTTGCTATTTTGTTCAACGGACAGAAATCAACGCTGTGGGTCATCCCCGGTCTCGTCCTCGCGCTGCTCGGGGTATGTTGGGTATTAGGCGGTGAGCAAGGATTACATCCTGATGAAATAATCCGCAATATTGTATCGAATCCGCTCAGCTATGCGCTGGCTTTTGCCGGAGCATTTATCTGGGCGGCCTACTGCACGGTAACCCGTAAATTTGCTAACGGGCAAAGCGGCATTACCCTGTTTGTTTTGCTGACCGCGCTGAGCCTGTGGGTGAAATTTGCCTTGAGCGATCAGCCGGAAATGGTCTTCAGCGTTCCGGTTGTCGTGAAACTCGTTATGTGTGGCGTGGCGCTTGGGTTGGGTTATGCCGCCTGGAACGTTGGCATTCTGCACGGTAACGTCACGGTGCTGGCCGCCGTATCCTATTTTACTCCCGTCCTCTCCGCCGCGCTTGCCGCCGCGCTGCTGAGCTCCCCCCTCTCTTTCTCGTTCTGGCAAGGCGCGCTGATGGTCTGCGCCGGGTCGTTGCTCTGCTGGTACGCCACGCGGAAATAATTCCGGTTCTGCTGTCGGGAAATATTCATCCCGACAGCAAAAAATTAACATAAATTTAATATTTGAGCGCGCGTTTAGGTTCTGTTTATATTATCGTCCTTGCGTAACGTTTCGTCTTTTAATATTGACATAAACTGACACCGCAAGGTGATTAATCGCCGTCAAATACTCACAGCGTTAATAGCACAAAGTGCAATAGTATGTTTCCGTGTGTTTCTCATTAAACAACGGAATTTCCGTGCAATTAAGGGCGGCAAACCGCCGCGCAGGGTTAAATTCACTATACCACCCCACCAAAAAGAACGGCATTGCCGATAATTAACGTATTTTATAAAAACCCGTCGAAACTATATCAGCCAAAATAAACCCCACCAAAAACTGATTAAATACGCATCACTTCGGGCTATTTCCCGGCCATTTATCCGATCTCGATCACACTAAATGAAATTATTATTAATAATTTGAAACTTATTATTGAAAGAGGACTACAAGATTTTTAAAAATAACGTGCCATTGACGAGCGGCCTCGTTTAAAACTCGTTCAAAGTGGCTCAGGAAATACCTAAGAAAATTATAAGGAATATTTAAGATGAAACTTAAATTAGTTGCAGTGGCAGTGACTTCCATGTTGGCGGCAGGCGTTGTAAACGCGGCTGAAATTTATAACAAAGACGGTAACAAGCTGGATCTGTACGGTAAAGTAACAGGTCTGCACTATTTCTCTGATGACGCTGGCAACGACGGCGACAAAACCTACGTTCGTCTGGGCTTCAAAGGCGAAACTCAGATCAACGATCAGCTGACCGGTTACGGCCAGTGGGAATATGAGTTCAAAGGCAACCGTTCCGAATCCCAGGGCACTGACGGCAGCAAAACGCGTCTGGCCTTCGCGGGTCTGAAATTCAACGAATTCGGTTCTTTCGACTACGGTCGTAACTACGGTGTTGCTTACGACATCGGCGCATGGACTGACGTTCTGCCAGAGTTCGGTGGTGATACCTGGACTCAGACCGATGGCTTTATGACTGGCCGTACGACTGGCGTTGCGACCTACCGTAACACCGACTTCTTCGGTCTGGTTGACGGTCTGAACTTCGCTGCTCAGTACCAGGGTAAAAATGACAACCGCGACATCACCGAAGCGAACGGTGACGGCTGGGGTCTGTCTTCTACCTATGAAATGGACGGCTTCGCTGTCGGAGCCACCTACGCGAAATCTGACCGTACTGACCGTCAGGTTGCAGCAGGTCGCGTAGCCAATACCGTTAACGCTGGCGGTGAGAATGCAGAAGTATGGGCTGCTGGCCTGAAATACGATGCGAACAACATCTACCTGGCAACCACCTACTCTGAAACCCGCAACATGACCAACTTCGGTGACGGTTATATCGCGAACAGAGCTCAGAACTTCGAAGTTGTTGCTCAGTACCAGTTCGACTTCGGCCTGCGTCCATCCATCGCTTACCTGAAATCTAAAGGTAAAGACCTGGGTTCATACGGCGACCAGGATCTGGTTGAATACATTGACGTTGGCGCGAGCTACTACTTCAACAAAAACATGTCTACCTATGTTGATTACAAAATCAACCTGGTTGACGACAACAGCTTCACCAAAGCAACTGGCGTTGCTACCGACAACATCGTAGCGGTTGGCCTGACCTACCAGTTCTAAGATATGTCACGCTAAGAAGCCAGCCCATGTGGCTGGCTTTTTTTATACGGATTTCTGGCGTCAAAAAGGAGAACGCCATGCACCTGTTCAAAGGACGCTGCCTGTGCGGAATGAGTCAGTTCAGCGCGAGCCTCAACAATTTTGACGTATACGCCTGTCACTGTACGCAATGTCAGAAGTGGTCAGGCGGCATTGCCATGTATCTTGAGACGCAGGGCGCGCCGCTTGTGGAGCAAGACTCCATTGCCCCGTCTCATTTTGCTTCATCCGCGCGCGGCGGACGCTGGTTCTGTCCCGGCTGCGGCTGCCCGCTGTGGTTCAAACTGACGTCATCGGCGCGCTATTTTATTCCCTGGACGCTGCTTGAGATGAGCGAAGATGAGCGACGTCGGCTGGTGCTTGCTGCAGAAATCTACACCGAAACCCAGCCCGCGTTTTTTGGCCTGACCGGGCAATACGCGCGCTATAGCGGTTCGGAAATTGAAGCGCTGGATAAGCACTGCCTGCTTACGTCGTAGACGGTTCAACGCTCGCAGCCCGACGCAGCCAGCTTTGCAGCAGCTTGCCGTCCTCGGTCATTTCTGAATCTGAACGCACGCAGAGGTAATAGTCGCGCCCGTCGTCTATGGGTAAGTCAAATATCTTCACCAGCTCGCCGCTCTCCAGATAAGGCGCAATCAGCGGCTCACGCATCAGCGCGCAGCCCAGCCCCGCCTGCACGCCCGCCAGCGTCAACAGCCCGTCTTCAAACAGGGGGCCGCTGCGCCGGAGAGGACGTTTTTCCCCCTGCAGCTGAAACCACTGCGGCCAGGTGGTGCGCTCCTCATCGTGCAGCAGCGGCATTTGCAGCAGTTGCTCCGGGGTGTCGATATGGCCATGAATGCGCAAAAACGCCCGGCTGCACACCGGCACCATCTTGCCGGAAATCAGTTTTTCACTCTGATAGCCCGCCCACTGCCCGTTGCCGAAACGGATCGACATGTCCGACGCGTCGCTCAGATAGTTACGATGGTTGGCATACACCACGTTGATCTCGGTCTGCGGGTTGGCGCGCATAAATGCGGGCAAACGCGGGATAAACCACCCCATGCCAAAAAGCGGGATCAGGCTGATGGTGACCTGACGCGTTTGCGCCTGCTCTGCCAGATGCTCCGTCGCCTGGCGCAGCACGTTAAACGCCGCGCGGATCGAGCGATAATATTCACGGCCATGCTGGCTCAGCGCCAGCCTGCGCCCCTGACGCTCCGTTAGCGGCATTTGCAGATACCCTTCAAGCACCTTGAGCTGATGACTGACGGCCGACGGGGAAATATCCAGCTCCTGCGCGGCCAGCGTCACGCTGCCCAGGCGGGCGATGGCCTCAAAGGCACGGACAGCCCGAAGCGGCGGATCGTTTGCCAGGCGACTGTCTGCATACGCAGATAACGCTGCCGACTGTTCTGTTTTATTCATATGTTGATTTCTTTAGGCTTTTTACCAGAAAACATGATTTTATTATGTTTATATAAATCATAAAGATAAAGCAATACCGGTTTATCATAAGAAATAATATATGTGTATTTTACAATTTAATTCATTTATCGGATGGTAGCCGCAGAAAGAGCACTTTGCGGGTACAGACGTTGGATACACTCATACAACAACTGATCAACGGCGTAATGCTGGGAAGCATTTATGCGCTGATCGCGCTGGGCTATACCATGGTGTATGGCATCTTGCGCATTATTAACTTTGCTCACGGCGATATTCTGATGGTCGGCGCGCTCACCACGCTATCCGCCATTAACGCCCTGAATGCCACCTTCCCCCACATGCCGCAGCTGCTGCAGCTTGGCGTTGCCCTGGTGATTGCCATGGCCGTTTGCGCCCTGCTGGCGATGGCCGTGGAGCGCTTTGCCTACCGTCGGCTGCGCAACGCCCCGCGCCTGGCACCGCTGATCTCGGGTATTGGCGTTTCGGTCCTGCTGCAAACCGTGGCGATGATTATCTGGACCCGCAACCCCCTGATGTTCCCGCAGATCCTGCCCATGGATCCGATCGCCGTGACGTCAGGCAGTGACATGCATCCTCCTGCCATTGTGACCGTCACCGGCATGGTTACCGTGGCGCTGGCGCTGACGGTGATGATCGGGCTGTGGCTGCTGGTGGAATACACCCGCCTGGGCCGCGGCATGCGCGCCGTGGCGGAAAACCCGCGCGTGGCCACGCTGATGGGGGTAAACCCCAACGCGATTATTACGCTGACGTTCGCCATTGGCGGCGTGTTTGCCGCGCTGGCAGGCGTCATGATGGCGAGCAACTACGGCAACGCCAGCTTCTCGATGGGCTTTTTGCCGGGAATTAAAGCTTTTACCGCCGCCGTGCTGGGGGGAATTGGCAACATTCGCGGCGCCATGATTGGCGGGATCCTGCTCGGCATAATTGAAGCGCTGGGCGCAGGTTATCTGGGGGAACTGACCCACGGCGTCTTTGGCAGCAACTATCAGGACGTCTTTGCCTTTATGGTTCTGATTCTGGTGCTGGTCTTGCGTCCGGCAGGACTTCTGGGCGAGCGCGTGGCGCACAGGGCATGAGGAAATGATGACAACGCTTCAACTACAAATTCCGACGGCGACGCGTAAATTCTGGTCAGGTATGATCCTGTTCTGCCTCGCGCTGCTGGTTGCGCCCGTAGTGGCCACGCAGCTTGGCGGCAACTACTGGGTGCGCGTTATCGACTTTGCTCTGCTCTACATCATGCTGGCGCTGGGGCTCAACATTGTGGTGGGCTATACCGGCCTGCTGGATATGGGGTTTATCGCGTTTTACGCGGTGGGCGCCTACCTCGCGGCGCTGATGGCCTCCCCACACCTGCTGGAGGTGTTTCCGATCCTCGGCGTCTGGTTCCCCGGCGGGCTGCACACCTCCTATCTGCTGATTATTCCGCTGGCCGCGCTGGTGGCGGCTGTCTGCGGCATTCTGCTGGGTGCCCCGACGCTGAAGCTGCGCGGGGACTATCTGGCGATAGTGACCCTCGGCTTTGGCGAAATCATCCGCATCCTGATGCGCAACCTCGACCGTCCGGTCAACATCACCAACGGTGCAAAGGGCATTACCGGGGTGGATACGCTGAATCTGTTTGGCCTGAAGTTCAGCGGCGTCTACCACTGGTTCGGTTTCAAGGTGCCCGCCCTGTGGCTGTGGTACTACCTGCTGATGCTGGTGATTGTGGCGATTATTTTTGTCTGCCTGCGCCTGCAGCACTCGCGCATTGGCCGCGCCTGGCACGCCATCCGTGAAGATGAGGATGTGGCCCGCGCGATGGGCATCAACGTGCGCAACTATAAGCTGCTGGCCTTTGCGATGGGTGCCTCCTTTGGCGGCGTGGCGGGTGCTCTGTTCGGCGCGTTTCAGGGCTTCGTCTCCCCGGAATCCTTCACGTTACAGGAATCCATTGCCGTGCTGGCGATGGTGGTGCTGGGCGGGATGGGACACATTCCGGGGGTGATCCTCGGCGCAATACTGCTTACCGCCCTGCCGGAACTGCTGCGCAGCCAGGCGGCCCCGGTTCAGCAGGCGCTGTTCGGCACGGTGCTGATTGACCCGGAAGTGTTACGCCAGCTGTTCTACGGCCTGGCGCTGGTGCTGGTCATGCTGGTGCGCCCATCCGGGATCTGGCCGGTGCGCCACAAGGAGGTAAAGGCATGAGCCTGTTAACCGTTCGCAACATGTCAAAACGCTTCGGTGGCCTTACCGCCGTGGATGACGTTTCAATTACCGTAAACAAGGGCGAGATCTACGGGCTGATTGGCCCTAACGGGGCGGGGAAAACCACCTGCTTTAATCTGATCACCGGGCTTTACCCGGCGGACAGCGGCGAGTTTTCGATTGCCGACAGGCCCTATTTTCCAAAGCAGATTGAGAAAGTGACCGCAGCCGGGATTGCCCGCACGTTTCAGAACGTGCGCCTCTTTAACGACATGTCGGTGCTGGAAAACGTGATGGTGGGTCGCCACGTGCGCACCCGTAACGGCCTGTGGGCCGCGCTGAGCCGCCATAAACGCGCCCGGGCGGAAGAAAAGCAGACCCGCGAACAGGCCTGGCACCTGCTGGAGTACACCGGGATTGCGAAGTTCGCCCACTATCGCGCCTGCGATCTGGCCTACGGTCATCAGCGCCGTCTGGAGATTGCCCGCGCGCTGGCAACCGATCCGCTGCTGCTGGCGCTGGACGAACCCGCCGCAGGGATGAACGCGGCGGAAAAAGTGGCGCTCGGCGAGCTGCTTATCCGACTGCGCGATGACGGTAAAACCCTGCTGATGATTGAGCATGACGTCAAGCTGGTGATGGGCATCTGCGATCGCCTGACGGTGCTGGATTACGGCAAAACGCTCGCCAGCGGCACGCCGGAAAGCGTCCGTCGCGACCCGGCAGTGATTGCCGCCTGGCTTGGAGGCAACGCCCATGTCTGAATTACTGAAGGTGGAACGTGTGGACGTGCATTACGGCGGTATTCAGGCCGTACGCGATGTCTCTTTTACCCTGCGCGAGGGTGAACAGGCTACCCTGATTGGCGCTAACGGCGCGGGGAAAAGCTCCACCGTGCGCGCCATTACCGGTCTGGAAAACTTCAGCGGCCGTATTGAATTCAACGGAAAAGCGGTACGCAAGCACAGGCCTGAAGCCCTGCTTCGTGACGGGCTGGTGATGGTCCCGGAAGGCCGTGGGATCTTCTCTCGCATGACGGTACTGGAAAACCTGCAGATGGGCGCCTGGCTCAGGCGTGACACTGTCACCTTCAGGCGGGAGATGAATGAGATTTTCGAGCGCTTCCCGCGCCTGGGCGAACGCCAGCATCAGCTTGCCGGCCTGCTTTCCGGTGGCGAGCAACAGCTGCTGGCCCTTAACCGCGCCCTGCTCAGCCAGCCGCGTCTGCTCATTCTCGACGAACCCTCAATGGGCCTTGCGCCGAAGATGGTCGAGAACATTTTTGCCGTCATTGCCGGCCTGCGCGAGCGCGGCGTCGCCCTTCTGCTCATCGAACAAAACGCCCGACTCGCGCTGGAGGTGACCGATAGCGCGTGGGTGATGGACAGCGGCAGCATTGTCCATCACGGCGAATCGAAAGCGCTGCTCATTGACGACCAGATTGCACAGATTTATTTGGGCGAAATGCCCGTTTAACAACACCAGCCAACATCAGGGAAATACAATGAAAACAGTAAAAATCAGTGCGCTCAGCGCCGCTATTCTGCTCAGCGGTTTTGCCTCAACGGCCACATGGGCCGCTGACGGCGAAACCGTGGTTATCGGCCTGGCGGGCCCGCTCACCGGCCCGTCTGCCCGTATCGGTAAAGATCTGGAGAACGGCGCGCAGCTGGCCATTGACGACATTAACAAGCAGCACCCGACCATCGGCGGCAAAGCGGTGACCTTCAAACTGCAGTCAGAAGACGATCAGTCCGACCCGCGTACCGCCGTGGCCGTCGCGCAGCGTCTGGTGGATAGCGGCGTCGCGGGCGTCGTAGGTCACTGGAACACCGGCACCAGTATTCCGGCAGCCCGCGTCTATCACGATGCCGGCATCGCGCAGGTCGCACCGGTCGCGACCGGTCATGCCTATACGCAACAGGGTTTTGATACCAGCTTCCGCGTGATGGGCCACGATGACGACGGCGGCCAGCTCGCCGGTCAGTACGCGGTGAATACCCTGAAAGCCAAGCGCATTGCGGTGATCGACGACCGTACCGCCTTCGGTCAGGGCCTGGCGGACCAGTTTATAAAGTCGCTTGAAGCGCAGGGCGTGAAGATTGTCGACCGTCAGTACGTGGATGACAAAACGGTGGACTTCAGCGCGGTACTGACCGCCATCCGCAGCAAAAACGCCGATCTGATCTTCTTCGGCGGCGTCGACAGCCAGGCCGCACCGCTGGCACGCCGCATCAAACAGCTGGGCATGAACGCCACGCTGATGGGCGCTGGCGGATTTGTCAGCCAGACGTTCCTGAAGCTGGCGCAGAAAGAAGGCGAAGGCGTGGTCGCGCTGGAGCCGGGTCTGCCCGTCGACCAGATGCCGGGTGGAAAGGCTTTCGAGCAGGCCTGGCAGTCCCGCTACCACACCCATATCGAACTGCACGCGCCGTTCGCCTATGACGCCACCCGCGTGCTGGTTGCGGCGATGGAAAAAGCAGACTCCGTCGATCCGTCCGAGTATCTGCCAGCCCTGCGCGGCATTAGCTACTCCGGCGTCACCGGGCAAATTGCGTTTGATAAAGAGGGCAACCTGAAGTCGCCGTCGTTCACCGTTTACAAAGTTGTCGAGGGCAAATGGCTGCCGCAAACCGTGCTGGGTGGCGCAAAAGCGAAGTAACGCAGTGAGGGCAATGTGATGAGTGATAATAACGAGCTGGGCATTCTCGCCCGCCGCAAAATTGAAGCAGAAATTATTAAGCCAATTTATGAAATCCTGGTGCGCGAGATAGGGAAAACCCGCGCCCAGGCGGTCATCGGCGAGGCGATTGAACAAGCGGCAATTGACGCAGGCAAAGCGTTTGCCAGCAAAGAGCCCAACGGCGCGGACGTAAAGAGCTTTATCGCCCTGCAGTATCTGTGGGAGAAAGATAACGCGCTGGAGGTGAAGGTGCTCGACGCCGACGACCAGCAGTACAACTACAACGTGACCCGCTGCCGCTACGCGGAGATGTATCATGAAATGGGGCTGGGCGAGATTGGTCATCTTCTCTCCTGCGCGCGCGATGAAAAGTTCATCGTTGGCTATGCGCCGGACGTGAAGCTGACCCGCACGACCACCATCATGCAGGGCGGTGCGTGTTGTGACTTCCGCTACCGCAGCGCTAAGGACAAGACATGATCCGCGTCAACGCCGAACGGCTGTGGTCAACGCTTGAGATGATGGCGCAGATTGGCGGCACCCCCGCCGGTGGCGTCACCCGTCTGGCACTGAGCGAGGAAGATCGTATTGCGCGCGACCTCCTGCGCGACTGGGCGCTGGAGGCAGGATTCACCTGCGATATCGACAGCATGGGCAATATGTTTATCCGTCGCGCGGGGAAAAACCCGCAGCTTGCCCCAGTCATGACGGGTTCCCATTTGGATACCCAGCCGCTGGGCGGAAACTACGACGGGGTGTACGGCGTGCTGGCCGGACTGGAGCTGCTGCGCACGCTGAACGATAACGCGATTGAAACCGAGCGCGACGTCGTGCTGGTCAACTGGACCAACGAAGAAGGCGCGCGCTTTGCCCCGGCGATGCTGGCCTCCGGCGTCTGGGCAGGCCAGCTCACGGAAGACTTTGCATACGCCAGTATGGACAACCAACGGATAACCGTTCGCGAGGCGCTGGAAGCGATTGGCTATCGCGGCGAACGCCCTGCCCGCGCATTTCCGCTTCACGCCTGCTATGAGCTGCATATTGAGCAGGGGCCGATCCTCGAAGAGGAAGAGATCGACATCGGGCTGGTGCGGGCGGCCATGGGCCAGCGCTGGTTTACGGTAACGCTCGACGGTTTTGCCGCCCATGCGGGAACGACGCCGATGCACAGCCGCCGCGATGCGGTTATCGCCTTCGCCGGGCTGGCGCTGAACGTGGAGGAGATTGGGTATCAATTTGCGCCGGACGGACGCGCGACCATCGGCATGGCGCAGGTTACGCCGAATTCGCGTAACGTTGTCCCTTCGCGAGTGGAATGCAGCGTGGAGTTTCGCCACCCTTCACAGGACGCACTTGAAGCCATGGAAGCCGCGCTGCATGTGGCGACAAAAAACCTGGCCGCACGCGGCGTGACGGCCAACGTCGAGCGCATCTTCGACTATGCGCCAGTCGACTTTAACGAAGCCTGTCTGGCCCGTACGGAAAACGCCGTCGCCGCGCTGGGCTATTCGTCAAAATCGATGGTCTCCGGTGCCGGACACGACACCTGCTACGTCAGTAAGGTGGCCCCTGCCAGCATGATTTTTATCCCCTGCGTGAAGGGCGTCAGCCATAACGAAGCGGAAAGGATCCTGCCGGAGTGGTCAGAGAAAGGCGCGAATGTGTTATTGCACAGCGTCCTGTCTGCGGCGCTTGAGCGATAGCGCGGTGCGAAAGCAGAAGATCTCTGCTTTCGCCTGAATCTACACGGCAACGCGTCGGCTGATTTCGACGACGCGATCGCTGGGAAGGTGATAGTGGTTGATGACGTGCGTGCAGTTGCGCTTCATAAAAGCAAAGATGTGCCGCTGCCAGGCCGCCATGCCCGCCTCACCTTCGCCTGCCACAATGGTTTCATGCCCGACATACCAGGTGGCGTCATCCGTGGCAAAAATTGCGTTGACCTCGCTGACGCCCTGCAGCAACCGCGGGATGTCCGGGTGTTCCATAAAGCCATACTGCGCCACGCCGTGCCAGTAGCCCGGTGCGCGCTGCTCCACTCTTATACGTTGTTCTTCCCCCACGTAGGGCACGTTGAGAATATCAATGGTCAGCGACAACACGTCCTGCTGTAGCGCCCGGTTGCGCGCGACGTGCCAGCGCATGACCGGCGGGATATTGTTCTGGGTTCGGGTCAAAAAGATGGCGGAGCCCGCCACTCTGGGCACCGTCTTTTGCTGAAGCTGGGCAAAGAAGGCATCCACGCTGACGCCCATCTCGCCCACCGATGCCGATACCGCCTTAACGCCCCGGTGCCAGATCAGCATCACCGTACAAACAGCGGCGGCCATCAGCAGCGGAATATAGCCGCCTTCCAGCACCTTAATCAAATTGGCAAACAGGAAGGTGGCATCAATCACCAGGAAACAGAAGGCAATGACCGCGCTGCTGACCAGGCTCCAGCGCCACACTTCCCGCATAGCGACAAACAGCAGGCCCGTGGTCATCAGCATGGTTAATGACACGGCGATGCCGTACGCCGCGGCAAGCTTGTCGGAGGATTTAAAGAACACCACCAGCCCGATGGTCACCCCCATCAGCAGCCAGTTTATTATCCCGATGTAAATCTGGCCGTAGCTTTCTGCCGCCGTCTGTTTGATGCGTAACCGGGGCAACCAGCCAAGCTGAATGGCCTGGCGCGTCATCGAAAAAGCGCCGGTAATAATCGCCTGGCTGGCGATGATTGTCGCCAGCGCGGCAAGAATGATGAGCGGAACCTGCAGCGCAGGCGGACACAGCGTATAGAAAAGATTCTGTTTGCTGTCGGCACCAGCCAGAATCAACGCTGACTGACCGGCGTAGTTGAGCAGCAGCGAAGGAAAGACGACGCCGTACCAGGCAAGCCAGATGGGCTTTTTACCAAAATGCCCCATGTCGGCATACAGGGCTTCGGCACCCGTCACGCAGAGAAACACGCCGCCCAGGACCAGGAAGCTGGTGTACCCGTTCGAAAACAGAAACGCGATGCCATACGCGGGATTGAGGGCCAGCAGTACCGAGGGGTGTTGCACGATCCCCCGCACGCCAAGAACTGCAATCGCCAAAAACCACACCGCCATCACCGGGCCAAAAATTTTCCCTATACGGGCGGTACCAAAAGGTTGGATAAGAAACAGCGCCAGCAGAACCGCGACCGTCAGGGGTAGTATGTACGGCTGGGACGCCGGGAACACCATTTCCAGCCCTTCGAGGGCAGACAGGACGGAGATGGCCGGGGTTATTGCGCCGTCACCGTATATCAGCGCGGCGCCAATCAGGGCGGCAAAAATGACCCAGCGTCCGCCTTTGCCCTTTTCCACCAGAAGCGACATCAGGGCCATGATGCCCCCTTCGCCATGGTTATCAATTCGCATGGCAAAGGCGGCATATTTTATGGACGTCACCAGGATGAGTGTCCAGGTTATCAGGGAGAGCAGGCCGAGTATGACGCCGGGCGTCGGGTCATGCTCAGAGAGCGAAAGCACCGTCCGGAAGGTATAAAGCGGGCTGGTGCCAATATCACCAAAAACGACGCCAAGCGCCCCTCCTGCAAGCAGGGTTAACCGGGAGAGCGGTTGGGACGCTTCACTGCTGTGGCGAGGGCTCATATTTTCCAGCAAGAGTCAGATAATCCTATAAAAAACATAGCGCATCTGCCCCACCGGCGCCAACCGCGCGCCCTGTTTTACTGCGGATTGACCTTCGCCAGGCTGAACCAGATCCCCACCGCCAGCAACAGCAGCATTCCCCCCGCGCTGCCCAGCGCCACGCTGTGCGAGGTGATAAACGCGCTTTTCGCCGCCTCAATCACCGGTTCCGCCAGGGTCGGCGTGAGATCCTGCGCCACCTTCATCGCCTCACCGATGGATGACGAAGCTTTATCGACGAGCGAGGCATCCAGCCCCTGCGGCAGGTCAATCGACGCCGAGAAGCTGCGGGTCAACAGCAGACCAAAGATGGCGATCCCCAGCCCGGCCCCCAGCTCATAGGACATGGTTTCAATTGCGCCTGCGGCGGCGGCTTTCTCTTTCGGCGCGGCCGCCATAATGGCCGAGGTCGAGGCCAGCAGCGCGCTGGCGGCGCTGAAGCCGAGCAGCACCATTAGCCCCCACGCCTGCCACTGCTGCGTGCTGAAGTCGAGCATCGACAGGCCGATAAAGCTCACGGCGCTGAGCCCCATTCCGCCAGCCGCAACGATGCGCAACCCTAAACGTCCGACCAGCACGCCCGCGATCGGGCCACTGAACCCGCTGGCGACCATCACCGGCAGCATGAACATGCCCGCTTCAAACGGCGTAAAGCCATGAACAAACTGCAGCTCCTGGGCCATCAGGAGCTCAAAGCCGACCAGGGCAATCATGGCGGTCATCGCCATGACCACGCCGCTCAGGATGATGCGATGGCAAAACAGGCGCATGTCGATCATCGGTACGCGAGCGCGAAGCTGAATACGCACGAAAATGAACAGCAGCATCGAGCCGGTAACCAGCGCGGACGCGACGATCCACGGTGACAGGGTGCCCTTCAGGGCGGTTTTCGCGCTGTAGACCAGCAGCAATATCGCCACAATCAGCATCACGGCATGGCTGATATTCAGCGGCTGCTCCGGACGCCCCTGCTGAGGCGGCACGAAGCGCGCGGCCAGCGACACCACCACCAGCACGATCGGGACGTTGATCAAAAACACCGAGCCCCAGTAAAAATGCTCGAGCAGCATACCGCCAATCAGCGGGCCAAACGCCGCCCCGCCGGACCCCACCGCGGCCCAAACGCCCAGCGCGATATTACGATCCCGCGCGTCGGTAAACAGCGTGCGGATCCCGGCCAGCGTGGCTGGAATAATCATTGCTGCACCGATTGCCAGCGAGGCGCGCGCCGCAATCAGCCACCCGGCTGACGGCGCAAACGCTGCCGACAGCGACGACAGGCCAAACAGCGTGCTGCCAATCATGAGCAATCGTTTAAAACCAATGCGGTCGCCCAGCGCGCCCATCGGCAGCACCATTCCCGCCATCACCAGCGAGTAGATATCGATGATCCACAGCAATTCATTGCCGCTGGCGCCCAGCGTCATGCTCAATGTCGGCGCCGCCACGTGCAGCACCGTCGCGTCGATCGCCACCGGGATATAGACCAGCACGATAATCACTAACGCTAACCACTGACGAAACATAAATTTCCTTTTCATTTTAAACATGGACACATGTCCAGGATGCGATCCTACGTAAAGTTGAACGAGTGTCCAGCTTTTTGTTACACTCGTTTCATTCCCATTGAGAGTGAGTACACATGCGATATCTGAGCAAGGATGAACGGCGGGAAGCGATTTTACAGGCCGCCATGCGCGTGGCGCTGGCCGAGGGGCTGGGAGCCATGACGGTGCGGCGCGTTGCGTCGGAAGCGGGCGTGGCAACCGGACAGGTACACCATCATTTTGCCTCCGGCGGAGAGCTAAAATCGCTGGCCTTCGTTCGGTTAATCCGCGAACTGCTGGATGCTGACGTCGCCAGGGTACAGGCCGGATGGCGCGAACAGCTTCATGGCATGCTCGGCAGCGATGACGGCAGATTTGAGCCCTATATTCGTCTATGGCGCGAAGCGCAGATCCTGGCCAGCCGCGATGATGACATAAAGGGTGCCTATGTCATGACGATGGAGATGTGGCACCAGGAAACCGTGGCGATTATTCGGGGGGGAGCTGAAGCCGGGACCTTTACGCTCACCGACCGGCCGGAAAATATTGCCTGGCGTTTGATAGGCCTGGTATGTGGCCTGGACGGGATTACGGTATTGAATATGCCAGAAATGGACGACGCGGCATTTAATAAGCATCTCGATAAGCTTATTTCGCTCGAGTTATTTTAACAGCGTTTACAATGAGTGCGGGCACGGCCTCAAGCCAGGCAGCGCCGCTGACTGTGTCGGGTGGCGGCTACGCCTTACCCGACCTACGTTTAAGCCCTTGTAGGCCCAGTAAGGCGTAGCCGCCACCGGGCTATAAGGTCAGAACAGAGTGCTTCCGCTTATGATTGAAACAACTAACATCAGAAGCAAAATTGCAGCAACAAGACCAAAAGCCAGTAACGCCGCATGAAAAGCGATCGTGGCCCCGGAAAAAAAGAGTGCCCCACTCACGGTCCATTTGTTCTCTTTGCGAAGGCCACTAATGAAAGCAAGTCCCAACGCCATGACAGATAACATTATTCCGCTAGCGATCAGTAACCGGTCAATATATACCGGTTCCTTTTTCGTCTCAACGATTGGCTGCTCTCCTTTTATACCAGCCAATATTCCTTTTTTTACCGCCGACACCTTTTCAGCTACAACAACTTCAAGCACTGTCGACTTTGAAGAAAATGGACCGAGGGTGAACTGAACTAATGAGAGAAGCAGTGCAATAACGCCGAGCAACATTCCCACTGAACTGAATTTATTCCGAATCAAGATCTCCATATCAGTATCCCTTTGATATTGTCGGGTGGCGGCTACGCCTTACCCGACCTACGTTTAAGCCCCTGTAGGCCCGGTAAGGCGTAGCCGCCACCGGGCTATTTTCCTGCCTGCGGATGCGTATCAAACCCTGCCATCACCGCCGTCAATTCTGCTAGTGTAAAGCCGTGCTTCGGATCGTCAACCCCAAGACCAAAGCGCTCCTGCATCAGCTGATACAGCGCCTCCGCATCCGGCAAGTGGATCTGCTCCTCCACATGACCGTTCTGCCAGTGGGTGAAGTTGAAGTTGGTCAGCGTCAGCTTGCCGCCGTCCGGCAGATGGCGGCACATCAGCAGATGATGGCGGAAATGCGACTGCGGCCAGTGCGCCGACCAGAAGTTCCCCATCACGTAATCGCTGAAATACTGCGTCGTCAGGTCAAACTGGTACATCGACTGCCAGTGCTCATGGTGACGGAACTGCAGCACCCAGTCGTTGCCCTCGCTCAGCAGACGATACAGACCGTGCGGCGTCTCCTGTTCTTCATTAGCCAGCAGTCGAATCGGCGCCGTCAGCGTCTGGCCGCCAAACCCCACGTCGGCGATCCAGCGTTCACCGTTAAGCTCGACCAGCAGCAGGCGGTGCGTACGCGGCGGCATCTGCGACGGATTCGCCAGAACCACGCGCCCGAGCACGCTGCGCACCGTAAACCCGACGTCACGCAGGACGCGCTCAAGCAGGCCGTTTTGCTCAAAGCAATATCCCCCGCGGTGTGCCGTCACCAGTTTGTCCTCCAGGCACCGATCTTCAAGATGAATTTCGCGCGGCAGCACGACATCAATATTCTCAAAGGGGATCGCACAGTTGTGGTGTAAATGCAGCGCTCGCAGGGTGTTGATATCCACCCGTGCCGGCTGCGTCCAGGCGATACGATCGAAATAGGCGGTCAGGAATGGGGACATACATCAGTTTCCTTTGATTGTGGTGTTATGTTTATAAACTAATTTTGCGCATTCATTTTGATTTACGTGCTTTTTCGCCATACTCATCGTGTAGATGAGGAGATCCTATGAGCCACTTTCGCCCTGTTGAATTACGTCATGCCAGCCGCCTGCTGAACCACGGTCCTACCGTACTGATTACCAGTCGGGACGAATCTCTCGACAGACGCAACGTGATGGCCGCCGCATGGTCAATGCCCGTTGAGTTTGAGCCGCCGCGCATCGCAATCGTCGTGGATAAAAGCACCTGGTCGCGCGAGCTAATTGAGCGTAGCGGGAAGTTTGGCATCGTCATCCCCGGCGTGGCGGCGGCCAGCTGGACTTACGCGGTCGGCAGCGTCAGCGGCCGCGACGAGGACAAATTCAACTGCTACGGCATTCCGGTCGTAAACGGCCCTGAACTCGGCCTGCCGGTTATCGAAGAGAAATGTCTGGCGTGGATGGAGTGCCGGTTATTACCCGTCACCTCTGCGGCGGAAAAATACGATACGCTGTTTGGCGAAGTGGTTTCAGCGGCGGCAGATGAACGCGCGTTCGTCGCCGGACGCTGGCAGTTTGACGGGGATAAGCTGAATACGCTGCATCATCTTGGGGCCGGGACGTTTGTGGCGAGCGGGAAGATGGTGAAGGCGCCGGATTGATAAGATCAATCATATATCATTGAAATATTATGATTTTATATAACATTTAATGCTAACCCGCAGTCAGAAAAAAAGAGGAAACTCGCTATGTTGTAGCACTAATGACGTAAATATAAAGCTTACAAAGGGCCTTACATCATGACAGCATCTGATTATTTAAGGATAAAATTTCAGAGTGACCACCATTTAGCCCTCACTATGGAGAACGCAATTGGCGGCATTTTGCAGTCGGCAAAAGGAGTTGCATCCGACATATATTCTGGTATTGAGCGAGTCAGTTGGTATTCTTCATGCTTTATTCCCAGGTACAATGATATCTGTCAGGAGTTACAAGCTGAAGAAATCAGAACGCTTTACTCAATAGAGTCGATATTCAAACACGCCGATGTTATTGCTCACGTATTTTATCTGTACTTGAAAACCGTATGTGATGACGTAAAGGATGGCAACCCAGAAGGTTCAGCCCGTAAACTCACAAAAAGAATTGCAGAATTCAGCTCTCACATAAACGTAGCGGGAGCTACACGCTATGCGTTTGCTACTGCTGCCTCGATCACGCTTTCTCACTCTAGTCTTATGTCCAAACTTGTTGTTGAACGCCTGTCTGCGAAATTGCCACAAGGTATCTTCGTCCTTCAATTTTATGGCATTCAACAAAAATGCGCACTCGCTGCCCGCCATTTGAAAGCGATTAACCCCGATTATTACTGGATTCTGTACCAGGCGAAACTGGAGATGCTTTATTATTTTTGCGAACCCATTCTTTCAAAATTATTTGAAAGAATGAAATTAAACTCCTTTTCAAACCTGGATGATTTAGCCGATTTTATAGAAAGGGATTTAAATGTTTAAGAACCTAATCAGACTGTTATTAGAAAGCGTAGTCTTTCCTGCGCTTGTCATTGGTTTTGGCTTGCTATGGCTTCATCTATTTCCGGAGCATTGCTTGTTATTGACATTGCTTACAATCTTCATTCTGGTTTGGTTATTTCCTCGATTAACTTCACGCATAACGAAACTGAAATAAAAGGATATACTATGTCTAATCCAGCTTATATGTGGTTAACGGATGAAAATGGTTCACCCATGACGGGTTCATCGCTGGTCTCCGGCCATATTGGGGCTATTGAGCTAAAGTCACTCACTCATAATGTCAATATTCCAGCCGATAGCAATACAGGTCGCCTGACAGGTACACGAATTCACGCACCGATTATGTTTCAGAAAGAGTTCGATCGGGTAACGCCTCTTTTATACAAAGCTTTAACTACCGGGGTCACGCTCAAATCAGCAATAATAAAAATGTACATAATTAACGAAGCAGGAGTAGAAAGCGAGTATTTTAACATTCTACTTGAGAATGTTAAAATCACGTCGATAACACCTGATTTATACCCTGGCGTAGGCTCCGGCACCCACCTGGAAACAGTTCTTCTTCGATATGAAAGTATTACCTGGAAGCACTGTGAAGGTAATATCGTTTACAAAGATAGCTGGAACCATAGAGTGGTAGCATAAGCTATTGACACTGCCTCAATGACAGCGTCCTATTTCGTCCGCCTGGTATTTGATCAACCTCATTACGAACTGTTCAGGCATGACTAATGAAAATACTCTGCTTCGTTCTTTTCGCTCTGTCTCCTTATGCGGTCGCTCATAGTAGCTCTGCACCAAGCCAGGCGGCGCTTAAATTTAATCAATGGTATATCGCACAGTTAAATCAGAATAAACCGCCAGTATTAAATCCCGACATCATGAAAGATTACGTTGTCTCAGGGACAATTTCTGCAATTAAGGAAATGTACTCAGGCGACAGTAACGAAAAAGATATGCCCGATGCGGATATGTTCATCAAATCTCAGGATTGGGACGAAGACTGGAATCAGATCGCGGTCTTAAATTCTGACTTTGATGCGGTTTGCACAAATGTGTATATCGCGTTTGGCAAAAAACAAGAGCACGTTGTGGCAGATTGTCTCGTTCAGGAAAAAGGGAAATGGAAAATTCGATCCGCAACGCTAATTAAGTAAAAGGATGATATGCCGAAAAGACGCATGGTAGCCCAGAGGCTACCATGCGCACTTCATCAACTCTTCGCGCGCCGCGAAATAATCTCATCCGCAACATTCCGCGGGGCTTCCGCAAAATGGTGGAACTCCATCGTATACGTCGCGCGTCCCTGGGACATCGAGCGCAGCGTTGTGGCGTAGCCAAACATCTCGGCCAGCGGCACGTCAGCGCGGATAATCTGGCTGCCGTACTGCTCTTCCATGCCCTGCACCATGCCGCGACGAGAAGAGAGATCGCCCATGATGTTCCCTGCGTACTCTTCCGGTGTTTCCACCTCCACGTGCATGATCGGCTCAAGGATCGCCGGATCCGCTCTGCGGGCGCCCTCTTTAAAGCCGAGAATGGCCGCCATGCGGAACGCCATCTCCGAGGAGTCGACGTCGTGGTAAGAACCAAACGTCAGCGTCGCCTTGACGTCGACCACCGGATAACCCGCCAGCACCCCGCTGTTCATCGCCTCCCGCAGCCCTTTCTCAACGGACGGGATATACTCGCGCGGCACCACGCCGCCCTTGGTGGCATCTTCAAATGTAAAGCCACTTCCGGGCTCCTGCGGCTCAAGGCTCAGCACCACATGGCCGTACTGGCCTTTGCCGCCGGACTGACGGACAAATTTGCCTTCGATATCCTTCACCGCCTTACGCAGGGTTTCTCGGTAGGTCACCTGCGGACGACCGATATTTGCCTCCACGCCAAACTCACGCTTCATGCGGTCGACGATAATCTCCAGATGCAGCTCACCCATCCCGGAAATAATGGTCTGACCGGACTCTTCGTCAGTATGCAGGCGGAACGACGGATCTTCCGCCGCCAGGCGCTGTAGCGCGATGCCCATTTTCTCCTGATCGCCTTTGGTTTTCGGCTCGATTGCCAGCGAGATCACCGGGTCCGGGAACTCCATTCGTTCAAGCGTAATCACCGCGTTCGGATCGGTGAGCGTGTCACCGGTGGTCACGTCTTTCAGCCCCACGCAGGCCGCGATATCGCCCGCACGCAGTTCATCCACCTCGTGACGATCGTTGGCATGCATCAGCACGATACGCCCGATACGCTCTTTTTTGCCTTTCACCGGGTTATACACCGCGTCGCCTTTGCGCAGCACGCCGGAGTAGACGCGGATAAAGGTCAGCTGCCCGACGTACGGGTCGCTCATCAGCTTGAACGCCAGGGCGGAGAACGGCTCATCGTCGCTCGGATGACGCTCCGCGTGCTGCCCTTTTTCATCCACACCGTCAATGGCCGGCACGTCCAGCGGCGACGGCATCAGCTCAATCACCGCATCCAGCATCCGCTGCACGCCCTTGTTTTTGAACGCGCTGCCGCACAGCATCGGCTGGATTTCGCCCGAGATGGTGCGGATACGCAGGCCTTTAATAATGTCCGCTTCCGTCAGGTCGCCCGTTTCGAGGTACTTATCCATCAGCTCGTCGCTGGCTTCCGCCGCGGCAGAGACCATTTTTTCCCGCCATTCCCGGGCGGTACTGACGAGATCATCCGGCACGGGCGCATAGGTAAACACCATGCCCTGAGTCGCATCGTCCCACAAAATGGTGCGCATCTTGATGAGATCCACCACGCCGGTGAAGTGCTCCTCTGCACCAACCGGGATAACAATCGGCACCGGATTGGCCTTCAGGCGCTCCTGCATCATCCGCACCACGCGGAAGAAATCGGCCCCCGGACGGTCCATTTTGTTGACGAAGGCCAGCCGCGGAACGTGGTATTTATTGGCCTGACGCCAGACGGTCTCCGACTGCGGCTGCACGCCGCCCACGGAGTCATATACCATCACGGCACCGTCGAGAACGCGCATGGAACGTTCAACCTCAATGGTGAAGTCAACGTGCCCCGGGGTGTCGATGATGTTGATCCGATGCGGTTCGAACCCTCTGTCCATACCTGGCCAGAAGCAGCTCACCGCCGCGGAGGTAATCGTGATCCCGCGCTCTTGCTCCTGCGCCATCCAGTCAGTGGTTGCCGCGCCATCGTGTACTTCACCCAGCTTGTGGCTCATCCCGGTATAAAACAGGATGCGCTCGGTGGTGGTGGTTTTACCGGCATCGATATGCGCGGAGATACCGATGTTGCGATAACGTTCGAGAGGGATGGGTCGGGGCATGATATTTCCTTAAGTCATATGACTTGTCTGTGACGACCAGGATGGTCGTGCATTCGTTCGTTTGCTATAATAGTCCTATTGTACGAGTATTATCGAACTATTTTTTAACGGTTGACCTATTGTTGATATAGCTCAATCTGACGCCAAACGCAGGAAAACGATGATCCCAAACCACCCTGAAACTGAACAAATACTGCTGGAAAATGTGCTGTTTGCCCTCGGCAACCCGCTCCGGCTGTCGATCGTTCGACGGCTGGCCGATGGCAGCGAACTCAGCTGCAACGCGCTGCGCCCGGAAGATGTGGTGAAGTCCACGATGACCCATCACTGGCGCGTACTGCGCGACAGCGGCGTGATCTGGCAGCGTCCACAGGGACGAGAAAACATGATTTCATTGCGAAGAGAGGATCTGGATGCCCGCTTTCCGGGGCTGATGGCAATCCTGCTTCAGGTTAAGTAATGTCCATTCCTTCCAGACGATAGACAGGGATTTGCCGGGTTGTTTTGGTCAGCGTATCGAACACCTCGGTGTTGGAGGTCACAATCCGCATCCCTGTTTTACGTAGCCTTTGCACATCCGCCGCGATGCGCTGAATGCCAAACCAGAAAAGCCCGTCGAGTGCCGTCACGGACAGCCCGCTTTCCAGAGCCAGCTTGAGGCGTTCCTTTGGCGCTTTTACCTGCTGGGCAATTTGCCTGTAAGGGAGTTCATTACATCCCGTTGCGTCACTGCGCTGGATACGCGTTTTCAGCTGGTAGGTAAACTCGTCAGGTATTCCGGCCAGATCCTGTTTAAGGCTATAGACGCAGCCAAAGCGCTTGCCGTTAAACAGAACGTTTTTCTGGCCGAGCGGCAGCTCTTTCCTGACAACGTCAATCAGCTGCGGCGCACGGGTGAGGAGCAGCCTGAAGGGCAGCTCGAAGCTGGTGACATAATCCACATTAAGCAACGCGAGACGCAGCCGCTCCTCTGCGCCGGATTGTTGCTCACGACACTCCTCCATCACCTCTGCCCACTGGCGCGTCAGGCGCGCCGGTTCGGCGGCTTCGGTAAGGAGGTATTTTTCAATCTGATAATCAACTCTCGCGGTCATCGTGTGGTATCCCGTCGCTGTGGATGCGGCAATTCTATACAGCGCGGTGAGTTTTATAAAGCACTGAACCACAGCGACATCCTGAAAATGTCGTTGCGATTCAGTATCCTTACGTTTCGGATCGGTGCGCCATCAGCCAGCCCACCAGCGGCGCGGCGAAACTGAGGTTTAGTGCTGTATGCCTGAGCGGTCAGAAAAATCGCTGGCGGAAAGAATGTCATCCCGTGTTGCCGTCTGTTTCGGACGGGCATATCGGTCAGGTACGCCTTCAGGACGCGTTTTGAAGCGCCGGTGCAGCCACATATACTGTTCTGGCGCCATCCGTATCGCTTGCTCAATCGCCCTGTTCATCTGCGTCGCAACGGTTTCTTTATCTCCTCCCTGCAGCGCCTCGCTGATATCCTCCAGAATAATCAGCTCGTAACCGGTGCCGTCCGCCCTGCGGCGCGGCACAAAGGGGATCACGGCAGGCTTAGCGCTTTTGACCAGCATATAGCTTCCCGCGGTCGTGGCCGCATTTGGCACCGCAAAAAACGGCACAAAGACGCTATTGGTTTTGCCGTAGTCATGGTCCGGGGCGTACCACAGAATCTCATTCTGCTTCAGCGCGCGGATCATGCCCTTTAAATCATGACGATCGAGCATGGTTTTATTGGAGCGCAGGCGCCCGCGCGTCTGCAGCCAGTCCAACAGCGCGTTATTGTTAGGGCGATACACCCCAATGCCGGGGTTCAGCATGCCAAAGATCCGCGCGCCCAGCTCAAGGGTGAGAAAGTGCATACCCACGAGCACCACGCCATTGCCTTTCGCCCGCGCCTTTTCCATGTGCTCATAACCCGTCACGGTAAAGCATTTCCGCACCCGCCATGCAGGCCAGAACCATGCCATTCCGGTTTCGATCACCCCCATTCCTACCGATTCAAAATTACGCTGCAGCAACGCCTCACGCTCGTTGGCATCCATCTCGGGAAAGCATAGCTCGAGGTTGCGGCGGGCAATCGCGACGCGGCGGGGAAGCAGGCGCATCGCCAGCCGTCCAAGCCCGTGGCCGATTCGGAACAGCAGCGGATATGGCAGGAGCATAATCAGCCACAGCGCGGCAATGCCGACCCAGCTGAGCCAGTAACGCGGGTGAAGAAAGGCGGGTGAAAAACGGGGTAATTTTGTCATCAGAAAATTATCCTTTAACGTATCTGTCCTTAACTGATTCTGTTGAACATCTTTCCTAAAGAGGTAGGAAATATAGCCATAAACGTAAAGTGTAGCGGATAAAATAAAATATTTTTTTATCGATTTTTGCGAAAAGCGGGAAAACAAGAAGGGAAAAACCGGGGAGAGGCGATCGCCCCGGCATACGCGCTTACATTGAATAGCCTGGTTTTTTAATTAACTCTTCCAGCTTCGGTCCTATTTCGGTGTCCCAGACCTGGGCTTTCCACTCCTCAGGATCCACCTGATTCAGCGCAACGGATATTGAGCTGTCTTTACTGTTGAGATGACGAATAATGACCCCGGCAATATCCGCCGCCAGGGCCGTTTTTTGTTCATCGTTCAAATCACGGGGAAAACATTTAATATCGACGTGTGGCATGTGCAGGCTTCCGTTTGTGAATAAGAGTTCCACGTTATCAGATAATAGCGTTGGCCTTTAACACCTTGTGCAGTTCCGGCAGCTGACAGACGGTGTCCGCAACAGCCGTAAACCTCGGCGTATTTGTCGCAAACCAGTCATGGCGCGGCCCCCAGGTGCGCGCCACCGCAATATACACATCCAGCAGCGTCAGCCGTTCTCCCAGCGCAAACGGGGCTGCCCTGAGCTGACTGTCGAACCATAGATAGAGCGATTTTCGGTATTCGATGCAGTTTTTCTGCAGCTGGTCCGGCGCATCCGGCACCCAGCGTTCGGGATAGTCCGCATAGGTAAACGTGGGATAGACGTTGGCTACAAACCAGATCAGCAAACGCTGAAACTGCTGGCGTTCAGCCTGCCCCACCGGCGGGGCGAGATCGGGACATCTGTCGAGCACCATCAGGGCAATGGCCGCCGTTTCGGTCATGATGGCGCCATTTTCCAGCTCCAGCGTGGGGACCTGACGCAGCGGGTTAAGCTTTTGCAGCAGCTCACGCTGCGGACCGGGCTGGTCAAACCCGTCCACGTTGATGAATTGATAAGGGATATCGGCCAGGACTAGCATCACTTCACCGATCGCCGAGCCCCAGCCGGGTACGCCATAGAGTTTAATCATGTTGCCCCCTCAGGAGTGAAAATCCTAAGTTTAGAGCACCCTCAGTAGGTTATTCCAGGCGGGTTGACCACCGACTGTTCCACCCCTTCCTCCTGTTCACCCCAGCGCGCCAGCACCTTCTGGTACTCTCCCCGCGCAATCGCACCGTTCAGCGCGGCCTGCAGCGCGTAGACCAGCTCATTGCCTTTTTTGGTGGTGGTTGCGACCCAGGCTTTTTTCGGCCCTAATCCGACCACGCGGGTCGTGCCGGTGAGCGCCGCCTTGTAGGCTGAAACCGACTGAGGGCCAAAGAACACGTCAGCCCTGCCGGACTGGATATAGAGATTGCCCGAGGCATCGTCGTGAAGATAGACGGGCAGCGCTGGCGCCCGCCCCGCCTTTTTATTCTCTTCGTTCCAGCCCAGCAGGATGCGCTCCTGATTGGTCCCCGAGCCGACGATCACCTTTTTCCCGGCCAGATCTTCCGCGCTTTTGATTGACTGGATCTCGCTGGTGGATTTCACCGAAAACGCCAGCGAATCGACGCGGTAGGCCGCAAAATCAAATTTCTCTTTCCGCTGTTCGGTCACCGCAATGTTCACCAGCGCTACGTCGTAGCGCCCGGAAGCGATCCCCAGCGGCCAGTCTTCCCACGCCGTCGGCACCAGCTTGAGCTTCAGCCCCAGGCTGCCCGCCAGCAGGCGGGCGATATCCGGGTCGCTGCCAATCCGCGTGCGGTTATCGCTGGCCAGCAGCGCCAGCGGCGGGGAGTTGAGCATCGAGATGGCGACCGTCAGCGTTCCCGGCTCAACAAATTTGTAACCGGCGGGGATCTTCGCCACGGCCTGGCGATCCACCGTCACCGGCAGCGGCTGCTCGTTGGCTTTCAGATCGATGCTGGCGTGGCCCGCGGTCGTAAAAAGCAGCCCCGCCAGAAGTCCGTATTTCATTTGCGCTCCTTACAGCACTTTTGACAGGAACTGGCGCGTTCGCGCATGAGACGGACGGTTCAGCACCGCGTCGCTGCTGCCCTGCTCCACGATTTTCCCGTCGACCATAAACACCACCTGATCCGCCACCTCCCGGGCAAAGCCGATCTCGTGAGTGACCACCACCAGCGTGGTGCCCGACCGGGCCAGTTTTTTGATGACGTCCAGCACTTCCCCCACCAGCTCCGGATCCAGCGCCGAGGTGGGTTCATCAAACAGCATCACCCGTGGGCGCAGCGCCAGCGCGCGGGCAATGGCAATGCGCTGCTGCTGCCCACCGGAGAGATGGCGAGACCAGGCATCGGCTTTATCCCGCAGCCCGACCACGTCCAGCAGGCTGTACGCCCTTTCGACCGCCTCTTTTTTGCTGAGCTTTTTATGCGCGACGGGCGCCTCAATCAGGTTTTCCAGCACCGTGAGGTGCGGAAAGAGATTGAAGTTCTGAAACACATAGCCCACGTTGACGCGCTGCTTGAGGATCTCTTTCTCCTTCAGCTCGTAGAGCCTGTCGCCCTGACGACGGTAGCCAATGTAGTCTCCGTCGATCTGAATAAAGCCTTCGTCCACGCGCTCCAGATGGTTGATGGTGCGCAGAAGCGTCGATTTGCCCGACCCGGACGGGCCGAGGATCACCGTCACGGATCCCGGCGGGATCTCAAGCGAAACGTTGTCGAGCGCCTTGTGTCGGCCAAAGTACTTGCTGACGCCGGTTATTGAGATGTGTCCTTCAGGAGAGGCTTGCATGGATAGGCTCCTGTGCTGGCGTGGTCGCGACAGAGCGGGTGCGACGGGCGACGCGGTTCTGATTAACGGCAGAGCGGCGTTCGCTGCGGGCAAGCGCGCGTTCAACGCCATATTGAATAGCGGATAAGACGGTGGTGATGACCAGGTACCAGGCAGCCCCCACCATCAGCAGCGGGATCACCTCCTGCGTGCGGTTGTAAATCATCTGGATGGTATAGAACAGCTCCGGCATCGCCAGGACGTACACCATCGCCGTGCCCTTGGCGAGGCTGATGATTTCGTTGAAACCGGAAGGCAGAATGGTGCGCAGCGCCTGCGGTAAAATGATGCGCACCGTGCGGCGCCAGGCCGGCAGGCCGAGCGCGGCGGCGGCCTCATACTGCCCGTGATCGACCCCGAGGAATCCACCGCGAACGATCTCGGCGGTATAGGCGCTCTGCACCAGGGTTAGCCCCACCACGGCGGTAGAGAACTGCCCGAGCACGTTGATGGTTTCAAAGCGGCCCCAGGTGATGCCGGTGAACGGCACGCCGAGCGAGAGGGTGTCGTAGAGATAGGAAAAGTTGTACAGGATAATCAGCACCACGATCAGCGGCAGCGACCGAAACAGCCAGATGTACGCCCACGCCAGGCTGCTCAGCAGCCAGGATGACGAGAGTCTCGCCAGGGCCAGCATGCCGCCAAACACCACGCTCAGCGCGGTGCCGATCAGCGTCAGCAGCAGGGTCTGCCCAACGCCTTCGAGGATCACCGGGTCAAAGAACCAGCGGGCGAACACCGCCCACTCCCAGCGCGGGTTAAAGGCCACGGACTGAATCACGACAGCCAGGACAAACAGCGCCACCGCGGCGCCGACGGCCCGCAGCGGATAACGCGCCGGGACCACCTTAACGGTTTCAACGTTGCTCATCGTCGTTCCTCATGCGGTTTTACTGAACGCTTCGCGTACCAGCGTTTTAGTGAAGCGCAGCCGACCGTCAAACGGCGGCTGGCTGTACTCTTCCGGATCCCGATTGAGATCGAACTGCGGCTGATAGCCCTGGCTAAGATAAAGCCTGACCGCCTCCGGCTGGCGAAAACCGGTTGTCAGGTAGATGTGGCTATACCCTGCCAGCACCGCCCTGCGCTCCAGCTCCTGCACCACGCGTCCGGCAAGCCCCTGCTGAAGCAGGGATTTGTCCGTCCAGATTCGTTTGATTTCCGCGGTGCGTTCGTCGAAAGGCTTGTACGCGCCGGTGGCGATAATCTTTCCGTCCCGCTCTAGGACGATAAACAGCCCCTGCGGCGCTAAATACCACTCGGTGAGTTCAACCTCCGCGTCTTTAGAGAAGTAGTCCCCGTAGCGGGCGGCATATTCCCCGAACAGCCCCTCGATGATGGGCTGAAGCTCGGCGTCTTCCGGGGAAACGTCACGAAATCGTTCGCTCATTACGCCTCCTTAATCGCCCAGGCCCGCCGGGTTCACCTCTGACTGAGGAATGCGCTCCACCCCTTCACCCCAGCGGTTCAGCACTTTGTCGTAATCGCCGTTTTTGATGACGCCGTTCAGCGCGGTTTGCACCGGCTCAACCAGGCCGCTGCCTTTTTTCAGCGTCACCGCGATGTGCGCCGCCTTCGGCCAGCCGCCGTCGACGCTGCCCACCAGCCTGGTTTTCCCGTTCAGCGCCGCTTTCCAGGCGCCAATTACGTTCGGGCCAAAGTAGGCATCCGCGCGCCCGGACTGCAGCGCCAGCGTTTGGGCCGCATCGTCTTTGGTGTAGATCGGGGTAAAGGGCTTCAGCCCCTTCTTCAGGTTCTCGGCGTTCCAGGCCAGCAGGATGGCCTCCTGGTTAGTGCCGGAGCCGACGATAATCCGCAGCCCGGCGATGTCCTCAGCCTTCTCAAGCGACTTGATCGGGCTGCTTGATTTCACGTAGAACCCGAGGGAATCTTTACGGTAAGTGGCAAAGTCAAACTTCTCTTTACGCTCTTTGGTGACGGTGATGTTGCTGATGGCGGCATCATATTTCCCGGACGCCACGCCCAGCGGCCAGTCTTCCCAGGAGGTCGGCACCACGTTCAGCTCCAGCCCCAGGCTGTCCGCCACCAGACGGGCGACGTCAACCTCGCTTCCCAGCAGCGTTTTGTTGTCATCGGAGAAGACCGTCAGCGGCGGCTGATTGAGTCCCGCCACCGCCACGGTAAATTTCCCCGGCACGGCAAAGCGATAGTCTTTCGGCAGCTGCGCCACCGCCTCGCCGTTTTTCGCGGTATTAACCGGCGTTTTATTGGCCTCGATGCTCACGCCGGTGCCGTTAATATTCACATTCTCTGCCCAGACGGCAGGGGTAAAGGCCAGCGCGAGCGCCAGAATAAGCGATGTTTTCTGCATAGCGGTGTTCTCTTTTATTGTTGTGTGAACTGGTTTTTAGGTTGGTCTAAGCCCAGACTTTCGCGCAGCGTGGTGCCCGGATAGTCGGTACGGAACAGTCCGCGGGCCTGTAAAACGGGCACCACCTGGTCAATAAAGCGCGGGAAGGTGTCCGGCGTGCCGCCCTGAATGATGAAGCCGTCTGCGGCATAGCCCTCAAACCACGCCTGCAGGCCGTCCGCAACCTTTTCCGGCGTGCCGGAAAAGCGCGGGCGCGGCGAAGCGGCCTCAAGCGCCACCTGGCGCAGGGTTAAGCCGCGCTCGCGGGCGTTACGCTTAATTTCATCGGTGGTGCTGCGGAAGCTGTTTTTGCCTAAGTCGCCGATATCAGGGAACGGCTCGTCGAGCGGATACTGGCTGAAATCGTGATGTTCGAAATAACGCCCGAGGTAGTTAAGTGCATCGTTAATCGACACCAGCGCCGCCGTGGTTTGATACTGGTTTTCCACGTCGTCGGCGTCTTTCCCCACAATCACGCTGACGCCCTGGAAAATATGGAGATGCGACGCGCGGCGGCCGTTTGTTTCCAGCAGCTGTTTTACGTCGCGGTAAAAGGCTTTTGCCTCGTCGAGGGTATCGTGATGGGTGAAAATGGCGTCGGCATGTTTCGCCGCCAGCTTTTTCCCGTCGTCCGACGCCCCGGCCTGAAAGACAATCGGACGGCCCTGGGGCGTGCGGCCAATATTCAGCGGCCCGGCGACCTGGAAGAAGTCACCGTGGTGATCGAGCGCATGCAGTTTGGCCGGGTCAAAAAACTGGCCGCTCTCCTTGTTGCGGATAAACGCATCGCCTTCCCAGGAATCCCACAGCCCTTTCACCACGTCGAGATACTCATCGGCAATGCGGTAGCGCAGCGCGTGCTCGGGGTGTTTTTCGCGGGAAAAGTTCTTCGCCGATCCTTCCAGCGGCGAGGTCACCACGTTCCAGCCCGCGCGTCCGTTGCTCAGGTGGTCAAGGCTCGCGAACTGGCGCGCCGTGGTAAAGGGCTCGCTGTAGGAGGTGGATAAGGTTCCCACCAGCCCCAGACGCGAGGTGATGGTGGCCAGCGCGGAGAGCACCGTTAGCGGTTCAAAGCGATTTAAAAAATGCGGGATCGATTTCTCGTTAATATAAAGACCGTCGGCCACAAACAGGAAATCGAGTTTGCCCTCTTCCGCCTTTAGCGCCGTCGCCTTGACGAAATCAAAATTGATGCTGGCGTCGGCGACGGCCTCAGGGTGACGCCAGGCGGACATATTCCCGGATGCACCCTGCAAAATGGTCCCCAGCCGCAGTTGACGATGTGCAGACATATTCACCTCTCCTGAATTAAACGTGTTGCAGGGCTTTTTCCGCCAGCTGTGCAAAATAGCGGGCAGCGGGCTCAATTAAGGCTTCATCCGGATTGAAGGCCGGATGATGTAAACCATACGGGCTGTTGCTGCCGATGCTGACAAACGCCCCCGGGATCTGCTGCAGGTAGACCGCGAAATCTTCCCCGCCCATGTGCAGCTCGGCGTGACGGGTTTCATACCCGGCTTCCCGGGCGACCGAGGTCGCGAAGTCGGCCCAGCGCTCGTCGTTCACCAGCGCGGTAGGCCCGGCATACCAGGTAATGTCAATCTGCGCGCTAAAGGCGCTGGCAAACCCCGCCGCGATTTCGCCCACGCGGGCCTTCACGTTCTGCTGCACCTCCGTGCGGTGGGTGCGCAGCGTGCCTTCCAGCTCGACGCTTTCCGGCAGCACGTTCCAGGTGTTACCGCCCGCAATACGCGTCACGCTCAGCACCACCGAATCCAGCGTATTGACGTTGCGGCTGGCGACGCTTTGCAGCGCCGTCACCAGCTGGCTCGCCAGCACGATGGCGTCGTTGCCTTCATGCGGACGTGCGGCGTGCGCCCCCTTGCCGGTAATGCGGATCACAAAGCGGTCGACGTTGGCATAAAACGGCCCGCCGCGCGTGGCGAACTCACCGACCGGCAGGCCGGGCTCGTTGTGCATGCCGAAAATCGCGCTGACGTCACGCAGGGCGCCGGCCCGCACCATGCTCTTCGCGCCGCCAAAGTTCTCTTCGGCAGGCTGAAACAGGATCCGCACCCGACCATTAAGCGAGGCCTCCCGCTCTTTCAGCTTTAGCGCAGCGCCGAGGATCACGCTGGTGTGGATATCGTGTCCGCAGGCGTGCATCACGCCTGCACGCTGCGAGCTAAACGGCACGCCGCTGCGCTCCTCTATCGGCAGAGCGTCGATATCTGCCCGCAGCGCAATCAGCCTGTCGCCCGTCCCGATTTCAGCCACCAGTCCGGTAGACAGATCGTAAGGCTGTGGTGTAATCCCGGCCTTCGTCAGCCACTGGCGCAGGCGCGCGGTGGTTTCGACTTCCTGCCCGGACAGCTCCGGGTTCTGGTGCAGTTCCCGGCGCCAGGCAATCAGCTGTTCGCCAAAACTCATACCGTAACCTCCCTGTTAAGACGCGCCTCGGCAAGCAGACGCAGCGACGCGACGCGCGTTGCCCCCTCCGCGACCGGCGTGTCGATAATAAATTCGTCAATGCCCCACTGCCGGTGCAGCGCGTTGAGCTGCCCCAGGACCGACTCGGCCGTGCCCGCCAGCAGCGACTGGGCGCGGCGCGCAATGCGCACCGGCTCGCTCCCCGCCTGACGCGCAAACGCGTAGGCCTGCTCTTCGCTGGCGACGGTCACGCGCTGGCCGTTTGCCAGCTCAACGCCCCACGCTTCGACCTTCTGCGCCAGGGCTTCCGCTTCGGCCTGCGTCGGCGCAACAATCGCCTGCACCGCCACAATCGCGTCCCGTTCGCTGCTCTTGCGCCAGGTTGATACCACCTCGCGCAGCAGGTCCGGATCGCCGTTCAGGTGCGCGGCAAACACAAAGTCCCAGTCGAGCCTGGCGGCCAGCAGCGCGCTGTCGGTGCTCGCGCCCAGCAGAAAACGTTGTGCTGGCGACGGCGGCAGCGGCGTGGCGCGGACGGCATCCTCGGTTGACGGATGTTCAGGACGGATCCAGCGATCGAGCTGGGCCAGCTGTTCGGCGAAGCTGCCCTTTTCCTCTTGATTTAGCCCCTGCTGCAGCGCGCGGGTTGAGAGCGGCAGGCCGCCGGGGGCTTTCCCGACGCCGAGATCGACGCGACCGGGCGCCAGCGCGGCCAGCACGTTGAAGTTCTCGGCGACTTTATAGGGGCTGTAGTGCTGGAGCATCACGCCGCCAGACCCAACGCGGATGCGCGTGGTCTGCCCGAGGATCCAGGCAATCAGCAGCTCCGGCGAAGGGCTGGCAAGGTGCGGGGTGTTGTGGTGCTCGGCAATCCAGAAGCGGTGATAGCCCAGATTTTCCGCCTGCTGCGCCAGAGCAAGGGTTCGCGCAAGTGCATCGGCAGCCGTTTCGTTTTCAGCGATGGGGCTTTTATCCAGAATGCTGATTCGCCATGACATGTTGCGTTCTCGTTTGACTTAACATGTCGACATTATTAAAGGCGCATTTCACCACTGAGAAACAATTAATTTACATTTGGTTTGCCGGAAATCAGATATATAAAACCATGCTAAGAATAAGACTTTAAGGAGGCAATCAGCGTTTGTGCCTGCTCCCGGCGGGTGATACGCGCAAAGCGAATATGGCCATATTGCGGGTTTTGCAGATCGGCTGCGTAACGCGAGCGGTTGTTTCGCCAGGTCTTAATCGTCCAGATGATAATAGATTCTCTGCTGAAGAACGCGCGACGGAAACTCTCTCTGTTCCCCGTTCCCGGCCAAAGCTCGTGCTTATGCCAGGCCCGCTTCATTGCCCGCGTGACGGCCTGCCAGAGGGTGCGGGTAAATCCGTAATCCACCCACACCACCACATCTACATCGCGCCATTTGACAGGCCGCGTGCGGTTGTAGTTACCGTCCAGCACCCAGTCTGGCGACGCCTGTAGCGCCTGCGCCAGCTTTGCCTGAAACTCGTCGTCCGGCGTCCCCTGCCAGTCAGGTTGCCAGTAGAGCCTGTCCATCTCGATATAGGGAATGACCAGTTCGGCTGCAATCTGCTTCGCCAGCGTGCTTTTTCCGCTCCCGCTGGTTCCGATGACGTTAATTTTCACCCTATTCCCACTGTGTTAACGAAAACTGACCAAATCATAGCGTTTTCATCCTGTTAACGAAACGCTATTTCGGCTCGGCAATTTTTATCGGGAGACGATCTCCCCCTTTCAATTTGGCTTATGTCATTTATTTGCAGCGCCGTTCATAAACGGCCATGCAAATATTTTCATTTTTATTACACCGCATAATCCTCATGTATTAAAAATAATTAACGCCGGGTATTTCAGGCAATCATCATTTCAGGGAGAATAAGAAACGGACAGTTATAAAAATAATCACATTAATCTTACCGGAGCATTTTCCGGAGTTTATTTTATTTTTGCACATCATCATGGAGTTACTCATGAGGCGTAACACACCTGTTACACAAAACGAATATTTGCTTAACGATGGTTCGACGTTAATGTCGACCACCGATACAAAAAGCCATATTACCTATGCTAATTCCGCTTTTATTGAAGCCAGCGGATATAAGGAAGAACATCTTCTTGGCGAGCCGCATAACCTCATTCGCCATCCCGATATGCCTGCCGCCGCGTTTGCCGACATGTGGTATACCCTTCAGCAGGGCGATACATGGACCGGGCTGGTGAAGAACCGTCGTCATAATGGCGATCACTACTGGGTTCGGGCTAACGTGACGCCGGTCTGGCAGGGTGGATCCCTGACGGGGTATATTTCCGTGCGAAATATACCCGCCCGGGACGAGATCGCGGCCAGTGAAAAACTGTATGAAAAGGTGCGTAATCACCAGTTAAAACATTACCGCTTTTATAAAGGATTACTGGTGCGGCGCGGACTATTTTCGTTTTTGTCGCTCTTTAAATGTCTCAGCACCGCTAAACGAATCCATCTTGGTATTGCTGCGACGGCGCTACTCTCCTGCCTGACGGTGTATTTATTCCCGGATAAACCTGTTCTGACGGGTACTCTCGCGCTGCTGTTTATTGCCCTGGCCTTTTATCTTCATGCGCAGATCGCCCGGCCGGTAAAATCGATTGTGCAACAGATGCAGCGCGTGGTTTCAGGGCGTAAAACGGCCTATTACCATTTTGACAGGATCGACGATATTGGGCTGATGATGCGCCTGGTGAATCAGTCTGGCTTAAACCTGAATTCGCTGGTCGACGATGTCGGGGCGCAAATCAGCGGTATTGGCGCCATCAGCCAGCAGGTCGCGAAAGAAGGTGCGGCGCTGCAAACGCGCTCTGAAGAGACCGCAGATTTTCTGCAGCAAACCGCGTCGGCGGTGGAAGAGATCGCCAGCGCGGTGAAGCAGACGGCAGAAACCGCGAACGAGGCGATCCAGATGGCGGACCGCACCCGCGACAGCGCCCATCGCGGTGAAGCGATGATGAATGAGACCATCGGTATGATGCAGTCCGTGTCGCAGGATAACGGCCAGATCGTCGATATTATCAGCGTTATCGATCGTATTGCCTTCCAGACCAATATCCTGGCGCTGAATGCGGCCGTGGAAGCGGCGCGCGCGGGTGAAGCCGGGCGCGGGTTCGCCGTGGTGGCGGCTGAGGTACGCAACCTGGCGCAGCACTCCGCGACGGCGGCGAAAGAGATCAAAGCGCTGATTGAGAAAAACGTCGCCAGCGTTAACGCTGGCGTGGAGAAAGTAGAGCAGACCGAAACGCAGCTGGCGGTCATGATCGCCAATGTGCTGCAGGTCTCCTCCCTGATTAAGGAGATCGGCCACGCCACGCAGGAGCAAACCCAGGCGCTGACGCTCATCAACGCATCCCTCTCCCGAATTGGTGCAATGACCCACAACAATACGGGGATGGTGGATAACGTCACTCACGCCGCCAATCACCTGACGCAGCGCACGACGCGACTGCAGCAGGCGATTGCCGTTTTTGGCGGTTAACCGTTCGGGTACTGCTCGTCGGTGACCTTTTCCAGCCATGTTACCGGGCTGCCGTTAACGGATTCGGCGATGGCAATATGCGTCATCGCCGTTTGCGCACAGGCGCCGTGCCAGTGTTTTACGCCGGGTGGGATCCAGGCGATATCGCCCTGATTCAATATTTCCGCCGCCTTGCCCCACTCCTGTAACCAGCCGCGACCCTGCGTCACAATCAGCGTTTGTCCCAGGGGATGCGTATGCCACGCCGTGCGCGCGCCGGGCTCGAAGGTGACGGTGGCGCCGCCGACGCTGGCAGGTTCACTCGCCTGGAATGGCGCATCAATACGGACGGTGCCGGTGAACCAGGCTTCCGGCCCCTTTGCTGAAGGTAATGAACCGCTGCGGATAATTTTCATCGTATGCTCCTCTTTTGCTGTTGCGTAAACAGTAGCGCAAAGCACTCCGGAGCATTAGAGTGCATAATCAGATTGAACCCATGACTGAAATTCATTAATAGAATCGCGATGCTTAAAGATAGCGTCAACGACCTGCTCTCATTATCCGAGCCGTCGCCAACACACTACCGCCTTCAGGTTACTGTTAGATGCACTTCAGCATTCCACATCTATACCACCTGGTAATTATTAAGCGAATCTGATGATTAAATCATCAACCGGCCGACCGTTTTGTCTAAAAACTCACCACGATTCAGCGTGTTGTGATCCCCGTCTGCTCTGACCACACGATTTCCTTCGACGTGCATCACTTTCGGCACGGTTATATTTTGCGTCGCTTATGAATTGCAGGTAGGATGCCTCGCCATGTTTCGCCTTATCCATACGCAGAATGACTGGGAAGGCGACATGTGTTTGCGCAGAAGCAATCGTTTGTATTGCGCTCTGCCAGGCAGGACTATCACGATAATGGTTCAGACAGGCAAACAGGTAACTCAATGAAAACAAGCAATAAAAGCGCAGCCGATCATCATGCTGCTAAACGTCGCTGGTTGAACTCCCACGAAGAGGGCTACCACAAGGCGATGGGCAACCGTCAGGTTCAAATGATCGCCATCGGCGGCGCTATCGGAACGGGTCTGTTTTTAGGTGCAGGTGCACGCCTGCAGATGGCGGGCCCGGCTCTCGCCCTGGTCTATCTGGTGTGCGGGATCTTCTCTTTCTTCATTCTTCGTGCGCTGGGCGAACTTGTACTGCATCGCCCTTCCAGCGGCAGCTTCGTCTCTTACGCCCGTGAATTCCTCGGTGAAAAGGCCGCTTACGTGGCGGGCTGGATGTACTTCGTTAACTGGGCGATGACCGGTATCGTCGATATCACCGCCGTGGCGCTGTACATGCACTACTGGGGCGCGTTCGGTGACGTGCCGCAGTGGGTCTTTGCGCTTGGCGCGCTGGCGATTGTCGGCACCATGAACATGATCGGCGTGAAGTGGTTCGCGGAGATGGAGTTCTGGTTTGCGCTGGTAAAAGTGCTGGCCATCGTGATCTTCCTGGTCGTGGGTACCGTCTTCCTCGGCAGCGGCAAGCCGCTGGACGGCAACGCCACCGGCTTCCATCTGATAACCGATAACGGCGGATTCTTCCCGCACGGCCTGCTGCCTGCGCTGGTGCTGGTTCAGGGCGTGGTGTTCGCCTTCGCCTCTATCGAGCTGGTGGGTACCGCCGCGGGTGAATGTAAAGATCCGCAGACCATGGTGCCAAAAGCCATCAACAGCGTGATCTGGCGTATCGGTCTGTTCTACGTCGGTTCCGTGGTGCTGCTGGTTCTGCTTCTGCCGTGGAACGCCTATCAGGCGGGCCAGAGCCCGTTTGTAACCTTCTTCTCTAAGCTGGGCGTGCCTTACGTGGGCAGCATCATGAACATCGTGGTGCTGACGGCGGCGCTTTCCAGCCTCAACTCCGGCCTTTACTCTACCGGTCGTATCCTGCGCTCCATGTCGATGGGCGGCTCTGCGCCGAAGTTCATGTCGAAGATGAGCAAGCAGCACGTACCGTATGCGGGTATTCTGGCGACCCTGGTGGTGTATGTCTTCGGCGTATTCCTGAACTACCTGGTACCGTCTCAGGTGTTCGAGATCGTACTGAACGTGGCTGCACTCGGGATTATCGCCTCCTGGGGCTTTATCGTGGTCTGCCAGATGCGTCTGCGCAAGGCGATTAAGGAAGGCAAAGCCGCTGACGTCAGCTTTAAGCTGCCCGGCGCGCCGGTAACCTCCTGGCTCACCCTGCTCTTCCTGTTCAGCGTGCTGGTGCTGATGGCGTTCGACTACCCGAACGGTACCTACACCATCGCGACCATTCCGCTGCTGGCCGTGCTGCTGATTGCGGGCTGGTTTGGCGTGCGTAAGCGCGTTCACGAAATTCACAGCACCGCGCCGGTTCATCCTGATGATGAAAAACACGACGCCCCGCTGGTTGAAGAAACCTCGCGTTAATCAAAAAGCCGGGCGGCGGCTTCGCCTTGCCCGGCCTACGTTTCAGGTTTTGTAGGCCCGGTAAGCGCAGCGCCACCGGGCAATCCCTTACTAGAGCGCGATACGAATCACGTCGTCAGGCTGGGTGGCTTCCTGCTGGCGGGTAGATTTCTGTTTCACCGTCACGTACAGCGTTTTGCCATCGGCAGACAGCGCCAGGCTGTTCGGGTGGACCGGCGTATCGAACGTTTTGGTCACCCTGTACGTTTTCCCGTCAATCACGCTCACCTTACCGGCTTCACGGTGCGTCACGTACGCTTCATTACGGGCCGGGTTAAACAGGACGGCCAGTGACTCCGGCGCGGCGATTTTCTCGATCACGCTGCCGTCCTTCAGGCTCACTACCAGCACTTCCGGCTGCTTTGAATCGGTCAGGAACGCGCGCTGACCGGCGGCGTCGAGGCTCAGGTTCAGGTAGAAGTGCTCTTTCCCGTCGTCCTGCACTTTTTTACGGCTCAGGATCCTGTTGGTGGCCGTGTCAATCGTTATCAGCTCGCCGTCCGCATTCGTGGTGTATAGACGTTTCGCCTGCGCATCCAGCGCCAGGCCGGTGCTGTAGGTACCGGTATTGGCAATGGTCTCTTTCAGCTTCAGCGTGGCGCCATCGACCACCCAAATCACGCTCTCTTTGCCGACGCCGGTGATGTAAATCGTGTTGCTTGCGTCATCCGCCACCAGCTGGCGCGGCTGCAGCGGTTTGACGGTTTCGCTGCGCTGACGGCCGTCCAGCACCAGGCGCCCTTTCACGTCGCCCGTTTTTGCATCAATAGCCGTTACCGCGCCGCTGATCGTATTGCCGAACCACAGCGTTTGGGTCGCGTTGTCAACGGTGGCACCAAAGGGTTTGAGATCGCTATGGATTGCCTGCGTCACGTCCAGCGTGACCGGATCAAGACGGTAGACAACCCCGCCCTTGTCGGTTTTACGACTTTGTGACGTCGCCACCCACAGCGCATTTTCCTGCTGGCTGACCGCCATTTCATACGCCCCTTTGCCCACCGCTTTGCGCAGCACCTCTTCGGCGGCATGCGCCTGGAACGTCCCGGCAAGCAGTAAGGTGGCAGACAGCAGCGACAGGCTCAGACGCGGCGAGCGCAGATGACGTAAAGACATAACAATTCCTTTTCTGAAAAGTGGGGTTTGGGCTGACATCACTTCCGGCAGACAACGTCATGGCATTGCCTTTTGATAATGAGAATAGTAATCATTAATCAGTTGAATGTGGAGTTTTTCTTTACCCTCTCGCCTTTCATTAACGCAATGTGCGGTTATAGTTTTCAAAACATTTACAAAACCTTTAACATGTATGGACATGTTCCATTTGGTTCGTTTATACACCACAACCGGTTTTATTCATGAAAATCATTTCTGCCCGTAAGGCTTCTCTCCCGCTGCTGCTGGTTCCCGTTGTTTTCGCGCCGCTGACCGCAATGAGCGCGGAGGAACAGACCATGATCGTCAGCGCCACGCCGCAAACCGTATCGGAACTGGATACCCCTGCCGCCATCAGCGTCGTGAATGGCGATGATATGCGCCAGGCCGCGCCCCGCATCAACCTGTCAGAATCGCTTGGCAGCGTACCCGGGCTGCAAATTCAGAACCGTCAGAACTATGCCCAGGATCTCCAGCTTTCGATGCGTGGATTTGGTGCCCGCTCAACCTTTGGCGTGCGCGGGATCCGTATGTACGTCGACGGGATCCCTGCCACCATGCCGGACGGACAGGGCCAGACCTCCAATATCGATCTCTCCAGCGTGGAGAGCGTTGAAGTGCTGCGCGGCCCCTTCTCCGCCCTGTACGGCAACGCCTCCGGCGGCGTGATTAACATCAATACCCAGACCGGACAGCAGCCGCCGACCATTGAAGCCAGCAGCTATTACGGCAGCTACGGGACCTGGCGCTACGGCATGAAGGCCACCGGCGCGATGGGAGATGGCACCCACGCGGGAGACGTGGATTACACCGTTTCCACTACCCGCTTCACCACCACGGGATACCGCGACCACAGCGGCGCGCGGAAGAATCTGGCCAATGCCAAACTTGGCGTGCGTATTGATGACGTCAGCAAGCTGACGCTGATTTTCAACAGCGTGGACATGAAGGCCAACGATCCGGGCGGCCTGAGCTATCAGGAGTGGCAGAGTAACCCGCGCCAGTCTCCGCGCGGCGATCAGTACAACACCCGCAAGACCATCAAGCAGACCCAGGCCGGTCTGCGCTACGATCGCCAGCTCAGCACCCGGGACGACCTCAGCGTAATGATGTACGCCGGCGAGCGTGAAATGACGCAGTACCAGTCGATTCCCTGGCAGCCGCAGCTGAAACCCTCCCACTCCGGCGGGGTGATTGATATGCAGCGTCATTATCAGGGCATTGATACCCGCTGGACGCACCGTGGCGAACTGCTCGTGCCGGTGACCTTTACCACCGGTCTGAACTACGAAAACCTGAGCGAAGATCGTCGCGGCTACGAAAACTTCGTGATGAACAACGGCGTGCCGGACTACGGCGTGAAGGGTGACAAGCGTCGGGACGAACGCAACCTGATGTGGAACGTCGATCCTTATCTGCAAACGAGCTGGCAGCTGACGCAGAAGCTGTCCGTCGATGCGGGGGTGCGCTACAGCTCGGTCTGGTTTGATTCCAACGATCACTACGTTACGCCGGGCAACGGCGATGACAGCGGTGACGCGAGCTACCACAAGTGGCTCCCGGCGGGCTCCGTGAAGTATGCGGTGACGGACGCGTGGAACCTCTATGCGGCCGCAGGACGTGGATTCGAAACGCCGACCATCAACGAACTTTCTTATCGCGCCGATAGCCAGGGCGGCCTGAACATCGGCCTGAAGCCGTCCACGAACAACACGTACGAAGTGGGCAGCAAAACCCGCATCGGCAATGGCCTGCTGACGGCAGCGCTGTTCCGCACCGATACGGATGATGAGATCGTGGTGGATGCCAGCGCGGGCGGACGTACCAGCTATAAAAACGCCGGTAAAACCCGCCGTCAGGGGGCAGAGCTCTCCCTCGACCAGCAGTTTGCCGAGAACTGGAAGCTGAAGCTGGCCTGGACATACCTGGACGCTACCTACCGCACCAACGTCTGCGGCGACGCAGACTGCAACGGTAACCGTATGCCGGGTATCGCCCGCAACATGGGCTACGCCTCGTTTGGCTGGCAGCCGGAGGAAGGCTGGTACGCGGGCTCTGACGTGCGCTACATGAGCGATATCATGGCCGACGACGAGAACACGGCGAAAGCGCCGTCGTATACGGTGGTCGGACTGAACACCGGGTATAAATTCAACTATGGCAACTGGGGCATGGACGTGTTTGGCCGCGTCGATAACCTGTTTGACAAAGAATATGTTGGCTCGGTTATTGTCAACGAGTCCAACGGGCGTTATTACGAGCCTGCGCCAGGCCGTAACTACGGGGTCGGGCTGTCGGTCTCTTATCGCTTCGAGTAAGCAAAAAGAAACGTTTATTATATTTATGAAATAACCCTCCCGAGGGCTTATTGCCCTCGAGAGATATTCACCAGATAAATAATTAGCTGCAGTATATAGTCGCTCTGTTAAATAATCGCTCAGTTAAAATATTGTCGCTGTAAAAGCACATTTGCTTCATCAATCACTTTATCAATCGCCTTCTGACAGGCTATAACATCGCGTCGCTCAAGGGCGGAAAGGAGCTCGTCATAGTGATATGTCGACGCTTTGATGTCGTTAAGCTCCTGATGCAGATAGTTCATACAGGGTCCGATGCGCACCCAGAGCTGCTCAATGAGTGCATTGAGCGTCGGCATTTCCGCATACTGATAAAGCGTAAAGCGGAAGACGCGATTCGCATGAAGCGCCTGCTGAACGTTGCCGTTGCGCATGGCCTCATGGAATGCCTCTGACATGTTGCGCAATATCTCCAGCTTGCCTTCCGACATGTTCTGACAGGCGGCGGCGACCGCCATCGGCTCAAGCTGTTTTCTAATCGCGTTAATCTCGTTATAACGCTCCAGCGTCACCTCCGGAACCAGAAAGGCCTGCGCGGGCGTGGCGTGTAACGCCCCCGATGACACCAGGCGCAAAAGCGCCTCCCGAACCGGGGTAATACTGGTTCCTAATTTATCGGCGATCTCTTTGGTAATCAGTCGCGCCCCAGGTTTGAGCGAGCCTGTAATTAACGCGCCTTTCAAACTGAGTTCAACTTGCATGGTAAGGCTAACCCTTTGGGCTTTTTCTAAGTGATCCAAATCAAGCATGTTCAATTCCTGTAGCTAAAACTTAATGCTATTTTAAGCGTCAGTTAAATAAATGACGCTGTTCCGATATATCCTGTATCGTCATGCCTGGTGGTGGGAAGTACGTAAAAACAGCAAAAAAAAGCAAATTTTGTTTTTTTGGTTTCGGCCCATTCGGTATGCAGGCGCGAAAAACCATGTTCGTTAATTAAAGACAATATATCGTATCTTCACAAATAAATATGGCGGGAAATCCCGCCATAGTGCTTTTTATTTATTGTCAGCCGCGACGCGAATCACGACTTTGCCGAAGTTACGCCCTTCAAGCAGGCCAATCAGCGCCTCGGGAGCGTTCTCAAGCCCGTCCGTCACCTGTTCACGATAGTGAATTTTGCCCTCCTGCACCCAGCGCCCCATCTCTTCCTGGAACTCCTTAATGCGGTGCCCGTAGTCCTGGCCGATGATAAAGCCCTGCATACGAATGCGCTTTTTCAGGATGGTCGCCATCAGGAGCGGCAGGCGGTCCGGCCCCTCGGGCAAACCCGTTGCATTGTAGCCGCTGACCAGGCCACACACGGGCACCCGCGCGGAGGTATTCAGCAAGGGCAGCACGGCGTCAAACACCTTCCCGCCAACGTTTTCATAGTAGACATCAATGCCTTTCGGACAGGCATGCTTTAGCTGCTCGGCAAAATCGGCCGCGTGGTGATCCAGACACTGGTCAAACCCGAGAACCTCAACGGCATGGCGGCATTTTTCAGCCCCACCGGCCACACCGACCACCCGGCAACCTTTGATTTTGCCGATCTGCCCGACGGTTGCGCCCACCGGGCCGGTCGCCGCGGCAACTACCAGCGTTTCACCCGCTTTGGGTTGCCCGATATCCAGTAATCCCATATAGGCGGTAAAGCCCGGCATGCCCAGAATCCCCAGCGCCCAGGAAGGATGCGAGGGATTGTCGCCCAGCTTGACCAGACCGCTGCCGTCGGAAAGTTCATACTCCTGCCAGCCGCTGTAGCCCAGTACCCACTCACCCGGTTTGAAATCGGGATGGTTTGACTGCTCAACGCGGCTAACCGTACCGCCCACCATCACCGCACCAATCTCAACCGGCGGTGAATAGGACGGCGCATCGCTCATGCGCCCGCGCATATAAGGGTCCAGCGACAGCCAGACGGTACGCAGCAAAAGCTGCCCCTCACCCGGTACCGGAACCGACTGCGTTTCCAGACGAAAATTTTCCGCGACCGGCGCCCCCTGAGGACGGGAGGCCAGTACCCAGCGGCGGTTTTGCGAAACAGGTTGATTCATCGGGATCTCCTTCTGGTCAAATGTCATTACAGCCTGGCGCACGTTTGACGTTATCGCATTAGCATTACGAGCCGGACTGGTTGAGCCGTACAACCAGGTAGATACAGGTTTCATTCGTTTCGTTGATGAACCGGCAGTCATTTGGCGGCCCCAGCTCAAGACAGTCTCCGGCGCGCATTTCGTGGCGCGTATCGCCCTCCTGAAACACCAGCTCGCCGGACTGGAGCCAGATAAGCTGACGCGCCAGCGCGTAAGAAGAGGCAGGCATAGGCACATCGCTGCCCGCAGGCAGTTCAACCTGAACAAGGTCGATGGGCAGATCGGTTCGGGGAGAAACATGGCGGCGGAGGTAGTGCGTCTGCGGGTCGCGCCAGACGGGCTGGTTGACGAGGCGCAACAGCTTGCCTTCCTGCATTTCGGCCCGGGCAATCAGCGTGGACATGCTGATGCCAAACGCGCCGGAGAGGCGGGCAAGCAAGGTGGCCGTTGGGCTACTGTCTCCGCGCTCTATCTTGTGGATCATGGCGCGGGAGACGCCTGCCCGGTCAGCAAGCTCGCTCAGGGACCATCCGCGAGACTCGCGCTCCAGGCGAATTCTTGCGCTAATCCGTTGATTCATCGTGTCTGTTATGGTGTTCATGACGTCATACTATAGTGTATGAACGGCATTTCAATCGGCTTTTGATAACAAAAAAATATAGTTTATGCCGTAGCGATCGGGCGATACGGTTGTGTAATATCGTAGCAATAACGTAACACTATAGTGAACAACACACAGAGGGTTAAACATGATCGTTCGTCATGCCTGCAAAGAAGACTGCGCTGCGATAGGCGAAATCTACAACCACGCGGTGCTGCATACCGCCGCGATCTGGAACGATACAACCGTCGATACCGATAATCGCATCGCCTGGTTTGAGGCGCGCACGCTTGCGGGCTATCCGGTTCTGGTGAGTGAAGAAGACGGTGCGGTGACCGGTTACGCCTCGTTCGGCGACTGGCGCGCCTTCGACGGTTTTCGTCATACGGTGGAGCATTCGGTCTACGTGCACCCGGGTCATCAGGGAAAAGGCATTGGCCGCACGCTGATGGTCGCGCTGATTAACGAGGCCCGCGCCATCGGTAAGCACGTGATGGTGGCCGGCATTGAGGCGCAAAACCATGCCTCAATTCACCTCCACGAAACGCTCGGTTTTATCACAACAGGACAAATGCCGCAGGTGGGGACCAAGTTTGGCCGCTGGCTGGACCTAACCTTTATGCAGCTGCAGCTGGACGAGCGCAGCGATCCGGACGCTATCCCATGAATCAGTCACTGACGCTGGCGTTCCTGGTGGCGGCGGGGATCGGCCTGGTGGTGCAAAACACCTTAATGGTGCGTATCACCCAGAGCTCCTCCACCATTATTATCGCGATGCTGCTGAACTCTCTGGTCGGCATTGTGCTGTTTGTCAGCATTCTGCTGCTGAAGCAGGGCGTCGCCGGGTTTAGCGAGCTGGCCGCAACGGTGCGCTGGTGGACGCTTATTCCTGGGCTGCTGGGGTCGTTCTTCGTGTTTGCCAGCATTAGCGGGTATCAGAACGTCGGCGCGGCGACGACCATCGCCGTGCTGGTGGCAAGCCAGCTGATTGGCGGGCTGGTGCTGGACGTGCTGAGAAGCCATGGCGTTCCGCTGCGCGCCCTGATTGGCCCGGCGTGCGGCGCGGTGATGCTGGTGGTGGGAGCCTGGCTGGTGGCGAGACGCCAGTTTTGATCGTTACAGTATGGTGCCGCCTTTGGTCAGCTGTTCCTGACGCGCGTCCATCTCCTCTTTATGCTGCTTGCCGTGGTGCGAAATCGCGGTACGCAGGCGCTGCTGCTGGGCGTAGCGGTCTTCACGGCTAAGCTCTGCATCATCGCTTAATTCAATCAGCAGTTCGTTCATGTGGGCAATGACGCTCTCGTCGATGGCGGCATCGACGCGGGCGGTAACGTCGTTTAAATGTGACATTGTCACTCCTCGTGAATTGCCGGGTGGCGGCTACGCCTTACCCGGCCTACAGGGGGAACCGTAGGCCCGGTAAGCGCAGCGCCACCGGGCACACGATCAGTTCAGCTTCGCTTTAGAGAAATCGCTGCCCATCAGGCTCACGCTGTATCCGGTCACGTTGCTGCGGGTCGCGTAGAACGTTTTGCCGTTAGCCAGCGCGATCCACGGCGCCTGCTGGTAGAAAATCTCCTGCGCCTGACCGTAGAGCTTCGCGCGCTCGGCCTGGCTGCTGGTCAGCTTCGCTTTTTGTACAAGGGCATCATACCCCTTATCACACCAGCGCGCGGCGTTTGATCCGGTTTTAATGCTGCTGCAGCCGAGCAGCACGTCGGCAAAGTTGTCCGGGTCGCCGTTATCGGACATCCAGCCAAACAGCGCGGCGTCATGTTCGCCTTTACGCATTCCGGAGAGATATTCGCCCCACTCGTAGGAGACAATTTTGGCCTTCACGCCGACTTTCGCCCAGTCGCTCTGAATCATCTCCGCGATACGACGCGAGTTCGGGTTATACGGACGCTGAACCGGCATTGACCACAGCGTAACTTCCGCCCCCTTCTCCAGGCCCGCCTGCTTCAGCAGGGCTTTCGCTTTTTCAGGATCGTAGCCGTAGTCCTTCAGGTCTTTATTAAAGCCCAGCATATTTGGCGGGATCGGCGATTTTGCCACCGTACCCGATCCCATAAAGACCGCATTCACGATAGCCTTCTTGTCGGTCGCGTAGTTCAGCGCCTGACGCACCAGCACGTTATCAAACGGTTTTTTCTCGGTGTTAAACGCCAGATAGCCGACGTTCAGGGCATCGACCGAGTGCAGCGTCAGGTCTTTATTGTTCTTGATGACGTCAAACTGAACCGGAGACGGTGCAGGAATAATCTGGCACTCGTTGGTCTGCAGCTTCGCCAGTCGGGTTTCCACGTTCGGCGTAATCGAGAAGATGAGATGCTTCGTCGGCACGTCGCCTTCCCAGTAGTTCGGGTTCGCGACGTAGCGGATCAGCGAATCCACCTTGTACTGCTGCAGCACGTATGGCCCGGTACCGATCGGCCAGGTGTCGACGTTTTCAGGCGTGCCTTTTTTCAGCATCGCGTCGGCGTATTCGGCGGAAAGAATGGAGGCGAAATCCATCCCCCAGTCGGCCAGAAACGCGGCGTTGGGTTCACTGAGGGTGAACTGCACGTGGTAATCATCAACCTTTTTAACGTCCTGGATCAGCTTGTCGAGCCCCACGTCGTTAAAGTATTCGTAGTTGCCCTGCGACACGTTGTGATACGGGTGCTTAGGGTCTTTCTGACGCATAACCGAGAAAATAACGTCATCGGCGTTAAAGTCGCGCGTCGGTTTGAAGTACTTGTTGCTGTTGAACTTCACCCCTTTGCGCAGGGCAAAGGTATAGGTCTTACCGTCCGGTGAGATCGTCCAGGACTCCGCCAGCGACGGAACCGGGGTGTTTTTCACCGGGTCGAAATTGATCAGGCGGTTGTACAGCACCTGAGAGCTGGCCACAAAAGAGGGGCCAGAGCTGGCGATTTGCGGGTTGAAGGATTCGGGGGACGCTTCTGAACAGTAAATAAGCGTATCGTTGTTTGCCGCCCATGCGGCACCGGCTGGTAGCAGCGCGCTCAGCGCAAGGGCGAGCAGTGTTTTCCCTGTAGACATGGTTATAACCCTGACAGTTTTATTATATAAGAGAGTAATAACAGCACAGCCGTTATGACCTGGCAAATAACGAAACACTATCAGGTTATTCTAAAGCCGCGTTTTTTGCTGATTTTACAGCCAGCGCCCAACGCGGTGATTTGCCTTAAGGCCCATTATTCGTCAAGCACAACCGTCACTTTCTATGCCGCAAGAAATCGGCCCTTTTAGCGTCTCTTCTGCCGTTTGGTTGCTTCTTCATTTCGTTAAAGTAACGGTGTGAAGAAGTATATGGGATCAAATCGTGGCAAAAACTCTTTTACGCAGCGGTAACCTGGATGACTTTCAGGCCGTTGGCGGCGGCGGACAAGCCGTTTTTGAATCAGCGTTACAAATCCGGGAAGCGCTCCGGTTACGCAAACAGCAGGCCATCGTCGAATGTCTGGCGATCCCTCAGGTCAACGACAGCGGCGACCGCGTGGACTGGTATTCCCCGGTTGAAGGGAGCGTAACCAGCTGGAAAGCGGCCGATGAAGACGATCGTTACCGCGCCCTGCGTTATCTGGAAAACACGCTGGCCAGCGTCGAGTCGCTCAGCAAAAAATGCCTCCAGTCGCCCAAAACCGCCCAGCAGCTTTTTGGCTCCCTGCTGTCGAAGGCGTTTCAATTCCCGGGGGAAAACTTCCTCTTCCTGGTAGACGGAAAGCCGGTCATCTGCTTCTGGGGGTTTGTAAACCTGAACGAGAACGCGCGCGACGATGTTCTCGACTGCCTGCGTGAGTCCCTGATCCCTGAACCTGCCCCCGTTGTGATTGCCGATCCGGAGCCCGAGCCTGAACCCGAACCGATCGTCACCTTTGAACACGCAGACGAGCCGCTGATCGCCCCTTCCACGGTGGTGCGCATTACCCCGGACGAACTGTATGCGCCCGGGCCCGCCCCGGCTGTTGCGCAACCCGCTCAGGAACCGGCCCCGCCGATCGTCGCGAAAAAGCGCCGCGTTCCCCTGTGGACGCTACCGGCTGCCGTCGCGATCGTCGCCGCCATCACCGCCCCGCTGCTGTGGCCAAAACAGGCCCCTTCCGCTGCGCCCGCACACGCCGCCGCGCCGGAACCGGTGGAGATTGCGCCGAAGCCGATCAAGGCGGTTGAGCCGCTGGCGATGACGTTACCGCTGCATCAGGCAGAGGTGCTGGCAAGCAAGGAAAAAGAACCTGCTCCAGCGCCTGCGCCGCAGCCCGCTCCGGTAGTGATTGTCGCCATCCCGAAAGACGCCATGGTGATGGAGGCGAATCAGGTAAAAGCGGGATCGACGCGCTTCCTGAACGGCACCTGGCGTGCGGTTCTCGACGTGAAAGATCCGGTCACCGGCAAGCCGCCGTCAATGCGCTATCAGATCCAGAACAATAAAGGCTTCGCCCGGGTTGTCCATGGCGATAACGTTGTCTGCCGCGCGGAGGTGTTCTCCGGCCTGCACAGCAACGGCGAGCTGATGATTAAAAGTCGCAGCACCGCCCGCTGCACCGACGGCTCCCGCTACCCGATGCCGGAAATTGCCTGTAAAGCAGGCACCAGCGATATCGCAGAATGTCGCGCCCGTTATGATGCCAACACCGTCGTCCCACTGACGTTTAAGAAAGCAGGTGCCTGATCCTATGCTGGTAAATCTTTGCGACTATAAACAAAGCGTCACGCTTATTGCCAACAGCGGCGTGCAGTTCCTTGATTTCGGCCTGACGCCGCAGGACCTGGCCAGCAACGGACGCTTCGTACGTAAAACCGCGAACGGCCCGCTTTTGCGCCTCGATTTCGACCTGGTCAACGGTCGCTATACCCTGCCGGCCATGAACGGCGGGCAGCCTGAAGTGGTCAAGCCGGAAACCACTATCCCGCTGCATCAGTCTCTGGCGGTGCTGGACGGCGTCTGGCTTCCGGTTCCGTTCCTGCGCTTCAACCCGCCGCGCACCTTTGTTGAGGGGCCGGATAACTGGGCCCGCGTTCAGGTGCGCAGGCTTGACACCCCGGATACGGCAGGCAACACGCACCGCGTCACGCTCGCCCTCGACAGCCAGATTGCCGAACATGCCACGTCCGCACTCTCGCCGGTAGAAAACGATATTCTGAACGGGACCCGCTTCGCGCTGGCCTGGCGAGACAGCGAAGTAGAAAGTTTCCTCGATCAGACCTGGATTGACGGCTGGCTGCGCGAGGCGTTTACCCAGTATGCCGACGGCGTTGAAAGCCGCTCGGAACGCGATCTCCAGCAGGCGATGCGCGGCTTTGAATATCAGGCCCACTGGCTGAACCTGATGACCATGCTCGGTGAACAGCTCACCGTGCCGGAAGTGAAATTTGTCACCCACACGCTCAGCACGCCGGCCATTCCGGTCGACCTGATCCTCGACGTGGGCAATACCCACACATGCGGCGTCATTATTGAAGACCATGGCGATGCCAACGATGGGCTGCGCCAGACCGCCGAGCTGCAGGTCCGCTCGCTCAGCGAGCCGCAGTTCCTGAACGAGCCGCTGTTCACCAGCCGTCTCGAGTTTTCGGAAGCGCGTTTTGGCAAACAGCACTTCTCGGTTGAAAGCGGTCGCGAAGATGCCTTTGTCTGGCCGTCGATTGTTCGCGTTGGCGATGAAGCCCGCAAGCTGGCGATGCAGCGTCTGGGAACCGAGGGCAACAGCGGCATCTCCAGCCCGCGTCGCTACCTGTGGGATGAAACGCCGGTCGTGCAGGACTGGCGCTTTAGCCAGATGAACAGTAAGACCCAGCGTGAACCGCTTGCCACCGCGTTTCCGCTGATGAACCTGATGAACGATGACGGCGAGCCGCTCTTCACGCTGCCGCAGGACGAGCGCCTGCCGGTCTTCTCGCCGCAGTACAGCCGCAGCACCCTGATGACGCACATGCTGTGCGAGCTGCTGGCACAGGCGCTGGGCCAGATCAACAGCGTCGCCACGCGCCTGCGCCTGGGCTTCCCGGCCTCGCCGCGCCAGCTGCGCACCCTGATCCTGACCCTGCCTTCGGCCATGCCAAAGCAGGAGCGCGAGATCTTCCGTCGTCGCATGTTTGAAGCCATCGCCATCGTCTGGAAAGCAATGGGCTGGCATCCGCAGGATGAGGATTTTGTCACCCGTAAACAGCAGGATAAATGCGTGGTGCCGGTACCTGAAATCCAGATGGAGTGGGATGAAGCCAGCTGCGGCCAGCTGGTCTGGCTGTACAACGAAGCCATCTCCCGCTTTGGCGGCCAGACGGAAGCCTTCTTTGCCTCCCTGGCCCGCCCGGACCGTGAGCCTGAACCGGGTAGCCAGCCGGGCCGCGCCCTGCGCGTCGCGTCTATCGACATCGGCGGTGGCACAACGGATATGGCGATCACCCATTACCAGCTGGATGACGGCTCCGGCAATAACGTCAAAATCACGCCGCAACTGCTGTTCCGCGAAGGGTTTAAAGTGGCGGGCGACGATACGCTGCTGGACGTGATTCAGCGCTACGTGCTGCCTGCCCTGCAAACGCAGCTGCAGAAATCCGGTATCGCTGACGCCTCGCTGCTGATGGCCTCGCTGTTCGGCGACTCCGGACGCATCGATACCCAGGCCGTACTGCGCCAGCAGACGGCGCTTCAGCTCTTTATGCCGATTGGCCATGCCATTCTTGCCGCGTGGGAATCCAGCGACGTTGACGATCCGCTGGCCGGTCTGCATGCCACCTTTGGCGATCTCCTGGCGCAAAAGCCGACCCGCAACGTGATGAATTACCTGCAGCAGGCGATCGATCATGCCCTGCCCGCGGGTTCCGACGCGTTTGATCTGTTCGCCGTGCCGCTGCACGTCAATTTCCGCGAAATGCAGGATGCGATGCTGGCCGGGCAGTTTACGCTGGCCTCCCCGCTCCACGCGGTGTGCGAGGCGATATCCCACTACGGCTGCGACATTCTGCTGATCACCGGTCGTCCAGGCTGCCTGCCTGGGGTTCAGGCGCTGATTCGTCATCTGCAGCCGGTGCCGGTCAACCGCATCGTCTGGCTGGATAAATACCAGGTGCACGAATGGTATCCGTTCAGCCAGCAGGGACGCATTGGCAACCCGAAATCAACGGCCGCCGTGGGGGCCATGCTCTGCAGCCTGGCGCTCGACCTGCGTCTGCCGCGCTTCAACTTTAAGGCCGCGGACATTGGCGCGTACTCCACCGTGCGCTATCTCGGCGTGCTGGATAACACCGTTAATACCCTGCGCGAGGAAAACGTCTGGTATCAGGATATCGATCTCGATAAACCCGGCGCGAAGCTCGACGCGCGTCTGCACTTCCCGCTGCGCGGTAACGTGACCCTCGGCTTCCGCCAGCTGGCGAACGCGCGCTGGCCCGCCACGCCGCTCTACACGCTCAGCATTAACTCGGCTGAACTGGCGAAAGCGATTGCCGGTGACGGCGTGCTGAACGTGCGGCTCAAGCTCTGCGGCGGCAGCAAGCAGGAAGGTCCGGAGGCCTTCGAGCTGAGCGACGCCTGGCTGCAGGACGGCACCCCGGTGGCGCCTGACGCATTAACCTTCAAACTGAATACCCTGGCCGACCGCCGACACAGCGGCAGCCACTACTGGATCGACAGCGGGAGCGTATACCTGAAATGACAGCGACGACGACCACCACTCAGGCCTTAATCGGGTGGATTAATGAGACGCGCCTGAACGCCCCTGTGCTGGATAACGATGCCGACGCCCTGCTTGCCCGCATCAACGCGGCGCAGGCGCGGGAGCAGGCCATTGAACGCGCCATGGCCCGCCAGAGCAGCATTGGGCTTTACGGTCATTCGCAGAGCGCGAAAGCGCACCTGCTGTTATCGCTGTGCGGCAGCGGTAATGGACGCCTGAACGTGACGCCCGGCCAGCGCACCTTTGACTATTTTTCGCATATCAATCCGGGGCACGCCCTGACCAACATGGCCGTCCGCTTCACCCGGGAAAACCCGGAGGTGGCTGATGACGCGTTTCCGCTGCGACTGCGTCTGGTCTCCGAGGCCGAGCTGGTACAGCTGTTTATTGCCCGCACGACGCTGCATCCGCAGATGCGCGCGGTGGATAAGGCGGTCATTGAGGCACGTCTGGAGAAATGGCGCGGGCTGCGCCAGCCGCAGGGCGTGCCCGGCATCACGGCGCAGGAGGTGGGTGCCATTGCCCGCTTCTGGCAGAGCACCGTCCCCGCCGCTAAGCAGCAAATTGATGATGCCCTTTGGCACGCGTTTGCCCAGCTGGTGCCATCACTCGATCTCAGCACGCGGGCCAGCGTATGGTCGCTGCTGTGGGGGGAGCAGCAGGAGCTGACCCAGCAGTGGTTAAAACTGGCCCACGTGCTGCATCAGACCAGCCATGCCAGCGAGCTTGCTGCCCCGCTTAGCCTGCTGGTGGACAGCTTTGGGCTGCCGGGTGAAGGGTTCCTGACGCACGACGGCACGTTAGATCTTCAGGACGCGCAGGAGACGCTGCTTCATCCGCTGAACGGCGGTGAGATGCTTAACGCCATCAGCCTCCCGGTCGACGTGCTGGCCTTACTGACCCGCGAGCTGGTACTGCCGGTTGAGAACGGCGCGCTGGACCGCGTCGACATTATTGATATTCCGGTGTTTGAAGATAACCGAGCCGACCCGCTGCGCCAGGCAAAATCCCAGTGGCTGCTTGAGCATTACCGTCAGCAGCTTCAGCCGGATGTGCTGGTGATTTGCAACGCGACGGCGCAGCACGAACAGACGGCCAAAAAAGCAAAAGTGCTGATGAACTGGGTGAAGGAGACGCAGCCTGCTGAGGAATCGGCCCTGCCGGGGCTGGTGTGGGCGATTACCCCACACGACGCCCGCTTTACCACCCGGCAAAATCTTGATGAGGCCGTACAGCACCTGCTCGGAAAGCCGGGGCTACGCTGGGGCACGCTGCAGGCGCTGGACAGCCACAGCATGCAGCGCGTCGTCGAGTGGCTGTCTCAGGCCACGCTACCCGCCCAGCGACAGAAGCGTCTCGGCACGCTGAACGCCTTGCTGCGCCAGGAGCTTACGTCGCTGATGCATAGCTATCTGGCGCCGCTGGTTGAGGAGCCGGGGACAAGACGCGCTCAGGCCGAAAACATGGTGCGCATGCTGCAGAGCAGCGCCGCCCGCCACGGCGAACTGCTTGAAGGTCTTTTGCCGCCGCTGAAAGCTTTTGAAACGCTGCTCGCCGTTCAGCAGCCTCGCGAGGAGCAGGTGAACGGGCTGTTTACGGACACCATTGACCTGTTTGCCGAGAGTGCGCAGGAAAGCACCGGCCTGTTCCAGACAAAAGACAAAGCGCGTCTCGCGCACCGGGTCTGGATCAACCATCTGCGCCAGTGGAGCCGCAATGAGGCCACGGCCGCCCGTCTCGGGCTGGAACCTGCGGTGTTACAGCAAATCGCGGACGTGCTGGTGGTCACCAGCTACCGGCTTGATCTGCCTCAGCAGCTGCAGCGTATTGTCGAAGCGGACAAAAGCAGCGCTGCACAACTGCATGCCGTGATGGGCAATTTCATTGGCTGGCTGGGTTACGACCAGACGCCCGTGACGGCACGTCCGGCAAGCCGCGTTCGCAAGGGCCAGGCCATCTTCGTCACGCCGGTGGTCAGCAGCGGCGAGCCGCGTTTGACACGCCTGGGGGAACAGCCTGTGCATGCGGCCACCGCGTACGTTTACGACTGGCTGGTTGCGCTCTATAGCCGCGCGATCGAGAACATCGATTACCAGCATCCGCAGGATGTTCAGCATGACGCGCGTCGGGCACTGCGGGCTTTAATAATGTAGCCTTTCTTGCCGGGTGGCGCTGCGCTTACCCGGCCTACATTCCGCCATAATATCAATACATTGCACAATTCATCGTAGGCCCGTGCAAGCGTAGCGCCGCCGGGCGGAACTCACAGAATGCACGTTGCCATACACCCGGCTAACGTCTGTGCCAGTGCTGACGGATTCTCCCACGACATAGAATGCCCCGCCGCAGGGATAATTTTTACCTCAACGCCTTTCTGCTACAGATTATCAACATCGTCGTCAGGCAGAGAATGTTCGCCGAAGATTAGCGTCACCGGGCACGTGAGCGACAGGAATTGCGTTTCCCACACTGGCATTACACCCTCAACCAGGCTCTTTGCTCCGCGCCAGACGGCATGCGGCGCATTGCTCTGCAGGCACCCCGCCCACGCCGTTTTTTCTGCACCGAGCATGGCGTCATAGCCCTGCGTCACAAACTGTTGCTCGGTTTGCGCTGCAATAGACCGGCTGAACATTCCCCCACCCGCATGAAAATTCGGTTCCGACACCATCAGCCCCTTCACGCGCCCTGTCAGCAGCCCCGCCGTTTCGATAGCAATACTGCCGCCCATGCTGTGGCCGTATAGCCAGAAGGCATCCAGCTTAAGGTGGTTAATCAGTTCCGCGACAACGCGCGCCTGGTCGGTGGTTTTATAGCCGTAGTGCTCAGGCCTGTCGCTGTAGCCGCTGCCGGGCAAGTCGATGAGAATCGCTCTGCGCGCGCCAAACAGCGGGTCATGAACGACGCGGGGATATTCATAGGAAGAGGCGCAGCCCAGCCCGTGAATGAACACCACGGGATCGCCGGTGCCGGGCAGATCATGCCAGCGCACGTTGCAACTGGCCTGCTGCGAGTAAAAACTGTTCATAAGCACTCCTTTTACGATGCACTGTTTATTTATACAGTTACCGTAGCTGGAATGCCATATTCATCTTTTAAAAATGGAAGCGTGCTTCAGAAAAGCGAGACCAGCAGCGCAACCGGAAAGCTCATTGGCCAGGTTGACCCCACCAGAAAAGCGCTGAGCAGGCGGATACGTTTGCGGTCTTTGGAGAGGAACCAGGTAATTAATGCGCAGATGGCAGCCATGATTGCGTAAAAAACCAACATCTTTTGATACAACGTCATTCTGTACACCAGAGCCGAAAAAATAACCGCACGCAATATGCGTCATATGTTGATACAGATCAAGTTTTTTCGTTACAGAATAACCACTTAAAGTGCATGGCTAATAACAACTGAGTAGTTTGCTTAACACGTATGGCGGGCTGGCGAACGCCTGGCCGCGCGTGCGGCCAGGCAGGGCGGGCTTAGTGTTTGATCATGACGTGCCGCACGACCGTATAGTCCTCAAGCCCGTAGACCGACATATCTTTGCCGTAGCCGGATAATTTCATGCCGCCGTGCGGCATCTCGCTCACCAGCATAAAATGGGTATTCACCCAGGTGCAGCCGTACTGCAGGCGCGCGCTCAGGCGGTGGGCGCGCCCCACGTCCTGGGTCCAGACCGATGACGCCAGGCCATACTGCGAATCGTTCGCCCAGGCCAGCACCTGCGCCTCGTCGTCAAACTCGGTGACGCTCACCACCGGGCCAAACACCTCGCGCTGAACGATGGCGTCGTCCTGTTTTGCCCCCGCCAGCAGGGTTGGCTGGAAGTAGTAGCCCGCCCCCTCGCCTTTGCTTCCGCCCGTGACCACGCGGATATGATCGAGCGCTTTCGCCTCATCGACGGCCTGGCAGACGCGCGAAAGATGGGCCGCCGAGCTGAGCGGCCCCAGTTCCGTCGCGGCATCTTCCGGCGCGCCCATGTTGAGGCTGGCGACCGCTGCGCCCAGCTTTTCCACCAGCGCGGCATAAATGCCCTTCTGGGCATAAATGCGGCAGGCCGCCGTACAGTCCTGTCCGGCATTGTAGAAACCAAACGTCCGCACCCCTTCGACCACCGCATCAAGGTCGGCATCATCAAAGACGATCACCGGCGCTTTACCGCCCAGCTCCATGTGGGTGCGTTTAATGGAGGACGCCGTATGGCCGATGATGTGCTCCCCGGTCGCAATTGAACCGGTCAGCGAGACCATACGCACTTTTTCATGTCCGGTAAGCGGGTCGCCGACCGTTTTCCCGCGACCAAACAGGACGTTCAGGACGCCCGCCGGGAAGATATCTTTTGCCAGCTCGCCCAGCTTCAGCGCGGTCAGCGGCGTGATCTCTGAGGGTTTAATCACCACGCAGTTCCCTGCCGCCAGCGCGGGCGCCAGTTTCCACGCGGCCATCATCAGCGGGTAGTTCCAGGGGGCAATAGAGGCCACCACCCCCACCGGATCGCGGCGGATCATCGACGTGTGGCCATCAAGGTACTCCCCGGCGGCCAGGCCGTTCAGGCAGCGGGCGGCCCCGGCAAAGAAACGGAAAACGTCGACCACCGCCGGAATTTCATCGCCCAGCGCGCAGTGCAGCGGCTTGCCGCAGTTGAGGGATTCGAGCCGGGCAAACTCCTCGCCGTGCGCTTCAATCGCATCCGCCAGCTTCAGCAGGCACTCGGCGCGCGTCTTCGGCGTGGTTTGCCCCCACTCCACAAAAGCACGGTCGGCCGCCAGAACCGCCGCGTCGACCTGCGCCGCCGACGCCTCAGCAATCTCCAGCAGGCGCTCTCCGGTGGCCGGGTTATAGACCGGCTGTTTTTCTCCCTCTCCGGTTACCAGTTTTCCCTCTATCAGCAGTTGTGTTTGCATAGCATTTTCCTGTTGAATTCACCGTTATTTCCCGCTGCCGGCGATGTTCTCGCCGTCGCGGGTTAGCCACCAGGCTCCCAGAATGGGGAACGTTGTCACCAGCATCACCAGCAGTGCAACCACGTTGGTGACCGGCACGTCGCGCGGACGGCCGAGCTGGTTGAGCAACCACAGCGGTAACGTGCGCTCGTGTCCCGCCGTAAACGTTGTGACGATTATCTCGTCAAACGACAGGGCAAACGCCAGCATTCCCCCGGCCAGCAGCGCCGAGCCCAGATTGGGCAGCACCACGTAGCGGAAGGTTTGCCACCCGTCGGCCCCGAGATCCATCGACGCTTCCACCAGGCTCCAGGAGGTGCGTCTGAACCGGGCAATCACGTTGTTAAATACCACCACCACGCAGAAGGTGGCGTGACCAACGACGATGGTGAAAAAACCCGGCTCAAGATCGATCGTTTTGAACGCCGTCAGCAGCGCCAGGCCGGTGATGATCCCCGGTAGCGCAATCGGCAACAGCAGCAGCAGCGAGATCGCATTCTTGCCAAAAAACTCGCTTCGCCACAGCGCCGCTGCAGCAAGCGTGCCAAGCACGAGGGCAATCGTGGTGGAGAGCGCCGCAATCTGAAGTGACAACGTCACCGATTCAATGATATCGCCGCGCCCCGCCGCCACGCTAAACCACTTCAGCGTCAGCCCCTGCGGCGGGAAGCTGAAGGCAGCGTCCTCGGTATTAAAGGCATAGATCGCGATAATCAGCAGCGGGAAGTGCAGGAAGATCACGCCCCCCCATGCTGCCACTTTCAGGAACAGCGGTGCGCGTTCAGAGTGCATCGAAGGCTCCCAGACGTTTCACGAACGCCAGATAAAGCGAAATCAGCACGATGGGCACCAGCGTGAAGGCGGCGGCCATGGGCATGTTGCCAATCGCACCCTGCTGGGAATAGACCATGTTCCCGATGAAGTAGCCCGGCGGCCCCACCAGCTGCGGAACGATGAAATCCCCCAGCGTCAGGGAAAAGGTGAAGATTGAACCCGCCGCAATGCCCGGGATGGCCAGCGGCAGAACCACATAGCGAAAGGTCTGACGAGGACGAGCCCCGAGGTCAGCGGAGGCCTGCAGCAGCGAGGCCGGCAGGCGTTCCAGCGCCGCCTGGACGGGCAGGATCATAAACGGCAGCCAAATATAGACGAAGACCAGAAACCGTCCCAGCCCGGAGGTGGACAAGGTGTTTCCGCCAATCGCCGGGAGCGTCAGGAGTGAGGTCAGGATCGGCTCCAGCCCCATATGATTGAGAAACCACTGCGCCACGCCGTCCTTCGCCAGCAGCAGCGTCCAGGCGTAGGCTTTAACGATGTAGCTCGCCCACATGGGCAGCATCACGGCGATATAGAAAAACGCTTTCCACTTGCCGCGGGTGTATCGCGCCATGTACCAGGCCATCGGGAAGGCGAGGATGGCGCTGGCAATGGTCACCGCAATCGCCATCGTTAGCGTGCGCAGGATGATGTCGTAGTTTGCCGGGTTGAAAAGCGCCTGAATGTTCGCCAGGGTCAGGTCCGGCGTGACCGCCATGGTGAAATCGTCAAAGGTGTAAAACCCCTGCCACAGCAGGGTCAGAAGCGATCCTAAATAGACGATGCCAAACCACATCAGCGGCGCAAGCAGAAGCAGGAACAGGCCGAGCGACGGCTTACGCCAGAACAGCGCGGTCAGGCGGCTCAGGCGGCCGCGCGAGGCGGGAGAATGCGCAACGCTTGTCGCCATTTCACCTCTCCTCGTGCAGGCGGATCATGGCCTCGCGCGACCACGAGGCCATGACGGACTGCCCCGGCGCTACGCCGCTCGGCGACAAGGCGTCACTGAAATTAGCCTGGCTCACCAGCAGCTTAGCGCCATCGGCCAGCTTCAGCTCGAGGCGCGTAGCCGCCCCCTGATACTGAACGGCCTGCACGACGCCGTGAACCTGAACGTCTCCACCCTCATTCAGGCGAATATGTTCCGGGCGAAGGGAATAGCAGCCCTCCATGCCGCACAGTTTCTGTGCGAGACCGGCATCAAAGACGTTGGACGTGCCGACAAAACCGGCGACAAACGGCGTGCGCGGACGCATGTAGAGATCGCGTGGGGTATCCACCTGCTCGATGCGCCCGTTATTAAATACCGCCACCCGGTCCGACATGGAAAGCGCTTCGCCCTGATCGTGGGTGACAAAAATAAAGGTGATGCCGAGCTCCTGCTGAAGCTTCTTCAGCTCGAACTGCATCTGTTCGCGCAGCTTAAGATCGAGCGCGCCCAAGGGTTCGTCCAGCAGCAGGACGCGCGGTTCATTGACCAGCGCGCGAGCGATGGCGACGCGCTGGCGCTGGCCGCCGGAAAGTTGTGAAGGCTTGCGGGCAACGGCGAAGCTCAGGCCCACTTTTTCCAGGGCATCGCGGGCCTGCGCGTGGCGTTTTTTCTTGTCGACGCCTTTGACCATCAGCCCGTAGGCTACGTTGTCGAGGATAGACATATGCGGGAACAGCGCGTAGTCCTGAAAAACGGTGTTCACATCCCGCTCCCAGGGGGGCAGTTCGCTCGCCTCTTTGCCGAAGATAGAAATCGTGCCGCCTGACAGCTGTTCAAAACCCGCTATCAGACGCAGGCAGGTGGTTTTGCCGGAGCCCGAAGGCCCCAGCATGGAGAAAAATTCTCCGTCACGAATCGCAATGGTGACCCCATCCACCGCCCGGACGTCGCCGTACAGGCGGGAAACATTGTTAAACTCTACCGCGTACGTCATGTTCTGCTCCCGGGAAATTAACGACCGCCCATGATGGCGATGTAATCCTGCGTCCAGCGGCTGTAAGGCACAAATTTGCCGCCTTCGGCGATGGGGGTTTTCCAGAACATGATTTTGTCGAACTCGTTATACCCGTTTGTTTCACAGCCTTTCTCGCCCAAAAGCGTGCTGGCCTTACACCCTTCCGGCACCACGGGCAGAGAGCCAAACCATGCGGCCAGATCGCCCTGCACTTTCGGCGTCAGCGACCAGTTCATCCATTTGTAGGCGCACATCGGGTGTTTTGCCTGCGCGTGCAGCATGGTGGTGTCCGCCCAGCCGGTCACCCCCTCTTTTGGGAAGACGGTGGCGATGGGCTGGTTTTCCCCTTTCAGCGCATTTGCCTGATACGGCCAGGCGCTGGAGGCCACGACGCCTTCATTTTTAAAATCGCTCATCTGGACGGTGGTGTCATGCCAGTAGCGGTGGATCAGCGCGTGCTGGTCGCGAAGCACCTTGAGCACCGCGGCATACTGTGCTTCGGTGAGCTGGTATGGGTATTTGATGCCCAGCTGCGGCTGCGTGGCTTTGACGAACAGCGCGGCGTCGGCGATATAAATCGGGCCGTCATAGGCCTGCACGCGTCCCTGGTTGGTTTTCCCGTCCGGCAGATCCTGTTTGGTAAAGACCACGCTCCAGCTGTCCGGTGGGGTCGGGAAGGTTTTGGTGTTGTACATCAGCAGGTTTGGCCCCCACTGGTACGGCGTGCCGTAGACTTTCCCGCCGACGTTAAACCATTCCCCTTTCACGATGCGTGCGTCGAGGGTTTTCCAGTTCGGGATAAGGTCGGGGTTAATGGGCTGAACGCGTTTGCCCATAATCAGGCGCAGGGAGGCGTCACCTGAGGCGGTGACCAGGTCATATCCCCCTTTCGCCATCAGGCTGACCATTTCATCCGACGTGGCCGCCGTTTTGACGTTGACCGCACACCCGGTCTCTTTTTCAAACTGGGTGACCCAGTCATAGTTTTTATCCGTCTGTCCGCGTTCGATGTATCCTGGCCAGGCGATAATATCCAGCCGACCTTCCCCGTCGCCAATGGCTTTGGGGGGTTCTGCGGCGTGCGCTGTCATGATAGTCATGCCGAGCGCGCACAGGCTGCTGCGGGCAAATTTTTTGCTCATAAGAGTACTCCTGTCGCAATGAAATTTAGCGGCAGCCGTGCCGTAAAAATATCTCCCTTATTAAACGTAGACCGCGCAAATGCGCCGCACCGTACGGCTTCAGGAAATTTCATCAAGGTGTGACCGAGGGCGCATTCCCCGTTAACTGGATTATAGACAAGGAGTTAGCCGCGAGAGACGGTATGCAGATTTCCTATGACAGGGCGCCGCGAAATAATCGCAGCGCCGTGATCAGGATAAGAATTGATTATTTAAATAACGCAGAAAACATTATTCCAGCATCGTGCTAATTAATTTCCCTAACTGAATAACCGCCTGCTCTTCTCGCTCTCCCCAGGCCCATGAGGTATTAAAACGAAAGAACGGCGTCCACGCGTCAGATGTGGAAAACATCTTCCCGGGGGCGATGCTGATGTGGTGCGTTAAGGCTTTTTCGCTCAGCAGCCCCGCGTCGAGCTGCGCCGGAAGCTCCAGCCATAAAAAGTAGCCGCTGTCGTTATGGTGGATTTTGACCCCGGCAGGCATATGGCGCAGAAGTGACTGCCAGGCCTGCTGCTTTCGCTCGGCCAGCGTACGCCGCAGACGGCGCAGATGGGCGTCGTAGCGCTTCGTCGCCAGGTAATCCACCAGCGCCAGCTGCACGGGAGAGCTGGTGGAGAGCGTGCTCATCAGCTGCAGCTGCTGGATCCGTCGCGCGTGTTTTCCTGCCGCCACCCAGCCGATGCGAAAACCGGCCACCAGACATTTTGAAAAGGACGAGCAGTGCAGCGTCATGTCCTGACGATCCCAGGCTTTCGCCGGGAGCGGCTTTTCGCGGCCAAAATAGAGCTCGCTGTAAACGTCATCTTCAATCAGGGGGACATTGTGCTGCGTTAATAGCGCGACGAGCCGCGCTTTTTTCTCCGCGCTTAGCGTGAAGCCGAGCGGGTTCTGGCTGTTGGTCATGATCCAGCAGGCTTTAACCGGATAGTCATTCAGCGCCTGTTCGAGGGCATTCAGGTCAATCCCCTCGCGAACATCCGTCGCAATCGATAAGGCTTTGAGCTTGAGGCGCTCCAGCGCCTGCAGCGCGCCGTAGAAACAGGGGTTTTCGACGATCACCCAGTCGCCCGGCTCGGTGACCGCCTGCAGGCTGAGATTGAGCGCTTCGAGCGCGCCCGCGGTGATCACGATCTCTTCCGGAGAGATGTTCATCCCCTGCTGCGCGTAGCGACGGGCAATGGCGTGGCGAAGATCGACGTTACCCGGCGGCAGGTTCTCAATTACGCTCATCGCCGTCGCGGTTTTGCTGACGTTCGCCAGAGAGCGGTTGAGCTGCTGCAGCGGGAAAAGCCGCGGATCGGGAAACGCGGAGGCAAAAGGAACAACGGACGGGTCGCGGCTGGCCTGTAAGACGTCGAAGATGTAGGTGTTAATATCCACCGCTTCGTCACGCATCACCTGAGCGGGTGGCGCAGGCTGTTGTGCGGTCGGGCGCGAGGCAACGTAATAGCCCGACTGCGGTCTGGCGACAATGCGCCCCTGGCTTTCCAGCATCTGATACGCGTGGCCAACGGTCATAAAACTCATGCCGCTGCTCGCCACCTGCTCTCGCAGCGAAGGCAGCTTATCGCCCGGCAGCCATACGCCAAGCTCAATCTGCGAGATAATTTGTTGCGCCAGACGCTGGTATTTTTTCATCAGATTCTCCTTATTGCCGACAGTGTATATCAGCAGGAGAAAAAGAGAAGATTTAGCTAACTGTTATAGTCTGGAAGATGGATTACTTACGGTACTCGGTGACGTGGCTTTGCGCCTGGCGCGCGGCGTCAAGGTGATCGAGCGTAATCATCGACGATTTGCAAAAGATGCATTTCGCGCCGAGTGGGTTTTTCTCAGACACATCAAAGACTGAGGTACGGTACTGCGAGCCATGACAGCATGGGCAGCGAAAATGGATATAAGAAGTCATAGGATTCTCCTGACACGTAAAACGTAAATTACTAATGGGCCGATTGGGCAATAATGGTTTTAAACAAAACGAATCGGAAAGTAGATAAAGACCCAAGAGAGGCTGCGGAGAGGCACAACGTGATGAGAACTGCTTTATAAAACTACGTCAGATATTTATTTGGACTCAAAACCAGAAGACCATTAACGCACGGCGTTGACGACAAAGCAAGCGGTTTTATGCGGGAGATTCATAAAAAGAATGTTTTTATTCTCTGAAGCTCATTCAAGATTTAAACATTGATATTAACAATCCCAGCCATGCTTACATAACCCAATGAAATATCAATACAATCAATAACATTTTTTGCCTACTCATCTGTCGAACCACAGAGTATTAACAACAGGCTAATGAACACTCTTCTACTTGTGTTGCTTACGCAAGCATTTCGATCTTACTTTACATAAAGGAACTATGAATGAGTTGGAATAAAGACGCGGCTGTTTCTTACCTCCGCTCGCATGCGCTCGGACATTCCCATAACGAATGCGCGAAGTTTACACGTCGTGCCATAATCGCTGGATCTCAGATTTTACCCAGCTCAGCATGTACCCCGGGCCGGGTTACCGCCACGCGCAACCAGCCTATAAGATTTACAGGATGAGTCGATGATGAGGAGGATTATAATTAGTTTGCCGTTATTATTATCAGCTTGTACGTGTGTACCTCAGCAGAATGCTGCCGAACGGGCGGAAGAATTTTATTCAACATATCTGACGTTTTTTGCAGAAAGTGATGGTGAATATCCTCAGCTTAGTGAGTTTGTTGCAGCTGATACACTGTCCCGACTTAACGAGATAGAGTCTATTCCTGAACAGGAAATCGTGGGATCAGATTATTTCGCTTACGTTCAGGACTATGATCCATCCTGGGTGAAGGGGCTAGGGTTGGTGTATCGCATCAATTCATGAATGGCGAAGTTCTTCCTGTCCGGATTGGCATTGAGGACGGCGGGTTTCTTAATCTTGAAGTCTATATGCGTCGTGAAGATGGAAAATGGAAAATTTACCGCGTGAGTGACGTAACCGATCGCTACGAGCACCCCATATTTAATGCCGGAGCAATTACTCGAGCAAAGTCATCAGCGGAAAGTGGACTTTAAGCACATCTATAAGTATTACCCTGGCAAACTGTTATAGGTAAATAGGCCGGGTCTGTTTCTGCAACCCAGTTCTGGCGCGGCTTAGAATGGCATCGACATAATTACATCGCGGAGTTTTGCATGTTTGGTTTGGATGCTTTTCACCTTGCACGGATGGAGATAAAAAGATTTCAAAATTATCCATTTAAATCAGCAAGATAAACAACACTCACATTATCTGGTTGCAAAACGGCTAAAGATAAAGTTCTTTAAATCAAGCAGATAAAAATCGTTTTGGGAGAGGATATTCCCCGGTAATCATCCGGGGTGTTTGGTTGTTACGATATTTGAAATGATCATTATTAGCAGGAATTGTCTTTTTTAAATCCCCTCACCACGTTGACGAATATGATAAGAATGGCAAACGGGAGAGCAGAAATGCAAAAACCTCAGGCCAAGGCCCAATACCACGTTTTCTGGTAGAGGGTCTAAATTGACGGCTCATGATAGCAATACACAGAAACGAGCATTGCAAACATAGGGCCGATGAACAATTCTATTTTAAGTTGCTTGTGTTTATTTTTTACTGCCAGAGAACGAATGGCATGTAAAAAACACTAAGATATAATTAGCGCTGCATATACATTCACAAAGTCACCACTCGTAAATAGCTTCACTGATTGCTGCCATGACTTCACTGGCGCCGATTATACTCATGGGCTGGGCGGAAGTCATGAGGTCATCATTGTTGTTAACACGTATAATCTTATGCAGATGAGGATCTTGAAGAGGGCCGGTGTACGCAGGGTTCGCTGTCACAAACAAACTTATTGTTTTAACCTTTAGCGCTACGGCAAGATGCAATGGCCCCGTATCACCTGTCACTAGCAAGTCAAAACCGGAAATGGTTTCAACAAGCTCCTTCAAAGAAACCTTTCCGACACAATCATTAATAGACTGCCTTTCAGCTTCCGTCATACCCTCCATAAATTTTTTGGAAATCTCCACTTCATTTGGAGAACCAATCAATACAATTTCAACATTATGTCCAGAGTTGATTAATAACTTTGCAAGTTCATTGAATCTAAGAACGGGCCACTGTCTTTGGATATCAGATGCTCCAAGCTGGAACCCAATAATGGTGGCGTTCTTTTTGCTTTTTGCTTCGAATGAAAAAGGTATTTTCATTTCTATATTTTCCACATCACAGCCCATTGGTTTGATTAAGGACATTTTTCTTTCAATTAAATGCCCGTTAAACTCAACCCCGGACAATGAAGTTACAAAACGCCTCATTGCAAGATCACTTTCGTTATATGCATCTTTAAATATGTATTTCGCACCTGACAGAGTTGCAATAAGTACATCGTAGGGGCTTTTCGAATGAAGAATAACGGCAATATCTGGAGTATCCGTTTTTAACAATCGCACAATCTTTGAGGCTGTTTTAACTTTTTGGTCCCAAAAAATTACTCGTTCAAACCAAGGAGAACACTCAACCAAGTTTCTGTTCTTGTGGCTTGAAACTAATGTTATTCGAGCAGAGGGAAACCTTGATTTCAGAGATAAAATCGCTGGTGTATTGAACATGAAGTCCCCAAGGGCAGTTGTAGAAAAAATGACTATACTCTCTACTTTTTCATCAAGACCGATTCTGTCAAAAGAATGACCACTTCGCTTAAAAAATCGGTATGAAGATAATAAAAATGAAACTAAAGCTACCCTTGCTTTCTTTGATGACATGTTCAAACCTACCCTATGATATTCAATGGGTATGATTATAACATACTGAATCGTAATATATCCAATAACATCAAGGTGACTGAGGCCAGTTAATATCAGGAGCCTTACCGGCATCAACACGACTCAACAAGACACGGTGTTTTTTCCACTCAAGCAGTAATGCTTGCCTCCTCTCCAGTTGCCATATCCAGATCAACAGCATCCTGAAGTGTTGTAATCATGTTATTCGCCTGAGACAAGTAACTCTTGTTTTTGCGCTGAGCTTCATCCACGTAATCCGCAGGGGCGGCGATACCCTCCATCAAAAAGAAATGCACCACCTAATGCTTTTTCGCCAGCGACGGTAAACTCATCAAGTACATTCTCGGTTTCGATTTCAACGACAATCTGATTAATCGGGAAAATTGCGCTAGCATCATAAAAAAATGAACAATTTCTTTCCAGCCCGGGTAAAAGGAAATTTTTAGCGTTTCAGGAGAAAGTGCTTTTAGCCACAGATACCAATCATTCCCATTATCATGTTTCAGAAAAACAATATTCATCCCTGGTGGTTTTGCAATGTAATATAACTCGAACTCCTCCACCGAGAATTTAGCCACCTTCACCGGGTTATATTTACCCCACATATCTAATGGGCCATATTTTTTAAACATACCAGATTACTTCGTCATTACGCCACCCATGCCGTGTACCAGTGTCCGCCGATGTTATATTGCTCATAACGATACTGAACTGCTGTATAGTTTGTTTTTTGCTGTACGGCAGTGACTACAGCACCAAAGAACGCCGCGATGCCGTTGGTATTTTCGAGCATGCCAAAAAGCATGAGTCACCTTGAGCAATTAATGCGCTATTGCTGGCCATAGTCACCGCGCAGCGCTTATCGGATATCCTGAAGTTAAATTTAAGGATAGAACGCGAGGATAAATGGACGTTTATTTCCGCTCAATAAATAATCAGTTTTGGGGAAGGGTTTTGGGGGGATTATGGTGAAGAGGCTGTACGGTGGGCAAACTGTTATAGGTAAATAGGCCGGGTCTGTTTCTGCAACCCAGAGCTGGCGCGGCTTAGAATGGCATCGACATAATTACATCGCGGAGTTTTGCATGTTTGGTTTGGATGCTTTTCACCTTGCACGGATACAGTTTGCCTTTACCGTATCCTTTCACATTATTTTCCCGGCCATCACCATCGGCCTGGCAAGCTATCTTGCCGTGCTCGAAGGGCTGTGGCTGAAAACAAAAAATCCGGTCTGGCGTTCGCTGTACCATTTCTGGTCGAAGATTTTCGCCGTCAACTTTGGCATGGGCGTGGTCTCCGGGCTGGTGATGGCCTACCAGTTTGGCACCAACTGGAGCGGCTTTTCGCAGTTTGCGGGCAGCATTACCGGCCCGCTGCTGACCTATGAAGTGCTTACCGCCTTCTTCCTCGAAGCCGGGTTCCTCGGCGTGATGCTGTTCGGCTGGAACAAGGTCGGGCCGGGTCTGCACTTTTTCTCAACCTGCATGGTGGCGCTGGGCACCATTATCTCCACCTTCTGGATCCTCTCTTCGAACAGCTGGATGCAGACCCCGCAGGGCTATGAGATCGTCAACGGTCAGGTCGTCCCGGTGGACTGGTTTGCCGTGGTATTTAACCCCTCCTTCCCTTACCGCCTGCTGCATATGTCGATTGCCGCCTTCCTGAGCAGCGCCCTGTTTGTGGGCGCATCCGCGGCATGGCATCTGCTGCGCGGGAATAATACCCCCGCCATCCGGGCGATGTTTTCGATGGCGCTGTGGATGACGCTGATTGTCGCCCCCATTCAGGCCCTGGTTGGCGATATGCACGGGTTGAACACCTTAAAGCACCAGCCCGCCAAGATTGCCGCCATTGAAGGCCACTGGGAAAATCCGCCGGGTGAACCTACCCCGCTGCTGCTGTTTGGCTGGCCGGATATGGAGCAGGAGCGCACCCGCTTTGGGCTGGCGATCCCCGCCCTCGGCAGCCTTATTCTGACGCACAGCCTGGATAAACAGGTTCCGGCGCTGAAAGAGTTTCCGAAGGAAGACCGTCCGAATTCCACCATCGTCTTCTGGTCGTTTCGTATTATGGCGGGCCTGGGCATGCTGATGCTGCTGCTTGGGGTGGCGGCACTCTGGCTGCGCTACAAAAAGCGCGTGTATTCGTCGCGCCCTTTCCTGTGGTTTGCGCTGTTGATGGGGCCATCCGGGCTGATTGCCATTCTGGCCGGGTGGATCACCACCGAAGTGGGCCGCCAGCCGTGGGTAGTGTATGGGCTCCAGCGAACGAAAGATGCGGTTTCCGCCCACGGTGACCTGCACATGAGCGTAAGCCTGCTGGCCTTCTTCGTCGTCTACACCTCGGTATTCGGCGTGGGTTACAGCTATATGGTGCGCCTCATCCGAAAAGGCCCACAGCCGCATGAGTCTTTCGCCACCGAGTCCGACGGACGTCCTGCCCGCCCACTTTCTGCCGTTACAGCTGAACATAAGGAGCAGCCATAATGGGTATCGATCTTTCCATTATCTGGTTCGTCATTATCGTCTTTGCCACGCTGATGTATATCGTCATGGACGGTTTTGATCTCGGGATCGGCATTCTGTTCCCGGCCACGCAGAACGCCGACGATCGCGACGTGATGGTCAACAGCGTCGCGCCGGTATGGGACGGAAATGAAACCTGGCTGGTGCTGGGCGGTGCCGCCCTGTTCGGCGCATTCCCGCTGGCCTATGCGGTGATCGTTGATGCCCTGACCATTCCGCTCACATTAATGCTGATCGGACTTATTTTCCGCGGCGTGGCGTTTGAGTTTCGCTTTAAGGCCACGCCTGCGCACCGCCCGTTCTGGGATAAGGCCTTTATTGGCGGTTCGATTCTGGCGACGTTTACCCAGGGCGTGACGGTAGGTGCCGTCATTAACGGCTTTTCCGTCACCGGCCGGGCCTACACCGGCGGCCCCTTTGACTGGTTTACCGCGTTTAACCTGTTTTGCGGCGCGGGGCTGGTGGTGGCCTATGCGCTGTTAGGCGCTACCTGGCTGGTGATGAAAAGCGAAAACGCGCTGCAGCAGCGGATGCGTGAGGTATCTAAAACGCTATTAATCATGCTGCTGGCGTTTATTGCGGCGATCAGCCTCTGGACGCCGCTGGCGCAACCGGCCATCGCTGCGCGCTGGTTTACGCTGCCAAACCTGTTTTATCTGCTGCCGGTCCCGGCGCTGGTGGTGATGTTTAGCCTGTACCAGTGGCGCTGCCTGAATAATCCCGACAGCCATAGCCGACCGTTTATCCTGACGCTGGGGCTGATCTTCCTCGGCTTTAGCGGGCTTGGGATCAGCATCTGGCCGCATATTATTCCGCCGTCGATCACCCTGTGGCAGGCCGCCGCACCGACGCAAAGCCAGGGCTTTATGCTTGTGGGCGCGCTGTTGATCGTTCCCGTCATTCTGGTCTACACCTTCTGGAGCTACTATGTATTTCGCGGCAAAGTTCAGCATGGGGAGGGTTATCACTGATGCAACAACCGGTCTGGAAAAGATTACTGTGGCTGGCCATTATCTGGGGCGGCAGCGTGCTGGCGCTGGCTGCGGTCAGCATGCTCTTCCGTATGCTGATGACGGCTGCAGGGTTTAAATCGCATTGACGTTATTCCGGGCAACCGCTGCGTTGCCCGGTACATCCTCGCACTTTCAGATAAACCCCATTAACGCCCGGCAGAGTATCGTTACACTGGAAAAAGATTCACAGTATTTATAGTTTGAGAAGAAAAATGAAAAAGCTCATCGCGTTAAGTGTTATTAGTCTTGTCCTTACCGGCTGCGTTAATCCGGGTAAAGCCTCCGTACAGCCGGAGCAACTTAAGAGCCACCGCTTTGTGCTGGAAAATGTGAACGGTAAGGCCGTGAAGAGCGCGACAACGCAACCAGAAATCAGTTTTAACGCGCTGCCTGATATCAGCCTGGTGGACAACATCAGCGTTTCTGGCCAGATGTGTAACCGCTTTAACGGCCAGGGGAAATTGTCCGAAGGCGAGCTTAAGGTGAAAACGCTGGCCATGACGCGCAAGCTCTGCACAGAACCGCAGCTGAATGAGCTGGATCAGGCCATCGGCGACATGCTGCGCAAAGGGGCGCAGGTCGACCTGACTGAAGACCAGTTGACGCTGGCGACAGCCGATAAAACGCTGATGTTTAAGCGTGCAGAATAATCAGTAGTTACCGCAGCTTCCCACGGCAAGCGACTGCTCACTGCAGCGTTTGCCGTTTGGCAAGGCGCACATACCAATAGCAGAACCGTCAAGCTGTCGGGCGACGGACAGCGAACCGCCAATCATTGCGCAATTGGCCTGACCTGAACTGGACATCGCCGCCTTCATTCCCGGCGCGACGTGAGCGGCCGTAGCCTGCTGGACTGGTTCACTGCTACATGCCGACAATAATAGTGCGGCACACCCTACCCAAAATGCTGAGCGCATGCTCTCTCCCCCATAAATAATGCGAAACCTATGCATAATAGGCATCACGTCCCGTGCCGTCGAGAGTGGAAGTGCGTATTTATGCGCTCCAGAAACAATTTCTCGCAATTTTTTCGCCAAAAGTTTGATCTACACATTGATGGTGGGAATACCCAGGACACAAAAGCGAAAATCGTAAAATCCCCCGTTTGCTAGAATACACAGATAATATTCAGGGTTTGTCGCCGTAATACAGACCCCTATTTTTTGCGCAATGTAAGGGTGTTGTCCTATGCAAACTATTGACGGTAATGGTGCAGTTGCCTCAGTCGCCTTCCGCACCAGTGAAGTTATCGCCATCTACCCGATTACGCCAAGTTCGACCATGGCTGAGCAGGCGGACGCCTGGGCGGGTAACGGGTTAAAAAACGTCTGGGGCGATGTCCCGAGAGTGGTTGAAATGCAGTCCGAGGCCGGCGCGATCGCCACGGTCCACGGCGCGCTACAGACCGGTGCGCTTTCCACGTCGTTCACCTCCTCACAGGGATTGTTGTTAATGATCCCGACGCTGTACAAGCTCGCCGGGCAACTGACCCCCTTCGTTCTGCACGTCGCGGCGCGCACCGTTGCTACCCACGCGCTCTCCATCTTTGGCGATCACTCTGACGTGATGGCCGTGCGCCAGACCGGCTGCGCGATGCTGTGCGCCAGCAGCGTTCAGGAAGCCCAGGACTTTGCCTTAATTTCGCATATCGCCACGCTCAAAAGCCGCGTGCCGTTTATTCACTTCTTTGATGGTTTCCGCACCTCTCACGAGATCAACAAAATCGTCCCGCTGGCCGACGAGACTATCCTGAACCTGCTCCCGCAGGCGGACATCGACGCGCATCGCGCCCGGGCCCTGAACCCGGAACATCCGGTGATTCGCGGAACGTCGGCCAATCCGGATACCTATTTCCAGTCCCGCGAGGCCACGAACCCGTGGTACAACGCCGTTTACGATCATGTTGAACAGGCGATGAATGACTTTGCCGCCGCAACCGGTCGTGAATACAAACCGTTTGAATACTACGGCCATCCGCAGGCGGAGCGTGTGATTGTGCTGATGGGGTCAGCCATCGGGACCTGCGAAGAGGTGGTTGACGAGCTGCTGACGCGCGGCGAAAAGGTGGGCGTGCTTAAGGTGCGCCTCTATCGTCCGTTCTCGGCTAAACATCTGCTTTCCGTTCTGCCTGAAAGCGCGCGCGCTGTGGCGGTACTCGATCGTACCAAAGAGCCGGGCGCGCAGGCGGAACCGCTTTATCTGGACGTGATGACCGCCCTGGCCGAAGCCTTTAACAATGGCGAGCGCGAAACGCTGCCGCGCGCGATCGGGGGGCGCTACGGTTTGTCCTCCAAAGAGTTCGGGCCGGACTGCGTGCTGGCGGTATTTAACGAGCTCAGCGAAGCGAAGCCGAAGCCGCGCTTTACCGTCGGCATCTATGACGATGTAACCAACCTGTCCCTGCCGTTGCCGGAAAACACCCTGCCATCGACCGCCAGGCTTGAGGCGCTGTTCTATGGTCTGGGCAGCGACGGCAGCGTCTCCGCGACCAAAAACAACATCAAAATCATCGGTAACTCCACGCCGTGGTACGCCCAGGGGTACTTCGTTTATGACTCCAAGAAAGCCGGCGGCCTGACCGTTTCGCACCTGCGCGTGAGCGAACAGCCCATCCGCTCGGCGTATCTTATTTCTCAGGCTGATTTTGTTGGCTGTCACCAGCTGCAGTTCATCGATAAATACCAGATGGCCGAGCGCCTGAAGCCCGGCGGTATTTTCCTTCTGAACACGCCGTACGGCGCGGATGAGGTCTGGTCGCGCCTGCCGCAGGAAGTGCAGGCGGTGCTGAACCAGAAAAAAGCCCGGTTCTATGTGGTCAACGCCGCCAAAATTGCCCGCGAATGCGGCCTTGCTGCGCGTATTAATACCGTGATGCAGATGGCCTTCTTCCATCTGACGAATATCCTGCCGGGCGACAGCGCGCTCGCGGAACTGCAGGGCGCAATTGCCAAAAGCTACAGCAGCAAGGGCCAGGAGCTGGTCGAGCGAAACTGGCAGGCGCTGGCGCTGGCCCGCGAATCCCTGTTTGAGGTGCCGCTGCAGCCGGTCAATGCCGCCAGCCCGAACCGCCCTCCGGTGGTGTCCGACGCGGCGCCTGACTTCGTGAAAACCGTTACGGCGGCGATGCTGGCCGGTCTGGGCGACGCCCTGCCCGTCTCGGCGCTGCCGCCGGATGGAACGTGGCCGATGGGCACCACCCGTTGGGAAAAACGCAACATCGCCGAAGAAATTCCCATCTGGAAAGAGGAGCTGTGCACCCAGTGTAACCACTGCGTCGCGGCCTGCCCGCACTCGGCCATTCGCGCCAAAGTGGTATCACCGGAAGAGATGGAAACCGCGCCGGCCAGCCTGCACTCCCTGGACGTGAAATCCCGCGATATGCGCGGACAGAAATACGTTCTCCAGGTCGCGCCGGAAGATTGCACCGGCTGTAACCTGTGCGTTGAGGTTTGCCCGGCGAAGGACAGGCAGAATCCTGAAATTAAAGCCATCAATATGATGTCGCGCCTGGAGCACGTCGAAGAGGAAAAGGTCAATTACGACTTCTTCCTGAATCTGCCGGAAATCGACCGTAGCAAGCTGGAACGTATTGATATCCGCACATCACAGCTGATCACGCCGCTGTTTGAGTACTCAGGCGCCTGCTCCGGCTGCGGTGAAACGCCGTATATCAAGCTGCTTACCCAGCTGTACGGTGACCGGATGTTGATTGCCAACGCAACCGGCTGTTCGTCCATCTATGGCGGCAATTTGCCTTCCACGCCGTACACCACTGATGAGCATGGTCGCGGACCGGCCTGGGCAAACTCGCTGTTTGAGGACAACGCCGAGTTTGGTCTGGGCTTCCGCCTGACCGTTGACCAGCACCGCGCGCGCGTGATGCGCCTGCTGGAACAGTTCGCCGGACAGATCCCCGCCGAGCTCAATGACGCGCTTCACGCGGACGCGACGCCGGAAGCGCGTCGTGAGCAGGTTGCTGAGCTGCGCCGTGCGCTACAGGGCGTGGCGGGGACCGAACAGCTGCTGACCGACGCTGACGCCCTGGTCGAAAAATCGATCTGGCTAATTGGCGGCGACGGCTGGGCTTACGATATCGGCTTCGGCGGGCTGGATCACGTGTTGAGCCTGACCGAAAACGTCAACATTCTGGTTCTGGATACGCAGTGTTATTCCAATACCGGCGGTCAGGCGTCGAAAGCCACACCGCTAGGCGCCGTAACAAAATTCGGTGAACACGGGAAACGCAAGGCGCGCAAAGATCTCGGCGTGAGCATGATGATGTACGGCCACGTTTACGTGGCGCAAATCTCGCTGGGTGCCCAGCTTAACCAGACGGTAAAAGCGATTCAGGAAGCGGAAGCGTACCCGGGTCCGTCGCTGATTATTGCCTACAGCCCTTGCGAGGAGCATGGCTACGACCTGGCGCTCAGCCACGATCAGATGCGACAGCTGACCGCGACCGGCTTCTGGCCGCTGTACCGGTTCGACCCGCGCCGTGCGGACGAAGGTAAGTTACCGCTGGCGCTGGACTCTCGTCCACCGTCAGATGCCCTGTCCGAGACGTTAATGCAGGAACAACGGTTCCGTCGTCTTAACGCGCAGCAGCCGGAAGTGGCTGAACAGCTGTGGAAAGATGCCGCTGTGGACCTGCAAAAGCGCTATGACTTCCTGGCGCAAATGGCGGGTAAAGCCGAAAAACCGACCAGCGACTAGTGCCTCTGCCCGGCTTGTCCGGGCATTTTTTTGCCATAAAAAAAGCCCGGCGTATTCACACCGGGCAAATCCAAATAATCAATGAAAATCTATTTAGTTTCCTTAATAGCATTCACGTTAATTATGGATGAATCATCTTAAAGGCATATAACGCCGTCAAGACTACCTTAATTAACGGCTGATTAATAATTTCAATTTAATATACTTCACCTTAAATCATTCATAAAACCAATGATCATTTCCACTGATTTATTCGGTTTAGATTTTACTTAGTTCGTAACAATTCTATTTTATTACTCTTACACGGGAGTGATTTAGCATGGGACAACTTTCTCATTCTGAAAGTTCAACAGGTAATTAAATAAAAACAACTGCAAAGGAATATCACAATGCAAAGAAAAGTACTGGCCCTGATGATTCCGGCTCTGTTAATGGCTGGCGCAACGCATGCAGCAGAGATTTATAATAAAGACGGCAACAAATTGGATCTGTACGGGAAAGTAGATGGTCTGCACTATTTCTCCGACGACAAAGGCGCTGACGGGGATCAAACCTACATGCGTCTGGGCTTCAAAGGCGAAACCCAGATCAACGACATGATGACCGGCTATGCGCAGTGGGAATACAACATTCAGGCCAATAATACCGAAGGATCGGATAACCAGTCCTGGACGCGTCTGGCCTTCGCCGGTGTGAAAGTGGGCGATTACGGCTCTTTCGATTACGGTCGTAACTACGGCGTACTGTACGACGTGGAAGGCTGGACCGATATGCTGCCTGAGTTCGGCGGCGACTCCTACACCAAAGCCGACAACTTCATGACCAGTCGCGCAAACGGCGTGGCAACCTACCGTAACACCGACTTCTATGGTCTGGTGCAGGGTCTGAACTTTGCGCTGCAGTATCAGGGCAAGAATGAAGACGCCAGCAACAATCAGGAAGGCACCAACAACGGTCGCGACACGCGTCACGAGAACGGCGATGGTTTCGGTATTTCTACCACCTATGACTTCGGCATGGGGATCAGTGCGGGTGCCGCCTATGCTTCTTCTGACCGTACCAATGACCAGATGATGAATACCACTGCGGGCGGTGACAAAGCGGATGCCTGGACTGCGGGCCTGAAATATGACGCCAACAATATCTATCTGGCGGCAATGTATTCTGAAACCCGCAACATGACCCCGTACGGCAATCACACCGACGCCGTGGCGAACAAAACTTAAAACTTTGAGGTGACCGCGCAGTATCAGTTCGACTTCGGCCTGCGTCCGACCCTCTCCTACCTGCAGTCTAAAGGTAAGGACCTCGGCAACGGTCAGGGCGACCAGGATCTGGTTAAATACGCTGACGTTGGCGCGACCTACTACTTCAACAAAAACATGTCCACCTACGTTGATTACAAAATCAACCTGCTGGATGAAGATGACAGCTTCTACAAAAACAACGGCATCGGTACGGATGATGTCGTGGCACTGGGCCTGGTTTACCAGTTCTGATTGTCAGGGCCCGCATCCTGATGCGGGCTCGTTTTTTTGAAACTCGTCACAAAAGACAGCTTCAGAAAGCGGTTGGTTGAGGGTAAGTTGAAAGAAAGCTGGTTAAACTTCGGTGATAGCCCTTTCGTCACTAAGGATAACAGCGTTGTTTAGTCGTGTATCCCTTGCAGTACTTACCCTTTTAGCTATTCTGTGGATGGCGTTAATTTTTGATTTTGGTGATATTGTCGGGCATCTCGGCGCGCTATTAAACCATCTGGATGGCAGTTAACTATACTGATTAAAAAGCGGCCAGACGGCAATCATCCCTGCTCTTCCCCTTTCTCGCGAAATGAGAGATAGCCAAATACCCCACTTTCCCCATCTGAGGGATGATTTACGCCGTCCATCACCTTCATCTCATGAAAATCAAAAGGTGAAACGTTTTCAAGACAGGCGACATTCACGCCGTATTCGTTTGGGTTAGAACGTCGCTGATGGAACGTATAAATCCCACACACCGAGCAGAAGAAATGCCGTGCCGTTCCCGTATTGAAGCGGTACTCGGTGAGTTTATCCTGACCTTTGGTGACGGTAATTCCTGATAACGGCGCAGAAACGACGACCGCGCCCCGCATGCGACAAAAGGAACAGCTGCAGCGCCGCACGGTGTTCAGGTCATCCGTAAGCTCAACGGTAAACGTCACCGCGCCGCAATGGCATTTCGCTTTACGAGCCTCAGCCATGGCCTATACCCCTTTTCTTACCAGCTCGGCGGCTTTCACGAAAACCTCGTCTTCTACACCGTCGCCCTTTTGCCTGCCGAGCCTGACCAGCTCATCGACAATACTGTTGCGATGGATCGGTTTCTGCGCAGACACCAGTCCAATAACGGCGGCCCCAATCGCCAGCCCCACTAATCCAGTTTGTTCATCTTTGTTTTTCATAATCATGCTCCTGGTACAACAAACAAGCGTAGCAGGAATACGGTAAAACGGAATGCCGGACACACGCTCTGTGAATATTATTTAAACAGTTCAGGCAGGTACGACTTCCAGAATCGACAGATACGAACGGGTGTCTATTATTTTGTTCAATTTCAGGTTGGTCTGTTCAAACAAGGCCTGATACTCAGACTCTGTTCGTGCCCGTCCTCCATCAAAGCTTGTTAACAGAAGAAGGTCAATTTCAAATCGACCCTGTTCATTGTTTTCTTTTTTAATAAGCGGCTCAAAAATTAATAGCCGGGAATTTTCTTTCATTACATTTCTGCAGCATTGAAGTATCTGAATGGACTTCTCATCAGGCCAGTCCATCAAAATATACTTAAGCAGGTAAATGTCTGCTACAGGACAGGCTTCAAAAAAGCTGCCCTCAACGGTCTCCCATCGACAATTATCATTTAACAGGTGCAGTCGATTCCGCTCAAGCACGTCTTTTTGATCGAAAAGGATCCCTGTTAAGGTCGGATTTCGACGTAAAACGGCCAGCAATAAATTACCCAGCCCACCGGCGATATCGGCAACGACAGCGTTTTGAGGGAACGAATAGCTATCTGCAATGACTTCATTCTCTACGGATGACATAGAGGCCATACCGGCATGAAAAATGTTGCTGTCAGCCCCCCTATCGTCATGCTGCCAGTAGTCGTAAAAAGGCTTGCCAAATAATTCATTAAACACAGGTTTGCCTTGCAGTATCTCATCCATTTTAGCCGCTGGCTGCCAGAATGTTTGGTCTGTCAGCATGAGCACCGCCGCACGCAAGGAAAATTCATGCTCAGAGCACAGGAATTGTGCGGAAGGGCTAAGACTGTATTCAGCTTGAGATAATTCGTTGAAAACTCCACGAGAGGACAATAAGCGCATGATTCGATGAAGATAGTCAACGTCGACATTCAACTCCTTCGCCAGTTTCTTGACGGATTTTTTTCCTTCAACCAGATGATCTGCGACGCCTAATACCGCGACCGCCCGAAGTGCAGCCTGCCAGACAAAACCCATGCTTTGCTCTAACAAACACATTCCTTCTTTACGGCTCAGTAAATCCAGACTATTGCGTTGTGACATTTTCTGCTCCTTACCAATAAAGATGCGCTGAACAACTGAAACGCCGCTAGCAAGCGTAAGTCTGGTAATGAGCTTTATCCACAACATCAGAAAGGATTATTTATGCAGTTTCGTACCGTTTAGCATACACTCCATTTAAATACGTAAAAAAACAGGGCCACTTACTCGTCATCTTGATTAGTAACACCATGATATTATTATTTTATAAATGATTTCTATTAAACAAAAAATGCCTGTCGTGAGACGGGCATTGCATAGTTAGAATCTCGGCGCGAGTCCATATTTTGGCGTGTTGATATTTGCCGACCAAATTTTGATATCGTTTTGCAGGAGAATAGTGAAATCAGATTTCAGATGCATCACCATGCCATTGACGCTTTCCGCATCCACCACTGAAAAATGCTCAATTCTGTTTTGCCCTATCTGGACACAATTATATTTGGCGGGCAGCACTTTACCATTGACATTTAGCGGTAGATTATTCTCACCACAGCGGCCTTCCGTAATATAAGACACGAGCAAATTAGCGGATTTCCTCCCAGGCTGGAATACGCTCACCATGACGGGAGAACCTGCCGAGGTCTGCGTCATATCGTAAAGCACCGCATTTTTCATATACCAGGTATTATATTCCCGCTCCTGAAAAGCGGACCAGGCAGGCGCAGAAAAAAACGCCAACACTGCCAGCATAAGAGATACTATTTTCATGGGATGTCATCGTCCGTGGTGTTGCTCGTATTATTCAGATTGTGCAAAAAACAGCAACAACTTAAGAATAGTCCTACTACTATTGGCAGTGAAGGAGGGTTAATTGACGCATGCGCGATGGGGTCTGTCTCCTGTTGCTAACGTATATTCGCTTTATTTATTCCGACCGGCCATTCGGATCGCTTCCAGGCCGACGCGCTGTCCGAATGACAGCTCTAACGTATTTCCATCGGGATCGGCAAAAAAGACATAGTAGCCGACGGGATCGCCTACATTCTCAGGCGCCTTCCTTAGCACACCTTCAGCGGTGGCCATCGCGGTTTTTCTGTCAATTTCTTCGCGGGTCGCGCAGGCAATACCCAGATGCCCGAAGCGACCCAGCGGCGTGTCGGTCACGGTATCGGCCTGTACCAGAACCAGTGCAAAAGGACGGGTATGGTCGCTAAGCCATGCTACTTTTCTTGCATCAGGGATGTCGGGTTCACGCAAATGAATGACCTCCATACCGGCATAGCGACGATAGAAGGCGATACTCTTTTCCAGGTCCCTGACCATAAACGCGACATGAGTGAAACCTACATCAATGTCTTTCATTTTAAGATGTTACTCCTTTATCAACGTGGTGCTGACATCTTAAAAGCTCAAGTTAACTTGATGTCAATACGCTCATAACGAAGAAACAGGAGAGAAATGGTAAACCGCCGCCATCACGGCGATGCTGACGACAATGCTCAAGAAAAAGTAGGTTTTGAAAGGCTGCTTTTGCGTTTTATGGCGAAAGAGCTGTTGGCCCACAATGGCGCCAGGCCAACCTCCGGTCACGCCAAATACCAGCAACGTCGCTTCCGGAACTCTTCTCATCCCCTTCCGCGCCGCCATTTTATCGGCACCATATATCACCACTGTCAGCACATTGATCAGCAGAAACCACACAACCACAGGATTTGATGATAAAAGGCTGCCGATTGCAGCGAATATCAGGAGTGAGTAACAAAAGCGATTGAGAGTCATTGAATGCGTCACTGGATTGTTGAGCGGTTTGGAAGACGCATTATACGTTATCTTCGTCATGTTTCGGGAGAAACACTTATATCTGGATAAACCTCATTCCACCTTCACTTTAACTTTAGGCTTCGACAAAAGGACTTTGACCAGTTCCTTGAAAGCAAGAGGTCTGTAGAAGAAGAATCCCTGTAAAAACCGGATGTTATTACGGATGCGATAATCAAGTTGCTCTTGCGTTTCAACACCTTCCGCCACAATGCTAATTGAGAGTTTTTTTGCTAATTCCAGTACCGAATCAAGGATCAGGGTTGAGTCCTCATTGGCGTTAACCCTGGCCACAAAACTTTAGTCTATTTTAATGTAATCAATATGCAGTTCTTGCAGATAGGAAAGACCGGAATATCCCGTGCCAAAATCATCCAGCGCAATGGCAAATCCGTTGTTATGCAGTTCATTCAGCGCCCTGACGAGATGTTCATCGACGTGGAGCGGTTCGCGCTCGGTTACCTCAATGACAAGGTTAAGGTTCTGTTGAATAAAACTGTGTTTGTAGTGGAGACACTCTTCCACAAAGGTGGACGCTACGATGTGAGAAGCGCTGAAGTTAATCCCTACATGAAACCCTTCTGGCAGCAATGTAGAAATAGCGTTCATTTGTTTTGCAACCTGTTTCATTAGGCTCTGAGTCAGAGGAATAATTAACCCTGACTGCGGATGCTTCCATCTGGCCAGAACTTCCACACCTCGCACTTTGCAGGAACTAATGCAAATGAAATGAGTCGAATGAAGACACTTATCAGGAAAGATTATTTTATGACATCTTATATTATAGTAACCACTGTTGCCGCTGTTATGGGGTTGATAACCTTGAGTCTAATCAAAGTTTGGATAAGCACCTCGAACAACCCTGACAATCTGTGACTTCATCGCAAGGCACTTACGCTTCTGGTAAATCCAGGATAACCAGCGTGCCAAAACTGCCTGTTTCTACAGTATGGGGAGTGCCAGCTTTGGCTACATAAAGCTGTCCAGCCGTTACAGAGATTTTTTTACCCTTCACGCTCAGCTCCAGACGTCCATCAATGACCAGTAACCCCTCGTCATACTCATGTACCTCTTCAATCACTGAGCGCTCATCCATTCGTAAAACCTTGAGATTCGTTGTTCCAATGCGGCCTAATACACGAGAGCGCCATGTCTCTGGTAATGCAAGTGCTTCGGTTTTGAGGTCATAAAGCGACATAACGTCATTCCTTTTGATGTTCTTTTCACGCTCTTATGCCATATAAGCTCCCTGCCGTCATATAACAAATATGGAAAACCAGTACGAGTAAGATGCTATAGGTCTTGAAACCACAGCGCAGGCTGACAGCGAGTTGCAACGTCAGATATAACCCCGCTGCAAAACGTGCTGGTATTCGCCGCCGGAATCCGTACCATACGCGGCATACAATATTTGCCCCTGCTGGCTCCGAAGGTAGTACTAAATGCAAGAGAATCAAGAAATTAACAAAAAAGAGCAATACAACCTGAACAAACTGCAAAAGCGACTGCGCCGTAACGTGGGCGAAGCCATTGCAGACTTCAACATGATTGAAGAAGGCGATCGCATCATGGTTTGCCTGTCAGGGGGTAAAGACAGCTACACCATGCTGGAGATCCTGCGCAATCTTCAACAAAGCGCGCCGGTGAAATTTTCCCTGGTGGCGGTCAACCTTGACCAGAAACAGCCTGGCTTCCCGGAGCACATTCTGCCGGAGTACCTCGAGAAGCTGGGCGTTGAGTACAAAATCGTCGAAGAAAATACCTACGGCATTGTAAAAGAGAAAATCCCGGAAGGGAAAACCACCTGTTCACTCTGCTCTCGTCTGCGCCGCGGCATTCTGTATCGTACCGCGACGGAGCTGGGCGCAACCAAAATTGCGCTGGGCCATCACCGCGACGATATCCTGCAAACGCTGTTCCTGAATATGTTCTACGGCGGCAAGATGAAAGGCATGCCGCCCAAGCTGATGAGCGATGACGGTAAACACATCGTGATCCGCCCGCTTGCCTACTGCCGTGAAAAAGACATTGAGCGTTTTTCGCAGGCGAAAGGGTTCCCGATCATTCCATGCAACCTGTGCGGCTCTCAGCCGAACCTGCAGCGTCAGGTGATTGGCGACATGCTGCGCGACTGGGACAAGCGTTATCCGGGCCGCATTGAAACCATGTTCAGCGCGATGCAGAACGTCGTCCCTTCCCATCTCGCGGACGTGGAGCTGTTCGACTTTAAAGGCATCAACCATGACTCAGAAGTGGTGAACGGCGGCGATCTGGCGTTTGACCGGGAAGAGATCCCGATGCAGCCAGCTGGCTGGCAGCCTGAAGAGGATGACAATCAGCTGGACGAGCTGCGTCTGAACGTGCTGGAAGTGAAATAAGCAATTAGCGTCTCAGACACAACGTCTGAGACGCTTTAGGCCTTATTTCAGCAGACGTACGCGACAGGTTTTACCCTTAATTTTCCCGTTTTGCAGCTGCTTCCATGCCTTGTGGGCAACCGCCTGGCGAACGGCCACATAAACATGCGCGGGATGGACCGCAATCTTACCGATATCCGCCCCGTCCAGACCGACGTCTCCGGTTAATGCTCCTAACACATCGCCCGGACGCATCTTGGCTTTTTTGCCGCCATCAATACACAGCGTCGCCATTTCGGCCTCCAGCGGCACAAGCTTCACGCTGCCCGGCGCACTCTGCCAGTTCAGCTTAATCTGCAGCATCTCGGAGAGAATATTGGCGCGCTGCGCCTCTTCCGGTGCACAGAAGCTGATAGCCAGACCGCTGTTGCCTGCACGCGCGGTACGCCCAATACGGTGCACATGTACCTCCGGATCCCACGCCAGCTCATAGTTCACCACCAGCTCGAGGGACTTGATATCCAGACCGCGCGCAGCGACGTCGGTGGCGACCAGAACGCGGGCGCTGCCGTTCGCGAAACGGACCAGGGTCTGGTCGCGATCGCGCTGTTCCAGATCCCCATGCAGCGACAATGCGCTCTGCCCGGCGGCATTCAGGGCATCACAGACCGCCTGGCAGTCTTTTTTTGTATTACAGAACACCACGCAGGAGGCAGGTTGATGCTGGCTCAGCAGTTTCTGCAGAAGCGAAATTTTCCCCTGCTGTGAGGTTTCGAAGAACTGCTGTTCGATGGCGGGCAGCGCATCAACGCTGTCGATTTCAATGGTGAGCGGATTTTTTTGCACGCGCCCGCTGATGGCGGCGATAGCCTCCGGCCAGGTGGCAGAAAACAGCAGCGTCTGGCGATCTGCCGGGGCGAAGCGGATCACCTCGTCAATCGCGTCGCTGAAGCCCATATCCAGCATCCGATCGGCCTCATCCATCACCAGCGTTTGTAGCGCATCCAGCGAGACGGTGCCTTTTTGCAGGTGATCCAGCAGGCGACCCGGCGTGGCGACAATGATGTGCGGCGCATGCTGGAGTGAATCACGCTGCGCGCCGAACGGCTGTCCGCCACAGAGGGTCAAAATCTTGGTGTTGGGCAGGAAACGCGCCAGACGACGCAGTTCACCCGCCACCTGGTCTGCCAGCTCGCGGGTCGGGCACAGCACCAGAGACTGGGTCTGAAAAAGCGCCGCATCGATGTGCTGCAGCAGGCCAAGGCCGAATGCCGCAGTCTTCCCGCTGCCCGTTTTCGCCTGTACGCGCACGTCGCGGCCCTCAAGGATGGCGGGCAGCGCGGCCGCCTGAACAGGCGTCATCGTGAGGTATCCCAACTCGTTGAGGTTATCGAGTTGGGCGGCAGGCAAAACATTCAGGGTAGAAAAAGCGGTCACAATAGTCTCTCGTGGTGATCTTTGCAGTCAGATGGCGCGTATCCTCGCAGATCTCACGGTTCGATGCGACAATTTAATCGGTTCTTCATCGGGCGGCGGGTCGGGCATCGGCTGCGGACGCGGGATGGGGTCAGGCATTGGCACCGGGTCGGTGGGGATCGGATCGGATTGACGAGATTGTTGCAGTAGCAGAGCGTTCAGGTTGCTCATGACTCCCTCCAGAATTTGCTGTCGTCCTTTTTAGGGTAGACGCTGAGAATCAGGAGGCAAAAAAAAGCCGACTGTTAAAGTCGGCGTCGTACGAATCAATTGTGCTATGCAGTAATTCAAAAAAAGGAAGTAAGACAATATGGAGCGCAACGCCCATCGCTTGACGTTGCATTCACCTGCGGGAGTAATATTGCACCTTACGGGGATGATGTTTATTGACTTCGCTCAATTAAAAGCGCGTTTCGAACCCGGTAAAAGCGGAAAAAAGCGTAAATTTACAGCCATTTACTACGATGCAACCACCATGCAACACCGCCAATCAAAACAACTAACATCACGCAAAACGCGGTAAAGCCGTAGTGATAAGCGCCCCCCGGAATGCCGCCAAGGTTGACGCCAAACAGCCCGGTAAGAAAGGTGCTGGGTAAAAACACCATCGCCATCAGGGACATCGTATAGGTTCTTCTCGCCAGCGACTCCTGCATCACCTGCGCGATTTCGTCCGCCATCACCGCCGTTCTCGCAATACAGGAATCAATTTCATCCAGGCCGCGGCCCAGCCTGTCGGCAATATCCTGCATTCTGCGGCGCTGATCGTCATTCATCCAGGCGAGCCTTTCGCTGGCAAGGCGCGCATAAACGTCGCGCTGCGGCGTCATATAGCGGCGCATTACAATCAGCTGCTTACGCAACAAGGCCAGAAAACCGCGCGGCGGGATCTGCTGATCGAGGAGGTTATCCTCCAGGTCGATGATTTTGTCGTGCAGTTCTTCAATAAACTCGCTCGCATGATCCGTAAGGGCGTCACAGACGTCTACCAGCCAGCTGCCGCAGTCGACCGGCCCAGTGCCCTCTTTCAAATCGTTGACGATATCATCAAGCGCGAGGACTTTTCGCTGCCGGGTGGACACAATCAGCCCATCGTCCATATAGACGCGCATCGCAACCAGCTGATCCGGGCGTTCATCCGTGCTGCCGTTAATGCAGCGCAGGGTGATCAGCGTACCGTCGCCCATTCGGCTCACACGCGGCCGCAGGCTTTCACCCGCCAGCGCATCGCGCACGTTATTCGGCAAAAGAGGAGTCGAAGCCAGCCAGTCGGCGCTGTCAGGGTGGGTGTAGTTCAGATGTAGCCAGCAGGGATGCGCACTGTCGATCGCATCGTCATCTTCCAGCGGCCGGGCACCGCCGCGACCATCCAGCACCCACGCAAAAACTGCGTCAGGAACGTTAAGTTCAGATCCTTTAATGCTTTCCACAGCGCCTCCACCTTTAGAGCTCTTTCGGTGTCAGTCTAGCCTCCATCAGGGGTTAAGCAACAACTATGTATGCCATCGCGCTGAAATTGCTTAAGAAATGTACATACTGCGAGATTCGCCCGGCGGTGCTGCGCTTGCACGGGCCTACGGATGTTAGAAGGCCGGGCCAGCGCAGCGCCGCCCGGCATGAAATTGCGGTTGTATCAGAGAGAGTGCTCTGGCCGCTGAAGGAAGGATGGCGAGCCGGTTGAAGAAGAAGAAGGAGAACCTGTATCGAGCCTGAAATTACGCGTCCTTGCCTGCAGCTCAATTACCTGATTGCGCAGTACATCAGAGGAGCCGTTGAGTTCTTCCGCCATCGCCACGTTACTTTGCGTGACCCGTTCCAGCTCCGAAAGCGCCAGCGTGATCTGGGAAATGCCCTTCTCCTGCTCGGACGTCGAGGCGGAAATGTCGTCCATCAACCGGCTGACGTTCACCGAACCGGTCACGATTTCGTGCATATTTTTCTCTGCCTGCGACACCACGCTGGCTCCCTGCGTGACGTTACTGCTGGTAACGTCAATCAGCGTTTTGATATTTTTCGCGGCCTCAGCGCTGCGGTGCGCCAGGTTTCTGACCTCTTCCGCAACGACGGAAAACCCCTTTCCATGATCGCCCGCCCGTGCCGCCTCAACGGCCGCGTTGAGCGCCAGGATATTCGTCTGGAACGCAATGCCGTCAATCAGCGAAATGATCTCCGTCATCTGCTGGGCGCATTCGGTAATGGACTGCATATTGCTGGCGACCTGCCCCATGAGCTCGCCGCCCTTGCGCGCCTGTAACGTTGCCACGTTTGCCTGCTCGCTCGCCAGGCGGGTGTTATCAGCATTGTTTTTGGTGCTCGCGGCCATCTGCTCCATGCTGGCTGCAGTTTGCACTAAAGACGCAGACTGCTGCTCGGTTTTCACCGAGAGCTGAGCGCTTCGCGCCGAGAGTTGATCCGACAAGGTCATGGCGGTCTGCGATGACGCCCTGATCTCGCGCACCAGCGTCGCAATGTTGCCGGAAAGACTGTTGATCCCGGGGATAAGCCGGCCCGCACAGTTATTGCCAAATTCGGGGATAGAGACGCCCAGGTTCCCTGCCGTCACCTCTTCAATACTTTTCTTCACCGTATTGATCGGCGTGACAAGATACTTCGTCATATAGACCCAGAGCAAAAATAGCGCAACGAAGTTGATGGCATTAAGCGAAATAACGAGAGACGGATTGCTGGAAAATAAAACAACGACACCTGCATTAACTAAAAATAGCGATACGAGGAACCCAATAATAGAGGTCCTGATGCTCATATTTTTTAGCATGATAATACCCACGTTTTATATTTTGGTCGGCACTAAGACTTATAGCATTGGCCCCGAAGTTTTTCATCGCAAACGGCGCTTGTTTTTTGTTTCGCCGTTAGCATCCTGAGATTTACCTTAAGTCAGATAAAAAAAGCGTATTAGTGAAAATGTTCTGCTCAGCGTGCTGTGATACTGGTCTCCAGCCGTGGTAAGCGATAGTATCGCCCGCGGTGAGACGATGCGTTCGTCCTCCTGTTTAAGGAGCTTTGCTACTATTATTCTCTTTTGTTTAGCAACGCTTAATAAATTAACAAGAGAATATATTTTATATTCTTATTAAGTTTTGAGTATTAATATGACTGGTCATTTTTCACGATAAATAACTAATATAGTTTGAATGCGCATGTTCGTTGCCCGATAAAGATGTACCCGGCAGGCGAAATCGGTAACCCTCTCAGGCGTGGGATTGCATAATGCTCAATATATCGTGGGACCCTGTGTTAATCGCTATCTCTTATCTGGTGGCGTTTATCGCCTCCTTTGTGGCACTGGACAGCGCCGGAAAGATCCCTCTTTCCAGCAGAAAAGCTGCCCTCTTCTGGCGGATTGCCGGAGGGGTCACGCTGGGCATTGGCACCTGGTCAATGCACTTTATCGGCATGCTGTCGATGCAAATGCCCATGATGATGAGTTACGACCTCTGGCTAACCCTCACATCACTGGGCGTCGCGGTGGTGGCTTCCACCACGGCCCTTAATATTGCCGTCACGGGCAAAAAACGCTCTCCCGTACGATTAATCCTGGCCACGGCGATCCTGAGCGCTGGCGTGGTGTCGATGCACTACACTGGTATGGCTGCCCTGATGCTGGACGGCGGCATCATCTGGGATCGTCGTATAGTAGGACTGTCCGTAGTGATTGCCGTTGTTGCCTCCGGCACGGCGCTGTGGCTGGCTTTCCGTTTGCGGGATAAACACAAAGGCGTCTTTATCGAACGCATTCTTGCGGCCATCGTCATGGGCGCCGCGATTTGTGCGATGCACTATACCGGCATGAGCGCCGCGCGGTTTCAGGATATGGCGCATACCCTGCCCGGGGGAATTAGCGAGCTGGGCTTATCCATCTGGGTTTCGGTCACCACGCTCTGCCTGCTCGGCATGATGTTAATCATTTCGCTTATCGATTCCCACCGGCGCACCAGCCGGCTGACGGATAACCTTCAGCAGCTCAACCGCCAGCTTGAGCTACAGGCGCGCTTTGATGCGCTCACCGGGCTCGCCAACCGCCACCAGATGGATCTCCGCATGCAGGATTGTCTGCGCAGCGCGTTGCTGAGCAACAGGCCATTTGCCGTGATTTTTCTGAACGTCGATCACTTCAAGCGCATTAACGATACGTGGGGCCACAGCGTCGGGGATGAGTTTTTGATCGCCGTTGCGCAGCGCATCACCGCCCGGCTCACGCACGAAATGACGCTGGCAAGGCTGGGAGGAGACGCCTTTATCCTGCTGGTGCCTGAATGTGATGACGATAAGCTCAACGCCCTGCTCACCGCGTTGCTGGAAGATGTTCGACGCCCGCTTTCGATCTGCGGGCATGCGCTAAGCACGACAATCAGTGCGGGCGTCAGCCTCTATCCCCGGGATGGTGAAACGCTGCACGAGCTGAAGCTCAAGGCGGATGCAGCCTTGCACCACGTCAAAGAAGAGGGCCGAAACGCCTGGACGATTTATCGGGCCGAGATGTCCACGGCTATCCCGGCGAAACCCGGTTTTCTGCAGGAGCTTTCTCAGGCGCTGGAACGCGATCAGTTTGAGCTGTGGTACCAGCCAACCTGGTATGCGCAAGAGAAAACCATCCACGGTTTTGAAGCCCTGTTACGCTGGCGTCATCCTGAGCAAGGCGTCGTGCTGCCTCATCTTTTTATCCCCTCGCTGGAACAAACGGGCTTGATTATTCAGGTAGGCAACTGGGCCATTGAAGCGGCATGCCGGCAGCTGCATTTCTGGACGGAACAAGGCTTCAGCCAGTGGACGCTGTCGCTCAACCTCTCCCCCGTCCAGTTCGAGCAGCCCGACATTTTTCATATCGTATCGTCGATGCTGGAGAAATATAACCTGTCTCCCTCAAGGCTGATTCTTGAGGTAACCGATAGCACCGCGCTTAAAAATCTCGACCGCAGCATTGAGTTGCTCAACGCGTTTAATCACGCGGGGATCACCGTCTCAATTGATGATTTTGGTACCGGCTACTCCAACCTGCTGATGCTGAGCGTGCTGCCTGCTAAAGAGCTTAAGATCGACCGTAGCTTTGTCACCTCAATGCTGGAAAATGAAAAGAGCCACAAGCTGGTTGAAACCATTATCAGTATCGCCCGGACCATGGAGATGAACGTGGTGGCTGAAGGGATCGAAACGAAAGAACAGGAGGCGGTTCTCACCCGTCTCGGCTGCGATTATCTCCAGGGTTACCTTTTTTCCCGCCCCTTACCTGCTGAACAGGTGCCGTGGCTGCTGCTGCAGATAAACTCAGACAAGATGATTATACCCATTAATAAAATTCAAACGGACCCCGCATTTATTTCACAAAAAAATCATGCCTGACGGGGTTAACTGGAGTATGTTTCAAAGGAGTACACGCGAGTCAATTCTGTCATGATTGTCAGGCACATGTTGCCGATGAACAGGAAACGCCTATGTCGCAACCTTGTTTTGATGCATTAAATGTAATTAAAACACCCGTGTGGCTTATTTCACCCGTGTCGGAACAGATCGTTTTTGCGAATGTGGCCGCAAGGCAGGTGATGGGGGATAAAACGCTCGATGACCTGCGCAAGGGGATCTACTCTGCCAGCGCGCAAACCCTCCTGTCGATGTATGTACCTGAACTGAAAACAGAGCAGGAGATCGTCGAAATCTGGACAATGAGCCGGGATGGGCAGGATACGCCCTTAAGCTGTCGACTCTCGCTTGCCCAGCACGCGCCCTGGGGGGATGTTATTGTTTTCGAAGGCATCGCTCCACAACTACTCTCAGGCTTGAAGGCCAGCCGTTCCGCCACCTACCGGCGGAAAAAACAGGGTTTTTATGCGCGCTTTTTTCTGACCAACAGCGCCCCGATGCTGTTAATCGATCCCGCACGCGACGGCCAAATCGTCGATGCGAATCTGGCCGCGCTCCATTTCTATGGGTATTCACATGATGACATGTGCAGTAAACATACCTGGGAAATCAATACCCTGGGGCGGGCCGTGATGCCCATCATGACGGCGATTGCCGCACTGCCCGGCGGGCATAAGCCGCTCAATTTTATTCACCGCCTTGCCGATGGCTCCACCCGTCACGTTCAGACCTATGCCGGGCCCATTGAGATCTATGGTGACAAGCTCATGCTGTGCATCATTCACGACATCACCGAGCAAAAAAGGCTGGAGCAGGAGCTGGAACATGCGGCGTTACGTGACTCCATGACCGGGCTTCTCAACCGGCGGCAGTTCTACGCGATTACCGATCAAAGCAACCTCAATTATCTTCCCGCGCAGCAGCAGTTTAGCCTGCTGCTGGTGGATACCGATCATTTCAAAAACATCAACGATCTGTTCGGTCATCTGAAAGGTGATGAGGTCCTTATCGCCCTCTCGCGAATGCTTGAGGCCTGCAGCCGGGAGAACGACATGGTGTTCCGCTGGGGGGGCGAAGAGTTCGTCATCCTGCTGCCCCACACCTCTCTCGATACCGCGCTGCAGATTGCCGAGTCGATCCGTGCAGCGGTTGCCCACATTACGATTCCAGGCTTACCGCGGTTTACCGTCAGCATTGGCGTGGCGCGGCATAATCAGGGTGAGAGTATTGATGAGCTGTTTAAGCGCGTGGACGATGCGCTGTATCGCGCAAAGAATGATGGCCGTAATAAAGTCCTTGCTGCATGAAACTGGAGTATCCCGGAAAGCCCCGCTACAATGCCCACCTCGAATGAATTAGCGCAGGTGGGTTAAGCTTTAATGGGAAAAACAGAAATAATACTCACCTTAATTATTTTACTCCTTATTATATTTGGCCTTTGGTTTATTTTTAGCGGTGAGGTCTGGTACCTCGTCGAGTTTCTCGAAAATAGCCTTTACCCGACCTTCGACGCGCCGTAACGCATACAGGCTTTTTATTTCCGGCATTTCAGCCACGCCAGGCTATACCTTAATCATCTTTTGTCATTGAGGAGAGAAATGATGAGCAAGAAGATCCTGATGCTGGTAGGCGACTACGCCGAAGATTACGAAACCATGGTGCCTTTTCAGGCGTTGCAGATGATTGGTCATCAGGTAGATGCCGTCTGCCCCGACAAAGCGAAGGGCGACTACATCATGACGGCAATCCATGACTTTGACGGCGCCCAGACCTATAGCGAAAAACCCGGTCACCGGTTTATCCTCAACGCTGATTTTTCTACCGTAAAGGAGCAGGATTACAACGCGCTGCTTATCCCCGGTGGAAGAGCCCCCGAATATCTCCGGCTAAATGAGGACGTTTTAAAGCTGGTGCAGGCATTTGACGCCGCGCGTAAACCGATTGCCGCAGTGTGTCACGGCCCACAGCTGCTTGCTGCCGCAGGGATCCTGAAGGGGCGAACCTGTAGCGCCTACCCGGCGTGTGCGCCTGAGGTTCGCCTCGCGGGGGGACACTACGCCACAATCGGCATCGATCAAGCCCACGTAGACGGGAACCTGGTAACGGCTCCCGCGTGGCCCGCGCATCCGCAGTGGCTGGCGAAGTTTAATGCCTTATTAGAATAGATTTATCTGCTCCCGCGAGATCGGCCTGGGCGGGAGCGTTATCACAGACGACATCCCCGACAAAAGCCGGGCATGAAGCCCGGTTAGCGGAAAATTTTCATTTATCCTGCCCATGCCATTGCTCATCCATCTCTCGCTGCTTTCTTCGCGCGTTCTCTTTTTTACGATACAGCGGCGGATAATAAATGTGCCCCCAGTCCCACTTACCGAACCAGATGTTTATCAGGGCGCTAAATACGATGAGGAGGACGATATAAAATATAACAAAACCCTCATCGCCGCCCAGGTTGAAAAGATCGCAGGCTAAGGAATGTTGAGCGTGACTGAACCAGTACGGATGGTAATCAAGGGTCATGAAAAAAAGGATGCCGAAGAGTAAATCGCCAATTTTAAACCTTTCACTGAATTTATTGCGCCAGGCGATATCATGTTTTTCATAGTAACTGAGTAAAAACTGATTATTCTCTTCCAGCGCTAAATCAAGTACTTCGCTTGACGGTACCGTTCCGGGATGTCGTTGGTAATCGCTCTGAGGGCGAAGAATGTCCGGGAAGATACTGCTGTATATGATCTCATTTAGCAATAGCCTTACGATATTCGCGGCAGCGGGCATGAGGGTTGTGGCTATCAATCCCAGCGCCGCCAGCGCGACGCAGAAGAAACCAAGATGTTCGGTCCAGTTACTGACCTGTACTGGCCAGGTCAAGATCCCCTGTCCGGTGTAAGCCAGCAGTGCCAGATCGGCGAAAAGGACAATATAGATGAAGCGTATAATCCATTGCCATTCCCAGATTTTATCCATAATGCCTAAGCCTGCAGGAAATGAGGGTTTGTCTTTCTTTTCATCCGTCATAATTTATCCATACGATTACTTGTAAATAAGACATTTTCGGCAAATAAAAAAACAACTGGCGCCATATGCGCCAGTTGTCAATCTTACTCTTATTAACGACAGTTGCCGTAGAAAACGGGCTCGTCAGTGCTTCTCAATATAGATCGTCCGGCTATACGCCACGTCTTCCGGGTTATTAATCGGATAACCTTTCACCCAGGGCTTAATCAGGCGACCGTTGGTGTACTGGTAAATAGGCGCAATGGGCGCTTTCTCCATGAGGATTTTCTCCGCCATATTGTAGTCCGTATTTCGCGCTTTTGCCGTGGTTTCCAGCGTCGCCTGGTGAATAATCTTATCGTAAGCCGGGTCATTGAAACGCGAGATATTGCCGCTGTGCGTGGAGGTCAGCAGGGACAGGAACGTCGATGGCTCGTTGTAATCGCCGACCCAGGACGCGCGGATCACGTCGAAATTACCGGTATTGCGGCTGTCGATATAGGTTTTCCACTCCTGGTTTTGCAGTTTGACATCCACACCGAGATTTTTCTTCCACATGGACGCCACCGCAATGGCGATTTTCTGGTGATTTTCCGACGTGTTGTACAGCAGGGTCAGCTTCAGCGGGCGCTGAGGGCCGTAGCCTGCCGCCTGAAGCAAGGTTTTCGCCTGAGCGTTTAGCTCCTGCTGGGACATCTGCTCGAATGGTGAAGGTTCAGGCGTGAAGCCCGCCGTCACGTCGGGGGTGAAATGCCAGGCCGGTTTCTCGCCGGTTCCTAATACCTTTTCCGCCATAATGCGGCGATCGATCGTCATACTCAGCGCCAGACGCACGCGGGAGTCGGCCGTCGGTCCCTTTTGCGTGTTAAACGCGTAGTAATAGGTCCCGAGCTGAGGCGGCGTATAAACCTGCCCCGGAATGTCCTTCAGCAGCTTCTGATACATGTTTTTCGGGAATGATTCGGTAATATCAATATCCCCTGCCAGATAGCGTTTGGTGGCGGACGATTCCTGGTTAATCGGAATAAAGGTCACCTTTTGCAGGACAGTTTTCGCATTGTCCCAGTAGTGGGTATTGGGCACGACGACCAGTTTTTCATTCACCACGCGATCGTTCAGGACGTAGGCGCCATTACCGACCAGGGCTCCCGGACGCGTCCACTCCTTCCCGCTTTCAACGTTCGCTTTTTGCACCGGATAGAAGGCAAAGTTTGCCGTCAGGTTGCTGAACCACGGTAGTGGTTTGTCCAGCTGAACGCGTAACGTTCTGGCATCCACCGCCGTCACGCCCAGCGTGTCAGGCGCCGCTTTGCCATCGATAATGGCCTGCGCGTTGCTGATGCCCGCCAGCGCAGCAAACCAGGCGAACGGAGAGGTGGTTTTCGGGTCGACCAGACGCTGCCAGCTGTAGACAAAATCCTGCGCGGTAACGGGCGTACCGTCAGACCATTTCGCGTTGTCACGCAGGGTGAACGTCCAGATACGGTTATCGTTGCTCTGCCAGCGCGTCGCCACGCCCGGGGTCAGTTCCCCCTTCTCGTTCTGATTCACCAGCCCTTCAAAGAGATCGCGTATCACCTGAATCTCGGGTAAACCCACCGCTTTTGCCGGATCGAGCGAAGCCGGTTCATCTTTAATATGCCTGACCAGCTCCTGTTTTTGCGCCAGTACCGTGCCCTGGGGCACGTCAGCAGCGTACGAGAGTGTAGAAAGTCCGCACAGGTACAGCGCAGCGCAGAGACGCGAAACAGGATGCTTCATAAGATCCCCTTTAATGAATTCAGGTAACAAGCAGATGCGTAATTATTTGTTTCGACACAGAGAAATGCAAATACCTTCGTCAGGAATAGTGATTTGAGGCAATTCTGAGCCACAACGGAAACTATTTGATTAAGCGCGGGTTTTGCACAACACTGCCAGTAGAGACTTCTTAATCAGGATTTCGTATGGCAACCACCCGACCCCGCGCGGAACGCGGCGCCTTTCCGCCGGGCGCTGAGCAATATGGCCGCTCATTTTTAGGCGCATCGCTAATCTGGTTCCCGGCGCCCGATGCCGATCGCGACAGCGGTCTGATTATTGCCGGGACCCACGGAGATGAAAACTCGTCTGTCGTCACGCTCTCGTGCGCGCTGCGGACGCTTACGCCTTCGCTGCGGCGTCATCACGTTATTCTTGCCGTCAATCCGGATGGCTGTCAGCTTGGGTTACGCGCGAATGCGCGGGGAGTCGACCTGAACCGTAATTTCCCGGCGGCAAACTGGCGCGCCGGAGAAACGGTGTATCGCTGGAACAGCTCCGCCGAAGAGCGGGACGTGGTGCTGCTGACGGGAGACAAGCCCGGCTCGGAGCCAGAAACGCAGGCGCTTTGCCATCTTATCCATAAGATCCACCCCGCATGGGTTGTCTCCTTCCACGATCCGCTGGCCTGTATTGAAGATCCGCGTCACTCCGACCTTGGCGCGTGGCTGGCCCAGGCTTTCGCCCTGCCGCTCGTCACCAGCGTGGGTTATGAAACGCCAGGCTCGTTCGGGAGCTGGTGTGCCGATTTAAGCCTGCCGTGCATCACCGCTGAATTCCCGCCGATTTCCTCCGACGAGGCCAGCGAAAAATACCTAAAAGCGATGGTGGAGCTTCTGCGCTGGCAGCCTCAGAGATGAAGCACGCCGCTGGTAAAATTCAGCGCAGGTGAAACGTCAACCGCCAGCCAGGTCGGACCATCCAGATCCGCGAAGCGGACCTGATTGACCAGCGGCAGCGCCGCGCCAATTGCCCGGGATGTGCAGAGCATGCAGCCCAGCATCAGCGCAAAACCCTGCGCCTGCGCTTCCGCCGCCAGGGCCAGCGCTTCAGTCAGCCCGCCGGTCTTGTCGAGCTTGATGTTGACCATGTCATAGCGGCCCTTAAGCTCGCTTAAATTCTCGCGGGTGTGGCAGCTCTCGTCCGCGCAGACGGGCAACGGATGGATAAAATTCTTCAGCGCCGCATCGTCCCTGGCTGGCAGAGGCTGTTCCAGCATCGCCACGCCCAGATCGGCCAGCAGCTGGCATCGCGCGGCCAGCCCTTCGGGATGCCACGACTCGTTGGCGTCGACAATCAGCGTGGCAGCGGGCACCGCCGAGCGAATAGCGACCATCCGCTCGCTGATCAGGCGATCGTCGAGCTTCACTTTTAGCACCGTCGCCCCGGCGTCGTAGAGCGCTTTTGCGCTGGCGGCCATCTGCTCCGGCTCGCCAATCACGACCGTTTGCGCCGTCACGACGGATGACGGCAGCACCACGCCCAGCAGGGACGGCAGGGATTGCTGCTGCTTCGCGGCCTCAAGACTCCAGAGCGCGCAGTCGATGGCGTTGCGCGCCGCGCCGGCGGGCAAACGCTGCTGTAGCGCCTCCCGCGTGAGCCCTTTTTGCAGGTCAGGCACCAGGGTCATGATCTGCGCCATCACCGAGGCAAGGCTTTCCCCATAACGCGGGTACGGCGTGCATTCCCCGACGCCTTTCACCCCCTCTTCTTCGATTTCAACCACGACCACGCTGGCTTCACTTCGGCTGCCGCGGGAGATCACAAACGGGGTGTGCAATGGCCAGGCTTCTTCATAGACCTTAACGCTTCTCATCACTGACTCCTTGCGGCCCAGAAAGGCGAAAAATTTGGTTTGCCGTGTTATCCGCTGATGGCATACACTAGCCCCGACGTTAACTATATGTAAACAGGAAGATATCTATGTCACAACTCGTTCATTTCCAGGGCAACCCGGTTGCTGTAGCAGGTTCCATTCCTCAGGCTGGCAGCAAAGCGCAGGCTTTTACCCTGGTGGCTAAAGATCTGTCTGACGTCACACTGGCTCAGTTTGCGGGTAAACGCAAAGTGCTGAACATTTTCCCAAGCATTGATACCGGCGTGTGTGCCGCATCCGTGCGTAAATTCAACCAGCTGGCGACTGAAATGGACAACACCGTTGTGCTGTGCATTTCCGCTGACCTGCCGTTTGCCCAGTCCCGCTTCTGCGGTGCCGAAGGCCTGAGCAACGTGATCACCCTCTCTACCCTGCGCAGCGCTGATTTCCTTGAGAAATACGGCGTCAGCATCGCGGAAGGTCCGCTGAAGGGTCTGGCGGCACGTGCTGTACTGGTTCTTGATGAAAACGACACCGTTCTGTTCAGCGAACTGGTTAACGAAATCACCACCGAGCCGGACTACGCTGCCGCGCTGGACGTGCTGAAAGCATAATTAGTCCTTAGCATTCTATACAACTTATTCTCAACCTCGCTGCGGCGGGGTTTTTTATTGCGTAAAAGCTGAATCGTTAAGGCAAAAACAAACATAAATCACACTAATTATGCAATGATGTCGACAGTCTGTAACATAATCGTGACTAACAGCGCATTCCAATCGCTAAAATCCGCTATTTTTGCCCTCAGTGAAGCCCATCACATTTCCCTTTTTCTCTAAACATTAGATTTGCTTACGAAAGAAAATAATCGTTTCAGCAAAAAGGATAAAATATGAAAATCAAATTCGCTTATACGCTCCTCGCCGTCCTGATTTCTGGCCATGCAGCGGCTCAAACCTGGGTGCTGACGAGCGCTGAAAGCAGCGTAGAGAAAGGAAACTGGAAGATTTCCAGCGATGAGCTGAACGTTAAGGATAAAACGTTCAGCATTGAGCAAAAGGTCCTGCACGGCGGTAAGCAGGAGGGCAGCAAAGTCATCATAATTAGCAGCAAAGACGGCCTGACCATTACCTTAAGCCCAACCCGCGGCATGAACCTTCTGCACGTTGAAGGGTTTGGCACCCGGCTGGGCTGGGATTCTCCGGTTAAAGAGGTCGTTAACCCGGCCTATATCAATCTTGAAAGCCGCAACGGTCTCGGCTGGCTGGATGGTTTCAACGAGATGATGGTGCGCTGTGGCTATGAGTGGACGGGACACCCGGTCACCGCGGACGGGCAAATTTATACCCTTCACGGCCGGGCCGGCAATACCCCGGTATCGCAGGTGGAAGTTGAGGTTGCGGATGCCGCTCCGCATGAGATCCGCGTTCGGGGCCTGATCAAAGAGAGCACGTTCAAAAAAGCGGATCTGCAAACCATGACCGAACTGCGTTACGTCCCCGGTACCAACCGCTTTAGCCTGCACGATGTTCTGACCAACCGTGCGGATTATCCTCACGATTACCAAATCATCTATCACAGCAACTTCGGCACGCCGATCCTCGAAGAAGGCGCCCGCTTCCTTGCGCCCGCGGTGAGCGTGAGCCCGTTCAACGACTACGCCAAAGCGGGCGTTAACGACTGGCAAACCTACGCCGGGCCGACAAAAGGCTTTGATGAGATGGTCTTTAACATTAAGCCGATCGCGGACAATAACCACGAGACGCTCGCGGCGGTGATTAATAAAGCCGGAGATAAAGGCGCGTCAATTCAGTTTGATACCCGCCAGCTGCCCGTGCTGACCTTATGGAAAAATACCGACACGCTGAAGCAGGGCTATGTCACGGGCATTGAGCCAGGCACCAGCTACGCCTAACCCGTCACCATTGAACGCGAGCAGAAGCGGGTTAAGCAGCTGCAGCCCGGCGCCAGCGCGCAGTTTGATCTGACCTATACCCTGCTGCACAGCCCGCAGCAGGTGAAAGAGGTCGAAACCAGGATTGCGTCAATTCAGGGCGAGACAAAAACAGAAATCGTTAACACGCCGATTGCGAAGGAATAAACCTAAGGTCAAAAGCCTCTTTACAGAGGCTTTTTTGTTATTCGTCGCCTTTCTTATGATTCAAACCGTACTCGCGCAGCTTATTCGCGATCGCGGTGTGCGAGACGCCAAGGCGTTTTGCCAGTTTACGGGTGCTGGGGTAGCTGCGGTAAAGCTGGGTCAGCACTGAACGCTCGAAACGGCTGGTAATATCGTCCAGCGACCCTTCCATCGCCTCTTCACCTACCGATACCGTACCGGCGTCGTAATCCGGCAACAGGATATCCTGCGGGCGCAGTTCATAGCCTTCAAGCTGGGTCAGCGCACGATAAACGGCGTTTTTGAGCTGACGAATGTTGCCCGGCCAGCCGTAGCGCATCAGCACCGTGCCGAGATCGGCAGAGAGCTTCGGACGCGGCACCCCCTGCTCGTCGGCGAAGCGGGCGACGAACAGCTCCGTCAGCGGCATGATGTCCTGCGGACAATCGCGCAGCGGCGGAATGTTCAGCGTCAGGACGTTGAGGCGATAATAGAGATCTTCGCGGAAGATCCCCTTTTGCACCAGTTCCACCAGGTTTTTCTGGGTGGCGCAAATGACGCGCACGTCCACATGCACTTCGTGATCTTCACCGACGCGGCGGAACGTGCCGTCGTTCAGGAAGCGCAGCAGCTTAGCCTGCATACGCGGCGACATTTCGCCGATCTCGTCCAGCAGCACGGAGCCGCCGTTGGCCTGCTCGAAGAACCCTTTCTTGCCTTCCGGCGCGTGGCCAAACAGCTCGCTTTCAACGGCATCTTCCGGAATAGAGGCGCAGTTGAGTGCCAGATACGGTTTTGCCGCGCGCGGACTCGCCAGATGCACGGCGTGCGCCAGCAGGTCTTTGCCGGTGCCGGTATCCCCGGTAATCAGCAGCGGCGCGGTCAGGCTGGCGAGCTTGCGCGCCTGGTCCACCACGTGGCGCATTTTCGGGCTGACGGCAATAATCTGGCTGAACGCACCCACGTCCTGACTGGAGAGGTTTTGCAGCTGACGCCCCATGCGAAGCGTCGAGCGCAGCATGATCACCGCCCCGGTCAGTACGCGGGTATCATTTTCCCCTTTCAGATAGACCGGCGTGATCTCCATCAGGAAATTCTGCCCGTTAATCACCACATGCTCGCTGTGCGTGTTTTGCGGGTTGCTGTCCAGCCAGCGCTGGAAGTTAAAGCCGGGGATCAGCTGCGCGGCGTTATGATTGCTCAGCTTCTCCTGGCTCTGGGCGAAAAGCTGGCAGCTCGCGTGGTTAACGCGCTCAACTTTGCTTTTCAGATCCAGGGAGAGGAACGGCTCCGGCATGGCCTCCAGCAGCGCGCTCAGCGCCAGGTGCTCGCGCTCGGAGGGCATCCAGGGAATGGTGCGGACATCCGTAACGCCAGCGATACGGCGGATTTCCGCCATCAGGCTGCTGAAGGTATTAAATTCAATTTCGGCAAAATTGAGGTAAATTCGCCCGACAGGATCGATCTCAATGCCACGTAAATCAATGCTACGTAAAACAAGAAGATCGAGTAATTCGCGGGTCAGACCGAGACGGTCTTCACAGAAGACTTCGAGACGCATGGGAAATTCACCGTTTTAAGCCAATAACAGTAAAATGATATGTCAGAACACGGTGATCCGGAAGATGGCTGTCAACAAATATTGACAGCCAGCACGATTAGTGAACAAAACCTCACGGCGCCGGTTTTTTATTGAGCGTCTCTTTGAGCTGGCCGATCAGTTCACGTCGGAAATCCCCCAGACGGGGCTTATCGCCGTCAATCCACGGCAGCGGACGGCAGACCTCCATCGCTTTAATCCCCAGGCGCGCGGTTAATAATCCCGCACCGATACCCTGAGCCGCACGGGCAGAAAGACGCGCCGCCAGATCCTGCGACATCCAGTCCATGCCCACTTCGCGCACCAGTTCGCTCGCCCCGGCAAACGCGATATTGAGCAGGACCAGCTTGAACAGTCTGAGCCGACTGTAGTAGCCCAGCTCGATGCCGTAAAGGTTCGCGATGCGGTTGATCAGGCGCAGGTTACGCCAGGCGATGAAGGCCATATCGACCAGCGCCAGCGGGCTGACGGCAATCATCAGGGTGGATTCCGCGGCAGAGCGGCTAATTTCCCGCCGCGCCTGGGCATCCAGCACCGGCTGTACCATATGGGAGTAGAGCGTTACCACTTCCCGGTCATTCTGGGTTTCATGGATGGCGGCATACCAGCGCTGAAGCGCCGGATGCGACTGATCGATTCCGGCCTGGCTGGCCAGCTTTTCACAAAACGCGCGACCTTTGCCGGTGCCGTGGCTGTGGAGCAGATCCCGCGCCTCATCACGCTCGTGCGCGCGCTGTCGCAGTCGCCAGAGTCGCCGCCACTCGGTGGCAACCGATCCGACGCCCGCCCCCACAATCAGCGCGCCTGCGGCACATCCGCCCAGCGCGACCCAGTCCTGCGTTTGCCAGGCATTCATCGTCCACTGCACGCCCTGTCCCACCACGCTTACGCCAAACAGCGCCAGACCGGCGGTCACCATCCTGCGCCACAGGCTGCGTTTTGGGCGAAGCGCGGCGTCCACGGCCGCCTCTGCCGGACCCTCCTCAACAGCGGGATCGTCCTGCAGCGCCGGGGCGAAGTTTTCTGCCTGAGTACCGCTGAACGTCTGCGCCGTTTTGAACGCCTCCTGAGGCACCTGCTCAAGCGTTCCGGTAAAGTCTATGCGCGGTTTTAACGGTTCCGTCATCGCAATTTATCTCCAATCAAAAACTCCAGCGCCGCATCCAGACGGATGTGCGGTAATGGCCGATCGACGCTCATCGCCTGCGGGCGGAAGGCTTCGAACTGGAAGCCCTGGTTCTGCCAGAAGGCCTGACCCGGCAGCCGCGCGGGCACTTCGCCCGGATACACCGTGAGCGGTTCACCGTCGCTGAGCCGGTTGCCGCGCAAGGCCGGTATTTTTTCGCCGTTGAGGTCAATCAGCCCGCTTTGCGTCGCCTGGACGGACGCGAGCCCAAGGCAATCCATGCCGATCCCTTCGAAGGCGGCGTTTTGCCACGCATCCTGCACCAGTTGCTGCAGCAGCGATACCATATTGGCATGCTGGTCGACCGTGACGTGATCGGCCTTGGTAGCCGCAAAGAGCAGTTTGTCGATCACCGGGGAGAACAGGCGGCGAAACAGCGTCCGCTGCCCGTAGTGAAAACTTTGCATCAGCTGCGTTAGCGCGAGGCGCATATCGTTGAAAGCCTGCGGCCCGCTGTTGAGCGGCTGCAAACAATCCACCAGCACAATCTGACGGTCAAATCGCAAAAAGTGGTTTTTATAGAAACCTTTGACCACCCTTTCACAGTAGTAATGGTAACGCTCGCGCAGCATCCCGGCATTGGTATGTTTGTCCGCCTGCGCCAGCGTCGACTCGCCCACCCCATCCACATCCGGCCACGGGAAGAACTGCAGCGCGGGCGCGCCCGCTAAATCGCCAGGCAATACGAAACGCCCCGGCTGGATGAAGTGCAGCCCTTCCTGTTTGCACTGATGCAAATAGTCCGTCCACGCTCCGGCGATGGCCGCCAGACGGTTTTCATCGGCGGGCGCAAGCGGGTCCAGGCCTTCGCACAGCTCTCGCCATTTAGCCGACCAACCGGCGCGCTGCCCCTGCAACAGCCCCGTCATCTGGCGGGACCAGCTCAGGTAATCCTGCGCCAGCATCGGCAAATCGAGCAGCCATTCACCGGGGTAATCGACGATCTCCAGGTACAGCGTGGAGGTATCCTTGAAGTGGCGCATCAGGGATTCATTGGAGCGAAAACGTAGCGCAAGACGAATTTCACTGACCCCTCGCGTCGGCGTCGGCCACATAGGCGGATCGCCATAGAGCTGCGCCAGCCCTTCGTCATAGGTAAAACGGGGAATACCAAAATCACGCTGCGGGACGCGCTTCACGCCCAGCAGGCGCTCTTCCCGCACCGCGCTTAGCAGCGGCAAACGCGCCCCGGCGTGCACGTTCAGGAGCTGGTTTACCATCGCCGTGATAAACGCCGTCTTGCCGCTGCGGCTCAGCCCCGTCACGGCCAGACGCAGATGACGGTCAACGCCGCGGTTCACCAGTGAATTGATTTCGTTTTTAAGTCGCTTCATCGCCGTCCTTCGTTGCCTGGAAGCCTTGAATGCATGGCTTCAGAATACAATAGATGGGGGCAGATCGTTGATTATCAATTCTTATTTATTGCTATTGCCGTTTTCTCTCCAGTAAGATGAACGACATTGCTGTCAGTCCGGAGTGAGTAAGGTGTATGTCACCCACCATCTATGATATCGCACGGGTTGCGGGCGTATCGAAATCAACCGTTTCCCGCGTTCTGAATAAACAAACGAATATTTCCCCCGAAGCACGGGACAAAGTGCTGAAGGCGATTGACGAATTAAATTATCAGCCCAACAAACTGGCCCGCGCTCTGACGACGTCAGGCTTCGATGCCATTATGGTTATTTCCACCCGCTCCACCAAAACCACTGCCGGTAATCCGTTTTTCTCCGATGTGCTTCACGCCATTACGGCAAAAGCGGAAGAAGAAGGATTTGATGTTATTTTACAAACGTCAAAAAGCAGCGAAGACGACCTGCTGAAATGCGTGAGTAAAATAAAACAGAAGATGATCAAAGGGATCATTATGCTGAGCTCTCCGGCAAATGAATCCTTTTTTACCACGCTGGATGCGTATGGCGTACCGGTTGTGGTTATCGGCAAAGTTGAAGGTGAGTATCAGAATATTTATTCCGTCGACACGGATAATTTTCATGACAGCGCCACGCTCACCGAAACCTTTATTAAAAATGGCCGCCGTAAAATTGCCTGCCTGCATGCGCCACTTGATTATCATGTTTCAATCGATCGTCTGGCGGGCTATAAGACCAGCCTGGAAAAGCACCATATTGCCATTAACCCGGAGTGGGTCAGGGATGGCGGCTATACCCATGAGAGTGCGCTGACGGAGGCGCTGGAATTGTTGTCTTCGCCCACGCCGCCTGATGCGGTATTTGCTACCGACAGCATGAAGTTGCTCAGCCTCTATCGCGCGGCGGATGAGTTGAATCTGATGATCCCAGAGCAGGTGGTGATAGCCGGATACAGCGACCCGATGCTCTCACTCATTCTGACGCCCGCCCCTGGCGGCTTTGATATCCCCACCCGAAAACTGGGGGAAGAGAGCTGCGATCTTCTCTTCAGGCGCATTGCGGGCCATCCCGCCCCGCAAAAAGTGCTTGTTGACACCCATTTTTTGCTGGCTGCTTCCCTTCGCTAAAACCAGGGGCTTTGTGCCCCTGGCGTGCCGTCGGTCAGAACGCGTAGTTTACGCCAACCCCCGCGTAGTGGAAGCGGTCGTTTTCACCCTCGTCATGGTTTTCCCACTCATAGGCATATTCCAGCGTCATGGATAAACCATTGTTGAAATCATAAGCGTAAAGAAGACCGAGCCGGTTGAAATCGTGTCCTTCACGATCGGGATCGTCCTGCCAGTCCCAGTTCGACCAGCGATCCAGCCCAAGGCGGGTATAAGGCGTCAGGGTGGTCTGGCCTAGCGAAATGGGCAGATAGGCGCGAATTTCCTGCGTAGAAAACTCGCCGTTATTGCGGGAACTGTCCATGTTGAAACCGCGCTCTAAATAGTAATTCACTTTAGCGGCAAAGGTTTCGTTAAGGGTCCAGGTAAAGCCCGTTTCGGTTTCGACGCGGCTGTCAGCATAGCCGGTTTTTTCCAGATCGTTGGCAAACTGGTACATGGCAAACCAGCCGCCAAAACGCCAGTCGTCGGTTAATTTAATATCCCAGTCCGGCTGAACCTTATAGCGCTGCATATTTGCGCTGCCGTCTCTGGCGCCGTGTTCATCCTTAAAGTGATAGCCATAATTACGGAAGCCGCCGGTTAAACCGAAGGTAAAATCATCGGTTCCGATAAAGCGATAGCGTAATTCAACTTCAGGACGATCGAAATAGGTGCCGCGGGTCATGCTGCTATAATCAACCGGACCTTCCTGATACATTGCCAGCGAAATAGTCCAGGCATCCCATGTTGCATTAAACCATACGGAGGGTTCATATAATCCGTCTTTATCTTCCCCCTGTCCTTCGACGTTTTCGATTTCATACATTGCGCCAATATTAAATTCCCACTGCTTAGCTGTTTCTGATGCTTGGGCGCAGCTAACCCCTGCGCACAGTACGAGCGCAGCACGTCTTAGTAGAGTACTCATTACATATTCCCTTTATAAGTAACAAACAAAAAAACCGGAAATGGGTATTTCCGGCAAACACCTTTCTTATCTAATAGCCGCTTCGGTTTCAGCGTCGAAGAAATGGCATTTATTCATATCGAACTGGATGCCGATACTGTTCCCAGCGGCATAATCATTCGCGGCACCCGCGCGAACAACCAGCTCGTGGCCGCCAACCGTGGCGTAGAGCATAAACTCCGCCCCGGTCAGTTCAGCTACGCTGACTTTCGCCGCAATATTTTCACCACTGCTCTGCAAAGTAAGAATATCTTCCGGGCGGATCCCAAAGACCACGGCTTTTCGCTGATACCCTGCGGCGTGCAGTGACGCGAGCTTGTCTTCCGGGATCGCCAGACGCAGCGTTTCCGTGACGAAATAGCGGTCGTCGATAGCGCCACGAACAAAGTTCATGGCCGGCGAGCCAATGAAACCCGCGACAAACATATTGGCCGGCTCGTTGTATACCTGCTTCGGTGCGCCGACCTGCTGAATAATGCCGTCTTTTAAGATCACGATGCGGGTCGCCATCGTCATGGCTTCCGTTTGATCGTGGGTCACGTAAATCATCGTGGTGTTGAGCTTCTGGTGCAGCTTGCTGATTTCAGCCCGCATCTGCACGCGAAGCTTGGCGTCGAGGTTGGAGAGCGGTTCATCCATCAGGAACACGCCCGCTTCCCGCACTATCGCCCTGCCCAGCGCCACGCGCTGACGCTGGCCGCCGGACAGCGCGCCTGGCTTGCGCTTAAGGTACTCGCGCAAGCCGAGGATCTGTGCCGCCCAGTTAACCCGCTCTTCGATAACCGCAGGCGCAATCTTTTGCATCTTCAGGCCGAACGCCATGTTGTCGTAGACCGTCATGTGCGGGTAAAGCGCATAGTTCTGGAACACCATGGCGATATCGCGAGACTTGGCGGGCACGTCGTTCATGCAAACCCCGTCAATGACCAGTTCCCCCGCGCTGATCTCCTCCAGACCGGCAATCATGCGCAGCGTCGTGGACTTACCGCAGCCAGAAGGCCCGACGAAGACGATGAACTCCTTGTCCTCGATTTCGAGATTGAAATCCTTCACCACGTGGACCTGGTTATCGTAAATTTTCTGAATGTGTTTCAGAGACAGTTGAGCCATTGTTAATTCCTTATCAATACGTCCGGGATGCCCAAAACTCGGTCAGGCGCGTCCAGGTCAATTCCCGCGTTGAATGAAGCTGTAATCCCGCATGGTTCAGGCCAGATCCAATTCCCACCGATAGCATTCCCGCCGCGTTGATCGCCTCCACGCCCGCTGGCGCATCTTCGATGCCGATAGCCTCTTCAGGACGAACATTCAGGCCTGCACAGGCGGCGAGGAAGATCTCCGGGTCCGGCTTTGAACAGATGATGAGGGACGCATCGGCGCAAAAATCAAACGCGTGCTGAATGCCAAGGGCACGCAATATGCCGGGGGCATTCAGGGAAACGGAGGCCAGCCCAATTTTGACGTTCGCCGCACGAATATCCGCCAGGACGTCGCGAATGCCCGGCAGCAGTGAATCCTCCGTCAGTGACGCCAGAGACTGCACATAGAGGGCGTTTTTTTTCGTCGCCAGCGCGAGGCACTGCTCATCGCTAAGCATCCCCTCTTTCCCGCCATGCTTCAGGATGCGCTGCAGGGAATCCATGCGGCTAATGCCCTTCAGCTGCTCGTTAAACACCTCGTCGACGGTGATGCCGATTTCCTCCGCCACCGCGCGCCAGGCAAGAAAATGGAGGTGTGCGGTGTCGGCGATCACGCCGTCCAGATCGAATACAACGGCCTTAAGCGTCATGGTGCCCCTCCGTGGTAGCGGTCCCATTCATGGATGTAAGAAAGTCCTTATAAGCGCAAACCTGATGCCCCGAAACGCGTAGCGTTTTGCCCCACAGCGTCAGCGTGACCGGAGCCGACGTCTCAATGGTTAACGCCTCGTGTTCACAGGTGAAGCGCAGCGTTGCGTTCCGCCAGCGCAGGGGGAACGCCAGTCTTCGCCAGTGGGCTGGCAGCCGTGGGGCAAGATGCAGCTCCCCTTCCACAATCTGCATACCGGCAAAGCCCTGAATGACCCCGGACCAGATTGCGCCGGTCGCAGCGGCGTGAATTCCGTCATCGCAGGCGTGCGGGTCGTCTCCAAGATCAATGGCGACGCCATCACGCCAGAAGGCGTAGGCACCTTCAGTGTCACCACAGCGGGCGGTGACAATGCCGTGAATGGCCTTGCTCAGCGAAGAGTCATGGATAGTGCGGGGCTCGTAGAACGCCAGATTGGCGGCGCACTGTTGCGGCGTAAACCGCTCCGGCAGCAGATAGGTCAGCATCACCACGTCAGCCTGCTTAAGGATCTGCATGTCGTTCACTTCCGCGCGGGAATAATCGAGCAGGATGGTCTGCTTGCCCGCCTTCGCTTTATAGCGGCTCAGGTCAATGGCAGGCTTCGCCATGAAGGTATCATCCTGCGGGATCACGCCGTCTGAACCGGCTTCCGGCAGCCACAGGCGCGTCAGGAACCGCGTGGCATTCTGCGTAAAACCGTCATCCTCCCGCCCAAACATCGCCATGAACCGGCGGGCGCAGGCAACGTTATGCCAGGCCAGATAGTTGGTGTAAGCGTTGTTGTTCACATGCTCGGTGTATTCGTCCGGTCCGATGACGTCATGGATTTCGAGACGATCGTTGATTTCCGTTGCGCGCCCCATCCAGAACGTAGCGGTTTCCATCAGCAGCGTCAGGCCTTCATTGCGCATAAAGACATCATCGTGCGTCGCCTGCCAGTAGGCCACAACGGCCCAGGCAATGTCCGCCACGATGTGGTGTTCCGCCAGCGCGGAGGCCACCTTCTGACGCGTGCCGGTTCGGATGTTGATAGCCGCGAACTCCGGCGTCTCTTCCTGACCGCTGGCGGCGCTTTCCCAGGGGAACAGCGCGCCGGGCCAGCCGTTGTAACGGGCTTTTTCCCGCGCCCCGGCCAAGTTGAGCCAGCGATAGCGCAGCAGGCTACGGGCGGTTTGGGGGCGCGTGAAGAGATGGAAAGGCAGCAGGAAAATTTCGGTATCCCAGAAGACGTGGCCTTTATACCCTTCTCCCGTTAGCCCTTTGGCGGCGATGCTGCTTCGCTCATCATGGGCGGGCGTCATGGCCGTCAAATGCCAGACGGCGTAATCCAGCGCTATCTGATCCTGATGCTCCGCAGACTCCACTTCTACCCGCGCGTCACGCCAGATAGCTTCCCAGGCATACGATGAGCTTTCGAGCAGCGCGTCATAGCCTCTTGCCGCACAGACCTTAAGATCGGCCAGCGCGTTGTGAGCGAAAGACGCCTGCGGCAGCGCTTTATCACTGCGATGGGTCACCCAGACGATTTTCTCAAGCGTGACGGTGTCACCCTTCGCGATGACCAGCGAATGATGAACGCTAAGGCGACGATTTTTGGCCGTGAAGCAGCTGTCGCTCTTTGCGGAGAGCTGACAAAACGCCGAAACCACAACGTCTGACGCCCGGTCCTGCGTTTCATACACGCCCTGCATGTACTGCTGGTCAAACACTCTGACCGATATTTCATCCAGATGCTGTCTGCCGCTGTTCGTTTGCGTGGCATCAATGCCGGTTTTCAGCACGGCGTGCGTGGCGGCATCAAGCGGGGTGATCGAAAGCTGCATGGCCACCAGGGGGAGCTGGTCCAGCGACACAAAACGTCGACTCTCCAGCCGATACCGTTTCCCATCAGGCGCTCGCCAGACGACGCTGCGACGAAGTTCGCCATTGGCAAACGCCAGCTCGCGCTGCCACTCAAGAATGTCGCCTGACAGGAGCGTGAAGTTGATACCATCCAGCTCAACATCCATACCGATGATATCCGGCAGATTGATGAGCTCAGTGGTCTCGTTACGCCCCGCCCGGTGATAGAGCCCCGCAAGATACATGCCTCTGGTTTGCCGGATGTAATCTTCTTCATGCGCAGCGCGGATCCCCATGTAGCCATTACCGCAGGCCATGATGGAGGCGTATTTATTCAGGCTATGTGGACAAAAGCCCGGGTCGATTAATACAGACACGTTTAGCATAACGTCACGCTTTCCCCTGTTTCTGCTGATTGATACAGCGCGGCGACAAGCTGCTGGATAACTAGCCCCTGCTCTGCATCGGCGATCGTGACGGGCTCGCCCTGAACATGGCGCACGAAGGCATCCATGCTGCGCATATGACGCTGGTCGTCAGCCTCTTCACGCTGCGTGAGGGTAACTAAAGTACCGGCTTCGTCGTTGTAGATGTGCGCCGGAAACAGCGTTGCCCCCGCCTTTTCCCCGCAGAACGCGACGTTCATGATCGACTGCTCGCGGATATTCAGCGCAAACGAGGTGTCCAGACGCAGAATGCCGCCGTTGCAGAATTCGAGGGTGCCAAACAGGGCATCTTCCACCGTAAACTGTGCGGGATCCCACTCGCCAAACTGGCCGCTGCTTTTCCGGTTGCCCAGCCTTTGAAAGCCGTGCGCCGTCACCCGTTTTACCGCCGGAAACCCCAGCACGTACATCGCGGCATCGAGCATATGGATGCCGATATCAATCAGCGGCCCACCGCCCTGGAGCGTTTTGTTGGTGAAGACGCCCCAGCCGGGGACCCCGCAGCGCCGTAACGCCTGCGCCGAGGTGTAATAAATCTCCCCCAGCGCTCCCTTCATCACTGCCTCACGCAGCAGCTGCGTATCGAGAGCAAAGCGATGGTGAAAATCATATGCCAGCACTTTCCCTGCCCTGCGTGCGGCCATTCGCATCCGGTCGGCCTCCTGCGGCGTCATCGCTGGCGGTTTTTCACACATCACGTGGCAGCCTGCTTCCAGCGCGGCCATGACGTGCTCGAAATGGAACCGGTTAGGCGAACAGACGCTCACCACGTCCGGCTTCACCGCGTCGAGCATGTCTCGCGCATCCTGCCATGCAGAGGGAATACCATGACGTTCCGCAAACGCCCGAGCCTGTTCAGGATGGCTGTCCATGACGGCCACCATCTGAACATCATTGCGCGTGGCGTAATACGAGGCATGCACTTTATCCGCGACCTGCCCGGCGCCAATGATGGCAACGCGCAGAGGCGAAGGTGTAGAAGCACTCATCACGCTCGTCATCCTTAGCATTCACGCAGATAAATGAGTGAGTCCCGGTATGCCTGGGCCGGATCCTCGGCGCGAACGCGGCACTCATACACCACGTAACCCTGGTAATTATCGGCACGCAGCCGATCGAACAGGCTGGCAAAATCGAGGCTGCCGCTGCCCGGCTGGTAGCGGTGGTTATCCGCGATGTGCACATGGCCCAGCAGATCGCGGTGCTGATGCAGCGCGTCCGTCAGCGAGTCTTCTTCAATGTTCATATGATAGAAATCGCCGATGATCTGCACGTGCTTGAGATCGTTCTCTTCAATATAGCGACGCGCGTCAGCCAGGGTGTTAATCATGTGGTCCTGATAGCGGTTCAGCGGCTCCAGGTAGACGGTAGTGCCGGTGCGCGCAGCCACCTCATCCAGCCAGCGCAGCGACGCACTCACCGCTTTGCGGTCTCCTTCGAGACTGCGTGGTGAGGTCATTGGCGGCAAACGGAAGGTAAACATTCCCCAGGCGGCAGGCACGATAATGCCCTTACCGCCCACTTCAGCCAGCGCGTCCAGAATGCGTTCAATCTGCTGTAATCCGTTCAGACGGCGCTCTTCGATGAAGTCGCCAATCCAGCCATCGTATCCACCGCAGGCCGTCGTCACCGGCAGGCCGGTGGCCTTAATCGCCGCTTTTACCTCGGCGAGGTTTTCCACCAGCAGCTTGCCGTCAATTTCATAGCCATCAAAACCCATCGCTTTGATGTACTCGAATTTTTCCATGATGTTGGCCGGGAAAAAGGCCTGGTTCTGTGTTGCGATTTTCATGATTTGCTCTCCTTAGCTTAAAAAGTGACGCCCATTTTGATGCTCAGTTCCGGGTGCCGATCGACATATTTCATATAGCTTTCAGCGCTGCTGGTGAAGGCCACGACCGGGTCGATCAGATCGTCACAATTCAGATAACCGTTCATCAGCAGTTCCCAGCAGGTTTCTTCAATACGCTTGCGGCTCCAGCGCGGGTAGTCCGGGTTTGGCTCACTGCAGGCGCGGGAGAAGACAATCTTCGCGTTGTTGAAGTGCGCTTCGCGCCCCAGATTGAAGCCTTCCGCGAACGGTTTTGCGAACGCAACGTAGGAGATAGTGCCGCCGTAGGCGAGGCCGCGCAGCGCGGACTGCAGGGCATCTGCAAAGCCGCTGGTCTCGATGATCACGTCCGCGCCCTGCTTCCCGGTCAGCTTTTTGATTTCCAGACCGACGTCCGTGCCGATGGGGTTCAGGCAGTGGTCCGCACCATGACGGCGGGCGATTTCACAGCGGTGTTCGATAGGATCGACTCCGATGACGACTGACGCACCGGCTTTTTTCGCCAGCTGGATCGCTATCTGTCCGATGGCACCCAGACCGACCACCACCACAAAATCCCCGACCCGCACGTTGGCATCGCGCACGCCGCTCATGGCGAACTGCGCGGGATCGTAGCAAACGGCGTTTTTCCAGGAGGCGCCCTGCGGCATTTTGCGCAGCTTATAGTTGTTCACCGCGTTGACGATAACCGTCTCCTGCAGCGGGCCGTAGCAGCAGACGCGATCGCCCGTCTGGTAGTCCGTGACGTCAGCGCCGCATTCGATAATGTCACCGACGATCATATTGCCCAGTTGGAACTTACCGAATTCGATCCCGCGCGCGGCACCCTCTTCACGCGGGGTAAACATTTGCCACTCCGCGTTGAACTCTTCGTCAATAAACGGGCTTGCGGCGCGGAAATCCACCACTTCGGTACCGTGCTTCGGCGCGCCGAAACGGGCACGAATTTTCACTTCATGACCGGCAACCGGACGATCTTCATATTCCACCAGCGCCGCCACGCGTGGCGCTGTCGCAACTAACTTTTTCATGACTGACTCCTTGTTAAAATTGGCCGCCTCAGCCCTTCACGCCACCGGCGGTCAAACCACTTTTAATAAAACGTTCAGACAGGGCGTACATGATGACCACCGGAAGCGCCGTCACCAGCGATGCCGCCATCATGCGACCCCAGATATAATCCGGCGTGCTAAAGAGCGTGTTCAGCCCGACCGGCAACGTGAAATTGCTGGCGCTGGACAGGAAAATGGACGCAAACAGGTAGTCGTTCCACGCCACCATAAAGCAGTAGACAAACACCGATACCAGCCCGGAAATCGCCAGCGGTACGGTGATGCGAAAGATGATTTGCAGGCGGTTCAGGCCGTCCATCATCGCGGCTTCTTCGATTTCGTCCGGGATGGTGTCGAAATAGCTGCGCAGCATGAACACCGCTGTCGGTAACGTTTGAGTCACCATGGTGATAATCAGCGCCAGCTCGGTGTCGTAGATCCCAAGGGCAGTGATGATTTTGAACAGCGGCACCACCAGCAGTATCCCGGAGAACATGTAGACGGTGTAAAAACTCGCGTTGATCGTCGTGCGCCCCTTAAAACGCAGCTTGGACAGCGCGTAAGCCCCCAGCGTGCCGAGAAACACGGCAATCACCGAGGAGGTCAGCGACACCACCATGCTGTTTCTGAAATAGTCCACAAACGGGAAGATCAGCGGGTTAAAGATGTCGACGTAATGCTGCAGCGTCCACGCCTGCGGCAAAATGGTCGGGCTAAGCGATATCGCCTCTTTCGCACTCTTAAACGACGTCATGAGCATCACGAAGAACGGAAACAGCGTGATGACCAGAAACACCGCCAGCCCGAGATAAAAACCAATACGGTTAAGGACGCGTTTATTTGTTGCCATTGAGGTTTACCCTTTTTTTGGTCAGCAGAATCACCGCGAAGATGATCACAAACAGCACCACGGAAATCGCCGCCGCCTTGCCTAAATCGTTGAACGCGAAAGCGGTTTTGTAGAGATAGACGCCCAAAATATCGACCTTGGTCGTCAACAGGTAGACATCCGCAAACATGTAGAACATCCAGATGGTTCGCAGCGTGACCACCGTTGCCAGCACCGGCATAATCGCGGGCAGCGTGACGATACGAAAACGCTGCCAGGCATTCGCCCCGTCCATTTCCGCCGCTTCGTACAGTGACTTATCAATGGTCTGTAAAATCGCCAGGAACGAAATGAACGCGTACGGGAAGTAACGCCAGATGGCGAACAGCACCACCAGCACAAAGCTGCTGCCAGGGTTGTCGAACCACAGCGGCGCCTGGTCATACAGATGCAGCAGGTCTACGCCCAGATAGTTCACGATGCCGTAGCCGTTGTTGAACATGTATTTCCACGCAAACACCAGCGAGATGGACGGGGTGACGTAGGACAAAATCACCAGCGAACGTGCCGTTTTGCGCATGCGGAATTCACGGTTAAAGAAGATCGCAACCGCGAGCCCCAACCCCGTGCTGCCGATGACCACCAGCGCGGTGTACCAGAACGTCATCCACAGCGAGTGCCAGAACGCAGCATCCCCGAGAATGCGGATGTAGTTATCGAGCCCGACGAACACCGCATCAATACGCGGGTTAAGCGGCAGTCGTAAGAAACTGATTTCAATATTGGAAATCATTGGCCAGGCCACCAGGCCCCCCAGCAAAATCAGGCTGGGGGCCAACAGCAGCATGGCGAAAGGCATATCTGAACGACCAGAAAACAACGTCTTCATAATTTCCTTCCGCAGAGCGCTCCTATCGTTGTGACATCAGGTCAGTCAGACGCTTCTGGCTGTCGCTAAGCGTGGCGCTGAGATCGTGTTTTCCCACCGTGACGTTATGCACCATGGAGCTGATAATGCCGGACCCTGTAACATCGCCCATGCGCGTGAAGTTTTTGTCGCCCACCGCGCCAAACACCTGAACGTTCGGAAACTGCGCAATCAGTTCGTAAGGCAGTTGCCCAAAGGCTTTAATGACCTCGTTGTTTTTCCAGGTATCGGTGCCCACCACGAGCTTGTTCACCGGCAGCGCCGCGCCTGGCGACATCATGACCCAGTCGGTTGCGTTTTGGGCCTGCTCCATCCAGGTCACAAATTTTTCAGCCGCCTGAGTTTCCTCTTCGGTTTGACCAGTGGTAATCGTCAGCGACGTGACCATGCCGTAAACGGCAGAAGATGTTTCTGTTGGGACGACGAAGCCCAGGCTGGCAGGGTTTCCATCCTGGAATACCGCCGGCAGGATGTAGGTGGAGTAAACCGCCATCGGCGCAGACCCATTCATAAAGGCATCTTTGATCTCCATGACGTCGTTTGAGCCCGGCATGGTGGTCGCGGCCAGGGCTTTATAAAACGCCAGGGCTTTCGCCATTTCAGGGGTATTGATGTCGACGGTCCCGTTGGCATCAAACACGTTCGCCCCGCCGGAAAGCGCAAACTGGGAGAATGCCTGTTCGGTCATGACGCTTTCCGCAGTGGGCAGCGCAATGCCGTAATGTTTTTTGGCCGGATCGTTCAGGCGCTGGCTGGCTTTCAGAAGCTGATCCCAGTTACGCGGCTCCTGAATGCCGGCGGCAGCAAGCACATCTTTGTGATACCAGACGCCGGATAGCCAGGCACTGACGGGTACCCCTGTCCAGGCAGAACCGTCTTCCGTGCGAACAACACGCAAGATGCCGTCATAGAAGGTGTTCTCGCCGACAGCTTTAATGGCTTCGCCAATCGCCTTGCGATCCAGCAGCTGTTCCTTATCCATGACCTTCGCGTAGTCATGGCTGACTTCAATCACCTCAGGCAGCGCGCCCGTTCTGGCGAGCGTAATGACCTTGGTGTTGTAGGCATCCTCTTCTACCGGCACCTGTTTAACCGTGATGCCGGGGTTCTCTTTCTCGAATTTTTCGATCAGCTTCGTGATAACCGCCTGGCGCTCCTGCTCGACCGACGAGTGCATAAACTCAATGGTGACGGCAGATTTTTTGTCATCCTTGCATCCTGACAGCAAGGCGCACGAAACCAGTGCTGATATCAGCACAATTCGGGGCATTTTCATTTTTAAGGTCCTTTTTAGTTTTCTTTAATCCAAAGCACCTGCCATGGATATAGGGTCAGCGTTTTATCTGTAATATCTTTCCCAGTAATCAATTCTTTTCCGTACTGAATATCGGATCCCACCGTTTGAACGCCATCACTGAAATTAAACAGCGCCGTTATTTTTTCACCACCACTCGCCACGCGGAGTATTTTTAGAACATGTTCACCTGACGCGCTAAAATAAGCCTCACTGTCAGGATGGAATGCTTTTTCCGCCCGACGCAGCGCGATTAGCTGGCTTAATGAGGAATAAACCTGAGAACGCAGGCTATTTTTATCCTCAAGCGCGCTATCAATTTGTCCTGCAGCGTATTTCTCACGATTTATCGCGCGGTTGTATCCCAGGCGCTCAACGCCGGCATAATCATTACGGGAGCCGAGAATACTCTGGATATAAATCGCAGGCACGCCGGAGAAGCTTAACAGGACGGCATGGGCCAGAATAAACCGGGCAATCCGGTCGCTATCAAGACCGTCGCGCGGACTTAATGCGTCCAGATAGGTCACATTAATTTCATAAGGGCTGCGCGTACCATCCGGGTTATTTTTCCAGTTGACCAATGCCCCTTCAGCCTGAAGTTTCTCGACCAGCGAAAGGATTTCCGACTCGGGTAAAATGCCGCGTAACGGATTCAGACCAATTCCGTCATGCGAGGCCAGGAAGTTAAACCAGGTGGTTTTCGTGGAAGGTAACGTCAGCGACGCTGCCCACTGACTGAGCGTACGGACGTCCTGAGAATGCACCGCATGCAGCACCAGCGGGGGCAACGAGAACTGATAAACCATCTGCGCTTCATTTTGGCCGTCACCGTAGTAAGAGACGTTATCTTTATGCGGCACGTTCGTCTCGGTGATGATTACCGTTCCCGGCGCAACAGCCTCGGTAATGGCACGGAAAAGCTGTATGAGCCGATGGGTTTGCTCAAGGTGGATGCAGTTTGTTCCGGGTATTTTCCACATGAAGCCCACCGCATCCAGACGGATGTACCGCGCCCCTTCAATCAGGTAATGCAGCAGCACGTCGACCATTGCGATCAGCACCTGCGGAGAGGCGAAGTTGAGGTCAACCTGGTCCTCGCTGAAGGTGGTCCACAGGTGCCGCACGCTGCCATCTTGCAGGGTAAAAGGCGTAAGCAGCGGTAAGGCACGCGGACGCGTCACGGCGGATAAGTCGGTTTCAGGATCGACAGAAATAAAGAAATCGTCATACCCTGGCGTTTGCTTCAGATAATTAGCAAACCAGGGACTTTTGGCCGACATATGATTGCAGACGAAATCAAACATCAAACTGGCCGACCGTTTTAATTCAGCAACATCTCGCCACGTTCCCGTTTCAGGCGCAACTTCATGATAATCAATGACAGAAAACCCGTCGTCTGAAGACCATGGATAAAAAGGCAAAAGATGGACATGAGAAAAAGAATGAGAAAGCCATTTGTTATAAAAACGTGTAAAAAACGGGAGTGCTTTCTCCCCTTTCGCTGAAAACTGATCGGCGTAGGTAATCAAAACAACGTCTTTCTCATCCCAACCCGCCTTACGTTTTTCAGTAATAACGGACGCGGCCTTTCCAATATTTTCCAGCAGCGCATTAAGATGGGCTTCGGAAAACGTTTTTCCATAAACAAGATTAATGAGTGCCTTAATTTTTTCGTTCATTTCATTTTCCATGGTAGCGGTCCCACGGAGTGGCAATCTACTCCCATGAAAAATATCTGTCAACGGAACGGTTGGGAGAAAATGGTATTTGCAAAGCAGCTCAATACAATAGTGTGAGCTGCCGCAAAGAAAGCACGGGGAGAAGAGAAAACGCGGTTAACCGTCGTGAGTCCCTCTCCCGAAGGGAAAGGACTCACGCCAGCGGGAATTATTGGGATAAGTAGCGGCGAGAAAGCCGTTTTGCCACCTTTTGTAACAGCGGTTCGAGCGCTACCGCCAGCACCATTCTGACCGGCTTGCGGGCAACGGATTTTATCGCCCAGCCCGCCACGCCTGCCGGGCCGAAACGTAACGCGGTCAGCAGGACCAGTTTACCTGCGATTTTCAGGCCGGGCTTTACCTTCTGACCGGCCTGTTGCCAGTGTTGTTTCATCTCATTTCTCTCTTAAAGCTGACGAAAACGGCTTCTCAGCGTAAAGGTATCCGACGTGACATAGCGCTCCATTTCCCGCAGCCGCTTCTCACCGGCGGCGAGTTGTTCATCAACGGCATTGAGAAGATCGCTGCTGGTGGGAGCACCTTCCGCAGCCAGTTCGCCTTCCGGCATCGGGTCCAGAACAAACGACAGGACGATATATGCCACCAGGGTAATAAAGGCCAGACCAAAGAAGATCGATAGCACCGCGACCACGCGCACCAGCTTAACCGGGACATCAAGATAATGCGCCAGTCCGGCACAAACGCCGCGCACCATGCCCTGCTGTGGAATACGCCACAGCTTTTTGTTCAGGTTCAGTCCAGACATTAGCGGTCCCTCCAGTTTGGATGCTCAGCATCGAGAATGGCTTCCAGCGCCTGAATACGTTCGCGCATTTTGTTCGCCTCATCGGAGAGCTGTACCAGACGCTGTTGTTCACTCTGGGAAAGTTCGCCCCGTGAGGAACGGTTGCTGTAGTGCAGCCATAGCCAAATCGGCAAAACGAACAGCACGAAAATTGTCAGGGGAATAGCCAGAAATAGCGCGCTCATGTGTACTCCTTGTCTTACGATGCGGCACGCTCAGGTGCCGCAGGCATTATTATTGGTTGTCTTGCTTCATTTTGGCTTTCAGTGCCGCCAGCTGCTCGCTGATTTCGTCATCGGCCTTCAGGTCGGCAAACTGCTGATCCAGCGACTTCTGCTTGCCGATGCCGTGGCTCTCGGCTTCCGCCTCCATCTGATCGATACGACGTTCAAACGATTCAAAACGCGCCATCGCTTCATCAAGCTTACCGCTGTCCAGCTGGCGGCGCACGTCGCGGGATGAGCTTGCCGCCTGGTGACGCAGGGTCAGCGCCTGCTGACGCGCGCGGGTTTCGCTCAGCTTGTTCTCCAGCTCGCCAATCTCTTTCTTCATGCGGGTGAGCGTATCGTCCACCAGCGTCACTTCATGCTCCAGCGTCGCGACCATATCCACCAGCTTCTGTTTTTCGATCAGCGCCGCGCGGGCCAGATCCTCTTTATCTTTGCGCAGCGCAAGCTCCGCTTTTTCCTGCCATTCGTTCAGCTGAGCGGTAGCCTGTTCAATACGACGCATAAGCTGTTTTTTCTCCGCCAGCGCGCGGGCTGAGGTAGAACGCACTTCAACCAGCGTGTCTTCCATCTCCTGAATCATCAGCCGTACCAGCTTCTGCGGATCTTCCGCTTTCTCAAGCAGCGAGTTGATGTTGGCGTTCACGATGTCGGCAAAACGAGAAAAAATTCCCATAATCAAATCCTCATAGTTCTGTTATCGGGCGATGCCCTGCTGTACGGATAATACAAACATCATGCCAACTTTTTATCTTATTGATTTCACTGAGCCTGATTGATTTTCAGGCAATGAAGAACTATTCTTGCCTGGTGAATATCGCTAAGGAGTGGTTAATTTCATCATGCCCGGATATAAAGACAATTTACTCGGCGAAGCGAACAGCTTTCTGGAAGTGCTGGAGCAGGTTTCTCGCCTGGCGCCGCTCAATAAGCCGGTGCTGATCATCGGTGAACGCGGGACGGGGAAAGAGCTGATAGCCAACCGTCTGCATTACCTATCCGGACGCTGGGATGGTCCCTTCATTTCCCTTAACTGCGCGGCGCTGAATGAAAACCTTCTCGACACCGAGCTCTTCGGCCATGAGGCGGGCGCGTTTACCGGTGCCCAGAAACGCCATCCCGGACGCTTTGAGCGCGCCGACGGCGGTACGCTGTTCCTTGATGAACTGGCCACCGCGCCCATGCTGGTGCAGGAAAAACTGCTGCGCGTGATTGAATACGGCGAGCTGGAGCGCGTCGGCGGCAGCCAGCCGCTGCAGGTCAACGTGCGCCTGGTCTGTGCGACCAACGCCAACCTGCCGGAAATGGTAGCAGAGGAGAAATTCCGCGCCGATCTGCTCGATCGTCTGGCCTTTGACGTCGTTCAGCTTCCTCCGCTGCGCGAGCGAAAAAGCGACATCATGCTGCTGGCAGACCAGTTCGCGATTCAGATGTGCCGCGAGCTTGGGCTGCCTCTGTTCCCAGGCTTTAGCGATTATGCGCGGGAGACGCTGCTGGCTTACCACTGGCCGGGCAATATCCGTGAACTGAAAAACGTCGTGGAACGTTCCGTCTATCGCCACGGCAGCAGCGAGACGGAGCTGGACAACATCATTATCGATCCTTTTCAGCGCAGCGCATCACCGCTGCCTGCGCCACCGTCTTCAGGCGATGCCCCCACTCTCCCCCTTGATTTGCGCCAGTTCCAGCACGATCAGGAGAAACAGCTGCTGGAGCAAAGCCTGAGGGTCGCGAAATATAACCAGAAACGGGCGGCTGAACTGCTGGGTCTGACCTACCATCAGTTAAGGGCATTGCTCAAAAAGCATCAAATGCGCTGACAATATCAGCACTTACCCGCAGACATTTTTACGAAGCAGGCGTAAGTGCGATACACTTTGCAGATCGAACCTAAAAACCTTAAAAATTATGCGTCTGGTTTTATCGTCCTTTTTTGCACTCGGTCTGTTTAGCAGCCTGGCCTTCGCCGCGCCCGGGCAAACGCCGCAGCCTGATATTCGTGACAGCGGCTTCGTCTATTGCGTAAGCGGCCAGGTGGATACCTTCAACCCGCAAAAAGCGGGCAGCGGCCTCATCGTGGATACTCTGGCCGCGCAGCTTTACGATCGCCTGCTTGACGTTGACCCGTACACCTACCGCCTGGTGCCCGAACTGGCGGAAAGCTGGGAAGTACTGGATAACGGCGCAACCTACCGTTTTCACCTGCGCGATGACGTCGCGTTTCAGCGCACGCCGTGGTTTAGCCCCACGCGCAGGCTAAACGCGGACGACGTGGTCTTTACCTTCCAGCGCATCTTCAACCGCAATCATCCGTGGCATAACGTTAACGGCAGCAACTTCCCCTATTTCGACAGCCTGCAGTTTGCCGATACCGTGAAAAGCGTGCGCAAGCTGGACAACCGGACGGTTGAATTTACGCTGACGCGACCGGATGCCTCCTTCCTCTGGCATCTGGCGACCCACTATGCGTCGGTCATGTCTGCGGAATACGCGGCGAACCTGACGAAAAAAGATCGTCAGGAGCTGCTCGATCGTCAGCCTGTCGGCACCGGGCCGTTCCAGCTGGCCGAGTACCGCGCCGGGCAATATATTCGTCTGCAGCGTCATGAGCATTTCTGGCGCGGTACGCCGCTGATGCCGCAGGTGGTGGTCGATCTCGGTTCAGGCGGAACGGGACGCCTGTCAAAACTGCTCACCGGGGAATGTGACGTGCTCGCCTGGCCTGCCGCCAGCCAGCTCACCATTTTGCGCGACGATCCCCGCCTGCGTCTGACCTTACGCCCCGGCATGAATATCGCCTATCTGGCCTTTAACACCGATAAGCCGCCGTTAAATAACCCTGCCGTTCGTCATGCGCTGGCGCTGGCGATCAACAACCAGCGCCTGATGCAGTCGATTTATTACGGCACGGCGGAAACCGCGGCCTCAATTTTACCGCGGGCCTCGTGGGCCTATGACGGTGAAGCTAAAATTACGGAATACAATCCGGCAAAAGCGCGTGAACAGCTGAAGGCGCTGGGGGCGGAAAACCTGACGCTGCAGCTTTGGGTGCCAACCAGCTCCCAGGCGTGGAACCCGAGCCCGCTCAAGACTGCCGAACTGCTGCAGGCGGACATGGCGCAGGTGGGCGTTAAGGTGATCATCGTACCGGTTGAGGGCCGTTTCCAGGAGGCGCGCCTGATGGACATGAATCATGATTTGACCCTGACAGGCTGGGCGACAGACAGTAACGATCCGGACAGCTTCTTCCGGCCGCTGCTGAGCTGTGCGGCGATAAACTCGCAGACCAACTACGCCCACTGGTGTAATCGGGAGTTTGACGCCGTGCTGCAAAAAGCGCTGGCTTCCCAACAGCTGGCCTCACGTATTGACGCCTATGATGAAGCGCAGAAGATCCTCGCCGAGGAGTTGCCCGTGCTGCCGCTGGCCTCTTCCCTGCGTCTTCAGGCCTATCGTTATGATATTAAAGGCCTGGTGCTGAGCCCGTTCGGCAACGCCTCGTTCGCCGGCGTGTCGCGTGAAAAAGAACAAGAGGTGAAAAAACCATGATTATTTTTACCTTACGTCGGCTCCTTTTACTGCTGGTGACGCTCTTTTTCCTGAACTTTGTCGGCTTCAGCCTGAGCTACTTCACGCCCCACGCGCCGCTCCAGGGGTCGTCGCTATGGGATGCCTGGTTCTTCTGGTTCAACGGGCTGCTGCACTGGGACTTCGGCGTGTCCAGCATTAACGGGCAGCTGATTTCCGACCAGCTGAAAGAGGTTTTTCCGGCCACGATGGAGCTGTGCATTCTGGCGTTCGGCTTTGCCCTGATGGTCGGGATCCCCGTGGGCATGCTGGCCGGGATCTACCGCAACAAATGGCAGGATAAGTTTATTAGCGCCCTCGCCCTGCTTGGCTTCTCCATCCCGGTATTCTGGCTGGCGCTACTGCTGACGCTGTTCTTCTCGCTGACGTTGGGCTGGCTGCCGGTGTCCGGCCGTTTTGACCTGCTCTATACGGTTAAATCGGTGACGGGCTTCGCCATCATCGACGCGTGGCTGTCCGATTCGGTGTGGCGGCATGAAATGATCGCCAGCGCCCTGCGCCATATGGTGCTGCCGGTGCTGACGCTGGCGGTTGCGCCGACGACCGAAGTGATCCGCCTGATGCGCCTGAGCACCATCGAGGTGTTTGACCAGAACTACGTCAAAGCCGCCGCCACGCGCGGACTGTCGCGCCTGACCATACTGCGCCGCAACGTCCTGCACAACGCCCTGCCGCCGGTTATTCCGCGTCTGGGGTTACAGTTTTCCACCATGCTGACGCTGGCCATGATCACCGAAATGGTCTTTAGCTGGCCTGGCCTGGGACGCTGGCTGATTAACGCCATCCGCCAGCAGGACTACGCCGCGATTTCCGCAGGCGTGATGGTGATTGGTTCGCTGGTGATTATTGTTAACGTGTTGTCCGATATTCTGGGTGCCATGGCTAACCCATTGAAGCATAAGGAATGGTATGCCTTACGATAGCGTATACAGTGAAAAGCGCACGCCCGGCGTGCTGCGTACCGTGTGGCGTAAATTCTATGGTGATACCACGGCAATGGTCGGCCTTTACGGCTGCGCCGGCCTGGTGTTGCTGTGCGTCTTTGGCTCGTGGTTTGCGCCGTATGGCATTGACCAGCAGTTCCTTGGCTATCAGCTGCTGCCGCCGTCCTGGTCCCGCTACGGGGAAGTCTCTTTCTTCCTGGGAACGGACGACCTCGGGCGCGACGTGTTGAGCCGGCTGCTGAGCGGCGCGGCCCCAACGGTGGGCGGCGCGTTTGTGGTGACGCTCGCGGCAACGATCTGTGGGCTTGGGCTCGGCATTTTTGCAGGCTCCACGCATGGCCTGCGTTCGGCGGTGCTTAACCACATTCTGGATACGCTGCTGTCGATCCCCTCGCTGCTGCTGGCAATCATTGTGGTTGCCTTTGCCGGTCCGCATCTGTCGCATGCCATGTTTGCCGTCTGGCTGGCTATCCTGCCCCGCATCGTGCGTTCGGTTTACAGCATGGTGCATGACGAGCTGGAAAAAGAGTATGTCGTTGCCGCCCGTCTGGACGGCGCGACGACGTTCAACATTCTGTGGTTTGCCGTGCTGCCGAACATCGCCGCCGGGCTGGTCACGGAGATCACCCGCGCCCTGTCGATGGCGATTCTCGATATTGCTGCGCTCGGCTTCCTCGACCTCGGCGCGCAGCTGCCCTCGCCTGAATGGGGCGCGATGCTCGGCGACGCGCTGGAACTGATTTACGTCGCGCCGTGGACGGTCATGCTGCCGGGTGCGGCCATTATGGTGAGCGTGCTGCTGATCAACCTGCTGGGCGACGGTATTCGCCGTGCAATTAACGCGGGGGTGCAATAATGCCGCTTCTTGATATTCGCAACCTCACGATTGAATTCAAAACCGGCGAAGGCTGGGTTAAGGCCGTCGATCGCATCAGCATTACCCTCGCGGAGGGTGAAATTCGCGGGCTGGTGGGGGAATCCGGCTCGGGGAAAAGCCTGATCGCCAAAGCCATCTGCGGCGTGGCGAAAGATAACTGGCGCGTCACCGCCGACCGCATGCGCTTCGACGATATCGACCTGCTGCGCCTCTCTCCCCGCGAGCGGCGCAAGCTGGTTGGGCATAACGTCTCGATGATTTTCCAGGAGCCGCAGTCCTGTCTCGACCCGTCCGAGCGCGTGGGCAAACAGCTGATGCAGAACATTCCCGGCTGGACCTATAAAGGCCGCTGGTGGCAGCGTTTCGGCTGGCGAAAACGACGCGCCATCGAGCTGTTGCACCGCGTCGGGATTAAAGATCACAAAGATGCGATGCGCAGCTTCCCTTACGAGCTGACCGACGGTGAATGCCAGAAAGTGATGATTGCCATCGCGCTGGCCAATCAGCCGCGTTTGCTGATTGCAGATGAACCGACGAACGCGATGGAGCCCACCACGCAGGCGCAAATTTTCCGCCTGCTGTCGCGTCTCAACCAGAACAACAACACCACCATTTTGCTGATCAGCCATGACCTGCAGATGCTCAGCAAATGGGCGGATAAAATCGACGTGATGTACTGCGGGCAAACGGTCGAAACCGCGCCGAGTGAAGATCTGGTCACCGCGCCGCATCATCCGTATACCCAGGCGCTTATCCGCGCCATTCCGGATTTTGGCAGCGCGATGCCGCATAAAAGCCGCCTGAATACCCTGCCAGGGGCGATTCCGCTGCTGGAGTCTTTGCCGATAGGCTGTCGTCTGGGGCCGCGTTGCCCCTATGCGCAGCGTAAATGTATTGAGACGCCACGCCTGACGGGGGCAAAAAATCATCTTTACGCCTGTCATTTCCCGCTGAACATGGAGAGAGAGTGAAATGGTCGAAACCTTGCTTGAAGTGCGTAACCTGAGTAAGACCTTTCGCTACCGCACGGGGCTGTTTCATCGTCAGACCGTCGACGCGGTGAAACCGCTGAGCTTTACGCTGCGCGAAAAACAGACCCTGGCGATCATCGGCGAGAACGGTTCAGGGAAATCCACCCTGGCGAAAATGCTCGCCGGCATGGTTGAACCGACCGCAGGGGAAGTGTTGATTGACGATCATCCTCTGACGTTTGGCGATTACTCGTTCCGCAGCCAGCGCATCCGCATGATCTTCCAGGATCCATCTACTTCCCTTAACCCACGCCAGCGCATCTCGCAGATCCTCGATTTTCCGCTGCGTCTGAACACCGATCTGGAGCCAGAGGCGCGCCGTAAGCGCGTAGTTAAAACCCTGCGCATGGTTGGACTGCTGCCGGACCACGAAAGCTACTATCCGCATATGCTGGCCCCTGGCCAGAAACAGCGTCTGGGCCTGGCGCGTGCATTGATCTTGCGGCCAAAAGTGATCGTTGCGGATGAAGCGCTTGCCGCGCTGGATATGTCGATGCGCTCGCAGCTGATTAACCTGATGCTGGAACTGCAGGAAAAACAGGGGATTTCGTACATCTACGTGACCCAACATCTGGGCATGATGAAACACATCAGCGATCAGGTGATGGTCATGCACCAAGGCGAAGTGGTCGAGCGCGGCAGCACCGCGGACGTGATGGCCTCCCCGCTTCATGAACTGACAAAACGATTGATTGCAGGCCATTTCGGCGAAGCATTGACCGCCGATGCATGGCGAAAAGATCGGTAAACAAACGTTGCATCGTCCAAAAGGATTAAATAGCCCTTGCGCGCTGTTTAATCCTTTGCTTTTTCATCTCCATCTTCGCTCCATATTTTAAGCAATATCAATCAACAGTTCTTCTCCAGAATATCCGGACATTACGGAGGAGAAGAAATGAACACCACCACGTACGTTCTCAAATATACAGAATACCTCATCAGAAAATGTCATTCATTTTTAATAAGTGACCTGCACTTTCATACCGTGAGGCTTAAGAAAACATCCGGCAAAAACCCTGACGTCAAATCACCTACGACGTTGAGCGAGAAAATATGTCATCGTCTGGTCTACGATCATAATACTCTCTACACGATGCTTGCCGATAAACTCGCCGTTAGGGCATACGTTTCCGCCAGAACAACACGGGTGAAAACGGTGCCATTAATTGGCGTTTATGCCAGGGCGTCGCAGATTGATTTTTCAGTCCTCCCGGATAAATTCGTCCTTAAGTGCAACCATGACAGTGGCAGCACAATAATATGTACCGATAAGGCGCAATTTAATACCAGGGAAGCGTGTAAAAAACTGAGTCTCGCATTAAAGAAAAATTTGTACTACACCACGCGTGAATGGCAGTACAAAAACATTACGCCGAGTATACTTTGCGAGCCGTTTGTCGATCTCTTTGATGATGCAGACAGAAACACAACCCCTGAAATGCTGAGGATCCATTGCTTTCATGGCGTCGCGCACTATGTTGAGGCGGATTTTACGGATGATAACGGCAACGGTTTTATCAACGTTTACGACAGACGCTGGAACTTGCAGCCCTTCCAGATGGAATATCCGAATATGTCAGTCGATCCAGGCGAACCGCCCTTATTCCGACAGGCATTGTTGGCTGCCCAAGAGCTGGCGGAAGGCATTGATTACTGCCGCGTTGACCTGATGCTAAAAAACGATGATATCTATTTCAGTGAAATAACCTTAAGCCCGAAACGCGGTAAGCTGACGATTACGCCGCAGGAATGGGATGCCAGGTTAGGAAAAATGTGGCATTTATCGCCGGCAGGCGCATTTGACCTGCCGCTGAACGTCACGAGTCGGGCCAGGTGAGTTTAAATATCGAGTGGTTTTGCGTCGTTAAGGTATAGGTAACATCGCCACCATGAGCAAGCATGATGGCTTTTACCGCCGACAGGCCCAGGCCACAGCCTTCCGGATTCACATGTCTGGCACCATTGTCGCGCTGAAAGGGCTGAAACAAGCGATCGTGAAATTCTCTGGGGATACCCGGCCCCCCGTCCTGAATAAGGATATAATTGCCTCTGTCAGACACGCCATTTTTCACAATGAGTTTGCGTGAGGTCGAATAGTGTAACGCATTGTCAAATAACACAGTTAAGCACTGATTGATGCGTAACGGATCGAACACGCATTGCTGCTCCCTGAGTTCTGCATTGAGGGTAAATGCCTTACGGTTAAACTCGGGCATGAATGTATCGAGCGCATCCTGTATTGTCCCTTTTAGATCGCTTCTGAGGGGGTATAACGCGTATCCCGCCCCACCATCCGAACTGATAACCCGCAGATCTTCAATCAGACGGGTTAACCCTTCCGTCTGTTTAAGAAGATTGTTAAACAGAACCGGGTCAGGAGTAAAAACACCGTCAACCAACCCCTGAAGCCGTCCGCGTAAGATCGTGACCGGGGTTCTTAATTCATGCGCAATAGCGGCATTCCAGGATTTCCTGTGCATATCCAGCGTCTGTAATTTTTCCGCCATTTCATTGAAATCCGTTACAAGGTGATTGATCTCACCCAGCCGGGAACTGGCGCAGAATGCCCGGGCGTCCAGATCGCCCTGAGAAATCCTTTTCAGGCTGGACGCGACCGCGTTTAGCGGAGTGAGTATCCGCGATGAAAGTTTGACCGTGAAAAAGAGTGCAATAATCATACTGATCGTCGTCGCGGTGCCAATCCATACCCAGTCCCACATCGTCATCTGCTCGTCATCGCTCGCAACAGTGCCGCCCGGAAGGTGATCCAGAATGAAGGAGTAAAATAACCAGGAACCCAGCACGGCGATGGCGATTATCGTAAACGTCAGCAACAGCATGTACGTTAAGATCTGACGACTCAGGACAGACTCTTTGTTCATTTCTTTTCCCCAAGCCGGTAACCCATGCCTCTGATGCTTTCGGGTACACCGTAAAGCCCGGCAAGCTCCAGTTTTTTACGCAACTTACTCATGTGGCTGTCGACCGTTCTGTCGAGCGTATCACCTTCCGGCAGACACGCGTTGAGTAACTCTTCCCGGGAACAAACCTTTCGCGGATATCTCACCAGGTAAGTCAGTAATTTAAATTCGGTCGTCGTTAATACCGGGGAGATCACCTCCGTGCCCACGGTGACCTCCACGTAGAAGTCATCCGGATAGACCGTGATGAATGGCGTTCTGAGCGGCAGGGAACCCGCCTGCTGCAGCACAGGTTTGGTTCTGCGCAGCACCGCCTCAACCCGTGCGACAACTTCAGACGGATTAAAGGGTTTGATCACGTAATCATCCGCGCCCAGCCTCAGCCCCATGAGCTTATCGACATCCTGATCGAGAGCGGAAACCATAATGACGGGGACAGAACTTTCCTGACGAAGCGTGGTAAGTACGCTCCAGCCGTCACATACGGGCAGGTGAATGTCCAGCAATATGAGATCCGGTTTATGGAGGCGATTGAGGGCGATGGCCTGCTCGCCCTGCCTGGCTCTGAGCGTTTTCATTTCCGAACGCTCCAGGTAGCTCATCAGGATTTCGGCGATTTCGTCTTCATCTTCAACAACAAGGATCAGCGTATTTTTGTGCATTTTATCTCCGTGGGTAGAATCCCTTGAGCACGCTATCAGATATCTTTAGCACAATAAGACACAGCCTCTGGGAAAAAGTGCCGTGGACACGAAAATTTCCCCGTTGAATTTATTATCCGGTTATTTCTCCACACAGCCTACACATTCAGTCAATAAAGACTCGACAATGTCCGTTCAAAATTGCTAGTCAGGCATAACCCCATTTCACCGAGAGTGGCTAATAAACACCGTCCCTTAAGACTTTCTGAATTTGGCTGAGATAACGATCATGGAACTTTCTAAATACTTCTCTCCTAAAAAAATCGGCATATATTCTCTGTTTCTTCTGCTGTCGTGGGGATTACTTTATATCTGGCTGGTGCTGATACACGCAATGGATGAGAAAGTCGCGTCGACGCTACCCTCATCCCCCATCGTCTATGGCTGCATCGGATTGTCGATTGTCTCTCTGATAATTCAAAATAAAGCCGGCGCACTGACTGAGTTACTCGTCATTGCCTTCTGGCTGATGGTGATTTTTGTCTATCTTATTATTACGTTCACCGTGCTGTTAAACGCGGTACCCGATATCGAGGATCTGGTCTTTTACTACGAGTGTTATTTAATCATTTTTTTTGGCGGAGCACCGCTTTACCTGATGATGAGGATGTTTTGAACCGTTGCTCCACACGTCCTCCATATACCGCCCATTTCCGCTAAACAGGCGCGCGGTAGACTCTCCACCTCACTATTTTGTACAAATCACTCGCAAGAGTCTGACATATGCCTCATTTTTTTATTGAACGTCCCGTTTTCGCCTGGGTAGTGGCGCTTTTTATCGTTCTGGCGGGAGTTTTGTCTATTCCTCGTTTGCCGGTTGCGCAGTATCCGGCGGTTGCGCCGCCTGGCATCATTATTTCCGTCAGTTATCCAGGGGCCAGCCCGGATATTATGAATACGTCCGTGGTGTCGTTAATAGAACGCGAAATATCTGGGGTCGATAATTTGCTCTATTTTGAATCATCCAGTGACACCACCGGTTCGGCATCGATTACGGTCACGTTTAAGCCAGGCACGGACATCAAGCTGGCGCAGATGGATCTGCAGAATCAGATAAAGATCGTCGAGCCTCGCCTGCCTCAGGCGGTAAGACAAAACGGCATTAACGTCGAGGCCGCTAATTCTGGCTTTTTAATGATGGTGGGGCTGAAGTCCACGACAGGTCAATTTGAGGAAGCCGATTTAAGCGACTATTTTGCCAGAAACGTCAGTGACGAGCTTCGCCGCGTGCCCGGCGTAGGGAAAGTTCAGCTTTTTGGCGGCGAAAAAGCGCTGCGCATCTGGTTGGATCCCATGAAGCTCCACGGCTATGGTCTTTCGGTGAGTGACGTTCTTTCCGCTGTTAGCCAGCAAAATGCCCTTGTTTCGCCCGGCAAAACGGGAGATGAGCCAGCATCTGCAGGACAAGGAGTCACCTATCCCATCACCGTCATGGGACAGCTCTCCTCGGTAGAGGCGTTCAGCAATATCACCCTGAAATCTGACGCATCCGGCGCCCGCCTGAAATTGTCCGACATTGCCCGGATAGAATCTGGTCTGCAAAGCTACGCTTTTGGTATCCGCGAGAATGGCGTCCCCGCAACGGCGGCGGCAATCCAGCTGTCGCCTGGCGCCAATGCCATGAGCACGGCGTCAGGCGTACGCGCGCGCATCGACGAGCTGTCCCAGGTGTTGCCCGAAGGAATGACGTTCACGGTTCCGTTCGATACCGCTCCCTTTGTGAAACTTTCTATCATGAAAGTTATCCAGACATTTGTTGAAGCGATGGTTCTGGTCTTCCTGGTGATGCTGCTGTTTCTGCATAAGATGCGCTGTACGCTTATCCCGGCGATTGTTGCCCCCGTCGCACTGCTTGGCACCTTCACGGTGATGCTATTGAGCGGATACTCCATCAATATTCTGACGATGTTCGGCATGGTGCTCGCGATAGGGATTATCGTTGATGATGCCATTGTGGTCGTCGAAAACGTTGAGCGACTGATGGAGGAAAAAGGCCTGTCCCCCCGCGACGCGACGCGGCAAGCCATGCAGGAAATCACTCCAGCGATTATAGGGATCACGCTGGTGCTAACCGCCGTCTTTATCCCCATGGGGTTTGCGGAAGGATCCGTTGGGATTATCTACCGACAGTTTTGTATTTCAATGGCGGTCTCCATCCTGCTGTCCGCGTTTCTTGCCCTGACGCTGACGCCTGCCCTGTGCGCAACGTTACTCAAGCCGCACAACGCAGGAAAGCGCGGAGGCGGAAGTTTCGCGGTCGGGTTTAACGTGCGCTTCCGCTCGCTCACCGCCCGTTACGAAGCCGGGCTGGGTGCCGTTCTGCAGCGCACCGGGCGCATCCTGCTTCTGTACGTTGCGCTTTGCGCGGCGCTGTTTTTAGGATTGTCTTCGTTACCCTCATCTTTTCTGCCGGATGAAGACCAGGGCTACTTTATGTCCTCAATCCAGCTGCCTTCTGACGCCACGATGCAGCGCACCCTCAATGTGGTTAAGAAATTTGAAGCAGAAGTTGCGGCTCGCCCGGACATTAAAAGCAACATTATGATTCTCGGGTTTAGCTTTACAGGTTCAGGACCGAATTCGGCTATGGCGTTCACTACGCTGAAGGACTGGAAAAATCGTCAGGGCTCGACCGCCCAGAATGAAGCCGACCATATACAGACTAGCATGGCGAACGTCTCTGATGCGGTCACGATGAGCCTGCTCCCGCCGGCCATTTCGGATATGGGCACCTCCTCGGGCTTCACATGGTACGTACAGGACAGAGCGGGACTGGGCTACGAAGCGCTAAAGCGCGCTGCCGACGCGCTGGTTATGCAGGCCAATCAGCGCCCAGAACTGAGTGACGTCTACATAGACGGGTTGCCGGAAGGAACCAGCCTTGCGCTCCAGGTGGACAGAGAAAAGGCGGAAGCATTGGGCGTCTCATTTGATGAAATCAACCAGACGCTTTCCGTTACCCTGGGCTCAAATTACGTCAATGACTATACGAATAACGGCCGCGTTCAACAGGTGATTATTCAGGCCGATGCCCCCTACCGAATGCAGCCTGCGCAGGTACTGAATTTATCAGTGAAAAATCGGATGGGTCAGATGGTACCGGTATCGACGTTTGCCACGCTTTCGTGGAACGTTGCGCCGCAGCAGTTAACCCGTTATCAGGGATATTCCGCTCTTCGCATTACCGGAAATGCGGCGTCGGGAAGCTCCAGCGGCACCGCAATGAAGGTCATGGAGGCGTTGTCCAGCAGCCTGCCTCAGGGCATTGCTGGCGAATGGGCCGGGAGTTCGCTGCAGGAGAGAAAATCTGAATCTCAGCTTCCGGGCCTTATCGTCCTGTCGATACTGGTCGTGTTCATGGTGCTCGCCGCCCTGTATGAGAGCTGGTCGATTCCTTTTGCGGTCATGCTGGTCGTTCCGCTGGGTCTTATCGGTGCGGTGGTGGCCGTATGGGTTGCCGGCATGGCCAATGACGTTTTCTTCAAGGTCGGCCTGATTACGCTTATCGGCCTGTCGGCCAAGAACGCCATTTTGATTGTTGAGTTTGCCCGGCAGCTTCATCACCAGGGTCAACCCCTGCTGGAGGCGACCATTCATGCCGCCAGCCAGCGCCTGCGCCCTATTCTGATGACATCGCTAGCCTTTACCCTGGGGGTTGTTCCGTTGATGCTGGCCAGCGGCGCGAGCGACAGTACGCAGCATGCCATCGGTACTGGCGTATTTGGCGGCATGATTAGCGGCACCCTTCTGGCGATCTTCTTCGTGCCGGTTTTCTTTATCGTCATTGCGCGCTTAACCGACAAGATTAGGAAAGCCTGAATATTCCTGCGGGATCGCGCTTCCTCTCTGGTTGGATGAGGCGAAGCTGATACCGGGTGATATACTGGACGAATGCTGAAATTTTGAGCCCCCGCGGGTCCGCGGCGCATTCTTCAGGGCAGGCGTCTTCAGAGAAGAGCGAGAAATATCGTGACACAAGGGGCTGTGAGTGGGCTATAATTTCGAGCTAATTTCGAATGATTTTGAAATACTGCCTGTAACGCTATGAATTACAAGGCAAAATAAGCAATGAATATAAGGATTAAAGCTATGGGTTTTCTTTCCGGTAAGCGCATTCTGGTGACTGGCGTTGCCAGCAAACTGTCCATCGCATACGGCATCGCGCAGGCAATGCATCGCGAAGGCGCTGAGCTGGCGTTCACCTACCAGAACGACAAGCTGAAAGGCCGTGTTGAAGAGTTTGCCGCGCAGCTGGGTTCCAGCATTGTTCTGGAATGCGACGTTGCACAAGACGAAAGCATCGACGGCATGTTTGCTGAACTGGCAAAAGCATGGCCAAAATTCGACGGTTTCGTTCACTCCATTGGCTTCGCTCCTGGCGACCAGCTGGACGGCGACTACGTGAACGCGGTTACCCGTGATGGCTTCAAAATCGCTCACGACATCAGCTCCTACAGCTTCGTTGCGATGGCGAAATCCTGCCGCGCAATGCTGAACCCGGGCGCTGCCCTGCTGACCCTGTCCTACCTGGGCGCAGAACGTGCTATCCCTAACTACAACGTGATGGGTCTGGCTAAAGCCTCCCTGGAAGCAAACGTACGCTACATGGCGAATGCAATGGGTCCTGAAGGCGTGCGCGTTAACGCCATCTCTGCAGGCCCTATCCGCACCCTGGCGGCTTCCGGTATTAAAGATTTCCGTAAAATGCTGGCACACTGCGAAGCGGTTACCCCGATTCGTCGTACTGTTACCATTGAAGATGTGGGTAACTCTGCAGCTTTCCTGTGCTCTGACCTTTCCGCAGGTATCTCCGGCGAAGTGGTACACGTTGACGGCGGCTTCAACATCGCTGCAATGAACGAGCTGGAAATTAAATAAGCTGTGACTCTCTTCCCTCCCGGGAAGAGAGTATTTTCCTCCGCGTCACCCCTTCGTTATTCCGTTCTGCTATTTGTTATCACCTAACAATATTTTTCCCTTTATCTGCCTTACGCCAGGATATTGATCGCCATTTTGAGATCAAGGAACGCACATGGAACAACGCCGTTTTTCCGGCAAAGGCCACTGGTATCACGAGACCCAGTCAAACCACGCGCAGACGGATGTTCTGCCTCTGGTGCCCGAAGCCGCTAACGTCGACGATCGTTTTTTGCTCGATTTAGCCTTGCCTGAGGAGATTGTCGCTGCCTGTTCTGGCTGGCTTACCCCTGCCAGAGCCTTATGCCACAAGCTGTTTCCGCTCTCGATTCCCGTGAACCGCCTGCACACGCTCAGCGCCTACGATCGGCTCAGTACCGCGCTAACGGTTGCACAGGCCTGCGGCGTTCAGCGGCTCTGTAACCATTACGCCGCCCTCCTCGCACCGCTTCCCGGCCCGGACTCCTCGCGTGAAAGCAACCGGCGTCTGGCGCAAATCACCCAGTATGCCCGCCAGCTCGCCAGCTCGCCTGACGTCATTGATGATAAAGCGCAGAACCAGCTTGATGAGGTTGGCCTGTCCACGTACGACATCGTGGTGATTAACCAGATTATCGGCTTTATCGGTTTTCAGGCGCGCGTCGTTGCGATTTTTCAGGCGCTGCTGGGACACCCTGTTCGCTGGTTGCCAGGCCATCATATTCCGCCGCACACCCTGCCCGCGCGTTACGCCGCGTGGGTACCGCTTTTGCCTGTCGTCGAGTTGCGCTATGCAAGTGCGCATCAGCTTGAGTCGCTGTCCCGCTGGCAGACAGAACCCGCGCTGGAGGCGCTGACGCCGGTCCTTTGCCATGAGCCGTCCCTGCTCGACCTGACCGGGGAAATCCTGATAAACAGCCGCACGGAGATCCCGCTCACGTCCCCTGCGCTTTCGGCGGCGGTCGAACTGCTGACGCGCTCCCCGGACCGTTTCAGCGCCGCCCAGTTCACCCCTCTAACCGATCAAGGGCTCTCTGCCGAACACGCGATTGCCCTGCTCATCCAAAGTGCGTATGACGGCTGGCTCCATCGTCTGAAAGTCGCGTTTGGTAAAGAGGAATAACCATACTCATTACCCAAACATCGCTTGCTGAGACAGTGAGAATCGCGTAAAACTGTCAGCCGCTCAATGGCTACGAAAATAGAACATTATGTTTCAGGACAACCCGCTGCTAGCGCAGCTTAAACAGCAACTGCATTCCCAGACGCCGCGTGCAGAAGGGGTCGTAAAAGCCACGGAAAAGGGCTTTGGCTTCCTTGAAGTTGACGCGCAGAAAAGCTACTTCATTCCGCCACCGCAGATGAAGAAAGTGATGCATGGCGATCGCGTCATGGCCGTCATTCATACCGAGAAGGACCGAGAGTCTGCCGAGCCGGAAGAACTGATCGAACCGTTCCTGACCCGTTTTGTGGGTAAGGTGCAGCGAAAAGACGATCGTCTTTCTATCGTGCCGGATCATCCCCTGCTGAAAGATGCCATTCCCTGCCGCGCCGCCCGTGGCGTTGAGCATGATTTTAAAGAAGGTGACTGGGCCGTAGCAGAAATGCGCCGTCATCCTCTGAAAGGCGATCGCGGTTTTTATGCTGAGCTGACCCAGTTCATCACCTTTGGCGCTGACCATTTCGTGCCATGGTGGGTCACGCTGGCACGCCACAATCTTGAAAAAGAAGCGCCGAACGGCGTGGCAACCGAGATGCAGGACGAAGGTCTGACGCGTCGCGATCTCACCGGGCTGGAGTTTGTCACTATCGACAGCGCCAGCACCGAAGATATGGACGATGCGCTCTACGCTGAAGAGAGCGCCGACGGCAAGCTGCACCTGACCGTCGCGATTGCCGATCCCACCGCCTGGATTGCCGAAGGCAGCAAGCTGGATGACGCGGCGAAAATCCGCGCCTTCACCAACTACCTGCCGGGCTTCAACATTCCGATGCTGCCGCGCGAACTGTCAGACGATCTCTGCTCGCTGCGTCCAAATGAAGTGCGCCCGGTCCTTGCCTGCCGCATGACCATTGCTGCGGATGGCGCGATTGAAGACGATATTGAGTTCTTTGCCGCCACCATCGAGTCGAAAGCCAAACTGGCCTACGATAACGTCTCCGACTGGCTGGAAAACACCGGCAGCTGGAAGCCTGAATCCGACGCCATTGCCGCGCAGATCCGCCTGCTGCATCGCATCTGCCTGAACCGCGGCGAGTGGCGTAAAACCCATGCGCTGGTGTTCAAAGATCGCCCGGATTATCGCTTTGTTCTGGGCGAGAAAGGCGAAGTGCTGGACATCGTGGCCGAACCGCGACGCATTGCTAACCGCATCGTTGAAGAGGCGATGATTTCAGCCAATATCTGTGCCGCGCGCGTGCTGCGCGACAAGCTGGGCTTTGGTATTTACAACGTCCATACCGGGTTCGATCCGGCGAATACCGAAGCGCTGGCGGCCCTGCTGAAAAATCACGATGTGCACGTTGATCCGGAAGAAGTGCTGACCCTGCCGGGCTTCTGCAAGCTTCGCCGCGAACTGGACGCACAGCCGTCAGGTTTCCTGGACAGCCGCATTCGTCGCTTCCAGTCCTTTGCTGAAATCAGCACCGAGCCTGGCCCGCACTTTGGTCTCGGCCTCGACGCTTACGCCACCTGGACATCGCCGATCCGTAAGTATGGCGATATGGTTAACCACCGTCTGCTGAAAGCGATTATCAAAGGTGAAGCCGTTGCCCGTCCTCAGGAGGACACCACGCTGCAGATGGCCGATCGTCGCCGCCTGAACCGCATGGCGGAGCGTGACGTTGGAGACTGGCTGTACGCGCGCTTCCTGCAGGATAAAGCCGGAACCGATACCCGCTTTGCGGCGGAAATCATCGATGTCAGCCGCGGCGGGATGCGCGTCCGCCTGGTCGATAACGGTGCTGTTGCGTTTATTCCTGCACCGTTCCTGCATGCGGTGCGTGACGAAATGGTCTGTAGTCAGGAAAACGGTACCGTGCAGATTAAAGGTGAAACAGTTTACAAAGTCACCGACGTGATTGACGTGACTATCGCCGAAGTTCGCATGGAAACCCGCAGTATTATCGCGCGTCCTGTCGCCTGATAACCGGTTCAATTGTCGGCCGTTTCCCTTCCGGAAGGGCCGACAATTTTTTCTTTTTATCCCCGCCACAAAATCATTATTTTTCCTGACTATTTTCAATCTCCCTTCGCCCAAAACCGCCATACTTATCTACAGTAAAAGAGTGTTGTTATATTCGGTTAAGTGAATTTTTATACGCTCGGTATCCTTTTTAGCCTGACTCGTTTTATTATAAGAAAACAGGGAAAAACAACAGGTTCACTGCGGTTTTACCGCTGTTTCTCAACGGAAAAGTCGACTGCAAATGAATAATTTGTGCGCTAATGAACAGCTGCAGGAGAAAACATGATGGACGATCTGGAGCAGAACTTGCTGTTTCGCTACATGGGTACTCACAGCCCGTGGTGGCGCTTGTCAGCTGACAGCAACGCTCTGCACCTTGCCGCCAGTGAAAATGCCGACGTCACTCAGGTGATTGCGCTGGACGATAAACAGGCCGATCTCATCCGTCACTTAACCGTTATTACCTCCAGCATTTCTATGACGCTCTCGCTATTCGGGGAAGATCTTCCGGTTCACCTTGTTGGACGTAAAATTACCCGCAACGAGTGGGCCGGAACCGCTTCCGCCTGGAACGATACCCCCTCCGTGGCGCGCGACCTAGCACAGGGGCTCTCTTTCGCGGAGCAGGTTGTCTCAGAGGCCAACTCCGTCATTGTTATTCTCGATCAGAACGGCAATATTCAGCGTTTCAACCGGCTTAGCGAAGAGTACACCGGCCTGAAAGAGCATGAGGTGATTGGCCAGAACGTATTTAAGCTGTTTATGAGCCGCAGCGAAGTGGCTGCGTCAAAACGCAATATTAGCGGTTTCTTTCGCAACGGCAGCTCCTACGAAGTCGAACGCTGGATCAAAACGCGCAAAGGGCAGCGGCTGTTTCTGTTCAGAAACAAGTTCGTTCACAGCGGCAGTGGAAAAAATGAAATTTTCCTTATCTGTTCCGGGACCGATATTACCGAGGAGCGCCGCGCTCAGGAGCGGCTGCGCGTGCTGGCCAACACCGATACCATCACCGGCCTGCCGAACCGTAATGCGATCCACGACCTGATTTCTGACGCCATTGCTAACCGCGGCGATACCCAGGTGGGCGTGGTGTATCTCGATCTGGATAATTTTAAAAAGGTTAACGACGCTTACGGGCATATGTTTGGCGATCAGCTGTTACAGGCGGTCGCCCTCGCCATCCTGAGCTGTCTGGATGAGGACCAGGTGCTGGCACGGCTTGGCGGTGATGAGTTTATCGTCATGGCCACCAATACCTCTCAGGGCTCTCTGGAGGCGATGGCATCACGCATTTTAACCCGTCTGCGCCAGCCGTTCCGAATCGGTCTGATTGAAATTTATACCGGCTGCTCCCTGGGTATCGCCCTCGCTCCGCAGCACGGCAACGATCGGGAAAGCGTGATTCGTAACGCCGATACCGCGATGTATACCGCCAAAGAGAACGGCCGGGGCAAGTTCTGCGTTTACTCGCCCGAGATGAACCAGCGCGTGTTCGAGTATCTCTGGCTGGATACCAACCTGCGTAAGGCCCTGGATAACGATCAGCTTCTGATCCACTATCAGCCGAAAATCACCTGGCGCGGGGAAATCAGAAGCCTCGAAGCGCTGGTCCGCTGGCAATCCCCCGAGCGCGGCCTGATTCCGCCGCTGGAGTTTATCTCTTATGCCGAGGAGTCGGGGTTGATTGTGCCGCTGGGCCGCTGGGTGATGCTCGACGTGGTTCGCCAGGTGGCTAAATGGCGCGATAAGGGCATAAACCTGCGCGTGGCCGTCAACGTCTCTGCTCGCCAGCTGGCCGATCAGACCATCTTCAGCGACTTAAAGCAGGCGCTGAAGGATCTGAATTTTGAATACTGCCCCGTCGACGTTGAATTAACGGAAAGCTGTCTTATTGAGAACGAAGAGCTGGCGCTGTCCGTGATCCAGCAGTTCAGCAAGCTCGGGGCGCAGATTCATCTGGATGATTTTGGCACCGGCTACTCCTCCCTTTCGCAGCTGGCGCGCTTCCCTATCGACGCTATTAAGCTCGATCAATCCTTCGTCAAGGATATTCATAAGCAGTCGATTTCGCAGTCGCTGGTGCGCGCTATCGTCGCGGTGGCGCAGGCGTTAAATCTGCAGGTGATTGCCGAAGGCGTGGAAAGTGCAAAAGAAGACGCCTTTCTGACCAAGAACGGCGTCAACGAACGGCAGGGTTTTCTGTTTGCGAAGCCGATGCCCGCTGCCGCATTCGAGCGATGGCTAAAACGATATCAAGCGCGGAATCAACGTTAGCTGGCTTTACGCAGGCCCGCCGCGTGATGGCGGTTTTGCAGCGTGACCAGACGTTCCATGTAGGCGATATCTTTCGGTTCCAGGCAGAAAGCGGCATCAACCCAGTCTTCCGTGATGTCCATCAGTTCACTGCGCGGCAGCTGCAGAACGCGCGTCCGGGCGCGAAGCATCGCCCTTATGCCGTTCAGCTTTGGCCGCAGCGTATCGATGAAGGTTCGGGTGGAGACATAGCTTTGTCCGGGCTCAAACAGCAGGTCCACCAGCCCATGCTGTTCATACCATTCAGCCGTGTGGGATTCCCCTTTATAGATAAGCTCCTCCGCCAGCTTCATGCCTGAACGGCGCGCCACCAGGGAATATCCCCCCATGCCCGGAAACAGGTTGAAGGCTATCTCCGGAAAGCCCAGACGGGCGTCGCGCTGCGCCAGCACGAAATGGTGCGCCAGGGCGGCTTCAAACCCGCCCCCTAACGCACTGCCTTCGACCATTGCCAGCGTGATGGCACCCGTATCAAACCCCCGTGACGCCGCATGGACGCAATCCACGCAGGCGCGAGCGTACGCCCGTAACGCTTCCCGACGCCCGTTTTGAATGCACTAGACGAAGAACTGTAAATCACCGCCCGCATTGTACATCTCGGGAACCAGCGATCCGGTTACCCAAAAATCAACCGCGAAACCTGACTGGCGAACCAGCCAGGAAAAGTTCATGATCTCCTCAATTAACGCATGGTTGAAGCAAGGACGCGGCTGCGCCCGCAGCATCATCCAGACGGTGTGACGCTCCGCCTCGTAATATCCTGACAGCTGCGTGAACCGTTCAGTATCGGTAAACAGTGTGCAGGTCGGCTGGTTGATAACTGTCATAGTCTAATTCCTCTTATAAAAAAGCGCCTTGCGCGCAGTTTTAGACTAATCCACCCATTAAGCCTGCTGTATGAGGGGGAATAAATTTATCACTTACGTTTATGTAATTTAGTTATTGCGTTTTTTCCCTTCTCTTTTGATCCTAATTTCTGCATCATTGAAAATATTCACTTTTCGCGCCTGGGAGAGATTATGTCAACTATTGACGCACAAGCTGTAGCACAACGAATTGATACCGTGCTGGATATCCTAGTAGCAGGCGATTATCACTCTGCTATCCGTAATCTCGAGATCCTGAAGTCTGAACTTCTTGCTCAGAATGGTGCTGACAATGCGCCCGAAAACAGACAGCCAAAAGCGCCGTGGGAAGTTTAACCCCGCCGCCTCCGACCTCGTTTCGCTTTATTAAATGGATGCTATGAATTCCCGACAACAACTCATTTTGCAGATGGTCATCGATCAGGGACGCGTAAGCGTGGTCGATCTCGCTAGAACTACCGGCGTGTCTGAAGTCACAATCCGTCAGGATCTTAATCTGCTGGAAAAACAGAGCTACCTGCGTCGCGCCCACGGCTATGCGGTCCCGCTGGACAGTGATGACGTTGAGACGCGCATGATGAACAACTACGCGCTGAAACGTGAACTGGCGGAATTTGCCGCCTCTCTGGTGAATAACGGCGAGACCGTCTTTATCGAAAACGGCAGCAGCAATGCCCTTCTGGCGCGCACGCTTGCCGATCAAAAAGACGTGACCATCATTACCGTCAGCAGCTATATCGCGCATTTGCTTAAAGAGACGCGCTGCGAGGTGATTCTGCTCGGCGGCATTTACCAGAAGAAAAGTGAAAGCATGGTAGGCCCGCTGACCCGTCAGTATGTCCAGCAGGTCCATTTCAGCAAGGCCTTTATCGGGATTGACGGCTGGCAGCCGGAAACAGGTTTCACCGGCCGGGATATGATGCGCTCTGACGTCGTGAATGCCGTACTGGAAAAAGAGTGTGAAGCCATTGTGCTCACCGACAGCTCAAAATTTGGCGCCGTTCACCCTTACACAATGGGCCCCATTTCACGCTTTAGCCGCGTGATTACCGACGAACGGTTGAGCGATGCGCACCGTAATAAACTGGAAGATGACGGACTGATCGTCAATATTATTAAAAACAGCGTCTGAGTTCCCTCCGCGCCCGAATTTCGGGCGCACACGCCCTTCTTTCTCTGAGATGATTCCTGGTACTTCTTTAAGAGTTTTTACCTGTTTAACCGGCCTTAAAGTCGTAAAATTAATGTTAGCGATATAACAGGAAGTGACTATCACCTGCGTGATTACGTAACGCCTGCGCGACCAGCTTTCACGGAATACAGAATTAAGTATTCGGTTCGTCTATACTTAACGTGTACATCTTTCCGTGAATCGATAATTCAGGAGAAAGTATTATGACCTTAACCAGCAAAAAATTAGCCGCCGCTGTTCTGGCAATCACTGTAGCAATGTCCCTGAGCGCATGCTCTAACTGGTCTAAACGTGACCGTAACACCGCTATTGGTGCCGGTGCCGGTGCTCTGGGTGGTGCAGTATTAACGGATGGTAGTACGCTGGGTACATTAGGTGGCGCTGCTGTCGGTGGTATTATCGGTCACCAGGTTGGCAAATAATTATTATCTAAGCCTTCCCCGATATTGCGATATTTGAACGCATTTCAGGTCTGACATACGCACGTATATAACACGAGCCACGGCATTTGCCGTGGCTCATTTATTTTAGCCGCCAGCCAGTTTGACCTTCATACCTTTGGCTTCCAGCAGGGACTTTATTAAATCACGTTTATCTCCCTGGATTTCAATAATGCCGTCCTTCACGGCGCCGCCGCAGCCACATTTCTTTTTCAACTCGGCCGCCAGCTTCGTCAGTTCAGCATCATCCAGGTCAATCCCGGAGATCAGGCAAACTCCTTTCCCCTTTCGTCCGCTGGTCTGGCGCTGGATCCGAACGATGCCGTCCCCCTTTGGACGTTCCACTTTCGCCTTTTGTTCGTCGATACGCCCGCTCTCGGTTGAGTAGACCAGACGACTGTTGGAATCGGTCATTACGCCCCCTTTCTCAGCGATGCGTTGATAGCCTTTAACGTCTCTGCCGGATTGGCAGACTGCGTCACCGGACGCCCGATGACCATATAGTCAACGCCAGCGTCTAGCGCCTGCTCAGGGGTCATAATACGGCGCTGATCGCCCACGTCGCTGCCCGCAGGACGGATCCCCGGCGTGACAAGTTTAAATTCCTGGCCCAGCGCTGATTTGAAACGTACCGCTTCCTGTGCGGAGCAGACGACGCCATCCAGCCCGCAGTTCTGCGTCAGACGCGCAAGACGTTCGGCATGTTCGGCAGGTGACAACGTCACGCCGAGGTCGCGTAAATCGTTTTCATCCATGCTGGTCAGCACGGTAACCGCAATCAGCAAAGGGGCATCTTTACCAAACGGCAGGAGCGCCTCACGGGCGGCCGTCATCATTCTTGCCCCACCCGATGCGTGAACGTTGACCATCCATACGCCCAGCTCTGCGGCTGCAGCAACGGCGTGCGCCGTGGTGTTCGGGATATCATGGAATTTCAGGTCGAGGAAAACGTCAAAGCCGCGCTGCTGCAGATCGCGAACGATTTGCGGTCCAAACAGCGTGAACATCTCTTTGCCAACTTTCAGACGGCAGTCGCGAGGGTCGATGCCGTCGACAAACGCCAGAGCAGCGTCACGCTTATTGTAATCGAGCGCAACAACAACAGGAGAATCCGTAATAACGCGGGAAGTGGAGGATGTAACAGACGTCATGACCAGCCCTTTTCGTCTATGGGCGCGCAGCGGCGCGGAACAGATAAACGGCCAGCATTCTACCTGCCGACGCCGCAAATTGACAGGATCCATTTATCCACCTGCCAGGCGAGCAAACCGCACCGTGGTCGGGAGTGCTGAAAGCCATCAGTATGTTGTAACTAAAATGAGGGGTTTTAAAAAATTACTGCCCGTCCAGGCCACGAATTGGCTTGATGGTGGACCAGGCGCGGCAGGAAGGACAGTGCCAGTAGAGCGTATACGCGGTGAAACCGCACTTCTGGCAACGATAGCGCGGCTTGCTGCGCACCTGCTCGCCGACCATGTCGCGCAGCACCATCAGGCTCTCTTTCGCGCGCCCTTCTTCCGCGTCGTTCAGGTGGTAATCCATCAGCTTATGGAAGACCCGCATGGTCGGATGACGCTGCAGCTGGCGCGTAATATACACCTGCGCGGTGTCGCTTCCCTCATACTGCTCAACAACGTCTGAGAGCATCAGTTCGGCGGTGGCGCCGGTATTTTCTTCCACGCAGCGACGCAGGAAAGCCACCCACTCTTCCCGCTTGTCCAGCTGTTGATAGCAGGTTTGCAGCATTTCCAGCGTTTCACTGACCAGCTCTTTGTCCTGGTCAATAACCCGCAGCAGGCTTTCAACGGCCTTGGCGTAGTCGCCATTCGCCATAAAAACGCGCCCCATCATGATGGAGATGCGCGCGCTGTTGCGGTCCGCGGCGGCACCTTTCTTCAGCAGCGCCATGGCTTTATCCATGTCGTCGTTGCCCATCTGCTGAAGCGCAAGCTCGCAGTAGAAATGGGCTATCTCTACGCGCTGCTTGTCTTTGCCAAGCTTCACCAGACGCTCAGCCGTATCAATGGCTTTTTGCCAGTCGCTGGTGGCCTGGTAAATCTGCAGGAGCTGCTGCAATGCGCCGATGCGGAAATCCGTTTCATCCACCAGCTGCGCGAACATATCTTCAGCGCGATCGTAAAGCCCCGCGGCCATGTAATCGCGCCCCAGCTGTTGTACGGCAAGGAGACGTTGATCGTAGGTCAGCGAAGCGCTTTCCATCAGGGTCTGGTGAATACGAATGGCGCGATCGACCTCACCGCGCGAGCGGAACAGGTTACCCAGGGTGAGATGCGCTTCAACCGTGCCCGTATCCTCTTTCAGCATATCGAGGAAGAGGTCCACCGCTTTGTCCTGCTGATTGCTCAGAAGGAAGTTCACCCCCGCAACGTAGTCGCGGGAGAGCCGATTGGCCTCGTCCTGTTTTGTTTGTTGCGCACTTCTGCGGCCCATATACCAGCCATAGGCTGCGGCTACAGGCAAAAGCAGAAACAACAACTCCAGCATAGTCGATTATTCCTTCACGACCGGCACGCCAGAGCTTTCCGGAATGTCAGACCCAGGGGCAATGTTATTTTCGAGCCGCTTAATTTTACGTTCAGCGCGCGCAAGAGAAACACGGACTTTTAGCCAGAACAGGCCACAAACCAGCCAGCCAATGGCAAAGCCGGCAGCAAATAAGACCGCTAACAGGCTCGAGACGCGATACTCACCCTGAGCCAGCAGATAGTTAAACGTCACCTGCTGATCGTTTTGTGCACCCAACGTGACTGAAATGACAAAAATCGCCAATACCAGTAAGAAAATGAGTAAATATTTCACATGACTTCCCGTTATGTGGTTCAAGCGAATAAAGTGTGTTCAACTTACCGCAATCAGCCTTATAAGCTACCATTTTAGCGACGGGCGCGAAACGGAAAAAGTGACGCGCCCGTCATGGATTTATGGGCAAAATACGGAATATCAACCGTCAGGCGCCCGTTTGGTCCCTTTCGGCTATTTCTTCTTTCTCTTCTGGCGGTGGCGTTAGCGGTCCACAGAATCGTTCAGCAAGCCAGGTCGCCAGCGTCACCAGCAGCCATGAGATCAGCGTGGCGACGACCAGGTCTCGCGGCCAGTGCATCCCCAGCAGCAAGCGGCTACCCATAACGCCCGTCGCCCAAGCCAGTAAAATCACGAGCGTTACCGTTCGACGCCTTGGCCAAAGCAGCCCGACGCCCAGCAGCGCCCAGCTGGCCGCAAACATGGTGTGACCGGAAGGAAACGCGAAACCCGTCTCTTTCTGCCAGTGTTTACGCAAGAATGTCGGGATATCCTGCTGTTCCGCAAGCTGTTCTTTCACCAGCGCACCGCGATCTTTACGCTTTAAAGTGTAGAACTCATCCACGGGAACATGATGCGTTTTTTCCAGCCAGACGACAAAAGGACGCGGCTCCTGAACGCGATCTTTCACCCAGGACTTCACGCCCTGACCGACGAGAATAGCGCCGCCGAGGATCGCAAAGAGCATCAGCGCCGCGCGCAGACGAAAGCGCAGGCACCACAGAAACCAGGCGCAGAGGAGTACATGGGTAATAATTCCCCAGGGCTGGGTGACCGTTTCTGTTATCCAGTATAACGTTTTCAGCCACATGGCGTTTTGCCCGGGCTGCCACATCCAGCCTGAAAGCCATACGGCCAGGGGCATAATCAGTAAAATGGCCGCACCTGCTGCCGTACGTCTGGCGATTGAAAGCATGTCTTCTCCTTTTTTGCTAAGCGTCACAATCATAACTGAAATTCCGCTGCCGGGTGGAGATGTCGGATCGTGCGTTTAACGTTCATATAGCATGGTGCCCATTAGGCGAATCTGCTGAGCTTGTGGCAAAATGAGTTGATACAGAAAGCAAAACAGGGCAAAGGCACGAAACGTGTCAGCCCGGTCTGGAGAATCACATGCAGCTTAAACGTGTGGCAGAAGCCAAACTGCCAACCCCATGGGGCGATTTCCTGATGGTGGGTTTTGAAGAACTGGCAACCGGACAGGATCATGTCGCGCTGGTGTATGGCGACATTTCAGGGCAGACGCCGGTTCTGTCCCGCGTCCATTCAGAGTGTCTTACCGGCGATGCGCTGTTCAGCCTGCGCTGTGATTGTGGTTTCCAGCTTGAAGCCGCCCTGTCTCATATCGCAGAAGAAGGTCGCGGCGTGCTGCTTTATCACCGCCAGGAAGGCCGTAACATTGGTTTGCTGAATAAAATTCGCGCCTACGCGCTGCAGGATCAGGGCTACGATACGGTTGAGGCAAACCACCAGCTCGGCTTTGCCGCCGATGAACGCGACTTTACCCTGTGCGCGGACATGTTCAAGCTGCTGGGCGTGGACGAGGTTCGTCTGCTGACGAACAACCCGAAAAAAGTGGAGATCCTTACCGAAGCGGGGATCAACATCGTCGAGCGCGTACCGCTGATTGTTGGCCGCAACCCGAAAAACGCCCACTATCTTGATACTAAAGCTGCCAAGATGGGCCATCTGCTGAAAGAGTGAAAGTAAAAAGCCCGGCATAAACGCCGGGCTTTTTTATCAATCGAGCATCTTACGAATCACATAATGTAAAATGCCGTCGTTCTGGTAGTAGGTCAATTCGGTTGCCGTATCAATACGGCAGCGGCAGTCCAGCACCTCGGTTTTCCCGTCTGCCCGCGTTAATTTCACCGGCACCGTTTTACCCGGCTGCAGGTTTTGCAGACCGTTAATCTCAATCTGCTCTTCCCCGGTCAGCCCCAGCGTTTTACGCGTTACGCCCTGCGGGAACTCAAGCGGCAGGATCCCCATACCGATCAGATTCGAGCGGTGAATACGTTCGAACGATTCGGCGATGACCACGCGCACGCCTAGCAGACGCGGACCTTTCGCCGCCCAGTCGCGGCTGGAGCCGGAACCGTACTCTTTCCCGGCGATCACCGCCAGCGGCGTGCCTTCCTGTTGGTATTTAACCGCCGCATCATAAATCGACACGACCTCCGTCCCCGGCAGATGGCGCGTCATGCCCCCCTCTACGCCCGGCACCATTTCGTTACGAATGCGGATGTTGGCGAACGTGCCGCGCATCATGACTTCATGGTTGCCGCGACGCGAGCCGTAGGAGTTAAAATCACGGCGTTCGACGCCCCGGTTTTGCAGATAGCGCCCTGCCGGGCTATCGGCTTTGATACTCCCCGCCGGAGAGATGTGGTCAGTGGTGACGGAATCCCCCAGCATCGCCAGTATGCGCGCGCCGTGGATGTCCTTAAGCGGAGCCGGCTCGGCCAGCATCTCATCAAAGAACGGCGACAGACGAATATAGGTCGAGTCATCCTGCCAGTCATAGGTATCGGAGCCCACCACGTTGATGGTTTTCCATTCCGGCGTGCCTTCAAAGACTTCCGCATACTCTTTGCGGAACATCTCGGTTGAGACCTTTTCAACCGCCAGCGCGATTTCACGCGAAGAGGGCCAAATATCCTTCAGGTAGACAGGGTCATTCTTACGGTCGTGACCAATCGGATCGGTCACCAGGTTGATATTCATGTTCCCAGCCAGGGCGTAAGCGACCACCAGCGGCGGCGAGGCAAGCCAGTTGGTTTTCACCAGCGGGTGAATGCGCCCTTCAAAGTTACGGTTGCCGGAGAGAACCGCGCCTACCGTCAAATCCCCCTGCTTAATCGCCGTTTCAATGGGCTCAGGCAGCGGACCGGAGTTACCGATACAGGTCGTACAGCCGTAGCCCACGAGGTTAAAGCCCAGCTCGTCAAGGTACGGCGTTAGTTTGGCCTGGGCCAGGTAATCCGATACCACTTTGGAGCCCGGCGCCAGCGAAGCCTTGACCCAAGGCTGAGGTTTTAGCCCAAGCTCTACCGCCTTTTTCGCCAGCAGACCGGCCGCCATTAATACGCTGGGGTTTGAGGTGTTGGTGCAGGAGGTAATGGCGGCAATCACAACCGCGCCATCCGGAAGCTGATATTGCTGCCCGTTCAGGACATAGTCGACGGGACGATGGTCTTTCTGCGCCACGTTGACCTCCAGCGCATTGCTGGCGGCAAAGGCTTTTGGCACGTCGCTCAGCGCAACCCGATCCTGCGGACGCTTCGGCCCGGCGAGGCTCGCTTCAACGCTGCCCATATCGAGTTCAAGCGTGCTGGTGAAGACCGGTTCATCGCCAGAATTACGCCACATGCCCTGCGCTTTGGTATACGCTTCCACCAGCGCGACCTGCTCTTCGCTGCGCCCGCTGAGGCGCATGTACTCCAGCGTCACATCGTCAATGGGGAAAAAGCCGCAGGTCGCACCGTATTCCGGCGCCATATTGGCAATGGTGGCGCGGTCGGCCAGCGGCAGCGAATCCAGACCGTCACCGTAGAATTCAACAAACTTGCCCACCACGCCATGCTTGCGCAGCATCTGGGTAACGGTCAGCACCAGATCGGTGGCGGTAATGCCTTCAGACAGCTTGCCGGTGAGCTTGAAGCCCACCACGTCAGGGATTAGCATGGATACCGGCTGGCCGAGCATGGCCGCTTCCGCTTCGATACCGCCGACGCCCCACCCCAGCACGCCCAGACCGTTGATCATGGTGGTATGCGAATCCGTCCCCACCAGCGTGTCCGGATAGGCAACCCACTCTTTATCCTGCAGTTCGCTCCAGACGGCTTTACCGAGATATTCAAGGTTAACCTGGTGGCAAATACCGGTTCCCGGCGGGACCACGCTAAACCGGCTGAACGCCTGCTGCCCCCACTTCAGAAAGACGTAGCGCTCGTGGTTACGTTCCATCTCAAGACGCACGTTTTCACCAAAGGCATCGTCATCGCCAAAGTGGTCAACGGTTACGGAGTGGTCAATCACGAGGTCAACTGGGGAAAGCGGGTTTACTTTTGCCGTATCCCCGCCGAGGCGCTTAACGGCCTCGCGCATCGCGGCCAAATCAACCACGGCCGGGACGCCGGTGAAGTCCTGCATCAGCACCCTTGCCGGGCGGTAGGCGATTTCTCTGTCGGCATGGGCATGCTCAAGCCACCCTGCCAGCGCCTTAATATCATCGAGCGTGACGGAATCACCGTCTTGCCAGCGCAATAGGTTTTCCAGTAAGACTTTCAATGACTTGGGTAAACGCGAAATGTCCCCAAGCGTTTTGGCAGCCAGCGGCAGGCTATAGTAGTGCCAGGTTTTATTTTCTGCCTGTAATGTGTCCTTACTGGCTTCGCGTAGGGTTAACGACATAAGCTCCTCCTTAATCACAGAGATGCCCCGACAATCATCAGGGCCGTAATTAAAGATAACACATAGATGTCGTAACGTTTTGATAACAACCCAAATTGATAAATTTAGGATTGGTCCAGAATGGGAAAACAAAAAACCCCGCCGTAGCGAGGTTTTACATTTTAGTGGAGCGCCAGCCAGATGAGCTGGCTCCAGAAGAGAATCGACACGGTAAAAACGCCGATCCATGACCAGTATTTGTGAGACGTCATGTTATTCATCATAGGGACACCAGGCATTATTTAAAAAGTTCCGAGGTAAGTCCTCAGTGCTATATTGCTGATGTGTATTTATTAAAGAGTACAAAAGTGCAGAGTCGGTATTCAGACTATTTGCATCATTACGCAATAAACTAAATTATTGTTTTTTGGGTTCGTCTTCCGCGAACACATCAATAAACGCTTGCTGCTGCGGCGTCAGTTTCCAGGACGCAGGTACAACAGTCGCAGGCGCTTTACGCCCTCTGTGGCCGTTGTCACGATGCTGACACATCTGTTTTACCGAATCTGTACGTACCGTCACTGCCATATTTAACCCCAATATTTCCAGGCCAGGAGAGCAACCACCACCCAAAACAGGGTAGAGACGAGAAAGACCGCCAGCCAGGCTTTACGCTTGAGCGCAGGATCCCTTTGCGGTTCTTCACTTCCTGAAGGCATTGCTAACCTCATACAATCGACATCGCTTATCATTTAGGACCAAACAATTGGTACAATTAATCATCTGTTGAGATAAATCCTAAAGAAACTTTAGCCGAAAAGCCAGTGAATTTACGCACCGGGAGGTATGAAATATTCATTCTTTTGACCAGAAATAAATAATTGAAAAGAAAAATTTGCGAAGGCGTTAATTAGTTTCTACTTTTGTCGCCAATTCACGACATTATAACCTTACGGATTAAATGGATAATGACATTATATGTCAGGGATGGTGTAGATGATGATAATTCTAATTTAGCTTTGAGGCGTTATTTCGGTATCTTTCCCTTAGGGAAAGATACCGGGTGTGATTATTTTTCGGGGAGTTTGATATCTTTAAACATCTCTTCAATATCTTCATTCGAGCGTAATGCCACGGCGGTATCAACCACATCGCGCGTTAAGTGCGGGGCAAAGCGCTGAATAAAATCATACATATAGCTACGCAGGAAAGTGCTCCGACGGAATCCAATCTTGGTGGTGCTGTGGCTGAACACATCATGCGCATCAAGACGCACCAGGTCAGGATCTGACACCGGGTCCACCGCCATGCTGGCAATGACGCCCACGCCCAAGCCAAGCCGTACGTAGGTCTTAATGACGTCGGCATCCGTCGCGGTAAAGACAATGCGAGGAGTTAATCCGGCACGGTTAAAGGCGGTATCAAGCTCGGAACGTCCGGTAAAGCCAAACGTATATGTGACCAACGGATATTGCGCCAGCTCTTCGATAGTGACCGACCCTTTGCCCGCCAGCGGGTGATCGGGGGTCACCACGATAGAGCGGTTCCAGTGGTAGCACGGAAGCATAACCAGATCGTCATACAGATGAAGCGCTTCGGTGGCGATGGCAAAGTCTGCATTCCCCTTCGACACCGCTTCAGCGATTTGCGTTGGCGACCCCTGGTGCATGTGCAAAGAGACGCGAGGATACCGCTCGATGAACCCTTTGATCACGCCGGGCAGCGCATAGCGCGCCTGGGTATGCGTCGTGGCAATATACAGGGAGCCTTTATCCGGCCAGGTGTGCTCCCCCGCCACAGACTTGATTGCATCGACTTTGGAGAGGACTTCCCGCGCAATGCGGATAATTTCCTGCCCCGCAGGCGTGACCTGGGTGAGATGCTTCCCGCTGCGGGCAAATATCTGGATGCCTAACTCATCCTCCAGCATACGAACCTGCTTGCTGATGCCCGGTTGCGAGGTATATAAGCCCTCGGCGGTAGAAGAGACGTTAAGGTTATGATTCACCACCTCAACGATATAACGAAGCTGCTGTAATTTCATGCCAGACCATCCGATTTAGCGCACGCGGTCAATCGCTTAAGACGATTTGATAATAAGAAATGGGTTAACTATAACCACTATATCATTTATAGCCCGACTGTATAGTACGGAACAAAAAATAATAACAGGGCAATAAAAAAGGGCCGGAGATCCGGCCCTTTTACAGGTAAGTTACGGTAAGAAAAGATTATTTCTTGCCTTCAACCCATTTGCCATCGACAAAGAAGGCGGACCAGCCGGTCGCTTTACCCTCTTTCTCGGCCGCAACATACTGCTGCTTCGTTTTACGGCTAAACCGCACCACGGTTTTATTGCCTTCCGGATCCTGCTGTGGCGCATCGGCCAGATAACGCAGTTTCTCAGGCAAGCGATCGCGGAAGCGATACAGTTCTTCTACCAGCGGCGCGCGTGTTTCACGCGATTTCGGGAAGGTGTTGGCGGCCAGGAAGACACCCGCGGCGCCGTCACGCAGCACGAAGTACGCGTCGGATTTCTCGCACGGCAGTTCTGGCAGCGGAACCGGATCTTCCTTCGGCGGAGCCACTTCACCGTTACGCAGAATTTTACGCGTGTTTTTACACTCGTCGTTGGTGCAGGCCATGTACTTGCCGAAACGCCCCATTTTCAGGTGCATTTCAGAACCACACTTCTCGCACTCCACAATCGGGCCGTCATAGCCTTTAATGCGGAACTCGCCCTCTTCGATCTCATACCCGTCACACGTTGGGTTATTACCGCAGACGTGCAGCTTGCGTTTTGGATCGATCAGGTAGCTGTCCATTGCCGTGCCGCATTTTTTGCAGCGGCGCTTGGCGCGCAGAGCGTTGGTTTCCGCATCGTCACCTTCCAGCACGTTGAGAACTTCGTTCTCCGGCACCAGGTTGATGGTGGTTTTGCAGCGCTCTTTTGGCGACAGCGCGTAGCCGGAGCAGCCAAGGAACACGCCCGTGGTTGCGGTACGGATCCCCATCTTGCGGCCGCAGGTTGGGCAGTCGATGCTGGTCAGAACCATCTGGTTAGGCAGCATCCCGCCTTCTTCGGGATCTTTCTCCGCTTTTTCAAGCTGGTCGGTAAAGTCGCTGAAGAAGCTGTCGAGGACCTTTTTCCACTCCGCCTGATGGCTGGCAACCTGGTCCAGGCTGTCTTCCATTTGCGCGGTGAAATCGTAGTTCATCAGCTCGCGGAAGTTGGCTTCCAGGCGGTCGGTAACGATCTCACCCATTTTTTCCGCATAGAAACGCCGGTTTTCAACGCGTACGTAGCCGCGATCCTGAATCGTCGAGATGATGGACGCGTAGGTCGACGGACGGCCAATACCGCGTTTCTCCAGCTCTTTGACGAGGGACGCTTCACTAAAGCGTGCAGGCGGTTTCGTAAAGTGCTGAGCCGGGATCAGCTCAACCAGAGACAGTTCGTCACCTTTGTTCACCGCAGGCAGCGTTCTGTCTTCATCGCCTTTGCGCAGCGCAGGCATCACTTTCGTCCAGCCGTCGAAACGCAGGATACGACCGCGCGCCTTGAGACGGAAATCGCCCGCGCCAACGGTCAGCGTGGTGGAGTCGTACTGCGCCGGGGTCATCTGGCACGCCACAAACTGACGCCAGATCAGCTGATACAGCTTCTGCGCGTCGGCTTCCATGTCTTTCAGCGATTCCGCTAACACAGAGACATCAGAAGGACGAATCGCTTCGTGTGCTTCCTGAGAATTCTCTTTGCTGGCGAACTGGTTTGCGCTTTCCGGCAGGTATTTCTTACCGAAGTTGTCGCTGATATAGCCGCGCACCATGCTGACAGCGTCCTGGCTCAGGTTGGTTGAGTCGGTACGCATGTAGGTGATGTAGCCCGCTTCATACAGGCGCTGGGCCATCATCATGGTTTTCTTCACGCCGTAACCCAGACGGGTACTTGCCGCCTGTTGCAGGGTGGATGTGATAAACGGCGCACCAGGCTTGCTGCTGGTCGGTTTGTCTTCACGTTCCAGCACCTGATAGCGCGCTTTTTCCAGCAGCGCTACGGCGGCCATGGTCTGGTCACGGTTTTCTGGACGGAAAGGCTTATCGTTCTGATGACTTACCTGCAGCGGCAGAGCGTCACCGCCCGGCGTGGTCACATTGGCGTCAACTTCCCAGAACTCTTCCGGCACGAAGGCTTTAATGTCGCGCTCGCGCTCAACCACCAGACGCACGGCGACGGATTGCACACGACCGGCGGAAAGGCCACGGGCAATCTTCTTCCACAGCAGCGGAGAAACCATATAGCCCACAACGCGGTCCATAAAGCGACGCGCCTGCTGGGCGTTGACACGGTCAATATTCAGTTCGCCCGGCTTCTCAAACGCCTGACGAATCGCATTCTTCGTAATTTCGTTAAACACTACACGGCTGTAGCGTTTGTCATCACCGCCGATCACTTCCCGCAGGTGCCAGGCAATGGCTTCCCCTTCGCGGTCAAGGTCGGTTGCGAGATAGATGTGGTCTGCTTTTTCAGCAAGCTGCTTCAGCTCGTTAACGACTTTTTCTTTCCCGGGCAGCACTTCATATTGTGCATCCCAGTTATGCCATGGGTTCACACCCATGCGGTTGACAAGCGCGCTACGTTCATCCTTTTTAGGCTTTTTAGCCCCTTTGGTGGAGGTAGAGTCTGCGCTCTTTTTGCTGGCTGAGCCACTGGTCGGCAAATCGCGGATATGACCGACGCTGGACTTAACCACGTAGTCATTACCCAGATACTTATTGATCGTTTTGGCTTTTGCCGGGGACTCAACGATGACGAGAGCTTTACCCATATTCACCTTTACCTAATTTAATTCTTCCAGGAATACGCCGCACGTTGATTTCCCTTCCGCTGACGACGAGCCAATGATATTGCGACTGCGTCAGGAGATATCAACCCCTTTGTCTTACCGGGCGTTAAAGAAACGACGCCCAGGTGATTGAGTTTTCGGGTATTTTTCTCACATCTCGTGTAATTCGTGACGAATTCCCGGTTGAATGTCAAGCAATTCTGTTGCCAGAATGACGAAAGCGCACACTCTACCTGATAAAATCCGTTACGCAACTTTATTAGCATGCAAAAGCAAATCCCGCCAGCCAGGCCCCTGCACCTTATCCCCTCACATTACAGGGAAAATTTGCCCCCAAAGCGCCCTCGGCGTAGACTATTGCCACTGTTTAAGGAGTGGATTATGCAGAATACGACCCAACCTATTGACCGAGCCTCTCTGCTTATCGAAGCAAACAAGCTTATCCGTGACCATGAAGATACGCTGGCGGGCATCGAAGCCACCGGCGTAGAGCAGCGTAATGGCGTGCTGGTTTTCAGCGGCGAATACTTCCTTGACGAACAGGGGTTACCGACCCCGAAAAGCACCGCCGTGTTTAACATGTTTAAATACCTGGCGCATACGCTTTCCGAGAAGTATCACCTGGTCGATTAATGCAAAACGCGAGGCGTGTGCCTCGCGTTTTTGTTTACAGCAGCGGTTTTTGTCCGCGCTGTAGCCAGCGCAGCAGCAGGCGGTCCGCGCTTTCCGCCGCGCTGTTGGTAAAGCGGTCAAGCAGGCGCTTGCGTTGGGTGAAGCGCACGCCCACCAGTTCCCGGCCTTCCATCAGGTTGAGCAGCAGGTCATCGCTAGTCCCGACTTCGTCCACCAGCCCTTTCTCCTGCGCCTGGACGCCGTACCAGTGCTCGCCCGTCGCAACCTGTTCAATATCGAGCGTCGGGCGCATCCGGTGCACAAAGTCTTTAAAGAGGTGATGCGTTTCGTTGAGATCTTCACGGAATTTCTGACGCCCTTCTTCCGTATTTTCCCCCAGCAGCGTCAGGGTGCGTTTGTACTGACCCGCCGTGTGAAGTTCAATATCAATCTCTTTGTTTTTCAGGAAGCGGTTGAAGTTCGGAATTTGCGCGACCACGCCAATCGAACCAATAATGGAGAACGGCGCCGCAACAATTTTGTCCGCCACGCAGGCCATCATGTAGCCGCCGCTGGCCGCCACCTTATCCACGGCCACGGTCAGCGGGATCTGTTTTTCACGCAGGCGCTGGAGCTGTGAGGCGGCCAGCCCGTAACCGTGAACCACACCGCCCGGGCTTTCAAGACGCACGACAACCTGATCCTGCGGCGTTGCCACGGCCAGAACGGCAGTCACCTCCTCCCGCAGAGAAGCAACTTCGTGCGCGTCCATGCTGCCTTTAAAATCGAGCACATAGACGCGTGGCGCGGTCTTATCCTGCGGCGCATCAAGCTTTGCTTTTGCCTTTGCCGCTTTGGCTTCCTGCTTATGCTTTTTCTTCTGCGCTTTCAGCCAGAGTTTCTGTTGATGGCTATCAAGCAGCGCCAGAGACATCTCTTCCTGCATCTCCTTATACTGCTCGCTCAGGCGAGTAATGCGTAGCTCCCCACGCTGACGCTTGCGCTGCGTCAGGTTGACAATCAAAACGGCAACCACCGCAATGGCGATCACCACCGTCGCGATTTTGGCCAAAAACAACCCATATTGAGAAAGTAATTCCACGCGTTCCACCTTGATTTAACCACGAATCTTTCACGGCAGTGTACAACAGCCCTGCCCATGCGTCTCGCTTGAGACATTACCTCTGCGAACCGCCTTCAGGAATCCCCGACCTGGCGTTTAAATATTTGCAAATTGTTAATTTTACGGTAATGCGTCCTGTAGACTGATTGAATTATTAGGTTAATTCGGGCATAAAGCCGAAAAGTCATTATAAAGGCACCATTGCGTCACCGGTCGCCCGAGGAGTCACCGTGCATTATCAACCGCAAAAAAATCTGCTGCAAAACCGCATTATTCTCGTCACCGGAGCCAGCGACGGGATTGGTCGCGAGGCGGCCCTGACGTACGCCGACTATGGCGCAACCGTTATTCTGGTCGGGCGCAACGAAGAAAAACTGAAAAACGTCGCTCACGAGATTGAGGCGGTATCCGGCACGCCAGCGCCGTGGTATACGCTCGATTTACTGACCTGCACGCCCGCCGTGTGTCAGGAATTAGCCCAACGCATCAGCGCCCACTACCCAAGACTCGACGGCGTGCTGCATAACGCCGGTCTGTTAGGTGAAGTACGTCCAATGGATGAACAGGATCCTGATATCTGGCAGCAGGTCATGCAGGTTAACGTTAACGGCACCTTCTTCCTAACCCAGGCATTGCTTCCTTTATTACTGAAATCCGAATCAGGGTCGCTGGTCTTTACTTCATCCAGCGTTGGCCGTGAAGGACGCGCAAACTGGGGAGCCTATGCCGTATCAAAATTCGCGACCGAAGGCATGATGCAGGTGCTGGCGGAGGAGTACCAGAGCCGCCATCTGCGCGTAAACTGCATTAACCCGGGCGGTACGCGCACCAAAATGCGCGCCAGCGCCTTCCCGACGGAAGATCCGCAGAAGCTCAAAACCCCGGCAGACATTATGCCGCTCTATCTCTGGCTGATGGGCGACGACAGCCGCCGCAAAACCGGGATGACCTTTGACGCCCAGCCGGGCCGTAAGCCGGGGATTTCGCAATGAGTGAAGAACGTCACCAGCAGCGCCAGCAGCGCCTGAAGGAACAGGTGGATGCGCGCGTCGCGGCAGCCCAGGACGAGCGCGGGATCGTCATCGTCTTTACCGGCAACGGCAAAGGTAAAACCACCGCCGCGTTCGGTACCGCCACCCGCGCGGTTGGCCACGGTCAGAAGGTCGGCGTTATCCAGTTTATTAAAGGTGAATGGCCCAACGGCGAGCGTAATTTGCTTGAGCCTCACGGGGTTGAGTTTCAGGTGATGGCGACCGGCTTTACGTGGGACACCCAGAACCGCGAAACCGATACCGCAGCCTGTCTCGCCGTCTGGGAGCATGCGAAGAGAATGCTGGCCGATCCCTCGCTGAATATGGTTCTGCTGGATGAAATAACGTATATGGTCGCCTACGACTACCTGCCGCTTCACGCCGTTCTGGACGCGCTGAAAAACCGGCCTGCCCACCAGACGGTTATCGTCACGGGGCGCGGGTGTCATCGGGATATTCTGGAGATGGCGGATACCGTCAGCGAGCTGCGACCGGTTAAACATGCGTTTGATGCGGGCATCAAAGCGCAAATCGGAATAGATTACTAAAGAAAAAAGCCCGGTGTCTGCACCGGGCTTTTAGATTAACCGTTGTTATTACGGCTGCCGGAGCGGCGGCTGCTGTTCACCTGGCTGTGACGCTTCACCGCGCGACGGATTTGGTTCGCCTTCATGCGACGGCGGTCTTTCTCCACCGCCACTTTTGAGGTCGTTTCCGGCGTCAGGCCGACCAGCTCGCGCAGGTAGTTGGTTTGTGTCAGATCCAGTTCGGTATACCCCCCGCGCGGCAGGCCTTTCGGCAGCAGAATGTCGCCGTAGCGAACGCGAATCAGGCGGCTCACCTGGACGCCTACCGCTTCCCAGAGACGACGCACCTCGCGGTTACGGCCTTCGGTCAGGGTGACGTTGTACCACTGGTTAATGCCTTCCCCACCGGTAAACTTGATGGTTTTGAACGCCGCAGGGCCGTCTTCCAGCTGAACGCCACGCGACAGATCGCGCAGTTTATTCTCATCAACCTGGCCAAATACGCGTACCGCGTATTCACGCTCCACTTCGCGGCTTGGGTGCATCAGACGGTTGGCCAGTTCACCATCGGTGGTAAACAGCAGCAGACCGCAGGTGTTCACGTCCAGACGACCAACGGCAATCCAGCGCGCACCGCGCAGCTTAGGCAGACGGTCAAACACCGTCGGACGACCTTCCGGGTCGTTGCGGGTACACAGCTCGCCTTCCGGCTTGTAGTAAGCCAGCACGCGACAGATCTGTTCGGCAGACTCTTTCACGGAGATAAGATGACCGTCGATGCGGATCTTCAGCCCCGGTACGATTTCAACGCGGTCACCCAGCGTGGCGATTTTACCGTCCACACTCACGCGGCCCGCTTCAATAATGGCTTCGATTTCACGGCGTGAGCCGTGGCCGGCACGCGCCAGCACTTTCTGTAACTTCTCGCTCATTGAGCTTCCTCAGGTGTCGCCTTCACAGGCGTCTGGTATACTTTCAAAAACAACGAGTTAGCATCAATAACAACTTAACTCACTGATATGTAACTATTTCATGGTACACAGCATGGCAAACAATATGTCACACAAGCTGTCACACACAATGATTCGTGGGCGCACATACTACACTAACTTTAGACTAAATGATTCAACAAGTTTTGTGCGCTTAAGTCTCGGTACTGATAGTGACCTGCCCCCACGATTAGATACAACACTCAGTTAGTAACGTCGGAATCTTCATTCTCAGAATGACCCTTTCTCCAGCCCGCTGCAAATTCAGACGGTGTCTGATAATTCAGCGTGGAGTGCGGGCGGCATTCGTTATAATCCTGCCGCCAGTCATTAATAATTTTCCTGGCATGAACGATATCGCTGAACCAGTGCTCATTCAAACATTCATCGCGAAATCGTCCGTTAAAGCTCTCAATAAATCCGTTCTGCGTTGGCTTGCCCGGCTGGATTAAGCGCAACTCAACACCATGCTCAAAGGCCCATTGATCCAGTGCACGGCAAGTGAACTCCGGCCCCTGGTCAGTTCTTATCGTCGCCGGATAGCCTCGAAACAGTGCAATGCTGTCCAGAATACGCGTGACCTGAACGCCTGAAATCCCAAAGGCAACAGTGACCGTCAGGCATTCCTTTGTGAAATCATCGACGCAGGTAAGACACTTGATCCTGCGACCGGTGGAAAGTGCGTCCATGACGAAATCCATCGACCAGGTCAGATTGGGCGCCGCCGGACGGAGCAGCGGCAGACGTTCTGTTGCCAGCCCTTTACGACGTCTTCTGCGTTTTACGCCCAGGCCACTGAGGTGATAAAGCCGGTACACGCGCTTATGATTAACATGAAGCCCTTCACGGCGCAGCAACTGCCAAATACGACGGTAGCCAAAACGCCTGCGCTCCAGTGCCAGCTCAGTGATGCGCCCTGATAAATGCGCATCAGCAGCCGGACGGTGAGCCTCATAGCGGCAGGTCGACAGGGATAAACCTGTAAGCCTGCAGGCACGACGTTGCGACAGACCGGTCGCATCACACATCAACATCACGGCTTCCCGCTTCTGGTCTGTCGTCAGTACTTTCGCCCAAGAGCCACCTGAAGCGCCTCTTTATCCAGCATGGCTTCGGCAAGCAGCTTCTTGAGTCTGGTGTTCTCTTCCTCAAGCGACTTCAGGCGCTTAACTTCAGGCACCTCCATACCGCCATACTTCTTACGCCAGGTGTAAAACGTGGCATCGGAAATGGCATGCTTGCGGCAGAGTTCACGGGCGGGTACCCCAGCTTCGGCTTCGCGGAGAATACTGATGATCTGTTCGTCGGAAAAACGCTTCTTCATGGGGATGTCCTCATGTGGCTTATGAAGACATTACTAACATCGGGGTGTACTAATCAACGGGGAGCAGGTCAATAGCCGAAAGCAAGCGGAAGTGATCATGAATCAGATCCGTCCTTTCATTCCCCTCGTGCAGAATGGAACGATGAGCCTCGAAGAGTTCAAACAAAAAATGCAGGGTTACCGGAACGCCACAAAAAAGGATTTCGACGAGTACCTACTGAACTGGCTTAGGAGTGGTCTCGAAGAGGCTAAACGATTGCCAGAGTTAGGACGGTATCATAAAGAAATCACTGGTGATCCTTTATCCCCGCCAGATACAGCAAACGAAGCGCGAGGCTACGCTAACCACTATTTGGGCAAGATGTACAGTGGCGAAGATATGACGGCCCAAATGATGGTCGCAGCGCTGAAAATGAAAAAGTTAGATGTCAATGAATCCGACCTTGATCAGGTTCATCATATCGCCAGCCAGATAGATATGAATCAGGCCCTTATGTCACAGGCTTATGAAGCATTCTATTCTGGTGATTTGACACGATACCAGCAGATCATTGATTCGATGGGATCAGCTTTACAAAATGCAGCTCCGGCAGTTATCCCCGCACCAGTGCAGCAAAATACAGCGAAAATTGCCGAGACTGAACCAGCACACATCCCAAGATTGTTGGAAGCGTGGAATGTCTATATAAAGGATAAGGGTCAAAAGTGGCGCAAGCAAACAGCAAATGAGAATCAGCGTTTCTTTGATGTCCTATATCATGTTGTGGGTGATATCCCTGTTGATAGCGTTAAGAAACAGCATATAAGGGATTCTCTCAAGGTGGCAGAGAATCTGCCTACTCGAACTAAACTACCCTACTCCAGAATGAGTCTTGCCGAGTGCATTGATTACGATGTCCCTGAGGATGATCTGATCGCCAGTGAGCATGTCCACAAACATTTAAAGCTTTGGCGTTCCTTGTTCAAAACATATCTAGTCGATCAGAAAGATATTCTTACCAAATCTCCAACCGATGGGATCACATACGAGGTGAAGCCTAACCGAGGTGGGAGCTACACAGCCAGTGAACTGAGTCGAATCAAAGAGCATCTCTTTGCACTACCAGACAGTGATTATCGTAAATGGTACTTCCTGACCCTGATTTATACAGGTGCTAGACGTGGTGAAATAGCGGATATCCTTAAGCACCACATACGGAAAGATGAGGAGACCGAGCGCTGGTATATCTTTATTGAAGGAGGGAAAACCGAACACGCCCGGCGACAGGTTCCAATCCATAAGGCTATAGAGGCAGGGCTCTTGTCTTGTATAAAAAACCTTAAGGATTCCGATCATGTATTTGCCAAACTTCCCAACTACACCACCGTAACCACAGATTGGGTGGTTATGATGAAGGGATTAGACATCCCAGATTATAACGAGTTTGAACTCAAGCGCAGGGTCCATTCACTGAGACACACATTTATAAGCAGTGCTATCACATCAGTCGGAAATTCCTCACTAGTACAGTTTGTCGTGGGACACAGTAGAACGCAGTCATTAGGTATAACAGCCAGATACACACATACACCAGACTTAAAGGACCTACTTAAAGTAGTTGACGCTATATAAAAGGTAGCATGCAGAGCTTAACACTCTGCATGCACTGGTTACTTTATATGCTTACTTAGAAATCTAGCAAACTGGTTAGTTGAGCCCAGATAATTTGGATACGCTTTTTTCAAAGATTTAACGCTTTCCGTAGCTAGTAATACAGCAATTGGCACCTCTGGATTTGCATCATCTCTTTTCAAAGCTTCGAGGGCTTCATCAGCTTGATTTATCCTGTAAGGAGTCACAGAAACTTCAAATTTTATCTTGCCAGGCTGCTGTTCATCTTTGACTCTTTTCATTGTAACTAAATAATGACCTTTATGATTCTTAGGTATTTTATTTTTAAGTTCATTCTGACTTGTAACAGATAGGGAAAAAACATAACTACCTAATTTACTTATGACAGAAAGATGCTCTGCAAGCGCTTTAAGTTCCTTTTGGTATTCTTTTACAACTTCTTTATCTAAAACGCATGCTTTCTCATCATGCGCTACTAGGCAACCGGAAAGATAGAAAAATCTGCGCCAATCTTCATGTCCTTCACTAGAGGTTTTGAGTTTGATATTTTCGAGTGTATCAATAATCTCCAAACTTGTTGCCCATGCATGCTGAAGTTGAGTACGAAGCTGAACTTCAATCTTTGTTTTCTTCCATGGGTAATTATCATCCGATGAATCGAAGCAACTGTATACTAAGTGAATACCACCATATCCACTTTCTTTTGGAGTCAAGTAATCTGACTCTTTAATAATTTTATGGACAGATCTACTTTTTACCAGTCTTTCTCGTAGTTCTTTTAGTTGTTCGATATTTTTAACTATCGCACGGCAACCGCCAATATCTTGCATTCGAGTAACTCGAATAGCATTTGAAGTTTTACCATTATCTAAAGTTGGGCGCTCTAATTTATCTATTATTGTTGAAAGACGCTTCAACCGTCTTGCAACAATTGTTTTTTTATCAATTTTTGCTGCTGCGCGAGCTAGATGATTCTTCATCAACATTAATGGGTAAAGATGCAGCTCACGAAAGTTTTGAATCATTGCAATAGCCTGTGCTTTTTGCTCACCATCGCAGCCGTGTCTTATACTTTGAGCAGACTTATCAATAAGAGTTTTAGAAAATTTCAATGTACATTTTTGACTCTCGTAAACTTCATTCCCCATTCCCGATATCCTCCCGTTAATATTATTGCCATGTATGTACGCATGAGAATGCATACTGGCTGAAAACTCAAGTCATTTATGCTACTTACGTATGATTTTCTTCATAAATTTTAAGGGCTTTTGCTAACTCCAACTGAAAGGCAAATGACAAGCGGGAGCGGCTGATCTTGATACCGTCAATAATGATGTATGTAGGGTAAGCGGTCACCATGCGCCCGCCATAGGGAAAGCGTATAGGGTGGGTAGACTTATCGTTATTCATTTATGTGTCATCCGTCTGGAAGGGAGTAATCCCGGTAACGGATGGTTGATCTAAAATCGATCAAAATCAATAACTTAACAGATCACCAAATCCAGGGGGTGTACACTGGCAAACCTCCCCCAGCGCCTTATCTTGTGTGGGAAAATATCTTAGAGTTTGGATATAGTTGCCAGGCACCACGAACCGATCCCCCGGGGGGTCTTGATGATGTTTCATAAATATCCTAACCCGTCAATACTGATCATTCACCCACCCATCAATCTTTACACTTCTTGACACTACATGCCCATACCGATCCGACTCTTCAGACCACCCAAACAAATCAACCACTTAAAAACAACAGTATTGTATTCTGTCCTTTTACCCTGTGGACCAGTGGCCCCGCCGGGCCACCCCGGAGGCGTCCGCCTCCCCTGTGCGCCTGTGGCGCGTTATCTTGTGGCAAGCAATACAAACCCACAGGGTTAAGAGTGGTAGCGCCACAGGCGCATACAGAGAGCGGGCCTACAGAGGCCCTTTGAGGGGCGAAGGCTTTCGCCCCGATTGGTAATGAGAAAGACTATCGTTTACAAACGATATTGATTCTCATGTGGGAATAAAAAAGCTGGGGATTTTTTCTTGAGGGTAAATTGAAAATTTGCCAGGCAACACCATTACGAAACAATAATTAATTACCCACAAATACAGTAACTTAAAGGCGATGAGGGAGTGAAATAACCTTGCCAGCTTTGTGGTAATAGTACATTAAGCAACCATCATTTACCCACTTAAACAGCCCATTACCTCCCCTGCTGGGTCATTACTCTGCCATTAAACGCGATTAAACCCGATTTAATTCACTAAAAAGACACATCTTAAAATTAATCATTTTTGTCGTTTACAACCGCCTGTTTTTCATCAAGAATTGATCACAGTTAGGATCTGGAGGGTACATAATGAATTTCGTAGAGGGCTGTAAATCAGTTCAGGAAGTGAAAGCGGTAGCGGTTGAGCTACTCAAACAGGGCAAGGGGCTGACGCTTTACCGTGACGCCTGGTTGCTGGGTTATGAATTAATGCTGAGGGTGTCGGATCTGCGCTCTATCCGTTATGACGACATCAAAGGCGATCACCTTGTCCTGCCCCAACAGAAAACGGGTGAATCTGTCCGGGTGAGGCTCACCGATACAGCTAAACGCATCATAGCGGCCCGGAGAGAGGCGAACCCTGATCATGTGTACCTCTTACAGTTGGACAGCCACAGGAGCAAGGGAAAACCTGTGAGCCGCTCCAAATTGCATGAGGAAATTAGCTACGCCGGGGAAAAGCTGGGGCTGAATATTTCGACCCACAGCATGAGGAAGAGTAAACCAACGATTGGTTATGACAATGGGGAGGATATAGCCGTAATCAGTAAGGCATTAGGGCACAAATCGTTATCCAGTACGCTCCATTACATTGGGGCCACACAACGCAAAGTAGATGATTTTAGTGATAAATATTCAATAGAGGATCTGTTATGAAAAGTAAGGCTGTCCCTAATTCTGCCCGCAAAGCACGTCGCCAAAACATGGTCATTTTGCTGGCGGTGGTAATGATGGGGACCTTTTCCGCCGATGAGGCTAAAGCCGGGCGTATTACCATGAGTGACCCGCAAGAGGAGACCACAGCGGACGGTAAGCGCGTTTGTATTTACACCAACAGTATTTACACGTTTACCACGGTTACCCGGTCCCAGAATTGCCCATACAGCAAAACGTTTGATACAGAAGATGCCGAATGATTTCGGTGAAACAAAGTTTCATGGCTAAAGCCACAAGAGGAATCAGAATGAAACAGGAGCAAGTAAGGTTAGCTGTCCAACAGGCAGAAAGAGAAAAGGCTCCCACCAGGGGAGCCTTTATTGTATGGGCGGTTAGTTCGGCCCGCCCTGCATCAACATGTTAAAGTTCCGGTTGTCGTTCGCTTCCACTTCAGAACGTACCAGATCCTTAACTTGTCCATCCTGCACTTTCACATTGACGTTAACGTTAAGCGGCTGGTTTAGCCATGCTGGCGGGGCCATCAGTGCGTTACCGTAGCCACCTGTAACCGTCGCTGTGGTTGGAGGGGTGAAGGTTGGAACAGCAACACGAACAGTCTGATCGAGTGCTGCGGTCTGTGCTGCCTGCTGGTTTGCGTTCTGCTGCTTTTCGTACCAACTGCCGGAGAATGCTTCCATGATGTCAGTCCACAGCGTAGGCCGATCCTTATTCTCCTGTACCTTGCGCTTAAACGCTTCCGGGTCTGCCTGAATCTGATCAAGGCGGTCATTCAGAGATACAGCGGCGATAATAGCCGGGAGGCCAAAGTTAACGCCACGGCCCGCGCCGATCGGCTTGGTGTTCTTTGGTGGGGTTCCCGGTTTGCCCGGCTTGCCTTCTTTACCTGGCTTACCATCGCCCAGAGCTTCAGAAGCGGCTTCAATGCCACCAATAGCGGCGATCCCCTTCATGACTCCCAACAGTTTGGTAAGAGGGTTCAGCATGGTGAGAACCCACTTGAAAGCCCCGCCCAACTTGTAAACAGAGCCAGCGAACAGAGCCACCCCGGCGGCGTATGCTGCCATTTCTCCCCAGGCTTTGAGCTGCTCCCCACTGATCCCCATTTTGGCGGCGTAATACTCAATCACACGGAAGGTAAAGATCACTGTGTCATGCAACTCTGTAAACGCATCTGTGGCACCTTCAACGATTTTCCCGGCGATATGCCCGAACATCTCAAAGGCTCCACCAGACCCGTCAATAGCGGCGCTGATTGAGTCGAAAGCGTTGGTTAATTCATTACCGAAGCCAGAAGTGAAAAACACATTCATAGCGTTCTGCATACTGGTATTGAGGCGCTGCCATGATGCCCGGTTGGACTTCATCGCCTTATCAAGTGCGCCACCCTGCCGGGCCGCTTCCTTCATCTGTTTAGCCACATGTGGGAGGATATCCTTAGAGAACAGCTTCCCGTCTTCCATCAGCTTAAACAAATCTTTCTCTGTCAGGTTGGTAACGCCTTTCATGTCGTTAAGAGCCTTAACGAACAGACCCACAGAGCCGGGTAATGCTTCCGCCAACTGGCCCTTCAATTCCTCAGACATGACCTGGCCTTTAGCCATCATCTGGTTAAGGGCTTTCAAAGCGCGGCTGGCTTCATCGGCTGAAGCACCAGTTACAAGGCCCCATTCACTGGCACCCTCAAAGATGGATCGCATCTGGTCTTTAGGGAGTTTATCCCCAACAGAGGCGGCAAATTGTGTGTAATCCTTTGAGGTCTTCAGGAGGTCGAGGCCCAAACGGTTGGACTGTTCTTTGAGATACTCAAACTCTTTCCCGGCTTTCTCGGTGGAACCGGTGATCGCTGTCAGACCAGACATAGCGGATTCAAAATCCTGTCCGGTGGTCATGATCTTACCGGAGAGTGCCACAGTGGCGGCAATTGTGATCGCCCCGCCTGCCCCCTCGATCATTGAGGTGTCCAGTTTGTTTACTTTGGCGGTTACGGGAATTGTGGCTCCCCTCATACCTACCCGGCCTTGCTGGCGCATGGTTTGCTGAAGGCGTGACACTCGGGCGTTATATTCCTGCAATGCCATAGACCCGGCGTGATACTGGCGGGTAAGCTGTCCAAACTCCTGGAGGTGTCCAGCACGTTGAGCCGGGGTCACGTTGGCGTTAGCCGCTGCGGTATTAAAGCGGATGGCTTTAGCTCGGATTGTCTGGAGTTTGCGCTCCGCTCCGATCTGTGCTTTGGCTGCTTTGGCCTCTGCTGCCGCTTTGGCTTTGGCTTCTGCCAGTGCTGCTTTTGCGGCGGCGTCCTGCTGTTTCCGGCGGATCTTGGTGTAGGCGTTTTCCTCAAATTTCATCCGTAGAGGCTTCATTTTAGAGGAGACTTTATCCCACTCTTTCCCCACCTGTTTGATACGGTCAACGGTCTTTCTGTAACTCGCTGAATCTACAGTAAAAACTGTTCTATTGACGGTCTTGGTAATAATCACGTTACCGCTCATTATTCAGCCCCTTCCAGATTGATAGCCTTCAGGGTGCGCCCTGCTGCCTTGTTGATGATTACCCGGCGGTGACCTGCTGGCAGGTCTGCGGATTTGGTCAGGAGAGAGACCGGGCGACCGTTGGCGCTGTAGCCCTGATCCTTGTGACACAGAGCAATTCCCCGGCTCTTAATGGCGCGGCCCTTCTGGGCGCTGTCTGCGGCCTCTGTGGAGGCTTCCAACTGTGTACCGTACAGAGCAATAGCCTCGTCCAGGGAGAGATCGGCCTGTGCCTTGCGGAGTTCGTTCTGTTTGGTTGCCTCTTCGGCTTCCCGCTGGCGCTGTTTTGCCTGCTGGATTTCCAACTGTTTGACGAGGTTCTTAAATGCTTCCATATGAGAGAGAATCCTTATCTGGCGAAAGGGTAAAAGAGAAAATAGATATTTACGAGGGCGTAGAGAATCCACAGGAACCAACGCCCAAAGGGAAGGAGTAATAATTTCACGGGGTCAGGCCCCGGCGGACCGGGGGATTAAGAAACTTTTTTGGAGGAAATGATCACAGTTCGGAGTTCCTTCCGGCCTGCGCTGATAATCTTGCGTACTCGGGTCATGCTGGTCCCCAACTTGTAAACCGGGTTGGCTACGTAGCGGGCCGCTCGGAGATTAGCCAAAACTTGATCATATGGAAGCATCTGATCCACAAGATAGCGGGCCGGGGCCACACGGGCGAGGGTCTCCACAGTTTTGATATTAATCCCCAACATTTCACCAATCATCTGATCAGGAAGATTGTCCGCTTTCATCTGCTGAATCATTACCGCCTTTTCCGGTAGAGTTAACGCAACCTTTTGATATTTTGCGGGATTGTATTCCCGTTTCATTCTCAAGGCATATGCTAACGACACATTGAACGCTGCACAGATTGCTTTGGCTGAATGTCCCAACACACACGCCCGCTTAATTCGAATGATTTGATCCGTAGTCAGGTTCTTCTCATCCATTGGTTGGCGCGGCTTACTGGTTGCCAGCTTGAGAGAAAGAGCCGCGATCTTTTCTTCCTCTTCCGGGGTTAATGCTTTCACTTCAGTTGTGATAATGCTCAAGAGAATCTCCTATCAGGGGTTGACTTCAAACAGAAAACTTGACACAATGCGGATAATTGGGGATTTTATTTGAAATTTAACAGAATCAAAAAGCTGGGTCTAAATCCCAATCTCTGGACGGCTCTTTGATCTCTCCCCTTGGGTATGGCGTCACCGCTGACACCCCCACAGGAACCACCTCCCCCGGTTGGGGGGCTGTCTGCTCCACCTTCTCACTGTAGACCGTCATCAATGTGATCGGCGCGGCAGGTCCTGGTGTTGCTGGCACAATCTCAGGCGCTTCTGTAGGCTCCGCTGTGTGGTTGGGTTCCTGCATCTCTTCCGGGGCTGCTGTGGCCCGCTGTAGACGTGTGGCGGACGGCTTAGGCGTAGGCGCTGCTTCTTCCGTGTTAGCTTCGACAATAGGCAGGCACACCAACAGATCCACATCATGCGGGCCACGTCCGACACACTCGATCAGACCTGCCTTTTTCAAAGCGCCGATCACGTTGCGGGCCGTTCTCAGTGAGCACATGAGAAAATCAGCTAATTCCGCCTGACCAAAAGCGGACGGCATCCCCTGCTTAACGTGACCGTTAGCCATACGCTGATCACGGTTGAATGAAGCGATCAAGTCGTATGTCAGAACCATCTCTAAAGAGACTTTTACGCCGTTGTACGTTTTCAAGCGGCGCAAGGTTCGGGACGTTTTCACAAAGTCTTTGGAGTAGAGCTTATTTAGAAATTCGGTCATTGTGGGAATCCTTAACAGAATCGGAATTAACGGTTTTCAAAAACTGGCTGACTGCTTTCTTAACAATGCTGTGAACGCTGCCATGTTCACGGGTGGAGGCCAACGCGAAAAGCTGCTCCATCACATAGGGGTCGAAGCTGATCCCCAACTCTTTATTTTTACTCACAGGCAAATCTCCTTTAATTCTGCGATGTCTTCAGCGGTGAGGTTGAGGCCGAACCAATCACCCCACCATGACGCCGGGGCGGTGATCGCCGGGTTGCCAATCGTCACCATTCTGGACGGCCGGAGATGCGTCAACATTTCGTAAATATCATCGTACAGGGTGGGGTCCAACTGGTTGATCGTCTGCTGTGCATACGCTGACAACACAGGGGAATCACTCAAATCAACATAAGGCTGATATTTGCTCATTGTTTCCTCTCCAAAAAGTAAATGAATAATTAGTGAACGATAACGGGCAACTCTCCGGTGATACGCTCAAACTGATCCGCCGCTTGCAGCATGATAAAGGCCATCACTTCGTCGTATTCCATCGGGACGCCTTTAGCCTCAAAGAGGGATTGGAACGCCAGCACAATGGAGGCTTGCATGTCTGTAGACTTGGAAGCGAACAGCGAAACGGCTGCTTTAACTTCAAGTGCTTTCTCTGCGTCCATCTCGGTGACCTTTGCAGCGATACGTTGAGACTGACGGAGAACGCCAGAGGCTTTTGATTTGGTTAACTCAAGAGCCTTACCGATTGCTTCCGCTTCTTCCATACGCCCGGCGGCTTTGAATCGGCTACGCTGTGCTTGAAGAGTTGAGCGACTCAAATCACGCTGGTCGATTCGATCAACCATTCTTTCAACATCGAGATAAATACTCATTGCAAACCCTCTTTTTATTGGTTATAATTCCAAGGAGGAAATCATTAATCGCATCACACCCTGTCAACAGTACTTATTTTATCCTGGATTGCATGAAATTGCAAATTTATTTTTGCGTTTTGTTGCATCTGTGCTATGGGGTGAGGTTCGGGAGGGGGTGAGCCGTACAGTGGTTCTGAGGGCTACCCTGTTGATGTGGGTTACCCAATACATTTAAACGCCGCGTGGGGCGTCTTGTGTGTCCTCTATAGCGGCTATAGGTATGAGACTCCGCGCCGGGCACCCCCACCCCGCCGCCCCGCCGCCCAGATGTCACGATTTCCCAAAGGCAGAAAAGAAACTCGCTGGAGCGAGTTCTGTTTCTGCTATTCCCAAAGAGTCGAACCTGTGGAAGGTTCTCTCCCAAGATACGGGAACAGGGTTCCCTGTCTAAAGCGTCTGATCTCTTGATTGTTCAATCAATAATTAACACTCACACTCTCTTAAAGGTCTTGACCTGGCCCTCAAGGGCGCAAGCCCTCTTATCAGAAGGTGTGTTAACAAGGGTTCATCTTGTTAATCTTATTGTAGGCAGATTTTGCCTGACTTCGGCTATTGGTTTAGGCAGATTTTGCCTGACTTTAGAAGTTGGGCAGGAATTACCGGATCAGCAAGTTAGGCAGATTTTGCCTAAGCTGCCCCACCGGGTCCATATTGACCCCGGATCAATCTCCTGATCGGTACGCCAATCTGACATACCCCGGAAAATATTTCCGCCCGGAAGATTCTTCCTCCCCGGGAGTGAGCCACACAGGCGACACTCCACGCTGTGGGAAAACAGGCCCCGGCCTAAAATCTGGACCCGGAGGGTGAGCGTAGCGAAAGGTTTTAAGATCATATAATAACGAAAGAAATAATTAATTGTGGAAACAATTGGTTATTGAATGAGTTATTATATAGATCAATAAGACGGACCCGGAGGGCGAGCGTAGCGAGGTCTTATATATCTATTATTGTTTAGTGTGCCTTTCAGGGCTACATGGTTTGTTGTCAAAAGTGCCAGCACGACACCCCCGCCTATCAATAAATATTGTACAGGTCCGCCCCTAGCACGACGCCCACTTAACACACCAAACAGCACAATGCAATTAATTTTTATTGCAAATGATAATCATTCGTGTTAAACTAATATACATGGTGTGGGATGTGGTGAGCATATCGAAATTACCGTTTTGCAACTTGCCGCCTCACACCTTACAGAGAAAGGGTTTTAGCCAACCTTCAGGATCTGTAAAAGAGAGCCGGGCGGACTTCTCCCCCGCCCCGGCCCTCACCCAAAGCGTTCTTTCAACTCCACTTGCCAGAATGCTTTGTGTGCGGTCCTCTCCTCAAGTTCCGCCAGTTGATGACACTCCTACGATTCAAAACGCCTCTAATCATAAGCCTTGTGCCACAGGGCTTATTCTAAAGCGTCGCTAACTGCGGCTCTTCAGAATACAAGCGTATTCTCCTTCGATTGTATTGGCTCCTTCCACGGGGTCCACAGTTGGGCCGGGAGTGGTTACCCGGTTGCAACGATAAACTATTGATTTGCTTCGATGGTTTCCGGCGTGTTTTGGTTCACGCCGTTTTCCTCTGTGGCTTCTTTGCTGAACCATGAAAGCAAATCATGTAAGGCTCTGAGGCTACACAGGAAAACAAGTGATCAGACAGTAAGTTACATTGCCTTCTCCCGGTTTCTCCTTTCCGGGTTCTTTTTTGTGGTTATTTCCCCATCGGCTGGCGGTTGCTCCCGTGACGCTGGCGGGTGAGTGACCACAAAAAAGAGGTTTACACCTCCCCCCACCCTGCGAGGGTGAGAGAGAGCCAGATTAGAAAGGGCGGCGCGGATGCCGCCCTCTTCTATTCAGCCCACAGCCTCCCATCTTCCAATAATTCGGATTGTCCTCTGTGGCGGTCCTTATATCCGGTGCAACGCCGGATCACCCTGTGGACTCTCTCCACGTCTAAAACCCTCCATAAGGAAAACCTTTATGAAAACTTCCGAGCGCTACCCGGTAACGCAAGGTGACGTAATCGTGAATTACGCCTCCAGCCTGTTTGACCGCACCGAAGTAACCGCCCCAAGCCTCCCGGCTGACGTCTACTGTGGCGATATTCTGGACAGCAAAACTTTTGCCCTGTTCGACTCCGCCGCCGCTGACGCTGGCAAGCCGATCATTAACCTTTCCAATATGTCCGCCGATGGCAAGCCCAAAACGCTGGTTATCGTGGATCGCCATGTTGTGATTACCGATTTTGCCCTACGTGCTAAAGACGCCGCGAGCAAAAAAGCCGCACTGGAAGCGCTGACAGCCTCCGGTGAGATTCGCCTGGCAGTTAACGCCGATTACTTCAAAGCATAAGGAAATCACACAATGGCTATTGATTTTAAACAATTCGAAACTCTGGACACTGTAGCGGCGATCAGAGATGTGGCAGCAGGTAATTACCTGATCTCTGATCTGGGTATCTTCTCCGATGTTAACTCAACCACTCCAAACGCCCAGATTGTGGATATTGTGGAAACTCAGGTTAGTGAACTGGAACAGGTTTCCCGCTATGGCACCGAAGTAAACGCGATCAAGATGGATAAAACCATTCTGCGTGACCAGGAGATCCCACACTATGCCACCGAGGCGGACGTAAAAACCGCTGACTGGCAAGGCCTGGTAAGCCCGGCTAACCCGGATCAGGTTGCGGCTATCTCTGAAGTGATCGCCGATAAAGCTATCCGTATGCGTAACTATCATCTGGAAACAGTTGAAAGCACACTGGCCCGCGCCCTGTTTAAACAGGAAGCGAAAGCGGCTAAAACGGATGACGGCGACGTAGATTTTAACGCTGTGTTTGGTACTGCTCCGCTGAACTTTGAGCTGGACGGATCAGCAGGCGCTAACGTCTATGCACAGCTTGCGAAGATTCGCCGCATGTTGGTTAAAGAGTACGGCGCGAGCCGATCCTATCTGGATCGCTTCTATTGCTTCTGCTCCCCGGATCTGTATGACGTACTGGCGAGCCACCCGGAAGTAACCAGCCTGATCACCAATAAGGTGGCGGAAGCTGCAAAAGGCGCTCTGATCCCGATTGACACTGCGGGTTATGACTCCTTCAGCATTGGCAACATTACTTTCATTCTGGCGGACGATGACCGCTACGAAATCGAAGAAGGTTCCGGCCTGTTCGTTCCAAAGTTCAATACAGCAGATCGTAACCCGTTCAAACTGGTACACGGCCCGGCGTCCCGTAATCAGGATATTGCCGCTAAAGGCGTGATCAGCCCTTACTACCAGAAAGTAATGACTGACCGTTACGGCATGGTGACAGTTCACCAGGAGGCGAGCTTCATTCCTCTGAACCTGCGCCCGAACTACATGCTGAACGTCAAGCTGAAGTAATTCAGAATGCCCCCGGCTCCGGCTGGGGGTTATCCCTTCCGGTCATATTCATTTTTACTTTTATTTTTGAGGTGACACATGAAAGTTTCAATCAATATCCCCGGCACTGGTCAAGTTTATGTATCAGGCGCGGCGGAAGTCGTAAACCGTAAAGCACTGTGCAGAGAGTTGGGCCTGTGTAACGTGACGTTTAGCCGTTTGGAGTCACAACACGGTTTTGAATACGCGCTTAACGTTATGATCGCCAAACAGCGCCTAAGAAATAAGTAACATATTGAATTTTAGAGAGGCTGACCTTAAAGGGTCAGCCTTTTTTGTTAGTATCCGACTAACCTCGGTAAGAAGTCGGCAATGCCAATGAAAACTCTTTCCCTTCCAGGCCACCAGCATACTCACAAATAAAACCGACTGCCCCAAAATCCAGTAAATCAATAATTGGATCGCGATGTTCAACAGTCAACAACCCTCGATCCTCTAAAGCATCGCGAACAGCTTTAAGGAAAACGTCGATATTTTCATGAGCAGTATCGAGCAATTCTACTGTGGTTATCTCAGTAACGTATTCGTCATCTTTGAAAATTCGCACCTTATACAACATAAGTTTCTTCATCCTCATCCCTGCTAATTGTCGATTAATAATTGTACGATAACGATACAAAATCAATGCATCGAAATAGCTTAAAGTTGATACTTTAATCGTGTGATGGTGTTACACATGGAGGCAAACAGAATGGGGATAATCGGTGTCATACAGAAAGTACAACACCGATTCAAACAAAGATTCAAGCAATTGATTTTAAAGAAAAATAATAAAAGCTTGTACGCCTTCACAGGCGTCGAATCAGGTCAAAAGAGGGCTGAGCCCTGCTTTGATGGCCGCGTAGTATATCTGCTTATACCGTTACAAGAAAGGCTTTACATCGCCCACGCCTTCTCGAATCACTTCCGGTGCATCTTCGGTTAAGTCGACCACGGTGGTCGGCTGCTGGCCGAGATAACCGCCGTGAATAATCAGCTCGACGACCTTCTCGAGACGATCTTTGATCTCTTCCGGATCGGACTCGGTAAACTCGCTCCCCGGCAGCATCAGCGAGGTCGAGAGCATCGGTTCGCCGAGCGTTTCCAGCAGCGCCTGCGCAATCGGATTAGACGGTACGCGCATGCCGATGGTTTTACGCTTTTCCTGCAGAAGACGGCGCGGAACCTCTTTCGTCCCTTTCAGGATGAACGTGTAATTACCCGGCGTGTTGTTCTTAATCAGGCGAAACGCCACGTTATCCACATAAGCATAGGTCGACAGCTCTGAGAGATCGCGGCACATCAGCGTAAAGTTATGGCCGTCCGGCAGCTGGCGAATACGGCAGATGCGTTCCATTGCCCCTTTATCTTCAATTTTGCAGCCCAGCGCGTAGCCTGAATCGGTCGGGTAGACAATTACGCCGCCTTTGCGGACGATCTCCACGGCCTGGTTAATCAGACGCGGCTGCGGGTTATCCGGATGGATATAGAAAAACTGACTCATACTTCCCTCTCTTCAATTTGCTGCGGCTGTTCCCAGAGCTGCCAGACCGGCTCAACGCCTGCGGGCAACCAGAGCTTGCGCCCCAGTTCGATCCAGGCGCAGGGCTGATGGAAATCAGACCCCTGTGACCCAAGCAGGCCGAACTGGCGGGCATAGGTCGCGAGCTGCGCGCGCTCGTTGGGCGCCTGCTGACACTGGGCGACTTCCATCGCCTCACCGCCGCATTCGGCAAAGTGCGCCAGCAGCCTTTTCAGCCATTTAGCAGAAAGATTATACCGCCCCGGATGGGCCAGCACGGCCTTACCGCCAGAATGATGAATCACATCAATAGCTTGTTTTATTGTACACCACTGTGGCGGAACGTATCCGGTTTTCCCGCGTGCCAGATACTTTTTAAAGACATCCGCCATGGTCGTCGCTTTGCCCGCTTCGACCAGAAAACGGGCGAAATGACCGCGCGTGACCGCCCCGCCGTTCGCCATCTTTTGCGCGCCTTCCAGCGCGCCCGGAATATGCGCTTTTTCGAGACGCTCGCCGATCATCTCTGCGCGCTGGTTGCGCCGCGTTTTTTGTTCTTGCAAAAATGCCGTAAGTGCCGGATGGTCTATATCGATGTTCAGGCCAACGATATGAATCTCATGGTTTTCCCAGACGGTCGAGATCTCGACGCCGGACACCAGATTCAGCGCCAGCCCGCTGCGGGCAATCTCAGCGCGGGCCGCCGGAATGGCATCGGTCGTATCGTGATCGGTTATCGCCAGCGTGCCGACGCGCATTTCAACGGCACGATGAACCAGGGCTTCGGGTGTCAGCAGGCCATCAGAGGCCTGAGTATGGCTGTGTAAATCATAAATAATGGCGTAGGTGGTATCGCTCAAAGCACTTCCCATAACAGGTTGGAGACATCCGAAAACACCATGATACCGACTTAACGCGAAATTCTGAAATCAAGGGTTGACAACTCGCCACCGAACTAGTTAACTAGTACGCAAGTTCACACAAGAAAGGTATCTGAAAATGACAGCACATTTCACTCTGCACGGCTGGTGGCGTACTTCCTGATTATCGGGCAGTGTCACGCGTCTGCGAAATGCAAACAGATACCCGCCCGCTACCCAGCGGGCTTTTTTTTGAACAGAATAAATGAGAACAACAACATGCAAACAGCCAAACCCCATCTCGAACTGCTGACCTGCGAGGCGGCCTATCGCCATAACCCGACCGCGCTGTTTCATCAGGTGTGCGGGGCTCGTCCGGCAACGCTGCTGCTGGAGTCTGCGGACATCGACAGTAAGGACGATCTCAAGAGCCTGCTGCTGGTCGACAGCGCGCTGCGCATTACCGCTTTAGGTGACACTGTCACCATTAAGGCACTGTCAGACAATGGCGCGTCGCTGCTGCCGCTGCTGGATGCCGCCCTGCCTTCAGGCATTGAAAACGAACGTCATCCAGAAATGCGCATTCTGCGCTTCCCGCCCGTGAGCCAGCTGCTGGACGAAGACGCCCGCCTCTGCTCGCTGTCCGTGTTCGATGCCTTCCGCCTGCTGCAGAACCTGGTCACCGTGCCGGAAGACGAACGTGAAGCGATGTTCTTTGGCGGGCTGTTTGCTTACGACCTGGTAGCCGGATTTGAAGATTTACCGGAAACCGAGCAGGGCAATCGCTGCCCGGACTACTGTTTCTATCTGGCCGAGACCCTGCTGGTGATCGACCATCAGAAACAATCCACCCGCATCCAGGCGAGCCTGTTCACCCCTTCGACGGCTGAGAAAAATCGCCTTGAGCACCGCATCGCGCAGCTTCAGCAGCAGATGACGGAAGCGCCCCCTGCGCTGCCGGTACAGCGCGTGGAGCAGATGACGTGTGAGGTTAATCAGACCGACGATCAATACGGGGCCGTGGTTCGCCAGATGCAAAAAGCGATTCGCGCCGGGGAAATTTTCCAGGTGGTACCGTCCCGTCGCTTCTCGCTGCCCTGCCCGTCGCCGCTGGCGGCCTATGACGTGCTGAAAAAGAGTAATCCAAGCCCGTACATGTTCTTCATGCAGGACAACGAGTTCACGCTGTTCGGCGCCTCGCCGGAAAGCTCGCTGAAGTACGACGCCACCACTCGTCAGATTGAGATCTACCCGATCGCCGGAACCCGTCCACGCGGACGCCGCGCTGACGGCTCGCTGGACCGCGATCTCGACAGCCGCATTGAACTGGAAATGCGTACCGACCACAAAGAGCTCTCAGAGCACCTGATGCTGGTTGACCTGGCGCGTAACGATCTGGCCCGAATCTGCACCCCGGGCAGTCGCTACGTGGCGGACCTGACTAAGGTCGACCGCTATTCGTTTGTGATGCACCTGGTCTCCCGCGTGGTGGGTGAACTGCGCAGCGACCTCGACGTACTGCACGCCTACCGCGCCTGCATGAACATGGGCACCCTGAGCGGCGCGCCTAAAGTGCGCGCCATGCAGCTTATCGCCGAAGCGGAAGGACGTCGTCGCGGCAGCTACGGCGGCGCGGTGGGTTACTTCACCGCCCACGGCGATCTCGATACCTGCATCGTGATCCGCTCCGCCTATGTTGAGGACGGTATTGCCACCGTCCAGGCCGGCGCCGGGATTGTTCTTGATTCTGTTCCGCAGTCTGAAGCTGACGAAACCCGCAGCAAAGCCCGTGCGGTTCTTCGCGCCATTGCAACCGCACATCATGCACAGGAGATTTTCTGATGGCTGACATTCTGCTGCTCGATAATATCGACTCCTTTACCTATAACCTGGCAGATCAGCTGCGTGCGAATGGCCATAACGTCGTTATCTACCGCAACCACGTTCCGGCGCAGACCCTGATTGAGCGTCTGGCAACCATGCAAAACCCGGTGCTGATGCTCTCCCCTGGCCCCGGTGCGCCGAGCGAAGCGGGCTGTATGCCCGAGCTGCTGACGCGCATGCGCGGCAAGCTGCCGATTATCGGCATCTGTCTTGGTCACCAGGCGATCGTGGAAGCCTACGGCGGCTACGTCGGTCAGGCGGGCGAGATCCTGCACGGTAAAGCCTCCACCATCGAACATGATGGCCAGGCGATGTTTGCCGGGCTGCCGAACCCGCTTCCGGTTGCGCGCTACCATTCGCTGGTCGGCAGCAACATTCCTGCCGGATTGACCATTAACGCCTCGTTTGAAGGGATGGTGATGGCGGTGCGTCACGATGCGGATCGCGTCTGCGGTATGCAGTTCCACCCGGAATCGATCCTGACCTCCCACGGCGCTCGCCTGCTGGAGCAGACGCTCGACTGGGCGTTACAGAAGCTGGAGCAGACCAACACCCTGCAGCCGATACTGGAAAAACTGTACCAGGCGCAGACACTGAGCCAGCAGGAGAGCCACCAGCTCTTCTCCGCCGTGGTGCGCGGCGAGCTGAAGCCTGAACAGCTGGCGGCAGCCCTGGTAAGCATGAAGGTGCGCGGCGAAAGCCCGCAGGAGATTGCCGGTGCCGCCACTGCCCTGCTGGAAAACGCCGCCCCGTTCCCGCGCCCGGACTATCCGTTTGCGGATATCGTCGGCACCGGCGGTGACGGCAGCAACAGCATCAATATCTCCACCGCCAGCGCCTTTGTGGCGGCGGCGTGTGGTCTGAAGGTCGCGAAGCACGGTAACCGCAGCGTGTCCAGCCGGTCAGGTTCGTCCGATCTGCTCGCCGCCTTCGGTATTAATCTCGATATGAACGCCGAGCGCTCCCGCGAAGCGCTGGATGACCTGGGCGTCTGCTTCCTGTTTGCGCCGAAGTATCACACCGGTTTCCGCCACGCGATGCCGGTTCGTCAGCAGCTTAAAACCCGCACGCTGTTTAACGTCCTCGGCCCGCTGATCAACCCGGCGCATCCGCCGCTGGCGCTGATTGGCGTTTACAGCCCTGAGCTGGTTCTGCCGATTGCCGAGACGCTGCGCGTGCTGGGCTACCAACGTGCCGCCGTGGTGCACAGCGGCGGTATGGATGAGGTTTCTCTTCATGCGCCAACGCTGGTAGCCGAACTGCGCGATGGAGAAATCCTGAGCTATCAGCTGGACGCTGCCGACTTCGGCCTGACGCCGTATCACCAGGAAGCGCTGGCTGGCGGTACGCCGGAAGAAAACCGTGACATTCTGACGCGCTTATTACAAGGTAAGGGTGAGGTCGCACACGAGGCCGCCGTGGCTGCCAACGTCGCCATGCTGATGCGTTTGCACGGCGAGGAAGACCTGAAGGCCAACGTTCAAAAAGTTCTGGATGTACTGCGCTCCGGTGCAGCTTACGATCGCGTTACCGCACTTGCGGCAAGAGGGTAAAGAATGCAGACCGTTTTAGCGAAAATCGTTGCCGATAAGGCCATCTGGGTGGAAGCCCGCAAGCAACAGCAGCCGCTTGCCAGTTTCCAGAATGACGTCGTCCCGAGCAGCCGTCGTTTCTATGACGCCCTGCAGGGCGCACGCACCGCCTTTATTCTGGAGTGCAAAAAGGCCTCTCCGTCCAAAGGCGTTATTCGTGACGATTTCGACCCGGCGCGTATTGCCGGTATTTACAAGCATCATGCGTCAGCCATCTCCGTGCTGACGGATGAAAAATATTTCCAGGGCAGCTTCGATTTTCTGCCGATCGTCAGCGGCATCGCGTCGCAGCCGATCCTGTGTAAAGACTTTATTATCGACCCGTACCAGATCTGGCTGGCGCGTTTTTACCAGGCCGACGCCTGCCTGCTGATGCTCTCGGTGCTCGACGACGAGCAGTATCGCCAGCTTTCTGCCGTGGCGCACAGCCTGAACATGGGCGTGCTGACCGAAGTAAGCAACGAAGAGGAACTTGAGCGCGCACTTGCGCTTGAAGCCAAAGTGGTCGGCATTAATAACCGCGATCTGCGCGATCTGTCGATTGACCTGAACCGCACGCGCCAGCTGGCGCCGCGTCTGGGTCCGGGCGTTACGGTCATCAGCGAATCCGGCATTAACAGCTACGCCCAGGTGCGCGAGCTGAGCCACTTCGCCAACGGTTTCCTGATTGGCTCCGCCATGATGGAGCATGACGATCTCAACGCCGCAGTACGTCGGGTGCTGCTGGGGGAAAACAAAGTCTGCGGCTTAACCCGTGAACAGGATGCGCAGGCCGCGTATGAGGCCGGGGCGATTTATGGCGGGCTGATCTTCGTGGATTCCTCACCTCGCGCGGTCAGCGAAGAGCAGGCGCGTAAGGTCATCTCAGCGGCTCCGCTGAGCTACGTGGGCGTTTTCCGCAATGCCGATATTGAAGACGTTGCGGCAAAAGCCGACGCGTTATCCCTGAGCGCGGTACAGCTCCACGGCAGTGAAGACCAGATCTATATCGATGCCCTGCGCGCCGCGCTGGCACCACAGGTGCAAATCTGGAAAGCGCAAAGCGTTGGCGATACGTTGCCCCCGCGTAACCTGAACCACGTGGATAAATACGTCCTCGATAACGGCCAGGGCGGCACCGGCCAGCGTTTTGACTGGTCGCTGCTGAACGGCGAAAAGCTGGACAACGTCCTGCTGGCGGGCGGATTAAGCCCGGATAACTGCGTAGAAGCCGCTAAAACCGGCTGCGCAGGCCTCGATTTCAATTCAGGCGTAGAGTCCCAACCGGGTATCAAAGATGCCAGTAAGCTGGCCTCGGTTTTTAAAACTCTGCGTGCATATTAAGGAAGAGAAGATGACGACATTACTAAACCCGTATTTTGGTGAGTTCGGCGGGATGTACGTCCCGCAAATCCTGATGCCCGCGCTGCGCCAGCTGGAAGAAGCGTTTGTCAGCGCGCAGAAGGATCCTGCGTTTCAGGCGGAATTTACCGACCTGCTGAAAAATTACGCCGGTCGTCCTACCGCGTTGACCAAATGCCGCAACCTGACGGAAGGCACCAAAACCACGCTGTATCTGAAGCGTGAAGATCTGCTGCACGGCGGCGCGCATAAAACTAACCAGGTGCTGGGCCAGGCGCTTCTCGCGAAGCGTATGGGCAAAACCGAAATCATCGCCGAAACCGGTGCGGGACAGCACGGCGTGGCCTCTGCCCTTGCCAGCGCCCTGCTCGGCCTGAAGTGCCGCATCTATATGGGGGCTAAGGACGTTGAGCGTCAGTCGCCAAACGTCTTCCGTATGCGCCTGATGGGGGCGGAAGTGATCCCGGTGCACAGCGGCTCCGCGACGCTGAAAGATGCCTGTAACGAAGCGCTGCGCGACTGGTCCGGCAGCTACGAAACCGCGCACTACATGCTCGGTACCGCGGCGGGCCCGCACCCGTTCCCGACCATCGTGCGCGAATTCCAGCGCATGATCGGGGAAGAGACCAAGGCGCAGATCCTCGAAAAAGAGGGTCGCCTGCCGGATGCGGTCATCGCCTGCGTCGGCGGCGGATCTAACGCCATCGGTATGTTCGCAGACTTTATCGACGACACCAGCGTGGGTCTGATTGGCGTCGAGCCTGCCGGTCACGGGATTGAATCCGGCGAACACGGCGCGCCGCTGAAGCATGGCCGCGTGGGGATCTACTTCGGCATGAAGTCTCCAATGATGCAAACTGACGAAGGCCAGATTGAAGAGTCTTACTCCATTTCTGCCGGTCTCGACTTCCCGTCCGTTGGGCCACAGCACGCCTATCTGAACAGCACCGGTCGCGCGGACTATGTCTCTATTACCGATGACGAAGCGCTGGAAGCCTTCAAAACGCTGTGCCGCAGCGAAGGGATTATCCCGGCGCTGGAGTCTTCACACGCGCTGGCGCACGCGCTGAAAATGATGAAAGACAATCCGGAAAAAGAGCAGCTGCTGGTGGTGAACCTTTCCGGTCGCGGTGACAAAGATATCTTCACCGTTCACGATATTCTGAAAGCACGAGGGGAAATCTGATGGAACGCTACGATAACGTATTTGCAGAGCTGAAATCCCGCCAGGAAGGCGCCTTCGTTCCCTTCGTGACGCTGGGCGACCCGGGGCCGGAACAGTCGCTGAAGATTATCGACGCCATGATTGAGGCCGGTGCCGACGCGCTGGAGCTGGGTATCCCGTTCTCTGATCCGCTGGCCGATGGCCCGACCATCCAGAACGCTACCCTGCGCGCGTTTGCCGCGGGCGTGACGCCGACCCAGTGCTTCGAAATGCTGGCGGCGATTCGCCAGAAGCACCCAACCATTCCGATTGGCCTGCTGATGTACGCCAACCTGGTGTTTAACCGCGGTATCGATGAATTTTACGCCGAGTGCGCGCGCGTCGGCGTTGACTCGGTCCTGGTGGCTGACGTACCGGTTGAAGAGTCCGCACCGTTCCGCCAGGCCGCGATGCGCCACAACGTTGCGCCGATTTTCATCTGCCCGCCAAACGCGGATGACGCGCTGCTGCGCCAGATAGCCTCTTACGGGCGCGGGTATACCTACCTGCTCTCCCGCGCAGGCGTGACCGGTGCCGAGAATAAAGCCGCCCTGCCGCTGCATCATCTGGTGGAAAAGCTGGCGGAGTACCATGCCGCACCGCCGCTGCAGGGCTTCGGGATTTCATCCCCGGATCAGGTCGCCGCGGCGATTGACGCAAAGGCGGCGGGTGCCATCTCAGGCTCTGCGATTGTGAAGATCATCGAAAAGAACGTAGACAAGCCCGAGCAGATGCTGGCCGAGCTGAAAGCGTTTGTGACCGCCATGAAGGCGGCGACGCGTAAAGCCTAACCCCCTCACCGTCTGGCAGCCCTGCCAGACGGTTACCCTTCCTTCCTCGTCATCAACAAAGGATTACGTCAAAATTGATCCTGTCGATATTTTCGGTGTGAATGGCTTTTCATTCTTACCTGCAGGCGTATGATCTGGACTCTTTTTATCTTTAATCCTTCTGAGTTCAGAGGCTTATTCATGTCATGGCAATCCTTCAAACAGACTTACCTGGTTAAGTTCTGGTCACCCGTCCCCGCCGTTATCGCGGCAGGCATTCTCTCTACTTATTATTTTGGCATTACCGGTACCTTCTGGGCCGTGACCGGTGAGTTTACCCGCTGGGGTGGACAGCTGCTGCAGCTCGCAGGCGTGCACACCGAAGAGTGGGGATACTTTAAGCTCATCCACCTCGACGGTACGCCGCTCACCCGCATCGACGGGATGATGATCATCGGCATGTTCGGCGGCTGTTTCGCGGCGGCGCTGTGGGCAAATAACGTCAAGCTGCGTATGCCTAAAAGCCGCATCCGCATTCTGCAGGCGATTGTCGGCGGTATTATCGCCGGGTTTGGCGCCCGTCTGGCGATGGGCTGTAACCTTGCCGCCTTCTTTACCGGGATCCCGCAGTTTTCGCTTCACGCCTGGTTCTTTGCCGTCGCCACGGCCATCGGCTCTTACTTTGGCGCAAAATTCACCCTGCTGCCGCTGTTCCGCATTCCGGTGAAAATAACAAAAGTCAGCGCGGCGTCTCCGTTAACCCAGAAGCCCTCTCAGGCACGCCGCCGTTTCCGCCTCGGAATGCTGGTCTTTTTCGCTATGGTGGCATGGGCGCTCTGCACGGCCCTGAACCAGCCCAAACTTGGTCTGGCGATGCTGTTCGGCGTGGGTTTTGGTCTGCTCATTGAGCGCGCGCAGATCTGCTTTACCTCCGCGTTTCGCGATATGTGGATTACCGGCCGGACGATGATGGCGAAGGCGATCATTGCCGGGATGGCGGTGAGCGCCATCGGCATCTTCAGCTATGTCCAGCTAGGCGTCGAACCAAAAATCATGTGGGCCGGTCCAAACGCGGTGATTGGCGGCCTGCTGTTTGGCTTCGGGATTGTGCTGGCCGGCGGGTGTGAAACCGGCTGGATGTACCGGGCCGTTGAAGGTCAGGTGCATTACTGGTGGGTAGGCCTGGGAAATGTTATCGGCTCGACGATCCTGGCCTACTTCTGGGATGATGTTTCTCCAGTACTCGCAACGAGCTGGGATAAGGTGAACCTGCTGAGCACCTTCGGTCCCCTCGGCGGCCTGCTGGTCACCTACGCCCTGCTGCTGATTGCTTTTTTACTGGTTGTCGCGCAGGAGAAGCGTTTCTTCCGTCGTGCGAGTGTTAAAACAGAAACGCAGGAGAATGCTGCATGAAAGAGATCGTACCTGACTATCGCCTCGATATGGTCGGTGAGCCTTGCCCTTACCCGGCAGTGGCTACCCTTGAAGCGCTACCGCAGCTAAAAAAAGGGGAAATTCTGGAAGTGGTAAGCGATTGTCCGCAGTCCATCAACAATATTCCGCTGGATGCGAAAAACCACGGCTACACGGTGCTGGATATTCAGCAGGACGGGCCAACCATTCGCTATTTGATTCAAAAATAAGAAAAAGATATGCGCCCCACCGGGGGCGCATTGAACGGACGGGATTAGAAACGATACCCCGCAGAGAACATAAACACCCACGGATCCAGTCTCGTGTTGATGCTTTGCTGGTCACCGTTATGCTTGAAGCGTACGTCCGTATCAATATCCATGTACCAGACAGAGGCGTTAATCAGCCAGTCGCGGTTAATGAGATAATCCAGACCGACCTGTCCCGCCATCCCCCACGAATCTTTCAGGCTGAGGTCCGTCAGACCGGCCGCTTTTCCGGTATCGTTAAACTTCTCATCAAAGAAGGTGGTGTAGTTCACACCCGCGCCAATATAAGGCCGCACCTTGCTGCTTGCGTCGCCGAAGTACCATTGCGCCATCAGCGTTGGCGGTAAATGGTGAACCGTGGCGATATCACCGGTTGGCCCTAAGCCAACGCGATGACGGAACGGCGTTGCCGCCAGAAGCTCAACACCTACGTTATCCGTCGCCATATAGGTGAACGTTAAACCTAACTGGGTGTTATTACTGACGTTAAAACCGCCCATCCCCAGCACGTTATCCGATCCTTCCGTTGGGCGAACCGTTGCCGAACCGGCACGGATAAAGAATTCGCCTGCTTCATGCGCATACGCGCTGCCAGAGAGACTGCTTAATACAAGGGCTGCCACCGCTAATTTTTTCATATCCGCTCCATCGTTGTGGTTTTAATCGCGGATGAGAATATACTCACAAAAGAGTAATAAGTGATCTGCCACAGATCACATTAAAACCAGTAAGTTAACATTCATTGATCTGGGTTAATTTTTTGTGGCGCACCCAAAACGAATAAGTTGTTCTCATGTCAATTTTTGGCATTTCGCGGTTACAAAATTTTCCCTTTTTCCCCTCTTGCTCTTCTTCTGGCGGCTGGCTAATTTATCGCTCTCACAAGTTGATTTGATGCGTTGTTCTTTTGCAGGTGTGCCATGAGTGATATTAACCCGTGCATGACGTGCGGAGCCTGTTGTGCGTATTTTCGAGTCTCTTTCTACTGGGCCGAAGCCAGCGATGGCGGCGGTACCGTTCCGGTTCATCTCACCGAGCCGTTGACACCCTTTTTGCGCTGCATGAGCGGCACGAACCAAAAGCAGGCCCGCTGCGTCGCGCTGCAGGGTGAGCCAGGCGTGTCTACCCGATGTTCCATCTATGAGGATCGCCCCAGCCCGTGCCGGGAATTTGCCATGTCGGGGGAAGATGGGCAGGTCAACGAAGCCTGCAATCGCGCCCGCGCGCGCGTTGGATTACCGCCGCTTTACAAAGATATGCTTTTCCATACAAGCCTTGATGCTGCCACAGCAGGTGCATCCGGTGTACAATTGCCGGCTAATTAACACCTGCAATACTCAAGGAGAGTGCATGTCTATCACGGCGAAGTCTGTCTACCGTGACACGGGAAACTTTTTCCGCAATCAGTTCATTACCTTTTTACTGATCGCGTTGCTATGTGCCTTTATCACGGTGGTGCTGGGCCATGCCTTCTCACCGAGTGATGAACAGATTGCCAGCCTGAGCCAGGGCGACCATCTTGCGGGTAGCGTGGGGTTGTTTGAGCTGGTGCAAAACATGACGCCGGAACAGCAGCAAATCCTGCTGCGCGCGTCTGCCGCGTCCACGTTCTCAGGCCTGATTGGTAATGCGGTTCTGGCGGGCGGCGTTTTGCTGATGATTCAGCTGGTATCGGCGGGTCACCGGGTGAGCGCATTACGGGCAATTGGTGCCAGTGCGCCGGTCTTACCTAAGCTGTTTATTCTGATTTTTTTAACTACCCTGCTGGTGCAAATGGGCATTATGCTGGTCGTGGTGCCGGGGGTATTACTGGCTATCGTGCTTTCCTTTGCGCCCGTGATGGTCGTGCAGGATAAGATGGGAATTTTTACCGCGATGCGCAGCAGTATCAGACTGGCATGGGCTAATATGCGTCTGGTGGCGCCTGCCGTGATCGGCTGGCTGCTCGCCAAAACGCTTCTGCTCCTGTTTGCGCCGAATTTTGCGGTATTAACGCCAAATGTGGGTGCGGTCGTGGCGAATACGCTGAGCAATCTGATCTCAGCGTTACTGCTGGTCTATCTGTTCCGCCTGTATATGTTAATTCGTCAGTAATCATGAGGCGGGGAGATTGCCGTCTCCCGCCCCGTTCAGAAGATGGAATCACAGAATGAAGCAGTTTCTTGATTTTTTACCGCTCGTGGTCTTTTTCGCGTTTTATAAGCTGTATGACATTTATGCGGCGACCACTGCGCTGATCGTTGCCACCGCCGTGGTGCTGATCTACAGCTGGGTTCGCTATCGTAAAGTCGAAAAAATGGCGCTGGTCACCTTCGTGCTGGTCGCCGTGTTCGGCGGACTGACTTTGTTCTTCCATAACGATGAATTTATCAAGTGGAAGGTAACCGTCATTTACGCACTGTTTGCGGGCGCGCTGTTAATCAGCCAGTGGGTGATGAAAAAGCCGCTGATCCAGCGCATGCTGGGTAAAGAGCTGACGCTGCCGCAACAGGTCTGGTCCCGTCTGAATATCGCCTGGGCGGTCTTCTTTATTCTCTGCGGTCTTGCCAATATCTATATCGCCTTCTGGCTGCCGCAGAATATCTGGGTCAACTTCAAGGTCTTCGGCCTGACCGCGCTGACCCTTATCTTCACCCTGTTAAGCGGCGTATACATCTACCGCCACATGCCGCAGGACGACAAGCACTGATTAATGACTGACCGGAACGTCAACGACAGGCGTTCTGGTCTATTCTCACCGCCCACGAATCATAGTAGCATCCCGCCTGAAGTCTTCCGTTACGAGTTAAAACAATGACAACAACTAACGCCCCGCAGGGCGAACTGGTTTTACGCACACTGGCAATGCCCGCTGACACCAATGCCAATGGCGATATTTTTGGCGGCTGGCTGATGTCGCAGATGGATATGGGCGGCGCAATTCTGGCAAAAGAGATCGCCCACGGGCGCGTGGTCACCGTGAGAGTGGACGGCATGACCTTCCTGCGCCCGGTTGCGGTGGGTGATGTGGTTTGCTGCTACGCGCGCTGCGTGAAGCGCGGTAATACCTCCATTTCCATCAACATCGAAGTCTGGGTGAAGAAAGTCTCTTCTGAACCTATTGGGCAGCGTTATAAGGCCACTGAAGCGCTGTTTATTTATGTCGCAGTGGACAGCGAGGGCAAACCTCGTCAACTTCCTCAGGCCTGATCGACAGGCAAAAAAAAGCCTCCTTTCGGAGGCTTCTCTTATTCCATCTGCGCCCCGCCGTTCAGGCGGAAAACGATATTGACGATCAATCCGCTCCCCGGCTTACCCGGCTCATAGCGCCATCTGCGCATGGCAGATTTCACCTCGCGCTCAAACATATTAGAAGGTTGCGCAGACAAGATTTCCACGTTATCCACGCGCCCATCCGCGGTCACGTCAAATTTCACCCGCACGCGGCCTTCAATACGTAAGGCCTGAGCTCGCGCCGGATACTGAGGCTGGTTGCGGCTTACGGCGCGCGGGCCCGCTGGCGCGGTGACCGTTGGCTTTGCCGTCGTTGCCGTATTGTTCATCACCGGACGTGAGGGCGCCGCGTTTTCGACCGGCTGGGTCGCGCGCGGCTCGACCGGACGTTCCTCGCGTTTCGGACGCTCCTCCACCTTTTTCACCGGCTTTGGCTTCGGCTTAGGTTTTGGCTTCGGTTCAGGTTTGTGGATCACCACCGGCGCTTCCTTCGGTGGTTCCGGAACGGGCTCGGGCTCTGGCTCCGGTTCAGCCACCGGCTGTGGCGGCGGAGGAGCAACCTGCGGCGGCTCAAGATCCGCTGGCGACACCATCGTCACGGAAATCGGCTGCGCGGGCGCGGGCATTTCAATAACCTGATGAACCGAGGTATACAGCAGACCCGCCACAACGGCACCGTGAATCACGACAGAAAGCAGCGTCGGCCAGGGAAAGCGGCGAGGTAAATCAAGGGTCATCGAAGTCATAATCATCAACGTTAAAAAACCGAACCCTGATTTTAAATGCAAATAGCAATCATATTCAATAAGACACTTTGTTCTGACGCAACTTTAGCGCCAGAGAGGCCAAAAAAGGCGCAGTCAGATCAGGGTATTAACATTGTTTTTATTTTACATTGCAGTCGTATGCCCTTTCACATAACGTAGCTGACACTTTTACCGGTTAAGGAGCTTCGCCGTGCTTTACGTGATTTACTCTGAAGATGTTGCAGATTCACTTGAGAAACGCCAGTCTGTCCGCCCTGCTCACCTGGCGCGTTTGCAGCTGCTCCAGGATGAAGGTCGTTTACTGACCGCCGGCCCAATGCCTGCTGTAGACAGCAACGATCCGGGTGCCGCCGGTTTTGCCGGTTCAACCGTTATCGCCGAGTTTGAATCTCAGGAAGCCGCTCAGGCGTGGGCCGATGCAGACCCGTACGTTGCAGCGGGTGTGTATGCGAAGGTAACGGTAAGACCGTATAAAAAAGTGTTTTGATGCAAAAAGGCTCCCGCAGGAGCCTTTTTTCACATCAATGCAGCGACGCTAATCTCGCCGCAAACCCGACGAACAGCAGCCCTATCAGCCCGTTCCCCAGCTTTGCCAGTTTCTTTTTGGTTTTCAGATAACGCGTGACAAACGCACCGGAGAAGATTAGGAAGCTCATGTACATAAAGCTTATCAACTCCAGCGTCGTCGCGAGGATCAGGAAAGAAGTGCCGGTGCTCTCCGAATTCACGTCAATGAACTGTACGAAGAACGATACGTAGAACAGAATCGCTTTGGGATTGGTCAGGCTTAACACCAGCGAACGCTTCATGATCGTACTGGCAGGTTCGGGGCCGCTTTCATGAGCATTCTTTTGACGGTTCACCACCGACCAGAGCATTTTGCCCCCCAGCCAGAGCAGGTAAAAAGCCCCGAGATAGCGCACGATATTAAATAGCACCGGCGTGGTCTGAATTAAGGCCGCAACGCCCGCCCAGGCCAGAAACATCAGAACCGCATCGCCAATGAATACGCCCGTGGCGGCAAGGTACCCTTTTTTAACGCCGTGCCCAATTCCGGTTTTGAGCACAAACAGGGTATTCGGCCCCGGGACCAGCACGATAAAAAATGCGCCGACAACGTACGTCCAGAAATTTAGTACACCAAACTCCGCAAACACCTCTCCCTCCTTTTGCTAAACACAACAGGAACAACGCTGCAAATACGCTATTCCCAAAAATCAGACCCTATAAAAATCAGCGGGCACCATTACGGTGCCCTCATGGTTTTCAGATATCCTGGACTGCGAACAGCAACGCGTTGCGGTGCCGGGTCAATCCACATTTTCTGATGGCGTGAATACGCATATTGCGGCGGGATTGTGCTTCCAGCCAACGAGCCTTGCGACGACTCACCTGTCGCAACATGCGCCAGCGCCCTACTTCAGTTCTACTGCGCTTCATGTCTACAACTCTTTCTCTAACACTATTTCTTTTAAAAGAAAGGCCATTATAAACCCAACCCGGCGGCAAACCAGCGCTTTTACCTGGCGTTTTTATTTGCCAGATGAATCCTGATGCGTACACTCATAACAATACGCTTTCAAAAGGATTTTTTATCTATGACAACCTTCTACACCGTGGTGAGTTGGCTGGTCATTCTGGGATACTGGCTGTTAATCGCGGGTGTGACCTTACGCATCCTGATGAAGCGCAGAGCCGTACCCTCTGCCATGGCCTGGCTTCTGATCATTTACATCCTCCCGCTGGTGGGAATTATTGCCTATCTCTCATTCGGTGAGCTTCATCTGGGTAAACGCCGCGCCGAGCGGGCCCGCGCCATGTGGCCTTCAACCGCGAAGTGGCTGAACGACCTCAAAGCCTGCAAACATATTTTTGCCGAGGAGAACAGCAGCGTCGCCTCCTCACTGTTTAAGCTGTGCGAACGCCGCCAGGGGATTGGCGGCGTTAAGGGCAATCAGCTGCAGCTGCTGACTTCGTCCGACGACGTCATGCAGGCGCTAATCCGCGATATTCAGCTGGCGCGTCATAATATCGAGATGGTTTTTTATATCTGGCAGCCAGGCGGCATGGCCGACCAGGTCGCTGAGTCCCTGATGGCGGCAGCGCGACGCGGTATTCATTGCCGCCTGATGCTTGACTCCGCAGGCAGCGTGGCGTTTTTCCGTAGCCCCTGGGCGGGCATGATGCGCAATGCCGGGATCGAAGTGGTCGAAGCGCTGAAGGTAAATCTTCTGCGCGTGTTTCTGCGCCGGATGGATCTTCGCCAGCATCGCAAAATGATCATGATCGATAACTATATTGCCTACACCGGCAGTATGAACATGGTTGACCCGCGCTTCTTCAAACAGGACTCGGGCGTTGGGCAATGGGTTGACTTGATGGCGCGAATGGAGGGGCCGATTGCCACCTCGATGGGCATCGTTTACTCCTGCGACTGGGAGATAGAGACCGGCAAGCGTATTCTGCCGCCCCCGCCGGACGGCAATATTATGCCGTTTGAAGAGGCCAGCGGTCACACCATTCATACCATTGCTTCCGGGCCGGGCTTCCCGGAGGATTTGATCCATCAGGCGCTGCTGACGGCAACCTACTCGGCGCGTGAATATCTGATCATGACGACGCCCTACTTTGTTCCCAGCGATGACCTCCTGCACGCGATCTGTACCGCGGCGCAGCGCGGCGTCGATGTGAGCATCATTTTACCACGCAAGAATGACTCCCTGCTGGTGGGCTGGGCCAGCCGGGCATTCTTTAGCGAGCTGCTGGCAGCAGGGGTGAAAATTTACCAGTTCGAGGGGGGGTTGCTCCACACCAAGAGCGTTCTCGTTGACGGTGAGCTGAGCCTGGTGGGCACGGTCAACCTGGATATGCGCAGCCTGTGGCTCAACTTTGAAATCACGCTGGTGATTGATGACGCCGGTTTTGGCGGTGACCTCGCGGCGGTTCAGGATGACTATATCTCCCGTTCGCGGCTGCTGGATGCCAGACTGTGGGTAAAACGTCCGCTGTGGCAGAGAATTGCTGAACGACTGTTTTACTTCTTTAGTCCGTTGCTGTAAAACGTGCCCAACGATGTTAAACAGGTAGTCATCATGGAAATGGATCTGAACAATCGCCTGACCGAAGACGAAACGCTCGAGCAGGCCTATGACATTTTTCTCGAACTGGCGGTTGATAACCTCGATCCCGCAGACGTGATCCTCTTCAATCTGCAGTTCGAAGAGCGCGGCGGCGCCGAATTGTTCGACCCTTCAGAAGACTGGGCTGAACACGTGGACTTCGACCTGAATCCTGACTTCTTTGCCGAAGTGGTGATTGGGCTGGCCGATGAAGATGGCGGCGAAATTAACGATATTTTTGCGCGCGTCCTGCTGTGTCGTGAGAAAGACCATAAGCTGTGCCATATACTCTGGCGCGAATAGTAAAAAAGGCTGCGATTGCAGCCTTTTTTATTTACTCCGGCAATTCGCTGCCGCAGCGGTGACAAAAGCGCGCGTCGTGTTCATGCTCGCCCTGCTGGCAATGCGGACATTTGCGCAGCTGTTTGCGGCTTTGAAATGCACTGCTCATGTGCGTGGTAATAAGCCCGGTCGGAATGGCAATCACCGAATAGCCAATCAAAATCAGCACTGAAGCCACAATGCGGCCCAGCGGCGTATGGGGAGTAATATCACCGTAACCCACGGTCGTGACGGTCACAATCGCCCAGTAGACGGACGCGTTGAGCGTCGTAAAGCCATATTTTGGCCCCTCGATTAAATACATCAGCGCGCCAAAAACAATCATGACAATGGCAATAAACGAGTAGAACAGGATCAGCTGATGCCGCGCGCTGACGATTGCACTCCAGAACACGCGCAAAGACGGCATAAAACGCAGTAGCTTCAGAATACGTAATACGCGAATCACGCGCATCGCTCGCCAGGCAAAGACATAGCTCAGGCTAATCTCCGGCCACAGCCACATCACATAGAGCGGCAGGATGGTGGCTAAATCGATAAAGCCCCAGAAGCTAAAAACATACCTGGCCGGGTTGGGCCAGGCTATCACTCTGAGGAGATATTCAGCGGTAAAGACCAGGGTTATCGCCAGCTCAAGCCAGACAAAGATATGCCATTCGTCATACGTCAGGTGATATTGCGTCCCGGCACCCGATTCAATAAAGATGACCACCACGCTGAGCAGCGCAAACAAACCGCAAAGCCCTTCAAAGCGTCGTCCGGATAGCGTTTCAGGATCGAATAAAAAATGATAGAGCCGCCGGCGGGCAGATGTGAATAAACGCGACACAGTAACCTCGCAAATAATAAGGGCTGACATCATGTCAGCCCTTGCAATTATAACGGGTCTACTTTCAGGCAGGAAACCGCATGTCGGAAACTGCCTTCCAGAACCGGTCGCGTTTTCGCGCATTCCGGCCCGGCCATTGGGCAGCGCGTGCGGAACACGCAGCCTGACGGAGGGTTAATCGGGGAAGGCAATTCCCCTTCCAGAAGCTGGATGGTCTTATTCTTTTCCAGGTCGGGATCGGGGATCGGCACCGCCGACATCAGCGCTTTGGTGTAAGGATGCAGTGGATTGTGGTACACCTCGTCATAGGTGCCCAGCTCCACGGCATGGCCTAGGTACATTACCAGCACGCGGTCAGAGATGTGTTTTACCACGGCCAGATCATGCGCGATGAAAATCAGCGACAGCCCCATTTCGCGCTGCAGCTTCTGCAGCAGGTTAACCACCTGCGCCTGAATGGACACGTCCAGCGCGGAAACCGGCTCATCGCAGATAATCAGCTTCGGTTCGAGGATCAGCGCACGGGCAATGCCGATACGCTGGCACTGACCGCCGGAGAATTCGTGCGGATAGCGGTTGATGAGGTTAGGCAACAGGCCGACTTTCAGCATCATCGCCTTCACGCGGTCGCGCACTTCCTGACGAGACATCTTTGGATGATAGGTCCGCAGCGGCTCGGCAATAATCTCACCGATGGTCATACGCGGGTTTAATGACGCCAGCGGATCCTGGAAAATCATCTGGATATCGCTGCGCACCTCGCGCCACTCGTCGGGCCTCATGCCAAGCAGATCTTTACCCAGCCAGGCTACCTTACCGTCGGTGGCTTTGACCAGACCGATAATCGCACGCGCAAAGGTTGATTTACCGCAGCCGGACTCGCCTACCACGCCCAGGGTTTCCCCTTCGTACAGGCGCAGCGTGACGCCGTCCACCGCTTTGAGGGTCTTCGGCGGCTGCCAGAACCACTGTTTGCCGTCTTTGATATCGAAATGCACCTTAAGGTCAGCGATTTCGAGCAGCACGTTACGTTTTTCATCTAATGCGTTCATACCAGCTCCTCCTGCGGCTTAAAGCAGGCGCGCAGACGGCCTGGTGCAAACTCTTCCAGCGGCGGCGCGCTGTTGCAGATTTCCATCGCGTGCGGGCAGCGCGGCTGGAACGGACAGCCTTTTGGCAGACGCAGCAGGTTTGGCGGGTTGCCCGGAATGGTAAGCAGGGATTCCCCTTCCGCATCGAGACGCGGCACCGCATTCAGCAGGCCAATCGAGTACGGGTGCGCAGGCTGATAAAACACGTCGCGCGCTTTGCCGTATTCCATGGTTCGACCGGCGTACATCACCAGCACTTTGTCACAGATGCCCGCCACCACGCCCAGGTCGTGGGTGATCATGATAATCGCCGTGTTGAACTCACGCTTCAGCTCGTTCAACAGGGTCATAATTTGCGCCTGAACGGTCACGTCCAGCGCGGTGGTCGGTTCATCGGCAATCAGCAGTTTTGGCCGGCACAGCAGCGCCATTGCAATCATCACGCGCTGACGCATACCGCCAGAGAACTCGTGCGGGAACATGCGCATGCGCTTGCGCGCTTCCGGCATTTTCACCGCATCCAGCATTTTGACCGACTCTTCAAAGGCTTCGGCTTTGCCCAGGCCTTTGTGCAGCATCAGGACTTCCATCAGCTGCTCACCGACGCGCATGTACGGGTTCAGTGAGGTCATCGGGTCCTGGAAAATCATCGAGATCTGCTCAGCGCGCAGCTTGTTCAGCTCGTGTTCCGGCAGGTTGAGGATTTCACGGCCGTTGAATTTTGCAGAACCGCCAATCACTCCGTTAGCGGCCAGCAGGCCCATCAGCGCAAAGGCGGTCTGAGATTTTCCGGAGCCGGATTCACCCACGATCCCCAGCGTTTCGCCCGCGCGCAGGTTGAAGTTGAGATCGTTGACGGCGGTTACATCTCCGTCCGGCGTTTTAAAGGTCACGCGGAGGTCTTTCACGTTCAGCAGAAGATTATTCTGCTGTTGCGCCTGTGGCGCAGTGGCCGTTTCAATAATTGTCATGACGGCGCTCCTTAACGGTCTTTCGGGTCGAGGGCATCACGCAGGCCATCGCCGATAAAGTTAAAACAAAACAGGGTAACGACCAGGAAGCCAGCCGGGTATAACAGCAGCCACGGTGACACTTCCATTGAGTTGGCACCATCGCTTAGCAGCGCGCCCCAGCTGCTCAGCGGCTCTTGCGTACCCAGACCGAGGAAGCTCAGGAAAGATTCGAACAGGATCATGCTTGGCACCAGCAGCGAGGCATAAACCACTACCACGCCCAGCACGTTAGGAACGATATGGCGAACCACGATATTCCCGGTAGAGACGCCGCCGACCTGTGCGGCTTCGATAAACTCTTTGCGCTTAAGGCTCAGCGTCTGGCCGCGAACAATACGCGCCATATCCAGCCAGGAAACCATCCCGATGGCCACGAAGATCAACAGGATATTTTGACCGAAGAAGGTCACCAGCAGGATGACGAAGAACATAAACGGGAAGGAGTTCAGGATTTCCAGCAGACGCATCATCACCGAGTCCACTTTGCCGCCAAGGTAGCCGGACAGTGAGCCATAGAGCGTCCCGACGATCACCGCCACCAGCGCGGCAGCGATACCTACCATCAGCGAAATACGGCCACCGATAGCAACGCGCACCAGCAGATCGCGCCCCGAGGAGTCCGTGCCAAAATAGTGGCCTGATTCCATATCCGGCGCGCTGGACATCATGCCCCAGTCCGTATCGAAATAGGTAAACTGCGACAGCATCGGTGCCAGGGTTACGAATAGCGCGATGATCACCAAGACTACCAGGCTGGCAACCGCAGCCCTGTTATGCATAAAGCGACGGCGCGCATCCTGCCAGAGGCTACGACCTTCCACTTCCAGTTTTTCACTGAAGTTTTCCAGCGCCTCGCTGTTTTTCTTACTCAACATCATGGCGTGCTCCAGTTAGTAACGGATTTTCGGATCGATGACGGCATACAGCACATCGACGATAGCGTTAAAGAGAATGGTGAGCGCACCGACAAGAATGGTCAGGCTCAGCACCAGCGAATAGTCGCGGTTGAGCGCGCCGTTAACGAACAGCTGGCCAATGCCCGGCAGGCCGTAGATTGTTTCGATAACCATCGACCCGGTGATGATCCCGACAAATGCCGGTCCCATGTACGAAAGCACGGGCAACAGCGCCGGCTTGAGCGCGTGGCGGAAGATAATCCGACGCATCGGCAGCCCTTTCGCGCGCGCGGTACGAATGAAGTTTGAGTGCAGCACTTCGATCATTGATCCACGGGTGATACGCGCGATACTGGCGATGTACGCCAGAGATAATGCCACCATCGGCAAAATCATGAACTTCAATGCCCCGCCGTTCCAGCCGCCGCCCGGCAGCCACTTCAGCGTGATGGCAAATATCATCACCAGTAATGGCGCGACAACGAAGCTGGGTATCACTACCCCGGTCATTGCCACCCCCATTACGGCATAATCCCATTTGGTATTTTGTCTGAGCGCGGCGATAACGCCTGCGGTGACCCCGAAAACGATGGCCAGAATGAATGCCGCAGCACCCAACTTCGCCGAAACCGGGAAGCTGGACGCCACCAGGTCGTTAACGGAATAGTCTTTGTATTTAAATGACGGTCCAAAATCGCCGTGAGCCAGCTGCTTCAGATAATTGAAGTACTGAGTGGAGATAGGATCGTTTAAGTGGTATTTCGCTTCGATATTCGCCATGACTTCTGGCGGCAGCGTACGCTCACCGGTGAATGGACTTCCCGGCGCAAGGCGCATCATGAAGAAGGAAATCGTGATGAGAATAAATAGCGTTGGAATCGCTTCAAGACAGCGACGTAGGATAAATTTCAACATTGCCCGTACCTTCTGGCGTGTGCCTATATTATGTGACGTTGGTTAGACACCGTGGGGCGAGCATGCCCGCCCCACTCATTGCCATTAATGCTTGATAATATACAAGTTTTTAACGTAGATATTATCCATCGGGTCTTTACCGGTGTATCCACCTACCCACGGTTTCACCAGACGGGCGTTAACGTAGTAGTAAACCGGAACGATCGCGGAATCTTTATCCAGCTGCTGCTCGGCTTTAGAGTACAGTTCTGTACGCTGTGCTTCGTCAGTGGTTTTCAGCGTGTCGCCAATCAGCTTGTCGAACGCCGGGCTCTTATAGTGAGCGGTGTTGTTCGAGCTGTCGCTCAACATGGTGTTCAGGAAGGAGGTCGGTTCGTTATAGTCCGCACACCAGCCTGCACGCGCCACGTCAAAGGTGCCCTGATGACGGCTGTCGAGGAAGGTTTTCCACTCCTGGTTCTCCAGCTTCACGTTCGCGCCCAGGTTCTTTTTCCAGATCGACGCGACGGCGATAGCCAGTTTTTTGTGCAGGTCTGACGTGTTGTACAGCAGGCTGAAGGTCAGCGGCTTATCCGCGGTATAGCCCGCTTCGGCCAGCAGTTTCTTCGCTTCCGCGTTACGCTGTTCCTGCGTCTGTTTGAACCAGTCTGGCTCGGTCAGTTTTGCGCCATCGGTATAAGGAGGGGTGTAGCTGTATGCCGGGAGATCGCCCTGGTTTTTCACCTTATTCACGATGATATCGCGATCCAGCGCCAGCTTCAGCGCGGTACGGACACGTACGTCGGTGAACGGTGCTTTCTGATTGTTGATTTCATAATAGTAGGTGCACAGGTACGGATCGACGTGAACTTCTTTAGGGATCTCTTTTTTCAGTTTCTGGAACAGCTCAATCGGCATGTTGTTATAGGTCATGTCGATTTCACCGCTGCGGTAGCGGTTGACGTCAGTCACTTCGGACGAAATTGGCAGGTAGGTAACCTGATTAATAACGGTTTTTGCGTTATCCCAATACTGCGGGTTACGGTCAAGCACCATACGTTCGTTGACCACCCAGTCTTTCAGCTTATAGGCACCGTTGGTCACGATATTGGCAGGCTGGGTCCATTTTTCACCAAATTTTTCTACGGCGGATTTTGGTACCGGGGAAACGGACGGGTGAACCAGCAGCTTATAGAAGTACGGAACAGGTTCGCTCAACGTCACTTCAAAGGTATTGGCATCGATCGCTTTCACGCCCAAATCGGTTACCGGTTTTTTGCCCGCGATGATGTCATCAATATTGGCAATATGGCCATATTGCAGGTAGCTCGCATACGGAGAGGCGGTGGTTGGATTCGCCAGACGCTGCCAGCTGTAAACGAAATCTTCAGCCGTGACCGGCGTACCGTCAGACCATTTCGCATCTTTGCGCAGATGGAAGGTCCAGACTTTGAAATCTTTGTTTTCCCATTTTTCTGCCACACCCGGTGCCGGGTGGCCGTCTACGTCAGTCACCAGCAGGCCTTCGAACAGGTCGCGGCTAACGTTAGACTCAGGAACACCTTCAATTTTGTGCGGGTCAAGAGACTGAACTTCCGCACCGTTGTTACGCACCAGCGTCTGCTTCTCCGCCAGTTGAACACCTGCAGGAACGTCCGCAGCCATTGCAGCGTTCCCCGCGATTAGCGCAGTTAAAATCCCCGCCGCTACCAGATTTTTTTTTGTGATGATGGACATTGTGTTGGTACTCCACTCATTATAATGACTGGCCTTCGCCAGCTGTGTAATCCCCTGTTGGGGCCTGTACAGCGCAGGAGTTTTTTTTGCTGCTGTCAGGTTCTTCTTTTACTGCTTGCTATCACCGACTTTTTTATTACTGACCGCTCGTATGGCCGTCTTGCGTCGATTCTTCACAGGCCTCCCCTGTTTGAGACCTGCGCTGGATACCTGAGAAGAGAACCCTATGACAATAATTCTCATCTGCTTGTTTTATGCCGCAAAATAGTAGGCCGGAAAGTATCAAATGGCGTAAACGCGCGCCAATACATTTTGCAAATTTGTTAAGCAATTCTCTTTTACGGTGAGTACCGCATCGTTGAGGGCAGCCATGCCGGACATCAAACATCATTAAAAAAACATGATATTCAATAAGATAGAGAAAACTTTCTCTACGAGCGCGTCGCTGCGCTATCATCGAGTGATTTTGTACAAAAAATTAACAACTGGTTATTATTTAGCACATTCATCTAGGGGAATGTTGAAATTACTAATATCATTTCGGTTATCTCTCAGCAAGCCCCAGAGTATCATGTGAGTAAAATAACAGAGCGATTGAAGATTTTCTGCGCAGGCGATTTGAGAGGGAATTAATAACTTATTGAAATACAAGTAATGAACATTATTAGTAGAATTTATTATGACATGTGAGCATTTCAACTTTAGTTATAGGATTTACTGATAATGACGTAAAAAAACGGAGCCGCTGCTCCGTTCTTTCATACGAAATATCAGTGCAGCAAACCGGGGAAAATGCTTTTAATACCCGTGACAATGAATTCAATGCCTAATGCCATCAGCAGCAGACCCATGATACGCGTTATGACGTTAATACCGGTCTGGCCTAACAAGCGCACCAGCCAGGGGGCCATGCGGAATACGCCCCAACAGCAGAGCGCGAAAAGCGCAATGGCGACGGAAAAGCCAATCAGGTGCATCAGGCTATGGTAGCGCGTACCCCAGACAATGGTTGAACTGATGGCACCAGGTCCGGCCATCAGCGGTAAAGCCAGCGGCACCACGCCAATACTTTCGCGGATAGCGGTTTCTGACTTCTCCTGCTTGTTCTGTTTATCCTCACCCAGCTTACCGCTGATCATCGACATGGCGATGGTCACGACCAGGATCCCACCCGCGATGCGGAAAGAGTCAATTGAGATCCCGAAGATCTGAAGAATGGCGTCACCGAGAAAAAGCGAGGTGAGCAAGATGATGGCCACCGACAGGTTAGCGGTGAGGTTGGTTTTATTCCTGGCCGCCGCCGTCTGGTAACTCGTCATACTAATGAAGACAGGAATGATCCCCACCGGGTTGACCAGGGCAAACAAACCAATAAAAAATTTAAAATACGTTGGAAAATCAAAGAGCGTTTGGATCACGTTTTGCTCCGCTTATACACATGCCCTGGATTGACAATTTGTCGTGAGAAATCGCGCTGAAGATACCCTTTTTATCAGCACACTTCACTTGAAATCTGTACCAAAACGTTATCATTTCAGGATGTTAAACATATGTATAATCAATGATAGCGCCACTTCCAATACTTACTTAATTATTTAACACTGGAAAAATCAGCACAAAATAACCCTGCTGAAAGGTATCAGCTTGGGGGAAAATTGACACAGATCATGATTTTCGTACCCAGAAGTGAGTAATCTTGGTTACGCCCCCAGGGAGGTCACCTGAAAAAATGGATGATGCTAAGGTAAGGCTCTTTTAGTAAATTAGTGTGCCGACGCACAAAGTAACTCATTGTTTTACTTTGTGTTACGCAAGTCGTATCGGCTCTGTCTATACTGTGTGACGTATCGAGCGCTGGTTTACTAAAAGAGTTTAAACATTATCAGGAGAGCATTATGGCTGTTACTAATATCGCTGAACTGAACGCCCTCGTCGAGCGCGTTAAAAAAGCCCAGCGTGAATATGCCAATTTCACCCAAGAACAGGTTGATAAAATCTTCCGCGCGGCCGCACTGGCTGCTGCAGATGCTCGAATCCCTCTCGCTAAAATGGCCGTTGCCGAATCCGGCATGGGTATTGTCGAAGATAAAGTGATCAAAAACCACTTTGCTTCCGAGTATATCTACAACGCCTATAAAGATGAGAAAACCTGTGGCGTGCTGTCCGAAGACGACACCTTCGGTACTATCACCATCGCTGAACCTATCGGTATCATCTGCGGTATCGTTCCAACGACTAACCCAACGTCTACTGCAATCTTCAAATCACTGATTAGCCTGAAGACCCGTAACGCAATTATCTTCTCTCCACATCCGCGTGCGAAAGACGCAACCAACAAAGCTGCAGATATCGTCCTGCAAGCGGCTATCGCTGCGGGTGCACCAAAAGATCTGATTGGCTGGATCGACCAACCTTCCGTTGAGCTCTCCAATGCCCTGATGCATCACCCTGACATTAACCTGATTCTGGCGACCGGTGGTCCTGGCATGGTTAAAGCGGCATACAGCTCCGGTAAACCCGCTATCGGCGTGGGCGCAGGTAACACCCCTGTTGTCATCGACGAAACCGCTGACATCAAACGTGCCGTTGCATCTGTACTGATGTCTAAGACCTTCGATAACGGCGTAATCTGTGCATCTGAACAGTCTGTTGTTGTTGTCGACTCCGTATACGATGCCGTTCGCGAACGTTTCGCCAGCCACGGCGGCTACCTGCTGCAGGGCAAAGAGCTGAAAGCAGTTCAGGATATCATCCTGAAAAATGGCGCGCTGAACGCCGCTATCGTGGGTCAGCCAGCCTACAAAATTGCTGAACTCGCCGGCTTTACCGTTCCGGCAACCACTAAGATCCTGATTGGTGAAGTGAACGTTGTCGACGAAAGCGAGCCGTTTGCACATGAAAAACTGTCTCCAACGCTTGCCATGTACCGTGCTAAAGATTTCGAAGACGCGGTAGAGAAAGCCGAGAAGCTGGTTGCCATGGGCGGTATCGGTCACACATCATGTCTGTACACCGACCAGGATAACCAGCCAGAGCGTGTTGCCCACTTCGGTCAGATGATGAAAACTGCCCGTATCCTGATCAACACCCCTGCTTCTCAGGGTGGTATCGGTGACCTGTACAACTTTAAACTCGCACCTTCCCTGACTCTGGGTTGTGGTTCCTGGGGTGGTAACTCCATCTCTGAAAACGTTGGTCCAAAACACCTGATCAACAAGAAAACCGTTGCTAAGCGAGCTGAAAACATGTTGTGGCACAAACTTCCGAAATCTATCTACTTCCGCCGTGGCTCTCTGCCAATCGCGCTGGATGAAGTGATTACTGATGGCCACAAGCGTGCGCTCATCGTGACTGACCGTTTCCTGTTTAACAACGGCTACGCTGACCAGATCACCTCTGTGCTGAAAGCGGCTGGCGTTGAAACTGAAGTGTTCTTTGAAGTTGAAGCTGACCCTACCCTGAGCGTTGTGCGCAAAGGCGCTGAGCTGGCTAACTCCTTCAAACCAGATGTGATTATTGCACTGGGTGGTGGTTCCCCAATGGACGCCGCGAAAATCATGTGGGTCATGTACGAGCATCCTGAAACCCACTTCGAAGAACTGGCGCTGCGCTTTATGGACATCCGTAAACGTATCTACAAGTTCCCGAAAATGGGCGTAAAAGCGAAAATGATCGCGGTTACCACCACTTCCGGTACCGGTTCAGAAGTGACGCCATTCGCAGTGGTAACAGATGATGCAACCGGTCAGAAATACCCACTGGCTGACTATGCACTGACCCCAGACATGGCTATCGTTGATGCCAACCTGGTCATGGAAATGCCTAAGTCACTGTGTGCATTCGGTGGTCTGGATGCGGTCACTCACGCCCTGGAAGCCTACGTTTCTGTACTGGCGTCTGAGTTCTCTGACGGTCAGGCTCTGCAGGCTCTGAAACTGCTGAAGGAAAACCTGCCAGCGTCCTACAACGAAGGGTCTAAAAACCCGGTAGCACGTGAACGTGTTCATAGTGCAGCAACCATCGCCGGTATCGCGTTTGCGAACGCCTTCCTGGGTGTTTGCCACTCTATGGCGCACAAGCTGGGTTCACAGTTCCACATTCCTCACGGTCTGGCGAACGCCCTGTTGATCAGCAACGTTATCCGTTATAACGCGAACGACAACCCAACCAAGCAGACGGCTTTCAGCCAGTACGACCGTCCGCAAGCGCGCCGTCGTTATGCTGAAATCGCTGACCACCTTGGTCTGAGCGCACCGGGCGACCGCACTGCTGCGAAGATTGAGAAACTGCTGGCATGGCTGGAAAGCCTGAAAGCTGAACTGGGTATTCCTAAATCTATCCGTGAAGCGGGCGTACAGGAAGCTGACTTCCTCGCTCACGTAGACAAGCTGTCTGAAGATGCATTCGATGACCAGTGTACCGGTGCTAACCCGCGCTACCCACTGATCTCCGAACTGAAACAGATCCTGCTGGATACCTACTACGGTCGTGAGTTCAAAGAAGGTGACGTTGCCGCTGTGAAAACAGAAGCCCCTGTCATCAAAGCTGACAAGAAAGCGAAGAAAAGCGCTTAATTGACAGCCAAAGAAAAACCCGCCTTTATGGCGGGTTTTTTTATGTCTGAATAACTGAGCTGACGTTATTGCCTGTTATCGTGCTGAATGGCCGTCAGAGAGCCTACAGACAACGCTTCCTTATAATGCTTACGACAGACCGATACGTAGCGTTCATTGCCGCCTATGACCACCTGCTCACCATCTGCATAGGGTTTTCCGGCCTGATCGAGACGAAGCACCATACTGGCTTTACGACCGCAGAAGCAGATTGTTTTGAGTTCGACAAGTTTATCAGACCAGGCGAGCAAATACTGGCTCCCGGCAAAAAGCTCACCGCGGAAATCCGTGCGCAGCCCGTAACAAAGTACGGGAATATCAAGCTCATCAACCACCTCAGAAAGGGCATGAACCTGTTCGCGCGTCAGAAACTGGCTCTCATCGACCAGAACACAGTGAATAGGCTTTGCAGCATGTTCTGTGCGAATGTCTTCAAACAGATCGGTTTTCGGGTTAAACAGCCTGGCAGGCGACGAGAGCCCTATTCTGGAGCTCACCTTCCCTGCGCCAAAGCGATCGTCAATTTCAGCCGTATAAACAACGGTGCGCATCCCTCGTTCCTGGTAATTGTACGAGGATTGCAGCAGTGCGGTGGATTTACCGGCATTCATCGCCGAATAGTAGAAATAAAGTTGTGCCATTGGCCGTAAAACCCTAATCAATGTGTAATATTCCCGATGAGTCATTGTACCATATTTTGTCCGGTCATCAGCGATATGGCGCACAGAGGGTGCGGTTCAGCGCGGAGTTCGGAACCGTCTGCTAACGAAAATAGTCCGTTAAAACATGAAGTAAACGCATTCAGCCAGGCCAATATGTTATATGTTCAGCCAGACATAACACTTCTTTTTATAGTGGAATCACCATTCATTAAAATTCACCATTTATTAACTATTTCAGCGTTTACATCGCGGGCGGGAACTAATACAAAAGGCTGATATTTATCCGTCGCAACTATAATTCCTGCGGTAAATGTCACAAAAAAAAGATGCAATCGACCGGGTTAAGCAGGTTTACGTGATAACAAGCGAGACTGTCGGAGGATGAAATTTAAGTTAGCGTAATTAATAATAGTGCCATTATTTAGTATTTTTTGAATTCCTTACATTCCTGGCTATTGCACATCTGAATTTATGGCTCTATTATTAGGTCAACAAACCACCCCCCATTATAAGTTTGAGATTACTACAATGAGCGAAGCACTTAAAATTCTGAACAACATCCGTACTCTTCGTGCGCAGGCAAGAGAATGCACCCTCGAAACGCTTGAAGAAATGCTGGAAAAATTAGAAGTTGTAGTTAATGAACGTCGCGAAGAAGAAAGCGCTGCTGCTGCTGAAATCGAAGAGCGTACTCGTAAACTGCAGCAGTACCGTGAAATGCTGATTGCTGATGGTATCGATCCAAATGAATTGCTGAACAGCATGGCTGCAGCTAAAACCGGTACCAAAGCCAAGCGTGCTGCTCGTCCTGCTAAATATAGCTACGTTGACGAGAACGGCGAAACTAAAACCTGGACTGGCCAGGGTCGCACTCCTGCTGTTATCAAGAAAGCCATGGATGAGCAAGGTAAACAGCTGGATGATTTCCTGATCAAGGACTAATCACGCCACATTCAGAAAAATCCCGCGTAATGCGGGATTTTTTTTAACCAAAATTTATCGCAAGCATCCCCTTACATTCTGTCATGAGGCGTTATTCGGTGTTTTCAAAACGCTTACAATCCAGAGGGCTACCGGCGTGTGATGGGCATAAAAAAACCGGTGGGCATCGCCTCACCGGTTTAGAACATTTGCAGCCGTGGCTTATTTCTTAATACCTACGCTCTCTTTGAGCCAGGTTTTAAATTCTTCACCAAGGGTATTGTGGCGAATACCATATTCGACAAACGCCTGCATATAACCCAGCTTATTACCGCAGTCATGGCTCTTACCTTTCATATGGTAAGCCTCAACGGTCTCTTTCTCGATCAACATATCGATAGCATCGGTCAGCTGGATCTCATCACCCGCTCCTGGAGGCGTTTTCGCCAGCAGAGGCCAGATTTCAGCGCTCAGGACGTAGCGACCTACAACGGCCAGGTTAGAAGGGGCTACGTCGGCTTTAGGCTTCTCTACCACGCCAACCATAGGTACGCTTTCGCCCGGCTCAAGGTTAACGCCTTTGCAGTCAACCACGCCGTATGCCGTTACGTCCTCAACAGGCTCAACCATAATCTGGCTGCTACCGGTTTCGTCGAAACGTTTGATCATCTCAGCCAGGTTATCCTGAGAAAGATCGGATTCGTATTCGTCCAGAATAACGTCAGGCAGAATGACCGCGACGGGCTCATCACCCACAACAGGATGTGCACACATAACTGCGTGGCCCAGACCTTTAGCCAGTCCCTGACGAACCTGCATAATGGTTACGTGTGGAGGGCAAATAGACTGAACTTCTTCTAACAGCTGACGCTTAACGCGTTTTTCCAGCATGGCTTCAAGTTCAAAGCTTGTATCGAAATGGTTTTCGATAGAGTTTTTTGATGAATGCGTAACCAGCACAATTTCCGTAATGCCAGCTGCGATACATTCATTAACGACATACTGGATTAACGGTTTATCAACCAGAGGCAGCATCTCTTTAGGAATCGCCTTAGTTGCTGGTAACATCCTGGTCCCCAATCCCGCTACCGGGATGACGGCCTTTCTGACTTTCGAATTTAGGGCAGCCATTCAAATTCTCCTGAGCTGTTCAAGTTTTGAACTTTTATGCAATAAATAACGCGTTGAGTATATCAGCCTCGCCCCGCAGTCCGGGTCCGAAAAGAACGCGTTGCCGATCAATTAGGACAAATACGCATGAAACTGGGCAGCGATAGTAGCACTCCCCGTAAATCACAGGTAAAGCAATCTTAAAATTAAGATCCAATTGCTTATTCCGTGGACAACATTAAGCGTAACCTTCCCCCGGCGCCCCAAATTTGGCACTGCCAGGAGGAACAGCGGTGGCTAATTTGATTAAGGTAAGCCGTTCCCAGTGTTCCAAGGGGCACACCGTTACTCACCTGAATATGGTGTTCACCGGTATTCAGTGATGCATTGAGACCCGCTGAAACGAGGATCAGATTTTTTAAACCGCTGTGGTAATAGCCAACCAATAGCGGGAACTGTCCCGGCAAATTGGCCTGGCGAAAAAGCTGGTTAACCTGTTTGAGTAAACTGCCTAACTCCGGCAGCCGCTGTCCCTGATGGGATAACTGTTCCTGCAGCAAACCATTAAATAACGCACGAAGAAGTAAGGCGGCTAATACACCGTTATCCCCCGCCCGCGTCACGTCCACAGAATAAAACGCGAGGTCGGAATCCGAAAGAGGTGCGATATCCAGCACCAGTCCAGGCTGATCGGCCGCCACCAGCTGGCGATAATTTACGCGACAGTGTGAAATAGTCTGCTGTACGGGCGGCTGGAGTTCTTGCAACAGTTTCGCTGCGGCAGGCGGATTACTCACCAGGGCATCCCAGTCCTGGAAAAGACGCTCCTCTTCCTCAACACGGGAATTAAACATATTGGGATAAAGGCACGCTAAAACCGTTTCACGTAGCCGGTTCAGATCCTTAACCGGCTTAAGCAGAATATCCTGAACGCCAAGACGCAACGCTTTGGCGATATCCGCCATATTCTCTGTGGCAGAAATCACCAGAATCGGCATCTGAATGCCTTCGTTACGCAGATGTTCAACCAGCTTCAGTCCATTCATGCGCGGCATCGCAATATCGCAGATCATCAAATCGGGCGTAATGCCGATCATTTTTTCCAGCGCGTCGATGCCATCTTCAGCCAGTGAAGTGATTGCTCCCAGCGAGGATAACCACGAATCCAGTAGCGATCGGAAAACGGGCTCGTCTTCAACAATCAAAATGTGTTTTCCGGCCAATGGCTGCGTCATGGTTCCTCCCCTGGCTGACAGTAACTAAATAGTGGCATGCGATCGGCACTATCGCCTGTCAGATTTTGCTGAAGTAATCAAAAAAAGGTGCTCAACGTGCTGCTTGCACAAAAGGCAACAGTTCGTCCATTTTCTTTTCGACGGCTAACGAGCCCGCTGCGATGGCGGCCTCAGCCCGATGGAAATCAAGGGTAGATATTTGCGGACAGTAAGGCTGAATAAGAATATCTGGCGGGTCGCCCGCCATGCGATTGCGCTTAAGGCGATTCTCCAGCACTTGGATTGACGTGGTCATGATTTCCATCGCCGTCGGCGCGGCAACCGAGCGACGTGCGGCCATACGCCCGATTCTGCCGCGCAGGCGCTCGTGCCAGGCCAGCTTCTCGCCCTCGGTATCTTCGCTCTGGAGATTGACCGGCATAAGGTCCTGTTGCATCAGGTGGGCATCGTGCTGCAGGTCGACGGCAATGACAATATCCGCCCCCATTGCACGGGTCAGAGAGATGGGAACCGGATTTACCACACCACCGTCGACAAGCCAGTAGCCGTTGTGGGGGACAGGCGCCATGAGCCCCGGAATACTGCAGGAGGCCCGCACGGCAAGATGGATATCCCCTTCGGTCAGCCAGAGTTCGCGTCCCGTGCTGAGGTTCGTCGCGACGGCGCCGAAGGGCAACTGGCAATCAGTGAAGTTTTCGAGAGGCATAACCTGGCGGAACTGGTTAAAGACGCGTTCGCCGCGTAATAGTCCACCACGCTGCCATGAGAGATCCATTAGACGCAGCACGTCCCAGTAACTGAAGGAGCGCACCCACGTCTCAAGCTCCGGAAGCTTCCCGCACGCGTAGGCGGAGCCGACAAGCGATCCTATTGAGCATCCTGCGACAATATCTACGTTAATGCCCATCTTGTTTAAGGCATTGATCACGCCGATGTGTGACCATCCGCGGGCTGCTCCTGAGCCCAGCGCCAGTCCAATTTTAACCTTTCTCATTAGCCCTGTTTTACTTCCCCTGGATTCCTGACATAGCGTCAACGCAACAGCTCAGTTAACATAGTGCTACCCGAAGCGTTTAACGCCTTTATTTTTTGTTCCAGGAAGAGAATCGTGTCTCAACTCTGCCCTTGTGGTAGCGCTCTGGAGTATAGCCTATGTTGCCAGCGATATCTTTCTGGCGATCGGGTTGCACCAGAGCCGTCACACCTCATGCGTTCACGGTATGCTGCTTTTGTGATCAAAGACGCAGACTACCTGATTAAAACCTGGCACCCGTCCTGTCGCGCTGCGGAATTCAGACAGGATATCGAAGCCGGGTTCGCGAACACGCAATGGCTCGGCCTTACCGTCTATGAATCCTCAACCGGCAGTCATGCTGATGAAGGTTACGTCAGCTTTGTCGCCCGTTTTACCGAGAATAATAAACCGGGTGCCATTATCGAGCGTTCCCGTTTCTTAAAGGAAAGCGGGCAGTGGTATTATATTGACGGAACGCGCCCGCAGTTTGGTCGTAACGATCCCTGCCCATGTGGTTCAGGTAAAAAATTTAAAAAGTGTTGCGGGCAGTAACGTCCGACAACCCAGATTTCGCAAATACAAACAGGATTTCCCGGCAATGCAATCATTACAACGTAAAGTTCTGCGCACCATCTGTCCCGATCAAAAAGGGCTGATCGCACGAATTACCAACATTTGCTACAAGCATGAACTGAATATCGTGCAGAACAACGAGTTCGTTGACCACCGCACCGGTCGTTTTTTCATGCGTACCGAGCTGGAAGGGATTTTCAACGACACCACCCTGCTTGCCGATCTCGACAGCGCGCTGCCGGAAGGTTCGGTGCGTGAGCTAACCCCTGCAGGCCGCCGCCGCGTCGTCATCCTCGTGACCAAAGAAGCACACTGCCTGGGCGATCTGCTGATGAAGGCCAACTACGGCGGTCTGGACGTAGAAATCGCGGCCGTAATCGGTAACCACGAGACGCTGCGCACGCTGGTCGAGCGCTTTGATATTCCGTTCGAGCTGGTAAGCCACGAAGGGCATACCCGTGAAGAACACGATGACCTGATGGCGCAGGCCATTGAAGCACATAACCCTGACTACGTCGTGCTGGCGAAATACATGCGCGTGTTAACGCCCTCCTTCGTGGCGCGTTTCCCGAACAAGATCATCAACATTCACCACTCGTTCCTGCCTGCCTTTATTGGCGCGCGTCCCTACCACCAGGCCTACGAACGCGGCGTGAAGATCATCGGCGCGACCGCGCACTACGTGAATGACAACCTGGACGAAGGTCCTATCATCATGCAGGACGTGATTCACGTGGATCACACCTACACTGCCGAAGATATGATGCGTGCCGGGCGTGACGTTGAGAAAAATGTGTTAAGCCGTGCGCTGTATCAGGTGCTGGCACAGCGGGTCTTTGTCTACGGTAACAGAACCATCATTCTTTAATCTTTTGGAAAATGAATTGATTAGCTTTGCGCCTTTACGGATAAAAAGCAGGCAAACAGCGTCATTTCTCTAAAGGAATGCTTTACAGGGGCGTCTCATTTGATATGATGCGCCCCGCTTCCAGCAGGAAGCAGGCCAGTTAAAAGCATTACCCCGTGGTGGGGTTCCCGAGCGGCCAAAGGGAGCAGACTGTAAATCTGCCGTCATCGACTTCGAAGGTTCGAATCCTTCCCCCACCACCATCTCTCAGCGTTACCTCAAAATGTGTATTACCCCTGGTGGGGTTCCCGAGCGGCCAAAGGGAGCAGACTGTAAATCTGCCGTCATCGACTTCGAAGGTTCGAATCCTTCCCCCACCACCATTACTTCAAAAATCATAAAAAAACCGAACTGAGCCCACTTTTGTAGGCCGGGTAAGGCGCAGCCGCCACCCGGCAACAGACGGCTACATTTGTGGCAGTCGCCGCGTCACCGGCGAACTCTTCACAATCGACGTATTGCACTGGGCATGCTCTGCCAGGCCGTCCAGCAGTGCATCCAGCTGCTCTATGGATCGCACCACCAGCCTAATCACAAAGCAATCTTCCCCGGTCACTTTGTCGCTCTCAATACACTCCGGCATCGCCTGAATGTATTTATCCACCTTCTGCAACTGCCCCGGTAAGGGCCGCACCCGCACCAGCGCCTGCAGCGTATATCCCAACGCCGCCAGGTTCACCCGCGCACGATATCCCTGAATCACACCGCGCTCTTCCAGCCTCTTCAGGCGTTCTGCCGTGCTGGGGGAGGTCAGGCCAATACGCCCGCTGAGCACCTTCAGGGACATACGCGCATCCTCAACCAGGCAGGCTAAAATTCGTCGGTCGATTTCATCGATAAGGTATTCCATCGCATTCACCTAATTTTAAAAAGCTATCACTCCTTTTCACCTTATATCATCCCTGTAAAACACGACAGCGATTTTCGACAATAGCGTCATTAAATCAGGAGGTGAACGATGCGTGATTTCCATAAAGGCGTGTGGCAGATGAGCCTCGCGATGTTAATTTCCGGCTCTATCGGTGCGTTTGTTTTACTCAGCGGTCTGCCGGTGACGGAGGTGGTGTTCTGGCGCTGTCTAATCGGGGCGATGGCGCTTTTTATTTTTATTCGGGTCGGTCAAAAGCCCTTTAGCCCCCTCACCCGCACCACGCTGCTGCTGGCCATTCTCGGCGGCGTGGCGCTCGTGGTGAACTGGCTGCTGCTCTTCGCCGCCTATGAGCGGATCTCAATTGGTCTTTCGACCGTGGTCTATAACACCCAGCCGTTTATGCTGGTCCTGATGGGGATGTTTTTAGGCGAACGCGTCAGCCTCATAAAATGGGGCTGGCTGGTCCTCGCCTTTGGCGGCGTGGTGATATTGCTCTCCAGCGAGCTGACCGGCGCGCACGGCAGTGAATGGCTCGCCGGAATCGGTCTGGCCATGGCCGCAGCGTTCTTCTACGCGGTCACGGCGATTATCGCCCGCAAGCTCAGGTCCATTGCACCGCAGCATATCGCTTTTATCCAGGTGCTGACGGGCGTCGTGATGCTCATACCGTTTGCGAGCCTGCCGTCATTTTCCGGTGATTTTCCCTGGCCGACCCTGCTGACGCTCGGCATCGTCCATACCGGCATTATGTACCAGCTGCTCTACAGCGCGATTCAGAAGCTCCCTACGCCCATAACCGGCTCCCTGTCGTTTATCTATCCGGTAGTGGCGATCGTTGTCGATAAGCTGGTGTTCGGACACGCGCTCAGCCTGACGCAGCTGGCGGGCGGCGCGGTGATCCTGTTTGCCGCGGCGGGCAACAACCTGGGCTGGGGCGAAAAAAAACCCCGCGAGCGCGGGGTTGGTATTAAAACGGTGAATTAGCGACGGGCGCGCACAATCTGGTATTTGCGCGTCAGGTACTCCACCGGCGCGCTCCAGATGTGCACCAGACGGGAGAACGGGAACAGCACAAACAGCGTCATCCCCAGCACCAGGTGAACGCGGAAGATAAACGCCACGCCGTCCAGGTGCTCGGACGCGCCGCCGCGGAAGGTCACCACGGACTGCGCCCAGCCGACCAGCTTCATCATTTCACTGCCGTCCATATGCTGCGCCGAGAACGGAATGGTCAGCAGGCCCAGGGCACACTGCACCACCAGCAGGGAGAGGATCAGGATGTCCGCCGCGGTTGTGGTCGCACGCACGCGCGGGCTGAACAGACGACGTTTCAGCAGCAGCAGGCCACCTACCAGGGTCATCACGCCGCAGGCGCCGCCGGCGATCATCGCCATCTTCTGCTTCACCTCGATGGGAAGCCACGCTTCATACATCCAGTGCGGCGTCAGCATCCCGAGAAAATGACCGGCAAAAATCCCCAGAATACCGATGTGGAACAGGTTAGACGCGACGTGCATCCCCTTACGATCCAGCATCTGGCTTGAGGCGGCGCGCCAGGTGTACTGGCCGTAGTCATAGCGCAGCCAGCTTCCCACCAGGAACACGGTGCCCGCGATATACGGGTAAATGTCAAAGAAGAACATATTCAGGAAGTGCATTATTGCCGTCCTCCGTTAGAGATATTCAAATATTGCGGAGCGACCGCTCCGGCAAAACGACGCTGGTGAGCGGAGATTTCAGACTCGCCGCAGCCCTGGTCAGCAAAGAATTTCACCTGCTCTTCTTCCCAGACCGCATCCAGCGCCTGCGGGGTGTCGTCGCGGGCTTCATCGGCGATTTTTTCCGCCACTTTTTCACTGTCGACAGCGGCGTTCGCCAGCTTCACCAGCAGATCGAACAAGACCGCATAGCGGCTCTCGCGCTGCTGAAGACGCGCGCCGAGCAGCGCCAGGATCGGGGCGATATCCTGCAGGCCGCCCAGCGCCTCGTCTTTCGGCAGCTGCGCCAGATACTCCAGGTACAGCGGCAGATGGTCCGGGAGCTCGCGGCTGTCGAGCATCAGGCCGTGCTGCTCGTACTGGGCCATCAGATCCACCATCGCCTGACCGCGGTCGCGGGATTCACCGTGTACGTGTTCGAACAGCAGTAACGAGGTTGCGCGTCCGCGGTCAAACAGCTGGCTGTAGTCCGCCTGCGCGTCAAGAAGATCGCGCGCTAACAGGCCGCGGAGGAAAACGCCAAGCCGCTGGGCATCCTCTTTATCCAGGTTTTCAGATGACGCGAGTGCATCAAAAAGCTCCTGCTGATGCTGCGCAAGCGCAGCATCCGGATACTCGAGCAAACGCGAAACAATGACGAGTTCAATCATTGGTGCGGCTCCGTTTTGCTGGTCACATCCATGGCGTCGATGCGGCGGCTGTTGAACAGGTTGAATTTGCTGTCCGACCCGTGGCAACCGTCGCCAAAACTAAAGCCACAGCCGCTTTTTTCCGGGAAGGCCTCACGGGCCAGCTCGCGGTGGCTGCTCGGCACCACGAAGCGGTCTTCGTAGTTGGCAATCGCCAGGTAGCGGTACATCTCCTGCGCCTGCGCTTCGCTCAGACCGACCTCCTCCAGCGCGCGGGTATCGGTCACGCCGTCTACGGTTTCCGCACGCTTGAAGTGGCGCATCGCCAGCATACGCTTCAGCGCGAGCAGTACAGGCTGGGTATCCCCTGCGGTCAGCAGGTTAGCCAGGTACTGCACCGGGATACGCAGGCTCTCCACGTCCGGCAGAATGCCGTTGCTGCCCAGCTCGCCCGCATCGGCAGCAGACTGGATCGGCGACAGCGGCGGCACGTACCAGACCATCGGCAGCGTGCGGTATTCCGGGTGCAGCGGCAGGGCCAGCTTCCAGTCCATCGCCATTTTGTAGACCGGCGACTGCTGCGCCGCGTCGATCACGCTCTGCGGAATGCCGTCCTTCAGCGCCTGCTCAATCACCTTCGGATCGTTCGGATCGAGGAACACGTCCAGCTGACGCTGGTACAGATCTTTCTCGTTTTCGGTGCTCGCGGCAGTTTCAATCGCGTCCGCGTCGTACAGCAGCACGCCGAGGTAGCGAATACGGCCTACGCAGCTCTCGGAGCAGACGGTCGGCATGCCCGCTTCGATACGCGGGTAGCAGAAGATGCACTTCTCCGACTTGCCGCTCTTCCAGTTGAAATAGATTTTTTTGTACGGGCAGCCGGTGATGCACATACGCCAGCCGCGGCACTTGTCCTGGTCAATCAGGACGATGCCGTCCTCTTCGCGCTTGTAGATGGCGCCGCTCGGGCAGGTCGCCACGCACGCCGGGTTGAGGCAGTGCTCGCACAGGCGCGGCAGATACATCATGAAGGTGTTTTCGAACTGGCCGTACATCGCCTTCTGCATGTTCTCGAAGTTCTGGTCTTTCGACAGCTTCTCGAACTCGCCGCCCAGATCGTCTTCCCAGTTCGGACCTTTTTCGATTTTCGCCATACGCTGGCCGGTAATCAGCGAGCGCGGGCGCGCAATCGGCTGATGCTTGCCTTCCGGCGCGGTAGTGAGGTTTTGATAGTCGAAGTCAAACGGCTCGTAATAATCGTCGATGCCCGGCAGGTGCGGGTTAGCGAAGATTTTACCCAGCAGCATCGCACGGTTACCCATGCGCGGCTGAATTTTACCGTTGATCTTGCGGATCCAGCCGCCCTTGTGCTTCTCCTGGTTTTCCCAGTCGGTCGGGAAGCCGGTGCCCGGCTTAGTCTCAACGTTGTTGAACCAGGCGTACTCCATACCTTCACGGCTGGTCCAGACGTTTTTACAGGTGACCGAGCAGGTATGACAGCCGATGCATTTATCCAGATTCAGCACCATGCCGACTTGTGAACGAATTTTCATTTTACGCTCTCCTGTACCTGGTCATTACCTTCGCCGTCTAACCAGTTAATATTCTTCATCTTACGTACCACCACGAACTCATCGCGGTTCGATCCTACGGTGCCGTAGTAGTTAAAGCCGTAGGCCAGCTGCGCATAGCCGCCAATCATGTGGGTTGGCTTCGGCGTAATACGGGTTACGGAGTTATGAATACCGCCGCGCTGCTCCGTTATCTCTGAACCCGGCAGGTTCACGATACGTTCCTGCGCGTGGTACATCATGGTCATCCCGGCCGGTACGCGCTGGCTTACCACCGCGCGCGCCGTCAGGGCACCGTTGCTGTTAAACACCTCGATCCAGTCGTTATCTTCGATACCCAGATCTTTAGCGTCCGCTTCGCTCATCCACACAATCGGACCGCCGCGACCCAGCGTCAGCATCAGCAGGTTGTCGCTATAGGTGGAGTGGATCCCCCACTTCTGGTGCGGCGTCAGGAAGTTCAGCGCTTTCTCCGGATTGCCGTTGGATTTGTCGCCCATCACCTCTTTCACCGAGCGGGTGTCAATCGGCGGACGGTACACCAGCAGGCTTTCGCCGAAGTCGCGCATCCACTGATGATCCTGATACAGCGACTGGCGGCCTGACAGGGTGCGCCATGGGATCAGCTCGTGAACGTTGGTGTAACCCGCGTTATAGGAGACGTGCTCATCTTCAAGGCCTGACCAGGTCGGGCTGGAGATGATCTTGCGCGGCTGGGCCTGAATATCGCGGAAGCGAATTTTTTCGTCTTCTTTATTCAGCGCCAGGTGCGTATGGTCGCGACCGGTAAACTCGCTCAGCGCTGCCCAGGCCTTCACCGCCACCTGACCGTTGGTTTCCGGCGCCAGGGTCAGGATCATCTCGGCCGCATCAATCGCCGTGTTCAGCATGGGCTGGCCTTTCGCCGGGCCGTCCGCTTTGGTGTAGTTGAGCTTGCGCAGCAGATCCATTTCGCTCTGGGTGTTCCAGGCAATCCCTTTCCCGCCGTTACCGATTTTCTCCATCAGCGGGCCAATAGAGGTAAAGCGCTCGTAGGTTGCCGGGTAGTCGCGCTCAACCGGAATGATGTGCGGCGCGGTGACGCCCGGGATCAGGTCGCATTCGCCTTTTTTCCAGTCCTTCACGTCCAGCGGCTGCGCCAGTTCGGCGGCGGAGTCGTGCTGGATGGGCAACGTCACCACGTCGGTCTCTTTGCCCAGATGCCCGACGCACAGTTCGGAGAATGTCTTCGCGATGTCTTTGTAGATATCCCAGTCGCTTTTCGATTCCCACGCCGGGTCAACGGCTGCGGACAGCGGATGAATAAACGGATGCATATCCGAGGTATTCATGTCGTCTTTTTCGTACCAGGTCGCGGTCGGCAGCACGATGTCGGAATACAGGCAGGTGCTGGACAGACGGAAGTCGAGGGTCACGACCAGATCCAGCTTGCCGTCCAGACCGTTGTCTTTCCACTCCACCTCTTCCGGCTTCACGCCGCCCTGCTTGCCGAGATCTTTCCCCTGAATACCGTTTTCGGTACCGAGCAGGTATTTCAGCATGTACTCGTGGCCTTTACCGGACGAGCCCAGCAGGTTGGAGCGCCAGATGAACAGGTTACGCGGATGGTTTTTACCGTTCTCTGGCTGTTCAGCCGCAAAACGGATTGAGCCGTCCTTCAGGGACTTAACGGTGTAATCCACCGGCGACATGCCCGCTTTTTTCGCCGCTTCCGCGATGCGCAGCGGGTTGGTGCCCAGCTGCGGCGCGGACGGCAGCCAGCCCATGCGCTCGGCGCGCACGTTAAAGTCAATCAGGTGGCCGCTGTAGCGGGATTTATCCGCCATTGGCGACAGCAATTCCTGCGCGGTAACCGTCTCGTAGCGCCACTGGCTGGAGTGGTTATAGAAGTAGGAGGTACTGTTCATGTGGCGCGCCGGACGCTGCCAGTCGAGGGCAAACGCCAGCGGCTGCCAGCCGGTCTGCGGACGCAGCTTTTCCTGGCCCACGTAGTGCGCCCAGCCGCCGCCGCTCTGGCCGACGCAGCCGCAGAAGATCAGCATGTTGATCAGCCCACGATAGTTCATATCGAGGTGATACCAGTGGTTCAGGCCCGCGCCGACGATGATCATTGAGCGACCGTGCGTCTTATCGGCGTTTTCAGCGAATTCACGCGCGATACGGGTAATCTGTGCGCGGGGCACGCCGGTGATCTGTTCCGCCCAGGCCGGGGTGTAGGCCTTTACGTCGTCATAGCCGGTTGCGCAGTTTTCATCGCCCAGGCCGCGTTCCAGGCCATAGTTCGCCATGGTCAGGTCATAAACGGTGGTGACCAGCGCGGTAGAGCCGTCGGCTAACGTCAGGCGTTTAACCGGCAGCTTGTGCATCAGCACGTTCTGCAGCTCGACCTTGTTGAAGTGCTCGGTGCCGTCGCCGCCGAAGTACGGGAAGCCGACCTCGGCAATCTCGTCCTGGCTGCCCAGCATGCTGAGACGCAGTTCCGTCTCTTCGCCGGTGGTGGCGTTACGCTGCTCAAGGTTCCATTTACCCTTCTCGCCCCAGCGGAAGCCGATAGAGCCGTTCGGCGCCACCAGCTCCCCGTTGCTGTTATACGCAACGGTTTTCCACTCCGGGTTATTTTCCTGGCCCAGCGCGTCCACCAGATCGGCAGCGCGCAGCGTGCGGCCCGCGGCATAGTAGCCGTCACGCTCTTCCAGCATCACCAGCATCGGCATGTCGGTGTAGCGGCGCACGTAGTCGGTGAAGTACTGGCTTGGCTTGTCGAGGTGGAATTCGCGCAGCATGACGTGGCCCATCGCCATCGCCATTGCGGCATCGGTACCCTGTTTCGGCGCCAGCCACAGATCGCACAGCTTGGCGATTTCCGCGTAGTCCGGGGTCACCGCCACGGTTTTGGTGCCTTTGTAGCGAACTTCGGTAAAGAAGTGCGCGTCCGGGGTACGGGTCTGCGGCACGTTAGAGCCCCAGGCGATGATATAGCTGGAGTTGTACCAGTCCGCGGATTCCGGCACGTCGGTCTGCTCGCCCCAGGTCTGCGGCGACGCAGGCGGCAGGTCGCAGTACCAGTCGTAGAAGCTCAGGCAGGTGCCGCCAATCAGCGACAGGTAGCGCGCGCCGGACGCGTAAGAGACCATCGACATCGCCGGGATCGGCGAGAAGCCCGCCACGCGGTCAGGGCCGTAGGTTTTGACGGTGTAGACGTTAGAGGCGGCAATCAGCTCGTTCACCTCTTTCCAGGAGGAGCGAACAAAACCGCCGCGGCCGCGAGCCTGCTTAAAGCTTTTTGCTTTATCCGCGTCTTCGATGATGGACGCCCAGGCATCAACCGGATCGCTGTGCTGAACCTTCGCTTCACGCCACATTTTCATCAGGCGCTTGCGCATCAGGGGGTATTTCAGACGGTTAGCGCTGTAGAGATACCAGGAGTAGCTGGCGCCACGCGGACAGCCGCGCGGTTCGTGGTTTGGCATATCCGGGCGGGTGCGCGGATAGTCGGTCTGCTGCATTTCCCAGGTTACCAGACCGTTTTTAACGAAAATCTTCCAGCTACATGAGCCAGTGCAGTTTACGCCGTGGGTAGAACGGACAACTTTGTCATGCTGCCAGCGTTGACGGTAACCGTCTTCCCAGTCCCGGTTAGTATCCAGAACCTGGCCGTGCCCATCGGCAAAAGTTTCACCCTTCTGTTTGAAGTAGCGAAACCGGTCCAAAAATTTGCTCATCGGGTATCTCCTGTGTGGAGCCTGTGGCTCTCTAAATCGACATTGCTGATTTGCAGCGAAGGTAACGCTCTGAAAGAGGGGGAGAATTGATAACGATCAAGCCGAGGAGGGACTTTCAGGGGTGGGGTTAGGTCAAATACCACCAAAGCGGTAGATTTTAAAAATTCATAACAATATGATTTTTAATAGTATTTTAATTTCATCGTACAATAATCACGGCAAAATTTAACATCTCAGGTATTAAGGGGTAGACGTCCCTGCAAGGCGACGGCGATCGCAGTGTTACCGGTGCGCTTCTGTGCAAACCTTTCAGTATGTTGTAACTACTTACAGGCCAAAAAAAACGCGGCCCGAGGGCCGCGCAAACGGATAATCACACTTACTTATTTTTCTTGGTATTACGGCCATATACCAGCCACGTAATCACAACGCAGGCGATATAGAAGACGAGGAAAACTTTCATTGCGCCAGCCGGAGAGCCGGTCAGGTCCAGCGAAATACCGAACGCTTTCGGGATAAAGAAGCCGCCGATTGCGCCGATGGCAGAGATAAAGCCCAGCGCCGCAGCGGTATCGGTCGCCGCTTCGCGCATCGCCTGCTCTTCGCTTCCGCCCTGCGCCTTCACGCGATCCATGGTCAGCTTGCGGAAGATCACGGAGATCATCTGGAAGGTAGACGCGCTGCCCAAACCGGCCGTCAGGAACAGCACCATAAACACGCCGAAGAAGGCGATAAAGTTACCGCCCTGCCCGTCGGCCGGCAGCGTGAGGAACAGCAGCGCGCAGAAGACCGCCATCACGACGAAGTTCACCAGCGTCACGCGGGTACCGCCCAGACGGTCAGAAACCATGCCGCCCAGCGAGCGGGCAAGGGCGCCAATAAACGGCCCGAAGAAGGCGAATTGCAGGATCTGAATCTCCGGGAACTGGGTTTTTGACAGCATGGCGAAGCCCGCAGAGAAACCGATAAACGAACCGAAGGTGGCCAGATACAGCAGCGCCATGACCCAGAGATGTCCACGCTTAAGCACCGGCAGCTGTTCACTCAGCGAGGCCTTCGACGCGGACAGATCGTTCATAAAGAACCAGGCTGCGAGGGTGAAGACCACCAGGAAGGGTACCCAGATCCAGGCGGCGTTCTGCAGGTACAGGGAAGAACCATCCGCCTGCTCAACGCCACCGCCGCCAAAGGCGGCAAAAATAGAAACCGAGATCGCCAGCGGCGCAATCAGCTGCATCACGCTCACGCCCATGTTGCCCAGACCGCCGTTGATGCCCAGCGCGCCGCCCTGCTTCGCTTTCGGGAAGAAGAAGCTGATGTTTGCCATGCTGGAGGCGAAGTTCGCACCCGCGAAACCGCACAGCAGGGAGATAATCACGAACACGCTAAACGGCGTGGACGTATCCTGCACCGCAAAGCCGAGCCACACGCAGGGAACGATCATGATACCCGTACTGAACGCCGTCCAGCGACGGCCGCCAAAGACCGGCACCATAAACGCGTAAGGCACACGCAGCAGCGCGCCTGACAGCGACGGCAGCGCGGTCAGCATGAACAGCTGATCGGTTGTGAACGTAAACCCGACTTTTGGCAGATTTACCGCCACCGCGCTAAACAACATCCATACGCAAAACGCTAATAACAAACACGGCACGGAAATCCACAGATTCCGGCTTGCTACACGATGGCCGCGCTGTTGCCAGAACGCCGGATCCTCTGGACGCCAGTCTGTAATAACGGCACCATTTTCCCTTTCGGGAGCGGATGAGTGACTCATAGACACCTCTGATTCTCGAATGATGCTGCAAACATTAGGGTTTTAGGGCGGCGGTAAGTTGATATAAATCAAAGGAAAAGTGCGAGGATTTGCGGCGCAAAATAAGGCCTTATCCTTAGTGAGTAGGCGATTTCGGTAAAAAAGACGTGGTTTTTCACGGCGCTGACGCGTCCCCGATCCCCCTACCCTCCAACGCATACTCCGCTGGCAATTTAGGGGTAATCATTTATAGGTATGGGTATACTCCAGGGTATGCACCAGAATAGCGCCATTCCTGCAAGCAGGCCACGTCAGGAGCACGCCACCTCTATGTTAAAAAGATGTTTATCTCCGCTGACGCTCGTCAATCAGCTCGCGCTGATCGTCCTGCTGTCCACCGCCATTGGCGTAACCGGCATGGCGATTTCCGGCAGGCTGGTACAGGGCGTACAGGGTAACGCCCATGCCATCAACGAGGCAGGCTCGCTACGCATGCAGAGTTATCGCCTGCTGGCGTCGATCCCCCTGACGCAGGACGATCGACCCCTGATTGATGAAATGGAGCGCACGGCCTTCAGCCCTGAGCTGGAAAATGCCGCCATCCGCGCCGGTCAGCAATCCCAGCTTAAAGCCCTTCAGGGCTACTGGCACACCCAGCTTGAACCCGGGCTGAAACAGGCGCAAAGCCCGGAGACGGTCGCGCAGGACGTGGCGGGTTTTGTCTCGCGCATTGACGCCCTGGTCTCCTCTTTCGATCAAACCACTGAATTACGCATTGACCGGGTGGTGATGGTGCATCGCGCCATGGCGCTGTTTATGGCTCTGCTGCTCATCTTCACCATTATCTGGCTCCGCGCGCGGCTGCTGAATCCGTGGAAACAGCTGCTGGCCATGGCCCGCGCGGTGACCGCTCGGGATTTTACCCAGCGCACGCACATCAGCGGACGCAACGAAATGGCGATGCTCGGCCAGGCGCTCAACACCATGTCGGCTGAGCTTTCCGAGAGCTACGCGGTGCTGGAACAGCGCGTTCAGGAAAAAACGGCAGGGCTGGAGCAGAAAAACCAGATCCTCTCCTTCCTGTGGCAGGCCAACCGTCGTCTGCACATGCAGGTGCCGCTATGCGAACGCCTCTCGCCGGTACTGAACGGCCTGCAAAACCTGACCCTGCTGCACGACCTGGAGCTGCGGGTTTACGACGTGGAAGACGAAGACAACCATCAGGAATTTACCTGTCAGTCGGATATGTCCTGCGATGATAAAGGCTGCCATCTTTGCCCTCGCGGCCTGCCGCCGCTGACCTCCGCCGGCACCACCCTGAAGTGGCGCCTGACCGACAGCCACACCCAATACGGTATTCTGCTGGCAACGCTGCCCGCCGGGCGTCACCTGAGCCACGACCAGCAGCAGCTGGTTGATACGCTGGTCGAACAGCTAACGGCCACGCTGGCGCTCGACCGGCATCAGGAAAAGCAGCAGCAGCTGATCGTCATGGAGGAGCGCGCGACCATCGCCCGCGAGCTGCACGACTCCATCGCCCAGTCGCTCTCCTGTATGAAAATGCAGGTGAGCTGTCTGCAGATGCAGGATGCGCAGATGCCGGAAAGCAATAAGCAGCTGCTCAGCCAGATCCGCAACGAGCTGAACACCTCCTGGATACAGCTTCGCGAGCTGCTGACCACCTTCCGCCTGCAGCTGACCGAGCCGGGCCTGCGACCGGCGCTGGAGGCCAGCTGTCAGGAATTTAGCGCCCGGCTGGGGTTCCCGGTGAAGCTGGATTACCAGCTCCCGCCGCGGTTTGTCCCCTCCCATCAGGCCATCCATTTACTGCAGATCGCCCGCGAAGCGCTGAGCAACGTGCTCAAACACGCTGACGCGACGGCGGTCACGGTCACCGTCAGCCAGCACGACAATCAGGTGAAGCTCACGGTTCACGACAACGGCCGCGGCGTGCCGGAAAATGCCGAACGCACTAACCACTATGGTTTAATTATCATGCGAGACCGCGCCCAAAGCCTGCGCGGTGATTGCCAGGTTCGCCGGAGAGAGACGGGCGGCACGGAAGTTGTCGTCACCTTTATTCCCGAAAAACCGCTTACAACTGCTCAAGGAGAAACCCATGACTAATCAGGAACCGGCATCCATCCTGTTGATCGACGACCATCCGATGCTGCGCACTGGCGTAAAACAGCTGGTCAGCATGGCACCCGATATCACCGTGGTAGGCGAAGCCAGCAACGGTGAACAGGGCATTGAGCTTGCCGAATCCCTCGATCCCGATCTGATCCTGCTCGATCTCAACATGCCCGGCATGAACGGTCTGGAAACCCTCGACAAGCTGCGGGAGAAATCGCTTTCCGGACGCATCGTCGTCTTTAGCGTGTCGAACCATGAAGAGGATGTGGTCACGGCGCTGAAGCGCGGTGCGGATGGGTATCTGCTGAAGGACATGGAGCCGGAAGACTTGCTTAAGGCGCTGCAGCAGGCGGCGGCGGGCGAGATGGTACTCAGTGAGACCTTAACGCCGGTGCTGGCCGCCAGCCTGCGCGCCAACCGCGCCACCTCTGACCGTGACGTCAGCCAGCTCACGCCGCGCGAGCGCGATATTCTCAAACTTATTGCCCAGGGGCTGCCGAACAAAATGATCGCCCGCCGCCTGGATATCACCGAAAGCACGGTCAAAGTGCACGTGAAGCATATGCTGAAGAAAATGAAGTTAAAATCCCGCGTGGAAGCTGCCGTATGGGTGCATCAGGAACGCATTTTTTAACGATTACTCCTCCGGCAGCAGCTTCCAGCGCGGATCGTTGTCCGGCAGGGCGACCAGCGGCTGCACGACGGTCAGCACGATCTCATTGGACGAGACGCGCTGGCCTTTCTCATCTTCCACGACCGCCGACAGATGCCAGCGGTTGGTGGCCCCTTCCCGTTCATCCCAGGCAGGCATAATCACGCTCCAGCCCTCGCTGCTGTTGCTTTTCGCCGGTGACGTCAGGCTCAATGCCTGCGTATCCCCCTGCCAGTGGATCTGGCGAATGCCGTACGCGCTGCGAATCTGAAGCTTCAGCATGACGGTCTCGCCCCCTTTGAGATCCCACGGCGGCGTGGCCAGCCAGACCGACAGGGTTTTACGCTGGCGGAACTCCATCACCGGCAGGCTATTGCGCTCCGGCGAGTCATAGCGGCTTCCGCGCAGGGAGCGCGTAGCGGCAACCTCATCGGCGGAAAGCTGCTTAACCAGCGGCACGCCAAAGCGGTAGTTGAGCTTCAGCCCGAGATTATTCTGGCTCTCGCCGCTTTCGCCCTGCTTGTGCCCGGCGGTCAATGTGACCAGCGGGACGGGGGTATAGTTCAGCCCCAGATTGACCGCCACCGGGTTGTGATAGCCGGTGCCGCTGTTGAAGAGATCGACGTTATCGCCAAAGTATTGCTCGAAGCTAACGCTGGTATTCAGATGATGGAACCACGGCAGCCAGGCCTTAGCGGTGACGTCATATCCGCGCGCCATGCGCTGCTCCTGGACGTCAGAGCGTTCGCGCCAGCCGGCCAAGGGCTGGTAATAGTTCGCTGACAGGCGCAGATTTTCTCCCCACGCTTCCGCGCCCAGCCCGGCGCGCTGAAGGTTTTCGTCCAGCAGATTATCGTAGAAGGTGTTATAACCCAGCAGCCATTTCCCGGCGACCCAGCGCTGGCCGATTCCGGCGTTACTGACCAGGCCATCCGTCTGCTGGGTCAGACCAAGCTGGCTCCAGCTCAGATAGCGGTTGTTATCGTTCCAGGGGATAAACCAGCTCCCGCTGCTGCCGTTGAATTTGCCCTCGTTGTCCACCAGCAGGTTCACGCTGGCGTTCCCCCAGGGCGAAAGCCAGGACTCAATCTGCTGGTTCACTTCCCCGCTTACCGCGTCGCGCACCTGCCCAAAGGCAAACTGACGCGCCTGCTCGCCGGTCGTCAGGCCGTTATCGGTCATGCTTGCTTCACCGAAGGCTTTCGCCATTTCGGCGAGGTGTTTTTCTCCCTCGCGGGTTGGCGCGGCCAACCCCAGATCGGGAAGATTGTCCCCGTCATTATCAAAGGGATTCTGTGCCTGCTGGATAAAGGAATGCGGCGCGCCGTGAACGGCTCCGGCCATAATCAGGGGGAGTAATAACAGAAAACGAATGGGGGACGATACGGCCATCAACGTCGTAAATGAGAACCTGTGTTTATGGATAAATTCTTAATATGTTAACGCGATACGCGGTGAAATACAGTCCTGGCGGACATTTCAGGATTATCCTGATCTGATTGTCGGGTGGCGCTACGCTTACCCAACCTACGGGGCGGCACGAATTTGTCGGTCGGGTAAGGCGCAGCCGCTACCCGACGCCCTTACCCCCTCATCCAAGCAGTCCCTTCAGCTCCGGCACGCAGGAGCCACAGTTCGTACCACAGCGCAGCTTCGCTCCCAGCGCGGTCACGGAATCGCACCCTCCGGCAATCGCCTCCTGAATCGCATGTTCCCCGACGCTGAAGCAGCTACAGATAATGCGCCCAGGATCCGCACTCTCCTCCACGCCCTGCCCGCTCAGCAGCGCATGACGCTCTGCAGGCGTCGAGGGCGGCGAGCGAAACGCAGCGTCAATCACCGGGTGCGCCAGCTCGGGCGGCGCGGTGCCCTCCCAGAAGCCGAGCATCAGCTGACCTTCATGCCAGGCCAGCACGCTGCTGCGTTCGCCGGTTTGCGCAACCTGCAGCTGCCAGCCCCGGCCGCTGGCATAGTCCATGACCCACGAAAGCAGCGGCTTATCATCCGCGATCGTCATTCGCGAGGCTTTACGCCACCAGTAAACCGAAGCGGGCATATCCGGCCATTCGCGTGCATAGAGCTCACCCTGCCAGGCGGGCAGCCAGGGCATGATTCTGACAGCGGTTTGTTTACTTTCCGGCTGGCCCGAAACCGGATCGCAGCGCCCTTCCACCAGCGCGTTCACCTTTCCCTGGCGGGCAAACGCGGCGTTCCAGTGCATCGGGGCAAACGCCTCGCCTTTCCTTATCCCGTCGTTGATGCGCACCCTGGCGAGCATCACGCCGCGCGGCGAGCTAATGCGCGCCAGCTGGCCGTCACACAACGAAAACCGAGCGGCATCGCTGGCGCAGACCTCAACAAGCGGCTCCGCGATATGCTGCATTAGCCGGGGCACGTACCCCGTCCGGGTCATGGTGTGCCACTGGTCGCGGATGCGGCCAGTGTTGAGGATCAGCGGGTACAGCGCGGAGGCCGTCGCGCCGTGCGGCAGCGGATTAACGGGCACCACGTTTCGGCGCTGGAAATCCCCGGTCGGCCACTGATACGGCTCAAGGCGATCCCACGCTTCACGGGTTAACGCAGCCAGCTCATGAAGATTCAACGCCCGCGCGCCGTCATTTTCAAAGGCCGTCAGCGCCGCATGCTCGGCAAAAATCTCGTGCGGATGCTGCCAGGCAAAGGCGTCGCCGTAGCCCAGCCGTTCTGCAACCTGAGCAACGATCCACCAGTCTGGCTTTGCAGCACCCGGCGCAGGCAGAAACGCGCGCTGGCGAGAAATGCGTCGCTCGGAATTGGTCACCGTTCCGTCTTTTTCTCCCCAGCCCAGCGCGGGAAAACGGATATGGGCAAACCGGCTGGTGTCGGTATCGTTCATGACCTCAGAAACAATCACCAGCGGGCAGTCTGCCAGCGCCTGACAGACCGCGTGGCTGTCCGGCAGCGAGACCGCCGGGTTGGTGCCCATGATCCATACCGCCTTCACCTCGCCGCGGGCAATGGCATCAAACAGCTCAACCGCCATCAGGCCCGGCGTCTGCGCCAGCCGCTCCGTTCCCCAGAAGCGCGCTACCCGCGAAAGGTCGTCCGGCTCGAAGTTCATGTGCGCCGCCACCTGGTTCGCCAGCCCGCCCACCTCCCGGCCGCCCATGGCGTTTGGCTGTCCGGTCAGCGAAAACGGGCCGCAGCCCGGGCGGTTGAACTTCCCGCTGGCAAGATGGACGTTGATGATGGCGTTGCACTTGTCGCTGCCGCTCGATGACTGGTTGATCCCCATGGTGTAGAGCGTGATAGCGCGTGGCGCGGTGACAAACCAGTCATAAAACATACCGATATCCTGCTCCGGGAGGTCGCAGAACGCCGACACGCGGGCAACTGGCCACTCAGCGGTGCCCTGAATCAGATTGAGCAACCCCACAAACAGCCCGGCGTCGCTGCCCGGCCTCAGCGCCAGATGAAGATCGGCAATATCGCAGGTCGCGGTTCTGCGGGGATCGATCGCTACCACCTTCATCTGCGGATTGTTTTGCTTTGCCTGCACCAGCCGCTGATAGAGCACCGGATGCGTCCAGGCCGCGTTCGACCCCGCCAGCACCACCAGATCGCTCTTTTCCACATCTTCGTAGCTGCACGGCACCACGTCTTCGCCAAAGGCGCGCTTGTAGCCCACGACGGCAGAGGACATGCAGAGCCGCGAGTTGGTATCAATGTTTGCCGCGCCGATAAACCCTTTCATCAGCTTGTTGGCGGCATAGTAATCCTCGGTCAACAGCTGGCCGGAGGCATAAAACGCCACCGCCTGCGGCCCCCATTTATCGATAATCTCCCGCAGGCGCTCTCCTGCCGCGCTCAGCGCCTGCGTCCAGTCCACCTCAAGGCCGTCAACCACGGGGCGCAAAAGTCGCCCCCGTAACCCCGTTGTTTCCCCCAGGGCCGATCCTTTCACGCACAGGCGGCCAAAGTTCGCCGGATGGGTTTCATCTCCCCGAACGCTCACCGCGCCGCCTTCCACGCGGGCGACCACGCCGCAGCCCACCCCGCAGTAGGGGCATGTTGTCCGGGTTTCCGTCATGAGGCCTCCGCGCGCATGACCAGGGCGTCGCTTCCAACCCACACCTTGCCGTTTTCAATCTTCACCGGCCAGGCGCGCACCGCGGGTTCGCCGTTCTCAACCTGACAGCCGTCGCGCAGGCGAATGCGCTGCTTGTAGAGCGGTGAAATCACCACCGGCTCGCCCGCCGCATCGCCCAGAATGCCGCGTGAAAGCACGTTTGCCTCACCGCCCGGCTCCCGATCGTCGAGGGCGTAAACGGTTTTGCCAAAGCGGAACAGCGCGATCGGCTTGCGCCCAAGACGCGCGCCAATGCCCGCCTGCTCCGGGATATCCTCAATCGCGCAGATTTCCTGCCAGCGTTTGCCCTGCTCGGCGGCAGCGTCGTTCACCGCGGTGCGGAACAGCGCCAGGCGGTTGGGGTCGCTAAGCGTGGTCTGCCATTCGCACTGGTAGGTCTCCACCACGCGAGCCATCTCCTGCTCCAGCTCGTGGGCAATGCCGAGGCTGTCGTTGAGGATCACCTCGCGCAGGTAGTCGAGGCCGCCTTCCAGGTTGTCCATCCAGGTACTGGTGCGCTGCAGGCGATCCGCCGTGCGGATGTAAAACATCAGGAAGCGATCGACGGTGCGGATCAGCGTCTCGTCGTCCAGATCGCTGGCGAAAAGATCCGCATGGCGCGGCTTCATGCCGCCGTTGCCGCACAGATAGAGGTTCCAGCCCTTGTCCGTGGCAATCACCCCCACGTCTTTGCTCTGCGCCTCGGCGCACTCGCGGGTGCAGCCGGAGACCGCCATCTTGATTTTGTGCGGCGCGCGCAGGCCTTTATAACGGTGCTCCAGTTTGACCGCGAGGCCGGTGGAGTCCTGCACGCCGTAGCGGCACCAGGTCGACCCGACGCAGGATTTCACCGTACGCAGGGATTTTCCGTAGGCGTGCCCGGTTTCGAACCCGGCGTCTACCAGCGCCTGCCAGATCTCCGGCAGCTGCTCCAGGGTGGCACCAAACAGGTCAATACGCTGCCCGCCGGTAATTTTGCTGTACAGGCTGTAGCGTTTCGCAATCTGCCCGATGGCGATCAGCCCGTCTGCCGTCACTTCTCCGGCGGGCATGCGCGGCACGATGGAGTAAGTGCCGTCCTTCTGAATATTGGCAAAGTAACGGTCGTTGGTGTCCTGCAGCGGCAGATGCGCCGGTTTGAGCAGGTACTCATTCCAGCAGGAGGCCAGCACTGACCCGACCAGCGGCTTACAGATTTCGCACCCGTGCCCCTGACCGTAGCGGCTGATGAGCTGGTCAAAGGTGCGGATATGGTTAACGCGCACCAGGTGATAAATTTCCTGCCGCGAGTAGGGGAAGTGCTCGCAGATGTCCTTTTTCACCTCCACGCCCTGCTCGGCAAGCTGGAATTCCATCACCTGCTTCACCAGCGCGCTACAGCCCCCGCAGCCGGTCGCCGCTTTGGTGCACTGCTTAACGGCGCCGATATCCGCTGCGCCTTCGTTCACCGCCCGGCAAATATCGCCTTTGCTGACGTTATGGCACGAACAGATCTGCGCGCTTTCCGGCAGCGCCGCCACGCCCAGCGCTTTTGGCGCGCTGCCAGAGGACACGGGTAATATCAGCGTTTCCGGCGCTTTCGGCAGGCTGATGCCGTTAAGCATCATCTGCACCAGCGTGGCGTATTCGCTGGCGTCCCCCACCAGCACGCCGCCGAGCAGCGTTTTGCCGTCGTGGCTGACCACGATTTTCTTGTAGATTTGCTGCGGACCGTGCGTCCACTGGTAGCTCAGCGCTCCCGGCGTGCGCCCGTGAGCGTCACCGAACGACGCAACGTCGACGCCGAGCAGCTTGAGCTTAGTGCTCATATCCGCGCCGGTGAAGGTTTTATCCTCACCCGCCAGCGCGGCGGCGGCGACGCGCGCCATCTGGTAGCCCGGCGCGACCAGACCAAAGATTTTCCCTTCCCACAGGGCACATTCGCCGATGGCCAGCACGTCCGGGTCGGAGGTGCGACAGCTATTATCAATGCCGATCCCGCCGCGCTCGCCGATGGCCAGCCCGCTGCTGCGCGCCAGCGCGTCCTGCGGACGAATACCGGCAGAAAAGACCACCATGTCCGTTTCCAGCTGTTCGCCATCGGCAAAGCGCAGCACCAGCCCGCCGTCCGTCGAGGCAATTTCCGTGGTGGCTTTCGAGGTATGAACGCCGACGCCCAGCGCCTCGATTTTCTTGCGCAGCATAGACGCGCCGTCGTTATCAAGCTGCACCGCCATCAGGTTGGGCGCAAACTCCACCACGTGGGTTTCCAGCCCGAGCTGCTTCAGGGCATTCGCCGCCTCCAGCCCCAGCAGCCCGCCGCCAATCACCACGCCGCGACGCGAGCCCGCCGCGTGGGCGGCAATGTTGTCCAGATCGTCGAGCGTGCGGTAGACAAAACACCCCGGCAGATCGTTGCCCGTCACCGGTGGAACGAACGGGTATGAGCCGGTCGCCAGCACCAGTTTGTCCCAGTGGGTCTCATGCCCGCTGGCGGTACGCACCACGCGCGCGGCGCGGTCAATAGCGACGACCTGCTGCGAGAGGCGCAGCTCAATGCCGTTGTCGGCAAAAAAATCACCTTCCACCAGCGAGAGCGACGCCGCGCTGCGGCCGCCAAAATATTCTGAGAGATGTACGCGGTCATAGGCGGCATAGCGCTCCTCGCCAAAGACCACGATCTGATACTGCTGATGCAGATTGCGGTTCACGCAATCCTCAAGGAAATGATGGCCGACCATACCGTGCCCAACCACCACCAGAGTAGGTTTTGTCATAGCGTTCTGTCCTGCAACCTGCGGTTGCGTAGTGAATCGATCGAACAGCCAGTCCGCGTGCGCGGGCGCGGCCGTTGCCAGTAAATGGGTAAATGTTGCCGCGCTGCGGCAGTCGCCCATCAGCAGCACGCCCGCCAGCGCCCCCTGATGGATCAGTAAGCGTCGATAGTGGCGGGTCAGCGGATCCCATGCGCGCCAGACGACATCGCCCTCCTGCTCCGCCGCGCGACCGAGGCTGAACAACTCCACGCCGGTCACCTTGAGGCGCACCCCGTTGTCAGTCAGAACAAACGGCGCGGTGGCTTCGCCCGCCAGCCGTGCGGCGAGGATCTCCGCCTGCGCCATACAGGGGGCGACCAGGCCAAACGTCTGGCCGTCAATTTCGCAGCATTCGCCTATGGCGTAGACGCTCGGCGTGGAGGTTTGCATCTGGTGATCCACCACAATCCCGCGCGCGCAGCGAATGCCGCTGGCCTTCGCCAGCGCGACGTTGGGCTGGACGCCGGTCGCCAGCACCACGCGCGCCGCAGCGATGCTGCGTCCGTTGAGCAGCGTCACGGTATTGTCGTTAATGGCCGAGATGCCGGAGGCGAGCTCGCAGCGCACGCCCCGCGCCGCCAGCGCCTCTTCCAGCAGCATTCCCGCCTGCTGGTCCAGCTGTTGTTCCATCAGCCACGGGCCGCGATGAACAAGCGTGACGTGGTCACCCGAGCGTGCCAGGGCTGCCGCCGTCTCAACCCCGAGCACGCCGCCGCCCAGCACCACCGCCGGACCGGCAATCGCCTGAATGGCCCGGGTATCCTCCAGGGTACGAAACGTGAACACCTGCGGCGCATCGCTGCCGGGGACGGGCGGAACAAAAGGCGTTGAACCGGTGGCAAACACCAGCGCATCCCAGCCCAGCGTGCGGGCGGCGGTACGCACTTCCCGTGACGCCACGTCCACGGCAAGCGCCCTTTCGCCCCGCAGCACCGTTACGCCACGCTCCTGATACCAGTCGTCATCCTGAAGGCAGATGTCCCGAGCCGCTTTCTCGCCCCCCAGCACCGGCGAAAGCTGAATGCGGTTATAGGCATGCTCTGGCTCATCACCGACGACGGTGATAGCAAAACGACCCGAGGCCCGTCCGGTTAGCGAGTCAATCAGCCGGGTAGCCGCCATTCCATTCCCGATAATCACCAGTCGCATCAACGCCCCCTCGTTACGCCGCTTTCGGCTGTTTTTCGTAGAGGAAATGCAGGATCTGCTGGCGCATGTGGTGGTAGCGGCTGTCGTCCGCCAGTTGCACCCGGTTACGCGGACGCGGCAGGTCAACGCGCAGGATCTCCCCCACGGTCGCCGCCGGGCCGTTGGTCATCATCAGCACGCGATCGGAGAGCAATACCGCCTCGTCCACGTCGTGGGTGATAAGGACAATGGTGGTGTTCAGCGCCTGCTGGATCTGCATCACCGAGTCCTGCAGATGCGCGCGCGTCAGGGCATCGAGCGCGCCGAAGGGTTCATCCATCAGCAGGACTTTCGGCTTCATCGCCAGCGCCCGGGCAATGCCCACGCGCTGCTTCATGCCGCCGGAGATCTCCCCCGGGCGCTTGTGCAGGGCATGCCCCATCTGCACGCGGTCGAGGTTGTGCTCAATCCACTCCCTGCGCTCCGCCTTGCTCATGCTGTGGCGAAACACGTGGTCGACCGCCAGGGCCACGTTGTCGAAGCAGGTGAGCCACGGCAGCAGCGAGTGGTTCTGAAAGACCACGGCACGTTCCGGACCCGGCCCGGCGATTTCGCGGTTGTCGCAAATCAGCCCGCCTTCCGTCGGCAGTGTAATACCGGCGATAAGGTTGAGTAGCGTCGATTTACCGCAGCCGGAGTGACCAATCAGGCTGACGGTTTCGCCCTCGTGGATATCAAAAGAGACGTTTTGCAGCGCCAGAAACTCGCCGCTGGCGGTGGAAAAACGCTGGCTCACGCCCTGGACCTGAATTAATGGTTTCATGCTCGCTCCTTATTTTTCCTGCCAGCTAAAGCGACGGGCAATCAGCATCAGCCCCTGCTCCAGCAGCAGCCCGACCACGCCAATGATGACGATGGCGATGAGAATGTTTTCGACGTTGAGGTTGTTCCACTCGTTCCAGATCCAGAAGCCGATCCCTACGCCCCCGGTGAGCATCTCGGCGGCGACAATCACCAGCCAGGCAATACCGATGGAGAGGCGCACCCCGGTCAGCACCGCGGGCAGCACCGCCGGGAAGAGAATGCGGCGCATGATGGTCCACTCAGAGAGCTGCAGCACCCGGGCGACGTTGAGGTAGTCCTGCGGAATGCGGCGCACCCCTTCGGCGGTGTTGATCACCATCGGCCAGATGGAGCAGATAAAAATGGTCCAGCTGGAGGCCGGTTCCGCTTTCTGGAACAGCAGCAGGCCGATGGGCAGCCAGGCCAGCGGGCTGACCGGCCGCAGGAGGGCAACTAACGGGTTGAACATGCGCGAGAAAAAGGTGAAGCGGCCAATCAGAAAGCCCAGCGGGATACCCGCCAGCGCTGCCAGACCGAAGCCGATGGCGACGCGCTGCAGTGACGCAAGCACGTTCCAGCCTATGCCCATATCGTTTGGCCCGTCGCGATAAAACGGATCGGCGAACAGGGTTATGGCCGAGTCGAGGGTGCTGAGCGGCGTCGGGAAGCCTTTGCTGTTTATCGCCGCCAGCTGCCAGAGCACCACCAGCAGTCCCAGCCCGAGGCACGCCGGAATAATGCGCGAAAGGATCGCGTTAATCCGACGCGCAATCGTCGGCGTACGGCGGCGAACCTGCACCGGGGGGAGGAGAATCACCTCCCCACTCTCCGGCTTCTCTTGTGGTTTCGTATTTTGCAGATGCGGCATATTCAGGCCCCTTTACGGTGAATGGCGAAACGGTTGGCGTATCCTTCCGGGTCGGTACCGTTCCAGACGGTGCCGTCCATCAATGTGCTACTGCGCAGGGGGGAAGACGGCGTGGTCATGCCTCCCACCGCCGTGGCGGCATCCTGCCAGACCGCAGTCTGGTTAATGCGCTGCGCAATGCCCGCATAGTCCGGTGCGGATTTGAGCAAGCCCCAGCGGCGGAACTGGGTTAAGAACCACATGCCGTCAGAGAGATACGGGTAGCTCACGGCCCCCTCGTTGAAGAAGCGGATCGGGTGCGCGTCCTGCCAGCGCTGCCCCAGGCCGTTGTCGTACTCGCCGAGCATGCGTCCGGTGAGATACTGCTCTTTGCAGTTGAGCCACGCCCGCCGGGAGAGGATCTGCGCGGTTTCACGCTTGTTTTCCGGGGACGCCTCGATCCAGCGCGCGGCCTCCATCACGGCGCTCACCAGCGCCCGGGCGGTGTGCGGATTTTTCTCCACCCAGTCGCGACGCGTGCCGAGGATTTTTTCCGGATGGTCGGCCCAGATGGACTGCGACGTGGCGGCGGTCAAGCCGATGCGGTCGTTGATGGCCCGCGCGTTCCACGGCTCGCCAACGCAAAAGCCCACCATGTTGCCAATGCGCATGTTCATTACCATCTGCGGCGGCGGCACCACCACCGTGCGCACGTCGTCAAAGGGGTTAATGCCCGCGCTGGCCAGCCAGTAGTAGAGCCACATGGCGTGCGTCCCGGTCGGGAAGGTGTGCGCGAAGGTATAAGTGCCGGGCGCCTGCTGCCCGACCAGCGTTTTCAGCCCGTCGAGATCGCGAACGCCCTTCTCTGCCAGATCGCTGGAAAGCGTAATCGCCTGGCCGTTCTGGTTGAGCGTCATCAGGTTCGCCATCTGCTGCGGCTTGCCGGCGATGCCCAGCTCCAGCCCGTAGAGCAGGCCGTAGAGAATGTGCGCGGCGTCCAGCTCGCCCGCCACCAGCTTGTCGCGCACCGCCGCCCAGCTCGCCTCTTTGGTGGGCACGATGGTAATACCGTATTTTTTATCAAACCCTTTCAGCGCCGCGATAACCACCGGGGCACAGTCGGTCAGCGGGATAAACCCGATGCGCACCGTTTCCTGCTCCGGTTTATCCGAACCTGCCGCCCATGCGGCCTGCATGACACCCGGTAACAGCATTGCACCACTCGCCAGCATGCTGGCCTGCAAAAACCGCCGTCTCGACAAATCCGCCATGACCACTCCTGAAAAAAAAAGCAAAAAAAAGCGCCCACGGTGCCGAAGCACCAGTGGACGCCTTTATCCCGAAGACGGATGCACCGCCGTTGGCGCATCGTCAAAAATGGTTAATCGAATAATGCAAAGGCAATGCCAGGTTTTAACCCGCAGTTTCCGCGGCGCTAGCAGAACGCCCCTCGTCACAACGCACCTCAATCAGGCAGAAAATGCCCACAGATTGTGCAGCTACTCCTTTGGTGTTACCTGCCATAAATTCTTCACCATAAGCAGCGCGCGGGCGATATCCACCATCCTTTGGTTCTTGTCCATCGCCATCTTACGCAGCGCCGTCCAGGCCTGTTCCTCGCTCATGCTCTGGTGGGTCATCAGGACGCTTTTTGCTTTATCAATGATTTTGCGTTCCTCAAGCGTATCGCGCAGGGACGCCAGCTGGCGCGAGAGCTGTTCTATCTCGCGCGCCTGCTGACGTACCAGGGTGAGCAACGGTTTTTCTGGATAATGCATCAGCGGATCGTCTTGCTCATCCGCGGGAAGCACGTACTCGTCGTGACCCTCGATACGCTCGTCCACCGCCACCATCAGATCGACGATGATCGTCTCCTCCAGCGTGCTCAGATGCTCAAGGCGCGCGGTTTGCAAAGCAAACCAGCTCAGTGCGGTAAGGCCATCGTCAGCGGGAGGCTGGCGGGTACAGGCGACTCGCCGGAGCTGCTCCGTTTCGCGATCGGGCTGACAGTGCAGGGAAAAGATGGTCTGCACGTCGGCGTGACTGTGCGAGAGAAAAATCTCAAAGCAGGCCTGCTGCCCGTCAATACGGTCAACCAGCCTCTGGCGCGTTACGTCATCGAAAAAACCCTGCGTGAAGCCGATTGCCCCCAGGGCCCTTTCCTGCCCTACCAGCTCTTTACCCTGCATCAGGCTATAAAGGGCGACAAACCGGCCTGCGATTTGCGGATCGTCAATGCTGTCATTGAGCTGCGGCACGATACTGAGCAGATGGCGAAGCATGCGGGAGTAGTGCTCCATCGCCTGCGGTGCCGTTACCGTTTGCCGGTTAACACCGTCACGCAGTGCGGGAAGCGTATCCAGGTTCAGCAACGCGCCACCAATGCGTTCACAGACGGTACTTCCCGGTAGCGGGGACTGTGCTTCAAGCATGTCATAAAGTGAAGCGAGGTTTTCATCCACCAGCGCCCGGCTGGCTTTGCATTCGGGGGCGTAAAGCTTACCCTTTGAGCAGAGCCAGACGTTGGATGCCCCACGTTCACACTGTAACATGTGCACCAGCTGGCTAATGCCGTGCACAAGTACGCCCAGCTGTGCCAGCCTGCTGAGCTGCTCCCTGCGCATCGTTCGTGCGCGCTCGAGCCATTCGGCAGCGCCTGGCGAAATGCCAGCCATTAATGTCATGCTTACTCTCCAGAACGGCGAAACTCGGGAAAGCGAAGCAATATTCGTGCCTTTATAAGAACAGGAGTCAACATGCAAAAGATTGTGATTGTCGCCAACGGTGCCGCTTACGGCAGCGAATCCCTTTTTAACAGCCTGCGCCTGGCCATTGCGCTGCGTGAAAAAGAGAGCGACCTGGCGTTAAAACTCTTTTTAATGTCGGACGCGGTCACCGCCGGGCTGAAGGGCCAAAAGCCGGCAGAGGGCTATAACATTCAGCAGATGCTGGAGATCCTCACCGCGCAAAACGTGCCGGTGAAGCTGTGTAAGACCTGTACCGACGGGCGCGGTATTAGCGGTTTGCCGCTGATTGATGGCGTAGAAATTGGTACGCTGGTTGAGCTGGCCGAGTGGACGCTGTCCGCCGATAAAGTATTAACTTTTTAATAGTAAAGCCGTAAAAATATTATTTTCTTATGGACGCGGTTTCAGCATCAAGTTTACCTGCGGGGTTGCCGATAGGCATGGAAACAACACAGCAGGTATTTCACTTATGTTCAGATCGATTCGTGCACGCATCATCGCGACGACGGCAGGCTGTCTGGTCGTCGCCCTTCTTCTTAATACCGTTATTAACTTCCAGGTCACGCGCCAGGATAACCAGCAGTCCCAGCGCGATATTCTGACCAGCACCAGCGCCAGCCATAATATGGCGATTGCCGACTGGGTAAAAAGCAAGATGACGGCGATCGCCTCCGCGCAGACCGTTGCGCTGAGCGACGATCCGGTTCCGGTGTTTAAGCAGCTTGCGCAGGCGGGTGGATTCACCAACGTCTATGTTGGGTATGCCAGCAAAACCGCGAAATTCTCCGATCCGGCGGGTGTTCCGGCGGACTATGACCCGACCATACGCCCGTGGTATCAGCAGGTGGTGAGCACGGACGGTCCGGTTGTTACCGCGCCCTACGTTGACGCAGGGACCGGTAAACTGGTGGTGACCTTCGCCGTGCCGGTAAAAGAAAATGGCGTCCTGAAAGCGGTCGTGGCGGGCGATGTGGCCATGGACAGCGTGGTGGCAAACGTGCGCGGGATCCATCCCACCCCGGCCAGCAGCGGCCTGCTGCTGAACAGCGACGGCAGCGTGATTGCGGCCAACGATCCGGCCCTGACGCTTAAGCCGTTTGCTGAGACAATTAAAGGCGTTGATTTTGCTACGTTAAAAAACGGTAAGCCGATCGACGGAACGCTGAATGATGCTGAAAAAACCTTCGTGGCGACCGCCGTGCCGGGCACCAGCTGGCTGTTAGTCGTCGCGCTCGACAGCGGTGACGCCACCTCCGGCATGCGTTCCCTGCTTAAGGCATCGGGGATTTCGCTGGTGATCCTGGCGCTGCTGAGCGCAGCGATTGTGCACTTCCTGATTGCCCGCCTGCTAAAGCGCCTGTCTGACATTCGCGACGCGATGCACAGCATTGCCAACGGCACTAACGACCTGTCGCAGCGCCTGCCGGATACCGGCGAAGACGAGGTGGCGCAGATTGCGCAGGCCTTTAACGCCTTCAGCGATAAGCTGTCGGTGGTGATGGTGCAGCTCCGCGACGCCAGTGAATCGGTGAAAAACGCCGCGCAGGAGATTGCCGCCGGTAACCAGGATCTCTCCGGACGCACCGAGCAGGCGGCCTCCAGCCTGCGCGAGACGGCCAGCGCCGTGGAGCAGATCACCGCCTCGGTGACGCAGTCGAATGAATCGGCGGCAGAGGCGAACGATCAGGCCAGCAAAGCCTCAGCGGCCGCGGCGCGCGGCGGCGAAGTGGTATCCCAGGCGATCAGCACCATGCAGTCCATCGAAGTCGCGTCGGCAAAAATTGGCGATATCACCAGCGTGATTGACGGCATTGCGTTCCAGACCAACATTCTGGCGCTGAACGCCTCCGTCGAGGCGGCGCGTGCGGGTGAACAGGGGCGCGGGTTTGCCGTCGTCGCAGGCGAAGTGCGTAACCTGGCGAGCCGCAGCGCCCAGGCGGCGAAGGAGATCAAATCGCTGATTGATTCCACCACCGACAGCGTGGCGACAGGCTCACGCTACGTGCATCTGGCGGGGGAAAGCATGGACGAGATCCGCTCCAGCATCGGTAGCGTCTCCGGCATTATGCGTGAAATCTCCATCGCCACCAGCGAGCAGATGAGAGGCATCCATGAGATCAACCACGCGGTGACCCATCTCGACAGGATGGTCCAGCAGAACGCCGAGCTGGTGGTGGAATCCGCCGCCGCCGCGGGCGCCCTGCAGAGCCAGGCGGGTGACCTTGCTGAAACGGCCGGTCATTTCCGCATATAATTTTATTCCGGCGCGCGTTTAGCGGGTAAAACGCGCGCCAGCGGAAATTCTGAGGGATTTTGTCATTTTTGTTTAATCGTTATGCCATTTTTTGATCAAAATCAGCATCCCGACGCTCCCCCTTTGGTGTTATGCCATGAGTGAATTGTGAACAATATCACGCTCGGACATGGCTGCAGGGAGAGCGTTGTTTAAAACTACGGGGTACAAAATGGCACTGGTAAAAACAAGTTTGAAGCTGTTTGGCGGGGATACGGTCGTGGTGCGTTGCTCAGAGCGCTGCCGTATTCATCTGATGAGTTCGAAAGCGCAGCAACAGTCACAGGCGGATATTCTCACCGTGCAGGATGACAAGGCCTGGCTTACCGTGCCGTATACCGGCACCTGGGATGTGCTGATCGACAGCCACAGCCCGTCGCTGGAGCATTCCGTCAGTTACGTAGCCGCATAAATGATGCGCCCGGCGAGCCGGGCGTATCGTCATGCAAATCCTGCTCGCAGCGTGCCGTTGAGCGGGTTCCCTTCCAGCAGCGCCCTCACCTTTACCACCAGCTCGTTCAGACAGTCGTCCTTCATGCCGAGGCGGGTTAGCTCCTGGTCGAGAGAGAAAAGATACTGCGCGTTGGTGCCCAAGGGCCCGCTGGCGGCGGCAATGAGCGGGGCGATCACCTGGGTGCGGGTGTCCGCCTCATAGAGCGGATGGCGCGGGTCCATAATAAACACCAGCGCGTTGACGGTGCGTCCGTCGTCCAGCTCCAGCTTGCACCAGCTCGGCATATAGCAGCCGGTGATCATCTCGCGCTTCCAGAGCAGCGTGAGCTCCTCTTCGAGCGTGGCATCGGGCAGGCGATACGCCACGCCCGTGGTGCGTCCGCCCTCTTTCAGTGCAAGCATGCGCCCAGGCTGACACGCGCTGCCGCGTCCGGCCGTCAGGCGCAGGCAAAATGCACGATGCCAGCCGGGCAGCGTGCCCGTTGCCGATTCAACAAATTCCAGAGCCGGGTTCCACATCAGGGAGCCGTAGCCAAAAATCCATACCGGGCCATCATCCGGGCGGCAGGCAAGCGTGGCAGCGAGCGACGCCGCACGTTGTTCAGCTGACCAGAGAAGCGATTCCTCAATAGCACCAAATGCCGTCTTACAATCTGCCTTCATTAAGAAATCACGCGTTAACACTTTACACCTCCGCCACTGCATGCTTCCTTGCGACATCTGAAACTCGCCTTCCCGGCCTTCTATGCTGGTCATTTTGCCAGCAGTCAAATAACGATAAGCAATTAGCGGACCCGTTGCAATACAACGGAAGTTCAACCGCCTGAAAAGTCAAAATGAAGGCAGCGAATTATTTCACGGCTATTTCTTTTTGTGCCATTTATCATCGTCTCCCTTCTCATAGTCATGTTTTACTGCGGCCCAGGCGACTTTGTGTGCAGTCTCTTCGCGGCTGGCGTCGTCCCGACGATCTTCTTTGTCTTTGTACTGATCCCAGGCGCTGTTAAACGCCTCTTTGTAGATATCCTGCGCGTGAGCGGGCAGCACGTTTTGCACGTTATCCGGTAATTCGCGTTTCGCTTTATAGGGCATCATTAACCTCTCTTTTGGCTAAAGAGATAAGTGTGGACGACGATACATCATGGCGCCACTCGACGATCGTTAATGACTATATTAAAAATATAATCCATTTTTATTTAATATCTATTTCATAGAGATGCGGCATTATAAGCCTTAAACAATAAAAACATTACATAGGGTAAATTTAGGTAAAAAATAAAGGGTATTTAACAGATTTCTGTTAGTTTAATGTCCTCAAAATCTATCTATAATTACAAGCACCTGCATTGATGGAGAAGCACATGACAGCAACACACGAGGCGGTTAAGACCCGCCACAAGGAGACGTCACTCATTTTCCCGGTTCTGGCACTGGCTGTGCTGCTCTTCTGGGGAAGCAGTCAGTCACTGCCAGTGGTGGTTGGTATCAATATTCTTGCCCTGGTCGGTATTTTAACCAGCGCATTTAGCGTCGTCCGCCATGCGGACGTATTAGCCCATCGTCTGGGCGAGCCGTACGGATCGTTAATTCTCAGCCTCTCCGTTGTGATTCTCGAAGTCAGCCTGATTTCCGCGCTTATGGCGACCGGCGATGCCGCACCGACGCTGATGCGCGATACGCTCTACTCCATCATTATGATTGTGACGGGCGGCCTGGTGGGCTTCTCTCTGCTGCTGGGCGGACGCAAATTTGCGACCCAGTATATGAACCTGTTCGGCATTAAACAGTATCTGATCGCCCTCTTCCCGCTGGCGATTATCGTGCTGGTCTTCCCGATGGCGCTGCCGGGCGCGAATTTTTCTACCGGTCAGGCCCTGCTGGTCGCACTGATTTCTGCCGCCATGTACGGCGTGTTCCTGCTGATTCAGACCAAAACGCACCAGAGCCTGTTTGTCTATGAGCATGAGGACGACAGCGACGACGATGACCCGCATCACGGCAAGCCGTCGGCCCACAGCAGCGCGTGGCATACGGTTTGGCTGATCGTGCATCTGATTGCGGTTATCGCGGTCACCAAGATGAACGCCAACCCGCTGGAGACGCTATTAACCGAGCTGAACGCTCCGGTGGCGTTTACCGGCTTCCTGGTGGCGCTGCTGATCCTTTCTCCGGAAGGTCTCGGGGCGCTGAAGGCGGTGTTGAACAATCAGGTGCAGCGCGCAATGAACCTGTTCTTCGGCTCCGTGCTGGCGACGATTTCACTCACCGTACCGGTAGTGACGCTGATTGCCTTTATGACCGGGAATGAATTGCAGTTTGCGCTGGGCGCGCCGGAGATGATTGTGATGGTCGCCTCGCTGCTGCTGTGCCAGATTTCGTTCTCAACCGGGCGCACTAACGTGCTGAACGGCGCGGCGCATATGGCGCTGTTTATTGCGTATTTGATGACGATCTTTGCGTAGTCTTTTTGCCCAGCGGCGCTTCGCTTGCAGGGCCTACGGGTTTTGTAGGCCGGGTAAGCGCAGCGCCACCCGGCAATATGTTCTATAAAAAAACCCGCCGAAGCGGGTTTTTTATTATTTGCTGGTATCCAGCTCGTCGAAGCTCTTTACCAGATCGTCAATCGCTTTGATCTGCTTCAGGAACGGCTCCAGCTTATCCAGCGGCAGCGCGGACGGGCCGTCGCATTTCGCGTTGGCCGGATCCGGGTGCGCTTCAATGAACAGGCCTGCCAGACCGGTCGCCATACCGGCGCGCGCCAGCTCGGTCACCTGGGCACGACGGCCACCGGACGCGGCGCCGAACGGGTCGCGGCACTGCAGGGCGTGGGTCACGTCGAAAATAACCGGAGACTGGTTAGAGACGTTCTTCATCACGCTGAAGCCCAGCATGTCGACAACCAGGTTGTCGTAGCCGAAGTTTGCGCCACGGTCACACAGGATCACCTTGTCGTTACCGCCTTCGATAAACTTATCGACGATGTTACCCATCTGGCCCGGGCTCACGAACTGTGGTTTTTTCACGTTGATCACGGCACCGGTTTTCGCCATCGCGGCAACCAGGTCGGTCTGGCGAGCCAGGAATGCCGGAAGCTGAATCACGTCAACCACGTCTGCCACCGGCTGCGCCTGCCAGGACTCATGCACGTCGGTGATCACTTTCACGCCAAAGGTCTGCTTCAGCTCCTGGAAAATCTTCATCCCCTCTTCCAGGCCCGGGCCACGGTAAGAGTTGATGGAGGAGCGGTTGGCTTTGTCAAAAGAGGCCTTAAACACGTACGGGATGCCCAGCTTCTGGGTCACGGTCACGTAATGTTCGCAGATACGCATGGCGAGGTCGCGGGATTCCAGCACGTTCATGCCGCCAAACAGCACGAACGGCAGGTCGTTTGCTACCTTGATATCACCAATGCTAACCACTTTTTGTTTCATAGGATCGCCTTATTCAGGTGTGAATCGGAATTAAGTTTAATGCAGTGTAATTTGCTTGTGCGAGATCGCGTTGATCTGTGCACGAATCATTTCGCTAATAGGGTCTTCCGGACACTGCTCGACGAAATAGCTCAGATCGTTCAGCGCCACGTGCTCGCAGTCGAGCTGGGCATAGATCAGCCCGCGGTCGCGAATTTCGTACGGGTCTTCCGGATTAAACTGCAGCAGCACTTCGCTGGCGCGCAGGGCCAGCTCCATCTGACGCTCTTCCATTAACGCGGACTTCAGCGTGTCCAGAAGCTTGCGGATCACTTCGGCGTTATCCGCCTCGTCGAGATCTTCATTAAAGAGCTCGGCTACCGGGCTGATATTGCCTTTCAGCCACACGTCCAGCGTGTGTTCATCCAGCGTGTCGCCGTTGAAGGGATTAATGAGCCACATCTCACCGTCCAGCCACTCCGCCCGCAGGATCATCTGCGTCGGGAAAATGACCGGCACCAGTGGAATATCCAGGCGGTGCGCGACCCACAGCAAAATAGAGCCCAGCGCAACGGCGCTGCCCTGACGATTTTTTAAGACCTGGTCCAGCCATAATGCGTCAGACAGGCGATACACGCCACGCGTGTCGCAGAAACCCCATTCGCCGTAGAAAAGCTCAAGCAGCTTCTCTAATTGCCAGTCCTGCGGGCGCGCCTGATTGATCTCTTCACGCGCCAGGCTGACCAGATTCTCCAGCTCATCGTAGACAAACTGCGACGTGAAATCGTCACGAATCATCTCAGAAATCAGGATCATGCCATCGCAAAGCGGCACTTTATTAAATTCGAAATCGGCTAAGGACTTCATGACTTACCCCAGTAACGCCCGAGCGTACAGCTACGTCCGGGCGCGATAAAACTCAAAACAATGTAGATGATAACGCCAAACCGCCTTTCAGTCAGCCTTACGCCTTTATCAGTAAATGGCAGATAGCCTTGCTTCACGCCCACTGGCCCAGCGTCAGCCGTTCATTTCCGCCGTAGTCGCGGCAGGTTTCAACCGCGCGATAACCCGCTTGCGTAAACAGCGCGCGTACGGCTTCGCCCTGCGTCCAGCCATGTTCCACCAGCAGCCAGCCGCCGGGAAGCAAATGTTTCCGTGACGTTGTCACAATGCGATCGAGATCGGCTAACCCGTTGTTGCCAGCCACCAGCGCCGTCAGCGGCTCGAAGCGAACGTCGCCCTGCGCAAGGTGCGGGTCGTGTTCGTCGATATAGGGCGGGTTGCTGACAATCATCCCGAACGTCTGCTTATCCAGCGCGCTAAACCAGCTGCTCTGCAGCACGGTCACGTTAGTCAGGCCGAGACGCTCCACGTTACGCTGCGCCAGCGCCACCGCGTCGGGCATCACATCCACCGCCGTCACCGCGCAGTCGGGCCGCTCGGTGGCGAGGGCCAGTGCGATAGCGCCCGTACCCGTACCGAGATCGAGAATACTGCAGGCCGCTGAGGGTAAACGCGCCAGCGCCTGCTCGACCAGACATTCCGTATCCGGGCGCGGGATCAGCGTTGCCGCCGAGACGTACAGCGGCAGTGACCAGAACTCACGTTCGCCGACCAGGTGCGCCACCGGCTCGCCGTTTTTACGCCGGGCAAGCAGCGTAGCGAGCCGCGCTTGCTGCTCAGCGGTCAGCAGCGTCTCACCAAATGCCAGCAGGTAGGTGCGGGCTTTACCCGTCACATGCTCCAGCAAAATTTCGGCGTCGCGTTTCGGGCTTTCGCTTTCTGAGAGCTCCCCGGCCGCCTCACGTAACCAGCGCTGAAAATCCATTATTCCTGCTCGGACAGCGCCGCCAGCTGGTCGGCCTGGTATTCCTGCACGATAGGCTCAATCAGCATATCCAGCTTCCCTTCCATCACCTCGTCCAGACGGTACAGCGTCAGGTTGATGCGGTGGTCGGTCACGCGGCCCTGCGGGAAGTTGTAGGTGCGGTTACGGTCGCTGCGATCGCCGCTGCCCAGCAGGTTACGACGCGTAGAGGCTTCCGCCTGCTGGCGTTTCGCCATTTCGGCCGCGTGGATACGCGCGCCCAGTACGGACAAGGCTTTGGCTTTGTTTTTGTGCTGCGAGCGTTCGTCCTGACACTCCACCACAATGCCGGTTGGCAGGTGGGTAATACGGATAGCGGAGTCGGTGGTGTTAACGTGCTGGCCGCCCGCCCCGGAGGAGCGGAAGGTGTCGATGCGCAGGTCCGCCGGGTTGATGTCCGGCAGTTCAGCTTCCGGCAGCTCCGGCATCACCGCCACCGTACAGGCGGAGGTGTGAATGCGGCCCTGAGATTCGGTGGCCGGCACGCGCTGCACGCGGTGGCCGCCGGATTCAAACTTGAGACGGCCGTACGCGCCGTCGCCGCTGATCTTGGCGATAACCTCTTTGTAGCCACCGTGTTCGCCTTCGTTGGCGCTCATGATCTCCACGCGCCAGCGACGCGACTCGGCGTAGCGGCTGTACATGCGGAACAGATCCCCGGCAAACAGCGCCGCTTCGTCACCGCCGGTCCCGGCGCGGACTTCCACAAACGCGTTACGCTCGTCGTTCGGATCTTTCGGCAGCAGCAACACCTGAAGCTGTTGCTCCATCTCTTCGGAACGCGCTTTCGCATCCTGCAGCTCTTCCTGCGCCATCTCGCGCATTTCGGGGTCGTCGAGCATCATCTGCGCGGTTTCGATATCTTCCTGAACCTGTCGCCAGTCGGTAAAGCATTTAGAAACATCACTTAACTGCGCGTATTCACGCGAGAGCGCGCGAAAACGTTCCTGGTCCGCAATGGTCCCGGCATCCCCGAGCAGCGCCTGGACTTCTTCATGGCGCTCGTGCAGAGCTTCCAGTTTAGCGACGATAGAAGGCTTCATAGGCGTAAATGCACCTTGTCTTAGAAAATGGGTATAGGGCGCTATTCCAGCCCGAGGCTGTTGCGCAGAATAGTCAGGCGTTCATCATCCCCGTCACGGGCAGCCTGCTGAAGAGATTTGGTTGGTGCATGGATCAGGCGGTTGGTCAGCTTCCACGCCAGATCCTGCATAATAGCCTGTGCGTCGCCGCCCTGTTCAAGGGCCGCTAACGCTTTGGCAGTCAGGTCATCACGCACCTGCTCCGCCTGCCCGCGGTATTCGCGGATGGTCTCGCTGACGCTTTGCGCGCGCAGCCAGGCCATAAACTCGCTGGTTTCCTGCTCAACGATGGTTTCCGCCTGCACCGCCGCCGCTTTACGCTGGGCAAGGTTGTGCGAAATGATGCTTTGCAGATCGTCCACGCTGTAGAGGTAGGCGTTAGGCAGCTTGCCCACTTCCGGCTCAACGTCGCGCGGAACAGCGATATCCACCAGCAGCATCGGCTGATTACGACGTGACTTCAGCGCGCGCTCCACCATCCCTTTGCCGATAATCGGCAGCGGGCTGGCGGTAGAGCTGATGATAATGTCCGCCTCTTTCAGGCGTTCATCGATGTCGCTCAGGGCCACCACCTCTGCGCCCACTTCATCCGCCAGCACCTGCGCGCGTTCGCGGGTGCGGTTCGCGATAATCATCTTTTTCACCTTATGCTCGCGCAGATGGCGCGCCACAAGTTCGATGGTTTCGCCCGCGCCCACCAGCATCACGGTGACGGTAGACAGGGATTCAAAGATTTGGCGCGCAAGGGTGCAGGCCGCGAAGGCAACGGAAACCGCACTGGCACCAATGTCGGTTTCGGTTCGCACACGCTTCGCCACGGAGAACGATTTCTGGAACATCCGCTCCAGCTCGCTGGCCTTCAAATGCCCTTTTTGCGAATCCGCGAACGCTTTTTTCACCTGCCCCAGAATCTGCGGCTCGCCCAGCACCAGCGAATCCAGCCCGCTGGCGACGCGCATCAGATGGCTGACCGCATCGTTGTCCTGATGCCAGTACAGGCTGTTACGCAGCTCGTCTTCGTTGAGATTGTGGTAGTCGCATAGCCAGCGGATCAGCGCTTCATGCAGGTTGTCCTGCTCTTCCACGCTTAAATAGAGCTCGGTACGGTTGCACGTCGAGAGCACCACGCCACCCTGCACCATCGGTTGGGCAAGCAGGCTGTCAAGCGCCAGGTCAAGCGTATCCGGCGAAAACGTAACGCGTTCTCGCAGCGAAACCGGGGCCGTTTTGTGGTTGATGCCGAGTGCTAATAGGGTCATGTTGAGCGGGAGTAGTACCAGCGTTAATAAGGTTAGCAGAACGCATCATACAGGATGCGCGAGATCAATAAAAGAGACAGCCCCCTTTCGGAGTAATAGCTTACGCATTGCTTTGAGATAATTTGAACGTAGACGGTAGCCCCCTTCGACGCTAGCATTAACAGCTATAACTGCAACGTATCTCAAGGATTTGTCCTCATTATGACCCGACTGATTCGCCTGCTGCCGCTGGCAGCACTGGTTCTGACCGCGTGTACCGTCACCCAGCCAAAAGGCCCCGGCAAAAGCCCTGATTCACCGCAGTGGCGTCAGCACCAGCAGGACGTCCGTAATCTGAAGCAGTACCAGACGCGCGGCGCCTTCGCCTATCTCTCTGATGAACAAAAGGTTTATGCGCGCTTCTTCTGGCAGCAGACGGGCCAGGACAACTATCGCCTGCTGCTGCTGAACCCGCTGGGCAGCACCGAGCTGGAGCTTATCGCGAAGCCGGGTGAAGCGCAGATTACCGATAACAAAGGCCAGCACTACACCGCGACCGATGCCGAAGAGATGATTGGCAAGCTGACCGGGATGCCTATCCCGCTCAACAGCCTGCGCCAGTGGATCCTCGGCCTGCCGGGTGACGCCACCGACTACACCCTGGACGATCGGTATCGTCTGAGCCAGGTGAACTACACCCAGAACGGCAAAACCTGGAAAGTGGTGTACAGCGACTATGACAGCAAGAGTAAACCGTCGCTGCCATCGAATATGGAGCTGACCCAGGGCAGCCAGCGCATCAAGCTGAAAATGGATAACTGGATCGTTAAATGATGACCCACTGGCCCTCTCCGGCAAAACTGAATCTGTTTTTATACATCACCGGCCAGCGGGCTGACGGTTATCACACCCTGCAGACGCTGTTTCAGTTTATTGACTATGGCGACACGATCGCCATTGAGCTGCGCCAGGACGGACAGATTTGCCTGCTCACGCCGGTAGACGGCGTGGCGCATGAGGACAACCTGATCGTGCGCGCCGCGCGCCTGCTGATGAGCGCCGCGGCACAATCGGGTCGTCTGCCTGCGGGAAGCGGTGCGGACATCCGCATCGAGAAGCGTCTGCCGATGGGCGGCGGTCTCGGCGGTGGATCATCTAACGCCGCCACCGTGCTGGTAGCGCTAAACCACCTCTGGGGCTGCGGGCTGTCGCAGGATGAACTGGCCGCCCTGGGCCTGACGCTGGGCGCGGATGTGCCGGTGTTTGTTCGCGGCCATGCGGCCTTTGCTGAAGGCGTGGGTGAGATCCTCACCCCGGCGGAACCGCCGGAGAAGTGGTATCTGGTTGCCCACCCTGGTGTGAGCATTCCGACCCCGGTCATCTTCAAAGATCCTGACCTGAAAAGGAATACCCCGATTCGGTCAATAAAAACGTTATTAAATTGTGAATTCAGCAACGATTGCGAGGATATCGCAAGAAAACGTTTTCGCGAGGTTGATGCGGTGCTTTCCTGGCTGTTAGAATACGCGCCGTCGCGCCTGACCGGTACAGGGGCCTGTGTCTTTGCTGAATTTGACACCGAATCCGCCGCTCGTCAGGTGCTTGAGCAAGCGCCGGACTGGCTGCATGGTTTTGTAGCGCGCGGGATGAACACCTCCCCCCTACAGCAGGCCATTCTGGCGCAGACTGAGTTTCGGTGACAACGTCACCCTGTTCCAGACGTTGCATCGCGCTCTTTAATACACCGCCTGGATAGCCTTCGCCTGGCCCGCACAGTTTTCGGCGAACGCTATCCACCACTGGACGCATGCCTGAGGTTCTTCTCGTGCCTGATATGAAGCTTTTTGCTGGTAACGCCACCCCGGAACTAGCACAACGTATTGCCAACCGCCTGTACACTTCCCTCGGCGACGCCGCCGTAGGTCGCTTTAGCGACGGCGAAGTCAGCGTACAAATCAACGAAAATGTACGCGGTGGTGATATTTTCATCATCCAGTCCACCTGTGCTCCAACGAATGACAACCTGATGGAACTGGTTGTTATGGTCGACGCCCTGCGTCGCGCTTCCGCAGGCCGTATCACTGCCGTTATCCCTTACTTCGGTTATGCCCGCCAGGACCGTCGCGTCCGTTCCGCGCGTGTGCCAATTACCGCTAAAGTTGTCGCTGACTTCCTGTCCAGCGTCGGCGTTGACCGCGTACTGACCGTTGACCTGCACGCAGAGCAGATCCAGGGCTTCTTCGACGTCCCGGTTGATAACGTATTCGGCAGCCCAATCTTGCTGGAAGACATGCTGCAGCTGAACCTGGACAACCCAATCGTGGTTTCTCCGGACATCGGCGGCGTGGTACGTGCTCGTGCTATCGCCAAGCTGCTGAACGATACCGACATGGCGATCATCGACAAACGTCGTCCGCGCGCTAACGTTTCCCAGGTGATGCACATCATCGGTGACGTTGCTGGCCGCGACTGCGTGCTGGTTGACGACATGATCGATACCGGCGGTACGCTGTGTAAAGCCGCTGAAGCGCTGAAAGAGCGTGGTGCCAAGCGCGTATTCGCTTACGCAACTCACCCGATCTTCTCCGGTAACGCGGTAAACAACCTGCGCAACTCCGTCATTGACGAAGTGGTGGTTTGCGATACCATCCCGCTGAGCGACGAGATCAAAGCACTGCCAAACGTGCGTACGTTGACCCTGTCCGGGATGCTGGCCGAAGCGATTCGTCGTATCAGCAACGAAGAATCCATCTCAGCAATGTTCGAACACTGATCGAACACGGCCGAAAAACCCGCTGCGGCGGGTTTTTTTGTTTCCGCCATTCATTGATGCTCTAAATAATTCGTGTTGCAGCAAGGCGACAAGTGAATGAATCCCACGAGCTTACTCAAGTAATTGACTGGGATGAATGAGCGCAGCCAACACAGCTGCAGCGCGAAGTATGACGAGCAATGATTAATGCCTCCTTCACCTGCCATTTATATGACAGATGATGCGCACACGGATGATAGATAATTGTGAAAAACGTAACCTCCTCACATGTTCTGCCCTTTCGCGCCCTCATCGACGCCTGCTGGAAAGAGAAATACACGTCGTCACGCTTTGTTCGTGACCTGATAGCCGGGATCACCGTCGGGATTATTGCCATCCCGCTGGCGATGGCGCTGGCGATTGGCAGCGGCGTCGCGCCGCAGTACGGGCTGTACACCTCGGCCGTTGCGGGGATTGTGATTGCGCTGACGGGCGGGTCTCGCTTCAGCGTCTCCGGCCCGACTGCCGCCTTTGTGGTGATCCTCTACCCGGTTTCCCAGCAGTTCGGTCTGGCTGGCCTGCTCGTTGCCACCCTGATGTCCGGCATCTTTTTAATTCTGTTTGGTCTGGCCCGCTTTGGTCGCCTGATTGAATATATTCCCCTTTCCGTGACGCTGGGATTCACCTCGGGGATTGGGATCACCATCGGAACCATGCAGATCAAGGATTTCCTCGGCCTGCAGATGGCCCATGTTCCGGAGCACTATTTACAGAAAGTGGGCGCGCTGATTATGGCGTTGCCGACGGCCAATCTCGGCGACGCCGCCATCGGGATAGTGACGCTGGGCACGCTGATCGTCTGGCCTCGCCTGGGGATCCGGCTGCCGGGCCATCTGCCCGCGCTGCTGCTGGGCTGCACGGTGATGGCTATCGTCAACATGCTCGGTGGTCATGTCGCGACCATCGGCTCGCAGTTCCACTATGTTCTGGCGGACGGCTCACAGGGCAGCGGCATTCCGCAGCTGCTGCCGCAGCTGGTTCTGCCGTGGGACATGCCGGGCTCAAGCTTCACCCTAAGCTGGGATTCCCTTCGCGCTCTGCTGCCTGCCGCGTTCTCCATGGCAATGCTGGGAGCAATTGAATCCCTGCTCTGCGCCGTCGTGCTCGACGGCATGACCGGCACTAAGCACAAAGCCAACAGCGAGCTGGTCGGCCAGGGCTTAGGGAACATCGTTGCACCGTTCTTCGGCGGTATTACCGCTACGGCTGCGATTGCCCGTTCCGCCGCGAACGTACGTGCGGGCGCGACATCACCGGTTTCCGCAGTCATTCACTCCCTGCTGGTGATCATGGCGCTGCTGATCCTTGCCCCGCTGCTTTCATGGCTTCCGCTCTCGGCCATGGCTGCGCTGCTGCTGATGGTGGCCTGGAACATGAGCGAGGCGCACAAGGTGGTAAACCTGCTGCGTCGCGCGCCGAAAGACGACATCATCGTGATGCTGATCTGCATGTCGCTGACGGTGCTGTTCGATATGGTTATCGCCATCAGCGTCGGCATAGTGCTGGCCTCGCTGCTGTTTATGCGCCGCATTGCGCAAATGACGCGCCTCTCCCCGGTCAACGTTGAGGTGCCTGACGACGTGCTGGTGCTGCGCGTGATTGGTCCGCTGTTCTTCGCCGCGGCGGAAGGCCTGTTCAGCGATCTGGAGTCCCGGATCGCGGGCAAGCGGGTTGTGGTGCTGAAGTGGGATGCCGTACCGGTGCTGGATGCCGGCGGCCTGGACGCCTTCCAGCGCTTTGTTGCGCGGCTGCCGGAAGGCTGCGAACTGCGGGTGAGTAACCTCGAATTCCAGCCGCTGCGCACCATGGCGCGGGCGGGCGTGCAGCCTATCCCTGGCCGACTCTCCTTCTACCCCAACCGCGAAGCCGCGTTAGCGGATCTGTGAGTCACCTGATGCAGAGAAACGTCTCTGCATCATCACCCCAATCGCCTGCTGGAGCCATGCAAGCACGGCAGGCGTCATCCACGTACCCTTCATCAGATGCGGCTCCTGCTGCATGGCCACGCGAAACTTTTGCTGGGTCTCCGGGTTGGTGCCCGCGTACGACTGGAATAATGCCAGCCAGTTTTCGGCCAGCTTTTGCGCTTCATCAGAGGCGGGATCGCTATTTTCCCGCTGCGCCTGGTGTAGTTTCGCCACCAGCGGCGGCCACTCCATCATGCGGTCAAAGTAGTGTGCCCGGGTATAGGCCATCTCATCGGCCGTGAGATACTTCTCCCATATGCTGAGCTTCGATTCAGCAAACGCGCGCGTGATGTAATCCGTCATCTCCGGCGTAATGCCGGTCTGCGCCTGCATCTGCGGTTCAACGCTGTGCATCTCGTTCAGCCGGGTGAGAAACTCAGGCCTGCCCGCCGTATCCTGCTCCAGGCGTACCATCCAGCGCGTCGCCAGGTCCATCGCCCGCGGTTCCATCACGGGAATGCGATCTTCCAGCAGCGCGTTGGCCTCCGCAACCAGCCCCGACCAGATAGCCGCCAGCGCATCCTTCTGCACCGCAAACGGTAGCTGCTGCAACTCTTCTTTACTAAACCAGCGATCGTACATATTCATTAACTCCAGAGTCTGTAGCCAGGATTCCAGATCCGGCGTCGCATCGTCGAGAAGCCCGGAACGCAGCTCCACCAGCCGGTCGCGCAGCGTATGTATGCTGCGCAGCTGTTTATCCAGCAGCGTGATTTGCGCATCGAGTAATTCGGTTAACGACAGCGACGCCTGTTCCAGGAAATCCCTGATTTCAGCAAGTTCCAGCCCCGCTTTTGCCAGCGCCTGAATCATATGCAAACGCTGGACATCCGCCAGGTTGTAAAGACGGTAACCTGCCGCGCTCCTGGCAGAAGGCAGCAACAACCCTGTTTGCTCATAGTGGTGCAATGTCCGCACGGTGATCCCGGCGCGTTTCGCCAGCTCTCCCACCTGAATCAACATAACTGCTCCTTTTTCTTTGCCAGTGGCGCCACTCTGGAGCCTTACGTTACGTGAGGGTCAACCCTTGATGCAAAAAAAAACGACTTCAGATGAAGTCGTTTCGGTATTCTTATGGTGCACTAGCTGTGCTTATGCTGGTCGCGGCGACAGCGTTTGTCGTAGTGGCGCACCCACCAGTATTTATCGCACACTTCCTCATGTCCGCTCATGCGCGCCCCGGCGAGCCACAATACCGCACCGAGGAAGATGCTCAATATCGCGCCATGCGCAAAGTATTGCGGGAGGTCAAGCTGCGGCAGCTGGTTTAAAATTGAATAACCCACGCCGGCTACCATCACGAACAGCCCCAACCCCATCAGCACGTTACCGAGTAACGAAGCGTTTTTGCGTTTCATGTGTCACCTCCGGAACTTTGGGTTGTCAGGGGAAAAGCCCCTAATCCTTGTGTGTAAAGTATAGACAACGCCCCTTTTATGAGTTGCGTGAATGATCACAATTACAGATAACGCCCAAACAAAAGTTTACAAATAACACGTTGAACAGCTTGAAATTCTAATTGTTCAAATCAGAAATTATTCGTATTTCGCTTCGACGATCGCAGAATTTTGTCAAGCGGCGCGCCAGGCAGTAAACTACGCGCCAGATCTGGAACCCATTAGGAATTACCTCGTGACGATTAAACTGATTGTCGGCCTCGCCAACCCGGGCGCAGAGTACGCGGCCACCCGCCACAATGCCGGGGCATGGTACGTCGATCTGCTGGCCGAACGGTTACGTGTTCCCCTGCGTGAAGAACCTAAATTCTTCGGGTATACCTCACGTATTAATCTTGCAGGCGCGGACGTTCGCCTGCTGGTGCCCACCACCTTTATGAACCTGAGCGGTAAAGCCGTGGCGGCTATGGCAACGTTTTATCGCATCAACCCGGATGAAATTCTGGTGGCCCACGATGAGCTGGATCTCCCGCCCGGCGTGGCAAAATTCAAGCTGGGCGGCGGACACGGCGGCCACAACGGCCTTAAGGACATCATCAGCAAGCTGGGCAATAACCCGAATTTCCACCGTTTGCGCGTCGGAATCGGCCATCCGGGCGATAAAAACAAAGTTGTCGGTTTCGTGCTCGGTAAGCCCCCGGTTTCCGAGCAGAAACTGATTGACGAAGCGGTAGACGAGGCGGCGCGCTGCACTGAAATCTGGCTGCAGGACGGCTTAACCAAAGCGACAAACCGCTTGCACGCTTTCAAAGCACAATAATCCGCCCGATACGGCTTTTTTACCGCGCGTCATGCGGGTTACGTGTATAATAGGCGTAGTTATTTACTTTTCATCAATCGGTCATCGATAACGGATTGATTATCAAGATATTAAGGTGATTTAGAAATGGGATTCAAATGCGGTATCGTCGGTCTGCCAAACGTGGGCAAATCCACCCTGTTTAACGCGCTTACCAAAGCGGGTATCGAAGCGGCGAACTTCCCGTTCTGTACCATCGAACCTAACACCGGCGTTGTGCCAATGCCGGACCCGCGTCTGGACCAGCTCGCGGAAATCGTGAAGCCGCAGCGCATTCTGCCAACCACCATGGAATTCGTGGACATCGCGGGCCTGGTAAAAGGCGCATCCAAAGGTGAAGGCCTGGGCAACCAGTTCCTGACCAACATTCGTGAAACCGAAGCGATCGGCCACGTTGTGCGCTGCTTCGAGAACGACAACATCATCCACGTTAACAACAAAGTGGATCCGGCTGACGACATCGACGTCATCAACACCGAGCTGGCGCTCTCTGACCTCGACACCTGCGAACGCGCGATTCACCGCGTGCAGAAGAAAGCCAAAGGCGGCGACAAGGACGCGAAAGCGGAACTGGCTGCGCTGGAAAAATGCCTGCCGCAGCTGGAAAACGCGGGCATGCTGCGCGCGCTGAAAAACCTGACTGACGAAGACAAGGCGGCGATCAAATACCTGAGCTTCCTGACCCTGAAGCCAACCATGTACATCGCCAACGTTAACGAAGACGGTTTCGAGAACAACCCGTACCTCGACAAAGTACGTGAAATCGCCGCGGCGGAAGGTTCTGTCGTTGTGGCTGTATGCGCTGCCGTTGAATCCGACATCGCCGAGCTGGACGACGCCGACCGTGAAGAGTTCATGGCCGAGCTGGGTCTGGAAGAGCCTGGCCTGAACCGCGTGATCCGCGCAGGCTATGAGCTGCTGAACCTGCAAACCTACTTCACCGCTGGCGTGAAGGAAGTGCGTGCGTGGACCATCCCTGTGGGTGCAACTGCGCCTCAGGCGGCTGGTAAGATCCACACCGACTTCGAGAAAGGCTTTATTCGTGCGCAGACTATCGCGTTTGAAGACTTCATCACCTACAAGGGTGAGCAAGGCGCGAAAGAAGCAGGCAAGATGCGTGCGGAAGGGAAAGATTACATCGTTAAAGATGGCGATGTGATGAACTTCCTGTTCAACGTTTAATTTGTTTGATCGAAAAAAATCCACGCCCTGGCGTGGATTTTTTTATTCCGGGGTTAAAACACATTTTTTAATAGTTCTGTTTTCATGCTGGGTTCAAAGGGAATGATCTCAACAGTCGCAAGCTTTAATTTCTGAAAAGGATCCTCGCGTAGTCGCTCTTCAAGAGAGGCAAGACTCTCAGATTTAGCAAGAATGACGCCACCGTTTCTTGGGATCCGTCTACCGGACGCCAGGAAAATCCCCTCTGAATACCCCTTTTTTAGCCACTCAACATGAGCGGGAATCGCTGCGTCAATCTCTTCGAGTGGTTTGATATAGGTTAAAATGACAATGTAAACCGTGCTCATCCTTAGCCTCTCAGTTCTGTTTTAAACCGCTTGTTGGAACTGCTTATGCGGCCCTCTTTGGCTACCGATTATTGTTATCGTTTTTTGGCGCTTTTGATGTTAATACGCAGGGCCCAATTGAGACAAAGCATTACGCTTCATATCCCAGGAATAAAACCAATCATGCCACCCGTTTTGCTTTTCCGCATAGCTACAGACTACAACCACTTCTTTTGACCGGTTGAATGTTAAGTAATAGAAAGTCGCACCTTCAGGAGGTGCAGACCAAAATAGTTTTTCGCCCTGCGCATTGAAGATGGTCAAAACGGTTGGTAGTGGCTTTGAGTGGCTTAACGCAAAGACTAACTGCCGTGTCGAGTCGACCATTGCATAGTCTAAAAATGGCATACTAATCAGTATTTTACTTTCACCACATGCCCATTGAAGCAGGTCATTTTCTTTAATACAAATGAGATTTTCAATCACAGGTAACCTAAACTTTTATAGTTTGATCTGTTTCAAATCACCGTCAAAAAGCCCCACAAGATATACCCGGTATCGGGCTGGTTGCACTTCTTTATACGTTAATACAGTGGAAAACTCTTTTAAACACTTTGAACATGAGTTTTTCGAAACATCTAATTGGCTTTCATCATAACTATATTTCTTATTTTCACTAACAAGCTTTACACCTTTCATTTTCTTAACCAAAAAGCATTTTACCTCTTCAGAGAGCGTGTCAAACTCATATGAGTTTACGACAGAGTAGACTATTACGCCCTCGCATTCAGGGCATGCTATTTTTGCGCCATAATCTATAAAGTCATTATCAATGCCATCCAGCACTAACATCTTCTTCTTCAGTCGATTAGTTAATTTCATTTTTATTGAGCCTTTAAGTTATTAATAGATAAAGTAAGGCGAGAAGAAAATGAGGTATTTTATTAATTAATGACATTATTTATGTCAAACATTCCATTAGATATAAATACCACAATCGAAGCTTTTTTCATTAGACTGTACAACAATACTTCCCCATTCATGCGCCCATTGAAATCCATATGGGGGATTGATAATTTTAAGCTTAGGCTTTGAGGTTATTTCACTCTCAACCCATGCTGTCAAACGCTGCTGCTCATCCGATAAATTACCCAGGCTTGCCCTTTTATCCCAATCATTTAGCGTTTTATAAAAACTTCCACCCTTACTAGTAAGGAATAATGATGGGGTAAAAGAAAATGCTGAGGGCATAGTTCCAAAATGAAAGTTTGATCTTTCCATTTAATATTATCGATAGCGAAATAGAAAAGAGCCTATTTTAGTCAATGGCGAGAAGAACTTGTAAAATGCGGAATTTATAAAAGTATCAACATCTTTTAATTCGATTGGATAGTTGTTGATTGCTACAAATCCAGTATGAACATTAAGTTTCATTTCTAACATATCTAAACAACCTTGCCTGGAAGTGACTACGTTATATTCCAAACTATATATATCCCATGATTAAATGACTTTATCTCATATGAGACTGAAACCCGCCCCCACTCAAAGTTCCACCTAATCATGTCTGTTTCCGTGGTATCAGGCGTGTCCAGGTTTAGTGATTCTTTCAGCCAATCAGACAGGCTTTTCACTGATTCATTTAGCATGTGAATATTAGTTCGAGCGTTCCAATCATTTAATGCGTTATAGTATTGACTGTTTTTTATCAACAAGATGAAGCATAAAAGGAAAATGATAGCACACTGTGCGTAGAGTAACTTGAAATTCTTTGTCGAAAAACGCTACTGAGTCAACAAGGTAGTGATTAGGCATGGTTTTCTTTATAGCTTTGCGCTTAACTAATTCGTAGTATAAATCACATTTACAAAAGCCTTCTTTAGTATCAATTTCCAAAGGCAGACCATCAAGATTTAGTTCACCTGTAATCGGTTTAAATTTTAATTCAATCATTTTGCCTTGTTCTACTTTTGAATGCCTAACACGAGATTATAACTAAATAAACTACAACATGATGGCATCCATATAAAGAAGCATTTCCGCGTACAGATTACACGTGTTATATGCAAGGCTCACACTGCATTTTCCACTACGCAACTAAAATACACCTGCATCAATTATTGCATTACGCCACACCGTTATAATCATTTCAATCTAATCTACATGACAATAAATCTTTATTGCCAATGGTGCAATAAATCAATCCACATTTCCTTTTCTCCAGAGATAACTTTAATGTTACCCCTATTTTCTTTTACATACTCCATGTACGTTTCATAAATAGCTCTTATAGTCACGGTTTTTTCAGAGCGAGAACCTTCAATCAGAGTCATTAGTTTTTCTAAATAAATTAATGAATCCACTCTTTCGTTGAAAAAAACTTTGAGGTAATCGAGCACTTCATTATATGAATCGTAATTCATTATTCCTCCGGAAGAATATCAATTTTATCGAAAATAATTGTCCGTTTTTCTGCATGCATTTGTTCTACGCCCCCCTTTCCGTATTGCGGATAAGCATGCGTAAATTGTTCTAATGGTGCACCTATTTCATCTCCAAACATTCTTGGATGCCTCACTTGAGGAGTACCATTTTCATAAAGTTGCAATGTATCAAATGTTCCTCTAATCCTTGCATCACTCCAAGAGACATCCGCTGGTAACGTCGGATCAACTTTATCGGGACCTTTTATCTGAAACGCATCACGAGCCGCTTTACCCGTTTCAAATTTTTCGAATCCAAAATACGTTACGGGCGCTTTTTTTGTTTCGAGAAGACCAGGCACCCATTTATCTAAACTGCCATCGTCATTCAAATATCGAACATAACGATAAGCAGTTGAAGGCATTGTAGCGCTTGGTCCCGCTGGACCGACATAGAAATCAGGCTTCGTTTTACCGCTACACTCACGGCTCAACCCCCACGGATCCACCCACCCCAGCGCATTCGGCGCATACTGGTAAAGGTTAATCCCCCCCGCCAGCCCTATCGGGTCCTGCTGCGTAAACCGCCCGCAGTCCGGGTCGTAATACCGGAACAGATTGTAGTGCAGCCCTGTCTCACGGTCCAGGTATTGCCCCTGCATGCGCAGGTTCTGAGAATATCCTGATACCTGCGTTTCGCTTTCCCGAAGCAGCTTGCCCCAGGCGCTGTTCACACCTTCCCAGCGCACCTGCCCTTCGCTATCCGTCATCCGCTCCGGCGTGCCGTTCGGCTGGCAGTGGAACCAGAAAATCTCCGGGGGATCAACGCCATCGATACGCGCCAGCGGGTCGTAGCTGTCCTGCTCGCTATAAACGTAGGTCAGCGGCACGTCTCCGTGCAGCTCCTGCAGCAGACGGAACCCTTCCCAGACAAACCGGGTGGTGACCGGCTTACCGGTTGGCTGTCCGCCCAGCATCTGGCGTCGCATTTTGCTGATGCGCCGCCCGAGCGGATCGTAGCGGAAGCTGACCTGCATCTGCGGCCTGTTGCGGTCCCGCGGCTGGCTGATGACCTCCGTCAGGCGATGTTCGCCGTCGTAGCGGTAGTGCCAGCGGGTCTGGCCGTTATCCTTCTCCACGGTGCGGCCGTGGATGTCATAGCGCCAGCGAATGCCGTTCAGCTGCGTCAGGCGGTTGTGCGTGACCTTCTCAGCAGAACCTTCGAGCGGGTTACCGGCGGCATCCCAGCGGCGGGACCAGCGGCGCGGCGACGGGCGCTGGGCATTGCCGGTAAAGTCGTCCCGGCGATACAGTCGACCAAGACGATCGTATTCGCTGCAGGTGATCGGCAGCACCTGGGTGCGACTGGTCTCGCGGTGCAGTTCGTCGCAGGTATACTGGCAGCTTATTAAGGATAAAGGTTAGCAAGGAGTGGAAGAGGCGGCTCGAATGCGTGCTTAAGGTAAAGATTACATCATAAAAGATGGCGATGTGATGAACTTCTTGTTTAACGTTTGATTTGTTTTGAATGAAAAAAATCCACGCTTTGGCGTGGATTTTTTATTGCAGGATCAAAACACATTGCCTAAAAATTCTGCCTTCATGCTGGGTTCAAAAGGAATGATTTCGGCAGTCGCAAGCTTTAACCTCTGAAAAGGATCCTCGCGTAGTCGCTCTTCAAGAGAGGCAAGATTCTCAGATTTAGCGAGAATGACTCCACCGTTTCTTGGGATCCGTCTACCGGACGCCAGGAAAATCCCCTCTGAATACCCCTTTTTTAGCCACTCCACATGAGCGGGAATCGCTGCGTCAATCTCTTCGAGTGGTTTGATATAGGTTAAAATGACAATGTAAACCGTGCTCATCCTTTTCATCTCAGCTCTGTTTTTTTAACTTTTATCCTATGATTAAATGACCTTATCTTGTATGAGACTGAAATTCGCCCCCACTCAAAGTTCCACCTAATCATGACTGTTTCCGTGGTATCACGGTTCATCCAGTTTAGTGATTCTTTCTGCCAATCAGACAAGTTTTTTTACTGAGTTAATTTCCGGTAGGCACTCGCAACCCTTAACGATTATTTACATAAAATCTTAAATGATTATAAAAAATAATTGCATTTAAATCTGATATTTCTAGCCATTAAAATACCCAAATGTATAATTTATTTTTTCTTTGAAATGACAAAATAGCCTCCCACATGGTCAATTTCAATTCTATTTACCCCATGTGTTTTTCTACACCGCACAACTGAATAATTGCGAGCATTTTTACACCAAAACTCACTCAATTCACAACTTTATATTATTCCATTTGCAATAATCCTTCCAAGATTTTTCATCTCTAAATCCTGAACGATAATTACAATAAATTGCACCTGAACAATTCCAATGATCATATGCCGCATTTATATGGCCCCATGCACCATGAACTGGGAGGTCAACATTCGTTTTATCTTTGAACCAATCCCTTAATTTTTTTGTAACTTTTCCCTCAGGTTTTTTTTGTTCTCCATCGATTAATTTATAAGGTGCGAAACTCCAACTGCCTATAATAGCATCTTCATCATTAGGTTGAATAAAGTTAACTATCAAATAAATATCACCATGCGCGTTACCTTTTATGTTAAAAATAGCTCTATAAGAGACTGTATCACATCCCTTATCTGGCCAAGCCTCCCAATTTAAATTATCATTATTCATTATTTCTTTTTTTTTTGTAAATGGTGTCAGTGCGAGCATTTTACTGAATAAAAAAGCACCTGTATCTATATCAAGATTCATAGTTACATTCCGATATCAAAAGGCTTGCCAATAGGCTCAAGCACAGTTTTATAATTTGAAAGGAAAAATTGTGTTCCTCCTCCCTGACCAAAAACAACAGGTTCTTGTGATAATGCTTGTCCCGTTCCAGCAACTGCATCACGTTTTACACGGTAGGCCTGAATTTTGCTACGGAATCCAAAAATTCTATGTGGCTGTACCTGCAAACTCTCCCATAGTTTTTGTCTACTGCCGCCAGCGGCATCAAGAGTTGCCTTATCAAAATAAAAGCCAGATTGTCCAGGAGCACCGCCATAGATGACATCACCTTCTTTTAACATTGTGTTAGACCATAAGTCGCGTCCTTTGTACTCCCCATGACCTTGCCACTGCCTTCCGAAAGCAGCCTGATTATGGTCATTTGCTTTCGTCGGCGCACATCTTGGTTTCAACCCCCACGGATCCACCCACCCCAGCGCATTCGGCGCATACTGGTAAAGGTTAATCCCCCCCGCCAGCCCTATCGGATCCTGCTGCGTAAACCGCCCGCAGTCCGGGTCGTAATACCGGAACAGATTGTAGTGCAGCCCTGTCTCACGATCCAGGTATTGCCCCTGCATGCGCAGGTTCTGAGAATATCCTGATACCTGCGTTTCGCTTTCCCGAAGCAGCTTGCCCCAGGCGCTGTTCACACCTTCCCAGCGCACCTGCCCTTCGCTATCCGTCATCCGCTCCGGCGTGCCGTTGGGCTGGCAGTGGAACCAGAAAATCTCCGGGGCATCAACGCCGTCAATGCGCGCCAGCGGATCGTAGCTGTCCTGATCGCTGTAAACGTAGGTCAGCGGCACATCCCCGTGCACCTCCTGCAGCAGGCGGAACCCTTCCCAGACAAACCGGGTGGTGACCGCCCTGCCCGTTGGCTGTCCGCCCAGCATCTGGCGTCGCGTTTTGCTGATGCGTCGCCCGAGCGGATCGTAGCGGAAGCTGACCTGCATCTGCGGCCTGTTGCGGTCCCGCGGCTGGCTGATGACCTCCGTCAGGCGATGTTCGCCGTCGTAGCGGTAGTGCCAGCGGGTCTGGCCGTTATCCTTCTCCACGGTGCGGCCGTGGATATCATAATCCCAGCGGCAGGGCCAGCGACGCGGTGATAGGCGCTGGGCATTGCCGGTAAAGACGTCCCAGCGATGCAGTTCATCAAGTCGGTCGTATTCGCGGCGGGTGGTCAGCAGTCCTGTGTGCGGAGGGAAAGATTACATCGTCAAAAGCAGCTATGTGATTAACTAGTTGTTTAACGTTTGATTTATTTTGAACGAAAACTCCATGCCATAGCGTAGATTTTTAGATTCCAATTTTAACCTAGATTTTATTAATTTTGGAAATACCTTCTTTGAGAGGATTGTCTTTAACTCCTCGCCATGGATCGTCTAACAAAAACCTGGCAATAATGGTTTATTTTGTTTGAACAAGAGTAATATCATAGTAAATTTCTCGCCTTCACACACCTCATAAAATAGCGAATAAAATTCATGTTTCACATCTATATTTAAATCGAATTTCTCACTAGCGGAAGCGATCTGCAACTTATCTTTATTTGTAATGGAAAATGGTACAACAATACAGTGCTGAGCATTTTCATCCAATGAAAAAACATTCTCTGCTTTGATATTTACGTTTTCTCCAAACGTATCTTCTGGTAATGGATCGAATATAACATAATCCTTGTGAAGGACGGCGAATTAAGAATGATTGGCCTTTCCCCACTAACTCACATTTTCGTCATAGCCTGAGGTTTTTTACAGTATTTGACTATGCGAAATGAGAAAATCAACACATTGAATATATCTCTGACTCATTATACAAAATTACCTATTTTATATTCTATCGTTATTGTTGTTATATATACACTTTCTCCTTGAACATTGATTGATCATAAAGGATAACTATTTTCATTCAAGAATAACAACCCCATGACCGGAGTTGACGGATTCTAATTCAGTGGAAAATTCGTAATAATTAAACTTGATAACTTAAAAACTGTAGGTTACTATCGAATCTTACAAAAAATCTACTCTCAAACATTAGTTACCGCATTAAATAAAATGATAACTTTTTTAAAGAAATTAAAACCCAGAAAAGTTTTCAAATTCAAATAAAAGAGCATTGTTTAACATTCAGTTAATTAACACCTCACGCACTATAATATGTTAATCTTATGAAAAGAAAGGCTTGTTTTTTCCTTCTCTAGTCTGAGTGGCTATAATAACTTCATAAGCATCATTTTCACTTTTTTGTGCTTTCAATGCTTCTTCTGGAGTAATTTTCGACTCCTTTTCAATCATAGCAATAGTTCCGGTATCATATCGAATAAAATATTCACCATCTCTTTTGATTATGTCAATACCAAAACCTGTAAAAATAACTTCATTCATTTTTCATACCTCTATTTATTTATAATTGGTGTAATCAAAGCATCACCGACAGGTGTTTGATCTATTACGGCCTCAGGGATACCACCCGACGTCTTACCACCAGGAACCCAAAAATCATTAGCTCCACCCTCGTTGCCTGAAGGCATTCTAAGCCCTTGAGGTTTAGGGATATCTATTCGAACCGGTGAATCACCGAGATCTCCAGGGTCTAATCCTAGCATTTTCTCTAACTTCCCGACATCTCCGCCAGCTTTCTTAATGATATTATCAGCAACTGATTTTGGCATCACAAAATGACCAGATGGAGGACCAATCTCAGCTCTATTTACTCCCCAAGCAATTTTAGAAACACCATCGTTAAATAATGCAAGATGTTGCTTAACATAGGAAGGATTTAAATAGGTTTTTGGGTTTGGCCGATTGGGCTTAATCGTGCCTTTTAATGAATTATATGCCTTTGCTGCCCATGCCCTACTTGAGAAAACTCCTTTTGTCTTATTCTGGAAATCATTCCAGCTATTTCTGCAACTCAACCCCCACGGATCCACCCACCCCAGCGCATTCGGCGCATACTGGTAAAGGTTAATCCCCCCCGCCAGCCCTATCGGGTCCTGCTGCGTAAACCGCCCGCAGTCCGGGTCGTAATACCGGAACAGATTGTAGTGCAGCCCTGTCTCACGATCCAGGTATTGCCCCTGCATGCGCAGGTTCTGAGAATATCCTGATACCTGCGTTTCGCTTTCCCGAAGCAGCTTGCCCCAGGCGCTGTTCACACCTTCCCAGCGCACCTGCCCTTCACTATCCGTCATCCGCTCCGGCGTGCCGTTCGGCTGACAGTGGAACCAGAAGATCTCCGGGGCATCAATGCCGTCAATGCGCGCCAGCGGATCGTAGCTGTCCTGATCGCTGTAAACGTAGGTCAGCGGCACATCCCCGTGCACCTCCTGCAGCAGGCGGAACCCTTCCCATACAAACCGGGTGGTGACCGCCCTGCCCGTTGGCTGTCCGCCCAGCATCTGGCGTCGCGTTTTGCTGATGCGTCGCCCGAGCGGATCGTAGCGGAAGCTGACCTGCATCTGCGGCCTGTTGCGGTCCCGCGGCTGGCTGATGACCTCCGTCAGGCGATGTTCGCCGTCGTAGCGGTAGTGCCAGCGGGTCTGGCCATTATCCTTCTCCACGGTGCGGCCGTGGATATCATAACGCCAGCGAATGCCGTTCAGCTGCGTCAGGCGGTTGTGCGTGACCTTCTCAGCAGATCCTTCGAGCGGGTTACCGGCAGCATCCCAGCGCCACTGCTCCTGTCCGGGCAGCGTGCCGTCCTGAACCAGCAGGCGCCCGGCGCTGTCGTACTGCCAGCGGTACCAGCTGAACGGGTTATCGTCCCGCTCTTCCCGCACCAGATTATTGCGGTAGTCGTAATCCCAGCGGCGGGACCAGCGGCGCGGCGACGGGCGCTGCGCATTGCCGGTAAAGACGTCCCGCCGATGCAGTCGGCCGAGACGGTCGTATTCGCTGCGGGTGGTCAGCAGCCCCTGGGTGCGGCTGGTTTCACGGTGGAGTTCGTCGCGGGTAAAATCGGAGACCGACAGCTTATCGAGCGCAATGCTGAGCAGATGCCCGCTGCCGTAGTAGAACTGCTTCAGCTCGCGACCGTCGGGCAGCGTGACGGAGGTGCGGTTGCCCAGCGCGTCGTACTCCCACGCCAGCTCGCCGTGCTCGCCCGCCTCGCGCGTGACGCGACCGAGCGCGTCATACTCAAAGGCGAGCTCCTGCTCTGCCTCGGTGGTCCACGCGTCGGCTGAAAGCGCAGGATGCAGCCCTATCCGGCTTAAAAGCCCGGACGGAGTATAGTGGTAGCGGGTCTGGCCTTCCGGCGTGGTGCGGGCGACCAGCTGGCCGCTCGCGCTCCAGGCGAAGGCGTGGGTGATAGCCTCCGGATGACCGGCGGCAAAGGTGCGCGCAATCGTGCGCCCGCAGGCATCATAGCGATACTGCGAGGCTACGCCATCGAGCCCCACCTCTTCCAGCAGCAGCGAGTCTGGCCCCCAGCGGAACCGGTACGCTTCGCCGTTCTCGTTTTCCAGGGCGATCAGACGCCCGCGGCTGTCCCAGCGGCGACGCACCTCTTCCCCCTGGGTATTGCGCGTCGCGGTTAAGCGCCCCGCCTCGTCGTACCGGAATTCGCTCTCTTTCCCGTCGGCGCCCGCATGCTTCACCGGCAGGCCGCGTTCGTTCCATTTAAGCGACTCCGTCCAGCCTTCCGGACGATCGAGCTGCACCGGACGCCCTGCGGCGTCGTAGCGGTAGCGCGTCTCTTCACCGTCGGCGCCAGTCTCGGCCACCAGCCAGCCCAGAGGGTGATAGCGGTAGCGGGTAATACGCCCGGAACAGTCCGTCGAACGAACAATCTGCCCGGCCTCGTTGTACTCCTGGTAGCGGCTGTTTCCGGCGGCATCGACCTCTTCCACGACCTGGCCAAACTCGTCCCGGCGCAGCTGCGTGGTCTGCCCCATCGGGTCCACCACGCGCTTCAGCCCGTGATGTTCGTCGTACCAGAACCGGGTGGCGCTGCCGTCGGCTTCGATAATCGCCGCCGGAAGCGCGCGGTGCTCCAGCCAGGTGGTGGTGCGGGTATTGCCGTCGGCGTCGGTCTCCTGCACCCGGTTGCCCATCTCGTCGTAGACGAAGGTGACGGCGTTACCGAGCGGATCGATGCGACGCGTCAGAAGCTCGTTGTCGTCCCACTCGTAGCGCCAGTTTTCACCGCGCTCGTCAACGTAGCGGACGATCAGATTTTGCGCGTTCCAGTAGTGGCGGCGCGTCTGACCATCGTAGTGCTCGACGGTCGTCAGCCCGGCGGCTAAATCGTAGCTAAAGCGGCAGCCGTCGCCGGTGCTGGTGCGGTTTTCCACCACGCGCCAGTGGTCCAATTTTTTCCAGCGGTATTCGCTCTCCAGACCGCCCGGCATCCGGTGCCAGACCATCAGGCCATGGTCGTTGTAGCGGTATTCACGCGTCACCACGCCGGAGGCATCCGTCGCGCTCGCCAGCTGGCCGCGCGCGTCGTATCCCCACTGCATCAGCGGCCATGCCTGGTCGCCGTCGAAATGGCTGGCTGCGGTCACGCGCAGCGGGAAGCGCTCATCTTCATAGCGCAGGGTGACGTCTATCGCCCGCGGCTCATCGTGAAGGCCGACCAGCCTGCCGTGCTCGTCCCACGCCGTCAGCAGCGCGTTGCCGTATTCGTCGCTGAGGGAGGCCAGGCGCAGTATGGAGGGATTCGCCCGTGTTGGCTTATACAGACGCCACACCGCGCCGTCATCGTCGGCAATTGCCACGTCGCCGCTCTCGTTGCGGCGGATAATGATGCCTTCGCTGATGCTGTAAAACGCGCGGTCGACCGGCGGCAGCTCAAAGCTCAGCTCGCGCCCGGTTTCATCAAACCAGGTGGCGTTGTTGTCTTCCAGCGTCAGATAGCTGTCAAAGGGGGTTGCCCAGCCCAGACCAAACAGACCTTCGCGGGTGGTCAGGCTGTTGTAGCTGCGCTGCCAGCGAAGCGGGAAGCGCCCCGGCAGCGAGAAGTCGAGCTCGTCATCGTCGTTCAGCACCTTCACGCCGGTGGCGGCGTGAACCGGATGCGAGGAGCCAAACACGGCGTTGACGGCCATGTCGGCCAGCATCCCGCCGCCGGCCGCCGCCAGCGCGCAGGGCATGTTTTTCAGGATCTTGCCCGGACGCCCGCGCAGCAGGGAAAGCGCGATCATCCCCAGCGCCAAACCCGGGGTTTTGCCGCTTTTGATATCGCGAACCGTGAGCGTGTCGCCGCCAATGATCACGTTTGGTGAGACGTCGTCGGAAACGGTGCCTTCACAGGTGGTGCGATCTTTCGCGCGCACCGCAGGCTGCCCGTTGATAAAGACGCTTTTGGAGCCTTCCGCCAGATACTGCGGCCCGGAGTGTTTTTCGCACGCCACCTTGTCTTCTTCCAGCGGCGAGGTTCCCGCGGCGGCAGAGGCCACGCTCGGCTGCCACATTTCGCTGCCAAACTGTCCGGCGGCGGAAAGCAGCATGCCCGCGTAGTCGGCAAAGCTGCCGGGCGACTGGGGCTCAGGTGAAGGGGTATCCGCAGGCGTCAGCGTTCCCGCCGCGCGCGCGGCAGGGATCGCATTCGTCAGAACGTTATTCGAACCGGTGGTAATTTTGCCCGCAGGCGACGGAGGGAAAAGCGCATTGCCCAACCCTTCCGCGGCGTTGCTGATATCGTCGGTGATCCCCGCCACGTTTGCCAGCACGCCGCCAATGATGCCGCTGAGCAAGCAGCTGGAGCCGATTGCCGCCACGCCTGCGGCCGCCGCCCCTGCACCCAATAATGGCGCCGCCACGGAAGCGGCCGCGCCCACCGCCGCGCCGATCACCGCATAGGCGGCACCTTCCGCCACGATGCTGGTGATGTCAGCAAAAATGCTGGAGTGAATAATCTCGTCGCCCTGACGGGCCGCGCTGTTATCGCTCATGCCTTACACGTTCCGCTTGTCGTTTAGCGTCAGACTCTGCTTAAGCGCGCTCCAGCGCACCTCGTCCTCTTCGGTGAAGGCTCTGAGCGCCGAGAGGGTAAAAATCATTAATACCGGTTTGCCCGGCGTCTGTACGGCCAGCTGTTTTTGCCACAGGCGCTGCCCGTTGCGGTCAAAGGTGGTCTCAACTTCCAGCCCGTTCGTTTTTCCGTCAGGCCCGGCTTTTACGTTCCGGAATTCGCTCTGAGCAATTTCGCCCATCTGCGGACGCAGCACGTCCCACTGGCGATGGAATTCTTGTTCGTAGTCGCTGCCATCGGGGATCGCGCCGCGGCTGACCACCACGGACAATCCGCTTTCGTCATCGCGAATAATGTTCATGCTGTTATCCTGCCAGGCAGCAGGAAAGAGGGAAAACGAACCTTCCTGGAGGGTGTATTTCATAAGTGAACTCGGGATGATTAATATTGAGAGAAATAAAAAGGCCAATCCGTGGTGGCCTTTGTCTGGCTTTATATTATTTACGCCATTGACCGGATTGTTCGACTAAAACACGGTTGCCCTTGCTGACAACCAGTTTCACAGGTGCATACGTCACGGTATAAGCGATCTCGCCATTCTTGTACGTTGAACCGATTATTTTACCTGCGGAGTCGCGTAACGTTTTTCCCTTTAAAGAGATCGTACTGTTATCGCTTTTGCGCACGCCGAGATAAACCATCTCGTCACATTCGCTCTCGAAACGCCCGCACCTGTTTATCAGCGAAATATCGAACTTTTCGGTGTCCAGTTTTCTGGTCTCCGCGTTTTGAACCGAAGCGGCTTTACGTAACGTATAACGCAGCGGAGCATAATAATTTCCTTTTTGAGGAGGAGTAACTAAGCGCCATTCCATTTCACTCCCTTTTATTTCCAGAACAGCCCGTCCACCGACGCCGCCAAACGATGAGTTGAACTCAACGTTGGCACGATTACCTGCGATCGTACCGCTAAGATTACGCTCATCCTCATCAGGGCAATCTATGCGATTTCCTCTTTGAGAGATATAACAATAAGACCCGGTGATACGGTTGCCTGATTCAGCTAATCGCAGGGTTAACGTTGAGTCGTTTTTGAATTCACCAGCCCATACCCCGTCAAACGTGACTTCTGACCGTATGTTCGCTGCAAAATGCATCGTTGTGAATCTGGCGGCCCACTGCTGGATATCAGCATTAATGACCTGAGTGTTATCAGAGGACTGGTAATGGATAACGTTTGATTCCGGAACCACCCAGGCCGCAAAGATTTTACCGTCAGGATTGATGACCAGCGCTGACGCATTCTCCTGATAAAGATCCTTTAGCCAGCCTTCAACAAACAATCCGCCACCTGCGGTGGTATGCGGTTCGCCAAAGAAATCAAAGTTAGCAATAAAGGTCTGGTAATGATTTCCCAGCGTTTTCCTGAGAATGTCAGCCACTTCGCTGTCATTAACGATGCGACTTACCGTATCGAGCTTATTGTATTGCGATAACTCAAGCGCCGATGACGTTTCAACGACGCCTGTCAATAAAGCGGTTAACAATACAGCTGCCAGATATTTTTTGGTCATAAATTACTCTGAAGAACCATTATCGTAATTCATTGTTATTTTTACAACCTTATTGTCCTTAACCTCAAAAGAGAGCAATTTCTTACCCAATTCATAGGAAATCCACTGCTCTCCGGAATCATTTTCGACCTGGCCACTACCGTAAGCGTTATTAAGTTCATTTATTGTTGAACCAATATGGATTCCGCGAGCTGTTTTGCCATCCGCAGCAGTTAGCGTAATCTGCGACACAATATAATCGTCAACGCTTCTCTCTGCCTTATCCCACCAAAGGTTGGAACTAAATATTTCTAACCCAGACCTTTGATGCTGGAAAAATTTATAATTTGTTCCGTCAAAAGGAACCTCACCGACAAAACGGCCTTCAACCGGCAACTCAACTTTATCTGCAATGTCATTAGTCCATCTGTCGCCCAATGCGACAGACTGTTTGTTTATTTGCACAGAAAAATCGGGAGTTGCTAAAAGAGTACGTGATGAATTTTCAACTTCTTTATTGATTGGAGCAGTCGCCGCATAACTGTTCAAACTGCAGAGCACCAGAACAGAACAGAAAACACTCAGAATTTTCTTAGTCATAAGTTGTTCCATTACTTAAATTTTGGAATATCATATGATAGGTTTGCACCAGGGAAATTATCAAACATTTTCTTCATGTTTGATGTTTGGGCTACAGCCCAGTTGACATCAGTTGCATACTGATGCGTTCCTGGCGAAGCTGGGTTCCATCGCATCTTATAAAGATTATTTTGGGCATAATCCGCATTATTAATGTATTTTTCGGAAATCCATTTCGCACCACCATCTATCGCTTTTTCTGGTGAAGTCCATCCCATTTTATATGCATAATTGGAACCTGTTTTAACGGCATTTCCATCTAAAGCGCCAATACCGTACATATTATAAACTTTTACACCGTTGACCTCGACACCTTTTGCCAGTTCACTCGCTCCGTTACCTGTTTCAAGAGCAGAATGCGAGGCGAGGTAAACTTCACTGACATTGTATTTCTTTGCTGCATCAAGATATGTTTTTTCTTGACCTTCAAGTACGCCTTTCCCTTTCAGGAAGGTAGCCATATCAGTTTCAGAAACACCTGATGAAGAGGAGAGATCCAGGAACTGATATTTATCAGTTCCAGTATTGAAATTGTCCGGGTTTGCATATTTCTTAATATCATCTTCAGAGGCGTTAACAAAGCCTCGTCGCGTCCACTTTTGAGGTTTAGCCTTTAAATTCTTTTGCTTATCCACCATGTCCTGCAACGAATAATCATATTCACTGGTTTTGTCTGTGCCGGTTGATGCAGCTGAATTGTTTTGCGCAGGTGCCGGTGCCGCTTTGCCCGATCCTCCGGCAACTCCAGCACCGGCAGATTTTTTAGCCTGATCCGGAGAGAAATATGCCTGCACCGCCGCATCAATATCCCCTTTATGCCCCGATCCCGGCGCCGTTGTGCCCGGCTTGGTTCCCGAGGTATTTAGATGCAGCTTACCGCCCGTGGTGATATACCCATCCCCTTCCACGAAGAAGTTAAACTCTTTGCCAATCAGGTTAATCTTGCCGTTAGCGTTGAGTTCAATGGCGCTCTCACCGGAGACCAGCCGCAGCTTCGTCCCGGATGCAATGACATACTGCTCTACCGCCGCATCCAGCTTGCCTTTGCCCGTCAGGATCTCGGTGCCACCTTTCACGGCCTGGGTCTGGTTCGCTTCCACGCGATGCAGCTCGTTTTTCTTCACGTAATGGCTGCGCTCGCCGCCGACGCTGTGCGTTTCATCATTTTTAACGCTGGTGTCCATGTTACGCTCGGCCTGGATCCACACCTGCTCTGCGCCCGCTTTATCCTCAAAGCGCAGGGCGTTGGCGTTATCGACTGAACCGTCTTTCGTCCGGCTCATAAAGCCCATCTGCGTCGCCGCTGCCGGCAGCGCCCACGGCGGCATGCTCGCGTCGTTGTACACGCGGCCGGTGATTATCGGACGGTCCGGGTCGCCGTTGATAAAGTCCACCACCACCTCATCGCCGACGCGCGGGATCTGCACCCCGCCATAGCCCTGGCCCGCCCACGCGCTCGACACCCGCACCCAGCAGGAGCTCGTGTCATCGCCCTTCGCCAGGCGGTCCCAGTGGAACTTCACCTTCACGCGACCGTATTTGTCCGTCCAGATACTCTCGCCCTTCGGCCCCACCACCTTCGCGGTCTGCGGGCCGTAGGTGCGCGGCCACGCCGTGGACTGCGCCGGGCGATAAGAGACCGACGCCGGGATGACCGTAAAATCGGTGCGGTGAACGGTTTCCCCCTCGCCGCTCGCGTAGCGGTTCTCCTCGAAGTGGTAGCCTGCGGCGGTCACCAGATACTCGCCGTTGTCGCTGAAGAACGGGGCGTTGGTCAGCGTGAAGGTGTGACCTGGCGCTATCCCCGCCGCCGTGGCGGTGGCCTGAATCTGCTGATGCTCAACCTGCCAGCGCTCCTGGCGGATGCGGGCGTAGAACTCCCCGTGCCCCTTGTCCACAAAGCGTCCCGGCCAGTCGTACACGTCGATGCTGCCCGGCTTCGGCGACGCCGGGTTCTGCTGGGCCTGGAACAGCCACGCGTTCGGCTTGCGGAAGTCATAGTCGTCGAGGCTGTAAATCCCCGGCGTCACGCTGTCCTCCAGCGCCCACTGGCCGATGCCCTCTTCATCCGTACTGCCGCCCGACGGCGTCTGGTGGTAAGGAATGACCTCATAGCCGCTGAACGGCTGATGCTGCGTCGCGGCGTCGGTGAGTACCAGGGTATGTTTGTCCGCCTCGTGGCGGAAGTGGTAGGCAATCCCCTCCAGCTCCATCAGGCGGCTGATGAAGTCCAGGCTCGACTCCTGATACTGCACGCAGTAGTCCCACACCCGGTAGCTGCCGGTGAGTTTGTCCTCAACGTTGACCTGATGCTCACCGAGCAGGGTTTTCACAATCTGCGGCACCGTCTGGCCCTGGAAGATACGCAGGTTACGGTCGCGCTTCATCGGCCACAGGTCCGGCTCCACCGTCAGCTGGTACACCGCATAGCGCGTGCCCGTCAGCTCAACAGCGCTCACCGCCACGCGGGTAATCTTGCCGTTAATATAGCGGGACGTCAGCAGGTTCTGCGTCGGGATGGTTACCGTGACAGGCTGGCCCAGCAGCTTACTGCGGTCAATGCGCGCGTCCGTGCCGAGCACGGTCAGCGTCAGGGCGAACGACTCGGACATCGCCTCGCGGCCCGTCAGTTTCCAGAACAGAAGCCCCTCCACCGGGAGCTGAACGGTAATTCGGTTGAGCATAATCTTTATTCCATCTAGCTTATGCGATGCAGGAAAGGGGTTCGCATCTGTGATAAAGCGTCATTCAAGAAAGGGGCTTTTCCCTCTTGAACATCCAAAAAACAAGAGAGTAGATTTTCAGTAACTCTGAAGTGACAAATAAGCCTACATTCAACCAGATGTTTGAAATATCAAACATACTTACTAAAAGAGGGAAAAATGAGACCGAACATCTGAATGAAATCAAGCGAAATAATTCCTGCGCAAGAGCAAATTTAATCGCTCCGATCTTTCGCTTGAAGAATAACCAGGCCGAAGTACACAAAGAGAGTAATAAAAGTAAGTCAAGCACAAAAAAAAGCATGACCAAAATGCTGAAACCATCACCTGCATAATAATGCAACGAATCACTAAACGCTTTTGCATCAGAAATGAATGGAATTCTGTCGTGGCGAACTGAATTCACGCAATAAAGCAATATTGCGAGAAGATCCATACTTCCCCAGAAATACCATAATTTGCTATTTAAATGAGCGAGGTTATTTTGTGTACGCCCGATATTGTTATTTACAAAAATGGGGAGGCACATGTTGGCTTCAACTCAACTCTCCGGGTTAGGATTAAATTCAAAACGCATAAACAGGAGAGACAATCTTCTCGCATTCCCTGGATGAAGCCTCTGGCTTCGAAGATCGCACACTTCCATAATCTCTCCTGTTTATATTCCTACGGATTCACCAGCCAGGTGCCCGGCTTGGCGATATCCAGCGTCTGGCCGCGCGTTCTTCCGTTGCCCTGCAGTTCAATCTTCACCTCACCGGCCGGCAGCTTGAGCGAGGCATAGCCGTTAGCTCCCGGGCGCAGCGCTTTAGGCTCGCCGTTCACCTTCAGCGTTTCGCCATCGAGGATCCGGATATACACCAACGCAACAGGGCTCGCGGCAGGCGGTGGCGTCTGCTGTGCCGTCGCCGGCTCGCTCACCTTCGCCGTCTCTGGCTTCACGTCCGGCGCGTTCGCGGCGGTCTCCGTTGGACGCGTCTCTGTCGGTGCCTGCGCAGCCTGCTCAGGCGCGTCATTGCCGCCGCTGAACAGCATCGCTCCGGCGACAACGCCCACCAGCACGCCTGCGGCTACCAGGCCTGGGATCCTGTAGCGACGCCAGTCGAGGAGCGACGCCGGTTTTTCATCTTCCACCGGTACCAGCATCGTGCCGGGCTTTTTCGCGGTCAGCACGTCGTTGATGCCCGCGACCGGCATCTCGATCAGCGCGGCGAACTCGTCGATGGACTGCGGACGATCCTCCATGTGCAGCGCCAGCGCGCGATCGATGGCCTGCAGCAGCGGAATGGAATAGCCCTGCGGCATGATTTCCACCAGCGGTTTGCAGGTATCCTGGATGGAGCGCACCACGCTGACCGGCGGCGGAGAGCCCACGATCAGGGTACGCAGGACGGCGCCGAGGGCGTAAATATCCGTCCACGGCCCCTGCTCGCTTTCGTTGTCGTCGGTGTACTGCTCAATTGGCGCAAAGCCCGGGCGCAGCATGGTTTCCGTTTCGTCAGAAAGGTTGCCGATGGTGCGGCGCGCTGAGCCGAAATCGAGCAGCACCGGCAGGCCGTTATCCTGGATCTGGATGTTATCCAGGGAGATGTCGCGGTGCAGGTAGCCTTCGTCGTGGATGGTCTTGATTGCGCCAAACAGCATCGGCAGCGTGCGGCGGATCCAGGCTTCGTTGATCAGCTCCGGTTTTTCTTCTCGCAGGCGCGACAGCGTGGTGCCGCTGTAAAACAGCGTCCCCATGTAGGCCGTATCGTTTTGCACCCAGAAACGCAGGACGTGCAGCAGGTTCGGGTGGTTAAAGCGCGCCAGCAGACGCGCTTCCTGAATGAAGCTGTTCAGGCCCGCGGAGAACGCTTTGCCAAAGCGCTCGCTGCGCAGCACCAGGGTCATGTCGTCGCCGCGCACGGCGAGCGAGGAAGGCATAAATTCTTTGATAGCGATAGTGCGTTCGAGCTGGTGATCCCACGCGCGATAGACAATGCCAAAACCGCCGCCGCCGATCACCTCTTTGATTTCAAACTCGTTGAAGCGGTACCCGACCGGGAGCGCGTTTGGGACAGTCCGATTGTTATCATTATCCGTCATCTTTTACAGTTCTCTTGATGATTATTACGCGGCAAACTGACAGTGAAACTCGCCCTGCTCGCAGGTGACGTGCAGACGTCGGTACAGCTCGTCGCTGCGGCTGGCGGTAAGTAAGATCTGGCTCATCTGAGGCAGTAAGGTATTGGTCAGAATAGCGTCAACCATACGGCCTCCGGACTCCACCTCGGTACAGCGCTGAACAATCTGTTCCACCACGCTGTCGTCAAACTCAGAAATAATGCTGTGATTCTCTTCCAGACGACGCTGGATGCGTCTGAGCTGCAGGCGAACAATCTGCCCCAGCATCTCGTCGCTCAGCGGGTAGTACGGCACCACCAGCAGGCGACCCAGCAGCGCCGGCGGGAAGACCTCCAGCAGCGGCTGGCGCAGGGCGCCGCTTAACGCGTCCGGTTCCGGCATCAGCTCAGGGTCGGCGCACATGGCGCTAATCAGCTCGGTGCCGACGTTGGACGTCAGAATAATAATGGTATTGCGGAAATCAATGTGCCGCCCTTCGCCGTCTTCCATCCAGCCCTTATCAAAGACCTGGAAGAAGATCTCGTGGACGTCCGGGTGCGCTTTTTCAATTTCGTCCAGCAGCACCACGCTGTAAGGGCGGCGGCGCACGGCCTCGGTCAACACGCCGCCTTCACCATACCCCACGTACCCCGGCGGCGCACCTTTTAAGGTGGAAACGGTGTGCGCTTCCTGGAACTCGCTCATGTTGATGGTGATGACGTTCTGCTCGCCGCCGTACAGGGATTCGGCGAGCGCCAGCGCGGTTTCGGTTTTACCCACCCCGGACGGGCCGCAGAGCATAAAGACGCCCACCGGCTTGTTGGGATCGTCGAGCTTCGCCCGCGAGGTTTTCACGCGGCGGGCAATGAGATCCAGACCGTGACGCTGGCCGATCACGCGCTGGTTCAGCGTGTCGGCAAGGTTCAGCACCGCGTCGATCTCGTTTTTCACCATCCGGCCCAGCGGGATCCCGGTCCAGTCAGAGACCACCGCGGCAACCACGTTTTCATCGACCGCCGCAAACAGCAGCGGCTCGTCACCCTGTAAGGCGTTCAGCGCCTGCTGCCGTTCCGCCAGCTGGCCGCGCAGCCCGGCGCTCTCTTCATCACCCGCCGCGAACAGCGCCGCGCGCAGGCGGATAATCTCCTGCACCAGGCCGCGCTCTTCTTCCCAGCGCTGGGCCAGGGCTTCGCGTTTTGCTTCATACGCCTCGCGCTCGCCGCGCAAAGCCGTCACGCGTTCGACGTCACCGGCACCCACCCGCGCTTCGCGTTCCGCTATCTCGATTTCCACGTCGAGCGCCGCAAGATGGCGCAGGCAGTCCTCCAGCTGCGCAGGCGGCGCGCTCTGGCTGACCGCCACGCGGGCGCAGGCGGTGTCGAGCAGCGCAACGGCTTTATCCGGCAGCTGGCGCGCCGGGATGTAGCGATGCGACAGCTTCACCGCCGCGCTGACCGCTTCGTCGAGCAGCAGCACCTGGTGGTGGGTCTCCAGCGGCGACACGGTGCTGCGCAGCATCAGAATGGCCTTCGCTTCGTCCGGCTCGTGCACCTGCACCGTCTGGAAACGGCGGGTCAGCGCCGGGTCTTTCTCAATGTACTTTTTGTATTCCGCCCAGGTGGTGGCGCCGATGGTGCGCAGCTGGCCGCGCGCCAGCGCGGGCTTCAGCAGGTTCGCCGCATCGCCGGTTCCCTGCTGGCCGCCTGCGCCAATCAGGGTGTGGATCTCATCAATAAACAGAATAATCGGCGTGGCGCTGGACTGCACTTCGTTAATAAGCGCCTGCAGCCGGGCCTCAAACTCGCCCTTCATGCCCGCGCCTGCCTGTAGCATGCCGATATCCAGCAGCCACAGCTGAATATTTTGCAGCGGCTCAGGCACGTCGCCGTCGGCGATGCGCAGCGCCAGCCCTTCTACCACCGCCGTTTTCCCGACCCCGGCTTCACCGGTCAGCAGCGGGTTGTTCTGGCGTCGACGCATCAGGATATCCACCATCTGGCGGATCTCCTCGTCGCGCCCGACAACCGGGTCAATCTTCCCTTCACGGGCGCGGGCGGTCAGGTCCTGGCCGTACTGGGCCAGCGTCCCCTGCGCCGCCGGTACCGCACCCGCCGGTGCGTCGACGGCGGCAGCGGCCTGCTGGGTCTCTTTGCTGTTGGCGCAAATAGCATCGAACTGCTCGATCAGCACCTCGACGTTAAGGCGGGTGAACTGCGCCGAAATGCTTTTCAGCACGTTAGCCAGGTTCCACGTTTTCAGCAGGCCGATCAGCAGATGGCCGCCGCGAATGCGGCTGACGCCAAACTTCAGCGAGCCATAGACCCAGGCGCGCTCTACGGCGCTGTCGATATGTTCGGAGAGATCGGAAACGGAGCTCGCCCCGCGCGGCAGCGCATCCAGCGCGGCCACGATATCGCGCGTCAGCTGCTGCTCGTCGAGGGCAAAGTGGCGAATGACCTGCTGCAGATCGCCATCCTGCTGCTGCATCAGCTGATGCAGCCAGTGCACCAGCTCAACGTACGGGTTACCGCGCAGCTTGCAGAAGGCGGTCGCGCTTTCCAGCGAGGTAAATAACAGCGTATCCAGTTTGCCGAAGAGCACGGCACGGCTAATTTCTGACATGTTAGTTTCCATTAACAATGATTCGGTATACGGAAGGATTACCGCTCTGCGCGATACACCAGATCGCCACGCGGGACGGGCTGCGGCTGAAGACCCAGCCAGGTGTTATAGCCCAATCGCCCGGCACCGCCGAGCGCGGTGCCCTGTACCGCGTCTTCGCGCAGGATCACCCGCGTTTCCCATTCAAACTCTACCCCGGCGTACTGACGCACCCAGTCGCGCAGCTCCGTGACCCACGCTTCGCCCGGCAGAAAGCGGTTGTACTCCTCCGCGCTCAGCGGGCCAATCTCAATGCGGAACTTATGCTGCACGTCGCGGACGGCGACGCCGAGAAAGGCGGACTCCCCCATGCGCGGCATGCGGCGTCCTGCGCCCAGCTGCGCCTGCTCGCGCGTGGAGAGCGGCATCCACTGCGGCACGTTGCTCACCAGCCTGACCGGCGCCTTAAAATAGCTGCACAGGATCTTCTCCAGCCCTTCCGGATCCCGTCCGTGGCGGGTCAGGTGCCCAGCGTGGGTAAAGCGGGCATGCGCGCTCAGGCTGCCCTTGTCCATCTGGCCCGGCTGCCCCATGCCAATCAGCGACGCCAGGTACCCCTCAAAGCGCCTGTTATCAGCGCGATCCAGGGAGACGGTGGGCTGCGCGTCCGCCCAGGCGCGGTAAAACAGCAGCGCCAGACGGTGATGGAACAGATCGGCAAACGCGCTGAGGCTGGAGTCCTGATGATGATGAATACGCTCGTGGGCGTATTCGGTCATGTGGACCGGCAGCGGGCCGTTCGGGCCGAACAGGCCGAAGCTGAGGATAGACACCTCGTGCAGCCCGCTCTCTTCCCGCAGGCGGACGTCGGCCAGCGTCGACGGCGCAAAGCTCATCGACGGCTGCTGGCCGATGCGCAGCGGCTCAAATTTCGGCAGCGGCGCGCGCCCCAGCGGGTAGCGCTCGCCGCCCTGGGCATCAATGCGCCTCAACAGCTGAAACAGGTCGTAGCGCCAGGGCGTCTCGCGAACCCCGTTCCAGAACGCTTCCGGCAGCTTCGTCAGGCGATGCACGCGCAGCGGTGCAGTGGCGGCGTCACTCATATCAGCGCCCTTTTACCCATGCGCGGGGCCCAGTAGCCAATCTCGCCGCGCTGCTGACTTTTCAGGGTGAACTCCGTAAAGCTGTTGATGGAGACCAGACGTGCCAGGAGACGCTCCATCACGCTGCCAAAAAGCCACGGGCTGGCGCCGGAAAAAGCACGCTCGTCTACCGTCAGGGTAATGCCGATCCCGCGTGCGAAAACCACCGGGCCGGGTTCTGGCACGCGGCGGTGAACCGGCTCCAGCACGCAGTGGCGCACCCCGTCGACCTGGCGCGCAACGGGCGTTTCGGCCAGGCTGGCGTACAGCCCTAACAGCTGGCGCAGGGCGGCCGCGCCCTCTTCGTTTTCGCTGTCCATCAGGCTGAGGTAGTTCATCTGCAGCTGGCTGATCAGCCGCCAGGTGCTGAACCCTTCGGCCAGCGCCGGGCGTGGCGGCGTCGGCCCCTTACGCAGGGTAAGCGATTTCACCGGCATGGAGTCGGCCATAATGAACTGCCCGAGCTCCTGCTGCAGCATTAGCGGCAGGTCGCGGCTGGTGCAGAGCACGTCGGCAGAGATATGGCGCAGGTTTTCCTGCCAGGGGGCGTGCTGTTCATCCACCAGCGAGACGAAGACCTCCGAGCCGATATAGCCGGTGCGGGTGCCGTAGCGCAGGGCGTGCTCGGACAGCACGCGCTGTTCACGGCGCAGCGAGAAATAGGCCCCGTAGTTGCCCGCATCGCCGCTCCAGGTGCTCCAGAAAGGGCGAAACGTCCGGTCATCGCGCTGGCCGTCCGCGCTGCCATAGATTTTTTTTACCGCATAGATTTCATAATCCAGCGGCCGGATGTTATCGACCACCAGATGGTATTCATGCTGGCCTTCGTTCAGCTTCTGACGCGCCGCGACCTTGGGGAACAGGTTAATCACCGGCGTGCAGTGCAGCGCCAGATGGCTGGCATCGACCACGCGCTCCAGCTGTTCATCCGACTTGTCCAGCAGAATGAAGATGTCGAAGGCTTTTTCACCCTCGCAGCGCTGGATAAGACTGCCCAGGCCGCTCAGGCTGATAAAGCGGAAGCGCGCCGGAAACGCGAAATACTCCTGCAGCAGGCGATAGCCGTCAAAGTTACGCAGATCGTCCGGAAGCAGCGCCTGGTCAGGCTCAAAGCCCTCCTGGCGCAGCGCGACCGACGCCAGCAGCTGCCTCTGCGGCTGCGGGCCGACCGTCTGACAGACGATCCCGGCGTGGTGCTCCATCACCAGCTCCAGCAGCTTCAGCGCTTCAATGTCCGGACCGGCGAGGAAAAATTCCAGACGGTCGAAATCCAGATGCCCGAGATTTTGCGGACCGTCGCAGGCGATGCGGATCCGCAGGGCGCTGCCGATCTGCCGCTGGCTCAGGCCCAGCTGCGCGAGCGGCAGATCGGCGGGCACGCCGCCCAGCTCGACCCTGTCGATCTTCAGCGGCAGCAGGTTGACCTCGTGCGCCGTGGTATAGCTGCAGGTGACGCCGGTTTTTTTCAGCGCCAGGCTGTCCATCATGGTACCGCGCGGCACGATGAAGCCCTTGCTCAGGTCGCCCCGGCTGCTGTCGGGCGCAATCTCCGCGATGGCCATCGACGGCGTGGGCGCGAGATAGTTCGGCGCAATCATCTCCAGCAGACGCTGGGAGAAGCGCGGAAACTCCGCGTCCATTTTCATCTGCACGCGGGAAGTCAGAAAGGCGAACCCTTCCATCAGGCGTTCGGTATACGGGTCCGCCACGTCGATGCCGCGCATGCCCAGCCGTCCGGCGACTTTGGGATAGCGTTCGGCAAACTCGGCCCCCATTTCGCGCAGGTAGGCCAGCTCACGGTTGTAGTATTCGAGCAGTTTACTTTCCATGATTACCCCGCATCTTTCAGTTCAAAATGGCCGTTTTCCAGATCGACATCGGTACGAAACAGAAACTCCAGCGGGTAAGGCACGCACCACAAACGCCCTTTGATCTCGATGGAGAGCACGTTGTGCAGATCCAGCGAGGAGGTATCCGACACGCAGCGGACCTGCAGCCCCTGCGGCAAAATGCGCGGTTCAAAATTGATGATGGCCTCGGTGAGCTTGCGCTGAATGTCGTGCCATTCGATGTCCGACATTCTTTTTCCGGCCAGCGGCGCGACGCCGAAGTTAACCACCGAACGGCTCACGTGCGGCAAGGCGCTCAAATCGCCGGAGGCGTCGTGATTGATGGTGTTAAACAGCCACTGCAGATCCCGCAGGACGCTGCGGCGCAGGGCGGCGTGGGTGATCAGATTGCTGTTGACCGACTCGCGCTTTTTTTCCGGGTCGTTATCGGTGAGGCGATCGAGCAGCGAGGGCTGCATTTTGTCGCGCGCCCCCACCTTCTCCTGCTTGCTGCGGGCTTGCCAGCCGCTGCGCAGCAGATCGCCTTCGCCAGCGGGATTACTCATCGGCGTCATCCGTCGCAAACGTCACGAGGCCTAACGACAGCAGCGGGCTTTCGCTCCGCTCGCTCAGCCAGGCCTTCTGGCCCATACCTGTGTAAAGGGTGCCGTCGTCATCGAGCGGCTGCCAGTCGGTGGTGCGGCCCAGCTTGACCGCATCCGAAGCATCGGCTGCAAACGGATAACGCGCCGGGATCTGGCACACCTGCTCCGTCCCGTCGGTCAGGCGCACCAGCGCGTGACGCCAGACCAGATCGGTCACGCTGGCAGGCGCCTGGAAACGGATCTCCGCGATAGCGTTAAGCGGCAGCCAGAAATAGCGGCCGTTGACGAGGGTTTCGCACACCGGGCCGAGACGGGCATCGCCGTCCATCAGCCAGTCGAAGGCCTGCGTCTCCTCGTTTTCGAGGGTGATGTGGCCGGGGTAGGCCTGCGCCTGTTCAAGGGCTTCCAGGCGCAACGCCTGCGCGCGTTCGCCCTCCTCGCCAAGCGCCGCGGCCAGCGTCGTCAGCCACGGCCACTGGGTTTCAGGCATGGCCGGACGCGCCTGTCCCGCCATCACCTGCGCGCGCTGCAGCTCGCCCTGGATGGACTGCTCCAGCAGCGTGACGGTGGGTTTCGCCTGCGGCTTCAGCGCCAGCCAGCTTTTCAGCTGGGTCAGCGCGCGGGTCCAGTTGCCGCTGAGGATTAAAAACTGCACGAACGCGGCGCGAAGATCGGCATCCGCCGGACGGGCTTTGATGTCAGCTTCAAGGCGCGCCAGCGCGTCGCTGAGCGACTCACCCGCCAGGTGTTGATAGAGCGTATTCATCGCCACTCCTTAATTCGCCGCGCGCCATGCGCCGACGGCCGGATCGCGCAGCTGAGGACGCAGGGTGTCAATCAGCACGATATTCAGCGGAGCGCCAGGTGCGACCCAGGCGCTCCACGTTTTTTTCACCGCCGCGATGCGCGCCTGCAGTTTTGCGTCATCGCTGGCGGTCTCGCGGGAAATCTCCACCGCCACGGTGCCGTTGCTCTTCCAGCTGTTCAGGGCGTTATCGTAAGGCAGAATCATCCAGCTCTGGTCGCTGTCTGGCGTGCTGAAGACCATGCGCTCTTTGTTAACGGAGGTGATCAGCGCTTTTTCCGGATCGGCGCTTTGATTCAGACCGGTCACCGGGAAGCCATGAATGTAGGTCACCGCCATCTCTTTTTGTCCGCCGCTGCGGGACAGCGACACGACGGTGTGCCCGCTCAGCCAGCTGCCGTTACCGCAGCGGGTGGTCTCAGAATCGGGAATAAAGAGCGCCGGTGCAGACGCGCCCCCTTCCCAGAAGGTGCGCAGGTGGCAGCCGTCCTGAAGGGTAAACTCCTGCCACGGCGTGCGGTCCGCGGCAACCGTGCGGGAAGCCACGTCCTGGTCCGGCGGCAGCAGCGCGCCGCTGGCGGTGGCTGCGGTGACGGTCTCAGCAGGCGCGGCCTGCTCCTGTTTCACCACCAGCGCCCAGTCCTGGGCTTTGCCTGCCGTGCCCTGCGCCAGCAGGGTCCCCGCCGGATCGTTGAGCGTCCAGCTGAGTTTACTCACTTTGCTGCACTGGTGTTCCAGCAGCGAGCCAAGACGCGGCACAAAGTTCTCCAGCACGGAGACGTCTTTCTTGCCGTTCGCCACGATGCGCAGCGCCACCTCTGGCTTACACCAGCTCTGCGGCGTGTTGTCTTTGATGTTGTCGATCCAGATATCCAGCTTCTGCGCAGGAGACTGCACGATGCGGAAATTCTCAGCCTGCGCGGTAGAGGTCGCCGCCAGAAGTGCCAAACCCGATAGCCAAAGTTTCATATCGTTCCTTGTGTGTCTAATCAGTCCCGCAGGGAAGAAATTGTGCTGCGTCAGAGAGGGTGTGCAGCAAAGTGGTGTCCTGAGGGTTGCCCATCCATACCGCCAGGGCGGTATAGTTATCCTGCGCATTCCCCTCCTGCTCGCCATTCTTTTGAATGATTTGGTTCATTAAGGTCAGCCACTCCTGCGGCGTATTGACCATATGCAGCGACTGCTTCATCTGCTCTTCGCTGACGCCGTGCCAGAAGCCGTCGGTGCAGAGCAAGAACGCATCGCCGTCCTCCACCTGCACCACGTCGCTGTAGCTCGCTTCCGGCCCGCCGTTTTCAATTCCCAGCGCCAGATAGAGCAGGTTGCTGTTCAGGTTGTCGGTCTGGTGCCCGGCATCCTTCATCTGCTGCACCAGGCTGTGGTCGGTGGTCACATGCCACAGCCATCCCCGACGGAAGAGGTAGAGGCGGCTGTCTCCGGCGTGCGCCCAGTAGGCCAGCCCGTAATCCCGGTCAATGAACAGGCTGACCAGCGTCGTGCCCATCCGGCGATAGTCCTGAACGGCCTGCTGTTCGCTGAGAATGGTGCGGTTCGCGGTCTGCACGTAGTCGCGGATATGCTGCGCATTAAGATGTTTGTCGCCATCGAAGCGGGAGATAATGCTGTTGCGGGCCAGCTCGGCAGCCACCTCACCGCCCGGCAGCCCCGCGATGCCGTCGCAGACGACAAAGCAGGCTGAACGTTCCCCAATGGTTTCTCCCGTCTGATCCTGGTTGCTGGCGCGCGTCCCCTGGCGGGAGAGAGAAGCCGTTGCGATATTCATTTGTCTTCCGATCCGCTCTGTGAGTCTTTGTACTGATTCACCTCCATGTCATACGCATGAAGGAAGGCCTCGCCGAAGAGGGTGTGGAAGTCATCCTCAATCTCGCCCGCCGTCTCGCCCGCCGTCTCGCCATAGCTGCGAACAAAATAGTCCCACAGGGCGGCTTTGCGGCTGCCCGGCAGCGCCAGACGCGAGGTCATGCCGTTCTGCTTCGCCTGCTCTTCCAGCTGCTCCGGGTTAAAGGACTGCAGCATCGCGGCGATAATGGCGCGAATGCCGGAGATCATCCCCAGCTGGTGCGCCTGCAGATCGATCAGCGCGTCGCGCACGGACTTTGTTGGCGGCATAAAGCCCGGCATCGGGGTGCCGAACATCTGGATCAGGACGGTTTTCCCGGTTGGCAACAGCTTGAACGGGTTGTTGGCGTCGTCCAGCACCATGGTCATGTCGGCTTTTACGCCGCGCTTGAGGATAGAACGCGAGGAGAGCAGCGCCACGGTCCCCTGGGAGAACATGCCGAGGATCTGTCCCAGCTGACGCATGTTTTCGCGGTCAAACTGCGGAACGGGCTGCATTTCGCTCAGCCCCATCCCCTCCAGCAGCGCCTCCAGCAGCTCACCCTGCAGCACGTCGCCCTTCTCACCGCTGTTTGCCGTGGCGGTTGGAGAGGCAGCGTTATTGACCGGGTCGATGCGCAGGCGGCCCTTCGGCGCCTGCGCGCTGCTGCGCGCAACGGCCTGTGGCGTAGGCAGGGTAAAGCCGGCGTAATCCGGGCGCGCGGGCTCTTCTTCAGCACGCGGTTCTTCCTGCGGCTCAGGAGCGAACAGCGGGGAATCGGCCAGCACGTCCTCTTCCTGCTCAGGTTCCGACACTGGCGCAGGCTTATCGTCAATCACGTCATCCGGATGGGTTAACGGCGCGCCGCCCATCAGCCCGAGCGGGTCGTCATTTCGCGCGGCCGGCGCGCTGGCCTTACCGCCAAACAGCGCCAGCGGATCGAGCTCATCCGCCGCCTCTTCCTCTGGCTTAACGGGGTTCGTCTCGCCCGGCTGCACCAGCGTTGACGGGGTAACGTCGTCGAAAATGCTCTCTTTTTTGAACAACGCTTCGTCGCTGAACAGCGTGTCCGGGTCGACATGCTTACGCTCAAGCGTGGGATCGCTGTCGTTGAACATCGCCAGCGGATCTTCGGCGTTACGCTCCGGGGCCGCAGGCTGAGAGAACGGGTCGTGCGACGCCGCAGGCTGCGGCTTTGTGCGGTTGCTTGAGATGCTGTCGGAGATGGAGAACTCCTGCATCAGGCTATCCCAGATTTCCGTTGGCACGGCGGTCGGCTCGGTTTTTCCGCGCGGTGCAGCACTGGCCGGTTTCGGCTGCGGAGCGGGCGCGGATGCGGCTGCCGGACGCGCCTGCTGCTGCATGCTGGCCGCCATACGGCTGACGGGCTGCGTGTCGTGGATAAGCTCAGCCACTTCGATACGGTAGTCGTCAATACCGAGAATGTCGCCATCCTGCAGTTCAACCTGACGCCCCCGCTCCAGCGGAATATCATTCAATACCACGCGGGTGACGCTGCCACGGTTGGTGACACGGCATTCACCATTGGCGTCAACGTGAACAATGGCCTGCAGGCGCGAGATGGTGCGGTCATTGTCCGGCAACACCAGATTGTTATCCGTACCGCGCCCAATGGTGCCGCCCGGGGCATAAAAATCACAGCTGCTCTGCGGCGGCTGATGACCGGGTTTCGTAGAAATAATCGTGAATCGCATGGCGTATTCCTGCTGGTATGATTAGCGCTCAAACGCTGCCGCTCTCGGGGGTGAAAACGGCGGCGTTTGGGGGTTAACACATTCTATTCAGTCTGCGTAAGCTTAAACTGGCCTGAAGGATCTTCTTGTAAGGTGAAACGGGCAGCATAGCGAATAGAATCGTTTTTCCCTGACACTTTCAGAGCAACATCATATTCTCCGGCTTGCCACGCAATCCCCTTCCACTGGTGACACTGTTGGGTCGTTAACGTCACCTCAGGGCTAAACGTTGACGGCGGCGATATCGCTTTCCATTCATTTCCCGCGCGTTTCATTATGGTGGGCGAATGGCTGGTGACAGGCGCGTCTAACCCGGAGATAGCGGGAATAGCAAAGCAGGGTTCGTTGTTCTTTAGCGTAACCGAAAGCGACTGATATTGTGCAGGATGAGAGACACAGGCACTCACCGTTAATGCGATTGCTACAACACTGAGTAACTGTTTCATAACCATACCCGCCGATCTTTAGGATTTTGAATAAACAACGATAACACCGGTAGGTATTTATCCTTCAGGTCGGGTCCGATAATTCCCTCAAAACCTGCGATGTTTCGGAAATCACCCAGACCGTAATTTATCAGATAATAAAAATCTGAAATGATAGAAGCCTGCTGCTCCATACCAAAGTCCGATAGTTTTTTATCGGGGGGCAGAGAATAATTATAACTTGCTGCCCAACTGAATGCCCCTCGGGTTCGAACATTCATTCCAATCTGATGCTGCAATACATGCACCATTTCGTGAATAAACCAGTGTTTATATCGCGGAACTTCTATTGAAAAGTCATCCCGATAATGCGGCTCGCGAAAATAGAGCTCACCGTTGGGGGTCATCGCGACATCTGTCGACTGCATATTAAATGGCAAATAGCTTTTATTATGGACTTTCACTTCTGAGTACTTTATTGCGTCACCAAAAACCGAGCGCGCCAGTGCTATTTCGCCAATGGTGAGAGGACGGGCGCCTCCTTCCTGCAAACTTGCCATGCTATCTTCCTTCCCGGTTGATAATGACCGGGGAAAACTCCCCGGCCACACATGCGATTACGCTTCTTTGTTCTCTTTGATGTTCCAGCCAGCGCTGCTTTCAGCACCTTTACCACCGGCAGTGGTCTGCTCCCAGTACTGCTGTTTCACTTTCGCAGCCTGGAACGCGTAGGTCACACCAACGGTATCGCCGTTGTCTGCACCGGTGTACTGAACAGAGGTCACCAGCACATCTTCCAGCGTGATGCGGGTGTATTCCACCTGCTGGCCGCCGGCTTTACAGACGGACAGTTCAACTTTGGTCAGGTGTTTACCGCTGGCGCAGTGCTTCAGGATAGCGGTGGTGGATTTGTCGATCAGGGCGTTAACGTGCAGGTCGTTAAAGTTAACTTTACCGGCACCGCCGCCACCGCCAACGCTCATATTACCTGGCTGGGAAGCGCCCCAGGAGAAGGAGGTAATATCAGTCCAGCCGGTGTGGTTAGAATCTTTAGATTCGCCCGTAACACCCTCGACCTTCAGAAACATATCAATAGCCATAATATCTACTCTTCGTGGATGAACAATATTGCTTTCGAAAAAGCACTTATATGGCAAACAGGAAAGCATGGGGCTGAATAAAACCGTCCATATTTTACCTCTGCCTCACATCAAATGACCCGTGTCATTTGACAGTCTTACATTCCCTCTGAATGAAAAGAAGGAATGTGAAGTCTTTTACTACTGCGGGTTATCCTGAATCCAGGTGCGGTCAGGATCGCCAACTATTACCTGAGGAACCAGTTTATTCAATTCGTCGCTATGATAAAGACGGAGACAATTTAACGTTACGCCTTTGATTTTTTGTGAACGTTCAGAGTGAAAGCTGTTCTTTTCGTCTTTATATTTATTTATCACAGCCTCAATTTTCCCCATGCCATTTTCAACATCGAAGGGCATCCACTCCAGAAGTGCGCTTGCGCTGAGCCCTGCATCAGCAGAAAACTGGCCACCGTCGTCTGCCACCTCTGCAAGACAGCGTGCCAGAACGTAATCTTTCATCACCTGTCTGTAAGTTTGTTGATGGAAGAATTGAAGGCCCGTATTAGCAGAATAAGATGAGCAACTAGTCAGAAAAAGAAACAGATAAAGTATTTTTTTAAACATGGCGATATCTTTTTACGGTATAGCGCTATCTCAGTTCCCAGAACCAAATCTCTTTACAGTCGGTGTAACAATCGGAATTGCACTGCATCATATTATCCCCTACCGGTTCTAATAGGTCGATGTGTCCACCGTTATAATTAGTTATACGGTTGAAGAAAATCACACCTTTGCGGTTACGGAGTTTTTGACCTGCCTCTCGAATATCAGTATAGATTTCTGCCTTGCCAAACACACTCGCTTTATAGAGCTGATCAGCCAAAAGCTTCGCACCAGGTTCAAGTTTTTTACCCTTATATGGCCCACTCTTTATAGCCAAACGCCCTTCAAATTTAACATCACACTTTAAGAGAGCAAGGCTCATTCGCACTGCGCAAGTATTCATATACCCCGGATTAGACTTAATGAGCACGCTTGCGTCGTAACCTATTTCGTTAAAGAGATCATCCCGAGGGACATAACCCGGCCGCGATTCGTTAGAGGAGTAATGTTGTGCTTTTAACTGTGCATACAACGGTTTCATGATTGAACTCCTTTTTTGCACGGTAAATCCTGTGCCAGAGCCTCGGTGATTAACAATGCTGCAGGTTCTTTCTTACGGTTTTCAGGCAATTTTTTGAAATAGCTGTAAATGCTCTCTCGTAATGAACCGGGCAATGCGACCGTATATCCACACCAGGATTTACCCTCCGTCGCATCCATTACCCCAAGCAGATACATATTCGCTTTAAGCTGCTCCTGTTCGTTATCTTTTGCGAGCCACGCTGAAAGAAACTTTTCCCCGCTCATTTGTACATCATTACGGGACAGTGTATTAGGGTCGCGTAGAAGATTTGATGAGTCATTCTGGCCATTAGCAGCCCATAATGGCGTCGCTCCCAATAGACCGGTAAACAGCAAAACATGTAGGGTAAGTAACTTCATTGTTTCTCCTGCTCCAGATTAGATTTCTCTTTCAGCATAACTAAACGTGGTCAGTGAAGGATTAACAACACTTTTTGATTTTCTCACCGGTAGCGTATATGCACATCGCAAGAGCAATACATCCGACAAGCAAAAGCCCGTGCAACATCGCTCTCAACCCCCCCTGTTGCCAGTCAAAGATTAACAGGTAGTAACCGCATGCGGTAAAAAACACCATTGCCGACATCAAAAGCAATAAATAAGCGATGAAATAGATAATGAATTTTTTCATCAACAATTTCCCTTTAAATTCATTATCTGTTTCATATTACGCGTCATAGTGCCGGCCCTTACGGACCGGCAGCTATCATCACGCATCCTTCGTCTTCAGCGACGGCAGTTTAGAAACCAGACGCAGGGAAACGGTCAGACCTTCCAGCTGGTAGTGCGGACGCAGGAAGAACTTCGCGGCGTAGTAGCCCGGGTTGTCTTCAATCTCCTGCACCTGCACTTCCGCAGCCGCCAGCGGCTTGCGGGACTTGGTCTCCTGGGAGGAGTTCGCCGGGTCGCCGTCCACGTAGTTCATCACCCAGTCGTTCAGCCAGCGCTCCATCTCTTCACGCTCGCGGAAGGAGCCGATTTTGTCGCGCACGATGCACTTCAGGTAGTGGGCAAAGCGGCAGCAGGCGAACAGGTAAGGCAGGCGGGAGGCCAGACGCGCGTTGGCGGTGGCATCCGGGTCGTGGTACTCGGCCGGTTTTTGCAGGGACTGCGCGCCGATGAAGGCGGCAAAGTCGGAGTTTTTGCGGTGAACCAGCGGCATAAAGCCGTTTTTCGCCAGCTCGGCTTCGCGGCGGTCGCTGATGGCGATTTCGGTCGGGCACTTCATGTCCACGCCGCCGTCGTCGCTCGGGAAGGTGTGGCACGGCAGGTTCTCTACCGCCCCGCCGGACTCCACGCCGCGAATCGAGGTGCACCAGCCGTACTCTTTGAAGGAGCGGTTGATGTTGGCGGCCATCGCGTAGGCGGCGTTCGCCCACGAGTAGCTGTTGTGGTTCGCGCCGTCGGTCTGCTCTTCAAAGTCAAAGCTGTCGACCGGGTTGGTGCGAATGCCGTACGGCAGGCGCGACAGGAAGCGCGGCATCACCAGGCCCAGGTAGCGGGCGTCTTCAGATTCACGCAGCGAACGCCAGGCGGCGTATTCGGTGTTCTGGAAGATTTTGGTCAGGTCGCGCGGGTTGGCCAGCTCCTGCCAGGACTCCATCTGCATCACGCCCGGCGCGGTACCGGTGATGAACGGACAGTGCGCCGCAGAGCCGATGCGCGCCATTTCTCCCAGCAGCTCAACGTCCTGCGGGCTGTGGTCGAAGTAGTAGTCGCCCACGATGCAGCCAAACGGCTCGCCGCCGAACTGACCGTACTCCTGCTCGTAGATTTTCTTGAAGATCGGGCTCTGGTCCCAGCCCACGCCCTTGTAGCGCTTCAGGGTGCGGCCCAGCTCCTGCTTGGAGATGCTCATAAAGCGGATCTTCAGCATCTCGTCGGTTTCAGTGTTGTTCACCAGGTAGCTCAAGCCGCGCCAGGCGCTCTCCAGCTTCTGGAACTCGTCGTGGTGAATGATCTGGTTCACCTGCTGCGAGAGCTGCTCGTCGATACCGGCAATCAGGTTCTGAATGGTGCGGTAGGTATCGTTCGAGAAGGTGACGGTATTTTCCAGCGCCTGCTGCGCCAGGGTTTTCACCGCGCTTTCTACGGCGGAACGCGCCTGGTCGGTTTTCGGGCGGAACTCTTTGTTCAGCAGCGCGCTGAATTCATCCTGGCTGAACGCCTGACCCGCCTGCTGCTCGTGTTGTTGAGTCTGGTTGCTCATCGATTATTCCTCGCTACCTTTCGCACTTTCGTCATTTTTCGGCAACTGGCTCAGGGATTTGAGCAGCGTCGGATCCTGCAGAATTTTAGCGATCAGCTCTTCCGCACCGTTTTTGCCGTCCATATAGGTCAGCAGGTTAGAGAGCTGGGTGCGCGCTTCCAGCAGCTTGTTCAGCGGCTCGACCTTGCGCGCCACCGCGTCCGGCAGGAAGTCGTCCATGCTGTCGAAGGTCAGATCGACGTTGAGCTTGCCTTCGCCGGTCAGGGTGTTATCCACCTGGAACGCCACGCGCGGCTTCAGCGCCTTCATGCGTTCGTCAAAGTTGTCGATGTCGATTTCGAGGAATTTACGCTCGTCGACGGCCGGCAGGTTTTCCACCGGTTTGCCGACCAGATCGGCCATGACGCCCATCACAAACGGCAGCTGAATTTTACGTTCTGCACCGTAGATCTCTACGTCGTACTCGATCTGCACGCGGGGGGCACGGTTACGTGCGATGAATTTCTGCCCACTGTTACTCATTGCCATGATGTTCTCCATCAAAGATGCGCGGTGAAGGTGAAACGGCAGGCTCCATGCCTGTCGTCATAATGCCTGGACGCGCTATTCGCGGCGCCCAAAGATGTTTTCCAGCTGGTTAACGCCGTCTGGCGCCAGGTCGCGAATAATGTCCATAAAGTTAAGTTCTGACAGCCGCTGCACCCGTTCAATCATCAGCGGCGCGGGGTGGCTCGGTTCGTACTGCGCAAAATACTGCTTCGCTTTTTCCAGCATCAGCTGCGCGTCGGCGCGGCTGGTGACCTGCACGCTGCGCCAGTCGGCGACCGGCTGAACGGGCTGCGCGGCCGCCGGTTGCGGCGCGGCCTGCGTTTGGGCCTGCGCCTCACGGTTCGGCAGCAGCGTGCTGATGTCGGTTACCTGACAGGCGCTCGCCACCAGCCCCACGGTTTTCAGCAGCTGCTCCATCTCGGGCACGCCGCTTTCACCAAGATGCCCGGTAAGCAGCTCGCGAATGGCCAGCAGCCGTTCGTTAATGACGATAACCGTGGCGGTTCCCGGCTGGTTGCCGCGAGAAAGCTCGTCAATCAGCCGTGGACGCCCGCCGGGATAGTCCGGACACTCCGTCTTGCTGCCGTCCAGAAGCGCTTGGGCATCCTTGAGCGAGATTTCATCGCCGTTTGAACGCAGCAGCGAGGCGTTTCGCACGGCGACGGTGAGGTCGGATTTATCGCTCAGCCCTGCCAGGGCGTTAATGCGGTAGAACGGGTCGGTTTCGCCATACTCTTCCAGCAGCGGATAGAGCGGCTCCCAGTAACGGGCGATGGCCTCCTGCACCAGCAGCAGCCCGTCCGCGTAGCCCGCAAGCCCGCGGCGGCGCGTCCAGGCATGGGTTAACGCCAGCAGGACGCGAAGATCTTTGGTGCGGGTCAGCAGGCCGGTGGCATATTTTTCGACCGTGTTCCAGTCCGCGGGCTCTGCCGGGATAATGGTGTCGCCAAACTGCTGTTCCGCTTTCCCAAGGCTTGCCTGACTCATTGCCTGGAAGTCAGCGTCGTACTCCAGGTTTTCGCCGCAGGGCCTGTCGGCGCTTATCGGCGCGAGAAATTCTTCGATGTTCATGAGATCCCTGCTTATTCAAACATGGGCGGATAGAGACCGTGACGTCCCGGGCGGGCGCCGCCTGCCGGGTCGAACAGCAGGGTGAAAAGCTGCCCGGTAAAGTTGCCGCTGTGCACGTGGGTGTAAAGCGGGTAACCGTCGCAGCGGTTGGTCCACCAGTAGCTGGTCTGGCGCAGCGGATCAAAACACTCGGCCGCCTGAGGCCAGCCCAGCGTGTTCTGGCCGTCCTCGTCATAGCCAATCACATCCAGGATGTCGGAGCGCTTTTGCGGCTCGACGGGCTGCGGCGCCGGAATGGTCATCAGCATTTCATCCAGCTGTGAGGCGGAAAAACTGTTGCGCACCGCGTGCAGCCCCAGGCGCCCAATCTGCTGGTACCAGCTTTCGGCCTGGCTCAGCAGGCTGGTCGACCATTCTGACGGAGAGAAGCTTAGCTGAAGGCAAACCGGGTATTGTCGGCCCACGCTGTCCCGGCCGGGCAGCAGGCAGCCCATCTGGATCATCTGGCTGCCCAGCATGGGCGGTACGACAAAATTCCAGACCGGCGCTTTGTGAAACTGGCGTTCGCCGCTGCGCTGCTCTTCCTGCTGCCAGGCCAGAAGGCCGACCTGGAACCAGTGTGACCACTGGCGCTGTAAAGTGTCAGGAAAGCGGCGCTGCAAAAAATCTCCGGCGCTGGGTAACTTGCCGTACCAGCTGTAGCGGTTCATCGCAGGGGTATTCGTCATACGGCTGTCCTTGCGGTTATGGGCATGAAAAACGGGGAAGCTGGAACGGGTTACGAATGCTGTTTGGCGCAAACTCCAGCGTGACCTGATGGCCGTCGACGTTGAAGGTGGCCTGACGGCTCAGGCTGCCCGCACCCGGGCTGGTGCTCGCCTTATCAAAGAAGCGGTTGAGCGCCCAAGACCCGTTGGTCGTCAGCGTCGCCGTGCTGCCGTTCGCCAGCCCCAGCTGCATGCGGACCTGGTTGGTGCCGCCCGGCCCCGGCCAGTTCATGATCTGCACCGCCTGCGGGCCGTGGCTGTAGCGCAGCAGCTGGCCGTCAACGTCCAGGGTCAGGTTCAGGATGGTGTTATCCATTCGCACGGTGCGAACCGTCACCTTGAAGGACGGCGTGGTTGCGCCGTTCGCAAAGAAGGCGTCGCGAATGGACTGGGCCTGCTGGAACGGCCTCAGCAGCCCCTCGCTTCCCGGCAGCGTTTTACCGTCGATGCCCGGCATAAAGCGCCAGCTGGCCTGGGTGGTATCCACCTTATTGGTCAGATTGTCGCGAAAGAAGGTGTCCATCAGCCCGGTTCCCGGCGCAAACATGCGCGCGAGATCGTCAGGGGTGACTTCCGTGCTGGCGCTGCGCACCAGCGGGTAGCGACCGGCAATCGCCTGGCGGCAGAAGCCGCCCACTTCGACGTTAATTCGCTTACGCACGTTTTCCAGATCGCGGCGCTGGGTATCGCTGCTGGCCCCCACCGCCATGTTGCTGAACATGGTTTGCAGCCCGCCCGGCAGGCGACCGGCGCTGGCCTGCAGGCGGCTGATTGCCTCCCCGCCCGGCGCGGGCATGCCGCTGTTGGCCGCATCCTGGACGGCGGTCAGGTAGCGATAGAGCTCGTCCACCTGCTTGAGGAAATCGTCAAACACGATGGTCTTCCCGCCCTTCTCCAGCGGCTGCGCCAGCTCAATCATCGGCGCATAGTGGTCGGTGACCAGCTGCTCCGGCGCCTGGGTAACCACGGCGGCCTGGGTCGGCGCCGCGTCATTGTTGCTGAACAGCGCTTCCAGCGTGCGGGTGGCGCGGTTGCTCTGATCCTGCGCTTTAGCCGCATCTTCCGGCGCTGGCGCATTGCGCGACAGGTTCAGCACCTGGCTCAGGTTCTGCACCAGACGGCGCAGCGGCGAGTTAGCGCCGGAGAGCAGGCGCGCGGTGTTGATGCGCTGGGAAAGATCGGCGCTGTTATTGAGCTGAATGTCGGCGAGGAAGCGATCCCAGCTGGCGATAAAGTCGCGCATGTAGAGCTGGCGCACGGCGTTATCGACCTGCTGTTTATCCTCCTGCGCCGTTGCGGCCCCCAGCACCCAGGCGTCGTCTTCATGCAGGGCGGTGGTGATGCTGTCAATCTGGCCGTTAAAGCTTTTCCAGTAGCCGTCCGGCGTATACAGACCCGGCACGCCCTCGCTCACCGGCTTGCCGCTTTTACGAGAAAAGACCAGCTCGCTCTGCGGTCCGCCCAGGTCGGACAGGGAGACCGGCTTGAGGTTTTCATCATGCTCCAGCAGGCGCTTGAGGCGACCGTATACGCGCGTGGAGAGCGGCTGCTGGCCGATCATCGCCCTTTCGCGGGCAACCAGCGATTCATCCTGCGCGTACGGGGAGGCCTGAATCTTCGGCTCCAGCAGCTGCGTCAGGTGCCATTCGAGCTCTTGCAGCTGCGCCTTCGTGACGTTCTGCGGCAGGTTGCGCTGCAGGTTGAGCATCACCCACGAGTGCAGGAATTTGCCGTCATAGCGCTTCGGCTGGTACAGCATCTGGTAGGCTTTCAGCGCTTCATAGCTGTATTCCACGTCGCTGCCGTTGTCGTTTCGAAGCCAGGTCGTGATGTGCATGGCGACGGCAGGCAACAGCATCTGGTCCAGCGCCTTCTGGTACAGAGACTGCGAGGCGTCGCTGACGTCATCCCCGCGATAGAGCCCCATGCGGCGGGAAATCGGCGGATCGTTCACGTCAAACGCGTCGCTTTTCGGCAGGTCGACCAGGCCGTTCAGCAGCGGCAGCAGATCGAACAGATCGCGCTGCGGCTGGTTCTGTAAGGCTTTGCTCTGCTGGTCGAGCAGCGGGACCTTCGCATCAACCTCTTCCAGGTAGGTTTTGTTTTTGGCATAGCTGGTGAGCCACAGTCCGCCCAGGATCGCGAGCACCGCCAGCAGCGCCGCATAGCCGGACCAGATGGCCGCCCGGTTGCGCAGCTCCCACCAGCGGTTTTCGCCCGCGATACCGGCTTCCTGGAAGATGACGTTTTGCAGCAGGTTCTTAATGAAGAAGCTCTGACCTTTCGCCCCCGGGATAGGCGCTTCTTTGCTGACCGAATCCCAGTTATCCGCCTCCGCCCCTTCCGGCAGCGACAGCGCGCGGTTCAGTTCGCCCATCACGCGGTCGAACGGCATCCCTTCCTGCGTCCCGCTGGCGAAGTAGATCCCGCGCGGAGAGAACTCGGTTTCGAAGTTGGAGCGGGCAAAGACCGTGCTCAGATAGTCCGCCAGCAGCGGACGCAGCGCGGCGAACTCCTGCGGGAAGAGATACGCTTCGGCACGGGTTTTCGCGTCATGCTCTTTCAGCATGGTTTCCGGCAGCCCGGCGTCGAGGCGCTGCTGCAGCAGAGAAAACTCCTGCTGGAAGTTGCCCATCAGGTCGTAATCGGCGTGCCTGGTTTGCTCCCACGGCAGCGTGAAGCCCCAGATCTGGTCGCGCTGCGCTTTGTCGTAGTCGGCAAACCAGGCGCGGAAGCCTTTAAGCAGGTCGGCCTTGGTCACCATCACGTAGACCGGGAAGCGGATGCCCAGCTGTTCATGCAGCTCGGACAGGCGCTGGCGCAGGTTCACCGCCTGCTGGCGGGAGGCCTCGGCAGACTGGGTGAGCAGGTCAGAAATGCTGATGGTAATGATGACGCCGTTGATCGGCTGGCGGCGGCGATACTTACGCAGTAACCCCATGAACTCCAGCCATTCACCGGCGTCCTGCACCTGCTCGCTCTCCTGGGTGGTGTAGCGGCCCGCGGTGTCCAGCAGCACTGCCTCGTTGGTGAACCACCAGTCGCAGTTACGCGTGCCGCCAATACCGCGCAGCGCGGTCTTACCGAAACGATCCGCCAGCGGGAACTGTAGCCCGGAGTTGACCAGCGCCGTGGTTTTACCGGAACCCGGCGCGCCGATAATGACGTACCACGGCAGCTGATAGAGATATTGCGTGCTGAAGCGCTGCGTCCACTGGGCGCCCTGTCCCGCCTTGCTGAAGTGCGCTTTTTTCAGCATCTGCGCGGCTTCATCAAAGCGGCTGGCGAGGATCTGCTCCTCGCTGTTCAGGCGCTTCTGCGGGTCCGCGGCTTCCGGGGTTTCCGCGTTCTCTTTAAGCTTGTCCATCAGCTTGCGGTTCAGCCAGGCATTGTACAGGCGCGGCAGAATGTGGCCCTGCGCCCAGAGCAGGTAGACCACGGCAATGCTGATAATGCGGTTCTGTTCAGACTCAAGCGGTCGCGTGTCCACGATGGACAGCAGGGGACCAATCATCCAGATCACCGCCGCCAGCGCCGTGACGCCGAGGAAGCTCCACAGAATGCGGTTGGTCAAAATGGAAAGAAGTGTAGTCAGCATTCCTTAGTTTCCTTGCGGCAATCCGTTCAGCTCGGCCTGGGTGTTTTCAGGCGACACCAGCAGAGTAATTTCCACACGGCGGTTACGGGCGCGGTTTTCAGGCGTCGTGTTCGGCGCCACCGGGTTAATCTCGCCCCGCCCTTCCGCCTTCACGCGGCCAGGCTGGGAGAGGCTCTCCTGCAGCATTTTCTGCACCGAGCGGGCGCGTTCCAGAGAGAGTTCATAGTTAGAGGCAAAGCGCGCGCTGCGGATCGGCACGTTGTCGCTGTAGCCCACCACCAGAATTTTGCCGCTGACGTTATTCATCGCCTGCGCAATGCGGTTGATGACCGGCTCATAGCGATCGCGTACGACGGTAGAGGCAGAGGCAAACAGCCCGTCGCCCTTCAGGATCACGACGCTGCGGTCCGCTTCGTCTTTCACCGCGACGAGGCCAGCCTCGATTTCAGGCTTCAGGAAGCCGCGCAGGTTCAGCACCGCCGGTAGCTGACGGGCCGGTTGCTGAATCGTGGTTTCCGGCAGCTGGGACTGGTAAATCTTCGCCAGCACCGGGCTGGTGTTATCGCCAAGACGCCAGTTAAGCACGATATAAAACAGACAGGCGATAAACCCGGCCAGCGCCACGCAGGCCCACAGGGGAACCATTGGCCGCCAGAGCTTGCGCAGCACCGGACGATCTTCCGGATGGGGAGAAAGCGCTGGCGGATAGCTACCGCGCACGCCGCGGATCATCTGCCACAGGCGCTGCTTGATGGTTTCAAGCTGGGTGCGGCCATTGTCGAGCACCCGATAACGGCCTTCAAAGCCCAGCAGCAGGCAGAAGTTGATCATCTCCAGCAGCAGAATATGCTCGCGCGGGTTCTGCGACAGGCGCGCCAGCAGCTGGAAGAACTTCTCCCCGCCCCAGGTTTCGTTATGGAACGTCACCAGCAGGCCGTTGCTTGACCAGACGCCGCTGCTGCCCCAGGGGGTGAGCGCGGCGGCCTCATCGAGGGCCGTACACAGGCAGTAGCGTGCCCCGACGATCACTTCGTAGGGCAGCCCCGCCTGCTGACAGCGGACTTCGAAACGGCGAATCTCATCAATCAGGCGCTGGCGGAGCGCCACCTGATCGTCATGCGACACCGAATGACGGATCTGCGGAATCGCATTGAGCAGCGGGTTGGCGGCCGCCACCAGCTGATTGTTGCTACTGGCTCCGGTAAACGCGGCATCACTGCCGGTGTCCTGTCGTTCCTGCATATTAAGCGCTCGCTTTATTATTCTGTCGGGCTACGGATGGCCCAAAACTCCATATCCAGCCCCGGGAATTCCCCTGCAAGGTGCAGGGCGAATGCGCCGGACTTATCCATCTCGTGCCACAGCTCGCTGCCCTTCTCCAGTTCAAAGTAGCTGTAGCCGGCATGCCACGGGATCTGCGGCGGCGCGACAGGCATGGCGCGCAGCATAATGCCCGGCAGCTGCAGCTGAACCAGATCGCGGATTTTCGACACCGGTGCGACCTTCATCTGCGCCGGGAAATGGGTTTGCAGATGTTCGCCCGGCACATTGGCCTTGACGGCCAGCACGAAGCCAAACTCGCGCACCATGCTGGTTTCAGGCACCGTGGCGATGTTCAGGCCGTGAGAGCGCTCGTTAAGCGGCAGCTGAATCGCGTGATCTTCCATCACCAGCGACAGCCCCTGACGCAGCATCAGCATCAGCTTGCTGAAGCAGTTTGCCAGATCGTCATGATCGTAAATCGGCAGCACGCTTTCGGCGGCGCGCTGCGAGGTCCAGGTGGCGAGTTCGGTCGCGAACGGCAGCCAGCTGCGCCAGAGCGTTTCGGGATGCAGCAGCGGGAGGGTTTTTAAATGCGATACCTCACCCAGATGACGGTTCACCAGCGAAAGCAGCGTAAATTCAATCAGCTCAGAGGTGTTAAAGCGGCCAGGCTGGCGCAAGCGACCGCCAATTTGCTGGCTGCGCTGTACCAGCAGGCCGTGCAGATCGTTGTTCATGCTGTAGATCTGCGGGCTGTTGTTGGCGTTCAGCATCGGCGGGATATAGCTGTTGTCGAGCCGTACGTGGTTGTCGTTTCGCTTCTCGGTGACAAACGCCACGCCGATGGCGGTCCACTCTGCCGTGAGGTCTTTTTCCAGCATCAGGGTCAGACGCAGGCGGCCAAACTGGACGGTAGCATCCCCCACCGACATGGCGTTATCGTCTTCCACCTCCTGCTCGAAGGCGACGAAGCGCGCCAGCGAGGACGACTCTTCGCTAAAAATCACCTCTTCTCTCTCGCCGCGACGAACCGGCAGCGCGAGCACCACCTTTTCGTTGGTGAGATTGTCAGGGATGCTGAGCGGCACAGGGCCGTTGCGCCCGTTACGCACCTGGAAGAAGGTGCCGTCCGGCAGCAGGCCGCTGCAGTAGCTCAGGGCAATGCATCCCTGACGAAGCATCGCTTCATCCAGTTCAACGTCAAGAAAACCCCAGAGATAGGACCGCTGTAGCGCACCCCATTCACGAACATGGTTGAGCAGATAGCTTTCAGTCCGCTGAAAATGGTGTGGACGCAGGAACATGCCTTCGGTCCAGACGACCTTTTCTGCTTTCGTCATGATGATGTGTTTCCTGTTTTGAAGCGCGTTACTGGCTGATGACCCGAATGCCGTTCACGTCGAGAAAAACGTTGGCCTGGAGCTCATCTGCGGACCCTTTCCAGAACTGGTAGATATGATTTTCGCCAGGCACGGGCAGAGGGAGTGAAACGCGCCATTTTTTGCCATCCAGCATCTGATACTCCGCCATCACGCCGATATAGCGGGCTTCCGGAGAGCTTTGCCCGCTGAGGGTTTTTGACAGCTGTCCCGGCATCAGGAAGAACACATCGCTGTTCAGCAGATTCGCGCCAAGCGTGGCTGACGCGTTGTTCTGCAGCGAATAGAAGTCGCTGGACATGAAATCCGCATCGGATTTCAGCAACAGCACCCGGACCTTAAGCGGCGCAGAGTCATTGATTTGTGGATGAGCCTGAAACTGCAGATTGTAGCGGGAGGGGTCGCTGTGTGAAGACGACGTACAGCCACTGACAAGGGCGAAAATCACCGCGTAAAAGAATAACCACAGCTTATGAAAATTTTTATGATTCATAAAAATGCGCTCATGAAAGCCGTTTAGTTCAGGATCCAGGTACCGTTAGCGCTGTCTTTGCAGGCCTTGCTGTTGCCATCGACGTCGACGCAGGTCGCTTTTTTACGTGCCTTCGGACGAATAGCCTGTTTACGCACGGCAGCGTCGTACTGGTCAGCCTTGATCACGGCGCGCATCGGGACGTAACCAATCAGCTGTTCATTACCTTCATCGGCAAGCGCCATCCAGTAGTGTTCAACCTGCCCCAGCACCACGTAGGTTTTTCCGGTCTCAAGATTACGGATAACTTTCCCACCGAAGTCAGGTCGACTCATCAGGGAGGCCGGGTACATAGCGCGATAAGGCTCGTTGACCGGCGTGAACTCCGCTGGCGGGGTAACGGCGTGACGGTGGGTTAAGGTGACGCCGTTGACCTGGCTGGTCTCGATCGTATCGTCGTTGATTACAGGTTTCTGCGGCGCTTTACAGCCCGCCACCGCCATTACAAACAGAAGTGAAAACAGTACGCGCATTTTCATATGCTTTTCCGTAGCGATATTTCGATGATGAAGATAAGGGGGTGAAGTTTGACTTAAGTGCTATTGTTAAAATAGCCAGGATATTTTCAGGGCGTGACTATTTTAAGGGCATAGCTACCGCACGAGCCCTTCAGAATAAGGCCCAGCGTCTTCCTGACATATTTTGACAAACGGTAAACAAGTTTACATGAGCTCCGCTTCAATTCAATATTTACCGTTACGTAACTGTTGGTAAATGAAGCAGTCGCGAAATTATAGGATTAATCTTATGAAAAAAACCCGACGCGGCCTACACTCTCTTATTTCCCCACCATGAGACCATGCAATGCATTGTTTTAAAATAAAAAAAGCGCAAAAGAGAACCACTTTCATTAACGCAATAACGCTATTATGACCACTACCATAATTAGTAGAATTCACGTTTTAGTGATAACGGATGGATAGAGTAACAATGAATTATTTGTTGCACTAACAGGGTATCTTTAATATTCCGCGCAATTCTCTGCCTGAATGGAAATATTTTACTTATGTGGCGCACGTTAATTTCACGCCGCAAAATAACTCTTTATTTCACGAAGTGATAATTACCCACTCTGGCATAAATTATACGCATTAATCATTAAGCCGCAGTTAACCTTTCCGGCACTGTGGCCAGCGAAAAATGGACGCCATCGCCCGCCAGGCGTGAGCAGCGTTTATCCTCTCCACCCTCGGGCTTCATTCGAAGTTTTACTGGTGCTACATCTTTTCCTGCTCACGCCATCTATCTCGCCTACCGGGCAATAGATAAGATTTATTATTCAAATGATAAAAAATCGTTATAATTTCTTTAAATATTTAATCACCAGAACGGGTAACACACTGTAATAGAAACATTTTAAGAAAAAGCCTTTTCACGCAACGCGTGCAATCGGCCATCCGGCCGTCATTGCTTTCGCTTATCGTTATCTGCAGTGCGCTATCCGTTCAGACGCTGTGTGACCGAACAAATCAGGAGTGGGTATGAACAAAAAGAGACGCTCGGTGCCGGGCATCAGACACTATGACGGTCCTGCCGGCGGCTGGGGCGCGTTAAAAGCGACGGCCATCGCGGTACGTACCCAAATGGATACCCTTGACGCTCCCGCGACGCTGCTGCGTACTAACCAGCCTGACGGCTTCGACTGCCCGGGCTGCGCGTGGCCCGATAAAGAACACAAATCGACCTTCCAGTTCTGCGAGAACGGCGCCAAAGCGGTGACCTGGGAAGCGACCAGCAAGCGCGTTACCCCCGCGTTTCTGGCAGAAAACAGCGTCTCCTCGCTGCTGGCAAAATCGGACTTTGAGCTGGAAGGGTACGGCCGGCTGACGCATCCCCTGCGCTATGACCGGGCAAGCGATACCTTCCGGCCCGTCGACTGGGACGAGGCGTTCCAGCGCATCGGCGAAGTGTTGCGCGGGCTCGAGCCGGATCGGGTCGAGTTCTATACCTCCGGGCGCGCCTCTAACGAAGCGGCGTATCTGTTCCAGCTGTTCGCGCGCGAATACGGCACCAACAACTTCCCCGACTGCTCGAACATGTGTCACGAGGCCACCAGCGTCGGCTTGCCCCGTTCGATTGGCATCGGGAAAGGAACCGTCTCGCTGGACGACTTCGACAAGACGGAGCTGGTGATCTCCATCGGCCATAATCCCGGTACGAACCATCCGCGCATGATGGGCACGCTCCACGAGCTGGCGCGGCGCAACGTGCCGATTATCGTCTTTAACCCGCTGCGCGAACGCGCGCTGGAACGCTTCGCCGATCCGCAAAGCGTGATTGAAATGGCGACCTATAGCTCCACGGACATCGCCTCCACCTACTTCCAGGTGAAGGCCGGAGGCGATGCCGCCGCGCTGAAAGGCATTGCTAAACACCTGCTGGAAATGGAGGCCGAACGCGGTGACGTGCTGGATCGCGCCTTTATTGCCGAGCACACCCAGGGCATTGAGGACTTCTCCGCCGATATCGCGCAGACCCGCTGGGACGAGATCGAACGCGAGTCAGGCCTGAGCCAGTCGGCGCTCAAACAGGTGGCCGAGGCCTATGCGAAATCGAATGCCACCATCATTACTTACGGAATGGGGATTACCCAGCACAATAAAGGTACGGCAAACGTCCGCCTGATCGCCGACCTGCTGCTGCTGCGCGGCAATATCGGCAAGCCCGGCGCGGGTATCTGCCCCCTTCGCGGTCACTCGAACGTGCAGGGTAACCGCACCGTCGGGATTAGCGAGAAGCCTACGCCGGCATTTCTGAACCGTCTGAAAGACGTGTTCGGCTTTGAGCCGCCGTCTCACCACGGACACGATGCGGTACAGGCCACACAGGCGATGATCGACGGCCGCGCGAAGGCGCTTATCTGCCTCGGCGGTAATTTTGCGGTGGCGATGCCCGATCACGAGCGGGGCTTCCCGGCGATGGGCAGCCTGGATTTAAGCGTCCACGTCGGCACCAAGCTGAACCGAACCCATCTGCTGGTGGGCAAGGAGACCTTTATTTTTCCGTGCCTTGGCCGCACGGAGCTGGATATTCAGGCCACCGGGCGTCAGTCCATTACCGTCGAAGACTCGATGTCGATGGTGCATGCCTCATCCGGCAAGCTGAAGCCCGCCTCGCCGCTGCTCCGTTCGGAACCCGCTATCGTCGCCGGCATGGCGAAAGCGACCCTGACGGAAACCCGCGTGGACTGGCTGACGCTGGTTGAGGATTACGACCGCATTCGCGAGCTGATCGAGCAGACCATTCCGGGCTTCGAGCACTACAATGCGCGGATCCGCGTGCCCGGCGGCTTCCGTATGCCGCTGCCGCCGACGCAGCGAATCTGGCCGACGGCGACGGGCAAAGCGATGTTCTCGGTGTTCGACGGCGTGCACGAAAACGCCAGCGGTGAAGGTGAGCACGTTCTGCGCCTGATCACCCTGCGCAGCCACGACCAGTACAACACCACCATTTACGCCCTGGACGACCGCTACCGCGGCGTTTTTGGCCGCCGCGACGTGCTGTTTATGAACGAAGAGGACATGGCGCAGTCAGGGCTGGAGCACGGCGACCGCGTGGATATCGAAACCGCCCTCCCCGGCAGCGTTCAGCGCCTGAACGACATTACCGTGGTGGCGTACAGCATCGCGCCGGGCACCGTCGGCGCCTATTATCCGGAGGCCAACGTGCTGGTACCGCTTGATTATCTGGACAAGGACAGCGGCACGCCGTCGTATAAATCCGTTCCGGTTCGCATCACGCTGCGCTCGAAAGAGATCCGCATGCTGTAGGGCTGCGCGCGCGTAAAAAAGATGGATATTAAACAGTTAAAATATTTAATCGCGCTCGACGAGACCCGCCATTTTGGCAAGGCGGCCTCGCAGTGCAACATCACCCAGCCGACCCTCTCCATGCGCATCCGCAGCCTGGAAGAGGAGCTGGGGCTGGTGCTGATTGCGCGCGGGCAGCGCTTTGAAGGGTTTACGCCGGAGGGAGAGCGCATCCTCGCGTGGGCGCGCGCTCTGCTGGCGGCGCACGACGGGCTACAGGCGGAGGCCGCGCTGTGCAAAGGCCAGGTGGTGGGCGAACTCCGTCTGGGGATGGTGCCGCTGGCGAGCGTCGATCCGATGATCTTTATTCGCCTGCTGACGCAAAAATACCCGGAGCTGACCTACAGCCTCTACGCCATGTCCTCGGCGCAGATTGCCGACGGCGTCAGCCGCAATCAGCTGGAGCTGGGCATTTGCTATCTCAACAGCGTCGACGCCAGCCTGTTCGACATAATCCGGCTGCCAAACACGAAGATGGGCCTGCTGCACGACACTCGCCGCTTCCGGCTCGCTCGGGAGAGCTTGACCTGGCAGGACCTGACGGATTTTCCGCTGGGGTTTCTGACCAAAGGGATGCACTACCGGGCCCACGTGGAGGCCAGCCTTAACGCGGCAGGCATTGAACCAACCTCCGTTTTCGAGAGCGACTCCACGTTCCAGATCATTCAGGCGGTGCAGAGCGGCGTGTGCTGCGCCGTCATGCCCCTGAACAACGGCCTGGAGGATCTGAACAGCCATTTCAGGATTATCCCCATCGCCGACGCGAACATTGACGCGCCTGTCGGCCTGATTATGCGCAGGCAGAAACCGGTCTCCTCCCTGGCGCTGCGCTGTTTTAACGACGCGCGGGAGATTTATCACGCCAGCAATGAGGCGTAGGCCTGACGCGTCACCGCGCTAAAGCCGTTGATGAGCACCGCGTCGCAGACGGCCCGGTGTTCCGGCGAGCTCACCAGCGCGTGGAGCGCGTCGCGAAGGGCCTCAAGGGTGTCAGGTTGAGTCTGCTGCGAGGTAATCAGCGGCAGTCCCGGCGTCAGCGGCGTATGGTCAATGACCGTCAGCCCCTTAAGACTTACCGGCTCGTGGCACTGCAGCAGCGCCCAGGTGACGCAGTCGATGGCCGCGATATCCCCCGCCCCGCGTTTGACGTCAATCAGCGACCGGCGATGGCTGCCGCTAAAGGACGTTTGTGCGAAGAATGGACCGTCGCTCGCCAGGGGAGCCACTTTTTTGCGCAGCGCGTTATAGCCGGACTGCGAGTCAGGAGCGTTACAGACCGCGCGTCGTCCGCGAAAATCCGCCAGCGTGAGGTGCCTATCCTCCTCGCGCACCGCCAGAAAGCTGCGGTACTGGAACCCTTCGCAGCCCGGTGCCGCGTAGTGAAAACAGCCGACCACCTGCACCTCCGGGAGCTGCGTGACCAGCGGATAGCCGCAGGTCTGGCTGAGGACAAGCCCAGGCTGCTGCCAGTGGGCCAGCAGGTCAGATTCCGGCCAGCCGGGGTCGCCGTCGACGGACACGCCCCGCGCGGCCAGTAATCCCTTAACCGCCAGCCAGAGCGCGCGGGTGTCGGCGCGATCCACCGCGTACATGGGAAACGCCAGCAGATTATTCATACCCCTCCCCCTGTTGCTTTCCGGGATGAACGGTGACGTCGACGGGCCTGACCCAGAACTGGCGCAGCCACTCACCGTAGCCCCTGACGAGAAAACCGTGGTTGCGCAGCTGGTACGCCTCCCGATTTTGCTGGTAGATCGCCTTCAGCCCGTACCACGGAACGCCGGGTAAATCGTGATGAACTGAATGGTAGTTGAGATTTAAAAACAGTACCCGCCAAAACAGCCCGGCCTCGTTAATGACGGAGCGCGCGAGCGGATCGTCCGCCGCGCGATGTTCGAAAAAGGAGCGGACCTTGGTCAGCGCCAGCGCCGGATAGCTGACCGCCAGCACGAACCAGACGGGTGAAAAACCGGTATGCGTCATCCACGCGAAGAGCGCCGCCAGCAGCAGCCCGTGAACCAGCCACATGCACATGGCCCGCAGGCGTAGATGGCGAAATGCCGCCGCGGCGCTGCCCAGCGTCTGGAGGATATCCAGCAGCGGCGCCAGCATCAGCCGCCCGGGGAAGGTGTTTCGGGCGCGAATGACGCGTTTCTGCCACGCGGAAAAACGCGCCCAGCTCTCGTCGGTAAAATAGTACGACTCCGGATCATCCACCGGATGGGTCAGGCTATGGTGCCGATGATGGGCGAGATGGGAATCCCGGTACAGGCCATACGGATACCAGACCGCCAGCGGAAGCGTGCCGAACAGCTGGTTGAGCCAGGCAAAACGCGTGGGGTGCCCGTGGATCAGCTCATGCTGCAGGGACATATACCAGGCGGTAAATCCGATCAGCAGCAGCGTGGCGGGCAGCAGGCCAAGCGTTTGCCAGAACGCCAGCGCGGCAAACCAGCCTGCATAAATAGTGATGATTAACAGCCACGTGGGCAGTTCGCTCCGCCATAAAAAGCCCGATGCGAGGTGGCGGATGCGTTCGCGCTGTTGCGGATGTAAATAGAGAGAGCTTCGTTGACCCATTCCTTCAGACGCCGTTTCGCCAGAGACAGTGCCCTGACGATCGGGGATAACGCCTGAAATAACAAAGAACTTAAATCGCTTTGCTTTGCCAGAAACAGAGGCGCACGCGCTGCTTGACTTATTCTGTGATAAAGGTACTTTTCAGGACATGAAGAAGATCCTGATTATCGTTCCCGACGGCGGCATGCTGTTTGAGGCCGCCGGTATCGCCGACATTCTGATGCAGGCCAACCGGCTGCATCCGGAAGGGCTTGCGCAGCCCCGCTACCGGATTATCATCGCCACCACGCAGCCTCACCAGGTGATCCACGGCCAGTCCGGCCTTAACCTGCTGGCGGATTACCGCCTGCCGGAGCTGGATCCGCGCGAGCCGCTGGACACCATTATCATCACCGGACGCGGGATGAACGAGCAGGAGAGCACGGCGGTGGTGGACTGGCTGCACCTCGCTGCACCGCACGCCCGGCGCGTCGCCTCTATCTGCGGCGGCGCGATGCTGCTGGCCCAGACCGGCCTGCTGGACGGGCGGCGCGCGACGACCCACTGGCGGCTGCTGGAGACGATGCAGGCACAGTACCCGTCAATCCGCGTCGAAGGCGGTCCGCTGTATATTCAGGATGGCCCCATCTGGACCTCCGGCGGCGTGAGCTCCGGGTTCGACCTGACCCTGGCGCTGGTGGAAGACGACTACGGATTCACCCTCGCCCGCGACGTGGCGCAGGATATGGTGATGTACCTGCGCCGTCCCGGCGGCCAGCTGCAGTTCAGCCGCTACAGCCTGCAGCAGCCGGACACATCAGGTCCGATAAGCGAGGTGCAGCGCTTTATCCTGCAGAACCTTACCGCAGACCTGTGCGTGGAAAATCTTGCCGGGAAAGCGGCGATGAGCCCGCGCAATTTCACCCGCGTGTTTACCCGCGACGCGGGCGTCTCTCCGGCCCGCTACGTAACCGAAGCGCGTCTGGCCGCCGCCCGCCAGCTGCTTGAGCAGACGCAGGATCCCCTTGAGCGCGTGGCGGAGCAAAGCGGATTTGGCACCAGCATTAATTTGCGACGCATCTTTGAGAAGCAGCTTCACCTCACCCCCGGCGAGTATCGACAGCGCTTCCACTGCCGCAAGATGGCGTAATCTGATCCTTTTTTGTCGTTTACGCCAAACGGCCCGACGCCTACAGTGACTCCAGACAACAGAGATAAGGAGTGCACCATGGTTAAGGTCGGTATTAACGGTTTCGGCCGTATCGGACGTAATTTCCTGCGCGCGGCGCTGGGCAACCCGGATCTGCAGATTGTGGCCATTAACGATCTGACGGACAGTAAAACCCTCGCCCACCTGCTAAAACATGATTCCCTTCTGGGTAAATTGCCCGCACCGGTCGAAGCGGCAGACGGCGCGCTGCAGGTAGACGGGCAGCGGATTGCGGTGTTTAGCGAACGCGACCCGGCGAATATCCCGTGGCGTGACGTCGGCGTTGACGTGGTGATTGAGGCCACCGGCTTCTTTACCGAGCGGGAAAAAGCGGCGGTGCATATCACCCGTGGCGGCGCTAAGCGCGTCATCATTTCCGCCCCCGGCAAGAACGACGACCTGACGATTGTGATGGGCGTCAACCACGATCGGTACGATCCCTCCCGCCACGCGGTGGTGAGCAACGGGAGCTGCACCACGAACGGTCTGGCTCCGGCCGCGCAGGTGCTGCATCAGCAGTTCGGGATTGAGCATGGCCTGATGAATACCACCCACGCCTACACCAACAGCCAGGCGCTGCACGATCAGCCGGAAAAAGATCTGCGCGGCGCGCGCGCGGCGGCGCTGTCGATTGTGCCCTACTCCAGCGGCGCGGCAAAAGCGCTGGGGAAAGTGATCCCCTCTCTGGACGGCAAGCTGACCGGGTACTCCCTGCGCGTGCCGGTGCCGGTGGTGTCGATTGTCGACTTAACGGTCACCCTGAGCCGTAACGTCACCGCCGACGAGGTGAATGACGCGTTCCGTCAGGCTGCCGCCAGCGGCCCCCTGAAGGGCATCCTCGGCTATAGCGATGAGCCGCTGGTCTCCAGCGATTACCAGGGCGACCCGCGCTCCTCGATTATCGACGGGCTTTCTACGCTGGTCATTGGCGGCAACATGGTGAAGATCCTGGCGTGGTACGACAACGAGTGGGGCTTCTCTAACCGCCTGGTGGATCTGGCGGTGCTGATGGATAAGAGAGGGCTGTAAGCCTTACTTAACTGCCGGGTGGCGCTTGCGCTTACCCGGCCTACACATTACCTCACCCTTCAGTAACATATCCCCAACCCTCGCAGAACATATAATTCAAGATAATCTTAATTTTATTCAACTTCTTTAAATTCATCGTATCAATTATAGACAAAACAGGTTCCAATAAAGAACTCGCGTTGAGGCTTGATCGCACCGTCGCGGGGGTAAAGAAGGGTGTCATAGAATATTTAAATAACTGTACCGAATAGCGCTATACTTTTGCAGCTTCAAGCTCGGAAAAATTTAGAAGTAGATAATCATCTTTTCATTTATTGTTCTCTTATACCTTTACCTTATAGTGGATTCTTTTATCATTACTTGTAGCTTGCGTTTTGCATCATTCCAATGAATGACTTTTTAAAAATCATTCGCCGCATAAATTAATAATTATGTAATATTTGGTGGTAACATAAACTTTTATATTGTGAGGGCTCTACATGTACGATTTCAGATTGATCATGGTATGGGATGCAGCAAGAGAGCTTAACCCCGAAGATTTTCAATACATACTGAGGCCGGAACTCGCTTTTGAAAGAGCAAGAATTTACTACGATCTTGATTCTGACAACTATTCTTATTTTAGCCTCCAGCAAATGCCAAATAGAAAGAATGGATTTATCAACCCCCTTTCAGCTAAGTATGATCGTAAATGTAATGATATGTACGACGGTGCTTATGATCATACGCAGCATAATATAGACATTGGCTGGTTTATTGGAATAGATGAATCTGAACAATGGGATTATTTCAAGCATCCATTTTATTTTGATGAAAACGGTGATCTTGTTTATGATTGCTTTATGGAACATTGGCATTCATGGTTTGAAATGGAAGTTAGGGAAGCATACGAAAAGTGTTTAAATGATCATCCGGGCAGGAAACCAGCACCTACACAAAAAATTCATTATTCAGACGCCCCCATACAATACGCTCAATCACCTAAAACAATCAATAGCAAAGCAGCAGGACGTTTATTAGCCTCTGGCGGGGTTTATAATGGAAATATTGAAGGATTCAGGAAAACAGCAGAACAATTAGGTGGTGAAGCTGTACAGGGTTATGATCAAGTATTGAATGAGCAAACCGCAGGTACAGCTATTGCAGTGGCATCAATTCTGTTATCGAAACGACCTATAGAGCTAGGTGATGTTCAAGATATAACTAAATTTGTAGGAAAAGTTCGAGGGGATTCTGTATTACTACAGAATGTTGAAGTAACCCAAATTAATTATGTTAAAAGAACGACAGAAGAAACTATAATATTAAGAAAGGAGTTCAATAGCACGGTAAAGAAATCTTTTCTTAAAGATCTATCTAATACCCCTGAGGCAATGAATAAATTCTCTCCCGAAATGCTTGAACGGATGACCATCGGTAGAAATCCAGATGGATGGCAAGTACATCATAAGCTACCTTTAGATGATAGCGGCACAAATTCTTTTCATAACTTAATACTAATGAAAAATGATCCATATCACCAAGCATTGACTAATTATCAGTTTAATATGACAAGAGACATGATTGTCGGTGAAAGTAGAATAGTCCCTTGGGTTAAACCTCAAGGTATAATCTATCCAAAGTGAGGGTGATGTTATGGAAAAAGTTATAGATATGATGGTGAATGAGCTTTCTAAGCTTATGGAAGATAATGGATACAGAATCTTTCCGCCAGTTAGTATTAATTTTTTGGAATCAATGACCAAAGCTAATTCTTCAAGCACTGATTTACCGCCCGTTCTTGAGGATATAAATACTGACATTTTGTTTTTTTTGAAAACGCAACCGGATTATTATTATTTTTTGACAAAAATGGATGGCTTTGAGTTCGATGGAGTAATACTTTATAGTTTTGCTCTTCAGCTTGAAGAGCATAATGTACCTGTCAATAATATCTTCCTTTACAACGATAACTTTAGAAATAATGACATATTTGTTAATACTGACTTATCTGAACGCGTTGTTATTGGCCAGGATAGTATTTCTTTTTTTACATATGACCTCAAGGAAAATGTGTATCAAATTAGAGACAATGTAGGTACAGAAAAGATATTTGGTTCGTTTGATAACTTCTCTGATTTCTTAAGGGAGATCCTTGAAACTGTAGCATAGTCTGTCATTGGGGGCTTAACAGTCCCCTCTTTTAAACATTCACTATTCTTTAACAATCCTCTTGCTTACTTAAAGCGAACAACTGGAACCAGAAATTACATTTACACAACCGCTTCCTGTTGACTTATTTTGTAATGAATATACTTTTCAGGAAATGAAGAAATACTGATTATCGTTTCTGACAGCAGTATGCTGTTGGAGCCGCCGGTATAGCTGACATTCTGATGCAAGCCAACCGGCTGCACCCGGAAGGTCTGCCTGAACTGGACCCGTGTGAACAACTCGATACCATCATCATTACCGGTCGCAGCATGAATGAGCTGGAGAGAACCGCCGTGGTGGACTGGCTTCATCCTGCTGCGTCCCATGCGCGGCGTATTGCCTCCATCTGCGGCGGCGCGAAGCTGGTCATTGGCGGCAACATGGTGAAGATCCTGGCGTGGTACGACAACGAGTGGGGCTTCTCTAACCGCCTGGTGGATCTGGCGGTGCTGATGGATAAGAGAGGGCTGTAAGCCTGAAGCCGGGTGGCGCGAACGCGCCCCCGGCAAAACATTACTCCGCTTTCACCTTCACACCCATAAACACAATCACCATCGCCGTTACCAGCAGGAAACCGCTGCCCGCGAACACGCCGCTTGCGCCGCTGAGGTCAGATACCGCCCCGCCCCCGGCCGCACCGGCGCTTATCGCCAGCTGAATGGACGCCACCAGCAGTCCCCCCGCACTCTCGGCTTCATCCGGAACGGTGGTGGAAAGCCAGGTTGACCAGCCCACCGGAACCAGGCCAAACGCAAAGCCCCACAGGGCGACAAGCAGCCCGTCCAGCATCGCCAGATGACCAAACGCCACCATCATCAGCGCGAGTACGCCCATGCCGAACGGCACGAGGGCTAACGTCAGGCGCAGATTACGGGCCAGCAGATGCCCGGCAATGGAGGTGCCGACAAAGTTAGCAAGCCCAAAGCCCAGCAGGATCAGCGAAATGGTCTCCACGCTCGCCTGCCCCACCGTTTCCAGGAACGGGCGCAGGTAGGTAAAGAAGGCGAAATGGCCGCTGAAGATCAGGATGGTCGCCAGCATGCCGCCGATCATCCCCGGGCGACGCAGCACGCGGAACAGCGTGCTCAGGCTGCCGCTGCTCTCCGGCTTCATGGACGGCAGGACCCAGAGCTGCCACAGCAGCGCCAGCATGCTCGGCAGAATGCAGAGGATAAACACATTGCGCCAGCCGATAAGGCTGCCCAGATAGCTCCCCAGCGGCGCGGCGACCACCGTGGCAATCGATACGCTGGAAAAGATCACCGCCAGCGCCTTCGGCACTTTATCCGCCGGAACCAGCCGCATCGTCGTGGCCGTCGACATCGCCCAGAATCCCCCGATGGCGACCCCCAGCAGCAGGCGCCCCATCAGCAGGACGTGCAGGTTGGGCGCAAAAGCCACCAGCAGGCTGGAGATGATTTGCAGCACCGAGAAAAACATCAGCACCCAGCGGCGGTCGATGCTTTTGGTCGCAGGCGTTATCAGCAGCCCGGTTACCAGCGCCACCAGCGCGGTGGCGGTGACGGCCTGTCCGGCCATTCCCTCACTGACGCCCAGGCTCGCGGCCATCGGCGTTAACAGACTGGCGGGCAGAAACTCTGCCGTAATTAAACCAAACACCCCCAGCCCCAGGGAATAGACGGCCCGCCAGGCGGGTTTCGCAGGCGTTAACGCCTCGCTCGCCGCGACACATGAATTCATCTGTTTTTCTCCCGTTATAAAAATGTGACAACTGTCCCAAAAGCATAGAAGGTTCACCCTGGACGATCTATGACATATAATCTCCACTTATTGATTATTCGTCCGGAGTTGCGCCATGTCCGTACAGTCCCCCGATCTCATCAGCGAACTTTTACGCGGCATGCGCCTGTCAGGTGTGAAATATCGGCGAATCGAAGCCAGCGCGCCGTTTGGCGTCGCGTTCCATCAGGCGCCGGGCAAGGCGCAGTTCCATTTTGTGAGCCACGGCAGCGCCCTGCTGCGAATGGAGAGCGGCGCGACGTTCGAACTGGGTGGCGGCGACGCCCTCTTTATTCCCGGCGGGAATTCCCATGCCCTGCTCTCTGACGAGCAGGCAACCATTACTCCTGTCAATGCCTTCCCGAGCGAGCCGATCTGCAGCTCGGTCTGTGCCATCACCTGCGAGCCCTGCCCGGAAAGCGAGAACACCCTCATCTTTAGCGGATGCATGGATTTTGAGCTCGGCGGAATGCAGCCGCTGATCAAGGCGATGCCGGAGGTGATGATGGTCAGCCGGCTGATGTCCACCTGGCCGGAAATTCATCCGCTGCTGGCGGCGATGGAGCGGGAATCCGCGGCGCGTCAGGCCGGGTATGCCGGGATACTTGCGCGGCTGGCCGACGTGGTGGCGGCGTTAATCGTGCGCGGCTGGGTTGAAGGCGGCTGTGGTAAGGCCACCGGCTGGGTGCAGGTCCTGCGCGATCCGCGCCTGAGCCGGGCCATTTACGCCATGCACCAGCAGCCTGGCCTGAACTGGAGCGTGGCGGATCTGGCAAAAGAAGCGGGCACGTCGCGATCCGTGTTCGCCGAACGGTTTCTGGCCGCGACGGGGACGACGCCGGCAAAATATCTCAGCGAGCTCAGAATGCGGCTGGCGATTCAGTATATTCGTCATGAAAATCAGCCTATTGAAACCGTCGCCCTGCGGCTGGGCTACGGCTCTCTGGCGGCGTTTAGCCGGGCATTTAAGCGTATTATTGGGCATGCGCCGGGCACGCTGCGGGAAGCCAGCCAGACCCCGGAAGAGGTCTGACCGGCTGGCTGGCATCAGAAGTAGTATTTAAAGCGCACGCGGCCACCGTAGCGATCGTCGTTTTTATTGTCGCCCTCTTTCGGGGATGCATTGACCCATGACGCATACGCGCCCAGATAGATGTTGAAGTTTTTCATCTTCATGACGTTCGGGATCAGGTACGAGGTATGAATTGTATGGATGTCATACTCGCCCGGGTCGGTTATCCAGCAGTCGTTTTCACACTCGGCGTCAAAGGTTGAGGTATTAAACTCGTCGATTTCGTTATGGGCGTAGATATAGCCCAGCTCAAAATTACGCCAGAGGGCATTGATGCCTGAGGTAAAGTCGGTTTCGCCCGTTGCGTCCAGATAAGCCGTGTTGAGATTCACGACCACCCCGTCCTCCGGATCGGTTTTGAGCCCGTCCCAGGTCATCGTGAACCCGTAGCCGGTGCGATCGGATTGATCTACCCAGCGCCCGGCGTCGTCGCGATAGCCATAGGCGTTGTTGACCAGGTTAGTCTCCATGGCAACCGCGCTGGAAAACGGCCCGTTTTGCCACGAGATCACCGGGCGCACGTAGGCTACATTTTTGTCGTTCTCAAGTTCTGCGCCGTGATAACGCTGGTCGACATACAAATCGCTGCCGTCTTTGAGCAGGGTATTCAGTTCAAAATACCAGTTATCCAGCGTCTTGCTCATCAGGAAGTTGCCCCCGCTGTCGGCTCGCCCACGCCCCTCTTTCAGCATATAGATATAGCCATAGCCGTCGCTGTAAAGATCGTCTGCGGTATTCCCGGAGTATTCCACAAACGTATCCTGATTGAGCGGGAACATGTCATAGGCCTCAAAGCGTCCGACTTTTATTTCCCAGTCGTTCTCGGTGCCGAAGAAAAATACCGCATCATCCAGGTACATTTTCCCGGCGAGGTCGCCGAGCGGTTGGACGGAAAACCCGGCAAAATTGCCGTTATCCATTTTACGATAGCCGTCAAAGCCTAATAAAATACGCCCGTTAATATCCCAGCGCTCTTTATCTCCCGGCGCCCAGTCGCTATTAGCACTTTGCTTAATAGACGTGAGGCTACCTGTTTTACTGGCGGCATCCATATTAAATTCGACATCACCATAAAATTTAATATCACCATACCCTGAGAGCGTCAGTTTTGGCGGAGCGGTTTTGCTCACCGGCTCTTCCGACTGCACCACTACCGCTGGCGCAGCCTGCGCTGCGGCGGCCTGCTGCTGTTTAAGCTCCTGAATTTGCGCTTCCAGTTGCGCCAGCTTTTCTTCCACGTTCATTGAGGGTTGTGCTGCAAAAAGTGCGCCGGAGTAGAATGCGCTTATCAGAATTACCGTTTTCTTTAATTGCATAGAATCCATCCTGATTATAAAAGTGAATACCCAAATATCGAGCCCAGCCATTTCCACAAAATACCCTCAGCGGTACTATTCTGTTTTTTCACAACGTAATTATGATTTTTAACTTGTGTGATCGGCGCAGAGAAAAGCTGCAGTAATGAAGGGAATAAAGACCGCCCACCTCACACTCTTTTTTCATTGGTGATATTTATATTTTAACGTGAAATATATATGATTATTTAACGGTATAATTCTTTTAATTCCATTTACACAACAAATTCCTCCCGAACAGACTGGACGGGCGAAGCGGTAAATTGTCTGGTTCTGCGCAAAATGGGATATTGAACACGCGAAGCGGTCGATATTCGTCTAAGGTTTTCAGGTGATTGATAACAGCGGTTACGCTGCTCAGCGAATACAGGAGACGAACAGATGTTAACACCTCGTACTTTACGCCCTGCTCTTTTGCACCTCGCGCTGGGAGGCGCGCTGCTCGGTGCGACGACATTAAGTTATGCTGATGAACAGCCTGCGTTTCAGAAGAATTCCCCCGATATTTTACTTGGCCCTCTGTTTAGTGATGTGCAAAGTGCCAAGCTGTTTCCCGATCAGAAAACCTTCGCTGATGCCGTCCCCAAAAGCGATCCGCTGATGATTCTGGCGGATTACCGGATGCAGCATACCCAGTCCAGCTTCGATCTGCGCCACTTTGTCGAGATGAACTTCACGCTGCCTGCGGAAGGCGAGAAATATGTTCCGCCCGCAGGACAAAGTTTACGCGAGCATATTGACGACCTCTGGCCCGTACTGACGCGCACCACCGATAAGGCCAGTAATAAATGGGATTCCCTGCTGCCGTTACCGAAGCCTTACGTTGTGCCCGGCGGACGCTTCCGCGAGGTGTACTACTGGGACAGCTATTTCACCATGCTGGGCCTGGCGGAGAGCGGCCACTGGGACAAAATCAGCGATATGGTGGATAACTTCGCCTATGAGATCGACACCTTCGGCCACATTCCCAACGGCAACCGCAGCTACTACCTGAGCCGCTCCCAGCCGCCGTTTTTCTCCATGATGGTGGAACTGCTGGCGACGCACGACGGCGACGCTCTGAAGAAATATCGCCCGCAGATGGAAAAAGAGTACGCCTACTGGATGGAGGGCGTGGATTCGCTTCAGCCAGGGCAGGCAAACCAGCGCGTGGTGAAGCTGGATGACGGTTCGGTGCTCAATCGCTACTGGGACGATCGTGATACACCGCGCCCGGAGTCCTGGCTTGACGACGTGAATACCGCCAAAAGCAACCCTAACCGTCCCGCGACCGAGATCTACCGCGACCTGCGTTCCGCCGCGGCCTCGGGGTGGGACTTTAGCTCCCGCTGGATGGACGATCCGCAAAAGCTTGGCACCATCCGGACGACCAGCATCGCGCCCGTGGACCTTAACGCCCTGATGTTCAAAATGGAAAAACTGCTGGCGCGGGCAGGCCAGGAGAGCGGTGACGCCGCCAGCGCAAGCAGATACGAGGCGCTGGCCGCCGCCCGTCAGAAAGCCATCGAGAGCCACCTCTGGAATGATAAAGAAGGCTGGTACGCCGATTACGATCTGAAGAGCATGAAGGTGCGCAATCAGCTCACCGCTGCGGCCCTGTTCCCGCTTTACGTGAAGGCGGCAGCGCAGGATCGCGCCGATAAAGTCGCCGCAGCGACGTCCTCACGCCTGCTGCAGCCGGGCGGAATAGCGACCACCACCGTCAACAGCGGCCAGCAGTGGGATGCGCCAAACGGCTGGGCCCCGCTGCAGTGGGTGGCTGCGGAAGGTCTGCAGAATTACGGGCAAGAGAAGGTCTCAATGGATGTCACCTGGCGCTTCCTGAAGAACGTGCAGCACACTTACGACCGCGAGAAGAAACTGGTTGAGAAATATGACGTGTCGACAACCGGTACGGGCGGCGGCGGCGGCGAGTACCCGCTGCAGGACGGCTTCGGCTGGAGCAACGGCGTGACGCTGAAGATGCTGGATCGGGTCTGCCCGAAAGAGAAACCGTGCGACAGCGTGCCGGAAAATCGGCCTGCAGCGAATGATGAGGCGACGCCGGTGAAGGCGACGGCGCAGTAGGTGAGTATTGCCGGGTGGCGGCTGCGCCTTACCCGGCCTACGTTGGATTTGTAGGCCCGGTAAGCGCAGCGCCGCCGGGCAGTCAGAAGCTGTAGCTCGCCCCTAGCTGATACGTCCTGTCACGCCCAATCCAGCAGTTGGTTGCGTCGTAGCAGGTCAGCGTCTCTTTATTAGTGATGTTCTGCATGCTCGCCTTAAGCGTCAGTCCCGCCAGCGAAGGCAGAATTTCGCCCATCCGATACGACGCCGCCAGATCGTACTGGGTGGTGCCGCCCAGTTTCCCCGAATCGTTGGCCGGAGAAATTTCCATCGGGCCGGTGTAGCGCGCGCCCGCCCCCAGCATCAGCCCCTTCAGCGGCGTGTTCTCGAAGGTGTAGTCCCCCCAGAGGTTGAAGGCATTCTCCGGAACCTGCGTTGGGCGTTTACCTTTGTACTTGTCATCTTGCGTATTGATCGCATGGGTGTAGGCATAGTTGGCAATCAGCGTCAGGTTGTCCGACGGACGGCTGATGGCGGACAGTTCCGCGCCTTTGGATTCCACTTCCCCGGTCTGACGATAGTTCAGGAAGCCCGGATCGGAGGTGACAACGTTTTTCTGCCGGATGTTAAACACCGAGGCGGTAAAGGTGGTGGCGTAGTCGGCCAGCAGATATTTTACCCCGCCTTCCACCTGCTTGCTGGTGGTCGGTTTGACCTCTTTCGCCACGAGCGTGCCCTGCGGGGACACCGGCGCAAAACCTTCCGAATAGCTGATAAACGGTGAAATCCCGTTATCGAAGGCGTAAAGCGCGCCCAGGCGTTTGGTGACGCGATCCTGCGATACCCAGGCCTTATCGCCGTTTTGCAGGTAGTTGGTGGTGACGGAGCGGTAATCGTCGTAGCGCAGGCTGCCCAGCAGGTTGAGGCCTCCCCATTCCACCTGGTCCTGCAGGTAATACCCGTTCTGCTGATAGCTCAGACGGTTTTTCTGGGCGGTATAGAGCCCCAGCGCGCTTTCGCTGATTTGCGAATAGTCAGGATGGCGCATATCCATGCCCGGCGTCGCCGACGCGTAGCGATAGTGGAAGTGGGAGTCCATCTTCTGATAGTCAAACCCGGCCAGCAGATGGTGTTTCCAGTCGCCCAGCGCCACGGTTTTGGTGACCTGGTTATCGATGTTGAAGCTCTTGAGATCTTCATCGGTGGTGTAGGCAAAGCGGTTGAGCTGATAAACCTCACTCCCGGCGCCCGTTGCATAAACGCTGCGCTGATGCGTGTCGACGTCGAAATAGCGCGCCTTCTGGTTAAAGCCCCAGCCGCTGTCGAACTCGTGTTCAAAGCTGTAGCCCAGCATCCACTGGCGCTGCTTAAATCCGCTCCACTCATCGCCGGCGTAATCGCGTTTGCCCGCGTATTTCGAACGCAGGTACGCGAGCGGCAGCGGGTTAGACGGCGTCAGGCTCGGCGAGTTTTGCGCTATTGCATCCAGGGTGAGGCGGGTTTTGCCGTCGGGTTGCCAGGTGACGGACGGGGCAACCAGATAGTTTTCATACCGGGTGGTGTGCGGCTGCTCGTCATTCTCCGTGGCTTTACCCAGCAGACGGTAGTTCCAGTCGCTGTCGGCGATCGGCCCGGTGGAGTCGAGATAGCCCTCTTTCAGGCTGCGGTTACCGGTGTTAAAACCGATTTCGGTTCGCGCTTCCCGCTGCGGTTTTTTACTCTGAATATTCACCAGCCCGCCCGGCGACCCGCCGCCGTAAAGCACCGATGAGGGGCCTTTCAGGATATCAACGCTGTCAATCAACAGCGGATCGATGCGGGCTTTGGTATTGCCGGTAACGTTATACGGCAGCTGCAGCCCGTTATAGAACTCCTGGTCGACGGTAAAGCCACGAATTTTATATTCGCTCATGTAGGAGGTATTGCCCCGCACCTCGGTCGAGACGCCCGGGGCATAGCGCAGGATTTCATTCACGGAATTCGCGTGGCGCTTTTCAATTTCCGGCCCGGAGACGGTGGTGATGACCTGCGGCGTTTTACTTTCAGCAACGGCCGATTTCGTGGCGCTGTTCGTCCAGGCCGGCAGCACGCTGCCCTGCTCTGAGCCCGTGACGACAATGGTGGATTCTTCGGCAAAGGCCGGGACATGCAATGCGAGCGTGACGGCGCCTGCCAGGGCGCAAAGCGTAAAACGTGAGGTATTCATAATGTCGTCTTGTTGTTAGATGCAATACGGAACGACAATTATTATCATTTAGATTAACAAAGCAATACTCAGGCAAAAAAACGGCCCTCCGAAGAGAGCCGTTTACGTCAATTTATGCTCGTCGCAGTAACCTGAATACGCCCAGCACCACAATGGCCCCCAAGACAGCGACCAGAAAACTGTGCAGGTCGAAACCACTTATGTTGCCTCCAAAGCCAAACATCGTCGCCAGCCAGCCGCCCACAACCGCACCAACGACCCCGAGGACGCAGGTCAGAATAAAGCCGCCGCCATCGTTTCCCGGCATGATCAGTTTAGCGATAGCGCCAGCAATAAGACCAAAGATAATCCAGGCGATGATACCCATAGCGATGCCCTCTTACAGGTTTAACGCGTGCGTAGAAAACCTTCTGCGCAGCTAACCTAAGTATAGGTCATCGCATGAAAATCATTTTTTCTCACCGACTTATCTTTGCGAAAACAGGCAAAAAAACTCACCGGTTTGTATTAAGTTTCGTTGCGGGTTGCCGATAACGCTAAGACAGTCTGTCAATCTATCAAGGAGCCATCCGGCGTGAGTCATTACAGTGAGCAGTTCCTCAAGCAAAATCCGCTGGCTGTATTAGGGGTATTACGCGACCTGCAAAAAGGCGAAGTGCCGCTGCGCATTAGTTGGTCGAATAATCAGTTCATCAGCAAGATCCTTGACGTCTCGCAGGAGCGATTGATTGTCGACCTGGGCAGTCAGGAGTATGAAAACCGCGCGGCCCTAAGAGCCGAGCATATTGCTGTGATGGCCGAAACCCATGGGGCTAAGGTGGAGTTTGTTCTGCCGCGCCTGGAAATGAGCGAATACCAGGGGCTGCCTGCATTTGTGACTCCGCTTCCCGGCAACCTGTGGTTTGTCCAGCGGCGTGAATATTTCCGCATTAGCGCCCCGCTTCATCCGGCCTATTTTTGTAAGGCCAAAATGCCGGACAAAAAAGAGATTCGCTTCCGTCTCTTTGACCTGTCGCTGGGCGGCATGGGCGCGCTGCTGGATACGCCGAAGCCGGACGGGCTGGTGGAAGGCATGCGTTTCACCCAAATTGAACTCGATATGGGCGGCTGGGGTCGCTTTTACTTCGATGCACAGCTGATTGCCATCAGCGAGCGCACGGTGGTGGACAGCAAGAACGAAACGATTACCACGCCGCGTCTGAGCTTCCGTTTCCTGAACGTCGGGCCAGGCGCGGAGCGCGAGCTGCAGCGCATTATCTATTCTCTGGAGCGGGAAGCGCGGGAACGCGCCAATAAAGTCCTGTAAAGACATCGGGCAGCGTGACCGCCGCCCGTCGACGGCATTACATGGCATCCATCGCTTTCTGTACTTTCCAGATATAACGAGGCGCCTGCGGTGCCGGGTGGTTTTTCGCCACATGCTCAAAGAATTCATCTTTGTCCATGTCGTTAATCTCTTCTATTGCCTCTTTGCGGTCAGAGGAGAAGGTTCTGAGCAACGCGCCGGCACCGTTAACGTAAGACACCACCAGCGCGTACTGCATCACCTCCGGATCCTTAATCCCCTTCAGCACGCCGTGTTCCATGATGCTCAGATAGGCCGTGCCCATGGAAATGTTGCGTTCCGGGTTCTTCAGCTCGCTGGTGGACGGCTGGCCGCTCCAGCCCATGTAGCGGTAAACCTCTTTCCCCGCCGTTGACGCTTTAAGCTGCATCAGGCCCACCGCGTTGGACTTGCTGACGAGCGTGGGGTTACCGCCGGACTCCACCGCAATGATCGCCGTGATGAGGCGCGGACTGACGCCCCAGGCTTTCCCGGCTTGCTCACTGATCGGCATCCACTGCATGGCCCGTTTCACCGGCACTTCCGGGTTCCAGGGTGGGTTTTGATAATCATGTTTTGAACTACAGCCAGCAAGCAGCACAATCAAAAAAGCAAACCATCTCAATTTCACGTCATCTATCCTTATAGCCGGTCATCGCGGTGCGTCGCCTCTTGAAGCAGGCGGCGTATAAGCGGCATGATATAGACAATTAGTTTCTCATTCAGCAAGGAATTGCCATGTCTCAGTTTCATCTCATCGCGCCGTCGGGCTACTGCATCAACCAGGACGCGGCGCAGCGGGGCGTACAGCGTTTGCTGGAGTCGGGTCATCGGGTAGAAAATCAGACAATTATCCCCCGCCGCCAGCAGCGTTTTGCCGGTACCGACGCGCAGAGGCTGAATGATATCAATAGCCTGGTGAACCTGAAGGGTGAAAACCGGATTGTGCTGGCGGTACGCGGCGGATATGGCGCGAGCCGACTGCTGGAGAGCATTGACTGGCAGGGGCTGGCGCAGCGCCAGCAGCAGGATCCGCTGCTGATATGCGGCCACAGCGATTTTACCGCCATCCAGCTTGGGCTGCTGGCCCTGCATAACGTTGTCACCTTCAGCGGCCCGATGCTGGCCGGTAACTTTGGCGCGCCGGAGCTGGACGCGTTCACCGTGGAGCATTTCTGGCGCGCGCTGCGTAATCCCACCTACAGCGTGGAGTGGCGGGGCTTTGGACCGCACTGGGAATGTGAAGGCCAGCTCTGGGGCGGCAACCTGGCGATGCTGGCCTCGCTTATCGGCACGCCGTGGCTGCCGCACATCGAAAACGGCATTCTGGTGCTGGAAGATATTAACGAACATCCGTTCCGCGTCGAGCGCATGCTGCTGCAGCTTTATCATGCCGGCATTCTTGGGCGTCAGTCCGCGATTGTGCTGGGCAGCTTCAGCGGCTCTGCGCCGAATGACTATGACGCGGGTTACACCCTTGAAACCATGGTCGACTTCGTTCGCTCGCGGCTGGATATTCCGATCGTCACCGGCCTGGATTTTGGCCATGAGCAGCAAACCGTGACCCTGGCGCTGGGGGCGCACGCCTCCCTGATCCACAATGATTCCGGCTCCCGGCTGACCATCAGCGGCCATCCAGTCATAAAGGGGTAAAAAATCCGTTAAACCGCCTTAATAAAACGCTGTTACCGACGTTAATATGTTAGGGTTTTAGTAACAGCGTTAACATTGAGGTGGGAGTAAGAGAACATTGGATGCCGCAGCGATAATCAGCCTTTTCATTTTGGGTTCCGTCCTTGTAACCAGCAGTATTTTATTAAGTTCATTTTCATCGCGTCTCGGCATACCTATTCTTGTCATTTTCCTCGCCATCGGCATGCTGGCCGGCATTGATGGTATTGGCGGTATCCCATTCGATAACTACCCTTTCGCCTACATGGTGAGTAACCTCGCGCTGGCGGTGATCCTGCTGGACGGCGGGATGCGCACCCAGGCGAGCTCCTTCCGCGTGGCCCTGGGGCCCGCGCTGTCGCTCGCCACGGTCGGCGTGTTGATTACCTCTGGCCTCACCGGAATGATGGCCGCGTGGCTTTTCCACCTCAACATCATGGAAGGTTTGCTGATTGGCGCCATCGTGGGGTCAACCGATGCGGCAGCGGTGTTTTCCCTGCTCGGCGGAAAAGGGCTTAACGAACGCGTCGGCTCCACGCTTGAGATTGAATCCGGCAGTAACGATCCGATGGCGGTGTTTCTCACCATCACGCTTATCGAGATGATCCAGCAGCACGAGACCGGCCTGAGCTGGACGTTTGCCTGGCATATCCTGCAGCAGTTCGGGCTGGGGATTGTTATCGGCCTGGCGGGGGGATACCTGCTACAGCAGACCATCAACCGCATCTCGCTGCCCGCGGGGCTTTACCCTCTTCTGGCGCTGAGCGGCGGCATCCTCATTTTCGCCGTTACCACCGCGCTGGACGGCAGCGGTATTCTCGCCGTCTACCTCTGCGGGTTCCTGATGGGCAACCGCCCGATTCGTAACCGTCATGCCATTTTGCAGAACTTCGACGGCCTGGCGTGGCTGGCGCAGATCGGCATGTTCCTGGTGCTGGGGCTGCTGGTGACGCCATCGGACCTGCTGCCGATCGCCGTTCCGGCGCTCCTGCTCTCCGCATGGATGATCTTCTTCGCCCGCCCGCTGTCGGTGTTTGCCGGGCTGCTGCCGTTTCGCGGGTTCAACCTGCGCGAGCGCGTCTTTATCAGCTGGGTAGGCCTGCGCGGCGCGGTGCCGATTATCCTGGCCGTCTTCCCGATGATGGCGGGTCTGGATAACGCGCGGCTGTTCTTTAACGTGGCGTTCTTCGTGGTGCTGATTTCGCTGCTGTTCCAGGGGACCTCCCTCGGGTGGGCGGCGAAAAAAGCCAAAGTCGTGGTGCCTCCCGTGGGCTGGCCCGTTTCCCGCGTGGGGCTCGACATTCATCCGGAAAATCCGTGGGAACAGTTCGTCTATCAGTTGAGCGCTGACAAATGGTGCGTGGGCGCGTCGCTGCGCGATTTGCACATGCCTGCCGAAACCCGCATTGCCGCCCTGTTCCGCGATAATGTCCTGCTGCACCCTACCGGCAGCACCCGCCTGCGTGAAGGGGATATTCTGTGCGTGATTGGCCGCGAGCGCGACCTGCCCGCGCTGGGCAAGCTGTTCAGCCAGTCGCCTCCGGTGGCGCTGGACCAGCGTTTCTTCGGCGATTTTATTCTGGAAGCCAGCGCCAGGTTTGCCGATGTGGCGCTGATTTACGGCCTGGACGAAGGTGCTGAAGACGGTGATAACCAGCAAACGCTGGGCGAAATCATCCAGCAGCGGCTGGGCGCTGCGCCGGTGGTGGGCGATCAGGTGGAGTTTGCCGGGATGATCTGGACGGTAGCAGAGAAAGAAGATAACGCGGTGCGGAAAGTCGGTTTAAGGCCGATGGAAGAGGACGCGGAATAGCGGTTTTTTGCCGGGTGGCGCTAACGCTTACCCGGCCTACGTTCGAGGGTTTTGCAGGTCGGGTAAGGCGAAGCCGCCACCCGACACAAACATTCGTTACACCGTCACAACCGGCACTCGTGGCGCCAGGGCGCACATGAGTTCATACCCCACCGTGCCCGCCGCGGCCGCCACGTCATCAATTTTAATTTCATTACCCCACAGCTCGACCGGCGAACCGATGCCCGCCTGCGGGCAGGGCGTCAGGTCAACGGCCAGCATATCCATTGATACGGTGCCTACCGTTCCCGTGCGGACCCCATCAACCCAGACCGGCGTGCCGGTCGGCGCAATGCGCGGGTAGCCGTCGGCATAGCCGCCCGCCACGATGCCAATCCGCTGCTCGCCTTTCGCCCGGTAGCGGCTGCCGTAGCCCACCGCGTCACCGGCCTTCAGCGTCTGCACGCCAATGATCTCGCTGCGCAGGGTCATCACCGGCCTCAGGCCGCTGTTGGCAATATCCTGCCACTGGCCTGAGGGCGATGCGCCGTACAGAACGATCCCCGGACGCACCCAGTTATAGTGCGCCTCGGGATGCCACAGCGTGGCCGCCGAGTTCGACAGCGAGCGCGGGCAGTCCAGCCCCTCTGCCGCCTGCTCGATGCGGACCATGGCATCGACAATGCCGTCCGGTTTTTCCGCATCGGCGAAGTGAGCCATCAGCGTCATTTCGCCCACGTTTTTCAGGGCGCGCAGCTGCTGCCACACCGTATGCACCCGCTCAGGCTGAAAGCCCAGGCGGTTCATGCCGCTGTTCACCTTGAGATAGATATCCAGCGGCGCGTGGAGCTTCGCGTCCTGAATCGCCTTAATCTGCCAGTTGCTGTGAACGCTGGTGGTCAGACGGTACTTGTCGAGCAGAGGCAGATCGTCGGCGTGGAAGAAGCCCTCCAGCAGCAGTATCGGCCCTTTCCAGCCGCGCTCGCGCAGCAGAATAGCCTCTTCCAGATTCAGTAGCGCAAAGCCGTCGGTGGCGCTCAGCGCGCTCCAGATACGGTCAATGCCGTGTCCGTAGGCATTGGCCTTCACCACCGACCAGACGCGTGCGCCGGGTGCTGCCCGGCGAACAATTTGCAGGTTATCCTTCAGGGCCTGCAGGTTCAGCTGGGCCAGAACGGGACGGGACATGACAACTCCTTAGCTATGCGCGCCGTGCAGGTGCTGTGGACGCGACGGCGTAAACCCCGATTGATAGCGCGCGGCACTTAAATCGTCAAACGGAATGGCCGGCGTGCGCCCGGAGATCAGGTCGCTGAGCAGCTGGCCCGATCCGCAGGCCATCGTCCAGCCCAGCGTGCCGTGTCCGGTGTTGGTCCACAGGTTTTTATACGGCGTGCGGCCCACGATCGGCGTGCCGTCCGGGGTCATCGGACGCAGCCCGGTCCAGAACGTTGCCTGCTCAACAAAGCCGCCGCGCGGGAAGAGATCGCCCACCACCATCTCCAGCGTTTCACGACGCGGCTGCAGCAGCTCGGTGTTGAAGCCAACAATCTCCGCCATGCCGCCAACGCGGATGCGGTTATCGAAGCGGGTAATGGCGATTTTGTAGGTTTCATCCAGGATGGTCGACACCGGAGCGCCGCTCTCTTCTTTTACCGGAATGGTCAGCGAGTAGCCCTTCAGCGGGTAGACCGGAATATCGAGAATGCCTTTCAGCATCGCGGTGGAGTACGAACCAAACGCCATGACGTAGGCATCGGCTTTGATCACCTCGTCGCCGCACTTCACGCCGTAAATTTTTTCCCCTTCCGACAGCAGCTTGTCGATCGCGGTGTTAAAGCGGAACTTCACTCCCGCCTGCTCGCACATCTGCGCCAGACGTTGGGTAAAGAGCTGGCAGTCGCCGGTTTCGTCATTCGGCAGGCGCAGGCCGCCCGTCAGCTTATGCGCCACCTCCGCCAGAGCAGGCTCCACCTGCCCCAGCTGGCTGGCGTCCAGCAGCTGATACGGAACGCCGGCATCTTCCAGCACGGCGATATCGCGGGTGGCGTTTTCGTACTGTTGTTCAGTGCGGAACAGCTGCAGCGTCCCGCCCTGGCGGCCTTCATACTCAATGCCCGTCGACGCGCGCAGCGCTTTCAGGCAGTCACGGCTGTATTCCGCCAGGCGCACCATACGCCCTTTGTTTTCCATGTAGTGGCGAGTGTCGCAGTTGCGCAGCATCTGCCACATCCACTTCAGCTGGAACGGCGTGCCGTCAAGGCTGATGGCCAGCGGCGCGTGGCGCTGAAACATCCATTTAATCGCCTTCAGCGGAACGCCCGGCGCAGCCCACGGTGCCGCATAGCCGGGAGAGATTTGCCCGGCGTTTGCCGCGCTGGTTTCAAGCGCCGGACCGGATTCACGATCGATAACGGTGACGTCATGTCCCGCCTGGCTTAAATACCAGGCGCTGGTTACCCCAACGACACCACTTCCCAGTATGACAACACGCATAGCCACTCCATTATGTGCAAAAGAACAATCTTCTAATTACAGATTGATAACCTAGTTGAAAATATTATTCAACATACGACTTTTTTATGGTGACTTACCTCACACATCCCCCAGCATCAGGGGATAGCGCTAATTTGGGATCTCCTGCTGCGCGTTATTTTTAACCAGCATAATATGCTGAGTGATGCCGTTTTTTTGCCGTATCAAAAACGCGAAATCGCAAAGAAAAAATTTCTGCCCCAGCACGCTTTTTAACACGTTGATCTATGCTTGAAAGGAGGCTCTCCAGACAGAGAGAGCACCCACAACGAGGGCGCGCTAATGGCTACTATTGATTCCCTGAACAAGGACAACACACGTCTCAGCGATGGACCCGACTGGACCTTCGAGCTGCTGGATGTCTACCTCGCCGAAATCGACCGGGTCGCAAAACTCTATCGTCTGGATACCTATCCCCATCAGATTGAAGTCATTACGTCCGAACAGATGATGGATGCCTACTCCAGCGTCGGGATGCCGATTAACTACCCGCACTGGTCGTTTGGTAAAAAATTTATTGAAACGGAGCGGCTGTACAAGCACGGCCAGCAGGGGCTGGCGTATGAGATTGTGATTAACTCCAATCCGTGCATCGCCTATTTAATGGAAGAGAACACCATTACCATGCAGGCGCTGGTGATGGCGCACGCCTGCTACGGGCACAACTCCTTTTTCAAGAATAACTACCTGTTCCGCAGCTGGACGGATGCCAGCTCCATCGTCGATTACCTGATTTTCGCCCGTAAATACATTACCGACTGCGAAGAGCGCTACGGCGTGGACGAGGTGGAAAAACTGCTCGACTCCTGCCACGCGCTGATGAACTACGGCGTGGACCGCTACAAACGCCCGCAGAAAATCTCCCTTCAGGAGGAGAAGGCCCGGCAGAAAAGCCGCGAGGAGTACCTGCAAAGCCAGGTGAACATGCTGTGGCGCACCCTGCCGAAGCGTGAGGAGGAAAAAACGATCGCTGAAGCGCGTCGCTATCCGTCCGAGCCGCAGGAAAACCTGCTCTATTTTATGGAGAAGAACGCCCCGCTGCTGGAGCCGTGGCAGCGCGAGATCCTGCGCATCGTCCGCAAGGTGAGCCAGTATTTTTATCCGCAAAAGCAGACGCAGGTGATGAACGAAGGCTGGGCGACCTTCTGGCACTACACCATCCTTAACCATCTGTACGACGAGGGGAAAGTCACCGAGCGGTTCATGATGGAGTTCCTCCACAGCCATACCAACGTGGTGTTCCAGCCGCCCTACAACAGCCCGTGGTACAGCGGCATTAACCCGTATGCCCTTGGTTTCGCCATGTTCCAGGACATTAAGCGCATCTGCCAGTCGCCGACGGAAGAAGACAGGTACTGGTTCCCGGATATCGCCGGCTCCGACTGGCTGGAAACGCTGCACTTTGCGATGCGCGACTTCAAGGATGAGAGCTTCATCAGCCAGTTTATGTCGCCGAAGATCATGCGTGATTTCCGCTTCTTCACCGTGCTGGACGATGACCGCAACAACTTTCTGGAGATCTCCGCGATCCACAACGAGGAGGGATATCGCGAGATCCGCTCTCGCCTCTCTTCCCAGTACAACCTGAGCAACCTTGAACCGAATATTCAGGTGTGGAACGTGGATTTACGCGGCGACCGCTCCCTGACGCTGCGCTATATCCCGCACAATCGCGCGCCGCTGGATAAAGGACGTAAAGAGGTGCTGAAGCATGTTCATCGCCTGTGGGGCTTTGACGTGCAGCTCGAGCAGCAGAACGAAGACGGGAGCGTCGAGCTGCTGGAGCGTTGCCCGGCGCGGTTGAATACGCTGTAGTGCGGATTTTTTGCCCGGTGGCGCTGCGCTTACCGGGCCTACAGGATCCGTAGGTCGGGTAAGGCGAAGCCGCCACCCGACGAAAAAAAACCTCTCATACGAGAGGTTTTTTCTTTTAGCGACTCTGAATCGCCAAATCGCCCGGCAGCGTTTTCTGCATACGGTGCCAGATTTCACCGGAATCATGACCGTAGCGGCGCACCGTCTCATAAACCTGTTCGTGCAAGCCTTCGGTACAGAGCTTGCTCAGCTTATGGTAGAAGCCCAGCGCCAGGCTACGCGCTTCCGGATTGGCAAAGTAGTGGCGGCCGATGCGGGTATAAAGCCCCTTCATACCGTTGAGGATCAGGCCATACACCGGGTTGCCGGAGGCAAACGCCAGGCCGCGAAACACGTTGTAATCGAGGGTGGCAAACGCGTCGGCGTGATCTTCAACCTCATTCGCGGTGGCCAGCACCGCGAGGGCGTCTTCCGGATGCTGACGGAAGGCCGTACGGATGAAGATCGTCGCAATGTTGGTGCGCACGGAGAGCAGATTATCAATCAGCTGCGGCACGCTTTCATGGTCAAGACGCGCCAGCGTTTCAAGAATGTTCAGCCCGGACGTTTCCCAGAAGTTGTTCACTTTGGTGGGCTTGCCGTGCTGGATCGTCAACCAGCCATCGCGCGCCAGCCGCTGGAGCACTTCACGCAGCGTGGTGCGGGTGACGCCAATCAGTTCAGAGAGTTCGCGTTCAGCCGGAAGAATGGACCCCGCAGGGAAACGATTATTCCAGATGCTTTCAATGATGTACTCTTCCGCGAAACCCGCCGGGCTCTGCGCCTTAATGACCATAGTGAGATTTCCATTACACAGCTTTAGCAAATTGGACTCATCATACCAGAGGCGCGCAGTAGCAGGTAGCACGGCAAAGTGAGAAAAGAGGGATCGCCGTTTCATTTTTGTGAAATTTACAATCGAGCCTTATCCGCCTGCTGGCCGCGATTTTTGCGTATACTGGTGTTTTGTCTTACTTGACGGGGAAGGACGTCTGTCGTGGAAATTTCTTTTGGCCGCGCGCTGTGGCGCAATTTTTTAGGCCAGTCTCCGGACTGGTACAAACTTATTCTTCTGGTGTTCCTGGTCGTTAACCCCCTCCTCTTTAGCGTGAGCCCGTTCATTGCCGGGTGGCTGCTGGTGGCGGAATTTATCTTCACCCTGGCGATGGCGCTAAAGTGTTATCCCCTGCTGCCGGGCGGACTGCTGGCGTTTGAAGCCGTCGTCATCGGTATGACGTCGGCAGAACACGTCAAAGCAGAACTGGCCTCAAATCTTGAAGTGCTTCTGCTGCTGATGTTTATGGTGGCGGGCATCTACTTCATGAAACAGCTGCTGCTGTTTATCTTCACGCGTCTGCTGCTCAGCATACCGTCGAAAATGTTCCTCTCGCTGGCGTTTTGCCTCGCGGCCGCCTTTCTGTCGGCCTTCCTGGACGCGCTGACGGTCGTCGCGGTGGTGATCAGCGTCGCCGTCGGGTTTTACGGCATTTACCACCGCGTGGCCTCGTCCCGCCCGAGCGATGATTTACAGGATGACAGCCACGTCGAGGCGCATAACCGTGACGTGCTGGAACAGTTCCGTGCGTTTCTGCGCAGCCTGATGATGCATGCCGGGGTCGGTACCGCCCTGGGCGGCGTGATGACCATGGTGGGCGAGCCGCAAAACCTGATCATTGCCAAAGCGGCAGGCTGGCACTTCGGTGAGTTTTTCCTGAGAATGGCGCCCGTGAGCGTACCGGTGCTTTTCTTCGGCCTGGCGACCTGTCTGCTGGTGGAGAAGTTTCGCCTCTTTGGCTACGGGGCGCAGCTCCCGGATCCGGTACGTCAGGAGCTGCATAAATTCGATCTGCAGAGCCGCAGCCAGCGGACGCGCCAGGAGACGCTGCGACTGATTGCGCAGGGGGTCATCGGCGTCTGGCTTATCGCCGCGCTGGCGCTCCATCTTGCCGAAGTGGGGCTGATTGGCCTGTCCGTCATTATTCTCGCCACCAGCTTTACCGGCGTGACGGACGAACATGCCATCGGCAAGGCGTTTACCGAAGCCCTACCGTTTACCGCCCTGCTGGCGGTGTTCTTTGCCGTCGTGGCGGTGATTATCGACCAACACCTGTTCGCGCCGATTATTGCCTTTGTTTTACAGGCGTCACCGGACGCTCAGCTCTCGCTGTTTTATCTGTTTAACGGCCTGCTCTCGTCGATTTCAGATAACGTCTTTGTCGGGACGGTCTACATCAACGAGGCCAAAGCGGCCATGGAGCAAGGCGTCATCAGTGCCGGGCAGTTTGAGCTGCTGGCGGTGGCGATCAATACCGGCACCAACCTGCCGTCGGTGGCGACGCCAAACGGTCAGGCCGCGTTCCTGTTCCTGCTGACCTCCGCCCTCGCGCCGCTCATACGACTTTCTTATGGCAGGATGGTGTGGATGGCGCTGCCCTACACGCTGGTGCTCACGATAGTGGGATTGCTTTGCGTCAAAATTACCCTCATTCCCTGTACGCAATGGTTGATACAAGCGGGTATACTTGCGGCGCACTAAAATTCGTTTACACTGCGCTTTCTAAGCATGTTCCAGGGAAATGATTATGTTGAGATTTTTAAACCAGTGCTCCCGCGGTCGCGGAGCCTGGTTGTTGATGGCCCTGACCGCCTTTGCGCTGGAGATGGTCGCGCTGTGGTTCCAGCATGTCATGGGGCTGAAACCCTGCGTGCTGTGCATTTACGAGCGCTGCGCCCTGTTCGGCATTATGGGCGCAGGCCTGGTGGGTGCAATTGCGCCAAAATCGCCGCTGCGCTATGCGGGGATTGCTATCTGGCTGTACAGCGCCTGGAAAGGTATTGAGCTCTCCTGGCAGCACACCATGATGCAGCTGCACCCGTCGCCGTTCATGACCTGTGATTTCGCCGCCCGCTTCCCGAGCTGGCTGCCGCTGGACAAATGGCTGCCGCAGGTGTTTGTTGCCTCCGGTGACTGCTCCGTTCGCCAGTGGGAATTCCTGACCCTGGAGATGCCGCAGTGGCTGGTGGGGATTTTTGTCGCCTACTTCGTCGTGGCGCTGCTGGTGCTGATTGCCCAGCCGTTCAAGCCGAAGAAACGCGATCTTTTCGGAAGGTAAAAGCAAAACGGCAACCTCGGTTGCCGTTTTTAGTGTTTGCGCCCTCTCCCGTGGGAGAGGGTTGGGGTGAGGGCATCAGGCCGCACAACCACAATAAAAAACCCGCCTCGGCGGGTTTTTTCATCTCAACGGGTCGGGTGATTCATAATGTGGTCTTCCCAGTCCTGCACCTCGGACTCTTTCACCGCAATGTGGCGCACGGAAATGCGCTCGCCGTGCATCGCCGCTTTTGACCCCGTCAGCAGCGGGTGCCAGGCCGGTAAGTCTTTCCCGTCGGCCAGCAGGCGATAGGCGCAGGTATGCGGCAGCCATTCAAACGTCGGCAGATTATCCCGGGTTAACTTGATGCAGTCCGGTTCGAATTCAAAGCGGCGCTCATAGTTGCGGCACTGGCAGGTTTTAATGTTTAGCTGCTTGCAGGCCACGTTGGTGAAGTAGATTTCGTCCGTATCTTCATCCATCAGCTTGTGCAGGCAGCACTGCCCGCAGCCGTCGCACAATGATTCCCATTCCGCGTCAGTCATGTCGTCGAGAGTTTTGCTTTGCCAGAAAGGGATGTCGTTCATCAGGATGTCCACACGTCAAAAGAAAGCGCACCTTATAACGAGTCTGGCACGTTGTTGCAAGTTTTGCCGCCCTCTTCAGGCGGCAAGATGGGGTTACAGCACCCGGGTTTTCAGCGACAGGCCGTTAAAACCGACCTCAAGCTCATCACCGCTGAGCAGCGGCCCAACGCCTTCTGGCGTCCCGGTCAGGATCACATCACCCGGTTTCAGGGTAAAGAAGCGGCTCATGTAGGCGATCAGCGGCACAATCTTATGGATCATGTCTGCGGTGGTGCCCTGCTGGCGGATTTCGCCGTTGATCTTCAGGCTGAGCGGCGTGTTCTGCGGATCGCCGGTAAACTCGCTCACCGGCACAAACGCCGAAATCGGGCAGGAATTATCAAACCCTTTGGCTTTTTCCCACGGCTGCCCGGCTTTCTTCATTTTGCCCTGCACGTCACGCAGGGTCAGATCCAGCGCCACGCCGTAGCCGGCAATCGCTTTCTGGACATGTTCTTCGGAGGCCTGACGCAGCGTCGCGCCGATCAGCACGGCGAGCTCAACTTCGTGATGCACCGAGCCCAGCCCCTGCGGCAGCGCCAGCGGCTGACGGATATCGCAAAGCGCCGTTTCAGGCTTAATGAACAGGACCGGCTCTTCTGGCGTCGCGCTGCCCATCTCCTTAATATGTTTTGCGTAGTTGCTGCCCACGCAGACCACTTTGCTGACGGGATAATCCAGTAATGCACCTTGCCAGTTATGATGTTGATACATGGTCGACCCCTAAACGGTTGATGTGTTGTGCTCAAAAACAGCTGAGACTATTTTTTACCGTTCGCCTCAAGATGCTGTTTTAATAAATTCTCGGGCGGCGGCGGAAGCTGTAAATAATAGCCCTGCTCGGCTAAGGCCGTTTTCACTTTATCCAGATCGGCATTAATCAATTTCTTACGACCGTCCAGCGGCAGCAGCATCGCCAGCTGTGGTCGGCCAAAGCTCTTCATTAATTCTTCAGGCACGCGTGAAAAATCGTCTTTCTTTTCGACATAAAGATAGGTCTGGTCACGGCTTGTACTTCTGTAGATCACACAAAACATGTTTTTACTCTGAATTAATGGGTGGTTGCTTGCCTCAATATACTCCTGACTATAACATGCCTGATACTCTTCGGAATATCGCAGCGAATGGTTGCGGTTAATAGCAAATTGAGTAAGGCCAGGATGTCAAACACGCCCATCGAGCTTAAAGGCAGTAGCTTCACCTTATCAGTGGTACATTTGCATGATGCAAAACCCGAGGTTATTCGTCAGGCGTTAGAAGACAAAATCGCCCAGGCTCCCGCCTTTCTGAAGCACGCCCCTGTTGTTATTAACGTCAGCGGTCTTGAGGCATCGGTTAACTGGACATTGCTCCAGCAGGCCGTCTCCTCAACCGGACTGCGTATCGTGGGCATCAGCGGCTGCAAAGATACCGAGCTGAAAGCGGAAATTGACCGTGCGGGGCTGCCGCTTCTGAATGAAGGTAAAGAAAAAGCCCCCCGGGCGGCACCCGCTGCCGTCCAGACGCCCCCTCCTGCGGTGCAAAACGTTACAAACATCACAAAAACGCGAATGATTGATGTGCCGGTTCGTTCCGGTCAGCGCATTTATGCACCAAACTGTGATCTGATTGTTACAAGCCACGTCAGTGCTGGCGCTGAGCTGATTGCAGATGGCAATATTCACGTATACGGTATGATGCGTGGACGTGCGCTCGCAGGGGCAAGTGGCGATAGAGATGCGCAAATATTTTGTACTCATCTGACGGCGGAACTGGTGTCCATCGCAGGTGAATATTGGCTGAGCGACAAGATCCCAGCCGAATTTTATGGCAAAGCGGCTCGCCTGCTGCTGGCAGACGACGCGTTGACCGTTCAACCGTTGAATTGATCCCTTTTTAACAAGGAATTTCTATGGCACGCATTATTGTTGTTACTTCGGGTAAAGGAGGCGTTGGCAAGACCACCTCCAGCGCGGCCATCGCTACAGGTTTGGCCCAGAAGGGAAAGAAAACCGTCGTTATCGACTTCGATATCGGCCTGCGTAACCTCGACCTCATCATGGGATGTGAGCGTCGCGTCGTGTATGACTTCGTGAACGTCATTCAGGGCGATGCCACGCTGAACCAGGCGATGATTAAAGACAAGCGCACCGAGAACCTTTACATCCTCCCGGCTTCTCAGACGCGTGACAAAGACGCCCTGACCCGTGAAGGGGTGAAAAAGGTGCTCGACGAGCTGAAGAAAATGGAGTTCGACTTCATTGTCTGCGACTCTCCTGCCGGCATCGAAACCGGTGCCCTGATGGCGCTCTATTTCGCTGATGAAGCCATCATCACCACCAACCCTGAAGTTTCATCCGTGCGTGACTCAGACCGCATTCTGGGGATCCTCGCCTCTAAATCCCGTCGTGCGGAAAATGGCGAAGATCCGATTAAAGAACACCTGCTGCTCACCCGCTACAATCCGGGCCGCGTGAACAAAGGTGACATGCTGAGCATGGAAGACGTGCTGGAGATCCTGCGCATCAAGCTGGTGGGCGTTATCCCGGAAGACCAGTCCGTGCTGCGCGCCTCTAACCAGGGCGAGCCAGTGATCCTTGATACAATGGCAGATGCAGGTAAAGCTTACGCCGATACCGTTGACCGTCTGCTGGGAGAAGAACGTCCTTTCCGCTTCATTGAAGAAGAGAAGAAAGGTTTCCTCAAACGCCTGTTCGGAGGATAAGTTATGGCATTACTGGACTTTTTTCTCTCGCGGAAAAAGAACACCGCCAACATCGCAAAAGAACGTTTGCAAATTATCGTTGCGGAGCGTCGTCGTAGCGACGCCGAGCCTCACTACCTGCCCCAGCTGCGCAAGGACATCCTGGAAGTGATCTGCAAATATGTGCAGATTGACCCGGAGATGGTGACGGTGCAGCTGGAACAAAAAGACGGGGATATTTCGATTCTGGAGCTGAACGTAACGCTCCCGGAAGCGGAAGAGTCGCGTTAATTCGTTTGTGATTTTGTAGGCCGGGCAAGCGTCGCGCCGCCCGGCAATTTCCCCGGTGGCGCTGCGCTTACCGGGGCTACACGTCTTTAGCGTGGGTAGGCTTCCAGCAGCGTATTCAGGCGATCGGCCATCAATTTCCCGCGCCATCCCGCCAGCATTTCCGGCACGCCGCTCTGCGGCTTCAGCTTCCAGTGCCCGTTCAGCAGCTGGTTAATCTGACGACGTGAGGCGAGCAGCTCCGCGCTCAGCTTGCTTTCCGTGGCAACGTCCTGCACCAGCGCCTTGATATCCTTAAACGCTTTGCGATAGCCCGGCATATCCATCAGGTTCAGCAGCGGTTCCGGCAGCGCCTCTTCCGGCAGCTCCTTCGCTTTAGCGACCAGCGCCAGCAGGGTTTTGCCGTGGAAGCGGATCTCGCTGCCCGAAAGCCCAATGCTGTCCAGCTCGCCCAGGCTGCCCGGCATATAGCGCGCGACCGCCCAGAGGTGTTCTTCGCGAACCACAAAGTTAACCGCCAGGTCGCGCTCGCGCGCTTTACGCAAGCGCCAGTCGGCCAGCAGCTGCAGGCACGCCAGCTGGCGCGTACGCAGCTGCCAGGCGTTGCTGATGTCGCGCCAGGCCTCTTTCGGGTCCACCACTTCCTGACGGCGCTGCTGGGTCATACGGCACTCGTCGAGCGCCGCAGGCAGCCAGCCGGAGGCTTCTGCCTCTTTCATCAGCTGTCCGGCAATCGGCAGCAGGTAAAACACGTCAGCCGCCGCATACTCCAGCTGACGCGCGGTTAGCGGACGCGCCAGCCAGTCGGTACGGGATTCGCTTTTATCCAGCGCCAGGCCCGTGTACTCCTCCACCATGGCGGCGAAGCCCCACGAAAGCGGACGGCCGCTGAAGGCCGCGAGGATCTGCGTATCGATCAGCGGCTGGGGCATAATGCCAAACGTGTTCAGAAAGACTTCCAGATCTTCACTGCCCGCGTGCAGGTATTTCGTCACGGCGGTATCGAGCAGCAGGTCACGCATCGGCGTCCAGTCGGTAATGCCGAGCGGGTCGATCAGCGACACGTGTTTACCGTCGAACATCTGAATCAACCCCAGCTGTGGATAGTACGTCCGGGTACGGACAAACTCGGTATCCAGGGCAATGGCAGGAAAGTCGCGCGTCACTTCGCACAGCGAAGCCAGCTCGTCGTTGGTGGTGATCATCTGGTAATTCAAAACGGATTCTCTTTTGTTTGCGCCCATAAAAAACGCCGGCTTAACCGGCGTCTGGGCGATTAGCGTGAAGCTCAGGCCTTATTGTCTACTTTGGCACGGGCTTCGTCACGTAATTCTCGTCGTAATATCTTTCCGACGTTGGATTTCGGCAGCTCATCGCGGAATTCAACCAGCTTCGGCACCTTGTAGCCCGTCAGCTGACGACGGCAGAACGTTACCAGCTCTTCTTCCGTGAGTGAAGGATCCTTCTTGACCACAAATATCTTGACCGCTTCGCCGCTGCTGCCGGAAGGCACGCCGACTGCGGCGACTTCGAGCACGCCGCTGTGCTGCATAACCACGTCTTCAATCTCATTCGGATAGACGTTGAAGCCGGAGACCAGGATCATGTCTTTCTTGCGATCGACGATGCGCAGGAAGCCCTCGTCATCCATCACCGCAATATCACCGGTGTGCAGCCAGCCGTCTTTGATGATATCATCGGTCGCATCGGGACGCTGCCAGTACCCCAGCATCACCTGTGGACCTTTGACGCACAGCTCGCCCGGCTCGCCCGGCGCGACTTCGTTATCGTTATCATCGACCAGCTTGGCCTCGGTGGAAGGCACCGGCAGACCAATGCTCCCGCTGTGATAGTCGATATCATGCGGGTTAACGCTGACCAGCGGCGCGCATTCCGTCAGGCCGTAGCCCTCCAGCAGATACTGACCGGTGAGCTTCACCCAGCGCTCGGCCACCGCCTGCTGAACCGGCATGCCGCCGCCCGCTGAGAGGTGCAGCGTGGAGAAGTCCAGCTGCTGGAACTCTTTGTTATTCAGCAGCGCGTTGAACAGGGTGTTTACCCCGGTCATCGCGGTGAACGGATATTTCGCCAGCTCTTTCACCAGGCCCGGAATATCTCGCGGGTTGGTGATCAGGACGTTTTGCCCGCCCAGCTCGATAAAGAGCAGGCAGTTCATGGTGAGGGCGAAAATGTGGTAGAGCGGCAGCGCGGTGATCACCAGCTCTTTACCCGGATGCAGCAGCGGACCGTAGGTGGCGTTAACCTGCTCAAGATTCGCCAGCATGTTGCGGTGGGTCAGCATCGCGCCTTTGGCCACGCCGGTGGTGCCACCGGTATACTGCAGGAAGGCGAGATCGTCTGGCACCACTTCCGGCTTGACGTACTGCATGCGGTAGCCCGCGTGCAGCGCGCGGCGGAAGGAGATCGCGTCCGGCAGGTGGTATTTTGGCACCAGACGCTTAACGTATTTGACGACAAAGTTAACCAGCGTGCCTTTAGCGGTCGAGAGCTGGTCCCCCATGCGGGTCAGGATGACGTGTTTGACCTGGGTTTTGTCGACCACTTTTTCCAGCGTATGGGCAAAGTTGGACACAATGACGATCGCGGTCGCGCCGCTGTCATTCAGCTGGTGCTCCAGCTCGCGCGGGGTGTACAGCGGGTTGACGTTGACGACAATCATCCCGGCTCGCAGGATGCCGAACAGCGCCACCGGGTATTGCAGCAGGTTCGGCATCATCAGCGCGACGCGGTCCCCTTTTTGCAGCCCCAGCCCCTCTTGCAGATAGGCCGCAAACGCCCGGCTACGCTCCTCAAGCTTACGGAACGTCATCACCTCGCCCATATTCACAAATGCGGGCTGGTCCGCGTAGCGCCTTACCGAGTGTTCAAATAACTCCACCAGGGATTGATAACGGTCAGGATTGATCTCAGCAGGAACATCTGCGGGATAACGGTTAAGCCAAACCTTCTTCAATGCATCACCTCTGAAATGAGTGTTCGTCGTCATCACAACCCCGATAATAAACAGTTTGTTAACATTATATTAACTCAGCGTACCAGTTTATTAATTGTTCAGATTTAAGGTTGCGAAGCGCGTCACTCTTTTTTTTCGTTTTATCCGTAAAAAAACAGAGACAGCGGCTGAGCCGCTGTCTCTTTTCCAACAATAACAGTAAGTTACTCAGTAACGATCGTCTGAACCTGTGCCGGGCCCGGGTTATACCAACCCCAGCCCGGGTAGCCGTAACGATAAGGATGTGGACCCCACATCCACGGATCGATCGGCTGAGGCGGCATGATCACCTGCTGTGCCAGCCGCCAGCGTTTGTAACCGTTGACCTGCATGGTCATAAATTTATAGGGCGAGCTGCCGATTTTGCCCTGCACGGTGCCGGTAATGGGCCCCACGACGGTCACCAGCTGTCCGCGAAAATCGACCGGGTCGAGGAAACCACTGACGTCCGCATAGATACGCCCCAGAGAGGCCTCGCCCAGGACAGGCCGCGCGCCGCTGTCCAGCGGAACGGTCGCGATCTCCAGGCGGGTTTTCCCCTGCTGGTTTTGCACTTCTATCACCTTGCCGCCAAAGCGCGCTTCCTGGCCGACGTACAGCTCAGGCGCATTCATTACCCGTACCAGATCCTGCTGGGGCGTCGGGCTACTGCCCTTAATCGCATCAGGAACGGAAACGCATCCGCTCAGTGCTATGGCAAACGCGCCTGCCATAATAAGGCGTACCACTTTAGTCTGAACCGCCATGATGCGACTCCTTTTTCTCAGTTCCTGTTACTGAGATTCACTCGCGGCCCGGAAGTTTCTTCCACGCAACGGTGTTTCGCAAATAAACCGGCTCCGCGTGTTCAACGGCAACGGTTTTTCCTGCTGCGAGCAGCTGACAGGCAATCGGAAGCATATCTTCCGCCGCAGGCAGAAGCATATTGCCGTCCACCAGCGTCAGCCCGGTGTTATTTGCCATTTCAGGCCACGCCGGCCAGCCGGTGCCGACGGTTGCCCACTCACCGGACAGCTGCTGCAGTCGTTCAGTGACCGCTTCCGGCTTAAGCACGGCTTCCGTCTCTTCACCGTGCCACACGCCCTGCGCGTCGCGAGTGTATTCGGCCCAGTACACTTCGCCCATGCGGGCATCAATTGCGGCCAGCACGCGCGTTGCCCCGGTCATGCGCCACGCGCCCTGCGCCATGGTGGCGAGGGTAGAGACGCCGATCATCGGCAGGTCAGCGCCCAGCGCCAGCCCCTGGGCAATGCCAATCCCGATACGTACGCCCGTAAAGCTGCCGGGGCCGCGGCCAAAGGCCAGCGCGTCGAGGTTGGATAAGGAGGTGTTGCCCTGGGTTAAAATGGCTTTTACCAGGGGCAGAATGCGTTGGGTGTGTTCCCGAGGGCACTCTTCGAAATGGGCAGAAACAGCACCGTCGTTCAACAGAGCGACAGAGCAAGCCTCTGTCGCGGTATCAATAGCCAGAATTCGCATCGGTCGTCGCGCTCTCGCAAGGGTCAGTCACAAAATGGCGCGCATCTTAGCACACTCCGGGGTAAATTACTCCGCCGTTGGGTTTGCCAGGAAACGCACCGCGCGTTTTATGTCCCGCGTACGCGGCGCGGGCGGCAGGCTGGCGAGGAAGGTCGCCCCGTACGGGCGCATCACCAGCCGGTTATCGCAAATGACCAGCACGCCGCGATCGGTGACGTCGCGGATGAGTCGTCCTACCCCCTGCTTGAGGGTAATCACCGCCTCCGGCAGCTGCACCTCGTCAAACGGGTCCCCCCCGCGCAGGCGGCAGTCTTCCATGCGCGCCTTCAGGAGCGGATCGTCCGGGGAGGTAAACGGCAGCTTATCAATGATCACCAGCGAGAGGGTGTCTCCCCGCACGTCGACCCCTTCCCAAAAGCTGCTGGTGGCGACCAGCAGGGCATTACCGGCGCTGACAAACTGCTGGAGCAGCTGGCCTTTGCTGGTTTCGCCCTGCAGCAGCACCGGCAGCGTCATGGTGGCGCGGAACTGCTCGGCGAGATCGCGCATCATGGCGTGAGAGGTGCAGAGCATAAAGCAGCGGCCGTTGTTGGCCTCGATCATCGGTTTTAACATCGCGGCCAGATGGCGCGCCGCGCCCGGCTGGTTCGGCAGCGGTAAATTACGCGGGACGCAGAGCAGCGCCTGTTTTTCATAATCAAACGGGCTGGGCAGCAGCAGCGACTCCGCCTCCTCAATGCCGAGGCGCTCGGTAAAGTGATGCAGATCGTCATTCACCGACAGGGTTGCCGAGGTAAAGATCCAGCTTCCCGGCTTTTGCGCCATCACCTCTTTAAACTTATCCGCCACCGTCAGCGGCGTGAGCGCCAGGGTGAAATGGCGCGAGGTGCATTCATACCAGTAGCTGTAGCCCGGCTGGTTAATCTCCTTCAGCCGTTTCAGGCGGCCGCGATACAAGGTGGCGCGCTCGAAGGCGGCATCCAGCAGCGCCGAGCGGCCAAGCGACAGCTTCGCCACGTCATAGCAGAGTTCGAGGGCATCATCGAGCAGCAGCAGCGCGCGCTGGATGTTTTTGTCCGCCAGCAGCTCGCGCAGGTTGCCGCGATAGCCCGGCTCGCCGAGCTGCAAGCGGAAATCCTGCGCGCTTTGGGCCAGACGGTCGGCGCACTTCTGCAGCTGCTGGGTATCTTTGAGTTCGGTCCGGTAAGCGATGGTGAAATCTTTCGCCAGATCCTGAAGCTGGCGGCTGGAGAGCGACTGGCCGAAGTACTGGCTGGCGATGTCCGGAAGCTGGTGGGCTTCGTCGAAAATCATCACGTCCGCCTCTGGGATCAGCTCGCCGAAACCGCTATCCTTGACGACCATATCCGCGAGGAACAGGTGGTGGTTCACCACCACCACATCCGCGTCCATCGCCGTTTTGCGCGCTTTCACCACAAAGCAGTCTTTGTACAGCGGGCAGTCGCTGCCGAGGCAGTTGTCGTTGGTGCTGGTCACCAGCGGCCAGGCGGGAGAGTCTTCCGGCACGCTCGCGCAGGTGCTGATATCGCCCTCTTCGGTCTGGTTCGCCCAGGCGCGAAGGATAATCACGTCACTGAGGGTTTGTACCGGCAGGTCGCCGCCCGCCAGCGCCTGCTGCTCAAGACGCTCCAGGCAGAGATAGTTGGAGCGCCCCTTCAGCAGCGCCAGACGGCCTTTGTATTTCAGCGCCTTTGCCACCGTGGGCAAATCGCGGCTGTAGAGCTGATCCTGCAGCGCCTTCGAACCGGTGGAGATAATCACCTTCTTTTTCGCCCGCAGCGCAGGCGCAAGGTAAGCATAGGTTTTACCCGTGCCGGTACCGGCTTCAACCACCAGCGGCTGAGCCTTATCGATGGCGCGCGCAACGGCGTGCGCCATCTGACGCTGAGGCTCACGGGGTTTGAAGCCGGGAATCGCCTTCGCTAATTGGCCTTCAGGGGAAAAATCGTCTGCCACGGTGCTCTCTCACTGTATTTTTGCACAGGGATTATGTCAGCCCATCCTCTCCTGTGCCACCCCAAATAGTGACGACGCCGGAACAATATGGCAGTCTTGCGGCCTGACGACGAAAAATAACGAGGAAACGTTTATGACAATTGTGCGCATTGATGCCGAAGCCCGCTGGTCTGATGTGGTGATCCATAACCAGACGCTCTACTACACCGGCGTACCGGCTAACCTGGACGCGGACGCGTTCGAGCAGACGGCGAACACCCTGGCGCAGATTGACGCGGTGCTGGAAAAACAGGGCAGCAACAAATCCCGCATTCTGGATGCGACGATTTTCCTGGCGAACAAAGAAGACTTCGCGGCAATGAACAAAGCCTGGGATGCGTGGGTGGTGGCGGGTCACGCGCCCGTACGCTGCACCGTACAGGCCACGCTGATGAAGCCGGAATACAAGGTCGAGATTAAGATTATCGCGGCGGTTTAAGCCCGATTACTCTTCATCTTCATCCTCGAAACGCGCCACGATCCGCTCGCCGGTATGCGTGGCGCGCAGTTCTTCCGCCACCTGGGAAATCGCCTGTCCGCTGCTCATCCCCTGGGACATCAGTTCCTGAATTCGCTCAACCGCTTTCTGCTGCTGTTCATGGCTCAGAGAAGGTAAACCTGCAAACATCGTCAACTCCTGCTAAATTATTCGCGCTAATTATTTCACGCTGCCCGGTAGTATGCCACACATGAACATGCGCTTCCCCACTGTTATTACCTTGCCCTGGCGCGCAGACGCCGCTGAGTTCTGGTTTGCCCGCCTGAGCCATCTTCCGTTTGCGATGCTGCTGCACTCCGGCCATGCGGACCACCCCTATAGCCGCTTTGATATTCTGGTCGCCGATCCGATAAAAACGCTGACTACCGACGATCTGTCGTTAACGGACGATCCGCTGGCGCAGCTTCAGCAGGCGATTAACGCGCTGGGCTTATCTGCAACACCGAACCCGGACCTCCCTTTTCAGGGGGGCGCGCTGGGGCTGTTTGGCTACGATCTGGGTCGCCGTTTCGAAACGCTGCCGGAGCATGCGCAGGCTGATATTCCCCTGCCGGACATGGCCGTGGGGCTCTATGACTGGGCGTTAATTGTCGATCATAAGAAAAAAACGGTTTCCCTGCTGAGCCATCGTGACGCCCAGGCGCGTCTGGCGTGGCTTGAAGCGCAGCAGCCTGCACCCGCAGAGACGTTCACGCTGACCTCCGGCTGGCGCTCGAACATGAGCGCCGCGGAGTATGGCGAAAAGTTTTCGCGCGTTCAGGCCTATCTGCACAGCGGCGACTGCTATCAGGTGAACCTCGCCCAGCGCTTCCAGGCGACATACCGGGGGGATGAGTGGCAGGCCTTTACCCGCCTTAACGCCAGCAATAAGGCGCCGTTCAGCGCGTTTGTGCGCCTGGAACAGGGGGCCATACTCAGCCTGTCACCCGAGCGCTTTATTCATCTGGCCGAGGGCGCGATCCAGACGCGTCCGATTAAAGGCACCCTTCCGCGTCTTGCCGATCCCGACGCCGACTGCCAGCAGGCGGAAAAGCTGGCCAGCTCCCCGAAGGACCGTGCCGAAAACCTGATGATTGTCGATCTGATGCGTAACGACATTGGCCGGGTGGCCGTTCCGGGCAGCGTCCGCGTGCCGGAACTGTTTGTCGTCGAGCCTTTCCCGGCGGTGCATCATCTGGTCAGCACCGTTACCGCGCGGCTGCCCGATTCGCGCACGGCCTGCGACCTGCTGCGCGCCGCGTTCCCGGGCGGCTCCATCACCGGCGCGCCAAAGGTGCGGGCGATGGAGATTATCGACGAGCTGGAGCCGCAGCGCCGCAACGCCTGGTGCGGCAGCATCGGCTATATCAGCCTGTGCGGCACGCTGGATACCAGCATTACCATTCGCACGCTGACGGCCTGTAACGGCAATCTTTACTGTTCGGCCGGAGGCGGGATTGTCGCCGATAGCCAGGTCGATGCGGAATATCAGGAAACCTTTGATAAGGTTAACCGTATCCTGAAACAACTGGAGTAATCACGGGTGGAAAAAGAGAACCTGACGCTGGATGACTTTTTATCTCGCTTTCAGCTATTACGACCGCAGGTCAACCGCGAAGCGCTGAATCAGCGTCAGGCGGCGGTGCTGATCCCGGTCGTGCGACGCGCGCAGCCTGGCCTGCTGCTCACCCAGCGCTCGCCGCATATGCGTAAACACGCCGGTCAGGTTGCCTTTCCGGGGGGGGCGGTAGACAGCACCGACGCCTCGCTGATTGCCGCCGCGCTGCGCGAAGCCCAGGAAGAGGTTGCCATTCCGCCGGAGGCCGTGGAGGTGATCGGCGTGCTGCCGCCCGTCGACAGCGTCACCGGTTTTCAGGTCACGCCGGTGGTGGGCATTATCCCGCCGGGCCTGCAGTATCACGCCAGCGTCGATGAAGTCTCTGCGGTGTTTGAAATGCCGCTGGATGAAGCCCTCCGACTGAGCCGCTATCACCCGCTGGATATTCAGCGTCGGGGGCATGACCATCGGGTCTGGTTGTCCTGGTATCAGCATTATTTTGTCTGGGGCATGACGGCGGGCATTATTCGCGAGCTGGCGTTGCAAATCGGCTTGAAGCCTTGACTATACTTTACATTCCCTCGTTTTTTGCAGGTTTGCGATCGGCGTCGCGCTATTAGCAAAACCCATCGTTAACCATTAGTTTAATTCATGTGAATAGTTAAGCCGAGGTCGGTGTTCCCTCTTACACTATGCGCAGTTATAACATCGTTACTGGAACCCCGGTAACCCTGTCAGGAGTGTGAAAGTGATTAGTATATTCGACATGTTCAAAGTGGGAATTGGCCCTTCGTCTTCCCATACTGTTGGCCCGATGAAGGCCGGTAAACAGTTCGTCGATGATCTGGTCGAAAAAGGATTACTGGAAAGCGTTACCCGTGTTGCCGTAGACGTTTATGGCTCGCTGTCCTTAACGGGTAAAGGCCACCACACCGATATCGCCATTATTATGGGTCTGGCTGGCAACATGCCGGATACCGTTGATATTGATGCCATCCCGGCATTCATCCGCGACGTGGAAACACGCGGTCGCCTGCTGCTGGCAAACGGCCAGCAGGAAGTCGATTTCCCGCAGGATGACGGCATGCGTTTCCGCAGCGACAACCTGCCGCTGCACGAAAACGGCATGACCATTCACGCGTTTAGCGGTGAAAAAGAGATCTACAGCAAAACGTATTACTCCATCGGCGGTGGCTTCATCGTGGATGAAGAGCATTTTGGCAAAGACAGCGTCGGCGACGTCAGCGTACCGTACCCGTTCAAATCGGCGACCGAGATGCTGGGCTACTGCAAGCAGACCGGCCTGTCCCTGTCCGGCATGGTGATGCAGAACGAATTGGCCCTGCACAGCAAAAAAGAGATTGAAGACTATTTTGCGAACGTCTGGCAAACCATGCGCGCCTGTATCGACCGCGGAATGAACACCGAAGGCGTTCTGCCGGGTCCACTGCGCGTGCCGCGTCGTGCCTCGGCCCTGCGCCGTATGCTGGTGACCACGGACAAGTTCTCCAACGACCCGATGAACGTGGTCGACTGGGTCAACATGTTTGCCCTGGCGGTTAACGAAGAGTTTGCAAAAAGCGATACACGGTGCTTTTTGACATCATCACGCGCTGCGACAACTCTGTAATACCTATTTCACGCTCTTCTCCCAGCGCCTGTAAGATGCCAAACACCTTCAGCACGGAAGAAACAGAATCTGGCTGTTTATCCAAATCCGCAATAGCCATTTACCACCTCATAGAGAGTGTTTTATAAAAATCAGAACCGGTTTTTATTATAAGTTCCCGTCATGTCACCTGCAATCAATCCGCGTTTACTTCGTTACAAATCTGCGACATATCACGCCTGTAACAGTGCTAAAATAGTTACCCTGAGAATAATTTCACGCTGAGCTTTTTTAATCCTCATGGAAAAAAACCTTTCCGATGGCCTGCCTTTACCCCAGCGGTATGGCGCGATAGCGACCATCATTATCGGTATCTCAATGGCCGTTCTGGACGGCGCAATCGCGAACGTTGCCCTGCCAACCATCGCCAGCGACCTGCACGCCTCTCCCGCCAGCTCAATATGGATTGTTAACGCCTATCAGATAGCGATTGTGGTTTCCCTGCTCTCGTTCTCTTTTCTGGGCGATATGTTCGGCTACCGTCGGGTGTACCAGTGCGGTCTGGTAGTGTTTACCTTCACGTCCCTGCTTTGTGCCCTTTCAGACTCGCTGCATACCCTGACGCTGGCCCGCATTGCGCAGGGTTTTGGCGGCGCGGCGCTCATGAGCGTAAACACGGCGCTGATCCGCCTCATTTATCCGCAGCGCCATCTGGGTCGCGGCATGGGAATAAACTCGTTTATTGTCGCCGTCTCTTCCGCTGCCGGGCCAACTATTGCGGCGGCGATCCTTTCCGTTGCGTCATGGCAATGGCTGTTCGCCATTAACGTGCCGCTGGGTATGGTCGCCATCTTCTTTGCCCTGCGCTTTCTTCCCGCTAACGGTCCCAAAAGCACCATGCCGCGCTTCGATGTGGCGAGCGCGGTGATGAATGCCCTGACCTTTGGCCTGCTGATTACGGCGCTGAGCGGCTTTGCGCAGGGACAATCTCTGTTACTCACTGGCGCTGAGCTCATCGCCCTGCTGGCAATCGGCTTCTTCTTTGTTCGCCGCCAGCTCACGCTTCCCGTGCCTCTACTGCCCGTCGATCTGCTGCGCATTCCCCTCTTTTCGCTCTCCATCTGCACGTCAGTCTGCTCGTTCTGCGCCCAGATGCTGGCTCTGGTTTCTCTCCCCTTCTTTCTGCAGAGCACGATCGGGCGTTCAGAAGTGGAAACAGGCCTGCTGTTAACCCCCTGGCCTCTGGCGACCATGGTGATGGCGCCGCTGGCGGGTTACTTAATTGAACGCGTTCATGCCGGTTTACTGGGCGCGCTGGGGCTGGGGGTGATGGCGACAGGCCTGTTCGCGCTGGCATTGCTCCCCTCATCGCCAACCGATTTAGACATCATCTGGCGCATGATCCTGTGCGGCGCGGGGTTTGGCCTGTTCCAGTCCCCCAATAACCACACCATCATCACCTCCGCGCCGCGTCATCGCAGCGGAGGTGCCAGCGGCATGCTCGGGACCGCTCGCCTTCTGGGACAAAGCTGCGGGGCGGCGCTGGTCGCCCTGATGTTTAACCTCGCCGGACAAAACGGCAACCATGTTGCACTGCTCACCGCAGGTGCACTTGCCTCCCTCGCCGCTATCGTCAGCGGCCTGCGGGTGACCCAGCCCAGGGTTCAGGCATAAAAAAAGCCGGGCGGAGTGTTCTCCTGCCCGGCTTAATAAGGTTCTTTGCGTTACTTCAGGTATTCCCCACTGCGCAGCGCTTCAATACGTTTATCCAGCGGCGGGTGAGACATAAACAGCTCGCTCAGCGATTTGGATTTCCCGTTGATGCAGAAGGCCATCATGCTGTTCGCTTCCTGCGGCTCGTAGCTGGTTTTCAGGCGCTGCAGCGCGGCAATCATCTTCTCACGCCCCACCAGCTTCGCCGAGCCGGCATCCGCGTGGAATTCACGGTGGCGGGAGAACCACATGGTGATGATGCTGGCAAGAATACCGAACACCAGTTCCAGGACCATAGACACGGCGAAATAGATCAGCGGGTTACCGTTGCTCTCTTCGCCTTCGTCGCGGTTGCCGCCCATAAAGCCTGCCGCAATCTGCGCCAGGATACGGGAGATAAAGATCACGAAGGTGTTCACGACGCCCTGAATCAGGGTCATGGTCACCATGTCACCGTTTGCGATATGGCTGATTTCGTGGGCAATAACCGCTTCGGCTTCGTCACGGCTCATGTTCTGCAGCAGTCCGGTACTAACCGCAACCAGGGACGCATCGCGACGGGCGCCCGTGGCAAACGCGTTGATGTCTGGAGCATGGTAAATCGCCACCTGCGGCATGGCGATCCCGGCCTGGCGGGATTGCTGGGCCACCGTGTTCATCAGCCACTGTTCCATATCGTTACGCGGTTGTTCAATAACCTCACCGCCCACCGATTTCAGGGCCATCCACTTCGACATCAGCAGGGAGATGAACGAGCCACCAAAACCAAACAGCAGCGCCATAATCAACAGACCCTGAACGCTGCTCGACTGAATTCCTGTCAGGCTTAGCACGAGCCCGAAAACCACCATGACCGCCAGGTTGGTGAGCAGGAAGAGCGCGATTCGCATCATAATTTTCTTTTTACCTCAGTTTAACAAAACGCACTATGCGATTACCCACATCGTATGGGTATTACGGCTATTTTCAAGCATCCGGCGGGCGTAAGTCACCAGAAAGACACAACTTTACACAATTGGAAATCAGGCTGACGGATGGATAGAGAACAAAAAGAAACAGGCACAATTTCTTGTGCCTGTTGGGAGATTATTTTGCCGGAGCGGGCTGTACGGCAGGCTTCTCTTTTTCCTGATTCGCCAGGTCGAGAGCGATATGCACCGTCTCGTCCAGATACGGATCCGGCTCCTGGTAATCTTTTGGCAGATCGTCCAGTTTCTTGAGCAGAGGCTTACCTTCACGCTTAAAGCGATCGTTGATACGCGCCAGGCGGGTTGCATCGTCTTCGTTGTTCTCTTTCTCACGCTGCGCGTAGTTAAGAGACACGATATTCCGCTTATCCTTCAGGGCATTGAAACGTGCGATGTCCTTCATGATGTACTGGAACTCCGGATCTTTCGCGATGCGGTCGTTATGCGCTTTCAGCAGTTCAGGGCCAAATTGCGTCATATCACCCGCCTTCACGTAGGTCGCGGCATTGATGCTGTCCCACGGCAAGGCGTTATCTTCAAACTTCTCGCCGGTTTCCGTCTCTTCCGTGCCTGTCGGCATCATGATGTCCGGCGTAACGCCCTTACGCTGCGTACTGCCGCCGTTCACGCGGTAGAATTTCTGAATGGTGTACTGAACCGAGCCCAGCGCAGGCCATTCCGGACGCAGCATCTGATCGTAAATACGATTCAGAGAGCGGTACTGCTGAACGGTGCCTTTCCCGAAGGTTGGCTCACCGACAATCAGCGCACGGCCATAGTCCTGCATCGCAGCGGCGAAGATCTCTGACGCGGAAGCGCTGAAGCGGTCAACGAGAACCACCAGCGGGCCTTTGTAGTAGACCACACCGTCGTTGTCGGCATCTTCACGCACTTTACCGTTGTTATCGCGCACCTGAACCACCGGGCCAGATGGAATGAACAGGCCAGAGAGGGAAACCGCTTCCGTCAGCGCCCCGCCGCCGTTACTGCGCAGGTCGATGATGATGCTGCTGACGTTCTGCTTTTCAAGCTTTTGAAGCTGAACTTTCACATCGTCAGTCAGCCCAACGTAGAAGCCAGGAATATCCAACACCCCAACCTTCTCTTTACCCACGGTTTTCACCGACATTTTCACCGCGCGGTCTTCCAGACGGATACGCTCGCGGGTCAGGGTAACGATACGGGTTTTGGTGCCTTTACCGGCTGGCAGAACTTCCAGACGAACCTTGCTGCCTTTCGGACCCTTGATCAGCGCAACCACGTCATCGAGACGCCAGCCGATCACATCGACCATGTTCTGGCCGGTTTGGCCTACACCCACAATACGATCGCCTACGCTAATCGCTTTGCTTTTGGATGCCGGGCCGCCCGCGACCATCGAATTGATCACCGTGTAATCATCGTCCATCTGCAGCACCGCACCGATACCTTCCAGAGAAAGGCTCATTTCGGTATTGAACTGTTCGGTGTTGCGTGGTGAGAGATAGTTGGTGTGCGGATCGATTTCGTGCGCAAAGGCCGTCATGGCCAGCGAGAAAACATCCTCACTGTTGGTCTGGGCCAGGCGACGAATGGCAAATTTGTAACGGCGCGTCAGCGTGTCACGGATCTCTTTTTCGTCTTTGCCGGTGAGCTTGAGGCTCAACTCGTCGTATTTAACCTTACCGTCCCACAGCGCATTCAGCTCGGCTTCATCTTTCGGCCAGGGTGCTTTGCTGCGGTCCAGATTGAAGGTGTCGTTGCCGGTAAAGTCCATTGGACGTTCAAGCACTTTCAGCGCGTACTGATAGCGTTCAAAGCGGCGCTTTTGCGACAGGTTGTAGAGATCGTAGAACAGATCCAGCTTGCCTGAACGCAACTCGTCACCCACCTCGGATTTACGCTTAGCGAACTGCTCGACATCGCTGGCGAGCAAAACGTTATGGCTGTAATCCAGCAAGTTCAGATAGCGGTCAAAGATTTTGGCCGAAAAGGCCTGATCGAGATCGAACTGACGATAGTGCGAGCGGGTAAAACGTGAGGTCACGCGCTCGCTCACCGTCGCGTGCTGCGTCTCTTCCTTGAGTACCGGAATTTGATCAACACGCGTGATATCGTCCACTGCAAAAGCGTGACCTGTTATAGCAAACAGGCCCGCCAGCGCGGTGAGCTTAAAAAAAGTGTTCATGCCAGGCTTGGCCTCCGTTTCAGAACAACAAGTGTTCTGCGCGTACAATCATTGACATACCAGAAGTCAGCTGTACACGAACGCCATCTTTGGTGATTTCCAGTACGGTGGCGTCCATAGCATTGTTACCCGCTTTGACCTTCAGCGCCTGACCTACGCTCAGGGCGTTAATGTCAGAAACCGGCGTATGGCGCGGCTCTTCACGAGGGGCACGCGGGGCTTTTGCTGCTGGTTTGTCTGCACGCGGTTTGCGATCGTTATTATCGTGACGACGCGGCGCAGGGCGTGGTTTACGCTCGCGGCGAGGCGCGTCTTCCTGGCCGTTTGCCGCGGCGGCTTCGCGTTTTTTCGCTTGCTGTTCTGCACGTTGTGCCTGAACGCGTGCTTTGGCTTCTTCAAGCTGCTTGCGCGCGTGCTCAACGTGCTGCTCGTCCAGCTCACCGCACGGGTTGCCGTCGAGATCCACGCGGGTCGCGCCAGGTTTGATACCGTACAGGTAGCGCCAGCTCGAAGTATAAAGACGTAAGGCGGAACGCAGCTGAGTTTTGCTGAGGTTCATTTCCCCTTCAACACGCGCCACCAGATCCTGAAAAATACCGACTTTCAGGGGACGAGCTTCACCTTCCGCGCTGAAGCACTGCGGGAAACGCTCGGCCAGAAATGCGATAACTTCTTTACTGCTATTCAACTTAGGTTGATTTTCCATGAAATTTCCTGATTACAACGGACGTTGCCAACAAGCGCAGGCATGAACAGGCGTCATTATAATGACGCTATCAGTAAATGCTACGTTATCCGTTGATTATCCTGCGACGCTCGCAAAGAATTTTTGATAATCGGTTGCAGCGAGTACGTTTTCCAGATTCGCCACCAGCTCGCGCAGCCCCTGTTCGTCCTCGGTTGTAAAGCGACTGAAGACCGTACTGTCGATGTCCAGAACGCCAATAATCTGATTTTTGACCACCAGCGGCAGAACGATTTCAGAATTACTGGCGGCATCACAGGCAATGTGTCCGTCAAACGCGTGTACATCCTCCACGCGCTGTACCTGATTTTCAGCCACCGCCGTGCCGCATACGCCACGCCCTACCGGGATACGCACGCAGGCCAGTTTGCCCTGGAACGGACCGAGCACCAGCGTGTTACCTTCAAGGAGGTAAAAACCTGCCCAGTTTACGTCAGAGAGACGTTCAAACAACAATGCGCTAGTATTTGCCAGAGTGGCTAAGAAGCTGGTCTCACCCGCCATCAATGCCTTAAAATCGCGGTTAAGATCCGCGTAGAATTCTGTTTTGTTCATTATTCAATCACTTAGTTGTCTTACAAAATTACCGCATAGCCTATTAAAATAAGCATTAAATGCGCTCATGCTCAAGATGAATCCGTTCATGAGTTATTATAACTTTCAACAATACTTATTTGTGCGCAGCTGATGGCCTTAAAAACAACCAAAATTACGCCGACAAGAAAGATAACCGTCCATACGGTAAGCGAAGCTTTGCCACGTGCACATTATCAGCGTTGCCCCCAGTGCGATACGCTTTTTATGTTGCCGAAGATGAAATCGCACCAAAGTGCTTTTTGTCCCCGCTGCGACGCCAAAATTCGTGATGGTCGCGACTGGTCGCTAACCCGCCTCGCCGCCATGGCCGTCACCATGCTGCTGCTGATGCCCTTCGCCTGGAGCGAGCCGCTGCTGAAGCTCTACCTGCTCGGCGTACGCATTGACGCCAACGTGCTGCAGGGGATCTGGCAGATGACGCGTCAGGGCGATCCGATTACCGCCGCCATGGTGCTGTTTTGCACCGTTGGCGCACCGCTGGTGCTGGTCGCCGCCATTGCCTATCTCTGGTTTGGCAATATTCTCGGCATGAACCTTCGCCCGGTGCTGCTGATGCTGGATAAGCTTAAAGAGTGGGTGATGCTCGATATTTATCTGGTAGGCGTGGGCGTTGCGTCAATAAAAGTGCAGGATTATGCCTTCCTGCAGCCCGGTATCGGGCTCTTTGCCTTCATTTGCCTGGTATTGCTGAGCATCCTGACGCTGATTCACCTGAACGTTGAGCAGCTCTGGGAGCGGTTTTACCCTCAGCGCCCCGCCACGCGTCCCGATGAAAATCTGCGCGTCTGTCTGGGATGCCACTATACCGGGCTGCCGGACGCGCGTGGACGCTGCCCGCGGTGCCATATTCCGTTGAGGCTGCGGCGTAACAACAGCCTGCAAAAATGCTGGGCCGCGCTGATTGCCTCCATGGTGTTTCTGCTCCCGGCCAATATGCTGCCGATCTCCATCATTTACGTGAATGGCGGGCGCCAGGAGGATACTATCCTCTCGGGGATTATCTCCCTTGCGCACAGCAATGTCGGGGTAGCGGCAATTGTCTTTATCGCCAGTATTCTGGTTCCCTTTACCAAAGTGGTAGTGATGTTTACCCTGCTCATCAGCATTCACTTAAAGTGTGAACAGGGCTTACGGACCCGCATTTTGCTTCTGCGATTCGTCACCTGGATTGGCCGCTGGTCAATGTTAGATCTCTTCGTGATTTCGCTGATGATGTCGCTCATCAATCGCGATCAGTTACTTGCTTTTACAATGGGACCCGCGGCTTTTTATTTCGGCTCTGCGGTGATATTAACTATTCTTGCTGTGGAATGGCTGGATAGCCGCTTACTTTGGGATGCACATGAGTCAGGAAACCCCCGCTTCGCCGACTGAAGCGAGAATTAAAACTAAACGCCGCATTTCGCCATTCTGGCTGCTGCCCGTCATCGCGCTGATGATTGCGGGCTGGCTGATCTGGACCAGCTATGAAGATCGCGGGAGTACAGTCACCATTGATTTCCAGACCGCCGACGGCATCGTCGCCGGGCGAACGCCCGTTCGCTTCCAGGGGGTTGAGGTGGGGACGGTTCAGGACATCTCCCTTGGAAAAGGGCTGAACAAGATTCAGGTGCGGGTCAGTATCAAATCTGACATGCAGGATGCCCTGCGCAGCGAAACGCAGTTCTGGCTGGTGACGCCGAAAGCCTCTCTGGCCGGCGTGTCCGGGCTGGATGCCCTCGTGGGCGGTAACTACATTGGCATGATGCCGGGCAAAGGCGAACCGCAGGATCACTTTGTTGCCCTGGATACGCAGCCCAAGTATCGCCTCAACAACGGCGATTTGATGATCCATCTGCAGGCGCCGGATCTTGGTTCCCTGAACAGCGGTTCGCTGGTCTATTTTCGTAAGATCCCCGTTGGCCGCGTGTACGATTACGCGATCAACCCGAATAAACAGGGCGTCACCATCGACGTGCTGATCGAGCGTCGCTTCACCAATCTGGTGAAAAAGGGCAGCCGCTTCTGGAACGTGTCCGGCGTGGATGCGGACCTCAGCCTGAGCGGTGCGAAGGTGAAGCTGGAAAGCCTGGCCGCGCTGGTGAATGGCGCTATTGCCTTTGACTCCCCGGAAAACTCGAGCCCGGCCACCGCTGATGACTCGTTCGGATTGTATGCCGACCTGGCGCACAGCCAGCGCGGCGTGATCGTCAAGCTCGCCCTGCCCGATGCTAAGGGGCTGAAAGCCGGTTCAACGCCGCTGATGTATCAGGGTCTGCAGGTAGGCCAGCTCACTAAAATGACGCTCAACCCGGGCGGATCGGTTACCGGAGAAATGACGGTCGATCCGAGCGTGGTCGATCTCCTGCGCGAGAAAACGCGCATCGAGATGCGCAGTCCAAAGATCTCCCTGAACGATGCCAGCCTCAGCACCCTGCTGACCGGCAATACCTTTGAGCTGATCCCGGGTGAAGGTCAGCCCAGCAACAGCTTCGTGATTGCCCCGGCGGATAAAGCGCTGCTGCAAAAGCCGGGCGTGGTGACGGTCACGCTGAATGCGCCAGAAAGCTACGGCATCGAAGCCGGTCAGCCGTTGATTTTACACGGCGTGCAGGTCGGCCAGGTGCTGGAGCGCAAGCTCTCGGCGAATGGCGTGACCTTCTCGGTCGCCATCGATCCGCAATACAGCGACCTGGTGCATGGCGACAGCAAATTCGTGGTGAACAGCCGCGTTGACGTGAAGGTGGGTCTGGACGGCGTGGAGTTCCTCGGTGCCAGCGCCAGCGAATGGGTCAACGGCGGCATCCGCATTTTGCCGGGCGACAAAGGCCCCGTGCGCGACAGCTACCCGCTGTATGCCAACCTGGAGAAAGCCATTGAAAACAGCCTGGGCGATCTGCCTACCACCACGCTGACCTTAAGCGCCGAGACGCTGCCGGACGTTCAGGCAGGGTCCGTGGTCCTTTATCGCAAGTTTGAAGTCGGGGAAGTGATCGCCGTTCGCCCACGCGCGGACGCGTTTGATATCGAACTCCACATCAAGCCGGAATATCGCAAGCTGCTGACGCCGAACAGCGTCTTCTGGGCCGAAGGCGGCGCGAAAGTTCAGCTCAACGGTAACGGGCTGACCGTGCAGGCCTCCCCGCTCTCGCGCGCCCTGCGAGGGGCGATTAGCTTCGATAACCTCAGCGGCGCGGGCGCGAATCTGCGCAAAGGCGATAAGCGGATTCTCTTCCCGTCCGAAACCGCCGCGCGTGCCGTGGGTGGGCAGATTACCCTGCACGCCTTTGACGCCGGTAAGCTGGCGGAAGGCATGCCTATCCGCTATCTGGGCATTGATATCGGGCAGATTCAGAAGCTGACGCTAATCACCTCGCGCAATGAAGTGCAGGCCACCGCCGTGCTTTACCCTGAATACGTACAAACCTTTGCCCGCACGGGTTCGCGCTTCTCGGTGGTCACGCCGCAGATCTCGGCGGCGGGCGTTGAGCATCTCGACACCATTTTACAGCCGTACATCAACGTTGAGCCTGGCCAGGGCAATGCCCGTCGTGATTTCGAGCTGCAGGAAGCCACGATCACCGATTCGCGCTACCTGGGCGGCCTGAGCATCGTGGTGGAGGTGCCGGAAGCGGGCTCGCTAAATATCGGCACGCCGGTTCTGTTCCGCGGCATTGAGGTGGGGACGGTTACGGGCCTCACGCTCGGCACGCTGTCCGACCGCGTCATGGTGGCGTTACGCATCAGCGAGCGATATCAGCACCTGGTGCGTAATAACTCGGTATTCTGGCTGGCATCCGGCTACTCGCTGGACTTTGGCCTGACGGGCGGCGTGGTGAAAACCGGCACCTTTAACCAGTTCATTCGCGGCGGCATTGCGTTTGCCACGCCGCCGGGAACGCCGCTGGCGCCAAAAGCGCAGCCGGGTAAACACTTCCTGCTGCTCGAGAGCGAACCAAAAGAGTGGCGCGAATGGGGAACCGCCCTGCCGCGTTAATCTGACAGGCTCCGGTGTCACCGCACCGGAGCCTTTATGTTACACTGCGCGCCTGAACTTTTCCCTGTGGTATGCCCGTGGCTCAAAACTCCGTATTTCTTCCTGAACAATTCCTGGCGCAGATGCGCGAGGCGCTTCCTTCTCACCTGTCGCTAGACGATTTTATCGCCGCCTGCCAGCGTCCGCTGCGCCGGAGTATTCGCGTCAACACGCTGAAAATCAGCGTCGAGGATTTTCTGGCGCTGGTCTCCCCGTACGGCTGGCAGCTGACGCCGGTACCGTGGTGTGCTGAGGGGTTCTGGATCGAACGCGATGACGAAGCCTCACTGCCGCTGGGCAGTACCGCTGAACATCTGAGCGGCCTGTTCTATATCCAGGAAGCCAGCTCCATGCTGCCGGTAGCCGCCCTGTTTGCCGATGGCAACGCGCCTGAACGCGTGATGGATGTTGCCGCCGCGCCGGGCTCAAAAACCACCCAAATTGCCGCCCGGATGGGCAACCACGGGGCGATCCTTGCTAACGAATTCTCCGCCAGCCGCGTGAAGGTGCTGCATGCCAACATTAGCCGCTGCGGTATTCACAATGTCGCCCTGACCCACTTCGACGGACGCGTGTTTGGCGCCGCCGTACCGGAAGCCTTCGACGCCATTCTGCTGGACGCCCCCTGCTCCGGCGAAGGGGTGGTGCGTAAAGATCCCGATGCGTTAAAGAACTGGTCAGTAGAGAGCAACCTTGAGATTGCCGCCACCCAGCGCGAGCTGATCGAGAGCGCATTTCATGCCCTGCGCCCCGGCGGCACGCTGGTCTACTCAACGTGCACCTTAAACCGCGATGAAAACGAAGACGTCTGCCTGTGGCTGAAGGCGCAATATCCGGAGGCAGTCGAGTTTCTGCCGCTTAACGATCTGTTCAAGTCAGCAGAAGAGGCCTTGACCCCCGAGGGGTTTCTCCACGTGTTCCCGCAGATCTACGACTGCGAAGGATTCTTTGTGGCGCGTCTGCGTAAAACGCAGGGGATTGCTCCCCTGCCTGCACCGAAATTCAAGGTGGGCAACTTCCCGTTTGCCCCTCTTAAAGGTCGCGACGCTGCGCAGCTTGAAGCCGCCGCCCGCAAGGTTGGCCTGGTCTGGGATGAGAGCCTGAACCTCTGGATGCGCGATAAAGAGATATGGCTGTTCCCGGCTGAGATAGAGCCGCTTATCGGAAAGATCCGTTTTTCCCGTATCGGGATCCGCCTGGCGGAAGTGCATAATAAAGGCTATCGCTGGCAGCATGAGGCCGCCATCGCCCTTGCCGGCCACGAGAATACCTTTGCCCTGACGCATCAGGAAGCCGAAGAGTGGTACCGGGGTCGCGATGTCTATCCGGACGGCACCCCATCAGGTGATGAAGTGATAGTGACGTATCAGGGCTACCCGCTGGGGCTGGCCAAAAAGGTCGGCTCGAGGCTGAAAAACAGCTATCCGCGCGAGCTGGTTCGGGACGGTCGGCTGTTTACCGGTAACGATCGCACGGCCTGAAAAAAAGCGCATTTTTTTACTGGCGATTTTGCTCTCCTTGTCTACGATCAAAAATGGGGACCGTACTGGTCATACCAGATTTTGACAACCGACCCGGAGAGCACTATGACGAAAACCAGCGTGCGTATTGGCGCTTTTGAGATCGACGACGCAGAGCTGCGCGGCGAAGCGCAAGGCGATCGAACGTTAAGTATTCCCTGCAAATCCGACCCGGATTTGTGCATGCAGCTCGATGCATGGGATGCAGACACCAGCGTTCCGGCAATACTTGATGGCGAACATTCTGTCCTTTACCGTGAGCATTACGATAGTAAAACCGATGCCTGGGTCATGCGTCTTGCCTGACCTAAAGAGAACCCGCCCGAAGGCGGGTTATTTATTACTGCAGCTGCGCCAGCGTAAAGTAACCGTCAAAAACCGCCCCCGTATCGATGTAGTGAAGATTGTCAAAATCATACCTTTTGTCGACGGGCGTATGTCCGAACCAGAAATGATCCGCGCCGCTGATGCCCTGCCCTTTGCCTACCATAAATCCCATCAGCCGATCGCGGTCCCATAAGACGCGATGGGCGCTCACCGGTTTTTGCCAGCGGTATTCCGCGGCCGGATAATCAGCATGGGCAATCACGTTCAGACCGTTCGCGCAGGTTATCTCGATGATATGCGGTAAATCGCGACAGGCGTCGAGCAACGACAGCGCAAGCGCCTGCTGGTCGCGTTCAAGATGCGCAAACCACATTCCGCCATTTATCGTCCAGAGAGAAAAATCATTATTATCCAGACCGTCGAGCGCCATTTGCTCATGGTTACCCCGCACCGCGCGAAACCATTTTTCATTCATTAGCTGCAGGCATTTAATGCTGTCAGGGCCACGGTCGATCATGTCCCCGACTGAAATAAGCAAATCCTCATACGGGTTAAAGTGACGGCGCTTAAGCTCATCCATAAGCCACTGATAACAGCCGTGTATATCGCTGACAACCCAGACGTGACGCCACATTCCACCTTCAATTCGCTGATACATAGCACCTCCATTTAACAGTATAGCCGTCGTAGAAAAGGCAACAGCCAGGCGCGGTCCTCACCAAGTGAAACAAACGGTAAACCAAACAGAAATAAAGATCCTCACACTATTAATCCCTTTTTATTGGCTCTTTAGAATAAGGGTAGAAAAAAAGAGGGGTCTTCACGTGTCTAATACGCACCTGCATAACGATGTTTTTTACCCGCATCGCACAAATATTATTTCCGAGCTGGTAAACGGCAAACGCGTGCCGGGGCCAATCTGGCGGAAACGCGAATATCGCCTGAAGTTTCTTTTACGCTCGCTGCTGTTCTGGTCCTCTACACGCCGCATGCTGGAAGCCCTTTCCGGCCGGGGTGATTTCGACAAGCTGCTCGCCTCACAGATTACGTTGCCCAGCAAGACCCACCGGCAGTATCTGATGCGTGGCCTGACGGCTAACGATCGCGCCGACGCGATTGTTAACCACTATTACTGGATTGATAGCCTGAAAGAGAGCGCTCTCGCTCAGGCCCTGACCAGCCCGCTGGAGCAAACCATCGCGCAGTTTCATGCCAAAGACGGTGTAATCTTTACGGTCAACGCGTCCTCTGCGGGTAAAGCCGAGCGTGAAGGCGAAAGCACCCTGTGGCTTCACGACAGCGAGAATACGCTGCTGGCCAGCCTGACCTTTAGCGTCGCGCGCAGCAACGGACAGCCAGTCATGGTCATCGGCGGGCTTCAGGGCCCCCGTCGCAGCGTATCGCGAGACGTCATTAAGCAGGCCACCCGCGCCTGCCACGGCCTGTTCCCTAAGCGCGTTTTGATGGAAGTCCTTTTCCAGCTGGCCGCGCAGTCCTCTGTCCGGGCGATTTTTGCCGTCAGCGACGAGGGGCACGTTTTCCGCGCGTTGCGATATCGCCTGAGCAAAGGCCGCCATTTCCACGCCAGCTACGATGAGTTTTGGGGATCGCTGGACGGCAAAAAGCTCTCGGCCTTCTGCTGGCAGTTGCCGCTACAGATGGAGCGGAAATCCCTCGAAGAGATTGCCAGTAAAAAACGAGCCGAATACCGCCGTCGCTTTGAGCTGCTCGATGAGATAGAGGCGTCCGTTAAGTCGCACTTTCAAACCCCGCGCGCGCTTTTTTGAATTACACACGAAAATTTAACAAAACAGGCAAAAAGGGCTGGACGACTGCCTGCCGTAGTGTGTTATGTTTTAACCAGCCGCACAGGACGTGCGCTGCAGAAGTGAGACAATGCAAGGATGAGTCTTTTACTTTCATGCAGATAAAAAGAGACCGAATACGATTCCTGTATTCGGTCCAGGGAAATGGCTCTTGGGAGAGAGCCGTGCGCTAAAAGTTGGCATTAATGCAGGCTAAGTCGCCTTGCCTTTTAAGAATAGATGACGACGCCAGGTTTTCCAGTCCACAGCTAAAGCGGTTGGAAAAAAAGCGCCAGAGCATCATTAAATGTGAAAAACCGCAGTGCTTTCGCAAGCATCTGCGGTTTTTTATTGGAAACCTGAACGTTAGCAGAGCGTGTCGGCGCGCTCGATAAACGGTGCCAGACTCATCTTCTGTCCAGGATGCGCCGGGTCATCGATCTGAATAATGCTAATCGGCTGGCCGCTGCTCTTGCCGCTGGCGACCTGCTGCTCTGCGGCATCGTTTAACGGGTATTGCACCAGCGTGCTCGGGTTGATGGCATACAGCGCATGGCCAGGACGGCAGGTCAGCATCACCTCTTCGCGGTTGAACGCCCATTTGTCCTTGCCCACTTCAAAACGACTAACGGTGATAACCTGCGGTGCGGCAAACGCGCTCCCGGTGCAGGCCAGCAATATGAGTGTAAGTACTGTCTTTTTCATATGATATTTAACCTTGTCAGAAGGGTTCCCAGGTGGCGAACAGACTGACCGTTGCCAGTACCAGCGCGCCCAGCACCACTTCTGCCTGTGTCATCCTGATAAAAATCTGTTGTGCTCGCCCGCTCTCCGGACGAAACCGTGGCACCAGAAAATACCGATTTGCCAGCGCAATTACCACCATCAACGCCACCAGCGCACATTTGAACAACAAAAACTGCACGTAGCCAGCCTGCCAGGGAATGTGGACGCCCAGTATCAATAGCGCATTGATCGCGCCGGTGAGCAGCACGCCCGCGACCGCATAGTGGCCAACGCGCGAGAAGCGCATCATGGTAAAGATGGCGGCATTCTGCCAGCGCCCCTTCGCCAGGCGCATGCAGAACAGCAGGGGCAGTAATCCACCAAGCCAGGTCGCGGCGCATATCAGATGGAAGGCATAATTAACCCGCTGTAACGCCCCCAGCGGGCCGTCGTTCATCGCCGCGTGCCCTACTCCCGCCAGCAGGATAAGCTGGCCCATGGCGAGCAGCAGCAGTCGCGAACCTTTCAGCGGCGCCAGCCATGCGGTACCGACCGTCATCGCGGCGAGAATGATTTGCCACAGCCAGACGCTGCCAAACTGCGTTCCCAGAACGCCCTGCCAGACCAGAGGGTTAAGCACGTCCCCCCAGCCGTCACCCATCAGCCCGCCCTGCAGCACAAACATCACCATCGCGGTAGTCAGGCTGATTAGTGATGCCACGCGCTGCCGTCGGGCAAAACGTCGCGACATCAGCCGCTGAAGAGAGGAAGGCGCAAACCAGACGCTGTAAAGCGCATTGCCAAAAACCAGCATCAGCGCCGCGAAATGGATAAAGCGCAACCCGATATAACACAGCGCCAGCATGCTATTTCACGCTAAAGCGATAGCTGCCTTTGGTTTTATGGCCGTCCACGGAGACGACGTGCCAGTCTACCCGATACGTCCCGGATGCCAGCGCGTGTTCCAGCGGAACGGTGAGCTGAGCCTTGTTCTTGTCGTCTCGCGTAGCGGTACCCGTTTTAATGACCTGCTTTTGCGCGTCCGTCACCACCACGCCGCTAAATCCCGGTTCGATACCCTCTGAAAAATTCAGCGTAATTGCCCGCGGAGCGCTCACCACGCTGTCTGCGGCCGGGATCGGCTGTGTTAGATGTGCATGGGCCAGCACGGAGGGGGTCATCATTGTCGAGGCCACAAAAACCAGTGCGCATACCGCGCGGGAAACAGGGAAACCCATCGCAATCATTCCTTTTTGTTATGTCTGTATGCTAAAGAATAACGCTGTATAATAAACGCGTCGAGGATCATCCTGCCTCCGCTTGTCATCGTCGTGCAATCGCGGTAACGTTGCCGCCGCATAAAAAGGAGAAGGTAATGAAGATCAATCTGGCCGCCCTTCCACAGGACGAGATGGATAAAGTGAATGTCGATCTCGCTGCCGCTGGCGTCGCGTTCAAAGAGCGTTACAACATGCCCATCGTGGCTGAAGTCGTTGAGCGGGAACAGCCCGCCCATCTGCGCGACTGGTTTCGCGAAAGATTAATCGCCCACCGTCTCGCCTCGGTTAACCTTTCCCGTTTACCGTACGAGCCTAAAGTTAAATAAGCTTAACGAGTCGTTACACTTCCTTACGCGGAATTTGGCAGGATAAGAAAGCCCTGATAAATTTAGGTGTATTCTTAAATCTCTGCGACTCAGTGTATAAGGAAGTCACGATGTCACATTGGAATATAGCGGCAGCCCAGTATGGCCGTCAGCATCAGAGCGTGGATGACCACGTTACGAATCACCTGCGCTTCATCGCCGAAGCCGCGCGGCAGCGGTGCGATCTGCTGGTCTTCCCGGAACTCTCGTTAACGGGCTCGGGTTCAACGACGTTACCTCCTCCACCCGGCGACGCGCAGCTGGAACCGCTGCTCGAGGCGGCGCATTTTCACCGGATTACCGTGATTGCAGGGCTCCCCCTGGAGCGAAACGGCCAGCGCCTGAAAGGCCTCGCGCTGTTTACGCCCGCTCGCCGCCGCATTCTGCGCTACCCGCAGGGTAGCGGTGCCAGCCTGGTGCCGGGGGAAAAGCAGCTCAGCATTCTTGAAGCCCATGCCGATTCCCCCAATCTCGACCCCAGAGCCACGCTGGTTACCAGCTGTCAGTCAGTCGAAGATAACCGCTGGCGGCAGTCCATCAGCACCCTGCAGCGCTTCGCGCATAAATATGCCATTGCGGTGCTGATGGCAAACGCCTGCGGCGGTAGCGCCCTGTGGGATGAAAGGGGCCAGCTGATCGTTCGCGCGGATAAGGGCGAGCTGCTGCTGACCGGCACGCTCGGCGGAGAGGGTTGGCAAGGCGATATCATTCCTTTAGGCTAGGCGTTTTAAGCTCAGGAGTTTTCAATGCTGCGCGTCATCGATACCGAAACTTGCGATCTTCAGGGCGGAATTGTGGAAGTGGCCTCTGTCGACGTGGTTGATGGTAAAATCGTCAACCCAATGAGCCATCTGGTGCGTCCCGATCGCCCCATCAGCCCTCAGGCGATGGCTATCCATCGGATTACTGAATCGATGGTGGCGGATAAGCCGTGGATCGAAGAGATAATTCCCCACTACTACGGTAGCCCGTGGTACGTCGCGCATAACGCCAGCTTTGACCGCCGCGTGTTGCCTGAAATGCCGGGGGAATGGATTTGTACCATGAAGCTGGCGCGCCGTCTCTGGCCGGGAATTAAATACAGTAACATGGCGCTATACAAGTCCCGCAAGCTCAGCGTCCGTACCCCTGAGGGGCTTCACCATCACCGCGCCCTGTATGACTGCTATATCACCGCCGCGTTGCTGATTGATATTATGAATACCTCAGGCTGGACGCCGGATGATATGGCGACGATCACCGGTCGTCCCGCGCTGCTGACCACCTTTACCTTTGGTAAATATCGCGGGAAGCCGGTGTCCGAGGTGGCGGATAAGGACCCGGGCTATCTGCGCTGGCTGTATAACAACCTCGACAGAATGAGCCCGGAGCTGCGCTTAACGCTGAAGCACTATCTCGGCGACGCCTAACGCTCCGCACGGCCTGGCAGCGTGTCCTGCGCCAGGCCTATCAAAAAGGCATATTCCAGGGCCACGCCTTCGTACGATTTGAATCGCCCCGATTTCCCCCCGTGTCCGGAATCCATATCGGTACAGAGCAGCAGCAGGTTGTCATCGGTTTTCAGCTCCCGCAGTTTTGCCACCCATTTTGCCGGCTCCCAGTACTGCACCTGAGAATCATGCAGACCGGTGGTGACCAGCATGTGCGGGTAGGCTTTCGCCTCCACGTTGTCGTACGGGCTGTACGACTTCATGTAGCGGTAGTAAATCTCATCCTGCGGATTCCCCCACTCCTCAAACTCCCCGGTGGTCAGCGGAATGGACTCATCGAGCATGGTCGTCACCACATCGACAAACGGCACCTGCGCGACAATCCCCTTGAAGCGCTCTGGACGCTGGTTGATAACCGCCCCCATCAGCATGCCGCCCGCGCTGCCGCCCATGCCAAAGCAGAGCTGCGGATCGCCATAGCCCTGATCGATCAGCGCATCGCAAACGTCGAGATAGTCATTGAAGGTGTTTTTCTTTTTCAGGAATTTCCCGTCTTCATACCAGTGCTGCCCCAGCTCACCGCCGCCGCGAATATGGGCGATGGCGAAAACAAAGCCGCGGTCGAGCAGGCTTAATCGGCTGCTGCTGAAATCGGCGTCCATGCTTGAGCCGTAGGAGCCGTAGCCGTAGACCAGGATCGGGTTTTTCCCTTTCTGGAAATGGGTCTTATGGTAAACGAGCGAGACGGGAACCTCGACGCCGTCGCGGGCGGTGACCCACAGGTGCTCGCTGCGGTAGTTTTCAGACTCAAACCCTTTGACCTCGGTCTGCTTAATCACCTGGCGCTGCCCGGTATCCATGTCCAGCTCGAACAGGGTGTCCGGCGTGGTCATGGACGAGTAGCCGTAGCGCAGCCGCGACGATTCGGGCTCAGGGTTAAAGCCAATCCACGTCACGTAGGCCGGGTCGTCGAACGCAATCCCCACCACTTCCCGGGTTTTTCGGTTGATTTGCCGGATACTGGTCAGCCCTCGCTGGCGCTCTTCAACCACCAGCCAGTCGGTAAACAGGGTGAACCCTTCGAGCATCACCTGCTCCCGCGCGGGAATAAGCACCTCCCACTTGCGCTCGTCGCGCACCTTGGTTTTATAGAGACCAAAGTTTTTCCCCTCGCGATTCGAGCGCAGATAAAAGCTATGCTGGAAGTGATCCAGGCTGTACTCGTGATCCTTGCGGCGCGGCAGGAAGCAGAGCGGCTGGGCGTCGGGCAGTTCGGCATCCAGCAGCAGAACTTCTGACGTCGTCGCGCTGGAAAGGAAGATAATCACATAGTGGCGAGAGGAGGTTTTATGCAGGCTGACATAAAAGGTCTCGTCTTTCTCCTCGTAAACCAGCTCGTCGCCAGCGGAGTCCGTTCCCACGGTATGTCGCCACACCTGATAAGGCAGCAGCGTCGACGCGTGCTTTTTAACGTAATAGACCGTCTCGGAATCATTGGCCCAGACAAAATCCGGTGAGACGTTTTCCAGCATTTCCGGATACCAGTTGCCGGTGTCCAGATTGCGAAAACGCAGGCCGTACTGGCGCCGGGAGAGATAATCCTCCGCCAGCGCCATGACCGCGTTATCCGGCGAGATGGACATGCCGCCCAGCGTATAGAACTCGCTGTGGGCCGCGCGCTGGTTGGCATCCAGCAGAATATCCCACGCATCCCACTCGGCGCTGAGCACCGACTGGCGCTGGTAGATGGGATACTCGTTGCCGGGCTCGTAAATATGGCGGTAGCGATAGCCGTTTTTGGTCCAGGGCGCGGAGATATCGCGCTGGGGAATGCGCTGCACCATCTCGTTCAGCAGCTGGTCCTGCAGCGTCTGCTGGCTGGACATGACCCTGCGGCCATAGTCGTTTTCATCGTGCAGGTAGTCGAGCACCTCTGGCCGGGAACGCGAATCGTCCCGCAGCCAGTAATAGTTGTCTATACGCGTATCGCCATGCGTGGCGATCGCATAAGGAATACGTCGGGCTTTCGGTGGCATGTCATCTTTCTTTTGAGTTTTACACCCTATAAGGTTGGCAAAACCCACGCATGATGCAAGCGAAACCGGGCCGCAACGGCGAGGACTATCCCTGTAACGCCTGTTTTTGTTCCCGAATATCCCGCTCAATGCCCTCGCGCACGTCCTGAGGGATCTTCAGCGCGTCGCCCAGGGCGTTAAGGTAGCTTCGCTCCATAAAGTGATCGATATCGATGGCGGCGCAGCTGAGGAAATAGAGCTCAAGCGCCTCTTCCTCATTTTTCACGCTTTGCGCCAGGCGCTGGGGATCGAGCGGCTGCTCGATGGCCTGCGCCACCAGCGCTCTGCCCTTCTCTTCAACACCGGCTTCGCGCAGCTGCTGCTCGATCGCCGAGCGTTCTTTATCGTCGATATGCCCGTCACTTTTCGCGGCAAAAACCAGCGCCTTAATGAGCCGTTCGGTACGCAGATCCAGCGGCGAGGTGTGCTCGCCATAATGCGGTTCATCGCTGTGCGCGGTCCGAACCCTGTCCTTGTATTTGTTCCACAGAACGGTGCCCGCGATGGCGCCCCCACCGGCCAGCAGCGCGCCCGTGCCATACTTTGCCAGCAGCTTGCGCGAGGATTTATTCGCGACCAGCAGGCCTGCCAGCCCGCCGAGCGCCCCGGGCACCAGCAGCTTGCTGAGGTCCCGCTCGCCGGAAGAGGATGTTTTCTGCCCTAACAGGGACTGCAGTTGATTTAGCCAGCCAGACATGGTTTCCCTCACTTAACGGTGTACATGTTCCACAGCGTAAGCGAGCAGGCGTCAGGAAATGTCTGGGCGGGCTAAAGAAGCGCAAATTTCTTACCCCGCACTTAGCCACGTACAAGACAGACGCAAACGTTTTCGTTTATACTGCGCGCAACTTTTTCAGGGGGATTGTTATGATTCGTTTAGGAACCGCGCTGCGACCTGCGGCGACGCGAGTGATGCTGTTAGGATCGGGCGAGCTGGGAAAAGAGGTGGCCATTGAGTGTCAGCGTTTAGGCGTGGAGGTGATTGCCGTAGACCGCTACGCCGATGCGCCCGCCATGCATGTCGCCCACCGCGCGTATGTGATTAACATGCTCGATGGCGATGCCCTTCGCGACCTGTTCGCGCGTGAGAAACCCGATTTTGTCGTGCCGGAAATTGAAGCCATCGCGACCGACACGCTGATCGCCCTGGAGCAGGAAGGCCAGCGCGTGGTGCCCTGCGCGAAAGCCGCAAAGCTGACCATGAACCGCGAAGGCATTCGCCGCCTGGCGGCGGAAGAGCTGGGGCTGCCCACTTCAAGCTACCGCTTTGCGGGCGATAAAGCCGCGTTCCTGCAGGCCGTAGACGAAATTGGCTACCCGTGCATCGTTAAGCCGGTGATGAGCTCCTCCGGAAAAGGCCAGAGCTTTATCCGCGACAGCAGCACCCTGGACAAGGCGTGGGATTATGCCCAGCAGGGTGGCCGCGCCGGAGCCGGTCGCGTGATTGTCGAAGGCGTCGTGAAGTTTGATTTCGAGATCACCCTGCTGACCGTCAGCGCCGCTGACGGCGTTTATTTCTGCGATCCGATTGGCCACCGCCAGGAGGATGGCGATTACCGCGAGTCCTGGCAGCCGCAGCAGATGAGCGCCCTGGCGCTGGAGCGTGCGCAGGCGATCGCGAGGAAAACCGTTCTGGCGCTGGGCGGCTATGGCCTGTTCGGCGTGGAGCTGTTCGTGTGCGGAGATGAGGTGATTTTCAGCGAGGTCTCCCCGCGCCCGCATGACACCGGCATGGTCACGCTCATTTCGCAGGATCTTTCCGAGTTCGCCCTGCACGTGCGCGCCTTCCTCGGCCTGCCCGTCGGCGGTATCCGTCAGTACGGCCCGGCCGCCTCGGCGGCGATCCTGCCGCAGCTAACCAGCCAGAACGTTACGTTTGATAACGTCGACGCGGCGGTGGGTGCCGGGTTGCAGGTACGTTTGTTCGGCAAGCCGGAGATCGACGGAACCCGCCGTCTTGGCGTGGCATTAGCCACCGGGAATAGCGTGGACGACGCCGTGGCGAGAGCGAAAGCGGCCGCTGCGAGCATCAAGGTAGTGGGATAAAAAAAACGGGCCGAAAGGCCCGTTTTTCATGCGGCGAATGACTTACTGCTTCGCGCCTTCTACCGCTTCGCGAGCCAGTTTTGTGATGCGATCCCAGTCGCCCGCTTCCAGCGCATCCGCCGGAACCAGCCATGAGCCACCGATGCACAGCACGCTTTTCAGCGCCAGGTAGTCACGGTAGTTGGCAGGCGAGATCCCGCCCGTCGGGCAGAAGCGTACCTGAGAGAATGGACCCGCAATCGCCTGCAGCGCTTTGGTGCCGCCGTTCGCTTCCGCCGGGAAGAATTTAAACTCTTTCAGACCGTAGTCCATGCCCAGCATCAGTTCAGAGACGGTGCTGATGCCCGGGATCAGCGGAATAGTGCCTTCGGTGGCAGCCTTCAGCAGCGACTCGGTCAGACCCGGGCTGATGGCAAACTGCGCGCCCGCTTCGGTCACTTCAGCCAGCTGTTTTGCGTTCGTCACGGTACCCGCACCGATGATGGCTTCCGGCACTTCTTCAGCAATGGCGCGAATGGCATCCATCGCACAGGCGGTACGCAGGGTCACTTCCAGAACGCGAACGCCGCCCGCAACCAGCGCTTTCGCCATCGGTACAGCGTGCTCCAGCTTGTTTACCACGATAACCGGCACGACAGGGCCCGTGGTCAGGATTGCTTCTGCACTTGTTTTCCAGTTTTTCATCAGAGTTTTCTCTCGCCAGATCGTTAAAATCAAGTCGTCTTAAAACGTCATACAGGTTGCGCCCTGCTCGGCACCGGAGAGTTTCTCACGCAGCGCGCTGAACATTTCGCGTCCGGTCCCCACGCGCGAGGCGCTCAGGTCAGGAATATGGGGCTTACGTGCCGCCAGCTCGGCGTCATCGACCAGCAGGGTCAGCTCGCCCGTCTGGCCGTTCACGCGGATCGTATCGCCGTCGCGCACTTTCGCCAGCAGACCGCCGTCGTAGGCTTCCGGCGTCACGTGGATAGCGGAAGGCACTTTACCGGATGCGCCCGAGAGGCGTCCATCGGTGACTAACGCAATTTTGAAACGGCGGTCCAATAATACACCAAGTGGCGGCATAAGTTTATGTAATTCTGGCATCCCGTTGGCTTTCGGCCCCTGGTGACGCACCACCACCACGCAGTCCTTATCGAGCAGACCGGCGTCAAAGGCGGGTAAAACGTCGTGCTGGCTTTCAAACACCACCGCCGGCGCTTCAATAATCTGGTTCTCTTCCGGTACGGCAGAGGTCTTCATCACCGCGCGACCGAGGTTGCCGCTCAGCACTTTGGTACCGCCGTGAGGAGAGAACGGTTTGTCGATGGTGGCAATCACCTGCGCATCAAGAGACGCGCTCGCGCCTTCACGCCAGTCCAGCTCGCCGTTGTTCAGCCAAGGCTCCTGGGTGTACCGCTGCAGGCCAAAGCCCGCCACGGTATTCACGTCTTCATGCAGCAAACCGCCCTTCAGCAGCTCGCGCATCAGCAGCGGTACGCCGCCTGCGGCCTGGAAGTGGTTGATGTCCGCCGGACCGTTCGGGTACAGGCGCGCCATCAGCGGCACCACGGATGAGATCTCGGAGAAGTCATCCCAGTTAATCAGAATGCCCGCCGCGCGCGCCATGGCCACCAGGTGCATGGTGTGGTTGGTCGACCCGCCGGTGGCCAGCAGGGCGACAATCCCGTTGACGATGACTTTTTCATCGACCATTTTGCCCATCGGCATCCATTCGTTGCCGTTGCCGGTCAGACGCGTGACCTGACGGGCCGCAGCCTCGGTCAGCGCCTTGCGCAGCGGCGCGTCCGGCTGGATAAAGGACGATCCCGGAAGCTGCATCCCCATAAACTCCACCACCATCTGGTTGGTGTTGGCCGTGCCGTAGAACGTACAGGTCCCCGGCGCATGGTAGGACGCGGCTTCCGCCTCCAGCAGCGCCTGGCGGTCTGCTTTCCCTTCCGCGTACAGCTGGCGAATACGCACTTTTTCCTTGTTCGGCAAACCGCTTGCCATCGGGCCGGACGGCACGAAGATCGCAGGCAGATGCCCAAACGACAGCGCCGCCATCACCAGGCCCGGGACAATTTTGTCGCATACGCCGAGATACAGCGCGCCATCAAACATGTTGTGCGACAGGCCCACCGCCGCGGACATGGCGATCACTTCGCGGCTCAGCAGAGAGAGCTCCATACCGTCCTGCCCCTGCGTCACGCCGTCGCACATGGCGGGTACGCCGCCCGCCACCTGGCCCACCGCGTTCACGCTGTGCAGCGCCTTACGGATGATGTCCGGGTAGACCTCGTACGGCTGATGCGCGGAGAGCATATCGTTATAGGCGGTAATGATGGCGATATTGTTACGCAACATGCTTTTCAGCGACGCTTTATCTTCAGGCTGGCAGGCAGCGAAGCCGTGCGCCAGATTTCCACATGCCAGCTGGGATCGGTGGACGGTATTGCTCTTTGCCTGTTCAATCCGGGCGAGGTAGGCCGAACGGGTCTCTTTCGAGCGCTCGATAATGCGTTGTGTTACGCGTAACAATGTCGGATTCATAAAAGCTCCTCTAATTTATCTGTCCGGGCTCGGGAGTTTACAAAGTCGCTGGCAGTTGTTAACAACGCTGAAACGCTTGCTGTCCGGAGCTCAGGGGCAAAATCACTTCCGGCAGTGTAATAAAAAAAGCTCCGCGGGTGAATCCACGCGGAGCTTAAAAGTTGAAAATTGTGCCACGAGCTGTGTTAGATCATGTTACCGGTAAAATAACACTTTCGAGCTAGCGGATTATATTACTCAAACTCGTTCCAGGAGCGGCCATCGCGGGTGATCATTGCCACCGACGCGACCGGCCCCCAGGTGCCCGCCTGATACGGTTTTGGCGCATCCTGATCGGCAGCCCAGGCTTCGGTGATGGAGTCGACCCACTTCCACGCCTCTTCCACTTCATCGCGGCGCACGAACAGCGCCTGAATACCGCGCATGGTTTCCAACAGCAGACGCTCGTAAGCATCGGCCAGGTGCGTCTGGTTGAAGGTTTCGGAGTAGCTCAGATCCAGCTTGGTGGTCTGCAGGTTGTGTTTATGATCCAGGCCCGGCACTTTGTTCAGGATCTGGATATCCACGCCCTCGTCCGGCTGCAGACGAATGGTCAGCTTGTTCTGCGGCAGCTCCTGCCAGGACTCTTTGAACAGGTTCAGTTCCGGGTTTTTGAAGTAGACGACAACTTCGGAACATTTGGTCGGCAGACGTTTACCGGTGCGCAGGTAGAACGGCACGCCCGCCCAGCGCCAGTCGTCGATATCCACGCGGATCGCCACGAACGTCTCGGTGTTGCTGGACTTGTTCGCGCCCTCTTCTTCCAGGTAGCCAGGCACTTTTTTGCCTTGCGCAAACCCGGCGGTGTACTGACCGCGGACGGTCTTCTCGCGCACGTTAGAGCGGTCGATGCGGCGCAGCGACTTCAGCACCTTCACTTTGGCGTCGCGGATGCTGTCCGCCGTTAAATCTGACGGTGGAGACATGGCAATCATGCACAGAATCTGCAGCAGGTGGTTCTGGATCATGTCGCGCATCTGACCGGCCTGGTCAAAGTAACCCCAGCGACCTTCAATTCCCACCTCTTCCGCCACGGTGATTTCCACGTGGTCGATAGTGCGGTTGTCCCAGTTATTCACAAACAGGGAGTTCGCAAAACGCAGCGCCAGCAGGTTCAGCACCGTCTCTTTACCGAGATAGTGGTCGATACGGTAAACCTGGCACTCTTCAAAAAACTCGCCCACCTGGTCGTTAATTTCACGCGAGGTTGCAAGGGAAGTACCCAGCGGCTTCTCCATCACAACGCGCGCCGGTTTGGCGTTCAGTTTGGCTTCGCCGAGACCTTTGCAGATGGCGCCGAAGGTGCTTGGCGGCATGGCGAAATAGTTAATTGTGACACGGTTTTTCTGATCCAGCATCGCGCCCAGGCGGCTAAACGCGCTGACGTCATTGACGTCCAGGTTGCAGAAATCGAGACGTCCGCTCAGGGTATCCCACAAACTTTCATCAATTTTTTCCTTCATGAAAGTTTCGAGCGCCTCGCGGACGACTTTGGTATAAGCGTCCTTGTCCCAGTCGGCGCGCCCTACGCCCAGGATACGGGTATCCGGGTGAATTTGGCCCGCTTTCTCCAGTTGATACAGGGAAGGCAGCAATTTTCGGCGTGCAAGATCGCCTTTCGCGCCGAAAATGACCAGGTCACATGCCTGGGCTGTTTGCGTTACCGCCATGTCATTCTCCTCAGTTGGATCACCTGGTACTTCTGCCAGGTATCGTTGTAATTTTATTACAATGCACTGTACTGCTTTTACGTCATTCCCGAAACCATTAGCGCTTATCGTCGCGTGCGATACCGCGATTTTTCACCCTTTGGGTGATTACGACGGGACAATGACGCAACAACCGTCGTTTCTTTGCGCAACAGGGTCACAGCAAAACCCGACACCGATCAAGTTATGAAAAAAAACAACAACATTATCTTGTCGAATATTACCCTTTATGGAAGCCACAAGGGTAATATCGGCTAAATCGAATCAGGATTTCATCAATTTATGAAATCGTTTACACCCATGAGCGTCCTGTTAACATGAACATGCTGGAAAAAATCCAGTTTCAACTGGAACACCTTAGCAAATCCGAGCGAAAAGTGGCCGAGGTCATTCTCGCCTCCCCCGCTCAGGCGATTCATTCAAGCATCGCCGCTCTGGCACAGGAAGCGGGTGTGAGCGAACCGACCGTCAATCGCTTTTGTCGCAGCCTGGAAACGCGCGGCTTTCCTGATTTTAAACTGCATCTGGCACAAAGTCTGGCTAACGGCACCCCTTATGTTAATCGTAATGTGGATGAAGACGACAGCGTTGATGCCTATACCGCGAAAATTTTTGAATCGGCTATGGCTTCGCTTGACCACGTCCGTCAGTCTCTGGACATGAGTTCCGTGAATCGCGCGGTGGATTTACTCACCCAGGCCAAGCGGATTGCGTTCTTTGGTCTCGGCTCGTCGGCCGCCGTGGCGCATGATGCCATGAACAAATTTTTCCGCTTTAACGTCCCGGTGATTTATTCCGATGACATTGTCCTGCAACGCATGAGCTGTATGAATTGTAGTGAAGATGACGTCGTAGTACTGATTTCGCATACCGGCCGCACCAAGAGTCAGGTCGAGCTGGCCCAGCTGGCCCGTGAAAATGACGCCATGGTGATTGCCCTCACCACGGCAGGCACGCCGCTGGCGCGAGAGGCGACGCTGGCGATCACCCTCGACGTGCCGGAAGACACCGACATTTATATGCCGATGGTCTCACGACTGGCGCAGCTCACCGTCATTGACGTGCTGGCGACCGGTTTTACCTTACGTCGGGGGGCAAAATTCCGGGATAACTTGAAGCGGGTCAAGGAAGCGCTGAAGGAATCGCGTTTTGATAAAGAATTGCTTATAAAGAGCGATGTTCCCTGATAGTTGATAACGAAGACGTAACCAATAATTACGATGTAACGATTTACGGCATTCGGCCCACTCTCCGCTGCCTTGCAGTAGATGAAGGCCGATTCAATGTTCACGCAACACCAAAGTTGTTTCAGTCAACGGAGTATTACATGTCCAGAAGGCTTCGCAGAACCAAGATCGTAACCACCTTAGGCCCGGCCACCGATCGCGATAACAATCTTGAGAAAATTATCGCCGCCGGCGCCAACGTGGTGCGCATGAACTTCTCTCACGGTACGCCAGAAGACCACAAATTACGTGCCGATAAAGTGCGTGAAATCGCAGCAAAACTGGGCCGCCACGTGGCTATCCTCGGCGATTTGCAGGGTCCAAAAATCCGCGTATCGACCTTTAAAGAGGGGAAAGTTTTCCTCAATATCGGCGACAAATTCCTGCTCGATGCCAACCTGGGCAAAGGCGAAGGCGATAAAGAGAAAGTCGGCATTGACTATAAAGGCCTGCCGGCCGACGTGGTGCCCGGCGATATCCTGCTGCTCGACGACGGTCGCGTGCAGCTGAAGGTGCTGGAAGTTCAGGGCATGAAAGTGTTCACCGAAGTCACCGTCGGCGGCCCGCTCTCCAACAACAAAGGCATTAACAAACTGGGTGGCGGTCTCTCTGCCGAAGCGCTTACCGATAAAGACAAAGCGGACATCGTGACCGCCGCGCAGATTGGCGTTGACTACCTGGCCGTCTCCTTCCCGCGCTGCGGCGAAGACCTCAACTATGCGCGTCGCCTGGCGCGCGATGCGGGCTGCGATGCCAAAATCGTCGCCAAAGTTGAACGCGCGGAAGCCGTTTGCGATCAGGATGCCATGGACGACGTGATCCTCGCCTCTGACGTGGTGATGGTTGCGCGTGGTGACCTGGGCGTGGAGATTGGCGACCCTGAGCTGGTCGGCATCCAGAAAGCGCTGATTCGTCGCGCGCGTCAGCTGAACCGCGCGGTAATCACCGCCACTCAGATGATGGAATCGATGATCACCAACCCCATGCCAACCCGTGCAGAAGTCATGGACGTGGCGAACGCCGTGCTGGACGGTACCGATGCGGTGATGCTCTCAGCAGAAACCGCCGCGGGCCAGTATCCGGCAGAAACCGTGGCCGCGATGGCGCGCGTCTGCCTGGGCGCAGAAAAGATCCCGAGCATCAACGTCTCTAAACACCGTCTGGACATCCAGTTCGACAACGTGGAAGAAGCGATTGCGATGTCTGCGATGTACGCGGCAAACCATCTGAAAGGCGTTACCGCGATCATCACCATGACCGAATCCGGCCGCACCGCGCTGATGACCTCGCGTATCAGCTCTGGTCTGCCGATCTTTGCCATGTCCCGTCATGAACGTACCCTGAACCTGACGGCGCTGTACCGCGGCGTAACGCCGGTTCACTTCGACAGCACCAATGACGGCGTTGCCGCGGCGCACGATGCCGTAAACCTGCTGCGCGACAAAGGCTATCTGGTGTCCGGTGATATCGTCATCGTGACCCAGGGCGATGTGATGAGCACCATCGGCTCAACCAACACCACCCGCGTCATGACCGTCGAATAATAACGCTCGTGTTAAAAAGCCCTCTCCATCTGGAGAGGCCTTTTTTTATTTCCGCGGATAAAGCTCTTTGCGTTTATAGGGCTCTGTTTCACCCGGTTTGCGCGTTTTAAGCAGCTTCAGTATCCACGTGTACTGTTCAGCACGCGGCCCCACCAGAATCTCCACCTCTTCGTTCATGCGACGCGCGATGGTATTGTCATCCGCGGTGAGCAGATCGTCCATCGGCGGACGAACCTCAATACTCAGGCGATGCGTTTTGCCGTCATAGACCGGGAATAGCGGGATCACGCGGGCACGGCAGACTTTCATCAGACGGCCAATCGCGGGAAGCGTCGCTTTATAGGTCGCAAAGAAGTCGACAAACTCGCTGTGCTCGGGTCCGTGATCCTGATCCGGCAGATAGTAGCCCCAGTACCCCTGACGAACCGACTGAATAAAGGGCTTAATGCCGTCGTTACGCGCATGCAAGCGTCCGCCAAAACGACGACGGACCGTATTCCAGACAAAATCGTAGATTTTATTTCCCTGGTTATGGAACATCGCCGCCATTTTCTGGCCCTGAGACGCCATCAGCATCGCCGGAATATCCACCCCCCAGCCGTGGGGGACAAGGAAAATGACTTTCTCGTCATTGCGGCGCATCTCCTCGATGATGTCCAGCCCCTTCCAGTCAACGCGATCGACGATTTTATCCGGCCCCTTCAGCGCCAGCTCCGCCATCATCGCCATGGCCTGCGGCGCGGTGGTATACATCTCATCGATGATTGCCTCGCGCTCGGCGTCGCTTTTCTCAGGAAAACAGTAGTAGAGGTTGATCTGCGCGCGACGGCGGGCGCTTTTGCCTAAGCGTCCGGCCAGTCGGCCAATTTTCCCCAGGACAGGATCGCGGACGGAAGCAGGCAGCAACGCCATCCCCGCAAAGGCATAGACACCAAGCCAGGCGCCCCAGTTTCGCGGATGGCGGAAGGATTTTTCAAACTCAGGAATGTATTCAATATTGTTTTTTTTGGTTTCCATGCTGGATCCAGGGTCTGATGACGCAAAATTTTATTCAGATAGTGTAGCGAGGCAGCCGTCCACGCACAAAAGAAAAAGCCGGCGTCAGTGTGCGCCGGCTTTGTTAACAAAAACAGAGGGCTTAGTTCAGGCTCAGCTGCGGAATCACCTCTTTCACCTGCGCCAGATAATCAGTACGATCTTTACCCGTCAGGCCTTCGGTGCGCGGCAGTTTCGCCGTCAGCGGGTTTACCGCCTGCTGGTTGATCCACACTTCATAGTGCAGGTGCGGGCCGGTAGAGCGTCCGGTATTGCCGGAGATCGCGATACGGTCGCCCCGCTTCACCTTCTGGCCCGGTTTGACCAGCAGCTTACGCAGGTGCATATAGCGGGTCGTATAGGTGCGGCCATGACGTACCGCGACATAGTATCCGGCGGCTCCGCTCCGTTTGGCCACCACCACTTCGCCATCCCCTACCGCCAGCACCGGTGTGCCCTGCGGCATCGCGAAGTCAACGCCACGGTGCGGCGCGACGCGCCCGGTGACCGGGTTCAGACGACGCGGGTTAAAGTTGGAGGAGACGCGGAACTGTTTCGCCGTCGGGAAGCGCAGGAAGCCTTTCGCAAGGCCCGTACCGCTGCGGTCGTAGAACTTACCGTCTTCGGCACGAATCGCGTAGTAATCTTTGCCCTCGGAGCGCAGACGCACGCCCAGCAGCTGGCTCTGCTCGCGCTTGCCGTCCAGCATTTCGCGGGACATCAGGACGGAAAACTCATCACCCTTCTTCAGCTTGCGAAAATCCATCTGCCACTGCATGGCTTTGATCACCGAGCTGATTTCACCGCTGGTCAAGCCTGCATCGCGCGCGCTGGAGACAAAGCTCGCGCCCACGGTACCTTTCAGGACGTTGTTCACCCAGTCGCCCTTCTGCATTTCGCTGGTCATCTTGAAACCGTTTGCAGTGCGATCGTAGGTGCGGGTTTCGCGGCGGGACATTTCCCAGGTCAGACGCTGGAGATCGCCATCGGCCGTTAATGTCCAGGAGAGCTGCTGTCCGATTTTCAGGTTACGAAGATCTTTATCCGCCGCCGCCAGCTGGCTGATGTTGCCCATGTCGATGCCGTACTGGTTCAGCACGCTGCTCAGCGTGTCGCCGGTAGACACCACGTATTCGTGAATACCCGCTTCGTTCTCGGTTTTATCGTCCAGTTCATCCTGCGGGATGGCTTCATCTTCCTGAGCCGCCTGGTCGATAGGCTCACTGGCTTCAGGCAGCAAAGAACGGATTTCGCTCTTTTCAAGCTCGATGGTTTTGATGATAGGGGCAGAACTCGGGTGGTAAACATAGGGCCGCCAGACGGCGACCGCTAAGGTGAGTACTGTAAGCGACCCCAGCATAACGCGGTGGGGTCGAGGCAGATTGTTAAATGCCAGGGCGACAGAGCGGGCTATCTGTTGCACGTATTCACTTCCTCGTTAATCTCCTTTCAGGCAGCTCGCATACTGGTTCGCCAGTTGGCTGAGGAACTGCGAATAGCTCGCTTTGCTCAACTGGATATTCGTTCCTAGCGGGTCAAGGGTCCCCATGCGCACGGATGTCCCCCTGGCCACGGCTTCTACGACCGCTGGCCTGAACTGTGGCTCAGCAAAAACGCATGTCGCTTTTTGCTCAACCAGCTGTGTTCTGATTTCATGTAAACGCTGCGCACCAGGCTGAATTTCAGGGTTGACGGTGAAGTGCCCCAGCGGGGTCAAACCGTAGTGTTTTTCGTAGTAGCCGTAGGCGTCATGAAAAACGAAATACCCTTTTCCTTTCAACGGTGCGAGCTCATTACCTACCTGCTTATCGGTTGCGGCTAATTGTGCCTCAAAATCCTTCAGGTTGGCGTCAAGCTTGGCTCGACTTTGCGGCATAAGTTCCACTAATTTGTCATGGATTGCAACCGCTGAAAGCCGCGCTATCTCTGGGGATAACCAAAGATGCATGTTGTACTCGCCGTGATGGTGATCGCCATCACCTTTTTCACCCTCGGCAGCATGATGGTCATGTTCGTCACCGTCGTCATCCGCCCCTTTCATGAGCAGCGGTTTCACGCCGGGGAGGTCGGCAATTGCAACCTGCTTTTCGCCCGCAACCTGTTTTGCAGACTTTTGCATGAACGCTTCCATTTCTGGACCAATCCATACCACTAAGTCCGCGTTTTGTAAGCGCTTTACGTCTGACGGACGCAGGGAATAATCATGCTCGGATGCCCCATCCGGGAGCAGAACCTGAGTTTCCGTTACCCCGTCAGCAATGGCCGACGCGATGAACCCAAGTGGTTTAAGCGAAGCGACAACCGCAGCGTTAACATCTTGTGCGGTTGTCCCCCAAAGGGCAGCGGATAATGCTGCGAAAAGAAGCGTATTTTTATGTAACATAATGCGACTAATCATCGTAGTGAATGCGTGGAATGTGATATTATAACATTCGTTGACTTCTTCAAGCTTAAAATGACATGACGACATTGGTTTCTCTCGAAAATATTTCGGTCTCATTTGGCCAGCGCTGCGTCCTCTCTGACGTGTCGCTCGATCTGAAGCCCGGCAAAATTCTGACGCTGCTCGGTCCCAATGGCGCGGGCAAATCCACCCTGGTGCGCGTGGTGCTGGGCCTGGTCGCCCCCGATCGGGGCGCGATCAGGCGCGAGGAAAAATTGCGTATCGGCTATGTGCCGCAAAAACTTCACCTCGACGCCACGCTGCCGCTGACGGTCAGCCGTTTCCTGCGCCTGCGCCCCGGCACGCGGAAGGCCGATATTCTCCCGGCGCTGAAGCGCGTGCAGGCGGGCCACCTTGTTGATGCCCCGCTGCAAAAACTGTCCGGCGGTGAAACGCAGCGCGTTTTGCTTGCCCGCGCCCTGCTGAGCAGCCCGCAGCTGCTGGTGCTGGATGAGCCGACTCAGGGTGTGGATGTGAATGGTCAGGTTGCGCTTTATGACCTGATCGACCAGCTGCGTCGCGAGCTTGATTGCGCTGTGCTGATGGTGTCCCACGATCTGCATCTGGTGATGGCCAAAACCGACGAAGTGCTGTGCCTCAACCACCATATCTGCTGCTCCGGCACGCCAGAAGTGGTATCAATGCACCCGGAATTTATCTCCATGTTCGGCCCTCGCGGCGCTGAGCAGCTCGGCATTTACCGCCACCATCATAATCATCGCCATGATTTGCAGGGACGAATCGTACTGCGTCGGGGAAACGGACACTCATGATTGAACTGTTACTGCCCGGCTGGCTGGCCGGGATTATGCTTGCCTGCGCCGCGGGCCCGCTTGGCTCGTTTGTTGTCTGGCGCAGAATGTCTTACTTCGGCGATACCCTGGCGCACGCGTCGCTGCTGGGCGTGGCGTTTGGCCTGCTGCTGGATGTGAACCCTTTTTACGCGGTGATTGTGGTCACGCTGCTGCTGGCGGCCGGCCTGGTCTGGCTGGAAAAGCGCCCTCACCTCGCCATTGATACGCTGCTTGGCATTATGGCGCACAGTGCCCTGTCACTGGGCCTTGTCGTGGTCAGCCTGATGTCGAACATCCGCGTGGATCTGATGGCCTACCTCTTCGGTGACCTGCTGGCCGTGACGCCGGACGATTTAATTTCCATCGCCGTTGGCGTACTGGTGGTACTCGCTATTCTGCTCTGGCAGTGGCGTAACCTGCTGGCGATGACCGTCAGCCCCGACCTGGCATTTGTCGACGGCGTGAAGCTGCAGCGGGTTAAGCTGCTGCTGATGCTGGTGACGGCGTTAACCATTGGTGTCGCGATGAAGTTCGTCGGGGCGCTGATTATTACGTCGCTGCTGATCATCCCCGCCGCCACCGCGCGTCGTTTTGCCCGCACGCCGGAGCAGATGGCCGGTGTGGCCGTGATTATCGGGATGATTGCGGTAACGGGTGGGTTAACCTTCTCGGCGTTCTACGACACGCCTGCCGGGCCGTCAGTGGTGCTCAGTGCGGCGGTGCTGTTTATCTTCAGCATGATGAAAAAACAACCGAATGCCTGAATCAGCGATGACCACCGCTATAGAGGGTGGCGCATCGCTTCATGTGCTGCGATCGGCGCATGCCGGGACTTACGCCCGCAGGAGTGTGTCCATGCTGGGCGCATAAGCAAATAAGCACCGATGAAACTATCGGTGCTTATTTTATTAATTGGTACACGTTGCTAAATGCAGTTTGGCACCAGGGACGTTTATACCGCCTTCAATATCAAGACACTTGAGAATACCATCGGCGTCAACTTTTTTCAGCTGTCCGTTAACATGGTCCCAATGACTCGCAATGGGATCATATTCGCGTATATAAATTTTACCGCTTAATGGTGCGTACGCATAATCTGGATATGCCTCCAGCATCAGTGCCCCATTCATAGCGAAATTGGGCTCACGCATATTCTGCGTATCTGGCTTAGAACCACATACTTCCATCGTCGCCTGCTCGAAAGCGACGCCAGTCATACATAATTTCCGTCCATTACTGGTATTTTCAAGCTTTTGATCTACCATGTGCCATATCTGGGTTGGGGAAATAGCGGCATTCGCTACGCCAGATATTGCTGCCATAGTCAGAGCGGCTATAGAGATAACCTTCATTAATTTCATTTTGTCATTCCTGATGAGGTGATGAATATATAGCATGGGTGTCGCTATAAATTCATCGTAGAAGAAATGAGCAAATTATCTCAAATGAAATGAAGGATAATTATATCCAAAATAATAGGGATGATAATTCGGATGCGGTGAATAATCGGTCAGCGTCGCAGGCGGAATTTAACATCCCGCCTGCCCATCATTACGGCATTGCCGGTGGCGTAATGCCGAAATGATTCCACGCCCGCACCGTTGCCATACGGCCACGTGGGGTACGCTGCAGGAAGCCCTGTTGGATCAGATACGGCTCCAGCACGTCCTCAATCGTCTCACGCTCTTCCCCAATTGCCGCCGCCAGGTTATCCAGCCCGACCGGGCCACCAAAGAACTTGTCCAGCACCGCTAACAGCAGCTTGCGGTCCATATAGTCAAAGCCTTCGGCATCGACGTTAAGCATATCCAGCGCCTGGGCGGCGATGTCGGCGGAAATCGAACCGTTGTGCTTCACCTCAGCAAAGTCGCGCACGCGGCGCAGCAGGCGGTTGGCGATACGCGGCGTACCGCGGGAACGCTTCGCCACTTCAAACGCGCCCTCTTCGCTCATTTCCAGCCCCATATAGCGGGCGCTGCGGCCAACGATGTGCTGGAGGTCCGCCACCTGGTAAAACTCGAGGCGCTGCACGATACCGAAACGGTCGCGCAGCGGAGAGGTCAGCGATCCGGCTCGCGTCGTTGCGCCAATCAGGGTAAACGGTGGCAGATCGATTTTGATGGAACGCGCGGCTGGCCCTTCACCGATCATGATATCCAGCTGGTAATCTTCCATCGCCGGATAAAGCACTTCCTCCACCACCGGTGACAGGCGGTGGATCTCATCGATAAACAGCACGTCGTGGGGTTCGAGGTTGGTCAGCATCGCCGCCAAATCGCCCGCTTTCTCCAGCACCGGACCGGAGGTCGTGCGCAGGTTCACGCCCATTTCATTGGCAACGATATTTGCCAGGGTGGTTTTGCCTAAGCCCGGCGGGCCAAAAATCAGCAGGTGATCGAGCGCATCGCCGCGCAGCTTTGCCGCCTGGATGAAAATCTCCATCTGGGAACGAACCTGCGGCTGGCCGATATACTCATCAAGCAGCTTTGGGCGAATCGCGCGATCCACCACGTCCTCTGCCTGAACAGTGCCTGCCGAAACCAGGCGGTCTGCTTCAATCATCCTTTACCTCACAATGCAGCGCGCAGCGCTTCACGAATCAGGGTTTCACTGCTGGCGTCCGGTTTGGCAATTTTGCTCACCATACGGCTGGCCTCCTGAGGTTTATAGCCCAGCGCCACCAGCGCGGCAACCGCTTCCTGCTCGGCGTCGTCATCCGTTGCTGGGGCACCCGGCGAGGTCAGCACCAGATCGGCCGCCGGGGTGAAGAGATCGCCATGCAGGCCTTTGAAGCGGTCCTTCATCTCGACAATCAGGCGTTCTGCCGTTTTCTTGCCAATGCCAGGAAGCTTAATCAGCGCCGCTGGATCTTCACGCTCAACGGCATTGACGAACTGCGGCGCGGACATGCCGGATAGAATCGCCAGCGCCAGCTTCGGCCCCACGCCGTTGGTTTTAATCAGCTCGCGGAACAGGGTGCGTTCCTGCTTGTTATTGAAGCCGTACAGCAGCTGAGCATCTTCACGCACCACAAACTGGGTAAAGACAATCGCCTCTTTGCCCGCGTCCGGCAGCTCGTAGAAACAGGTCATCGGCATATGGACTTCATAGCCCACGCCACCCACTTCCAGCAGCACTAACGGGGGTTGTTTTTCAATGATGATGCCTCTGAGTCTGCCTATCACGTGACGCTCCTGCGTTCTGGAAATGTTTTGACTTCGACATAATAAAAAAAGGCTGGATGTTTATCCAGCCTGATTTCTGATTATCGTAACCTGCCTCGCGCCAGATTGAGCCGCGACTCGCTCATTTGCATCGCGTTCTGGCTGACGTGACAGTGGGTAATCGCAATCGCCAGCGCGTCGGCGGCGTCCGCCTGCGGGTTCGCGGGCAGCTTCAGCAAGGTGCGCACCATATGCTGCACCTGGCTTTTTTCCGCGCTACCAATGCCCACCACCGTTTGCTTGACCTGCCTTGCCGCGTATTCAAATACCGGCAAATCCTGGTTCACGGCAGCGACGATGGCAACGCCGCGCGCCTGACCGAGCTTTAGCGCCGAATCGGCGTTTTTCGCCATAAAGACCTGCTCGATGGCGAAATAGTCCGGCTGAAACTGGGTGATGATTTCCGACACGCCCGCATAGATGAGCTTCAGGCGCGACGGCAGATCGTCCACTTTCGTGCGAATACAGCCGCTGCCCAGGTAGGTTAACTGGCGTCCCACCTGACGGATAACGCCATAACCGGTGACGCGTGAGCCTGGGTCAATCCCGAGAATAATCGACATCACGCGTCTCCTGTAACGGATTTACACGCTCTCATCAGAGAGTCGCTGCAACCTCATCAGAGATTTCACCGTTGTGGTACACTTCCTGCACGTCGTCGCAGTCTTCGAGCATGTCGATGAGACGCAGCAGTTTTGGTGCGGTTTCCGCATCCATGTCCGCTTTGGTGGACGGGATCATAGACACTTCAGCGTTGTCCGCTTTCAGGCCAGCCGCTTCCAGCGCATCGCGCACGGCACCCATCTCTTCCCACGCGGTGTAGACGTCGATTGCACCGTCGTCGAAGGTCACGACGTCTTCAGCACCGGCTTCCAGCGCCGCTTCCATGATCGCATCTTCGTCGCCTTTCTCGAAGGAGATAACGCCTTTTTTGCTGAACAGGTAAGCCACGGAACCGTCTGTACCCAGGTTGCCGCCGGTTTTGGTGAATGCGTGACGCACTTCGGCAACGGTACGGTTACGGTTGTCGGACAGACACTCCACCATCACCGCCGTACCGCCAGGGCCGTAACCTTCATAAATGATGGTTTCCATGTTCGCGTCTTCATCACCGCCCACGCCACGTGCGATGGCACGGTTCAGGGTGTCACGCGTCATGTTGTTAGACAGCGCTTTATCCACCGCCGCGCGCAGACGCGGGTTAGAGGCAGGATCGCCGCCGCCCAGACGTGCAGCTGTTACCAGCTCACGAATGATTTTAGTAAAGATCTTACCGCGTTTGGCATCCTGTGCCGCTTTACGGTGTTTGGTGTTGGCCCACTTACTATGACCTGCCATAAAAAGTTCTCCAAAAATCGCGCCTTCTCAGGCAGCGTTAATTACAAATTCTTCAATCGCCTGCCGGTTGCTCCACGACTTGGTCAGTGCGGCGGCGTCCGCCGCATTCACCCAGCGGTAGGTCAGGTGTTCGGTAAACACGATCTCCCGTTCATGGGGGAGCGCGAGACAGAACCACGACTCCGTATTGCGCTCGGTACCCGGCGCGTAGCGATGACGTAAATGGCTAAAAATTTCAAACTCCACCGTGCGCTGACAGTCCTTCAGGGTCAGTTGCTCGCGGGCAACGTCAATGGCGACCTCTTCCTTTACTTCACGCGCGGCGGCCTGCGGCGCGGTCTCCCCCTCTTCCAGACTGCCGGTAACCGACTGCCAGAATTCAGGGTCATCGCGCCGCTGCAACATCAGCACCCGCTTCGTGTCTTCTGCATAAATGACCACCAGGACCGAAACGGGGAGCTTATATGTCATATCAGTTTTTCTCTTCCTTCTTCACCACTTCGATGCCCAGCTCGGCCAGCGCGGCCGGGTTGGCAAAGCTTGGCGCTTCGGTCATCAGACACGCTGCGGCAGTGGTTTTCGGGAAGGCGATAACGTCACGGATGTTATCGGTGCCGGTCAGCAGCATGGTCAGACGATCAAGACCGAACGCCAGACCCGCGTGCGGCGGCGTACCGTATTTCAGGGCGTCCAGCAGGAAGCCGAACTTCTCGCGCTGCTCCTGCTCGTTGATGCCCAGGATGCCGAACACGGTCTGCTGCATTTCACCGCTGTGAATACGCACGGAACCGCCGCCCACTTCGTAGCCGTTGATCACCATGTCGTAAGCATTCGCAACCGCATCTTCCGGAGACGCTTTCAGCTCTGCCGCCGTCATCTCTTTTGGCGAGGTGAACGGGTGGTGCATCGCGGTCAGGCCGCCTTCGCCGTCGTCTTCAAACATCGGGAAGTCGATAACCCACAGCGGCGCCCATTTGGTTTCGTCGGTCAGGCTCAGGTCTTTGCCCAGCTTCAGACGCAGCGCGCCCATCGCGTCGGCAACAACCTTCTTGTTGTCTGCGCCGAAGAAGATCATATCGCCGTCCTGCGCGCCGGTGCGCTCAAGGATGGCTTCCACGATCTCTGCGTTCAGGAATTTCGCAACCGGGCTGGTAATGCCTTCCAGACCTTTCGCGCGTTCGGTCACTTTAATATAGGCCAGACCTTTCGCGCCGTAGATCTTGATGAAGTTGCCGTAGTCGTCGATCTGCTTGCGGCTCAGGGCTGCACCGCCCGGCACGCGCAGGGCCGCCACGCGGCCTTTCGGATCGTTAGCCGGGCCTGCGAATACGGCAAACTCAACGGCTTTCACCAGGTCTGCCACGTCCACCAGCTCCATCGGGTTGCGCAGGTCTGGCTTGTCGGAGCCGTAGCGGCGTTCCGCTTCAGCGAAGGTCATGATCGGGAAATCGCCCAGCTCAACGCCTTTCACGTCGTTCCACAGGCTGCGCACCAGCGCTTCCATCACCTCACGCACCTGCTCGGCGGTCATGAAGGAGGTTTCCACATCGATCTGGGTAAATTCTGGCTGACGGTCAGCGCGCAGGTCTTCGTCGCGGAAGCACTTAACGATTTGATAGTAGCGATCGAAGCCGGACATCATCAGCAGCTGTTTGAACAGCTGTGGAGACTGCGGCAGCGCGTAGAATTTGCCTTTATGGACGCGGGATGGGACCAGGTAATCGCGCGCGCCTTCCGGCGTGGCTTTGGTCAGCATCGGGGTTTCGATGTCGAGGAAACCGTGGTCATCCATAAAGCGACGCACCAGGCTGGTGATTTTCGCACGGGTTTTCAGGCGCTGAGCCATTTCCGGGCGACGCAGATCCAGGTAGCGGTATTTCAGACGCGCTTCTTCAGTGTTGACGTGGTTGGAGTCCAGCGGCAGCGCTTCTGCACGGTTAATGATAACCAGGTCAGACGCCAGCACTTCAATGGCGCCCGTCGCCATGTCGGCATTAACGTTTTTCTCGTCACGCGCGCGCACGGTGCCGGTGACCTGGATGCAGAACTCATTACGCAGCTCAGAGGCCAGCTTCAACGCATCTGCGCGGTCTGGATCGAAGAACACCTGAACGATACCTTCGCGGTCGCGCATATCGATGAAGATAAGGCTACCAAGATCACGACGACGATTGACCCAACCACACAGGGTCACCTGCTGTCCGACGTGGGACTGACGCAGCTGCCCGCAATATTCTGTACGCATGAGATATCCCTTAATTAGCCGCAGGCTGAATGTCGCCTGGTATGCAGGCTACTATGTCGCAGCTTTCTGTATGTCACAACTGGATGAAAAAAGGCGGCTATTATACTGGAAATTCCGCCGGACGATAAGAGTGAAGCGCGCTCTGACGCTCGTTTGCTGCACGCTTATTGCGTATTCTCACAAAAATTAACAAAATTATCCGATCAACAACAGGCCATCACGTCGTATGGTGTCCGGAAGTGATTCATTTAACGGGAGTAACGATGTTAACACTTGATGCCAGTAAAACCGCGCTTGTCGTCATTGATTTACAGGAAGGCATTCTGCCCTTCGCGGGTGGCCCGCACGCCGCGGATGACGTGGTTAGCCGCGCCGCTCGCCTGGCGCAAACATGTCGCGCCAGCGGTGCGCCGGTTGTCATGGTGCGCGTCGGCTGGTCTGCCGATTTCGCCGAAGCGTTAAAGCAGCCCGTTGATGCCCAGGCGCCTGCTCATGCCCTGCCGGAAAACTGGTGGACGTACCCGGCCGCACTCGGCAAACGCGAGGGTGATATCGAAGTGACGAAACGCCAGTGGGGCGCCTTCTACGGAACCGACCTGGAATTACAGCTCCGCCGTCGCGGTATCGACACGATTATCCTGTGCGGCATTTCCACCAACATCGGCGTGGAGTCTACCGCCCGCAACGCGTGGGAGCTGGGCTTTAATCTGGTGATTGCCGAAGATGCCTGCAGCGCGGCCTCCGCGGAACAGCACCAGGGCAGCATGACCCATATCTTCCCGCGCATCGGTCGCGTGCGCAGCACGGACGAGATCCTCAGCGCGCTATGATGTATGTGGGGTTACCCCAGTGGTCGCACCCGAAATGGGTGCGCCTGGGCATCACCAGCCTTGAGGAGTATGCCCGACACTTCAACTGCGTCGAGGGCAACACCACCCTGTACGCGCTGCCCAAAGCCGAGATTGTCGAGCGCTGGCGGGCGCAAACGACGGACGATTTCCGCTTCTGTTTTAAGTTTCCGGCGACTATCTCCCACAACGCCGCGCTGCGCAACTGCGGAGATTTAACCGAAGAGTTCTTTACGCGCATGTCGCCGCTGGCGAACCGTATTGGGCAATACTGGCTCCAGCTTCCCGCCACGTTTGGCCCACGCGATCTGCCTGCCCTGTGGCAGTTTCTTGATGCCCTGCCCCGCGAGTTTACCTACGGCGTGGAGGTCAGGCATGCTGAATTTTTTGCCAAAGGTGAAGCAGAAATAGCGCTCAACCGCGGCCTGCTGGAACGTGCGGTCAACCGCGTCATTCTCGACAGTCGCCCTGTCCACGGTGCAATCCCGCACAGTGAAGCGATTGTGGATGCGCAACGCAAAAAACCGAAAGTGCCGGTCCACGCAATCGTCACCGCGCAAAATCCGATGGTCAGGTTTATCGGCAGCGACAACATGCAGCAAAATCAGGCGATGTTCGCCGTCTGGCTGCAAAAATTAGCGAAGTGGGAGCACACCACTACGCCCTATCTCTTTTTGCACACGCCGGATATCGCCCAGGCACCCGAACTGGTCGATGCTCTGTGGCAGGCCTTGCAGGCTGCGGTGCCGTCCGTGGGCAGCGCCCCCTCCATCCCACAACAATCTTCTCTTTTCTGATATCACCCCCTATCATAGTGAAGTGCCATCTGCCAAAAACAGGGAGTTAGTATGGTCAGCGCGCTGTATGCGGTGTTAGGTGCATTACTGCTGATTAAGTTTTCATTTGATGTTGTGCGCCTCAGAACGCTGTACCGCGTCTCTTACGGTGACGGCGGATTTTCAGAGCTGCAAAGCGCTATCCGCATTCACGGCAACGCGGTCGAATACATCCCCGCGGCCTTAATTCTGCTGCTTTTTATGGAGATGAATGGCGCAGAAACCTGGATGGTTCACGTTTGTGGCCTGCTTCTTATTGTTGGCCGACTGATGCATTATTACGGCTTTCACCACCGCTTAATCCGCTGGCGTCGTTCCGGCATGAGCGCGACCTGGTGTTCGCTTTTGCTGATGGTGCTGGCCAACCTGTGGTATATGCCGTGGGAGTTGGTTTTCTCCCTCCATTAGCGCACAATACGCCACTTTATTTTTCCCGGATTTTTACGTTATGTCAGATCGCGACACGCTTTTTTCCGCGCCTATCGCCAGCCTGGGCGACTGGACCTTCGATGAACGGGTAGCCGAAGTCTTCCCGGATATGATCCAGCGCTCTGTTCCCGGTTACTCCAATATTATCTCTATGATCGGCATGCTGGCTGAGCGCTTCGTTCAACCCGGCACGCAGGTCTATGACCTGGGCTGCTCGCTCGGCGCGGCAACGCTGTCGGTTCGTCGTAACGTTCACCACGAAGGCTGCCGAATCATTGCCGTCGATAACTCCCCGGCCATGGTTGAACGCTGCCGTCGCCATATTGACGCCTATAAAGCCCCTGTTCCGGTGGACGTGGTGGAAGGCGATATTCGCGAGATCGAGATCCACAACGCCTCAATGGTGGTGCTGAATTTCACCCTGCAGTTCCTGGTGCCGGAAGACCGCCAGCTGCTGCTGGACAAAATTTATCAGGGGCTGAACCCCGGCGGCGCGCTGGTGCTCTCAGAGAAATTCAGCTTCGAAGATGCCGAGGTTGGCGAACTGCTGTTCAATATGCACCACGACTTCAAGCGGGCGAACGGCTACAGCGAGCTGGAGATCAGCCAGAAGCGCAGCATGCTCGAAAACGTGATGCTGACGGATTCCGTCGAAACCCACAAGGCGCGCCTGAGCAAAGCCGGGTTTGAGCACAGCGAGCTGTGGTTCCAGTGCTTTAACTTTGGCTCTCTGGTGGCGCTGAAGGCGGGGGAACCGGCATGATCGAATTCAGCAACTTCTATCAGCTGATTGCCAAAAACCACCTCGCCCACTGGCTGGAAACCCTGCCCGCGCAGATTGCCGCCTGGCAGCGCGATCAGCAGCACGGCCTGTTAAAGCAGTGGTCAAATGCGGTGGAGTTTCTGCCGGAACTGACCCCGCATCGTCTGGATCTTCTGCACAGCGTCACCGCCGAGAGTGAAGCACCGCTCCCGGCCGGGCAGATTAACCGCATCGAAACGCTAATGCGCAACCTGATGCCGTGGCGCAAAGGGCCGTTCTCGCTCTACGGGGTGAATATCAACACCGAATGGCGCTCGGACTGGAAATGGGATCGCGTTCTGCCTCATCTGTCCGATTTGACCGGTCGCACCATTCTGGACGTGGGCTGCGGCAGCGGTTACCACATGTGGCGCATGATTGGCGCGGGCGCGCATCTGGCGGTGGGTATCGACCCGATGCAGCTATTCCTTTGCCAGTTTGAAGCGGTGCGTAAGCTGCTGGGTAACGACCAGCGCGCGCACCTGCTCCCGCTGGGCATTGAACAGCTCCCGGCCCTGAAAGCGTTTGATACCGTCTTCTCCATGGGCGTGCTGTATCACCGTCGCTCCCCGCTTGAGCATCTGTGGCAACTGAAGGATCAGCTGGTCAGCGGCGGCGAGCTGGTGCTGGAAACGCTGGTGATTGAGGGCGATGAACACGCCGTACTGGTGCCGGGCGATCGCTACGCGCAGATGCGTAACGTTTACTTCATCCCGTCCGCGCTGGCATTGAAGAACTGGCTGGAGAAGTGCGGCTTTGTGGACGTGCGGATTGCCGACGTCAGCGTGACGTCAATCGAGGAGCAGCGCCGCACCGACTGGATGATCACCGAATCGCTGGAGCAGTTCCTCGACCCGGCGGACCACAGCAAAACCATCGAAGGCTATCCGGCCCCGATGCGTGCGGTGTTGATTGCGACCAAGCCGTAGCCTTTTGCCGGGTGGCGGCTACGCCTTACCCGGCCTACTCTCAACTCGTTTTCTCCAAAATAGTTCAAATTGCAGCAAGGCGGCCAACGCGGCTGCGGCTTGAAATATGAAGGAGAAAAAAAGGCCCCTGTGTAATTTGCAGGGGCCTGGTACAAGCAAGCATCATATTGGGCGACATGATGCGCGGTAAAAATCGGTACGTTGCTACACGTGATAGCGCTCAATCAGCGACTTCATTTCCGCAACCGACTCTCCCTCTACGCCGTAGCGTGAATACTCATCCGCTTCAGCATCCGTCGACATTGACAACCCTGTATTGCGATAACGCATAGGTGAAGGTATCCATTTACCCGCGGAACTGTGCAGCTCCTCTACCCCTGCGTTTAAAAACCGTTCCAGATTGCTGGCGCGGACTCCCGCACCCGCCATTATTATTGGAACACCGGAATGTGCTTTTAGTTCCGTAATTAATTGCAGTCCTTTTTCAGCGGACGCCTGTTGACCCGATGTCAGAACGCGCGCTACGCCAAGTTCTCCAAGCGTATCAAAGGCCTGAAGCGGATCTTTACACATATCAAATGCGCGATGAAAAGTGACGGCCAGCCCCTGCGCGGCATTCATAATCTGACGCATGCGCGGTATATCGATATTGCCGTCTTCATTCAGCAGGCCGGTCACCAGGCCCGGGAACCCCAGCTCCCGAACGAGCGCGATATCATCAAGCATGGCACCAAACTCGCCCGCCGTGTAACAAAAATCACCGCCGCGCGGGCGAATAATCGGGTGAACGGGGATCGTGACGGCCTGACGGGCGGCCCTCAGCACGCCGTAAGAAGGCGTCAGTCCGCCCTCTTTGGGTGCCGCGCACAGTTCTATACGGTCAGCCCCGCGTTTTTGCGCGGTCACGGCACACTCCACGCTGTAACAACAAATCTCCAGCAGCGCCATTTAATCCTCCTGAAATCCCACTAAACGCACCATCATGACACGCGGTCCGCTTTCATTCCCCGCGCGAACTCACATCTCTTACGCTTCACTGGCAACGATCTGCTCAATGGTCCACGGATGAAACTTCACCGTGACCTGGCCGTCCGTGACGGCCAGCGTCGGGTTAGGTAACCGCTCACGCTCGCCTTTGGGAGAGCTGGTCTTCACGAAAATCCCCGGCTTGCTTAAGCCGTCGTCAGACAGCAGGGCCAGCGCCCGCGCGTTCAACGTCTCCGGCTCACCCGGCAGGACAATTTCGATATGTTCCCAGCCTTCGTGCGGATAGCGCTTTTCGCCCGGCCACGGCAGTTCCACCACGGTGAATTGCCAGTGGGCTACGTTCACCGGCTCGCGCAGTTTAAACAGGCAGATGGGGCGACCGTTAATCATGTTCTCGGACAGCAGCTCGCCGCACTGCTCGAACCCGCGACGCCAGCGCTCGGCGGTGGCATTCTGATGACAGCGCAAAGAGATGTGATCGGCCTCAAGCGGTGCGATATCCAGACCCAGACGGGTGGCAAGTTCTGTGAACGCCTGGGTGAAGCGCGGTAAATCTGCGGAAATATCATGCAGTTCGTCAATGGATTGCCAGTTCGCCATAATTCACTCTCTTTTCGTGTCGCAAAGCCGCTAATTTACTCTGTTGACCTGTTTTGACCAACCGCTGAATCCGGCTTTTTATGACTGCATGTTTATGCACGCCTTCTTAGCCTAGATTCTGAGCAATCTTCAGGCCCCGCGATGCTGACGGCAGAAGGCATTTGCAGTATACTCCCGCCCTAAATTCTCTAACTGGCGCGGGTGGTTGTGAGCCCGCATCAAAAAAGTAAGGTATCCAGGTGAATATTCAGGCTCTTCTCTCCGAAAAAGTCAGTCAGGCACTGATTGCCGCAGGCGCGCCTGCGGATTGCGAACCGCAGGTTCGTCAGTCAGCAAAAGTACAGTTTGGCGACTATCAGGCTAATGGCGTGATGGCAGTGGCTAAAAAACTGGGCATGCCGCCGCGACAGCTCGCTGAGCAGGTACTGACGCATCTGGATCTTTCCGGCATTGCCAGCAAAACCGAAATCGCCGGTCCGGGCTTTATCAACATTTTCCTTGAGCCTGCATTCCTGGCAAGCCACGTTGACGCGGCGCTGAAGTCTGACCGTCTGGGCGTTTCCCAGCCGGAAGCACAGACCGTGGTGATCGACTACTCTGCGCCGAACGTGGCGAAAGAGATGCACGTTGGCCACCTGCGCTCCACCATCATCGGTGACGCCGCGGTGCGTACGCTTGAATTCCTCGGTCATAAGGTGATCCGCGCGAACCACGTGGGCGACTGGGGTACCCAGTTCGGCATGCTGATTGCTTACCTGGAAAAACAGCAGCAGGAAAACGCGGGCGAAATGGCGCTGGCGGACCTGGAAGGGTTCTATCGCGAAGCCAAAAAACACTACGACGAAGACGAAGCCTTCGCCGAGCGCGCGCGCAGCTACGTGGTAAAACTGCAGGGCGGCGACCAATACTTCCTCGAGATGTGGCGCAAGCTGGTCGACATCACCATGTCTCAGAACCAGCTCACCTATAACCGCCTGAACGTCACCCTGACCCGTGACGACGTGATGGGTGAAAGCCTGTACAACCCAATGCTGCCGGGCATTGTGGCGGACCTGAAAGCGAAAAACCTGGCGGTTGAGAGCGAAGGCGCAACGGTTGTGTTCCTTGATGAGTACAAAAACAAGGAAGGTGAACCGATGGGCGTGATCGTCCAGAAAAAGGATGGCGGCTACCTCTACACCACCACCGATATCGCCTGTGCGAAATACCGTTACGAGACGCTGCATGCCGACCGCGTGCTGTACTACATCGACTCCCGCCAGCACCAGCACCTGATGCAGGCGTGGACCATCGTGCGTAAAGCGGGCTACGTGCCGGACAGCGTTCCGCTGGAACACCACATGTTCGGCATGATGCTGGGTAAAGACGGCAAGCCGTTCAAAACCCGCGCGGGCGGGACCGTGAAGCTCTCCGACCTGCTGGACGAAGCGCTGGAACGCGCCCGTCGTCTGGTGGCCGAGAAGAACCCGGACATGCCGGCCGACGAGCTGGAAAAGCTGGCCAACGCCGTGGGTATCGGTGCGGTGAAATACGCGGATCTCTCCAAGAACCGCACCACAGACTATATCTTCGACTGGGACAACATGCTGGCGTTTGAAGGCAACACGGCACCGTACATGCAGTACGCCTACACCCGCGTGCTCTCGGTATTCCGTAAAGCCAATATCGATGAAAGCGTGCTGGCGAATGCCACCGTGACTATCACGGAAGATCGTGAAGCGCAGCTGGCTGCCCGTCTGCTGCAGTTCGAAGAGACGCTGACGGTGGTTGCGCGTGACGGCACGCCGCACGTAATGTGTGCATACCTGTACGATCTGGCAGGTCTGTTCTCCGGCTTCTACGAGCACTGCCCTATTCTCTCTGCGGAGAATGAATCGGTCCGCAACAGCCGCCTGAAGCTGGCGCAGCTGACGGCGAAGACCCTGAAGCTGGGTCTGGATACCCTGGGTATCGAAACCGTAGAACGTATGTAATACAAAAAACCCGGCAAACGCCGGGTTTTATTTTGTAGCCCCGGTAAGCGCAGCGCCGCCGGGGATATTCACAGGTTCAGAAGTATTTCCGCAAATACTCCGTCAGACACAGTATCGCCATCGCCTGTCCGTACGGCATCGACGTCAGCGGGATCTGGCGATAGAACGCCAGATTGCTGCCCATCCCCGTGCCGAACGACGTTTGCAGTAACTCCCCTTCCGGCGAGATATTTTTTACGATGCCGCGAATCGCCTTTTCCGCAACGTCAGCATACTGTTGACTAACATAGCGCTTACGCACCGCTTTCAGAATGCCGTAGGCAAACCCTGCCGTAGCGGACGCCTCAAGATAAGAATTTGGATCGTCGAGCAGCGTGTGCCACAACCCGCTCTCGTCCTGGCATTTCGCCAGCGCCGCAATCTGCGCATTAAGCACCTGCACCAGATAACGATGCACGGCGTTGCTCTCGGGCAGATCGACCAGCTCAAGGAAGTCCGGAATGACGATGGTCAGCCAGCTGTTGCCGCGCGCCCAGCGGGCACGCGCAAAGTTATGGTTGCCGTCGTAATTCCAGCCGTGGAACCACAGCCCGGTCTCCCGGTCCATCAGGTTCTGCACGTGCAGCAGGAACTGATACACCGCCTCTTCAACGTACTCCGGTTTGTTGAGCAGCTTGCCGATTTTCGCCAGCGGCAGCACCGTCATCATCAGCGTGTCATCCCACATCTGCTGATGGTTCTCTTCCGCCAGGGTGATATGCTGCATGCCGCCGTGCTCCGTACGCGGCATCTCATTCATCGCCCATTCCGCCCAGCTTTCCAGCCACGGCAGCCAGGCCGGGTTTCTGCTCTCTTCATAGCGATAGGCCAGCGTCAGGAACGGCGACATGGTATTCACGTTCTTGGTTGTCGCCCCTTCCGCAAACCGGTCCGCGAACCAGCCGTCGATGATGTCGCGCATACCCTTGTCGCCGGTCTGGCAGTAATACTGCCAGATACCGTACAGGCCGACGCCGTGCGTCCACTCCCATCCGGCCCAGCCTTTGGTGTCGATCACGCGCCCGTCGTCCAGCCGCAGCAAAAACTCGCCCGTTTTGTCGTGGATATTCACCAGATTATGCGTCACGCTCTGAATCAACGATTTCAGCTCGTCCCGGGCGATAAAACGCTCTGGCTGACGCAATAACGGGCTATGTTTGACAGGCCAAACTTTCATCTTCTTAACCTCTGTTGTATGTCGAATTCAGTACCGCGCGATCCTTCAGCGAAGGCGCCGCGGGCTTATTGCGATTCAGATAACCGATGTTGTTGTTGCCCCACAGTGACTCATACGGCATACCGGCCAGCATCTCCACGGTGGCACGGGCTTGCGGCGTGGCAGCTTCGGGTATCGCACGGTCAGACTCGCGCATTTTGGCGGTCTCCTCGCGCAGCGTGCTGTGGGTCTGCAGATTAAGTTTGAAGCGCAGGGAAACGAGGAAGCCGCAGAGCAGCACCAGGATGGTGCCCACGCTGAGGATCATCAGAATGGTGTGGCTCACTTCCGCTGGCTGGACTTTCTGACCGCTAACAAAGCCGGATAACTGCATCACAATGCCCACCAGCATCACCGCACCGGCCTGAGATGCCTTACGGGTCAGGGTCATGATGCCGGCGAAGATCCCTTCGCGGCGCTGGCCGGTGATCACTTCATCCACATCGGCAATGTAGGTGTAGGTATTCCATGGTACGTAGTTGATGCCGCCGCGCCCCAGGCCCGCTATCGCAGAGATCAGCAACAGCAGAGCATAGACGTCGCTCAGGCCGGCATAATAGAGCATGGCGTATGAGAGAGAGGCCAGGCCAAACAGCACCACCACCATGCGGTAGGACGGCGCAGGCCCAAAGCGGATACACAGCGGGATCATGGCGATAACCGCAAGGAACTGGAAGATAGCCATCGTGCCCAGCAGGTTGGACGCCATTGACGCTTCCTGCATCAGCACAAACACCACGTAGTAGGTGAAGACCGCATTAAAGACGTCCTGCGCAATATAGCCGCCGAGGTACATGCCCAGATGCTGGCGGAAAATCTTAATCCGCAGCGTAGAGCTCAGCTCCACGAACAGACGGTTCAGGCTCTGGCCCAGCGTCAGCTTCTTCTTCTCTTCTTCGGCACGCAGCGCCGCTTCAGACCACTCCTCTCTCGGGCGTTCCCAGGTGAAGCACCAGACAAAGGTCAGCATCAGCGCGCACAGCACGGAGAAGACCAGGCTTGCGTAAAAGAAGGAAACCGCGTTGTCTTTCCCGAATTGGGTTAGCAGGATGCCCGGCAGGAAGGAGGCCAGAATGGCGGACATCTGCGCCATAGAAATGCGCGCCCCGGAAAACTTGGTCTTCTGTTTGAAGTCATCGGTCATTTCCGGCACCAGCGTTTCGTATGGCACCAGAATCATCGTGTAGACAATATCAAACACCAGGTAGGTTAGCAGGTAGTACCAGAAGCTCATGTCCCCTACCCACATCAGCGAGTAGCTGAACACACACGGAATACCCAGCAGGATAAAGAACTTGCGGCGGCCAAAACGCTTGCCGAGCCAGGTTGTACCAAAGTTATCGGTCAAAAAGCCCATTAACGGGCTCACCAGGGCATCCAGCACCCTTGCCGCGGCAAAGATGAACGTTGCCTCGATAGGTGAGAGTCCACAGAAGGTGGTATAAAAATACAAAAGCCAGGCCGCCGTCAGGGCGGTGGTACCCGCCCCGAGGAAATCGCCTGACCCGTAAGCAAGATAATTTGCGAATCCAATTTTACGTGTTTTCATTGCCGTCAACCCTAATCAGTTTTGGGAGACTCCCTGCAAGCAAGCCTCGTCCGGGAGCTTTTATACGGCTACAGTAAATGCATCGGCCTGTTGAAACCTTTCTGTTTCTGCCATCACGAAGTGGGTAAATGGCAAAATTGCAAAGAGTATGGTCACGCGCGTCACTGATTTATAAAACAGCGTTTCTTTTTCTTCAAAAGGTGAGGTCGATTTTGAGATCCAGCCATCAGAATTCCCTGATGGCTGGCGAACAGGCAGGATGTTAGCGGTAGTTGACGATGACAGAATTGCTCTGCACTTTCAGGGCCGGGATTAAACGCCCCCCGCCCGGCACTTCCCAGATAAAACGCAAAGGTTCAACAGCCGGCACGCCGTTGAACGCCTGCGTTGTGCCATTTTCACCGTCGATTTCAGTACAGCGCGTCTGGGAGCAGAGGCGTACCCGCAATCCCGCAGGCGTCGGGCCAATCAGCCGGTAGTTCCAGACCACCAGCCCCATCAGGCCGGATACGCCCTCAGAAGGCGACAGCGGGTTAGAGGACATGGCAACGCCCCGGTTGCTGAGGGTCACCCCCATGCTGCTTGCCTGCCAGGAGCCCTCTCCACCGGCCTGCGCCGCCAGCGGAAAGAGTAAAATCCATAGCCATTTACGCATTATTTCCCTCCAATCGTCGCGGTCATGCGGATATGGCGGTTATCCGACAGCTCCAGGTTTGACAGCACGACCAGCTGGCTCAGGCTGCGGCGCAGGAAGCGCGACAGCAGCGGACGCAGCGCGTGGTTCACCAGCAGCACCGGCGGCGCGCCCAGCATCTCCTGACGCGCCAGCGCCTCCTGCGTTTGCGCCAGCAGACGGTCCGCCAGGCCCGGCTCCAGGCCGCCCCCGCCCTGCAGAGCCTGCAGCAGCAGACGTTCAAGCGGCGTATCGAGGCCAATAACCTGCACCTCTCCGGTTCCCGGGAACCACTGCTGGGTGATCGCCCGCCCCAGCGCCACGCGCACCACCGCCGTCAGCTCGTGCGGATCGCTTTGTATCGGCGCGTGCTCGGCAAGGGTTTCCAGGATGGTGCGCATATCGCGGATCGGCACCTTCTCGTCGAGCAGATTTTGCAGCACCTTATGCAGCGTGGTTAGGGTCAGCACGCCCGGGACCAGATCTTCCGTCAGCTTCGGCATCTCCTGCGTGACGCGGTCCAGCAGCTGCTGCGCTTCCTGGCGGCCAAACAGCTCGGCCGAGAATTGCCCGATCAGGTGATTAAGATGGGTCGCCACCACGGTACTGGCTTCGACTACCGTATAACCCTGGATCTGCGCCTGCTCTTTCAGGGCGCTTTCAATCCAGATAGCGGCCAGGCCAAAGGCCGGGTCGATAGTTTGCTCGCCCGGCAGCGTGCCTGCTGCGGTGCCGGGGTTAATCGCCAGCCAGCGGCCCGGATAGGCATCCCCGCTGCCGATTTCCACGCCTTTCATCAGGATGCGATAGCGCGCGGGCGGCAGGTCCATATTGTCGCGGATGTGCACCACCGGCGGCAGGAAGCCCATATCCTGCGCGAATTTTTTACGGATACTGCGGATACGGCCCAGCAGCTCGCCGTCCTGCTGGAAATCGACCATCGGGATCAGGCGATACCCCACTTCCATACCCAGGGAGTCTTCCAGCTGAACGTCGTTCCAGGTTGCTTCGACGGCCTGGTTATTCTCCGGCATTTTGACCGGAACAGGCTCCGCTGCCGGTTGGATTTCACGGCCGCGCATCCACCAGGCCAGCCCCAGCAGAGCCGCCGTAAACAGCAGGAAGACGAGGTTTGGCATGCCCGGCACCAGGCCGAGCAGGCCCAGAACGGCAGCGGCCAGCAGCATCACGCGCGGGTTGCTGAACAGCTGGCCAACCATCTGCTCGCCAACGTCCTGATCGGTGCTCACGCGGGTCACGATCACGCCCGCCGCCGTGGAGATCACCAGCGCCGGGATCTGCGCGACCAGACCGTCACCAATGGTCAGCAGCGTATAGCTTTCCGCCGCGTGGCCCATGTCCATCCCGTGCTGCAGTACCCCCACCAGCAGCCCGCCGACCACGTTAATCACCATGATCAGAATGCCCGCGATGGCGTCACCGCGCACAAACTTGCTCGCACCGTCCATGGAGCCGTAGAAGTCGGCTTCCTGCGTCACTTCCGCACGGCGCTTTTTGGCTTCATCTTCGGCGATAAGACCGGCGTTCAGGTCGGCGTCGATCGCCATCTGCTTGCCCGGCATCCCGTCCAGCACAAAGCGCGCGCCCACTTCCGCGATACGCCCGGCACCTTTGGTGATAACCATAAAGTTGATAATAACGAGGATAACGAACACCACGATGCCGATAGCGAAATTGCCGCCGACGAGGAAGTGGCCGAACGCTTCCACCACTTTACCCGCCGCTGCCGCCCCGGTGTGCCCTTCCATCAGGATGATACGCGTGGACGCCACGTTCAGCGCCAGCCTCAGCAGGGTGGTAAACAGCAGAATGGTCGGGAACGCGGCGAACTCCAGGGTGCGCTGGGTGAACATCGCCACCAGCAGCACCATAATGGACAGCGCAATGTTGAATGTGAAAAGCAGATCGAGGATGAACGCCGGGAGCGGCAGTACCATCATCGACAGAATTAGCAGGATCAGAATCGGCCCGGCCAGGATCTGCCATTGGGTCGATTTCAGGTTGCCGGGCAGGCGCAACATTGCCACCAGATTAGCCATCAGTGTCCTTCTCGTTCATAAAATCCAGCGCGGCAGGCACCGGAAGGTTCTCAGGTTTCACAGGCCGTTGACCGCCGGCGAGACGCCAGCGCTTCAGCTGCCATACCCAGGCCAGCACTTCCGCCACGGCGGCGTAGAGCTGTCCCGGGATCTGTTGTCCAATTTCCGCGTGGCGGTAAAGAGCACGCGCCAGCGGAGGGGCTTCCAGGATCGGCACCCGGTGTTCCGTGCCGATTTCCCGGATACGCAGGGCGATCGGTCCCGCCCCTTTCGCGACGACTTTCGGCGCGCTCATTTTGTTTTCGTCATAGCGCAGCGCAACGGAGTAGTGCGTCGGGTTGGTGACGATGACGTCGGCCTTCGGCACATCCTCCATCATGCGTCGACGGGCGGCGGCACGCTGCATCTGGCGGATACGCCCCTTCACGTGCGGGTCACCTTCCATCTGCTTATATTCGTCGCGAATATCCTGACGCGACATGCGCAGCTTTTTGAAGTGGGTGTACAGCTGGAAGATGACGTCAAAACCCACCATCGGGATAATGCTGAGCACCACCAGCAGCGCGCAGAGCCCAACCAGATTCAGGGCGTTGCTCATGGCGGTAAGAGGCGATTCGCTGATAAGACGCATCATTTCCGGCCAGTGGTACCAGAGGTAAAACCCCGCGGAGCTGCCCATCAGCACCGATTTGAGAATGGCTTTAAGCAGCTCGGCCCCGGTCTGGGCAGAGAACATTTTCGCAATGCCCGGCAGCGGGTTGAGTTTGGAAAATTTTGGCTGCAGCGATTTGCCGCTAAAAACCAGACCGCCGAGCATCACCGGAGAGACCAGCGCGACCAGCACGACCCCGGTTATCAGGGGCAACAGCGCGACCATGGCCCCTTTAATCAGCTGGATAATCTGGCTGAGGATCAGATTCGGATCGTTGACCATGCTGTGGTCAAAACGTAAGCCGGTGGACAGCATGCCCGCCAGCTTGCGGGCGAGCGACTCCCCGCCCCACCAGATAATGCACACGCCCACGATAAGGATCAGCAGGGAGGTCAATTCTCGGGATCGGGGGATCTGCCCTTCCTCACGCGCCTTTTCAAGTCGGTGGGGTGTGGGGGCTTCCGTTTTGTCGTCGTTCTCTTCTGCCACAGTGCATGCTCAGCCCATTACGTCACGGGTATCATGCCAGCGCAGCGGAAATCCAATGGCGGGAAAAGCCCGTTTATTCGGGCTCTTTTCGGGGATTTTGTCGTAAACCGCCTCAGGCGCTGTTAATCCCCTGAGGCGGAATGGACAATCAGAAGCCGAGGCTGTCCAGCAGGTCGTCCACCTGGTCCTGGCTTGCCACCACGCCCGCCTTGCTGGCGTCGAGCTGTGGGCCATTGAGCAGGCTTTCGTTCTCGCGTTTTGGACGGGCGGCCGGTTCCGGAATGTTCTCCAGCAGCACCATCAGCAGCTGACGCTCAATCTCCTGGATAACGTCCATCATGCGCTTGATCACCTGACCGGTCAGGTCCTGGAAATCCTGCGCCATCATGATGTCCAGCAGCTGGGCGTTGGTGAAGCTGGTGTGGCCCGGCACATCGCCCAGGTACTGGCGGGTATCGGTCACCAGCTCGCGGGCATCCGCCAGCTCGATAGGATTTTCAAACCACTCATCCCAGCGTTTGCTCAGCGCTTTCGCCCCTTTTTCCATCGCATCCTGGTGCGGCTGTGACGCTTCAACGCTGTTCAGCGCACGCTCCGCGGCCTGCGCGGTCATCTGCACAACGTAGTCCAGACGATCGCGGGCATCGGGAATCGCTTCCGCCGCCTCCGCAATCGCCTGATCCAGACCCAGCTCGCGAAGGCTGTCGCGCAGCATGCGCGTCAGGCTGCCGATACGGACGATGATATCGCTCGGCGAGTGTTCTTCAACGGGTTTCATAGAAGGTTGCAACATTTCCATCACCTCACATGCCGAGTTTCTCGAAGATCTTACCGAGCTTCTCTTCCAGGGTTGCCGCGGTGAATGGCTTCACCACATAGCCGCTTGCGCCCGCCTGTGCCGCAGCAATGATGTTCTCTTTTTTCGCTTCCGCTGTGACCATCAGAACCGGCATGGACGCCATTCCCGCATCGGCACGAATGGTTTTCAGCAGTTCCAGACCGTCCATATTCGGCATGTTCCAGTCGGAGATCACAAAACCAAACCCGCCAGCCTGCAGTTTGTTCAGCGCATCAACGCCGTCTTCTGCTTCTTCAACGTTGTTGAAGCCCAGCTCTTTCAGCAGGTTGCGCACGATGCGACGCATGGTGGAAAAGTCATCCACAACCAAAAACTTAAGCTCTTTATCCGCCATAAAATAATACTCCTGAGTCAAATACGTATTGCCTGTCCGGCACTGATTTTCGCCAGCATCTGCTGGCTTACCTGGCTAAGATCGACCACTTCGCTCACGCCACCCATATTGATGGCCTCGCGCGGCATGCCGAACACCACACAACTTGCTTCATTCTGCGCAATGGTCCAGGCGCCAGCCTGGTGCATTGCAAGCATTCCGGCGGCACCGTCGTTGCCCATCCCCGTCAGGATCACCCCAACGGCGTTGCGCCCCGCATGTTTCGCCACCGAATGAAACAGCACATCCACCGACGGACGGTGCCGGTTAACCGGCGGTCCGTCATGAATCTTGATTTGATAGTTAGCGCCGCTGCGCGCCAGCTCCATATGCTTGTCGCCCGGGGCGATATAGGCATGCCCCGGCAGCACGCGCTCGCCGTCTTCCGCCTCTTTCACGCTGATCTGGCACAGCTTGTTCAGGCGTTCGGCGAACGAACGGGTAAAGCCTGGCGGCATATGCTGAGTAATCAGAATACCCGGACTTGAGAGCGGCAATGGCTGGAGTACATGGCGAATTGCCTCTGTTCCTCCGGTTGACGCCCCAATCACCAGCAGTTTTTCCGAGCTGAGTAACGGGCCGGCCTTCAGGGTTGTCGGGGCGGCCATCGGCTTATGCGCGGCAAGCTTCGCCCGCGACGCGGTGCGAATTTTCTCCGCGATCATTTCGCTATACGCCAGCATCCCCTCGCGAATGCCGAGCTGCGGCTTGGTGACGAAATCCACCGCCCCCAGCTCCAGCGCGCGCAGGGTGATTTCCGACCCTTTCCCGGTCAGAGAGGAGACCATCACCACCGGCATGGGCCGAAGCCGCATTAACTTTTCGAGGAAATCGATGCCATCCATGCGCGGCATTTCGACATCCAGCGTTAGCACATCGGGGTTATATTTTTTAATTAAATCCCGCGCGACCAGCGGATCGGGCGCCGTTGCCACCATCTCCATGTCGCTGTGGCTATTGATGATTTCAGTCATGATCTGACGCATCAGCGCTGAATCGTCGACAGACAATACCCTGATTTTACTCATGCTTTTTCCTTACTCAGCGCATACACCGTTTGCCCACGCAGGCTAAACTCACGCGCGAGGTTGCTGAAGTTTTCCGAGTGCCCGGCAAACAGTAAACCGTCAGGCTTGAGCAACGGAACAAACCGACGCAAAATGTCCTGTTGCGTCGTTTTATCAAAATAGATCATGACGTTACGGCAAAAGATGGCGTCGAACGGCCCCGGCACGTTGTACTGCTTATCCAGCAGGTTAACGGGCGCGAATTCAACGCAGTTCGCCAGCTCCTGGCGCACGCGTACCAGCCCTTCATGCGGGCCCGTGCCGCGCATGAAGTAACGCTGAAGCTGCTGCGGCGACAGCGTTTTCAGCTCGTCCTGGCGATAAACGCCGTTACGCGCCTTCTCCAGCACCTCGGTATCGATATCGCTGGCGTAGACCTTCCAGCGTCCTGGCGTCATGCCGAGAGTGTCAGCGAGGGTGATCGCCAGCGAGTACGGCTCTTCGCCCGTCGAGGCGGCCGCACTCCAGACGCGATACTCCCCGGTGCGACGGCGCGCGTGCTCGGCCAGTACCGGGAAGTGGTGAGCTTCGCGGAAAAACGCCGTCAGGTTGGTGGTCAACGAGTTAATAAAAGCCTGCCACTCGGCGCTGTTCTGGTTCGCCTCGAGCATGCTCAGATAGCGGCCAAAATCATCCAGCCCCAGCGTACGCAAGCGCCGCACCAGACGGTTGTAGACCATGTCCCGCTTATGATCCGCTAGCACGATCCCCGCACGCTGGTAGATTAACTGACATATCCGACGAAAATGCGCGTCGGACAGCGCGAGGCGCTGTGTCATCTGCAACAATAATGACGTTTGCCCAGGGGGCATTGGTGATGTCATAGCGCCTTCTTAATTACATTCAGGATACAACTGGCACGGCCTGCGACCGCCCGACTTCTGTTACTGCTTCAACGTGCTCTTTCACATTAAATACCGCGACCAGCCCGGTGAGGCGATCCGCCTGGCTGGCCAGCTGATCGGTTGCCGCTGCCGCTTCCTCAACTAACGAGGCGTTCTGTTGCGTCACCTGATCCATCTGGCTGACCGCCTGAGCCACCTGCTCAATGCCGCGACGCTGTTCGTCCGACGCCGAGGCAATCTCGCCCATGATGTCGTTCACCCGCGTCACGGAGGTGACGATCTCGTGCATGGTGTGCGCCGCCGTATCCACCAGCGTCGAGCCCTGCTGAACGCGCGAGACCGACTCTTCGATCAGCACCTTGATCTCTTTTGCCGCGTTGGCGCTGCGGCTCGCCAGGTTACGCACTTCCCCCGCCACCACCGCAAATCCGCGCCCCTGCTCTCCGGCGCGCGCCGCCTCAACGGCGGCATTCAGCGCCAGAATGTTGGTCTGGAACGCAATACCGTCAATCACGCTGATGATGTCACCAATTTTCTGCGAACTGGTGGCGATCTCCTGCATGGTGCTGGCGACGTGAGAGGCCTGATCGCCGCCTTTCTTCGCCGTCATCGCCGCCTGTTTTGACAGATCGGACGCCTGACGCGCGTTATCGGCGTTCTGGCTGACCGTCGCGGTGAGCTGCTCCATGCTGGCCGCCGTCTGCGCCAGCGAGGCCGCCTGCTGCTCGGTGCGGGAGGAGAGATCGTTGTTACCCGCCGCAATCTCTGAAATTCCGGTGTGCATGGCGTAGCTGCCCTGCCGCACGTCGGATACCGTTTCCCGCAGCGATCCCTGCATCGCCTTCAGGCTGGCAAAGATCGCCGAAATTTCGTTTTTGCCGAACACCGCCACCGGACGCGCCAGGTCCCCCTTCGCAATGCTGTCGAAGTGGCTGCTGATAATCGCCAGCGGCTGCACGATCATCCTGCGTGACCAGAGCAGTGCCCCGCCGGTCAGCAGCCCCGCCAGAATCACGACCACGGCAAAGATGACGCCCGACATGTGGTAGCTCTGACGGCTCTGGTCACCCGCACGCTGCACAGACTGGTTAATATCCTGCTGCCATGCGTTGAAGCTGCCGTCAAACGCATCCTGCGAGGCCTGAACCGGCGCGGTCATAAAGTCCGACAGCTGGTTGTTATCAAGCCACGTCGCCTGATGTTCCAGATCGCTGTACCACCCTTCAAAGTTCTTCTTCATGGCGGTCTTCAGCGCTTTCTCTTTCTCGCTGCCGGTGGCCTGCGCCGTAAAGGCTTTGAACTGCGCGTCGGCCTGTTTCAGGCTGCTTCGCGCGGTGGCCATTAGCGCCTTAATGTCATCCGGGGGATAACTCAGCGCGGTTAAGGTTCCCGCCTTGTTCAGCGCGGTGCTTGCCTGCAACAGCACGGCACGCGTTTGTGCCAGTGCGGAGCGCTGCTGATTACTCGCCTCAACGTCCTGCAAATTCTGATAGCCATCGCGAAACGCCCAAAAAGACAACCCGTTACTGCCAACCTGCAACACACCGCAAAGGATCAGAATCAAAAACAGTGTGGTCGAGATACGAATACGATTTAACATCCACGCTCCCATCAAGCGGCAAGCAGCCGCGGTTCAATTGTCAGTCAAAATGTTTCCCAGTTTTCATCTTGTCCGGTCGTTGCCGCACGCAGGCGAGTGACCGCCGATTCGGCGGCTGGCGCGCGATACGTGGCTTGCGAAGTGACCGTATTTCCAGCGAGTGAAGCGAGACGAAACGCCGAGACGGCCATCTTCAGACGGCTCGCCTGGTCTTCCAGGGCAGCGGCCGCCGCAGCGGACTCCTGCACCAGCGCGGCGTTTTGCTGCGTCACGCGATCCATTTCCGATACCGCCAGAGCCACCTGGTCGATACCACGACTCTGCTCATCGGACGCAGAGGCGATTTCACCCATGATGTCCGTCACGCGGGTGACGGCATTCACGATGTCATTCATGGTCTCCCCGGCGCTTTCCACCAGCACGGAGCCGGTATCCACGCGGGAGACGGAATCTTCAATCAGGGCCTTAATCTCTTTCGCCGCGTTGGCGCTGCGGCTGGCCAGGTTGCGTACTTCCCCGGCCACCACGGCAAACCCGCGTCCCTGTTCACCCGCACGCGCCGCTTCCACGGCGGCGTTCAGCGCCAGAATGTTGGTCTGGAAGGCAATACCGTCGATGACGCTGATGATGTCGGCGATTTTCTTCGAGCTCTGGGCGATGTCGTGCATGGTTTTCACCACGCCATCCACCACGCGACCGCCGCGCTGTGCCGTCTCGGAGGCGCTTTCCGCCAGCTGAGAGGCCTGGCGGGCGTTATCGGCGTTCTGCTTCACGGTCGCCGTGAGCTGCTCCATGCTGGCCGCCGTCTCTTCCAGCGCGGAGGCCTGCTGTTCGGTACGGGATGAAAGGTCGTTGTTCCCCATCGCAATTTCGCTGGTGCCGGTATAAATAGCCTCTGAGCCGTTACGCACGTTGGCGACGGTTTCGATGAGCGAACGCTGCATATGGTCAACGCTGTTTGCCAGCTCGGTGATCTCATTGCGACCGGACACGGTCAGGGTTTTGGTCAGATCGCCACCGGCAATCTCACGAATGTGGGCAATGACGCGGCCAAGAGGGTTCAGCAGAATATGGCGAATGCCGTACCAGACCGCGACCAGCACGATGACCAGCGCCAGCGCCAGCACCGCCATCTGCCATTTCGCAAAGCGATAGTCATTCTGGCTTTCGGTAAACGCGGAGTGATACAGATCGCCGCTGGCCTTCGCGTATTCCCCGAGCGCCGCGCCGAGGGCGTTTTGCATCCCCTGCGTTGGCTGCGCGAAGTAGGCGTCCATGTTGCCGCTCTCCAGGAACTGGATCAGCTCCGTCAGGCCAGCAAAGTAGGCCGTGTATTTTTCATCAATATTCTGGCTGACCTGCGCCATAGCAGGCTGCGGCGCGATCTGCTTGAAGGCGGCGTAGTGTTTCGCGGCGTCGGCGAGGGTCGCGCGGGCATTTTTCAACAGATCGGTTTTCGCGCTGCTCTGCTGATTGTTGGGGTCCATCATCATGCGCGCGGACGAGCGGCTCAGGTTGATACGCGTCTGCAGCATCAGATCCCACGTTGAGGTGAGTTCACTTTGCTGCATGCGCAGATCGTTCGAGGCCGCGAAGCTGTCCTGGTTCTGTTTTAATGATGAGAAAAAAAGCCCGCCGGAAATGAGCTGAAGAAGTGCGAAAATGACCAGCACCATCATAAGCATTGTGACAACGCGGATACGGCTCAACATACAACACCTTCTCATAGATTTATTAACGGTGTTATCGGCACTGCCCACAGGAACTTTACATTTGAGAAAGGGAAAAGCGCGGGGGGTTAAAACGCCACGTCGACGATCAGCGTATCGGTATAGGTTCCGGCGGGCGGCGTGGCCTGATTCGTCAGGACCTTCGCGGTGTAGTTATAGGTGCGCAGCAAGCCGTCGGTACTGACCTGCGACGAGGTCGCGCTGGTCCAGCGCTCAGTGCCGCTGCCGCCCCAGCGGTTCGTCGTGGCTTCTTTATAGATGTCGTAGCTCATATAGTTGCTGCCGCTCGCCATTCGCCGCACGTTATTCAACGCGTTAGCGCCGTTATTTATGCCGATGGTATAGGTACTTCCTTTGGTGCAGGTAACGGCAATCGCCTGCGAGACGGTAGGGAAACTTTGTACCAGCGGCGCGCTGTTGAAGTTCACGTCTGGCGTGGTCATGGCGCTGCAGTCGTTGGTGACGGTCATATCCAGCGTGATGCTGGTGCCTTTCGTTCCGGTTTGCAGGCCCGACAAACACGCGTTGAGCACGCCCACCGAGCAGACGCTGTAGGTAATATCGAAGTTAAGCGTGACCTGGTAAGGGCCGGCGGTCACATTTTGTCCCGCTACCGTCCGGAAATAGAGAGGGATATTGTATTGTTTGCCGCCAATCAGATTTAACAAGGTACTGCTGCCCCAGGTATAGGTTTTACTGGTTTGCACTTCACTGTTGTTTGCGCAGCCCGACTGGCCGCACAGGCGCGTCGGGATCGCATCCGTGATGGTCGCGTTGTCGGTACGCTTCATGGTCGCACGACCATTGGCCGAAACGGTCGCTGAAAGAAAATTCAGGGTGATGGTGTCGCCGGTCAGCAGGTTCAACAGCGCATCGCAGGCCACGACCAGCGTACCGGTGGTTGCCACTTCGCCAGATCCACCGAGCGCGAATGAGGTCACGCTACCAAACGCGGCGTTGACCGTGCTGACCCGACAGTCAGCCCAACTGCCGCCGGTCACCAGCAGCAGAAGCACAAACAGCAGGCGCCTCATGGCGCCTCCCGACAGACCAGCGGACCGTAGGTTTGCAGCTTGTGTTCCGGGTTGGATCCCACCGTCAGGGTCGTCGTGCAGCGCTTCCCGCCCGGGGTAACGACCTCGAGCGGGTTCACATCGCTGAGATTTTCCAGCCAGGCGATACCGTCATAGCCGACGACGGCGCTGCTGCGCGAGGCCCTGCGCACCTGGCTGCCCACCGGCAGCGCCTGCCCGCGCGCATCATGCAGGATGACGCTGGCGACCCGCTCCTGCTCCATCGGAAAATCGACCAGGTAACCGCTGTGGCGGCGGATCGCAATTCGCCGTTCGGTCTCTTTCAGCTGGGTATCCGCCGGCAGGTTCAGCGTATCGATGCGGTAGCTTGCCGGGTAGTACGCCGACACCCCGCTGACCAGCAGGTAGCCGTTGTGATTGGTTTTGCCGACGGGCTGATTTTCATAGCTGACGGGTACATCCGGATGGCCGTCGGTGCTGATAACCACAAACGCATCGTTAATTTTGTTTGCCGCAAACAGCTCGCCGTCCATCAGTACAACAGAGCCCATCGCCTCGCCCCACCAGGTCATCATGTCCCTCTCGCCATAGGCACCGCCCTGCAGCTCAACGTTGTTGTTGCGCCAGCCCAGGGAGCCCTGCTGATAATCACGTGACCTTGACTGGTTGGCCCACGCCATGTTCCAGCTAAAACCCCCGTCAGACGGCATGGCGTGGTTATAGTTGATGCGCTGGGTGCTGCCGGCATCCGGCGTGTTTTCAACGGTGAACGCGGCGCTGTCGCGTGCCCCCAGCGGCACCTGCAGCGACAGCGCGACCGTCCAGTATCCCCGCTGCTGGTCCCGGCTACCGGCCAGGTAAATACTGCTCGCGCCCCACAGGCTGCGGCTCCAGGAGAGATTAAGCAGCTCGGTTTTTTGGCTGTCAAAACTCTCCACGCCGATCCAGGCCGCGCCGATATTGCCGTACTGTCCCAGGTTGAAGGTCAGAGAATACTGGTCCGTATTGCGGCTGAAGCTGGCGATGGGTTTATCGTTCTCGTCATACACCGTCGGCTGGTCGTAAAGTGCCAGATTGCCAAAACCGCGGCCTCGACGCGTATGCTGGGTGGCGACGCTGAACTCGCTGGTGCTGTACTGGTAGCCCCAGGTGACTTGCCCACCCGCCTCCCCGCGCATGCGGCTCTGGGAGTAAGAAGTATTCACTACGCCAAGCTGGCCAAGCTTTACCACCGTTCCCGCTCCGCCGAGCGCCAGATCCTGCGCCCCTTCTGCATGGCCTTCCAGCGTCAGCCAGTCCGTCGCCCCGTAGCGATACGAGCCGCTGCCCCCCGCGGAGCCGTAGTCAAAATTCTTGATGCCGTAGTTACGCCGCAGGCTGCCCAGCGTCACGGCGCCGTCGCTGAGCCCTTTTTTGAGCAGGTCGCTGGTGACGTAAAACGGTAGCGTGGTGCTCACCTGACGCCCCAGCGCATCCGTTGTGACCAGCACCGCATCCCCGGCACCGTTGATATAGGGCAGATTGGTCAGGGTGAAAGGGCCCGGCTGGAGCTGGGTTGAGCCGGAGCGATAGCCGTTGATAAAGAGATCGACCGAGGTCGGTACCGCCGCTTCCCCCGCGAACTCGGGCAGCGGCCACGTTACCAGGTCAGGGCGCAGGGAGAAATCGCGCCCGACGCTTATCCCCCCCATCCGCACGCTGGAGCTCCAGCTCAGGGCATCGCCGATCACGTCCCCGACGCTCCAGCTCATCGCATCATCTTCATTCGTGAACAGCAGGGTAGTGTCATAGCGGACATATCCGTCCTGCTGGCCATCGTTACCGCTGAAATTTTCCCGGGCATAGCCGGTGGAGGAAAACGAGCCGTTCTCATTGAAGTAGCGGAACTCATGCCAGAGGGACGCCTGTCCGCCGATATGCGCCGTGCGGTTAGTGTAGAAATCGTAATTGAGCAGCGCGCCTCGCCCGAAGTGCGGTTTGGCCTGCGCCGTTTGCGCGCTAAACGGGGTCACGCGGGATGCGACCCAGTCGCGGGGAACCGTCAGCAGGAGGCGCTGCGCGGCGCTGTCATACTCCGTGCGTACCTGAGAAAGCGAAGAGAGATTCACCTCTCCGGCAGGAACATGCTCCGGCGGCAGTCCCGCGCGCAGCAGGTCGGCGCTGGAGACAAAGAAAGCGCCTTTACGCTGCGTGACGGGCACCACCAGACCGGTGTCGTAATGGTTTAGCACCAGGGCAAGCTGAAACACCGCCTCATCATTTACCGCCTGCGCCTGGGGCGGCGGCGGTAAACTGTCATCGCCGGACTCAGCCCAGGTCGCGGTACTGACGCAAAGCAGTATCATCATCGCCGGCTTCAGTTGACGGGCGTCGACTGCCATTGTGCATCCCTGGCATTAATCTGGGCGCTCATCCGCTCGGGCTGGCGAACGCCTGCGGGAATCGGCCAGCTGCGGGTACTGCCGGGGAGCACGTACCCCAACAACCCTTCCGCGACCGTGCGTTTCTGCCCTCCCTGCTCCAGCGCCACCTGACTCAGCCTGACGTGGATATCGCCTCGATTTCGAACCTCCAGTGCCGGCTGTCCATCCGTTCGCGTCACCCGCCAGCTCAGGTTCCGGGTCTCTACCAGCGCGTGATGCGCCCCCTCTTTTATCGTCGGGATCCCCTGCCCGTAGACGAACAGCGGGATGGAATAACGCATCTGTAATTTGAGACCGATGGTGGGTTCGGCTTTCGCATCAGCCTGGGGGATTTCATCCACGATAATGCGGTAGGCTTGTTCCGTGCCCGCCGGGACCGCCCCCTGTTTGATAAGGCGAATCAGCTGCTTATTGCCTTTTTGAATCGTGACGATGGGCGGGCTGGCGACCACGTCCTGCTGCGCCGTATAACGCTCATACCCGCCCTCCTGCTTCCAGCGTACGATGCGCACCTGCATCGTCGTGGCGCTGTTTCCCTGGTTCTGGATCCACAGTTCCGTCGCGTTGGCGTCAGCGGCAAGCCAGGGATCGATGGGCCAGAGCAGAATAGTGGCTGCCGCCTGCGCCTCGCCCGTGGCCGCGACGCCCGATAAGACCCCCGCCAGACACAACTGCTGGAAAAATGGCTTCATCGACTCTCTCCCTTTATTACCATGACAAGGTCACGGTGAGCTGATCGGAATACGTTCCTGCCGGGCTGAAGCCGGTCAGTAGCGCCACGCCAAAAAGCGGCAGCGCGATGTTATTGCTGTTGCTATAGGCCACCGGTATTGCCTGGTTGAGGCCAATTTCGCTGTTGGCGGCCAGCGAGCTGCTGCTGTAGAGCCGATAAGCCACCATTTCGGTACCGTTTGCGCGCTTCAGTCGCCGAACGGATGAGTAATTCTGACCACCATCAATACTCATACTCAGCGTCACGCCCGGCGTGCAGGCGATGGACAACGCCCCGTTTGGCACAAAACTGGTGTTTACGGGCGCGCTCTCGACGCCGTTATGGCTGCCAAAATCCAGCGTACCGTACAGCCCGCCGCTGCCCGCGGCCACCGCGCATCCCGGAACAATCGTCGCGCTGACCTTAAAGGACTGTGACGTCACCGCACCCGCGGCGGGGATCAGCAGCAGAACGGCGATCAGCGCGAAAAAAGGCTGCACGTTTCCCTCTGCGCGTTTGCGCAGACCTATGAAGGTTGCCATCATGGCAGTGCTGGATTAATACGTTACGCTGACGTTAATCGTGTCGGTGTAGGTTCCCGGAACGACCGTCACGCTGTTTCCCCCGCCGGTAATGCGTCCGTAGAGGGTGTAACTATCCACGCCTCCGGCCGTAGAGGCGATCGGCAACGCGGCGTTGTTGGCAATCACGGTATTAAACCCGCTGTCGCTGTACAGGTTGTAAGCCACGCCCTGCGCCGCGTTGGCTGTATTCACCAGATAGCGCTCGGGGGTTCCGGGCGAGCCCACTACGGATCCCGGTGCGGTGGAGTGGGTATTGCCGGTAATCGCCACAGAATAGCTGCTGTTCGTACACTGAATGGTGAAGGTGCTTCCACCGCTGGCGCCGGTCAACTGCGTGGTGAGGGTGGAAAAGGTCGCGGGATGGGTACCGAAATCGAGCGTGCCGAAGTTAATGCCGCTTTGCGAGGGCGAGCCGTTAATCAGGCAGCCGTTTGTCAGCGTCAGCGTCACCCCGATGGTGCCGCTGCTGGTGACGGCCAGCGCTTGATGAACGCCCGTCGTCGTCAATAAAGCGCCCGCACAGATCAAAAGGAGTTTTCTTTTCATTTACCACCCTCCAGAAGACGTCTCCGTTCCCTTGCCATATTTTATTTTGGCCGTTCAAGATGTTAGCCCCGCTTAACGTTCCTCTGAGGGGGTTATTGAGAATTTAGTTTACGGATACCGCTTGCACCACCCGCCTCAAACTGAATAAGGCACATGTCTTATTGACTCATTATTCATAGTCAAAACAATAACTTATGATTATTAGAGCAATGATTTTATTTTTTTCAGGCAGAATATATCCATTAAAGTGTGATCTCGATCACAATATATCGTCGACGCATTAACAACAAATTTAATAAAACTTAAAAAGGAGTTGTATCCCCCTACGCTTTGCGTCAATTTATGTGCCGAATATTTTCCCGCGTCGTAATAATAAATTTATATGTATCGCCGCGGGCTACATCTGAAGCGCATAGAGGGTTCTTTTTCGTGGCAAGTGCAAACAAACTCACACTCTTCATCGTGATATTCATGCTGGCGGGTATTCTTTCAGGGGCGGCAATTCATGAGTATGCATCTGCGGATGCCATCAAAGCCTGGTCGGATAACATCACCCTTCTGACCGATATTTTCCTCCGTCTGATCAAAATGGTGATTGCACCGCTGGTCTTCAGCACGCTCACCGTGGGCATTATGAAGCTGGGCGAAACTTCCACCATTGGCCGCGTTGGCGGCAAAGCGATGGTGTGGTTTATCAGCTCATCGGTACTCTCTATTCTGGTCGGACTGTTCATCGTCACGCTGGAGCATCCGGGAAGCGGTCTGAACCTGACCGTCCCAACCGAGGCGGTGGATACCGGCCTGGCCGTGGGGGGCATGACGCTGAAGGCGTTCCTGTCGCACACGATCCCAACCAGTATCGCAGGGGCGATGTCGAACAATGAGATCCTGCAGATTGTGGTGTTCTCGATGTTCTTCGGCATCGGCGGCGCGTCGCTGGGGCAGAAATTTAACGCCCCGCTAGTGGCCGCGCTGGACGTGGTTTCCCATATCATGCTGAAGGTCACGGGCTACGTGATGTACGTTGCGCCGCTGGCCATTTTCGCGGCGATCTCCTCCGTCATCGCCACGCAGGGCCTGGGCATTCTGCTGAACTACGCCTCCTTTATTGGCGGGTACTATGTCGCCATACTTCTCACCTGCCTGGTGCTGCTGGCCGTGGGTTACATGGTGCTGAAAAAAGAGGTGTTTCGCCTGGTCAGCATGCTGAAGGATCCGGTCCTGGTGGCGTTTACCACCAGCAGCTCTGAAGCGGCCTACCCTAAAACGCTGGAGCAGCTGGAGCGTTTTGGCTGCTCGCGCAACATCGCCTCTTTCGTCCTGCCGATTGGTTACTCCTTCAACCTGGTGGGGTCGATGGTGTACTGCTCCTTCGCCTCAATGTTTATCGCTCAGGCGTACAACATTCACCTGAGCTTCTCTGAAGTGACGGTGCTGATGCTGACCCTGATGCTGGCCTCGAAAGGGATTGCGGGCGTACCGCGTTCTTCACTGGTGGTGCTGGCAGCGACCATTCCGAGCTTTAATATTCCGGTGGCGGGTATTCTGCTGCTGATGGGGATCGACCACTTCCTGGATATGGGCCGTTCGGCGATTAACGTGCTGGGCAACGGGATTGCGACCGCAATGCTGTCGCAGAATGAAGGCGCGCGGGAAGCGGAAGCTGAGCTGGTAAAGCAGGAAGCGTAAGGGGCTAAAAAAGCCGGGTGGCGGCTCCGCCTTACCCGGCCTACAAATGGCTCAAACACGTAGGCCGGGTAAGCGTCAGCGCCACCCGGCTTTGTTTTAGACTACATGGGTAGCCACGGAAGCTGTGCTGGTGGAGCTGGATGTAAAAAAGCCGGGTGGCGGCTTCGCCTTACCCGGCCTACGAATGGCTTTAACACGCCACCCAGCTTTGTTTTTATGCCACGTGACTCGCGGCGATATCCAGCAGCGCCATCTCATCGCTGTTCAGCAGCTTCTCAATGTTCACCAGAATCAGCATACGCTCGCCGAGCGCGCCCAGGCCGGTCAGGTATTCGGTCGACAGCGTGACCGCAAACTCCGGCGCAGGGCGAATTTGATCGGAGGTCAGGGAGAGCACGTCAGAGACGCCATCCACCACGATACCGACCACGCGCTGCCCCAGGTTCAGGACGATCACCACGGTGTTGTCGTTGTAGTCAACGTCGCCCTGGCTGAACTTCACGCGCAGGTCCACGATGGGCACAATGACGCCACGCAGGTTGGTGACGCCTTTAATAAAAGCAGGCGTATTAGCGATGCGGGTAACCTGGTCGTAACCACGGATTTCCTGCACTTTCAGGATATCGATGCCGTACTCCTCATCGCCTAAAGTGAATACCAGGAATTCCTGCCCTGATGGCTCGCCCGCCAGTTTCGTTACATTACTCATACCGGTCATGTTATTACCTTCTACTTAATCAGGCGGCTGTGTACGCCACACGTTGTTCACGATTTAATCCCTGAAGCGCCGACACGTCGACGATCAGCGCCACGCTACCATCACCCAGGATGGTGGCGGCCGAAATACCCGGCACTTTACGGTAGTTGCTTTCGAGGTTCTTCACCACGACCTGGTGCTGACCAATCAGCTGATCGACCAGCAGCGCGTAGCGGCGGCCCGCGCTTTGCAGGATCACAACGATACCCTGCGTGGCCTCTGTCTTCGCGCCATTCACTTCAAATACTTTCCACAGTTCCACCAGCGGCAGGTACTCACCGCGCACTTCGAGGACGCGCTCGCCGCCCGCCAGCGGATGCAGATCTTCTTCACGCGGCTGCAGGGATTCCATCACGGCATTCAGCGGAAGAATGAAAACTTCGTCCGCCACCTTCACGGACATACCGTCGAGGATCGCCAGCGTCAGCGGCAGCAGGATGCGAATGGTGGTGCCGGAGCCCTGCTTAGACTGGATCTCAACGTGGCCGCCCATCTCCTGGATGTTACGCTTCACCACGTCCATGCCGACGCCGCGCCCGGACACGTCGGTCACCTGCTCTGCGGTTGAGAAGCCCGGCGCGAAGATCAGCATGCCGACCTCTTCGTCGGTCATGTTTTCATTGACCGCCATGCCCTGCGAAATCGCTTTCGCCATGATGCGCTCGCGGTTAAGACCCGCGCCATCGTCGGTCACTTCGATGCAGATGTTTCCGCCCTGATGTTCAGCAGACAGGATCAGGTTCCCAACCGGCGATTTTCCGGCGGCAATGCGGTTTTCCGGCAGTTCGATACCGTGGTCGAGGCTGTTACGCACCAGGTGCGTTAACGGGTCGATGATGCGCTCGATCAGGCTCTTGTCCAGTTCGGTTGAGCTGCCCATTAGGGTCAGTTCAATCTGCTTATTCAGCTTGCTGGCAAGGTCGCGGACCAGGCGCGGGAAGCGGCTGAAGACATATTCCATCGGCATCATACGGATGGACATGACCGATTCCTGCAGGTCGCGAGCATTACGCTGCAGCTGGCCCATGCTGGTGATCAGATCGCCGTGGGTGACCGGGTCCAGTTCGTTAGAGCGTTGTGCCAGCATCGACTGGGTGATCACCAGTTCGCCAACCAGGTTAATCAGCTGGTCAACCTTCTCAACGGCAACGCGAATGCTGGTGGATTCGCTGGCGCGGGCGGCAGGTTTCTCACCGCGGCCAGGGGCCGGGGCCTCTTTTGGCACCGCCTTCAGCGCCGGAGCCGCTGGCGTCACAGCCGGTGCGGCAGCCTGCGCGACGACGGCCACCTCTTCCACCGCCGCAGGGGCTTCAACCTCAGCCGTTTCGGTTTCAAAGGCAATCTGGTCGGCTTCAATCACAAAGCACAGCACCGCGACGATATCGTCCTGGCCAATACCGTCATCAAGCGTTGCAGCAAGGCTGTCTTTGCCTTTTACCACGTTGCTTAATTTCGCCAGGTTCCCCAGCTCTTCTTCGAGCAGGTTAACTTCATTCTCTTTCAGGCGCGACAGCACCACGCGGAGTTTGCCCGCCTGTGCGCTGGCAGGCGCAGACGCCTGCGCGTCAGCCGCATCGACAACGCTCAGTTTTGCGGCCGGAACAACCGCTGAGGCAACGTCACCTTTGGCTTCCAGCGCGAGCTGGCGCAGTGCATTGCAGATGTATTCAAAGCTGGCGGCATCAGGCTCTGCCGAACTTTTATAGGCGTCGAGCTGTTCCTGCATAATATCTTTGGTTTCCAAAAACAGGTTGATAATGTCGGTATTGAGCTGCATCTCACCGCGTCGTGCTTCATCCAGCAGGTTTTCCATTAAATGGGTCGTTTCCTGCAGGATGGTAAATCCAAACGTTCCGGCGCCGCCTTTAATAGAGTGCGCGGCACGGAAGATGGCATTGAGCTGCTCGGAGTCCGGTGCTTCAGGCACCAAATCGAGCAAGTGTTGCTCCATATCGGCCAACAATTCATCGGCTTCATCAAAGAATGTCTGGTAAAAATCGCTAATATCCATGCTCACGCTATCACCTCGGATTGGCTGGTGGCGATGTTGGAACGGCAGCCGAAGGAACGGCCCCAGGCTGTTTTAAATCGTCCAGTGACTCATTCTGACTTTCGGCGTTTTCATGCAGGATGGCCTGCTCCGCCTGCTGGTTCAGCACTAAAAGACTGATACGACGGTTGATGGCATCATCCGGCCCGCGGTCGGAAACGCGCATGGTTGCGGCCATGCCGACTACGCGCAGTACCTTGCCATCATCAAGCCCACCTGCCACCAGCTCGCGACGCGAGGCGTTGGCACGATCGGCAGAAAGCTCCCAGTTGCTGTATCCCTTCTCCCCGCTGGCGTACGGGAAATCATCCGTGTGTCCTGACAGGCTGATTCGGTTAGGAATGCCGTTCAGCACCGGTGCAATGGCGCGCAGAATGTCGCGCATATACGGTTCGACTTCCGCACTTCCGGTTTTAAACATGGGGCGGTTCTGGCTGTCGATAATCTGAATGCGCAGCCCTTCCTGCACCAGGTCGATCTTCAGATGCGGACGCAGCGCGCGCAGCTTTGGATCCGCTTCAATCAGCTGATCGAGATCGCCGCGCAGTTTCTTCAGGCGCGCCTGCTCCATTTTTCTTTTCAGCTCATCGATGTTCGGCTCTTTTTTCACCTCACCCTTCTGCTGGGTGTAATCATCGCCGCCGCCCGGGATCGGGCTGTCGCTGTTAGAGATACGCGGCCCACCCGTTACTGCGGTTGCCAGCGGCGTGCGGAAATATTCGGCAATCTGGATCAGTTCTTTCGGGCTGGAGATGGAGATCAGCCACATCACCAGGAAGAACGCCATCATGGCCGTCATAAAGTCGGCGTAGGCAATTTTCCACGAGCCGTGCGCGCCATGCCCACCGCCCTTGTGCTTGCGCTTTTTTACGATGACGATCGGATGGGACTGGTTTTTCATGCGTCCTCAGTTGTCGTCTGTTGGTTTGGGTTTTTCACCGCACGCACGTGTTCTTCAAGCTCGATAAACGACGGACGCTCGCTGGAGTAAAGCGTTTTACGGCCAAACTCAACCGCGATCGGTGGCGCGTAACCGTTGAGGTTTGAGAGCAGCGTGATCTTCACGCACTGCATCATTTTGGTGGTTTCCGCGCTCTTCTGGCGCAGCACGCTTGCCAGCGGAGAGATAAAGCCATACGCCAGCAAAATACCGAGGAAGGTTCCCACCATCGCGTGGGCAATCAGCGCGCCGAGCTCGGCTGCCGGACGGTCTGCCGAGGCCAGGGCGTGCACCACGCCCATTACCGCCGCAACGATACCGAATGCCGGAAGGGAGTCGCCGACAAGCGCGAGGCTGTTGGCCGGCACTTCAGATTCGCTTTCGTGGGTTTCGATCTCTTCGTCCATCAGCGCTTCGATTTCGAAGGTATTCATGTTGCCGCTGATGATCAGTCGCAGATAGTCGACGATGAAATCCAGCATCATGGCGTCGGCAAGAATGCGCGGGTAGCTGGCAAAAATTTCGCTCTCTTTTGGGTTTTCAATATCCCGTTCAAGCGAGAACATGCCCTGCTGACGCGACTTCGCCATCAGGCGATAGAGGAGCGCCAGTAGATCCATATACATACTTTTGGTGTATTTCGAGCGACGGAACAGCAACGGAATCGCTTTCAGCGTGCCCTTGATCGATTTACCGTTGTTGCCAACGATAAAAGCCCCTACCCCTGCGCCGCCGATGATAATAAGTTCAGCCGGTTGATAGAGTGCTCCAAGGTGCCCGCCGGTCATCATGTAACCGCCGAAAACTGTACCGAGAACTACCAGGTAACCTAATAAGATAAGCACGACATCATCCTTCCGCTAGTGACTATGGCAAGGACGTCCAGCTCGCAGCGTTTACCGTTTGCGGGGTAAAAAAAAGCAGCGGTAATTGCTTACCGCTGCTGGAATCTTTCCCACACGTTCGGGTTAAACAGCTTGTTCGATCTGTTCATCCAGCAGTTGTGGAATAATATCGGCAGCATCCCGGGAAAGTTTACGTCTTTTTACTGCGCGGGATGGAGGCTGACATAAACTGCAGGCGAAGCTGCCTGCAGGCTGATGAGCATGGGTAATAAAATTGCCATCGCAGCAGTTGCAGCGCGACAGCTCAAGCATTCCGCTCTCAACAAAACGCACCAGCGTCCATGCGCGGGTCAGCGCCAGCAGAGGGCCTTCTTCCTGCTGTGGGCATTGTTCAAGGTAAAGTTTGTACGCTTTGATCACGGCGTCAACGCCGCTACACAAACCGGTTTTAAGAAGATACTGCCAGGCATTACAGAACATGGAAGCGTGAATATTCTGCTCCCACGTCATAAACCAGTCGGTAGAAAACGGCAGCATGCCTTTCGGCGGGGGACTACCACGTAACTCTTTGTACAGCTTGATGAGACGACCACGGCTCAGCTGAGTCTCGCTTTCCAGCATTTGTAAACGAGCACCCAATGTAATCAGCTCCATGGCCAACTGTATGTCACGCGCTTCCTGAACAATGCTTTTCTCGCTCATTGCTAGGCCCTTTTCTTACGGGCTGCGTCATCAGGCTGGCTGATTTCGTTAAGCAAGCGGGTGGAGAGAAGAATACCGGTGTGGATCTGTTGAAGATCGTCTACACGGGACTCCTGCGTCAGACGCGTTATTGTCTGCGAATCATCGAAACGGAACTGGCAAACCAGTTGATTCGTTTCTGCCAGTTTAACCATTTGTGGGAGGGTTAAGCCGCCCAGCATGGTTGCCATCTCTTCGTTAATACCCAGACGAAACATCGCGGACGCTTTGTCCTGACTAATCAAACGCTGCGCGAGCAGTAAATACGACAAATTGATGTCATAGATATGTTTTAGCAACTCGGATGTATGCATTGTTCCCATCCCGAATAACCAACTATTATTTTTATGCGGAAAGACCGCACCCCGTGATGTCGCCGGGAAATCACCCGGTATAAAAAAGAAAAGGCCAAATGCATAGTTGAATTTAGGTTTGTATTCATTGAAACGCGCAAGAGAGAAGCCGCGGCTGCGTCTCTTACATGTTTTATCATTTCTTACAAATAACTAAGATTTTTCCTAATTCGACGCAAACTCTACTCGTCAGTTTTGCCACATACAATCCAGCCATCCTCAAATTTAAAAAAAATGTGATCCACGTCACACAATTTAAGTGAATATGACCCATAAATCCATCAGTATGACTTGTAATTTGTTTGTTTTTTAACCGATCAGCACTGTTTTGTATTCTTAATTGACGAATACTCATGCAGACGGGCGATTCGAACTGGCATACAACGTGCTTTTCTCGCCGTGAATGCCTGACGGAAACATTTACAATATCCCCCACCTCGGGAAACATTTTTCTTACCGAGAAAAAACATATAGTTATGCAGTTAACGCCAAAAAGATGTTTCAGGGCGTGATCATTCGGAATGAGTTTGTAACGTAGCAAAACGATTTAAGCGTCAAGGCGTGAAATTGTGTGATTTACGTTAAGTTGTTAATTTTTTTCATTTAGGCGCATTTTTTAGTTATTCTTCTTATAAGAATAATTAATGAATAATTATGATAAGCTTCACACTAATGTCGTATTTCGCTCTTGCAGAACCAGAGCATTCGCGGTAAAGGTGGTGACACGCAGTCTGTCAGACACCCAAGGAGTGCGCCATGAGTTACTCCCATCTTCTTGTTACCGTTGCAGTTTCTCCTGAAAGCCATCAGCTCGTCGCCCGGGCCGTTTCCATTGCCAGACCCCATAATGCCCGCATCAGTCTCATCACCCTCGCCGCCGAGCCAGAGATGTATAATCAGCTGGCCGCGCCCATGCTGGAGGATATTCGTGAGGTCCTTCAGGAAGAAACGCAGCAATTTCTGCGTGAATTAGTGGAAAAGGCGCAATATCCGGTTTATGAAACCGTTATTGCGACCGGGGAACTTAACGCCCATATTCTCGACATGTGTCGTAAACAACAAATTGATTTAGTCATTTGCGGGAATCATAACCACAGCTTTTTATCGCGAGCGGCCTGCGCGGCGAAATCTATTGTCGCCTCAAGCCAGGTTGATGTGCTGTTAGTGCCTCTTGGGGGGAATTAACGCTCCCCAGAGGAAAATCAGGCGAGTTTAGGGAACGTCGCGATCTTTTTTTGCAGATCGCCTTCATGACTTTGCGGGGCGATATCCCGGAGATCCTGAATAAAACGCGCCTGCCAGTGGTTTATGTCGTTCTTACGGATCGTCTCCATCATTTCCGCATGGCGGGAAAGACGTTCCGTGAGCGGCATGGTCAGCGCGCGGTTTAGCGCGTTTGCCACGTCATCCCGATCGTAAGGGTTAACGATAAGCGCCGACGTAAGCTCGTTTGCGGCACCGGCAAACTGGGAAAGCACCAGCACGCCCGGGTCAGCAGGATCCTGAGCCGCCACATACTCTTTCGCGACGAGGTTCATGCCGTCACGCAGCGGCGTGACCAGGCCAACGTCCGCATAGCGGAAGACCTTCATCAGGATCTTACGGTCGAAGTGCTGATTCAGGTAATAAAGCGGTGTCCACCCCAGCTGGCCATAGCGGCCGTTAATGCGCCCTGCTTCGGTCTCCAGCTGATGGCGAATATCCTGATAGGCCTGAACCTCGCCGCGCGACGTCGGCGCAATCTGGGTATAGCGAATTTTCCCGTGATGCTGCGGGTATTTATCCAGCAGCGTTTCATAGGCCAAGAAGCGTTCCGGCAGCCCTTTGGAATAATCAAGACGCTCTACCGAGAAGATATTTTTCACGTTCTTGAGTTCATTCTTAAGCTGCGCCAGCTTTGGCGGCAGCGGACCGGAAGCCTGCTCCGCGATATCGTCAGGTTCAATCCCTATTGGATAAACTTCGGTGTGGAACGTTTTCCCCCACGCCGTATGGCTTTTGCCGCCTTTGGTTACCAGACGCGTTTTTCCTGATACGGAATCAAGGAACGCGAGACGGTCATTTTCGGTCTGGAAGCCCAGTAAATCGTAATCACACAGCGCTTCGAGCAGATCTTCATGCGGCGGCAGCGCGTTAAATATTTCCGGCGTCGGGAACGGGATGTGCAGGAAGAAGCCAATCCGGTTATTCACCCCCCGCTTGCGCAGCTCTCTGGCGAAAGGCAGCAGGTGATAATCGTGGATCCATAAAATATCGTCTTCTTCTATTAAAGGCAGCAGTTTATCCGCCAGCAGCGCGTTCACGCGCGAGTAGCCTTCGAAGGATTCACGCTGGAATTTGACCAGGTCAAGACGATAGTGGAACGCAGGCCACAGGACGGCATTCGAAAACTGCGAGTAATATTCGTCGTAGTCTTTCTCTTTCAACGCAAACGACGCCCAGGTGATGTTCCCGCGCGTCACCTTATTGAGCGGTTTCTCTTCTTCACTGATTTCCCCACTCCAGCCAAACCACAGCCCGCCAGCGGCTTTTAAGGCACCTAACACCCCTACCGCCAGGCCACCTGCACTGGCTTTTTTATCATCAGGCGGTGCGATTCGGTTAGAGACGACGACTAAGCGACCCATAATGGTTTCCCCCTTTGCTTTGCGCTATTTGTTGTTGTTGATGGTTAGCGATATCAGATATCCACTGCCAGACGCTGGCGACATCCGCCAGTCGCCATTCGGCGACGGTGTCACCAGGCCCCACCTTGACGGCGATCCCTCCGGCCTGATTCACCACGCGAAACCCGGCCTCGTCGGTCAGGTCATCCCCAATGAAAACGGGCGTTCGCCCTTTGAAGGGCGCCTCCGCCATAAACGCGGCGATGGCTGCACCTTTATTAATTCCTTTCGGTTTTAGCTCCACAACGCATTTACCGGGCTGCAACGCCAGCTGCGGATGCACATCTGCAACCGTCTGAGCAAGGGCGAGCACAGCCTCCTCATGCTGCGGCGCCTGACGATAATGCAGGGCAAAGGCCATGCCTTTGGCTTCCAGCTCGGTGCCGGGCAGCGCTTCCAGCGCGTCAGAAAGCGCTTTATGAAGCGTTTGCGTGAGTGCGTCGGGGAGTGAAACGATATGCGTTTGATCATGGATGTCGCGGCGCTCCGCTCCGTGTACACCGGCCAGCGGAAAGTGGTAAGGACTGGCGAGCAGATCCAGCTCGGCCATTGAGCGCCCTGATATCAATGCCAGTGCTCCCTCGTTCATGAGCGAGAGCTGATGCAAATCCTGTAACACCGCATCCGGAACAGACACCTGGTCAGGGTGCGGTTTTATCCCGGCGAGCGTGCCGTCGAGATCAAAAAAGAAAGCATATTGTCCGGGCAGTACAGGCGGTGCGGTTAACATGTCAGCCACCCTTTTCCTCCTTACGGTTTACGAGAGGTAAACGCCTTTACCTCTTTCATAGCCATGTAAGTATAGACAGTGTGACGTGGCTCGCCATTTGATAACCGCCCCGCCAGTTTTACTGGCGGGGCGGTTAAGAGGTCAACTAAGGTTATAAGTTGAGCAATTAATGAGGGGAAAAAAGATCAGACGGTACGCTTCGCTTTTTGCTTGTAACGGTCGAAAATCACCGCTGCCAGCAGGATCAGGCCTCGCACCACGTACTGCGAGAACGGCGAAATATTCAGCAGGTTCATGGCGTTCTCCACCGTCCCTAAAATCAGTATCCCGGCCACCACATATGAGATTTTTCCGATGCCGCCCTTGAGGGAAACGCCCCCTAAAACGCAGGCCGAGATAACGATCAGCTCATAGCCAATTGAGGTCATCGGCTGGCCGCTGGTCATACGCGAGGCCAGAATAATCCCCGCAGCGGCAGAAACCAGCCCTGAGAGCACAAAGATAATAATCTTGGTGCGCACCACCGGCACCCCGGCCAGGCGAGCGGCCTCTTCATTACCGCCAATCGCCAGCGTATTACGGCCAAAGGTGGTCCGGTTGAGCAGGAAACCGAACAGGACGAGACAGGCCACGGTCAGCCAGATAGGCGCGGGCAGCCCCAGCCAGTTGGCATAACCCAGCGTAAAGAAGCGCTCGTCTTCAATTCCCACCGCTTTACCGTCGGAGATGATATAGGCCAGCCCGCGGACAATTTGCATCGTCGCAAGCGTGGTGATCAGGGCGTTGATCTTCAGGCGCGCAATAACAAACCCGTTCACCAGACCGCTGATGACGCCGAGTAACAGACCGGCCAGCACGCCAATCCACAGGCTCTCGGTCATGTTGATCACCACGGCCGTCGTGACGCCCGCGCAGGCAATCACCGACGCCACCGACAGGTCAAAATCGCCGGAGGCGAGGCAGAACAGCATCCCGCAGGCCACCATCCCGGACATGGAAATGGCCAGCCCCAGCCCCTTCATGTTAATGAAGGTGGCAAAATTAGGAACAAAGATCGCGCAGGCAAGGAACAGCGCGGCAAAAACCACCAGCATGCCGTACTGATCCCAGATACGCCCAAAACTTAACGCCGACTTCGACTTCGGCGCTCCGGATGTAGTAACAGAGGACATCATTAACTCCTTACTCAGGCGACAGCCTGGCTGACTTTAGGCATGGCGAGGTTCAACGCCTGTTGTTCATTCGCCTGTTCATGAAGTAACTCACCGGCAATTTCGCCTTCACGCATCACCACAATGCGGTCGGCCACGCCAAGCACCTCCGGCAGATCGCTGGAGGCGAAGAGCACCGCCACGCCGCGTTTTGCCAGCTCATAGATCACGTTATAAATCTCGTGTTTTGCCCCCACATCGATACCGCGCGTTGGCTCATCCAGCAAAATGACCTTCATATCCTCTGACAGCCAGCGGCCTAAAATCGCCTTCTGCTGGTTTCCGCCTGACAGGTTCATGATCAGCTGTTGCGGACCCGGCGTTTTGATGTTCAGCGAGCGAATATGGTGGTCGGCGTTGCTCGACTCCCAGCTATCGTTTATCAGGCAGCCTGCGCGAATGAACTTGCGGCGGGCGGAAATATTGATGTTGTCGCGTACCGAATGCACCGGAATAATCCCCTCTGCTTTACGGTCTTCCGGGCAGAGCATCATGCCCGCCCCGATCGCGTGGGCCGGTTTCTGGATATCCACCCGTTCGCCGTCAATGAAGACCTGCCCATCGGTAATGCGGGTACCGCCGAACAGGCCCTTCATCAATTCGCTGCGCCCCGCGCCCACCAGGCCAAACAGGCCGACGATTTCGCCGCTGCGTACGGATAATGAAATCGGCGTTCGCACGCCCGGCGCTTTCACGTTATCCAGGCGCAGGCGTTCAGGCCCGTACGGGCGCGGCTGCCAGTGATAAATATCACCCAGATCGCGTCCGACCATCGCCTGAACCAGCTGGTCATGGTTAACCTGCTGCATGTCGGTAAAGGTGCGCACATAGCGCCCATCCTTAAACACGGTGATGGCGTCGCTCAGGGCAAATATCTCTTCCATGCGGTGCGAAACGTATAAAATGGTACGCCCTTCCTGACGCAATTCGCGGATCACGCGGAACAGGTTTTCGATCTCACGCTTAGAGAGCGAACTGGTGGGTTCATCGAAGGCAATAATTTTGGCATTACGCGCCAGCGCCTTGGCAATTTCAACCATCTGCCACTGGCCGATGGAGAGATACTTCAGCGGCGTCTGGGGATCGACGTCCAGGCCAAGGTGTTTAAGCTGCAGCCCCGCTTCATAATTAAGTAGCGAACGATTTACCACGCCGCCTTTGTGCGGGAGCTGTCCTAAATAGATGTTTTCCGCCACGGTCATCTCAGGAATGAGGTGCAGCTCCTGGTAGATGATGGCAACCCCGGCATTGAGCGCCGCCGTGGTATCGGCAAACGCCACCTCTTCGCCGCGAATGGCCAGCGTGCCGGTCGTTGGCGCGTAGTTGCCGCTGAGGATTTTCAACAGCGTGGATTTTCCCGCGCCGTTCTCCCCCATCAGGGCGTGAACCTGGCCGGGATAGCAGTCGAAGCTGATATCGGTCAGTGCGTTAACGCCGGGGAAGGTTTTACCGATGCCGCGAAAAGAGAGATACGGTAAGGACTGTTGCATAACGACTCCGTGATTCCTGTAGTGTGTACGTCTGGCCCCTCACGGTGCATGAGGGGCACAATCACAGCCTGTTATTTACCGCCGAGTCCTTTTTTCGCCAGCTCCTCTTTGAAGTTGTCGCGGGTAATCAGCACCACGTCGGTCACTTCGGTGAATTTCGGCGGCTCAGCCCCTTTGGTGACCCAGTTGTAGAGCATCTCGCTGGATTTGTAGCCGTGAACGTCCGGGCTCGGCAGCAGGGAGCCGTAGAAGCCGGTGGCCTGCGCTTTGGACAGCTCGCTAACGGCGTCAACGCCGTTGATGCCGATGCCGATCACGTCAGGCGCCTTGAAGCCCTGACCTTCCGTCGCGCGTACCCCGCCCAGCACGGTGTTATCGTTCATACCGACCACCAGCCAGTGCTTCACTTCCGGATGCTGAACCAGCATGGAGTTCGCGGCGTCAAATGCCCCCGGGATATCGTTGGATTTGGTCGGGACTTTGTAGATCTGTTTTTCCGGGAAGCCCGCTGCTTTCAGCGCGTCCATTGAGCCCGTCGTGCGACGACGCGCGGTGTCCAGCTCATCGGCGGTAATGGCCATGACGGCGGTCTCTTTCACGTCCCAGCCGCGTTTCTGCATCTCTTTGTAAAGTTCCTGGCCCTGACGTTCACCAATTTTGGTCGCCGCCATCATGACCAGCGGAACGCTGTCCATTGGTTTGCCTTTGGCGTTAACGAACTGATCGTCAACGGCAATCACCTTCATGTCGTAACCGCGGGCCTTCGCCGCAATGGCTGAGCCAAGCTTGGGATCCGGGGTACAGATAACGAAGCCTTTCGCGCCGCTGGCCGCCAGGCTGTCGATGGCGTTCAGGGTTTTCTCACCGTCGGGCACGGCGATTTTAATGACTTCAAAACCTAAATCTTTCCCGGCCTTATCGGCGAATTTCCACTCGGTCTGGAACCAGGGCTCTTCAGGCTGTTTTACCAAAAAACCGAGTTTTAAATTCTCAGCGATAGCGGATTGTGACATAACGGCAGCCAGACCGATGGCCGCCAGCGCTTTAGTAAATTTGTGCATGGTAAACTCCAGCTTTAGCATTCTTTTCTGTAGGGAATAGGTGCGTGCTTCTTATTTAATCGGACTTAAAACAAGGCATTAGCGCTTACCTCGTCATAAGCGTTATTGCTGGTGATAGTTTTAGCGGGAAATTAATCATCCATAAGAGAGCGCCATCACACCGCAGAATTACAGTAATTGCGTACATAAATTCAGCGAAAAATGACATAAAAAAGGCAGGATTTGTCAGACAAATGAAAGGGGGTTAAGCAGAATTATCCATAAGATTAGCTAAGATATCCCTGATGCCCTTCAGAAGGCAAAACGGCAGCTGGGGATAAACGGTTTTTCATCAAGAATCTCTAACCTTCCTGAAAAACGTTATTCCGCGGAATTTGATTTAGCGCAATTTTATTGTCACATCATATATTCAAAATGATTAATCCGTATTTCTTCTTTTTACCGAGCATTATTCCAACATACTTTCGCCTAAAGAGAAACGATGCGCCGACACAACAAAACAACAATTATATCAATAGTTTAATAAAATTGAATTCATGGCAAGCTTATTAAATTTGTGTACTATATTAAAGTTTGTAATGTATGGTAAACACAGCCCAATTAAGAGTTTTCTTAGACCAAAGACAAGGGTATGCTTATTTATATCGAACACAGGAAGTGTATTTCGGTCGACTTAAGTCACGGCAGAATGTCTATTTCTGCTCTTTTCTTCTCATTTGCCTGGCGCTCAGGTTTAGCAACGGACATCACGTCCCACGGTCAATAAGGATATGAGTATGGCTACCCAAACGATGATGCAAAAACTTAACGCGCAGATGAACCTTGAGTTCTACGCCTCGAATCTGCACCTGCACCTAAGTGCGTGGTGTGCCGAGAACAGCCTCACGGGGTCTGCCACCTTCTTTCGCTCGCAGGCGCAAAGTAACGTCACCCACATGATGCGCGTCTTTAACTTCCTCAAAGCCGCAGGGGCAAACCCGGTGGTCAAAGCTCTGGATGGGATCAACGAGAACTACTCTTGCCTGGAAGAACTGTTTCAGAAAACGCTTGAGGAGTATGAACAACGCTGCAGCACCCTCAGCAAACTGGCCGACGAAGCCAAAGCGCAGCAGGACATTGCAACGCTCAAATTCCTGCGCGATATGGATAAAGAGCAGCAGCAGGACGGCATGCTGCTGAAGACGCTGGCGGATGAGATCCGCAATGCGCAGAAAGCGGGTTTATGTCCCGAGCAGACCGACCGTCATCTGCTCGACATCGTCACAGTGCAGCATCACTGACGCTTTTGACCTGCTCCCGTTCGGAGCAGGTCCCCTTCCCCGCTCCAACCGCCTGCTTTTGCTGAAATTTAACAAATCAGATCTGGCTCCCAATGATTAACCACACAACGTGTGATGATTTATTTAGTTACATAATCATTGACGAGGGAGCATCATGATCACCATTGAGTTTGTTGTCATTCTCCTCTGCCTGCTGACGGGTACGCGTTTCGGCGGTATGGGGCTTGGGTTAATCAGCGGCATTGGTCTTTTTATTTTATGTTTTGTCTTTGGTCTACAGCCCGGTAAGCCGCCGGTTGACGTTATGCTAACCATCCTTGCGGTGATTGGCTGCGCGGCTGCGCTGCAGACCGCGGGCGGTCTTAACGTCATGATGCAGTTTGCCGAACGTCTGCTGCGCAAACACCCGCAGCACATCACCCTGCTCGCCCCGTTCACCACCTGGATGCTGACCTTTCTGTGCGGCACCGGACACGTGGTCTACACCATGTTCCCCATCATTGCGGATATCGCCCTGAAGAAAGGGATCCGCCCCGAGCGCCCGATGGCCGTGGCATCCGTGGCATCACAGATGGCGATTACGGCATCCCCCGTTTCCGTGGCCGTCGTGTCGCTGGTCTCCATCCTGGCGGCCCAGCATGGGATCGGCCACGCGTGGGGGATCCTGGAAATCCTCGCCGTGTCGGTTCCCGCGTCACTGTTCGGCGTGGCCATTGCGGCCCTGTGGAGCTTACGTCGAGGGAAAGATCTGGCTGACGATCTTGAGTTTCAGGAAAAGCTGAAGGATCCAAAGCAGCGCGAGTTTATCTACGGCGGAACGGAGACGTTAATGAATCAGCGTTTCCCTAAGCAGGCCTACTGGTCCACGTGGATTTTCTTTGCCGGTATTGCCGTGGTCGTTCTGCTGGGGGCATTTCCTGAACTGCGCCCTGCCTTTGAGCTGAAAGGCAAAATGACGGCGCTGTCGATGAACCTTGTCATTCAGATGATGATGCTCATTGCGGGCGCCGTGATGCTGATGGCCTGTAAGGTCAATGCGTCCGCGATTTCTAACGGCGCGGTGTTCAAGGCCGGTATGGTCGCGATCTTCTCGGTGTTCGGCGTGGCGTGGATGAGCGACACCTTTTTCCAGGCACATCTCGACGAGTTAAAGCTGGCGCTGGAAGGCGTGGTGAAAAGCCATCCGTGGACCTATGCGATTGTGCTGTTTTTGGTGTCAAAACTGGTGAACAGCCAGGCGGCTGCGCTAACGGCCGTTGCGCCTATGGGCCTCATGCTGGGCATCGACCCGAAAATGCTGATCGCCTTTTTCCCGGCGTCTTACGGCTATTTTGTCCTGCCAACCTACCCCAGCGATTTGGCCTGCATCGGCTTTGACCGTTCAGGCACGACCCGCATCGGCAAATTTATCATCAACCACAGCTTTATTCTGCCTGGGCTAATTGGGGTAAGCTGCGCGTGTGCGGCAAGCTACCTGCTGGTACAGACGTTCTTCTAACCGCATCAACGGGCGACACGTGCCGTCGCCCCTTTCCCTGCTTTAGTGCGACTCGCCCTGCGGCGTGAATCGCAGTTCAATCAGCGCGATGGCTTTCTGAATCGCACGAAGCGTAACCGGATCGGCAGCAGCAGGATGGCTGGCGAAATCGATGTTTTTCAGCTGCGTAGACATTTTCTCGCGCACTTCAACCGGCGCAATCACGTCCAGGACGTCAAGGATTTGTTTGATAACCAGCTGGCAGGCGACAACGTCAGAGACCAGTTCCTGATCGGCGCTCAGGTTTTGTGACATGGGGCTTTCTCCTTATTTAAAGGCCGCCATAGTATCAAAACACGCCCCCTGACATCTTCTCTTCATCGCCTGCAGGCACAAAAAAACCCGCCGAAGCAGGTTTTTTTATCAGAACATGGCGCCCGGCGGCACGTCTTTGAAGGTACGGCAGTAATTGGCCCACATACTTTTCAGGATCTTGCGCAGTTTCACGATGATGCTCCATTAACTTGTTATACAACTTTATAATCAACGTGCTTATAATATGACCATCATCACAAAAATCAATCCTTTTGTGATATGCATCACAAATTTTCCCGGACGTGACCCGTTGCAAAGAGTGAGGGCAGATTGTCCGGCTATTCCAGCCATTGCGGCGGGCATCTGCGGGTACGATAGCGTATTTCCATCCACTCAGAGCGAACCATGAAAAGAGTCATTGTAGCCGGCACACTCCTGCTGCTCGCGGGGTGCAGCATTAACCGCCAGGCTGAAATCAGCAGTCTCGATGCGCCGAACGGCATCGTCCGCCTCGACTACGGCCAGGCAGCGCTGCAAAATGCGCATTCCGATGAGTATGTGAATAACGGCACGGCGGCAAAAGCGTGTCAGAGCATGGGGTATGCCACTGCCTCAGCCTATGGCCAGCCCATTAAAACCTGCACCCTGACGAGCGGCTCGCTGTGCCTGAACGAGAGCGTAACTATCCAGTATAAATGTATGGGTTACGCCGTTAATCCTAAGTCAAATAATCCGTGGTATTAATTCATTCTGCCGGCATGGGCTGGCAGTTTATTTGATTACGAACAGAAACAATTCTCATTAGTAATTTATAAAAATCGCCAATGCGTTTTATTCCCATTCGTATTTTAAATTAATAAAATAAAAATTTTACGTTTTGCAAATAATTAAATAACAAATTATAGTGTCGCTCATTGTGAATCAGAAATAATAACCCGGAGCGTCACCATGCTGAAAACCGAAATGATCGACAAGCTCAACGCGCAAATGAATCTTGAGCTTTTTTCATCCCTGCTCTACCAGCAGATGAGCGCCTGGTGCAGCTACCACAGCTTTGAAGGTGCGGCCGCGTTCCTGCGTCGCCATGCGCAGGAAGAGATGACCCACATGCAGCGCCTGTTTGACTATCTGACGGATACCGGCAGCCTGCCGCGCATTGAAACCGTTGCCTCGCCTTTTGCCGAGTATAATTCTCTCGATGAGCTGTTCCGCGCGACCTACGAGCACGAGCAGCTAATCACCCAGAAAATTAACGAACTGGTTCATGCAGCAATGACCAGCCAGGATTATCCAACCTTTAATTTCCTGCAGTGGTACGTGGCAGAACAGCACGAAGAAGAGAAGCTGTTTAAATCCGTGCTGGATAAATTATCTCTGGTGGGTAAATCCGGCGAGGGCCTCTACTTTATTGATAAAGAACTTTCCACTCTGGATACGCAGAATTAATATTAACGCGGTGCCGGATTCCGGCACCGCGTTTATTTACCTATATCCCCTCATCAACTCCCCCCGCTTTTTAACAGCGTGACACGTAAACTTTTCATTACACCACTTGTAACGGTGATTTGACGAGTTACGGCTTTTCCCTTACTCTGCGCCGCAGATTTTGTCGCGGTTAAGCATTGTTGTAGAGGAAAGCGTGAAAAACAGAACCCTGGGAAGTATTTTTATCGTTGCCGGAACGACGATTGGCGCAGGAATGCTGGCCATGCCTCTGGCCGCCGCGGGCGTAGGATTTGGGACGACCCTGCTGCTGCTGGGCACGCTCTGGGCGCTGATGTGTTACACCGCCCTGCTGTTGCTTGAGGTTTACCAGCACGTGCCCGCCGACACCGGTCTGGGTTCCCTTGCGGCGCGCTACCTCGGACGCTACGGCCAGTGGATAACCGGCTTCAGCATGATGTTCCTGATGTACGCCCTGACCGCCGCCTATATCAGCGGCGCCGGGGAGCTCATCGCCTCCAGCGTCAACGACTGGTTTGGATCTGACATTACCCCGGCGACGGGGGCTATCTTCTTTGCGCTCATCGGCGGCGGCGTGGTCTGCGCGGGGACATCGCTGGTCGATCTGTTCAATCGTTTTCTCTTTAGCGCCAAAATCCTCTTCCTGATTGTCATGCTGGTCCTGCTGGCGCCGCACGTGCACAAGGTGAACCTGCTGACGCTGCCGCTGGAACAAGGGCTGGCGCTTTCCGCGATCCCGGTTATTTTCACCTCGTTTGGCTTTCACGGCAGCGTGCCGAGCATCGTTAGCTATATGAACGGCGATATTCGCAAGTTGCGCCGCGTCTTTGTTATCGGCAGCGCGATCCCGCTGATCGCCTATATTTTCTGGCAGCTGGTGACGCTGGGCAGCATAGATTCATCAACCTTTATGGGACTGATGGCGCAGCACGCTGGCCTGAACGGTTTTCTGCTGGCACTGCGCGAGGTTGTCACCTCGCCGCACGTGGAGCTGGCGGTGCACCTGTTTGCCGACCTGGCGCTGGCGACCTCGTTCCTGGGCGTGGCGCTTGGCCTGTTTGATTACCTAGCTGACCTGTTCCAGCGTCGCAATACCGCGGCTGGCCGCCTGCAGACGGGCGCGCTCACTTTCCTGCCGCCGCTGGCCTTTGCGCTGTTTTACCCACGCGGGTTTGTGATGGCGCTGGGCTATGCGGGTGTGGCGCTGTCGATCCTTGCCCTCCTCCTCCCTTCCCTGCTGGCATGGAAGAGCCGCCAGCAGCACCCCCAGCAGGGATACCGCGTAGCGGGCGGAAAACCGCTGCTGTGCGTTGTGTTTGCCTGTGGCGTCGTGATTATTCTGGTGCAGGTGCTGATTGCAGCCGGAATGCTGCCGGAAGTGGGTTAACAAAAAAGGGGCTGTCATCAGCCCCTATTTTATCAGTGCAAACAGCAGCTCTTAAACTTCTTCCCGCTGCCGCAAGGACACGGATCGTTACGCCCGACCTTCGTGCCGTTCACAATCGGCTTCTTCGCTTCCGGCTGCTGCGGATTATTAACCCAGTATTGATAGAGACGCAGCGCCGCTGGCTGGATGCTCTCGATGCTGGCGATATACTCTTCTTCGGACAGTTCATCCAGCTTTTCGCTGTTCTCCTCCGTCCCGTGCAGCGCAATCACCTCAAGATCGCCCTGCAGCGCTTCAGGCAACGTTGACCAGTCCGTCAGCGCCACGCCGCGCATATAGCCATAGCACCACTCTTCGACCACGGTATAGCTCTCACCGTCAACGTCGTTATAACCGAACATCGGTTCAAACTGATCCGGGTACTCGCTCAGGCGCTCGGCAATATCATTCATGTGCTTAAAGCAGAGATCGATAAAACGGTTCATCTCGCGATCGTTCTTCCAGCGCGGAATGTACTTCTCGCCACCCCACACCGCCACCAGCCAGGCATCTGGCTCAACGACAACAGGACCGGAAAGCACTGCGGTAAGCATGCCGTCCAGTTCGGACACGTCAATCACGGACGCGTCATCATGACCGTAAGACATTAACGTCTCTTCAAGCCACGCCATTTCGCTTTCATTCAATGGGCCTTCAGTCATCGCTGACACTCCTGCAAAAAAGGAAAAGATCCTATCACATATCTGACGCCTCTCCGGGCTGAAGTTTAGGTCTTTATTGCTGCAAAAGTGTGCAAATCGTGAGTCTTGCACAACTTGTGGGCTTTGTTGTTAACGATATGTGATCTCCGCTGTAATTTCTTCTCCTGCCGCAGGGCGGTATAGCGCGGCGCTCTATACTCAAACATGTCATAACCCCGTCAAGGGGTTACCGTTCTGGCAACGTTTTTGCTTGCTGTTCTTCGCGCGACGCTGCGCATGGAAACCTCGCCGTATCATGCAGGATGCCGTTCGTTTAGTGCATTTTGTTCTTGCTCGTGTTTCGGATTGGCTGCGCCGTCGGGCGTTCGGGTTTACGCCGTGGTGCAAAAACCTCTTTGCTAAGGAACATAATAATGTCGCTGAAATTTATCAGAACTCCTCTTTCTCTTGTGTTGGCCGGTTGCCTGGTGACGGCGTTTTCCGCCCGGGCAGATATCGTGATTGGCGTGGCCGGGCCGTTCACCGGCCCGAATGCCACCTATGGCGATCAGTACTGGCACGGCGCAACGCAGGCTGCTGATGACATCAATGCCGCTGGCGGCATTAACGGTGAGAAAATCAAGCTGGTTCAGGGGGATGACGCCTGCGAGCCTAAGCAGGCCGTCGCCGTCGCCAACCGTTTAGTTGACCAGGATAAAGTTAACGCCGTGGTCGGCCATTTCTGCTCCTCTTCCACCATGCCCGCCTCCGAGGTGTATAGCGACGCGGGCATCATTGCGATCACCCCCGGATCAACTAACCCGCAGATCACCGAACGCGGCATGAGCGATATGTTCCGCATGTGCGGACGCGACGACCAGCAGGGGCAGGTTGCCAGCGACTTCATCATCGACAAGCTGAAAGCCAAACGCGTGGTCATCATTCACGATAAAGACACCTATGGGCAGGGGCTGGCAGACGCCACCAAAGCGGCGCTGGCGAAGCGCGGGGTTCAGGATGTGATGTATGAGGGGTTATCCCGTGGTGAAAAAGACTTTAACGCGCTGGTGACGAAAATCGGCGCGCAAAAACCGGACGTCGTGTTCTTCGGCGGCTGTCATCCGGAAGCCGGTCCGCTGGTACGCCAGATGCGTGAACAGGGCGTTCAGGCCAAATTCTTCTCCGGCGACTGTATCGTTAACGAGGAGATGGTGACCGCCGCGGGCGGTCCGCAATACACCAACGGCATTTACATGACCTTCGGTAAAGATCCGCGCCTGATCCCGGACGGAAAAGCGGTTATCGAGAAATTCCGCGCCGGTAAATTCGAGCCGGAAGGCTACACCCTCTACTCCTATGCCTCCGTACAGGCGATTGCTGCGGCCTTCAAGGCCACCGGCGGCAAGGATTCAGCCAAGGCCAGCGAGTGGCTGAAAGCCAATTCCGTCGACACCGTGATGGGCAAAAAAGCCTGGGACAACAAGGGCGACCTGAAGGTGTCTGATTACGTGGTGTACCAGTGGGACGACAAAGGAAAATATAAGGAAGTACAGTAACGGGACGGAGTCACGCTCAACGTCGGCGGGCCTGCCCGTCGTCGCGTAATAAACATCAGGCTGCGCGGGCCGCGCAGCCTATAAAACGAGCGCGCTAAAATGAGTACATTTTTCCTGCAACAGTTAATCAACGGCTTAACGCTGGGCTCCGTCTACGGCCTCATCGCCATCGGCTACACCATGGTGTACGGCATTATCGGGATGATTAATTTCGCCCACGGCGAAGTGTATATGATTTCCGCCTATCTCTGCGCCATCGGCCTGGCGCTGCTCTCTTTCTTCGGCCTGCAGTCGTTCCCGCTGCTGATCCTCGGGACGCTGGCGTTCACCATTGTGGTTACCGGAGTGTACGGCTGGACCATCGAGCGGATCGCCTACAGGCCGCTGCGCAACTCCACGCGCCTGGCGCCGCTGATCTCCGCCATCGGGATGTCGCTTATCCTTCAAAACTACGCCCAGCTGAGCCAGGGTCCGCGTCAGCAGGGGGTGCCGACCATGCTGGACGGCGTGCTGCGCCTGCACCTGGGCGATGGGTTCGTGCAGATAACCTTTACCAAAGTGTTTATCCTGGTCGCCTCGTTTGCCGGCATGCTGGTGCTCACCTGGATAATCAACCGCACCCGGCTGGGGCGGATGTGCCGCGCGGTCCAGCAGGATCGTAAGATGGCCTCCATTCTGGGCATTAACACCGACCGGATTATTTCGCTGGTCTTTGTCATCGGCGCGGCGATGGCCGGGCTGGCGGGTGTGCTCATCACCATGAACTATGGCACCTTTGATTTCTACGTCGGGTTTGTGATCGGCATTAAAGCCTTTACGGCGGCGGTGCTCGGCGGCATCGGCTCCCTGCCCGGCGCCATGCTCGGTGGCCTTATTCTGGGCGTGGCCGAAGCCCAGTTCTCGGGCATGGTGAACTCGGACTATAAAGACGTCTTCTCGTTCGGCCTGCTGGTCATGATCCTGATTTTCCGCCCCCAGGGACTGCTCGGGCGCCCGACTGTGGCCAAGGTGTGAGGGAGAGAATGATGACATCACACGGTTTTTCGCTGAAGCGCTGCATGCTGGACGCCATCTTCTCCGGCCTGATTGCGCTGATTATCTTCGGCCCGATTGCGGGCGTGGTGCTGGACGGATACAGCTTTACCTTCGCCGGACGGCGCCTCGCCTGGATCGTCGGCATCGTCATGCTCGGCCGTTTTCTGCTGAGCGCCTTTTTAGGTACCGCCGCGGGCGCCCGTTTCCAGGCACGCTTCGAAGCCGATAGCGCAGGCGTCTACGTCCGGCCAGCGGATTACAAAAGCCGCATGCGCTGGATTATTCCTCTGGTGATTGCTCTTGCGATTTGCTTCCCGTTTGTCGCCACTAAGTATGTGCTGACCGTCGCCATTCTCGGGCTGATCTACGTGCTTCTCGGTCTGGGGCTAAATATCGTCGTGGGGCTGGCCGGTCTGCTGGACCTGGGGTATGTCGCGTTCTATGCGATCGGGGCATACGGTCTGGCGCTGGGATACCAGTATCTCGGCTTAGGCTTCTGGAGCATGCTGCCGCTGGCGGCAATCATGGCCGCCGCAGCTGGCGCCCTGCTGGGCTTTCCGGTGCTGCGCATGCACGGCGACTATCTGGCCATCGTCACCCTCGGATTCGGGGAGATTATTCGTCTGATACTGAACAACTGGCTGACCTTCACCGGCGGCCCCAACGGCGTGTCGGCCCCTCCCCCCACCTTTTTCGGGCTGGAATTTGGGCGACGGGCAAAAGAAGGCGGCGTGCCCTTCCACGAATTTTTCCACCTGACCTACAACCCGAACATGAAGTTTATCTTCATCTACGCAGTGCTGTTCCTGGTGGTGATGCTGGTGCTCTACATCAAGCACCGCCTTACGCGAATGCCGATTGGCCGGGCGTGGGAAGCCCTGCGTGAAGACGAAATTGCCTGCCGCTCGATGGGGTTGAACCACGTGCTGGTTAAGCTTTCCGCCTTTACGCTGGGCGCCTCGACCGCGGGCATTGCGGGAGTGTTCTTCGCCACCTATCAGGGGTTCGTGAATCCAACCTCCTTTACCTTCTTTGAATCGGCCCTGATCCTGGCCATTGTGGTGCTGGGCGGTATGGGTTCGACGCTGGGCGTGGTGCTGGCAGCCTTTGTGCTGACGGTCACGCCGGAACTGCTGCGCAGTTTTGCCGAATATCGCGTCCTGCTGTTTGGCGTGCTGATGGTGGTGATGATGATCTGGCGTCCACGCGGTTTGATCCGCATTAACCGCAGCGGGTTTGCCGTGCGTAAGGGCGTCGCGCCATGAACGGAACCATATTACGCGTTGAACATCTGATGATGCACTTCGGCGGGATTAAGGCGCTAAACGACGTCAACCTGGACGTGCTGCGCGGCTCCATTACCGCCCTGATTGGGCCAAACGGCGCGGGAAAAACCACCGTGTTTAACTGCCTGACGGGCTTCTACAGAGCCTCCGGCGGCAATATTTTATTTAATACCCGCCATAAAACGACCAACGTTATTCAGGTCCTCGGGCAAAAATTTCAGCCGGGCGACTGGATTAACCCCGCGCAGTTCGGGCAGCGTCTGTTCTACAAAATGTTTGGTGGAACGCATCTGGTGAACCGCGCCGGGCTGGCGCGCACGTTTCAGAATATCCGTCTTTTTCGCGAGATGTCGGTGGTGGAAAACCTGCTGGTCGCGCAGCATATGCGCGTTAACCGCAATCTGCTCGCCGGGATACTGAATACGCCATCCTACCGGCGAGCGGAAAGTGACGCCCTGGACAGAGCCTTCTACTGGCTGGAAGTGGTGGATCTGGTGGAGTGCGCCAATCGCCTGGCGGGCGAGATGTCGTACGGCCAGCAGCGGCGTCTGGAAATTGCGCGAGCAATGTGCACCGGGCCAGAAATGATCTGTCTGGATGAACCCGCCGCCGGGCTAAACCCGGTTGAAACGCATAAGTTGAGCGGCATCATTCGTTTTCTGCGGGACCATCATGACATCACGGTATTACTGATTGAGCATGACATGGGGATGGTGATGGAGATTTCGGACGACATTATCGTGCTCGACCACGGCGATGTGATTGCCAGAGGAAAACCCGAAGAGATCCAGCATGATGAAAAGGTCATTGCCGCCTACCTGGGCACGGATGAAAGCGAGGTCACCCTATGAACGAACCGCTGCTGGCATTTCGCGAGGTGGATGTGTTTTACGGCGTGATTCAGGCGCTGAAGCAGGTTTCCCTCGAGGTCAATAAGGGTGAAACCGTAGCGCTGATTGGCGCAAACGGCGCGGGTAAATCGACGTTGCTGATGTCCATCTTTGGCCAGCCGCGGATTCGCAACGGGCAGATCCTTTTCGGTGGTGAAGACATCAGCCATCGGTCCACCCATTACGTCGCGTCCGGCGGCATTGCGCAGGCCCCGGAAGGCAGACGCATCTTCCCGGATATGACCGTTGAAGAGAACCTGCTGATGGGGACCATCCCGATTGGCAATCAGTTTGCGACCGAAGATATGCAAACGATGTTCGACCTGTTCCCTCGCCTCAAGGAGCGACGCAAGCAGCGCGCCATGACCCTGTCCGGCGGAGAACAGCAGATGCTGGCGATAGCCCGGGCGCTGATGAGCCGTCCGAAGCTGCTCCTGCTGGATGAACCGAGTCTGGGCTTAGCGCCGATAGTGGTGAAGCAGATCTTCCAGACGCTGCGCGAGCTGGCCCGCAACGGCATGACTATCTTTCTGGTGGAGCAGAATGCGCATCACGCGCTGAAGCTTTCCGATCGCGGTTACGTGATGGTGAACGGGCAGATCCGACTGAGCGGCAGCGGCGAGGAGCTGCTGGGGAATCAGGAGGTGAGGAAGGCGTATTTGGGCGGGGTGTGACTGGCGAAGTTTCAGGCACAAAAAACTATTCGGCGAAAATTGATTTTCACCCATCTATTCCTCAGCACCACTGAGTTTTATTGCGTTCAATTGCGTTGACCCGATCGCATTTCGCTTGCGTCAACTTCATGCCCTACACCACCGACTAACATCAACCGTTGTGGCCCCACGGCAAAACATCCAGATTCCAACACCATCTTTCTTCGCCGTCGTTTGGTTCCCTTCCTTCTTGTCCAGGTGCTGGCCAAAGATCACAGAGACAGACGCACTAGCCAATATTAGTCCCAAAACAGCAGAATTTGATTTCGCTCTGTTATTCACGATTGGATGTCCGTTTCCTCCATCACACGCAGCCCCCTGCAACAACCTCGTCGGCCCGAACGATGTTATAGGTCTCTGAACGGCTGAGATTTTCAATCGCTGCCCGTGTTCGTTGGCGATCTAACACCAAATGCTCTGCAGAAGCATGGCGATCTGCCTTAACCTTCGCCCAACGGTCTAGCCAACCTAAAACCGCTAACAGAAATCCTAATTTGGCAGGAACCAGGCAGGTTAAATTCAACGTTGTATTTCCGAGATAATCAGCAATTGCTGTGATGGCGATACAAAACCATGACAACCAGATGGTTTGTGGATTTAGCCTCACGCCTTACCCCTGTGGAGCCTACTGTAGATAACAGTGAGGGTACTGCCGTCATACGGTCGGAATCCTAATCCTATAGAGAGGGTCGCTTCAAAAACTTACAAATGTTAAACTCTTGCGAATCTGAAACAACCCAACTACTCATATGCTTAAGCTGACAACGACTCTCTCTCTCTGCTGTTTGACCTTCTGGTGGCGTGGTAGTACGCAACAATGTGGTAAGTGCACGTTACGGCGCTCTTTCACATGTTGCAGTTGATTAATTAATATTCGAACAACTGGATGAGCTATGTTACAAACCACCATTTTCTGCCAATGTACGATATAGGAAAAGGCATCATGAAGACGGAAGGCAAAATTAAAATTGCACATGTCGTTGTAGCATCGGAACTTGCTGGAGCGCAACAGATAATACTGGATATACTAAGTAATATAAACAATGATAACATAGAGAAATATGTTATTTGTGGTGAACTTCACGATGGTAGCAAAGATTTTATTATGTCTTTTGAAAATGCAAACGTTTCAATAATATCAGTTCCAGAACTGAAAAGAAATATAGGAAGATCTGATATAAATGCATTTTCAAAATTGTATAAAATATTTAAAGAGCATAAATTTGACATAGTTCATACTAACTCAACAAAGCCTGCGATAGTAGCAAGAACAGCTGCTAAATTAGCGGGTGTAAAAAATGTTATACATACTGTCCATGGTATTGCCTTCCACAAAAAGGTCCCATTCCCGTTGCGTGTAATATATTGGGCTATCGAGTATTTTTCAGCTTTTTTCGGAAATTACAACGTTTCAGTCAATAAATTTTACAAGCGTTTCTACCCTTTTATTAACACACCTGTAATTCATAATGGAATTAACTTTAACAAGTTCAATTTCAATAAAAATCAACATGACTTCATAAATCTAGCTTTTATGGCAAGGTTAGATGAACAAAAAAACCCATTAGAATTTTTGAATGCTGCCAAGTTAGTAAAACAAAAATATGGTGGAAGCAGAAAAATTAAGTTTACGTTAGCTGGTGATGGTCCTTTAATGAAGGATTGCGTTCAATTTATAAATTCAAATGATATGAAAGACTACGTTTATGTCAAGGGATGGGTAAGAGACAAGAGTGATTTTTATAATAGTGTCGATATCCTTTGCCAGCCATCTAATTGGGAAGCATTTGGCCTTGTTTTTGTAGAGGCTGCGTACTTTGAAATACCATCTATAGGTAAGGCTGTTGAGGGTGTTCCTGAGGTTATAGAGTCATCGATAACTGGTTATACTTATAACGGAGGCGCTGAAGAGCTGAGCAACATAATGATTAAATACATTGAATCTCCTCAACTCATTAAAGATCATGGGGTTGCGGCAAGGAAGAACGCATTAAAAAAGTTTTCTCTAGACATTATGGTTGATAAATACAAAAAACTTTATGGCCTCTAGTTTATATACTTGAATTTATGAAGCGCCCATTCATAGTAGAGTGGGCGTTGAATTACACAGTCAATGTTCTAAACGATACTGCTCAGATCCTAATGGACCGGATGTTCTCTTAATCATTCTGTTATCTCCCTACTCTCCAGCATTTATGTGATTACCGCCCAAAGCAGGATTTGCAACAATTGCAACGGTCGACTCAGATAGCAATTGCCTATGAGTCAACACAGTCTTTATTGAATTTGATCCCCCGGGAATTGTGAGTATGCCCTCTAGCCCCTCTGCGAGAGTCGGACTGTTGATATTTAATTTTTTCCCCGGAAGCAATAAACGCACCACCAGTAATTGAGCAACCTTCAAGAGATGCAGAACTACTCCCTGACAGATTGTTTAGACACACTCGTGATGGTCTTAACTCGCAGCTCAGGATCTGTCAATTGATTTCCCCTTCAACGATCTGAAAGCAAAAGGCATTTCAGATCTTGAAGGTAAACAGGCAATTTCCGGCCATAAGAATTTGCGACAAACGGCAATTTATTGCCGGAAAGTAAAAATGGTACCCGTTGTGTGAGGACAGAAAAACTGATTGGATAGGGGCTCGCGTGAAATCCTCTTAGAATGCATCTTCGTAAAGGAAAATTGCAGGTAATGAAAAACCACCTTCGATGGTTTATACGACGCTGCTTATCATTTATTTTTACTCTACTTTTCCCATAGTAGCAGGAGTGAGACTTGTGCCCACACAGCGCAAAAGCCGGAGGCTCTCTTACAGGGTAATCACTGATAAAGGTTTCACTCCTGCCGTGACTATTCAGTCTTTTTAAGAACAATGCCAGCCATCTTAGAGACTGGCATTAACCGCAAGACCACTTACTATATCCAGCGTTAACGTCGTTAAATAAAACTGTCGTCATCATTGCTGTAATCGTCATCAACATCATCGCTCAGCCAGCCGTCATTATTATTACCGAGCGGATCGTTCTGGTTGAGAAAACGGGTGTCGGAGACATGATTTACGTCACCGTATTTATTACCGACAAATGGCTCACCACCGACGGGCATTGTCGGTTCTTCGATGATATTCACGATCTCTTCCGGCCGCGACTGATGGAACATATTGGTCAGCATCTCGGCTAGCGCGATGCCACCGGCCACGCCAGCGGCGGTCTGGAGCGCGCCAGCCATAAAACCGCCGCCGCGAGGAGCCGGCGCTGGCGCCCGCGAGTAATCCGGCGCCGGAGGCTGTTGCGGCTGGGCATTCCAGCTGCTGTTTGGCTGCGGGTTGCTTTTCCCGCCACCAAACAGGCCGCCGAGGAAACTGCCGCCCGTAGAGGGTTTGCTTTTTTCCGCGGCTAATTCGCTTTCAAGCTCCTGAACCCGGGCCTGCAGGCGTTTCAGCGCCGCTTCCTGAATCAAGATCGATTGCGCCATATAGTAGGGGGCCGCAGGCTGCTGTCTGACAAATTCAGCGATCTGACGCTCTGCATCTGCATCCCGCTGGCTGTTTTGTTGTCCGGCCTGTTTCAGACGTTCAAAAAGGCCGTTGATAAGCTGCTGTTCTTCATATTGCACGACAATAACCTTCCGATCTTCAGGGTGGATATCATCTAGTTTATCAGCGGCGATAACCTGTGTCTGGCGAGTGAAATGTTTGTTTAAGAATGGTTGCAAGTTAGCGGAAACTCGCTCTGCTTTCGGGGCGAAAAAACTCAAATTGAAGGCACAAAAAAACCACCTTTCGGTGGTTTCACGACACTGCTTATTGCTTTGATTATTCTTTGTTTCCCATGGTAGCCGGAGTGGGACTTGAACCCACACAGCGCGAACGCCGAGGGATTTTAAATCACGCGTGTTATCTATTATAATCATGCACATACGTTTATTTTTCGCCATTAATTCATAATTTTTAAATCAGATGAATCAACGGCTTACCGTTATCAAAAAGTCACAATGGCGAAACTTTTTTCTGGCCGCGCACCGACATGGGGTGTCGGGGGGCGGAGGTTAAAATCCTCTCGTCCCGACCAAAAATACATTGAAAACCAGCCTCTTACGGCTGGTTTTTTATATCTTCAATTACGCATGGCGAAAGTCTGGTGAAATGGTGGTGAAATACAGCCTAAATTGCCGGGCAATCATCATCTTCTGCTCTGTTGATAAAGAACGTTACTCTACCCAGAACTTCCACTTCTTCGAGGGCATTACCTTCTATCGCCTCGCCATCATCTGTAATGAGTGAAATTCCCATCAGCTTGGCAAACTGCGTGCGCCCGTCGCATAGGATAAGCAATACATCACCTTGTATTTTTTTCGTGGCAGGTTCAATGACCGCGAATCCAACATCAGTTTCAAGTACCCGGCTATCTACAGAAATATTGCAAAGAACGACTGGAGAAAGCTGGCGCTCAACGTAATCCATTGCCGGTGAAGGAAAGCCCATTAGAATACCCTCCCCATGTTACGCAGGATCCAGTAACGGTTGTCGCTGCCGTCGGTGGTCTTATCTACAAATCCAGTCTGGTTACGTTCTATCCATGAGTTTGCATCCGCATAGCTGAAATGCCAGTTCCTCTCCCTCAGTTCAGCGATGAATTTGTCTGTATGCAAGCAAAGATAGCCCTTCGGGTTTTGTTGTATGGCCGCTATAAAAGCAGCACGTACATCCGATAAACGAGGCATGAACGCCCCCTCCATTCCAAATTTACTGTATGCATATACAGTAGTATTTTTGCTTTCATAGATCAAGTTCGCAAGGAGGTATAGTGATGTTAGTTGAACTGGTTTATGACAAGCGCAATGTTCAGGGGGTTCAGGGGGTTCAGGGGGTTCAGGGGGTTCAGGGGGTTCAGGGGGTTCAGGGGGTTCAGGGGGTTCAGGGGGTTCAGGGGGTTCAGGGGGTTCAGGGGCCAGACAGATCATCCTGGCTGAGATGACGAAGCGGGTGCACCAGGTTGGTTTGTGTGTGCATAAGGCTGCCGGAATATTCCCGACAGCCTTTTTGGCTTATGCGTCACCTGCAGGTGGTATCGGCCAGGTGATATCCGGCGCTTTCGGCGTGTCTATAGCTTGAACTGCTTTTATGTAGTTCATCCAGGCGATCAGGCTCGCTTTATCTTCATCGCTGATGATGCCTAACTGTAACTCCGTCTGCCAGAGACTGATCATTGCTTTCGCCTCAAGAAGCAGCGCAGCTTTCTGTTGCTCCGCCGATTCAACATCAGCAGCGTGCTGAGCTGCAGTATCCGTTACCCATTTTTTACCATTCCATTTCTGATAAGGTCCAGAAGGTGAAATGCCGGTAAAACCTGCATGGATAGGGCCGATGTAATCGACAGTAGAAGATTTGGCGTCAGTGATTGAATAAACAGTCTCACCCCGATGATCTTCCTCCTGAGTCCACTCTCCATCTGTAAATACAGCAACCCTGCCGCTCACTTCATCACCCGGATCTTTGTCAGTCGAATATCCTGGCATACTTACGCCGAGATTAATGTATTCATCAGACCAGCCCGAATATTCCCCCGTCTCGGGGTTGTAATAAAAACAACGAATGTTGCCCGGTTCTGTTGCCAGGCCGTCTTTATCAAAAACAGGTTTCATCATTTAGCCCTTACGAGTAAATTAAATGCGATGTTGCGTGGACGGTTTTCTGCGGCAGTTCTGACCACTTTTGATGTATCGAAATAAACATTTTTCTGGTTAAAACTACCTGATTGCCCAGTGCTAAGACCCGACTGGGCCAGTTGTGTCATTTGAAATACCCCTGCTGCAGATGCGTTAGCGCCCATTGTTGCATCAAGAAACTGACCTGTTATTGCCTGCTGAGCATCGCTCTGAGCGCTTAACAGTGCTCTACCACTGTCAATACCACGTCCGTCATCCCAGACTCGAATAAATTCGCCACGCACATCGGGGAGTATCAGGCTGGGGTTTACCAGAGCAAGTTTGGGATAAGTTGATGCAGAGAAAGATGAGCCATTATATTTGAGGAACACCATATCGGACCATTCAGGCATGACGGTGTTAGGCATCGCCGATGAAGGCCAGAAGAAAGGCATACCGATCGCCGGTGCTCCGGCTCCAAGACCAAGATTATTCACAGCCCCAGCAGCAGTCTTATCACCAGTCCCCCCCTGTGAAATACTTAGCGGCTTTGTAAGGGCATTAAGACCTGTGATGTCGTTATTATCACCTTTTTTCGCCAGTGACTTCTGACCCGGAACTTTTAGAGACGTACCATTAATCACGATGACGACATCGCTGGTCCCGTTCATCACATCAGCGAACCCGCTCATGTAACGTTGGTACATGGTAAAGGTTTCAGCGATATCTTGCGCAAGGCCATCTACGCTCAGACTGTCGCTCAGCAAAATTGAATACTTCGTTCCCACAGGGATTGCAGGATTTGCCGCTGGTGTCACGGTGAGGCTAGTTGCTCCGCCGATGGCGGTAATCTGGAATACCTGCGGCGGGCTGGTCAGTGCTATGACGGTACACCCGTTACGAATTAACGAGCCAGCTGCAGTAAAGTTTGTTCCCGTACCTGTTAGGGTATTTCCGCTGATGGCAATAGTGCCAGTGGTATAAATCATATTTTCTCCAGGCAATAAAAAACCCCGCCGGAGCGAGGTTTTATTCGAATGAGATGGGTTATTTACAGGTAGTGCCAGTGAATGTATTTGCACTTACCCAACGCCAGTTAAAGGGATAACCGGCTCGATACTGCGTCTGGTTATTTTGTTTACGAACACCGTAAATCTGAACGGTATTTGTTTGACCGCCTACAATGGCCGTGCCGCTGCAAATTGGTTCCTGCTTCTCCAGTACGCCTGCGCACCCAGACAGCATCAACCCGCCCGCCATGCATATAATTAGCTTGTTCATTTTGATAGTTTCCAGAGATATTCAGTAGCTTAGACGATAACAATACAAACTTGGCGGGTATAATTGATTTGATAGATCAATTTTTAGTTATTGATCGCTAAAAACGATCTGTTAATCATATGCTGCAGTATTAATAGCCGTGAGCGCTATTCCTGTTGTTGTTCCGCCAGCAGGTGTGCCACCAGCAATCTGGTTTCCAACAGGCCAGATCCTTGTCGTGCTTCCGTTGAAATAGCACCCCGTGTATGCCGTTACAGTGATAATCACAGGCTGCCCACCCTGTGACGTTTGCCATAACGACGAGCCGAGGATTCCAGGGGCCACGGCATAGGAACCGTTCAGAGTAACGTCGAGATTAATGCCTCCTGCACCTGGTGTTCCCACGGTAATCAAGTCCGTCAATACCCGACTTTCATTAGTGAGAACCACGCGCCCACTTGCGTCCCAGATTGCCATTCCCCATTGTGGAAGAGACTGAGGAAACACAGCGAAAACATACACAGTCAAGATGAATGATTTTGAACCTGTGTAGCCTGTGGGAGTTGATGCTGAGGCGCTAATTACGTTTCCGTTTCTGCGAACCGCAACATATACAGCCTGAGACGCCCCTGACACGCGACAAAAAGCTATAGCCGGATATGATGGGTCGACAGGAATCTCAACTGACGCACTGCCGTTTGTGTTGGAGGCAACTTCCGACCGTTTGTAGAGGCAAAAAGGAGTTGAGTATGGCGTCACAAAAGGGTTGCCATTGTCCATTAAGAGATAAGCACCATAATCAGCCATTATGCTGGCTCCATAAAAACGACGAGTTCACAGGCGGAAGAAGGGTAATTACCAATGCCAGATGAATTAGCTGGAGTCACGTTAATAGTATTGCCGGTTGCCTCTATATGTCGACCAACAGAGGTAGTGCCCTGGTCGAGCGAAACAACAAAGCCAACTTTGTAGCCAGGCGGAACAGTAAAACTCCAGGAACCTGTATTTTGTGTATAAGCGAGCTGAATTCGCCCGACAACAGATACAGGCTTAATCCCGTAGTTATTGGGTCTACCTAAACCGTCCCAAGTCTGAACTCCATAAGCCATCAGAATACCCCCGTTAATCTACCTATCTGCACGCGCAGGACGTTGCTTGCGTCCTTGACACTGATCGTCTGGTTGGTAACTTTCATAGACCCTTCCCCCGCAGTAGAGCCGTAATTTTCGAACGTACCGGCTTTATCAAGCTTCCAGCCTGCAGTGCCAGCAACATAATTGTTGGACTGGATGTAATCGCCGATCATCGCGTTCTGAATCCACCCCGTACCGATGAATGCCTGGTTGATAAAGGTCTGCCCATTCTGGATCACAAAAGGCAGCGTAACTGTACCACCAGCCTGAGTAGTGACGGCAAAACGGTCGGCCAGGAAGATTACCTGAGACTGCATCCCTGATGGCGTATTCTCCACCCCGATCCCCATACCTGCGGCGTAATACTGCCCATTACTCGTTACCCCGACCTTGATGTTGTACATCGCGCTGAGCTGGCCGTTTACGTTCGCAATTGCCTCAGCATTCGTGGTTATCGCAGACGTATGCCCGTTTACGGTCGCCGTGATGGCATTTATCTGCGTGGCCGTGGCCTGCTGATAATTCGAAACCGCCTGGCTCAGGCTATTGATGGATGCCCTGTTATTGTTGACGTCAGTTTTGACATTCAACAGGGCTTGCGCCGTTGCCTCCCTGTCGTTTGCCATGACGTTATCAATACGACCTATAGCGGCCTTGTTATCTCCGTACTGCGCGCTGAGTGTGATTTGCTGATTAACCTGCGCGAGCGTACTGGTGATCAGCGCAATAGCATTGTTCTGAATACCGCCGCTGGCCGTATCAGTTTGTGCACCCAGTTCTTCCAGACGTGATGCCATTGAGGAATCGAGGTCTGTGACAACCTGGCTAAGGTCAGTGATTGATGCTGTATTCTGAGCACCTACTGCAGCAGCTGAATCAGCTTTATCAGAGGCGCTCTGCGTGGCAGCAGTCAATTGGCTTACCGCAGAAGCGTGCGCTTCAGTTTCCGTCGCTAATGCCTGACGAACATCAGTAATACCGGCTTCATTCTGCGCAGTTTTTGCCTCAAGACGGGTAACATCAGTAACCCGTGCCTCCGTCTCAGTGGCAATCACCTCCCGAAGCTGTTCGAATGTGGCAGTGTTGGCTCCCTGCTGTGCCGTCTGACGGACAACGACATCAGCAATGGCCAGCGCGTTGCCGATAATGGCTTCCGCTGTCTGCTTATTCGAGCCAACCGCAGCCGCCAGACCATCAGCATTCTCCTTAATCGCATCAGACAGTTCAGCCAGTTTGTCACTGCTGGCCACGGCATTCTCAATCAAATCCTTAAATACGTCGGAATCTTTAATCTCCTCCAGAATCACGTCTGTGATGTCGGAAACATCGATGCTGGCCTGTCCCCGCACCCATTCTGTGTAACCTGATTCGTTGCCGCTGCGGTCCACCAGCTGCGCGCGGTACCAGAAAATCTGCCCAGCCTTAAGGCCCATCTGCTGATATTTGCGCTGCGGGTAAGGCACATCGGCCAGCAGAATCGCATCGTCTTCGGTCCCGGTGAGGCTGTACTGAATTTCAGTCTTCAGCGTGTCGTCGGTATTCGCCGGGAATCCCCAATTCAGCTCAATACCGAATACCACGTTTTCAGAAGCGATGAAGCCAACCGGCTTCGGTGGATTACCCACTTTACCCGTCAGCGTTTTCTCTTCTGAATAGCCCCATCCAGATGAAATTTCTGCGGCATTGATTGCGCGCACGCGCACCAGGTAGCGACCCGCATAAATCCCCGGGACGTCGAATGATGTGGTGGAGCTGCGCGGCACGTTAACCCAGTTCCCGTCGTTGCGGCGCCACTGCGCTTCATAAGCGATAGCGTTCTGCGCCTGGTCCCAGCTCACACGCATCGTTTCGACGCTGATATTTTGCTGCACCACGGAAAACGAGCTGATCACGATGTTAGCAGGCGGCGACTGGTTACCCGGAGGGATCACACTCACTGGCCGCTGGTCGATGATGGCTCCGGTATCGATGCGGGCATATTTATCCGGGTCATGCCATGCGCCAGTAATCGAGAAAGTGCCATCATCTTTTTCGGAAACGCTGACAACACGATACTGCTGCGCGTAGAGCTCGTCAGATTCAACCACCCAAACAGCTTCGACCTGTGGCGTCTCACTGTATGCCGTGGTGACTGTTACTGATTCCCCGTTTACGGCCTGAATGGTCCTGCTCTGCGACACTCCGGATGGTAAGTTGAGAATAAGGCGATCACCTGCTGCTGCATCTGCCACGCGGTCAAGTTTGATAACCCGACCGTTAACGGCGCTGATGCGGCCGCCCATAACCTTTCCGGAAAGCAGCTCGTCTGCCACGGCTATGATGTACCCCGGCTGCGGAATGTTTCCGTCCAGCCCGACATCAAACGAAACAACGCGATCCTTGTTGTTGGTGAGGATACCCCAGCGCCCCTTTCGGTTCGCCTCTGACTGCCTAGTGCAGCCGATGGCTGTCATTTCCAGCTGATTGAAGCCGTACCGCGCCACCAACGCCTGCTCAAATACCGGCTCCATCGCGTCGGCATAGGCGTTACCGGGATCTGACCATGAAACCAACGCCGTGGTGTAGCGGCTTTTCGTGGTGCTGCTCGAATAGGTGAAGCGACCGCCAATAACGTTAGCGCGCGTGTAGCTGTAATCAACATCGCGCGGCATGTCAGCCAGGGCCACAATCTGATCCCCGCCCCAGTAGGTCATGCCACGGAAGATAGCAGCAAAATCACGCAGGACTGTGTAGGCGTCGTTCCGGTCCTGAATATACACGTTGCAGGTATAACGTGGTTCGGTACCGTTGCCCCCTTTGCCGTCTGGTACCAGCTGATCACAATACTGGGCCACTGGGTAAAGAGTCCATTTATCGATATTAGCCGCCGTCAGGCGATCACCTAGGCCGAAGCGGTCGGACACCACCAGGTCGTAGAAAATCCACGCAGGGTTGTCCGTCCATGCCCATTTAAAGGCCCCAAGCCAAGTACCGCTGTAAGTGCGGGTTTCAGGGTCGTAGGTATCAGGCACGCGGATAACGCGGCCGCGGGGCTCGCATGAGATCTGCGGGATAGAGCCGTTAAACTGGCTGGAATCGAATTCGATATAAAGCAGCGCTGTGTTCGGGTAACGTAGTTTGGCGTCAATTACCTCGGTGAAGCTCTGCAGCGTCATCGTGTCGCCGATCTTCGCGCTGTTGGCATCAGAGGTAATCTTACGCAGTCGTATTGTCCAGGTACTGCCAGCCTGCGGTAAATCGATACGGTGGCTGCGCTCATATCCTGATGTCGTTTTCCCGGTCACGCTGGTATTGAGTACCGTCTGCCATGTGCCGCCGTCCGTCTGCAGGTCAATCGCATAATTGACCGAGTAACCCACCAGATCGCCGTCGTCCTCCTGTTTGAAAAGCGAGGGCCATTTCAGACGCAGGCGAACCGCTGAAAGCTGCGTATTGGTAAAGGTGCGCGTCCATGCTGTAGCGCTTGATACCTCAGTTCCTACGCTGATTTCGTTTTCGGTACCGGGAATACCCTGAATATATTTTTGCGCCTGCGTTCCCGCGCGAAACTCCCACGTTACACCGCTGAAGTTTTGGGAGCCGTCAGCATTCTCCAGGGCCGTTCCGTCCAGATAGATATCTTTTCCGGTTAGCTGCCCTGCAAATTCCCCTTCCCCAAGCGCAACGAGGATTTTGGCCTTCGCTACAGATTGCAGATCATCAGGCTGTTCGGTAGGGGTTCGGGAACTGGAACTGCCGCCCTTGCGGCCCTTCAACACTTTTTCTGTAGCCATATTGCGCCCATAAAAAAAGCCACCCCAAGGTGGCCTGAAAAAAGGATTGTTATCTACTGCTGATCTTCGACATAAATTCCGGCTGAGATAATTGCTCCTCCGATTCTCCGGCGACCATAAAGAAGCGGTACCGGGTAGCCCTGAGCAGCGGTGTTTGTCACGCTACCGAATGCGTAGGATGCGCGGTTATCTGCACTTTGTTTGCTGGCTAATCCGGTTGGCTGAGGAGATAGCATCTGGACAACACCACCCGCAATCATAGCTCCACCAGCCATCATTACATTTACACCCCAAGCCTGGGCAAAACCAAATGTAGCAATGGCACCTACTGCAACAATAACAGCACCCAATAATGTCTGAAGTACACCAGCCTTTTTGCTTCCGATGATAACCGGTACAATCCTTACCACTTCACCAGTTACCGGAAACCCTAGGTCATCAACTCCTATGTTTTTCTTTCCTTTAAAAATGGCAAAGGTTAGCCCGCGACGCTTGCTGTTTACCATATAACTTTCAAACCCGGAGATTGTTTTTGCGAGTGCTACACCTGCTTCAGAAACTTTACTGATAAGTCGCCAATGAGTTTTACCAAATATTTTCCCGGGTTCGCCGCCGAGTTCAATTCGAGTCATTATTTCAGACATATAAACCTCTTAAAAATAAAAAACCCCGCCTGAGCGAGGTTATATATAATTGTTGTATTCAAAATGCTGTAGGGTAGATACCAAAATCACCGTTGGTTCCGTAACCAACTCTAAACATCAATACTCCAGTATCTGTCACCTTACCCGACTGTTCGCTCATGCCTCCGCCACACATACCTTTGGGCCAAGCGCTAAAGATATGATCTCCAATTTTGGGATAGACCGTTACCTTTTGAGCTGTGTCTAAGTCTGCGATCTCCTTGCCATCAACATAAACTCGGGTCATGCAGGCGCTGCCCATAAAACCAGAGTCGCGTTTGATTATTACCTTGCCAGTCCCTTCTTTTTTAACTAACAGTGTATTGTTGATAACCTGTTTTGCAGGAACATCCTGTGCTTGTTCATTTGTCACCGGCTTAGTTGCACAACCAGCAACCATTAAGATGGAGGTAAAAACTAAAATTCTTTTCATATCCCTATCCCCTTTGGTTTTGCAAAAGGTTAGCACAGAGATTTGTAACGTAGAATCTTCATCGTCCTTTCTTGCCAGTAGCCACCATACGGCACGCGCTGGCTCAGATGTCCGTACAGGTGGTGCAGCAGCATATTACCCTCCAGCAGGATTCCCGCATGGTTCCACTTATCAGCCTGGACCTGCATGATCACCATATCGCCGGGTTTCGGTGGCCCGTCAAATTCACGGAAACCGCACTCGTACCAGCAATCCTGATAGAAGTTGTCCGGATAGTCGTTTTCCCACCAAGGATAATCCACACGGTAATCGTTGAGCTCGATACCATGCGTTTGCCGGAAATAGCTCATTACCAGCCCCCAGCAGTCGAAGTGGCCAAGCACAAACGGACGCTCCAGCAGCGGCAATTCTCCGCGAGGCTGAATGGTGCGTAAATCTCCCTCCGGCCAGCTTACGATGTGCCAGGTTAAAAGCGTTGCATCGCATTGCGCTTTATCCAGTTCGCTCGGTTGCGTCGTGGCATCAGGGTGACTGTGAGCGATGGCGATTACCGTTCCCCAGTCCTCAGCGGTTGCATAGTCCTCGGGGCAAAGGACAAAATTTTCCTCCGGCGCCGCGGCAAGATTCCGGCACGGGAAGTAACGTTCAACTCGGCTTTTCTGCGCCACCACGCCGCAACACTCACGAGGATATTCTGCTGCAGCATGCGCCATAATCGCATCGATGGTTTTCTGACGCATATCAGCTCCTGATCAAAGATGTTCCGGGGAAACCACCATGCGAAAGCTCATTATCTTCGCCGAAACGCAGTTTGCAGGCCGTCAGCGTGCCGTTGCATTCATCAAGTGATGGATCGCTAACCGGGTTGTTGTTTTTATCGAAATATCGGGTTCCGGCATAATCGCAGCCGTCGCCGGTGCGATATTTATTCCGGATGCACCAGGTACACAGGGAATGAAGCTGGCGCGTCGGGATCATTTGCCCCTGCAGGTCCATCGGGCTGGACAGAACAAACTCAACGGTTTCACCAGCAAGCTCGCCCGTTTTCCCGTCGATATACCAGACCTGCAACTTTTCCTGAGTTGGGTCTGCTGTAGGGTTACCGGCTGTGAAATTTCTGGCATCGAGATATTTTTCTTTTGTGTCGTGAATAGTGACTTTAGCCTGCAGCAGATCGTCATACGCAAGACACAGGGCAGAAATGGAGCTTTCGATGTTCGCAACCGTCAGGGAAGGCGTTGCATTGCTCCCACTGGTTGATTTCTCCAGACCTTCCAGCTGATACGGCCAGGCGGCGTATTCATTTCCCTGCCACCAGATTGGTTTCGCCGGAAGCTTGGACTCATCACCACCAGCGGCGATGATTTCCGCTTCTGTGTGGGGAATGTTGTAATTGTGAAAGCGGAGAACGTCCGTTAGCCCAAAGGAAGAACCGTCCACTTCAATCAGACGAACATCGTTTCCGGATTCCAGCTTCTGATAATCTGCGTTTAAGCTCATGGTTTAAATGCCTGGATGAATGTAGCAGTCAGTGACCAGTTGCCTCCCCCCATTGGGGAGGGCTTGTACTGTTTGCATCGATAAAGCCCCAAATCCTCAAGCGGCGGCTTCCATGCAAACGCCCTTGTTCCCTCATGGCGATCAAGAAAGTCTTTAATAGACTTGATATAGGGTTCCAGACCTACGAAGGTCAGATCCCAACTTTGCGAGCGTGGGTTAAGTCCGTCGCCGGATGTCTGGGTATAACCATCTCCGAACTGCGCCTCACGCGTACGCATGGTGACATCCTGAGAGGGATTTACCCGAGGGCTCCAGTTGAAAGTTTCCAGCGCCATTACCGCCTCCCGTTTGTACTGTTCCAGATTGCCCCTCCGGGACGAAGATCAGCCTGTATCAGCTTTCGGTATTCATCTCTGACAAAATTGCCTACGCTTTTGCCGAATTTCTCCAGCCCACCAGATGATTGCGATGCCGTACTGCCATCGCTATTGATAGTGATGAATACCTGAGGAGCAGCACCTTCAGAGCTACCCCCTGACACTGCGCGAACCCCAAGTGAACCATCAGCTGCCCGAGTCAATGGCATGATCGCTTCTGGTCCCGCCTCCCCCATTACTCCCGCCCCTTTCGCGAATGCGAAAAAAGTAGGGTTATCGACAACCTGACCGCTGTAGGCACTTAAGTCTGAGGAGGAATAAACGCCGCCTTTAGCATTGAACTGAAAATTGCTTCCGTAATCGGCAATTGCTGTCCCTGAGCTGCCTGCCGTACTTCCACTTACACCGCCAAGCACACTCGAACCAACACCCATAATCGAACTCAGGATTGTATTAGTTACCAGCGCCTGCGATGCCATATCGACGAGGTTTTGAATTATCGACTGGGTAAGCGTGGAGAAGAGGTTGATCATGCCCTCTTTAAAGGTCTGCGTGTTAGTCAGCAGCCCCGTCATGACATTAGTGGTACGCTCGCGGGTAGCCTCAACCAAGCCGATCGCCAGATTATTGAAGTCACTCTGTGAGCGATATAATTCCAGCGCGGTCTGATACTGTGCATCAGCAGAATCTTTACTGCTCTTCTGCATAAGCATTTCGTATTGCTGCTTGCTTACAGCGCCATTGCGATAGTAGGTCTCGATCAGGCTTTGCTGCTGTACGAGTTGATTCCTTTGCTGGGCAAGTGGATCAACGTCCCCGGCAAGCTCAAGACGTGGTGCTGAAATAGCATTAGCCTGTGCCTGTAGGATTTGTCGCGATGTCTCCTGTGAAAGGGTGACACGCGCAGCCATATACTCCTTTTCAGTAAGCAGACGGGCATCAAGAAGCGACTTCAGCTCCTGACTTGCTTCCTTTTCCTGATTGATTGCCGAGCGCGCGGGTGAGTACTGCTCGACAAGTTCTGTGCGTTGCTTCTGGTAGTTCTCGGTATTCATCAGCAGCGCGCGCTGCAGGTCCTGCTCACTTGCCCCATTTTTTCGAGCTGCGGCAATAAGTTTTTCCCGGCTGGCCCTTTCCTGCAGGTCGATTCTGCCAAGGCTGGTTGCGTGAGCTTCTTCGATTTCCCTGCGCAACTGAAGGTACTGATTAACCGTTTCCTTTTTGGCTTTCTCAGTATCTTCTCCAGTCCACGGCGTGGTAACACCTTCACCGGCTTTCGCTGTCTGAGCCGTAATGGTTTTGATGTCATTAGCGAGCGATTTAGCTTGATCTGCAATCCCTGTCTGGACTAAAAATCGCGCCTTGCTGACGTTCTCAAGATTAGACTGTGTTGTTTCTAACCCCTTATTCACAGATTCGAGATCAGCTTCAGCGCGTTTTTTGCTGTCCTCTACGCCTTTTTTCTGTCGGAATGGGTCAAAACCACCGAGGCTATCAAGCCTGCTGTCTGCGTCCTGAATCTCCTTGATCAGCTGGTTACGCTGGGTGATCTGATTTTCATACTGGTCCTGCAGGTCAATCTGCTTAACTGCCAGCTGTTTATCAGACATCTGCATCAGTGCAGCAGTAGTCTCAATTACAGCATCCTTGAGGTTAATTGCTGACTGCCGGGCATCCTTCGCCTGCTGATGAAAATACAGGAGCGCCGAACCTGCCAGCATTGCAGCGCCGAACGGTCCACCAACCAGTGCTAATGCCCCGCGGGCAAGCCCAACTGCAACCGAGGCAGCCCGCGCAGATACTGAGACCTGGCGATTTGCTGCAGCCAGTTGCATTTTCGCCCGGGTTGCCAGATTCGTTTGCTCGGTCTCTTCTCGAATTAACCGGTTAAACTCGCCCTGGTAATTAACGTTCAGGCCTTGTTGCCTGGCGGTCTTTTCCATCTGGCGGTAGTACCCAAACTCGGCATCATTTCGCTTAAGTGTGGCGGCAGTTGCTTCAAGCGTTTTGCGTGCACCGTCAGCCTGGGCAGCAGCCGCAGCTTTTACGGCTGCCTGATTTTGTTGCCAGGCGCTTACGTTTTCGCGAAGACCTGCAGTTAGTTTTGTCGAGAGAACGGGGATCAATGTGTACAAGGCTACGCTTGCAACAGCATTGAAATTATCGGTGAGCAGGTTTATTCCATCGGTTACTGACTGAATACCTGAACGCAGTGGGCCGGTACTGCTTTGGCCTATCTTAATGATCATGCCTTCAAACGCACTGGTCAGCCCCATGATGTCGCCATTCAGGTTATTCACGCGAATAGCGGCCTGTTCATGAGCAGTCTGGGTTCCGGTGAGGGCCTGTGTTAATGCATCAAGTTTGCTGCGATTGTCCACCAGCACGGAGGCCGCATTGATATTCTCAACACCGAAAAGTTTTACAGCCTGTGCGGTAGAAAGATTTTTCTTCGACAAGTTCTCCAGTGCGCCACTGAGACCTACGACTGAAGGTTTCAGTGTTTTGTCAGTGCCTTTCTCAAGGGACAGGATCACGTTTCTCAACGCAGTACCTGCCTCACCTCCTTTAATTTCACGCTCTGCAAGAACCTGAATCGCTGCGTTCAGCGTTTCAAAACCGACTCCTGCCTGTGCAGCGGCCACACCGCCATTTTTGATGGCTGCGGCTGTATCTGCAATTTCAGATGCCCCGAACTTGGCACCAGCTGCCAGCACGTTGATATAACGGTCAGCTTCCTGAGCACCTGCTCCGAACTGATTAAGTGAAAGAGCCAGAGTACGGGTTGCATCAGGCAATGTTGAACCTGCAGCCTGAGCAAGTGTAAGCGCGCTTTTTGTCGCAGCCGTAAGCCCATCTGCTGTCTGAAGAAGTTCAGGCTTAGCTGATGCCATCAACTTCAGGGCTTCAACCGCCTGGCTCGCACTATATTCTGTGCTTCGCCCCATTTCCTGAGCTGCTTCATCAAGCGTCTTTAACTGGGCTCCCGTCGCACCAGTGATGGCAGAAAGATCGGACAGGGCCTGCCCGTATTCACGCGTGGTAGTAATGATGGCACCAAGTGATAAACCGGCACCGGCAAATCCTGCCAGGCGGCCAGCAACACCTGCAATGGTTTTACCCATCCGGGAATAAGCTTCATCTGTCTTTTTAGCATCTTCCTGTGCGTTACGGTTGAAGCGCTTTGATGAGTTCTCAGCATCACCGTAGGCACCCATCAACTGAGATTTAAAATTGGCTGCGTTGAGATGCAGCCCGACGGCAAGGGAGGCAACGTCAGCCATTACATTAACGCTCTCATTACGGCCGCACACTGATCGTCAACTTTACTGACAACAGCGGGAGGCGGGGTTTCAGGAAGTGGCCCACTCTCCTCGCCAGGACGGCTGATAGCACCGGAACGAAGGAAATACGCGCGCCAGTGGTAGAGAGTGTCTACCGGGAGTGAAGCTATCTTTGACGGATCGGGCTCGCCCCAGCGGTCGGCCAGCCAGAAAATAAGCTCAAGCCAGGGCGAGCTGGTTAGTTTTTTTCCGCATCCTCAAGCTTGCCCAGGGCATGTTTTTTGACGGTTGCAATAGCGTCCAGCAGGGCCACGTTGTCATGCGCCTGCAGCAGTTCTGCTGCGGTGGGCTTGTCTTCCGTTGCGATTGAGCTGCCGTCAGGCTGAACCAGGCAGTCGACAATCAGCTGCACGCTAAGCTCTGAGGCTTTACGGGCATCTTCGGCAATCTGGCTGTCACGCAGCGCTTCTTCATGATCAATGAGTTCGCCTGCAGTCATGCGGCGAAGATAAACGGTTGTTCCAAAAATTTCGGCAGTAACAATTGCGTTTTTAGGTTTCAGCAGAGCTGATTTCAGAGCAGAGACGTCGATGGTAGACATAATTTTTCCTGAATATGAAAAAGTTAAAGGCCGCCAGAAAGCGGCCAATGAAGAATGTTATGGATCAGCTGCCTGCAGCCGTACCCCAGACGATGTTGTTCTGTTTACCCTGAACGGTGATCTGAATGACTTCACTTGCCGGAGCGGTGATTTCATTCATCTGCCAGCCAGACAGGGCCAGGATCATGTTTGCCGTTCGCCCGTTCGGCAGCTCAACGTAAAACTGTACGGTTTCACGGTTCTCTGCGGCGTTGAGGAAATCGGCAAAGTCCTGGTTGGCCGGATCGTCGATGAAGCCCAGTGATTTTTCCGGGCCTTCAGGCAGGTCGGAAATAAACTGTTTGCTGGTATCAATCAGGGTGGTGCAGTCCACAAAACTGCCAGTCTGACCTGTAGCGCCCAGCGCTTTACAGTTGATGAGCGGTTTCATTGTTGCTACGTCGCTGCCCGCAGCACCCCACATAACAACGGTGCCAGCAGGCAGCATCGCGTACTCTGGCGAAGTTTTATCAGCCATAATCTCTCTCTCTTTGAAGGTGGCAGCGAGCGCTACCGGTGGTTTTCAATGCGGTCGCGTATTTCTATCGCAAGGATGCGCAGAACTTTTGCTTTCTGATAATCGAGCGCCGGACGAATGAAGGGACTGGCGACCTGCTTCACGGTGCCCATCTCCTGTGCCAGCGCTTTGATGAAGTGTTTTTTGCTCGGGCCAACGCGGAGATAAACAACCGCATTTCCTTTAGCTTTCGAAGAAGAGGAGCGGATTTTTATAGAATCGCGCATGTGCTCATCTTTTGCCGATTCGTCATATCCAGCATGCGCTTTCATATCCTCCAGAACAGGCTCAAGAGCAGCTTTCCCGGCATCCCGCAAAACCTGAGTACCAACCTTTTCACCTAGGGCGAGCAGCTGACGTTCAAGTTCCTGAAGTCCTTTTACTTCCATGCGGATCATGATGATTCCTCATAAAAATAAAGCACGAAGTCTCTGGTAAGCCTGTACTGGACCTTATTGCTGGTAAGAGTTGTTTTGTCCTGAAGTATATTTCCACGCTGAATGTACTGAACCGGATAACCTTCAAGCTCTCCGTGGACAATACCTTTCCAGTGAGACCAGATAGCCTTATCCAGTTTTACCAGCCCGGTATAGTCATCCACTTTGTACAGAGATATTTGAAAACGGCCAGCAATAAGTCCTGTTCGCACCATTCCGGTTTCAATTTCCGGGTCTGATATCCGTTGGAAAGTAATACCGCTTTGCTCGCTGTCTGGCAGCAGAAGAGGATAAACAGCCATCCCGGTAAGACGCTCAAGCGAAATTTTAATTGCCTGTTCTATCATGTCGTATATCCCGTTCAGCCGTTATTACACATCGATCCGACTTGCTACGGTCAACGGCGCGAACGGTATAGACATCCTCATTCCACGCTATTTTCCAGTCAGTCTGGACGTCTGAACGCACCCTGATAGTGAACAACCAGGTTTCAACAACCTGTTGTTGATCCAATGTGCGGATTTTTCTGTTAGAAACATTCTCAGCCTTGGCCCAAACAGTAGCAACCACAGCTGGCTCCCCGGGAAGCGGCTCACCCAGTTGCCCTCGCTGACTTTCGAGTTTTTGAAGTACAATGCGTTTATCAAGCTCGCCAGCACGCAATGAACTCATAGGCCATATATCCTGTAAGGCTGAAGAAGAGATTCCACAGCTAAAGGAACCTGAGCCACAGTCTCACCGATAACGACAGATTCACGATTCGCGTACCAGTGTCCGATCAGCAGTAACATGGCCGCCTTCACATCGTCATTAAGAAGAATCGGGTCCGGGTCGTCTGCGTAGCCAGGGGAACTTTGATTTTCATAGAGCGTTCGCCTTGTCCATGTCTGGACGTAACGCGCCGCCGCACCGGTGTATAAAGTCAGCAGGGCATCGTCTCCGGAAAAATCGGTATCAATGCGGCAGTGCTGTTTCACCACATCAAGATCGAGCATTATTTTTTCGCCTTTTTATCTACTTTTGGCTCAGGCTGCTCAGGCTGCTCAGGCTGCTCAGGCTGCTCAGGCTGCTCAGGCTGCTCAGGCTGCTCAGGCTGCTCAGGCTGCTCAGGCTGCTCAGGCTGCTCAGGATTATCGGTTTCGTCGATCTTCGCGTAACCTTTTTTAATGAGTTCGCGACCATGTTGTTCCTGCGTTTCCAGTCGATTACCTTCAATTAATACAGTACCAGCGAAGTAAATCGGTTTTAGGGCGATTAATTTCATAATTCCACCTGTAAAAAGCGGCCCGGAGGCCGCAGTGTTTGTCAGCTGCCTGCGCCAGTGCTGAACGAACCATACACGAACGCTTCAGGACGTTTGACGGCAAGCGCCAGACGCTCTTCACAACGAATGGTGATCATGTTTTTCTCGAAGTCATCGGCGTTCTCTGTCGAAATAACGACATTCGTTTCTTCGCGGTCGAAGATTTGCGCGCCAGCACTGAAAGCACCGGTCAGGAATTTACCCTGGAAGGCTGCCGCTTCTGTGGCAACTACCGGTAGCCCCCACAGTGTCGGTCCAGTCAGCCCCGCCGGGTTAGCCAGGATGTAACGACCCAGACTGTCCTTTGTCAGCTCAATCCGCGCCCAATCGATGAAGTGAAGCACGTGACCGGATGCTGGGAAACGCGCCAGCTGCGCCTGCAACATTGCCAGACGCAGATCGTCAATCCCGTTCTGCTGTTCAACGGTGAATGCAGGGCTGAACGCTGAAGCCTGAGGAATGATGCCTTCAAGATGCGCGCCAGTGCCATCGCCAAACAAAATCTCCTGCTCTTCTACATATTTCAGGCCGAAGCGCATCTCTGCATCTACCTGCGACTGCAACTGAGCAAAATCATCAAGAATCTGTTTAGATGCTTTAAACAGGTGTGCGATTGTGCGTACTGGTGTGATTTTTTCTGCAAACTCAATATCGCTGTACGGTTTGGTAGTGTTTTCCGCCACCGCTTTGGCATTGTTTGTGAAGCCTGTCTGCTGGACCCAGTAGATGGTGTTTGATGCAGTAGTGCCTGGCGCAATCAAATCACGAATGAAAAGGCGCTGTTTTGGTGAAACATCAATGCCAGGCAAACGGTCTGGTGCGACGATATTGCCTGGAACATCTGTGGAAATCATTGCGGCTTTTACCGGAACGCTGACACGTTTATTTCCTTCAACACTTGCAGCGAATGTTTTCAGTGCTTCAGCGGAGATCACCTGCTGACCGATGGATTCAACAACCTGCTTCGCGTTTGCCAGCGGCATCTGGGCGACATGTTGCTCCAGTTCGCCCATTGCTGCCTTCAGCGTTTTTTCTGCTTCGCGAAGGGCGTTGAACTCAGAAGCCATTTTATCAACGGCTGCCTTTGTTTCTTCTGACAGCTTGCCGGATTTCTGCGCCTCCTGAAGCGCGTCTTCTGCTTTCGCGTTGAACTTGCCGGTTGCCTCTTCAATGCTGGCAGTGACTTTTTTCAGAATATCGTTTACTTCAGACATAAAGGGTCCTTATTTGACTAGCGCCGCCAGGGCGTTTTCAAGTGAATTGATGGTTTCGGGTTTGATGTCTTCGGCAGCGCCCGGCGTACCGTCGTGAGTGGTGACAGCGCCAGGCATGCCACCGGATAAGGCTTTAATGAGTTTTCTGCGCTCAGAGCGCGGTGTGTTGGTCTTGGCCAGCAATGCATCAAGTTTGCGAAGCGCGGCAGCAGGCGATTCGTCGCCGTCGCTGACCGCATCAGCAGAAAGCAGGCTGTCTGCCAGTCCCTTCGCCACAGCATCACTGCCACCGATATAGCTTTCCGCGTCCATCAGCTTCTGTACAGCGGCCATATCAAGGCCGGAGCGTGCCGCGTAGATATCAGCCATTGCGGTATCGAATGGCTCCAGTGACTGTGCCAGTTCAGCAAAGTCATGGCGGTTTCCCATCGCGTATACCCAGCAGTTGTGGATCATCAAAAAGGCACCGCGGCCAATCTGAATATCATCCCCGGCCATCGCAATTATCGAGGCTGCGCTGGCGGCAATGCCCAGCACCTTCACCGTTACACGGCCTTCGTATTCGCGGAGCAGGTTATAAATAGCCAGACCTTCGAACATGTCTCCGCCCGGTGAGTTGATGTTCACCGTGACGTCGGCGCCGTTCATCGCCCTAAGCGCACCGGCAATACGTTTAGCTGTTACCCCTTCGCCCCAGTAGTCCTGCCCGATAACATCAAAAACAGAAATGCTGTTATCGTCGGTGCCTGCCGCTTTGATCCCACCGTCCCAGCGGTCCAGTGCAGACGGTAATGTTTCACAGGTAACGCGCGCGCAGGGGCGACCCGCCGGTGCTACCGGAAGTTGTTTTTTGCTCATCAGGAAAGTGCTCCTAAGCGGCCTGTTTCAGCGGAGATTGTTCAAAGGAAATGTCGGGGAATACGTGGTTATGCAGCTCTCGCAGGGCAAGGGCCTGAACTGCAGGGTTGCTGCTTTCGAGATTTTTCAGTTGCGTCAGGTTGAGCTGAACGGTGTAAATGTCGCCCCCTTCAATCGGCGGCATGTTCTCAAGACGACGAACGTCATTACGGGACATCCAGCCATTTTGAAGCGCGCTGGTATAGTATGCCGCGCGACCGGCACTATCCGCTCGCAGTAGACCTTCAACAGAGAATTCTGCAAACACTTCATCGTCACTGTCGAGTAAGCACCGGCCAATTTCCTGCTCAATATTCACCAGCAGTGGTCGAAGTGTATGAGTCAGGAACTGCAGGTTCATGCCTTCCAGGCTTGATGCCCAACTGCTTTGTTTTGTGGTGTGTCCAACCATGAAAGGCGGCACGCGAAACCAGCGACAGATTTCTTCAATACTGAAAGAGCGGCTTTCCAGCATCTGGGCGTCTTCAGGATTCATGGTAACGCCCTGGTACTTTAGCCCTCCCTCCAGCACCATTATTTTTCCGGCGTTCTTTGAACCGGTGAACTTTGCCATGTACTCCCGGAGCCTTTCCCTCTGCTCATCATTTAATGCTTGTTCCGCTGTCAGGAAGCCAGAGCTTTGTAACCCTTGCTCGAATATTTTTGCCGCAGACTCTTCTACCGCCATTGCAGACCCGATCACATCGCGGCCTGTTTTCATTGGCATCATGCCGCAAACACCATCCAGACCGAATCCACGAATGTGCATGATATTTTTGACGGAAATGACGCGTTCGCTACCGTTTTCGGTGTATTTGTATTCCAGCGACCCGGTAGTGAGACGTTTAACCACCATGTTCTGCGGCAGCAAAGGCACCAGCGATACAAGGCGATTTGCGATGAATTTCTTCTCAATGAAGGCGTTCCCGCGCAGACAAATACTGGCGACCACCATCAACATAAAGCGTGATGGTGTCATTTCTGAATTGGGTCGGCGACAAAGTATCGAATAGGCCGGATGATTGGTTGCCACTTTACGCGAACCGTCAGGCTGTCGAACGTATATTTTCAGCGGAAGGGTTGAAATGGACTCGCTTAACAGTCTTACGCATGCCCACACGGCCGATAGCTGGATGGCTTTATCGGCCGTTACCACCTTTCCGCTGCTGCTGGTACCAAACCATTCCTCCCAGAACGTGCCGGTAGTCAGGCTGATAGGCACACCGAGCCAGTTAAGCAGGGCACTTTTCACCCTGCCTGGCTGTTTGTTTTTTTTCATCAGAAACCTACCATGATTGGATTATTGAAGAATCCGGAGAGATCCTGCTGGTCGTTGCCACCGTTAACCAGAACGCGGCTCATTGCAGTAAACAATGCCGCTGGGCCATCAATCTTGGCCTCTGGTGTGGACTTGTTCGGAAAAATGTTTTCGTTCCTGTCGGGTTTGACGGTTACGTTAGACATCATCCAGTTCATTACCGGGTGATCGCTGTGATGGAAACGGCCACCGTATACCAGCGCCTCGACCTCTTTCATGGCCTCAGAGAAATTGCGAACCGTCTGCGGTACTTCCACCAGCGGCAGCCCTTCCTCTGCGAGAGCGAGGCTGAACTGCGTCGCACTCCACGGATCGAAGCCAATTTCTTTCAGACTCTCGCCAGCAACCCACACCTGTAGCTCTTCCTTAATCTGAGCATGGTCGATTACATCCCCATCGGTAAGGATCAGCTTATCCATCTCGGCCCATTTACGATAAAGCTCTGCCATCTGGCGTGAACATTTCTCAAGGCGTCCTTCCGGTAGCCAGAATTTAAAATCCGCATGAACATGTCCATCCGGTGCGCGCCAGACTTTAGCGGCCGCACAGATATCAATTTTGTTTGACAGGTCAACGCCCACCCAGGAGGGATAGGTTTTAAGCTCGTGCAGCGGGGCGATAAACTCGCATTTATCCCATTTCATCATGTCCATCCAGGCCGACTCAGCGGTAACCCAGATATTCATGTGCTTGGTGAAAAAGTTAATCCTGGCCGAAACCTGCTCTTTCGCTTTTTTAGCCAGGCGGCGCAGGTCATCCCAGCGCTTACAGATACCCAGCCCCGGATTCGCCTTCTGCCAGACTTTTTCATCAAAGGGATCGTCACCTTCATCTAAGGTGTAGATGATGGCAAAAAACGTATCGTCTTTTACCAGACCACGCAGCACCTTGATGGCGTAATCACGCAATTCGTAGCAGATGCCCTCTTTGTTGAAACCGGCGGTGGTGATACCGAAAAGCAGCGATTGCAGACGCGCGCCGGTTGCCGTCTCCAGAACGTCCCAGACGTCACGGGTTTTGTGAGCATGCAGCTCGTCGACGATGGCGCAGTGGATGTTCAGACCATCGAGGTTGTTCGCATCTGATGATAATGGCTCGAACTTGGAGGCAGTTTGCTCCTGGTAGATAGCGAGCTTGTTGAATTCGAAGATCCGCCCAAGAGTGGCTTTCGCCTTCTTGACCATATTCTTCGCGTCTTCAAAAACAATTCGCGCCTGGTCACGGGTAGTTGCAGCGGAATAAACCTCCGCACCGCCCTCGCCGTCGGCACCAGCCATATAAAGCCCCACGCCGGAGCAAAGAGTTGATTTGGCATTTTTACGGGCCACCTCAACATCTGCTGTACGGAAGCGACGAACCATTACTGGACGACCGCTGCCGTCGTTACGCAGGACGGTTTCTCCCGTTTCTTCGTTAACCAGCGGGATAACGAAACCAAAAATATTAATCAGGATGAAAACGTGCCAGTCCATCAGCTCAATAGGCTGCCCTGCCAGCGCGCCTTTTACGTGAGGCACAAAATTATAGAAATTCAGAATGTGCTGCGCGCGCGGCTCACTGAAGAAAATACCGCGCTCTTCGCCGTTTGCCAGATCGTCAAGAAAACGCTGACAGGCAAGGCGCACATACTCACAGGCAATAATTTCCCCCGCCACCACCCTTTCGGCGTAGCGGATGCCTTCTGCAACCTTAGCCATTAATCCCTCGCTTTCATAAACTCGGTCAGCGGATCAACCGCATCAGGACCGTTGGCATTCACCTTAGAACGGCTGGCTGGCGTCATGCCAAACTCACCGAGCATGGCGCGCAGACGTTTCCAGGCATCAGCTTTCATGATGGCGGCGGGGTGAGCCTTGATCAGCACATCCCCGCTCTGCGTTTCGGTCCGGTAGGTGTAGCCCTCAACTTCAAGCGTGTCGCAGTGATGCCTGTATTCGGTATAAGCCTCAACCAGCAGCTCAAGGGCTCTGGCGTCCAGCTGAGACATCACACCGATAGCATCAAGCTCGTCGGCCATCCGTTTAAACCAGTATTTCCCCTGCTTGTCGAAATGCTTCGGCGTTGGGGGTACCCCTGAAGGGGGTTTTGGTTCGTTCTCATTGATAGGGCGTTTAGATGGGTTACCCCTCACCAAACGTAGATGGGTCGGGGTTTTCGGTGGTCCAGACATAATCGAAAACTCCTATTAATCATCGAATGGGGGACCCCATAAAAAGATTTCTAACCTGCGGCGATGTGAAAAGAGGTTAGGCGGCGGTCCTTTGGCGCGTCGTTCCTGAACTTTCAACCCGCCCTCCCCCTCGGTCGATTCAAATGATAATGGATGTCATTTGAGTCTTTCGACCGCTGTTTTCGCCCTGTGGCAGGGCTTGCAGAGGCTTTCGAGGTTGGACAGGTCATCGGTCCCCCCATTTGCTTTGGCGGTGATGTGGTCCACCGCCTCAGCGGGTGTATACTTTCCATTTCGCAGGCATTCCTGACAAAGGTATTTATCTCTGTCGAGAACGATTGGGCGCAGCCTGTCCCACTTGCAGCCATAACCTCGCTGATGCCTGCTCTGTCCTCGCTGATGCTGCTGCCAGCCTTCGTTAAGGTGTCTGGGACAATAGCCTGAGCGGTCTGTGGTTGTGCCAGGGCAGCCACGCTTGCGGCATGCTCGCGGTATTTGTGATGGCATTAACACTCCTAAAAAATTGAGTCATCGCCACGTTGAAAACGTAAATTCTTACTGCAAAGTGTATTTGCCACGCTTTTGTGGTTAATTTCGTGGAGGTATTTATGGGTTTGAAACCTGGCCAGTCTAGTGGACGTGATGGCGGTGTATATCGTGAACGCGGTCCGCGTGGCGGCCAAACCGATAATTACACAACCATTCCTGATAACCATAGGGCACCACCAACTTCAAAACCTGGTGCAACATGGGAGCCAGTAAAACGGACTCCAGACAGCAAAAGATAAAACTAATTAAACCGGCCAATAGGCCGGTTTTTCAGGCTGTTCGCCAAGCTCGACGGCGTTCTGTACGTGGTACTGAGTCAGGATGACGTTCAACCGGTTCACCATCTGCATGATCCACCAGCGAATAACACGGATAGACCACTGAACCGCCCCAAGCATCACCCACTGCATAATCAGCGGGCTTACTGTTATCCCATCGAGACAGCACGCGGTTGATATGTTGCGGAGGTACGCTATAGCACACCCCGTGTATCAGTCGCGGCAGAGTGATGTAGTCAGCCTGAGTCTTATCAGCAATAATCAGCCGTTCGGCTATCTGCATCTGGTACTGCGGCGGGCGGCCAGTACCGAGATAAAGGCTCAGCATGTCGTCAGGGAAGCGGGTCAGCCAGTCGACCACCAGCTCTGCAAACCAAGGAACGGGCATCGCATCGTCTTCCAGCACAACCACCCGGCAAGGTTGCTCATCAGCCCATTCAAGCGCGCGTCGGTGATTCCAGTTCGCACCGTGGTCACCGTCATCAATAAGCAGATGAGCATTCAGCAACGCGGCAAGACGTTGCGCTTGTCCTAAGCGGGTGTGATGGCCGACCACCACAAACTTTATGTCTTCAGCCACCAGCGAATCTCCAATTAAAAAGCCGCACGAAGGCGGCTACTGTCTTTATATCAGGTGACCTGCCCCCACGATTAGATACAACACTCAGTTAGTAACGTCGGAATCTTCATTCTCAGAATGACCCTTTCTCCAGCCCGCTGCAAATTCAGACGGTGTCTGATAATTCAGCGTGGAGTGCGGGCGGCATTCGTTATAATCCTGCCGCCAGTCATTAATAATTTTCCTGGCATGAACGATATCGCTGAACCAGTGCTCATTCAAACATTCATCGCGAAATCGTCCGTTAAAGCTCTCAATAAATCCGTTCTGCGTTGGCTTGCCCGGCTGGATTAAGCGCAACTCAACACCATGCTCAAAGGCCCATTGATCCAGTGCACGGCAAGTGAACTCCGGCCCCTGGTCAGTTCTTATCGTCGCCGGATAGCCTCGAAACAGTGCAATGCTGTCCAGAATACGCGTGACCTGAACGCCTGAAATCCCAAAGGCAACAGTGACCGTCAGGCATTCCTTTGTGAAATCATCGACGCAGGTAAGACACTTGATCCTGCGACCGGTGGAAAGTGCGTCCATGACGAAATCCATCGACCAGGTCAGATTGGGCGCCGCCGGACGGAGCAGCGGCAGACGTTCTGTTGCCAGCCCTTTACGACGTCTTCTGCGTTTTACGCCCAGGCCACTGAGGTGATAAAGCCGGTACACGCGCTTATGATTAACATGAAGCCCTTCACGGCGCAGCAACTGCCAAATACGACGGTAGCCAAAACGCCTGCGCTCCAGTGCCAGCTCAGTGATGCGCCCTGATAAATGCGCATCAGCAGCCGGACGGTGAGCCTCATAGCGGCAGGTCGACAGGGATAAACCTGTAAGCCTGCAGGCACGACGTTGCGACAGACCGGTCGCATCACACATCAACATCACGGCTTCCCGCTTCTGGTCTGTCGTCAGTACTTTCGCCCAAGAGCCACCTGAAGCGCCTCTTTATCCAGCATGGCTTCGGCAAGCAGCTTCTTGAGTCTGGTGTTCTCTTCCTCAAGCGACTTCAGGCGCTTAACTTCAGGCACCTCCATACCGCCATACTTCTTACGCCAGGTGTAAAACGTGGCATCGGAAATGGCATGCTTGCGGCAGAGTTCACGGGCGGGTACCCCAGCTTCGGCTTCGCGGAGAATACTGATGATCTGTTCGTCGGAAAAACGCTTCTTCATGGGGATGTCCTCATGTGGCTTATGAAGACATTACTAACATCGGGGTGTACTAATCAACGGGGAGCAGGTCACAGGATGTTACTTTGCTTTAGCCTTGTTTATTGTGTACGTTCAACCCATCAGTGGTTGGACACTGATGCACTTAAAAAAAGAGGGATGGTTGATTACCTCTGAAAAGGACAATGCTTGTGTCACAAAATGAAATAGACAAAATCAAAGAAGATATTCAGGTACTTCAATATCGTATGGGAGGTGCAGAGTATTTGATTAAAATACTAGTACAGAAAATGCACCCTAACGAAATTGCTGCAATAGAGAGCGAAATCAATAACAACATCCAAAAATTTGGACAAAACAGCGCTGTTGCAGATGTTCTTAATGAATCACTTCGGCTGCTCAATAAGTAAATCCTCTATACCTTTTTTTGCGGCCTGTGAAATGGCCGCTTTTACTCGAGCGATTTCTTCATCCTCCAAGGCGTGTCGGGCCTCAATAGCTTTCATCTTCTGTTCCAGTTGTTCAATGCGATACTCTAAAGTCATAGAAACCTCTCATCATTTATGACGCCACCACGCGTTTTCTTTTCCAATACCATCAGTTTTGAACACTGTATGAACCAATGGCCCAGTGACCAACCTTTCAGCGAATGACTGCGCAACAATGCCGAACGCCAGCATGTCACCCACCGCGGCGCCAGCCTGTTCTTTCTTCCAAAAACGATAGCTCTCGATCCGGTAGTAAAGACGGATGATGCTGTGAGCGAACGCCATTACATCAGCGCGGGTGCCACCCAGCAGACCAGCATTAAGCATCACATTATTGCGGTGCGCTTCAATGAATTCCTGATAGATGCGCTCAGGATGATTCTGTTTCGCCCAGGTGTCGGCGTAGGTCTTCGGTTCAGAACCGACATATACCTTTCCGGGCTCCATTTCTTCCCACGGCGCTCGAAGCATTTCTACATCGGTACCATCAGTACACCAGACGAACCGGTATTCAGGGTGTTCGCGTAGATGCTGCCAGATGTGAAGCCAGCGCCGGAAGTAGACATTCATCTTCACGTCAGGAACGCGATACAGCTCAACGTCTGCCGGTGCCGTCTGTAGTTCATCCACCAGTGCGATACGGCCACAATTTCGAAGCGAGGCAGCCCACCTGGTCAGCATGTCAGGTGCGGCCGCCATTTTCTTACCGCGCTGCGGGTCTGGCTGGCTGGTCAGTAACGTAGTGATAACCACATCGCGCTGACGCCGATATTCAACGTAACCGGTAAAGCCGGTATCACGTCGTTCGTTGTGGATCTTAACATTACGTTCCACCAGCGCCTGGCGGTCGGGCCTCGGTACTGAACGTTCCACCGCTTCATGTTCATCGAGAGAATGGATCAGCTTTTCGGAGCCTTTCACATCGGCATAAGCCCACGTAGTCAATCCAGCGTTATGAATGCGCAGGGCAAGGTCGCTGTGTTCGTACATGCCGCGACCGTATACCGGATCAAATCCACCCACCTTCTCGATGGCGCTACGGTGGTAATACAACATCACGCCGCGCTGCCCGGTGTACGCCACATGCTGATCGTCACGGTAAAGCACCGAAAGGTCATTGAGCTTATTCTGGCCAGCAAGATCAAGGAACTGGTAAGCCAGGTGTGGCTCGGGTGATTCGATGTAGGGAAGATGCCAGTTATCGGCGATGGGCCAGGCATCATCATCCCACAGAAAAAGATGCTCGCACCCGGCATCCATCAGGGCTGACAGGCTGGCGTTCTTCGAAGCTACAATCCCGAGTGATGTTTCATGGCGAAGCAGCTGAACGCCGTCGGGCACTACCGCCGCAGGTTTTGAACCATCATCAATAACAACCACCAGCGCGCCGGTAGGTAAAAATTGCAAATGTTGAATTAGTGCGCGGCTCAGGGCGTTAGCGCGATTATGCGTGGTTATGGCTATACCAATACGAGCATAAGAATTATAGACGGGAGCATACTGGACACCGTTAATTGTGACATTCATCGCAACTCCAGCGATTTATCATTTATGCAAAAATCCAGAAAGGATCTTGCATTGCGGATAGGGTAGAATTTTTAATCTCAGTAATAAATTATTACTGAAACCCCACACAGCATTAACTAAGAGATAATCGATATGGTCAAAGCTAGACTTTTTGGTAATGTTTTTATTGATAATGGTGTTGGAATTAAAGCTTCAGGTGATGTAGACATCGAATCACATGGCTCCATTTTTCAAGGCAATGGCAAAGCGATGGAGCTTGATTCAGGTGTGCCTGAAGAAGTTTTAGCTTTCTTTAAGCAGGGTGTTAACATTCAAAAATTACGTCTTTTGATTGAAGAAACCCAAAAAAAAGAAGACCCGAAACCTGAAACCTTAGCCCGAAAGCTCAAGAAATCAGGTTTAAGCGCCTGGATAGCTAACGGAGCAAACACCGTTACTGTTGCCACCGCGATTATTGAGTGCATTAAATTTATCTCACGATAAAAAACATATCCCCTTAAGAGGATTAATTACTATCTTCACGAGGGGATATATTTATTTCACTCTGGCAGTTAGCCTGCCACGCTTTGTTATGCGCCAGGATGTCTTTCTTCGTCTGGCGGTCCATAACGTCGATATCGTGATCGGTCAGGTAGATTGGCTTTACCCTGTCGCCCCATTCCCTCTATCGTTACTGCACCGAGCATAACGAAACCGTCTAACAACTCAGTCTGAGGTTGAGACATTTTTGCCCTTGAAGGTTTCGCCTGTTTGGATTGTTAGCGTAATTTGGCAGATATCGGACATTGAGAGCCTCTTTATCCGCTTGTGGGGATATCAGAAGGAATATCCGCTGCTGGGGATAGTATTTAACTATCACTTTGTGATGGTCTCTTCTGTCTAACAGCGTTGGATATCCAACGAATGCCTTTAGAGACCACTATGGAAGCAGGAATTCCCCTGCCTCGTTTCTACAGGAGGTAACATGTTTTCAGAATTAGATATTTCTTTTGCCATTGCCATCGCGCCATCAATTAACCAGATCGTTAAAACATTTTGTCTGGCAATCACATTGGCGCTTTTGAAACGCTACGGCATTATCAAGCCCACCCGCAGATAGGCTTTGTAATGGCTAACACTTAGTGTCACTTAGGCCAGCTGATAAAAAACATAAAGCCGATGAATGCGAAAAACAGCCCAGCGGCTGCCGCAACAACGATTAGAGTCCAAACAAGAATTGTTCCGATGGTTGCGATCACTTGGACCTCGCTAATTTTGGTTTCTGGCAGTTCGCCTGCCACGCTTTGTTATGCGCCAACTTGCTTTTGCTGGCTTGTAGATGGATATTGCTGGGATGAAACACATGGAGATAACCAAATGAAGCAGATTCTTTTTGCGTGGTTTGTTTTAACAAATACCTTTGCCTGCATCACCGTCAGCATTAACGTGAACAACTCGCTAATGCTTGATTCAGCTGTGCCATGGATTGTTGGGATTTCTCTTGCAGCAATCACTAATTACTTATTGGCTAAAAAACTGAAGAAAAGCGGTTTTCTTTAGCACATCCTTAAGGCATTGGTGTATTCACTATTTCAGGCACTGCGTGCGAATGTATTCCTGCAGATAGCCGACCTGCTTCGTCACTGTGACGATTCGCTCTCTGAGGTTGAAATAATCCCGTTCAGCGGAGTCAGTAAGTCGGGGGCCGGTAGCATCGCCCAGGCCGCCGGTGCTGGTCGTTCCGTTCGCGGGACAGTTTGCGTTGAGCTGCATCCGACGCTTGCCAGAAGCAACATCGCGCTTAAGCTGATCGATAGTAGCTTTGGCATCAGCCAGTTCTCCGGTGTATTTGGCATCCAGCGCAGCAACATCTCGCTGGCGCACCTGCATATCTTTGATCGTGGAGTTAGCCAGGTTGAGAGCTTTGGTGGCTTTATCGCGCTGGTCTTTGTAGGTGATAGCATTGTCTCGGTATCGGTTGACGAAGAACGTCAACACACCAATTAGGACCACTACCAGCAATTGCATCCAGTAACGCTTAACCAGCGCGCTAATCATGAAAGGAACAGAGCGCGCTCCGCCTCGCGCCGACGGGCCAGTCCATTCAGGACTTTACCACCAGCTTTATTCCAGCGCAGGAACTCATCAGCTGCGCCAGCGTAATCACTGGCGTTGAGTTTTCGCAGGAGCGTAGCTGTTGACAAAGACCGGGCACCGAGATTGTAAGTGAAAGACACCAGAGCATCGAATTGCCCCTGAGTCAGATCGACTTTAACCAGGCGGGACACGTCACTTTCGTAGCTGACTAGTCCTGTCTTCAGCAGGCGTTCTGCCGTTTCCTGCTTAATCGTCATCCCGGCGCGGATCGGTTTGCCGTCGACAGGCTGAGTCCACCCATAGCCAATCGTCCACACTCCGACGCTGTCCCGGTACGCGGTGAGCTTGCAGCCTTCGAACTGCTTGATTAGGGCAAGGCCTTTATCACTAATTTGCATTCTTAATCCCCGTCAGGCATTCCCAGAAGTAAGTCAGTGCCACGAAGCCCATCACTCTGCTGATACTTACCGCCTTTTGAAATTGTGATTGGTTCATTAGTGCCTCAGTGCATCAATCAGGCGCGCCACGTTTCCCCGAGCCCAGAGAACGGCAGCACAGATCAGGACATTGACCATCACCACAAACCAGTGGGATTCATGGTACAGGCCGAACAGATAACGGAAAGGGACGCTGGCGTATACCAGCACCGTGAAATAAGCCATCAGCGATATCAGCGGGCGATGTCTCGCCCCGCCGCGCTGGTAGAACATCAGTGCAATAACGATAACAGCAGAGATAATTGCGTTTGCCATCGCACTTGGATCACTTGTTACCATTGCTGGCCCCTCCACTACGTAAACGCGAGAGAATTCCAAACAGGCTTCCCAAATCCTGACTGTTGACGAACGTCAGCAGCTTAATAGCAATAGCGGCTACGATTACCGCGCCGAGCGCATCGAGTGGCCTGTCGCTATACCCCGTCCATTTGGAGAAGTAAGAGCCAAGCAGTGGAGCGCCGATAACGCCGAAGATGAATGAGGTGATGAAGTAGCCCACCAGCTTAAGGCGGCTGATATTAACCGCCGTAGCGACGTAGAATACCGCACCAGCGAATGCGCCAAACACCACACCGTAATCTATGCCGGTTGCCAGGCCGAACATGCTGGCCCCCATCAGACCACCAGCCGCTACCGTAGTGCCAGATACAGGATCGGACATCTAGTCCCCCTCTTATTGCCGTGAATCCTCTCAGTTATGAGGGGAATAAAAAAAGCCCGCTTTTTATAGCGGGCTAATGAGTTGACTATTTGTAAGGTAGGTGTGAGTAGGACCTATGCTCAGAAGTGAAGCTGTATCGGCTGATTCACTATTGGCTAAGGAGAACCGAAGAGCACTCAGTTACTTCCCACAACTCAAAGCGTAGCAGCAGTTTGCAAAACCATAAAAAAAAGCCTGCGGTTTATGGCAGGCTCTCAAGGAATTTGAATATCTTATTGTTGTTGTCATGGTGCCGGGTGCCTCCCGGTGACTCTACCCCAGTCAGCAAAGACGCGCGCATACCTGCAGATAGCAGTTGACTGGAACGCCCTCTCGCTTAGAAAGGATTCACCACAAGAATAAGTTACGGCAAATTCATTCACATAGTCAATGAATCATCGCCGAGAGTCATCTCGGAACGAGGGGAAACAAAAGGCCGCCCGTAGGCAGCCTCGCAGATTCTATCTATGAATTTTACCTTGGGAGGTGATGTCTGAAGCCAACCCATTCAAAAGCATCAAACACATTTTGTATTATTGATTGCACTTTTAACAACGAATCGAGAGAAACATCGACTACTCCATAGTACCCATTTGCCTTAGTGCAGCCATATTTTGACCCATGTAGATTATCCAAAATCAAATCCCCCTGAGAACCAACGATAAAATCGGCATTAACCGGTTTTAATTTTAGGGGTTGTGGTACCTTTTGAGCGTCAAGGCCACGAGCTCTATCTTCCATATGATGGGAAGTGTTTCTCACACCTGTTAAATCAGGGAAGTCACTCTTCAGTTGTAAATGAAGTTCCGCTATTCGCTGTGGTGCTCCATCTGAATTGGCAAGAACCTTCAGAAACTTATCAATATTATCTAGTGCATAAAGAAAGCTTCTTGCATGTAAGAACTTTATTCGATGTTGATGGCTTTTAGGAAGTTCACCATTTTTCCACTTTTCTGTTTTGAAACGCCGATCAACTTCGAACCGTATTTTGTCATAGTTTGCATGTGTCTGATCGCCCAACTCTTGGCAAACTTGGTGGTGTATTATTTTACGTTCTTCTAATTCCTGGCGATATTGCTCAGATGTAATTTTGGATGGGCCATTTGAAAACTCTAAAAGAAAAAAATTTAATGCAATATTGGCATCACAGAACGCCGATTCGAGGTGCCCTAACAAATTTTCAAGTTTTGCTGCTAAGTCCCTGTCTTGATAACCAAGACAATCTCCAGGCTGGATTAGCTCAAGAATGTACATTCGCTCGCTCCTGAGTATTTTTACCAAGCGATTGTAGTACTTGTTGGCGAAAGCATTCAATCAACGCGCTCACAAAAAAACCCGCACTGCTGGCGGGTTTATGTTTTGCTTTATTGCTCAGTACGCTTTACTGTCCCGAGCCTACCACAATTTAAGCACTTTCTTGCTCACCCTGCAACTTAAATCTGTCGGTATTTGTGCCAAACGCGTCACAAAGTGGAGCGTACAGTATCGATTCTGCCAAACTTACCCAAGTGTCTATGCGGCGGCGGCATGTGATCAAGGTCCAGTCAGGGTGTTTTGCATTGAGCTCGTTCGCCATCTGGAGCTTGCTCTTGCGTAGCCGGTGACGGTCAACGATGACACCATAGAGGGATCGGTAGTCGTCATTCATGAGGACTGAAGCAATAACACCATCCACCTTCAACCCTTCTTCATCAGAGCAGAACGCCAGGCCACTTTTGTTTTTGCTGTCGAGGATTTCGCGCAGGTACGCTTCCAGCTCAGGTTTAGTGATGCCGGATTTCTTCATTCTGCGCAGCGCATCGTTGATTGCGGTCTTGGTGATTTTTCCGGATGCAAGCAACTGGTTGAACATGTTCCCGCCTGAACCACCACCGATGTACGACCAGCGACCCCACATGCGGAGCTTGCCCTGTACCCAGATGCTTTCGAGAGTGCGAAGGCGAACCATCTCGCCGGATTTGCCAACTTCTGAAGGATTGATCATGTTGCGTCTCCACTTACGCCAGTACGCCGATTTCCAGCGCACGATCTAAAAACCGAAACAACAGCACCAACTGGTCGCCGTGCTTCGCTTCAAATGCCACAGGATCAGCGTGCAACTCATCGTGATGCGCTCTGCACAGCGGTATCACAAACAGGTCATGCGCTTTGGTACCCATTCCACCCTGCCCGTGGCCTATCAGGTGGTGGGGGTCGTCTGCCGGGTTATTGCAGCAACTGCACTTCTGCGACTTAACCCAGCGGGTGTACTTATCGTTCTCCCAGCGGCGGCGCTTTGGCCTCAGCATGAAAGATTCGGGTGATTCAGGATCGACCTTCACCGAGACTATCTTCTTAACTTTCTCCTGGAGGATTTCAGTCGCCGGTAATGACGGAACAATCTCACTTTCCCGCATCACTGAGCTATGCGATTCAGGCTTAATCCTGAGGGCTTTATTGGCCACTGATTCAGGAATAAGGTCGGCCAGATCGTTACGTACCATCCACCAGCAGAACTCCGGCAGCGTCAGGGTATGGTCTGCATTAAAGCCCAGCATAATATTCACCCTTTCGAGCAGCCATTTTACCAGGTTCTGCATGGCAATTCCTGCCAGTCTTTCAGTGGTTTGTTCACGCAACTGGTTATCACAGCCCCAGCAAAGGCGAATGCTTCCGGGTGCATGCCGCATTACCGTAAAGTCCTTAGAGTGCCATTCATTATGGGGCCACTGACATTCGAATTTACGTTCAAGCCAGGTATCAAGACTACTCAGTCCACCAGCACGCTGAATGACTCTCTCGTTCAGGAAAAGCTCCTCCATACTGACATCATCTGTCAGTGGCTGATGTGCTTCTGGAATAAGCCCTGATGGCAAATGCTGGATTGCTTCGGATGGTGTTTCAATTACCACCCGTCCACGACGAAAAAGCCACAGCAACTCGTTTCCAGGGCGGAACAGTACCACCCCTGACATTGGTGCAACTTCAGGTGTCAGTATGGCTCTCACCCTATTACTCCTACCGCTGGTTGATGTTTAGTGATCGCTATTTCAACCCTGCCACCCGGAACTTTAGGGCCCCACTCCACCAGCATTCGCTGCACCTGACTGTCATCCTCCCAGATGCCAGCGTGACTAAGTGCGTCAAACAGAGCCTTGTTGTAATTGTCGATATCGCGGCGGCGTGCATCTGGCGGAAAGAGAAGTATCTCCACCGCAGCTGGTGACGATGATGGTTTTGGAAGGCAACGCAGTTGCTCAATTATCGCTGCGCATGCCGCACTCTGATATGCCCTGCCTTTCTCACTGATAAGATGGCGGCCTTTTAACGGCCCCTTGTTCGGGGCTCGCCAGTAGGTGTTTACGCTCGGAGGGAACGGGAGCACCAGTTTCATAAACTCACTCCCTGTTTTTTCAGCCATTCAACAGCGTTATCTCTGGCCATGTCTCCACCGGATAGCAGGCCTTTAATGATCGCTACCGGATCAGCATCCAATTCTGTTTTGACGACGGTAATGCCCCTGGCAGCGCCAGGAGCAATGGAGAGGTAACCTTTTTTCTTTAGCGCCTTCACATGCTCAGCAGCAGCGTTCGGTGATGCACAGCCAATTAATTCAGCAAGCTCCAGAATAGTCGGCGGGAAACCGGTTAGGTCCTTGTAAAGCACGATGGCATCCAGAACATCATTCTGACGCGGCGTTAATTTCATCATGAATTTGCTCCTCTGAAACCTGCCGGGACTTTGCTGTAGTCAGTGTTCTGGAAACTGGAGCGGAAAACCCCATCTTCTCGTGCCCACTCTCCGTTGATACGAGGTGGACGCCCAGCTTTGGCCCAGCTGTTGGCTGACTTCAGGTAGCCAGGAAACTTTGTTGGCTGGAAAAGAGTCTGTGGGCGAAGGTAAGCCGACATAGTGAGATCTTCGCTCCACTTCGCGTTGCAGTAATCCACCACCAGCGATAACTCTTCAACGGTGTAACCTTCCCCGATTCGGGCACGAATGTTTTGCAGGGAGGTTGTTGAAACCTGATAACGCGAACTGGTCACCTGGTTCAGATGGTTTAAAACCTGTTTAGCCTGATCGGTGATCAACACATCACCGTCTGGTTGCGGCGCAACCGGACAAATAGGTTTTTTAATATCTGTAGTATTCTCTGTTGTATTCTCTGTAAGAACATCAGTGCATTTTGACCTGATGAGAGCGGTTCGTTTTGACCCGTTGGAGCGTTTCACTTTGACCTCTTCCATCGGTTCATTTTGACCTGATGGAATAGTGCATTTTGAACTCTTCGATTTGGTCACTTTGACCTCATCTAAAAGCTCGCTTTCGTAGTTGATCGTGTAGTAGTTCGTCATGTCGCGCTGAGACTTGTTCAGTTGCTCAACTTTGAGAACTCCGAGGTTCTTCAGGCGAGTGAATGTGCGCTTCAGCGTAGACTCTGACCAGAACGGAAACTGCTCCAGCCACTGCTCGGTGGTGTTGTAAATCCAGCGCACGCCGTCACGCTCCAGTCCGGAGGTGGTTTCTTTAAGCCAGTAGTTAACCTGCTGCAACGCAATAGCCTCGTTAAGGCCAATGCTGTATGCAAGGTCAGGGTTTATCACTATCGGCCGGGATGGCATCAACAGGCTCATGGTCGTCCTTTAACTCTGTAAATTTACGCTGGAATTGCTCAAGAGGGCTGAAGCACTCATGATCGTACCCTTCGCGAAGGTATATAACGCGTCGAGTCTGTGGCTCCCATCTGATGACATGGACCGGGACGCCGTAGTGGTCCTTGAACCGCCGGTTAACTTCAGCCATTCCTCACGCCCCTTCTCGTTCATCAGAACAAAAGCCTCTACCATCGCGTTCTCAGGCTGGTAGTTGTTCGTGTCAGCCTGCTCGTTTAATCTCTCCACATAGCCGAACGGGGAATCTTTTCCCACCAGTGGAAGGCATCTGAATTGCTTCGCTGGTCTCAATCGGTTTAAACTGTTCATGCGTTAGTTTCTCCACTGAATACGACACGCCAAGACGCCCGGAGCTGCACACTCGCGGGCGTCACTTTTTTTGGCTTTGCTTACGGCTAAACAGCGCGACAATCGCGCGGATTTCTTCTTCACGTGCTGCCAAGTGACGGCGGTGATACTCATTAATTTCGTCCGCTTCATGGGGTTCTATCACTCCGTCTTCCAGTGCTTTCTGAATAACGGTATCGACGCGTCCGCGAGCAGCTGATGTACGCAAAGCACGATCAAACAAGTCGACACGGTCCAGGTCTTTCAGGTGTGGTACATCCACCAGCAGTGCTCCGCGACGACGAGCGAAGTAATCCGCTAGGAGAGACGTATTTGAAATGTCTTCCATTGCTTCCAGCTCGTTAACTTCGAAGAAGCGACAGCCGTTCTTCTCGTACAGGTTGTTGTTGAATTGCGTTACTGACATGCCAAGAGCACCGGCCATTGCCTCACGGCCACCGGGAAACGCTTTGCACATCGCTTTCACTACTTCTTTCAGGCTTGGCTCTACCATGTTGTTTTTCCTTTGGTAGTTATGTTTATGCAGCCGTTTCACTAGACTGCAGAGGTGGGAAAACATCATCAATACTGACTTCTGCGCCGAAATCATTGAGCGCAGAAACGATTGCACGGCACTGATCGATGTTCATTTTCCTTTTGCTGTTTTCGTAGTGACAAACAGCCCCTTTTGTTACGCCAAGTGCACTTGCTAAGTGCCCTTGTGTAATACCCAGCTTTGTTCTTATTGCTCGAAGATTATTCATTACGTTCTCCCGTTAACAATATGAATATACATTTTGTATCTTAAATTCACAAGTGAGATATACATTTTGTGACTCGATTAAAAGTATACGGGTTGTATTATTTTGGTATGACGATGAAATGGTACGACCTAGCTAAATCCCTGATGAAATCACAGGGAATTACTCAAGAGCAGATGGCAGAACATCTTGGCATAACCAAAGGTGCAGTAAGCCATTGGTTGAATGCTCGGCGTCAGCCTAGCCTGGAGGAGATCGCACGAATCCTAGAGTTTTTAGGGAAAAAAAATTTTTCTGTTGGTGCGGGTGGTTTAATAGTTGATGAGACCCTCAAAGGGGATGTTGAGTACGTTGGCAGGTACAAGCCAGGTAAAAAGTATCCGGTATTAAGTAGCGTCAAAGCTGGGGCTTGGGGGGAAGCTGTAGAAGCTTATACCCTGAAAGATATCGATCTATGGCTTGAGTCTGATGCTCATATCCAGGGAGAGGCATTCTGGCTAGAAGTTGAAGGTGATTCTATGACAGCACCAGTTGGCCTGAGTATTCCTGAGGGTACCTTTGTCTTGTTCGATACAGGAAGAGATCCTATAAACGGTAGCTTGGTGATTGCAAAACTATCAGATACAAATGAAGCCACTTTCAAAAAATTGATCATTGATGGGGGCCAAAAATATTTAAAAGGACTAAATCCGCAATGGCCCCTTGTTCCAATTAATGGTAACTGTCGAATCATTGGTGTTGCCGTTGAAACTAAGCTACGACTTCTCTAAAAATCATACGATGCCCAGCGACCCGCTGGGTTCTATGAATCATACTTCGCTCCACGTCTAAATAATCTAACACTCAACTATCAACAACAATTCTTTCGTTAATAAACAAATACATAATGTTAATCATGATTTTTGTATACAAATCGTATTGACCAAAATGAATACGTTTTGTATATTCAAATCATCGACAGTGAACATTATGGGTGTCAGGAATGAAGATAGAGTTGGTAGTTGACGGAAAAATTACTGCCGAGTGCAGTGATGAGTCGCAGTTTCTGGCGTTCAATGCGGCAGTTTTTAGCGCTCTTTCAGACATGCAAATTACCCTTCATGCCGAACGAAGGGCTCGAGCAAAATCAAAAATGGCGGCCTTCAACGAGAAATTTTTTAAAACGGATCCCACGGGTCGCAATTGAGCGAATCCAGAAGCTTGATGGTCTGATAGGTAATGGCTTCTTGTTTTACAGTGCTTTCTGGGCTTGAAAGTTGATCGCGCAATAATTGTATCTGGTTATGCAGGTCATCTGATAGTGGACCCTCGTTAGCACAGATTGCAGCTGAAATTGTCTTAATCGCAGCTTCAATAGCAGTGAGTCTTAACTCAGTAATATCGTTATTCATAGGGTTAACTTCTTGGCTGTGTGAGAACTCCAAGAATACCACTGAGCCTGACGTGGTGAAAAGACAGGCAAAGTTTTCATTGCTGTGTGTAGTCTTGGCGGTCGGCAGTTGTGAATGTCCTTAATGTCGACCGCCCCTTTTACACAATTGAAAGCGCGTTCAGCCGGTTCCTTGAGAGGCCTCAGTCGTTAAATCAACCTCAGGAGAACGCGCTCCCAATTGTGGAGAAATAACGTGTCGACATTGCAGTGTCGATTATGGCTGCCAGCCTCAAGCATCCTCCGGGTGTTTGGTGATGGTAATAACGCCATCTCAACCAACAGGAGACGATGTGCCTGTTCTGGTTGGATTGGAAAAATGTTCTTAGCCCGCTTCGCGGCGGGCACTTTTTCTGGAGGCAGCATGTCTGCGAATGATTTGGCTGTTAAGTATGGTACTTATCAGCCCGAAAATTTACTGGTCATTCTTCCACTTGAAGAAGCGTCAGACATTATACGTGAAAGTCTCCGCACCGAGGTTCGCAACGAGCTGGAATATGAATACGATGACCGTATTTCTTCTGCTGAAGAAGAGGCATCTGATTGGGAATCACGGGCAGATAGTTACGAATGCGATGCGATTAGTTTTGCTAGGGCGATAGAGAAAGCCTTGCTTGCACCAACTCAGGAGGAAGCAAAGATTATTCTCGAGCGCGTTCGTTCTGATAATCGCGAATATTTTTAATTCCTAATGAATAGATACGAATTTGGCAGCATTCAAGTGCCGGGATTCGTGCAACCAAAATTCAGCACTGTGCAGAGCGCTTATAACACGGAGAAACTATCCATGACGAACACACAGAACGTCACCGAGTTACAACCACGCATGACCAGAAAGCAGCTTATTGACGCAGCTCGAAAGGCCGCCCCTCTCCTTCCAGCTGCTTACGGCTGGATGGTTAACGAACTGGCTACACGCCTTGATGTTACCAGCGTTGCGCTGTGTGAAGCGTTGGCACATCGTAAGGAACTGGCTGAGCAGAACGCTACCCTGCGTGAGGATGTCACCAGCTGGGCAAAAGAGTGTGACCGTATAGAAGAGCGCCACACCAAAACGCCTACCAACATGCACATGCTGGAAGCTCAGCGAGAACTGCGTGAGCTCACTCCTGTCGTCCTTTGCCTGAAGAGCGAGGTTGCTCTCTAATGGCTAATTCATTCAAGCAAATGACCAAGGCCGGTGTAATTAAGCGCTCCGATACCGGGATGTTTATCGCTCTTTCCGATATCCACGTTCGTGAAGGTTTCAACAAGCGTGAAGATGATGAACGCACCCGCCAGGCTGATGATGACCTGTTCAACTACCTGATGAGCGGCGGATCAGTTCCACCGCTGGAAGTTATCGCTCGTGATGAAGGTGGAGTGTGGGTTGTTGAAGGTCACCGCCGTCGCCGCTGCTACGCACGCTGCGCTGAAGCTGGCAAGCCAGTAGACCGAATCCATATCATGCCGTTCAACGGTAACGATGTGCAGCGCCTGGCGCGCATCATGACCAGCAACAACCAACTCCCGCTCTCCGATATGGAACAGGCAGCTGTTATTCAGGAGCTACATAACGCCTTCAACCAGACCACCAGCGAGATAGCAAAGCTGGTTAATAAGTCTTTGGCCACCGTAGAGAAGTTATTACTCCTCAGCACAGCAAACCATGATGTGCAGCGGGAAGTTAAATCCGGTGCCGTATCTGTTGACGTTGCTGTGGACCGCGTTCGCGAGTATGGCGAACAGGCGGGTGAGGTTCTCCAGCATGACAAAGCAGTCGCTGCTGCCCAAGGGAAATCGAAAGTTACCCGCAGTTCTATCGCCCCAGAACTAAGCATCAAGAACGCGCGCCGTTTCGTTGAGCTTATGGCTCAGGCTGCAATCAGTGATGAAGGTGTTTTCACTCTTGAAGGTGTGGCGCTAGCTGAAGCGCTGGCAATTATCGACGAGCACAAAGCCATTGCTGAAGCGCGTGAAACGTATCGCTTGTCTCAGCCAGTCCCGACCACTGAAATTCGCGGACGAACTCTGTATGTGATGCTCGATGGTAAAGACATTGGTCGGGCCTCACTGTACCGCGGAAAAACAGTTTGGCTGGACATGGGTGACAAAACCATTGCCGCCAGCCAGTCAAAGGCTGTGGCCCACTTCGTTAAGCAACACAAACTGAAGCAGGAAAATAATCATGACAGCCAATAAACCAATGACCGGCGAACAACTGGATGAACTGATGACTATTGCAGTCAATATGCAGCGCGATAGTGAGAAATCGGGTGACCGTCCCACCGCTATGTTCGCCTATGCAGTTCAGGTTGCCGTTATGGAACTGCGTAAGGTTCGTGATGATGCTGCTGCGCTGGCAGCGGAGAATGCGGGACTGAAGTCAGTTGACGTGTGGATGAACGCTGATGAAGTTGGCGGCTCTGCCGCTGATAAGGCAATTGAGAATGGCGCCACTCCAGAGGAAGCTACGCGAGCAGGTGTGCAAGCTGTTATTGACTCATTCAAAACCCCTACAACTAACACTTTCCTGGCTGAAGTGCGGGCGCAGGCGAGAAATGAGCTGGTTGATGAGCTAGAAGCTCGGTTCACCGAATTATCCCAGACCAGCACAACACCAGAGTTGCGAATTGGTGCTGCTGGCGCCGCTGGTTTTGTCTCTACTTTTCGCACACGGACAGAGGGGTCACCCGATGAGCAACATCGACAAACGTGCGACAGAGCTGCTGATTGAAAACGGTGTACTTGTTGCCGACACGCTGAGGCATTTGGCTGATAACGAAATTGACTCAGACTACTTTGCTATTTGCCACTCCAACGAAAACGGCACTGAGGTTGAATGCGAGCTGGCAATCACGGATTACGCGCGCCAAGCAGCCGGAACCGTAGATGAGTTGGTCAAGGCGCTGGAAGCCGCAGAGAAGCGGATTGCTGAGCTTGAGGCGCGGAAGGTGACATTACCCGAGCGCTATGAAGTTGAAATGTGTCCAACGCCTTCCCCGGATGGGGATTGGTATTCACGCGAGGATGTGTTGGCGGCGCTAGCAACTGCTGGCCTAAAGGTCGCCGCAGCCGGTAAAGGAGAGGCATCATGAAAACGTTCACTATCGGCTGGCTCAACAAATGCCGTTGCGGAAATAAATCACACACAGTCAAAACAGCTCGTGGAAACGAAAGTGGCTTGTGGGATGACGATGCCGTTAAGTGCAACTCCTGCGGTCGTGGGGGTGTGATTCAAGTCTGTGAGGGTCAGGCGCGCGTTTTATGGGAAACCGATGAAGAGATGGCTGAAGGAAAGCCCATGAGCACTATTACCAAAGAGCAGGCGCAGAAAATCATTGATGCAGCCGATGCGGTTATTACCACGCTGGCCGGAACTAACGAGGATGTTCACCCTGAGAGCGACAACATGCTCCATCTGTGGGATGCCCTGAATGACCGTTACGCGCCGCCGGAAGTTGTGCGTGAGCTGGCGCGTATCGCGCTGGCATCGCTCGAAGCGGAGGCTGTGGCATGGATGGTTAAAGATGCTGATACAGGCGAAAAAATCATTCGCTCTGACAGGTCGTGTTTTGAAGGTTCTTGTCAGCCGTTATACACCGCCCCGCCAGCGCCGGTATCTGTGCCTGATGAAAACGGCCTTCTTCCATGCCCATGCTGCGGCGGCCGTGCTGAGTTTGATTATGATGACGATAACCTCAACTGGATATCTTGCAACGCTTGTGGAATATCAACCGACACCGCATATCACACAGACGAGGACGCAAGAGATAAGTTGCGTGAGATATGGAATCGCCGCGCCGCTATGCTTCATGGTGCCGATGGCAACTCTCCGGTGATTCCGGATGGTTGGGTACTGGTGCCGGTTGAGCCGACCTATCAGATGTGCGAGGCGATGGGTCTGCCATGGGAGAGTCCGCGATTCCCAGATCGCTATAAGGCGATGATTGCAGCAGCACCTCAGAAGGAGGTGAAGAATGGCTAACCTGCAACTGGCTGTTAACGGTGAATACTTCGACCAGATGAAAGCCGGCGAGAAGGTCGAAGAGTATCGCCTGGTCAATACGTACTGGTGCCGCAGGCTCTCACATGGTCATAACCAGCAGTTACCGCGCCGCTTTGACCGCCTGATTATTACCCGCGGCTATCCAAGAAAAGACGATGCTGACCGTCGTATAGACATCCCGTACGCTGGCTACGAAGTGAAGACGATAACACACCCGCACTTCGGACCTGACCCGGTGAAGGTGTTCGCGATAAAGGTGAACACCCATGCCTAACCCATTCGACGCAGTAATATTCGTGCTGCTGGTCATAGGCGCACTTCAGGAAATGGGGTGGCTTCCATGGTGAGCAAACTCAAACAGCGGCGCTTGCGCCGCCTTAAAGCGGATGTAGCTTGGTGGCGAGAGGAGGCAGAGGATTGTCGCTACCGTCTACTGGAGTTGGCCGGTGAAATCGACAGACTCAAAAAGCTGGTTATCCACGTGCCGATGCCGGTTCTCATGCCGAAGGAGATGGTCCACCAGCTTTATCACACTGAAACAAAAAGATGTCGTACCTGCAATGATGGGCTCCGTGGCGGTTGCTCATCTTGCATTTTCTATAAGAGATAGCCGGGTGCAGCCGGTTAAGTGGAGAGCTTTACGATGAGCGGACAAAGCCAACGTTTTCTTACCCCTGATGACCTGTATCAGCTTACTGGTTATCGCCGCCCCTCCCTTCAGTGCAGAGCGCTGAAAGAAAGCGGTGTATTTTTTGTACCACGAAAAGACGGCAGGCCGGGAACTACATGGGATCATGTAACTAATCCTGCTGGACTGAAGCTGGTAGTGAACAATCCAGAGGAAGAAGAACCAAACTTTAAGGACATGTAATGCCCAGAATCCGCAAAAACCCAGAAGACAACTGGATGCCGCCCCGCGTGCGTCGCGGCAAATCTGCTTATGAGTTCAGAACGCCAGACGGGAGAACTGTGAGATTGTGCAACCTCGATCTCACAAAGTCTCAGGTCTGGGCATCCTATGAAAACTTCATCAACGATATAAAGGTTGGTTCCAACTTCCATGCTCTATGCGAAGAGTTTTTTAACTCTGGTGACTTCCATGAGCTGGCAACAGAAACCAGAAAGGATTACCGGAAATATGGTTCAAAGGTAAATGTCGTTTTCGGCAAAATGAAACCAGAAAACATCAAGCCGGAGCATATCAGAAAGTATATGGATAAGAGGGGGATAAAGAGCAGAGTTCAGGCGAACCGAGAAAAAGCGTTTATGTCGAGGGTATTCAGGTGGGCATATGAGCGTGGCAAAGTGAAGATGAATCCATGCCAGGGTGTGAAGCAGTTTAAAGAGCAGGCCCGCACAAGATACGTGACGGATAAGGAATATGATGCACTATTAAGTGTTTCGTCGGTCCCGGTGAAAATTGCTATGGAGTTGGCTTATTTATGCTGCGCGCGCCAGGGAGACATTCTGGATCTTAAAAAGAGTCAGATACTTGATGAAGGCATTCTGATTCAGCAAAGCAAGACAGCAGTGAGTCAAATCAAGGCGTGGACAGTACGCCTGTCAAATGCGGTCAAGCTGGCTGATTCTCTACCTTTAAATAGTGGAATGGTGAGTCTTTACGTGATCCACCAGCAGTCTGGCTCTCGTTATACGCGTGATGCCTTTAATGCTCAGTGGATGAAGGCGAAAAAATTAGCCGCTGAAAAATTTCCTGAACTCGAATTTAACTTCACGTTCCATGATCTGAAAGCTAAAGGGATATCTGATCTGGAAGGAACGCTGCATGAGAAACAGGAAATATCAGGCCATAAAAATGCTTCTCAGACTGCAAGATATAACCGCAAAATATCTGTAGTGCCGGTGGTTGGGGGGCAGTAATGCCCTCTTTCTGTGGCGAAGTCGAATGGCGAAACAATGGCGAATGGCGAAAAACATGCAATAAAAAACCACCTTTCGGTGGTTTATACGACACTGCTTATCATTGATTTTATTCTAGTTTTCCCATGGTAGCCGGAGTGGGACTTGAACCCACACAGCGCGAACGCCGAGGGATTTTAAATTCTACGTAGGATCAATGAGTTACATAGCAGTGCATTGCGAAACTTTGCTGACGTTGAATGGTCGTCTTTGCAACCACTGGCAGAAAATGGATAGCCGTAGATTGCGTTGAGCACAGAAACAGCACAGGGTAATCGTCTACCTGGTCCTGTAAAGGAGGTTGTTGCCACACAAGCTAAAGCGCTTGACCTGCCCCCAGTATTCGGTACAACTGTCAGTTAGTAATGGACTGACCCCACCCCGGTAGACGATCCTGCCCTATAGTTTGAGTATAGGGGGAGCATATGGGCACACCACGATTTACACCTGAATTTAAGGAAGAAGCCGTCCGACAGATAACGGAACGCGGTTATTCCGTTGCCGAAGTATCTGACCGTCTGGGCGTTTCTGCCCACAGCCTCTACAAGTGGCTACGGGCTATCAAACCGGATAACAGCGAGCAGCATGCCCGGGATTTACTGGAAGCCAAAAGCGAGATCCTGAAACTACGGGCGCAGCTAAAACGTACCGAAGAAGAACGGGATATCCTGAAAAAGGCCGCGCGGTACTTTGGAAGGGAGCCCGACTGAAGTACCGCTTTATCAATGAGCACCGCACTGTATGGGGTGTGATGACAATGTGTCGGGTACTGGATGTCGCCCGGGCCGGGTTCTACGCGTGGCTGCATAACCCGGTCTCGGCACGTGATAAAGATAATCAGCGTCTGCTGACGCTTATCCGTGACTCCTATTCACTGAGCGGAGGCGTATACGGTTACCGGCGGGTTCATGGCGACCTGAACGAAATCGGGGAAACCTGCGGTAAAAACCGGGTGGGCCGTATTATGCAACTGAACCGGATTAAAGCCGTGCGCGGCTATAAAGCGCCGCGTCGTATCGCTGGCAGACCTTCAGTGGTTGCCCCTAATCGCGTGCAGCGGCAGTTTACTGTTGTCCGGGCCAATCAGGTCTGGGTCACCGACATTACTTATATCCGCACCTGGCAGGGCTGGCTGTATCTGGCGGTGGTTATCGATCTCTTCGCCCGTAACGTGGTGGGCTGGTCGATGAAGCCCACTCTCTCACGCGAACTGGCGCTGGATGCACTGATGATGGCGGTCTGGCGACGTAAACCCGACGGCGAGGTCATCGTGCACTCAGACCAGGGAAGCCAGTACGGCAGTGACGACTGGCAGCGCTTCTGCCGGGCTAATAACCTGGTCCCGAGCATGAGCCGGCGTGGCAACTGCTGGGATAATGCGGTGGCCGAATCGTTCTTCAGTTCACTGAAAAAAGAGCGCATCAGGAAGAGAATATACAAAACCCGGGATCTAGCCCGGGCGGATATCTTCGATTACATTGAAGTGTTCTACAACCGGGCCCGGCGCCACAGTCACCTCGGCGGCGTCAGTCCGGAGGCCTTCGAACAGGCCTCGTCGTGAGGACAGAATTTGTCTACGGGCGTGGGGTCAGTCCACAACACCACGGTCAATCAACCAATGACTGAGCAAATCAGGCTCAACATTACGGTTGTTAGGACGCGTGTGCCAATCGCCTAGATAACGATAGCCCAATTCCTCAATAAAAAACCTGGCTACGCGCTGTTGAGTTGCGCGTTCACGTTGTCCGACAGTTGTCACTGTTCTTATTACCTTTAACTAATTATGCCAATTCAGACTCAAACGCTGCATCATTCGCTTCAGCCTCTGCGCCATCAATTAATGCCAAGACTCGGTCAAGAAAGCGTTGCGCTTCGTATACATCTGTTGCTTGCCGCAGATAATGAGGTATTCGTTCAACAAACTCGGAACGTGATAAAGGCTGATGTTCCAGCAAAGCCTCAAGCATTGCGGGCCGCAACAAACGACGATCAGCATCAACATTAGGAAGCTCAACCTCAATGACATGTGTGGCAAAATACTTAAGTTGCTCCTTAAGCCCCAAATTGGGCATAAGAGAATCAATTGAGTCAGACGCCACTTCAGCGCTTGACTCAATCGTTTCTACATATTCATAGGAAGGTACAACAACGTCTGGAGCCAATGTTTTAAGCTCATGGAGTTTACGGATAATCGGAGATAGAACCTCATCAGGATTACTGAACCAATCAGTGGACCAAATGCGGCTAATTCTCCAACCCAAACGCTCCAGAACCTCTTGACGCAAACGGTCACGATCACGAGCAGATTTAGCTGAGTGATAAGCCGCACCATCACACTCTATGCCCATTAAGTAACGGCCAGGACAACCTGGATCTTTCACAGCTAGATCAATAAAGAATCCTGCAACCCCTACCTGAGGTTCACACTCAAACCCAGCGTGATTGAGTGCTTCCATTACAGCAACCTCAAAGTCACTATCTGGAGCCCTGCCGGTATGCGTTGTGAGGGAATCTAGTTTGCCACTTTCGGCAAACTGTAAAAAACCTTTCAACGAAATAACACCAAGTTTACTGGTTTCACTCGTCAATACATCTTCAGAACGCATTGAACTAAACACATGCATCCGTTTTTTTGATCGAGTGAAAAGCACATTCAAGCGACGCCAGCCAACATCGGAATTGATAGGTCCAAAGCGTTGATAAACCTTTCCACCATGCTCAGAAGGTCCATAGGTAAAGGAAATAAAGATTACATCACGCTCATCCCCTTGAACGTTCTCAAGGTTTTTCACAAAAAGTGGCTCTTCCATGGCATATAAGCCATCGATTGCATCGTTAAATTCAGGGCGATTTCGGCGCAATTCATCGATAGCGCGCTCAATTTGATCGCGTTGCTTGGAACTCATGGCCACTACCCCGAGTGACTCACCCGGCCGGTGTTGCGCATGATGAAGTACGGCCTCAGCAACTGCTTGGGCTTCTTCAATATTGTGTTGATTGGAGAACCGACCTTTTGACACATAGGTAAATTTAATCCCATACTCTGGAGACTCAGCATTTGGGGAAGGGAATATCACCAAATCACTGTTATAAAAATGGCGGTTAGAGTATGCAATCAACTTTTCATGTCGTGAACGATAGTGCCAACGCAAACGTCTCATAGGAAACAGTGGCAAAGCAGCATCCAAAATGCTGTCAGTATCACTTAAAGCCGCGGCATCATCGTCATCTTCTCCGTCGGCACTTCGATCAAAGAAACTGGTTGGTGGTAGCTGTTTCGGGTCACCAACGACCACTAGTTGCTTGCCCCTCGCGATGACACCCAATGCATCCTCTGGCTTCACCTGAGACGCTTCGTCCATCACCACCAGATCAAATTCCATTCGTCCAGGTTCTAGGTAATGAGCTGCTGACATTGGCCCCATCATGAAACAAGGTTTAATTGCAACCAGCGCATTACATGCACGGTTAACCAATTGCCTAATTGGAATATGTCTGGTTTTTTTACCCAACTCATTTTTGATCAAAGCTAGTTCTGTATATTCACTTTTCTTACCACCAGAATTCCCTTCTGGTATATTTCGGCAAGCAATTTTTGCTGCAATCCGCTGACGTTGTAATTCAATCAGTTTTTTGTCGTAATCTTTAAATGACTTCTGCAAAGCATTGCGCTGTGAGCCGGAAACTCTCATCAATTCAGGGTGGATGTGAATAACCTCCCGCGCCAGCTGGTCATGAATTGCTAATGCTAAACCCAATTCAACTTTTTCAATCGGGAGCGAGCCCGCAAGTACAGCACTCCAGATTCGCTGCAATCCATTTTCATGCATCTGCTCGTAACAACGAATAAAGTTAACCCACCCGTTCAACCAACGGGGTTGCTGTATTGCTCTTTCGTTGCGCTCGATTAATGTATTAAGAGAACCATCAGTCGACTTGAGCCACTGACTCCGCTCTAACTTTGTTTCTAGCGCATATAACTCAGCATTTTTAATCTGTTCATTCCATTTCGAAACTATTTCCCCACCATCACGACATAGTAAATCGTAATCACTACCACTAGCCAAATGTCTGATCTGGGTAGCCAAGGATACGCAATTTATCTTATCAACCAGTTGCTCGGCAAAATTCAGCGTGTCGTTAATAGTGTCTAACGTCAGTTGATTATTTTTATACGCACCGCAAGCCAATGGGGTTAATTGTAAAAACGCCCCTAACTGTAACGAGTCATTTTCAAGGGATATCTGAAGATCGTTTATGTTTTGCAAAATCTCGGAGGAATGAGTCATCTGCTCTAATGATATATCTGGATTGATAAACCATCCCTGCAAGGCAATGAGAGTATTCCGCACCTGTCGGTAAGATTGCATCAATACACCTTGCTCACCTAACCAAGATGCATGTTCTTCCAACAAGCTAGAAATACGCGGTAATAACTTAGCCTCGTGCTCGACCCGTTTAACCAAAGTCATTAATCTTGAGCTAATCTGCGATTTCTCGATTAAATGCACACCTTTGATAATCTCACCATCTAGGTTAAATAATCCAGAGCCTATCGCAACTCGCTTTCCAAAACCTATCCCGTAACAAGCTCGGACCTTCTTGTACCAATCACGCAATAACATGAGTTGTTCACAGTCGGTGTCCAACCCTCGGAATGCATTACCAAGTTGATTACCAAAGTCACTTTGTTCAAACCGTTGTAACAGCTCCGAATACTTGAGCAAATCAGCTGAGCAGCGTTTTAACTCAGCAAACTTAGTGTCAGGCTTACGAGATTGCGCCATGAGCAGTGCCTTGGCACTACGCCAATCACTCTTAAACCATGCAAATAATCCCCCTTGCTGGATAACAGCAACGGCATGCGCGAGCATCTCTTGGGAAGGCAACTGGTCCAATTGATACAAAGTAGATAGACCATCTCTTAAAGGACGCAATGTTTCGATTTGACACATTAAGTCGCGCAATACTGCATCGATATCATCATCATCAAAAAGAGGATCTCGAACTCTAATAAGCTCAGTCGGTAAAGCACCCAGAATCGACAACAACTCAGAGCAGAATAGCAATCCAGCTTGCGAATCATCGATATACGAAGCAATACCATCTGGCAAAGCATTTTTGAAATCGTTTAATTGCGCATAAATAGATGATAACTCATCATGAATTGATTGGATGGATTCAAGCCACCTGACCAAATCACGTAAAGTGAAATCCTCTGCTGCACCATATTTTTCCAGCTCTTCACGAGGAAAGTCACACGATTGTCCTTGTTCTAAAAGTCGTAGCTTTTGAGGCTCGATAACCTGGCTCAAGGCCACATAATGACCTTGTAGCAACTCGAACCTATCTAAATAGTGACGCACCCGTGCAATGGCATCGGGTGAATCTAGCTCACTAAGTGCTGGGAAATGCTCTGAACCACACAACACTGGAAGATTCGACTGATCTTCTACCAATTGCTCAATATATTGAAGCGTATTAAGGCTTTCGCCTTCTAACGCCCACTTATCTACATATTCTTGATAGCTATGTTGAAAGTCGATAATTGATGTCTGCCAAGTTTGTAGCAAATCGACTATACGAGCGCTGTCAAACAATTGAATTTGTGTGTTATTCACACCGCTCCAAGGGTGCTCATATATTTCTGCATTAGCCCCCACCTGCTCACGAACCTCTTTGTAGATGCGGCTAAACTCTACTATTTGGTCACGCAGCCGTAATTGGGTCACTTTATCCAACTGCTTCCCGGAAAGGTTTTCGATATGAAGTGCTGTTGCATCAATATCTAATTTGTGACGATAACGGGTTGCACCACTCAAAATCTGATGGATCGTTTTGCCTGTTTGCGCCCATTGGTTATTGATCAATGCGGCATATTCATTGAGCTGCTGCTTAAGATCTTCATAACGCAAAATCTGAGCATCAATCTCTTCCATAGTAGGCATGGTCGCCTGACTCACCAAGCGAGCATTAATATCATCCAGCACCTTGCGCTTATGAGTTTTATGACTGTGCAACTCTAAGCAAAATTGACCTAGCCCCGCACGATCCAAGCGACGTTTGACGACCTCCAGTGCAGCCATCTTCTCTGCCACAAACAGGACTTTCTTACCGTTGAGCAGAGCTGCTGCAATCAAGTTGGTGATCGTTTGTGATTTGCCACTACCAGGAGGGCCCTCAATGACTAAGTTTTGACCACGGATAGCATCGATCAACGCACTGTGCTGCGAGCTATCCGCATCATCGATTAGTGGAACCTTGTCATGAATATCAGGGTAACTATCGATGCAGTACTCATGCTGACCGAAGCCACCAGGTAAGCCGGAATTCTCTTGACCACAGCTCTGACTGGTGAAAAAGCGACGAATTACTTCATGAGACAATATATTGCGCTTGTCACAAGGCCAGCGGGCAGGATCGAGGTCAAGATACATCATCATCTTGCCAAAATTGAGCAAGCTAAGTGCACCATAACGTTTCACAGACCATTTAGGTTTGTGCTGCTCTACAACCTTCTTCACCGAAGCAAAATAAGACTCTGGAGTTTCCTCTTCATTGAACAAAGGAAGAGCGAGTCCAAAGTCAGCCTGAAGTTTTTCCTTCAAAGAGAGATTGGGCAAAATATCTTCACCCGTGTAATAAAGTTGAAACTTGTAAAGACCATCCTTCGGATCTAATTTTCCTCGTTCACATCTCACCGGAATTGTAAATAACGGTGCATAACGTGCCTTTTCAGAGGAATCGCTTTCATACCACTCAAGGAACCCTAACGCCAAATACAAGATGTTGGCGCCACTCTCCTCCAAAGCAGTTTGAGCCTTACCATAGATGGCGCGCAAACAAGCTTCCAGTTCATTTGGATAAAGCAGAGCCTGTATCCGATTATCGTCATGAGAGGGATTGGAAGAAGATATACTAATCTCATTCCCAGCCTTTGCCTGTCGTTCAAAATCCTCAAGCCCTTCATAGCCTGCTAAGCAGCACGCCTCCTTCAACGCTGACAAAGCTATACCTTGATTAACGTATTCAGAACGAATCCCTGTTAATTTTCCATTCTGGCCTTGGGCATATTGCAAGATAAACTGATGGGCTTTTTCCAGCAACTCTCTATCTGAATCAGAAACAACCGTTTTATGGCTATTTGGTAAATCAAAATCTGTACGGATTCCTAAGACGTGCGCCCAATCCTTAGCGCTAGGATGAGCTCTTAACTGTATATCTTTACCATCTGGCCCAACTTTGAGATAGCCATGCTCTAACAGCTGCGCTCTAGTTGGATCGGGCACAGGAGCAAATTCCATCGGGATTTCCGAGCAAAGGGTTTCATAAAGCTGTTCTGATAATTCATCAACAATACGTAGTGAAGACCCTTTTTGAGTGATAGGGAAATTCAAAAGTCGATTTCGAGACGTAAGGTCCAATAACTTCTTACGCATAGCCTCGAGGGAAGTCAGAATAAAATCTGAGCCTCCTTGATTGAGTTCCTCTGCTGTAGAGGTATCTACAGTCGACATAATGTTCTCCATTTCTTAGGGTCCACAAGTAAAACGTTTTATGCTGATGCATCACAAAAAGACCGCAGTAAACTGCTGCAAAGAAGAGGAGATTTTTAGTCTCCCCTTCTTTATCAATCAGATCATACAATCAACTTAACGCCCATTAGTTGATAGCAGCCAAATTTCATAAACAGATTCAATCCGTTATTGCTGAATTTGATTGGATAGTAAGACCTGCAACATATCTTGTTGATGCACAGCTATCTCATCTTCCAGCCAACGACCTTTATCTTTCATCAGCCGAATCATAGCAAGCAATTTAAGACTATCAGTCTGGTTATTGGCAAGGCTTGCTTCAAAGTGCTCCTGCTTCTGTTGCGGCTGGAAGTTACTCAAGCGCGAGTTCTTGCTGTGGCTGATAAGGCAAAGGTTGCCAAACGAATGGAGTGCACTCTGCTCAACCGGTTTATAGCCATCCATCGGATGCTGGGGTGAGAAGTGCTCCACCGAGCTGCGGAAAGTGAACTCAAAGGGGCCAGCAACTTTGTCACTATTCCGATCTCGTACCCACAGCAGATAGTCGAGGAAGTTGAAGACAAAGTTGTTCTCGATATGACCGAAGCGAAGTTTGGATGTAATCACCTTGTGCCAACTCTCATCCACATTGATGGCGGGCAACAGGGCGTTATCAAGGTAGAGCATCTGGTAATAGGAAGCCCCTTCACCAGGCGCCAAAAAGCGCTGGAAGACAAAGCGGCGAGCCTGACTCTCCAGATAGGACAGATAAGCCCCGGCATCCACCGGTTGATCAGGGTGACAATTGTCGAACAGATATCTCAGTGCACCATTCAGCCAATGTTTGTAAACCAGGGTCGGGGTCGACACATGAAACGCCGACAGCAACATCAGGACCCGCCGGTTAACACCAGAGAAACCATTCTCATTTTCATCCTTGTCAAAGGTATTGATGTAACTGACGCTCTTTTCCGAATACCAGTGCAGCCGCTTCAGACTCCAACTATCCTTGCCATCGGCAAACTCGCGCTTGATGATGAACTGATCAAACAGATACTTGCTCTTTAACAGGCCATAGATAAAACGCTGAACTGCCGCTACTGGATCCGGTTGCCTTATCACTCGCAGCTCAAACTGATCGACCAGTTGTTTATCATCAAGCGGCACCCCCTCCGTATCACCCGGGTCGCGGCTCACGAGTCGCAGCACATGGAGCAAGAAGTTGGAGAAGTTGATGACGCTGTTAAAGCGCTCGGAGCCTGCGCTCTCCTCCTCCACCGTCTGCTCACCATCAAGCTTGTCATCCTGCAAAATGGCCAACAAGGTGCGCCCTTGGCTACCGGCAGCTGCACGGCTTTTATCGGCAGCGTCGGCCGTGTTTGGGGATCCTAGCAGATCAAGCAGATGGGCAAAATCACGGGGCACAAACTGACCCCAGTCGCTCTCACCAAACAGACGGTGGCGCTCTTGCGGGGTAAAGCCGTACTGGATATAGCGCTCCATATTGGCGCAGGCATCCCATACCCGGGTCAGTATATGAATACTTTGGCGACGATGCTCTTCCTCGGGTATCTGGTTCAGCGTCTCCATCAGCCGCGCCTTGATCACTTCATGCTTTTCCAACTGCTCGCCGCGATTGTTCATCGCCTCGAAGAAGTGATTGAGATCGGTATCCTTGGGTACTTCGATACGAGAGATCTGCACATGCTTGAAGAGGTAGTCGCAAAAGGCCGTCAGTTTAGCCCCTACCAAACCAAGATCCGCCATTGCCTTGCCAATCAGCTCAAAACCGTTCACCAAACCTTCATTGAAGGTACTCCCCCGCAAATCGTAGGGGGCAACACCCTGCCATAAGCGCTCGAAGGTATGGCTCGATATCGGGCGACTCTCAAAAGCGAGGTTGATGGTCTGATACCAGCTCATATCCACCGAATCTATCGCGTGATGTTTGAGCCAATTGGCCAGCAGAGAGAGGGTAGTAAAGCGCTGCTGGCCATCGATTACCTCGAAACTGCCATCGTCCCGGGCAAACACCACCAGGGTGCCGATATAGTAGGTTTGCGGCCCCTTACCACTGACCAATTTTTGATGATAATCCAGCACATCCTGCAGCAGCTGGGTGATCTCTCCCTCACCCCAGGCATAGTTGCGCTGGTACATGGGCACCAGATAGCGGGCGCGATCTTCAAGCAGTGCACGAATGGAAAAGGGGCGAACGCCTGCATCATTCATAATATTTCATCTCCCGAAACAGCCCGACCAGCTCATCTTCGGCACCATTGCGATTGTTCTTGTTCTCTCGACTGCTCATGCTAGGCAAAGGGAAGCCGTGCAGATCTCCCGGCAGACGAGCATCACGAATGGCACGGATCAGATTGTGCTCCAGCACATAGTTATCCATGGTTGCCAACTGCACTACCTGCTGGCGGATGCGGCAGCGATAGGCCCAGATAAAGCACTTCTCGATGGCCAGTGACAGCCCTTGGCTGCCGAACTTGTCGATATAGAAGATCAGGGCGCAGTCGAACATGGCCCGCACATAACGATCCCCGGTGCGGTGGCGACGCTCGTAGCTGCCCAGGGTCGATAGCACCTTGCTGGCCATCGGTGTCAGCGTTTCGCCGAGCAGGGTGGCAGATTGCGCCTTGCCGGAATCAGACTCCTCGGCCACGATGGCGGCCACCCGCGTCTGGTAGTACTCGGCCATCTCGAAAAAGCGCCGACCATTGATGATCATCTGGTCGAGATGAAAGGGAAACGTCATGTACTGGCCGTCAATCTTGCGCTGGTACTGGCTGTTGTACTCATCGACAAAGTGGTGGGCGATGCGCAGCGACTCCACGTAAGGATAATGCCCTACCCGATCTAGGTTGACCCCCTTGAAGAGATCCACCTCCCCCTTGCCAAAGTAGCGGGCCGACTTGCCCTCGGCCCACTGGCGTACCCGATAGAGATAGAGGGCGAACATATTGGCCAGCTCGTCGCTTGGCAGGCGCTCCCAATGGGCGACCGCCTCGGCCTTGAGATTGGCCTCATGACCGGCAAACTCGCGCAGGTGAAATGCCTTGAGCAGATCGTGAGGAGCCAGATCGCGCCCCCGGGCATTTTGCGAATCGAAGAACTGGAACGCCTCCGAGATATCCTGCAGTACAAAGCAGACCACCTGACAGCGGTTGAGCAGAAAGTCAATTTGCTGCTCGTCAAACTCAGGGCGGGCCACCAGCCGACGCAACTCCAGATAGTTGCGTCTGAGGTTGAACTCCGAATCCCGGCTGGGGAAGCGCTGGCGCTGCATAAACGCATCGATAGGTCCACGCAAGACCTGCAATTGCTCACGCAGATCCTGACGTTGAAACCGGATACTCTTCTCTTTGCCACTGCGATTTTCGTTATCCAGCACCTCGATCAGCGCCTTGACGGTCAACATCAGGGTCAGGGTGCGTTGCTGACCATCGACGATATCAAGCATCTCGCCCTGCTCACTATCGGTGTGCTGATGAAACACCACCGAGCCCAGCCGGTAGGCGCTCTTGTCCTGATGGGTTGCCAAATCGGTAAAGAGATTCGAGATATTCTTGGAGCCCCAGCGGTAAGGTCGCTGATAGCTTGGGATGGCCAGTTGGGGAATGGCCAGCAACTGGCGTACCGACTGCACTTGATTATTAATGCTCTCCATCATGCCTCCTGCGGTATGAAGTGGTCAACAAAAACTGGCCACCGCGTTAGAGTTTTTCCAGTATCGGTTTTCTGATTCGTTTGGCGGTAACCCACCATTATATTCGTGCGGTCTTAGTGCGCTGTAATATCCAACGATATAGTCCGTTATTGCGTGAGCTGCATCGCTGAAGCTTACATAGCCCGTCGCCGGCACCCATTCGTTCTTCAGACTCCTGAAGAAGCGCTCCATTGGGCTGTTATCCCAGCAGTTTCCACGCCGACTCATACTCTGCCTGATCCGGTATCGCCACAGTAACTGCCGGAACTGCCTGCTCGTATAATGGCTACCTTGATCGCTGTGGAACATCACCCCGACGGGCTTACCACGGGTTTCCCATGCCATTTCCAGTGCTTTCATGGTGAGCCTGCTGTCCGGCGAGAACGACATGGCCCAGCCCACTGGTTTTCTTGCGAACAGGTCGAGAACAACGGCGAGGTACGCCCAGCGCTTACCCGTCCAGATATAGGTCACATCACCGCACCACACCTGATTTGGTTCCGTTACGGCGAACTGTCGCTCAAGATGATTCGGGATAGCAACGTGCTCATGACCGCCACGCTTATACCGGTGAGTCGGCTGCTGGCAACTGACCAGCCCCAGCTCTTTCATGAGTCTGCCAGCAAGCCAGCGCCCCATCTGGTAGTCTCTCTGGGTTGCCATTGTGGCGATGCTTCTTGCTCCGGCAGAGCCGTGGCTGATGCCATGAAGTTCAAGTACCTGACTGCGTAATACAGCCCGTCTGCCGTCTGGCTTTTCAGGACGGTTTTTCCAGTATTTGCAGCTGCTGCGATGAACCCCGAACACATGGCAGAGAGTGGCCACAGGATAACGCGCCCTGAGTTTCCCGATTATCGAGAACTGTTCAGGGAGTCTGACATCAAGAGCGCGGTAGCCTTTTTTAATATTTCATTTTCCATTTCAATACGTTGTAGCTTTTTCCTGAGCTCACGGATTTCAATTTGTTCCGGGGTAATGGGGGAGGCTTTTGGTGTTTTGCCCTGCCGTTCATCACGTAATTGTTTCACCCATCGCGTCATTGTGGAAAGGCCGACATCCATAGCGCTGGCTGCATTTGCCACGGTGTAGTTCTGGTCAACGACCAGTTGAGCGGATTCGCGTTTAAACTCTGCGCTGAAATTTCTTTTTTTCATTATGACACCTGTGTTGTTCTGAGGTGAGCATATCACCTCTGTTCAGGTGGCCAAATTCAGTAAACCACTTCAGCCTGAGCATCTGACTGTTCTTTATTAGTGGAAGAATCCGGACCGTACTTCTTTATCCAGGCATAAAGGCTGTGGGTGGTGATATCGAGACGTGTTGCAACGCTGGCAACAGAATAACCGCGATCAACAACCTGTTTGACTGCTTCAGTTTTAAACTCTTCGGGATAACGCTTACCGCTCATGGGCACCTCTCTTTAAGCCATCTTAAATGACTCTGAGGTGTCTGTTAAACCCGTGGCGATTCAAACCATATTCATAGCCAAGAATCCGACACCTCCAGCCAACACCAAGATACCTAAAACAACTATGGTTCGTAGCCCGCTTATCGATCTTTGCTGAGACTCCACCGCTGCCTCTAACTTGCTTTTCAATTCCGCTAATTGTTTAGCAATGCGGCTATCAATTGCTGTGCAGCCTTGTTCAAACTGATCAGGTGTTACAAACTTCAAGGCTGCAACCTCACGCCTTAGTTTCAACTGTTCATCTTTGATCTGGCCTAGAAGATCATTCAGTGACGTAAGGCGACCGTCAAACTCTTCAAATTTATTCGAGTTCTTCGTAACCAATTCAGCTTGTTCATAAGCTAGACTTGCGAGCGTTGATTTCGCTGCCTCTATCTCAGTTCTTGCATCGTTGACGGCGCTCAACAGGCCATTAAACTCTGCCACTTGCGTCGATTGCTCTTCGAGTGAATCGATTACCCGGTGTAGTTTCTGTATGTCATTCACCAATTAATCCCCTTGTATAGGCTGGTAAGTTTTTCAAGTCTAATTGCTAGTGGAGCTAACAAAGTGTGATAGGAGAACGGATCTCCTAGCTCTTCATTTACCTCCTCAAGAAAATCCAAATCATCAAATTTCTCATGGACCAAACGAGCAAAGCGGCTTCGCGCATTTTCAGAGAACATTGGCTTTAGCTGCATAGTTTTTCGGACCAGCTCTAGTGCTTCATCCCTATTATCACTGATCAACCGATCAAATGACGATGCCATTCTTCGCTCTCCATCTGCATCATCAAACTCATCGGAAGCTAGTCGCAGCACACCACTCAAGTAGTTCAAGAATGCATTATCTTTGTATGACTCTAGGAATCGAGAAATCTGACCTCGTAGGATCGTCATCTTCTCGCTGCCTACTAGATGTTCCGTGCCCTCTTCTTCATCAGTTTCAAAAAAAACTGATGGCCATAACTTCGCCGATGCAGAATTCTCAGCCATATAGAGCAAAAGTTGGCTCGACTTGTCGTGTCTGAAATAACCCTCCAACTTCTCCTTAAATTCTTTGCCATCCATCCTGCCTTCAGCAAATGAACTACAGTGTTCATAAACGTTCTTCTGTGACTGGCGGCGGTTGTAGACAAAATGGTCATAGGACCAAAGTAAAAGAACAAGAAAAATAAATTGCGATTTATCGATAGACCCTTTTCTCAGCTTGTCGCAGAGAATTTTGTAGTACTGGTTATCACTACTGAACACATCAGCGAGCTTAAACTCAGGATCATACTTTCTGACGGTATGCTCAATTTTCTTTTCCAGGCCTTCTTCCGATAGGCACTGGAACTCGACATAGAGCGTTCCATTAAAAAAGTCTTCGATTACCCAGTCAGAGACAATACCTAATTGAGAAAGACGGTAGATAGCCTTTTCCAATTTAAACTTTTCCGTACCAAACTGCCTGGCAGTAATGATCACCGTGTTGTGTTCCTGATTGTACTTAAAGAATTCGTATACATTTGCCATCAACTTGAACTCATCATTGATTGTGTCCAAGCCGTTTGTCATCAGGAATAGATTTGTGTTCAGGTCGCTATCGCGACTCAATGACTTCACGTACTCCTTCAGATCTTTGACGTTCGTGATAGCGTCCCAAATCTTGTCGAGAATAGCTGAATTGGGCTCTTTTGTGAGAAGCACATAGCAATCTGCGGGTACTTCCTTGAATAGTTTTTTATCTCGCCCGGCCCTGCCTGCTTCCTGATACAAGGCCTCCATCGACCCAGGTATTCCGAAGTGAATCGTATAGGCAATATTCCCCTTATTCACGCCCATTCCGAATGCCTTAGTGGCAGTAAGTAGGCGGTATTTATTTTCTTTAAATTCGTCTTGAACTTGGCGCTTATACCTATCGAAAGCCTCTCCCTGCAATCCACCCATTTTCGGAGCCGACCCCGAAAAATATCTAACATCCATCTTCAAGAGTGTTGAAATTCGGCCCGCTAAGCTATGACAACCCTTAGCTCCGTTGACGGTAGGTGTGAATATGATCCCCGCCTTATTGCCGTCTTCCCGATCGGAATTCCATTTACCCTCCATTTCAGAAACAAGCTTGACGACTGCATCACCTTTAAGGCCTTTATCGTCGATAACGTGGAATGAGAGTTCCTCGCGAGTGAAGTCCATTGGGGTACGGACAAAATCATCGGGGATATCAAACTCTGTTTGAATATCCTTTAAGACGTTAACTGATGCTGTTGCCGTTAGGCCTATATAACTTGCACTAGGAGCAAACCGTTCGATTGTATTTGCCAGGTTCAGATAAGAAGTCCTGAAATCATGTCCCCACTCAGACAAACAGTGAGCTTCATCGATCACCGCGTAGGCAAATGAGAGATCTAGTCCGATAGCCAACATCTCTTTTCTAAACGCATGGGTTTGGAATCGCTCAGGCGATATGAAAACGAAGAAGTACTTACCACGTCCGAAATCTCTCTGAACTTTGGCCTTCTCTCCTGCCTTCAAATCACTTGTAATAAAATTGCTTCGAGTGAAGCCGATGCTATCCAAATCTGCTTTCTGGTCATACATCAAACTTTTTATCGGGCACACGACAAAGCTAACGGCTGGTTGCAGGACCGCAGACAGCTGGTAACAAATCGACTTACCCGAACCTGTAGGCAGCAATCCTATTGTGCCGTTTTTCGAAAGTGCAGATCCTATGATACCAACCTGCCCTTCCCTGAAATCTACATCCTCTAGGTATGGTAGAAACAGGTTGCTGAGGAAGTATCTCAGCGACTCTCGCTGCTCGCTGCCTGGGCTAAGATCTAGCTTGTAGGTAATGGGGTTACTACATGAAAGCTCGAAAAAGTCATAGTCAATCAATTGACTGGTTTCTATTGAAACAGCATTAGAATCTTCGAAGTTTCGATAGAAATCGAAGTAATCCGTACGTGAATATATGACGTCTTGGTTAACTTGAAAGGAATCGTCATAACGCTCCAGTAAGCTGAAGTCGATGAATATATTTTCACCAGACCGTTCGCTCGGAAGCTCATCTGATTCGATCAGCGCAACCTCAATTCGCTTTTCTTCAATGCCGATGAGACGAAAGATATTCGATAACAAATCGTTCAGGTCGTCCAGTGCCGCTTCAGCAAAATCAGTTCCATCACGATTGACTATGAATAGTTTTTTCAACTCCCCTAGTCTGATCTGACCTCGTTCAAGAAGCTCTAATAACAGTATCTGGAAACGCAACGCCGAGGTCAGCCTCAATCGCGAGTCAGTAACATCGACTCCATTTTCATAAGCCTCTTGGTAATTCAATAAAGAAATACCATTAGGAGGCGTTAGGACACCATTTCGCTCTAGACTATCAACGATCTGAATTTGAGAAATAATCGAATTTATCTTACTGATAAATGACTGATTCTCAGATGCCACTTCTTGAACAGTGAAACGAACTGTCTTCAGTCCCAAGGTTTCAGTAAACGCATCCCTCATCTCATCTAAATGCTGAGAATTTTGGTGCTGTTGACCATCTATCTCAATAATTAAACCAACTTGAGGAATGTAAAAATCTACCTGTCGGTTCTGGAATTGTTCAACGTAGACCTGAGTCATATCGTAAATCTGAACTTCAGGGAGCATTAGTTGTTTTACAAAAATGTACTCACCGAAATACTTTGGAATCAGCTCATCAAAAAACCTTTTCGCTGGGTAGTACCCAGAATGCTTGTTGCCTCGAATCAATCTATTCCAAAAAACTGGCTTATCTGACACAAGAGCCTGAGCTGATGTATTAAGACCGCTCTTCTCCAGTTCAATGCCAAATGCCTTCCTCAGTTTCCGCGAGGCTATTGTTGGCTTCCCTCTCTGAAGCATATTCTTAAGAACTTGAATTGCTGCAAATAGCTGTCCAGACGCCGTTTCAGACGAGATAGAATACTGGAGAAGATTGTGGAAAATGAAGTTATGGTTGGTTCTCGCGTAGTTAGCAGAAAACTTCTTGCTTACAAGCCTGCTACTAGACTTCGACCTGACATGTCTAGATAGTTCACTTTCGTCCGCCAGCGAGTCGATGATTGGGTTGTACAAATCTGAAAACAGTTGGTTATTGTGTTGTTGTTCTTGGCTGTCAGTGCCTAGCTCCAATCTATAGAGAGTTTTAACCAACGTAAAAATGTAAATACTTGAATTCGGAAAAGCTTGAGATAGACAGCGTGTTATCTCATCAATTGTAGCCCCCGAAGTTAATACGTCGTCAACGATCAGAAATGTCGGATTTGAATTAGCTTCTATTGAATCAAAATCGGCTTTATAGGCACCTCTGACCTGGTGGAGTCTTTGTGCTGCAGTGCAATTAGTCGATTTATCTAATACGTGATCTTTCTCTAATATCTTAGGTTGGTAAGAAGCCCCTAAAGCAACAGCCAGCGATTTGCCCAAGGTATCTAATGCTTTATCGCCATCTTCAGCCCTAAGCTCAGCGTGACCTAACGCTCGAACAACTATATCTATGGCTGGGAATGAAGGAGCTAGCTCAACAGTCTTGTTAACCCAGCGGCGAACAGAAGTATTCTTGTTATCTTTGAAAGACCAAACTTCCTGTTTGATACCATCTAAATAGAATCCCAGATGAAGTTTATTCCCAGATTGTATTAACTCAGAACGTCCAGTTCTTGCGGAGCTCCGCGTCGAGTTTTTTCCAATAAGCTCGGTGAGACCGCTTATTCCCTTATGTGAGGAATCGATCTCCGAGGCAGAACCCCAATCTACTGAGAAAAACTCAACTCCTGCATTGGAAGCAGCGTCTCGATCTAGGTTACTATCTCCTAAATAAATTGACTCGTCGGCGCTAACACCGAAGTACTCGAGAATACGAGTAACGCCCTCAGGGCTCGGCTTATGCTGCGTTACATCATGGTAGGCTACTACATAATCAACAGTGATACTGAAGTGTTTGAGTAGCCCCTGAACGTAGTTCGAAGGCGCATTCGAGAAGATAGCAACCTTGATTCCAACCGACCGAGCCGTTGTAACAAGGCCGACAACGTCCTGATAGATGACACAACCATTAAAGTACCTGGGTATGTCTCTCCATCGGCCAGCTGACCGAAGTGGTTCGAGGCTTGATGTATCAATAAGCGTGTCATCAAGATCGAGGACGATGACCTTTATCACAGCAGGCCACCTTTTGCTTTCAACGACCTAAATGAACTCGCGATATCTTCTAATTGAAGACGAATATCTTCATAAGATTCGCTCGTGTAGGGTATCGCCCTCCCTTCGTTAACTAGCTGTTGAGTTCCTGAAATTGCCTTGATAGTAAGATCTGGATACTTAGCTTTATGTGCGTCAGGAACGAAGACAGGACGCATCATAGAGATAGCAGATTTGACTGCGTGCATCGTCCCACCATCTATCGAAGTTTCAATAGCAAAGACGGCAGTAGATAAACCTGCTTGTATCCTGTCTCGCTTAGCAAAGAACGCAGGTATTGCTTTGGTTCCTGGTGCATTCTCTGCAACTAGAAGTCCGCCCTCGTCCAATATTTCCTTAGCGAGTTCCCGATTACTTGCGGGAGAAATAGACTCCACATCGACAAGAACAGAAATCGTTGGTGTTTTGGCGTCTAATGCCGCGCGATGAGCAATTGTATCGATACCCAGTGCAAGTCCACTGACTATCGTGAAGCCATAAGTCGCAAACTTTTGAATAGTTTTAATCGTTATGGTTTCCCCCTTGGGGGTGTTTTCACGAGTGCCTACAACCGCTAATGAAAGCCTATTATCTAAGAGGTTCAGATTGCCTTTGCAGTATAGAAAAGGAGGAGGTTTCGGGAGACCGTATAACGCAATTGGATAGGTTTTCGTACCGAAGAGAACAATCTCAACACCTTTATTTTTGAACGAATCAATCTCAGCTTGTACTTCGACCCTGAGAGCTTGGAAGTTCGCAGTATCTAAGAAGCTTTCGAGAGTTGCTCGAGATTTACCGTTTGATATTTTTAGATTGGAGGAGTGGTGTGCCAGTTCTTCGAGTGTTGCCACTCCGCTATACGCTGAAAACTTTAAGATGGACAGAACAGTTTCATCACCAACGTTCATTAGCCTCTTGACAACAAGAGCATCTACTATGTTCACATCCACTCCAAAAACACAACAAATTCTAGTCCATTAACCACAAATTTACTTGTATTCGACCGAAAACACAATAAAGTCAATCTCTATAAGCAGATATACGCCACGGCAAGTGTTGTGGTCAACTAAAACTGGCCACCGCGTTAGAGTTTTTCCAGTATTGGTTTTCTGATTCGTTTGGTGGTAACCCACCATGGTAATGACTCCAACTTATTGATAGTGTTTTATGTTCAGATAATGCCCGATGACCTTGTCATGCAGCTCCACCGATTTTGAGAACGACAGTGACTTCCGTCCCAGCCGTGCCAGGTGCTGCCTCAGATTCAGGTTATGCCGCTCAATTCGCTGCGTATATCGCTTGCTGATTACGTGCAGCTTTCCCTTCAGGCGGGATTCATACAGCGGCCAGCCATCCGTCATCCATACCACGACCTCAAAGGCCGACAGCAGGCTCAGTAGACGCTCCAGCGTGGCCAACGTGCGTTCACCGAATACTTGCGCCACAACCGTCCTCCGTATCCTGTCATACGCGTAAAACAACCAGCGCTGGCGTGATTTAGCGCCGACGTAACCCCACTGTTCGTCCATTTCCGCGCAAACAATGACGTCACTGCCCGGTTGTATGCGTGAGTTTACCGACTGCGGCCTGAGTTTTTTAAGTGTCGTAAAATCGTGTTGAGGCCAACGCCCATAATGCGTGCACTGGCGCGACATCCGACGCCATTCATGGCCATATCAATGATTTTCTGGTGCGTACCGGGTTGAGAAGCGGTGTAAGTGAACTGCAGTTGCCATGTTTTACGGCAGTGAGAGCAGAGATAGCGCTGATGTCCGGCGGTGCTTTTGCCGTTACGCACCACCCCGTCAGTAGCTGAACAGGAGGGACAGCTGATAGAAACAGAAGCCACTGGAGCACCTCAAAAACACCATCATACACTAAATCAGTAAGTTGGCAGCATCACCGACAAATGAGCCCATTGGAATAAGTTAGAAACTACATATCTGCCAACAACATCCCAGCCATACCATCCAGTCGCTTCTTGACCTTTTCCCACCCCGGCATAACCTGCCCCATCAAGCGGTAAAACTCCTCACTATGGTTGTGCTCAGCAACATGACATAACTCATGTAGCAAGACATAATCGATACATTCTGAGGATGCCTTAACCAGCCATGGATTCAGGGTCAGACAGCCTTTTGCTGAACAGTTGCCCCATTGCGTTTGCATCGCCCGCAGACGTATCGGAGGACGCTCACTGACCCAAAGGGTCTGCGGAATCAGTAAATCAAGCCTGCGCTGAAAAACATCTCTGGCACGTTCCCGATACCATTCAGCCAGCAAGGCTTTAATCTTTTCTGCCGATTTGTGTCTGACAGTCACTTCCAGACGCCCACGCAACATTTTCACTCGTTGCGGTACAGTAGCGTCTTCTGTCACTTTCAACTGATATTGCTTACCGAGATAATAATGGCTTTCTCCGCTGACATACTGACGCGGAACAATGTGTGTCTGTTGCTCCCTGAAATCACGCAGTTGCTGGTATATCCAGCCCCCTCGTTTTTTCAGCGCAGACAATACCTCGTGCTCCGGTGTTTCAGGCGGTACAGAGGCCACAACCCGGCAGTCCGGATAAACCTTGATGAGCACCCTGCCCTTTACGACCTGACGCGGAACACACTGTACGGTGATGACCTCATCACCATAAACAATGCGTAACGCTTTCATTGCTGGCGATTCTTTTTCACTCATGATTTCATCAAACCAACGCGCAGTATCTGGATGATGGTTTCCACAATACGGTTAACCTGATTCATTCCGGCACCAATTTCCCGGCAGGCCGTAAACAGCAGTGGTAGCAGACTTGTCTTAACGACTTTCTCAATGTCCTGGGGGTTCAGGGAGTTTTCTGCCACCGCTTTGACGATAATGTTGTCCACTTCAAAAGCCAGCTTCGTCCACTTATCCTGCACCTGAACGTCGTTTACCGCAAAAACCTCAGGTAGCTCTTTTTTAAATACACCGTAATACGCCTGAGCATGCTTGTTTACCGCCAGTGCATCCGGGATATCGCTGAGCTTACGGGCTTCAACCTGTTCTTCAAATTCACGGAACAAAAGGTACTGTTTCAGCGGATGGTCAAACAGTTTTTCAGCCTCTTCGATAGCCATACGCAGGAGTTTTGAAAATGCCTCCTGAGCATACGGGTCATCACGCAGCTCCTGCTCAATCATCTTTGTCACACGGGTTTTAATGATGTCGGTTTCATTGCGGGTTTTATTGTTGTCCCACTCTTCGGGCTTTTCGCTCTTGCCCATTTTACCGACTTCATACACGCCATCCGGTTCACGAACCTCAACGCCGGTGACATGCTTATCCAGCAGTTTTTTCACCTGCTCAGCGTAGTCGTCATAATTGACCTGCTCTCCACTTACCTGCATCGCCCACTGGCGCAGGCTGGACATCTGTTTTACGGTTTCTTTATAGAGATTTCGGTCTTGTTCCGTAAAGCTCTTGTCGGTGAAGAAGGTAGCGGACTGCAGTGCCACTTTCAGGCATCCGGCAAAGGCCGTTAACGCCTCGAAGAAATCATCACGGGTTTTCTGATGGATATCGACCATCTCTCCGTCACGTTCTTCCATTTTAGGCACCAGTACCGCACGTAACTGCTCAGTATCATTTTTGTTTTTGACACCAGCAAATATGGCCCACAGCTGGTTATACAGATGCGGCAGGCGCTTGTATTCAGAGCTCATGGCGCTGTACAGCCCGTCAATATCTTTGATGTCGTATCCGCCCTGAGTTCGGGAGGCGAGGTCCTGATATTTGCCGATAGTCGTGTCCAGCTCAGCCAGAATACCGCGATAATCAATCAGCAGACCGAACTTTTTCAGTGGATGCAGTCGGTTCACCCGCGCAATCGCCTGGATAAGGTTGTGGGACTTAAGCGGCTTGTCGATATACAGCACGGTATTCTTCGGCTCATCAAACCCGGTGAGCAGTTTATCAACGACTATCAGCAATTTGAGCTTCTCATCGGTATCGAAACGACTGATGACATTACGGGTATACACAGACTCATCCTGCGTGCCGACATTATCCTTCCACCATTTCGTCACTTCCGGCAGTTTGCTTTCATCCACTTCGGTATTCCCTTCCCGGGTATCCGGCGGGCTGATAACTACTGCTGACTCAAACAACCCGGCTTCATCAAGATACTTTTTATATTTGATGGCGGAAATCTTGCTGTCGCAGGCAAGCTGGCCTTTCAGTCCCTCATCAATATTCTTCGAGAAGTGCGTGGCGATATCGAGTGCGATCAGACGGATGCGATCATCTGCACTATAAACCTCACCTTTACGGGCATATTTACGCTTAAGGTCGGCTTTTTGCGCTTCGCTTAACCCATCGGTAATACGATCAAACCAGGCATCTATTGCCCGATCGTTAACCTCAAGGTCGGGAATACGTTCTTCATACAGCAAAGGTGTAACGGCTTTATCTTCTACCGCTCGCTGCATGGTATAAGCGTGGACAATCGGTCCGAATTTATTGGTGGTCTTATCTTCTTTTAGCAATGGCGTACCAGTAAATGCTACAAAGGCGGCGTTCGGCAGTGCCAGTTTCATTCGCACATGGTTCTCACCACCCTGGCTACGGTGTCCTTCATCAATCAGAACGATGATATCGGGGCTGGTATTGACGCATTCAGGAAGTTTTGTCGCTGAATTAAATTTCTGGATTAGGGTGAAAATGATGCGTTCTTTACCGGAGCCAATCTGTTTCGCCAGCATCTGCCCGGATGTCGCCATTGCATTGGCTTTGTCTTTTTTCCCGGCCAACTCGCCGCCGGATGCAAAGGTATTGCTGAGCTGTTCTTCAAGATCGATACGGTCCGTCACCACCACGATACGACACCGCTTCAGGCTGTCATGAAGAATCAGCGCCTTGCTGAGGAACACCATGGTGTAAGATTTACCTGACCCCGTGGTATGCCAGATCACCCCACCTTCCCTGCCCCCGTCTGGTCTGCGGGTACTGATGCGTTCCAGCAGTCTTTTTATCCCGAACACCTGCTGATAGCGGGCAACAATTTTTCCGGTTTTTTTATCAAACAGGGTGAAGAAGCGGGTCATCTCCAGCAGACGTTCCGGTGAAAGCAGACTGATGAGCAGCTTATCCTGCCCGCTGACTGCCAGTTCCCCCCCATCGATTAACTGTTGATACCATTTGAGATCGACTGAAGGACGATGATCAAACAACGCATGAATTTGTTCAGTAGATAACTTATGGTTGCGCAGCGCATACATCTGCGCGTAAGTAATATCTTCTTCGCGCCATGCCGCCCAGAATTTCATTGGTGTATGACAGGTACCGTAGCGCCCGTCATGCCCGTTAATCGACAGTAATATCTGGCTGTAAGCAAACAGCTGCGGGATTTCGTCGTTGAGCTGATTGCGGATACTCTGGGATATCCCTTCGTCAATGGTTGGCCCTTTCTTGCCGTGACCCGCCGGGCTTTTCGCTTCAATGACGGCCAGCGGGATACCATTCACAAAACACACAATATCCGGCCTGCGGGTTTCGACACCGCCTGACCGCAATACCGTAAATTCTTCGGTAAAATGGAACTGGTTATTTTCCGGATGTTCCCAGTCGATCAGCGCAATGGTGGGGTTCACCTTCTTGCCATCGACAAACTCCGTGACGGCGATACCGTAGAGCAGATGGTTATACATCCGTTCATTGGCTTTGAGCAGCCCTTCATTGAGCGCCGGAGAACAGACCTGTGATATCAGGTTATCCAGTGCTTTTTCCGATAACTGGCAGGTTTTGCCACCCGCCATAAAGGAACGCTTCGACAGCTCTTCACGCAGAACCGGACGCAGCACCACCTCATCCTGTTTATAGCCCCGGTAATCCATAATCTGTTTCGGAGATAAAAACGTCCAGCCGAGGCTGGTCAGTAACGTCAGTGCCGGAATTTTGGCGCTGTATTCTTCCTGGAATTTTGGCGTGTACGTCTGGTTCATCATTAATCCTTTTCTTTCTGGCGCTACTCGCTACTGGTCACATGAAGATTCATCAATGCAGACAGCACTTCTTAAATTTTTTACCGCTGCCACACGGACACGGGTCATTTCGCCCGGGCATGTTTTCTGCCCCCTTCACTGGAACAGGCCGGGATGATGCCTCTGACATTCTCACTGACAACCAGTACTGATAAAGTGCCAGTGCAGCAGGCTGAATAAGGGAAATACTTTTCTCAAACTGCTCTCCGGTCATTTTCTCAAGTACAGGAAAATTCTTCTCCACGCCATGAAGAGCGATCACTTCCAGAGAAGGCCGTAACTCACCGGGAAGACCAGACCAGTCATCCAGTGACTTTCCTTTCATATAACCAAAACACCACTCTTCCACAATGGTATATTTTTCCCCCTTTACCTCACGCTCATTGAAAATCGGCTCAAACAGTTCAGGGGCGTTATAAAGGCAACCAGCGATATCGTTCATATGCTGAAAACACAGACTGACAAAACGCTCCATCTCTCTCTCAGATGACCATTTCGGATGATAATCGCCTCCTCCCCAAATAGCACTCAGCCAGATATTGGGTGAAACCATATTTGGACCTGATAAAATCGCCGTCAGCAATCCATCCAGCTCAGAGAAACAGAGTACAGAATCATCCATTCCATACTTCATTAATATTTCTTCCAGCCAGTCGATTTCCCGGTCAGTCAGTGGACCGCTTTTCGTCAGTTTCATACGGCAACCGCCTCATCGACCTTAACACGACGTTTGCCAGTCAGTAGCTGTTGCATCAGGGCTTTTTTCTCGTCTTTCAGGCAGGCGAGTTTATCCTGAAGAACACGTATCGTCCTGCTGGAGTTATATAACATATCAGCGATGCTTTCCTGCTCTTCAAAACATGGAACAGGGACTTTTGTTTGCATAAACTCTGTCGGTTTGATATTTAATAAACCATTATTTCGGACCCCAGTATTAACTAACGCCCCTAACTGTGGCTTGAGATAATCAGCCTCAAATAAATATTTAAAATAACGGTGACTGAGCCCATTTTTTAATCTAAAGCAAACATAGACATGGGGTACCAGTCCTGCTTCATATGCTTCAAGGTCAAAAATACATCCGAACTCGTATGTTTTTGAGTTTCCTTTGTTATATGCAAACTCACCTTTTTTAAGCAGGATATAATTTTTCACACTTTCTCCCGCCATATAACGACTATAACGCTCATCCTGCCGGACAAATCCAGACAAAGATGATATTGTTAAAATAGGATGTTCGGCAGCATCATTTTTACGTTGAACTCGCGTTGCTATTTCACTTATTCTTTTAAACTCCCACTCCGTGCTAAACCTCACCCCATTCTCATCCAGCAAGCGTTTCTTCCCAGTAAGCAATTGCTGCATCAGGGCTTTTTTCTGCTGCTGACTGTTGGTGAGAAGCTTTTCCGTCACCGAAATCGCCTTATCCCAGGTTGACAGGATTTGGGCGATTTTCTTTTGTTCGTCAAAAGGAGGAACAGCTATTCTTAATTTCTTAAAATATGGAAGACCAATTGTTTTAATTGTAGAGCCAACAGCTTGCCTTTCGAACTCTTCTTTATTTAACTGCAACCAATTATAAAGATACCAACTATGAAGCTTTTCTTTATTATCACATTTCCAGGCAATAAAGTGCTGACTCACAGCCATTGGCGTAGCCATAACACCACTCTTGCCAACACCTGCGTCGCGCGATAATACAACCGTTTCCGCCGGATGTACTTCAGCTGAACTATTTTTGATGCCCTCTAGAGATATTTCTTTATCAGTTTCATAAACGTACCCTTTATCAAGGCGACATGAATCAGCGAGGGAAATCCATTTAATGCCACCATTCCAATATTCCGGGAATGATTTACTCGGTGTATGGCCACTGCATCTTTCAGCAATATTATCCAATAAATTGTAGCTCCACCCTACAGGCAGCTTTTGCAATATTATTTCACGAGCCATAACCAAGCTCCTTCAGATAACCCGCCATCTCCGTTTCCAGTTTCGCCAGCTCCACCTTTAGTTGCTCACGTTCCTTACGCACCACCAGCAAATCGATCTCGTCTTCTTCCTCAAAGGTATCGACATAGCGCGGAATATTGAGGTTGTAATCGTTGTCCTGAATTTCCTTCAGGCTGGCAAGATAGGCGTATTTCTCGACGTTATCGCCATCACGGTAGGTCTTGACGATTTTCTTAATGTTTTCTTCGCTAAGCTGGTTCTGGTTTTTACCTGCCTTGAATTCACGGCTGGCATCGATAAACAGCACCTTATCATCAACTTTCTGCTTTTTGAAAATCAGAATCGCAGCCGGAATCCCCGTACCGTAGAACAATTTCTCTGGTAGACCAATCACCGCATCCAGCAGATTTTCATCAATCAGTTTCTGCCTAATTTTGCCTTCGCTGGAGCCACGGAACAGCACACCGTGTGGCACCACTACGCCCATACGACCAGTCCCCGGTTTTAGGGTTTCTATCATGTGTGAGATAAAGGCGTAATCTCCTTTAGTCTTCGGCGGTACACCGCGACGGAAACGACCAAACTTATCATTCTCGGCCTCGTCATGACCCCACTTATCCAGGCTGAAGGGTGGGTTTGCGGTCACGATATCAAACAGCATCAGGTCGCCATTTTTATCGAGCAGCTTCGGGTTACGAATGGTATCGCCCCACTCGATTTTATGGTTGTCTTCGCCGTGCAGGAACATGTTCATTTTCGCCAGCGACCACGTGGAGCCAATCGCTTCCTGACCAAACAACGCATAATTACGGCTGTTATGTCCGGAGACAATTTTACGTCCGCACTTCATCAATAACGAACCAGAGCCGCAGGCCGGATCGCAGATGGTATCACCCGGTTGCGGATCAAGCAGTTCAGCAATCAGGTCTGAAACTTCTGGTGGGGTATAGAATTCCCCGGCTTTCTGCCCACCGCTGGCGGCAAAGTTTTTGATCAGATATTCGTAGGCATTACCGATAACGTCCAGCGTACCTACACGGCTTGGCTTCAGGTTGAGATCTTCACCGGCGAAGTCTTCCAGCAACTGACGCAGGATGGTGTTCTTCTGTTTTTCTTCACCCAAGCGGTCAGTGTTAAACGAAATATCCTGGAACACGCTTTTCCCGGCATCTTTCAGTTTGGTTCCGTTGGCTTCTTCGATTGCATGCAGAGCCTGATCGATACGCTCACCGTTACCCGGCTCATGGCGGCGTTCGTACAGCGCATAAAAGCTGGCACTTTTTGGCAGTACAAAACGCTCGTTGGCCATCATCGCTTCAATCAGTTCCGGCGCATCGCCATACTGTTCTTTGTATTCGTCATAGTGATCCTGCCAGACATCTGAAATGTACTTGAGGAACAGCATGGTAAGGATAAAGTCTTTATAGGTATCAGCACTGATGGTGCCACGGAACGTATCACACGCGGCCCACAGGGCTTTGTTGATCGTGTCCTGACTGATTTTGTCGTTCATGAATCATCCTGGTCTGAAGAAAAAGCTAGCGATGCAGGGCTTTGCATCTTAAAAATTGCGGTAAATGATACCGTAAGATGCCTCCCCTGACACGCCAATATCGCAGCATTCAGGTTTGCATCATCCCCGTAATATCGACATGAGACAGACTGACACAACCTGGCTCGTCACTCGCTAAAAACCAATTATCTTAGTAAGATAGCATCCATATTAGCCATGGTGTAAAACTGCCGTTGGGGTAATGATGATCCATATATCACCCGTTCTGGTGTGTGAAGCTGACATCATCCATAATCGGCAACGTTGATGCCCTTTGATAGTAATGATGACCGTCAATGTGATTCCCCTGCTGACTGGAGGTCTCCGGATAGAATGAGTATTGCCAACTGCGCTATCGGCCCACTTTATGATGAGCAAATAAAAAAAACACTTATGTATGCTGACCATAAATTCAAGCGGCTAATGAATACACGAATGTCGTTACTCGAACATTTATCACCCCACTATGACTTATCTTCCATGTTCAGCTATGAGTTGGAGGGAAGAGTTTTTCGGATTAAATTGATCAAACCTGAGATTAAATTATCTCGCCAGCAGTTGATCTTCTCCTCACTCTTTTTAGAGCAAGATTTTCTAAAAGAATATAAAAAACACATCTCAAATACTCTACAAAAAACAATCAAACAGTGCATTAAAAAATACAAACAAAAAATCAAAGTCGAGCATTCCATTTTAGATTACATATCAGCATCGTCACGCAATACTTCGAGTTATGTATTACATGAGATAGTTTCTCAATGTGAACATTGCGATGAAATTCGCAATATTAAAAATGATATATTGCTTGATGAACTAACGTTGAATGGCCGGATCACTAACATTTCAAAATACATTAAAAATAGTCAAGATAAAATCGTCGAACATATAGAGTTCTGCACTCATAAACTTGTCAATATAAGTCGTAAGAATCGTCACATTTTCAACAGCACCACAATCTCCGGCAGAAAACCCAACATCACTGGTGTTTTACTTTGCCTTTCAGAATTGATAAGCAACCTGCATATTTATCCAACTACAATTAATAATATAAGTAACGCCATAATTTTAAGCATTGCATACTCTGTACTTCAACATCTTCAATCCGGAAGAGAAACAGAAAAAACCAAAACCTCTCCAGCACTGGATTTTATCCCCACCATCATCGCACCTCATGTTTTCTACCTGGCGAAACGTGAAAAATCCTCTCAATATAAATACATTGAAAAAGAATATCTTCTCGGCCAGTTACTTATATTTTTGATGTATAAAACAGTTTACTACTCGATTCATAACATCAGGGTAAGCCATAAGCACTTCTATAACGATATAAAACCAAAATTAATGGCATTAAAAAAAGAAAGCTTATTAAGCACCAATTTCATGAAAAATCGAAGTGAGATTAGAGGTGAAGTCTTTGGTGATGTTGGTAGTATTGAGGCTGATTTGAGGGAAATCAGCACACTGATTCATCGGCGGAAGGCATTATTTATTTCCTTTTAACTTTAAAACGATAAAAACAAATGAGAGACTGAATAAATATCAGCCTCTCACATAGTTAATAAGTTTCAACTTTAATATCTGAGAAATCATTCTATCTGGGCCTTGTGGACATTAATCCTCCTGGCAACATACGACTCAAAGTTTCAGCCTTGTATAGCCATCATAAATAGTACAGGATTGGGTGCTGCTCGCATGTGTCATTCTGGTATTGATACTGATTATCAGGCCTTGGTTTTATGTAATTTAAACACCACCATCTCTGAAACCTCATAGTGCTCATATTTTAACCATAAAAACTAACCGATTTACACCCGCCACACACCGTCATAACTTATTGTATTTAAATAGCTATAAGCCTCTAACTCACTGATTACACCATTAAATTCAAGCCATATCCTTACGCAGATTCAAGCTTGCCCCTGCTGCCATTCATGTTTTAGGATTACCTCGCTAACACGACATGCTACTTTTTAAATCAGTGTATTAATTCAAACGAGGATAAAATTATGTTCGAGAAAATGAAAAACAATGTAACCCGTGTACCGGGGAATTTAAAAAAACTTAACCAATACCAAAAAGACATTGATCACCTGTCTAAACTATTTTCTGAACAGCAATTACTGGAACTAATGACGACTACCGAATCCGATCAAATATTGCAAATGAAGCCTGCTGTAGATATTCTTCATGTACTATCTCCATCAGCATCTACTGCTAAGCATATCAATTTTTTTCAGCACGTCCCAGTGCTCGAACAATGGTTAAAAAAGGAGTGCACTGCCTTTAATTTACTGGCAGTATATTTCTATTCACAGCAATCCCGTAAAAATGTAATTCCGAAAGAAATCTGTATGCTACTGGATGCATTTATTAAAACTGAACTTTCATCTGCGGTTAATGGTAATAATAATGCCGAACTCCTTTCTTGTTTTCAAAACACGCTGGATAAAATGTGCAATACACTAACATTTATAGACCACACAGTTACGGAACAATCAGGTCAAGTAGCAATGCTTGATTTCAGCGCAAAAATGCATGAATATACTGTTGAAATCAGGACCTTTTTGAAGTCTGAATACTGGCTAAACAAACTACCTAAGGATATTAACATTCCAGCCATTGACCTATCCTGGGTTGTGTTTTGTTACTTTTGCTCTGAATATCTTTTTGTATTTATTCAAACAACGCTCAATACAATGAAGGCAGGAAAAATCATTCGTGATAACTACCTTTATCATCCTAAAATGATTGCATTGATCATTTTATCTATGCTGCCTTATGAAGTCATTCATAACGATGGATCACTGAATAAGTTTAAAACGCCTTTAACCAGCCCTGATGAGTTCATAATCAAATCTATTTGCATTAAAGGTAAGCAAAACACTACAGGGCATAAAAAAGATATCGAACAATTGCTTCGTAAGACATATATCTATATTGCATTACTCTTAAACCCTGAGTGGGCACCATCTTCCAAGGAGTTGATTTCCTTTTTATCAGGAAAATCCACAGTGATAAGTGGTTCACTCAACTTCCAGTCAACCTCCAGTGGTCTGGGTGTTCAAACAAACAATATAACTCTTCTTAAGAATGAGGTTTACTTCGAAAAAATAGCGAACAAGATCATGAAACTGTAGTTTCTTAATATAATGGCGACATGGAATTGTGTTGCCATTATATCTGAATCTGCGTTTTTTCACCTGATGAACTGTGAAAGCTGTAACTGGCAGACTATAACCTCACATCGTATTTTTCCAGTGTCATTTACAGGAGAAATACGATGCCTATTCTGGATCTGCGTTTCAGCAACAAATCAATTCACCAACTTCCACATCCCCTCACGGGTTGTCAGGAATACCGTGATATTCACTGCCAAAACCTGCGTGCTCTGGTGTATCCCAATCGGATCACGCTGGCCTTCCGTGCCACTATAAACAATCAGCGTATATATGAAACCCTGGGTCAGTTCCCTCAGCTCTGTGTTGAGGATGCCCGTCAGCATGTGATGAAACTGCTTGCTGATAAAAATCGTCTTGCGGTTCAGTCCCGTCGATTCACTGTGGAACAGGCCATCAATGACCTGTGGCTACCGGATTTGCAGTTGTATAAAAAGAGTCCTCAGTCAGAGTTGTCAAAACTCAACCTCTACGTTCGCCCGTTCTGGGGCAAGCGGCAACTTCGCGACATCACGGCAGGAGAACTAGAACAATATGCTGCTGGCTTACGGGAAAAATTACGTCCGTCAACAGTAAACCGTATCCTCGCAATATTGTCCAAAATATGCTCTCTGGCAGTACGTGCTGGATGGATCACACATTCCCCGATGTCACATGTCCGCTATCTGAAAGAAAATAACATTCGCTATCGCACACTATCAGCGACAGAAATCCCGCGCTTTATTGACGCGGCAACAGCGCTGCAAACACCGGCAGCTGATTCTATATTGCTTGCTCTTTATACGGGGATGCGTATTGGTGAGGTATGTACCCTGAAATGGGAGTACTGGCACCCGGATATGCATCAACTCATACTGCCTGATACAAAGTCCGGACACCCTTTCACCTGCCCACTTGCACCTCCAGCCATTGCAGTTGTCCAGTGCCAGCAGGACCTGATGCTCAGCAAAACTTACATTTTTCCACAACTAACCGACAATGCCTGCCCTCTGGCATATCCGCGTGCAACCTTTGCCCGTATTTGTCGGGATGCCAACATTGATAACCTGCGGATGCATGACCTGCGCCGTACCTTTGCCACCCGGATACTACAGGCGACCGGGGATATTGCAATCGCTTCCCATCTGCTAAATCACCATTCACTCACGGCGACCCGTCGCTACGCTTTTCACAATGCAGCGACATCACACGCAGTGGTTTCTCAGGTCATAGAAAGTTATGACACAAAAATGAACCTATGATCTGTGATTCGTGATTGATGCAACACTCGTTTAAGGACGGTATTGTCATTGCATGCTTCTGCAGGGCCCTGCATTAAGTCATCACAGAATGTGGATTGATATTAAATCCGCGTGGCTTCTTATTCTCTGAAACCGGAGGTTTATGTATTTAACCATTAAGCAGTTTGCAGAAAGATTTAATCTTTCCGCATCCACGGTTGCGTCAGATATATCGCGCAACCCAGGAAAACTCCCGCCCTTCATCAGAATTGGGCGGGCTATACGATTCTCTCTTGATGATATTGTTGAGTGGGAAAATGCACATCGTCAAAACAAACTTAAAGGTGATATAAATGGTTACTAAGAACACAGCAAATAATGCTAATAATGCACTGAACATTATTCCCGAATCAGCAAGCACAGCTGTAGACAACGATGAAAAATATCTGTCCTTTGCATTAGTTCTCGCTATCACGATTATGGGTAACTTAGTAAAGCTCATCGGCACAGATGGCTTCGTACTTTATACCTACACCCTGCAGGACACGGCTACTGCTCGTGCTGTTTTTAATGAATTAGCCAGGCGTCTCAAAAATTTCAATCGTCAGGAGGAGGTCTACACCACCGATTACCTCACCTTTCGAATGAAATACATTTACGGTGTTACCTTGTTCGAACATGATGGTAAATCTATCCTCAGCCTTTTTGATAAGAAGGGCTATCCGGTATTGAGTGAATCAGGAGAACCCGGTTCTCTTGATGATATGTATCTTGACATTCAAGCCCGATTACATGGCGGCTACGCCTCAAAAAAGTTTCTTCATTTACATGAACATTGTCTGTTATCTGCACACGTTACCCCGTCTGTGGAAAAGACGCAACGTGGTATCCTGATTAAAGCAGGCAGGAACCTCGTTTCATTTATCCATGCAGATGATGAATCACGCAAAACCGATATTTTCAAATCTGTAGTAAATGTTATTAAATCTTGATTCTTTATGCCGGGACACAGCTCCCGGCATTTTTTCGGAGTTAACTATGAGCCATAATTTGCAGGATATCCTCGCTGCCGCCTCGGGGTATCAGTCCGTGACTTCAGAGCCAGCGCTCAATCTTAAAAGACCTAAAACGCTTGATGATTATCCTGTGATACCACCTGCATCAGAAAAAGTATCTGTTATTTCAAGTGACCTGACACTCCATATCGGTTTTGATACCGAATATGTTTTCAATCCTGAAACACAACAGAATGATATTCTGTCATATCAGAGTTATGTTGTCTTACCCGAAAATACAGGTATATCGAACATTATCTATCCACCTGACTCACAGAAAAAATCCCGGCTGTCTTTTAAGGAATTTCTCTGTCAAACGATTACACCGCTTCTTGAAACGGGTGTGATTACAAAATGGCCCGGTATTATTAATATATATGCGCATTTCATTCGTGCGGATATCGCCTCCTTTGCCAATTTCTGGTCAGACTACAAAATTCTTCTGAAAGGAATACGCGGTACTGTCAGCAGCTTCAAAAATCGTTACGGTATCGATTTTGATGAACAGCAGGAACGTCGCGTAAAGACTGAACAGATAATGTTTGACAAACGAACTTCCCCTCCGCGTTGCAGTAACGTAGCTTTCATCGATACACTGCTTATCACTCCCGGGGATATGGGTCTGGCTGAATGTGGTGAATTACTGGGTCTTCCCAAACTCACCATTCCTGCCCCTTATTCCATAACCAATATGCGTGAATATCTTCTGGGCGACAGAGCAGGGTTTGAAGCCTATGCTCTGCGGGATGCCGAGATTGCGGTTCGTTATGCTTTACAGGTTCGCAATTTTTGCGCCCGGGAGCTGATGATTGATCGTGTCCCCGCCACCATCGGGGCGATGGCAGTTTCACGGTTCACCAAAACACTTAAAGAAAACAATATATCTCCTGAAGTCTGCCTTGGGACACACATTAAAACCCGTGAACTCTGGCTCACGGAGAAACAGGCATTCCGGACGATTAAAAACCCCGCCAGTGTTCCTTCAAGAGAGTTGTTTGAAACGTTCCCGATCAACTGTTACCACGGCGGACGCAATGAGTGTTTTATGATGGGGGTTACACCGTCTGATCACTGGTATGACTACGATCTGGCTGGAGCGTATACCACCGGGCTATTAGATATCCTCACACCCGATTACGGAAACATCCGCCTCAGTAAAAATCCGGACGATTACTGTGGGCATGTGATGGGATTTGCGCTTGTCACATTTCGGTTCCCGGAATCAGTTCCCTATCCCAGCCTGCCGGTTCGGACCGATCAATATGGGTTATTCTTTCCATTAAGTGGCGAATCATGGGCAACGGCACCTGAAATCGAACTTGCTCTGTCGCTCGGGGCAGAGATGACGATCCATAATGGGATCATCGTCCCCTGGATCTGTGACACCTCCCCACATAACAGCGAATCAACATCGGTGTTTCTTCCCTTTGTTCAACAGGTCCGTGAGAACCGTAATCGCCATATTAAAGGTTCTCTGGAGGAGAAATTCTGGAAAGAAATTGGCAACTCGCTTTATGGCAAACTTGCTCAGGGCCTTCGCGCCAAAACCGCCTTTGATACTGCCCGTGGATTAAACAGATCCCTCCCACCATCATCGGTTACTCAGCCATTCTTTGCTGCGCATGTGACGGGATTTATCCGCGCCGTTGTCGGGGAACTCATGAATGCTTTGCCTTCTGATTCATCGGTTGTCAGCGTCACAACCGATGGCTTTTTGACAAATTGCCCACTTAACAAGATAAACATGAGCGGTCCACTGTCTTCCCGCTTCCAGTCGCTGTGCGATATTGTTGATCCGGGTTCATCAATGTTGACATGTAAGCATGAGGTCAGCCAGCTTATCGCCATGAAAACCCGGGGGCAGTTAACCTATAGAGCTATTCAGGGAAAACCGGTTGTTCATGCCAGGGCTGGCGTTAAACCTCCTGCCGATATTCCACGCAGTGACTATAACGACTATATGGTAGATCTTTACCTTAATCGTTTACCCGGTCAGACGTTATCCCGAAGTACGTTGATATCAACGCGTGAGATGTGGCTGTCGGAAAGCGATCTGGTATCCCGGGAACAGGATATCCGTCTTAATCTGGAATTCGATTTCAAACGCCAGCCCGTACAGCCCGCCATGAATGAAGGGCATCTACTGATGTTTTCCCGCCCGTGGGATAATATGGAAGAGGCTATGCAGCAACGCTCCCTTTTCGACGACTGGCGGCAAACGCATACACTGAAGACCCTGGCTGACTGGGATGACTGGTGTGATTTTCTCTATTGCCGGACGGTGTTTTCTGATATGAAACTAAAAGTCGGAAGCAAACGTAGTGATGATATTTTAGTCAGACTATTTCTCCGGGCGCTGACTCAGTGCCAATGGGGGCTTATGCTGAAAGATAAAAAAAGTTATTCCTGTAAAGAGGTTGCTGAATGGCTGACGTCAGAAGGCTATTCAGTAACGGTGACTGATGTAAAAAATGCGGTAAGAGCAAAAATACCCCAAATGAAATTTAGTTCTGTAACACCGCGAATGAAGTCACTGATGGATATCATAGCCCGTAAATATCCGACATTCTGTCTTCCAGTCTGATAACCGTTAAATCTCCCCCAACTCCTTTAACAGAAGTTGGGGGCTTAATCACAGGCAATCGGCATCAAAACAGTGAAATAACTGCCGCGCGTCAGGATGGCCATTTACATGATAGATCCGCATGGCATGACAGGTGATACTCTGGAGATTAGCCGCCAGCCTTTTCCCCATATTCACCAGTATGCCGTGTGGTATTTTACTGCTTGTACTGTTTACTGTCAGAGTAAAACAATTTGTTTCAACGCTGACCTCAATAAAATCATTTCCAAATAATGTACCGACAACCTGCCTGATTGTTTCTTCATAATCTGTCAGATCAATGACATCACGCCATCTCGCATTTACGAGTTGATACTTTCTGATATGTAAATACATAGAACCACCTTTATGTTATTTCAACTAATATGATGTTCTCCGACATTATGAAAATATTAATCATCATTGTAATTGCTGATAACCTCTCTAACCTTCGGATCTTACGTTCCCCCCTGCCTCTCCGACTTGATGGCAAAAGTGCATGGTCAAATATGCAGCAAAAACATGTCATGTACAGGTCAGGATAATAATTATCACCCTGAACGTAAAAATACACATGGACAGGATGAGTCCATATTTTATTCGATGATTCCAGCAATGTTTTAATATATTGATAATTAATGAGTTAATTTTTTTCTCCGTCACAGTAAAAGTGGACTCATACTGTCCGTTACTTTGCTGACAATATCCTCTTCGCTGGCATTAACCGGATAAACGAATGGGTAAGCACGATAAACTTGGATATCGACTCGGATTGATATTAACTCGCCTGAACAATGGTGAGTCACTAGCCGTCCGGGAGTTATCTGAGGAATTTAACGTTTGCGAAAAAACTATCCGTCGTGATCTTACTCAGCGCCTGTCCTATCTTAATCTGATTCGACAAAATGGTCGCTATCGCCTGTCTGACGGTGTTCTCGGTCAACGCAGCAATGCTGATTTACGTCATTTCACGCGCATCCTGGGTATTGAAGGGCTGTTCCCTCGCTGGGATGACAGACTACTGAGTATTTTGTTAGGTAACACGAAAAACAACCCGTTTCTGATAAAACAACGTCCATACGAAAACTGCGGATCATTCATGTCAATTCTGAATGTATTATCCGATGCCATCCTGTCACAGAAGAAAGTAAATTTTAATTACAAAGATAAAGAGTTTCGGGCTGTTGAGCCATACAGACTGGTTAATGACAACGGATTGTGGTATCTCGCTGCCGCCCATGACAGTACATTAAAAAGCTTTGTTATCTCATCTGTCAAAGACGTTTGCATGAGTAATATCTCTTTCAGGATAATCCCCGAAATTAATGAAAAAATAGAAAAGACAGATGGTATCTGGTATAGCGAAGACCTTATCGAAGTTCTTATTTCAGTTTCCGCACATGTTGCTCCGTGGTTTACCCACCGTCATCTATTGCCAGGACAGGAAATAATTCATACTTCCCGGTCTGGCGATTTACTGGTGATATCACGTGTAACACACACAGATCAGATAATGCCTTTAATGAAATACTGGATACCGGATGTCGAAGTAATACAACCGGCCTCAATCCGTCAACAACTTGCTGAAGATATACAATCCGCACTGAAACGTTACACCCAGCCAAGTAACGCCCCGTAATGACACGAATAATATAATTTTCATTGAGTGCTATTTTTGTAAGCTAAAAAATGGAGTTACCATGAAAAAATGCCCGGTTCTACTTGTTGTATCAGGGTTTCTGACCGAAAATGATATATCATGGTTTAACCGAATTAAAGCAGGGTGTGGCCTTGATGTCAGATACTATAAATGGGAATCGGCAAATCTACTATCCATATTAAGTTCTGACATAGCGAACAAGTGGGGGTTATATACTCTCTTCCCCCTGAGAACATCTCCTTTATTGTCATCAATCTCCATCCCATTTAAAGCGCGTCAGGCCTGGTATAATGCAACGAAAGCAGCAGTTAATAACAGAGAAAAATTAGCACGCGTAATAAACGAGATATACGTTAAAGAAAAGCGTAATGTGATCATAATGGGTCATTCTTTAGGGACTCGATTAATAAACAATACATTACCCTATATTAAAAATGATAATATTCTCTTAACAATCTCTATGGCCGGAGCCACCCCAATAACAAGTTATACAGAGAACATAATGAAAATGGCTTACGGTTCAAAAATGGGGCATTTAAATATCTACAGTGAACATGATAAAGTACTTAACACGATATACCCTCTCGTTGAGTCAGTAACACCAATTGGGGTTCGGGAGGTGAGATTCAGACCTGCTCGGATAATCAACTGGAAGTGGAATGTTGGTCACACTGAATATATTACTTCAAACAGGATTGATTCATTAACACACTGGTTAAATGTTACCTGTGCCGATTTAGCTGATCCAGCCGTAGAAATCACTGACGACGACATGAAATCATTTCATGATATTATTAATCTTGCAAATTCAACACATCATAAAAACACTGTCGCACCTAAATTAATATCATTTGAGTAGTTAAAAAAAGGTTACATTATAACGGGAGTGTATATTTACTCCCGTTAAGTTTCATATTTTATAGTATTGATATGGATTCGATTAAAAATTTCGTCTAACTCGTTCCCTTATCAAATTTGCCAGCCTTACCCTTCCAGGTGAAATAGTTTCCGTTACAATTTCAACTCTCAACAAATCACGCTGTCCGGTTCGGCGACTGACCGCGAAACGCTGACATATATCATTAACCGATACCGTATTACCGGTATACAGTTGTAGTAATATCCAGCACAGCCTTTCTGCGATCCTTTCACCGCGAGTTTTATACATCTGTAAAACCTTCAGTTATCGTCAACGATGACATAGTCCACCTCAAAACCCACATAACTGACTGTATTCATGAATATTTATTACCGGTGTAATACTGTCGTTGGGGTAATGGATTAACCGTTATCACCCTGCTACTGGAGAATGCACCATAGGGGGCAAAAATCACGAGGGATCTGAGATCCCCCGTGTCTGCACATGTTTATGCGAACGGTCCGGTACAACCAGTATCATCATCATGCTGCGATGTACTGCGCATGAAGAGGATTACAAAGATGCCCGTTTTCTTCCTGTTCATAACAGGTCAACAACTTTCCACAGTTACCGTTACCCGGTAAATCCCCATAGACAGGTAATCCATAAAATTACCCTCCCATAAGGACCAGAGTTCATTCCTCTCTGCCGCCCGCTTTCTTCCTGTTCATAACGGGTCAACAACTTTCCACAGTTACCGTTACCCGGTAAATCCCCATAGAGAGATATTCCATAAAATTACTCTCCCACAGGGACCAGAGTTCATTCTTCTCAGATACCAATGAAATATCTCCAAACAGATAATGGAAGACGTAATGACCCGACCAGCAAAAATCTATTTCCTTTTCCAGTTCCGGGTAGACTCGTCCCATGTAACTAAAGTCTGTGACATAATCGAAATACCATTCGTTATCCTGACGGATGAACCGCATTTCAACCGGATGAAATCCGCCGGATTCTGCACTGTAGTCCGGGTCACGAAAATTAATGACTACTGCCCTGACCGATGTTTGCTGAGATTGTTCTGCCAGAAGCGTAACGATGTGCTGCTGAAATAATTTAGTGACAGGCAGCGTTAATCCTGCCTGTTTTAAGACATACTGGGTTTGCATAATAGATTTTCCTGTAAAAGGTGAGTAGAGGTGTGTAGTAGTTTCTGGTTGTATAACAGTTCTGGTAAAGAATTAATTCTTCGCAATCCTTTCTCAATCGCCAACCTTACCGAGTGTTTTAAGGCGCGCCCGCCAGTCAGCATATAAAACATGCGTAAACAACTTCTCAGGGTGCGCCTCAAGCAGACATATATCCGGTGAGCGTAAAACAGCGGCCAGGAAACCGGCATTATTGGCACTTGCTCCTTTAAATAATGATCTGAATACGCCTGATGTGAAGCCCGTTGTCGGTTGAACTTCGAGTACACTTTCAATCTTAGAAAGTGGGACCCAGTCTTTAGAGAACAATCCACCGCTGCCATTTGCCATGAGACGCAGGTAAAGTTCATTATCCGTTTCAGACATAGCCAGTTGCCATGTCAGAATACCGCTGGCTTTAGGGCTGATTTTTTCCGCCTGACCTGATTCAATTAGCAGCTTATAACTCTCTTCAGGTAATATTTGGCCATCTTCAGTGATACCTTTTTCAATATCACTTAAATCATTATTTAACCCCAGCTTCTCGTGTTCATTATTATTTTTCTCTAACTTTGATTTTCTCATTTTCATCTCCTGGTTTTAATCTGATTTACAGACGGGATTCCGCCATAGACATTAATGTGTCAATCCCCTTCAAAGGGCATTCCGGATGAAATAGCAGATAAATACCATTTCCATTATCTTCTGTAATTGATAGCATCAAGTAATATTCATCTGTCAGATGGACCACGAACTCAGGGTTTGCAATTAAATGATGAATTACATCCAGTACGTGTCGTTTAATATCTTCGGGAACATCACCGGGTTCAATGTACATTAATGTTACACCCACCTCGCACCAAAAATTCATTGCGGAAAGTTCATCATCAAATGGAAGTATCAGTTCTTTTCTCAAGACAGTCATAACTGAATCGGGAAGAAGGAGCGACGGCAGGTCTTGCCAGTTCGAGATAAATTTCATTGAATAATCCTCATAAACAAAAAACCCGATACGTTTTAAGTATCGGGGTTACATAGACAGGGTAAAGAATCTGGAATTGCCTTCAGGCGTCATCTAAATTCTTTCATAATATCCACAATCCTTGCAGATAAGCACTGGCGCATTATTCCTTTCACGCTGTTTAAGGAATCCAAATAGACGCTGTATCGCCCTGATGATTTCTTTAAGCAATTCTGGTAATTGCTCCGGGCTAATATAACCGGATGTCGATGTCAGAAACCGGTCATCGCGAGTCACCTTTGCTATATTTCCGGCAGTTTCTGTGACTGTATTCCGACTACCGCACTTAGGGCACTTTAACGGCATAATCATTCTCCACGTTTAAGAGATGCAAAAATCACTGTTCTTTACTGGTAGCTACGGGGGGTAAAAGAAGGTCGGTAACACCCTGCCCGGTCTGACGCATTCGCTCTGGTGTCAGTTTTGCGTAGCGCTCCGTACTCTGAATACTGGCATGCGCAAGCTGGGCTTTAACGTCATACAGACTGTACTGTCCGCTGGAGACAAGTAATGATGCGACGGAATGGCGCGTAGTGTGGAAACAGACTTCACTTTTATCTATCCCGCACTCTGCCAGTATTTTTTCATAGGCCCACCGGGGTTCTGATATTGGTTTTCCATTATCTTTTACGGCAAACAGATAGGGGTTGCTGCCAGCCCGTGGGATCGAATCAATAATAGATAATGCAACATCACTGAGATACACAGTTCTGCTGCGACCATTCTTAGTATAAGGAATGAATAACGACCTGTTATCCCGATCAATATGTTTGTGCATGACATTCAGCATTTCTGATTTGCGTGTACCGGTTAACAGCAGCATGGCTATCAGTCCCCCGGCTGCCTTATTGGGGTATCGTGCCGCAGCGTCGAGGATCCTTCTGATCTCATCGGCGTCAAAAAAGCGCGTCCGCTGATTATTCTCCTTCAGCAAAGGGATCTTATCGGCTTCATTCTTCTCCAGGACATCCTGTCGTAGCGCAAAACGCCCCATAGTTTTCAGAATAGCCAGTGCCCTGTTACAGGTAGACGGTGCATACTGCTGGCCGTGAATACGACCCTCAAGCATGTCGAAAAGCACCTGCTGGATTTCCCGGGCCCGAAGGTCACAGTAACGTATCTTCCCCAGACAAGGTTCAATGTATTGCGTGAAACGCTGAACATCCTTATCCCAGGACTTTTTATGGCGTTTGATGAACGGAACATAGGTCTGGTGAAAAAACTCACTAAGCGTTGGCATAGCACGATAATTATCGCGTTCTGCCTTAGGGTCATTTCCCAGTGCAATCGCCTCCTTGTGACGGCGGGCTATCTGACGGGCTGTCCCCACATCAATTTCAGGGAATCTGCCAATACTGATACTTTTTTTGGTACCGTGGAATGTGTATCGCAGGAGGAAACGTTTGTTACCCGTTCGACCTGAGAGACATTTGAGGCCGATAACTTCGGTATCAGATACCTCAAGCTCTGTAGATCTGGTATCTGTGTTTGCCGGAAGGGCTTTGATGGATGAATTGGTGAATCGGAAGGATTTTTGCATATTTATCCTCATGTATCTGATTGATATCATGAAAATAATATATATTTGAAGGTGTTTTTATTACGGGGCAGGATTGAAGAATGGAAAAGCTATTAGACGCGTACAAACGGATATTGCAGGAAGTTAACGCCCAGTCATTTAACCTGAATGAGGATAAATACTCAGGCGTATTTTTACCCGTACCCTTTGAAGAATACTGGCATTCACCGATAAAAATCATGCTGGTTGGACGTGAAACCGCAGACTGGAATACGCTGAATGGTAAGAATACGATATCACGGGTGTTGGGACTTATACCTGACGTCACCATCGGTCAAGTGGTTGAAGAAGCTGTAGATCGTTACAGGAAACATCTTCCGGTACAAAATTATGGCACCACCAACCTCAAATCACGTAGCCGCTTCACGCAGTATCATTTCCGGCTGGCCTGGGAGCTTAATATTCCTCCTCAGGCTATCGTGTATGCCAATCTACTGGCGTGGGATTACGATGGGCTGACACCTCTCACCCGTCCTGTAAATGAAGTGCAGGAAGTCATATTAGCCTCACTGAAACTGCTGGCGGTACAAATTAAACACCTTGAACCAAATTTCATCATCTTTGCATCCGGAGCCCGGAGAACAGACTACATCATAAAACAAGTGCTTACTGAGTTAGGCGGCTATGAGACTTCTTCAGTCATACCGGGGAAGCTGTGGGAGTTCAAAACAGGTAATGCAATCTGTTTCAGAATTGCCCATCCAAGGGCTATGCGCGGACACCAGAAGTACAGAGATGAGGTGATTGCACGAATTAAGCAACTTTGTACTCAGGGTGGCTAGAGCATTACAGCTTGCTCAGCAGGGCCCCCTTCCCGGAAGAGTACCGGAAAACAGGCAAAACGACCTGGTTCTCTATGCTGGAGGCGACACGTTCGATTCGGCATTACCACGCTGGAGATTGCAGCTCATTGCACCCCGTGAGCACAGGATATGCACAGGGCGTGAATTTCAGGCACAAAAAAACCACCTTTCGGTGGTTTCACGACACTGCTTATTGCTTTGATTATTCTTTGTTTCCCATGGTAGCCGGAGTGGGACTTGAACCCACACAGCGCGAACGCCGAGGGATTTTAAATCCCTTGTGTCTACCGATTCCACCATCCGGCCAGGGAAGAAAGTGGAGGCGCGTTCCGGAGTCGAACCGGACTAGACGGATTTGCAATCCGCTACATAACCGCTTTGCTAACGCGCCGTAAAAATTTTCTAACTGACACCCGCTACTGCGCATGTCTTTAATCTGGAGCGGGAAACGAGACTCGAACTCGCGACCCCGACCTTGGCAAGGTCGTGCTCTACCAACTGAGCTATTCCCGCATGTCATCAAGTAAACGTCTAACCACTTGATTTCACTATCGTCCGGCTTGCTGTGCCGCCGTTCGATGCGTTGCATTCTACTGATATGACGTTATGAGTCAACGTTATTTTTTGCATCCCCGGATCGTTTGCTGAAAATTACGGCGAAACGATCACTGATCAAGCAAATCCCCACGCGCGGCGTTCAAATATTGCAGCATTGACCACAGCGTCAGCACTGCCGCCACCCACAGGAGGCCAATCCCCGCCCACTCAACCCAGGCGTTCGGACGCCAGAGCATCCAGACCAGCGCCGCCATCTGCGCCGTCGTTTTGACTTTACCAATCCACGAGACCGCCACGCTGCTGCGTTTGCCCAGTTCCGCCATCCACTCGCGCAGAGCAGAAATAATGATCTCACGGCCGATCATGGTGGCCGCAGGCAGCGTCACCCACCAGGTATGATAGTGCTCGGCCACCAGCACCATGGCGATAGCAACCATCACTTTATCCGCTACCGGATCGAGGAAGGCGCCGAAACGGGTGCTTTGATTCCAGCGACGGGCCAGATAGCCGTCAAACCAGTCGGTTACCGCGGCAACAAGGAAGATCAGTGCGCAGGCGAAAGGTGCCCAGACAACCGGCAGGTAAAACGCCAGCACAAAGAACGGTATAAGCACGACACGAAAGAGAGTGAGCAACGTAGGGATATTATATTGCATAGTGACGGTAACTATTTGTTGTCAGTAAAATTTCGCTCTATGTTGCTACAGAGCCCTCAATGTTTCAACGAGTAGTAGATCTTTTCTGCCAGCCCTTGCGAAATACCCGGCACTTTTGCAATTTCCTCCATGCTGGCGCTGAGTAATCCTTGCAATCCGCCCATATACTTCAGCAGCATCTGGCGACGTTTTGGCCCAACGCCTTCGATCGTCTCCAGGGCGCTGGTGTTTTTCACCTTCGCCCGTTTTTTGCGGTGGCCGCTGATGGCGTGATCGTGGGACTCATCGCGAATATGCTGGATAACGTGCAGCGCCGGAGAGTCCGGCGGCAGGCTGAAGCCCTCACCTTCCGGCTCGAAGAACAGCGTCTCCAGGCCAGCCTTACGATCGGCTCCTTTTGCCACCCCCAGCAGCAGCGGATGGTTTTTATCCCAGCTGACGTCAAGCGATTCAAATACCGCTTTCGCCTGGCCGAGCTGCCCTTTCCCACCGTCAATCAGGATCACATCCGGGATTTTGCTCTCTTCGATGGCTTTACCATAGCGGCGACGCAGCACCTGATTCATGGCCGCATAATCATCGCCCGGCGTGATTCCGGTGATGTTATAGCGGCGATACTCGGCGCGCAGCGGGCCGTTGGCATCAAACACCACGCAGGACGCCACCGTCTGTTCCCCCATCGTATGACTGATGTCGAAACACTCCATCCGCTTCACTTCCGGCAGCTTCAGCAGCGTCGCCAGGGCCGTTAAGCGCTGGTGTACCGTCGACTGCTGCGACAGCTTAGTGGTGAGTGCCGTTGCCGCGTTGGTTCGCGCCAGCTTCAGATAGCGCGCGCGATCGCCGCGCGGTTTGGTCTGTACATTGACCCGACGGCCCGCCAGTTCAGAGAGGGAATCGGCCAGCAGGGTTTTATCGTCAAGATTAAAATCAAGCAGGATCTCAGAAGGCAGCGTGCGCATTTGGCTCCCCTGCAGATAGAACTGCCCGACAAAGGTTTCCACCACTTCACCCAGTTCGGTTCCGCCCGGCACTTTCGGGAAATAGCTGCGGCTGCCGAGCACTTTGCCCTGGCGAATAAACAGCACGTGCACGCAGGCCATCCCGGCGTCAAAGGCGACGCCGATGACGTCGAGATCGTCACCGGTATTGGAGACAAACTGTTTCTCAGTGACTCTGCGCACCGCCTGAATTTGGTCGCGGATACGCGCAGCTTCTTCGAACTCGAGCGCGGCGCTGGCTTTTTCCATCCGCGCGATCAGCTGCGTTAAGACCTGATCGTCTTTTCCGGCTAAGAACAGGCGCACATAATCCACCTGCTGGGCATACTCTTCTTCACTCACCAGGCCGGCCACGCAGGGGCCCAGGCAGCGTCCAATCTGGTACTGCAGGCACGGGCGCGAGCGGTTACGGTAAACGCTGTTTTCGCACTGGCGGATCGGGAAGATTTTTTGCAGCAGCGCCAGCGTTTCACGCACGGCATAGCCGTTTGGGAAAGGGCCGAAATATTCGCCCTTCGCGTGTTTAGCACCGCGGTGCATGGCGAGGCGCGGATGGGTGTCGCCGCTCAGAAAAATAAACGGGTAGGATTTATCATCACGCAGCAGGACGTTATAGCGCGGCTGGTAGAGCTTAATGTAGTTGTGCTCAAGCAGCAGGGCTTCCGTCTCCGTGTGCGTGACGGTGACATCAATATTCTGAATGAGGGAAACCAGCGCTTCGGTCTTACGGGAGGCCAGGTTACTGCGAAAATAGCTGGAAAGGCGTTTTTTAAGGTCTTTGGCCTTCCCCACATAGATAACCGTACCGCCAGCGTCATACATGCGATAGACGCCAGGCTGGCTGGTTACGGTTTTCAGAAATGCCTTTGAATCGAACACATCACTCACTGACTTAACAACGTCTCCGCATTACACAAACCATGCCGGATGGCCAGATGCGTCAGTTCAACATCACCATGAATGTTCAGTTTACTGAACATCCGGTAACGATAGCTGTTCACCGTTTTAGGGCTGAGATTCAGCTGTTCCGAGATCTCATTCACCTTCTGGCCTTTGGTGATCATCAGCATAATCTGCAATTCACGCTCAGACAAACTCGCAAACGGTGATTCGGTTTTCTCGGGTTCAATCTGGCTTAGCGCCATCTGTTGGGCAATGTCGGAAGCAATGTAACGCTGCCCGGCAAACACGGAGCGGATAGCATTGACGACTTCCTGCGGCGCAGCGCCTTTACTCAGGTAACCCGCTGCACCCGCCTGCATCACTTTCGCGGGCAGCGGGTTTTCGGTATGCACGGTCAGCATGATGACTTTCGTATCAACAAAGGTGCGGGCGATTTTGCGGGTTGCTTCAAGACCACCGATACCGGGCATGTTCATATCCATCAGCACTACGTCGGCCGAGTTAGTGCGGCACCATTTTACCGCGTCTTCGCCACAGCACGCCTCACCGGCAACTTTAATACCTTTAATATCTTCAAGAATGCGTCGTATCCCTGCGCGCACCAGTTCGTGGTCATCAACAAGAAGGACGTTGATCAAAGGAAATGTCTCCAGAATAGGGATAACGCTACTGAGTGATAATTTGGTTTATACTAACGGTTTTCCTCACAAGATTAAAACGTTAAAAAACCGGCTATTCGATTTTGCTCTCGTTTTTGGAAATTAGGCTGTACAGTCCGTGGAAAGAGAGCCCGTGGATACAGGGCTTTTGCGGCTTTTTTTAAGCATCTGTATTCAAAAAGTTACAAAAAACGTGCAGCGTTTCCTTGCAAAAAGAACACTCCTCAAATTTTTGTAACAATAATTAACGACAAGCAAACCGGGTATAAACAATTAATAGCCTTTAACTGCGGTTCAGTTTACCGGCACGTCCTGTTTACGCAATTAAACATCTGCGTAAAAGTACGAAAAACAACCGCTGCATTTTTTGCTTTAGCTTGTGGTATACTCCGCCGCCTTGACTTTCGTCGTCGCGCTTTAGCGCCGTTTAATAATGAGGAAAATAAATGAGCACACCTGAATTTGCCACTGCGGAGAATAACCAGGAACTGGCACAGGAAGTAAACTGCCTGAAAGCGCTGCTAACGTTGATGCTGCAGGCGATGGGCCAGGCGGATGCTGGTCGTGTGATCATTAAAATGGAAAAACAAATCGCGGAGATGGAAGACCAGGCTGAATCTGCGGTATTTGCTAACACCGTTAAGCAAATCAAACAAGCCTACCGCCAGTAACAAAAAACGGCTGAATGCAGCGCATTCAGCCGTTCGCTCGTCTGTCACGCAGAACGTCTTCTCCCGTCAGATCAGCCCCGTTGCCGCCGCGTAGCACGCGATCTGGGTCTTGTTGGGTGCATTAAATTTCTTCTGCATATTCTTCTGATGGAAGTTAACGGTATTCTCGGAGATGGAGAGGATGATCGCTATTTCCGCAGACGTCTTTCCTTCCGCAGTCCATTTCAGAATTTCACGTTCACGTTTGCTGAATTTCATTTCGGGTGGCATGACCATCCCGTCTTCAAAACGCATCAGCGAAGTTAAGGCCATTTGCACCAGCATTTGCAGACGCAGTTCAATTTCCTCATGGGTATACGGCCCTTCCAGTACGCTAGTACGTGAAACTGACAGGAAGCCGAGCGCGTGATTAGGCAACATCAGGCACTGCGTTATTCCTGCGCGTAAACCGTGATCCTGCGCGCCATGCCATAATTCCTGCGCGTCAGCGAATAATGCGTCGGTCCAGGGTAAATGACCCTGCATGAAATTCTCCGGTTTTAAAACCGGATCAATCGCGAAATAGTTCGCGGACTGATATTGCGCCATCCACGGCTTTGGATACGTGGTTTGCAGCGATATCTTTGGCCGCGTAAATGGCACGGGATGACGCACGCAGAGCGCGTAATAATCGAACTCAAGCGCCTGCGTTTGTCGCTCTAGTTCCTGATATACCTCGTCGGCACAGGTCAATTCCTGAAACCGGAGGAAGCAATCCCGTCGCCAGGTGAAAAAGTCTGAATCCCTCATACTTACTAAATGAAGCCTCTGAAAAGATAATCATTATTATGGTGAATATAACCTAACACATAAAACTTTTTTCAAACGACAAAATATCGGCAATTGCACGATTAACTTTACTCTCGATAAGGTTTATCCGAGCGGGATGGAATAAAAAAACAAAGGATAGCGCACAGCGAGAGAATAATTTGCTCCAGGCTAAATTTCTGGAGCAAATTAGCGCAAAAATGCTACTGCATGAGGAATTTTTCAAGGAACTGACGGGTTCGCGGCTGCTGTGGGTTAGCAAACAGGCTTTTCGCTGGCCCCTGCTCCACAATCCGTCCCTGATCCATGAAGATGGCTCTGTCAGCAACGTCGCGTGCAAAGCTCATCTCGTGCGTCACGATCACCATCGTCCGTTTTTCCTGCGCCAGCTGGCGAATGGTGTTCAGCACTTCGCCTACCAGTTCCGGATCGAGCGCAGAGGTCGGTTCATCAAAAAGAATCACGTCCGGGCGCATCGCCAGCGCGCGCGCTATCGCCACGCGCTGCTGTTGCCCTCCCGACAGACGACGCGGATAGCTGGTCTCTTTCCCCGCCAGCCCGACCTTAGCGAGCAGCTCGCGCGCGCGCGCCGTTGCGTCCTCTTTCGATTCACCTTTTACAATCACCGGCCCTTCGATAATGTTCTCCAGCACCGTGCGGTGCGGGAAGAGGTTGAAGTTCTGGAAAACGAAGCCGACGTGCTGGCGCAGGCGGCGAATCAATCCTTTCTGCTGGCTGATAGACTTCCCGGTATCAATCGTTATCTCCCCAACCCGAATGGTGCCGCCTTCCGGCTGTTCAAGCAGGTTAATGCTGCGCAGCAGCGTCGTCTTTCCCGAACCGCTCGGCCCGATAATCGCCACCACTTCACCCTGCTCCACCTCCAGGTCGATCCCGTGGAGCACCGTTTGACCGTGGAATTTTTTCACCAGGTTTTTGACGTCGATAGCACTCATTTTGGATCACGCTCCTGGCGGTTAAGCTGGTTTTCGAAGTAGTTTTGCAGGGCAGACAGCACCGTCGCCATCACCCAGTAAATCAGGGAGGCGGCCAGATACATGGTAAAGACCTCAAGCGTGCGTGACGTAATCAGCTGCGCCTGACGGAACAGCTCCGGTACCTGGATCGTTGCCGCCAGGGAGGTATCTTTCACCAGGCTGATGAAGCTGTTGCTCAGCGGTGGAAGCGCTACGCGCGCCGCCTGCGGCAGAATGGCGCGACGCAGCGTCTGCCACGGCGTCATCCCGATACTGGCCGCCGCTTCCCACTGCCCTTTGTCGATGGAGGAGATGGCCGCTCGCAGCGTTTCAGAGGTGTACGCTGCGGTATTGAGCGACAGGCCAATCATCGCGGCGGGGATCGGATCCAGCTCGATACCAAACTGCGGTAAGCCGTAGTAGATCATAAAGAGCTGGGCGATAAGCGGCGTGCCGCGAAACACGGAGATATAGAAGCGCGCCAGCCAGCGTACCGGCAGGATGGGCGACATGCGCATTAATGCCAGCACAAATCCCAATACCAGCCCGAAGAACATCCCGCCGATACTGAGCTGTAACGTAAATACCGCACCTTTCAGCAGATACGGCAGAGAATCAATAACCAGTTGAATACTTTCTTGCATTATTATTTTTCGACCTGATTTTTAGACATGAGGATGGTAGGCAAACAGCGCAGGCGCTCCGCCGGTATGGACAAATAAGATCGGCCCTTCATCCTTGAAGCGTTTCTGCGCTATGCCATCAATCAGTCCGGCCATTGCTTTGCCGGTATAGACCGGATCGAGCAGGATGCCTTCGAGGCGCGCCAGCAGCTTAACCGCTTCCATGCCCTCTTCGTTCGGCGTGCCGTAGCCCGGCGCAAAATAGTCATCCCAAAGCAGGATATCGGCCTTTGCCTTAAGCGCCAGCTGCTCTGCGACCGCCTGCTGTAAAGTGACCACCTTTGGCTTTTGATCCGCGACGCTGCGGGATACCGTCACGCCAATCAGCTCGACGTCCGGCAGCAGTTGCTCCAGCCCCACCGCCAGCCCGGCATGCGTGCCCGCACTGCCGGACGCGACCACGACGGAGGAGAGGCTCACAGCCCCCTCGCACTGCTGCGCGATTTCCAGCGCGCTTTCCACGTACCCCAGCGCGCCCAGCGCGTTAGAACCGCCGACGGGGATAACGTACGGACGGAAACCCTGCGCTTCCAGACGCGTCGCCAGCTCATCAAGCTGGGCCGTCGGGTCGGTCAACGCATCCACCATTTCGACCTGCACGTTAAACAGATCCAGCAGGAGTCGGTTACCGTTAGTGAGATAGTTTTCTGCCCGCGTGCCAATCGGGTTTTCCAGCAGTGCCACGCAGTGGAGCCCGAGCTTCGCCGCCACGGCCGCCGTCTGGCGAACGTGGTTGGACTGGATAGCCCCGGCGGTAATGAGCGTATCAGCCCCCTCGCGCAGTGCGTCCGCCGCCAGAAACTCCAGCTTGCGCAGCTTGTTGCCCCCCATCGCCATCGGCGTCACGTCATCACGCTTAATAAAAATATCGCGCCCTAAATAATCAGAAAATCGCGGCAGGTACTCCAGCGGCGTAGGCGCCCCGATAAACTCCAGGCGGGGAAAGCGCGTTAAATTCTGTAGTGACATGGGTTCTCCGGTAACTCTGACAAAATGTGATATTTTTCATTATGCACGCAGACGCGTAAGAAATAAAAAAGGCGCTTTTAAAAGCGCCTTTTTTTCACGTCAAAGACTTATTTGGTGACGTCTGCCCCGAACCACTTCTCGGAGAGCGCCTTCAGGCTGCCGTCTTTTTGCATGTCAGCAATCGCGGAGTCAATCGCTTTGACCAGATCTTCGTTGCCTTTGCGAACGGCCACGCCCGATTCCTGACGGGAGAACGCATCACCCGCTACCGCGAGGGTGTTGTTGGTTTTCTTCACCAGATCCAGCGCCGCCAGGCGGTCAACCAGAATGGCGTCGATACGGCCCACGCGCAGATCCTGGTATTTCGTCGGGTCATCATCATAGGTGCGGATGTCCACGCCCTGCACGTTCTGGCGCAGCCACTCTTCGTAGTTAGTACCCAGACCCACGCCGACTTTCTTCCCTTTCAGATCCGCAGCCGTTTTGATGGTGCCTTCGTTGCCTTTTTTCACCAGCGCCTGAATACCGGACACGGTGTACGGCGTAGAGAAGTCATATTTCTTCTTGCGCTCGTCGGAGATGGTCACCTGGTTAATCACCACGTCAATACGTTTGGAATCCAGCGACGCCAGCATACCGTCCCATTTGGTCGGCTTCAGGGACGCTTTCACGCCGAGGTGCTTCGCCAGCTCTTCGGCAAACTCCACTTCAAAACCGGTCAGCTTACCGTCATCGCCCTGGAAGCTGAACGGAGGATAGGTTCCTTCCAGCCCAACCAGCAGCGTACCGCGCTCTTTCACTTTATTCAGCAGGTTTTCTGCGGCGAACGTTTTCACGCTCATGCCCGCAACCAGCGCAACGGCCATAACGCCCATCAGCGCCTGACGACCCAGAAGTGCAAATTTCATAAATACCCCGATATAGTGGAATTTTTACGTAGTGTAGAGAAATCGCCTGCAACGTCAAAGGCGACTGCGCTACATCTTATTCTTTTTTAATATATATCAGAAGTTGTTCCCACGTGGGCTTTCTGCTTTACCGCACCCGGCATTTGTACCTTATATTGTGCATACTTGCGCAGCGCAATTCGGTAGTTGTTGGTGCTGGTCGCAGGCAGCCACGGCTCCAGATTTTCGTCCAGATAGCCGGTCTTCAGCAGATCGCGAGAAATATTGTTGACGGTCAGATGTTGCCCGAGGCGGCGCAGGCGAACCACATACTCGCGAACGGTGCCGTGGCTCATCTCCGTTTGCTCAAACAGGAACTGCTTAAAGCCGATAATGTCGAAGAAGTCGCTTTGCTCTTTGCAGTGGAGATCGCCACAGAAACGGCAAAGCGCCACCCACTCTTTTTGCTCTTCGAGCCATGCTGCTTCGTCCATTAACGTGTCGAGACGCGAAATCGCAATCTTATTAACGATTTCGCCCCGGCGAACCAGCGTGATACGATCGAGTAACTTGTTACAGTGGGCGCAATGCGTCTGGCTGTGTTTAAAGTCTTTCAGGTAGCGGCTTAAAGGCCGTCTTTTAGATTGCTGCACCGTCATGATAACTCCTGGTTGTCAATACGTTGTGCGGCATTTTTCAGGTGAATCAATCACCTATAACTTACCCAGCTTGGTTCGTAAGCGTTTGATGGCCTGGCTGTGCAGCTGGCTAACCCGCGACTCTCCCACCTCCAGAACAGCGCCAATCTCTTTGAGGTTAAGCTCTTCCTGGTAATAAAGGGTTAATACCAGCTGTTCGCGTTCAGGCAGAGCTTCAATAGCCTCCATCACGCGCTGGCGTAAATTCCCTTCCATTAAGTGGTGTAACGGGTTTTCCTGCTGGTGCTCATCCGTCACCAGCTCGATGCTATCGCCATGCTCTTCGCGCCACTCGTCATAAGAGAAGAGTTGGCTATTATTGGTATCGAGCAACATCTGACGATACTCTTCAACAGCAATGCCAAGACGTTCCGCCACTTCGGTTTCCGTTGCGTTACGTCCCAGTTCCTGTTCCAGCTGCCCCATCGCATGCGCCACTTCGCGCGCGTTGCGGCGAACGCTGCGCGGTACCCAGTCACGGCTGCGCAGCTCGTCCAGCATCGCACCACGAATACGCTGAACTGCGTAAGTCGTAAATGCCGTTCCTTGCAGAGCGTCGTATCGGTCAACTGCATTCAATAACCCGATACCGCCCGCCTGTAGCAGATCGTCAAGTTCCACGCTCGCCGGCAAGCGCACCTGGAGGCGCAATGCTTCGTGACGCACCAGCGGGACATAACGCTGCCACAGCGAGTGTTTATCCATTACACCTTCAGCGGTATAGAGTGAATTCACGATAAACAGCCCTGCGTTAGTTGAGTTATCGGCATGATTATCCGATTCTGCAGGGGTTTTAATCGGGGGAATAGTGGGTGAAATGGGGGGTTATTTCTGCCTTACTCCTTCCCCGATCCAAATTAACGGGATTAGGACGGACCGGACACTCTACTTTTTCGCACCATCATGAGCGTATCCTGTTCAGAAGAAGAGATGATAAATCCATGTTTTGAATACAATCTAATAGCCTTTTCTCTGATGCTAAGCACTTCAAGGGCTATCTGTTCAACACCCGCCTCTTCAAGATAAAGAATACTATTGCGCAATAACTCATCCCCGATGCCACAAGATTGCCAACCAGGTAGTACAGAAACATTAGTAATAAATCCGGTCCGTTTTTCCTTATTCAGATATGCCGCAACAAGGCCAATTAACTGGTTATCGCTCCACGCTTCAAAGGTACAGCCATATTTTTTAATTTTAGCAGCATAACGTTCAATATTAACCTGCCGCATGAGATGCTCGACAAAATCGGATTCGCCAAGGTGAAGATGCCCTGCAATCTGCATGGCAGTGGCGGTGTTGACGCGTGATATCATCGCATGCTCCTTAACCACTCACAGTCCAGCCATGACGGCAAAGGTTGATTACCTCATTTTTACTATTAAACATCATGACATCGATAATTGAGAGCCAAGGGACAAACTCAGCACCAAACTGTGGATAACAAATATTCTTCGGTTGGATAAACTGTAAGTTGACACCTTGCTGCTGAAAGCTTTCGCTGTCATAAAGTGCGCGACCACCAGGAAGGTTGATATATGTATGAGCCTCCAGAACCGAGCAAATGGACAATATTTTGTCCTGAGCACGCAATTTATGATCAATGGCAATATCAGACGAGAGCATAATTTCACACTCCAGAGATAATACCTGACGCAATACCATCAATGAGTTACCAAGATAGTCTGACAAATTATCGCAAGAACAATTAACAATCTCTTCTACAAGCGGAAATACCGTATGAAAGTAAGGTGCGTGACGATAGGCATCAAGAAATTGATTGAGCAAATCCTCACGAATAAAATTATCTGACAAGTGACGACTGTTGATTGCAAGAAAGCGAGAATCCTTCGCTAATGGAACAGTAACAATGCCGGGTTGATTATGTTGCAAAATACGATTGCGATTGATCCAGCCCTGCCTGACGTACTGCACGTTGTCAAATAGAACAAAGCGGTCAACCGCAGACATCAGTTGAAAATAACCAATATAGGGTAGAAAGTAAGGTTGCATTACTGCAATTTTCACAACTGATAATCCTTATTTATAACTCACTAGTTGCGACGCACTGTGCATTTTTATGCGGAGAAAATGTCTTACTAATAATTTCCACGATCCGGATCTGATTTTCATACGTCAGGCCAGGATAAATAGGTAGGCAGAGAATACCTCGAGAAATCGACCACGCGACAGGAAGATGTTGGGCATCAGCTGTTGCAAATTGACGGTACATCTGAAACTCACTAATTAGAGGATAGAAATAGCGTCGTGCAAAAATCCCCTGCTGCCGTAAGGCACTGTAAACTTCATCGCGCGCGCTTAGAATGTTACCCTCAAAGAGAACGGGGAAATAGGCGAAATTCCATTCAATCGAGCAAGATGGTGTTATATAGCGAAGTTCCGGCAGCCATTCATCCAGCAGCTTTACATACCGCTCATAAATCGCTTTGCGTTCCGCCAGAGCCGCGTCAATATGCTGCAACTGAAGCAACCCCATTGCCGCCTGGACTTCATTCATTTTGCCATTAATACCTGGGGCCATGATGGTGACCTCATCAGCAAAACCAAAATTTTTCAGATAGTCAATTCGCTGTTTGGTTTTAATGTCATGACAAATAATCGCACCACCTTCAAAGGTATTAAATACTTTGGTGGCATGGAAACTCACGACCGAAAGATCGCCGTGGTTCAGGACACTGGTATTATTCTCTTTTACTCCAAAACAATGGGCAGCGTCGTAAATAACCTTTAGTCCATATGTATCGGCGATCTGTTGAATACGTACGGTATCACAAGGAATACCGTAACAATGCACCGGTAATATTGCTGACGTTTGCGGCGTGATGAGCGATTCAATTTTCTCAGGGTCAATATTAAACGTATCGGGATCAATATCCGCAAAGACCGGAGTGAGTCCATTCCAAAGCAAACTATGAGAGGTTGCAACAAAGGAATACGGGGTGGTGATCACCTCGCCACGGATCCGCAGCGTCTGCATAGCCGTCAGCAGGGCAAGCGTACCATTCGAGAATAAACTCACGTACTTTACGCCAAGATAACGCGCCAGATCCTGTTCAAGCTGTTGGTGAAACTCGCCGCCGTTTGTCAGGATCCGGTTTTGCCAAATTTTTTCCAGATAAGGAAGAAACTCCTCGAGGGGAGGCAAAAGCGGGCTGGTAACATAGACGTTATCACTCATATGAGAACCTGTGGACTAAGGGGTGGTGCCCCATCATAGCGATGAGGACACCGTTGCTATCGGTAAAACAAGACCCCTTTCAGGACTCAATTACCCAAACGGCCCAGCTTTCCGGGTAAAAAACGCCTCGAAAATGCCCTGTGTTACATAAATAACCTGCGGATAACCTCTGGGATGGACTCCCGATCGTAAATGAAGGCGTCAATCTCCTGCTGACTAACCGCGTAGCTGTCGGCATTAACGATTTCGTTCTGCCAGACCTGTGGGTCAGCTTTAAGGCGCCGGAAAGGGAGATCGTTGTGCAATGAAGGAACATCGCTAGAGACAATTGCTATCCCACAGGCTGCGAGCTGAACCGCCTGATAGTCATCTTTAAAACGGTTGTGGTCGCTGTTCAGCCTGAAAATAATGGCTATGTCGGCTCGCAGCTGATGCAGCTGCTCAGGTGACATCCATTCCCCGTGCCAGCGAACCGTTTCTGCGACCATAGGCAGCCACGCCGCGGGCCATGCCCCCAAAATGATCCAGTCCACCCTGGCGTGCGTGGCGGCGATAACCCGGCTAATGAATTCTCGCTCTTTTACGGATAACGCTTCCGGTATACACAATACGCGTCTGCGTTCGGACGAAGTCGGCCTCGCCTGCGACACCCATTCACGCCCCAGCAACACCGGCAGACGCGACACCGGCCTTTTTCGTTTGCTTAGCTGAGCTTCACGCTCTGCAGACCAGGTTAGCCACTGCGTCACCACACTTACCTGCTCCTGACCGTTATTGCCTGAACCGGCTGAATCCGCCAGCGCATAAATTCGCAAAGGGATAATCCGACTCACTGCCCTAAGACGTGCAGATAGCGACTTATCCGGGGCATGGCTAAGCACCACAATATTCGGTACGAGACGCAATATTTCTGGCACGGACAGATCGGAAGAATCACGTATCAGGCAGATCGCGTTATCTGTCGACAGATTCTGCAGCAGGTCGGCAATACGTTTCGAGTATTCGCAGTCCTCACCATTTTTAAGCAACAGAACCTTTGCGCGCGTCAAGGAGAGATCTTCAGGCCCGTTGGTCGTAAGAGGCCCATGGCGGAACAACGGACGTTGTAGACTGAGGTAGCGGTTATAGGCCGGATCGTCAGTGAAAATCTCTGGCATCTCGGCGAGTAATGTCTGACGTTGGGAATTCTCGCTGACGCACACCTTTTCAAGAAGCCGTGTATTGTCCGATACCACAACGCTGAATGGCGTCCAGACGGCAAGATAACCAGCACGCTTTAGCTTCAGAGGCAGAATAATATCAATCACGTGTGGGTCGTCGAATTCAGCCGACAACCCGCCGACACGCTGCCATGCTTCACGCTTGACCAGCAGGCAGTTGCTGCTCAGAATGGAATAGTTTTGTTCGCACTGGTAGCGTGACAGCTCGCCTTCTGTTTGCCAGTGTTCCCCTTGACCTACATGTCCGACCCAACCCTCACCCCCAGCGATCATACCCGCACTCAGCAACCGTTGGTCAGTGGTGATAAATTTTGGCCCTGCGCTTCCTACTTCAGGGCGAATCACATGGCTCAGCAATGTCGTCAGCCAGTTTTTCAGGACAAAAAGCGTATGGAGATCCAGAAGTAAAATAAAATCACCAGTCACATTTTGCGCCAGGCAGTTCATGCGACTTGCGTAGTTTTGCTCAGCGCCACAGACGATCGCCGTTAATGGCATCACCTCCTGCATCTGCTTGATGAGATCAATCATCTCTGCATTGGCGTTTTCAGCCACCGCCAGCAGAATCTCTTTGTTCTGCCACTCGGTATTCTTCATCAGACTCTCAACGCAGCGGATCAGTCGCGCCGGTTCATCACCCGCATCAAGCAGAATGCTGACTTTTTCACGTTCTGGCTGTGGGTAGCTAATACGCCACGTCAGATTTTTTTGCTGTACGGCGCTGGCCTGAGAAAATCCACGATGCTGCAGATAACGCTCGAGAATCTTTTCTTCTTCAAGCGCAGACGGGAAGTCAAAAACGGAGGCAGGCACCAGGGTAATAATATCCGTAATATGCCCGATACAGCCCGTACCCCATTGCAGCAGGTAATCGATCAACGCGTCAAATTCGAACGCCTGGCTGAATTCAGGGTTAAATTTACCTGCGGCAAGCCAGCTCTCGCGCCGGAACCAGACGCGTCGTAAATAACGGTGAGGCGAAGCGAGGAAAAGATCGAGATTAAAATCCGGTTTACGTATCGGAGTGATTTCACCACCACTGGCGCGTACCGCCTCATCCGTATAAATGGCCTGACATTCCCCGGCCTGCGAGAGCATATTACGCATTAACCCAATGCTTTCCGCAGTATATTCAACACCCGCATCGATGCAGTGCAGCCAGTCGAAGGCCTCTGTTTCCGCCAGCTGCCTGACAGCACTAACCCAGCTATCTACCGAAACCATGGGAATATCCATGGCCATCGCGCGATACCCTGGTTCTGGCGCAACAAGAAGAATCGTCCGTGAATCAACGCCCTGACGGGTAAGTGAGGCGACGGATGCGTCGATAGCGCTCACCTGCGCATTCAGGCACAGGATAACGTGCAGCAGACGGGTTTCTGCCGTGACCGTCGTCGGCAAAGTGCGGTGAGAAATCCAGTGGCCGAATGAGTTGCGCTCCTTTACGTCATCCTGCTGCTGCGCTTTCGCCTGGGTTAGAAACAGGAAGCGATCAAACTGGGTTTCCAGAAGTCGCCTTTTGGCCAGAACAACGTCGCGAACAATCGGTAGCCCTGCCCGAATGTGGTCCAGTGCTTCCGGTGAATCAGAGTAACCGAAACCGGCACCACCAATATCCTGTAACGACTGCTCGTTCAACGCATAATGTTCATATCCCGGAACCGACAACGAAACGACCGGGCAGCCACATAGCATGGCTAGCAGGCAGGTTCCTGATGACTCATAGGTGTAAAGCACCCGCCCGCGTTTCAGAAGCATCGCCAGCTCGCGTAATGACAAAGGATTGCGCATCGACAAAATAGTGATGTTTTCTGGCAACCCCGATAAATCAAGTGCGGATTCAGGGATCCTGTTCAGGTAGAGAAAGTCTTTATCTTTAACTGGCTGGTCATCCTGAAAGAGTGAGAGGTCATAACATTCAATCCCGAGAATATTCGGATCGGGTTCTTTGTCTGCAAACTCAGGGCGGTACCAGAAAAAGAGATCGTCAGCTCCGGCCTCAATGGCGTTTTGCATGATGACCCCTTCCCTGTTTAACATGTAGCGGACGGTTACCGGCGCAGAAAAAGGATTTCCCGTCGTTACCTCCGGGTAAACAGCAATCCAGGACCTGCCGCTGGAGATGACCTGCTCATAGGCTTCTTGCGTAAGCGCTGGCGCATTCCATTCGGGGTTGACGGTACAACCAACCATCCAGGCGCGACCACCACGCTCATTGATCATATGGCACAAGCGGTGAAGCACCTGAATACCCAACGACGACTCACGGTAGTCCGGTGCGGCAATCAGGTAGGGAGAATGAAGATCTATATGCATAGTCATTGTGCCAACCAACCTTGTTGCCAGTCATTAAGTCCATTTTCGCGCAGATACCAGTTGCGCTGTACGGCATTCCGTAGTTCATCCCCCTGGCGGATACGGTAATCCGCGTCATTGAGGTACGGCTGAATGGCTTTCATCCAGTCTTTATAACGGTTTTCAACCAGGGTGACCGGTAGCCCGCAACGGTACGGAGCAATATCCGTGGCAACGATCGGTACTCCACAGGTACCAATTTCCAGCAGCCGTAAATTACTCTTGCATTCATTGAACTGATTGATTTCCAGAGGAACCAGTGCCAGATCGAGATTCAGGCTGGCCAGCTTTTCAGGGTACATCTCGAAAGGAACGCCAGGGTGGAACTCGCAGTGGACATTACGCGGCTTCATTCCCATAAAGACCCATTCAACGTCATTCTCCAGCGCCTTGATCAGAGGTAGCAGGATTTGCAGATCCCCTGCATGGGTGCTTCCCCCCGCCCAACCAACGCGTATTTTTTTACCCACCCCCCGCTGACTCAGCAAATGTTCCCACTGGTCGGGTGCAAGGCGGTTTTGCGCAATCCGGATATCATGATGGAAACGGCTGTAGGCTTCAGCAAGCGGCGCCGTTGAGACAACAATTCTGTCTGCACTTTCGAGTATTTTCCGAAAGCTCTTCACCATGTGCTGCGGGTAATTATCGCGATTACCATTTTTTAACGGTACGTTAAGTAAGAAATCATCGTACTCAATGATAACTTTGGCATTACAGACCTCACGCAGCTGCTGAATAATATTCGGGAAACGGCTCCCGGTGAGTGACTCAAGTAAAATCACATCTGGCTGAAGTTGCGCGGCTTCCATGACGGAGGGAATGCTGTTCATCATCCCCCCCTCCAGCATATGGTGACGCTCCATGGCTTTAAACGGCTGCATAACCCGGTGATGCCCGCAGCCATTCCAGTCGACATGATGCGCCAGCACAACGGGTAAAGGACGTCCCGGCAAAGGGGTATGCAGACGCGCACTGTTTTCACTCAGGGTGAAAAGCGCGCCGGATTTTTGCATAAGCGGATGATAAGACGGATCTATGAGCAGCTCTGCCTTCCACTCGTTACGCAACTGTGCGTAGTGTTCCAGCATCGGTCGTTCAGGAACCTGGTACTTATCGGCCAGAAGGCGTGTCGCTCCGCCCATATGTTGAACGCGCGAACAGGGCGTCCAGACGTTTAAATAGCCCTGCTTTTGCAGCCTTATTCCCAGATCAACATCGGCAAAATAGACGGGATAACGTTCTTGCGTAAATCCATTAAGCGCGAAAAACACCTCTTTTCGCAGCATCATACAAGAACCGCTCACTGCCGTTACGTTATGCGGGACGCAAAGATAGTCCTGAAAACCTGAGTCAGCGCCGCCCGCGCCTGCAAAAGCAACTTCCACACCGTTTTGGACGCCGGTCAGATACCCACCATGCTGGATCCGGCCATCCTTAAACTCCAGGCGAGCCCCTACCACGCCCACCTCCGGGCGTAATGCGTGTTCCAGTAACGCGTCCAGCCACGCGCCATCAATGATTTCACAATCGTTATCAAGGAAAACGAGCACGTCTCCCCTCGCCTGCTGCGCGGCAGCGTTGCCCATTTCTGCAAAATTGAATGGGGCGTCATATCGCAATATCCGCACCTGCTCCAGCCCAAGATTCGCTAGATCGTTCAGGAACTGACAGGCATCGCTCTCTACTGACTGGTTATCAACGATCATCAGCTCGTAGCGCGCGTAGCGGGTCTTTTCCATCAGGCTTTCAATGCAGTTCTTTAGTAAAGCAAACCGATCGCGCGTGGGGATTATAATTGAGACCATCGGCTGGGCATCCCAGTGATAGCGAAGGCGCGGTAGAGCTTTAACGGCTCCGGGCTCATAGGAGGCAGAGATACCAAGTCTCGTAAGATGTGCCAGCACGCCGTTCCGATGCTGTTCCATAAGACCTGGCAGCTCAGTCCAGCGTTGCGCAGGTTCAGAATTGCAGAGCAGCACCTCAGGCACATGCGTTAAGACACTGATACCCTGCAGCTCGACCAGACGCCAGAGCAAATCGGTAAATGGCGTATAAGCAAAGAGAGGGTCTAGCCCTCCTGCGACCTTTGCCGCATGGCAATCAATGAGCAGCGCCTGTCCAACGTAAGGCTTGCTGCGCAGGAGATCGATATTAACCCCGGGGCGCAAGGTGACAACAGGTTCATCGTTTTCGGCAACCATCATTTCATCGCAATAGGCGACACTTGCCTCTGGATGATGAATTCGGTGCTCAGCGAACCGCATCAGCGCGTCATCTAACAGGGTGTAGCCCGCAGGGAGCATCAGCAGCGCCTGAGCAGGGCTGTTTTCCAGTAACGCATTAATATCGGAAACAGAATGCGCCACCTCTACAGAGATCGGCACTAGCGATTGAGCGAGCGCCGATGCATGGGTAATCTGGCACTCTTCAGTCGTTTTATTTTGCGCGAGGATAACAACACCCAGTCTGGCGCGGTCCGGAAAGGCATCAGCACAGGCACGCAAAGCCTCACGACGCGCGTTCGTGATATTTCGATCCTTTATCCAGCGGGTAATAGAGTAGTTTTCGCTCTGCTGGAGCAGCAGCGCTTTGCTGTGGAATGCCAGCGCATAGCGATCTTTTTCAGAAAGCGTGTAAGGCCTTTGCGAAACAGGAAAATCCAGCACAGCGAGAATATTCTGCTCAAGGCTCCAGCGTGATACGAACGTCTGATGATTTTTCTGCACCCATTTATTGGCATCGTCATAACCGTCGGTCAGCAGTTGAATCCACTCGTCTGCACCCGGGCAAAAACGCAAATTTACCCCAGAGAAATAGTTAGCCTCATAGTGCGCAAGATTTGTATCGTTCAAATACCCTTCAACATAGTTTCCGTGGGCTAAAAAGACCGGTACGCCGAGAACAAGCGCTTTAGGAACATACTGTTCATCCGTAATAACAACGTCATAACCCGCGAGCCACTCCGGTTCAATACGCCCGGATTGAGCACTTAAATCGAGCCATTCAATGCGTATCTGCGACTGGGCTGCGCGCTGCTGCACTTCATACATTTCAGCGGACATTTTATCCGCGATATAGAGGATCCGACGCAACGCTTGCGCCTCGCGATTAGCGTAAACGTCGCAGTAAGCGTCCGGCACGAGCCACGGCATCAGATGCAGCTTGTCTTCCTGGATCCCCGTCTGTAGCAGGATGGTCTGCGTAAACGCCGACAGGCCAAGCACTCGCGTTGCCAGAGCATTCTCAAGCCCGGCGCCCCATGGAATATAAAGATCGTTGTAATCACTGTAATGGCGGAAGATAAAAGATCCCGCCGTTTTCTGCTCATGCAGCGCTGTAAGCAGTTTCTCACTAAAAAAGCCTTTGACGACCCATATAACGTCGTAGCGTGCGGCCAGTTCTCCCGCATTCTCTGTAACAACCGTCAGGGCTCCCGTTGCCTGCAGTCTGGCCACTTCTGGCTGAAGACGCTTCCCGATAAACGAGGTACAGAGAATCACATGCCATTCCCGTCTTAGCAGGGCATCAGCGATGTCGAGCACTTCCGTGCAGGAAGCAGACCATGCGTCCAGTTTGTCCACACTTATCAGAATTTCAGGCATTTTTATCCCCAACGCCGCCACAAGGACGCCTACAGTTCTATTTTCAGTAATGCAATATTGTGAGGGATAGAAGACGGTTTAAGAGGAAAAATAGGTTGGATAATTGGGCTTAAATCTGGCGATTGGGAAATAAAAAAGGCATCCGAAGATGCCTTTTTAGCGTTATCAAAATTAACGCAGCAGGGACAGCATGGTCTGCGGAACCTGGTTGGCCTGGGCCAGTACGGAAGAGCCAGCCTGCTGCAGGATCTGCGCGCGGGACATGTTGGACACTTCGGTCGCGTAGTCGGAATCCTGAATACGGCTGCGGGCAGCGGACAGGTTGTTCACGGTGTTGTTCAGGTTGGTGATGGTGGACTCGAAACGGTTCTGAGACGCACCCAGCAGGCTGCGCTGATTGTCTACAGATTTGATTGCCGCATCGATGTCTGCCAGCGGGCTACCATCAGTAGTACCACCGGAGGTTACGGTACCGCTCAGAACGTCGAAACCTTCTGCTGCAGTAGAACGTGCATTACCGTTGATGGTCTGACCAGAGGTCACAGAGGTTGCGCCGGAGGCATTGAACAGGTTGTAGGCGTTAGAGCTGCTCAGGCTGATAGAGATGGTTTCTTGATCCTTAGAACCTACCTGGAAGCTGTAGCTGCTGGAGCCAGTGCCGGTGTTCAGCACTTTAATGCCGTTGAAGTCGGTCTGAGTCGTTACACGGTTAATTTCTTCCATACGCTGGTTAACTTCAGCCTGGATGGAGTCGATATCGGAAGCAGAGTTAGAGCTGTTCTGCGCCTGAACGGTCAGATCACGGATACGCTGCAGGTTGTTGTTGATTTCACCCAGTGCGCCTTCTGCCGTCTGTGCCAGAGAGATACCGTCGTTGGCGTTACGTGCAGCAACGGTCAGGCCGTTGATGTTAGAGGTGAAACGGTTAGCGATCGCCTGACCAGCAGCGTCGTCTTTTGCACTGTTGATGCGCAGACCGGAGGACAGACGCTCAATCGCGGTGCCCAGAGAAGACTGAGATTTGCTCAGGTTGTTCTGAGTCATCAGCGACAGAGTGTTAGTATTAATCACTGCCATGGTAAGTATCCTTTAATTGATTATGAGTTCCGGCTAGCTGCCAGAGGCTTCATCGCCTTCATAAAGGTTATCGACAGGGCATTTACAAACTTTAGATCTTTTGATGTTTTTTTCTTGCTTTATTTCACTTTGATTTTAAACGAAAAAAGCGCCGACATGCGGCGCTTTTTGTCTGTCATAACGGCGATTAACGCAGAAGGGACAGCATGGTCTGCGGAACCTGGTTGGCCTGAGCCAGTACGGAAGAGCCAGCCTGCTGCAGGATCTGCGCGCGGGACATGTTGGACACTTCGGTCGCGTAGTCGGAATCCTGGATACGGCTGCGGGCAGCGGACAGGTTGTTCACGGTGTTGTTCAGGTTGGTGATGGTGGACTCGAAACGGTTCTGAGACGCACCCAGCAGGCTGCGCTGGTTGTCTACAGATTTGATTGCCTTATCGATGTCTGCCAGTGGGGTAGAACCTGAGGCTGTACCACCAGTACCACCCGTTACCGCTCCGTGCAGAACGTCGAAACCTTCTGCCGCAGTCGTACGCTGGTTACCGTTAACAACATCACCCGTTGTCATCGCTTTGGTGTTCAGCGTCGCGCCAGTGTTACCAGCAGCAGCCAGGTTGAAGCTATCGCTAGAACTCAGAGTGATACCGATAGTTTCGTTATCTTTAGAGCCAACCTGGAAGTTGTAGGTGCTTGAACCAGTGCCGGTATCCAGAACTTTGATACCGTTGAAGTCGGTCTGCTTGGTCACACGGTTCACTTCTTCCATACGCTGGTTAACTTCAGCCTGGATGGAGTCGATGTCGGAAGCAGAGTTAGAGCTGTTCTGCGCCTGAACGGTCAGATCACGGATACGCTGCAGGTTGTTGTTGATTTCACCCAGTGCGCCTTCTGCCGTCTGTGCCAGAGAGATACCGTCGTTGGCGTTACGTGCAGCAACGGTCAGACCGTTGATGTTAGAGGTGAAACGGTTAGCGATTGCCTGACCAGCAGCATCATCCTTCGCGCTGTTGATACGCAGACCGGAGGACAGACGCTCGATCGCGGTGCCCAGAGAAGACTGAGATTTGCTCAGGTTGTTCTGAGTCATCAGAGACAGGGTGTTAGTATTAATAACAGCCATGATGTATTCCTTTGAAAAAGTTGTCAGATTTAGGCATCTACCTACGGCTTTCTCACCGTCAATCAGGTTATCGACCGCCCTTTCTCAAGCTTTAGGAAAAAAAATCATTTTTTTAAACCTGTAAACTGCCTGAATTTCTCCTGCTTTATTTACGCATTGTTTTTTTTAAAAACCGCTAATCTTTTTCTCGTTTCTGCCGATAGACCATCCAGCGATTGTCTTAATAAAGGATGAAAAAATGGCAAGTATTAGTTCACTCGGCGCAGGTACTTCACTGGATCTCAATACGTTGTATGACAATTTACAGACAGCTGAGCAAACCAAGCTAACGCCTATCACTACCCAGCAAACGTCATATAAAGCCAAGCTGACAGCATGGGGAGTGGTGCAGACAGCACTCACTAAATTACAGACTGCTTCAGATGCGTTAAAAAATACCTCTGCTATTGCACAATCAAAAGTTTCAAGCACTAACACGGCGTTTAGTACGACGCTTGCCAGCAGCGCAGCGGCGGGCTCTTATTCCGTAGAAGTGACGCAGCTGGCGGCAGCGCAGTCACTGTTGAGCCCAAAAGTCGGCAGCAAGGATACCGAACTCGGCGACAGCAGCATGAGCACGCGCACCCTTACAATCACTCAGCCGGGGCAGAAAGATCCGTTAACGATCACTCTGGCGAGCGATAAGACCAGCCTTGCCGACGTGCGTGACGCTATTAACGCGAAGCAGGGAAGCGTAAGCGCCAGCATCATCAAAGCGGATGACAACAGCTATTACCTGGCGCTGACTTCCCGTGATACGGGTACAGCAAACGAGATGACTATTACGACGGATGATAGTCAACTGGCGAAATACATCAGCTACGACCCATCCAGCGCCACTAACGTGATGAGTGAACAGGTCCCCGCTGCCGACGCTAAAGTCAATATCAACGGTATCGAAATCGTTCGTAGCAGTAATGCCATCACTGATGCACCTGAGGGCGTTACCTTAAACCTGACGAAGACCAATAAAGGCAGCCCGGAAACATTGTCAATTGTCAAAGACAACCAGCCAATGACCGATGCCATTCAGGCTTTTGTGGATGCGTATAACTCTCTGCAGACCACCATCGCCAATCAAACGAAATATACGGCGGTCGATCAGGGAAGCACCAACCAGGACAGCAGCAACGGCGATCTGTTGGGTGACGGAACGCTGCGTAATATCCAGACCCGCCTACGCTCTATGATTTCTGCCAGTCAGGGCTCAGGGGATCTGGCCACTTTATCGCAGCTGGGGATTACGCAGGACACCTCCGGTAAGCTGACGGTGGACAGTACCAAACTCACCAAGGCACTGAACGAAAAATCGGTTGACGTCGTCGCGTTCCTTTCCGGCGATGGAAAAACTACCGGATTTGCCACCCAGACCAGCAGTCTGCTGAAAGACATGCTCGGAACTGATGGTTCAGTACAGAATGCCACCGCTGGCATTAACAAGACACTGAAACAACTGTCGGACGAATACGACCGCGTAAACGCGCAGATCACTGCCACCATGGCGCGTTACAAAACACAATTTACCAGCCTGAGCCAGCTTGTTTCACAGATGGATCAGACCGGGAGTTATCTGACCCAACAGTTCAACGCCATGAACCGTTAATAAATGATGAATTGAGGTTTTACCATGTATACAAAATCGGGAATTCAGGCATATGCTCAGGTCGGCGTTGAATCAGCGGTTCTGAGTGCCAGCCCACATCAACTGGTTGTGCTTCTTTTTGATGGCGCATTAAGCGCGATGAAGAAAGCCATCATTTTGATTGAACAAGGTGATATTCCCGGTAAAGGGCAGGCCATAAGTAAAGCAATCAATATTATCAGCAACGGTTTGCAGTCAGGTCTAAACCACGAGGTAGGTGGCGACCTGGCGGCAAATCTTGATAGTCTTTATGACTATATGACCAGGCGTCTTTTACAGGCTAATCTTCATAACGACATTAATGCCATTAATGAAGTAATGGAGTTACTCAATAACATTGCTGATGCCTGGAAAGAGATAGGCCCTCATTCTCAAAACATGTGGGACAATTACTAATGGACGTCCATTTCGGCTTGCTCCAGCATTATCAGCAGTTATTAACAACCAGTAACACGATGCTTGTTCTTACCCAGGCAGGGCGCTGGGATGAGCTTATCGCGTACGAAGTTGACTACCTGACATCAGTTGAAAAACTTACCATGTTCCAGGACGCCAGCGAAATTCCGCCTCATATTCAGGCGCAAATACGCCCTATTCTGAGAAAAATACTCGATAATGAAGTCGAGTTGAAAACCTTGCTGCACCAGCGTATGGAAGAACTGAAAGCACTGGTTGGGCAGACATCGAGACAACATAATCTGAACTCAACTTATGGACGTTTATCAGGAAATGTTCTCTTTCCTTCAGATCTCTAGTCTGGATAGGGTCTTTTGCGGATGAATATTATTTTGTGATTTCATCCGCGTTTTATCCCCATTTCGCCCATACTCACTGTGTTCTCAAAACGGAGCACGGACGATGAAAAACCCCACCCTGTTACAATGTTTTCACTGGTATTACCCTGCTGGCGGTGAATTGTGGCGAGAGGTCACGGCGTTAGCCCCCAATCTTAATGAAATCGGCATCAACATGATCTGGCTGCCGCCCGCCTACAAAGGCGCGTCCGGCGGGTATTCTGTTGGCTATGATTCTTACGACCTGTTCGATCTCGGCGAGTTTGATCAAAAGGGCAGTATTGCCACCAAATACGGCGATAAAGCGCAGCTGCTGGAAGCTATCGACGCCCTCAAAAGCAACGACATAGCCGTGCTGCTGGACGTGGTGGTCAACCACAAAATGGGCGCCGACGAAAAAGAGCCCGTGCGCGTACAGCGCGTAAATCAGCAGGACCGCACGCAAATTGATGACGAAGTCATCGAGTGTGAAGCCTGGACCCGCTACACCTTCCCCGTCAGGGCCGGACAGTACTCCCAGTTCATCTGGGATTACAAATGCTTCAGCGGCGTCGACCATATTGAAAACCCCGATGAAGACGGCATCTTCAAAATCGTCAATGACTACACCGGCGAAGGCTGGAACGATCAGGTTGATGACGAGATGGGCAACTTCGATTATCTGATGGGCGAAAATATCGACTTTCGCAACCACGCCGTGACCGAAGAGATCAAATACTGGGCCCGGTGGGTGATGGAACAGACGGGCTGCAGCGGTTTTCGTCTGGACGCGGTGAAACACATTCCCGCCTGGTTTTACAAAGAGTGGATTGAGCACGTCCAGGAGGTCGCCGACCAGCCGCTGTTTATCGTGGCAGAATACTGGTCCCATGAGGTGGATAAACTTCAGGCCTACATTGACCAGGTCGACGGCAAAACCATGCTCTTTGATGCCCCCCTGCAGATGAAATTCCACGAGGCGTCGCGCCAGGGGCGGGATTACGACATGAGCCAAATCTTCACCGGCACCCTGGTGGAAGCCGATCCGTTTCATGCGGTAACGCTCGTCGCCAACCATGACACCCAGCCCTTGCAGGCGCTGGAGGCCCCGGTCGAAGCCTGGTTCAAACCGCTGGCCTACGCGCTGATCCTGCTGCGGGAAAATGGCGTACCGAGCGTCTTTTATCCGGATCTCTTCGGTGCCAGCTATGACGATACGGGAGGCGACGGTGAAACGTATCATATTGACATGCCGGTTATTGAGCAGCTCCACGAGCTGATCCTCGCCCGCCAGCGCTTCGCCCACGGCGTGCAGACGCTGTTTTTTGATCACCCTAACTGCATCGCCTTCAGCCGCAGCGGCACGGATGACGATCCCGGGTGCGTGGTGGTGCTGTCGAACGGTGACGACGGTGAGAAGGTGATTTGCCTGGGGGAAAACTACGGCAACAAAACGTGGCGGGATTTTCTCGGCAATCGCGACGAAACGGTCACCACGGCGGCGGATGGTGAGGGGACCTTCACCTGCAATGGGGGAAGCGTCAGCGTGTGGGTTATTGAGGATGCGCTGTAGAACGGGAAACGTGCGGCCTGATGCCCTCACCCCGTCCCTCTCCCACAGGGAGAGGGCGCAAACACCAAAAACGGCAACGAAGTTGCCGTTTTGCTTTTACCCTTAGGGCAGCTTGCTCTCCAGCGGATTCTTGCTCAGGTAATCCGCGCACTCGACCGTTGGGCGATCGACCTTCTGCAGCTCCAGCCCGTCGTACTCGAGCGTCGCGCCATCGCGCTCCAGCGGGTAGATATCCAGCTTGCGCGTGACGTTGTAATAACTGTCTGAACGCAGCATGATTTTACCCGGCACGGCAATCACGCGCTGCCACTGGCGGCAGTCCAGCGTGTCGCCCTCTTCCGTCACCACCAGCGTGGCAATCGCTTCCGGGCTGACCAGGTTGCTCTGCGGCCCTTTCGACTGCCAGTATCCGGCCAGGTTTGCCGGGACAGGATGCTTGATCACGTCGTTATAGTTATCCACCTGAACGCACCCGGTCAGTGCCAGCAGCGCGCCAGCAATTGCTATTTTTTTCATCATCTTTCCTGCATTCGAAGAAAAAAATATTGTGGCATTAAAGCGCTGCGGCTGCCAGCGAAGATCGACAGGTCTTAAACCTGCATCCCCATCACTTCCTGATAGGCAGAGACCAGCTTGTTACGCACCTGGATCCCCATCTGCAGGGAAACCGAGGCTTTTTGCAAATCGGTCATCACATCATTCAGCGCCACGCCCGGCTCGCCGAGGGTGAACTTCTCTGCCTGCGTGCGCGCGGCGGTCTGGGTATCGCTGATACGGTCAAGCGCGGCATGCAGCTGCCCTGCAAAGCTGATGCTCGGCGGCTGATCTGCCACATTCTGATTACGGGCCGTCATCGCCGTTGCCTGCAGCTGACTGATTACCCCTTCGATGCCCTGTATAGCCATGACTCTCCCCTGGATGGTTTTTTACGCGGTCAAGACTAACAGCTTGTCAATAAGATAATGGCGGTAAATAGCGTGAAAAAACCAGGTTATTTGACGCATAGAAAATCACGAATCATCAAATAATGGCAGGGCCATCAATATGGAACTTTTGTCGTGTTTGCCGACCCGGGAGTCAGTTTTGTTTCTCTACACGAATAACGTAAACCACCAGGATTTAAGAGGTGCGCAATGAGTGCAACAGCATCGACAGCGCCGCAGAATAAATCACTCGAGTGGATGAACCGCCTTCGCGCGAATCCTAAAATCCCGTTGATCGTGGCAGGCGCTGCCGCAATTGCGATCCTTGTAGCGATGGTTCTGTGGGCGAAAAGCCCTGACTACCGGACGCTCTACAGCAACCTTTCCGATCAGGATGGCGGCGCCATCGTCACCCAGCTGACCCAGATGAACATCCCCTATCGCTTTGCCGATAACGGCGGCGCGCTTGAGGTTCCGGCAGATAAGGTGCATGAGCTGCGCCTGCGTCTGGCACAGCAGGGGCTGCCTAAAGGCGGTGCCGTTGGCTTTGAGCTGCTGGATCAGGAAAAATTCGGTATTAGCCAGTTCAGCGAGCAGGTGAACTACCAGCGTGCGCTGGAAGGTGAGCTGGCCCGCACCATTGAAACACTCGGCCCGGTGAAGAGTGCCCGCGTGCACCTCGCGATGCCTAAACCCTCTCTATTTGTTCGTGAACAGAAATCACCGTCGGCTTCCGTAACCGTTAACCTGCAGCCTGGCCGCGCGCTGGACGAAGGGCAAATCAGCGCGGTAACGCATCTCGTCTCCAGCGCCGTGGCCGGTCTGCCGCCGGGTAACGTGACGCTGGTTGACCAGAGCGGTCACCTGCTGACGCAGTCCAATACCGCCGGTCGCGACCTGAACGATGCGCAGCTGAAATACGCCGCCGATGTCGAAAACCGCCTCCAGCGCCGCATTGAAGCCATTCTCGGCCCGGTAGTGGGCAACAGCAACGTGCACGCGCAGGTCACCGCGCAGATCGACTTCGCGAATAAAGAACAAACCGAAGAGCAATACACCCCGAACGGCGACCCGGCTCAGGCGGTGATGCGTTCACGTCAGATCAATTCGAACGAACAGGTCGGCGGTGCATACCCGGGCGGCGTACCGGGCGCGCTCTCTAACCAGCCTGCCCCGGCAAACGCGGCACCGATCTCAACGCCGCCGGCCAATCAGCAGAACGGTCAGCAAAATAACCAGCAGACCACCTCAACGGCGAATAACAGCGGTCCGCGTACCAGCAGCCGCAATGAAACCACGAACTACGAGGTGGATAGGACGATTCGCCACACTAAACTGAACGTGGGCGATATTCAGCGTCTTTCAGTGGCGGTAGTGGTGAACTACAAAACGCTGGCGGATGGCAAACCGCTGCCGTTGACCGCCGAGCAGATGAAGCAGATTGAAAACCTGACGCGTGAAGCGATGGGTTACTCCGAGAAGCGCGGCGATACCCTCAACGTGGTGAACTCGCCGTTCAACGCGGTTGAAGAGACCGGCGGTGAACTGCCGTTCTGGCAACAGCAGGCGTTTATCGACCAGCTGCTGTCCGCAGGACGCTGGCTGCTGGTGCTGATCGTCGCGTGGCTGCTGTGGCGTAAGGGCGTTCGTCCGCAGCTCCAGCGCCGTGCGGAAGCCGAAAAAGCGGCGCGCGAACAGATGAATACGCGTCAGGAAACGGAAGAAGCGGTTGAAGTTCGCCTCAGCAAAGATGAACAGATGCAGCAGCGTCGTGCTAACCAGCGCATGGGCGCTGAGGTCATGAGCCAGCGCATTCGCGAAATGTCAGATAACGATCCGCGCGTCGTGGCGCTGGTCATCCGCCAGTGGATGGGTAACGAACATGAGTAATACGCTTACGGGCACCGATAAAAGCGTCATCCTGCTGATGACCATTGGCGAAGATCGCGCGGCAGAGGTGTTTAAACACCTCTCCCAGCGAGAAGTGCAAATTCTCAGTGCGGCCATGGCCAACGTGCGTCAAATCTCCAACAAGCAGCTGACCGAAGTGCTGTCGGAATTTGAGCAGGAAGCCGAACAGTTTGCCGCGCTGAACGTCAACGCCAACGACTACCTGCGCTCCGTGCTGGTCAAGGCGCTGGGCGAAGAGCGTGCCGCCAGCCTGCTGGAAGACATTCTGGAAACGCGCGATACCGCCAGCGGGATCGAAACGCTCAACTTTATGGAGCCGCAGAGTGCCGCCGACCTTATTCGCGACGAGCACCCGCAGATTATCGCCACCATCCTGGTTCACCTCAAACGTGGTCAGGCGGCCGATATCCTGGCCCTGTTCGAAGAGCGCCTGCGCCACGACGTGATGCTGCGTATTGCCACCTTCGGCGGCGTCCAGCCGGCCGCGCTGGCGGAGCTGACCGAAGTGCTGAACAACCTGCTCGACGGCCAGAACCTCAAGCGCAGCAAAATGGGCGGCGTGAGAACGGCGGCGGAAATCATCAACCTGATGAAAACCCAGCAGGAAGAGGCCGTTATTACCGCAGTTCGCGAATTCGACGGCGAGCTGGCGCAGAAAATCATCGACGAGATGTTCCTGTTCGAAAACCTCGTGGAAGTGGACGATCGCAGCATCCAGCGCCTGCTCCAGGAAGTGGATTCCGAGTCGCTGCTTATCGCCCTCAAAGGTGCCGAGCAGCCGCTGCGCGAGAAGTTCCTGCGCAACATGTCCCAGCGTGCGGCAGATATCCTGCGCGACGACCTTGCCAACCGCGGCCCGGTTCGTCTGTCTCAGGTGGAAAACGAACAGAAAGCCATTCTGCTTATTGTTCGTCGCCTGGCGGAAACCGGCGAGATGGTGATTGGCAGCGGAGACGACACCTATGTCTAACGAGCTGCCGTGGAAGCGCTGGACGCCGGACGATCTGGCCCCTCCCCTTTCAGAGTTCACGCCAGCCGTGATGCCGACCGACGCGCCTGACGCTGACGTCGAGCAGCCCGAGCTGAGCGAAGAGGAACAGCAGGCACAGATGCTGGCTCAGCTGCAAATGCAGGCGCACGAGCAGGGCTACAGTGCCGGTCTGAACGAAGGCCGGCAGAAAGGCCACGAGCAGGGGTACCAGGAAGGTCTGGCGAAAGGGTTAGAGCACGGTATCGATCAGGCGCGGCAGCAGCAGGCGCCGCTCCATGCCCGCATGCAGCAGCTGGTCAGCGAGTTTCAGCACACGCTGGACGCGCTGGACAGCGTGATCGCCTCGCGGCTGATGCAGATGGCGCTGGAAGCCGCGCGCCAGGTTATCGGCCAGACGCCCGTGGTGGACAACACGGCGCTGATCAAACAAATTCAGGGTCTGCTGCAGCAGGAGCCGCTGTTCAGCGGCAAGCCGCAGCTGCGCGTCCATCCGGACGATCTGCAGCGCGTGGAAGAGAGCCTGGGCGCAACGCTTAGCCTGCACGGCTGGCGCCTGCGCGGCGACCCGTCGTTACACCACGGCGGCTGCAAAGTCTCTGCGGATGAAGGCGATCTGGATGCCAGCGTCGCCACCCGCTGGCAGGAGCTGTGCCGCCTGGCGGCACCGGGAGTGGTCTGATGACCGCGCGCCTCACCCGCTGGCTCACCACGCTCGACAACTTCGAGACGAAGATGACGCAACTGCCCTCCGTTCGTCGCTATGGGCGACTGACGCGCGCCACCGGCCTGGTGCTCGAAGCCACCGGCCTGCAGCTGCCGCTGGGGGCAACCTGCGTCATTGAGCGTCAGGACGGGCAGGAAACGCGTGAAGTCGAAAGCGAAGTGGTCGGCTTTAACGGCCAGCGCCTGTTCCTGATGCCGCTTGAAGAGGTGGAAGGCATTCTGCCCGGCGCCCGCGTCTATGCGAAAAACATCAGTGGCGACGGCCTGCAAAGCGGGAAACAGCTGCCGCTTGGTCCTGCCCTGCTGGGCCGCGTGCTGGACGGCAGCGGTAAACCCCTCGACGGGCTCCCTTCCCCGGACACCACCGAAACCGGCGCGCTGATCACCCAGCCGTTTAACCCCCTGCAGCGTACCCCTATCGAGCATGTGCTGGACACCGGCGTGCGTCCGATTAACGCCCTGCTGACCGTGGGACGCGGACAGCGTATGGGCCTCTTCGCCGGTTCCGGCGTCGGTAAATCCGTCCTGCTCGGTATGATGGCGCGCTACACCCAGGCCGACGTTATCGTCGTGGGGCTGATCGGCGAGCGCGGTCGCGAAGTAAAAGATTTTATTGAAAATATTCTGGGTGCGGAAGGCCGCGCCCGCTCGGTGGTGATAGCCGCCCCGGCGGACGTATCGCCCCTGCTGCGTATGCAGGGTGCCGCCTACGCCACCCGCATCGCCGAAGATTTCCGCGACCGCGGGAAGCACGTGCTGCTGATCATGGACTCCCTCACCCGCTACGCGATGGCGCAGCGTGAAATCGCGCTGGCCATCGGCGAGCCACCGGCCACCAAAGGCTATCCGCCTTCGGTCTTCGCCAAGCTCCCGGCCCTGGTAGAACGCGCGGGGAACGGCATCAGCGGCGGCGGCTCCATCACCGCATTTTATACGGTGCTGACGGAAGGCGATGACCAGCAGGATCCGATCGCCGACTCCGCGCGCGCCATTCTTGACGGCCATATCGTGCTGTCGCGTCGTCTGGCCGAAGCCGGGCACTATCCGGCGATTGATATTGAAGCCTCTATCAGCCGCGCAATGACGGCGCTGATAACCGAGAAGCACTACGCCCGCGTGCGTAACTTTAAACAACTCCTCTCCAGCTTCCAGCGCAACCGCGATCTGGTCAGCGTCGGGGCTTATGCCAAAGGCAGCGACCCGATGCTCGACAAGGCGATTACCCTGTGGCCGCAGCTGGAGGCATTTTTGCAACAAGGCATTTTTGAACGCGCCGACTGGGAAGATTCAATTCAGGCACTGGAGCTGATTTTCCCGCAGGTGTAACACAGGTGGAGGGCGAAGGTCATGGCGCAAAACAGCGCGTTATCAACGCTGAAAGATCTGGCTGAAAAAGAAGTTGATGATGCCGCATTGCAGCTTGGCGCAATGCGACGCGGGTGCCAGCAGGCTGAAGAACAGTTGAAGATGTTAATCGACTATCAGCATGAGTATCGCACCAACCTCAATACCGATATGACGCAGGGCATTGGCAGCCAGCGCTGGATTAACTATCAGCAGTTTATCCAGACGCTGGAAAAGGCGATTGAACAGCATCGCCAGCAGCTTAACCAGTGGACCCAAAAAGTCGATACCGCGCTGAACTTCTGGCGCGAGAAAAAACAGCGGCTGCAGGCCTGGCAAACCTTACAGGACCGGCAGATTGCAGCCTCGACCCTGGCGGAAAACCGTCTGGATCAGAAAAAAATGGATGAGTTTGCCCAGCGCGCATCAATGAGGAAACCGGAATGATCACACTGCAACAACTGCTGATGAGCGACAGCGACCTGTCGGGCGGCACGCAAACGGGGAAAGGCGCCGACGGTGCGCAGGACTTTCTCTCCCTGCTGGCGGGCGCCCTGTCGGACGCTACGGGCAAGGGTAAAGATGCGCCGCTGACCCTGGCTGACCTGAAAGCCGCCGGCAGCAAGCTGTCAAAAGTGGCTCAGGACGCTAAAGGTGATACCGCCCTGCAGGCCAAAATTGCCGACCTGTTCGCGCGTCAGCCAGCCCTGAGCGGCGATGAAACGGCCCAGCTTACAGCGCCTGAAACCCTGATATCCGGACTGGTGCCGCTGTCAAAGGGCAATGCCCAGAAAACGCTGACGGCGGCCAACGGCAAGGACGACGGCAAAAGCGAACTGACTGAAGAAGAGCTGGCCGGATTAAGCGCGCTGATGGCCATGCTGCCGCACCAGCAGACCCGCACCGATCACGCCGCGGGCAATGACGGTATTGCCGCACGGTCGGCGCTCGGTACCGCGACGCTCGCTCAACATGGGGCGGGCCAGCTGCCGCTGAACGCGCCTGCGGGAAGCCATGATAAAGGCCAGACGGCTGAGCCATATCAGAGCCAGGCGAAAACCAGCGTCCCGGATCTGTCAGCCAATGCGCCAGCCACGCCGGTTGTTAACGCCGCGGCAGACAAGCAGGAGCTCGCCAGTTCCTCCTCCACGGCCTCCCCAACGGCCACCCTGGCACCGATTCTGTCCAGCCATGCCACCAGCCAGCCTGCCGCCACCGTTGCCACCGCACCGGTGTTAAGCCAGCCGCTGGGCACCCACGAATGGCAGCAGTCCCTGAGCCAGCACATCACGCTGTTCACTAAGCAGGGCCAGCAGACGGCCGAGCTGCGTCTGCACCCGGAAGATCTGGGTCAGGTGCAAATTTCGCTTAAGCTGGATGATAACCAGGCGCAGCTGCAGATGGTCTCCGCGCACAGCCACGTGCGCGCGGCGCTGGAAGCCGCGCTGCCGGTGCTGCGAACCTCGCTGGCGGAGAACGGCATTCAGCTTGCGCAGAGCAGCGTCAGCAGCGAGAGCTTCGCCGGGCAGCAGCACTCCTCATCCCAGCAGCAGCACCAGGCTTCGCGTTCCGGCAACACCGGCGGGTTTAATGAAGAGAGCGATGAATTACTGCCTGTTCCTGCCGCCCTGCAATCCGCAGCGCGCGGTAACGGTGCCGTAGACATCTTCGCCTAAACGCCAGAGGTAGCGTGATTATCCCCGTCTTTTCCACGCTTTGACGGCAGCAGGACACGGGATAATCACCTTATTAAGCAGTACCGAAACAGGAAGCTCGTATCAGATGACTGACTCCGCTATCACCAAAAAAAGTAAGCGTTCCATCTGGATCCCGCTGCTGGTGTTGATCACGCTCGCCGCCTGCGCCACCGCGGGCTATAGTTACTGGCGTATGCAGCAGGAACCGACCACCGCTGCAGCCAAGGCTGAAGCGCCACCTCCGCCGGCTCCAGTATTCTTCCCGCTGGATACCTTCACCGTCAATCTGGGTGATGCGGATCGCGTGCTTTATGTGGGCATTACGCTGCGCCTGAAAGATGAAGCCACCCGTTCACGTCTGAACGATTACCTTCCTGAAGTGCGCAGCCGCCTCCTGCTGCTGTTCTCTCGTCAGGACGCTTCGGCGCTGGCCACCGATGTGGGTAAGCAAAAGCTCGTCGACGCCATTAAACAAACGCTGGCGACCCCGCTGGTAAACGGCCAACCTAAGCAGGAAGTCACTGACGTTCTGTATACAGCATTCATTCTGCGGTAACGACATGGGCGACAGTATTCTTTCTCAGGCAGAAATCGATGCGCTGCTTAACGGCGACAGCGATAAAAACGATGATCCGCAACCGGGGATTGGCGGCGATAGCGATATTCGTCCCTATGACCCGAATACCCAGCGCCGCGTGGTACGTGAACGTCTGCAGGCGCTGGAGATCATTAACGAGCGTTTTGCACGTCAGTTCCGTATGGGGCTGTTTAACCTGCTGCGCCGTAGCCCGGATATCACGGTCGGCGCGATCCGCATTCAGCCTTACCATGAGTTTGCCCGCAACCTGCCGGTACCAACCAACCTTAACCTGATTCATCTTAAGCCGCTGCGCGGCACCGGCCTGGTGGTGTTTTCCCCAAGCCTGGTGTTCATCGCGGTGGATAACCTGTTCGGCGGCGACGGGCGCTTCCCGACCAAGGTAGAAGGTCGCGAATTCACCCACACCGAACAGCGCGTCATTAACCGCATGCTGAAGCTGGCGCTGGAGTCGTACAGCGACGCCTGGAAAGCGATTAACCCGCTGGAAGTGGAGTACGTCCGTTCCGAGATGCAGGTGAAATTTACCAATATCACCACCTCTCCGAACGATATCGTCGTGAACACGCCGTTCCACGTGGAGATCGGTAACCTGACCGGCGAGTTCAACATCTGCCTGCCGTTCAGCATGATCGAACCGCTGCGCGAGCTGCTGGTGAACCCGCCGCTGGAGAACTCCCGCAACGAAGACCAGAACTGGCGAGAAAACCTGGTCCGCCAGGTCCAGCATTCACAGCTTGAGCTGGTGGCGAGCTTCGCCGATATCCCGCTGCGGTTATCCCAGATCCTGAAATTACAACCCGGTGACGTTTTGCCGATAGAAAAACCCGACCGCATTATTGCCCATGTGGATGGTGTCCCCGTGCTGACAAGCCAGTACGGCACGATTAACGGTCAGTATGCGTTACGCGTTGAGCACTTGATCAACCCGATTTTGAATTCGCTGAATGAGGAACAGCCCAAATGAGTGACATGAACAATCCGTCCGATGAAAACAGCGGAGCACTGGACGATCTGTGGGCTGACGCGTTAAACGAGCAAAAAACGACTCCGGCCAAAAGCGCTGCGGATGCCGTATTCCAGCAGCTCGGCGGCGGTGACGTCAGCGGTACGCTGCAGGATATCGATCTGATTATGGATATCCCGGTAAAGCTGACCGTTGAGCTGGGACGTACCCGTATGACCATTAAAGAGCTGCTGCGCCTGACGCAGGGTTCCGTGGTGGCCCTTGACGGTCTGGCCGGCGAGCCGCTGGATATTCTGATCAACGGCTATCTGATTGCCCAGGGTGAGGTCGTGGTAGTAGCCGATAAATACGGCGTGCGTATCACCGACATCATTACCCCGTCTGAACGTATGCGTCGTCTGAGCCGTTAAGCATGAAAACCCAGGCAACACTATCGCAACCTTCTGCCGTTCCCGGCTCGCCTCTGCTCCAGGTGAGCGGGGCATTGTTCGGTATTATTGCCTTTATTCTTATCGCCGCCTGGCTGGCGAAGCGCTTTGGCCTGGCGGGTAAAACCGCCGGTGCCCGCGGCCTGAAGGTGAGCGCCAGCACCACGCTGGGGCCGCGCGAACGCGTGGTCATCGTCGAGGTGGATGACGCGCGTCTGGTCCTTGGCGTGACGGCCTCAAACATCAGCGTCTTACATAAGCTGCCGCCCGCCCCTGCCGTGGTGGACGAGCGCGCAGACGCCCCCGCGGATTTTCAGTCCGTCATGAAGAGTTTGCTTAAGCGTTCCGGGAGATCCTGATGCGCCGTTTGTTATCCCTGACGCTTGCGGGCGTTGGCCTGTTTGCTCCCGCGGTTTATGCACAGCTGCCCGGTCTGGTCTCCACCCCTCTCGCGGGCGGCGGACAAAGCTGGTCGCTGCCGGTGCAGACGCTGGTGTTCATCACCTCCCTGACGTTTATTCCGGCCATCCTGCTGATGATGACCAGCTTCACCCGCATCATCATCGTCTTTGGTCTGCTGCGAAACGCGCTCGGCACCCCTTCCGCCCCGCCAAACCAGGTTCTGCTGGGGCTGGCGCTGTTTTTAACCTTTTTCATTATGTCGCCGGTGATCGATAAGATTTACACCGACGCCTACCAGCCGTTCAGCGAAGACAAAATCTCCATGCAGGAGGCGCTGGATAAAGGCGCGCAGCCGCTGCGCGAATTTATGCTGCGCCAGACGCGCGAGGCGGATCTGGCGCTGTTTGCCCGCCTGTCCAATACCGGCGAACTGCAGGGGCCGGAAGCGGTGCCGATGCGTATTCTTCTGCCGGCCTATGTCACCAGCGAGCTGAAAACCGCGTTCCAGATTGGCTTTACCATCTTTATTCCGTTCCTGATTATCGACCTGGTGATCGCCAGCGTCCTGATGGCGCTCGGGATGATGATGGTGCCGCCCGCAACCATTGCCCTGCCCTTTAAGATCATGCTCTTTGTGCTGGTCGACGGCTGGCAGCTGCTGGTCAGCTCGCTGGCGCAAAGTTTCTACAGTTAAGGAACGGCAATGACACCCGAATCGGTCATGATGATGGGCACGGAAGCGATGAAAATCGCGATTGCCGTTGCCGCGCCGCTGCTGCTTGTCGCGCTGGTTACCGGTCTGATTATCAGCATCCTGCAGGCCGCCACGCAGATTAACGAAATGACGCTGTCATTTATTCCGAAAATCATCGCCGTGTTCGTGGCGATTATCGTGGCCGGGCCGTGGATGCTGAACCTGTTGCTGGACTACATGCGCAACCTGTTTACCAACCTGCCGTACATCATCGGCTGATCTGACGATGCTGCACTTCACCAGCGACCAGTGGGTTCAGTGGCTCGGCGTCTATTTCTGGCCGATGCTGCGCATCATGGCGCTGATTTCTACCGCCCCGATCCTCAGCGAGAAATCGATCCCCAAGCGCGTCAAGGTGGGGCTGGGCATTATCATCTCCATTATCGTCGCGCCCTCACTGCCCCCCGTGGATATTCCGATCTTCTCGGTGAACGCGGTGTGGGTGGCCTTGCAGCAGATAATGATTGGCGTCGCCGTCGGCTTTACCATGCAGCTTGCCTTTGCCGCGGTGCGTACCGCAGGGGAACTGATCGGCCTGCAGATGGGGCTATCGTTCGCCACGTTTGTCGATCCCGGCAGTCATCTCAACATGCCCGTGATCGCGCGCATTATCGACCTGCTCGCCATGCTGCTGTTCCTCTCCTTCAACGGTCATCTGTGGCTTATCTCCATGCTGGTGGATACGTTCCATACGCTGCCGATTGGCGATAATCCGGTGAACAGCAACGCCTTCCTGGCGCTCACCCGCGCGGCGGGGCTGGTTTTCCTGAACGGGCTGATGCTGGCGCTGCCGATCATCACCCTGCTGCTGACGGTCAACCTGGCGTTAGGTTTACTCAACCGTATGGCGCCACAGCTCTCGGTGTTTGTCATTGGTTTTCCGCTCACCTTAACGGTCGGCATTTTATTAATGTCATTACTGATGCCACTTATCGCTCCCTTCTGTGAACATTTATTCGGCGAGATATTCAACCTGTTAGCGGAAATTGTTAGCGAACTGCCACGTAAATAATAACCCGCACTGTTGCTATTGTCTTTCTGAGGATATTCCTAAAATAAAACGCGAAAAACATCTTCCAGGATATATCTGACGCGGTTTAATTGTTTCTAACCACCTCACAATACTTAATATTTACTTTACTTTAAGAAGATTCCTGGCAAATTATACGTAACTTTACGGGATAGTGAGTCCTCCTGAAAGTCTTTGTCATGCTCACAGGTTTATTATTTTTTCCATCCCGTATGGCTGTTTTGAGCTCTCAGGCAGATGGTGAATTATCGTTACGCATTGAGTGAGGGTATGCCATGTCAACGATCATTATGGATTTATGCAGCTACACCCGGCTAGGGTTAACCGGGTACCTGGCAAGCAGAGGGGTAAGAAAGAGAGACATCAACGATGCGCACACCGTTGACGAACTCGCAGCCGCTTGTGACGAACTAAAACCAGGCGTGGTGTTTATTAATGAGGACTGTTTCATTCACGATCCAGCCAACAGTCAGCACATTAAGCAAATCATTAATCAGCATCCAAAAACCCTGTTTATTGTTTTTATGGCGATCGCGAATATCCATTTCGATGAGTATTTGTTGGTCCGTAAAAATTTATTGATCAGTTCTAAATCGATTAAACCCGAGTCGCTGGATGACATTTTGGGTGATTATTTGAATAAAGAAGTAAAAAATGTAGGAGCGGTTAACTTACCCACCTTATCATTAAGCAGGACTGAATCAAGTATGCTGCGAATGTGGATGGCGGGACAAGGAACTATTCAGATCTCGGACCAGATGAATATTAAAGCGAAAACCGTTTCGTCACACAAAGGAAATATTAAACGGAAAATTAAAACGCATAATAAGCAAGTGATCTACCATGTGGTACGCCTGACCGATAATGTGACGAACGGGATTTTCGTCAACATGCGTTAGTCGCTTAAAACCCTGTGCACCCTACCTTTGATCTCTGGCCTGGCCAGAGATTTTTGCGTCTGTAAGGCTGTCGGGCGCGCTGTGCTACCCGACGCCGTGCTAGTCTGCTTTCTCAACAAAAATGCCGTCCGGATGCCCCAGTTCGTTAAAAAACCAGATGCCGAGCGGGTAGTCTTCCAGCGATACCAGGTACATTGTGCCTTCGCTAAACTCTTCAATTGCCAATACCACACCCGGGCGGCGCGGCCCACCGTCCGTTTTAACCGTTACCCGATCGTTGACCTTCATACATTCCTCCTCTGGTTTTGAGCCAGTGTAGAACAAAACGCAAAAACGCACATCGCCGCCCGGCGTGAATGGCGTTTTTATCTACAGTCTATACTTATCGTTGGACCCGGCTGAATGAGGAACCCCTAATGAAGACCGATAAAGCGTACAGCGATACCATCAAGCGAGAAGTCGAGGTGGATGTCGATGCCCTGCTGGCCGCCATCAATGAGATCAGCGAGTCAGAAGTCCGCCGGACGGACGATAATTCGGACCGCGTCATCGTCAACGGCAGGGATTATCACACCTACCGCGAGCTGGCCGAGGCCTTCGAGCTTGATATTCACGACTTTAGCGTGTCGGAAGCCAATCGGTAGGGCGAAAAAAATCCCGGTCATGGGGATGACCGGGATCAAAACTTGCTTATGCAAGAAGCACTTGAAAATTCGTTACACCAGGAAATCTGATGTACATGCCACACTATCTCCAACGAATTTGTCTGACAAGCATATATTCTTACGATGAATATAATATTTTTAACATTATGCTTTCTACTATGCGCAATAACACGCGCCGAATGCGGGCTTGCCTGGAATTGTTCCCATTTCTCCAGCGGCGCATTCGGTCAGTTTTTAAGAATTTTCCTAGATGGTGAAGCCCCCTCACCAGGAGTCGCTATGCCTTCACTTCGGGATAACTTGCTGATTTTTTCTGACCTGGATGGCTCGTTGCTGGATATTCATACCTATGACTGGCAACCCGCCATGCCCTGGCTCGACAGGCTTCTGGAAAGCCAGGTTCCGGTCATTCTGTGCAGCAGCAAGACTGCGGCAGAGATGCTGGATATTCAGCAGGATCTGGGGCTAGAAGGCTTACCCTTTATTGCCGAAAACGGCGCGGTGATTCAGCCCGACGTGCGCTGGGAAAAGGTCCAGCGTCAGATACGCGGGACGGCGCATCGGGATATTCGCCCGCGAATCGAGCATATTCGCCTGCAGACGGGCGCTAAGTTCACCACCTTTGACGACGTGGATGACCGCGTCATCAGCGAGTGGACCGGGCTAACGCGCTACCGTGCGGCGCTGGCCCGCAGGCACGAGGCATCCGTCACGCTTATCTGGCGCGATACCGACGAGAAAATGGTTCAGTTTGAAGAGGAGCTGGCGCGCATCGGCCTGAAATGTCTGCAGGGGGCGCGCTTCTGGCATATTCTCGACGCCCGCTGCGGCAAGGACGTGGCGGTGAACTGGCTGATTGCCCAGTACCGCGAGCAGGAAGAGATCGACCCCACCACGCTGGGGCTCGGCGACGGCCCGAACGATGCGCCGCTGCTCGACAGCGTCGACTTCGCGGTGGTCATCAAGGGCATCAACCGCCAGGGGATCACGCTACGGGACGATAACCCCGAGCGGGTTTATCACACCCGGCAGCCTGGGCCCGCGGGCTGGCAGGAGGGGCTGGATCACTTCCTGTCCTGATCCCGCCAGACGACCCGGTTACGCCCGCGCTGTTTGGCCTGATAGAGCCGGGTGTCCGCAATGGACTGCAGCTGTTCAAAATCGTAGAGACCCGCCTCATCCGCGCTGCTCACGCCCAGCGACGCGCTGATGCGCAGGGTTGTGCTTTTCTTCACCAGGATCTCTTTACTGTTGATCCGGCAGCGAATGCGGTCCGCAACCCCCCTCGCCTCCTCCAGACCGATCCCCGGCAGGACGACGCAAAACTCCTCCCCGCCGACGCGGCCTGCTACATCATTTTTGCGTAACGCGCTCGCAATCAGCCCCGCGGTGTGGGAGAGCACCTTATCTCCAGCCTGGTGGCCGAAACGGTCGTTGACGTTTTTAAAGTGATCGAGATCGAGCTGAATTACCGAGACGGGCAGCGACTGCTGACGACAGGTTTCCGCCAGGATTTTGGCGCGATCGAACAGCGCGCCGCGATTATTCAGCCGGGTAAGCGGGTCATGCCAGGCCTGCCACTGAAGCGAATACTGAAGCGTATACATGTTACTCACCATCCGACGGATAACCAGCCACGAGATCAACAGCATGGCGGTAAAGAGCGCCCACAGCAGCGCCAGCACGATGCTGATGCTGCCGAAGTCGTCCTGCACCCCTTCGTGCAGGGTGTGGATCCGCAGGACGACGCCATCGAAGTGATCGAGCCGCTCCCAGCTAATAAAGCGGCTTCCGAGGCGGATCCCGCCGCCGGTCGCGTGCTCAATCGCCTGGGCAATCTGTGCCGTTTCGCGTTCGTCAAAGTGGTTAACCGGGCTTCCCGCGTGGGCAGACGTGGCAATCACATTGAGCCGGGTATCGTACAGCTGATACTCCCCCTCCGTTCGGTCTTCCGTCGCCTCTGCCAGCAGCTGCTGCATCGTGCTCAATGTAAAGTCCATCGCCACAACGCCATACCAGTAGCGATCGAAATATATAGGCACGCTGGCGGTGATCGTGCGTTCGTCACGGGTCCAGGATGAAGGCGTAGAGATAAACCAGCGCACCGCGCGCGCGCGATTGTTACGCTCGGACTGCTGGGTAAACCAGGACTGGGTCACCAGGTTGTAATAGCGGGCGGTGATATCACCCGCCTGGTCCGGCGTATCGGTGGAAATGAAAAAACCGGCGCGGGAGACGTAGATCACCCGCGCTTCCGTTTGCGCTCTCGACGACGCCAGCCTGAGCAGGTATCCCACTTCCAGGGCGGCAGAAATTTCATGGCCGATGCGCTCGGCGTCACGATTGAGAAGCGTGGTTTTTTCAACGAACGCATCCGACACCCCGTTGATGGGAAGGGTACGTTTTTTATCAACGGCAAGCTGCCAGGTGGGGAGCATACGGACGGTATTAAAGCGTGACACCGCATCCTTTAAGACGTCAAAGGCCAGCGGGGTCTGGATCGCATCCCCCATGCCCTGACGGAAGAACAGCATCCTGTCAACGCTGTTCTGCAGCTCCCTGTCCAGCGAACTCGCCACCGTATCCAGATGGTTGCGCTGGCTCGAGATGTACGCCTCTTCGAGCACCACCACCTCGCGCCAGGTCAGGAGCGTGGAAAAGACCAGAACGAACAGAAAGCAGAGATTAACAATCAAGCCCGGATTGCTACGCTTATGCAGCCATTGCAAAAAAGATTGTCTTACAACAAAGGTATCGTGCTGCACACACACTCCCTGATAACTGCCCTACGCCCGGTACGTGAGATAAAAACGCCCGGCAAAGCCGGGCGTTATGTGATTAAGCCTTGTCCCGCTTGCGCTGCCCCTCTCCCGGCTGAAGCTCATCTTCACGAAATGCTTCCCGCTTGATGCTGTAGCCATCGTGCCACCGACATTCCACCATTCCGCTGGAATAGCCGGTGACAATCATACGTGGGCCGCCCTTCTTAGGCTTAACTTCATCACTGACCAAAAAGACCATACCTGCCTCCTGTATCAGGGTGAAACTGTTTCAATTTAGACGAGGAATGGTCTTTTTGCATCCCATAACGGATAACAATTAGTGCGAGGTGCCGCGCAGTTTTTCAACCAGCTTCACCGCCGCGACCACGATAGCGCCAATGATAAAGCCCAGCACCAGATTCAGCAGCGTGGGCAGGATCGCCGCAATAACGGCCCCCTGCGCGGAGGCGAAATGTTCGATAGCATGGTGCAGCGGCGCAATGCCGTGAACCACGATCCCGCCGCCCACGAGGAACATCGCCAGCGTGCCCACCACCGACAAACTCTTCATCAGCCACGGGGCCAGCACCAGCAGGCTTTTGCCGATACCTCTCGCCACCGCGCTCGACTTTTCTTCCAGCCAGTAGCCGATATCGTCCAGCTTCACGATCAGCCCCACCAGGCCGTAGACGCCTACCGTGACCAGAATGGCGATGCCGGAGAGGATCAGCACCTGATTGAGGAGCGGCGCGTCGGAGACAATGCCCAGCGTAATGGCGACAATTTCCGCCGACAGGATAAAGTCGGTCCGAATGGCGCCTTTGACCTTATCGCGCTCGAAGGTTTTTGGATCCTGCGCGGCCAGCGCCTCAAGACGCTGCTGGCGCACCTCAGGCGTATCGCTCTGCTTGCGCGCGCTAAAGGAGTGCAGAACCTTCTCGACGCCCTCAAAGCAGAGAAACGCCCCGCCGATCATCAACAGCGGCGTGATGGCCCAGGGAATAAACGCGCTGATCAGCAGCGCCAGCGGCACCAGAATCACCTTGTTCAGGAAGGAGCCTTTCGCCACGCCCCACACCACCGGCAGCTCCCGGTTTGCTCTTACCCCACTCACCTGCTGGGCGTTAAGCGATAAATCATCTCCCAGCACGCCAGCGGTTTTCTTCGCCGCCAGCTTCCCCATCACTGAAATGTCGTCCAGTAAGGTGGCAATATCGTCCAGCAATGTTAATAAGCTACTTCCTGCCAAAATGGTCATCCTTTGTTTTTTGGTAATTAAGTGAATAGTATGGAGCAAAAGCGCAAACCCGGAAACACCCACCTTACGTCAACAAAAAATTCACATCAGCCATACAATTAAAGGGCTCGCCAGCGCGATAGTTTTCGCGTTTACTATCAGCGACCTTTTTATTTCGTCGTGAGGGATTATGCGTTTCCGGCAACTGCTACCGCTCATCGGGGCACTCTTTTCGCTGTATATCATCTGGGGCTCAACCTATTTTGTCATTCGCATCGGCGTGGAGAGCTGGCCGCCGCTGATGATGGCGGGTATTCGCTTTCTCTCTGCGGGCGTGCTGCTGCTGGCGTTCCTGCTGCTGCGCGGGCATAAGCTTCCCCCGCTGCGGCCGCTGCTCAATGCCGCCCTGATCGGCCTGCTGCTGCTGGCGGTAGGAAATGGGTTTGTGACGATTGCCGAGCACCAGAACGTCCCGTCCGGGATCGCCGCCGTGGTCGTAGCCACCGTACCGCTGTTTACCCTGTGCTTTAGCCGCCTTTTCGGTATTCGCACCCGCAAGCTGGAGTGGCTGGGGATAGGCATTGGCCTGGCCGGCATTATTCTGCTCAACAGCGGGGGCAACCTGAGCGGGAATCCGTGGGGCGCGGTGATTATCCTGATAGGCTCCATGAGCTGGGCGTTTGGTTCCGTCTACGGTTCGCGTATTGAACTGCCGACCGGCATGATGGCCGGTGCGATTGAGATGCTCGCCGCCGGGATTGTGCTGCTGCTGGCCTCCGCGCTGACGGGAGAGAAGCTGACTGCCCTGCCGCCGGTGTCGGGCTTCCTGGCGGTAGGCTACCTGGCGCTGTTTGGCTCCCTGATTGCCATTAACGCCTATATGTTCCTGATCCGCAACGTCTCCCCGGCCGTCGCCACCAGCTATGCCTACGTTAACCCGGTTGTGGCCGTGCTGCTCGGGACGGGACTGGGGGGAGAAACGCTCTCTCCCGTGGAGTGGATTGCTTTAGGGATCATCGTCTTTGCCGTCGTGCTGGTTACCCTGGGCAAATATTTGCTGCCTGCCAAACCGGTGGTTACGCCTTGCGGGGCGGAGAAACCGTAAGCAGGTGGATCCCCTGCGTGTCGATCTGCGCGGTCTGGCCGCCGCCGCAGATCCACTCTTCCAGCCGTTCTCGCAGATCGGTATCGTTCAGCTTTAAGCGGCCTCTCAGCGCACACTCCCAGACAATCAGCACCCGCCAGCCGTGCGCAATAAGCATCGAAAGATCCCGCCTGTCGCGCTCGACGTTCTTGCCAATCTTATCCAGCCAGAAATCGGTGCGCGTCGCGGGGACTTTAAACAGGTAGCAGTCGTGATGGTGCCAGAAACAGCCGTGGGTAAAGATGATGCACTGCCAGGCGTCGATGACGAAATCCGGGCGACCCGCCAGGGCGGCATCCTGCACGCGGAAGTCAAACCCCGCCAGCGTCAGCAGCCCGGCCAGGCGCTTTTCGATGGCGGTGTCACGCGTGCCGATGGCCCGCATGTTTTTGCTGCGCGTCGCCTTATCGTGAACGTCCGTCATTGACGGCCTTACCCTGACGGAGCGCCGCCGCCTGTCTGATGCGCGAGGCCAGCAGCTTTGCCACGGCCGCGAACGCGGGAACCACCACCGAGTTGCCAAACTGGCGGTACGCCTGGGTGTCCGATACAGGAATGCGGAAGCGGTAACCCTGCGGGGTCTCAAAGCCCATCAGCCGGGCGCATTCCCGCGGCGTTAAGCGTCGCGGACGGTGACGCTGGTTGTGCGGGTCGTCGAAATCTTTTTCGCCCAGCGCCTTGTCCCAGCCTCTGTCGATCAGGATTTCCGCGCCGTCCTTGTAGTAGCGCGCGGAGAGCGTGCGGGTGACGCTGTGCGGATCGTTCGGGTTGACCATACCAAAACCGAAGCCGTTGCCCTTCGCCTGATGCTTCTTGGCATAGCGGTAAAGGTATTTCCACAGGATCGGCGTAAGGATAAATTTCGCGTCGACCGCCGGCTCCAGCAGGTCAGCCACGGTGGGACGGCGCGCGGGATATAACGCCGGAATATCCCGCAGGGTGAAATCGCCCTTAAGATTGAGATCGCGGCGGAACCCCACCAGCACGATACGTTCGCGATGCTGGGGCAGGAAATGTTTCCCATCAATGATTTTGGGGTCATCCGCGCCCATGTCCTGCGAATCGGCCACGTCATAGCCCAGCTCATCCAGCGTTTGCATGATAATGCGGAAGGTTTTCCCGCCGTCGTGGCTCTTTAAATTCTTAACGTTTTCCAGCACGAAGATGGCCGGGCGGCAGGCATCGATAATGCGCGCCACGTCAAAAAACAGCGTTCCCTGGGTATCGCAGGCGAAGCCGTGGGCGCGTCCGAGGGCATTCTTTTTGGAGACGCCGGCCAGCGAGAAGGGCTGACACGGAAAGCCCGCCAGCAGAACGTCATGCGCCGGGATCGTCTGACGAATGTGCTCGGCGGCCTGTTCATCGCTCACGCCGCTTTTATGGCTCAGGGTCACGTCGCGGATATCCGCGTTGAAATGGTGCTCGTGCGGGTCGCAGTACCAGTTAGCCTTGTAGGTACGCACGGCGTGTTTGTTCCACTCGCTGGTGAACACGCACTGTCCGCCGATGGCTTCAAAACCGTGTCGGATGCCGCCGATTCCGGCAAACAGATCGATAAAGCGGAAAGCATAGTTCGGGTGCGCGGCAGAAGGACGCGGAAGCAGGTTTTGCAGATAGCGAAACTCGCCTTCGCTCAGGCGACGCCCCGCGCGTTCGCTGGTCAGCAGACGTTTAAGGATCGCCGGGCTCCAGTGGCTCTCGCCGTGCGCCACCAGCAGATTGGCCAGCGTTTTAGCATCATAGATATCCAACAGCTGGCGCAGCAACGCCTGCACCGTTGCCGTTGATTTCTCAGCCTGCTCGGGCGCGGGCTCTGTCACTGATCGATTTTCCTGCATTCTTTTAACCGGAGAATAAAGACTGGAAACAGATTACCACAGTTCAATTGTGCAAACTGCGACGGAAGCGGTTCACCACCTGGCTATCCAGGCCAATGCAGTCACCGCGTAATTCGGCGCTGAGTTTCGCCATAAAGTGGATCAGGAAATCGGCATTATGACGCGCCAGCTCGCGGCCCATTTCCGTTTGCATTGTATCAGGCAATCGCAGCAGCTTGGTCTGAAAATGGTCGAGGGCAAACGCCCGGTCGTCGAGGGGACGCGCATCGGCGAAGGGATCGTTGGCATCAAAAAGCGGCACGCCCAGCCCGCCTGAGACGGCAAAGACGCGCGCCAGACCGATAGCGCCTAACGCTTCCAGCCGATCGGCGTCCTGCACAATTTTGGCTTCCATGCTCTGCGGCGCAATCCCGGCGCTGAAGCTGTGCGCTTCAATCGCATGCGCGACGGCGGCAATATGCTCTGGAGGAAAGTCCGGGAAGTCGCGGCGCAGAATATCGCTCGTCTTGCGAGCAGCGAGCCGTGATGACTGGCTGCGTTCGGGATGGTTTTTCGGCAGGCTGACAATATCGTGGAAATAGCAGGCGGTGAGGATCACCAGCGGCTCCACCGTCTGGTGGACCATGATTTTTTGCGCCGACATCCAGACCCGACGAAAATGCGAAATATCATGTGCGGTATCGTCGGCGCTGTGGTGTTCCTCTAGCCAGCGCTCAAAAATGTGCTGCCACCCGGCAAGTTCCATCGTCATATCCTGCTCTTTAAAAGAGCGTGAATTATAACACAGCCAAATCAAACAAATATAAAAATAGAATTGAGAAATACTTAATAATAATTAAATCACATGAATTCAAAGTATTGATTCATCAGAAAAATAAAGAGATTAATAGAAATATTTTGCAATATTTCAAAGAATTTAATTACATTTATTTTTGAAACTAAACGCCATCTCCTGGAATAGTATCGACCCTGTAGTTACGGAGGGTGATTACATATATTCATATAAATTATCTTTAAAGGGAATATATAATGAAAAGAAAAGTTCTGGCAATTCTGGTACCCGCATTATTAATGGCAGGCGCAGCAAATGCGGCTGAGATGTACAACAAAAACGGCAACAAGGTTGACCTGTACGGTAAAGTTGACGCGCGTCACACCTTCTCTGACAACGCTGGCGATGACGGCGACGAAACCTATGTACAGCTTGGTTTCAAAGGCGAAACCCAGATCGCTAACGACCTGACCGGGTACGGCCAGTGGGAATATAAAACCTACGCTAACGATACCGAAAATGCGGGCGACAAATCCTTTAACCGTCTGGCATATGCTGGCCTGAAATATGGCGAATACGGTTCATTTGACTATGGTCGTAATTACGGCGTCGTGTACGACGTAGAAGCCTGGACCGATATGCTGCCCGTATTCGGCGGTGATTCTTACACCTGGACCGATAACTTCATGAACGGCCGTGCTAACGGTCTGGCAACCTACCGTAACCAGGACTTCTTCGGTCTGGTTGAAGGTCTGAATTTCGCGCTGCAGTATCAGGGTGCGAACGAAGGTGGCCCGCATGAAGATCAAAACGGCAATATTATTAATGTTCAGGAAGGCACTAAAAACGGTCATAAAGACGTACGCTTCCAGAACGGTGACGGCTTCGGCATGTCCACCTCCTATGACTTCTCTGGCGACCTGTCCGGCCTGAGCCTGGGTGCGGCATACTCTTCTTCTGACCGTACTAACGAGCAGGTTGCTTACGGTAAAGCCGCGGAAAGTATCGGTTTTGCCAGTGGCGAGAAAGCTGAAGCCTGGACCGTTGGCGCGAAATACAACGCAAACAGCGTTTACCTGGCCATGATGTATGCGGAAACCCGCAACATGACGCCAATTGGCAACTTTGGTATCGCCAACCAGACTCAAAACTTCGAAGCGGTTGCACAGTACCAGTTCGACTTCGGTCTGCGTCCTTCCCTGGCATGGGTTTACTCAAAAGGTAAAGACCTGGACGGCCAGGGCTTCAACCAGGATCTGGTTAACTACATTGACCTCGGCATGACCTACAGCTTCAACAAAAACTTCTCCACCTATGTTGATTACAAAATCAACATGCTGGACAACGATGAAGCGCTGTATGATGCGTACGGTATCTCTACCGATGACATCGTTGGCGTAGGCATGACCTACCAGTTCTAATCCCCAAAAATACTAAAGCCCGCACTTGCGGGCTTTTTTTCATTTATAAGATCCGAATTTACGGCGCCTCCTGCAGCGCCACGCGAATAAACCCGTTATTCTGCGCCAGCAGCTCATGCGCCTTCCACGCGTCCAGCCCCGTCAGCACCATCAATACCGCCGTTTTACAGTGATGGTTACAGCTCTCCAGCGCGGCCTTTGCCTGCGCCCGGGAGCATCCCCCTGCCTCCATCACAATAGCGATTTGGCGTTCAGCCCATTTGGTACTGCTTGCCTCAAGATCCACCCGCAGGTTGCTGTATACGCGCCCCGTTCGGACGGCCAGTCCGGTGGCGATCGTCGAGAGGATCATTTTTTGCGCAATCCCCGCTTTGGTGTTGATATAGCCTGCGACCACATCGGGACCCAGCTCGGGAGCGATAACCATGCTTGCCAGCTGCGCGGCTTCACTTTGCGCATCACCGGTAACAATGGCGACCGGTGAACCCAGCGACCACGCATGGCGCATGGCTCCCCAGACCCACGGCGTTTTTCCGCTGACCGTGACCGCCAGCATCATATCGTGTTCACCAAACCTGATGGCCTGCAGATCGGCAACGCCGCGCTCGTAGCTCCGTTCCCCTTCCTGGGCCGTAACGGCAATGACGGGGGTTTTGCCCGGCGCATAGTCATCGACAACCTGTTGCACGACTCGCCCCGACGGGCCCGCGCCGACGATGACCAGGCGACCGCCGTGGCCGAGCGTCGCGGCGGCGTTGTCCACCACGCGGGCGAGATCAGATAAACAGGGGGCGATGGCAGCAGAAATAAGTGCATAATCCTGGTGAATGACTTTCAGCATGTCCAGCGTGGACAATCTATCAATATTCATCGTGCTGGCGTGCCGTCTTTCCTTGACCGAACCGGTAAGCGTAATGCTCATAAACAGCCTCCTTATTATGAGTACCCACACACTATAAAGTGTTTTATATAGATGACCTGCGAGGAGGGTCACGAAAAGCGGCCCCAATCCACGCCTTTACATGGCTTTAAGAAAAGCGCGTCATCGGCGATAATTACCCCTTTCTTACTATCGCGGAGTATTGATGAGCGATTTGCAGCCTTTCCTTCCGACGCGCAAGCGCCCCATGAAGCTGAACACGCTGGTCACGTTGATGGTGTGCGCGATTATTGCCTCTGTGCTGCTGGTGGTCTTTGCGCTCTACTCCGTTCAAATCACCCGGGCGACCCGCGATGACGTGAAAGATACGGCGCTGGGTATCGCCCGCACGCTGGCCGACAGCCCCGAAATCAAGCGAGGTTTGATGCAGCCCCCGCAGGCGGACATCATTCAGCCCATCGCCAGAGCCGTCACCCAGCGCAACGATCTGCTGCTCACCGTGGTCACCGACATGCGGGGGATTCGCTACTCGCACCCGAACGAAGCGCTTATCGGCCTGCACTTTATTGGCAACGACCTCGAACCCGCGCTGGAGGGTAAAGAGAACGTCTCCGTCAACCGCGGCGCCCTCGCTGAAGCGCTTCGCGTCTTCACCCCCGTCTATGACGGCCAGCACGACCAGATTGGTGTGGTGGTGGTCGGTATCTCCCTTAAAAAGGTGGAAGACCAGATTGCCCGCGGGCGGCTTAATGCGCTGTGGACCATTTTATTCAGCATCTTTATGAGCTCCATGGCGATTTGGGGCCTGGTGCGGGTACTGAAGCGCATCCTGTTTGGCCTTGAACCGTACGAAATTTCCGCCCTGTTTGAACAGCGCCAGGCGATGCTGCAGTCGCTGCGCGAGGGGGTGCTGGCCGTCGATATTCACGGGCGCGTGACGATGATCAACCAGACGGCCAGAGAAATATTGCTTCTCCCCTCCGGCAAGCAGACCGAAAACGCCAGCGCGCCCCTGCTGGCCAGCCTGCGTGACGTCTCAAAGACGGGCGTCGCGCGAAAGGATCAGGAGATCAGCTGCAACGGGCGCCTGCTGCTGTGCAATATGGTGCCCGTGAAAAGTCAGGATCGGGTGATCGGCGCTATCACTACCTTCCGCGATAAAACGGAAATCAGCCAGCTGATGCAGCGTATTGACGGCATGGTGAACTACGTTGACGCCCTGCGGACCCATACGCACGAGTTTATGAACAAGCTGCATGTGATCCTGGGCCTGCTGCACATCAAGCGTTACGACAAGCTGGAGGAGTACATCCTCCAGACGGCGCATCATTACCAGACGGATATCGGTACAATACAGAGCAAGGTTAAATCCCCGGTTATCGCCGGCTTCCTGCTGGGTAAAATCAATCGGGCGAAAGAAGCGGGCGTCACCCTGACGCTGGCGGATGAATGCCAGATACCGGATACCGCCAGTGAAGAACAAGTCGCGGTACTGATTACCGCGCTGGGTAACCTCATTGAAAACGCGCTCGACGCGATGGAAGGACAGCAGGAAGGTGAGATCGGCCTGCTGCTGCATTATCAGAACGGCTGGCTCAGCTGCGAGGTCAGCGACGATGGCCCCGGCATCGATCCCACTCAGCTGGAGGCTATTTTTACAAAGGGCTTCTCAACAAAAGGTGAAAACCGCGGCGTTGGGCTGTTCCTTGCTCGCCAGCAAATTCAGAACCTTGGCGGCGATATCACCGTCGAGTCTGAGCCTGGCGTGTTTACCCAATTTTTTGTTCACATCCCCTGGGATAGCGAGAGGAATATCGCGTGATAAATGTATTAATTGTCGATGATGACGCCATGGTAGCCGACCTCAACCGTCTGTACGTCAACCGGGTTGAAGGCTTTAGCTGCTGCGGCGTCGCCTCCACGCTCAGCCAGGCCGAGGCCATCATTAATAACCCCGGCCAGCCGGTCGATCTGGTGCTGCTGGACGTCTATATGCAGCAGGATAACGGGCTGGATCTGCTGCCGGTTATCCGCGCCTCCGGCCGCCCGATCGATGTGATTATGATCTCGTCGGCTGCCGACGCCGCCACGATCCAGACCTCCATCCATTACGGCGTGGTGGATTATCTGATTAAACCGTTCCAGTTCCCGCGCTTTGAAGAGGCGCTGAACGGCTGGAAGGCAAAGCACCATCTGATGGGTTCGCATCAGTATTACGAGCAGGCCGACGTCGACCGGCTGATCCACGGCGGGGCGCCGGAACTGGCGGACAGTAAAAAGCTGCCGAAGGGGCTAACGCCGCAAACGCTGCGCACGATTTGCCAGTGGATTGACGCTCATCCGGAGATGGAGTTTTCTACCGATGACCTGGCAAACGCGGTCAATATCTCCCGCGTGTCCTGTCGCAAGTACCTGATCTGGCTGGCGCAAATCAACATTCTCTTCACCAGCATCCACTACGGCGCCACCGGCCGCCCGGTGTATCGCTATCGCCTCCAGCCGGAACAAACGGCGTTGCTCAAGCAGTACTGTCAGTAACGCGGTAGGTATTATCCAGCAGCGTAAAGCGGAAGTGGCGCATCGAAGAGATCGCCACTTCTTTGTTTTTGGTCACAAAAATGGCTTCGATATCGGGGCGGGAACGCAGCACCGCGCAGCCCTTCTCCACGCCCATGCCGTACATCAGCGTGGTCCAGATATCGCCGTCGATGGAATCTTTTGAAATGATGGTCACGCTGTCCAGCTCGTTGTCCAGCGGATACCCGGTACGCGGGTCGAGAATATGGTGGTAGCGCCTGCCGTTTTGCTCAAAGAAACGCTCATACGTGCCCGACGTTACCACGGAGCGGTTTTCCACCGTCATTGCGCCAATCAGCGCCTCACCGGCGAACGGTTTTTTCAGCCCCACGCTCCAGCCCCCTTCCGGCGAGCCTAACGTCTGAACGTTTCCGCCGAGGTTGATCAGCCCCCGCCCGGAGCCCTCTTTGTGAAGATAATCCCGCACCCGGTCAGCGATATAGCCTTTGGCGATGGCCCCCAGATCGATCTCCATCCCTGCTCGGGTCAGAAACACGCTGCTCTGCGCCTCGTCAAGAATGACATCTTCAGGACGGGTTATCGCCAGCAGCGCCGTGATTTCGTCTGCGGGCGGTACGCTGTCGCCCTGAAAGCCAATTTTCCAGCGCTTCACCAGCGGACCAATCGCCAGGTTAAAGGCGCTGTCCTTGAGCAGGCTTGCCGCTTTTGCGCAGCGGATCAGCTCGAACACCGCTCGGCTGACGATAACCGGATGTTGCCCAGCCGCATGGTTGATGTCCATCACCTGCGAATGGGCGCGGTTGACGGTGAGCAGATCTTCATACTGTTTGATGAGTCGAAACACGCGGGACGCGAGGGCTTCGTCGTGGGAGAAGAGTTTCAGGAGGATGGGCGAGCCCATCAGAACGGCGGAGTAGCTGTAAACACGGTTATCGGACATGGCACGTTTCCTCAGATGTAGCCCCGGCAGGCACCGCGCCGCCGGGGAAATCGCCGGATAACGTTGCGTTTATCCGGCCTACAGCACAGGTGCTTTATGCCATTTTTGCGCGCATCGCCGCCTGATGTCCGGCAAGGGTACCAAAAATAATGATGTCTGCCACCGCGTTACCGCCGATACGGTTACCGCCGTGGATCCCGCCGACCACTTCCCCGGCCGCAAACGCGCCCGGCAGCACGTTGTGGCTGCTGTCCAGCACGCAGGTCTCGGTGTTGATGGTCACGCCGCCCATGGTGTGATGCACGCCCGGCGCAATCTGAATGGCGTAGAACGGCCCTTCATTGATGGGCGCACGCAGCGCGGTGGTGCGGCCAAAATCATCGTCGTGCTGTTTTTCGACAAAGCCGTTGTAGCGTTCCAGCGTGGCCAGGAAGGCGTGGTGATCCATGCCCAGCGCTTCCGCCAGGGCTTTTGGCGAGCTGGCGCTGGTCACGAAGCCTTTGGCGATATACTCATCCGCGGCTTTGTTTTTGGCGCGTACGTGCTCGTCGAAGACGATATAAGCGTATTTCTCCGGCAGGGCGATGATTGCCGCCGAGACCTTATCGCGGGTCGACATTTCGTTGTAGAAGCGTTCCCCTTTCTGATTGACCAGAATCGCCCCGCCGCCGCGGATGGATTCGGAAATCAGGTACGAGGTTTTCTGCTCCACGGTGGGGTGAATTTGGATTTCGCCCATATCCACGGTGCCCGCCCCGATGCGCTCCAGCAGCGCGATGCCGCCGCCGGTGGCCCCTTTATGGTTGGTGGTCACGAAGCCTTCCAGATCCGGACGGTATTTCACCACCATCTGGCTGTTGGCGCTGAAGCCGCCGGTGGCGACAATCACGCTTTTGGTTGCCACGATGACGGTTTCATTCTCTTCGGTGGTCAGACGCACGCCGGTCACTTCGCCGTTTTCGAAAACGATGTCGCTAACGGAGGTATCCAGCATCACCTCAATGTTGCGTTTGTTGACGTTACGCACCAGGCCGCTAATCAGGTAGCCGCCCACCGCAGAACCGTCTTTTGGACGGTGGGTACGGTCAATGCTCATCCCGCCGGTGGTGGTGATGTCGTTCAGCATAATGCCGCGCGTTGCCAGCCACTCAATCGCTTCCGGCGCGTTCTCGACAAAGCGACGCAGCAGTTCCGGGTTGTTCTTGTTGCCGCCGCCCTTCAGGCTTTCCTGGTAGAACAGCTCTTTGCTGTCCTGGATGCCCTTCACGCGCTGGAAGCGGGTTTCAGCGGCGTTCATCCCGGCAGAGGCTTTAATGGTGTTCCCGCCGATGGTCGGCATTTTCTCGACGATCAGCACGCTCGCGCCTTCGTCGTGAGCCTGAATCGCCGCCGCCAGACCGGCACCGCCGCTGCCAACAACGACCACGTCCACGCTGCGGGTTTCGTTCGGGTCAACGCCCTCTTCCGCCGCCAGCGCCTTGCTGGATTTCAGCATCGCTTTAGAGACCGCTTTTTTCACCGCTTCACTCTGGCTGGTTGCGCCGGTAATGGCGTCCACGTGCGGGGTATTGGCGTCCAGAATGCGGGTACGGATCTCTTCAAAGCTGGTCACAAACTCAACGTCTTCGCTCGGGCCGGAGGCCAGCGCGATGTCCGCGATGCGGTCGGTTTCCAGGCTGACGTTAATCACCAGCTCGTTGGCGTCGTCCTGCACTTTCTCAACGAAGGTGCCGGGCTTGAATTTGGACTCGCCCATGCTCATGTCGCGGATCATCGCTTCTACCAGCGAGAAGCGCCACAGCGGTTCCGGGATGCTCAGCGCTTCGCGCTGGGTGCTGTCCATAAACAGCTCCAGGCTTTCGCCGGCCGCGATGCGGTCTGTCCAGTCCGGATAGGCGATAGTGGCGCGGCCAACGGCAATCAGGTCGTAGCCGTGGTCCAGCGCGTCATTCACGTCTGCAGCATTCACCACGCCGCCCACGCCCATGACCGGAACCTGCGCCAGCGTTTCAGAACGCATCGCGCAGTATTTTTCGATAAGCGGGGTCGGGTCCTGGGTATCGACAATGGAAGGACGCAGGGTCGCGCCGACGGAGAAGTGCAGATAATCCACGCCGCGCGCGGCCAGTTTCTCCAGCAGGTACATGGTGTCTTCAAAACGGATGCCCGGGACTTCCAGCTCTTCAGGGGAGAAACGGTAACCAATGATGAAGGCGTCGTCCGCGTACTGGCGCACCATTTTGTGGGTGATGTCCAGCACCGCCAGCGGGAACTTCGCGCGGTTATCGCGGCTGCCGCCCCACTCGTCGTCGCGCTGGTTTGAGTTCGGTGAATAGAACTGCTGAATCAGGTAGGTGTTCGCCCCGTGGATTTCCACGCCGTCGAAACCGGCCTGAATAGCGCGGCGCACGGCCTCACCAAACTTGCCGATCATGCCTTCGACTTCTTCAGCGCTCAGCGCAGCCGGCGTTGCGGCACCTTCACGCGGTGCGGCTACGGCACTTGGGCCAACCGGGGTACGACCCCCGATCAGTTTCGGGTCGACCATGCGGCCGCCGTGATAAATCTGCAGCAGCGCCTTGGATCCTTTGGACTTAATGGCCTCTGCAATTTTCGCCAGCCCGGCTATCTTCTCGTCATTATCAATACCGATGGCGCCCGGGAAGGCGAGACCGAGATCGTCGACGAAGCAGCACTCCACGATGATGGTGCCGATGCTGCCGGAGCGGGCCCGGTAGTACTCCACCAGCTCGCTGGTGACGGTACCGTCATAGTAGCCGGTACAGGTGGTCATCGGGGCCATTAACAAACGGTTTTTCAGTTCAGTGCCATTCGGTAATGTGAAGGGGCTAAGAATGCGTTCGTTAGTGCTCATAATAGAAACTCCAAACTTTAAAAATTAAGAATTCGTTATCGGATTAGTTTTTTATTTCGTCGTTATTCGCCGATGTCATGATATTAATATAATGATTTTTCTAGTTTCTAAAGCCATTACATTAGTTAAAAAACTATTTAATACCTGAGATAACAGAAATAACACAATGGTGTTAGCGATAATAATTTACTTATTCACAATAATTTAAAATAGGTTAAATTTACATTGGTAGGACCAATTGCAACAACAAGAATAAAGCCATTATTATTCAACGACATATTAACTTACCAGCATTACATATGTTACAAGAATGATAACGAAAACCGCAAAAAAGAGATAATAACCCCATACGCCTGAGTGGTTATTAATAAAAGCATAAAAATAATCCTGCAATTCTGTTTTTTTGATCCGGATCAATAGTTCTGGCATCCAAAAGCGCAATATAAAAACATCATCAATTTTTAATTTAGCGCACATAAAAAAGCGTTAAATCGCTATTAACGAAAAAACCAAATCGCACCTTTTATAACTAAAGAAAGCAAAGAAACTTAAAAAAAGGCGTTTGGCTTTTTCTGCACCACCGAATTTTTGACAACTTAAGACGTGAAACTATGAATACAAAAACTGCTGTAACGCCCCCCGTGGCGAACCAGGCATCAAACGGAAACGCAAAACGTCTGCTGATGATGGCGTTGCCCGTCATCGTCGCCGTGCTGCTGCTGTTTGTTCCGGTACCGGAAGGACTGCCTCCTTACGCATGGCACTACTTCGCCATCTTTGTCGGCGTGATCGTCGGTCTGATCTTCGAGCCGCTGCCGGGTGCGGTGATCGGCCTGACCGGCGTGGTCGCCATTGCTCTGTGCAGCCAGTGGGTGCTGTTTAGCCCGGAGCAGCTGGCGGATCCGAAATTCAAGCTGGCGGGCGCCTCCTTTAAATGGGCGGTGAGCGGGTTTGGTAACTCGACCGTCTGGCTGATTTTCGGTGCCTTTATGTTCGCCGCAGGCTACGACAAAACCCGCTTCGGCCGCCGTCTGGCGCTGATTCTGGTGAAGTACCTTGGTCGTCGCAGCCTGACGCTCGGGTACGCCATTACCTTTGCTGACCTGCTGCTGGCACCGTTCACGCCGTCCAACACCGCGCGCAGCGGCGGGACCATCTACCCGATTATCGCTAACCTGCCGCCGCTGTACGGTTCAAAACCGAATGACCCAAGCGCGCGCAAAATTGGTTCGTACCTGATGTGGGTGGCGATCACCGCGGCCTGTATCACCAGCTCCATGTTCCTCTCCGCCCTCGCGCCGAACCTGCTGGCCCTGGCGCTGGTGAAAAGCACGGTTGGGATCGATATTTCCTGGGGCACCTGGTTCCTCGCGTTCCTGCCGCTGGGCATCCTGCTGATTCTGACCATGCCGCTGCTGGCCTACTGGTTCTACCCGCCAGAAGTGAAAGTGAATAACGAAGTGCCGCTGTGGGCGACCCGCGAGCTGGAAAAACTGGGCAAACTGTCGCGCAATGAGATCCTGCTGCTGGTGTTCGTCTGCTGTGCGCTGCTGATGTGGATCTTCGCCGCCGCGTGGATTGAGCCCGCCATGGCTGCCCTGCTCATCGTCGGCCTGATGCTGTGGACCGGCGTGCTGGAGTGGAACGATATCACCGGCAACAAGGCCGCATGGAACACCTTCGTCTGGTTCGCCACCCTGGTGGCGCTGGCGGATGGCCTCTCCTCCACCGGCTTTATCAGCTGGCTGGGTAAAGAAGGCGGTCTGCTGATGAGCGGTATCTCTCCGGGCGTGGCGACCATCGTCCTGCTGCTGGCGTTCTACCTGCTGCACTACCTGTTTGCCAGCACCACCGCGCACACCACGGCGCTGCTGCCCGCGATGCTGACCATCGCCTCCACCATTCCGGGCATGAATATGGAAGTGTTCGTCCTGCTGATGGTGACCTCGCTGGGCGTGATGGGGATCATCACCCCGTACGGTACTGGCCCGAGCCCGATTTACTACGGTAGCGGCTACCTGCCAACCAAAGACTACTGGCGCCTGGGCACCATCTTCGGCGCCATCTTCCTGGCGGCCCTGCTGCTGATTGGCTATCCGTGGATGTCTATGATGTTCTGATTTCTGACCGCCGGGGTCTTACTCCGGCGGTTTTATTTTTGTGGAGCAAGCTATGTCAAACAAACCGTTTATCTACCAAAACCCCTTCCCTCTTTCCCATGACGACACCGAATACTATCTGCTGACCAAAGAGCACGTCTCCGTTGCCGAGTTCGACGGTCAGGAAGTGCTGAAAGTAGAACCCGAAGCCCTGACCCTGCTGGCGCAGCAGGCCTTCCACGATGCGGCGTTTATGCTGCGTCCTTCGCATCAGAAGCAGGTTGCCGCCATTCTTAACGACCCGGAAGCCAGCCAGAACGACAAGTACGTTGCCCTGCAGTTCCTGCGCAACTCTGAAATTGCCGCAAAGGGCGTGCTGCCAACCTGCCAGGACACCGGCACCGCAATCATCATGGGTAAAAAAGGCCAGCGCGTCTGGACCGGCGGCGGCGACGAAGCCGCCCTGAGCCAGGGCGTGTATAACACCTACATTGAAGATAACCTGCGCTACTCTCAGAACGCGGCGCTGGACATGTATAAAGAGGTGAATACCGGCACCAACCTGCCGGCGCAGATTGACCTCTACAGCGTGGACGGTGACGAGTACAAATTCCTGTGCATGGCAAAAGGCGGCGGTTCCGCCAACAAAACCTATCTCTATCAGGAAACCAAGGCGCTGATCGCCCCGGCGAAGCTGAAAAACTATCTGGTTGAGAAGATGCGCACGCTCGGCACCGCCGCGTGTCCGCCGTACCATATTGCCTTCGTCATCGGCGGGACCTCTGCAGAAGCCACGCTGAAAACCGTGAAGCTGGCCTCTACCCGCTACTACGACGCGCTGCCAACAGAAGGCAATGAACACGGCCAGGCGTTCCGCGACGTTCAGCTCGAACAGGAGCTGCTTCAGGAAGCGCAGAACCTCGGCCTGGGCGCACAGTTCGGCGGTAAATACTTCGCTCACGACATCCGCGTGATCCGCCTGCCGCGCCACGGCGCGTCCTGCCCGATCGGCATGGGGGTTTCCTGCTCCGCAGACCGCAACATCAAGGCGAAAATCAACCGCGACGGGATCTGGATTGAGAAGCTGGAGCATAACCCGGGCCAGTATATTCCTGAATCACTGCGCCAGCAGGGTGAAGGCGACGTGGTGAGCATCAATCTCGACAAGCCGATGAACGAGATCCTGGCGCAGCTTTCCGCGCACCCGGTCTCTACCCGCCTGTCGCTGAGCGGGACCATCATCGTGGCGCGCGACATCGCCCACGCGAAGCTGAAAGAGCTGCTCGACAACGGTGAGGAACTGCCGCAGTACGTTAAAGATCATCCGATTTACTACGCAGGCCCGGCCAAAACGCCGGAAGGTTACGCCTCTGGCTCACTCGGCCCGACCACCGCAGGGCGCATGGACTCGTACGTAGACGTGCTGCAATCCCACGGCGCGAGCATGATCATGCTGGCGAAGGGCAACCGCAGCCAGCAGGTGACTGACGCCTGCCACAAGCACGGCGGTTTCTACCTCGGCAGCATTGGCGGCCCGGCGGCGGTGCTGGCGCAAAACAGCATCAAGAGCCTGGAGTGCGTGGCGTATCCTGAACTGGGTATGGAAGCCATCTGGAAGATCGAAGTGGAGAACTTCCCGGCGTTTATCCTGGTTGACGACAAGGGCAACGATTTCTTCCAGCAGATCCTGAACCAGCAGTGTAAAGGCTGCTCACAGCGCTGAGGCCTTCCACAACGCCGGTAACAGCGACAGCGTTTCGTTGATGAGCCCGCGCCTGTCGCTACCCGGCTTCCAGATGGTGACCATCGTCTGAGCTATCCCCTGGCTGCCCACCTCGGTGTGCAGCCTTTCTACATCCTTCCACCGCGCCGCATGAAGATGCGTCGGCAAAAATCCCCATCCGCACCCCTTTTCCAGCAGGCCGCGCAGCATCTCGAGCTCGTTGGTGTACAGGGTATGCCCGGAGATTTGCAGACGACGCGCGACCGGCTCGTCAGACGCCGCGTGCATAATGACCTGCGGCACCAGAGAGAGATCGAGAAGCGAAACCGGTGCCGCGACATCCCTGAACAGCGCCTTCGAGGCGTAAAAATCCATATCAATGGCGCCCAGCGCCCGCCATTCCATCTCGTTGCCGACGCTGCGATTGCGCGCCTGGCAGATCCCCACGTCGGCCTCACCGCTGGCGAGCATGGCTTCCGCTTCATCGCGCGAGGTGCTGGTCAGGCTCAGCCGAATATTCTGGCTCGCCATCTTTGCTATCAGCGCCTGCAAAAAAGCGCGCGGGGTGAACGGATCGTAGACGAGAGCAAGATCCTGCGTCGCGCTTTCCGGAACGGCTCTGGCAAACGCCTCAAAGGCTTTTACCTGACGCATCAGCAGATGCGCCTGCCGCTGGAGCTGCTCCCCTTCCAGCGTTAACCGCAGGGTGCGCCCCTCGCGAATAAACAACGCGTAACCCAGGCCATCTTCGAGAAAATCAATCAGATCGCGCAGGGTCGTGCGGTCTTTACCGAGTTTAGCGGCCGCCTTTACCAGGCTGCCGTGCTCAGCCACGGCGGTGAACGCCTCAAGCTGGGCAAACGAATAGATCAGTGACGCCACAGCGTCCTCCACAGCGACTTTTCGGGGGATTTTCCCCCATAACGCGTTTTTTATTATAGGCCGCGGGTTCGTAAACTGAAGTCCTTCCTGAGCCATACGAGAAAAACATGAAAAACAAAACAAACCGCACTCTGCTCGCGGCGCTGGTTGTCGGCAGCCTGATCTCCCCTGCCGCCATGGCCGCCTGCAACGGTACCGGTCTCGACGCCTGCCCTGCCCCTTTTGATGCAAAACTGCCGGACGCGCATACGATGCTCACCTGGAGCCAGGCCGACCGCGTCGTGGGATTCCGCAATGACTACCGCAACTACGCGGGCGACGTGTTCCGCCACGGCAACGCCTCGCCGCTGCTGGCCGCGGAGAAACCGCTCACCGATGCCCGTTACCAGGTCAATGGCAAAACCTACGATCTTGATGATTACCTGAAGCGCCAGAACGTCAGCGGCATGTTGGTATTAAAAGACGGTAAGGTTGCCTATAAGTATCTGGGCGAAGGCAATACCGACAGCACGCTCTGGACCTCGCGCTCCGTCGGTAAATCGGTGGTCTCTGCGCTGGTAGGGGTGGCGATCAAAGAGGGAAAAATCCACTCTCTCGACGATCTCGTCACCCAATATGAACCTGATTTAAAAGGCACGGCCTGGGACGGCGTGACGCTGAAACAGCTTATTACCCATACCTCCGGCGTGGCGTGGAATGAGGACTACACGAATCCGACATCCGATTTCGCAAAGCTGACGGAATGCGAGGCCAGACCGGGCACCTACGACTGCGTGCGGACGTTAGTTAAAGGGTTACACCGCGCGCATCCTGCGGGCGAAAGCTGGTCCTATTCCTCGGGCGGCGCGTGGCTGCTGGGTGACGTGCTTGAACGCGCAACCGGCATGACGCTCGCGGCGTATCTGGAAAAGAGCATCTGGCAGCCGTACGGTATGGCGAGCGACGGCGTCTGGCACGCCTACAGCAAAGGCGAGCATGATGTCGGCGCCCACGGCTTTAACGCCACGCTGGAAGACTGGGGCCGCTTCGGTCAGTTCATCCTCCATAACGGCACGTTGCCGAACGGGAAGCAGATCCTGCCCGAAGGCTGGGTGAAACAGTCCGCGGACTGGACGCAGGCAAAAGGTTCGGTGTCCGCCGCCCATCCGAACGGGCTGTATGGCTATCAGTGGTGGAACAACGAAGTGCCGGTTAATGCCGCCAGCGTCGAGCCGAAGGTCGAACATTCCCTTAAGGGGTCGCTCTGGGCGCTGGGGATCTTTGGACAGATGATTATGGTGAATCAGAAAGAGAACCTGGTTATCGTCCAGTGGTCCACCTGGCCGCAGGCGGAACCGTCCTTCAGCGCCCAGCCGCTGGAGGCGTCATTAATGTTTAGCGCAATCGCCAACGCCTGCGCTAATGCTCATAGCCAGGCGCTGCCTGGCTTCTCCTCTGCGCGATGTCACAAAACAGCAATATCAGCCACTTAGCGAATTACCGTGAATGAAAAATTACGCAATTGTTAAGTTGTTGTTAGTCATGTAAATCCTGGTCAACGCCGCGTCATTGATGCGCAGCACGCATCGATTGATTCGCAATTTGCGCTTATTAATTTCGGTTTCCTGATCCAGTTTTCAGAAACAGACGAGCATAACGTCACGCTAAAAACTGGAGATAATCATGGTTTCCTCAACCTCACCTGCAACGGTCCGTGCGAAAGCGGGCGCGATTTTTCGCGTCACCTCGGGCAACTTTCTTGAGCAATTCGACTTCTTCCTGTTCGGCTTCTATGCCACCTACATCGCGCATACCTTCTTCCCGGCGAGCAGTGAATTTGCCTCGCTGATGATGACCTTCGCCGTTTTCGGCGCGGGCTTTTTGATGCGCCCGATCGGGGCCATCGTGCTCGGCGCTTACATTGATAAAGTGGGCCGCCGTAAAGGGCTGATTGTCACCCTGTCGATCATGGCCGCCGGGACGTTTCTGATCGTGCTTATCCCGTCGTATGAGAGCATCGGACTCTGGGCGCCGCTGCTGGTCCTGACGGGCCGCCTGCTGCAGGGCTTTTCCGCCGGAGCGGAGCTTGGCGGCGTGTCGGTCTATCTGGCTGAAATCGCCACCCCGGGCCGCAAGGGCTTTTACACCAGCTGGCAGTCCGGCAGCCAGCAGGTTGCCATCATGGTCGCCGCGGCGATGGGCTTTGCCCTGAATGCCCTGATGGCCGACAGCGCCATACGCGAATGGGGCTGGCGCATCCCGTTCCTGCTCGGCTGTTTAATCGTGCCGTTTATCTTTTTCCTGCGCCGCAGGCTGGAGGAGACGGAAGCGTTCAGCGCGCGCCGCCAGCATCTGGACATGCGTCAGGTCTTTAAAACCCTGCTGGGCAACTGGCAGGTGGTGGTCGCGGGCATGCTGATGGTGGCAATGACCACCACCGCGTTCTACCTGATCACCGTTTACGCGCCCACCTTTGGCAAAAAGGTGCTGATGCTGAGCGCCTCGGACAGCCTGCTGGTGACGCTGCTGGTGGCTATCTCTAACTTTATCTGGCTGCCGGTGGGCGGCGCGCTGTCGGACCGCTTCGGGCGCAAGCCGGTGCTGATTGCCATGGCCCTGCTGGCGCTGGCCACCAGCTACCCAGCCCTGACGCTGCTGGCGAACGCCCCCAGCTTCTCGATGATGCTGGGCGTCCTGCTGTGGCTCTCCTTCCTCTATGGCCTCTATAACGGCGCGATGATCCCGGCCCTGACGGAGATTATGCCTGCTGAAGTGCGGGTGGCGGGATTCTCTCTGGCTTACAGCCTGGCAACGGCGGTCTTCGGCGGCTTTACCCCGGTCATGTCCACCGCGCTGATCGAATACACCGGCGACAAAGCCTCGCCCGGCTACTGGATGAGCTTCGCTGCCGTGTGCGCCCTGCTTGCCACGCTCTACCTCTATCGCCGCCGCGCGGTATCGCTGCAAAACACCGTCAAGTCACAGGAGGCCGTATGAAACGCACTGCTTATCCCGCCATCGCGCTGATGCTGGCCTTCCTGAGCGCCAATGCCGATGCTAAAGACGTAAAGGTCATGATTTCGGGCGGCTTCAAAGCGGCCCTGGAAAAGCTGGCCCCGGAGTATGAACGCCGGACCGGGGATAACATTGTGATTATTCCCGGCCCCTCGATGGGCACGACGCCGCAGGCGATCCCAAACCGACTGGCGCGCGGCGAGAAGGCCGACGTGGTGATTATGGTGGGCGATGCGCTGGCGAAGCTCGAAAAAGCCAGCCTGACCCGCCCCGGCTCGCGAACGGAACTCGCGGACTCTCCCGTGGGCATGGTGGTAAAAAAAGGGGCGGATGTCCCGGATATCAGCAGCGAGACGACGCTTCGCAACACGCTGCGGCAGGCCAGCTCCATTGCCTACTCCGACAGCGCCAGCGGCAGGTACGTCAGCCAGACGCTGTTCAAAAAGCTGGGGATTGAAAAAGAGGTGGCGGGCAAAGCGACCATGGTCGAGCGCATTCCGGTCGCCTCGGAAGTGGCGAAAGGAAAATACGCGGTGGGCTTCCAGCAGGTCAGCGAGCTGCTGCCGGTTCAGGGCGTCACCTTTATCGGGAAAATTCCGGATACGCTGCAATACATCACGCGATTCGCGGGTGCGGTTACCCGTGACGCTGAACATCCTACAGACGGGAAAGCGCTGCTGAGCTATCTCGCCTCGCCGCCCTCAAGGGAAGTCATCCGCGAGACGGGGATGATCCCCGTTACGTCCGGCGATACTGCTCGGTGATCTGTTTTTCAAGCTCAGCCGCAATATAGGACTGGATGCGCCCCCGGCGCCGGATAAGCCCCACGGCGCGCTTCACCTCCGGCGCCACCAGCGGCAGATGCGTCAGCGGTGTGTGCGCTGACGTCGGCATCGACATGGCGGGAACGGCAGCAATGCCGATCCCCGCCTCGACCATGCCGAGCATCGTGGTGACGTGGCGCGTTTCGCAGACGCTCGGGCGTTCCGGAACGATATCCCCCAGCATCCGATCGAGCAGGTTACGGTTGCCTGACGTTTTATCGAGGGAGATATAATCCTGCTGGTAAAAAGCCTGCCACGTCAGGTGGCTCTTCTGCGCCAGCGGGTGATCCTTTCGGCACGCGGCGACATAGACATCCTCCACCAGCGGGAAAAATTCGATCTCAGACGGCAGGTTTCCGGCGAAGCAGATGCCAAAATCCGCCTGGCTGCGGGCCACGGCGTCAATCACATTCCCCGCGCTGCTGTCGATGAGCTTGATGCGCACGCGCGGATAGCGAGACTGAAAGCGACGGATCACATCAGGCATAAAATAGCAGGCCGCAGAGGGGACCGCGGCAACCGCGATCAGCCCCGTCCGCTCTTCGCTGGCTTTATCGACATCCGCCAGCATGGACTCCACGTTGTCGAGCAGCTGCGCGGAGCGTTCAGCGAAGTTTTGTCCGTATAACGTTAAGGCCACGCGGCGGGTGGTACGATCGAACAGCCGGTTTCCCAGCGCGGCTTCCAGCTTTTCAATCCTGCGGCTCAGCGCCGACTGGGACAGGCAGATAGATTCAGCGGCGACACGGAAGTTACCGTATTCCACTAACGCTCTGAAAGCATAAAGATCGTTAAGGTCAAAATTCACGGGCATAGCGTCTGGATGTCCTGTCGGGGGTCAGAGATCGTTGAGATTAAGGCGGATGTAGCGGGCGCGATCGGCAATAGCCTGCCGCTCCTCGTCCTGCATGTCCGCAAGCTGTTTAAAGACAATGCCCAGCCGGGGATTGTGGCCGAGACGCCCCTGGTTGCGCGCAAAGAAATCCCAGTAAAGGGCATTGAAGGGGCACGCCAGCTCGCCGGTGCGCTGGTTGTGCTGATACCGGCACCCCTGGCAGTAGTTACTCATCTTATGAATATACGACGCGCTCGAGACGTAGGGTTTACTGGCCAGTAGCCCGCCATCGCCAAACTGGCTCATGCCGAGGGTATTGGGCAACTCCACCCACTCAAAGGCATCAATATAGACGCCCAGATACCATTCATGAACCGCCTGCGGGGAGAGGCCGCCGAGCAGGCTAAAGTTTCCGATGATCATCAGGCGCTGGATATGGTGGGCGTAAGCCTCGGTGAGCGACTGCCCGACGGCATGCGCCAGGCAGCGCATCTGCGTCCTGCCGGTCCAGAACCAGTCCGGCAGCGGGGCGTGCTGGTCTAAGGCATTCAGCTCCCGATAGTCCGGCATCTGCGACCAGTAGATCCCGCGCACGTACTCCCGCCAGCCGAGAATTTGTCGGATAAAGCCCTCAACGGCAGGCAGCGGCGCATGGCCCGAACGCCACGCCTGCTGGGCGGCCGCGACCACTTCCCGCGGATTAAGCATTTTGGTGTTTAGCGCGAAAGAGAGGAGCGAGTGGAAAAGAAAGGGCTCTTCCGCGTGCATCGCATCCTGCCAGGCACCAAACTGCGGCAGCACGTGCGTGATAAAGTCATCCAGCCGGGCTTTGGCTTCAGCGCGGTCGACAGGCCAGCGAAAATTGTCGGCCTGCGGTTCGCCGAAGGTCTTTACGCCGCAGCGCTGGATCTCGGCCCATAAGGCGGAACGATCGTGGCAGGGACGCACGTCGCCCGGCGCGGGCGGCTCGCCGGACCAGCGCCTGCGGTTTTCAGCATCGAAATTCCATTTACCTCCCTCCGGCTCGCCTTCCGGGGTCAACAGAATGCCGTGCTGACGGCGCATCTCCCGGTAAAAGTACTCCATGCGCCAGCTTTTGCGCGACGCAAAAAACGCGCTCACCTGTTCACGGGTGGTGAAGAAATGCTCGCTGCTGACGCAGACGGTTTCGACGGACGCCGTTTTCGCCCACGCCTGCAGCTGCGCATCAAGACGCCATTCATCGGGCGCCTGCCACGCTACCCTTTCGGCGCCGTAATGCGCGACGAGCGCGTTGAGATTGTCTTCCAGCGCGCCGCGGTTTGAGCCGTCAGAGAGCCGGACATACCTCACCCGATGCCCCTTCTTCTTTAACGCAGCGGCAAACGCGCGCATGGCCGCGAAGATGGCAATCACTTTCTGAGCGTGATGAAGCACGTAGGCGGTTTCCGCCCGAAGTTCGAGCATCACGTAAATGACGTTCGAATGACAGGCATCAAACCAGCTGTGGTGTGGATTAAGCTGATCGCCCAGGATCAGGCGCAGCTCGGTCAACGGTGGCTCCTGCGGCAGCGCTCGGAACAGTATTTGACCTCATCCCAGCATTTCGCCCACTTCTTGCGCCACGTCATGGGCCGCTGGCAGTGCACACATAGTCGACTGGGCAGGTCCTGCTTGTTACCTTTGAAATCGCTCATCTTTTCAATACCGTACTGATTCCTTCACTGAACCTGTGGGTTAAGGCTACGACAGACTTCACAAAATGAAGGTGATGCCCGCAAACCGCTACCCACCGCTACGTACGAATGATAGTTTATTCAGGCTGGAATTGTCGCCGCGAGCAATTTTCTGGCATCTTAACCTAATCTGACTTTCCCATTTTTGTTCAAGTGACGAGTTTGCGAGCAAAGCGATGATAAAGTGGCCCTGGAAAACGAATGAGGCTGGCCGGGATATGGCGCTGCCGTGGGATGAGGCGCTGACGATCCCGGTTCTGGCGAATCTCAACCCGGATGAACACGCGAAGCTGGTTCAGCTGGCGGATCGTTTTTTGCAGCAAAAACGCCTGGTGCCACTGCAGGGTTTCGAACTCGATCCTCTGAAAAACGCGCGTATCGCCCTGCTTTTCTGCCTGCCGGTGCTCGAACTCGGTATTGAGTGGCTGGACGGTTTCCACGAGGTGCTGATCTACCCGGCGCCGTTTATCGTCGACGACGAGTGGCAGGACGATATCGGGCTGGTGCACAACCAGCGCGTGGTGCAGTCCGGACAAAGCTGGCAGCAGGGGCCGATTATCCTCAACTGGCTCGACATTCAGGACTCGTTCGACGCTTCCGGTTTTAACCTGGTTATCCATGAGGTGGCGCACAAGCTGGATACCCGCAACGGCGATCGCGCCAGCGGCGTCCCGCTGATCCCGCTTCGCGAGGTGGCTGGCTGGGAGCACGACCTGCATGCGGCGATGGATAATATTCAGGATGAAATAGACCTGGTGGGCGAAAGCGCGGCCAGCATTGACGCCTATGCGGCAACCGACCCGGCCGAGTGCTTTGCGGTGCTTTCGGAGTATTTCTTCAGCGCGCCCGAGCTTTTCGCGCCCCGTTTCCCGGCGCTGTGGCAGCGTTTCTGCCAGTTCTATCAGCAGGATCCCCTGCAGCGTCTCCGGCAAAATGAAGCGTCTGACGGGCAGGCCTCCCGCCAGATCCATTAAGGTTTTTCAGGACGGGTACGCGCGGTTGACCGTACCCCGATGCTCACCGCTAAAAACAGCAACGCCATTCCCCATGCGGCCACCGTCAAAGATTGCTCTGAGAAAAAGCGCGTCACCACGGGCACCAGCAGCGCGCTGACGCCGTAGCCTAACGTGTGGCTGGTGGCGATGACGCCCGCGCCCTTCCCGGTGGTGAGCCGGTCGTTCAGCAGCAGCTGGTAGCCCGGCGTGGCCATCGCCGCCCCGAGTGACGTAATAACGATCCCCACGTAGAACAGCGTTAAACCCGCGACGGACATCAGCCCAAGCCCTGCCACCATCAGCACCGCCGCGATGCAGAGCAGCGTCATCGGGGTGAAATGCTGCGGGCGAACCACCAGAAACTGCGCCGCGAGCGTCGCCAGCGCGGCCAGGCTCAGCAGAAGCGCAACATGATGGCTGATCTCGCGGGCGTTGCCGTCCAGCAGCGGGCTAAGATGCGGTGACAGGCCAAGCTGCATCAGGCTCACCAGCGCCGCCAGCAGCAGCGCCATCAGCAGGAACGGCAGCATGGAGGCCTGCAGGCGGGTCGCCTGGTGCGCCACCGGCGGCAGCGGCGGATCTGCGGCTTCGCGAAGCACCAGCAGCAGGGCAACCAACGGCGCGACCGCCATCAGCCAGAGCGGCGCCACCGGGCTGACGCTGAGCATCAGCGCCGCCAGCGGCGGGCCGAGCAAACGTCCGCAGCTGAGGCCGGAGCTTATCGTCGCCAGCGCCGCCATTCTTTTATCCAGCCCCGCACGCTGAATCGCCCAGGTCTGGGCCGCAGGCACCAGCCCTGAAACCGTCAGCCCGTAGAGCAGGCGCGAGAAGATCAGCCCCGCCATTCCCCAGACCGCATCCAGCCGTCCGGCCGCCATCGCCCAGACCACCAGCGCCATGACGACGAAGCTGGCCAGGTAGCCGCTCAGCGAGGCCAGCATCACCGCCTTGCACCCTCTCCGCTCGCTCTGGCGTCCCCACCAGGGCGATGCCGGTAAAAAGAGCATGGAGCCAAACATCAGCAGCCCGGCCCAGACCGAGAGCGACAGCCCGGTCAGGGTCACCAGCTGCGGGAGCATCACCAGCAGGCCGTTTTGCCCGATACCCAGTAAGCCCGCAGATAGCGCCAGGGTCCAGTTAGCTTTTGAGGTGACGTTTTCCGTCAAGGTTTCAGAGTCAGCGCGCATAAGAATGTGAACATAGTGTCAATAAATGTGTGGAAATTATGAAGTTTATGAAAACAAATATTGCAAAAATGGTTGCGACTGTAAACAGAATGAATATCATAACGAGAATTATTATCAATCATGGAATGAGGTACACCTATGCGTGCTCTGCCCCGCTCTGCCGGTACAGACGTTGCGGCCCAGTGTTTTTTAAACGCCCTCTTGCGCGAAACGAAGGACTGGCGCTATCTCCCCGCTACCGCCGCGGATGCGCTATCCGAGATCCATATCCCGCTTTCCCAAACCCAGGCGCTTCGGGTGCCGGTACGCTATTTCTCTCCCACTCAGCATCATCAGTACCGTTTCCCGGCAACGCTTATTCAAAGCAACAGCGACAATGGTGACGCCGTCACCTTTACCCAACTGGTTGATTTAATTCTTGAAAAACCGTCCGTAAAGGCCTCTTTGGATGCCGATACGCTGGCGCGTTTTAAGCAGCGCGTCTTTGAGAGCCATGCGCACACCTGGCAGGCGATCGATCTGCGCCACGGCTGGCCAACCCTGCGCGATAGGCCGCTGACGTTTGCCGAAGCCGAACAGGCCCTGCTGGTCGGCCACGCGTTTCACCCCGCGCCAAAATCCCACGAGCCGTTCAGCGAAACCGAGGCGCGTCGCTATCTGCCCGACTTCGCCTCCCGCTTCCCGCTGCGCTGGTTTGCCGTTGAGAGCACGCTCGTGGCCGGCGACAGCCTGAACGTCTCCCTGCGTGAGCGCCTGCTGCGCTTCGCGGCCCAGAGCGCGCCCGAGCTGCTCGGCCACTTCACCGACACCCGCTGGCTGCTGCCGATGCATCCGTGGCAGGCCGACTATCTGCTCGAGCAGGCCTGGTGCCAGCGTCTGGTGGAAAACGGTTCACTGCAGGACCTGGGCGAGGCGGGCGCGCAGTGGCTGCCCACCAGCTCCTCCCGCTCGCTGTACAGCGAGACCAACAGCGACATGATTAAGTTCTCCCTCAGCGTGCGTCTGACCAACTCCGTGCGCACGCTGTCGGTCAAAGAGGTTAAGCGCGGCATGCGCCTGGCGCGCCTGGCGAAAACGGAACGCTGGCAGGATTTACAGGCGCGGTACCCGACCATGCGCGTGATGCAGGAAGACGGCTGGGCGGGGCTGCGTGACGAAAGCGGCGCAATTCAGGAAGAGAGCCTGATGGCCCTGCGCGTCAACCTGCTGTTCGACACGCCTGACACCCAGACCGACGTGCTGGTGAGCCTGACCCAGGCCGCGCCGGACGGCGGCGACAGCCTGCTGGCCTCCGCGGTGCGCCGTCTGAGCCAGCGTCTGGACTTACCGCTCGCCCAGGCCGCCCGCTGCTGGCTGGACGCCTACTGCGACCGCGTGCTGCTGCCGCTGTTCAGCGCCGAGGCGGACTACGGTCTGGTCCTGCTGGCGCACCAGCAGAATATCCTCGTCGAGATGCAGCAGGATTTCCCGGTCGGGCTTATCTACCGCGACTGCCAGGGCAGCGCGTGGACCGAAGGGGCCGACGCGTGGCTCAAAGAGGCGGGCGAAACGGAGGTGGAAAACCGCTTCGGTGAGAGCCAGCTGCTGCGCTACTTCCCTTACTACCTGCTGCTGAACTCTACCCTTGCCGTCACCGCCGCCCTCGCCGCCGCCGGTTTCGACAGCGAGGAGAACCTGATGTCCCGCGTACGCGACGCGCTGGCCGAACTGCGCAAGACGGCGAAGCAGACCCGCTGCCTCGACTACGTGCTCGACAGCCCGACATGGAACTGCAAAGGCAACTTCTTCTGCTACCTGCACGATCGCAATGAAAACACCATCGCCGATCCGGCGGTGATCTATTTCGACTTTAGCAACCCGTTTTACAAGGAGAAGGCGTAATGGCCATCGCGAATATCGTCCATTCCGGCTACGGCTTTCGCTGCACCGCAACGGATCGCGCCCTGCCGCTGACGTTGGGTCTCGACGGCAGCGCGGTGCTGGAGCATCTGAATGCGATCCCGGACGGCTGGCTGGTGGAAGCCCTGGACCAGCTGTTTGTGGCCGCCCCCGCGCTGACCGGCATTACCCTGCCGTGGGCAGCCTGGCAGGATGAACCGCAGGCAAAGGCGCTGTTTAGCCTCGTCCACGGGGACTATCTGGCGCGTGAAACCTTCTGGCAGCTGCCGCTGTGGCTGAAAGGCGAACGGCCACAGGCCAGCGGCGGTATGCAGTTTGACGAGAGCCGCCAGCTGTTCTTCCCGCTGCGTCCTCACCGCCCCGAGGGCGAAGTGTATCGTCGTTACGATCCGCAAATTAAGCGCACGCTGAGCTTCCGCGTGGCCGACGTAGCGCTGGACGGCGAGCGCTTTACTCAATGGATGAATAACCCGCGCGTGAACGCCTTCTGGGAGATGGCGGGCCCGCAGGCCGAGCAGGAGAACTACCTGCGCCGTCAGCTCGACTCGTCGTACTGCTACCCGGTCATCGGCTGCTTCGACGACCAGCCGTTCGGCTATTTTGAACTCTACTGGGCGCCGGAAGATCGCATCGGCCGCCACTACCGCTGGCAGCCGTTTGACCGCGGGCTGCACATGCTGGTGGGGGAAGAGAACTGGCGCGGGGCGCAGTACATCCGCAGCTGGCTGCGCGGCCTGAGCCACTATCTGTATCTCGACGAGCCGCGCACCACGCGGATCGTCGCCGAACCGCGCTTCGACAACCAGCGCCTGTTCCGCCATCTGGACTCCGCCGGTTTTGACACGGTGAAAGAGTTCGACTTCCCGCACAAGCGCTCGCGCCTCATCATGAGCCAGCGTCACCGCTTCTTCAGCGAGGTGGGCCTGTGAACGCGCTCTGGGAAAAAGTGAACCGCGAGATGGTGGCGAAGATCCTCGCCGAGCTGGAATACGAACGCACCCTGCGCGCCGAATCCCTGGACGTGGACCGCTGGCAAATCAGAATGGGCAGCGAAACATGGCAGTTTCGCGCCGCGCGCGGGATCTGGGGCTGGCTGCATATCGACCCGGACAGCCTGACCACCGCCAGCGGCGATGCCGTGGAGGCGGAAAGCGCGCTGCTGCAGCTGGCGACCGTGCTGGAGATGAGCGACGCGCAAACGGCGGAGCACATGGAAGATCTCTACGCCACGCTGCGCGGCGACATGCAGCTGCTGCAAGCGCGTGAAGGACTGGACGCGGACGCGCTGATCCACCTCGACCCGGACGAATTACAGTGTCTGATGAGCGGCCACCCGAAGTTTATTTTCAACAAGGGGCGCCGCGGCTGGGGGCTGGACGCCCTGCGCCAGTACGCGCCGGAGTACCGCGGGCGTTTTCGTCTGCACTGGATTGCCGTTCAACGGGAGCATCTGGTCTGGAGCAGCGACGCCGATTGCGACATTCACAGCCTGCTGTCCAGCGCCATGGACAATGCCGAGCGCGCCCGGTTCGACGCCCGCTGGCAGGCGCTGGGTCTCGACGACGGCTGGCTGCCGGTGCCGCTGCACCCGTGGCAGTGGCAGCAGAAAATTGCCGTTCATTTCGTGGCGCAGCTGGCGCGCGGAGAGATGGTTGCGCTGGGCGAATTTGGCGATGAGTATCTGTCGCAGCAGTCTCTGCGCACGCTCACCAACGCCAGCCGTCGCGCGCCGTATGACATCAAGCTCCCGCTGACCGTCTACAACACCTCCTGCTATCGCGGGATCCCGGGCAAATACATTGCCGCCGGGCCGCTGGCCTCGCGCTGGCTGCAGCAGCAGTTCACCGCCGACGCCACGCTTGCCCGCTCCGGTGCGCAGGTGCTTGGCGAACCCGCCGCCGGCTATTTGTCGCATCCGGGCTATGCCGCATTGCCGAAAGCGCCCTACCGCTACCAGGAGATGCTGGGGGTGATCTGGCGCGAGAACCCGTCCTGCTATCTGCAGGACGGCGAACAGGCGGTGCTCCTGGCGGCGCTAATGGAAACCGACAGCGCCGGGCGCCCGCTGATCGACGCGTGGATCGCGCGCTCCGGGTTAAGCGCCGACGCGTGGCTGGAAAAGCTGTTTGAGGCATCGGTGATCCCGTTCTATCACCTGCTCTGCCGCTACGGCGTGGCGCTGATCGCCCACGGTCAGAACGTGACGCTGGTGATGAAGGACTACGTGCCGCAGCGCATCCTGCTGAAGGATTTCCAGGGCGATATGCGCCTGGTGGATGAAGATTTCCCGCAGGCCCAGAGCCTGCCGGAGCAGGTGAAGGCCGTCACGGCGCGCCTGAGCGCGGATTACATCATTCACGACCTGCAAACCGGCAACTTTGTCACGGTGCTGCGCTTTATCTCGCGCCTCACCCAGCAAAGCGGCGTCAGCGAAGCGCGCTTCTATCAGATCCTCGGCGGCGTTCTGCACCGCTATATGGCCGCGCACCCCGAGCTTGCCGAGCGCTTCGCGAAGTTCGACCTGTTTAAGCCGCAGATTATTCGCGTGATCCTCAACCCGGTCAAGCTGACCTTCTCCGAACACGACGGCGGCAGCCGCATGCTGCCGAACTACGTCACCGACCTTGATAACCCTCTGTTTCTCGCCTCCCGGGAGTCCGCGCAATGAAAACCTATGATTTCATCGGCATTGGTATTGGCCCGTTTAACCTCAGCATCGCCGCGCTGGCCGAAGGGCTGAACGGCTTTAGCTCGCTGTTTCTTGAGCGTAAACCGCACTTCTCCTGGCACCCGGGGATGATGGTGCCGGACTGCCACATGCAGTCCAGCTTCCTGAAGGATCTGGTCAGCGCCGTGGAGCCCACCAACCGCCACAGCTTCCTGAACTACCTGGTGCAGCGTAAAAAGTTTTACCGCTTCCTGACCACCGAGCAGCGCACCGTTTCCCGCGAAGAGTTTGCCGATTACCTGTGCTGGGCGGCGGACAACCTCACCAACCTCGCCTTCAGCCAGCAGGTGCAGCAGGTGAGCTTTGACGAGAAAAGCGGCCTGTTTGAGGTGGTAACCCAGCGCGATCGCTTCCTGGCACGCCACGTCTGCGTGGGGATTGGCAAACAGATCAACCTCCCGGACTGCGTTACGACGCAGGACGATACCTGCTTCCACGCCAGCGAGATGATGCTGCGCACGCCGGATCTCGCGGGCAAGCGCGTCACCGTCGTCGGCGGCGGCCAGAGCGGCGCCGATCTGTTCCTGAATATCTTCCGCGGCGAGTGGGGCCAGCCGCTGAGCCTGAACTGGGTGTCGCGCCGCAACAACTACAACGCGCTGGATGAGGCCGCCTTTGCCAACGAGTATTTCACGCCGGAGTACGTGGACAGCTTCTCCACGCTGGGTGAAGAGGCGCGTCGTCAGATGCTGCACGAGCAGAAGATGACCTCCGACGGCATCACCACCGAGTCCCTGCTGGCGATTTACCGCGCCATGTACCACCGCTTTGAAGTGCTGCGTGAAAAACCCTGGGCGCACCTTCTGCCGTCCCGCTCGGTGACGTCACTGGCGCGTCAGGAAAACGGTCAGCGCCTGAGCATTCAGCATCATCTCGACGGCGGACGCGAGCAGCTGGATACCGACGTGGTGATTTTCGCCACCGGCTATCGCGCCGTTCAGCCTGCGTTCCTCGCACCGCTGTCGCACCGCCTGCAGCTGGATAACGACGAAGCCTTCTGCATCAACAACGATTTCACCCTTGAATGGGACGGCCCGCAGAGCAACCGCCTGTTCGCCGTGAATGCCGGGATGCACCGTCTCGGCATTGCCGAACCCCAGCTCAGCCTGATGGCCTGGCGCGCGGCGCGCATTCTGAATCGCGCGCACCCCGACGAGCCGTTTGAGCTGGCTACCACACCCGGCGTTATCCACTGGCGCACCACCGCCAGCCAGGACAGCAGCCCGGTTTTTAACGCGTTAGAGAAAACGACCGAGTACTGACACACACAATCAGGATCAACATAACAATGAAACGTTCTCATCTTTGGGTTTTAAATCCTTGCTTGCTTGCAATGCTTTCTACCTCTGCGTGGGCGGAAGAACAAAAGGAAGAAAATATCGTTGTCTCCGCCAGCCGCGCGCACCGCAGCGTGGCGGAGATGGCGCAGACCACCTGGGTCATTGAGCGTGCTGAAATTGAGCAGCAGGTTCAGGGCGGGAAAGAGATTAAAGAAGTGCTGGCGCAGCTGATCCCGGGCATGGACGTCAGCAGCCAGGGGCGTACCAACTACGGCATGAACCTGCGCGGCCGCTCGATGATGGTGATGGTGGACGGCGTTCGCCTGAACTCCTCCCGCAGCGACAGCCGCCAGCTCGACTCTATCGATCCGTTCAACATTGACCGTATCGAAGTGATCTCCGGCGCCACGTCACTCTACGGCGGCGGCAGCACCGGCGGCCTGGTGAACATCGTCACCAAAAAGGGCCAGCCGGAAACCGAAGTGGAGTTCCAGACCGGGGCAAAGAGCGGGTTTAACAGCCACAACGATCACGATGAGAACGTGTCGGCAGCGGTCAGCGGCGGCAACGACAACGCGTCCGGCCGTCTGTCGGTGTCGTATCAGCGCTACGGCGGCTGGTACGACGGCAACGGCGACGAGGTGATTATCGATAACACCCAGACCGGCCTGCAGTATTCCGACCGTATTGACGTGATGGGCACCGGCACCCTCAATATTGACGAACACCAGCAGCTGCAGCTGACGACCCAGTACTACAAGAGCGAGTCCGACGGCAAGCACGGGCTGTATCTCGGGAAGAACTTCTCGGCGGTCACGGGGGATGCGACCGCGTACAACAAAGGTAACCTCGATTCTGACCGCGTGCCGGGCACCGAGCGCCATCTGATCAACCTGCAGTACTCTAATACCGACTTCTGGGGCCAGGATCTGGTCGCGCAGATTTACTATCGCGACGAGAGCCTGACCTATTATCCGTTCCCGACCCTGACCAAAGGCGTGGTGAGCAGCATCGGCGCGTCGCAGCAGAAAACCGATTTCTACGGCGGCAAGCTGACGCTGAACAGCAAGCCGGTGGACGATTTAACCCTGACCTGGGGTGTGGATGCCGACCACGAAACCTTCGACGCCAACCAGCAGTTCTTTAACCTGAGCAAAGCCGCGGCGAGCGGCGGCATGGAGCTGGATAACGCCTACAACGTGGGCCGCTACCCGGGCTACAGCATCACCAACCTTGCCCCGTTCCTGCAGGCCAGCTACGACATTGACGCGATCACCCTGAGCGGCGGCGTGCGCTACCAGTACACCGAGAACAAGGTGGACGACTTTGTCGGCTACGCCCAGCAGCAGGCCATCGCCACCGGGAAAGCCACCTCCGCCGACGCGGTGCCGGGCGGAAAAACCGATTACAACAACTTCCTGTTTAACGCCGGGATCCTCGGTCGTCTGACCGAACAGCAGCAGGTGTGGTTTAACTTCTCCCAGGGCTTCGAAATTCCGGACCTGGCGAAGTACTACGGCTCCGGTACCTATCAGCTCAGCAACGGCCACTATCGCCTGCTGAACAGCGTCAACGTTAACGACTCAACGCTGGACGGTATTAAGGTCAACGCGTACGAGCTGGGCTGGCGCTATACCGGGGATAACCTGCGCACGCAGGTGGCGGCGTATTACTCGCTCTCGGATAAAACCATCACCATCAACAAGACGGACATGACCATCAACCTGGAAGACGACAAGCGTCGTATCTACGGGGTGGAAGGCCAGGTGGACTATTTCTTCACCGACAGCGACTGGAGCACCGGCGCGAACTTTAACGCCATCAAGTCTGAAACCCGCGAAAACGGCAAATGGGAGAAGCTGACGGTGGACAGCGCCAGCCCGTCGAAAGCCAGCGCGTGGGTCAACTGGGCGCCGGGCGACTGGACCCTGCGCGTGCAGAGCACGCAGACCTTTGACGTGTCTGACGCCGACGGCAAGAAGATCGATGGCTATAACACGGTCGACTTCCTGGGCAGCTACGCCCTGCCGGTGGGGAAAGTCAGCTTCAGCGTGGAAAACCTGCTGGACAAAGACTACACCACCGCCTGGGGCCAGCGCGCGCCGGGGCTGTATAGCCCAACCTACGGTGCACCGGGCCTGTATACCTATAAAGGCCGCGGACGCACGTTTGGTCTGAACTACTCCGTCCTGTTCTAATCCTGCGCGCCGCCTGCGGGCGGCGCAATTTGCTGTGTAATTTCAGCGCGAATTTGCTATAAAATCAGCGATTTGCTGAAATTGTCGGCAAACGAACGAAAAGTGCATTTTCCCCCTTTGACAAGACGAACTGAGGTCGATAATATGCGCCTCGTTCACACGATTCCTCTGTAGTTCAGTCGGTAGAACGGCGGACTGTTAATCCGTATGTCACTGGTTCGAGTCCAGTCAGAGGAGCCAAATTTAAAAAGCCTGCTTTTAAAGCAGGCTTTTTGCTTTTCTGCGTCTCTGATGTTAATTCAGAATCGCATCCAGCCTGGCAAGCACCTCATTTACAACATCATCCGGTATGCGTTCCAGCCGTTTGCCGCTCCGGGCAGCCATATCAATGGTTCTGGGCTGGTCGAAGCGAATAGCGCCCATCGTTTTTGTTCCCGCACCGTCCAGGGAGACGGTAAAACCGTCTGCACGTGCAAAGTTTCCGCCGCTGGGCTGAGCATTATGGACAACCATCCAGCGCAGGCTGGAAACGTATGTTTTTCCAGATATCGGGATGTATTAATCAACGGGGAGCAGGTCACCTTAGCTAAAAATTAATAAAAAGAAAGGGCATTCTAGCCCCTCCGTATTTAAGCTACTGTAGCTAATATTTCTGATAGAAAATCTGTAAAATACGAAAATGAACTAAAAACATTTTCAGTACCTACATTATCTCTAATTTCAAACAGATTTTTTATACTGTCGTAGGTAAATATAGAAATGCTGTCATTGCCAATCACTATTCGCTCACTTAAATCAGGATTGATGTAATCATCATTATTCCTGTAAAAATCATTCATTACAAACAAGTTTCTTACTAATGGCTCAGGTATGGATAGGCTAAACAAGATCAGCCCATCAAATTCAAATCCATCCATTGTTTCTAAGAAAGTAACATAATCTGGCTGATTTACGAATAATAGATAAACTTCATCACCTAACTTTTCCAGCATTGGGCTTAAGCCAGCAGTTGATTTTCGCTTAGTCATACTCTCTATGTATTGGCCTGTGATAGGCTCTTCTATTGGATAATTCCAATTGGTCATTTTGCTTTTTAAATCATTCAGAATTTCACTAATATTATTACGCATTTTAATTCCTAATAATTAATTTAGCGGATAAATTGAACCAGTTGGCACAGCCCACGGAGTAACTTTGCTCTCACCTGCTATCATACCTCTTGTTACGGATGATTGCATATTGGTAAGCACTTTATGGAATGGTTCATTTTCAATCAATGACAGGTTATCAAAAGCGTTCGTACCACCATCATCTAACGGTAACTTGTGGTGAACGCTCCAACCGACAGGAACACCACCTTCTGACATACGTAATAAATCGGACGGATTAAACTTGCTTGCAGCTTCCGGTATACCGGCTATATCTTTAAGGAAGCCCTTCCTGACAGAAATATTAAACTCTCGTCTTAAAGCTGCTGCTTCAGCAGGGTCGCGCTTAATGTAGTTAATTTGCTTAATTTCTAATCCATCAAGAAAATTAGTTTCACCTCTTAACTTTCCTAAGTATCTATTCATCTCTTCATATAGTTTAGCATTAGGTCTTTTAGCTAAAAGGATTGAAACCGCTGCTATCGCTGAACCTGCTGTTTTTTCATTTAATACCTGGTCATAACCCTGAACAGCGTCACCGCCTAATTGCTCTGCCGTTTTCCTGAATCCTTCAATGTTTCCATTATAAACGCCGTCAGCAGCTAACAAACGTCCTGCTGCTTTACTGTTAATCGTTTTGGCGGCTTGAGCGTGTTGTATAGGAGCATCTGAATAATGAATCTTTTGTGTTGGTGCTGGTTTCCTTCCCTGATGGCTATCTAAGCACTTTCGGTAAGCATCTCTAACTTCCATCTCAAACCATTCATGCCAATGACTCATAAAGCAATCATAGACAAGATCACCTTTCTCATCAAAATAGAATGGATGATTATAGTAATCCCATTGTTCAGATTCATCTATTCCAATAAACCAGCCAATATCTATATTATGCTGTGTATGGTCATAAGCACCGTCATATATACCATTACGTTTACGGTCATACTTAGTTGAAAAGGAGGTGATAAATTCGCTCTTCCGCTTTGGCATTTGTTGGAGGCTAAAGTGAGAGTAGTTGTCAGAATCAAGATCGTAGTAAATTCTTGCTCTTTCAAAAGCTATTTCTGGCCTCAGTATGTATTGGAAATCTTCCGGGCTAAGCTCTCTTGCTGCATCCCATACCATCAATAATCTAAAATCGTGCATGCAGATCCCTCGCAATGTTAAGGGATTATGTTAGCATTGCTCGCTATGTGGTCAATAATTTATATTATGAATGCGAGAAACCAAAGCATTTACCATCTGAATATGCAATATTGCCACAAGCAGGAAGTAACGATGGGTGTAAAGGCCATAATAATTTACTTTCAATTCTTCTCGTATGCGGGTTTAGATGTTTTCTTTCTTCCGTCGGTGCTTTTGGCTTTATCGTAAGTCCGAAATACAATGAGCCTCTCTATGGAAGTTTGCTTGTAGCACAAATCTGATTGTCATATTTACCTGCGGTCAGAACAGCAATCTATAATGTGAGAAACATCACATTTAAAAACAGCAACAACATTTGGGACCTTATTAAGGGCCTCATTTAAATCTTAAAGATTTAATTTATTTTAATTCATTAAGGTATGTGCAAAAACGCATCCAGTCAGAGGAGCCAAATTTAAAAAGCCTGCTTTTAAAGCAGGCTTTTTGCTTTTCTGTTAGCCGTTGCTTTCCACAGCCCCTGTCAGCTGACGCCAGGCCGCCACTTCCTCATCCAGCCACTCGCTAAAGAGAGCCACCTCCGGTTTTGCTTCCGTTAACTGCGACGTCACCAGCCAGTAAGGCCAGGGATACGGTGCGGTGAAAGGGGTAAGCTGGACCAGTTCGCCCCGGGTGATGGCATCCTGTACCAGAGAGCGGCGCTCCAGCGCGATACCTTTACCGAGTCTGACAGCCTCAAGGACTAAATTTGAGTCGTTAATGCATAACCCGCCGGGCACGATATCTTTTTCCAGTCCCGCATTGAAACACCAGGTTTTCCACGACTCCATGGAGAATATGATTTTACTCTTCGCCACCTCGGCTGGCGTTGCCGGGAGGACGCCGCCGTTATACCCGGGTGCAGCAACCACAATCAGCTCATCTGAAAAAAGATAATGGCAGTCGCTTCCTTCCCAGTTACCTTTCCCCATGCGTATCGCCACGTCTATCCCTTCCTGCTGCATGCTGGTGATCGTCAGGCTGGCCTGGATCCGCAGCGTGATGTGCGGATATTTTTCCCGAAACCGCTCCAGACGCGGCAACAGCCAGTGACAACCAAAAGACGGCACCATCGCCAGCGTCAGTTCCAGTATCCTCGGTTTCACCTGCACTAAGCGGGTGGCATCCGCGATGTGATTCAGCGCTTCGCGCACCTGTAACGCGTACAGACGCCCCTCTTCGTTGATCTGCACCCCTCGCCCATGACGGATAAACAGCTTCACCCCCACCATCTCCTCCAGCACTTTAATCTGCTGGCTGATGGCGGAATGGGTAACGTGAAGCTCTTTCGCCGCAAGCGTTACGCTGCCAAGGCGAGCCACAGCTTCAAAACTACGCAAACTGGCGATAGGTGGAAAATCCGACATGAAACCACTCCCTCATAGACTGAATCTGATAAACGCCAACCGGCCAATCTGTCAGTAATACTAACTTAGGCCGTAAGATACTGATGATATTCGCCATAACGAATTTATTGTAATGTCTGTTTATCATCTTCAATGAAGCGTTTTTTCACACAGACAGGAAAACTGGAATCATGATAAAGCTGATTGGCATGATGGATTCTCCTTATGTACGCCGCGTGGCGGTCTCCCTGGAACTCTATGGCGTTGCGTTTGAAAGCCAGCCGTTGTCCGTATTCAGCACATTTGAGGCATTTGCCCGGATCAACCCTGCGGTAAAAGCGCCAACGCTGGTTCTGGAGAATGGAACACGTCTGATGGACTCGTCTCTTATACTGAATTATTTTGAGGCACAGGCCGCGCCTGAACGGAGACTCCTGCCCGTGACGCCGGATGCACTGGCGAACGATCTCCAGACCCTGGGCTTTATCCTCGCCGCCGCGGAGAAAGCCGTGCAAAATGTGTACGAACACAACCTGCGCCCGGCGGAGAAACAACATAATCCGTGGATAGAACGTATTACCGTCCAGCTGCTGGCTGCCTGTCGGGAATGGAACGCGCTGCTGGAAGCCCGTCCGGAAAACGCGGTAGCCGATCAGGTTGCTGTTACCAGTACGGTTATCTGGACATTTATTCAGTCAATGATCCCCCACGTCGTTAACGTCGGGGATTTTAAAAAGATTCAGGCGGTTGCCGACGTTTTCGAAAACCAGGCGGCATTTAAAAAATACCCTTTTAGTTAACGCTTCGCTCGGCGTGTTATGGGGCTTTTCAGCCCCTTTTTTTAGGCAGGAATCGACAGACCCGCGGTGGTGGCATAGCGACCGTTGAAAAAGATGAGCGGTTCACCTTCCGTATGTAACGAATCCACCACCTCACCAATGAATATCCAGTGATCGCCACCGTCTACCTGACGCCACATTTTGCATTCAAGATGCGCGAGGGCCCCGTCAATCAAAGGCAGCTTATAGCCGCTGACCCGGTGGTCTACGCGATGAAATTTATCGCTCCCCGCGCTGGCAAAAATATCGCTAACCTGATGCTGATGCCCCGACAGGACATTTATCGCAAAGGCGTCCGCCTCCAGAAAATGCTGAGCGTACCAGGATTGCTTGCGCAGGCTCCAGAGCACCAGCGGGGGTTCCAGTGAGACGGTGTTAAAGCTGCTGATGGTTAGCCCATGGAAATTGTTATCCCCATCCATCATGGTCACAACACACACGCCGGTTGCGAATTGACCAAATACGTTCCGCAACGTTCGGCTATCAAACTGCGCCATATCATTTCACCTCTGCTAAGCCTGAAGACGCGACCTGCTGCTGCAGCGCGCCGGCAAAAATTGTCAGCCCTTCATCCAGAACGCCGTCTTCAATCGTTAGCGGCATTAAAAAGCGAATAGCATTCGCCTGTTTGCCGCATTTAAGAAGGATCAGGCCCTCGCGGGCACAGCTTTTGACTAACCGATCGATAAGCCCGGTCGCCGGCGTTCGCTCTCCGCGCTCCAGAGAAAAAAGCTCCAGCGCAACCATGGCGCCAATCCCGCGTATCTCATAGCCAATCGACAGAGGGCTGACAATGGACGCTAAGGCTGAGCGCAGACGTTGACCCAGACGCCGGGCTGCGCCCAGCAGGTCCGTCTCTTCAAAGAGCTTAAGTACCGCCAGCGCCGCCGCGCAGGAAAGCGGGTTGCCTGCCCAGGTTCCACCAAGACCGCCCGGTGCCACCTGGTTGATAAGCGACTCACGGCCCACAACGCCGGACAGCGGAAGCCCGCCGGCAACGGATTTACCGAACACAATTAAATCGGCGTCAACACCGGTTTGTTCCATAGCAAAGAACGTCCCCGTGCGCCCCGCGCCAGACTGAACTTCATCAGCGATTAACACGATGCCTTCCCGGTCACAGAGTTCACGCAGGGCACGCATAAACGCAGGCGGCACGACGTAAAACCCGCCCTCTCCCTGAACGGGCTCGATGACGATGGCGGCCACATCCTGGGGGGCAATGTCGCTCGTTAATATCGTCCTGAGGCCATCCAGCGCCTGAGCAATATCACGCTCCGTCTCTCCCTGCGGGAAGGGTGCCCGAAAGACCGGGCCGGGCATTATCCCCATCCCCTGGCTGTAGGGCGCAATTTTGCCGTTCATCGCGAGGGTCATAAACGTACGCCCGTGATAGGCACCGCTGAAAACAATCACGCCGCTTCGCCGCGTGGCCGCGCGGGCAACCTTAAGCGCGCTTTCCACCGCTTCGGACCCCGTCGTCAGGAGAAAACTCCGTCGGTCAAAATCTCCCGGCATTAAGGCGTTAATACGTTCACACACCGCGATATACGATTCATAAGGGGTGGCGGCAAAACAGCTGTGGGTAAACTGGTGCAGCTGGCGCTCAACGGCCGCGATGACGTTGGGATGAAGATGGCCGGTATTGAGTGCGGCAATGCCGCCGGAAAAATCAATGTAGCGACGGTTGTTGACGTCATATATCACCGCATTTTCCGCTCGTTGAATATAAACCGGATGCATCTGGTTAATACCACGGGCGACGGCACCCTCCCGTCGCTGCAAAAGCTGCTCGACTACAGTATCCATAACGCTCTCCTCAGGGGGCGGTCCGAACAACCGCCCGTCAGGTTATTGATGACGCGCCTGTTGCAACATGGCGTCAGCATGCTGGTTTAGCTGCTGACGATCGCCATAGCGGTAAGGATCGAGGAAATCGAAACGGACCGGTTTATCTCCGCGGTCGAACAAGTGGCCGATACCGCCTGGCGCGTTATGTGCCCAGTAGAATAGAGAATCGGCAAATTCCTCCGTTGCCCGGGACAGGTAACGATTGGTGAAATCAGAGAAATCGATGGGGAAATGCTCGCGGTTGTCAGCAAAAAGCGAATGAAGCGTAGCAATCACCTCTTTTTCTGGGAGGTTACCGGCGCGATAGGCTTCCATTGTTTCGCAGGCCTTATCGAAAATAGCCTCATAGTAAGGGCTCTCAATGGAAAGATGTCCCGGATAGGTTGCGCTTTCAACTTCCTTCTCCAGCCGCTCGTCATCACCGTGCTGCTGGTAGTCGCTGAGGATTTTACGCAGACGCAACACGCCAATGTAACTGCCGCTAATCCAGATACGGAACCACGCATTCCACAGCGGGAAGCTATCAAATGCGGTGAATGAATTTGCCACCAGCCTGTCGTTTACCTTCACCACCTCCAGGCTGTAATCCTGATAGCTGGCGAAATGCGCTGTTGACCAGTCATCCTCTCTGACGGCACGAACAATTTTAGGCGCGACGCGCAGAATCGATTCGAACGTATTCACCAACCCGCGCGAGAACAGCGGATCGACAAAGCCCACTGCATGGCCCAAAAGGCAGTAACGTTCCCCTACGCTTTCGCGGCTGGTGTAGTTCAGACGAGGTGCAACAGTCCATTCGCGTACCCGTGCCGCGCTCTCAAAATGACGGGCAACGGAGGGGTGCTCATCGAGAAAACGGGTAAACTCTTCTTCCGGATCGCCAGCGGGACCATGTTTATCTATATCGAACTGCAGGCCGACGCTGCACAAGGTATTGGTCGAATAGGGGTGGTTGTTGAACGGAATAATCCACAGCCATCCGCCTTCGAACATGTGGTGCAGCGTGCTCTGGGAGAGCGGAGTCGGCGAACCGGTTACGTCCGTTGAGGCGATGACGTCTTCATACAGTTTGACGCCTGTCATATGGGTGAACAACGAACGCGTGCGGCTCTGCATCTCACGCGCACCCTCGCGCAGGCCAAACTTATCGGCAACCGGTGAACGATAGCCTGCGGCATCCACGACGTACTTAACTTTTATCTGCTCTTTTCCCAGATCCAGCAGCATCCCGTCGCCGGTTTCTTCAATCGACTGGATGCGGGTTTGCTGGCGAATATCGGCCCCCAGACGTGCGGCCAGCGCCAGATAATAGGCATCAATATCCTGACGGAACAGATGTGCTTCCGGCGACAATACCGGTGTCGACACAACGTCCTGGGGATTATGCGCTTTATTCTTACCGTTCCACGCAAAGCTGAACGCCAGTTTAATACCGGCGCTCGACGTACCAATATTTTCCATCAGCGCGTGAATTTCCCCCGGCCACGCCAGCTCGGGAATATTGTACTGACGCGCCAGAATTTTCAACAGTACAGCGCTTTCCGGCACCATCGATTCCCCGACGGCAAAGCGAGGATGTGTACCGGCATCAATAATTACCACGTTTACTTTCTGTTTTGCCAGAATAGCGCCGAGCATGGTTCCTGCAATACCGCTCCCGATGATGGCCACATCATAATGACTTTGTTTCATTGCTTTACCCTTTATAATATTACTGAGTGACTAACTGAGTTGTTATTTCGATTTCATGTTCACGCGTGTGATCTGCCTGAATCAGAAAAAGCCAGGTTGCCTGTTGTGTTAACCATTCTCTCGCCAGAGACAGGGCAATTTCTTTGCCGGTGCGCTGCGGCATTGTCAGTACCATGGTGGGTCCCTGAAAGCGATAGCGCGTACAGCAAATAGAAATAGGTGCCCCAACATTGGCATTAATAAAATCGACCGGAGAGACGCGCGATTTTATTGCCATGTCATGAATAATTTTCTCACTGGTATTCACCGGGAATGCCGTGCCAAACTGAATAATCCCGACGCTCTCAAGATGATTATTCAGCAATGCCTGGTGCCGTTGATAAAGTTCATCAACAGTAAACAGCACGTTTAAAGACAATGGGTCGGCTGTTTTTAGCCCCCGGCGCAAGGTCTCATCTAAATCTGACCAGATTAATGAGCGTGCGGTACTCGTAGAAACGATCTTCATTAGCTGCCCCACCTTTTACATTACGGTAAATATCAGGCAGGTGTTGAAACCACCAAACCCAATCGTCATGCTTAATCCCGTCTTTCCCGTTAAGGGCTGAGGCTGCGCGGCAGGTAAATTAAAACGCAGGCCTTCAATTGGCTTTTTCAGTTCATAGACCGGAGGGATCGTGCCCGCATTGAGGCTATGAATGAGCGCGATGGCTTCCAGCGCCCCTGTCGCCCCCAGGGTATGGCCAAAATTGCCCTTCGTCGCGAAGACCCAGGGACGATGTGTGAAAAACTGGTTATAGGCATTGCTTTCAACCCGATCGTTGGTCAGGGTGCCCGAACCGTGCGCATTAATCAGCGCAATATCGCCAGGCTCAAGTCCCGCCTGCGTCAGGACACGCTGCAGTGCCAGGCGGATGCCATTGCCTTGCTCATCCGGCGCGGTCAAGCCTGCCGCATCGTTAGACGCACCAGCACCGACAAGCCTTGCCAGCACGCGTGGTGCAGAGCCGCCTTCTCGTTGCAGCACCAGAAAACCGGCCCCTTCTCCGAGAATAGTTCCTTCGTGTGTAGCATCGAACGATTTCAGGGTAGAAAGTGAGAGCGTGCCTAATGCGCTATGGGCCAGACGTTTTGAATCAGTAAGAATATCGGCACCGCCGCATACGCACAGATCGGCTTGCCCCGTCGCAATTAAATGCGCCCCCAAAAGAAGAGCATCCGAGCCCGAGGAACAGGCGGTAGAGAGGGCTATTCCTTCCATTCCCAGCGACTCCGCCACCTCGTTGACCCAGCCGTCGAGAGGCTCCCGCCAAAACGCCTCGCTGTCGAGGCGGAATCCCAGACTGGTTCCGACAATTAAAAAGCGTCGCTCCTCCGGCACAGGTTCTGCTGCCCCCGAATCCTCGAGCGCCCGGCGGGCCGTGCGTTTCGTCAGCCCAATCAATTTTTCGCGCATTTCGGCAGGCCATTCACCCGGCAGCATGGCGGCCAGATCGGTACGCAAGCTTCGATCCGATGGCGCAGGCGCAATACCGGTTTGTTTTTCCAGTAAGGTCTGGAAAACATCCTCGATACGATCGCCAGACGCAGTTGTCCATCCCATGCCGACAACATTGGCGACATACGTTGTAGTAGTCATCATTTTTCCTTTACCGCAAAATAGTACGATAAGCTGGTTAAAGTGAATTAACGATATATCAGTAGAACGTGCGCAAAAACTCGTTTAAAGGTTTATCTTCAAGCGGAGAGGGAAAGAAATTATCTTTAATCTCGCCTGCCGCTAATTCTATCCTTCGTTGATAGGGTTCTTTTTGTAGCCAGCGTGGGCTTTCAATAAAATCAAATGCGATATCTGTTGCATCAAATCCTTCCAGCTCGGCAGGCTTAACCACTTTCCTTCTTTTACGGTCAAGAACCTGTGCATAAGCAGAAATATCAAAATAGCGAATCCGCTCATCTTCCACCACTGCATTAATACAATGCCAGGGGCGAGGTAAATAAAGGTAATTCACAAAGATATTTCGAAGAGAATACACTGGCCTGGTGATTATCTGGCTATACAGTATTGCCGACACGTCGGCCATTTCCGAGCAAAAGCAGGGCAAGCGCTGTGTTTTCTCCAGCATTTCACGAAGATAATCCTGAGGCGTCAGGTTACGTATAACCTCGTCGCGAAAATGCTCGTAGCGTGAAATATAATAATCCCAGTGCTCCTCAGGGAATTTGAGGCGAACGATGTCTGCCGGCCATGTCTCAAACACGTCGGATTCCTGAAGGACATGACACATTGTTTTTGGAACTTCACGTAAAATATCATCAAGGTTCGCCAGGTGATATTTTTCAATGACCGCCCGCGCCAGTTCCCGAAGTTCATCATGCATAACATAACCTTACTTATATTGTGTTAAGGAAGCCGCGCCGCAATAAACAAAGTTTATATTACGCGGCCGCTCGTGGCGTTTGAGCTTTTTCAACAGGCTGGCACTGTGCTGCTGGCAATTGGTTTCATTGATCACTGATTCATCGCAGGTCAAAACAATATCGAACCCCGCAATTTGATCCCCTTCATTGACAATGTGGGTCTTGCAGGTCATCACCCCTTTTATTTCCCGGCACAGCTGCTTAACGGCGCCGATATTGACTTTCTCGTCCCTGATGACAATGAAATCACTGATTCTGCCTTTGAAAAACAGGAACCCATCCGCGTCCTGGAAGAAGATGTCTCCGGTGCGAAGCCAGCGTTTGCCATCAAGCTCAATGAACGTTTGTCGGTTACCGCGCCCAATGCGCTTGACGAGGAGCGTATCAGAACTAATGAGCAACTCTCCCTGCCCGTCCTGGCCGTCTGCACCTGGCAGGATACGCACTTCCGTCTGGTCAATAGGACGTCCGGCTGACGCATAATATCCTCTCCCCAGCAGATGAGCCGGGCAAGTCGACACCCGCGGTCCGGCCTCACTGATGCCATAAGTCAGATATAACTCAAGCCATGGCTGTCGGACTAAAAAGGCTTCCACCTCATTCGGCGCAGCCAGATCGCCCCCAATCGTCAGTTTATTTAACCCCGGCGGAAGCGTTGTTTCCCAGGCGTTCAACTGTCGCAGCAAGACCGGAGTAAGCGAACTGAGGGTCACGCCGTATCGCTGTAAATCATCCAGATAATGGGGGACAGAAAACGGAGGTCCACTAATAACAATTTCGCAGCCCGTCTCCAGGGCAGCAATCATCTGGGCAACCAGCGCGGTGGAATAGCACATCGGCAAACTGATCAATACCCTGTCGCTGGCGCTCATGCCGATACTTTTGGCATGGCGCAGCGCGTTACGCCGCAGCGAATCAAAATGATGGACACAGCCGCTGCTGAACGACGACGACGTGCCGGACGTGGCTATCACGACCTGCCCCGGCTGTGTCTGTACGGGTCCGCCATCACGGCATTTTCCCACCTGCCAACGCCCGAGGGGTTCGGCTTCGCTTACGCCCAGCTCCTGCCATCGTCCTGGCTGAACCGGCGTACGCACCAGCGCCCCCGCCGCAAAGTCCTCAAGCATCTGCAGGATGCGTTCTGCTGGCGTGAGCGGCGGGATCAGCGCAGGCACAAAGCCGCTGTTGAGGACAGCAAAGAACATATACATCAAGTCCGGGCAGTTCGGCATCGCTATCAGCACCACCCGACCGGGTTCCAGACTCTGCCGCTGCCAGTAATCGACATAGTATTGATAACTCTCTCCTTCAGTGCCGCTGGTCCCCACCGCAGACGTTGCCTGCACCGGAGAAAATAAACCGGCAGGCTCATAGGGAACAAATGCGGCACATTCTTCTGCTCGCGTTAACATTCTCAGGCTCCAAGCTTATTCATAATGAAACGCGAAAGGGTTTGGCACGAATAAAAATTCGCGGGCGAAAACTCTTTATCTTCAACTTTAATATTAAATTCTTCCTCACACTGGAAGCGTAATTCTACAAATCCAATAGAATCCATTCCTACCATTGAGGCGAGACCGGTCTCGTCAGCAATATCTTCGCGCTCGACGTCCAGACCAATACGGTCGGCGATAATTTCTTTAATACGATCGACAATTACAGGCATATCCAGTTTCATAATTTTACCCTTTAATGTTTTCAAGTGTTTTATTTACTACAGCGGAAGATGATTCTTTATTTAACCAACGTAATATTGGCGGCGTGGTTGCCGTTACCACGAGCGCCACGATGACCATAATGGAGTAGACGCGTTGTGAAATTAGATGCAATTCGAGCCCGATAGACAGCACAACCAGCTCCATCAGGCCACGCGTATTCATGAGCGCGCCAATCATGGAGGCTTCACGAAGCGTATAGCCTGAAATACGCGCCCCGAGCAGAGCACCACTGAATTTGGTGATAAATGCCAGTAAGGTGAAACCGATTATCCAGGCAATATCCTGCGTTGCCATACTGAAGTCGAAATGCGTTTTCAGACCGGCACTGACAAACAACACGGGAAGTAAAAGATAGTGCATGAAACCGTTCATGCTCGCATGCCATTGCTTCGCTAACCCGGGGATCCGCGCAAACATGCTGCCCGCCAGCAAGGCACCGAAACCACTGTGCAGGTGAAGGTACTCCGCTCCCCACGCGCTGACCAAAATCCAAAAAATGATCGCCGGAAATCTCATCTCCGGCTTGTGCGCATACCGATTAAGCAGGGGAACAACGACTTTGCCGGTCACCAACCCATAAAGTACCAGGGCTGCGGTCACGACCACGACATACGACCACAGCGAATCAGATTTTCCTTCAACCGCAGCAAAAACGCTGTCCAGGGCCAAAATCCCCCAGCCGGCCACATCGGTAAGAATGGCAGCGGTAATGACGGGGGGAATGATGGCCAGGTGAAGCATTTTTAAATCTTCAATGATTCGCACAATGACCGGCAGAGCGGATACCGCCAGCGCCGTTCCCATAAAGATATTAAATAAAAGACGATCGGTTTGTGGCGCCAGTTCAGCATGGACCGAATTCCCCGCTAACAGGCCACCGATAAACGGGAGCAGCATGCCCAGTAACGCTATTTTTAACGCAGCGATAGTCTGCTTACGACGGCCATGATTATGACCATGGAAATGCGACAACCCAATATCGAACATGAGCAAAATCATGCCCAGATTCGCCAGCTTATCAATGGTTGTCAGCGACTCCTGGCTAAATAAAGACGTTTGAAATGAGAACACAGACATTATCCCGGGAAAGAAAGTCGGTCCCAATAAAACGCCTGCAGCAATATGGCCAATAACCTGTGTCTGACCTATCTGCTCCATAAGTTTGCCCACGACATAGCAGGCAAAAACAATTACCGAAAGCTGAATAATAAACATGGGTATCCCCGCCAATGCTAGCGTTGAATTTAATGATATTAAAAGTGTTTAGTTCGAAACGTGGGTGACGCTATTCTCGTTAAAATGCCCTATCGCGGTGGTTATCATCGCTATCATCACCATGACGAGGCTCAGTAAACAGATGCCCTGCCAGTCCCACCTTTCATAAACCCACGGGCCGGTAACGGACCCGGCTGCGCCCAATGCATAATAAAAGAACATATAAAGCGCATAGAGGCTGCTTCTTTTATCCGGATGTAATCCGAGTACCCGCGTCTGGTTAGCCACCTGCGCGGCAAAACACCCTAAATCGAATAATATTATGCCCAGCGTAATTCCCGGTAAGGACGCAGGAAAAAGAAACAGTATGGCTATTCCCACAACCACGAATACCATTCCGCCAAAAATCACGCTGCGACATCCGAAACGGTCAGCCAGTTTTCCCGCATAGTTCGCCAGTACAAGACCGACGATACCCGCCAGGCCAAATAATCCGACAGTTCCCGCAGGCAGACGGAGTGGCGGCCTTTGCAGATGAAGCATAATGGTCACCCATAGCAGGCTAAAGACGAAAAACCATGCCTCTCCGGTGACGGCAGATTCAATAAGCCGCACGTTACGCAGTAAGCCCGGCAGTTGCGCCATGACGCTCAAATACCCCGTCTCCCTTGCGGGTTTAACGTCAGGCAGGCATCTGAAGGACAGCAGCGCCATGGTGGCCATAACGGCTGCGACGATGGCCAGCATTCCTCGCCAGCCAAGCGCATCGGACAGACTGCCGCCCACTAGCCTCGCGAGCAGTATTCCTGCCGAAATGCCCATCGTGATCAGTCCGACCGTAGCGCCTTTTGGCGTAACGTGAAATCCAAGCGCATTCAGCTGCACTGCGCTTGTCGCCATGGCGCCTGTCACGATCCCTGCGCTAAAAAGGAGCAACGGCTGACGGGTCAGTGAAGCGGCGAAGAGCGCAAGTGAGAGGAGAATAAACTGACAAATAATCAGTTTCTTACGGTTAACGCTGTCTCCAAGCGGAACAAGAAACAGTATTCCCAGCATATAACCTATTTGCATGCTCGCCGCGATGAAGCCGGTATAAAACAGAGGCAGCTGCAAAGATGCTGCGATAGCGGGCAATACGGGCTGGAGAATATAGTTATTTGCCATAGCCGTACCGGCCGCGATGCTGGCGAACCAGATAAATAACGGCGAAACCGCATTTTCTTGTGCGATATCACTCATTAATTGCCCCCTGTCTTTTTTTTGCCACAATATCAATTGCAACTTTCATTTTTTTCTCGGGAAACGGTAGGACATGCAATAACGTAAATGCAGGTCGGGAATCACGGAAATAGTGTCCATGGATACGCGCTACCTGCTGCCATTCTTCAATTTCAGTCAGATAAAGCCTGCTTTGTATTACGTCGTCTATTGCATAACCACTGGATTCAAGTATCCCCCTGATCTTATTTAGAACACATTCCGTTTGCCGTGAGATATCATCCGATTCAATCTCACCACAAGAATTAAGAGGTCCCGTTTTCGAAATATATAGCCAACCGTCTGCTTCTACCGCTCGCGAGAAACCGAAAGCCTCCTCCCAGCTGCTGCCGGAAGTAATAAGTCTTTTTGATTCCACAATGTCATGCCTTTCATCACTGGGTGAAACAAACATATTACAACCCGATCAAATTTGTCCAGAAAAAATAACAAAAAAAATTAACCAAAATTTATCAGGTAATTAAGTAAGCGTTTCCTGGATAAGCTGTAAGCACAGCTAACCAATCAACATCCAAATTAATAAAATTAAATGATCGATAAGACGGTAAATATCCCGCAGACAGCCGTAATTAAATGAGTTAAGCATTAAAATAATGACTCTTTTATTTAGCTGGGGGGTTTTACCGCATGCAAATATTCCCCCCCACCTAAAAGAATAATATTTCGTTATTTATTCTTATATGTAACCTCATGGAAAATATGAGAAATATTTAAATATAAGACAATCTTATGACGTCATAGGTTAGGGGTATTCAGCAGGGTATTCTTGAGAACTCGCGGGCAGGAAATTAAACGGTTTCAATAAAAAAGCCTGCTTTAATTGCAGGCTTTTGCTTCTCGTCGACCAAGACGGGTGCTAAAAGGAGCTTAAATCTGATAATCAATCGCCACTTCTTCCGGCTCCATCACCTGACGTTTAATCTCATCAACGGACAGCCCGGCGTTACAGAGTTCGATAAAGCGCCATACATAGTTGCGCTGCAGCTGTCCGCGCTTCAGGCCGAGCCAGACGGTGTTGGCGTCAAACAGGTGACGCGTATCAAGACGCACCAGGTTTCCGTCTTCGCGCTCTCCGCTGGACTGTTCCGCCACCAGGCCAATGCCCAGACCCAGCTCGACGTAGGTTTTAATCACGTCAGAATCCTGCGCGCTCAGCACCACGTCCGGCGCGAGCCCTTTGCGGTTGAAGGCTTCATCAATGCGCGACCGTCCGGTAATGCCCTGGCGGTAGGTAATCAGCGGCCATTTGGCAATGTCTTCCAGCGTCAGGGGCGAAACCTGATTCAGCGGATGATCGACCGGGAGTAACAGGCTGTGATGCCAGCGGAACCAGGGGAACGCCGCCAGCAGCGGGTCGTTGCTCAGGCGCTCGCTGGCAATGCCGATATCCGCCCCACCGTTTTGCAGCAGCACTTCAATTTCCTGCGGCGTACCCTGGATAAGCTCCAGACGGACGTCAGGGAAAAGTTCGCGGAACGCTTTAATCACCGGCGGCAGGCTGTAGCGCGCCTGGGTGTGGGTGGTGGCGATGGTGAGCACGCCCGAGGCGTCATTGGTGAAGAGGTCAGCCAGACGACGCACGTTGCTGGCCTCGTTGAGGATCCGCTCAGCGATGGTGAGCAATGCCTTACCCGGCTCCGTCATGCCGAGCAGCCGCTTGCCGCGACGGATGAAGATCTCTATGCCGAGCTCCTCTTCCAGCTCGCGAATGTGGCGGCTGACGCCGGACTGAGAGGTATAAAGCATATTGGCGACTTCGGTCAGGTTATAGTCCCGCCTGGCCGCCTCACGGATAATTTTAAGTTGCTGGAAATTCACGATTCACTCCGGCGCATCTGACATAGCTCTATTGTTAGAGTCAGCCGTGCCGCAGAACAAATAATAAAAACCAGCATCTTATGCTTTTATGGAATATCAGCTCACGAGCTGAAGTTCACGGTTCTCAAGCGATGGCTTGCTGACCAGCGACATCAAAATCTCTTTTACCGCCTGCGCCTGCGGCGACAGCGAACCGCGTGCGGACATGTTCAGCGACAGCGGCAGGCTCATCGTCGGCGTGGTGATGCGGGCCATCCAGCCGTTTGCCGCACCGCACAGCGAGCGCGCGGCGGATTCTGGCAGAACGGTAACGCCCATGCCGCTGGCAATGGCCGCGGTAAGGGTAGAGATAGAGTCAATTTCGCCGATAATTTTCGCCGTCAGGCGGCGCAGGGAGAACGCCTCGTCCACGCGCACGCGCACGGCGCTGTAGTCGCGCGGCAGGTAGAGGTTCATCTCTGCCACGGCGGTAAGGTCGACGCTCTGTCCCGGGCAGTCGCGGGTGCCCACAAGGTAGAGATCCTCTTTCAGCAGCGGCTGGCTGGTGATCCCGGCGACAGGCGAGCGATCGTAAAGCACCGCCATGTCCAGCTGGCCGCTCAGCAGTTTGTCATTCAGGACAGAACCGCTGTTTTCGTGCAGGTACACCAACACTTCCGGCAGCTCCGCGCGGACGGCCTGCAGCAGCGGCATGGTGATAGACGATGCGGCCGTTCCCGGTGCCAGACCGATGGAAACGTGTCCGCTCAGGGTCTGGCCGACGTTATTTACCGCCAGCTGCGCCTGTTCGCACTGGCGAAGGATGGTGCGGGCGTGGGTATACAGGATCTTCCCTGCTTCCGTTGGCGTGACGCCGCGTTTGGTGCGTATCAGCAACTGCTGATCCATCTCGCCTTCCAGAGTAGCCACCTGCTGGCTCAGCGCAGGCTGCGCGATATGCAGCACTTCTGCTGCTTGAGTCAGGCTGCCGATATCGACGATTTTTACGAAGTATTTCAGTCGTCTTAAGTTCATTTTGCCCCCTGTTCGAAATGCTGTGCCGTAACCGGCTGTCGTTGTTGAACAGGTTTTGCAATATGAGTGCCACTTTTACCAGGCGGTCTGGATTGGCCGCTAAGCGCCTGAAAATAAGGAAAGCTAATCATGGACGGGGGTTTTATTACCGAAACAGCAGTTTCCGATCTGCCCCATTAGGGGTACACCCGCACCAAAGCGGTGCATTTCGCTGGCAAAAACATCACTTTGCCGATTTTGTCAGCAAACGATCAAAAGGCGGCGATCCACCCTTTGACAAGGCGAACGGAGGTCGATAATATGCGCCCCGTTCACACGATTCCTCTGTAGTTCAGTCGGTAGAACGGCGGACTGTTAATCCGTATGTCACTGGTTCGAGTCCAGTCAGAGGAGCCAAATTTGAAAAGCCTGCTTTTAAAGCAGGCTTTTTGCTTTTCTGCTCAGGGTAAAATTGTCGGGTGGCGGCTTCGCCTTACCCGACCTACGGGACTATAGGCCCGGTAAGCGCAGCGCCACCGGGCGAAACGAACTCAATGGCTGAGCTTCACCGGCATCCCTGATCGCCGTTCCAGTTCGGCTCCCGCCCCTTCGTTTATCAGCTGCGTTCGCTGCGCGGCTGAAATGGGCAGCGGCACTTTCCGGGTCGATTCAAACTCCGCGCGGTTACGTGATAATGGCTCGTGAACCTCTACCCAGCGGCTGCCGTCCGGTTCGGTGGTGACTTTAACGGGCCGATCGATAAGCTGCACGCGGGTTCCGATGGGAACATTATCGAAAAGGTATTTGATGTCGTTATTCCGCAGGCGGATACAGCCCTGGCTCACGCGCAGCCCGATGCCGAAATTCGAGTTGGTGCCGTGAATGGCATACAGCCTGCCGATATATATCGCATACAGGCCCATCGGGTTATCCGGCCCGGCGGGCACGAAGGCCGGAAGCGTTTTCCCTTCAGCCGCATAGGCGCGCCGCGTATTCGGCGTCGGAGACCAGGTGGGCCCCTCCTGCTTACGCTCAACCGCCGTCACCCAGTTGCGCGGGGTTTCACGCCCGGCCTGACCGATGCCGATGGGCAATACTTCCACCGTATTGCTGCCTGACGGGTAATAGTAGAGGCGCATTTCCGCCACGTTCACGACAATCCCCTCGCGGACGGTGTCGGGCAAAATGAGCTGCTGGGGAATGACCAGCCGGGTGCCGGGCTGAGGCAGAAAAGGATCCACGCCCGGGTTGGCTTCCAGCATATTGCTTAGGCCCAGCCCGTGCTGCGCGGCGAAAGCCTCCAGAGGCAGCGTGTTGCCCTGCGGAACGGTGACGATAGTCGGGGTTCCCACCAGACGACTGCCTTCCGGCGGTAGGGTATAGGTTACGGCAAATGCACCGGGAACAGCGGCACACAGCGTAAGGACGAACGAGGTAAATCGAATCATAGTTTCCTGCGCTCAAAAAAAGAGAAAGCCCGATCTCCGTCAGGCTTTCTCTGCGTATGCTATCTCGCCTCGGTTTTGCGCCACCTGCGCGTCAGCACCTTTTCCGCCTCGACAATCAGGAACATCACAAAACCAATCAGGAACGTAATGACCCAGTAGCGGAACGGCAGCGCTTCGGTGCCAAACAGCATCTGCATGAACGGCGCGTAAATAATAAGAAGCTGTAGCGCCAGCAGTACGCCGCTCACGATCCAAATCCCTTTATTCTCCAGCAGGCCTTTGCTCAGCGAGAAGCCGTCATTCACGCGGCAGTTAAGCATGTAGAACCACTGCGCGGTCACCAGGGTTTGCAGCAGCACGGTGCGGATAAATTCCGCCGAGTAGCCGCGCGGCTGTAGCCAGGCTTCCAGCACGAAGGCGCTGATGGCAATCATCAGGCCGACAAACACCACGCGCCAGATGGCATAGCCGTCCATCACATGCAGATTCGCCTTGCGCGGTGGCCGGTTCATGATGTCCTTCTCACCCGCTTCAAACGCCAGGCCAAACGACAGCGTTGCCGAGGTGGCCATGTTCATCCACAGGATCAGGACCGGCGTCAGCGGGATAAGGTTCCCCGCCAGCAGCGCGATGATGATCAGCAGGGCCTGGGCAATGTTGCTGGGGATAACGAACAGGATGGTCTTTTTCAGGTTATCGTAAACCCGACGCCCCTCGTGCACCGCGCTGGCAATGGTGGCAAAGTTGTCATCCGTTAACACCATATCCGCGGCTTCCTTGGTGACTTCAGTCCCCTTAATCCCCATGGCGATCCCCACATCCGCCCGCTTGAGCGCCGGAGCGTCATTTACGCCATCCCCGGTCATCCCCACCACTTCCTGTTTACTTTGCAGGGCCTGCACGAGTCGGAATTTATCCTCCGGGCTGGTTCGGGCGAAAATATCGTACTGCTGCGCGGCGTCGCTCAGCTGACGATCGTCCATCGCCTCCAGCTCACGTCCGGTGATAGCGCTTGCGGCGTTGCCAATCCCCAGCATTTGCCCAATGCTCATCGCCGTTTGCGGGTGGTCGCCGGTGATCATCTTCACGCGGATCCCGGCCTGCAGACAGTCGGCAATCGCGGTAATGGCCTCCGGACGCGGGGGATCCATCATCCCGGCGATACCGAGCAGAATAACGCCATCCTGCAGGTCAGGGTGATCCAGCTCACGCTGTCCCTCGCGGGCGGGTTTCCAGGCCGCAGCCACCATGCGCAGCCCTTCGCGGGCATACTCTTCAATCTTCCCTTCCCAGTATGGCTGATCGAACGGCTGCAGCCCGTCATTCGTCTGCTGGAACTGGCAGAGGCGGAACAGGACGTCCGGCGCGCCGGTGAGTAAAATCACCTCTTCTTCGCCCAGACGGTACAGCGTGGACATGTATTTATACTGCGAATCAAACGGGATTTTACTGCGCATTTCGGTATCCCGCGCGGGAAGCGGGATCTTCGCCGCCAGCACCTTCAGCGCGCCCTCGGTCGGGCCGCCGGTTATTTTCCACAGCCCCTGCTCGTCTTTGATCAGCTGGCTGTCGTTACAGAGGTCGATGGTGCGCAGGTAGCGTTCCAGCAGGGAACCCTGCGTCACGCTGACGGGCGTCGGATCGTCTACGGGGTGAATATTGCCGACCGGCTCGTAGCTTTCTCCCTCCACGCGATAGGTCGTATCGGCGGTAATCACCGCCTTGACCGTCATTTCGTTCATGGTCAGGGTGCCGGTTTTATCCGAGCAGATGACCGTCATTGCGCCCAGGGTCTCTACCGTCGGCAACTTGCGAATGATGGCCTTACGGCGCGCCATGGCCTGTACGCCAAGCGAAAGGATGATGGAGATGATGGCCGGCAGGCCTTCCGGCACGGCAGCAACGGCTAAGCTGATAAGCGACAGCACCAGTTCAGAAACCGGCATATCCCGGAACAGGAGGCTAAAGACAAACAGCGCTACCATCATCACCAGAATGGTAATGAAGATGGTCTTACCGAGCTTATCCATCTGCACCATCAGCGGCGTACGGTGCTTTTCAATGTCGGACATCATCTGGTTGATGTGGCCCAGCTCGGTCTCGCCCCCGGTCGCCACCACCACGCCTTTACCGCCGCCGGAGCTGACGGTGGTCCCTGAATAGAGCAAATTGTAGCGATCGCCCAGAGGCAGTTCCCCGCTTAACGCATCGCTGTTTTTCTCAACAACGGTGGATTCACCGGTGAGGATGGCCTCCTCCACGCGAAGGTTATGCGCTTCAATCACGCGCAGGTCCGCGGGGATGCGGTCCCCGGCGCGGATCACCACGATATCGCCCGGTACCAGCGCCGTGGTGGGGATTGTTTCATGATTCCCCTGTCGCACCACCACGGCTTCGCTGGAGAGCATGTTACGAATGCTCTGCAACGATTTTTCAGCATTGCTCTCCTGAATATGGCCAATCAGCGCGTTGACGATCGCAACCCCAAGGATCACCAGCATGTCTACCCAGTGGCCCATAAAGAGCTTAAGCAACGCGGCCACCAGCAGAACGTAAATCAACACATCGTTAAAATGTGCCAGAAAGCGCAGCCAGGCAGGCTTGCCCTCTTTTTGCGGTAACGCATTCTCACCATGCTGCTGAAGCCGGGCGGATGCCTCAGCGCCGCTAAGTCCTTCCAGGGTGGAGTGGATATTCGACAGGGTTTCGTCAACGGTTTGTTGATAGTACGGACGTTCAGGTTTTCCTGTTTTCATCGTTCCTTCCTCAGGTTCTATTCAGAAATTACCTTGCTTTCATGCAATTAACGAATAACGAAAACAGGAACATGGGCGTAACGAACGATACTTGCCGCCTCTGAGCCCAATAAATGGGTTTGAATATTGGGATTTCGGGAGCCGACAATAATCGCGCCGACGGCAAGTTCATCCGCAAGCTTAATCACCTCATCACGAACGTTCCCGCTCCGGACGTGGAGGTGAACGCGCTCTTCTGGCAAATTCAATTTTTTGACCAGGTCAGAGAGTTTTTCCCTCGAATTATTAATCATATATTCATCCATCTTACGCGCATCTGAAATAAAACCACGCGTCAGCTCGGCTGAAAATTTTGGCATCACGTGCAGCAAATGAACGTCACCCGATGCGCTCTGCGCCAGAAAATGGGCATGCTGCAACGCTTTATCCGCCAGGCTTGTCTCGTAGACATCCACCGGAACGAGAATGTTTTTGTACATATCGAGCATCCTTTTTATAACCAACACGAGAGTGAGAGAAGCAAAAAGCGCATTAAATGCAGGGGGTTGCCCTTAATGCCAGTTACGCAAAAAAGAGATGAATGATATTAAACGTAGCACATGAATATCAGGTTTAGCGCCCCCCGCTGATAATGGTTATTTAACATTTATCTTTTCGCCGACTATGCTCATAGTCAGCCACCGCTTCCGGCTCATGGAGGAATTTATGTATGGTTTAAGCCTGCTCCGCCTCGGTCTGTTTATTGCGCTTGCCATTATCGCCAGTACGGCGATTGGTTTATTTACCTATATGGTCGTCACTGTTCTGGCAGAATAGTGTCACCCCTGCCCAGGTTATGGAATAAATAAAACAGTTATTTATTAGGGGAATACAGTGAACCGCTACCTCTCTCTTTTACCGTTCGTTTTGTTAACGCTCACGGCATGTGACCCGAAATCCGAGCAAGCTGCCCCCCTGCCGCGCATGGTAAAAGTGGCGGAGGTGACGCTCCCCGGCCACGCCCAGCAGCGCGTTTTTCCCGCACGCATAGAATCGGGTGATGCCACAGACCTTTCCTTCAAGCGCGCGGGTCAAATTGAGGCGCTCGATATCCGTCAGGGCGCAGCCATCAAGCAGGGGCAGCAGCTTGCGAGATTAAATGCCCGTGAAGCCCAGCAGCGCGTTAACGACAGACAAACAGCGGCAACGCTGGCCCAGCGGCAGTTCGACCGCTTCCAGACGCTGGCGGGCCGCCAGGCTATCTCTAAAGCAGAAATGGACGTGCAGCGCGCGAACCGCGACTCGGCAAATGCGGCGCTGCAGATTGCCCGTGAAGAGCTCAATCAAATGACGCTCGTCGCCCCCTTCAGCGGAACGGTGGCCAGCGTGCATGTCCGAAACCATCAGGTGGTGTCTGCGGGTCAGCCTGTTTTGACGCTGACCCGCACAGACCTGCTGGACGTGGTGTTTAGTATTCCTGAGAACCTGTTCAGAACCTTTGATATTCGTAACGCGCAGTATCGTCCCGTGGTGAGAATTAACGCCTTCCCGGATCGGGAGTTTACCGCCGTCTATAAAGAGCACTCGGGCAGCAGCGACAGCAACACCCTGACCTGGCAGGTGATCCTCACCATGCCGCGCCCGGATGATTTTCCCGCCGTGGGCGGCGTAAGCGGTACGGTGACAATCAATCTAACCAACCTCCCGGCAGGTGCGGGCGCCGAGGCGCTGGTCGTCCCGGTGGAGGCGGTCTTTAACCCAAACAACAGCCCGCGCAATGAGCCGCACGTCTGGGTCGTCGCGGGAGAAGGCGACGCGCTCCATCTTGAAGACCGCAAGGTCAGCGTGGGGCAAGTCACCACCGAGGGCGTTGTCATTACGCACGGGCTCAAGGCGGGCGAGCGCGTGGTGGCTGCAGGCGTTGGTGAGCTTCATGCTAACCAGCCGGTACGTGTCTGGACGCGTGAACGGGGACTGTAATGGATATCTCTCGCCAGTTTATTAATAACCCCATTCGCGTCTGGCTAACGATCCTGCTGCTCGGCGTGGGGGGCATTTACGCCCTGCTCAACATTGGCAGGCTGGAAGATCCGGCCTTTACCATCAAAACCGCCGTGGTCATTACCCACTATCCTGGCGCCTCCGCTCAGCAGGTCGAAGAGGAGGTGACGCTTCCGCTGGAGAATGCCCTTCAGCAGCTGCCTTATCTGGACAATGTCAGCTCGATCTCTTCAAACGGCCTGTCGCAAATCACCGTGAACATTGCCTCGCGCTATCATTCGAACGAACTGCCGCAGATCTGGGACGAGCTGCGTCGTCGCGTGGGCGATGCCTCGCGCCAGTTCCCGCCCGGCGTCGTGACGCCCTTTGTAAATGACGATTTCGGCGACGTGTTCGGTTTTTTCTTTGCGATTTCCGGGGACGAATTCAGCAATCCTGAACTGGTGAGATATGCCGAGCAGCTGCGTCGCGAACTGGTTCTGGTCCCCGGCGTGGGTAAAGTTGCCATCGGCGGAGCCGTCAGCCAGCAGGTCAACATCGATATCTCCCTGACCAAAATGGCCGCGCGCGGCATCACGCTTAACCAGCTTTCCGCCCTGCTCGGCAGGCTGAACGTAGTTTCCAGCGCCGGAGAAATCAGCTCGGGAACGGAATCCATTCGCCTGCATCCGACCGGTGAGTTCGAAAATCTGGATGAACTGGCCGACCTCATCATCACGCCTTCCGGCACCGGGGCAGCGACGCGTCTGCGGGATATCGCCACGCTGTCGCGCGGGCTGAACGAATCGCCCGCCAGTATCTACCATGCTAACGGCAGAAAAGCCGTCACCATGGGCGTCTCGTTTATTCCCGGCGTGAACGTGATCGACGTGGGCCACGCGCTGGAGGCGAAGCTAAACCAGATGTCAGCGGAAAAACCGGCAGGGATACACATCGACCTGTTTTACGACCAGGCCGCCGAAGTGGGCCACTCTGTTAACGGGTTTATTATTAACTTCCTGATGGCGCTGGCGATTGTTATCGGCGTGCTGCTGATCTTTATGGGCGTACGCAGCGGGATCATCATTGCGTTCTCCCTCGCGCTTAACGTGCTGGGCACGCTGCTGATCATGTATCTGTGGGGCATTGAGCTGCAGCGCATCTCGCTCGGGGCGCTGATCATCGCCCTGAGCATGCTGGTGGATAACGCCATCGTGATTGTTGAAGGGGTGCTGGTTGCGCGTCAGCAGGGCTCCCCGCTGTTGACCGCCATTAACTACATCATCCGGCGCTCCGCCCTGCCGCTGCTGGGGGCGACGGTGATCGCCATCCTGGCATTTGCGCCTATCGGGCTGTCGCAGGATTCTACCGGGGAATATTGTAAATCCCTGTTCCAGGTGCTGCTGATTTCCCTGATGCTGAGCTGGTTCTCGGCGCTCACCATCACGCCGGTGCTGATTAAGTGGTGGTTGTTTAAAAACGACGGTGCGGCCGCGAAGCCCGACGAGTCAGATCCTTACGACAAACGCCTCTACCGCCTTTATCAGAGCCTCCTGAACGCGCTGCTGTTCCGCAAAGCGCCAACGCTCATCGTGATGGCTGCTCTGCTGGCCGCGTCAGTCTGGGGTTTTGGCGCCGTGCGGCAAAACTTTTTCCCCTCGTCAAATACGCCGATTTTCTTTGTCGACCTCTGGTTACCGTACGGCACCGATATCAAATGGACCGAGAAGATGACCGGCGATATCGAGAAAACCATTAACGGCCAGCCCGGCGTGGAAACCACCGTCTCCACCATCGGTCAGGGCAGCATGCGCTTTATTCTGACCTATAGCGGACAGCGGCAGTACAGCAACTACGCGCAGATCATGGTGCGCATGGATGCCCAGCGCAACATCTCCGCACTGACGCGCCACGTGGACGAGTACATCGCGCGAAACTATCCGCAGGTTAACGCCAGCACCAAACGCGTGATGTTTGGCCCCTCCGGCGACAGCGCCATTGAGGTACGCATCAAGGGCCCCGATCCTGACAGGCTGCGCCTGATTGCCAGCCGGGTGGACGATATTCTGGCGAGCGACCCGGCGACGGGCAGCGTGAGAAACGACTGGCAAAACCGCAGCAAGGTGATCCGTCCGCAGTACGTCGCCGCGCTGGGCCGCGAGCTTGGCGTGGACAAGCAGGACGTCGACAACGCGCTGGAGATGAACTTTTCCGGCAGCCGGGCGGGATTATACCGGGAAGGCAGCGACCTGCTTCCGGTCGTGGTGCGCCCGCCGGAAAGCGAACGGCTGGACGCCAATCACCTGAACAACGTGCTGGTCTGGAGCCAGACGCGACAGCAGTATATCCCGCTAAGCAACGTCGTTAGCCGCTTCTCGCTGGAGTGGGAAGATCCGCTCATCCTTCGGCGCGACCGCTCGCGGGTGCTGACGGTGATGACCGACCCCGATCCCCTTAGCCAGCAAACCTCCGGCGATATCCTCGCCCGGGTGAAGCCGCGCATTGACGCCCTCGCCCTGCCCCACGGCTATAGCATCGAGTGGGGAGGCGATGCGGAAAACTCCAGCGAAGCACAGCAGGGGCTCTTCACCACGCTGCCGATCGGGTTCCTGGTGATGTTTGTTATCACCGTGCTGATGTTCAGCTCGGTGAAAAACGCCGTCGCCATCTGGCTGACCGTGCCGCTGGCGCTGATTGGCGTCACGCCGGGATTCTTGATCACCGGGATCCCGTTCGGCTTTATGGCGCTGATCGGCCTGCTCAGCCTGAGCGGAATGCTCATCCGCAACGGCATCGTGCTGGTGGAAGAGATCGAGCAGCAGAAGGCGCACAAAGCTCAGCGCGAGGCGATCGTCTACGCCGCCACCTCGCGCCTGCGCCCTATCCTGCTTACCGCGTTTACGACCGTACTGGGCCTGGCGCCGCTGCTGCTGGATGTTTTCTTCCAGAGCATGGCCGTTGTGATTATGTTTGGACTGGGGTTTGCTACAATCCTGACGCTGCTGGTACTTCCCGTAATCTACGCGTGTTTCCATCGTAAGGACGAAGCCAAACAACAATGAATGCGACAGGGCTGAATATTATCAAGACGCTGGGCTGTATGACGGCGGTTACCTTCTTCACCATCTACAACACCTGGGATCGTTATGATTATGACTACCACTGGATCCTGGGATTTTTAACCTTCATCTCGACGATTGCCACACCGTTGTTTTTTGTGGTGTCGGGCTATCTCGACGGGCAATCCCGGCACGGGAGCCGCTGGCAGCTGGGCAAAATTAAAAGCCTGGTGACCGTCTTTCTTTTCTGGATAACGATCTACTACCTGTGGGAGCCGTATCAGCGCGGGTATTTAATCCAGCCGTGGTTCGTGTTCGCATTTGTCGTGATTTACGCCTTCCATCCTGTGGTGGAATGGCTCAGCCAGCGGCGAGCGCTGTTCTGCACCGCGATTGCTGCACTGCTGGTCTTTTCTTACGGATACGACCTGTTATCGGCGCTGTATCCTGACGCGCACGTCCTCTCCCTGTCACCGCAGTATCGGCTGTGGACATGGCTGCTGTTTTATCTGACGGGGCAACTCTTCTGCGACCCCAAAATAGCCGAGTGGATAAGCCGCAAATCGGTGGTTCGGGCAGCGGTTATCGCCATCCCATTCATCTACCTCTTTACCTGGTTTTACGAGCGCCACTTCTTTTTTGCCCTGTTTAAGGCCGACAGAAACGCCTTTATCCTCACCGGCTCTCAAATTTACGTTCTGATCGTCGCGCTGGTGATTGCGGCGAACGGCGTACGCTTTCGCCGCAATGCTGAACTGAAGGAGTCCATCCTGGCCGCCATCAGCAAAACGATGACCGGCGTGTACATTATGCACTACTCGGTATTTCATCTGCTGACGGCGCTGATACCGGTGACCTCTCTCGGCATGAAGCTGACGTTGATTGTGCTCACGTTCGTCAGCTCTGTTCTCTTCTCCATGCTGGTATTGTCTAACGCCGTGGCAAAAAAGGTGATCACCCTTTAAAAGCCTAAGCGCAGCCAGGCAAAAAGCACGTTCCCGTTGTTATAGGTTCCTGGAATATAGGTGAACTGGACGGTAACGCGCTTGTAGCTTGCCGAGAACAGCGGGAAGATGAACGGTAGCGGGACATAGTTTGCAAAATCATCTCGCGCCGTGATCCCCGCCGCGGCACCGAGCCCAAGCCGGAAATCGTTGGCGTCATCCAGATACCAGCCCTTCTCCCAGCCATAGCCCATCGCGGGCTGCCATTCGTTGTGCGAGTCTTTGAACATCATTGCGAAAAGGGCGCTCCAGTTGCCCTCTTCGTTATAGCGGGAGACGCCCAGGCCACCGCCCCACGGCATTTCATTGTAATTGTCGGTTTTTTCTTTGTCGTACATAAAGCGGGCATGCCAGCTCAAAAATGGCAGGTACACATCGTAACGTTGAGGCTGCTCCCAGGTTTGCGAAATATCATCCGTCAGCGCATTCCACCAGCCGCTGATGCGCTGTTCACCGTAGACGTTGGGCTCCGCGTGAAGCGGTGCGACGAATAAAAACAGGAACATCCAGATTGCCGAAAAGGTGCGTTGCATCGTGTTTCCCTCAGCTTAACTCACGCAGCGGTCACTATTACTGTAAACCATTCAGCAGATCACCGCGTCAAGCAGACATAATTATATCGCTGAAGGTGTTGATGAAATTTCTTTATTCAGCGCCTTTCGGAAAGATAAAAACGTTTTCTCAGACGTTCTGTCGCGGTAGTCTCATAGGTTCCGTTTATATGACGGCCGCTATGTGAGTGACCTTTTCTTATACCAATAATTAAAATCAGTATGGACAGGACAACTATGGACTCCACCCTCATCTCCGACCGCCCCGGCGAGGAGACCCCTTCGCTCAATCGTGCCCGCCGCGCAGCCCTGGGCAGCTTCGCGGGCGCCGTCGTCGACTGGTATGATTTTCTGCTTTACGGCATCACTGCCGCGCTGGTCTTCAACCGCGAGTTCTTTCCGCAGGTCAGCCCCGCGATGGGCACGCTCGCCGCCTTTGCCACCTTCGGCGTCGGGTTTCTGTTTCGCCCGCTGGGCGGGGTGATCTTCGGCCACTTCGGCGACCGTCTCGGCCGCAAGCGCATGCTGATGCTCACCGTCTGGATGATGGGGATCGCCACCGCGCTGATAGGCGTTCTCCCGTCGTTTTCCGCCATTGGCTGGTGGGCACCGGTACTGCTTGTCACCCTGCGCGCCATCCAGGGCTTCGCCGTGGGCGGCGAATGGGGCGGTGCGGCGCTGCTGTCCGTCGAGAGCGCGCCGAAAAACCGTAAAGCGTTTTACAGCAGCGGCGTGCAGGTGGGTTACGGCGTAGGCCTGCTGCTCTCCACGGGGCTGGTATCGTTAATCAGCCAGCTCACCACCGACGCGCAGTTCCTGAGCTGGGGCTGGCGCATTCCGTTCATCTTCAGCATCGTTCTGGTGATTGCCGCCCTGTGGATCCGTAACGGGATGGAGGAGTCCGCTGAATTCGAACAACAGCAGCAGGAAAAACCGGCCGCCAAAAAACGGCTGCCGGTGATGGAAGCCCTGATTCAGCACCCTGGCGCTTTTCTGAAAATTATCGCCCTGCGGCTGTGCGAACTGCTGACGATGTATATCGTCACCGCGTTTGCCCTGAACTATTCGACGCAGAATCTCGGCCTGCCGCGCGAACTGTTCCTGAATATCGGCCTGCTGGTGGGCGGGATCAGCTGCCTGACCATCCCCTTCTTTGCCTGGCTGGCGGACCGGTTTGGCCGCCGTCGCGTTTACATCACCGGGGCGCTGATTGGCACCCTCAGCGCCTGGCCGTTCTTTATGGCGCTGGAGGCGCAGTCCGTCTTCTGGATCGTCTTCTTCGCCATCATGCTCGCGAATATCGCTCACGATATGGTGGTCTGCGTGCAGCAGCCGATGTTTACCGAGCTGTTCGGCGCAAGCTATCGCTACAGCGGCGCGGGCGTAGGCTACCAGGTCGCCAGCGTGGTCGGCGGTGGGTTTACGCCGTTTATTGCTGCCGCGCTGGTGACCTTCTCCGGCGGTAACTGGCACAGCGTGGCGATTTATCTGCTGGCCGGCTGTCTGCTGTCGGCGGCGACGGCGCTGCTGATGAAAGAGACGCGCCACGGCTGATCTCCCTTTTGTTTCACAGGCGTGTGACATACTATCGGGTAGAGTCGCACACCTGTGGAACAAGGAGACAGAGATGAATAATAAGGGCTCCAGCCTGACCCCGGCTCAGGCGCTGGAACAACTCGACGCGCTGTATGAACAGTCCGTCAACGCGCTGCGCAACGCCATCAGCGAATATATTGAAACAGGGAAACTTCCCGACGAAAAGGCCAGATCCGAGGGCCTTTTTGTTTATCCATCGCTCTCTGTGACCTGGGACGGCAGCGCCAGCACGACGCCAAAAACCCGCGCCTACGCCCGTTTTACCCACTCCGGCTGCTACAGCACCACCGTCACCCGCCCTGCACTGTTCCGCCCCTACCTCGAAGAACAGCTCACGCTGTTATACCAGGATTACGGTGCGCACATTGCCGTTGAGCCATCGCGGCATGAGATCCCCTATCCCTACGTGATTGACGGCTCGGCGCTGACGCTTGACCGCTCCATGAGCGCGGGGCTAACCAGCCACTTCCCGACCACTGAGCTTTCACAAATTGGCGACGAGACGGCTGACGGGATCTATCACCCGGCAGAGTTTTCTCCCCTGTCGCACTTTGATGCCCGCCGGGTCGATTTCTCACTGGCGCGCCTGCGCCACTACACCGGGACGCCGGTCGAACATTTCCAGCCGTTCGTGCTCTTTACCAACTACACCCGCTACGTTGACGAGTTTGTCCGCTGGGGCTGCAGCCAGATCCTCGACCCGGAAAGCCCCTACATCGCGCTCTCCTGCGCGGGCGGGATCTGGATTACCGCGGAGACCGAAGCGCCCGAGCAGGCCATTTCCGACCTGGCGTGGAAAAAACATCAGATGCCCGCCTGGCACCTGATCACCGCCGACGGTCAGGGCATCACGCTGATCAACATCGGCGTGGGCCCGTCAAACGCCAAAACCATCTGCGACCATCTGGCGGTGCTGCGCCCGGACGTCTGGCTGATGATTGGCCACTGCGGCGGCCTGCGCGAAAGCCAGTTGATTGGCGACTACGTGCTGGCCCACGCCTATCTGCGCGATGACCACGTGCTGGATGCGGTACTGCCGCCGGACATCCCCATCCCGAGCATCGCCGAAGTCCAGCGCGCCCTGTATGACGCCACCAAAGAGGTCAGCGGCATGCCGGGTGAAGAGGTTAAACAGCGCCTGCGCACCGGTACGGTCGTCACGACGGACGATCGCAACTGGGAGCTGCGCTACTCCGCCTCCGCGCTGCGGTTCAACCTGAGCCGCGCGGTGGCGATCGATATGGAGAGCGCCACCATCGCCGCGCAGGGATATCGCTTCCGCGTTCCCTACGGCACGCTCCTGTGCGTCTCCGATAAGCCGCTGCACGGTGAAATTAAGCTCCCGGGTCAGGCCAACCGCTTCTACGAAGGGGCTATCTCAGAGCATCTGCAAATTGGCATTCGCGCCATTGACCTGCTGCGGGCAGAAGGTGACAAACTGCATTCCCGCAAGCTGCGCACCTTCAACGAACCGCCGTTCCGCTAATAGCAATAAGGAAAAACCATGTCCAGCACATCTCCGCTCTCTGCCCTGCGCCACTGGCTTGAGGCCAGCCATCTCGACGGGATGATCGTCCCGCGCGCGGATGCCTGGCAGAGTGAATATTGCGCGCCCTACGACGAAAAGTTGGCCTGGCTGACGGGATTTGACGGTTCGGCCGGCGTGGCGCTGGTGCTGCAAAACAAAGCGCTGCTGTTCGTCGACGGACGCTATCAGGTTCAGGCCCGCGTTCAGGTTAATACGGATGAGATTGCGATCCACCACCTGCACAACGAGCCGCTGGCGCAATGGCTGGCAGAAAACGTTGCGGCAGGAACACGCATCGGTTTTGACGCGCTGCTGATGACCAACACGGAGTTTGAGCAACTGTCTACCACGCCGTGCGAGCTGGTTCCCCTGAAGGCCAGTCCGTTTGATACCTTATGGACCGACCGCCCTGCCGCGCCGGCGGGGCTTATCCGGGAAATGCCGATTGAGCACAGCGGCGAACGCAGCGCGGACAAGCGTCAGAGCGTCGCCGCCGTGCTGGCCGCAAATGGTGCCGATTATCTCGCCATTACCCTGCCGGATAACATCGCCTGGCTGTTAAACGTGCGCGGCGCGGATATCCCTTACAGCCCGGTACCGCTCTCCTTTGCCCTGCTGGGGCGTGACGGTCACGTTGAGTGGTTTGTTAACGACAACAAGCTCAGCGCGCTGCCTGACGATGTGCGCGGTGCTTTCACCCTCGCGCCGCAGGATACCTTTATCGATCGCTGCCAGCAGATTGCTGAAGGCAAACGGGTGATGGTTGATGCCGATTCCGCGCCGGTTGCCCTGCGCTTCGCCATTGAGCCACGGGGAGAGATTGTCTGGCAAACCGACCCCATCACCCTGATGAAGGCCACCAAAAACCCGGTCGAGCTGGCGGGCTATCGCGAGTGTCATCACCGGGACGGCGCCGCGTGGGTCAACTTCCTGGCCTGGCTGAGCCGTGAAGTGCCGCGGCGAGAGGCGGCAGGTCATCCGCTAACCGAGCTCGACGTCCAGGCGCAGCAGCTCGCGTTCCGTCAACAGCAGCCCGGCTTTATCGAGCAGAGCTTTGCGACTATCTCCGCCTCTTCGAGCAATGCGGCGATGTGCCACTATCATTCGAGCGTGGCCAGCAATAAGCCCATCGGCCACGATCATTTTTACCTGAACGATTCCGGCGGACAGTATGCTAATGGCACCACCGACGCCACGCGCATGCTGGCGTGGGGTAACGTCGGTCCGCAGCAGCGTCTGCACTACACTGCCGTGCTGAGAGGCTTCCTGTCGCTCATTACCCTGCAGTTTCCTTCCGGGACTCAGGGGCATCAGCTGGATGCATTCGCGCGTCGCCCGCTGTGGGAGATGGGGCTGGATTACGATCACGGCACGGGGCACGGCGTGGGGCACCAGCTGCTGATCCACGAGAACCCGCATCGCATCGCCAAAAAGGTCAACCCGTGGCCGCTGGTGGCGGGCAATATCATGACGATCGAGCCGGGCTACTATCTGGGCGATAGCCACGGTATTCGTATCGAAAACCAGGTGGAGATTGTGGAGAGCCGACCGGGGTTCTGCCGATTTGCCTCGCTGACGCTGATCCCGATCGACTTAAGCCAGGTTGAGCTGCATCTGCTGAGCGAGCAGGAAATACAGTGGCTGAATGCATACCACCGGGAGGTGCGTGAGGCGCTGGCACCGCTGGTGAACAGCGAGGCGCGTACGTGGCTGGAAGAGGCGACGGCACCGATTCGTTTGTAAGTGAAGTGCGGTTTGTTGTTTGCCCGGTGGCGCTGCGCTTACCGGGCCTACAATCCCGTAGGTCGGGTAAGGCGAAGCCGCCACCCGACAATTTCACCCGCCCCAGAATAGCAAAAAGCCTGCTTTAAAAGCAGGCTTTTTAAATTTGGCTCCTCTGACTGGACTCGAACCAGTGACATACGGATTAACAGTCCGCCGTTCTACCGACTGAACTACAGAGGAATCGTGTGAACGGGGCGCATATTATCGATGCTCCCCCGGGATGTCAAAGGCAGAATGCAGTTTTTCGATCGTTTGCCGAATTATTCTTCACTTCACGCAATTGTCAGGCATTTTTCCGCGGGTATTTCCACAGCCAGCGTCCGCTAACCATACGCCAGTAGAACAGCGCGCCCCGCACGGCCCAGTCGAGGAACATCCCCAGCCAGACGCCAACCACACCCCAACCGAGCATCACCCCGAGCGTATACCCCGCGACAACGCGACATCCCCACATGCCGAACATCGACACCCACATCGCAAAGCGGGCGTCGCGTGCGCCTTTCAGCCCGGCGGGCAATACCCAGGAGGCCGCCCAGATCGGCATAAAGGCCGCGTTGAGCCAGATGAGGATCTTAACCACCTCTTTAACGTCGTCTTCATGGGTATAGAAAGAGGCCATCAGCCCGGCAAACGGCGCGGTTCCCCAGGCGATCAGCGTCAGCCCAATGGTCGACAGCCAGAACACGTGCCGAAGCTGTCGCTCCGCCTGACCTATCTGCCCTTTCCCGAGCCGTTTACCCGTGATGATGGTCGATGCCGACCCCAGCGCGTTACCCGGCAGGTTAATCAGCGAGGCGATCGAAAAAGCGATAAAGTTGCCGGCGATAACGTCGGTCCCCATACCGGCGACAAACATCTGCGTCAGCAGCTTCCCGCCGTTAAATAACACCGACTCTATGCTCGCAGGAATGCCGATCCCCATCACTTCCCAGATAATGGCGAAATTAAAGGGGCGGAAATAGCTCTTCAGCGTCAGACGCAGCGAAGGCGTGATCCCCGCCATCAGCACCCCAATGATGGCCGCCGCACCGATATAGCGTGAAATAGTCAGCCCCAGTCCCGCGCCGACGAAGCCTAGCCCGTCCCACGAGAACACGCCGTAGATCAGGACGCTGCTGATGATAATGTTCAGGATATTCATCCCGCCGTTGATCAACAGCGGAATTTTCGTGTTGCCCGCCCCGCGCAGCGCACCGCTGCCAATCAGCGCGATCGCCGCCGCCGGGTAGCTTATGACGGTCATCTCCAGGTAGGTCAGCGCCAGGTCTTTAACCTGGTTAGAAGCCTCTCCGGCAACAAAGTCGATAATCTCTTTACCGAAATAGTGGATCGCCGCCGCCAGAAGGATCGAAAAGACAGTCATGATCATCAGAGACTGGCGGGCCGCCTCGCGGGCACGTTTGGGATCAAGCTTGCCGAGGCTAAAAGCCACCACCACCGTCGTCCCGAGATCGATGGCGGCAAAGAACGAGATCACCACCATGTTAAAGCTGTCCGCTAGCCCCACCCCCGCCATCGCCTCTTTCCCCAGCCAGCTCACCAGGAAGGTACTTAATACCCCCATCAGCAGAACGCAGGTATTTTCCAGGAAGATAGGCACAGCAAGCGGGGTGATTTCACGCCAGAACAGGACACGATAGCTTTTACGTTTTGCATACCATGGCGTGCGGGCTATCGCCTGGCGTAAGGAGGCAGTGACGTTCAAAATGGACCTTAGCAAGAAAAGTTGAAACTCCATTTCAAATAATGGGGGACAAATGCTCATCCTGCAAAGTATTTTCCAGAAAAAGATGTGTGGATTTACAACAAACTGTCGACAGAATCAGCAATCAGTCGATTTTCCCTAAGATCAGGTTTGACAAAACTTTTTTCGCCGCTAAGATAAGCCTCCACAACGATTCCTCTGTAGTTCAGTCGGTAGAACGGCGGACTGTTAATCCGTATGTCACTGGTTCGAGTCCAGTCAGAGGAGCCAAATTCAAGAAAAGCAGACGTCACTGACGTCTGCTTTTTGCATTTATACCCGTTGGCTATTTCGATTCTCTGGCGCTCTGCATCATCACTATCAGGGATCACGCCACTACCCGCGAAAAATAGGCGGGTGAACGAAGCGCCACCCGCCTATTGATTAACGCAAAATCATCACCAGATGACCGTCTTGCCTTTATTCCATATTGTTATGCGGTGTAAAAATGAAGTCCAGCTGACCGTTGACAGCCGTTAGCGGTGATGTGTTATTGATTAGGTTGAACTGCGTTTCAGAATTGAATTTAAAATACACAATCTGATCCGGCTGCCACTGTTGACCTGCAATGAAGAACTCATGCTCCATCACTAAATCGCCATTAGTAATTTGTAAAATGACCGGTAGATCAGAAGCCTCAGCTAATGTCACTTTCGTAATATACTCGTCACTTGGAGACACGCGTGTGTATACTGTCTGCGGTAGTTTATCTGCCGGAAGGGTAAACTGCGCTGAGTCATTTTCTGTAAGTAAGAGTTCTAAAATAAAATAACCAGAAACATCACTGCCAGAATCTGCGGGATTGCTGATATAAATATCATACTCACTTCCTGGTTCAAATGTCGTACCGTTAAAGAACCACGACACATGCATATACGGGTCGCTCATGTAGGAATACGCACCAAGCACGTTTCCTGCTTTGTCGACAACCTGAGCATCCAGAGGAAACGCCGAGGCAGCATATAATGCGAGCTCCATATTTGAATAGATAGGTGCAGTGAAAGAAGTGAGCAACGTTCTTGATTGCGGCGGGAGTGAAAACGGAATTGACGCTTCGGCAGCAGGTGTAAACTGGAACGAAATGGTTCCTGAAGCAGCAGTATGTGTCAAACTCATTTCAAATGACCACTGACTCCCGGCTGGCATAAATACATAACCTCTATCAGCACCAATAGAATACTGATATTCGAAAACAATCTGGCTCGCCGTTTGAGAATCAGTCTGATAGAGTTCAAGCGAAACGGGATAATATGTACTATCCATTATTTCAGCCAGAAACATCATATCTTCCGTAGCCGTATACTGGTAGATCGTTGTTGATTCAGTTGTAGATGTCGTGAACGGGACGTCAATAACATCTTTTTTAATATCTTTCATGATTTATTTTCCTCTTTAATACTCACCATTGAGTAAATACAATCATGGCATATGAAAATACATGAAACTGACTAAAATATAATTACACGGCGTGCAATTAAAATGTAATTTATTGAGCGCAACAGTTCTGGCGGTATCTATATGCTGATTGAATTATTTATGCATTTATTAATGCGTAACCCGCTGACGATGCTCATCGTTTTTTATTGTCAGGGTCGTTCGAGTACACTTAAACTATAGCGCTCTGTTTTTCGCTTCACAGGTAAGGGAAAATGAACGCTCTGTTTGTCTACGGCACGCTGCGCCCGGGCCACGCTAATGCGCATATTCTTGAAAAAATTGGCGGCGAGTGGCTGGCCGGCTTCGTCACCGGTACGTTTTACGAACGCGGTTGGGGCGCTGCGGCGGAATTCCCGGGGGTAGTGCTCCACCCTGATGGACCCCGCGTCGAAGGCTATCTGTTTATCTCTGATAGCCTTGCCGCGCACTGGGACATGCTGGATGAATTTGAAGACGGCTACGATAGGGTTGAGGTCACGGTGACCTCCCTTGAAGGCAAGCAGGTTCAGGCCTGGATTTATCAGCTACAGCCGCAGTCTGCATCATAAAAAAAGGCTCTCTGTCACCAGAGAGCCTTTTTCACTGTTCGCTGCGATTACTCGCTTTTTGCTTCGCCGTTCTTGATTTCGCCCATCACTTTCAGCTTCTTGGAAATGTCGCGGCGCTCTTTGGACAGCTCGGCGTTTTTGATAATGTAGTCATCAACGCGGTCTTCGTAGTCGCTCTTCATGCTGGCGATGATGCCCTGGATTGCTTCTACGCTCATACCTGGCTTGATGTAGTCGCTCAGGTTGTCGAGCAGCAGAACGCGTTTCTGGTTGTCACGGATCTTCTTCTCAACGTCCTGGATTTCACGCTGCAGCTTGTTTTTGCGGCGGAACAGGCGGACGAATTCCAGAACATCCTGGAACGAAGGCTTGGTAGTTTCCATTTTTACACCCCTGATAATGTGAGATTCGGATTCGTTAAAGCAACCGTTGTAACAATAACCTTACTGACAGCGGCTGCGAATGACAATGACTATATCGTTTAAAGGTATCATAACCCCAATTGCTGCTGAATCGAAGCAGCAGCCGTCACATCCGCGTTTTATTTGCGCAGCGCCCGACAAATAAGATGCGATAACAGCTCAAGCTGCCGCGCCAGCTCCATGCTCAGCCAGACGTAGCCATGAATAGGCGTTTCCGCCACGTTATCGCCCTGGCGTTCATTGATTAACAGCCTGAGCTCCGCAACGATCTCATTCAATCGCTCGCTGTTGGCCAGTATCGGCTGCGGGTTCCCTTCATAGAGCGCATGGGCGATGGTCAACAACGTCTGCTGCGTCATCTGCTGGGTCTCTTTGAGTGTCTGCGCGTTAAGCATCAGCAGATGGCTGGGTCGCGAGGCCCAGTGGGCGTTGATTTGCAGCTCAAGCATGCAGACCAGATTGCGGCTTACCGTCTGGATGGCTTCGAAAATCGATTTTTGGATATGGGTTTCTTTGCTGGCAGGCGTAATCAGTCCACGCATTTTGACCACGTCGTTGAGGATGGTTTGCAGGTGCTTTTCCAGCCGCGGGCGCTCTACCAGGTTCGGAGAAAAACCGGCCTGATACACGCGGTTAAAGGCGGTAACGTAGTTAGCCATCTGAATACGCCAGTGCAGAAAAGCACGCTGCGGCCAGATACCGGTGAAGAGCATGGCCAGCAGTGAGCCCAGAATGACATCCCCGCTTCGCCACAGCGCCGTGGTCATGTCCCCGGCGGGCGCACCGACCACCACCGCGAGCGTGATCCCAATCAGCAGCGCCTGATAGGGCTTTTTACCCAACGCCAGCCAGCCGCACAGGAACATGGCCGCACCGCACCATACCAGCATGACGGGAAATGAGATCAGCTCAAGCTTTAGGGCAATAAGCCCGAGGGCTGAGCCTAACACCGTCCCGCCAATTCGTTCGAATGCGCGCGGAACAACGTTCCCCCAAAACGAGATAGGCCCCATCACTACCACCAGCGTGATCAGCGGCCACGTCCCTTCCGGAACATCCAGCATACGGACCAGGATAAACGTCAACACGAAAGCCAGCGCGATGCGACACCCGTGCACCACGCGATAATGTTTATACAATCGAATTTCAAAAGGGGTTAATGATTTGTCGGGACGCACACCCGCTCTCCAGCTACACGGCAAATCACAATTGTACTGTGTTTTCAGCCGGGCGGATCGCTTCCGGCTGAAAAACCCTTCATTAAGCAGGCTTAAACCGTTTTATGCTCTACCGCGATATACATTTCGATATCCCAGTAGCCGTCCGCATTGCCGTCATTGAGATAGCGCTCGAAGCAGGGTTTGAGCGCCATCTGGTACTTATTGTCCTCCAGCAGGGAGTTGAAGAACTGGTACCACGGTGTGGCAAAGTCGTAGTTTTCCACGCGCGCCGTGGCCACGGCATAATCCCCGGCCGCGATTTCCGTCATCATGACGCCTTCGCTGTTTTCCGGAATAACGAAATCATCCGCTACCGTCACTGCCGTGTCGCAGCGCAGTTTTTCTGCCGGGACTTCATCCGGGTTATCGTAGTAGACCGCAACCCACTCCAGCGGCTCAATGTGACGCCCGTCCACCCACATGACCAGCTGTTCAAAGCCCTGCTTTACCGTTTGTTCCCACGGCCCCACCAAATGAAAACCGGCAATCTTACGTTTCTTTTGCTGCTTGATGCTGTAGTCCATGCTGCCTCCACTTATTACTGTATATATATACACTATAATGCAAGCTCTGAGCGTTCAGCAAACGTGAAGTGTTTATTATGTGAGCAGACTCGCAACCCTGCCAGTCTGCTCATCTGCCGTCAGAGCACGTGGTGAAGATAATCGCTCAGGCGGGAGAACACGCCCCCTTTCTCAACGGCTTCCAGCGTCACCAGCGGCCAGTGCGCCACCACTTTGTCACGGTCATAGAGCTGGATCTCCCCTACCCGCTGATGTGCGGCAATCGGCGCTTCCAGCTCTTTTTTATCCAGCACGTATTTGGCTTTGATGTTGGGCACTTCCGCTTTCGGCAAGGCCAGCCAGAAGTCCTGGTCGGTGCCCAGCTTCACCTGCTCCTTGTCGCCGAACCAGATCCGCTCCGTCCCCACTTTTTTACCGCTATGCAGGATCTGCACCGTATCGAAATTCTGCTGCCCCCAGTGCAGCAGTTTTCGGGCCTGGTCTTCGCGGCCTTTCGGGCTGTCGGCCCCCATCACCACCGCGATTAAGCGGCGCTGGCCGTCCACGGCGGAGGCAATCAGGTTAAACCCTGCCCCCGAGGTGTGCCCCGTTTTGAGGCCGTCCACGTTCATGGTTTTATCCCACAGCAGGCCGTTACGGTTTTGCTGGGTGATCCCGTTCCAGGTCAGGCTCTTTTCGCTGTACATATGATAAAACTCGGGCTCACCGTGGATGATGGCGCGGGAGAGCACGGCCAAATCGTAAGCGGAGCTGTGCTGGCCCGGCGCGTCCAGCCCGTGGACGGTTTCAAAGTGCGTATCGCGCAGGTTCAGCTTCTGCACGTAGTCGTTCATCATCTTCACAAACTGCGGCTGCCCGCCCGCCACGTGATCGGCCAGCGCCACGCAGGCGTCGTTGCCGGAATCGACGATCAGGCCGCGGCTTAAGTCACGCACGGAGACGCGATCGCCCTCTTTCAGGAACATCAGCGACGATCCGTCAAACACCGGGTTTCCTTTTGCCCAGGCATCGCGCCCGACGGTGACGATGTCGTCCGGCGTTATACGGTGGCTGTCAATGGCCCGATCGACCACATACCCCGTCATCAGCTTGGTCAGGCTCGCCGGATTACGCTGTTGATGCTCGTTGCCCGCCGTTAAGATCTGACCAGTCGTGTAATCCATCAGCACCCAGGAGCCCGCCTGAATGGCTGGAGGCTGCGGCGAAAAATCCAGCGGTTCGGCCGCAAAAGCAGATGAGATACTCGAAGCGAGTAAAGAAACAGCAATAAACAGACGGCGTTTCAACGGTATATCCTCAGGTCATTAAAAATCGATGACCTTTTTACGGGAGTTCTGATGTCGTTACCTGGCTTAATTGCAAAGAAATGTGACAGAGCGCAGATTTTTCCCTGAAGCTGGCGCGCAGATTTGCGTCACAGCGGCGCTTTTTATTCGGTCTGGACGGCACGATCGTTTACCATAGTGACGTCATTTTTTAACAGGATGGTATTACTGGTGTCTGACTCTGCCGCTCGCCCGACTTTTTTATTTCACGACTACGAAACCTTTGGCACGCACCCGGCGCTGGACCGGCCGGCGCAGTTTGCCGCCATCCGCACCGACGACGAGTTCAACATTATTGGCGAGCCCGAGGTCTTTTACTGTAAACCGGCTGATGACTACCTGCCGCAGCCCGGGGCGGTTATGGTCACCGGCATCACCCCGCAGGAAGCGCGGGAAAAAGGCGTTAACGAGGCAGAATTCGCCCGCCGCATCCACGATCTCTTTACCGTCCCCAATACCTGCGTGGTCGGTTACAACAACATCCGTTTCGATGACGAAGTAACGCGCAACGTTTTCTATCGCAACTTCTACGATCCCTATGCCTGGAGCTGGCAGAACCGCAACTCGCGCTGGGATTTGCTCGACATCATGCGGGCATGCTACGCCCTGCGTCCTGAGGGCATTCACTGGCCGGAAAATGAGGAAGGGCTGACCAGCTTCCGGCTGGAACACCTGACGCGCGCCAACGGCATCGAGCACAGCAATGCCCACGACGCGATGGCGGATGTCTATGCCACCATTGCCATGGCGAAGCTGGTGAAAAGCGCGCAGCCCCGGCTGTTTGAATATCTGCTGAGCCACCGCAGCAAGCAGAAGCTCATGACCCTTATCGACGTACCGCAGATGAAACCCCTGGTGCATATTTCCGGCATGTTTGGCGCCTGGCGCGGCAATACCAGCTGGGTCGCGCCGCTGGCGTGGCATCCGGACAACCGTAACGCGGTCATTATGGTCGATTTGGCCGGCGATGTTTCGCCGCTTCTGGAGCTCGACAGCGACACCCTGCGCGAACGGCTTTACACCCCAAAAAATGAGCTCGGGGATTTGCCTGCGGTGCCGGTCAAGCTGGTGCATATCAATAAATGCCCGGTACTGGCGCAGGCGAACACCCTGCGCCCGGAAGATGCGGACAGGCTGGGTATTAACCGCCAGCACTGCCTCGATAACCTGAAGGTGCTGCGCGATAACCCGCAGGTGCGCGAGAAGGTGGTCGCCATCTTTGCCGAAGCGGAGCCGTTCGTGCCGTCTGAAAACGTGGACGCCCAGCTTTATAACGGTTTCTTCAGCGATGCCGATCGCGCGGCCATGAATATCGTACTGCAAACCGAACCGCGCAACCTACCCGCGCTGGATATCACCTTCGCTGATAGCCGTATCGAAAAGCTGATGTTTAACTACCGCGCGCGTAACTTCCCAGGCACGCTAGATGAAGCAGAGCAGGAACGCTGGCTGCAGCATCGTCGTAACGTGTTTACGCCGGAGTATCTGCACAGCTACGCCCAGGAGCTGGAAATGCTTTATGGCCAGTATGAGGGAAATGCTGAGAAACAGGCGCTGCTGAAATCCCTGTTCCAGTACGCGCAAGAGATAGTTTAAGAGAGGGGTACAAAAAAGCCGGAGGCGATGTCTCCGGCTTTTTTTGCCCGGTGGCGCTGCGCTTACGCGGGCCTACGGGGTATGTAGGTCGGGTAAGGCGTAGCCGCCACCCGACACAGTCTTACGCGACGTCTTCGTACTGAGGAACCGGGTTACGGAAGCTCTTCGTGACGCAGGCCAGGTACACCAGGCCGATACCCGCCCAAATCAGGCCAAGCACCATCGAGCTCTCTTCCAGGTTAACCCACAGCGCGCCCACGGTCAGGGCACCACACATCGGCAGGAACAGATACTGGAAGTGATCTTTCAGCGTCTTGTTACGCTTTTCACGGATCCAGAACTGAGAGATAACCGACAGGTTAACAAAGGTGAACGCCACCAGCGCACCGAAGTTAATCAGCGCCGTTGCCATCACCAGGTCAAAGTTAATCGCCAGAAGCGCGATCGCACCGACCAGGATAATGTTCATCGCCGGGGTACGCCAGGTTGGATGCACGTAGCCGAAGAAGCTTTTCGGGAATACGCCATCGCGGCCCATTACGTACATCAGACGCGCAACGCCTGCATGCGCGGCCATACCGGACGCCAGTACGGTGATGGTGGAGAAGATCAGCGCGCCGACCTGGAACGCTTTACCCGCCACATACAGCATGATTTCCGGCTGAGACGCATCCGGATCCTTGAAGCGAGAGATATCCGGGAAGTACAGCTGCAGGAAATAGGTCGAGAAAATAAAGATCAGACCGCCAATCAGCGCCGTCAGGAAGATGGCACGCGGGATCACGCGCTCTGCATCTTTCGTTTCTTCAGACAGGTTGCTGATCCCGTCAAAACCGGTAAAGGAGAAGCACAGAATGGTTGCCCCGGTAATCATCGGGATCACATGCGCATCACCAGACCAGAACGGCTTGCTGCTCGCCAGGGTGCCCGCGCCTTCGCCGTGGAATACGCCGTAAATAACCATGCCAAGAATAACCGCAATCAGCACAACCTGAAGCACAACGATAACAGAGTTAAAGTTGGCAACGGACTTGATGCTGCGCAGGTTAAAGGCTGTCATAAAGGCCACCAGCGCCACGACGAACATCCACGAGGGAATCGATGGCACCAGCGCTTCAAAATAGATTTTTGCCAGCAGAATGTTGATCATCGGCGCGAACAGATAGTCGAGCAGCGAAGACCAGCCCACCATAAAGCCAACCGTCGGGCTGATGGATTTCTGGGCATAGGTGTAGGCGGAACCCGCAGACGGATAGCGACGCACCAGTTTACCGTAGCTCAGCGCGGTAAAGAGGATCGCAATCAGCGCGAAGCCGTAAGCCGTCGGCACATGACCGTCGGTGAGGCCCGATACGATACCGAATGTATCGAACAGCGTCATCGGTTGCATATAGGCCAGGCCCATCATAACAACCGGAATTAACGTAAGCGTTTTACGTAATTCCACGCGAGAGGTGTTTGGAGTTGCGTTATGCGACATCGTTATTCTCCTTTACGGTGATAACCGCCACGTAAGCGAAAAATTGCCCCATTTCTTTCTTCCTCAGCGACAACAACTGTCGGATTTTAGTAAATATCTATCCGGTACGAAGCCCGGCCTCTTGGTTTTTAGTTTCGTTTCGTACATGCAAAAAAAAATAACCGACGCCTTTTATATCGTCGATTATTCATTTGGTTGCAGCGGCGGCATTTTGCCCCACATCGGATACAAAAGGCAATACTTTGCAACGCAGCGGGGAATTTTCTTTTTGCTAACTGGCTGATTTCTGGACGCCGGGCTGAGAGTAAACGGCGGCGATAGCACTATTTGCTAAAATCTCATCCCGCCACCAGGCGCTGGCCAGCCCGGCAGTTTGTTCATTCCAGCCCACCCACACCGATTCATGACTGCTTTGAGAAAGTACCTGCTTTTCAACAAGCGCGCCGCTATCAATGAAGCGCTGCGCCAGATAGCGGGGTAAATAGCCGCAGCCCAGGCCGCTTATTTGCAGTTCCAGCTTGGTTTTAAAGTCGAAAACGGTAATGGCCTCCTGCTCGTCAAGCAGCTGCGAGGAGACCGAACATTCCGGACGCGCGCTGTCCCCGACCACGATGGCGCGGTAGCCTTTAATCACGCGACGGTTAATCGGCTCGGGTTCCTGTGCCAGCGGATGATGGGGCGCCACGGCAAACACCTGCTCCAGCACGCCCAGACGGGCAAAGCCAAACTCACTCAACTGGGGAGGCTCATGAAGCGCCCCCACAAAGATATCCGCCTTCCCCTGCGTTAAGGCATCCCAGGAGCCGCCCAGCACGCCATTAATAAAGATAAGCCGGGTGACGCTGTGGTGCTGATAGAAGGTTTCAATCAGCGGCGTTAGCAGAGAAAACGGAAAGGTATCATCCACGCCAATAGTTAGCTCGTTTTCCCACCCCTGATGGAGTTTTACGGCCTGTTTCTCAAGCTCACGAACGGTATGGAGCACTTCGCGGCCTTTTTCCAGCAGCATCTGTCCGGTACGGGTAAAACGGGCGCGATGCCCGGAGCGATCGAGGATCTGGATATTGAGATCGCTCTCCAGCTTTTGAACGGTATAGCTCAACGCTGACGGGGTTTTGTAGAGCTTTGCCGACGCCGCGGCAAAGCTCCCCTCTTTTTCCAGAGCATCCAGAATAATAAGAACATCCAGCAGCGGTTTCATGCTCGCCCCCTTCTGGTGCGCGATCGTCTCCGCTGCGGGACTTATTCCATGGGCATCACCAGCGGATCGGGATACTGATACTCAAACCCCAGCTCATGGCAAATGCGATTGCCATCGACAATTTTGCCTTTACTGCCCTCTTTTGCCTCACCAAAGACCGGCGGTGCCAGGCCCAGCTGACGCGCCATCAGCGGGTAAAACGTGCTGCGAGCCGGATGAGACGGTGCACATATATTATAGATGTGTCCACCTTTTGGAGCCTGTAAGAGTAGCTCAATTGCGCCAACCACATCATCAAGATGCACAAGATTGACCCCATGCTGGCCGTCTGGCGCCGACTTCCCGGCAAAAAAGCGCCCCGGATGGCGGCCCGGGCCCACCAGCCCCGCAAGGCGGACGATATCGACCTGCGTGCCGGGGAGATTATGCAGCCAGTCCTCCAGCTCTTTCAGAACCTGACCGCTGGCCGTAACGGGACGGCGCGCGGAACTCTCTTTCACCACGCCCTCAACCTCGCCATAAACCGACGTCGAGCTGGTAAAAATGATGCGCGGAACGTGGTGCGCCAGCGCGCTGTCGACAATCTCCTGCATCGCCTGCAGGTAAAACGACTCGCCCGGGCCGCTGCGCCGCGCGGGTAGCGTGATGACCAGCGCATCGACGTTCATCAGCGTGTCCAGATCGTCAGCATCACACACCAGCTCCGGTTCAAGACGCAGTTCAACGCCATCAATACCGCACATCCGCGCTGCCTCAGCCCCATCCCTCGTGGTTTTGCTGCCGGTCACCTCCCAGCCTTTCGCGGCTAATGACATCGCCAGCGGCATTCCCAGCCATCCTAAACCGACAATCGCGACCTTTTTCATGCGAATTCTCCTGGCTCTTACTCGTCTTTCATAAGGCTACGCCAGCCTGGCAGAACACACAATTCATAGCATCAATATGAAATGAATTAATGATCAAAAAAAGCCCTTGCAATATGTCGTACAACTGGTTTAGGTTAAAAGACATCAAATGAATAAGCATTCATCGAGAATTTATATGACACGCGTTCAATTTAAACACCACCATCATCACCATCATCCTGACTAGTCTTTCAGGCGATGTGTGCTGGAAGACGTTTGGATCTTCCAGTGGTGCATGAACGCATGAAAAAGCCCCCGGAAGATCTTCTTCCGGGGGCTTTTTTTTGGACCAAATTCAGACAGGTTAAAACAGGTTAACGAGGAATAAAGAATGTTAGATAACTCACGTTTACGCATAGCTATTCAAAAATCAGGCCGTTTGAGTGACGATTCACGCGAACTGCTGGCCCGCTGCGGGATTAAAATTAACCTGCACACCCAGCGCCTGATTGCCCTGGCTGAAAACATGCCCATCGACATTCTGCGCGTGCGTGATGACGATATTCCTGGCCTGGTCATGGATGGCGTCGTTGACCTCGGCATCATTGGGGAAAACGTGCTGGAGGAAGAGCTGCTGACCCGCCGCGCGCAGGGCGAAGATCCGCGTTACTTTACGCTGCGTCGCCTGGACTTCGGCGGCTGCCGCCTGTCGCTGGCAACGCCGGTCGATGAAGCGTGGGACGGCCCTGCCGCGCTGAACGGCAAACGTATCGCCACCTCCTACCCTCACCTGTTAAAGCGTTATCTCGACCAGAAAGGCGTGCAGTTCAAGTCCTGCCTGCTGAACGGCTCTGTTGAAGTGGCGCCGCGCGCGGGTCTCGCTGACGCCATCTGTGACCTCGTCTCTACCGGCGCGACGCTGGAAGCCAACGGCCTGCGCGAAGTGGAAGTTATCTACCGCTCTAAGGCGTGCCTGATTCAGCGCGACGGCGAGATGGCCGACGCCAAGCAGCAGCTGATCGACAAGCTCCTGACCCGTATTCAGGGCGTGATTCAGGCGCGTGAATCCAAATACATCATGATGCACGCCCCAACCGAGCGTCTGGATGAGGTGATTGCCCTGCTGCCGGGCGCCGAGCGCCCAACCATCCTGCCGCTGGCGGGCGATCAGCAGCGCGTGGCAATGCACATGGTGAGCAGCGAAACCCTGTTCTGGGAAACCATGGAAAAACTGAAGGCGCTGGGCGCAAGCTCCATCCTGGTGCTGCCAATTGAGAAGATGATGGAGTAATGGCCATGAGCTTCAACGCAATCATCGACTGGAATACCCGTAGCGACGCAGAGCAGCGCGAGCTGCTGATGCGCCCGGCGATTTCCGCCTCTGAAAGCATCTCGCGCACCGTGGCGGAGATCCTGGATAACGTCAAAGCCCGCGGCGATGACGCGCTGCGTGAATACAGCGCGAGGTTTGATAAAACCGAAGTCGGCGCGCTGAGGGTTACAGAGCAGGAAATCATTGATGCCAGCAATCGTCTGGGTGACGACATCAAGCAGGCAATGGCCGTGGCGGTGAAAAACATTGATACCTTCCACACCGCGCAAAAGCTCGAGACCGTGGATGTCGAAACCCTGCCCGGCGTGCGTTGCCAACAGGTGACGCGCCCGGTTGCGTCCGTTGGCCTCTATATTCCCGGCGGCTCTGCGCCGCTTTTCTCCACCGTACTGATGCTGGCGACTCCCGCGCGCATTGCCGGGTGTCAGAAAGTGGTGCTCTGCTCCCCGCCGCCGATTGCCGACGAGATCCTCTATGCGGCAAAGCTGTGCGGCGTGCAGGCGGTCTATAAAGTGGGCGGCGCGCAGGCGATTTCAGCCCTGGCGTTCGGCACCGAATCCATTCCAAAGGTCGATAAGATCTTTGGCCCCGGCAATGCCTACGTGACCGAAGCCAAGCGCCAGGTCAGCCAGCGTCTGGACGGTGCGGCCATCGATATGCCTGCCGGTCCGTCTGAGGTGCTGGTGATTGCCGACAGCGGCGCAACGCCGGATTTCGTGGCCTCCGACCTGCTTTCACAGGCTGAACACGGCCCGGACTCGCAGGTCATCCTGCTGACGCCGGATGCCGATATGGCGAAACGCGTGGGTGAGGCCGTGGAGCGTCAGCTTGCCGACCTGCCCCGGGCCGACACGGCACGCCAGGCGTTAGCGGCCAGCCGCCTGATTGTGGCGCGCGATCTGGACCAGTGCATTGCCATCTCCAACCAGTACGGCCCGGAGCACCTGATTATTCAGACCCGCAACGCGCGCGGTCTGGTCGACGGCATTACCAGCGCGGGCTCGGTGTTCCTCGGCGACTGGTCACCGGAATCCGCGGGCGATTACGCCTCCGGCACCAATCACGTGCTGCCCACCTATGGCTACACCTCAACCTGTTCCAGCCTGGGCCTGGCGGACTTCCAGAAACGCATGACCGTGCAGGAGCTTTCCCGTGAAGGGTTTGCCTCCCTGGCCTCGACTATTGAAACCCTGGCCGCCGCCGAGCGACTGACCGCCCACAAAAATGCCGTTACGCTGCGCGTTGCAGCCCTGAAGGAGCAAGCATGAACATTGAAGAGTTGGCCCGCGAAAATGTCCGTCGCCTGACGCCTTACCAGTCCGCGCGCCGTCTGGGCGGCAAAGGCGATGTCTGGCTGAACGCTAACGAATTCCCGACCGCGGTGCAGTTCGAGCTGTCGCAGCAGACGCTGAACCGCTATCCGGAATGCCAGCCGAAAGCGGTGATTGAAAACTACGCGCAGTACGCGGGCGTGAAGCCCGATCAGGTGCTTGTCAGCCGCGGCGCGGATGAAGGGATTGAGCTGCTGATCCGCGCCTTCTGCGAGCCGGACAAAGACGCGGTGATGTACTGCCAGCCGACCTACGGCATGTACAGCGTCAGCGCGGAAACCTTCGGCGTGGCGTGCCGCAACGTGCAGGCGCTGGACAACTGGCAGCTGGATTTGCAGGGCATTGCCGACAGTCTTGATGGCGTAAAAGTCGTGTTTGTCTGTAGCCCGAACAACCCGACAGGACAGATTATCAACCCGCAGGATATCCGCACCCTGCTGGAGATGACGCGCGGTAAAGCGCTGGTGGTGGCCGACGAAGCCTACATCGAGTTCTGCCCGCAGGCGACGCTGGCAGGCTGGCTGGAAGAATATCCGCACCTGGTCGTCCTGCGTACGCTGTCGAAAGCCTTTGCCCTCGCGGGTCTGCGCTGCGGATTCACCCTGGCGAATAAAGCGGTCATCGACCTGCTGCTGAAAGTCATCGCCCCGTATCCGCTTTCCACGCCGGTTGCCGATATTGCGGCCCAGGCGCTGACGCCCCAGGGCATCAACGCGATGCGCGAGCGCGTGGCGCAAATCCTGGTGGAACGTCAGTATCTGGTGACCGCTCTGAAGGAGATTCCCTGCGTAGAGCAGGTGTTCGACTCGGAAACGAACTACATCCTGGTGCGCTTCACCGCCTCCAGCGCCGTATTTAAATCTTTATGGGATCAGGGCATTATCTTACGAGACCAGAATAAACAACCTTCCCTGAGCGGCTGCCTGCGCATTACCATCGGCACCCGTGCAGAGAGCCAGCGCGTGATTGACGCCCTGAAAGCGGAGAAAGTATGACCCAGAAGATCCTTTTCATCGATCGTGACGGCACCCTTATTTCGGAGCCACCAGCCGATTTTCAGGTTGACCGATTCGACAAGCTGGCTTTTGAACCGGACGTGATACCGGTGCTGCTCAAGCTGCAAAAGGCCGGATACCGGCTGGTGATGATCACCAATCAGGACGGCCTGGGTACCGACAGCTTCCCGCAGGCGGACTTTGACGGCCCGCATAATCTGATGATGCAGGTGCTGACCTCTCAGGGCGTGGTATTTGATGAGGTACTGATTTGCCCGCACATGCCGGCCGATGAGTGCGACTGCCGTAAGCCAAAGGTGAAGCTGGTCGAGCGCTACCTGGCGGATGATGCGCTGGATAAAACCAACAGCTACGTCATCGGGGATCGCATTACCGATATTACGCTGGCGGAAAACATGGGCATTGCGGGGCTTCGCTACGACCGCAACAGCCTTAACTGGGCGAAGATTGGCGAGCAGCTGACAAAACGTGACCGCTATTCCCACGTTGAGCGCAACACCAAAGAGACGCAGATTGACGTGAAGGTCTGGCTGGACCGTGAAGGCGGCAGCAAGATCCACACCGGCGTCGGTTTCTTCGACCATATGCTGGACCAGATTGCCACCCACGGCGGCTTCCGCATGGAGATCGCGGTAAAAGGCGACCTCTATATCGACGATCACCACACCGTGGAAGACACCGGCCTGGCGCTGGGCGAAGCCCTGAAGCTGGCGCTCGGCGACAAGCGCGGCATCAACCGCTTCGGCTTTGTCCTGCCGATGGACGAGTGTCTGGCGCGCTGCGCGATGGATATCTCAGGGCGTCCGCACCTGGAGTATAAAGCCGACTTCACCTACCAGCGCGTGGGCGATCTCAGCACCGAAATGGTAGAGCACTTCTTCCGCTCCCTGTCCTACACCATGGGCCTGACGCTGCACCTGAAGACCAAAGGCAAAAACGATCACCATCGGGTGGAAAGCCTGTTTAAAGCCTTTGGTCGTACCCTTCGCCAGGCGATTCGCGTGGACGGTGACGCTCTGCCTTCATCGAAAGGAGTGCTGTAATGAACGTGGTGATTCTGGATACCGGATGCGCCAACCTGAACTCCGTCAAATCGGCGATTGCGCGCCACGGCTATGAGCCGGTGGTCAGCCGTGACCCGGACGTGGTGCTGCGCGCCGACAAGCTATTCCTGCCGGGCGTGGGCACCGCGCAGGCGGCAATGGATCAAATTTGCGAACGCGAGCTGGTCGATCTGATCAAAGCCTGTACCCAGCCGGTGCTGGGGATTTGCTTAGGGATGCAGATCCTCGGCCGCCGCAGTGAAGAGAGCAACGGCGTTGAGCTGCTGGGCATCATTGACGAAGACGTGCCGAAAATGACCGACCACGGCCTGCCTCTGCCGCATATGGGCTGGAACCGCGTTTACGCCAAGGCGGGCGACCGTCTGTTTCGCGGCATAGAAGACGGCGCGTATTTTTACTTCGTGCACAGCTACGCCATGCCGGTGAACGTGAATACGATCGCCCAGTGCAATTACGGCGAGGCGTTTACGGCAGCCGTACAGAAAGACAATTTCTTCGGCGTGCAGTTTCACCCGGAGCGCTCGGGTGCCGCAGGCGCGCAGCTGCTGAAAAACTTCCTGGAGATGTGATGATTATTCCCGCGTTAGATTTAATTGACGGCACGGTTGTCCGTCTTCATCAGGGTGATTACGGTCAGCAGCGCGACTACGGAAACGATCCGCTGCCGCGTCTGCAGGATTATGCCGCTCAGGGTGCGCAGGTACTGCACCTGGTGGATTTGACAGGTGCGAAAGATCCGGCAAAACGTCAGATCGCGCTGCTTAAACACCTTGTTGCCGGTGTTGATGTGCCCGTCCAGGTCGGCGGCGGCGTGCGTACTGAAGATGACGTCGCGGCGCTGCTGGCCGCTGGCGTGGCCCGCGTGGTGGTGGGGTCAACCGCCGTGAAAGATCCTGCGACCGTGAAAGGCTGGTTCCGCCACTTTGGTGCCGATGCCCTGGTGCTGGCGCTGGACGTTCGCATTGACGAACAGGGCAATAAGCAGGTGGCCGTGAGCGGCTGGCAGGAAAACTCCGGCGTGACGCTGGAAGAGCTGGTCGAGATGTATCTGCCCGTTGGTCTCAAACACGTGTTGTGCACGGACATCTCCCGCGACGGTACGCTGGCGGGCTCCAACGTCTCGCTGTACGAAGAGGTTTGTGCGCGTTATCCGCAGGTGGCGTTCCAGTCTTCGGGCGGAATTGGTGATATAGGCGACGTGGCCGCGCTGCGCGGAACCGGCGTAAAGGGCGTAATTGTGGGCCGGGCCCTGCTGGAAGGTAAATTTACTGTAACGGAGGCGATCCAATGCTGGCAAAACGGATAATTCCTTGCCTGGACGTACGCGATGGTCAGGTCGTGAAAGGCGTGCAGTTCCGCAACCATGAAATCGTTGGCGACATCGTCCCGCTGGCAAAACGCTATGCCGATGAAGGCGCAGACGAGCTGGTCTTTTACGATATCACCGCCTCCAGCGATGGCCGCGTGGTCGATAAAAGCTGGGTCGCGCGCGTGGCGGAAGTGATCGACATTCCGTTCTGCGTCGCAGGCGGGATTAAGTCTGCTGACGACGCCGCCAAAATTCTCTCTTTTGGCGCCGACAAGATTTCCATCAACTCCCCTGCCCTGGCCGATCCGGAGCTGATTACCCGTCTGGCCGATCGCTTTGGCGTGCAGTGCATTGTGGTGGGGATCGATACCTGGTATGACGCCGCCACGGGGAAGTACCACGTCAACCAGTATACCGGCGATGAAAACCGCACGCGCGTGACGCAGTGGGAAACGCTCGACTGGGTGCAGGAAGTGCAGAAGCGTGGCGCGGGCGAGATTGTCCTCAACATGATGAACCAGGACGGCGTGCGTAACGGGTATGACCTCGAGCAGCTGAAAAAGGTCCGCGCGATCTGCCACGTTCCGCTGATTGCCTCCGGCGGCGCGGGCACCATGGAACACTTCCTGGAAGCCTTCCGCGACGCGAACGTGGACGGCGCGCTGGCCGCGTCCGTGTTCCACAAGCAGATTATTAATATTGGTGAATTAAAAACGTTCCTGGCCGGCCAGGGCGTGGAGATCAGGGTATGTTAACAGAGCAACAACAGGCGCAGCTGGACTGGGAAAAAACCGACGGATTACTGCCGGTGGTTGTCCAGCATGCCGTATCAGGCGAAGTGCTGATGCTGGGATATATGAACCAGGACGCGCTGGCGAAAACCCTCGACAGCGGCAAGGTGACTTTCTTCTCCCGCACCAAACAGCGACTGTGGACGAAAGGTGAAACATCTGGTCATTTCCTGAATGTGGTCAGCATGGCGCCGGACTGCGATAACGACACCCTGCTGGTGCTGGCCAACCCAATCGGCCCAACCTGCCATAAGGGCACCAGCAGCTGCTTCGGCGAGGCGAGTCACCAGTGGCTGTTCCTGTATCAACTTGAACAGCTACTGGCAGAGCGTAAAACGGCCGATCCTGAAAGTTCCTATACCGCGAAGCTGTACGCCAGCGGGACTAAGCGTATTGCGCAAAAGGTGGGTGAAGAAGGCGTGGAAACGGCCCTGGCCGCGACGGTGCATGACCGCGAGGAGCTGACGAATGAAGCGTCGGATTTAATGTACCATCTGCTGGTGCTGCTGCAGGATCAGGATCTGGATTTGACGGCGGTGATAGAGAATCTTCGTAAGCGTCACAAGTAAAAAAACCGGGGAATTTCCCCGGTTTTTTATATCTGATGTGAATCAGGCTTTTGGCTTGTAGTTGCGCAATGCGTTGCGGCCTAGTAGAACAGCAGAACCGACCACAGCACCAAGCAAAACGGAGAGGATCAAAATAACAGCTTTTTTCGGACTGTCACGACGAACTGGCAGATCCGGTTTCATCACGTAACGGTAGACGTGGACTGTGTCCGGGTTGACGTTCAGGTTTTGAATATCCAGTAAGTTTTGCCTGGTCTGATAGTATGCAGCGGAAAAGACCAGTGGACGCGTGGCTTCGTTTTCAATCATTGATTTCAGCCCCTCGCTTCCCAGCAGGAACATCGTCTCCTGCGTCACATCCTGGGTTTGTTGAATCTGCGGGGAGGTGATTTTAGCAGCCTCAGCGTTTTTCAGCGCCTCAGTAATCTGTTTGATACGCAGATTTTTCTGCTCCTGAGCAACCTTCTCCTGGTTTTGCAGAGAATCGTTCAGGGTCTTGATCTGTTCCTTGATGTTGTCCTTAAGGTCAACGGCAAGTTCTTTCGCCGTTTGCTCATCAACCTGCTGAATGTATTGCGCCAGCTGTTTTTGTGCAGCTTCGGATGAAGTGCTGGTATAGGAAACACTTAAAGGTAACGCTTCTCCCTTAACAGCAGGTTCGATGGTCAGTTTTTCAGGTTCTTCCTGGTTTTCAAGTGCCTGCGCTAACGCAGAGAAGGAAGAATTGAAACGACCAATCGCGCGCGTTTGAATGTCCGTCATGGAAGGAGCAGCACTACCATACAGGATGTTCAATGCATTGGAATAAGTTGCAATTTGAGCCGCATCAGGTTGCGCGATAATCGCACTTGACGTCCATTTTTCTTTCGCAACAGACAGATATCCTACAGCCAGGGCAATAAAAACAACAACAAAGATTGCTATCGTCCACTTCCCACGCCACAGTTGCAGCATTAAATCAAGTAAATCAATTTGCTCAGGCTCATTGCTTCGGCTGACCTGGCTATTGTTGTTTTGCGTCATACAATCCCTAACTGATAAAAAAGGGCAAACTTAATTTTGTTTGTATAGTTTATCCAATGCTGTGGATATTTCTATAAGAATCCGATGAGTAATATCGGAAAGATGGGTTATGTAACTTTCACCCTTCGCGCTATCATAGCCCCCATATGATGCGCTATGGCGTCAGTAAGAAGACAGGTTTATGAGGGAAGCTATGAAATTTTTGGTCACGGGTGCAGCGGGTTTTATTGGTGCGAATGTCAGTAAACGCCTCCTTGAGGCGGGTCATCAGGTTGTTGGTGTTGATAATCTGAATGACTACTACGATGTCAATCTGAAACTGGCGCGGCTGGAACTGCTAAATTCCGAGAGCTTCACCTTCCACAAGCTGGAGTTAGCCGATCGCGAAGGTATGGCAGCGCTTTTTGCGCGCGAGAAGTTTGATCGCGTTATTCATCTGGCCGCACAGGCGGGGGTACGCTACTCCCTGGAAAACCCTCACGTATACGCGGAAGCCAACCTGATTGGCCACCTCAACGTGCTCGAAGGCTGCCGACATAACAACGTTCAGCATCTTCTTTATGCCTCATCCAGCTCCGTTTATGGTCTCAACCGCAAGATGCCTTTCTCCACTGACGATTCCGTTGACCATCCGGTGTCTCTTTATGCCGCGACCAAAAAAGCCAATGAGCTGATGTCGCATACCTATTCGCATCTCTATAACCTGCCGACTACCGGCCTGCGCTTCTTTACCGTGTACGGTCCATGGGGACGCCCGGACATGGCGCTATTTAAATTTACGAAAGCGATGATTGAAGGCAAAAGCATTGATGTCTACAACTACGGTAAGATGAAGCGCGACTTCACCTACATTGATGATATTGCTGAAGCGATTATTCGTCTGCAGGATGTCATTCCGCAAGCAGACAGCGAATGGACGGTGGAGACAGGCTCACCGGCGACCAGCTCGGCGCCTTACCGGGTTTACAACATCGGTAACAGTTCACCCGTAGAACTCATGGACTATATTCTCGCCCTCGAAGACGCTCTGGGTAAAAAAGCGGAAAAAAATATGATGCCGCTCCAGCCCGGAGATGTTCTGGAAACCAGCGCCGACACCCAGCCACTTTATGACGCGATTGGATTTAAGCCGCAGACCTCGGTTAAAGATGGCGTGAAAAACTTCGTTGACTGGTACCGCGACTACTATAAGGTCTGAACATAAAAAACCCGGCGTATCAGCCGGGTTTTTTTACAGGATAAAACAGAGAATCAATCGCTACCAAAGAGATCGCGGGTATAAACCTTATCCGCAACGTCAGCCAGCTCTTCCGCCATGCGGTTTGAGATGATGACATCGGCTTCTTTCTTGAAGGCATCCAGATCGCGGATCACCCGTGAATTGAAGAACTGGTCGTCCGGCATGGCTGGCTCATAGATGACAACCTCAACCCCTTTCGCCTTGATGCGCTTCATGATCCCCTGAATGGAAGAGGCGCGGAAGTTATCGGAACCGCTCTTCATGATCAGACGATAAACGCCGACCACTTTCGGCTGGCGAGCAAGGATGGAATCGGAGATAAAATCTTTGCGCGTACGGTTAGCATCAACAATCGCCGAAATCAGGTTATTCGGCACCGCCTGATAGTTTGCCAGCAGCTGCTTCGTGTCTTTCGGAAGGCAATAACCGCCGTAGCCAAATGACGGGTTGTTGTAGTGGTTGCCAATGCGTGGATCGAGACAGACACCTTCGATAATCTGGCGGGTGTTCAGTCCAAGACTTTCTGCATAGCTGTCGAGCTCATTAAAGTAAGCTACCCGCATTGCGAGATATGTGTTTGCGAAGAGCTTAATCGCCTCCGCCTCGGTGGAATCAGTGAACAGCACCTGAATATCTTTCTTCACTGCGCCTTCCTGAAGCAGCGCGGCAAAGCGCTCAGCGCGCTCGGAACGTTCGCCAATCACGATACGGGAAGGATGCAGGTTATCGTAAAGGGCTCTCCCCTCACGCAGGAATTCCGGCGAGAAGAAGATATTATCAATACCGAACTTTTCTTTAATAGATTTGGTAAACCCAACAGGAATGGTTGATTTAATGACCATCACCGCATTAGGGTTGATCGCAATAACGTCCTTGATCACCGCCTCTACCGTTGAGGTATTGAAATAGTTGGTTTTAGGATCGTAGTCAGTAGGCGTTGCAATAATGACGTAATCCGCATTGCGGTATGCATCTTCTTTATCTGTCGTGGCGCGGAAATTCAGCGATTTATTGCTGAGATAGTCCTGGATTTCTTTATCCACAATCGGCGATTTTTTCTGATTGAGCATATCCACTTTGGCCTGCACGATATCCAGCGCAACCACTTCATGATTTTGAGCAATCAGAATGCCGTTAGAAAGACCGACATACCCTGTTCCGGAGATTGTTATTTTCATTCGCTAATGACTTCTGTGAGTTAACTGTACTGATGGTCGCCAGACCATCGCGATAAACATAACTGTTGGGCTTTGTACCTCCTGGCAAAGTTAACTGTCAAGGCAAACCAGGAGTAATCGCTTCGAGCAGGATGAGATTCGGACTACTTCGAATAACAGGCGACATTTTTTGCAAAAAAAACCCGGAGACAGGCTCCGGGTTGCGAATAGCGTGTAGTTAAATTATTCCATCCATTCGGTATGGAACACGCCTTCTTTATCGGTGCGTTTGTAAGTATGCGCGCCGAAGTAGTCACGCTGTGCCTGAATCAGGTTGGCAGGCAGAACGGCTGAACGGTAGCTGTCGTAGTAGGCTACTGCAGCAGAGAAGGTCGGAACCGGAATCCCGTTCTGAACTGCATAGGCCACCACATCACGCAGCGCCTGCTGATATTCGTCCGCAATTTTCTTGAAGTACGGTGCCAGCAGCAGGTTAGCAATACCGGCGTTTTCAGCGTAGGCATCGGTGATTTTCTGCAGGAACTGCGCACGAATGATGCAACCCGCGCGGAAGATCTTGGCGATTTCGCCGTAGTTCAGATCCCAGTTGTTCTCGTCTGATGCGGCACGCAGTTGAGAGAAGCCCTGCGCGTAAGAGACGATTTTACCCAGGTACAGGGCACGACGCACTTTCTCAACGAATTCAGCTTTATCACCGGCTGGTTTGGCCTGTGGGCCTGACAGCACTTTAGATGCCGCGACGCGCTGCTCTTTCAGAGAAGAGATGTAGCGAGCGAAGACGGACTCGGTGATCAGAGACAGCGGCTCGCCCAGATCCAGCGAGCTCTGGCTGGTCCATTTACCGGTACCTTTGTTGGCTGCTTCATCCAGAATCACATCAACCAGGTATTTACCCTCTTCATCTTTTTTCGTGAAGATATCTTTGGTGATGTCGATCAGGTAGCTGTTCAGCTCGCCTTTGTTCCACTCGGTGAAGGTTTCAGCCAGCTCTTCGTTAGAGAGGTTCAGGCCGCCTTTCAGCAGGGAATACGCTTCCGCAATCAGCTGCATGTCGCCATATTCGATACCGTTGTGCACCATTTTCACATAGTGACCTGCACCGTCCGCACCGATATAGGTTACGCAAGGCTCGCCATCTTCAGCGACGGCTGCGATTTTGGTCAGGATAGGCGCAACCAGTTCGTATGCATCTTTCTGGCCGCCAGACATGATAGACGGGCCTTTCAGCGCGCCCTCTTCACCACCGGATACACCGGTACCGATGAAGTTGAAGCCTTCAGCAGACAGCTCACGGTTACGACGGATGGTGTCCTGGAAGAAGGTATTACCGCCATCAATGATGATGTCACCTTTTTCGAGGTATGGCTTCAGGGAGTCGATGGCTGCATCGGTACCTGCGCCCGCTTTCACCATTAACAGGATACGACGAGGTGTTTCCAGAGACTCAACGAACTCTTTAACCGTATAGAAAGGAACCAGTTTCTTGCCTGGATTTTCGGCAATCACTTCTTCGGTCTTATCACGGGAGCGATTGAAAACGGAGACGGTATAACCACGGCTTTCGATGTTGAGCGCCAGGTTGCGCCCCATCACTGCCATACCGACAACGCCGATCTGTTGCTTGGACATTACATACTCCTGTCAGGTGTGGTCACTGTCGGGTAACCCCGACAGATATAATTTGCAAGAATCTTAACTCATAAATCGGGGTCAGAGATAGGCATTTGTGGCCTTGATCACCCAAGACGACACAAAACTGGATATATTTTAAACCTTAGGAAAAGTACAGGTATGATTTATTTATATTTAAACTTAAACATGACAAATAACAAATCGAATCACTTATTATGTTTATTATTTATTGCTTTTTGATAATGCTCCAAAGTTTTATTATACATTGCGTTGAATGAGAAGTTTTCAGAGAAGAACTCATTACGATTCCTGCGCTAGAAGAATGAAGAGCAATCACATGCTGAGGAGATTATTTTATAATTTTGCGTGTAATTATAACGCTTATGATTTCCTTAACAAGGCAACATTTTGCTTGAAAACTCTGCTATAATATAAACCTTCACTTCAAAGGCGCTAAATTCATCAACCAGAGTACTCTGTCTTCAATGATTAACTTATTGACCATCATTTACTAAGTGGATGTCATATTACGCAAACGAGTATGAACACCACCGATTTCATTCGCGCATGCAATCAAATAAAGAGTTCTCATGTTTTTAGAATCAGTTCAATGAGTATATTCTTACTCACTCCCACCAACTCGCAACGAGACATAGAACTAATATTAATTTCTATTAAATGGACCGAATCTACCTGAAAGACCATCATAGACACCGTAAAATATCATCATCAACGTTTTCTTTTTTTCTTTGTTAAGAATTAAAGATATTCCTGCGCGAACAAAATTCAAGAAAATCTCGCGAATTTTATATCCCACAGGAATATATGGTTTCCTAATCATAAAGAAACTATTCCTTACCAGGAAGTAACGTCGCATGGGACTATGAACAGATATTTTGCGCCCTAACAAATTCAGCCTTGAATCACCGATCGTGTGAGCCATTGATGCTTTATTAGTCATTGCCACACGATACCCTAATTTTTTGGCACGCAGAGCCCACTCAACATCAATATAATCCACAAAAAGTGCTTCTTCCATCTTGCCAACTCTTTTGAAAACTTCGGTAGAAAAGAAGGAGCCAGAAGCAATAACATAAGTTACATCGGTTATCTCTTGTATCGCCGTTCGTTTAATGAAAGGGCCAATATAATTAGTGCCCCAATAGAGTTCGTTCGTGTGTGGATCATAAAACGAGGGCCCCAGAATACCAACATTATACTGGGTATATATCTGGCTCATGGCGCTAATAAAATTAGCTCCTAGCACACTGTCTTGATCAAGCAGTAATAAATAATCAGCACCGCGTGATATTGCGTTTTCGATACCAATATTTTGTGCATAGGAAAGTCCACGATTTGTATTCAATTTAATTAAATCGTATTGGAACTGTTGGCACAAACTTTCAATCTCCACTACATTTTTTGAACCATTGTCTACGATTACACAATTATCCAGTTGATGATGAAGAGATTGTAACTGTGCCTTAAAACAATCAATGTCTGGATTATAAGTTACAGTGACCGAACTAATCAATTAAAACTCCTTAAAACAAATCTATTACATTCGCAAGAATTTAACCCGCAGACTTTCCATATATCCCCAGAATCCCATCCTTCCATCCACGTAGGATATATTTAATATACAGTCTTTTTTTATCCACACAGGCAACAAACATTATCGTGCGAATCGTTGAAAAAATGGCCTCTCTAAATTTATATCCAATAGGAACATATGATAATCGCATCATATAAATTGAGTTTCTTGCAAGATAGTAGCGTCTTAATGGGCTATGTATACTTACTTCTCTTCCCAGAAAAAGCTTTCGCTCATCTCCAATTGTATGACTCATTTTGGCATCGGGTATCGCATATAAAGAATATCCATTACTAGCTGTTCTCAAACACCATTCGATATCAATATAATCAATAAATAACTCATCACGCATCAAACCCACTTTCTTTAATACTTCAACAGGAACTAACATCCCTGAATTTATAAGAAAAGAAACTTTGAGCGGATCAGAGGATTTTGGATAAATGCTTCTAATACGACATCCATCAATTAATGAAAAGGGAGTATTTGTTCCTGTTCTGGGATCATAAAATACAGGTCCAACAGCACCAACCTTATGTCCTTTGGCATTAAGTTCCATCAAACCTTGTGATAGAGAACTAATAAATTCATCAGTTGGCTCTGAATCCTGATCAAAGAAAAGTACTGCATCTGAATCAGAATCCATAATTTTTTTAAGTAGAATATTTTGTGCACCAGCCAATCCTAGATTCTCTGACAGAAAAGTATAATCATGGTCAGATAAATACTCATCTTTCAGATGTTGTGCATTATTGCTGGCGTTGTCAGCCAGATATATTTTTAAATCTAATCGAGATGTTTTTAAAAGTTCAATAAGCTTAGCTAGCACTTCGGTATCTGGGTTATAGGTGACTATTAAAGCCGCTATCTTTAACATTTTTTCTTCCATACGTCATTAAACACCCAATAATAATCAGCAAAATCCAATTTGATAGCCATGTAAAATATTGATCATCTATCAATTGCATCAGTATTGCATAAAGTGCTAAGGGATATACGATATAATAAGCCCGAACGTTCTTGTATTTCCATGTATAAATGCGACCTGAAAAGAAACCAAAAAATGCTGGAAAAACAATTGAAAAATATCCAAAATCCATGAAATAGGGACGTAAATATGTATATATATTTGTAGGAAAAGGTATAAACACCCACTCCTGAACTATATTCGCAATTTTAAATGGATAAAGAAAAGTCAACCACAAATAAATATTTCTAAATGAGTAGAAACCGAAATTTTCAGAGGCATTATCAGGGAGTTGTGAGAATGCCAATATCCCACCAGACATATAATTATAGAGATAATAAAACATTAGACCAGGGGGGGCATCAGGGTATCGTAGACTCATAACCCCCAAGAAGCACAATATGAACCCGCCTCCAAAAAGAACTACTTTCGATAACTTTAATCGTTTCGGAGTTAAAATAAGTATTGTCGACAAATATAGTAAAACAAGTACTTTAGCACCAAGTAACAGTAGCATAGGTAGAGCAAGAACAAAACTTAGTATAAAAAGCTTACGAGAACTAATCAGTAAAAAACATGAAGAGAAAAGTGATATTAATGCTAATCGTCCCAAAAGGCCGAAATTTGCACCGTCATCAGCAACGAGATATTCGCGGAAAGCTGAAATATTCCACAAAGTGCTAATAGGAAACTTCAGAAAAAAAACAAGATAAAACAATAACATGAACGCAAAAGGTATTACATTGGGCCAGTGTTCATTTCGTTTTGCCACCATCTTACCCATTACTTTTGGTAAAGTTGTTTCCCCACCAATAATTGCAGCCAAGAAAAATGCTAAATTTGCATAGAGAATGAAGTACGTTTTAGGTAAATACTCTTCTTCCGAAAAAAACAAAGCTAAAGATGAAGAAAATAACCACAATAGAGCATGTACTACAGCTGGATGAATCCACTCGAGTTTGAGATAAAAACAAAGCAATAAACCGCATGTATAAACTATTATCAACGCGATTATAACATCCATTTTAGCCACCTGTTTTCATACGAATTCCAAATTTTTCAACATAAAATAAAATTAAAAAATCGGCAAATGATCTTATCAAAAATGCAACTGCGGCACCAAAGATGGAATAGGTTGTAGTCAGATAATATAGAATCGCGAGGTAAGGGAAAAATTCGATAATATGCACAACTCCCGTCCATTTTGCATGTCCTGCGGACTGTATTTTTGCAAAGCAGATCTGTGCGACTGAATTAAAGACAAAGCCTAACAATAAAATCTTAAATATTTGTGCCGCATCCCCCATATATTCTTTACCTAACCACAAGCCTAAAATCTCGCTTGAAAACATAAAAAAAGGAGTTGCAAGTAGTATGGAAAACAAAAATACCGACCACAAAGTGCGATGATAGACTGTATGAGAATCGTTCGATTGCGAATAGCTTAATTTTGGAAATAACGCTCTGGCAACAGCACCTGGGAATAAAGATAATCTTGAGACCATATCTGAGGGCCCAGAATAGTGAGCCACAACGCTTGCACCAGAAAAATGAGAAACTGCAAATCGATCGACAAACCCCATGAGTGGCCCGATTATATTACTTAGGGTAACCCATCCACCGAAGCTCATTAGTTCTGAAAAAACATCCTTCCGAAAAATTCGTCGAAATTCTATAAGGTGGCTTTCACAAATTTTCCAACTTATAAGTGCAACTATCCATCTTCCAGCAACTAACCCACATACAGCAGAGGTCAAGGTCGGAGAATATAGCACTGCAAAAAGAGGGAGTAAAATGATAAATGGACTTGTTGTGACTTGTTGAATATTGAGACTTGAGAATTTCTCAACGCCCTCAAGATAGGCTCTCCAGACTTGTGTAAGCAACAAAGCTGGCACGCATAATACTAACAAACGAAGCGCTAGCGTCAATTCATTGAGGAGCTCAGGCGAAACATTCAAAAATCTTGCTAACAAAGGAGCAAAAAAATATCCAAGCAGAACGATAATAATGCTAAGTCCTGTCACAGCATAAAGTGAGGTTCCAAGAATAGCATTAACTCGATTATCATCGTTTCGATGTGTAGAAACAAATCGTATAACAGCCCTCGACAGTCCACCATCGAAAACACTCGCATAGCCCATTAGGGCATATGCGATTGTAAAAAGACCAAAGCGTTCCACTCCAAGTGATCTTGCTAAAATCCCCATTACGGGGATAGCCATTAGTAATGGAAGCGCAAGCCCAAATATATTCCAACTACTGTTCTTAATTAAACTCATATAATTTTACTTTTAATCAAAAAACTCATCATTGGAGCATTTTTATCCTTACTAGATAAAATAATATTGTCTTCTTTAGGCCAATCTATACCAATGTCTTCATCATTCCAGAGAATCGAACCTTCAGCTTCTGGATGATAGTAATCTGTTGTTTTGTATAAGAATTCAGTATTATCTTCTAATGTAAGAAAACCATGGGCGAATCCCTCAGGAATCCACAATTGACGTTTATTTTCGGCAGATAGAATAACACCAACCCATTTGCCAAAAGTTGAAGATTGCTTGCGGATATCAACTGCTACATCAAATACTGCACCAGCGACACAGCGGACCAACTTCCCCTGAGCATAGGGATCTTTCTGATAATGCAATCCACGAAGTACGCCTTTTGCGGATTTTGAATGGTTATCTTGAACAAAATCTATTTGTTGGCCAACAGCATCTTCAAATGTTTTTTGATTGAAACTTTCCATGAAAAAACCACGTTCATCCCCAAATACTTTTGGCTCAAAGATTAATACTTCTGGGATTTCTGTTTTAATAATATTCATCAGTTAATAACCTTTGATCATTTTCAACAAATATTGTCCATATTGGTTTTTTGATAAAGGCGCGGCAAGTTTTTTAACCTGCTCAGCATCAATAAACCCTTTGCGATAGGCAATTTCTTCAGGGCAAGCAACTTTAAGTCCCTGACGCTCTTCAATGGTTGCAATGAAATTACTCGCTTCAATTAGACTCTGGTGAGTCCCTGTATCAAGCCAGGCAAAACCACGCCCCATCATAGCTACGGAAAGTTGTCCCTGCTCCATGTAAATGCGGTTGATATCCGTGATTTCTAGCTCACCACGTGCTGAAGGTTTCAAATTTTTTGCCATTTCAACGACACTGTTGTCATAGAAATACAGCCCTGTCACCGCATAATTACTCTTCGGCTCCAGCGGTTTTTCTTCGAGGCTGATGGCTGTTCCATTTTTATCAAACTCGACAACACCGTAACGCTCAGGATCGTTCACGTGATAGGCAAAGACCGTTGCACCATTTTCTTTATTAACCGCGGCATCCATTAATTTAGGAAGGTCGTGACCATAGAAAATGTTATCGCCCAACACCAGGGCACAATCATCGTTACCAATGAATTCTTTGCCAATAACGAAAGCCTGCGCCAGGCCATCCGGGCTTGGCTGGACTTTGTATTGCAGATTTAGCCCCCACTGGCTTCCATCACCCAGAAGTTGTTCAAAACGCGGTGTATCCTGCGGAGTACTAATAATTAAAATATCTCGAATACCAGCCAGCATCAGCGTTGAAAGCGGATAGTAAATCATCGGCTTATCATAAATAGGCAATAACTGTTTACTAACAGCCATGGTCACTGGATACAGACGAGTACCAGAGCCACCCGCCAGAATAATACCTTTACGCGTTTTCATTTCATCATCTCTATATTCATGAGATGCCCATACCCAGGCATCTTGATCATCATTAAATCGCAGTCGCTGTGAACCACTCAGTCAGCATACGCTTAACCCCAGTCTCCCACTGTGGCAGTACAAGGTCGAAATTCTCCTGAAACTTTGAAGTATTCAGACGGGAGTTTGCCGGGCGTTTAGCAGGCGTAGGGTACGCGCTGGTCGCAACCCCATGAAGCTGGTTTAATGCCAATTCAATCCCTGCTGCACGCGCCTCTTCGAATACCAGAGAGGCATAGTCGAACCAGGTTGTCGTACCACTGGCAACCAGATGATAAGTTCCTGCTACCTCAGGTTTATTCATAGCAACCCGAATTGCATGAGCCGTGCAGTCCGCTAATAATTCGGCTCCTGTGGGTGCACCAAATTGGTCGTTAATCACAGACAACTCAGAACGCTCTTTTGCCAGTCGTAACATAGTACGCGCAAAGTTATTCCCTTTGCCGGCATAAACCCAGCTAGTACGGAAGATCAAATGGCGTGAGCAATTTTCGCTTAATGCTTTTTCACCCGCTAGTTTGGTCTCACCATAAACATTGAGCGGCGCAGTAGCGTCAGTTTCCAGCCAAGGTGTAGTTCCATTACCCGGAAATACGTAATCAGTAGAGTAATGAATAACCCAAGCACCTAATTTCTGTGCCTCTTTGGCAATCCCCTCGACACTTGTGGCATTCAGAAGCTGAGCGAATTCAGGTTCTGACTCAGCCTTATCAACGGCGGTGTGCGCAGCTGCGTTAACGATCACATCTGGCTTAATACGACGCACAGTTTCTGCAACACCCTCAGGATTACTGAAATCGCCGCAATACTCTTGAGAATTGACGTCAACAGCAATCAAATTACCCAGAGGTGCAAGAGCACGTTGAAGTTCCCAACCCACCTGACCGGTTTTACCGAACAGAAGAATATTCATCAGGTACGATCTCCATAATTTTCTTCAATCCAGGACTTGTAGCTACCGCTTTTTACGTTCTCTACCCATTGTGTGTTCGCCAGGTACCATTCTACGGTTTTGCGAATGCCGCTTTCGAAGGTTTCCTGGGGCTTCCAGCCAAGTTCCCTACCAATTTTCTCTGCATCAATCGCGTAGCGGCGATCGTGGCCCGGACGGTCGGCAACATACGTTATCTGGTCACGATAGGAGCCTTCTTTCGGCACAATCTCATCCAGCAGGAAGCAGATGGTGTTTACTACATCAAGATTTTGTTTTTCATTGTGGCCGCCGATGTTATAGGTTTCCCCAATCTTACCCTTCGTCACCACGGTATATAATGCACGGGCGTGATCTTCAACATATAGCCAGTCGCGAATCTGGTCTCCTTTACCGTAAACCGGCAAGGCTTTACCATCCAACGCATTGAGAATGACCAGTGGGATAAGTTTTTCAGGGAAGTGGTAAGGACCGTAGTTGTTTGAACAGTTAGTCACTATGGTCGGGAAGCCGTAAGTGCGAAGCCAGGCACGGACCAAATGGTCGCTTGACGCTTTAGACGCAGAATATGGGCTGCTTGGGGCATAAGCGGTAGTTTCAGTAAAGAGAGGCAGTTTAGAGCCCTCTTCAATCTCATCCGGGTGCGGAAGATCGCCATACACTTCATCTGTGGAGATATGGTGGAAACGGAATGACGCTTTTTTATCAGCACTTAACTCAGACCAGTACTTGCGGCTCGCTTCCAACAGCACATAGGTGCCAAGAATGTTAGTCTCTATAAAAGCTGCCGGGCCGGTAATCGAGCGATCAACGTGGCTCTCAGCGGCCAGATGCATCACAGCATCCGGCTGGTGCTCTGCAAAAATACGCGCCATGGCGTCGCTGTCGCAGATATCGGCATGTTCAAAACGATAGCGATCGCTGTGTGAGACATCAGCCAGCGATTCAAGATTACCTGCATAAGTCAGCTTATCGACGTTGATAACAGAATCTTGTGTATCATTAATAATGTGTCGTACCACTGCAGACCCAATAAAGCCTGCTCCACCAGTGACCAGAATTTTCACGTTTATTTCGCTCTTAATGTTTTCAGAAACAATCAATTACATTCCATCGCCCCGGTAGCTATCGGCAAGCATTCAGGGCGGAGGAAAGCACAATCTGCTATCTTAACTTATCTTTTCATTCCAAAGTAAATCGCAGATAACATCGGTTGGATTGAACGCTGCAGGTGCTTGCAACAGGATCTCACGTACGCGTTCGTAGTCGAAATCGCGGCAGGCCTTGTCGAGGTCGTGGAGAATAATGCTCATCTCATTCCACGGCAACATCACTTCGTTAGCAGTCTTTATTCGCGGGTGCTGCGTGACAGACACATTGTCGCCGATAAGTAACTCTTCATAAAGTTTCTCACCTGGACGTAGGCCCGTCGTTTTTATCTCAATATCACCGTACGGATTTTTATCATCACGAACGGTGAGCCCTTGAAGGGTAATCATGCGATGCGCAAGCTCTATAATCTTGACGGGTTCACCCATATCCAGAACAAAGACATCGCCGCCCGTCCCCATAGCTCCCGCCTGGATTACCAACTGCGCCGCTTCAGGAATCGTCATAAAGTAGCGCGTAATATTCTCATGGGTCAGCGTCACGGGACCACCCGCAGCTATTTGTTTTTCAAACAGTGGCACGACAGAACCCGACGAGCCTAGTACATTGCCGAAGCGAACCATGCTAAAGCAAGTTTTACTGGATTCTTTCGCTAGCGCCTGAAGCACTAACTCAGCCATTCGTTTGGTCGCCCCCATTGTATTGGTCGGCCGCACGGCTTTATCAGTCGAAATTAAGACAAAGTTTTCTACACCGCAGCGCGCTGCAGCCTGTGCACAGCTCAGCGTACCAAAGATATTATTGCGAACTCCGTCAAGAACGTTGAATTCGACAAGCGGTACATGCTTGTAGGCCGCAGCGTGATAAATCGTATTAACGTTAAATGCGTCGATTAATCTTTCGAGATGCTCTTTATCCTGAACATTACCGAGAATAGGATAAATTTTAACCTGAAGATTCTGGCTCAGATTCAGATTACGCAGCTCCGAGTCGATGGAATAAAGTGAGAACTCGGACAATTCGAAAAGAATAAGCTGGTTCGGTTTATTTTTAATTATCTGTCGACAAAGCTCCGAACCAATCGATCCCCCTGCCCCGGTAACCATGACCGTTTTCCCGTTAATATTACGAGACACCAATTCCGGAATTGGTGAAACGGGATCGCGGCCCAGCAGATCGGTAATAACCACTTTGCGCAATGCATCAATACGCGCTTTCCCCTCCACCAGATCGACCATGCCGGGAATGGAGAGTACCTCGCACGGCAAACCTTCCAGTGTTTTAATGACTTCGTTCTTCCTGGCTCGACTGGCGCTTGGCATGGCAAGCAGAATCTTTTTCGCTTCGTATTTCTCAACTAACCATGGCAGTTTTTCCGGGGCGAAAACGCTGACACCATGAATGACCTGACCTTGCAGAGCACGGTTGTCATCGACGAAAGCTACTGGATAGTATTCATCCATCTGGCTCAGCGCAGGTAGTAATTGACGGCCCGATGCCCCAGCACCATAAATTACCACCCGAGTGCCCAGGTTTAACCCACGATTTACCAGCATTCTCATCCCAAGTCGTGATCCGGCAATGAGCAGTAATCCGAAGGAGAAATAAATAAATGGAATCGTTCTTGGCAGAAAGAGATTGGTATAAAATGCTGCAACAATAAGCAAAATGGATGATATAACCATCCCTACTGTAACAACCAATAATATTTTTGCAGTTATATAGCGAATAACGGCTCGATAAAGTCCTAACTTTACAAATATCGCCAAAGTTACGATGATTATCGAAAATATAAATAACCAATATTTCGCACTATATATCGGCGTCATTGAATCAATGCGTACCCAAAATGCAAACCAAAATGCGCATAAAAGAAGTACAACATCTATCGAAAGTGTAATAATCCGTTTTATTGGTCTGGGCAAAGATATTAAATAATTTAGCATACTTAAAACTGGTCGCCTCGTTAAAGCTTGCATTCAGTTTATAAAATAGTACCAGCAGGACACACTGAGTAATCGTCTACTTTTGTATTATACCCACCGACAGTACCCGCCTGTAGAAACGCTGACTTACCAATGACAGCACCTCCAGCAAGATGGACACCTACCCCTAAGTGGGAAAAATCATCCAGAATAGAATCATGATCTACTGTCGAATGACTATTTACAATCGTACCCGCCCCTAATTTCGAATTGGCACCAACCACTGCGCCTGCTAATACAACCGCGCCATCTGAAATCGTTGCCGATGGACTGACAAATGCAAAGGGGTGTATAAGCGTTACGGGGGAAATACCTAAGCTAATAAGCTGCCGAAAGAGTTGTTCTCTGATTGTATTATTCCCAATTCCGATAGCTATGTGATTGGCATTTTTGATGTGTAATTTTAGTTCGGAAATTTTCCCGATGATAAGTTTGTTAGTATCAACGATTGGTGATCTATTATCGTCAAGGAAAACGATATCCTCATACCCCAGAAGTCCCGCCATCTCGTACAGGGTTCTTCCATGCCCACCTGCACCTAAAATCATTAGGTCATGCATTGACGTTGCTCTCTTTGTCTTTTACGCCTGCACCGCATTTGAGTGCTACTGCGAAAAGCGGGAGCCAGGCAATAATCAACCCAACAACGCCATCAATTTTGGCTGAGGCGATAAGGTAGGCGATCGGGAAAAGCCACAGCAGGTTGACGGCGATCGCCATCATTGTCACCGGAACATGACTGCCATATTTTCTAGCGAGAATTTGATAGCCATGACTGGCATGCGCTTCATAGACCTTTTTACCCGCCACGAGCCTTCTTAGCAACGTTGTCGTTGCATCGACGATAAATACGCCTAGCAAACATAATTCCGCGATAAAGAAATGGGTGTCTACTTTCGCAATATGGAGGATCATCAGCCCAATGGTTATCCCCAGGAAACCACTCCCGGCATCGCCCATGAAGATTTTCGCTACTGGAAAATTCCAGACAATAAAGCCTGCCGCGCCACCGATAAGGGCCAACGTCAGCGGATAAATACTTCCAGGGAGGTCCGTGTACTGGCTTACAACAATCAATATCGCACTGCATGCGGCAAACGTGATTGCTTCTGCGCTGGCCAGGCCATTAATCCCGTCCATGAAATTATATAAGTTCAGCATCCAGACCAGATACACACAGCCCAGAATCATACCAATCCAGGATAAGGATAGATCGTAACCAAAAAGCGTAATTACAGGGAAGGAACCCAAGAAATAAATACCAATTGCAGCAGCAAGGAAATGCATCAACAGGCGCCAGCGAGCCGCAATATGACCATGATCGTCAAGGAAACCGATGATTGCAACAATCACGCCTGGAATAAATAGGCCCAGGAAGTTCTCCAACGTAAACGTTTGGTTAAAATAAAAGTATACTAAAGCAACGAGTACCGTCAGGACGATCGCTACGCCACCACCACGAGGCGTTGGCACAGAATGCGAACTTCGCTGGTTTGGACGATCAATAACGTTATGCTTAATAGCATAACCTCGCAATCCCCAAGTCAGTGCGCATGACACTAAAAAAGCGAATATCACAATCCCCAAATTCATCATTATTTGCTACCTTCGATATAATAGTTCGCCGTTTTTCTCATCGTTTCATAAAGCGTTATTGGAGGAGTCCAGTTTAAATGCTCCCGAGATTTGGTGGCATCAACTTCCAGATCGCCAAATAACTGATCGTAAATTCCGCCTTTACCTGCAGCGGAAAGCAATATTTTCAGGATTACCTTAGGGAAATAGATAACTTTCGCTTTAATGTTCATGCCTGAAGCAAAGGCATTAATCATATCTTCAGTTGAAGGTCGTTCTGCATCTGCGAGCAGATAGAGCTGATTTTTTGATTTTTCATTAATTACGCACTCACTGATAAAGCTGACGACATTATCTAGCGAGACAAGTGCCCGCTTATTCTTCACGTTTTTAAATGGTAACGGTAGGTTTTTCGACACCAGTTTCAAAAGACGCTGTATATTACCTGGAGCATTTTTACCGCAAATTAATGCAGGACGAACAATGGTGATCGCCATGTTGCTGCCAGAGAAATTTTTAAGCAGACTTTGCTCGGCTTCAAGCTTAGAAATGGCATAATCAGAAGTTGGCTGGGGTTTTGACGCTTCAGAAAAAGGGATCCCCGAGGTAGCGTTACCGTTGACACCAATCGAGCTGACGAAAATAAAATGCTTCACCCCGCTGGTCGCGGCATCTGCCGCTAATTTCATGGTCGCGTCGTGATTAACCCGACGAAATTCCGCCAAAGCATCCTGTGCATCATCATTAAGAATATGCGCCCTCCCCGCAGTATGAATGACAGTCTCGCATCCCTCAAGGAGGTTAACCCAGTTGGTATCGGCGGAGATATCTCCCAGGTTGTAAATTCCCTGTTCAGGGTTCCCCTGTTTGCGCGTTGTTAATATCACCTCATGTCCTGATGATTTCAACGTCCGGACTAAAGCAGTACCAAGAAACCCGGTGCCACCCGTCACCAATACTTTCATTGCCATCCCCTATCTGCTCAATCTGATTTTTTTGCCCGCGAGAAGTGCTGAATCGCGAGAAACTCTGTATAGACCAGGACTGTTCGTTCAATATTCAATTGCGAATGCAAGGCACGCTACCGCCCCTGGCTTAACAGCTACCAGTGCACTGATTGAATTTACAGAAAAGCAGTTTCTGGTCTGGATACAGACAAAAAACTGGCGTTAATTGTCGTCCTAAATGACCATAGAAACAAGCACAAATCGTTACAAATCTGTCGAGATTTGAATCATATAACTCTATGTTATCATTATGAATAATAACAAAAAACGGTAGTCATCATTTTAGCTATGTTTTCACATATCCTGATGATGACTACCGCTTATACAAAGCGTTTAAGAAAATATCAGTCGTTTGCCAGCAACTTCTCAATACGGGTTCTGAACTTCGCCCCTTCCTTCAGGTTACGCAGACCATAGTTCACAAACGCCTGCATATACCCCATTTTCTTACCGCAGTCATAGCTGTCGCCGGTCATCAGCATCGCGTCAACAGACTGTTTTTTCGCCAGTTCGGCAATCGCGTCGGTCAGCTGAATACGGTCCCAGGCGCCTGGTTCGGTTTTTTCCAGTTCCGCCCAGATATCGGCGTTCAGAACATAGCGGCCCACCGCCATCAGATCTGAGTCCAGCGTCTGCGGCTGATCCGGTTTTTCGATAAACTCAACGATGCGGCTCACCTGCCCTTCCGTCTCCAGCGCTTCTTTCGTCTGAATCACGGAGTACTCGGAGAGATCGCCCTTCATGCGTTTCGCCAGCACCTGGCTGCGACCCGTTTCGTTGAAACGCGCCACCATGGCCGCCAGGTTGTAACGCAGCGGATCGGCAGATGCGGTATCGATGATGATGTCCGGCAGCACGACGATGAATGGATTATCCCCGACAACAGGGCGGGCACACAGGATAGAGTGTCCCAGACCCAGCGGCTGCGCCTGACGCACGTTCATGATGGTTACGCCCGGCGGACAGATGGACTGCACTTCCGCCAGCAGCTGGCGTTTGACGCGCTGCTCAAGCAACGCTTCGAGTTCGTAAGAGGTGTCGAAGTGGTTCTCAACCGCATTCTTGGACGAATGCGTAACCAGGACGATTTCTTTGATCCCTGCAGCAACAATCTCGTCGACAATGTATTGAATCATTGGCTTGTCAACGATCGGCAGCATCTCTTTAGGAATGGCTTTTGTGGCTGGCAGCATATGCATGCCCAAGCCTGCTACCGGAATGACTGCTTTCAAATTAATCATTATTTCTTCCACCTTAAAATGGTTGACGAATTATAGCTCTTAAACCTGTTTTCGCCAGCATGATTTGCCGTAATTCATGGGTAATGTTACGCCCTGACACTACAAATTTCCGTAGTTGTAATCTGATAAGATCACGTTTTTATACCAGGAATAGTCTCAAAATTGACAAGTGGCGATTATCTGTGCGGAAGCGTAAAGTTCAGCCTTTCCACATTCACCACCTTCTGGTCGACCCGGTCAATATCCACCGAGCTCTGCCCCTTCTCATTCACAGCCTTAATGTTCGCCAGCGACAGCAGCGTCTCGTCTTTCGCCATGAATTTACCCCGCACATCTTTACGCAGGTCGAAGTTAATTTTCAGGGCTGGCCCTACAGCGGCCTCCTGCATCACATTGATGTTGCGTAAAAAAAGATGCTGAGGTTTGTTGTGCAGTTCAAGCGTGGCGCGCTGCATTTCCACGTTAGTTATTGCCACAAACGAGGTGGCGTTACCGGAGGAAATCTGTATTCCGCGCAATTTATACGCAAGCTGTCGATTATCAAGGTGAATATTATTGAGCTTGAAGTTTTGCGGAATGGACAAATAATCGCCTTTTATAACCCCATAACCAATTAACATGCCCGCACTATTGACCATGTCGACATTATCAATAATGAAATTATCACAGCCATAAATGGCCACCGTGGCGTTATCTATTCCCGCCTTTTTACTGAAGTCAGGGGTAATATTTTTGGCCTTTATATTACGGATAACAAAATGCTTACCGTTTTCGACGTGCACCAGCTGGCGACAGTTGCTGCCGGTGATGTTAGCCACCACGAAGTTCTTGACGGTTTGCTTTTCCGGATAGTCGTTATCGTAAGTGCTGCCGGCGAGGCCAATGCCGATGCCCCAGTTGATCTTGCCGTTGGTGCAGTTGATGTTGTCGATGACATGATCGGAGATCAGGATATTGCGATCGTTGATGGCCACGTTCCACTCAATCGCATCGCCCTGCAGATGGCTAAATTTGCTGTTGATGATGCGGGCACCGTCCACCTGGTTGTGGAATCCCTGGCGCAGGATGGCGTAGTTGGCCTGACTCACGCTGATGTTATCTATCAGTAAATTGCGCATTACGCTGGCATTCTTGCCGCCGATGTAAATCTGCGCCACCGGGCCAAAACCGCTCATCGCCAGACCTTTGATGACGCAGTCAGAGCCGCGAACGTCGAGCGTAATGTTCTCCGTGCGCCCGGCCCCTTCGCCGATCACCTTGCTCCCTTCCTGCAGAACAAAGCGGCCGCGCCCGTTGCCGGTTAACGCCCCGCGGATCAGCAGCGTTTTCCCGTCGGGAATGAAAATGCCCGTATTGACGTTTTCGCAGGTGAGCCCGGCAGGGACCACGACCGTGTCGCCGTCATTAAACGCCTGCTTAAAGGCGGCAATCCAGTCGTTGTTATTGTACTGATTAACAGAAACCGTTCTCCCGGCTGCCGCACGCGCAATGCGTGACGACAGCAGCGGCGTGGCCGCCAGAACGGACAGAGAAGAGACAAAGGTGCGTCGGGTAATCTTTTTCAGCATACAACCTCGGCGTTACAGCGTTTGCAGCAGGCTCGCGAGCTGGCGATTGATCACCTGCTGGTTAAAATCGGTTTCCACTTTTTGTCTGGCATTGTGAAGCACGGGCTCCAGCGCCTGCTGGTCAATGTCGCTAAAGGCCGCTAGTCGGTCGGCAAGGGCCATCGCGTTATTCTCCGGCACCAGCCAGCCGGAATGTTCGGACTTGATCAGCTCCGGGATCCCGCTGTGCAGGGTCGACACCACCGGAATACCGACGGCCATCGCCTCCATCAGCGCCACCGGAATGCCTTCCATATCGCCATCGGCGCCCGTCACGGAAGGCAGCAGGAACACGTCCGCCTCGTCGAGCATGGCCTTGACCTCGTGGCTCGGCTTAAAGCCCGGCATCTCGACGACATCTTCCAGCTGATACTGTTCGATAAGCGTCCGCAGACGCCGCTCCCACGGCCCAATGCCGAGAATGCGGTAGTGGAAATCCACCCCGCGTGCTTTCAGCTGGCGGCAGGCTTCAATGGCCACGTGCAGGCCTTTCTTCTCGGTCAGACGCGCAACGGAGATGATCTGCAGCGGTTTGCCCGGCACCTTCACCGGGCGGCGGGTAAAGCGCGTTAAGTCCACGCCCATGCGCGAAACGGCAATTTTATCTCCCGGGCAGCCCATGTTTTTCAGGCGTCCAGCCCACAGATCGCTGATGGGCAGCATCATGTCGCCGCGCCGGAAAAGCTGCTGATACTCCGGCGTGTAGTGGTTCAGCACCTCGCGGCTGGAGATGTCTATCCCATGGAAGATGGTGGCAATTTTGCCGTCAATCACCCCCAGCTCGCGCAGTTTCGCGGCCGTGACGCCCGCCGGGCCGAAGTGGGCAATAAACACGTCGGCGCGATACGGCCGCGCGGTTTGACCGCAGATGGCCGACAGGATCAGATTGCGGGATTCGGCCCCATAACGGGAAACATTCAGCGCCCGCCAGGTCGACGCGCGATGGATCCCGCGCAACGTCTGGCTGGCCCGGCGGCCAAGCTTGCTCAGCTTCCCGGACGGCTCATCCTGCAGCCAGCGGGTTTTCGCCTCCAGCCCGTACTGGGTATACGCCGCATGGGTATTTTGGGTATCGCCCTTTTGCAGGGCGATAATCTCCACGTCATATCCCATATCGATAAACGCGGTGATTTGGTTCAGAACAAATGTCTCGGACGACAGCGGAAATTTCAGCAAGAAGAAACCAACCTTCATTTCCCCTCCCGCACGCGGTCGAGGACCGATTTCACCATCCCAATCCCCTTCTCGCGCTCGGCCTTCACCGCCACCGCCAGGCGTTCATTGATAGCAGGCAGCTGGCCAAGCGTGTCGCCCACCATCGCACCCAGCGAACCGTCCAGCAGATGGCGAATATCCACCGCCATTTCCGGCATGCCGAGCTGCTGCATAATCCCGGCGGACTTGTGCTCGTAGTTAATGGCAATCGCCGGGGTGCCGAAGTTCATGGAGATAATCGCCGAGTGCAGGCGCGTGCCGACGGTCAGGTCACAGGCGGAGAGCAGCTTGCCCATCTCCAGATCGTTCAGCTCGTCCATCACCACGTGATAGCGGGACGGGTCGTTGACCAGGTTGCGCAGGTTCAGCGCCACCATGCGGTCATCTTTATTGTAGCTGTCGATGCCGGTGCAGGTGGACAGGGCCAGCACCTGATACCCGCTGTCCAGCACGCGGTTCACCACGTCGGCAAAGGCTTTCTCGTAGGCCGCCTGCGTGGTGCCTAAACGTTTATCGAAGGGCGCCAGCTCGCGCAGGGTAATCGCGACGGTTTTCTGTTTTGCCGCCACGTCCAGCCAGTGCTGCACCGCGTAGCTTGCCTGGAAGCTGTCGTCCTGGTGATCCACCAGCCAGGCGGTATCCACGCCGAGCTCAACTTTAGAGGTGTCAATTTCGCTGCGCTTCATCATGTCGAGGCTGACCGATTCGCGCAGGATCAGCGCGTCGCAGTGGCCAAACACGTAGTTCGCCAGCTGGTTAAACTGCGGATCCTGGAATGGCCCGACGCTGTGGCCAATCATAAACAGCGGCTTTTTCGCCATGAACGTGCAGAGCGCATGCTCAAACTGCGGCACGCCGTAGAGATCGACGAAGAACGATCCGCCCACCTGGATAATGGCGTCATAGCCGGACAGCAGACGAACAAAATCGGTAAAGCCCTGGGCGATCGCGATGTTGCGCAGCTTGCCGGTATCGGTCACGCGGGAAAGCAGCACCTGGTGCTGGTAGCGGCGACGCAGCACTTTCTTCACGCGACCCATCACGCCCGCAGCGTTGTTATGCTGTTTCATCTGGCTGTAGAGCGGATCGCCCATTACCGGGCGGTTCAGTAGCCAGGATGAGCTCACCGGATAACGGCTCATCACGTCCACTTCGGTCTCAGGCTTAAGGGTGTTAATCGCATCCAGTAAACCGCGCAGGATGGCGCTGTCGCCACGGTTGCCGCAGGTATGGTTGCCAAGAATTAATAATTTCATAATGGCCTCTTAAATAACTAGCCTGCGCGAAGCAGCGTTTTCATTTTTTCGTTACGGCAAAACTGGCGCTTCATCTCCACCACCAGCGCATTGCGTGACAGCACAATCATCACGCCAAACGCCAGCGCGCCTGCGACCACCTGCACCGCCAGCAGCGCGGCCAGCGGCAGATGACCGCGAAGGATAATGCCCAGACCGTAGCTCACCGCCAGGGTCGGCAATGAGAGATAGAACGGCAGCCACAGGCTCAGGATGTACTGGCGGTAGCTGGAGCCCAGCACCGGCTTGATCATGATGAAGTAGCTCAGAACGGTATTGACTATCTGCACCAGCAGGAAGCCGAGCGTGACGCCAATAGCGCCCGCCATATGCCCGCCGACGACGATCGCCGGAATAAACAGGAAGGTTTTGAACACGTTGAACTTAAAGCTGATGTCCACCCGCGCCTTCGCCATCAGCAGCGAACCAATCGGGTTCCCCACGGAGCGCAGCAGCCCCACCACGCACAGCAATTGCAGGATCGGGATAATGCCGTTCCACTTCTCGCCAAACACCAGCGGCACGAAATTGCTTGAGACCACCATCAGCCCCAGCAGCACCGGGAAATTGATGATCCCTACCACGGAAAGCAGCTTGTAGAAGTTGACGCGCAGCTTCTCGGTGTCGTCCTGGATTTTGGCAAACGCCGGGAACAGCACGCGGGTAATAATCGGGTTGAGCTTCATCGGCGGCACCACCGCGACGTTGTAGGCCAGGTTGTAGCCCCCCGCCACGCTCGCGCCGAGAATACGCGCCAGCACCAGCGTCGAGAGGTTGGTGTTCACGTAGTTGATGATGCTGTCCGCCGTCAGCCACGCGCCAAAGCGCAGGTTGGACGAGACGGACGCGAGAGAGAAATGCAGCCCGGGACGGTAAATCTTGCGGCCAAAGTAGCCAAACAGCAGGGTACGCACGGCGGAGTTGACCAGGTAACCGAGGATAGCGGTCATCGCCAGCGGCCAGAAATGGGCGCTCACCACGGTGAAGGTGAAACCCGCCAGCACGGCGCTGGTTTCGATCATGCCGATCTTGTTGAACTCCAGCTCTTTCTGCATCAGCGCGCGGAACTGCTGCCCGTGCGGGATCGCCACGAAGGCAAAAGACAATGTTCGCATCAGCGGGGCGAGATCCGGGTTGTGCAGCACGCTGGCGATGGTGTCGCTCAGCAGGAACACCAGCACGAACACGAAAACCCCCAGCCCCACGTTCAGCCAGTAGAGCGTGGTCAGCTCCAGATGGCTGATCTCCTTGCGCTGGATAATCGAGTTGGCAATACCAAAGTCAGACAGCGTATCGGCCAGCGCGATGATCACCAGCGAGACGGTCAGCAGGCCGAACTGGTGGTTATCGATAATGCGCGCCAGCACGGTCATCTGCACGAGGCCGAGGCCAATGATGACGATGGTCGCCATCGCTGACCACTTGGCGCCGCTGATGGTTTTTTCACGTAAGCTCATCTTAGTACGCCGCTTTGTTCACGAAGCCTTTGAAGATGGTCAGAAAAACAATCTTGATATCGAACCAGAGGCTCCACTCGCGGATGTACTCCAGATCGAATTCGATGCGTTTTTCCATTTTTTCCAGCGTGTCGGTTTCGCCGCGCCAGCCGTTGATCTGCGCCCAGCCGGTGATGCCCGGCTTCACCTTATGGCGCAGCATGTAGCCTTCAATCAGCGCGCGGTACTGCTCGTTATGCGCCACCGCGTGCGGACGCGGGCCCACAATCGACATCCCGCCGGTAAAGACGTTGATAAACTGCGGCAGCTCGTCCAGCGAGGTGCGGCGCAGGAAGTTACCCATGCGGGTCACGCGCGGATCGTTCTGCGTGGCCTGGGTCACCACCTTGTCGTTTTCCATCACCTTCATGGAGCGGAATTTCCACACCATAATCGGCTTACCGTCCATGCCGTAGCGGGTCTGGCGGAAAATAACCGGGCCGGGAGAGCTCAGCTTCACCGCCAGCGCAATGCAGCACAGCACCGGGGAGATGAGCAGCAAAATCAGCGAAGAGAGTACGATATCTTCCACGCGCTTGAGCACGCGGTTAATGCCCGACAGCGGGGTGTCGTACAGCGGTACCACCGGCACGCCGTTCACCTCTTCAATGCGTGAATGGAGAATGTTGAAGGTAAACACGTCCGGGATCAGGATCACCGAGCAGGTGGTGTCCGCCAGCTCGCGCATCAGCTGCTTGATGCGGGATTCGTCCTTCATCTGCATGGCGATGTAGACGTTGTGGATTTTACCGGCCTTCGCGTCTTCAATAAGCTGTTCGTAATTACCCGCCCAGTCCGACGGCACGCCGCCCGGCTTCGCGTCGTGGTAAATCCCAACCACTTCAAACCCTAACCACGGCTCCTTGCGGAAGCTGTCGAGCAGCACCTTTCCGACCGGCAGATCGCCTGCCACCGCCACGAAGCGACGGTTATAACCCCGGTTGCGCAGCCAGCCCGCGCCAAAGCGGATCAGGGAGCGGCACACCACCATGCCGACGCTGGTCAACAGATACCAGCAAAGATAGGTCACGAGGCGATTATCAAAATCATGGCTGAACGCCACCAGGCCCGCGCTGAAGATCAGGCTCAGGGTCCAGTTCTGCAGCAGCAGCATCAGTTCGGTGGTCATTTTCACGCCGCGCCACGAGCGGTAGAAATCGGTCATCCCGCCGATCATCTGAAACACGACCAGCGCAATCAGGGCCATCAGCAGATGCATATATAAGAACGGCAGCCCGCTGATTCGACACACCGCCCACAATCCACCGACCATGATGGTGATATCAGAAAAACGCTGCACCATAGAGATTAACGATGCATTCGTTCTCGCTCGTTCGCGTTTTTTTAGATTCGTCATCGTTGTTCCTTTAGTTCTAAACCTTACCCCTCACCCTAACCCTCTCCCCAAAGGGGAGAGGGAACTTGAACACCCTCTCCCCTTTGGGGAGAGGGCTGGGGTGAGGGGCAGTTATTACTGATTCAACAGCGCCAGAATGTCCTGCGTTCGGGCTTCCATCAGCGCCGCGTCAGCGCGGGACTCCACGTTCAGGCGCACCACCGGCTCGGTGTTCGACGAGCGCAGGTTGAAGCGCCACTGCGGGAACGCCATGCTGATGCCGTCCGTACGGTCAATTTCCAGCGCGTGAATCGCAAAGTGCTGCTCCACGCGGGCAATCGCCTCGGCGGGCTGCGCCAGCTTGCTGTTAATCTCCCCGCTCGCCGGGAAGGCCGCCATGCGGTCGCGCACCAGCTCGCCCAGGGTTTTCCCCTTCAGGCACAGCAGCTCGGTCACCAGCAGCCACGGGATCATCCCGCTGTCGCAGTAGGCAAAATCACGGAAGTAGTGGTGGGCGCTCATCTCGCCGCCGTAAATGGCGTCTTCTTCACGCATGCGCTCTTTGATGAACGCGTGGCCGGTTTTGGACATCACCGGCGTGCCGCCTGCGGCAGACACCACGTCGACGGTGTTCCAGGAGAGGCGCGGGTCATGAATGATTTTTGCGCCCGGGTTTTTCTCGAGGAACGCTTCCGCCAGCAGGCCGACAATGTAGTAGCCCTCGATGAACTGCCCTTTCTCGTCGAACAGGAAGCAGCGGTCGAAGTCGCCGTCAAAGGCGATGCCCATATCCGCGCCGTGCTCAATCACCGCATTGCGGGTGTCGTCGCGGCACTCCGGCAGCAGCGGGTTAGGAATACCGTTCGGGAAGTTGCCGTCCGGGGTGTTGTGCACCTTGACGAAGGTCACCGGCACGTTCAGCGCCTTAAAGCGGGCTTCCAGGGCATCGACAACCGGGCCGGCCGCGCCGTTACCGGAGTTGATGACCAGCTTAAGCGGCTTGAGGTTCGCCACGTTGATGTAGCCCAGCAGGTGGTCGATGTACTCTTTCTGCAGGTTGATTTTTTTGTAGCTGCCGCGCTTCGCCTCGTTCACCGGCGGGAAATCGTTGGCTTCCGCCAGGCGCTGCACGTCGCGCAGGCCGGTGTCGCCGCTGATAGGGCGCGCGCCCTTGCGCACCAGCTTCATGCCGTTGTAGTCCATCGGGTTGTGGCTGGCCGTCACTTCGATACCGCCGTCCACGCCCAGGTGGAAGGTGGCAAAGTAGATCTCTTCGGTTCCGGAAAGACCGATGTCCAGCACGTCCACGCCCGCGTCCTGCAGCCCTTTCGCCAGGGCCAGCTTGAGGGATTCACTGGTCAGACGCACGTCGCCGCCGAGCACGATGGTTTCTGGCTTGAGATATTCGCCGTACGCGCGGCCAATGCGCCACGCGATGTCTTCATTCAGCTCTTCGCCCAGCCTGCCGCGAATATCGTAGGCTTTAAAACAGGTTAATTTTTCCATGATGACCCCTTTTTCAGGCAACAGTCGGCCCGCCCGTTAACAGGCAAAATTGTTTTTATTCATTCGTAGGCCGGATAAGCGAAGCGTCATCCGGCGTTAAAACGGTGCTACACCCGCCCGTAGCGGTCCTGGAAGCGCACGATATCGTCCTCTTCCAGATACGAGCCGGAGCGCACCTCAATCAGGTCGAGAGGAATTTTCCCCGGGTTCTCCAGACAGTGCGTCGCCCCCAGCGGAATATAGATGGACTCGTTTTCGCCCAGCAGTTTGACTTCGCCGTCGATGGTGACCTTGGCCGTACCCGCCACCACCACCCAGTGCTCGGCGCGGTGATGGTGCATCTGCACCGACAGCCCCTCGCCCGGCTTCACGGTGATGCGTTTCACCTGATAACGCTCGCCCGCGTCGATGGAGTCATATTTGCCCCACGGACGGTACACTTCGCGGTGAATGTGGTGTTCGTGTCGGCCGTCGGCCTTGATTTGCTCTACCACTTTTTTAACGTCCTGCACGGCGTTACGGTCGGCAATCAGCACCGCGTCCTTGGTCTGGACCACCACCAGATCCTTCACCCCGACCGTGGTCACCAGGCCGGACTCGGCGTAGACGTAGCTGTTTTCCGTTTTGTGGCTAATGACATCGCCGTGATGGACGTTACCCTCCGGGGTATGGGCGCTGATCTCCCACAGGGAGGACCAGGAGCCCACGTCGCTCCAGCCGGCGTCCATCGGTACCACGACGGCGTCAGCCGTGCGTTCCATTACCGCATAGTCGATGGACTCTTCCGGGCAGGCGAGGAACGCCTCTTCATCCACGCGGATGAAGTCGAGGTCCGGGTCCACCACCGCCATCGCTTTCTCGCAGGCGTTCAGAATATCCGGGCGGTATTTGCGCAGCTCTTCCAGATAGCGACCGGCGCGGAACAGGAACATCCCGCTGTTCCAGTAATACTCCCCGCTGGCAACGTACGCCTGCGCGGTTTCCAGATTCGGTTTTTCGACAAACTGCGCCACGTCAAAGGCGACGCTATCGCCTTCACCCGGCGTCACGCTGCCGCGGCGAATGTAGCCGTAACCGGTTTCCGGCAGATCCGGCACGATGCCGAAGGTCACCAGCTTGCCGCTCTCGGCGTAAGGAATGGCCGCACGCACCGCATCGCGGAACGCGTCTTCCTGCTGGATAACGTGGTCTGCCGCGAGCACCAGCATCAGCGGGTCGCAGTCCGGGCTGCTGCGTTTTGCCGCCAGCGCCGCGAGGGCGATCGCTGGCGCGGTGTTACGACCGGCAGGCTCCAGAATGATGTTTTCAGTGAGTTTATTCAGCTGGCGCAGCTGCTCGGCAACGATAAAGCGGTGCTGTTCGTTACAAATCACCACCGGGCTTTCACACTCCACGCCGTGGAGACGGTTTACCGTCGTCTGCAGCATGGTGAGATCCCCTTTCAGGCAGAGGAACTGTTTTGGATAGAGCACGCGGGACAGCGGCCACAACCGGCTACCAGAGCCACCAGCCATCACAACCGGATACAAAGTGGTTTGACTCATGATTTATCCCCGTATATCTGCAATAAATTGGTTCAGCACGTTCTCTTTCTCGAGCGTGCGTTCGGCATATTCACGTGCCACCGTGTTCGCTTTTGGCATGGCAAGCGCCTGCTCAATGCCGGTCACCAGGGCAGGAACCGATTCCGGCTCCACGCAAACGGCAATGCCCGGGTAGCTGTTGCACAGCTGGCCTAATTCAGTTTCGGCTTCGGCCGTAATCACCGCGTTGCCGCCCACCGCCAGAATGTTGGTCAGCTTGGACGGCAGCACCGCGTCCGCGGCGCCGCGTTTTTGCACCACCAGATGGCAGTCCCCCATCTTCAGCAGCGCAGGCAAAGCCTCGTAGGACTGAAGCGGGAAGAATTTCACGTTGCTCAGGCCGCGTTCGCCGACCAGTTTTTCCAGCCGCGCTTTGCCGCCGCCCTGCCCGACAATCACAAACATCCATGGATGTTCTTTCAGCAGCTGGGCCGCCTCGATCACGCTCTCAAGGCCCTGCTTTTCGCCGATATTGCCTGAGTAAAGAATGATTTTTTGGTCATCAGGCAAACCGAGCCGGGCGCGCAGCGCCCGAGCGTCCTGCTCCGTCACGTCGCGAAAACGCGCCACTTCGGACCAGTTCGGGAAGAAGATCACCTTCTCCGCCGGGACGCCCTTCTCCTGCGCCTTGTTCATCATCGAGCGCGAGATGGTCGAAACGTAATCCACGTTGTGCAGGCCGCTGCGCTCAAACGCGCTGGCGAGCTTCGCCACCTTGCCGCCTTTGCTTTTGCCTGCCATTCCCAGGCCCAGCATGGCGTCAACTTCATAATCCTGAATGTGCAGCAGGGTGCGCGCGCCGGAGAGTTTGCCCAGCAGGCGCATGCCCGGCGTGCAAAACAGCGTCGGCACCACGCCGATAATGCGATCCGGCTTCCAGCGACGCTGCGCCATCAGCGGGAAAAAACTGCTCAGGGCAAAGCTGCCGAGATGAAGCAGTCTTTTCAGCGTCGAGGGCTGCTTAGGCACATACAGCGGGCAGCGCCAGACGGTGGCTGCCCCCTCTTCGCGACGGTAGCGCCAGCTTGAGTAGCGCTCCCCCACTTTCCATTCCGGGTAGTACGGCGGCGCGGTAATGACCCGCACGTCATGTCCCTGGCTCGCCATCCATTCCACCATCTCGCCGGTGTATTTTCCGATGCCGGTTAATTCCGGCGAGTAGTTGATTCCGTATACGAGGATCTTCATAAGCCCGGCACCCCGGACTGACGTTCAGCGAGGAAATAGGCACGGCTGTTGTCATGCACATTGTCGCTCGCCAGCAGCGCCTCTGGCGTCTGCCAGCGGTAGTCGTCATGCTGAGCATCAGGCAGACGCAGGTCTGCCTGAGTCACCTTCAGGCGGAACCCCAGCACGATGTAGTGCGTGGTGAACCCGGTGCCTGAAAAGTTATCGTCATAGAAGTGCTGCCAGACCCCGTAAAACTGGCCCGCCGCCATCGGCAGCTGCAGGCCCAGCTCCGCCAGAGTGAGACGCTCAAACGCATCATGAAGCGTCTCATCCTTCTGCACGCGCCCGCCGGGCACGAACCAGAAGCCCTGTGCAGGACGGTTGGTTCGTTTCCCCAGCAAGAACTCGCCGCGTTCGTTCTCCACGATCAAATCAATCGAGATGAGCGGAGTGGAACGCACCACCGTGGCAAAATCTTCCTGACTTAAAAACATCGTTACCCCCGGAAGCGGTGCTGGTTTTCCAGGAACCACTGGTAGGTGCTGGCCAGCCCCTGCTCCAGTGACACCTCGTGATACCAGCCCAGCTGATGCAGACGGGTCACGTCCAGCAGCTTGCGCGGCGTGCCGTCCGGTTTCGTCGCGTCAAACACCACGCGGCCCTTGTAGCCCACCACCTGCGCGATGGTCTGCGCCAGCTCGCGAATGGTGCAGTCCATGCCGGTACCGACGTTGATGTGCGACAGCATCGGCTCGGTGTTCTCCTGCCACACTTCGCGATCCAGCTCCATCACGTGAATGCTGGCGGCAGCCATGTCGTCCACGTGCAGGAATTCGCGCATCGGCGTGCCGCTGCCCCACACCACCACGTCCGGCGCGTTCTCGGTGGTCGCCTCGTGGAAGCGGCGCAGCAGCGCCGGGATCACGTGCGAGTTGCTCGGGTGGAAGTTGTCGTGCGGTCCGTACAGGTTGGTCGGCATCACCGAGCGATAGTCGCGGTTGTACTGACGGTTGTAGGACTCGCACAGCTTGATCCCGGCAATTTTGGCAATCGCGTACGGCTCGTTGGTCGCTTCCAGCGTGCCCTGCAGCAGTTCGCTCTCGGCGATCGGCTGCTTCGCCATTTTCGGGTAAATACAGGATGAGCCGAGGAACAGCAGCTTGTTCACGTTGTGCAGATGCGCCGCGTGAATGATGTTGCTCTCAATCATCATGTTTTCGTAGATGAAATCCGCCGGGTAGGTGTTGTTGGCGACAATACCGCCCACCTTCGCCGCCGCCAGATACACCTGGTCAATGCGTTCGTTCGCGAAGAAGTCCTGCACCGCACGGCTGTCGAGCAGGTTCAGCTCGTCACGGGTGCGGACAACCACTTCTACATCACCGCGCTGTTCGAGCTGTCGAACAATCGCGGAACCCACCATTCCGCGATGGCCGGCGACAAAAATACGTTGTTTTGTCATTCTCAGGACTCCAGCGCGATGGCAACCTCGTAGCCATGAGACTTGAGCAGGGAGTGTTTTTTCGCTGCTTCAAGATCTTTGGCTACCATCTCGGAAACCATCTCCTGCAGAGTGATTTCAGGTTTCCAGCCCAGCTTCTCGTGCGCTTTGGTTGGGTCGCCCAGCAGGGTTTCTACTTCAGCAGGACGGAAGTAGCGCGGGTCAACCTGAACAATCACGTCGCCTGGCTTCACGCCCGGCGCGTCGTGGCCGGTTACGGAAACCACGATACCCTTCTCTTCCACGCCGGTGCCTTCGAAGCGCAGCTTGATGCCCAGCTGTGCCGCGGCCATTTCAACGAACTGGCGAACGGAGTACTGCACGCCGGTCGCGATCACGAAGTCTTCCGGCTGTTCCTGCTGCAGCATCATCCACTGCATTTTGACGTAGTCTTTGGCATGGCCCCAGTCACGCAGGGAATCCATGTTGCCGAGGTGCAGGCAGGACTCCAGGCCCTGCGCGATGTTGGCGATAGCGCGGGTGATTTTGCGGGTCACGAAGGTTTCGCCACGGCGTGGAGATTCGTGGTTGAACAGGATGCCGTTACAGGCGTACATGCCGTACGATTCACGGTAGTTCACGGTGATCCAGTAGGCGTACAGTTTGGCGACAGCATACGGAGAGCGCGGGTAGAACGGCGTGGTCTCTTTCTGCGGGATTTCCTGCACCAGGCCGTACAGCTCGGAGGTGGACGCCTGGTAGAAGCGCGTTTTCTTCTCAAGGCCGAGGAAGCGGATTGCTTCCAGCAGACGCAGCGTACCCATGGCGTCAACGTCAGCGGTGTATTCCGGAGACTCGAAGGAGACCGCGACGTGGCTCATTGCGCCCAGGTTGTACACTTCATCCGGCTGCACTTCCTGCAGGATACGGGTCAGGTTGGAGGTATCGGTCAGGTCGCCGTAGTGCAGGTGGAATTTCGGGTTCGCCGCGTGAGGATCCTGATAAATATGATCCACACGTTCGGTGTTGAACGACGATGCACGACGTTTAATACCGTGCACTTCATACCCTTTTTCCAGCAGGAACTCTGCCAGATAAGAACCATCCTGCCCGGTAACGCCGGTGATGAGAGCGACTTTAGACATGTTTATATTCCTCTACTTATGAATTTAATCAGTTTCAACGCGTTCGCGTATCACCACTGCGGGGTTGCCACGGCAAACCTTATTTGCCGGTAGCGATTTAAAAACGCTGCTGCGGGCACCAATAACCGTGCCATCGCCAACAGAAACACCCGGTGCAACAAAAACATCCGTTGCCAGCCAGCATTTTTCACCAATCACAATAGGCGAAGCGGTAATATCAAAATGCTGGCTCATAAAATCGTGGCTGCCGGTGCACAAATAACACTTCTGTGAAACCACAGAATTTGCGCCAATCGTAATCTCGCCAAGGGTATATAACACCGCGTCATCCCCTACCCAAGCGTAATCCCCAAGCGTTAATTTCCAGGGGTAGGTAATTTTTACCGAAGGCCGAATGACTACGTTTTTTCCGATTTTTGCGCCAAACAGACGCAATAAGAATGCTCGCCAGCGGTACAATATTTGCGGAGACCAGGCAAATAACGTTTCCTGAACGGCCCACCACAGCTGTACCTTAATACCGTTCCCGCCCCGAAAGCCTTTCGGCACGGAGAAACCGTTCAAATCCTGCATTGTGCTTCCTTATATTCAGACTTTGTTATATAAGGTTTTCGTTTTGCCGGTGGTGCGCAGACGTAATAAATAAGACAATTCCGCCCAAAAACCCGGCACGCGTAATATTTTGCGCTGCACGTTTCTCGCATCCTGGCACAATTCCAGATTATTTGAGGTTGACACGCCGCCCATTGAAAATTCAGACACCAGCCCTTTAATTCGACGGAACGGGTAGCCGGATTTATACAGGCTGGCGGCCAGCGCATAATCGGATGACACTTTATACTGCAAATCGTAAGGCTGTTTTTTCAGACCCTTTACCGGAAAGAAAATGGCCTGATGGCTGGCGGGCAGGCTGTGGTAGATATACCAGCCCGGCTTCGCGCTGCGGCACGCCTTATGCCCGTCGCCAAAGTCGAGAAGCGCATCGCCAATATACATGGCGTCCTCTTTCTGACGCGCCAGCTGACGGGCGAACAGCGCCACGTCTTCATGGAAAATATCGCCGGAGTTGAGGAAAATGGCATAACGGCCCTGGGCCATGCTGATGCCTTTGTTCATCGCATCGTAGATGCCTTTATCTTTCTCGCTGATGTAGCGTAAGTTGAACTCACCGTTGAGTTTTTCCAGAAACTCCGCCGTGCCATCGTTCGAGCCGCCGTCGACGACAATCCACTCAAAGGTGAGGCTGGGATCGCGCGCCAGGTTGCGCAGCGAGCGCCAGGTTTTTACCACCCCTTCGTAATTACGAAAAGCGACAGTAATGACGCTAAGAAACATAAGACCACCTCGTCATGAACTCGTAATATTAAGCGCTTTGCGCAAAATAAACGGACAAACAATTAAGAAAGCATATTCCGGGCTAAATATTGACCCGGTAAAAAACAGCGACACCGGCGTAAAAAGATAAAGCTGCACGCGAAAGTTCTGGTTATCACCAAACGCGTTAATCATCATCTTGAAAACTTTAAACAGATACCACAGGGTCAACAGTACGGCGAACCACGAAAAATAAATAATTAACAGATACAGACCATTGTCTATGGTTTTACCGACATCCGCACCGTTAAAGATTCCGAATGATGCAACATATTCGTAAAGTGAGCCGAATCTTACTACCCCATCAATATGGGTTAATGAATAACCCACCATGACCAGTGGCCCGATGATGCGATAATAGGACGATGACCCTTCCGTTCCCAAATCACCCAGACGTTCTGAAATGTACGGGAAGGCAAATACCACGCCCACCATAAATACCGTCAGGGAGATAATCGCCAGCGGCAGTTTTTTCTTAATCGCTTCTTTGTTCAGGTACTGAAACGCCCACTCCAGCAGGTAAAACAGGATAAATGTCATTACCCCTGAGAACGATCCAGACAGAACAATTCCTGCAAGAATCATAGCATCGGTCTTAGGCGTTTTGATACCAAACTGTTTGATGCTGAGCCAAATTGAGATTAACGCCAGAGCGAAAAATGCCGGTTCAAAATAGAGGGCCGTGGTGCGCTTCCCGCCAAACTTGATGAAGTTCAATACATAACTGTTACTGTAAATGAGATATTTCGAAATTATCTCCATCAGGCTACTGCCGCCGGTGAGAATAATTTGCGCCATTTCCATTGCAGCAAGCATAACAATTAACGCTACGGCAATATAAAAGAACCTGAGGATTTTCCGATAATTGTGCGGGGAAATAGTTTTGAAGCGAATACTCCAGACCATTCCGATAATAATGACGATATATACAAAGAGCATGGTCGAGGTGACGTATTTACTGGCATCCAGCGACTGGCCGAAGATGTAGTTAAACAGCGTCAGTCCCGTGCCCAATCCCAGGGCAATCATCAGCTTCTTCAGGTTGATTTTATCGACATACAGCAGAAGCAGAACGGGCAAGAAGGTGACGATGGTTATCGGGAAGCTTTCGCCGAGCTGGGCAATTTTCACGTTGACCAGCAGGTAGATCAGCGGCAGCAGCAGATAACTACAGATTCTGATAGAACGAGACATACTCCTCCAGCATCTGTTGTCCACTGTAGGCCTTGCGGCTGCGGTTGCGGAACGATTCCAGGTCAGTGCCAAAAACAGCCTCGGCGATCTGCGCCTTAGGCCGCTGCACCAGCGGCAGCACCTCGTGCTCCGCGAAGGTTTTCCCGCCGGATTTTTCCAGCACTTCACGCGCCGCGTCGCTGTGGGTAGCAATCACCGGCACGCCGATGGAGAGCGCTTCGCAGAGGATCAGCGGATAGTTATCCACGCGGGAGCTGAACACCAGCGCGTCCATTGCGTTCAGCGCGCTCATCAGCTTGCGCTTGTCGGTTTCAAACCCGTGGTTTACCACGTTGGCCCCGTCGAACGGCGAAAACTTGCCGAAGGTATGCAGTTCAATCTTGTCGCCCAGCGCCATCATGTCGCGCACCAGCTGCTGGTTGGTTTTCCCGTCGTAGCGCAGGTCATGCGCAACGATGGCGATCTTCGGCTTGCCCGCGGTGTCCGCCACCGGCGTCAGCTCCGCCAGAATGGCTTCCGTCGCCACGTCGATGCCGTTGTTGATAATCTGGCAGCGCCCTGCCCCGTACAGGCTGTTGAAGGCATCGGCCACGTGCTGGCTCGGGGAGATAAACGTGCAGCCGAGCGAGAGCATGTCGCGGAACAGCTGACGCTTGCCGGCCACCAGCTGGTGGGCGCGATCCACCTTCACCGGCGGATAGTTGCTTAACGTCGGGCATTTCCGGCAGTTATCTTTCCAGCCTTCGCAGCCGTCGGTAAACGCGCAGCGTCCGGTCACGCTCCAGTGATCGTGCAGGGTCCAGACAAAGCGGGTGTCGGGCCTGTGGGCCTGCACCTTCTGACAAAACGCCACCACCTCGTCCAGGTTCAGCCAGTAGCTGTGCAGCACGTGAAAATGCAGCACGACCGGGCCCGCGGTGCGGGTCACCGTGCGGTAAAGCGTGTTCAGGTTGCCAAACAGGTCGCGGTTAAACAGGCGGAACAGCGCAATGTTGGCGATCGAGGTCAGGCGCGGCGTGTGCTTGTGCACCTGCGGAAAGTTATCGTGGCTGACGCTTTTCTTGCCGCCCTTGCCGTAGCCGTAAATAAAACGAGACTGAAGTCCTTTTTGCAGCGCGCGCTGGTGCAGATCCAGCGCCACGCCCGCCGCTCCGCCTTCTGCGAGGCGTACGTTAAATTGCAGAATATTCATTTAATCACCTTCACGCGGGCTTTTTCTCCCACCACCAGCGCGTTGTCCGGAATGCTGTCCAGCACCACGCTGCCCGCACCAATCGTCACGTTATTGCCAATCGTAATGTCGCCAATCATCACCACGTTTGCCCCCAGCTCGACGTTATTGCCGATGACCGGGCAGGCCAGGCTGTCCGGACCCCGGTTGCCAATGGTGACGGCATGGCGAATGGTGAAATCATCCCCGGCGACCACGAACTTGTTGATCACCACCGCATAGCCGTGGTGGATGGTAAAGCGGCGGCCAATGGTGGCAGCAGCCTGAATTTCATAGCCAAAAAAGCATTCGGTGATGATGCGGTACAGCACCAGCACCGGTGCCGCCCAGATATTGTTCAGCACGTTTTTCTTGCGCCACACCGAGCAAAAGTGCGCGATGCGGTACGCCAGAACCATGCAGCACGGGCGCAGGCTCCAGCTGTTTGCGCGGCAATCTTCCAGAAACATTATTTCCCCCGAAGCCCGTCAGCCAGGCGCTTGCCGTTACGCACGGACAGCAGCGTCAGCAGCGTGCGCCAGTTCATGCGCTTATTGCGGATCTGATAGAGGGTAAAGAGCTGATACTTCCGGCTGGCACGGTCGAACTTGTCCTTATGCTTGCGGTAAAAATGGAAGTACCCGGAGAACTTCTTCGGCGAGGAGGTGATTTGCATCTCCCCGTGGTTGATGTGCAGGATCTGCGTGGCCTCTTCCACTTTCCACGGCTCGCCGTACTCCACCACCATGCGCAGGAAGATGTCGTAATCCTGCGCGGCCTTGAGTTCGGTATCGAACAGACACTCTTTGAAGCGCCACGCCCAGGTGAAGACCTGGTTACCAATAATGTTGCGCTTGTAGAACAGTCGGCGGGAGTACGGTGATTTCGGATACAGCGGGAGGCTGGCGGGCTGCGAGTAGACCTCGCCCTGGCAGACATAGTCATTGGCATACAGGAAGGCGTGCGTGACCAGCTGCGCTTTATGCGACAGGAAGATAGACAGGCGGTTCGGCGTCCATTCGTCGTCGTCGTCGATCCCGGTCAGATACTGCCCTTTGGCCTGCATAATCGCCTGGTTGCGCACCGCACAGGCGCCGGAGTTCATCGGGTTATGGGTGTACGTCACGCGCGGGTCGTTGAGATCGGTGACAAACTTTTGCAGCTGTTCATACGAAGAAGAACAGTCATCCACGACGATCAGTTCCCAGTTATCGTAATCCTGACGTAAGACCGACTTAATTGCGCGGATCGCCAGCTGCTGACGATTCCATGTCGGCATATAGATAGAAATCAAAGGGCGTTGTGTGGTCATATCTTCCTCCTACCCCTCACCCCGGCCCTCTCCCCTGAGGGGAGAGGGTGAAAGTGGCACCGAACCGTCCCCTCTCCCCTCAGGGGAGAGGGTTAGGGTGAGGGGTGTGGGGTGTGTTTTTTATTTACTGTCAGATTTATATTCGTACTCGTAATACCCGTAATCCTGGTACCCGGTCGCGCGGCGGAAGATGGAGTTCAGGATCACCCCTTTCACCTCAATCCCGTTCTGCTCGAAGCGGCTCAGGCTGGTTTCCACCTCTTTCAGGGTGTTCACCGCGTAACGCGCGACCATCAGCGTGGTGCCCGCATGGCGGCCCACGACGGCAGCGTCGGTCACGGCCAGAATTGGCGGCGTATCGATCAGCACCAGGTCATAGTTTTTGCTCGCCCACTCAATCAGCTGGGTGAAACGTTCGCTCATCAGCAGCTCGGACGGGTTAGGCGGCACCTGGCCGCGTGGGATCAGGTCAAATTTCGGCACCGTTGTCGGTTTCGCGCTCTGGCTGATGTCACCCTTGCCGAGCAGGATTTCCGACAGGCCGTTCACGTTGTTGGTGCCCAGCAGCTCGTGGGTATAGCCTTTACGCATATCGCAGTCGATCAGCAGCACGCGCTTGTTGGTCTGGCTGACCACCGCGGCCAGGTTGGCGCAGACGAAGGTTTTACCGATTGACGGGCTAACGCCGGTCAACATCAGGACGTTATTTTTGGCCTGCATCATGGCGAAGTGCAGGCTGGTACGCAGGCTGCGGATCGCTTCGATGGCGAGGTCGGTCGGGTTACCCACCGCCAGAAGCTGGCTCTGCTTGTAACGCTTAACGCCCTTAATGGTTTTGACGCTGTCACGGGATTTTTGCCATTCAGACAGCGGAATGCTGGCATAAACGTTGATACCGCTCTCTTCCAGCACCTGCGGGCTTTCGATGCCGCGGTTGAACAGGGAACGCAGCAGCACGCCCACGATGGAGAGCATCAGGCCGAGAATAATGCTGCCGAGAATAATTAGCGCTTTCTTCGGCTTCAGCACGCCGGGCTGGGTAATCGCCGGGTCGACGATGCGCACGTCACCGACGGTACTGGCTTCGGTGATTTTCAGCTCCTGCTGCTTGTTCAGCAGCTGCATATAAACCTGCTGTCCGGACTCCACGTCGCGGGTCAGACGCACGATCTCCTGCTGCGTTTTCGGCATCGCGGTCACGCGGTCATTGAGCTTCGCCTTCTCCTCTTCCAGGGTACGGCGTTTCTCCAGCAGCGTGCGGTAGGCCGGGTGACGCTTGGTGTAGAGCTTGGAAATCTCGGCTTCTTTAAAGGTCAGCTCGTTGAGCTGCGCGTCAATGTTGACCATCGAATCGAGAACCGATTTCGCCTCCAGCGGCAGGTCAACGGAGTCTTTATCCTGACGGTAGGCGTTCAGCTTGTTCTCGGCATCATCCAGGTGAGCGCGCACTTCCGGGAGCTGCTTCGCGAGGAAGGCCAGGCTTTTCGCCGCTTCGGCCGACTTACGCTCAACGTTCTGCTCAAGATAGTTGCGGGTAATGCTGTTCAGGATGTCGCGGATCTGATCCTTATCTTCACCGGTAAAGGTCATGCTCAGCACGCCGGTGTCCTTACCGTTTTCGGTCACGGTGAGGTTGTTTTGCAGATTGTTGATCATCCCCAGCGTGGAGAATTTGGTGACGGTGAATTCACCGCCCTCCTGGGCGTTGATCGCGCTGACCATCATGCTGACGCCGTCTTTGCTCAGCATCTGCCCCACTTCACCGCGGGCGCTGAAGCCCGCGTCGCTGGTCAGCTGATACTGTTTCGGGCCAAGCACCGTCAGGGTAAACGTCCGATCGGCAGCCCCTTTCGGCAGCACGAAGTCAGTCACTTTCACCGTGTCGTTGTTTCGCCCCATCAGACGATCCCAGCCCGCACCAAAGACAGGGAAGGTATTTTTGGTGACGGAGATATCGAGCCCGAGGTCGTGAACCGTTTTACCCAGCACCAGACGCGACTGGATAAGCTGAATTTCAGCGTCGGATGCCGGCGGCTTGTTCGCCAGCGCGGAACCAATGTCCTGCACCAGCGAGTTGCCGGTATTCTGCTCGATCTGCACCAGCGCGTCGGCGCTGTAGATAGGCGTGGCGAACAGCGTATAGACGACAGCTGCCGCGGCAAAAACGGCGGTAATGCCAAGCACCCACCACTTTGCCTCGATAACCGTGCCGACCAGGCGTCCAATATCAATTTCATCACTGCCCGAAGTCGGGGCGGCAGAAGGTCTTGTTTTTTCTGTCATTGTTATCCCTGCTGAACTTTCAGTGCCTGCGCCCACTGCTGGGCAGACTGGTCAAGTAAGGTGTAAACCGCCTCAAAGGCCTCTTGGCTTTTGCGATACGGATCGGGGATTTCACGTTCATTGTCCCAGTGACCAAACAGCATCACCTTGCCGCGCATCTCCGGCGCGATGTCGCACAGCGCGTGAATATGCCGTTTTTCCATCGTCAGGATCAGGTCATACTCCCGGCACATGCGGCCAGTAACCTGGCGGGCGACGTGGCCGTCGAGCGAGAGGTGATGATCCCGCGCCACGCTGGTTGCGCGCTCGTCGGCACCTTTACCGACCAGCGCGCCCAGCCCTGCCGACTCAACGATCAGTTCGGGCCGGTAGTGCTTCAACAGCCGTTCACCCGTAGGGGAACGGCAAATGTTCCCCACGCATACCACCAGAATTTTGTTAAACATCGCGGATTACCAGGTATGAATGTCGCGCGCCGTATCCGTCATGTAGCGAACGCCACTGATGGTTGGCAGCAACTGGTTGATCAGACGGTTCCAGCGGGCAACCGGCGCGGTGGTGACGTACACCACGTCATATGGCTGGAGGCGGAACGACGTTGCCATTACCAGCGAGGTCGCGTCGGACATATCGAGCTGGTAAATGTTGGCAATCTTGCCTTTGTTGCTGGCGTCGTCCTTCAGCGGGCGAATCACGAAGATGCCGCTGGCGTTGGAGGAGGTCAAATCGATGCCTTCCGCATTGCCCAGCGCTTCGGTCAGGGTCATGCCGCTGAAGTCCATCTTGAGGGTGCTCTGTTTCTTCACTTCACCCATCACGAAGACTTTCAGATCGTCATTGCGCGGCACGTAAAGAATGTCGCCTGGATAGAGCAGGCGGTTCTGGGTCAGATCGCCGTTTTGCATCAGCGCCTGCAGCGAAATACGCTGCTCCTTCCCGTTGTGGGTGAGCACCACGTTGCGCCAGTCGGCGCCGTCGGTTAACCCGCCCGCGGCGTTTATGGCGTCCAGCACGGTAAGAGGCACGTTGGTGATGGCCTGCTGGCCGGACTTGTTCACCTGGCCGGAGATATAGGCTTTTTGCGAGCGGAATGCGGCGATATTAACGTCCACCTGCGGATCGGCGATGTACTGCGCTAAGCGGCCGGTAATATCACTACGGATCTCGGCAAGCGTTTTCCCCGCAACGTGGACTTTACCAATGTAGGGATAGAACATGGTGCCGTCTGACTGCACCCAGTTACCGGTGTCGCTTGAGCTGCGATACTGGCCCGCTGGCGTGGTCAGTTCCGGGTGGTCCCAGACGGTCACGTTGATCACGTCTCCCGGCCCCACGCGGTACTGGTAGGAGGCAATTTCCTGGTCCAGAGACATATTCGGCTGGGCAACATTCGGACGTGGACGTAATTGTTCGACCAGACGTGGCGTAAGTGGATAAACATTCACCATTTTGTCGAGATCAAAATCGGCATCCTGTTGCTTGATCACATCCTTACCCATTGTTGACATATTGCTGCCGGGAAAGACCGTGCAACCACTCATCAAGGTCACAGACACCAATAATGGCATCAATTTCATTTTGGATTTCATCATTGATTATTTATCACTTTGGCAGAGTAATTATCCTGTGCGATTTAAATAAGCTCGGGTCGTATTGGTTTTCAGCATGCAGTTAATCAAATAGAAATTTAACTGGCATCAGTCCTAAAAAAAGCTTATTCATCCATTGGCTATTGACAGAATAATCGATGCTGATTCACACGCTTTCAGGCACGCTACCGCCCTTGGCTTTCAGTTACCAATCCACTGACTAAACAATGTGTTATGGATAGACACCCTCTCAAGTAAGGTCTTGTGGGAATATATCAGCCGCTGCAAATACCCGACGGATAATGAATAACCATCCCAGAAGACCGAACAATAATAGCAACACCGAGATTTAACATTTGATGCTGGGAGAATTGTTGCAGCTAACCTAATAGCAGGCAAGGAGACAACTGTCCTAATATCCGTTTTTAAGATTAATATTAAGGGCAAATTTTTGACCTTTTAGGATTTTCTTTATATTGACAAAAAGAGAGTAAAAATCCTTACCTGCGATATATCCTAAAGTACGCTTCCCATAATTAAATATACGTATTCGCCTTATTTACACCGTCATCGGAATGCTCTCTTTTTCACCCGGCGTATTAAGAGAAATCTCACCCCGGCATTGCAATTTCCCCCAGCTTTATCCATGATCGAAGTGTGACATTCGTCATATAACAGAAGGTATTGCTATTACTATGGAATGGATTGCCGATCCCTCAATCTGGGCCGGGCTGGTTACGCTGGTCGTCATCGAGCTCGTGCTCGGGATTGATAATCTGGTTTTTATCGCCATCCTTGCTGAAAAACTGCCCCCTTCCCAGCGCGACCGCGCGCGCGTGACCGGTCTGCTGCTGGCGATGGTGATGCGGCTACTGCTGCTGGCCTCTATCTCCTGGCTGGTCACCCTCACTCAGCCCCTGTTCTCCGTTCACGGTCTGAGCTTTAGCGCCCGCGATCTGATCATGCTCTTCGGCGGGCTGTTCCTGCTGTTTAAAGCCACCGTTGAGTTGAATGAGCGGCTGGAAGGCAAAGACAGCGAGAACCCGACCCAGCGCCGCGGGGCGAAATTCTGGCCGGTGGTGGCGCAAATTGTGGTGCTGGATGCGGTCTTCTCCCTCGACTCGGTGATCACCGCCGTCGGGATGGTGGACCATCTTGCGGTGATGATGGCCGCGGTCATTATTGCCATCACGCTGATGGTGATGGCCAGCAAGGCGCTGACCCGCTTCGTGAACAGTCACCCCACCATTGTGATCCTCTGTCTGAGCTTCCTGCTGATGATTGGCTTTAGCCTGGTCGCCGACGGTTTCGGCTTCCATATTCCGAAAGGCTACCTGTATGCCGCCATCGGGTTCTCCGTCATGATTGAAGCGCTAAACCAGCTGGCGATATTTAACCGCCGCCGCTTCCTCTCCGCCAATCAGACCCTGCGCCAACGCACGGCCGACACGGTCATGCGTCTGCTGAGCGGCAAGAAAGAGGATGCGGAGCTGGACCCCGAATCCTCCTCTATGCTGGCCGATCACAGGGACGGGCAAATCTTTGACCCGCAGGAACGGCTGATGATCGAGCGGGTGCTCAATCTGAATCAACGGACGGTCAGCAGCATCATGACGTCGCGGCATGACATTGAGCATATCGACCTGACGGCCCCGGAAGCGCAAATCCGCGCCCTGCTGGATAAAAACCAGCACACCCGCGTGGTGGTAACAGGCGGTGAAGAGGAAGAGGAACTGCTGGGCGTGGTGCACGTCATTGATCTGCTTTCGCAGCAGCTTCACGGCGAAGCGCTCAATCTGCGCGCCCTGGTACGCCAGCCGCTGGTTTTCCCGGAGGGGCTACCGCTGCTTTCCGCCCTTGAGCAATTCCGCAACGCGCGCACGCATTTTGCCTTTGTGGTCGACGAGTTTGGTTCGGTAGAAGGGCTGGTTACGCTCAGCGACGTGATGGAAACCATCGCCGGTAACTTGCCAAACGAGGTGGATGAAATTGACGCCCGCCACGACATTCAGAAAAACGCAGACGGCTCGTGGACGGCTAACGGCCATATGCCGCTTGAGGACCTGGTGCAGTACGTGCCGCTGCCGCTGGATGAAAAGCGGGAATATCACACGATTGCCGGCCTGCTGATGGAGTATTTGCAGCGTATCCCGCAGCCGGGAGAAGAGGTTCAGGTGGGCGACTATCTGCTCAAAACGCTGCAGATTGAAAACCATCGCGTGCAGAAGGTGCAGTTAATACCGTTACGGGATGAGGAAGAACTGGATTTTGAGGTGTAGGTAAAAACAAAACGGCAACCCCGTTGCCGTTTTTTGTGTTTGCGCCATCTCCCCGTGGGAGAGGGCCGGGGTCAGGGCATCAAGCTGCACTTGCACCCGGCACAACGGGCATCAAAGCTTGTCCAGCAGCTTCTTCACATCCTTGCCGCCCTGCGAATCTTTATTACGATCCGCCCAGTCGCTAAGCCGACGTTTTGCTTCATCCTGCAGATGCTTACGCAGGATCTGGTCCACCTGCAGGCTGTAATTCAGCGCCTGCCATTTGCCGTATACGGTCAGCGGGACCGGCGTCTCTTTGAGGAAGTCGATAAGCTTGCTTTTACCCTGCCAGCCGGAAAGTACCCGCACGTTAAAGCGCGTGTCCGCCGTCTCTTTCACCAGATCCAGCTTGCCGTCACCGGTGATTGATAACAGTGAAGAGGTGCCCTGCATGCCTTCGAGTGCGAGCTGCCCGTTATCCAGCGTCAGATCCGTGGTGAAGCTGTCGAGGCGGGTGGCGCTGTCGTAGTTTTCCTGAGCTTTCACATCGCTGCTGCGCTCCACCGCCTGCTGCACCAGCTGCTGGAAGTTGAGCCCTTCCATACGGGTATTTTTCAGATCGAGATGCGCCTGCCCCTGCCACTCGCGGCGAAAAGCTTCGGCGTCAATTTTCGTGCCCGAAAAGTCACCCGCAAGCGTCAGCTGCCCCGTTAGCGAAATCGGATAGTTGAACGCGTTCAGAATGGTGCCAATCTCAACGTTGTCGAGACGCGGCTGGAATTCGGCGCTGGCAACGTCTTTACGGACATCCAGCGTGCCGGGCAGCGAGAGGTTCCCTGCGCCCATCTTACCGCTCAGTTCGGAGATCACCAGCAAACCGTTATGGTTAAACATCTGGCTACTCACGTCGGTAAAATCAATACCGCGCCAGCGCAGGCTATTGGCTTTCAGCAGGATATCCGCCGTGAATCCGCGCAGGGCGTTATACTCAGGCTGGTCGAGATTCGACGAAATAACCGGACGTGATACCGGCGCCTGGCTTTGTCCCGTCTGCGCAGCATTGCGGTCCGTATCGCTGGCTGACTGAGGCGGCAGCAGGTTTTCCAGGTTGAGCTTGTCAAACTGCAGGTTCACCACCCACTTCGGCTTCTCTTCAAGCGTGACGCTCGCCTGCCCCTTCAGGCTACTGTCATTGGCCTGCAGGTTGAGATTATCCAGCTCCAGCTGCTTTTGTTCTTCGCGCCATACGGCCTGCAGCGTTCCCTGCCCGGCGATCCCCTGGGTGGGAAGATCGGCTCCCGTCAGCTGCCAGTTCAGCTGCTGGATGTCGGCCGTAAGCTGATTCGGATAGTCCGAGGCGTTGACGCTGGCGTTCAGAGACAGGGTCAAATCGCGCTGATCGCGGTTCATGCGCCCGCTAAATTCCACCGACGCAAGATGGTGTTCATCCTGTTCCATCTGCAGGCTGATGTTGCGGACGGTCACCTGCTCCTGGTGCTCATGCTGGAAAACCAACACGCTGTCGGCCACCTTCAGCTTGCCGATATCAAAGGACCAGCCCGTATCGGACGGTTCATCAGGCAGGGTATTTTCGCGCGGCGCAACCGGCGCATTTACGTCACGCACGGCCTCGGATTGTGGGGTGAGCTGAATCACCGCGCCTTTCAGCATCACCTGATTAACCTGCAGCTGATGGGAAATGAGCGGGATCAGCGCGACATCAAGACGCATGTTGTCTGCGGACACCAGGGGCTGGGACGCCCCCGGCGCCGTGAGCGACATGCGGCCAGAGAGAATGCTGAGCTGCGGCCAGACGTGCCAGCGCAGCGGCCCGTCAAGCTTCAGTTGATAACCGCTGCGTGCCTCGACCTCCCGCACCATGTAAGTGCGGAAATCATTAGGGTTAACCAGCAGTACCAACGCCGAAAGGCCAGCCACCAGCACCACCAGCAAAATCATCAGCGTTGTCAGAACTCTTCTCATGGCATCCTCAATGGACTAACGATCAGTCTTTATCAATACGGCTCGCCACCGCGCCCTGCTGGTCGCGATACTTTGCGTCCTGCCGACGGTTATAAGGCCTGTCTGCCGGACCTGACAGAGGTTCAAAGCTTAACGCCCCGATCATCATGCCCGGACGCAGCGCCAGCGGCAATTTACCGGCATTGAAGAATTCCAGTACGATACGCCCGGACCAGCCTGGATCGATACGGTGCGCGGTCACGTGAACCATCAGCCCCAGTCGCGCCAGCGAAGAACGGCCGTCCAGCCAGCCGACGAGATCGGCAGGCAGGGTGACGGATTCAAACGTGACCGCCAGCGCCAGTTCACCCGGATGCAGATAAAAGGCTTCGCCTTCATCAATGATGATTTCGTCACTCATCACGCGATCGAGCGCGGCGCTGACTTCGTCCTTCGGCCCGCTAAGGTCAATGAACGGCGCGGTGTGGCCGCTAAAGGTGCGGAACTTATTCCCTAACCGAACATCAACGGTCACGCCATTGATACGCTCAACAGGTGGACGTGGGGTAATAGACAAACGGCCTTCATCCAGCCAGGCTTCAATATCGCGATCGCAAAGACGCACGGCACTTTCTCCTTTTATGCATCGTACCCTGAGGCGGTAAGCGCTCAGGGTAAAACCAGGTTATCTCTGAACGGTACACAATTCGCGCGGCTTATTCAAAAAACTGGCTGATTTTCGCTTTTAAGATATCAATTGCAATGCGGTTTTTCCCTCCGCGCGGCACGATGATATCGGCATATTGTTTGGAGGGCTCAATAAACTGCAGGAACATCGGACGAACCGTCTTCTGGTATTGCGCCATGACCGAGTCCATCGAACGGCCGCGTTCATTCACGTCACGCTTGATGCGGCGCATCAGGCAGATATCCAGCGGGGTATCGACGAAAATCGAGAAGTTCATGGATTCACGCAGACGCGCGTCGGTCAGCAGCAGGATACCTTCAAGGATAATGACCTTTTTCGGCTCGATGCGGATGGTTTCCTGGGTGCGGGTGTGTTCTACGTAACTGTAAACGGGCAGCTCAATTGCCTGACCGCTCTTGAGCGCTTCTAAATGCTGGAACAGCAGGCTGTGATCCATCGCATTGGGATGGTCATAGTTGGTTTTGACGCGCTCTTCCATCGACAGATGGGATTGATCTTTGTAATAGCTGTCTTCGGGAATGACGCCGATATGCTCATCACCTACTTGTTCACGCAGTTCGCGATAAAGCGTACTGGCAATTAGACTTTTACCTGAAGCCGATGCGCCGGCGATGCCTATAATGACGCACTGATGAGACTTATCAGTCATAAATTTAGCGACCTGATTAACCTGGATGTTAAGGAAGGACGACGCCGGAGCGTCAAACGCGGCAATTATAGGGATTTCGCGGGCGTGATACCAGTCGAATGCACAGGTTCTGCGAGACGGGCCGAAAAGTGACGTTTTATTCCCTGAGTGAAATTTAAATGAACGTTTTTTCAGCGTTTCACCGTTTTTTTTCTCGGCGTCTCTATTTAATAAGTCTGCGATGTCAAATTCTGAGCGGTCGCCATATGAATTGTAAATTGTTTGTACTAGCATAAACCAAATTATTAAATTCACGCGTTCGGACATCTTCCCTGACGGCATGGCGTCTCTGGATAAAGCGGTAATGAATAAACAATACCAGCGGGTTTTGGTTACCACCCCACATCCTTTAATACGACTTGTCTGTCTGGGCCTGGTCACCTTTATCTTTACCTTATTTTCGCTGGAGCTCACCCGCTTCGGTACCCTGCTGGCGCCGCTCTGGTTCCCCACCGCCATTATGATGGTGGCGTTTTACCGCCATGCAGGAAAAATGTGGCCGGGCATTGCCCTGGCCTGCTCGTTCGGCAATATTCTGGCCTCGTGGATGTTGTTCTCCTGGGCTGAGATAAACCCCATCTACACCGTCGTTAACGTTATTGAGGCCATCATTGGTGCAGTGCTACTGCGCAAACTGCTCCCGTGGTATAACCCGCTGCAAAATTTGAGCGACTGGATCCGCCTCGCGATCGGCAGCGCGCTGGTGCCGCCGCTGGTGGGCGGTATTCTGGTCTCTTTGCTGGTCCCCGGCTCCGAGCCGCTGCGTAATTTTATCGTCTGGGTGTTGTCTGAATCCATTGGCGCGCTGGCGCTGGTGCCGCTGGGGCTGCTGTTTAAACCCCATTACCTGCTGCGCCACCGGGATCCGCGATTGCTCGTGGAAACGCTGGCCACCATGGCCGTGACGTTAGCCCTGAGCTGGGCCGCCATTACCTGGCTGCCGTGGCCCTTTACCTGCGTGATCGTCCTGCTCATGTGGAGCGCCGTGCGCCTGCCGCGGGTGGAAGCATTCCTCGTGTTTCTGGTCACCGTGATGGTCGTTTCGCTGATGATTGCCCATAACCCTTCAGCCCTGACCACGCAGCACGAAGGGCCAATGATGAACGCGCCGTGGCTGCCGTTCCTGATGCTCCTGCTTCCCGCGAACGTGATGACGATGGTGATGTACGCCTTCCGCGCCGAACGCAAACACATTACCGAAAGCGAGGCGCGTTTCCGTAACGCGATGGAGTATTCCGCCATCGGTATGGCGCTGGTCAGCATTGAGGGACAGTGGCTTCAGGCTAACAAGGCGCTGTGCACATTCCTCGGTTACAGCCAGACGGAGCTCCAGTCATTAACCTTCCAGCAGCTCACCTGGCCGGAAGACCTGGACACCGACCTCGAGCAGCTCGAACAGCTGGTCAACGGCGAGATCAATACCTATACCCTCGAGAAACGCTATTACACCCGCAACGGGGAAGTGGTGTGGGCGCTGCTTGCCGTCTCCGTCGTGCGTCATGCCGACGGCTCGCCGCTCTATTTTATCGCGCAGATTGAAGACATTAACGATCTGAAGCAGACCGAGTGGGTCAATAAACGCCTGATGGAGCGCATTACCCTCGCCAACGAAGCGGGCGGCATCGGCATCTGGGAGTGGGATCTGGAGCCCGACATTATCAGCTGGGATAAGCGGATGTTTGAACTCTATGAGATCCCGCCGCACATCAAGCCCACCTGGCAACTCTGGCACGACACGATGCTGCCGGAAGATCGCGCCCACGCTGAGCAGGTGCTGCGCGACTCGCTGATTTCCCGCCTGCCCTTCAAGCTGGAGTTCCGCATCCGCGTGAAGGAAGGCGTGCGTCATATTCGCTCCCTGGCGAACCGCGTGCTCAACAAGCAGGGTGAAGTCGAACGCCTGCTCGGCATCAACATGGACATGACCGAAGTTAAGCAGCTCAACGAGGCCCTCTTCCAGGAAAAAGAGCGTCTGCACATTACCCTCGACTCCATCGGTGAAGCGGTGCTGTGCACCGATATCAACATGAACGTCACCTTTATGAACCCGGTCGCCGAGAAAATGAGCGGCTGGCTGCAGACCGAAGCTATTGGTCAGCCGATCCTGAAGGTGCTGCACATCACCTTTGGTGAAAAAGGGCCGCTGATGGAGAATATTCACAGCGGCGATATGTCCCGTTCCGATATCGATCAGGACGTGGTGCTGAACTGCCGCACCGGGGGAAATTTCGATATTCATTACAGCATTACGCCGCTCAGCACGCTGGATGGGCAGAATATTGGCTCGGTTATCGTCATTCAGGACGTGACCGAGTCGCGCAAAATGCTGCGCCAGCTGAGCTACAGCGCCTCCCACGATGCCCTGACCCATCTTGCAAACCGGGTCAGCTTCGAAAGCCATCTCAAACGGCTCCTGCAGACCGTTCGCGAAACGCGCCAGCGTCATGCCCTGGTCTTTATCGACCTCGATCGCTTCAAAGCCGTCAACGATACGGCTGGCCATGCGGCGGGTGATGCCCTGCTGCGAGAGCTTGCTTCCCTGATGTTGACCATGCTCCGCTCCAGCGACGTGCTGGCGCGTCTTGGGGGAGATGAGTTCGGGTTACTGCTACCGGACTGCAACATAGAAAGCGCGCGCTATATCGCCGGTCGCCTGATCCATACGATCAATGACTATCACTTTACGTGGGAAGGCCGTCTGCACCGTATCGGCGCCAGCGCCGGCATCACGCTGATTGATGAAAATAACCATCAGGCGTCGGAGGTGATGTCCCAGGCGGACATTGCCTGTTACGCCTCGAAAAACAGCGGCCGTGGCATGGTGACGGTGTACGAGCCCCAGCAGGAGCGGGATCACCACACGCGCAGCATGATGTCGCTTGATGAACAGTGGCACATGATTAAGGACAATCATCTGATGATGATTGCCCGCAGCGTCGCCTCCCCGCGCATCCCGGAGAGCAGTAATTTCTGGCTGCTGTCGTTTCGTCTGTGGACCAGCCAGGGCGAAGTGCTGGAAGAGCACGCCTTCCGCTCGGGCCTGGCGGAGCCTGAGCTTCTGCACGCCCTCGACAGGCGTATCTTTAGCGAATTTTTCCGTGTCTCTGCCGCACAGGTCGCCAGCAAAGGCATGGGGGTGGCGCTGCCGCTCTCGGAGGCCGGCTTAGCCAGCGTGACGCTGGTTGATGAACTTCTCGACCTGCTGGATAAAAGCCCCATGCCGGGCCGGCTCCTGCATCTGGTCATCTCTGTCGACGTGGTGTGCAGCACGGACCAGAACCTGCAGCGGGGTCTGCAAAAGCTTCGCCAGGCGGGCTGCCGCGTCATCTTTAGCCAGGTGGGTCGCGACATGAACGTCTTTAGCCACCTGAGCGCCAATATGGCCGACTATCTGATGCTGGACGCAGAGGTGGTAAGCAACGTGTATGGCAACCTGATGGATGAGATGACGGTGACCATTGTTCAGGGCCACGCCCAGCGTCTGGGGATGAAAACCATCGCGGGCCCGTGTAATCAGCCCATCATGATGGATACGCTCTCCGGTATCGGCATCGATTTTATCTACGGTGACACCATCGCCGAGCCGCAGCCGCTGGATCTACTGCTCAACGCCAGCTATTTCGCCATTAACTGACGGCGTCCAGCCGTCGGTATACCAGATGTGCAGCAGCGCGTAAGAGCGCCACGGCCGCCAGCGCTCGGCATAGCGACGAATTTGCGCGGGGGTCATTCCGGCGAAGCGTTGCTTAATCAGATAATCGTCCGGCAGAAACACATCTTTCGCCTGCCAGCCGCGCAGGGCCAGGTAGTTTGCCGTCCAGCGGCCGATTCCCGGACGCTGCTGGAGCGCCTTCATGCCCGCCTCAACGTTTTCAGGCGGCGTCAGCGGAAACGTCCCGTCAACGGCTGACTGCGCCAGATGAATCAGCGACTCCGCGCGTTTTAACGGCATGCCCAACGCCTTCAGCGCCAGCGGGTCCGCTGCCGCCAGCGCCTCCGGCGGCGGGAAACAGCGATACCCCGGACAATCCGCGATCGGTTCGCCGCACAGCGCCACCACGCGCGACGTCAGCTTCGCCGCCATCGACACGCTCACCAGCTGCCCGAGGATCGCCCGGACGCCCTGCTCGTACGCATCCATCGCTCCCGGCAGGCGTAAGCCTGGCCGCGCCGCGCCGAGATCGCCCAGCGCATCCGCGATGTGCTGCGGGTTACAGGCGAGATCGAAAAGGCGTTCTATGCGTTCCAGGCACGTCTGCGCAACCGGGATTAACCCCGGGCTGAGCGTCACGGTCAGCGTATGGGTGGCGATATCCGGCGTCACGCGGAAGATCCCCTGATGCCCTTCGCAGGCAAAACTGCGCTCGTAGTCGTCTTGCGTGACGGTTTCAATGCCCGTCACCGCACGCGCGCCAAGAAAGCCAAACATCCACTGCCAGTCGTAAGGGGGAAGCCAGGTCAGGGTATACATCGTTGCTCCTTTTTTGTTCCCCTCAAGATAAACGCAAAAGTCCTGTTGCGCCTTGCTTTCATATTCCTGTTGTCGCAGGAGAGGCATTCCGCTAAAGTCTCGCCCCTTCTCACCGGCATGGGGATTTATTGTGTTTATTGGATTCGACTACGGTACGGCAAACTGCTCGGTTGCGGTTATGCAAAACGGACAGCCGCAGCTCCTGAAAATGGAAAAAGAGAGCACGCTGCTGCCCTCAATGCTCTGCGCGCCGACGCGTGAAGCGGTAAGCGAATGGCTGTTCCGCCACCATCAGGTTCCGGCCACGGCGGCTGAGACCCAGGCGCTGCTGCGCCGGGCGGTTAGCTTTAACCGCGAGGAAGATATCGACGTTACCCCGTCCAGCGTGCAGTTTGGTCTCTCTTCGCTCGGGCACTACATCGAAGACCCCGAAGAGGTCTACTTCGTTAAGTCGCCAAAATCTTTTCTCGGCGCCAGCGGCCTGAAGCCGCAGCAGGTGGCGATGTTCGAAGACCTGGTGTGCGCGATGATGCTGCATATTCGCAATCAGGCGCAGACGCAGGTCACTGATTCGATTACCCAGGCGGTGATTGGCCGCCCGATCAACTTCCAGGGGCTGGGCGGCGACGAGGCTAACCAGCAGGCGCAGGGGATCCTTGAACGCGCGGCGCACCGCGCTGGCTTTCGCGACGTGGTGTTCCAGTATGAGCCGGTTGCCGCGGGGCTGGACTTTGAAGCCACGCTGACGGAAGAGAAGCGCGTACTCGTCGTGGATATCGGCGGGGGAACGACGGACTGCTCGCTGCTGCTGATGGGCCCCCAGTGGCATAGCCGTCGCGATCGCGAAAACAGCCTGCTCGGGCACAGCGGCTGCCGCGTGGGCGGTAACGATCTTGACATCGCGCTGGCCTTCAAGAGCCTGATGCCGCTGCTCGGCATGGGCGGGCAAACGGAAAAGGGCATCGCCCTGCCGATCCTGCCGTGGTGGAACGCGATTGCCATCAACGACGTGCCTGCACAGAGTGATTTTTACAGCACCGCCAACGGTCGCCTGCTGAACGATCTGGTGCGCGACGCGCAGGACGCCGATAAGGTCGCGCTGCTGTACAAAGTGTGGCGTCAGCGCCTCAGCTACCGCGTGGTGCGTACCGCGGAGGAGAGCAAAATTGCCCTTTCCGACCGCGCTGAGCACGCGGTCGCCCTGCCGTTTATCAGCGACGATCTGGCCACCGCGATTTCGCAGGACGGCCTGGAAACGGCGCTCGCACAGCCGCTGCAGCGTATTCTGGAGCAGGTGCAGCTGGCGCTGGAGAACGGCAAGGAGAAGCCGGACGTTATCTACCTGACCGGCGGCAGCGCCCGTTCGCCGCTGATCAAGAAAGCGCTGGCCGAACAGCTGCCGGGCATTCCGATTGCCGGTGGGGATGACTTTGGCTCCGTTACCGCAGGGCTGGCGCGCTGGGCGCAGGTGATGTTTAGCTAGTGTTGTTGCGGTGCGGTCTGTTGCCCTCACCCCGGCCCTCTCCCACGGGGAGAGGGTGCAAACACCAAAAACGGCAACATCCGTTGCCGTTTGCATTTACCTTGTAGGCCGGGTAAGGCGAAGCCGCCACCCGGCTAAAAAGAGCGCCACACTCAGACAATTCCAGACAGTCTTCCATATTTCCTCCATTTTTCCGCTGTGTTGCCTGACTAAACTAGTATCATTCCCCGAAGTCTTCAGGATGAGAACGTATAACGATGAAAGGCAGTAACAAATCCCGCTGGGCAATCGCCGCTGGCATCATTGTGGTGGCACTTGCCGCCGCCTGGTACTGGCACAGCCAATCCGCAAACTCTGGCGCACCCGCCGGTGCCAACAGCGCATCACAGCGCCCGGCAGGCGGTGGGCGTCACGGCATGCGCGGCGGCGCGCTTGCACCTGTACAGGCGGCGACGGCGGTGAATAAAGCCGTTCCTCGCTATCTTACAGGACTTGGGACCATTACCGCCGCCAACACCGCGACGGTGCGCAGCCGCGTTGACGGCCAGCTCATCGCGATCCACTTCCAGGAAGGTCAGCAGGTTAAAGCCGGCGATCTGCTGGCGGAAATCGACCCGAGCCAGTTTAAGGTCACCCTCGCCCAGGCGCAGGGCCAGCTCGCGAAAGACAACGCCACCCTTGCCAACGCCCGGCGCGATTTAGCGCGCTATCAGCAGCTGGTAAAAACCAACCTGGTCTCGCGTCAGGAGCTGGACACCCAGCAGTCGCTGGTCAGCGAAACGCTGGGCACCATCAAAGCCGACGAGGCCGCCGTCGCCAGCGCGCAGCTGCAGCTCGACTGGAGCCGCATCACCGCGCCGATTGACGGACGCGTGGGCCTGAAGCAGGTCGATATCGGCAACCAGATCTCCAGCGGCGACACCACGGGCATCGTGGTGATCACCCAGACTCACCCGATTGATTTAGTCTTCACCCTGCCGGAGAGCGACATTGCGACAGTCATGCAGGCGCAGAAAGCCGGAAAGGGCCTGGTGGTGGAAGCCTGGGACCGCACCAACAAGCAGAAGCTCAGCGAAGGTTCCCTGCTCAGCCTGGATAACCAGATCGACACCACTACCGGCACCATCAAGCTGAAGGCGCGCTTTAATAACCAGGACGATGCCCTCTTCCCGAACCAGTTCGTGAACGCGCGGATGCTGGTTGCCACCGAAGAGAACGCGGTGGTGATCCCCACCGCCGCGCTGCAGATGGGTAACGAGGGTAACTTCGTCTGGGTGCTTAACGGCGACAATAAGGTCAGCAAGCACCTGGTGAAAACCGGTATTCAGGACAGCCAGACGGTAGTGATCGCCGCAGGCCTTTCCGCAGGCGACCGCGTGGTCACCGACGGCATCGACCGTCTGACCGAAGGGGCCAAAGTGGAAGTGGTTGAACCTGCGAAACAGGGAGTGAAATCCTGATGCAGGTGATGCCCCCAGGCTCTACAGGTGGGCCGTCACGCCTGTTTATCCTCCGTCCTGTCGCTACCACGCTGCTGATGGTGGCGATCCTGCTCGCCGGGATTATCGGCTACCGCTTCCTGCCCGTGTCGGCGCTGCCGGAGGTAGATTACCCGACCATTCAGGTGGTGACGCTGTATCCCGGCGCCAGCCCGGATGTAGTCACGTCCGCCATTACCGCCCCGCTGGAGCGCCAGTTCGGGCAGATGTCGGGGCTAAAACAGATGTCCTCCCAGAGTTCCGGCGGGGCCTCCGTCGTGACGCTGCAGTTCCAGCTGTCGCTGTCGCTGGACGTCGCCGAGCAGGAGGTGCAGGCCGCCATCAACGCCGCCACCAACCTGCTGCCGTCAGACCTGCCTAACCCGCCGGTCTACAGCAAGGTGAATCCGGCGGATCCGCCGATCGTGACGCTGGCCGTCACCTCCTCCGCCATGCCGATGACGCAGGTCGAAGACATGGTTGAAACGCGCGTGGCGCAGAAGATTTCTCAGGTGTCCGGCGTCGGGCTCGTTACGCTGGCAGGCGGCCAGCGCCCGGCGGTGCGCGTCAAGCTGAACGCGCAGGCGATTGCCGCGCTGGGGCTGACCAGCGAAACCATCCGCAGCGCGATTAGCAGTGCCAACGTCAACTCGGCGAAAGGCTCGCTGGACGGCCCGACCCGCGCGGTCACCCTCTCCGCCAACGACCAGATGCAGTCCGCGGATGAATACCGCCAGCTGATAATCGCCTACCAGAACGGCGCGCCGGTCCGTCTGGGCGACGTGGCGACGGTGGAGCAAGGGGCGGAAAACAGCTGGCTCGGCGCATGGGCCAACAAGCAGCAGGCGATCGTGATGAACGTCCAGCGCCAGCCGGGCGCTAACATCATCGAAACCGCCGACAGCATCCGCACCATGCTGCCGCAGCTGATCGACAGCCTGCCGAAATCGGTCAGCGTGAAGGTGCTTTCCGACCGCACCACCAACATTCGCGCGTCGGTGACCGACACCCAGTTCGAGCTGATGCTGGCCATTGCGCTGGTGGTGATGATCATCTATCTGTTCCTGCGCAACGTCCCGGCGACCATTATTCCCGCCGTCGCCGTGCCGCTCTCGCTGGTCGGCACCTTTGCGGTGATGGTGTTCCTCGATTTTTCGATCAATAACCTGACGCTGATGGCGCTCACCATCGCCACCGGCTTCGTGGTGGACGACGCCATCGTGGTTATCGAGAACATCTCGCGCTATATCGAGAAAGGCGAAAAACCGCTGGCGGCGGCGCTGAAGGGCGCGGGCGAGATCGGCTTTACCATTATCTCCCTGACCTTCTCGCTGATTGCGGTGCTGATCCCGCTGCTGTTTATGGGCGATATCGTCGGGCGGCTGTTCCGCGAGTTTGCCGTGACGCTGGCGGTAGCCATTCTGATCTCCGCCGTGGTGTCGCTGACCCTGACGCCGATGATGTGCGCCCGCATGCTGAGCCACGCGTCCCTGCGCAGGCAAAACCGCTTCTCGCGCGCCTCCGAGCGGATGTTCGAGCGCATTATTGCCGCCTACGGTCGGGTGCTGGCGAAAGTGCTGAACCATCCTTGGGCCACGCTCGGCGTGGCTCTGGGCACGCTGGCGCTCAGCGTGATGCTGTGGATTTTCATTCCGAAAGGCTTCTTCCCCATCCAGGACAACGGCATTATTCAGGGCACGCTTCAGGCCCCGCAGTCGGTTTCCTTCGCCAACATGGCCCAGCGCCAGCAGCAGGTGTCTGAGATCGTCATGAAGGACCCGGCGGTCGAGAGCCTGACCTCCTACGTGGGCGTCGACGGCACCAACCCGTCGCTCAACAGCGCGCGTCTGCAGATCAACCTCAAGCCGCTGGACGAGCGCGACGATCGCGTCAACGCCGTCATTGAGCGGCTGCAAAGCGCCGTCGCGCGCGTGCCGGGCGTGGAGCTTTACCTGCAGCCGATACAGGATTTGACCATTGATACCCAGGTCAGCCGCACGCAGTATCAGTTCACGCTGCAGGCCACCTCGCTGGATGCCCTCAGCACCTGGGTGCCGCAGCTGGTGAATAAGCTTAACACCCTGCCGCAGCTCGCCGACGTCAGCAGCGACTGGCAGGACAAAGGCCTGGCGGCGTACGTGAACGTCAACCGCGATACCGCCAGCCGTCTCGGCATTACCATGGCGGACGTGGATAACGCCCTGTATAACGCCTTCGGGCAGCGCCTGATCTCCACCATCTACACCCAGGCGAACCAGTACCGCGTGGTGCTGGAGCACAACACGGAGAACACGCCCGGCCTTGCGGGGCTGGACTCGGTGCGCCTGACCAGCAAAGACGGCGGGATTGTGCCGCTGAGCGCTATCGCCACGGTGGAGGAGCGCTATACCCCGCTGTCGATTAACCATCTGGATCAGTTCCCGTCCACCACCATCTCCTTCAACGTGCCGAACAATTACTCTCTCGGCGAAGCGGTGGAGGCCATTCAGGCGGCTGAAAAAGCGCTCAGCTTCCCGTCCGATATCCAGACCCAGTTCCAGGGCAGCACCCTGGCGTTCCAGGCCGCGCTGGGCAACACCATCTGGCTTATCGTCGCGGCGGTCGTGGCGATGTACATCGTGCTCGGGGTGCTGTACGAGAGCTTTATCCACCCGATCACCATCCTCTCTACCCTGCCGACCGCGGGCGTGGGGGCGCTGCTGGCGCTGATGCTGGCGGGCAGCGAGCTGGACGTCATTGCCATTATCGGCATTATCCTGCTTATCGGGATCGTAAAGAAAAACGCCATCATGATGATCGACTTCGCCCTGGCCGCCGAGCGCGAGCAGGGCATGTCGCCACGGGATGCGATTTTCCAGGCCTGCCTGCTGCGTTTTCGTCCGATCCTGATGACCACGCTGGCGGCCCTGCTGGGCGCGCTGCCGCTGATGCTCAGCACCGGCGTCGGGGCGGAGCTGCGCCGTCCGCTGGGGATCGGCATGGTCGGCGGTCTGCTGGTGAGCCAGGTATTAACCCTGTTCACCACGCCGGTGATATATCTGCTGTTTGACCGCCTGGCGCTGTGGGCCAAAAGCCGCTTCCCGAAACGTGAAGAGGAGGCATAAGTGAAGTTTTTCGCCCTCTTCATTTATCGTCCGGTGGCGACGATCCTCATCTCGCTCGCCATTACCCTCTGCGGCGTGCTGGGCTTCCGGCTGCTGCCGGTGGCGCCGCTGCCGCAGGTGGATTTCCCGGTGATCATGGTCAGCGCCTCGCTGCCGGGCGCCTCGCCGGAAACCATGGCGTCATCCGTCGCCACGCCGCTGGAGCGGTCCCTCGGGCGGATTGCCGGGGTCAACGAAATGACCTCCAGCAGTTCGCTCGGCAGCACGCGCATCATTCTGGAGTTCAGCTTCGACCGGGATATTAACGGCGCGGCGCGCGACGTGCAGGCGGCCATCAACGCCGCGCAAAGCCTGCTGCCGAGCGGCATGCCGAGCCGTCCAACCTACCGCAAGGCCAACCCGTCCGACGCGCCGATCATGATCCTGACGCTGACGTCGGACACCTACTCGCAGGGACAGCTTTACGACTTTGCGTCTACCCAGCTGGCGCAGACGATCTCGCAGATTAACGGCGTGGGTGACGTGAGCGTCGGCGGCAGCTCCCTGCCCGCCGTGCGCGTGGGCTTAAACCCGCAGGCGCTGTTCAACCAGGGCGTATCGCTGGACGACGTGCGCTCCGCTATCAGCAACGCCAACGTGCGCAAACCGCAGGGGGCGCTCGAGGACAGCAGCCACCGCTGGCAGATCCACACCAACGACGAGCTGAAAACGGCCGCCGAATATCAGCCGTTGATTATTCACTACAACAACGACGCGGCGGTGCGCTTAAGCGACGTCGCCAGCGTCACCGATTCGGTGCAGGACGTGCGCAACGCGGGGATGACCAACGCCAAACCCGCCATTCTGCTGATGATCCGCAAGCTGCCGGAAGCCAACATTATCGAGACGGTGAACAGCATCCGCGCCCGCCTCCCGGCCCTGCAGGAGACCATCCCGGCCGCGATCGATCTGCAAATTGCCCAGGATCGTTCCCCGACCATTCGCGCCTCGCTTGAGGAGGTGGAGCAGACGCTGATTATCTCCGTCGCGCTGGTGATCCTGGTGGTCTTCCTTTTCCTGCGGTCCGGCCGCGCGACGCTGATCCCGGCGGTGGCCGTGCCGGTATCGCTGATCGGCACCTTTGCCGCCATGTACCTGTGCGGGTTCAGCCTCAACAACCTGTCGCTGATGGCCCTGACGATTGCGACGGGCTTCGTGGTGGATGACGCCATCGTGGTGCTGGAAAACATTTCCCGCCATCTGGAAGCGGGCGTGAAGCCGCTGCAGGCCGCGCTGCAGGGGACGCGCGAGGTGGGCTTTACGGTGCTCTCCATGAGCCTGTCCCTGGTGGCGGTGTTTCTGCCGCTGCTGCTGATGGGCGGCCTGCCGGGCCGCCTGCTGCGCGAGTTTGCCGTCACGCTTTCGGTCGCCATCGGCATCTCGCTGGTGATTTCCCTGACGCTGACGCCGATGATGTGCGGCTGGATGCTCAAGCGCAGCAGGCCGCACGCTCAGCCGCGCCGCAAAGGCTTTGGCCGCGTCCTGGTGGCGATGCAGGAAGGCTACGGCAAATCGCTGAAGTGGGTGCTGAACCACACCCGGCTGGTCGGCCTGGTGCTCATCGGCACCATCGTGCTCAACGTCTGGATGTACATCACCATCCCGAAAACCTTCTTCCCGGAGCAGGACACCGGCGTGCTGATGGGCGGCATTCAGGCGGACCAGAGCATTTCGTTCCAGGCGATGCGCGGCAAGCTGCAGGACTTTATGAAGATCATTCGTGAAGATAAGGCCGTGGATAACGTCACCGGCTTTACCGGCGGGTCGCGCGTCAACAGCGGGATGATGTTTATTACCCTCAAACCGCGCGGCGAACGCAACGAAACCGCCCAGCAGGTGATTGACCGCCTGCGGGTGAAGCTCGCCAAAGAGCCGGGGGCCAACCTGTTTTTGATGGCCGTTCAGGATATCCGCGTTGGCGGGCGTCAGGCGAACGCCAGCTATCAGTACACGCTGCTTTCGGACGACTTAGCCGCCCTGCGCGAGTGGGAGCCGAAAATCCGCAAGGCGCTGGCCGCCCTGCCGGAGCTGGCGGACGTCAACTCCGATCAGCAGGACAACGGCGCCGAGATGGCCCTGACCTACGACCGCGAAACCATGTCGCGTCTGGGCATTAACGTGGAGGCCGCCAACAGCCTGCTGAACAACGCCTTCGGCCAGCGCGAAATTTCCACCATCTACCAGCCGATGAACCAGTACAAGGTGGTGATGGAGGTAGACCCGCGCTACACCCAGGACATCAGCGCCCTGGACAAAATGTTTGTGATTAACAGCGACGGCAAGGCGATTCCGCTCTCGTACTTCGCCAGCTGGCGGCCAGCCAACGCCCCGCTGTCGGTCAATCACCAGGGGCTGTCGGCGGCGTCGACCATCTCCTTCAACCTGCCCGCCGGTTCGTCGCTGTCTGAAGCCAGCGATGCAATCAACCGCGCGATGACCCAGCTCGGCGTGCCGTCCACCGTGCGCGGCAGCTTTGCCGGAACGGCGCAGGTGTTCCAGGAGACGATGAACTCGCAGGTGATTTTGATTCTGGCCGCCATCGCCACGGTCTATATTGTGCTGGGCGTGCTGTATGAAAGCTACGTTCACCCGCTGACCATCCTCTCGACGCTGCCGTCGGCGGGCGTGGGTGCGCTGCTGGCGCTGGAGCTGTTCGGCGCGCCGTTCAGCCTTATCGCGCTCATCGGCATTATGCTATTGATAGGCATCGTGAAGAAAAACGCGATTATGATGGTCGACTTCGCGCTGGACGCCCAGCGCAACGGCAGCCTCTCGCCGGAAGAGGCGATCTTCCAGGCCTGCCTGCTGCGTTTTCGTCCAATTATGATGACCACTCTGGCGGCGCTGTTTGGCGCGCTGCCGCTGGTAATTTCCGGCGGCGACGGCTCCGAGCTGCGCCAGCCGCTGGGGATCGCCATCGTCGGCGGCCTGGTGATGAGCCAGCTGCTGACCCTGTACACTACGCCGGTGGTCTATCTGTTCTTCGACCGCCTGCGGCTGCGCTTTAAGCGTAAAAACAGAACCACGGTGACCGAGTAAATGACCGATCTCCCCGCTAACGTTCGCTGGCAGTTATGGATCGTCGCCTTCGGCTTCTTTATGCAGTCGCTGGATACGACCATCGTCAATACCGCCCTCCCCTCCATGGCCAAAAGCCTGGGGGAGAGCCCGCTGCACATGCATATGGTGATTGTTGCCTACGTGCTGACGGTGGCCGTGATGCTGCCCGCCAGCGGCTGGCTGGCGGACAAGGTGGGCGTGCGCAATATCTTCTTTACCGCCATCGTGCTGTTTACCACCGGCTCGCTGTTTTGCGCGCAGGCCAGTACCCTCGACCAGCTGGTGATGGCGCGGGTGCTGCAGGGCGTTGGCGGGGCGATGATGGTGCCCGTCGGGCGGTTAACGGTGATGAAGATTGTGCCGCGCGAGCAGTACATGGCGGCGATGACCTTTGTCACCCTGCCCGGCCAGGTGGGGCCGCTGCTGGGCCCGGCGCTCGGCGGCATGCTGGTGGAGTACGCCTCCTGGCACTGGATCTTCTTAATCAACCTTCCCGTTGGCATCATCGGCGCCATCGCCACCCTGACGCTGATGCCGAACTACAAAATGCAGACGCGGCGCTTTGATTTCTTCGGCTTTATCCTCCTGGCGGCGGGCATGGCTACGCTTACCCTGGCGCTGGACGGGCAAAAAGGGCTGGGGATTTCGCCCCTGACGCTCGGGCTGCTGATCGCGCTCGGGGTTACCGCCATACTGTGGTATCTGCGGCACGCCAGCGGTAACGATAAGGCGCTGTTCAGCCTGAACCTGTTTAAAAACCCTACCTACCGTCTCGGGCTGTTCGGCAGCTTCGCCGGACGCGTCGGCAGCGGCATGCTGCCGTTTATGACGCCCGTGTTCCTGCAGATTGGCATGGGATTTTCGCCGTTTCACGCGGGCCTGATGATGATCCCGATGGTGCTCGGCAGCATGGGAATGAAGCGCATCGTGGTGCAGGTGGTGAACCGCTTTGGCTACCGTCACGTGCTGGTGACCGCCACGCTGGGGCTGGCGCTGGTCAGCCTGCTGTTTATGGCCGTGGCGCTCATGGGCTGGTACTACGTTCTGCCGCTGGTGCTGTTCTGCCAGGGGATCGTCAACTCCATGCGCTTTTCGTCGATGAATACCCTGACGCTGAAGGACCTCCCGGACGATCTGGCGAGCAGCGGCAACAGCCTGCTGTCGATGATCATGCAGCTCTCCATGAGCGTTGGGGTGACCCTCGCCGGTTTACTGCTCGGCATGTACGGCCAGCACCATCTCAGCGTCGATACGCCGGTGGCGCATCAGGTCTTTATGTATACCTACCTCAGCATGGCGGTTATCATCGCCCTGCCCGCTGTCATCTTCGCCCGCGTGCCGGATGATACCAGCAAGAACGTCGTGATTCGGCGCGGCAAAAGGAGTGGCTCATGAAATTCTGGCGACCGGGCATAACCGGCAAGCTCTTCGTGGCGATATTTGCCACCTGTATCGTCCTGCTGATCACCATGCACTGGGCGGTACGGATCAGCTTCGAGCGCGGCTTTATCGATTACATCAAGCATGGCAATGAACAGCGCTTGCAGGGCTTAAGCGATGCGCTGGGCGAGCAGTACGCCCAGCACGGCAACTGGCGTTTTCTTCGCAATAACGACCGCTTTATTTTCCAGATCCTGCGCTCGCTGGAGCACGATACCGGTGACGATCGTCCGGGCCCGGGCATGCCGCCGCACGGCTGGCGCACGCAGTTCTGGGTAATCGACCAGGAGATGCGCACGCTGGTTGGCCCGCGCGCGCCGATACCGCCGGACGGCACCCGGCGGGCGATTAAGGTCAATAACGCCATCGTCGGCTGGGTTATCGCCTCCCCGGTGGAGCGCCTGACGCGCAACACCGACATCAACTTTGACCGCCAGCAGCGCCGGACCAGCTGGCTGATTGTCGCCCTCTCCACCCTGCTCGCCGCGCTCGCCACCTTTCCGCTGGCGCGCGGTCTGCTCGCCCCGGTAAAACGGCTGGTGGAAGGCACGCACAGGCTGGCCGCCGGGGATTTCACCACCCGCGTCGATACCCGCAGCCAGGACGAACTCGGCAAGCTGGCGCAGGACTTTAACCAGCTCGCCAGCACGCTGGAGAAGAACCAGCAGATGCGCCGCGACTTTATGGCCGACATTTCTCACGAGCTGCGCACGCCGCTGGCGGTGCTGCGAGGCGAACTGGAAGCCATTCAGGACGGCGTGCGCCAGTTTACGCCCGAATCGGTGGCCTCTCTACAGGCGGAGGTGGGCACGCTCACCAAGCTGGTGGACGATCTCCACCAGCTCTCCATGTCTGACGAAGGCGCGCTGGCCTACCAGAAAGCGCCGGTGGACGTGATTAATATACTGGAGGTGATCAGCGGCGCCTTCCGCGAGCGGTTTGCCAGCCGAAACCTGAAAATCGATCTCTCCCTGCCGGACAGCGCGGTGGTGTTTGGCGACAAAGACAGGCTGATGCAGCTGTTCAACAATCTGCTGGAAAACAGCCTGCGCTACACCGACAGCGGCGGCGGGCTGCATATCTCCGGCAGGCAGGAAAACGGGCGCTTTGCCCTCACCTTCGCGGATTCTGCCCCCGGCGTACAGGACGCGCAGCTGGAAAAACTGTTTGAACGTTTCTACCGCACCGAAGGCTCCCGCAACCGCGCCAGCGGCGGATCCGGCCTGGGGCTGGCGATTTGCGTTAACATCGTCGAGGCGCATAATGGCACGATCCGCGCCGCCCATTCGCCTTTTGGCGGGGTTAGCATTACAGTAGAGTTACCTCTGGAACGGGATTTATCGAGAGAAGCATGACCGAGTTACCGATTGACGAAAACACGCCGCGCATTTTGATTGTGGAAGACGAACCCAAGCTGGGGCAGCTGCTGATCGACTATTTACGCGCGGCCAGCTACGCGCCGTCACTCATCCGCCACGGCGACCAGGTATTGGCATACGTGCGCCAGACGCCGCCGGACCTGATCCTGCTTGATTTAATGCTGCCGGGCGTTGACGGCCTGACCCTGTGCCGGGAAATCCGTCGCTTCTCCGACGTGCCGATCGTCATGGTCACCGCCAAAATTGAGGAGATTGACCGCCTGCTGGGGCTCGAAATTGGCGCGGACGATTACATCTGCAAGCCCTACAGCCCGCGTGAAGTGGTCGCCCGCGTGAAGACCATTCTGCGCCGCTGCAGGCCGCAGCGCGAGCTCCAGGTGCTGGACGCCGAAAGCCCGCTGATAGTCGATGAAAGCCGCTTCCAGGCAAGCTGGCGCAGCAAGCTGCTGGACCTGACGCCCGCGGAGTTCCGCCTGCTGAAAACCCTCTCCCACGAGCCGGGGAAAGTGTTCTCCCGCGAGCAGCTGCTCAACCACCTGTACGACGATTACCGCGTGGTGACCGACCGCACCATCGACAGCCATATCAAAAACCTGCGCCGCAAGCTGGAGGCGCTGGACGCCGAGCAGTCGTTTATCCGCGCGGTGTACGGCGTGGGGTACCGCTGGGAAGCGGACGCGTGCAGGATAATGTGATTAACGATGCTTTACAGCTATGTATAGTACAGTCACACATTTTTAAACAATACAGAAAAGAAGTCTGGTTCTATTTTTTTCTTTAAGGAAATATCATGGCAGATAATCTTTTGGAAATGATCGTCTTTGGCCGACCAGCCACGGTTAACAGGAAAGGCCCTAAATCTTTGAAGGCAATCTGGCAATCGAAAGTTTTTAATTCTGCAAGAGCAGGATATACTGGCATGCAGGTTAAGTATAAGACAACTTTTAAAATATTTTATTTCCCACATAACAATTCCTATTCAGACGTAGACAACGGACTTAAATTTACCATTGATGCCCTAGCTCCGGTAGTCATGGAGAATGACAGGCAAATAACGCGCATTATTGCTGAGCGATTCGTGAAGGGGCCTGGAAAATCCCTTGTCGTACCATTATCCCTAGCTCCCTCAATTGCTAAAATATTAGAAATGAGAGAAAACAACTCGCCTGCAGAATATATTACCTTAATTAAACTTGAAAAATATAAATGCAATGGGGGAAAACTATGGTAAACTATTATAATTATTACCATTATCAACTTGAATTAATTAAAACAGAATATATTTTAAAAGAGTATGCTGTTTATGAAGACTCACCAAGAACACCTTCATATAAAAATTTTCCATTTGATTTAGTTGCAATTAGCAAAGACAAAAAAGAAATTATAATCATAGAAATAGTAAATAAGCGTCACGGTGACCATTACCGTAAGCGTATAAGAATGATGGAAGAATTAACCACCCATCCTTTTTTACATCACTATTTTAATGTTGATAAAGATGCTCAAATATTGGTTGACTTTAGATATATTGATAATCGAGAGAGTGAGCAATCGGAAATAAATGCTAAGATCCAAGAAAAATTTTCTGATGATAATATAGCCATTATTCTTTCCGAAAGAATACCACCACTTTATCTTAATAACGAAAGCACTGCAACCAATTCATTTATTAGAGACTGGATTTATATAGCAAGAATGATTCGTTCCATGTTCTCTTTTCACAGAGCACAAAATAATCATCATCGAAACAAGAATTCAACCCTTGATTATTTCAACCTGATACTTTACGAATTTGACATACATCCTCTGGAACAAATTAATGCAGAAGTGAGAGACCTGTACACGCTATATTCAATCGTGCTAAGTGTTATCGAAGGAAATAAAGTATCAGAACTTGAAGCCAGAGAAATGAGATGGCATCTAAAATACCTACAACAGCAATTCAAAATAAAAATCACATCAGAAAGAAATAAATAACAATGCAAATTTAGCCGTAATTAACTTTACGGCTAAATTAAATAATAATTCAATCTTTACCTCCCTGCCCCGCAGCGCTACAATGCCCGCCCTTAAAGTGGGGGATATCCCCTTACCGCTGCACCTGGTGCATGCGAATCTGACCTGTCATCAGAACGAGAACAAACATGTTTAAACCGGAACTCCTTTCCCCGGCGGGAACGCTGCAAAATATGCGTTACGCTTTCGCCTACGGCGCCGACGCCGTGTATGCGGGCCAGCCGCGCTACTCGCTGCGCGTGCGTAACAACGAATTCAACCACGAGAACCTGCAGCTCGGCATCAACGAAGCGCATGCCCTGGGCAAAAAATTCTACGTGGTGGTCAACATCGCGCCGCACAACGCCAAGCTGAAAACGTTCATCCGTGACCTGAAGCCGGTGGTAGACATGGGGCCGGACGCGCTGATCATGTCGGATCCGGGTTTAATCATGCTGGTTCGGGAGAACTTCCCGGAGATGGATATTCACCTCTCCGTTCAGGCTAACGCCGTCAACTGGGCGACGGTGAAGTTCTGGAAGCAGATGGGGCTGACCCGCGTCATTCTGTCCCGCGAACTTTCGCTGGAAGAGATCGAAGAGATCCGCACCCAGGTGCCGGATATGGAAATCGAAATCTTCGTTCACGGCGCGCTGTGCATGGCCTACTCCGGCCGCTGCCTGCTCTCCGGCTACATCAACAAGCGCGACCCGAACCAGGGCACCTGCACCAACGCCTGCCGCTGGGAATATAACGTCCAGGAAGGCAAAGAGGACGACGTCGGCAACATCGTCCACAAGCATGAGCCGATCCCGGTGACCAACGTTGAGCCAACGCTGGGCATCGGCGCGCCAACCGACAGCGTGTTTATGATTGAAGAAGCCAAACGTCCGGGCGAGTACATGACCGCCTTTGAAGACGAGCACGGCACCTACATTATGAACTCGAAAGACCTGCGCGCCATCGCCCACGTCGAGCGCCTGACGCAGATGGGCGTGCACTCTCTGAAGATTGAAGGCCGCACCAAATCCTATTACTACTGCGCGCGCACCGCGCAGGTATACCGTAAAGCCATCGACGATGCGGCAGCCGGTAAACCGTTCGATACCAGCCTGCTGGAAACGCTGGAAGGCCTGGCGCACCGCGGCTATACCGAAGGCTTCCTGCGCCGTCATACCCACGACGACTACCACAACTACGAGCACGGATACTCCGTTTCCGACCGCCAGCAGTTTGTCGGCGACTTTACCGGCGAGCGTAAGGGCGCGCTGGCGGCCGTGGCGGTGAAAAACAAGTTCACCAAAGGCGACAGCCTGGAGCTGATGACCCCGCAGGGCAACATGAACTTCACGCTGGAGCATCTGGAAAACGGCAAAGGCGAAGCGATTGACGTGGCGCCGGGCGACGGTCATACCGTCTGGCTGCCGGTGCCGGAAGAGGTGGAGCTGAAGTTCGCGCTGCTGATGCGTAACTTCAACGGTGAAAGCACCCGAAATCCGCACGGCAAATAGTCAATCAGGGAAATTTTTTCACGGTGGGATAATTCTTAGAATCGGATCACATACCGCTTCGTTCAATACGGGTATTATCCCCCCGCTGAAAAACATAACCCATAAATGCTAGCTGTACCAGGAACCACCTCCTTAGCCTGCGTAATCTCCCTTACGCGGGCTTATTTTTTTGTACCATTCATTCCACTTATTAAGAATGAGAATGCATTGCCCCACCAAATGAAGGGTGTTGATTCGTGACAGATTCTGCTGGAATATCTTTTACGAAAATCGGGCGGGTGTATGACGTTCATCACAACTTTTCGTGGAGCTGGCGGGATAACGCGTTATTCGGATCATTCCTAATCCCCGTCCACAACATGCCCCTTACTCTTAATTTCTTAGCGATATACGATTTCACACGGACGGAGAGTAGATATGACATTTCCTGGTCAGATTTCAAAGGATATTCCGGATTACGCACTCGCACGCAGTCTGGGTCTTGCCTCCGGCGGCGATATAAATTTCACCGCTCTTGCCAGTCAGTTAGACTGTAGCCGTAACTTTAGCCAGGTTGGGATCATCTACTCAGACGGTGCGCGTCAGTGGTTAGTGAGACCCTCAAGACGAATTGCATCGCCAAACGAAAGCTCGGTAAGTCATGTCGTCATCACTAAAGTAAACGCTTCATCAAGTAATCCTATCCAGGCAACGACGACGACGATTCAGTCACCTTCACTCGCAACTGAAATTGGTTCTACGGCGATTTCTTGCGGAGCTGCCATTCTCACTGTCGTTCTTGCTGCAGGCGCAGGTATGGCCATTCCTCTCACCGCAGGTTCTTCCGGTGCTGTTGCCGCTGTGATTGTCGCTGGTGGTGTAGCAACAGGAATTCAGTGTGCAAACGGGCTTGGCCGCTTGTCGCTTATTGCCATGAACCATAATGACTATGTTGCTTGGATGGATTCCCAGGAGTGGTACACCGCAACCAATACTGCTCTCGATGCGATATCACTTGCCGGGGCCGCTGCGGGTCTGAAAAGCGCTGTATTAACCTATCGCCTGCTTAATCGCTCTACGTCTGAAAGCTTACTCTCGTTATTACAAAAAATGAGCCGAGCGGATCGCACGCGGTTAACTGAGGAAATCATTCGTATCCGAAATCCCGGAATCTCGAATTCAGGCGTTAAAGCAGCGATGAAAGCCGGGGTTTACCCTAAACGCTATCCTTCAGAAGCGCTACAGCAGCTCTTACAGCGTGAGCTATTGAATGCTATTTCAAACTCCTCAGCGTTTGTTGGCAGTGCTGTCTCGGGTACAATCCGGAATCCTCAGAATATTACACAATCTGGTAAATACGTTTTTGGTTTGATTCAGTCTTTTTCATTTACAGGAAGTTATTAAACCGGACATGATAAATTATATCAAGAAGAGCCTGGCATTAAGCACTGTGATAACAGGTGAAATGGCGACTGACGATCGCCAAAGGCTTGAATCATTGAAAGATCGCTTAAAAGATCAGTTCGGTGTTCCTGTGGGTGTACATATGACAGGCATTCCATTAGCAATAAGTACCTTACTCACTATTTTTTGCTACGCTTTGCTACAAGTTTCTGTCTGGATTTTGCTCTTTCGCCTGCTTGGTTTACCTGAATTTAAGGTTATGATGGGGGTATTCTTTGCAGCAGTGGTGTATTGCATGGTAGTGATGAGCACTATGTTTTTAACTGCCAGAGGGTCCTTAATAGGATATAAGCTGCATATTTCTGTTATTACACTGACTGGCGTGATGAGCATCGTTTATTTTCTCTGGACGTGGATTTCGCTTTTATTCAGCGCTGTAGAAAATTACACACCGCAGATAACCTCCTTGTTAGGCCTGGGATTTTTCTGCCTGAACATTGTGTGGATGAATACATCAGTCTTTTACCGCTCAATTGCGCTAACGCTACATAATCGGGTGTGGCGTAAGCAGTTGAAGATTGAGAACAGGCAAATGGCAGGACTCAAACGTTGACAGTAAGAGTCAATTGAGAGATCGGCCTATAAAAGGTAAACGCCTCATAGGGGATATCCCCCCCCTTTCCGAAGCCATATTTTTGTCTTTCATCGTGTTCTTACCCGCTTTTTCCCGCTCTGCTATACACTGTTACTAACGCTAAAAAAGGGAGCAGCGCGGATGGCAACCTATCCAGACAGTTTATTGATTCTCAACGGCAAAAGTGCAGGCAACGATCTGCTGCGTCAGGCCATTCAGGGGTTGCGTGACGACGGCGCACGCATTCACGTCAGAGTGACGTGGGAGAAAGGCGACGCGGCACGCTATATCAATGAAGCCCTCGGGCTTGGCGTCAGCACAGTCATTTCCGGCGGCGGCGATGGCACCATCAACGAGATCGCCTCTGCGCTTATCGACCTGCCGCCGACAGACCGCCCGGCGATGGGCATTTTACCGCTCGGCACCGCCAACGATTTTGCCACCAGCGCCGGGATCCCGGAGGCGTTAGAGAAGGCGCTACAGCTTGCGATCCTCGGCAAGGCTACCGCCGTGGATATCGCGCAGGTGAATGACAAAACCTGCTTTATCAATATGGCGACCGGCGGGTTCGGCACGCGCATCACCAGCGAAACGCCGGAAAAACTGAAGGCAGCGCTGGGCGGCGTGTCGTACCTGATCCACGGCCTGATGCGCATGGATACCCTCAAGCCTGACCGCTGCGAAATTCGCGGCGAGAATTTTCAGTGGCAGGGTGACGCGCTGGTGATCGGCATTGGCAATGGCCGCCAGGCGGGAGGCGGTCAGCAGCTGTGCCCGGAGGCGCTGATCGATGACGGTCAGCTGCAGCTGAGGATTTTCACGGGCGACGGCCTGCTGCCCGCGCTGTTTACCACGCTGACGCAGCCGGAAGAAAGCCCAAATATCATTGACGGGAAATCCGCATGGTTTGAGGTAAATGCCCCGCACGGAATGACCTTTAACCTCGACGGAGAGCCGCTGAGCGGGACGCAGTTCCGCATTGAGGTGTTGCCCGGCGCGCTGCAGTGCAGGCTGCCGCCGGACTGTGTGCTTTTGCGCTGATGGTATTGCCGGGTGGCGGCTACGCCTTACCCGGCCTACGTTTCGTCCCCAGGTCAGGCAATTGTTACTTTGCTGTCAAGATAGACGTCCTGCACCGCATTGATCAGCTTCACGCCGTCCGCCATCGATTTCTTAAACGCCTTGCGGCCAAGGATCAGCCCCATGCCGCCCGCGCGTTTGTTGATCACCGCCGTACGCACCGCGTCTGACAGGTCGGTATCGCCGCCCGCCGCGCCGCCGGAGTTAATCAGCCCCGCGCGGCCCATATAGCAGTTCGCCAGCTGATAGCGCACCAGGTCGATCGGGCTATCGCTGGTCAGCTTGCTGTACACGCGGTCATCGGTATAGCCAAAATTCACCGCTTTATAGCCGCCGTTATTTTCGGCCATTTTCTGCTTCACGATATCCGCGCCGATGGTTGCCGCCAGGTGGTTCGCCTGGCCGGTCAGGTCGGCAGACACGTGGTAATCCACCCCGTCTTTTTTAAACGCCGAGTTACGCAGGTACGCCCACAGCACGGTCACCATGCCGAGCTCGTGCGCGCGCTCAAACGCCGCGGAGATCTCTTCAATCTGACGGCGAGACTGCTCAGAGCCAAAGTAAATCGTCGCCCCGACGGCTACCGCCCCCATGTTGAACGCCTGCTCGACGCTGGCGTAGAGGGTCTGGTCATATTCGGTGGGGTAGCTGAGGGTCTCGTTGTGGTTCAGCTTCACGAGGAACGGAATGCGGTGGGCATAGCGACGCGAAACCGAGGCCAGCACGCCGTAGGTGGAGGCCACGCAGTTACAGCCCGCTTCAATCGCCAGCTCAACAATGTTCTTCGGATCGAAATAGAGGGGATTCGCCGCAAAGGACGCGCCCGCCGAGTGCTCTACGCCCTGGTCCACAGGCAGAATAGAGAGATACCCGGTGCCGCCGAGCCGCCCGGTGTTGTAGAGCGTCTGCATGTTTCGCAGGACCGCAGGCGGACGGTTGTTATCGACCATCACGCGGTCAACGTAGTCATGACCAGGCAGATACAGCTGGTCGGCTGGAATGGTCATACAACGATGCTGTAAAAGGCTGTCGGCGTCTTTGCCAAGCAACTGCGCAATATCAGTCATGTGATACTCCCGTAAGTCCGACGTCGTGTCGGTGTGTGTTTATCCAGTCCCATTATTGATGGGCAGACTAAGCCTGGTACCGACTTAACCGATTTTCCAATTTTTGCATTCTTTTTCAGCACAATCTGCTGGCTCGATTCGTGTACAACAAAACTGTTACATTGATCAAACAATCGCCACAAAGGTATTTAAAAGGTATTATTCGGTGGTATGTTAAAGGCGTACCCTCTCTGACATGCAGGATTAAAAAATGAAAACGAAAGTCCAACTGTCATTCATGATGTTTGTTGAATGGTTTATCTGGGGAGCGTGGTTTGTGCCGCTGTGGCTGTGGCTGAGCAAAAGCGGGTTTACCGCCGGGGAAATTGGCTGGTCTTACGCCTGTACCGCCATTGCGGCGATCCTCTCCCCGATTCTGGTCGGCTCGCTGACGGACCGCTTCTTCGCCGCGCAGAAAGTGCTGGCGGTGCTGATGTTTGCCGGAGCCATTCTGATGTACTTCGCCGCGCAGCAAAACCAGTTCAGCACCTTCTTCCCCCTGCTGCTGGTTTATTCCCTGACCTATATGCCGACCATCGCGCTGACCAACAGTATCGCCTTCGCTAACGTGGACGACGTCGAGGCCGATTTTCCGCGCATTCGCGTGATGGGCACTATCGGCTGGATCGCCTCCGGGCTGGCGTGCGGCTTTCTGCCGCAGATGCTGGGCTACAGCGATATTTCCGATACCAATATTCCGCTGCTGATGACGGCAGCCAGCTCCGCCCTGCTCGGTGTCTTTGCCCTGTTCCTGCCGAACACGCCGCCGAAGAGCACCGGCAAGCTGGATTTCAAAGTGATGCTGGGGCTGGATGCGCTGATCCTGCTGCGCGACAGAAACTTTCTGGTGTTCTTCTTCTGCTCGTTCCTGTTTGCTATGCCGCTGGCCTTCTATTACATCTTCGCCAACGGCTACCTCACCGAAGTGGGGATGAAAAACGCCACCGGCTGGATGACGCTCGGGCAGTTCTCCGAGATCTTCTTTATGCTCGCCCTGCCGTTCTTTACCAAACGCTTTGGTATTAAGAAGGTCTTACTGCTGGGCCTGATTACCGCCGCCATCCGCTACGGGTTCTTTGTGTACGGCGGCGCGGAACAGTACTTCACCTACGCCCTGCTGTTCCTCGGCATTCTGCTGCACGGCGTGAGCTACGACTTTTACTACGTCACCGCGTACATCTACGTGGATAAAAAAGCGCCGGTGCATATGCGCACCGCCGCGCAGGGCCTGATTACGCTGTGCTGCCAGGGCTTTGGTAGCCTGTTGGGTTACCGCCTGGGCGGCGTAATGATGGAAAAAATGTTCGCATACAAAGAGCCGGTGAACGGGCTGACCTTCAACTGGGCCGGAATGTGGGTGTTTGGCGCAATCATGATTGCCGTGATTGCCGTGCTGTTTATGCTGTTTTTCCGCGAATCGGATAAAGAGATCGCCGCAATTGAGGTGATTGATGGCGATACCGCGCTGACACAAGGGGAAGTTAAATGAAACAAGAACGTGTTCTCGGTGCCCTATACGGGCAGGCGTTAGGGGATGCGATGGGCATGCCGTCGGAGCTGTGGCCAAGAAAGCGCGTCAAGGCGCACTTCGGCTGGATCGACCGCTTTTTACCCGGCCCGGCAGAGAATAATGCGGCCTGCTATTTCAAACAGGCAGAGTTCACTGACGATACCTCCATGGCGCTGTGCCTGGCGGATGCGATTATTGAGTGTGAGGGAGACATTAACGCGGACGTTATCGGCAAACATATCCTTAACTGGGCGCTCGATTTCGACGCGTTCAATAAGAACGTGCTCGGCCCGACCTCCAAAATCGCGCTAAACGCGATTCGCGACGGAAAGCCGGTCAGCGAACTGGAAAACAACGGCGTAACCAACGGGGCGGCGATGCGCGCCTCCCCGCTGGGCTGCCTGCTCCCGGCCACGCGTCTGGAACACTTTGTTGGGCAGGTGGCGCTGGCCTCCAGCCCGACCCATAAATCGGACCTCGCCATTGCCGGCGCGGTGGTGATTACCTGGGCAGTTTCTCGCGCTATCGACGGCGAAAGCTGGCAGAACATCGTCGACGCGCTGCCGGGTATCGCCCGCTATGCGCAGGAGGCGAAAACCACCACCTTTAGCGCATCGCTGGCGGCACGTATTGAGCTGGCGCTTAAGACCGTGCGGGAAGCCAACGGTATCGACTCTGCCAGCGAGCAGATTTATCAGCTGATTGGCGCGGGAACCAGCACCATTGAGTCCGTTCCGGCAGCCATTGCCATGGTTGAACTGGCGGGAACCGACCCGAACCGCTGCGCCATTTTATGCGCCAACCTGGGCGGCGACACCGACACCATTGGCGCCATGGCGACGGCCATCTGCGGCGCGCTGCACGGCGTACGGGCGATTGATCCGGCGCTTAAAGCCGAGCTCGACGCCGTTAACCAGCTCGATTTCGGCCACTATTGCGAGAAGCTGTTGCACTACCGGGAGCAAAGGGAGGGCGTATGACGTCATTTGCCCAACGTCTTGATGCTCTGCACGCCACGCGCCCGGTGACGGTGCTGGGCGCAGCGGTGATTGACGTCATCGCCGACGCCTACGCCCTGCCCTGGCGCGGGTGCGATATCGAGCTCAAACAGCAGGGTGTGAATATTGGCGGCTGCGCGCTGAATATCGCTATCGCCCTGAAGCGGCTCGGCATTTCGGCGCAAAACGCCCTGCCCGTCGGCCACGGCGTGTGGGCGGATATCATCCGCAACGCCATGGCGAAGCAGGATCTGCACAGCGCCATCGAGGCCGAAACCGGCGACAACGGCTGGTGCCTGGCGCTGGTGGAGCCAGACGGCGAGCGCACCTTTATGTCCTTTAGCGGCGTGGAGAACCAGTGGCAGCAGGGCTGGCTTGATGTGCTAAACATCCCGCAAAACAGCCTGGTCTATTTGTCCGGCTATCAGCTGGCCTCGCCGTGCGGCGAGCTGCTAACGGACTGGCTGGAGGGGTTGCAGGACGTGACGGCCTTTATCGATTTTGGCCCCCGCATCGCGGACATCCCCGACGCGCTGATGGCGCGGATTATGGCCTGCAGGCCAATCGTCTCCCTTAACCGTCAGGAAGCGGAAATCGCAGCCGGGCGGCCAGGCGTCGGAGTTGAAAACCTGGGGACGGAGTGGCAGCAGCGCTTCGGGGCCGCGCTGATTGTGCGCCACGATAAAGACGGCGCGGTCTGGTATGACGGCGGTTGTTCAGGCGTGGTTCCGGCGTTTCCGGCAACGGTCGTGGACACCATCGGCGCGGGCGACAGCCACGCGGGCGGTACGCTTGCCGGGCTGGCGGCGGGATGGCCGCTGGCAGACGCCGTTCTGCTGGGAAATGCCGTGGCGTCCTGGGTTGTCAGCCACCGCGGCGGGGATTGCGCCCCCACCCGTGAGGAATTACTCCTCGCACACAAAGACGTATAGATCGCTGCGACAGTAGCTGATGCTGTACTCAATCGGCCGGTGCTGTTGGTCAAGCGCAACCTGCTTGATCACCAGCACCGGTATTTTTTCATCCATCTTAATGTGCGCCTGAAACTCGCTGTCCGGCAAGCGGGCGCTGACCCGTGAACGGGTGCGCTGCGGGAAAATATTCTGGCTGCGGAAATAATCGTAAAGCGAAATGCCGATCGCATCCGGATCGGGAATGAGCCCGACCGGCACCCAGGACTCCTCAATCGAGACGGCGTCCTCATCAACGTAGCGAATACGCTTGAGCAGGAAAACCTCACTCTCAGGGGGAATTGAAAGATGATTCGCCACCTCTTCCGGGCACTTCACCACCCGCTTGTTGACCCACAGCGTATTGGGCTTTTGGCCGCGCAGCACGACCTGCTGTGAGAACCCGCGCGCCTCTTTCAGGGAATACTCGAAGATATTGTTGATCTGCGTGCCATAGCCACGGGCGCGCGTCACCACGCCCTCTTCCTCCAGCGCCTGCATCGCTTTTCGCACGGTAATGCGCGACACGCCGGTTAGCTGGCTCAGATCGCGCTCGCCGGGCAAAATATTCCCGTGCTCCAGCACGCCGCTGCGCACCGCGTTTTTTACCGTTTCGGCAAATTTCAGGTACAGCGGCGTGTTGTCAGGCGCGGCGATCCGTTCATTCAGTTGAGCGATTAACCGGGTATGCGCTTGTTCCATCTCTGTTTTCTCAGGCGTGGTGTTTCCTGCCAGTATACTGTCTTACCACCATGCATGAAAATGATGTACCGGCCCAATACCGTGACCAACTTCCAGAGTATCGGCTTTTGCCAGCGCCGCCGAGAGCCAGGTTTTCGCTTCCCGCACCGTTTCGGCCCAGCCGTCATGGCGTGGGCGCAGCGCCGCCAGCGCGGCCGAGAGCGTACAGCCCGTACCGTGGGTATTTCTGGTCTGCACGCGCGGCGCGGTAAAACGCAGCTCGCCATCGCGGGTAAAAAGCCAGTCCGGGCTTTCAGCGTCGTCAAGATGACCGCCCTTCATCAGCACCGCCCCGCAGCCCATCGCCAGCAGCGCGTTTCCCTGCGCTTTCATCTCACGTTCCGTTCGCGCATGCGATGTGCCTAACAGCGCGGCGGCTTCCGGGAGATTGGGCGTAATGAGCGCCACCTGCGGCAGCAGCTTTTTGCGCAGGGTTTCCACGGCAGTGGCGGAGAGCAGCGGGTCGCCGCTTTTCGCCAGCATCACGGTGTCCAGCACGACGTTTTGCACCTGATACCGTTTAAGCCGCTCGGCCACCGCTTCCACAATGTCCGTCTCGGCCAGCATGCCTATTTTTGTGGTATCGATACGCACGTCGCTGAATACCGAATCCATCTGCGCGGCAACAAAATCCGGCTCAATACGGTAGACCGACTGCACGCCGCGCGTGTTTTGCGCCACCATGGCGGTGATGACCGAGCAGCCGTATGCGCCAAGGGCGGAGAAGGTTTTCAGGTCAGCCTGGATACCCGCGCCGCCGCTGGGATCGGTGCCGGCAATGGTCAGGGCGTTAATCCGCTTCATGCCTGCTCCTCCAGCGTGTAGAGCGCGTCGAGGAACGCGCTGGCAAAACTGCCCGGGCCACGCGACTGCGCAACGGCGATCGTCCCGGCCCGCTTCATAAACCCGCAGGCGGCAGCGACGTTATCCAGCCTGTCACCCGGCAGCGAGCAGCTCGCCGCCACAACGGCAGAGAGCGCGCACCCGGTGCCCACCACGCGCGTCATCAGCGGATCGCCGCCCGTTACGGTGCGCGTGCGCTGTCCGTCCGTGATGTAATCCACCTCGCCGGTGACGGCCACTACGGCATTGGTCTGGCGAGCCAGCGCTTCGGCAGCAGGCAGCGCGCTGGCGGCGGTATCGGTCGTATCGACGCCGCGCCCGCCCGCGCTCATCCCGGCAAGGGCCAGGATTTCTGACGCATTGCCGCGAATGGCGGCCGGTTTCAGGGCAAGGATTTGATGGCAAAAGCGGGTGCGGAACGCGAGCGCGCCAACGGCAACCGGGTCCAGCGTCCAGGGCTTGCCTGCCGCCACCGCGCGTTCAATCGCCCGACGCATCGACTGGGCGCGCGGCGAGGTCAGCGTGCCAACGTTAACCAGCAGCGCATCGGCGATCCCGGCAAACTGCTCGGCCTCTTCGGCCTCAATCACCATCGCCGGGGATGCGCCAAGCGCCAGCAAAACGTTGGCCGTAAAGGTCTGTACGACATCGTTGGTCATACAATGGGTCAGCGGAGAACGGGTTCGGAAGTGATGTAAAACAGGTAAATCGAGCTGGTCAGGCTGCATGGTTTCGCTCCTGCCTTGCGTGAAGAAGCGATGACCGGGAAGGCATCTGACTTCCCTACGCTGGCATTATCCAGATCAGGTAATACGGGTATTTCTCAGCCTTCACAAAGAAGGGCACCCCGAGTCATTTGGTAAACATTAGCTTACTTTTTGCCAGATTAGGGGAAGTTGCTTGCTCAAGCAAGCCCACTCTTTCGGATAATGATTCTTCACGCAAGGCAGGAGCGAAAGACTTCGAATACTCAGAAAGAACAACGACACCCAATTACTCTCTGTCTTTTTAATTAAACGACTAAAAGATCCTTCACAGAAAAGAAAATAATTAACATTTTAATAGATGGTATTGAGCAGTAGCTAATGAATTCCCTTCTCTTTCCCTTATATAATTCACTGGTATCCGACTGTCTCAATGTATAGCCTGCACACATAACCTTTATCATTTAGCCAACAGCACTTTGATTTTAAGTGCTTTTTCATAAAAACAGCTTCCCCTTTGTACTTGCACGCAGTACGATTAATCAACATGTTACCTGAAACTAAAGGGTTACTGATGGATACAGTTGAAGAATTAAATGGAACATATTTCTATCGTGGCGTATGCAATATCACTGCAGGAGAGTTATTTTTTTGGATTTTACTGGATAGAGTTAATAATCAATTTGGCGGAATTAAAGATGTCATTTCAATGAGCTGTATTATTCTGGGCTGCCATTATTAAAAACAAGAGATAAACCTTACGGAACCACAGCGGGTACGTCAATAGCATCAAAATACCTTCGCCAACTTCTTAACACTGAATTACCTGTAAGACTTCCAACTCTTACAGAAGCGAGCATAACAACACTTAAGCCTAAATATGTTACTAACCTGGGCGCTTTTGTGGGGCGTGGATTACCTGTTGTTGGTTGGGCTATAGTAGCGAGCGATATTAGTAAAATCGCTTATAAAACCGTTCGTGACTACAACACAATCGCACACGAGAAAGATCGCATATGGTAACAGATCAGGAAGTTTTAGAGCTATTCCGTAAAGAGTTACCTGTGTCAGGTACATTCACAGGAAAGCTGATACCGTTAGAGCTTGATGATATTCTTCAAGATTATGCAGACGATGATGATTTAATTTATTGCATTAATAAATACGACAGATTTTTTAATGTTGACATGTCAGCAATGAATTATCAGAAATATTATCCGTGGTTTAGAACGTGGTTCTTTAGAAGATGGTTTACTGATAAACCAGTAAAGCAAATCTCAAAACCTCTTACTGTAAGGATGTTTGCAGAATCGGCTAAAGCAGGAAGATGGTTATACGGCTAACAGCAAGGAGCGTTAAAAATGGCTGTACCAGTACATTTGATTTTAAAAGATGATGGTGGATCTCAGATCATGGGGTCTTGTGACGTTCATGGACGTGATGGAAGCATAGAACTACGTAGCTTACAGCATAGCGTGATCATTCCTACAGACAATTTAACAGGTAAAGTGACAGGAAGCCGACAACATTGCTCATTCAATTTCACTAAAGAGATTGATAGTTCATCACCCTATCTGTTTAAAGCAGTTGCAACGGGGCAAACTCTTAAAAGCGCTGAGTTTAATTTCTATCGTATCAACTACAGCGGGCAAGAGGAAATTTACTACACCATTACACTAGAAAATGTGAAAGTAGTTAGCTTTAGCCCTGTGATGCATGATACCCGAACGGCTACGGGTACAGGCCATATGGAAGATGTGTCTTTAGCTTATGAAAAGATCACTCACCTTTATAAAGATGGCAATATCTTGCATTCCGATGCATGGAATGAAAAGAGACAAGCTTAGCATAACCCACTCTAAATATGGGGCTATCATGCCCCTTCTTCTAAACTCTCCATTTCGTATAACAACCTTCTTACTTAGATATAGCAATTCAAGCTAGATACAACTTCGTATAAGTTTTCAACATATTTATTTTTAGTGAGTAACTACAGAGAAAATCTTTAGTTGAATACCAACTTTCATTCAAAACACAAAAAGGATTCAAAAGCAAAGAATGTAGAAAAATCTATAAATTTGAATTAACTATTTTACACATTTAGTATGATTTTATAGTTAAATGCTTAAGCATACCTTATGCATTGAAATTTTCTCATGTTCTGAGATCCAGAACGTCATAAATCTTATCTAATTGTATTTATTAAGATAATGCCTTACATATTACAGCAGACCTGTTTAGCGATAAATGCTATCCATGATCTAGATCAATAATCAAAATTACACATTCATAGATAGTTACTGCACGTTGCGAAATAAGTTATCAAACTTAAATTTTGAGACGCACCAAGGTTTAATCCAGATATAACAGGAGGTTATATCTTCCTGCCCGGATAGCACCCTTACTTTAATTTTTCTTGCATTGATGAGAGCTTTCAAATGAAGTCTTTAAATAAATCAGCTATCGCTGTTTTTATGTTTAGTGTTGTGTCTACTGGTGTAGCTGAAGCTTCTTTAACTGGTGCTGATCTTGCTGCTGCCAACTCTTACTTTAATTCACATCCAGACATTGTAAAATATGCCCCGTGGATTCGTGACAATGTAATAGCAAGCAACACATTGAATTGACCTGCCCCCACGATTAGATACAACACTCAGTTAGTAACGTCGGAATCTTCATTCTCAGAATGACCCTTTCTCCAGCCCGCTGCAAATTCAGACGGTGTCTGATAATTCAGCGTGGAGTGCGGGCGGCATTCGTTATAATCCTGCCGCCAGTCATTAATAATTTTCCTGGCATGAACGATATCGCTGAACCAGTGCTCATTCAAACATTCATCGCGAAATCGTCCGTTAAAGCTCTCAATAAATCCGTTCTGCGTTGGCTTGCCCGGCTGGATTAAGCGCAACTCAACACCATGCTCAAAGGCCCATTGATCCAGTGCACGGCAAGTGAACTCCGGCCCCTGGTCAGTTCTTATCGTCGCCGGATAGCCTCGAAACAGTGCAATGCTGTCCAGAATACGCGTGACCTGAACGCCTGAAATCCCAAAGGCAACAGTGACCGTCAGGCATTCCTTTGTGAAATCATCGACGCAGGTAAGACACTTGATCCTGCGACCGGTGGAAAGTGCGTCCATGACGAAATCCATCGACCAGGTCAGATTGGGCGCCGCCGGACGGAGCAGCGGCAGACGTTCTGTTGCCAGCCCTTTACGACGTCTTCTGCGTTTTACGCCCAGGCCACTGAGGTGATAAAGCCGGTACACGCGCTTATGATTAACATGAAGCCCTTCACGGCGCAGCAACTGCCAAATACGACGGTAGCCAAAACGCCTGCGCTCCAGTGCCAGCTCAGTGATGCGCCCTGATAAATGCGCATCAGCAGCCGGACGGTGAGCCTCATAGCGGCAGGTCGACAGGGATAAACCTGTAAGCCTGCAGGCACGACGTTGCGACAGACCGGTCGCATCACACATCAACATCACGGCTTCCCGCTTCTGGTCTGTCGTCAGTACTTTCGCCCAAGAGCCACCTGAAGCGCCTCTTTATCCAGCATGGCTTCGGCAAGCAGCTTCTTGAGTCTGGTGTTCTCTTCCTCAAGCGACTTCAGGCGCTTAACTTCAGGCACCTCCATACCGCCATACTTCTTACGCCAGGTGTAAAACGTGGCATCGGAAATGGCATGCTTGCGGCAGAGTTCACGGGCGGGTACCCCAGCTTCGGCTTCGCGGAGAATACTGATGATCTGTTCGTCGGAAAAACGCTTCTTCATGGGGATGTCCTCATGTGGCTTATGAAGACATTACTAACATCGGGGTGTACTAATCAACGGGGAGCAGGTCAGAATGATGCTAATAACACACTCGTAAGCAATAGCTATTATGATCAGGCGCAAGGTAAATTAATCTATGTAACACAGATTGGAGGGATCACTCCACCTGTATCTATGAGCACGTTAACCCCTTCTACACCTGCACAAGTAAATTTAGCTGCTAATATACCCGTAGTAGTTTCTGGTAACACTGCTGTAACTAATACTAAAACAACTTTAAATGAGCCTGGTTTGATTGCAGCACCAGCTAACACTACAAATGCTAACAGTATTATAACTACTCCAGCTAAGCAGTCTTTGATTGTTGAACCACCAAAGCCAGTAATTAAAACTCCTCCTTTGGTTCAGAAGGTTCCTGTAGCTACGCCTGTTGCTATTCCTATAGTTAAACAACAAATTCCTACACCTATTAATCAGGGTGTACCTTCTCCATTACCACATAGCATACCTAACAAAGTACCTCCTTTGTTGACCAATAGCACCCCTAATAAAATTCCTGTCCCTATGGCTTACAACGTTCCGACGAAAGCCCCTGTACCGTTAGCTAATAACATCCCCGTTAAAGAGCCTACGCCATTACCATATAACGTACCACCCAAAATGTTGGTAAATAACACTCCTACTCCTTTGGTAGCCCCTCAAGCTATTTTACCAGTACAGAAAACTCCGGTTGTTCCACCACAGCCACAGGCTTACAACGTTCCGGTTAAACAACCAACAATTCAACCTTATAATGTGCCACCTAAAATAAGTCTCCCTATTCAGCAGATTCCTAACAAACAACCTATACCAGTTGCACAGCCTTACAATGTTCCGAGCAAAATCCCAACAGTACAAACTAACTTAATGTACACTCCAACTATACCGCCAAAAGCTATTATTCAGGCTCCTGTACAACAGATAATTAGCCGTAATGATCCTATCGGGGTTCAGGGCGGGGTTCAGAAATTAACAATCACTGTAGTAGATAGCCAAACTCCGGTAGCTACAACAATTCCTGCTACAAATACGGCTAACACATCTTTAACCTCTGCGATTAATGCAAACGCTAAAGCTGATGCGAACACAAACGCACTTACTACTAAAGTAGATTCAAATACATTCAAAGCCGATCAGGATAGACAAGATCAAGCCCTGCAAGATGCTTCTGACAAAGCGACTCAGGCAATCAATACGAGCGCTTATGCGCAATCTTTAGCTGTTGATGCACAAACAGTAGCCGCTGCTAATAAAGCTGCTGTCGCTAACGTTCAGTCGCGTCAACAAGCACAAGAAACCACTATTCAGAATCACAGCGCACAACTGAAGAACCATGAAGAACGTATTACAGCGTTAGAAAATGAAAGTAATAACAACTTCCAGAACCTTAAGGATGATGTAGATAACAACCGTAAACGTGCTGCTGTTGGTGTTGCTTCTGTGGCCGCTATGAGCAACATCCCGCAGGTAACAGACTCTCAGACTTTCGCTATCGGTGCTGGTGCTGGCGGTTATGACTCTCAAGGTGCTGTTGCTATAGGAATCTCTGCTCGTGTTACCGATCACATCGTAACTAAAGCTTCTGTTGGTGCGGGTTCCTTCGGCGGCGCTACTTACGGGGCTGGTGTAGCTTTCGGTTTCTAAATAAAGTTTTTAACCCACGCCTCTTCGTTAGAGGCTTTTATTAAGAGTTTTAAATAACAAGCCAGTTAACCAACGATATCACTACAAACTCACCCTATGACTTATGGCTAACTGGCTTAATTTGATTATTCTGATGATAGCGAACATGACAAAATATATTTTATTCTCCACTATAGTGGCATTAGCATTAGTGGCCACAGGTTTCTTTATGGGGCTAATGTATGTTGAATGGGTGAGATTATGAAAGAAGCTATTCTTATAGATACACGCTTAACGATTCTCTTTATTTAAATAACGGTGTAGGACATATGAACAAGTTGATGATAGTAGCTTTGTCTGTTTCTGCGTTAGCGGGTTGTACTTCACAGGCTCAACGCATGGCAGATTGTGAAGCTCAAGGTATTAGCCGTGATGCTTGTTACATTGCAGAACAAAACAGGCAGGCAACGATAAACGCTTCAGCTGAAAAGCAAGCAATGGAAAATGCGCAAGCGCTCTATCCAGTACAGAAAGCACAATCTGCGCATGGTTTACCTAAAGGCTGTACACAAGTGATGGATGCTGCGGGGCAATGCAATACAAAAGCACCTAAAGTGAATAACATCACTAAGGAAGCTGATCATGTAATGAATAAGCCTATCTCTGATAGTGCTGAATATCTTCTTGCTAATGGCTGGAAGCCTAATAATGGGGTATGGAAGAAACAAGGCTATACGCTTTTGCTGACTGTTGAAAATGGAAAAGTCGTTAATTCGCAGCTTAAAAAATAATATCCCCCTGACTTAAAAGGGACTAAATAGCAAAGTATATTAGATTCGTGATTGTCAGTCTTTAGTGTATTGCTAAAGCCGCCCTTAACAGATGGGCGTTTTTTTCAATTATTCTTGAGGATTATATGATGATTGATGCAAATGAAGCAGTAAAAGAAGGGTTCGCTAAAATAAATCAGGCGACTGCGGTCGCCTTTTTTTATTTGCCGGTCTCACTCCATGCAAAGGGTCAGAAATGCCATAAGCCCTTTTATTCTAACTGCCAGGCCCCGCCATGGATAAGCGACGCTCTCCCCGCCCAGGCAAACAACGCCAGCTCGCGGCCGTCTGCATCAGGATAAATACGGCTGCTGAGGCACGCCTCACCCTCGTTAACAAACACTTCCACGGAAGAGCTATCAAAGAACAGGCGCAGGTTCAGCATGTCATTCAGGTTAAGCGCGACGCTTCGGGTACCGCACAAGCCATACTGCGGATAGTGACGCTCCAGCACCAGGCGCTGCATCTGGGCATCAACATAGATGCGTAGCCCGTCGCCGAGACGAATGCCGTATTGCTCCGCGCTGCTGTTCGCGCAATCCCATTGCAGAGTGACCTCCATCGCATCGCAGTGTTCCACCAGCGTCATCTGCTGGTTATTAAGCGTACTTATCGGCCAGGGGAACCACGCCCCGCGCAGGGTTTCAACTTCTCTGGCTGGATGCATTTGCAGATGATTATCCGCACTCAGCGTCAGCTCGCGAGGTAAGGAGAGCATGCCTGCCCAGCCATCCTCCTGTTCCGGCAGAGGTGATTCCCACATGTCCAGCCAGCCGATGACGATGCGTCGACCATCCGGCGTCAGGAAACTTTGCGGCGCATAGAAATCATGCCCGTAATCCATCTCTACAAATTCACCTTCACGCACAAAGGGCTGGCCGGGCTGCCATTCACCTACCAGATACCCGCTCTGGAAAAGATTACGGTTTTTGAATCCGTCCGCCGCCAGCCCCTGAGGAGAGAACATCAGCACGCGTTTACCGTTGAGAGTGAAAAAGTCCGGACATTCCCACATGTAGCCCATCTCTTTTTCAGCCACCGCGAGCACGCCCCAGTCCTGCCACTCTCGCAGATCGGCAGACCGGTACGCACGCACCTGGCCCGTATCACCCTCTCGCGCGCCAACGACCATGTACCACCACTCCCCTTCACGCCATACTTTCGGATCGCGGAAGTGATGCAGTCCAGGCGGTGTGTCAATGACGGTCCCGTGCCGCACAAAGTGGATGCCGTCTCGGCTGGTTGCCAGGCACTGAACCTGGTAGAGATTAGCCTCATCGCCGGGATCGCCGTGGAATTTGTGGCCGGTGTAGATCAGCGCCAGCGTGTCGCCATCCACCACCGCTGAGCCAGAAAAACAGCCGTCCTTATCGTCTGGTCCTTCCGGTGCCAGCGCAACCGGGAGGTGTTCCCAGTGAACTAAATCTTTGCTGCGCGCATGGCCCCAGTGCATCGGCCCCCACTGGGTCGAATACGGATGATGTTGATAAAAGGCGTGATACCAGCCGTCAAACCAGACCAGGCCATTCGGATCGTTCATCCAGCCGGCACGCGCGGCGAGGTGGTAACGCGGATACCAGCGCAGGTTAAGCCCTTCGCGTCCGGACTGCAGTTCCTGTTCTGCTTTTGTAATGGAATACGTCATTTCTCTACTCTTTAATCAGATAGTGGAAGGTTGCGGCATGAGCGGGTCAGAAGAGGACTTACCCGAGCGCAACAGGAAGATGGAGATAAGCGTGGTGCTGAAGACCAGTAGCCCCATGATGAGATAGGACTGGGCAAAGCCGTATTTCTCATAGCTGTAGCCGGCCAGCGGCGACAGTACCGAGGCAATCACCGAGCTTGTACAGGCAAAGCCCACCAGATAGAGGGTGGAAGAGAGCCGCTTATCAAAATGCAGGCTGTTGTATTTAAAGATGGAGACCAGCAAAACGGGCAGTTCAACCGCGTGCAATAGCTTGGTAATGGAGATCAATACCGGCCCCTCAACCAGACCCGATGCCACCATACGCATCGCCATCACCATTCCGGCGAAAATCAGGCCGTTTTTCGCACCGAGGCGATTCACCAGCCACGGGGCGCAAAACATGCCCGCCGCCTCCAGGAAAACCTGGAAGGAGTTGAGATAGCCGTACATGGCGTTCCCTTCCTGTAACGTCGGGAACTGGGACGAGAAATAGACAGGGAACTGCTGGTCATAAACGCCATAAATACAGGTGCCGATAACGAAAAACACCAGCGCCCAGAAGCGCGGCAGCGTCAGCAGGCGCAAGGCATCCTCCAGCGTGACCTTACCGCCGGACACCGCCTCCTGCATGGCGTGCGGAGCGGAAGAGACCCTGAGGCGCGCCAGCAACACAAAAAACACCAGCCCGGCGCAGCTCGCCACCGCGAAGTTCAGCTTCGGATTAATGTTGAACAGGAGCCCCGCAAAAAAGGTTGCCGCCGCCCAGCCCAGCGATCCCCACATCCTCGCCTTGCCGAACTCGAACTGGCTCTGGCGGGCCACGCGCTCGGTATAGGACTCCAGTACCCCTATTCCGCCGTTAAACGTCAGCCCGATATAAATCCCGCCGAAAATACTGCCGAGTAACACGTTAATTTGCAGCAGATAACCAAACAGCAGGAAGGCCGGACCGGAAAGAATGAGCAGGCTGGTCAGAAACCAGAGCAGGTTTTTTCGCAGGCCGAGCTTGTCCTGAATGAATCCATAGCAGATTTGAGCAAAAAGCGCGGAGACGGAAAGCACGGCATAGATAACACCGGTATCCCCCGCTTTTAGGCCCACTTCCTGATGAAGCCAGATGGAGAGTAGCGAGCCGGAAGATGACCAGGTGACAAAAAAGAAAAAGAGTAGTGCGCTTAATAAAGGGTAGCTGTGAGAGTGATGCGTTTTCATCATGACATTCTCATGTTGGAGTAATGACGCAATGGTAACGTTAACATAATTTCTTTCTCATGCTGTTTGGTGAAGATTTAAGATGTTAATCACGAAAGTTAACGTTAACATTAAGAGAATGAGATCGCGATCAAACATTCATCACGGAGGTAAGCCTGACCTGGCATGTGCATCAGCCTTCCTTTTACATCAGCGACTTAGTTGTATACCCTTTCACACAGAGCATTAACGGAGTAAGAAAATGGCTTCCCTGAAGGACGTCGCAAAGCTGGCTAACGTATCGCTGATGACGGTCTCACGTGCGCTGAACACCCCGGAACGCCTTAAGCCGGAAACGCTGGCGCGCGTTCAACTGGCTATCGAGCAGACCAGCTACGTGCCAGACCTGTCCGCCAAGAAAATTCGCGGCGAGCATGCCTCGCCGAAAACCATAGGCGTACTGGCGCTCGATACGGTGACGACGCCTTTCTCGGTGGAAATCACGCTGTCGATTGAAGAGACGGCCAGAATGCACGGCTGGAACAGCTTCGTGATGAATATGTTTACCGATGACAACCCGGACGCCATTGTCGACCTTCTCCTTTCTCATCGGCCTGACGGAATTATCTACACCACCATGGGGTTACGTCAGGTTCCTCTCCCAGCCAAACTCCTCACCCTTCCCTGCGTGCTGGCCAACTGCGAAAGTGACGGCGAAAAGGTCGCCAGCTATATTCCCGATGATGAACAGGGGCAGTATACCGCCGTGCGGGCGTTACTCGCGGAGGGTTATCGACGCCCTCTCTGCCTGCATTTGCCTGAGGGGCATCTGGCCACAACCCGACGTCGTCTGGGGCTGGAACGTGCATGCCGTGAAGCGGGGCTCGACCCGCACAGCCTGGCGCACAGCTATATGGCGCTCGGCGATGAGCACTATCGCGACATTCCGTCAGTATTGCTGGCGCACATGCAGAATGGCATTCCCCGGTTCGACTCCGTTATCTGCGGCAACGACCGTATCGCGTTTATGGTCTATCAGACGCTGCTGGCGCAAGGGCTTCGCATACCGGAAGATGTCGCGATAATCGGCTATGACAATATGGTGGGTATTGGAGAGCTGTTCCTGCCTCCTCTCACGACGGTTCAACTGCCACACTATGAAATTGGTCGCCTGAGCGCCCTGCATATTATTAACGGTGAAGAGCATCAGAACACCACGCGCGTTGAAAGTCCTTTTTTGATGCGTGATTCCGTTGTGCATGCATCATGAGCACCGCTTTTTGCACATGACGCAGGAATAGAGACAGCCAACCTCCTTTTTTGCCATTCGATGGCACGTTTTGTCACACTCTTTTCTGCGACTGTACACGCCGGACAAACAGCCTGTAACAGGCTGTTTTTATTTGGCATAAAACGCAATTTTCATTTTAAAAATGGGGATATTTTCTCCCCACAGCCCCGTGTCACAAAACAGTAAACAAATTAACCATTGAGCCCCGTGGCAAAAGGCTCTATATTGGCGGCGTTTTTTTCAGGCCCCCATCTGTTTTTTAACTTTTTATTCAATCGTGGCTCATAACGAAGCGGCGGTTGTAGGAGTGATATGATGACGGATAAAGTCCGTATTGACACCGTAGATGCCCACAAAAGCAACGAAACCTATCTGGCCCGTCAGGCCGAGTTTGAATCTAACGTCAGGAGTTATCCGCGCAAGCTGCCTTTAGCGATCACTAAAGCAGAAGGCGTGTGGATCACCGATGCAGATAATAAAGAATACCTTGACTGTTTAGCAGGTGCAGGGACCCTTGCGCTTGGCCATAACCATCCTGATGTGCTGAAAAGCATCCAAAATGTCATTACCAGCGGCTTGCCGTTACATACCCTGGATCTGACAACGCCTCTTAAAGACGCGTTTTCTGAATACCTGCTCTCTCTGCTGCCTGGTCAGGGCAAAGAGTACTGCCTGCAGTTCACCGGTCCATCCGGTGCAGATGCCGTTGAAGCGGCGCTGAAGCTGGCGAAAAAAGTGACCGGCCGTAGCGGTATCATCAGCTTCTCTGGTGGCTATCACGGTATGACCCACGGCGCACTGTCCGTGACCGGCAACCTGTCTCCGAAAGAAGCAGTTGACGGTATGATGCCAGAAGTGCAGTTCATGCCTTACCCGCACGAGTACCGCTGCCCGCTGGGTATCGGTGGTGAAGCGGGCGTGAAGGCGCTGACCTACTACTTCGATAACCTGATTAACGACGTTGAAAGCGGCGTGCGAAAACCTGCAGCGGTGATCCTCGAAGCCGTTCAGGGCGAAGGCGGCGTGAACCCGGCTCCGGCCGAGTGGCTGCAGCGCATCCGTAAAGTGACTCAGGAACACGGCATTCTGCTGATCCTCGACGAAGTTCAGGCTGGCTTTGCCCGTACCGGTAAATTCTTCGCCTTCGAACACGCGGGCATCGAGCCAGACATCATCGTGATGTCTAAAGCCGTCGGTGGCGGTCTGCCGCTGGCCGTGCTGGGTATCAAAAAGCAGTTTGACGCATGGGCACCAGGTCACCACACCGGTACCTTCCGCGGCAACCAGCTGGCGATGGCAACCGGTCTGACGACGCTGAAAATCCTGAAAGATCAGAACATCGCAGGCAAAGTGGCCGTGCAGGGCGAATGGCTTAAGGGCCAGCTGAAAGAGATGGCGAAACGCTATCCTGTTATCGGCCACGTTCGCGGTCTGGGCATGATGATCGGTATTGAGATCGTTAAGCCACACGAAGCCGCTGACCACATGGGCTGCTTCCCGGGCGACGGCGAGCTGTCTGCGCTGATCCAGAAGAAGTGCTTCGAAAATGGTCTGATTCTGGAACGTGGTGGCCGTAACGGTATCGTGCTGCGCCTGCTGCCTTCACTGCTGATCGCCGACGATGAGCTGAAAGTGTTCCTGGATAAATTCGAGCAGGCGCTGCTTGCTGCGGGCGTTCGCCCGGCGTAACCGGAGTTATTGATTACGATGTCTGATTCAAACCCAATTTTGTTCTCCTCTGCGCAGAGCATTGACGCTTACCAGCAGGCGATTGAACAAAGCACTCAGGCTGTGATGCAGTGGCTGAAGCAGCCCGAGATGTACCAGGGCAAAACGGTCGCGGAACTGCGTGACCGTATTAAGCTTGATTTCAACCCGAAAGGGCTGGGTAACGAAGCGGCGATTGAGCGCGCCGTGGAGTTCTTCCTGAAAGACAGCTTGTCCGTTCATCACCCGCAGTGTGTGGCGCACCTGCACTGCCCAAGCCTGGTGGTAAGCCAGGCGGCGGAAGTGCTGATCAACGCCACCAACCAGAGTATGGACTCCTGGGATCAAAGCCCGTCCGCAACCATTATCGAGATCAAACTGATCGAGTGGCTGCGTACCCGCGTGGGTTATCAGGCTGGCGACGCAGGTGTTTTCACCAGCGGCGGCACTCAGAGCAACCTGATGGGCCTGATGCTGGCCCGTGATGCGTTCTTCGCGCGTCAGGGTCACTCCGTTCAGCAGGACGGTCTGGTGGGCGATCTGCGTAAGATCCGCGTGCTGTGCTCCGAAAACGCGCACTTCTCCGTGCAGAAAAACATGGCGCTGATGGGGCTGGGCTACCAGTCCGTCGTGCAGGTGAAAACGGACGAATTCTCCCGCATGGATCTGACCGATCTGGCGGCGAAAATTGAACAGTGCAATGCGAACGGTGAACAAATTCTGGCTATCGTCGCGACAGCAGGTACCACCGATGCGGGTGCTATCGATCCGCTGCGTGAAATCGCCGAACTGGCCGCGAAGCAGAACATCTGGGTGCACGTTGATGCGGCCTGGGGCGGCGCGCTGCTGATGTCCGAGCAGTATCGTCACTATCTGGACGGCATTGAGCTGGTGGATTCCGTCACCCTGGACTTCCACAAGCAGTTCTTCCAGACCATCAGCTGCGGCGCGTTCCTGCTGAAAGAAGCGCGCCACTATGAGCTGATGCGCTATCAGGCGGCCTACCTGAACTCTGAGTTCGACGAAGAAGCGGGCGTGCCTAACCTGGTGTCCAAATCTCTGCAGACCACCCGTCGTTTTGACGCGCTGAAGCTGTGGATGAGCCTGGAAGCACTGGGTCAGGAGCAATACGCGGCGATCATCGATCACGGCGTGACGCTGGCACAGCAGGTTGCGGCCTACGTGAAAGAGCAGCCTGCTCTGGAACTGGTTATGCAGCCGCAGCTGGCAAGCGTGCTGTTCCGCTTCCGTGGCCAGGTGCAGATGGACGATGCGGGCATCGCCCTGCTGAACCAGAAAATTGGTGATGCCCTGCTGGAATCCGGCCGCGCCAACGTCGGCGTGACCGAGCATAACGGCGTGACCTGCCTGAAGCTGACGCTGCTGAACCCAACCGTAACGCTGGAAGATATTAAAATCCTGCTGTCTCTGGTTGAGCGCACGGCGCAGGAAGTGCTGGCTAAGTAATACAACACCCCTCTTCCGCCGGGAGAGGGGTGATTTTTACAGACCAGCCCACCACATTCTCGCTTTTAATCCCCAGTAACTCGTCCAGCCCGTCGTAGTGCTGACTACACTACCCTTCGATACAATCACCAGCGTTGGCGTGACGCTCACCTGCCACTGCTGCGATAGCGCACCGTTTTCATCGTTTATAACCGGCATGCTCAGGCTTTTCTTCTCGACCCAACGGGCCAGCTTAGCGTCATCGCCGGAGCGCATGGCAATGCTGATGACGTTACCGCCCTCTTTAGCCAGCTTATCCACCGCCGGTGTCGTATAACGACAGATGCTACACCAGGTGGCCCAGACGTAAATCAGCAGAGGGCGCTCCTGACTGAGCGCCGCGATATCGTGAATATTGCCGTCGATGCTGTGCATGGGTGTTGCACTAAAACTGGCGGGGAGCGTCGGTTTTCGATACCGATCAACTCCCCACATTACGGCCAGCGTCAGCAGAACGAGTATGATCCCTTCCCGCGCCCAGCGGCGCAATCGACTGATTTTACGGTTATCCATTTCGACCTCATGTTTTAACGAAGGTCATCTTAACGGGCAACTCGCCATCACGCTGTAAAGAAGTGTCGCGCCAGGTTTACTCTTGGGTATAACCGTAGTCGTAGTGGCTATATCCCGAGCTGTAATAGAGCGCAGCCGATTTCACGATATCATTAAAGATCGTGCCATTCACCTGCACACCCATTTGCGCCAAACGCTTCAGGCAATTCTCGACCTCCTTGACGCTGGTTTTGCCATAGCGGGCGACCAGCAGCGTGGTAGCCGCAGCTCTGGCGACCAACAAGGCGTCCGTTACGGCAAGCACAGGTGGGGTGTCGACAATCACGATATCATAGCGTTTATCTATCCCCGCCATCATGGCCTGAAAACGTTCACTCATGAGCAGCTCAACGGGATGTGAAGGTTGGGGTCCGCAGGTCAATACATCAAAACCGCCTTTCTCGACGCGTTGAATCGCCTCCTGCCACGCAACGGCGCCTCCGAGCACGCTGGATAATCCATGATGGTTGCTCAGTTTGAAGACATTGTGGACATATCCCTTACGCATATCGGCATCAATAAACAGCACTCGCTGTCCGGCCTGCGCGGCAATCGACGCCAGTGACGTACTGACCAGCGTCTTTCCGCAGTCCTGCGTTGGGCCAGAGACCACGACGATCCGATTTGGGGCATCCATCATGGTAAAATGCAGACTGGTGCGCAGCCCGCGTACCGCCTCGACAAACATATCTGCCGGACGGTCAACGGGCAGGAAAGGGATATTTGACGTCCTGTGCTTCCAGTAGGAAGCAAACAGGTTTCTCCTGCGCAGGTGCGTTTTTTTCCACAGCCACACCGAGCGCGGCAGCGTCGCCAGAAGCGGTATCCCATGAGCTTCCAGCGGTTCAGACGAGGTAATGCCCCGCTTAAAGGCTGAGCGCACTAAAACCGTTCCCGCAGAGAGTATGAACCCCATCATCATGCCCAGTATGATAATGGCCGCTTTGCGCGGTTTGATTGGGGCTGGCTGCGTCACGGCCGGGTCAATAATCCGCACGTTCCCGATAGCGCTGGAGCGCGAGATACTCAGCTCTTGCTGACGCGTCAGCAACTGCAGGTAGATGGTACGCCCGGACTCAACGTCACGACTCAGGCGTAATATCTCCTGCTGCGTGGAAGGCATGGATGAGACGCGGTTATTCAGACGCGCGCGCTCTCGCTCAAGCGTTTGTTTCTTCTCCCGTAAAGCGCGGTAGGTAGGATGGTCCTTTTTGAAAAGTTGGGAAACCTCCGCTTCGCGGAACGTCAGCTCGTTAAGCTGATTCTCCACGTTAACCACCTGATCAAGAATTGACTTCGCCTCCAGAGATAAGTCGACCGAATCGCGCTGCTCTCTGTAGGCATTCAGCCGCGCTTCGGCTTCGTCCAGTTCTCGACTGATCTTAGGTAACTGCCCCTGTAAGAACGTAAGGCTGCGGGAATCTTTCGCTTCCTGGCGCGCAATATTCTGGCTGAGATAATTTTCAGCAATGGTGTTCAGCACCGCAGCGATCCTGCCGGGGTCTTCACCCGTTAACGTTAATGCGATCATACCGCTCTGTTTCGCCGACTCCACAACCGTTAGCCTGTCCTGAATGGCATTGATCGCGTCAAGCCTTGAGACGGTTTTGAGCGTAAACCGGGCGCCTGCTTTCGCGCTAAGAGATGTCACCAGAAGCGATACTCCGTCCTTAACCAGCGTTTTCCCAACGACGCCGTCTGCCTCAAGCGTTTCTCCTTCAAGACGATACCGCCCTTGCTCCTGCACGGTGAGTAAGAGCGTTTGTGGCTTACCTTCCAGAAGAGGGATCGTCAGCGCGCCAATCGTGATTTTATCGGGTTGACGGCCCAGCACCTTTTCCCACAAAGGCCCGATGACAGGGAATACGCGCCGCTTGACGCTGTACGTCAGCCCGAGTTGATCCACGGTCTCTCCCAGAATCATCCGGGATTTAAGCAGTAACAGTTCCGGCGCGACGTCTGGCGAGAGATCGGACTCGAAAGAGGTCAGGTTTTTGAGCAGCGAGTTATTCTGCTTCGCTTCAACCTGTACCAGGGCATCCGCCTGATAAACTGGCGTAGCGCTAAACGCGTAGATCCCCGCACATACCGTGAGCAGGAGCGTGACGCACGCGATCGTCACCCGGTGATCGAAGATCTCAGCAAGCAGCTGAAGAAGATCTATTTCATTATGCTGCGGCATCGCAGCACTATAATTTTCTGATTTAGAAGACGACATTACTGCTTCATTCCTTGTTGACTCAAACGACGAGCCCATTCCTGACTGGCTTTTCCTAATTGCTCGAAAACATATTCATAGGCTTCACGACTTTTGTGATACGGGTCGGGAATGTCCCTGGTTTCCAGCCATTGTCCAAAGAGCAGCGATTTTCCCCGGTTTTCCGGAGCCATTGCGGCAATGAAACGGAGGTGTTCCGGCTCCATCACCAGAATCAAATCGGACTTTTGCAACAGGCTGCGCGTCACCTTGCGGGCAACATGCCCCTCCAGCGAAACGCCATGGCGCCCGGCAACAGCCTGCGCAGCCGCATCCGCCGGGCGTCCTTCAAGCCCAAAAATACCTGCCGAGGTTACCTGCCTGCCGGGTAATTGCTGGCGCAACAGCCGCTCACCAATCGGTGAGCGGCAAATATTACCGGTGCAGACCACTAAGATTGACGTGAACATCACTGCGGCCACGATCTGATGTAGCGAACGGTTTCGGTCAGGTCATGGACGCCGCTAATGGTCGGCACCAGCTGGGTAATCACGCGATTCCAGCGCGATAACGGGGCGGTGGTAACGTAGACAATGTCATACGGTTCCAGCTGGAATTCCGTACCCAGCACCATGGCTGAAGCATCTTCCGCATTCAGTTGATAGATGTTGGCAATTTTGTCCGTGTCGCCTTTTTTAGATACCTGCCGAATAACAAAAATGCCGGTTGCATCGGCCATATTTTGGTTAAGCCCCCCGGCATTCCCCAGCGCTTCAGCCAGCGTCATGCCGCTGCGATCCATCTTAAGCGTGCTCTGCTTAACCACCTCGCCCATGACGAACACTTTCAGCGCGTCGTTACGAGGAATAAACAGGATATCGCCCGGATAAAGCAGCTTATTTTGAGTCAAATCGCCATGCTGCATCAGCGCATAGAGCGAAAGGCGTGAATCACGACCATCATGCGTCAGCACGACGTTACGCCAGTCGGCATCCGCAGAAAGACCGCCAGCGGCGTTGACCGCATCCATTACCGTCAGCGGAATATTGGTTATCGGCTGTTGGCCCGATTTTTCGACCTCGCCGGTGACGTAGGCTTTTTGGGAACGGAAGGCGGCAATACTGACGTCCACCTGCGGGCTCTCAATGACTTTATCCAGTCGAGCTGTAATCTCTTCACGTACCTGTGAAACCGTTTTTCCCGCCACCCGGAGCTTACCGATGTAGGGATAAAAGAGCGTACCGTCGGCGTTGACCCAGTTACCGGCATCGCTCGCGCTACGATATTGTCCTGCGGGCGTTGTTAATTCAGGGTGATCCCAGACGGTGACCGTCAGGATGTCGCCCGTGCCAATTCGGTATTCCCAGTTTTTGATCTGCTCATCCAGATTAGGATTTGCCTGAGATTTCGCCACGTTCGGACGCAGCTTTTCAATTAATCCCGGCGTCAGTGGGAAAATTTCCACGCGCTTATCAAGCTGATAATTCTCTTCTTCAGTCGAAATGACTTTTTTCCCGGATACGCTCAAGTTTTGGCCGGGGGAAAATACACATCCTGTTAACTGACTAACAGTCAGAAATAACAGCGAAAATAAAGTTATACTTTTCATTTATATGAATGTTTCTTTTTAATGTTGCGTTAATCGTCAAGCCTGCAAAGCTGACTATGCTAAGATCATGAAATTTAATTAATTATTATTCTGACATACGGAACTAAGGCATTGCGAAACGTGACCAGACCGCTCTCGAAACAAAGGCAAAACACACCTTTGCGCTAAAAAAGAAGCCGGGGCACTTCACCCGAAGATAATCTTAAATCTTCTTCTGTGGGAAAGCATTCGCATAGCTGTCCAATTTTGATATGGAAAGTTATTTTCAGAATTGATTAATGAAATAATAATTATTAAAAATATAAAGCGCGAAAAATATTCACAGCAATGATAGATATCACCCCATTCGACTACACAAAACCGTCCAGTTTTGTTACATTTTTTTTCAAACATACCCTGCGTTGATACTTAAAATGGACTGTCTGCTCCGCTTTGCACGACCCGTAGACGAAAAGTATCCGTAACGATATCACTGGAGAAAAAATGGCTAAGCGTAAATTGCTGCTTCTGGGTGTATTACTGTCTCTGGCGGGATCCGCATTCGCTGCCCCGCAAACGGCCACTGCGCCATCCGGCATCAAGGCCTATGAAGAACAAGAGTTCATCGCTGACTTCACGAAATTCAAGATTGGCGACACGGCGCCGGCGCAGTATCAAACGCCGGAATACACCATCAAACAGTACCAGCTGCGTAACCTGCCGGCTCCGGATGCCGGAACCCACTGGACCTACATGGGTGAAAACTACGTTCTGATTGGCGATGCAGATGGCAAAATCTACAAAGCCTACAATGGAGATATTTTCTATCACCGCTAACGCAATTTTGATCCGCCCCTGGCAGGAAAGTGACCGCCCTTTCCTGCGCACGCTCTACCTCCACGCCCGGCGTAAAGCCTGGCCGTGGCTGGACGGCTCAGACTGGCAGCTTGAAGATTTTGACGCGGCAACCCGTGACGAAGTGATTTGGGTTGCTGTTCAAAACGGCCATCGCCTGGGTTTTGCCTCCGTCTGGACGAACGATAATTTCCTGCACAACCTCTTTGTGGACCCGCAGTATCAAGGACTCGGGGTCGGGCAGTTGCTTCTCGAGCAGGTTCAGAAGAGGTTTACCAGTACGGGTTCGCTGAAGTGTCTGGTGAAGAATGCGCGGGCTGTTGCGTTTTACCAGCGTCACGGCTGGCACATTGAGGCGACGGGTGATTCGCCGGACGGAGAGTATTATCTGATGCATTATCGGCTTGGGTAAAGTCAGTTGGCGCTTCGCTTACCTGACCTACAACACCGTATTTTATAGGCCGGGTAAGGCGAAGCCGCCACCCGGCACTCAAACTCAGAGGAATTACACCGCGCGGAAGGCGATTTCACCCGGGATGACTTCGCCCTGCCAGTAAAGCTGCGCCGCAACGCGTCCCGCCAGCTGGCGATACATCTCTGCAAATTCGCTGTCCGGACGGCTAACGACCGTCGGCTTTCCGCTGTCGAGATCTTCACGCAGGGTAATGTGCAGCGGCATCTGTCCCAGCAGCTGGGTATGATACTTCGCGGCCAGTTTTTCTGCGCCACCCGTACCAAAGATAGGTTCGTGGTGCCCGCAGTTGCTGCAGATGTGCATGCTCATGTTCTCAACGATACCGAGCACCGGCACTTCCACCTTCTCGAACATCACGATGCCTTTTTTGGCGTCGATCAGCGCGATATCCTGCGGCGTGGTCACGACAACCGCCCCCGTAACCGGAATGTTCTGCGCCAGCGTGAGCTGAATGTCACCGGTTCCCGGCGGCATGTCCAGCACCAGATAATCCAGATCCGGCCACATCGTCTCCTGCAGCATCTGCAGCAGGGCTTTGCTGGCCATCGGGCCGCGCCAGACCATGGCGTTATCGTCGGTCACCAGGTAACCGATGGAGTTGGTCGCCAGACCGTGCGCCATGATGGGCGCCATGTGGGTGCCGTCCGGTGAAGTTGGACGCTGGTTTTCCGCGCCCAGCATGTTTGGAATAGACGGACCGTAGATGTCGGCATCCAGAATACCGACCTTGGCCCCTTCCGCTGCCAGCGCCAGCGCCAGGTTTACGGCGGTAGAGGATTTCCCCACCCCGCCCTTGCCCGAGCTAACGGCAATGATGTTTTTCACGCCGTTCACGCCGGGCTGGTTCTTCACGCGTTTCAGCGTGGCAATACTGTGGCTCAGCTTCCAGTCGATTGCCTTCGCGCCGGTAATGCGCAGCAGCTCAGAGCTGGTCTGCTCTTTTAGCGCATCGAAGGCGCTGCTCCAGACAAACGGCATCTGCAGCTCAACGTGCAGCGTCTCGTCGAGCCAGGCAACGTGGTGTAACGCTTTCAGCGTCGTAAGATTGTGCTTCAGGGTTGGATGCTGAAAGTTAGCCAGCGTCCCGGCGACCATTGCTCGTAAGGCTTCCGGTGATTTGGCCTGGGATTGAGAACTCATCCCGACTCCTTTGTTCTTGTGAATAAGACCTTAGATGAACAAGTTTACCTGAAAGGCCGTGCTTTGTGCTTACTTAATAATGCCCCTTTTGGTAATATCAAAAACCCTTTTCACAGTTAAAAGAAGTAATGCCTACTATGACTCAAGTCGCGAAGAAAATTCTGGTAACGTGCGCGCTGCCGTACGCCAACGGCTCAATCCACCTCGGCCACATGCTGGAGCATATCCAGGCTGATGTCTGGGTCCGTTACCAGCGAATGCGCGGCCACGAGGTAAACTTCATCTGTGCGGACGATGCTCACGGCACGCCGATCATGCTGAAAGCGCAGCAGCTGGGGATTTCCCCGGAGCAGATGATTGCCGAAATGAGTCAGGAGCATCAGACCGATTTTGCTGGCTTTGACATCAGCTATGACAACTATCACTCCACCCATAGCGACGAGAACCGCGAGCTGTCAACGCTTATCTACACGCGTCTGAAAGAGAACGGCTTTATTAAAAACCGCACCATCTCTCAGCTGTACGATCCGGAAAAAGGCATGTTCCTGCCGGACCGTTTCGTCAAAGGCACCTGTCCGAAATGTAAATCCCCGGACCAGTACGGCGATAACTGCGAAGTGTGCGGCGCGACCTACAGCCCGACCGAGCTTATCGAACCGAAATCCGTGGTGTCCGGTGCCACCCCTGTGATGCGTGATTCCGAGCACTTCTTCTTCGACCTGCCGTCCTTCAGCGAAATGCTGCAGGCGTGGACCCGCAGCGGCGCGCTGCAGGAGCAGGTAGCAAACAAAATGCAGGAGTGGTTCGAATCCGGCCTGCAGCAGTGGGATATCTCCCGCGATGCGCCGTACTTCGGCTTCGAAATCCCGAACGCGCCGGGCAAATATTTCTACGTCTGGCTGGACGCGCCAATCGGCTACATGGGCTCCTTCAAGAACCTGTGCGACAAGCGTGGCGACACCGTCAGCTTCGACGAATACTGGAAGAAAGATTCCACCGCCGAGCTGTATCACTTCATCGGTAAAGACATCGTCTACTTCCACAGCCTGTTCTGGCCGGCGATGCTGGAAGGAAGCAGCTTCCGCAAGCCAACCAACCTGTTCGTGCACGGCTACGTGACGGTGAACGGCGCGAAGATGTCCAAGTCCCGCGGAACGTTCATCAAGGCCAGCACCTGGCTGAACCACTTCGACGCGGGCAGCCTGCGCTACTACTACACCGCGAAGCTCTCTTCCCGCATCGACGATATCGACCTGAACCTCGAAGATTTCGTGCAGCGCGTGAACGCGGACATCGTCAACAAGGTCGTCAACCTGGCGTCCCGTAACGCGGGCTTTATCGCCAAGCGTTTTGACGGCGTGCTTTCTGCCGAACTGGCCGATCCTGAGCTGTATAAAACCTTCACCGACGCCGCCGCTGCGGTTGGCGAAGCCTGGGAAAGCCGTGAATTCGGTAAAGCGATTCGTGAAATCATGGCGCTGGCCGACGTGGCCAACCGCTATGTGGACGAGCAGGCACCGTGGGTGGTGGCAAAACAGGAAGGCCGCGACGCCGACCTGCAGGCGATCTGCACCATGGGTCTGAACATGTTCCGCGTGCTGATGACCTGGCTGAAGCCGGTACTGCCGCAGCTGGCAGCCCGTACTGAAGCGTTCCTGAACACCGAGCTGACCTGGGATGCTATCCAGCAGCCGCTGCTCGGCCACAAGGTGAACACCTTTAAGGCGCTGTACAACCGCATCGAGATGAAGCAGGTTGAAGCCCTGGTAGAAGCGTCGAAAGAAGAGGTGAAGGCCGCTGCGGCACCGGTGAGCGGCCCGCTGGCGGACGACCCGATTCAGGAAACCATCACCTTTGATGATTTTGCCAAAGTCGACCTGCGCGTGGCGCTGATCGAAAACGCGGAATTCGTGGAGGGCTCCGACAAGCTGCTGCGCCTGACGCTGGATCTGGGCGGCGAGAAGCGTAACGTCTTCTCCGGCATCCGTTCAGCCTACCCGGACCCGCAGGTGCTGATTGGTCGTCAGACCGTGATGGTGGCGAACCTGGCGCCGCGCAAAATGCGCTTCGGCATCTCTGAGGGGATGGTGATGGCCGCAGGCCCTGGTGGGAAGGACATCTTCCTGTTAAGCCCTGACGAAGGCGCGAAGCCGGGTCAGCAGGTGAAATAACGAAAAAGCCGGAGATAATCTCCGGCTTTTTTGTGCTCCCTCTCCCTGTGGGAGAGGGTCGGGATGAGGGCATCAGGCCGCACCCATGCCGTCTTTACGCTTTAGGGTGATGCACCCGGTGGGTCAGCCCGCGCAGGAAATTACGCAGAAACTGGTCGCCGCACTCGCGGTAGTTTTTATGGTCCGCCGCGCGCATCATGGCGGTCACTTCCGGCACGGATACGCGGAATTTTTGCTCCGTCATGATCGCCACGATATCGTCCGTTTTCAGCGAGAACGCGATGCGCAGCTTTTTCAGCACCGTGTTGTTATTCACGCGACGCTCCAGCGCCAGCTCTGGCGCGGCCGGATCTTTGCCGCGCTTATCGTAAATCAGGCCGTTCAGAAACCCCGACAGAATGATGTCCGGGCAGCGGACAAAGCCCTCTTCGTCTTCTTTGGTCATCCACGTGTCAAAACTCGCAGACGTGGATTCCATGTCGGAGAGCGCAAGAATGCGCACCATGTCGTTATTGTTCGCTTTCAGGGTGTAGCGCAGGCTACGAAGAATATCGTTACTTAGCATAGAGCCTTCGAATGTCGATGATGCAATGGCGCGCAGTGTACCAGTTTTACAGGCCAATCGCCTCTTTCAAACTCTTCAGGTAGCGGCGGCTGACGGGGACCGTTTGCCCGGCACGCAGCACCAGCTCGGCCTGGCCGTTATCTTCCAGGCGGATCTCCTTCAGGTGGGCCATATTGACCAGGTACTGCCGGTGGCAGCGGATCAGCGGCGTGCGGCTCTCCAGCGTGCGCAGCGTCAGCTCGGTAAACCCTTCGTTCCCTTCCGCGCTGGTGACAAACACGCCGCTCAGTCGGCTGCTGACAAAGGCCACGTCATCCATCTGCAGAAGATAAATCCGGCTGTGCCCGGTGCAGGGGATAAACTTCAGCGGCAGCTGGTTTTCGGGCAGCAGCGTGACGTCCTGCACGGTGCGCTCCTGGCGTAAACGGGTGAGCGTTTTTTCCAGACGCTTCTCTTCAATCGGCTTGAGCAGATAGTCAAACGCGTGCTCCTCGAAGGCCTTAACGGCATATTCATCGAACGCCGTCAGAAAGACGATGTAGGGGCGATGCGCCGGGTCGAGCATGCCGACCATCTCCAGCCCGCTGATGCGGGGCATTTGAATGTCGAGGAACAGCACGTCCGGGCGCAGCTTGTGCACCGCGCCGATGGCCTCAATGGCGTTCGCGCACTCCCCCACAATCTCAATATCCGGCTGCTCCTGCAGCAGAACGCGCAGATTTTCCCGTGCCAGCGGCTCGTCATCCACAATCAGCACTCTTAACATGCGTTTTCCTCCAGCGGCAGTCGTACGGTAATACGGGTAAATCGGTCTGGCTCACAGGCAACGGTAATGCCGCAGTCGTCGCCAAAATGGGCGCGCAGGCGTTTATCCACCAGGCTCATCCCTAAACCGCCGGAGGCGGAAGGCTGATAAAGCCCGGCATTGTCTTCAATATCCAGCACCAGATGATGGTTAAACCGGCTGGCGGCAATGGTTATCTCCCCCGTTCCCAGAAGCTGCGACGTGCCGTGCTTAATGGCGTTTTCGACAATTGGCTGCAGGGTAAAGGCCGGAAGATGCTGATACGCCAGCTCGTCCGGCACGGAGAGCGACACCTGCAGGCGCGACTGGAAACGCGCCTGCTCTATCTGCAGATAGGCATTCACGTGCTCAATCTCATCGGCGAGGGTGACGATCTCCGACGGCCGCTTCAGGTTCTTGCGGAAAAAGGTCGAGAGAAACTGCACCAGCTGCGCGGCCTGATCGCTGTCGCGGCGGATGACCGCCTTGAGCGTGTTGAGGGCGTTAAACAGGAAGTGCGGATTAACCTGGGCATGCAGCAGCTTAATTTCGGACTGCGTCAGCAGGGCTTTCTGCCGCTCATACTGCCCGGCGAGGATTTGCGCGGAGAGCAGCTGGGCAATCCCCTCCCCCAGGGTGCGGTTGATGGAGCTGAACAGACGGTTTTTCGCCTCATACAGCTTGATGGTCCCCATCACCCGCTGGTTTTCCCCGCGCAGCGGAATCACCAGCGTGGAGCCCAGCTTGCACTGCGGATGCAGCGAACAGCGGTAAGGCACCTCGTTTCCGTCGGCATAGACCACCTCTCCGGTTTCGATGGCGCGCAGCGTATAGGCTGAGGAGATCGGTTTGCCCGGCAGATGGTGATCGTCCCCGGTCCCGGTAAAGGCCAGCAGCCGCTCGCGGTCGGTAATGGCCACCGCGCCGATATCCAGCTCCTTGTAGAGCACCTGCGCCACCTTCATGCTGTTCTCTTCGTTGAAGCCCTGGCGCAGGATCCCTTCGGTCGAGGCGGCGACCTTCAGCGCCGTGGCGGAAAAGGCCGAGGTGTACTTCTCAAACATGGCGCGTTTGTCGAGCAGAATGCGCATAAACAGCGCCGCCCCCACGGTGTTAGTGACCATCATCGGGGCGGCAATGCTGCTGACCAGGTGCAGCGCATCGTCAAACGGACGGGCAATGAGCAGGATGATCGCCATCTGCGCCATTTCGGCCACAAAGGTAATGGCACCGGCGGTAAGCGGGCTGAAGACTTTATCCGGGCGGCCGCGCTTGATCATATAGCTGTGCACCAGCCCGCCGAGCAGCCCTTCCACGATCGTAGAGATCATGCAGCTGAGCGCCGTCATGCCGCCCATGGAATAACGATGCAGCCCGCCGGTTAACCCCACAAGCCCACCGACGACGGGGCCGCCCAGCAGCCCGCCCATGACCGCGCCTATCGCACGCGTGTTGGCAATGGAATCTTCGATATGAAGACCGAAATAGGTCCCCATGATGCAGAAAATAGAGAAGGTGACGTAGCAGAGCAGCTTGTGCGGTAAACGAACGGTGACCTGCATCAACGGAATAAACAGGCGCGTTTTGCTCATCAGCCAGGCAATAACCAGAAACACGCACATCTGCTGAAGCAACAGCAGCACCAGATTAAACTCGTACATACTCAAAACCGCACACGCTAAAAAACGCGTAACATACACTGATGTAGGGCGACTTTCTTTGAAGCATCCCAAAAAAGCGCAAAATCGTGTTCGTTATCACACCTTTTTCTCAATATCGCGCATGCTTCGCATAGTTTGTTCAAAAATCAATCAATCCTTCCTGGTTCGTCAAAGTGAGTCTACAGTTAAGCTGGGGACGCGTAAGCTAGGGGGCGAATATGGCGCTTTACACAATCGGTGAAGTGGCACTCCTTTGTGATATCAATCCCGTTACCCTACGGGCATGGCAGCGACGATATGGATTACTCAAACCGCAGAGGACGGACGGCGGCCATCGCCTTTTCAATGAGGCCGATATCGACCGGATCCGCGAAATTAAAAGCTGGATCGACAACGGGGTGCAGGTCGGCAAAGTGAAGTCCCTGCTGAGTCACGATGACCCGGACACGCACCGCCTCTGGCGCGAACAACAGGAAACCCTGCTGCGGCTCCTGCAGGCGGGCAATCTCCAGCGCGTGCGCGCATGGATAAAAGAGCAGGGCCGCGATTATCCGGCCCAGACGCTTATCACCCATCTTTTCATTCCGCTCCGCCGACGCCTGCAGTGCCAGCAGTCCACCCTGCAGGCGCTGCTCAGCATGCTCGACGGCGTGCTGATCAACTACATTGCCGTCTGCCTTGCCTCGGCGAAGAACAAAACCGGAAAAGATGCGCTGGTGGTCGGCTGGAACGTGCACGATACCACCCGCCTGTGGCTGGAAGCGTGGATTGCCACCCAGAAGGGCTGGCGCGTGGATGTCCTGGCGCACTCGCTGGCGCAGCTCAGACCCGAGTTTTTCGACGGCCAGACCCTGCTGGTCTGGTGTGGCGAAGTGCCCTCCGCCACGCAGCAACAGCTGCTGACGGAGTGGCGCGAGAATGGTTACCCGGTCTACTCCCTTGGCCCGGAAGCGCCATAACGGCATTTAATGGTTCATTAACAGCTGCGCTTCACCGTATAATTGTTCCGTTAACAACAGGAGCACATGATGAAGGCAACCAAACTGGCCATTATTACCCTTTTTGTTCTGATGGCCGTAAGCGGTATCGGCGGCGTGATGCTGGCAGGATACTCGTTTATCGTTCGCGGCGGTGTCGGCTGAGGTACAGCGCCAGCCGCTCAAAAGCGCGATCGACGACGATGGCCGCCAGCGCAACCAGCACCGCCCCCTGCACAATATAAGCCGTATTAAATCCGCTCAGGCCGATAATAATTGGCGTGCCCAGCGTATTGGCCCCGACCGTCGACGCAATGGTCGCCGTCCCGATGTTAATAATCACCGACGTTCGGATCCCGGCAACGATCACCGGTGCCGCGAGCGGCAGTTCGACCTTGCGCAGCCGCTGACCGCGACTCATCCCCATCCCTTCCGCCACGCTCAGCACGGACGCCGGTACCGCCGCGATGCCCGCCAGCGTGCCCTGCAGCACCGGCAATACGCCGTATAAAATCAGCGCAATAATGGCAGGCTGCTGACCAAAGCCCATCACCGGCACCGCAATCGCCAGTACCGCTACCGGGGGAAACGTCTGACCAATGGCCGCAATCGTCTCCACCAGTGGACGAAACTCCTTGCCCCCGGGCCGAGTGACCGCAATACCTGCCCCCGTGCCCAGCGCAATCGCGATAGCGCTTGAGATCGCCACCAGCCAGAGATGCGCCAGGGCGAGATTAATAAAGCTCTCCTGCTGATACACCGGCCGCGGCAGCCCCGGAAAGAGGCCGTTAAACAGCGCCGCGCTGTGGGGCATCAGGAACAGTAAGGCGACAAAGAGCGCTACCAGCCAGAGGAGCGGATCACGCAGTGCCTTCACGCGTCACCTCCCCGGCCAGCAGATCGCGAAAGTGTAAGGTTCCGCACGGCGTCCCGCGGGCATCCGAGACGGGCAATACCTCGCACTGGCGCGCGACAAACGCCGAGAGGGCATCCCGCAGGCTCATCTGTTCCTGCAGCGGTTCGCCGCTCAGCGGCACCGCCTCCCGGCGCATATAGTCGCTGACCGTACGCAGGGAGAGCAGCCTGACGCCCAGCTCGCTGCGGCCAAAAAACTCGCGCACAAAGTCGTTTTTCGGCCAGGTTAACAGCTCAAGCGGCGAGCCCTGCTGCACTACCTCGCCATGATCCATCAGCACCAGATGGTCGGCCAGGCGCAGGGCTTCATCAATATCGTGCGTCACGAGAACGATGGTGCGTCCGAGAATGCGGTGAATGCGGGTCATCTCGGCCTGCAGCGCACCGCGCGTAACTGGATCCAGCGCGCCAAAAGGCTCATCCATCAGCAGCACCTGCGGGTTGGCCGCCAGCGCGCGCGCCACGCCCACGCGCTGCTGCTGGCCTCCGGATAACTGATGCGGATAGCGGTCGCGCAGCGCGGGCTCGAGCCCCAGCAGAGACATCAGCTCATCAACCCGATCGGCAATTTTTGTCCGCGACCATTTCTCCAGCTGCAACACGGTGGCGATGTTTTGCGCCACCGTCCAGTGGGGAAACAGGCCGATGGACTGAATGGCATAGCCCATCCGGCGGCGCAGCTCCAGCACCGGCAGGCTGCGGATCTCCTCCCCGGCAAAGCGGATCAGTCCGCTGTCGTGCTCCACCAGACGGTTGATCATCTTCAGCGTGGTAGATTTTCCGGAACCGGAGGTGCCGATCAGCACGGAAAACGCCCCCTCGGCAAAGTTCAGGTTCAGGTGGCTCGCCGCCGGACGACCGGCAAAGGTTTTACTGACATCGTGAAATTCAATCATTGGCGCTTCTCCTGAGCAACGCGAGCCATAAGGCAAACAGCGCGTCGACGACAACCGCCAGCGCAATGGTGGGCACCACGCCCAATAACACCAGGTCGAGAGCGCTGCTCAGCAGGCCCTGAAACACCAGCGCGCCAAAGCCGCCCGCGCCAATCAGCGCCGCAATTACCGCCATGCCGACGGTCTGGACCGCCACCACCCGCAGGCTGCGCAGCAGCAGGGGCAGCGCCAGCGGCAGCTGAATTTTCCAGAAACACTGCCGCGCGCTCATTCCCATCGCATGGGCGCTTTCCAGCACGTCCGGCGCGACCTGGCCTAAACCCGCCACCACGCCGCGCACCAGCGGCAGCAGCGCGTACAGCACCAGCGCGATCAGGGCGGGCGTTAGCCCCGTTCCGGCTATGCCCAGCGTTCCCAGCACCGGAACAGCCTTCACCAGCCCGGCCAGGGGGGCAATCAGCAGGCCAAACAGCGCAACGGAGGGAATGGTCTGGATGACGTTGAGCACGGCGAAGACCCCGCCCTGACGTGAAGGATGGCGATAGCACCACATGCCCAGGGGGATCCCGAGCAGAAGCGCCGGCAAGAGCGTGCCGAGGAGGATCGTCAGGTGCTGCGCCAGGGCATCGTCAAACACCTCCTGGCGGTTGGCGTACTCTTTTAACAGCGAGAGATTGTTCAACTCCCCGCTGAACAGCAGGAACAAGGGAATACACCATATCTGCGCGTTGAGTACCCAGCGCCAGACGGAACTGGCGATGAGTCGACGAATGGCATCGCTGCAGGCCAGCAGGCAGAGCGCCAGCCACAGCCACAGGCCGCTGCCTATCGTGGTTCTCGCCAGCGGACTTTCCGCCGAAGCCATATGCGTCGCCGCCAGACCGGCGCTCCAGAACAGGATGATGAACAGCCCTTCAGAGAGGAGCAGCGTAAGCCACTGCGCCGGGCGTCCCTGCCAGAGCGACAGGATCACCCACGCGCCCAGCGACGCCATAAGCCACCCCGGCGTAAACGACCAGACCTGCCAGAGCGCTTTCCCCTCCCCCGACATCAGCCGGTTTGGGGCAACGTTGACAAACGGTAACGCGACCGCCGCGAAGGCCACAAAGGCCAACAGCAGCAGGACGCGGTTATGACATTTTATCGGCACAGCCCTTTCCCGTTACTTCACAAGCCCTTGTTGTTTCAGGAAGTCGGCGGCCACTTTTTTGGCATCCAGTCCCTCGACGGCAATGCTGGCATTCAGCTGCTGCAGCGTTTTTTCATCCAGCTTTTCGAAGACCGGCTTGAGCCAGTCGGCAATCTCCGGATGGGCTTTCAACACCGCCTCACGCACGACCGGGGTCGGGGCGTAAATCGGCTGCACGCCTTTTGGATCGGTCAGGGTTTGCAGGCCAAGCGCCGCCACCGGGCCGTCGGTGCCGTAGGCCATCGCCGCGTTAACGCCAGAGGTTTGCTGCGCCGCCGCCTTGATGGTCACCGCCGTATCCCCGCCCGCCAGCGAGAGCAGCTGCGCCTGGTCGAGCTTGAAGTCGTAGGCTTTTTCAAACGCCGGGAGCGCGTCAGGACGCTCGATAAACTCCGCGGACGCGGCAAGCTTAAAGTCGCCCTTCTCTTTCAGATAGCGGCTGAGATCCGCAAGCGTAGTCAGCTTGCCTTTCTCCGCCACGTCCTTGCGCACGGCGATAGTCCAGGTGTTGTTGGCCGGAGCCGGAGTCAGCCAGACCAGCTTGTTCTGCTCCGCGTCGAGTTTTTTAACCTTTTCATATCCGGCTTTGGCGTTTTTCCATGCCGGATCGTTTTCTTGTTTGAAGAAGAAGGCCCCGTTGCCGGTGTATTCCGGATAGATATCCAGCTCGCCGGAGGTAATCGCCCCGCGCACGACGGGCGTGGTGCCCAGCTGAACTTTATTGACCGTTTTCACGCCGTGGCTTTCCAGCACCTGCAGGATGATATTGCCGAGCAGCGCGCCTTCGGTATCGATCTTTGAGCCCACCTTTACCGGCTCCGCCGCCTGCAGCGGCAGGCTGAGCGCCGCAAGTAACGCTGCCGAAACGGCCATCCCCGTTTTAATCGTCATTCCGCTATCCTCATTTTTTTATCGCCTTTTTCAGAGGCTTGAGTGAAAAGCGTAGCTTAAAACGGCGGATTTACCCGGCAAAATGCCTTTTTAGCATAAGGTAAGACGCATCCCCCGCGAGACGGGGGATGCACAGGAGGGAAACGTTACAGCAGCTCGAACTCGCCTTTATTCACGCGGGCGGAATCCACGCCGATAAAGACGTTAAACTTGCCCGGTTCCGCGTCGTATTTCATCTGCTGGTTCCAGAACTTCAGCGCATCCACGTCAATCGGGAAGCTGATGGTTTGGGTTTCTCCCGGCTTCAGATTGACCTTCTCGAAGCCGCGCAGCTGCTTCACGGGACGACTCATCGAGGCGGTAACATCCTGAACGTACATCTGAATCACCGTTGCCCCTTCGCGCTTGCCGGTGTTGGTCACCTCAACGCTGGCGGTGACCTTACCGTCACGCTTCAGGGTCGGGGCCGACATTTTCACGTCAGAGACCTTGAAGGTGGTGTAGCTCAGGCCGTAACCAAACGGATACAGCGGGCCGTTCGCTTCGTCGAAGTAACGCGAGGTGTATTTGTTCGGCTTGTCGGCGTTGTACGGACGACCGGTATTCAGGTGGCTGTAGTAGACCGGGATCTGGCCGACGGAGCGCGGGAAGGACATCGGCAGCTTGCCGGACGGGTTGTAATCACCGAACAGCACGTCGGCGATGGCGTTACCGCCTTCGGTACCGGCGAACCAGGTTTCCAGGATGGCGTCTGCCTGCTGGTCCTCTTTCACCAGCGCCAGCGGACGACCGTTCATCAGCACCAGCACCAGCGGCTTGCCGGTGGCTTTCAGGGCGGCAATCAGATCGCGCTGGCTCTGCGGAATGGTGATGTCGGTCCGGCTGGAGGCTTCGTGCGCCATCCCCTGCGCTTCGCCCACGACCGCGACAACGACGTCAGACTGCTTCGCGGCGTTCACCGCCTCGTCGATCATCTCCTTCGGCGTGCGCGGATCGACCTTCACCGCTTCCTCGTACTGGTTGAGGAAGGTCACGATGTCTTTATCGTTGGTGACGTTTGCCCCTTTGGCGTACACCACTTTGGCGTTATCCCCCACGGCGCTCTTGATGCCGGTCAGCACGGTCACCGACTGGTCGGCCACGCCCGCGGCGGACCAGCTGCCCATCACGTCGCGCTTGCTGTCGGCCAGCGGGCCCACCACGGCAATGGTGCCGGATTTTTTCAGCGGCAGCGTGTCGAGGCGGTTTTTCAGCAGCACCAGGCTTTCGCGCGCCACGTCACGCGCCTCTTTGCGGTGCAGGCGGCTTTCGGCGTTGGTGTCCGCCGGGTCAGACGCTTTCGGGCCCAGGTGGCTGTACGGATCGTTAAACAGCCCCATGTCGTATTTTACGTTCAGCACGTGACGCGCGGCATCGTCCAGCTCCGCCATCGTCACCTTGCCGCTCTTCACCAGCCCCGGCAGGTACTTGCTGTAGTACTCGTCGCTCATGCTCATGTTGATGCCGGACTTGAGCGCCACGCGCACCGCGTCTTCCGGGTCGGAGGCCGTACCGTGTTTGATCAGCTCTTTAATCGCGCCGTGGTCGGACACGGTGATGCCCTTAAAGCCCCACTGGTCGCGCAGCACGTCTTTCAGCAGCCAGGAATCGGAGGTCGCAGGCGTGCCGTTCAGCGAGTTCAGCGCCACCATCACCGCGCCGCTGCCCGCATCCAGCCCTGCCTTGTACGGCGGCATGTAGTCGTTAAACAGGCGCTGCGGACTCATGTCGACGGTGTTGTACTCTTTACCGCCCTCCACCGCGCCGTAGGCCGCAAAGTGTTTGACGCTGGTCATCACCGAGTAGCGGTCCGCCGGGCTTTTGCCCTGCATCGCTTCCACCATGGTTTTACCCATCGTGGCGGTTAAATAGGTATCTTCACCAAAGCCTTCCGAGCCGCGGCCCCAGCGCGGATCGCGCGAGACGTCCACCATCGGCGCCCAGGTCATGTTCAGGCCGTCGTCCGCCGCTTCATACGCCGACACGCGTCCGACGGTTTTCACCGCGTCGAGGTTGAAGGAAGACGCTAAGCCGAGGCTGATGGGGAAAACGGTACGCTGACCGTGCACCACGTCATAGGCGAAGAACAGCGGGATTTTCAGGCGGCTGAGATCCATCACCTGATCCTGCATCTTGCGGATATCCTGGCGGGTGACGGTATTAAAAATGGCCCCTACCTGCCCGTCTTTGATCATCTCGCGGATGGCCTCTTTCGGGTTATCCGGGCCGACGCTGATAAGACGCAGCTGGCCGATTTTCTCATCGACCGTCATTTTCTTGAGCAATTCCGTGACAAACGCGTCGCGTGCTTCAGGCGTGAGCGGGTGATTGCCAAACAAATCGTCTGCCAGCGCAGGTTGCAGCGCCAGGCTGACGGCGACACCTACAGAACATAGCCATTTCATGTCGTTTTACTCTCTCATCAATAACCGCCGGACGATCTCGGCCATACCGTGCGAAAAGCGCAGTGTGCCACAAACCCTCCGATCGTTGCAGGGTTATTCTCTGATTTTTCTCGTGAATACTCGACCGCTTAACGGTTAATCGCGCTATGCTTTACAGCGAGAAATTTGCCCCACCACAAGGAGTGGAAGATGTCTTCTGTTCGAACTGACGATAACAAAACATTTATTAACGAACTGTCGCGCCTGGTTGGCTCCTCTCACCTGCTTACCGACCCGGCCAAAACCGCCCGCTACCGCAAGGGCTTCCGCTCCGGACAGGGCGACGCGCTGGCGGTGGTCTTCCCCGGCACGCTGCTGGAGCTGTGGCGCGTGCTGAGCGCCTGCGTCGCCGCCGACAAGATTATTTTAATGCAGGCCGCCAATACCGGCCTGACCGAAGGCTCCACGCCGAACGGCAACGATTACGATCGTGACATCGTGATTATCAGCACCCTGCGCCTCGACAAGCTGCACCTGCTGGACAAGGGCGAGCAGGTGCTGGCCTTCCCCGGCACCACGCTCTACTCCCTGGAAAAAGCGCTTAAGCCGCTGGGTCGTGAGCCGCACTCGGTGATTGGCTCCTCCTGCATTGGCGCTTCGGTCGTGGGTGGGATCTGCAATAACTCCGGCGGCTCGCTGGTACAGCGCGGCCCGGCCTACACCGAGATGTCGCTGTTTGCCCGAATAGATGAAAACGGCAAGCTGACGCTGGTTAACCATCTGGGTATCGATCTCGGCGTCACGCCGGAACAGATCCTCAGCAAGCTCGACGACGATCGCGTGAAGGACGAAGACGTTCAGCACGACGGCCGCCATGCGCACGATCATGACTACGTGACCCGCGTGCGCGATATCGACGCCGATACCCCAGCGCGCTACAACGCCGACCCGGACCGCCTGTTTGAATCCTCCGGCTGCGCGGGCAAGCTGGCCGTTTTCGCGGTGCGTCTGGATACCTTCCCGGCAGAGAAAAAGCAGCAGGTGTTTTATATCGGTACCAATCAGCCAGAGGTGCTAACCGAAATTCGCCGTCATATTCTGGGCGAATTCACCCATCTGCCGGTGGCGGGCGAGTACATGCACCGGGACATTTACGACATCGCCGAGCGTTACGGCAAAGATACGTTCCTGATGATCGACAGGCTCGGCACCGACAAAATGCCGTTCTTCTTCACCATGAAGGGCCGTACCGACGCGATGCTGGAGAAAGTGTCGCTGTTCAAACCCCACTTCACTGACCGCTTTATGCAGAAGCTGGGCAACGTTTTCCCCGCGCATTTGCCGGAGCGAATGAAAACCTGGCGCGATAAGTACGAGCACCATCTGCTGCTGAAAATGGCCGGGGACGGGATCGCCGAAGCGCAGAGCTGGCTGACCGAATTCTTCAAAACCGCCGAAGGGGATTTCTTCGCCTGTACGCCTGAAGAGGGCAGCAAGGCCTTCCTGCACCGCTTTGCCGCCGCAGGTGCCGCCATCCGCTACCAGGCGGTGCATTCCGAAGAGGTGGAGGACATTCTGGCGCTGGATATCGCCCTGCGTCGTAACGACACCGAGTGGTTTGAGCACCTGCCGCCGGAAATCGACAGCAAGCTGGTGCACAAGCTCTATTACGGCCACTTTATGTGCTACGTCTTCCATCAGGATTACATTGTCAAAAAAGGGGTGGATGCCCACGCGCTGAAGGAGCAGATGCTCGCCCTGTTGCGTGAACGTGGCGCACAATATCCTGCCGAGCACAACGTTGGGCATCTTTATAAGGCCCCTGACGCACTTAAGCAGTTTTATCGCGAGAATGACCCTACAAACAGCATGAATCCCGGCATTGGTAAAACAACGCGGAAGAAATACTGGAAAGAGAGCACAGACGCGGAGCAGCCCATAACGCAAGCGCCTGATTAATTCCTACAGCCAAATTTGAGAGATTGTTAAGCGTGCCTTAATCGTAATAGAGTAACCGTCTGACGCCGGAGAAACGTTTCTCCGGCATTCTATAACGAGGAGCAGGCACATCATGTCGGCTATTGATGTTTTATCCGAGACCGAGCTGGAAGTGCGCGATGCCCTTCCCGATGATGTGCATGCCATCGCCGCCATTTATGCCTGGCATGTGCTTCACGGGCGCGCGTCATTTGAGGAAGTCCCTCCGACCATCGACGAAATGCGCCATCGAATGAAAAACGTGGCCGAGCACGGTTTACCGTGGCTTATCGCGCTGTATCGCGGCATCGTGGTGGGCTACTGCTACGCTACCCCTTATCGTCCGCGACACGCCTACCGTTATACCCTGGAAGAGTCGATTTACGTCGATGCCAGCATCACCGGGCGCGGTTTTGGCTCGGCGCTAATGTCTGCGCTGATTGCACGCTGCGAGCAAGGCCCGTGGCGGCAGATGATTGCCGTGGTGGGAGATGGCAATAATAACGCCGGCTCGTTGCGGCTGCATAAAAAGCACGGCTTCGAGATTGTCGGCCAGCTGCGCAGCGTGGGGTATAAGAAAGGCGACTGGCGGGATACGGTGATTATGCAGCGCCCGCTCAACGATGGTGACTGGACGCTGCCGGAATAAACGCCGTGCGGTCTGGTGCCCTCACCCCGGCCCTCTCCCACAGGGAGAGGGAGAAAACATAAAAAACGGTAACCAGGGTTACCGTTTTGCATTTACCTAATCGTTCTGCGCCGTCGCCATCTGCTCGGCTTTCTGCTTTTTATACGTCAGCGCCGCGGCCGGTACGGGCTGCACTTTTCCTGTTTCAATCCAGGTACGCAGGCGGCTTGCATCCGCGAAGTGGGTGTATTTGCCGAAGGCATCCATCACCACCAGCGCCACCGGCTTGCCGTTAAACACCGTGCGCATCACCAGACAGTGCCCCGCCGCGTTGGTAAAGCCGGTTTTCGTTAGCTGAATATTCCAGTTATCCCGGTAAACCAGATGGTTAGTGTTGCGGAACGGCAGCGTATAGGCCGGGTTCGCAAACGTCGCCATCTCTTCCCGGGTAGTGCTGAGCTGACCGATCAGCGGATACTGCTTGCTGGCAATCAGCAGTTTCGTCAGATCGCGGGCGGTGGAGACGTTGTTGATCGACAGACCCGTCGGTTCAACATAGTGCGTATTATTCATTCCCAGCGCTTTCGCTTTCGCGTTCATCGCGCGGATAAAGGCATCGTAGCCGCCCGGGTAGTGGTGCGCCAGGCTCGCCGCCGCACGGTTTTCGGACGACATCAGCGCCAGCAGCAGCATATTTTTACGGCTGATTTCACTGTTCAGCCGTACGCGAGAGTAGATCCCTTTCATCTCCGGCGTGTGGCTGATATCCACTTTCAGCTTTTCGTCCAGCGGCAGATGGGCGTCAAGCACCACCATCGCGGTCATTAATTTGGTAATCGAGGCGATCGGGCGCACCAGGTCCGGATGGCTGGCGTAGATCACCTTATTGGTGTTGAGATCGACAATCATCGCGCTGCCGGACGCAATTTGCGGCTGGGCAGCGGCGGCAGTCACCGCGGGCGTTTTAGCGATGGCCGGCACGGCGGCGGACGCGCCCAGCAGCAGCGCGAGGCTAAGTAAAGAGACTCGGAATTTCAGCATGGTGAGACTTCTGATAATTATTCACGCACGTAATGACGTACACCGCCTGTATCAGCGGTTAAATACAGGCTGGCTTTGGCATCATAGCGGTCACCGGGCGTTGTCGCCAGCGGATAATCGTGAACAGATGCTGCATTGCTGGCAATTACGCCAGCAATGCAGTGAACTCAGAAGAGACGGTATCCATAACCCCAAAGAATAACCGTCAGCGCCAGTAGCGCCTCCAGCACCAGCACCCCGATGGCGAGCGTTGAGCTGGAAAAACTCAGGCCCTCTTCTTTGTTGATATTGAGGAAGGTTGGGATCCCCAGGTACAGCAGATAGCCAGTGTAAAAGAGGGCAATGGTACCGATCAGCGCGCACAGCCAGACCAGGGGATAGAGCGCAACAATACCGCTTAAGAACAGCGGGGTCGCGACGTATCCGGCAAAAACCATACAGTGCGCCAGCGACGGACGCTGCGGGTAGTTACGCGCCATCCAGTGAATGACGCGACCCATGATCGCTACCCCTGCCAGCATCAGGCCATAGAACACGATGGCCAGATAGAGTCCGGTAAACCAGGAAAGCTGAACCACGGTGCCGTCACCGAAGTTCCAGCCGATTTGTGTTGTTCCGATAAAGGCGCATATTACCGGCACCGCAGCCATCAGCAGCACGTGGTGCGTGTAATGATGCGAGACCGTTTCGTTCTCACTTTTAATGACATGCATTTCACGATCGGGATGGGAGAAAAGTCCCCAGACATGGTTCATAGCGCCCCCTTGTTGTCGGCCCGTCAGCGATACTTCAAGTATAATGCAGGGTTTAGATTATTTTATGCACAGTGGGAAATTTCCGTTGATTTCCCCGCTGTTGATTCATGGGGTATATGATTAAACGAGGTACGCAGAGGGAGATAACATTTACGTAATGGATATTAACGCACTCATTGAACAATATGGCTATGCCGCGCTGGTCATCGGCAGCGTGGCAGAAGGTGAAACCATCACGCTGTTAGGCGGCGTCGCCGCGCATCAGGGGTTGCTGAAATTCCCGCTGGTTGTCGCCGCGGTCGCCCTCGGCGGGATGATAGGCGATCAGCTGCTCTACTTTCTGGGGCTGCGCTTTGGGCCCACGCTGCTCAAGCGTTTCGCTAAACACAAAATGAAAATAAACCGCGCGCAGCGCCTGATCCAGCGACACCCTTACCTGTTCGTGATTGGCACCCGTTTTATGTACGGCTTCAGGATAATCGGGCCGATACTGATTGGGGCCAGCCGTCTGCCCCCGAAAATTTTCCTGCCGCTGAATATTCTTGGCGCCATTGCGTGGGCGGCGATCTTCACGACGCTCGGTTACGTGGGTGGCGAGGTGATCGGTCCGTGGCTGCACAATCTCGACCAGCACCTGAAGCACTGGGCGTGGTTGATTCTGGTGGTCGTGGCGGTGATTGGGGTTCGGCTGTGGCTGAAGCACCGGGATAACAGGCGGGATGAGGAGTGAGTGCGGTCTGATGCCCTCACCACTGGATGAGGATTCCGTTGCCTCTACAAAATTTATGACTGGCGATTTACTCTCGGATAACGTTAAACGCTTTTGTGAACGAAAGCATGTTGATTCATTTATCCCGAGAGATTTCCGCAGAACATTTAAAACACTGGCTGGACAATTGAAAATCACAAAAGAGATTCGTGACAGAATTCAGCATCATGCTTTACATGACGTATCAATGTTCCATTACGATAGATATGATTACTATGAAGAAAAACTGGAATCGCTTTTAAAATGGGAAAATAAGCTGAAAGAAATAATGAACAACAACTAATTCAACATTACATTCACCAGCTTAATTATTTAATACCACTCATTTATTCAGATAATACAAAGGTGGCTTTTTTTTACTATTTACAAAAAATTGAGAGCGCGATCACTTTGAACAAAGCAAAACGTATAAGATGATTAACGCATCAAATCACAGGGAAATATTATGTATTACAGTGAAGATATTATTAAGAAAATAGGTACCGACAAAGAATTAGCTGTGAGATTAGATAAAGCTTTGGCTGGTGTGAAAGATGGATTTATCGAATATGTAAATAATCTCGGTGATGGTGCAACAAGAGCAGTTTATTACACGTCTTGCTTTACAGAAAATTATAAAGATGTGTGTAAACGGCTTGAAAATGAAGATAAGCGTTTTATACTGGGTTTATATGAACTGATCAAGCATAGAGATATAATTTTTAGGTTAATATTAATTTATGTTGAAACGTTACTTAAGAATAAATCTGAAAGTGAAAAAAACATTATTCTTAGAAAAGTTGTACCGCCTACAAAGCACTATTCAGTTATGCAAGCTTCAAGGTTTGCACTGGTATATTCTGTTGTTAAATATATTTGCTACGGGAGTAAAATCAATGGAGTTATACAAAGTGCAATGATGAAAAAAATTGGAGGCTTTACGTCAGGGGGATTAATAGCATTAAGTACATACGGTACGGTTCAACATGCGGCTGATAGCGCACATAATTTAAAATATTTTCTGCCACTGTACTACAATGCTCTTTACGCGGAAAAACTTGAAATGATGTACTTTTTAATAGAGCCATTAGTCTTAGACATTGGTTATATAAATATAAGCACTGCATCAAATGCTGAAATAATTAATGCATTAAAACGAATGGCTAGCCTATGAATAAGATATTAAAAGAAATATTTAGGCTTATCTTTGATGATTTAACCTTTCAATTGAAAACTTACTTAACTATTTTAGTTATAATTTTATTAGCCTATATACCTGTAAAGTATATTGATAACCCTGCTATCACTATTGTTATAGTCGGAATTATAATTATTACTGTTTTATATTTTTCATTTTTTTATGAGAGAAAAAAATAAATGTCTATACCCGCACATATTTGGCTTACCGATGAAAATAATTCACCTTTAATCGGTGAATGTCAAATGCCTACACGATTGGGCTCCACAGAACTCAAATCTTTCAATCATTCTGTATGGATTCCCACAGATCATAACACTGGAAAACTTACTGGAACACGTCTACATGTGCCTATTACTTTTGAAAAAGAGATGGATCGGCTCACCCCCTATTTATTCAGAGGGCTGTGTCAGGGTAGAACCTTTAATTCAGCAATAATTAAAATGTACAGAATTAATGAAGCAGGAATAGAGATAGAATATTTCAATATAATATTGGAAAATGTGAAAATAAAAAAAATATCTCCAGTTTTAGTTCCTCTTGGCGTTGCAGGTAAACATATGGAAGAAGTTGAAATCCGTTATGAATCTATCGAATGGAAATATTGCGATGGGAACATAACGTTTAAAGACACCTGGAATGAAAGAGCAGTAGCTTAAGAAAAAGGGACTCTAATGAGTCCCTTTTTTATTTTACTGTAAAGCACCGTATATCTGATCAACAATCCAGCCATATGGAAAGGGAGAAAGGAATCTACCCCTCCGGCTTAAACTGCGGGTTGGCCAGCATAAACCCTCCGTCGACGATAAACGATTGCCCCGTCGTGTAGCTGGCGTCGCTGTCGCACAGCCACGCCACCAGGCTGGCAATCTCTTTGGTGTGGCCCGGTCTTGCCAGCGGGATTTCCGGCATCGATCCCTCCTTCACTCCACTGTCGTCCATGTCGTTCATCGGTGTGGCAATGGCACCCGGCGCGACGGCGTTCACCAGGATGTTGTGCTTAACCAGCTCCAACGCCATGGATTTGGTTAACCCGCCGAGCGCGTGTTTCGCCGCCGTGTAGGCACTCGCTTCCGGCAGGGGCGTGTGTTCATGTACCGAGGTGATGTTCACAATCCGCCCCCCTTTCCCCTGCTTCACCATCTGCCGGGCGGCAATTTGTGAACAGAGAAACGCACCGTCCACGTCGACGGTGAAAATCTTCCGCCAGTCGTCAAACGTCATATCAAGGAACGGCGCTTTGGTCATCGCACCCGCATTATTGACCAGCACGTCCAGCCGCCCAAAGCGCGCAATCAGCGCGTCAATGGCCTCTGCGCCTTCCGGCAGCGTGCTTAAATCAAGATGGATAGCCTCTGCGCGCTGCCCCTTTGCTTCAACTTCACGGCAGGTTTCCAACGCCCCTTTTTCATCCGAGTGCCAGGTGACGCCGATATCAAACCCGCGCTCGGCCAGCATCAGGGCCGTGGTTTTCCCAATCCCGGAATCCGATGCGGTAACAATCGCGACTCTGGTCATACTCACCTCCTGAAAAACAGCAAAGAGGTAAGTATAGATAATGCCCTTTTTTAGCCATGATGATAACCACCGCCCAGCGCCGACGTCAGCTGCAGCGTGGCGTCGACATACTGGCCTTTCAGCAGCAATCCTTCGAGGTGCTCTTTGAGGGCCGGTATTCTGGCTTCACTCACCCGGGAGCCCGCAATGATACCCGCGCTGAAACGGGCCTGCGCCAGCGCCACAATCCGTGCCGCGTCTTTTTCAACCTGCTGCTGATGGCCGTTCTTCGCCATCAGCGTTTCGACTTCACTGGCCGTGCGCGCCACCTGATTAACGGCCTCCACCACCGCTTTGTTATAGTTTGCCACCGAGAGATTATTTTGTGCCTGGGCGATATCCAGGCTGGCGTTTAGCCTGCCGCTGTCAAAAATGGGCAGCGTCAGCCCGGCGGTCACGCCCATCTGCTGGGCGGAAGAACGGAACAGATCGCTCAGATGGAGGGCATCCTGCTGCAAGAACGCCATCAGGTTTACGTCAGGATAGAACGCCGCTTTGGCGGCCTCCACCTCGCTCATGGAGGCTTCGATATACCAGTGCGCCTCCTGAAGATCCGGACGGCGTGCCAGCAGTTCATATCCAAGCGTCGACGGTAATGCGGCGTCGACCGTCGGCAGCGCGTGCCGCGTAAGCTTCACGGAGGAGGAATTCGTTAGCGCGACCAGACGCGCCTCGATGGCTTTCATCTTGCCGTTGACCCCGGCCAGCTGCTCTTCGGTTTTGCTGGCGTTGATATCGGTTTCAACGCCCTCCACGGAGGAGGTGATCCCGTGCTGATAAAGCTCGCGGTCGGCGCCGATGATATTCTCCTGTTCATGTTTGATCTGCGCGAGGACCTCCCCCTCGGCGGCCTGCGTTTGCCACTCCCAGTAGAGCCGCGCCACGCTGCTGGCCAGCAACTGACGGGTCTGCTCCATCTCCGCTTTTTGCGCATTCACTTTGCCAATTCGGGCTTCGACCCGGGCGCGATTTTTTCCCCACAGATCGAGATCCCAGCCTGCGGTCAGGCCAAAGGTGCCGTTGGTGTACCACGGCCCGGTTGTCCCCGCCGCCGGATCGGTAAGGGCGAAGGGCCCCATCAGCCCTTCGGCGGACATTTTCTGGCGTTCCGCATCCGCGGAGAAATCAATTTGCGGACCGTCGGCAGCCATCGTGGCTTTGGCCTGGGCTTCGGCAAGCGTAATGCGCTGACGGGCAATCTGCATATCCGGCGCATCGCTCAACGCTTTCGCAATCAGCGAATTAAGTTCGGGATCGTTATAGTCTTTCCACCACTCATTTTTCGGCCATGCGGCCGGGGGCAATGTGGTCTTCACGGAAGCAGCGGCCGCTTGCGTATTCAGCGGCGAGACGGTGGCATGCTCAGGCGCGCAGGCAGCCAGAATTAATGCAAAGGGAGCACTCAGAGATAAAATAAGAAAACGTTTCATTACGCCATACACTCAAAAAATAAAGGCGCAAATTACGCTTGATGCTATTTGTTTTTTTAGTAATGCGTGGCAATGCGTAAATTGTTATACATTTACATAATCAGAAAATTATTCATCAAATGAATAGGTTACTTCGACTGAATAACCCGGGCAATATCAGCCGAAGTCTGTAACGTACGGATCTCCTGAAATAATCCCAGCGCGTCGTCGTACTCTTTGCGTAAATAACTCAGCCACTGCTTAATTCGCGCGACGTGATACAAACCGGTGTCGCCCTGCTTTTCAAGACGGCTATATTTTTGCAGCAGCGTGACGACGTCTGCCCACGGCAAACGCGGTTCGTTATATTTCACCACCCGGCTGAGATTAGGCACGTTCAGCGCGCCGCGGCCGATCATGACCGCATCGCAGCCGGTGGCCTGCAGACAGGCCTGCGCGCTCTGGTAGTCCCAAATTTCGCCGTTGGCGATCACCGGAATGGTGAGGCGTTTGCGGATCTCGCCGATGGCCTGCCAGTTAATGCGCTCGGCTTTGTAGCCATCTTCTTTGGTACGGCCATGCACCACCAGCTCGGTGGCCCCGGCCTGCTGCACCGCATCGGCGATCTCGAACTGTCGGGCATCGCTGTCCCATCCCAGGCGAACTTTAACCGTCACCGGCAAATGTGAGGGCACGGCCTCGCGCATGGCTTTCGCGCCGCGGTAAATCAGCTCCGGATCCTTCAGCAGCGTCGCCCCGCCGCCGCTGCCGTTCACCAGCTTTGACGGGCAGCCGCAGTTGAGATCGACGCCGTAAGAGCCCAGCTCCACCGCGCGGGCGGCGTTTTCCGCCAGCCATTCAGGATACTGGCCGAGGAGCTGAATGCGCACCAGCGTCCCGGAAGAGGTCCGGCTCTGGTTATGCAGCTCGGGGCACAGCCGATAGAAGGATTTTACCGGCAACAGCATATCGACCACGCGCAGAAACTCCGTCACGCAGAGATCGTAGTCGTTTACCTCGGTCAGAAGCTCGCGCACGAGAGAATCGAGCACGCCTTCCATTGGGGCCAGTAAAACACGCATAGCAGTACCTGTGAAAAAAGACGCGCTATAGTATCTGCTCTGCCTGAGCGTGGAAAGCACGACGTTCCATTCCGGAATGTCTGGTATGCTCAAATTTCATGATGTGATCCGTGGCACATTTTTAGGTTTAATTGTATGATGAATGCGTTTCAGCAAGGACTATCACCATGAGCAAATCATTGAACATTATCTGGCAATATCTGCGCGCATTCGTCCTGATTTACGCCTGCCTCTATGCCGGGATTTTCGTCGCGTCGCTGCTGCCCATCACCATCCCCGGCAGCATTATCGGCATGCTGATCCTCTTCGTCTTGCTGGCGCTGCAGATCCTGCCCGCAAAATGGGTCAACCCCGGCTGCTTCGTCCTCATCCGCTATATGGCGCTGCTTTTCGTGCCCATCGGCGTCGGCGTCATGCAGTATTTTGATTTGCTCAAGGCCCAGTTCGGCCCGATCGTGGTCTCCTGCGCGGTCAGCACGCTGGTGGTTTTCCTGGTGGTGAGCTGGAGTTCGCATCTGGTGCACGGCGAACGTAACGTGATTGGGGAGAAAACAAAAAAATGATGGCCAATATCTGGTGGTCGCTGCCGTTAACCCTGGCGGTGTTCTTCGCCGCACGTAAGCTTGCCGCGCGGTTCAAAATGCCGTTGCTGAACCCGCTGCTGGTGGCGATGGTGGTGATTATTCCGTTCCTGCTGCTCACCGGCATTCCTTACGAACGCTACTTTGCCGGCAGCAAAATTTTAAACGACCTGCTGCAGCCCGCCGTTGTGGCGCTTGCCTTTCCTTTATATGAGCAGCTGCACCAGATCCGCGCCCGCTGGAAATCCATCATTACCATCTGTTTTGTGGGCAGCCTGGTGGCGATGATCACCGGCACGTCGGTGGCGCTGCTGATGGGGGCCTCCCCGCAGATTGCCGCCTCTATTCTGCCTAAATCGGTGACCACGCCTATCGCGATGGCCGTTGGCGGCAGCCTCGGCGGGATCCCGGCCATCAGCGCGATGTGCGTCATTTTCGTCGGCATTCTCGGCGCGGTGTTTGGCCACACCCTGCTGAACGCGATGCGTATTCATACTAAAGCGGCGCGGGGGCTGTCGATGGGCACCGCCTCGCACGCGCTGGGTACTGCCCGCTGCGCGGAGCTGGACTATCAGGAAGGGGCGTTTAGCTCCCTGGCGCTGGTGATCTGCGGGATTATCACCTCCCTGCTGGCCCCGTTCATTTTCCCGCTGATCCTGGCGGTGATGGGCTAAAATTTGCGATGCGTCGCGCAAATTTCATTTTGATTTCATAAGTTGCATACATAATGAGAAGTGGATCACATATAAAGCCCTAGCGGCTCCGTAAACTACCGATCCATTAACCTTTATGAGGCAAACGCCATGCACCCACGTTTTCAAGCTGCTTTCGCCCAGCTTGCAGAGAATTTGCAGTCAGCCCTGGCTCCCGTACTGGCAGATGCGCACTTCCCCGCCCTGCTGACCGCGGAGCAGGTCACGATGCTGAAACAGGCAACGGGACTGGACGAAGACGCGCTGGCTTTCGCACTGCTTCCTCTGGCTGCCGCCTGCGCGCGGGCCGATCTCTCCCACTTCAACGTCGGGGCCATTGCGCGCGGCGTCAGCGGAACCTGGTACTTCGGCGGCAATATGGAGTTCCTGGGCGCCACCATGCAGCAAACCGTGCACGCCGAGCAGAGCGCCATCAGTCACGCCTGGCTGCGCGGTGAAAAAGCGCTGAGCGCGATTACCGTTAACTACACCCCGTGCGGACACTGCCGTCAGTTTATGAACGAGCTGAACAGCGGGCTGCAGCTGCGCATCAACCTGCCTGGCCGCGCGCCGCACACGCTGGCGGATTACCTGCCCGACGCGTTTGGCCCGAAAGATCTGGAGATCAAAACCCTGCTGATGGACGATCAGGACCACGGTTTCGCCCTGTCCGGCGATGACCTGAGCCAGGCGGCCATTCGCGCCGCCAACAAGAGCCATACGCCGTACAGCAAATCTCCGAGCGGCGTGGCGCTGCAGTGCCGCGATGGCCGAATCTTCACCGGCAGCTATGCGGAAAACGCCGCGTTTAACCCAACGCTGCCGCCGCTGCAGGGCGCGCTCAATCTGCTGAGCCTGAACAGCTATGATTATCCTGACATTCAGCGCGCCATTCTGGCTGAAATCGCCGATGCGCCGCTGATTCAGTGGGATGCCACCGCCGCAACGCTTAAGGCGCTGGGCTGCACGACGATTGACCGCGTACTGCTGGCGTAATCCTTCCGGCGGGCAGAAATGCCCGCCAGTTTGCTGAAAAACCCCTCAGTTGAGTCGCTGTTTCTTGCGCTAACCAGGCGGGTAAAGTAGCCTGAGTTAAATTTCACCTTCGGTACGAGCCATCTGCATGTTAAAGCGCGTTTTTTACAGCCTGTCTGTCCTGGTCGGCATACTGCTGTTGATCGTGCTCGGTCTCGACCGCTGGATGAGCTGGAAAACCGCCCCCTACATCTTTGACGACCTGCAGGACCTGCCCTACCGTCAGGTTGGCGTGGTGCTCGGCACCGCCAAGTATTACCGCACCGGCGTGATCAACCAGTATTACCGCTACCGCATTCAGGGCGCGCTGAACGCCTACAACAGCGGCAAGGTGAACTATCTGCTGTTAAGCGGTGATAACGCCCTGCAAAGCTACAATGAGCCGGTGACGATGCGTAAGGATTTGATTGCCGGGGGCGTGGATCCTGCCGATATCGTGCTCGACTACGCCGGGTTCCGCACCCTGGACTCCATCGTCCGCACGCGCAAGGTCTTCGACACCAACGACTTCATCATCATCACCCAGCGCTTCCACTGCGAACGCGCGCTGTTTATCGCGCTGCATATGGGCATTCAGGCGCAGTGTTACGCGGTGCCGTCGCCAAAAGATATGCTCAGCGTGCGCGTGCGCGAGTTCGGCGCCCGCTTTGGTGCGCTGGCAGACCTGTATATCTTCAAACGCGAACCGCGCTTTTTAGGCCCGCTGGTGCCGATTCCGACGATGCACGAAGTGCCGGAAGACGCGCAGGGCTACCCGGCGGTAACGCCCGAACAGCTGCTTGATATGCAGAAAAAAGAGAAATAACAGGGCCGCCTTTATACTTTCTTTACGCCAGTGCTGACCCTTTTTATCTCCTCTTTACGTCGGCTCTTTTAAGCTGAGTTCATTGCCGCTACGGCTTCATTGAAGAATGACTATGAACTCGATAATGAACGCGTTTTTCCTCAAAAGTCTCCGTCCGTATTTTAACTTTCCCGGCTTATCACTCCCCGGCGCGCTCAATTCTGGTCTCTGGCTGGATGAAAAAATTGACGCCCTGCAGCACAGCGTCGCCGTGGAAGTGGCCGATTATCTTGAACGTTACCCGCAGACGAATCATATCGACGTTTACCTGAACGATATCAACGGCACGATGCGCGGCAAGCGCCTCTCGGTGGAGAGCATGCTAAATCTGGAAAAAGGCTGTTATTTTCCGCTTTCCGTCTATTCGATGGACCAGACGGGAAAAATCGCCGCCCCGCTTTATGAAGAACCGGACCGACTCTGCGTTCCGGTTGCCGGCTCTTTGCGTCCCTGCCCGCAGGATCCGGAGCACAACGCGCAGATCCTGCTGACGATGAAAGACAGCGACGATACCCCCTGCCCGCTTGAGCCCCGCGTGATACTGCAGAACGTGCTGGCCCGCTTCCACCAGCACGGCCTCTTTCCGGTCATTGCCCCGGAAATCGAGTTCTACCTGACGGGACGGGGCGATCGCAATCCGCAAAATCAGGGCTGTTTTCATATGGATACCTCGTCGGCGCATGCGGCGCTGTTTGACGAGCTGGAACAGCTGGCGCACCTTCAGCGCATCCCTCTGTCCGGCGTCGTGGCGGAGGCCGAATCCGGCCAGTACGAATTAAACCTGAAGCACAGCCATCGCGTCGTTGAGGTCTGCGATAGCGTGCTGGCGCTGCGCCGCCTGACCCGATACGTTGCCGAAAAGCACGGCCTGCAGGCCAACTTTATGGCTAAGCCGTTCAGCGAGCTTTCCGGCAGCGGTTTGCACGTCCATTTCAGCCTGAACGATCGTCACGGCGAAAACGTCTTTGCTTCCCCGGTGAACGCGCCTAACAGCATGATGCGCTTGTGCATCGCGGGCCAGCTGGCGCTGATGCCCGCCTCCGTCGCCATTCTTGCACCGGGCGTCAACGCGTTCCGCCGCCTGCGCAAAAATCTGACCGAGCCCGTCTTTAACTCCTGGGGCTATAACACCCGCTGCGCCGCGTTGCGCATTCCCTGCTCGGAAGACCGCAACCGTCGCATCGAGTACCGGCTGGCCGGGGCTGACGCCAATCCGTATCTTGCGGTAGCCACTATTCTTACCGGCATGCTGTACGGGCTGGAACATATCGACGAGGGGGATTTACCTGAACCGCAGCACGAACAATCCGTTCTGCCGCTGTTCCAGCAGGAAGCGATTGAGGCTTTTGCCCGCTGTCAGTACCTCACCGACAGCCTGGGCGAGGCCTTTTCCGAACAGTGGGTCGCCTGCAAGCTCTCTGAACTCGACTGGTTTGAACGCATTGTGACGCACGAGGAGTCGCATCTGGCATAAGGCATAAAAAAGCCCGCTCGGTGAGCGGGCCGGGTATAGCCAGAGATGATTATTTCTTACGCGCGTACTTCAGGGAATCCAGCGCAACGGCGAAGATAATGATGGCGCCCTTGATGATGTACTGCCAGTACGGGTTCACGCCGATGTAGGTTAACCCGTAGTTGATGACGGTGAAGATGATCACACCGGTCACGACGCCGAGTACCGTCCCGACGCCGCCGCTGAAGGAGACGCCGCCCACCACGCAGGCTGCAATCGCATCCAGCTCGTACATGAAGCCAAGATTGTTGGTGGCAGAGCCGATACGGCCCGCTTCCAGCATCCCGCCGAAGGCGTAGAACACGCCTGACAGGGCATAGATGATGAGCAGGTTCAGCGCCACGTTTACGCCGGACACTTTCGCCGCTTCCGGGTTACCGCCGATGGCGAAGATGTTTTTACCAAAGCGCGTTTTATTCCACAGGATCCAGACGAAGGCCACCGCAATCAGCGCATAGAAGGTGATATACGACAGGCGGAAGCTGCCCAGCGCGATAAACCCTTGCGTAAAGGTCGAGAAGCCGCTGTCAAAGCCCGAAATGGGGGACGCGCCCACGAAGTCGTAGTACAGGGAGTTGATACCGTAAACGATGATCATCGTACCCAACGTGGTGATAAACGGCGTCACGTTCAGGTAGGCGATGATAATACCGTTGATCAGGCCAATCACCGCCCCGATGGCGCAGACAATCAGGATCACCACGAAAATCGGCATGGTCGCCATTTCCGGGAAGACCTTGTTGGCGTTTTCCATCGACTGCAGCAGGGTTGCCGCGATAACCGCCGCCAGTCCCACCTGGCGTCCGGCAGAAAGGTCCGTCCCCTGGGTCACGATCAGCCCCGCCACGCCCAGCGCAATGATAATACGCACGGAGGACTGGGTCAGAATGTTACTCAGGTTCAGCAGGCTTAAGAACGTAGGGTCCTGGAAAATGATGATTGCCAGCAAGACTAAAAGAACGACGTAAATACCGCCTTCTTTCAGGTAAGTGAGAAAACTTTTTTTATTTAACGCACTCATGAGGAGCCCCTGATCTTAAAGGTGCAAAGACGCAAGACGCAAAATTTCGTTTTGCGTTGTCGTTTTGGTGTCAACAATACCGGCAACGAGACCATTGCTCATAACCAGAATACGATCTGTGATCCCTAACAGTTCCGGCATTTCGGAAGAAATAATAATGATCCCTTTATTCTTTTTCGCCAGCTCGGCAATCAGCTGATAGATTTCAAACTTCGCGCCGACGTCAATACCGCGGGTCGGTTCATCCAGCATCAGAATTTCTGGCTGGGTTAATAACCAACGTCCGATAATAACTTTCTGCTGGTTACCGCCCGACAGCGAACCAATCTGGGTGCGGTGTCCTGGCGTTTTTACGCGCATGGAATCAATCACCCACTGGGTATCGCTCTTCATGCGGGAATTATCCAGCAGGCCGATTTTGCTTTTATAGTTGCGGATATTAGAAATTAACGAGTTAAAGTTAATATCCAGGTAGGCATAAATACCGGTCGAGCGGCGCTCTTCGGTCACCAGCGCAAAACCATTATTGATGGCTTCGTTGGCGTTGTGGTTATTAATTTTCTTCCCGTGCAGCGTAATGGTGCCGCCCGATTTTTCACGGATACCAAATAAGGTTTCCACGATATCGGTACGTTTGGCGCCCACCAGCCCGGCGATCCCCAGAATTTCGCCCTTGTGCAGGTCGAAGGAGACATCGCGAATTGAGGGCTGACGCAGTGACGTGAGGTTACGCACCTCCAGGATCACTTCCCCCGGCTTGTTTTCTTTATCCGGGAAGCGCTGGTTCAGGGAGCGGCCAACCATCATGGCGATGATCTTGTCCATGTCCAGCCCTTCGAGCGGCTGCGTGGCAATCCACTGGCCGTCGCGCAGGATGGTGATCTCATCGCACAGCTGGAAGATCTCTTCCATTTTGTGGGAGATGTACACAATGCCGCAGCCGCGATCTTTAAGCTTGCGAATGATGGTAAAAAGGTGATTAACCTCTTTTTCCGTTAATGACGATGTCGGTTCGTCCATGATGACGATTTTCGCATCATAGGAGAACGCTTTGGCAATTTCGATCATCTGCATCTGGGAGACGGATAATGTCCCCACGCGGGCGCGCGGATCGATATCAATATCCAGCTCGTCGAAAATCGCCTTGGTGTCGCGATACATTTTGTCCTGATCGACAAAGACACCTTTGGTGGGATAACGCCCCAACCACATGTTATCCATGACTGAACGCTGCAGCACCAGGTTTAATTCCTGGTGAACCATCGAGATACCGTTTTCCAGCGCTTCTTTCGCTGAATGGAAATCGATCTCCTTCCCCTGAAAAAGAATACTGCCAGAATCTTTTTGATAGATCCCAAAAAGGCATTTTAATAATGTTGATTTACCTGCACCGTTCTCCCCCATTAAAGCATGAATAGAGTGAGGACGAACTTTTAAATTAACATTATCGAGTGCCTTAACGCCGGGAAATGACTTGTTGATATCGCTCATTTCCAACAGGTATTCACCGGATGACTGAGTAGTTGTGCTGACCATAATTATACCTTGTTGGCCTCGCATATCGCGTTATAAAAGGGCGCAACGAATTGCGCCCAGTGGAGACAGTACTAAAAACTTATTTACCGATAAACTCAGCCAGGTTGGACTGGTCTACGCCAACGTAAGGTACGCGAACGATTTTGTTTTCAATTTTCCAGCTGGTGCCGTCTGCCGCGCCTTTGCCATCGGCCAGGTTTTTCGCCAGATCGAAGGTGGCTTTCGCCTGGTTGTTGGCATCGTTCAGCACGGTACCGGCCATCGCACCGGATTTAACCAGCGCCAGCGCTTCTGGCAGCGCATCCACGCCGAAGACCGGGATAGAGGATTTGTTGTGGGCCTTCAGCGCTTCAACCGCACCCATTGCCATCGCATCGTTGTTGGCGATAACCACTTCAATTTTGTTGGCGTTCGGGCCGGACAGCCACGCGTCCATCTTATCTTTCGCCTGGGCCGTATCCCACATCGCGGTATCTAACGCCAGCTGCTGGGTTTTCAGACCCTTGTCGTTCAGCTCTTTGATGACGTAGGTGGTACGGGCTTCAGCATCCGGGTGGCCAGGTTCGCCTTTCAGCAGCACGAACTGGATCTGACCGTCTTTGTTCAGGTCCCAGTTCGGGTTCGCCGCCCAGTGTTTCGCAATCAGGTCGCCCTGAATAATGCCGGACTCTTTGGAGTCGGTACCGACGTAATACGCTTTGTCGTAGCTATCCAGCGCCTTACGGGAAGGTTCTTTGTTGAAGAAGACGATTGGCACGTTCTGGCCGCGCGCTTTTTCAATTACCGTGCCTGCTGCAGCCGGGTCAACCAGGTTAATGGCCAGGGCTTTCACGCCTTTCGCCAGCAGAACGTCGATCTGGTCGTTCTGTTTGGACTGGTCGTTCTGGGAGTCGTTCATCAGCAGCTGAACGTCTGGCGCTGCTTTCGCATCTTTCTCAATCGCTTTACGCACAACAGACATGAAGTTGTCGTCGTATTTATAGATGGTCACACCAATACGGGTATCCGCAGCGTGCGCTGCTGCACCAAAAAGCATGCTTGCCATTACAGCAGACAGGGTCAACACCTTCTTATTCATGGTATCTCCGTTTTTTTTTATGCAGGGTAGTTCTGGTGAATAACGATCGGCGGGCAGGTGTTAATAAAACGTTACTGACAGCCGAAGTTCACTTATAAAATTTCTTTCTTCCGTGTTCGGTAACGCTCCAGAAATGCGTTTTATTCGTTGTTTGCGGCACATTGGCTATAGTGAAAGTGAATAATCACCGTTACATAGCGTTTCAGTCCCTAAAACGCTGACATCATAGTCAGCGCCTTGTTAAGATACTGTGAATTTACTCACAGATTGAAAACGGTTACATCACCTGATGTAATCAGTTAGTGATCGGAACCACAATTTGCCGGACGGCGACCGAGTGGCGACGCACTAAAGTCGGCATGAAACAATGTGTTGCCCCCGGATCCAGCAGCCCTGCCGCCCCCTGCAGCGCCAGCTCCGTCGCCAGTTTCGCCATTGAGGCGATGGGGTAGCGCACCGTTGTCAGCTGCGGGTCGGTGTAACGGGCAATCGGGATATCATCAAAACCAATGAGTGACAAATGCGGTGGCACCGCAATGCCGTTATCCTTCAGCGCCGTTAGCGCCCCTGCCGCCATGCTGTCGTTATAGGCAAACACCGCAGACAGCTGCAGATTACGACCCAGCAGCTCCACCATGGCCGCCTCACCGCCCTGCATGTCCGGCGTGCCGGTTCCCACCCAGCTCTCGGATGGCGTAATGCCGTGCTCTTTCAGGGCGTTTTGCCATCCTTCGCGCCGCAGCTCGTCATCCTCAATCTGATGGCTGGAGGCCAGATAGCCGATCCGCTGATGTCCGTTGTTAATGAGCATTTTCGTGGCCATCATCGCGCCGCTGACGTTATCCAGCCCGACGCAGCGATGGGCATAGCCGGGAACAATGCGGTTGATCAGCACCATGCCCGGGATCTGATCCATAAAGCCGGTTAGCTCTTCGTCGCTCAGGGCCTTTGAATGGACAATTAAGGCGTTACAGCGCTGTCGAATCAGGACCTCGATGGCGTGGCGCTCTTTTTCCGCCTCATGATAGCTATTGCCGATCAGGACATATTTCTGGTGCTGCTGGGCGACCACGTCGACCGCCTTCACCAGCGCGCCGAAAAAGGCATCCGATACATCCATTACCACCACGCCGATGGTGTCGCTGACCTGCGTGGCAAGCGCCTGGGCGTTGGCATTTGGCCGGTACCCGAGCTGGGTGACGGCCTTCATTACGGTTTCACGGGTTTCAGGGCTGACCAGCGCGCTGTTATTCAGCACGCGTGAGACGGTGGCCACGGAAACACCCGCCTGACGGGCGACGTCACGAATGGTGATCATATTCACCATCCTTCAAAGGATTGCAGCAACTCACAGACACCCCCTGTGTTTAGCAAGGTGGCTATTTTGGCAGCGAGAGAAAGGGGACTACGTGAAGAAGCTCACAGTCATGAAAACGCTTACATCCGTTTTGTTAATGATTGTGATCCAGATCGTTATCTGGATGTATTCCTCAATGATATCCCTGAAGCATGTGCGGTTAACTGACGCCACACCCACTCCAGCGGCCCCTGGCGGAAATAGCGTAGCCAGAGAACAGAAAACGCCAGGTTTACTGCCCAGACCGGAATAACAAACGCCAGCAGCGTAAGGCGGTCGAATTTCATAAACAGGCCAAAGCGATAGAAAAGCGTGGTGCAAATCAGCGTTTGCAGAAGGTAATTACTCAGCGCCATGCGGCCCACGCAGGCGATAGCGCTGACAATCCAAAGACGAGAAAGCGTTGGCCAGAAGCCGTAGATCAGCGCCGCGTAGCCGATGGTCTGAAACGGCGCGCTCAGTTCGCGCGGCACCTGGAGCAGGAACGCGCACCAGCGGTAATCCCAGTGGATATGCCACTGCGTTATCACCGCCGGGAGGTTAATCAGCACGCCGAGCAGGACCAGCCCTGCGCCGGTACGGCGATAGTGACGCAGGCTGAATTCCCCTTTGAGCCAGCCGGTGCGCATCAGCGACGCGCCCATCAGCATCATCCCCGCCAGCTGCCAGCCGTATTGCGCGCCCAGCGCAAGGAGGCTATCCCCCAGCATATCCGCACGGTTGCTTATCGCTTCCGTACCGCCTTTCAGCTTCCAGAACTGTTCGTACTGCAGGTTAGCCGCATCCGGGATCCAGGCACGGTTAGTCGTCTCGCCGGAGATCGTCCCCAGCAGCAGCAGCACCCCAAGCCCCATGAGATAAAGCATCGCGCCGGTGTTAAACAGGCTTTTTACGCTGTGCGCATCGCGAATGAGACGCCAGCAGATAAGCCCAACTAGCCCATACGCGAGAAGAATATCGCCGTCCCAGAAGAACAGGCCGTGAATAAACCCGAGGATCACCAGCAGCGTCAGCCGCGACTGGATCCAGCGGGTGCCGCGTTTGAGGAGAAGTTGAAGACCTGCGCCAAACAGCAGGGCAAAAAGCGTGAGGAATTTAACCTGCGCGAAGAGATCGAGGATCGCCCAGGTCCAGGCATCGCGAAGAGTGATGTCGCCATACCAGGCCGGATTAAGATAAGCGGCCTTCGGCAGACCGAAGGCGCTGATATTAAGCAGCAGGATACCGAGAATGGCGACGCCGCGAACAAAATCGAGCGTGACGTTTCGCTCCATGGTCCCTGCCCTGTAAAACTTAGTTGTGGTGACGTACGGCGCGCAGGAACTCCTGGCGGGTATTCTGGCTCGATTTAAACAGACCGCCCAGCGAGGTGGTGGTCGTTGCGCTGGTCGCATCGCGTACGCCGCGCGCCTTCACGCAGTAGTGAACCGCATCGATAGAAACGGCCACGTTATTGGTGCCCAGCAGCGTTTGCAGCGCGGTCAGGATCTGCTGCGTCAGACGCTCCTGCACCTGCGGACGCTGAGCAAAGAACTGCACGATGCGGTTGATCTTAGACAGGCCAATCACCGTATCTTTGGGGATATACGCCACGGTCGCTTTACCGTCAATGGTCACGAAGTGGTGTTCACAGGTGCTGGTCAGCGTGATGTCGCGCACCGTCACCATCTCATCCACCTTCATCTTGTTTTCAATGACGGTGATTTTCGGGAAGTTGGCGTAGTCCAGACCGGAGAAAATTTCGTCGACGTACATTTTCGCGATGCGGTGCGGCGTCTCCATCAGACTGTCGTCACTCAGATCGAGATTCAGCAGCTCCATGATATCGGTCATATGACCGGCAATCAGACGCTTGCGGGTTTCATTGTCCATATCCTGGACGGGCGGACGCAGTGGCGTTTCAAGACCGCGCGCAACCAGGGCTTCGTGGACCAGGGCAGCTTCTTTACTGAGTGATGACATTTTGTTCTCCTGCAGGTGTGGCGTCTTTTGCCCTCGTTGTGGCAAAAGTATGCGTTCATTGTGCGTGAGGCGGCGCACATAATCCAGTATTCACGACGATAATTATTGCAATTGCTGTTGCCTTTCAGCGTGACGATTCCAGACCAGGGCTCCCCCGACGAACAGCGCAACGCCCGCCAGCCCCAGCGCGGGCTCCAGCCGGTGGGTAAGCCAGGTGGATAACGCCGAGGTGACCGGCCCCACCAGCTGCCCAATCGCATACCCGGTGGTGAGCAGGCCTGCCATATAGCGCGTGTGGTTGGGCGCCAGCTCGCGACCGTATAAAAGAGAGAGCTGCACGGCGCACAAAAAGCCGCCGCCTACCAGCAGCCCGCCCGTCAGCAAACCGCCAATTCCCGGCAGCAGCCAGGCCGCCAGCACGCCCGCCCCCTGTAACCACAGGACGATAGCCAGCCTGCGGTTAGCCGTTGAGGTGTGGCGCAAAAGAATACTCAGCGCAATGCCCACCACGGCGGCGAGGCCAAATATCGGCCAGACGAACTGGGCAAACAGGCTGCCGGGAAAACGCACGGCGGCCATTTGCGATAAAAAGGTCGCCGGAAGGATATAGCCAAATCCCGCCAGGCTGTAGCTCCAGACCAGGCGCTTTAAATCCGCGGTCAGCCGCAGCGGCTCAGGCGCAGTCCCCGGGCGATGAAGCTGACCCGCGCGCGGCAGATAGCGTGCCACCAGCGCAATCAGCACCAGCGCCAGCACCCCGTAGATTTGCCATGCCGCCCCGGCCGACAGGGATTTCGCCTGGATATAGATGGCGAGCAGCCCGCTCAGGGCAATGCCTGCCCCCGGCCCGGCAAACACGGCGGCGCTCAGACCCGGTTTGCCCAGCTGTCCCAGCCGCTCGTTGGTCCAGGCGGCAATGAGTACCATCGACCAGCCGCTCATGCAGCCGATGACAAAACGCAGCAGGCCATGCACGATGGCGTTATCCGCCGCGGCGGAGAGCAGCGTCAGCGCCACCGCGCCGGTGATGCCAAGCCAGAGGCGCGCTTCAACAAAGCGGTGCGCGCGCATTGCGTCCCACGCCCCCACCAGATAGCCCAGATAGTTCATCGCCGCCACCAGACCCGCGCCGGTCAGCGTAAGCTGTCCGGCAGCAATCATCAGCGGCACTTGGGGCGTAAAGGCAAAGCGCCCTATCCCCATCGCCACCACCAGCACGACAAACCCACTGAGCGCAATACGCAGCGCCATGACCGCTCCAATTGTTAAAGAAAAGTAAATTTATGATGCAGCATCTCGCCGTCTGGCGAAAGTGAAAGTTACTCACAGGTCAATGAAAAGGCTGTATTATGGTTTTTATGAATACGCATTCTCATTAAGGAGCCCTGCATGGAACTGCTCGAAGAGCACCGTTGTTTTGAAGGTCGACAGCAGCGCTGGCGGCACGACTCCACCACCCTGAACTGTGCCATGACGTTCAGCATTTTCCTGCCCCCGGCGGAAAATCCACCGGTTTTATTCTGGCTTTCCGGCCTGACCTGCAATGACGAAAACTTCACCACCAAAGCGGGCGCGCAGCGTATTGCCGCCGAGCTGGGCATTGCGCTGGTGATGCCTGACACCAGCCCGCGCGGGGATGAAGTGGCCGACGATGCGGGATATGACCTGGGCAAAGGCGCCGGGTTTTATCTGAATGCCACCGAGCAGCCCTGGGCGCGTCATTACCGTATGTATGATTACATTCGCGATGAGCTGCCCGCGCTGATTCAGTCCGGGTTTGCGGTGAGCAACCGCTGCGCCATTAGCGGACATTCCATGGGCGGGCACGGGGCGCTGATTATGGCGCTGAAAAACCCGGGTAAATATACCAGCGTCTCTGCCTTTGCGCCGATTGTGAACCCCACACAGGTGCCGTGGGGGCAAAAAGCCTTCACCCACTATCTGGGTAACGATGAAGCGAAATGGCAGGAATGGGACAGCTGCGCGCTGATGCTGGCGAGCGACTCAGCGAATGCGATCCCGATGCTTATCGATCAGGGCGATGCGGATCAGTTCCTCGCCGGGCAACTCCAGCCCGCCGTGTTTGCCGAAGCGGCGCGTCAGAAAGAGTGGCCGCTCACGCTGCGCATTCAGCCCGGGTACGATCACAGCTATTACTTTATGGCGTCCTTTATTGAGGATCACCTCCGCTTCCATGCGGCGCATTTGTTTGGCTAAGTGCGGGTGCGTGCGCTCTGATGCCCTCACCCTGGCCCTCTCCCATGTACGGTCCGGGGACATGGTAGACAGGTGTTCGGGGACATGGTGAACACTTTTTAACATCCTTTACCCATGGTGATCGACTTTTTCTTCAGGTCGATCACCCCCACTTTCGTGCTGTACCACCACACTTCATAGCAGCCATCCTCCTGCGTCTCCTTCAGCCCCACCCGTTCTCCCCTGAACGCCTTTCCTGCATTCAGACTGGCTCCCTGTAAGCTCAGCTTCCCGCTGATATCCACTTTCCTGACCAGCACACCTTCATCATATTCCGGGGGCGTCACGCTGCCGCCGTACTGCCGCGCAGACGGCTGATAGCGTGAGGCCGGGACCGCCATATCCAGCGCCTCGTGCGGGCGTTCAAGGTTATAGACCGTCCGCCAGTGGTCGAAGGCACGCTGCAGCTCGCCGCTGTCCGCGAACCATTTCCCCTGCAGCACTTCCGCCTTCAGGCTGCGGTGAAAACGCTCCAGCTTGCCCTGCGTCTGCGGATGATAAGGCCGGGAATGGCCCACCCGGATACCGTGGCGCATCAGCCACAGCTCCAGCGCCGTCCAGGTGCCGGTTGTGTCGCCCCACGGTGAGCCGTTATCCATCGTCATCCGGTCCGGCAGGCCGTAGCGTTCAAAGACGCTGACCAGCTGTTGCTGCACGGTCTCACGCCGTTCATCGGTACAGTGTGTGAGGCACAGGGAAAAACGGGAGTGGTCGTCGAGCAGGGTGAGCGGATGGCAACGGCCGCCGCCAAAGGGGAAGTGCCCCTTAAAATCCATCTGCCAGAGCCGGTTCGGGGCGTCATGTTCGAACCGTCCGGTGGCCGGAATACCCGGAGCCGTGCCGGGCAGCAGGCCGTGACGGGCCATCAGGTTATGGACAGTGCTGAAGGCAGGCATACGGTGTCCCTGGTCTTCCAGCCAGCGCTTAATCTTGCGGGCGCCCCAGCGTTCATGACGCTCATGTGCCATGCGCAGCAGGGCGGTGACGTCGTCAGACGAGCGGTTGGGGGAATGATGCGGCGTGCGGGGGCGGTCCTGCAGGCCGGGTTCGCCCTCGACAGCCCAGCGCTGAAGCCACTTGTAGCCGGTAGCAGGTGAAATGCCGAAGCGACGGCAGAGGGAACGGATGTTCGCCCCGTCCTGCGAGGCGAACAAAACAAACTCGGTACGTAATGACATGGTATCTCTCGCATCCCACGGCATAAGCGACTCCATAAACGGGTTCTTATGCCTTAGTTGTAAGTGTCTACCATGTCCCCGAACAAGTGTTCACTATGTCCCCGGACTGTACACCCACAGGGAGAGGGAACAAACACGAAAAACGGCAACTTACGTTGCCGTTTTGCTTTTACCTTGGCCACATCAGAACTGATAATCCACGCCCACAAAGTAGCGACGGCCATCTTCCGTATAGCTGTAATCGTCCCGACTCAGATCTTTGTCCAGCAGGTTCTGCACGCCCGCGCGCAGCTTCACGCTTTTCGTCGCCTGCCACGCGGCACCGGTATTCCAGATGACGTAGCCACCCGGCGTTGGTGCACTGCTGGTCAGCGCGCGTTTCTCACCGGTGTAGTTGCCCTGAACATAGAACGACCAGTCCTGGGTCGCCTTCCAGTCAACGGTTCCGTTGGCGGTATGGAACGGCAGATCGGACAGCGGCTTGTTGCCGCCGTTGCTGATATCACGACCGTCGTTGTAGGTGTAGTTCAGGGTCACCTTCCAGTCGTCCGCCAGCGGGAATTTCAGCTCGGTCTCCACCCCGCGGATCCGCGCCTTGTTAACGTTGTAGTAGCGGAAAATCGGCTCGCCGTCCGCGTTCAGGCCAACGTAGTTAGGGTAACTCTGCGCCTGGTTCACGTTCGCCGTACGGCTAATGCTGATGCGGTCATCAACATTATTCTGGAAGGTGGTGATACTGGCCTGTACGCCCTCTAGCCAGCCCTCTTCCCCGCTGTAGTAAAGACCGAATTCAAAGCTCTCGCTGGTTTCCGGCTTCAGGTCCGGGTTACCCACAATCTCACAGGCACCGCGGCACGAGCCGGTGATCCAGTCCGGGCTCAGCTGGAGCAGTGACGGGGCTTTAAACGCCGTAGCCCAGCCCCCCTTCACCGTGACGGTATCCGTCGCGTTGTAGACCAGATAGGCGCGCGGGCTCCAGTGGTCGCCGTAGGTATCATGGTCGTCCATACGGATGCCGGTGGTCAGCGCCAGAGGTTCAAAGATGCGCCACTCATCCTCAAGGAACAGCGCGTACTGGCTTGTCGACGTACTGCTGCCGGAGCCGCCCGTCAGGTTGACCGGATCTTTCAGCTTATCGTGACGCCATTCGCCGCCGAAGGTCATCATCTGGTTGATTTCGCCCAGCGGCAGCACGTATTTCCCGTCCACCGCGTTGCTCTCGGAGGTGATCGGATTGCTGTTGCCCGGGTTTTTGTTATCGACCTTCTCGCCGTAAACCTTCAGCTCGCTGTTGCCCACACCCCAGCGGCCGTTGTGGCTGAGAGAGTAGTTCTGACGCTCGAGGCGGTTTTTGTCGAGGGAATCCGAGTCGCGATCCTGACGGTCAAAACCGTAGCCCGCCGTAAAGTCGTGATTTTCAGACGGCGTCCACGCGAACTCCACGTTGGCATCGCGGCTGGTAAAGCCCTCAATGCGCGGGGTTTCACCGCTCGCCGTGGTAGAGGACTTCTGCTGGCCGTCTTTCTCACGCTTTGCGAGGCTACCGTAGGCTTTCAGCCCCAGCAGGCCGTCCACCAGCGGGCCGCTGGTATAGAACTGACCGTTGTAGGTGTCTCCACGATCGCGATGCTCCTGAATGGTGGAATCGGCGCTCAGGGTGCCCGTCCATTTCTGGCCGATTTTTTTGGTGATGATGTTCACCACGCCGCCCAGCGCATCGGAGCCGTATAGCGAGGACATCGGGCCGCGCACCACTTCGATGCGTTCAATGGCGTCAACCGGCACCCAGCTGAGGTCGAAATCATTATGGCGGAATACCGCGTTACGGGAATTGACGCGCTTGCCGTCGATCAGGATCAGCGTATAGCTGCTGTCCAGGCCGCGAATGCTTACCCCTTTACGGTTGTCCCCTTCGCTGGTGAGCTGTACGCCCGGCACATCCCGTAACACATCTTTCAGGTTCTGAACGGGTTTGCGCTGCAAATCTTCCTGGGTAATTACGCTGATGCTTGCCGGCGCGTCTTTCAGGTTTTGCTCGGTCGCGGAGGCCGTGACAACCATTGTGTCGCCGGATTCCGCTGCGATAACAGGCAGGGCCAGGGACATTGCGGACGCGCAAAGTCCTCCCCTGACGAAGGGATTCAACCTAAACATTCCATATCTCCATGAGGTAAATACAACTCAATCAAATCATCATTGCTCACGCGTCTTCCTTGCCGCCCACGTCTGCGGTGGGTCGGTGACACGTTTATTTTTGATAACGATAAAGCAAACGATAATTATTATCAATTAAATTGTTAAGAAATATATCTTTGTTTCTGCGGAGCGGGCATAAAAAAACCCGCTCAAACGAGCGGGTTGAAAGAGAGGAATTGCGGTTATTTTTTAAATCGTTCCGGGAATTCCATTTCACTGTAGCGAACGAAGTGTGTTCCTTTCGTCAGCTTGTAACCAAACCAGATGACGAGGAACAGCGGAATACCAATGTAGGTCGCCGTGACGGCGCCCCAGTCAATGGTGTCCGCCAGGAACGCTTCATAGTTCTGTCCCAGCGTAATAATCAGGCACAGAATGAAGGCGAAAATGGGACCCAGCGGGAAGAACCCTGAGCGATACGGCAGCTGATTAACGTCATAACCCTGTTTGACGTAGCCACGGCGGAAACGATAGTGGCTAATGGCAATCCCCAGCCAGGCGATAAAGCCCGTCATCCCGGAGGTGTTCAGCAGCCACAGGTATACCGTCTGGTTGCCAAACATGGAGGTCAGGAAGCACAGACCGGCAATCACCGTTGTAGCGTACAGCGCGTTACGCGGTACGCCGCCGCGGGACAGCTTCGCGAAAATACGCGGCGCTTTACCGTCGCAGGCCAGCGTGTAGAGCATACGGGTAGAGGCGTACATCCCGGAGTTACCGGCTGACAGGACGGCGGTCAGGATAACGGCGTTCATCACTGCCGCGGCAGAAAGCAGACCGGCGTGCTGGAAGACCAGCGTGAACGGGCTGACGCTAATGTCTTTAACGTCATTACGCAGCAGGCTTGGATCGGTATACGGAATGATCAGGCTGATAATCAGGATCGCAAATACATAGAACAGCAGGATACGCCAGAAGACCTGACGAACCGCGCGCGGAATGTTTTTCTCCGGGTTCTCTGACTCACCGGCGGCGATACCGATCAGCTCGGTCCCCTGGAAGGAGAAGCCGACAATCATCGCCACGCCAATCATGGCCGACAGTCCGCCGGCAAACGGCGCATCGCCTATTGTCCAGTTGCTCCAGCCCGCAGGTTCTGCGCCTTTGAAAATACCAACGATCATCGCCACACCGACGACGATAAAGATGATGACGGTTGCCACTTTGATCAAAGAGAACCAGTATTCCGCTTCGCCGAAACCGCGCACGGAGATGTAGTTCAGCAGGAAGATGACGGCGAGGAACAGGGCGCTCCAGATCCAGCCCGGCGTATCCGGGAACCACCAGTTCATCACCAGCTGCGCGGCGACGAGGTCAACGGCGATAGTGACCGCCCAGTTGTACCAGTAGTTCCAGCCCAGCGCGAAGCCAAAGCCTTCCTCAACGTATTTTTGCCCGTAGGTCGAGAACGAACCGGATACCGGCATATACGCGGCCAGTTCGCCGAGGCTGGTCATCAGGAAGTACACCATCAGGCCAATCAGAATATAAGAGAATAATGCCCCACCCGGGCCGGCTGCCGAAATCGTTGCGCCAGAGGCAACGAAAAGACCTGTACCGATTGAGCCGCCAATGGCGATCATCGTCAGGTGACGCGCCTTGAGTTCACGACGTAGCGTGGGCGCTTCTGTGGTTTTAATTTCTGAAACCATGTGAAAATGCTGTCCATTCAATAAATGAGGCGCGATTGTAGCAGACGATCGCCATTCCTTCCGGCAGAAATACCCAGTTATAAGAGAGCTTCATGACGCGGCCAGGATTATAAGTAAAGCATCATTTTTCCCTCTCCCCTTTGGGGAGAGTGAGGCGAATGTTAAATGGCGCAGTAGCGCAGAAAACGCTGCAGCGAGCTGGAAAGGTGTTTCTGACGATGGTGAATACACCACAGCGTGCGCACAAGCTTCGGCAATGGAACCGGGATCTCAACCAGCGATCCGGTCTCAAGCTGTTCGGCAATCACCCGCCGGGAAAGACAGCTGATCCCCAGACCGTGGCGCACCGCGTGCTTGATGGCCTCCGAGTTCCCCAGCTCCATTCCTAACTGGAAATGCGGCAGATGAGACAGCAGCAGGTAATCGACTATTTCACGCGTGCCGGAGCCCTGTTCGCGCAGGATCCACTGCGCCTGCGCCAGGCGCTCCAGCGTCACCTCGCCCTGCAGTAGCGACGAGGCCGGGGAGGCAAACACCACCAGCTCATCTTCCAGCCAGGGCTCGGCAATGATATCGACATTGTGGCACGGGCCTTCAATAAGACCGATATCCACGCGGAAATCGATCACCGCGTTGATCACGTCCTGGCTATTGCCCACGCTCATCTCGAGCGGAAGCGTCGGGAAATCCCGGCGGTAGCGGGCAATCACCTCCGGCAGGATATAGTTTCCGATGGTGCTGCTGGCGTATACGCGTATCGCGCCGTTGTCTTCACGGAACAGCTGTTCGATTTCGATAGCCTGCTCCAGCAGCGCCAGCGCGCGTGGATAAAGAAGACGGCCGTGCTCGTTGACCACCAGACGCTTCCCTACCCTGTCGAAAAGCTGGACGCCCAGCTGTCCTTCAAGATCGGTCAACGCCGCGCTGACCGCGGACTGAGAGAGCGCCAGCATTTGTGACGCCTGGGTCGTCGAGCCGCTTTTCAGCACCTCGGCAAACACTTCCAGCTGACGCAAGGTAATGTGCATGGTTGCTTACCACTTATATAGATTGATTATAAGTATATAATCAATTTTATTTTTAAGCCAGAGCGCCGTAACCTTTAGCCAGACAAAGGAGAAGGTTATGTCAGAAATCACCTTACAACATCATCGTACAGTGTGGCACTTCGTGCCGGGTCTTGCGCTCAGCGCCGTCGTCACAGGTGTGGCCTTATGGGGCGGCAGTATACCGGCAGTGGCCGGTGCAGGGTTTAGTGCATTAACGCTGGCTATTTTGCTCGGCATGGTCGTGGGAAATACCGTTTATCCGCACATCTGGAAATCCTGCGACGGCGGCGTGATTTTTGCCAAACAGCACCTGCTGCGTCTCGGGATCATTCTTTACGGCTTCCGCCTCACCTTTTCGCAGATTGCGGACGTGGGCGTGAGCGGGATTGCCATTGACGTCCTGACCCTGACCAGCACCTTTTTGCTGGCCTGCTTTATCGGTCAGAAAGTCTTTGGACTGGATAAGCAAACCAGCTGGCTGATCGGCGCCGGGAGCAGCATCTGCGGCGCGGCGGCGGTGCTGGCAACGGAGCCCGTCGTTAAGGCCGAAGCCAGCAAGGTGACCGTGGCGGTGGCGACGGTCGTCATCTTCGGTACGCTGGCGATTTTCCTCTACCCGGCCTTGTATCCGCTGGTGGCCCACTGGTTTAGCCCGGAAACCTACGGCATCTATATCGGTTCGACGATGCACGAAGTGGCCCAGGTGGTGGCGGCAGGTCACGCCATTAACCCGGAAGCGGAAAACGCGGCGGTGATTGCCAAAATGCTGCGCGTAATGATGCTGGCGCCGTTCCTGATTTTCCTCGCGGCGCGGGTTAAGCAGCTGGCACCGGCAAACAGCAATCAGAAGAGTAAAATCACCATTCCGTGGTTTGCGATCCTGTTCATCGTGGTGGCAATTTTCAACTCCTTCCACCTGCTGCCGCAAGCGGTCGTGGATATGCTGGTGACGCTGGATACCGTGCTGCTGGCGATGGCCATGGCGGCGCTGGGGGTGACCACGCACGTCAGCGCGCTGAAAAAAGCCGGGGCGAAACCGCTGCTGATGGCGCTGGTGCTCTTCATCTGGCTGATTGTCGGGGGCGGCGCGATTAACCTCGCGGTCCATAGCCTGATGGCATAAACCATCTCGTCCTTCTCCTGCTAACCCGCTATCATAGGCGTTTCGGGTTAGCAGGAGTTTTTTTATGAAATATGTTGGAGCGCACGTCAGCGCTGCCGGTGGCCTCGCGAATGCCGCCATTCGCGCCGCCGAAATTGAGGCGACCGCTTTCGCCCTGTTCACCAAAAACCAGCGCCAGTGGCGCGCCGCACCGCTCACCGCTGAGGTGATTGATGATTTCAAAGCCGCCTGTGAGAAATACCGCTACGGGCCCGGCCAGATCCTTCCCCACGACAGCTACCTGATCAACCTCGGTCACCCGGTTGAAGAGGCGCTGGAAAAATCCCGCGAGGCGTTTCTTGATGAAGTGCAGCGCTGCGAACAGCTGGGGCTGACGCTGCTGAACTTCCATCCGGGTAGCCATCTGATGCAGATCGATGAAGACGCCTGCCTGGCGCGCATTGCCGAGTCCATCAACATTACCCTGGACAAGACCAAAGGCGTCACGGCGGTGATTGAGAATACCGCCGGTCAGGGCAGCAACCTCGGCTTTAAGTTCGAACATCTGGCGGCAATCATTGACGGCGTGGAGGATAAATCCCGCGTCGGCGTGTGTATTGATACCTGCCACGCGTTTGCGGCCGGCTATGACCTGCGCACAACCGAGGCGACGAAAAACACGTTTGATGAGTTCGAGCGCATTGTGGGCTTTCAGTACCTGCGCGGCATGCACTTAAACGATGCGAAAAGCGCCTTTGGCAGCCGCGTTGACCGCCACCACAGCCTGGGCGAAGGCAATATTGGCCACGATGCGTTTCGCTTCATCATGCAGGATGCTCGCTTCGACGGCATCCCGATGGTGCTGGAGACCATTAATCCCGACATCTGGGCAGAAGAGATCGCCTGGCTGAAGGCACAGCAAACCGCTGAACAGGCGGCATAAAAAAAGCCGGGTGCTAAGCAACCCGGCTTTTTTATTGCGTATCGCTTACGCCGCTTTTGCGACTACTTCCGCTTCCGGACGTTTCAGCACCGCGTAAGAGAGACCCGCCACCAGCGTACCGGCAATGATTGCCAGCAGGTAACCCAGTACCGGGGTGATGGCGCCAGGGATCAGCAGGACGAACAGACCGCCGTGCGGTGCCATCAGCTTCGCGCCAATCGCCATGGAGATGGCCCCCGTTACCGCACCGCCGACGATACAGCACGGCAGCACGCGCATCGGATCGCGCGCCGCAAACGGAATCGCCCCTTCGGTGATGAAGCACAGACCCAGCACCAGCGCCGCTTTACCGCCTTCCTGCTGCGCTTTGTCGAACTTACGACGGGCGATAATGGTCGCCAGGCCGAGCGCCAGAGGTGGCACCATACCGGCCGCCATGATGGCCGCCATCGGCGCGTAGGTCTGGGTACTCAGCAGGCCAACGCCAAACGCGTATGCCGCTTTGTTCACCGGACCGCCCATGTCGGTACACATCATGCCGCCGAGGATTGCGCCCAGCAGAACCGCGTTCGCGGTACCCATGGTTTGCAGCCAGTGGGTCAGGCCCGCCAGGATGCCCGAAACCGGCTTACCAATCAGGTAAATCATCGCCAGGCCGACCACCAGGCTGGAAATCAGCGGGATGATCAGGATTGGCTTCAGCGCCTCCATACTCTGCGGCAGCTTGAGCTTCGAGCTGATCAGCTTCGCGACGTAACCGGCCAGGAAACCGGCGATGATGCCGCCGATAAAGCCGGAACCGGTGCTTACGGCCAGCATACCGCCGATAAGACCCGGCGTCAGGCCAGGACGGTCAGCGATGGAGAAGGCAATAAAGCCTGCCAGAACCGGCACCATCAGCGCGAAGGCTGAACCACCGCCGATCTGCATCAGCGCAGCCGCAAGGGTACCTTCTTCTTTAAATGCGGTAATACCAAACGCGAACGACAGCGCGATACACAGACCACCCGCCACCACCATCGGCAGCATGTAAGAGACGCCGGTCAGCAGGTGACGATAGGCGCCTGCGGACTCTTTCTTACCTTCCGTCGCGGTTTTAGCCGCACCGGTAGCCTGGTAAGGTTTGGCTTCCGCCAGCGCCTTATCAAACTCCTGCGCGGTCTTTTTCAGCGCCAGGCCGGTCGAGGTGCGGTACATCGGTTTACCGGCAAACTTCGCCAGATCCACTTCGATATCCGCCGCCACAATCACCAGATCGGCTTCCGCCACTTCTTCCGGGGTGATAGCGTTGCCGGCACCCACGGAGCCACGGGTTTCGACTTTTACCCACCAGCCGCGTTTTTTCGCTTCGGTTTCAATGGCTTCAGCCGCCATAAAGGTGTGCGCCACGCCCGTCGGGCAGGCCGTCACCGCAACAATGCGTTTCGGACCCGCGGCCTGAGCCGTCGCGACCGGCGCGCTGTAGACAGACGCGTGGCCTTTCGCTTCGCTCAGGAACAGTTCCGGATGGGCCACCGCGCGATTAATATCGCCGAGCCACACTTTTTTGCCGTTCAGCGCACTGTCAGCCGGGATTTTGTCGCCCAGGACAATGGCCAGTTCTGCATCGACTGGATTATCGATAATCTCCAGATGCGCTTTTTGTGCCGCCGCGCCCAGCAAGGTCTTCGCCATATAGGCGCGGGCCTGTCCGAGACCGGAGTCAACGATCAGCAGCGTTTTCATTATTCCTCTCCTGCTGTTAGTTAAAAGGTTTTAAGTCAACGCGCGCCATCATCGCGGCTAACTGGGTACGATCGGTAATACCGACATTGCTCTGGCTCACGGCCAGGGCAGCAACGGCGGTGGCAAGACGTAACGTATGTTCACTGGATTCACGCATCAGCAGGCCGTAGATCAGGCCGCCAACCATGGAATCCCCTGCGCCAACGGTACTCACAACCTCCATTGACGGCGGTTTGGCGATCCATTCGCCAGACGCGTTAACCCACAGCGCGCCTTCTGCACCAAGAGAGATAACCACGTGAGCGATCCCCTGCTCGCGCAGCGCATGGGCAGCGTCAATCACATCTTTTAATTCTGGCAGCTTACGGCCCGCCCAGATTTCCAGCTCGCGGCGATTCGGCTTCACCAGCCACGGAGAGGCTTTCAGGCCCGCAACCAGCGCGTCGCGGCTGCTGTCAAAAATGATGCACGGGCACTGGCTGCGCAGGCGCGTCATCCAGTCGGTAAAGGCTTCCGGGCTCACGCCGGACGGCAGGCTCCCGCTGACGCAGACCATGTCAAACTGGCCCAGCCAGGTCAGAGAGTCGTTCACAAAACGCTCCCAGTCCGACGGGGTGACTTCGAAGCCAGAGAAGTTCAGGTCGGTCACTTCACCGTCTTTCTCCGTCAGCTTAACGTTGATGCGGGTACGGCCCTGAACAACCTGAAAACGGTTAGCAATACCCAGCTCGCTGAACAGCTGCTGGAAACCATCCTGGTTATCTTTACCGAGGAATCCCCCCACGGTGACGTCGATACCGAGATCCTTGAGCACTTTCGCGACGTTGATCCCTTTGCCCGCAGCATGCAGGCCGGTGGTACGCACGAGGTTGACTTCGCCGCGCTCAATTTCCGGGCAAAATCCTACCAGGTCATAAGCCGGGTTCAGCGTAATAGTCGCAACACGTCTGCTCATTATGCGCCCTCCCCCAGACCTGCCGCGATGGCGTCGCCAATCGCTTTCAGCGCCTGTTCAGCATCGGCCCCCTGCGCGGTGAAGCGCAGACGGTGGCCTTTCTTCACGCCCAGCGCGACCACTTTCATCAGGCTACGGCCGTTGGCCGGTTTGCCCGTGCCGTCAAGATTCGCCACGGTGATCTCACTCTCGAACTGTTTAATGGTATTCACCAGCATGGTGCCCGGACGGGCATGCAGACCGTGTTCGTTACGGACCACGAACTCAGCGGTCTGCACGTCTTCCTGCAGCGCATCATCGCTGGTCAGCAGTGCCAGCACGGTGGAGGCATCGGCGTTCAGCAGTTTTTCAGCCTGGTTGTTCAGCAGCAGATCGCCCAGACGCTTCAGCACGGAAACCGGCTGTTCATCGTTAATCGCTACGGTCACCAGCATGGCCGCGCGCTCGCCTTCGACGTCAAACGCAGTGGCCGCACGGCTCACGGCGATAGCGCTGCGCAGGTTGCCTTCAGCACTGTCGTTCAGCCAGATACCCTGACCGAGATTCAGCGGCTTATCGTTAATCACGCGCGTCACAAACGTGGCATCCGCCGCGCCGGCCTCTTTCAGACGACCCGCGTTCAGCGCCTGCAGCGTCACCAGATCGGAGGCAACCACATCCAGCGTCAGCGTTTCATTATCCAGCTTCAGCGCTTCGCTCTGTTTTTCGCCCATCAGTAAGGCGCGCAGCTCTTCAGCAGTCGTGGCGGACTTCAGCTGTTCCGCCACCGCGTCATCGCTCAGGACATGCGTCAGCTGACGCAGCAGGCCTAAATGTTCGTCGCTGCTGGCCGCGATCCCGATTGCCACATACGCCACCTGACCGTCGCCCCAGAGCACGCCCTGAGGGAACTGATAAACCTTCACGCCGGTTTTCAGCACCTGGTCACGGGTGTCGGTAGTGCCGTGCGGAATGGCAATCCCATTACCGAGGAAGGTGGAGGTTTGCTGCTCGCGGGCCAGCATGCCGTTGACATAGCCGTCCGCGACGTTACCCGCCTGCACAAGCGCAGCGGCAACCTGGCGAATAGCCTCTTCTTTATCCCCGGCCTGAGCGCCCGGGTGGATATCCTGAACAGATAACTGGAACATGGTTCTCCACTCCTGCTGAACTTGAATCGTTTCAGCTTTAATGAGAAAAAATGCGCTAGCCTGCTCCGTTTGTTTAAACAAGATAGCGCTGAAACGTTTCAAAAAGTCTTGCGCTTTCTGCTATACCTTGCAAGTAAACTCGTATTTCTGATGTCAGAATTTAGAGATACAGCACATTTCTTCTTCGTTCAGCTGAATGTTGCTGAAGTTCAGCTAGCCAGTTTCAGCTGAGGTCAGCAGGATGAGAGGTAAGTTGAAATGCCATTTTGATTTTTCGTGGCATCATTGACTTCACCCACTGTTTATTTTTTAGCTAACGGCGTAAACTCCGCCCCTCTCTGCTACTCGCTAATTATAAAACATGCATAACACCCCTGCGGCCATCTCGCCGAAGCCCTTTGATTTAACCTCAGCGGCGTTTCTGATTGTTGCCTTCTTCACGGGCATTGCCGGTGCGTTACAGACGCCGACATTGAGCCTGTTTCTGACCAACGAGGTTCACGTCCGTCCGGCGATGGTCGGCTTCTTTTTTACCGGAAGCGCCATCATCGGTATCCTGGTCAGCCAGTTTCTGGCGGGACGATCCGACAGAAAAGGCGATCGCAAAAGCCTGATCGTTTTCTGCTGTCTGCTGGGGGTCATGGCCTGCGTGCTGTTTGCCTGGAACCGCAACTACTTCATTCTGCTTTTCATCGGGGTATTTCTGAGCAGCTTTGGCTCAACGGCTAACCCACAGCTGTTCGCGCTGGCCCGAGAACACGCCGACCATACCGGACGTGAAGCGGTGATGTTCAGCTCTGTCCTGCGCGCTCAGGTGTCGCTGGCATGGGTGATTGGCCCGCCGCTGGCCTACGCGCTGGCGATGGGTTTTGGCTTTACGGTGATGTACCTGAGTGCGGCCGTCGCGTTTGTGGCGTGCGGCGCGCTGGTGTGGTTTTTCCTGCCGTCCATGCGCAAAGAGCCCAAAGTGGCAACGGGCGTACTGGAAGCGCCGCGCCGTAACCGCCGCGACGCCCTGCTCCTGTTTGTTATCTGCACGCTGATGTGGGGCACTAACAGCCTGTATATCATCAATATGCCGCTGTTTATTATTGATGAACTGCACCTGCCGGAGAAGCTGGCCGGCATCATGATGGGCACCGCCGCAGGTCTGGAGATCCCGACCATGCTGATAGCGGGGTATTACGCAAAGCGCTTCGGCAAGCGTTTTTTAATGCGCATCGCCGCTGCCGCCGGTCTGCTGTTCTATATCGGTATGCTGACGGTACATACGCCGGGTCTGCTGCTGGCTTTACAGCTGCTGAACGCCATCTATATCGGCATTCTCGCCGGGATAGGCATGCTCTATTTCCAGGATCTGATGCCGGGTCAGGCAGGCTCTGCCACCACCCTGTATACTAATACCACCCGCGTGGGCTGGATTATCGCTGGCTCCCTGGCCGGCGTGGTGGCTGAAATCTGGAACTATCACACGGTGTTCTGGATTGCGCTGGTGATGTGTACGCTGACGCTCGGCTGTCTGGCGAAGATTAAAGACGTTTAAGGCGCGGTGAGCGCTTCCAGCTCAAGAAGGTACGTCATCGCCTGCTCGCGCGTGCTACCGCACATTTCGGCCGTGGGCTGAAGCCCGGAGCAGACTTTCGGGCGCAGCGGCGAACCAAAGATCATACACAGGTTGGCTTCAGAGAGCTGAACGCAGCGGGTATTGGCAGGCTTGCCCTCGGGCATTCCTGGAATGGGGCTTGAAATAGACGGTGCAGTACAGCACGCGCCACAATCGGAACGGCAATCCATAAATGCTCTCTTTCGCGGGCTCATGCCCGCGCAGTCGGGCATCGCGCGCACAGTAACACCTTTTGCGTATTGATAGCAAAAGCCACGAATTCCGCTTGCCTGAAAGGCCGCGCGCGAGTAATTTGGCGCGATATTTTTTACCTCCCGTAAACAGGATTACTGCAATGCCAAGAGCGAACGAAATTAAGAAAGGTATGGTGCTGAATTACAACGGCAAACTGCTGATTGTGAAAGATATCGACATTCAGGCCCCGAGCGCCCGTGGTGCAGCAACGCTGTACAAAATGCGTTTCGCCGATGTGCGCACCGGCCTGAAGGTCGAAGAGCGCTTCAAGGGTGACGATATCGTCGATACCGTGACCCTGACCCGCCGCTATGTCGATTTTTCCTACATCGACGGCAACGAATACGTGTTCATGGACAAAGAAGATTACACCCCGTACATCTTCACCAAAGATCAGATTGAAGAAGAGCTGCTCTTCATCCCGGAAGGCGGCATGCCTGACATGCAGGTCCTGACCTGGGACGGCGTGCTGCTGGCGCTGGAGCTGCCGCAGACCGTCGATCTGGAAATCGTTGAAACCGCGCCAGGCATCAAAGGCGCGTCAGCAAGTGCCCGCAACAAACCGGCGACCCTGACCACCGGCCTGGTTGTGCAGGTGCCGGAATACCTCTCTGCAGGCGAGAAGATCCGCATCCATATCGAAGAAAAACGCTATATGGGTCGCGCTGACTGAGTACGGCACGTGTCGGGTAGCGGCTTCGCCTTACCCGGCCTACAAAACGCAAAAACCGGCTCTCAGGCCGGTTTTTTTGTAGGCCCGGTAAGCGTTAGCGCCACCGGGCAACAGAGCTTACAGAAGCTCCGGATACTTCGTCATCTTAAGCGCCAGCTCAACGCCGCGCACTTCCGCCATCCCTTTAAGACGGCCAATCGCCGAGTAGCCCGGGTTGGTTTTCTTACGCAGATCGTCCAGCATCTGGTGGCCGTGATCCGGACGGAACGGAATAGGACGCACATCGCCCGCCTGCTTACGACGCGCCTCTTCCGCCAGAATGGCGTCTACCACCGCGACCATATTCACATCGCCGCCAAGATGCGCAGCCTCGTGGAAGGTCTTTGGATTCTCTTCACGGCAGGTCGCGCGCAGATGCGTGAAGTGGATACGATCCCCGAAGGTTTCAATCATCTGCACCAGGTCGTTATCCGCACGCACGCCGTAGGAGCCGGTACACATGGTGAAGCCATTATAAATGCTGTTGACCGTCTCTTTCAGCCACTGCATGTCTTCAAGGGTGGAGACGATGCGCGGCAGACCGAGGATAGGACGCGGTGGATCGTCCGGATGCACCGCCAGACGCACGCCGACCTCTTCCGCAACCGGCACGATAGCGCGCAGGAAATACGCCATGTTTTCGCGCAGCTGCTGCTTATCGATATCGCCATATTCCGCCAGGCGCGCGCGGAACTGATCCAGGGTATAGCCCTCTTCCGCGCCCGGCAGGCCGGCAATGATATTGCGGGTCAGCTTTTCGATGTCCGCGTCGCTGGCGGCGTTAAACCACGCGCGCGCCTGCTGCAGCTCTTCTGCGGTATAGTCCGCTTCGGCGCCAGGACGTTTCAGAATATGCAGCTCAAACGCCGCAAAGGCGATCTGGTCGAAGCGCAGCGCTTTTGAACCGTCCGGCATCTGATATTCAAGGTCGGTTCGCGTCCAGTCGAGGATAGGCATGAAGTTATAGCAGACCGTATCAATGCCGCAGGCCGCCAGGTTGCGAATGCTCTGCTGGTAGTTAGCAATCCAGGTCTGGTACTCCCCTGAATGGGTTTTGATATCTTCATGAACCGGAATGCTTTCCACCACGGACCACGTTAACCCTTTCTCCGCCAGCAGCGCCTGACGCTGTTGAATTTCCTCTACCGGCCACACCTGACCGTTAGGAATATGATGCAGCGCCGTGACGATACCCGTTGCGCCAGCCTGACGCACATCATCAAGAGAAACCGGATCGTTCGGCCCGTACCAACGCCAGGTTTGTTCCATTGCCTCACCCTCTTAAGTTGTTATACCAATATGCGTTACTTCAATGACGACTACCATACATGTTTACCGCAAAGGGTCAATATAGCGCCACACATTGATTGATCAAACTCACAGAACGGGGATATTTACGGATCACCAATTTTATTTGCTGTCATATAACTTTACACTGGCATTGTTAATTAATGGTTAATCAGGTGTGTATCTCATGAAGACAATTGCCTCCGCCGCCCTTCCAGCCCAGGTGCAGCAACCGCGCTACGATCGTGCGCAACTACGCTCCCGCATCGTTCATTTTGGCTTTGGCGCGTTTCACCGTGCGCACCAGGCATTGTTAACAAATCGGGTGCTGAATGAAAAAGGCGGCGACTGGGGCATTTGCGAGATTAGCCTCTTCAGCGGCGATGTGCTGATGAGCCAGCTGCGCGCGCAGGATCATCTGTTCACGGTGCTGGAGAAAGGAGCTGAAGGCAATGAGGCGATTATCGTCGGTGCCGTCCATGAGTGCCTGAACGCAAAGCTGGATTCCCTGCCCGCCATCATTGAGAAATTTTGTGAGCCGCAGGTGGCTATCGTGTCGCTTACCATCACGGAAAAAGGCTACTGCATCGATCCCGCCACCGGAAAGCTCGATCTGCACAACGCGCGGATAATCCACGACCTGGAAAACCCCGCAGAGCCGCACTCCGCCCCCGGGATCCTGGTCGAGGCGCTTCACCGCCGCCGCGAGCGCGGCCTGCCTGCGTTTACCGTGCTCTCGTGCGACAACATCCCTGATAACGGTCACGTGGTGAAAAACGCGGTACTGGGCATGGCGCAAAAGCGTTCTGCGGAACTGTCTGAATGGATTGATCGCCACGTGAGCTTCCCGGGAACGATGGTCGACAGGATTGTGCCCGCCGCCACGGAAGCCTCGCTGGCGGAAATTACCGACGCGCTGGGCGTGGACGATCCGTGCGCCATCAGCTGCGAGCCGTTTATTCAGTGGGTGGTGGAAGATAACTTTGTCGCTGGACGTCCGGAGTGGGAAGTCGCGGGCGTTCAGATGGTGCAGGATGTTCTGCCCTGGGAGCAGATGAAATTACGCATGCTCAACGGCAGCCACTCTTTCCTGGCGTATCTGGGGTATCTCGCGGGCTACGCCCATATTAATGAATGCATGGAGGACGCCGCGTTCCGCGACGCCGCTCGTCGCCTCATGCTGGACGAGCAGGCGCCCACCTTACGGATTAAGGATGTAGACCTCACCGCATACGCCGACAGCCTGCTTGAGCGCTTTGCCAACCCGGCCCTCCAGCATCGGACCTGGCAAATCGCGATGGACGGTAGCCAGAAACTGCCCCAGAGAATGCTGGACGGGATCCGCGTCCACCTTGAGCGAAAAACGCCGTGGCCGCTGCTGGCCCTCGGCGTGGCCGGCTGGATACGCTACGTCAGCGGCATGGATGAACGCGGCAACGCGATTGACGTTCGCGATCCCCTCAGCGATAAAATCCGCGCGATGGTTAACGCCAGCAGCGACGCCGACCGCGTCAACGCGCTGCTGGGGCTGAGTGAAGTCTTTGGTCACGATCTCCCGCAAAACAGCCTGTTTGTGGAGGCTGTCGGCCAGGCATACCGGCGCATTACTCGCCACGGCGCGCGTCAGGCTGTTATCGAAACGTTAAATATTTAACGATTATTGCGCTTAAGGCGAACGGATGTGGCCTCCGTTCGCCCTTCCCCTTCTCACCGGTCACGTTTTTCGCCAGGATAGAGAGAAGTGTTACAGCATCACAATTCTCATCTGGAGCGCACGTGACCAAAACCAACCTCATCACCGGTTTTCTCGGCAGCGGTAAAACCACCTCAATTCTCCACCTGCTGGCGAATAAAGATCCGGCCGAGAAGTGGGCCGTGCTGGTCAATGAATTTGGCGAGGTGGGCATCGACGGCGCGTTACTGTCTTCCAGCGGCGCAATGATTAAAGAGATACCCGGCGGATGCATGTGCTGCGTGAATGGCCTGCCGATGCAGGTCGGGCTCAATACGCTGCTGCGTCAGGGTAAACCCGACCGCCTGCTAATTGAACCCACCGGGCTGGGTCACCCGAAGCAGATCCTCGATTTACTGACCGCCCCGGTTTACGAGCCGTGGATCGATCTGCGCGCTACCCTGTGCCTGCTCGATCCGCGCCAGCTCCTGGATGACAAAGCGGTGGCCAATGAGAACTTCCGTGACCAGCTCGCCTCGGCTGACGTTATCGTTGCCAATAAAGACGATCGCGCCACGGCTGAAAGCCAGGCCGCGCTGGACGCGTGGTGGCAACACTTCGGCGGCAATCGCACGCGGGTGCAGGCCACTCAGGGAAATATTGATATCGCTCTGCTTGACCTTCCACGTCTCAACCTGGCTGAACTTCCGGCCAGCGCGGAACATGCGCATCGCCATCCTGTGAAACAGGGATTAGCCGCCCTTAGCCTGCCCGAACATCAGCGCTGGCGTCGTAACCTTAACAGCGGTCAGGGATATCAGGCCTGCGGGTGGATTTTTGATGCTGACATCGTTTTCGATACCATCGGGATCCTGGAGTGGGCCCGACATGCTCCCGTCGATCGCGTGAAGGGGATCATGCGCACGCCGGACGGCCTGGTGCGGATCAACCGTCAGGGCGACGATTTCTTTATTGAAACGCAAAATGTAGCGCCGCCTGATAGCCGAATAGAGTTAATTAGTGCGGTTAACGCCGACTGGAATGCCCTGCAGTCCAGCCTGTTGAGGATTCGTTTAAGTTCGGGCGGCTAACGTTGCCCCAGTTTTCACACTATGCAGAACGTTATGACAACTCGATTTCCCCTGATATTACTGCTTAATGTCGCCGGCCTGGCGCTTTTCTTCTCCTGGTATATCCCGGCAGATCACGGTTTCTGGTTCCCGCTGGATTCTGCCATTTTTCACTTCTTCAACCAGGAGCTGGTGAAGAGCAACGCGTTCCTGTGGCTGGTGGCCATTACCAACAACCGCGCCTTCGACGGCTTCTCGCTGCTGGCGATGGGCTGCCTGATGCTCTCTTTCTGGCTTAAAGAAGATAAGGCGGGACGCCGACGTATTTTGATTATCGGCCTGGTGATGCTGCTGTTTGCCGTTGTCATTAACCAGCTGGCCAACGCGATTATTCCGGTTAAGCGTTCCAGCCCAACGCTCTTCTTCACCGATATTCATCGCGTCAGCGAACTGCTGCATATTCCAACAAAAGATGCGTCGAAGGACAGTTTCCCCGGCGATCACGGCATGATGTTGCTTATTTTTTCCGCAATCATGCTTCGCTATTTCGGCAGAAAAGCGTTTGCCATAGCCCTGATTATTTTTGTGGTTTTTGCCTTCCCGCGCGTAATGATTGGCGCTCACTGGTTCACCGATATTGCCGTCGGTTCGCTCTCCGTGGCGCTGATTGCGCTGCCGTGGTGTTTAATGACCCCACTGAGCGACAGGATAATAGCGATGTTCGATCGCTATCTTCCTGGTAAAACGCAACAACAATTAAACAAATAACTAACCTAAATTAACCTGCGCTATCAGGGATCGACATGATCCCTGATAGCGTTCTCGCCACGATCTTTCCCCACTGTCATATTCTCGTCATCATATTCATGATAGAAATGAAGCAATTGCGCGATAAAGCGTCGGATCTGACTGCATTCTGAGCAATTACAGATTTTTACTTTCTGTATCACATTTTCTTATAAAAAAAGGGCTTTTTTTACTCGCAATACCCCAGGCAATCGGTTAATCTCGAACTCGTTTTGCCCCATAGGGATAATTATTTCAATGGTGAATAATTTTGTGCGCTATGCCACAAATGTGACCAGAAAGAATTGTCTCAATGTGAACAGATAATTAGTCTCGTCACGTTTGGCATTTTTATAACGATATTTATCGTTAAGGACTTCAAGGGAAAATAAACAAAATGGTCAAATCTCAACCGTTTCTGAGATATATCTTACGGGGCATCCCGGCGATAGCAGTCGCGGTACTGTTATCTGCATGTAGTACATCGAACACCGCAAAGAATATGCATCCTGAGACGCGTGTTGTGGGAATGGAAGATTCCTCTTCACTGCAAGCCTCTCAGGATGAATTTGAAAATATGGTACGTAATCTGGACGTGAAGTCCCGCATTATGGACCAGTATGCTGACTGGAAAGGCGTGCGCTATCGTCTTGGCGGCAGCACGAAAACAGGTATTGATTGTTCCGGTTTTGTACAGCGTACCTTCCGCGAACAATTTGGGTTAGATCTTCCGCGTTCAACTTATGAACAGCAGGAGATGGGCAAGTCGATTTCACGTACCAAACTGCGCACCGGTGATTTAGTTCTGTTCCGTGCCGGTTCTACAGGTCGACATGTTGGCATCTACATTGGCAACGATCAGTTTGTCCATGCCTCCACCAGCAGCGGTGTGACCATTTCCAGCATGAACGAACCGTACTGGAAGAAGCGCTACAACGAAGCGCGTCGCGTACTGACCCGCAGTTAATATGATAATTGTATCGTTGGTTATCCCTTGGCTGACGATATGATGAAAAGAAGCACTGCTTAGGCAGTGTTTTTTTTTGCCCATTACACTGAATACATCGAGCGGCATTTCAGGAATCACGACGTCTATGTTCACCCGCTACTTCTCCAGCAATCGCAAGATACTGATCCTCAGTATTATCACAGGCCTGATCGCCGCCCTGCTCCTGGGTTCGTTGCAATTTTTCTGGAGCTACCATAAGCGGGAAGTCAAATTTGACACCCTGATTCACGATATCAGCATCTATATGGAAAGCTATTTCGACGAGTTAAAGCACGCTGTCGATGTTCTCCAGCCGCTCACGCTAAATAGCTGTCACGACGTCAACCAGGAGCTCACCTCGCGCGCCGCCTTTAGCATTAACGTTCGCGCTTTCCTGCTGGTCAGAGACAAAATGGCCTTCTGCTCTTCTGCCACCGGCCCGATGAATACCCCGATGGAGGAGCTGATACCCGAGCTGCACATCGACAAGCAGATTGATATGGCGTTGCTTGCAGGCACACCCATGCTGCCCAACAGGCCCGCCATTGCCATCTGGTATCGTAACCCGTTGGTAAAAGACGGCGGCGTATTCACCTCGGTGAATATCAATCTCACGCCTTACCTGCTCTACACCGCGCGCCAGGATGAGTTCGCGGGCATCGCCCTCATCATCGGTGATAAGGCGTTGTCAACGCAATCCAGTAAGCTTATCGAGGCGAGCGACCTGCACGAAATCCCGGCCCGGACCGCGACGCTAAACGATCTGCCTCTGACCATCAAGCTGTATGCGGACGCCTGGACCAGCGATGAAATTCTCTACGCCCTCTTCTTTGGGCTGGTATGCGGTATTTGCGCCGGATCGCTCAACTACTACATCCTGAGTATTCGGGTTAACCCGGGCAAAGAGATTTTAAGCGCCATCAAGCGCGGTCAGTTTTATGTGGTTTACCAGCCCGTCGTTGATGCCAAATCCCTCAGGATGACCGGGCTTGAAGTCCTGATGCGCTGGAAACACCCGACAATGGGGGAAATTCCGCCGGACGCGTTTATCAACTTTGCTGAAGCGCAAAAGCTGATCGTTCCGCTGACGCTGCATCTCTTTGACCTTATCATTCACGATGCTCCCGTTTTACAGACGGTGTTACCTCCGGGCGCAAAAATGGGCATTAACATCGCGCCGGGGCACCTGCATGCAGAAAGCTTCAAAGACGATATGCGCACCTTCAAAGCGTTAATGCCGGCGGATTACTTCCAGATCGTGCTGGAAATTACCGAACGCGACATGCTTAATCATCGGGAAGCCAGCAGCCTCTTCGAATGGCTGCATAACGAAGGGTTTGAGATAGCCATCGATGATTTTGGCACCGGCCACAGCGCGCTGATTTATCTTGAGCATTTCACCATGGACTATCTCAAGATCGACCGTGGTTTTGTTAATGCGATAGGTACGGAGACCGTGACCTCGCCGGTGCTGGATGCCGTTCTGACGCTGGCAAGACGAATGAATATGTTGACCGTCGCCGAAGGGGTGGAAACGCCGGAACAGGCTGCATGGCTGCGCGAGCACGGCGTTAACTACCTGCAAGGCTACTGGATTAGCCGCCCGATGCCGCTGGCGCAGTTTCGCGAATGGCGGCCTGATATTTCGCCCGCGGGTGATTAATTTCACATTGCCCGTGACGTCACTTATTATTCAGCTTAACCGAGCCGGTCTGTTAAAGAGGGAGCCGCCGCCAGATGCTTATGCGCTTCATGTTGCTGATGTTGGCATTGACAAGCCTGTCCAGCCGGGCGCAGGCCATCAAAGAAAATATCGCCTTCGCGGTGATTGGCGAGCCGAAATACGCGGTCAATTTTACGCACTTTGATTACGTCAACCCTGCCGCGCCGAAGGGCAGTAAGGTCACGCTTTCCGCCACGGGAACGTTCGATAACTTCAACCGCTTCGCCCTGCGCGGCGTGGCGGCCGCGCGAACGGAATCGCTTTACGATACGCTCTTCGTGACGTCTGATGATGAACCCGGCAGCTACTATCCGCTGATTGCCGATAACGTACGTTACGCCGATAACTTTGCCTGGGCGGAAATCTCGCTGAACCCGCGGGCGCGTTTTCATGACGGTACGCCGGTTAAGGCCAGCGACGTTGCGTTCACCTTCCATAAATTTATGACCGAAGGCGTGCCCCAGTTCCGCATCGTATACAAAGGCGCGTCCGTCAGCGCCATTGCGCCGCTCACCGTGCGCATTGAGCTGAGCGAACCCAACAAAGAGAATATGCTGAGCCTGTTCTCGCTGCCGGTGATGCCTGAATCGTTCTGGAAAAATCATAAGCTAAGCGACCCGCTCTCCACCCCGCCGCTGGCTGGCGGCCCCTACCGCATCACCGACTGGCGCATGGGGCAATATGTCGTTTACTCTCGCGTCAAAGACTACTGGGCGGCCAATCTGCCGGTAAACCGCGGGCGCTGGAACTTTGATACCCTTCGCTATGATTACTACCTCGACGATAACGTGGCGTTTGAAGCCTTCAAAGCCGGGGCCTTCGATTTACGCGTAGAGAGCAGCGCCAAAAACTGGGCGACCCGCTATATCGGCAAAAATTTCGCTAAAGGCTATATCGTCAAAGACGAGCACAAAAATGAGTCTGCTCAGGACACCCGCTGGCTGGCGTTTAATATTCAGCGCCCGGTATTCAGTGACCGCCGGGTGCGGGAAGCGATATCTCTGGCCTTTGATTTTGAATGGATGAACAAAGCGCTGTTTTACGGGGCCTACAGCCGCGCGAACAGCTATTTTCAGAATACCGAGTACGCCGCGCGGGATTATCCGAAAGCCGACGAGCTGGTCCTGCTGGCGCCGCTGAAATCAGAGATCCCCCCGCAGGTATTCACCACCGTGTTTCAGCCGCCCGCGTCGAACGGAGACGGTTACGACCGCGACAACCTGCTGAAAGCCAGCAAGCTGCTGGATGACGCAGGCTGGCACCTGAAAAATCAAAAGCGCGTGGACGCCAAAACGGGTAAGCCTCTCAGCTTTGAGCTGCTGCTCTCGTCCGGGGGCAACGATCAGTGGGTACTGCCGTTTAAGCATAACCTCGAGCGGCTGGGCGTGACCATGAACATTCGTCAGGTCGATAACGCCCAGATCACCAGCCGCATGCGCAGCCGTGATTACGACATGATGCAGCGCCTGTGGCCCGCGCAGCCCTGGCCCAGCTCGGACCTGCAAATCTCCTGGGCCTCCAGCTATATCGACTCCTCCTACAATGCGCCGGGGGTAAAAAGCCCGGCGGTTGACGCGCTGATTGCGCAAATCGTGGCGGCGCAGGGGAATAAAGAAAAGCTCCTGCCGCTCGGACGCGCCCTCGACAGGGTCTTAACCTGGAACTATTACATGCTGCCAATGTGGTACATGGGCGAAGATCGCCTTGCGCGCTGGGACAAGTTCTCCGTGCCTGCCGTGCGCCCCGTCTATTCCCTGGGCTTTGATACCTGGTGGTATGACGTTAACAAAGCCGCCAGACTTCCCGCTGAGCGGCGATAGGGAATCATCATGGGTGCCTATCTTATCCGTCGTCTCCTGCTGATCATCCCCACCCTGTGGGCCATCATCACGATTAACTTTTTTATCGTGCAAATCGCCCCTGGCGGCCCGGTCGATCAGTCCATTGCCGCCATTGAATTTGGCAACAGCGGCGGCATGCCGGGCGGCGGGGGCGAAGGCATGGGCGCGAGCCATGCGCGAACCGGCGTTGGCAATATCAGCGAAAGCCATTACCGCGGCGGACGCGGGCTGGATCCGGAAGTGATCGCCGAGATCACCCACCGCTACGGCTTTGACAAACCGATTCACGAGCGCTATTTCAAAATGCTCTGGGATTACATCCGCTTTGATTTTGGCGACAGCCTGTTTCGCAGCGCGTCAGTGTTAACGTTGATTAAGCAAAGCCTGCCGGTTTCGATCACGCTGGGGCTGTGGGGAACGCTGATTATCTATCTGGTCTCTATCCCGCTCGGGATCCGCAAAGCGGTGCATAACGGCAGCCGCTTCGATATCTGGAGCAGCACGTTCATCATCATCGGCTATGCCATCCCGGCGTTCCTGTTTGCCGTCCTGCTGATCGTCTTTTTTGCCGGGGGCAGCTATTTCGACCTCTTCCCGCTGCGGGGGCTGGTCTCCGCCGATTTCAGTTCCCTGCCGTGGTATCAGAAAATCACCGACTACCTCTGGCACATCACGCTGCCGGTGCTGGCCACGGTCATTGGCGGGTTTGCCGCCCTGACCATGTTGACCAAAAATTCCTTTCTCGATGAAATTCGCAAGCAGTACGTGGTGACGGCCCGCGCCAAGGGCGTGAGCGAGAAGCAGATCATGTGGAAACACGTGTTCCGCAACGCCATGCTGCTGGTGATCGCCGGATTCCCGGCCACGTTTATCGGCATGTTTTTTACCGGATCGCTGCTGATCGAGGTGATGTTCTCGCTCAACGGTCTGGGGCTGCTGGGCTATGAGGCTACCGTATCGCGTGACTATCCGGTGATGTTCGGCACGCTCTATATTTTCACCCTGATTGGCCTGCTGCTGAATATCATCAGCGATATCAGCTATACGCTGGTCGATCCCCGAATTGATTTTGAGGGCCGCTGATGCCGCGTTTAAGCCCCGTCAACCAGGCCCGCTGGGCCCGCTTTCGCCACAACCGCCGCGGCTACTGGTCGCTGTGGATTTTTGCCGTCCTGTTTGCCTTGAGCATGTGTTCGGAGCTGATCGCCAACGACAAGCCGCTGCTGGTGCATTTTAACGACCGCTGGTACGTGCCGGTTATTGCCAACTACAGCGAAAGCGACTTTGGCGGCCCGTTTGCGACGCCGGCAGAGTATCAGGATCCGTGGCTGCGCCAGCAGATTGAGCAGCACGGCTGGGCGCTCTGGGCGCCGGTACGCTTCGGCGCAAACAGCATAAACTTTGCCACTACGACCCCCTTCCCTTCCCCGCCCTCCGCGCAAAACTGGCTGGGGACGGATGCCAACGGCGGAGACGTGCTGGCGCGCATCCTGTACGGCACGCGCATTTCGCTGCTCTTTGGGCTGATGCTGACGATCTTCTCAAGCGTAATGGGCGTGGTGGCGGGCGCGGTTCAGGGCTACTACGGCGGGAAAATTGACCTGTGGGGCCAGCGGGTTATTGAAGTCTGGTCAGGCATGCCGACGCTGTTTCTGATCATCCTGCTTTCCAGCGTGGTACAGCCCAACTTCTGGTGGCTGTTAGGCATCACCGTGCTGTTCGGCTGGATGGCGCTGGTGGGCGTTGTCCGGGCCGAGTTTCTGCGCACCCGCAATTTCGACTATATCCGCGCCGCGCAGGCGCTTGGGGTGAGCGACCGGGGGATCATCTTCCGCCATATGCTGCCTAACGCCGTGGTGGCCACGCTCACCTTCCTGCCGTTTATTCTGTGCAGCTCCATCACCACCCTCACCTCGCTGGACTTTCTGGGCTTCGGCCTGCCGCTGGGCTCTCCGTCGCTCGGCGAACTGCTGCTGCAGGGCAAGAACAACCTGCAGGCGCCGTGGTTAGGCATCGCCGCCTTTCTTTCCGTTGCCGTCCTGCTGTCGCTGCTGATTTTTATCGGCGAAGCCGTGCGCGATGCCTTCGATCCGAACAAGGCGGTATAAGATGACCCAGCCCCTTCTCAGTATTGATAACCTGTCGATTGCTTTTTCAAAGCACAGCGAGACGCGCACCGTGGTCACCGACCTGTCGCTGCAGATCCAGCCCGGTGAAACGCTGGCCCTTGTGGGTGAGTCGGGTTCAGGCAAGAGCGTTTCGGCGCTCTCCATCCTGCGGCTGCTGCCTTCACCGCCGGTGAGCTATCCGCAGGGGGATATTCTGTTTCACGGCCGTTCGCTGCTGCACGCCGACGAACCTACCCTGCGCGGCATTCGCGGCAACAAAATCGCGATGATCTTTCAGGAGCCGATGGTGTCGCTTAACCCGCTGCACAGCCTGGAAAAACAGCTCTATGAAGTGCTCTCCCTGCACCGAGGGATGCGCAAAGAGGCCGCGCGGGGCGAAATACTGGATTGCCTGGAACGAACGGGCATCCGCAACGCGGCCAAACGGCTGAATGATTTTCCGCATCAGCTCTCCGGCGGCGAACGCCAGCGCGTAATGATCGCCATGGCCCTGCTCACGCGGCCCGAACTGTTGATTGCCGACGAGCCCACAACGGCGCTGGACGTGACGGTACAGGCGCAAATACTGACGCTGCTGCGGGAGCTGCGCGACGAGCTGAACATGAGCCTGCTGTTTATCACGCACAACCTGAGCATTGTGAGAAAGCTGGCCGACAGCATCGCGGTGATGCAAAACGGACGCTGTGTGGAACAGAACAGCGCCTCCACGCTGCTGAGCGCGCCGCAGCACCCCTATACGCAGCGGCTGCTCGACAGCGAACCCTCCGGCGACCCGGTTCCTCTCGCGGCCGACAGCGCGCCGCTGCTGCGCGTTGAGGATCTCTCCGTGTCGTTCCCGATCCGCAAAGGTATTCTGCGGCGCGTTGTCGATCGCAACCCGGTGCTGAAAAACATCCGCTTCTCGCTGCGCCCGGGGGAATCCCTGGGGCTGGTGGGCGAATCCGGTTCGGGCAAAAGCACCACCGGGCTGGCGCTGCTGCGCCTGATTGCCTCCGAGGGCGAGATCCTCTTTGACGACATGCCGCTGCACCGCTGGAACCGCCGCCAGATGCTGCCCGTGCGGCCCCGCATGCAGGTGGTGTTTCAGGATCCTAACTCCTCGCTTAACCCGCGGCTTAGCGTGTTACAGATTGTCGAAGAGGGCCTGCGCGTGCACCAGCCCGGCCTGAGCGCGCCGCAGCGCGAGCAGGAGGTCATGCGGGTCATGGCCGAAGTGGGCCTGGATCCCGAGACCCGCCACCGTTATCCCGCTGAATTCTCCGGCGGGCAGCGCCAGCGTATTGCCATCGCCCGCGCGCTGATCCTGAAACCGGAGCTGATTATTCTGGATGAACCGACGTCATCGCTGGACAGGACCGTTCAGGCGCAGATCCTGGCGCTGCTGAAAGGGCTTCAGGAAAAGCACCGGCTGGCCTATATCTTTATCAGCCATGATTTGCAGGTGGTGCGGGCGCTATGCCATCAGGTGATTGTGTTGCGTCAGGGAGAGGTGGTCGAGCAGGGTGAGTGCCAGCGCGTGTTCAGCGCGCCAACGCAGCGCTACACGCGCCAGCTGTTGTCGGCAGACTAGCGGTCAGAACGGGTACTGGCCGGAAAAAGGCTCGGCAATGGCAACGCCAAAATTCTTCAGACGGCAGGTGGCGGCAAATTCGTCCTGGCTTTTCACAAACAGGCACGGCTCGCCTTCACACTCCAGCACGGAGCTGTCCACTTCGATATCCGTCAGGGCCTGGCTGAGACGCTCCATCACCCGCCATGCATTTTCGTCGCTCGGGCTCAACAGCTTGAGCGCCACGAGGCAGTTGTCACAGCCCGCGACGTTTTGCGGAATCGGTTCAACTTTCGAACCTGCAAAACCCGCCGACCAGCGATAGCTCTGGGGCAAGCGATGGACAATGGAGAGTTGTAATGTATTCACGTTCGTTCCCCGGAAGCAAAATTTACTTCACAATTTATTTACATTTATAGTAACACATCATCGCCAGCCTGCACTATTCAGCGCTTTTTTATCGGTGTACAGGCTCGCGTCGGCGCTATATGTACCCGTTTCTGCGATCTAACTCAACCTTTTTGAATACAATGATGTGACTTTTTACACAAATAGATTTTACATAAAATAAACAAACACAGCATAAACGAACGGGGTTTGGTTGATATGCGTCAACAAAAAAGGCCCTGCCGGGCCTTCTCTGTATTTTAGTGCGCCGCTTTTCGCGGTCGACTGGCGTAAAGATAGAAGAGTATCGAGCTGGTTGCGCAAAACGCCATCGCCCACAGCATGGGCCATGCCGTCGTAAAGGTGGCCATCGAAAGCAACGCGCCAACGACAGCACCGATGCCGAAGCGGAACGTCCCGGCCAGTGAGGATGCGGTTCCCGCCATGTGCGGAAACTCATCCAGGATCACCGCCATCGCATTGGATGAGACCATCGACACGCAGCCGACAAAGGCCGCCACGCCGACCACCAGCGCCCAGAAGCCCACGCCGAGAAACGCGCTCGCCACCAGCCAGATAGCCATCACAAACTGGATCCACAGCCCGGCGCGGAACATGTTCAGCGCCCCCACCCGCCGGACAAAGCGGCTGTTGATGATGGTCATGATGAACAGGAAGACGATGTTCAGCGCAAAGTAATAGCCGAAGTGCTGCGGCGAAACGTGGTTCAGCTCGATGTAGACAAACGGCCCGGCGCTCAGGAAGGAAAACATCCCGGCGAAGCTGAACCCGCTCGCCAGCATATAGCTCAGCACGCGCTTGTGGCGAAACAGCGAGGCAAAGTTGCCCATTGTGGTGCGAATGTGAAACTTCTGGCGGCGCTCGACGGGAAGCGTTTCGTCAATAAAGAAGAAAATCATCGCCGAGGCCAGCAGCGCGGCCAGGGCCAGGATCCAGAAAATGACATGCCAGCTAAACCACGCAAGCACCGCGCCACCGGCCATCGGCGCCACCAGCGGCGCAATCGTCGTGACCAGCATGACAAACGACATCATGCGGGAGAACTCTTCCTTCGGGTAGATGTCGCGCATCAGGGCGTTGATTACCACGCTGGCCGCTGCCGCCGCCAGGCCGTGGAAGAAGCGCATGACGATGAGCTGGTCGATACTCTGCGCCAGCGCGCAGGCAACCGCCGCGGCCGCAAAGACCAGCGTCCCGCCCAGAATGACGGGCTTGCGTCCAAGGCTGTCGGCCATCGGGCCATAAAACAGCTGGCCGAGGGCAAAGCCGAGAATATAGGTGCTGAGCGTCATCTGCGCGCTGCCCGCCGGAACGCCAAACTGCGCGGAAATCACCGGCAGCGCGGGCAGATACATATCGATAGACAGCGGCATCAGCATGGCCAGCAGGCCAAGAATGAAGACGATTTTGAACGACGAGTGTGGCCTGGTGGTCACAGAGTTCTCCTGAAATTAGTGCGAAGGCAGACCGACGCTGGCGATCTCTTCTTCCGTTAACGGGCGATATTCGCCTGGCGCCAGGTCGGTATCGAGTTCAATCGCACCAATCCGCTCGCGGTGCAGGCCAACAACGCGGTTCCCCACCGCGGCAAACATGCGTTTCACCTGATGGTAGCGCCCTTCGCTGATGGTCAGGCGGACCTCGGTCGGCGTGATTACCTCAAGTACCGCCGGTTTGGTCAGGCTTTTTTCATTATGCAGCTGAACGCCTTTCGCGAAGTGCTCTGCCGTGTCATCCGCAACCGGCGACTCCAGCATAACCAGATAGGTTTTCTCGCAGTGGTGACGCGGAGAAGTAATACGGTGCGACCACTGCCCGTCGTCGGTCATCAGCACCAGCCCGGTGGTGTCGATGTCGAGGCGGCCCGCGGCGTGCAGCTTGTGCGCCACCGGCTCGTCGAGGAAATAGAGCACCGTCGGGTGATCGGGATCGTCCGTTGAGCAGACGTAGCCTTCCGGCTTGTTGAGCATGAAGTAGCGCGGACCGTGCTGCTGGGTCAGCGGATTGCCGTCATACTCCACCTGATGGTCAGGTTGCAGTTTGAACGCGCTGTCTCTCACAATGTCGCCATCCACGGTAACGCGGCTGGCGCGAATTTCGCGCCCGGCAATAGCGCGGCTTACGCCGAGTTGCTGAGCGATAAACTTATCAAGTCGCATGAAATCTTTTTAGCCTTAATGGTGCAGGAAGTCGGACAACAGGTCCGAAAAAAGAAGCAGTATGGAACGGTTCAGTATAATGGTCTGGTTGCGCCACTCAAGGGAAAAAGTTTCGTGGCATACTATGTGCGGAATAACGAAACCGAGACCCTATGACTTTTACACTTCGTCCCTACCAGCAGGAAGCCGTTGACGCCACCCTCGCCTGGTTCCGTAAGCATCGCGAGCCGGCGGCGATTGTGCTCCCGACCGGCGCAGGCAAAAGCCTGGTCATCGCCGAACTGGCGCGCCTGGCCCGCGGCCGCGTGCTGGTGCTGGCGCACGTCAAAGAGCTTGTCGAGCAAAACCATGCCAAGTACCGTGCGCTTGGGCTGGAAGCCGATATTTTCGCCGCCGGGCTGAAGCGCAAAGAGAGCCACGGCAAAGTGGTCTTTGGCAGCGTGCAGTCGGTGGCCCGCAATCTGGATCGGTTTCGCAGCGAATTTTCGCTGCTGATTGTCGACGAATGCCACCGCATCAGCGATGACGACGACAGCCAGTATCAGCAAATCCTGACCCACCTTAAAGCGGTGAACCCTCACCTGCGCCTGCTCGGCCTGACGGCGACCCCGTTTCGCCTGGGGAAAGGCTGGATCTATCGCTACCATTATCACGGCATGGTGCGTGGCGATGCAAAAGCGCTGTTCAGCGACTGCATCTACGAACTTCCGCTGCGCTACATGATTAAACATGGCTACCTGACGCCGCCCGAGCGGCTGGATATGCCGGTGGTACAGTACGATTTCAGCCGCCTGCAGGCGCAGAGCAACGGGTTATTCAGCGAAGCGGATCTTAACCAGGAGCTGAAAAAGCAAAAGCGCATTACGCCGCATATCATCAGCCAGATAGAGGAGTTCGCCGCGACGCGCAAAGGGGTGATGATCTTTGCCGCCACCGTTGAGCACGCGCGCGAAATCACCGGCTTGCTGCCCTCCGGCGACGCGGCGTTAATCACCGGCGAGACGCCCGGGCCGGAGCGCGACAGCCTGATTAACGCCTTTAAGGCCCAGCGGTTCCGCTATCTGGTCAACGTCTCGGTATTGACCACCGGCTTTGACGCCCCGCACGTCGATCTGATCGCCATTTTGCGCCCGACCGAATCGGTCAGCCTGTATCAGCAAATTGTTGGCCGCGGCCTGCGCCTGGCTCCGGGAAAAACCGACTGCCTGATTCTGGATTATGCCGGTAACCCGCACGATCTCTATACGCCAGAGGTCGGCGCGCCAAAAGGGAAAAGCGACAACGTGCCCGTGCAGGTCTTTTGCCCTGCCTGCGGGTTCGCCAACACCTTCTGGGGCAAAACCACCGCCGACGGGACGCTGATCGAGCACTTTGGCCGCCGCTGTCAGGGCTGGTTTGAAGATGATGACGGGCATCGCGAGCAGTGCGATTTCCGCTTCCGCTTCAAAAACTGCCCGCAGTGCAACGCCGAAAACGATATCGCCGCCCGCCGCTGCCGCGAGTGCGACACGGTGCTGGTTGATCCGGACGACATGCTGAAAGCGGCATTAAAGCTGAAAGACGCGCTGGTGCTGCGCTGTTCCGGCATGGCCTTACAGCCCGGTGCCGATGAAAAAGGCGAATGGTTGAAAATCACCTATTACGATGAAGACGGGGCGGACGTCAGCGAGCGCTTCCGGGTGCAGACGCCCGCCCAGCGAATGGCCTTCGAACAGCTGTTTATCCGCCCGCACACCCGCACGCCGGGCGTGCCCCTGCGCTGGATCACCGTGGCCGATATCGTGCATCAGCAGGTGCTGCTACGCCACCCCGATTTCGTGGTCGCCCGCAAGAAAGGTCAGTTCTGGCAGGTACGTGAAAAGATCTTTGACTACGAAGGGCGCTTCCGTCGCGCCAACGAATTGCACGGGTAGCGGGACTTTTCATTGATGTGAGGGGCATTTGAGTATAAAATGCCGCCCGCTTCACATCCGTGAGGCAGAACACTCACCTGCTGCTGGGTCGCCTGTAGTAGGGTTTTAAATACAGAGAGAAATCAATGTTTACTATCGAAGCAGAAGTACGTAACGTGCAGGGTAAGGGTGCGAGCCGCCGCCTGCGTACCGCTAACAAGTTCCCGGCTATCGTTTACGGTGGCGAAGCTGCTCCAGTTGCAATCGAACTGGATCACGACAAACTGTGGAACCTGCAGACCAAAGCTGAATTCTACAGCGAAGTTCTGACCATCGTTGTTGGCGGTAAAGAAGAAAAAGTGAAAGTTCAGGCTGTTCAGCGTCATGCGTTCAAGCCAAAACTGACTCACATCGACTTCGTTCGCGCGTAATCGCAAACACGTCGAAAAAAACCCCGCTTCTGCGGGGTTTTTTGTGCCTGCTATTTACCGCCCGACGTGCGGCGCTGAAGCTGATCGCGCAGGTTCGGCGGCGTGCCTTTGATGGTCAGCGTGTCGGTGGCCGGATCCCAGAAGATACGTTCCCCCAGCAGCATCGCGTCAAAGTTGATGGTTAATCCGCCGCCGCTGCCGGCAAACTTGGTTAGCTGACGCAGCGTGCTGCGATCCGCCGGGAAGCTCTCTTCGAGCTCATAGCCTTTCTCTGCGGTGAATTCCTGGAAGCTGACTTCGCTGACGCCCGCCAGCTCTTTTGACAGCGACTCCAGCTCAATCTCTTCCCCTGCCTGCAGCTGTTCGTTGCAGTAGCTGTAAACCTGCTGGCGAACCGTCTGGCGCTCAGATTTATCGAGCTGCGCTTCCGCCGTGAAGTCGTCTACCGCCTGGAGCAGCCCTTTGTTCTGCGCTTTGGCGTTGAGACCTTCGCTGGCACCGAGGAAGTCCATAAAGAAATCCGCCACTTTGCGGCCCACGCGCCCCTTCAGGAATGTCAGGTAGCGGGTCGACTCCGGGTTGGTTTCCCATTCGGTCAAATCAATACGCGCCACGATATCCGCATGGTTGATATCCAGATAATGCGTTGAGCTGATGTCCAGCTGCTCGTTCACGCGCATGCTGCTTAAGTTGTTCAGCACGGAAACCAGCAGATACTCAACCGCCAGATAACGGTAGTGGCAGAACAGCACGATCCCGCCGTCGGCGAAGGGATATTTCGCCAGCTCGTCGCGCAGACGCCCGGTTGCGGCGCGGCTAAACGCCAGGAAATCCTCCTCGCCCTGACGCTGCAGGCGCAGGCTATCGGCCAGTTCACTCTCTTCGCTGAACAGGCCATAGGCTTTATTTTTGGCGCTGTAGACGCGATGCAGCTCTGCCATCATCTCCACCACGGTCGCCGTGGGTTCCAGTAACGAATCGCGCAGCACCACTTCAAGGGTTTGCTCATCACGCTTGATAAGCTGGTGCAAGGCAATCTGGTTGATTTCCAGACTCATGATAAACTCTCCTTTTAGACCGGGCGGTATTCAACCACCACCAGGACATGTGTGCAACAACAGATAAAAAAGGGGAAAAAAAGCTGTTGCTACGGTAATATGTTGCCCTTTCATCAACAAACTGATTTTGATTTATGCCACAACATTCCCGCTACAGTGATGAACACGTTGAACAACTGCTCAGTGAGCTGGTCAACGTACTGGAAAAACATAAAACGCCGACCGATCTCTCCCTTATGGTTTTGGGAAATATGGTCACCAACCTGATTAACACCAGCGTTGCTCCGGCTCAGCGTCAGGCGATCGCAAAATCTTTCGCCCAGGCTTTACAATCGTCCGTCAGCAACGACCCGGCCCATTAAGGGATACGAACAACAGTTTATGGTGACGAATCGTCAGCGCTATCGTGAAAAAGTCTCCCAGATGGTCAGCTGGGGGCACTGGTTTGCCCTGTTCAACATTCTGCTGGCGGCGGTCATTGGCTGTCGCTATCTGTTTGTCGCAGACTGGCCAACCACGCTAACCGGGCGTATCTACTCCTGGATAAGCGTTGTCGGTCACTTTAGCTTTTTGGTTTTCGCCACCTATCTGCTGATCCTGTTCCCCCTGACGTTTATCGTCATGTCGCAGCGTCTGATGCGGTTCTTGTCCGTCATCCTTGCGACGGCGGGGATGACGCTGCTGCTTATCGACAGTGAAGTCTTCACCCGCTTCCACCTGCATCTCAACCCCATCGTCTGGGAACTGGTGATTAACCCCGACCAGAACGAAACGGCACGCGACTGGCAGCTGATGTTTATCAGCGTTCCGGCAATCCTGCTGATTGAGATGCTGTTTGCAACCTGGAGCTGGCAAAAACTGCGCAGCCTGACCCGTCGACGCCACTACGCGAAGCCCGTTGCCGCGCTCTTTTTCGTCTCCTTTATCAGTTCGCACATCATGTACATCTGGGCGGATGCGAACTTCTATCGCCCGATTACCATGCAGCGCGCTAACCTGCCGCTCTCCTATCCGATGACGGCCCGTCGCTTCCTTGAGAAACACGGCCTGCTTGATGCGCAGGAGTACCAGCGCCGCCTGGTCGAACAGGGTAATCCGGAAGCCGTCAGCGTGCAGTATCCGCTGAGCGACCTGCGCTATCGCGATATGGGCCGCGGGCAAAACGTCCTGCTGATCACCGTCGACGGTCTGAACTATTCCCGTTACGAGAAGCAGATGCCGGTGCTGGCCGATTTCGCGAGTCAAAACGTCTCGTTTACTCAGCATATGAGCTCCGGTAACACAACCGATGCGGGCATCTTTGGCCTCTTCTATGGCATTTCAGCCGGCTACATGGACGGCGTTCTGTCTACCCGCACGCCGGCGGCGCTGATCACCGGGCTGAATCAGCAGGGCTATCAGCTTGGGCTGTTCTCCTCCGATGGCTTTAACAGCCCGCTCTACCGCCAGGCGCTGCTGTCCGATTTCTCCCTGCCGGCGGCACAGAATCAGTCCGATGCGCAGACCGCCAGCCAGTGGATAAACTGGCTGCAGCGCTACGCCCAGGAAGATAACCGCTGGTTCTCATGGGTTGCCTTTAACGGCACAACGCTTGCGAACAGCAACCAGAATGACTTCGCGCGCCGCTATGGCCGCGCGGCGGGAAATGTTGATGCGCAGATTGGCCGCGTGCTTGACGCGCTACGCGAGTCCGGCAAGCTGGATAACACCGTGGTGATCGTCACCGCAGGCCACGGCGTCCCGTTAGGTGACGAGACGAAGAGCATGAGCTGGTCTCGTCCGAACCTTCAGGTTCCACTGGTGATCCACTGGCCCGGCACGCCGGCACAGCGCATCAATATGCTTACCGAGCATAAAGATGTCATGACGACTCTGATGCAACGCCTGCTGCACGTCAGCACGCCAGCAAACGAGTATTCACAGGGGCAGGATCTCTTCAGCGCCGCTCGCCGCCATAACTGGGTCACGGCGGCGGGGAACAATACGCTGGTGGTGACCACGCCTAAGCTAACGCTGGTGCTGAACAGTAACGGGAATTACCAGACGTATAACCTGGAGGGTGAGCGGCTGCAAGACCAGAAACCGCAGCTGAGCCTGCTGCTGCAGGTTCTGACGGATGAGAAGCGCTTCATCGCTAACTGATTAATAATAAACCAGTTAGCGACAGATTCCCTTGCATTCGAAACGGAATCGAGTAGTATTCTTTCTATGCGTCGGCACGTAGCGCAGCCTGGTAGCGCACCGTCATGGGGTGTCGGGGGTCGGAGGTTCAAATCCTCTCGTGCCGACCAACTTTTACAATAATGGCAACAACTTACGTTGCCATTTCTTATATCTTCTATATCCACTCTTCTGACAAAATGAGACACGTGTCAACGCTCGTGACACGCGCTGTACACGCCCCTCAGACGGTCTGAAACCAAGTAAGGCAAATGCCCTACCCTGCTTAGAAAGCTTGACATACAGCCAGGAATCCTCTGAATTTTGGACACCATGACTGTTGCTCGCAAGCTCGCTTTTGTGCGCTATCAGGCTGCGCGACGTGCCACAATTTTTAATAATAATGATTCAGATTGGGGAATCCTCATCCATAACTTTATTGATGAAGGCAATTGCTTTACCTGACACTTCAACATCTTCCAATGCCTCGCCTTCTATTGATTCCCCATCTTCGGTAATGAGAGCCTGCCCCATCAATCGGGCAAACTGAGTATGTCCATCAACGAGGATTAGCAGCAAATCACCTTGTGACTTTTTTATGGCCGGTTCTAAAACTGCGAATCCAACACCAGTCTCAAAAACACTGCTCTCAAAGGTCATTGCAGAGGAATGAAATCCCATGTTATAGCCCTCCATTTGGGTTAAAGAGCTGGAATGTTCTCAGCTATCTGTTCAATAACGCCAGTGTCTTCGTAACAAGCGATGAAGACTTGACCGTCGAGATTGTTTCTGACGCGATACCATTCGAGCCCGTCTAAATTACTCAGTATCTCAACGCCTGGAACCGGCGAATCGCTTAAGCTGAATTTACTTAACACAGGACATAAAGACGACAGGGTATAAGGCTGTACTGATATTCCGGCTACACCAGATTGTGATAGTTGCAATACATTATGAGTAGCGCCGAGCAGGCTTACTGTATACCAATTGTAATTATCAAAGGTGATTTGCAACGGGCGATAGTAATATGACCCATCACTGGCCCCAAAATCTCCGCCGCCCGTAAGCAGACATCCTGGAGGCGCCTCAGTAGTACCGCCGCCTACTTGATACCAACCTGCCGCGCCGAGGGCAATGTTTTGTACCCCGTTAATAGGCGGCGGGTTATTTGATGAGTAAACCCGCACCGCGCCGCCAGACTCATACAGTCCCTGACCTGCGACAATATTGCCTGCAGATGAAATCTGCGCGGCGCTATGGATATTTCCACCTGCGGATATGTCGCCAACCGCATATACACTTCCGCCGCTATAGAGCTGGCCTGGGGCATTGAAAGTGCCGTTTATGTCAAATCCATACGTTGCCGTATTACCGTTATCACCGATTATGTGAACTATGGCAGAACCAAAATCATTTTTCCCTGACCGCAAAATACCGAAACTGACAGCAGCCCCGAATCCATGCCCTTCTGTAGCGGCAATGGCTTTGATCATGGGCAAATACTGAGAGATGCCTTGCGGAGTAAAACGGCCAAAGGGAATGTTAAACGGCGCTGTATTACCGTATTGCTCTGCAAAAGTCCCCACACCTGGCCATGTAATCGAATTTGTCTGGTAATAGCTGTAATTACTAAGGTGATCAACATCACCCCCATAGTTTGTCAGAACGCTCGTCCAGGCTCCCCAGTAACCATTATCAGCATTTAAATTTGAGCTGCTTCCCGCCGTCCGCATAGGACGCCGCATACTGCACGCGATAGCCATCCCCTCCAAGACCGCCCACATCAAGAATGGTCGCTTCATAACCCGGCGAATACGCTGCATCGGAATAACAAAAGCTCACCGAGTTAGACGGGAGAGCGCTGGCATCAGCAATAGCCGTACCCGCTTTTGCTGCAACAGTCCGCAATGCCAGCGCACCGCCATTAACAAGTACGCGCCCCAGCGTGATGTCGTCGCGGTTTTCCTGAACGTCATGGGTAGCAGCGGTGCCAAATGGTGCGAACACTCCACTATAGATAACGCTGGCTTTACCAGTGGAATCAACTCCAACACCTGAGCCGTCGATCGTCATACCAACACCAGAGGTGTTGCTTGTAACTTTACCTGTGCCAGCAGAGTCGAGATCTAATTTACCACCCCCCCATTGTTACTTGACCTGTGTACTCCCCACCTGATTTTAATACTCCACCAGCTTGATCTGCTGTAGTCTGGTGAGGGTTGTTCATATCCGCAATATGTGCAGAGATAGCTTCACTATCCTCACCAACCATGGCATCAATCTCAGCACGAGAATATGTATCAACATGGTGTGGTTGAAGTTTATGAGAGTTTGTACCGCCCAGAGAATTGATGTGGTTTGTGATATCGGAATTCAGCTTATCAAACTCCGTGCGAGTAATTTGGATAGAACTCGCTTCCCACTGGCCTGGATTTTTGTCTGGAGAGAGAATTATCAGGTGAGGCAACTAATGAAAGGTATATCTTTCCATCTATGCTATTCCATGCTAAGGCATTCTTCTGATAGTTAACATCTGAACCCCATTCGAAGACACCACGCTCATCCAGTGACAATAAAGTTTTATCAACCTTATTCTGAAGAAAGTTCAAAGCTTGATAAGTGGGAATCTCTGTTTCCCAACCCTCTGTAATTTTCTCATCCCCAGGGTCTTTAATTTCAGAATCTACACCTTGTGCCCAGACTCTATTAATAGTTGATCTATCCATTATTTATAATTATATCCATCCAATATAAGCTCCACCGACATTAATACCACCACTAAACTTAATAATTCCTGTAAACACCCCACTCTCTTTAGGCAGTATATCTAATAGTTCACAAGTCACTTTGTGTGGATTATTTTATTAGGGGTAGAAATAATGATATTTTGGACTGCAACTTGGATATCATTTGGCGTTGTGTTTTTACCTAATAAACCATCATACCAAGGTAAACCTAGCAATCTATTATGCTGACATTCGCCAAGAAGAGTTAGAAGACGAGATTTGACATTCTGCGCTACGAAATCAGCTCCTTCTGTTCTCGTAGCGCCCCTAACAATAATAATATCCCAGTTAGAATCAAGCTTTAAATTCCCGCACATTACTTCCTAGTTGGTTTTGGTGGTATATCTTTAAATTTTATTGCTGCGTGTGACCTGATATCAAAGAAAGGTGAGAATAATCTTTGGTACCAGTGGATCCTAATGAATTCTTTAGGGTCGCATTCAATAAGTCTTGCTACTTCGTTAAAGCAGATCAGGTCCATGATACACAGTGTTGGCATTTCATTTGCTTCTATACGCAACTTCTGCTTTTCGAATTTCGAAACCTGGTCTGCTCTAAGGCTCTCTTTATCAACCTCGATCATATCGCACTCAAGATTAATGAACTGCTTCGCAAAGTCAGAGTGATCTCTTGCCTTCTGTGAGAAGCGTCCTATTAAATTACTTGCAGAAACGAATGTAATCGTTATCGCACTAATGAAGAGCCATTTATCCAAAGCATGTGGTGTTAGAACACCGTAGATTAAAGATGAACCAAAGATTAGTGAGATGAAATTACATGAGCTATCCAGGAAGCTGAAGAAACTTTGGCGCTTCCTGTGATACCTTGCGCTTTTCCTAATATTGAAGAGTATTGCTTCAAACTCCTCCTGAGCAACCTGGTTATCCATTCTTTTCCTATTTTACTGGTTTAGGAGGTGTAGGCGGTTTCGCATATGAAGCTACCGGACCGGTACCCCGCTTAGGTTTGAAATCCTCAGTACCTGTAATACGACCTAACTCTGAAGCGGTATCACGTAAATTCTCAACGCTAGGACGACTAGTGCTTTCCCCAACAGGTTTCCCTGAACCCCTTAATTTGTTCGATTTTTCTACCACGAAATGTATCTCCTTGTTAACGGTACAATGACGATACTACGTAACCTTTAGTAGTCAAGATATTCGTAAACAGGTTCTACATATCTTTTGAGTAAGACACACTTACAAGTGTTGGAGCAGATGTACTACCGCTTCCTGCACCGTCGGTCCAGGTGTATGGGTGCATGTGGGATTCAATTTGGACATTGTTGATAGGGCCTGACCTGCCCCCACGATTAGATACAACACTCAGTTAGTAACGTCGGAATCTTCATTCTCAGAATGACCCTTTCTCCAGCCCGCTGCAAATTCAGACGGTGTCTGATAATTCAGCGTGGAGTGCGGGCGGCATTCGTTATAATCCTGCCGCCAGTCATTAATAATTTTCCTGGCATGAACGATATCGCTGAACCAGTGCTCATTCAAACATTCATCGCGAAATCGTCCGTTAAAGCTCTCAATAAATCCGTTCTGCGTTGGCTTGCCCGGCTGGATTAAGCGCAACTCAACACCATGCTCAAAGGCCCATTGATCCAGTGCACGGCAAGTGAACTCCGGCCCCTGGTCAGTTCTTATCGTCGCCGGATAGCCTCGAAACAGTGCAATGCTGTCCAGAATACGCGTGACCTGAACGCCTGAAATCCCAAAGGCAACAGTGACCGTCAGGCATTCCTTTGTGAAATCATCGACGCAGGTAAGACACTTGATCCTGCGACCGGTGGAAAGTGCGTCCATGACGAAATCCATCGACCAGGTCAGATTGGGCGCCGCCGGACGGAGCAGCGGCAGACGTTCTGTTGCCAGCCCTTTACGACGTCTTCTGCGTTTTACGCCCAGGCCACTGAGGTGATAAAGCCGGTACACGCGCTTATGATTAACATGAAGCCCTTCACGGCGCAGCAACTGCCAAATACGACGGTAGCCAAAACGCCTGCGCTCCAGTGCCAGCTCAGTGATGCGCCCTGATAAATGCGCATCAGCAGCCGGACGGTGAGCCTCATAGCGGCAGGTCGACAGGGATAAACCTGTAAGCCTGCAGGCACGACGTTGCGACAGACCGGTCGCATCACACATCAACATCACGGCTTCCCGCTTCTGGTCTGTCGTCAGTACTTTCGCCCAAGAGCCACCTGAAGCGCCTCTTTATCCAGCATGGCTTCGGCAAGCAGCTTCTTGAGTCTGGTGTTCTCTTCCTCAAGCGACTTCAGGCGCTTAACTTCAGGCACCTCCATACCGCCATACTTCTTACGCCAGGTGTAAAACGTGGCATCGGAAATGGCATGCTTGCGGCAGAGTTCACGGGCGGGTACCCCAGCTTCGGCTTCGCGGAGAATACTGATGATCTGTTCGTCGGAAAAACGCTTCTTCATGGGGATGTCCTCATGTGGCTTATGAAGACATTACTAACATCGGGGTGTACTAATCAACGGGGAGCAGGTCAGGCCGATGATCTTCATCTTACCTGTTATGTTCAAAGAGGCTTCACCTGTCCCACCTTTTGCATTAACACCGCCATTTAGATTCGACTCCCCTGCAATAGTTAAGGACTTGGTTACAGTGACGTCACCATCAAGAACGATGCCGCTATCTGCTTTGATTGTTGCCGTACTTGACGTTTGAGCAGTAATCTCACCATTCTTGTTTATGATTACATCACTTATCTGGTGAGTGCTTTATGGAGGTATAAGCTCCACTCTTTACCGATATTAGCAACTGTAGTATTTGGAATAAAAAAAAGCGCCGAAGCGCTTTCTATTTATAGGTTGATAGAGAGTTACTTACTCTTATCTTTACCTTGCTGTATTGCCGCTACAGTTTCTCTGACGAGTATCTTCCAAAGGAATAACAGTAGTTGCAATCCAATTATCAAAGAAAATAAACTTATAAATCCTGCCGAAGTTATGCCTGTAAGACTGACATACGAGCTATATCTTCCAGCTTCATAAGAATAATTACTGCGTTGTTCTTTATACTCGGAAACTACCTTCTGGCAGCCATTTTTATCTACTAGATAGTTCGGGTATTTTTCAGAAACTTTCGCGCTTTTCTTGACCAAGAATCGATTACAATAACTATTCCGGTCATACTCAGTCTCCCATGACCCACTCGGTACGTACACATACTCTGAGTCAATTGGGATAGAATCCAACCTTTCAAAACCCACCGGGTATCTTTCATCTGCATTTGGGGTTGTACCGGCATTCTGAATTTTAATGTCATACAAACGATCATATGCATCACCAGACTTACTAGAATAATAGGCAGCAAGTCCAGCAAAAACGAGGCCCAGCAGCAATACAATGGTTGCTATCTTGTTGAAAATACTTAAGTTAGAGAACTTATCTTTTAGCATGATAGTATGACTTCGACGTAATAGAGTGTCGGAATTATACAACACAATTCCGAGCATCATTACCATTGAATGCGATGGAGTTTTGTTGACGCAGACTACTACTGCAAGGCTTGTTGGTGATGTTGAAATCCCACGATTGTTTGCCAACCGCAAGCAGGGATTGATGGTCCCGGGATAACAACTCACTCAGGCTGGAAATGATTTCGCATTTCCTATCACTCCTTTCACACATGGTGAACGAGCTAATCACTGCAACTTGAGAAGGTAAGTTATCAATTTAGGTTACACAGACTGAGAGGTTGCAGAATTATTTATTACTAAATTGAGCACACTCCATTAGCCATGTCCATGTTTAACACGACTGATTACTTTATTCTGCTTACCTTCAATAAATGGGCGAGCATTCGGTGCTCCAAGATACTCGCATACTCTACGAGTAACTTGCAATGTCTCAGAATGATTCCCACAACAAGGGCATTCAAAACCATATTGTTCCGTTGGAGACCTTCTGTTTCCGATGTGCCATGTAATTTTGGACATCATCTTTAGAAATTTTATTGAGTTCACATTTGAAGAAATTAGATAGGTTTACCAGCTTCCCACTTATTGATTCGTACCCTCCTCTTCTCTTTCCGTCGATGCTCATCACTTCTCTAAGATAAGAGTACATGATGTCTTGAATTTGTTTCTGTGAGTTTACACTCAGTGAAGCTACCCAGTTGTCTGCTGATGTTCGGTCGGGGAAGGTTTTAGATAACATTTTCCCGTCGATTCTCAACCTTACTCTGATACTCCCTGAGGGTAGAGTTGTATAGTTTGCAACTGCATCCTCCGTGTCATAAAGCCTCAGCTTTCCTTATTGGTTACAAGTATCTCCCAAGTCATGGGGTGTCGGGGGTCGGAGGTTCAAATCCTCTCGTGCCGACCAAAAACACATTGAAAACCAGCCTCTTACGGCTGGTTTTTTATTTCGCCTCGTCCGGCGTTTTACGCAGGTACACCAGCGTCCCCAGACAAATCACCGCTCCGGCATAAAAGGTATATTCCGCGCCAAAGGTTTCCCAAATCGCGCCGGCTCCCACGCTGGCGATTAATAATCCCACGCCGCTGACCAGACTAAAAATACCGAAAGCCGTGCCGCGAAGATCGGGCGGTGCGGTTTTCGCAATCATTGCCGCCAGCAGCCCCTGGGTCATCCCCATATGCACTCCCCAAAGCGCAACGCCTAAGATGACGCCGAGCCAGTGGTTACTCAGTGCCAGCACAATATCTGCGCCAATCAACACCATCAGCCCCCACTGCAGAAGTCGAGTATGGCTCATGCCATCTGAAAGTTTGCCAAAAGGATAAGCCGAAAGGGAATAGAGCACGTTCATAGCCACCATCACCAGCGGAATAAGGGCCAGAGCAACTCCCGACTGCTGCGCACGCAATACCAAAAAAGCCTCGCTGAATCGGGCAAGCGTGAACACGGCACCCAGGCCAATCACCCACCAGCACGCTTTACCCAGCCGCCTTAAATTCTCTCGTTTAATGGGATTAGGACGTTTATGTTCGAGGGGCGTTTTCGGCTCCTGAAGGCCAAAATAGAGCAAGGCAACTGAAAGCAGACCGGGGATAAGGGCTATCCAGAAAACAGTGCGAAAGTCATTGTCCAACAACAGCATTAAGCCTACGGCCAGTAATGGGCCCAGAAATGCTCCTGTGGTATCCATTGACTGACGCAGGCCATATGCCGCCCCGCGCATATCCGGCGGCGTGACGTCTGCTACCAGTGCGTCCCGCGGAGCGCCCCGGATCCCCTTCCCCGTTCGGTCCATCAGGCGTGCGCCCAAAACCATCCCTGAAGACGAAGCCACAGCGAAAAGGGGCTTACTTAACGCCCCCAGGCCATACCCTAACAGGGCTAGCCCCTTGCGCTGTCCAAGGTAGTCGCTGATCGCCCCAGAGAACACCTTAATAAAAAGCGCGGTGGCCTCGGCCAGCCCTTCAACCAGGCCGATAAACAGCACGCTCGTGCCAAGGGTAGTCATCATAAAAAGGGGCAGCAGGCTGTGAATACTCTCTGACGAGATATCCATCAACATGCTTACGCCTCCCACAACCCAGACGCCTTTGGGGATCTGACTGAGCACTGGAAATCTGGCACGCATCCATCACTCCTGCTTTAAAAACAGTTGCCTGAATGCATACAGAATAGGATACCGCGGATTAAAAAAACCTGAGCAGACGTAGATGAGAATAAAAAAGCCATCCGGCAGGATGGCTCAATCATCGCTGGTCAGTGATTAGTGCTTCTCACGTCCGCCCAGGAAGAAAATGCCCAGCGGGATGGCCAGCAGAACGGTGAACACCAGGCTGTAGACGAAGATCATCGCCGATTGCAGCACATACATGCTGGTTGTCCAGGCGGAGAGAGGAATGTTGTACTGTTCGATAACGCCCACAATGGTGGCCCGCCCCACGCACGCGGCAGCAATCATAAACACGACCAGCAGCGCCAGGAGGAATTTGCGGCCTTCAGGCGTTTTCAGTTTTGCACGAACCATCTCTCTTCCCTTTTACAGATGAATAACATTATAGGCGGTCTAAAATAACACAAACGCCTGCCGGACTCCACGCCAGTACAAAACGCTACTTAAATGGCAATTATGCGGTTTATTACGCTACACATATTGAAAACGTAAGTAAATAACACCATTCATTCATAGTTGATATGTTAACCTGTGCAGGATCGTTTTGACATAAAGGAATGACAATGAAAAACGCACCTAAATTTGCCCTCGCACTCGTCGCCGCCGCGTGCGTCAGCAGCACGGCTTTCGCCAGCGAAACGCCAAAAGAGCAGCCGCTGGAAAAAGTCGCCCCGTATCCAAAAGCGGACAAAGGGATGAAGCGTCAGGTGATCCAGCTGCCGGCGCAGCAGGATGAAGCGAATTTCAAAGTGGAGCTGTTGATTGGCAAGACGCTGGAAGTGGACTGCAACCAGCATCGTCTGGGCGGCCAGCTGGAAAGCAAAACCCTGGAAGGCTGGGGCTACGACTACTACGTCTTTGATAAAGTCACCTCGCCGGTCTCCACCATGATGGCCTGCCCGGACGGCAAGAAAGAGAAGAAATTCGTGACCGCGTACCTGGGCGACAACGCGCTGCTGCGCTACAACAGCAAGCTGCCGATCGTGGTGTATACGCCTGAAAACGTGGAAGTGAAGTATCGCGTGTGGAAGGCGGACGAGACTGTCGGTCAAGCCGAAGTACGCTGAAATTAAGTCGGGTGCGGGCTGGTGCCCGCACCCCAACCCTCTCCCACCGGGAGAGGGCGAAAACACTAAAAACGGTAACGGATGTTACCGTTTTGCTTTTACCTTACAGCGCGATATCCGCGACCGGTTTGTTTTCCGGCTGAGGCTTCAGCTCCGCTTTAGGCGCGGCGTCCGCCGCCTGCGGTTTAATGTACTGCAGCTGAAGTACGCGGCTGGTGTTTTCCAGCTCCTGCTCCGTCGCGTCCACGTTACCGTTCAGCTTCGTGCCGTAGGATGGAATAATGGTCTTCAGCTTCGCCTGCCATTCCGGGCTGGCGACTTTATCTTTAAACACTTTTTCCATCAGGTGCAGCATGATTGGCGCAGCGGTAGACGCACCCGGTGACGCACCCAGCAGCGCGGCGATGGTGCCATCCTTATCGCTCACCACTTCGGTACCCAGTCGCAGCACGCCACCCTCTTTCGGATCGCGTTTGATGATCTGTACGCGCTGACCCGCCTGCCACAGTCGCCAGTCTTCTTTCTTCGCCTGCGGATAGTACTCTTTCAGCGCCTCGAAACGATCGTCGTCAGAGAGCATGACCTGGCTAATCAGGTATTTCACCAGGTCGAAGTTATCCAGACCCACGTCCATCATCGGCTTGACGTTAGAGGTGGTGGTGGCGCTCAGCAGATCCCACAGGGAGCCATTTTTAAGGAACTTGGTGGAGAAGGTCGCGAACGGCCCAAACAGCACCACGCGTTTGCCGTCAAGCATACGGGTGTCGATGTGCGGAACTGACATCGGCGGTGCGCCCACGGAAGCCTGACCGTACACTTTCGCCAGATGACGATTCACCACTTCCGGGTTCTCGGACACCAGGAACTGACCGCCCACCGGGAAGCCGGCGTAGTCATCAGCTTCCGGAATACCGGACTCCTGCAGCAGCTTCAGCGCCGCGCCCCCCGCGCCGATAAAGACAAACTTCGCCTTGATGACGTGCTCGGCTTCGTTGTTTTTCAGATCGGCAACGGTCACGCTCCAGCTGTTATCCGCGTTGCGCTTGAAACCGCGCACTTCGGTGCTGAGCTGCAGGTTAAAGTTCTCTTTTTTCTTCAGAGACGTCACCAGCTGACGGGTAATTTCACCGTAGTTAACGTCGGTACCAATTTCGGTACGGGTTGCCGCCACCTTCTGGTTCGGGTCACGACCTTCCATCACCAGCGGTGCCCACTCTTTAATCTGCGCGTGGTCTTCAGAGTATTTCATCCCGCGGAACAGCGTGCTCTGCTGCAGCGCGGCATAGCGCGCGCGCAGGAAGTTGACGTTCTGCTCGCCCCACACGAAGCTCATGTGCGGCACGGTGTTGATGAAGGAGTGCGGATCGTGCAGCACGCCGCTGTTGACCTGGTGAGACCAGAACTGGCGAGAAACCTGGAACGCCTCGTTGATCTCTACCGCCTTCTCGATACTAATGGAACCGTCCTTTTTCTGCGGCGTATAGTTCAGTTCCATGAGTGCCGAATGTCCGGTACCGGCGTTATTCCAGCCGTTCGAACTCTCCTGCGCCACGCCATCAAGACGCTCGACCATGGTCATCGACCAGTCCGGCTGCAGTTCTTGCAGATAGGTTCCCAGCGTGGCGCTCATGATACCGCCACCAATTAAAAGGACGTCCGTTTCCTGCTCTTTTGGTGCGTCAGCTTTCGCCGCCATAGAGACGGTGTTAAGCCCCACGGCCAGAGAAAAGAGCATGGCAGTCATTTTTTTCATAATTTATGCCTTAGTGTAAAAGTGCTTGATGCGTGGAAATTGCAGGTGAAAAAAGCTGCGGGGGCACGGTAACAACTTTTAAATATTGTTTAAAGGTTACGAAATTATTGTAATTGTGAAATTTAATGATGGGTTGTTTGTAAGGAATTATCGAAGCGTCTGGTAAAGCGCGGATTTACTGGCTAGTATGTTGCGTTTTGTGATCGCGCGCACGGAAGCCTGCCCTAACCAGCGAACCGTTATGTCCTTATCCCATTCTGCCGTATCCCCCGAAGACCGCGTGGCCAACGTGCTGCGTTCCCCTAAGCTGCTGGCGCGTGAAACGCTGGCAGGCGTCATTACCGCCCTGGCGCTGATCCCCGAGGTCATCTCATTTTCAGTGGTGGCGGGCGTCGACCCGAAGGTCAGCCTGATCGCCTCCGTGGTGCTGTGTCTCGCCCTGTCCGTACTGGGTGGTCGCCCGGCGATGGTCACGGCAGCGGCCGGTTCCGTCGCGCTGGTTATTGGGCCCATGGTGCATCAGCACGGCGTACAGTACATTCTTCCTGCCGTGCTGATGGCAGGCGTAATTCAGATTCTGTTTGGCGCTCTGGGCATGGCAAGGCTGATGCGCTTTATCCCCCAGTCGGTCATGACCGGGTTTGTGAACGCCCTGGGCATTTTGATCTTCTTCGCTCAGGTGCCGCATTTCTGGACCCGAAGCCCGCTGATTGTGGGCCTGTTCGTGCTGACGCTGCTTATCGTGCTGTGGGTGCCGCGCTATGTCAAAAGCATCCCTTCCCCGCTGATTGCGATTGTGGTGCTTACCTTGTTCACCGTTTCAACCGGTCAAATCCTGCCGACCGTGGGTGATGAAGGTTCCATGAGCGGCGGTTTGCCGGGGCTTACCGAGCTGCTGGTTCCCCTCAATGTACAGACGCTGAGCATTATCTGGCCGTGCGCGTTAAGCATCGCGTTTGTCGGCCTGCTGGAATCCCTGCTGACGGCAAAGCTGGTGGATGAGCTGACCGCAACGCCGTCAAGCAAGCGCCGTGAGAGCATCGGGCTGGGCGTCGGCAATATTCTGGCCGGTTTTTATGGCGGCATCGCGGGCTGCGCGATGATCGGACAAACCATCGTCAACGTGGAGATGGGTAAAGGGCGAAGCCGCATTTCAACCCTTGCGGCGGGCATCGTGCTGCTGATCCTGGTGACGGCACTCAGCGACGTGATGGCTAAAATTCCGATGGCGGTCCTGGCAGGCATTATGGCGATAGTCGCCATCAAAACCTTCAGCTGGCACAGCCTTCAGCCTGCAACGTTAAAAAATGCCCCGATCGCAGAAACGGTAGTAATGCTGGTCACCGTTGCCGCCACGGTATCAACCGGCAATCTGGCGATTGGCGTGCTGGGCGGGATTATCGTCATGGCCCTGCTTCCCGCCCGCATCAAGCGTCGGCTTACAGCAGAAAAATCGTCGCCAGCCCAAGAAAAATAAAGAAACCGCCGGTATCGGTGATGGCGGTAATCATCACGCTCGACCCCACCGCGGGGTCGTGCCCCAGCTTGGTCATCGTCAGCGGAATAATCACGCCCATTATCGACGCTACCAGCAGGTTCAGCACCATCGCCAGCATCATCACGCCGCCCAGGGCCATATCGTCGTACAGCCACCAGGTGATGCCGCCCATAATCCCGCCCCACACCAGGCCGTTAATTAGCGCGACGCCCATCTCTCTAAAAATGAGCCACGAAAAGTTACCTGGCTGAATATTTTCCAGCGCAAGGGCGCGAACGATCATGGTGATGGTCTGGTTTCCGGTGTTGCCGCCGATTCCGGCCACAATCGGCATCAGCGAGGCCAGCGCCACCAGCTGCGAAATGGTGTGTTCAAAGCCGTCAATCACGCGGGAGGCGATAAAGGCAGTGCAAAGGTTAATGGCCAGCCACGCCCAGCGCGTTTTCACCGCCTTGCCGACGGAGGCATGAACGTCATCTTCGGCGCTGATCCCGCCGAGCGCGCGCAGGTCGTTGTCGGTTTCTTCATAGACCACGTCAACGATCTCATCAATGGTCAGACGCCCCATCAGCTTGCCGACGGAGTCAACGACCGCCGCGCTCACGAGGTCGTCACGTTCGAAGGTACGCGCCGCTTTTTCCGCATCGTCTTCCGGAGAGAAGACCATCGGCTCGTTTTCCATCACCTCGCTCACCCGCCGCTGGGTGCTGTTGAGCAGGATAGTTTTCAGCTCCAGCTCCCCAAGCAGGGTTTTATCCCGGGAGGTGACAAACAGCTTATCGGTGTTATCCGGCATTTTGCCCAGGCGGCGCAGATAGCGCTGCACGGTGCCGAGCGTCACGTCCGGCCGCACCGTGATAACGCCGAACTCCATGATCGCGCCGACGCTGTTTTTCTCGTAGTGCATCACCTGACGCACGCGCGCGCGTTCATCGGCAGGCAGTGACGCCAGCAGGCGACCGGTCAGATTTCGCGGCAGATGCTGCACCAGGTAAATCTGTTCGTCGATATCCAGGGTTTGCAGAGCGTCAAGAATATCCCGGTCGCTCATCTCGTCGATCAGGTCGTCCCAGACGTTTTCGGAGGCCTCAAGCAGCACCTGCCCGCGCTCGTGATCCTGCACCAGCCGCCACAGGGCGTGACGCTCTTCAGAGGGAAGCGCTTCCAGGGTATCCGCCAGATCCGGCGGGGGTAAATGAGCAACCAGCGCACCTACCTCAGCAATATCGTCGGCTAAAGTGCCGACATCATATTGCTCAGCCAGGGTCAGTTTGCCTAATAATGTAGAAGTGACCGCTTTATCGGTCGTGAGAAGCCAGATGAGTCGCGCACGCTCCTGATCGCGCTGCCTGGCGCTGTTTTTCTTTAATACCGACATCAATCATAAATCCATTAAATGAGTTGTGGTTAAGCATAGCGCGGGGATATGTAAATAAGAATAAACAACGCGGCGGGATGGAGAAAAAAACGGCATTACGGCCACGATCTATCCCCTCTCCCTGTGGGAGAGGGTTAGGGTGAATCAGGCCGTGCGCGCCACCGCGTCACGCGAGGCTGCGTCGCGCTCTTCGCCGGTCAGCTCGCTCAGCCTGCCGTCGCGCATCTCCAGCAGGCGGTCAGCATGAATGAAGTAGTGATCGTCGTGGCTGATGGCGAAAATGGTTTTGCCCATCGCCTGCATCAGCGGCAGCAGCACCTGATAAAACTCGCGGCGGAAATGCGGGTCCTGATCGGCCGCCCACTCGTCGAGCAGAATAATGTCGCGCTCTTCCGCCAGCGCCAGCAGGAGCGCCACGCGCTTCTTCTGCCCTTTGGAGAGCTTCAGATTGAGGATCTTCCCGTCCTGAAGCTCCAGCTTGTGCGACATCTGCAGCTGCGCCAGCCATTTTTCCACCAGCGCAGGATTGGCCTGCTGCCCTTCCGGTCCCAGCAACTGGTCAAACAGCCAGACGTCGGTGAACACCGCAGAGAAGAGCTTGCGATAATCTTCTGGTTTCTCTGCGCTGAGCGTTTTGCCATCCAGCAAAATCTCGCCCGACTGCGGCTGGTAGAGTCCGGTAAGCAGCATCGCCAGCGTCGATTTACCGCTGCCGTTGCCGCCGATGAGGAACAGCAGCTCGCCGCGGCGGATCGTCAGGTTGACCGGCCCCACGGAGAAGGCGCTTTCCTGATAGCGGAACGTGACGTTACGCAGCTCCAGCGTCTGCCAGTTCGGGAAGGCCTGCGGGCGCGGGAATTCGGCCTTAAACGGCGCGAGATCGAATTTTTTGAGCTTATTGAAGGCCACCTGCGCACTCAGCAAGGTGGGCAACGCGCCGACCGCCGAGAGCAGCGGCGTGCGTAAAAACAGCAGCGTCAGCGAGTAGGTTGCCGCGACGTTGGTGTCCGCCCAGCCCAGGCTGTTCGCCATCCAGAACACCAGGCCGATGGCGCCCAGCATCATGATGTTTGACCAGTTCACCGCGCTCAGGTGGAAGGTATCGGCGCGAATAATGTGGTGCCGGTATTCTTGCGCGTCCGGAATATAGAGATGGTTAAAGATATACTCGGCGCGCTCGCGGTTCAGGGTCAGCTCTTTGCGCCCTTCCAGCACGGTCTGATAATCGTTGTAGAGCTTATCTTCCGTTTCGCGCAGCACCGCCATGTGCTTATAGACGCGCGACACCAGCACGAAGCCGCCCCAGATCGTAATGGCAATCCACAGCGCGGTCACCGCCAGCATTTTGCTGGAGAGCCAGGCGAGATAGGCCGCCGAGCCAAAGGTGAGAATGATCCCCTGCACCAGTTCAGGCAGACGAACGAACGCGATGGTAATGGCGCGCACGTCGCTGGTCACCCCCGCCAGCAGGGAGGCGCTGCCGAGCTGCTCAACGCGCTCGACCTGGGTGTCCAGGATCCTCTTGATGAATTCGCTGCGCAGGCGAAAAACGAAATGGTGGCCGAGCGCGGTGAGCGCCAGCTGGGAACCGAGCGTCACCGCCATCAGCAGCAGCAGCAGGCCGAGAAACTCCGGCAGAACCGAGAGAGAAGTGTCGACCATTTCAATCAGCCGCACGTTAATAAACGCGATCAGGCCAATACCCAGTGCGGCGCTGGCAAGGCTTAACGCCATGACGGCGATGAAGGGCCAGCGATACTGACGCCAGACGAGGAGAAGTAGTTGCATGCAGGCAATCCGGACAATAAAAATCAGCCAGCAGTGTAAACTGCCCTGCGCGGACATCAAGAATAATTCTTATTTTTGTTTACTGTGCCCCGCCTGGCGGAAGGTCAGGTTATAACGGTACACCCCCGTGAGCGGGTGAACCCCGGGCTTCAGCGGCTGAATGCCGTGGTAATACAGCCGCGACGCCCTGCCCCACACCACCACATCGCCATGTTCCAGCATGATGCGTTTGAGCGGGTCGTTGCGGCGTAATCCGCCAAACTGGAAGACGGCGGGCAGCCCTAACGATACCGAAACGATAGGCGCGCGCAGGTCGGGCTCGTCCTTGTCCTGGTGCAGGGAGAGCTTCGCACCGACGGCGTAGCGGTTGATCAGACAGGCATCCGGGCGGAAGTCAGGATACTCAGCCGCCACGGCGGCCTCGTGGCAGATGGCCTGAAAAATGCCGGGCATCGGGGGCCACGGCTGGCCGGTCGTGGGATCGTTCGGGGCATACACATACCCACGTTCGTTGGTCGCCCAGCCCAGTGCGCCGCAGTTGGCCATGGCCACCGACATCGTGTAACCGCCCGGCGTCACCATATGGCGAAAGGGCGCAACCGCCGTCACCTCTTCAATACCGGCAAGCAATTCCGCCGCGCGGGAGAGCGCAAAGCGGCGCAGGATCGCTGCGCCGGGCGCCAGCGGCTCCTGCCAGGGTTCAGCATCCGCAAAAAGATCGAGCATTATCCCTCCCGGCGTTTCGCCTCACGTTTCAGTAATAGCGCTTTTCGCGCCGTTCCCCAGCGGTAGCCCGACAGCGCGCCGTCGTTGCGAACCACGCGATGACAGGGGATCACAATCGCCAGCGTGTTGGCCGCACAGGCACCGGCAACGGCGCGTACCGCATTGGGCTTACCAATCGCCTGCGCCACCTGCTGGTAACTTGCCGTTTTCCCGCAGGGAATGTTGCGAAGTGCCTGCCAGACGCGCTGCTGGAACGCGGTACCGCGAATATCCAGCGGCAGCGCAAGCGGTAGGTCGCGGTTATCAATGCTGGCAATCACCTGATGGATCCGCCGCGCAAAAGCGTCATCCAGCGGCGCGTGCGTGGCTTTGGGAAATTGCGCGGCAAGCTCTGCGGTTAATTCAGCATCGGTATCACCCAGCAGGATCGCGCAGATCCCTCGCTCGCTTTCTGCAACCAGGCAGCGTCCTAACGAACAGTCATTGATGGCATAGCGCACGGCCACCTCTCCTTTACGGTACTGCTTCGCCGTCATGCCCAGCGCATCGTCGGCTTTACGGTAATAGCTGCTGCTGTCGGGAAACCCCGCCGCCAGCACGGCGTCGGTAATTTTCTCTCCCTCTGCAAGCGCGTTACGCAGACGCTGGCCTCGCGCCGCCTGCTGCCAGGCTTTTGGCGTCATGCCGGTCACGGACTTAAACAGACGGTGGAAGTGGAAAGGACTCATGGCGACCTGCTCCGCCAGCCCCTCCAGCGTTAACGCAGGATCCTGCTCCAGAAGGCGGCAGGCGTGCTCCACTTTCGCCAGCTTCTGCGCCTGCGGATCGCGCTTGTCCGGCATGCAGCGCTTGCAGGGACGAAAGCCAGCCTGCTCGGCATGGTGGGCATCAGGATAAAAATGGACGTTTTTACGCAGCGCGCGGCGGGCACGGCATGACGGGCGGCAGAAAATACCCGTCGTCTGCACGGCGAAGACAAACCGATCGTCAGCGCGCGGATCGCGGGCCAACACGGCCTGCCAGCGATCCTCATCGGTAATAAAGGTCGGGTTTTTCATTATCGGCTCCTCGTTTAAGCATACATAGAGCGTGCCCGATCGCCACTGATAAAAAAACCGCAACCTTGCTTTTTAATTTTTGTCGCTCACCAGGAAACTGTTGAACTGCGGCGAGCTCCAGGTTTTAAACCCGTTCCCCTCCTTGACGATCATATAAACGGCCAACCCTTCCTGACGTACCACCTCTTTGGCTTTTTCCGGACCGAGGACCATTAAGCCCGTATCCCAGGCATCCGCTTCCAGCGCGGTGGGGGCAATGACGGTCACCGAAACCAGATTATGGGTGATGGGACGCCCGGTCTGCGGATCGATAACGTGCGAAATACGCTTCCCGTCAAGCTCGTAGTAGTTGCGATAGCTTCCGGAGGTGCTGATACCGTGTCCGTTGATATCCACGATTGCCTGCACGGCATTTTGCCTGTCCGTCGGTTTTTGAATCGCGACGCGCCACGGCTTATCGCTGGCATTCATACCGCGGCTGACTAACGCGCCGCCCACGGAGACCAGATAACGGGAAATCCCTTCCTGCGCCATCAGCGCAGCAAGGTGATCCGCCGCATAGCCTTCCCCAACCGTCGACAGGTCGACAAACAGATCGGGGATATCTTTTTGCAGATACTGCTGCCCGTACTGGTTGATCACGGTCAGATGCTGTAGCCCGGTGCGGGCGCGGGCGTCATCAATGGCCGCCTGCTCGGGCGTCGTCACCGGCTGTTTATTCGGGCCAAATCCCCAGAGGTTCACCAGCGGGCCGACGGTCACGTCCATCGCCCCGTTGGTTTTATATCCCACGCGGATTGACTCGGTGACAATATCGGCCATCGCCTCGCTCACCGGCCAGAGGGAGGTGCTGGTTGAGAGGTTAAAGCGCATCAGCGCCGAGTCATTTTTATAGGTCGACAGCAGCTGATCGTCGGCATCCAGCTGCGACTGGATTTTGCCGCGAAGCTCATCTGCGCGCGTTTTATCGAGGTTCATCACGCTGACGCGCCAGAAGGTCCCCATCGTTTTGCCTTCGAGCACCGTCGCGGCGGGTGCGTCGGCTTTCGCCGCGGGGGCGGGATCGTTACACGCGGTCAGGAAAAAAAGCATAGCCAGAAAGCTGGCGCGTAAAAAAGTCATGTCCATTCATTATTATCCTCATGCCAGGGCGGCAAGAGTACACCAAAACGGGTCAATTGTGAGATCCAAAAGCACGCGCAAAAAAGGGGCCATCAGGCCCCTAAGTCATGCTACGACGCGATTAGAACTGGTAAACCAGGCCCAGCGCGACGATATCATCAGTACCGATACCGGCCTGACGGGTGAACTCATTTTCATCAACCAGGTTGATTTTGTAATCCACGTAGGTAGACATGTTTTTGTTGAAGTAGTAAGTCGCACCCACATCAACATATTTCAGCAGATCCTGGTCGCCATACCCTTCGATGTCCTTACCTTTAGACTGCAGGTAAGCCACGGATGGACGCAGGCCGAAGTCGAACTGGTACTGAGCAACCACTTCGAAGTTCTGCGCTTTGTTAGCGAAGCCGTAAATCTGGCTGCTGCTCTGAGAGTTGCCGAAGCGCGTTGCGTTATAGGTCTGAGAGTACTGTGCCGCCAGGTAGATGTTGTTGGCATCGTATTTCAGGCCACCGGTATAGACTTCAGCATGATCGCCTTCGCCTTTCAGGGCCGGGTTAGCCGTGTTGTTCTGGTCAGCGGTACGTTTGGAAGAAGACATTGCACCACCGATGCTGAAGCCTTCGCCCAGGTTATAGGTCAGGGACGCACCGTAACCGTCACCGTTCTGTTTCAGGGTGCTACGACCGGTGTCGTTTTCACCGCTTACGCTACCGTTTTTACCCTGATACTGCAGAGCAAAGTTCAGGCCATCCACCAGACCAAAGAAGTCCTGGTTACGGTAGGTCGCCACGCCGTTAGCACGAGACTGCAGGAAGTTGTCTGCACCGTAGGTATCACCACCAAATTCTGGCAGCACGTCAGTCCAGGACGTTACGTCGTAGATCACACCGTAGTTACGACCGTAATCGAAAGAACCCGCGTCAGCGAATTTCAGACCAGCAAACGCCACACGGGTCCAGGCCTGGTTATCGCTTTCCGTTGTGTTGCCCTGGATCTGGTATTCCCACTGGCCGTAACCGGTCAGCTGATCGTTAACCTGAGTCTCGCCTTTGAAGCCAAGACGCATGTAGGTCTGGTCACCGTCGGCACTCTTGTCATCAGAGAAATAGTGCAGACCATCAACTTTGCCGTACAGATCTAATTTGTTGCCATCTTTGTTATAAATTTCGGCCGCATTTGCTGCGCCTGCCACCAGGAGTGCTGGTACCAGGAGGGACAGTACTTTAACTTTCATTTTATTAACCCTCTGTTATATGCCTTATAATTGCCACTGCTTACTGGTTAACCCTCATTAACCAGTCGGCAATTTCATTCTCCGCAAAATTACAGAATAATCCAATGCGAATATGATACGAAAACTTTGAAGATGTTTCATTTATCTACCAACATGTTTCCAAATGTAAACATCAAGGAACTTTTACAAAGCACAAATAGCTTAGAAAATTAGCACTTATAATCAAACGAAAAATTCCCCCTATAAATATCAACATCTTACAATAAAATCCGTTACCGCACTGAATGACAAAACAAGATCTCACCGAATCTCTAAAATAACTCTCGCTATCATCATTAACTTTATTTATTACCGTCATTCAGTTTTGAATGTCTGTTTATCCCTAATTGAGCCGAATGCTTCGCATTCGGTTTTTTTTTACCTTTCTTTACGTAACTTCTCATTTCTTGTGCTACCGCACCGAAATTGTAACGACTATTAACTAAATTCCCGTCGAGTATCCTTCGAAATTATCAAATTGATGGAAAACTTAATTTCTTGTTAATTCGTGCTATTTACTGGCTGCACTGGGTGATTATTTGTACGAACACGGCGAATTTGTACATGTTTACTGCAGGCCTTGCCGCCGATATTGTCCCGTGAAAAAGTCGCCGCTTCCCGGTCAGTGGCGCTGGAAATTCAGTTATTACCCTTTATACTGCCCTATCGCCACAGAGCACGACCATAACGGGTTAAAGATATCAATGAGTCAGACTGAAACTACCGCCCCGAGCAAATTCTCTCTCCTTCCCGGGAGCATCACCCGTTTCTTTCTTCTTTTGATCGTTGTGCTGTTAGTCACCATGGGGGTGATGGTACAAAGCGCGGTTAACGCCTGGCTGAAGGATAAGAGCTATCAGGTCGTTGATATCACCCATGCCCTGCACAAGCGCATAGATACCTGGCGCTACGCCACCTGGCAGATTTACGACAACATCGCGGCGGCCCCTACTTCCTCTTCCGGGGATGGGCTTCAGGAGACGCGGCTTAAGCAGGATGTCTACTATCTCGAAAAACCGCAGCGTAAGACCGAAGCGCTTATCTTTGGCTCTCACGACAGCGCGACGCTTGAGATGACGCAGCGTATGTCGGCCTATCTGGATACCCTCTGGGGCGCCGAAACGGTGCCGTGGTCGATGTACTATCTGAACGGTCAGGACAACAGCATGATCCTGATATCCACGCTGCCGCTAAAAGATCTCTCTTCAGGGTTCAAAGAGACCACCGTGGGCAGCATCGTCGACTCCCGCCGGGCAGAGATGCTGCAGCAGGCGAATGCCCTTGATGAACGTGAAAGCTTCTCATCCCTGCGTCGCCTGGCGTGGCAAAATGGTCATTATTTCACCCTGCGCACCACGTTTAACCAGCCAGGACATCTGGCGACGGTGGTGGCTTTCGATTTACCGATTAATGATTTAATCCCGCCGGACATGCCGCTGGACAGCTTCCGCCTGGAGCCAGACAGCAGCACCCAGAACATGCGCGCGGCGTCAGACAAAGAGGCTGCTGAGAGCGTTTCAATCTCCTTTAACGGCTCAAAAATCGAAATTGCCTCATCACTGAACTCAACCGGTATGCGCCTGGTATGGCAGGTGCCGTTTGGCACGCTGCTGCTCGACACCCTGCAAAATATCCTGCTGCCGCTCCTGCTGAATATCGGCCTGCTGGCGCTGGCCCTGTTTGGCTACAGCACCTTCCGTTTCCAGTCTGGGCGTCAAAGCGATACGTCTGCGGTTCCTGCCGGCACCAGCAATGAGCTGCGCGTCTTACGTGCCCTAAATGAAGAGATTGTTTCCGTGCTGCCGCTGGGGGTCTTAGTTCATGACCAGGAGGCGAACCGTACGGTGATGAGCAACAAAATTGCCGATCATCTGCTGCCGCATCTTAACCTGCAGAACATCACCACCATGGCCGATCAGCACCAGGGGGTGATTCAGGCCACCATCAACAATGAACTGTACGAAATCCGTCAGTTCCGCAGCCAAGTGGCTCCCCGTACGCAAATCTTTATTATTCGCGATCAGGATCGCGAAGTGCTGGTGAATAAAAAGCTCAAGCAGGCGCAAAGGCTGTATGAGAAAAACCAGCAGGGGCGCGCCGCATTCATGCAGAACATTGGCGATGCCTTCAAGCAGCCGTTAAGAACCCTGGCAACCCAGGCGGCGGCGTTAAACACCGCTGAAAGCCACCAGCTTGCCAGCCAGGCCGACTCGCTGGTCAGAATGGTTGATGAGATCCAGCTGGCAAACATGCTGGAGAATGATTTCTGGAAGGGAACGCCAACCCTCTTCTCCATTCAGAACCTGATCGATGAAGTGGTGCCGGAAGTGCTGCCCGTGATTAAGCGCAAGGGGCTGCAGCTGCTGATCAATAATAATCTCCCGGCGAACGACGAGCGCCACGGCGATCGCGAAGCGCTGCGTCGTATTCTGCTGATGATTATCCAGTACGCGGTGACCACCACGCAGATCGGCAAGATCGCTCTCGAAGTCAGTACCGAGGAGTCGGCAGAAGACCGCCTGACCTTCCGCATCCTCGACACCGGGGAAGGCGTTACCACGAGTGAAATTGACAATCTCCACTTCCCGTTCCTGAACGACACGCAAAGCGATCGCTACGGCAAGGCCAATGCGCTCACCTTCTGGCTGTGCGATCAGCTGGCGCGTAAGCTCGGCGGCCATTTGAATATCAAAGCCCGTGAATCCCTCGGCACCCGCTATTCTCTGCACGTGAAAATGGCGGCCAACCCGCAGGAAGAAGATGAAGAGCGCCTGCTGGATGATGTCGTGGTGATGGTCGACGTGACCTCGAACGAGATCCGCAATATTGTCGTTCGTCAGTTAGAAAACTGGGGTGCGGCCTGCATCACGCCGGACGAAAGACTTTCAAGTCAAGAATTTGATCTGTTTTTAACTGATAATCCGTCTAATCTTACTGCCTCCGGCTTGCTTTTAAGCGATGATGAGTCAGGCGTGCGGAAAATCGGCCCTGGCCAGCTGCGCGTCAACTTTAATATAAGCAATGCGATGCAGGAAGCTGTACTACAACTAATAGAAGAGCAGCTGGCGCAGGAAGAGATAGCGGAATCCCCGTTAGGCGGCAATGAAAATGCCGAGCTTCACGCCAGCGGATACTATTCACTCTTTGTTGATACAGTACCAGATGATGTTAAGCGGTTGTATACTGAGTCCGCTGTGAATGACTTTGCAGCGCTGGCACAGACAGCACACCGGCTTAAAGGGGTGTTTGCCATGCTTAATCTGGTTCCCGGCAAGCAGTTATGTGAAACGCTGGAACATCTAATTCGTGAGAAAGATGCCTCTGGCATTGAAAAATACATCAGCGACATTGACGCCTACGTCAAAAGCTTGCTGTAGCAAGGTAGCCTTATACATGAACAATATGAACGTAATTATTGCCGATGACCATCCGATTGTACTGTTCGGTATTCGCAAATCACTTGAACAGATCGAGTGGGTGAATGTAGTCGGTGAATTTGAAGACTCTACAGCACTGATCAATAACCTCCCAAAGCTTGATGCACACGTGCTCATTACCGATCTCTCCATGCCGGGAGACAAATACGGTGATGGGATCACGCTCATCAAATATATTAAACGCCACTTCCCGGATATCTCGATCATCGTTCTGACCATGAACAACAACCCGGCGATCCTGAGCGCCGTGCTGGATCTGGACATCGAAGGGATTGTGCTGAAGCAGGGCGCCCCGACCGATCTGCCAAAAGCGCTCGCTGCGCTGCAGAAAGGCAAGAAGTTCACCCCTGAGAGCGTCTCTCGTCTGCTGGAAAAAATCAGCGCGGGTGGCTACGGTGACAAGCGCCTGTCGCCGAAAGAGAGTGAAGTTCTGCGCCTGTTCGCAGAAGGTTTCCTGGTGACCGAGATTGCCAAGAAGCTGAACCGCAGTATTAAAACCATCAGTAGCCAGAAGAAATCCGCGATGATGAAGCTGGGCGTGGATAACGATATTGCGCTGCTGAACTATCTCTCCTCCGTGACGCTGAGCGCAACGGATAAGGATTGATCTCCAACGGGAGTGCGGCCTGATGCCCTCACCCCGCCCTCTCCCACAGGGCTGAGGGTTTTCCACAAAATAATGCCTGCACGGACGACCCCCTCTCCCTTGGGGTGTACGGTCCGGGGACATGGTAGACAGGTGTTCGGGGACATGGTGAACACTTTTTAACATCCTTTACCCATGGTGATCGACTTTTTCTTCAGGTCGATCACCCCCACTTTCGTGCTGTACCACCACACTTCATAGCAGCCATCCTCCTGCGTCTCCTTCAGCCCCACCCGTTCTCCCCTGAACGCCTTTCCTGCATTCAGACTGACTCCCTGTAAGCTCAGCTTCCCGCTGATATCCACTTTCCTGACCAGCACACCTTCATCATATTCCGGGGGCGTCACGCTGCCGCTGTACTGCCGCCCAGACGGCTGATAGCGTGAGGCCGGGACCGCCATATCCAGCGCCTCGTGCGGGCGTTCAAGGTTATAGACCGTCCGCCAGTGGTCGAAGGCACGCTGCAGCTCGCCGCTGTCCGCGAACCATTTCCCCTGCAGCACTTCCGCCTTCAGGCTGCGGTGAAAACGCTCCAGCTTGCCCTGCGTCTGCGGATGATAAGGCCGGGAGTGGCCCACCCGGATACCGTGGCGCATCAGCCACAGCTCCAGCGCCGTCCAGGTGCCGGTGGTGTCGCCCCACGGTGAGCCGTTATCCATCGTCATCCGGTCCGGCAGGCCGTAGCGTTCAAAGACGCTGACCAGCTGTTGCTGCACGGTCTCACGCCGTTCATCGGTACAGTGTGTGAGGCACAGGGAAAAACGGGAGTGGTCGTCGAGCAGGGTGAGCGGATGGCAACGGCCGCCGCCAAAGGGGAAGTGCCCCTTAAAATCCATCTGCCAGAGCCGGTTCGGGGCGTCATGTTCGAACCGTCCGGTGGCCGGAATACCCGGAGCCGTGCCGGGCAGCAGGCCGTGACGGGCCATCAGGTTATGGACAGTGCTGAAGGCAGGCATACGGTGTCCCTGGTCTTCCAGCCAGCGCTTAATCTTGCGGGCGCCCCAGCGTTCATGACGCTCATGTGCCATGCGCAGCAGGGCGGTGACGTCGTCAGACGAGCGGTTGGGGGAATGATGCGGCGTGCGGGGGCGGTCCTGCAGGCCGGGTTCGCCCTCGACAGCCCAGCGCTGAAGCCACTTGTAGCCGGTAGCAGGTGAAATGCCGAAGCGACGGCAGAGGGAACGGATGTTCGCCCCGTCCTGCGAGGCGAACAAAACAAACTCGGTACGTAATGACATGGTATCTCTCGCATCCCAGGGCATAAGCGACTCCATAAACGGGTTCTTATGCCTTAGTTGTAAGTGTCTACCATGTCCCCGAACAAGTGTTCACTATGTCCCCGGACTGTACAGAGGGAGAGGGCTGGGGTGAGGGGGAACATACGGCTGTGGATGTCATTCCGTTCACTTTATGTTCCTTGCTACTCTGTAACGACATGACAGGTGAACGTGCCAGGGTGGCTCAATCGCCACCACCCTGGCGACCGGGGCTCCCGGCGGTAAATCGCCGCTTCGCGGTGCCCTCAGCTTATTCCTTCCTGCTTATCGGGGACGGGCGGAGGTAACGTCCCTGTAAAGCCCGCCCTCTCGGCGCATCCATGCGCCTCGCCCCGGCCTGCAGGAAACGCTTCGGCGATTTACAGCCGGACCAGGGCATCGCTGTAAGTCATGAATTTTTCCGAAGAAACGTTCATCGCTTCAGGTAAAAATATTACTGGGGATCTCTCAGCCCACAGGGAGAGAGCGAAAAACATAAAAGGCCCTTCCGGGCCTTTTTTATATCCGCGTTTTTCTCACGCGCTCGGCGTAAATCGACAGAGTCTGCTTCAGCACGTCCAGCGTGACCGGTTTCGACAGACAGCTGTCCATCCCCGACTCCAGACAGCGCTGCTTCTCTTCCGCCAGGGCGTTCGCCGTGACGCCCACTACCGGCAGCGTCAGGCCAAGCTGGCGGATACGCTGCGTCAGACGATAGCCGTCCATGTTCGGCATGTTGACGTCGCTCAGCACGATATCGATATGGTTTTTACTCAGCACATTCAGCGCATCCACGCCGTCATTGGCCGTTTTGCACTGGTAGCCCAGCGATCCAAGCTGGTCAGCCAGCAGGCGGCGGTTAATCGGATGGTCATCCACCACCAGAATCATCATATCGTCATTCACCGACGCCAGAGACTCCGGTGACGGCAATCCGCCCGCGCCGTCGCGCTCTTCCAGCTCCACTTTATAGATGCGCGCCAGCAGGCTTAACAGCTCGTGCGGCGTGGCAACGCTGTGTACCCACTCCCCAGGCGCACGCTCGACAGGAATGCCGATGTGGCGACGGCAGAAGAGCACCGACCCTCTCCCCTGCCACGGCTGTTCCAGCGCCTCGTCAGCGATCAGCACGTCGTCCACGTCCGGCGTCTGGCCTTCATAGCGACATACCCTCACCCCGCTGCGGGTGAGGAGCGCCGTAAGATAGTCATTCAGCGAGGCGTTATGCACCGCCAGCCAGCAGCGCTTGTCGCTCAGCCCGTCCACGGTCGCTTTTGCCGGATACTGCGCGGAATAGAGCGGAATACGGATGGTGAACTGGCTGCCCATGCCGGGCTCGGTATCCACGGAGATATCACCGTCCATCATGCTGACGAGCTTCTCACAGATCGCCAGCCCCAGGCCGGTCCCCTGGAAGTTACGCTGCACGCCGGTCCCGACCTGGAAGAACGGGTCGAACAGACGCACCACCTCCTTCGCCGGGATGCCGACGCCCGTGTCGCGCACGCGAATGCTCAGGTAATCTCCCGCCCGGCAGACGTGCAGCACGATACAGCCCACGTCGGTGAATTTAATGGCGTTGCTGAGCAGGTTAGAGATGACCTGCTGCAGGCGCATCGGATCGCCATGCAGCGTTATCGGCACGTCCGGCTCGATAAAGCAGTAAAGCCCGAGCTGTTTACGCACCACCAGCGGCAGATAGTTGGCGCTGATATGGTTCATTACCTCGCGCGGGGAGAACTCGCGCGGCTCGATTTTTAGCTGCTCGGACTCAATTTTCGAGAAGTCGAGAATATCGCTGATGATCTTCAGCAGCAGGCTGGAGGAGTTGTTCATCGCCGTCACCAGCCTGTCGACCCCTTTCGGCAACTCTTTGGTCTGCAGCAGATCGAGGTTACCAATGATCCCGTAAAGCGGCGTACGCAGCTCGTGGCTGACCGTCGCAAGGAACATGGATTTAGACTGGCTGGCCTGCTCGGCAGCCTGCGCCATCTCCTGGAGCGACTCTTCCATCTTCACGCGCGCGGAAACATCCACCAGCACGCAAATCGCCACGTTTTCATTACGATAGCGGGAATGGACAAAGCTGATCTGCAGGTTGGTGTGCGTGCTGGTCAGCACGTCGACAAAGTTAACCTGCTGGCCGCAGATAATTTGCGTTAGCCTCTGCCGGTCCTCGTGCGTCAACATGTTCAGGTAGTTATGCGCCAGCTCGTTACTCAGGATATTGGTTCCGTCCTGGGTACGCAGAATACAGATCCCCACCGGCGCCGACGCGACAATCTTCCGGTTAAACTGCTCGTGCTCTTCCAGCCGCTGCGCGTCGCTTTCGGCGGGAATAAAGATTTTCCGCTCATACATGCGCGCCAGCGTAAACAGCGCCCCACCCGCGATCAGGTTCAGCAGAATGGCATTCATGATGAGAATGCGTATCCGCTCAAGGACCATGTCCACCGGCAGCGAATAGACGATACTCAGCGACGAAGGCGGCAGGCTCTTCTTCAGCACCAGCTCGCGGAAGCCTGAGGTATAGCCAAACCACGACCGCTCCTGCATCCAGTGCGGTTCGACGTTTAACCGGTTATCCGGCCCGGCAAGCGAGATCAGCTGATGACCGTTTTCATCCAGAATGGTCACCCCCATGGGCAGGCTGCCCGGGGTGAAAAAGTTTTCCATGCGAATGGTCTGCTCAATACCCAGCAGCGCCTGCAGGCGATTGCCGAGATAGACCGGCGTCAGGGCATAGAAATAGCCCACGCCCGGACGCGGCCCCTGGCTCACCCAGAAGATGTTATTTCCGCGCTCGTCCTGGGGCGCATTGCGATATTTCACAATACGTTCATGCAGGCTTTTCAGCGCATCGTCGCGCTCAACGGGCACGTCGCGCAGGCCAAAGTCAGCCATGCAGAGATTTTCACTGCCTATCAGGAATACGCGGTTCAGGTCATAGGCGGCGGAGAAGTTGTCGCGCCAGTAGCGCATAAACCAGGCAAGGGATTCCAGCGACCCGCGCCAGGTGTTGCTCATGTTAGAACAATCGGAGTCCGGGAACAGCGGCTGGAAGTCCGGGACTTCGGTTTTGTCATTACGCCCGCGAAGCGCGAGGATGCCGTTTTCCGCCGTCAGACGATTTTCGGCAATGTACTTGAGCTCCTTCATCACGTCAGACGTTCGCTGAATGTAGCGCTGGGCCTGGTCGGAGCTTAAGTTAAACTCCTGGCGGATCTCCGCTTCTTTCTGGTGCAGGGCGTTAACGATGTAAAACACCGACAACAGGGCCACCAGCAGCCAAAGCAGGAGCGCCAGCGCCCGGAACAGATAGCGAGAGACTTTCAGCGTAGTACGAAAGGAGACGAGGTATTTCAAGGGGGCGAGGCTCCGCCGTCGGGGTCAAAAGAATGTGGTTAAGGTAGCGGTAAACGCGGCTTGCCGCAACGTTCACTTGTCTGCTTACGTAAAAGAAAAGGGCCGGAATCCGGCCCTTTTTGCGTCAGAAGACATTACTCGTCAGCGTCATCCGCTGCGTCATCGTCGGTGTCCGCTTCCGGCGCGATTTCATCGTCACCTTCCGCGACGCTGCCGTCGATGGAATCGAGCTCTTCGTCATCCACCGGCTCGGCCACGCGCTGCAGACCCACCACGTTTTCATCTTCCGCTGTACGGATGAGGATCACGCCCTGGGTGTTACGACCCACCACGCTGATCTCAGACACGCGGGTACGCACCAGCGTACCGGCATCGGTGATCATCATGATTTGGTCGGCATCGTCCACCTGCACCGCGCCGACAACGGAACCGTTGCGCTCGGTCACCTTGATAGAGATAACGCCCTGCGTGCCGCGAGACTTGGTCGGGTATTCGCTTTCCGCGGTACGTTTACCGTAACCGTTCTGGGTGACGGTCAGGATTGCACCTTCGCCACGCGGAACGATCAGGGAAACGACGGAGTCTTCGCCCGCCAGCTTGATGCCGCGAACGCCGGTCGCCGTACGACCCATTGCGCGCACCGCGTTCTCCTTAAAGCGCACCACTTTACCGGCCGCAGAGAACAGCATCACTTCATCAGAACCGGAGGTCAGATCCACGCCGATCAGCTCGTCGCCTTCGTTCAGGTTCACCGCGATGATCCCGGCGGAACGTGGACGGCTGAACTCGGTCAGCGCGGTTTTCTTCACGGTACCGCTGGCGGTCGCCATAAAGACGTTCACGCCCTCTTCGTACTCGCGTACCGGCAGGATGGCGGTAATACGTTCATTCGCTTCCAACGGCAGCAGGTTGACGATTGGACGACCACGCGCGCCGCGGCTCGCTTCCGGCAGCTGGTAGACTTTCATCCAGTACAGACGACCGCGGCTGGAGAAGCAGAGGATCGTGTCGTGGGTGTTGGCCACCAGCAGGCGGTCAATAAAGTCTTCTTCTTTAATACGTGCTGCAGATTTACCTTTACCGCCACGACGCTGTGCTTCGTAGTCGGTCAGCGGCTGATACTTCACATAGCCCTGGTGAGACAGGGTGACCACCACGTCTTCGCGGTTGATCAGATCTTCAATGTTGATATCAGAGCTGTTCGCGGTGATTTCGGTGCGGCGCTCATCGCCGAACTGATCGCGGACCAGCTCCAGCTCTTCGCGGATCACTTCCATCAGACGCTCTGCGCTGCCCAGAATGTGCAGCAGCTCGGCAATCTGCTCCAGCAGCTCTTTGTATTCGTCGAGCAGTTTTTCGTGCTCAAGGCCGGTCAGTTTCTGCAGACGCAGATCCAGAATCGCCTGGGCCTGCTGTTCAGTCAGGTAGTACTGACCGTCACGCACGCCGAATTCCGGTTCCAGCCACTCAGGACGCGCCGCGTCATCGCCTGCGCGCTCCAGCATCGCGGCAACGTTGCCCAGATCCCACGGACGGGAAACCAGCGCGGCTTTCGCTTCTGCAGGCGTTGGCGCACGGCGGATCAGCTCGATGATCGGGTCGATGTTGGCCAGCGCAACCGCCAGCGCTTCCAGGATGTGCGCACGATCGCGGGCTTTACGCAGTTCAAAGATGGTACGGCGGGTCACCACTTCACGGCGGTGACGGACGAACGCGCTCAGGATCTCTTTCAGGTTCATGATCTTCGGCTGGCCATGGTGCAACGCAACCATGTTGATACCGAAGGAGACCTGAAGCTGAGTCTGGGAGTACAGGTTGTTCAGCACAACCTCGCCCACCGCGTCGCGTTTGATCTCAATCACGATGCGCATGCCGTCTTTGTCAGACTCGTCACGCAGCGCGCTGATGCCTTCAACGCGTTTTTCTTTTACCAGCTCGGCGATTTTTTCAATCAGACGCGCTTTGTTCACCTGATACGGGATCTCGTGAACAATGATGGTTTCACGGCCGGTTTTGGCGTCCGCTTCTACTTCAGCGCGGGCACGGATGTAAATCTTGCCGCGGCCGGTACGGTACGCTTCTTCAATGCCGCGACGACCGTTGATGATCGCCGCCGTCGGGAAGTCCGGGCCCGGGATGTGTGCCATCAGCCCTTCAATGCTGATGTCTTCATCGTCGATATAGGCCAGGCAGCCGTTGATCACCTCGGTGATATTGTGCGGCGGAATGTTGGTTGCCATACCGACCGCGATGCCGGACGAACCGTTAACCAGCAGGTTCGGGATCTTGGTGGGCATCACATCAGGGATGCGCTCGGTGCCGTCGTAGTTATCGACGAAATCAACGGTCTCTTTTTCCAGGTCGGCCATCAGCTCATGAGCGATTTTCGACATACGGATTTCCGTATAACGCATCGCCGCAGCGGAGTCGCCGTCGACTGAACCAAAGTTACCCTGACCATCTACCAGCATGTAGCGCAAGGAGAATGGCTGCGCCATACGAACGATGGTGTCATACACGGCGATATCACCATGCGGGTGATATTTACCGATGACGTCACCGACGACGCGGGCAGATTTTTTATAGGCTTTATTCCAGTCATTGCCCAATACGTTCATGGCGTATAGTACGCGACGGTGTACCGGCTTAAGGCCATCGCGGACGTCCGGCAGCGCACGGCCAACAATGACCGACATCGCATAGTCCAGATAGGAGCTCTTCAGCTCTTCCTCGATGTTAACCGGTGTAATTTCTCTCGCAAGGTCGCTCATCTAACCGCTATCCCTCTACTGTATCCCGGATTCAAAGGTCGCAAATTATAACACAGCCGAGGTGATTGAGGTAAACCTATACGCTTTATTCGCCGGGATTGCCTGATATACTCCTTTGTCTTGCTAAATAAGGAGTAAAAGCGCCCATGAATGCCGAAAAATCCCCGGTGGCCCACAACGTTGACCACGAAGAGATTGCCAAATTTGAAGCGGTGGCGTCCCGCTGGTGGGATCTCGAAGGTGAGTTCAAACCGCTGCACCGCATTAACCCGCTGCGTCTGGGCTATATCGCGGAGCGCTCCGGCGGTCTGTTCGGTAAGAAGGTGCTCGACGTTGGCTGCGGCGGCGGCATCCTGGCGGAGAGCATGGCGCGCGAAGGAGCGAATGTCACCGGCCTGGATATGGGCTTTGAACCGCTGCAGGTTGCCCGCCTTCACGCCCTCGAGTCCGGCATTCAGGTCGACTACGTGCAGGAAACCGTGGAAGAGCACGCGGCTAAACATGCCCATCAGTACGACGTGGTGACCTGCATGGAGATGCTGGAGCACGTACCCGATCCGCAGTCCGTGGTGCACGCCTGTGCAAAACTGGTGAAACCGGGCGGCCAGGTCTTCTTCTCCACCATCAACCGCAACGGTAAAGCCTGGCTGATGGCCGTCGTCGGCGCGGAGTACGTGCTGCGCATGGTGCCGAAAGGGACGCACGACGTGAAGAAATTCATCAAGCCGGCGGAGCTATTAACCTGGGTCGACCAGACGTGGCTCAAAGAGCAGCACATTACCGGCCTGCACTACAATCCGCTGACCGATAAATTCAAGCTCGCGCCGGGCGTTGATGTTAACTATATGTTGCACACAACCGCCAAAAACGACTAACGTCATTCGTTATTCTTATAAAGATTGCGCGACATCATGTTGCGCAATTCTGACCTCCCGTTGAAGAAATCAGCACTCGATCAAATTTTGAATTTTTTTTCTTAATTATTGACATCTCTTCCAGGCCTTACGGTACGAGGACTTAGCCTTTTTTACCCTTTCACAACCTCAATTTAACGTCAAAATCAACCCTTGTGCTGAAAAGATTCGATACTAGAATACTCACCATATAGCGTTTCTCTTATCGCAAACCCCCTATATGTAGTATTTATCCACAGAGTTAGTCACAAGACGGATCTGTGGATAAGCGGGGGATATTTTTTATTTCACGGACAGGTAAACCCCACATGAATCAGAGTCTGCTGGTGACAAAGCGCGACGGTACTACCGAGCGTATCAATCTGGACAAAATCCATCGAGTTCTCGACTGGGCAGCAGAAGGACTGAACAACGTATCTATCTCCCAGGTTGAACTGCGTTCCCACATTCAGTTCTACGACGGCATCAAAACGTCTGATATTCACGAAACGATTATTAAAGCAGCGGCAGACCTGATCTCCCGCGAAGCACCGGATTATCAGTACCTGGCTGCACGTCTGGCGATTTTCCACCTGCGTAAAAAAGCCTACGGCCAGTTTGAGCCGCCGAAGCTTTACGATCACGTGGTGAAAATGGTTGAGCTGGGCAAATACGACACGCATCTGCTGGAAGACTATACGGAAGAAGAGTTCGAGCAGATGAACGGGTTTATCGATCACTGGCGCGACATGAACTTCTCCTACGCGGCGGTGAAGCAGCTCGAAGGCAAATACCTGGTTCAGAACCGCGTAACCGGTGAGATCTACGAAAGCGCCCAGTTCCTCTATATTCTGGTGGCCGCCTGCCTGTTCTCTAACTACCCGCGTGACACCCGTCTGGACTACGTGAAGCGTTTCTACGATGCGGTATCCACGTTTAAAATTTCTCTGCCGACGCCAATCATGTCCGGCGTGCGTACCCCTACCCGTCAGTTCAGCTCCTGCGTGCTGATCGAATGTGGCGACAGCCTGGATTCCATCAACGCCACCTCCAGCGCCATCGTGAAATACGTTTCCCAGCGTGCCGGTATCGGCATCAACGCCGGTCGTATTCGCGCGCTGGGCAGCCCGATTCGCGGTGGCGAAGCGTTCCACACCGGCTGCATCCCGTTCTATAAGCACTTCCAGACGGCGGTGAAATCCTGCTCTCAGGGCGGCGTGCGCGGCGGGGCGGCGACCCTGTTCTACCCGATGTGGCACCTGGAAGTAGAAAGCCTGCTGGTCCTGAAAAACAACCGCGGCGTGGAAGGCAACCGCGTGCGCCACATGGACTACGGCGTGCAGATCAACAAGCTGATGTACACCCGTCTGCTGAAGGGTGAAGACATCACCCTGTTCAGCCCGTCCGACGTGCCGGGCCTGTATGACGCGTTCTTTGCCGATCAGGACGAGTTCGAGCGTCTGTACACCAAATACGAAAAAGACGACAGCATCCGCAAGCAGCGCGTGAAGGCGGTCGACCTGTTCTCCCTGATGATGCAGGAACGTGCCTCTACCGGCCGTATCTACATCCAGAACGTTGACCACTGCAACACCCACAGCCCGTTTGATCCGGTCGTTGCGCCAGTGCGCCAGTCTAACCTGTGCCTGGAGATCGCCCTGCCGACCAAACCGCTGGAAGACGTGAACGACGAAAACGGCGAAATCGCGCTGTGCACGCTGTCCGCGTTCAACCTGGGCGCAATTAAGAGCCTGGACGAGCTGGAAGAGCTGGCCGTGCTGGCGGTTCGCGCGCTCGACGCCCTGCTGGACTACCAGGATTACCCAATCCCGGCGGCTAAACGCGGCGCAATGGGCCGTCGTACCCTCGGTATCGGCGTGATCAACTTCGCCTACTGGCTGGCGAAAAACGGCAAGCGTTACTCCGACGGCAGCGCCAACAACCTGACGCACCAGACGTTCGAAGCGATTCAGTACTACCTGATGAAAGCCTCTAACGAGCTGGCAAAAGAGCAAGGCGCGTGCCCGTGGTTCAACGAAACCACCTACGCGAAAGGCATTCTGCCGATTGACACCTACAAGAAAGACCTGGATGCGATCGTCAGCGAGCCGCTGCACCTCGACTGGGAAGGCCTGCGCGAGTCCATTAAAACGCACGGCCTGCGTAACTCCACGCTCTCTGCCCTGATGCCGTCCGAGACCTCTTCGCAGATCTCCAACGCCACCAACGGCATTGAGCCGCCGCGCGGCCACGTCAGCATCAAAGCGTCGAAAGACGGCGTGCTGCGTCAGGTGGTGCCGGATTACGAGACACTGGGTGACAAGTACGAGCTGCTGTGGGAAATGCCAAACAACGACGGCTACCTGCAGCTGGTGGGTATCATGCAGAAGTTTATCGACCAGTCGATCTCTGCTAATACCAACTACGACCCGACGCGCTTCCCGTCCGGCAAGGTGCCAATGCAGCAGCTGCTGAAAGACCTGCTGACCGCCTACAAATTTGGCGTGAAAACGCTGTACTATCACAACACCCGTGATGGTGCGGAAGACGCCCAGGACGACCTGGCTCCGTCCATTCAGGACGATGGCTGCGAAAGCGGCGCATGTAAGATCTAATGTAAATGCCGGGTGGCGCTCCGCTTACCCGGCCTACGATTTTGTTTGCCCAACCGACAAAATCTCTCACAGGACACACTCATGGCATATACCACCTTTTCACAGACGAAAAACGACCAGCTCAAAGAGCCGATGTTCTTCGGCCAGCCGGTCAACGTGGCACGCTACGACCAGCAAAAATATGACATCTTCGAAAAGCTGATCGAAAAGCAACTCTCCTTCTTCTGGCGTCCGGAAGAAGTGGACGTCTCTCGCGACCGCATTGACTACCAGTCGCTGCCGGATCACGAAAAGCATATCTTCATCAGCAACCTGAAGTACCAGACGCTGCTGGACTCCATTCAGGGCCGTAGCCCGAACGTGGCGCTGCTGCCGCTGATCTCCATTCCGGAGCTGGAAACCTGGGTGGAAACCTGGGCGTTCTCCGAGACGATCCACTCCCGCTCTTACACCCATATCATCCGCAACATCGTGAACGATCCGGCGGTGGTGTTTGACGATATCGTCACCAACGAACAGATCCAGAAGCGCGCGGAAGGCATTGCCCATTATTACGATGAGCTGATCGAGATGACCAGCTACTGGCATCTGCTGGGCGAAGGCACCCACAGCGTGAACGGTAAAACCATTACCGTGAACCTGCGCGCGCTGAAAAAGCAGCTGTACCTGTGCCTGATGAGCGTCAACGCGCTGGAGGCGATCCGCTTCTACGTCAGCTTCGCCTGCTCCTTCGCCTTTGCCGAGCGCAAGCTGATGGAAGGCAACGCCAAAATCATCCGCCTGATCGCCCGCGACGAGGCCCTGCACCTGACGGGTACCCAGCACATGCTGAACCTGCTGCGCAGCGGCACGGACGATCCGGAGATGGCGGAAATCGCCGAAGAGTGCAAGCAGGAGTGCTACGACCTGTTCGTGCTGGCGGCCCAGCAGGAGAAAGAGTGGGCAGAATACCTGTTCCGCGACGGCTCCATGATTGGCCTGAACAAAGACATCCTGTGCCAGTACGTTGAGTACATCACCAACATCCGCATGCAGGCTGTCGGTCTCGATCTGCCGTTCCAGACGCGCTCTAACCCAATCCCGTGGATCAACACCTGGCTGGTGTCCGATAACGTCCAGGTCGCGCCGCAGGAAGTGGAAGTGAGTTCTTACCTGGTCGGTCAGATTGATTCTGAAGTCAACACCGACGACCTGAGCGACTTCCAGCTCTGATGTCACGCGTCACGCTAAGTCTTTCCGGCACCGAGGTGCTGTGTCGGGAAGAGCACCCTTCTCTGCTGGTGGCGCTTGAGGCGCATCAGGTAGAAGTAGAGTACCAGTGTCGTTCCGGCTACTGCGGCTCCTGCCGCTGCCGTCTGGTCACAGGCCAGGTGGACTGGCTGACCGAGCCGCTGGCCTTTATCAACGAAGGGGAAATTTTGCCCTGCTGCTGCCGGGCAAAAGGCGATATCGAAATCGAGATGTGATTGTGTCGGGTGGCGCTTCGCTTACCCGACCTACAAAACCGGAGTTCGTAGGCCGGGTAAGGCGCAGCCGCCACCCGGCAATTTCAGCGTTAATCCTTCAAAAAGCTCACCGCTTTATCCGGGAAATCCGTAAACAGCCCGTCCACGCCCGCCTGATTGTATAACACCTCATAAAGCTGATTCACGTCCGCGGCATACGGCGGCAGCTGGTCTGCGCGCACCGTGTACGGATGGACCTGCATCTTGCTCTCATGCGCCTCTTTCACCATTGCCGTCAGCTTCACGTGGCCCGGCGTTGAGCCTTCCGCCACCAGCATGTGGTAATCCGGCCCGATTCCGTCGGCGTACTGCGCAATCTGCTTCATCGCGCCCGGCTTGAACATCCAGTCGTAGCTGTAGTTCACCCACTTTCCGTCAGGCTGCTTCTCCTGGGTTTCATTCCAGTCGGTGTAGGCAATCAGCTGCACCAGATTGAGGTCCATCCCCATCTTCGGCTCCAGCTCGGTTTTAATGCGCTTCAGCTCGGCGGCGTCAAAACACTGCAGATAAACCTTGTCCTTTTTGCTGGTGTAGCCGTACTGCTTCAGCACCTCCAGCGTCTTCGCGGCAATGTCCTTCCCTTCCTGATGGTGGAACCACGGGGCTTTGATTTCCGGGTAGATACCGATATTTTTACCGGTCGAGTGGTTCAGCCCCTGAACAAACTCAATCTCTTCCTGGAAGGTATGAATGCGGAAGTCAGATTTGCCCATCGGGAAACGACCCGGATAGACCTGCACCTTCTTGCCGCTCTCAATCTCGAAGCCTTCGGTAAACTTCAGGGAGCGAATCTCCGCCAGCGTGAAGTCGATGGCGTAGTAGCGGCCATCCTTACGGGCGCGGTCCGGGAAACGCTCCGCCACGTCCGTCACGCGGTCCAGATAGTGATCGTGCAGGACAACCAGCTGGTCGTCCTTCGTCATCACCAGATCCTGCTCCAGATAATCCGCGCCCTGGGCATAGGCCATCGCTTTTGCCGGCAGCGTATGCTCCGGCAGATAGCCGCTCGCGCCGCGGTGGGCAATCACGATTTTATCCGCCGCCAGCGCGGACCCGGTCATCAGGCCCGCCAGCAGCAGGCCCGTCGCTAACTGAGTTAATTTCATCGCAAAGCTCCTTATTGACGACGCGCCAGCACTTCCGCGTGGTGACGTTTCTCACCGATCATTACGACAATCAGCAGCAGCACCGCCAGCACGCTGCCGCCGATCATCACCATAAAGCCGCCGTCCCAGCCGAAGAAGTCAACGGTGTAGCCCACGATAGCGCTCGCCGCGACCGAACCGCCCAGGTAGCCGAACAGACCGGTAAAGCCTGCCGCCGTGCCTGCCGCTTTTTTCGGCGCCAGCTCCAGGGCATGCAGACCGATCAGCATCACCGGACCATAAATCAGGAAGCCGATAACGATCATGCAGGCCATATCTACTGACGGGTTACCCGGCGGGTTGAGCCAGTACACCACGGTGGCGATGGTCACCAGGGTCATAAAGAAGACGCCCGTCGCGCCGCGGTTGCCTTTAAACACCTTGTCGGACATCCAGCCGCAAATCAGCGTGCCCGGGATCCCCGCGTATTCATAGAGGAAATAGGCCCAGGAGGATTTATCCAGCGCGAAGTGCTTCACCTCTTTCAGGTAGGTCGGGGACCAGTCCAGAATGCCGTAGCGCAGCAGGTAAACAAACACGTTCGCCACCGCGATGTACCACAGCAGCCTGTTAGGCAGCACGTACTTCATGAAGATCTGTTTTGCGGTCAGCTCTTCTTCGTGCTTTTCGCTGTAATCGTCCGGATAGTCGTTTTTGTACTCTTCAATCGGCGGCAGGCCGCAGGACTGCGGCGTATCGCGCATCAGCGCGAAGGCAATAATCGCCACCAGAATGGCGCCAAAGGCAGGCATATAGAGCGCCGCGTGCCAGTCGTTGAACCAGGCCATCCCCAGCAGGAACAGCAGCGGCGGAATGCCGCCACCCACGTTATGCGCACAGTTCCACACCGACACGATGCCGCCGCGTTCCTTCTGCGACCACCAGTGCACCATGGTGCGTCCGCACGGCGGCCACCCCATCCCCTGGAACCAGCCGCAGAGAAACAGCAGCACGAACATAACGGCAATGCTGGAGGTGGCCCACGGCACAAAGCCCATGAACAGCATCACCGCCGCGGCCAGAATCAGACCGGCGGGCAGAAACACGCGCGGGTTAGAGCGGTCCGACACCGAACCCATGATGAATTTGGAAAAACCGTAGGCGATGGAGATCCCCGACAGCGCGAACCCCAGATCGCCGCGGGAAAAGCCCTGCTCCACCAGATACGGCATGGCGAGCGCGAAGTTTTTACGTACAAGGTAGTACGCCGCGTACCCGAAGAAGATCCCCAGGAAAATTTGCCAACGCAGACGGCGATAGAGCGGATCTATTTCTGCCTCTGGCAGACGCGCCCTGTGCGGCGCAGGTTTGAAGATACTGAGCATAACAGCCTCCGTGGCCTTGAAATGAATGAGCAGGTGGCTCGCACCTGGATTCCAGAGGCGGGGATGTTAAGAAATCACGGTGATTGTTACTGTGAATCAACGCACAGATTGTTACAGAAATATGACAGGATGCGCAAAAAAGCGCATGAAATCACGTTTCACTTTCGAATTACGCGCGTTTATGTTCGAAATCAAACAAACCACAAAATTAATATGGCTAAATGATAAAAAAACGAACATAGAGGGTAAACAATGACCAGTCACGATCCTCGCTACAGCGATGTGATAATCATTGGCGGTGGCGCAACCGGCGCCGGGATCGCACGCGATTGCGCCCTTCGCGGCTTAAGCGTCACGCTTCTGGAACGTCATGATATCGCCACGGGCGCAACCGGACGTAACCACGGCCTGCTGCACAGCGGCGCTCGGTACGCGGTGACCGACGGTGAATCCGCGCGCGAATGTATTGCCGAAAACCAGATCCTCAAGCGTATCGCCCGCCACTGCATTGAGCCGACCGACGGCCTCTTTATTACCCTTCCTGAAGATGACCTCGCCTTTCAGGACACCTTTATTACCGCCTGCAGCGCAGCGGGCATTCAGGCTGAGGCCATGGATCCGGTGCTGGCGCGGCGGCTGGAACCGTCGGTTAACCCGGCGCTTATCGGCGCGGTGAAAGTCCCTGACGGCACCGTCGATCCGTTCCGCCTGACCGCCGCCAATATGCTGGACGCCCGCGAGCACGGCGGGCATATCCTGACCGGGCACGAAGTGACCGGGCTTATCCGCGAAGGCCATCGCGTCTGCGGCGTGCGGGTGTTTGACACGCAATACCATGAACACGGCGAGCTGTATGCCTCCGTGGTCATTAATGCCGCGGGGATCTGGGGGCAGCGCATCGCGGAATACGCCGACCTGCAGGTGCGCATGTTCCCGGCGAAAGGCTCGCTGCTGATCCTCGACCACCGTATCAATAACCACGTCATCAACCGCTGCCGCAAACCCTCCGACGCCGATATCCTCGTGCCGGGCGATACTATTTCGCTGATCGGCACGACCTCCACCCACGTGGACTACAGCGAGATTGACTACAACCGCGTGACCGCCGAAGAGGTGGATATTCTGCTGCGTGAAGGCGAGAAGCTGGCCCCGGTGATGGCCCAGACGCGCATTCTGCGCGCCTACGCGGGCGTGCGTCCGCTGGTCGCCAGCGACAACGATCCGAGCGGACGTAACGTCAGTCGGGGCATCGTGCTGCTCGATCACGCCGAGCGCGACGGCATGGACGGGTTTATCACCATCACCGGCGGCAAGCTGATGACCTACCGCCTGATGGCCGAATGGGCGACCGATGCCGTTTGCCGCAAGCTGGGCAATACCGAGCCGTGCGTGACGGCAGAACAGCCCCTGCCGGGATCGCGTCAGTCCACGGAAAAAACGCTGCAAAAAATTATCTCCCTGCCCGCGCCGCTGCGCGGATCCGCGATTTACCGCCACGGCGACAGAACGCCGGTCTGGCTTGGAGAAGGCCGGCTGAGCCGCAGCCTGGTGTGCGAGTGCGAAGCCGTCACCGCCGGTGAGGTGCAGTACGCGGTGGAGAACCTGACGGTCACCAGCCTGCTCGATCTCCGCCGCCGCACCCGCGTCGGCATGGGCACCTGCCAGGGCGAGCTCTGCGCCTGCCGTGCGTCGGGTCTGCTGCAGCGTTTTCATACCACCACCGCCACCCAGTCGCTCGATCAGCTCAGCGCCTTTTTAAACGAGCGCTGGAAAGGCATTCAGCCTGTCGCCTGGGGCGATGCCCTGCGCGAAAGCGAGTTTACCCGCTGGGTATACCAGGGGCTTTGCGGTCTTGAGAAGGAGCAACGCGATGAAATTTGACACCGTGATTGTCGGCGGCGGGCTGGCGGGCCTGCTTTGCGGCATCAGGCTCACGAAGCAGGGTCTGCGCTGCGCCATTATCACCCGGGGCCAGAGCGCCCTGCACTTCTCGTCAGGCTCGCTGGATCTGGTGGACGAAGCCTACCGCGACAAACTGCCGCCGGAGCACCCGTATCACCTGATTGGCGCGCAGCATATTGACCGCTTTGCGCTGGAAACCGAAGCGCTGCTAGCAGACTGCGGCGCACGCCTGAAGGGAAGCGCCCGGCTCAATCATCAGCGCGTCACGCCGCTCGGCACCCTGCGTTCCGCCTGGCTCAGCCCGGAAGAAGTGCCCGTTGCCCCCTTCACTGCCGCTCGCGTGCGGGTGGTGGGCATTAGCGGCTTTCTGGATTTTCAGCCGCATCTCGCGGCGGCGTCGCTCTGTCGCCAGGGCGTTAACGCCGAAACGGCAGAGATAGAGCTGCCCGAACTTGATGTTCTGCGCGATAACCCGAGCGAGTTTCGCGCGGTGAATATCGCCCGCTTTCTGGATAACGAGGACAAATGGCCGCTGCTGTACGACGCGCTCAGGCCAATCGGCGAGAGGTGCGACGCGCTGCTGATGCCCGCCTGCTTTGGCTTACGCGACAACCGGCTCTGGCGCTGGCTGTCGGACCGCCTGCCCTGCTCGCTCGGCCTGCTGCCCACGCTGCCCCCTTCCGTCCCCGGCATTCGCCTGCATACCCAGCTTCAGCGTCAGTTTGTGGCGCAGGGCGGCGTGTGGATGGCGGGTGACGAGGTAAAAAAAGTCACCCTGACCGACGGCGCGGTGAGTGAAATCTGGACCCGCAACCACGGTGATATTCCGCTGCGCGCCCGCTATACGGTGCTGGCAAGCGGCAGCTTCTTCAGCAACGGGCTGCTGAGCAGCCGGGAAGGCATCCGGGAAGCCATTATGGGGCTCGATGTCCGGCAAGGCGCCTCCCGCGCGGACTGGTATCAGAGTGATTTCTTCTCGCCGCAGCCGTGGCAGCAGTTTGGCGTAATTGTCGACAGCCGGCTGCATCCGCAGCTTTCCGGCAAGCCCGTCAAAAATCTCTTTGCCATCGGCTCGCTGCTGGGCGGGTACGATCCCATTGCCCAGGGATGCGGTTGCGGGGTCTGCGCCGTCACGGCGCTGTATGTGGCAGAGCAGATTAGCCGGCGCATGGAGGCTGAACAATGAACGACACCCGATTTGAAAGCTGCATTAAATGCACGGTCTGTACCACCGTCTGCCCGGTAAGCGGCGTGAACCCGCGCTATCCGGGGCCAAAGCAGGCTGGCCCTGACGGCGAGCGTCTGCGGCTGAAGGACGGCAAGCTGTACGACGAGGCGCTGAAATACTGCATCAACTGCAAACGCTGCGAAGTCGCCTGCCCGTCGGATGTGAAAATCGGCGATATCATCCAGCGCGCCCGGGCGCGCTACGGCACGCAAAAGCCGTCGCTGCGGGACGCGATCCTGAGCCATACCGATCTGATGGGCAGCGTCTCAACGCCGTTTGCCCCGCTGGTGAATGCCGCGACCGCACTCAGGCCGGTGCGCCAGCTGCTGGATGCCACGCTGAAGATAGATCATCACCGCAGCCTGCCAAAATATTCTCACGGCACCTTCCGCCGCTGGTACAAATCCGTCGCGGCGGAGCAGGCGAAGTATGCCGACCAGGTGGCCTTTTTCCACGGCTGCTACGTGAATTACAACCATCCGCAGCTGGGAAAAGATCTGCTGAAGGTGCTGAACGCCATGGGAACGGGCGTTCAGCTACTGAATAAAGAGAAGTGCTGCGGCGTACCGCTGATTGCCAACGGGTTTACCGATAAAGCGCGCAGGCAGGCTCAAAGCAATGTCACCTCCCTGCGCGAAGCGATTGTCGATAAAGGTATTCCGGTGCTGGCGACCTCGTCCACCTGTACCTTCACCCTGCGCGATGAGTATCCGCATCTGCTGGACGTAGATAATACCGGCCTGCGCGAGCACATCGAGCTGGCGACGCGCTTCCTGTGGCGCAAGCTCGATAGCGGACAGACGTTGCCGCTGGGCAAATTACCCCTGAAAGTGGTGTACCACACGCCGTGTCATATGGAGAAGATGGGCTGGTCGCTCTATACGCTTGAGCTGCTGCGGCTAATCCCGGGCCTGGAGCTGACGGTGCTGGACTCACGCTGCTGCGGGATTGCGGGAACCTACGGCTTTAAGCGTGAAAACTACGAAACGTCGCAGGCGATTGGCGCCCCGCTGTTCCGCCAGATTGAAGAGAGCGGCGCGGATATCGTGGTGACGGACTGCGAAACCTGCAGGTGGCAGATTGAGATGTCCACCAGCAAGCGCTGCGAACATCCGATTACCCTACTGGCGAAAGCGCTGGGCTGAATATGGCCGGGGCGCAAGGCCCCGGCACAGGCGTTACTCAACGAACAGCGACTCGACAACGTTAATCCAGCCGTGCTCGCTGGCCACCTCTTTGCCGTTCAGCCAGCGGCGCAGCATGTTCAGCGCCATCATGGCGCAAACCTCCTGACGCACCGCCAGGCTGTGGCGGGTAATGCTCATTTTTACCCGCAGCGCCCAGGTGCCTTCCGGCGTGGCCAGCGCGAAGTTGAGATGTTCTTCGTCCAGCCCGCCGACAAACAGCGCCAGACCGGCAAAATGCTTCACCCTTCTCTCGGAGGCCCAGCGGGCGGTCTGCGCGAGGGTCTCCTGCTGGAACGGCACCACCTCGCTTGCCAGCAGCGGCGCGTTGACGCGCGACAGCTGCAGCGCCAGCAGGCCGCCGGTGAACTGCTCGCTTAAGGTGACGCTCAGCTGGCGAGTCTGGAGATGCGTCGCAATCTGCGCGGGCAATCCTTCCGTCCCTTCAAAGATCAGGCTTTCGCCCGCCACGCGCTGCACCTCAGGCCACAGGGCCAGCATCGCCGCTTTCTGTTCGGCCGGGCCTGTGAGCTTAAGCTCAATGATCGGCATAGAGGAGCGGTAGCCCATGGAGACGCCCGGCGGCAGCGGGAGGCGATCGAGGCTCTGGGCCAGATCGCTTTCCGAGCGGCCAAAGGTGGTCAGACGCAGGCAGAGCGGCGGTTCCGGCAGGGTAAAACGATCGCGAAGGCGCGGCAGGATCTGCTGCTCGACCATCACCTTAAATTCTGAGGGCACGCCCGGGGTAAAGAACATCAGGCAGCGGTTCAGCTGCATGGCAAACCCGCACGCGGTACCGACCGGGTTATCGACCAGCTCGGCGCTGGCGGGAATTTCAGCCTGCTTGCGGTTGCTGGGGGCCATGACGCGGCCACGCTCGGAGAAAAAGCGTTCCATCTGCGAAAGCCACGCCTCGTGCAGCACCAGCCCTTCGCCTTTTGCGGTTGCGGCGGCCAGCGCGCTGAGATCGTCACCGGTGGGGCCGAGCCCGCCGTTCACAATCAGCACGTCACACTGTTCGCTCCGCTCGCGCAGCACGCTGACCAGCGACTCAAGATTGTCGCCCACCGTATTGCGGCGCGTTAACGGTAATCCTTGCTCAAAGAAAAGATCGGCAAGCCAGGCCGCATTGGTATCAATAATTTGTCCATGCAGCACTTCGTCACCGGTGGATAACATCTCCACGTTAATCATTGTGTTCTCCCGCTTATTTGGTGAAAACACTATAGCGCAAACGCGGAAGGGAGAAGAGAGAAACTGGCGCGACGGAACGCCGCGCCGGGGTGCTTAGAAGCCAGCGCTTACGCCAACGTACGGACCGTCGGCCAGCGCGTTGTCGCGGTTACCGTCTTTGCCCGCCAGGTTCAGATAGCGATAGCCCGCTTCGATGGTAACAGGACGCATGATGGTCCAGCGCGCGCCCGCGTTGGCCTCTTCATAGCTGTCGATACCGCTGGAGAGGGAGTCCGGAGAGTAGTAGTACTCGCCAAACAGGCCGAAGCTGTCGCCAATCTTCCACTGCAGGCCGCCGCCCACTGCCGCCGCGTAGCCTTCGCTACCGTCGTTCGGGTTGGTGTAAACCCCTTTACCGCCGACGGTGGCCAGGAATGGGCCAAGCGGCACGTTCAGACCCAGGCCGAGGCTGGCCGCGTCGCCATCGTCATCGTTATGCGTCCAGCCGCCGGTCATTGCCAGACCGGAGGTTTCGGTCCCCATGCCAAAGCCCAGGTGGGTATAATCCTGACCCGCCGAGCCGTTAAAGCTGATGGCGTTAGCCGCCGCAGATACAACCATCAGGCCTAAGCCCAGTAATGCCACTTTTTTCATTGTCGTGATCCCGCACAATTTTTATAGAGAAGTCCCAAAACCGCGAGATTTTAACCTGGGTCCTCCGGGGATCAAGCACTCTGCGTGCGGCAGGCCGGTAGATTGTAACTATTTGAAACGGCTATTATCCCTTCAGCGTTGCGTTCACCCACGCCTGCAGCGCGCGGCGCGAGACCTTAATGCCGCCATTTTTGAGTTCGGTCGGCAACAGCAGCCAGCGGACGGGCTGCTCAAAACGCGCCAGCTTGTCCCTCACCCAGTCAGGTAAGCAGGTGATATCCGCCCCCGGCTCGCACTCCACCACCGCCACCGGACGTTGGCCGAACTCGGCGTCGTCCAGCGGGACGATAAACGCCTGGTTAACCTGCGGGTGCGTGGCGATAACGCGCTCCAGCGATTCCGGCTGGATCCCTTCGCCGCCGCTAAAAAAGAGGTTGTCCATGCGGCCCAGGATCGTCAGGCGACCTTCATGCCATTCCCCGCGATCGCGGGTGGCGAACCAGCCCTGGGCGTTGGTCAGCGGAATCAGATCGCCCTCTCGCCAGTAGCCTGAGGCCATGCTCTGCGCCCTGATCCACACCTCCCCGTCGACGACCTGCACCTCTCTGCCCGGCAGCGCATAGCCCACGTCCGGCTCGCCGTCCGCCTCTTTCGCGCAGACGGTAGAGGCAAACTCGGTCAGACCGTAGCCGCAGAAGGTGCGAATCCCCTGCTCGCGCGCCTGCTGCGTCAACTCGACAGGGATGGCGGCCCCGCCCAGCAGCACCGCTTTCAGTGCGACGGGCTGGTGGGCATGAAGCAGACGCCAGAGCTGGGTCGGCACCAGCGAGGCGTGGGTGCAGCCGCACAGCGCCTGCTCCAGAGGCTGCTTCTCGCGCACGGTTAACCGCGCGCCGGCCTGCAGCCAGCGCCATAAAATCCCCTGGCCGGAAACGTGAAACAGCGGCAGTGAAAGCAGCCAGTCGTCGTCTTCGCCGTAGGGCATCAGCGACAACACGCCGCGCGCGCTGGCAAGGTGGGCCTCGCAGGTATGGACCGCCGCTTTCGGCAGCCCGGTGGAGCCGGAGGTGAGCGTCATCGAGGCCAGCCGCGCCGGTTGCCACACCGCGCAATACGCATCGGCTGACTCGCGCATGCTCAGGGCAGGAAGTCCGTCGTAGCTGCCGTCCAGCACCAGCGCAAAGCGCAGCGTCATCTGCGGGAGCAACACCTCCAGCAGCGGGCGCGGCAGCTGGGGACTAACGGGAAGAATACGCGCGCCGCACTGGAGCAGCGCCAGCCACGCCAGCAGGGTTTGCGGATGGTTGTGGGCCAGCAGCAGCACGCCGTTGCCCTCCGCCACGCCCTGCCGGTGAAATGCCGCCGCAAGGCGGTCGACGCGGGCGCACAATTGCTGCCAGCTGAGCGCCTCGTCGTTCAGCCTCAGGGCCGGTTTATCAGCACACTGCGCGCGCCAGTGCCGCCACGGCCAGTCGGTAAAGCTCATCGCAGCGGCTCCAGCGCCGCGACGTTAAGGCACGGCAGCGTGCTGTCCGGCCACGGGCGGATAAGCTGCGCCTGCATCAGGCTCAGCGTGTCGAGGCCGGGAAGGGTATCCGGCGTTAGCCAGGCGGCAATGCGCGCCAGCTGGGTCAGCCCAAGGCTGGACTCAATCGACGAGCTAATCACCGCCGTCAGACCCAGCGCATGCGCCGCGGCAACCTGCTCGCGGACCTTCGCCAGGCTGCCGGTCAGCGTCGGTTTAATCACCACCGCGCTGACGCCCGACTCGGCAATAAATTCAAAATCGTCCTCGCGCAGGCTTTCATCCCAGGCGATGGCAATCCCCGTTTCGCGGGCAAACGCGCGAGAATCATCGCGGGTTTTACACGGCTCTTCCAGGAAGGCAATGCGGCTGCGGTACGCCGGATTGACGTATTTCGCAAACTGCTGCGCCTTAAGCGGCGTCCAGGCGCGGTTGGCGTCCAGACGGAGATGAAGGTCGGGGATCGCCTCCAGCAGCAGGTTGGCGACCATGCCGTCGCGCACCGCTTCGTAGAGCCCGACCTTAATTTTCGCCACCTTCTCGCCCGGCATGGCGGAGAGCAGCGCAAACAGCTCGTCAGGATCGCCCGTGCAGAGCGGTGCCGCGCGGTAGTTAGCCTCTTCCGGCAGGCTACCGTCCAGCTCCGCCAGCGCGCAGCTGATACCAAAAGCCGCGGACGGCACGTCCGGCAAAGCCGGATCCGCACCTTCGCGCCACGCGTCTGCCCACGCCAGCAGCGCGGCCTGGGCGTCATCCAGCGACTCCAGGCTAAAGCCCGGCAGCGGTGAAATCTCGCCCCAGCCTTCCCGCTCGCCCTGCTGGAGATGCACGAAGAAGCCGTCACGGGTTTTCAACCGCCGTTCACGCAGCACCACGCCCGCGTCCATCGGTATCTGCCAGCGGTAAACCTGCGCGCGACGCATTACGGGTTCCGTTTGTATTTGCTGAAGTCCGGCTGGCGTTTTTCGTTAAACGCGTTGCGCCCTTCCTGACCCTCTTCGGTCATGTAGAACAGCATGGTGGCGTTGCCCGCCAGCTCCTGCAGACCCGCCTGGCCGTCGCAGTCGGCGTTGAGCGCGGCCTTCAGGCAGCGCAGCGCCATCGGGCTGTTTTGCAGCATTTCACGGCACCAGCGGACGGTCTCTTTTTCGAGATCGGCAATCGGGACCACGGTATTGACCAGGCCCATATCCAGCGCTTCCCGGGCGTTGTACTGACGGCACAGGAACCAGATTTCACGCGCTTTTTTCTGCCCGACGATGCGCGCCATGTAGGAAGCGCCCCAGCCGCCGTCGAAGGAGCCCACTTTCGGACCCGTCTGGCCAAAGATGGCGTTCTCGGCGGCAATGGTCAGGTCGCACATCATGTGCAGCACGTGGCCGCCGCCGATGGAGTAGCCCGCTACCATCGCCACCACCGGTTTTGGACAGGTGCGGATTTGACGCTGGAAATCGAGGACGTTCAGATGGTGCGTGCCCGCATCGTCCTGGTATCCGCCGTAGTCGCCTCGCACCTTCTGATCCCCGCCGGAGCAGAACGCTTTATCGCCTTCGCCGGTCAGGACAATCACGCCGATATTGTCGTCGTAGCGCGCATCCGCCAGGGCCTGAATCATCTCTTTCACCGTCAGCGGACGAAAGGCGTTACGCACCTGCGGGCGGTTAATGGTGATTTTGGCAATGCCGTCGGTGGATTTGTGGTAACGAATGTCGGTGTAGCCTTCGGAGCAGTCTTGCCATTCAACCGGGGCATAAAGCATGTTTTCATCAGGATAGATCATAGAGTGTCCTTTGTTCGAAGACGCAGTATCTGAGCCAGACTCGCCGCAACCGCATCGGGGTTTTCCCGGTGGGCGTTGTGTCCGGCGTTGGGAATTGCATGGCGAGCGGCGTTCAGCTCGGCGGCAAGGGCCGCGAACTTCTCATCACGTTCGCCATAGAGATAATCCAAAGAGAAATCGCGTGCGCCGAGCGCGGCACGCAGGTCGGGCTGCACGGCCAGCGAGGTTGCCTCAAGCATTTTCGCCAGCGCCGCGCCGCTGTTCTGGCTGCGCAGGGTAATCAGCGCGTCGCGCTGGGCGTCCGTGAGGGAGGCGAACACGGGCTGGCGATACCAGTCACTGAACACGTTCTCCAGCGGTTCGCGGCGAAAACGTTCTGCCCAGCGGCGGTCGGATGCCCGCCGCGCCTGTCGCGCCCCGGCATCCTGCAGGCCCGGATGTCCGCCTTCTACCGCCACGCCCAGCAGACCCTTTGGCCGCTGGCAGGCATGAAACATCGCAATGCGGCCGCCGAGGGAGTACCCGACGAGCCAGAAGCTCAGTATGTTGTAACTAAGCAGGGTTTGGGCGAGCAGCGCGCTCATCTCTTCGAACCCCGCCACGCTTATCTTGCAGGATCCGCCGTGCCCGGGCAGGTCAAGATAGAGTCGGGGATAGTCGCTCAGCGTCTCGCCAACGGGCTGCCACTCGCGGCAATCTCCGGAAAAACCGTGCAAAAAGACCAGCCAGGGGTAGCCTGGCTTTCCGGCCTGCTGCACGCCGGAGAGGATCACAGCTGGCTCACCTGCGCCAGCAGGCTTTGCAGGGCATGCGCCCCGTCGGCATCGTTCACCACCAGCTCGATCAGCGTCGCGCCCGGCTGCTTCCAGGCATTGCTTAGCGCCACGTCCAGCTGTTCCCAGCTCTCCGGGCGATGGTATTTCAGGCTGAACATCGCCGCGGCGTGTTCGAACTGCACGTTCTGCGGCATCAGATAGAAGCGCTCGCGCTCGCTCTGGGGCGTTGGCAGCAGGGAGAAAATCTGTCCGCCGTTGTTATTCACGACAATCAGCACAAACGGCGCGGAAGCCTGGCGCAGCAGCGCCAGCGCGTTGAGATCGTAGAGCGCGGAGAGATCGCCCACGATAGCCAGCGTCGATTTCGCGCTGGCGCGCTGCACGCCCGCCGCGGTGGAGATCAGCCCGTCGATGCCGCTGGCGCCGCGGTTGCTGTAAACCGGGTAGCCTGCGGGCAGCTTCGAAAAGGCATCAATCAGACGTACGACCAGGCTGTTGCCGACAAACAGCTGCCCCTGTTCAGGCAGATACTGGCGAATTCGGTGCGCCAGCCCGGCTTCGCTGAAGGTCTCACAGTGCGCTTTGGTGATTTCCCAGGCCTGGCGCGACAGGTCCGGGATCGCCACCGCCCAGGGTTGACGTTTTTCCGCCGGATGCAGGTCCAGCCAGCTCTCAATGCCGCTCACCAGACGACGACCGCGATGGTGCGCCGGGTCAAGCCGCCCTTCCAGCGGGTCGACCAGCCAGTACTCTTCCGGCGTGCAGGTCGCCTGCCACTGCAGCAGACGTTTGCCGGTCAAACTCGATCCAAGCTGGACCACAATCTGCGCCTGTGAAAGCTCGGTGACCGCCTTCGCATTGCCGAGCCAGAGGTCGGCGCACGGCAGCGGCTGACCGGTCTGGGAAAGCACGTCGCCTATTAGCGGCCAGCCGAGGGTTTGCGCCCATTCGGCGACCCGCCTGCCTTCGGCGGCGCTCATGCGCCCGGCAATAACCACGCCGCGCTTCTGCCGCCAGAAGAACCAGTCGCGCTGTTTCGCGCTCTCAAGGTGCGTCTGTTCGCGCAGCCACGGTTTTTCACTCTGCCACCAGTCGCCTAGCGTCTGCTGCCAGTCAAGACCGGTGTCGTCCAGCTCACCGTAGAGCGGCTCGGCAAACGGGCAGTTGATGTGCAGCGCCCCGCTGCGCAGTGTCTCCATGGCGTGATCGACGGTGGAGACCAGCCAGCCTGCCGGAATATCCTGAGTAGGACGCGGTAACGACACCGTCTGCGAAGGGTGCGAAGAAAAGATCCCCGGCTGGCGAATGGCCTGATTGGCGCCGCAGTCGATCAGTTCAGGAGGACGGTCGGCCGTCAGCAGGATCAGTTTTTCACCGGTTAACCCGGCTTCAATCAGGGCCGGATAGAGGTTCGCCACGGCGGTACCGGAGGTGACGATCACCGCCACGGGCGCTTTGCTGACCTTTGCCAGCCCGAGCGCCAGGTGGCCGAGACCGCGCTCATCAAAGTGGGTGTGGTGAATCAACGCCCGGTTGTCGGCGGCCGCCAGCGTCAGCGGCGTTGAACGAGAACCCGGTGCAATACACACGTGCCTGACGCCGTGGCGGGTCAGGGCTTCAAGGATCACCGCCGCCCAGCGTCGGTTAAAAGAACTTACTGACATGAGATTGTCCGGTATCAAGAATGCGACACAGTATAAATAATAGAAAAAAATGGAATTTTGATATGAATCGGGATTGCGCGATTCAGTATTAATCCCTTAGGAGCAGAGAGCGCAATCCGGCCGCTTTATTTTCTATCTCCTGCCACTCCTGCTCCGGATCGGACCCGCTGACAATACCGGCGCCAGCATAGAGGCGCAGGGAGTCTTCCCGAACGCGCGCGGAGCGCAGCGCCACGCAGAACTCGCTCTGTTCGGGGGATAAATACCCGACCGAACCGGCGTACCATTCCCGGTTAAACGGCTCTACGGCCTGGATAAACTCGCGCGCGGGCTGGCGCGGGAGCCCGGCAACGGCGGCCGTAGGCTGGAGCACGTGCAGGCACAGCGCGTCGTCCGCCTGTTTTAACTCGGTCCAGATACAGCGTCGTAAGTGCTGGACTTTACGCAGGCGGACGACCTGCGCAGGCAGCACCTCAAGCGTCTGGGTATGGTGCTGAAGACGCTGGCAGATATCCTCCACGACCAGCATATTTTCACGCTGGTTTTTATCATCGTTCAGGAGCCACTCGCCCAGGCGCTGCGCCTGGCTATCGTCCGCATGGCTGGCAACGGTACCCGCCAGCGCTTCCGTGCGCAGCAGCGCGCCGCGCCGCCGCCAGAGACGCTCGGGCGTGGAGCCGAGAAACGCGTTGCTGGCATCGAATACCATGCAGAAATGATAGCAGTTGAAATTCAGGGCGCGGCTGGCGGCCATCAGCGCGACAGGGTTAACGCGCTGTTTACACTGCAGATCGGTGGCCCGGGCGAGGACCACCTTTTCGAAATCGCCGTGCGCGATAGTCTCTGTCGCCTTGTTGATAAGACTCAGCCAAGCCGATTTTTGCGGCAGATGCGTTTCATGCTCTACCTGCACGGACAGCGGACGGATCGGTTTGGCCGCAAGCAGCTGCTGTAAGAATACCTGCGCGGCGCGGGCATCATCCTGAAGCGAGCTATTGCCCCACAGCTGCAGGCGCAGCGTGGCGTTACCGGCGGTGCGTCGCCAGAGCAGTCGCGGTAAAAAGAGGCTGCCCTGCTCCGGGTTAAAGGCGTTCAGACCGCAGATACGGGTATCATCCGGCGCGTTTTGGTCACGTAAAAACTGGCAGGCTAATGCAAGAGAGGAAAAGTGGGCAACGGCTCCCAGCGCGGCCAGCTCTTCGTCGCCGTTACGCTGCTGCCAGTAAAACTGCGGGTAGCACTGCTGCGCGCCCAGCCAGGCAAGGGGATCGAAGGCGTCGTTTAACGGGAAAGTGACGTCGAAATGACGCAGGCCGGGTGCTGCGGGTAACGCTTGCGTAAGCTGGGTACGCAGTTGCTCCAGCGCGAGGAAAATCGAATTCACGCGAACCTCTCCCTGTTAAAACCGCATATTATACGGGGTACCATAAGAAATATCAGTACCCACGTATAGGGAGTGGTTAACCGTTCAAAACGCTGTTAACGACGGGCTAAGAGCAGGCCCAGCACCAGCCCTACGGCAGCCCCCACGCCGATACCCTGCCACGGTTTCTCATGCACGTAATCATCGGCACGATACACCGCTTTTTTAGCGCGATAGTAGTAGGTGTCCGACGCATGGCTGACGCGGTTTTTCACTTCATGCAGCGCCTGTTCCGCACGGGCTTTTAGCTCAATATATTTCTGATCGGCAGGGTCGCCCGAGGAACGTAACACCTCTTCCAGCGTTTCGCTCAGCAAGGCCAGGTCGTCGTCGATACGGGTATCCCAGGATTGAAATGACATATTTTTCTCCATGTTAGTGCACCAGTCCGCTAACTATAGCCAACGACGCGCCATTACGCCTGCTTCGCTTCCCGCGCCATGCCGATGTGGGGAATGCCGTCTTCGTCGTACACTTCCGTTACCGGCGTGAAGCCAAAGTGCGCATAGAACGACTGCAGATGCGCCTGCGCGCCAAGGTATAACGCCTTGTCCGGCCACATTTTTTGGCAGGTTTCCAGGGTTTTCTCCATCAGCTGAAAGCCGAGTTTTTCACCGCGCGCGTTGCCGCTGATGATGACCCGACCAATCACGACGGGCTCGAATTCGTCTTCGCTTTTCAGAATCCTCGCATACGCCACCAGCTCGTTATTCCGCCAGCCGAGGATATGTCGGTTCTCGCCGACCAGATCGTCGCCGTCGATGTCCTGATACGGGCAGGTCTGTTCAACCACGAACACTTCGCAGCGCAGCTTCAGCAGGGCGTAAAGTGAATGAACGGTGAGGTCACTATGGTGTAAATCTTGCCACTGGATCATGTCGGTCTCCTTCCTGGGGTTCATCACGTTATACTAAACCCCTCCCCGTTCGGCAAAGGGCTGATTGCGTTATGGAACTGATTTTTCTGGGCACGTCCGCTGGCGTGCCAACCCGCTCACGAAACGTGACGGCGATCCTATTGGATCTTAAGCACCCCACCCGCGGCGGGCTGTGGCTGTTTGACTGCGGTGAAGGAACGCAGCATCAGCTGCTGCATACCGCTTACCATCCCGGCAAGCTGGATAAAATTTTTATCACCCATCTTCACGGCGACCATCTGTTTGGCCTTCCCGGCCTGCTGTGCAGCCGCTCGATGGCCGGTAACCCCAATCCGCTGACGATTTACGGGCCAGCGGGAGTCCGGGAATTTGTTGAAACCACGCTGCGCCTCAGCGGCTCGTGGACAGATTATCCGCTGGAAATCGTAGAGATTACCGAAGGCCTGGTTTTCGATGACGGTGACTTTAACGTCAGCGCTCGGCCGCTCAATCATCCGGTGGAGTGCTATGGCTACCGTATTGACGCGCATGACAAGCCCGGCGCGCTGGACGCCGCCGCGCTGATGGCCGATGGCGTAAAACCCGGGCCGCTGTTCCAGCGCCTGAAGCACGGCGAGACCGTCACGCTGGAGGACGGGCGCGTCATCAACGGTCAGGACTATCTCGCCGCCCCGCAGCCCGGCAAAAAGCTGGCGATTTTTGGCGATACGGCCCCGTGCCCGGCGGCGCTCGAGCTTGCCCGGGGCGTGGACGTGATGGTGCATGAAGCAACGCTTGAAACGGCAATGGAAGAGAAAGCCAACAGCCGGGGCCATAGCTCCACGCGCCAGGCGGCGCAGCTTGCCCGTGACGCGGGCGTCGGGAGGCTCATTATCACCCACGTCAGCTCGCGCTACGACGCGCGGGGGTGCGAAAGCCTGCTGGCAGAGTGCCGCGCATTGTTCCCGGAATGTGAGCTGGCCGAAGATTTCGCTCAGGTCAGCGTTTAGCCCTTCACTTTTCCCTCAGGATGCCGATAACGATTAAAAGGCCAGCATTTCTCTCGAGGGTAGAATGGATAATTTCCAGAAAGATATTGATGACAGGGCGAATCTGACCCTGTCGAACCGTTTTGAACTGTTGCTGTTCCGTCTCGGCACGTCTCTTAACGAAAATAAATCCGAGCTGTTTGGCATTAACGTCTTTAAGCTGCGTGAAATCGTGCCGATGCCGGAGTTCACAAAGCCCGCCGGGATGAAATCGCCGCTGATGGGAATGGTGAATATTCGCGATCAGGTGATCCCGGTGATCGATCTGGCCGCCGTCGCAGGCTGTAAGCCCACCACCGGGCTGAACATCCTGCTGATCACCGAATACGCGCGCAGCGTGCAGGCGTTTGCCGTGGAGTCGGTTGAGAACATCATGCGTCTGGACTGGAAGCAGGTACACGCGGCGGAAACCGCCGTCAGCGGTCGCTACATCACCAGTATTGCGTGTCTCGACGAGAAGACCGATACCAACGATCTGGCGATGGTGCTGGACGTTGAGCAGATCCTGTACGACATCACGCCAGCGAACCACGACCTGCACGCCACCAATCTGAAGACCACGAAATTCAACATCAAGCCGGGCTCTGTGGCGATTGTGGCGGAAGACTCCAAAGTGGCGCGCTCGATGCTGGAGAAAGGTTTGCAGGCGATGGAGATCCCGGCACAGCTGCACATCACCGGCAAAGACGCGTGGGAGAAAATTGGCGTGCTGGCCGCACAGGCGCAGGCAGAGGGCGTACCCATCACCGATAAGATTGCCCTGGTGCTGACCGACCTCGAAATGCCGGAGATGGACGGTTTTACGCTAACGCGCAAAATCAAAACCGACCCGGTACTGAAGGATATTCCGGTGGTGATCCACTCTTCGCTTTCCGGCAACGCTAACGAGGACCATATTCGCAAGGTGAAGGCCGACGGGTATGTGGCAAAGTTTGAGCTGAACGAGCTGTCGTCGGTGATTGAGGAAGTGCTCGACCGTTCGATGAAGAAGATTGACGGGCCGCTGATCAGCAGGAAGCAGCTGTCTTAGTTCTGGTGCGGGCTGGTGCCCTCACCCCGACCCTCTCCCACGGGGAGAGGGCGCAAACATTAAAAAAGGCAACTTTCGTTGCCTTTTTGCTTTTACCTTACATTAATGGCATCGCTCGCTGCACGATATCAATCAGCGGCTGCGGATAGATACCGAAGATCAGCACCAGCAGGGCTGAGATCAGCACCACGATACCACCGGCGCTGTACTGCCAGTTGGATGGCGCATCGCGGTTGAGCTGCTGAGGCGCGCTCAGGTACAGGCTCACGGCCACGCGCAGGTAGTAGTAGAGACCAATCGCGGAGCCAATAACCACGCCCGCAGTCAGCCACCACAGGTGTGCCTGCACACCAACGGCCAGCACGTAGAACTTACCGATAAAGCCCAGCGTCATCGGGATACCCGCCAGAGAGAGCATCATCACGGTCATCACCGCGGACAGGATCGGACGGTGCCAGAACAGACCACGGTAGGAGAACAGTGAATCGGCATCCGGACCACGGTACGGGCTGGACATCAGGCTCACCACGCCGAAGGCGCCGAGGCTGCTGAACAGGTAACCGGCCAGATACACGCCCACGGCTTCCATCGACATCTCACCGCTCTGCAGCGCAATCAGCGCCACCATCAGGTAGCCCAGATGAGAGATGGACGAGTAGCCCAGCAGACGCTTGATGTTGGTCTGGCTCAGCGCCATCAGGTTACCGAAGATGATGGAGACGAACGCGATGATGCCCAGCACCACGCGAACCGCTTCGCTGTCACCCACCGGCGCGTACAGGAACAGACGCATAACCACCCCGAAGATGGCGATTTTGCTCGCCGTCGCCAGGAAGGTCGATACCGGCGCTGGAGCGCCCTGGTAGACGTCTGGCGTCCACAGGTGGAACGGCACCAGAGAGAGTTTAAAGCCGAGGCCAACAATCATCATGCCCAGACCCGCCAGCAGCAGCGGCTCGTGGAGCATGCCGTCGCCGAGGCTCTTGCCGAGCGCCATAAAGGAGAGGTTACCGGACTGTGCGTAAACCAGCGCAATACCAAACAGCAGGAACGAGGAGGCAGCAGCAGACAGGATGGTGTACTTAATGCTTGCTTCCAGCGAGCGCTTCTGGCGGAAGGCGTAACCAATCAGGCCGAACAGCGGCAGAGAGATCAGCTCAATGCCGAGGAACAGCGCGGCCAGGTGGTTGGCATTCGCCAGCAGAATGCCGCCCAGCGCGGCAATCAGAACCAGCAGGTAAAACTCTTCTTTGTTGTCGTTGTAGCCTTCGAGCCACGGGTAGGCAAAGGTACAGGTCGCCAGGCTCGCCAGCAGCACCAGACCGGTATACAGCATGGCGTAGCCGTCAACGCGCATCAGCGGGGTGACGTCCATCGCCCCGCCCTGGCCAACAAACCAGAGAGAGACTAACGCGGCGTTCAGGCCGATGACCGACAGCGTGGCATTCAGGAAGTGATTGCGTCGCCACGCAATGGAGAGCATCACAACCACCACCGTCAATCCGACGATCAGCAGCGGTAGCAGCGCAATCAGTTGTTGTGGAGTTATTGTCATGGCGATTTACGGCCTTGTAGTAGAAGCAGAATTAACAAACCACTGCTGGATGTTACCCATCGCGCTGTGCGAGGTATCCAGAATCGGCTGCGGGAAGAAGCCCAGCAGCACCAGCAGTACGACCAGCAGCAGGATGATGAACAGCTCGCGCAGCGACATCCCCGGCAGTTCTTGTGCGGCAATTTCGCTCTTCGCTTTACCGAAGTAAGCGCGGTGCAGCATCGCCAGCGAGTAGACGGAAGCAAACACCAGACCGAAGGTGGAGATCACGGTAATCACCGGCACCACTTTGAAGCTGCCGAACAGAATCATAAATTCGCCGACGAAGTTACCGGTGCCCGGCATCCCCAGGGTGGCAACCGCGAAGAACATTGAGAGCGCAGGCAGCCACTTAATTTTGCTCCACAGGCCGCCCATCATGCGCATGTCGCGGGTGTGCAGACGTTCGTACAGCTGACCACACAGGATGAAGAGGCCGGCTGCGGACAGACCGTGCGCAATCATCTGGATCACCGCGCCCTGGTACGCCAGCTGGCTGCCGGTGTAGATAGCAATCAGCACGAAGCCCATGTGGGAAACGGAGGTGTAGGCAATCAGACGCTTTATGTCGTACTGCGTGAAGGCCATCCACGCGCCGTAGAAGATACCGATCACGCCGAGCCACATGGCAATTGGGGCGAACTCTGCGGAGGCATTCGGGAACAGCGGCAGAGCGAAACGCAGCAGACCGTAGGCCGCGGTTTTCAGCAGGATGCCCGCCAGGTCAACGGAACCCGCCGTTGGCGCCTGAGAGTGCGCGTCTGGCAGCCAGCCGTGCAGCGGAACCACCGGCATTTTCACCGCGAACGCGATGAAGAAGCCCAGCATCAGCAGGTATTCCACGCCGTGAGACATTGGCGTCTTGAGCAGGTCTTCGTAGTTGAAGGTCCAGGTGCCGGTCGCGTTGTGGTGAACAAACACCAGCGCCAGAATGGCAATCAGCATCACCAGACCGCTCGCCTGGGTGTAGATGAAGAACTTGGTTGCCGCCGTGATGCGCGTTTTACCGTCGGACGCCTTGTGGCCCCACAGCGCGATCAGGAAGTACATCGGCACCAGCATCATCTCCCAGAAGAAGAAGAACAGGAACATGTCGATGGCAAGGAACACGCCGATAACGCCGCCCAGGATCCACATCAGGTTCAGGTGGAAGAAGCCCTGGTATTTTTCGATTTCTCGCCAGGAGCAGAGTACCGCCAGAACGCCGAGCAGACCGGTCAGCACCACCATCAGCAGCGACAGACCGTCAATCGCCAGGTGGATCGTAATGCCGAAACGTGGGATCCACGGCAGGATGAACTCAGACTGCCACTGCGGAATGCCCGCAGACTGGGTCAGTGAGTAACCGCCCTGCAACCACAGTTGCAGGCCAAGCGCGAGCGTCAATCCCATGGTGATCAGCGCGATCCAGCGCGGCATCTTCACGCCAAAGCGTTCAGTCTGCCAGCACAGGAAGCCGCCGATGAAGGGAATTAATATTAGCCAGGGTAGTAACATGGCGATTTACATTCCTTTTTAAGGCCCCCAGCAGGGGCCTGATTTTCAACGAATTCGAATAAAATTCACTTAACGATCAACGCAACACCATCAGCAGCGCCAGCACGACAACCGCACCGATGCTCATGGACGCCACATACCAGCGCAGGTAACCGTTCTCGCTGTACAGCAGGCCTTTACCTGCAAAGCGGGAGAGGATCGCCGGGATATTCATCAGGCTGTTCAACGGATCGCGCTTCAGCAGCCACGCAATGCCCAGGAACGGCTTAACGAAGATCATGTCGTACAGCCAGTCGAAGCCCCATGCGTTGTACCACCAGGTGCCCAGCAGACGGCCCGGCGCGCTGTTGGCAACGGCGGTTACCAGCGTGCGTTTGCCCAGCCACAGCCATGCGGCGATCAGGATGCCCGCGATAGCGACCACGCCGGAGGTGATTTCAAGCGTCAGAACGCGACCGTGCTCAAGCTCGGTGGTGTCCGGCAGTACGCCCTGCAGCGGTGGCACAATCATCGCGCCAACGAAGGTGGACAGTACCAGCAGCACAATCAGCGGCAGGTGGTGGGTAATCCCCTTCCCTGCGTGAGCGTGAATTTGTTCTTTACCGTGGAATACGATGAAAATCATACGGAAGGTATACAGGGAGGTCATGAACGCACCGACCAGACCCGCAACCATCAGATTGATATGACCATTCGCCATGGCGCCCGCAAGGATTTCGTCCTTACTGAAGAAGCCCGCGGTGATCAGCGGCAGTGCCGCCAGCGCCGCGCCGCCCACCAGGAAGCAGACATAGACTAGCGGGATGGACTTACGCAGACCGCCCATCTTGAAGATGTTCTGCTCGTGATGGCAGGCCAGAATCACCGAACCGGACGAGAGGAACAGCAGCGCTTTAAAGAACGCGTGCGTCATCAGGTGGAAGATTGCCGCATCCCACGCCTGAACGCCCAGCGCCAGGAACATGTAGCCAATCTGGCTCATGGTGGAGTACGCGAGAACGCGCTTGATGTCGGTCTGCACCAGTGCGGCAAAGCCTGCCAGCACCAGCGTTACCGCACCAACGATACCCACCAGATGCAGAATTTCCGGGGTCATCAGGAACAGGCCATGGGTACGCGCAATCAGGTAAACACCCGCGGTCACCATGGTCGCGGCGTGGATCAGCGCGGAGACAGGGGTAGGACCCGCCATCGCGTCCGCCAGCCAGGTCTGCAACGGCAGCTGCGCGGATTTACCCACGGCACCACCCAGCAGCATCAGCGTTGCCCACCACAGCATGTTGTTGCCTGCGGCGAAGTGCGCTGGCGCCAGTTCCACCATTTCGCGGAAGTTCAGCGTGCCCAGTTCGTTGTAGAGAATGAACAGGGCAAAAGCGAGGAAGACGTCACCCACGCGGGTCACGACGAACGCTTTCATGGCCGCTGCGCCATTCTTCGGATCGGTGTAGTAGAAGCCGATCAGCAGGTAAGAACAGAGACCTACGCCTTCCCAGCCCAGATACATCAGCAGCAGGTTATCGGCCAGCACCAGAACCACCATGCTGGCGATAAACAGGTTGGTGTAGGCGAAGAAGCGGGAGTAACCCTCTTCACCGCGCATATACCAGGAGGCGAACATGTGGATCAGGAAGCCGACGCCGGTGACCACGGAGAGCATGGTCAGCGAGAGGCCGTCCAGCACCAGGTTAAAGCCGATGTTGAAGTCACCCACCGACATCCAGGTCCACAGCGGCACGCTGAACGGCTGACGTCCGTTGTTGAAGAAGTCGATCCCCGCATACGCTGTGACCAGCGCGGCCAGACCGACAGAGCCCATGCCCACGGTCGCAGACAGATTCTCAGACCAGCGGCCGCGAGAAAACGCCAGCAGCACGAAGCCAATCAGCGGAAAAATAATGGTTAAGGCAAGCATGTTCATCCACGCAACTCACTTACTGAATCGATGTTCAGATTCTGGCGGCGACGATGGAGCTGCAGCAACAGCGCCAGGCCAATACTCGCTTCGGCAGCCGCGAGGCTGATGGCGAGAATGTACATCACCTGACCATCGGTCTGGCCCCAGTAGCTTCCGGCGACCACGAAGGCCAGCGCGGAGGCGTTAATCATGATTTCCAGTCCGATCAGCATAAACAGCAGGTTGCGGCGGATAACCAGACCGGTCAGACCCAGAACGAATAAAATCGCCGCGAGGATCAGTCCATGTGTTAAGGGGATCATGCGCGCTCCTCCGTTTTTCTTTTCGCGCGGTCGTCAGTGCGGTTGCTCAGCACCTCGCCAGCGCGCTCTTCGCGACCAACGTGGAAAGCAACAACCAGGCCTGCCAGCAGCAGCATTGAGGCCAGTTCCACCGCCAGAACGTATGGGCCAAAGAGCGTGATACCCACCTCTTTCGCGCCGATCGGCGTGCCGTCGATGCCCTGATCGTTGACGCCCAGAATGGCGTAAACGATCACCACCAGCATGATGGCCGACAGAATTGCCGGGCCAATCCACACCTGCGGTTTTAACCACTGACGTTCCTGCTCAATTTCAGAGCCGCCCAGGTTCAGCATCATCACCACGAACACGAACAGCACCATAATGGCCCCGGCGTAGACGATGATTTCCAGCGCACCGGCGAAATGCGCGCCCAGTGCGAAGAACACCCCTGAAATGGCCAGCAGCGAAATGATTAAGTACAGCAGCGCATGCACCGGATTGGTGTGCGTGATCACTCGCAGCGTAGCCAGGATGGCGATAAGGCCACAGATATAAAAAGCGAATTCCATTGCCCTCTCCTTACGGTAACAGGCTCTTGACGTCGATAGGCTTAGCTTCGTTCTCTGCTTCGCCCTTATCTTTGCCGTCGATTGCCATACCCGCCATCCGGTAGAAGTTATATTCCGGGTATTTGCCCGGACCGGAAATCAGCAGATCCTCTTTCTCGTACACCAGGTCCTGACGCTTGTACTCACCCAGCTCGAAGTCTGGAGTCAGCTGAATCGCCGTGGTTGGGCACGCTTCTTCACACAGACCGCAGAAGATGCAGCGTGAGAAGTTGATGCGGAAGAACTCAGGGTACCAGCGGCCGTCTACCGTCTCTGCTTTCTGCAGAGAGATACAGCCTACCGGACACGCTACCGCACACAGGTTACAGGCAACGCAGCGCTCGGAACCGTCCGGGTCGCGCGTCAGCACGATACGGCCACGGTAGCGCGGCGGCAGATATACCGGCTCTTCCGGGTACATCCGGGTTTCGCGTTTGGCAAACGCGTGCAGGCCGATCATCCAGATACTGCGTACCTGGGTACCGAAGCCTACCAGTAATTCTTTTAAGGTCATGGTCTATAGCCCCTTATGGCTGCTGCCAGAGAATGACAGCTGCCGTTACCAACAAGTTGACGAGCGTCAGCGGCAGGCACACTTTCCAGCCGAAGGACATTACCTGGTCATAACGCGGACGCGGTAACGCTGCGCGAATCAAAATGAACATCATCATGAAGAACGCGGTTTTCAGCGCGAACCAGATGAACGGCGGTAAGAACGGGCCATGCCAGCCACCGAAGAACAGCGTTACCATCAACGCGGAAATGGTGACGATACCGATGTACTCGCCCACGAAGAACAGACCGAACTTCATGCCGGAATATTCGATGTGGTAACCGTCGGCCAGTTCCTGTTCGGCTTCTGGCTGGTCAAACGGGTGACGGTGGCACACCGCCACGCCCGCGATGGCAAAGGTAATAAACCCAAAGAACTGCGGAATAACGTTCCAGATGTCGGCCTGGTTGTTGACGATGTCGGTCATGTTGAATGAACCGGCCTGCGCCACCACGCCCATCAGGGAGAGACCCAGGAACACCTCGTAGCTCAGCGTCTGCGCGGAAGCACGCATCGCACCCAGCAGCGAGTATTTGTTGTTACTGGACCAGCCTGCGAATAGCACCGCGTAAACCGCGAGCCCTGCCATCATCAGGAAGAACAGAATGCCGATGTTCAGGTCAGCGACCACCCAGGTCGGGCTGACCGGCACGATAGCAAACGCCAGCAGCAGCGAGGTGAAGGCGATCATCGGTGCCAGAGTAAAGATCACGCGGTCAGAGAAGCGCGGGATCCAGTCCTCTTTAAAGAACATCTTGATCATGTCCGCGACCAGCTGGAGTGAACCACCCCAGCCCACGCGGTTCGGTCCGTAACGGTTCTGGAACAGACCGAGCAGACGACGTTCACCAAAGCTCATGAACGCGCCGCAGGTGACCACCACCAGCAGGATAACAATCGCTTTCAGAATGCTCAGCAGGATGTCGATAAGATCCGGCGTTAACCAACTCATGCTTTTGCCTCCTGCAGATTATCAAGACGCGCGCCCGCCAGAACCGGCGCAATGCCTGGCATACCCATCGGCAGACCGACCTGCCCTGCCGTAAGACTTTCAGAGATAATCAGCGGCAGGCTGATGGTCTGGCCGTCATAGCTAAAGGCAACGTTCGCGCCCGCGTTAACGCCAAGCTTTGCGGCATCCGCCGGGTTGAGCTTGATGTAAGGCTGCGGCATGCGGGTCTGGAAGACCGGTGAACGCTGGGACAGCTCGTCGCTACCGAACAGATGGTAGTACGGCGCAATACGCCAGCTACCGTCCTGGGCCTGGAAGCTTGCCGGTACGGTGGTGAAGAAGTCCAGACCGGTTTCGGAGGCTTCAATCAGACGTACGCCCGGATCGCCGTGGCGCAGGGAGCCACCCACTTCAGCCTGGAACTTGTTCCATGCCTGCGGGGAGTTCCAGCCCGGTGCCCATGCGAATGGGATCTGTGAACGCGGCGCAGACGGCTGGTTGTTCCCTTCCATAGAGAAGGCGAACATGGTGTCTTTATCCTGCGGCTGGCGCGGTTCGTGTACGCTGATGTTGGCGCGCATGGCGGTACGACCGCTGTAGCGGTGCGGTTCACGTGCCAGCTTCTGGCCGCGAATGCGGAAGCTTGCTTCAGGTGCGGCATCTTTAATGCCTGCCAGCTGAGGCAGTTTTTCCACCACCGCATCGATAACGTGGTCAAGCTGCGTCCAGTCCACTTCACGGCTCTGTACGGTACTGTGCAGGGAGTGCAGCCAGCGCCAGCTTTCCAGCATTACGGTGTTGCTGTCGTAGTACGCCGGGTCATAAACCTGGAAGAAACGCTGTGCGCGGCCTTCGTTGTTGATAACCGTACCGTCGCTTTCCGCGAAGCTTGCCGCAGAGAGCACCAGGTGCGCTTTGTCCATGATCGCGGTGCGCTGATGGTCGATGACCATCACCAGCGGCGCTTTCGAGAGCGCGGCGTCAACGCGCGCGGCTGAGGCGTGGCGATGCAGGTCGTTTTCCAGCACCACAACGGCGTCAGCGGCACCGGATTCCAGCTCGCTTAACGCTTCTTCCAGCGAGCCGCCGCCAATCATCCCCAGGCCAATGCTGTTCACCGCACGGGCAATCATGGTTACGCCGACGTCCGCGCCGCGGCCTTTGAGGGCTTTAGCAACGTTTGCAGCCGCCTGAACGATCTCCGCGCTGCCGGCGTTAGTACCGGAAATAATCAGCGGTTTCTTCGCACCGGCCAGGGCCTGAACAATCACGTCAACCTTGTTTTGCAGGTCGCGATCCAGCTCAACGGCAGGGGAGTTGTTGTCCAGCGCGTGAGCAATGGCAAAGCCAAGACGGGCCTGATCTTCAACCGGCGCGCAGTAGGTCCACGCCGCGATATCGTCCAGACGGGTATTGTCGACGTTGGTCACAAACAGAGGATGCTTCGCGCGCTGGCCGATGTTGAGGATCGCCGCAATTTGCCAGTCAGCCACTTTCTGCGCCGCTGCCATTTCACGCGCTTTACCCTTCACCGCCTGACGAACCGCCAGAGCCGCGCGTGCGCCGGTCTGGGTCAGGTCTTCACCCAGCACCAGAACCGCATCGTAGGATTCAATTTCGCGCAGCGCAGGGGTATGAATACCGCCTTCACGCAGCACTTTCAGCACCAGCTGCAGACGTTCCTGCTCGCCCTGAGCGATACCGGTGTAGAAGTTTTCCGCCCCAACCAGCTCGCGCAGCGCAAAGTTGCTTTCAACGCTGGCGCGCGGGGAGCCGATACCGATGACTTTCTTCGACTGGCGCAGAATATCTGCCGCGCCCTGCATCGCCTGTTCGGCGTTCAGGGTAATGAAGTCGTCGCCACGGCGCTGAACCGGCTGACGCGGACGGTCTTTCAGGTTCACATAGCCATAGCCGAAACGACCGCGGTCGCACAGGAAGTAGTGGTTAACGGTACCGTTGTAACGGTTTTCGATACGACGCAGTTCGCCGTAGCGCTCACCCGGGCTGGTGTTACAGCCGAGGGAACACTGCTGGCAGATGCTTGGCGCAAACTGCATGTCCCATTTACGGTTGTAACGCTCGGAGTGGGTTTTATCCGTGAATACGCCGGTCGGGCAGATTTCTACCAGGTTACCGGAGAATTCGCTCTCAAGCGTACCGTCTTCCGGACGACCGAAGTAGACGTTATCGTGCGCGCCGTACACGCCCAGATCCTGACCGTCCGCGTAGTCTTTGTAGTAACGCACGCAGCGGTAGCAGGCGATGCAGCGGTTCATTTCGTGAGAGATGAACGGCCCCAGGTCCTGGTTACGGTGGGTACGCTTGGTAAAGCGATAGCGACGGAAGCTGTGGCCGGTCATCACGGTCATATCCTGAAGGTGGCAGTTACCGCCCTCTTCACAGACCGGACAGTCGTGCGGGTGGTTGGTCATCAACCATTCCACAACGCTTTCGCGGAACTGTTTCGCTTCTTCGTCATCAATCGAAATAAAGGTGCCTTCGGTGGCTGGCGTCATACAGGACATCACCAGGCGACCACGCGTGTCTTCCGCGTTTTGATATTGCTTCACCGCACACTGGCGGCAAGCACCGACGCTGCCCAGCGCCGGATGCCAGCAAAAGTACGGAATATCGAGGCCCAGAGACAGACAAGCTTCTAGCAGGTTGTCCGCCCCGTTGACTTCGTATTCTTTGCCGTCTACATGAATCGTAGCCATTAGCATGCTTCCAGTTGGCTCGAATTGCTTCGAGCGTTAATCAAAATTCTGTCTTTACCAGCGTGCTTTCAGCAGGTTCGGCTGAATCCCATTGATTGAATGGGTATTGCTGAACGGCTGCTTGATGCCTGCTTCGAATTCGTCGCGGAAATATTTAATCGCGCTCTGCAGCGGCTCGACGGCACCCGGTGCGTGGGCACAGAAGGTCTTACCTGGCCCTAAGAATCGACACAGTTGCTCAAGCGTCTCGATATCGCCAGGCTGGCCTTCGCCACGTTCGATCGCGCGCAGGATCTTCACGCTCCACGGCAGACCATCACGGCACGGTGTACACCAGCCGCAGGACTCGCGGGCGAAGAACTCTTCCAGGTTACGCACCAGCGAAACCATGCCGATCTCGTGGTCGACGGCCATCGCCAGCGCCGTCCCCAGACGGCTGCCTGCTTTACCAATGCTTTCGAATTCCATCGGCAGGTCAAGGTGGGCTTCGGTGAGGAAGTCTGTCCCTGCCCCGCCCGGCTGCCAGGCTTTGAATTTCAGGCCATCGCGCATGCCGCCCGCGTAATCTTCAAGAATTTCGCGCGCGGTGGTACCGAACGGCAGTTCCCAGACGCCCGGGTTTTTCACGCGGCCGGAGAAGCCCATCAGCTTGGTACCGGCATCTTTGCTTGAGGAGATGCCCTGATACCACTCCACGCCGTTGGCGAGGATAGCCGGAACGTTACACAGGGTTTCAACGTTGTTGACGCAGGTCGGTTTACCCCATACGCCGGAGCTTGCCGGGAACGGCGGCTTGGAACGCGGGTTCGCGCGGCGGCCTTCCAGGGAGTTAATCAGCGCGGTTTCTTCACCGCAGATATAACGCCCGGCACCGGTGTGCACGAACAGCTCGAAGTCAAAGCCGGTGCCTAGGATGTTTTTACCCAGCAGACCGGCTTCGGTGGCTTCGGCAATCGCGCGACGCAGGTTTTCTGCCGCTTCGATGTACTCGCCGCGCAGGAAGATGTAGCCACGGTACGCTTTCAGCGCAAACGCGGAGATCAGCATGCCTTCCACCAGCAGGTGGGGCAGCTGCTCCATCAGCAGGCGGTCTTTATAGGTGCCCGGCTCCATTTCATCGGCGTTACACAGCAGGTAACGGATGTTCATGGACTCGTCTTTCGGCATCAGGCTCCACTTCAGGCCGGTGGAGAAGCCCGCGCCGCCGCGCCCTTTCAGGCCAGCGTCTTTCACCGCGTTAACGATGTCGTCCGGCGCCATGCCGCCAAGGGCTTTACGCGCGCCGGCATAGCCGTTTTTGCTCTGGTATTCGTCGAGCCATACCGGCTGTTTGTCATCGCGCAGACGCCAGGTCAGCGGATGCGTCTCAGCAGTACGAATTACAGTTTTCATTTGTACTGCTCCAGCAGGTCAGGAATCGCTTCCGGCGTCAGATGGCTGTGAGTGTCCTCGTCAATCATCATGGTCGGCCCCTTGTCGCAGTTACCCAGGCAGCAGGTTGGCAGCAGAGTAAAGCGTCCATCGAACGTGGTCTGGCCCGGCTTGATATTGAGCTTCTTCTCAATCGCAGCCTGAATGCCCTGATAGCCGGTGATGTGGCAGACAACGCTGTCACAGTAGCGAATCACATGGCGGCCTACCGGCTGACGGAAGATCTGGCTGTAGAACGTGGCCACGCCTTCTACGTCACTTGCCGGAATACCCAGCACTTCCGCGATCGCATAGATCGCCCCATCCGGCACCCAACCACGCTGTTTCTGTACGATTTTCAGCGCTTCAATGGACGCCGCACGCGGGTCTTCGTAGTGGTGCATCTCATGCTCAATGGCGGCACGTTCTGCTTCACTCAGCTCAAAAGCCTCGGTTTGTGGTTGTTGATTCTCGTGCATAATTAGCGGTCCACATCTGACATAACAAAATCGATACTACCCAGATACACAATCAGGTCAGAGACCAGACTGCCGCGAATGGCGGACGGGATCTGCTGCAGGTGCGCAAAGCTCGGCGTACGCACGCGGGTACGGTAGCTCATGGTGCTGCCGTCACTGGTCAGGTAGTAACTGTTAATACCCTTGGTCGCTTCAATCATCTGGAAGGATTCTTGCGCCGGCATGACCGGACCCCAGGAAACCTGCAGGAAGTGGGTGATCAGGGTTTCGATATGTTGCAGCGTGCGCTCTTTCGGCGGCGGCGTCGTCAGCGGGTGATCCGCCTTGAACGGGCCTTCCGGCATGTTGTTGAGGCACTGCTCAAGGATGCGCAGGCTCTGGCGCAGCTCTTCCACTTTCAGCATCACGCGGGTGTAGCAGTCGGACACGCCGCCGCCCACCGGGACTTCAAAGTCGAAGTTCTCGTAGCCAGAGTAAGGACGGGCTTTACGCACGTCAAAATCAATACCGGTCGCGCGCAGACCTGCACCTGTCGTACCCCACTCCAGCGCTTCTTTCGCGCCGTAGGCAGCAACGCCCTGGGAACGGCCTTTCAGGATGGTGTTGCGCAGCGCGGCTTTCTCGTAAGAGGCCAGACGTTTTGGCATCCAGTCGAGGAACTCACGCAGCAGACGGTCCCAGCCGCGCGGCAGATCGTGCGCCACGCCGCCGATACGGAACCAGGCCGGGTGCATACGGAAACCGGTAATCGCTTCCACCAGATCGTAGATTTTCTGACGATCGGTAAAGGCGAAGAAGACCGGCGTCATCGCGCCGACGTCCTGAATGAACGTGGAGATGTACAGCAGGTGGCTGTTAATACGGAACAGCTCAGACAGCATAACGCGAATCACGTTAACGCGATCCGGCGTCACAATACCCGCCAGTTTCTCAACGGCCAGCACGTAAGGCATTTCGTTGACGCAGCCGCCGAGGTACTCGATACGGTCGGTATACGGAATGTAGCTGTGCCAGGACTGACGCTCGCCCATCTTCTCAGCACCACGGTGGTGGTAGCCGATATCCGGGACGCAGTCGACAATCTCTTCGCCATCAAGCTGAAGAATAATACGGAATGCACCGTGCGCAGACGGGTGGTTTGGACCGAGGTTGAGGAACATGAAGTCCTCGTTTTCAGTACCGCGCTTCATGCCCCAGTCTTCCGGCTTGAAGGTCAGCGCTTCCATCTCCAGATCCTGCTTGGCTTTGGTCAGCTCAAACGGATCGAATTCGGTGGCACGTGCCGGGTAGTCTTTACGCAGCGGGTGGCCGGTCCAGGTCTGCGGCATCATAATGCGCGTCAGGTGCGGGTGGCCGTCGAAGGTCATGCCGAACATTTCCCAGGTTTCACGCTCGTACCAGTTCGCGTTCGGGAAAAGTTTGGTGATGGTCGGCAGATGCATGTCGTTTTCAGACAATGCCACCTTGAGCATGATATCCGTGTTGCGGTCTATTGAGATCAGGTGGTAGAAAACGGAAAAATCCGCAGCAGGGAGACCCTGGCGGTGGGTACGCAGACGTTCATCCATGCCGTGTAAATCAAACAGCATGACGTACGGTTTTGGCAATTTCTTGAGGAAATCGACAACTTCCAGCAATTGTTCACGCTTCACCCAAACAACGGGTACCCCGGTGCGGGTCGCCTGAACGGTAAAGGCATCCGGCCCAAAACGGTTGCGCAGTTCGCCAATGACAGGGTCATCCAGATGATCCCGGGTCTGCCAGGCGGCTTCTTGCGCGGTTAAGTCGGTCATATTGTTCACCATTGCAAATGGTCCGTGGTGACTGTTGAGCCTGGCTTCGCGCTATTTGAGTAGTGATATGCGAAGGTGTTCTCCAGGCCTACAGGCGCAAATTAAATTTCGTCAGGCGTACGCAGATTGGTGACGGCAATACGTTCACCACGTTTACGCTCGCGCTCAGACTGCATGTTCGCGCGATACACACCCTGATCGCCAACAACCCACGACAGTGGGCGACGTTCTTTACCGATAGACTCCTGCAGCAGCATCAGCGCCTGCATGTAGGCTTCCGGACGTGGCGGACAACCCGGGATGTACACATCCACTGGAATAAATTTATCTACGCCCTGCACGACGGAATAGATGTCGTACATACCGCCAGAGTTAGCACATGCGCCCATGGAGATAACCCATTTAGGCTCCAGCATCTGGTCATAGAGACGCTGAATGACTGGCGCCATCTTGGTAAAGCACGTACCGGCTACCACCATCAGGTCAGCCTGACGTGGGGAAGCACGCAGTACCTCTGCCCCAAAACGCGCAACGTCATGCACCGCAGTGAATGACGTCACCATTTCAACGTAGCAGCAAGAAAGGCCAAAGTTGTACGGCCAGATAGAGTTCTTACGACCCCAGTTGACCATATCGTGCATGGCATGTTCGAGCTTGCCCATGTACACGCTTTTATTGACTTCTTGCTCCAGGGGGTCGGTTACGATCTCCTGTTTTTGCAGGGGGTAACGGTCATTCTCACCGTTAGGATCTATGCGGGTGAGCGTATAATCCATCTTATTGCCTCGCTGTTACTGCTGACGATTAGAGATACTGTTTTCCGGGTTGATGTGTTCACGACGTGAACGCGCAGGCGTCCAGTCAAGCGCGCCAATACGCACCAGATAAACCAGACCGGCCAGTAACACTAAAATGAAAATTGCGGCCTCGACAAAGCCCACCCAACCACTTTCGCGGATGGACGTTGACCATGCGAAAAGGTAAAGCGCTTCCACGTCGAAGATGACGAAGAACATGGCTACCAGATAGAACTTGGCAGACAGGCGTAAGCGAGCGGAACCGACCGAATCAATACCTGATTCGAAAGGTGTGTTTTTGTGCCTTGCACGGGCGCGACCGCCCAGGAACCAGCCGCCGACTAACATCAGGCAGCACAGGCCAATGGCTACAATAAGAAAGATTGCGAATGCCCAGTGATGAGCGATGACTTCTGTGGATGTTGACATACTCATTGCTTACTCATCAAAAGTGATACCGACGACACTGCTCTTGCTGGCAGATGGGCATCACATCGATTCATGGGGAGGAACAAAATAACCTTACACTAACTGTCAGAAATGAGACATAGACAGCAAAATGATGGGTTTTTTTACTCCTTTCTATAACCTTTTGTCAACTTTAACAAAGGTTTCTTCACATTAAATTACAACGTGCGATTCTCATTAACATTTGGTGCCCTTTAACCCTGGTGGGTACATGACTTTCCGTCAAATGCATCTTGTTGAATCGTGTCCGTTTTGGAAGTAAAAAAAATAACCCTCCTATTTTGACAGGATTTGCCAACGATTCCTCCCCCCAAATGGGAGTATTTTCTTGATCTGCGACACGCTTTTGTTAATTCGGCCTGGAAAACAGCAACATATTTCCTGTTTTTTTAACATGAAGGAGATATGGATGAAGTTAGAACGGGAAATGGATAAGTTTTAAGCAAAAGCATTTATCTCATTGATAAATAGAGACTCCTCTGAAAACCCTCGCGCCAAAAACGGGTATTGTTGCTAAAAAAAAGCCACTGCAGGTGAAAATCACACGAGTGGCTTTTTTTTACACTTACATTTTGTTACCAGAATTTTGAGCTATCGATCACTCAAAATCCCCCTCAACGATCAGGGAATCATCGCCCCCTTCGGAGGTAACTTGCTCGAACTGCCATGGGTTATGGTAGTTTTGCATCGCCTCGAACACCACTTTGGCCAATTCGTTATGGCTGGACGAATTGTGGCAAAGCAGATACTCCGTATCCGGCAGCGCAGGAAGGCCATCGGATTTCCCCAGAACGCGCAGATCGGGGCTCATCATCTCTACCGGACGGGCCGTTACGCCCAGACCGGCCTTCACGGCGGCGCGAACCGCCGGCAGCGTGGACGCCACATACGCCAGACGCCACGGAATGTTGGCCTCATTCAGCGCCGTGAGCACCATATCGCGGAACGGGCTCGGGTCATCCAGCAAGACCAGCGGAACCGGCTCCCCTTTTTGCAGCACGTATTCGGCTGCGCAGTACCAGTGCGTTGGCGATGTACGCAGCGTCAGGCAATCAAACTGCCCGGGACGATGCGTCGTTACCACCAGATCGACTTTGTTCTCATTTAACATCTCAACCATAAAGGCATTACGCTTTACGCTAACGTCCAGCGCAAGCTTCGGATAAACCGAACTAATACGATTGAGAAGAAACGGCAATATAGTATCCGCTGACTCATCAGATGCGCCTAACGTTAGCACCCCTTGCAGGTTGCTAAACATTAATGACATACATGCTTCATCATTAAAGCGAAGAATTTTCCTGGCATAACCCAGAAGCTGAATACCGTGTTCCGTTAAGAGCTTATTACGCCCATGACGCGCAAAAAGCTCTTTACCAACCAACTGCTCCAGCCGCTGCATTTGCTGGCTGACGGCGGATTGAGTTCGGCAAACGGCGGCAGCAGCTGCTGCAAAAGTGTTGAGATCGGCGACCGCAACAAACGTTCTCAGCAGATCGAGGTCGAGATTCATTATCGGACGATTTGCATTTATCATATCTATTCACTTTCAGGTTGCTCGTGCGGAGCTGCCCGGGTTGAAGCTGTGTGTATACCGTTAAGCAATTCCCTCTGAAGATTTTCCCTCGCATCCCGGCCCGGCAGACTGCCTGACAGATAGTTATTGTGCTGCTTTATATCAACAGTCAGAAAGCACGTTTCATGACGTTATTTTTATTCTCTTAAACGTTCAGGATATTTAGATGTTCGCAGGTTTATGTAAATTACATTAAAGGTGTAACACCTTTTCTGCCATCTTTATCGCAGCGCTGTCAACGTAGCAGGAGATGTTCAACACATTCCAGCCAGAGATAACTCCAACAATAACAATCAATTAATTCGGAAAACCAGTGCCAGATATACAAAAAACGTGCCTCTGCCCTCTGCTTTCCTGAAAGACATCTTAACCCAAATCCACTTTATTTATAAGTCTTATTGCAATATTGAGGATTAAAGAGGAATGTTAAGCTTCTCAACTAATTTTATTAAAATTAACTAAAGTTGCATTTTATAGGTTAATAATAAATAAATTTTAATTTAGATTAAGACCATTCATTAATGGCACTTAACATTAATTTCACATGAGTAACTTTTAGCCACAGCATGCTATTACGGAAACCTGCATCAAGCATTCAGGTTTAACGAAATGTCACTCAGGGTGATTTCCTCCTTTGTCCTGCTTACCACCTATTTTCACCAGCACAATATACATAATTTCTACAAACTTACAGCACATTTAACTCAACATCGCGCTGCATGCACAACTTTAAGACAGTAAAAAAGCGACCATGCAGCGAAAAAGATTTATCAGGGAATCCCCTCTACCACAAAATCTTCTACTGCATACCCTTCAAAACGAAGCGAGGGGGGAGTACATTATTCCGTGCTGACTTCCACGGCAGGGAGTGGCAATAATAGCGAAAAGGTTAAAGGTTCATGTCCCCTATCGAAAAATCCAGCAAGCTAGATAACGTCTGTTATGACATCCGCGGCCCGGTTCTGAAAGAGGCAAAACGTCTTGAAGAAGAAGGCAACAAGGTTCTGAAACTCAACATTGGTAACCCTGCGCCATTTGGTTTTGAAGCGCCGGATGAAATTCTGGTTGATGTGATCCGCAACCTTCCTACTGCACAAGGCTATTGCGATTCAAAAGGGCTTTACTCCGCGCGTAAAGCCATCATGCAGCACTACCAGGCGCGCGGCATGCGCGATGTTACCGTTGAAGATATCTATATCGGCAACGGCGTCTCCGAGCTTATCGTGCAGGCGATGCAGGCGCTGCTGAACAGCGGGGACGAAATGCTGGTACCCGCGCCGGACTATCCGCTGTGGACGGCCGCCGTATCACTCTCCAGCGGTAAAGCCGTGCACTACCTGTGCGACGAGTCCTCTGACTGGTTCCCGGATCTCGATGACATTCGCGCGAAAATCACGCCCCGCACCCGCGGCATCGTGATCATTAACCCGAACAACCCGACGGGCGCGGTGTACTCAAAAGAACTGCTAATGGAGATCGTTGAGATCGCCCGCCAGCACAACCTGATCATCTTCGCCGACGAAATTTACGACAAGATCCTGTACGACGCGGCGCAGCATCACTCCATCGCCGCGCTGGCCCCGGATCTGCTGACCGTCACCTTTAACGGCCTGTCTAAAACCTACCGCGTGGCCGGTTTCCGTCAGGGCTGGATGGTACTCAACGGCCCGAAAAAGCACGCCAAAGGCTATATTGAAGGGCTGGAAATGCTGGCCTCCATGCGGTTATGTGCCAACGTACCGGCCCAGCACGCGATCCAGACGGCGCTCGGCGGCTACCAGAGCATCAGCGAGTTTATCGTTCCCGGCGGGCGCCTGTACGAACAGCGTAACCGCGCGTGGGAGCTGATCAACGATATCCCGGGTGTCTCCTGCGTGAAGCCGAACGGGGCGCTCTATATGTTCCCGAAAATTGACGCAAAGCGCTTCAATATCCATGACGATCAGAAAATGGTGCTTGATTTCCTGCTGCAGGAAAAAGTGCTACTGGTTCAGGGCACGGCGTTTAACTGGCCGTGGCCGGATCACGTGCGTATCGTGACGCTACCGCGTGAAGATGACCTCGAAATGGCCATCAGCCGCTTTGGGCGCTTCCTCTCTGGATACCATCAGTAATCTTAAAATCAGGCTACTTAGGTAGCCTGATTTGCATCTTCCCTCCCCTCCCCGCACAATGAACGCCTGTCGCAGTGAAGACAAAAGGTAACCTATGAGTCAGAGTCATTTCTTTGCCCACCTCTCCCGCCTGAAGCTCATCAACCGCTGGCCGCTGATGCGAAACGTGCGCACGGAAAACGTGTCAGAGCACAGCCTGCAGGTTGCGATGGTCGCCCACGCGCTGGCGGCGATTAAAAACCGCAAATTCAACGGTCAGGTCAATGCAGAACGCATCGCCCTGCTGGCGATGTATCACGATGCGTCCGAAGTGCTGACCGGCGACCTGCCGACGCCGGTGAAATATTTCAACTCGCAAATTGCCCAGGAATATAAGGCCATCGAGAAGATTGCCCAGCAGAAGCTGATTGACATGGTGCCTGAAGAGCTGCGCGATATCTTCGAGCCGCTCATCGATGAGCATCAGTACACGGAAGAGGAAAAATCGCTGGTCAAACAGGCGGACGCGCTGTGCGCCTACCTGAAGTGTCTGGAAGAGCTCTCTGCGGGCAATAACGAATTTTTACTGGCAAAAACGCGTCTGGAAAAAACGCTGGAATCCCGCCGCAGCGAAGAGATGGATTACTTTATGCAGGTGTTTGTACCGAGCTTCCATTTATCGTTGGATGAGATCAGTCAGGATTCGCCGTTGTAATTTTTCGCCGGGTGGCGGCTTCGCCTTACCCGGCCTACGCTTCTGCACTCACGCTTAAAACGGGAACAGGACAGGGATCAATACCACGCACACCACCATCACCAGCACGGTGAACGGCACGCCAATCTTCACAAAATCGCTGAACCTGTAATTCCCGGGTCCCAGCACCAGCGTATTCACCGGGGATGAAACCGGCGTCATAAATGCCGCGGAAGCCGCCATGGCCACCATCATCGCAAACGGGTACGGCGATACGCCCATTGACTTCGCCATCGCCAGCGCAATCGGCGCCATCAGCACCGCCGTCGCGGTGTTGGAGATAAACAGGCCGATGGTGGCGCACATGATAAACAGGCAGACCAGCATCATGTATGGCCCATACCCGCCCCCCACGTCCATTAAGCCTTTAACGATCAGATCCACTCCGCCGGTTTTTTGCAACGCCAGGGCGAAGGGCATCATCCCGACGATAAGAATAATGCTCGGCCAGTGAATGGCTTTATAGGCGCTTTCGGCGTCGATGCAGCGGAATTTCCCCATCAGCAAACAGGCAATGATGGCGGCTATGGGGTTTGGAATTTCATCGGTCAGCATCAGCGCAACCATCAGCACCAGACAAAAAATCGCATGCGGGGCCTGGCTGTGCGCCGGAGAGGCATCGCTCTCCTCGACCGGCATGTTGAGCACCACAAAATCACGCCCTTTTTGCCCGAGCTGGCTAATCAGCTTCCAGTTACCGACCACCAGGAAGATATCCCCCAGCAGGATCGGCTCATCCACCACCGCCCCTTCCATCGCCACGCCGTCGCGCTTCAGCCCCACGACGTTCAGGCCATAGCGGGTTCGGAACCCCATCTCCCGCACGGTTTTACCCAGCAGTTCCGACTCCGGGATCAGCGACACTTCGGCCATGCCCACGTCCAGCGCCCGATCGGAGAAATATTCCCCGCGCAGCACCATCGGCTCCAGCAGCTGTTCGCTGCAAAACTCGCGCAGATCCACGTCCGCGGTGGACATATCAATCAGCAGAACGTCACGCGCGCGGAATTCCGACACCCCGTTGACGTTGACGATCACCCGGCGAAAACGGCGCCAGCGCTCCACGCCGATCACGTTCGCGCCGTAGCGCTCGCGCAGCTTCAGGTCATCGAGCCGTTGCCCCACCATCGGCGAGCCGGGACGAATAGCCAGACGGCGCGCGCGCCCGGTAAGGCGGTACTCTTTAATCAGATCGCGGAAGGTGCGTCGCTTCCAGCCTTCTTTATTTTTATCCTGTTTTTCACCTTTCAGGGCAAAGCGGGTCAGCAGCATGTAAACCACGCCCATCACCAGAATGACCAGCCCAAGCGGGGTGACGCTGAAAAAGCTGAAGCCCTGAAAGCCTTCCCGGAGCAGCTCGCTGTTCACCACCAGGTTCGGCGGCGTGGCCACCAGCGTCATCATGCCGCTGATCAAACCGGCGAAGCTCAGGGGCATCATCAGGCGCGACGGCGAGATCTGCATCCGCATGGAGACGCTCAGTACCACAGGAATAAAGATGGCGACCACGCCCGTGGAGCTCATAAACGCCCCCAGTCCGGCAACGGTGACCATCAGGTAGACCAGCATCTTGGTTTCGCTGCTGCCCGCGACCTTCACCAGCCAGGACCCCATAATGGTCGCTACGCCGGTACGCACCAGGCCGTCGCCAATAATAAACAGGGCGGCAATCAGGATAACGTTGGGATCGCTAAACCCGGAGAAGGCTTCCGGGAGCGTCAGCGTGCCGCTCAGCACAAACGCGACGATGACAAACAAGGCGACGGCATCCATGCGTACCTTGCCCGTTGCAAAAAGAAGAATGGCGATTAAAAGCAGGCTCAGGACCCAAATCAGTTCACCGTTCACAACCTATCCTTGTCAGTGGAAGATGCGGAATTTTGCCATAAAAAAGCCCCAGCAATGTGGTGCTAAATCATGGGATTACATTTTTAGCGAGACGGTTACTACGCCATCGGGCGCTTTTGACACCGCCAGCGCCGTCAGGGAATCCAGCACAAAGTCTGCCTCATTCAGCCGGGGAGACCCTGCAGGAACGTTAACAGCAATGACGTGGCTTCCGGCGTTCAGCCCGGCCAGTACGCCTGCCGCCGCATCTTCCACCACCACGCACTCTACGGGCGCGAGGCCCAGCAGTTCAGCGCCAAGCAGAAACGCATCCGGCTCTGGCTTGCCGCGCTTGACGCGCTCTGCGGTGATGAACACGTCGGGCGTTGGTAAACCGGCCGCCTTATGACGGGCGTGCGCAACCGGAACAGAGCCGGAGGTGACGATAGCCCACGGGATCTGCGCTTCATTAAGGTGCTCAAGCAGCTCGCGTGCGCCGGGCAGCGCGGTGATGCCATCGGTATCGGTGGCTTCAATCTGCTCCAGGTATGTGAACTCCGCCTGAATCTCTTCCTCAGAACGCCCCGCTAAGAAGTGCCGCAATGAGGTAATGGCCTGTTTGCCATGGATGAAATTCAGCACGTCCTGATGGTCAATGCCATGTCTGTCAGCCCAATGGCACCAGGAACGCTCCACAACCGGCAGCGAATCCACCAGCGTACCGTCCAGATCAAACAGAAAACCTCTACACTGCACACGCACCTCCGTCAGGCATTAATGATTTGTTGAATTTCGTTGCTGCTTAAATGGTACTGACGCGGGCAGGCGTGCCACGCGCTCAGCATACGCTGATATTTATCCCACATTGGGGTCTGCGCGTTGAAGCCATGGGTGCCCGCGTCAAAGTGGGTATAACGCCCTTCCGTATTCACCATAAAGCGAACATAGCTCAGATAGCGCGCTTCCGTTGCCGCATCAAAGCCTAAGAAGGTCACGCGGCGCTCGTCAATGGACTGCTGGTCTTTAAGATTCGTCCAGGACACGTGAAGCGCGTGGTACATCTCCATAATGTCGATCACGATGCGGCAGGTTTCTTCTTTCAGCTCGCCAAACTCGCGGTCCAGTTCGCGCATTTGCAAACCAAAGCCGCGTTCGACGATGGTCTGCAGGCGGCTGTAGCGCGCAGCGTTATCGGGATCAAGCATAGTCATCATCTTGTACTGGTTGGACAAAATCAGACGTTGAGCATGGGTCATTTCCATCTTTCGACTCCTGTAGCGCATTGCACTTAAAAAAAAGACACGGTAACTGATTGTTACTGTGCCCTCTTTTCGTCGTCGTTTCGATGATCAATCACAAGTCATCGAGGAATGTTTTATCCAGTTGCTTAAAAGCACGCTTTAGCGTGTCCGCCAGCGCCTGGTAATCGGGCTTGCCTTCAACCGGAGCCAGCGCCTGCCCGGCCTCCTCCAGTTTTCCGCGCACTTCATAAAACCAGTGTAAAATAGAAGGTGGAAGTGGCGTGACGGAGCGTTTTCCTAGCCACCACAGGCCCTGCATCGGCAGGCTTAACGCAAAAAGCGCCGTCGCAACCGCAGGGCCAAGCTGGCCACCCAGCGCAATTTGCCAGCACAAGGTAAAGACAGCGACGGGCGGCATAAAGCGAATCGCATAGCGCGTGGCGCGAATGGTGCGATTCTCAATGAACATCGGCGCAAGGCGCTTTTCCATTGGCCACGTCTTTGCATAATGCTGTCCCCGACGAAACAGACTAAAGAAATTGACGGACGGGTTTTCAGGTGTCGACATGGCTGTACCTCAACTTCACATATAAAAATTAAAATTTTCGTGCAAAACCACAACGGGCTATGACAACGTTCAAAATATTTTGTCATCCCTACCCCGTATCAGGTATCCTGTGCCAGCCCGATAGGGCCATAGACGAGAATCATTAACTCGTCAAATTATTGCACATTATGCCATTGGCTGAAAATTGTGCAAAATGGCATAAAATCATAGTTATTTCTTCCATCATGCCACAATGTTCGTTTGGCATGATGATAATCATAAATGTCTGAGTCATCCTGCGTTACGCTGTTAGACTCACTGACGTTTTTTTAGCCACGTATCAATAATAGGTACTTCCATGTCGAGTAAGTTAGTACTGGTTCTGAACTGCGGTAGCTCCTCACTGAAATTCGCCATCATCGATGCGCTTAACGGTGACGAATACCTCTCTGGTTTGGCCGAATGTTTCCATCTGCCTGAAGCACGTATCAAGTGGAAGATGGACGGCAGCAAACAAGAAGCGGCTTTAGGTGCAGGCGCCGCTCACAGTGAAGCGCTGAACTTTATCGTTAACACTATTCTGGCACAAAAACCAGAACTGTCTGCTCAGCTGACTGCGATTGGTCACCGTATCGTCCACGGCGGCGAAAAATACACCAGCTCCGTGGTGATCGACGAATCTGTGATCCAGGGCATCAAGGACTCTGCGTCCTTCGCACCGCTGCACAACCCGGCTCACCTGATCGGTATCGCTGAAGCACTGAAATCCTTCCCGAATCTGAAAGACAAAAACGTGGCCGTATTCGACACCGCGTTCCATCAGACCATGCCGGAAGAGTCTTACCTCTATGCCCTGCCGTACAGCCTGTATAAAGAACACGGCGTACGTCGTTACGGCGCGCACGGCACCAGCCACTTCTATGTGACGCAGGAAGCCGCAAAAGTCCTGAACAAGCCGGTTGAAGAAGTGAACATCATCACCTGCCACCTGGGCAACGGTGGTTCCGTTTCCGCTATCCGCAACGGTAAATGTGTTGATACCTCTATGGGTCTGACCCCGCTGGAAGGTCTGGTGATGGGTACCCGTTCCGGCGACATCGACCCGGCGATCATCTTCCACCTGCACGACACCCTGGGCATGAGCGTTGACCAGATCAACAAAATGCTGACCAAAGAGTCTGGCCTGCTGGGTCTGACCGAAGTCACCAGCGACTGCCGTTACGTTGAAGACAACTACGCAGAAAAAGCTGACGCTAAACGTGCAATGGACGTTTACTGCCACCGTCTGGCGAAGTACATCGGCTCTTACACTGCGCTGATGGAAGGCCGTCTGGACGCGGTTATCTTCACCGGTGGTATCGGTGAGAACGCGGCAATGGTTCGTGAACTGTCCCTGGGCAAACTGGGCGTTCTGGGCTTCGAGGTTGATCACGAGCGTAACCTGGCTGCCCGCTTCGGCAAGTCTGGCTTCATCAACAAAGAAGGCACCCGCCCTGCTCTCGTTATTCCAACTAACGAAGAGCTGGTCATTGCGCAAGACGCGCACCGCCTGACTGCCTGATTCCACACCGCCAGCAATGCTGGCGGTGCTGTTTTGTAACCCGCCCCCTTTGGGCGGTAACGAAAGAGGATAAACCGTGTCCCGTACTATTATGCTGATCCCTACCGGAACCAGCGTCGGCCTGACCAGCGTCAGCCTTGGCGTTATCCGTGCTATGGAACGCAAAGGCGTTCGTCTGAGCGTCTTTAAGCCAATCGCCCAGCCACGTGCCGGTGGCGATGCGCCAGACCAGACCACCACCATCGTTCGCAAGAACTCCAATCTGCCAGCGGCTGAACCGCTGAAGATGAGCCACGTTGAGTCTCTGCTGTCCAGCAACCAGAAAGACGTGCTGATGGAAGAGATCATCGCCAACTACCACGCTAACGCGCAGGACGCGGAAGTGGTGCTGGTTGAAGGTCTGGTCCCGACGCGCAAGCACCAGTTTGCCCAGTCTCTGAACTTTGAAATCGCGAAAACCCTGAACGCAGAGATCGTCTTCGTGATGTCTCAGGGCACCGACACCCCAGAGCAACTGAAAGAGCGTATCGAACTGACGCGCAGCAGCTTCGGCGGCGCGAAAAACACCAACATCACCGGCGTGATCGTGAACAAGCTGAACGCACCGGTGGATGAGCAGGGCCGTACCCGTCCTGACCTGTCCGAGATCTTCGACGACTCTTCCAAAGCGAAAGTCATCAAAGTTGACCCGGCTAAGCTGCAGGAATCCAGCCCGCTGCCGGTTCTGGGCGCGGTGCCATGGAGCTTCGATCTGATTGCCACCCGTGCCATCGACATGGCGCGTCACCTGAACGCGACCATCGTTAACGAAGGCGACATCAACACCCGCCGCGTGAAGTCCGTGACCTTCTGCGCGCGCAGCATTCCGCACATGCTGGAACACTTCCGCGCGGGTTCCCTGCTGGTAACCTCCGCAGACCGTCCTGACGTGCTGGTTGCAGCCTGCCTGGCCGCGATGAACGGCGTGGAAATCGGTGCGATTCTGCTGACCGGTGCCTACGAGATGGACCCACGCGTCAGCAAGCTGTGCGAACGCGCGTTCGCTACCGGCCTGCCGGTCTTCATGGTGAACACTAACACCTGGCAGACCTCCCTGAGTCTGCAGAGCTTCAACCTGGAAGTGCCGGTTGATGACCACGAGCGTATCGAGAAAGTGCAGGAATACGTTGCGGGCTACATCAACGCCGACTGGATCGAATCCCTGACCGCGACCTCCGAGCGCAGCCGCCGTCTGTCTCCTCCAGCCTTCCGTTACCAGCTGACCGAGCTGGCGCGTAAAGCGGGCAAACGCGTTGTTCTGCCAGAAGGCGACGAACCGCGTACCGTTAAAGCGGCGGCTATCTGTGCAGAGCGCGGCATCGCGACCTGCGTGCTGCTGGGTAACCCGGACGAGATCAACCGCGTGGCGGCCTCTCAGGGCGTTGAGCTGGGCGCGGGCATCGAAATCGTTGACCCTGAAGTGGTTCGCGAAAGCTACGTTGCCCGTCTGGTTGAGCTGCGTAAGGGCAAAGGCATGACCGAAGCCGTTGCGCGTGAGCAGCTGGAAGACAACGTGGTTCTCGGCACGCTGATGCTGGAGCAGGACGAAGTTGACGGTCTGGTTTCCGGTGCGGTTCACACCACCGCAAACACCATTCGCCCACCGCTGCAGCTGATCAAAACCGCACCGGGCAGCTCTCTGGTTTCTTCCGTGTTCTTCATGCTGCTGCCTGAACAGGTTTACGTTTACGGCGACTGCGCGATCAACCCGGATCCAACCGCAGAGCAGCTGGCAGAAATCGCTATCCAGTCCGCGGACTCCGCGATTGCCTTCGGTATCGAACCGCGCGTGGCGATGCTCTCCTACTCCACCGGCACCTCGGGTGCAGGTAGCGACGTAGAGAAAGTGCGTGAAGCGACCCGTCTGGCGCAGGAAAAACGTCCTGACCTGATGATCGACGGTCCGCTGCAGTACGACGCCGCGGTCATGGCTGACGTTGCGAAATCCAAAGCGCCGAACTCGCCGGTTGCGGGTCGCGCTACCGTGTTCATCTTCCCGGATCTGAACACCGGTAACACCACCTATAAAGCGGTACAGCGTTCTGCCGACCTGATCTCCATCGGGCCGATGCTGCAGGGCATGCGCAAACCTGTGAACGACCTGTCTCGTGGCGCACTGGTAGACGATATCGTCTACACCATCGCGCTGACGGCAATCCAGTCTTCGCAGCAGCAGTAATTGTAAGGTCTTGCCGGATGGCGCTTCGCTTATCCGGCCTACAGGACCGTAGGCCCGGTAAGCGTGAGCGCCACCGGGCAACAAAAAGGCGACCTCACGGTCGCCTTTTTTATTACAGCAGCTCTCGCGCCGCCGAGACAATGTCATGCGCCGTCAGGCCGTACTCCTTCTGCAGGAAGTCCTGGGTTCCCACCTGCCCGTAACGCTCCTTGACGCCCACCCGCCGCATCGGAACCGGGCAGGTTTCCACCAGCACTTCCGCCACCGCCGATCCCAGCCCGTTGTGAATGCTGTGGTTTTCACAGGTGACGATACGCCCGGTTTTCTCGGCGTAGTTTTTCACCAGCATCCGGTCGATGGGCTTCAGGGTAAACATGTCGATGACCGCCGCGCTGACCCCCTCCTGTTCCAGCTGACGCGCCGCCTCCAGCGCTTCCGCCACCATGATGCCGTTAGCGATCAGGGTAATATCGGAGCCTTCGCGCAGCACGTTGCCTTTACCAATGGTGAAGGTGGAGCCCGGCGCATACACGCTCGGCGCCTGCTTGCGGATGGTCCGCACCCAGTAGAAGCCGTCAAGATCGATAAGCTGGCGCAGCACGTCTTCGAACATCACCGCGTCGGTCACCTCCAGCACCACCGAGTGTGCCAGACCGCGCACGATGCCCATATCTTCGAACGACATATGCGTTCCGCCGTTGTGGCAGGCCGTCACGCCCGCGTCTGAGGCGATCACCTTCACGTTGTTGCGCTGATAGTCCAGGGACATAAACAGCTGGTCAAAGCAGCGGCGGCTGGCAAACGCGGTGAAGGTGTGCACGAACGGCTTACGCCCGGTAAGCGACAGCCCCGCCGCGGTGCCGATCACGTTGGCCTCCATAATGCCGCAGTTAATCACGTGCTGCGGATAATCGCGCGCCACGCCGTCCATCGCCATCGAGCTCATCAGATCTGCTTCCAGCGCAATGATGTCACTTCCGGCCTCAATCTGCTTTGCCACGAAGCCCGCGTAGACCTTACGCATCTCAACGGCGTCTTTCTGTCCTGCCGGTGCAACCTTAATCATGTGAAGCCTCCAGTTGGCGAATCGTCTCGTTAAGGGCCGCTTTGCTCTCCGGGGTTAACCGCAGGTGGTGCGAATTGCTGAGCTGCTCCAGGTAGGGCACCCCCTGCCCTTTGATGCTGTCCAGGATCACCACCAGCGGACGCGCATCGGCCTCCGGTACCCGCGACGTCACCTCCAGCAATGCCGGGATGTCATCCCCTTTCACCGTCACCACGTCATAGCCAAAGGCACGGAATTTCCCCTCGAGGTCGAACGCGCTGATGATCTCGTCCAGCTCGCCGTCGAGCTGCTGTTTGTTCCAGTCCACAAACACCGTCAGGTTGTTCAGACGATGGTGCGCGATAAACTGGAAGGCCTCCCAGCACTGCCCCTCGTTCAGCTCGCCGTCGCCGACGATGCAGAAGACCCGATTCGGCCGTCCGGCCAGCCTGTGGGAGAGCGCCATGCCGCCGGCGATGGAAATCCCCTGTCCCAACGAACCGGTGGTAGCATCTACGCCGCGCGTTTTCAGACGGTCCGGGTGGCTCGGCAGGCGCGTCCCGTTTTGGTTGAGCGTGCTCAGCTCTTCTGTCGGGAAGTAGCCCTTGATCGCCAGGGTGCTGTAGAGCGCGGGGCCCGCATGGCCTTTTGACAGCACAAAGTAGTCTCGCTCCGGCCAGTCCGGATCCGCCGGATCAATCTTCATCACCGCGCCGTACAGCACGGCCAGGGTTTCAACCACCGACATACTGCCGCCGTAGTGGCCAAAGCCCAGCTGCGTCAGGGATTTCAGCGTCTCAAGACGGATCTGACGCGCGAGTTCGGTTATCTCTTTCTCATTCATGATTTGGCTCCGGTGTCTTCCTGCGCGTTACCGCCCGCAGGTCTGTTTTTTGCGAAGACGTTGTACGCCACCAGCAGCGCGAACAGCGCCACAACCAGCCCGGTGATGGCAAGCGGCGACAGGAAGCGCGCGAGGTTGCCGAGCACAATCCCAACCGCGCCGAAGTCGGCGTCCGAGAAGGTGGTGTTGGCAAAGCCAATGGCGCCCAGCACCGGCAGCAGCAGAACGGGCAGGAAGGTGATCAGCAGGCCGTTAGCAAAGGCGCCAATCATGGCCCCGCGACGCCCGCCGGTGGCGTTACCGAACACGCCCGCCGTTGCGCCGGTGAAGAAGTGCGGCACCACGCCCGGGAGGATCAGCACCCAGCTAAACTGGCCGCAGATGAACAGCCCCACAATTCCGCCGAGGAAGCTGAACAGGAAGCCAATCAGCACCGCGTTTGGCGCATACGGATACACCACCGGGCAGTCCAGCGCGGGGCGCGCATTGGGCACCAGCTTTTCCGAAAAGCCGGTAAAGGCCGGAACGATTTCTGCCAGAATCAGGCGCACGCCCTGCAGGATGATGAAGACGCCTGCCGCGAAGGTGATCGCCATGATGATGGCGTAAACCAGGTAGTTCTGGCCGCCGCTGAAGGTGGCTTCAACGTACTCGCGCCCGGCGCTCACCGCCATGATCAGGTAGATAATCATCATGGTCAGGGAGATGGAGATCGAGCTGTCGCGCAGGAAGCTCAGGTTCTTCGGCAGGTTCATCTCTTCCGTTGAGCGGGATCCTTTGCCGACCTTGCTGCCAATCCAGCCGGACAGCACGTAGCCCAGCGTGCCAAAGTGGCCGAAGGCAATTTCATCGTTGCCGGTAATGCGCTTCATGTAGCGTTGCGCAATCGCCGGGAAGAAGGCCATGATCAGGCCGAGGATCAGCGAGCCGGTAAAGACCAGCCCCACGCCCTCAAAGCCCGCGACCGTCAGGATCACGCCAATCATGCACGCCATGTAAAACGTGTGGTGCCCGGTGAGGAAGATGTACTTCAGGCGGGTAAAGCGCGCGACGATAATATTCGCCACCATCCCGAAGGCCATAATCAGCGCGGTCGCTGCACCGTATTTTTCCAGCGCTATCGACACAATCGCTTCATTGTTTGGAATAATGCCCTGGATCGTAAAGGCGTGCTCAAACATGCCGCCCAAAGGATTTAACGACCCCACCAGCACCGTGGCGCCGCCGCCCAGCACAATAAAGCCGAGAATGGTTTTAATGGTCCCTTTCACCACGTCCGAAAAGGCTTTTTTCTGCGCAACCAGACCAATAAGCGCAATTAAACCGACCAGCACCGAAGGGACTTTTAAAATATCAACAACGAAATTCAGCGTTTCAAGGATAAACATATCCACCTCGCCTTATCAGGGTTATTGTCTTTCGAACCAGGCGCGCAGCTGCGCTTCAAGCTCGTTGATGTCGATGATGTTGTTGATCACCACCAGCTGGCTTTCCGGGACGCTGGCGCTGGCGGCAATGTCTTTAGCCATCACGAACAGATCGGCCGCGCCCGGCGTGGCTGAGGAGAGATCGGAATGTTCAACCTCAGCGTCAATCTCCAGCTTTTTCAGCACTTTTTTAATGTTCATTTCGACCATAAAACTGCTGCCCAGGCCGGAACCGCAAATAGCCATGATTTTCATTGTTGTCCCCTTATTTTGAGTAGAGTACGCCCCATCACGCCGACGCGTAATGTTGTGAATAATCGGATTAAAGAATTAAATCAGAAGCGGTCAATAATCGTTTTAATTTCCTCCAGGGTATTCGCCTGATGCAGTTTTTCCATATCTTCGTCGCTGGAAAATAATTCAGCCAGCGATGAGATCATCTCGATATGGCTATTTTTGTCGGGCGCCGCGAGCATAATAATGACGTCGACAGGGTCAAACTCACCGGCACCAAACGAGACGCCCTGCTTTAGTTTTAATAACGACAGCCCCAGTCCTTTGGCACCTTCCTCCGGCCGCGCGTGCGGCATGGCTAGCCCTGGTGCCAGCACATAATAGGGTCCTAACGCGTGGTGCTGCTGGATGATGGCCGTGACGTATTCAGGCTCAATCACCTGCAAATCCAAAAGCGGCTGCGCGCAGAGTTCCAGCGCCTGCGGCCAGTCTTCCACGCTCTCCTGCAGCGTGATGGTTGTATCATATATCCATTTTTTGAGCACTTTTCACTCCCGCGACACGCTTAAGATGAGCAAACTTTATTCAACGCATCGATAATTGACTGCGATCGCGATCACAAAGATAGCGCTACCAATGCTTAACATGCAGAAATGTGATAGCGCTATCAAATTGCAATCACGGTGCTAAATCACAGCAAAAAAAGGGATTTAAGGCGTATACTGCCTGTCACGTGAAGCGAAGGAAAAGAAGAACGCGTCTGGTCAGCAGGAAGGTGTATGTCTCTAACCCGAAAACGGCGCAGTACTGGTAAAGTGACACTCGCCGATGTCGCACAGCTTGCCGGTGTGGGCACGATGACCGTGTCCCGTGCACTCCGCACCCCCGAACAGGTTTCCGATAAACTACGTGAAAAAATTGACGCTGCCGTACAGGAGCTGGGCTATATGCCTAATCTTGCCGCCAGCGCGCTGGCCTCGGCCTCGTCCTGGACGATAGCCATGGTCGTACCCAACCTCTCCGAAGCCGGCTGCTCGGAGATGTTCGCCGGGCTGCAGCAGGTGCTGCAGCCCGCCGGGTATCAGATCATGCTGGCAGAGTCCCAGCATCGCCTTGAGCAGGAGGAGAAATTGCTGGAGACGCTGCTGGCGTCGAACATTGCGGCCGCAATCCTGCTCAGCGTTGAACATACCGATACAGTTCGCCACTGGCTGAAAAATGCCTCTATTCCGGTAATGGAGATGGGCGCCATGCGCGCCGATCCGATTGATATGAACATCGGCATTGATAACGTGGCGGCCATGTATGAGCTCACGGAAATGGTCATCAGGCGCGGCTATCAAAATATAGGCCTGCTGTGCGCCAACCAGGAGCAGTGGATTTTCCAGCAGCATCTTCAGGGCTGGTACAAAGCCATGCTTCGCCACCATATGTCGCCGAACCGGGTCATTAACGCGGCGATGCCGCCGAGCTTCTCAACCGGCGCGGCGCAGCTGCCTGAATTCCTGCTGGCGTGGCCGGAGCTGGATGCGCTGGTGTGCGTCTCCGACGAGCTGGCCTGCGGCGCGCTGTACGAGTGCCAGCGCAGGCGAATCAAGGTGCCGGACGATCTGGCTGTGGTTGGCTTTGGCGATAGCGACGTCAGCCGCGTCTGTCAGCCGCCGCTGACGACGATGGCGGTACCGCATCGTAAGATTGGCATTGAGGCCGGGAAAGCGCTGCTGGAGCGCCTGAATGGCGGAGACTGGCGCGATCAAAAGCCCATCGCGTCCAGTCTGTGCGTGAGAGAGAGTTGCTGAAGCTTACTCCGCCTCTTCCTCTTTCTCTGATTTAGTCGATTCGTTTTTGGCGTTGCGGGTCATCCACAGCGCCAGCGCTTTTAAGGAATCCGGCGTGAACTCGTCGCAGCGCGCGGTAATCTCTTCCGGCGTCATCCAGCAGACTTCACTCACCTCTTCTTCCTGCAGGGCGAACGGGCCGTGCGAGACGCAGCTAAACAGCCCGCCCCAGACGCGGCAGTTTTCATCTTCGAAATAGAACTGCCCGTGCTCGGCAAACGGCACGCCGGCAATGCCTAACTCTTCTTCTGCTTCCCGACGCGCGGAATCCAGCAGCACTTCATCCGCCTGGACGACGCCGCCCGCGGTGGCATCCAGCATCCCCGGGAGAAAATCTTTGGTGTCCGTGCGGCGCTGAACCAGAATTTTTCCCATGCCGTCATGCACAACGATGTACGTTGCGCGATGGCGCAGACGCTCCGCGCGCATCTGTTCGCGGCTGGCCTGCGCGATCACTTCATTCTCTTCGCTGACAATGTCAACCCACTCTGTACTTGCCAAATGACTCTGCTCCACCATCGGGAAACCTTCTCTTCTAAGCGCTCTTTCGGCGCGTTTGCAGTTGTGGTGTAACTTACGGATTAATCGCTATCTGCGCAATAACTTGCTGATCATTAAGTGCGATAACGCTCAGGGTATTTCCATCCAGCATGCCGTAGCTCGCAGGATATCCGCCTTTCGGCATACTGACAGAGCCCGGATTAAAGTGATAAATCTCACCGCGTTTTTCCGCAACCGGAATATGAGTATGACCGTAAACCAGGACATCGCCAGCCGCGAGGGGCGGGAGATTATCGGGGCTAAAAAGATGCCCGTGGGTCAGAAACAGGCGGTGTTGTTCGAGCAGCACCTGTTGCCACGGTGCGGTAAGGGGAAAATGCAGCAGCATCTGGTCCACCTCGCTGTCGCAGTTGCCGCGAACGGCGATAATGCGCGAGGCAAGCGGGTTAAGCTTTTCCGCCACCTGCGCAGGCGCGTAGCCCTCCGGCAGCGCGTTGCGCGGGCCATGATTGAGCACATCTCCCAGAATAATCAGCCACCGCGCGCCGCTTTGTGCAAACAGGGAGAGGACGCGCTCGGTCGCGGGCAGCGATCCATGGATATCCGACGCGAACATCAGTTTCATCAGTCACTCCTTGGGAAAACAGACTGCCCCCATGATACCTGAAGCGTCAGGGCTTATCAGCCCGCGCGCTTGGCCGAGAGTGCCACATAGCGCTGCACGGAGGCACGCTGCCACTGAAACGCGGCATAATCCACCAGCAGCTGCGGCACCGCATCGCCGTTGAGGATCAGGCGGTTGAGCATCAGCGCCAGATCGGCGTCGGCGATACACCACTCCCCGAACAGGTTTGGGTTGCCGTGGGCAAGCAGCGAGGTCGCGGTTTCAATCAGTTTTTGCGCGCTTTCACGGCCTTCTGCGCTGAGCGCCGGCTTTTTCACCCCGGCAAACACGACGTCCGTCGAGCGTTCCACGCGAACAGGGACCAGGTCGCTACGCAGCCACGCCTGGATCTGCCGCGCCCGCGCGCGTTTTTGCAGGTCGTGAGGATAGATGCGCTCCCACTCAGGCGGCGCGAAGCGATCTTCCAGATATTCATCAATCGCCGACGATTCGCTCAGGGCGAAACCGTCAATCTCGAGCACCGGTACCCGTCGGGTCAGGTCATAGCCCTGCCACTGCGGTTTGAGGTGTTCACCGCCGTCAAGATCGACGGTCTTCAGCGTAAAAGTGAGTCCTTTTTCGGCCAACGCAACGTATACGCTCATAACATAGGGAGAAAAGAAATTCGCATCGGACCATAACGTGATTACGGGCTGGTTCATAACATCCTCATCGGCTGATCGGTTTTTACTCAACATATAATCTCTTTGCCTCGCTGTCACTTGATGAAAACTCACGATTTACAACAACCACCTATACTCATTTTCATGGCACCCCTCTTCGCATGGACAGGAGTTGAGAATGATCGACCTTTATTATGCCCCAACCCCAAACGGCCATAAGATCACCCTCTTTCTTGAAGAAGCCGAGCTGGATTACAGGATCATTCGCGTGGATATCAGCAAAGGCGAACAGTTCAGCCCTCTCTTTCTGGCTATCTCGCCGAATAATAAAATTCCGGCCATTATTGATAACCAGCCGGCGGACGGAGGCAGACCGCTGAGCCTGTTTGAATCCGGGGAAATTTTGCTCTACCTGGCGGAAAAAACCGGCAAGCTGCTGAGCGGCGAACTGCGCGAGCGTCACCATACCCTGCAGTGGCTTTTCTGGCAGGCGAGCGGGCTGGGCCCCATGCTGGGGCAAAATCATCACTTTACCGCCTACGCCCCGCAGCCTATTCCATACGCGATAGAGCGCTATCAGGTCGAGACTCAGCGGCTCTATGACGTTCTGAATCGTCGACTGGAGAAAACGCCGTGGCTCGGGGGCGATCACTACAGCATTGCCGATATCGCCTGCTGGCCGTGGGTGAATACGCATGAAAAACACCGAATTGACTTAACCTCTTACCCGGCGGTGAACAACTGGTTTGAGCGCATCCGGACCCGCCCGGCCACCGAGCGGGCGATGCAAAAAATCCAGCAAATTTAGCCCCCTATGAGGCTGGGTGCCTGCGAACCTCTCATGTATGATGAGCAGGAAATACTGACACGGAGAAGACCTGCAATGTCACAGCCAGACGCCATTATTCGTATAAAAAATTTACGCCTGCGTACCTTCATCGGTATCAAAGAGGAAGAGATCGCTAACCGCCAGGATATTGTCATTAACGTGGTGATCCACTACCCCGCAGACAAAGCGCGGGCCAGCGAAGACATCAACGACGCGCTGAACTACCGCACAATCACCAAAAACATTATCCAGTTTGTGGAAAATAACCGCTTCTCTCTGCTGGAAAAATTAACTCAGGATGTGCTCGATATCGCACGCGAACATCACTGGGTCACTTATGCTGAAGTTGAGATCGATAAACTTCACGCCCTGCGCTACGCCGATTCCGTCTCCATGACGCTAAGCTGGCGGCGCCAGGCGTAAACCTGGAGGTTGTATGAAGATTTTGCTGACCGGCGGTACGGGCCTGATTGGTCGTCACCTTATTGCGCGTCTGCAGGCCCTGCATCACGACATTACCGTGGTCACGCGCAGCCCGGAGAAAGCGCGTCAGGTGCTGGGGGCCGGTGTCGATATCTGGAAAAATCTGGCCGAGCAGCAAAATCTGGACGGTTTTGACGCCGTCATTAACCTCGCGGGTGAACCCATCGCCGACAAGCGCTGGACGGAAGAGCAAAAACAGCTGTTATGCAGCAGCCGGTGGAACATTACCGAAAAGCTGGTCGAGCTGATCCGCAACAGCCACACGCCGCCTTCGGTGCTGATTTCCGGGTCAGCCGTGGGCTATTACGGCGATCTCGGCGAGGTGGTGGTGACCGAGGAAGAGCCGCCCCATAACGAATTTACCCATAAGCTCTGCGCCGAATGGGAGCGCATCGCCTGTCGTGCCCAGAGCGATAACACCCGCGTCTGCCTGCTGCGGACCGGTGTGGTGCTCGCGCCGAAAGGCGGCATCCTGGGCAAAATGCTTCCGCCGTTTAAGCTGGGACTCGGCGGCCCCATTGGCAACGGCCGTCAGTATCTGGCCTGGATCCATATCGACGATATGGTCAACGGCATCCTCTGGCTGCTGGATAACGATCTGCGCGGGCCGTTTAACATGGTTGCGCCCTATCCGGTGCGTAATGAACAGTTTGCTCATGCCCTGGGACGTGCTCTGCACCGCCCGGCGATATTACGCGTGCCCGCCACGGTGATTCGCCTGATGATGGGCGAAGCATCCGTGCTGGTATTAGGCGGCCAACGGGCGCTCCCCAAACGGCTTGAAGCGGCCGGGTTTGCGTTCCGCTGGTATGAATTAGAAGAGGCGCTGGGGGATGTGGTGCGGTGAATATGGTACAGTGACAGGCCATGTTCCGAAGAAATGGCGTAACAATGGCTACCCTCACCACTCCCCGGCTTCTCCTCACCCCTTTCGAACCCACCGACTGGGCCTTCTTCCGCTCGCTGCGTGAGGATCGCCGCATCATGCGCTACATGGCCGCCATCGCGCCGGAAAAAGAGACCCGACGCGTGTTTGCCGCGCGCCTGATGGCCGAGCATGTTTTCGTGATCCGTTTTCGGGATGAGGAGACACCGCTTGGCGATATCGGGCTGCAAATCAGCCCTGAGAATCGTGAAGAGGCCGATATCGGCTATACGGTGGTGCCAGCCGCGCAGGGAAAAGGTATCGCCAGCGAGGCGCTGCGCGCGGTGTGCGATTACGCGTTTAACCAGACCGGCGTGAAGGCGATTAACGCGTACGTGCTGGCGGACAACGGTGGGTCGGTGCGGGTGCTGGAGAAGGCGGGGTTTGTGCGCACGCAGGTGCTGGAAAAGGCATATGAGATTGACGGCGTGCGTTACGACGACTGGGTGTATCGGCTGGAGTGTGGTGCGGCTTGATGCCCTCACCCCGGCCCTCTCCCACGGGGAGAGGGAGAACACCCAGCCAGTAGGCCCGGTAAGCGCAGCGCCACCGGGCGATTAGGCGGCACCGCGGCCTACCTACTTCAACGATCCCTTAAGGAACTGCTGCAAGCGCGGGCTTTGCGGATTCGCCAGGACCTCGTCCGGATGGCCCTGCTCTTCAATTTTCCCCTGATGCAGGAAAATCACGTGATTCGAGACGTTGCGGGCGAAGCCCATCTCGTGCGTCACCACCACCATCGTTTTGCCCTCTTCGGCCAGCTTCTGCATAATGCGCAGCACTTCGCCAACGAGTTCCGGGTCGAGCGCGGAGGTCGGTTCGTCGAACAAAAGCACCTCGGGTTCCATCGCCAGCGCGCGCGCGATGGAGACACGCTGCTGCTGGCCGCCGGAGAGGTGCACCGGGTATTTTATCTGCTGGCGCTCGTCGATACCCACTTTCGCCAGGTATTTCACCGCGCGCTCGCGGGCTTCCTGCTTGCTCAGGCCCAGCACCTGAATCGGCGCTTCCATCACGTTCTCCAGCACCGTCATGTGGCTCCAGAGGTTGAAGTGCTGGAACACCATCGTCAGACGCGTGCGCAGCAGGCGCAGCTGATGCTTATCCGCGACCTTCAGCTGGCCGTCTTTGTCACGGACCAGGTTAATATTCTGCCCGCTCACCACAATCGAGCCTTCGCTCGGCTTTTCGAGGAAGTTAATGCAGCGCAGGAAGGTACTTTTACCCGAGCCGGATGAGCCGATGATACTGATTACGTCGCCTGCGTTAGCCTGCAGCGACACCCCTTTCAGCACTTCATGTTCGCCGTAGCGTTTGTGCAAATCAATAACGTTTAATTTGTTCTCAGCCATCATCTTTCTCAGTGCGTCGAAGAGGGTTTTATATGCTGCAACCAGCGTTTTTCAGCCTTACGGAACAGGCTAATCAATACATAAGAGATAATTAAGTAGAGCACCGCCGCAATGCCAAACGCGGTAAACGGCTGATAGGTCGCGGAGTTAATATCGCGCGCGATTTTGAGCAGATCCGGCACCGTCGCGGTAAAGGCAAGCGCGGTGGAGTGCAGCATCAAAATCACTTCGTTACTGTACGCCGGTAAGGCGATGCGCAGCGCCGACGGCAGAATAATGCAGCGGTAAAGCTTCACGGAGGAAAAACCGTACGCCCGCGCCGCTTCAATTTCACCGTAAGGCACAGAGCGAATGGCCCCGGCGAAAATCTCGGTAGTGTAGGCGCAGGTATTGAGCGTTAAGGCCAGCACCGTACAGTTGAGGCCACTGCGGAAGAACGCGTTCAGCATCTCGGTGCCTTTTACGATCTCAAGCGTGTACATCCCCGAATAGAACACCAGCAGCTGCACGTACAGCGGCGTACCGCGAAACACGTAGGTAAACAGCCAGATCGGGAACTGGATAAGTTTATTGTTCGACACGCGGCCAATGGCGAGAAACACCGCCAGAATACCGCCCATCACCACGGAGGAGATCAGCAGCCAGAGCGTGATCGCAACGCCTGTAAAGCGGTAGCCGTCCGTCCACAGCAGCGATTTCCAGTATTCCTGAATAATCTCAATCACAGGTCAGCCCTCTTCACACCCACGGAGTAGCGACGCTCGAGCAGAAGCAGCACGCCGTTGGAGACGGTCGTAAAGACCAGATAGATCACGCCGCAGACCACCGCGAAATAGAACGGCTCCCAGGTGCTCTTGCCCGCCAGCTGAGTCGCTTTCACGACGTCTTCCAGGCCGAGCAGCGAGACCAGCGCCGTCGCTTTGAGGATAACCTGCCAGTTGTTGCCGATACCCGGTAGCGCATAGCGCATCATGGCCGGGAACATGATCCGACGAAACGTTTGTGAAGAGGTAAAACCAAATGCCGTTGCCGCCTCAATGTGGCCTTTCGGCACGGCCATGTAAGCGCCGCGGAAGGTTTCGGTGAAGTAGGCGCCGTAGATAAAACCGAGGGTAATAATACCGGCCACCATCGGGTCGATATCAATTTGTCCCATACCCAGCGCGTCCGTGACGCTGTTCAGCGCAATCTGCAGACCGTAAAAGATAAGCAGCATCAGCACCAGATCGGGAACGCCGCGAATCAGCGTGGTGTAGCCTTCAAAAATCAGCGCCAGCGGTTTGTTAGCCGAAAGCTTCGCCCCTGCGCCCGCCAGACCTATCAGCACCGCCAGCACCACGGAGCTGATAGCCAGCTCAAGGGTGACAAGCGCGCCCTGTAAAATAACGCCAGAAAATCCGTACAGCATACCGCGAGCCCTGTCGTATCGTGAGTGGTGGAACCGTGTCTTATCCCCTCCCGCTACGGGAGGGGCCGCACGTTATTTGACGGGGCGATTAGCCGCCGTAAACGTTAAAATCAAAGTACTTTTTCGCCAGCTTGTCGTAGGTGCCGTCAGCGCGCATTTCAGCGAACGCTTTGTTCAGCGCCTCACGCAGCTCGTTGTCTTCTTTGCGCAGGCCCATACCGGTGCCCACGCCAAACAGCTTCACGTCCTTAATGGACGGGCCGCCAAACTTGTAATCTTTACCTGGCGGCGTTTTCAGGAAGCCTTCGCTTGCCGCGACTTCATCCTGGAATGCCGCGTCAATACGGCCCGCCGTCAGGTCAGCGTAGATATTTTCCTGGCCCTGATAGGAGACGATCTCAATCCCCTTCGGCGCCCAGTGTTCGTTGCCGTAGGTTTCCTGCGTGGTGCCCTGCAGCACGCCGACGCGTTTGCCCTTCAGGGACTCCAGCGTTGGCTGAATGTCAGACGATTTTGCCACCACCAGACGAGAGTCGGCCGCGTAGAGCTTGTCGGTGAAGGCAATCTCCTGCTGGCGTTTTTCGGTGATGGAGAGGGAGGACATGATTACGTCGATTTTTTTCGCTTTCAGGGATGGGATCAGCGCATCCAGCGGGTTCTCAACGTAGGTACATTCTGCTTTGATGCGTTTGCACAGCTCGTTGGCCAGATCGATGTCAAAACCGACCAGTTCACCCTTTGAATTCTTCGATTCGAACGGCGCGTAGGTTGGATCGGTACCAATGCGAATTTTCTGCGGTATGGCTGCAAATGCCGCGGTGGCGCTGGAAAAGGCCAGTACCAGAGATAGTGACAACACGAGTTTTTTCATATTTGTCCTCAACAAACTGTCTTCATACGGGATTTTTACGACGACGGGGTGGTGCTAATGTGCCATTAATCCCCTCCGTCAGGCAAAGATTAATGCCCTTCAGGCGGGAATTTTTGCATTATAAATGCGTAAGTATGCACAAAGCGATCCAATACGGTGCAATGCTTGCACCGTATTGGATCAACCGCTCCCGTAACGCACCGTGTCGGTGCGTCACCGCCAGGCATTATTCACCGTAGACGTTGAAGTCGAAGTATTTCTTCGCCAGTTTGTCGTAAGTACCGTCTTTACGCAGCTCTGCAAAGGCTTTGTCAAAGGCGGCTTTCAGCTCGGTATCATCCTTGCGCAGGCCAATCCCGGTGCCGTCACCAAAGTACTTTTTGTCTTTCACCGACGGGCCCGCAAACGCGAAGTCTTTCCCCGCAGGCTGCTTCAGGAAGCCTTCACTCGCGGCGACTTCATCCTGGAATGCCGCATCCAGACGGCCTGCCGCCAGGTCAGAGTAAATCAGATCCTGGTTCTGATAAGCCACCACGTCGACGCCCTTCTCGCGCCAGTTGGCATTGGCATAGCCTTCCTGGGTCGAGCCCTGAAGCACGCCGACGTGCTTGCCCTTCAGCGAGTCGATGGTAGGCTTAATCGGGGAGCCTTTCGGCGCAATCAGGCGAGAATCCGCGGCGTACAGCTTGTCAGAGAAGGCAATCTCCTGCTGGCGTTTTTCGGTGATGGAGAGAGAAGAGATAATGGCGTCGATTTTCTTGGCCTTCAGCGACGGGATTAACGCGTCAAAGTCGCTGCCCACCCATGTGCATTTCACCGCAATGCGTTTGCACATTTCATTTCCCAGATCGATATCAAACCCCACGAAATCGCCTTTCGCATCCTTGGAAGAGAATGGCGCGTAGGTTGCGTCTGTACCGATACGAACCGTCTGTGGAAGCGCTGCGTAGCTACCTGCTGCCGCACTTAACCCCACGAGCAAAGACAGAGCCAGAACCGTCTTCTTCATACATTTACCCTCAAGTACCGTGATTTTATTATGTATTGTGTTGTGTTGCAGGCTTCATCTTGCAGGTCTTATGCCACATTGCCGTCGGGTCAAAACTTCGACGTTAAATATGTTAATAAAACGTTGCGATATTGCCTTAATGGTGAAAGATAGCAGGTCTGCCGAACGAACCGGAGAGAGAAAAATGGAAAAAACGAATTAAATGTCGAGGATATGATCGCCGTTGCATAATTGCCCTGAAACAGGGCAACGTCTTTTTTTTATGCACGCGGCTTGTGCACAGAATCAGGCTCCCTGCCAGCGGGTGAAGAGATCTTCAGGCAGGTCGATGTCGAACTGATCCAGCACGCGGTTAACGGTCTGGTTTATCACATCATCCAGCGAGGCTGGGCGATGGTAAAACGCCGGGACCGGCGGCATGATGACGGCCCCCAGCTCGGCTGCCTGCGTCATTAAGCGCAGATGGCCCAGGTGCAGCGGCGTTTCCCGCACGCAGAGCACCAGTGGACGCCGCTCCTTCAGCACCACATCCGCGGCGCGGGTTACCAGGGTATCGGTATAGCTGTTCACAATGCCGGAGAGCGTTTTAATTGAACAGGGCAGGATAACCATGCCGGCGGTTTTAAACGAGCCAGAGGAGATGCTGGCGGCGATATCGCGGGCATCGTGAACCACGTCAGCCAGTGCCTGAACATCGCGCAGGGAGAGATCGGTTTCAAGAGAGAGGGTCTGCCGCGCCGCCTGGCTCATCACCAGATGGGTTTCGACATCAGCCACGTTACGCAGAATCTGTAGCAGACGTACGCCGTAAATGGCGCCGCTGGCGCCGCTGAGCCCAACAATGAGTCGTTTCATGATTTTCGCCCTTACTGATTTCAGGGCAGACTGTGCAGGATTTTGCGGGGAGTTGCAAGCGAGGGCATACGCCCTCACCTGCAGGCGCATCAACCTTCGTTGTGCATCTCTAAGCTTTCGAGATCGTTTTGCAGCTGAACGGCTTTGGCGTCGTCATTGCGCAGCGAATCAAGATAGTCGAGGTACTGCTGGTCAACGTCTTTAGTCACGTAAATACCGTTGAACACGGAGCATTCAAACTGCTGAATTTCCGGGTTCTCGGCACGCACGGCGTCAATCAGGTCGTTGAGGTCCTGGAAAATCAGGCCGTCAGCGCCGATGATCTGGCGAATTTCATCCACTTCACGCCCGTGAGCGATCAGCTCGTTGGCGGTTGGCATATCGATACCGTATACGTTCGGGAAGCGAATTTCCGGCGCGGCAGAGGCCAGGTAAACTTTCTTTGCACCCGCTTCGCGCGCCATCTCGATAATCTGCTCAGAGGTGGTGCCGCGAACGATGGAGTCATCCACCAGCAGGACGTTCTTGTCACGGAATTCCGCGCGGTTGGCGTTCAGCTTGCGGCGCACGGACTTACGACGCAGGTGCTGGCCCGGCATGATAAAGGTGCGGCCAACGTAGCGGTTCTTCACGAAGCCCTGACGGTATGGCTTATCCAGAATGCGGGCAATCTCCAGGGCGATATCGCAGGAGGTTTCCGGGATAGGAATAACCACGTCGATGTCGAGATCGTCCCACTCGCGGGCAATCTTCTCGCCCAGCTTCGTGCCCATGTTGACGCGGGCACTGTAGACGGAGATCTTGTCGATGAAGGAATCCGGACGGGCAAAGTAAACGTATTCAAACAGGCACGGGTTGCTGACCGGGTTGTCGGCACACTGGCGGGTAAACAGCTGGCCCTTCTCGGTAATATAGACCGCTTCGCCCGGCGCAACGTCGCGCAGGAATTCGAAGCCCAGGGTATCCAGCGCCACGCTTTCAGAGGCAACCATATACTCGGTGCGACCATCGCCGAGGTCGCGTTTGCCCAGCACCAGTGGACGGATGCCGTTTGGATCGCGGAAGGCGACCATGCCGTGACCGATGATCATTGCCACGCAGGCGTACGCGCCGCGGATCTGACGGTTGGTCGCGGCAATGGCAGCAAAGATGTTTTCTGCTTCCAGCGGGTAGTGGCGGAAGTTATCCAGCTCGCTGGCGAACACATTGAGCAGGATTTCAGAATCAGAGGTGGTGTTAATGTGGCGACGTTTCTCTTCGAACAGCTTTTTACGCAGCTCGTGCGCGTTGGTCAGGTTGCCGTTATGAGCAAGGGTGATGCCATACGGTGAGTTGACGTAGAAAGGCTGTGCCTCAGAGGCGCTGGAACTGCCAGCAGTAGGATAACGAACGTGACCGATCCCCATATTACCTTGCAGACGCTGCATATGGCGGGCTTCAAACACATCGTTTACCAGGCCATTCGCCTTGCGTAAACGGAAGCAGTTGTTTGCATCAATGGTGATGATACCCGCAGCATCCTGCCCACGGTGCTGAAGCACCGTTAACGCGTCATAAATCGACTGGTTTACCGGCATGAAACCGGCGATACCGACAATACCGCACATTCGTCTTTTCCTCGTTAAGCCACATCTCAGGGTTTATGCCCTGGGCAAAAAACTCGACGAGCTTTGCAGATAGTCAAAGAACCATCTGATGATGAAGCTGAACTCAGGAATGAGCTGCGATTTCTGCCAGTCTTCGCTTTTGGAGAACCCGGTGAAGGTATCCAGGAAGAACAGGATCGCGGCCACAATTAGCACGCCTCGCAACGCCCCGAAACAGATCCCGAGCACCCTGTCCGTTCCTGACAGACCGGTTTTCTCGACCAGCTGACCTATCACGTAATTCACGATAGCGCCGACTATCAGCGTTGCGATAAACAGCACCGCGATAGCGATTCCATTTCGGACCAGTTCATCTTCAAAGCCCGTGAACCAGACAGACAGGTAAGTGTAGTAATGGCTGGCGACAAAGAAAGCACAACCCCAGGTCACCAGCGATAACGCTTCACGAACAAAGCCACGGATCAGGCTAACCAGACAGGAAAAACCAATCACCGCAATGATGGCGTAATCAATCCAGACCATATATGTCCCACGATTTAACGCCCTGTCATCCAGTTCGGGGCGAATTCTAACAGAAAAAGAAAACGTTTGCGTAGGGATTTCCTTCCCGCGCGTAAATAAAAAAGGCGCTGAAAAAATAATCAACGCCCCCGGTCGTTTTGACGTTTCTATGAACGTCTACTCCCCCTCACCCCAGCCCTCTCCCTCAAGGGAGAGGGAGCAAACCACTCCGGGGTTGGGTAAGTTCTTATCAGTTCGCGCTGTAGCCCATCACCACGCCGCTCAGGCCGGAGATCTGCTTCAGCTCACCGAGTGAATTTTTAAGCTTATCTTTGGATGCTTCTGGCCCCACGAGGATACGGGTAATTTTACCCTGTACCGGCGTGGAAGGTGAAGTGTAAACACGGTATCCCGCACTGCGCAGTTTGCTCACGACCTCGTTGACCTTATCGGCATTTTTCAGCGCGCCGAGCTGCACCACGTAGGCTTTTCCGGTCGGAGCCGCGTCTTGTTTTGCCGGCGGTGGGGTCTCTGACGCGGCAGCCAGCTGCTCTGCGGCTTTATCCCGCTGCGGTTTCGGCTGCGGCTTCTCAACCGGCTTCGGTTTTTCAACCGGTTTAGGCTGCTCGACCGGAACAGGATCGATATCGCTGCTGCTCGCGGCCGCCAGGCGAGACGGATCGAGCGACGGTACGGCGGCATCGCCCGCGCGCACCTCTTCCGCCGCCCCTTCCGGTGGCTGAGCAGGCAGCGCCTGCGTCGCCGCGGGCAGCATGTCCGGCTCATCGCGGTCACCCGGTTTCGGCACCAGCGGAATCGCGGCAAACTCATCCTGATAATGCTTTTTCTGCCCGTCGAGCAGACCCGGGAGAATAATCACCCCGAGCGCGACCAGCACAATGGTTCCTGTTAAACGGTTCTGAAACTTACTCGCCACCGGTTCTCCCCGCATCCATCACTTCCATGACATGTGCCACCGTGTGGAATGAACCACACACCAGCACGGTATCTTCTGGTTTAGCATCCACCATCGCGGCATGCCAGGCCTGCGCCACGCTACTGTAGATTGCGCCTTTGCCGAGATGTTCCATCAGCTGCTCGGCCGTCGCGCCGCGCGGCCCCTCCAGAGGAGCACAATACCAGCTATCGACCACGCTCTCCATGCAGGCCAGCGTCCCGCCGATATCTTTATCATGAAGCATACCGATAACCGCCAGCACGCGCCCGGTTTTTGGTAACGATTTGAGACGTCCCGCGAGATACGCCGCCGCATGCGGGTTATGCGCCACATCGAGAATCAGGCGCGGTGACTCGCTGACGATCTGGAAACGGCCGGGCAGAATAGCATTCTGAATGCCGTCGCGGATCGCCTGCTCGCTAACCGCGAGCCCGCTGGCGCGCAGTGCCGCCAGCGCGGTGGCGGCATTCGGCTGCGGTACCTGCGGCAGCGGCAGGTTGTCCAGCGCGCCCTGCGCATCGCTAAAGCTCCAGCCGTTTTCCTGAACCTCAAACTGCCAGTCAACGCCGCGGCGCAGCAGCTGCGCGCCCTTCTCGTTCGCCACGTCCGCGATGGTGTGCGGCATATCCGGCTCGCCCACCACGGCGGGTTTGTTTGCCCGGAAAACGCCGGCCTTCTCGCGGCCAATGCTTTCACGATCCGGTCCCAGCCAGTCGGTATGATCCAGCGCGATGCTGGTCACCACCGCCACGTCCGCATCCACGATATTGGTCGCATCAAGACGTCCGCCGAGACCAACCTCAAGGATCGCCACATCCAGCTGAGCCTGCCTGAACAGCCACAGGGCCGACAGGGTGCCGTATTCAAAATAGGTTAATGAGATCTCACCGCGTGCGGCTTCAATTTCCGCGAACGACGCCGTATGTGCGGATTCCGGCAGCTCGCGGTTCTGCACGCGCACCCGCTCGGTGTAGCGGACGAGATGTGGAGAGCTGTAAACGCCAACCCGGTAACCTGCCGCCATCAGGACGGATTCCAGCGTGCGGCAGGTCGTGCCTTTACCGTTGGTCCCCGCGACGGTGAACACGAAAGGCGCCGGTTTGAGCACATCAAGACGCGCCGCAACCTGGCTCACGCGCTCAAGCCCCATATCGATGGTTTTACTGTGCAGGTTTTCCAGATAAGAAAGCCACGCGGCCAGGGGCGACGTGGCTTGGGGAATGCTTTTATTTTCCATAATGCCCGGTTGTCATTAACAGATTAGAAAGCAAAAGGGCAGCGCCAACCGGCCCTGCCCTTTTCAGTTATCAGGCCTCGGGTTCCTGATCCGGTACCACCACGCCTTCGCGCGGCTCATCCGGGTTCGGCGCGGGCAGATTCATCAGCTTCGCCAGGATGCTCGCCAGCTTCAGGCGCATTTCCGGACGGCGGACGATCATGTCGATGGCGCCTTTCTCAATAAGGAACTCACTGCGCTGGAAGCCCGGCGGCAGCTTTTCACGAACGGTCTGCTCGATAACGCGAGGGCCGGCAAAGCCGATCAGCGCTTTTGGCTCAGCGATGTTCAGGTCGCCCAGCATCGCGAAGCTCGCGGAGACGCCGCCCATGGTTGGGTCGGTCAGCACGGAGATGTACGGCAGACCGCGCTCCTGCATCTTCGCCAGCGCTGCAGAGGTTTTCGCCATCTGCATCAGCGACATCAGCGCTTCCTGCATACGCGCACCGCCGGAGGCAGAGAAGCAGATCAGCGGACAGTTGTCTTCCAGCGCCTGCTCAACGGCACGCACGAAGCGCGCACCGACCACGGAGCCCATCGAGCCGCCCATAAAGGAGAACTCAAACGCAGCGGCAACAACCGGCATCTCGTGCAGGGTGCCTTTCATGACGACCAGCGCGTCTTTTTCGCCGGTCTCTTTTTGTGCAGAGGCCAGACGATCTTTGTATTTTTTGGAATCGCGGAACTTCAGCACGTCTTTTGGCTCAAGCTCGCTGCCCAGCTCTACCAGAGAGCCTTCGTCCAGCAGGCTATGCAGGCGGTTGCGCGCCGACATACGCATGTGGTGGTCACACTTCGGACACACCTCAAGGTTGCGTTCCAGCTCTGCGCGATACAGTACCTGACCGCAGCTATCACACTTCGTCCATACCCCTTCAGGAATGCTCGCTTTGCGCGTTGGGGTAATGTTGCTTTTAATTCGTTCAATCCAGCTCATTGATAACCTTTCTGCCTGAACCTGGTCGTATGCCAGTTTTGCTATAAGAGGCGAATAATGCCATTTTTGCCTCCAACAGACCATGAATGTTGCACATTAAAACATAACAGCCCGAAACTTTGGATAAAAAAGTGGTCGAACCGCCAGCGTGCATTTACTTCGCTTGCTTAGCCGCCGCACGTTTGTGACGAATGATTTCGATAACGCCAGGCAGTACGGAAAGCACAATTATCGCTACAATCAGTAACTTAAGATTTTCCTGAACGATCGGAAGATCGCCAAACAGGTAGCCGGCATAGGTAAACAGCAGCACCCACAGCAGCGCCCCCACGATGTTATACATCGCAAAATGACGATAGGACATATGCCCCATTCCCGCCACAAACGGTGCAAATGTACGCACAATAGGCACAAAGCGCGCAAGGATAATGGTTTTTCCGCCATGGCGTTCATAAAACGCATGGGTTTTATCTAAATAGCTGCGACGGAAAATTTTCGAATCAGGATTGCTGAAAAGCCGCTCACCGAATACCCGGCCAATCGTATAGTTGACCGCATCACCGATAATCGCGGCAATCACCATCAACACCACCATAAGATGCACGTTCAGATCGTTAGTCGGTAACGCCGATAACGCCCCGGCAACGAACAGCAGTGAATCCCCCGGCAGGAACGGGGTAACAACCAGCCCGGTTTCACAGAACAAAATGAGGAACAGAATGGCATAAACCCAGACGCCATACTGCGCGATCAGCTCCGCCAGGTGAACATCAATATGCAGGATGAAATCAATTAAAAAACGAATTACGTCCATATTGTCTAAGCCCTAATTGCACCTTTGTTTAGTCCGCTAAAAATAGCGGGCCCATTGGCGGTTTTGGCAGGTCAAACCGATCCGGATAGTCTACCGACACCAGATACAACCCTTCCGCTTTCGCCGTGGCTGCCGCCAGCGTTCTGTCCTTCGCTGCCAGCAGGTCTGCAATCCAGCTCTCCGGCTGGTGTCCGGCGCCCACTTCCATCAGGCTACCCACAATATTCCTAACCATATGATGTACAAAGGCATTGGCTTTGATATCCACCACCACATACGCGCCAAAACGGCTGACGTGAATGTGCATGACGTTACGCCACGGCGTGCGGGACTGACACTGCACCGCACGAAACGACGTAAAATCATTTTCACCAATCAGACACTGCGCCGCACGATGCATGCGTTCAGCGTCGAGCGGTTCATAAAAGTGCGTCACGCCCTGGCTTAACACCGCCGGACGCAGACGCTGATTGTAGATGACGTAGCGATAACGGCGCGCCGTGGCGCTGAACCGCGCGTGAAAATCATCCGGCACAGCTTTCACCCAGCGCACCGCAATGTCACCAGGCAAATTCGCATTTACACCCAGCGTCCAGGCGGCGTCCTTGCGCACGGCGGTGGTTTCAAAGTGAACCACCTGCCCCGTGCCGTGAACGCCCGCGTCCGTACGTCCCGCGCACAGGACGTTAATCGGCTCGTTTGCCACCTGAGAGAGCGCTTTCTCCAGCTTTTCCTGGACGCTGCGCACCTCATTCTGACGCTGCCAGCCATAATATTTGCTGCCGTCGTACTCAATGCCGAGGGCAATTCTATGGACCGGCTTTTGTTCCAGGTCTGACATCAGTACAGATACTCCTGCACCAGTTTTTCAGCGATTTTGACCGCCATCAGCGCGCCGCCGAAGCGAACGTTGTCGGCAACCGACCAGAACTGAACCTGCTCCGGCATTCCGTAGTCGTTGCGCACGCAGCCAACGGAAAGATGCGCGCTACCGGTGGCGTCGCCGACCTGGGTCGGGAACTCGGTCTCTTCAGAAAGAACAATGTCCTCACCGCGGCCAAACGCATCGCGCGCTTCTTCCGCCGCCAGCGGACGCAGCGCTTCAAAGCCAACCATCTGCGCGTGGCCGTAGAAGACCGGGGACTGCACGACGCTTGCAGAGATCATCAGGCCATCGTCCTGCAAAATTTTACGCACTTCATCGACGATACGACGCTCTTCGCGCACGGAACCCTCGCGATCCGGCAGCAGCGGCAGCATGTTGAACGCCAGCTGGCGGCCAAAGAAATCATCTTCATCAATCGGGATACCGTTCAGCAGCTTAGCGCTCTGCCCGGCCAGCGCGTCGACGGCCTTTTTGCCGTTAGCAGAGGCGGACAGCAGGCTGGTGACGGTAATGCGCGACAGGCCGCCGTCGTCGATCAGCGGTTTCAGGGCGGTCAGCAGCTGGCTGGTCAGGCTGTTCGGTACCGCAATGACGTTACGGTTGCGGTAGTCAGCCAGCACGAACGGGTTCACGTCCGGCACCACCAGCGGCACGTCCGGCTCCATGGAGAACAGGCCGCTCAGGTCGATCACCAGGCAGCCCGCGTTGGTCGCCTCTTCAACGTACGCGGCAGTGGCTTCAGCGCCCGCGGCGAAAAACGCCAGCTGCGCCTGGGTCCAGTCAAACTCTGCTGCATCCTGGACCATCACGGATTTACTGTTAAAACGCAGATGCTCACCCGCGCTATCGGTACGCGCCAGCGCATAGATATCGCCCACCGGGAACTGACGCTCGGCAAGGGTTTCGAGCAGGGCTTCGCCCACGGCACCCGTGGCACCTAAAATGGCAATGTTCCAGCCTTCAGACATGGTGGTTTACTCCAGAAATAAAAAAGCGTCCCTGTCGGAGTATCCAACAGGGAGCATTAAGAAGACATTAATGCGCCGGGTGATGAACGGCGTTAAACCCCAGCTTGTGCAGCAGCGTCGCCGCCGACGCGTCGTCGCACATTACATACAGGGAAGACCACTCGCGGCGCTCAACATAGTTCTTGCGCAGCTTGTCAAATTCACCCGGGATCCCCGCCACTTTACGCAGCAGCGCATCATCGCGGCGCACATCATACACCAAATGCACCAGCCTTTTCAGCGTTGCCTGATCGAGCGGGCCGTGCAGGGTTATGCGGCCAAACTCAGGCGCGGGAAGTAAGGTATCCAGCGCGACCTGCTGCGGATGGCCGATAAAAGCGCTGTAGGCTTCGAAGACCTGCGTCGTGCCGCGGGCTTTCCCTTCAAGGGTATAACCGGCGATATGGGCGGTGGCTACGTCCACCTTGTTAAGCAGCTCAACGTTGAGATCCGGCTCCGGCTCCCAGACGTCCAGCACCACGCTGAGGTCTTGTCCTTCGTTCAGACACGCCAGCAGCGCGGCGTTATCCACCACCGGCCCCCGGCAGGCATTTATCAGAATAGTGCCAGCCTTCAGACGGCGGATCAGCGCCGCGTCGGCCAGATGCAGCGACTTATACGGCCCCTCTTTAAACAGCGGCGTGTGGAAAGTCAGCACGTCGCACTCTTCAACCAGCTCGTCCAGCGAGCGGAAATCCCCGTCGTCGCCGTTGTCTTTGCGCGGCGGATCGCACAGCAGCGTGCGGATCCCTAGCGCCTCAAGGCGCTTTTGCAGGCGGCCGCCGACGTTACCCACGCCAACAATCCCCACGGTGCGGTCTTTCAGCGCAAAACCGTCGCGCTCGGCCAGCATCAGCAGCGAGGAGAAAACGTATTCCACGACGGCAATCGCGTTACAGCCCGGCGCCGCGGAAAAACCAATCCCGGCATGCGCCAGCCACCGATCGTCCACATGATCGGTCCCTGCCGTAGCGGTACCAACGAACTTAATCGCCTTACCGGCGAGCAATGCCTCATTTACTTTGGTCACCGAGCGCACCATCAGCGCGTCTGCATCATCCAGTTCGTTGACCGGGATCGGGCGACCAGGGACAGCCTTAACGTTACCCAGGCGGCTAAACAGCTCGCGGGCGTAAGGCATATTTTCATCAACGAGGATTTTCACGTCTGAGTACCTGTTTGAGAGGAAGAAAACCTGTCAAGTGTGCCATAATCTGGCCGCCAGGCATATACGTCTGCCAGGTTTACGCTGAGTTTTGACTTTAAGGATTTTTGACGATGCAGCCCATTTCAGGTACGCCGCCACGCCCTCCGGGTGAAGGCCCCGTCACGCCAAACGTTGCCGGTGAACAGCCGCTATCCACGCAACAGCGCACCGTGCTGGAGCGACTGATCACGCGCCTGATTGCGCTGACTTCCCAGCAAAATGCGGAAGTCTGGGCCGGGGTAAAGCATGATTTAGGCGTGAAGAACGACGCACCGCTGCAGTCGCGCCATTTCCCTGCGGCCGAGCAAAACCTGAACCAGCGTATTACGACCGCTCAGCAAAACCACACCACGCGCCAGATTGTTTCTCAGCTGACGGAGCTGCTTGGCCAGGGAAATAACCGCCAGGCGGTGAGTGATTTTATCCGCCAGCAGTATGGTCAGACCGCCCTTGGCCAGCTGACGCCAGACCAGCTCAAAACCGTGCTGACGCTGCTGCAGAACAACGAGCTGTCGATTCCACAGCCTCAGGTGCGCCCGGCGACCGAGCGCCCGCTGCTGCCCGCCGAGCACAACACGCTCAAGCAGATGGTGACCAAGCTGGCCGCGGCTACCGGCGAGCCGACAAAGCTCATCTGGCAATCCATGCTGGAGTTGTCCGGCGTGAAGGCGGGCGAGCTGATCCCGGCCAAACAGTTTACCCATCTGGTGACCTGGCTCCAGGCGCGCCAGACGCTCAGCACCCAGAGCGCCCCGACCCTGCATACCGTGCAGGCCGCGCTGAAGCAGCCGCTTGAGCCGCACGAGTTTGAGGTGATTCGGGATTACGCCCAGCAAAACTGGCAGGCCACGCCGCAGACGGTGCTGACTACCGCCCAGGTGCAGGATTTGCTCAACCAAATCTTCGTTCGCCGCGCCGAGCGCGAAGGCGGCGTGCCGGAGGTGAGAAATATTCAGCCAATCTACAGCCCGCTGTTTGCGCCGGTCGTCGAGACGTTCAGAACGCTCTCTGCGCGTCCGGGACTGATGTTTATTGCACTGCTTGTTGCGCTGGCGATTTTCTGGCTGGTTGCCTGAGGATTTGCCCGGTGGCGCTGCGCTTACCGGGCCTACAACGGCTCGAACCGTAGGCCGGGCAAGGCGCAGCCGCCCCCGGCAACAACGGCTCACGTTCTGCGAAACGCCACCAGCGTCACCACAATCCCCACTACCGCTGAAACCGCACCGGCCAGGAAGACGGACGGGTAGCCAAACGAGGTGGCTAACACCCCGGCCAGCGGGCCGGTAACGCCGTACGAGATATCCTGAAACGCCGCATAGCCGCCGAGCGCCGTCCCGCGCACCTGCGGGGCCACGCGCTTCACGACTTCCACACCCAGCGCCGGGAAGATCAGCGAGCAGCCGCAGCCGGTGAGCGCGGCACCCAGCAGCGCAACGGAGGCAACCGGCGCTTGCCAAAGCAGCAGCAGGCCGACGGTCTCAATCATCAGGGACGCCACCGCCACCTTCACGCCGCCAAAGCGATCCGGCATCCAGCCGAACAGCACGCGCATCAGCACAAACGCGCCGCCAAATGCGGTCAGCGTAAAACCGGCCATCGCCCAGCCGCGGCTCATGAAATAGAGCGAGACGAAGGTGCCAATGACCGCAAACCCCACGCCCTGCAGCGCCAGGCCAAGGCCCGGCTGCCAGATTTGACCAACCACGCTCCACATGGAAGGACGCTCCCCTTTGTGCGCGGGCACCTTACGCACCGAGCCGTTAAACGCCCACGCCACCAGCGGAAGCACCATGGTCGTTGCCGCCAGGGCCGCAAATCCAAACTGGCTGTTGATGAGCAGTCCAAGCGGTGCGCCGGCGGCCAGCGCGCCGTAGATGGCCATGCCGTTCCAGGACATGACCTTGCCGGAACGCGCAGGCCCCACCAGCCCCATTCCCCAGGTCAGGGTGCCGGTCAGCAGCTGGCTTTCGCCGAAGCCAAGGATTAAGCGGCCCAGCACCAGCAGCGCAAATTTATAGGCGGCATCGAGCGGCAAAAGGGCCGCCAGCAGCCACGCCCCGCCCGCCAGCCCGCAGGCAAACATCCCCTGTATCGCCGAGCGTTTAGCGCCGTGCTGATCTGCCAGCCGTCCGGCGTATCCGCGGGTTAATACCGTGGCTAAAAACTGAATGCCCACGGCAATGCCGACCATGGTGTTGCCATAGCCTAGCTCCTGATGGACGAACAGCGGGATCACCGGCAGCGGCAGACCTACGGTCATGTAGGTCAGGAATACCGCAAAGGCGATACGGAAAAGGGAGAGGTTACCGGAAGGGATACGTTTATCCGGGATAGCGGCCGTCATGCATAACTCCGTGTTGAGGCATAAAAAAAGGGAACCTTCCGGTTCCCTTATACTATACATTCAAACGCTTATGCTTTCAGCTTACGCATAACCAGCGTGGCGTTGGTGCCACCGAAGCCGAAGCTGTTTGACATGACGGTGGTCAGCGTCGCGTCCATTGGTTTGGTCACGATGTTCAGGCCAGCAGCCTGCTCGTCCATCTCGTCAATGTTGATGCTTGGGGCGATAAAGCCGTTTTCCAGCATCAGCAGAGAGTAGATCGCTTCCTGCACGCCAGCCGCACCCAGAGAGTGACCGGTCATGGCTTTGGTTGCGGAAATCGCCGGGCTGTTGTCGCCGAAGACTTCGCGGATCGCACCCAGCTCCTTCACGTCGCCTACCGGAGTAGACGTGCCGTGGGAGTTCAGGTAGTCGATTGGGGTATCAACGCCGTGCATCGCCATCTTCATGCAGCGCACCGCGCCTTCGCCGGATGGCGCAACCATGTCGGCGCCGTCAGACGTTGCACCGTAGCCCACGATCTCAGCGTAGATGTGCGCGCCGCGCGCCAGGGCATGCTCCAGCTCTTCAACCACAACCATACCGCCGCCGCCGGCGATAACGAAACCGTCGCGGTGCGCATCATAGGTACGGGAGGCTTTGTCCGGGGTTTCGTTGTACTTGGTGGACAGTGCGCCCATCGCGTCGAATTCACAGGCCATTTCCCAGCCCAGCTCTTCGCCGCCGCCAGCAAATACGATGTCCTGTTTACCCAGCTGGATCTGCTCAACGGCATTACCGATGCAGTGTGCGGACGTCGCACATGCGGAGCTGATAGAGTAGTTCACACCGTGGATTTTGAATGGGGTCGCCAGGCACGCGGAAACCGCAGAACCCATGGCTTTGGTGACCACGTACGGACCTACCGCTTTCAGACCACGCGGGCTACGCATTGCGTCAGCGCCGAATACCTGCGCTTTTGACGAGCCGCCGGAACCGGCGATCAGACCCACGCGCGGGTTGTTCTGATAAACCTCTTCACTCAGGCCGGAATCTTTGATCGCTTCCTGCATGGAGAGATAAGCGTAAATAGAGGCATCGTTCATGAAACGAACCACTTTGCGGTCAATCAAACCGGTGGTGTCCAGTTTGACGTTACCCCATACGTGGCTGCGCATACCTGAATCTTTAAACTCTTCAGAGAAAGTGATCCCGGAGCGTCCTTCACGCAGAGATGCCAGGACTTCCTGCTGGTTATTACCGATGCTGGAAACAATGCCCAGGCCAGTAATCACTGCACGTTTCATTCAATACCTCTGTAAGTCGCACTATAGTAAGTTTCGAGTCGCACAATAGCGTACACTTGTACGCCGAACAAGTCCGATCAGACATTTTCTGCGGAAATTTGCACCGATGGACTCACATCGTTAAGATCGTGCCACTGCCTGTCAGACGAGTAACTTACGTGAAACAAAACGCTATACAACCCGCCAACCTCGAATTCAACGCTGAGGGTACACCTGTTTCCCGAGATTTTGATGACGTCTATTTTTCTAATGATAACGGACTCGAAGAAACTCGCTATGTTTTCCTCGATGGAAACCAGCTCAGCAGCCGCTTCCCGGCGCACCCGCGGAGCCTGTTCGTGGTCGCGGAAAGCGGATTCGGCACCGGGCTGAATTTTTTAACCCTCTGGCAGGCGTTTAATCAGTTCCACGCTGCTCACCCTGAGGCTACGCTACAAAGATTACATTTCATCAGTTTCGAAAAATTCCCGCTTACCGCGCACGATCTGCGGCTTGCCCACCAGCGCTGGCCGGAGCTTGCGCCCTGGGCAGAGCAGCTTCAGGCGCAGTGGCCGCCCCACATCGGCGGCTGCCATCGTCTGATTCTGAATGGCGGGCGCGTAACCCTTGACTTGTGGCTTGGCGACATCAATGAGCTGACCGATACGCTCGATGATTCGATGAATCAGACGGTGGACGCGTGGTTCCTTGACGGCTTCGCCCCCGCCAAGAATCCGGACATGTGGAGCCAGCATCTGTTTAGCGCGATGGCGCGACTGGCCCGCCCTGGCGCAACGCTTGCCACCTTCACCTCGGCAGGCTTTGTCCGCCGAGGCTTGCAGGAAGCGGGCTTTACCATGCAGAAGACCAAGGGCTTTGGCCGCAAGCGCGACATGCTGGTCGGCAGGATGGAACAGACGCTGGACGTTCACGCTCAGGCCCCCTGGTTTGCTCGCCGCGCCAGCGCAGCCCGCGAGGTGGCAATCGTCGGTGGAGGCATCGCCAGCGCCCTGCTCTCGCTCGCGCTTCTCCATCGTGGCTGGCAAGTCACGCTCTACTGTGCTGACGATGCGCCAGCAAGCGGCGCGTCCGGCAACCGTCAGGGGGCGCTCTATCCGCTTTTAAGCGCGCACGACCCGGCCCTGTTCCGGTTTTTCCCTGCGGCGTTTACCTTCGCCCGTCGCCTGTATGACGCGCTCCCGGTGGCGTTCGACCATAGCTGGTGCGGCGTCACGCAGCTCGGCTGGGATGAAAAGAGCCAGCAAAAAATCACGCAGATGCTGTCGCTGGGCCTGCCCGAAGAGATCGCCCGCGCGGTAAGCGCGCAGGAGGTGAAAGACACCGCTGGCGTGGAAACCGGGTGTGGGGGCATACAGTATCCGCTCGGCGGCTGGCTGTGCCCGGCTGAACTGACCGCGGCGGTCATTGCCCTGGCGCACTCGCGCGGGCTGACGGTGCGGTATGGCCACAAGGTTGAATCACTGTCCCGAACAGAACGCTGGCACCTGCGTTTTGCTGATGGCAAGGAGGCAAACCATGCCAGCGTCGTGTTGGCAAACGGGCATCACATCAGCCAGTTTGCCCAGACAGCGACGTTGCCGGTGTATCCGGTTGGCGGGCAGGTGAGCCATATCCCGACCACGCCTGAGCTCGACCAGCTGCGTCAGGTGCTGTGCTATGACGGCTATCTGACGCCGCAAAACCCGTCTAACGGCCATCACTGCATCGGGGCCAGCTACCATCGCGGCGAGGCGGAAATGCGCTACAGCGAGGAGGATCAGGCGCAAAACCGTCAGCGCCTGATTGACTGCTTCCCGGACGCGGCGTGGGCGCAAGAGGTTGACGTCAGCGCGGGTGACGCGCGCTGCGGCGTGCGCTGCGCCACCCGCGATCACCTGCCGATGATGGGAAACGTGCCGGACTACGAGGCAACGCTTGAGGTCTATGAGGACCTTGCTGATAACCGGGATAAAGCGGTCAGCGCGCCGGTCTATCCGGAGCTGTATATGCTGGGCGGGCTGGGCTCCCGCGGGCTGTGCTCTGCGCCGCTGCTGGCCGAAGCGTTAGCCGCGCAAATGAGCAACGAGCCGTTACCGCTGGACAGGGTTACGCTTGCGGGACTGAATCCGAATCGATTGTGGGTGCGGAAACTGCTGAAGGGGAAGACGGTTAAATAGGGTGCGGTCTGGTCCCCTCACCCAAACCCTCTCCCACAGGGAGAGGGGATATTCGTAGGCCCGGTAAGCGCAGCGCCACCGGGCGAAATACGATGACCTAGCGTTTAGCCTGCTCGAACAAATTGTCCCACATGCCCAGCACCAGAGTCTGGTCGCGCGGGGAGAGTTCCCCGGCCTGAATGGCTTTCTCCAGACTCCGGGTCACTTCCTCATGAACGGCGTCGGCAGAGTGATCGTCACCCGCTTCCAGCTCGGCTACCGCGAGCGTCAGGTGACCACGCAGATAACCGCTGGCGAACAGCTCATCATCACTGGCGTGTTCCACCATGTCATCAATTAACGCCAGAATGCGTGCTTCAAATTCTGCGATCATCTTCTTTCCTCTGTTAAAGATCTTCCGGCCACGGGAAGCATTCCGCCGTGATTTCCGGCGTGTGGTAATAATTCTGTAAGGCCTTGATAAAGCGCGCCGGGCGTTCCGGGATGCCCTTATCAAGATATTCCATCACCTGCGCGTGCACGCGGCGCTGGAAGACGATACGGTCTGGCTCGAAGTCGCCCTCGAGGTTGTCGCAGCTGACGTTAAACGGATACCCCGCCGCCACGCAGAACAGCCAGTCAAACGCCTGGGGCTTCACCTCAACGTCCTCAAACTGCCCCTGGGTCGCGGCGTCGCGCCCGTCCGGGCAGTACCAGTAGCCGAAGTCCACAAGCTCACGACGCGCTTTCCCGGCGATGCACCAGTGCGAAATCTCGTGAAGCGCGCTGGCATAAAAGCCGTGGGCAAAGACGATGCGGTTGTACGGAACCTCTGCATCAGCAGGAAGATAGATCGGTTCGTCGTCGCCTTTAATCAGACGGGTATTAAAATCGTCAGCAAAACAGCCGTCGAAAATCTCAATCAGCTGTTCGTATTTATGCGTACTGTTCATTAGTGCATCCCCAACCAGGTGAGGATCTCCTGTCCATGGCTGTCATAAAGAAGTTTGGCGCTCATTACGGCCGAGACGATAACGATCATCGGTCGAATCAGTTTTTGCCCTTTGCTTAATACCAGGCGCGAGCCCGCGCGCGCGCCGAGAAACTGCCCCGCCATCATCACAAACCCGGTAGCCCAGATGACCTTGCCGCCAATGATAAACAGCAGCAGGCCGCCGACGTTCGAGGTCGCGTTGAGCACTTTGGCATGGGCGGTGGATTTGGCGAGGTTAAACCCGGCCAGCGTCACAAACGCCAGCGCGTAAAACGAGCCGGCCCCCGGGCCGAAGAAACCGTCGTAAAAACCGACGCAGCCCCCGGCAATCAGGGCAAACGGCAGGCCGTGCAGGCGACGCTGCCGGTCTTCCTCACCGAGCTTTGGCATCAGCAGGAAGTAAAGCCCGATGCAGATGACCAGAATCGGCAGGATCTGGCGCAAAATATCCGACTGCACGTGCTGAACCAGCAGCGCGCCCGACGTGGAGCCGATAAAGGTCATCAGGATGTTAAGCTTCTGGTCGGCCAGGCTCACCACCTTGCGGCGGATAAAATAGAGCGACGCCGAGAGCGAGCCGCCGCAGGCCTGCAGCTTGTTGGTGGCCAGCGCCTGCGCCGGGCTCATGCCCGCCGCCAGCAGCGCGGGGACGGTTAACAACCCGCCGCCGCCCGCAAGAGCATCGATAAAACCGGCCAGCATCGCCACAAAGAACAGCACCACCAGCAGCAGCGGTGACACCATAAACAGATCGACGAAATTATCCATTAAAGTACATGCTCATCCAGTAGCGCCTGGCAGGAAGGCGGCAGCGGAGGCGGTGTCTTCTTCTCAGGCTTAGAGGTTCCAGGTTTTGCCGGTTCAAACCAGCTTTGCAGTTCTGCCCCACAGCCATCGCCTGGCGGAGGTAGCGGCTGATCTTCACATTCCAGGCTGTTCGCCGGGCAGCGCAGGCGAACGTGCATGTGCGCACGATGCTGGAACCACGGACGCACCTTGCGCAGCCAGTCGCGATCGGTTCCGGCATCCAGGCAGAGCTGCTGCTTGATGGCCGGGTTAACAAAAATTCGCGTAACGTCGTTATCTTCCGCCGCCAGCTTGATCATGCTGGATATGTCCCGCGTCCACAGGGACGGCACCACGCGCTTGCCGTCGCTCGCCACCAGATCCAGCGCCTGCGGCTTCAGCAGTTGGGCGGAGCTCCAGCGCGTCTTCGGCAGCTGCAGGAAGATATCGACATCCAGTCCGGTCTGGTGGCTGGCGTGCCCGCCGTTGAAGCGCCCGCCGGCAGGCATGCCCATGTCGCCAATCAGCATCGTCCCCAGCCCCAGGTTGTGCACCTGATTTCCCAGTCGCTGGATGAACAATACCAGGTCAGGGTGGCCGAAATAACGGCGCTGGTCGGTACGCATCACCTGATAGTTATCCGACTGCAGCGGAAGCTCCTGCGCGCCGACGATACAGCCGTTAGAAAAGGCGCCGATAGACTGCGCGCTTCCCGCGACCGGGTGGGTGATTTTTTGCCATGGCGTCGCGGCCAGACTGGCTCCACTGGCGAGCAGCGCCAGCAGAGCAATTGCGGTTTTTTTCATGTTTACCAGCGTGGAATGGTGGTCGTCACATCCGCATTCTGCGCGCGCTGGCGCAGGAAGTGATCCATCAGCACGATCGCCAGCATCGCTTCTGCGATCGGCACCGCGCGGATCCCCACGCACGGATCGTGACGTCCTTTGGTGATCATCTCAACTTCTTCGCCATCGCGGTTAATCGTGTGGCCCGGCACGGTGATGCTGGAGGTTGGCTTGAGCGCGATGTTGGCAATAATCTGCTGCCCGCTGCTGATACCGCCCAGAATGCCGCCCGCGTGGTTGCTCTGGAAGCCCGCCTTCGTGATTTCGTCTCGGTTCTGGCTGCCGCGAAGCCCAACCACGTCGAAGCCGTCGCCAATCTCTACGCCCTTCACCGCGTTGATGCTCATCAGCGCGTGGGCGATGTCGGCGTCGAGACGGTCAAACACCGGCTCGCCCCAGCCCGCCGGGACGCCGTCCGCCACCACGGTGACTTTCGCCCCAATGGAGTCGCCCTCTTTTTTCAGGCCGCGCATCAGTTCGTCCAGCGCCTCAAGCTTGTCGGCATCGGCGCAGAAGAACGGGTTTTGCTCAACCTGATCCCAGTCTTTGATCGCCAGCGGAATGTCGCCCATCTGGGTCAGACAGCCGCGAATAACGATGCCAAATTTCTGCTGCAGGTATTTCTTAGCAATGGCGCCCGCCGCGACGCGCATCGCGGTTTCACGCGCGGAAGAACGTCCGCCGCCGCGATAGTCGCGGAAGCCGTACTTTTGCTCGTAGGTGTAGTCGGCGTGGCCCGGACGGAAGACGTCTTTGATGGCGCCGTAGTCCTGGGAGCGCTGGTCGGTGTTTTCGATCAGCAGGCCAATGCTGGTCCCGGTGGTGCGGCCTTCAAAGACCCCGGAGAGAATTTTGACCTGGTCCGGCTCGCGACGCTGCGTGGTGTAGCGAGAGGTGCCCGGGCGACGACGGTCAAGGTCGTGCTGTAAATCGGCTTCGGTCAGCTCGATGCCTGGCGGTACGCCATCAACGATACAGCCCAGCGCCAGCCCGTGCGACTCGCCAAAGGTGGTCACGCGGAATACCTGTCCAATACTGTTTCCTGCCATCACGGCTCCGATGTTGTTGTTTGTGTTTGAGCGTTGTGAAACGGGCCGAAGCCCGCTGGATTAATCTTTATAGATGCTGAAGTGTTCGCGCGCGTCGAGCAGCTGCGCTTTGGTCAGCATAAAGACGCCGTCACCGCCGTTGTCGAACTCAAGCCAGGTGAACGGCACATCCGGGTACTGCTCTATCAGATGTACCATGCTGTTGCCCACTTCACAAATCAGAACGCCGTCGTCGGTCAGATAATCCGGCGCGCAGGCCAGGATGCGGCGGGTCAGCTTCAGGCCGTCAGATCCTGACGCCAGACCCAGCTCCGGCTCGTGGCGATATTCGTTCGGCAGATCCGACATATCTTCCGCATCGACGTACGGCGGGTTGGTGACGATCAGATCGTACTGCAGCGTCGGCAGGTCGCGGAACAGGTCAGAGCGAATTGGCGTGACGTGGTGGATCAGGCCGTGCTCTTCAATGTTGTGCTCGGTGACCGCCAGCGCGTCGGTGGAGATATCGACGGCGTCCACTTCCGCTTCCGGGAAGGCGTACGCGCAGGCAATGGCGATACAGCCGCTGCCGGTACACATATCCAGAATGTGCTGCGGCTGATGGCCGATAAGGCCTTCAAAGTGGTTGTTGATCAGCTCACCAATCGGCGAGCGCGGCACCAGCACGCGTTCGTCAACATAGAACTCGTGGCCGCAGAACCAGGCTTTGTTGGTCAGGTAGGCGACCGGAATGCGTTCGTTGACGCGGCGGATCACGCGCTCAACGATGCGGTGTTTTTCGCTGGAGGTCAGGCGCGCGGTGCGCATGTCTTCCGGAATATCCAGCGGCAGATAGAGGGACGGCAGCACCAGCTGCACGGCCTCATCCCACGGGTTGTCGGTACCGTGGCCGTACCAGATATTGGCGGCGCTGAAGCGGCTAACCGACCAGCGCAACATGTCCTGTATGGTATGCAGCTCGTTTACTGCTTCATCGACAAAAATTTTATCCACTCTTTCCTCCAGGGCATGCTCGCATAATTTTCGGCGGCTAGTTTGCCATGAAGACGGCGATAAATCAGCAATGACGCGTCCCGCTTGAGGTTAAAAAATGCGTTTAGTCGGGTACACTGTCGGAAATACGAGATGAGAATGACGAATGAAAAAGAAAACATCGCTCAGCGAGGAGGATCAGGCGCTGTTCAGGCAGCTCATGACCGGGACGCGTAAAATCGCGCAGGACACCATTGTCCATCGCCCGCTGCGTAAAAAAATCACTGAAGTCCCGGTCAAACGGCTGCTGCAGGAGCAGGCGGATAATAGCCACTATTTTTCAGATGAATTTCAGCCGCTGCTTAACACGCAGGGCGCGGTGAAGTACGTGCGCGAAGACGTCAGCCATTTTGAGCTGAAAAAATTACGTCGCGGGGATTATTCGCCGGAGCTGTTTCTCGATCTGCACGGGTTAACGCAGATGCAGGCCAAACAGGAGCTGGGGGCGTTGATCGCCGCCTGTCGCCGCGAGCATGTTTTTTGCGCCTGCGTGATGCACGGCCACGGTAAACATATCCTTAAGCAGCAGACGCCGCTGTGGCTGGCTCAGCACCCGCACGTGATGGCGTTTCATCAGGCACCGAAAGAGTACGGCGGAGATGCCGCATTGCTGGTGTTGATAGAAGTAGAAGAGTGGCAGCCGCCAGAGTTGCCCTGACAGCACGGCGGGAAGCTGATTGCTCCCCGCCCTATCGCACGTCACGTCAGATCGCTTTTGCCATCTTCAGATTGCACGGACTCATTTGCCAGTTGAAGACACCTTTGCCCGTTTCGTCGAGAGAAACATTGGCAATGGCGGATGTCGTGAACATCGGCGGGGTCTCGCCCGGGCACAGCTCAGATACCAGATAGCCAACCAGTGGCAGGTGGGAAATGACCAGCGCGGAAGCGACACCTTCATTGCACAACGCCTGAAGATAAGCGCTGACAAGGCCGACATCGCCACAAGGGGTGAGTTCAGGAAGAACATCCACGCTGGACGGCAGGTTCATACACTCCCCTACCACGTCCAACGTCTGTTCTGCGCGCAGGAACGGACTCACCAGAACGCGCTCGATGTCCACTTTTTGACCGTTAAGCCAGTTCGCCATCAGACGAGATTCGTCGCAGCCACAGACGGTCAAAGGACGTACTGAGTCACTGGCGGCATCGAGTGCCGCGTCGCCGTGACGCATGATAAAAACTTGCATATTGCACCGCTTTTGTTAACCAGAATCACCGGCGTTAACTACCCGCGATAGATGCTATGAGGTAGAAAACCCGATGGCCGGGCATTGTGCCTGATCCATTCGGTGAATGAAACGCTGTTTTTTACCTCAATGGCGTAAGTATAGTCAATCTCTGTTTACAAAATCGCCAGAACAGGTTCATTTACTTTAGGATTTACCCTTCTTTGACCTCAGCTTACGAGGACAGTTTCCCTTGCAGGCCAAAATGTCTGGCCTCGTTCCGCCATCTGCAATAATTCGTCACACGGTGTGAACCGCGGACCATATTGCGACGCCAAACGCTGCAGGATCGCAACCACTTCACCCGCGCCGAGCGTATCCATATAACGGAACGGGCCGCCAAGAAACGGCGGGAAACCAATGCCAAATACCGCGCCGATGTCGCCGTCGCGCGCGCTCCCGATGACCTTTTCACCAAAGCAGCGCGCCGCTTCATTGAGCATCATCATTACGCAGCGCTCTGCACACTGAACGGCGGACAGTTTTCCCTGCCCCGAGGTCGAAATAAGCCCATAAACCGAAGGGTCGACCTGTTTCTTGCTTTTACGCCCTTTCGCGCCGTAAAGATAGAAACCGCGTTCATTTTTTCTGCCTTTGCGATCGTCCTTCAAAATTGCAGAAACAATGTTTGCAGGCGGGCTAAAACGATCGCCATAAGCCGCCTCCAGTACAGGTATAATTTTAGTGCCGGTGTCTATTCCCACCTCATCCAAAAGTTGGATTGGGCCAACGGGGAAACCAAACTTCACCAGCGACTCGTCGACGTGCTCGATCTTCTCGCCTTCCGTCAGCAGCCGCATGGCTTCATTAATGTAGGGAGCCAGAATGCGGTTAACGTAGAAGCCGGCTTTATCTGCAACCACGATCGGCGTTTTGCCCTGCTTCTTCGCAAGCTTGACCACCGTGGCGATGGTTTGCGGGCTGGTGGTCGCGTGGGGAATAACCTCCACCAGCGGCATTTTTTCGACCGGGCTAAAGAAGTGCAGCCCTATCACCTGCTCCGGACGCGCGGCGTTTGCCGCGATATCGCCAATAGGTAATGACGACGTATTGGAGGCGAAAATAGTGTGCGGCGCGCAGCGTTGCTCAACGTCTGCCACCATCTGCTGCTTAAGCGCCAGATCTTCAAATACGGCTTCAATCACCAGGTCGCGGTGCGCAAAACCGCTGTAATCCGTCGTACCGGAGATCATCGCCAGGGTTTTATCACGCTCGCTTGCCTTGATATGGCGGCGTTTGACTTTTTGATCAAGGCTCTGCCAGCTGTACTGCAGCGCGTGATTGATTCCCTTAGGATTAATGTCTTTGATGCGTACAGGCAGTTTGCCTTTGCTGGCGGTAACAAACGCGATACCGCCGCCCATGAGCCCCCCGCCGAGTACGCCAATGGCGCGCAGCGGTGCGGGTTCAGCCTCGCTGCCGGGATCTTTTTTCACGTCCGTGCTGGCGAAGAAGATACTGCGCAGCGCCCGGGACTGCGGCGTCATCGCCAGTTCACCAAAGGCTTTGGCCTCCGCGGCATAGCCGCTGCTGCTTCCCTGGGCCAACCCGGTCTCAATGACCTCCAGGATCCGCTTTGCCGCCGGGTAGTTACCTTTGGTTTTTTGTTCGGTCTTTTTGCCCACCATGTTGAACAGGAACGCTCTCCCCAGCGGGCCGGCCAGCACGCGCTCGCGAACCGGCAGAGGACGTTTTGCCTGACGCCCTTTCAGCGCAAGCTCAACGGCGGCCTCCAGCAAAATGGACTGCGGCACGACGTCATCGACCAGACCGGCTTTCAGCGCCTGACGGGCACGCAGCTGTTTACCGGTTAAGATCATCTCCAGCGCCGTGCTGACGCCCACCAGGCGCGGCAGCCGCTGCGTTCCGCCGGAACCGGGCAGGAGTCCTAATTGCACCTCTGGCAGGCCGAGAATGGTTTTCGCATCGTCGGTACAAATGCGGCTGTGGCAGGCCAGCGCCAGCTCAAGTCCGCCGCCCAGACAGGCGCCGTGGATCGCTGCGATAACCGGGATCGGCAGGCCGTTGATCTCGGCCATCACCTGCTGGCCCTGACGCGCCAGCTCTTCGGCTTCCAGCGCGCTTTGCGCCCGGGCGATCATGTTGATATCGGCCCCGGCGATAAAGTTATCCGGCTTGGCGGAGATAAACACCAGGCCGCGAATGGCTTTGTTGTCGCGGATCTGCTTTAGCATCGCGCGCACCTGAACGCCAAATTCGGCCTTCAGGGTATTCATCTTTTCATCAGGCACATCAATAGTGATAACGGCCACGTTGTCGAGGCGAACCGTCAGATTAAATGCAGATGGCATATCCATTATTCAGCCTCCAGAACCATTGCTGCGCCGAGGCCGCCCGCCGCACAGGCGGTAACAAGGCCAAACCCGCCGCCGCGGCGACGGAGTTCATGTAATGTTTGCGTGATCATCCTCGCCCCCGTGGCGGCAAACGGATGTCCGTAGGCGATAGACCCGCCAAGCACGTTGAATTTACTCTGATCCACTTCGCCCGTGGCATGGGCGCGGCCCAGCACATCGCGCGCGAAGCGCTCGCTTGCCAGCAGCTGTACGTTTGCCAGGGTTTGTGCGGCGAAGGCTTCGTGCATATCAATCAGGGTTAAATCAGCCAGCGTCAGCCCCGCGCGATCCAGCGCCAGCGGCGTGGACCAGGCCGGTCCCAACAGCATGTCCTGCCAGACGTCAATCGCGGTGAAGGCATAGCTGCGCAAATAGCCCAGAGGGGTGATGCCCAGCTCTTTCGCGCGGGATTCGGTCATCAGGATCACGGCGGCGGCACCATCCGTCAGCGGCGTACTGTTCGCCGCCGTCACCGTACCGTGCTTGCGGTCAAATGCCGGACGCAGTTTGGCGTAATCCGCAAGGGTTGAGGTGCCGCGAATATTGTTGTCCTCCGCGAGCGGTTCGCGATAGGGCGGGATGTAGGCGGTCATGACCTCGTCGGTCAGCTTGCCTTCCGACCAGGCTTTTGCCGCCAGCTGATGTGAACGATGCGCCAGGGCATCCTGCTGTTCACGGGTAATGCCGTAGGTTTTCGCCATCTGCTCGGCGGTATCGCCCATGCGCAGGCCGGTGGAATATTCCGCGACGGCAGGCGGTACGGGCATAAGGTCGCGCAGGCGTAAACGCGAGAAGAGTTTGAGTTTCTGACCCGTCGTACGGGCTTTGTTGGCATCCACCAGGATACGCGCAAGCTTTTTACTCACCCCAATTGGCAGCACCGAAGAGGAGTCTGCCCCACCTGCAATCCCGGCGCGAATCGTGCCCGCCATCAGGCTTTCGGCGACGTTAGCCACGGCCTGGAAACTGGTTGCGCAGGCGCGGCTGACGCTGTAGGCGTCGGTATGCACGTTCATCCCGGTACCGAGGACGATTTCTCGCGCAATATTGGGGGCTTCGGGCATCTGTACAACCTGGCCGAACACCAGCTGTTCGATGACCTCCGGCGGAATTTCGCTGCGAGCCAGCATCTCCCCCACTACCATTTTCCCCAGGTCGACGGCCGGTATGCCATGAAACGCCGTTGCCTGACGCGCAAAGGGCGTGCGCAATCCACTGACTATGGCAATGCGATCGCCCTGACGGGTAATAAGCGGTAATGCCTGACTCATAACACTCCCCTGTAAAAAATTTACGCAAATATAAAGTGGTCTGACCTGATAATAGTCTTAACCATTTTTTTACATTCAGCCAATCAGGGAAACGAAAAAGTGCGAGCTAAAACACAGAGAAGAAAAAGAAAATGCTCCGAGGTAAAAGCAAAACGGTAACCCGTAGGTTACCGTTTTTAATGTTTGCGCCCTCTCCCTGTGGGTGTACAGTCCGGGGACATAGTGAACACTTGTTCGGGGACATGGTAGACACTTACAACTAAGGCATAAGAACCCGTTTATGGAGTCGCTTATGCCCTGGGATGCGAGAGATACCATGTCATTACGTACCGAGTTTGTTTTGTTCGCCTCGCAGGACGGGGCGAACATCCGTTCCCTCTGCCGTCGCTTCGGCATTTCACCTGCTACCGGCTACAAGTGGCTTCAGCGCTGGGCTGTCGAGGGCGAACCCGGCCTGCAGGACCGCCCCCGCACGCCGCATCATTCCCCCAACCGCTCGTCTGACGACGTCACCGCCCTGCTGCGCATGGCACATGAGCGTCATGAACGCTGGGGCGCCCGCAAGATTAAGCGCTGGCTGGAAGACCAGGGACACCGTATGCCTGCCTTCAGCACTGTCCATAACCTGATGGCCCGTCACGGCCTGCTGCCCGGCACGGCTCCGGGTATTCCGGCCACCGGACGGTTCGAACATGACGCCCCGAACCGGCTCTGGCAGATGGATTTTAAGGGGCACTTCCCCTTTGGCGGCGGCCGTTGCCATCCGCTCACCCTGCTCGACGACCACTCCCGTTTTTCCCTGTGCCTCACACACTGTACCGATGAACGGCGTGAGACCGTGCAGCAACAGCTGGTCAGCGTCTTTGAACGCTACGGCCTGCCGGACCGGATGACGATGGATAACGGCTCACCGTGGGGCGACACCACCGGCACCTGGACGGCGCTGGAGCTGTGGCTGATGCGCCACGGTATCCGGGTGGGCCACTCCCGGCCTTATCATCCGCAGACGCAGGGCAAGCTGGAGCGTTTTCACCGCAGCCTGAAGGCGGAAGTGCTGCAGGGGAAATGGTTCGCGGACAGCGGCGAGCTGCAGCGTGCCTTCGACCACTGGCGGACGGTCTATAACCTTGAACGCCCGCACGAGGCGCTGGATATGGCGGTCCCGGCCTCACGCTATCAGCCGTCTGGGCGGCAGTACAGCGGCAGCGTGACGCCCCCGGAATACGATGAAGGTGTGCTGGTCAGGAAAGTGGATATCAGCGGGAAGCTGAGCTTACAGGGAGCCAGTCTGAATGCAGGAAAGGCGTTCAGGGGAGAACGGGTGGGGCTGAAGGAGACGCAGGAGGATGGCTGCTATGAAGTGTGGTGGTACAGCACGAAAGTGGGGGTGATCGACCTGAAGAAAAAGTCGATCACCATGGGTAAAGGATGTTAAAAAGTGTTCACCATGTCCCCGAACACCTGTCTACCATGTCCCCGGACCGTACAGTGGGAGAGGGTCGGGGTGAGGGCATCAGGCCGCAGAAATTAACGCAGACCCAGCTGGAAAATCAGCGTTTCTGCTTCGCAGGCGAAGACAAAGTCGATGTCCAGCTTCACGCCGCCTTCCACTTCGGTAAAGGTAGACTTGATTTCACACGGATCGGATTCAACATCACGCGCACGCTTGCTCAGCGCGGCCAGGGTTTCTTCCGCGTCAGCGCGGTTGGTGAATACACGGCTGTAAGAGGCGGTGCAATCGGTGTTGTCCATGATGGTACCAACATCCATACAGCAGCAAACCGGGGTTTCATCAGCACTGCATTTACTCATAGCTCAATTTCCTCTGTATTCGCGCAGCGCGCGAGATAAACACGATGCTGCTATTTTACGCCCCGGCGCGGGCTCTCTCCAGCCGTTAATGGCGCAAAATCGGATAAGTGACCAATATCACACTAAAAAATGATCTAAAACAAAAACCACCCTTTTGGGTGAGTCGCGATGGTCACAATTTTGCCAACCAGATCTCGTTTCACGAAACATGTTTGAAAATATTAATAAACAAACTTGCAACATTCAGGCTGGTCGGACCTATACTCTGGCCACTGGTCTGATTTGTCTGTCATACCTCAGACCCTACACTTCGCGCTCCTGTTACGGTATGTAACAATTATTGAATAAAAATAACTCAATGAGGTTATGGTCATGAGCCAGAAAACCCTGTTCAACAAGACTGCGCTGGCAGTCGCAGTGGCACTCGTCTCCACTTCCGCCTGGTCAGCGGGCTTTCAGTTAAACGAATTTTCTTCCTCTGGCCTTGGCCGTGCGTATTCCGGGGAAGGCGCTATTGCGGATGATGCGGGCAACGCGAGTCGCAACCCTGCATTAATCATGATGTTCGATCGTCCGACATTCTCTGCCGGTGCTATTTTTGTCGATCCAGGGGTTGATATCTCTGGCCGTTCACCGACAGGCGCCAATCTGAAAGCGGATAACATTGCCCCAACGGCATGGGTTCCAAACATGCACTTCGTGGCGCCGATTAACGACCAGTTCGGCTGGGGCGCATCCGTAACCTCAAACTACGGTTTAGCAACCGAGTTCAATAACGACTATGCAGCTGGGGCTTTCGGCGGTAAAACCGACCTGGAAACTCTGAACCTGAACCTGAGCGGTGCTTACCGTCTGGATAACCACTGGAGTTTCGGCGTTGGCTTTGACGCTGTGTATGCAAAAGCGAAGATCGAACGCTACGCGGGCGACCTGGGCAAAGTCGTCGCGGGCTCAGGCGCACTGCCGCCAGCCCTGGCGCGTCAAGTTGCGGGTATCCCGGCAGACACTCAGATCGCGTATCTGAAGGGTGATGAGTGGGGCTTTGGCTGGAACGCCGGTATCCTTTATGAAATCGATAAAAACAACCGTTACGGCTTTACCTACCGTTCCGAAGTTAAAATCGACTTTGATGGCGATTACAAGAGCAGCCTCCCTTCAGCTTATAACCAGATCCTCGGCAACTTCGGTCTGCCGATGGGAACCAATGGCCAAACCACTGGCGGCTCTCTGAGCCTGCACCTCCCTGAAATGTGGGAACTGTCAGGTTATAACAAAGTGGCTCCACAGTGGGCTGTCCACTATAGCCTGACCTACACCAGCTGGAGCCAGTTCCAGGAACTTAAGGCGACCAACAGCAATGGCGACACGCTCTTCTATAAAGATGAAAGCTTCCGTGATGCTTACCGCATCGCGCTGGGGACTACCTACTATATGGATGACAACTGGACCTTCCGTACCGGTATTGCCTTCGATGACAGTCCGGTACCCGCTGACAAACGTTCTATTTCCATTCCCGATCAGGACCGCTTCTGGCTGAGCGCGGGTGCGACTTATGCATTCAACAAAGACGCCTCTGTTGATGCCGGCATCTCTTATATGCACGGTCAAAAAGTTAACTTTAAGGAAGGTCCTTATGAGTTCTCTTCCGAAGGTAAAGCCTGGCTGTACGGCATGAACTTCAACTACGCGTTCTAATCGCGCTTGAATCAAAAAAGGTGAGCATCGCTCACCTTTTTTATTTACTCCGAATCGATATCTTTGAGTTCGTTTTCGATCGCCTTCGCGTTCGGGTTCTCTTCCGGCTTCAGCTTACCGCCGTTGGCAATAAAGTCATGATTCTGGAAGTAGGCTTCACGCACCATAATGTATGGATCGGAAGACTGGCGAAGCAGACCATCAGAGTCGAGCAGCTGCGCGCGGGTTTCAATGCCTTCCACCGTCCATTTACCCACCGACAGCGGCCAGGTCAGCCACGACAGGACCGGATACAGCGTATCCACCATATCGCCACCATCGTCGCGGATCGTAAAGCTACCGTAGAACGGTAACTGCACGTAAGGGCCATATCCCACGCCATAATGCCCCAGCGTGCTGCCGAACCGGTGCGGCTGTTCACGCTGCAGTTTCGGGTTCGCCATGCCTGCGACGTCAATAAAGCCGCCCATCCCCAAAATGGAGTTCAGGAAGAAGCGGGTAAAGTGCACCATCCCCTGATACGGATTACCCTGCAGGAAGTAGTTCACCATTACCGCAGGCTCTTCGAGGTTGCTGGTAAAGTTACTTAACCCGTTACGCGCAGGTTGCGGAACATAATCACGCCATGCTACTGCCACCGGACGAACCACATACGGGTCCAGTACGTTGTAGTTGAAGTTATACATGGAGCGGTTAAATCCTTCGAGAGGATCGGAGCGTCCCGTTTGCTCACCGGAGCTGGCGCAGCCCACAAGCATCGTCGCGCCAAGCGCAAGCGCCGACAGCCGAAGTTTCATAAATATCTCCCTGTTCAGTATGGCTATCGTTGATTGCCATCCGTAACGGAGCCGTTGGCGCTCCGTCTGTAAACGTGCAAGCGATTGTAACAGCACGTTTACCGATGTCTATGAGCACAATTACGGGCAGTAACCACCGTGACTCTGATCTCAGCATAGCCTGGCTTTTGGAATTCGTTTCGCTGCCAATTTTATAATGACTTTGAAAGAGATGTATTGCCTTTGTTGTCATTGCCGCCAATTTAAGAGCATCCCCACAGGCAACCTGATAAAAGCCGCTACGCTTAACAGAAAGATCAACCTCCGGGAGCAGATATGAAAGACATTGGTGAAGAAAAAATTGGCGAGAGCAATGAGGAACTTGAAATTGAAAGCGAGGAGAAAGCGCGCGGCGAGAAGATAGAAATTGATGAAGATCGCCTTCCCTCCCGCGCGATGGCCATCCACGAGCATATACGCCAGGATGGCGAAAAAGAGATGGAGCGCGATGCCATGGCCCTCTTCTGGTCTGCCATCGCTGCCGGGCTCTCAATGGGCGCATCTCTGCTGGCAAAAGGGATATTTCATGTCCAGCTGGAAGGCGTCCCCGGTGGCTTTTTACTGGAGAACCTCGGCTATACCTTCGGCTTTATTATTGTCATCATGGCCCGCCAGCAGCTGTTTACCGAAAATACGGTGACCGCCGTTTTGCCGGTAATGCAAAACCCAACCCTCGGCAATTTTGGTTTATTGATGCGGCTTTGGAGCGTGGTTCTGCTGGGTAATATGATCGGCACCGGCATCGCGGCATGGGCATTTGAATATATGCCGATTTTTGATGAACCCACTCGGGATGCCTTTGTGAAAATTGGCATGGACGTGATGAAAAACACCCCAGTCGAGATGTTCTCGAATGCCATCATCTCCGGCTGGATTATTGCCACGATGGTCTGGATGTTTCCCTCGGCGGGGAGCGCCAAAATTGTGGTAATCATATTGATGACCTGGCTGATTGCCCTGGCGGACACCACGCATATTGTGGTTGGTACCGTTGAAATCCTCTATCTGGTCTTTAACGGTACGCTTCACTGGAGCGATTTTTTCTGGCCTTTCGCCCTTCCGACGCTGGCGGGAAACATCTGCGGCGGAACGTTTATCTTTGCGCTGTTAAGCCATGCTCAAATACGTAACGACATGTCGAACAAACGCAAAGCTGAGCTTAAGGCACAGCAAAATGAGGATAAATCAGCAAAAAAACGGGCTGAACGGTGACTCTTTGAGCAGTCAGGCGGCGATGCGCTTAACGCAAAGTGCAAATAACGCTATACTCGTGCCGCCTCGTCCCCTTAGTTAAATGGATATAACGAGCCCCTCCTAAGGGCTAGTTGCAGGTTCGATTCCTGCAGGGGACACCATGACCTCCCTCTCTTTTTCGCAAATCCGCGCCGTCAACCTATTGAGCAGAAGCATCCTGTTTTATTTGGGCATAGCGCATTAACAGCTGTTTGAAATGCAGTTCAAGTTGCGTCTTGTTAGCTTCAGGAAGCGCATCTCCTTCAGGAGTCTGCGACAGCCTTCGCAGCTGTTCTTCGGCCGGTATCGACTTATTAAATGACTGCATGGCGGCAAAAACGACTGACTTCAACTCACTCACGGTCATGTATTTACCCTTCTGCTCATCAAGGCCATTCAGGCGATGACTCAGCGTCTCCAGCGTTGCCATGCCCTGGTGCCAGCCGTTCAGTTGTTCATCCGGTAACGCCGCGGCATTCCGCTGTTGCAGCCAATGCTTTACAAGTGGCTTAGCCTGCTCCGGCCACAGTATCTCCGCCTGCTCGGTGAGTTTTCGACTGTAGGTAATGCTCCAGTCGGGAGGCAATTTATCCAGCAGGGCAAGCTGCTGCTGCGTTTGCGCAAGCGCCGTTTGCGGTAGCGGAGATTGCTGCCGCAACGTTTTAAGCTGTTCAGGTGAAAGAGGTGCTGGGAGGGGTGACAGTGAGGCTGCAAGCTGAGCCTGTAGCGGGTCAGGGTAGTTAAGATACTGCCAGCCCCACACTGCAAGTGCGCTTATCGTCAGCATGGTACACATCCCGGCGATGAAGAATTTCCATCTATTCACCTGAACGGGTATTGCCGTCTGGACTTCCACATTCGCCTGGTATTCCGGCTGCGCGACGTATACCCATTTTGCCGCTTCGTTCCGGGCGTTATTTTCCTCGACAGGGCTGCTGGTCGGGACCGTCGCTCCATCGCTGTTTTCCAGCCGGACTGCGCTGCTGTGCACCTGAACACGCAACGTCTCGAGCTGGCTAAGATGCTTAAGCTCGAGACGCTGCAGCACCTCCCCCAGCGCGGTGAGGCGTTGTTCAGCCTGATAGAGCTCGCTGAGGTCACTGTAGTTGAGCGCAAGCGAGCGCAACCGTTGCTGCAGACGCTGGCTCAGGCTGCTGAGGATTTCCATTCGGGCATGTACCGGCTGCGGCCACAGCGTCCCCCACTGATGGCCTATCAGCGCCTCCAGTATCGTGAGCCCTTCGTTGAGCCCGGGTAGCCCGGCCAGCTGCGTTCGTGCCAGCGTGTACCAGGAGAGCGTCTGTAGCTCTACGCCGTTCTGCTCAAACAGTGAGAGACAGCGTTTTTCGACAGACTGCCAGTTCACATCAGGGCGAGCCGGATGCGTGAGCTTACTGAGCTCATCGCGCAGGGCGGCATAGTCCGGCAGCGTGCGCGGGTCGCCGCCGGTTTTGATTTTACGCGGGGTGATGTCTTTCATGACCATATATCCATTTGATGTGGCTGGAACCAGACGAAATTAATGTTTATGCGGCTTCGCTTTCTGCATATTCGAGACTCTGCAGAAACTGTAGCGCCACCGGGTCAGCAATATATTCGACCTGCCCGTGATGACGCTCCACCTCATCAATTATCCGACTGAGCTCGACCCGGAAAAACTCCTTACGCAGGTTGACTCGGTTAATCCGGTATCTTTCCAGATGGTCATGCAGTGTCTTTTCAAGCGCAGGGGCGTCATCGCAGGAAATCATGGCGTGGACGTCAAAATCAAACGGCACGGCTGCCCCGCTCAGTTCTTTCACGCGCTCCATAGGTTCCAGCCGTCGGGTCATGCCGATTTTAAAGACGTTGTCACCGAAGGAGCCGATATTCGAAATCACATACACATGTCCCTGCTTCGTGAGCTGGGCCATTGATTTGGCGCGTTCATACTGCTGATGCACGTCCCGGATTTTCTGCTCCAGCTCCAGACGCTGTCTTTCCAGCTCTTCCCTGTGAGCACCTTCAGCGGCGAGCAGAGCTTCTTCCAGTAAACGCTGCTGCTCTGCAAGGCGTTGCTCCTCCTCTTCCGCTTCGCGCTGCTGCTGTTCCAGCTCATCCTGTCGCTGTTTCTCTTCCCGGATCTGACGCTTGAGCTCTACCTGATATTCTTTTTCTTCCTGCGCTTTTTCCAGCAGGGCGACCTTATGCAGAAACTGCTGTTCTACGTCTTCCCAGTCGGCATTATCTTCAAGTTCCAGAAAAGTGATTTTCTCGCTGATATCAGCGTAAGCGCCCCTCTCCTTCCTGAGCTGGTCGTACTTGCTTTGCCAGTTATTTATCGTGGTGCCGGAAAGCAGTGTTTTGACTTTGAATTTATACGCGGAGTCCACAATACGCTGCAGTGCCCGGGAGGCTTTATTTCTGGCATTGTGAAAATCATCCCATTGGCCGGAAAGTTGTTTCTTTCCCTGATACAGACCGCGAGCCACTTCTGTACTGACGGTTTCGTCAAAGGCTTTCTCTTTCTGTGCCAGGTCCGACACAGCCTGCTCGAGCTCCGTTGTCTTCTTCCTGAACCCACGATAAATGAGAATCCGCGCTATGAGCGCAACGGCAATTAATAAACCAAAGAACAGAGCAATAATGCCTGCCGGATTCGATACAGACTCAATGAATCGCTCATTAAGATTAATTAATGCTCTTATCGCAACATAAACACCCCAAGCAATTACACCAAGAATAACCAGAATAATACTCGCAGCATTGTTATCTTTTTTTCTTCGTGCCATTTTTTAATTTATTCCCTTTTTTTCAATCCTGATTATTTAATCTGTACAACGGGAAAATATGCTTTACCATATCGTATTAATACTGATTTCCTGAACAAATCGGTAAATGGGTATAGCCGGGCTTATTAGCCATGTACAGGGGAGCGCATGTGGGCTGTCGGGGTTGTGCACTGACCGGTTCGTCGTTTTCTGCAACGGGTTGCAATTTCTGCTTTTTCACCGCTGTCATCTTTTTCGTCTGCGTTTTTGGAGTGTAAGTGGACGTTTTTACCCGATTGCCCACTTCTGAGGAACCATAACCGGAACAAAATCGCTTTGACTGACTCAGGCTCCCGTCATTACAGACAAAACTGCCATCTGATGTACAGTGCGATATCCCGCCTTTTGAGCCTGAGCAGGGCTGCCTTCCACGCGCAGCGTCGGCTTGTGCCGTAAACAGCATTCCTAATATCAGAAGGAGGATTAATTTTCTCATTTCCATATCCGTGATTTATTTCGCTACTTTGGGGGTAAACAATCTGAAAGCTATTAACTGTTTCGTCAGAAAAATATGCAATGACTCAACGTAAAGATAACAAGTCATCTTTCATTACCCGCTATGGCAGTAGTACTAAAGCCAGACCATAAAATGTACTTTCATCAAAACTTTGCCCAGGGCGGGATAGAGCCCCAGACGGAGCAAAGGTCCAGTCGTTCTCGATACCTGACCGCATGAATAAACGCCCCAGTGGAGTCATGCGTTCTCCATCATGAAAAGTCACCTCCACGCACCCGGTCACGCCCTGACCGTACAAAAATAGTGGCATAAACTTTATGGCCCGGTCCTCGACACGCAGGACGATACCGGCAATGTCAAAAGCCCCGCCTTCCACCAGCAGGTCAGTGACGGATGCCATGAACGCCTCTACAGTCAGTCCGGTATCCACCAGCCACGCGTCCATCAATTCCTGAAGTTGCGTTATACGCTGGCGAAATTCCGCAATATCCGCCTGAGTCTTGCTGGCAAATGAGACCGGGACTGGCTGTCTGGCCTGTAGTTTTTTGAGGAACTGTGATTTTACTGACATGGTATTCTCTGGCCTTATAAACGGGTCGTCGTGTCAAGATACTGCTGTTGCTTAAGATGTCGCAGGAGAACCCGTCCTTCCGGCATAAACTCGGTGCCGTAACGCACGAGGCCAATGTCCTTCAGCTCAGCATCAATGGCATAATGCAGTTCCCCGGGAATTTTCTGATCTAGCAACACCACGTTAATCGATTTCAGGCGTGGTTCGTATTTGAGCAGTACTTCTGAGAGTGTGGACATCAGCTTATGCGCGGTACCGGGCAACCCCTGAAGAATGGTGGTCATATCTGGCAAACCATAATCTGGAATGTGTGCCAGCGTTCCTGCTCTACAGTTAAGGATACGTTGCATATTATCCAGAACTGACAGAATGACCTGATTTTCTTCGCTGACCAGGTGAAGATCGAGATCACCGACAAAATTGCCGTAAAGCATTTCACATAGTGAGGGCGAAGTGTGCGTCATGAGCAACCTTCCTCCTCTGGAGACACAGTAAACATGCTGCCGCCATCATCCCTCTCAAGCAGCGACCAGCAGGCACGATGCATTTTGCCGCCTTTATCTTCAAACTCAGGCATGGCCTGTCCTGCGCGAGTCTGTGTGTATTGTGTCGTACCGTTAAGTGTAGTACCCCGACGAGCGTCGAATGGAGCAAGATCACCGCTCCAACGGGTGATACGCACTCTTTTTTCCTGCAGGAGTTCTATTTCCTGCAGTGGCCAATTGTATAATTCTTCAGGTTTTCCTTCGGGGAAGAAACCTTCAGGCGGAACATCGATAAATTCACCTTCGACGCGACGGATCAGCGTCCAGCCTGTTTTGGCCCATTCAGAGTCTTTCCAGCTATAGCTCCGTTTCCCATCACTAGAAACGTATTCACTTCGCTGAACACCTTGTAGTGCTGATGCCGGTTGCCCGTAATTTGCTGAAATAAATCGAGCTGGCGCATAATCGATATCAGGCAAATAAATTCCAGTCTCCTCGGGATTATCACCTAACTCTATGCGAATAGATGTATCAAGTTCATAACGAGGGATTTTGGCTGGAATATCATCGTAACTATAAATACCGTAACCTTCGTCACCGTAACCATCATATGTTAAATCCCCCTCATCCCAATTACCTCTAATTGTTACTGACAACCTTCGACCCAGCACTGACGCTATACGTCCTAGTTCAGATATCGTTTCGATTTCTTCTTTTGTCATCCAGCCACCCCAACATTCGGCAATGCCTTTGTTGATATTACTCATGGTATGACCGATGTTAAATGCCTTGACGTCATTATGGGTTCGCAGAATAAATACTTCTGTATAACGCTCTCTGGCAGAGCGAATATTGGGCAGAACACGATTCCCCCACACCATATCGGCCTGTTGCCACAAAGGAAGCTTACGGCTGTTTAACGGCATTTCTCGTAAATAGCGGGCAAAGGCTTCCTCATGAGCATCGATATAAGCAATAATTGCATCACGCGTGGCAGCGTAATGTTCAGGAGAAATGAATTTTTCAAGTAAATAACATTCCTGAGGATGTAAGATGGCCATTAGCTTTTGTCCTTTGGTTCATACCAGTTATGGGTATTTTCGAGTTTTGGTAATCCCTGATACGGATAAGCAGGATCGTTAGCCGCATCACCATATCCCCAGCCTGTTTTCTGCCTCGATCCGGTGTACTCTTTTTTCAGTTGTGACGGATCCAGTACAATCTGCACAGCACCTCCTTCCAGTGAGTATTCGGGGGCTTCATGATTAATCTGCGTGCCCGCACGTCCCTCCCAGACCTTCAGGGGCTGCCCAGGTGGAATGGTATAGGTGACAAACTCACCATTCTCATTCCAACTCTTCCACACAGCAAAACGCCGCCGCCAGTCACTCTTACTGGTCAGCTTGTCAAATTCAGCCTTACGCATCCAGCAGATATTGTTATCACTCGACGATGGATCAACCACACGATAGATAACCGTGCCAGGTGGAATTTCAACAGCCTGCATGGATTTGTCAAAAGTATCAAATTTGCCTTTTAGTGCAGGATTTTTACTGGTACTACTTATGTCAGGCCAACCATCTATTATAGATTTTTTTTCCTTAAAATTTTCCAGCGCTCTAAATTTGCTCTCACTGACGCCCACATCTACCCAGTCAGGCTTATCACGCTTGAAATACTCCACTTCTTCACTGGCTCGCTTCGCGCCATAATGGTGCGCGTTATCACCAACATGAGAACGAAACGCATTACCCGACTATTTGTTTTGGCTCGTTCGAAAAAACGCTCAAAACGTAATTTTGCCGAATTTAATCGTGTATCGACACCGGTACGGGTCATTCTTCTTTTCACTCTCCACGCGGGCCATTAGCGTCCCGGCAATCGCCGGGCGCGGCGCCGTTTTCGGGCGGAAGCAGTACTGCTCGCTGTAAGGCATCCCCACACCGAGACATGAAGACGAGTGTCACGGGCGGCACGGAAGGTGGTGAGCGTAATCACCATCCCCTCTTTCAGCTCCGGCACGTCGCTGTCACCGGTCTCCAGCACCATGCCCGGCGTCAGGTGGCTGGTGTTGCTAAACGAGGCTATGCTTCAGGATTTTCCAGTGAACGAATGACCAAAAAGTCCTGTGAAACCGCTGCCCCTCTTTCCACTCTTTGAATATCGTGTACAAACCAGGCATACATTTCAGAAGGGGCATTATCTTCGGGAAAAGGTTGAGGCTGACCGAGGTAAGCTGCATTGGCATAATCGAGAAAACGTTTCGCTCGCCTCAATGCTGGCCCATAGATATCAGGCACAATCTCGAGACGCATATCATCAGGATTGAGCTCCATGCTGTTTTTCATTTTGATTGCTACATCATGGACATCTTCCAGCCATCCCCAGTTTTTTTTCAGAATATCCAGTTCGTTCTGATAGTTGCCCGCAGATTCTTTAGCTTGTGTCGATATGCCCAGCAACCCGGCGGATGCTTCGGCTGAAGCCAAAACATTCCCACGCAGTTTTTCATATCGAATGCATTCACAACGATACTGATAATATTGTTTTCCCAGCCATTCTATATAACTGTCCAGGTGACGATTTTGTGCACCGATATTGACTGTTTTAAAAGGAACCGCTTGCTGGTAACGTTTCGTCCATTGTGCGACTGACTTATTCTCAACCTTATCCTGCATAACGAAATAGGCAGCTACGTCGGTATCAATTTGGTCGAGCGTTTGTAGGTCTGGAAAAGGAACTCCTGCCATGGTCGCCGCCCGGTACATCCGGTGTAATGCTACCCGACAGAGTTCCGCACTTGGTTTTTGCTCATTCGGTTTAAGACCGCCGCCTATGTCTTCCGCACAGCCAGGCAACAGTTCTTCCTTATGCTTGTTATTACTCCCACCCAGGCAATAGAGGCTACGCCAGGGGCGATTTTCATGAGTAGCGACAAGATGAAGCGCATTTTTAACGGTTTCAGGTAATGCCGACTCCTGGTCAATTGATTTATCACCCAGTAAAACACTGATGCCTCTTATCGGTCCACCAAAGGCGGAAACAAACCAGTCCACACCATTATTGCTACTGGCAGGAGTATGACGTGCGCAATCAAATAATCCGGTAAAGATAATATCTACAGGTATCTTCTGATAGTAGTATTTATCCCCTTGTTTCTCAAAAACATCACTAAGCAAGGTATCGATAAATTTACGCGCAAGTGTTGCACCAAGATCGTAGCCAAAAAAAGAAAGGGAGATTAGTTTAATGGTTACCGGGCCTTTATTTTTTGCCTCTTTGAATGCCTCTTCAAACGTCACTTTTGTGGAAATAATTCTTGTATCAACCCCAGTAACCAGCATATCGGCAATTGTGGGATTATCGCGTAACCAAGGGGTCGCTTCTATAAACGTCCTTTTGGCTGCGCTTTTAGCAGTATCAGTCGTCAGTTTCTTCCACTCAGTGGGGTTAATCAATTTTTTTCCTGAATATTTTAGAATCTCCCACCACCCCCCTCCCTTAATTAACTCCATGCCGGCATCTTTCATCATCTCTTTGGGTTGATCTTTGAGATCATCCAACGCAGAACTTTTTGCACCATCCATAATAGTATGAAGTTTCGACGTGAGATTCTCCTGAAATGGAGTTCCAAGGCCAGAAATATAAAATGCATCGTATGTTTCATGAGATGTATTTCGTTTGAGGTCTGGATGCGCTCTAAACAATCGAGCTACGTTACTAACACGTTGTTCTGGAGCATCCTGCTCGATATTGCGATGAATGCCATCAAAAAAGAAACCAACATGCCAGGTACGTGAACAATTTCCCAGCACGGCATCCTCTGCCTGCTGAGCACGATTTGCAGCTGCAATAATACTTTCGATAGCCATTATTATTCCCGTGCGTTGGGGTTGATTAAAATAGCGTCAGCTTTAGGGCTTATAAACCCGGTTCCCCACCATAAACGAATTTTATCATCCGGAAAAAAGTAAACATGAAGATAATTTTCTTCCCATTTTCTCTCTGGCAATGGCATCACAACACGTCTGGTTTCTTTGCGCAGCCCTGCATCGTATTGGGCTCGGGTAGTACTTAGCGTCCAGATAACCTCAGCTGTTTTCCCACTGATACTGCCGCAGCAGGTTGATTTACCAGGCCCCGAAGCATATGGATTATTTTTGTTATGTGCAGCCGAATTAGCGCCCGCTACACCATTCACGCTAAAACCCAGAATTGGCCTGTCGATTTCACTGTGAATAATTAATGTGACCGGGCCGGTTGGCGGTCCCCATATTGATGCCCAGATTAACCAGCCGCCGTATGCCAGGATTATCGCCAGCAGACTTCCCCAAATCCATTTACCCCAGCGCGCGTAGCCGCGATTCACTGCGTTATCAACATTACCAAAGGTTTTAAAAAGCCCCATCAGTTATGCTCCTGCTTTACAAACGGTACTTGAACAATTTCCCAGTCCGGCATCCTCTGCCTGCTGAGCACGATTTGCAGCTGCAATAATACTTTCGATATCCATCAATTTTGCTCCTCCTTTGCAGCCTTATCAGAAGTACCTGGACGTTTTTCATAAGGCGACCAGGCATTATCGCTCCAGCCCAGTAGCACTTTATCTCCAGGCAAAAAGTGTACATGCAGATCATTCTCTCCCCACTTTCTTTCTGGCAAAGGCATTATCACACGACGAGTTTCTTTGCGAAGTCCTGCATCATACTGAGCACGTGTAGTGCTTAATGTCCAGATGACTTCTGCTGTTTTCCCACTGATGCTACCGCAACAAGTAGCTGCTCCTCCGCCACCTGAATAAGGATTTTTTTTATATGCAGACGCATTTGGGCCAGCAACGCCATTCACACTGAATCCCATAATTGGCCTGTCAATTTCACTGTGAATAATTAGCGTTACCCCTCCAGTCGGTGGTCCCCAGATGGATGCCCAGATTAACCACCCACCGTATGCCAGAATCATCGCCAGCAAGCTTCCCCAAATCCATTTTCCCCAGAGGGCGTAGCCGTGATTTACAGCATTATCAAGTTTGCTAAAGGTTTTAAAAAATCCCATCATCTTTATTCCGTTTTAGCCGAACGCTTGTACTTTCCTGGTTTAAAATCTTTACTGCCTTTCGGTATTATCCATTCTCAAAGTGAGCCAGCACATCAGCCAGTGAGTGCGTCCCCCTTATCACTTCAGGTAAAACTGCCTTTAGACGGGCTGATTCAAGCATAACCTTCCCACCATTCAGGTAATAAAGCGCAAAAATCTACTTATCTATTAGCGATAATAAACCTGCCTTTTCGCTCTTTTTTAATGCTTTTATCACCATTGCATACTGCGCGCAGGGTGGAAATGATTTGCTGGTCGGCATCTTCTGCCACTCATTGAGCACGCTACTGACTTCCGGCTTAACGGCCCTCGCTGTCCAGGTGCGCATACCGTCTTCAGCCAGGGTGCGCTGGATAAACTGCAGGTCGGATTCCCGCCACTGGGTGATGAGTTCCAGGGACAGGTATAATTACAGCTCAGTCATTAGAGGTAACAAACCGAGATCCAAAAGTTTTATTTCCATATCATTAGCTTTACTAATATGCTCTTTATTTCGTCCATCAAAGATATCTGTAGTTGAGACAACAATAGTTCCTTTTTGCTTTCCAGCAGCTACTACAGGTACTACTCTACCTGCCTCAGGTATTAGCTCTGGCAGCAATACAACAGGAATATAAATCATCCATCCGACAGGAATTCGGTCGGGAAATACATTCTCATCATTATTCCAATATCCATTTGTATTTATGGATGCATACATATGTTCTTTATTATTCACCAATGAAGTTAAAAAACCAACAACCTTATTTGTACTCACTTCCGTTTCACCACAAGTAATACTAATATCTAAGTTGGTCTTTTTTATATTATCAACATGCTTTTTTATATAGTTTATAGAACATATCTTACTATCAACCTCACCATCCCATACGCCATCGATTATTAATGGATATTCTTTATTTATTCGACTACTCCATCTTTCAACGACCTTCGGTTCAGCCTTGTCATGATTGAACACCACATGCTCTAACGCCTGCTTTCTTGAGTATCCCTTTTCATACCATCTTTTTTTTGTTCCTAATAACACATCTAACAATTCAGAAACAAAGAATAATTCATCCAGACATAATTCAACACTAGGAAGGCGATCATCTTCATAGTATGCATTCGCTGATAATCTCATCATGGCACCCATCTTGTAATTATATCTTTAAAGTCTTTAAACATTTTAGAAAAATAACGATAGCTAACTGGTTGCATAAAAACCCAGACGACTTTTAATGGTTGATTCACTGTCGCAACAGCCTGGTGGCGTGCAGCCTGACTTAATCCACTTTTAAACCCTTTCCACCATCCTTTAGGATCGCCAAACACGTCAAAAAACTGATCATACCGTGCCTTGGCTTCCCAAAATTGACACAACGCTTCCTTCCAGCCGTCAAACGACACCCCACAATATTTGAACTCCTGAATCTGTTTCGTTTCAGGGTTGTAGTACGTGCCACAAATACGGGTTTGATAACTGATGGTGACTTCACTCCAGCGAGAACAACGTCGCACCATCGGCGCCACCTTCCCATCCGGCGGGCAGGCCAGACAGCTTTTACTTTTTGCCGTTATGGTCGTCTTACAACCAACATCTTCGTACGTCACGGATTCGCTGTAATCCATATCATCTTCCCAATAATTACCATGCATTTCTGCACTGACTTCCATGGGCTGATTCAAAATGGGATCATAACGTTTTCCCTGCCAGGTGAATCCACTATAAGGGGATTGGGAACGGCTTGCTCCCCAGCTTCCGTCATCTGAATCCCAGGGAGCCGGAGCACGCTGTGCTCCGGGATACGATGACGCACCAATCGCGCCGCCAGCAGCGCCAGCCATCCCTGCCATCCCGGTAGGATTTATAGGGAACATTACCATGATTTTCTCTTCTCCCTGTTTATCAGAATATGTTTCAGATCTTCCAGACGCTGGTCTGCCGAATAGCCATTAGAGGTTCTCAACCAATTATCCGCTTCAGGAACACAATAAAAACTGACAAAAAAAGCTTCCAGAAATAAAAAATCCCGCCGGGCTTTCATCTCTTTTATGGGGATCGTATTGGCGAATGCCAGTGCAGCTTTCAGCCGGGGGTAAAAAACATCGTCTGATTCAACAATCACCGGATACTGGGATTTAAGTTTTCTGGCGGTATCTCTGACAAACGCGTCATCCTCCATCTGGCTGGTCGTTGCACATTGTTCCTCTGAGAATGTCAGCATATGAAATCCTTTTTCTTCAGTGAATAGATCCTGCCGTCGCTCAGCGACAGCCACTCATCAATGAGTCGGGTTAATTTGTGATGTTGTTCGTCATCCAGTAATTCGCCCATACGAATCTGAACCCGTGGATCCTGCAACCGCATCAGTGCAACCTTCCCGTCAGGCATCATGACGTTCATTACGTTCTGAAAATGAGTAACCAACTCCTGTAAAGTTGCCCTGGAAAGCAGCCAGGAAACAGCTGGATACTGTGCTTCGAGTTCATTTAAACGTTCCCATTCAGCCATACAGTGGTTCATTTGCATAATCCATGGCCCCGCAAAAGCAATTCGTGAATCCGGATATTTATCAAATAAAGGCAGAATTTTGTGTTGCTGCACTTCCAATTCGTTCCCGAAATAACGTTCAAATTGCAGACCATCCACTAGGGCAAACAGCGAATGCTCCGGAGAGTTCATAAGAAGCAAAGCAGACAGTGTAAAACTCATATTCATGACTCCCCCCGAATAACAAAAGTGTCGCCATTTATCGCTGCTTTCATCAGGCAACTGAGGCAAATGCCACTTCCTGCGATAGCCTGGAAAGGGAGGCTCGCTGGCCGCAGCTTCTGCGTGCGCTTGATATTACGTGTGTATGTATGTGCCGTTCCGTACTCAATACCCCCCGCTTCTATCTTCACGTAACTGCCACCGCCAATCAGCGTCACCTTCTTTTTGCCGGCAAACAGGATGTCGCTCATGCTGCTGATGCTGAGCTTTTGCGCCGCACTCATATGCAGGGCACCGTTCTGTGCCTGCACCCGTACCGGGCCCTGGTCAGAAATAAGACTCAGCTTACCGCTCTGTGCAAACAACCCGAGGGTCTGTCCTGCCAGCAGCGCGGTATTGCCCAGTGAACCGGTGCTGATGTCCCCACCGGCATTGACGCCGATATTGTCGGTTGCGGTCAGCTGCAGGTGTTCATCACTGGTAAACGCCATGCCTTCCGGTGCCGTGAAGTGGATCACCTCGTTCAGCGGTTTCAGTCGTTCACTGAACATCGCTATCTGGCTGGCCACATCCGCTTCAAGCGCCAGCGCCTGTCGTTCTGCATCCGCCAGTTGGGCCAGACGCTGACGGCCCATATCGATTTCTCTCAGGGCTTCATCCATGCTCAGCACATCGCCTTCGGCTTTGGTCTGACCCGTCGCCGTCACCAGCAGCCCTTTCGCCACACGGATAACCCCGAATTCATCGGTACGCAGCTCAAACCCGGTACCGCGGGGTTCATTCCGGGCATCCACGACGTGACCCAGGTTCAGCGCTGTGGCCCCAAACGGCGTAATGAGCGCGATATGCTCTGCCTGACGCTGGTCTTCCATCCGCAGTTCATTACGACCTGCTGTCCGCAGAATGTTCTGGCTGCGGTTATCCCGGGTGACCACGTCCGCATGCTCTGAATCATGAAAAGCGTGGGCAATGTACGGCCTGTCCGGGTCGCCGCCGTCAAAGGCAATCCCCACTTCCGTACCGTCAATCAGCGGCGTGTGCCAGCCATAGGTTTCCCCGGCATACGGCTTCGCCTGTCGTATCCACAGATAGTTGTTGCCGGGCTCTGCGTCCTCACGGCTGAAGTCCAGCTTCACCCGGTAACGGCCCTCGCTGTCCAGGTGCGCATACGGGTCATTCTTCTCTTCACTCTCCACGCGGGCCATCAGCGTCCCGGCAATCGCCGGGCGCGGCGCCGTTTTCGGGCGGAAGCAGTACTGCTCGCTGTAAGGCATCCCCCACACTGAGACATGAAGACGAGTGTCACGGGCGGCACGGAAGGTGGTGAGCGTAATCACCATCCCCTCTTTCAGCTCCGGCACGTCGCTGTCACCGGTCTCCAGCACCATGCCCGGCGTCAGGTGGCTGGCGTTGCTGAACAGATGCAGGCGGATGGCTTTATTCAGTTCCCGCTCATGATGAATGCGGGCATAAAACGCCCCGCTTTCGGTCTCCGGTTCAGCGCTGGTGTCATCACCGGCCTCGCGGTAAGGAGCGGCATAACGGTAGTGTTCGCCAGTGGTCGCCATTTCGTTGCGCACTTCGGCACGAGCATCCATCGGTGTGGTGGCGGTGCGGTAGTTGTAGTCTCGGGTAACCACGCTGCCGGTGACGGTGTTGTGCCATACCCGCGCATCCCACACGGCCTCGACCGCACCGTCATGCAGCGCCGACGGCTCCCGGTAGGGAAGCTGAACATGAAACTGGTACTGCAGCTGGCTATCAGCAAAGGTCACCGTATCGAGCCCGGTGGTGGTGTTCACCCCGGTGCGGAACCAGATACCGTCCTCAGCCAGGATGCGCTGGATAAACTGCAGGTCGGATTCCCTCCACTGGGTAATAAGTTCCCTCGGTGGGTAGATGCGTTCCAGCCTGAACTCAAAGTCTGAGCCCTCCAGACCGTGGGCGCGCAGTATCTGCTCCACCAGTTCCGGTACGGAGACATTCTGATACACAGCACAGCGGCGGGTGTGGGTGAGCAACGCCAGGCGCGGAGAGAGCGTCAGCGCAAAATGCGTCTGGTCAGCGGTTTCTTTCAGGTGCTTAAAGCCGGTAATGACGCCCTGAACCACTCGCCCGGAGCGCATCGACAGAGTGGCGTATTTCAGCATCACATCCTGACGGGTGATGCCCTGCTGCGCGGTGGTGAACTCAATGGTCCATTTGAACGGTTCGTTCAGCGCCTCACGACCGTGGAAGTTCAGCACGTCGGGCTTAAGCGGACTGTCATTTATCTCAAGCGTATAGCGAGTCTGCCCGTCAAACAGGGCCAGCCAGTTATCCTGCAGCGTGTCCATGTACTTACTCCTTCACCGGCACCAGGGTCAGCCCGGTGCTGTTCAGCTGGATGGTGCGCGGCCTATCCGGATCAAGATCATCCCGGGTCAGTACCAGGCGCCAGCTGTTGTTGCGCATATCCGGGCGATTGAACAGCCCCACCACTGCGACATATTTCGCGTCTTCGTCCATCGGCATACTGAGGATAACGCTGCCTTCGGGCATCACCAGCAAAGACTTACTGGCAATGATGTCTTCTTTCAGGGTGGTGTCCGCATCGCGCAGCAGTTTCTGGTAATCGGCGGCATCCACCTTCTGGCGGTCTTTAAGCTGATACACCTGCAGCATTGTGGCCAGCGGCGTCTGGCTTTCATCTGCATTGGCGGCGGCACGCGGCTCGAAATCCAGGTGTAGCACCTTGATTTTTTTGTAGAAAATGGCTTTCGTGGCGCTGACGGTGCCGTCAGAGACCGCCTGAGTCAGGCCGCAGCCGGTAAGCAGAACACTAAGCAGCATCAGGAACGCGCAGCGTTGCAGGGAAGCGAATGTCATTCGGAGATCCTTTTCAGACTTCACAACAGAATTAATTGGGGTCAGGACGTGGAACATTAGTCAAACCGGTAATCACCGGACTGTGCCGGAGGAAGCGCAAGGCAAGTCAGTCCTTTATAAGTGCCAAGACTGACCGTCAGGTGCGTGCGTTTCGCGGGCCTATCGCGTTTGAGCCCAAGCACGCCGGTGCGCCCAAGCTGAACGCGCCGGGTCTTACCCAGCCGCGGCTCTGGCAGACTGGTCACGGGTACGGTGAGACGCACCCTGACATCGGAGCGGTAACCCATATACACCCGCAGCAGGACCATCAGGTCGGTATGTATCTGGCCGCCCGGCAGCCAGCCTTCTGCTTCATCGGGGTTATCTGTGGCGAGCATCAGCAGAATGCGGCTGCAGGCCTCTTTCCCGTTTTTTCCAAGGGTGGCTCGCTGCGACAGGGATACGCGGTTTCCCTTGCCAAGTCCGCTGCGATGAGTCACAGGCACGATGGCCGGGTCCGGGCTGATAATGAAGGCCTTCGTCTCCGGGGCAAGCAGGCTAATTAACTGGCGAATGCCTTCGGCATTGCGGGTCGGCATCCGCATCGTGCCGAGCAGCGCCAGAAAGCGGGATGACGGCGTCGCCACCTGCTCTGCCGTGCCTGGAATACCAAGCCCTACCAGGCCGAGCAGGCACTGGGAGATATCATCTGCACCACCCGCCTCAAACGTCACCGGATAAGCGTACTTGCGCCAGATACGGTAATACTGCGTCAGGATACGGTGGCTGAAGATATCAAGAAACGCGGAGGTAGCTTCATACCCCTCCCGCCGCTGGGCAATATCATCCAGCAGTGCCGTCGGCAGCGGTGAATCCACGCCGTACATCCCGAGGAAAGTGGTGCGTACCGTCGGTGCCAGGTCCGGATAATCTTCATCGGTTTCGACAACCTTTAGTTCACTGGCCGGAAATCCCATCCCCGGCCAGGGACGAAAGCGCACCGGATCATTGCTGAGTTTATCGGTACTGCCGAGCGGGGGCGCCAGTGGGTTTTCCTGTTCAAGCAGTTGGCAGAAACGGTAAAAATTGACCCGCCAGATATGGTCGCGAAGCTGTTCTGTCAGCCCGGAATGTGCTGGCTGTGATTCTCTTTCCATCGCAGTCGTTTCCCTGTCGGTTGCAGTACCAGCGTGAGCTGATTGAAGAGGTGCACATCGGCGTAAATTGCAAAGAAGCGGTGCAGCATCTCACCAAACAGCGTGACATCTCCTTCCCCGGCAAAATTATCGGCGTTCAGGGTGATTTCGATATCAACCCCGCGCAGCATAAAGCCGCGTTCGAAGCGGCGGATAAGGGTGTGCTTCACCGCCACAATCGCCTCCAGCCGACGACGGTTCATCTCGTCGTCGGTCCAGTCATACAGCGCCAGCGTTCCGCGCAGTACCTCCGGGTTATCCATCATGCTTAAGAAACTGGAGCCCAGATGGCTCATGACCCGCCAGTGGAAGCGGTCATTGGCCGGTGGATAAAGCGGGAGCGTCGGGACCTTCAGGTTCATCACCTTCACCGGCACCTTGCCGGCTTTCACCACCCGGTCAAGCAGGGTACTTTCGAGTGACCGGCGCGGCAGCTGACCGTTGGTACCGGTGATACGGATGGACAGTGATTCCGGGCTTTGTGACAACTGCTCGAGCTCGAAGGACTTCCCGCCGAGAATAAGCCAGGTGTCATACAGCCCCGAAGGACCGCGCTTCACACGGGTATGGAAGTAACGCTCCGGCGCATCAAAGCGCATCATGCCGCCACGGTGTCGAAAACTGGTGAACGGCACATACGGATGTTTGCCGTTTTTCACCGCCCCGTGAATGTCGTCCACGCTGTAAATTTCAGTATGGCCATCCTGAACGCGCATCGGTCGTAACAGATACTCGTTCTGCAGCGGGTCCGGCGTCAGGGGATCGGCTTCCAGCGGGAACAGGTTAATCACCGGCGCACAGTGCAGGCGAAAGTTTTCCGTCTCAAACGGCAGGTCTGACGGCCAGCCATCATTCAGCACGATATCGATTTCAAACCAGGTGTTTTTGGCGCTGAGGCCGGTCATTTCGAGCCCGCGCAGTTCCACAAACATGAATTTCTGGCGGAAGCTGAAATACTCCAGCAGCAGCTGGTAACCGCTGAATGCTGAATCCCCTTTTGGCCACAGGCGGTCGGTATCATCAAAACCCATGGGTTTACACCAGCCGTCGAAGCGTACCCGCTCGGTGCGGGTTTCACTGTGGCGGGCATACATGGCGTGAACCCGTCGGGTCATCGCCAGATGCAGCGCCGAAGCCACCGGGCTCTCGGCATCGAGGTAAATGGCGACCTTATCGATGCCGGCTTTTGACCAGTCCACTTTGTCCGGACAGTCAAAACGAAGGCGAATGGCGGCACGGCCATCCGGTTCGGTCTGCAGACGGGCGTCTGCCAGGTGCAGGGGCTGCAGCGGCACCTCGCGGGTGGTGCGGTACTGACAGACCGTCTTCTGCGGCCCGACAGGGCGTGACAGCACGGAAAAGCCTTCTTCCAGCATTTCCATTTTGCGAAGCTGCTGCCACTCCGGGCTAAAGGCCACCACGGAGAGCGAAGGGATGGTGCGCATGTAATGCGGCCACAGCAGGCTGACCAGCCCTTCTGTCAGCTCCGGCAGGTCATCATCAAGCTTTTCGCGCAGGCGCCCCATCAGGAAGGCAAAGCCTTCAAACAGCCGTTCCACATAAGGGTCACGTGCCCCGGTTTTATCCAGATTGAGCATGGCTGCCCTGTCGGGGTGGGCGCGGGCAAATTCTTTACCGGCTTCACGCAGGTGGCGCATCTCGGCTTCGTAATATCGCAGGGTTAAATCATCCATGTATGGACATCCTGAGTGGAAAAATCATCAAAAGAAAGACGTCATCAAGAGGACGATCGTTAACTGAAGCGCAATGGCGACCGGGAATTTACCCGCACAGCACCATTGCACGGGCCGGGTCGAGGGCAATCAGCCCCGCCAGCAGGGTATCCATTTCGGGAGCGAGGCGAACTTTGTCACTTTCGCTGCGCCCGGCTTTCAGGCGCAACAACCGTAGCCGGCGGGCCTGCACGTCAAACAACAGACCTGGCTCCCAGTCACTGAGGGTCAGCTGCGGCGCACTGCCAGTGAGTTCACCGAGCAGGTGCAATGCCAATTCGTTGCGCCCGTACTGCTCGGCCACTCGTGCCATGAGTAAACGGAGTAACCAGCGGCTACGGGGGGAGTCCATGCCCGGACGGCTCTGAAGCCAGCTCAACGCAGCTTCCGGGCCTTCACTGTCGCCCTTTTCCATCGCCTCGGTTTCCAGTGACAGAATGTCACCAGCGTGACCATCAATGGTCATAGCCGGTTCGTCGGCGAACCCGGGCATGTCGTTGTTAACCTTTTCCGCTATCCAGCCCAGCGTCACCTCATCAGCCAACGGCGTACCGTCATTCCAGACGAGGGTGTCTAGTCCTGGCAGGCGTTTCAGCATTAACTTTAGGTCGCTGATCACATAATCGGCCCAGTGCTCCCAAGGGGCTCCCGCGCGGCTCAGCCCCTGCCACAGGTACCACTGCAAATCGAGCCAGAAGCGGTTGCCGCCTTCGGTGAACATTACATCCACCTGTTCAATCAATTCGGTCCAGCTCTGCTGGAGATACAGACGTTTAAGCTGCGCACGATAGTCCGGTTTCGGGGGCAGCAGACGGGTCCGGCCGCTGGCATCGAGTGCAGGTAACTGTGTAACCAGGTCCCAGCGGGCCGCTTTCATCATCCGGTGAGCCGCAAGCCAGCCCTGCGGCTGCTCCACCACCCAGCCGGACAACACGCGCAGCTGACGGACCAGCTCCACTTCCGATTTAACAGCTATTGCCGCCGGTACGGCACTGCCTGAAAAGGTAGAGGTTCCGACACCGGTGGTTTCCTCCTGATGTGAGGAGGCCACTGGCGTGTCGAGTCCTCCGGCACCGGCCAGACGGGTTTCAAGGGCGCGCAACAGGCCAGCAAATGAGGGTCGCTCGCTGTCTGACAGATTCGCCAGAGCTTCTTCCAGCAGACAGAGTGCTGCGGCCGTTCTGGCAGTGTCTTCCCGCGTCACATCTGGCCAGCGCGAGAACGCATCCAGCACTTTATCACTGTTCAGCCATTCCAGTGCCGTCAGCCGGGCATTGCTGCGCAACGGGTGGCAGTGCTGCCTTGCCTGTTTCAGCATGGCGACAAGCAGCGTCAGACCATCGGCCAGCCCGCAGTCACCCTCGCGCTGCAGACGGGCAAAGATATACCAGGTCACCACACGGATATCACGCGCCTGGTGGGTTACAACCAGCTCGGCCAGACGACACAGCAAGCCGGTATCGGTACCGGAGAGTTTGTTGATTTCCTCATGCATCAGCTGGAAATCATCCTCATAGGTCGGGTCATCCCCCGCCCCGTTGCCGGCGGCAAGCGGAGCAAGCCAGGCATCCCACCGGGACAGGTTGTCCCGGGCATGTACAATTAGCGCGGCGCGCTGAGCTTCATCCGGAAGACACAGCGTCAGTAACGTCTCTGCAGTGGTCATTTAGTACACATCTCCTGGTGCTGATGCGCCGGTGGTGTCGAAGATATTCTGCGGAAGAGTGAATCCCTGCAGTTTGAGCAATGCCAGTGGCCCGTCTCCGAGCTCACTGCGCATAATGAATTTCAGCGGATTACCGTCCGGGGTGATCCACACCAGCTGTGTCCGGCTGCTGTCGAGCGGCGTAATCAGCGCCTTATCCAGCAGACGGATAAAGCCCCAGTTCCCCTGGTTGTTGGCGTAGAGCCGCATTTCGGTGCTGGTTGAACGCCAGCTCAGATCCATACCCGGGTAATAAGTATTGCCCGGCCAGGTGAAGCTCTGCCAGCTTTCCATCTGGTTGAAGTAATCCAGTTTCTGACCATCCAGCGTCAGCTGCATCCGCGCCACATCGCGAGACGGTCGCGCCATCAGTTCAAAGTGAACCCCGGCATCCCCTTGGGCAAAGACGATATCGGCGATGTCTGCCAGTTGGTTGATGGCTGAAAGGAATGCTGGGTTAACGGTCATTCCCTGGCTCGCCGCAGGATCGACCACCCAGTGGCTGCCTTCCTGATGCAGGATGCCGCCAAGGTTGGTTTTGATGAACGCCGCAATTCGCCCGGAATCCCCACGCAGGAACTGAGCCAGCAGCGGAAGTGACGCATCGCTGCCGGTGGCCTTAAACGGATAGCGTCCGGCAAAGGCGGTGTTCCACTGCGAAACAATGGTGCTCTGCCAGCGGGCATTGAGGCTGCCTGCCGCCGGAGCCAGCACCTGACGCCAGGCCAGGTCGAGCGGCTGCACAAACAGCGCCTGCCCGAAGCCGTTCCACTCCTGGCCCAGGCTTGCCGCCGCCAGGCTGCCGTAATCCCGGGTGTCGGTCAGATCGATGGCTTTCCCCTGGAAGACAGTCTGGGCCAGCATCTGGGACATCGCCTGCGGATCGGGTGCGCTGGTCACCTGCTGCAGCTTGAGGCGCACCTGGGTCACACGGGCCAGCCACGACTGGAAGCTGAGGTTACCGTTACTGCCGGTGCCATCTTTACCAGCCATCAGACTGGTCAGGGGGCCAAACACACCGTCCAGCGGACCTTTAGGCCCCTGAGCCTGCTCAATAAACTGTTTTGCACTCTTCTGACGACCGACCAGTTTTTTCGCTGAATCCACTAGTGAATCGGCCAGCGCCTCGCCTTTGGCCCCGGTCTGGCCCTGCCAGGCCAGGGTGTTCATCAGCGCCACCAGAGGCGATTGGCGCACATCCGCCAGCAGGTTCAGTTGGGCGATAGCTTCAGAGAGCGAGGTTGCTTCCTGCCACTGAATGCTGTTGGCCATGTTCAGCCAGGCATTACCAAAATCAGTGAAGTAACGCTCAGTGAGTCGCTGCTTCAGGGCTTCAGGTGAGATGTCGCTGCCAGCCTGCTGCTTTTTGTCCGTCAGCACCCAGTCAATTTCATCACGGCGGGTTTTCACCACCTCATCAATGGCCTCCTGCACCTGCTCTTCCCATGCCTGACGGGTGAACATGCCCGGCACCACTTCCTCAGAGGAAAACAGCGTCGACGAATCCGTATCACCGGTCATGTCGGCCAGCGTTAAATCCGGCCAGTTGCGGGCGATGCGCCCCAGCATTTCCTGATACAGGCCTGACTCGGCATTACGCTGACCAATCTGCTTGAGCAAAATCTGGCGTACGGTGCCTACCAGTTCGCGGTCTGGCGTAATTTTCCACTCCGGGTGCGCCGGTAAGTTCTGGGCATAAAACCCGAGCAGCTTCGGTGCCTGGGTCTGCCATACGGTGTCAGATACGCCTGAGCGTGACGGCCAGGCTTTGATCATATTACCGGCCAGCCAGTTCGCATCCGCTTTGTCCGGACGCGCCAGCATCAGATATCCTTTCAGCAGGTTATAGGTCTTCTGGGTTGCGGAGGTACGCGCATCACTTGCCGGCGGCAGCTGCACAAAGGCATTCAGCTGGCGGTGAAGCTCACTGGCCAGGGCATCGCGCATCAGCGTCTGGTTGTTTCGTGCGTAAAGTGGCCACAGCATGTTCAGCGTATCGCTGTCCTGATTCAGACCGAACCGGGTGTACCAGGGCGCACCATGAACTTCGCGGTTCTGCAGACGGGCAATGGTCTGCTGCAGGAGAAGCTGATTACGCAAACGTTCGGGCAGCGGCTGTCGGGTATCGGCGGCGGTGCGCGCCGTATCCTGCGCCAGCCAGATTTGTGTGCGGTTGACTGAAAGTGACAGCAACGTACCCGCACCCCACAAAAGAATCAGCCCCAGTAGTACCAGGCGCAGGGCTTTCTGCCAGTGGACGCCGATTTTACGGGCATGCGCCTGCAGGCTGTCTTCTTCCAGCGCCTGCCAGACCGGCGGCGACAGACGCGCATGGGGAACCGTAGTGGCCCCCGGCAAGGCCGGGCTGAACATCACCCCGCGCAGGCGGTACGGCGCCGGGCCGGACATCAGCACGTTGAGTAATGACAACAGAGACCGACGAAGACGGCCCTGCAGTGCGTCAGAAAGGTTTAACAGCCAGTGGTGCTGCGAATCGTCAAGCAGGGCAGCCACGCCAGCCGCCTGCAACTCTGACGACAGGGCCGCAAGCGTTGTACGGGTCTCATCTGCGGTGACACCCGGGCCAAACAGGGCTCCCGTTGGTGGAACGCCTTCACCATCATGTGCCCATGCCCCTTCACGGACAAGCCACAGCCACACCGGCAGCTGCCAGCCCATCAGGGCATCGGTTTTCTGGCGCACACGAATCAGGGTGTCCTGTCTGGCCGTGTCCGGGAGCGCACCGGCATTCATCACCTGCACTACCCCGTCCAGTGGACGCTGCGGGCGAACAGCTTTCAGCACCGACAGAAATTCGTCATCTGGCACGCTGTCAGACAGACCACCGTGGATCAGCACAATCCCGTCACTTTCCTGCCAGTGGTCACGTTTCAGCCCTGGCACCACCTTCTCAATATCGTTATCGCTGCCCTGTACCATAAGCAGGCGCACTTTTGCTTTCCAGCGGCGACGGTAGCGCAGGTGGAGGTGATCGATAAGATCAACACTGGAAAAGACATCACCCGCCACATGTTCCTTCAGAATTAAAGGCTCTAATTTTGCAGCCGACTGTTTCTTGTTTTCTTCAAACGCCGTCTTTACTCCCGTTTTGCCAGCGCGATCGAATAATTTTTCAACTATCCAACCGATGATGATAACAATGAGAATAAACACCAGGCACCCTATCAGCAACCGGGTATTATCAAGTGGGCCAATGCCAGTCCAGCTCACCATCTTTTCTGGCAATGCTAAAAATAAATAAGCAAATATTGCCGTCAAAAAGAACAGAGTGAGAACGATACTCCCTATTAGCGTTTTTATTTTCACAATGCGTCCTGTGGTTTCCCTGTGTAATCTCCGGAAGTCACCCCGGCAATCCAGAGTTCATTCTCACTTGTCTCAACAGCTATAATTTGTGGCATTCCGGAGCGAGCCGACGGTGCAGCAAGAGCAACGGCCAGCCATGGAGAAGAAATGCCAACCTGACCAATGTAATCGTCAATGTTTTTATGATCTTCTGTCATTTCAACACTCAACTTATGTTCTTCACATGCGGTATTCCACTCTCCTCCCTGCGAAATTTTCCGCCCTGCCACCCAACTCCCTTGAACCTTTTCAGGTGAGAGTTTGCTCCACAAGAGAGCCCGGGAGAGTGTTTTCGCCAATGAGCCATTGTGATGTTTTTCAGGGCGGTGAAGTTGAATTGCGTCAGGAAATCCAGGATGCTTTCTGTTCAGCATGAGTGTTAGTGAAATAGCCTCCCCGTCGCCTTCCTGAGGGGTATCCCGGATGACTGCGCTTAAGCACAATAGCAACGAAGGTTTGAGCCAAGCGTTATCCAGCCAGTAATCAAACGCTGTAAATCCTTTAGCGGTGAATAACGAGAATGAACGGCCCGTTTCTGACGAGATTATGTCCAGCGCGCTCTGTTCTGCATCCAGGGTAAGTGGAATATCAAAATCAGCGATCAGCCAGCAAGGAATATTCCCAGGTATTTTTTCTAGCGCGGGCATCACTTGCATGATGAGTGTTTTTATGGATGCGTTGAACTCCCCCACTTTTGATTCGGCTTCGAAACCTTTTAGCTTTGAATGACGAACAGGCCCTGCACCACTACGCGTTTTTTGTACTTGTAAAACAGGTAATGATGTCCTTACTGCTGTTAATAATTTATCCGTACTGCTTCCGACCTGAGTGATCACCCCGGAGGTAATTACCCAGGCAGCACGTTGTCCGCGAACAATTTCGTCGTTCCAGAGAATACTTCTGTCGGCGTTCCAGGATTCTGCCCAGACCTGATCGGCTTTATAAGCAGTACGACGGATCCCAAGCAATGTTCCCCAGACGCAAAACGGCACGCCAAGCGCCGTAAACCAGAATATTGCACCTTCCCTTTCCGTACTCCAGAAAGAAAAAGCCAATACGGTTCCCGTTGCAAGGAGTATTACCAACAGGCCTAGCCATCTTCGCGTATCAGGACGTTTTATTTTCGGAGCAAGCTCAGGAATCTCATCCAGAAATACCGGCATGTTTACCCAACCTTTGCCACCGAAAATGAACTAATAAGAGAGCAACCACACCCACATTTATGCCCCTGAAAAGCAACGGGTATACCTTCATCAAGATAATTGGGGTTACCCTCAATGATTGTCGTTGGCCCATGACCGTCTTTTGGACATGAAACTTTATCGCCTTTACGTGCTACACCTATGCCCCCGAACTTCATCGTGCCAGAGCCTGTTAATACCTTTCCACCATGCGTGGTTTTATCGCCAACCCGGATAATTGCTAACATATGAAATTTCCTTAACCTGTCATAACCACGAACATAAAATATTTAAGGAAGCGTGCTGTTAAAAAACTCAACCTCCTTCAGACACCCTCAGTAATACATTGATAAAATTCTGCAACTTTAGCATCTATGACATTTGACTCAAACGTCTCTAAGTGAGATTTTTTATCGATCATTTTATCCCGTGACGTTCTCGAGCCTGATATTTTCTTCTTTATTTTAGGATCATTACTAGCCTGAGAAATTTCAGCCTCATCCAATTCCTTTACAGCGTTTTTAATATGACCAGGCGCTTTTTAGTCTATATCTGAAAGCTGCTTATTTTCGTTGTAGGTAATGATGTGACTTTAAGGATGGCCGCTAACGTTTTATTATGAACGACTTTCACATACATGCTTTCACTACAACCCTCTTTCAGAAGCAGCTTCAATTTTGATGAGGTTATTTTTTTCATTATTTGTGAGAACTGAGTCACAATAATAAATCACTGCTAGACTCCCACTACCCTCAACACTCCATCAACATCGAACCGCATAGTGCTGATAGTGGTCCTGATGTAAGTCACGAAACTTAGCCAGTTGGGTTAATAACTCCCCTTTGCCCTCTAAATTAATTTCGCTTTTAATAGTTTCTGCATTGCACCGGCAGAGATAACTTCACTATCAAATGACTGAATTGCGCCCATGTCCCCTTCATTTTCGGACATTGCAACCAAAATTTTTTCCATCCACGGTTAAGGATCCATCCGCTATCCGGTTATCCCATCTAGAGTATATCGCTAATGTAATATTCCCCCAATACACTGGCCCATACCGAGTACCATAACGTGTAACTTTAAATTTATCCGCATATAGTTTTTCACCATCACATTGCATACCATTAAAATATGATAAAAATGTCACTGAATGCATATGCCACGGCTCCGCCACCATTCCCGATACCTGCTTCATCCGGCTCATTTTGCTGATAAACGCTTCGGTATATGTCTTCCATACGCCAGCGAAGGGTCTGTTGCCAGCGTGTCCAGATACGGTTTCCAGTACGCCTCATCCTTGCCATAATACCATTCACTCAGATGTTCAACTATGAGGCGATACAGACGGTCGCGGTAAGACGGGTTATGCACCGCCTGCAAGTATTCCTGCTTTGAATACTGTTCATCGTTGTTAGTATCTATCTGCTTCAGCAGACGGCCATTGTTGGGCTGGTTTAGCTTCCGGCTGCTGTCAGTTTCATTTAACCCAAACCAGTGACAGGTATAGATTTAATAAGGCAAGGGTTTCATTTCTTTAATCCGTTGCTCATCAATGCGAGAAATGCATTTGTTAACTAATGTTGCATTAGCTTGAGAATCTGAATCGGCAAAGAGTGACTCCATAGCGCACTGCTGATCTCTATATTTCAACCAATTTCTTTGTGCTGACAATAACTCTGAAGAGTAACGTTTTGCCATATCCTTATCTGTTGAGTAGTTTTCATTTATTCTTTTTTTAAATGCGACATACTCATGGTTAAGTCGTTTTTCAGAGTCGTTTTTTAATTGTGCATAGCAAGAATCAATTGATTGCGTTTCATTTTTCAAAGAGCAGACGTCTTCTGCTAATACTGGAATAGATACCAAAAATGACAAACCAAGCACTAACACTTTAATTAATGACATATTATTGACCTCTTAAGTAATTTGCTCTATGACGCCCATTTTCATAGCCAGAAATCGTTGCATTATTTTCTATGTATGAAATTAACTCCTGCCGACTATTATTCATTCCAGCTCTCATTGGCCTTTCGCCACTAAAGCCCTGATATATAAAGTCAACAAGAATGCCCTGGATTTTTTGTTCTAAACTATCCCATGGCAAAGCACCTGCTACTCCATTAGTTTTGGTTTTATAATTCCCTTTAGCTCTTGTCACATAATCTGGATAAATCAGCCCAAACAATTTATTTTGCTGCATCCTGGTGATTTCACCTATTGACTCTCTATTAGAAAGGACAAAGTTCATTGCAGCACTCCCTTTCAATCCAGCCCCCATCGAAATTTCATTGGCTTTATCTGAATCTATCCCCGATGCAATCATATCACTATACACTGAATCTTTACTTCTTCCGCCCATATCATACCCGCGACCAAGAGTCACGCCGGAGAGATCATTTCCCGGCCAGTGGATCCGACGACTAAAGTATCGATTCCCTGTAATATCGTTACCTTCAGCATCGAAAGTAACTTGTCCTTTATCTACTTTGAGCCATTTCAGAGCCATTCCATCCTCATCCACTAATGCCCCCAAGAATACCAGCGGATGCATATGCCACGGCTCCGCCACTATTCCCGATACCTGCTTCATCCAGCTCATTTTGCTGATAAACGCTTCGGTATACGTCTTCCATACCGCCAGCGAAGGGTCTGCTGCCAGCGTGTCCAGATACACCTTCCAGTAAGCATCATCCTTGCCGTAATACCATTCACTCGGATGTTTAACTATGAGGCGATACAGATGGTCGCGGTAAGACGGGTTATGCACTGCCTGCAGGTATTCCTGCTCTGAGTGCTGCCCGTCCTGATTGGTATCTATTTGTTTCAGCAGGCGGTCATAGTTGTACTGGTTCAGCTTCCGGCTGCTGTCAGTTTCATTCTGTGCCGCTTTGTACAGCTCACTCAGAATGCCTTTCACCACATTGTCCGGATGATGAATGCCGTCTATCAGGTCAAAACTCTCTGGCTTCTTATCCAGCGTCACAAAACCCAGGCCCGCAAGGTCGAACTGCGCCACCTTTTTCACGCTCTCTTTCGCCATCCAGCCGCCTTCCGGCCTTATCTGGTAATACCCGGCGCCCGGCTTTTACGATCTGACTTAACCATTTTGCCCTGTGCATCTGGCATGTAAAGATCTGCGCTCTTTGTAAGGCTCAAAACACTTAGAATATTCCACTTCACAACACCGCTACGGGAAAACCATCCCATCATCATCTGTATAAGGAATTTCAGTTATGAATTTACTTTCAATATTCTTATTCCTGAACGAGGATGGCAGACAATCATCTGACTGTACGATTTTGTCATCTTTTTTGACATCAAATGACATTGTATATTCTTCCTTTTCCGCCCCATTAATTATGTCAATAACATAACTATATTTCCCTCGATTAAATCCATAATATGTAACACCCATTTTACTATCTACAAGTCTTTTTAGCTTATTCTCCGCATCAAAGTGAACTATCAATTCAACCTTACCATCTTTTTTGAATGTATAGTTAAGAGCCTGAGTTTCGTTATCTATTGTAAACAAAACCTTTCGAGTTAATTTCCCTGGCAACGAACACGAGATAATTTCAGTTGTGTTTAAGCCGGAAGCAGCTGTAGAACTTTCTGACAATAAAAAAATGCTCACTCCCACCCAAAAAAAACTACGTATTCTCATAAAAAAACCCCCTCACACAACTGATATGCTGTTTGACGTTCATCCAACCCCATAGTCCCACCGTTGACTCTTCTTGTTACACTTATTACATCATCAAAGCCATTACCTTGATCACGAGAATATACTTCATAGTGCAACCAAAACCATATAGCACTTCGTATGGCATAGGGCATCTCATTTATTTTCTCTGGTTCTTCAACAGTATTAGGTGGATTTCCTTGCCAGTAATTATTATACTCCTCCATAAATCCATGATATTTTCCATACCCAGTAACTTGAATCAATCCCCTGCCTCTAAAATTATAGCCATCATCTGGGTTGCTTTGTCTATTACCATTCAACCTTAGATAATGTTTTCTCCCAATAGCTTGCTCGTCAGCCCTACGAATAATCCGCCGGCTTGCATTTTTCTCGTAGCCATCATTTTCGGATTCAGTTGGATGCTCACGATAATACTGACTAAATGACCTTAGGGTTGCTGGGGAAAATTGGAAGCCTTCTGTTTTACCTTTCAATTGCGGACCCACCTCACCTTTAATCTGAGAGAAGAAATGCCTCAATCGCGTCGGAGTGTCCAATTTAAATGTCTGAAGTTTGCCTCTTAACTCCTCAACAACAGTATTGATATCTGCATCTGAGGCGTCAGGGAAAATTCGTTTCAACTGAGCGTATGTAACTCCATCATTGTCAGTCAAAAATCCATCTAAAAACACCACGGGATGCATATGCCACGGCTCCGCTACCATCCCCGGTACTTGCTTCATCCAGCTCATTTTGCTGATAAACGCTTCGGTATACGTCTTCCATACCGCCAGCGAAGGGTCTGCTGCCAGCGTGTCCAGATACACCTTCCAGTAAGCATCATCCTTGCCGTAATACCATTCACTCGGATGTTTAACTATGAGGCGATACAGATGGTCGCGGTAAGACGGGTTATGCACTGCCTGCAGGTATTCCTGCTCTGAGTACTGCCCGTCCTGATTGGTATCTATTTGCTTCAGCAGACGGTCATAGTTGTACTGGTTCAGCTTCCGGCTGCTGTCCGTTTCATTCTGTGCCGCTTTGTACAACTCGCTCAGAATGCCTTTCACCACATTGTCCGGATGATGAATGCCGTCTATCAGGTCAAAACTCTCCGGTGCCTTATCCAGCGTCACAAAACCCTGGCCCGCAAGGTCAAACTGCGCCACCTTCTTCACGCTGCTTTTCTCCATCCAGCCGCCTTCCGGTCTTATCTGGTAATAGGTTGCTTCAGCATTGTTGGATAACGCTTTCCCGTCAGCATCCACTCCGGGAACTTTTGAGAGAGTCAGAATGCCTGGGGCTCGACTTTTACGCTCTGACTTAACCATCTTCCCTTGCGCATCCGGCATATAAAGGTCTGCGCCCTCTGCATAGGTCAGGTAAGCCGGGTTTTCCTCCCCCACTTTATCCGGATTGGTCAGGAACGTTGGCAACTTGCTGTCCGCACTCAGGCATTCAATATGTACCTGGTAGCGCGAACGCTTGCCGTTCTCTTCAGGCAGTTCGTAAAAACCCAGGTGTCCGATGCTGTCACCGGCATTAATGTTCAGCGGTGTGGCCGGGATAACCACTTCTCCGTATTTTGGCTGCCCCACTGTGGCTCCACCTTCTGCGGTCAGGTTATCGTTATCCGACACCACCCACACACGGTCCCCTTTCTTCAGCGGGTTATTGTCCTGGCCCAGCGTGACAAGACTAAAAACACGGCTATCTGATACCCGCGTAAATGACGGAACATCAGTATCCACCGTCACCGGGAAATCCTTAGCCAGATTGCCGCAGTCTTTCCCGCTGCTGATATCTTCAGTGCTGAGATAGCATTTCATGGTTGTCGTCGTTTTACCGATCTGCTGAGTACCGCTTTCTGCACCGCAGACTGGTGAACAATTGCTCCACCATGACGGCTCTTTTGCCTGCCCACCTTGTGGCTTCAGCCATCCCCGGTCCGACACCGTCCAGATTTTGTCGCCTGCATGCAGTGACCCGGTATCCTTTACCACTGTCACTTCACAGAACTGTCGATGATGATGGCTTGACGTCATCACCTGCGCGCCCAGCTTCACCTCAGTCCCGGCGGGTAGGGTGCCACTGGCCGTTGCCGTATTCACATCGTCCTGCGAGCTATAGTACTTCTGTCCCTTTGCCGTTTCCCTAAGATAAACATCACCCTGCCCGTAAGCCGATACCGGAGCCAGATTCATATACAGCGTGTGAAATTTCAGCCCGCTGCTGGCCTGTTCACCCGGCTGGATATTATGCTCAACCAGGACAAATGATGTTGAGAAAAAGACTTTATCACCACGCCACTCAACGAAGTCGTAGTCGTCACACACCCGGTAAGCTACGATTTTACCGTCGGCCATACAACTGACCGCCTGTTCGCCAGCATAAGGCTTATGGACATAAGCCAGCTCTGACGCATTCGAACCTGTGATTGCACACCACGGGACAGTAGCATCAGTAATATGAATGCCGCCATGCCACATTCCCTGGCTACCAACCAGATAAAGCCCTGAACTTTCGCCTTCAAGGATACTCAGCAGCTCTTCGGCGTTGCCAAATTTCTGTCCCCTGCCATTAGCCGGAACCGGAAAACTGATTTTGGGTATTGAAGCCATGTTTTACCTTCACTGTTATTCGCTGGCGTATTTGGCGGAGTTTTTACCGACCACACTGATTTCTGTCGTTTTGAAATCAGGTGTTTCAAACGGCAGGCTCTTCCCTGTCCCTGGCACCAGATAATTAGCCACCTTCATGGTCAGGTCACCTTTCGACCCGTGCTCAATGCCGCTGTCGCTGAGTTTCAGGTAAGAGCCGCCGCCATTCACCGTTAGGGCTTTAGGCGTACTGATAACAATTTCATCGTCAGTACTGGTGATGGTCAGTTCTTTTTGCGCACTCATGTCCAACGTGTTGTGGCGGGCATGCATTTCCACATCACCGAGGTTGGCTATCATTCGCACTCCCGCTTTGTGTGCAAACAGCCCCAGTTCATTCTCAGCACTCAGGGAGATGTTTTTCATTGCTCCCATATCAAGGTGCTTACCGGCCGTCAGCATCGTATTCTTTGTACTGGTAAGCTGAAGGTGCTCGCCTGAGGTAAAGGCGATCCCCTTCGGGGCGGACGCCAGCAGGACTGCTGCCTGCAAGTCAGCAATGCTCTGCGTCACAAGGTTGTTCTGAGCCTGAATATCACTGACCAGCGCTTTCGCCGCTTCAGCCGCATTGTTCAGTGCCTGCATTTCGCTGTTGGCCTGTTTGATGCGGTTGACGGCCGGCGTCATTTCCAGCATCTGACCTTCACCTTTTGCCTGCGCATCCGCGGTCATGAACATGCCTCTTCCGGCACGAACGGCACCGAATTCATCGGTACGCAGTTCAAAACCGGTACCGCGTGGCTCACGCTGAGCATTTACCACATGGCCACCGTTAAGCTGCGTTTTCCCATAAGGGGTCGCCAGCTTAAAATGCTCTTCCTGACGCTTATCTTCCAGGCGAAGTTTGTTGTCCCCCGCTGTACGCCAGACGTTCCGCGTGTGATTGTCGCGGGTGACATGATCCGGGTGTTCGGAATCATGCTGGGCGTGGGCGATGTAGGGCCTGTCCGGATCTCCGCTGTCAAACATCACGGAGACTTCAGTCCCATCGAGCAGCGGTGAGTGAAAACCGTAGGTGTCTCCGGCATAGGGTTTGGCCATTCGCAGCCACAGGTACGCGTATCCCTGCTCAGTCTCGCTGCGGTCAAAATCAAGGCGAACCCGGTAGCGGCCTTGGTTATCCAGATACGCATAGGTGTCGCCCTTTTCGTCGCTTTCCACCCGGGCAGGTAACGTACCGGCGACAACCGGACGCTTCAGCAGTGCCGGGCGATAGCAGACGGTTTCACTGTAAGGGATCCCCGTAAAGCGCAGCTGAAACCCCTTATCACGGGCTCCGGAGGTCTGCACACCGGTGATCACAATACCGTCTTTCAGCGACGCCGGAATACTGCCCTGAGGCTCCAGTACCTCACCGGGTGCCAGTAACGGGCTGCTTGCGCGCCCTTTTACTGTCAGCTGCCCGTTGAGATACCGCTCATGGCGGAGACGGGCAAACCAGGCACCGCCTTCCGGGGTGTCTGCATCACCCTCACTCAAAAACGGCTCCGCGTAGTGATAGGTCTCGCCGGTGGTGGCTCCGCCCTCCTGACGGACGGTCGCCGAGCTGTCCTGTGGCGTCAACGCTTCACGGTAGTTATAGTCGCGGTTAGCGACGCTTCCGGTGACCACATGGTCTTCCGGGCTGATATCCCAGACACTCTCCTGACCGTTATCGCTGGTGCGTGAGGGCGGGATCACCGGGAGTTTTACGCCAAACTGATACTGCATCTGACTGTCCTGGAAAATCACCACATCCTGCTCTATACGGCAGTCCATTTCAAAACGCCAGAAAATGCCCACTTCCGCCAGTAGACGCTGGATAAATTCCAGATCCGTCTCACGCCACTGGGTAATCAGTTCACGGACCGGGTAATGCTGCGACAGGCGAAACTCAAAATCCGCGCCTCCCAGACCGTGGGCGCGCAGAATTTTCTCCACCACTTCCGGCACCGACTGATTCAGATAAACCTCGCTGCGCTGCGTGTGCTGCATCAGAGCAATACGCGGCACGATGCGAAGGGCATAGGTGATTTCATCCCCCGACATTGAGATCCGACGGAAGGTATCCACCACGCCATATATCGTGCGTACCGGCACAGCTGGCGTGCCATTAAACAAAGGTGTCTGGAACGTGAAGGATGCCGGTTTCAACATGACTTCACTGCTGGCAATACTTGCCGTACAGGTGACGGTGACCTCGTAACGCCAAGGCTGGCTCAGCGATTCGCTGGCACGAAACCGCAGCACGTCCAGGAAATGATCGCACTCATGCACATCCACCCGGTAGCGGGACAACCCCAGAGCCTCATCAATCGCGTTCTGCGCTAGGCTGCTTAAGCGTTCAGTCATCGGTTATCTCCTGCTGTTTATTCTGCGCGGCGTCAAACTCCAGCACGATGCCCTCTTCCTCATCCCATCCAAGCGTCAGACTGTGCGGTTTCTGCTTCGCGGCCATGTGAGTAAGTAGCTGCTGACTCAGTACCGGCAGGATTTGCTGGTTGAGCAGGCTGTCGACGTTGCGCGCACCGGTGTCCGGCAGCAGGCAGGCGACCGTCAGCGTGTCATACAGGCTGTCACCAATATGCGTGGTCAGGCCGTAATGGCGTTGTAAGCGCTTGCTGACCTGGCTGAGCTTCATCTCCACAATGGTGCGCATGGCGGGTTCATTCAGCGGGCGATAAATCACGGTCTGGAAACGGGCCAGCAGCGCAGGCTGGAAGTGGTCACGCAGGATCGGGCGCAGCAGTTCATGCAGGTCGCTTTCACTGGCATCCGGTTGCTCATCCAGCAGCTGCATGAGGTGGTCGCTGCCGAGGTTAGAGGTCATCAGAATAACGGTATTACGGAAGTCGATTTCACGCCCTTCACCGTCGCGCATAAAGCCGCGGTCGAAAACCTGGTAGAACAGATTCATGACATCGCGGTGCGCTTTTTCCACTTCATCCAGCAGCACAACGCTGTACGGACGCTTGCGCACGGCTTCGGTCAGAATACCGCCCTGCCCGTAGCCAACGTAGCCCGGAGGGGAGCCCTTCAGCTGCGAAACCGTGTGCGGCTCCTGGTATTCAGAGAGGTTGATGGTAATCAGGGATTTCTCACCGCCGTACAGCACATCCGCAAGCGCCAACGCGGTCTCAGTTTTACCGACACCACTCGGACCGACCAGCAGGAACACGCCCTGCGGACCGTTCTCTGACGTCAGCCCGGTTTTCGCGGCACGCAGGCGTTGGGTAATGGCATTCAGCGCCACATCCTGTCCAACCACGCGTTTGCCGAGTTCATTTTCCAGCACCAGCAGTTCGGTCTGTTCATCCTTCATCAGCGAGGAGAGCGGTACGCCGGTCCAGTCGGCAATCACGTTCGCCACGGTGCGGGTGTCGACATCCAGCAACAGCAACGGCGTGCAGCCCTGCAACGCGGAGAGCTGGTTTTGCAGGCGGTTGATATCCGTCTGCCGGCTGATGTCCTGGCGCACTTCGAGCAACTGTTCCGTCAGGCTCAGCTCGCGACCGTACTGGCTTTCCAGTTCGTCGAGTTCGACGATCAGATCGTTCTGCTGCTGTTCAATCGCCGCCAGACGTTCGCCGTGCTGATTGTTGCCTAGCGCGATATCTTCCAGCAGCGCCTGCTTCTCAATGTCCAGAGCGGTGAGCTGTGCGCGGTACTGCGTCAGCGCTTCAGGCACGGTGTCGAGACTCATGCGCACGCGGGCGCTGGCGGTATCCAGCAGATCAACGGCTTTATCCGGCAACTGGCGGCCCGTCAGATAGCGGCGGGAAAGCGTGACTGCCGCGCGGACTGCATCATCAGTGATGTGCACACCGTGATGTTCGGCAAAGCGGGATTTCAGGCCACGCAGCATCAGGCAGGCAGTGTCGTCATCCGGCTCATCGACTTTCACCATCTGGAAGCGGCGCTCCAGAGCTGCATCGCGCTCAAAGTATTGTTTGTATTCAGACCAGGTGGTGGCCGCAATCGTCCGGAGTTCACCACGCGCCAGCGCGGGCTTCAGTAGGTTGGCTGCATCCGCGCCACCTGCCTGGTTGCCTGCACCGATGATGGTATGCGCCTCGTCAATAAACAACAGAACGGGTACCGGGGACTGCTGTACTGCATCAATGACGTTTTTCAGACGCTGTTCAAATTCTCCCTTCACACCCGCGCCCGCCTGCAGCAGGCCGAGGTCAAGCGTGCGAAGCACCACGGATTTGAGCGATTCTGGCACATTGCCTTCGGCAATTCTGAGCGCCAGGCCTTCAACCAGTGCGGTTTTGCCGACACCCGGCTCGCCGACCAGAATCGGATTGTTTTTGCGGCGACGAGAGAGGATATCCACCATCTGGCGGATTTCGGTGTCACGACCAAACACAGGATCGATCTTCCCTTCCTTCGCTTTGGCGGTGACATCAAGGGTGAATTTATCCAGTGCGTTCTGCAAAGCAGGGTTGAGTTCTCCCTCTTTTACTTCTGCACCCACAGGGCGCCCGACGAACTCCACTTCTCCACCATGGCTTTGCGCCAGCTCCGCTTCCTGCTGCACTTCAGGACGTTCATCTGACTGCGCATCAAGCAAAGGCCGCAAGCGCTCGAGCTGACTCTGGCCCAGGGTCAGCAAAGGCCACAGGCCGTCGCAGCGCACCAGATTTTGTTTCTCAATCAGGGCCATCAACAAATGAACGCTGCGGAGATGTTCTTCACCCGCCAGTGAGGCTATCAGCCAGGCTTGCTGCATCAGCGACTGAATGTTTTCTGAGAGCTGCGGCCGATGGCGCACCGAGCGCGGTTGTTTATCCAGCCAGCCCAGTAAATCCTGCCAGATGCTGTCCATATCCCATTCGTAGCGTCGAGCCAGTACCGTCAGGTCACCTTCCCCCTGCTCCAGCAGCTTCAGCAGCCAGTGCTCCGGCAGAATTTCGGCATGGGCACGGGTCTGACAGAGCGAAGCTGCGCCTTCCATCGCTCGGGCACAGTAAGGATTCAGACGACGTAACAGGATGGCTGGATTTTCCATGAGATTCTCTCTTTGTCGGTTCCTGGACACGCTACCGCCCCTCGCTGTTCACCAAAGCGCATAAGGTCAGGCAGGCAGATTGTTTTTTCTTTGCTGAGTGCCCGCAACTCAGGCACTCAGCAAAAAATTGCGGACAGGAAAACCTGCCCGCATCAGGATTACGCCGTGGCGCGTTCGTTCCAGGAATCGGAATGAATGATGTTGCCGTCTTTGTAGGTCCAGGTGATTTTTTCGTAACGCAGTTCAACGCGTTCCAGGTGGTTGTGCTTCTCTTTAGAAGGATCCTTGATGTCATACATTTCAGGATTTACCTTCACGACCTTCACGTTTTCCAGTTTGGTGTTGAAGTACTCCACTTCCTGACCCGCGTCGTTGATTTTGTACCACTTGAATTCCGCAGACTTCAGGGTCTGGCCGGTGGTCACCGCTTTGTACAGATACGGGCTGGAGGAATCGATTTCCTTAGTGAACAGGAACGGCGTGTGGATACGAGTGCCGGTCAGCTTGCCGGTGTTGTTATCGGTCGGGATGTACAGTTTATGTTCCTGAGCCACCACTTCGATGCTGCCGTCACGATCCTGAACGTCTACAGACCCTTTGATGTCCGCGCCGCCGTCGTCTTTCAGCCAAAGATAAACAGGAATTGCCATGGAATTACTCTCCATTGTGTTGTGAAGCGTCATCATCCTGCGATGACGCTGAGGGTTTGCCCGGTATCCGGCAGGCATCGGCCTGCGGAACCAGACTGATTTCGACACGGCGGTTAAGCGCACGCCCTTCCGTTGTGTCATTGGTTGCGACGGGACGGTCCTGACCGTATCCCTGAACCGCAAAACAGCTTTCCGGCACATCGCCGGTATCTCGCATCCAGTTGCGTACCGACTCCGCACGCTTCAGGGACAGCGTCTGATTCAGTTGCGGATTACCGGTGTTGTCGGTGTAACCACTGACCACGATCAGCCATCCCGGTTTGGCCTTGATCCCCACCAGAGAATTGACCAGCATTTTGGTCGAACCGCTTTTCAGCTCAGATTTACCGGAATCAAACAGCGACATGCTGTCGAGACGAACAATTTTCGGTACGGGCGTTGGCTTCGGTTTTGTTGGTGGCGGTGGAGGCACATAGGTATCAATAGCCTGCTGCACCGCCAGCCACAGGCGGTTGCCAGAATAAAGTCCTAGCCCGTAACGAAGGGGTTCTCCCTGACGCTGCCAGCGCTCCAGCAACAATGCGTCCTGCTGCAGGGCAAGCAGGGCCTGTGCTTTCGGAACATAGTAGCTCATTGGGATAACCTGCCAGCGCTGAAGGTCGGCGCTTACCTTGCGGATAAGCGACAGGTTATGCCGCACGGATAGGACTATTGCACCGAGGGCGCATAACAGCAGAACTATCACAACCCGACGCCCGGTTTTCCCACCCTGCAATGGGGTGGTATAAGGGGCCAGCAGAGGGAGTACCGAATCGGCAAAATGCCACCGAGGTTCACAGGCAGTGACATGGCCGGCAGGGGCAATGCGGGTCTGGCGGAACAATAACTGTGGCCACAGCGCGGCTCTCGAGGTGAATATCGATCCGAGACGCAGGGTCACTGCAAATGGTCGTACGGCCGGATACAGCCTGTCCCCTTTGCCCAGTTCACTCAGCATCACGGAGTGAAGCAGCGTTGTCGCCTGAACCAGATACGGCTGAATAAAGGCCGCCTGCGGGGACTGCTGCCATTCACTGAGGGTGACGGCAGATTCATCTTCCGGACACACCAGGGCCGTATCTCCCCGCACCACTATCCAGGGTGTTTCCGGACCGCTGAATTCGGTACTCAGGACAACCGGCACGCTATAGCCGGTCAGGTCCCGCAACAGCTTCATCTGCAGGCGCAACGCCTTCAGGGAAGCGCGCAACAGTGCCTCATCTTCATGCTGGTCCGGCAGACAGCGGAACATCACGGCGAGTTGGCCAGCCATCGTCGGGGTGCGGGCCAGTAGACGCTCTGCAAAAGGCGTGAGTCCGGCCAGTTCCGTTACCCGGATATACCAGCCCTGCGCTGTGCCACGTGTCTGCCCTGCTGCGAACATGCTATCACCCACATCCCCGCAGACCAGCACCACCGGTCCGGTATGACTGTCGGGCGGGAAAATTCCGGCCTCATCAGCCAGTTGTACTGGTTGCTGTTGACGGTAACGGCGACGGGCAAGCATGCCCGCAACCAGCAAGACCACCAGAGTCAGGATGGCTTTCCCGGCAACCAGCCAGGTCAGGAATCCCCATACCAGCCACAACACGGCGGCAAGGCAGAGCACTACCGGCAGAGCAGCCCGGACGACTGTTTTTCCACGCATCAGGGCTGCTCCGGCAGTTGCTGGCGCAGCAGATCCTGCAACCACAAATGACCACCCAGCCACACCACACCGGTCAGGATCACCGCCAGCACAATCCAGAACCAGACGGATCGCAGCAGGTTATAACGACGGCGACCGGTCTTCTGAACCACCAGTGATGTCCCGCTTTCCAGCGGTGGCACTCGCTCATTCAGGGCTGCGATCACCTCATCACGCTGTGACTGCCCGACACCAGAGAGGCTATATTGCCCCTGAAACCCTAGCGCCAGCACCCGGTGGTAGCAGGTCAGCACAGCAGGCTCCGGTGCAGGCTGACGCAGCACCTCAGAGATACGATCATACAAGGCCCCGCCTGCTCTCAGGGATCCGAAGTAAACTGCCTGCAGTGGTGCAGAGCGCCAGGCGCGCTGCCCGGCATCAAGGGCCATATTCAGCACATCGGGGGCAGTGTCAGCAGAAACAGCCACCTCCGTATTTTCTGCTCGCAACCCTACCGACTTACGGTTCATGACTGTTTCGTCCAGCAGGGCGCACTGGGCATAAGTGATGTGATCAATACTTTCAGCATCCAGCCCGGCGCGCTCCAGCGCCTCGCGTACGCTTTCCACCTGTGCTTTGCAGGCCGCATACAGCGCAGGGCCATCCGTCACCTGCCCTCCGTGACGCAATTGAGCCACGGTTAGCCAGGTCTGCGCCATCAGGGCATCAATATCGATAACCTTATTCATGAGCGCAGCACCGCAAACAGTTCCAGCTCCAGCTCGCCGAGCAGGGATGGAACGTAGAATACGCACACCCCCTGATCCAGCATTTCGCGAGCCGAATCACTCTCCATGTCCAGCACAAAGTACTGGTTCTCCAGACGCACCGGCAGCGCTGCCGGTACACGGCTCAGGGCAATGAGGCCAATTCCTTCGACTGCCACGCCGGATACTTCATCGACATTCGCCGGGGCACCGGCAATACACATCTCTGCAAACCGTTCTGCAATTTGCCATGCCGGGTGACTGGCTCGTACAGAAAGGTAAAAATCCGCTTCATCGCGCAGACGAATATCATGTAGTACCGCTTTCCAGGTTTCCGGATCCATCCTGTCCATTCTGACCGCAACCACGCGTGATGGCAGGCTTGCTTCCAACAGCTCACTGATGAGGTCAAACAGCGGCGGGAAGGTTTTTTCTGGCGCACGGTGGTCATAACACGGAATGGCATCCAGATCGTGTTCAAGCGAGAAGGTCAGCATACTGCCAGCAAGACGCGCCAGCTCGGCCCAGACCTGCTCAGGGTGACGATCCGGAAAGCGTTCATATTCAGAAAGTACACGGGCATGGGAGTTCAGAGCATTGAGCAGCCAGAACAGTGATACGTCAGAGACAGCGAAATCGGCCATCCGGTCATTGCTCTCGCGGCGCATGGACATCAGGCGCTGACGGCGCGAGCGCAGCTGACGGTTTAACAGCGCCAGTCGTTCGCACAGTCTACGACTGGCCGAGAACAGTGCCATAGGCGGGATAAAATCCGGATCCTGACGCCAGCCCCCCTCCCCGTCCTCCAACAGACGGGCAATGGCGCAGGTATCCCAGGCACTGTTATCTTCATGTCCGAAACGGAATGCCAGATTAAAGCGGGCCACAGCCATCGACTCTTCTTCCTCACCGAAACGATCGGCGATCGTTTCCCAGGCTTCCCGATAGCGCAGCGGACGCTCCGCTGGTACCGTGTCCGTCTGCACATTTACGATCCCGGCCTGCATCACCGGTAACGCCACATACACCGTCACCTGGGCATTGCTGGCAGAAGTCGGTGCCTCGATTTCACGCGGCTCCGGTGGCAGGTCGCTGAACCGGGTATCAATAAGCGTGTCATCCGGGAACCAAAGACGAAGCGACTGTGCCTGTACGCGGCCGGAGGCCAGCATCGCGTCATCCAGCTCAATCCGCCCAACGCCCCAAGGGAAAGCATTTCCGCGGGCGGCAATACCGGCGCGGGAAAATGCATCCCATTCAGACTGCTGCTGAAACTGCTGAGGGGCCAGAAGCGCCCCTTCATTCCATAACGGACGATGAATTTTCATCCCTGATTTCCCCTCGCCTTACGATTTCGCTTTCGGCATCTGGGAAACCAGCGACAGGTTGACGTCCATGCCTTCAACCTGGAAGTGCGGGATCGCGTACAGCTTCACGCGGAAGAAGCCCGGGTTGTCTTCAATATCTTCAACAACCACTTTCGCATCACGCAGCGGGTGAGACGCCTGCAGCTCGTCACCCGGATCGGTCATTTCAGTCACCAGGCTGCGGACCCAGGTATTCAGCTCCAGTTCAAGCAGCCGGCGATCCTTCGTGGTACCGATGTTTTCACGCTGGATCAGCTTCAGGTAATGGGCGATACGCGACAGCAGGAAGATGTACGGCAGGCGCGCGTTGATGCGGCTGTTAGCCGTTGCATCCGCGGTGTCATACAGCGCCGGTTTCTGAGTGGAGTTGGCCGAGAAGAAGCAGGCGTAGTCGCGGTTTTTGTAGTAGGACAAAGGAATGAAGCCCAGATTCGCGAATTCGAATTCGCGCGTTTCAGGGATCATCACTTCACTCGGGATTTTCACCTGATTGCCGGTACCCAGGTCATACAGATGGATAGGCAGATCCTGGACCGCACCGCCGGCCTGCGGGCCACGGATTTGTACGCACCAGCCATTATTAATAAAGCTGCGCACCATGTTGGACGCGAAGGCAAAAGATGCATTGGTCCACAGATATTTGTCGTGATCCGGACCTTTGACTTCTTCGACATAGTTGAAGCTGCGAACCGGAACGGTATCCGGGCCATACGGTAAACGTCCCAGCACGCGCGGCATCACCAGACCGATGTAGCGAGCGTCGTCCGTATCGCGGAACGATTTCCACTTGATGTACTCGGCGCGGTCAAAATAGTTACCAATATCTTTAATCGCGGCAACGTCTTCCATGGATTCTTTCAGGAAGAATTTCGGGCCTGCCGAGCCGATAAACGGCATGTGTGCAGCAGCGGACACTTTAGAGATGTTGCGCAGCAGCGCGACATCCTGCGCTGAAGCATCGAACTCGTAAGCGGAAATCAGCGCCGCAATTGGCTCGCCGCCCGGGGTGTCGTATTCATCAATGTAGGTGTGCTTATACAGACCACTCTGGACGATTTCCGGGCTGTCTTCAAAGTCCTGACGCAGGTCTTCTTTAGACATACTCAGCAGCTCAATTTTCACGTTCTGGCGAAAATCTGTTTTATCAACCAGCGACTTCACACCGCGCCACAGGCTTTCAACCGCCTGAAACTCGTCATGGTGCATAACCGCGTCCAGCTGGCGGCTAATCTGATAATCCAGCTCAGCGATGTGGTGATCGATCAGGCTTTTATCGAGTTTTTCGACCTTCGAGCCGGCTTTGGTCAGACATTCCAGAAAGACCTGCATACCTGCAGTCAGACGCTCATCAGCGGTCGCATCTGACATGGCCTGCGCATCTTGCCAGATGTCCAGCGCGCTCAGTTCGGAGACAGGGCTCAGATTGATTTTCTCAAACAGGGAGGCGTAAACCCCACCTGCAGCGGGACGTTCCAGCACCACGCTTTCACCGCCAGTAATATTATTTTGTACAGACATGAGCATTCCTTGATTAATCCGTTAATACAGCGTGATGATTAAGGTTTTTTTGATGCCAGGGCTGAGAGTTCATTTCGCAGCTCAGCACTAAGCGACTGGTCCAGAACGATTTTTTCCAGCTCTTTTCGGAAAGTCTGGTTATCCAACAGGTTGGCCTTGAGATCGCGAAGCAAGTTGCGCATCGCCAGCATCGCCTTCAGCTGCGGTATCTGAGCAGCCACTTGTTCTGGCGTGAAATCTTTCATGCTCTGGAAAGTCAGCTGAATGTTGTCCTCACCACCGTCGTCAGACAGCGTATTTTTAACAACCAGATTAACTTTTGGGGAATATTCGGAAAGAACGCTATCAAAATTATTTTTGGTGATGTTAATTTTTTCACGCTCAGATATTGTCGCAGAGTCCTGCCCGTTACTGAAATCACCCGCAACCAGTAATTTCAGCGGTAGTTCCATTTTCTTACTTGCCCCGCCCGTATGCAGGTCAAGCTTCAGGTTAATACGTGCCTTAGGCACTTCATTCTGAAAACTGTCAGCCATCTCTTCATCCCTCATTGATTTGCTACGGCAACTTCACGGTATCGTTCTCGATGCGCAATATTAGAATAATGATCGACATAAAATCAAATACGCAGATCTTTTATCCGCAATGAGAAATTTCTTAAGAATTTTCCACTAATAGATTATGGCGAAATACGCTATCGCCTTAGAAAAAGACACTAGTTTTGGTATGTAAACCGCATATTTGTATCGAAAAAATGATTGAAGGCAGATAGTCACCTGGGAAAATGCCTTATATTGATTTGCATCAAAACGGTGAAATCAAAAAACATGGATGGGCTGCATTGCAGTATAACTACACGTGAAAATTAAAATATTTATAAATAATGAAAACAAACAGAACCATTGACCGCACAAATAAAAAATAAGAAGTTTCACAAGGAATTTTCCTATTCAACAATCCGGAAGCGATTAATAGGGTTCTTAAGTGAGGAATTTGTCCGGAAATAACACTCTGCGTTTTGCCCATTCACACCTTGATCAGAAGATGGCCTGCCCGCAGCCCATGCAGAGGGAGTGCCCTTATGGCCAGTGATAATAAAATATGTTAAATCAAACACCTCCAGAGCTGCCGCTTTTTTAATCAAAAACGAGTAATAGCACATATCGTATAACGGTGCTACATTACGCCGCCCACCCAAATCAGCAGTGGCCAGGTAACGCCGTAAAGTTCGGTAAAGCCTGCAACCATCACCTTGAAGAACGGTCTTATCGGCACGTCGTATCGCAAACTCTGCGCTACCTTTACAGGCTTCACATAGGTTTTACTATTTTGTCTCAATCCAAATTTCAACGTGCGTTTTTACACCCGCGTTACTGGTTCACATGGTTTGGTCTTGGCGTTCTCTGGCTGCTGGTTCAACTTCCGTACCCTGTCCTGCGTTTGCTGGGGTCAAAACTGGGCAGCGCATCCCGCGTTTTCCTTAAACGTCGCGAATCCATCGCGCGTAAAAATATTGAGCTGTGTTTTCCGCAGTACAATGCCGAAGAACGCGAGAAACTCATCGCGGAAAACTTCAAGTCTATCGGCATGGCGCTGCTTGAAACCGGCATGGCCTGGTTCTGGCCAGATGAGCGTGTTCGCAAGTGGTTTGACGTGGAAGGGCTGGATAACCTTAAACGCGCGCAGATGCAAAAACGCGGCGTGATGGTCGTCGGCGTTCACTTTATGTCCCTGGAGCTGGGCGGCCGCGTGATGGGGCTTTGTCAGCCAATGATGGCAACCTACAGACCGCACAACAGCGCGCTCATGGAGTGGGTTCAGACCCGTGGCCGCATGCGTTCCAATAAGGCGATGATCAGCCGTAATAACCTGCGCGGCATGGTCGGTGCCCTCAAGAAGGGAGAGGCCGTCTGGTTTGCTCCCGATCAGGATTATGGACGTAAAGGCAGCAGCTTTGCGCCCTTCTTTGCGGTGAAAGACGTGGCGACCACGAACGGCACTTTTGTCATTTCGCGTCTGTCGGGTGCCTCTATGCTGACCGTGACAATGGTGAGAAAAGCAGATAAATCAGGCTATCGTCTGCACATCTCCCCTGAGATGGCTAACTATCCGGAAAACGAGTGTGAAGCCGCGGCGTTTATCAATAAAGTCATCGAAACTGAAATCATGCGTGCGCCAGAGCAGTATCTGTGGATGCATCGTCGTTTCAAAACCCGTCCTCTTGGCGAAGCCTCGCTCTATATCTAAGCCCTTCATGAAGGTTAGTTTCGTTAAGAAACTAACCTTTTCAATCACCTGCCATCTCATTAAGAAACGCGCTTTCATTGCGTCGCCCAAAGTGAATTTATTGCGATGCGAAATCAAACTGTCGCCGTTCCACGACACTCGTAAGTGACGGAAATTATTTAAAAAAATCCCTCTTGTCACCCCTCATTTTTAGGCGTACATTAGCGCCGTCTGGCAACAGGAAAGCACAGAATTCTGAGCTGGTGTTAACGGCGTAACGGGAAAATTCTCATTTCCGTTTTGACCGGATTCCAGTTCTCTATAATCAGGTGGACTCTGTTTTTAAATGCGTACCACAAGATACGCGGAGCGATGAAACGTGAAATATTTCTTTATGGGCATTTCGGTGATTGTTTTAGTCTGGGCCGGAACCTTTGCCCTCATGATCTAGTGAAGAACATGCAGTCAAAAAAAGGAGCCGATGGCTCCTTTTTTTATGTCATGACGACGCGGGATTTTCAGCCACGCTCTTTGAGGTGAGAAGCCCGTCGGCGCGGAACATACTCTTGATGCCCCTCACTGCCTGACGAATACGGTCGCTGTTTTCAATCAGGGCAAACCGCACATGAGTATCGCCATAATCACCAAAGCCAATGCCCGGCGATACGCATACCTTCGCATCCTGCAGCAGCTTCTTGGCAAATTCCAGCGATCCCATCGCCGCGTACGGCTCAGGAATTTTCGCCCAGACGTACATGGACGCTTTCGGCATTTCCACCATCCAGCCCGCTTCATGCAACCCTTTTACCAGCACGTCGCGGCGGCGCTTATACTGCGCGGCAATCTCGTGAACGCACTGCTGATCGCCTTCCAAGGCTGCGATAGCCGCGACCTGCAGCGGCGTAAAGGTACCGTAGTCGTGATAACTTTTAATGCGCGCCAGCGCACTCACCAGCGTTTTGTTACCCACCATAAAGCCGATACGCCAGCCCGCCATGTTGTAGCTTTTCGACAGGGTAAAGAACTCGACCGCCACGTCACGCGCCCCCGGGACCTGCATAATAGAGGGCGCTTTCCAGCCGTCGTAGACGATGTCAGCATAGGCTAAATCATGAACCACCAGCACGTCATAACGCTTGGCCAGCGCGACGACCTTCTCGAAGAAGTCGAGCTCCACGCACTGGGCCGTTGGGTTCGACGGGAAACCGAGGATCATCATCTTGGGTTTCGGATAGCTTTCGCGAATCGCACGTTCCAGCTCGTTAAAGAAATCGACGCCTTCCACCAGCGGCACGGAGCGGACCTGCGCTCCGGCAATCACCGCGCCGTAGATATGGATCGGGTAGCTTGGATTAGGCACCAGCACCGTATCGCCATGATCCAGCGTGGCGAGCATCAAGTGTGCCAGCCCCTCTTTCGAACCGATGGTGACAATCGCTTCACTTTCAGGATCGATATCTACCTGATAGCGATCCTGATACCAGCGCGAGATCGCGCGACGTAACCTGGGAATACCGCGAGAGGTTGAGTAGCCGTGCGTATCCGGGCGCTGGGCTACCGTGCAGAGCTTTTCAACGATATGCGGTGGCGTGGGGCCGTCAGGGTTACCCATGCTGAAATCAATAATATCTTCGCCGCGCCGACGCGCAGCCATTTTCAGTTCAGCAGTGATATTGAAAACGTAAGGGGGGAGACGATCGATACGCGTAAAACGGCGTTCAGGACTGAATTCAGCCATAGATTCCTCAGATTAACGTTAGCGCCCGGACCGTCCGAGCGACGCTGCCACCGATGTGGCGTGTTTAGAAAATAACCTGAAAAAAATCACGCTGTCGAGAGGGAAATGAAAAAAAAGCGATCGACTAAAAACAGGAACGCGGCTAAACCTAAAAGCGGAAGCCCCTCTTTCGGGATTGTCTTTCTGATAGCGGTTAGTTAACAGAGTGATATCAAAACGGTTACCTGACGATACGTCGCCAGGAAAAAAACAGGACGCATCAGTCGCCGCCAGATAATCCCCTTTGTTAATTATGGTTTTTCCTCATTTGATAAACCTGACGGATAGCTGGTCATCACGCGCCAGGTTTTTTATCATGGTTCTTTCCCGTTTTCCCAGGTTTCCTCGTGCACGAAATATTTACTATGCTGCTGGCGGTTTTTGACCGTGCGGCATTAATGCTGATTTGCCTGTTCTTCCTTATTCGCATTCGCCTGTTTCGCGAGCTGTTGCACAAATCAGCCCACTCGCCAAAAGAGCTGCTGGCCGTTACCGCTATTTTTTCGCTATTCGCCCTGTTCAGCACCTGGTCCGGCGTGCCGGTAGAGGGTTCGCTGGTTAACGTGCGCATTATCGCCGTCATGTCCGGCGGGATTTTGTTTGGCCCATGGGTCGGCGTTATCACCGGCCTGATTGCCGGAACCCACCGCTACCTGATTGATATCGGTGGCGTCACGGCGGTGCCATGCTTTATCACCAGCATTATCGCCGGGGTGCTTTCCGGCTGGATCGGCCGCAAGATCCCGAAAAAACAGCGCTGGCGCGCCGGGATAGTGGCAGGCATGGTGTGTGAAACGCTGACCATGATTCTGGTCGTCGTCTGGGCCCCCACCACCGCGCTGGGGCTGGATATCGTCTCGAAAATCGGTATTCCGATGATCCTGGGCAGCGTCTGCATCGGTTTTATCGTGCTGCTGGTGCAGAGCGTTGAAGGGGAAAAAGAGGCCAGCGCCGCCCGTCAGGCCAAGCTGGCGCTGGATATCGCCAACAAAACGCTGCCGCTTTTCCGCCACGTTAACGCGGAATCGTTGCGTCAGGTCTGCGAAATTATCCGCCACGACATCCATGCTGACGCCGTCGCCATCACCAATATCGATCGCGTGCTGGCCTACGTTGGCGTTGGCGAGCACAACTATCGCGACAGCGATGACACCATTAGCCCAACCACCCGACAGGCGATTAATTACGGTAAAATCATCATCAAAAACAATGATGAAGCCCACCGAACGCCGGAAATCCACTCCATGCTGGTGATCCCGCTGTGGGAGAAAGGCGTCGTGACGGGCACGCTAAAAATTTATTACTGTCACGCGCATCAGATCACCTCTTCGCTGCAGGAGATGGCCATTGGCCTGTCGCAGATTATCTCTACCCAGCTTGAGGTTTCCCGGGCAGAACAGCTGCGTGAGATGGCAAATAAGGCAGAGCTGCGCGCGCTGCAGAGCAAAATCAATCCCCATTTCCTGTTTAACGCCCTGAACGCCATCTCCTCGTCCATTCGTCTTAATCCGGACACCGCGCGCCAGCTGATCTTTAACCTGTCGCGCTATCTGCGCTACAACATCGAGCTAAAGGATGACGAGCAGATCGACATCAAAAAAGAGCTTTATCAGATCAAGGACTACATCGCGATTGAGCAGGCGCGCTTTGGCGACAAGCTCACGGTCATTTACGATATTGATGAAGAGGTCAACTGCGTGATCCCGAGCCTGCTCATCCAGCCGCTGGTCGAAAACGCGATTGTTCACGGTATCCAGCCCTGTAAAGGCAAAGGGGTGGTTACCATCAGCATCACCGAAAGCGGCAACCGCGTGCGTATCGCCGTGCGGGATACCGGCCACGGTATTGATCCCAACGTCATTGAACGCGTGGAGGCCAACGAGATGCCCGGAAACAAAATCGGCCTGCTGAACGTGCATCACCGGGTCAAGCTGCTTTACGGCGACGGACTGCATATTCAGCGCCTTGAACCGGGCACCGAGATTGCTTTTTATGTTCCGAACGAGCGCTCTCCCGTCCATTCGACGACATCACTGTTGCCCCAGGTGGAGTAACCCATGAAAGTTATCATCGTAGAAGATGAATTCCTGGCTCAGCAGGAGCTCACCTGGCTTATCAACACCCACAGCCAGATGGAGATTGTGGGCTCTTTTGATGACGGCCTGGACGTGCTGAAGTTTCTGCAGCATAACCGGGTCGACGCTATTTTTCTGGATATCAATATCCCGTCGCTGGATGGCGTACTGCTGGCGCAAAACATCAATCAGTTTGCCCACAAGCCGTTTATTGTTTTCGTTACCGCCTGGAAAGAGCACGCCGTAGAGGCCTTCGAGCTGGAGGCGTTTGACTATATTCTTAAGCCTTACCAGGAATCGCGGATTGTCAGCATGCTGCAAAAGCTGGAGACCGCATGGCAGCAGCAGACTGCCCCTGCCAGCGCCAGCCCAACGGTACGGGAAAACGACACCATTAATCTGGTCAAGGATGAGCGCATCATCGTGACGCCGGTTAATGATATCTACTATGCCGAAGCCCATGAAAAGATGACGTTTGTCTATACGCGGCGGGAATCTTACGTGATGGCAATGAACATCACCGAGTTTTGCAGCAAGCTGCCGGCGGCACACTTTTTCCGCTGCCACCGGTCGTTCTGCGTGAATTTAAACAAGATCCGCGAGATCGAGCCGTGGTTTAACAACACCTACATTTTGCGTCTGAAGGATCTGGATTTTCAGGTGCCCGTGAGCCGCAGCAAGGTGAAAGAGTTCCGTCAGCTGATGCACCTGTAAAGCAAAAGCCCTCTCCCGCGGGAGAGGGCTATGCGTCAGAGGATTTGACCGAGAACCTGACGCAGATGCGCCCCCGAGCCCAGCAGGCCTGGGTTATCATGCACGATCAGATAGACAGGGATGTCCTGCACGTAGCTTCTGAAACGCCCTTTATCTTCAAACCCGCCGCGGAAGCCCGAGGCCTTAAAGAAGTCGAGGAAGCGCGGTACGATCCCGCCCGCAATATAGACCCCGCCGAAGGTGCCCAGCGTCAGCGCCAGGTTGCCGCCAAAGCGTCCCATGATCACGCAGAACAGCGACAGGGCACGACGGCAGTCAATGCAGCTGTCCGCCAGCGCGCGTTCGGTGACGTCTTTTGGCTGTAAATTTTCCGGCAGACGACCGTCTGATTTCACAATCGCCCGGTACAGGTTCACCAGCCCCGGACCTGAAAGGACGCGCTCGGCGGAGACGTGGCCGATCTCAGCGCGTAATTCTTCGAGGATAATGCCCTCTTCTTCGCTGTTTGGCGCAAAGTCTACGTGGCCGCCCTCGCCCGGCAGGCTCACCCAGCGCTGCGCGACATGCACCAGATGCGAAACGCCCAGACCGGTGCCGGCGCCGTAAACCGCAATCGGCTTGCCCTCGACCGGCTCAGCGCCGCCAAACTGGATCAGATGCTCCGGCTTCAGCATCGGGATCGCCATGGACACCGCGGTGAAGTCATTGATGATTTCGAGATGCGCAAAGCCGAGGTTTTTTTTCATCTCGGCGATGGAGAATGCCCATGTATGGTTGGTCATGGCGACCCAGTCGCCGGTTATCGGGCAGGCAATGGCGATGCACCCATCTTCGACGCTGGCCTGATGCTCGTCCAGATAGACGCGGACAACGGCCTCAAGGCTGGGATAATCCAGCCCGGAGTAGGTTTTCGCCCGGGAAATTTCACCGCTATTTACATCGCATAGTGCAAGGCGCGCGTTCGTGCCGCCCACATCGCCTACCAAAGCATACTTTGTCATTCTTCTACTGCTCCGCTAAAGTCAGAATAAATCTTTGGGACACTGTAAATTCAAGGCGTGATAACAACAACGACCGGAAGGTGAATGCCCATGGATTATCGATCTTCGTCACAGAATAACTTTACCGTTTCAGCACCTTTTGCACTATTGCCATAAGGCTTAATGTGCAAAGTAACGTAATACCGTTTTGTACAAGGAAATCATCATGCTCCACCCGCGAGCCAGAACCATGCTGTTGCTGGCCATTCCGGCGCTCATCATTGGCGTGGCCTCAAGCCTGGCGCTTATCGTCGTGATGAAAGTCGCGTCGGTGCTACAAACCCTGTTATGGGCAGCGCTACCGGCCAGACTGGGCGTCACCGCTGATTCTCCTGCCTGGATCGTTGTGATGCTGACGCTGACCGGTATTGCGGTGGGCCTGGCGATCCGTTTTAGTCCCGGCCATGCCGGCCCCGATCCGGCACAGGAACCGCTGATTGGTGCCCCGGTAGCCCCCTCGGCTCTGCCAGGGCTTATCATCGCGTTGATTCTGGGCCTGGCCGGCGGCGTCAGTCTGGGACCCGAGCATCCGATTATGGCCGTGAATATTGGCCTGGCGGTTTTCCTCGGTTCACGCATTTTGCCGCGGGTCAGCGCGCTGGACTGGACCATTCTCGCCTCCGCAGGCACCATCGGGGCGCTTTTCGGCACGCCCGTTGCCGCGGCGCTGATCTTTTCTCAGACGCTCAGCAGCAACAATGACGTCCCGCTGTGGGATAAACTCTTTGCGCCGCTGATGGCCGCAGCTGCCGGCGCGTTGACGACCAGCCTGTTTTTCCATCCTCATTTTTCACTCTCGCTCCCCCACTACGGCCAAATGCAGATTGCGGATATTTTCAGCGGTGCCATCGTCGTCGCGATCGCCATCGCGCTGGGGATGGTGGCGGTATGGTGTCTTCCGCGCCTGCACCGGCTGGTGCATAAACTCAAGCATCCGGTGCTGATTTTGGGGGCAGGCGGGTTGACCCTCGGTATTTTGGGGGCGATCGGCGGGACGGTGACGCTGTTCAAAGGTCTGGACGAGATGCAGCAGCTGGCCTTCAGCCAGGTGTTTAGCGTTTCCGACTATCTGCTGTTTGCCGTGATTAAGCTGGCCGCGCTGGTGGTGGCTGCAGCCTGCGGTTTCCGCGGTGGACGCATCTTCCCGGCGGTATTTGTCGGCGTGGCGCTGGGGCTGATGCTGCACGAGCATGTCGATGCCGTTCCGGCGGCGATTACCGTCTCCTGCTCGATTCTGGGGCTGGTGCTGGTGGTCACGCGCGACGCGTGGCTCAGCCTGTTTATGGCGGCGGTGGTGGTGCCCGATTCCACACTGTTCCCGCTGCTCTGCATCGTAATGTTGCCCGCCTGGCTCCTGCTGGCGGGCAAACCGATGATGATGGCCTGGCGAAACGACAAGTAATCAGGCGTTATTGCGCGCTTCCAGCGCTTTAGTGAGCGCCCCCAGCAGCGGCGGGATGTCGGATTTTGGCAGCATCACCTCGATCAGCGAAAGCCGCTCGTGGTGCGCCACTTTTTCAAGGACGTCCGCCAGCTGCTCCGCTTCACTGACCCGCCAGCACTGGGCCTGAGGATCAAGGCTCAGGGCCTGCGGGATTTGCGTCCAGTTCCACAGCGCGATGTCGTTATACCGCTGCTCCGGCCCGTGGATTGCCCTTTCCACCGTATACCCTTCGTTGTTAAGGACCAGAATGATGGGGCGTTGTTTATCCCGCAGCATCGAGCCAAGCTCCTGGATGGTGAGCTGCGCCGCGCCATCTCCCGTCAGCACAATCACGCGCCGGTTCGGGCAGGCGGTTTGCGCGCCAAACGCCGCCGCCAGCGTGTAGCCGATCGATCCCCACAGCGGCTGAACGATAAAATTCACATCAGCCGGAAGACGAAGGTCGATCGCGCCGAAGGCAGAGGTGCCCTGATCCGCAAGAATAATGTCCCCCGGGCGGATAAACGTCTGCAGCGTTTCCCAGAAGTTCTCCTGCGTCAGCGAGCCATCCGGCTGGGCATAGGACATCGCGCGTTGAGAGGACGGCAACGGCGTACCGTGCACATGCTGTTTAGACAGCTCCACCAGCGTTTCGATTGCCTGAAGCATGGGGATGCCGGTAAACCAGACGTCACCCACGCGTGAGGCATGAGGCTGGACCTCTATCGTTTGCGCCGGGGTGAGCTTATGGGTAAAACCGGCCGTCAGGGTATCGGTAAATCGCGTGCCGATGCACAAGACCGTGTCAGCCCCTTCAATCGCCTCTTTTACCGCGCTGGCGCTCGCCGAACCGCTGTAGGTGCCGTAAAAACCGGCGTGACGTTCGTCAAATATGCCTTTACCCATCAGCATCGTGGCGTGCGCCATCGGCACCTCCTTGACCCACTTCTGTAGGGCATGCTTCATGCCATGGCGCAGAACAAGAAAATCGGCCAGCAGCGCAGTCCGCTTGCTCATGGCCAGCTTGCTCTCTGCGGCATCCCGGAACGCCTTCAGGCAGGCGGCGTCGGCATGCACGTGTCTGAAAGTGAGAGCGTTTACAGGCGGGGTGGCGGCCTTTTTAGCCACGTCGGCGGGGAGCATCAGATAGCCGGGACGACGTTCCCGGAGCATGGTGGTCAATACCCGGTCAATCTCATAGCAGGCGTTTTGCTCGGTCAGGATCGCCTGTGCAGCGGTGATCGGCTCGCTCATATGGTAGAAATGACGAAACTCACCGTCGCCCAGGGTATGGTGCAGCAGCTCCCCTCGTTGCTGTGCCGCCGTCCCCGGCGCGCCCACAATATGCAGAACAGGAACGTGCTCGGCATAGCTGCCCGCAATGCCGTTCATCGCGCTTAACTCTCCTACGCCAAATGTCGTCAGCAGCGCGGCGAAGCCCTTACACCGGGCATATCCGTCCGCGGCATAAGAGGCATTTAATTCGTTGGCACAGCCCACCCAACAGATGTCCGGGCTGTCTATCACATGGTCGAGAAACTGCAGGTTGTAGTCGCCCGGCACGCCAAAAAGATGATCGGCTCCACAATCTCTTAGTCGTTCCAGCAGGTAATCGGCGACGCAGTATGGGGTACGCATGAACAGGTATCCTTCTAATGTTGACCTCACCTTGAGTATTAAATAAGCGTGATGGCTGTCCAGAATTGGCGATAAGAAGGGCATGGAAAGAATGCTTTACAAAAAAGGCTGCGCTATGCTGCTTTTTTTCACGCTAATGTAAACGTATACACTGAATTTTATCTTCAGCGCCAGAGGTCATGAGAATGGGTTATCAGCCGGACAAAAATCGTTACGGGACAATGGAGTATCGCCGCTGCGGGCGAAGCGGGCTCAGGTTACCCGCTATCTCGCTTGGGCTGTGGCATAATTTTGGCGACACCACGCTTTTCGAAAACAGCCGTCAACTTTTACAGCGCGCGTTCGATCTGGGCATTACGCATTTCGACCTTGCCAACAACTATGGCCCGCCGCCGGGATCCGCCGAACGTAATTTCGGCCGGATTATGCAGGAGGATTTCCTGCCCTGGCGCGATGAGCTGATCGTCTCTACCAAAGCGGGTTATACCATGTGGGAGGGTCCGTACGGCGACTGGGGGTCACGCAAATATCTGCTGGCAAGCCTCGATCAAAGCCTGAAGCGTATGGGGCTGGAGTACGTGGACATCTTCTATCATCACCGTCCAGACCCGCATACGCCGCTGCAGGAAACCATGAAAGCGCTTGACCATGTGGTGCGCCAGGGGAAAGCGCTGTACGTCGGGTTATCCAACTACCCTGCAGAGCTGGCTCGCCAGGCGATTGATATCCTTAACGACCTCGGTACGCCGTGTCTGATCCACCAGCCGAAGTACTCCCTCTTTGAACGTGCGCCGGAAGCGGGGCTGCTGGAGGTGTTGCAGGAAAAAGGGGTGGGCTGCATTCCCTTCTCGCCGCTGGCCGGGGGGCAACTGACCAACCGCTATCTGAACGGCATTCCGGCAGACTCACGCGCGGCAAGCGGTAGTCAATTCCTTAACCCTGACCAGATCACCGAAGAGAAACTGGAGAAGATAAGAAAGCTGAACGCCATGGCGGAAGCGCGCGGCCAGAAGCTGTCGCAGATGGCGCTGGCCTGGGTATTACGCCATGAGAACGTGACGTCGGTGCTGATTGGGGCAAGTAAAGCGGCACAGATTGATGACGCCGTGGGCATGCTGGAAAACCGCCATTTCTCTGCGGAAGAACTGACTCGTATAGAAGCGATTCTGGGCAGCTCAAAATAAAAACACTTTTAGCAAAAAGTGCTCTCATCCAGGAATTCGGAGTTGAGGCGATGATACGAGCCTTTACCAACTCGTAATATTGCGTTAACAGGCCCCACAAGGGCCCCGATCGTGAAGGAGAAAGAGTATGTTCAGGTCACTGATTCTTGCAGCGGTATTACTGGCTTCATCAGCCCCGCTGATCGCCACTGCGGGCGAAATCACCCTGTTGCCATCAGTAAAATTACAAATTGGCGATCGTGACGACTACGGCAGATACTGGGACGGTGGCTACTGGCGCGACCGTGACTACTGGAACCGTCATTATGAATGGCGAGGTGACCGCTGGCGCAGGCACGATAATGGTCTGCATCGCGGCTGGTATAAAAATAACGCTTATGAGCGCGGCTACCGTGAAGGCTGGAACGATCGTGACGACCGTCGCGGCTGGGATCGCGGCGGCAGAGGACGCGGTGGTCACGGCCACGGTCACGGACACCACTAATGCAAAAAGGAGCCTCACGGCTCCTTTTTCTTTTAAAGCCCTAACGCTGTCCCAATCAGCAACCACAGGTTCAGGGCCACCACCACTACCACGATGGCCCACCCGGTTCGTTTCACCAGCGTTGAGTTAACCAGCCCGCCCATCAGGGTTTTATTGCTGGTAAAGATCAGCAGCGGCACCAGCGCCAGCGCGATACCAAAGCTCAGCAGCACCTGGCTCATGACCAGAATTCGCGTTGGGTCGAGCCCCATCAGAATCACGACGAATGACGGCAGCATGGTGACAGAGCGACGAACCCACAGCGGAATATGGAACCGGACAAACCCCTGCATCACTACCTGGCCTGCCAGCGTTCCCACCACCGTAGATGAAAGGCCGGCAGCCACCAGGCTGAGACCAAATATCGTGGCTGCCGCATGGCTCAGCAGCGGCTCCAGCGTGAGATACGCCTGGTCAAGATCGGCAATACCGGTATGGCCGTTAAAGTGGAAAGCCGCGGCCGCCGTCGCCATCATCGCCAGATTCACAAACCCCGCGATGGTCATGGCGATTGCCACGTCCCATTTGGTTGCCGAATAACGCTCTTTACGCGTCCCACCGTGAAGATGCTGGGTCAGCGAAGAGTGCAGGTAAATCACGTGCGGCATGATGGTCGCACCCAGCACCCCGGCGGCCAGGAACACCGCTTCAGAGGTTGGCAGGCTCGGGATCGCCATCCCTTTAGCGAGCTGCGCCAGATTCGGCTGGGAGAAAATTAGCTCGACGATATAGGCCGCCGCGACAAACAGCAGCAGGCCGCCGATGACCTTCTCCAGCGGCTTTTGACCCCGACGCTGAAGCATCAGGATAAGGAACGTGGCAATCCCGGTCAGTACCGCCCCCTGCAGCAGCGACACGCCCAGAATCAGCTTAAACCCGATCGCTGCGCCGATAAATTCAGCGAGATCGGTGGCCATGGCGATGATTTCCGCCTGTACCCAATAGAGCCAGACGGCCGGACGCGGATAATGGTCGCGAATTTGCTCCGCCAGGTTTTTACCCGTAGCAATGCCAAGCTTTGCCGAGAGCATCTGGATCAGCATCGCCATCAGGTTAGCCCAGACGACCACCCACAGCAGCTTATAGCCGAAACTGGCCCCGGCCTGAATATTGGTCGCAAAGTTACCCGGATCGATATAGCCAATGGCAGCGATGAACGCAGGTCCCATTAATGCGAACCGCAACTTGCGCGCGGCTCTGCCACTGCTACCCTCTACGCGACTGTTTGTCATTTCTGCCTCTGAAATATAGCCTTTGCTATGTTTAATGCTATCAAAATGAGAATGATTATCAAGATCATTTGTGATGTTTGCAGTGATTTCTCTGATAGCTTTGAACGATAGACGGGCAGGTAAGTGGGGCGATCTAGCAGAAACTGAAATCGCGCGCGCTTTTGTGAAGATTAGCACACAAACTTAACTTTTCACTCATTTACCTAACATAACAAAAATGTATTGTGGATCACTATTTTTGAGACTCGTCACAGGATGTAACTATAGTGTGCCCTCGATCTCGTTTTCTTTTCTCTTGTTACATAGAATGTGCACGAAAATTAAACCTGCCTCATATTTGGAGCAAATATGGACCGCGTCCTTCATTTTGTCCTGGCACTTGTTGTCGTTACTGCACTTGCATTGCTGGTCAGCACTGACCGCAAAAAAATTCGTATCCGTTATGTTGTCCAACTGCTGGTCATTGAAGTTTTACTTGCGTGGTTCTTCCTGAACTCCAACGTAGGCCTCGGCTTCGTGAAAGGCTTCTCCGAAATGTTCGAAAAACTGCTCGGATTCGCCAACGAAGGGACCAACTTTGTCTTCGGTAAAATGAATGACGAAGGTCTGGCATTCTTCTTCCTGAAGGTTCTCTGCCCAATCGTCTTTATCTCCGCCCTGATCGGTATTCTGCAGCACATCCGCGTTTTGCCGTTCGTTATTCGTGGGATTGGCTTCCTGTTATCCAAAGTCAACGGCATGGGTAAGCTGGAATCCTTCAACGCCGTCAGTTCTCTGATCCTCGGTCAGTCTGAGAACTTCATCGCGTATAAAGATATTCTCGGCAAAATGTCCCGTAACCGCATGTACACCATGGCGGCAACCGCAATGTCTACCGTTTCCATGTCTATCGTGGGCGCGTATATGACTATGCTGGAGCCAAAATATGTTGTTGCTGCGCTGGTTCTGAACATGTTCAGCACCTTTATCGTGCTGTCGCTGATCAACCCGTACCGCGTTGACGCCAGCGAAGAGAACATCCAGATGTCAAACCTGCATGAAGGCCAGAGCTTCTTCGAAATGCTGGGTGAATACATTCTGGCCGGTTTCAAGGTAGCGGTTATCGTTGCCGCCATGCTGATCGGCTTCATTGCGCTGATTTCTGCGCTGAACGCCCTGTTCGCCGCGGTGCTGGGTATCTCCTTCCAGGGCATTCTGGGCTACATCTTCTACCCGGTTGCATGGGTGATGGGCGTGCCGACTCACGAAGCGCTGCAGGTAGGAAGTATCATGGCAACCAAACTGGTTTCTAACGAATTCGTTGCGATGATGGATCTGCAGAAAATTGCCAGCACGCTTTCTCCGCGCGCGGAAGGCATTCTGTCCGTGTTCCTGGTCTCCTTTGCGAACTTCTCGTCCATCGGGATTATCGCGGGTGCGATTAAAGGCCTGAACGAAGAACAGGGTAACGTGGTTTCTCGCTTTGGCCTGAAGCTGGTTTACGGCTCTACGCTGGTGAGCGTCCTGTCTGCTTCTATCGCGGCACTGGTTCTGTAACGTATACCGTTAAACAAAAACCGGGAGCGTGGCTCCCGGTTTTTTTATGCCCGTAATTCTTCCAGCGGTTTGGGTTTGCCTATCAGGTAGCCCTGCAGGTAATCCACGCCGAAGCGGAGCAGCATCTCCCGCTGGGCCGGTGTTTCTACATATTCCGCTACGACGCACAGCGATTTCGTCTTCGCCAGATTACATATGGACTGCACGATCATCGCATCCATATCATCGGTACAAATATCTTTCACAAAGCAGCCGTCAATTTTAATGATGTCCGCCTGCAGACGTCTGAGACGCTCGTAGTTAGCGTAGCCAGTACCAAAATCATCAATAGCAATCCGGAAACCATAATCCCGCAGCTGCTGAATATTGTGGATGCTGCAGCCTGAATTTGAGAAAGCCTGCTCTTCGGTGATCTCAATCACGACGGCCTGAGGCGCCACGCCGTAGCGTTCAAACAGCGCGCAAATCTCGATCCCCACCTCTTTTTGCATTAGCGTGAGCGGCATCAGATTGACAGAGAAACGAGCGCCAGCCTGCGTTGCAGGATGGTCGCGCAGCCACACCAGTAATTTTTCCAGGACGCACATATCAAACCGGTGGCTGAGGTTGAACTGCGCTATCAGCGGAATAAAGCGGTCAGGAGTAATAATCTCTCCCTCGCTTTCCATTCGCGTCAGAATTTCGTAATACCCGCTCCCGTCCGCCTTCTGGATGGGTTGCGCGTATAAATGGAATTGCTCCGTCTCCAGGGCGTGCTTAATCCGCGCCAGCATCAGAACACGCTCTGTCGTTTGTCCTGATGCCGCCTCAAGGCTATTCGTGAGCGCAAGCACGTTTTGCTCTCCGCAGGCCTGCTCTGCCAGCCAGCTCAGCTGCCCCAGCGTGTGGTGCAGCTTTTCGCCGTTTTCGACCATTCCCCAGGACGCGCCAAATTCAATATCCAGCCCGGTGTTGTTCCAGAAAATCTTACGGCTGTTCAGCCTGTCAACCATATGCTGAAGGCGCTCGGCGATGCCCGGGCCCAGTAATACCAGCACCAGCTCGCTACCCGGTAGCTGGAAGAGCGTCTCATCTTTCTGCAAAAGCGGCTGCAGCGACGTAGCAATCGTTCGTTTGCAATGGACCCGCATGAGGATGCCATAGTGGCGGCTCAAAAATTCCAGGTTATCCATACGCAGAATGCACACTTTGGCATCCGGATGAATCTCAAGATGATCCTCCAGCGCACGAATATTGGGCAAACCGGTCAGCGGATCGGTCAGCGCCCTGCCCTGCCAGCCCCGCTTCAGCCACTCGCTGCGCTGGTAAATCCGCGACATGTAAAGCAGGCAGATAGCAAAAGAGATCAGCACGGAGAGAATAAAGGAGAGCGAATGGCCCGATTCCACCCCATTCAGGAAGTTATAGTTGTAGGTTAACAGCAGAAGCGCAGAAACCGCCCAAAGCAGCGAGATAAGCGCATAGGTAAGTCGGCTTATTGCTAAGGTAAAAAGAATAAAAATCAGCGGCATTAAATAGCCCGCAATAACGGGAGATTCAAAAGGACCACATAAAATGGCGAGGACGAAGCCTAAAAGCATCAGCCAAACAGATATATACAATGAATTTTTGTGCGAAAAAATGGGCGTCACGCTTCGCCGCCAGAAGGTGATAGCGTAACGAGGATTAATTATCATTCTTAATGGGTAATAGAACATCATGGTAAAAATCAACGCTGCGCATATCAGGCTTTGTATATCCACAACGTTATAAATTACCGTGCCTTCGCCGAAAAAGGTTGAAATAGTCACCGGAAAATCAAACAAATAGCCTGCCATATACATCGACAGCTTAATACCTAATGGCACCATGAAACCGAGCCAGAATATACGAAGCCCGATGTGCCTGTTAGGGATGCTGTAGCGCCAGCGCTTGCCCAGCACGAGGCGTAGCAGCCCACACGCTGCGAACAACGCAAAGGTCTGACAAAACAGTAAAACTGAATATTGTAGCGGTGCTAAATTTACATAAAATAAATTAGTGACAGTAAAACCTAACAAAATGGGAAGAATTGCCCTGCGCCCAAATAGCAGAATTACCGCCAGCATCACGCTGAGGGGTAACCAGGCCAAATAAACGTCGTGACCATTCACAATTGCGCGGGGAGAGAGATAACGGGAGACAGGTACCGCAATCAGGCAAAGTGCCAGGGCAATTATAAATATCTTTACATTATTGTACGTTTTTCTATTCATTAAGTTGATGTGTATATTATCCGCCCGAATCATTGACCGGATGGATAATAGGTTTATTAATTGCACGAATCAAGTTCAAGTCTATTTATAGACTGGTTTATTGATGTCGATTGAGGTGAGGTATGGAAATACCTTCTTTTTGATAACAAACTACCGGGACGGGTGTAACATACAGATAAAAAAAACCCTCGTCTTTCGACAAGGGTTTACAATTTTGGTGGAGCTAAGCGGGATCGAACCGCTGACCTCTTGCATGCCATGCAAGCGCTCTCCCAGCTGAGCTATAGCCCCACATGTGTCTTTACTAACCGCACTCTGTTGGGTTCAGAGTTTGGTGGAGCTAAGCGGGATCGAACCGCTGACCTCTTGCATGCCATGCAAGCGCTCTCCCAGCTGAGCTATAGCCCCATCGTAAAGCTGTCATGTTGACGGGCGGCATAATATGAATTCCGCTGCGGAGTGTCAACGGCAAAATCAATAACCGCCGTTCGATCGCCGAAAAATCATGCAAATGAATCACTTTGCGAGCCTGCTCGCAGTCAGGAGTTAAGCCTGTCACGTTTTCACGTAAAACGGTGCTATAAAATGAGCCGTTAATTAACCCCACTGATATTCAGGAAATTGCATGATCAAGGAACGAATGACGCCGGAAGAGTTAGCCCTGCTCACTGGCTATAGCCGACAGACCATCAATAAATGGGTACGCAAAGAGGGTTGGATTACGTCACCAAAGCCAGGTGTCCAGGGCGGGAAAGCGCGCCTGGTACATGTGAATGAAAAAGTCCGTGACTTTATTCGCAGCGCACGTCGCGCGAGCGAAACGTCCGAACTGCCGGAAGGCGCCAGCCATGACGGTTCGCTTCACACCCTACTCCTGACGCTGGCCAATGAAATGACGCCAGAAGAGCAGAAGCAGATGACATCGCTGTTGATGCGGGAAGGGATCACCGGATTATTGCAACGTTTAGGGATTCGCGATCAGAACTGATATGAAAAGATTACGGAGCAAAATGACCACGGAAGAGCTGGCGGAGAATTTGGGCGTTGCCAGACAAACGGTTAATCGCTGGATACGCCAGCAGGGGTGGAAAACGGAAGGACTCAACGGCGTGAAAGGCGGTCGTGCACGGCTGATTCATGTCGACGCGCGGGTGAAGGAACATATTATGAGCCTCCCGGCGGTTCGCAACCGTCAGGCGGTTTACCATCTCGCCGAGGCCACGACGTCCTACAATGACCCCTCTTCAAATCTGTCTCAGGGCATTATTGAGACGCTGGAGAGTATGACTCCGTCAGAGCAGCAGCGCCTGGACACCTTATTGAAACGCGAAGGCATACGCGGTTTTCTTATGCGTCTGGGCATCGCGGAAGAAAAGGCGTAAAAAAACGGCAGGTTACCCTGCCGTTTGCTTTTTCCTGGACGTGATTACTGCTGATTTTCACGTTCAGCGATAAAGTCCAGCGCCTTGTTGATGCGCGCCACGCTGCGTGATTTGCCAATGGCGTGAACCGTCACATCCAGCGCCGGAGACTGTCCTGCACCGGTTACCGCAACGCGAAGCGGCATACCGACTTTACCCATGCCGACTTCCAGTTCGTCTGCCGTCGCCTGAATGGTGTGGTGCACATTCTCGGCGGTCCACTCGGTGAGGGCGGCAAGCTTGTCACGCACCACTTCCAGCGGCTGACGCGCAACCGGGCGGAGGTGTTTCTTCGCGGCGTCAGCGTCGAACGCGTCAAACTCTTCATAGAAGTAGCGGCAGCTTTCGGCAATCTCTTTCAGCGTTTTGCAGCGCTCGCCGAGCAATTTCACCAGTTCCGCCAGCTCAGGGCCCGTGCGGGTATCAATATTTGCTTGCTCAATGTGCCACTGCAGGTACGTCGCCACATATTCTGGCGGCATGGTATTGATGTAGTGATGGTTCAGCCACTGCAGCTTGTCGGTGTTAAATGCGCTCGCGGATTTGCTGACAGAACTCAGAGAGAACAGTTCGATCATCTCTTCGCGGCTGAAGATCTCCTGGTCTCCGTGGGCCCAGCCCAGGCGCACCAGATAGTTCAGCAGCGCTTCCGGCAGATAGCCATCGTCGCGATACTGCATCACGCTTACCGCACCGTGACGCTTGGAGAGTTTTTTCCCGTCATCACCGTTGATCATGGAGACGTGTGCATAGACTGGCACAGGAGCGTTCAGCGCCTTCAGGATGTTGATCTGACGCGGCGTGTTGTTGATGTGGTCTTCACCACGAACAACGTGGGTAATCTCCATATCCCAGTCGTCAACCACCACGCAGAAGTTGTAGGTTGGGGAACCGTCGGTGCGACGGATGATCAGATCGTCCAGCTCCTGGTTGCTGAATTCAATAGGGCCGCGGATCTGGTCGTCAAAGATCACCGAGCCCTCTTGCGGGTTAGCAAAACGCACGACGCACGGCTCGTCAGCTGCATGTTCGCTATGGTCGTGGCGGCAGCGGCCGTCATAACGCGGTTTTTCACCGTTCGCCATCTGCGCTTCACGCAGCGCGTCCAGACGCTCTTTCGAGCAGTAGCATTTATACGCCGTGCCCGCGACCAGCATTTCATCAATGACCGCGTTATAGCGATCAAAGCGTTTGGTCTGGAAGTAAGGGCCTTCATCCCATTCCAGATTCAGCCAGTTCATCCCATCCATAATGGCTTCGATTGCTTCTGGGGTGGAGCGCTCGAGATCGGTGTCTTCAATACGCAGCACGAACTCACCTTTGTTATGGCGTGCGAAAAGCCAGGAATAAAGAGCGGTACGTGCACCACCGACGTGCAGATAGCCTGTCGGGCTCGGCGCGAAGCGAGTTTTGATTTTCATGAAATGGCCTTACGTTATAAAGATGCCGGCAATCGGCAAATCCTGGGGAAAAAACGATGGGCAATATTCTATCACTGTGGGGGGATTCCTCAATGTCGATCCCTTTATCATGGCCGAGTTTGCGATTTTTGTTTAGAAATCATGCTTCACAGCCCATTTCGCGATCGTTTTGTTTAATTTTACGACGAACGAATAAAAACTTTAGAAAATGCGTTGACTCATTTTCAACTCTCCCTATAATGCGACTCCACACAGCGGGGGTGATTAGCTCAGTTGGTAGAGCATCTCCTTTACACGGAGGGGGTCGGCGGTTCGAGCCCGTCATCACCCACCATCTACTTCAGTAGACTCGCAGTGTAGATAAGAATTGAGATTGGGCGATTAGCTCAGTTGGTAGAGCATCTCCTTTACACGGAGGGGGTCGGCGGTTCGAGCCCGTCATCGCCCACCAATTTCACCTTATCGATAGCAGTTCCGAAATGGGCGATTAGCTCAGTTGGTAGAGCATCTCCTTTACACGGAGGGGGTCGGCGGTTCGAGCCCGTCATCGCCCACCATTTCGGGTCGTTAGCTCAGTTGGTAGAGCAGTTGACTTTTAATCAATTGGTCGCAGGTTCGAATCCTGCACGACCCACCAATGTAAAAAAGCGCCCTAAAGGCGCTTTTTTGCTATCTGCGATCTGGATGATTCGAACCTGCAGCAGGTTCGAGCCGAACGCAGTAAGGCACCGGAGCCGTTTACGGCGACGGCCCGAAGGGCGAGCGGAGCGAGTCATCCTGCACGACCCACCAATGTAAAAAAGCGCCCTAAAGGCGCTTTTTTGCTATCTGCAATACAGAGCCTACAAAACCCTTACGCCCCTGTTAACGTCTTTATCAACGTCTTTACCGCTGGCGTCGCCTGCTTCTCGTCATGAACGACATATAAATCTGCCGGAATACGCTCTTTCAAGGGTCGGAACACCACGCCCGGCCACTGCATTTGCGCGTAGCTGTCTGCGGCGAGCGTAATCCCCATCCCCATGCTGATCATCGCCAGCACCGTTTGCGGCTCAACGGCTTCACGCACAATCAACGGTGAAAATCCGGCCTGCTGGCAAACGCGATGTAAAAATGCCCAGTCAGAATGTGCGGTAGGCATCGTGACAAAATACTCGTCCTGCAATTCGGCGAGCGCAATAGAGGATTCTCTGACCAGGCGATGATCTTCCGGCATCGCCACCAGAAAAGCCGCCTCCCGCAAACGGTGGCTGGTAAACCCCGCAGTGGGTTCCGTTGCCATTCGCCAGATCCCGACATCCAGCTCCCGGCGCTCAAGCAGCGCCATCTGCATAACCGGCGATTTTTCGCGAAATACGACATCAACGTTCGGATGCTCTTTCAAAAAAGTGCGCATGACCGTGCGTACCTCGCTCCACATGGCGGTACCGACAATCCCCAGCTCAATGCGCCCTGCTTCCCCCCGCCCAATTTGCTCGACGCGAGCCAGCGCCTGGTTTGCGCTGGCAAGCAGACGACGAGACTCTTCCATCAGCACCTTACCGGCGTGCGTCAGGGCGACACTTCGCGAGTGGCGAATAAACAGTAACGTGCCCAGCTGGCTTTCCAGCTCTTTAATATGCAGGCTTAAGGGAGGCTGAGACATGTTGAGACGGGCCGCAGCCCGTCCAAAATGCAGTTCTTCAGCCACGGCCAGAAAATAGCGCAGCAGCTTAAGATCGGTCCGATAGACGCGTTCCATCAAAACATATCCTGGCGAAAACACTTATGCGCCTACCATAAAGCCTTTCAGCGTCCAGAGGGAAAATTTAATGTGCAACTGTGCGCATCTCGCTGTTTTTACAGGAATGGTGGTAGTTAAAGCTGAAGTAAAAGACCACCGCGAGCGCCAGGGCATAGGCCGCAAACACCAGCCAGATCGTCTGCCAGTCCTTGACCCCGTCTACGGAGAAATAATCGACCGCCATACCGCTCAATACCGATCCGAAATATGCCCCGATGCCGTTAACGGTCGTCATAAACAGCCCTTGCGCGCTGGCGCGGATATCGGCGCTTACCTCCTGTTCAACAAATACCGATCCTGAAATATTGAAGAAGTCGAACGCGCAGCCATAGACAATCATGGAAAGCATGAGCAGCACAAAGCCTGTTGCGGAAGGGTCGCCAAAGGCAAACAGACCAAACCGGAGCATCCAGGCCACCATGCTCATCAGCATGACGGCTTTAATACCAAACCGTCCTAGGAAATACGGAATGGTCAGAATGAAGATCACCTCTGACATTTGCGATACGGAGAGAAGAATGGACGGATACTTGACGATAAAGCTCTCTGCATACGCTGGATTACGGGCAAAATCATGCAAAAAGGGGCTGCCAAACGTATTGGTTATCTGCAGCACGGCGCCCAGCAGCATCGCGAATAAAAAGAACACCGCCATGCGGGGCTGTTTAAACAGGATAAACGCATTAAGGCCCAGCTTGCTTGCCAGAGACGCAGCCGTTTTCTGCTTCGCCACCGGAATAGCCGGTAACGTCAGAGAATAAAGCGCCAGCAGCAGGGACGCGGCAGCTGCAATATAGAGCTGCACGCTGCTTAACTCTGCCCCCATCAGGCTTATTGCCCACATCGCGGCAATAAAGCCCACGGTGCCATATACCCGCACTCGCGGAAAATGGCTCACCGTATCCAGCCCCGCCAGCTCAAGACAGGAGTAGCAAATGGTGTTCGACAGCGCAATCGTGGGCATGAAGGCCATCGCGTTCACCAGCATGACCCAGAACATCAGACCGGGCTCATTCACCTGGGCGGCATAACAGAGCGCAACAGCGCAGACGAGGTGGCAAATGACGTAGGCGCGGTCGGCCCGCAGCCACTTGTCGGCAATAATCCCCACCAGCGAAGGCATCACGATCGCGGCAAGGCCTTTGGAGCTGTACACCATGCCCACGTCGGAGCCGGTAAAGTGTAGGGTGTTAATCATGTAAGCACCGAGGGTGACCAGCCAACTCCCCCAGATAAAATATTGCATAAAGTACATCATCTTTAAGCGAGTCGTGATGTTCATAGCCCATTCCTTATAGCAGCGTGGCCCCTGCGGGCCACTTTATTGTTTTACTCAGGCAATATGGCGGAGAAAACCGCAGATAAGATTAATAAAGTTCTGACGGGAGAGCTCGGCGGCAGCGAGGGTTTGTTCATGCGAGAGTTTTACCTCCCCCAGACCTTCAGCGAGATTGGTAATCGCAGAAACGGCCACCACCTTCAGGCCGCAGTGACGCGCGGAAATGACTTCTGGCACGACGGACATCCCCACCACATCGCCGCCAATAATTTGCATCATGCGGATCTCGGCCGCCGTCTCGAAGTTCGGGCCGGGATAAGAGACAAACACCCCTTCATGCAGCGGGAAGCCTTCTTTCGTTGCTACGGTTTGCAGAACGGCACGGTAATCCGCGTCGTAAGCATTGGCCAGCGAGAAGAAACGGTCGCCAAAGCGCTCATCGTTCAGCCCCACCATCGGCGTGCCCGGCATGGTGTTGATATGGTCGCTCAGGGCAACCAGGCTTCCTGGCTGAACCTCCGGACGGAGTGAACCCGCCGCATTGGTGCTAAACAGCAGCTCGCACCCCAGCAGCTTAAAGGTTCGGATCGCATCGGTCATGATGGTCATCCCGCGCCCTTCATAGAAATGACCGCGCCCCTTCATGCAGGCCACCGGCACCCCGGCCAGATGCCCAAGCACCAGCTCGCCTGCGTGACCGTGGACGGTGCTTACCGGGAAGCCCGGCAGCTTTTCGTAACTCAGGGAGACGGCGTCATCAATCTGGTCGGCGAGCGCGCCCAGGCCGGAGCCGAGAATGAACGCCACGCGAGGCGTGAAGTTGGGCTTAGCGGCGCGAATGATATCGGCGCAGTACCACGGGTTATTCGAGAGGGTCATAGAGGCTCCTTGAGGATTAAGATTGCGATGTCGCGATCGCATGACTTACCTCTTATATCCGCAGCCCGCAGGTGACCTCCAATACACTTTCACCGCACCATCAATACTGATTGTGTATCAATGTAACTCCCTGCCAGATATGACAGTTTTGCTCAAGCTAATCCCGCCGGTGCCGATACCTCTGTTTTATCACGCGAGGAAAAAGTATGACGACCATTCAGGCTTCAACCCCATCCATTCAAACCAGCAGCACAGGGAGCGGGGCTTCCGGCGGTAACGATATCGCTGCGCAAATCAGCAGCATTCTTAACAAGATCCAAAAGCTGACTAAGCAGTTAAGCGAGCTGGCGAACAGCCCCATCAGCGTTGATGAGAAGAAAAAACAGCAGGAGCTTATTCAGAACCAGATCAAAATGCTGCAGGCGCAGCTCGCCGCGCTGCAGCGCCAGCAGGCCGAAGAGGCGCAGAAGAAACAGGACCAGGCGATCGGCAAAGTGGAAGGGGTTAACACCCCGTCAGACGATCGTCAGATCGATATCTACATCTGATCGTCCGATGCGTTAAACAGTGGGTCGCGTATGCGGGCTTCGGTTAAGCGTTGTGCCTGGATACGCACCACCTCCCAGAGAGCCTGCGCCGCCCCTGAGAGTGAGCGATTTTTTCGCCGCACCAGCATTAGCTTTCGCTCGACAACGGGCATTAATCGCCTGACGGCCAGTCGACTTCCCTGCGGCAGGGGAAGCGCCAGAGCGGGCAACACGCTGATGCCAATGCCGGCTTCCACCATGGGAAACAGCGTCGCCGGATGCCCGATTTCCTGCACGATTGTTGCGATAACGCCCTGATTGACCAGTGCGGAATCAATCAGCGGACGGCTGCCTGAGGCATAATCCTGCAAAACCAGGTTCGCGCCCTGCAGGCGCTGCCAGCTGACTTCCGTCAGCGATGCCAGCGGATCGTCGTCCCGACAGAGCAGTAAAAAGGGTTCAGAAAGCACGCTTTCGCACGCCAAATCGCTTACCTGACCGGGATCGATAACAATACCAAAATCCACATCCCCCTGGCGGATGCTCTCCAGCACCCACTGCTGCGGCCGGTCATGCAGGACAAAATCAATATCCGGATAGCAGCGGCTTCCCTCGGCAATACACTGCGGAATCAGGTGCGCGGATATCGTCTGGCTGGCCGCGACCCGCACGGTGCCCGAAAGCTGCTGGCCCAGTCTCCCTACGTCTCTGAGCGTGCTGTTCAGCTCATCCAGCAGGCGTTCGAGGCGCTGAGCCAGCTGCTGCCCTGCTTCGGTCAACACCACTTCACGCGTGGTGCGGTCAAGTAATCTGACCCCCGTTTGGTTCTCCAGCTCTTTTACGCTGTGGCTGACCGCCGACTGGCTCAGGCCAATCATCTCCCCTGCCCGGCTAAAGCTGCGGGCATGGGCGACGGTGACAAAAATGCGAAGCTGGCGTAGGGAATAATTCATCTGTTTAATTCATAAATGGATGCAATAAATCAATTTTATTTCTCAAATGGAAAAAAGCACAATAGCGACATCTGCTTTCAGGAGTGATTATGAAACTTTTTCGTATCCTTGATCCGTTTACGCTTACCCTGGTGGTCACCGTTTTACTGGCCTCGTTCTTTCCCGCCCGCGGCGGGTTCGTCCCGTTCTTTGAAGGGCTGACGACGGCCGCCATCGCGCTGCTGTTTTTTATGCACGGCGCAAAGCTCTCCCGAGAAGCCATTATCGCGGGCGGCAGCCACTGGCGGCTGCACCTCTGGGTGATGTGCAGCACGTTTATTCTGTTCCCGATCCTCGGGGTGCTGTTTGCCTGGTGGGCGCCGGTAAACGTTGACCCGGCACTCTACACCGGCTTCCTGTATCTCTGCATTCTGCCCGCTACCGTGCAGTCCGCCATTGCCTTTACCTCTCTCGCCGGTGGCAACATCGCGGCCGCGGTCTGCTCGGCGTCGGCCTCCAGCCTGCTGGGGATTTTCGTCTCCCCGCTGCTGGTGGGTCTGCTGATGAACATGCACGGCGCGGAGGGTAACCTTGAGCAGGTGGGCAAAATCTGCCTGCAGCTGCTGCTGCCGTTTGTTCTGGGCCATCTCTCCCGACCGTGGACGGGCGCGTTTGTGGCGAAGCACAAAAAGTGGATCTCAAAAACCGATCAGACCTCGATCCTGCTGGTGGTTTACTCCGCCTTCAGCGAAGCTGTCGTGAACGGGATCTGGCACAAGGTGGGCGCAGGCTCGCTGCTGTTTATCGTGGTGGTCAGCATTGTCCTGCTGGCGATTGTGATTGCGGTAAACGTTTTTGTGGCACGCAGGTGCGGCTTCAACAAGGCGGATGAGATTACGATTGTGTTCTGCGGTTCGAAAAAGAGCCTGGCGAACGGTATTCCGATGGCCAACATTCTGTTCCCGACATCGGTGATTGGAATGATGGTGCTGCCGCTGATGATATTCCACCAGATCCAGCTGATGGTCTGCGCGGTGCTGGCGCGTCGCTACAAGCGCCAGACCGAAAAGCTGGCGCAGGAAGAGACCCGCGCCGCGAAGGCTTAAGGACGCTTCAGGGGCTGAACCAGCTGGGTCAGCCCCTCGGTTTTGATCAGTAACGTGATGGCCATCAGCTCGCCCAGTCGCCCTGCCGGGAATTCATCCTTGCGGGCAAACCACAGCAGATACTCCTCCGGCAAATCAATCAGCCTGCGGCCCTTGTACTTACCGAACGGCATCTCCGTATTGGCAATCTCAACGAGCTGTTCTTTCTCCACGTTACTCTCCTAGCAGGCGCATCATTTCCGCTTCGTCAATCACCGCAATGCCGAGCTCCTGCGCTTTCGCCAGCTTCGAGCCCGCCGCTTCTCCGGCGATTACCAGGTCGGTTTTCTTCGACACGCTGCCCGCCACTTTGGCACCCTGCGCCACCAGGCGAGCTTTCGCATCGTCGCGCGAAAGCTGGCTCAGGCTACCGGTCAGGACCACCGTTTTACCGGCGAACGGGCTGTCAATCTCATCGGCGTTGATCGCCACCGGCGCGGGCCATTTAATGCCCTCTTCCAGCAGTTGGCCGATGACCTCGCGGTTGCTCTCCTCAGCAAAGAAGTTAAAGACGTGCGTGGCGACGACGATGCCGACATCCGGGACTTTCTGCAGCTCGTCGATGCTCGCTTTTTCCAGCGCCTCCAGCGTGCCAAAGTAGGCCGCCAGCCCTGCCGCCGTGGCTTCCCCCACTTCACGAATGCCCAGCGCGTACAGGAAGCGGGCGAAGGTGGTTTCTTTGGCGGCTTCCAGCGCGTTCACCACGTTCTGGGCTGACTTTGGCCCCATGCGATCCAGGCCGGTCAACTTACCCGCCGTCAGCCGGAAGAGATCCGCCGGGGTGTGGACATACTCTTTCTCAACCAGCTGATCGATAATTTTATCGCCCATGCCGTCGACGTCCATCGCGCGACGGGAGACAAAGTGCTTCAGGGACTCTTTGCGCTGCGCGCCACAGATTAAGCCGCCCGTACACCGCGCCACGGCCTCGCCCTCAACGCGCTCAACGTCGGAGCCGCACACCGGGCAATGGGTCGGGAAGATCACTTCACGCGTGTCATCAGGACGTTCTGACTCTACGACGTTAACCACCTGCGGGATAACATCGCCCGCGCGGCGAATGACCACTTTGTCACCAATACGCAGGCCCAGGCGCTCGATTTCATCGGCGTTATGCAGCGTGGCGTTACTCACCAGCACGCCCGCCACCTGCACCGGCTCCAGGCGAGCGACCGGAGTAATGGCCCCCGTACGACCGACCTGGAACTCCACGTCGCGAACGAAGGTCATCTGCTCCTGAGCCGGGAACTTGAACGCCACCGCCCAGCGCGGCGCGCGCGCCACAAAGCCCAGCAGCTCCTGCAGCGCCAGCGAGTTCACCTTAATAACGACGCCATCAATATCAAAGCCGAGCGTCGGACGATCCGCTTCCACCTTATGGTAGAACGCGAGCACCGCCTCAGGCGAGTCGCAGAGCTGAACGCGGTTGCTCACCGGCAGGCCCCACGCCTTAAACTGCATCAGACGCCCGAGGTGCGTATCCGGCAGCTCGCCGCCCTCCAGAATGCCAACGCCGTAGCAGAAGAAAGTGAGCGGTCGCTTTGCGGTGATTCGCGGATCGAGCTGGCGCAGAGAGCCTGCCGCCGCGTTACGCGGGTTAGCAAACACTTTTCCGCCGGTGCGGCGCGCTTCTTCGTTGATTTTCTCGAAGCCCGCCTGCGGCAGGAATACCTCGCCGCGCACTTCCAGACGCGCAGGAATGTTGTCCCCCTGCAGCTTCAGCGGGATCGCGCGGATGGTACGCACGTTGGTGGTGATGTCTTCCCCCGTTGTGCCGTCGCCACGCGTCGCGGCACGGACCAGCACGCCGTTTTCGTAGAGAAGGCTGACCGCCAGGCCATCCAGCTTCAGCTCGCAGCACCAGGTGAGGGCGTCGCTGCTTTTCAGGCGATCCTGCACGCGCTTGTTAAACGCAAGAAAGCTCTCTTCATCGAAGACGTTATCGAGCGACAGCATCGGCACTTCATGACGCACCTGACTGAACGCCCCCAGCGGCTCGGCGCCGACGCGCTGGGTCGGGGAATCCGGCGTAACGAGTTCAGGATGCTGTGCCTCCAGCTCGCGCAGCTCGCGCATCAGGCGGTCGTACTCCGCATCCGGGACTTCCGGCGCGTCCATAACATGATAGAGGTATTCATGATGGCGAAGCGTGGTTCGCAGTTCAGTGAGTTGTTGTTCGATAGAGTCCATATCGCACCATCAATGAGAAAAAACCCCCGACAGGCGGGGGTTGAGGAGGAGTTGAAGAAAACGCGGCAATTACGCGTTAGCTTCCTTAACTTCGCGGATGCGGTCCTGATACTCGCGCAGCTTCTGCGGGGTCATCATTCGACGCTGATCGTCGAGCACCACGCCGCCGACTTCGTCAGCGATGTGCTGAGCGGACTGCAGCATCAGCTTGAAGTTTTGCAGTTCGTCGCCGTAAGACGGCACCTGCATAAAGATAGTCACGCCCGGGGTCACGAAATCACCGGTCATTTCCGGATCGAAGGTGCCTGGGTTAACCATGTTGGCCAGGCTGAACAGCGCCGGGCCGCTACCGTCAGGGCTCAGGTGACGATGGAAAATATTCATATCGCCAAACTTGAAGCCTGCCTGTTGAATACTGTTAAGCAGCACGTCACCGTTGAGATGGCTACCGTGATGCGCCGCCACGTTCATGATGATCACCGCTTCTTTACGCTGCGGTTTTTCAACAGCCGGCTCTGGCTCTACAGCGGGCTCAGGCTCAACGTGCGGGGCCGGAGCGGGCTGCGGCGCAGGCTGAACGTGAACAGGCTGCTGCGGTTGTTGTACCGGCTGAGCAGGCTGCTGTTGCACAGGTTGTTGTACCGGCTGCGGTTGAACCGGCTGTGGCGCAGCAGGCTGCTGATAGACAGGCTGTTGCGGCGGCTGGCGCACCGGCTCTTCCGCAGGCTGCGGCGCTGGCTGGCGCGGCTGTGCAGAAGCATACGGCGGTTGATACTGGTGCTGCGCAGGACGAGGCGCTTCATGCTCCCCATGGCCTGCACCGGGCGCAGTATTGACCCGATGAACACGAACTTCACCCACGCCGTCGTCGTCGCTGCCGTCGATGTCATCTTCACCGTCATCGTCGTCACGACTGGACTTCATGCGCTTCAGTGGGCGATCGCGGAACATTGAGGAACGCTCTTTACGGCTGGTCCAGAAACCATGTACCAGTAAAGCGATTATGGCGATCGCGCCAACAATGATTAATATCAGACGCAAATCCTGCATCATTATATTCTCTGTTGTTCTAACACCTTGCCACCACGGCAAACATTTACTCACTAAGAGTATTTGCCGATTACGTCAAGTGCAAGTGTGTGCAGAGCATTCACAGCATAAAGATGAAGGAAATCGTGCTTTTTGCTGGTTTTTCGAACATTTCCGAACTGGTCATTGCTCCGTAAGTGGATAATATAGGCGGGCAATTCCACTGGTTGTGTAAAAAGGAGTACAGCCTGGCTATGGTTTCAACATCTTCTTCTCCTCCGCGCAGCGGGGTCTGGTATTTTTCTCAGGGCTGGAAACTGGTCTCCCTGCCGGGTATTCGACGCTTCGTCATTCTGCCGCTGTTGATCAACATTATCCTGATGGGCGGCGCGTTCTGGTGGCTTTTTACAAAGCTCGAAAGCTGGATCCCGTCGCTGATGAGCCATGTGCCGGACTGGCTGCAGTGGCTGAACTACCTGCTCTGGCCGGTAGCGGTTATCTCCGTGCTGCTGGTGTTTGGCTATTTCTTCTCAACCATTGCGAACTGGATAGCCGCGCCGTTTAACGGCCTGCTGGCGGAACAGCTGGAAGCGCGGCTTACCGGTGCCACGCCGCCGGACACCGGCGTGCTGGGGATCCTGAAAGACCTGCCGCGCATCATGAAGCGCGAGTGGCAGAAGTTTGCCTGGTACCTGCCCCGCGCGGTCGTGCTGCTTATCCTCTATTTTGTGCCCGGCATTGGCCAGACGGTGGCACCGGTGCTGTGGTTCCTGTTCAGCGCATGGATGCTCGCTATTCAGTACTGCGACTATCCGTTCGATAACCACAAGGTGCCGTTTAAAGAGATGCGCACCGCCCTGCGCAGCCAGAAGGTCGCCAATATGCAGTTTGGCGCGCTGACCAGCCTGTTCACCATGATTCCCTTCCTTAATCTGTTCATCATGCCCGTCGCCGTCTGCGGCGCGACGGCCATGTGGGTCGACTGCTATCGTGCTAAGCACGCGTTATGGAAGTAATGCAAAAATGTGTAAAACAGGGGTGGCTTATGCCGCCCCTTATTCCATACTGATCCCCATTATTTCCTTGCAGTATATAGATATGCGAATTCCTTACTTCCCCCTACCTGCTTAGTAGGTATGCTGGGCTGGTATCCCAATTTCATACAGTTAAGGACAGGCCATGAGTAAGATTTATGAAGACAACTCGCTGACTATCGGTCATACGCCCCTGGTTCGACTGAACCGTATCGGTAATGGACGCATTCTGGCGAAGGTCGAATCACGCAACCCGAGCTTCAGCGTAAAATGCCGTATCGGTGCAAACATGATTTGGGATGCTGAAAAACGTGGCGTGCTGAAGCCGGGCGTTGAGCTGGTGGAACCGACCAGCGGCAATACCGGCATCGCGCTGGCCTATGTCGCCGCCGCGCGCGGCTATAAGCTGACCCTGACCATGCCGGAAACCATGAGCATCGAGCGTCGTAAGCTGCTCAAAGCGCTGGGCGCGAACCTGGTGCTGACCGAAGGCGCGAAGGGCATGAAGGGTGCCATTCAGAAAGCCGAAGAGATTGTCGCCAGCGATCCGGCGAAATATCTGCTGCTGCAGCAGTTCAGCAACCCGGCTAACCCGGAAATTCACGAGAAGACCACCGGTCCGGAAATCTGGGAAGACACTGACGGCCAGGTTGACGTTTTCATCTCCGGCGTGGGTACCGGCGGTACGCTGACCGGCGTGTCACGCTATATTAAAGGCACAAAAGGCAAAAAAGACCTCATCACCGTTGCCGTTGAGCCTACCGACTCCCCTGTTATTGCCCAGGCGCTGGCGGGTGAAGAGCTCAAGCCTGGTCCGCATAAGATTCAGGGCATCGGTGCCGGCTTCATTCCTGGCAACCTCGATCTGAAGCTGATCGACAAAGTTGTGGCGATCACCAACGAAGAGGCTATCTCCACCGCGCGTCGCCTGATGGACGAAGAAGGTATTCTGGCGGGTATCTCTTCCGGTGCAGCCGTTGCGGCAGCGCTCAAGCTTCAGGAAGATGAGGCCTTTACCAATAAGAATATTGTGGTTATCCTTCCTTCCTCGGGTGAGCGTTACTTGAGCACCGCACTGTTTGCCGATCTGTTTACTGAAAAAGAGCTGCAACAGTAGTGCCAGCATGTTAATAACGCGTAAAAAAGCACCTTTTCAGGTGCTTTTTTGTGGCCTGCTTCAAACTTTTGCCCCTCCTGGCATTGCTTCACCCCGTTGGGTCTGGTATTTAAACCAGCAATTATTTTGATGCGTGAAATTAATCAGTGAACGAAATAGCCTTGCTGAATCGATTTTATGATTTGGTTCAAGTCTTGCTTTCGCTGCATAATGTTTAATGACGATCGAAACGTCAGCGCTAACAATACAGGCTAAAGTTCAGTCGCCAGGCTAGACTTTAGTTCCACAACACTAAACCTATAAGTTGGGGAAATACAATGTTCCAGCAAGAAGTTACCATTACCGCTCCGAACGGTCTGCACACCCGCCCTGCTGCTCAGTTTGTTAAAGAAGCAAAAGGCTTCACTTCTGAAATCACTGTGACTTCCAACGGCAAAAGCGCGAGCGCAAAAAGCCTGTTCAAACTGCAGACTCTGGGCCTGACTCAGGGCACCGTTGTCACCATCTCTGCAGAAGGTGAAGACGAGCAGAAAGCAGTTGAGCATCTGGTAAAACTGATGGCTGAGCTCGAGTAAGTTTCCGGGTTCTTTTAAATATCAGTCACAAGTAAGGTAGGGTTATGATTTCAGGCATTTTAGCATCCCCGGGTATCGCTTTCGGCAAAGCACTGCTGCTGAAAGAAGACGAGATCGTCATCGACCGGAAAAAAATTTCTGCCGACAAGGTTGATCAGGAAGTTGAACGTTTTCTGAGCGGTCGTGCCAAGGCATCTGCGCAACTGGAAGCAATCAAAACTAAAGCTGGCGAAACTTTCGGTGAAGAAAAAGAAGCCATCTTCGAAGGGCACATCATGCTGCTCGAAGATGAGGAGCTGGAGCAGGAAATCATAGCCCTGATTAAAGATAAAGGCATGACGGCCGACGCGGCTGCGCATGAAGTTATCGAAGGTCAGGCAACTGCCCTGGAAGAACTGGATGATGAATACCTGAAAGAGCGTGCGGCTGACGTACGTGACATCGGTAAGCGCCTGCTGCGCAACATCCTGGGTCTGGCCATCATCGACCTGAGCGCGATTCAGGACGAAGTTATCCTGGTTGCCGCTGACCTCACCCCGTCTGAAACCGCACAGCTGAACCTAAAAAAGGTCCTCGGTTTCATCACCGACGCGGGCGGCCGTACCTCCCACACCTCTATCATGGCGCGCTCTCTGGAACTGCCTGCCATCGTGGGTACCGGCAGCGTCACCGCTCAGGTGAAAAACGGCGACTATCTGATTCTGGATGCCGTAAACAATCTGGTTTACGTCAACCCAACAAACGAAGAGATCGAAAAACTGCGCGCGGTTCAGGAGCAGGTTGCGACTGAAAAAGCGGAACTCGCTAAGCTGAAAGACCTGCCAGCTATCACCCTGGACGGCCATCAGGTAGAAGTGTGCGCAAACATCGGTACCGTCCGCGACGTTGATGGCGCTGAGCGTAACGGTGCAGAAGGTGTGGGTCTCTATCGTACAGAATTCCTGTTCATGGACCGCGACGCGCTGCCAACCGAAGAAGAGCAGTTTGCTGCTTACAAAGCCGTAGCTGAAGCGTGTGGCTCTCAGGCGGTTATCGTCCGTACCATGGACATCGGTGGCGACAAAGAGCTGCCGTACATGAACTTCCCGAAAGAAGAGAACCCGTTCCTGGGCTGGCGTGCAATCCGTATCGCGATGGATCGTAAAGAGATCCTGCGTGACCAGGTTCGCGCAATCCTGCGTGCCTCTGCTTTCGGTAAACTGCGCATCATGTTCCCGATGATCATCTCTGTTGAAGAAGTGCGTGCACTGAAGAAAGAGATCGAAATCTACAAACAGGAACTGCGTGATGAAGGTAAAGCGTTTGACGAGTCAATCGAGATCGGCGTGATGGTGGAAACACCGGCGGCGGCGACCATTGCGCGTCATTTAGCCAAAGAAGTTGATTTCTTTAGTATCGGTACCAATGATTTAACGCAGTACACCCTGGCAGTTGACCGCGGTAATGATATGATTTCACATCTCTACCAGCCAATGTCACCGTCCGTACTGAACTTGATCAAGCAAGTTATTGATGCTTCTCATGCAGAAGGTAAATGGACTGGCATGTGTGGTGAGCTTGCAGGCGACGAACGTGCTACACTTCTGTTGCTGGGTATGGGTCTGGACGAATTCTCTATGAGCGCCATTTCCATCCCGCGCATTAAGAAGATTATCCGTAACACGAACTTCGAAGATGCGAAGGTGTTAGCAGAGCAGGCTCTTGCTCAACCGACAACGGACGAGTTAATGACGCTGGTTAACAAGTTCATTGAAGAAAAAACAATCTGCTAATCCACGAGATGCGGCCCAAATTACTGCTTAGGAGAAGATCATGGGTTTGTTCGATAAACTGAAATCTCTGGTTTCTGATGATAAGAAAGACTCCGGAACTATTGAGATTGTTGCTCCGCTCTCCGGCGAGATCGTCAACATCGAAGACGTGCCGGATGTAGTGTTCGCTGAGAAAATCGTTGGTGATGGCATTGCTATCAAACCAACTGGCAACAAAATGGTTGCTCCAGTTGACGGCACCATCGGTAAAATTTTTGAAACCAACCATGCGTTCTCTATCGAATCTGATAGCGGTATCGAACTGTTCGTTCACTTCGGTATCGACACCGTTGAACTGAAAGGCGAAGGCTTCAAACGTATCGCGGAAGAAGGCCAGCGTGTTAAAGTTGGCGACCCGGTAATTGAATTCGATCTGCCACTGCTGGAAGAAAAAGCCAAGTCTACCCTGACGCCGGTTGTTATCTCCAACATGGACGAAATCAAAGAACTGATCAAACTGTCTGGCAGCGTCACCGTGGGTGAAACCCCGGTTATCCGCATCAAGAAGTAATTCTTGCCGCACAGAAAAATGGCGCCTTCGGGCGCCATTTTTGTTTATGCAGGGAGGATAAGCTCGTCGTAGCCTTTCGACTGGGTATAGAGCATGACGTCCGTCACCCGATCGCCCGCCATGCGGATGGCATCGGCAACGGTTTTTCCCTCTACAATGCCGCTCACCAGCTCTGAACAGAACAGATCGCCCGTGCCTTTCAGGTCGGTTTCTACGCGCGGATGCGCGCTGACGGTCACGCCTTCATGCGTCACCAGCACCACGTGGATGTTTTGCGGGTCGTCTGCCACCGGCGCGCTGGTTATCGCCACCCATCTCAGGCTGTCAGAGAGCAATCCCTGGGCCGCCGCGATGGCGCTTTCCGGCGTACGGCACGGTTTGCCGCTTAACACTTCCAGCTCGTAGACGTTTGGCGTAATGCCCTGCGCCAGCGGCAGCAGGTGCTCCCGATACGCTTGCGGGATCTCGGGCTTCACGTACGTTCCGCTGTCGATATCGCCGATCACCGGGTCGACCAGCACCAGCAGGTCAGGATGCTGCGCTTTCACCGCCTTCAGCCACTGCGCCAGCAGGACGATCTGGCTGGCGCTACCCATATAGCCGGTAGTGACCGCCTTAAGCTCGCGCAGGATCTCGCGCTCTTCCAGCGCCTTCAGGTAGCCGCTGAACCACTCATCGGGGATCACCCCACCATAAAACGTGTCGTAGTGCGGCGTGTTGCTAAACAGCACCGTCGGCACGGCGGTAACGTTTAGCCGGTGGGTACGAATATTCGGCACCGCAATGCTGTTCCCCACGCTGCCGTAAACCACCTGCGACTGCACCGCGACAATGTCGGTTTGCTGCGCCCGGGTATTGTCCCGGAATAGAATCATTTCCATGACGCTTAAATCCCCGCCCCCTGCGAATAACTCTCTTCACCAAAGACGCCGGTAGACAAGTAGCGATCGCCGCGATCGCAAATAATCGCCACCACCACCGCACCCGGGTTTGCCTTGGCCACCCGAATCGCACCCGCCACCGCGCCGCCCGAGCTGACCCCGCAGAAGATACCCTCGCGCACGGCCAGCTCACGCATGGTATTTTCCGCCTCGCGCTGGTGAAGATCCAGCACCTGGTCCACAAGCTGCGCATTAAAGATGCCGGGCATATACTCCGCCGGCCAGCGGCGAATGCCCGGAATGCTGCTCCCCTCTTCAGGCTGCAGGCCCACAATGGTGACGGCTTTTTCCTGCTCGCGCAGAAAACGCGACACCCCGGTAATGGTGCCGGTGGTGCCCATGCTGGAGACAAAATGGGTGATACGTCCGTCGGTTTGCTGCCAGATTTCCGGGCCGGTGGTGGTGTAGTGCGCATACGGGTTGTCCGGGTTGTTGAACTGATCGAGCAGCTTACCTTCACCGCGCTCGGCCATTTCCAGGGCCAGGTCGCGCGCGCCTTCCATTCCCTGCTCTTTGGTCACCAGAATCAGCTCGGCCCCGTAGGCGCGCATCGCGGCGCGGCGCTCCTGGCTCATGTTATCCGGCATCAGCAGCTTCATGCGGTAGCCTTTCAGCGCCGCAATCATCGCCAGGGCGATACCGGTGTTGCCGCTGGTCGCCTCAATCAGCACGTCGCCCGGCTTAATCTCGCCGCGCTTTTCGGCCTGGACGATCATCGACAGCGCGGCACGGTCTTTTACCGATCCCGCCGGGTTATTGCCTTCGAGTTTGACCCAGATTTCGCTGCCGTTGTCTGGCCCCATGCGCTGAAGCTTGACCAGAGGGGTGTTGCCGATGGTGTTTTCTAATGTATTCATGATCGCCGTCCAATAAAAAGCCCGGTGGCGCTTCGCTTACCGGGCCTACAGACGTCATATTGTAGACCGGGTAAGCGCAGCGCCACCCGGCAAAACTACGTAATCCTAACCTATCAGGCTGACTCCGCCAGAGCAATATCCTCGCGCGTCTCGATGCGCTCCTTCCCGTGATAAATACGGGCATGCTGCAGCCCGACAAACAGGCGCTCACCCCGGTGCGGCGGGACGTCGTCGCGCATGACCACGGTCAGCGGCTCGGTATACCAGCCCAGCGGCTGTACCACCAGTTGGGTGTAGTGCCCCTTAGGGCTCGCTTCCAGCACCTGTACCGGCAGCGGTGAGTCCAGGCTAGTGCGGCGGCTGACGTCCACTTCCCACGGGCGCAGGAACAGATCCACCGGCCCCTGATGCGCGGAGGTATAGCCCAGCGGCCAGCGGTGCGCGCCAACGTGGAACTGTCCACCGCGAATGGTGCCCTGCAGACGGTTTACCTCGCCCATAAACTCCAGCACGAAGCGGGTCGCCGGCTCGCGCCAGAGCTGCTCCGGCTCGTCAACCTGCTCAATGTTGCCCTGGCTCATGACCACCACGCGATCCGCAACTTCCATCGCCTCTTCCTGGTCATGGGTCACGAAGACGCTGGTAAACTTCAGCTCTTCATGCAGATGACGCAGCCAGCGACGCAGCTCTTTACGCACCTGCGCATCCAGCGCGCCGAACGGTTCATCCAGCAGCAGAATTTGCGGCTCAACGGCCAGGGCTCGCGCCAGCGCCACGCGCTGCTTCTGACCGCCGGAAAGCTGCGCCGGGAAACGATCCGCCAGATGCGCCAGCTGCACCATCTCCAGCAGCTTCGTCACTTTCGCCTTGATGGCGGCAGCATTCGGTCGCTCGCGACGCGGCAGCACGGTCAGGCCAAACGCGATGTTGTCGAACACGGTCATGTGGCGGAACAGCGCGTAGTGCTGGAACACAAAGCCCACTTTACGATCGCGGGCATGCAGGCGGCTCACGTCGGTGCCGTGGAAGCGGATATGCCCGCTGGTCTGGTGCTCAAGCCCGGCGATAATACGCAGCAGCGTGGTTTTACCCGAGCCGGACGGCCCCAGCAGCGCCACCATTTGTCCGGAAGGGATATCCAGCGAGATATCATTCAGCACCTGGGTGCGACCAAAAGACTTCTTAATATTGGCAATCTCAATGCTCATGATTTCCCTCCTGATGCTGACGTTTTTCCTGATTTTCTAAACGCCACTGCACCACACTCTTCAAAAACAGGGTCAAAATGGCCATCAGCGTCAGCAACGCTGCGGCAGTAAACGAGCCGATGGTGTTGTAATCCTGCTGCAGCAGTTCAATCTGCAACGGCAGCGACAGGGTTTCACCGCGAATCGACCCGGAAACAACGGAAACGGCACCGAACTCGCCGATGGCGCGGGCGTTGGTCAGCACCACGCCGTAAAGCAGCGCCCAGCGGATGTTCGGCAGCGTCACGCGGCGGAACATTTGCCACCCCGACGCGCCCAGCAGCACCGCCGCTTCGTCTTCGTTGCTGCCCTGGCTTAACATCACCGGCACCAGCTCGCGCACCACAAACGGACAGGTCACGAAGATGGTGACCAGCACCATGCCCGGCCAGGCAAACATGATCTGCAGGTTATGCTCGTCCAGCCAGCCGCCCAGCGGACCGTTGGAGCCGTAAAAGAGCAGGTACACCAGACCCGCCACCACCGGCGATACGGCAAACGGAATGTCCAGCAGGGTCAGCAGCAGCTGACGCCCCGGGAAGTTAAAGCGCGTCACCAGCCACGCCAGCAGGGTACCGAACACGAGGTTTACCGGCACGGTGATTAACGCAATCAGTACGGTCAGCCAGATGGCGTGCAGCATATCCGGGTTCGCCAGGTTCTCCAGCGCGGGCATCAGCCCCTTGCTAAACGCCTGAACGAAGATATAAATCGTCGGCACGACGAGAATGAGGGCAGACACCAGCACGCCCGCTCCAATCAGAAACCATTTACCCCAGTTAATGCGGGGCGCATCGTATCGCTTCAATTGCGTAACTTCCGCCATCAGTGACCTACCACACGTCGACCAAAGCGACTTTGCAGAGTGTTAATCGAGTACAGCAGCAGCAGCGAGGCCGCCAGGATCACCGAGGCGATCGCGCTCGCCGCCGGATAATCAAACTCCTGCAGGCGAATGAAAATCATCAGCGAGGTGACTTCCGTTTTCCAGGCGATGTTCCCGGCGATAAAAATCACCGCGCCGAACTCGCCGAGGCTGCGGGTAAACGACAGCGCAACGCCCGCCATCAGCGCAGGAGAGAGCTCCGGCAGAACCACCTTGCAAAAGCTCTGCCAGCGCGTGGCGCCCAGCGTTTCCGCCGCTTCTTCGTACTCTGGCCCCAACTCTTCCAGCACCGGCTGCACGGTACGCACCACAAACGGGATGCTGGTAAAAGCCATCGCCACCGCGATACCAAGCCAGGTATAGGTCACTTTGATGTCAAACTTCGCCAGCCACTCGCCGTAAAGCCCGTTAACGGAAAAGAGCGATGCGAGGGTTAAGCCCGCCACCGCCGTCGGCAGCGCAAACGGCAGATCCATCAAGGCATCAAGCAGCGTGCGGCCCGGGAAGCGATAGCGAGTTAAGATCCACGCCATCAGCAGGCCAAACACGCCGTTAAAAATAGAGGCGACAAACGCCGACAGCAGCGTCACCTTATAGGCCGCGACTACCTGCGGGTTGGTGATCACGTCCCAGTACTGCGCCCAGCTCATCTGAGCAAGCTGCATCACCAGCGCGCTGAGCGGCAGCAGCAGGATCAGGCAGACGAACAGCAGGCTGGTGCCGAGGCTTAAGGTAAAGCCCGGCAGCACGCGTTTAGTCGAGACTGCAAACATCACTTACGCCCCGCCGCCAGCAGTTTGTCTAACTCACCGCCGCTGGCAAAGTGCGTTTTCATCACCTCAGGCCAGGAGCCGAAACGATCTTCCACGCGGAACAGCGCGGTCTGCGGGAATTTGTCTTTCAGTTTGTTCATCACGTCCGGGTTGTTCACGCGGTAGTAGTAATCGGTAATGATGGTCTGCGCCTGCGGGCTGTACAGGTAGTCGAGATAGGCTTTTGCCGCTTTCTCGGTACCGTTCGCCTGAACGTTTTTATCGACCCACGCCACCGGGAACTCGGCCAGGATGTTGGTTTTCGGGATAACGACCTCAAAGCCCTGGGCTTCATACTGCTTGCGGATGTTGTTCACTTCCGACTCGAAGCTGATCAGCACGTCGCCGAGACCACGCTCTGCAAAGGTGGTGGTGGCTCCGCGTCCGCCGGTATCAAACACTTCGACGTTTTTCAGGAACTGGGTCATGAACTGCTCGGTTTTGGCCTTGTCGTTACCGTCAGCCTTGTCCGCCGCGCCCCACGCCGCTAAATAGGTGTAACGCGCGTTACCGGAGGTTTTTGGGTTCGGGAAAATCAGCTTCACGTCGGAACGCACCAGGTCGCTCCAGTCGTGGATATTCTTCGGGTTGCCCTTACGCACCAGGAAGCCCATGGTGGAGTAGAACGGGGAGCTGTTGTTCGGCAGACGGCTCTGCCAGTCCGCCGGGATCAGCTTGCCTTTATCGTGCAGGATCTGCACGTCGGTCACCTGGTTGTAGGTCACCACGTCCGCTTTCAGGCCCTGCAAAATCGCCAGCGCCTGCTTGGATGAACCGGCGTGGGACTGCTTGATGGTCAGCTTGTCACCGTTGTTGTCTTTCGCCCACTGCTGTTCAAACGGGGGATTAAGGGCGGCAAACAGCTCGCGGGAGACGTCATACGAACTGTTCAACAGTTCAGTCGCCTGCGCCTGCGCCTGCGCCACCAGCAGTAAACCTGCCAGCGCCAGAGTTCCTTTTTTCAGTACAGTAACGGCCATTGCGCACCCTTATAAATGTGATGACTATCTTATAGTCATAATATTTATAACGGAGTCTAAAGGAGTAACGGTTTTATATACCGTTTGGTGATTTAGAAGCAGAAAAGGGAATAAGGGGTGCGGCCTGATGCCCTCACCCCGGCCCTCTCCCACTGTACAGTCCGGGGACATAGTGAACACTTGTTCGGGGACATGGTAGACACTTACAACTAAGGCATAAGAACCCGTTTATGGAGTCGCTTATGCCCTGGGATGCGAGAGATACCATGTCATTACGTACCGAGTTTGTTTTGTTCGCCTCGCAGGACGGGGCGAACATCCGTTCCCTCTGCCGTCGCTTCGGCATTTCACCTGCTACCGGCTACAAGTGGCTTCAGCGCTGGGCTGTCGAGGGCGAACCCGGCCTGCAGGACCGCCCCCGCACGCCGCATCATTCCCCCAACCGCTCGTCTGACGACGTCACCGCCCTGCTGCGCATGGCACATGAGCGTCATGAACGCTGGGGCGCCCGCAAGATTAAGCGCTGGCTGGAAGACCAGGGCCACCGTATGCCTGCCTTCAGCACTGTCCATAACCTGATGGCCCGTCACGGCCTGCTGCCCGGCACGGCTCCGGGTATTCCGGCCACCGGACGGTTCGAACATGATGCCCCGAACCGGCTCTGGCAGATGGATTTTAAGGGGCACTTCCCCTTTGGCGGCGGCCGTTGCCATCCGCTCACCCTGCTCGACGACCACTCCCGTTTTTCCCTGTGCCTCACACACTGTACCGATGAACGGCGTGAGACCGTGCAGCAACAGCTGGTCAGCGTCTTTGAACGCTACGGCCTGCCGGACCGGATGACGATGGACAACGGCGCACCGTGGGGCGACACCACCGGCACCTGGACGGCGCTGGAGCTGTGGCTGATGCGTCTGGGTATTAAGGTGGGCCACTCCCGGCCATATCATCCGCAGACGCAGGGCAAGCTGGAGCGTTTTCACCGCAGCCTGAAGGCGGAAGTGCTGCAGGGGAAATGGTTCGCGGACAGCGGCGAGCTGCAGCGTGCCTTCGACCACTGGCGGACGGTCTATAACCTTGAACGCCCGCACGAGGCGCTGGATATGGCGGTCCCGGCCTCACGCTATCAGCCGTCTGCGCGGCAGTACGGCGGCAGCGTGACGCCCCCGGAATATGATGAAGGTGTGCTGGTCAGGAAAGTGGATATCAGCGGGAAGCTGAGCTTACAGGGAGTCAGTCTGAATGCAGGAAAGGCGTTCAGGGGAGAACGGGTGGGGCTGAAGGAGACGCAGGAGGATGGCTGCTATGAAGTGTGGTGGTACAGCACGAAAGTGAGGGTGATCGACCTGAAGAAAAAGTCGATCACCATGGGTAAAGGATGTTAAAAAGTGTTCACCATGTCCCCGAACAAGTGTTCACCATGTCCCCGGACCGTACACCCACAGGGAGAGGGAGAAAGGCCATTACAGCGCCAGCAGACGCTCAACGGACGGCGCGAAGTAGTAGCCGCCGGTCACCGGTTTGGTGAAGCGCAGCATCGCGTCGCGCTTGCCGTCGGTATCGCCGAACATGCTCAGCAGCTGCTGCTCAATGTTGTGCAGGCGCGCGCAGTAGGCGCAGAAGTAAAGACCGTGGGTACCGCTTGCGGTGCCGTAAGGCAGGCTCTGGCGGACAATCTTCAGCCCTTTGCCGTCTTCTTTGAGGTCAACGCGGGTCAGGTGCGAGGTCACCGGACGGTCGTCGCCGTCGATCTCTTCGTTGGCCTCTTTGGTACGACCAATCATCATCTCCTGGTCATGCACGCTCATGCGGTTAAGCTGCTTGAGGTTGTGCTCCCAGCGCTGCACGAACACGTAGCTGCCGCCCGCGTCCACGCCGTCTTTAATCACCGCCACGTCGCGACGCACTTCTTCACCCGCCGGGTTTTCCGTTCCGTCAACGAAGCCGCTCAGATCGCGCTCTTCCACCCAGCGGAAGCCGTGCACTTCTTCCTGCACCTCAATGCTGTCGCCGAACGCTTCTACCGCCGCCTGGGCAACGGAAAAGTTCACGTCGTGACGCAGAGAGAGAATATGGATGAGCAGATCGTACTGGGTGGCCGGCGCCAGACCTTTGCCGTAAGGGATAAAGTCCTTCAGCTCTTCCGCCCCTTCACCGCCGCTCAGCTGACGCCATACGGTATTGCCAAAGGCGACAACGGCGCCGAGGTGCGCTTCCGGAAATTTGGCCTGGAAGGTCGCCAGCTTATCAACAAACGCTTTACTGGCCGCACGCAGGGCATCCACGTCCCCTTTAACATTGGCTTCAATCCAAATCGCCGCGCGGCAATGTTCTGGCAAAATGCCACTCTGAACCTGAGACATCGCTCCTCCTGAAATAAAGATGCCACGTCAGCGTGGCATTGATGGCGGGTATTATACCCGTATTTCAGCGAGGCGGTTTGTTCCGGCGCAAATTACTGCTGCCAGAGTATTTTGCTCACTTTCCAGTTCTTCAGCGTGTCGTCAGACGGCATTAATCCCTCCGGGCCGCTCCAGGTACCGGTGAAGACATAGCTGATGTGCTGGCTGCCTTCCGCTTTACATGCCACCGCGACGCCATCGTCGGAAGGCGCGCTGGTGCAGTTGCCAAAGGCTTGTTTATACAGATCGCTAAACGGCGTTCCCACCTTCACGCCGCTGGCGGTCGGGATTTCGTCGTCCAGCACCGCAATGCGGTTCACCGTGCCTTTATCGCCATTAATCACCAGCGCCAGTTTGTCCCCCTTCAGCGCTTCAAAATACCGCACAATGTTGCCATTCTCGGTTTTCATGCCGCTGCGCAGGCGGTAGTCGCTGCCGAGCGCATCCTGAATAGCATTCTGATCCAGCGCCGTCGCGGCGGTAATTTTTCCTACGCCCTGCTCGGTCACCTCCGTGGATGAGCCAAACCAGTTCCACGGATACGCAGCGGACCAGTTAATGGAGGAGAGCGTCGAACAGCCGGTCAACGCCAGCGGGAGCGCGCATAAAAGTAAACGCAGCGATTTCATTGAAACGTCCTTTCTTGTTAAATCAACGCTTGTTGGAGTGCGGCATCGGCAAAAAGTGCCGGATTAATCATCCTGATGCCTAAAACAGGCGCGAAGACGGGGATTCGTGAGCAGCCAGAGCAGCGCCACGATATCCGCCACCACCAGCGCGATACCGATGCCCGTAAGCGGTTCACCGTACCACCAAAGTACAGGCTGCCAGAAGAGTAGCGCAATCTGGGCGAGAATGAGCAGCCAGCGAAGCGTGCCCCAAAAGCGTGGAATCAGATGCCGCCGTCCGCTGACCAAAAACGCCAGTACGGCGGGAATCCCCGGCAGCAAACCGATCCAGAAAGCATCGTGATCGGGATAGAAGAGATTCAGCAGCGCGTCGCCCTGCCCGCGCGACGCGCCGGCCATCACAAACAGCACCCAGGTTCGCGCCTGCAGCAGCAGAACGCACCAGAATAAAAAAGGCAACCTGACGCGGCCCTGCGCGTCATAGTCGGCCGGATGGATCTCAATACTCTTCATCTTCGATTAGACGCTTACCTAAACTCAGCACGTCAGCGTGCTCGTAGCCCAGACGCTCATACATGCCCAACACCACGTCGTTATCTTCCCGCACCATGATCTGGATTTTCGGGCAGCCGCGGGCGATCAGCTTCTTCTCGAGTCGGTTGAGCAGCGCATTGGCGATGCCGCGGCCACGGTATTCCGGGTGGACGCCCAGATAATAGGCGGAGCCGCGGTGGCCGTCGTAGCCGCCCATTACCGTCCCCACAACCTCGCCATTCACTTCCGCGACCAGAAACAGACTGACGTCGTGATTCACCTTACGTTCGATATCCATTTCCGGATCGTTCCACGGACGCAGCAGATCGCAGCGTTCCCAAAGGGTGATCACCTCTTCGAAATCTTCCTGGCGAAAAACGCGTATCTCCATGGTATTAACCGCCTTTTCGGGTTTAAAAACAGTGATTATGGCGTGAACTTCGCCTTTAGCCAATAACCGGGGAAAATCTCGCCAAAATTTGGCATAATGTCACTTTGTCACGTATTGAAATGAAAAGTAAAACAATTCTCAATATGGACTGTCGTAACGGGAAACACGATACGATATAACACCAGGACCCCTTTTTTTAGTATTCAGGCCGCATGAGCACATTCAAACCATTAAAAGCACTCACATCGCGTCGTCAGGTTCTCAAAGCGGGGCTGGCGGCCTTAACGTTAACGGGTATCGCAAAGCAGGCTCAGGCGAAAGACGAGAGCACGCTCAAAACCAGTAACGGACACAGCAAACCGAAAACCAAAAAGCCGGGCGCGAAGCGTCTGGTGATGCTCGACCCGGGCCACGGCGGGATTGACACCGGCGCCATCGGCAAAAACGGGTCAAAAGAAAAACACGTCGTGCTGGCGATTGCAAAAAACGTGCGGGCAATTTTACGCAGCAACGGCATTGACGCCCGCCTGACGCGCTCTGGCGACACCTTTATTCCGCTGTATGACCGCGTAGAGATTGCCCACCAGCACGGGGCGGATCTGTTTATGTCGATTCACGCCGACGGCTTTACCAACCCGTCAGCCGCGGGCGCGTCGGTGTTTGCCCTGTCTAACCGCGGGGCCAGTAGCGCCATGGCAAAATACCTCTCCGAGCGTGAGAACCGGGCGGATGAAGTGGCCGGGAAGAAGGCCACGGACAAAGACCACCTGCTACAGCAGGTGCTGTTCGACCTCGTGCAGACGGATACCATCAAAAACAGCCTGACGCTCGGCTCGCACATTCTGAAGAAGATAAAGCCTGTGCATCGTCTGCACAGTAAAGGCACCGAGCAGGCGGCATTTGTGGTGCTGAAGTCACCTTCAATTCCGTCCGTACTTGTGGAAACATCCTTTATTACCAACCCGGAAGAAGAGCGACTGCTCGGCACCACGGCGTTTCGCCAGAAGATCGCCAACGCCATCGCCTCCGGCATTATCAGTTACTTCAACTGGTTCGATAACCAAAAAGCGCACGCCAGGAAACGTTGATGAAACCCGATGCTCAACTGGTCAAAACCTTCCTGCTGCAGCTGCAGGATGAAATTTGCCAGAAACTGGCCGCCGCAGACGGCGGCGAATTTCAGGAAGATACCTGGCAGCGCGAGGCCGGCGGCGGCGGACGCAGCCGCGTGCTGCGAAACGGCGGCATCTTTGAACAGGCGGGCGTGAATTTTTCCCACGTTCACGGTGATGCCATGCCCGCGTCTGCGACGGCGCACCGTCCGGAGCTGGCGGGCCGCAGCTTCGAAGCGATGGGCGTCTCGCTGGTGGTGCATCCGCACAACCCGTTTGTGCCGACCAGCCACGCCAACGTGCGCTTTTTCATTGCGGAAAAACCGGGGGCCGATCCGGTCTGGTGGTTCGGCGGCGGGTTCGACTTAACGCCCTACTACGGCTTCGAAGAGGATGCCGTACACTGGCACACCACCGCGCGGGAGATTTGCCAGCCGTTTGGCGAAGACGTCTACCCGAAATTTAAAACGTGGTGCGACGACTACTTTTACCTGAAGCACCGCGACGAGCAGCGCGGCATCGGCGGGCTGTTCTTTGACGATCTCAACGCGCCTGATTTTGATACCGCGTTCAGCTTTATGCGCGCGGTGGGCGAAGGCTATACCGACGCGTATCTGCCCATCGTCGAACGCCGGAAAAACACCGACTACGGCGTGCGCGAGCGCGAGTTCCAGCTTTACCGCCGCGGGCGCTACGTGGAGTTCAACCTGGTGTGGGATCGCGGGACGCTGTTCGGCCTGCAGACCGGCGGGCGCACGGAGTCGATTCTGATGTCGATGCCGCCGCTGGTGCGCTGGGAGTACTGCTACGAGCCAAAAGAAGGCAGCCCGGAGGCTGCCTTGAGTGAGTTTCTGAAAGTACGGGACTGGGTGTAACTCCCCTCACCCCGGCCCTCTCCCAAAGGGAGAGGGAGTATTAATCCCCTCTCCCTTTGGGAGAGGGTTAGGGTGAGGGTAAAAATTACAGCGGCTGCGTCTGCGCCTCTACCACCGCCAGCGCCACCATATTCACGATGCGGCGCACGGAGGCAATCGGCGTTAACACATGCACCGGTTTCGCCACGCCCATCAGCACCGGCCCCACGGTCACCCCTTCTGAGCTGGAGACGCGCAGCAGGTTATAGCTGATACGCGCCGCTTCCACGTTCGGCATAATCAGAATGTTCGCTGACCCCTTCAGCGGGCTGTCCGGCATACGTTCGTTACGGATGCTCTCGACCAGCGCGGCATCGCCGTGCATTTCCCCGTCAATCATCAGCTCCGGCGCACGCTCGCGCACCAGCTCAAGCGTCTGGCGCATTTTGCAGGCCGCCGCGGATTTAGACGAACCAAAGTTGGAGTGCGACAGCAGCGCCACCTTCGGCTCAATCCCAAAGCGGCGCACGGTTTCTGCCGCCATCACGGTGATCTCCGCCAGCTCGTCCGGGGAGGGATCGTCGTTAACGTAGGTATCGGCGATAAAGGTGTTGCCGCTTGGCAGCAGCAGGGCGTTCATCGCCCCGGCGGTGTGCACGCCGTCGCGATAGCCGAAGATCTCCTGCACCACGCTGAAGTGCTCGTGATAATCGCCGATAGTGCCGCAGATCAGCGCATCCGCCTCGCCGCGATGCACCATGATCGCGCCGATCACCGTGGTGTTGCTGATGACCGCTTTCTGCGCCTGCTCCTGGGTGATCCCCCGACGCTTCATGATCGCGTAGTATTCGCTCCAGTACTCCTTGAAGCGCGGATCGGATTCGTTGTTGACGATCTCGAAGTCAACGCCCGGCTTGATCTGCAGGCCCAGCTTCTGGATACGCATCTCGATCACGCTCGGACGACCAATCAGGATCGGCTTCGCCAGGCCTAAGGTGATCAGCTCCTGGGTAGCGTGCAGCACGCGCGCCTCTTCCCCTTCCGCCAGCACCACGCGCTTCGCGTCGGCGCGCGCCTGGGAGAAGATCGGCTTCATGAACAGGTTGGTTTTGTAGACGAACTCGGTGAGCTTATCGACGTAGGCGTCAAAATCCTGAATCGGACGCGTCGCCACGCCGGAGTCCATCGCCGCTTTGGCTACCGCTGGCGCGATCTTCACGATCAGACGCGGGTCGAACGGTTTTGGAATGATGTAGTCCGGGCCAAAGCTCAGATCCTGATCGCCGTAGGCGGAGGCAACCACTTCGCTCTGCTCGGCGTGCGCCAGCTCCGCGATGGCGTGCACGGCGGCAAGCTTCATCTCTTCGTTGATTGCCGTGGCGCCGACGTCCAGCGCGCCGCGGAAGATGAACGGGAAGCAGAGCACGTTGTTGACCTGGTTCGGGTAGTCGGAACGGCCGGTACAGATAATGGCGTCTTCACGCACCGCTTTCGCCAGCGGCGGCAGGATTTCAGGTTCCGGGTTCGCCAGGGCCAGGATCATCGGCGCGCGCGCCATCTTCTTCACCATCTCCTGGGTCAGCACTTTCGGACCCGAGCAGCCGAGGAAGATATCCGCACCCTCGATCACGTCCTCAAGCGTGCGCTTGCCGTCATCTTCCACCGCATACGCCGCTTTGGTTTCCGCCATGTTCGGCTCGCGGTCTTTATAGATAACGCCCTTAGAGTCGCAGACCACAATGTTGTGTTTCTGCATCCCCAGCGCCACCAGCAGGTTCATACAGGCGATAGCCGCGGCGCCTGCGCCAGAAACCACCATGCGCACGTCGGAGAGATTTTTCTCCACCACGCGCAGGCCGTTCAGAATCGCAGCGGTGCTGATAATCGCGGTCCCGTGCTGGTCGTCATGGAACACGGGAATGTTCATACGCTCGCGCAGCTTCTGCTCGATATAGAAACATTCCGGCGCTTTGATATCTTCCAGGTTGATCCCGCCGAAGGTCGGCTCCAGCGCGGCCACCACGTTGATGAATTTGTCAGGATCGAGTTCGTCCACCTCGATGTCAAACACGTCGATACCGGCGAATTTCTTGAACAGTACCCCCTTCCCTTCCATCACCGGCTTACCGGCCAGCGCGCCGATGTTGCCCAGCCCCAGCACCGCCGTGCCGTTAGAGATCACCGCAACAAGGTTGCCGCGCGCGGTGTATTTGTAGGCCGCCAGCGGATCTTTTTCGATTTCCAGACACGGGGCCGCCACGCCCGGCGAGTAGGCCAGCGCCAGGTCGCGCTGGGTGGCCAGCGGCTTGGTTGGGGAAACCTGGATTTTGCCCGGAACGGGGAACTCGTGAAAATCGAGGGCACTCTGTTTCAACTGCTCATCCATCTTATTTTTCCTTTCACGTATCGGTCAAAAGGGTGACGTAAGCGATCCTGATGCACACCCTGGTGTGCCGCCTAGTATCGCCGCAGGCCGCCTCCTAAACTTTGAAGGCTGCCAAACTCTCACCATCACACATTAAAAATTGTTATCAATTTATAACAGCCATGTTACCCGTCTCAAAAGCAATGCCTCCCCCGTCTGCTATGCTTTTTTGTTAAGTCCATCATGATTTTCCCAGAAGTGTGAACTAACGCACTCAGATAACGCCTTTATTTCCAAGGAGTAATCATTTATGAACCAGCTAGACGGCATCAAACAATTCACCACCGTGGTGGCAGACAGCGGCGATATCGAGTCGATTCGTCACTATCAGCCGGAGGATGCGACCACTAACCCTTCGCTGCTGCTCAAGGCAGCAGGGCTTGACCATTTTAGCCATCTGATTGATGACGCCATTGCCTACGGTAAACAGCGCGGGAAAACGCAGGAGCAGCAGGTGGCCGAAGCCAGCGACAAGCTGGCGGTTAATTTTGGTGCGGAAATTCTTAAAAGCATTCCGGGACGCGTCTCGACCGAAGTCGACGCCCGCCTCTCGTTCGATAAAGAAAAGAGCATTAACAAGGCGCGTCGTCTGGTAGAGCTCTACCAGGATCAGGGGATCGATAAATCACGCATTCTGATCAAACTCGCGTCGACGTGGGAAGGCATTCGGGCGGCAGAGGTGCTGGAGAAAGAGGGGATCCACTGCAACCTGACGCTGCTGTTCTCGTTTGCCCAAGCGCGCGCCTGCGCCGAAGCGGGCGTGTTTCTCGTCTCGCCGTTTGTCGGGCGCATCTACGACTGGTACCAGGCAAAACAGCCGATGGATCCGTACGTGGTGGAGGAAGATCCGGGCGTGAAGTCGGTCCGCAATATCTACGATTACTACAAGCAGCACCGCTACGAAACCATCGTGATGGGAGCCAGCTTCCGCCGTACCGAGCAGATCCTCGCCCTGGCAGGCTGCGACCGCCTGACCATCTCCCCTAACCTGCTTCAGGCGTTACAGGACAAAGAAGAGACGGTGATCCGCAAGCTGGTGCCGACCTCCAACGTGCTGCCAAAACCGAAAGCCATGACCGAAGCCGAGTTCCGCTGGGAGCACAATCAGGACGCGATGGCCGTGGATAAACTGGCGGAAGGCATCCGCCTGTTCGCCGTCGACCAGCGAAAACTTGAAGACCTTCTCGCCGCCAAACTTTAACCTTGCCACGGAGTGAACTATGTCCCGTAAAGAGCTAGCCAATGCCATTCGCGCCCTCAGCATGGATGCCGTGCAGAAAGCCAATTCCGGCCACCCCGGCGCGCCGATGGGCATGGCGGATATTGCCGAAGTGCTGTGGAACGACTTTCTCAAGCACAACCCCAATGACCCAACCTGGTACGATCGCGACCGCTTTATTCTCTCCAACGGTCACGCCTCCATGCTGCTCTACAGCCTGCTGCACCTGTCCGGCTACGACCTGCCGCTTGAGGAGCTGAAAAACTTCCGCCAGCTGCACTCCAAAACGCCGGGCCACCCGGAAATTGGCTATACGCCGGGCGTAGAAACCACCACCGGGCCGCTGGGTCAGGGGCTCGCCAATGCGGTCGGGCTGGCGATAGCTGAGCGCACGCTGGCGGCGCAGTTTAACCAGCCGGACCACGAGATTGTCGATCACTACACCTACGTGTTTATGGGTGACGGCTGTCTGATGGAGGGGATCTCCCACGAGGTTTGCTCTCTGGCGGGAACGCTGGGGCTGGGCAAGCTGATTGGCTTCTACGATCGCAACGGCATCTCCATCGACGGGGAGACCGAAGGCTGGTTTACCGACGACACGGCAAAACGCTTCGAGGCCTACCACTGGCACGTGGTGCACGAGATCGACGGCCACGATCCGGAGGCGGTGAAAAAAGCGATTCAGGAAGCGCAGAGCGTGAAGGACAAACCGTCCCTGATTATCTGCCGCACGGTTATCGGCTTCGGCTCGCCGAACAAGGCGGGCAAAGAGGAGGCGCACGGCGCGGCGCTGGGTGACGAAGAAGTGGCGCTGACCCGGCAGAAGCTGGGATGGAAATACCCGCCGTTTGAGATCCCGAAAGAGATCTACAGGGCCTGGGATGCCCGCGAAGACGGTGAGAAAGCCCAGCACGCCTGGAACGAGAAGTTTGCCGCCTACAAAAAAGCGCACCCGGATCTCGCCGCCGAGTTTTCCCGCCGCATGAGCGGCGGGCTGCCGGAAGACTGGGACGATAAAACCCAGGCGCTGATTGAAAACCTGCAGTCCAACCCGGCGAAAATCGCCACCCGTAAGGCGTCGCAAAATACTCTGAACGCCATCGGCCCTATCCTGCCCGAACTGCTCGGCGGCTCGGCGGACCTGGCGCCCAGTAACCTGACCATCTGGTCCGGCTCGAAATCGCTCAAAGAGGACATTGCCGGGAACTACATCCACTACGGCGTGCGCGAGTTCGGGATGACCGCCATCGCCAACGGCATCGCCCACCACGGCGGCTTCGTGCCCTACACCGCCACCTTCCTGATGTTCGTTGAGTACGCCCGTAACGCGGCGCGCATGGCGGCGCTGATGAAGGCCCGGCAGATCATGGTCTACACCCACGACTCTATCGGGCTGGGGGAAGATGGTCCAACGCACCAGGCGGTGGAACAGCTGGCGAGCCTGCGCTTGACGCCAAACTTCAGCACCTGGCGTCCGTGCGATCAGGTCGAAGCGGCGGTGGGCTGGAAGCTGGCGGTGGAACGCCACAATGGCCCGACGGCGCTGATCCTGTCACGCCAGAACCTGGCGCAGATTGAGCGCACGCCGGAGCAGGTGAAAAACATCGCCCGCGGCGGCTACATCCTGAAGGACAGCGGCGGCAAGCCGGACGTGATCCTGATTGCGACCGGGTCCGAGGTGGAAATCACGGTGAAAGCGGCGGAGAAACTGACCGCCGAAGGCCACGCGGTGCGCGTGGTGTCCCTGCCCTCAACGGATATTTTTGACGCCCAGGACGAGGCGTACCGCGAATCGGTCCTGCCGTCCAGCGTCGCGGCGCGCGTGGCGGTGGAAGCCGGTATCGCCGACTACTGGTACAAATATGTGGGTCTGAAAGGGGCGATTGTGGGCATGCGGGGCTACGGTGAGTCCGCCCCGGCCGACAAGCTGTTCCCGTACTTCGGCTTTACCGTTGAGAACGTGGTTGAGAAGGCGCTGAGCGTGCTGTAGCGCGGCCTGCGTGCCCGGTGGCGCTGCGCTTACCGGGCCTACAAGGTCCGAAACGTAGGCCGGGTAAGACGCAGCCGCCACCCGGCAAAAAGCTACCGCGTGATCCAAAGCGTAGGCCAGGCATCTGGCCCGTTCCAGCTGTCGCAGCTCGGCTCCTCGGCATAACGCACCAGGCGGAAGCGCTGGCCATCAAAACGCCAGCGCGTCTGGATCCCGCAATCGCCGATACCACGCCCCAGCGCGAGCGTGGTCAGCTCGCGCGTCTTTTCATCGAAGCTGGCATTCATCAACTCCATTTCGCTCTCGCCGCTTGACGGCGTAAACGGCAGCCGCAGCCTGACGCTGCGCGCGGTGAACGGTTTTTTACGGGATACCAGCCACGCCAGATCGACCGTGTTATAGGCCCCGGCCTCGCAGCTTACGATCAGCAGCGCCTTGTCATCGGTTAACGCGGTGACGCGTACCTCCCGGCGGTTAGGATCCAGCGAGCACTGGCTGCTGTTCATCCGCCCGGTACCGTAGTCCAGCAGGTCGTTCAGTTCGGCGTGGGAAAGCGGCGTTGGGGTAGGGTTTACGACCGCCACCTTTTTCAGGGCGGGTGCAGGCGGAACGCTTAACGGCGGATCGTCCCCTTTCCTGATCCACGCGGTTTCGCTGCCGACGCGCTTTTGCTGGGCATCAATAAACAGCAGCGCGGCCTTAAGCCCGCTCAGTGAAATCACCTGCTTGCCGCCGCGCAGGGTCAGGGCCTTCCCTTCCTGAATATTTTTCAGAAAGGCGGTGATGGTGGCCGCATCGTCCGTTTTCAGATGCCAGGGCGTGAGCTGCCAGCGCTGTTTGTCCAACTTCAGAGGAACGTTATCCAGCAGCAGCCGGGGGGCAGTCTCCGGCTCTTTGACCGAGGGCGTATCAAGACCGCCGAGATCGATACGCAGCGTGGCATCCGTTTTCGCCCCGGCGCTGCGGGTGAGCGTCATAACCAGACCTCGGTGCTCGCCGGTGTTGCGGGCAAGGCAAAAGTTCTGGTTATTGCAGGTCACCTGCCAGTCAGAGAAGGCTTGCTGGGCCGGTGCAGCCCGTACCTGAGGCGCGAGGAACACCCAAAGCAGGGAAAATAAAAAGACGCTGTAGCGCATGAATGACACAATCCCGGAACGAAAACGCATAACTGGGCAGTATCTTCGTGTTCCCGCCGGGGTTGCTCAATCGGATTTATCAGATATACCCGAAAAACAGGCTATATCCGTTCGAAAGTGGCATCCATCAGCCCGGTCGTCTGTAAATACTGCAGTAATATCACCGCTTTACCGTCCCTGATTTCACCTGAACGCACCATCTCCAGCGCGCGGGTAAAGGGGAGCTCCAGCACTTCGATATCTTCATCCTCTACGCCACCGCCCCGGTGAGTGCGCTGCGCGTCGCTGTATTCCGCAATGAAGAAATGCACAATTTCCGTCACGCCGCCCGGAGACATAAACAGCTCGAAGACCTTTTTGACCTCGCCCACTTCGAAGCCGGTTTCTTCCACGGCCTCTTTGCGGATGCAGACTTCCGGCTCATCGTCATCGAGCAGGCCCGCGCAGGTTTCAATCAGACGTCCGTCAGGATTGCCGTTAACCCATGTCGCCACCCTGAACTGGCGGATCAGCACCACGCTCTGCTTTTCACGGTTATAGAGCAGAATCGTTGCCCCGTTACCGCGATCGTAGACCTCGCGCCTGTGGCGGATCACTTCACCGTTATTACGCGTAAGATCGTAGGTGATGTTACGCAGGACAAAGTAGTTTTCAGAAAGAATTTTGTCTTTGATAACGTCAATTTTCAGGGTCATACGGGCTCCACGACACAATGAGTCGCTCTATACTACGCCGTGAATCCCGCTTTGTCGCCCGCCGGTTTAATGATGTTTCGCTGCGTTAACCCCCAGCCAGTCGAGTATGCCTTGCGCCGCATGACGCCCTTCCGCCATCGCGGTCACCACCAGATCCGCCCCGCGTACCGCATCGCCGCCGGCGAAGATTTTAGGGTTGGTCGTCTGGTAACGGTAGCGGCTCTCGACCGAAGCAACGATCCGCCCCCGGTCATCCGTTTCGACACCCTGCGCCTGCAGCCACGGCATTGCGTGCGGGTTAAAACCAAACGCCATGATGACCGCATCCGCCGCCATCACAAACTCGCTCCCCGCGACGGGAACGGGCCGACGCCGCCCCTGCGCATCCGGCTCGCCGAGCTCGGTGCGCAGCATCCGGATACCGTTGGCCTTTCCGTTCGGATCCCGCGTCACCTCAACCGGCTGGACGTTAAATTCAAACGCCGCGCCCTCTTCTCTGGCGTTCTTCACCTCTTTCTTCGAGCCCGGCATGTTGGCCTCGTCCCGACGATAGGCGCAGGTCACCTTCGCCGCGCCGTGGCGTAACGCGGTGCGAACGCAGTCCATCGCGGTATCGCCCCCGCCGAGCACCACCACGTTTAAGCCACGGGTGTCGATGAACGGTTCGCTGGCCGTCTCCTCCAGCCCCATCACATGCCGCGTGTTGCCGACCAGGAAAGGCAGCGCGTCATAGACCCCGGGCGCGTCTTCATATGGGATACCCGCCTTCATCGAGCGGTAGGTTCCCACGCCGATGAACAGGGCATCGTAATCGTGCGTTAACTGCGACATCGACACGTCCTGGCCCACCTCGCAGTTCAGCTCGAAGCGGATTCCCATCCCGGTAAATATCTCCCTGCGCCGCGCGAGCAGCGATTTATCCAGCTTGAATGCCGGGATGCCAAAGGTCAGCAATCCGCCAATTTCCGGATGCCGGTCATAGACCGTCACGCTCACGCCGCTGCGCACCAGCACGTCGGCGCACGCCAGCCCGGCCGGCCCCGCGCCGACGATCGCGACGCGTTTCTCTGTCGGCGTAACGGCGGACATATCCGGCCGCCAGCCCGTCGCCAGGGCCCGATCGGCGATATAGCGCTCGATGTTGCCGATGGTTACAGATCCCGCCACATCACGTATTGTGCAGGCGCCCTCGCATAATCGGTCCTGCGGACAGACGCGGCCGGTAATTTCAGGTAAACAGTTGGTCTGGTGTGAAAGCGCAACCGCGCCGGTGATATCCCCCGCGTTGAGGCGCGCAATCCACTGCGGGATGTGGTTGTGCAGCGGGCAGGTCCATTCGCAGATGCTGTGCTCTCCGCATTTCAGGCAGCGCGACGCCTCGCGGGCGGCCTGCTCGTCCCGGAACGGCAGGTAGATTTCGTTAAAATGGCCCACGCGCTCTGCGGCAGGGCGTTTGTCGGGCTCGCCGCGTGGCGGCGTCGCCTGCATCCGCTGCCGTTTGCTGCGGGACGCGTCTTCTCTGACGGCCTCCGCATGCCAGGGCTGCGCCTCCCGGCTGGCCGCGCGCTGTCGGCGCGATTTGGCCAGATTATCAAGGGCAGCGGGCGTCGCCAGTGAGAGGACATCTGCCGGGCAATTTTCAATACAGGCCGGGCCCTGTGCCCGCATCAGACAGAGATCGCATTTATTCGCCGAGGCCTTCACGCCGCCGTTGTCGAGCGGGGTGACGATAATCTCCAGCGTGCCGAACGGGCAGGCCACCGCGCAGGCCTTACAGCCAATGCATTTTTGTTGATTCACCTGTACGCTGTCATCGCATTTGCTGATGGCGCCGTTCGGGCAGCTTTGCGCGCAGGGGGCATTTTCGCAGTGGTGACAGGTGACGGGGCTGCGCTTCTCGCCGGCACTCAGGACCGTGATACGGGGGTGAAAATGGCGCTCGCTCAGGACGTGCTGCCCATCGTTGTGCGCCATTACGCAGGCCACTTCGCAGGCGCGACACCCAATGCACTGCTGGCTATTAGCCATAATAAAACGATTCATAACCACACCTGTTTTTGGTTCAATAACCTTTTTCTTTATAAGAGTATGGTATTTACGCATCACTGCGCGATCGGGCAATGTTCAACCGCCCGGAACGCCCAATTATTTCCAGTGAACCTGTGGCAGATCAATTTTATTCAGAGAGCCGTTCTGTGACCGTTAAACGCCCCGTTTCCGGAAGCCTTGCCTGGGCTTTCTTTTCGATTATTGCCTTATCCGTGCTGACCAGCACCGTCGCGCTGCTGACGCTTGCCAGCAGCCAGCGTGACGCCGAAGCCATTAATATCGCGGGTTCGCTGCGTATGCAGAGCTATCGTCTGGGCTACGAGATGCAGCGCAACAGCCCTTCCCTTGCCGCGCATCGCGAGAGCTGGCAACAGACGCTCGGCGCGCCTGCCCTGCAGAAGCTGGACCGCTGGTACGTCCCGGACAATGTTAAGGCGCGCTACCAGCAGCTGCACGTGGCCTGGCAGGAGATGGATACGCGCATCGCCCGCGGCGACAGCGCGTGGTATGACGATCACATTGAAGATTTTGTCAGCCGCATCGACGCCTTTGTGCTCGCCCTGCAGCACTACACCGAACATAAAATCCAGACGGTGACCCTCCTCTCTCTGGCGGGCGCGCTCGGGATCCTGCTGCTGACGCTGTTTACCCTGCGACGCATCCGTCGTCAGGTGGTGCTCCCGCTGAATAACCTGGTAGCGGCCAGCGAGCGCATTGAGCGAGGAGATTTTGCCACCCCTGCGCCGGATAGCGCCCTGCCGAACGAGCTGGGCCAGCTTTCGCGCGCCTTCAACCACATGTCCGCCGAGCTGGCGACGCTTTACCGTTCGCTCGAAGCCTCGGTCGCGGAAAAGACGCGCCATTTGCATGAGGCCCACCAGCAGCTCGACATGCTGTTCAAATGCTCTCAGGCGCTGAATACCGGCCAGATAGACAGCCACTGCTTCCGGCATATCCTGCAGATTGTCCATGACTATACGCAGATGAGTTATCTGGAATTGCGCACCAGCGACGACTGGCGAGTGTGTGAAGGGACTGCGTCGGACCACATCCCGCTGCAAAACCTGCCGGTACTGATGCAGGACACGCTCTACGGCGAGCTGCGCTGGCAGAGCGAGGCGGACAGCGTCCCCCTCCCGCTGATGCGAAGCGTGGCGACCATGCTCGGGCGCGGGCTGTACTTTAACCAGGCGCAAAAGCATTACCAGCAGCTGCTCTTAATGGAAGAGCGCGCCACCATCGCCCGCGAGCTGCACGATTCGCTGGCGCAGGTGCTGTCGTATTTGCGCATCCAGCTTGCCCTGCTCAAGCGCGCCGTGCCGGAGGAAAATAGTCCGGCGCAGACCATCATCGCCGACTTCTCCCGCGAGCTGAACAATGCCTGGCAGCAGCTGCGCGAGCTGCTCACCACCTTCCGCCTGACGCTAAACCACGCGAACCTACCCGCGGCGCTGCAGGAATCCCTCGACGTGCTGCAGAGCCAGACGCAGGCTAAGCTTCATCTCGACTGCCGCCTCTCCTCCCTGGCGCTCGATGCGCAAAAGCAGGTGCATTTGCTGCAGATCGTACGTGAGGGCGTGTTGAACGCCATTAAGCACGCGCAGGCCAGCGAGATCACCGTCAGCTGCGTCACCGCAGCGGACGGTACGCACAGCGTCAGCATTCGCGACAACGGCATCGGGATTGGCGAGGCCAGCGAACCGCCGGGCCACTACGGGCTTAATATTATGCGCGAACGCGCGCAACGCCTTGGAGGAATGCTGTACTTTTCGCAGCCGCAAAACGGCGGCACCCTGGTCAGCGTGACGTTCCCGGTGCCTGCGCCGTTAACGGGTAAATAACGGTAAAGGGGCATGCGCAGGGAAAAGCGCATGATAATTTACATTATCTCCTTTATTTCTCCACGTTTGACCTGGGCCTTAACGCTAAAGTTAGGCGGGCAATAAACAATAATGACGTGCAGCAAAACGAGGTCACTTTTACATGGCGAATTTCTTCATCGATCGCCCCATTTTTGCCTGGGTGCTTGCCATCCTGTTGTGTCTGACAGGCGTCCTGGCCATTACTTCACTTCCCGTTGAGCAATACCCTGACCTGGCCCCGCCGAACGTGCGCGTCACCGCAAACTATCCCGGCGCGTCTGCGCAGACGCTGGAAAATACCGTGACGCAGGTTATCGAGCAGAACATGACGGGTCTGGATAATCTGATGTACATGTCCTCGCAAAGCAGCGCCACGGGACAGGCGACGGTTACCCTGAGCTTTAAGGCAGGCACCGACCCGGACGAAGCGGTGCAGCAGGTGCAAAACCAGCTGCAGTCGGCCATGCGCAAACTTCCTCAGGCGGTGCAGAACCAGGGCGTTACCGTGCGTAAAACCGGTGATACCAACATACTGACCATCGCGTTTGTCTCGACGGATGGCTCGATGGATAAACAGGACATTGCGGACTACGTCGCCAGTAATATTCAGGATCCCATCAGCCGCATTAACGGCGTCGGGGATATCGACGCCTACGGCTCACAATACTCCATGCGCATCTGGCTCGATCCGAACAAGCTGAACAGTTATCAGATGACGGCAACCGACGTGACGGATGCCATCAAAGCTCAGAACGCGCAGATTGCCGTAGGGCAACTGGGGGGGACGCCGTCCGTTGATAAGCAAGCCCTGAACGCCACCATTAATTCGCAATCCCTGCTCCAGACGCCGGACCAGTTTCGCAATATCACCCTGCGCGTCAATCAGGATGGATCGGAAGTGCGCCTGGGCGATGTGGCAACGGTGGAAATGGGCGCGGAGAAATATGACTACCTGAGCCGCTTTAACGGCAATCCGGCCTCCGGTCTGGGGATTAAGCTGGCCTCCGGCGCAAACGAAATGGCGACGTCGAAGCTGGTGCTGGACCGTCTGGATGAACTGTCGCAGTATTTCCCGCACGGGCTGGAGTACAAAGTCGCCTATGAAACCACCTCCTTCGTTAAGGCCTCGATTGAGGACGTGGTGAAGACCCTGCTGGAAGCCATTGCCCTGGTGTTCCTGGTCATGTACCTGTTCCTGCAAAACTTCCGCGCCACGCTTATCCCCACCATTGCCGTCCCGGTGGTGCTGCTGGGGACCTTTGCGGTGCTTTACGCGTTCGGGTACAGCATTAACACTCTGACAATGTTTGCCATGGTGCTGGCGATTGGCCTGCTGGTGGACGATGCCATCGTGGTGGTCGAAAACGTCGAGCGCATCATGAGCGAAGAAGGGCTCTCACCGCGCCAGGCGACGCGCAAATCCATGGGGCAAATTCAGGGAGCGCTGGTCGGGATTGCGATGGTGCTGTCGGCCGTCTTTATCCCGATGGCCTTCTTTGGCGGCACCACCGGGGCGATTTACCGCCAGTTCTCAATCACCATCGTCTCGGCGATGGTGCTCTCCGTGCTGGTGGCGCTGATCCTCACCCCCGCGCTGTGCGCCACCCTTCTAAAGCCGCTGCACAAAGGGGAGCAGCACGGGCAGAAAGGGTTCTTCGGCTGGTTTAACCGGATGTTTAACCGCAACGCCGCGCGCTATGAATCTGCCGTTGGCCGCGTACTGCACCGCAGCCTGCGCTGGATGATGATTTACGTTGTGCTGCTGGGCGGTATGGTCTGGCTGTTTATGCACCTGCCCACCTCGTTCCTGCCGATGGAAGACCGGGGGATGTTCACCACCTCGGTGCAGCTCCCGAGCGGCGCTACGCAGCAGCAGACGCTGAAAGTGGTTCAGAAAGTGGAGCAGTATTTCTTCACTCAAGAGAAAGATAACGTTGTGTCGGTCTTCTCCACCGTCGGCTCCGGCCCGGGCGGAAACGGGCAGAACGTCGCCCGGATGTTCGTCCGCCTGAAGGACTGGGACCAGCGCGATACCCGCACGGGCACCTCGTTCGCCATCATTGAACGCGCGACGAAAGCCTTTGCGCGCATCAAAGAAGCGCGCGTCTTTGCCAGCAGCCCGCCAGCGATAAGCGGGCTGGGCAGTTCCGCCGGGTTCGATATGGAGCTGCAGGATCACGCCGGCGCGGGCCACTCGGCGCTAATGGCGGCACGCGACAAGCTGCTGGAGCTGGCAGGAAAAGATTCAGGCCTGACCCGCGTTCGCCATAACGGCCTTGACGACAGCCCGCAGCTGCAGGTGGATATCGATCAGCGCAAGGCGCAGGCGCTGGGCGTCTCGATTAACGATATCAACGACACCCTGCAAACGGCGTGGGGCTCAAGCTATGTGAATGACTTTATGGATCGCGGCCGCGTGAAAAAAGTGTACGTCCAGTCCGCCGCGCCGTACCGCATGCTGCCGGATGATATAAACCGCTGGTTTGTCAGAAATAATGTCGGCGGCATGGTGCCGTTCTCCGCGTTTGCCACCTCGCGCTGGGAGAGCGGCTCGCCGCGCCTGGAGCGCTATAACGGCTACTCTGCGGTTGAAATCGTCGGGGAAGCCGCGCCGGGCGTCAGTACCGGTACCGCGATGGACACCATGGAAAAGCTGGTGCAGCAGCTGCCCGCCGGCTTTGGCCTGGAGTGGACGGCCATGTCTTACCAGGAGCGCCTCTCCGGGGCGCAGGCCCCCGCGCTTTACGCGCTCTCTCTGCTGGTGGTCTTCCTCTGCCTTGCCGCATTGTATGAAAGCTGGTCGGTTCCGTTCTCGGTTATGCTGGTGGTGCCGCTTGGGGTTATCGGCGCGCTGCTGGCGACCTGGATGCGCGGCCTGGAGAACGATGTTTACTTCCAGGTGGGTCTGCTCACCGTGATTGGGCTATCGGCGAAGAACGCCATTCTGATCGTTGAGTTTGCCAATGAGATGAATGCCAAAGGCCACGAGCTGATGGCCGCCACGCTGCACGCCTGCCGTCAGCGCTTACGTCCGATCCTGATGACGTCGCTGGCGTTTGTGTTTGGCGTACTGCCGATGGCAACCAGCACCGGCGCAGGCTCCAGCAGCCAGCATGCCGTCGGTACGGGCGTCATGGGCGGCATGATTTCGGCAACCATTCTGGCCATTTACTTCGTGCCGCTGTTCTTTGTGCTGGTGCGTCGCCGCTTCCCGCTAAAGGAGCGGGCAGAGTAAGTCGCTGAAATAAAAAAAGGCGGCTTAATCGGCCGCCTTTTTACTGTGTGATTAAGTCACACTATGGTTATTTTACTTATTTTAGTGCTCTTGCAATTCTTACTGAATGTCATTTACGAAGCATGCCTTCGATAAAATCTTTCCAGTTCCCCAGTTCACGTTCAATCATAACAACCTCTCTTATTATTATGCGCATTCTACAAAAACGGACCATCGTTGTGAAGACTATTTAACCAATTGCTGTGATTGTACCCCACGTCCTGCGGGGATTTATGATAAATATGAACGGAGTGACCTCAATTTTTTGTGACGGCCAGCAATATTCTGAAATAACCTTACGGATGGGTGAGTTTTATTTTACCTGCTGAGTTTATTCGAAATTTAAACCAGTTGGACATCTATGCTTAAATGATGAAAGAATATTCAGCTTACAGTTGTGAGTCGAATTAAGAAGACCCGTTAATCCAGACAATTCCTGAATGTGTTATATTCCACTTAAGGATATATCTTCGAATTTACTGAACATTTAATTATCAGAACATCAAAAGGATTCATCATGGTTGTGATGTACGGCATTAAAAATTGCGACACCATCAAAAAAGCCCGCCGCTGGCTGGAGGCCAACGGCGTGGAGTACCGCTTCCACGATTACCGTGCCGATGGGCTTGATGCAGAATTTTTGCATAGCGCTATCCGCGAGCGGGGCTGGGAAGCGCTGCTGAACACCCGCGGCACCACCTGGCGTAAACTGGACGAATCCCTGCGCGCCAGCATCAAAGATGCCGACAGCGCGGCCAAACTGATGCTCGACATGCCGGCAATTATCAAACGCCCATTGCTCTGCGCGCCAGGGCAGCCTATGCTGCTGGGTTTCAGTGAAACCCTTTATTCCGACTTTTTTCGTTGAGGTGTAGTTTATGTCATGCCCGGTCATTGAGCTGACTCAGCAGCTTATTCGCCGTCCTTCCCTTAGCCCGGACGACGCAGGTTGTCAGGCGCTTATGATTGAACGCCTGCGTGCCATCGGCTTTACCGTTGAACGCATGGATTTTGGCGATACCCAGAACTTCTGGGCGTGGCGCGGTCAGGGCGAAACGCTGGCCTTTGCCGGGCATACCGACGTCGTTCCCGCCGGTGACGCGGATCGCTGGATTAACCCGCCGTTTGAGCCGACCATCCGCGATGGCATGCTGTTTGGCCGCGGCGCGGCAGACATGAAAGGCTCTCTGGCGGCGATGGTCGTGGCGGCAGAGCGCTTCGTGGCGCAGCATCCGAACCACAAAAACCGTCTCGCGTTTTTAATCACCTCCGACGAAGAAGCCAGCGCGCACAACGGTACCGTGAAGGTCGTTGAAGCGCTGATGGCGCGCAGCGAGCGTCTGGACTACTGCCTGGTCGGCGAGCCGTCCAGTACCGAAGTGGTGGGCGACGTCGTGAAAAACGGTCGCCGTGGCTCACTGACCTGTAACCTCACCATTCACGGCGTTCAGGGGCACGTTGCTTATCCGCATCTGGCCGATAACCCGGTCCATCGCGCCGCGCCGATGCTGAGCGAGCTGGTGGCGATTGAGTGGGATAAGGGCAACGAGTTCTTCCCGCCGACCAGCATGCAGATTGCAAACGTCAAGGCCGGAACCGGCAGCAACAACGTGATCCCGGGGGACTTCTTCGTCCAGTTCAACTTCCGCTTCAGCACCGAACTGACCGATGAAATGATTAAAGCCCGCGTGATCGCCCTGCTGGAAAAATATGAGCTGCGCTATAGCCTGGACTGGTGGCTTTCCGGCCAGCCGTTCCTGACGCAGCGCGGCAAACTGGTGGATGCGGTGGTGAACGCCATCGAGCACTATAATGAAATTAAGCCACAGCTGCTGACGACGGGTGGCACCTCAGACGGACGCTTTATCGCTCGTATGGGGGCTCAGGTTGTCGAACTGGGGCCAGTCAACGCAACCATTCATAAAATAAATGAGTGTGTCAATGCGGCAGATTTGCAACTGCTGGCCCGTATGTATCAACGTATTATGGAGCAACTCGTCGCCTGACGAACGCTCTGAGAGGAATAGCGAATGGATTGGCTTTCAAAGTACTGGTGGGTTCTGGTGCTGGTTTTTCTGGTCGGCGTACTGCTTAACGTGATTAAAGATCTTAAGCGCGTTGACCATAAAAAGTTTCTCGCCAACAAACCGGATCTTCCCCCTCACCGTGATTTTAACGACAAGTGGGACGATGACGACGACTGGCCGAAGAAGGACCAGAAGAAGTAATTGTACTCCCCCCTCACCCTAACCCTCTCCCCAAAGGGAGAGGGTACATGACTCCCCTCGCCCCTGCGGGGAGAGGGGCTGGGGGTGAGGGGCGAAGTGTCTACATAAACTCTACAATATCATCGTTATCCGGCTTACCGCCGCTGAGCGCTTCATCAAAGTAGTGCTTTGGCACGGTATAGCGCAAACGATCGAGCGCAAACTGCATGCTGCGGTCGTCGATCGCGTGGCCCAGATCGTCAACGATGTCCAGCGTCACGTCTCCGCCTTCGCGAATCAACGCTTCCTGCGCGGCAACCGCGTGCGAAAGCTCAATCACCCGGTCTTCACCGCCGTGGATCAGGTGGATCGTGGTCTGCGTTGTCGCGCTCGTCGGCAGCGTCGCAAAGCGGCCGTTAAACGCTATTACCCGCGAAGCCAGACCCGGCTGCGCTTTTATGCTTTCCAGAGACATAATAGATCCCTGCGAGAAGCCAATCAGCGCGGTCGCGTCGGCCCCCACGCCGCTCTGCTGCTGCCAGTAGCGCACAACGTCGATAAACGTCGGCATGATGGCGTCGATGCGCGCCTGACGGTTCTCTTCCGTTACGCCCTGAACCGAGAACCACTGCCGCCCGTTCGGGCCGCATGGCTCTACGCCACCGATGCTGACAATCAGCGCGTCGGGGAAAACGGGCGCAAACCAGCTGCCGATCTGCCCCATATTGACGGCATTATCGCCAACGCCATGAAACAGAAGCAGCAACTGTTTAGCCGGTGTGTCAGGGCTTTGAACTACAAAATGGTCGTGTTTCATGGTGGTCTCCTTAATAGATGACCTGGATTCTACGCCTCCCGGCGGGAATGACCATGCCACTTTACTGAAGAAGTCATTGAAAAAATTGCCATTGCAAAATGTCGTCCTTCAACTGCTGGCAGCGCGGATAGTCAAGGCTTTCAAGCGCTTGCGCGGTTTCGCTGCGCAGCTTCGCCAGCAGCGCTTTTCGCCCGCCCTCTTCCGTTTTGCCTGCCATTTTCCCCCGCAGGGCCGGAAGCGGCATATCGACGGAGAGCATTAACCGCGTCAGCGCGGCAACCGAAGTTGAAAACGCGCGATGCGCAAAAGCAAACCCCGCCAGCTCCAGCCAGTCGTCATTATTAAGGGTAGCTTCCCACCCGTCTGCCACGGGGATCTTTTCACCGTTCCAGGCCGACAGGACGCGCATATCCCGGCACAAACGCCGATGTTCCTGCGTACACAGTTGATGCCCGGCATCGCTCTGCGGCAGGAGCGCCATCGCCGTGTAACATCCGCTGCTGGCCTCCCGATGGCTGCCCATCCTCACCAGCACAAACCCGCACTGCTGCCAGAAGCGCCACAGCGCGTCGGTGTAACCAAAGCTCACCGAGAGATAATCTTCTCCGCTGGCGCTATGGATAAGCCGTTGCCCGATGCCTTCCCGCTGGCGCAGGGGATGAACCGCAATGCGGCTAACCCGTCGCCCTTTCAGCGTTGCCGCGAGAGGAGAGCCGCCGTGCGCCGCGAGAGACTGCGCCACGAGATTCCCGCGCGGACGGCGGTATCCCGCCCACACGGCGCGGCTAAGCTCGGGTGACAACCCGCCCTCATCCACCAGCCAGAGCGCGCCCGCAATATCAGCCCCCGCGTCCGCAACGGCAAAGTGCTGGCCGGGGGCGTCCATCATCCGGCGTAAATCGAGCGGGGACGTCCGGTAGTGTGCAGCACAGAGCAGTTCATACACGCCTGCCACGCGCGTCGGGTCGTTCTCCCACTCTTGTGGCTCCAGAGACCTTATAGACACCTCACCTTCCGGTTTGTGGTTGATAAGCGCATCGTCAAATAACAGAGCATTCGCCACGAACCGCTCAAGCGGACAGCCGGCCGCCCAGCGAATGGGGGTGGATAAGGTATAACGCTGCAACCCGCTGAAACGGGCGCAGAACTTCAGCAGGAATCCCCTGCCCGTTCCTTCATAGCCCTGAACCGTGGTGGTCAACAATACGCGCGGAAAGCGCGTCACCAGCATCTCCAGCAGCGGGCCGGGGATGGCTGCCGCTTCATCGACAATCAGCCAGTCGGCCTGCAGCGAAGAAGCCAGCAGCGCGTCAGGTGCCATAAAATGAAAACGCTCGCCCGCAAAGCGTGCGATGACGTCCGCAGCGCCTTTTGCCGGAGCCGTCACCACCGCACTGCCCGCAATGCGGCTGAGCAGCATGCCCGCCAGCGCTGACTTTCCGCGCCCGCGGGGGGCCGTCACCGCAGCGATGCCCGCAGGCATTGTCACAAGCGCGTCGAGGATCTCACCCTGCTCGCGCTCCGGCGCGCCGCTGGCAGGCTGCCAGGCGGGTAAATCGGGCACGGCGGGAAGCGTCAGAGGCCGATGCTGATGCCAGACGATCGCATCTGAATCGGCGGCAAGCGTCCGGCAGAAGTGGTGAACAAAGTGCGGCGTGGCGATCGGCTCCGCGCTGTCGCTCCAGCGCACCGAATCGCTATCAGGCCTGTCGGCCCAGTCAGCGAGAGGCGGAACCAGCAGCACCAGAAGGCTTCCGGCGCGGAGCGTGCCGCTGAGCGCGGCGAAGGCTGACACGTCAAAACCCGCGCGCGCGTCAAAAACGGCGTGCAGGTATTCGCGTCCCAGCAGTCCGCCGAGGGCCTTAGAGGGGTTTTCATTCAGCCAGGGCCAGTCTCCCGGCAAGGCATCACGCAGGGCCGTCGCCTGGCTCAGCGTCCACCGCTCATCGCCCGTAAGCACCACCAGACGGCGGTGCCCTGTACGCTCAAGCTGGCGTATTAAATGTGCAAACGGCACCATCACATGGCTTTGCCGAAGGTATTACACTGGGCCGGGTCGCCGCTGTCGAAGCCGCGCTTAAACCAGCTGTAGCGCTGCTGCGAGGTACCGTGCGTGAAGCTGTCCGGCACGACGCGCCCCTGGCTCTGCTGCTGAAGACGATCGTCACCGATAGCCTGAGCGGCATTCAGCGCCTCCTCAAGATCGCCGGATTCCAGCACGCCCTGCTGCTGCATGCTGTGGCCCCAGACGCCCGCGAAGCAGTCCGCCTGCAGCTCCATCTTGACGGAAAGGCGGTTCACTTCGGCCTGCGAGGCATTCTGCTGCAGCTGGCGCACTTTTGGCTCAATGCCCAGCAGCTTCTGCACGTGGTGGCCGACTTCATGCGCGATCACGTAGCCCTGGGCAAAATCACCGTCAGCGCCAAGCTTGCGTTTCATGTCATCGTAAAAAGAGAGATCGATATAGACGGTGCTATCTGCCGGGCAGTAGAACGGCCCCATCACGGACTGCCCGGTACCGCATCCGGTGCGGGTTGCGCCCCGGTACATCACCAGCTTCGGCTGCTGGTAGGTACGCCCCATCTTCTCGAACAGCTGGCTCCAGGTATCTTCCGTTGTCGCGAGAATAACAGAGGTAAATTTGGCCGCTTCATCTTCATTCGGGCTGATGGAGCGCTGAGAATGTTGCTGCTGTTGCAGCGGCTGGCCGGTCATCAACCCGGTGAGGTCAACGCCGTAGTAACCCGCGACTAACACCACGATCAGCAGGATGATCCCGCCCTTGCCGCTGGGTAACCGGAAGCCGGGTCCGCCCATTGAAGGACCGCCGCCGCCCTCGCTGCGCCTGTCTTCTACATTGTCACTTTCACGACGCCCTTGCCAGCGCATAACCACCTCGAACTATTCCATTTATAATAGCTATGATCGTAGGCGGTTAACGGCAAGATTACCATAGGAAACAAGGGTAAGACGCCAAAGGATGCGAACATCCTTTGGCAAGTGAGGGAGTTAGTCGAGCTTAACGCCTAAACGGTGAGCAACCGCTTCGTACGCTTCAATCAGGCCACCCAGGCTCTGACGGAAACGGTCTTTGTCCATTTTATCCAGGGTTTCTTTGTCCCACAGGCGGCTGCCGTCCGGAGAGAACTCATCGCCCAGTACCACTTCGCCTTTGAACAGACCAAACTCCAGCTTGAAGTCGACGAGGATCAGGCCCGCGTCATCAAACAGCTTTTTCAGCACGTCGTTGGCCTTGTAGGTCAGCTCTTTCATGCGCGCCAGGTTCTCTTTGTTCACCCAGCCGAAGGTTTCGCAGTAGGAGTCATTCACCATCGGGTCGTGCATGGCATCGTTTTTCAGGAACAGGTCGAACAGCGGTGGATTCAGTTCGATGCCTTCTTCAATGCCCAGACGCTTCACCAGGGAGCCCGCTGCACGGTTACGAATAACGCACTCAACCGGCACCATATCCAGTTTTTTCACCAGACATTCCGTATCGGACAGCAACGCTTCCATCTGAGTCGGGATACCCGCTTCGGCCAGTTTGGTCATAATGAAGTGGTTGAACTTGTTGTTCACCATGCCTTTACGATCGAACTGCTCAATGCGTGCGCCATCCCCTGCTGACGTATCATTGCGGAACTCGAGCACCAACAGATCCGGGTTTTCCGTGCTGTATACGGTCTTCGCTTTGCCACGATACAACTCAGCTTGCTTCTGCATCTTCATTACTCCTGGTGTGATGATTGGTGTTCAAAACTGGGCATATTATGCCACGCACACGTTTGCGTAGCACGAAAATAAAAAGGGCGGGATTAACCCGCCCTCTTATTTATTTGCTGAATGCTGCCTGGAAGACAGCGACCAGCGCATCGTTCTGCGACTGGGTCAGCGTATGACCTTTTGGATCGATGAACTGCAGGCTACTGCGGTTATCAAGGTCGCCGACCTGAATTTTGTAGTCACCGGAGGCAAGCTGAGGATCTTTCGCGCCCAGCTCCTGCCACGCGCTGTCGGAGAGCGGCTTATAGGTTGCCGTCATGCTGCCGGTCGAACGCGTGCTGTCGGTCACCTTCATGCCCACTTTTTCCAGCGTCGCTGGCAGACGCTGCCAGGTCTGGTTAAACGGTGCACGGACCACCAGCATTGGCAGGCCGGTATCATCCGCGCCGCTCTGGACATCGAAGGTCACGCCGTTGCGGCTCTGTGCGGCGTTGGCGGCATCGGTCGCGGTCTTATCCAGACCTGCGGCAATAACGTTCAGCATTTCGGTGCTGTAACGCTGCAGGGACGCGGCATCCGCAACCGGTTTACCCGCCTGCTCAAGATTCAACAGCTTAACGTTAACCGCCTGCTGATAACCCTGTGGCTTAACGGAGACTTGATAGCGACCGCGGTACTGCTGATCTTCATCCAGACGGTTCCATTCGATCCAGTCGGTGGTTAACGTCTGGCTGGCGTCATCCCGTTTATCGATGGTGTAGTTCTTCGACTGAATAACGCTGACAACCTGCGGCCACAGATTGCTACCGCGCGCGCTCTCAACCATCAGAGACGCCGTATCACCGGTGAACTGGGTACGCGCCCCGTTGACCAGCGCCAGAGGCTGTGCAGGTGGACGAATATCAAGCGCTTTACCGACCGGGCCGCTGCCGTTGGTCACGGGAATATTATAATCGCCGTTCTGAATCGGCAGGATCATCCCCGCCGGAGCGTGAAGTTCAGCAAGCGGGGTCGCATCCAGATAGGATTCATCACCGCTCACCTGGCGCTTGTAGCGCGAGTCTGAACTACAGGCAGCGAGCAGCATAACAAGCGAAACACTCGCAACCTTCGCCAGGCGCGACTTCTGTACTGAATAAGCCATCAAATCTCCCTAAACTCTACAGCAAACCGGCATGCTTCAGCGCTGCCCTGACGATATCACGACCGTGGTCGGTAATCGGTGTCATTGGCAGACGCAGCGTGTCGGTTGCTACAAGCCCCAACTCCTTACATGCCCATTTCACTGGGATCGGATTGGGTTCGACAAATAATTTATTGTGCAGCGGCATCAGACGCTGGTTAATCACGCGCGCTTCATCAAAGTGACCGGCTGCGGCCAGTTTGCACATTTCAGCCATGTCGCGCGCCGCAACGTTTGACGTTACGGAGATCACGCCGTGACCGCCGAGCTGCATAAAGTCCAGCGCGGTCGCATCATCACCGCTCAACAGGATAAAGTCATCTGAAACCAGCTCTTTGAGCTGATGAACGCGGCTTAAGTTCCCTGTCGCCTCTTTAATACCAATAATATTTTTTACTTCCGAGAGACGACCGACGGTTTCCGGCAGCATATCGCAACCGGTACGGGACGGCACATTATACAGAATTTGTGGCAAGTCAGTATGTTCAGCGATGGCTTTGAAGTGCTGGAACAAACCTTCCTGAGTAGGACGGTTGTAATAAGGGGTCACCGTCAGACAGCCAACAATGCCGCTGTCGTTAAAACGTTTGGTCAGGCTGATCGCTTCTGCGGTGGCATTCGCCCCTGTGCCCGCGATGACCGGAATACGTCCGTCAGCCAGTTCGAGGGTCAGCATCACCACATCACCGTGCTCGTCGTGGCTCAGCGTTGCAGATTCACCGGTAGTCCCTACCGAAACGATCGCCGAGGTTCCATTGGCGACATGGTAATCAATCAGCTTCTTCATGCTAGACCGGCAGACGTTACCTTTTTCATCCATCGGTGTTACAAGCGCGACAATACTTCCCGTGAACATGAGCCATCCTCTGTGCGAACAAGAGCCTCAATGGTACGTTTGGAACTGTAATAAAAGCAAGCGACCTGAGGCCCTCAGGCGGTTGTATGCATGTTTTTTTTATGCTTTCCTTAGGAAGACTTAACCATGCAAAGGAAGAACAGGTTTGACAACCTCATCACAACATTACCTGGTTATCACTGCGCTGGGTGCCGACAGGCCGGGTATCGTGAACACCATCACCCGCCACGTAAGCAGCTGCGGCTGTAATATCGAAGACAGCCGTCTGGCGATGCTTGGCGAAGAGTTCACATTTATTATGTTACTTTCCGGGACATGGAACGCCATTACGTTGATTGAATCGACCCTGCCGCTGAAGGGGGCCGAACTGGATTTGCTGATCGTCATGAAGCGCACCACTGCGCGTCCGCGTCCGGCGCTGCCTTCTACCGTCTGGGTACAGGTTGAAGTGCCTGACTCTCCACATCTGATTGAGCGTTTCACGGCGCTTTTTGACAGTCATCAGATGAATATTGCCGAACTGGTTTCCCGAACGCAGACCAGCGATGAACAGGGTCTTCCGGTGCTGTTTATTCAAATTACCGCGCACAGCCCCGCCTCACAGGATGCGTCAAATATCGAGCAAGCGTTCAAAGCCCTCTGTACAGAATTAAACGCGCAGGGCAGTATAAGCGTCGTCAATTATTCGCAGCACGAACAGGATGGAGTTGAGTAATGAACCCACTGAAAGCCGGTGACATCGCACCGAAATTTAGCTTACCGGATCAAGACGGCGAGCAAGTAAATTTGACCGACTTCCAGGGACAGCGTGTTCTGGTCTATTTCTACCCGAAAGCCATGACCCCCGGCTGCACCGTACAGGCCTGCGGCTTACGCGACAACATGGACGAGTTGAAGAAAGTCGGCGTGGAAGTGCTGGGTATCAGCACGGATAAACCAGAAAAGCTGTCACGATTTGCTGAAAAAGAGCTGCTGAACTTCACGCTGCTTTCTGATGAAGACCATCAGGTGTGCGAACAGTTCGGGGTCTGGGGCGAGAAGACGTTTATGGGGAAAACCTACGACGGCATTCACCGCATCAGCTTCCTGATTGACGCTGACGGTAAAGTTGAACATGTGTTTGACGACTTCAAAACCAGCAACCACCACGACGTGGTGTTGAACTGGCTGAAAGCGAACGCCTGATCAACAGCAAAAAGGCAACGTCAGTTGCCTTTTTTAATGTTTGCTCCCTCTCCCGTGGGAGAGGGTTGGGGTGAGGGCATCAGCCCGCACAAAACCTACTTCTCTTCCACCGCCGGCACGTCCGGCCACGCGTGGACGACGGCTTTAATCAGCGTCGCCAGCGGAATCGCAAAGAACACGCCCCAGAATCCCCACAGCCCGCCAAAAATCACCACGGATAAGATAATCACCAGCGGATGCAGGTTTACCGCCTCGGAGAACAGCACCGGTACCAGCAGGTTACCGTCCAGCCCCTGAATAATCAGGTACACCGCGAAGCAGCTCCAGAACTCCGTCCCCAGCCCGAACTGGAACAGCGCGACGCCAACCACCGGAATGGTCACCACAAAGGCGCCGATGTACGGAATCAGGACCGAGAACCCCACCAGCACCGCCAGCAGCAGCGAGTAGTTCAGGCCGAAGATCAGGAAGCCAATCCAGGTCGCCACGCCGACCACAATCATCTCCAGCACCTTGCCGCGAATGTAGTTGGTGATCTGCTGGTTCATCTCTTCCCAGACCTGCCCCGCCAGCCCGCGGTTGCGCGGCAGTACACGGCGCACGGCGTTGAGCATCTGGTCTTTATCTTTCACCAGGAAGAAGACCATCAGCGGCACGAGCACAAGGTAAACCGCCAGCGTCAGCAGCCCCACCAGGGAGGCAAGAGAATACTTCACCACCGAGTCGCCCATCGTCATGATGCGGGCGCGCATATTTTCGGCCATCGCGTCGATAATCCCGGCGTCCATCAAGGCCGGGTAACGGCGCGGCAGCGTGGCGGCGAAATCAGACAGCTTGTTCAGCATGCCGGGCATATCGCGGATCAGGTAGATCCCCTGCTGCCAGGCCACCGGCATCACCACAAAGGCCATTAACAGCAGGATGCCGACAAACAGTACCAGCACGATGCTTGCCGCCCAGCGACGAGAACAGCCGATATGTTCCAGGCGCGCCGTTGGCCACTCCAGCAGGTACGCCAGCACAATCGCCACCAGCAGGGGAGCGAGCAGGCCGCTGAAGAAGAACAGAATACCGAACCCGGCAACCAGAATAACCAACAGAGCAATGGCTTCCGGGTCGCTGAACCGGCGCCGGTACCACTGCATTAACATTTCGAGCATACAACCCTTCCCTGAATCGAATGGCGGGAGTGAGACGGTGAATTGTATCTAACTGTCACAAAAAAGACTTTCGCTTTTTGTATCGCTGTCACAATCCGCAAAAGCCTGATGAATGGGATTTTCTTCATGCTGCAACACGGCTACACTCGCAGGGCAGCAGAGATGAACGATACGCCGGTTCATCGGTCAAATTAGCACATCCAACATACAGGACAGTGGTTATGTTCAGGCAATTGAGAAAAACACTGGTTGCAACACTGATTGCCGCGGTGACGGTCGGTCAGGTGTTGCCCGCTTTTGCTGACTCGTCCGATACATTGCCGGACATGGGCACCACGGCAGGAAGCACGCTCTCTATTGGGCAAGAGATGCAAATGGGGGATTACTATGTTCGCCAGCTGCGCGGCAGCGCCCCGCTGATCAACGACCCTTTGCTGGTACAGTACATAAACGGGCTGGGGATGCGCCTGGTGGCACACGCCAACTCGGTAAAAACGCCCTTCCATTTCTATTTAATCAATAATGACGAAATCAACGCCTTCGCCTTCTTTGGCGGTAACGTGGTGCTGCATTCGGCGTTATTCCGTTATTCAGACAACGAAAGCCAGCTGGCCTCGGTGATGGCGCACGAAATTTCGCACGTCACGCAGCGCCACCTGGCGCGCGCCATGGAAGACCAGAAGCGTAACGCTCCCCTCACCTGGGTGGGCGCGCTGGGCTCTATTCTGCTGGCCATGGCCAGCCCGCAGGCCGGAATGGCGGCCCTGACCGGGACGCTGGCAGGAACGCGCCAGGGGATGATCAGCTTCACCCAGCAAAACGAACAGGAAGCGGACCGCATCGGGATCCAGGTGCTGCAGCGTTCGGGCTTTGACCCGCAGGCCATGCCGAGCTTCCTGGAAAAACTGCTCGATCAGGCGCGTTACTCTTCCCGTCCGCCGGAAATTCTGTTGACCCACCCGCTGCCGGAAAGCCGCCTGTCGGACGCGCGTAACCGTGCCAACCAGATGCGCCCTGTCGTCGTCCAGTCGTCGCAGGATTTCTACATGGCGAAGGTGAGAACGCTCGGCATGTACAATTCCGGGCGTAACCAGCTCACCAGCGACCTGCTGGATACCCTGGCGAAAGGCAACGTGCGTGAGAAAAACGCCGCGCAGTATGGCCAGGCGCTCCAGGCGATGGAGGCCAGCAAATACGATGAGGCGCGTAAAGCGCTGCAACCGCTTCTGGCTGCGGACCCGAACAACCCGTGGTACCTCGATCTGTCGACGGATATCGATCTGGGACAGAAGAAAACGGCCGATGCGATTAACCGTCTGAAAGGGGCGAAAGACGTCCGTACCAACCCGGTGCTGCAGCTTAACCTGGCGAACGCTTACTTACAGGGCGGCCAGCCTGGCGAAGCGGCGACCATTCTGAACCGCTACACCTTTAATAATAAAGACGACCAAAACGGCTGGGATCTGCTCGCTCAGGCGGAAGCCCAGCTTGGCAACCGCGATCAGGAGCTGGCGGCGCGTGCCGAAGGTTTTGCCCTCGTAGGCCGCCTCGATCAGGCGATTTCCATGTTGAGCAGTGCCAGCTCGCAGGTCAAGCTCGGCAGCCTCCAGCAGGCCCGTTACGACGCGCGTATCGATCAGCTGCGTGGCCTGCAGCAGCGCTTTAAGCCGTACGAGAAGATGTAATAAAGGAGAATTCACGTCATGACCGACGCCGTAAAAATCTATCACAACCCGCGCTGTTCAAAGAGCCGCGACACGCTCAGCCTGCTGAAGTCGAACGGCGTTGAGCCGGAGGTGGTGCTGTATCTCGATACGCCACCGGACGCAGAGACCCTTCGCCAGCTGCTGCATATGCTGGGAATGGGCAGTGCAAGAGAGCTGATGCGCCAGAAAGAAGATCTGTATAAGTCGCTTAACCTGAATGACAGCCGCCTGACCGAGGCGGAACTGCTCCAGGCGATGGTTGAAAATCCAAAGCTGATTGAGCGACCGATTGTGGTGGCAAACGGTCGGGCGCGCATTGGACGCCCGCCGGAAGACGTGCTCGAGATCCTCTAATCCCTGTGCCGCAGCGCTTCCAGAAAGGCCTGCGGCGTGCTCTCTCCCAACTTTTTCTGCGCTTTTCCCTGATTGTAAAATTCACACAGCTGGATCAACAGCTCGCCTGCCGGTTTACTGTTCAGACGTGGGATGATTTCACCCAGCGGCAGAGTAACCTGCACGGCGCAGTATGGCTGCGGATGCACCTTCACGGTGACAGGACGCTCCTCAGGCTTTACCTCTAGCCCAAAAGTCTCAACAGATTGAATATCAGCAGGACAGGCTTCAATCGCCTCGCGCACCCAGCGGGCGAGCAGCTGCGGTGAAAGGCCCGCATACAGCCGGGCGTAGCACCAGCCGCTCACGGGTTCACGCGCCCAGAGCAGATGCTGCTCCCCACCGTCGTCCATATGCAGCGACAGAGGCTGATGATGCAGCAGAAGTGTTTGCGGCACGATGCCTGCCTTCAGCGCCTTTTTACCCTGCAACGTCGCGCCCTTGTGCTTTACCGAAGCCGGCTTGAGATAGCGGTTCAGGGTCGCGCGGGAGACGGCGATCCCGAGTCCGTCATTGACCATCTGCAGCAGTTCGTCCAGCGGTGCGCCTGTGGCATCCCGCAGGGCATTGACCAGCACAACCTGCTCCTGTCTCAACGCTTTGTGTATCACTTTTGGCGTCGTGTGGTTATCTGAAACCTGCTCGCGGTTGCGCCAGCGCCTGACCGTAGTGACCGAAATACCCAGCTCAACCGCCAGCTCTCTGTCGCTTTTATCTGACTGCTGAAGATAGCGACGGATGCGCGGCGTCGTGGTGGCATTTGCATGCAGTTTAATTTCCATCGCAGGATCCTCAGAACCAATCTTATGAGATTTATACTACATCAGCGATTGCTTTGTGACCGATTTCACCTTTCGCTCGCCACGCTTCACTGATAATCCCCAGACATAACACAAACAACACCCCTCAATCTTGTACGGAGTTCACAATGAACAATGTTCTGGGATTTCTTGAAGCAAAACTGATGCCGCTGGCGGCCAAAACGGCCCAGCAGCGTCATCTCGGGGCCATTCGCGGCGCCTACGTATCCTTCATGCCGTTCATCATCGTCGGCTCTATTCTGCTGGTGATTTCGTCATTCCCGAATCAGGCCTATCAGCAATTTATGTCTCAGGCCTTTGGTGAGAGCTGGAGCGCCATTATTGAAATTCCGTTCAACGCGGTGTTCTCCACCATGTCGCTGTTCATCAGTTTCCTGGTCGCCTTCCGCCTGGCGGAACATTATGGTGAAGATCGCATCTCCTGCGGCATTCTGGCGCTGGTCGCCTTTCTCATCCTGACGCCCTTTATCAAAGTGGCGGAAAACGGCGGCATTACCGTCATTCCGGTGGAGTGGATTGGCAGCAAGGGGCTGTTCGTGGCGATGATCGGTTCCCTGCTTTGGACCGAGCTGTTCTGCTGGCTCAAGCGCAAAAATCTGGTCATTAAAATGCCGGACGGCGTGCCGCCTGCGGTTCAGGAGTCGTTCGCCGCGCTGATCCCGGCGCTGGTGGTGATGATTGTGGTGCTGGGTATCCGCATCGTGTTTGAAAACACCCACTACAGTACCATCCATCAGTTTATTTACGAGGTGGTCGCCACGCCGGTACGCCACTATGGCACCTCTTATTTCGGCGCGCTGATGACCGTATTCAGCATCACCATTCTGTGGTCAGTGGGCATTAACTCCGGCTCGATGATCAACGGCATCATTCGTCCGCTGTGGATGGAGAACCAGACCGACAACATCGCCGCCATTCAGGCAGGCACGACGCCGCCGCACATTATCACCGAGCAGTTTTTTGACATGATCTGGATGGGCGGCGCGGGCGCCACGCTGTCGCTGGTGATTGCGATGCTGATTTTCGCCCGCAGCAAAAACATGCGCGAAGTGGCGCGCCTCGGCGCGGGGGCATCGGTCTTTAACATCAACGAACCGATCCTGTTTGGCCTGCCGGTGATCATGAACCCCATCATGCTTATTCCGTTCAACCTGGTGCCGCTGGTGCTGGTTACCGTGCAGTATGCGGCGATGAAAATTGGCGCGGTCGCCGTCACCACCGGGGTATTTATCCCCTGGACGCTGCCGCCGGTCATCAGCGGCTTTATCGTTACCGGGCACCTGAGCGGCAGCGTGATGCAGCTTATCAACCTGCTGATTGGCGCCATGCTGTATCTGCCTTTTATGCGTATCGTGGACAAACAGTACCGCGCGGCGGAAATGTCCATCGTTACGCAAACCGATACCACCCTTGCAAAACAGGAGTAAAGCATGTGGGGAATTATCGCCACCTGGCGAATGGCGCTTGAGGGCGTCACGGAGTCGGCCTCCGCGCTGGCAGCGGGAAATCCGGTCTCTACGGCGGTGGTGGATGCCGTCGCCGCCGTCGAAGACTTTCCGTTTTATAAATCCGTCGGCTACGGCGGGCTGCCCACCGAAAACGGCGATGTCGAGCTGGACGCGGCGTACATGGACGGCGACACGCTGGCGTTTGGCGCGGTAGGGAATCTGGTGGACATCGCCAACCCGGTGCGCGTGGCGCACGCGCTGAGCCGCCAGCGCTACAACAGCCTGCTGGTCGGCCAGGGCGCGCGGGAATGGGCGCTGAGCCAGGGCTTTGCCGACAAAACCATGCTCACGGAGCGCGCCGTGCAGCACTACCGCAAGCGCTGCCGCGAGACGCTGGATAAAGGCTTAAGCCCCTACGACGGGCACGACACCGTCGGCATTATCGGGCTCGATAAGCAGGGGTCAATGAGCGTCGCCACCTCCACCAGCGGCCTGTTTATGAAAAAACGCGGCCGCATTGGGGATTCCCCCATTATCGGCTCCGGCTTTTACTGCGACAGCGAAACCGGTGCCGCCACCGCCACGGGCGTCGGTGAAGATTTAATGAAAGGCTGCACCAGCTATGAAATCGTCCGCCGGATGGCGCAAGGCATGACGCCGCAGCAGGCCGCGGATTCGGTGGTGTTTGAACTGGAAGACAAGCTGATGTCGCGCTTCGGTCGCGCGGGCGATCTCTCCGTGGTGTGCATGAACAACAGGGGCGAATTTGGCGCCGCCACCAACATCAAAACCTTCTCGTTTGTGGTGGCGACGGCCCGCCAGCCCCTCACCGTTTATCGTACCGAGCGTCTGCGGGAGAAAACGCATTATCACGCGGTAGACGATGAGTGGATGCAGGCCTATGCCGCGCGGATCCGCGCGCCGATTGAGGAGTCATGATGGTTACCTACCAACTCATTACCGCGCTTTCCGACGCGAAGCCGCAAGGCCATTTCATCGCCCGCCCCCGCTGTGCGCATTTGCCGCAAACTGCGCTTATCGCGGAAATGCGGGAATCCGACGGCATCGCTGACGCCCGCTTTGGCTGCGCCCCGTTTGCCCGGATCACGCTGCTACCCGACGCGCTCTGGCACGATAGCCTGACCGAAGGATTGCTCACGGCGCTGCGCCCGCTGCTGGCCTCCCCCGTGTGTCCCGACCTGGTTCTGGATGTGACCGAAATCGACGACGTCGTGCTGGCACAGGTGCTGCGTTTTCTCTTTAACCAGGCGCACCGGCTAAGCGATTTGCAGCTAAAGAAAACCGGCGATGACGTCCGTATCGCGCATATCTCGGCCCTCTGCCTGCCGGAGCAGCAGGCAAAACTGGAAGGGATTTTCCGCCAGCAGCAGGCCATCGCGCGCGGCATGGTCGCGGCGCGACGTCTGGCGGATATCCCGTCCGACCGCTGTACGCCGCAGTTTGTGGTGGAGGAGGCGCAAAGGCTTTGCGCCTCCTTCCCCACTCTGCGCTGCGAAGTGCTTAACGAAAAAGAGATTGTCGAGCACGGACTCGGGCTGCTGCACGCCGTGGGCAAAGGGGCGAGCTGCCCGCCGCGTCTGCTGGCGATTCATTATGACGGCACCAAAGACGGCCCGGCGCGCTGCTATGTGGGAAAAGGTATTACCTTCGATACCGGCGGCCTGTGGCTGAAGGAAGGCGCGGGCATGTACACCATGAAATATGACATGTGCGGGGCGGCAAACGTGCTGGGGCTGATGCTGACCGTGGCGGAGCTGGCGCTGCCCGTACGCATCATGGGCGTGCTGGCGCTGGCCGAAAACCCATCGGACCGGACGCCATGCAGCCCGGCACGGTGGCGACGGCCTGCAACGGCACCACGGTTGAAATCAACAACACCGATGCCGAAGGCCGGCTGGTGCTGGCGGATGCCATCGCCTGGGCCAGCCTGCGCCATCCGCAGGCGCGCTACATTATTGATATGGCGACGTTAACCGGTGCGGTCGTAAAAGCGCTGGGCTATGAGCTGAGCGGGCTGATGACCCAGGATGAACCGCTGCGCGCGGCGCTGACGCGGGCAGGGAAACAGAGCGGTGACGAAGTGTGGTCCCTGCCGCTGGACGCACGGCTGAAAAAGCAGACCGACAGCGCCATTGCCGATCTGTGCAATACGCCGACCAACAATGCGGCGATCAGCGCCTCGGCCGCGTGGCTGCTGCATCACTTCTGCCCGCCAGCCATTCCGTGGGCGCATCTGGATATCAGCGGTACGGCGCTGTGGCGCGAAGGTGGACGGAGCGTAGCGTCGGGAAGGCCGATTCCACTTCTGGTTGAGCACCTGATGGGGGATCTTTAGCCGGGTGGCGGCTGCGCCTTACCCGGCCTACAAAGAGCACCCGTAGGCCGGGCGCCACCCGGCAAAAAACTCAAAGCTTAAGGATATCTTTCACAAATGGGATGGTCAGCTTGCGCTGGGCGGTAATGGAGGCGCGATCGAGCTGATCGAGCGTGTCAAACAGGGTGCGCATTTCCCGGTCCAGGCGCTTGAGCAGGAAACGGCCCACGTCTTCCGGCAGCTCAAAGCCGCGCTGCTTTGCGCGCAGCTGTAGTGCCTGCAGCTTATCTTCATCCGACAGCGGCTGGAGCTTGTAGATTTGCCCCCAGTCCAGACGAGACGCCAGGTCCGGCAGCCCAAGATTGAGCTGGCGAGGCGGACGATCGCCGGTGATCAGCAGCCGGGTTTTACCCGACTCAAGAATGCGGTTGTAGAGGTTGAAGATCGCCATTTCCCACGGCTCATCCCCCGCCACGCATTCGATATTATCGATGCAGACCAGCGAGAGATGTTCCATTCCCTCCAGCACTTCGGGCACAAACCAGGTCCGTTTATCCAGCGGCACGTAGCCGACCGCATCGCCGCGGGAAGAAAGCTCCGCACAGGCGGCATGCAGCAGATGGCTGCGCCCCGCGCCTTCGCGTGACCAGATATAGATGTATCCGCTGTGTTCCTGACGCAGCACGTTTTGCAGTGCAGCCAGTAAAGAGGGGTTATCACCCGGCCAGAAACTCGCAAACGTTTCGTCGTCAGGGAGATAAAGTGGCAGAGAGAGCTGTGCCGGTCCGTTCAGAAGTACCTCAACCAGATCTGACATAAAATCGGCATGGAGTTTAACACGGAACCCGCCAGGAGAGAACCGGGCGATCCCTAGCCCGGTTTTTCGATCAATGCGCTGCTTTTTCGCTGTCGTCCGCGTCCAGAATGTCTTCTTCCGGGCGGATCACCGAGATCAGCTTGAAGATCAGGCTCAGCCCCACGCCGACGATGGTCGCCAGCGCCATGCCCTTCAGCTCGGCCGCGCCGATGTGTACCTTCGCGCCGCTCACGCCGATAATCAGGATCACCGAGGTCAGGATCAGGTTTTGCGCTTTGCTGTAATCCACTTTAGATTCAATCAGCACGCGAATACCGGAGGCACCGATCACGCCGTACAGCAGCAGAGAGACGCCGCCCATCACCGGCACCGGGATGATCTGAATCGCTGCCGCCAGCTTGCCGACGCAGGAGAGCAGAATGGCGATGATCGCCGCGCCGCCGATAACCCAGGTGCTGTAGACGCGGGTGATCGCCATCACGCCGATGTTCTCGCCGTAGGTGGTGTTTGGCGTGGAGCCAAAGAAACCGGAGATGATAGTGGAGAAACCGTTCGCAAACATCGAGCGGTGCAGGCCCGGGTCGCGGATTAAATCGCGCTTAACGATGTTCGCCGTCACCACAAGGTGGCCGACGTGCTCCGCAATCACCACCAGCGCCGCAGGCAGAATGGTGAAGATCGCAAACCACTCGAAGCGCGGGGTGTAGAAGGTTGGCAGCGCAAACCAGTGCGCCTGGGCAATCGGCGTAGTGTCCACCACGCCCATCGCGAAGGAGAGCGCATAGCCCGCCAGCACGCCGATCAGGATTGGGATAATCGCCATAAAACCGCGGAACAGCACGGAGCCAAACACCGTCACGCCCAGCGTTACCAGCGAAATGATAATGGTTTTAGAGTCCGGCGACTGGCCGTCGGCAGGCAGCAGACCGGCCATGTTCGCCGCCACGCCCGCCAGTTCCAGGCCGATGACGGCAACGATGGCGCCCATCGCCGCAGGCGGGAACATCACGTCCAGCCAGCCGGTACCGGCTTTCTTCACGATGAAGGACACCACGCAGAACAGCACGCCACACATGATAAAGCCGCCCAGCGCGACCTCATAACCCAGCGGCAACAGCAACAGCACCGGAGAGATAAAGGCAAAGCTCGACCCGAGATACGCCGGGATTTTGCCTTTACAGATAAAGAGGTACAGCAGCGTGCCGATGCCGTTGAACAGCAGCACGGTAGCCGGGTTAATGTGGAACAGGATTGGCACCAGCACGGTTGCGCCAAACATGGCGAACAGGTGCTGCAAACTAAGCGGGATAGTCTGTAAAAGCGGCGGTCTTTCACTCACCCCGATAGCACGGCGCGTCATAGCGTTTTCCTCTGTGTAGTAGTGTTGTGGGTGTTTTATTCAAAAAAAAGCCGACTATCAAAGTCGGCTTTTTTATCGTTATTCGATTATTTCGTACCAAAGATCTTATCGCCGGCATCGCCAAGCCCGGGGATAATGTACCCGTGCTCGTTCAGGCCCTGGTCGATAGAGGCGGTATACAGCTCAACGTCCGGGTGCGCTTTTTCCAGCGCCGCGATCCCTTCCGGTGCCGCAACCAGGACCAGCACCTTAATGCTGTTACAGCCCGCATTTTTCAGCAGGTCGATGGTGGCGATCATCGAACCGCCGGTCGCCAGCATCGGGTCAACCACCAGCGCCATACGCTCGTCGATGTTAGACACCAGCTTCTGGAAGTAAGGAACCGGCTCGAGGGTTTCTTCGTTACGGTAGATCCCGACCACGCTGATGCGCGCGCTTGGCACGTGCTCCAGCACGCCTTCCATCATGCCGAGACCGGCACGCAGGATTGGCACCACGGTAATTTTCTTACCTTTGATCTGCTCAACCTGCACCGGGCCGTTCCAGCCTTCGATGGTGACTTTTTCCGTTTCCAGATCGGAGGTTGCTTCGTAGGTCAGCAGGCTGCCGACTTCAGAGGCCAGTTCGCGAAAACGCTTCGTGCTGATGTCATGCTCACGCATCAGGCCCAACTTGTGTTTAACGAGTGGGTGTTTCACTTCCACAATCTTCATTCTCTTTCTCCTCTGGGGTGGCATCCGCAAAAAAATCGCGGGATTATACCGCTTTTTTCGGATTGCGCCATACCCATGTTGCTTGACTTATATCAATCAAAAACAAAAAAGCCGGAGGCTAAGCTCCGGCTTGGGTGCGGGGTTTTGCCCGGTGGCGCTGCGCTTACGCGGGCCTACGTGTATTGTAGGTCGGGTAAGCGTTAGCGCCACCCGACAATTACAGGTTATCGCCGTTGCTCGCTATCACCTGCTTGTACCAGTCGAACGATTTCTTCTTGCTGCGGTTCAGCGTGCCGTTGCCTTCATTGTCTTTATCCACAAAGATAAAGCCGTAGCGTTTTTTCATTTCGCCCGTTCCGGCAGACACCAGGTCGATGCAGCCCCATGGGGTGTAGCCCATCAGGTCTACGCCATCCTCCACTACCGCTTTTTTCATCTCGCGGATGTGCGCAGAAAGGTAGTCGATGCGGTACTGGTCGTTTACCGTGCCGTCGCGCTCCTGCACGTCGATCGCGCCAAAGCCGTTTTCAACGATGAACAGCGGCAGCTGGTAGTGATCCCAGAACCAGTTCAGGGAATAGCGCAGCCCTACCGGGTCAATCTGCCAGCCCCAGTCGGATTTCTGCACGTACGGGTTAGAGACCAGGCTCTTGCTCTCGTCGTAATCCAGCTGCGGGTTGTCCGCCGTGGCCTTGGTGGCAAAGGACATGTAGTAGCTAAAGCCGATGTAATCCACGCAGCCCTGCGTCAACGCCGCTTTATCCTCTTCGGTAATATCCAGCGCGAAGCCGCGACGTTCAAAGTAGTTGAGCAGATGCTGCGGATACTTGCCGCGCACGTGCACGTCGGTGAACCAGTAGCGGCGGTGCATGGCGTTCATCGCCATCATCATGTCGTCCGGCGCGCAGGTCAGCGGGTAGATTGGACACATGGCAATCATGCAGCCAATCTGCAGGGACGGGTTAATCTCGCGCCCCGCCTTCACCGCCAGGGCGCTGGCCACCAGCTCATAGTGCGCCGCCTGGAACATGACCGGCTCACGGTCTTCACCCGGCGCGTACTTCAGCCCGGAGTTGGTGAACGGCGCGAAGTCTTCGTGGAAGTTGGCCTGGTTGTTGATCTCGTTGAAGGTCATCCAGTACTTCACCTTATGCTGGTAGCGCTGGAATACCACTTTTGCGAAGCGCACGAAGAAGTCGATCAGCTTGCGGTTGCGCCAGCCGCCGTATTCCGTCACCAGGTGGAAAGGCATTTCGAAGTGAGACAGGGTGATAACCGGTTCGATGCCGTGCTTCAGGCACTCGTCGAACAGATCGTCATAGAATTTCAGGCCAGCCTCGTTAGGCTCAAGCTCGTCGCCTTTAGGGAAGATCCGCGTCCAGGCGATGGAGGTGCGGAAGCATTTGAACCCCATCTCGGCAAAAAGTTTGATGTCTTCTTTGTAGCGATGGTAGAAATCGATGGCTTCGTGGTTAGGGTAGTTCTTCCCTTCCAGCACGCCGTTGGTGATTTCTCGCGGCACGCCGTGCGCGCCGGCCGTCATGACGTCGGCTACGCTTACGCCCTTGCCGCCCTCTTTCCAGCCGCCTTCCAGCTGATGCGCCGCAACCGCACCGCCCCACAGAAAATCTGCTTTGAATCCTGACATTCGCTTTCCCTCATTCTGCGTTATTTTCTGCAAAAACAATTACAGAAACCGGTTTCAGTTCGATGATGTGCAAAGGGATTAGCCGTTGCAAGCAGAACACAGAAACCGGTTTCATTTTCGTGAACGGAGTCAAGTTTGGCCGCATTCAGAAGGGACGAAGAAAAAAAGATCCCCACGTCCAGAATAGGCTCGCAAACGTTTGCCTGGACTGTTAGAATTGCGCCGATTTTTCTTACTAGCTATGCAATCGCGTGGGGATTTAAGCCGTGACCAACAAAACTTCTCTCAGCTACAAAGATGCCGGTGTTGATATTGACGCAGGTAATGCGCTGGTTGACCGAATCAAAGGTGTGGTGAAAAAAACCCGCCGCCCTGAAGTGATGGGTGGTCTGGGTGGCTTCGGCGCACTGTGCGCGCTGCCGCAAAAATATCGTGAACCTGTTCTGGTCTCGGGAACTGACGGTGTTGGCACCAAACTGCGCCTGGCGATGGATTTAAAGCGTCACGACACGATCGGTATCGATCTGGTCGCGATGTGCGTAAATGACCTGGTGGTACAGGGCGCAGAGCCGCTGTTCTTCCTCGATTACTACGCGACCGGCAAACTGGACGTGGATACCGCCGCCAGCGTGATTAACGGTATCGCCGAAGGGTGCCTGCAGTCCGGCTGTGCGCTGGTCGGTGGTGAAACCGCAGAAATGCCGGGCATGTATCACGGCGAAGATTATGACGTCGCGGGCTTCTGCGTCGGCGTAGTAGAAAAATCAGAAATTATCGACGGCAGCAAAGTGGCCGATGGCGATGTGCTGATCGCGCTGGCCTCCAGCGGCCCGCACTCCAACGGCTACTCCCTGGTGCGTAAAATCCTCGAAGTGAGCGGCTGCGACCCGCAGGCTACCGAGCTTGAAGGCAAGCCGCTGGCTGACCATCTGCTGGCGCCGACCCGCATCTACGTGAAAAACGTGCTTGAGCTTATCGAGAACGTCGACGTTCACGCTATCGCCCACCTGACCGGCGGCGGCTTCTGGGAAAACATTCCGCGCGTCCTGCCGGATAACACCCAGGCGGTGATCGACGAATCCTCATGGCAGTGGCCAGCCGTCTTTAACTGGCTGCAGACCGCAGGCAACGTCAGCTCTCACGAAATGTACCGCACCTTTAACTGCGGCGTGGGCATGGTTATCGCCCTGCCGGCAAGCGAAGCGGATAAAGCGGTTAAGCTGCTGACCGAGAAGGGTGAGAACGCGTGGAAAATCGGTACGATTAAAGCGTCCGATTCCGAAGAGCGTGTGGTCATTGAATGAAAAACATCGTGGTGCTCATTTCCGGCAACGGAAGTAATTTGCAGGCCATCATAGACGCCTGCAAACAGAAGAAAATCAACGGCACCATTCGGGCAGTGTTCAGCAACAAGGCCGACGCGTTCGGCCTTGAGCGCGCGCGGGAAGCAAACATACCCGCGCACGCGCTGGAGGCCAGCCAGTTCGCCGGGCGTGAAGCTTTCGACCGCGAGCTGGTTCAGGAGATTGATGCCTACGCGCCGGACGTGGTCGTGCTGGCGGGCTATATGCGTATTCTCAGCCCGGCATTTGTCGAACACTTCGCCGGACGTCTGCTGAATATTCACCCTTCCCTGCTGCCAAAATATCCCGGCCTGCACACGCACCGTCAGGTGCTGGAAAACGGCGACGAGGAGCACGGCACCTCCGTGCATTTCGTCACCGACGAGCTGGACGGCGGTCCGGTGATCCTGCAGGCGAAAGTCCCGGTCTTTGACGGCGATAGCGAAGAAGACGTGACCGAGCGCGTGCAGACCCAGGAACACGCCATTTACCCGCTGGTGGTGAGCTGGTTTGTCGACGGGCGTCTTGAAATGCGCGACGGCGCAGCCTGGCTGGACGGCGTTAAGTTACCTCCGCAGGGTTATGCCGCGGAAGAGTAGTCTGTTATGTCGGGTGGCGCTACGCTTACCCGACCTACCTCATAGCATTACCCGATATTGCCTCACTCAACCTTCTAAAATCCCCAACAAAAAAAAATAACTGTCATACTTTTCTGGCACTGTTGGACATATCGTGGAAATGCTCGCCATAATAAGGACGAGACGGATTTACCACGTCCTGTGATTGAACTGGAGTGTGAGCTGTAATGGGTCAGGAAAAGTTATATATCGAGAAAGAGCTAAGCTGGTTAGCATTCAACGAACGTGTACTCCAGGAAGCGGCTGACAAAAGTAACCCGCTGATCGAACGCATGCGTTTTTTGGGCATTTATTCCAACAACCTGGATGAGTTCTACAAGGTCCGCTTCGCCGAGCTGAAAAGACGCATCATCATCAGCGAAGAACAGGGCTTAAACTCGCACTCGCGGCATCTGCTGGGCAAAATCCAGTCCCGCGTGCTGAAAGCCGATCAGGAATTTGACGGCCTGTATAACGAACTGCTGCTGGAGATGGCGCGCAATCAAATCTTCCTGATTAACGAACGCCAGCTTTCCGTTAACCAACAAAACTGGCTGCGCCACTACTTCAAACACTATCTGCGCCAGCACATTACCCCGATTCTGATCAACCGCGAAACCGATCTGGTGCAGTTCCTGAAGGACGACTACACCTACCTGGCGGTGGAAATTATTCGCGGTGAATCCATCCGTTACGCGCTGCTGGAGATCCCGTCCGACAAGGTGCCGCGCTTTGTGAACCTGCCGCCGGAAACCCCGCGCAGACGCAAGCCGATGATCCTGCTGGATAACATCCTGCGCTACTGTCTGGACGACATTTTTAAAGGCTTCTTCGATTACGATGCGCTAAACGCCTACTCGATGAAGATGACCCGTGACGCCGAATATGACCTGGTGCACGAGATGGAAGCCAGCCTGATGGAGCTGATGTCCTCCAGCCTGAAGCAGCGCCTGACGGCCGAGCCGGTGCGCTTTGTTTATCAGCGCGATATGCCGGACGCCATGGTGGAGATGCTGCGCGAGAAGCTGACCATTTCACGCTATGACTCCATCGTGCCGGGCGGCCGTTACCACAACTTTAAAGACTTTATTGGCTTCCCGAACGTCGGCAAAGCCAATCTGGTGAACAAGCCGCTGCCGCGCCTGCGCCACCTGTGGTTTGATAAATTCCGCAACGGATTCGACGCCATTCGCGAGCGCGACGTGCTGCTCTACTACCCGTACCACACCTTCGAGCACGTGCTGGAGCTGCTGCGTCAGGCCTCGTTCGACCCGAGCGTGCTGGCGATCAAAATCAACATCTACCGCGTGGCAAAAGACTCCCGCATCATCGACGCGATGATCCATGCGGCGCACAACGCCAAAAAGGTCACCGTGGTGGTTGAGCTGCAGGCGCGCTTCGACGAAGAGGCGAACATTCACTGGGCGCGCCGTCTGACGGAAGCGGGCGTGCACGTCATCTTCTCCGCGCCGGGGCTGAAAATTCACGCCAAGCTGTTCCTCATCTCCCGTAAAGAGGGTAACGACGTGGTGCGTTACGCCCACATCGGTACCGGGAACTTTAACGAGAAAACGGCGCGAATTTATACCGACTACTCGCTGCTGACCGCCGATGCCCGCATCACCAACGAGGTGCGCCGGGTCTTTAACTTTATTGAGAACCCGTACCGCCCGGTAAGCTTTGACTATCTGCTGGTCTCGCCGCAGAACTCGCGCCGCCTGCTGTACGATATGATCGATAAAGAGATCGCCAACGCCCAGAAAGGCTTGTCGTCCGGGATTACGCTGAAGCTTAACAACCTAGTCGACAAAGGCCTGGTGGATCGCCTGTATGCGGCGTCCAGCTCCGGCGTGCCGGTTAACCTGCTGATCCGCGGCATGTGCTCGCTGATCCCGGAACTGGAAGGCATCAGCGACAATATTCGCGTGATCAGCATCGTTGACCGTTACCTGGAACACGATCGGATCTATATTTTTGATAACGCGGGTGATAAACAGGTCTATCTCTCTTCGGCAGACTGGATGACGCGCAATATTGACTACCGAATTGAAGTCGCGGCACCGCTGCTGGATCCGCGCCTGAAGCAGCAGATCCTCGACATCATCGAGATTCTGTTCAGCGATACCGTGAAGGCACGCTATATCGACAAAGAACTCAGTAACCGCTACGTACCGCGCGGCAACCGCCGCAAAGTGCGGTCACAGCTGGCGATTTACGACTATATCAAATCACTCGAGCAACCCGATTAACCTATGCCGATAAATGATAAGACCCCACGCCCGCAGGAATTCGCCGCGGTCGATCTTGGCTCTAACAGTTTCCACATGGTCATCGCCCGTGAGGTGGATGGCGCGCTGCAGATCATCGGTCGTCTGAAGCAGCGCGTACACCTGGCGGATGGTCTTGATGAACGCAGCATGCTCAGCGAAGAGGCAATGGAGCGCGGGTTAAACTGCCTGTCGCTGTTTGCTGAACGCCTGCAGGGCTTCTCGCCTTCCAGCGTCTGCATCGTGGGCACCCACACCCTGCGCCAGGCGCTGAACGCGCCGGAATTCCTCAAGCGCGCCGAAAAGGTGATCCCCTACCCGATCGAGATCATCTCCGGCAACGAGGAAGCGCGTCTGATTTTCATGGGCGTTGAGCACACCCAGCCGGAAAAAGGGCGCAAGCTGGTGATTGACATCGGCGGCGGTTCTACGGAGCTGGTGATCGGTGAAGACTTTGAGCCGCGCCTGGTGGAAAGCCGCCGTATGGGCTGCGTCAGCTTCGCGCAGATGTACTTCCCGGGCGGCACCATCACCCGCGAGAACTTCCAGCGTGCGCGTATGGCGGCCGTCCAGAAGCTGGAAAACCTAGCCTGGCAGTACCGTATTCAGGGCTGGAACGTGGCGCTGGGCGCGTCAGGCACCATCAAAGCGGCGCATGAAGTGCTGCTGGCGATGGGCGAAAAAGACGGCTTTATCACGCCCGAGCGTCTGACGCTGCTGACCGAAGAAGTGCTGAAGCATAAAAGTTTTGACGCCCTAAGCCTGCCGGGTCTTTCCGACGAGCGTAAGGCGGTCTTCGTGCCGGGCCTGGCTATTCTCTGCGGCGTGTTTGATGCCCTCGCCATTAAGGAGCTGCGTCTTTCAGACGGCGCGCTGCGTGAGGGCGTGCTGTATGAGATGGAAGGCCGCTTCCGCCATCAGGATATTCGCAGCCGCACCGCGCAAAGCCTGGCCAACCAGTACAACATCGACCGAGAGCAGGCGAAGCGCGTGCTGGAAACCACGGTGCAAATGTACGAACAGTGGGAAGAGCAGAATCCGAAGCTCGCGCATCCGCAGCTTGCGGCGCTGTTGAAATGGGCCGCGATGCTGCACGAGGTGGGGCTGAACATCAACCACAGCGGCATGCACCGCCATTCGGCCTACATCCTGCAAAACAGCGATCTGCCTGGCTTCAACCAGGAGCAGCAGACCATGATGGCAACCCTGGTGCGCTATCATCGCAAGGCCATCAAGCTTGACGATCTGCCGCGCTTCACGCTGTTCAAGAAAAAGCAGTTCCTGCCTTTAATCCAGCTGCTGCGCCTTGGCGTACTGCTCAATAACCAGCGTCAGGCCACGACCACACCGCCGACGCTGAAGCTTAAAACCGACGACCATCACTGGACGCTGAGCTTCCCGCACGACTGGTTCAGCCAGAACGCGCTGGTTCTGCTGGACCTGGAAAAAGAGCAGCAGTACTGGGAAGCGGTCACCGGCTGGCTGCTCAAAATTGAAGAAGAGAGCGCTGACGTCGCCGCGTAACGGCTCAGGCGTCCGCGGTGGACGCCTCGGTTTCCAGCAGTGACGCAAGCGGCGTCGGCCTGCCAATCAGATAGCCCTGCATATAATCGATACCTAGCGCGTTAACCGCGCTACGTATCTCTTCCGTCTCGACATACTCCGCCACCACCAGCATCTTCTTCATGCGCGCCAGATGGCAGATAGACGCCACAATCTGGTAGTCCAGGCTGTTGTTAACGATATTGCGAATAAAGCTGCCGTCGATCTTGAGAATGTCGGCATCCACGCTTTTCAGCCGCGCATAGCTCGCATAGCCGGTGCCAAAATCATCAATCGCAATACGTACCCCCATTTTCTGGAGCTGCTGGAGGATGTGTAGCGCCTGCTCCCCGCTGCTGAACGAGCTGCACTCCGTCACCTCAAAAATCAGCTGCCACGGCTCAATGGCGTATTTCGCCAGCAGGCGACTCACCTCAAGCGGGAACGGCACCCGGCACACGGTTGAAGGTGCCAGATTAATGGCAAAACGCTGGGCGGGCAGGCTTTCGCGATGCGCGGCCAGGAAACGCAGCGTATGCTCAAGCACCCACAAATCCACCCGCGACGACAGGCCAAACTCCTGCGCGACGGGCAGGAACTGGTCAGGAGAGATCAACATGCCGTTTGCATCCGGCATCCGCAACAAAACTTCGTGATAGCGATCGCCACGCAGGCCGCAAACGGGTTGAACCAGCAGGGTAAATTCGTCGTTATCGAGCGCCTTTTGCAGGCGGCTCATCATCGCGACCTTATCCTTCAGGCTGCGCTGCAAATGGACGGCCCCACGCTGCTGAAGATTTTCCGGATGGTTGGAGGAGAGCGACAGATCGGCCACCACCCCCAGCTCGCCCAGCACCAGGTAAAGATGGTTAACCGGAGACCGGACATAGCAATAGCTCACGCCCACCTGCGGCTGCAGCGGCATGCCGTCCCAGACAAAGCGGAACTGTTTAATATGCTCGTCCAGGTCATCAATCCGCTGCTGGTGCGACTCCGCGTTGAGCCGCACCGCCAGGTCATATCCGGTCAGGTGATACACCTGCTCATTAGGCTGGAGCGTGCCGTTTACCCACTGCGCCAGCTGCTGTTTGTACAAAATACGTAGCAGCACGCCGTAGTTTCGGCCCAGAATTTCCAGCTCCGGAATGCGCAGCAGGCAGAGCGCCGACCACGGATTCTTCGCCAGATCGCGCGACAGCGCCCGCAGGTTAGGCATATGGACAATCGGGTCGAGCAGCGCCAGCCTGCGGGAGCGTTTATTCACGGCGCGCTGGCGGGTCGCCAGCATCGACATATAAATCACCACAAACGAGAAGACCAGGTAGCTGGAAGAGGTGATCGCCAGCTGAATGTCGTATCCCTGATTCATAGGGATATAGCGGTAAAAATAGTGAATAGACACCAGCAGCACCGGCGTCCAGATAAGCGAAATGAGCTTATAGCCAAAACGCATCGCGCCCCAGAGCATCACCGGCATCAGCAGCGAGAGGGTGTAGTTGGTGGTGAAAATGGAGCTGTTTTCATTCATCGGAAGCAGCAGCAGCGAAAGCAGCCCGCCGAGCGCAGCCGCCCACAGCAAAAACTCGGCGACCGTCACCTTTTTGTCTATCTGGGCGCGGATCTGCGAGAGTAGGCTTTTGACGTAGCGCGGATGACGAATCAGGCGGATCAGCAGATAGCTCAGCGGCACGCCCGTCAGCCCGCTGGCCAGCAGCGTCTGATAGTTAATGAGCGTGCGGATATTAAGAGGGTTGAGTCCCGCAAGGCTCTGGCGGCTCTCATACACGCCCAAATAGACCGCAAACTGAAACAGCACCAGAAACAGCGTCGCGGGGCAGAAAGCCTGCCAGAAGATGCGCTGCGCCATCAGCCGGACGTCGCCGTACGCCGTCATATTGCGTCTGGGGGCAAACACACGGTAGCCGCCCCAGCTGAGCACTAGCGGGACGATAAAATGCAGTACGCCGGCAACCGTTTCAAACATCCCGACCGACGAGTAGTAGCGGATAAACAGCGACAATACGATCCCGGGCAGCGCTTCCAGGCCAAAGAACATCATCAGCGAAAGCAAAAATGAGAGCGGTAAATAATAGAGTGCCACAATGCCGTCGCCCAGCTGCGTATACGTATTCGCGACGCTCAGCGCGGGAAGTAAAACCACCGGTATAATAAGCGGCAATGCCCACCAGCGGTTTTGATTGTTTTTCAGGAAAGCGAGAATATTCATAGATGCCCGGTTAAACCCCTATCGCTCCAGAGGGAAATAAAGACAGGCATCCAACCTGACCTACGCGCCACCCGACGGCATGCCGGGCAAACAGTGTGGAGGAAGGATTTTAAATATCAGGGGCGGGAAACCGTTGACATAAATCAAACTACTTGATGCAAATAACTTTTCAGGGCGTTTTTTTGAGAATAATTTTCTTCATATTATCAATATGGTAAATGCGTTAATTAATTTTAATAACATTAGTTAATGTAAATATTGACGGTTATTTACACACGCCAGAATTGACCCCAACTCCCCGCTGTGCCTTAATATCCTTATCGCCCAAAAGGGCTTACCCAGGAAAAACAGAGTGAGTCAGGTCACGCGTATGCGCAAACGACATCGATTTAACACCCGAATGACCCGCATCATACTGCTCATCAGCTTCCTGTTTTTCTTTGGCCGCTTTGTTTACTCTTCCATTGGCGCCTGGTATCACCATCAGGACAAGATCCAGTCGCAGCAGTCCAGCCTGACCGTCGACACCGCTGACCGCTAAACCGCCGAAGGATGTTGCACGAGCCGAATAAGGGCCGCGATCCCTTTGCTGAGGATTTTGTCCTGCCGCATGACCACCGCCAGCTGCCGCTGCAGCATGGGCATCAGCGACATCACGCATAGCCCTTCACGATCGACATCCTGTTTGACCGCCATTCGCGGCACAATACTGTAGCCCAGCCCCGCGCGAACCATGCGTTTGATCGCCTCGATGCTGCCAAGCTGCATCACCGGCGCGATTGCTAATCCACTGGCTGCAAACCAGCCATCGATCAGAGCCCGGGTCCCGCTGCCTGATTCAAAGGCAATCAGCGGATGAGCGTGCAGCGCCTCCGGCGTGAAATCGCGGAAAACATCCTGCTGCTCCCGCGAGGCGATAAACACAAACTCTTCGTCCATCACCGGCATGACGTCCAGCGCTCTGCCGCTCACCGGCAGCGTGACCAGCCCCACATCGAGACGGTTCTCTTCGATGGCCCTGACGATGTCGAGGGTGTTGCCCGTTGTCACCCCCACGCTCAGGAGCGGATAGTCGCGGCGCAGCTGCTCCAGCAGGGGCGGGAGAAGATGGATGCAGGCCGTTGCCCCCGTGCCAAGCGTAATGGTGCCGCTCACGTCGTGACTGAACGCACTCACGGACCGGATGGCGTCATCCACCACCTGCTGAATGCGTTCCCCGTGCGCCAGCAGGGCCTCTCCGGCCCCCGTCGCCTTAATGCCCCGCCCGGTACGTTCCACCAGGCGCGTTTGCAAAAACTGCTCCAGCTGACGTACCTGCATGCTGACGGCGGGCTGGGAAATGCCCATCAGATCCGCCGCAGAGGAAAAACTGCCGCGCTGGATCACCAGCCGGAACGTCGCGAGATAGCCCAGATTAAGCGTCGTCATTCAAAGTTTCTCTTATACCGCGCATAAGGTTGCAGACCTGTTTGCACAATACCTCGCTCGCTATGCTGGGGACAACTGCATAACGGAATGAAAAATAATGGAAACACCTGCCCTGCCTCGTCGACTCGCCCTCACTGCCGGATGTAATCAACTCATCAACTGGGGGATCTCGTTTTATATGCCCGGTACCTTCGCGCTGGCGATATCAGCTGACCGGGGGTGGTCATCACCACAGATTTACCTCGGCCTGACGCTGGCGATGCTGGTGATGGCGGCGGTTTCGCCGTTTGTGGCCCACCTGCTGGCATGCTTTGGCGGCCAGAGGGTGGTGATGAGTGGCACGCTGCTGATCGCCGCAGGCTGCGCAGGGATGGCGTATACCCAGACGCTATTTGGCTGGTACTGCGCCTGGCTGGTCACCGGTGTAGGGATGCGCCTGTCGCTGTACGATGCGCTGTTCGCCGCGCTGGTGAACCTCTACGGTCAGCAGGCGCGAAGAACAATCTCACGCGTCACGCTGGCGGGCGGGCTGGCCTCTGTCGTCTTCTGGCCGCTTGGCGATGCTCTGCTTCAGGTGATGAGCTGGCATGAGGCGCTGCGCGTCTATGCTCTCTTCGGCCTCCTGAGCGCGGCGCTGATAAGAACGCTCCCCCGTCAGCGGCTTTCGGTGACGACACAGGTCGCCGCGCCGCCCCTGAACAAAGAGCGGCGCAAAGGCTGGCTTTATGCCGCCTTCATTGCCCTCATCACCTTTGTCTCTAACGGCACCTCCACCCATCTGCCGGAGTTTATTGCCCACTTCGGCCTGCCGGTCGCCATCGGCATGCTGTGGGGGATCGGCCAGACGGGCGCTCGCTCTATGGAGGTGCTGGCGGGCGCACACTTAACGCCGTTCAGGCTGACCCTTTTCACCGCGCTCGCCATGCCGCTCTGCTTTCTTCTGGGGTTGAGCAGCGCTCTGTTTGTGTGGTGTGCAGCCGGGTTTGTGCTGGGCTATGGCGCCATGAACGGGCTGGTCACCATCGTGAAAGCCACGCTGCCGCTGGAACTGTTCAGCGCGGAAAGCTATGCCCGCCGCACCGGCATGCTGCTTATCCCCGGCCAGCTGATGGCGGCAGCCTCGCCGTTTGCCTATGCGTGGCTGAACAAAGCGCTGGGGATCGCGGGAGCAATGTGGGTATCAACGGGGCTGACGCTGGTGATTGCCGGGCTGGCGATAGCGATTGTGCGCCGTCCCGGCAGGCAAAGTGTATCGCACTGTATCCAGCGCACCACGCTGACAAACGGGTACAAAACGCCGCCTCCGGCAAATATCTCCGATACATAAAAATGGTTTTCTTTCCCTGTCGCCATTCAGAACCGATGAGGAGAGAGAGCAATGATTCGTCGCTATGTACTTTTCCCCCTGCTTGTCCTGACATCTGTAGCATGTGTCCAGGCCACACCGCTGGACAATCTGAGCGCCGCGGACGTTAATGGCCCCGCCGCTGTTTCCCCGCTGGCGCAGCCGCAACCACCTGCAAAACTGATCGTCGATCCGCCGCTTGCCGGGCCGCTGAGCAAAGGCGCGGTGTTTATCCAGTACCGTGCCGAAAACCTGCGCATCGAGCCGGTGTTCGGGCCCGACGCGCTCAAGGTCACCCCGCGCATCGGGCACATTCACGTGGTGGTGGATGACGCGCCGTGGCATTGGGCTGACGCCAGCGGAGAGCCGGTGATCCTGGTGGGTCTGCCCGCCGGTAAGCACAAGGTGACGATTATTCTGGCCGATCCGACGCATAAGCCCCTCGATCACAAAACCCTCGAATTCACCGTGCCGCCCCACGCGGCGATCCACCATTTTTAAGGAGTCTGAAGATGAAAGCACTGTCTGTACTGACGGCAGGCCTGCTGGCGCTTTCGGCCAGCGCTTTTGCGGAGAATAAAACCAGCGTCGTGCTGGTGCACGGCGCGTTTGCCGACGGCAGCAGCTGGAATAAGGTGATTACCCTGTTGCAGAAACAGCACGCAGAGGTCATTGCCGTCCAGCTCCCGCTCACGTCGCTAAAAGATGACGTTGCCGCCACGCGACGAGCCATCGAACGCGCCCAGGGGGATGTCGTACTGGTGGGTCACTCCTGGGGCGGCACCGTGATTAGCGAAGCAGGCAACGATGCGCGAGTAAAATCACTGGTGTATGTGGCGGCGTTCGCGCCGGATTCCGGTCAGTCGACGGCGGATCTGGCAGAAAGATTCCCTGCGCCGCCGGGCAGCGCGGGCATTGCCAAAACGGCGGACGGCTATTTATATCTGCCAACGGACGCCGTCAGGAAGGATTTCGCGCCGGATGTGACGCCAGACATTCAAAACACGATTGCAGCGACGCAGGGGCCGATTAAGGCCGAGGCGTTTGGTGAAAAGGTCGCCCATGCGGCATGGCATGATAAACCGAGCTGGTTTGTGGTCAGCAAGAATGATCGAATGATCAACCCCGATCTTGAGCGTGCGATGGCAAAGACGATCCATGCGAAAACCGCCGAGGTGGCAGCGAGCCACGTGTCGATGATGAGCCAGCCGGAGGCTATCGCCCGGATGATTGAGCAGGCGAGGCGGATGCACTGAGAAAAATTCGCCCGGCGGCGCTACGCTTGCACGGGCCTACGATTTCGTAGGTCGGGTAAGCGCAGCGCCACCCGACAAGAAAGGCCGTCTCAGTCCCCCTTCTCTGCGGGATAATCGCGATTAATCCAGGCGTGATCCTCTTCCCAGGTGAACATCCATTTGCGCACCGGCCCGGCCATCACGTTGAGGTAGTAGCTGTCATACCCGGCCATCGTCGCCACCGGGTGGTAGCCCTTCGGCACCATGACCACGTCACGGTTATAGACCGCCATACACTCATCCAGCGTTCTGTCGTCGGTGTAAACGCGCTGCATGCAGAACCCCTGTTCCGGGTTGAGGCGATGGTAGTAGGTCTCCTCCAGATAGGTCTCGTTCGGCGGATTGTCCGCGTCATGCTTGTGGCTCGGGTACGAGCTGGTGCAGCCTTCGTTGGTCCAGACCTCCACCACCAGCAGGCTGTCGGCAGGTTTATCCTCCGGCAGAATGTTATGCACGTAGCGCTGGTTATGCCCCTTACCGCGCGCCTCGCCGTCGATATCCTGCGGCGCAATCAGCCGCGTCGGATGCGTACCCTTGCCCGGCGCGGCGCAGACCGCCAGCTCCAGCCTGGTCAGCGCCTTCACCTGCACCGTCTCCTGCGGTGTAACGTACACCGCCCACGGCTTGATGCGCTCGAACGGGCTCATCCGCTCGCCGATGTCGTTAAACTGCGCGGAAGGGGTGCGGATGGAGGCGCGTCCGGCGACCAGCACCAGGCAGCGCTCCTCGCTGACGGCGGGCAGCGTCAGCGTCTGCCCCTCCTGCAGCTCATAAGCCGCAAAGCCGACGTACGCCCACCCCGCGCTTTCCGGCGTGACGGACTGGGTCCGCCCCTGCGCGTTCGGCTGTTGCCAGCGTGATAACAGACGTGACATGTCCCCTCCTCAGATAAGCCCGGCGTCGCGCGCCAGGCGGCTCAGGTTGTTATACCCCAGACGGGCGTAGGTCAGCGGATGGGCAATCGCCGGATCCTGCTCCGCCTCGACCACCAGCCAGCCGTGATAGTCCTGCGCCTTCAGCAGCCGCATAATCGGCGGGTAATCGACGCAGCCGTCGCCCGGCACGGTAAACACGCCGCTCAGCACCGCATCGAGGAAGCTGGTTTTGCGGTTTTTGACGTCCGCCAGCACGTCGGCGCGCACGTCTTTGCAGTGCACGTGGTTGATGCGCGACGCCCAGCGCTGCGCCACCGCCAGCGGATCGGCCCCGGCAAAGGTCAGATGGCCGGTATCCAACAGCAACCCGACCTCTTCGCCGGTATGGGTCATCAGGTTGTCCACGTCGTCGGCGGACTCAATCACCGTGCCCATATGGTGATGGTAGGCAATCTGCACCCCCTGCTGCTGGGTATAGCGGGCAAATTCGGTGAGCTTCTCGCCGTACTCCTGCCAGCGTTCCTGCGGAAAGCGCGGGCGCAGGTGCACCGGGGTCTGCTGCTCGCCGTGAATGCAGCCGCTCACTTCCGCAAAGACCAACACCTTTGCCCCCAGCTCGCGCAGCAGCGTCAGGTGGGGCTGCACGGCGGCGATCTCCTCCTCCACGCTGCGCTCCAGCAGGCGGCCGGAGTACCAGCCGGAAACCAGCTGCAGGTCGTGGCGCTGTAAAATCGGGCCGAGCAGGCGCGCCTCGCGCGGGAATTTATTGCCCAGCTCGAAGCCTTCAAAACCGGCCTCTTTGCCCTCGCTCAGGCAGGTCTCCAGCGACGTCTCCGCGCCGAGGGAAGGCAGATCGTCGTTCGTCCAGGTCAGCGGGTTAATGCCCAGTTGTACACTCATTGTCGTCTCCATTATGCGTCTCCGCGCTCGCGCCACCAGGCGATAAGCTGCAGGTAGTTGTCCCGGATGCGCGCCACCAGCTGCGCATCGTCAATATCGTGCTTCAGCCACGCGCGGGAGGCGTCGCCAAACAGCGTGCGCCCCACGGCGAAGCCTTTCACCAGCGCCTGCCCCGCGGCGGCCCGGAAGTCGGCGCGGAGCTGTTCCGCCGGGGCATCGAGTCCGAGGATCACCACCCCACGGCAGTGCGGATCCCGGCGTTCGATAATTTCGCTGAGCGCCGTCCAGCCGTCGGCCGAGAGCGGCGGCAGCTTCCACCAGTCCGGGTAAATGCCCAGGTTGTAAAAGCGGGAGATGGCGCGCAGATAAAGTTCGTCGCTGCGCGGCATGGTTGCGGGCAGGATCACCTCCAGCAGCAGCTCGTGCCCGGACTGGCAGCAGGCGTGGTACACCTCGGCGATTTTCTGCTCCTGCTCCAGGCGCAGGCCATGGGCATCTTCCGGATGGAAAAAGACCAGGCACTTCACCACGTGCTCCTGCGGCCAGCTGATAAGCTGGGTGCCGATGTTGCCGTGCTCCATTTCCAGCGGCCGGGATCCCGGCAGCTCGATGGGGCGACCAATCCACCATCCTTCCCCGGTGATGGCGTTCAGCGCGTCCTGACCAAAGGTACCGTCGCACAGCAGGCCGGCTTTGCCCTCCAGCCCGGCGCGGCTCGCCGCCTCGCGGCTGGCCTGCAGGATCAGCTGCTTTAGCGCCGGAATGCGCTTCAGCGACGCGCCGCACTGCAGCGCCATATCCTCAAGCTGGCTGCGGTGGTCGAAGGCCATCACGCACAGCTCCGGCCACTCGCGGCGGCGGGTAGTCACCCGGTGGAGATGGTTCAGACGCGGGTCGAGATCCGGGCGCGGCACGTTCGCAGCGCGGGAGAGATAGTCATCCAGCTCGATCTTGCTCGGCATTGCCGGGGCGCAGCCGTGGCGGGAGACCACCAGCGCGCCGCAGGCGTTGGCGTAGCGGCACGCCTGCTCCCAGCCCTCGTCGTTCAGGTAGCCGCGCAGCAGGCCGGACATAAACGCGTCCCCCGCGCCGAGAACGTTCAGCACCTCCACGCGCACGCCGGTCACCGTCAGGCCGTCGTCCAGCCGGGGCGGAATGGCGTCGGTATAGACCGAGCAGCCGAGCGCCCCGCGCTTGCAGATCAGCGCGGCTTCACTGACGGCGCGCACCTGCCCCAGCGCCGTCAGCGTATCGGTGCTGCCGCCCGCAATGTGGAACTCCTCCTCGGTGCCGACGATGACGTCGAAGAGGTGCAGCACCTCCTGCAGTTCGCGGGTGACCTTATCGGCGGCGATAAAGCGCGTTTCGCCGTCGCCCAGCGAGGTCAGCCCCCACAGCACCGGACGGTAGTCGATGTCCAGCACCGTGCGCACGCCGTGACGGCGGGCATAGCCCAGCGCCGTCAGCACCGCCTCGCGGGTCTGCGGGTGAGAAAGGTGGGTCCCGGTGATGGCAAGACACCGTGCGGAGGCAATGTAGCTTTCGTCCACATCGCGGGCGGTAATCGCCATGTCCGCGCAGTTATCGCGATAAAAAATCAGAGGAAAGGTGTCCCGGTCTTTAATGCCGAGCAGCACCAGCGCCGTAAGGCGGTCTTTATCGGTAATCAGATGGCTGGTATCGCAGCCCACCTGGCTGAGCTCTTCCCGCAGGAAGCGGCCCATATGTTCATCGCCGACGCGCGCCAGCATCGACGAGCGCAGGCCCTGGCGCGCGGTGCCGTACGCCACGTTGCCGGACGACCCGCCGAGGTATTTGGCGAAGCTCGACGCATCTTCCAGACGGGCGCCAATCTGCTGGCTGTAGAGGTCTACCGCCACGCGGCCCATGCATATCACATCAAACTGCTTTTCCACGTTGAACCCTCTTCAGACAATGTCGTTCACGTTCAGCCAGCGGCCTTCCCGGTGCGAGAGCGCGATCGCGTCCAGCACGCGCGACACCTTCCAGCCCTCTTCGAAGTCCGGCCACATCGGCGCGTCGGCGGCAATCCCGTCCACCAGGTCGCGCACCTCCACTGTTTTTTGATCGTTAAAGCCTATCCCGTGGCCCGCGCCCATGCAGAACGCGGCGTAGTCCGGGTGCGACGGGCCGACGAGCAGCGTGCGGAACCCCTGACGGTTCACCGGGTCGTCATGCAGATAGAGCTTCAGCTCGGCCATGCGCTCCTGGGTGAAGCTGATGGCGCCTTTCGTGCCGGTGATGACGTACGACAGCCCCATCTTGCGGCCGCAGGCGACGCGGGAGGTTTCAATGACGCCCTGCGCCCCGCCCGCGAAGCGCACCATCGCGTGGGCCTGATCCTCGTTTTCGACGGCAACCATCTCCGACGATCCGGCCTTCGCCGGGCGCGCCGGGACCACGATCTTCAGGTCGCCGCAGACCTGCTCGATATCCCCCACCAGGTACTGGGCCATATTGACGATATGCGCCGCGAGATCGCCCAGCGCCCCCAGCCCGGCGGTCTCCTTAAAGCAGTGCCAGTGGATCGGCGAAAGCGGGTCGGCCATATAGTCTTCGTTGTGGGTGCCGTAGAAGTGGATCACCTCGCCAATCTCGCCGCGCGCGATAATCTCCTTCGCCAGCTGCGCGGTCGGGTTCTTCATGTAGTTGAACCCCACCAGCGTTTTCACCCCGGCCCGCTTCGCGGCGTCGACCATCTCGCGCGCGTCGTGGGCGCTCAGCGCCAGCGGCTTCTCAGAGTAAACGTGCTTGCCGTGGCGGATCGCCTCCAGCGCCATCTCTTTATGCAGGTGGTTGGGCGAGCAAATATCCACCACGTCAATGGCCGGGTCGGCCACCAGCGCCCGCCAGTCGCCGGTGGAGCGGTTAAAGCCAAACGCCCACGCGCGCGCTGCCGCCAGCTCCGGCGTGACTTCCGCCACCATCTCGCGCACCAGCCTGCCGCGCAGGTTGAACACCGTCGGGGCCTGGGCATAGGCGATGGCGTGCGCCTTGCCGATATACCCGGTGCCAATTAATCCAATACGAACCTCTTTCATCGCTATCCTCACAGTGCGCCGCGACGGCTCTTGGCGTAGGTGTCAAACGCCACCGCCAGAACGATAATTAATCCGGTGATAATCTGCTGGTAGTAGGCCGAGACGTTCATCAGCACCAGGCCGTTAATCAGAATACCCATGATGATGGAGCCGATAATGGTGCCGCCGATGCGCCCGTAGCCGCCCATCAGCGAGGTGCCGCCAATCACCACCGAGGCAATGACGCGCAGCTCAAAGGAGATCCCGGCCACCGCCTCGGCGCTTCCCAGACGGGCGCTCAGAATGAAGCCCGCCAGCCCCGCCAGGCAGCCAATCAGCACGTAGACGCTGACCAGCACGCGCTTGACGTTCACCCCCGCCAGGCGCGCCGCCTCCGGGTTACCGCCGATGGCGTAGACGAAGCGGCCCCAGCGGGTTTTATGCAGCGCCAGATAGCCGCCGAGGGCGACGAGGGCGAAGATCCAGATCGGAATGGAGATGCCGAGCAGCTCCCCGCGCCCCCACCAGCGGTAGCCCTGATCGAAACCGGCAATCGGCGCGCCGTCGTTAATCACCAGCGTCAGGCCGCGCCAGATGGTCATCCCGCCGAGGGTCACGATGAACGGCGGCAGGCGCAGGCGGGTCACGCCCAGCCCGTGCAGGAAGCCAATCGCCGTGCCCATCGCCAGACAAATCCCCAGCCCGATTAGCCAGCTCATGCCGCCCCAGGCGTTCGGGTCGACGGTGGTGAAGTTGTCGCCCTTAATCACGTACGCCGCGGTCATGGCGCACACCGCCAGAATGGAGCCCACGGAGAGGTCGATCCCGGCGGTGAGAATGACGAAGGTCATCCCCACGGCCATGATCCCGTAGATGGAGACTTCGGTCAGAATGTTGAAAATATTGCGCTCAGAGAAAAAGTTGCTGTTCTGCGACTGGAAGAAGATCAGCAGCAGGATCATGAAAATCAGCACCCCGAAGCGCTCGAAGAAGGCGATGGGATCGATGCGTCCGGCGCGTTTGGCCGGGGCCTGCGTTTTAGTAATCATCTGCGTCATGAGAAACTCCGTTATGCCGCGTTCAGGGCGTTGTGGTTGATGGCCATCATCGTCATCAGCCGTTCTTCATTAGCGTCGTCACCGTGGATCTCACCGGTCACCCGCCCTTCGCTGAGGGTGATGATCCGATCGGACACCGCCATCACTTCCGGCAGATCGGAGGAGATCACGATCACCGCCACGCCCTTTTTCGCCATGTCAAAGAGCACCTGGTGCACTTCCGATTTGGTCCCCACGTCGATGCCGCGCGTCGGCTCATCGACGATCAGCACCCGCGGGTTGAGCGCCATGCAGCGCGCGAGGATCACCTTTTGCTGGTTGCCGCCGGAGAGCTTGCGCACCTCCTGCGCGCTGTTGACCATCTTGATCTGCAGCGCCTTGCGGTAGGACTCAATCAGGTCGTCCTCTTTGCGGGTGTTCACGAACCAGCGCCACTGCAGCAGCGAAGAGAGGCAGGAGAGCGACAGGTTGTCGCGGATCGACAGCCCCAGCACCGCCCCCTCTTTTTTGCGGTCTTCCGGCACCAGCGCCACGCCCTGATCGAGGGCATAGAGCGGGTCGCGCGGCTGGTAAGGCACGCCGTCCAGCTCAAAGCTGCCGGAGGTAAACGCATCTGCGCCGAACAGGCAGCGCGCCACCTCGGTACGCCCCGCGCCCACCAGCCCGGCAATGCCCAGCACTTCCCCGGCGTGGACGTGGAAGCTGATGTCGTGCAGGGCGATGCCGTGCGGATCCAGCGGCGGCTTTTCGCGGCTCAGCCCCTTCACCGCCAGGCGGACGGGTTTGTCCTCATGATGCGTTTCGCTGGCGGGGCGACGGTTAAAGGCCACGTCGCGACCGACCATCAGGCGGATCAGCTGTTCGACGTTGGTCTCCGCCACCGCGCCGGTGCCGGTGAAGCGGCCGTCCTGGAAAACGGTGAAGCGATCGCAGAGCTGAAAAACTTCGTGCAGGCGGTGGGTGACGTAAATAATGCTCACCCCGCGGTTTTTAAGCTCGCGCACCACGCGGTGCAGGCTTTCCACCTCGCTGTCGCTCAGCGCGGCGGACGGTTCGTCCATGATAATCAGCCTGGCGTTGAGGGTCAGCGCCCGGGCGATCTCCACCATCTGCTGCTGGGCGACGCTCAGGCGGGCGACCGGCGTGGTCGGCGCGACGTTCAGCTGCAGGTAGTCGAGAATGACCTGCGCCTCCTGGTTAACCGCCTTTTCGTCAACGATCAGGTTACGCCTGCGCGGCTCGCGCCCGAGAAACATGTTTTCCGCGACGGTCATGTTGGGCAGCAGGTTGAATTCCTGGTAGATGGTGATAATGCCCTTGTTCTGCCGCTCAACGGGGGAGTCGTCCACCGGCAGCGTTTCGCCGTTGAACCAGATCTCCCCGCGCGTTTGCGGCTGCGCGCCCGCGAGCGCCTTCAGCAGCGTGGATTTTCCCGCCCCGTTTTCCCCCAGCAGGGCGTGAATTTCGCCCGCGCCGACGGTCAGCTGAGCGCTGCTCAGCGCCCAGACGCCGGAAAAGCTTTTCGCCAGGTCGGTCACTTTCAGTAAGGGTTGCGACATCGGTCTGCTCCTCCTCATGATGAGCCGCCGGAGGCGGCTCGGGACTTATCAGTTACCGGCCTCACCGATACGCTCGGCCTGCTGCAGGTTCTCTTTGGTGATCAGGGTCGGCGGGTAGTCGGCCCCGGTGATGGCTTTCTTCTCGCGCACGTTGGCCACCAGCTGGCTCATCGCCGTCTGCACCGCAAAGCCCGGACGCTGGTCCGCCGTTACCGCCAGCCAGCCGTCGCGCACGCGGGCCAGCGCTTCCGGTACCGCATCAAAGCCGGTGACCAGAATTTCGCCCGGCTTCACGCCCTGGCTCTGCAGGGCTTCAATCGCCCCCAGCGCCATATCGTCGTTGGCGGAGAGGATCACCTGCGGGCGTTTCGGCAGCGAGGGCAGCACGCTTTCCACAATGCGCATCCCTTCCGAACGCATCCAGTTGCCGGTCTGATCGGCGACGATCCTGTACTTCTCCCCGCCTGCCTTCAGGCTGTCGCGGATCCCTTTGGTGCGTTCAATGTTGGAGGAGGAGCCCGGCTGGCCGGTCAGCAGAATGATGTCCGCGCCGTTGGGGAATTTGCTTTTGACGAAGTCGCCAACCGCCTGGCCGCCCTTGTAGTTGTTGGCGCCAAAGTGCGGCACTTTTTTCTGGCTGTCCACGGAGCGGTCAAGGGTGACCACCGGCAGCTTCGCATCCTGAATTTCATCCACCGCGCTGGAGACCGCGTTCACGTCGTTTGGGGAGACGATAAAGCCCTGCGCCCCGCGGGTGATGGCGTTTTCCAGGTCAGCCACCTGCTTCGGCGAGCTGCCCTGCCCGTCCAGCACCTGAAGCTTCACGCCCATCTCTTTTGCGGCTTTCACCGCCGTGCGCTGCATGTGAACTTCAAACGGCATGGCCAGGTTTGGCGTACTGAAAACAATTTGCTCGTTTTCGGCGAGGGCGGCCCCGGACGTCATGGCGATGAGGGCGGCTACGATCAGTTTTTTCATTATTATGTCTCTCTGTGTAGGGTGGTTGTGTTTAGAGGACGATCTCGCGCTGGCTGCGCAGCGACTCCAGCGCCTTATCCGCGAGGTACAGCGCACGTTCACCATCATCGCCGCTGCAGTCAGGCACCGCTTCGCCGCGCAGGACCGCAACAAAGTGTTCCCATTCCGCGGCGTAAGCGGATTTATAGCGCTGCAGGAAGAAGTGTTCCGGCAGCGCGCTGGTGCAGCCCTGTTTGCCGTAGTGCTGCACCTGATTTTCCAGAATGTTGCCCGCGCACAGCAGCCCTTCGGAGCCGTGCAGCTCCAGACGCTGGTCGTATCCATAGGAAGAGCGGCGGCTGTTGACGATGGTGGCCATCGCGCCGGAGGCGTATTTCAGAACGATAAACGCGGTATCGATATCCCCCGCCTCGCCAATCGCCGGATCCACCAGGTTGCTGCCCTGGGCATACACCGACACCGGCTCTTCGCCCAGGATGAAGCGCGCCATATCAAAGTCGTGAATGGTCATATCGCGGAACATGCCGCCGGAGACGCGCACGTACTCCGCAGGCGGCGGGGACGGGTCGCGGGAGATAATCAGCAGCGATTCCGGCTTGCCGATGCGCCCAGCCTGCGCGTCGGTTTTCACCCGGCGGAACTGCGGGTCAAAGCGGCGGTTAAAGCCGATGAACAGCGGCACGTCGTACTCTTTGACCACCTTCAGGCAGTCGCGCACTCGGGCGAGGTCAAGGTGTACCGGCTTTTCGCAGAAGATGGCCTTGCCGTGGCGGGCGGCCATTTCAATCAGGTCCGCATGGGTATCGGTGGCAGAGGCGATCAGCACGGCGTGAACGTTAGGGTCGGTCATCGCCTCCTCCAGGCTCTGCTGGCGGGCCTGGTACTGCGCGGCGAGACGGGTGGCAAATTCCTGATTCGGGTCAACCACGGACCAGAGCGTGGTCGCGCCGTGGCTGGCGATGTTAGCTGCATGTACCTGGCCAATTCGGCCAGCGCCCAGTAAAGCAATGTTAAACATAACGGCTCCCGGTGTTGGTGAATGCTGTGAACTAACGACACTATAAATAAAACATTTATTTCATTTTTATAAATAGTGAAAATTATGTTTTTGAGTGTGGGTTAACACTTTTGAGATGAATGAGATAAATTTTGTTATCAATCTCACAACATGAGAGGGCGTGCGGCAACTCCCCTCACCCCGGCCCTCTCCCCAAAGGGGCGAGGGAGAAAAGAGTGCACCAAACACTCCCCTCTCCCCGTTGGGGAGAGGGTTAGGGTGAGGGGAAAATGAAATGAAAATTTCGTTACGGCGGAAAAACTTAATACTGGCGGGCTTTTTTCACCTGCGCCAGAGTGTGCTCCGCGGCTTCACGCACGGCAGAAGCCTCTGCCACCTGCGCGTCGCCGGTTCGCCACCAGGAGGCGTAATCGTGGGTCATGGTCTTCGGCAGCACCTTGATGTCCAGCAGCGTCGGGCCCGGATGCGCGCGCGACGCCTCCAGCGCCGCCAGCAGGCTTTGCTCGTCGTGTACCCGCCACGCGCGACAGCCGTAGCTTTCCGCGTTTTGCGCAAAGTCGACCTTCACCAGCGGCCCGTCGAGACGCCCGGTTTCCGGGTTGCGCTGGCGGTTTTCGGTGCCAAAGCTGCCCATGCCGTGCCCCATCTGCAGGTTGTTAATGCAGCCGAAGCTGGCGTTATCAAACAGCAGGACGGTGACCTTAATGCCCTCCTGAACGGCGGTTTGCAGCTCGGAGTGCAGCATCATGTAGGAGCCATCCCCCACCATGGCGTACACCGGCAGCTCGGGCCTGGCGAGCTTCGCGCCGATGGCCGCCGCAATCTCGTAGCCCATGCAGGAGTAGCCGTACTCCAGGTGATAGCTGTCCGGCGTTTTAACCTGCCAGAGGCGCTGTAAATCCCCCGGCAGCGAACCGGCCGCGCCCACCACAACGGCATTATCTTCAACATGCTGGTTGATCAGCCCCAGCACCCGCGTTTGGGTCAGGCGGGTGTTGAGCGTCTCGCCGTATTCCGCCAGCTGCGCGTCCAGGTGCCCCGCCACCTCGGGCGCGTCGTCCGGACGCCACTGGCGATCCCACAGGCGGCGGCACTCGTCGCGCCAGGCGGATTTCGCCTCGGCAATTTTCTCCCCCCAGCCGCTGCGGTAATCGCCGAGCGCCTGGGTCAATGCCTGCAGCCCGGTCTGGGCATCGGCAACCAGCGAGGTGGCGTCCAGCTTCAGGGCGTCGAACTCCGCCACGTTCAGCAGCAGGAATTCGACGTCCGGATGGGAGAAGAGCGCCTTGGAGCCGGTGGTAAAGTCGGTCAGGCGCGTGCCGATGCCGATCACCAGATCGGCCTGCGGCGCGAGCTGGTTGGCCGCCAGTCCCCCCGTCACCCCGACGCCGCCCAGATTAAGTGGGTGATCACTTACCAGCGCGCCCTTCCCGGCCTGGGTTTCGGCAAACGGCAGCTGCAGCGTCTCGACAAATTTGCGAAACGCCTCATGCGCGCCGGAGTAGCGCACCCCGCCGCCGCACACCACCAGCGGGCGACGCTTGCGGGCGATCAGCGCCCGCGCCTGCGCCAGACGCTGCGGATCGGGCGGACGACGCTCGATGTGGTGCACGCGACGCGCGAAAAAGCTCAGCGGATAGTCCCAGGCCTCGCCCTGCACGTCCTGCGGCAGGCAGATAGTCACCGCCCCGGTATCTGCCGGGTCAGTAAGCGTTCGCATCGCGCTGAGCATGGCGCTCATCAGCTGCTCGGGACGGTTGATGCGGTCCCAGTAGCGGGAGACCGGACGGAAGCAGTCGTTGGTGCTGATGCTGAGATCGTGATACTGCTCGATCTGCTGCAGCACCGGGTCCGGCTGGCGGCTGGCGTAGATATCGCCCGGCAGCAATAGCAGCGGAATGCGGTTAGCCGTGGCGGTGGCCGCGGCGGTCACCATGTTGGCCGCCCCCGGCCCGACGGAGGAGGTGACGGCAAAGATCCGCTGACGGCGGTGCTGTTTGGCAAATCCCGTCGCCATATGGGCAATGCCCTGCTCGTTGCAGCCCTGCATCACCTGCAGATGGCCCGGATCCTGCTCCAGCGCCTGGCCGATGCCGAGCACGTTACCGTGCCCAAAAATGGTGGCGACGCCCTCCACGAAGGGCGTTTCGTTGCCGTCCACGCTGACGTACTGTTGATTCAGGAACCGGACCAGCGCCTGGGCCATGGTCATACGTTCGGTTTGCATAAAACCTCCTGTCAGCCCAGCGTCGGCATGGAGAACGCAGCGCCAGTCTCCTGCTGCATTTCCGGCCAGCGCGCGGTGATGGTTTTCATTCGGGTGTAGAAGCGCACGCCGTCGCTGCCGTGGACGTTGAGCGCGCCGAAGATGGAACGCTTCCAGCCGCCAAAGCTGTGGAACGCCATCGGCACGGGGATCGGCACGTTGACGCCCACCATGCCCGCCTGCACCTCCTCGCAGAAGCGGCGCGCGCAGCCGCCGTCGCGGGTGAAAATGGCGGAGCCATTACCATATTCATGGCGGTTAATCAGGTCCACCGCGCTGGCGTAATCTGCTACGCGCACCACAGAAAGCACCGGCCCAAAAATCTCTTCTTTATAGATGGTCATCTCCGGGGTGACGTTATCGAACAGCGTCGGCCCGACGAAGTAGCCCTGCTCGTGCCCCTGCACGCTGAAGCCGCGACCGTCCACGCGAAGCGTCGCGCCCTGCGCTTCCCCGCTGTCGATGTATCCCAGCACCTTGCTGCGGTGGGCGGACGAGATGAGCGGCCCCATTTCGTTTTCCGGCGACTGGTCCAGTCCCGGCCCGACGCGCAGGGCGGCAATCTGTTTTTCCAGCCGGGCGCAGAGGTCATCGGCGGTTTTATCCCCCACCGCCAGCACCACCGAAAGCGCCATGCAGCGCTCTCCCGCCGCGCCGAAGCCTGCGCCCATAATGGCGTTGGCGGCCATCTCCATGTCGGCGTCCGGCATGAGAATGCAGTGGTTTTTCGCACCGCCCAGTGCCTGACAGCGCTTACCGTGGGCGGACGCGGTCTGGTAAATGTATTCGGCAATCGGCGTGGAGCCGACAAAGCTCACCGCCTGCACGCGCGGGTCGGTCAGGAGCACGTCAACGGACTCCTTATCGCCCTGCACCACGTTGAACACGCCGTCGGGCAGGCCGGCCTCTTTCAGCAGCTGCGCCAGCGCGAGCGCGAGAGAAGGATCTTTTTCCGAGGGCTTCAGCACGAAGGTATTCCCGGTCGCCAGGGCAATCGGGAACATCCACATCGGCACCATCGCCGGGAAGTTAAACGGCGTGATCCCGGCGCAGACCCCGAGCGGCTGCATCAGCGAGTGGCTGTCGACGCCGGTACCGACGTTCGCCGAGTGTTCGCCCTTTTGCAGGTGCGGAATGCCGCAGGCAAACTCCACCACCTCCAGGCCGCGCGTCAGTTCGCCCACCGCGTCGGAGAAGACCTTGCCGTGCTCTTCGCTGATGAGGCGGGCCAGGCGCACCATGTTCTCTTCCAGCAGCGCCTTGAAGCGGAACATCACGCGCGCGCGCTTGAGCGGAGCCTGGCGCGCCCACGCCGGAAACGCCTGCTGCGCGGCGGCAATCGCCTGCTCCGTTTCCTGCGCCGTACTCATCACCACCTGGCGGATCTGCTTGCCGGTGGCCGGGTTGAAGATCGCCTGAACGCGCTGGCCTGAACCGGTGACACATTCGCCGTGAATAAAATTCGCTACCGTCTCCATCCTTAACCTCTCGCTGTTGATACGTGACTGTGACCTGAACGCTGTGTACTGAACACTATACATGAAACAAATATTCCATTTTAAGTTGAAATAAAATAAATGATGATTATTGTGATCAAGGATGGATTTTTATGTTAACAGCCAGCACCACTGACGCCGCGTGCGCTATTAAGGAATTTCGGGCGAGGAAATGACTGAAGCTTCTGTTTCATTTTTGCTGCCAGATGGATGGCCGACATTTAAAAGACGCTGTTTTGCGTTTAGAATCATAAGACTGTATTTGGGGGAAAAGATGACGACAGCAACCAGCCTGAACGAACTGCAGCAGCAAATCCGCGATCGCTACGATAGCCTGAGCAAGAGGCTGCAGCAGGTCTCCCGCTACGTGCTGGATAACACCAACAGCGTGGCCTTCGATACGGTTGCCGTGATTGCCGAGCGCGCCGACGTGCCGCCCTCGACGCTGATCCGCTTTGCTAACGCCTTCGACTTCACCGGCTTCAACGAAATGAAACAGCTGTTTCGCATGAACCTGGTAGAGGAGACCGCCAGCTACAGCGACCGCGCCCGTCTGTTCCGCGAGATGGAGAGCGAGGCCGTGCCGGAAACCCCGCTCGATATCCTGCAGGAGTTTGCCCGCTCAAACGCGCAGGCGCTGCAGCAGCTTGCCGCCCGCGCCGAGCCGGAAATGCTGGAGCGCGCGGTGCAGCTGCTGGCCGACGCCGACACCATCTACATCGCCGGACTGCGCCGCTCCTTTAGCGTCGCCGCGTACCTCACCTACGCCCTGAGCCACCTGGAGTGCCGCCCTATCCTGCTCGACGGCATGGGCGGGATGCTGCGCGAGCAGATCAGCCGCATTAAGGCGCGCGACATTGTGGTGTCGATCAGCTTCTCGCCGTACGCGGAAGAGACGGTGATGGTCAGCGAAACCGCCGCCAGCGTCGGCGCGCGGCAGATTGTGATTACGGACAGCCAGATAAGCCCGCTGGCGACGTTCAGCGATCTCTGCTTTGTGGTGAAAGAGGCGCAGGTGGACGCGTTTCGGTCTCAGTCGGCAACGCTGTGCCTTGTGCAGTCGCTGGTGGTGGCGCTGGCTTATAGGTTGGGTGAAGGGAATTGAGGCAATAAAAAACCCCCTGCGCAGGCAGAGGGTTTAGGTGTTAATTCAGAGGGAGATTATTCCCACTCAATCGTAGCCGGTGGCTTACCGCTGATGTCATATACGACTCGCGATATCCCATTGACCTCATTGATTATTCTATTGGAAACACGGCCTAAGAAGTCATACGGCAGGTGCGCCCAGTGCGCGGTCATGAAGTCGATGGTTTCTACCGCACGCAGGGAAACAACCCAGTCGTACTTGCGGCCATCGCCCATCACGCCGACGGAGCGAACCGGCAGGAACACGGTGAACGCCTGGCTTACCTTGTTGTACAGGTCAGCTTTGTGCAGCTCTTCGATGAAGATCGCGTCTGCGCGACGCAGCAGGTCGCAGTACTCTTTCTTCACTTCGCCCAGCACACGCACGCCGAGACCCGGGCCCGGGAACGGGTGACGGTAGAGCATGTCGTACGGCAGACCCAGTTCCAGACCGATCTTACGCACTTCGTCTTTGAACAGCTCGCGCAGCGGTTCAACCAGACCCATCTTCATCTCTTTCGGCAGGCCGCCCACGTTGTGGTGAGATTTGATGACGTGTGCTTTACCGGTCGCGGAGGCCGCAGACTCGATCACATCAGGATAGATGGTGCCCTGCGCCAGCCACTTCACGTCTTCCAGCTTCAGCGCTTCTTCGTCGAACACTTCCACGAACACGCGGCCGATGATTTTACGCTTCGCTTCCGGATCGTTCTCGCCTTTCAGCGCGTCCAGGAAGCGCTGCTCGCCTTCCACGTGAACGATGTTCAGGCCGAAGTGGTCGCCGAACATGTCCATTACCTGCTGGGCTTCATTCAGACGCAGCAGACCGTTGTCCACGAAGACGCAGGTCAGGTTTTTGCCGATGGCGCGGTGCAGCAGCATCGCGGTTACGGAGGAGTCCACGCCGCCGGAAAGGCCGAGAATGACCTTGTCATCGCCAACCTGCTGGCGGATACGCTCCACGGCGTCGTCGATGATTTTTGCCGGGGTCCACAGGGCTTCACACTGGCAGATGTCGCGCACGAAGCGCTCCAGCATGCGCATACCCTGACGGGTGTGGGTCACTTCCGGGTGGAACTGCACGCCGTAGAAGCGTTTTTCTTCGTTCGCCATGATCGCGAACGGGCAGCTTTCGGTGCTGGCAACGGTCACGAAGTCAGACGGGATGGCGGTGACCTTGTCGCCGTGGCTCATCCACACGTCCAGCAGCGGTTTGCCGTCTGCGGTCAGGGAGTCTTCGATACCGCGCACCAGCGCGCTGTCGGTGACGACTTCTACCTGCGCATAGCCAAACTCGCGCTCGTTAGAGCCTTCTACGTGGCCGCCCAGCTGCATTGCCATGGTCTGCATACCGTAGCAAACGCCGAATACCGGCACGCCAGCTTCGAACACGTACTGCGGCGCGCGCGGGCTGTTCTCTTCGGTGGTGCTTTCCGGGCCGCCGGACAGGATGATGCCGCTTGGATTGAATTCGCGAATCTGTGCTTCCGTGACATCCCACGCCCACAGTTCGCAGTAAACGCCCAGTTCACGTACGCGACGCGCCACCAGCTGAGTGTACTGCGAACCGAAGTCCAGGATGAGAATGCGATGTTTATGAATGTTTTCCGTCATTGACGCTAATTCCGAGGCAAGTGAAACAGATTAAATAAATCGCCCGACACAAGGTCGGGCGAAGAAAATCAGGAGCCCAAACGATAGTTCGGAGACTCTTTGGTGATCGTCACGTCGTGAACGTGGCTCTCCTGGATACCCGCACCGCTGATGCGTACGAATTCCGCTTTGGTACGCAGCAGGTCGATGGTACCACAGCCGGTCAGACCCATACAGGAGCGCAGGCCGCCCATCTGCTGGTGAATGATCTCTTTCAGACGGCCTTTATAGGCAACGCGGCCTTCGATACCTTCCGGCACCAGCTTGTCAGCGGCGTTATCGGTCTGGAAGTAACGGTCGGAGGAACCTTTGGACATCGCGCCCAGGGAGCCCATGCCGCGGTAAGATTTGTAAGAGCGGCCCTGGTAGAGTTCGATCTCACCCGGGGATTCTTCGGTACCGGCCAGCATGGAGCCTACCATGACGGCAGCGGCGCCCGCGGCGATGGCTTTGGCGATGTCGCCAGAGAAGCGGATACCGCCGTCGGCGATAACCGGAATACCGGTGCCTTCCAGCGCTTCAACCGCGTCAGACACGGCGGTGATCTGCGGAACGCCCACGCCGGTGACGATACGGGTGGTACAGATGGAGCCAGGACCGATACCCACTTTCACCGCGCTGCAGCCGGCGTCAGCCAGCGCGCGAGCGCCTGCGCCCGTCGCCACGTTGCCGCCGATGATCTGCAGGTCAGGGTATTTGGCACGGGTGTCGCGAATACGCTGCAGAACGCCTTCGGAGTGGCCGTGAGAGGAGTCAATCAGCAGGACGTCAACGCCTGCGGCAACCAGCGCGTCAACGCGCTCTTCGTTACCGGCACCTGCGCCAACCGCCGCGCCAACGCGCAGACGGCCATGCTCGTCTTTACAGGCGTTCGGTTTACGCTCTGCTTTCTGGAAATCTTTAACGGTGATCATGCCGCGCAGGTGGAAGCTGCTGTCAACAACCAGCGCTTTCTCAACGCGTTTTTCGTGCATTTTTGCCAGCACCACGTCGCGGGTTTCACCTTCGCGAACGGTAACCAGACGCTCTTTTGGCGTCATGTACACGCTGACGGGCTGGTTCAGGTCAGTCACGAAGCGCACGTCACGGCCGGTAATGATACCGACCAGCTCGTTCTCTTCGGTCACCACCGGATAACCGGCGAAGCCGTTACGCTCGGTCAGGGCTTTTACTTCGTGCAGGGTGGTGGTTGGCAGAACGGTCTGTGGATCGGACACAATGCCGGATTCATGTTTCTTCACGCGGCGAACTTCTTCCGCCTGACGCTCAATGGACATGTTTTTGTGGATAAAGCCAATGCCGCCTTCCTGTGCCAGGGCGATAGCCAGGCGCGCTTCGGTCACGGTGTCCATTGCCGCGGAGAGCATAGGAATGTTCAGGCGAATGGTTTTCGTCAACTGCGTGCTGAGGTCGGCAGTATTCGGCAGAACGGTGGAGTGAGCGGGAACGAGGAGGACGTCGTCAAACGTCAGTGCTTCTTTAGCGATACGTAGCATGGGCAATATCTCTGACCTGGGTGGTTAAATATTGCCGTGGCATTATACAGAGCGTAACCGATTGCATCTACACTTTTTTGAAAAAAATGCTTGCGATTGCCTCTCAGCAGGTTACTATCGACTGAATAACTTGCTGATTTAGAATTTGATCCCGCTCACATGTTATCCTCTCAATCCCCCTCAATTTACACCGTCAGCCGCCTTAACCAGACGGTGCGTTTGCTGCTTGAGCAGGAAATGGGGCAGGTCTGGATCAGCGGTGAGATCTCTAACTTCACGCAGCCCTCTTCCGGCCACTGGTACTTTACGCTAAAAGACGATACCGCCCAGGTTCGCTGCGCAATGTTCCGCAACAGCAACCGCCGCGTGACGTTCCGTCCGCAGCACGGCCAGCAGGTTCTGGTGCGCGCCAATATCACCCTGTACGAGCCGCGCGGTGATTATCAGATCATCGTCGAAAGCATGCAGCCGGCGGGCGAAGGGCTGCTGCAGCAGAAGTACGAACAGTTAAAGGCGAAGCTCTCGGATGAGGGGCTTTTCGACCAGCAGTATAAAAAGCCGCTGCCCTCGCCTGCCCACTGCGTGGGCGTCATCACCTCAAAAACCGGAGCGGCACTGCACGATATTCTGCACGTCCTGAAGCGTCGCGACCCTTCCCTGCCCGTGATCATCTACCCGACCGCCGTGCAGGGCGACGATGCGCCGGGCCAGATTGTGCGCGCCATTGAGCTGGCGAACGCCCGTCAGGAGTGCGACGTCCTTATCGTCGGGCGCGGCGGCGGCTCGCTGGAAGATCTCTGGAGCTTTAACGACGAGCGCGTGGCGCGGGCAATCTTTGCCAGCCTTATCCCCGTCGTGAGCGCCGTCGGGCACGAAACGGACGTGACGATAGCCGATTTTGTGGCGGATCTGCGCGCGCCTACGCCGTCCGCGGCGGCGGAAGTGGTCAGCCGTAACCAGCTGGAGCTGCTGCGTCAAATTCAGAGCGGCCAGCAGCGTCTTGAGATGGCGATGGACTACTTCCTTGCCAACCGTACCCGCCGCTTTACCCAGCTGCACCATCGTCTGCAGCAGCAGCACCCGCAGCTGCGCCTGGCGCGTCAGCAGACCGTGCTGGAGCGTCTGCGCCAGCGCATGAACTCCGCGCTGGACAACCAGCTTAAGCGCGCGGTATCGCGCCAGCAGCGCGTGACCCAGCGCCTGAACCAGCAGAACCTGCAGCCGAAAATTTATCGCGCGCAAACGCGGATTCAGCAGCTGGAGTATCGTCTGGCGGAGACTATTCGCGCGCGCCTGAGCACCACCCGCGAACGTTTTGGCAATGCGGTGACCCATCTTGAAGCGGTGAGCCCCCTCTCCACCCTGGCGCGCGGCTACAGCGTGACGACGGCGACGGACGGCAAGGTGCTGAAGCAAACCAAACAGGTGAATACCGGCGATGTGCTGACGACGCGTCTTTCAGACGGCTGGGTAGAAAGCGAAGTGAAATCAATTAAGCCGGTAAAAAAGACCCGCCAGCGTAAAACCGGATAATTCTTCGCCGGTTACTTACTATACTGCTGCTATTCCCTTTTTTAATAAGGAGAGCAGCATGCCCAATTTTTATAGCGTTATTCCCCCCTATATTCTGCGTCGTATTATCGAAACGGGTTCCGAACCGCAGCAGCGCTGCGCCCGCCAGACCTTAACCCACGTCCAGACGCTGATGGCCCATATGCCCGGCAAACCCGCCGCGCCGCACGTGAATAAAGCCGGACAGCTGGAGCGCGATATTTACGACGCGAAGCAGACCCAGGAGCTGCCGGGTACCCAGGTGCGTTACGAAGGCCAGCCGTCGAATGGCGATGTGGCGGTCGATGAAGCCTACGATTATTTAGGGGTTACCCACGATTTCTTCTGGAAAGAATATCAGCGCGATTCGCTCGATAATAAAGGGCTTATTTTAACCGGCACCGTGCACTACGGCCGGGAATATCAGAACGCCTTCTGGAACGGTCAGCAGATGGTATTCGGCGACGGCGACGGGGAAATATTTAACCGCTTTACCATCGCTATCGACGTGGTGGCGCACGAGCTCAGTCACGGCGTGACCGAGACCGAAGCCGGACTGATCTATTTTGAACAGTCGGGCGCGCTAAACGAGTCTCTCTCTGACGTGTTTGGCTCGCTGGTGAAACAGTACCATCTCAAGCAAACCGCCGATAAGGCGGACTGGCTCATTGGCGAAGGGCTACTGGCGAAAGGGATCAACGGCAAAGGGCTGCGCTCCATGTCTGAACCCGGCACCGCCTATGACGATCCTCTGCTCGGCAAAGACCCACAGCCCGCGCACATGAAGGATTTCATTAAAACGCGCGAAGATAACGGCGGCGTGCATCTGAACTCGGGCATCCCTAACCGGGCATTTTATCTGGCCGCGACGGCGATCGGCGGCTACGCCTGGGAAAAAGCGGGTTATGCCTGGTACGACACGGTTTGCGATCGCAATCTGGCGCAGGATGCAGATTTTGAGGCCTTCGCAAAACTAACGGTAGCGCACGGAGAAAAACGTTCCGGCGGCGACGTTGGGGCTGCCATTAAACAAGCCTGGGAACGGGTGGGAGTGCTGTAAATGCAGGTTCCGGAACTGACGGATGACGCCGTGGTTGAGCTGGCCCGGGAAGGCGGCGTCGCTTTTATTCCTAAGCTGAGCGGCCAGCGCACCATCGCGCTCGCCTCGCTCAATGATGCTCAGCGCCAGCGCCTGGTGAGCATCCTGGAGCAGGCTTTTCCGCGCGGTCAACCGCCCGGGCAAGCCTCTTCACCCGGCAGCGGTGACCAGCGCTATTTCCGCATCCAGATTATCTGGACCGGGCAAAATCAGGCGCACTACGCCGATATCATCGTGCTGGTACCGGAGCAGGAAGCCCCCGAGTCGCTGGTCGAGCTATGGCAGAAAGGCGAAGGCTGCGTGTGCGATTAACGCTCTGCCGGAACAAACTCCACGCGCTTTTTAGAGATTAAGCCGTGGCCGTTCTGGCAGAAATAGTCCACCGCCCCGCAGGCTTTTAAAACCTGGAGCGGCTGATGGCACTCCGGGCAGCGGGCTTCAAGCGCAATATCCTTATTACAGCTCTCGCAGTGTGCCACCCCATTCTGCGGCTCCAGCGGTGCCTGGCAATCCGGGCAGGTAATCGTCATGGTGACTCCTTCAAAGCATTGTGGTCTGCAATAATTTTACCACGTCGCGGTCAGTGCGGGCCACGCAGCTGTTGCTGTAACGTCAGCAGCAGTTCCACTTCCGCTATTCTGCGGCGCGTCGTGCGGCTCACCTCTTGCGGATCCCGTTCAAAGAGGCTGTTGGCGCCCAGAATATGCTTTGCAAGACAGTGCTCGTAGATCGTGCCGGGAATGTTCCAGCGTTGACGCGTGTCGCCATTTATCAGCTCAAGCACATCTTCCGCGCCGTGCCGGTCGTAACTGATGGCCCGCCCGTCGCGCAAATAGAGCCGTAAGCCTTTTTGCCCGCCCGCGGGTCCAGCGTATTTATTAAGCCAGATATCCACCGGCACGCCGCTGATGCGGCCCTGAAGATGCGCCTCGCCTTCCGCCGTGGTCAGGTCGCCTTTTGCGATAGCGCAACCCAGGCGGTCTTTAGCCGTGACGACCCGCAGCGTCATATCGTCATTGCCGCCCAGGTAGCGCACGGTTTCTCGCAGCATCGCCAGCACGTGCGTACCGATATCCAGGATCACGCCGTCAGGGTGGCAAAGCGTTCGGGTATCCGGCTCGCCGGTGGCAAAGTTAAGCGCGATGGGTTCTCCTGCGGCGTTATATCCGCTCGGCTCCTGCAAAAAGCCGTCGATTTTGACGATGTCAGAGACGCCGCCAACCAGCGACCGCTTCACCGTTTCGATGCGCGCCATCCAGTGATCGAGGGCCAGCACGCGGGATGCAACGTCGGGGTCAGCCAGCAGCGCGTTGAGCTTTTCGATTTGGGGAAGCGTGGCGACGATCGGTTTTTCAACCACGATGCGGGAAACCGATGAGGCGAGAGCGTGTTCAAGCACCTCAAGATGGTGCAGCGATGTGGTGGTAATAAAGAGAGTATCAAGCGGTACGGCGAGAAGTTCCGTAAGCGAAGCGCAGCGCGTGATGCCTTCAGGCTGCCTGGTGGGGAGAACATCAAATCCAAAACAATGAACCGCGTGACCAAAAAGGTGACGCAACGCGGGCAGATACGCGGTATCCACGACCGCACCAAGACCGACAAATCCTAACTGCATAGTTTCACCTCTGGGTAGCGATGCCGGGGCATAACGCCTGCCCCGGCACACTGAGGCTTATGAGGCGTTAGCTGCCGGTTTAGTCTGCGCATTTTCCAGCATGCGGCGCACCGGAACAATGAGGACGATCAGCACCGCGGCACAAATCAGCAGCGCGATGGAGCAGCGCGCAAAGAGGTCCGGCAGCATATCCAGCTGGTCGGCCTTCACGTGGCCGCCAATCAGCCCCGCCGCCAGGTTACCCAGCGCGCTGGCGCAGAACCACAGCCCCATCATCTGGCCGCGCATTCTCTCCGGCGCCAGCAGCGTCATGGTCGCCAGGCCAATCGGGCTGAGACACAGTTCGCCAAGCGTCAGCATCAGGATGCTCCCCACCAGCCAGAACGGCGACACGCCCGCCCCACCGCTGCTCAGCACGTTCTGCGCCGCCAGCATCATCAGGCCAAAGCCCGCCGCCGCGCACAGAATACCGATAACAAACTTGGTGATGCTGCTCGGGCGGATGTTCTTCGTCGCGAGCTTCGGCCACGCCCAGCTGAACACCGGTGCCAGCAGGATGATGAACAGCGCGTTAATCGACTGGAACCACACCGCCGGGATTTCAAAATCACCGATCGTGCGGTTAGTGTAGTCGTTGGCAAACAGGTTGAACGAGGTTGGCTTCTGTTCAAACGCGGACCAGAAGAACGCCGCGGAGATCAGCAGAATGAAGCAGACCAGCAGTCTGGCGCGTTCTTTACGGTTCAGGCCAGCAAAGACAAACAGATAAATAAAGTAGAGGGCAACGGACGCCGCAATCACGTAGACCAGCACGCTGGCTACCGCGACCGGGTTAATCACAATCACGCCCTGCGCAATCAGCGTCACGATTGTTGCCACACCTGCCGCCAGCGCCAGCAGCCAGACGCCCACGCCGTTACGCTTCACCACCGGGCTGTTCCAGGTGGAGTCGAGGCCAACTTCGCCGTCATAGCGCTTCATCGCCGGAACGGCAAACACGCGGAAGATAATCAGTGCCACCAGCATTCCGATACCGCCAATGCCAAAGCCCCAGTGCCAGCCGTGGGTTTTAATCAGCCAGCCGGAAATCAGCGGGGCAATGAACGAGCCCATGTTAATGCCCATATAGAACAGCGAGAAACCGCCGTCACGACGCGCATCGCCTTTTTTATACAGAGTCCCCACCATGACCGAGATACAGGTCTTGAACAGGCCAGAGCCGAGCACGATGAACATCAGGCCGATAAAGAACAGGTTGTCACCCATGATGGCCGACAGCGCAATCGACAGGTGGCCGAGCGCAATCAGAATCGAACCGTACCAAACGGCTCTCTGCTGGCCGAGCCAGTTATCCGCCAGCCAGCCGCCCGGCAGCGCGGCCAGGTACATGGTACCGGCAAAGATACCGACAATCGCCGAGGCGTTTTCACGCGCCAGGCCCATGCCGCCGTCATAGACGGTGGCGGCCATAAACAGGATCAGTAGCGGGCGAATGCCGTAAAACGAGAAACGCTCCCACATCTCGGTGAAAAACAGCGAACCGAGCGGATACGGATGGCCGAAGAACGTTCGGCTCTCTTTTTGATTAACAGAGGATTGCATAATTCTCCCGAAAGGTATGTGTCGTGCTTGTAAACACCAGCAGGTACGCCGGCCAGTTACGTATCTGGCCGATTTTTTACATGCGGCGAAAAGTTAGTTAACCATTTGATAACCCGGCGTCAGGTTTGTCTAGTACCGGACCCTGGACTTTAAGATGAAAATTCGACGATTGTCTACTTTCTTAGATTTAAACTTGGTTAAAAGTGAATAGTGATTGACATCACACCGGGAAAACCGGCGGTATGATTGGGCAAAAAAAAGCCCGCGATAATCGCGGGCTTTCGTGAGACTGGAAAAGCTTATTTGCTTTTCTTAATGTGCTTAATCAGGCGCTTACGCTTACGCATCTGGTTTGGCGTCAGGGTGTTGCGCTTGTTAGCGAACGGGTTTTCCCCTTCCTTGAACTGGATGCGGATAGGCGTGCCCATCACGTCCAGCGATTTACGGAAGTAGTTCATCAGGTAGCGCTTGTAGGAATCCGGCAGGTCTTTCACCTGGTTGCCGTGGATCACCACGATTGGCGGGTTATAGCCACCGGCGTGGGCGTATTTCAGCTTCACGCGACGGCCGCGCACCAGCGGCGGCTGATGGTCTTCTGCAGCCATGTTCATGATGCGGGTCAGCATGGCGGTGCTCTGACGACGGGTGGAGCTGTCGTAAGCTTCACGCACGGATTCAAACAGGTTACCCACGCCGCTGCCGTGCAGCGCGGAGATAAAGTGCACGCGCGCAAAGTCGATAAAGCCCAGACGGAAGTCGAGGGTCTCTTTCACCTGCTCGCGCACTTCGTTGCTCAGGCCATCCCATTTGTTGACCACAATAACCAGTGAGCGCCCACTATTGAGGATAAAGCCGAGCAGAGAGAGGTCCTGATCGGAGATCCCTTCGCGTGCGTCGATGACCAGCAGCACCACGTTGGCATCTTCGATCGCCTGCAGGGTTTTGATAACGGAGAATTTTTCCACCACATCGGTGATTTTCCCGCGCTTACGCACCCCGGCGGTGTCGATGAGGACATACTCACGCTCATCGCGCTGCATTGGGATGTAGATGCTGTCGCGGGTGGTGCCCGGCATGTCATACACGACCACGCGCTCTTCACCCAGAATACGGTTAGTAAGCGTAGACTTACCAACGTTTGGACGACCCACGATGGCCAGCTTGATCGGCAGATCCTGCGGGTTGAAGTCGTCTTCAGGCTCTTCTTCGCCCTCTTCTCCGTCTTCGAACTGCGCCCAGTATTCAGCGTCTTCGTCCACCTCTTCCGGCGGGTTCACTTCGTCAACCCACGGCAGCAGAACGGTTTCCAGCAGGCTGGTGACGCCACGGCCATGCGATGCCGCGATAGGATAAATGTCACCCAGGCCCAGAGACCAGAAATCCGCGACGGCCTGATCGGCATCGATGCCGTCGGTTTTGTTCGCCACCAGGAAGGTTGGCTTTTCGCGTGAGCGCAGGTGTTTAGCAATAGCGGAGTCCGCCGGCATCAGGCCAGCGCGCGCATCCACCATAAACAGCACCACGTCCGCTTCTTCAATCGCCAGCAGCGACTGTTCCGCCATGCGGGTTTCCACGCCGTCTTCTGTGCCGTCAATACCGCCGGTATCAATACAGATGAACTCGCGTCCTTCCACCTCTGCACGACCGTACTTACGGTCACGCGTCAGCCCCGGGAAATCCGCAACCAGCGCATCACGGGTGCGTGTTAAACGGTTAAAAAGAGTGGATTTTCCAACGTTAGGGCGCCCGACAAGCGCGACCACAGGTACCATGTTTGAAGCCTCATAAAATTCAAAATAACGTCGCTTTCGCGGCGTTTTTAAAAATGTCAAAACGGCTCCTGAGTGAACAGGAGCCGTTTAGTATACTACAACCGCCGGGTAATTAACGCGTGATCGCGTACAGCGTGCCGTCTTTTGCCTGAATCAGCAGTTTGCCGTCGGCCACAACCGGATCGGTCAGGAAACCGGAGCTGTCGACTTTTTGCTGTGCCACGAAGCGGCCATTCTCCGGATCGATCCAGTGCATATACCCTTCGCTGTCGCCTACCACCAGGCTACCGTTGTACAGCGCCGGTGCGGTCAGCAGGCGGTGCAGCAGATCGCTTTGCGTCCACAGCGTCACGCCGCCTTCGGTGCTCAGCGCCAGCAGACGGTCGTTCTGGTCAACCATATAGATACGGTTACCTTCCACGACGAAATCATTCACCGAGCCCAGCTCACGTTTCCACATGATCTGGCCGCTGCGCAGATCCAGCGCGGTCAGGTTGCCGTTATAGGCCAGCGCGTAAACCACACCGTTAACGATGACCGGCGTGGTGTCGACGTCGCTCAGACGATCGATTTCCGTTGAGCCAGTGGCCTGGGAGATACGCTGCTGCCAGATCATCTGGCCCTGCTGCATCAGCACCGCGCTCACGCGACCGTTGTCACCGCCCACAATGGCAGCACCAAACGCGGTAGCCGGCGCGGATTCGCCGCGCAGGGAAAGCGCAGGCATATCCAGGTTAACGGTCCATTTTACCAGACCGTCGGCTTCGTTCAGCGCCTGCAGCTGGCCGTTGCTGGTATGAATCAGCACCAGGCCGTCGCTCACCACCGGACGAGACAGGGATTCACCCGCCACGGTTGTTTGCCAGGCAATGGAGCCGTCGCTGCTGTTCAGCGCATAAACCTGCGCTTTTTCGCTGCCTACGTAGACATGACCACCGGCAACGGTCAGACCGCCCGACAGCAGTGCAGGCTTACGAGAGAACCAGCCGTCTTTTTCCGCCAGGTTAACGGACCATACTTCTTTCCCGTCATCGGCGTTCACCGCTTTCACGATACCTTTGCGGTCAGCGGCATAAACAACGCTGTCTGCATACGCCGGATGAAGGTTGGAATAGAAATCACCAATCCCATTGCCCACGGAGACATCCCACGCGGTGGAGGGGGTAAACTGGTTTTCAACCGTTGGCAGCGGGGACATTTTCACAACGTCTTCTTCGCCACTGAACAGTGAACAACCACTCAATAACGTAACAGAAAGCAGTCCTGGCAGAAGTAATTTACGCAATTGCATCGGGTCCCTCTCAGACGGACAAATTATTTATTTTCATCTGCATCATTTCGCTCAGCGCAGGTGAAGCATTGCTATCCACGCCAGCTTGCCACGCTTTACGCGCGCCCGCTTTGTCACCTTTGCTCAGCAGTGCTTCACCGCGCAAATCGGCAACGATAGCTGCAAAACCTTCGCCTTTGATGGTATCGAGCGTTTTCAGCGCATCGTCAGCTTTTTTCTGCTGAACCTGAATACGAGCCAGGCGCAGATTGATCACCGCTTTAAGGTTATCATCGCTGGCCGCAGCAAGGCTCTGAGAGAGCTGAGCAGCGGCTTTATCCAGTTCGTTCTTGTCAACGTACTGCTGAGCCACTTCCAGCGCAGCCAGCGCGCCGTAGGTGTTTTTGTTGTCAGCCGCAAATTTCTCTGCCGCAACCAGCGTTTGTGGCCGATCGGCACGAATCGCGCTCACGGTATTTTCATAGGACAGAGACGCGCCGCGCGCGGAATCCGCCTGATGATTGTTCCAGTAACGCCAGCCTACCAGCGCACCGACACCTAAAATAACCCCAACAACCAGCGCTTTGCCGTTCTCAACAAAGAAGCGTTTAATCGCGTCGATCTGATCGTGTTCGTTCTCGTAAATTTCCACGCAGTCCTTCTCCTTAGCCCAATAGAGTGCGCAAGTGCGCCGCAATGCCGTCCTGCGTTACCGTTGTCTGCTCACCAGAGCGCAGGTCTTTCACCACCACTTCGCCGTTAGCCACTTCGGACTCACCCAGCACCAGTGCGATACTTGCGCCCCACTTATCGGCACGAGCAAACTGTTTTTTAAAGTTGCCGCCGCCATGGTTGGTCATCAGCTTAACGCCCGGCAGCGCATCGCGCACGCGTTCGGCAAGCTGCATCGCCGCAGACTGCGTTTCCGCGCCTGAGGCCACCAGGTATATATCGACAACGGAATCTGCTTTAAATTCCGGATTAACTGCCTGAACCAGCAAAACAAGTCGCTCAAGGCCCATCGCGAAGCCAACGGCAGGCGCTGCGCGACCGCCAAGTTGCTCTACCAGACCATCGTAACGGCCGCCCGCGCACACGGTGCCCTGAGAGCCGAGGCTGCTCGTCACCCACTCAAACACGGTACGGTTGTAGTAGTCCAGACCGCGCACCAGGCGCTGGTTCACGGTGTAGGCGATGCCCGCCGCTTCAAGCAGCTTGCACAGGCCCGCAAAGTGTTCGCGAGACTCGTCGTCCAGGTAGTCACCCAGCGCAGGCGCATCGTTCAGCAGTGCCTGAACTTCTGCATTTTTGGAATCCAGAACGCGCAGCGGGTTGCTGTACATGCGACGCTTGCAGTCTTCGTCCAGCTTCTCTTTGTGCTGTTCCAGGAACGCCACCAGCGCATCGCGATAGTTAGCACGCGCTTCCAGAGAGCCGATAGAGTTCAGCTCCAGGGAAACGTGATCGGCGATACCGAGGGCGCGCCACCAGCGGGCGGTCAGCATAATCAGCTCGGCATCAATGTCCGGGCCCTGCAGGCCAAAGACTTCCACACCCAGCTGGTTGAACTGGCGATAACGCCCTTTCTGAGGACGTTCGTGGCGGAACATCGGGCCGATATACCAGAGGCGCTGCTCCTGATTGTACAGAAGACCATGTTCGATGCCGGCGCGTACGCAGCCCGCCGTACCTTCCGGGCGCAGGGTCAGGCTATCGCCGTTGCGGTCCTCGAAGGTATACATCTCTTTTTCAACCACGTCGGTGACTTCGCCGATCGCGCGTTTGAATAACGGGGTCTGCTCTACAATCGGCAAACGAATTTCGCTGTAACCGTAGCTGCCGAGCACCTGCTTCAGCGTGCCTTCAATGCGCTGCCAGATGGCGGTTTCGCCAGGCAGATAATCGTTCATGCCGCGGATGGCTTGAATGTTTTTTGCCACGTTTATTCTCTTTCTATATACAAAAAAAACCCAAAGAATGGGTTCAATCATACATGGGAAGCTCACGGCTTCCCATCACGTTATTTTTCAACCTGCTGAACGCTGATACGCTGCGTCTCGTCCATCATCGCGGCTTTGGCGCGGATGCGGGCCTCAAGCTGGTCGATCATGTCGCTATTATCCAGACGATCTTTACGAACGCCATCTTCATAGAGACCACTTTTCTTGTTACCGCCGGTGACGCCCAGCGTTGACACCAGTGCTTCACCCGGACCATTGACCACGCAGCCGATGATGGAGACGTCCATCGGGGTGATAATGTCTTCCAGACGCTGCTCCAGGGCATTCACCGTACCGATCACGTCAAACTCCTGACGCGAGCAGGTTGGGCAGGCAATAAAGTTGATCCCGCGCGCGCGAATACGCAGTGACTTCAGGATATCGAAACCGACCTTGATCTCTTCGACCGGATCGGCCGCCAGCGAAACGCGCAGGGTGTCGCCGATCCCTTCAGAGAGCAGCAGCCCCAGACCGATCGCGGATTTTACGGAACCGCTGCGCAGGCCGCCCGCTTCGGTGATCCCGAGGTGCAGCGGCTGGTCGATCTGTTTTGCCAGCAGGCGATAAGATTCAACCGCGAGAAATACGTCTGACGCTTTTACGCTGACCTTAAACTGGTCAAAGTTAAGGCGATCCAGATGATCAACGTGACGCATAGCAGATTCAAGCAGCGCCTGTGGCGTTGGCTCGCCGTACTTTTCCTGCAGATCTTTTTCCAGAGAACCGGCGTTAACGCCGATACGGATTGGAATATTCTTGTCACGGGCGCAGTCCACTACCATGCGGATACGCTCTTCGTTACCGATGTTGCCCGGGTTAATGCGCAGGCAATCCACGCCGTATTCGGCCACTTTCAGTGCGATGCGGTAGTCGAAGTGGATATCAGCCACCAGCGGAACGCTGACCTGCTGTTTAATCAGTTTGAACGCCTCAGCGGCATCCATGGTCGGGACGGAGACGCGAACAATGTCCGCGCCCACACGTTCTAATGCTTTGATTTGATTAACCGTCGCTTCCACGTCCGTGGTGCGCGTGTTGGTCATCGACTGAACGGCGATAGGTGCACCATCGCCGATTGGCACATTCCCAACGTAAATCCGTTTCGATTTTCTACGTTGAATCGGAGCCTGGTTATGCATGAAAAATCTCCCGCGTTGCCCGTCTGTTACTGTGCTGCTGATTGTTCGGCATTAACGGTAAGACGTGCAACCTGGTTAGTTCTGATAAAGCGGCTCAGGTCGACAGGTTTTCCTTGATACTGGATCTGTACCGCTGCCGGAGCGCCGATTTTAAGTTTATAAGGAGCCTGACCGGTTAGGTTTAACGTGCCATCTTTACGCTGCAGGCCGCTGAACAGCTTTTTACCCGTCGCGTCAGTCACTTCCAGCCAGCAGTCGGCGCTGAAGTTCATCACCAGCGCGTTAGGATCGGCGGCTGTTGTCGCCGTGCCTGCCGGGCTGGTTGGCAGAGATGCGGCGGTATTGTCTGCAGGCTGGGTAGCCGCAGGCGCGTTCGCCGCCGTATCCACATTCGCCTGAGAAGGAGAAACCACCGCGTTTTGATCCTGAGCCTGAGGCGCAGCGGTGCTAGCCGCTGCGGTCGGGGCCTGCGCTGCACCGGTTGCCGACGCGTCTGGCGCGGCGGTCTGTGGCTCGCTGGAGGACGCTGCGCCCTCGGTATTCAGCGGCACGCTCTGGGCGTTATCATTCCCGGCCTGGTTAAGTTCAGCGGAGGATTGATCGGCCATAGTGGTGATCTCTTCCTGCTGCGCCTTGTGGTTTTGCCACCACCACGCGCCGGTCAGGCCGATTACGACAAACAGCACCAGCCAGGTAAAGCTCATCAGCCAGCCATCACGTTTTTTACGACGTTTCCCCAGGGAGAAGGTCTGCATCGGCGCAACTTTTGCTGCACGGACCGGGGCCTGCTTCTCCATCATTGGCAGTAATTCGTTTTCGGGGATGTGAACCAGTTTTGCGTAAGAGCGGATATAACCGCGCAGAAATGTTGAAGCCAGATCGGCAGGTGCCTTATCTTCTTCAATATCGCGAACCGTGGAAACCTTCAGGCACAAGCGTTCCGCAACGGCTTGCTGGCTGAGTCCGAGTTGTTCACGGGCGTTGCGAAGACGAACGCCAGTGGAGAGTGCTTCATGTTGGTCGTGAGTGGCTTCAGTATTCATTCGCTACAACTACTGGTACGTGAAAAAAAGGGTTCAGGCGCCGGTGAGTCACAATGCCACCCGCACCGCGAAACTTCTGGTCAGTTAGCCTTGAACAGAGAGTATAAGACTGTCAGCCCGGAGATGACAGCACAGCCCGTACGGCTAAACTGTTGTTACGTCGTTACATACTGCCCGAAAGTCGGATGAAACGCACCGTAATTATTGATCAGTCATCACGAATCTGACTGATTATTCAGTAAGGTTATGCAACACGGCGCAAATAATGCGCCGTGAGTGCATAAGAATCAAACAGCTTTAACCGCGATCGTCTCGCCCTGCATGCGCTTACGCAGAGTACGCTTGGTACGGTCAATGACGTCACCCGCCAGCTGACCGCATGCGGCATCAATATCATCACCACGGGTTTTACGCACGATGGTGGTGAAACCATACTCCATCAGCACCTTCGAGAAGCGGTCGATACGGCTGTTTGAGCTACGGCCATACGGCGCGCCCGGGAACGGGTTCCATGGGATCAGGTTGATTTTGCACGGCGTGTCTTTCAGCAGTTCAGCCAGCTGGTGCGCATGCTCGGTACCGTCGTTGACGTGGTCAAGCATCACGTACTCAATGGTGACGCGACCCTGGTTGGCGTTGGATTTCTCCAGATAGCGGCGCACGGCAGCGAGGAAGGTTTCGATATTGTACTTTTTGTTGATCGGCACAATTTCGTCACGAATTTCGTCGTTTGGCGCGTGCAGGGAGATCGCCAGCGCGACGTCAATCATGTCGCCAAGCTTGTCCAGCGCAGGCACAACGCCCGACGTCGACAGCGTGACGCGACGCTTGGACAGACCAAAGCCAAAGTCATCCAGCATGATTTCCATCGCCGGAACGACGTTGGTCAGGTTCAGCAGCGGCTCGCCCATCCCCATCATCACCACGTTGGTGATAGGACGCGTGCCGGTCACTTTTGCCGCACCGACGATTTTCGCGGCGCGCCAGACCTGGCCGATAATTTCGGATACGCGCAGGTTACGGTTAAAGCCCTGCTGCGCGGTTGAGCAGAATTTGCACTCCAGCGCACAGCCAACCTGAGAGGAGACGCACAGCGTGGCGCGGTCCTCTTCCGGAATGTAGACGGTTTCAACGCGCTGATCGCCTACGGCAATCGCCCATTTGATGGTGCCATCTGCGGAGCGCTGCTCTTCCACCACTTCCGGCGCGCGGATTTCAGCCACTTCTTTGAGCTTATTGCGCAGGACCTTATTGATGTCAGTCATGTCATCAAAATTGTCGCTGCAGTAATGGTACATCCACTTCATGACCTGATCGGCACGAAACGGCTTTTCGCCCATCTCTTTAAAGAACTCGCGCATCTGCTGACGGTTCAGATCCAGCAGGTTGATTTTTCCATTTTTATTGGGAACCGCAGGAATGGCGACTTCGGAGGTATTCACTAATTCAGACATAATATTTACCGGCCTCGTTGTTACACGTTATGGCCCATGGAGGGTTGAATAGAAACGCCCCGGAAAGCGGTCTGCTCGTCCGGGGCGTTGCATTGTACAAAGTCTGACGCAGGGATGCCACGTCTGGACGCGGCATTTACGAAAATAATGTGTAAACGAAACCGTTAAATTAACGGGTACGTGGACACACTTCGCCTTCTGCGAAGAAGAAAGCGATTTCGCGTGCAGCAGATTCAACGGAGTCAGAACCGTGGGTGCCGTTCTCGGTGAAGCTGTCCGCGTAGTCAGCGCGCAGGGTACCGGCCAGCGCGTTGTCCGGGTTGGTTGCACCCAGCAGGTCGCGGTGACGCTGGACTGCGTTTTCGCCTTCCAGCACGGATACCACGATTGGACCGGAGGTCATGAACTCAACCAGGCCGTCAAAGAATGGGCGACCTTCGTGCTCAGCGTAGAAGCCGCGAGCCTGCTCAACGGTCAGGTGCAGCATTTTGGTGCCAACAATTTTGAACCCTGCTGATTCAAAGCGCGCGAAGATGCTGCCAATAACGTTTTTTGCCACCGCGTTTGGCTTGATGATGGAAAAAGTACGTTCAATAGCCATGATAACCTCTGTCAATGTTCTGTTGTTTTGCATACCTGAGTATGGTGTGGCGCGGATTATAATGAGCAATAGCGCCATTGCCTATGGATTCAGGTAACATTTTTTTAAAATAAGACGAGTTTTAGCAACAGCTCACATCCAAAAGCTGTTTTCAGATCACTGCAGCGTAAAGTTCACCGTCGCGACCTGCCCGGTCTCATCCATTACGAGTAACTGATAATCGCCCGATTTATCAAGCGGTAATGTGTAAACGCTTCCCTTCACACTCAGCGGCTCACCGTTCAAAAACCACCAGCGCTCACCGCTGTTGCCGGTCGCCTGAAGCGGCAGTGAAACGCGGAATTCGCCCGGCAGACGTTTGATGACGGCCCCTTCGCGAACCCCGCTCAGGATGAGTGGCGCAGGTGCGTCCTGCGAGAGAGGAGGACAGGTTGATGAAGAAGGCGGAACCCGTACCGAACGGCGCTCGGTTGCGGGCAGCCACGGCTCCAGCGGCAGCGGCCAGACATCGAGGATTTTCTCCGCGGCATCCGGGCAATCTGCCGCAACGCGCTTGCCCGTTTTATCCAGCCAGACCGGGAAGCGAATGCCGCGAATCCCTTCCTGTTCCGGTAAAAGCAGCGTAGGCGGCTCACTTCCTTCCAGCAGCCAGGTCGACAGGCGACGGCGACAGTTTTCGCTGCCTTCCGGCAGAGACTGGCCGCCCGGCCAGCAGATCGCACCCCGCCCGACGCTCTCTGGACGCGGATCGCGCGGCAGGCGGGCTTCGTCTAATGTCGAGCGAGACTGAAGCAGGTTATTCACCTGGTTTAATAGCGGAACCGCGCTGGCGAAACCAAACTGTCCCGCAACGGGCGTGCCGTCCGGTCGTCCGGTCCAGATGCCAATGACGTAACGAGCATTCAGGCCTATGGCCCAGGCATCACGGTAGCCGTAGCTGGTACCGGTTTTCCACGCCAGCGGCGCAACCTGCGGTAGCGCACTGTCCGGCAGCGGCTGCGCCTCGTTGGCCAGAATACGGCGAATAATCCACGCCGAGCCCGGCGATAACAGAGGCCGTTCAATGAGCGGATCGCCCGGCTGCAACCGCAGCCTACCCGCCTTACCGTGTCGGGCAAAGGCGCTGTAGGCAGCGGCGATATCGGCCAGCCGCGCGCCTGCCCCGCCGAGGATCAGAGACAGATTCGGCTGCGCCCCCGCGGGCAGGATCAGCGGCAAGCCTGCGTTGCTCAGCATACCGGCAAAACGTTTTGGCCCGTAGGCTTCCAGCACCTGAACGGCAGGCAGGTTGAGGGAGCGTACCAGCGCTTCACTCATGCTGACCGGCCCGTGAAAGCCGCTGTCGAAATTTCCAGGGCGATAATCACCGGTTTTTCGTGGAACGTCCTGAAGCAGCGAGGCAGGATGGATCAGGCCATCGTCCAGCGCCATGCCGTAAATAAAGGGTTTCAGCACCGATCCCGGCGATCGGATCGCATTGACCATATCCACATGGCTAAATCGACTGTCGTCGTTAATATCCACCGAACCGACCCAGCCGCGCACTTTCATATCCGTATGATCCACGACGATCATTGCCAGCGAGCTGCGCGCCAGCATGCGCGATTTCCAGTTCATCGCCAGCTCTTCCAGCTGCCGCTGCAGTCCGGCATCCAGCGTGGTGACAATTTTTGTGTCGCGGCTTTTACCGAGCATCATGCGCGCAAAAAGCGGCGCCAGCTGCGGCATCTGCCGGGGCGCCAGCCATACCGATTCCTCGCGAGACTCTTTGACCTGCTTTGCGGACCAGACACCCTGCGTCGCCATACGCTCGAGCACTTTATTGCGCGCCGCTTCGGCACGCTCAGGCCAGCGGTCCGGACGTAAGCGGCTGGGTGCCTGGGGCAGTACCGCCAGCAGCGCCGCGTCGGAATAGCTGAGCTGCGACGGCGGCTTGCCCAGGTACGTCCAGCTTGCCGCCCCCACGCCCTGCAGCGTACCGCCAAAGGGCGCGCGGTTGAGATAGAGCGTGAGGATTTCGCGTTTGGAAAGGTGCCACTCCAGCTGCATCGCCCGCCAGAGCTGACGAATTTTGCCGCCAAAGGTGCGCGGGTGGGGATCCAGCAGTCGCGCGACCTGCATGGTGAGCGTGCTGCCGCCAGAGACCACTTTCCCGGAGCTGAGATCCTGCCAGGCGGCGCGCAGGACAGAGAGCGGGTTGACGCCGGGGTGATCCCAGAACCAGCGATCTTCGTACTGGATCAGCGCCTCAAGATAGCGAGGAGAGACTTCTTCAATGGTAACCGGGTAGCGCCAGATGCCCTCTGAGTCGGCAAAACGCCACAGCGGCGTGCCCTTCTCATCCACCACCACCCGGGCAGGGTTAACCTCTTTTAGCGGCAACGGCCACAGGCGGTCGGCGGCGACAATCAGCCCCCATAAAACGAGAAGCGCTCCCGCCAGCCACAGCCAGCGGGAGCGTGTCAGACGTGCCATTCGCATATTACGGAACAACAATCAGCGGGCCGCTGGCCGCCCCCGTTGCCCGCCACTGCGGAACGTACATAGATTCCACCATCGGCACCGGCACCTGATAAGTTCCCGGCGTGACGGCGCGCGCCAGATAAACCAGCGTGACCGGCTGACCTTCGTTTACCGGCACGGCTGCCACGAAGCGGTCATCGCGGAACTCCATATGCTGTATATCCGCCTGCTGCATCTGGCTGAGCAGGTTCTGCACCTCGCTGCCGCTGTCCTGCAGGCTGGCGCTGCTGCTCGCCAGGTTCTGGTTTTCCAGCTCCAGACCCGCGGGGAGGAGATCCACCACCAGCGCGTCCGGCACGTTCTGGCTGGCCTTCACTTCAAGCCAGACCAGAACAAGCTCGCCGCTCTTCAGCGAAGAGAGCGATTTACTGCTGCCGTCGGTTGCCAGGATATGACGTTCAACCTGCAGCACGTTCGCGCTCGGTTCAGGGGCATATTCCGGATAACCGGTGCTGTCCAGGCGTACCCACAGTGGTGAAGTGCCGGTATTGGTTACCTGCAGCGCGCCAAGCTGGTCGCCGCTTACGTTTTGTACAAGCGCAGTATCCCCGCCGGATGCGGTATCAGACAGCGTGGTTTTCGCCTGCCACGAACCGGACAAGGTTTGCAGCGAACGTCCGGCCAGGAACAGCGCGTTGCTTTCCTGAGTGGACAGCCAGCGCTGGCTGAAGGCCTCTTCAGAAAGCGCGTTCAGCAGCGTATTTTGTGCATCTGGCAGCAGCTTGTACTCCTCCAGGAGAGAGAGCATCAGCGCGTTGTCGCGAAGCTGGCTGCCGTAATCGGCCATCCAGTTTCTGCTGTCGTTGCGCGGGGTTTTGAGCGCCAGATCCAGCGCCTGCTGGCTACGCGGCGCATCGCCCATCAGCTTGAGGGCCATGCCCAGCTGCATCAGCGGCAGGCCGGACGCCGCCTGAGCGTGACGATCCCAGATTTCACGCAGCGCGCCCAGCGGCGCCTTTTGCTGACGCGCCAGCACCAGCGCGGCATACGCCTGCACGGCAAATTTGCTGGCCTGAGTATCGTCGCTATAGCGAATGGACATCATGCCCGGATCCTGCAGGTAGCGCAGCAACCGGCTATTGGCGTTGTTCACGGCATCGGCCGGTACGCTGTAACCCTGCTCGCCCGCGCGCACCAGGAAGTCGGTCACGTAAGCCGTCAGCCAGTACTCTTCCGGACCGTTTTTATCCCACAGCGCGAACCCGCCGTCTTCACGCTGCATCTGCAGCAGACGCGAGATGCCGATATCAATGGCTGCGCGGCGCTTATCGTCGCTGTCGCCTTTGATGCCCAGCGCGGTGAGCTGCGCCTCATTGGTGTACAGAGACGGGAACAGGCCGCTGGTGGTCTGCTCCAGGCAACCATACGGATACGCCTGCAGTTCGCGAATATAGCGCGCCAGGTTGAGAGGTGGTTTGCCGCTCAGCAGCAGCTGTCCCTGCAGGGTATCAGGAGAGAAACCGGTGCTGTGCTGCGCCGGTGCGGTCCACGATTCGCCAGGGTTCAGCATGGCACCGGTATTAACCGTCTGTGCCGGGAACGCCGGACGCACGCCGATTTTCCAGCTCTTCTGCTGCGGGGCGAAGGTTTCGCCCGGAAGCTGCAGGCCGGTAACCTGCGCGGTCACTTCACCGTCACCATAACCGTCCAGCGCACGCACCGGGATAAACAACGTGCTGCGCGCGCCCGGTGACAGCTGGACAGGCTGAGGCTGTGCGCCTTCCAGCGCCAGTTTGCCGGTAGAGGCCAGGGCAACATTGAGCGTTTGCGGCTGGTCGGTCAGGTTGGTGATATCCAGCGTCAGGCGCGAGGTATCCCCGCTTGCCAGGAAGCGCGGGGTATTCAGCTCGGTAATGACCGGCGCGGCCACAATAATCTTGCCTTCACTGCTGCCGAAATCGTCTTCCGTCCAGGCCTGCGCCATCAGACGCAGCTCACCGTTAAAGTCTCCAATCGGCAACGTAATTGTGCCTTCCCCGTTGGCATCCAGCGTAACCGGCTGAGCCTGCTGGGCGATAATGGTGACGTGATTTACCGGCGGTTTGCCGCCGCGCTTCAGCTCATCACCATCGCCACCAAAACGCAGCGCGGCCAGACGGCCCTGCCCTTCAATGACCTGGCCGTAAATATCGTAGATATCCGCACCGTAACGCTTCTGGCCAAAGAAGGCCTGCCACGGATCCGGCGTAACGTAATCGGTAATGTTCAGCACGCCGCTGTCCACCGCCGAGACCAGCACGTTTACCTTCTGCGGAACCGCACCCTCCTTCACGCTGGCTTTCACCTTCACCGAGAGCGTCTGGTTTGGACGCATTTTCTGAGGGTTATCGAGCGCAATGTTCAGGCGGCGATTTTCGTCGCCCATCGGCAGATGCAGCAGGCCGACCGCGCGTTTCGGCGTGGCGGATTTGGATTTATCCCCAGGACGGACCACCAGCGTGCTCAGGTAGAGGTCGTGACGCTTCCAGGCCTTGTCGACCGGGATAGCGAGATCCAGCCCGTTGGCCGGTACGTCGATCTCTTTCCACCACAGCGGCCCTTCGCTGGACTCAATCATCGCATAGCCCTTGCCAGCGGCTGGCGCGGCAATGTGCAGGTTGATGGTGTCGCCCGGCTGATAGGCTGGCTTATCCAGCTTCAGCGTCACGCGGTCAGGGCGCGCAGCGCCGGTACCGTCGCTGTTATCCTGCCAGCTGTAGCCTGCCCAGAAGCGCACGCTGCTGACCATCTCATCAGGCGCTTTCACCTCCAGACGGTATGACCCCCACTCCACCGGGAAGGTGACCTTGCCGGTTTCATCGGCCTTGAGCGTCAGCTCCTGCTCGCCTTCGACCAGGTCTTTTTGATCGAACTGAGACTGCCAGCCTTCGCTCTCTGACCAGTTCCAGAAGTAGTCCCGACGCTCGCGGATCAGACGCACCTGTAACCCGGAAACGGCCTTTTTCGCTCCGCTGGCATCGGCATACACGATGTCGAAACTGGCGTTGCCGTTCTCGTCAACAATCGGTTGGTTGACGGTGGTATCGGTGCGGTAGTCGTAAACCGCTTTACTGGCGAACTGCGGACGGATACCAGGCAGTTCAGCTGCCGGCCAGATAGCCTGCTCGGCGCGACGCGTTACCGGACGACCGCCGGACTCCAGCAGGCTGGCCTGCAGGATCAGCTGCAGCGGCGAGTGCACCTCTTTCCACTGGCTTTCGGTAGAAACCTGCCCACGCCCCTGCTCGTCCAGCGTAAGCTGCACTTCATCCAGGCTGCGGCTCAGGTTCTCCTCGGCGATATCGCCAAACTGGAAGCCCGGCAGCGCAGACACGGCTTCACGCAGCGGACGCAGGAAAAGCTGGCCCTGCAGGGAATTACCGTTAGCAGGCGCGCCGTACAGGTAATAGCCGACGACGTTAAAGTCGACGTTATCCTGCGGTGAAACCGGCGTTTTTTGCCCGCTGAGGTTGAGCGCCATACGCTCTGGCATGAAGTCTTCAACGTGGAAGTCCCACAGGCGCTGCAGGTTATCGCCCGTGTTGGCGCGGATATGCCACATGCCGGTTTGCGCCCCGCTGTCCAGCGGATAGTTAAAACGATAGAGTCCATTTTCTGGCTTGACGACAACAGTACGCGCGACCTGTCCATCTGGACGCAGCACGTCAAGCTTCACGGGCTGGTCGGGAAGTGGCTTACCGTCGCTGTCGCGCAGGAGACCGTTCAGGATCACCGTTTCGCCCGGACGGTAGAGATCGCGTGGGCCAAACATGAAGAATTGTTTGCTGTAGCCAGGACTTCCTGCGATATCAAACTCAGCCAGATCGAGGGCCGGCAGCTTGAGGTCAAGCAGCGTGGTCTGGCCATCTTTGCTCGCCAGGATCAGCGCGGCTTCTTTGTCCGTTTCGAGCGTCGCATGGCCGTCCGCATCGCTGTTCGCTTCGGCAAGGGTCTGGCCTTTGTCGTTCAACAGGGTGACGGTCACGCCGGACTGCGCCGCACCGTTCTCCAGGCTCTGGGTGAAGATATCCAGGCGGTTATGGTAACGGTGGGCGGATAGACCAATATCGCTTAAGGTAAAGAGCGTCGCGGCGTTGCTGTAGTTGTAGTGTCCGGCCTGGTTCATGACCGCGATATAAACGCCAGACTGCTGGAGCGGCTTGATATCCTTGAGGGGCAACAGCAGTTTTTCGCGAGTGTTGCGCGCCGGATTAAGATCGAACCGACCGGTGTAAACCAGCTCCGCCATCTTCAGCAGGTTGTCGGATTCCCAGTTGGTCAGCGAGTTACGATACTCCCACTGGCTGACAAAGGAGGCCAGCGATTGAGGCTTCACGCGGTAGAAGTTAACGTCAACATTGTTGACGTTGAGCGCCATCACCGGCAGACCTTCAACCACTTTACCCGGCAGCAGCGAGCCGCGGCTGGCGAAACCGACCGTCGGTTCAACGTCCCGAGTGGTCAGGGCTTTTTCATAATCAATGCCGAACGTCGCCTTGTTCAGCGCCTGCAGACCCCGCTCAACGGTAACGACCAGGTTGCGGTTAGGCTCCAGATGGCGCAGGCGAAGCTCTTTCAGGTTAGGCGCAAGTTCCCACGCCCCGTCAACCTTGCCGCTTTTTTTGTCCACGACGTGAACCGTTTTGGCGAAATCCTGATCGGGATTCAGCGGAACAGAAAACGTCAGCACCAGCGTGGCGGCACCGTCGAGCTGAACTTCAGAGGTATCCAGCAGCGTCAGCGCTTTTCCCTGACTCTGGGCGGCCAGCTTAGCCAGCTTTTCTGCACTGGGTTTTTCCGCGGCTTTCGGTGTGGATGCGGTGGATGCCGCGGGAGCCGCAGCCTGAGGTTTATCGTCGCTGTTATCACAGCCGACAAGCGTAAACGTGGTAAGCAGCGCAAGAGAGAGCGCGGCTAAGCGAAACGGTTTCATCCTTTGTCCCTGGCCCATGGGGCCTGTTGGTCGTCGTCCGGATAAGTATTATCCGCAAGTTTCATTAATTCAAAAAGTCCAATTTTAGAATCTGGAAAGCGCCTCGCAGAACGGCATTTCGCCGCTACGCCGTGATGGAACCGCGATCACAGCACGTAACGTCACATGTTACCTTTTACGTAATTTGTTTTTAAAACAATAAGATAGATAGATAACCACGACTAAAGACTGCTAGTTTTATGACCATAACGCACCCCGAGTGCGCGGTTCAAAAAGAGAGAAAGCCATGAAACGAGCCGTGAACGCCCTACAAAATTTCGGAAAATCATTGTACGGACCGGTACTTATCTTACCGATCGTCGGTCTGTTTATTGCCTTTGGTAACGTGCTGGGCAACGGTAATCTCGCTGAATATCTGCCGTTTCTTGGTCATCCGCTGATTCAGCATCTTGGTCAGCTTATTGCAAAATCTGCCGTGTCGGTGTTGGTGAACCTGGCGCTGGTGTTTGCCGTCGGGATCCCGATTGGGCTGGCGACGCGCGATAAAGGCTACGCGGCGCTGATTGGTCTGGTGACCTTCGTGGTGTTTATCAACGCCATGAACGTCACGCTACAGCTGCAGGGCGAGCTGGCGCCAGCGGCCCAGCTGAAAGCGGCCGGGCAGACCATGGTTCTGGGCGTGCAGGTGCTGGAGATGGGCGTTTTCGCCGGGATCCTGACCGGGGCGCTGTCGGGATACCTGTACAACAAATATTCCGGCGTACAGTTTAACGGCGCAATGGCGATTTACTCCGGCCACTGCTTTGTCGCGATTGTGATGCTGCCCGTCTCCATGCTGCTCGGCGTGGTAATGAGCGAACTGTGGCCGTTTGCCCAGCACGGGATTAGCGCCCTGGCGCTGGCCATTAAAGGCTCCGGCCCGTTCGGCGTAGCCATTTACGGTTTCCTTGAGCGCATTCTGGTCCCCACCGGCCTGCACCATCTGGTTTATACCCCGTTCCTCTATACCGAACTCGGGGGGACGCAGGAGGTATGCGGCGCAACCTATCAGGGCGCGCGTAATATCTACTTCGCCGAGATGGCCTGCCCGGAGGTGAAGCAGCTCAGCAGCACCGTGGTGTGGGACGCGCGCGGCATCAGCAAAATGTTCGGCCTGCCCGCCGCCGCGCTGGCGATGTATATGACCGCAAAACCGGAACGCAAAGCCGTTGCGAAAGCCATTCTGATCCCGGCGGCGCTGACCTCACTGCTGGTGGGCGTCACCGAGCCGATTGAGTTCTCCTTCCTGTTCGTCGCCCCGCTGCTGTTCGTGGTGCACGCGGTGCTGACCGGCATCGGCATGATGCTGTTCTCGCTGCTGGGCGTTCACGCCATCGGCGCCAACGGGATTATCGACTTCATCCTCTACAACCTGCCGCTCGGCACGGAGAAGTCCAACTGGCCGATGTATCTGCTGGTCGGGCTGATCATGTTTGCCCTCTACTTCACGGTGTTCCGCTTCCTGATCCTGCGCTTCAACATGAAGACCCCAGGCCGTGAGGATGAGGATCAGGAGACGCGCCTTTACAGCAAGCAGGAGTACCAGGCGAAGGGCAATAACGACGGGCTGGGTGAGTCCATCGTGGTGGGCCTCGGCGGCAGGGAGAATATTGAGGTTGTGGATAACTGCTATACCCGCTTACGTGTCACGGTGAAGGACGTCGGCATTATCGACGAGCCGCGCCTGAAGGCCACCGGCGCGAAAGGGGTCATCAAACAAGGTAACAACGTTCAGGTGGTCTACGGGCTGCACGTCAAAAAAATGCGAGAAGCCGTTGAGACGTTTCTCTGAAAGGAGCTAAAGATGTTTACACCCCCCTTCATTCTGTCGATTGCCGGCGGCGGTAGCACCTATACGCCGGGTATTGTGAAAAGCCTGATGGTGCGTCTGCATGACTTCCCGCTGGCCGAAATCCGCCTCTATGACATCGACGAGGCGCGCCAGAACACCATTGCGCCGGTGGTTGAGAAAGTGATTCGCGACCACAGTGAAAGCATCAAATTCACCGTCACCACTGACCCGGAAGTGGCGTTCAGCGGCGCACATTTCGTCTTCGCACAGATGCGCGTCGGTCAGTACAAAATGCGCGAGCAGGATGAGAAGATCCCCCTGCGGCACGGCGTGGTCGGCCAGGAGACCTGCGGTCCCGGCGGGCTGGCGTACGGGCTGCGCACGATCCTGCCGATGGTTGAGCTTATCGATCTGGTGGATCGCTACGCGCATGAAAAAGCCTGGATCGTGAACTACTCCAACCCGGCGGCGATCGTCGCGGAAGGCGTGCGCCGCCTGCGCCCGAACGCGCGGGTGCTGAACATCTGCGATATGCCCGTCGCCGCCATGCGCAATATGGGTGCCATACTTGGCGTGGATCGCCGCAGGCTGGAGGTGGACTACTTCGGCCTGAACCACTTCGGCTGGTTTACCCGCGTGCTGGTCGACGGCGAGGACAGGCTGCTCGAGCTGCGCAAGCATATCGCGAAGTTTGGCCTGCTGACGGAAGACGCCGCCAAAACCGATCCGCAGCATTCCGATCCCTCCTGGGTGAAAACCTGGCGCAACATCAAGCCGATCGTGGACAACTTCCCGGAGTATCTGCCAAATCCGTACCTGCAGTACTACCTGATGCCCAACCAGATTGTCGAGCACCAGAACCCGGACTATACCCGCGCCAACGAAGTGATGGACGGGCGTGAGAAAAAACTCTTTGCTGCTGCGCAAGAGTACAAGCGCACCGGGATCCTGCCGGATGCCTTCCACGTGGGCGTCCACGGCGAGTTTATCGTCGACGTGGCCTGCTCGCTGGCCTTTAACCTGCGCGGCCGCCATCTGGTGATGGTGGAAAACCGCGGGGCGATTACCAACCTGCCATACGATGCGATGGTGGAAGTGCCCGCCTATATCACCTCCGAAGGACCAGAGCCTGTGCGCATCGGTAAGGTGCCGCTGTTCCATCAGACCCTGCTGCAACAGCAGCTGGCATCGGAACAGCTGCTGGTAGAGGCGACTATTGAAGGCAGCTATGAGAAAGCCCTGCAGGCGTTTACCCTCAACCGCACCGTGCCCACGATGGAACATGCGAAAGCGATACTGGATGAGATGATCGAGGCCAATCGCGACTACTGGCCCGCGCTGCAAAAGGCCTGGCAGGATGGCGAAACGGTGAAAAAATAGGGGCTTGCTCGCGAGTTGAACGTGGTTTGCTTGTCGGTGTCAGAAAAAACACCGACAATCCTTTTTTACGGAAAAGAATGGAGGCATCCCATGTCCACCTCATATTTTGTCGCCGCCGACTGGCTGATCGAGCACGGCGACGACCCGGAAGTTCAGATTATTGACGCGCGTATGGCCCCTGCCGGGCAGGAACACCTTCGCGATATGGTCGCGGAATACCGTGCCGGACATCTTCCTGGCGCGGTATTTTTTGATATCGAAGCCCTCTCCGATCACAACTCTCCCCTGCCGCACATGCTGCCGCGCCCGGAAGCGTTTTCCGTGGCGATGCGCGAGCTGGGCGTCAGCAAAGATAAGCATCTGGTTGTCTATGATGAAGGCAACCTCTTCTCCGCCCCGCGCGCGTGGTGGATGCTGAAAAACTTCGGCGTGGAAAAAGTCTCGATTCTGGCGGGCGGGCTGGCGGGCTGGAAGCGCGACGAGCTGCCGCTTCAGCAGGGTGACGTGACGCTGCCGGAAGGGGATTTCGACGCGACGTTTGATGCACACGTGGTGAAGCGCCTGACCGACGTGCTGGTCGTTAGCCATGAAAAAACGGCGCAAATCGTCGATGCCCGTCCTGCTCCGCGCTTCAATGCCGAAGCGAATGAACCGCGTCCGGGACTGAGGCGTGGGCATATTCCGGGCGCTCTGAACGTGCCGTGGGGCGATCTGGTATTTGAAGGCGAGCTGAAAACCACCGACGAGCTGCGCGCTATTTTTGACCGTGCAGGCGTCGATTTACACCGTCCAATTATTGCCAGCTGCGGTTCCGGCGTCACGGCCTGCGTGGTGATTCTGGCCCTCGCCACGCTCGGCGTAAGCGACATCACGCTTTACGACGGTGCCTGGAGCGAATGGGGCGCGCGGGACGACCTGCCGGTTGAACCGGCGAAATAATGGATAACCGCCTGGCCACGCTGTTAACGCGCGGGGCGTCACTGACCCGCGCGGAGTATCGCGTCCTCGCCCACCTCACGGAGCATCCGCTGCTGGTGGGTAATATTACGGTTCGCGAGCTGGCGCAGGCGACGTTTGTTTCCACCGCTACCATTATGCGGCTGTGTCAGAAGCTGGGGTTCAGCGGCTTTAGCGAGCTCATCTGGCACTGCAAGCAGCTGCTCTCCGACACCCCGCACATTGCCGCGCAGCCTGAGCATCAGGCTGAATTGCCTGCGCTGTTTAATCAGTTTATCGCCAACTATCAGCACACCTTCCAGTGGGTCACGCAGGAGAAGCGCCAGCAGTTTGCCGACCTGCTGCGCCAAAAAGAGAGTTTCTTCCTCTACGGTGCCGGGTTTTCCTATCTGTTTGCCGAGTATCTGACCAAGAAGCTGCAGGTGCTGGGCAAAACGGCGTTTATCTCCGGGCCGGGGGACAGCCGGAATATTTTTCTCAGCAACGCCGCCCGCTACCAGGTGTTTATTGCCGTCTCGCGCAGCGGCGAAACGGAGCAGGTGCTGGATAAAGCGCGGATAGCCAAAAACGTCGGTATGACGATCGTCGCGTTTACCCGCGCCTCGGCCAATACGCTGGCAGGGATTGCGGACGTGCACTTTGCGCTTTATGACGAAGCGGTACACTTTGCCGCCGAAGCCGCAGGGGTGACGTCGTTTGAGTCGAATCTGGTGCTGCTGATGGATTTACTGCTGCTGGAAGCAACGGGGTGACGGTCACCCCGCCATAATCAGATGATGCGGTTGGTCTTGAGATCGCGCAGGAAGCCGCCCCAGCGACGCTCGTAGAACGGCGTGATGTGCTCCGTAATAAAGTGGCTGATGCCCTTTTCACCGTTTTTCACCTGGCAGATATCTATCGGCTCATCGCCCGGCAGCGTGTCGGTTGCCACGCTTCCTGCGGCCTGGATGATGTCGTCGATATCGCCGTCGGCTTCAATACCAATCAGCAGCACGGGCTGTTCGTCCGCCTGCTCTTTAATAGAGCAGAGGAACGCGCGCCTGACGGGCTTGAGCGTTTTGAACAGCGTCGTCAGGGAATCAATCATCTGCGCGGGCGGTTCGGCCACTTCAGACAGCAGCAGTGTTTCGCCCCCTTCCAGCACTTCCTGCGTGCTGAGCGGGTTACCCTCTTCACCAATCAGATGGCTGATTTCACGCGGCGTGAACTCTTTCCCGGTCGGCAGTCTGGCGTTGAGGAACAGCGTCTGGCCGAGCGTCATTTCAAACAGGGTACGCACCGGCATCACCACGAACGCCTGTTCGTCTTCAACCGCTTCCTGCAGCGCTTCCAGCGAGGTGAAGAACGGAATCACCGACGTGCCGTCGTCTTTCTCCCAGTGCAGCAGATCCAGCGCGCTGTCTTCCACAACCTGCTCACCTTCCGCCGCGGTGCCCGTCACCCAGACGGTGGATTCCAGCAGGGTGCGGAAAAATGCCGGACGGTGGGCGGGCTCGGTTGCCGCCTGCTCCAGCAGGGTCTCTAATTCGTTTTTGGTTTCGGACATAACAATTCCAGATGATGCATTTTCCCCCTCACCCCAGCCCTCTCCCTCAAGGGAGAGGGAGCAAACCATCCCCTCTTCCCGTGGGAGAGGGGATGGGTGAGGGCAATGTGGTTACTCAGCCGTCAGCAGGTTCGCCACGGTACGCACGCCCAGACCGGTCGCGCCCGCGGACCACTGCTCAACCGCCGCTTTACGGTAGGTTGCGGAGCAGTCGATGTGCAGCCAGCCTTCATGGTAGTTCTCAACAAAGTGAGAGAGGAAGCCCGCAGCGGTGCTTGCCCCCGCCGGGTACGCCGCGCTCGCGGTATTGTTCAGCTCGGCAAAGTTTGACGGCAGCTGGCTGCGGTGGAATTCGGCCAGCGGCAGACGCCAGAACGGCTCGTTTTCTGCCGCGGCGCTTGCCAGCAGGCGAGCGGCCAGCTTGTCGTCGAAGCTGAACAGCGCGTGGTAGTCATTCCCCAGGGCGGTTTTCGCCGCGCCGGTCAGGGTCGCCATGTCGATGATCAGCTCCGGCTTCTGGGCAGAGGCGTCGATCAGGCCATCGGCCAGCACCAGTCGGCCTTCAGCGTCGGTGTTCATCACCTCAACGTTTTTACCGTTGCGGTAGCGAATGATGTCGCCCAGCTTGAAGGCGTTACCGCTCACCATGTTATCCGCGCAGCACAGGTAGAGCTTCACGCGCTTGTTCAGGCCGCGAGTGATGGCAAACGCCAGCGCGCCGGTGATGGTCGCCGCGCCGCCCATGTCGGACTTCATGGAGTCCATGAACGCGCTCTGCTTCAGGCTGTAGCCGCCGGTGTCGAAGGTGATACCTTTACCGACCAGGCAGGCAAAGACAGGGGCTGCTTTATCGCCGGTTGGGTTGTAGTCCAGCGCCAGCAGCACCGGTGGACGCTCAGAACCACGGCCCACGGTGTGGATGCCCATGTAATTCTGCTCGCGCAGGTCTTCACCCTTGGTGATGCGGTAGGACATCTTGTCGCCCGCCACGCCGCACAGCAGGTCAACGGCGCGCTGCGCCAGCTGCTCAGGGCCTAACTCTTCCGCCGGGGCGTTGATGGTGTCGCGCACCCAGTCGATGATTTGCAGGCGGCTTTCCAGCTCTTTCTGACCGGCTTCATCAAGGTTAGCCCACTCGATTTTGCGGGTGCCTTTCGGCCCTTTGTAGCCCGCCCAGAACGCCCAGCTGCGGTCGGTGTCCCAGCCTTCGCCTTCAAGGGAGACATGCTTAATGCCCAGGCCGTCAATTTTACGCGCGGCGCGCTGGATCAGGCCCAAATCATCTTTGCCCGTCAGGTGCAGGGTAATACCGTCGTTGTTGATGCTGTAGCTGGCTTTCTCGCCCCAGCGCGCGTCGGCGGGCTGCGTAGAAAGCGTAATCTTCATCGCTTCGGTCATTTTATTTATCCTTATTAGCAAACGGGCCGCCAGAAGGCAGCCCATAGAGTCTCTTTCCACTAAATGATTCGCGTTGCAGGAAGGCGGCAAGCGAGTGAATCCCCGGGAGCAGAGATAACTCTGTGACCGGGGTGAACAAGCGCAGCCAACGCATCGGCAACGTGAAGCATGACGTGGAAATTATTCTGCTTCATCTAACCAGACTAACAGAATCGCCTCCAGAATTTTTTCATTGGATGCGTTTGGATCGTCGTCGAAATCCTCTAAATCGCAGATCCACTGATGCATGTCGGTGAATCGCACGGTTTTCGGATCGAGATCCGGGTTCGCGTCGTAGAGCGCTTCGCCGATTTCACGGCTGTCTGTCCACTTTAGTCCCATATTAATGCTCGCGTGCGTGGTTGATGGTGTAGCGTGGGAACTCCACGACCAGATCTTCATCGGTCACCGCGGCCTGGCAGCTCAGGCGGCTGTCCGGCTCCAGACCCCATGCTTTATCCAGCATGTCGTCTTCATCTTCGGTGCTCTCGGCGAGCGAGTCAAAACCTTCACGCACGATGCAGTGGCAGGTGGTGCAGGCACAGGATTTTTCACACGCGTGTTCCACTTCGATACCTGCGCGCAGGGCAACATCGAGAATGGTTTCACCGGTCTTCGCTTCCAGAACAGCGCCATCCGGACAGAGGTCCGCATGAGGCAAAATAACAATCTTTGGCATATTAAACCTCGTCCACGGACTGGCCCTTCAGCGCCACGCGGACGGATTTGTCCATGCGGCGAGCGGCGAAGTCCTGGGTTTGTTTATCAACGTTTTTAATGGCTTCTTCTATTGCGTCAGCATCATTGCCCATGGCGACGACGCTTAGGTGCGCGGCGGCCTCATCAATCACCTGACGCTCGGCGGCGCTTAACAGCGCGGCGTCGGCATTGAGTGCTCCGGTCAGGCTTTCCAGCACGCGCGCGGCTTCCACTTTCTGTTCCGCCAGCATACGCGCCTTCACATCCTGCTCGGCGTAGCTCATTGAGTCCTGAATCATGGAGGCAATTTCGCCATCGGTCAGGCCGTAGGACGGCTTCACCTGGATGGACGATTCCACGCCGGTGGATTTTTCCATCGCCGTGACGCTCAGCAGGCCGTCCGCATCCACCTGGAAGGTGACGCGAATATGCGCCCCGCCCGCGGGCAGCGCCGGAATACCGCGCAGCGCAAAGCGCGCCAGAGAGCGGCAGTCCTGCACCAGCTCGCGCTCGCCCTGCATCACGTGGATGGACATCGCGGTCTGGCCGTCTTTGAAGGTGGTGAACTCCTGCGCGCGCGCCACCGGAATGGTGGTGTTACGCGGGATCACTTTCTCCACCAGGCCGCCCATGGTTTCTAACCCCAGCGACAGCGGAATGACGTCCAGCAGCAGCATTTCGCTGTCCGGCTTGTTGCCGACCAGAATATCGGCCTGGATCGCGGCGCCGACGGCCACCACCTTGTCCGGGTCGATGGAGGTCAGCGGCGTGCGGCCAAAGAAATCGCCCACGCGCTCGCGCACCAGCGGCACGCGGGTCGAGCCGCCCACCATGACCACTTCCAGCACCTCGTTCGCCTCAACGCCCGCATCCTTCAATGCGCGACGGCAGGCCAGCAGAGTGCGTTTCACCAGCGGGGCAATCAGATCGTTAAACTGGTCGCGGGTAATCTCACCCTGCCAGCCCGCAACGTTGACGGTAACCGTCTGCGCGTCGCTCAGGGCGATTTTGGCGTCGATGGCCGCGTCCAGCAGCTCGCGCTGTACGCGGTTGTCGCTGCGATCGGCAACGCCCGCCTGCTCGCGAATGTAGTCCGCCAGCAGGTGGTCGAAGTCATCGCCGCCCAGCGCGGAATCCCCGCCGGTCGCCAGCACTTCGAACACGCCGCGGCTTAGGCGCAGGATCGAGATATCAAAGGTACCGCCGCCGAGATCGTATACCGCAATCACCCCTTCCTGACCGGAGTCGAGGCCGTAGGCAATCGCCGCCGCCGTCGGTTCGTTCAGCAGGCGCAGCACGTGCAGGCCCGCCAGACGCGCGGCGTCTTTGGTACCCTGACGCTGTGCATCGTCAAAGTAGGCCGGAACGGTGATCACCACGCCCTCGAGATCGCCGCCGAGCGTCGCCGTGGCGCGCGCCGCCAGCGCTTTGAGGATGTCCGCAGAAACGCGGATCGGGTTCAGCAGACCGGCAGACGTCGCGATCATCGGCAGGCCGTTTTCACTGGCCTGCAGCTGATACGGCAGATGCGGGTAGCGGGTCTGAATATCGGCCAGCGAACGGCCCATCATGCGCTTAACCGAGCTGATGGTGTTGGCCGGATCGCGCGCGGCGTTGGCGCGGGCGTCATAGCCGACCGCGTGACCCTGCTGCTGGTAGTGGACCACGGAAGGCAGCAGATGACGGCCCTGCTCATCAGCCAGCGTTTCCGCCTGGCCGCTGCGCACGGTCGCCACGAGGGAATTGGTGGTGCCCAGGTCAATACCCACCGCCAGACGACGCTGGTGCGGTGCGGCACTTAAGCCAGGCTCACTAATTTGTAATAAGGCCATAATTGCTTCCGAAATTAAAAATCGAGCAGCTTTTCTTCGAGTTGTTCAGCACTGCTTCGCAGTTTATCGAGAAAACGGAGTTTGCGCACAGTGTCTGCCGCCACGTTCCAGGTCTCGTTGTTCAGTTGCTCCACCATCTGCTGATGGCGGATATCGAACATGCCCTTCACGCGCGTGATGAAGCTTTCCAGACGCGCTTCGTCTTTGGCCTGTTCAATCTCATCCAGCTCTTCGCGCAGCTCCAGCTGTTCCATCAGAAACGCCGTATCGCGCACGGTGTGCTGTTCGCTCGCCAGATCGAAACCGTGAAGCGAGAGCAGATATTCAGCGCGCGCCAGCGGATGGCGCAGCGTCTGCCAGGCCTGGTTGATGGTGGCAGAGTGCGAAACCGCAGCCAGCTGTTCTGCCTGCGTCCCACTCGCGAATTTATCCGGATGGTACTGACGCTGCAGATCCTGAAAACGGAGCGTCAACGCCTGGAGATCGATCGGGTATTGAGCGGGTAGTCCGAAGAGAGTGAAGTAATCCATAACAATCTCAGGGGTAGCCTGTTAAAACAAACCCCACGCGTAGCGGGTAACGCCACGGTGGGGTTTCGGATGACGCGCGGTTAAACGTGGAAGCTTTCGCCGCAACCACACTCGTCTTTGACGTTCGGGTTCGTGAATTTGAACCCTTCGTTCAGACCTTCTTTAACGAAGTCCAGCTGAGTGCCGTTGAGGAATTGCAGGCTTTTGCCATCGACCACCACCTTCACGCCCTTGTCTTCAAACACGGTGTCGTCAGACGCCGGCTCGTCAACAAACTCCAGTACGTAAGCCATACCAGAACAGCCGGAGGTACGTACGCCCAGCCGCAGGCCAAAGCCTTTACCACGGTTCGCCAGAAAAGAGCTTACTCGCGCGGCAGCGCTGTCGCTAAGGGTAATCGACATACTCAAACCTCAATTATTTTGCTTCACGTTTGCTTTTGTAATCCGCAATGGCGGCTTTGATCGCGTCTTCTGCCAGAATTGAGCAGTGAATTTTCACCGGTGGCAGTTCGAGTTCTTCAGCAATATCCGTGTTCTTGATTGCCTGTGCTTCGTCCAGAGACTTGCCCTTCACCCATTCGGTGACCAGGGAGCTGGACGCAATTGCAGAACCGCAGCCGTAGGTCTTGAAGCGCGCGTCTTCAATGATACCTTCATTGTTGACTTTAATCTGCAACTTCATCACGTCGCCACACGCCGGTGCCCCGACCATACCGCTACCAACAGATTCGTCGCTGTTGTCAAAAGAGCCAACGTTGCGCGGGTTTTCGTAATGATCGATGACTTTTTCGCTGTATGCCATGATTGAATTCTCCTTATGTACCGATTAGTGATGTGACCATTCAATGCTGTTCAGATCCACGCCCTGCTTGAACATTTCCCACAGCGGAGAAAGGTCGCGCAGACGGCCAATGGAGTTGCGAACCAGCTTGATGGTGTAGTCAATCTCTTCTTCGGTAGTAAAACGACCTAAAGAGAAACGGATAGAGCTGTGTGCCAGCTCGTCGGTCATACCCAGCGCGCGCAGCACGTAGGATGGCTCCAGGCTTGCAGACGTACAGGCAGAACCGGAAGAAACCGCCAGGTCTTTCAGCGCCATAATCAGCGACTCGCCTTCAACATAGTTGAAGCTGACGTTGAGAATGTTCGGTGCGCCCTGCTCGAGATCGCCGTTCAGATACACTTCTTCCATATCCTTCACGCCGTCCCACAGACGGTTACGCAGCGTGCGCAGGCGCGCCATCTCGGTTTCCATCTCTTCTTTTGCAATGCGGTAAGCTTCACCCATGCCCACGATCTGGTGAACAGGCAGCGTACCGGAACGCATGCCGCGTTCGTGACCGCCGCCGTGCATCTGTGCTTCGATGCGGATACGTGGCTTACGACGAACGTACAGTGCGCCAATCCCTTTCGGGCCATAGATTTTGTGGCCGGAGAAGGACATCAGGTCCACTTTCAGCTGGCTCAGGTCGATAGGCAGTTTGCCCACGCTCTGGGTCGCGTCCACGTGGTAGATGATACCGCGCGCGCGGCACATTTCGCCGATGGTCGCGATGTCCTGAACGACGCCGATTTCGTTGTTAACGTGCATGATGGAGACCAGAATGGTGTCATCACGCATCGCCGCTTCGAGCTCTTTCAGGTCAATAATACCGTTGCTCTGCGGCGCCAGGTAAGTTACTTCGTACCCTTCACGCTCCAGCTGGCGGCAGGTATCCAGCACGGCTTTGTGTTCGGTTTTGCTGGTGATGATGTGCTTGCCTTTTTTCTGATAAAAGTTGGCTGCACCTTTGATCGCCAGGTTGTCGGATTCGGTCGCACCGGAGGTGAAAACAATCTCACGCGGGTCGGCACCCACCAGGTCAGCAATCTGATTACGGGCGATATCGACCGCCTCTTCAGCATGCCAGCCAAAACGGTGTGAACGGGAAGCTGGGTTACCAAAGTTTCCGTCCAGGGTCAGACACTGCATCATTTTCTCGGCAACACGCGGGTCCACCGGCGTGGTTGCGGAGTAATCGAGATAAATCGGTAATTTCATTGCTCTTTAAACTCCGTACATCGCTTCAATGCAAGGAATCAGGCAACCGGCTGGATGTACGACCGAGTACGCGGGGCGTGACCGCCCCGGCCTGATTCTGAAATCTTTATCGTTTTATTACGCGCGCAGTTTGACGTCGATAGCGTCCTGCGCGCGGGTGCTGCGTTGGGAATCATGGCTGTGCTGACGGCCCGATACGTCCAGAACTTCCTGGTTATTAACCAGTTCACCCAGGGTGATGTTGTTCAGGAAGCCGGTCAGACGGTCGCTCAGATCGCGCCACAGCGCGTGGGTCAGGCACTTGTCGCCGCCCTGACAGCCGCCTTTACCCTGGCAACGGGTCGCGTCAACGGATTCGTCAACTGCGCTGATCACTTCGCCAACTGCAATACTGCCCGCGTCTTTACCCAGCAGATAACCGCCGCCTGGGCCACGAACGCTGGAAACCAGTCCATTTTTACGCAGTCTGGAGAACAACTGTTCCAGGTAAGAGAGGGAGATCCCTTGTCGTTCAGAAATATCAGCCAACGGAACCGGGCCCGCTTCGGAGTTGAGCGCAACGTCCAGCATCGCGGTCACGGCATAACGCCCTTTAGATGTCAGTCTCATGTCTTACTTAACCTCAAACTCGCCCCTGCCCGGGGTTTTTTATAGTAAAATGGGGTATTGCATAGCAGGGCCAAGTCTGACATTCCTGACTAAAATGGTCAACTATTTACTTGACTGTTTTAGTCAGGTATTTAACCTTCCGTGCCTTCATAACCAGGTGCGGCCTGATGCCCTCACCCCGCCCCTCTCCCACGGGGAGAGGGAGAAAACGGCACTATTCCTTATTCTTCTGCTCAATCGACGCCAGAATCCCGCGCAGGATGTTCAGCTCCTGGCTTTCCGGCCGCGCGCGCGTGAACAGACGGCGCAGCTTGTTCATCACCTGGCCCGGGTGGCCTTCGCGGATAAAACCGGTTGAGAGCAGCGTCTGCTCCAGGTGACCGTAGAAGCGCTCAAGGTCGTCCACCAGCGGGTAGGCCGTTTCTTCTTTAGGCTCAACCTCTTTTTCCTGCGTCGCCAGCCAGGCCATGCGGACTTCATAGGCGATAACCTGCACCGCCATCGCCAGGTTCAGCGAGCTGTATTCCGGGTTCGCGGCAATGGCGACGTGATAGTGACACTTCTGCAGTTCGTCGTTGGTCAGGCCAACGCGCTCGCGGCCAAACACCAGCGCAACCGGTGCCTGCTCCGCTTCTGAGACGCTTTTCAGGCCGCATTCACGCGGATCGAGCATTGGCCACGGCAGCGTGCGGGAACGCGCGCTGGTCCCGACAACGAGGCTGCAGCCGGCCAGCGCTTCGTCAAGGGTGTCGACGATCTGCGCGTTGCCGATCACGTCGCTGGCACCGGCCGCCAGGGCGATGGCCTGAGAGTCGGGCTTCACCAGCGGGTTAACCAGCCACAGGTTCGTTAAGCCCATGGTTTTCATAGCGCGGGCAACGGAGCCCATGTTGCCGGTGTGCGATGTTTCGACCAGCACGATTCGAATGTTTTGCAGCATAATTTTTAGATGTCTGGATTCAGTGACTGAAGAATATTCCGGCATATTATCATAAACGAGAGACGTAATCCGATCCCGCTGCTATACTCTGCGCCGATTTTCCTGTTCTTTAACATCCAGTGAGAGAGACCGATGCATCCGATGCTGACCATCGCCGTGCGCGCAGCGCGCAAGGCGGGTAATGTAATTGCCAAACACTACGAAACGCCAGACTCCGTAGAAACCAGCCAGAAAGGCAGCAATGATTTCGTGACCAACGTCGATAAAGCCGCAGAAGCGATTATTATCGAAACGATCCGCAAATCTTACCCGCAGCACACCATCATCACCGAAGAAAGCGGTGAACATGAAGGTACCGATCAGGATGTTCAATGGGTTATCGATCCACTGGATGGCACCACCAACTTTGTCAAACGCCTGCCACACTTCTCTGTGTCTATTGCAGTACGCATCAAAGGCCGTACTGAAGTTGCCGTTGTGTACGATCCAATGCGTAACGAACTGTTCACCGCAACCCGCGGACAGGGCGCACAGCTGAACGGCTACCGTCTGCGCTGCAGCAACGCTCGCGATCTGGACGGCACCATCCTGGCGACCGGTTTCCCGTTCAAGGCGAAACAGCACGCGACCACCTATATGAATATCCTGGGCAAACTGTTCACCGAATGCGCGGACTTCCGCCGCACCGGTTCTGCTGCGCTGGATCTGGCCTACGTGGCAACCGGCCGCGTTGACGGTTACTTCGAGCTGTCGCTGAAGCCATGGGATTTTGCGGCGGGCGAGCTGATCGCGCGTGAAGCAGGTGCCATCGTGTGTGATTTCACCGGCGGCCATAACTACATGTCTACCGGCAACATCGTGGCGGGTAACCCGCGCGTTGTGAAAGCCATGCTGGCAAACATGCGTGATGAACTGAGCGATGCGCTGAAGCGTTAATCCCGGTAATTCCCTCTCCCTGTGGGAGAGGGGATCCTAACTAAAACGGCCGTAATCCCCTTCCCAGCGGCACCGCACTCATCCACATTGTTACCGCCGCCACCAGCAGAATGAACCCGCCCGCCAGCGCCAGCGTGGTCCACCCGACCTGTCGCCACAGCACCGGCGTTTTATTGCCGCTGAGTTTGACCGCCAGCTGACGGAAGCTGTGCACCAGCAGCGCTAAAGACGAAATGGTGAGAGACGTTCCTGCCGCCATGGCCATCGCCGACAGCATTCCCCAGCCAAACACGCCAATCACCTTACTGAACAGCAGCACCATGATGGCACCCGAGCACGGGCGCATACCCATCGAGAGCACAATCATCAGCCGCGCGCGCCAGTCGTCGCCGTTCTGTAATTGTTCCTGCGTCGGCAGATGCTGATGCCCGCAGCCGCAGTGTTCATCGTGAACGTGGTGCGGGGTGAAGGCTTTGAATTTGGGTTTTTGCAGCAGAGCGCGCAGCTTTTTCAACGCCCGCCAGCAGAGGATCAGCCCCAGCACGCCCACCAGGGCGTAGCTCCCCTTCTCCAGCCAGAAGCTGCTCATGTGCAGCTGTCGGGCGGGAAGCTGAAGAAGTGAAAGCACCACGACCACCAGCCCAATCGCCACGCCCCCCTGAAGCAAAGAGGAGGCCAGCGTGAGGCCGATACTCGATTTCAGCTTTGACGGATGGGTGGCAAGCCAGGTCGCAATCACGATTTTGCCGTGCCCCGGCCCCAGCGCGTGCAGCACGCCGTAGATAAAGCTGAACGCCAGCAGGGAGCCGCCCGCTTTGGTCGGGTTCTCCGCCACCGCCTTCAGCAGCCCGCTCATCTGCTGGTTGACCTCACGCTGCCAGATAATGCTTTTCATCATCACCTGCGGCCAGGCCTGCCAGAGCCAGAGCGAACCGCAAACGGCGAGCAGGAGAAAGAGCGCCAGCGGCCAGAGATGCAGCCAGCGGCGCGGCTTGCGGACCGGAGTGGAGATCACTGACATTGTAGCGTTACCTCCTGCGCGAACTGTTTACCCAGCTCCATGTCTTCGGGCGGGGCATCTTCCTTGTCGAGCGAGACCGCAAAGTTCAGCGTCTCTTCGCTCGGTTTCGGGGTGTGCACGCCAATTTTGCAGCTCTTTTGCAGCGCGTCCGGCAGCCGAACGTCGCTGTCTTTGTCATAGCGCATATCGACATAATAGGTAGGGTCAAAGGTGGAAAAGCGGTACGTTTGCCCCGCCAGCGGCTGCGGATGCGCCAGCGGAAGCACGAACGTCAGCACCGCCTGATGGCCTTCACGCGTCATACCGTATTCCGTTGGACGATTCAGAAATTTGACCTTTTGCCCGTTATGCCAGAACTCGGTGAAGTAGTGCTGGCCGAGCACGTTGGCCATCACTTCCGCCGCCAGCTTTTTCCAGATTTCGTCGCCGGGCTTTGCGTTTCCCGCATCATAGAGCAGGTCGGCAGAGGTGATTTCATCCATCGTCCAGCGCATTTTCAGGCCGCTCAGCTGCGTGCCGTCGGTGACCAGCTCGGTTTTAAGGTCAATAAAACTGTGAGGGTGTGCGCTGGCAGTGAAGCCGATCGCCGCCAAAAATAACGCCATCGCGCATTGTTTACCTGTTTGCATCAATTCCTCACGTCAAAAATTCTGTGATGTTCTCCAGCAATCCTGAATGAAAGGCCTGCCGGCGCGCTTTTCAGCGCTCATCCTTTAGCTATTCTTATCAAACATTCTCACTGGATACCCGACAGATGATGACGACGCTTGAAATTCCATCTGTGCTTTCCAGTTCGCAGCGCCGCTGCCAGGTGCTTTTGATGCTTTTCCTGCCCGATGCTGCCGTCACCGCACAGAGTATCATTGCTGCCAACGGGGTGGACGACGCGCTGGCACGGCAAGATATAGCCGAGACGCGCGATGAAATCCAGCGCTATCACCGGCTGGAGATTGTCACGCACCACGACGGCAGCTACCGAATTGAAGGCACAGCCCTGAATCAGCGTTTATGCCTGCTGCACTGGCTGCGCCGTGCGCTGCGGCTTTGCCCGCAGTTTGTCTCGCACCAGTTTACCCCCGCATTAAAAACCGCACTTAAACAGCACGGCATTGCGCGGCCGCTTTACGACGATGCGAACCTGCGGGCGTTGATCGGCTTCTGCTCCCGCAAGCTCCAGCGCCAGTTTGAATGTCGCGACGTCCAGTTTTTACAGCTCTATCTGCAATACTGTCTTATCCAGCACCAGCTCGGGAATACGCCGCAGTTTTCCCACGTTCAGCGCAGCTGGACCCAGTCGAGAGGGGAGTATTTTACGGCCCAGGAGATTGTGCGTCACTGGAGACGGCGCGTCCCGCAGGGCGCCCACGGGGATGAACAGCTGTTTCTTGCCCTGCTGTTTATGATGCTCCGCACGCCCGATCCGGTGCTCGATAAACACCAGCAGGATCGGCGCCTGCGCCGCGCCATCGTGCGCATGGTGGCCCGTTTTCGTTCGCAAACCGGAATGAACTTCAGCGACGAGCAGGGGCTGACCGATCAGCTGTATATCCATCTGGCTCAGGCGCTGGACCGCTCGCTGTTTGAGATCGGCATCGACAATAGCCTGCCGGAGGAGATCCACCGTCTCTATCCCCGGCTGTTACGCACCACGAAAGAAGCGCTGCAGGAGCTGGAAACGGAATTTGAGCTGCGATTCTCCGATGAAGAAATGGCGCTGGTGGCGGTCATTTTCGGCGCCTGGCTGATGCAGGAGACCGATCTTCATGAAAAACAGGTGGTGTTGTTAACCGGAGAGGATAAATCCTGTGAAGAGGTGATTGAGCAGCAGCTGCGCGAGCTAACCCTTCTGCCGCTCAACATTCGCTACCTGACGCTGCAGGCTTTCCAGAAAGAGGGGGCACCGCGCGAAGCCGCGCTGGTTATCACCCCCTACCCTACCGCCCTGCCGCTGTTCTCGCCGCCGTTGATCCATGCCGTGGAGACATTGAACGCGCAGCAGCAAGAACATATTCGCGCCATGCTGGAATCATAGCGAGGCGCGCGCGGCCACTTTTGGACGCACAACGATGGCGGGTAAGGCAACCAGGGCCATCACCCAGAAGACGCCCTGCCCCAGATGCTGGTAGAGGAACCCCGCGAAGACCGTCATGATTGCGATACTGCCCCCCATGGCCACCGCCGAATAAACAGCCTGCAGACGAATGACGTCTCCGCCCTCGCGCGCGGCGATATAGCGCATCGCCGCCAGGTGACATACGGTGAAGGTGCCGCAGTGCAGAATTTGCGCCACGATCAGCCACGGCAGATCGGTCGTCCAGCCCATAATCCCCCAGCGCGCCACGCCGCAAATCGCGGAAAGCAGCAGCAGATCGCGCGCGCCAAAGCGTCGGAACAGCTTTTTGCTCAGGGCGAAAATAATGACTTCGGCCACCACGCCCAGCGACCACAGATAACCGACGGCAGAAGCAGAATATCCCGCCCCCTGCCAGTAGATAGCGCTGAAGCCATAGTACGCCGCGTGCGCCCCCTGGAGCAGGCAAACACACGCCAGAAAACGCCAGCTCTGTGCGACCAGGCTCCGCCAGGCGGGCCAGCCTGCGCTCTCCTGATGGCGACTTTCCCCTTGCGGCATCACAGACGGACGCAGCAGCATGCCCAGCAGCATCGAAGCAATACCGATACTCAGCAGGGCGAGAATGGCGCGATAATCGCAAAGGCTCACCAGTTTACCCACCAGCGCGGAACCGATGACAAAGGCGATTGAGCCCCACAGGCGCACGCGACCGTAGTCCATGGTGATCTGCTTTTGCCAGGTGTTCGCCAGAGCATCCGTCAGCGGCACCAGCGGTGAGAAGAACAGGTTGAAGCCGACCATCACCACCATCAGCCAGGCAAACTGGTGGCTGACCCAGAAGCAGGCCACAAAGACCAGCGTCAGCAGCGCGAGAATGCGCACGGCCTTGATCAGCAGAGAGGGATCGCTGACGCGCGGGGCAATCAGCAGGCTGCCGAGGAAACGCGCCACCAGCCCTGCGCCCAGCAGCACGCCGATGGTTTCCGGAGTCAGGCCGATACCCTTAAGCCAGACGCTCCAGAAGGGCAGAAAAATACCGTAGCTAAAGAAATAGGTGAAATAGCTGAGCGCCAGCCAGCGCGTGGAATGCAAGACCATGAATCCCTCCCGAAATCGAGGCCATAGTCTGGCGAGAATAGAAAAATTAAGCAAGTAGATAGCCTGCTATAAATTAACGAAAAATTAACATCTTATGCAGTCGCCTGGCTTATGGCAGGGAATGAAAATATGTATTACGTTTAAATTACTCCACTTGCAGAGGTTTTTCTGCCATGAACTCACTACGTTATTTCGATTTCGGCCAGTCACGTCACCTGCTGCTGCTCATTGGCCGCATCGCGCTTGTCGTGCTGTTTATTATCTTTGGCTATCCAAAACTAACGGGGTTTAGCGGCACCGTACAATATATGACCTCGCTGGGAACGCCGATGCCCATGCTGGCGGCCATTATTGCGGTGGTGATGGAGGTACCCGCCGCCATCCTGATCGTACTGGGTTTCTTCACCCGCCCCATCGCGGTACTGTTTGTGTTCTACACGCTGGGCACGGCGGTGATTGGCCATCACTACTGGGACATGACCGGTGACGCGGTCGTACCGAATATGATTAACTTCTACAAGAATATCAGCATTGCCGGCGCGTTTATTTTGCTGGCGATAGTTGGCCCCGGGGCAATTTCCCTCGACCGGCGTTAAGCCATAAAAAAAGGCCGCAAGCGCGGCCTTTTTTATTTCTGCAAAGCAGAGGAATTATGCGTATACCGGGAAGCGTGCGCAGATATCCAGAACTTTACCTTTGACGCGCTCGATAACCGCTTCGTCATTAATGTTGTCCAGAACGTCACACATCCAGCCAGCCAGCTCTTTCACTTCCGCTTCTTTGAAGCCGCGGCGAGTCACGGCCGGAGAACCGATACGGATACCGGAGGTCACGAACGGGCTCTTCGGATCGTTTGGCACGCTGTTTTTGTTTACGGTGATGTTGGCGCGGCCCAGGGCAGCGTCAGCTTCTTTACCGGTCAGGTTTTTATCAACCAGATCCAGCAGGAACAGGTGGTTTTCAGTCCCGCCGGATACCACTTTGTAGCCACGGTTCAGGAACACTTCCACCATCGCTTTGGCGTTCTTAGCAACTTGCTGCTGGTAAACCTTGAACTCTGGCTCCATCGCTTCTTTCAGCGCCACCGCTTTTGCCGCGATAACGTGCATCAGCGGGCCGCCCTGCGCGCTCGGGAACACCGCAGAGTTCAGTTTTTTGTACAGCTCTTCGTCACCGCCTTTCGCCAGGATCAGGCCACCGCGTGGACCCGCCAGGGTTTTATGGGTGGTGGTGGTCACAACGTGCGCGTGCGGAACCGGGTTCGGGTAAACGCCAGCGGCAATCAGGCCCGCCACGTGCGCCATGTCAACGAACAGGTAAGCGCCGATGCTGTCTGCGATTTCACGCATTTTTGCCCAGTCAACGATACCGGAGTAAGCAGAGAAGCCACCGATGATCATCTTCGGTTTGTGCTCTTTGGCCTGCTTCGCCATGTCTTCGTAGTCAATTTTACCGGACTCATCAATACCGTAAGGGATGATGTTGTACAGTTTGCCGGAGAAGTTAACCGGGGAGCCGTGAGTCAGGTGGCCGCCCTGCGCCAGGTTCATACCCAGCACGGTGTCGCCCGGCTGCAGCAGCGCGGTGTAGACCGCAAAGTTAGCCTGAGAGCCAGAGTGCGGCTGCACGTTCGCGTAGTCAGCGCCAAAGAGTTCTTTCGCACGGTCGATAGCCAGCTGCTCAACGATATCAACGTACTCGCAACCGCCGTAGTAGCGCTTGCCCGGATAACCTTCAGCGTATTTGTTGGTCAGCTGAGAACCCTGCGCCTGCATCACGCGCGGGCTGGTGTAGTTTTCGGAGGCGATCAGTTCGATGTGCTCTTCCTGACGTACTTTTTCCTGCTCCATAGCCTGCCACAGTTCGGCATCATAATCGGCAATGTTCATTTCACGCTTTAACATCCGCATCTCCTGACTCAGCTAACAAGTAAATTTTGGCCTGAAAAGGCAGTCCTGTTGGACGACGGGCAACAGTATAACTGAATAGTTCTGTGATAACAGGTCTTGACAAACGATTTTACGCAAACGTTTTCCTTCGCGCCACGCAAGGGTTTGAGGAATAAAGCTCTCGCTTATTTCAACGGATTTCTTTTCAGGTTTGTGATGCACATTTTTCATCTTGCAAAGAACCCTTTACACCGCAGGGATATTTTTTATAAGATGCATTTAAAATACATCATTAAAGTCACATCAGAAGGATGCGCTCATGCTCGACGCTCAAACCATCGCTACCGTTAAGGCCACCATTCCCCTGCTGGTAGAGAGGGGCCCTAAACTCACCGCCCATTTCTACGATCGCATGTTCACGCATAACACGGAGCTCAAAGAGATTTTCAACATGAGCAACCAGCGTAACGGCGATCAGCGTGAAGCGTTGTTTAACGCCATCGCAGCGTATGCCAGCAATATCGAAAACCTGGCCGCCCTGCTGCCCGCGGTGGAAAAAATCGCGCAGAAGCATACCAGCTTCCAGATCCAACCCGAGCAGTACAACATTGTCGGCGGCCACCTGCTGGCAACGCTGGACGAGATGTTCAGCCCGGGCCAGGAGGTGCTGGACGCCTGGGGTAAAGCCTACGGCGTGCTGGCAAACGTATTCATTAATCGTGAAGCACAAATCTACAGCGAAAACGCCAGCAAGAACGGCGGCTGGGAAGGGACGCGCGCCTTCCGCATCGTTGAGAAAACCCCGCGCAGCGCGTTAATTACCAGCTTTGAGTTTGAGCCGGTGGACGGTCAACCGGTGGCCGATTACCAGCCGGGCCAGTATCTCGGAGTCTGGCTGAAGCCAGAAGGCTTCCCGCATCAGGAGATCCGCCAGTATTCCCTCACCCGCAGGCCAAACGGCAAAGGCTACCGCATTGCGGTGAAGCGTGAGGACGGCGGCCAGGTATCCAGCTGGCTGCATAACGAAGCCAGCGTAGGTGACGTGGTCCATCTGGCCGCGCCGGCGGGCGATTTCTTTATGGCCGTTGAAGCAAATACCCCGGTTACGCTGATCTCTGCGGGCGTCGGCCAAACGCCGATGCTGGCAATGCTCGATACGCTGGCAAAATCACGCCACGGCGCGCAGGTTAACTGGTTCCACGCTGCGGAAAACGGCGAGGTGCACGCCTTTGCGGATGAGGTGAACACGCTCGGGGCGTCCCTGCCGCGCTTCACCGCGCACACGTGGTATCGCCTGCCGACGGAGGCGGATCGCGCATCGGCCCGCTTTGACAGTGAAGGTCTGATGAATTTGAGCCAGCATGAAGGGGCGTTTAGCGCGCCGGAGATGCAGTTCTACGTCTGCGGACCGGTGGCGTTTATGCAGTATGCCGCGAAGCAGCTGGTAGCGCTGGGGGTGAATAAAGACAGCATTCATTACGAGTGCTTCGGCCCGCATAAGGTGCTGTAATGCAAAAAGCCCCTCAAACGAGGGGCTTTTTTTCGCCGGGTGGCGGCTGCGCCTTACCCGGCCTACAAAACCGTTGGCATCGTTAAATCGCGGCGTCGTCTTCTTCGCCGGTGCGGATACGGATCACGCGCGCCACGTCAAAGACGAAGATTTTACCGTCGCCGATTTTGCCCGTCTGCGCGGTGCGGATAATGGTATCCACGCAGGTATCGACGATATCGTCGCTGACCACGATTTCAATTTTTACTTTCGGCAGAAAGTCGACCATGTACTCTGCGCCACGGTAAAGCTCGGTGTGGCCCTTCTGACGACCAAAACCTTTCACTTCCGTCACGGTCATCCCGGTGATGCCGACTTCCGCCAGCGCTTCACGCACATCATCCAGTTTGAAAGGTTTAATAATCGCATCAATCTTTTTCATGGTGGGTCCTTAAACGCTTGCCTGTAAGCTGCCTCGTAATCGATTGCTCACAGTACCATACGGCATTACTCTTTAAAATCGTTAGCTTCCAGCTCGTGGCGCGAGAGGAGCTTGTAAAACTCGGTGCGGTTGCGTCCGGCCATTCGCGCCGCGTGGGTCACGTTGCCTTTGGTGATCTGCAGCAGCTTGCGCAGATAGTTGAGCTCGAACTGGTTACGCGCCTCCGCAAACGTCGGCAGGGCCGTGTTTTCCCCTTCCAGCGCCTGCTCCACCAGCGCGTCGCTGATCACCGGTGAGGAGGTGAGCGCCACGCACTGCTCAATCACGTTGACCAGCTGACGCACGTTACCCGGCCAGCCTGCGGCCATCAGCCGCTTCATCGCATCGGTAGAAAAGGCGCGCACGAACGGTTTATGGCGATCGGCCGCCTGGCGTAAAAGATGGTTCGCCAGCAGCGGAATGTCTTCCGCACGCTCCGCCAGCGCCGGGATCTTCAGGTTGACCACGTTCAGACGGTAGTAGAGATCTTCGCGGAACTCGTTGCGGGCCATCACTTTTGGCAGATCGCGGTGGGTCGCCGAAATAATACGCACGTTAATATCAATGTCGCGGTTGCTGCCCAGCGGGCGCACTTTGCGCTCCTGCAGCACGCGCAGCAGTTTGACCTGCAGCGGCGCGGGCATGTCGCCAATTTCGTCCAGGAACAGCGTGCCGCCTTCCGCGGCCTGGAACAGCCCTTCACGGCTGCTCACCGCGCCGGTAAAGGCGCCGCGGGCGTGACCAAACAGTTCAGATTCGAGCAGCTGTTCCGGCAGCGCGCCGCAGTTAATGGCGATAAAGGCATTTTTACTGCGCGGGCTGGCGTTATGGATCGCCTGCGCCAGGATCTCTTTCCCGGTTCCGCTCTGGCCGTTGATCAGCACGCTGACGTCGGACTGCGCTACCATCCGGGCCTGTTCAAGCAGACGCAGCATAATGGGGCTGCGGGTGACGATGGACTCCCGCCACGCTTCATCCCCCGCCGGGGCGGCATGTTCCAGCGCGCTGTCGATTGCCTTATACAGCGCGTCTTTGTCCACCGGCTTGGTCAGGAAGCTGAAGACCCCCTGCTGCGTCGCGGCAACCGCATCCGGGATCGACCCGTGCGCGGTCAGGATAATCACCGGCATACCCGGCTGCTGCTTCTGGATCTCTGCGAACAGCTGCAGGCCGTCCATTTCGTCCATCCGCAGGTCGCTTATCACCAGATCGATTTTCTCGCGGCTGAGGATCTTGAGCCCCTCCAGCCCGCTTTCCGCGGTCACGACGCTGTAACCTTCACTCACCAGGCGCATCCCCAGCAGCTTTAACAGCCCGGGATCGTCATCCACCAGTAAGAGATGGGCTGGTTTACGGCTCGTCATGCTTTACATCCTCTTGTTTCGGCGTATCGCTGTCCGGCGCGGCGGATGAGCTCCCCGGCTGATATTTACGCGACGAGAGCTGCCTTTCGATATCGGTCAGGTTCTCCAGCTTGCGCGTCGTGGTGTCCAGCTGCGTGCGTAGGTGCTGCTGCTGTTGGCGCAGCGTATCAAGCTCGCTGTCGGTTGACTGCTGTAGCCTGCTGTAGCGGGAGCGCTCTTCAGACAGCTGAAGCTGTAATGTCTGCCCATCGCGCCAGAGCTGGTATACCGGGCGTACCTGCACGGGAAGCGTGACCACCAGCGCGTCCAGTCGGGTTACGTTGGCCCGGCGTTCGACGGGGGTGATTTTCGCATCAGCCAGCAAAATGCCGCGCTTGAAGGCGTCCTGCCAAGTGTCGTCATCCAGCATCGCCGCCTTCGAGCGGGCGTCGACCGGCGCCAGACGCTGGGCGCAATCTATGCCACGCAGCCAGAACAGCGGGTTGCTTTCGACGTCATGACCTGACAGGTTCCAGATGTCGTCGCAGCGGGTCGAAAGGAAATCGGCCACCTGGTTGTCGGGCCATTTATCTTCTTGTTTGTCGCTAATGGCGCTTTGTGGCGCATGGGAAACGCATCCTGCCAGAAATAAACAGGGCAGGCTCAGGCGAAGCGCGTTGCGGGAAAACACCGCGCGTACGGCGCGGAAAAAGACGTGTGACATACTCACCAGACATAGATTCATTTTATTGATTTTTCCGGCTCAGGGGCAGTTCGATACGGAAGCAAACATCCGAACGTTCGTCCGTAGCAATGTTTAGCTCACCCTGCATGCGTCGTATGCAGTCCCGGGCGATGCTTAAGCCCAGACCACTGCCTTTCACCGCACCTTTCCGCTGATGACTTCCCTGGAAAAAGGGCTCGAAGATCATGGTTTTTTCGTCATCAGGGATCGGGGTGCCGGTGTTAGCGACGTCGATAAACACCCGGGAACCCTTCGTATAGCTTCGGATATAAATGTTACCGGATTCAGTACCATAGTGCACCGCATTGGAATAAAGATTATCCAGAACGCTCATTAACAGCATGGGTTCAGCGAGACAGCTAGCCGCATTGAGCTCTACACCGGTATGCATCATTTTAGCTCTTGCCGGCAAGCTGTGGGCGGAGATCACCATATCCACCAGCGGTTCAATGTCGACATTTTCCAGTACGACCGCGCCGTCGGCCAGCTTGCGGTTGTAGTCCAGCAGCTGCTCAATCAGCTTCTGGAGATTGCGGCTGCTGTTATCCAGGATCTCGACAATCTCTTTCTGTTCTGGCGTCAGGGGTCCTGCCACTTCATCCGCCAGAAGCTCCGTCCCTTCACGCATGCTGGCGAGCGGCGTTTTAAGCTCATGAGAGATATGGCGCAGGAACTGATGGCGTTGAGATTCGAGCCACGCCAGGCGCTCGGACAGCCAGATAATGCGCTGACCGACGGATCGCAGCTCGCGGGGGCCTTTAAAGGCGACCGTGTCCCCCAGCGATTTGCCCTCCCCCAGGCGGTTGATCATCCGCTGAATGCCCTTCACCGGGCCGATGATCATGCGGGTAAAGAGCAGGACCAGGCCAAGGCTTACCAGGAACAGCACCAGCGCCTGCCAGCCGAAGAACTGCCCGCGTTCGGCTATTTCCTGCTGGAGCTGCTGGCCGCGCGAGAAAATCACCGTGCGCGTTGACTGCACCATCTCGGTATTGGCGCTGGCAAACGCTTCAAGACGCGCGGCGGCGGCGGCATCCGGCCCGCTGTTGCTGCACTGGAGCTGGGCGAGATCGTTCAGATCCTGACGTAACGCCTGATACAGCTTGTCGTCAGGTAAAACTCCCGCGTGGGCGTCCAGCATTTCGCTGTAGCGTTTACGCTGGCTTTGATACACCTTTTCCAGCGTCCGATCGTCAAGCACGCAATACTGACGATAGCTACGCTCCATCTCCAGCGCGGCGTTGGTCATCGCTTCACTGCGCCTCGCGTCGATGAGCGTCGTGCGGTTGGTCAGCGCCGCCTGCGCGCTCAGCGCGTTCAGGCTCTGCCACGCCTGCCAGGCAAGGATCAGCAGCGGCAGCAGGATCAGCAGGAAAGCCATCATGACGAGCTGTCGCAGGGAGCGGGGGAAAACGGGCCAGCGTTTCAACGCATTACTCTCTTAACGGGGGTTTACGCAGAGCGTAACTGAGTCTGCCCTTCAGATACAACAAAGCCGGGTAAAAACCCGGCTTTGTCATGGAATGAGGCGGTGCCTAACTCGACGTTTCGCCCTGGCCTGATAAAGCATCGCTATGATCAGTAGTTGGACGGCAGGCACCTTTTTGTGCGTCATTCGAAGTTTATGTAGCGCGTCCCGAAGGGGCTGACATAAGAAGGTGAATGAGCCACTGGTTAATATTATGCAACACCCGTGCCAGAATGCAAAACAAAATATTAACATATTGATATATATGATTTTTAGTCGTTTAGCCTGTTAATTATCGATTGAATGATTTCCAGGCTAAGTGTCGCTATTCAGCAACACCTTAAAGGGAACCTTTGCCACCCTATATAAATCAATAGGTTAAATGTCTCCTTTTGGAGACGCCTGGCTCACAGGATTGTCGCGATTTTGCGACAAGGACAAAAAAAGCCCGGTGGCGCTGACGCTCACCGGGCCTAAAGGTAGGTCGTTGAAACTTAACCCAGCTGTTTACGCGCGTTGCGGAAGATACGCATCCACGGGCTGTCCTCGCCCCAGTTCTCCGGATGCCAGGAGTTGCTCACGGTACGGAACACGCGTTCCGGGTGCGGCATCATGATGGTCGCACGCCCGCTTTCGCTGGTCACCGCCGTAATACCGTTGGGGGAGCCGTTCGGGTTAGCCGGGTAGGTTTCCGTGACCTTGCCGAAGTTATCGACAAAGCGCAGCGCCACCAGGCCTTTGCTCTCCAGCTGAGCCAGATGCGCAGAGTCACGCACTTCTACCTGGCCTTCACCGTGGGACACGGCGATTGGCATCCGTGAGCCAACCATTCCCTGCAGCAGCAGAGACGGGCTTTGGGTCACTTCCACCAGGCTGAAGCGCGCTTCGAAGCGGTCGGACTGGTTGCGCACGAAGCGCGGCCAGGCTTCGCTGCCCGGGATCAGCTCGCGCAGGTTAGACATCATCTGGCAGCCGTTACACACGCCCAGCGCCAGCGTCTGCGGACGGTGGAAGAAGGTTTCGAACTCGTCGCGCACGCGGCTGTTGAAGAGGATGGACTTCGCCCAGCCTTCGCCCGCGCCCAGCACGTCGCCGTAGGAGAAGCCGCCGCACGCCACCAGCGCCTGGAAATCTTCCAGGCCGGTCCGCCCGGCCAGCAGGTCGCTCATGTGGACGTCGATGGCGTCGAAGCCCGCGCGGTGGAAGGCAGCCGCCATCTCAACGTGGGAGTTAACGCCCTGCTCGCGCAGCACGGCCACCTTCGGACGCGCGCCGGTCGCAATGTACGGCGCGGCGATGTCGTCGTTGATGTCGAAGGAGAGCGTCACGTTCAGGCCCGGATCGTTGTCGTTAGCCTTGGCGTTGTGTTCCCGATCGGCACATTCCGGGTTATCACGCAGGCGCTGCATCTGCCAGGTGGTTTCCGCCCACCACATGCGAAGGGTGGTGCGGCTTTCGCTGAACACCGCATGGCCGTCTGCTTCAATGACGAAGCGGTCGCCCTGAACGGCTTTACCCAGATAGTGCACGCAGTCTGCCAGGCCGTGCTGCGCCAGCACGGCTTCAACCGCGTCGCGATCCGCGGCACGCACCTGAATCACGGCACCCAGTTCTTCGTTAAACAGCGCCGCCAGACGGTCTTCGCCAAGCGTTGCAATGTTCGCTTCCACGCCGCAGTGGCCGGTGAAGGCCATCTCTGCCAGCGTCACCAGCAGGCCGCCGTCGGAACGGTCGTGGTAGGCCAGCAGCTTACGCTGCGCCACCAGCGCCTGGATGGCGTCGTAGAAGCCTTTCAGCTGCGCCACGTCGCGCACGTCGGCTGGCTTGTCGCCGAGCTGACGGTAAACCTGCGCCAGCGCGGTTGCGCCCAGCGCGTTGTGGCCTTTACCCAGGTCAATCAGCAGCAGGGCGTTGTCTTCGGTCGCAAGCTGTGGCGTAACGGTGTGACGCACGTCCTCCACGCGGGCAAACGCGGTGATCACCAGCGACAGCGGAGAGGTCATCTCGCGCTGCTCGCTGCCTTCCTGCCAGCGGGTTTTCATCGACATGGAGTCTTTACCCACCGGGATGGTCAGCCCAAGCGCAGGACAGAGCTCCTCGCCCACCGCCTTAACGGCTTCATACAGGCCAGCATCTTCGCCTGGGTGACCGGCAGCGGCCATCCAGTTTGCGGAGAGCTTGATACGCTTGATATCGCCAATCTGCGTCGCGGCGATGTTGGTCAGCGCTTCACCCACCGCCAGACGGGCAGAGGCAGCGAAGTCCAGCAGCGCCACCGGGGTACGTTCGCCGAGAGCCATCGCTTCGCCGTAGTAGCTGTCGAGGCTCGCGGTGGTCACGGCGCAGTTCGCCACCGGGATCTGCCACGGACCGACCATCTGATCGCGCGAGACCATGCCGGTCACGGTGCGGTCGCCGATGGTCACCAGGAAGGTTTTCTCTGCCACAGCCGGCAGGTGCAGCACGCGGTTGACCGCTTCCGCCACGGTGATGCCCTGGCGATCCAGCGCTTTGCCCGCCGCTTTACGGGTGGTGACGTCGCGGGTCATCTTCGGCGTTTTACCGAGCAGAACGTCGAGCGGCAGATCGATCGGCTGGTTATCAAAGTGGGTGTCGCTTAAGGAGAGATGCTGCTCTTCGGTCGCTTCACCGATGACGGCATACGGCGCGCGCTCGCGGCGGCACAGCTCGTCAAACAGCGGCAGCTGATCCGCCGCCACCGCCAGCACGTAGCGCTCCTGGGATTCGTTACACCAGATTTCCAGCGGGCTCATGCCCGGCTCATCGCTCAGGATATCGCGCAGGTTGAAGCGCCCCCCGCGACCGCCGTCGCTCACCAGCTCCGGCATGGCGTTGGACAAACCGCCCGCGCCCACGTCGTGGATAAAGAGGATCGGGTTGGCGTCGCCCAGCTGCCAGCAGCGGTCGATTACCTCCTGACAGCGACGCTCCATCTCCGGGTTGTCGCGCTGCACGGAGGCGAAATCGAGATCCGCGTCAGACTGGCCGGAGGCCATTGAAGAAGCCGCCCCGCCGCCCAGGCCGATGTTCATCGCCGGGCCGCCGAGGACGATCAGCTTCGCGCCGACGACAATCCCGCCTTTCTGCACGTGATCGGCGCGGATGTTGCCGATCCCGCCCGCCAGCATGATCGGTTTGTGGTAGCCGCGCAGCTCTTCGCCGTTGTGGCTGTCCACTTTTTCTTCATAGGTACGGAAGTAACCGTTCAGCGCCGGACGGCCAAATTCGTTGTTAAACGCCGCGCCGCCCAGCGGGCCTTCGGTCATGATGTCGAGCGCGGTCACAATGCGCTCCGGCTTGCCGAAATCTTCTTCCCACGGCTGTTCAAAGCCCGGGATACGCAGGTTGGAGACGGAGAAACCGACCAGACCCGCTTTGGGTTTAGCACCGCGACCGGTCGCCCCTTCGTCGCGGATTTCACCGCCGGAGCCGGTCGCCGCACCCGGCCACGGGGAGATCGCCGTCGGGTGGTTGTGGGTTTCAACCTTCATCAGGATATGCGCGGGCTCCTGGTGGAAGTCATAGCGCCCTGCTTCGCGATCGGCGAAGAAGCGGCCCACCTCGGAGCCTTCCATCACCGCGGCGTTGTCTTTATAGGCAGACAGCACGTGGTCAGGGGTTTGCTCCATGGTGTTTTTAATCATTTTGAACAGCGACTTTGGCTGCTGTTCGCCGTCAATAATCCAGTCGGCGTTGAAAATCTTGTGGCGGCAGTGCTCGGAGTTCGCCTGCGCGAACATATAGAGTTCGATGTCGTTCGGGTTACGGTTGAGCTTAACAAACGCATCCTGCAGGTAGTCGATTTCGTCTTCTGCCAGCGCCAGGCCGAGACGCAGGTTGGCGTCAATCAGCGCCTGACGGCCCTGACCCAGCAGGTCTACGCTCTGTACCGGCGCAGGCTGATGGTGAGAGAACAGTTTCTGCGCGTCATCGAGAGAGGCAAATACGCTCTCCATCATGCGATCGTGCAGTTCAGCCGCAACCGCCTGCCACTGCGCGTCGCTCAGGGTAGAGGCTTCCACGTAGTACGCCACGCCGCGCTCCAGACGGTTAATCTGGCTCAGACCGCAGTTGTGGGCGATGTCGGTGGCTTTGGAAGACCAGGGGGAGATGGTGCCCGGACGCGGCGTCGCAAGGATCAGTTTGCCGGTTGGCGTATGGCTGCTCAGGCTTGGGCCATACTTGAGCAGGCGTTCCAGCTGGACGCGCTCCTCTGCATTCAGGGGGGCATTCAGGTCAGCAAAATGGACATACTCAGCGTAAATATTGCTTACCGGAAGGTCGGCCGCCTGAAAACGTGCCAGCAGTTTGGTAATACGGAAGGCAGACAGTGCAGGCGAACCACGCAGAATTTCCATCATAAGTCTCTCGTCTTCGAAGCGCCGGGGCGCTTTCAGTGTGCGCAAGGGGGGAAAACGGGCGTCATTATAGAGAATCCTGAGCGCTGACGAAACCGTTTGCGTCGAAATAAAATTGCCGCAGAGATTTAACAATAGATGTGACCTGCTTCTCTAATAGGTTGCCAAGTGGCGCAAGTTTACGCAAAATGCCGCTCATTCAATGGCAAACCTGATTATTAACATGGCTACAGCAGACTAAGGCAACCGGCGTCGCAGAGAATTAACTAATTGAAAAAATTAAAGATTAATTATCTGCTCATCGGCATTGTAACGTTGCTGCTGGCAGTGGCCCTCTGGCCTTCTATTCCCTGGTTCGGCAAAGCCGAAAACCGTATCGCCGCCATTCAGGAGCGGGGGGAATTGCGCGTCAGTACCCTCAACTCTCCGCTGATTTACAGCGACATCAACGGCAAAATCATTGGCCTGGATTATGAACTGGCGCAGCAGTTTGCCGATTATCTTGGTGTGAAGCTTAAAATTACCGTTCGCCAGAATATCAACCAGCTGTTTGATGACCTCGATAACGACGATGCCGATATGCTCGCCGCCGGGCTGGTGTATAACAGCGAGCGCAGCAAGAACTACCAGCCGGGCCCGACCTACTACTCCGTTTCGCAGCAGCTGGTTTACCGCGTCGGGAGCCAGCGCCCGCGCTCGCTGGCCACGATTAACGATACCCAGTTGACGATTGCGCCCGGTCACGTGGTGATTGAGGATCTGCGGGAGCTCAAGGAGAAGAAATTTCCCGACCTGAGCTGGACGGTGGATCCGAAACTCGGCACGACCGAGCTGCTGGAGCAGGTAAAAGACCAGAAAGTGCCCTACACCATTGCCGATTCGGTCGCGATCAGCCTGTTCCAGCGCGTGCATCCTGAAATCGCCGTGGCGCTGGACGTCACCGACGAGCAGCCCGTCACCTGGTTTAGCCATCTTGATAACGATCAGACCTTTTCTGCCGCGATGCTCGACTTCTTCAACACCATCAATGAAGACGGAACGCTGGCCCGCCTCGAGGAGAAGTACCTCGGCCATGGTGACGACTTTGACTACGTTGATACCCGCAGCTTCCTGCGCGCGGTAGACAGCGTCCTGCCGGACCTCCAGCCGCTGTTCGAAAAATACGCCCAGGAGATTGACTGGAAGCTGCTGGCGGCCATTTCGTATCAGGAATCCCACTGGGATACCCAGGCCACGTCTCCGACCGGCGTACGCGGGTTGATGATGTTAACCAAAAACACCGCGCTGAGCCTGGGCGTGAATGACCGCACCGATGCGGAACAGAGCATCAGCGGCGGCGCGCGCTATCTGCAGGATATGATGGGAAAAGTCCCGGAAACGGTGCCGGAAGAGGAGCGGATCTGGTTCGCGCTGGCGGCTTACAATATGGGCTACGCGCACATGCTTGACGCGCGAGCGCTGACGGCCAAAACAAAAGGCAATCCGGACAGCTGGTCAGACGTAAAACAGCGGCTGCCGCTGCTCAGCCAGAAGCCATGGTACAACAAGCTGACATACGGCTACGCGCGCGGGCATGAAGCCTACGCCTACGTGGAAAATATCCGTAAATATCAGATTAGCCTGGTCGGGTATCTGCTGGAGAAAGAGAAAGAGGCGACGGAGGCCAAACAGCTGGCCCAAAGCTACCCTGTCGTGGCGCCGGACGAGCTTAATCGCCCGACAGCTTCAATTCTGCCTTTTGCTGCTTTTTCTGCTGACGGCGCATTCGAAAGAAATCGCTTAATAGTCCCGAACACTCTGGTGCAAGCACCCCGCCGATAGTTTTCACCTGGTGGTTCATTCCCGGGTGACCCAGCACGTCCATCAGGGAACCGGCCGCACCGGTTTTTTCATCCCGCGCACCGAAGACCAGGGTACCGATCCGGCTGTGCACCATCGCGCCGGAGCACATCACGCACGGCTCCAGCGTCACGTACAGCGTCGTGTCAAGCAGGCGATAGTTTTTCAGCACCAGCCCTCCCTGACGAAGCGCCATGATTTCGGCGTGCGCGGTAGGATCGTGGCGACCAATGGGACGGTTCCACCCTTCACCAATCACCTGGTTATTGTGGACCAGCACGGCGCCCACGGGCACTTCGCCCTCGTCCCAGGCGCGCTGAGCGAGCGTTAGCGCATGGCGCATCCAGTATTCATGGTCGAGTTCAGGGTTGGACAACGGTTGATACTCCAGTCGAAAAGCGGGGCGCATTATACACGCCGATTATGCATAAGACTATTCGAGTTGCTGGAGTTCACCTGATGGCGTAACGCGCCAGCGATGCTGGCAAAAATAGAGCAGCGGGTTGTCCTGCTTGCTGTCGCTGTAGCCGCTGTACAGGCGCAGCGGCGTACCGATGCGTTTCTCCAGCTGGACCACTTTTTCATGCCCCAGGCAGCGCAGGGTCAGTACCCAGCCGCCGTAGCCGCGAGCAATTTGCGTGGCGATAAGATTTACGCGCGGAAGCCAGGGCGTATCAAAATAGACCTGCTCCACCAGCGTCTGCGGGGAGCCGGTAATCAGCCAGATGTCGGCATCGTTCGCGTCGAGGTAGCCGGTCAGGCGCGCCTGCACCACCGGAAAGGCGGCGACGTGCCCGCGAAACCAGTGCGCAAAATCCTTTTCCAGCTGTTTGAGCCGCGCGTCGCTGTGTCCAAACGTACATCCCCACAGCAGCAGGCTCATCGGCCATCGCGCCGCGCGGCCTTTCGCCAGCAGCGCGATGCCGATAACCGGTAAGAGCGGCAGCACGAGCAGCGCATTCAGGGGCTGACGCCGCAGCAGGTAGCGCATAAACGTGCCAAACATATCCTGCTGATGCAGCGTGCCATCCAGGTCGAAAAAGACAATGCGACGCGCGTGGTTTGTCAAACCTTACTCCTCTGGGTCGTTGAATCCTAATAGCCAGGTAAACAGGAACCCGGCGATCACCGCTACTAAATAGCCTAACAGATAGAGCATCACTTTTCCGGTCACGATGGTTAATGCCAGCGGTAAACCGGAAAGTCCAAAGGTGATCACGGTGGCGACCTTCCAGTAGCTGATCAGCGCGCCGCCTACCGCGCCGCCCAGGCAGGCCGCGAGAAACGGTTTACCCAGCGGCAGCGTGACGCCAAAAATCAGCGGCTCGCCAATCCCGAGCAGGCCGACCGGGAGCGCGCCTTTAATCACTTTTTTCAGACGCGCGTTGCGGGTTTTCATCAGTATGGCAATCGCCGCGCCGACCTGCCCCACGCCCGCCATCGACAGAATAGGCAAAAGCGCGTTATAGCCATGCGCCTGCACCAGCTCAACGTGGATTGGCACCAGCCCCTGATGGAGGCCGGTCAGCACCAGCGGCAGGAAGGTACCCGACAGCACCGCGCCCACTAATAACCCACCACGGTCGATCGCCAGAGAGGCGCCGTGGGCGATGGCTTCCGAGATCCACCCGCCTAACGGCTGAAGGGCGACAATGGCTACGCTGCCGGTGATTAAGGTGGTTAACAGCGGGTTAAGGATCAGCTCGATCGAGCCAGGCAGAACCGCGCGCAGCCTTTTCTCGATCCAGCACATCAGGATAACCACCAGCAGCACGGCGATCACCCCGCCGCGGCCGGGCTGAAGCGCCTCGCCAAACAGCGTGATCTGCGCCAGCTGCGGGCTGGACAAGATGCCCGCCATCACGCCGCCCATCGCCAGCGATCCGCCAAACACCTTCGCGGTATTCACCCCCACCAGAATGTTCATGATGGCGAACACCGCGCTGCCGAAGATCCCGAGAATCCCCAGCAGGTTCGGATACTGCGTGGCGAAATCCCCGACAATATCCGGCCGCTTAAGGATATTGATGATCCCGGTGATCAGGCCTGAGGCGATAAACGCCGGGATTAGCGGAATGAAGACGTTTGCCAGCTGTCGCAGCGCGTCGCTCATAGGGGCTTTGTATTTGGCCTTTGCCTGCGCTTTGGTGCGCTCAGCATCGTCGATCGACACGCTTGCCCCGCCGCCCATCAGCGCGCGCATGGCGTCAACAACCTGCGCCGCTTTACCGGGCCCGACGATCAGCTGATGCTGCTGGCCCTGTTTCACATAGCCGCTGACGCCGGACAGTTGCTTCAGGCGCGGCACGTCAAGCTGGTCGTCGTTATGCACCTCGACGCGCACGCGCGTCATGCAGTTTTCGAGACGCTGAATATTTTTTTCCCCGCCAATCCCCTGCAGGATATCGCTGGCGAGCGCTGCTGTTTTGTCCATAGACGCCTCTGTTAGTTTTCTAATGCCGCCCGTAAGAAGCCGTTATGCGCAGCGAGTCTGGCTCGCGCGCTCGCCGCATCCAGCCCGCTTAAGATCATCAGAATGGCCGGTTTAACATCGTGATCGGTCTGCTTGAGTACCGCTTCCGCCTCCTCGCGGCCTGCGCCCGTCGCCTCCATCACCATGCGGCAGGCTCTGTCCACCAGCTTGACGTTAGTGGCCTGCATATCCACCATCAGGTTCTGATACACCTTGCCGAACTTCACCATCGCGCCGGTGGAGATCATATTGAGCACCAGCTTTTGCGCGGTCCCGGACTTCAGGCGCGTGGAGCCGGTGAGCGCTTCCGGCCCGACCACCGGAGAGATGGCGATAGCGGCCACCTGCGCAATCGGGGAGCCGGGATTACAGGAGATGGCCACCGTGGTGCAGCCTGTCCGGTTGGCGTATTCCAGCCCGCCAATGACGTACGGCGTGCGCCCGGATGCCGCCAGCCCGACCACCAGATCCTGCGCGGTAAGGTTCAGGGCTTTCAGGTCATCTTCACCCAGCTGTTTGTTATCTTCCGCCCCTTCCACGGCCTTCAGCAGCGCGCCGGGCCCGCCGGCAATCAGCCCGACCACCAGACCATGCGGCACCCCGAAGGTTGGCGGACATTCTGACGCATCCAGCACCCCAAGACGCCCGCTGGTGCCTGCCCCCATGTAGATAATGCGCCCCCCGGCCTTGAGGGCCTCCGCCGCCGCATCGACCGCCTTCGCGACCTCAGGTAATGTCTCTTTCACTGCCTGCGCGACCAGCGTATCCTGTTGATTAAAGCGGTTAACCAGCTCCAGGGTGGAGAGCGCGTCCAGATCCATGGTTTGCGGGTTACGCGTTTCAGAAACAAGTGAGCCAAGATTCATTTTTGTACCTCAAGAATTTTTAATTCATAATAATCACACTATAATGGAATATAAAATTCATTCAGGCGAGCAAAATTCGTATTTGCGCAGATAATCACATTTTCGCCAGGAGACCGTATGAACTGTTTAATTCGCATTCGCCAGCGCTATGCCGGCTTTGCCCAAAGCGACAAGAAGCTGGCGGATTTTCTGCTTTCTCAACCCGATCGCGCGCGCCATCTCAGCTCGCAGCAGCTGGCGAGTGAAGCCGGGGTGAGCCAGTCCAGCGTGGTGAAATTTGCCCAGAAGATCGGCTTTAAGGGGTTCCCCGCCCTCAAGCTGGCGATCAGTGAAGCGCTGGTGAGCAACCCCAACCCGCAGTCAATGCCGGTGCATAATCAGATCCGCGGCGATGATCCGATGCGGCTGGTCGGCGAAAAGCTGATCAAAGAGAACGTGGCGGCCATGCATGCGACGCTCGATGTGAACACGGAAGAGAAGCTGCTGGAGAGCGTGGCGATGCTGCGCGGCGCGCGGCGGATTATTCTGACCGGCATCGGCGCGTCCGGCCTTGTGGCGCGCAATTTTGGCTGGAAGCTGACAAAAATTGGCCTTAACGCCATCGTCGAGCAGGATATGCACGCCCTGCTGGCGACCGTGCAGGCGATGGATCCTGACGATCTGCTGCTGGCGATCTCCTACTCCGGCGAGCGCCGTGAAATCAACATGGCCACCGATGAAGCGCTGCGCGTCGGGGGTAAAATTCTGGCGATCACCGGATTTTCGCCGAATGCCCTGCAGCAGCGGGCAACGCGCTGTTTATATACCATAGCCGAAGAGCAGGCCACGCGCAGCGCGGCGATCTCGTCCACCAGTGCACAAATGATGCTGACGGACCTGCTGTTTATGGCCCTGGTGCAGCAGGATCTGGAGCACGCGCCCGAGCGCATTCGCCACAGCGAAGAACTGGTAAAGAAACTGGTTTGACGCGTATAATGCCCGCCCAGTTTGTGTTGTTTCTGAGAATTTCCTGATGGCGCTGTTAATTACCAAAAAATGCATCAATTGCGATATGTGCGAGCCCGAATGCCCGAACCAGGCCATTTCGATGGGCGACAGCATTTATGAGATTAACAGCGACCGCTGCACGGAATGCATCGGCCACTATGAGACGCCGACCTGCCAGAAGGTGTGCCCGATCCCGAATACCATCCTGAAGGATCCGGCACACGTCGAGAGCGAAGAGCAGCTGTGGGATAAGTTTGTCCTGATGCACCACGCGGACAAGCTTTAGCTTTCGATAATCACCGTTGCGCTGGCGTAGTGGCGTTCATCCGCGATCGTCACGTGCATATGATTCACGCCCAGCTTCTCCGCCAGCTTTTGCGCCTCGCCCCATAAACGTAGGCTTGGCTTACCCAGCTCATCGTTAAACACTTCAAACTGGTTAAACGCCAGACCGTTACGAATGCCGGTCCCGAAGGCTTTGGCGGCCGCCTCTTTTACCGCAAAGCGCTTCGCCAGAAAACGCACCGGCTGCTGATGCGTTTCCCAGATGGCCCACTCGTTATCGCTCAGCACCCGTCTTGCCAGGCGCTCGCCGCTGCGGGCGATCACCGCTTCAATGCGGGCTATTTCTACGATATCGGTGCCTAAGCCCAGAATGGCCATTACTGACGCGCTTCCAGCATCAGGCGCTTCATCTCTGAAACCGCCTCTTTCAGGCCGCTCATCACCGCACGGCCAATAATGGCGTGGCCGATATTCAGCTCGTGCATTTCCGGAATGGCGGCAATGGCCTTCACGTTATGGTAGGTCAGGCCGTGACCGGCATTGACCTTCAGGCCCAGGCTCGCCGCGTAGGTGGCCGCTTTGGCGATACGCGCCAGCTCTTTCGCCTGCTCTTCATCGTTTTTGGCATCGGCATAGCAGCCGGTGTGAATTTCGATATACGGTGCGCCTACGTCGGCTGCCGCTTTAATCTGGGTGAAATCGGCGTCAATAAACAGAGAAACCAGGATACCGGCATCCGCCAGACGCTTACAGGCATCGCGCATTTTGTCGAGCTGACCGGCCACATCCAGACCGCCTTCGGTCGTGACTTCCTGGCGTTTTTCCGGCACCAGGCAGCAGAAGTGCGGCTGGGTCTCGCAGGCAATCGCCAGCATCTCTTCGGTGACCGCCATCTCAAGATTCATGCGGGTATCGAGCGTCTGACGCAGAATGCGCACGTCGCGATCGGTGATGTGGCGACGATCTTCGCGCAGGTGAACGGTAATGCCGTCGGCGCCAGCCTGTTCAGCGATAAACGCAGCCTGAACCGGATCGGGATACGCCGTGCCGCGCGCATTACGCAGCGTGGCGATGTGATCGATGTTGACGCCTAACAGTAATTCAGCCATGACAATCCTCGGTTTTCTTTTCGATTCTGTGGTCTAACGTTTCGGCACAAACTGCCTGAATAATTCGCGGCTCTTTAAGGGCTTGCCGCCAAGATACGGCTTGAGGGCAATCCGGGTAAAGCGTTTTGCAGCGCGCAGGCTGTCCTGGTCGGGAAACTCACGCTCATACAGCGCCCTGAGCTGGCGCCCGGTAAAGGTGCTGTTGTCGATCACGATGCTGGCGATAAAGCCTTTCTCTTCGCGGTAGCGGTAGGTCATGGAGTCTTCTACTTCGTCTCCGCTGCCCGCACAGTGCAGAAAGTCTACGCCGTATCCAAGGTGCCCCAGCAGCGCCAGCTCAAAACGCCGCAACGCGGGTTCGGGCGTGCCGGTTGCGCCAGCCAGCGCCTGGATACAGTGCAGATAATCGAAGAAAAGTTCAGAGAAGCGAGTCTCATGTTCAAGAACGCGTGAGATGAGTTCGTTGACGTACAGACCGCTATAGAGCGTGATGCCGGAGAGAGGAAGCGCCAGGGAGACGGCTTCGGCGCTGCGCAGGGTTTTGACTTCCCCTCGCCCACCGAAGCGAACCAGCAGCGGCGTGAAGGGCTGCAGCGCACCTTTCAGATTAGAACGTTTGGAACGTGCGCCTTTGGCAACAAGGCGCACGCGACCCGACTCTTCCGTGAAGACGTCCAGCATCAGGCTGGTTTCGCTCCAGGGACGACTGTGCAGGACGAAAGCGCGCTGCCATCCATCCATATGCTCGCCGTCTTGCGTTACTGGTCTTCGCCGTAACCGAGGCTGCGCAGAGCACGCTCATCATCGGCCCAGCCAGATTTCACTTTCACCCACAGTTCGAGGTGAACCGGCGCTTCGAACATCTCCATCATGTCCTTGCGGGCTTCAATACCGATGGTTTTGATCTTGGCCCCTTTGTTGCCGATCACCATCTTCTTCTGCCCTTCTCGCTCAACGAGGATCAGGCCGTTGATGTCGTAGCCGCCGCGCTCGTTGCTCTGGAAACGCTCGATCTCCACCGTCACGGAGTACGGCAGTTCGGCCCCCAGGAAACGCATCAGCTTTTCACGGATGATTTCAGACGCCATAAAGCGCTGAGAGCGATCGGTGATGTAGTCTTCCGGGAAGTGGTGAATCGCTTCCGGCAGATGCTTACGCACGATGCCCGCGATGGTGTCCACGTTCAGTCCGGTCTCAGCAGACAGCGGAACGATATCGAGGAAATTCATCTGGCTGCCCAGCCACTGCAGATGCGGCAGCAGATCGGCCTTTTCCTGCACGTTGTCAACTTTGTTAACCGCGAGGATGACCGGCGTTTTACCGTCACGCAGCTTGTTCAGCACCATCTCGTCGTCCGGCGTCCAGCGGGTGCCTTCCACAACGAAAATTACCAGCTCCACGTCGCCAATCGAGCTGCTCGCCGCCTTGTTCATCAGGCGGTTGATGGCGCGCTTCTCTTCCATGTGCAGGCCCGGGGTATCGACGTAGATCGCCTGATACGCGCCCTCAGTATGGATGCCGACGATGCGGTGACGCGTGGTCTGCGCCTTACGCGAGGTGATGGAAATCTTCTGCCCAAGCAGATTATTCAGCAGGGTGGATTTGCCAACGTTCGGACGTCCGACGATGGCAATAAATCCGCAATAGGTTTTTTCTTCGTTCATTCCAGCTCCAGCATTTTTAACGCCTGTTCGGCGGCAGCCTGTTCAGCCTTACGACGGCTTGAACCCGTGCCCACCACCGGTTCACTCAGGCCACTGACCTGGCAATGGATGGTAAATTCCTGATCGTGCGCTTCGCCACGGACCTGCACCACCAGATAAGATGGCAGCGGCAGATGGCGACCCTGCAAATATTCCTGCAGACGCGTTTTCGGATCTTTTTGTTTATCGCCCGGGCTGATTTCGTCCAGACGGGTCTGATACCAGTTCAGGATCAGCTTTTCGACGGTCTGGATATCGCTGTCCAGGAACACACCACCAATTAATGCTTCGACCGTATCGGCAAGAATAGATTCACGACGGAAGCCGCCGCTTTTCAGCTCACCCGGTCCAAGACGCAGACATTCGCCCAGTTCAAATTCGCGCGCGATCTCCGCAAGGGTATTCCCCCGAACCAGCGTGGCGCGCATGCGGCTCATATCACCTTCATCCACGCGCGGGAAACGATGATAAAGCGCATTTGCAATCACGAAACTTAAAATAGAGTCGCCTAAAAACTCGAGTCGCTCGTTATGTTTGCTGCTGGCACTGCGGTGGGTTAATGCCTGTTGCAACAACTCCTGATGATGAAAAGTGTAGCCCAGCTTCCGTTGAAGCCGATTAATTACGATGGGGTTCATGCGATACCAATAAATGAATGCGTCAAAAAAGCAGCACACGAAACCGACCTGAGAAAACCAACGCGGTTTCGTGTGCCGTGGCACCCTTGCAGGGCCAACCTTAAACTTCGGGGGAATATTCTATACACAACGACAGGGGATGTCGTTAGTTCAAAGAGATTTATCGAGGAAATAATTCACGTAGCCGCTAATTAAAGCGGCTACGCGTTCATTTGGTGAGAATTAATGGATTCCGCCAATACGATTCAGGCGTACACCGGTCGGCCATTCGCCTTCCTGCTTCTCAAAACTCATCCAGATGGCGGTCGCTTTACCCACCAGATTCGCTTCCGGCACAAAGCCCCAGTAACGGCTGTCCGCAGAATTATCGCGGTTGTCACCCATCATGAAGTAATGGCCTGGCGGTACAATCCAGCTCGCCAGCTGCTGGCCCGGCTGGCGATAGTACATCCCCACCTGATCCTGCGCGATTGGCACGGTGAGGATACGGTGCGTCACGTCGCCCAGCGTCTCTTTGCGTTCAACCAGACGGATGCCGTTCTCTTTGGTTTCGCCTTTCGGTACCTGGAAGAATCCGCTGGTCGCTTCGCCGCCGTTACGACGGGCAAAGGTCTGCACAAAATCACCTGGCTCAACGTTTGAGTAGGTGATTGGCAGCGCGTTTTCACATGCGGTACCGGAGCTGCAGCCCGGCTGAACGGTAACTTCTTTCGCAACCGGATCGTAGGTTACTTTGTCACCCGGCAGACCTACCGCGCGCTTGATGTAGTCCAGGCGCGGATCTTCCGGATATTTGAACACCACGATGTCGCCACGTTTCGGATGACCGGTTTCGATCAGCGTTTTCTGGTAGATAGGATCTTTAATGCCGTAGGCAAACTTTTCCACCAGAATAAAATCACCGATCAGCAGCGTTGGCATCATTGAACCGGATGGGATCTGGAACGGCTCGTAAATAAACGAACGCACCACCAGCACAATCGCCAGCACCGGGAATACCGACGCGCCCGTTTCCAGCCAGCCCGGTTTCGGGCCGACTTTCTTCAGGGTTTTCGCATCCAGCTGGTCACCGGTGGCTGCCTGTGCGGCAGCCTGACGTTCACGACGTTTTGGGGCGAAGATAAACTTATCCAGACACCACAGCAGACCTGTCACCAGGGTAGCAATGACCAGGATCAGGGCAAACATGTTCGCCATGCCAACTCCTTAGGGTTATTTGCCGTCTTTACCAACATGAAGAATGGCAAGGAATGCTTCCTGCGGCAGCTCGACGTTACCGACCTGCTTCATACGCTTCTTACCTTCTTTCTGCTTCTGCAGCAGCTTTTTCTTACGGCTGACGTCACCGCCATAGCACTTCGCCAGAACGTTTTTACGCAGCTGCTTCACGGTTGAGCGCGCGATAATGTGGTTGCCAATGGCCGCCTGAATCGCGATATCGAACTGCTGACGCGGGATCAGATCTTTCATCTTCTCAACCAGCTCGCGGCCGCGGTACGGCGCATTATCGTTGTGGGTGATCAGCGCCAGCGCATCCACACGCTCGCCGTTGATCAGCACGTCCACGCGCACCATGTTAGAAGCCTGGAAGCGTTTGAAGTTGTAGTCCAGTGACGCATAGCCACGGGAGGTGGACTTCAGACGGTCGAAGAAATCGAGGACCACTTCCGCCATCGGGATTTCGTAGGTCAGCGCCACCTGGTTACCGTGGTAAACCATGTTGGTCTGCACGCCGCGCTTCTCAATACACAGCGTAATGACGTTACCCAGGAACTCCTGCGGCAGCAGCATGTGACACTCGGCAATCGGCTCACGCAGCTCGTGAATGTTGTTCAGCGGTGGCAGCTTGGACGGGCTGTCGACGTAGATCACTTCTTTCGAGGTGGTTTCAACCTCATAGACTACGGTAGGTGCCGTGGTGATCAGATCCAGATCGTATTCACGCTCCAGACGCTCCTGAATGATCTCCATGTGCAGCAGGCCGAGGAAGCCGCAGCGGAAGCCGAAGCCCAGCGCCGTTGAGCTTTCTGGCTCGTAGAACAGGGAGGCATCGTTCAGGCTCAGCTTACCAAGCGCGTCGCGGAAGTTTTCGTAGTCGTCAGAGCTGACCGGGAACAGGCCCGCGTAAACCTGCGGTTTCACCTTTTTAAAGCCCGGCAGCGCTTTATCTGCTGGGTTACGCGCACCGGTCAGGGTATCGCCCACCGGCGCGCCGAGGATGTCTTTAATGGCGCAGACCAGCCAGCCTACCTCGCCGCACGTCAGCTCGGTGCGGTCAACCTGTTTTGGCGTGAAGATACCCAGACGGTCGGCGTTGTAGACCTGCCCGGTACTCATCACCTTGATTTTGTCGCCTTTACGCATGGTGCCGTTTTTAATACGCACCAGCGAGACAACGCCCAGATAGTTATCGAACCAGGAGTCGATAATCAGCGCCTGCAGCGGGGCATCCGGATCGCCTTCCGGGGCCGGAATATCACGCACCAGGCGTTCCAGCACGTCGGTCACGCCGACGCCGGTTTTCGCGGAGCAGCGCACCGCATCGGTCGCGTCAATGCCGACGATATCTTCAATCTCTTCCGCTACGCGCTCAGGATCGGCGGCCGGCAGGTCGATTTTATTCAGAACCGGCACAACCTCGAGATCCATTTCCATCGCGGTGTAGCAGTTTGCCAGGGTCTGGGCTTCTACGCCCTGCCCGGCATCCACCACCAGCAGCGCGCCTTCACAGGCCGCGAGCGAGCGTGAAACCTCATAGGAGAAGTCAACGTGGCCTGGGGTGTCGATAAAGTTCAGCTGATAGGTTTCGCCATCAGCCGCTTTGTAATCCAGCGTGACGCTCTGCGCCTTGATGGTGATACCGCGTTCGCGTTCCAGGTCCATGGAGTCCAGAACCTGGGCTTCCATTTCACGATCAGACAGGCCACCGCAAATCTGGATAATACGGTCAGACAGCGTCGACTTACCGTGGTCAATGTGAGCAATGATCGAAAAGTTACGTATGTTCTTCATATAGTTAAATAATTATGCCTTACGAATTCCTGGAGGCCGCTGTTCTTAGCCTGACGTTTTTCAGTGCGAAAACGCAGCATTCTACACTACATCCTCGCTACCTGGAAATGCACTTAGAGACAGGTATAGCGTGAAGAAAGGACGTTTTCTGTTTTAGGGTGTAAAAAATGATAAAGCCCGATGGATCACCGGGCCTCAGAAGAGAGCGTTTCAACACGAAGCTGATCTGGCGCCAGCCCCACGCTAAGAATGACAGGCTGCCACTCCTCGCGCGCGGCGAGCCTCGGAGAGAGGCCTTTAGCCAGCCAGAACCCGCCAACGCCTCCCAAAGCGGCCCCGCACATGGCGGCCACATCGGTACCGAACAGCATCTGGAAAAGGCCGCCCATGATAAACAGCCCGACCAGCGGAGAGAGATACACCAGCATGGCGGAGCTGAGCAGGCTGCCTTCCGCAATGCCCAGCTCGACCTTCTGCCCCGCCATCAGCGGCTGTTCGCTGGGTACAGAAATCGTGTGCGAGGTTTGCGGCCCGAGCTTATTCAGCACGCGGCTACCGCAGCCGGCGCGTGATGCGCAGCTATTACATGAGGCTTTGACATCGCAGCTCACCAGCGCAATGCCGTTCTGCCACGAGACGACCGTCGCCCACTCTTTGATCATTGTGCAGCCCTGAATTTAATGCTGTCGGAAATGCGCTTCGCCGTTTGCGGAGGAAGTTCACCCACAATGGTGATCTCGGCGTTATCGCGTACCGTAGTGCTCACCGTTCGGCGCCCGGTACGCAGCATTTGTTCGGCGCTGTTTGCCGTTGCGCGGTTGATGTTCACCGAGAAGCTGAACAAACCGTCGGAATAGAGGCGCGATTCCACCGGCGTTTCAATCGTTGGCAGCTGGCGACGGCTGCTGGACACTTCGCTAAACCCCTGAGGGATCCAGGCAGGTACCCAGTTGAAATTAACGGAATCCCCGGCGGGAACAGAAAGCAGCGGCGGCAGGCTGGCCTTGGCCAGGTTTTGCATGCTGTTGCCAACCTGATTGTTCACGCTGAAGGAGATCACGCGGAACTGTTCCAGCGTTTCACCGTCACGGTCAAGGAGGTCAACCCGCATCGGGAGTTTGGTTTCAGCGTCGATCCAGACGATATAGCTGTAGCGCGTACCATCGCGGGCGACAACGCGAATCACCTCGCACAGCCTGTCCGCGATGCGGGTACGCCCTACCGAAATAAAATCGTAGTAAGGGGCAAGCCGTTTGAAGTCGGTATAAATGAGCGACGGCAGAGAATCAACGATATAGTCGCCATTCAGCGTGAAAGGCTCCAGACCGGGCTCGAAATAGCTGATTTCGTTACCACGCTGGACAACTTCCCGACGCGGGCCATCCATCTGTAAAAGCTGGGCGAGCGGCTGATTATCAAGACGGGCATGACGATAGCGTAACGACTCGACGCCCTGCTTATTGATGCTGATAAATGCCAACTCGTAGTTGAGTGACTGGCTGGCCATATTCATTTGCTGCAACAACGCCCCGGATGATACATCAGCCGAGGCGTTGGCAGAGAAGAACAGGCTACCCGCCATCAGAGACATGGCGAACCAAAGTTGCTTCATTACTGCGATTGCGTTCCTAAAGTTTGGTTTCCGGGCACCTGCACAGCGGCTTGCTGTGTCTGCGCCTGCTCAAACTGAAGCTGTTCAGAGTGCAGTCGACGCTGCAGCTCGTAATCCTGCAACATCGCATTAATGCGACGGCGCTGCTCCTGAACCTGCTGTTGCTGACCGCCGCTGGCGGAAGCATCAGCCGGTACGCCCAGGCTTACCGGGCTGGCTTTGCCCATCATCGGCAGTGTGTTAAACACTGGCGCTTCTGGCTGCTGATTAGTTTCAGACTGAGTATTATAGTGCTGGACGCCAACAATAACTGCAAGCGATACGCATGCAGCCACACCCATTTGGGTAAGCTGGCTGGCCCACGGGCGCACCTTTTGCCAGAACGGCATTTTCTGCCACTGGTGAGGCGCGGGTTGAGCTTCAGGAATCAGCGGAGTGGTCTGATGAACAGGCTCATTCTCAATCGCCGCCATGACGCGGGCTGAGATATCGAAATGGAGAACCTCGCCGGTGTCACCGCGAAGGGTGTCACGAATGAGATGGTAACTCTCCCAGGTCTCTTGCATTTCGGGTGAATGAGACAGCTCGTTGAGCAGCTCACTATCCACCGTTTCACCATCCATTAAAGCGGAAAGTTTTTCTTTCTGCATGCCTAATACCTTTTCCAGTATCCCGCTATCGTCAACGCCTGATAAGCGGTTGAACTTTATTATCAATAGCTTCTCGCGCACGGAAAATTCGTGAACGTACCGTGCCGACCGGACAATCCATGATAGCGGCTATCTCTTCATAGCTCAGACCATCAAGCTCCCGTAACGTAATTGCCATGCGTAAATCTTCCGGGAGCGACTCGATCGTGCGAAAAACGATTTGTCTCAGTTCTTCTGACAACATTAAGTTCTCAGGGTTCGAAATTTCTTTCAATGCGCCGCCACTTTCGAAGTTTTCGGCGTCGATTGCGTCCACATCACTTGAAGGTGGACGACGGCCCTGAGCGACCAGATAATTCTTTGCCGTATTGACCGCAATACGGTACAGCCAGGTATAAAAAGCACTATCTCCCCGGAAAGAATCCAGCGCGCGATAGGCCTTAATAAAAGACTCTTGCACCACATCAGGTACATCACCTGACGGTACATAGCGGGAAACCAGGCTCGCCACCTTGTGCTGGTAGCGCACCACCAGTAGGTTAAAGGCTTTCTGCTCTCCCTTCTGGACCCGTTCAACCAGGACCTGGTCCGTTAACTGCTCGCTCATCCGAGGTAATGTCTCCCCAAACCTAAATTCCACGCGTTATCGAAACGCCACTCTAAAAATACCGCACTTTGAGCAAGCACCGAATTAGAGTGTCCGATCGTCAATAAGTTCCGTAACGCCTTTGTTTTTGTTCATCGCGCCGCAGACCGTTCATTTTCTCTCATTATAAGTCTGTTCACGATACGCACCACTTTCTCACAAGAAACATCTTTTTCCCGCCAGAAGAGTAACGCAACACAGGCTTTATTTCACCACAAAATCTGACGCTAACGATCTGCTTCGCAAAATAATTTCACTCATTTACCCTCCGTTTACCCCCGCTTACGCGTTTAGCCATTGCAACATCTTTTAAAAAAAACGTGCGATAAATCGCATTCAGGTGCTATTCTGACTCAACACTGTTTAGTAAATTAAACAACAATCATGAATACAACACCTGAACTGCATTGTGATGTCCTGATCGTCGGCAGCGGCGCTGCCGGTCTCTCTCTGGCGCTGCGCCTGGCGGAGCATCAAAACGTTATCGTTCTGAGTAAAGGACCGATAAGTGAAGGTTCTACGTTTTATGCCCAGGGCGGGATTGCCGCCGTGTTTGACGAGACGGACAGCATTGCATCCCACGTAGAAGACACGCTGATTGCCGGGGCCGGGATCGTGGATCCGCACGCCGCAGAGTTTGTCGCCAGCAATGCCCGTCACTGCGTTCAGTGGCTCATCGACCAGGGCGTCTTATTCGATACGCAGGTTCACCCCAACGGTGAAGAGAGCTACCACCTGACGCGCGAAGGCGGTCATAGCCACCGCCGCATCCTGCACGCTGCGGATGCCACCGGTAAAGCAGTGGAGACCACGCTGGTTGGCAAAGCGCTGAGTCATCCAAATATTCGGGTGCTTGAACGAAGTAATGCCGTTGACCTGATTATCTCCGACAAAATTGGCCTGCCGGGCACGCGTCGCGTGGTGGGGGCGTGGGTCTGGAACCGCAATAAAGAGAAGGTGGAAACCTGCCGGGCGAAGGCCGTGGTGCTGGCCACGGGCGGTGCCTCAAAAGTGTATCAGTACACCACGAACCCGGACATTGCCTCCGGCGACGGTATCGCGATGGCCTGGCGCGCCGGCTGCCGGGTGGCAAACCTCGAATTTAATCAGTTTCACCCAACCGCCCTGTTCCACCCTCAGGCGCGCAACTTCTTGCTCACGGAAGCCCTGCGCGGCGAAGGCGCCTATCTGAAACGCCCTGACGGCACCCGCTTTATGCCCGACTTTGACGCCCGGGGCGAACTGGCCCCGCGCGATATCGTTGCCCGCGCCATCGACCACGAAATGAAGCGCCTTGGCGTGGAATGCATGTACCTCGATATCAGCCATAAGCCAGCAGCGTTCATTCGCCAGCATTTCCCGATGATTTACGAAAAGCTGCTGAGCCTGGGGATTGATTTGACCCGCGATCCGGTGCCCATTGTGCCAGCCGCCCACTATACCTGCGGTGGCGTGATGGTTGACGATCATGGACGTACCGACGTGGATGGCCTGTATGCCATCGGTGAGGTCAGCTTTACCGGGCTCCACGGCGCGAACCGTATGGCCTCTAACTCGCTGCTTGAGTGCCTGGTGTACGGCTGGTCTGCCGCAGAAGATATCACCAGGCGCATGCCCTACGCCCGCGAGACAGAGCACCTGCCTGCCTGGGATGAAAGCCGCGTGGAGAATCCGGACGAGCTGGTCGTGATCCAGCACAACTGGCATGAGCTGCGGCTATTTATGTGGGACTACGTCGGGATTGTGCGCACCACGAAACGTCTGGAACGCGCCTTGCGCCGCATCACCATGCTGCAGCAGGAGATAGATGAGTATTATGCCAATTTCCGCGTATCCAATAATCTGCTGGAGCTGCGCAATCTGGTGCAGGTTGCCGAACTGATCGTTCGCTGTGCGATGATGCGTAAGGAGAGCCGCGGATTGCACTATAACCTGGACTACCCGGATCGGCTTGCTGTATCCGGCCCCTCGATCCTCGCCCCTCAGGTTTACATAAACAGATAAAACGCCTGGGTCAGGGCAGTGTAATCTTCGGAATAACGCTGGTCTGGCCCGCGGATCACCATCCGGTCATTAAAGCATTCACCCTCTTTCGGCGAGAGCGCCAGCAGCACGCGGTGCGGCAGTCGGCCTTCCGTATCCGAAATATCGGTACGCAGACGTAACGTCCAGCCGATCTCCTGCGCGATAGCGATGAAGGTATTGCCGGTGCTCTCCGGCAGGACCACGCAGAAAAAACCTTCTTCGGAGATGAGTTCTGCCGCACTGGTGAGCAGCGCCTTATGATCGAGAGAGCCGGTATAACGCGCCTGTTCACGCTCGGGAGTCCCGCACTCAACGCCGGGCGCGTAGTAGGGAGGGTTGCTGACGATCAGATCGTAACGCGCGGTTTGTTCAGGCGCCCAGGCGAGCACGTCCGCGCATTCCACTTTCATGCGGGCGGCCCAGGGAGATTCGGCCATATTATCACTCGCCTGCTCTGCGGCCTGTACATCCAGCTCGACGGCATCAATGGTGACATGTTCTTCAGTTCGCTGCGCCAGCATCAACGCCACCAGCCCGCTGCCGGTACCAATATCAAGAATACGCTTAACGCCTGCGACAGGGGCCCACGCCCCCAGTAAAATACCGTCGGTACCGACCTTCATGGCACAGCGATCGTGGGCGACAAAAAATTGTTTGAACGTAAAACCATCGCGGCGCAGCTGCGCTTTGAGTTGAGACATGTCGGGGCAACCTTCTAAGTGAAACTGGAGTAGCATAGGGGAAAGCGAAGTGGCCGAAAAGCGATATCCATACAAACAGATGAAGATTACAGCCGTAACGTCTATAATCAGCGCCCCACACAGAGGTAGAACATGACTGTAACGACTTTTTCCGAACTTGAACTCGATGAAAGCCTGCTCAATGCACTTGAGAGCAAAGGCTTTACACGCCCGACCGCCATTCAGGCTGCGGCCATTCCGCCTGCGCTTGAGGGCCGCGATGTGCTCGGTTCTGCGCCAACCGGCACGGGGAAGACAGCAGCCTATTTGCTGCCTGTGTTGCAGCATCTGCTCGACTTTCCGCGTAAAAAATCTGGCCCGCCGCGTATTTTAATCCTGACGCCTACGCGCGAGCTGGCCATGCAGGTTGCCGATCACGCGCGTGAACTCGCGGCAAATACCCATCTGGATATCGCCACCATCACCGGCGGCGTTGCGTACATGAACCACGCCGAAGTGTTCAGCGAAAACCAGGATATCGTCGTGGCAACGACGGGCCGCCTGCTGCAGTACATTAAAGAAGAGAACTTTGACTGCCGCGCGGTTGAAACGCTGATCCTCGACGAAGCCGACCGCATGCTGGACATGGGCTTCGCACAGGATATCGAGCATATTGCGGGTGAAACGCGCTGGCGTAACCAGACGATGCTGTTCTCTGCCACCCTCGAAGGGGAAGCGATTAAAGACTTCGCAGAGCGTCTGCTGGAAGATCCGGTGGAAGTATCGGCTACGCCGTCCACGCGTGAGCGTAAGAAGATCCACCAGTGGTACTACCGCGCGGATAACCTTGAGCACAAGGTCGAATTGCTGAAGCACCTGCTGAAGCAGGAAGATGCGCTGCGCACCATCGTGTTTGTGCGTAAGCGCGAGCGCGTGCACGAGCTGGCTGAGATGCTGCGTAACGCCGGGATCAACAACTGCTATCTTGAAGGCGAGATGGCGCAGATCAAGCGTACCGAAGGCATTAAGCGTCTGACCGACGGTCGCGTTAACGTGCTGGTTGCGACTGACGTTGCCGCACGCGGGATCGACATCCCTGACGTCAGTCACGTCATTAACTTCGATATGCCGCGCAGCGGCGATACCTACCTGCACCGTATTGGCCGTACCGGTCGCGCGGGCCGCAAAGGGATTGCGATTTCACTGGTTGAAGCGCATGACTACCTGCTGCTGCAGAAAATTGGCCGCTACGTTGATGAGCCGCTGAAAGCGCGCGTTATTGATGGCCTGCGCCCAACCACGCGTGCGCCGAGTGAAAAAATGACGGGCAAACCGTCCAAGAAAGCGCTCGCGAAACGTGCTGAGAGAAAAGAGAAAGAAAAAGAGAAGCCGCGCGTGAAGCAGCGTCACCGCGATACCAAGAATATTGGTAAGCGCCGTAAGCCAAGCTCTGCCGCACCAGAGACAAAAACCGAAGAGTAAGAAAAAGCCGGGGATTTCCCCGGCTTTTTTATTCCCCCCCCGTAGCTGAAGCCTTACAGGCTTTCAGTAAAGGTACGCGCGATAACGTCGCGCTGCTGTTCTGGGGTCAGGGAGTTGAAGCGAACCGCATAGCCGGACACGCGAATGGTCAGCTGCGGGTATTTTTCCGGGTGCTCAACCGCGTCCATCAGCGTTTCGCGGCGCAGAACGTTAACGTTCAGGTGCTGACCCCCTTCCACGCGCACTTCCGGTTTCACTTCCATTGGAATTTCACGGTACTCGATTTCGCCCAGTTTGCTCACCGGCACGATTTCATCTTCGGCAAAGCCCGCTTTCGCAACGACGCAGCGCGCTTCATTCTTCTCGCTGTCCAGCAGCCAGAAAGAGTTGAGCAGATCGTCATTTGCAGCTTTAGTAATCTGGATACCTGTAATCATGTGTTGCCTCCCTAGGCTACATTAACTGATGTCGGCCTCTCGCGGCCAATTGGTAAAACCATTGTTTCTTGTGTGTATATATATCATTCACACCTCGGTGATTTATTGATTTAAATCAACAAAAACACCAACCACATAAAGAGTGTGGTTTGAATTTATTGTTTTAGATCAATTTTACAACCTTACCAATTCAACTTACTCTGTATCTTTTCAAAAGAAATTTAGCCACTTAGCGCGCATTTCGGCGCGTAATTTTGCTCACCGGGGTTAAACAGGTAAGCTAGGCACAGATTGAGATTCGCAGGAGAGCGAGATGACGACACCTTTAACCTGGCATGACGTGCTGGCAGAAGAAAAGCAGCAACCTTACTTTATCAATACGCTCAGCACCGTTGCGGCTGAACGTCTGTCAGGACAGACGATTTACCCGCCGCAGAAGGACGTGTTCAACGCCTTTCGCTACACCGAGCTGAGCGATGTGAAGGTGGTGATTCTGGGCCAGGATCCCTATCACGGCCCGAGCCAGGCGCATGGGCTGGCGTTTTCCGTCCGTCCCGGCGTGGCGATCCCCCCTTCTCTGCTCAACATGTATAAAGAGCTTGAAGGAACCGTGCCCGGTTTTACCCGGCCAAACCATGGCTACCTGGAAAGCTGGGCGCGTCAGGGCGTGCTGTTACTGAATACGGTACTCACCGTCCGGGCGGGCCAGGCGCACTCGCACGCCAGCCTGGGCTGGGAGACGTTCACCGATAAAGTCATCAGCCTGATCAACGAACATCGTGAAGGGGTGGTGTTTTTACTCTGGGGATCGCATGCGCAGAAGAAAGGGGCGATTATCGACCGTCAGCGTCATCACGTGTTGAAAGCGCCGCACCCGTCACCGCTGTCTGCACATCGCGGTTTCTTTGGCAGTAATCATTTTGTTCTGGCGAATGAATGGCTGGAAAAACGGGGCGAAACGCCGATTGACTGGATGCCTGTGTTACCGGCAGAGAGCGAGTAGTATTTGAATGTGCCGGGTCAAACCCGGCACATTAAGAGGCTTAGGCCTTATTCTGACGCCACCACTCGGCCAGCAGCACGCCGGTCGCAACGGATACGTTCAGACTTTCCACGTTGCCCGTCCCATCGATTGAGACGCTCAGATCCGCACTGGAGAGCGCCGCATCAGACAGACCATCGCGTTCCTGACCCAGCACCAGCACCATCTTGCGTGGCAGCGTCGCTTTAAACAGCGGGGTACCGGCATGGCTCGAGGTGGTCACAATAGCGTAGCCCGCTTTACGGAACTGCTCGAGAGCGTCCAGCACGCTGTCGCCGGTGATCGGCTGTACGTGCTCGGCTCCGCCTTCCGCCGTACGGATCGCGGCGCCGGACTCCAGCAGCGCGGCATCCTGCAAGAGCACGCCTTTCACGCCAAAGTGCGCGCAGCTACGCATCATTGCGCCCAGGTTATGCGGGTTGCCCACATCTTCCAGCGCCAGCACGCAGTCATCGGCATCCGCCTGGCTAACCCACTGCTGCACGGTCGTGCCGTTACGTTTTTTGATCAGGAAGCAGACGCCGCCGTGGTGTTCAGTGCCGGAGGCTTTGGTCAGCTCGGCATCATCCACAACGTGATAGGCTTTGCGGTTCGCGGCCATCCAGCGCAGCGCTTCTTTGAAGCGCGGGGTCACGCTCTGGATAAACCAGGCGCGGACGATGCACTCAGGACGGCTCTGGAACAGCGCCTGGCAGGCGTTTTCACCGTACACTCGGGTCTCTTCCGCACGCTGGCGGCGCAGCACTTCCGGGTCGATAAAGCTTTTACCGCTGATACCGCCGTGATCGGCTTTTTCCGGCGTCTCATCGCCAGGTGCGCGAGAAACGGTGCGCCACGGGGAGGCGTTATCACGTGAGAAGTCATCACGTGGACGGTCACTGCGTGGGCGGTCGGAGCGAGGACGGTCATCGCGTTTGCGATCGTCACGTTTGCGGTCATCACCGCGGGTATTTCTGTCATCGCGGGCGGGGCGACGGCCACCGTCTGCACGAGAAGACGCCGGACGCCCGCCACCTTTTCCGGTACGCGGATTTTGGGTGCGTTTATCAAAGTCATCATCACTGCGGACATACATCACTTTGACCTTGCCGCTTTTGTTTTTCATTTCGTCGTTCATGCTTTTCTCCACCAGCGCTGCGCGAAGCGCGCAGATTACCCGATGTGCCAGCGCATAGCCATAATTTCGTACAAAAGCCTGCGACTATTGTTCTCATTGAATAAAACGCATTGTTGTTTCAAACAGGCTCATTGATAATATGTAACATATTAGAAACATTATCGGCGTTTTGCCGCTGTCCCACGGCTCTATCAGAGGTTAGTTATGAATACCGTATGTGCCAACTGTCAGGCTCTTAACCGCATTCCGGACGATCGGATAGAAGATGGTGCGAAATGCGGACGTTGCGGCCATGAATTGTTTGATGGCGATGTCATTAACGCGACGGGTGCTACGCTGGACAAACTCCTCAAGGACGATCTGCCCGTTGTTGTCGACTTCTGGGCACCATGGTGCGGCCCATGCCGTAGCTTCGCGCCGATTTTCGAAGACGTGGCAGAAGAGCGCAGCGGAAAAATACGTTTCGTTAAGGTTAACACGGAAGCCGAACCTGAACTGAGCGCCCGTTTTCGCATTCGCAGCATTCCGACCATAATGATTTTCAAAAATGGCGAGGTGATCGACATGCTCAACGGCGCGGTGCCAAAAGCGCCTTTTGAAAGCTGGTTAAACGAGTCGCTGTAACATTCACGGGGCACACCTTGTGCCCTGCTCCCGCCTCTGCGAAAATAGGGTTTTTCCTGCATTTCGCCCATGACTGATAACGCCGTTCTACAATTACGCGCCGAACGCCTTGCGCGCGCTACCCGACCGTTCCTTGCCCGGGGCAACCGTATTCGCCGCTGTCAGCGCTGCCTGCTGCCGCTGAAGGTTTGCCTGTGCGAGACGCTGGCACCGAGTTCGGCACAGAGCCGTTTTTGTCTGGTCATGTTCGATACCGAGCCGATGAAGCCCAGCAATACGGGGCGTCTTATCGCCGATATTCTGCCGGATACCGCGGCGTTTCAGTGGTCCCGTACGGAGCCGCCTCAGGCCCTGCTCGACCTGGTGGCCAACCCGGACTATCAGCCGATGGTCGTTTTCCCCGCGTCATATGCAGGTGCCGATCGTCAGGTGCTTTCGAGTCCGCCATCCGGTAAGCCGCCGCTATTTATTATGCTAGACGGCACCTGGACCGAAGCGCGAAAAATGTTTCGTAAAAGCCCCTATCTCGACGCGCTGCCGGTGATTTCTGTCGATCTTTCCCGCGTTTCTGCATACCGCCTGCGTGAAGCGCATGCTGACGGGCAATACTGCACTGCCGAAGTGGCCATTGCGCTGCTGGATTTAGCCGGTGATACCCCTGCGGCTGGCGCCCTGGGCGCCCATTTCTCCTGTTTCCGGGAACGCTATCTGGCGGGAAAAACCGTTCATAAGGGGAGCGTCACAGCAGCCGAGACGGAAAGCGTTTAAAATCATCAGGTCGCTTGCATTCACAGGAGGCCTGCATGAGCCAGCGAGGGTTAGAAGCGCTACTTCGTCCCAAATCCATTGCCGTTATCGGCGCATCAATGAAACCGGATCGTGCTGGCTATCTGATGATGCGCAACCTGCTGGCCGGGGGCTTTAATGGCCCCGTCATGCCCGTCACGCCAGCGTATAAGGCCGTGCAGGGGGTGCTGGCATGGCCTGATGTACAGAGCCTGCCTTTCGTACCGGACCTTGCCGTACTCTGCACAAACGCAACGCGCAACCCGGAGCTGCTGGAATCACTCGGCAAGAAGGGGTGTAAAACCTGCATTATTCTCTCGTCTCCGCCTGAACAGAAGGCCGAGCTTCTGACCTGCGCCAGCCGCTATCAAATGCGCATTCTCGGGCCAAACAGCCTGGGGCTGCTCGCCCCCTGGCAGGGGCTGAACGCCAGCTTCTCCCCGGTGCCAATCCGCAAAGGCAAACTCGCGTTTATCTCGCAGTCGGCTGCGGTATCGAACACCATCCTCGACTGGGCGCAGCAGCGTGAAATGGGATTCTCCTACTTCATTGCCCTCGGCGACAGCCTGGATATCGACGTTGACGAGCTGCTGGATTTTCTGGCGCGTGACGGCAAAACCAGCGCGATCCTGCTTTACCTTGAGCACCTCAGCGACGCGCGTCGTTTTGTCTCGGCTTCGCGAAGCGCGTCGCGCAATAAGCCGATCCTGGTGATCAAGAGCGGGCGCAGCCCTGCCGCACAGCGTCTGCTGCATTCGCATTCCGGTATGGATCCCGCCTGGGATGCCGCCATACAGCGCGCCGGTTTGCTGCGGGTGCAGGATACGCACGAGCTTTTTTCCGCCGTTGAAACGCTCAGCCACATGCGTCCGTTGCGCGGCGAGAAGTTAATGATTGTCAGTAACGGTGCTGCCCCTGCCGCGCTCGCCCTTGACGAGCTGTGGCGACGCTTCGGCAAGCTGGCAACGCTGAGTGAAGAGACGCTGCAGCGCCTGAAAGACGCGCTTCCGGCCAGCGTGTCGCCCGGCAATCCGCTTGATTTGCGCGACGATGCCAGCAGCGATCGCTATATCAAGGCGATTTCCATTTTGCTGGATAGCCAGGATTTCGACGCGCTGATGATTATCCACTCCCCCAGCGCGGTCGCGCCGGGCAGCGAAAGCGCGCGCGCGCTCATTGAGGCCGTGCGCAACCATCCGAGAGGCAAATATGTCACCCTGCTGACCAACTGGTGCGGTGAATTTTCTTCGCAGGAGGCGCGACGCCTGTTCAGCGAGGCCGGGCTGCCAACCTACCGCACGCCGGAAGGTACCATCACCGCCTTTATGCATATGGTGGAATATCGCCGCAACCAGAAGCAGCTCCGTGAAACGCCAGCGTTGCCCGGTAACCTGACGGCAAACACCGTCGACGTTCACCGGCTGTTGCAGCGGGCTATTGAAGAGGGCGCGACGTCGCTGGATACGCATGAGGTCCAGCCGATTCTGGGCAGCTACGGGATGCAGACCCTGCCAACCTGGATCGCCAGCGACAGCGCTGAGGCCGTGCATATTGCCGAGCAGATTGGCTACCCGGTTGCCCTGAAGCTGCGTTCCCCGGATATCCCGCACAAGTCTGACGTTCAGGGGGTGATGCTCTACCTGCGGACGGCTGCAGAGGTGCAGCAGGCAGCGGACGCCATTTTCGACCGGGTCAAAATGGCCTGGCCACAGGCAAGGATCCACGGATTGCTGGTGCAAAGCATGGCAAACCGCGCAGGGGCTCAGGAATTACGGGTGGTGGTCGAACACGATCCCGTCTTCGGCCCGCTCATCATGCTGGGTGAAGGCGGCGTTGAGTGGCGTCCGGAGGAGCAGGCGGTGGTGGCTTTACCGCCGCTGAACATGAACCTGGCGCGTTATCTGATCATTCAGGCGATTAAAAGTAAAAAGATCCGCGGCCGGAGCGCGCTGCGTCCGCTCGACATTGCCGGGTTAAGCCAGTTCCTGGTACAGGTGTCTAACCTGATCGTGGATTGTGCCGAGATCCAGCGGCTGGACATTCATCCCCTGCTTGCCTCCGGCAATGAGTTTACGGCGCTGGACGTGACCCTGGATATCGCGCCATTCGAAGGCGACAGCGAGAGCCGCCTGGCAATCCGCCCCTATCCCCTTCAGCTGGAGGAGTGGGTCGAGATGAAAAATGGGGAGCGCGCCCTGTTCCGCCCTATTCTGCCGGAAGATGAGCCCCAGCTGCGGACGTTTATCTCTCAGGTCACGAAAGAAGATCTTTATTATCGCTATTTTAGCGAAATCAACGAATTTACCCACGATGATTTAGCCAATATGACCCAGATCGACTACGATCGAGAAATGGCGTTTGTTGCCGTTCGTCGCAACGAAGAGGGGGATGAGATCCTCGGCGTCACGCGTGCGATTTCTGATCCAGATAACGTCGATGCGGAATTTGCCGTGCTGGTACGCTCCGATCTTAAAGGTCTGGGGCTCGGAAGACGACTGCTGGAAAAACTCATCAGTTATACGCGGGATCACGGATTATTACGCCTTAATGGCATTACTATGCCTAACAATCGCGGTATGGTGACCCTGGCGCGAAAACTTGGGTTTGACGTTGATATTCAGCTGGACGAAGGTATTGTGGCCTTGTCTCTCAGTCTGACATCAGCGGACAAACGCGAGTAAGCTACTGGAAATGTTACCCACTTTGGACGGGACTGGTGGTATCATTGTCCGCTTATGTTGTTTGCATGGTACAGACAACCCTTCAATGAACAGAGAAGAAACGCACTGTGATGTTGTCAAAATTTAAGCGTAATAAACATCAACAACACCTTGCTCAACTACCGAAGATTTCTCAGTCAGTTGATGATGTAGAGTTCTTTTACGCTCCCGCTCATTTTCGGGAGACGCTTCTGGAAAAGATTGCCAGCGCCACGCGACGCATTTGCATCGTGGCCCTGTATCTTGAACAGGATGAAGGCGGGCGCGCGATCCTTGATGCGCTCTATGAGGCCAAACGTCAGCGCCCGGAACTTGATGTTCGCGTGCTGGTAGACTGGCATCGCGCTCAGCGTGGCCGCATTGGCGCTGCAGCGTCAAATACTAATGCTGACTGGTATTGCCGCACGGCGCAGGAAAACCCCGGCGTTGACGTGCCTGTTTTTGGCGTACCGGTGAACACCCGTGAGGCGCTCGGCGTTCTTCACTTCAAGGGGTTTATCATTGATGACAGCGTGCTATACAGCGGCGCAAGTCTCAATGATGTTTACCTTCATCAGCTCGATAAATATCGCTACGACCGTTACCATCTGATCCGTAATCCACAGATGGCCGATATCATGTTCAACTGGGTTGATAAAAATCTGGTTCATGGCCGCGGCGTTAATCGCCTTGACGATCCCGAGCGTCCTAAAAGCCCGGAAATCAAAAATGATGTTCGCGCCTTCCGCCAGGAGCTGCGTGATGCGGTCTATCATTTCCAGGGCGATGCGAACAACGAAGAGTTATCCGTTACCCCGCTGGTCGGGCTCGGCAAATCCAGCCTGCTGAACAAAACGATCTTCCATCTGATGCCGTGTGCGGAGCAGAAGCTCACCATCTGCACGCCGTACTTCAACCTTCCTGCCGTGCTGGTGCGCAATATTATTCAGCTGCTGCGCGAGGGTAAAAAAGTGGAAATCATCGTGGGTGATAAAACGGCAAACGACTTCTTCATTCCTGAAGATCAGCCGTTCAAAATCATCGGTGCGCTGCCTTACCTCTATGAGATTAACCTGCGACGTTTCCTGAGCCGTTTACAGTATTACGTCAATACGGACCAGCTGGTGGTGCGCCTCTGGAAAGATGAAGACAACAGCTACCATCTGAAAGGAATGTGGGTCGACGATGAGTGGATGCTGCTGACCGGTAACAACCTTAATCCACGCGCGTGGCGACTGGATCTGGAAAACGCTATCCTGATCCATGACCCGCAGCATGAGTTAGCCGCAAAACGTGAACGCGAGCTGGAGCTGATTCGCACCCATACGACAGTGGTTAATCATTACCGCGAACTGCAGAGCATTGCCGATTATCCGGTGAAAGTGCGCAAGCTTATCCGCCGCTTACGTCGTATCCGTATCGACCGACTTATCAGCCGTATTCTGTAATGTCCAGGCCCTGTTATCCGCAGGGCTTTTTTATGGGGCCCGATGATGCGCATTCCTTTGTTACTGAGCGTCCTTTTCCTGAGCGGCTGTAGCCATATGGCCAACGATAGCTGGTCCGGGCAGGACAAAGCACAGCATTTCCTCGCTTCCGCGATGTTGTCCGCAGCCGGTAATGAATATGCGCAGCATCAGGGATACAGCCGGGACCGCAGCGCGGCAATAGGGCTGATGTTCTCCGTAGGTCTTGGGGCATCAAAAGAGCTGTGGGATAGCCGCCCCGCAGGGAGCGGCTGGAGCTGGAAAGATTTCGCCTGGGATGTCGCCGGTGCAACGACCGGCTATGCCGTGTGGCAGATGGCGCGGTATTAAAGTCGAATGCCTTTCCCTTTGCGATGCAGCATCAGGGAAACAATAAAGGCCAGTGCGCCCATTGCCGTTACGTACCAGAAGAACGTCGTTTCGCTTCCCCATGATTTAAGCGACAACGCAACGTACTCTGCCGATCCGCCAAACACCGCATTGGCTACCGCATAAGAGAGCCCTACCCCTAACGCACGGACCTGCGCCGGGAACATTTCAGCTTTAAGTATTCCACTGATAGACGTATAGAAACTGACAATCACCATCGCCATCATCACCAGCGCAAAGGCAGCATACGGTGAAGAGACATGTTGAAGCGCGGTCAAAATAGGAACGGTACACAATGCCGACAGCCCGCCAAAAATCAGCATCGACGTGCGCCGGCCGATTTTATCCGAGAGCGCACCGATAATGGGCTGTATGAGCATAAAGACAAACAGCGCCACGGTCATGACCACGCTGGCAACGTTTGCGTGCATGCCGGTGGTATTCACCAGGTACTTCTGCATATAGGTGGTGAACGTGTAGAAACTCAGAGAACCACCCGCAGTAAAGCCGAGCACCATAAGGAAGGCTTTGCGGTTACGCCATAACCCTTTGAATGTTCCTGCCTCCTTCAGCGTCCTGACCTCTTTCTGCGAGGTTTCATCTAACTGACGGCGTAGCCAAAGTGCCACAACGGCCAGTACGGCGCCCATCGCGAAAGGAATTCGCCATCCCCAGGCATGAAGTTGTTCATCCGTCAAAATCTGCTGCAGGATCACTACCACAAGAATGGCCAGCAGTTGACCACCAATCAGCGTGACGTACTGGAATGAGGCGTAAAAACCTTTACGCCCTTCCAGCGCAATCTCACTCATGTAGGTCGCACTGGTACCGTATTCACCGCCCACCGATAATCCCTGGAATAAGCGCGCCAGTAAAAGCAGCGCCGGTGCCCAGGTACCAATCGATTCATATCCCGGTAAGCAGGCGATCACCAGAGAGCCAAAGCACATCATACACACAGAGATCAGCATAGAGGCCTTACGCCCGCGCCGATCAGCAATGCGTCCGAACAGCCAGCCCCCGATGGGCCGCATTAAAAATCCTGCGGCAAAAACCCCCGCCGTTTGTAGCAGCTGTGTTGTTGTGTTGCCAGAGGGAAAGAAGATATGTGCGAAATAGAGTGAACAGAATGAGTAGACGTAAAAGTCGAACCATTCAACCAGATTCCCTGAAGAGGCGCTGACGATTGCCCATACCCTTCTTCGGGTATCACTGTTAGCCAGCGTCCCGTTTGATGCCATGCTTTCTGTCATTGTGATTATGCTCCTGCCATAAACAGCGGCGTATGAGCCAGAAGACTCAATTACCTCGTAAATGAAATGTTATAATTTTGTTATAATTAACATTGAGACAGCGATCACACATTCTATTAGCAGGATAAGGGATTAAGAGAAAGACCAGGAAGGGAAAGCACAAAAGCAAAAAACCCCGCACCTTACGGTACGGGGTTCTTCTTATTTGATGCCTGGCAGTTCCCTACTCTCACATGGGGAGACCCCACACTACCATCGGCGCTACGGCGTTTCACTTCTGAGTTCGGCATGGGGTCAGGTGGGACCACCGCGCTAAAGCCGCCAGGCAAATTCTGTTTAATCTGTATCAAAGCTGAAATCTGATTGTCTGTCTCACCGCCGAAACAGCTTCGGCGTTGTAAGGTTAAGCCTCACGGTTCATTAGTATCGGTTAGCTCAACGCATCGCTGCGCTTACACACCCGACCTATCAACGTCGTCGTCTTCAACGTTCCTTCAGGACCCTTAAAGGGTCAGGGAGAACTCATCTCGGGGCAAGTTTCGTGCTTAGATGCTTTCAGCACTTATCTTTTCCGCATTTAGCTACCGGGCAGTGCCATTGGCATGACAACCCGAACACCAGTGATGCGTCCACTCCGGTCCTCTCGTACTAGGAGCAGCCCCCCTCAATTCTCCAGCGCCCACGGCAGATAGGGACCGAACTGTCTCACGACGTTCTAAACCCAGCTCGCGTACCACTTTAAATGGCGAACAGCCATACCCTTGGGACCTACTTCAGCCCCAGGATGTGATGAGCCGACATCGAGGTGCCAAACACCGCCGTCGATATGAACTCTTGGGCGGTATCAGCCTGTTATCCCCGGAGTACCTTTTATCCGTTGAGCGATGGCCCTTCCATTCAGAACCACCGGATCACTATGACCTGCTTTCGCACCTGCTCGAGCCGTCACTCTCGCAGTCAAGCTAGCTTATGCCATTGCACTAACCTCCTGATGTCCGACCAGGATTAGCTAACCTTCGTGCTCCTCCGTTACTCTTTGGGAGGAGACCGCCCCAGTCAAACTACCCACCAGACACTGTCCGCAACCCGGATCACGGGTCTACGTTAGAACACCAGCCATTAAAGGGTGGTATTTCAAGGACGGCTCCACGCAGACTGGCGTCCACGCTTCAAAGCCTCCCACCTATCCTACACATCAAGGACCAGTGTTCAGTGTCAAGCTATAGTAAAGGTTCACGGGGTCTTTCCGTCTTGCCGCGGGTACACTGCATCTTCACAGCGAGTTCAATTTCACTGAGTCTCGGGTGGAGACAGCCTGGCCATCATTACGCCATTCGTGCAGGTCGGAACTTACCCGACAAGGAATTTCGCTACCTTAGGACCGTTATAGTTACGGCCGCCGTTTACCGGGGCTTCGATCAAGAGCTTCGCGTTGCCGCTAACCCCATCAATTAACCTTCCGGCACCGGGCAGGCGTCACACCGTATACGTCCACTTTCGTGTTTGCACAGTGCTGTGTTTTTAATAAACAGTTGCAGCCAGCTGGTATCTTCGACTGATTTCAGCTCCACCCGCAGGGGCTTCACCTACATATCAGCGTGCCTTCTCCCGAAGTTACGGCACCATTTTGCCTAGTTCCTTCACCCGAGTTCTCTCAAGCGCCTTGGTATTCTCTACCTGACCACCTGTGTCGGTTTGGGGTACGATTTCGTGTTACCTGATGCTTAGAGGCTTTTCCTGGAAGCAGGGCATTTGTTACTTCAGCACCGTAGTGCCTCGTCATCACACCTCAGCGTTAAAAGGTACCGGATTTACCTGGAACCTCCGCCTACATGCTTAAACCGGGACAACCGTCGCCCGGCTAACATAGCCTTCTCCGTCCCCCCTTCGCAGCAACACCAAGTACAGGAATATTAACCTGTTTCCCATCGACTACGCCTTTCGGCCTCGCCTTAGGGGTCGACTCACCCTGCCCCGATTAACGTTGGACAGGAACCCTTGGTCTTCCGGCGAGCGGGCTTTTCACCCGCTTTATCGTTACTTATGTCAGCATTCGCACTTCTGATACCTCCAGCAACCCTCACAGGCCACCTTCAACGGCTTACAGAACGCTCCCCTACCCAACAACGCATAAGCGTCGCTGCCGCAGCTTCGGTGCATGGTTTAGCCCCGTTACATCTTCCGCGCAGGCCGACTCGACCAGTGAGCTATTACGCTTTCTTTAAATGATGGCTGCTTCTAAGCCAACATCCTGGCTGTCTGTGCCTTCCCACATCGTTTCCCACTTAACCATGACTTTGGGACCTTAGCTGGCGGTCTGGGTTGTTTCCCTCTTCACGACGGACGTTAGCACCCGCCGTGTGTCTCCCGTGATAACATTCTTCGGTATTCGTAGTTTGCATCGGGTTGGTAAGCCGGGATGGCCCCCTAGCCGAAACAGTGCTCTACCCCCGAAGATGAGTTCACGAGGCGCTACCTAAATAGCTTTCGGGGAGAACCAGCTATCTCCCGGTTTGATTGGCCTTTCACCCCCAGCCACAAGTCATCCGCTAATTTTTCAACATTAGTCGGTTCGGTCCTCCAGTTAGTGTTACCCAACCTTCAACCTGCCCATGGCTAGATCACCGGGTTTCGGGTCTATACCCTGCAACTTAACGCCCAGTTAAGACTCGGTTTCCCTTCGGCTCCCCTATACGGTTAACCTTGCTACAGAATATAAGTCGCTGACCCATTATACAAAAGGTACGCAGTCACACCACGAAGGTGCTCCCACTGCTTGTACGTACACGGTTTCAGGTTCTTTTTCACTCCCCTCGCCGGGGTTCTTTTCGCCTTTCCCTCACGGTACTGGTTCACTATCGGTCAGTCAGGAGTATTTAGCCTTGGAGGATGGTCCCCCCATATTCAGACAGGATACCACGTGTCCCGCCCTACTCTTCGAGTTCACAACCTGTGTGCTTTCGTGTACGGGACTGTCACCCTGTACCGTGCGACTTTCCAGACGCTTCCACTAACACACAAGCTGATTCAGACTCTGGGCTGCTCCCCGTTCGCTCGCCGCTACTGGGGGAATCTCGGTTGATTTCTTTTCCTCGGGGTACTTAGATGTTTCAGTTCCCCCGGTTCGCCTCGTTAACCTATGTATTCAGTTAACGATAGTGTGTCGGAACACACTGGGTTTCCCCATTCGGATATCGCCGGGTCAAAGGTTCATATCACCTCGCCGGCGCTTTTCGCAGATTAGCACGTCCTTCATCGCCTCTGACTGCCAGGGCATCCACCGTGTACGCTTAGTCGCTTAACCTCACAACCCGAAGATGTTTCACTTCTGATTGCGAAAATTTGAGAGACTCGAACACACCTTAAAGATGTGTCGTTTCAATTTTCAGCTTGATCCAGATTTTTAAAGAGCAAATATCTCAAACAAGACTCGTGAGTCTGTTTTGAGATATGACGGCAGGTGACTTTCACTCACGAACCAGCAAGTGGCGTCCCCTAGGGGATTCGAACCCCTGTTACCGCCGTGAAAGGGCGGTGTCCTGGGCCTCTAGACGAAGGGGACACTGAAGTCTCAATCGCAAGACGCCTTGCTATTTACTTTTCATCAGACAATCTGTGTGAGCACTGCAAAGGCAGGTTCTTTAAGGTAAGGAGGTGATCCAACCGCAGGTTCCCCTACGGTTACCTTGTTACGACTTCACCCCAGTCATGAATCACAAAGTGGTAAGCGCCCTCCCGAAGGTTAAGCTACCTACTTCTTTTGCAACCCACTCCCATGGTGTGACGGGCGGTGTGTACAAGGCCCGGGAACGTATTCACCGTAGCATTCTGATCTACGATTACTAGCGATTCCGACTTCATGGAGTCGAGTTGCAGACTCCAATCCGGACTACGACGCACTTTATGAGGTCCGCTTGCTCTCGCGAGGTCGCTTCTCTTTGTATGCGCCATTGTAGCACGTGTGTAGCCCTACTCGTAAGGGCCATGATGACTTGACGTCATCCCCACCTTCCTCCAGTTTATCACTGGCAGTCTCCTTTGAGTTCCCGGCCTAACCGCTGGCAACAAAGGATAAGGGTTGCGCTCGTTGCGGGACTTAACCCAACATTTCACAACACGAGCTGACGACAGCCATGCAGCACCTGTCTCAGAGTTCCCGAAGGCACCAATCCATCTCTGGAAAGTTCTCTGGATGTCAAGAGTAGGTAAGGTTCTTCGCGTTGCATCGAATTAAACCACATGCTCCACCGCTTGTGCGGGCCCCCGTCAATTCATTTGAGTTTTAACCTTGCGGCCGTACTCCCCAGGCGGTCGACTTAACGCGTTAGCTCCGGAAGCCACGCCTCAAGGGCACAACCTCCAAGTCGACATCGTTTACGGCGTGGACTACCAGGGTATCTAATCCTGTTTGCTCCCCACGCTTTCGCACCTGAGCGTCAGTCTTTGTCCAGGGGGCCGCCTTCGCCACCGGTATTCCTCCAGATCTCTACGCATTTCACCGCTACACCTGGAATTCTACCCCCCTCTACAAGACTCTAGCCTGCCAGTTTCGAATGCAGTTCCCAGGTTGAGCCCGGGGATTTCACATCCGACTTGACAGACCGCCTGCGTGCGCTTTACGCCCAGTAATTCCGATTAACGCTTGCACCCTCCGTATTACCGCGGCTGCTGGCACGGAGTTAGCCGGTGCTTCTTCTGCGGGTAACGTCAATTGCTGAGGTTATTAGCCTCAACACCTTCCTCCCCGCTGAAAGTACTTTACAACCCGAAGGCCTTCTTCATACACGCGGCATGGCTGCATCAGGCTTGCGCCCATTGTGCAATATTCCCCACTGCTGCCTCCCGTAGGAGTCTGGACCGTGTCTCAGTTCCAGTGTGGCTGGTCATCCTCTCAGACCAGCTAGGGATCGTCGCCTAGGTGAGCCGTTACCCCACCTACTAGCTAATCCCATCTGGGCACATCTGATGGCAAGAGGCCCGAAGGTCCCCCTCTTTGGTCTTGCGACGTTATGCGGTATTAGCTACCGTTTCCAGTAGTTATCCCCCTCCATCAGGCAGTTTCCCAGACATTACTCACCCGTCCGCCGCTCGTCACCCGAGGAGCAAGCTCCTCTGTGCTACCGCTCGACTTGCATGTGTTAGGCCTGCCGCCAGCGTTCAATCTGAGCCATGATCAAACTCTTCAATTTAAGTTTGATGCTCGTGAATTAAACTTCGTAATGAATTACGTATGTTCACTCAGAGACTTGAGTATTCATTTATTGTCCGAAGACATTAAGAATCCATGTCACTTTGAGTGCCCACACAGATTGTCTGATAAATTGTTAAAGAGCAGTGCAACGCGGCTTTCGCTCACCGTTGCGAGGTGGCGTATATTACGCTTTCCTCGTTCAGAGTCAAGCGTTTATTTTCGCTTTTCTCTGCTGACCCGGCGGCTTGCGTGCCGTTGTTCCGTGTCAGTGGAGGCGCATTATAGGGAGTAATTCCGAACCTGCAAGAATAAAGTGAAAATTATTTACCAACCGCTCACTTTCCAGGCAAATCATTCTCCAGACCTCAATTCTCGCCTGGTTTTTAAACAAAAACGAGCCGTAAACGGCTCGTTTTTGCGTTTTGTGACTTACTGCACTGCCACAATGCGATCGTCGTTGGCTTCCAGACGGATAGCTTTGCCCGGAATCAGCTCCCCGGAAAGGATCTGCTGCGCCAGCGGGTTTTCGATCTGCTGCTGGATAGCGCGTTTCAATGGCCGCGCACCGTACACCGGATCGTAACCGTTCTCGCTCAGCAGCTTCAGCGCCTCGTCGGAGATGTGAATTTCATAACCACGCTCTTCCAGACGTTTGTACAGGCGCTGCAGCTGGATCTGCGCAATCGACGCAATGTGTTTCTCACCCAGAGGATGGAACACCACCACTTCATCAATACGGTTAATGAACTCTGGACGGAAGCTATGGCTTACTACCCCCATTACCAGATCCTTCATATGGCCGTAGTCCAGCTCACCGAAACGCTCCTGAATCAAATCGGAACCCAGGTTCGAGGTCATGATGACCACCGTATTACGGAAGTCGACCGTTCTGCCCTGCCCGTCGGTTAGACGACCATCGTCCAGCACCTGAAGCAGAATATTGAACACATCCGGATGGGCTTTTTCCACCTCATCCAGCAGGATGACGGAATAAGGACGACGGCGCACCGCTTCCGTCAGGTACCCCCCTTCTTCATAACCCACGTATCCCGGAGGCGCCCCGACCAGACGTGAGACGGAGTGTTTCTCCATAAACTCGGACATGTCGATACGCACCATCGCATCGTCGCTGTCGAACATAAAGTTAGCCAGCGCTTTACACAGCTCGGTTTTACCGACACCGGTTGGCCCCAGGAACAGGAACGAACCGATCGGGCGATTTGGATCGGACAGCCCCGCACGACTACGGCGAATCGCGTTCGATACCGCCTCAACCGCTTCGTTCTGGCCAATCACCCGATTATGGAGATCTTGCTCCATGCGCAGCAGTTTTTCACGCTCGCCTTCCAGCATGCGCGCCACTGGAATACCGGTCCAGCGGGCAAGCACTTCCGCGATTTCTGCATCCGTCACTTTATTACGCAACAGACGCATTGTTTTACCTTCCGATTGCGTCGCAATCTCAAGCTGTTTTTCCAGCTCGGGAATTTTGCCGTATTGCAGCTCGGACATACGCGCCAGATCGCCTACGCGCCGCGCCTGCTCAATGGCAATTTTTGCCTGCTCGAGTTCAGCTTTGATGGTCTGGGTGCCGGAAAGTGAAGCTTTCTCGGCTTTCCACTCTTCTTCCAGCTCAGAATACTGGCGCTCTTTATCGTCCAGTTCTTCATTGAGCATATCGAGGCGTTTCTTACTGGCTTCATCAGACTCTTTCTTCAGCGCCTGCTGTTCCAGCTTGAGCTGAATGATGCGTCGGTCGAGTCGATCCAGCTCTTCCGGCTTCGAGTCAATCTGCATACGAATGCTCGACGCCGCTTCATCAATCAGGTCGATCGCTTTATCCGGCAGCTGACGGTCAGCAATATAACGATGCGAAAGCGTCGCCGCCGCAACGATGGCCGGGTCAGTGATTTGCACGTGGTGGTGCAGTTCATAGCGTTCTTTCAGACCACGCAGGATCGCGATGGTATCTTCAACGCTTGGCTCAGCAACGAACACTTTCTGGAAACGACGTTCCAGCGCAGCATCTTTCTCAATGTACTGGCGATACTCATCAAGCGTCGTGGCGCCAACGCAATGCAGTTCACCGCGCGCCAGCGCAGGTTTAAGCATGTTCCCGGCATCCATCGCGCCGTCTGCCTTACCGGCACCCACCATGGTGTGCAGTTCGTCAATAAACAGGATAACGTTGCCTTCCTGTTTCGCCAGGTCGTTAAGCACGCCTTTGAGACGCTCTTCAAACTCACCGCGGTATTTCGCACCGGCCACCAGCGCGCCCATATCCAGGGCCAGCACGCGGCGACCTTTCAGGCCTTCCGGCACTTCGCCGTTGACGATACGCTGCGCCAGACCTTCAACAATGGCGGTTTTACCGACCCCCGGTTCACCAATCAGCACCGGGTTGTTCTTGGTACGACGTTGCAGTACCTGAATCGTACGGCGAATTTCTTCATCGCGGCCGATCACCGGGTCAAGCTTGCCCTGTTCAGCACGCTCGGTCAGATCGACCGTATATTTCTTCAAAGCCTGACGTTGGTCTTCGGCTCCCTGATCGTTCACGCTTTCACCTCCGCGCATTTTCTCAATCGCCTGAGTCACATTGGCTGTGGTCGCGCCGGCAGATTTCAGCAGGTCGGTCAAGGTACCGCGTGATTCAAGCGCCGCCAGAACAAACAGCTCTGACGAAATAAAGTTGTCCCCACGTTTTTGCGCCAGCTTGTCGCAAAGGTTCAGCACGCGCACCAGATCCTGCGATGGCTGAACGTCACCGCCGGTCCCTTCGACCTGCGGTAAACGGCTCAGCGCCTGATCGATAGCGGTGCGTAGCTGGCCAGCATTAATGCCGGCAGACGTTAATAAAGGACGTACCGATCCCCCTTCCTGATTCAGCAAGGCGCTCATTAAATGAAGAGGTTCGATAAATTGGTTGTCGTGCCCCAGTGCGAGGGACTGGGCATCGGCGAGAGCAAGCTGGAATTTATTGGTAAGACGATCCAGACGCATAACTCCTCCCATAACAGGTCAAATTTGCTACTGGAGATTAAATGAGGTCATCCCTCAATTATTCAAGGTTAATGACCTGAATTATGTGAAAAGAAAACGGCACGTGCCGGATCGTCTTGATTCTTTAGGTTATATCAGCCAAATGAAACTTGCCATACGCCCCGTGGTCTTGTCGCGGCGCCAGGAGAAAAAATCACCCTTTTCGGTGAAGGTACAGCGATCGCCGCCGAAGATCTGCGACACGCCGACGTTATTCAGGCGCTGGCGGGCAAGCTGGTAAATATCGGCCAGATATTTCTCCCCCGAAGGCAGGAAGGCCTCCACCGCTTGCGGATCTTTTTCCATAAAGGCGTCGCGGACCTCTGGGCCCACTTCAAACGCGCGAGGACCAATAGCCGGGCCAAGCCAGGCCATAATATTGGCGGGCTCATCGTTAAAGCAGGCGACAGTTTCTTCCAGCACGCCTTCACACAGCCCACGCCAGCCCGCGTGGGCTGCCGCCACCTCGGTACCTGCACGGTTACAGAACAGAACCGGCAGACAGTCGGCGGTCATTACGGCACAAACGGTTCCCGGAGTATTGCTGTAAGAGGCATCCGCGCGTTTAGAAGCATAGGATTCTCCCGTCAGCTTCAGCACCGCGTTACCATGAACCTGCTCCAGCCAGACGGGTTTTGACGGCAGGTTCCCCGCTGCAAACAGACGCCTGCGGTTCTCTTCCACGTGTTCCAGGTTATCACCACAGTGCGCGCCGAGGTTCAACGACTCCCACGCGCCCTGGCTCACGCCGCCAGTGCGGGTTGAACTGCAGGCGGCCACGCCGGCAGGCAATGGCCACTCCGGGACAATCAGTTTGGTCATAGCCAGTCCACTTGATCCTTATGTTCTTCGAAATCAGCGCGCATGGCGTCAATAAGGTCCACCATATCCTGCGGGATAGGCGCGTGCCACTCCATCTGAATGCCGGTGATAGGGTGGTAAAGTCGCAGCATGGTCGCGTGCAGCGCCTGACGATCGAATTTACGCAATACGCTGATGAACTCATCCGATGCGCCCTTTGGCGGACGAGGACGGCCCCCGTAGACCTGATCCCCCACCAGCGGATGGGTAATGTGGGCCATATGCACGCGGATCTGGTGAGTACGTCCGGTCTCCAGACGCAGACGCAGGCGCGTATGAATGCGGAAGTGCTCCATAATGCGATAGTGCGTCACCGCCGGTTTACCCATCGGATGCACAGACATGTGGGTACGCTTGGTTGGGTGACGGCTGATAGGCTCTTCTACCGTCCCGCCAGAGGTCATATGCCCAATGGCTACCGCCTCATACTCACGGGTGATTTCGCGCAGCTGCAGCGACTCCACCAGACGGGTCTGAGCAGGAACGGTCTTCGCCACCACCATCAGACCGGTAGTGTCTTTATCGAGACGGTGCACGATGCCCGCGCGCGGAACATCCGCGATCGGCGGATAATAATGGAGAAGTGCGTTAAGTACCGTACCGTCAGGATTCCCCGCGCCCGGGTGAACAACCAGGTCGCGCGGCTTGTTGATCACCAGAATGTCATCATCTTCATAGACGATGTCCAGCGGGATATCCTGCGGCTCGAAGCGGATTTCCTCTTCGATTTCAGCATTGATGGCGACAGCTTCCCCACCGAACACTTTCTCTTTTGGTTTGTCCCAGATCTTGCCGTTTACCAGCACGCGCTGGTCAAGGATCCATTCTTTTATACGTGAACGCGAATAATCAGGGAACAATTCGGCCAAAGCCTGATCTAAGCGTTGACCGAGCTGATTTTCGGAGACTGTTGCGGTGAGTTCTACTCGTTGTGCCATAAACTGCTTCTTCGTTTAACGTTGGGTTTTACGGCTTTGCCGTTTAATATAGTGTGCTATTGTAGCTGGTCTTAATCGGGAGCAGGAACAGAGTTTCTCCCGGACAAACATTTGAGGAAAGTCAAAACGTCATGACGCGCATGAAATATCTGGTGGCAGCGGCCACGTTGAGCCTGGCTTTGGTGGGCTGCTCCGGTTCAAATGAACAGGTCCCTGACAATCCGCCGAATGAAATCTATGCGACTGCACAACAAAAGTTGCAGGACGGTAACTGGAAACAGGCGATAACGCAACTGGAAGCGTTGGATAATCGCTATCCATTTGGGCCATATTCGCAGCAGGTACAGTTAGATCTCATCTACGCATACTATAAAAATGCCGATCTGCCGCTGGCTCAGGCAGCTATCGATCGTTTCATGCGTCTTAACCCGACCCATCCTAACATCGACTATGTGATGTACATGCGCGGCCTCACCAACATGGCGCTGGACGACAGCGCGCTGCAGGGCTTCTTCGGCGTGGATCGTTCCGACCGTGACCCGCAGCATGCGCGTGATGCCTTCAATGACTTCTCCAAGCTGGTGCGCGGCTATCCGAATAGTCAATACGTCACCGACGCCACCAAACGCCTGGTGTTCCTGAAAGATCGTCTGGCGAAATATGAATACTCCGTGGCGGAATATTATACCCGCCGTGGCGCATGGGTTGCCGTGGTGAACCGCGTAGAAGGTATGCTGCGTGATTATCCGGATACTCAGGCAACGCGCGACGGCCTGAAGCTGATGGAAAATGCCTACCGCCAGATGCAGATGACCGCTCAGGCTGAAAAAGTGGCGAAAATCATCGCCGCGAACAGCAGCAATACCTGATCTTGCCTCAATTCAAAACGGCAGCCCTCGGGCTGCCGTTTTTGTATTCGTTTTAGCGCGTCGCTGAAGCCGTTAGCCTCAACACATCCAGTCAACTATGGCCCCAATTTTAGCCGTCGACAAGGTAAATCTCACCTCTTCCTGCCCTGCCTCACAAAAAAGATTCCCTGACAAAAACCGACAAAATAACGTGATCTAAATCACACATTTTGACATTAGGTCGGGTATGCTGGAATCACCAAGACGGAAAGACAAGAGGTAAAATTTATGACAATGAACATTACCAGTAAACAAATGGAAATTACTCCGGCAATCCGCCAGCACGTCGCAGACCGTCTCGCCAAACTGGATAAATGGCAAACTCATTTGATTAATCCACATATCATCCTGTCCAAGGAGCCGCAGGGTTTCATCGCTGACGCAACTATCAATACTCCAAACGGCCATCTGGTCGCCAGCGCTAAACACGAGGATATGTACACAGCCATTAACGATTTGATCAACAAGCTGGAACGGCAGCTCAATAAAGTGCAACACAAAGGTGAAGCCCGTCGCGCCGCAACGTCGGTGAAAGACGCCAGCTTCGCGGAAGAAGTTGAAGAAGAGTAATCCTTTAAATTGAGTGTACCGCCAACGCGCCTTCGGGCGCGTTTTTTGTTTTTTATTGACAGGGTGAAAACAGTACAGGTACTTTAACCCTATCAACCACAGGATGACTTATGAAACACACGCCGTTCTTCTTCGCATTCTTTTTTACCCTCCCCTGAACGGGAGGCGTTTCGTCGTGTGATAAAGAATGCGAAGACGAACAACAAGGCCTCCCACACCGGGGGGCCTTTTTTATTGATAACGATAAAATGAGACAGGCAACACTATGACACCGGAAAACCCGTTACTGGATCTGCGCGTAAAAATCAGCGCGCTGGACGAAAAATTACTGGCCCTGCTGGCCGAACGCCGCGCGCTCGCCATCGAAGTGGGCAAAGCCAAGCTGGACTCCCATCGCCCGGTCCGTGATATCGACCGCGAGCGCGATCTGCTGGAGCGCCTGATCCAGCTCGGTAAAGCGCATCACCTCGATGCCCACTACATCACCCGGCTGTTCCAGCTCATCATCGAAGACTCCGTTCTCACCCAGCAAGCGTTACTCCAGCAGCATCTCAACAAAACCAATCCACACTCTGCGCGAATCGCTTTCCTCGGGCCAAAAGGCTCCTATTCTCACCTGGCCGCCCGTCAGTATGCCGCACGCCATTTTGAAGAATTTATTGAGAGTGGCTGTGCGAAATTTGCCGATATTTTTAACCAGGTCGAGACCGGCCAGGCGGATTACGCCGTGGTGCCGATTGAAAACACCAGCTCCGGCGCCATCAACGACGTCTACGATTTGCTGCAGCACACCAGCCTGTCGCTGGTCGGCGAGCTGACGATCCCTATCGATCACTGCGTGCTGGTCTCCGGCTCAACCGACCTGAACAAGATCGAAACGGTTTACAGTCACCCGCAGCCCTTCCAGCAGTGCAGCCAGTTCCTGAACCGCTATCCGAACTGGAAAATCGAGTACACCGAAAGCACCTCGGCGGCGATGGAAAAAGTGGCGCAGGCTAACTCCCCTAACGTCGCCGCGCTCGGCAGCGAAGCGGGCGGCGCGCTGTATGGTTTACAGGTACTGGAACGCAACCTGGCAAACCAGACGCAAAACATTACCCGCTTCGTGGTGCTGGCACGCAAGGCCATCAATGTGTCAGAACAGGTACCGGCCAAAACCACGCTGCTGATGGCGACCGGCCAGCAGGCCGGTGCGCTGGTTGAAGCCCTGCTGGTGCTGCGCAACCACAACCTGATCATGACCAAACTGGAATCACGTCCCATCCACGGTAACCCGTGGGAAGAGATGTTTTATCTCGATGTCCAGGCCAACCTGGAGTCTGCCTCCATGCAGAAAGCCCTGCGTGAACTGGGTGAAATTACCCGTTCCATGAAAGTGCTGGGCTGCTACCCGAGCGAAAACGTCGTGCCGGTCGATCCGAGCTAGCGTTCGATAAAGCGGCTTTTCTTCATCCCTGTCACGCTAACCGGCAGGGTGAAGATGGCGCCGGAAAGCGGATACTTCGCCACCTCCTCCGCATCCATATTTTCCCGCGTGGTGGTAATAAACAGCGTTTTCATATCATCGCCGCCAAAGCAGACCATCGTCGGGCAACGTACCGGCATGCGGTATTCTTCCAGCAGTTCGCCTTGCGGAGAAAAACGCGCGATACGCCAGCCGTCAAACAGCGCGCTCCAGTAGCAGCCTTCCACATCCATGGCCGCGCCGTCCGGTATCCCTTCGCCTTCGTTAAACTGACGAAACACCTCACGTTTGCCGGGTTCGCCCTGCTCGTCAAGCGGCGTACGGTAAATCACGCCGTTTGGCGTGTCTGAGGTAAACATCCACTGGTTATCCGGGCTAAACGCTAAACCGTTATGTCCGTGGATATCGCACTGGATCACCTTCGGCGTCAGGTCATTGTCGATGCGCATCAGCAGGGCACCGTTATAATCTCCCGGCCCCCAGAACGTGCCCGCATAGAACCGGCCCTGATGGTCGGTGCCACCATCGTTAAAACGCGCCAGCTGAGGGTTAGAGGGGTTGTCGCACACCTTGCGCTGCAGAAGGCCATGCTTATCGGCAAGCCAGATACCAGTGCGCATGGCGACGATAAACCCGCCGCGCTCGCGCAGCGCGAAGCAGCCCACCTCTTCATGGAAAGAGAGCACGGAGTGTCCCGCCGTCGGCAGATGATAGCGGTGGATCTCCCCTTCCAGAATATCGGCCCAGTATAGCGCTTGCTCTTCTGCGCTCCACGTCGGGCATTCAGGCAGATGCCCGGTGTAATTCAACAGCAGCTGCGGTTCGGACATGACGGTTCCCCAAAATAAAAAAAGCCAGCATTGCTGGCTTTCAGTATATACATCATCGCATTACTGGCGACTGTCATTTGCCTGACGCAGCAGCGTCCGGCTCTCATTCTGAAAACGCTGCGCGTAATCGCCAAACCAGTGCTCGACCTTGCGGAAGCTGTCGATAAACGCCTGCTTATCTCCGTGTTCCAGCAGCGTAATGGCTTCACCAAAACGCTGGTAGTAACGCTTGATGAGGGCCAGGTTGTTCTCGGAGGACATAATAATGTCGGCGTACAGCTGCGGATCCTGCGCAAACAGACGCCCGACCATCGCCAGCTCCAGACGATAGATCGGTGACGAGAGCGCCAGCAGCTGTTCAAGCTGCACGTTCTCTTCCGCCAGATGCAGACCGTAGGCAAAGGTCGCAAAGTGGCGCAGCGCCTGAATGAACGCCATGTTCTGGTCGTGCTCGACCGCGCTGATGCGGTGCAGTCGTGCCCCCCAGACCTGAATCTGTTCCAGGAACCACTGATAGGCTTCCGGCTGACGCCCGTCGCAGTAAACCACCACCTGCTTCGCCAGGCTGCCGCTGTCCGGGCCGAACATCGGATGCAGGCCCAGCACCGGTCCCGTATGCGCCGCCAGCATAGCCTGCAGCGGACCATTTTTGACGGAGGCCAGGTCCACCAGGATGCAATCCTTCGGTAAAGGCGGAAGTTTCCCGACGATCTGCTCCGTCACGTGGATAGGCACGCTGACGATAACCATTCCGGCGTCTTTCATTAGTTCTGGTGCCCGGGCCCAGTCCTCTTTCTCCAGAATGCGCACCTGATAGCCAGAAAGCGTCAGCATTTTTTCAAACAGACGCCCCATCTGCCCCGCCCCGCCGACAATCACTACCGGCCTCAGAGACGGGCAAAGGGTTTTAAAGCCTTTGTCGTTTTCGCTGGAATAGGATTCGCGCATCACGCGACGCAGCACATCTTCAATCAAATCCGGCGAAACGCCCAGCGCCTGGGCCTCTTTACGACGGGAGGCCAGCATGGAGGCTTCGCGCTCCGGGACGTAAATCGGCAGGCCGTATTTGCTTTTCACCTCGCCGACTTCGGCAACCAGCGCCATGCGGCGCGCCAGCAGATCCAGCAGCGCCTTGTCCACTTCATCAATTTGATCGCGCAGTGCGGTCAATTCAGCAACCATAACTACCCTCTTAAGCCAGACGCGTCGCCAGCTGGCCGTTTAAATCTTTATGGATCTCGCGCAGCAGCGCATCGGTGGTCTCCCAACTGATGCAGGCGTCCGTCACCGAGACGCCGTGCTTCATTGCGCTGCGCGGTTGTTCAGATGATTGATTGCCTTCATGAATATTGCTCTCAATCATCAGACCGATAATCGAACGGTTGCCATCTTTGATCTGCGCGACCACGGATTCCGCAACCGCAGGCTGGCGACGGTAATCTTTATTCGAATTACCATGACTGCAATCTACCATCAGAGCCGGGCGCAGTCCCGCCTGCTCCATCTCTTTTTCACACTGCGCTACGTCCGCAGGGCTGTAGTTAGGTGCTTTACCGCCGCGCAGGATCACATGGCCGTCCGGGTTGCCCTGCGTTTGCAGGAGGCATACCTGACCCGCCTGGTTGATACCGACGAAACGGTGTGGCATAGCGGCAGCGCGCATGGCGTTGATCGCCGTCGCCAGGCTGCCGTCAGTACCGTTTTTAAAGCCAACCGGCATTGACAGGCCAGACGCCATCTCGCGGTGGGTCTGCGATTCCGTCGTACGCGCGCCAATAGCCGACCAGCTGAACAGATCGCCCAGGTACTGCGGGCTGTTCGGATCCAGCGCTTCGGTTGCCAGCGGCAGCCCCATGCTGACCAGCTCCACCAGCAGGCGACGCGCAATCTTCAGGCCTGCTTCCACATCAAACGAGCCATCCATGTGCGGATCGTTAATCAACCCTTTCCAGCCGACGGTCGTACGTGGCTTTTCAAAATAGACGCGCATCACCAGATAGAGGCTATCGCTGACCTCCTCCGCTAATGTTTTAAAACGACGAGCGTACTCAATGGCGGTTTCAGGATCGTGAATGGAGCAAGGACCGCACACCACCAGCAGGCGCGGATCGCGGCCGGCAATAATGTCAGAAATGGTCTGGCGAGAGTGCTCTATCTGAGCCTCCTGCGCGACGCTCAGCGGGAATTCCGCTTTCAGTTGATCCGGGGTGATTAAAACCTGTTCGTCAGTGATATGTACGTTGTTCAGCGCGTCTTTTTGCATGATGGCGATCCTGTCAAGCTCGTTTGCGATAGTTGTTTTCCTCAATGAGGTGAAACCACGATACCATAAAAAGTAAACATTTCAATCCAAAATACGTACACATTAGTTTACAGAAGCCAATTTATTGCAAAAATCAGCCGATAAAATCGTAAATATTAAATTACACTACATTTCCCATTAGCCAGGCTATGCTGAAAAAAAAAGGAGAATGGCTATGCGTTCAATTGCTTTCGCGCTGTTGTCGCTGTTTTTAACGGGCTGCCAGATTAATCCTTACACCTTCCAGCCCGACTGGACCAGCCCATCCTGGTTTGATGCAGGTAAAGAAGACGCCATGAATGGCCAGCCGGTTAAAGATAATCAGACCCTGGCCGATAGTTTTAACGACACCCAGGTTGATCGTAGTGAATACCTTCGCGGCTATGCCGATGGCCAGAAGAAAGTCTGTGAAGAAGGGTTTATGCACGCCTGGGGATTAGCGGGAAAATCTTTCCCTGCAAGCTGCGACACTGCTGAAAATGCAGCAAAACTGCGTGCGTCCTGGCAAAAAGGAATGGATGAAAGTCTGCGTGCCAGCAGGCTGAATTAAGCTATTTTTTTATTCACCAGAAAACAAACAACTGTAGGATTTAGCTTAGGTCGGCCAGAGGCTATTTCTGACATAATGACGGCTCTGATAAACAATGGTATTCTGCCCGCAACTCTTAAGGACAACTATATCCGGAGCGATGTGGCGGATTCTGGTGAGAAATTTATTCTTGATCTCTTTTTTCCGATTCACTCTGGTGCTAGCGCTGTTCCTCATAGTAAGCCCTACGACGGCAGGCACGCTTACGGAAACGGATAAATCGGTACGCGCGATAGTTTCAGGCATTGTGAGCTATACGCGTTGGCCAACGCTTTCCGGGCAGCCTAAACTCTGCGTCTACGCCACTTCTCACTATACGCACGCGCTCAGCGGCGATGAGGGGCATACTGAGTTACCTTATACTCCCGTTATTGTACGTAACGATCGGGAAGCACTGGCCGCGACGTGCGATGCTATTTATTTCGGGTCTGAATCACCGGCAAAGCAACTTGAATTAATAAGTCAATATCAGGGTAGAGCGTTGCTATTAATCTCAGAGCAAAATCCGGAATGTGTAATTGGTAGCGCCTTTTGCCTGATAATCGATGGCGGCCAGGTACGGTTCTCCGTCAACCTGGATGCATTGACGCGCAGTGGCGTAAGGGTCAATCCGGATGTATTAATGCTGGCACGGAATAAGCAGCATGGATAAAGATTTCACTTCAACGCAACGTCCGACGTTTAAAAGAACGTTGAGGCGAAACAGCATGATAAGCGTCATTATCACCATGACCTTAATATGGCTGTTGCTCTGTTTTGCTTCCGTCGTGACGTTAAAACAATACGCGCAAAAGAATCTCGAATTAACCGGCGCCACAATGAGCCACAGCCTGGAAGCCTCGCTGGTGTTCAACGATTCGCTGGCGGCCAACGAAACGCTCGCCGCTCTGGGCAAACAGGGCCAGTTTGCCGTGGCCGAGGTGATCAACGCGCATAAAAAACGGTTTGCCTACTGGTCCTGGAATCCGGAAGACAACAACGACACGCTGGGTGCGCTGGTCAGCCGCTGGCTTTTCCCCGTACCGATTGCGCAGCCCATCATGCATAACGGTGCAACGATCGGCGAAATTCGCCTTACCGCTCGCGACAGTCTGATTGGCCATTTCATCTGGATGTCGTTTGCCGTTCTCACCGGCTGCATTCTCTTTGCAACCGTCGTCGCGCTCGCCATTACCCAGTCTTTGCACCATGGGATGGTAACAGCCCTGCAAAATATTACCGACGTCGTGCATGACGTACGCACGAACCGCAATTTCTCTCGCCGGGTGAAAGACGGGCGCATTGAAGAATTTCACCAGTTTGGCGAAGACTTCAACAGCCTCCTGGATGAGATGGAAGAGTGGCAGCTGAAGCTGCAGGCGAAAAACGCCCAGCTGTTGCGGACCGCCATGCACGACCCGCTTACCGGTCTTGCCAACCGCGCCGCGTTTCGTAACAGCATTGCGGCCTTAATGAACGACCCTTCAGCCAAAACGAAGTCGGCCCTGCTCTTCCTCGACGGTGATAACTTTAAGTTTATCAACGACACCTGGGGACACGCGGCGGGGGACTGCGTGCTGATAGAGGTCGCCAGCAGGATGATGGAGTTTGGCGATAAACGGCATCAGTCCTACCGCCTTGGCGGTGACGAGTTTGCCATGGTGCTGTACGGCGTGCACTCCGAGCCCGAGGTTCAACATATTTGTGCTGCGCTATCGCAGCAGTTTCTCCGTCCGTTTGATCTTCATAACGGACAGCAAGCATCGATGTCACTCAGCATTGGCTTTGCTCTGGCGTGGGAAAATGCTTCCGTGGAAGCATTACTGGAGAGGGCTGACCGCAACATGTACCAGGTTAAAAACCAGCGTACAAAAACAATAAGTTAGAAAGGATACACTATGTTAAAACGTTACTTCGCGCCGATAGTACTGGCCTCACTGGTTCTGGCAGGCTGTCAGTCGCCGCCGGAAGGCAAATTCACGCCTGAGCAAATTGCGGCGATGAAGTCTTACGGATTTAACGAACTGAACGGTGACTGGTCGCTTGGCATGTCGGACACCATACTCTTTGATAAAAATGACGCCAGACTGCGCTCGGAAAGTGAAACGCAGATCCAATCCATGGCCTCTCGTCTGGCGGAAACCGGCCTGAACCACGCGCGAATGGACGGTCACACGGATAATTATGGCGAAGCGAGCTACAACGAAGCGCTGTCGTTAAAACGCGCCAATGCCGTGGCCGATGCCTGGGCGAAGGGTGCAAATATCCCGCGCAGCAATCTCACCACGCGGGGATTAGGTCAAAAATACCCTGTTGCGAGCAACAGTACCCCGAAAGGGCGCGCTGAAAACCGCCGCGTCGCGGTGGTGATCAGCACGCCATAGGATTATTTAGCGGATGATTCGGCGAGCGTAGCCCTGGTTGCCGCTCGCCAGCGCAGCCAGTCCACCAGAACAAACAGCGCCAGACTCGCGCCCATGACCGGCAGGGCCAGCCCCAGCAGTACGCTGATTATCGCCGAAACCGCCCTTCCCCACCCGGAGAGCGCCAGCCAGCTCTGGCAAAGCGTCTGTACCGGACTCACTGCCGATTGTGCCGGACGACGCATCCACCACATCCGATACCCCCAGATAATGAGCACGCACAGGGCAAGGCCGAACGCCACGAGCAGCAGCTGGTTCACCAGTCCGAATAAGATCCCCATATGGAAATCCACGCCCCAGCGGGTCAGTTTTGCCATTAACGGGAAATCCTCAAATCGGGTTCTGTCCAGAACCTGCAGCGTTGCAGGATCAACCGCAACGGCGTCCACCTGCGTCGGCCAGCTGCGGTCGATTTCCGTTACGGTCCAGGCGCGATCCGCGGTTTTCGCCGGGCGGATCTCCAGCCTGCTGGCGTCAATCCCTGCCTTGCGGGCGGCGCTTAGTACCCCGTCAAAATGCGTTAAATCCATCGCCATTTCCGGCATCATCATTCCGCCGTGATGAGCGTGGTGTTCGGCATGTTCATCCACCGTCTCCTGGTGGCCGGATAGCGTCGTATTCACCTGCGGAGTGAGCCAGTCCATCTCTGCCCGCAGCTTATCAACGTTCCCTCCCGCCCACTGGGACCAGGTCAGGCCGGTTGCGGAGAACAGCAGCATCCCGCCCAGCAGGCTCCAGCCCAGCGTCACGTGCAGGCGACGACGATTCTGGAAGCGATTGTCGATCCGCCGCTTGGGTCGGGTATAAAACCACAGTGCAATACCGCCCAGCGCGGCGACCCACATCCAGGAAGCCGCCAGTTCGCTGTAGAGCCGCCCCACGTCGCCCAGCATCAGAGAGGCATGCAAATAATCAATGGTCTGACGCAGCGGTAAAATCCCGCTGGTGCCGTATACCGTCATGTCACCCAGCACCGCCAGGCTTACAGGATCGACGAAGATAGCCCGGTTCTCCGAGGGCCCAAGCGCCGGATCGGCAAACATCACGCGGGTGGTTTCACCTTCAGCCAGCCCCGGACGCACGGCGTGCAAACGCAGATCCGATCCAACGGTTTTCTCCGCCACGGCAATTTGTTCCGCAAGCGGCTGCGGCTCGCCCACGGAATCAGCGTGGATCGCGTGCCGGTAGAGCGCGTTTTCCAGCTGTGGGGTGGCTACATACAGCGTACCGGTCAGCGCGGCAAAGAAGATAAACGGGCCGACAAACAGCCCAACGTAAAAATGAAGGCGACGCAGCAGGTTTCCCCATGCCGCGCGCGAGGTGCAGGTAGTCATACTTTTCCTTTTTAAGGCAGTAAGTTAGCGATATTTTTACAGGGAAAAAGCAGACTCCCGCGGCGGCGCGCGGGTATCAGGATAAAGCCAGGGGAAAAAGTGCCAGTGGCTGACCGCCTGACGCGGCGACTTAACGCGAAGCCTCTGCAGCACCACGCTGAGCAGGACAATCAGCGCCAGCATCACGCCAGGCACATGCGCCAACAGCACGCAGTAGCCGCACGCTTCCGCATGGTCGACAGGCATCGTGTGCGACGGCATATCGCCATGATGCGCGTCCATCGACATCATGCTCATGTCATGATGCATGCCCGGCATGGTGCTCATGGGATCTTTCTGCAGCGAGACGGAGATCAGCGGCGCCACCACGATCAGCAGGATCGCAAACAGCGCGGTCAATGCCGCTGTGCGTTTCCGGTCAGGCTGATGCAGTACGTTATCCACGTCCCCTCCACTCAAGAGGCAAGCATTGTAAATGATTTATAACGAAAGGGTTAATGCGAGAGGTGCGATGGGATAAAAAAAGGGCCAGCCTTTCGGCCAGCCCTTTCTAACAGGATGTCGCTTAAGCGAATCTTAGTTCAGACGCTCTTTAATACGAGCAGACTTACCAGTACGCTCACGCAGGTAGTACAGTTTAGCTTTACGTACAGCACCACGACGTTTAACAGCAATGCTGTCAACTACCGGAGAGTGAGTCTGGAAGACACGCTCAACGCCTTCGCCGTTGGAAATTTTACGAACAGTGAATGCAGAGTGCAGACCGCGGTTACGAATAGCGATAACCACGCCCTCGAATGCCTGCAGACGTTTTTTGGAACCTTCAACAACCCATACTTTCACTTCCACGGTGTCACCTGGACGGAAGGAAGGTACGTCCTGCTTCATCTGCTCTTGTTCAAGTTGCTTAATAATGTTGCTCATAATTTAATCTCTTATCCTGGGTAAACTGATATTCGGGAGCGTATTACGCATTCCCATCATGTTCATGCTGCTGGTGCGCGTGTTCAGTTTTGAACTCGGCCAGCAACTTTGCTTGCTCTTCAGTCAGAGCCAGGTTTTCCAGAAGTTCAGGTCTTCTAAGCCAGGTTCGGCCCAGCGACTGCTTCAAACGCCAGCGACGTATCTCGGCATGGTTTCCAGACAGTAACACCGCCGGGACGTCCATCCCTTCTAACACTTCAGGACGAGTATAGTGTGGACAGTCCAGCAACCCGTCGGCAAAGGAATCTTCCGTTGCCGAAGCTTCATGGCCCAGAACCCCCGGTATGAACCGGGAGACGGAGTCAATCAGCGTCATTGCCGGTAACTCACCACCGCTGAGTACGTAATCGCCGATAGACCATTCTTCGTCAATCTCGGTTTGAATTACGCGCTCATCTATCCCTTCGTAGCGACCACAGACCAGAATCAGCTTTTGATTCGTCGCCAGTTCGCTCACGCCCGCTTGATCAAGCTTGCGTCCCTGAGGTGACAGATAAATCACCTTTGCGCCTTCACCTGCCGCGGCTTTTGCTGTGTGAATGGCGTCCCGTAAGGGTTGCACCATCATCAACATCCCCGGTCCGCCGCCGTAAGGACGATCGTCCACGGTACGGTGCCGGTCATGCGTGAAGTCACGAGGACTCCAGCTCTGGATGCTCAGCAGGCCATTCTTTACTGCCCGGCCAGTTACCCCGTAATCGGTAATCGCGCGGAACATTTCAGGAAACAGGCTAATTATGCCAATCCACATAGCGCCGTCTTTTACCGTTTATCCGGAGAATTTAAAAACCAGGATCCCAATCTACTTCAATGGTTTGAGTAGTGAGATCGACTTTCTTGATAACCTGTCCATCGAGGAACGGGACCAGCCGCTCCTTGATGCCAAATGCATCTTTCAGGTTTGCCTTAATGACGAGAACGTCATTTGACCCGGTTTCCATCATATCGATGACTTTCCCCAGGCTGTAGCCTTCGGTAGTGACTACCTGGCAACCCATAAGGTCTTTCCAGTAGTAGTCGCCCTCTTCCAGCTGTGGCAACTGCGACGAATCCACGACAATTTCACAATTAGTCAGCGCATTCGCGGCATCACGATCGTCAACGCCTTTCAGCTTGATGATGATGTCCTGATTGTGGTGACGCCAGCTTTCCAGCTCGACCTCTTCCCACTTACCGCCTTTCTGGATAAACCAGGGCTGGTAATCAAAAATGCTATCAGCGTCTTCAGTGGAGGAAAACACTCTGAGCCAACCACGGATACCGTAGCAAGAACCCATTTTTCCCAATACGATCGGTTCAACAGGTGCTTTATTGCTCATCATGACCACCGTGACAGATTAAGCTGCTTTGTTTACTGCTTTGATCAGCGTAGCAACGCGATCGGAAACAGTCGCGCCCTGGCCAACCCAGTGAGCGATACGATCCAGATCCAGACGAGTTTCTTCTTCTGCGCCAGCGGCCAGTGGGTTGAAGAAACCAACGCGCTCGATGAAGCGACCGTTGCGTGCATTACGGCTGTCGGTTACAACAACCTGGTAGAACGGACGCTTTTTAGCGCCGTGACGAGCTAAACGAATAGTTACCATAACATCCTCTTGTGTGAATAAAACAACCGGGCCCCATCGAGGAACGGAGCCCGGGTGTCATATTAAAAGCCCGAAAATTTTACTGATTTTTGGGGGAAATGCAATCAGCAGTTGATAAGTCTGCTGTAAAAGGCCGTCGGCGGTGCAGCCAGTTTGGCGTCGGCGAGCGCGCAGAAAGCGGAGCGGACACGTAGTACGTGAGCATTTCGAGCACTCCCCGGCGTCAAAATGGCAAACAAGCCAGGCCGATTAACGCCCTGGAAAACCGGGAGGCATCATCCCTTTCATCCCGCGCATCATCTTCGCCATGCCGCCTTTCTTCATTTTCTTCATCATGCGCTGCATGTCGTCGAACTGTTTCAGAAGGCGGTTAACGTCCTGCACCTGCATGCCGCAACCGGCTGCGATACGGCGTTTACGGGAACCTTTGATGATGTCCGGGTTAGCGCGCTCTTTCAGCGTCATTGAGTTGATGATCGCTTCCATACGCACCAGCACCTTGTCATCCATCTGCGCTTTCACGTTGTCAGGGATCTGGCCCATGCCCGGCAGTTTGCCCATCAGGCTGGCCATGCCGCCCATGTTTTTCATCTGACGCAGCTGCTCAAGGAAGTCGGTGAGATCGAAACCGTCACCTTTTTTCAGCTTGCTGGCGAGTTTTTCAGCCTGCGCGCGGTCAACCTTGCTCTCGATATCTTCGATCAGCGACAGCACGTCGCCCATGCCGAGAATACGGGAGGCAATACGGTCCGGGTGGAACGGCTCCAGCGCTTCGGTTTTCTCGCCCACGCCGAGGAATTTGATCGGCTTACCGGTGATGTGACGAATCGAGAGGGCCGCACCGCCGCGGGCGTCGCCGTCCACCTTGGTCAGTACCACGCCGGTTAACGGCAGCGCTTCGTTAAACGCTTTCGCGGTATTCGCCGCATCCTGACCGGTCATGGCGTCGACAACGAACAGGGTCTCTACCGGGTTGATAGAGGCATGCACCTGCTTGATCTCGTCCATCATCGCTTCGTCAACGTGCAGACGACCGGCGGTATCCACCAGCAGCACGTCGTAGAACTTCAGCTTCGCCTCTTTCAGCGCCGCGTTAACGATGTCGACAGGCTTCTGCGCCACGTCGGACGGGAAGAAATCCACGCCGACCTGCTCAGCCAGGGTTTCCAGCTGCTTGATCGCCGCCGGGCGATAGACGTCCGCAGAAACCACCAGCACTTTCTTCTTGTGCTTTTCGCGCAGGAATTTACCCAGCTTGCCGACGCTGGTCGTTTTACCCGCACCCTGCAGGCCCGCCATCAGCACCACGGCCGGGGGCTGAGCCGCCAGGTTAAGCACCTGGTTCTCTTCGCCCATCGCTGAAACCAGCTCCTGGCGAACGATTTTGACGAACTCCTGACCCGGGGTCAGGCTCTTGTTAACTTCATGACCAACCGCCTTCTCTTTTACGCGGTTGATAAAATCACGAACAACCGGCAACGCGACGTCTGCTTCCAGCAGCGCCATGCGCACTTCGCGCAGCGTTTCCTTGATGTTCTCTTCAGTAAGGCGCCCGCGGCCGCTGATGTTGCGCAGCGTGCGCGACAAACGATCGGTTAAATTATCAAACATTGTCTCTCGCCTGAGTAGAAACGTTGGGCCGCCATGGGCGACACATACACAGAATTTTGCCGGAGTATAACATGAAGGCGCCTTTGTTGTTATGCAACGGTTGGAGCAGGCGTCACGTAACGTTATACTGCTTCTCTTTCTTATTAAGACAACTGTCGATGCCTATATGCCTGTTTTCGCACTGATCGCCCTTGTTGCCTACTCTGTCAGCCTCGCGCTGATCGTTCCCGGACTGCTGCAAAAAAACAGCGGCTGGCGGCGCATGGCTATTCTTTCCGCGGTGATCGCTCTGATTAGCCACGCCTTTGCGCTGGAATCACGCATCATCCCCGGCGACGGCAGCGTGCAAAACCTGAGCGTCCTCAACGTCGGTTCGCTGGTCAGCCTGATGATCTGCACGGTGATGACCATCGTCGCGTCTAAAAATCGCGGCTGGCTGCTGCTGCCGATTGTCTACACCTTTGCGCTGATCAATCTGGCTTTAGCCACCTTTATGCCTAATGAGTTCATTACGCATCTGGAGGCAACGCCAGGGATGCTGGTGCATATCGGCCTGTCGCTCTTTGCCTACGCGACGCTCATCATCGCCGCGCTTTACGCCATGCAGCTCGCCTGGATTGACTACCAGCTCAAAAACAAAAAGCTGGCGTTTAACCACGAGATGCCGCCGCTGATGGTCATTGAGCGTAAGATGTTCCACATCACTCAGGTGGGGGTAGTGCTGCTCACGCTGACGCTCTGCACGGGTCTGTTTTACATGAAGAACCTGTTCAGCGTGGAGAATATCGACAAAGCGGTGCTCTCCATCATCGCGTGGTTTGTCTATATTGTCCTGTTATGGGGCCATTACCATGAAGGCTGGCGCGGACGTCGCGTGGTCTGGTTCAACGTCGCGGGTGCGGGCATTCTGACCCTTGCCTATTTTGGCAGCCGCTTCATACAGCAATTTGCTGGCTAAGAAACAAAGGAGTTCCCCCTGGAACACATCTCTACCACCACGCTGATCGTTACGCTGATCGTCATGGTGGTCATCTCCGCCTATTTCTCCGGCTCGGAAACCGGCATGATGACCTTAAACCGCTACCGGTTACGGCATCGCGCTAAGCAGGGTAACCGTGCCGCCCGTCGCGTTGAAAAACTGCTCCGCAAGCCGGATCGCCTGATAAGCCTGGTGCTCATCGGCAACAACCTCGTCAATATTCTGGCCTCCGCCCTCGGCACCATCGTCGGGATGCGTCTGTACGGTAACGCCGGGGTGGCGATTGCCACCGGCGTGCTGACGTTCGTGGTGCTGGTGTTTGCCGAAGTGCTGCCGAAAACCATCGCCGCGCTTTACCCTGAAAAAGTCGCCTACCCGAGCAGCTTCCTGCTGGCACCGCTGCAGATCCTGATGATGCCGCTGGTGTGGCTGCTGAACATGGTGACGCGCGTCCTGATGCGGATGGTGGGGATCAAAGCAGACGTCACCATCAGCAGCGCGCTCAGCAAAGAGGAGTTACGCACCATCGTGCATGAATCCCGCTCGCAGATCTCCCGTCGCAATCAGGACATGCTCCTGTCGGTGCTGGATCTGGAAAAGGTGAGCGTGAACGACATCATGGTGCCGCGTAACGAAATCGTCGGCATCGACATCAATGATGACTGGAAAGCCATCGTCCGCCAGCTAACGCACTCCCCGCATGGGCGTATTGTGCTTTATCGCGACTCGCTGGACGACGCCATCAGCATGCTGCGCGTGCGCGAAGCCTACCGCCTGATGACCGAGAAAAAAGAGTTCACCAAAGAGGTCATGCTGCGCGCCGCCGACGAGATTTACTACGTGCCGGAAGGAACGCCGCTCAGCACGCAGCTGGTTAAATTCCAGCGCAACAAGAAAAAGGTCGGCCTGGTGGTCAACGAGTACGGCGATATTCAGGGGCTGGTGACGGTCGAAGATATTCTGGAAGAGATCGTCGGGGACTTTACCACGTCAATGTCGCCTTCCCTCGCGGAAGAGGTTACTCCGCAAAACGACGGCTCGGTGCTGATTGACGGTAGCGCGAACATTCGTGAACTCAACAAAGCCTTTAACTGGCATTTGCCGGAAGACGAGGCCCGGACCATTAACGGGATGATTCTGGAAGCGCTGGAAGAGATCCCGGCTGCGGGCACGCGGGTGCGCATTGAGCAGTACGACATTGATATCCTGGACGTGCAGGACAATATGATTAAGCAGGTGAAGGTTCTGCCCGTCACGCCGCTTCGGGAAAGTATTGCCGAATAAAATGTAGGCCGGGTAAGGCGAACGCCGCCACCCGGCGCTACAGGTGGCAAATTACGCTTTCGCTTTCGCCACGGTCACCATCGCTGCGCGAATGGTACGGCCGTTCAGGGTGTAACCTTTCTGCATCACGCCCAGCACCTTACCGGCTTCAATCTCTTCAGATTCAACCATAGCAATCGCCTGATGAACGTTTGGATCCAGCGGAACGTTGGTATCGGCAATCACTTCCACGCCAAACTTGCGCACCACGTCGAGCATGGATTTCAGCGTCAGTTCGATACCTTCGATCATCGCCGCATTGTCCGGATTTGCTTTGTCAGCCACTTCCAGCGCGCGATCGAGGCTGTCGATGACCGGCAGCAGTTCGTTGACGAATTTCTCCAGCGCAAATTTATGCGCCTTCTCAACGTCCTGCTCGGTACGACGACGCAGGTTTTCCATTTCCGCCTTGATGCGCAAAACACCATCGCGTTCGCGATTCTGTGCTTCTACCAGCTGGGCTTCCAGATTCGCAATTTTTTCATCGCGCGGGTCCACCTGCTCAGCAGATGCGTCTGGCTCTACAGCCTCAACTTCATCGTGCTGTTCCGTGATAATTTCTTCAGGGGCTTGCCCCTCAGGCGTTTTCTGTTCTTTACTACTCATGAATTTCTCCGCGTTTTTCTGCATTCATCTCGCTAACTTCGCTTATTATGGGGATCAGTTTCCGGGATTCAAGGGAACAAGACAGATTGTCATCATTCATCAGGCACAAGGACCTCCAGAAAATGAATAATCATTTCAGGTGTATTGGGATCGTCGGGCATCCGCGTCACCCTACCGCACTAACGACACATGAAATGTTGTATCGCTGGTTGTGTAGCAAAGGCTATGAAGTGATGGTCGAGCAGCAGATTGCGCAGGAGCTGCAGCTGAAAAGCGTCAAAACCGGCACGCTGGCGGAAATTGGCCAACAGGCCGATCTCGCCGTGGTGGTGGGCGGCGACGGCAACATGCTCGGCGCGGCCCGCACGCTGGCGCGCTATGACATCAAGGTCATCGGCATCAACCGCGGCAATCTCGGTTTTTTAACCGACCTCGACCCGGACAATGCGCAGCAGCAGCTGGCGGACGTGCTGGAAGGCCACTATATCAGCGAAAAACGCTTCTTGCTGGAAGCGCAGGTGTGCCAGCAGGACTGTCAGAAACGCATCAGCACCGCCATTAACGAGGTCGTCCTTCACCCCGGTAAAGTGGCGCATATGATTGAGTTTGAAGTCTATATTGACGAAATCTTTGCCTTCTCCCAGCGTTCTGACGGCCTGATTATCTCCACCCCCACCGGCTCAACCGCCTACTCGCTTTCTGCCGGCGGCCCGATCCTGACGCCCTCTTTGGATGCCATTACCCTGGTGCCGATGTTCCCGCACACGCTCTCCGCCCGCCCGCTGGTCATCAACGGCGACAGCACGATCCGTCTGCGCTTCTCGCACCGGCGTAACGACCTGGAGATCAGCTGCGACAGCCAGATAGCGCTGCCGATTCAGGAAGGTGAAGATGTCCTGATTCGTCGGTGTGATTATCACCTGAATTTGATTCACCCGAAAGATTACAGCTATTTCAACACATTAAGCTCGAAGCTTGGCTGGTCAAAAAAATTGTTCTGATTTTGCATCCAGGTCTTTACTGTATAAAAAACCAGTTTATACTGTATGAAAACACAGTCATGGTTTTTCATACAGGAAAACAATTATGCTGGCACAACTGACCATCAGCAACTTTGCCATTGTTCGTGAGCTTGAGATCGATTTCCACAGCGGCATGACGGCGATCACCGGCGAAACCGGTGCAGGTAAATCCATTGCCATTGATGCCCTCGGCTTGTGCCTTGGCGGCCGCGCTGAGGGCGACATGGTGCGCATGGGCGCAAACCGCGCCGACCTGTGCGCCCGCTTCTCCCTGAAGGACACCCCTGCCGCCCAGCGCTGGCTGGAACAGAACCAGCTTGAAGATGGACGTGAGTGTTTACTTCGCCGCGTCATCAGCAGCGACGGTCGCTCACGCGGCTTTATCAACGGCACGGCGGTTCCGCTCTCCCAGCTTCGTGAACTCGGCCAGCTGCTTATCCAGATCCACGGCCAGCACGCCCATCAGCAGCTCGTCAAACCCGAACAGCAGAAAGCGCTGCTGGATGGCTATGCGGGTGAGTACGCGCTTACTCAGCTTATGGCGGAGCACTATCGCCAGTGGCATCAGAGCTGCCGCGAGCTGGCCCAGCACCAGCAGCAAAGCCAGGAGCGCGCCGCCCGTGCGGAGCTGCTGGCGTACCAGCTTAAAGAGCTGAACGAATTCAACCCGCAGCCCGGTGAATTTGAGCAAATCGATGAAGAGTACAAGCGCCTGGCGAACAGCGGCCAACTGCTCTCAACCAGTAAGAATGCGCTCAACCTGCTGGCGGATGGCGAAGACGTAAACCTGCAGAGCCAGCTGTATAACGTCCGTCAGCTGATTACCGAACTGGTCGGTATGGACAGCAAGCTTTCTGGCGTCCTGGATATGCTGGAAGAAGCGGCGATCCAGATCTCCGAAGCCGGTGACGAGCTGCGCCACTACTGTGAACGACTGGATCTCGACCCGAACCGTCTGTTTGAGCTGGAACAGCGCATTTCCCGTCAGATCTCGCTGGCGCGCAAGCACCACGTCACGCCAGAAGAGCTGCCGGGCTACTATCAGGCTCTGCTGGAAGAACAGCAGCAGCTTGACGATCAGGCTGACTCACAGGAAACCCTCTCTCTGGCGGTGAACCTGCACCATGAACAGGCGCTGGCAACAGCCCAAAAGCTTCATGAAATCCGTCAGCATTACGCTCAGGAGCTCAGCCAGCACATTACCGACAGCATGCACACGCTGGCGATGCCGCACGGCGTCTTCACCATTGACGTTCGCTTTGAAGAGAACCACCTGACGGCGGAAGGCGCGGATCGCATCGAGTTCCGCGTTACCACCAACCCGGGACAGCCGCTGCAGGCGATCTCCAAAGTGGCCTCCGGCGGTGAGCTGTCGCGTATTGCGCTGGCGATTCAGGTGATCACCGCGCGTAAAATGGACACCCCGGCGCTAATCTTCGATGAAGTGGACGTTGGTATCAGCGGTCCTACGGCGGCGGTGGTGGGTAAACTGCTGCGCCAGCTAGGTGAATCCACGCAGGTGATGTGTGTCACCCACCTGCCGCAGGTCGCGGGCTGTGGTCATCATCACTTTATCGTCAGCAAAGAAACCGACGGCGAAATGACCGAAACGCACATGAAGCCGCTGGATAAACGTGCGCGTCTGCAGGAGCTGGCACGCCTGCTCGGCGGCAGCGAAGTCACGCGTAACACGCTCGCGAACGCGAAAGAACTGCTGGCGGCATAAACTTTTTCGGGATCTCAGGGTCATAGAGAACAACAAAAACGCCGCCAGACCGGTTTCAAAGTGGGGCAAGGTCTATTATCATCGGCATATTACATATGAGCCGCGTTCTGCTCGGGCCCGAAAAGGAATCAAATCACTATGCGTTGTAAAATGCTGACCGCTGCCGCAGCGGTTCTTCTGATGTTGACCGCAGGCTGTTCCACTCTGGAGAAAGTGGTTTACCGTCCTGACATCAACCAGGGGAACTACCTTACCCCTAACGATGTGTCCAAAATCCGCGTGGGTATGACACAACAGCAGGTCGCTTATGCACTGGGAACCCCGATGATGTCCGATCCGTTCGGCACTAACACCTGGTTCTATGTATTCCGTCAAAAGCCGGGCCATGAAGATGCGACCCAGCAGACCCTGACGCTGACCTTCAGCAGCGCCGGTGTGTTGACCAACATCGACAACAAGCCTGCCCTGACCAAATAATCCGGCGTCAGAAATGCAAAAAGGTGCTCAATGAGCACCTTTTTTGTTTTGTGTTGATCCCCTAGTCTCTTTTGGGAGAGGATCAGGATGAGGGGAAGAAAGCGCTACTTAGCCGATTTCTCCGCACGCTGGCGACGCAGCTCTTTTGGGTCGGCAATCAGGGGACGATAAATCTCCACCCGATCGCCCTCTTTCAGCACGTCACCCAGCTTCACCGGACGGCTGTAAATACCGACCTTATTTTTCGCCAGATCGATATCGCTGCGAAGCTCAAGGATGCCGGAAGCGTGGATAGCCGCCTCAACTGTCGCCCCCTCTTCCAGCGTCACGCGCTGCAGATACTGCTTCTCCGGCAGCGCGTACACCACTTCTACAGCAATCTTATGCGACACTGTAAACCTCTTTGGCGCGAGTGGTGAACGCCTGAACCATATTCGAAGCCAGCTCTTTAAAGATGCGGCCAAACGCCAGTTCAATCAGCTTGTTGGTAAACTCAAAATCCAGCTGGAACTCTATGCGGCAGGCGTCTGCGCTCAGCGGCGTAAACTTCCAGCCCCCGATCAGGCTTTTAAACGGACCATCCACCAGATGCATCAAAATACTCTGATTGCTGGTCAGCGTATTGCGGGTGGTGAACGTCTTGCTGATCCCCGCTTTGGAGACATCCACCGCCGCGGTCATCTGCGTCGGGCCGGACTCCAGAACGCGGCTCCCGGTACACCCCGGAATAAACTCCGGATAAGACTGAACGTCGTTCACTAACTGATACATCTGTTCCGCGCTGTAAGGCACAAGCGCAGTACGGCTAATCTGAGGCATAGCATTTTCCATGGTCACACAACGGACAAATAATAACATTTATCACCTGTTAAAAAAACGCTAAGCCTCATCTCGTGCTAAGATAGCGCGTTAGACCTCACGGGACGCAATGAGGTGACTTTTTGAAATCAGATTACCTACGGCTTTACGACACTTATGACGAAGAAAAAAGCACATAAACCAGGCTCGGCGACCATTGCGCTCAACAAGCGTGCTCGCCACGAGTATTTCATTGAAGAAGAATTCGAAGCTGGCCTTGCGTTGCAGGGCTGGGAAGTAAAATCGCTGCGCGCTGGGAAAGCCAACATCGGCGATAGCTACGTGATCCTGAAAGATGGCGAAGCCTTCCTTTTCGGCGCAAACTTTACGCCGCTGACCGTCGCCTCGTCGCACTACGTGTGTGACCCAACGCGCACGCGTAAACTGCTGCTTAACAAGCGTGAGCTGGAATCCCTCTACGGGCGCATTAACCGTGAAGGTTTCACCGTCGTCGCCCTGTCGCTGTACTGGAAAAACGCCTGGTGCAAAGTGAAGGTTGGCGTCGCGAAGGGTAAAAAACAGCACGACAAACGTACTGACCTGAAAGAGCGCGAGTGGCAGCTTGATAAAGCGCGCATCATGAAAAACGCAGGACGTTGATTCTGCACACTTATTGTACTATTCAATAAGTTAGCGTTCCGGGCTGGTATCCAGGAAGTGAAATCTGGTATACTCAGTTCAACACTATTGGGGCTGATTCTGGATTCGACGGGATTTGCGAAACCCAAGGTGCATGCCGAGGGGCGGTTTGCCTCGTTAAAAGCCGCAAAAAAATAGTCGCAAACGACGAAAACTACGCTTTAGCAGCTTAATAACCTGCTCTGAGCCCTCTCTCCCTAGCTTCCGCTCTTAAGACGGGGATCAAAGAGAGGTCAAACCCAAAAGAGATCGCGTGGAAGCCCTGCCTGGGGTTGAAGCGTTAAAACTAATCAGGCTAGTTCGTTAGTGGCGTGTCTGTCCGCAGCTGGCGTGCGAATGTAAAGACAAACTAAGCATGTAGTACCGAGGATGTAGAAATTTCGGACGCGGGTTCAACTCCCGCCAGCTCCACCAAACATTCATTCATGATGCATCATGAACCTTAAAAAAGCCTGTAACTTCAACGAGTTGCAGGCTTTTTTGTTGCATGTGTGGTCATGATCTCTGTATGAATCTTGAGCTTTTGGCACCATGTTTAGCACCACGGTATCGTGGGGCTAAAAAAGCGTGGTGCTAAAACATGCCTAAGCAACTGAAACCCTTAACAAATGTGGAGATCGCTGGCGCGAAGCCCCGTAGCACGGACTATGAGCTACGGGACGGTGAAGGCCTGTACTTGCTGGTTAAGACTTCAGGGAGGAAGGCCTGGCATTTCGAGTATTATCATCCCGTCACCAAAAAGCGCACCAAAACCAGCCTTGGCCCTTACCCGGTCGTTACATTGGCGATGGCCCGCGAAACTCGCACGAAATACAGACGACTGCTCTATCAGGGCATCGATCCCCGTCAACACTTAGCAGGAATAGCCGAAGAAAAACGACTCCAGAATGAATGCACGCTGGAAAAAGTTGCGGAACAGTGGCTCAAAGAGAAAAAACGGACCAGCGATCTTAGCGAAGATCACGCCAAAGATGTCTGGCGCTCGCTGGAGATGCACGTCTTCCCTTCTCTGGGCAGTACGCCCGTCACCGAGATCCGCCCGAAGATGCTCAAGGAACACCTTACACCGCTGGAAGAACAGGGCATCCTCGAAACACTGCGGCGAGTTATCTCACGGCTCAATGAAATCTTCCGTTTTGCCATTTCCGAAGAGCTCATCGAGTTCAATCCAGCTGACAACCTGGTCGCCCGCTTCAAGAAACCGAAAAAGCAGAACATGCCCGCCCTTCACCCCAGCGAACTGGGCAGGCTAATGCTGGCGCTACAGAACGCCTCTATCCGCAAGGAAACCCGCTGCCTTATCGAATGGGAGCTACTGACCTGGGTTCGCCCCGGCGAAGCCGTTAGCGCCCGCTGGTGCGACATCGATATGAAAAAAGCGGAATGGCGTATCCCTGACACCTTTATGAAGATGAACCGTTCGCACACGGTGCCGCTCAGCAAACAGGCGCTGCGCGTTCTTCAGCTCATGGAGCCCGTCAGTCGCCATCGCCCGTGGGTGTTTCCCAGCATCCGTAAACCGCTGGAACATATGCACCAGCAGACCGCGAACGCCGCGCTTATCCGTATGGGGTTCGGTGGTGAACTGGTCGCCCACGGCATGCGCAGCATCGCCAGAACGGCAGGAGCAGGTCATTTTCCCCGTGAAGTTCTGGAATCTGCGCTGGCACACCAAAAAGAAGACGAGATCGAAGCGGCCTACAACCGCAGCGACTATCTGGAACAAAGGCGACCGCTGATGCAGTGGTGGGGAAACTACGTTGATGCTGCCAGACGGCAGGCATTGCTCGGCGAAGAAGAACCGCTGCGGATCGTAGAAGGAGAATAATGTGACCAGTCCCATTCGTCAGAATCTGTTTGAACGGGAATGCGATATGCCGCTGCTGGAAGCGCGGCATCTTGCCCTCCTGCTTCTCGGCCTCGATGCTTCCCAACCGGCAAACGCCCTGCCGGAAGAACATCAGGAAAATTACCGTATCCTGCACGACGCCATCAGTCGCACCATCAAAGCAACGGGCATGGTCAGCGCCCCGGCGAACAAACGCATGTTCTATGCCGATGAGATGTTTGCCTTGGCCTGGCGACTTATTGATGATGAGCTGACGCCGCCAGAAATTAAGGCCCGCAGCCTGAAGGCGGTGATGAAACTGTCGCGTAACAGCCGTGGTCGCAAGTGGCTGAAGACGCTCGGCGACGATGCGCTGCCGGATCTCACTGCTTCCGCACAACCTTCCCAGCGTGGAATGTATAAGCGCGACAAAGCGCGGGAGAATACTGCCCGACTCTGCTGGCTACTGGTTCAGCTTTTGGTAGAGGAGACTGATGGGCGTTATGGTACGTCTGATAAACCGGCTTCGGATCGGATACTTCGAAAGCTGAAGGCTCTGGCTCAGGAGCGGGAATTGCCGTCAGACGGGCTTGGGAGAGGAACGTTTTATGAGGTGTTGGGGATGGGGCGAGGGAAGAAAACGTAAGTAGATACTTGTATGTCCGCCATGTAACTAGCCGATTAAGCGCTGAAAGCTCCTCTTCGTGCCAAAGTAAGTAGAAAATCCTACAGCGACTTATCTTAATCAGCGGAAAGAATAGTAGAAAGTAATTGTCATATTATCAATATTAACCTAATTCAGGCCCCCTCCTGTCAGTACTAGCTTGAACCCTGTATTTTCTCAGTAATGATGATTAAATGATCAATATCTGTTTTCTTAGGAATTACCATAGAATCTCCATGCACAAGAGGATTCCTTTTTTTAGAAATATCCATAATAAAATTAAAGTCCAACTCAGATATTATTTTAAAATCCATTAAAGTTTTCATTAACTCTCTAACGATAAGAGTCCGGCCGCTTGGTTTAATTGATAAAACCTTTGCTCTTGCGGTCCTTTCGAAATTAATCCAAGCAGAGATAAAGCAAGTAAAGCCGGATACAAACATATATTCTTCATTATTAATATGTGGAATGTGTCCAACAATCGAAAGGATCATATCATCCCGCAAGTTGAAGAGATCGAACTCAAGGTCTTTTGCCACTAAAACACCGGCATCTACCAAGTTAAAATCAATTTGCAATGCCATTATTTCTCTATGTAACTGTGGTAAAGCCCCCTTATACTTGTCATTTAAGACAAAGTAGAATTTCTTAATAGGGCATACATCATGCCAATAATTTAACAATCCCTTGAAGTCATTTCTTATTTTTTTGACGGTAGTTAAAATATTATTGGAAGCATCCTCTGGCGCATACACCTGATGACCTGCTCCCCGTTGATTAGTACACCCCGATGTTAGTAATGTCTTCATAAGCCACATGAGGACATCCCCATGAAGAAGCGTTTTTCCGACGAACAGATCATCATTATTCTCCGCGAAGCCGAAGCTGGGGTACCCGCCCGTGAACTCTGCCGCAAGCATGCCATTTCCGATGCCACGTTTTACACCTGGCGTAAGAAGTATGGCGGTATGGAGGTGCCTGAAGTTAAGCGCCTGAAGTCGCTTGAGGAAGAGAACACCAGACTCAAGAAGCTGCTTGCCGAAGCCATGCTGGATAAAGAGGCGCTTCAGGTGGCTCTTGGGCGAAAGTACTGACGACAGACCAGAAGCGGGAAGCCGTGATGTTGATGTGTGATGCGACCGGTCTGTCGCAACGTCGTGCCTGCAGGCTTACAGGTTTATCCCTGTCGACCTGCCGCTATGAGGCTCACCGTCCGGCTGCTGATGCGCATTTATCAGGGCGCATCACTGAGCTGGCACTGGAGCGCAGGCGTTTTGGCTACCGTCGTATTTGGCAGTTGCTGCGCCGTGAAGGGCTTCATGTTAATCATAAGCGCGTGTACCGGCTTTATCACCTCAGTGGCCTGGGCGTAAAACGCAGAAGACGTCGTAAAGGGCTGGCAACAGAACGTCTGCCGCTGCTCCGTCCGGCGGCGCCCAATCTGACCTGGTCGATGGATTTCGTCATGGACGCACTTTCCACCGGTCGCAGGATCAAGTGTCTTACCTGCGTCGATGATTTCACAAAGGAATGCCTGACGGTCACTGTTGCCTTTGGGATTTCAGGCGTTCAGGTCACGCGTATTCTGGACAGCATTGCACTGTTTCGAGGCTATCCGGCGACGATAAGAACTGACCAGGGGCCGGAGTTCACTTGCCGTGCACTGGATCAATGGGCCTTTGAGCATGGTGTTGAGTTGCGCTTAATCCAGCCGGGCAAGCCAACGCAGAACGGATTTATTGAGAGCTTTAACGGACGATTTCGCGATGAATGTTTGAATGAGCACTGGTTCAGCGATATCGTTCATGCCAGGAAAATTATTAATGACTGGCGGCAGGATTATAACGAATGCCGCCCGCACTCCACGCTGAATTATCAGACACCGTCTGAATTTGCAGCGGGCTGGAGAAAGGGTCATTCTGAGAATGAAGATTCCGACGTTACTAACTGAGTGTTGTATCTAATCGTGGGGGCAGGTCACCTCGTTTGCTTTAGCTGAGATATACAGTTCTTTGTCTTTCAGCAACTGTGGCTCAACAATATAGAAGTCCTGCAGCTCTTTGAAGACAGCCATGATGACCTTTCTCCAATCTTGCGGCAAAGGTTCTGTCTCAGCTGTTTTCTGGCTTCTGATGAAAGCTGTAAGAGACTGAATTCGAGTGTCCACCTCCTCCTCATTTTCGGAGAACGAATGGTTTAGTTGTACACCTAAAGCTTGAAAGCGGGAGACTAGTTGGTAAATAGTAGGCAACCGAGCTTTATCACGGAGCAGTGCGTTGTGTAAGGCGCTGTTGTAGTCGACTGATAGCTGAGCTTTCCGAATCTGGAGCTGAGCGTCAATTATGGACAGTTCTGTAGCCATTATTCCTATGAGAGTTATAAGGGTCTGGCCATCAGCGTTTAGCGCGTCATTGATTTGCTTTGTTCGATATTCAATCTTTTTCAACATCGCGTCATGGGATTGCCAGTCCGCACCACACAGCGGACAATCCTGATCGTCAGGATAGAGTTTAGTATGCTCAGTAACTAGTTCTGCTTTTAGACGATTTAACTCGGTTACAGCATTGGTATTAGAATTGCTTTTTTGTTGAAGTGTGTCACGGATAACTATTTTCCCAAGAAACCATTCCAAACGCCCTTGGGCCCATCCAATAAGACTCCTGGCCTCATCTGCATTAATGACTGTTGCGCCACGTTTTATAATCCCTTCACGTTTGAGAAGTTCATTCAATTCTTTTTTGATGACTTCAAGCCCATCCAACTTGTTCAAATCATTGCCAAAACGAGCCAAGCTTTTTATGGAGTCCTTGTTAAGTTCAATAAAATTTTCAATCGATTCATTTTTATCTCTGATCTTTATTGCACTCTTTAGCAGAGCCAGCCTTTGAAGGCTGTGGATACTCTCCATGTATTCTCTCTGGATTTCTATAGAGTAGGTGGGGAAAGGATTCTCTTTGTCCCAGCCTGGTTGCAGCACTGAAGTGGAGATTTTTTTGTATCCAATTGTTCCCAAGTCAGCTTGAATCATTTTCTTAAGTGAACTGGCCTCTATTTCTAATCTTGATAAATCTGCAGCACGCTTAGGATCGCCAATGAACTTTGTAAGCCGCAAGGAGATAGCTTTGCAGTTATCAGTCTCTGCCTTTATGTCACTAATATTGAAGAGATTGTTCAATGCCTCTTTACGTTTGTCTACTCGCGTATGCAGGAGCTGATTTTGGCCCTGCTCCAAATAATTTAAATATGAAAAATTCTCTTTGAAGTTTTTGCCAAAAAGTGCCTCAATGAAGTTTTCGTCGCGAATATTTTCTGCTACATAGTTGTTTGACGAGAAATCTGGTAGCTCGTAAAGCGTAAGGTGGGTAAATTGGTCCGCTCTATTATTTGACTTCTCGTCAAAGTTTGAGGCGGGAGTATGTCTTGCTAGAATAAGCCTCCTTGAACCATTAATAAACTCTATTTTGATTGCAAGGTCATTATTGCCTGAACGATTATTCCAAAGTAGATTATCTTCATAATTCGTTCGCTTACCCATCATTAAGGTTGTAAATAAATGGCAAATTCGTTTTATTCTGCCAGTTAACAATAGCTCAATAGCATCGAATATGCTTGTTTTGCCAAATCCATTGGGACCATCCAAGGTCAAAAGTGATGCTCCCCCGAAATCCAGATGGATTTTTTTGAAAGCTTTAAAACTTGAAATCTCAATTTTGGATATTTGCCAGTTCATCGCTAATCAGTTCCTTGATCAAATCTTCTGCATTTAATTGGCCGTATTTTTGTATCGTTTTATACGTCTTAGTAAGGTCAGCTTCAGCCACAGCTTCCTCAATTTGCAAACGGAGAGGAACAAGTTCCACTTTATTAATATTAAGTTCCAAAAAAGGTAATTTAATGAATATTTTGGCAACTGCACTATACTTAGTGGCTGCTGTGGGTTCTTTTTTATAAGCATCGAATTGTTTTTTATCTGAAATTAATTCATTTAATTTGGCAAAATTAAATCCTTTTATGGCCTCAAGTTCTGTGTCGCTATAGTAAAGAACATATTTTTTATAGAAGTGCGGATCTTCTTCGATTTCGAAAATCTGTTCCTCATAGTTTTTGAATTCGGCCAATTTGTCGAGGTGATGAATACATATTAAATCGCAATTCTTTTTAAATGCTGGATCAGATGTAAATGCCACAGGCGCGGACTGGTTGATGGTTGCGTTAAGATCACTAGGCTTCATCAAATTATCTAACCTGTGCAATACTGCAAATCGTATCGCCGTACCGTTTTCTCGTACATAGAAGCTTGTTGTATCGTTCTCATGTACTTTAAAGAAATTGTGTGCATCTAGAGCTTGATGTATGAGGTCAATTATCATTTAAGTCGGGCCTCTGCGTCGTCTTTTGTTAAAATGCTGATGCATAAACTTTTAGTAATGTTACTATCGATGCGATCTTGATCATCGATGGAAGTTATATCGAAGCAATTAGTATAATTAGTGTCAATTGTGAAACTCTCATGAGCCTTGGCTGCAATAAGATTATTAAATTCGAATAAAAGCCTGCCTAGATCATCGTTATTTTTTATTTCTGAGATAATATCAGAAGTGCAGTATTTTTTATCTGTTGGTTCTGGCAAATATAATGCCGTTGGTGCGTAGAATTTATTGTCGCTGTCTAAATAATGCGGTAATCGTTTTAAAATTGGTTCAATGTTGAAAGTGTGCACGAGATCCGTATAGCGGCGTATATCTGAGTTCTGAATGCGTGAAAACTTTTCTGAAGGCTTCATCAGTTGGCAGAGTGTTTTGAAATCGCTGCCCTCAGAGATTCTTATAAGTTCATAAATATGTCTTGCTCTTTTGTAACTCGCGTCTGACATATCCGGGAGTGTTTCTGCGAGCCTTTCTTCCAAATGAGTATAGAGGCGCGCCTTTAGCTCGACCGCATAATAGTCCTTTCTTTCATATGGATTCGCGTCCGTTATGTCAGCAAGAATACTTTCTGCAGACACTCGATACTCATACGCTGCTTTACGTTGAGCATCACCATTATTTTGTATTTTTGTGTGAATGGCTAGTGCGTGTGAGCTAATTTTATCTGATAGGAAACAATAATTTGCATCTATAAGGCCATCATCAAAAACCACGGACTGGCGAACATAGATCTCTTTAATAATCTCCTTGGTTAGCTCTTCTATTTTGTCAAGTTCGCAGTGGTAATATTCACCATACAAATAAAACTCAACCCGTTCATTATTTGCACCTATGTAATCACTATGGTCGTTTATGGGTTGGGATATATGAAAATATCTTTTGATCCCTGCGATTCTATCTAGTTCTATTACGGCCGATTTTTCTAGAGCATCCTTATAGTTACTACGATAATCGCCTATTTTTGCTTTGACCTGATGGGCACTGATGATTTTATCATCTTTGTAAATTGCGAAATCGTCTGTGCTATCCAGTTGTAACTCGAATCCACTATCACCTGTATTTATTAATTTGAGGCAATGATAGAGTGCCACCTTGCCCTGGTAGACAAATCCGCTCCAAGTGGAAATAGCACTATGCGGATACTTGCTTGCTTCCTCGTCGCTCACGTTGACTCCTTTCAGTCATACTGCTTTGCTGTGCTTGGGTACTGAATGATATCACAGAGCTATTATTTTTTGGGATTACCGATATGCTTCCATCGTAGGTGGTCGTTAGCTTCGGTGATCCCTCTATATGAGAGGTATTGCTATGGTCGTTGAGCTATCTCCTAAATATAGCAACGAGCCACTCTCAGTTGGCATCCACCACAGCCCGACGTAGGTCAATCAGTGTATGCCAACCGGTGCAGGTAGAATATTCCGGTCATACAAATGGCGTTCGCTAGTGAAACTTTGAAATCACTGCTCCTATTGACCGTCTGAGATCGACTCAGCCATTCTGAATTGTACTCACATACACATCACTCTCACTTACTACTGGCACGTTTACTCTGCTATTGATTAAGCCACAGCGATGTAAGTAATATTTTACGATTCTCAATTCCCTGCACATAGCTGTAATGTAAGATAGCGACAGATATTGTGAAGTGTTTGTAGTCGTGCGCTGCCATTCATTAACATCAGCATATAGAGTTCTGTTTGAGCAAGAGAAGATAAAACCAATTATTTTCAATTAATTACTGAAAAAACATCAGTCCTGACAACAAAGAATCTCTTCCCGGACTCTCTATTTTCTACCCGGACTCAACTTTTTCACCCGGACCTATACCTCCCCTCCCCGTTCCGCGCTATAACCGCTCCGATACTCTGTTCCCGTGAGGTGCAATCATGAAAACCCGTGCTGACAATAACGATGCTTTTCCCGAAAGCGGCAATGTGCGTATGCGGCAGGTGGTCCAGTTTCTGGCGATGAGTGAATCGTCGGTTTACCGCCTGATTAAAAACACCGACTTTCCCCGCCCCGTCCACCTCTCTTCCCGACTGGTGGTCTTCGATGCCGCTGAAATCCGCCAGTGGCAGCAGCACCGCACCGCCATCCGTTAATCCACGCTCAGGGATGAGCCGACCGATACCTCATCATGAAACGCGCCCCCTATCTCAACAGGCAGTCTCCGGACCGCACGCTCGAAGTGGTGATCCTCGCCGGAAGCCTGGCATGGGAGACCTCACGCGCCTGGCAAAAAGATCCCGACCGGGAAGACAATATTCCTCCGGTGGTACTCGGCCCGGATGAACTGGCCGATCTGGACAACCTGGCCATTATCAGGCCCGACACGCTCTACGTCCGGGTATTCCGCACCGGCGATATTCGCGAAGAGGATCTGCTGAAAATCGCCGTAAAACTGGCGCACGCGGATGTGCAGATGGCCCGGCTGATGACCCCTGATGGTGAGTTGCTGGAGGACCGGACCGGACAGCTTGCACGCCTGCGGCAGGAAAGGCCCTCTGACATCCTGCCGGATCGCTTCCGCCTCGATGAAGAGGCGCTGTGGTTTGACAAGCTGACCGAACGGCGCGACGGGGAAGGCGACGTCCAGCCCCAGCGCATCTGTTCCCCTCTGCGCGTCACCGCTATCACCTGCGACAGCCATGACGGCAGCTATGGCCGACTGCTGGAATGGCACACCACCACCGGGCAGTTACGGCGCTGGGCCATGCCGATGGCAATGCTCAGCGGCAACGGCGAGGAGCTGCGGCGCATTCTGCTGGAGAACGGCCTGACCTACATCTCCACCCGCCCGGCCCTGCGCAGCCTGTTATGCGAGTACATCTCGCGGTCACTCCCCGGACGCCGCGTCACCTGCGTGGAGAAAACCGGCTGGCACAACGGCGTGTACGTGCTGCCGGATGAGGTTATTGGCCCCGGTGGCGACAATGTCATCCTCCAGGGCAGCCACTATCTGACCGGCGGCTTTGCGCAGGCCGGTACGCTGGCGGAATGGCAGGAGCAGATCGCCGCGCTCTGTGCAGGCAACTCGCGTCTGGTCTTTGCCGTCTGCTGTGCGCTGGCCGCCCCGCTGCTGCGCCTGACCGGAACGGGCGGCGGAGGTTTTCATCTGCGCGGTGAGTCCACTGACGGTAAAACCACGGTGATGAAAGTGGCCGCTTCCGTGTGTGGCGGTACCGATTACTGGCACTCCTGGCGGGCCACCGGGAATGCGCTGGAGGGGATTGCCAGCCGCCATAACGATGCTCTGCTGCCGCTTGATGAACTCCGCGAAGTGGATCCGCGTGAAGCCGGGATGATTGCCTATATGCTGGCAAACGGCCAGGGCAAGGGGCGCGCCCGCACCGACGGCGAGGTACGCAACCGCAGGCACTGGACGCTGCTGCTGTTCTCCACCGGAGAGCTGTCGCTGGCGGAACACACCGAACGCGCCGGAGAGCGCCTCTACGCCGGGATGGACGTGCGCATGGTACAAATCCCCAGCGACACCGGGCAGCATGGCGCGTTTGAGCAGCTACACGGCTTTGCCAGCGGCCAGCAGTTCGCCGATGCCCTCTGCGACCGGGTCGCCCGCTTCCACGGCACCGCTTTTCGTGCCTGGCTGGCCTTCCTCACCGGCGACCTGGACGCCAGCACGCTGGCAAAAGAGCTACTTCGCCACTACCAGACCGCCCTGATGCCGGAGAATGCCGGAAACCAGGTGCAGCGCATCGTGGCCCGCTTTGCGCTGCTGGCGGTGGCCGGAGAGATAGCGACGCTGCAGGGCATCACGGGCTGGCAGGAAGGCACGGCGTATGAGGCGGTCCGGATCTGCCTGCACGCCTGGCTGAACGAACGCGGCCATATTGCTAACCAGGAGGATGAAGGCGTGCTGACGCAGATCAAGCGGTTCATTACCGCGCACCAGTACAGCCGTTTTGCCTCGTGGGACGGCCCGGACCGCCCGCTGAATATGGTGGGCTTTCGCCGGGTGGAAAAAGATCCGCTGACGGGTGAAGAGCACACACTGTTTCACATCCTGCCGGAGGGCTGGCGGGAAATGTGCCGGGGATTCAGTCCCGCCAGAGCGGCCAGGTTATGTCAGGAAGCAGAATGCCTGCTGCCCGGCAGCGACGGGAAATACCAGTCGCAGGTTCGCCTGCCGGAGATCGGCAAAGCCAGGGTCTACCGGCTCACCTCCCGCATCCTCAGTATCTGAGTGCAGTCTCGCGTGTCTTAAAAAAAGGTGGTACAGGGTGGGACAAGTGGTACACGCAGAGCTGGCGCGGGTTACAGCGTCCCACTTTAGATAATCTGGTTTAAAAAAGTGGTACAAGGTGGGACCGCCGTTGCTGAATCTGTCCCACTTTTCCGACTGGTATTTTTCAGGTGGTACAGCGCAAAGCCACGGCTGGCGCGGTTGTACCACTTGTCCCACCTGTACCACCTCAAAAACAGAAGGAATGAAAATGGCGAAAAGGGACTGCAAAGGCAAAGGCTGAAAGGAAGGGAGAATAAGGGGAACGGGCTTGCCCTTAAAGAACGGCAAGTAGTAATTTATAACAACGGAAAATCTAAAAGCTGGCAGCAATGATTATTCGAATTTAATCCTGCTTCTTCGCGAGGTATTTTTCTTCCTGTTCAAGCAACTTCGTTACCGTTTCAGATACTTGTTTCAGGACTATTTTACGCTGCATAGCCGATAAGAATTTGAACATGTCGTTTAGAAATTCAAGATCTTTTTCAGCAGAGTCTTCCGGGGTTTGAGTATCTTCCTGCTCTTCAAGTAACCATGCCGTACTGATACCTGTCGCACGGGCGATCTTAAGCAACACATCAGCCTTAGGAAGATTTTGCCCATCCACATACTTCTTAACCATTGGTTCACTGACCCCAATCTTTTGGGCCAATGAGGCATTGGTATGCTTTGTCAGCAGCATGGCCTGCGCCAGTCGTCTGCCAAACTGGATTTTGTGATCTTCTTCGCGATTCTTGTTTTCTGTTTTGTCCATCAATCTAACCAGAAGAACAACTCTTTGATATTCAAAAAGTAATTAAAGATCACCAACAAATAAGAAAGTTAATATTTTTGTTTAAACTTAACTTTCTTATGTTATAGTGATCTGTACAAATTGCAGACTATCACCCTCTGCAAACCCAACTGCTGAGCATCGCACACTCAGGGCTGAATTGCCACGCATCCGCTCGTCCTGAAAACCGCTCAGTTCACAAAAACACGCCACAAGCGGGGATAACAAAGAAAGCAGTATGAGCCATAGCTGTTTATCGCCATTACCGGAGCCCCAGACGCTTACGCCTGTCATGCCTTAACCTCTGTCCGATAAGTCTGTGCGCTCCGGGCCTTTTACCCGGAGGACTCCTTATGTGGACAGTCAGCCTCGCTGAGGCGTTTATTCATGTATTCCAGACCGCAGGCAAAATCTTCCTCGACATGATGACCAGGCTTATCCCGATGCTTATCTGCCTGCTGCTGGCCATCAACTTCCTGATGAAGCTGGTCGGGACCGTCAGAATGGAGAAGGTCGCCGCCCTGCTCGGCCGCTCGCGCATTCTCACCTACGGCGTGCTGCCGGTACTCGGCTGGTTCTTTATGAGCAGCCCCGGCGCGCTGACCCTCGGTAAGCTCCTGCCTGAGAAGAGCAAGCCTGGTTATGAAGATGCCCTCGGCACCACATCCCATCCCCTCACCAGCCTGTTTCCCCACGTGGTGCCGTCGGAGTTGTTTGTCTGGCTCGGCGTCGCCGCCGGGGTTAAGGCGCTCGGCCTGCCCGTTACTTCGCTGGCGCTGCGCTATATCGCCGCCGCTATGCTGATTGGTTTAATCCGCGGGATTATCACCGAGTACCTGTTCCTGCGGCTCAGCAAGCGGGGGAATGCGCCATGATGATTTACTGCGCGCGTATCGTCGCCATCGGGCTGTTTGTCGCCGACGGCCTCACCGACAAGATGCTCATCACCTTCGACAGCAACGGGCCTAAGGACTGTCTGGATTACTCGCTATCACTGGAGCCGTCGTTCCGGGAAGAGATCCTGATGATACTCCCCGGCGACCGCCTGATGCTGGCAGGGCATGATTATCTGATTACTGCCGTCGGCAAGGGGGCACAGCAGGCGCTGTTTGAACTCGGTCATCTGACGCTGGTGTTCAATGGTGACCTGAATCCCTGCCACGTCGGGGCGGTTCATCTCTCCGGCCCGGTGCCGAACCTGCGTGACCTGCACGGTAACCTGGTGATTGAGGAGGGACGCCCATGAACACGGTGCTTATTCCGCCCGGTCCCGGTGGCTACGGTAAAGGGCTGTGGCTGCCCGTTGGCAGCGGCAAAAAAGTGCTGTCGCTGACCGGACGCGAGATTCATCCGGTGGCGATAGAAATTGGCGCACTCACCGAATCGGAAGTGGTGAACGGCTTCGCCGATATCCCGCCGGATAACGACATCCTGTGCGTGGTGATTAACTGCGCCGGGTCCCTGCGCTGCGGCCTGTATCCGCAGAAGGGCATCCCGACCATCAACGTGCTGCCCACCTGGCGCGCGGGGCCGCTGGCGCAGTTTATTAACGAGGATAACTACGTCTCCGGCGTGACGATGGAGCAACTGGTTCTGGTGGATACGGCCGAAGCGCCGGACGGTGAACCGGAGTCCGTGCCTTTCGCTGCACCACGGGTCATCACCACTCCTCCACCTGCGCGTGGCGCGGAGAAGCTGGTGCGCATGGTCGAGCAGACCGGCATCGCCGTCGGCCACGTTATCGCCCTGCTGTTCGCCGCCAGCCGTGAAGCGGTGGACGTGTCGCTGCGCAACGTTATCCCGTTCATGGCCTTTGTCTCGCTGCTGATTGCCCTGGTGCAGGAGACCGCGCTCGGCAGCCTGATAGCCCACGCCCTGACGCCGCTGGCGAACTCGCTGTGGGGACTGGTGCTGCTGTCGCTCATCTGCGGCATTCCGTTCCTCTCCCCGGTGCTCGGACCGGGGGCGGCCATCTCACAGGTGATTGGCGTGATGATTGGCACACAGATTGGCGCAGGGGCGATATCTCCGGCCTTCGCCCTGCCCGCCCTGTTTGCCATCAACGTGCAGGTTGGCTGCGACTTCGTGCCTGTTGGCCTTTCGATGCAGGAGGCAAAACCGGAAACCATCGCGAAGGGCGTCCCCGCCTTCCTGCTGTCGAGACAACTGACCGGACCGCTGGCCGTCATCATCGGCTGGTTGTTTTCCCTGGGCTTATTCTGAGGACTCAATGATGAACAAAATCAGAGCCGCCGTGGTCGGCGCAGGTATCTACGGCAGACACCACATGAACGCGTACCGCCATAACCCGGATACCGTACTGGTCGCCATCTGCGACACCGACACAGAACGCTGCGACGACCTTGCCATGACCTGTGGCGTGATGGGTTACACCCGGCTGGAAACGCTGCTGGAAGAAGAGGCTATCGACGTTGTCTCGGTGGCCACTCCGGACCCGTACCACACCGAATCCATCCTCACCGCCCTGCGCCACGGCAAGCATGTGCTGGCGGAGAAACCGCTCGCCACCTCAGTACGCGAGTGCGAGCTTATCGTGGAGATGGCGCAGCAGCGGGACCTGCTGGTCGGCGTCGATTTCCACAAGCGCTGGGACCCGGCGGTGATGCGCATTAAGGCTGAACTGGAAAAACCAGAAGCCGGGCGTATCCTGCGCGGGCATATCAGCATGGATGATGTCATCAGCGTACCAACGGAGTGGCTGGACTGGGCAGGCGCAAGCTCCCCGGTGTGGTTTCTGGGTTCCCATTGTTTTGACCTGATGCGCCATCTTTCCGGTCAGGAGGTGGTGTCGGTGTTCGCCGTCGGGCAGAAGCGCCTGATGGCTGAATGCGGCCTCGACACCTTCGACAGCGTACAGAGCCTGCTGACGATGGCCGACGGCAGTTCGTGGGTGGTGGAAAACTCGTGGGTGCTGCCGGAGGGCTTTCCGAAGGACAACGACGGGCGTATCGATATTCTCTGCGAGGCAACCTATATCCGCAGCACTTCACAGCATCGCGGGCTGGAAATCACCACGCCGGGCATGACGCTCACGCCTAACAGCTATTTCATCAACTACCGCAACGGCGTCGCCAGCGGCTTTGGTATCGACCCCATCAATGATTTTGTGCGGGCGGTCAGGCATAAAGCGCCGTATCCGGTCACCGCAGTGGACGGACTGGCGATCAGCCGGATTTGTGAGGCGGTGCATCACAGCCTGGAGAGTGGCAAACCTGAACGCCCGATAACGCCATAACTTCAAGGGCTGTACCTTTCTGCTATATCAGACTGGTAAAGCCCTTAACCCTGCAAGCTAGTCAAAGCACAGCAATAATTAGAAAGCATGGTTAGCTTTGAGCGAGGAGCGGAAGTTGGCAGTTGCTCTGACAGCCCGATTGTGGCATCACTCAACCTTGCGCGAATTAATCAACGGAGAGGAGGCAACAATCTCCGATGATTGCAGAACAATAAAATTTTAAAGTTGGGTACAAAATGGCCGATAATAATTTCAAATTGTCAAGAGGAGTCATGTATGAATATTGAGAGCTATGATGACGACATCAGTAAATTAATAGTAGACATCAATAAGGCTAATTGGGATGATGAATGGTTTGATCCAGTAAAAGCACACATCTGCTGTCGCCTATCACAATTATCATATCTTGCAATACCTAAATATGAATTTGAAAAAAGAGGCAGGTTTAAAATCATTCCAAGTGAAGAATTTCAACGTATAATGCGTGGTGGGATTACAAGTGCTATTCTTACAGAAGAAAAAATTTCCAGATTGATATCGCAGATAATAGATAATGATGGAGCACCAAACGCATTTGTTATATCTGGAACACAACTTGTTCATGTTGGTGTGAGAGTTAATAATATAATTTTTGTCGCTGTGCGTGGGACCGCACAACTATATAAAAGCTCCAAATTATATGATATTGGTTTAGATTTAAATGTCAGAAAGGTACGTATATTTGATAACATATTTCTTCATAAAGGGTTTTATTCTGCCGCAATGGAGAACCTTCAATATTTATACAAAAGAATCCACGAACTTGCCAATGGCAGAAGCGACGTAAAGGTCATATTTACTGGTCATTCTCTTGGTGGTGCTATTGCGGCGATTTTAACTAATCATTTCCAGCAATTGTTACCAAATGCAGATCGGGCATATTATCCATTTATCGCCAGGAAATGGACCAAACATGATAGAATACCATATAGATATAATTTATCGTTACATTCATCATATACATTTGGTACTCCACGCATTATGAACCTGGCAGGTGCTTCTTATTTAATGTCTCCATATACAATATGCCATACCGGTGATATCATTGCTAATATGCCACCAAAAATTTTAAACTATGCAGATTTTACATTTCGTCACGAAATGGATTTGGATACTTATTCATCTCGTGAAGTTACAAAAAAATGGTCATGGAAAAACGCACCGTTAGTGAAACGTGTTTTATCGAAATTTAGATACCATGACATTAGTAATTATGTATTAACATGTGAGCATTTAATTAAATGAATCTTGTAAGTAACTGATGTAATTAGCTAATTCAATTCAGTCGCGATTCGCCTGAGTGCGGCAGTTCCCAACGTTATCACGTCCGCTTAGAGCGAACAGCAGACCTTCACAATTTTCTTTCACAACCGACAGGGCAAAACTCATACCTGTGTGTATCCTTGAGCCTGGATCAGCCCAGAGGGGCTTCACATTGGCCCCGCCATCACCTACCACTCCACGGTAATTTTTCCAAAGTGTTTTTTGCCTGCCATATGGCATAAAGCGTCTACTATGGAAGACAAGCCAGTAAACTGGTCTGAAATTACCGGACGAATCCCGGTCTGGTTCATGGCGCTGACCAGATCCTGCTGCATGCGACGGCTGCCAACGATCAGCCCCTTTAGGTTTGCTTGTTTCGCCATTAGCATAGCAGTTGGCACTGTTCCTTCAGTACCGGTCAGCACACCAATCAAAGCAATATGTCCGCCAATCCGTACCGCCTCTATCGACTGCGTCAGCGTCCCCGGGCCGCCAATTTCAACGATAACATCGGCCCCCCGACCGTTGGTTATCTCTTTAACTGTTTTCCCCCACTGGGGGTTGGTGCGGTAATTGATGAGGTGATCGGCACCAAGCTCTCCCAGGCGTGCCAGCTTTTCGTCTGAGGAAGAGGTGGCGATGACTTTTGCCCCCATACTTTTGGCAATCTGCAAAGCTGTAACCGATACGCCGCCCGTTCCTAAGGTGAGAACCGTGTCGCCCGCCTTTAATTTTGCATCTACAACCAGAGCTCGCCAGGCTGTCAGCCCCGATGTTGTCAGCGTGGCGGCTTCCGCATGGCTCCAGCCCTGAGGAGAATGCGTAAAATGCGAGGCTGGCCGGATAACGTATTCTGTAGCAAACCCATCACATCCATCACCGGGTGTAAGCTGGAAGTCACCCACTGATTCAAAAGGGGTGCCGTCAGGCCATTGAGGAAAGAAGGTTGAAATTACCCGGTCGCCCGGTCTGAATTCACTGACGCCTTCACCCGTTGCTTCGACGATTCCGGCACCGTCGGCCATCAGAATGCGCTGATCTGCTGACGGTACCGCTCCGCTGGCAACCAGCAAATCGTGGAAGTTTAACGAGGTTGCGTGTAGTGCTACACGAATCTGACCATAACCCGGTTTTCCAGGATCCGGCAGCTGTTTTAATCTGACATTTTCAAGCCCGCCAGGGGAGTTCAGTACGACTGCTTGCATAATTTACGCTCCGCAATTGCCAACAACTTAGCCGTTGTGACTCTGTCTATGATAACAGGCTAGATTCTTGTTCCGGCCTATGCCGAAGCCGATGCAACCTGTAACGCTAATAACGCTTAAAGAGGCTGAACGGAAGGGAAGTCTATCTCCGTGTCGTTAATGCGATTAATCATATTAGTGAATAATATGGCAGTAACGACGCCCACTGTTTCAACAACCTGCTGGTCGCTGAAACCCGCCACTTTAAATGCACTGACATGCTGTGCAGATACCGTGCCGCGTGTAGAGACCAGCAGCTGCACGAATTTTACCAGCGCATCAATACGTACATCGTCCACCAGAAAACCCTGACGCAGCTCCCGCGTCTGGGCTTCACTGAAACCTGCCTTTACTGCCAGTGGGGTGTGCGCTGCCAGGCAGTAATCACAGCCGCTTTCTTCACTGACCGCGAGGTTTATTGCTTCTCGCTCACGTGCATTCAGGCTGCTTTTAGCCAGAACGGCGTTGAGCTGCAGGGTCTGGGCCAGAAGTGCAGGGGCATTGCTGCCGATAGTAAGGTAGGCGTTTGGTACTTTACCCATCACCTGTTTGATACTGCGATAAAGTTCGTCGGTTTTCCCACTTGCTTCGTTAACGGGGACAGTATGTAAGCGACTCATATATTCGTATCCTGTTAATTAATGTTTTGATGAAGGTGTGAGATAGCGAGCCGCCGGCACGTTGTGTGAAAAGTCTTCCATAATGGCCTGACGCGCCCGCTCCCAGGTCTCAAGACGACTTTCATCATGCAGGGATGGAATTGTGATTAACTCCCCCTGCATAAACCCTGACAGCGCCGCATCGACCATATTTTCAGCCTGCATAACAATGCCGGGATCAACCTGACTCAGAGGAAGGCCGCCGTTTTCCCAGAACGGTGTGGCCGTGGCGCTGGGTAATACTGCCTGAATCTGAATACCTTTATCGGCTAATTCATGGTGCAGTGAACGGGTGAATGCCAGTACGTAGGCCTTGCTGCCACCGTATACGCCATTCAACACTTCCGGCGCTATTCCGACAATGGACGCAATATTGATGATAGCCCCACGCCCACGCGCAATGAAGCCTGGCACCACGGCGTAAGTCAGGCGGGTAAGAGCAACCACGTTCAGGTTAATCATGGCGGTCATCTTTTCAACATCACTGTCAACCAGCGGCGTGTGTGTCCCTATCCCCGCGTTATTGACCAACAGCGTGATGCTTGCATCATTGCGCAGCCTGTTTTCAAGCGCAGCGAGCTGGCCTGAATCATTCAGATCGGCCGCCACCACCTCCACGTTACGCTCGCTGTCAGCCGTGATATGGCTGGCCATCTGGTTCAGGCGGTTGTGATTACGGGCCACAATAATCAGGTCATACCCCATTCTGGCCAGTTTTGCTGCATAGAGCGCCCCCATACCGGTTGAAGCGCCTGTAACAACAGCCGTTCCTTTTGCTGATTCACTCATCGTATTCACCTTATGTGACGTGTGGGATGTAATGAGGCTACGTTAAAGACCAGAAAAGAAACTGACGTATAAGGGTATCTTTTCAGACATGCTGCGTTATAGAGATAGGCAAAGCGAAATCGATGAGGCTTAATTTGAAAGTGCTTTATTTAAACGTATTAAATGGGTTATATCCTGTGAAAGCACAACGTGTGGTCTGATAACGTCACTGAGATAAAACGTTATCAGAAGCCGATTCAGTTAATGGAACAGGAGAAAGTATTCATGCATCGGGTAGGGCTTCTTATTGCAGATCAGTTTCAGTCCCTGGCGTTATCGACCCTGACCATCTTTGAATTTGCTAATCTTGTTTTGAACGAGCCCTTTTATAACTGCACGGTATATTCGGAAACCGGCGGTGAGATAGCCTCCTCCTATGGGATAAAAGTTATCAGCCAGCCGATCTCTGAAGATATGACAGTTGATACCTGGCTGATTGGCGGGGTGCTAACACCCGCGAAGTTGCCGGCATCACCCGGCGTAGTACATTTTTTACAACATCATGCTCAGCGCGCGCGACGCGTTGCGGGTATTTGCACGGGCGCTTTCGTTCTTGCTCAGGCGGGATTACTGAAAGAGAAACGCGCCACAACGCACTGGGCTTATACCCAGAGTTTAAAAGCTCTCCATCCAACCGTAAGAACCGAAGACGATCTGATTTACATCATTGACGATCATTTGTGGACCTCAGCCGGAATGACCGCGGGTTTTGACATGGTACTGGCGATGGTGGAAAAAGATCATGGTACTGATGTCGCGAGAAGCATTGCACACCGGATGGTTATGAATCAACATCGTTCGGGCGGCCAGCGCCAGCATTCTGAGTTGCTAATGCTATCGCCTAAAAGCGATCGCTTACAAATTGCCATAGAGTATGTGCGAAAAAACCTCAGTAAAACTTTATCCGTAGAACACCTTGCGGATGCGATACATTTAAGCACACGTCAGCTTAACCGCCTGTTTTTGAATGAAATGGGTAAATCACCCGCACGCGTCATTGAGCGACTACGGCTGGAAGCAGCCCGAACGATGATTGAACAGACGCGTTTGTCACTTGATGTCATTGCGCGAGAGTCTGGCTTCAGAGATCGCCGGCACATGCGCAATGTATTTGTGAAGGGTTATGGAATTCCTCCACAGTCGCTACGTACTGGAAAAAGTCCGGTTACCCCTTAATGTATTGCGCCAGGCAAAATCAATTCGTGATTTACATCCTTTGACTGCACATCGCCATTTTTTAATGTCTGTTAATGGCACTAATCAGACATTTGAACTCTTCCCTTTCCTGGACATCTGGACCTAGGTACTGGCATGAATTGCAGTAACTAAACCGAGATGTCTATCCCGGAATTTGGATATTGGCAGTATCCTCGCGATACTTATGCTACTGCCGTGTAAGCGACCGTCTCTCTGACATGTCCCTTGGTAAAAGCATGCAGCAGATGGCCTGGGGTTCCGCCAAGCACCCTACGCTGCGCAATGATTTCGTCATAGTAGATAGGGGCTTTGACAATGATAAAATCCATATCGGAGTATTTATCAAATCCGCATGAATAATCGAGCCACTTGCGCGAAGGAAGTGAATCTATGAATCAGATTGAAGGCATAATCTTATGGTTATTCCGGCATCTGATACACAATCGCACCAGATGCCGTCCTTTTCGGCTAATCTCAGTGATGCTGCAACAACACCTGTGAAATCTTCCTAGCTTCACCTGCCGGATCCGCCGAATGCGTGATCGCTGATCCCACAATCACCACATCCGGGCCTAACAGCGCATAATCCTTTACCGTCTGGCTGCTGATGCCACCAGCCACGGCAATCCGGGCTTTCCGGCGCGCCTTAAGCATCGTGACCAAATTATCAATCGGCTTACGCCCCGCAGCCTGCTGATCGGTACCGGTGTGTACCGCCAGCAGATCGGCACCGGCGGCCTCCAGCAAAATAACTCTGGCAGTAAGATCATCGACAGAAATCATATCCACCACCACCTGTTTTCCCGTCTCTTTTGCCGCCAGGATACACGCTTGGATCGTTAAAACATCCGTCACGCCCAGAACCGTAACGTAGTCTGCGCCAGCATCAAATAACAGCCGGGACTCGAAATATCCCCCATCCATAATTTTCGCATCCGCCAGTACTTCCTTATGCGGGTATTTTTCTTTAATGGCTTTAATCGCATTCACGCCTTCCCGAATAAGAAAGGGTGTTCCCACTTCAATAATATCAACGTCATCAACCACCTTATCAATAAATACCATCGCTTCAGGCAGGGTTAACTCGTCCAGGGCAAGCTGTAATTTCATGTTGGTTTCCTTGTGTCGAATGACTATTCGAGGTTGGCGTGCAGCGCAAAGCCTTTGGTTAAGCGATATCCCGTCGACTGCGCCAGATTCACAATCATGGCGTCACCCAGCACCATGACCGCCTCTTCAAACAGGCTGCCGCCGGGCAGAATGCCTTTCACATTCTCGGGTCCATCCGGCAGTTTGTCGGAATAAGCCGGGATCCTGACCGCCACCCCCGCCAGTTTCCCCAGCGTGGACTCGGGGAAAATGGTCAGCAAGGCCACAGTGCCACCCAGTTGCTTCGCTTTCGTAGCTACATTCACCAGCGAAGCCGTTTCGCCCGATGCGCTGGCCAGCAGCAGCAGGTCGCCTTTTTGCAGCGCAGGCGTGACCACATCGCCGACCACATGCACCTTCAGGCCGATATGCATCAGGCGCATCGCAAAAGCCTTCAGCATTAACAGCGAGCGCCCTGCGCCAAAAACAAATATCGCGTTCGCTTCAGCGATGGCCTGCTCCAGACGCGCCAGCGCAGCGCCATCAATCCGCGACATCGCCTGATGCAGGTCGCTACAGGCAACGCCTGCAACAGATTGCGTTTCCATCATGCGTCCTCCTGACAGAGCGGAAATAAATCATCCTGATACTGGAGCATCCCCATGATTTCCCGGACATAGTTATCGACATGTCCCAGAAAGTGAAAACGTTCCGGCGCGGCGCGATAGCGTTGGTAAAGCGGCGTATCGAAGGTGATGCCAAGATGCGGGTTCTCTTTGACGGTGGCGAATTTGATGTGCGGAATATGCGGGTAGTAGTGATTCTTGCGCACGCAGAGCTGCCCGTTCTCCTCCACGATGTAGCAGGCCATACCGTGGTAAAACTGCACCGTGTCGTAGTGAACCGCGCAGGGTTTATACGCCAGGTTGCTGAACACCAGCGGCCCGTCGCCAATATTGATGGAGCAGTGGCCATAATTCGGCGGCACGATAATGCTCTGCCCCTCCTTCACCACCGCCACGATAAGATCGTCGACCACCAGATCTTTTGGCGCGACGGCAAAATCCGGCGACTTTTGCAGGATATACACCGCCGTGCCCTTAATCACTTCATACACTTCCGGATGGGTGTTGCGCCGCGTGTCGTTATAGCCGTGATAGTGACCGCTGGTTTTCTTGCGCTCCTTGCCAATTGTTCCCGGCATGATGATGGTGATGTCGTACTGATACTGGTCAGCAGCAAGCCGTTGCTGATCCTCCGCAAAGCTGAGCCCGCGATAAACATCGTAAGCCGGTTCATCACGCTGCGCTTCGGTGAACTCCGGTAAAACCACGGCCATCTGCCCGGCGCTTTTGCGGCCAAAGCCGAGATAGTTTAGCGGCGGTTTCAGCGCCATTACGCCATCATCATCGAGATACAGCGGCAGGCCGCTGTGGTGTAGCTGTTTCATTTTGCCTCCTGTATATACGTGTTAGCTGCGCGGATCGCCTCTTTCAGCCGATCGGATTTCATACCAAAAACACTCTGAATGTTGTTCCCGACCTCGACGACGCCCGCCGCCCCAAGCTGTTTCAGCAGTGCCTTGTCCACCAGCGTCTTATCCGTCACGTCAATGCGCAGACGCGACATGCACGCTTCAATGCTGGTCATATTCCCCAGCCCGCCATAGGCCAGAATGATGCCGCTCACCAGGTCGTTCTGTTCGTTTTCCTGCACCACCGCGTTTTCTTCGATTTCACGACCTGGCTTCAGCAAGTTCCAGCGGCGGATGGCAAAGGTAAACAGGGCGTAGTACACCGCTCCCATTACCAGCCCGACCGGGAACACCATGTACCAGTGAGGCGCGCGCGGCAGGACGCCAAAGAAGAGATAGTCGATAAGCCCGCCGGAGAAAGAGAGACCGATGTGTACGCTGAACCACTCCATCAGCAGGAACACCAGCCCCGCAAGGACGGCGTGAATGCCATACAGCACGGGCGCAACAAACAGGGAGGAGAACTCAATCGGCTCGGTGATGCCGCAGACGATAGAGGTGATCGCGCCAGAGAGCATAATGCCCTTCACCCGCGCTCTGTTTTCCGGGCTGGCGCAGCGGTAGATCGCCAGCGCAATCGCCGGAATACAGAACATCTTGATAGGCGTCAGCCCGGCCATAAAGGTTCCGGCGGTAATCGGCACCTGGTCTTTCAACTGGGCAAAAAAGATCAGCTGGTCACCATGCACCACCTGCCCGGCCTTGTTCACGTACTCGCCAAACTGCAGCCAGAAGGTCGGCCACCAGACATGGTTAAGACCAAACGGGATCAGCAGCCGCTCGACAAAACCGAACAGGAAGGCGGACACGCCCGGCCCCTGCACCGTCATGGTATTCGACAGGCCATTAATCAGATGCTGAACCGGCGGCCAGACCACCGCCATCACCAGCCCGACAAACAGCGCGGCGAAGGAGGTCACTATCGGCACGAAGCGCTTGCCGGAGAAGAACTCCAGCCACGAAGGAAGCTGGATGCGGTAATACCGTTTATACAGCCAGGCGGCAATAATCCCGATGATGATGCCGCCAAACACGCCGGTCTGCAGCGAAGGAATGCCCAGCACCATCGTGTAGTCACGCACCTGCGCCACCGACTCGGGCGTGATCCCCAGAAACTGGCCGATGGTGACGTTCATAATCAGAAACCCGGCGATCGCCGATAACCCGGCAATGCCCTGATCGTCACTAAGCCCTACCGCCACGCCGACCGCAAACAGCAGCGGCAGGTTAGCGAAAATCGCACTGCCCGCTTCTGCCATCAGCTTCAGCACGTGAACCAGCCAGTCAGCGCCGAGAAACGGCAGGCTGGCGACAATATTGGGATCCTGAAAGCTGACGCCGAAGGCCAGCAAAATACCGGCGGCAGGCAGCATGGCAATGGGGATCATTAACGATCGCCCGATGCTTTGTAACATTTGCAGAAGGTAGAATCTTTTCATCTCGATCTCCTGAGCGCTTCTTTATGACAGGGATTCGCACAACAGCAGGTTCTGCTCCGAACACTTTCAGTATCCGAACCGGAGGTGATTAAAAAAACAGCAATCAAAGACGAAAGTTATTTCCGGTTTTCGCTTAAAATCGGAAAATTTATGAGGACAATCACGCCAGAAGCCATCAGAAAGGGATAAAAGAGGAAATCGCGTTCGGCGGGAGGCCATCACATGAGTATCTTCGAGGCGCATTTTCGCAGACTGCATGCCCGCTACGGCGCAGGTCAGACGCACGAATTACAGATGCACGAGATCGCCGCCATCTTCGGCTGTTCGGTGCGTAACTGCCGGATTGCACTGAAAAAGATGCATCAGGAAAAATGGCTCGACTGGCAGCCGCAGCGCGGACGCGGCAAGCGCTCACGGCTCCACCTGTTAACCTCGCCGGAAAAGCTGTTCAGCCAGAACGTCAACAAGCTGCTGGAGAAGCAGGATTACGGCAACGTGCTGCGGTTTATCGGCAACGAAAAGTATCTGCTGGATCGCCTGAGCCTGTGGCGCTTTGGGGTACAGGATAAAAGCAGCGAAACGCGGGTACGCATCCCCTACTATCGCAATCTGGATCCGCTTAATCCGCTCGTTCCCCTGCGGCGAACCGAACGCCACCTCCTGCGCCAGTGCCTCAGCGGACTGACGCGCTATGACGCCGTTCAGGGCAGGATCGTCCCCGATATTGCCCACTACTGGACCCACAACGAGGACTTTACCCGCTGGGAGTTCTGGCTGAAATCCACCGCCCGCTTTGCCGATGGCAGCGAACTGGATGCCTGCGCCGTTCAGCGCTGCCTGCTCGCCGCCAGCCAGAGCCCGCAGTTCGCCCCGCTTTTCAGCCCAATCAAAACCATCACCGCTGACGCCCCCTGGCATCTGGCGATTGAAACGCATCACCCGGTCAGGCGGCTCGACTGTCTACTCGCCACTCAGCCGACGATGCTGTTCGATTACCAGCGCGGACTCATCCGCTGTACCGGTGCTTTCCACCTGCAGGAGCACAGCGACAACTTTATGGTTTTGCGGCGCAATCAACACTGGCACCAGGCGCGGCCCGGACTGGATGAGATCACCATTTTCACCTGGGCTCCGGAGCATATCAGCATGAGCTTTATCCCCCTGCTACGGGGCGAGGAGGCGCAGGATGACCGCCCGCTCAACGAGCGTAGTCTGGAACAGGGATGCTGTTTTGTTCTGCTCGACTGTGAAGGAGCCTTTGCGGATGAGGCCGGAAGGCGGTTTATCAATTACCTGCTGCAACCTGTCGAACTCCTCAGCCAGACGCAGCTTCCCGACGAATACGCGCGCATCCTCTCCGTTGCTCAGGGCATGCTGCCGCAGTGGAACCACCGCCCGGTAGATTTTGGCGGGATCACAGCGCCGTTTAACCTGCGTCAGCCGGTTATTATCAGCACCTTTCAGCAGCCGGAACTGGTGGAGCTTGCCGGAGCGATTCGCATCCTGCTTGAACGCTGGCATATTCGCGCCGAAATACGGATCGACGCATTTGACCGCTTTAACAACCAGCCGCGCCCTCCCGCGGATATCTGGCTCAGCAACTTTATGCTTGATACCCTTTCGGTTCCGGCGTTTCTGGAATGGCTGGCGTCCACCACGCTGTTTACGCGGCTACCTGAAGCCCAGCGACGAAACCTGAACGCCCTGCTACCGACCATTCTGAACAGCAACGATGAAAAGGCATTCGCCACCATTGCCGCCTTTTTCCATGAGATTACCCATCAGCGATATGTCATTCCTTTGCTGCATCACTGGATGGAATTTGCGACCGAGAAGTCATTTACCTGGCGGGATTTAAATACGCTGGGATGGCCGGATTTCAGCCAACTTTGGCTCGAATAATGCACGCCCGCAAAAGCTCGCTAAAGGGCCTTTAAAGGCCTTTAAGGGTAAGGGAGAGAAGTGCGGGATTTGGGGGGAACGTTTGGCCATCTGCATTGGCTACGTCCTCACGACGGAGACTGTTCATAGTCCTCTGTACTGACGCCCCAATATGGCTTTACCGCCAGCGCCGATTGCTGAACAGGTCAATGTCATCGAAGAGATCTGCACGAGCCAGATCCTGGGTTTTGTAGGCCCGTTTTCTGATGCACTGCTTTTTCAGCGAACTGAAGCAAGGTCGTAGAAGTAAAACAGTACTGCTAGCAACTGGGGCAGTTTCTCGCTTTAGCGGAGGCCAACAGTATGCTTAGATTCAGCTTATGCCGTCAGCCGATAGTGCGACTGCACCAGACCCGAAGGGAAGCTGCGGCTGGATAATAGCGTCAAATCGATATCATGGGGTAATACTCCAAATAGCGGTTTTCCCGAACCGAGCAGAACAGGAACAGTTGTGATAACGATATCGGCAACCAGACCTTCGCGCAGGAAAGACTGTATTAACTGCCCACCATCGATATAGACCCGGTGCACGTTCTTCTCCATCAGGTCAGCAAGAGCCTCCCTTGGCGTGCGGCATGAAAACTGCACTTTTCCCTTCAGCGCCTCGGGCACGGGGGTATCGGTTAGCTGCCGGGAAAGCACCAGCACGGGTCGATCATAAGGCCATTCGTCAAAGGTCAGCACCTTCTCATAGCTGCCTCGCCCCATAATGATCCAATCTTTGTCTGCGATAAATGCGGCATAGCCATGATCTTCTGTCGGGTCATCGCGCTTCAACAGCCAGTCGATATCGCCATCCTGTCGAGCGATATAACCATCAAGACTGACCGCGATGAAAACATGTGTGGTGACCATCAAGTGCTCCGCATTCAGGTTGCATATATCTCGTTGAGTTTAGCAAGCAATGTCAGCACCAGGCACGAAGCGAGCAAGTTACCTAAGCTGAAGGTCCGCTGTGAGCGAACAGCGGAAGTTCGGAATGCATACTTACTACGATGCATGTTAAGCAATGGGGAGCAGGTCACCTCTCCTGTGATAGAATCGGCTGATAATGTAAGTGCAAACACATGCTGAGGGATACTCATGAACGGGATTAGTTGGAAAGGCTCAAATAAGCAAGTTGAAAAACAATTGGTGGCACAATTTGAAAGTCTAGGGATAGATTATTCAAATCCCGGTTTTTGTGATGATCCTAATTTCTTGAGGCAGGAAAAAAAGGACCCACGCTTTCTCGAAAAATATGCTTTGTATGTAGAGTCTAAACATTATGAGGATGAGTACTTAGAAAGGGCGAAGAAATCTATAATAATTTGTGCTGAATCCTTACATAAGGCTATTAAGAAAGATGGAAGACTTGGAGCTTGTGTTGACGTGTCTAGTATGCTGAGTCGAATGCTGGAAGAATTGGGTATTTGGAGTTATGTAACCAATTCAGCGGTTAAGATTGATTTCCCTCAGTCATCAAAAATTAAGCCCATCTGGTTTTGGTCACCCTCCGATGGAAGTGGGATGGCAGCAGCACATGCCATTGTTGTTGCACCACCTTTTGCAATCGTAGATTTAACCATCAAAATGCAACCGTACCAACCAGGAGTCAATAGGTATCTTCCAGAAATAGCATTGGTTACAGATTATACTTACGGTCAATGGGAACCTGAAGACGTTATTGAGCATGACACCCTAAATATGTACGGTTTAAGCGGTGATGCTGCTCGTAAAGCTATTCAGAGCCAACTAAGGCCAATGTATGAAGTGATGAATACATTCCCGTGCCGGATAGCAACATTTGGAGAAACCCATATTAAGTATACGACCATTGCTATCGGAGGTTCATTAGAACCTCTGAGCGGGATCTTAGGCTATAAACCTAATGGCCAAACTGCACTAGAGATTTTTCAAAATGATATTATTCCTCGATTAAGTTGAATAAGTCGTTTAAGGGGTCCGTTAGGATATAGGGCATTATTGTACGTTTAGCGCTTACCAAACTGACCCTGGTTGCTAATCACTTAAGTTCTGATCTTTAAGTTACAGCCCACACGGAATGCTCTTCCTATTTCGAGATATTCAGCTCTCGCGGCACCGGTCAGCTGCTGCGACTGCTCAGTAAACTTGGCCATATTGACCTGCTCCTCGTTGATTAATACACCGCGATGTTAGTAATGTATTGGAGTCCGCTTGGAAAACGGAATCTATGGTCACTCCCGTTTTTGCAACACCGATTTTGACGACAAGTTGGCTTGCTTGAATCTATCCGGCGTCTGAATGGGATTTTATTCCCGCGCCTTGATGAGTTCCGCGCCTGATGAACCTCCAGAAAATATACGGCTTCAATGAGCCTTTCCGTTTTACAGGTTCCTCAACAGGCCGGTGGGCCGTTAGTATCATCAATATCAGTATTCGCAAAACCAGATCAGTAATTCTTTAAACCGGTGTATTTCTGCCGTTATGCTACATAAGTTTGCTGTCGTGCCGTTAGGGCCCAGGCTATTCTGGCCAGCTTGTTTGCCAGAGCACAAGTGACGACAAAGTTGCTTTTCCGGCACAGTAAATCCCTGACCCAATCGGCCAATTTGCCAGACTGGTGTTCCAGTTTTTGTATGAATACCCTGGCACATTGAACCAACAAAGTTCGGATCTTTTTATTACCTCGCTTACTAATTCCCAGCAATGTCGTCCTACCTCCCGTGCTGTACTGCCGAGGTACAAGCCCTGTTGCCGCCGCAAAGTCACGGCTGCTGGCGTACTGCTTCCCGTCGCCAATCTCAGTTGAAATAGTACTCGCTGTCAGTGTTCCGACGCAGGGAATGCTCAGCAAGCGCTGTCCAACCTCATCTTCGTCCAACTTTCGTTTCAACTGGGATTCCAAATCTTTAATCTGCTCAACAAGATAGTGATAATGCTGTTGTAATTTCAGCAATAACTGGCTGAGGTAAAGAGGCAAACTATTATCCTCAAGAATGGTACTCAGTCGGCTAATAACGGCAGCTCCTCGGGGAACGCTAATGCCAAATTCCAGCAGAAAAGCATGCATTTGATTGGTTGTTTTTACCTTATCCTGAACCAGGGATTCACGGACACGATGCAGAGCCCGCATTGCCTGCTGAGATTCCGTTCTGGGCTGCACAAAACGCATAGACGGACGCGATGCAGCTTCACAAATAGCTTCGGCGTCGACAAAGTCGTTTTTATTGCTTTTAACGAACGGGCGGACAAATTGTGGTGATATCAGCTTTGGGGAATGCCCCAACTCTTCCAACTTGCGTGCAATAAAGTGAGAACCGCCACAGGCTTCCATTGCGATGGTTGTAGCGGGGCATGTCGCCAAAAATTCGATCAACTTTGGCCGGGTAAATTTTTTACGGTAAACAGCCTTCCCGCGACGATCCTGGCAATGAATATGGAAAGAGTTTTTACCCAGATCGATACCAATGAGCGCAATGTTTTCCATGATAGTTCTCCGAATGAAAGCCTGTCCTCAGCATAGTACCGGGAAGGAGGGAGTGACCATCTCATTAAATATCCTACGTTAAGCCTGCTTTTTGAGCTGGCATGACGGGCAGCTATGAGCGAGAAGCGGACGGCTGGAGATAGGCGCGGGGAGATAAAATCACAAACAAAAGATTCTTATTTCCGTAGATGGTTTTTCTTCCTCCACCTATTATTTCTCATTCCGCTTTTATGAGGCCATTGCAAAAGATTTTTATATATTTCGTAATCAAACACCTCATCCATCCCTTTGCCTCCCTCGAAATAAAAATCATCCTCCTCAATTCTCGCAATTATCCTTAGTAATTCATCATTGATTACTGATATAAACTGCCTAGCATCTTTTTGTTTAATTCTCCAAGGGGTAGAAACTCGGCTATCGATATCAACACCTCCTTTCATACGAGACAAACCAACATATATAGCATTCTGCTTTTTCTCTTCTAATTCCCTTCTCTGTATCAGTGAAATAAAACCCGGAGAATAATCATCTATTTCTCTTGCTACAAAATTCCACTGTTTTTTGGGATGTAGGTATAAAAGTTTTAACCATGCCTGCTCAAACTGAACATCTGGATAGCCCTCATTAGTTTCAGATGACCAAATGTAGTGATCTACCCAAATGGCTTTTGAGAACTCTTCAAGCGCCAAGACTGAAAGCTGAAATGCACTTGGATACGAACCGTTCTCATAGAGCAAAATTGAGTCAAAATGAAGACGGATACTATTTCTCAAAGACTCTGCAGCTATTTTATTTAGCTTGTATTTTGATATGCCGTCGTGCTTTTTCACTGATACTCCGCTTCGAAAATTTACTCTTGGAATACACACTGTATAGAGCGGGAAAGCCATGTTTTTATAAATTGAATTCTGACGCGTACTATTAATATTATGTAGTCAGCCCCACCCAGTCGTTATTTATGTTGAACTGCAACCAGCTTTGGTCTTTGGCGTAAACAAAGAATCCAACAAAATTATTATCCAGATCAAATTCAATGAAAAAATTCTTCCGACAATTAACAGCAATACCAGTAAATTGACAGAGTGGATCGAATAACAACCAATAGTGCGGAGTTGGCGACACTGTAAACCCTACCGCATTTAGTGCTAGATCAAATAAATATAATCCAGGAATATTAGACGATATATTTGGGTTGATCGATGAGGTTAGCTTAGGATTGATGCTTGACGTGAGATTTGGATTCCTGCTCGACGTGAGCTTGTAGTTGATTGAACTGTTCAACTTAGGGTTTATGCTAGATGTAAGCGCAGGATTGATACTTGAGGTCAGTTTTGGGTTGATGCTTGACGTCAGCTTTGGGTTAATACTGCTAGTTAGTTGAGGGTTGATACTGCTAGTTAGTTGAGGGTTGATACTGCTCGTCAGGTTTGGGTTGAGGCTCGACATCAACCTAGGGTTACGACTAGTTGGAATTCTCATAATGTCTCCGTGACGACTGATAAATTTCAGAGTAGCCTAACGCTTATTTTAACGTCAGCCCATATTTAACCACGTGTTAAACCCCTGAACAAGCTAGTCCAACTTTAAGTAATTATAATTAAATTCACTCGTATAAAGAATGTCTGCTATTGGCACAGAGCGGCCTGTTTGTAAGACCAGCCAGATCTGCTATAGGCGACAAGCCTACATCTTCCACCAAAGCCTCAACCAACACGCAAAACCCAGCCCTCAACATTAAACTTAAAAATCATGACGTTACAAAAATTCCTTCCATATCAACATCATCGCCACTCTTTTTGCGCCTTCCCTTCCCCGCAAAAAATCAAAATCCCTAACAAACTCAACCACCTCCCCCACCAATTACAAGGACGCCAGCAAAATTCTCCATCGGTGATTACCAGAGTCGACTGATGAAGTCCTGAAAGCCCGCACGGCGCAAGCCCTGCGGGCTTATTTGTGCCTTGAATTTGTCCCGCGAAGTCTGATGCCAACTAATTAAATCTGAACCTTTTAGGTCCATTGATAGGCTCAACGAAAAGCTCAATTGTTTTCGTTGGGCCTAAACGCATTGAGACTACCTCATGGCAAGAAAAACCAAGCCGTTAACCGATACGGAAAACAAAGCCGCCAAACCTAAAGATGCCGATTACCAATTGTATGACGGTGACGGGCTTACTCTGTTAATCAAGTCCAGTGGAGGTAAGCTCTGGCAATTCCGTTACTATCGGCCTCTGACCAAGCAGAGAACCAAACAGAGCTTCGGTGCTTACCCTGCCGTCTCGCTTTCTGATGCACGTAAACTCAGAGCCGAATCTAAAGTTTTATTGGCGAAAGAAATTGATCCTCAGGAACATCAGAAAGAACAGGTGAGAAATTCTCAAGAGGCCAAATTCAGCAAACCGCTACAGATCTGGCTGGCTGCGCAAGTGGGCCACAAAGGGCCTGAAATGCTGTTCCGGCATTATGATCGGTATCTCGCGGAATATGACGGCAAAACGGCTATTGCATCATCAAGTCGATAACCCCGCTTCGGCGATTAGCAGTAAGCACGAATCGAACAAAACCATGCAAAGTGTGCGGTTATAGTCTCTTTTTTTATATGGAGATAAATCATGGCTATACCAGCTTATTTGTGGTTGAAGGATGATGGCGGCGCGGACATCAAAGGGTCCGTTGACGTTCAGGACCGTGATGGCAGCATTGAAATTCACAGCTTTGCTCACGGTCTTCATCTGCCCACAGATAATATGACCGGCAAGATAACCGGTACTCGCATGCATAGCGCACTTACTTTCGAGAAAGAATTCGACTCCTCAAGCCCATACCTTTACAAGGCTGTGGCCAAGGGCCAGACACTAAAAAGTGCCGAATTTAAATGGTACAAAATCAACGATGCGGGTCAGGAAGTTGAATACTTCAACATGCTGCTTGAGGGCGTCAAAGTCGTCTCTGTATGCCCGCTGATGCACAACTGCAAAATGCCAGCACGGAAAAACACAATCACCTCGAAGCAATATCCCTGCGTTATGAAAAAATTACCTGGAAGCACTGCGATGGCAACATCATGTTCACTGATGCGTGGAATGAACGATGATAAACTGCACCTTCAGGCTGAACGGTAACGCTCTGTCAAACCTGTCTTGCCCGGGGATAGGTTTTTTCCCTGCATACTCCGGCAATACTGGGCAATACCGGAATAACCCAGATTCAGTCGCGGTGAAGAACGTCGGGCCTCTGCCGCCGGGTAAATATTACATCGTGGACAGGCCGAGAAGCATAGGCACACGGGTAAAAGATTATTTTGCTACCAGGTACACGGGTTCCGATCATTCAATATGGTTTGCCTTGTACCGTGAAGATAACAGCATCGATGATATTACCTTCATAGATGAAGTGACCAGGGGTAACTTCAGGCTGCATCCTGCTGGATATGAAGGTATAAGCAACGGCTGCATAACGCTGCCTTCTCCGGCTCACTTTCACGTACTTAGGGAAGCGCTAATGAGGACACCCAAAACGCTCGTGACTGCTTCGCTGTCCGCCTACGGCACAATACAGGTGTATTAACATGACCCCCGCAACACAGGCTGGAATGTGGCTTATTCAGTTCATTTCGTTTCTGTCCATCTTCTCCATAATTTACATCGCATTCCCCTTTGAGTATTTCTTTGACGTATACAGCGACAAAGTGGGGTTCATAACGGAAACGAGCTGGAGTAACATTGTGCTGTTCGTTATTCTCGCCGTTTCAGTGCTTGTTAATGCCGGGCTGATATTCATAACAGCCACGGCCAGGATGAAAGGTTAAAACTACACTGACCCGCCTCGGCGAGTTTTTTGTTATGTTATTTCCGTGAATACACAACCAGATCGTAGAGCAAAACCCGAATGAAACGCTTCAACTCCGGAGGCATGGTTTTTATATATGCTGGCGCCGGGTGAACATTATCCAGATCCCTACGCAGATAAAGACTATCAGGGTGCTTATGTCATTTTCCCTTATGAGGGGAAATGGCTCACGCAAATTTTCAAAAATGGAAAGTGGATTGACCTGACGGATCGGAGATTTGAGACTGAAAACCAGGCATTTAATTACGCCCATGAGTCCTGAAAGCCCGCACGGCGCAAGCCCTGCGGGCTTTTTTGTGCCTGTTTATTGTCTCCACTGCTGCATGGATTGAATCCACATGGTATCCACTGGCCGGTAGTTTATGTTGTACTCCCCTGGCATTGACAAACATCAGCACCCTCCCCGCCTCTGCTGTAGAAAATAACCCCCCACCCAGCGCTACGGATTAGCCGCCCCCACCCGGAAGGAGCCCCCCCTGTACAAACCCATAACCGTCATCATCTTCATTCTCCTGACCCTCGCCGCCCTCGCAGAAACAGGCATTTTTTCCTTTGGATAATTCTCAGGTGAAATCTCCTTCATCGGGCCACATTGATCTCATTACAGTTTTTTCCTAAAGCCATCCCGCTTCGCCTGTGCCATGCTGAATCACGCTCATAACCGAAAACGTTAAATGAGGATATTATGAAAAAAACAATTATCGCATTATCTGCCGTTCTGCTGGCTTCCCCAGTATTTGCTGCGACCACACATGCAACTGACGATACCGTCGCGGCGGCGAACGCAAACGCCAATGAGGCGAAGCAAAAACTGCACGAAGAGCAGAACAAAGGTGAAGAACTGAAGCTGAAACAGCAGCATGCTGCGGAAGGTAAAAGCGAAAGCCTGGGCAGCAAGGTCAGCGAAGACTCCCAGAAAGCCTGGCATAAAACCAAAGAAGGCACCGAGAAAGGGTGGGATGCCACCAAAGAAGGCGCTGAAAAAGGCTGGAATAAAACCAAAGAAGGTGCCAGCAAGCTGGAAAAGAAAGTCACTGAGTAACCTTTACGTTCACGAAAGGCCGCGCTTGCGGCCTTTTTTATTTCTTCGAATATAATTAGCACTTCAGGCGTTTACGCAGTGCGCGCTTATCGGAGAAACCACTATGTATCGCCTTTTCGCCTTTCTGACTGCCCTGCTGTTAAGCCCGCCCCTGTACGCAGCGCCAAAAAGCTACCTTATCGACACCGATAACACCGCCATTCGGCTTTCGTGGCATGCCTTCGGCGGCATCCTCTCCTGGGCGACGTTCAGCGGCGTGACGGGTTCCGTGACGCTCAACCCGGAAAATGACGTCGACGACCATATCCACGTCACCATTCCTGTGGCAACCCTGGTGGCCTCAAACAAGCTGCTCACCTGGCAGCTGAAAAGCGACATGTTTTTTGAATCCGAGCGCTACCCGACCATCGAGTTTATCAGCTCTCGCGTGGTCGCCCTGGGCGCCGGACGGTTCAGGGTGTTCGGCACGCTGACCGTACGAAACATCGCTCGCCCGGTGATCCTGGAGGCCGTGGTGAAAGACCCCCACGCGCAGGCCCCCACGCTTGATGCCACGACGGCGATCTCGCGCGCGTCCTACGGGATGGATAAATTTGCGCTGGTCGTGGACGATCGTATTGCCATCGCCATTGCGATTAAGACGAACGATGCGCCGTCATCCTGAGATGAGGCGCTGGAGCTGCTCCGCGTTTGCCCGCAGGTGAGCCAGCGGATTGCGGCCAATCAGGACAAACTGGTAGCCCCCATCCTGCCACCACGCCAGGTTCATGCTGTGCCGCTGCTCCTGGCGGAGCGCGGCCGTCGTCTTCTCATCTACGGGCGAGATACAGAGCGCCATCGGGCCGTAGTCGGCGTCGATCCAGGCAATCTGCGCGATAGAGGTCGTTTCATAGCGCAGCATGCGCACCATTTTAAGCTCTGCCCCTCGCAGAATAAGCTGCGGCATAGTTAGCTTCATGCCGATATCCTGCGCCGCCCGTTCCAGCCCGCGCTGCAGGACCGGCGCTGCGCTGTCCATATCCAGCAGCGTCTCGACGCTGTACAGGGACATATATTGCGCTTCGAGGTCGCGGATATGGGCGTTCTCATCTTCTGGCGCGGAAGCGGGCCGCAGCAGGTAGCCCAGCCCGGAACCCACCAGCAAAAAGCTGACCGACGCGGCAATCAGCGCCCGCCTGCTGACGCCAACCGGCGTGGAGGATTGCGGATCGGGAAGCGCCGCCAGGCGCGCCTGCATCGTCGCAAGAGGCGCATCATCCAGCAGGGGGGCAAACGCCCCGGCGTAATCCTGGCTGCTTTTCATCAGTTCGGCGGTTCGCCCGGAAAGGCGTTCGTCACGTTTCAACTGCTCTTCAAATTGCTGCGCGTCGGCGCGGAACATCTCGCCGTCTATCCATGCCACGATAGCGTCGTCGTTATAGGGCGGTGCAAAACGGGGCGCGTTCATGAGCGTTTCTCCTTTACCGGGGGCAGTACGTCAGCGGACCTGGCAAGCCGAGCCCGTGCCGTGGCCAGCCGGCTCATCACGGTACCGATCGGCACTGCCAGCGTGTCCGCCGCCTCCTGGTAGGTAAAGCCTTCGACATAAACTAAAAATACCGCGTTGCGCTGGGCTTCGGGCAAGGCGTTAACGCGCTGCATCACCTTCAGATAATGCAGGCGCGTCTCATCCTGTTCCCGGGTGTCCGGCGCCAGAAGCTCGTCGCTGGCCACGAATCCCTGCCCCTGACGCACGTATCGCGCCCGCAGCTCTGAGATCCAGATGGAGTGCAGGATCGCGAACAGCCACCTGTCGATGCGCGTGCCCGGCGTATACTGGCTGCTTCTTTCAAGCGCACGCACGCAGGTGGACTGAACCAGCTCTTCGGCGATATCCCTGTTGCGCGACAGCACCAGACCATAGCGCCAGAGGCGCCGCAGGTGTGCGGCGAGCTGTTGACGAACCTCACTGGCTGAGATGGGTTTTCCCTCCACGAGAAAATCAGGATTCCGGATGCCCGCTGATGGCGGCCTGCAGGTCGCGATACTCCTCGCAGGACTGGCCACAAATACCGGCAATCACCTTCAGCTGTTCTTTCGCGAGGTCGGGACGTCCTTTCACCATCCACGCTTCACCGAGATACTCCCGGGCTTTGGCATAATCCGGCGCGATAGCCAGGGCGCGCTGGTAGTAACCAATGCCTTCATCCGTACGGCCAAGCTTGCGCGTGGCGAACCCGCGATAGTTCCACGCTTCCGCCGTATTGCCATTTTTCAGCGAATCGAGCAGGTTCAGCGCCGCCTGGTACTCCCCTTTCTTCGCGAGATGGTACGCATAGTTGGTTTTGTCCTGGTCGCTGAGGCTGCTGCTCTTGTCCGGCACGCATTTCTGGGTGGCGCTGTCGTACACCTGCCCGGAAGGGCAGTCGGGCGTTTTGCTCTCGGTACTATTATCGCCCATTGCCAGCGCCAGGGGGGACAGCAGGGAAAAAATGAGCGCCGGGATCAGGCGAAACGAGGTCGTGTTCATAGAAAGCTCCAGGGTAAGAAGGAGGTGACGTCAGTAAACGCCTGACTGGCGATTTTTATTCATTCTCCCCGCGACTTTTTTGCTGCCCCAATCGGGCTCACGCAGTTGCATCAACAGAAATGAATTAGGTTATTCCGCCCTGCCTTAACGTTATTATTTTCGCGTAATAGCAGAATCTTAACTCCGCACAAAAATATATTTCAGTTTATAAGCAACATAATATATCTTATATCAAAAACGTTACCCTAACTTAAACACATATTAAGCACGCTTAAATAATCACCTTTTTCAATATATTCAAAACACTTCCAGGCAATTATCTCACTGAGTGAAGCCCATAAAAAAATAACACTACACCATAAAAACAACCCTATATAAAACAAACAATTAAACCGATAAAATCATTAACAACTTCACTATACCTATGCCCTCTTCATTTTCCCCGCCTTTATTTACCAAAGCTTAAGTTGCACAACCCGTGTTTTCTGTCTATATCATTTTTATATTCGCAAAAAACAATTCTTCTATTAATTACAGGGTTATATAAGACACGAAACACCCATAAAAACGGTTCTATTTTATAAGTCATTAGATTCGCTCTGATGTTGCCACTCTGAATACTGGCGGGCATCGTGCGCGCTAAAAACGACGGTCAGCGCTGCGTATAACAGCGACTGCGCCGGGGGCGCCCTTTACCTTCTGCAGAGATGGCTCGTCTTACTCGCCGTTCATGACACACCTGCTGGAGTAATTACTAAATGAGCCAAATCTCTGTTATATCGAAACTTACTGGCGTGGAAACAACCACGGAAGGCACACAGGTTACCCTGAGCCATTCCTCGATCGTTGAGCTTCATGTCGAGCGGGCTGATATCTCCCACTTCGCGCGAAACGGTAACGATCTGCTGGTGACGTTAAATTCCGGCGAGGTGATCACCCTTAAAAACTTCTACGTTGCGGACGCGCAGGGGGTGAGTCAGCTGGTTCTGCAGGAGAGCAACGGCGCATTATGGTGGATTGAAGATCCTACCGGGGCCGCCACGTACGAATCTATCGCGTCAACGGACGTGCTGCTTGCGAGCTCCGGAAGTGACGCCGGTGGTGCCGCCATCTGGCCATGGGCCCTGGGCGGCATTGTCGCCGCGGGCGGCATCGCGGCGCTAGCAAGCGGTAGCGGTGGTGGAGGTGGCGGCGGCAGCGGCAGCGGCAGCGGAGATGGCGGTAATAACAACGGCAGCACCCCCGCAACACCCGTCGATCCTGCCGATCCGGATACAACCCCGCCGAACGCGCCTTCCGGTCTTATGTTCTCTTCCGATGGCAAAACCGTCACCGGCACCGCCGAACCCGGCAGTACCGTCACGCTGAAAGATGCGAACGGCAATGTCATTGGCACGGGAAAAACGGGCAGCGACGGCAACTTTAGCGTCACCCTCGGCACACCGCTGACCAACGGCGAGCAGGTCACCGCCACCGCTACGGATGCGGCCGGGAACACCAGCCAGGGCGCAACGGTCAACGCGCCGGATCTCACCGCACCCGATGCGCCAACGATAGGCAGCGTCATTGACGATATCGCCCCTCAGACGGGTACGATAGCCAACGGCGGCAGCACCAACGATCGACAACCGCAGCTCACCGGCACAGCCGAACCCGGCTCTACCGTGACGATTTATGACGGCGGGATAGCCATTGGCACAGCGGTCGTGGCCAGCAATGGTACATGGACATTCACCCCGTCAGTCGACCTGAGTGAAAGCACCCACCAGATTACCGTTCGGGCCACCGACGCCGCTGGCAACACCGGGCCGGCCTCCCCGGTGTTCACCTTCACCGTCGATCTTACCCCGCCAGCAACACCGACCGCGATTGTGCTAACCGACAACACGGGCCTCATCAAAGGAACCATTACCTCAGGCATGCCCACCGACGAGTCAAAACCGATCCTGGCGGGAACGGGCGAGCCGGGAGGAACCATCACCATTTACGATAACGGCGTGGTCATTGGCACAACGACGGTGCTGCCCAACGGTACCTGGAGCGTTACGCCCAATGCCCCGCTCCCGGACGGAACACACTCCATAACCGTCACTGAAACCGATGCTGCCGGAAACCAAAGCACGGCATCCACACCTATCACCTTCACCGTGGACACCACCCCGCCGCCAGCCCCTGGAAACCTCGTCGTATCAAACGATGGCGGCACCATCAGCGGCATCGCGGAGGCAGGCAGCACGGTGACCGTCCGTGAAGGCGACGTGACCCTTGGCACGGCGGTTGCCGATAGTCAGGGCAACTTCAGCCTGACCCTGACCCCGCCGAAGCTCAACGGTGAAATCCTGACCGCAGACGCCACCGACGCGGCAGGCAACACGAGCCCAACCACCTCCGCGGCGGCACCGGATATTACCCCACCGCAGACGCCAGCCATCGTGTCAGTCATTGATGACGTGGAGGCTACCACCGGCCCCGTAGGCCCGAACGGGCTCACCAACGACCGGGCTCCGACCGTGAACGGAACGGGCGAAGCGGGCTCGACCATCACGATTTCTAACGGCAGCGTTATCCTCGGCACGGTGGTGGTTCCCGCCTCCGGCCTGTGGAGCTTTACGCCGCCCTCCCCGCTGGCCGACGGCACGTATGTGCTCACGGCAAAGGCGACGGATCCCGCCGGTAACCAGAGCGGAACCTCAGCCGCGTGGATAATTAACGTCGACGGAACGGCACCTGACGCCCCGGTGATTTTACAAGTCGTGGACGATGTGCCCGGGGGAGCCGTTGGCTCGCTCGATCCAAATGCCACGACTAATGACGCCACCCCAACGCTCAGCGGTACCGCCGAAGCCAACGCCACGGTCATCCTCCGCGTAGACGGCGTGGCTATTGGTACGACCGTGGCCGATGGCCTGGGCGTATGGGTCTTTACGCCTTCCTCGCCGATTGGTGAGGGGCCGCATGCCCTGACCGCCGTCGCGACCGATGCGGCGGGTAACGCAAGCGGCGTCTCCAACACCTGGACTCTGACGATTGACAGCGTCGCGCCTGCGGCTCCGGTGATTACCCAGGTGATAGATGATGTGCCCGAGCGCCTCGGAGCGCTTAACTCCAACGACAGCACCAACGATACCACCCCCACGCTCAACGGCACGGCTGAACCGGGCTCGACGGTTACCGTCCGCCTGGACGGAACCGATCTTGCCTCGGTTCCGGTCGACAGCAACGGCGTGTGGACCTATACCCCTACCGTGCCGCTTGGGGAGGGGCCTCATACCTTTACCGTCGTCGCCACCGACGCGGCAGGCAACACCAGCCTGCCGTCAACCGACTTCAACGTTATCGTCGATACCACACCGCCTGGGGCAGTGACCATCACAGCCGCGCTTGATGACGTCGGCGGCGTGCAGGGCCCGCTCAACAGCGGCGATACCACGGATGACACCCAGCCGCTGCTGCAGGGCTCCGCGCCCGCGGATGCGACGATAACCGTCTATGACGGCACCACGCTGCTCGGCACCGCCACCCTCGATGGCATCGGCGGCTGGAGCTTTACGCCGGTCACCCCGCTCACCGATGGCCCGCACTCGCTGACGGTTCACGCCACGGATGCCGCAGGCAATACCACCGTCTCCAGCCCGTTTGTCCTGACGGTGGATACCGTCGCGCCTGCCACGCCGGATACCCCGGCGATTACCGTCAATCCTGACGGCGGCGCAATTCAAACGCCGCTGAACCCGGGCGAAATCACGCGCGACACCACGCCAACCCTGAGCGGCACCGGTACGGCGGGCGATACCGTGACGATCTACAACGGCGGCGTCAAAATCGGCGACACGGTAGTGGACACTAACGGCGACTGGTCCTGGACGCCAGCCACCCCGCTGCCTAACGGCACCTACGACATTACCCTGACCGTGACCAATATGGACGGTACGGGCAACGAAAGCGCCCCGTCGCAGCCGGTCACCATCACCATTGATACCGACCCGCCGGCGACGCCTGCGGCACCGATCGTCACCGACAGCGTCACCCAGATCACCGGCCCCGTTTCCGATGGCGGCACCACCAACGATCCGCGCCCGGTGCTGAGCGGCACCGGCACGCCGAACGACGTTATCAACATCACCGACACCGTCAACGGCACGCCGACCATCGTGGGCACCGTTACGGTAGACAGCAACGGCAGCTGGAGCTGGCGGCCTGACAGTAATATTGCGGAGGGTAGCCACACCTATACCGCCACCGCCACCGACGAGGCAGGCAACGTCTCTGACGCGTCGCCAGCGATTACCATCACCGTGGATACCGTCGCGCCGGATACGCCGGTGATTAGCGCCGTGGGCGGCGCGCCGGATGGTGGCTTGACCACGGACTCAACGCCGACGGTCGGCGGTACCGGCGTCAACGGCGAGACGGTGATCGTCTACAACAACGGCGTCGAGCTGGGCCGCGTTGCGGTGGTTAACGGAGAGTGGAGCCTGACGCTTCCAACGCAAACGGACGGCCCGCTGAACATCACCGTGGCGGGCGTGGACGCGGCGGGCAACGTCAGCGAACCCAGCCCGGTCTATACCGTCACCCTCGATACCGTTGCGCCTGGTATCCCGCAGATTAATACCGTCTCAGACAGCCAGCTCACCAACAGCGTGCTCTACACTCGCGATGGTGTACCTACGCTCACCGGGACCGGCGAACCGGGGGCCACGGTTATCGTCTCCGTGAACGGCACCCCATCGGCAGTACCGGTAACGGTCCAGCCGAACGGCGCCTGGAGCTGGACTGCCGACAGCACCCTGACGGATGGAACCTATACCTTCACCGTATCGGCCACGGATCCGGCCGGTAACACCTCAGGCAGCTCAGCCCCGCTGAGCGTGACGGTAGATACCGCCGCGCCTGCCGACCCGATCAATATGGCACTGGCTCAGGAGGGAACGCCCCTGACCGGCAACGCCGAGGCGGGAAGTACCATTATCGTGAAAGACAGCGGCGGCACGGTCATTGGTAGCGGCGTTACCGCCGGCGACGGCAGCTTCTCCATTGCGCTCTCTCCGGCGCAGCTGGATCCCGCCACGCTGACCGTGAGCGCCACGGATGCCGCAGGAAATGCCAGTCCGGGCGCGTCCTTTATCGTTACCGACTCCCCGCTCGACCTGCCGCAGGTTCCCGTCATTACGGCGATCGTCGACGATACTGCCCCGCTGACTGGCGACGTGAAAGGCCAAACCACCAACGACACCACGCCAACGCTCACCGGCACGGCCGAGGCGGGGAGCCTGATTACCATCTACCTGGACGGTGGCGTGACGCCCGTGTCGACGGTGACCGCCGACGGCAGCGGCAACTGGAGCTATACGCCGGCCGCGCTTGGTGAGGGTCTGCACACCTTTGAGGTCACCGCGACGCTCAACGGTGCAACCAGCGGCCGCTCTCCAGCCGCCAGCGTCACCGTTGATCTCACCGCGCCGGGCACGCCAACCATCGGCGCGGTGATTGACGACGTGGGTCCAGTCACCGGCCCGTTGACCAACGGCCAGTCCACCAACGATAACCAGCCGACGCTGACCGGCAGCGGGGCGGTGGGGGATACCGTCTCCGTTTACAACAACGGGACGCTGCTGGGCAGCGTGGTGATCGGCAATACCGGCAGCTGGAGCTTTACCACGCCGACGCTGACGGACGGCTCTCATGTTCTCACCATTCGCGAGACCGATCCGGCGGGGAATGAGAGCGCGCCTTCGGCGGGATTCACCGTTGTGGTGGATACGATTTCCACCACGCCGGTCATCACTAACGTAACGGATGATGTCGGCAATGCCGCCACTACCGTGGTCAGCGGCACTCCAACCAACGACGCCACGCCAACCCTTTCAGGCACGGCGGAAGCCAACAGCGTGGTGACGATTTTTGATGGCGGCACGCAGATTGCCGTGGTCACGGCTGACCTCAACGGCGCATGGACGTTTACCCCGGACACCGCGCTCGGCGAAGGCTCGCACAGCTTTACCGTTCGGGCGACCGATCCGCTGGGCAACGTCAGCGCGGTCTCTGCACCGTGGAGCGTGGTGGTTGACCTGACGGCACCGACGGTGCCAACGCTGGATACGGTGAATGACGACGTCCCCGGCGGCGTAACTGGCAACCTTACCAGCGGGCAGGTCACCAACGACAACACCCCAACGATCGGCGGTACCGGAGAGGCTGGCAGCACGATTCACATCCTGAATAACGGTACGGAGATCGGTACGACAACCGTAGACGTAAACGGGAACTGGTCCTTCACCCCGACCACACCGCTGAACGACGGCAGCTACGCCCTTCGCGCGTACGCAACGGATGTCGCGGGCAACGCCTCGGCTAACTCGACGGTCTTCGCCTTTACCGTGGATACCGCAGGCCCGGTTGCGCCGGTCGTTACCAGCGTCATTGACGATATCGCCCCGGTCACCGGGACGCTCACCTCAGGCGGCGCAACCAACGACGCGCGCCCGACCTTCAACGGCACGGGCGAAGTGGGTACCACGGTGCATGTCATCGTAGACGGCAACGAAATCGGCACTGCGGTGGTCAATGCCCTCGGCAGCTGGACCTTCACGCCGGGGAGCGATCTGAGCGACGGACCGCACGCCATCGTCTTTAACGCCACCGACCCGGCAGGCAATGCCAGCAGCGCAACCGCGCCGTTTAACCTGACGGTGGATACCAGCGTGCCGTCTGCGCCGGTTATTTCAACCGCGGCAGACAACGTGGGCAGCATCCAAACCCCGCTCTCTTCAGGACAGAGCACCGATGACACTACGCCGACGCTGAACGGCACCGCGACGGCCAACGCCACGGTCACCGTGTATGAGAACGGGCAGCCGGTCGGCACCGCGCAGGCGGACGGCACCGGCGCATGGAGCTTTACGCCGTCAGCGCCGCTGTCCAGCGGCAGCCATACCTGGACGGCCACGGTCACCGATGCCGCGGGGAACGTCAGCCCGGCCTCGCCAGGCTTTACCCTGGTTGTCGATACCACGGCACCGAACGCGCCGGTCATCAGCCAGGCGATAGACGACGTGGGAAGCATCACCGGCCCGCTCACGTCCGGGCAAACAACCGACGATACCGTACCGCGCCTTGTCGGAACCAGCGAACCGTTTGCCACCGTGAAGATCTACGAAGGGACAACCCTGGTCGGCACCGGGGCTTCGGACGCTAGCGGCAGCTGGAGCATCCTGCTCAGCACCACGCTGACGGCGGGCGCGCACAGCTTCACCGCGCAGGCAACGGATGCGGCAGGCAACACCAGCGTGTCGTCCACCAGCTTTAGTCTCACCGTCGACATCACGCCGCCTGCACTGCCGGTGCTGACCAGCATTCTGGATGACGTGGGCAATGCGGCGACGCCGGTTGCCAACGGCGGGATCACCAACGACGCCCAGCCGACGATCTCCGGTACGGCGGAAGCCGGAACGACGGTGAAAATCTTTGATAACGGCGTACAGATCGGCAGCGTGACGGCGACCGGCGGGGCCTGGAGCTATACGCCATCTCCGGCGCTGAGCAACGGTCCGCACACGTTAACCTTTACCGCCACCGATGCCGTAGGTAACGCCAGCGCCCCTACCGCCGGGTATGTGATTAACATTGATACCGTTGCGCCGGGCGCACCGGTCATCACGTCGGTAATCGATGATGTCGGCAGCGTCACCGGTCCGGTGACCGGCACAAATCCGACCAACGACGCGCGTCCAACGCTGAACGGGACCGCCGAAGCGAATGCCACGGTACGGATCTACGATGGCATCACGCTGGTGGGTACGGTGACCGCCGATGGCAGCGGCAACTGGACCCTGCCGCAAACCACCATCGCGCTGACGGAAGGGACGCATAACTTCACCGCCACGGCCACGGATGCGGCGGGCAACACCAGCGCGGCGTCAGCCGTGACGACGATTATCGTCGATACGATCGCCCCAACGGCGCCGACCGGGACCTTCAACGCCGACGGTAGCGTCCTGACCGGTAATGCCGAAGCCGGCAGTACCGTCAGCATCCGCCTTGCGGACGGCTCGACGTTGACCGCGATTGCGGGCAGCAACGGCACCTATAGCTACACCTTTACGAATAAACAGACCGAAGGCCAGACGCTGCAGATCACCGCCACGGACGCGGCGGGCAACACCTCGCAGCCGGGCTCCGCGCTTGCGCCAGCGCTGCCGCTCTCCGCCAGCAATAACGTTGAAGAGCTGAACCTCAGCACCGCGGCAACCGTCACCAACAGCCAGTACAGCGACTACGGCTTCCTGCTGGTCGGCGCCGTGGGCAACGTCCTGACCCTGCTGGGGAATGACACCGCCCAGGTGAACTTCACGGTGGGCAGCGGCGGCAGCGCGGATATCGTGGTGAACGCCAACGCCACGGGCGCGGTGCTCTCTCTGCTCAATACCCTTGAGCTGGTGGTGCAGCACTACGTCAACGGTGCCTGGACCACCGTGGTGGATACCGGCCAGCCGCAGTTTGCCGATCTCCTGACCCTCGGCGCCACCGGCGTATCGCTGAACCTGACCGGGCTGGCTGACGGCAACTATCGCGTGCTCAGCTATAACACCAACCTGCTGGCGACCGGCTCCTACACCAGCCTCGACGTGGCGGTGAAAGAGACCGGTCCGGGTACGGTTACCGGTGAAACCAGCCTCAACGGCAACGTGATCCTCGATACGGACCCGACCGCAGGCAGCGACAACGCGCCGGCCGGAACCACGGTCTCCGCGGTCACGAACGCGCAGGGCGTGACCACCAGCGTCAACGCCGACGGCACGGTGATTCAGGGCCAATACGGCACGCTGACCATCAACCGCGACGGCAGCTACAGCTACAACCTGACGGACACCAGCGCGGCGGTCATTGGCCGGACGGAGAGCTTCACCTACACCATCACCCATAACGGCGTCAGCGCGTCGGCGAACCTGGTGCTGTCTCTGGGCACCGGTACGGTAGTCAACGGCATTGTGGCGGTGGACGATACGGCCTCGCTGACCTTTGACACCACCGTGAGCGAGATTAATAACGGCGCCTCGTCTCAGGGCGGCTTTACCGTGGTGGGCATCAATCTCGGCAACACGCTGGGGCTTAACCTGCTGGACGACATGACCAACCCGATTATCTACAACGTGGAGGAAGGCACCACCCGCACCATGACTATCCAGGCCTCCGTGGGCGGCGTGGCGCTGGCATCGGTGTTCGATCTCTACGTCTATAAGTTCAACAACGCGACCCAGACCTTCGAGCAGGTCCGCGTCGAGTCGGGCTGGCTGCGCGCCCCGCTGCTGGGGGGCACTTCGTCTCAGCTGACGCTGAACCTGCCTGCCGGGGAGTACCTGTTCTTACTCAATACCGCATCGGGGATCGCCGTCCTGACGGGCTATACGCTGAGCATCCTGCAGGATCATGTCTACAGCGTGGCGAGTATCAGCGAAACGACCACGGGCGACGTGCTGGCGAATGACCCGGTTCCAGCAGGCACGCTGGTTACCGAAGTGAACGGCGTGGCGGTCAACAGCAGTGGCACAACCGACATTCAGGGGGAATACGGCACGCTGACCATTAATTCGTCCGGCCAGTACACCTACACCCTGAGAAGCGGCGTGGGAGCGGACCATATCAGCACGCCGGATACCTTCGTCTATACCGTCACCGCGCCAGACGGCACGAAAGACACGGCATCGCTTAACATCACCCCCACCGCGCAGGCGATGAATGCGGTGAACGACGTCAGCGCCGTGATGGACGTGACGTCAGTACACCATACGTCGGCGTACTCGGATACTACCGTGGGTACGGCAAGCTGGACGACGGCCCTGCTCTCGTCAACCCAGGGCAGCGGCAGCGGCACCTTTGTGGTCGACCCGAACACCGCGCTGCACAACGCGTCGCTGCACTTTAACGTGGCCTCGCTGCTGGCGCTGGGTGGGCTGACGGTCAACTGGTCCATTAGCGACGGTTCGGGCACGATCCGCAGCGGCTCCTTCAGCGGCGGCTCGCTGCTGGGCGGCAGTATCGACGTTCCGCTGACCGGGCTGGATCTCAACGCCGGGACCTATACGCTGAACTTTACCGGCAGCGTCCCGGGCCTGAGCGTGGGGAACATCACCATTACCCCAAGCGTGAACGGCACCACCTACTCGCTGACTGATTTCGACGCCACCGGCACCCACACCGTCAACGGCAATATCTTCGACGGCACCGACTCGGGCGGCGTGCTGGATCAGCTGCACTCGGTGGACACCCGCCTGAGCGTGACCGGCTACAACGGCGTGACCACCACGCTGGATCCGTACACCGGCAGCGCAACGGTGAACATTACCGGCCATTACGGCATCCTGGCGATCGGCGCAGACGGCCATTACACCTATACCCTCAACAGCGGGGTATCGCTCTCATCCATCACCTCGAAGGAGACCTTCAACTACACCCTGACCGATGCGACCGGGAAGACGGACAGCGCCTCGCTGACCATCAACATGGCGCCGCAGTTCATCAGCTCTGAACATAACGACGTCATTACCGGCACCGCCTACGGCGACACGCTGATTTACCAGGTACTGAACACTACGGTGGGGAACGCCACGGGGGGGAACGTCAGCAGCAGCGCGGGCGACCACTGGACCGGCTTCTCGCTGGCGCAGGGGGATAAAATCGACATTAGCGACCTGCTGGTGGGCTGGAACGGTAGCGCCTCCACGCTCGGGAATTACCTCCATGTCACTAATAGTAATGGCAATACCGTGATCTCCATCGACCGTGATGGTGCAGGGAGCACCTACACTAATACCACGCTCGTGACGCTTGATGGCGTTCAGACCACCTACGACGAGCTCGTTAACCAGCAACACATCATTACCACATAGCACCTGCAGTACCTAACCCGGGCGCACAGCGCCCGGGCATTAATAATAAAGCTGCACTTATTTTATTAGGGACATGACATGGGAATGAAGATGCCTTACTGGTGGCTCTCGTGCTGCCTGATATCTGTGCCCGCTCTCTGCGCGAACCCGGCGGCAACTATCAATACGGGCCAACTGCGCGAAACGCAGGAACTCCCCTCGCTCAACGGCCGCGTCGCCCCGACGGCTGGCAACGCCGCGCCGGGCTCATTGCAGCTTGGCGAAGCCGTCAACCGCGCCGTTACCTGGCATCCGGCCATCAGCGAAGCCGTGGGAAAACTCTACCAGCAGAGCGAAGAGGTGGACGTCGCGAAATCGAAATACTATCCGCAGATTAATGCCGGCGTGGACAACGGTTACTCCCACGACGGCGACCAGAACGGCTTTACGCCGTCGCTGGTGCTTTCTCTCTCTCAAATGCTCTACGACTTTGGCAAAGTGGCCAGCCAGGTGCGCGCCGAAAGCGCCGGGGTCGCCCAGCAGCAGGCTAACGTGCTGGTGAGTATCGACACCATCGCCCACGACACCGCCGTCGCCATGGTGCAGGTGCAAACCTGGCAGCAGATGGTCGACACCGCCAAAGAGCAGCTCGACGCCCTCTCCTCCATCGGCTCGCTGACCCGCCAGCGTAATGACGAAGGCGCCACCTCGCTCTCTGACGTGGTGCAAACCGATGCCCGTATCGAAGGCGCGCGCGCGCAGCTGATGCAGTACCAGGCCAATCTCGACAGCGCCCGCGCCACGCTGATGAGCTTTCTCGGCTGGAACAGCCTGAACGATATCAGCAATGATTTTCCGCAAAAGCTGGGCCGCAGCTGCGATGTCGCCGAGCCGGACGACCGCCTGGTTCCCGCGGTGCTCGCCGCCTGGGCGCAGGCGAACGTCGCCCAGGCGAATCTCGACTACGCCGACGCGCAGATGACGCCAACCGTCTCGCTGGAGCCGGAGGTACGTCACTACATGAACGATCGCTACGCGGGGAGCGACACGCGGGATCGCACCCAGTATTCCGCCTGGGTAAAAGTGCAGATGCCGCTCTATCAGGGCGGCGGCCTCACCGCCCGGCGTAACGCCGCCGGACACGCGGTGGAAGCGGCGCAGTCCACCATTCAGCGCACGCGCCTTGACGTCCGCCAGAAGCTGCTGGAAGCCCGCAGTCAGGTGATGAGCCTGCAAAGCACGCTGCAAATTCAGGGCCGCCAGGAGGCGCTCAGCGCCCGCACCCGCGAGCTTTACCAGCAGCAGTATCTCGATCTCGGGTCGCGCCCGCTGCTCGACGTGCTCAACGCCGAGCAGGAGGTCTACCAGGCGCGCTTCACCCAGCAGCAGACCCTCGGTCAGCTGCACCAGCTGCAGCTCAACTGCCTGTATAACACCGGCCAGTTGCGCCATGCGTTCGATCTTGATAACCGCACCATCCAGACCGTGGAGATCCAGCCATGACGCAGCGTGAAATCCCGCAAGGTGAAAACATGACGGACGAGGCGCTGGCGCAGTGGGCGCAGGCCTTTGGCTTTGTCGCCACGCGCTACCGCGTCGCCTGCTCTCCCGGCGCGCTGATTGCAGGCGCGCCGTGGCTGAAAGGCAAACCGATGGTTCCCGCGCTCACTCAGCTGGCGCGCGAGGCGGGGCTGTCTTTTCAGCTGCTCACCGCTGACCAGCAGTCGATCAACAGCTGGCGTCTGCCGGTGGTGGTGGCAATGAATGACGGCCGGATCGGCGTAATCGAGCACTTCGACGGCGACGACACGCTGGAAATCAGCTTCTTCGACGAGGAGACCTACACTAACCGCCTGTCGATGACGGCGACGCTGCCCGCCATCCGCCACGTGATTGCCCTGCGTCCACTCGCCGCGCTGAAGGACAGCCGCGTGGATGCCTATATCTCAAAATACCGTCCGGACTGGCTCTACCGGCTGGTGATGCGCGATCTGCGTCCCTACAGCTGGGTGATGCTCGCCGCGCTGTTTATCAACGTGCTGTCGCTCTCCGGGATCGTCTTTTCCATGCAGGTCTATGACCGGGTGATCCCCGCCCAGTCCTACCCGACGCTCTACGTCCTGACCATTGGGGTGCTGATTGCCACCCTGTTCGGTTTTGTGCTGCGCGTGGCGCGCGGGCACATTATGGATCTGCTGGGCAAACGATCGGATATGCGCGTTTCGGATCGCGTATTCGGCCACGCGCTGCGCCTGCGCAACAGCGCGATCCCCCGCTCCACCGGCAGCTTTATCTCTCAGTTGCGCGAGCTGGAGCAGATCCGCGAGATGGTCACCTCCTCTACCATCTCAACGATTGTCGACCTGCCCTTCTTCCTGCTGTTTGTGGTGGTGCTGGCGATCATCGCCCCGCAGCTGGCGTGGATCGCCCCGGTCGCGGCGGTGATTATGGTCCTGCCCGGCCTGCTGCTGCAGAAGAAGCTGGCGGAGCTGGCAAAGCAGTCGGCCCATGAATCGACCCTGCGCAACGCGGTGCTGGTGGAGAGCGTGCAGGGGCTGGAGGACATCAAGCTGATGCAGGCGGAAAACCGCTTTCTGCAGCAGTGGAACAGCTATATCCAGATCACCGCCGAATCCGGCCTGCGCACCCGCGAGCTGACCCAGAACCTGATTAGCTGGGGAATGACCATCCAAAGCCTGGTGTATGCCGCCGTGATCGTGGTCGGCGCGCCGATGGTGATCGACGGCACCCTGACCACCGGTTCGGTGGTTGCCGCGTCGATGCTGGCCTCCCGCATGATCGCCCCCATGGCAACGCTGTGCGGCGTGCTGGCCCGCTGGCAGCAGGTCAAAGCGGCAAAAGAGGGGCTGGACAGCATCATGCAGCTTCCTACCGAAAATCAGCGCGAGGAGACGCCGATCCGCCAGGACGTGCTGCGCGGACACTATCTTTTCGAGCAGGCACAGTTCCGCTATCAGCCGGACGATCCGCGCATGGCGCTACGCATTAACCGGCTGGAGATCCGGCCGGGTGAAAAAGTGGCGATCCTCGGGCGCAACGGCGCGGGCAAATCAACCCTGCTGCAGGCGATGGCGGGCGGGATGGATCTGGCGGCGGGCGAGCTGCGGCTTGATAACTTCAGCCTGCCGCATCTCGACGTCGCCGACGTCCGGCGCAACGTCGGCTTTATGACCCAAAACGCCCGGCTGTTTTACGGCACCCTGCGCGAAAACATCACCCTCGGCATGCCGCGCGCCACCGACGAGGAGATTTTCGGGGCGCTGGAGCTGACCGGCGCGGCGGGCTTCGTGCAGAAGCTGCCCAAGGGGCTGGACTATCCGATCATGGAAAACGGCGTGGGGCTTTCCGGCGGGCAGCGCCAGTCGATTCTGCTGGCGCGGATGCTGCTGCGCGATCCCAATATCGTGCTGATGGATGAACCGACCGCCTCGCTGGACGAGCATACCGAGCGGGAGTTTATCCAGCGGCTGGGCGACTGGCTCGGCAACCGCACCCTCATCGTCGCCACCCACCGCGTGCCGGTGCTGGAGCTGGTGGAGCGCGTGGTGGTGTTGAAAGAGGGGATGCTGGTGATGGACGCGCCAAAAGCCCAGGCGCTCAACAACAGCCGTATGCAGCAGCAACAGCAGCAGGCAGCAACCGGACGGGAGTGGAAAAATGAAAATCAGTCAGCGTGACGTGGCGGCAATGGACGATCTGGATAACGCGCTGGATTCCGAGAGCGGCTACACCGGCGCGCGTCGAATCGTCATCATCTCGCTGCTGATGTTCGTGGTGCTGGGCGTCTGGGCGTGGTTTGGCCTGCTGGACGAGGTCTCAACCGGCTCGGGGAAGGTGATCCCGAGCTCGCGCGAGCAGGTCCTGCAGTCTCTCGACGGCGGGATCCTCACCGAGCTGAACGTTCATGAGGGCGATCAGGTGCAGGCCGGACAGGTGCTGGCGCGGCTCGATCCGACGCGTTCCGAATCGAACGTCGGCGAAAGCGCGGCGCGCTACCGGGCTTCGCTGGCCTCCAGCGCCCGCCTGTACGCCGAGGTGAACGATCTGCCGCTAAAGTTCCCCCCTTCGCTGGCAAAATGGCCGGATCTGATTGCTGACGAAACGCGGCTCTACAACTCCCGCCGCGCGCAGCTGGAGGACACCCAGCGGGAGCTGCGCGCCGCGTTAGATCTCGCCAATAAGGAGCTGGCCATCACCCAGCGGTTGGTGAAAACCGGGGCCGCCAGCCACGTGGAGGTGCTGCGCCTGCAGCGACAGAAAAGTGACCTGGAGCTGAAGCTCACCGACGTGCGCTCGCAGTATTACGTTCAGGCGCGCGAGGCGTTATCCAAGGCCAACGCGGAGGTGGATATGGTTTCCGCCGTCCTGAAAGGCCGCCAGGATTCCGTCACCCGCCTGACGGTAAAATCCCCGGTGCGCGGGATCGTGAAAAACATCAAGGTCACCACCATCGGCGGCGTGATCCCGCCCAACGGCGAGCTGATGGAGATTGTTCCGGTCGACGATCGCCTGCTGATTGAAACCCGCCTCTCGCCGCGCGATATCGCCTTTATCCACCCGAACCAGGAGGCGCTGGTCAAAATCACCGCCTACGATTACGCCATTTACGGCGGGCTGCACGGGGTGGTGGAGACGATTTCCCCGGACACCATCCAGGACGAAGCCAAGCCGGAGGTGTTCTACTACCGGGTATTCATCCGCACCAGCCAGGATTACCTGGTGAACAAGGCGGGCAGGCACTTCTCGATTGTGCCGGGGATGATTGCGACGGTGGACATCAAGACCGGCGAGAAAACGGTGCTGGATTATCTGATTAAGCCGTTTAACCGAGCGAAAGAGGCGCTAAGGGAGCGGTAGTCAATCGCCGGGTGACGGCTCCGCCTTACCCGGCCTACGTTCCCGTAGGCCCGCGCAAGCGCAGCGCCGCCGGGCAGTAAACCGCATGCCAGAACTGGAACCTGCCTCGGAGTATTAACCTTTAGTTATGCATCCCACTTCCCTTCAACCGTTGACCTGGTAATATTAACCGCAGACAGAAATGCACTTGCGCACAGTGCGGGAGTGCGGGAGTGCGCTACCATTCAATCAGCTTCATGGACTGGAGCTCGGCAGCATTATGATTAGTTATTTTCGGGATCAATGGCTTGAGGATTTTTTTCTTTACGGCAGATCGAGCAATGTTAGTCCTTCAAATCTGGAAACAGCGCTTGCGAGAAAGCTCGATATCATCAGGGCAGCAACCTCGCACAGGGATTTGCGATCGCCCCCGGGCAATATGTATGAAGCATTGAATCCGCCGCTGAAGGGATATTCCTCAATCCGGGTAAACAGGCAATACAGGCTCGTATTTCGCTGGATAGAGGGTAAAGCAGAAGATCTCTACCTCTCTCCACACAAGTACACGCAACACAAGTGAGGCATCACCTATGACACTTCAACAGGCACTCCGCAAACCCACCACGCCGGGCGACGTGTTGCAATATGAGTATCTTGAACCGCTCAATCTGAAAATCAGCGATCTGGCGGAGATGCTCAATGTTCACCGCAACACCATCAGCGCGCTGGTCAATAACAATCGCAAGCTTACTGCCGATATGGCGATCAAACTGGCAAAAGCCTTTGATACCTCTATTGAATTTTGGCTGAACTTACAGCTGAACGTCGATATCTGGGAAGCGCAATCTAACGCCAGGACGCAGGAGGAGTTGAGCCGTATAAAGACCGTTGCGGACGTCATGGCTAAGCGAAAATCGGGCCAGCCGGATGTAGCCTGACCCGAACAGACGCGGAGATCTCACCCCGCCGGGCGCGGTGCGGTACGGTTATACACCCCAACATAGCGCGCAAACTTACCGATAAACACGCCCGCAAACACGCCGCCGGAGACGATCGCCAGCGCGCTCATGGCGGGCTGCTGCATCGTCTGAGGCGAAACCGCGCTCATCACCCCCAGCACATACTTCACCCCAAACGCCAGCATCATAAACGGCAGCGCGGTGTAGTCTGCCGGACGGTACAGGCTACGCGGCGCCTCTGCGCGGGTAATCACCGCCTGCTTAATCAGGAAATACCCCAGCGCGGCACCGGCGAAAATCCCCGCCGTCCACAGTGCAACGGTCCCGGGAGTCAGCGTGCGGTAGACCACCAGATCGTAAATATCCCAGATAAGAAAGATCGCCGGGATGATGGCAAGCCGCTCCAGCGTGACGGTGGCGGGCCTGCGGGCTTTAATGCCGCGAGAGATAAGGAAGATAAACAACACCCACACCCAGACGGGCGTATGCGTAACGACACCGAACAGAAATTCAAACATGGAGATCTCCATGGACGATCGCGGCCCGTGCCGCCCTGAACGCGTATTGCGCATAACGGCAGAGAAGCCATTATGCGCAGGTTTTTTACAGCGATTTTTTCAGGCGTTGAACCGCTTCCTTCAGCTCTTCGTCCGTTGGCGTGACAAACGACATGCGCAGCGTCGAATGGTCTGGCTCATGGCAGTAGAAAAATTCGCCCGGCACAAATACTACGCCGTTACTTAAGGTTTTTTCCAGCCAGCGCGTGGTATTCCCCCCATTTTTCATCGTCGCCCACAGGAACATGCCGCCTTTCGGCTTGTGGAAGGACATCACCTCGCCCAGCTCGGCTTCCAGTTCGTTGGCGAAGGTCTGATACTTCTGACGATAGGCTTCGCGGATCGTTTTGATCTGCCCGGCCAGACGCCCGGTTTTCAGATATTCGTACGTCATCAGCTGCGATAGCGTGCTGGTGTGAAGATCGGTGGTTTGCTTCAGGTTCACTACCGCGCGCTTCAGCCACTCCGGTACCAGCACCCAGCCCACGCGGGTGCCCGGCGCGAGAATTTTAGAGAAGGTCGAGGTATAGACCACGTTCTCTTCGTTGCCGATATCTTTGGCATGAGCGATTAACGGACGGAAGACCTCATCGGTATAGTTAATTTCGCTGTACGGATCGTCTTCAATAATGACGAAGTCATAGCGCTGCGAGAGTTCCACCAGCTTTTTGCGACGCGCTTCAGAGAGCGTCACGCCGCCAGGGTTACCAAAGGTCGGAACGATATACACCGCTTTGATGCTTTTCTTTGCCGCCAGCGCTTCAAGTTCGTCGACCTTCATGCCGTCGCCGTCGGTGCCGACGGATTCAAAATTCGCCTGAGCCAGGCCAAAAACCTGCAGCGCGGCAAGATAGGTTGGACGCTCAACCACAACGGTATCACCCGGGTTAATTAATGCACGCGCCAGCACGTCAAGCGATTGCTGTGAGCCAGAGGTCACCACCACGTCATCGGCTTTACAGGCAATGCCGCGTCCTTCGCAGATGCGCTGGATCTCTTCCCGCAGTCCCGGTACGCCTTCGGTCAGGCCGTACTGAAACGCCTCGCCAAAATGCTGGGATAATACGGCATCCGCGGCTATTTTCAGGCCTTCATGATCGAACAAAGCCGGGTTAGGGATCCCCCCACCCAGCGAAATGACGCCGGCCATTTTGCTATGTTTTAATAATTCACGGATGGCAGATGATTGCAGGCCCTGCGCGCTGCTGGCGAGTTTACTCACTGACATTCTTTGCTTACCTTCTGTTTTTATAGTGTGCTCAATCTTAGCAGAATATGGGCGATAAATTCCGTCAGCTTGGGCAGGGGGCGTAAATCCTGACGCCACAATAAATGCACCGGCCTCGGCGCGGGCGTGAACGGCTCCAGCACCCGAATCAGCCTGCCGCTTTCCAGATCTTCGGCTACCAGCACTTCCGGCTGCAGCAGTAATCCCGCCCCGGATCTTGCGGCCATCCGCAGCCCGTAGCCGTCGTTGCATCTTAATACCGCGTCCCGTTTCCAGCGCACTTCGCCTTCCACACCCGGCAGCCGCCACTCGTTGCGTGCGGTCCAGACGCTGTGGGACAAGCAGAGATGATCCACCAGTTCGGCGGGCGATTGCGGCGTGCCGTGTCGCGCTAAATAGTCCGGTGCGGCGCAGATCACCATGTTGTAGGGACACAGGTATTTTGCCACCAGATCGTCGTTATGAACGTCACCAATGCGGATGGCGAGATCGACGCCCTCCTCCACCAGATCGACCATCCGGTTAGTCAGATCCAATTCGACGCGCACCTGCGGGTAGCGCTGTAAAAAGGTTGCCGTCAGCGGGGCAATCACGCAGCCGCCAAACGACGTAGGTGCCGTGACGCGCAGGGTTCCGGCGGGCGCGGCGCGCAGGCGTTCAACCGCGTTTTCGGCAATCGCGACCTGCTCCAACACCCGCTTCGCCTCGTCGAAATAGACGCGCCCGGCATCGGTCAGGCTTTGGCGCCGCGTGTTACGCTCCAGCAGGCGGGTGCCGAGCTGTGACTCCAGCAGCGCAACGTACTTTCCCACCATGACCGCCGACATCTCCAGCCGTGCAGCCGCCCCCGTGAAACTGCCGCTTTCAACCACCGCGATAAACGTTTCCATGCCGCGAAGCTTATCCATATTCCAAACCTCAGGTTAGCAATCTTCTAACTGTGGCCCAGTTTATCTGCATTTTTATTTATTAAAGAATGAAGGCTCACAACATAAGGAGTCGGCTATGAAAATCGTCATTATTGGTGCCAGCGGTACGGTCGGTCGGGCAGTAGCGGAAGAGCTGAGTCGTCGCCACGAGGTCATCCGCGTCGGCCGCACGCAGGGCGACTATCGGGTAGATATCACCTCGCAGGCGAGCGTGCAGGCGCTGTTTGAGAAAATCGGCAGGGTGGATGCCATTGTGTCCGCCAGCGGCGGCCTCCACTTCGGCCCGCTCGCGACCATGAAGGACAGCGACTTCAACCAGGGCCTGCAGGACAAGCTGCTGGGGCAGGTGCGCCTGGCGCTGACCGGCCAGCACTACCTCAACGAAGGCGGCTCGATTACGCTGATAAGCGGGATTGTCGCGCACGAGCCGATTGCGCAGGGGGTGAATGCCACCACGGTGAACGCCGCGCTGGAAGGGTTCGTTCGCGCCGCCGCCTGCGAACTGCCGCGCGGGATCCGCATCAACCTGATTAGCCCGACGGTCCTGACGGAATCCGCTGAAGCATACGACGGCTTCTTCCCGGGCTTTGAGAGCGTCCCCGCCGCAACCGTGGCCCAGGCCTACCGTCGCAGCGTGGAAGGAGTGCAGAGCGGGCGGGTGTATAAGGTCGGGTATTAAGCCTTGCGGGCGGCCATCAGCACCAGCATCGGGCGCTCCGCCTCTTCGGCCAGCGCGGGCCAGGCATCGACCTGCGCCTGCGTGGGTCCCCACTCATTGACGTCGCTTATCGTTAACCCGGCCTTGATCAGCGCGTTAAGCGTAGTGCCCAGCGTGCGGTGATACTTAATCACCCCGTCCGCCAGCCAGTTGCTGACGCGCTTGCCTTCGTCCTGATAGTGATTCACGCCCCAGAACCGCTCGCCGTTATCGTCGGTCAGCCAGCCCTGACGCGTGGCGCTGGTGTAAATGGGGTGCTCCATCGAAAAAACCAGGCTGCCGCCGGGTTTGAGCGCGCGCTGAACGTTGGCGAATAGCGTGTCCAGTTCCTGGAGGTAGTGCAGCGCAAGCGAGCTGTAAACAAGGTCGAGGCTGTTTTCGTCGAGCCTGAGCGACTCCAGATCGCTGTGCTGATACCGGATCTGTGGGTCCGCGGTAAGCTCTGCTGCCCGGGCAAGCATCTTTTCGGAAATATCAACGCCCGTGACGTCAGACGCGCCCAGTTCACGGGCGGCACGGCAGAACCAGCCGTAGCCGCAGCCGAGATCGACAACCGATTTACCGGTTAAATCAGGCAGCATGTTTTTCAGCGCGGGCCACTCCGGCGCGCCGTCCAGGCCCTGCACCGAGCGCGGAAGCTGGGCGTAGCCTTCGAAAAATGCCGGATTGTCGTAGATGTTTTGTGCCATGGCAGATCCCTCTTAAAGAACGTGCATAGCAGTATACTGCATTGTCGGGCGGCGGCCTCGCCTTACCCGACCTGCAAAACGCGCCCAGAATTCGCGTATGCCAACCGACAGCTAAGGCGGGCCTAGCTTTTAGTTTGTACCCAAAACGCGTGGATAAGACCGGGGATGTAGCCCAGCAGGGTCAGAATAATATTCAGGATAAACGCCCAGCCAAACCCCTTGCCGAGCAGCACCCCCAGCGGAGGGAGAATAATCGTAAAGACAACACGCCAAAAACCCATAAACACTCCGTATACGCTAACCAGTTGAAAATAAAAAAGAGTAATGACTGTAAGCGTAGCCAGCTTATCGGCTTCTGCCATTCAGACCCGTCCCATTTACCCTCTTTTACGCTTTTAACGCTGGCGTAACGTGCGATATTACTTTAGAATTAACTTAATTAAGATAATGCTAAAATAATATGACCGAACTTGAACAACTCCAGGCCAGCGCCGAGCAGGCGGCCGCACTGCTGAAAGCCATGAGCAACTCCCGTCGGCTGCTGATCCTCTGCACGTTATGCGGGGCGCCCGGCACCAGCGCGGGCGACCTGGCGCGCGCGACGGGGCTGAGTCCTTCCGCCACGTCGCAGCATCTGGCGCGCATGCGTGAGGAAGGGCTTATCGACAGCACCCGCGAGGCGCAGCGCATTCTGTACTTCATTAAAAACGATGCGGTACATCAGCTCATCAGCACCCTGAAAACCCTTTACTGCCCGTAAGGAGCGCCCATGTCACTTCCTCTTCTTTCGCCTCGCGAAGCCAATGCCCGCATCGCCGAAGGCGCAATACTGATTGATATTCGCGATAGCGACGAGTACGCCCGCGAGCATATTCCCGCCGCGAGGCTGGTGCCGCTGGAAACCTTACCCGGCGGTCTGAACGCGCAGGCGGGTGAGACGGTGATTTTTCACTGCCAGTCTGGCGCCCGAACGTCGGGGAATGCCGACCGCCTTGCTCAGGCCGCCGCGCCCGCTCGGGCATTTGTGGTCGAAGGTGGCATTCAGGGCTGGAAGCAGGCCGGACTGCCGACCGTCGAAGACAGATCCCAGCCGCTGCCGCTGATGCGTCAGGTGCAAATTGCCGCCGGGCTATTGATACTCTGCGGCGTGGTGCTGGGCTATGGCGTCTCCAGCGGCTTTTTCCTGCTCAGCGGTTTTGTAGGAGCCGGACTGCTGTTCGCCGGAGTGACGGGCTTTTGCAGCATGGCGAAACTGCTCAAGGTTATGCCCTGGAACCGTCGTACCTCATAAGCAGTAATTGGTGAAAGTCACTGTACCCGGCGCCACGCGTGGGCTAAGGTGAAGATCGCTAAAACGATGAGGAGGTAATATGTTTTCTGTCGGTGACTATGTGCAGCCGCGTAAAGGCGGCCCGAAACTGAAAGTGCTCGAAGTGAACGGTGACACCCTTGTGGCGGTTCAGGCCAGCAATGAACAAGGCGAGAAATATACGCTGAAAGCGGCCGATGTAGCGCCGTATACCGAAGAAGGTGATTTCGGCGTCTGCTAAACAGACAGCCGGGCGGAATATTCCGCCCGGTTATCGCCTTAGATCAGAAAATCATCCAGTGATTTCCCGTTTGCCAGCGCGCTGGCAATAGGCTTCGGCGTGCGGCCCTGGCCGGTCCACGTTTTTTCTTCACCGTTCTGGTCAATAAAGCGATATTTCGCTTCACGCGGCTTACGCTTTTTCGTGGGCTTACCCGCCTGCGCAAGCTCAGAACCCAGCAGATCGGTCGGTGAAATACCATCGGCTTTCATCAGCTCCAGCAGGGTATTAATTTTTTCCTGCTGCTCAGCGCGCTGCTGCTCTAATTCCGCCTGCTCACTCCGTTTCTCTTCAGCAACGACCCTGACCTTTTCCAGCATTTCCTCAAGAACGTCCAGGGTTAATTCGCGCGCCATGGCGCGCAGAGTTCGGATATTATTAAGATTCTGTAACGTCAAAGACATATTATTTGAAAACCTTCTCTTTAGGGTAAATAGATAAATCACCGTCAGAATAATTCATTTTCGTGGAAATATCTACCCGCGGGGTCGTTATGCCAATAATGTGAATAGCGTTTACTGTAACCCTTAATATTATCTTAGCCGCTTGTAGAATTCGCACAGATTCAATCACCATACCAATATAAATGGCCAACTTTAATCCAAATCTCAGCATTCCTCGCCCCTTACGGGCGGATTGATTTAACCTGCAACGCCAAAAACATTAACTATATGATTTTTATATAAAATACTTTAAGCGAGACAGATTATAACGAACCGAACAAAAAACAACCAAATTTAGAGAATTTTGTGGACAAAATGCGATTAAATAAAAATTAATCACTAGTTGTTAGTTCAAACATAGAGATATACGCTATACACGCCAAACAAACCAACCTAAAGCACTAGACGCTTCGGGAAAATCGTTTCTTTTGTGTTCTTCTCAAGGAGTTCAGACATGTTCTCACCGCAATCACGCCTTCGCCATGCCGTGGCGGATACTTTCGCGATGGTTGTCTACTGTTCCGTTGTGAACATGCTGATCGAAATATTCCTCTCAGGAATGACCTTCGAGCAGTCACTTTCTTCTCGTCTGGTGGCTATCCCGGTCAATATCGTTATTGCCTGGCCTTATGGTTTATATCGCGATGCCGTTATGCGTTTCGCGCGTCGTATCAGCCCTGCAGGCTGGGTGAAAAACCTGGCGGACGTGCTGGCGTATGTGACGTTCCAGTCTCCGGTTTACGTGGCCATTCTGCTGACGGTGGGTGCGGACTGGCACCAAATCGCGGCGGCGGTCAGTTCGAATATTGTGGTTTCAATGCTGATGGGCGCGGTATACGGCTATTTCCTCGACTACTGCCGCCGCCTGTTCAAGGTCAGCCAGTACAGCCAGGCAAAAGCATGATGTGGGGCGACTGGCGCAGGCCAGTCGCGAATTTACTGTACGTCGCCGAACAGCCCCTTCAAAAAGCGCTCCAGCGCCATACGCGAACTGAAACCATGCGGAATACCATAATGCTCATGCCGCTCCCCGCCTAAATAGAGCGGAAATTGCTGATAGTGATCGCAGGTTTTAATATCCGAGGCAGGTTCAGCAAATGACAGACTTCTGTCTTTCAGCGTCGGGTGAATAATGAGCGCGGTACGTCCCATTCTTGCTTCGCGATTAACGTAAACATAATTCTCGCCGCGGCGATATCCATACGCTTTTGACGTCACCTCATCCATGGTGAATCCCTCTTTTTCAAGAACGCGCGCCACCTCATCAGGTCGTAAATACATATCTTTTCCTCGTTATCTTTTCCTGCCCGGCAACCTTACAGTATTCAGCATTGGCTGGGCTTTCAGAATAGTCCATAAACTGGCGATTAACGCGTGATGCGCTTCAGATATTAAATTTCTGAACTAAACTAAACGGGAACACAAAATTACGGAGGATCGTATGTTTAACAGACCGAACCGAAACGATATTAATGACGACGCTCAGGATATTCGTAATGATGTCAGCCAATTAGCGGATACGCTGGAAGAAGTGCTGAAGTCCTGGGGAACTGACGCAAAGGACGAAGCGGATGCCGCAAAACGTAAGGCTCAGTCTCTGCTCCGTGAAACCCGTGCTCGCATGAACGGACGCTCACGCGCCACGCAGGCTGCCTGCGATATGGCAAGCTGTGCTACGACCTTCGTGCGTGAAAAACCGCTATGCACTCTGGGAACCGTCGCGGCGGTCGGCATCTTCGTGGGTGCCCTGCTCAGCCTGCGTAAATAAGCCTGCGTTTTCGGCCCCGGTAGCTTCAGGCTCCGGGGCTTTTCTTTGTCTTCTCGCCTGAAAAGCCCGCACAGAGCGCCCTGCCCCGCTGTGCTCATCACATGGGCAATATCAATCTAAATTTCCCATATCTTGTATGGTTGAAACTTAAGGCAACTACATCTAGTATCCCTCTTAGCAAGACAGACACAACCTGACGCGATGATTCGCGCCGCCTTCTCATTTTAAATGGAAATACGAATCATGAGCATTATTATTTACACACGTAACGATTGTGTTCAGTGCCACGCCACCAGGCGGGCGATGGAGAGCCGCGGCGTGGCGTTTGAGATGGTGAATATTGACCAGGTACCCGAGGCCGCCGATACCCTGCGCGCCAGGGGTTTTCGCCAGCTTCCGGTGGTCGTTGCCGGGGAGACAAGCTGGTCTGGCTTTCGCCCGGACATGATTAACCGCCTCGCCGCACAGGTCACCCGGGCGTGAGTGGGCTGGTTTTCTTCTCCAGCAGCTCGGAAAACACGCTCCGCTTCATCGAGCGCGTCGGGCTGCCCGCGGTTCGCATCCCGCTCAACGAGCGGGAGCGGATCCGGGTAGAAGAGCCTTACATTCTGGTGGTGCCCAGCTATGGCGGTGGCGGTACGGCAGGTGCCGTGCCTCGTCAGGCGATCCGCTTTCTGAACGATCCCCACAATCGCGGGCTAATCCGCGGCGTTATTGCGGCAGGGAATCGCAATTTCGGCGATGCCTTTGGCCGCGCCGGGGACGTCATCTCTCAAAAATGCGGCGTGCCGTATCTCTATCGTTTTGAGCTGATGGGGACACAGCAGGACGTCGAAAACGTGCGTAAAGGAGTGAACGAATTTTGGCAACGACAACCGCAGAACGGGTGATTCAGGCGACACCGGATTACCACGCGCTCAACGCAATGCTTAACCTCTACGATCGCGAGGGGCGCATTCAGTTTGATAAAGACAGGGAGGCGGTGGACGCCTTTTTTGCCGCCCACGTGCGGCCCAACAGCGTGGCTTTTGCAAACCAGAATGAGCGTCTCGACTATCTTGTGAACGAAAGTTACTACGACGCGCGCACGCTCACCCGCTACGACCGTTCCTTCGTGGTGAAGCTGTTTGAACGCGCGCACGCCAGCGGCTTTCGTTTCCAGACGTTTCTTGGCGCGTGGAAGTACTACACCAGCTACACCCTGAAAACCTTCGACGGCAAACGCTATCTGGAAAGCTTTGAAGATCGCGTTGTGATGGTGGCGCTGACGCTGGCGCAGGGCGACGAAGCGCTGGCGGAGCAGCTCACCGACGAGATCCTCGCCGGTCGCTTCCAGCCCGCCACGCCCACCTTCCTCAACTGCGGCAAAGCCCAGCGCGGGGAGCTGGTTTCCTGCTTCCTGCTGCGCATCGAAGACAATATGGAGTCGATTGGCCGCGCGGTGAACTCGGCGCTGCAGCTTTCCAAACGCGGCGGCGGCGTGGCGTTTCTGCTCTCTAACCTGCGTGAAGCGGGCGCGCCGATCAAGCGCATCGAAAACCAGTCCTCCGGCGTGATCCCGGTAATGAAGATGCTGGAGGATGCGTTCTCCTATGCCAACCAGCTTGGCGCGCGTCAGGGAGCGGGGGCGGTTTACCTGCACGCGCACCACCCGGACATTCTGCGTTTTCTCGATACCAAACGCGAAAATGCCGACGAAAAGATCCGCATTAAAACCCTGTCGCTTGGCGTGGTGATCCCGGATATCACCTTTAAGCTGGCCAAAGAGAATGCCGGGATGGCGCTCTTCTCGCCGTATGACGTTGAGCGAATCTACGGCAAAGCCTTTGGCGACGTGGCCATCAGCGAGCGGTACGAGGAGCTGCTGGCCGACGATCGCATCCGCAAAAAATATATCAACGCCCGCGATTTCTTCCAGACGCTTGCGGAGATCCAGTTTGAGTCCGGCTATCCGTACATCATGTATGAAGATACGGTAAACCGCGCGAACCCGATTGCCGGGCGCATCAACATGAGCAACCTGTGCTCGGAGATTTTGCAGGTCAACAGCGCGTCAGCCTACGACGAAAACCTGGACTACGCGGATATCGGCAAAGATATCTCCTGCAATCTCGGGTCGCTGAATATCGCCCACACCATGGATTCCCCTGACTTTGGCCGCACGGTGGAGACCGCCATCCGCGGGCTGACGGCGGTGTCGGACATGAGCCACATCCGCAGCGTGCCGTCTGTTGAAGCGGGCAACGCCGCCTCGCACGCCATCGGGCTGGGGCAGATGAACCTGCACGGCTATCTGGCGCGGGAAGGCATCGCCTACGGCAGTCCGGAAGGGCTGGATTTTACCAACCTCTATTTTTACACCATTACCTGGCACGCGCTGCACACCTCGATGATGCTGGCGCGCGAGCGCGGCCAGCGGTTCGCGGGCTTTGAGCAGTCGCGCTACGCCAGCGGGGCCTATTTCAGCCAGTATCTGGAAGGCGACTGGCAGCCAAAAACCGAAAAAGTGCGCGATCTCTTTGCCCGCGCGGGGATTACCCTGCCGACGCGCGAGATGTGGCAGCAGCTGCGTGACGACGTGATGCGCTACGGCATTTATAACCAGAACCTGCAGGCCGTGCCGCCGACCGGATCGATTTCCTACATTAACCATGCCACGTCGAGCATTCATCCGATCGTGTCGAAAATTGAAATTCGTAAGGAAGGCAAAACCGGCCGCGTTTACTACCCTGCCCCGTTTATGACTAACGACAACCTGGCGCTGTATCAGGATGCGTATGAGATCGGCCCGGAAAAAATCATCGATACCTACGCCGAGGCGACAAAACACGTGGATCAGGGGCTGTCGCTGACGCTGTTCTTCCCGGATACCGCCACCACGCGGGATATCAACAAAGCGCAGATCTACGCCTGGAAGAAAGGCATCAAAACGCTCTACTACATTCGCCTGCGCCAGCTTGCGCTGGAAGGTACCGAAATTGAAGGCTGCGTGTCCTGCGCGCTGTAAGGAGAAAGGATGAAACTGTCACGCGTGAGTGCCGTAAACTGGAACAAAATCCAGGACGATAAAGATCTGGAGGTGTGGAACCGCCTGACCAGCAACTTCTGGCTGCCGGAAAAGGTTCCGCTCTCCAACGATATTCCGGCCTGGCAAACGCTCGACCCCGCCGAACAGCAGCTGACGATCCGCGTCTTTACCGGCCTGACGCTGCTGGACACCATTCAGAATACCGTCGGCGCACCGGCTCTGATGAGTGACGCGCTGACGCCGCACGAAGAGGCGGTGATGTCGAACATCAGCTTTATGGAGGCGGTGCACGCCCGCTCCTACAGCTCGATATTTTCCACGCTGTGCCAGACCAAAGACGTGGACGCGGCCTACGCCTGGAGTGAAGAGAGCGAGTCATTACGGCGAAAGGCAGATCTTGTGCTGGAATATTACCGGGCCGACGAGCCGCTGAAGAAGAAGATCGCCAGCGTGTTTCTGGAATCCTTCCTCTTCTACTCCGGCTTCTGGCTGCCCATGTACTGGTCGAGCCGGGGCAAGCTCACCAACACCGCCGATTTGATTCGCCTCATCATTCGGGATGAAGCAGTGCACGGGTATTATATCGGCTATAAGTATCAGAAAGGGCTGGAGAAAGTCAGCGAGGCAAAGAGAGAGGAGCTTAAGGGCTTTGCGCTCGATTTGCTGATGGATCTGTACGATAACGAGCTGAGCTATACCGAGGAGCTGTACGCCGGAACGGGCTGGGAAGAGGACGTCAAAGCCTTCCTGTGCTACAACGCCAACAAGGCGCTGATGAACCTGGGTTACGACGCGCTTTTCCCGCCGGAGATGGCCGAGGTGAACCCGGCAATTCTGGCCGCGCTGTCGCCTAACGCTGACGAAAACCACGATTTCTTCTCCGGTTCGGGATCGTCGTACGTGATGGGTAAAGCGGTGGAAACGGAAGACGAGGACTGGGATTTTTAATGAGTGAATTAACGTTCATTAATTAAATATAAATCCCTTTATTTCTACCAGAATATTCCCCTGAGAACTACACTGTAATTCCCCCGTCATATTCGCCTGAATCACTCCGATCCAGGCGAAATTCCCCGATGCAGCAGCAAAAATTTAAGAAAAACTCAAATGACGCTCAGCCCTTTACTCATGGGAAATTCAGCCGTTTCGCTTACCTGAAAATGCCTGGCATAAGCAAACGCAGGGTTGTCTCAGATTCTCAGTATGTTAGGGTTATGCCCGTTAACAATTTACCATGGTAATCATATTGGCATAAACAAATAACAGGACACTCTCTATTGCATGGCAATTAAATTAGAAGTGAAAAATCTTTATAAAGTATTTGGCGAGCACCCGCAGCGCGCATTCAAATATATTGAAAAAGGCCTTACCAAAGAGCAAATTCTGGAAAAAACCGGGCTGTCGCTTGGCGTTAAAGACGCCAGTCTGGCCATTGAAGAAGGCGAGATTTTTGTCATCATGGGATTATCCGGTTCGGGTAAATCCACTATGGTTCGCCTTCTCAATCGCCTGATTGAACCCACCCGCGGACAGGTGCTGATTGACGGCGTAGACATCGCCAGAATATCAGACGCCGAGCTCCGCGAGGTGCGCAGAAAGAAGATCGCAATGGTGTTCCAGTCCTTCGCGCTGATGCCGCACATGACGGTGCTGGATAATACCGCTTTCGGGATGGAATTAGCCGGCACGCCCGCTCAGGAGCGTCAGGAAAAAGCCCTGGATGCACTGCGTCAGGTCGGGCTGGAAAACTATGCGCATGCTTACCCGGATGAACTTTCCGGCGGGATGCGTCAGCGCGTGGGATTAGCCCGCGCATTAGCCATTAATCCAGATATTTTATTAATGGATGAAGCCTTCTCCGCCCTCGATCCGTTAATTCGCACCGAGATGCAGGATGAGCTGGTAAAATTACAGGCTAAACATCAGCGAACCATTGTCTTTATTTCTCACGATCTGGATGAAGCCATGCGTATTGGCGACCGTATTGCCATTATGCAAAACGGTGAAGTGGTGCAGGTCGGCACGCCGGATGAAATACTCAATAATCCGGCGAATGATTATGTGCGCACCTTCTTCCGCGGCGTGGATATTAGCCAGGTCTTTAGCGCTAAAGATATTGCCCGTCGAACGCCAAACGGCATTATCCGTAAAACGCCAGGTTTTGGCCCGCGCTCGGCGCTGAAGCTGCTGCAGGACGAAGACCGGGAATACGGTTATCTGGTTGAACGCGGCAATAAATTTGTCGGCGTTGTCTCCATCGACTCCCTGAAATCCGCGCTTGGTGAAAACCAGGGAATCGATGCGGCGTTAATTGACGCTCCGCTTGCCGTGGACGCCGAAACGCCGCTCAGCGAGTTGCTCTCTCACGTGGGCCAGGCGCCGTGCGCCGTGCCGGTCGTCGGTGAGGAACAACAGTACGTCGGCATCATCTCAAAACGGATGCTGCTGCAGGCTTTAGACCGCGAGGGGGCAAACAATGACCGTTCAAACTAATCCGTGGGGCACCACAGAAGCCGCGGACAGCGCTGCGCAATCCGCCGATGCGTGGGGTTCCACGCCAGCACCCGCCGACGGCGGCGGCGCGGCGGACTGGCTCAACAGCGCACCCGCGCCTGCGCCGGAACACTTCAACATCATGGACCCGTTCCATAAAACCCTGATCCCGCTCGACAGCTGGGTCACGGAAGGGATCGACTGGGTGGTCACGCACTTCCGTCCGGTCTTCCAGGGGATCCGCATCCCGGTGGATTACATCCTCAACGGCTTTCAGCAGCTGATGCTGGGCATGCCGGCGCCGGTGGCGATTATCCTGTTCTCCCTGATCGCGTGGCAGTTTGGCAGCGCGGGGATGGGGGTCGCCACGCTGATTTCGCTGATTGCCATCGGCGCGATTGGCGCCTGGTCGCAGGCGATGATCACCCTGGCGCTGGTGCTGACCGCCCTGCTCTTCTGCATCGTCATCGGCCTGCCGATGGGGATCTGGCTGGCGCGCAGCCCGCGGGCGGCGAAGATCATTCGTCCGCTGCTGGATGCGATGCAGACCACCCCGGCCTTCGTCTATCTGGTGCCTATCGTGATGCTGTTCGGCATCGGCAACGTGCCGGGCGTGGTGGTGACGATTATCTTCGCCCTGCCGCCGATTATTCGTCTGACCATTCTGGGGATTAACCAGGTGCCTGCGGACCTGATCGAAGCGTCACGCTCGTTCGGTGCCAGCCCGCGCCAGATGCTGTTTAAGGTTCAGCTCCCGCTGGCGATGCCAACCATTATGGCGGGCGTTAACCAGACGCTGATGCTGGCCCTGTCGATGGTGGTGATTGCCTCAATGATCGCCGTAGGCGGTCTGGGTCAGATGGTGCTGCGCGGCATTGGCCGTCTCGACATGGGGCTGGCTACCGTCGGCGGCGTCGGGATTGTGATCCTCGCCATTATTCTTGACCGCCTGACCCAGGCCGTCGGTCGTGATTCACGCAGTCGCGGCAACCGTCGCTGGTATACCACCGGCCCTGTCGGGTTAATCACCCGCCCATTTACAAAATAAGGAACAACGATGCGACATAAGGTACTTTTTGCCACAGCGTTTGCCACCCTTGTCTCCACCAGCACGTTTGCGGCAGACCTGCCGGGCAAAGGCATTACCGTACAGCCGGTGCAGAGCACCATTTCCGAAGAGAGCTTCCAGACCCTGATCGTCAGCCGCGCGCTGGAGAAGCTGGGCTACACGGTCAACACGCCGAGCGAAGTGGATTACAACGTCGGCTATACCTCGATCGCCTCCGGCGATGCCACCTTTACCGCCGTCAACTGGCAGCCGCTGCACGATGATATGTATGCCGCCGCCGGTGGCGACAAGAAATTCTATCGCCAAGGCACCTTCGTGACCGGCGCGGCGCAGGGGTATCTGATCGACAAGAAAACCGCCGATAAGTACCACATCACCAATATTGAACAGCTGAAGGATCCGAAGATCGCCAAACTGTTCGACACCAACGGTGACGGCAAGGCCGACATGATGGGCTGCTCGCCGGGCTGGGGCTGTGAAGCGGTGATTAATCACCAGAACAAAGCCTATGACCTGGCGAAGACGGTCGACGTCAGCCACGGCAACTATTCGGCGATGATGGCCGACACCATTGCCCGCTTCAAAGAGGGTAAACCGGTGATCTACTACACCTGGACGCCGTACTGGGTGAGCGACGTGCTGAAGCCGGGTAAAGACGTGGTGTGGCTGCAGGTGCCGTTCTCCTCCCTGCCGGGCGAGCAGAAGGACATCGACACCAAACTGCCGAACGGCATGAACTACGGCTTCCCGGTGAACACGATGCATATCGTGGCCAACAAAGCCTGGGCGGAGAAAAACCCGGCGGCGGCGAAGCTGTTCTCGGTAATGAAGCTGCCGCTGGCGGATATCAATGCTCAGAACGCGATGATGCACGCGGGCAAATCGTCTGAAGCCGATGTTAAAGGCCACGTTGACGGCTGGATCAAGGCCCACCAGCAGCAGTTTGACGGCTGGGTGAAAGAGGCGCTTGAAGCGCAGAAGTAAATCATTTTCCCTCACCCTAACCCTCTCCCAGAGGGAGAGGGGACGATGACCTCCCTCTCCCCTTGGGAGAGGGCCGGGGTGAGGGGAGCAAACCGCACAATCCATCACCCAACAATCCCCCAACATTCACAATCATTCGCTATTATGGTTTCCGGAAAAATAATCACTCAACTAACGATTCCTGAAACTCATGACAAAAACAGCTCAAGCGCTTAGTCCCGCACTTATCCTTTTAATGTCCGTGGCAACGGGTCTGGCGGTCGCCAGCAACTATTACGCGCAGCCTCTTCTCGACACCATCGCCCGCGCGTTCAACCTTTCTGCCAGCTCCGCTGGCTTCATCGTGACGGCGGCGCAGCTCGGCTATGCCGCCGGGCTGCTGTTCCTGGTGCCGCTCGGCGATATGTTTGAACGCCGAATGCTCATCGTCTCCATGACCCTGCTGGCCGCCGGTGGGATGCTGATCACCGCCAGCAGCCAGTCGCTGACGATGATGATTATCGGTACCGCGCTTACGGGGCTGTTCTCCGTGGTGGCGCAAATCCTGGTGCCGCTCGCCGCGACACTCGCCTCCCCGGAAAAACGCGGCAAGGTGGTGGGCACCATCATGAGCGGCCTGCTGCTGGGGATTTTGCTGGCGCGAACCGTGGCAGGGCTGCTGGCAAGCCTCGGCGGCTGGCGCACCGTTTACTGGGTGGCGAGCGTGCTGATGGTGGTGATGGCGCTGGCGCTGTGGCGCGGGCTGCCAAAAGTGAAGCAGGAAAATCACCTGAACTACCCCCAGCTGCTGGCCTCCGTTTTCAGCCTGTTCACGCAGGATAAGCTTCTGCGTACCCGCGCCCTGCTGGGCTGTTTCACCTTCGCCAACTTCAGCATTCTCTGGACCTCGATGGCGTTTCTGCTGGCCGCGCCGCCGTTCAACTATTCCGAAGGGGTGATTGGCCTGTTCGGCCTGGCAGGTGCCGCAGGCGCGCTGGGCGCCCGTCCCGCTGGCGGGCTGGCCGACAAGGGCAAATCCCATCTGACCACCTCCGCAGGGCTGGTTTTACTTCTGCTCTCCTGGGCAGCGATCTGGTATGGGCACGTCTCGGTGCTGGCGCTGATCGTCGGTATCCTGGTGCTCGATCTCACCGTTCAGGGCATTCACATTACCAACCAGACCGTCATCTATCGCGTGAAGCCAGAGGCGCGTAATCGCCTCACCGCCGGATACATGACCAGCTACTTCATCGGGGGCGCTGCCGGTTCATTAATTTCCGCATCGGCGTGGCAGCATGCCGGCTGGTCGGGCGTGTGTGGGATTGGGGCCATCGTCGCCGCGCTCAACCTTCTTGTATGGTGGCGCGGCTACCATCGCCAGGAAGCAATACACTAAGTTTTACATTGCGTTGGCCTCTTAGGGTGTTAAGAGGCCCGGCAGTCTGTTAAGGTAAACGTAATCATTTATCCCAGAAATTTTAATGTGGGTGACATATCTACAGTTGGCATGAATAGTTCAGACCCCCGTCCTCACATCCTCTCTTTCACGGGTTCACACCCTACGCTTTCTGTGCTCACCGGGTCACGGACTTACCCGGCGCTTTCTGATGGTGACATAAGTTTGGCGGATATAACCGCACAAATAATTCATTTACATTATTTGTCACTATCGTTACTATATCGGCTGTAATTAATGAGGTTATGCCCAAATGGATAGTTCGTTTACGCCCATTGAACAAATGCTTAAATTCCGCGCCAGTCGCCATGAGGACTTCCCTTATCAGGAAATCCTGCTGACTCGCCTGTGCATGCACATGCAGGGTAAGCTTCTGGAAAACCGTAATAAAATGCTGAAAGCTCAAGGGATTAACGAGACGTTGTTTATGGCGTTGATTACGCTGGAGTCTCAGGAAAATCACAGCATTCAGCCTTCTGAGCTGAGCTGCGCGCTGGGCTCCTCCCGCACCAACGCCACCCGTATTGCCGATGAACTTGAAAAGCGCGGCTGGATTGAGCGCCGTGAAAGCGACAACGATCGCCGCTGCCTGCATCTGCAGCTGACCGAGAAAGGTCACGAATTCCTGCGCGAAGTGCTGCCACCTCAGCACAATTGCCTGCACAAACTCTGGTCCGCCCTCAGCACCGCCGAGCGCGACCAGCTTGAGCACATCACTCGCAAGCTGCTCACCCGTCTGGACCAGATGGATGAAGACGGCGCCATTCTTGAGGCGCTGCGCTAACGCGACGACACGCTCACCATTCCAGATTCATAAGAAAACCGACAGGCCAGCACGTCACACTGCTGGCCTTTCTGACAACAGGTCGGCTCAGCCGATGTGAAAATAAGAAGATCGTGGAGAACAACAATGAGCGCAAATGCGGAGAGCACTACCCCGCAGCAACCGGCCAACAAGAAAGGTAAACGTAAGAGCGCCCTTCTTCTGTTGACCTTGCTCTTTATCATTATTGCCGTGGCATATGGGATCTATTGGTTTTTAGTACTGCGTCATGCTGAAGAGACAGATGATGCCTACGTGGCAGGGAACCAGGTACAGATTATGGCGCAGGTGTCGGGCAGCGTGACGAAAGTCTGGGCTGACAATACCGACTTTGTGCAAAAAGGCGACGTGTTGGTCACCCTCGATCCGACCGACGCGCAGCAGGCATTTGAAAAAGCAAAGACAGCGCTGGCCTCCAGCGTCCGTCAGACCCGCCAGCTGATGATCAACAGCAAACAGCTGCAGGCCAACATCGACGTGCAGAAAACCGCGCTGGCTCAGGCGCAGAGCGACCTGAACCGCCGCGTGCCGCTCGGCACCGCCAACCTGATTGGCCGTGAAGAGCTGCAGCACGCCCGCGATGCCGTTGCCAGCGCCCAGGCGCAGCTGGATGTGGCGATTCAACAGTACAACGCCAACCAGGCGATGGTGCTGGGCACCAGCCTGGAAAACCAGCCCGCCGTCCAGCAGGCGGCGACCGAAGTGCGTAACGCATGGCTTGCCCTTGAGCGTACTAAAATCGTCAGCCCGATGACCGGGTACGTCTCCCGTCGTTCCGTCCAGCCGGGGGCGCAGATTAGCCCAACCACGCCGCTGATGGCGGTTGTGCCGGCAGACAATCTGTGGGTGGACGCCAACTTTAAAGAGACGCAGCTTGCCCATATGCGTATCGGCCAGACCGCGACGGTGGTCAGCGACATCTACGGTGATGACGTGAAGTACACCGGGAAAGTGGTTGGTCTGGATATGGGGACCGGCAGCGCCTTCTCCCTGCTGCCCGCGCAGAACGCCACCGGTAACTGGATCAAAGTGGTTCAGCGTCTGCCGGTGCGTATCGAACTGGATGCGAAACAGCTGGCGGATCACCCGCTGCGTATTGGCCTCTCTACGCTTGTGACGGTCGACACCGCCAACCGCGACGGCCAGATTCTGGCAAGCCAGGTGCGCAGCAGCCCGGCTTATGAAAGTAACGCCCGTGAAATTAGCCTCGATCCGGTCAACAAGCTGATCGATGACATCGTGAAGGCAAACGCCGGTTAATCCGAAGGTGAGCGTTATGCAACAGCAAAAGCCGCAAAAACCGCTGGAGGGCGCGCAGCTGGTCATTATGACCATTGCGCTGTCGCTGGCGACATTCATGCAGGTGCTGGACTCCACCATCGCAAACGTGGCGATCCCGACCATCGCCGGTAACCTTGGCTCGTCGCTGAGCCAGGGGACCTGGGTTATTACCTCGTTTGGGGTGGCAAACGCCATCTCCATTCCGATCACCGGCTGGCTGGCAAAGCGCGTCGGTGAGGTGAAGCTGTTCCTCTGGTCAACGATATTGTTCGTGCTCGCCTCCTGGGCGTGCGGCATGTCCAGCAGCCTGACGATGCTGATCTTCTTCCGCGTCATTCAGGGGATCGTTGCCGGGCCGCTGATCCCGCTGTCGCAAAGTTTGCTGCTGAACAACTATCCCCCCGCTAAGCGCTCTGTCGCGCTGGCGCTGTGGTCGATGACGGTGATTGTCGCGCCGATTTGCGGGCCTATCCTCGGCGGCTATATCAGCGACAACTACCACTGGGGCTGGATCTTCTTCATCAACGTGCCGATTGGTGCCCTGGTGGTGATGCTCACCCTGCAAACGCTGCGCGGTCGCGAGACCCGAACGGAGCAGCGGCGAATTGACGCCGTTGGCCTGGCGCTGCTGGTGGTCGGCATCGGTAGCCTGCAGGTGATGCTCGATCAGGGTAAAGAGCTGGACTGGTTTAACTCGACAGAGATTATCGTGCTGACCGTTGTCGCGGTGATATCGCTGAGCTTCCTGATCGTCTGGGAGCTGACGGACGATAACCCGATCGTCGACCTCTCGCTGTTTAAGTCGCGAAACTTCACCATCGGCTGTCTGTGTATTAGCCTCGCCTACATGCTCTACTTCGGCGCGATCGTTCTGCTGCCGCAGCTGCTGCAGGAGGTCTATGGCTATACCGCCACCTGGGCAGGCCTCGCCTCTGCGCCGGTGGGTGTCATTCCGGTCCTGCTGTCGCCGATTATCGGCCGTTTCGCCCACAAGCTCGATATGCGCAGGCTGGTGACGTTCAGCTTTATCATGTACGCGGTGTGCTTCTACTGGCGCGCGTACACGTTCGAGCCGGGCATGGACTTTGGCGCATCCGCATGGCCGCAGTTCATTCAGGGCTTCGCCGTGGCGTGCTTCTTTATGCCGCTGACGACCATTACGCTTTCCGGCTTACCGCCCGAGCGCATGGCGGCGGCATCGAGCCTGTCTAACTTCACCCGTACGCTGGCGGGCTCTATCGGGACGTCGATCACCACCACCCTGTGGACCAACCGCGAGTCGATGCACCACGCCCAGCTAACCGAAGCGGTGAACCCGTTTAACCCGAATGCGCAGCAGATGTATAGCCAGCTTCAGGGGATGGGCATGACCGAGCAGCAGGCCTCCGGGTGGATTGCCCAGCAGATCACCAACCAGGGTCTGATTATCTCGGCCAACGAGATTTTCTGGATATCGGCGGGGATCTTTATCGTCCTGCTGGGGCTGGTGTGGTTTGCCAGACCACCGTTTGGTGCCGGTGGTGGGGGCGGTGGCGCGCACTAGTCCTGTGCGCTGGATGCCGGGTGGCGGCTACGCCTTACCCGGCCTACGATAACCGGGCCGCCATCCGTAGGCCCGGTTGTCCAAAACGCGACAGCCATTGTCAGTTTCGATAAAGCAGCGCGCCTGAAATCGCTTCACGATAGTGAAAAGACAACAGGAGCGCATCATGCTGAACACACCCGCCGACAAATACACGCCTTATCCTACGCTTTCCCTGTCCGACCGCCGCTGGCCGGAGCAATGCATCACCCGCGCGCCGCGCTGGCTCTCCACCGACCTGCGCGACGGCAACCAGGCCCTTGCCGAGCCGATGGACAGCGCGCGCAAGCTGCAGTTCTGGGAACTGCTGCTGAGCTGCGGGTTTAAGGAGATTGAGGTCGCCTTTCCTTCCGCCTCGCAGACGGACTTCAACTTTGTCCGCCAGCTGATTGAAGAGAACCGCATCCCGGATGACGTCACGATTCAGGTGTTGACCCAGGCGCGGGACGATCTTATCCATCGCACTTTCGAATCCCTGCGCGGCGCGAAGCAGGCCACCGTCCATCTGTACAACGCCACCGCCCCGCTTTTCCGCCGCCTGGTGTTCGGCATGGAAAAGGCGCAAATCGTCGAGCTGGCAACGCGTTCTACCCGCCTTATTCGTCAACTGTGTGAAGAGAACCCGGATACCCGCTGGCAGTATGAGTATTCCCCGGAAACCTTCTGCTTTACCGAGCCGGAGTTTGCGCTGGAGATTTGTGAAGCCGTGGCGGAGATCTGGCAGCCGTGCGACGCGCGTCCAATGATCGTCAACTTGCCTGCCACCGTGGAGGTGAACACGCCGAACGTCTATGCCGATCGGATTGAGTATTTCTGTCGCCACTTCAGCCGCCGCCGCGACGTCTGCATCAGCGTGCATCCGCATAACGACCGCGGTACCGCCGTCGCCAGCGCCGAGCTGGCCGTGATGGCGGGCGCAGATCGCGTCGAGGGCTGCCTGTTTGGTAACGGGGAGCGCACGGGTAACGTCTGCCTGGTGACGCTGGCGATGAACCTCTACAGCCAGGGCATTAGCCCGAATCTGGACTTTAGCGATATGAACCGGGTGGTGGAAGCGGTGGAAACCTGCAACCAGCTGCCGGTGCACCCGCGCCATCCGTGGGCAGGACGGCTGGCCTATACCGCCTTCTCCGGCTCGCACCAGGACGCGATCAAAAAAGGTTTTGATGCCCGCAGGCCTGGCGAGCGCTGGGAGATGCCCTACCTGCCCGTCGATCCGCAGGATATCGGCTGTACCTATGAAGCGGTGATCCGCGTGAACAGCCAGTCAGGAAAAAGCGGCAGCGCATGGCTTATCGAGCAAAACCATGGGCTGAAATTACCCCGCGCCCTGCAGCAGGATTTCAGCCAGCACGTACAGCAGGAAACCGATCGCCACGGCAAAGAGATGACGCAAAACGCGCTGTGGCAGCTGTTCCGCGCCCGCTACGGGCTGGTGGCAACGCCGCCGCTTGCGCTGCAATCCTATCGCAGCGAGGGCCAGCAGGACGGCCAGCTGCGTTTGACGGCCAGTGTCGTCACGCAGGAGGGGACGCGTCAGCTTGAAGGCCAGGGTAACGGCCTGCTTTCCGCCGCCGCTCACGGCATTAGCCGCTGGGTCGACGCGCCGTTTGTGATTAAGGACTATCACGAGCATACGTTAGGCGAGCGCAGCGACAGCCGTTCCGTGGCGTATATTCGCTGCCTGTTCCAGGACGGCACCAGCCGCTGGGGCGTGGGCATTGACAGCGACGTCTCGCGCGCCTCGCTTCAGGCGCTTTTTAATGCGGTTAGCTGTCTTTGAAGTATTCGCTGGGTGAAATGCCCATCACCCGGCGGAACATGGCCGTAAAGGCGCTGTGGCTACCGTAACCGAGATCCAGCGCCACGCGAAGTACCGGCTGGCCCTGCGCCAGCCGCTGTAGCGCCTCCAGCAGACGCGCCCTTCTCAACCACTCACCGTAGCTCAATCCCGTCTGCTGCTGAAAATGGCGGTTCATCGTGCGCTCGCTCATGTTCATCATGCTCGCGGCCTGCACGCTGCTCCAGCTCTCCCCCGCGTTTTGCCGAATTTGCAGGCACAGGTGACGTAACGCCTCGCTTTCCGGCTCAGGCAGATGAAACGGCAGCACCGGCATAGTGCGGATTTCATCGAGAATGAGCTCATAGACGCGTTCATCCCGGCTTCCGGGCGAGTACGATTCAGGTAAAGCAAGGGCGGCGAGGATCAGCTCACGCAGCAGCGGGGAGATCTGCACGATCTGGCAGGTGGCCGGAAGATCGGCCCGCGCCAGCGGATCGATAAACAGCGTACGCGCCGCCACGTTGCCGGTGATGCGCAGGGAATGCTGCGTGCCCGCCGGCAGCCAGACGCCGCGGCCGGGCGGAACCACCCAGCAGCCCGATGCGGTATCTACCCGTACCACGCCGCTCAGGGCGTGCAGCAGCTGCGCGCAGTCGTGCTTGTGCCAGGGTTCGCGGTCACCGTGAACGTAGTCATGGGCAAACGGAACGAGGGGGCGATGGGTAAAGGAGAACGTAGACGTTGTGGTCATGGGCTAAACAACCCTCACCCTACCCTCTCCCGGAGGGAGAGGGAAAAGGTGCACTAGATGTGCAGTTCCTGCAGTTTTTCTTTCGGCAGGGCCAGCTCTTCGTTGCTGTTCACGCGAACATCACGCTCGATGATGTGGCGCGCGATCTCCTGCGCTTCTTCCAGCGAGTGCATCTGGTAAGTCCCGCACTGGTAAACGTTCAGCTCAGGGATCTGGTTCTGCTCTTTCACCTTCAGCACGTCTTCCATCGCCGCTTTCCACGCGTCAGCAACGCGTTTCTCTTCCGGTTGACCGATCAGGCTCATGTAGAAACCGGTACGGCAGCCCATCGGGGAGATATCGATGATCTCAACGCCGTTGCCGTTCAGGTGGTCACGCATGAAACCCGCGAACAGGTGTTCCAGCGTATGAATGCCTTTCTCCGGCATCACTTCTTTGTTCGGCACGCAGAAACGCAGATCGAAGACGGTGATCGTGTCGCCGTGCGGGGTATGCATGGTCTTCGCCACGCGGACTGCAGGTGCTTCCATACGGGTATGGTCGACAGTAAAGCTATCTAATAACGGCATACGTCACCTCCGATAGTGATTTTTTTTAAAATAAACTGAACTCTTCTACACAATGCGCGTCTGAGTATATGAAAGACGCGCATTTGTTATCATCATCCCTGAATTCAGAGATGTATATTTTGGCCACAGCGATGTGGCCTTTTTCTTTTCTGCTTAGGCCTGCTTCGCCAGAAACGCCTCAAACGACTCGGTATCCGCCGCTTCAACCTCTTTCTGACGCACCACGGACGCATCGCGTTCCGCTGCAAAATCCGCTTCGCTAAGCACTTCTAACGGCTCCTGCATCAGCATCTCACGGTACTCCGCTGAGAGTGAACGCCCCGTGCCGCCAATGCCCCGATCGATCATAGAACGCAGAATGCGTGCTGAGAACGTCAGTTCAGGGTTATCAAAACATTCCACCAGCTGGTCGCAGATCTGTTGATAGGCATCGCCGCCGTCAATGCTGTCCATTGTTCGGGCAACGCGCTTCAGGTCACGGAACAGATCTTTGCCCACTTTGGTCAGCGGGAACTGTGCCGTTTCGCAGCCAATGCCGAGCGTCAGGCCCGGTTTACGCCCTTCCAGAATCACGCGGTTCCAGTTTGTACGGGTACAGAGCAGCTCGTCCGAGCTCATTTCCGGCGCATCCGCCAGCACGCACCAGACCATAAACAGATCCAGGAAGCGAACCTGCTGCTCATCAACGCCAATCGGTGAGAACGGGTTGATATCCAGCGAGCGTACTTCAATGTATTCGATCCCGCCGCGCTGCAGCGCATCCGACGGCGTTTCACCGCTGCGCGTCACGCGCTTAGGACGAATGGGCGCATAAAGCTCGTTTTCAATCTGCAGCACGTTGCTGTTGATCTGCAGGCGCTTGCCGTCTTTTTCGAGGCCGATTTTCTCGTACTCTTCCGACGGCGTTTTGATCGCCCGCTTCAATCCTGCCACATATTCGTGCAATTCGTTAAACGTAATACCGAGATTGCTTTGCGATTTATTGGTATAGCCGAGATCGCTCAGGCGCAGAGAGGTGGCGTACGGGAGATAGTACATCCCACACTCGGTCTTCTCGAACGGCAGCGTGGTCGGTTTCCCCTGCAGGAACGAAGAGCAAATGGCAGGTGACGCGCCAAAGAGATATGGGATCACCCAGCCGAAACGGTAATAGTTGCGGATCAGGCGGAAGTAACCCGCTGAAATCGCATCTTTGTCCGTTTCACCGCATTTTGCCTGCCAGAAGGCCATAGGCAGCGAGAAGTTATAATGCACGCCCGAGATGGTTTGCATCAACGCGCCGTAGCGGTTTTTCAGCCCTTCGCGATAGAGCGTTTTCAGCCGACCGATATTTGACGTGCCGTACTGCGCCAGTTCAATATCCTGGCCCTGCTCGATATAGCACGGCATGCTGAGGGGCCACATACGTTCGTCGCCCAGGTTGCGCGCGGTGTAGCGATGGATATCGCGCATGATCGTCAGCATATGATCAATATTACCCTCTACTGGCGTAATGAACTCCAGCAGCGCTTCAGCGAAATCGGTTGTGATCCATTTATGTGTCAGCGCCGAGCCTAACGCCTTCGGGTGACCCGTCGTCGCTAAACTACCGTCCGCGTTAACGCGCAGCGTTTCACGCTCAAGACCACGCTGAATACCCTTCAGAGCCTGAGGGTGGTTTTCCAGCCAGGCCAGCGCCTGAGATACGTCCGGGATCAAATTGACCTCCCGCCTGTCAAAGTAATGTTACTCAGCATAATTGTAATGGTTGACGATTGAAGGTCGCGTATTCATTCCACCAATTAGTGCCACCACGTCATACCCTGTAGTGTTGCCCACGCCACGAGAACATAGCGCAACGCCTTGCCAAGGCACAAAAAAAAGAGCACCGGTCCCCAGGAGATGCGCATCCATCCCGCCAGCAGACACAGTAAATCGCCTATTACAGGCATCCAGCTTAATAACAGCGTGGCAGCGCCATAGCGTTTTAGCCAGCCGACTGCCTTTTCCTGCCAGCGCGATTTTTCGCGCAGCGGAAAGAAACGCCCAAGAATAACGTTAGTCAGCCCTCCAAGGCTATTACCCATTGTTGCTATTAATACAAGCAGCCAGGGCTGACTCACGCCGGACAACAGCATCGCCACCAGCATCACTTCCGAATTGCCCGGTAACAGCGTGGCGCTTAAAAAACTGCTGGCGAATAATGAGGCGAGTGACAGCGCGTCACTCACAGTAAGCGCACATCCACCGCATCCATTCCGGCATCACGCGCGGCCTGGATACCAAAATCGGCATCTTCAAACACGACGCATTTTGCCGCCGGGACGCCCATTAATTCTGCGCAGAGCAGGAAGGTGTCCGGTGCGGGCTTGTGACGTTTAACATGATCGGCGGCAACCACGGCAGAAAAATAGTGGCGCAGGCCAAGATGGTTGAGTAATGCTTCTGAAATCGCGCTCTCGCTGCCCGTGCCGACAGACATAGGACGACGTCCGTGCCACGCTTTAACCACGTCAATGAGGGGTAAAGGTTGTACGGTATCTAACAGTATGGCTTTTACCGCATCGGTTTTTTCACGCGCGAGCAGGTGCGGGTCGAGATCGGCCTGATTCAGTTCAATCACGGCCTGCGCAATACGCCAGGTGGGAGAGCCGTTGAGGGCGATCATCGCCTGCAAATCGAAACGCATACCGTAGCGGCCCAGGACCTCGGTCCAGGCTTGACGATGCGTGGGTTCGGTATCCAGCAGGGTGCCATCCATATCGAAGATCAAACCGTCATACTGTGCGTACATCGTGCTCTCGCTAAACGATTAACAAAGCATTACTTTATCGTAAATGGTGGTTTTTGTCGCTGACTGAGAAGTGATAACTACGAGAGTGATTAAGAACTAAACATCGAAGGGAATAACAGAAGAGATGGTGCATCCGGGAGGATTACTCGGCTTACGCCTCGCCCTGCGGGCCGTTGATAAAGCAACGTTATCCTCCCTGGTGCTTGCGATTAACTCGCAGACCTTGAAACAACAGCGTGGCTGTTATCTCGGAGAATATGGTGCATCCGGGAGGATTCGAACCTCCGACCGCTCGGTTCGTAGCCGAGTACTCTATCCAGCTGAGCTACGGATGCATCGGGATTTACTACTGTACTGCTCGATACTCACATCACTCTAAAGCAATATGAAGTAATAGATGGTGCATCCGGGAGGATTCGAACCTCCGACCGCTCGGTTCGTAGCCGAGTACTCTATCCAGCTGAGCTACGGATGCATCGGGATTTACTACTGTACTGCTCGATATTCATATCACTTCGAAAGCAATATGAAGTAATAGATGGTGCATCCGGGAGGATTCGAACCTCCGACCGCTCGGTTCGTAGCCGAGTACTCTATCCAGCTGAGCTACGGATGCAAAATGGCGGTGAGGCGGGGATTCGAACCCCGGATGCAGCTTTTGACCGCATACTCCCTTAGCAGGGGAGCGCCTTCAGCCTCTCGGCCACCTCACCACACAACGCCTCTTTCGAGTGCTTCGAGTAACTCCTTAAGAGCTTCTCGTCACTGCGTGGCGCATATATTACTTTCTGGGACTTATAAGTCAAACAATTTTCCAAAAGCTTTTATCGTTTGCACAAATCACACGCAATTCGCATGTAAAAGCCGCAAAGCGGGTGTTTTATAAGCGGATTTTGCAGCGTTCTTCTCAAAAAACGTATGCAGAAAAGAAGGGGTTGGGACGAGTTAAGGGTGTGGGACTGGTCAAAAAGAGAGCAATTGAAATGAAACGGTAACGTTGAGCAGGAAAAATGACGGGAGGGTTGCGTCTCGCCCGACAGCGAGACGCGACAATATCAGTAACTGGACTGCTGGGATTTTTCAGCCTGGATACGCTGGTAGATCTCTTCACGGTGGACAGATACTTCTTTAGGAGCGTTAACACCAATACGTACCTGGTTACCCTTTACCCCTAAAACTGTCACGGTGACCTCATCCCCAATCATGAGGGTCTCACCAACTCGACGAGTCAGAATCAGCATTCTTTGCTCCTTGAAAGATTAAAAGAGTCGGGTCTCTTGTATCCCGGCATTATCCATCATATAACGCCAAAAAGTAAGCGATGACAAACACGTAATGTGTAAGCAGTCACGGCATCACATTCTGTTAAACGTAAGTTTAGCCGATATACACAAACTCAACCTGACTTTATCGTTATCGATAGCGCAGTGAACAAGACGCCATAACGTTACCGCTATGGCGTCTGCTTGTGCTTTGTAGTTATTACAGTTTCGCGCTTACCCAGCTTTCAACGCTGGCCAATGCCGCAGGAAGTGCCGCCGCATCCGTACCACCGGCTTGCGCCATGTCCGGACGACCGCCACCTTTGCCGCCCACCTGCTGGGCGACCATACCAATCAGTTCCCCTGCTTTTACGCGGTCGGTCACATCCTTAGAGACGCCCGCAATCAGAGAAACCTTACCTTCTGCCACCGTCGCCAGCACGATAACGGTAGAACCAAGCTGGTTCTTGAGATCGTCGACCATAGTACGCAGCATCTTAGGCTCCACGCCCGCCAGATCGCTGACCAGCAGTTTGACGCCCTTAATGTCTACCGCCTTGCTGGAGAGGTTTGCACTCTCCTGCGCCGCAGCCTGCTCTTTCAGCTGCTGCAGCTCTTTTTCCAGCTGACGGGTACGTTCCAGCGCAACGCGCACTTTCTCGCCCAGGTTCTGGCTATCGCCCTTCAGCAGCTGCGCGATGTCGTGCAGCTGATCGCTCTGCGCATGCAGGCTGGCAATTGCGCCTTCGCCGGTTACCGCTTCAATACGGCGCACGCCAGCCGCCGTTCCCGACTCGGAAACGATGCGGAACAGGCCGATATCACCGGTGCGCGAGGCGTGCGTACCGCCGCACAGCTCGGTGGAGAAGTCGCCCATGCTCAGTACGCGAACACGTTCGTCATATTTCTCGCCGAACAGCGCCATCGCACCTTTTTTCTTCGCGTCCTCGAGATCCATGATATGGGTCTCGATTGGCAGGTTGCGACGGATCTGAGCGTTCACCAGATCCTCCACCGCACGGATTTCCGACGGCTTCATCGCTTCAAAGTGCGAGAAGTCGAAGCGCAGCACTTTGTCGTTAACCAGAGAACCTTTCTGTGCAACGTGGGTGCCCAGCACGTCGCGCAGGGCAGCGTGCATCAGGTGGGTTGCAGAGTGGTTCAGACGAATGCGCGCGCGGCGAGCTTCATCCACGTTCGCCTGCACGCCTTCGCCCACTTTCAGCGAACCGGAAACCAGTTTGCCCTGGTGGCCAATCGCCTGACCGAATTTTTGAGTGTCGCTGACGCTGAAGCTAAAGCCATTGCCTTTCAGCTCGCCTTTATCGCCAACCTGGCCGCCGGATTCCGCATAGAACGGCGTTTTGTCCAGAATGACTACCGCATCCTGACCCGCGCTGATGCTGTCTACGGCTTTACCGTCAACAAACAGGGCGGTCACTTTGCCGGTCAGCTCCAGCGCCTCATAGCCTTTGAATTCAGACGCGCTATCAACGCGGATCATCGCGTTGTAGTCCGCACCGAAACCGCTGGATTCACGCGCACGACGGCGCTGCTCTTCCATCGCGGCTTCGAAGCCCGCCTCGTCAACTTTAATGTTGCGCTCGCGGCAAACGTCCGCCGTCAGGTCAACCGGGAAGCCGTAGGTGTCGTAGAGACGGAAAGCGGTTTCGCCATCCAGCGTGTCGCCTTTCAGTTTTGCCAGCTCTTCGTCCAGCAGCGCCAGACCGCGCTCCAGCGTACGGGCAAACTGCTCTTCTTCGGTTTTCAGCACCTGCTCGACCTGCGCCTGCTGGCGTTTCAGCTCATCACCGGCAGCACCCATTACGCCAATCAGTGGCCCAACGAGCTTATAGAAGAAGGTGTCCTTCGCGCCCAGCATGTTGCCGTGACGGATGGCACGGCGAATGATACGACGCAGCACGTAGCCACGGTTTTCATTCGACGGGATAACGCCGTCGGCAATCAGGAACGCACAGGAACGAATGTGGTCCGCGATAACGCGCAGCGATTTGTTGTTCAGATCGGTCGCGCCGGTCACGTCGGCAACGGCTTTGATCAGGGTGCTGAACAGGTCAATCTCATAGTTAGAGTTAACGTGCTGCAGTACCGCGGCAATACGCTCCAGACCCATACCGGTATCAACGGAAGGCTTCGGCAGCGGCTCCATCGTACCGTCGGCCTGACGGTTGAACTGCATGAAGACGATGTTCCAGATCTCAATGTAGCGATCGCCGTCTTCTTCCGGGCTGCCTGGAGGACCGCCCCAGATGTGGTCGCCGTGATCGTAGAAGATCTCGGTGCACGGACCGCAAGGACCGGTGTCACCCATCTGCCAGAAGTTGTCAGACGCGTATGGCGCGCCTTTGTTATCACCGATGCGAATAATGCGCTCGCGCGGGATCCCGACTTCTTTTTCCCAGATTTCGTAGGCTTCGTCATCGGTTTCATAGACGGTAACCCACAGACGCTCTTTCGGCAGGTTGAACCAGTTTTCACCGGTCAGCAGTTCCCACGCATATTGAATGGCATCGTGTTTGAAGTAGTCGCCGAAGCTGAAGTTACCCAGCATTTCGAAGAAGGTGTGGTGACGCGCGGTGTAACCGACGTTTTCCAGGTCGTTGTGTTTACCGCCCGCACGCACGCAACGCTGTGAGGTTGTGGCGCGGGAATAATTACGCTTGTCGAGACCAAGGAACACATCCTTGAACTGGTTCATCCCGGCGTTGGTAAACAGCAGAGTCGGATCGTTGTTCGGTACCAGGGAGCTGCTGGCAACAACCTGGTGTCCCTTACTATGGAAAAAATCGAGAAACGCCTGACGGATCTCAGCGGTGCTCTTGCTCATAATTATCCTGAAATCAAGCTAACGAAATGTCGCAGCCAGCCTGTCTCGGTAAACCGTTGGACAGACCAGCTACTGAAAAAGTGGGAATAAGATAAGTTTTCTTTGGAGGGAAGTAAAATCCCGCATGCGTTCAATCGGCAAAATTACGCCAGATATCCTGAATATCTTCCATCAGGAAGCCGCGGTAGAGCAAAAAGCGCTGGATTTTGACTTTATCTGAAAAATCGCGCGGCAGCGGTTCGCCGTACTTTCGAATCGCCTGCTCTTTCGCCAGATCGCACCAGTCAATGTCGCATTCGCGCATCGCTTTTTCAATCGACTCTCTGGCCACGCCTTTCTGGTTCAGCTCCTGGCGGATGCGCGCGGGCCCGTAGCCTTTACGGCCGCGGCTGGCAAGAAAGCGGGCGGCAAAGCGTTCGTCATCAAGGTAACGATGTTCATAGCACCAGGCAATCACGCGGTCATAATCTTCCGCGGTGGCATCAATCTCTTCCGGCCCGTTTTTGCTCATTACCGGAGCCGACAGTTTTCGCCGCAGCTCCTGTTCGCTATGGTCACGAACGGCCAGGATGCGCACCGCGCGGTCCAGTAAGCGCGCAAACGCGGTTCGACGTGTTGTCGGTTCACTCATAAAAAACCTGCACATTCAGAAATGCAAAAAGGGCCGCATCAGCAGCCCTTCATTTTTAAACGAGAGATTTAAAAGTCTTCGTTGGTTTCTTCAGCATCCGCGGCATCGACCACGAAATCAGGTTTGGAGTCCTGGTTGTTCAGCAGAAGCTCACGCACCTTCTTCTCAATCTCTTTCGCCGCACCCGGATTCTCTTTCAGCCAGGAAATCGCATTCGCTTTACCCTGACCAATTTTGTCACCGTTGTAGCTGTACCAGGCACCCGCTTTTTCAATCAGCTTCTCTTTCACGCCCAGGTCAACCAGCTCGCCGTAGAAGTTAATCCCTTCGCCGTAGAGGATCTGGAATTCAGCCTGTTTGAACGGTGCGGCAATTTTGTTCTTCACAACCTTCACGCGGGTCTCGCTACCCACCACGTTCTCACCCTCTTTTACCGCACCGATACGGCGGATATCCAGACGGACAGAGGCGTAGAATTTCAGTGCGTTACCACCGGTCGTGGTTTCCGGGTTACCGAACATCACACCAATTTTCATACGGATCTGGTTGATGAAGATCAGCAGCGTGTTGGACTGCTTCAGGTTACCCGCCAGCTTACGCATCGCCTGGCTCATCATACGTGCCGCGAGGCCCATGTGAGAGTCGCCGATTTCGCCTTCGATTTCCGCTTTTGGCGTCAGTGCGGCAACGGAGTCGACCACGATAACGTCAACGGCACCCGAGCGCGCCAGCGCGTCACAAATTTCCAGCGCCTGCTCACCGGTGTCCGGCTGAGAACACAGCAGATTGTCGATGTCCACGCCCAGTTTACGCGCATAAACAGGGTCCAGCGCGTGCTCGGCATCGATAAACGCACAGGTTTTACCTTCGCGCTGAGCCGCAGCAATCACCTGCAGCGTCAGGGTGGTTTTACCGGAGGACTCTGGCCCGTAGATCTCTACGATACGGCCCATTGGCAGACCGCCCGCGCCCAGCGCGATATCCAGAGAAAGCGAACCGGTGGAGATCGTTTCCACATCCATGGTACGGTCTTCACCCAGGCGCATGATGGAGCCTTTACCGAATTGCTTTTCGATCTGGCCCAGTGCTGCCGCCAACGCTTTCTGTTTGTTTTCGTCGATAGCCATTATTACTCCTGTCATGCCGGGAGAAGCGACTGTGCTTCACCGTGGATTTCTGTTCTGTTGGTGCAATTATACTGTATAGTCATACAGTATCAAGTGTTTTGTAGAAATTGTTGCCAGAGCGTTTTTAACGCATATTCCGTTGCCTGACGGCGCACGCTTTCACGATCGCCGCTAAAGCACTCCCGCCGGGTAATGCCTTCACCTTTTGAGGTGGCAAAGCCAAACCAGACGGTGCCAACCGGCTTCACGTCGCTGCCGCCGTCCGGGCCCGCAATACCGCTAATGGAAATCGCGTAATCTGCGCGCGCCTCTTTGAGCGCGCCAATCGCCATCTCGATCACCACCGGCTCGCTGACCGCGCCGTGCTGTTCCAGCGTGGATTCGCGCACGCCAATCATCTGCGCTTTAGCTTCGTTACTGTAGGTCACAAAACCGCGTTCAAACCAGGCGGAGCTGCCGGCAATATCGGTAATCGCCTTCGCCACCCAGCCGCCGGTGCAGGACTCCGCGGTGGTGATTGTCGCGCCGCGCTGCTTCAGGGCAAGGCCAACGATCTCGCTAAGCTGCATCAATTCATGGTCAGTCATTCTCGCTCCAGGCATCAGAAAAACGTGCTGCACAAGATAGCACTTTCTCGTCAGATGTGGGGATGCGCTTCAGGTTTTACGAGGGGGCTTCAGAAAAAAGCCGGTACGGATGCACCGGCTGCGGAGGGTTATTTCATGCTGCTGGCAAGCGTATTCACATTGTGACGGAACGCCTTAACGTAGGTGTCGGCCACCCCACCCTTTGCCGACAGGGCTTCAGGGTAAAGTTCCCCCCCAGGCTGTGCGCCTGTCGCCGACGCAATCTGTTTCACCAGACGCGGATCGAGCTGGTTTTCCATAAACCAGGTTTTTACGCCGTCGGCTTTGATCTGATTGATAATCTCCGCCACCTGCGCCGCGCTCGCCTCGCTCTCCGACGAGAGCCCCTGTGGCGCCATAAACGTCACGCCGTAGGCGCGGCTGAAATAGCCGAACGCGTCATGGCTGGTCAGCACGTTACGCTTTTCCTGCGGGATCTGGCTAAAGCGCGTTCTGGCCCAGCCGTCCAGCTGCGTCAGCTGCGCGATATACGGCTTGCCTGACGCCTCCAGCGCCGCTTTGTCCTCCGGGTCCGCTTTCACCAGCCCGTTCAGAATATTTTGCGCATACAGCGCCCCGTTCGCCGCGCTGTTCCACGCGTGCGGGTCGGTCACGGTCTTGCCATCTTCCTCAAGCGTGTGGGTTTTCACCCCGGCTGAGGCCACAACCAGCTGCCCCTTAAATCCGGAAGCGTTCACCAGACGGTCGAGCCACCCTTCCAGCCCCAGGCCGTTGACCACCACCACGTCAGCCTTGCTCAGCGCCGCGCTGTCTTTCGGCGACGGTTCGAAGGTATGCGGATCGCCGTCCGGCCCGACCAGCGTCGTCACCTTCACATGGTCACCGCCTACCTCCTGCGTGATGTCCCCCAGTATCGAAAAGCTGATGACCACATTCAGCGTTTTCGCCATCACGCCGTACGACATCATCCCCAGCGCGAGCGCCACTGCTAATCCTGTACGTTTCATCGTTTCCCCTTGCGTTAAAAATACGCCCGCAGACTGCCAGCGAGCCTGCTTCGCGTACCCAATAAAATGGAAATAAAAAACAGCGCGCTGGCGGTCAGCACGATGGATGGCCCGGCCGGGAGACTCATCGCCCAGGAGAGGCTCAGCCCCAGCCATGCGCAGAGAATGCCGCTGATGCCCGCCATCAGGAGTAACGCCGGTAACGTGCGCACCCAGCAGCGTGCCGCCACGGCCGGAAGCATCATCAGCCCGACGGCCATCAGCGTGCCGAGCACCTGAAAACCGGCCACCAGGTTAAGCACCAGCAGCGCCAGAAACAGTCCGTGCAGCACGCCAGGCAGCCAGCGGGCGTTCACCTGTAGCCAGGCGGTATCAAACGCTTCAGTGACCAGACCGCGATAGAACAGCGCCAGCATGATAAGGGTGAACATACACACGCCCGTGACAAACAGGGCGGCGTCGTTATCCACGGCGAGGATGGAGCCAAACAGCAGATGCAGCAGATCGACATTCGATCCGCGCAGCGACACCAGCGTGACCCCCAGCGCCAGCGAACCCAGATAGAACCCGGCAAAGCTGGCATCTTCTTTCAGCGGCGTGCGTCGACTGACCAAACCGGCCAGCAGCGCCACGGTAATGCCCGCGATAAAACCGCCAATACTCATCGCCAGCAGCGACATACCGCTGAGTAAATACCCCACGGCGACGCCCGGCAAAATGGCGTGAGAAAGCGCGTCGCCCATCAGGCTCATCCGACGCAGCTGAAGAAACACGCCGAGCGCGGTGGTGCTGACGGAGAGCGCCAGGCAGACCACCAGCGCCCGGCGCATAAAGCCGTACTCAATAAACGGCTGGAAGAATATGTGCCAGATCATGCCACCCTCACCCGTTCGGTTTTCCACTGGGGAACGTCAGCATCCAGGCGTAAGGTCTGCGGGAAGTGGCGCGATACGCGCTCGCTGTCGTGCAGTACCGCGAGCAGCGTTTGTCCCTGCATATACATCTCCAGCATCACATCCATCAGCACGTTGCAGGTGGTTTCATCAACCCCGGTAAAGGGCTCATCGAGCATCACCAGTGGCGCCTGCTGCACCAGGACGCGGGCAAACAGCATGCGCTGAAACTGGCCGCCGGAGAGTTCATCGATGGTGGATAGCGCCATGGACTCAAGCCCAACGCGCTCCAGCGCGCTGGCAATGCGCGACCGCGTTTCGCGACGAAACCCGGAAAAAAGCGAAATGCCCGGCCAGCAGCCCATGCCTACCACATCCTGTACGGTCAGCGGAAACTGCGCCTCCAGCGCGTGACGCTGTGCCAGCCAGCCGATGACCGGGCGCTTCCCCTGCCAGCGGAAGCCGCCGCTCACGGGAGGAATAAACCCGGCGAGCGTTTTCAGCAGCGTGGATTTCCCGCAGCCGTTAGCGCCGATGATGGCGGTCATGCTTCCGCGTTCAATGGTGCCCGAGAGAGGCCGCGTCACGGGCTGGCGTTCATAGCCTGCGACCAGTTCGTTCATCAGGATCATGGCAGCGCCACCGCCCAACGCACGGCCAGCGCGATAAAAATAATCAGCGCCAGCGCCAGCAAAACCCGGATCGGCGCAGACAGAGAGAAAAGGGTAGTAGACATGTTGATACCACATTAAATGTTATAACATAACAATAATGAAAGATGATTAAGATGTAAATGGCGGGTTTGGAAAGGGAGTGTGGCGAAATGTTTCTGCAAGAACCTTGATGGGCGCGGGGTGCCCTCACCCCAGCCCTCTCCCAAAGGGAGAGGGAGGAATAAGACGACTTACTGACTAAACGGTGACGCCGCCGGGACGCGGGCCTGCGAGACCGCCAGCCCCAGCTGCCACACGGCCATCGCATAGTGGGTGCTGTGGTTATAGCGGGTGATGGTGTAGAAGTTCGGCAGACCGTACCAGTACTGATAGCCGGTTCCCACGTCCAGACGCAGCAGGCTTACCTGGTCAACGTTGCCCAGCGGCTGGGTTGGCGTTAAGCCCGCCGCCGTCAGCTGCGCGACGCTGTATTTGGTTTTAAAGCCGTTTTCCAGGCCAAACGCCTCGCCGTTTGCCTGCACCGCCACCTGGCCACCCGGCGTCCAGCCGTGGGCTTTGAAGTAGTTCGCCACGCTGCCGATGGCATCCACCGGATCCCACAGGTTGATATGGCCATCTCCGTTAAAGTCGACCGCATACTGTTTATAGGAGGACGGCATAAACTGGCCGTAGCCCATCGCACCGGCAAACGACCCTTTCAGATCGAGCGGATCGTCCTGCTCGCTGCGCGCCATCAGCAGGAAGGTTTCCAGCTCGGAAGAGAAATACTCAGCACGGCGCGGGTAGTTAAAGGAGAGCGTCGCCAGCGCGTCGAGGATGCGGGTTTTCCCCATCACGCGGCCCCAGCGGGTTTCCACGCCGATAATCCCGACGATGATTTCCGGCGGCACGCCGTAGACCTGCCACGCGCGGTTGAGCGCATCTTCATACTGATTCCAGAACGCCACGCCGTTTTGCACGTTGTCCGGGGTAATAAACTGTTTGCGATAGCGCAGCCACGCCCCGTTCGGCCCGCTCGGTACCTGAGCCGTTGGCGCCTGCCTGTCCATCAGGCGCAGCACGTAGTCCAGACGCTTGGCCTGAGACAAAATCTCGTGCAGCTGCTGTCTGTCAAAGCCGTGTTTGCTGACCATTTTATCGATGAACTGCTCGGCCGCCGGATTATTCGCGAAGTCGCCGCCCATCTGCATCATGTTGTGCTGCGGCTCCAGCAGGAATCCTCCGGAAGGCGCGCCCGCCGTTTGCTGAACGGCTTCGGTCTTAGGTTTGCTACTACAGGCAGACAGCAGAATAAGCGCAGGCAAGAGCGCTGCATAACGACGCTTGAACATGAGACATCCATTTAACGGGTTCGATAAGAACCCAGTATGGTAAAGCATCCGCAACACCTCAAGGAAGCGGTACGCACCACCCCCACGCAAATCCGCGCTTTTTTCCACCGAAAACCATTGACCCCATCAATAAACTTTCAAAATAATCCATTTTTCTTTCATTGTGAGATCTAACACACACTTTAAAACCTTTCAAAGTGATTATTATTAGCCCAGTCAGACAAAAACAAAAAAGCCCCACAGGAGAGAAGAATGATAGAAACCATTACCCACGGCGCCGAGTGGTTCATCGGGCTGTTTCAGAAAGGCGGAGAAGTGTTCACCGGCATGGTGACCGGGATCCTGCCCCTGCTGATCAGCCTGCTGGTGATCATGAACGCGCTGATTAACTTTATCGGCCAGCAGCGCATTGAACGCTTCGCCCAGCGCTGTGCCGGAAACCCGCTGTCCCGCTACCTGATTTTGCCGTTCATCGGCACCTTCGTGTTCTGTAACCCGATGACCTTAAGCCTCGGTCGGTTCATGCCGGAAAAGTACAAGCCGAGCTACTACGCCGCCGCCTCCTACAGCTGCCACTCCATGAACGGCCTGTTCCCGCACATCAACCCCGGCGAGCTGTTTGTTTACCTCGGGATCGCCAGCGGCCTGACCACCCTTGGCCTGCCGCTCGGTCCGCTGGCGGTCAGCTATCTGCTGGTCGGCCTGGTCACCAACTTCTTCCGCGGCTGGGTCACAGACCTCACCACCGCCATTTTTGAGAAAAAAATGGGCATCCAGCTTGAACAGAAAGTCCATCTTTCAGGAGCCACAGCATGAACCGGATCCGCATAGAGAAAGGCACGGGCGGCTGGGGCGGCCCGCTGGAGTTCGACGCCACCGAAGGCAAAAAGATCGTCTACATCACCGCGGGCACGCGCCCGGCGATCGTCGACAGGCTACGCGAGCTGACCGGCTGGGAAGCGGTCGACGGCTTCAAGGAAGGCGAGCCGCCGGAAGCGGAAATCGGCGTGGCGGTGATCGACTGCGGCGGCACGCTGCGCTGCGGCATCTATCCGAAGCGCCGCATTCCGACGGTAAATATTCACTCCACCGGAAAATCCGGCCCGCTGGCGCAGTACATCCTTGAAGACATCTATGTGTCGGGCGTGAAGGAGGACAACATCACGCTGGTGAATGGCACTGCCGCGCCGCAAAAAGCGGCCCCGCGCGAGTACGACACCAGCAAGAAAATCACCGAGCAGAGTGACGGCCTGCTGGCGAAGGTCGGGATGGGGATGGGTTCCGCCGTGGCGGTGCTGTTCCAGTCCGGGCGCGACACCATCGACACGGTATTGAAAACCATCCTGCCGTTTATGGCGTTCGTCTCGGCGCTGATCGGCATCATCATGGCGTCCGGCCTGGGCGACTGGATTGCCCACGGCCTCGCCCCGCTCGCCAGCCACCCGCTCGGGCTGGTGACGCTGGCGCTGATCTGCTCCTTCCCGCTGCTGTCGCCGTTCCTCGGCCCGGGGGCGGTGATTGCTCAGGTTATCGGCGTGCTGATTGGCGTGCAGATTGGGCTGGGGAACATTCCTCCGCACCTCGCCCTGCCCGCCCTGTTTGCCATTAACGCCCAGGCGGCGTGCGACTTCATCCCCGTTGGGCTGTCGCTGGCCGAAGCGCATCAGGACACCGTGCGCGTGGGCGTGCCGTCCGTGCTGGTGAGCCGCTTCCTGACGGGCGCGCCGACGGTGCTGATTGCCTGGTTTGTCTCCGGCTTTATCTATCAATAAGAGGTTCCTGCGATGACCGTGATTTATCAGACCACCATTACCCGCATCGGCCAGAGCGCAGCGGATGCGCTGAGCGATCGAATGCTGATCACCTTCCGCGAAGGGGCCCCGGCGGATATCGAAGAGTTTTGCTTTATCCACTGCCACGGCGAGCTTAAGGGCGAGCTGAAGGCCGGGAGCCAGCTGGAGCTGGGCGAGACGCGCTATGCCGTGACCGCCGTCGGCGACGTGGCCGAGCAAAACCTGCGCGAGCTGGGCCATATCACCCTGCGTTTCGACGGTCGGCCGCAGGCGGAATATCCCGGCACGGTTCACGTGGACGGCCCCGTTCCGCAGGCCGTCACCCCAGGCTGCACGTTAAAATTTGTTGCGTAATTAAGGAGATAGACATGAGTCAGGTTGCCGTTGTCATTGGTGGGGGACAAACCTTAGGCGAGTTCCTCTGCCGTGGGCTTGCCGCAGAAGGTTACCGCGTCGCGGTAGTGGATATTCAGAGTGAAAAAGCCGCCCGCGTGGCGGACGCCATCAACACCGAGTTTGGTGAAGGGATGGCGTACGGGTTTGGTGCCGACGCCACCAGCGAGCAGAGCGTAATGGCGCTGGCCCGGGGGGTGGACGAGATTTTTGGCCGTACCGACCTGCTGGTCTACAGCGCGGGAATTGCGAAAGCGGCCTTTATCAGCGATTTCGAACTGGGGGATTTTGACCGCTCGCTGCAGGTGAATCTGGTGGGCTATTTCCTCTGCGCCCGCGAGTTTTCCCGCCTGATGATCCGCGACGGCATTCAGGGGCGCATCATTCAGATCAACTCAAAATCCGGGAAGGTGGGCAGCAAGCACAACTCCGGCTACAGCGCGGCGAAGTTTGGCGGCGTGGGGCTGACGCAGTCTCTGGCGCTGGATCTCGCCGAATACGGCATTACCGTGCATTCGCTGATGCTGGGCAACCTGCTGAAATCGCCGATGTTCCAGTCCCTGCTGCCGCAGTACGCCACCAAGCTCGGCATCAAGGCGGAGGAAGTGGAGCAGTACTACATCGACAAAGTGCCACTGAAGCGCGGGTGCGACTATCAGGACGTGCTGAACATGCTGCTGTTTTACGCCAGCCCGAAAGCCTCGTACTGCACCGGACAGTCGATTAACGTCACCGGCGGGCAGGTGATGTTCTGATCGAGCGGTTTGTTCCCCCTCACCCTAACCCTCTCCCCGGAGGGGAGACGGGACGGCCAGATGCAGCCTTTTCCCCCTCGCCCCTTTGGGGAGAGGGACGGGGTGAGGGGAAAAATAAGGAGCCAACATGGTAACAACACTCATCACCCTCGCCGCCCTCGCCTGGCTCTGCCAGATGGCGTTTGGTGGCTGGCAGATCCACCAGTTCAACCGCGCGTTTGATGCCCTGTGCCAGAAAGGCCGCGTGGGCGTCGGACGTTCCGGCGGACGCTTTAAACCGCGCGTGGTGGTCGCCGTTGCGCTGGATGAACACGATCGCGTGTGCGATTCCCTGATAATGCGCGGCCTGACCGTCTTCGCGCGTCCGGTGAAAATCCAGGCAATCAACGGCATTTCGCTGCAGGAATTGCGGCCTGATGTGATCTTTCCCCATGATCCGCTCTGTCAGAATGCACTATCATTAGCGCTTAATCTGAAACATGGATAATTTCGTTGTGAAAGCTATAGGCTTGCGAAATTATCATTTCGCAACCTAAGGAACGAAGCGCCTATGAAACCTCGTCAGCGGCAGGCGGCCATTCTGGAACATCTGCAAAAGCAGGGAAAATGCTCGGTAGAGGATCTGGCCCACTACTTTGACACCACCGGCACGACAATACGCAAGGACCTGGTATTGCTTGAGAACTCGGGTGCCGTTATTCGAACCTACGGCGGCGTGGTGCTCAATAAGGACGAAGCGGACCCGCCAATCGATCACAAAACGCTGATCAACACCCACCAGAAGGCGCTTATCGCCGAAGCGGCGGTGAAATTTATCCACGATGGCGACTCGATTATCCTTGACGCTGGCAGCACCGTCCTGCAGATGATCCCCCTGCTCAGCCGCTTTAACAACATCACGGTGATGACCAACAGCCTGCACATCGTTAACGCCCTGTCGGAATTCGACAGCGAGCAGACCATCCTGATGCCCGGCGGCACCTTCCGCAAAAAATCGGCGTCGTTTCACGGTCAGCTGGCGGAGAACGCCTTCGACCACTTCAGCTTTGATAAGCTATTCATGGGCACGGACGGCATCGACCTGAACGCGGGCGTTACGACGTTCAACGAGGTGTTTAGCGTCAGTAAAGCCATGTGCAACGCCGCGCGGGAAGTGATTTTGATGGCGGACTCGTCGAAGTTTGGCCGCAAAAGCCCCAACATTGTCTGTAGCCTGGAAAGCGTCGACAAGCTGATTACCGACGCGGGTATCGATCCGGCGTTCAGGAAAGCGCTGGAAGAGAAAGGCATCGACGTGATCGTAACCGGAGAGAGAGATGAGTGATTTTCTGTTAGAAACGGGCCGCCAGACGCTGATGCTGGAGCTGCAGGAAGCCAGCCGCCTGCCGGAACGTCTGGGCGAGGATTTTGTCCGCGCCGCCAATACCATTATCCACTGCGAAGGCAAAGTGATCGTGGCGGGCATCGGTAAATCCGGCCACATCGGCAAAAAGATTGCCGCGACGCTGGCCAGCACCGGCACCCCGGCCTTCTTCGTGCATCCCGCCGAGGCGCTGCACGGCGATCTGGGGATGATAGAGAGCCGCGACGTAATGCTGTTTATCTCCTACTCCGGTTCGGCGAAAGAGCTGGATCTCATCATTCCGCGCCTGCAGGAGAAATCGGTCTCCCTGCTGGCAATGACCGGAAAATCCCGCTCGCCGCTGGCGCTGGCCGCCAAGGCGACGCTGGATATTTCCGTTGAGCGTGAAGCCTGCCCTATGCACCTTGCTCCGACCTCCAGCACCGTTAATACCCTGATGATGGGCGACGCGCTGGCGATGGCGGTGATGCAGGCGCGCGGCTTTAACGAAGAAGATTTCGCCCGCTCGCATCCGGCGGGCGCGCTCGGCGCGCGCCTGCTCAACAAGGTTCACCACCTGATGCGCACCGACGATGCCATTCCGCAGGTCAAACTCGATACCAGCGTGATGGACGCGATGCTGGAACTGAGCCGCACCGGGCTGGGGCTGGTGGCGGTCTGCGACAACGACGGTTACGTCAAAGGCGTATTTACCGACGGCGACCTGCGCCGCTGGCTGGTGGGCGGCGGCAGGCTGGAAACCAACGTATCGGACGCCATGACTCAGGGCGGGCTGACGCTCAATGCCGAGAGCCGCGCCATTGAGGCCAAAGAGGTGCTGATGAAGCGCAAAATCACCGCCGCACCGGTGGTGGATGATTTCGGCAGGCTGTGCGGCGCCATCAACCTGCAGGACTTCTACCAGGCGGGGATTATCTAACCCTTCAGCCCAAGACGCTTCGCCAGCCTGTGCAGGTTGGCGACGTCCATCTCCAGCGCCCGGGCGCACGCCGCCCAGCTGCGGCTGTTCTGCTCCAGCGCGCGGGTAATCATCTGACGCTGGAATGCCTCTGTCGCGTCACGCAGGTTTTCATTCACTCTCTCTGGCGCAGCCTGGACGACAGGCGGTGCGGTTTCATCCTGCAGCGCAAAATGGCGCGCGTGGATCACCACTTCATCCCCCGAACGCGTCGCCCGCGCCAGCACCACCGCGCGATGAATCGCATGCTCCAGCTCGCGCACGTTGCCCGGCCAGCCGTAGCCCAGCAGATGCGCCCTCGCCCCCGGGCTGAGTACCACGCGGGAAAGCCCCATTCTGAGTCGGCACTGCTCGCAGAAATAGCCCGCCAGCAGCAGCACGTCTTCACCCCGTTCGCGCAGCGGCGGCACGGTAAGCGGGAACACGCTCAGGCGGTGGAACAGGTCGGCGCGGAACTGCCCGGCCAGCACCGCTTCACGCAGGTCGCGGTTCGTTGCCGCCAGCACGCGAACGTCCACTCTGTGACTGCGGTCGTCCCCCACGCGCTGAATGTCGCCGTACTGCAGCACGCGCAGGAGTTTAGCCTGTAGCGACAGGGAGAGTTCGCCAATCTCATCGAGAAACAGCGTGCCGTTATCGGCCATTTCGAACTTGCCGCTGCGGTTGCTGATGGCCCCGGTAAACGCCCCTTTCACGTGGCCAAAGAGCTCGCTTTCCGCCACGCTTTCCGGCAGCGCGGCGCAGTTGAGGTATACCAGCGGATTAACCGCGCGCGGTGAGGCTTCGTGGATGGCCTTCGCCACCAGCTCCTTGCCGGTGCCGGTTTCCCCGAAGATCAGCACGTTCAAATCAGAGGCGGCAACGATCTCGATCTCTTTTTTGAGCTGCGCCATGCCCGGCGAAAGACCGATCATCTCCGTGTGCGTGACCTGCTCAAACGCCGCCGGGCTGCCGGGAGGGATATTCTGGCTCTCCAGCTGTTCAATCAGCAGCGCGTTGTTAAGCGCCCCGGCAGCCAGCGCCGCAATGAGGCGCAACTCTTCATCGCTGAAGGTGTCGAACTGGTCCGGCGACATGCCGTCGAGGGTCAGCGCCCCAATCAGGTTTTGTCCGGCAAACAGCGGCAGGCCGATGCAGGCGTGCACCTTCAGGCTCTCCTGGCCTGGAATCAGCCCGTCGTACGGGTCGGGCAAGTCGCTGTCCGCCGGGAAGCGCACCACGTCCCCCGCGCGGGCAATAGTCTCCAGCCGCGGGTGGCCCTCCAGGGTAAAACGCCGTCCGAGCACGTCCTTCGCCAGCCCGTCGATAGCCAGCGGAATAAACTGCCGTCCTTCGTAGCGCAGCAGCGCCGAGGCGTCGCACGCCAGCACGTGGCGCAGCGTGGAGATCAGCCGCTGAAAGCGGTCCTGATGGCCGATACCGGTCTGCAGCTCAATGGCGATCTTCGCCAGCACGTCTACGGAAAAACTCATGATGACCTCGCTGTCATTTTGACAACCCATGTTGTCATATTGACACTGTTATTGGTAGTCATTATGACTACCTCTTACGGATCATGAAAAAATTAATCAATTAAAATCAATAGATTAAAAGTTGGCACGCAGCTTGATATAAGCAAACCATCCTATTTGAAAAACGCGATATTACGCTGAGGTTTGCTATGTCTATTCTGGTTAAAAATAACATTCATTGGGTCGGTCAACGTGACTGGGAAGTGCGCGATTTCCACGGGACGGAATATAAAACGCTGCGCGGCAGCAGCTACAACAGCTATCTCATCCGTGAAGGTAAAAACGTGCTGATCGATACCGTCGATCACAAGTTCAGCCGCGAGTTCGTGCAGAACCTGCGCGGTGAAATCGATCTGGACGCCATCGACTACATCATCATTAACCACGCGGAAGAGGATCACGCGGGCGCGCTGACCGAGCTGATGTCGTACATTCCGAACACGCCGATCTACTGCACCACCAACGCCATCGACTCGATCAACGGCCACCACCACCATCCGGAGTGGAACTTCCATACCGTCAAAACCGGCGACTCGCTGGATATCGGCAACGGCAAACGGCTGATCTTCGTGGAAACCCCGATGCTGCACTGGCCGGACAGCATGATGACCTACATGACCGGCGACGCGGTGCTGTTCAGCAACGACGCCTTCGGCCAGCACTACTGCGACGAACGCCTGTTCAACGACGAGGTGGATCAGACCGAGCTGTTTGAGCAGTGCCAGCGCTATTACGCCAACATCCTGACGCCGTTCAGCCGTCTGGTGACGCCAAAAATTACCGAAATCCTCGGCTTTAACCTGCCGGTGGACATGATTGCCACCTCCCACGGCGTGGTGTGGCGCGAGAACCCAACCCAGATCGTTGAGCTGTACCTGAAGTGGGCGGCAGATTATCAGGAAGATCGCATCACGATTTTCTACGACACCATGTCCAACAACACCCGCATGATGGCGGACGCCATTGCCCAGGGCATCAACGAAGTGGATCCGAACGTGGCGGTGAAGATCTTCAACGTGGCGCGCAGCGATAAGAACGAGGTATTGACCAACGTCTTCCGCTCTAAGGGCGTGCTGGTGGGCACCTCTACCATGAACAACGTGATGATGCCGAAAATTGCCGGTCTGGTGGAGGAGATGACCGGCCTGCGTTTTCGCAACAAGCGCGCCAGCGCTTTTGGCTCCCACGGCTGGAGCGGCGGCGCGGTAGATCGCCTCTCTACCCGTCTGCAGGATGCCGGTTTTGAGATGTCCCTGAGCCTGAAGGCGAAATGGCGCCCGGATATCGACGCGCTGGAAATTTGCCGCCAGCACGGCCGCGACATTGCCCGTCAGTGGGCGCTCGCTCCGTTGCCGGAAGTAGCGGCAGCCAAACCCACCGAACAGCAGGAAGCCTGCGTCTGCGCCGCCGCGGCAGCCGCCGATCTCGGCCCGCGCATGCAGTGCAGCGTCTGCCAGTGGATTTACGACCCGGAACGGGGCGAACCGCTGCAGGACGTTGCCCCGGGCACGCCGTGGCGGGACGTGCCGGACAACTTCCTCTGCCCGGAATGTTCACTCGGTAAAGACGTCTTTGACGAACTGGGTACGGAGGCAAAATGAGCAACGGAATCGTCATCATCGGCTCGGGCTTTGCCGCCCGCCAGCTGGTGAAAAATATCCGCAAGCAGGACGCCAGCGTGCCGGTGACGGCGATCGCCGCCGACAGCATGGATGAGTATAACAAGCCCGATTTAAGCCACGTCATCAGCCAGAATCAGCGCGCCGAAGACCTCACCCGCCAGACGGCGGGGGAGTTCGCGGAGCAGTTTAACCTGCGCCTTTTTCCCTACACCTGGGTCACCGATATCGACGCCGCCGCGCACGTAGTGAAGTCGAAAGAGAAAACCTGGCGGTACGACAGGCTGGTGCTGGCCACGGGAGCCTCTGCGTTTGTGCCGCCTGTTGAAGGCCGCGAGCTGATGATGACGCTCAACAGCCAGCAGGAGTATCAGGCCAGCGAAACGGGGCTTCGCGATGCGCAGCGGGTGATGATCGTCGGCGGCGGGCTGATAGGTACCGAGCTGGCGATGGATTTCTGCCGCGCGGGCAAAACCGTTACCCTGGTTGACCACGCGGCGAGCATTCTGTCGGCGCTGATGCCCGCAGAAGTAAGCAGCCGCTTACAGCATCGCCTGACCGACATGGGGGTGCATCTGCTATTAAAATCGCAGCTGCAAAATCTGAGCAAAACTGAAGGCGGTATTCGTGCCACGCTCGACCGCAGCCGCAGCGTTGAGGTGGATGCCGTGGTGGCCGCGACGGGCCTGCGTCCGGAAACCGCGCTGGCGCATCGCGCAGGCGCCGAAACAGGTCGTGGCGTGAAGGTAAATAGCTACCTGCAAACTACGCAGCCCGATATTTACGCGTTAGGCGACTGCGCTGAAATTAACGGTCAGGTACTGCCCTTTTTACAGCCAATTCAATTAAGCGCGATGTATCTGGCGAAAAACCTGCTCGGCGGCAGCGCGCCGCTGAAATTACCTCCCATGCTGGTGAAGGTGAAAACGCCGGACCTGCCGCTGCACCTTGCGGGAGAAACGCAGCGACAGGATCTGAGCTGGCAAATCGCCATTGAATCACAGGGGATGGTGGCGCGCGGCATCGACGCAGATGACCAACTGCGCGCCTTTGTGGTGAGCGAAGAGAGAATGAAGGAGGCGTTCGCGCTGCTGAAATCGCTACCTGCTTAACCGTCGTATCGCCGGGTGGCGCTGCGCTTACCCGGCCTACAAAACAACAAAAAGAGAGTTAAGGCAAAAATTCAGGAACGCACCACCAGCGCGTCGTAGCCGCGCCAGCGGTAGTTGACCATGGAGATCAGCCAGCAGGCGACAAACAGCCCGACCACCACAAACCCGGCGTTGCCCATATTGTCGTTCACCGCGCCAACCCGATCCCACACGCCGCCGCTGAGGGCAAATTTATCCATCAGCAGGCCCAGCGCTTCCAGACCGCCGATAAACAGCGCCACCACCACGGAGGTGCCGGTGATGGTCATGTTGTAGTAGAGCTTGCGCTGCGGCTTGTTAAACGCCCAGCCGTAGGCGCCGACCATCAGCAGGTTGTCGAGGGTATCCACCAGCGCCATGCCGCTGGCAAAGAGCGCCGGGAAGATCATGATTGACCACACCGACATTCCGCTGGAGGCGCTGGCGGCAGAGATCCCCAGCACGCCGATTTCGGTGGCGGTATCAAACCCGAGGCCGAACAGGAAGCCCACCAGGTACATCTGCCAGCTTTTATTGACGAGGCGGAAGGTTTTGCCAAACAGCCAGTTCATGACGCCGCCCTGCGCGGGCAGGGTGATATCGCCCTGCACCGGCCTGCCGCTTTTCAGCGCCTGAAAACTACGCCAGACGCCGCGCAAAATCACCATATTCACCAGCGCCATCGCCAGCAGGAAGGTGGCCGAAACGGCGGTGCCAATCAGGCTGCCGGTTTCGTGGAACCATGCCATGTTTTTCTGAAACGCCGTGGCGGTGGCGGCGATGGCAATGGAGGCCAGCACCACGATGGTGGAGTGTCCCAGCGAGAACCACGCCCCCACGCCGGACGGGCGTTGGCCCTGCTGCATCATCTTACGCGTCACGGTATCAATGGCGGCAATGTGGTCGGCGTCCACCGCGTGACGCAGCCCGTAGCCCCACGCCAGCAGGCTGGCGGCCATCAGCGCCGTGCTGCCGCTAAAGGTGTGCCATGCCCATCCCCAGGCCAGCAGGTTTGCCATTATCAGAGCCAGCAGCAGAAGCGCGGCGCGAGGTTCATTGCGTAAGAGTCGTAACATTTTAAGTCCTTTGTAAACATGACCGGGCGGCGGCGATCGCCGCCTGCCCGAAGGAGATCGCTCCGTCGCCTGCGGGCAGGCGCGAAGGAAAAAGAAGCGTAAAGTCAGAAAGATAATGACGCAGGCGCGCGCGCAGCAGACGGTTGTGAAGCACCCCGCCGCTGAGGCAGATTGTCGACAGCGACAGGCGCCGGGCATGGCGCGCGGCGAGCTCCGCCAGCCCTTTTGCCAGCGCGTCGTGAAACGCCCACGCGCGCGCGCTGGGCTCCTCCTGCCAGCTCAGCCACTGCTGCCAGAAAAGCGCGAGGTTTTCCGCTTCCAGCGTCACCGGGTGATCGACACCCGCGCACTGCGATGCCAGCGCTTCCAGCCGACAGGCCGCCTCACCCTCCCAGGATTGGGTTTCGATACCCAGCGCACAGGCGACGGCATCAAACAGGCGGCCACAGGACGACGCCCGCGGCGCATTGATACCGCGCCGGATCGCCGTCGCCAGCAGCGGCCAGTTCTGGCGCTGAACCGCGCGCGTTTCCGGATAGCGCTGCCAGTCAGGGATAAACGCCAGACAGTGGGCGAGCAAATTGCGCCACGGTTGCCGGGCCGCCAGATCGCCTCCCGGCAGCGCAACGGCAGGCAGCCCGCCCAGACGCTCGCACTCCAGGTAGTTCACCCGCAGGCACTCTCCGCCCCACAGCGCGCCGTTTTCGCCCATGCCGATGCCGTCCAGCGTCAGGGCGATAGCGTCTCCCCCCTCAAGCGGCCAGCCGTTTTCCGCCAGGCACGCCGCGGCGTGGGCGTGATGATGCAGCACGGTTTCAACGGGCAGCCCCTGCGCCTGCGCCCAGCGGTGTACGCGATACGACGGATGGGCGTCGCACACCACGCGCTCCGGCTGGAAGGCGTAGATGTCCTGCATCAGCGAGAGCGCGCCGCGCCACTGCGCGTCGACACCCTCGTCGCCGAGATCGCCAAAATGCTGGCTCAGCACCGCCTGGCTGCCACGCACCATGCAGAAGGTATTTTTCATCTCCGCGCCGGTGCATAACATGGCGGGGATATTCTCAAAGCCCGCGGGCAACGTGACGGCATCCGGCACAAAGCCGCGCGCGCGGCGAAGCATCGCGCCGTCGCGATCCATCACCGAATCGTCCATCCGCTGCAGGATGTCGCGGTTATGCAGCAGGAAGCCGTCCGCGATGCCGCGGAGATCGTCCAGCGCCTGCGGGTTGGTCAAGGCAGGCGGCCTGCCGCTGAGGTTGCCGGAGGTCATCACCAGCGGGCGCTGGCAGTCCATCATCAGAAGGTGCTGCAGCGGGTTAGCGGGCAGCATGACGCCCACGGTGTCCAGACCGGGCGCGATACCTTCCGGGAACGCGGGCAGCCAGGCTTTTGGCGTGAGCACAATCGGTGCGGCGGGCGAGCGCAGCAGCGTCTGAATCGTCTCCGGCAGATCGTCCGCATGCGGGATCATCACCGCCAGCGGCTTCGCGGGACGCTGCTTGCGTGCCCGAAGCGTCGCAACCGCCTGCGGGTTACGCGCGTCACAGACGAGGTGAAAACCGCCCAGCCCTTTGACCGCGACGATACCGCCGCTTTTCAGCATCGCCGCCGCCGCGCCCAGCGCAGCCTCGCGGGCAGCCGTGACCCCGCCCGCCTGCCACTCCAGCGCGGGCCCGCAGTCCGCACACGCGACCGGCTGAGCGTGAAAGCGGCGGTCGGCAGGATTGCGGTACTCCGCTTCACACGGCGCGCAGAGCGGGAAAAGCGCCATTGAGGTGGCCGGGCGGTCGTAGGGCATGGCGCGGATAATGGTAAACCGCGGCCCGCAGTGGGTGCAGTTGATAAACGGATAGCGGTATCGGCGCTCGCCAGGGTCGCGCATCTCAGCCAGACACGCCGGACAGGTCGCGGCATCCGGCACAATCTGGGTGTTCATCGCGCTGCCCACGCTGTGGCGGATGGTAAAGTCCTCCGGCACGTGCGCCCAGGTAAACGGCTGCGCCTCCACGCGATCGATGCGTGCCAGCGGCGGGCAGTCCTGATGCAGCCTCGCGGTAAAGGCCCCCCCATTACCCGCGAGACGCACCAGCACGCCCTCTCCGTCATTGCAGACGTCACCGGTCAACTGAAGCGCCTGCGCAAGCTGCCAGACGAAGGGACGAAACCCCACGCCCTGCACCTTGCCGCGCACGCGCAGCTGAACGCCGTTGCTGCTCATGACGGTTCAGAACAGCAGTGATGACGACGTGTCGAACGCCGCGCGACGGCGCTTTTCGGCACTCATCTGCTCCAGCTTGTCGCGATCCACGCAGACCAGCGCGTGCGTCGGGCAGGCTTCCATACAGGCCGGGCCGGCCTCACGGTGGTAGCAAAGGTCGCATTTGTTGGCTTCGGCCTTGTCTGCGCGCACGCTCAGGCCCATGCCGCTGTTGCGCACCACCGGACGGACAACCACCTCCATCGCGCCATACGGGCAGGCGACCACGCAGGTTTTACAGCCGATGCAGCGCTCCTGCATCACGTGAACAAAGCCTTTCTCGCGTTTAATCGCCCCGTTCGGGCAGACGTTCGCGCACGGCGCGTCTTCGCACTGGCGACAGATGGCGGCGGTGGAAATATTCACGCCTTTGATAACGTGGATGCGCGGCAAAAACGTGTCGGGGGTCAGCGACGCGCAGTCCTGTTCCGCCTGATGGGAAACCACGCACGCCACTTCACAGGTACGGCAACCAATACACTTACTGGCATCGGCCATAATAAAACGGTTCATCTGCTTCTCCAGCATTACAGTTATGCGCGGAGATATTCATAAACCGTGCCAATAATTAAGCCATTGATTTTAAATGGTTTTAAAAATGACAGCGGCGCTGTCATCGTCACTTATGACGATGACAGCTGTCGACATCAGCGGTGCGGGCCGTCAATAACCGAGTCGCGCAGGACCAGCTCGCCGGAGAAGGTTTGCTGATATTTGAACTCACCGCCGTCGAGCATGAAGATCAGGCGGCTGATGATCTCTTTGATCATCTCCGTCACCGGAATACGCACGCTGGAGAGCGACGGCACGATGTAGGGCGCGATGGCCACGTCGTCGAAACCGATCACCGATACCGCGTCCGGGGTGGCGACGCCGCTGTCGTGCAGCTGCTTCATAGCCCCGATTGCCATATCGTCATTGCTCGCCACCAGCGCCGTAAAGCGTTCGCCGCGAGCCAGCAGCTCGGACACCGCCGCCGCGCCGCTGGCGGGGTTCCACTTACCCTGCGCAATCAGCCCCTCGCGCAGCGGAATACCGTGCTGCGCCAGTGCGTCCTTATAGCCCGAGAGACGCTCAACCCCGGTGGGAGAATCCAGCGATCCGGTAATAAACGCGATCTCCCGGTGCCCTTTGGCAATCAGCTGCGACACCGCCTCCAGGCTGGAGGCTTTATGATCGGACCAGACGCTGTGGCTGCTGTTTTTCCGCAGGCGGCGGTTGAGCACCATAATGGGCTGATCGCACTTCTCGACGATCTCGTCCATCTGTTCCACGCTCAGGAAACGCGGGTAGATGATCACCGCGTCGCAGCGCATATCGAGCAGGTACTGGATCGCCTCGCGCTCCTCATCCGCGCTGTGCTTGCCGTCCGCAAGGATCAGCTGCCGCCCTTTCTCTTCCGTCATGCGCGCGGCGTGAAACAGCAGTTCGCTAAAGTAGACCCCGTGATAAAGGGTGTTGGTCACCACCAGCCCCAGCGTCTGGGTACGCCGGGTTGCCAGGTTGCGCGCCAGCAAATTCGGGCGATAGCCGCTCTCTTCAATGGCCTGAAACACCCGGTCTTTGGTCTCCTGGCTAACGTAGCCATTTCCCGACAGCACCCGGGATACCGTGGCCTTCGAAACGCCTGCCCGCTTCGCCACTTCAAGCATCGTGGTCATGTTGTTATTCCGTCTGAATCTGATGAAGCGCAGTGTACTGCACTGCAAAAAAATTGTCCTGGCGTCGAAATCACGCTTTCGACACCCTACCGCGATCTGCATCACGAAACGAAAAAATGGTCAAAAAGCGATCTTGTTTTATTCATGAAAACTCATGATGATTATGTGAAACCGGTTTCCTACACTTCTCACAACGATAACAGGATCACATCCGATGGCCAAAAATTACGCTGCGCTGGCGAACGACGTTATCAGCGCGCTCGGCGGCAAAGAGAACATCGTCGCCGTCACCCACTGCATGACGCGTTTACGCTTTGTTCTGAAAGACGAGAGCCTTACCGACGCCGCGCGCCTGAAAAACATCAGCGGCGTGCTCGGCGTGGTGCGCAACGACAACCAGTGCCAGGTGATTATTGGCAACACCGTTTCACAGGCGTACCGCGAAGTGGTGAGCCTGCTGCCCACTGACCTGCAGCCCGCCGTGCCGGAAGGGCCGCAGAAGATGACCTTACGCCGCATCGGCGCCGGGATCCTCGACGCGCTGATCGGCACCATGTCCCCGCTGATCCCGGCGATCATCGGCGGCTCGATGGTAAAGCTGCTGGCGATGATCCTCGAGATGACCGGCGTGCTGCCAAAGGGCGCGCCGACGCTCACCATTCTGACGGTGATTGGCGACGGGGCGTTCTTCTTCCTGCCACTCATGGTGGCGGCCTCGGCGGCGGTGAAGTTCAAAACCAACATGTCGCTGGCGATCGCCATTGCGGGCGTGCTGGTGCACCCGAGCTTTATCGAGCTGATGGCGAAGGCCGCGCAGGGCGAGCACGTTGAGTTCGCCTTTATTCCGGTGACGGCGGTGAAATACACCTACACCGTCATCCCCGCGCTGGTGATGACCTGGTGCCTGTCGTACATCGAACGCTGGGTGGATCGCATTACCCCGGCGGTGACGAAGAACTTCCTCAAGCCGATGCTGATCGTGCTGATTGCCGCCCCGCTCGCCATCGTGCTGATTGGCCCGCTGGGCATCTGGATCGGTAGCGCCATCTCCGCGCTGGTCTACACCATTCACGGCTACCTGGGCTGGCTCTCCGTCGCCATCATGGGCGCGCTCTGGCCGCTGCTGGTCATGACCGGGATGCACCGCGTCTTTACGCCAACCATCATTCAGACCATTGCCGAGACGGGTAAAGAAGGGATGGTGATGCCGTCGGAAATCGGCGCCAACCTGTCGCTCGGCGGCTCGTCGCTGGCGGTGGCGTGGAAAACCAAAAACCCGGAGCTACGCCAGACGGCGCTGGCGGCCGCGGCCTCCGCCATTATGGCGGGGATCTCCGAACCGGCACTCTACGGCGTGGCGGTGCGCCTGAAGCGCCCTCTGATTGCAAGCCTGATCAGCGGCTTTATCTGCGGCGCGGTAGCCGGTATGGCGGGTCTTGCCAGCCACTCGATGGCGGCGCCGGGGCTGTTCACCAGCGTGCAGTTCTTCGATCCGGCCAACCCGATGACCATCGTCTGGGTGTTCGGCGTGATGGGGCTGGCAGTGGTGCTGTCGTTTGTTCTGACCCTGCTGTTAGGGTTTGAGGATATCCCGGTTGAAGACGAGGCCGAAAAAGCGCGCGCCCTGCAGACCGCGCCGGTACAAAACAACGCAGCAAAAGCATAAATTGAAAGCGAGGTAAGCATGTCTGTTTTTCCACAAGGATTTTTATGGGGTGGCGCGCTTGCCGCCAACCAGAGTGAAGGTGCCTACCGCGAAGGCGGCAAAGGACTGACGACGGTCGATATGATCCCCCACGGCGCGAACCGTCTGGCGGTGAAGCTCGGCAAGGAAAAGCGTTTTTCGCTGCGTGACGACGAGTTCTACCCGAGTCACGAGGCAATTGATTTTTACCATCGCTATAAAGAAGACATCGCCCTGATGGCGGAGATGGGCTTTACGGTGTTCCGCACCTCGATTGCCTGGAGCCGCCTCTACCCGAACGGCGACGAACCGCTGCCGAATCAGGAGGGTATCGCCTTCTACCGCGCGGTATTTGAGGAGTGTAAAAAGTACGGCATCGAGCCGCTGGTGACCCTGTGCCACTTCGACGTGCCGATGCATCTGGTAACGGAGTATGGCTCCTGGCGCAGCCGCAGGATGGTCGACTTCTTCGCCCGCTACGCCCGCACCTGCTTTGAGGAATTTAACGGCCTGGTGAAGTACTGGCTGACCTTCAACGAAATCAACATCATGCTGCACAGCCCGTTCTCCGGCGCGGGGCTGGTGTTTGAGGAAGGCGAAAACGAAGATCAGGTGAAATACCAGGCCGCGCACCACGAGCTGGTGGCGAGCGCCCTGGCGACCAAAATCGCCCACGAGGTGAACCCGGAAAACCAGGTCGGCTGCATGCTGGCGGGCGGTAACTTCTACCCTTACTCCTGCAAGCCGGAAGACGTGTGGATGGCGCTGGAGAAAGACCGCGAGAACCTGTTCTTTATCGACGTGCAGGCGCGAGGCAGCTACCCGGCCTACTCTGCCCGCGTGTTCCGCGAGAAGGGCGTGGTGATTGTGAAAGACCCGGGCGACGACGAACTGCTGAAAAACACCGTCGACTTTGTCTCGTTCAGCTATTACGCCTCGCGCTGCGCGTCGGCGGATATGAACGCGAACAATACCAATGCCGCGAACATCGTCAAATCCCTGCGCAACCCGCACATTCAGGTGAGCGAGTGGGGCTGGGGCATTGACCCGCTCGGCCTGCGCATCACCATGAACATGATGTACGACCGCTACCAGAAGCCGCTGTTCCTGGTGGAAAACGGCCTCGGGGCGAAAGACGTCATTGATGAAAACGGCGAGATCAACGACGACTACCGCATCAGCTACCTGCGCGAGCATATCCGCGCGATGGGCGACGCGATTGAGGACGGCGTGCCGCTGATGGGCTACACCACCTGGGGCTGCATCGACCTGGTGGCCGCCTCAACGGGCGAGATGAGCAAGCGCTACGGGTTTGTCTACGTGGACCGCGACGATGCCGGGAACGGCACGCTGGAGCGGAAGCGCAAAAAATCATTCGGATGGTATAAGAAGGTGATTGCGAGTAACGGAGGGGATCTGGCGTAGCCTGTTGCCCTCACCCCGGCCCTCTCCCACAGGGAGAGGGAGAAGGGTTTGGTAGGCCGGGTAAGGCGTAGCCGCCACCCGGCACTGCTCAGAGCTGAGAAAAACCGCCATCTCCAACCCACCCGGCAAGCCGTAAATAAACCACGTCCACCGCCTCCTTCACCGGCGGCGTCATCGGGTAATAAAACCCAACGATATCCGGCTGAATGCCCAAAAACAGCACCTCGCCCACGTCGTCTTTAATCTGATCGACCAGGTAGTTCAGCGGCATATTGTGGGTGGTCATCATAAACATTTCGGCAATGTCGTCCGGGTCAATCAGGCGGATCTCGCCGGGGTTGAGCCCCATATCGGTGGCATCGACGATTAACAGTCTCTCCGGGCGCAGCTCGCGGATGGCGACCACGTCATTTTCCGGCGCGCTGCCGCCGTCAATCACCACCCACTTACCCTGCGGTTTCGCGGCGCACATCTCGGCCAGCAGCGGGCCCGCGCCGTCGTCGCCCATCATGCTGTTGCCGACACACAGTAAAACGTCAGTCACGTAATCTCCTCACCATCAGGTAGATGGCGCTCTCCTGATGAATATCATGCAGCATGCCGAGCAGCGTTTTGCTCCACGCCTGCTGCTCCGGGGTTTGCCTGCCGAGCGCCGCGTCAAAGGCGTTGGCGAGCATCGCAATGTGGTTGGCGTCGATAACGATCTCGCCGTACTTCGGTACGCCCTCCATCTTGCGCCGCGCCGTGCTGCCCTCCTCCAGCGTGGCAATCCACGCCAGGTATTCCGGCCACGGGCAGCTCAGCGCCGCCTCCAGGCAGTCAATCACCCCGAGGTGGTGCCCAATCGCCAGGCTGTAATAGACCACCTGCTGCGCCGCATCCGGCGTGGCATCGTTCTCATCAATAAACTTACGGCTCAGCTGGCTGAACACCACCGTTTCACTCATCGGATACGCGCCTCGTCCACAATGCTGTTCAGGTTCGCCACGATCTCATTGAGGCGCGGGTCGTTTTCCGCCTCCAGCCAGCGCGCCACCTGATGTTCGCCCTGGCTCAGCAGGCGCAGATAGTCATCGGCAATCTGGCGACCGTAGCGGTAGCCCGCCAGCCTGCGCGCCGTGCGGTCAACCTTCACCCGCAGCGGCTGCACCATATCCGGGTGCAGGATAGTGGCTGGCTGGTTGTCGAGCTCGCCCGGCGCGCGGGCGTGGATTTTCTGTTCCAGCAGGCCGAGCGCCATGGCAAAACCGTACAGCGTCGCGGCAGGCGTTGGCGGACAGCCCGGAATGTAGACGTCGACCGGCACGATTTTGTCGGTACCGCCCCAGACGCAGTAGAGATCGTGGAAGATGCCGCCGCTGTTGCCGCAGGCGCCGTACGAGATGCAGATTTTCGGATCCGGCGCGGACTGCCAGGCGCGCAGCGCGGGCGAGCGCATGGCGCGGGTGACGGCCCCGGTGAACAGCAGGATGTCCGCATGACGCGGGGACGGCACCACCTTGATGCCGAAGCGCTCGGCGTCAAACAGCGGCGACAGCGTAGCGAAGATCTCAATCTCGCAGCCGTTGCAGCCGCCGCAGTCCACGCGGTAGACGTAGGCCGAGCGTTTGATTTTTTTCAGCAGCGACGCCTTCATGCTGGCGATGGACTCCTCCACCGTCATCGGCACCGGTATGCCGTTAGCGTCGCGCGGGCCGAGTAAATTTTCCATTAGCTGGCCTCTCTCATATGGCGGGTGATATCAATGCGGTCGGACGGCAGCAGGCATTTCTGGCGCTTGCATTCCGGGCAGGTCTCAAAGCTTTCACGGTGTTGCTCCGCGCGGGCATCGCCGTTGTGCTGCAGTAGCGCGATGGCGTAGTCGATCTCTTTTTGCACGGCGAACGGACGCCGGCAGACGCGGCAGTGGCACAGGTCAAAGCGCGACTGCTGCAGGAAGTCTTCTTTCTTCCACACCGCCAGCTCGTACTCCTGCGACAGGCGAATGGCGACCGTCGGGCAGACCTCCTCGCAGCGGCCGCAGAAGATGCAGCGCCCGAGGTTAAATTGCCAGGCCAGCTCGCCGGTTTTGAGATCCGTTTCCACCGTTAAGGCGTTCGACGGGCAGGCGTTGACGCAGGCCGCGCAGCCAATGCACTGCTGCGGGTTGTGCTCCGGCTTGCCGCGAAAGTTTTTATCCACCGGCATCGGCTCCAGCGGATAGCGGCTGGTGGGCGTGCCGGTTTTTATCGCTTTTTTGATAAAGGTAAACATGGCGAGTCCTTATTTCAGCGGCGAGTTCTTACGCTCGATGCTGTAGCGCTCAAGCTCTTTGTACGGCACCACCTGGCTTTTCTTCTTGCGCACGTCCACCACGGTCATGCGGTCGGTGCAGGAGTAGCACGGGTCAAGGCTGCCGATGATCAGCGGCGCGTCAGACACGGTGTTGCCGCGCAGCATGTAGCGCAGGGTTGGCCAGTTGGCGTAGGTGGCCGCGCGGCAGCGCCAGCGGTAGAGCTTCTGGTTGTCGCCGGTCATGCTCCAGTGAATATCGTCCCCGCGCGGCGCTTCGGCAAAGCCGAGGGCAAAGCGGTTCGGAATGTAGGTGAAGCCCTCCACCATCAGCGGGCCGCCCGGCAGGTTGTCGAGACCGAAGTCGATCATGTTCAGGGCGGTGAACACCTCGTTGATGCGCACCTTCAGGCGCGAGATGACGTCGCAGCCCTGCTCGCTGTGCACGGTCATCGGCAGCAGGCCGTAGCCGACGAACGGGTGATCGGCGCGGGTGTCGCGGGCGTGGCCGCTGGCGCGCACCATCGGGCCGACGTTGCTGAAGTCGCGGGCAATTTCCGGATCGAGACGGCCAATCCCCACGGTGCGCTGCTCGATGTTTGGCGTGCTGAGCAGCATGTCCACCAGCTCCTGCACGTCCCGGCGCATCTGCTGCGCCAGCTGGCGGGTCTGGATCATGTCGTCCTTCAGCAGGTCGCGGCGGATCCCGCCGATCAGGTTCAGCCCGTAGGTTTTGCGCGCCCCGGTGAGGATCTCCGCCATCTTCATCGACGCTTCGCGCACGCGGAAGAACTGCATAAACCCGGAGTCAAAGCCGACGAAGTGGCAGGCCAGGCCGAGGTTCAGCAGGTGCGAGTGCAGGCGCTCCACCTCCAGCAGAATGGCGCGAATCATCTGCGCGCGCTCCGGCACCACGATCCCCATGCCGTTCTCCACCGAGGTGGTGTAGGCGGTGCTGTGGGCAAAGCCGCAGATGCCGCACACGCGGTCAGAGAGGAAGGTCACTTCGTTGTAGCCCATGCGGGTTTCCGCCAGCTTTTCCATGCCGCGGTGGACGTAGAACAGGCGGTAGTCGGCGTCGATAATGTTCTCGCCGTCGACGAACAGGCGGAAGTGGCCCGGCTCGTCGGAGGTGACGTGCAGCGGGCCGATTGGCACCACGTTGTTCTTCTTGCTGCCGAGTTCGTTGATGAACTCATAGGTTTCGCTGTCGGTGGTCGGCGCCGGGCGCTGGCGATAGTCCATGCTGTCTTTACGTAGCGGGTAGAGTTCGTCCGGCCAGTCGTCCGGCAGCACCAGACGGCGCTCGTCCGGCAGGCCAACCGGCACCAGGCCGTACATGTCCCGCACTTCGCGCTCGCCCCAGACGGCAGCGGGCACGCGCGGGGTGACGGACGGGTATTCCGGCTTGTTCGGGTCGACTTCGACGCGCACGGTGAGCCAGCACTTTTCGCCCTGCTCCATCGACATCACGTAGTACACCGCGTAATTGCCGCACAGCTGGCGCTCGTCGTTGCCGAACAGCACCGACAGCCAGCCGCCCTGCTGGTAATAGAGAAACTCCACCACTTCCGGCAGGTAGTTCACCTTCACGGTAATCGTGATCTGGTCTTTGGTTTGCCAGCCTTCATCCAGCACCACGCCGGGGAAGGCCTGATGCAACGCGGCGAGGTACTGCTGGCCTTTCTTTTCTTCAGACATAAACACTCTCTTTAATCACGCCACCAGCAAGGAGACGAACGCTAAAAATGCAAAACCAAAACCGGCCCAGGTGATGCGCGACGTTTCGACAAAACGCAGGCGCGCCATGCTGTTTTCAAACAGGGCAATCACCAGCACGCCGACCAGCAGCTTGAGGGCGGCAACCACGACGGCCAGCACCAGACCGCCCGCGGAGAAGTGCGTCATCTGGCCCCACGGGAAGAAGACGCCGACAAACATCTGCAGCACCACCAGCTGTTTGAGGCTGATGCCCCACTTCAGCACCGCAAAGCCGTAGCCGCTGTATTCGGTAAGCGGCCCTTCCTGCAGCTCCTGCTCGGCTTCCGCGAGGTCAAACGGCAGCTTACCCATCTCGATAAAGGTGGCGAACGCGCACGCGCAGAGCGCCAGCACCAGCGGAATGGAGCGGGAAACCGGCCAGTGATAAACGGTATCGGTGATAAAGCTGATATGGGTGGAGCCTGCGACCTGCGCGGCGACCCACAGCCCCAGCAGCAGGATCGGCTCAACCAGCACGCCGAGCATCGCCTCGCGGCTGGCGCCGATGCCCGTAAACGGACTCCCGGTGTCGAGACCCGCAATCGCAAAGAAGAAGCGGGCGATGGCGAACAGATAGATAAGCGTAATCAGATCGCCGAGCACCGGCAGCGGCGACCCCACCGTGACCACCGGCAGCGCGGTGGCGATGGTGAGCATCACGCCCACCATCACAAACGGCGTCAGGCGGAAGACCCAGCCTGCGGCATCCGGGGCCACGCTCTGGCGAGAGAGCAGCTTGAAGAGATCGCGGTACTCCTGGAGTACGCCAGGCCCGCGGCGGTTGTGCATCCGGGCGCGCGCCACGCGCGTAATGCCCGACAGCAGCGGCGCCGCGGCGAACAGCACCAGCGCCTGAAGAATTGCCAGTAACAGACTCATGTCAGGCTCCTCGTGAAATCACAATGACCACCAGCACCGCCAGCTCGATGACGGCCAGACGGCGGAACAGCGCGGGCGCGGCGGCGCTCTGCCAGCCGGGTACCCAGCCCACCGGATTGAGCCAGTGGCGCAGCTTCAGCACGGCGGCGAAGTTCTCCTTCACCGGCATGGCGAAGCCGTGGGCGGTAATGACCATCGACTGCTCGTGTTCGTAGCCGCAGGCCCACGCCGCGCCGCGCGAGCGGGAGGCGAGCCGGTCACGTTTAAAGCACAGCATCAGCACGAGCGGCAGCAGCGGCGCGCCAATCAGCAGCAGCGCAATCATCGGCTGGGAAACGGTGGTGTTCGCCACGGTCAGCGGCAGCGGAATGGCGTGGCCCAGCAGCGGCAGCAGCCACGGCGCGGCCACGCCGCCCGCGATGCAGCACAGCGCCAGCGCGACCACGCTCACTCCCATTAAGACCGGCGCACAGCAGGCGTTTTCCGCTTCGCGGGTGCGCGGCGCGCCGAGGAAGGTCACGCCGTAGACTTTCGCCATGCACATCACCGCCAGCGCCCCGGTAATCGCCAGCCCGACCGCCAGCAGCGGGCCGAGCAGGCGCGCGATAAAGGCGTCGCTCTGACCGAGGGCGAAGAAGGACTGGTAGATCACCCACTCCCCGGCAAAGCCGTTCAGCGGCGGCAGCGCGGCCATCGCCATCAGCCCGACCAGCATCGCCAGTGAGATCACCGGCATCTTTTTGCCGATCCCACCGAGCTTTTCGATATCCCGATGGCCGGTGCGGAACCAGACGCTTCCCGCGCCCAGGAACAGGGTGCTTTTAAACAGGCTGTGGTTGACGAGGTGATAGAGACCGCCGATAAACCCGGCGGCAATCAGCGCCGGTTGGTTCAGCGCCAGCCCGGTCACGCCCGCGCCGATACCGAGCAGGATGATGCCGATGTTTTCCAGCGTGTGGTACGCCAGCAGGCGCTGGATATTGTGCTCCATCAGCGCGTACAGGCCGCCGACGAACGCGGTGATCGTGCCCGCAATCAGCAGCACGACGCCCCACCACAGCGGCGGCTGTCCGCCGGTCAGCGTAATCGCCAGAATGCCGAACAGGCCGACCTTCATCACCACCGCAGAAAACAGAGCGGCGGCGGGCGCGGAGGCGTTCGCATGCGCCTGCGGCACCCAGCCGTGCAGCGGGATGATCCCGGCGAGCAGGCCAAAGCCGAGCACGCCCAGCAGCCAGACGTCGTTCCCCAGCGGATGGCCGTTGAGCGCGGAGAAGTCCAGCGTGCCGAAGCGTTGCCATACCCGCCAGCAGGCCAGCGCCAGCAGCAGCGTTCCGAGGCGTCCCAGCGCAAACCACAGCTTGCCGGAGACGCTACAGCCCGTCAGGAACACGCCGCAGAGCGCCATGATCTCCGCCATCACCACCAGCGCCCCGAGGTTGCTGGCGATAACGGTGCAGACCGCCGTCGCCATCAGCAGGTTCACCAGCAGGCCGTTAGCGTTGGCGTGCGGATGGCGGTGCCAGTCGATATTGAACAGGCTGATAAACAGCCCGCACAGGCCAAAGGTCACCAGCCAGATGGCGTTCAGCGGCGTCATCGCGACGCCGTGGCGAATCAGCGGCATCACGGCCTCGACGGAGTGGCCGCCGAGCAGGACAACGCCGCCTGCAGCCAGCGTCATCAGGCTACCTGCCGCCCCGCCGATCCCGGCGATCGCGCCGCTCAGGGTTTTATGGAATGAGAAGAGAAGTGCCAGAACGGCGGCGGCCGCAAAACAGGCTACCGCGCTGGTCATCATCATTGCCGCGTTCATTTCGCCCCCTCGTTGAGCGCCTGTAGCAGGGAAAGGTCGCCAAAATCACTGTTGATGGTCAGCTCGCGTTTACGCTTGCTGGTACGGGCGATGTCGCGGATGTTAACCAGAATGAGCGCTTTCGTCGGACACGTGCGCACGCAGGCCGGGCCCTGCTCGTCGAAGCTGCACAGGTCGCACTTCACCGCCACGGCGCGGATGCCGGGTACCCAGTCCAGCAGCGTGCTGACGCGTGCCGGCGCCGGTGGCGCGGGCGGGGCTTTTGGCGAGTTGGCGTTCGCCGGAACGTGCAGCGGACGGCTGCCGGAAAATTCAATCGCGCCGAACGGGCAGGCGATGCCGCACAGCTTGCAGCTTACGCACAGGCTTTCGTTCAGCTGGACCGCGCCATCCACGCGGGTGATGGCATTCACCGGGCAAACACCCGCGCAGGGGGCATCTTCACAGTGGTGGCAGAGCTGCGGGGCAGACTCTTTTTCATTACGCATGACGTGCAGGCGCGGCATGGACTGCAGCCCATGCAGGCGATGCGTTTCCGAACACGCCGCCTCGCAGGTTCGACAGCCAATGCAGACCGTCGAGTCAGCAATTACAAAACGGTTCACCGGGTTATCCTCTGGTGATGGTCATTTTTGACGAAAAACTGTCTTGTCGACACTTCTCGACACGCAGGAGTCAGGCCACGTTCGCTGAGGCGTTTCCACCCATCAGCTGCGTCAGGTTGACCGGGAGATCGTGTTCAACGGCGGCGTAGAGGCCGTTATAGACCGGCGCGATTTTTTCCAGGTAGTGCTCCAGCACCTGCTGGCGATCCCGGTTGCTGACGTGGCCGTCGACCATGCCGTCGGCCATCAGCTGCGCCTTCGCAATACACTGTTTTTCGCCGTCTTTTGTCTCGAGGTGATACTCAATGGTGTGGCTGTTGAAGTTATCCGCCAGGGTCACGTTGATGGTGAAATGGCCGAAGAGGATAAAACGCATGTCGCCCTGCGCCGCGCAGCTCATCGCGTGATGAAGACGCGCCTTTGAGAGGGTAATGCCCTGAACCAGAGAGTTGCAGTAGAGGTGCCACTGGTCCTGCAGCTGCTGATGACGCTGCGCGATGTAATCCGCTTTTTCGCTGATTTCCCAAATAGTCATAAAAGGTATCCGGTTAATGGAGATAGCGGCTGTTAAGCAGATTCCATGCCAGTTTTTATCTATATGATTTTAAATAAATTTAATCCCATGGCCGCTGTCAACGCCGCGATGTCGACGTGTCATTTCGACAGCGTTGACATCGTCACGCCCTAACAGAAATCAAGCTGGCACCGTTATTGCATTCCAATGGCGCAATTCATTGAGGAGGCGTCATGCACGAAATCACCCTCTGCCAGCGGGCTCTGGAACTGATTGAGCAACAGGCAGTGCAAAACCACGCGAAGCGCGTCACCGGCGTCTGGCTGAAGGTCGGGGCATTTTCCTGCGTCGAGACCAGCGCCCTGACCTTCTGCTTTGAACTGGTATGCCGCGGCACGCTGGCGGAAGGCTGCGAGCTCCATATTGAAGAACAGCAGGCGGAGTGCTGGTGCGGGCAGTGCCAGCAGTACGTCACCCTGCTGTCATCAAAGGTTCAGCGCTGCCCGCAGTGTCGGAGCACCGGCCTACGCATCGTGGCGGATGACGGCATGCAGATCCAACGCCTCGAAATCGAGAAGGAGTAAAGTATGTGTAGCACCTGCGGTTGCGCCGAAGGCAACCGGTATATAGAAGGGGATGAGCATCGCCCCCACTCCGCGTTTCGCTCGGCGCCCTTTTCTCCAGCCCCGCGTCCTGCGGCAGCCCTGACCGGCATTACCTTTGCGCCGCAACGCTCCGAAGCGGGCGATCTGCATTACGGCCACGGCGAGGCGGGCACCCACGCGCCGGGCATGAGCCAGCGCCAGATGCTGGACGTGGAAATTAACGTGCTGGACAAAAATAACCAGATTGCCGCCCGCAACCGCGCGCGCTTTGCCGCCCGCAAACAGCTGGTGCTGAACCTGGTCTCCAGCCCCGGCTCCGGTAAAACCACGCTGTTAACGGAAACGCTCAAGCGCCTCAACGGGCGCGTCTCCTGCGCGGTAGTCGAGGGCGATCAGCAGACCGTAAACGACGCCGCGCGCATTCGTGAAACCGGCACCCCGGCGATTCAGGTTAACACCGGCAAGGGCTGTCACCTGGATGCCCAGATGATTGCCGACGCCGCGCCGCGCCTGCCGCTTGAAGATAGCGGCATCCTGTTTATTGAAAACGTCGGCAACCTGGTCTGCCCGGCGAGCTTCGACCTGGGCGAACGACACAAGGTGGCGGTGCTGTCGGTAACCGAAGGCGAAGACAAACCGCTGAAGTACCCGCACATGTTTGCCGCCGCGTCGATCATGCTGCTGAACAAAGTGGACCTGCTGCCGTACCTGAATTTTGACGTGGACAAGTGCCTGGCGTACGCCCGCGAGGTGAATCCGGAGATTGAGATCCTGCTGGTCTCCGCCACGCGCGGCGACGGCATGGACGCATGGCTAAACTGGCTGGAGAGCGAACGATGTGCATAGGCGTGCCCGGACAAATTCACTCTATCGACGGTAATCAGGCCAAAGTCGAGGTCTGCGGCATTCTGCGCGACGTGGATCTGACGCTGGTGGGCAGCACCGATGAGGCGGGCGCGTCGCGCCTCGGCCAGTGGGTGCTGGTCCACGTAGGGTTTGCCATGAGCGTGATTAACGAAGCGGAAGCCCGCGACACGCTCGACGCCCTGCAAAACATGTTCGACGTGGAGCCTGACGTGGGCGCCCTGCTGTACGGCGAGGAGCGGTAGCACATGCGTTACGTTGATGAATACCGCGCCCCGGAGCAGGTGCTGCAGCTTATCGGACACCTGAAAACGCGCGCGGCGCTGCTGGACTACACGAAAGAGAGCCCCCTGCGGATCATGGAGGTGTGCGGCGGACACACGCACGCCATCTTCAAATTTGGCCTCGACCAGCTGCTGCCGGAGAACATCGAGTTTATCCACGGCCCCGGCTGCCCGGTGTGCGTGCTGCCGATGGGGCGCATCGACAGCTGTATTGAAATTGCCAGCCGGCCCGACGTCATTTTCTGCACCTTTGGCGACGCGATGCGCGTGCCGGGGAAAAACGGCTCGCTGCTGAAGGCGAAAGCGCGCGGCGCGGACGTGCGGATCGTCTATTCGCCGATGGATGCCCTGACGCTGGCAGAGAACCACCCCGCGCGTAAGGTGGTGTTTTTTGGCCTGGGGTTTGAAACCACCATGCCCGCCACCGCCATCACGCTGCAGCAGGCGAAAGCGCGCGGCGTCGGTAACTTTTTCTTCTTTTGCCAGCACATAACGCTCATCCCCACCCTGCGCAGCCTGCTGGAAGAGCCGGGAAACGGCATTGACGCCTTTCTGGCGCCGGGCCACGTCAGCATGGTGATTGGCACAGACGCCTACGGTTTCATCTCTGAACAGTACAATCGTCCGTTAGTGGTCGCTGGTTTCGAACCACTTGATCTACTACAAGGTGTGGCCATGCTGGTTGAGCAGAAAATAGCGGCCCTGAGTACCGTGGAAAACCAGTACCGCCGCGTGGTGCCGGATGCGGGAAATGAACGGGCACAGCGGGCGATAGCCGACGTGTTTAGCGTTGAGGGCGACAGCGAGTGGCGCGGCCTGGGGCTGATTGCCGAATCCGGCGTGCGCCTGACGCCAGCCTATCGCGCGTTTGACGCCGAAGCGCATTTCCGCCCGCAGCCGCAGGAGGTTTGCGACGACCCCCGCTCTCGCTGTGGCGACGTGCTCACCGGTAAGTGTAAACCTCATCAATGCCCGTTATTTGGCAACACCTGTAACCCGCAAACGGCGTTTGGCGCGCTGATGGTCTCCTCCGAAGGGGCGTGTGCCGCGTGGTATCAGTATCGCAACCAGGAGAGTGAAGCATGAATACGGTTGAAATGGCGCACGGCAGCGGCGGACAGGCGATGCAGCAGCTGATTAACCGGCTGTTTATGGAAGCCTTCAACAACCCCTGGCTCGCCGAGCAGGAAGACCAGGCGCGCATTGACCTCGCCACCCTCACCGCGCACGGAGACAGGCTGGCCTTCTCCACCGACAGCTACGTGATTGACCCGCTGTTTTTCCCCGGCGGCGATATCGGCAAGCTCGCCGTCTGCGGCACGGCCAACGACCTTGCCGTCAGCGGCGCCGTTCCGCGCTACCTTTCCTGCGGGTTTATACTTGAAGAGGGGCTGCCGATGGCGACGCTCGCGGCGGTGGTCAACAGCATGGCGCAGACCGCGCGCGAGGCGGGGATCGCGATCGTCACCGGCGATACCAAGGTGGTGCAGCGCGGCGCGGCCGACAAGCTGTTCATCAACACCGCGGGCATGGGGGCGATCCCCGCCGATATTCACTGGGGCGCGCAGCGCCTTAGCGTGGGCGACGTGCTGATCGTGACCGGCACGCTGGGCTGCCACGGTGCCACCATCCTGAACCTGCGAGAAGGCCTGGGGCTGGACGGGGAACTGCGCAGCGACTGCGCGGTGCTCACCCCGCTGATCCAGACGCTGCGCGCCGTGCCCGGCGTGAAGGCCCTGCGGGACGCCACCCGGGGCGGCGTCAACGCCGTGGTTCATGAGTTTGCGGCACGCTGCGGGTACGGGATTGAACTCACCGAGCGCGGCCTGCCCGTTAAGCCTGCCGTTCGCGGGCTGTGCGAGCTGCTGGGCCTTGACCCGCTTAACTTCGCCAACGAAGGCAAGCTGGTGATTGGCGTTGAACGTGCCGCAGCCGAGGCCGTTCTGGAACAGCTGCGGGCGCATCCGTCAGGAAAAGAGGCGGCGATGATTGGCGAAGTGGTTGAGCGCAAAGGGGTGCGCCTGACCGGGCTTTACGGCGTGAAGCGCACGCTGGATCTGCCGCACGCTGAACCGTTACCCCGTATTTGCTAGGCCGCGCCACAAGCGGCCAGCATGGAATTTTTTGCTCGTTTCTACTGGAAAGCACTATGCCGTATACACCGATGAGCGATCTTGGACAGCAGGGCCTGTTTGACATCACGCGCACACTTTTACAACAGCCCGACCTCGGTGCGCTGAGCGATGCCCTGACGCGGCTGGTCAGGCAATCGGCGCTGGCGGACAGCGCCGCGATTGTTCTCTGGCATAGCGGAACCCATCGCGCGAGCTACTACTCCGCGCGGGATAATGGCCAACCGTTTGAATACGAAGACGAAACCTATCTGGCACATGGACCGGTGCGCCGCATACTTTCCCGGCCAGAAGTGCTGCACTGCAGCTTTGCGGAATTTCGCCAGGCGTGGCCGAGGCTGGCGGAGAGCAAACTCTATCAGCCTTTCGGGCATTACTGCATGCTGCCGCTGGCGGCAGAGGGGCAGATTTTTGGCGGATGCGAGTTTATCCGCACCACCGACCAGCCTTGGCGCGAGGCGGAATACGAGCGCCTGCACACCTTTACCCAGATTGTGGCCGTGGTGGCGGAGCAGATCCAAAGCCGCGTCACCAATAATGTCGATTACGATCTGCTGAGCCGCGAGCGCGATAACTTCCGCATTCTGGTCGCCATCACCAACGCCGTGCTGTCACGGCTCGACATGGATGAGCTGGTCAGCGAAGTCTCGAAAGAGATCCACCACTATTTCAAAATCGACGCCATCAGCATCGCGCTGCGCGGCCATCGCAAGGGCAAGCTGAACATCTACTCCACCCACTATCTCGATGAAGCCAACCCGGCACACGAGCAGAGCGAAGTGGACGAAGCGGGCACCCTTTCTGAGCGAGTCTTCAAAAGCAAAGAGATCCTCCTGCTCAACCTGAGCGAGCAGGATCCGGTTGCGCCGTACGAGCGGATGCTGTTCAACACCTGGGGCAACAAGATCCAGACCCTGTGCCTGCTGCCGCTGATGTCCGGCAACACCATGCTGGGCGTGCTGAAGCTGGCCCAGTGCGAGGAAGGGGTGTTTACCACCGCCAACCTGAAGCTGCTGCGCCAGATCGCCGAGCGTATCTCCATTGCCCTGGATAACGCCCTTGCCTATCAGGAGATCCACCGCCTGAAAGAGCGGCTGGTGGATGAGAACCTGGCCCTGACCGAACAGCTCAACAACGTCGACAGCGAGTTTGGTGAAATCATCGGCCGCAGCGACGCCATGTACAGCGTCCTCAAGCAGGTTGAGATGGTGGCGCAAAGCGACAGCACGGTGCTGATTCTGGGCGAAACCGGTACGGGGAAAGAGCTGATTGCCCGCGCCATCCACAACCTGAGCAACCGCAACAGCCGACGGATGGTGAAGATGAACTGCGCCGCAATGCCCGCGGGGCTGCTGGAAAGCGATCTCTTCGGCCACGAGCGTGGCGCATTCACCGGCGCCAGCAGCCAGCGGCTGGGGCGTTTTGAGCTGGCGGACAAAAGCTCGCTGTTCCTCGACGAAGTGGGCGATATGCCGCTGGAGCTGCAGCCGAAGCTGCTGCGCGTCCTGCAGGAGCAGGAGTTTGAGCGCCTTGGCAGCAACAAGCTTATCCAGACCGACGTGCGGCTGATTGCCGCCACCAACCGCGACCTGAAAAAAATGGTCGCCGACCGCGAGTTTCGCAGCGACCTTTACTATCGCCTGAACGTCTTCCCGATCTTCCTGCCGCCGCTGCGCGAACGTCCGGAAGATATCCCCCTGCTGGTCAAAGCGTTTACCGCGAAGATTGCCCGCCGGATGGGGCGCAATATCGACAGTATTCCTGCCGAGACGCTGCGCACCCTCTCATCGATGGAGTGGCCCGGCAACGTGCGCGAGCTGGAAAACGTCATCGAACGCGCGGTGCTGCTGACGCGCGGGAACGTGCTGCAGCTTTCTTTACCGGAAACGATCGCGCCAGATACCCCGGCAGCGCAGGCCGAGATAGCGAAAGAGGGAGAAGATGAGTATCAGCTGATCGTGCGCGTGCTAAAAGAGACTAACGGCGTGGTCGCCGGGCCGAAGGGTGCCGCACAGCGCCTGGGTCTAAAACGCACCACGCTGCTGTCGCGCATGAAGCGGCTGGGCATTGATAAAGAGAGCCTGGAGGCTTAGCTGTCGCTATTTTTTGGGACGGTATTTTTCCGGTAATTCAGGCACCGGGCGGCGGTCGTCAATCAGGTGGCGAACGGTCAAAATGGAGTGACGCCATAGCATGCGCGGCCCCGCCCAGCGCATGATCTGCTTCATCTCTTCACGCTTTGCGGGCTGGTAGCAGTGCACCGGACACTGTTTACAGGCAGGCTTTTCCTCACCAAAAACACATTTATCCAGGCGCTTATCGGCATAGGCGTTGAGCGCCTGATAATGCCCCTCTTCGCTGACCGCCAGCGGACATTTCGCCTCATACAGCGCAATCATCTTGCGAAGGGTCTCCTTCTCGCGCGCAATCCGTTTTCCTGACATGACATTTTCTCAAAGCATAAGATGCATAAATAATACAACTATAGGTAAAAAGGATCCACGGCCAGGGCCGCAGATCCCCATCACGCATTATGCTGAAGCAACGGTATACGAGATATTGCCCTGAACACCGTCAGGGACCTCTAGCATACTGCCACCGTGAAGAGCGTTCCCCCAAACGACGATCGTATTATCACCTTTCAGCGCAACAGCAACGTCCGCTTCGGCATAAATCGCTTTAACATCCGTTAACTTTCCGACAATGGGATCATTGAATACATCGTTGCTACCCCAGCCCATCACCGTACCGTCCTTTTTCAGTGCCAGACAATACTCAGGAGCCACGCAGATGACGGCGACGTTATCAACGCCTTCAGGAACAGGCACAACGCCGGTATTCGCACTGCCCCAGGAAACAACCGTGCCATCATCACGCAGCGCCACGAAAGCAGATTGTCCAAATGGCGTCGATACATATTTAACATCCACAATATTTGTCATCGCCGCGATATCTGCCGGGATAGCGATGGATTCTGCATCTGAACCCCATGCCACAAGGTTACCGTTTGCACGTTGTGCTACGTAGTTGGTTGCACCCGGGAAGACCCTGACAATATCGGTCAATTCCGCAATATCATCCGGAAGCGCGCCGCCATTTTCAGCCAGACCCCATGCAACCAGCTGGCCGTTACTCCGCAGAGCCGTGAAGGAATAGTCGTTACCAAACAGCATCGTAATATCAGAGAGCGCGGCAATGTCCGCAGGAACCAGTCCACCTTCCTCTGCATCACCCCAGGCAAAAACCTGGCCATTGGCGTTCAATACCGCCCGGGACATTGATCCCAGAACCTGAACGATGTTATCCATGGCCTGAATGTTTTCAGGAATCGCATATTGACCCTGACTGTTCATTCCCCATGAAGCGAGATAAGGCGCGGATTGACCTTGCGCAAGACCAGCATAAGGGAATCCTGAACTCCGAAGAATATCCGTGCGGGAATACACATCAGCTGGCAAGACGCCACCGTATTGTTCCTCCCCCCAGGCGCGCAGGGTGCTATCCGTACGCAGCGCGAAGGCACAATTAATACTCGTTGTAACCTGGCAAACATCATGATTATCAGCGGGATCCAGGAAATATTTATTAGTGAACTGGACGTCTCCCCACTGTGCAACCGTTTTATCATCTTTAATAGCCACCACACCGATCTGGCCAATAAAATTGATGTTATTTGAATTAATGATAACGGGGTCATAGCCTTCAGCAGAGACATTCAACAGAAGTGCAGGATAGAGATCGAGAAACTCCTTACCCTGAACGCTCGTGCTGCTGTCAGCATATTGCCAGGTCGCGTCAACCGGATCCATCGTCTCTGCATCGAATGCCACGATACGTGCAGGATAACTCAAAACAGGATCGGAGGCTTTAAATGTACGCGCGCCCATAATCGTTAATTGTTTAGCCATGATATTTTCCTTAATGGTTTAATATAATATTCATCATCTCCACTGAGATAATTATCAGAGGTAAAATGATGCGGGTAATAGTAACGTTCAAATAAATAGAGCTTGTTCCATTTTGGCACTACAGTTATCTATTTTTTCCTCACTTATTTTTGTGGTTAAATATTGAAGGCATAATTAACGTACTAAAACGGCCTTTATTTCACGCAGGATTCACATCGTAAGGAAGCTGAAAATGAACACCGTCTTTGAACTGCTTCCAGTCACCTCCCCACTCAACAGCAATATTGAGTTCCCTGGCCGCCTGCTTGAATGCACTCGCAATAAGCTCATAGTCGGCAAAGTCCCATGAACCTGCTGGCGTAGGATAGGCAATAATATCAATTGCATGTCCCGTTAAGTGACGGCTGTTGATAGTCTGAGATTTTCCACTTTTGAAAAGCTGAGCCTGCCGCGTACAGCTTCTCAGCCCCTCAGTAATACCAAAATCCATTGGACTTAATTCAAGCGCACGGCGTGCAACCTGAATTAAGTCCGGATGGACGCCTTCAAGGTTTGATTCACTACGTGAGCTAAACGTAAAATTATCCATAGTTACTCCTTCTCTTCTCTTTTAAATCGATTTAGCGCTGTTAATGTCCTTGCGGGATAGATGCTCAAATACTTCAATAATCTGACAGATGCGGCAGCAGCAAGCGTTGCCCCTACCGGTGCTGGCGTAATTACCGAATGTTGAAGAAGTTTACTGAGTACAGAGGAAAGCAGCGACGCGGCGAATTCTGCCGAGGTAATCCCGGTAAGCATCGATGCTGTGAATAAAATCACCCTCGCCCATATCGCTTTATTACTCGCTGATACCGCAAAAATCAGGCTGCCAGCAAATGCCCCAATAATAATTCCAGATTCATGATGGCTGAGCCCCAAAATGCCTGCAATCAGCAATGCTGCCGTTTTCTCTGTATGTTCGGTAACAGGCATTGCCATAATGTCCTCTCTCACATTAACCCTTACCTATTGAACGCAAATCATACACAGCGAGGGGGTTTACATTATTCATAAAATGATACAGGGTTAGCTAAAAAAGATACCTGACGGGTTGTCGTTTTAACGTTTTATAACAGGAGGTTAAACATCACGAGATATTCATACACAATCCATTGAGGTGAACATAAATCCACAATGCCAATGATTCGTAAAATTTTAGCTATGTCTTATTTTGAATGACTACAAGGAATAAAAATGGGGACGTTTTTAGCAAAAAAAATGCATTACTTTATGGTTACAATGGAAGAACGTAACTTCACAAAGGCTGCGGAAAAATTGTGCATCACTCGCTCACCGCTGAGTAAAGTTATTTGTGAGCTGGAAGAAAGCCTTGGTGGGAAATTATTTCAAAGAACCTACAGCACCTTACAACCAACAGAGCTCGCCTTTGAATATTACAGCAAATGTAAAAACATTTATGATGAATTAATTAATATGGAATCTGAAATTCGGTGCAAAGATCCCTCTCCCGTGCATACATTAACATTCGATATTAGCGTACCGGAGCTTCTTTATCGAACCATCATCATGGGCCTGTCCGCTGAGAAGGTTAACATTATTCATCAACGCAAAATCGTTAACTATGAAGATATGAATAAACTCCTTAGCAGTCGTGATAACTACATTTTCTCTTTACGTGAGCTAAACAATAGCATGTGGGATTCTACGGACAAATGGCGAGGAGACGACATTGTCTTATTGTCCCCTAAGGGAATAGACCTGGCGTCGTCTTCTTTTCCACTGTTTATCTGGAATGATTCGCTATTAGATTATACCAAGAAAAAGTTCCTGAAGATTATCAACAAGCCTAATAGTGATATTACGTTTATTCCGCATAATTTTGATCTGTCAACTTTGTGTTACAATATTCATATTGGTCATGGGAGTGCATTAATGACCCGCAAATTAGCCTGTTTATATAAAATAGATGGGGTTGACATTCTGGAAACCCCGAACAATGCCCTGAACATTTATTTCTACCATGCAAAAAATGTCAAAACAAATAATACATTCTTAAACATAAAGAAGATTATCAATAAATTCATCTAAAACATCACGCTGAAATGTATTTATGTACCCAATGCGATACCTGCCACAAATGTATCGCATTATTTATTCTATTCGCCACCTCATCTCTGCATTGTTGTATTTAAAATTTGCGGCCCTCCTTCCAGTTTTTAATTCGCACCCGTGACATTTGATAATGACATGATTAACGTTGCCCACATGATTACCTGGAGCAACAGCCCGTTATGACAACTGCAAAAACTCACCGCTATTTAAAAGTTGGCTATTTCAGAAAGCGTCACGAAATTCGCAACACCAAGGTCCCTAAACGCTATAGCCTGCACGCCGCGCTTAGCCTCAAAGGCAACTGGCTCGAAGAGGCCGGGTTTACCACACATTCGCAGGTTTGCGTGCACGTAGAGCACGGAAAATTATTGATTGAGTTGATGGAACCCCGCGTGGATTAACGCCGGGGCTTTTTACACCACCCTGTTTTAGAACCCCAATCACGCTAAGCTCACCGGAAGATACTCTTCGCTGGATTACCTCTGTTTTTTTCGTCAAACTTACCTGACCCCGAAACCCGCTGGAGCTTCCCTGTGGTCATCGAAAACAACTTTTCCAGAGCTAATGCGTACAGACGTAATCCTTTACGCTTAACTCATTGATAATAAAAGTCTCTCTGAGAGTTATTTTCAACGAACCACCTTTGTTTGTAGCCCGAGAATGATGAGAAGAGCATTTACATTCTCCCGCTACACGTGAGCGACAAATTTGCGGGTTCATGTGAGTTTAACAGGGGTTTAAATGGGGCCGCATGAATACCTGAAAGGTTAAAAAAACGAGTAAAATCAATATGAATGAAGACATAGATAAGGACTTCTCCAGCCATACGCCCATGATGCAGCAGTATTATATAAATACAACAACACAATGATTTTTAATGATTTTATTTATAGAAAAGAACTATAGAATACAATTGGCATACTTATCAGGGAGCCTTCCCCTACAAAAAGTGGTATATCGGATTTTCATGCACCAGTCTTTAGATTAGACACTCAAAGTGATAACATATGGCTATATGAGGTTTATTAAAAATAAATAAAAGATGGTTGATATAATGGAAACACCATACAGTTTTTTGAAATTCGTTACACAAGATAGAATTGATATTTTAAAAGATGGATATATTAGATTCACTCCCCCTAAAGACTTGAATGACCCATTCGAAGTTAACCCTGTAGTAATTCCTCATGACCCTTACAATATTCAACTGATAGAATCCGAGTATGATTTTCAAAATCATGAATTCACAGAAAGTGATCATGAGTTTTCCTGGAAACGATTCAATAAAATTGGACACTATAAAACTGAATATTCAAAGTTCTGTAATAAATATGGAATTCTTTCTCTTTCCAGTTCTAACGATATGTGCTCAATACCATCAGTAGCAATTTTTAGTGAAGAAGATCCAAGACGTAATTTATTAATGTGGTCCCATTACACAGACGAACACAGAGGTTTTATTATTGAATTCCATCGTGACTTTATTGATGACACTGAAATATCAAAAATAACATACTGTCATGAAAGGCCAATGGTCACACAAGAAGACATAGAATCAGGAGTCATTTTTCCTTTTTTTGTTAAAGGTAAGAAATGGTGTTATGAAAAAGAGTGGAGGATCATAAAACCTTTGGAACAAGCTGATAAAATAGTACATTTGGACAATGGCAATACCATACATCTATTTAAAATAAAAAAGTCTCAAATTCGCTCTATAACTACAGGCTGTAACATGGACACGAATAAAATAGAAGAACTAAAAAAAATTGTATTCACTGATCCAGAATTAAAAAACTGTGTATTTTATGTTTCAAAAATAGACAATGAGGGGTTCGCTTTGGATTTCAGATCATATTCAGCCAATGGTTGGACTAATGATGATGTGTTTGGATTCCCAATGATATCCAGACATCCCTTATTGATAAACCCTGAGAATGTAAAAAACAAGTACAAGAATAATTAAAAAACACCTAAGAGCTAACTTAAGGATATTAATCGTTATGTTACATAAATTAATGAATATGAATGGTTTTTTATTTTGGGGTTATTTGATCAGCATATTAATGTCATCATTAATTTTGTTCTGGGTCTACTTCCAGCCCCTTAATTACATTATTTGGCTGTTTGTTCCACTAATTGTACCTATATTATTCTCTATTTGCATAATAATAACACGAAATAAGGAGCAACGTGATTTAATAAAATCCTTAAATGATTCAACATTGTTTTCAATTAGTGCTATTACAACAGCTTTGGTGATTATTAAAACTATAGATTTAACCCCATTAGATGCTTTTGACTTACTGATGAAAAACAGAGTCGGATATATTCTGATATGTGGGCACACGATTTTATATACAATAAAAGCCACCATAGCTATGTGTGAAACTTATGAAAACTGGATTAAAATATCAAAAGCAAAATATTTTATTTTTTTAGCATGACGGCAAAAAAAACAATCACAAGCGGAGTTGTGAAAAAAGAGACTATTATAGCACTATAAATTGCTATATATATTTCAGAAGCCCCCTCAACATTAAATATGTTAAACTCACTTGCATTGCACAATATAATAACAAAAAACATTATTAATATAAAATAAATTGCCACCATGGTTGCTACGATTATTTTATTTTTCATCTCTCTCTCTCTTTAACCTTATAATATATACATATCAATTATAATCTTGCTGTCAATAGCATTTGAGCATGTTAATATGCAAGGTATGACTAAGAGAAGCGGAGCTTCTCTTGTCCCTTGTTTTTCGCCCTTCGGTTGAAAAAAATGAAGCTAAAAACATTTTTATACGATGTGTATTCCCACAAAAATAACATCGTAGTATACTGACGGAGTAAAAATTGTGCAGACGGCTTGCATACAACTCTACGTTACATCGGCAATGAAATTTCAATGATTAGTTAAATACACTGGAATGTAATGATGAATATTGAAAGAATAAAAAGTAGCAAACCCTTTATTTACTTTTTATCAAAAAAAGAGATATTTTGGACACTTATTGTTTGTGTTTTCATAATAAGCCTACCATTCTATGACTGGTCTTGGTTGATTACCGAAAAACTAAAAAGTAACCTCCCAGTAATAATCACATTATTAACTTTTTTAATTGGTGTGTTTATAGTTTGGTTTGTAGTTAGGTCTATTATAGGAAAACGATACTCGTTAAAAATAGAAAAGCTTACTTTTGGCGGGATGAACATTCTTTTTAACACTACAAGCACATTATATATTAATAGTGTACTAAGTTTTCTTGATACTAAAAGAAGTTTATTTATTATCCGTGAAGAATATGACAATTTCTCTGAGGTTTTAGATTCTTATTATCAAACATACACATTCTTTCGACAAGAAATGAAAATACTAGATCCCATTAGAGATAAAGAGCTTTACGATTTTACTAATGATCTTCTAATGATAATTAACAAATTCCTAACCAAGCACCAAAATAATTACAGAAGATGGTATAAATTCATTTCAGAATCCAAAAATCCTTTACCTAATGAAGATGGTAAATACTTTTACGATACTCCAATAGGGTCAGTCCAGAAGTTATACTATGATTATGAAGTTATAATTAGTGGATTCAAAGAGGTTAATAATTTTTTTTCGGATCAAGTAAAAACAAAATTCAATGTGAATATTGAAAAGTGGGACTGGTAGTTCAATCCCACTCTAAATTTTATCCCTACCTATTTTTGGACATCATTGGTAGGGATAAATCATATTTGTTTTTTGCTCTATCATGGAAAGCACAATCTATCAGTGCATAAAGTTTTGCTGGGTTATCAACAATTTTATCCCACGGAATAACGGAGATATAAGCCTCAGGATTCCTCAGATTAGCGAGAATTCTGGCTGGCATGTTTGCAAAAACTTCACCATAACTTTCAGTAGCATTTACCCAAGAAGATATATCAGTATGAATTTTTTCTTTCTCTTCACTTCCATGTCCAGCATGGGTACGATTCATACCAGACTCAGGTAATGTAATAACCAATATTCCCGATTGTTTATTGACTTTTCCATTATACATGCTGGAATAAATTTCCCAGTCTATATGCTTTCGGTTTTTTGTTTCAGAACCAACTAATAGAATCAAAACAGAAGTATCTTTAAGGTAATTATCTCTAATTTCTTCGCGGATTTCTTGTGAAGGTAAGTCTTCGTCAATATCTCCTGTACCAACGGACATATCAATAAACAATCCGAACCTTTTGTTTATTGTAAGTAATTCTTCCTTAGCCCACTGATCATTATCATGATGATAACTGATAAACACTTTATGTTTTTCCATTTTAACCTTCTTACTGTTAGAGCAAACAGCTCTATTATTGTTAGTGTATTTTATCATAGAAACGAATCAAAAAAACAATGTTTGATCACACAATTATTTGACTTATAAATAATTTCAAATATAACTATAGTGAGAGTGTTGCAAAGGAATTGCTCACTATAAGCGAATACAAACATACACATATGAAAAGGAGTTTCTATGAGTAATACAATAACCTTATCCTATACAAATGATTTTAAACCAATCAACAATCATATCCCCACTGATCAATCTTTGCGAATACACTGTGTCAGTGTTCGATTTAATAAAGAAGAATTGGATATTCTCAATAAAAACAGAGGTGACAAAAGCAAAGGCGAATGGCTTCGTTTAACTTCCCTTGATAGGCTTCCTCCTGTTATCCCCTCCATTAACCTGGAGGCCTGGAAATCACTTTCTGACATAGCCCAAAAGCTAAACAAACTAATAAATCATCTTGACGCCAAAAGCAGCAATAGTGAGTTAACTAAAACAGAGATCTTTGCAGTCAAGAAACAGATCAAAGAGCTTCGTTTGTGTCTGACAGCTTCTGAATTACCTACCAGGTAATTTTTGCATGAAAGGAATGCAACGGATAAAGAGGCATAAGAACTTTATCAATGTCGTGAAGTATGTATTGAAGCCTGTTTCTCACCATAGAAGCACCCCAACGGTTATTGGGGGTAACATGACTGGTGATCGTGCAAAGGAACTTATAGCAGAGTTTGACACAGCAAGTAAGCTCAGAACTGACATTGCAAAACCAACCTGGCATAACTCGCTTCGCCTCCCTAAAGGTGAAGAGCTTACAAACGAACAATGGAACCTGATAGCTGACGATTACATGGATCAAATGGGGTTCAGTGACACTCATCTTCGTTGTTATGTATTACACGACGACAGTATGGGTCAGCACATACACATCATTGCTAATAGAGTCGATGCCGTGTCTGGTAAAGTTCATCTTGGTCGGCATGAGAGTTTAGTCAGTGGCCGAATAATTCAGGAACTTGAAATCGCTCATGGCCTTACTCAAACCCCAGCAGTAAGAGTACAACCGAAACAAACAAAGCGTAAGCTTTCACGTAATGAAGAGATGCTTTCTCAACGGACAGGCTTGCCCTGCCCCAAGAAATCCCTGCAACAGATCATTGATAAATGTTTGAAGGATAAACCCAATCTAGAAACTTTTATCAAAAGAATCAGAGAAGCTCAGGTTTCATGGACGGCGAATGTCTCAAAAACAGGAAAGATGAATGGATTCTCGTTCGAATATCAAAACATCGCATTTAAAGCCTCCCAGCTTGGGAAGATGTATTCATGGGCGAATCTTCAAAAGATCCTCAACTACGAACCTGAACGCGACAACCCACTTCTACTAAATGCCAAGTCAGTTGCTCCTGTTCCTGTTCCTGTTCCTGTTCCTGTTCCTGTTCCTGTTCCTGTTCCTGTTCCTGTTCCTGTTCCTGTTCCTGTTCCTGTTCCTGTTCCTGTTCCTGTTCCTGTTCCTGTTCCTGTTCCTGCAACAGTTTTAAAAACCACTGAGAGAAAGGAAAGTATCAGTGAAAAACTTGCTGAACTCGAACTGCAACTCCGAGAAGGCAAACGAAACGAGATTGTAGAAAAGATTCTTCAAAAGAATGCAGTACAACGGCAAAAGCATCACAGACTCAGTAGATGGGTTCCTTTATTACAACGGCTCATAGAGCTTCTCAGAAGTTATGGGAAGAGCATCCTTCATAAGACTCCTACAAACTTCTTAGAAGTCTATTCAGCACATCATCTTAAACCTGCAAGAAAAATTCATTTATAAACAGTCAATTACAAATGAATTCTGTAACCGCACTTTGCCTTCTAGTGAACAATTTGTGTTTAGTCAAGAAAATATTGATCGTTATTACAGATCGATATTGAGAGTATGATAGCCTATACCTATCACTACTTAGACATCGATCGGTACAAGTGATTTTACTAAAGATAATTATTCATCGAGAATCCCTGAAAAGAGCCTGATGATTTTTAAGCAATAGCAGTATCAGGAACCGATTGTAAAAATGGAGTTAATATGAATAACGAAACCATTAAGTGTCCGTTCTGCTTCAAAGAGAGCCAGTTTGGTGTCCGTGTTTGTACCGGCTGTCATTCAACCATCAAATATGGCGAGGTCTCACCTTGGTTATCTTTACTAATAGGATTTATTTTATTAGCCATTGCTTACATTATACTTTATATAAGTCAAAGTTTTTTAGTAGCTATCGTTATTTTGTTAACATTAATGATTTCTACAAGATTATATATTCGTAAAAAATTTTCACACAGAGCAGTTTTCACTCATCAACATTAAGAACAAAAGGGATTTAACATGAAAGCATATGCTATGCTAACGATCATTCTTTCTACTTTTCTATTAACAGCCTGTAATAGCGAACCATCAGAAAAAGATATTTATAATGCTTTCAAAAGTGTTGTGGATAGATCAAATGCAAGTATGAAAGCTCTTGACTCAAGAATTCCAGAAAAATATCTTTTAAGAATAGATTATGTGAAGAAAGTTAGCTGTTCAAAAGAAGCAAATAATGTATATAACTGCATTGTAGATGCTTCTATTCGCAACAATAAACAGACAAAGCCAATTAAATTAGTTAAAGCTGATGGTGTATGGAAAGAAGTTCAGTAACAGTCGCAACCAAACACTCTCTGTTAGCCCCTACTTAGGGGCTATTTTACTACAGCCTAACGGTTCTTACGCGAACCTCATGAGTCAACTCTTTCTCGATTATTTTCATTTCATATTGTGCTCTGACCGTAGCATAGATTTCTTCTGCTCGTTCTTGATTATTATCAATATAGTTAACGAGAGAGTTTAACTCACGAAGAACAGCTTCTTTATTATTTAATTGCCTTAATAAACCACTCGTCAGAGATTTATACACAGAACTAAACATCGTCATAATGTTATCTATATTACGATTTGACCGCGTATATTGTCTTCTGGGGTAAAAGTATTTTAAATGATAACCGACAAATATTAGGTAGAGTTGATGAGAGAAACTTTTATCGTGCGACAGGTACCGTCTTGATATGTATTTATCTACGATGACAACAAGCTGTTCTTCAAGTGTCATTACTGAATTAAAATTGTTTTTGTTCATAAGTTGCATCCTTGCAAAATTTGATTTTGTCTTCCTGACAATACATATATAATTACCACACATTTAAAAAATATCAATAGACAAAACCTATTAATATTAAAATTATTTTTTATTTTGGGAAAAAATTTGATCTTCTCTAAGACCTTTGCTGTATGCGACCATCTGAAGGTCTCTAACCATAATAAGAAGTCTATTATTCTCATTTAGTAATCTCGCATTTTCTTTTTCTAATTTATTTATTTTATTCGAAGCATAGGCAAGACTTTGAGCACTTTTAATATGCTTAACAGTTTCACCTTTAATTCTCTTTTTCTGCTGATATGCATAAGCTATTACTGTATGTCTTGAAAGAGCCTGTCTCGTTGGTTTTTTACCGAAATGTTCCTCTACGGAATCACAAAGACTAACCCAGGTTAAATCACCTTCCCAGCCATTTATTTTATCGAGAACGAATTCAATATCTTCCTTGTTAAACTTTTTACTCATTATGTTCTCCTCTAAGATAATAACTAACAATATGATTTATAATTCTACCAACTTCTTGAATTTCTCTTTCAACATAGTTTGCTTTCTGTGAATTATATTGGCTTCTGTATAAATTGTTTTTTTCTTCAAGCGTTTTTAAATGGTCCTTAAGTTTGCAAATGATTTCTTCCTTACTTCCTCCACCTAACTCCGAAATCATTTCATCAGCAAACAATACTCTTCGTTCGTTTTGTCTCAACTCCTCCCAAGTTCGGTTGTCATACACATTATTTTGTTCAACATTTTTCCTCCCTGACCAAAAAGCTATTTCTATATCAGAAAGCATAGCTCTTTGAGCAAGAGTATTTAAAAGGTGTCTTGGCTGATGACTACTAAAAATCTCTTTCATACCATTAGGATGTAATGCCTTGTGCCGTTGAAAAAAATTTAAAGTAGTCTCCTTTCCTGACCTTTTTTTAAAGTCAGAATAAAATATCTTATCACTTGTGGGCAAGATACAGAATAAATCGACTCCTTTTTTCAAATGTAATTGGTCTTTATTTAGGAGTAATAATCTATTACTAAGTTTTATCGTTTTTGAAAATATATCCCAGGGTTTAGTTTTATCATTATAATTAAAAACTTCATTCCAAAACTCCTTTGCACTAAGGACCCCACTCTCAACCCGCATTAAAATATTTTTGGTTTTAGCATTGAAGCACTTCTTACTATCTATATTTAAAAGTTCATACAACTTTTCATGAAAATATCTTCCATTCTCTTCAGTATCTAAACTATTATAGAACTCCAACTCCCCTTTTTCTCGTATGCTTGCTATACACCTTGCCATCCTTGATAATACCTTTAATCTTTGAATGGATAATTTTGCTATTGAGTGCATATTCCTTGGAACCCACTTGATATTTTCTCCATAGCCTTTTGCACTATGATAACGAATGCCATAGGTTCCTTTCCCCTCTTTATCTTTCCCTTCTACTTCACAATCAACTTCAAGGCTCAATACCTCAGATATTCGTGTTGGAGCACAAAGAAGCAGTGCGATGATAGATGTAGTAAATATATCTCTTTGACTTTTATCATTAGAACTAAAAACCCTACCAACAAGATCTATCACTTTATCTTCTGGTAATTTATTTTTAACTCTATTTTGTTCTGGAATATCTCTGATAGCTTTATTTCTATTTTTTCTCACTCTGGAGTTAAACTTACTAAGCTTTGGATTCACTATGTTATTGATAGCCAATACATCTAAAATATTTTTTAATGCTTTCTCAATAGCCCCTGCCCGATCATTTGAGAATTTCTTTTCACCTTGAAGTATTATATCGTTAATAATGTCTGGGTTAATATTGACAATGTGTGGCTCTATTTTCATATTAATAAATGAATATTCCATTATTTTTATTGTTGCTAAATAAAGCAAAGATTTGCCCACATTAGGGAAGCATTCTCTGTATATAATAACTTTAGATAATTGTTGAAAATGCTCTCCCATTTCGTTGTATCTTTTTATGTGATTGTTATTTTTAAATGAAACCCCTTTACCCCATGACAAATCATCCCAATTTATAATATTTTCTTTTTTTGCCTGTGTCTTTACTTCATTAGCTAAGACTTCATAATTCTTATAATAACTCATTATTCATGCCCTCCCAGTTGAGCAATTCAACTATTTTATTTATTTTGCATTCTAAGATTGAGGAAAAGTCCGTTAGAATTTCAAACTCTGCTTGCTTCGTATAACCTGCTATTAATTCTTTAGTAAGCTCTTTTATGATTATCAAATCGTCAACCAACCCAAGTGTAATGTCGTCACTTTTTTTTGAAAATGAAGCGATATAAGGACTTACTGAATCATTTATCGCCTGATCAATTCTGAATGAAAACTCTTCATTGTTTTTTGCATATGACAATACTGATTTCAAATTGCTATGATCTAAAGCTTTTGCTATCGTTCCTAATCCATAACCTTTAAGTGCAAGCCTTGTGGCTAATGTAACCCTAAGTTGACGAGAGTTAATTTTTTTATTTTTATCTTTACTTACTCTCTTGCAAACGGCCTGAACCCTACGGGTTATTCTCTTAGAACTCATATGCAAATTGAAGAAATTGTTTTCATATAATTCATCAAGCTTGTAAGCCGAATTAAAAAAACAAGGATCAATAAAGAGGGGTAAATTGTTTAATTCCTCTTCAGTTAATATATCTCCTACCTCACTCTGCACAAAAACTTTAACTACTGATTTTAGTTCTGATAGTGAATTGAACAAATTATCCCCTATACACAATTCGGAAAATTCTGTTCTGAAACTATCTCCTTGCTTTAATCTGGGTATGTTTAAATAATTACCATTTTTTTTGACATAGAGATCCTTCCTTTTTAATTGGGCTATCTGCATTGGTCTTCTACCTGAATATATCATTAGCATGACTAAAAGGTAGTCATTCATAGTCATACTTCCCTCCTTGTATTCCTTTGTCATACACCCGATTAGATTCTTCAATTCATACTCTGATAATGGTCTTAACGACTCTTTACGCTCAATATAGGCAGTTGTCTTGTTGGGCTTAGTTACTTTCCATTTGGAAATCAAATCCAGCATTTCTAGATCTAAGAATTCATCATTTAGCTCATAATGTTTTATTAAAAAGTACTTTAAACTTTCAACATGTGTATAACTTATTTTGTAATACGCATTGTAAAATCTATTTAGTAACCCATAATCAAATTTGTCCAACTTCCCTTGATTAAAAACAACAAGTTTCTTTATAGAAAAGAAAAACTTTCTGGCATAAGCTGAACTAAAATTAACAGCAGTATATGCAAGTGTATCTTTTATAGATGCTAATAAGTTAGCATTAATGTTGCTTTCAAAATATGAGAAATTTAATTTAACATCTTTGCTCAGAAACCAAACACTGTCATTTAAACTAAAATTATTTCTGCTATCTTTTGCTTTTAATACCAAGTAATTTTCTAACATTAATGCTTTCATCTATTTCTCCTTCAATTTTATTTATGATTTTATTATTTACCAAGTCTGCCTCTTCAAAAGCTTTTAAAGTTTCTTCGCTAATATAACGATTATTGTAAATCAAAGCCGTTTTGGAGTTCATTTTCCACCCCATTCTTATGCATCTGATTCTATCTAATTGGGTCAATCTGTATTGATCAGTGACCCCTATGTATTTCAAACTGTAAATATAGTTCCATGTATGCCGTAGACAATGCCCTGTGAAATTTTGAAAAGATACTCCATTGAATTCAATTCTACTTATTTGCTTAATTACCTTATGATATGCACTTATTGATAGAGGAAACCCTTCCGTAGGACCAGATTTTTGAGTAATAAATAAGTAATTATGATTTAAGCTTTTCGAATACAAAGACCTATCATTGTCTATATATGAAGAGATTTGCATAGACAATTTTTTGCTAATATTTAATTCTCGTTCAAATGTTTTAACAAGTGGTTGAAAAACCCTTGGATCTGCTGGGTCATTCACTCTTTTACAAACTTTAAGATATCTTTTCTCCTTGTTAAAATCAGAAATTTTCAAGTTCAATAGCTCACCCCCTCGCATTCCAGTTTCCTGAAGAATGAGGATTATGAGTTGATTTCTTTTACGGCAACTGATATCGACAAATGGATTGTATTGGCTTTCAGGTTCTAAACATTGCAATAAAATGTCTAAGCTCTCTTTTTCTAATGATTTAAAATCATTATTCAAATAGAGTTGAGAGTTTAATTTAGGTTTATGTTTACGAAAAAGTAAATTAACACTTTATAATATAATGTTTGTCTCATATATTGTAGTGCTAAAATATGATTCATAAATCCAAGAAATGTAGGAACTAATTACTGTCAATCTATAATGAAGATTTTCTTGATTGATCTTTTTATACTCTTTTATATCTATAACTTTTTGTTTTTTATTTTTAACTCTAAGTTGTTCTGACAATGAATAGATTTCAGTAAAGCTAAGGAAGGTCTTAGATTTAATTCTTTCGATAAGATTTATATTTGATTCTATTAGATAATTTTCAAAAGCAATCAAAGTGTAAGCATTTCTCAATACTGTATTAAATGACTTATTCTTTTGCTTATATAGCAAACCAAGATATATATTTTGATAATACAATGGCAAACCGTTTTTTGAATCCAAAATCATACAAAATCTGCTTCCATCACTCGCCATTAACTTCTTTACTGAATATCTCCTATTCATTATTACCCCACAATTTATTTTTTTATTTATAGGTAACATAATTTTTTAGCAAGTTACAAATTTATTTTCTATTATTTTCAATGACCTTATTACTCGTGGCTTTAATAAAGCAATCGGCCATATATTCACCTTAAGGTGAATATATAACCCCCTATATTTACTTTAGTTAGTAACTCATTGATATAAAATGAATAATAGAAAAGTGTAATTTGTTTTGTAAAGCACAAACAAGAAATTAGCAAATATTTAAATGTACAGTGTACGAAAACTTAACCAACTATGTTAATGGCAACTGTATGATGATAAAATTACTCATCTTACGATCTATATTATATGAGTAATGTTTCATGGTACGAAAAATCTCTGCCTTTTTAAAGATAATAGGAGTTATAGGTTCTTTATGCGGGATTATTGCGACAGTATTCGCAATCTATGCGTACTACAACCCGACCTCCCCTTCTACTCAGAGATATGACAGTATTGTAGGAAGCTGGCTATCTGATTACTCTTACACCGTAAAAGGGAATACCGTTAGGGTTAATGGAAAAACTACCTTCTTCTCTAATGGAAAATACAACTTTCATGGCAGTATCTCTATTAACTCTAATGCTCCAGGTGACCATATATTAATAGACTATCTTTCTGATGGTGCTGGTGATTGGGAACTATATGATAATGAGTTAATTACATCATTAAATAGCCTAAAAACAAAACCTATGAAGCTGGCTTTAAATAACGAAGATCTTGATCCACTGAAAATAGAGGTGATAAACAATAAAAAGTTACCAACTATTGAGGAGAATATGGCTGATGGGAAAAACCAATCCTATAAAATAATAAAATCTTCAAAAAGCCAGTTAACATTGGAGGTTATTAACGAAATCGGAAGCAATTTCAACTTTACTATGCAAAAAACAAAATAGAAATGATGGCGATCTGAAATCGCCATCATTTTTCAACCTTGATAATCTTCAGCCTCGATACCACAATAAGTTATCATGTTTGTTATTAACGGTATATCATTACAATTCTGCTTGAAAGACCTGCCATAACTATTGTTTCTTATTTTACAACGAGTCATTAATACTTCTTCAATGGCTCTTGAAAATGCCACAAAGACTGTTTTTTGATTTTCTATTTGCTCTTCTTCTTTACCAAAATAGGCACCAGGTTCAAGACCCACAACGATGACCTTCCTGAACTCTAACCCTTTACTTTTATGGATGGTCATAAGAGGTATTGTTTTATTGCCAAGTAATAAATCAATGGCTTCTGATGTGTTTTCTTTTACATCTAACTTATCGAGGTGGCGAGAAAGTAATTCTATGCTATATTCTAAACCATTCCCACTCATATACTGCGGAAAGTAAGACTTTATTTTATCGACACCAAATATACTTAATAATGAATATAAATAATCGACAATTTCTCCTTTAATTACCCGATGAGATTTAATAAACTGGCTAAGTTCTTTTTCTAACCGTGTAACATCACCTCTTTTACTTACTCCTCTTATATTACATAGAAGCTCCATTGTAGTGGCCCAGCTTTCTATGGATTTTCTATTACAGACAAACATTAGCATTTGTAAAAGTAACTGTACTACAGCTTCATTTAAAAGATCCTGATACTCGTTCTCAAGGCGACATTGTATTTTCAAATATTGCAATGCTGAAATGATATCGTCTGTATATTGTTTAGCCGGGTTTCTTAGCAGTATACATATATCTCTTTCATTTACTCCTTCAATAATCCATTGCTGGATACATAATGCTATATATGCCCCTTCAATACTACTTTCGTCAAATTGTAGTAACTTAGCTGAACCTTCATTTTCAATCAACATCATATCAGGCTTTATATCAGCATGATTCATAAAAGCTTCCATCATGCGTTGATAATTTATGAGGTTTTTTAATGACCTTCTATTGCTAACTAATTCATTAGGTTGTTCGATTCCAAAATCTTTTTTAAACACATCAAAAGCATTGTGCATTGCACCTGCCCAACCCATTATTCTTTGTTTTGTATCACCGACTGCTGTTATTTTTATTTTTTTACCCAAGAAAATGCTCTTAAAAATCTCATATTGCCTATATGTTGTGTCCTGAAACTCATCGATAAAAGCATAGTCATATGTTGAATTTATAGCATTAGATAAATATTGATTCCTACTAATAATATAATTAGCAAGAAAATTAATCATCTTGAATGAAAGCCTTGATTTTGGTTTTAATAAGTGTAACCACACAAACCGTCTTATCCTGCCATCAACAGAATGTTCTAATGCTTTATTATAAGGAGTTACTATATAATTCTCTTCAAAATTATAAGGTTGTAATTTATTTAATTCTTCAGATGTTAATCCTTCAAAGCCTACGGCCTCTCTTTTAATTTCTTCAACTAAATCATTATTATTTGGAAAGATTATTTCATAGTCATTTGATGGACGATAAGATTCCGGAATAGTGCTTTTAAAGCGATCAACAATACTTTTACAGAATGCATCAAATGTTGTTGATTCAAATTTGTGTCTATATTTTGTATCAAGCCGTGAGTTTACTCTATCTTGAAGATTTTTGGCCGCATCCTTTTTGAAAGATAATGCAATTATTTTTTTGCTTCTACACTTTCCTGTTTCAATTAAAAAACATGCTTTCTGAGCTAATAATTCTGTCTTACCAGCACCAGGTCCAGCAAGAACGAGGTTATGTTCTGTGCTATTTCGAATTACCTTCATAGCCTCGTCTTCAACTTCTTGGATATCCTTTAAAACCCAATCTGCATCTTTAATAGTCGGCATTAAAGTAATCCTCTAACAGTTTCGATAAGCTCATTAAGAACTTCAGGACTATTATCTCTTAACCTATCGTCTTCCATTTTGGATAGAACATAATTATGCGATAATGGCTTACCTCTTCCTAAAAATAAGTAGCGATACCAAAAGTATTTTTCAAAGTCATCGAACTTCTTAATATCAATGTCTTTTTCTTCTTTTTTCAAAACTGAAGCTATTGCTGCTTCCACTTTCTTGTTATATTCAGGGTCATCATCCTTTGGCAATCTTGGGCCTCCATTTACTGGAACAAATGTCTTATAATCCTCAAAGAATTTATTAAGCATTATCCAATCTAAATCATAGGGATAGGAAAAATAAACATTATAATCTTTCAGACACTCTATCCATCCCGATTCACTATCTGGATTCTCATCCCATGTATGCATTTCTTCAAGTTCTTCATCGCTTAAAGTTCCTGAAGTGACTCTTAATAATTCATTTTTATCCGCACCAATAGAAATTAATTGTTTGACTGCATATTTAATTCTTCCCCATCCACCACCGCCTCTTCTGAAATCGTAATCAAGAAGAGTTACATGAGGAATTGAAAGCTCATTTAAAAGTTTCCAAAAATGATTAACATATCGCCCACCTAATGGCGCAAATGTTATCAATGAAGTATCAAGCTCTATCCCATTTACTTGTGCTATTTTAGGTATTACAATTTCTTCGCTATCCCCTTCACCAAGTATGACAACTTTTGCAAAATATATTTCTGGATATGCTTTTACGGCCTCCTTAACATATGTGAAGGTATCAACATTTTCTGCATCACCTTCACCTTTGCTTGGTAATAATATTTCCTTGACTACTGTATTTTTATTATCATTAAGACGGAAATATCTTATATTCTCAGGTTCTACCCGATTAAGTAAAGATGGTGCATGTGTTGTTAAAACAACTTGTGCTCGATCATTTTCTGATATCTCTTCACACAGCTTAACTATTCTTCCTAAGTATTGTGGTGAAAGGTGGTTTTCGGGTTCTTCTATTAATATTATCGTTAAATTTGGAGGATCTAATGCTTCTACTGATATCGATAAATGTTTGCCCTCAGAATTTATTATCTCATCTTCAATATCAAATGCAGATTTAACTAAAGATAAATAAAATAATGATTTCATACCATCACTCAATCTTTCAGTTGGTAATGGTTGAGTATCTGGACTGGGTAAAAATACAGTATCGATATGTTTTAATACATCATCAATTCCATTCACTACTGGCTTGATTTGAAGTTCTTCGAAGTAACCACCAGTGAAAAGAGATTTCCAATTTCTGCCTAATGAAGATGTTATTGTCTGGACTCCAACTTCTTCTTGGAATTGATTTCCGATTGAAACAGCAACCTCATCAACTGTTGCCCCCATTTGTTCAGACCATTCGACTGCATTTATCAAACGGTGCATGATGGTTCCGGCTGTTTGCTTCAGTTGTTGGGCAGGATCTCGGTAAGCAGGGACATAGTGGACATGAATTTTTGATCTTTCATATGCCGTTATATTTTTTTCAGACTCCCCTATTTCCCATACCAGATCGCTTTCTATATCGCCTTCAGCAAGATTAGTCTTTGTCCATTTTGCTTTTAATTTTGCTATACAGAATGGGATCTCTCCTGCTTCACTTGAAATTAAATGCTTAAAGAAATCTGCAACCGAGTCGTCCTCACCGTCTTTTAGGTCTGCAAATTCGAATTTTACACGAACTGATAGCTCTCTTTCATCTTGAGTATCAATTTCATCTCCAGGAGGAACATAAAAATCATCAACTTGAATAATTCTATCTGAGCTTTTGACACCAAACATCCTTGTCAATGCGAGGAGAACAGCCGTTTTACCTGTTCCATTCCCTCCAATTAAGCTGGTGAATGAATTTATATTTATAGTTTGCCCTACATTATCAAAGCTCTTAAAGCCTTTGATCTCCATTTCAGTAATTTTCATTATCACCTCAATTGCTGTTTTAAAAAATTATAATCACTAATTACTTCTGCATTTGTAATGATTTCTTGTGAGCACTGCTTAAAACATTCTAAAAATATATTTTTATTATCGTTATGTTCCCAATGTTTTTTCAAAGCTTCTTCAATTGAAATCCAAATAACTTGCAAGTCGTTATTAGATATTTGGCTTGTTAAAACTGTTTCTTCCACACAGAGGATATGCCCTAAGATGACATCATCGTATATCTCAGTATCTGAATCTCTAACTCCTAACCTTTTTATTTTCCTTTTTTGGATGATTTTATTTTTAACAATAAAAGGTTGTTCTTCTATAAAATCGGTCAATGATGTAAAAGCCAAACCACGAACCTGAGCACCATGCATTGAACTACTTACTTTATGGATATCTCTCCAAACTCGCAGATCACCTAATACATAGAGAACCCGCTGATTTCTCGCTTTCGTATCTTCTGCTTGGTATTGGATATAAGGTGGTCCTCCCCCATTTTGTCTATATCGGGCAAGGGTTTTGATGCTTATGCCAAGAAAGGCAGAAGCAAGCTCACTATTTACAGTGGCAGAATCAGGCATTTGACCAAATAGTTTCCATACCTCTGAATACTCCCGCAAAACTTCCACCACACTCATCTTCACTCCCTCGTTTCAGGTAATGGAGGATACTTAGCCGAAGCAAGTAACACATTGTATAATTTAGGAGCAGTCATAAGCATATGCAACTCAATCCTTTGTAATGCTTCAAAAATCCGTTCTTGATCAGGTTCTGCATACCTTTCTGTTGGATCTGTTGTATTTCTGTGATTGAGCAGTCTCTTAACGACGGCATATGAAACAAGTTCTTCAGCAACCCTACCAAATGTCCTTCGTAGATCGTGCATACCAAGCTTCAGGATTCCCGCCTCTTGGCAGATATATTCCCTTAGACTTTTGCTATCGGAATAGTGACCAACTTTACTTCGAGAAGAACGGGCCGGGAAAACCCACTTCTGTTTGTCCTTCCGGGTTACCGTATCGTTTACTATGTCTCTTCTATCTTCCAAAATTCTTTTGACGGCATCACAAATCGGAAGCTCGTGATCGTTTCGATTCTTAGTGTCGTAAAAACGGATAGTTCTGTTACTCAGGTCAACATAGCTTGTCGTTTTTGCTTCTTCATTGGTGAGGGCTTCCCTCCAACATAAAGATGCTGTTTCTTCCTTACGAGCACCTAAGAGAATGGTGAGTAGCAGATAATCGCACCCAAGGCGGTTGAAGCTTCTCTTATTGTGTAATGCAGTCAAGAACCGACCAAGTGTATCTTTCGGAGAAAGTGGGTTTCGAACACCTTTCGCACGATAGCTATCCTCAAGCTCAGAACGAGTCCTAAACTTCTTCTGAACTTTCAAGATAGAGAATGGATTGTAGGACAAGGAGGGTTGTCGTTGCTGGGTCTGGGCATTGCTGGCTTCAATTTCGATTGCATGTCTGACAGCAACATTGGCCCAACGGAAGGTTTGTTCAGCAGCGGTTCTTGCTCTAATTGCGATTTCATCAAACTTACTAAGAATTTCATTACCGGTTAAATCCTTCACTCGAAGCCCTGACCATTCAGAAAGCCTGTTTTCTGCTTTGTTCAGGACATTAAGTGTGTTGGGTTTAGCTGGTTTAGACCTGCCAAGAAGGTGTTGACGATATTGAGCAAACACTTCACTGATAGTGAGCTCAGAAGCATCGGACTCCCGTTTTATATTGTTAGGGTTCCTTTTGGTCAACTTCATGGTTTGAACTAAATTGCGAGCAACCTCGCGGGCTTGATCGATGTTAGCGAAATCAGAGACATTGCCAATTGTAGACCTGATAACCTCCGATGGAGATTTCCCCCCTGTCTTTGGGCGATTGCCGGGAGAAGACACTCGTCGCTGAACGATATAGGTCTTTTTCGTTGCACTGATTTTGACACCGAAACCGACTGGTGAATCACGATGGCTGTCAGTGATAAGATAAGGTTTTCTATCTATGTTGGGTAAGTACACTACTCGCCCATCTTGATCGAGACCTGGTTTGACGTCGATAGATAACTTATTGATTATAATCGACTGATTGAGTGTCATTTTCATCGATGTATACCAGCAGTTCAAGTGTGTATACCAGATAGTAGCTAGAATACTTCTGGTATACAAATTTAACGATTCACATGGGTTTTAAAGGGTTTCACATGGGGTCACCTGAGTACCTAAAAGACTTAAAAAACGAGTAAAATCAATATGAATGAGTCTATTGACAAGGATCTATCTGACCATACGCCAATGATGCAGCAGTATCTGAAGCTGAAAGCACAGCATCCTGAGATCCTGCTGTTTTACCGTATGGGCGATTTTTACGAGCTGTTCTATGACGATGCCAGGCGTGCATCGCAGCTGCTCGACATCTCCCTGACCAAACGTGGCGCATCGGCAGGGGAACCCATTCCCATGGCAGGTATTCCGCACCACGCGGTGGAGAACTACCTGGCGAAACTGGTGAATCAGGGTGAGTCCGTCGCCATTTGCGAGCAGATCGGCGATCCGGCGACCTCAAAAGGCCCGGTGGAACGCAAAGTCGTGCGCATCGTCACGCCGGGCACCATCAGTGATGAAGCCCTGCTTCAGGAGCGCCAGGATAACCTGCTGGCCGCGCTGTGGCAGGACGGCAAAGGGTTTGGCTACGCCACGCTGGACATCAGCTCCGGGCGTTTTCGCTTGAGTGAACCGGCTGACCGGGAAACGATGGCGGCCGAATTGCAGCGCACCAACCCGGCCGAGCTGCTCTATGCCGAAGATTTCGCCGAAATGGCGCTGATTGAAGGCCGTCGTGGCTTACGCCGCCGCCCGCTGTGGGAATTCGAAATTGATACCGCGCGCCAGCAGCTAAATCTGCAGTTTGGCACCCGCGACCTGATCGGTTTTGGCGTCGAAAATGCGCCGCTCGGGCTGTGTGCGGCAGGCTGTCTCCTTCAGTACGTGAAAGATACCCAGCGCACCGCCCTGCCGCATATCCGCTCTATCACCATGGAGCGCCAGCAGGACAGCATCATCATGGATGCCGCCACGCGCCGTAACCTGGAGATTACGCAGAACCTGGCGGGCGGCGTCGAAAATACGCTCGCGTCGGTCCTCGACAGTACGGTGACGCCAATGGGCAGCCGCATGCTGAAACGCTGGCTGCATATGCCGATTCGCGATACCGGTACGCTGGTTTGCCGTCAGCAGACAATTGCGGCGTTGCAGGATCGCTATACCGAACTGCAGCCGGTTCTGCGTCAGGTGGGCGATCTGGAGCGTATCCTTGCCCGTCTGGCGCTGCGCACGGCGCGCCCACGCGACCTCGCGCGGATGCGCCATGCTTTCCAGCAGCTGCCGGAGCTGCGTGCGCAGCTGAGCGGCGTTGAAAGCGCGCCGGTACAGAAACTCCGTGAAACCATGGGCGAATTCGCCGAACTTCGCGAACTGCTGGAGCGCGCCATCATCGATGCGCCTCCGGTTCTGGTGCGCGACGGCGGCGTGATTGCCCCCGGCTACAATGAGGAGCTGGACGAGTGGCGCGCGCTGGCCGACGGCGCAACGGACTATCTTGATAAGCTGGAGATCCGCGAGCGCGAGCGTCTTGGGCTCGACACCCTGAAAGTGGGGTATAACGCGGTACACGGTTACTATATTCAGATCAGCCGCGGGCAGAGCCACCTGGCGCCGATTCACTACGTGCGTCGCCAGACGCTGAAAAACGCCGAACGCTATATTATTCCCGAGCTGAAAGAGTACGAGGACAAAGTTCTTACCTCGAAAGGCAAAGCGCTGGCGCTGGAAAAACAGCTTTATGACGAGCTGTTCGACATGCTGATGCCGCACCTGGCCGACCTGCAGCTGAGCGCCAGCGCGCTGGCGGAGCTGGACGTGCTGGTGAACCTGGCAGAACGCGCGGAAACCCTGAACTACAGCTGCCCGACCTTTACCGACAAGCCGGGCATTCGCATCACTGAAGGTCGTCACCCGGTGGTCGAGCAGGTGCTGAACGAACCGTTCATCGCCAACCCGCTGAGCCTGTCGCCGCAGAGAAGAATGCTGATCATTACCGGTCCGAACATGGGCGGTAAGAGTACCTATATGCGACAGACGGCGCTGATTGCGCTGCTCGCGTATATCGGCAGCTACGTTCCGGCGCAAAACGTGGAGATTGGCCCCATCGACCGCATCTTTACCCGCGTCGGGGCGGCGGACGATCTGGCGAGCGGTCGCTCAACCTTCATGGTCGAAATGACCGAAACGGCAAACATTCTGCATAACGCGACGGAGCACAGCCTGGTGCTGATGGACGAAGTCGGGCGCGGCACGTCAACCTACGACGGCCTGTCGCTGGCGTGGGCGTGTGCGGAGAGCCTCGCGAACAAAATCAAGGCCATGACGCTGTTCGCCACCCACTACTTCGAGCTGACGCAGCTGCCGGAGAAAATGGAGGGGGTAGCAAACGTCCACCTTGATGCGCTGGAGCACGGCGATACCATCGCCTTCATGCATACGGTGCAGGATGGCGCAGCGAGCAAGAGCTATGGTCTGGCCGTTGCGGCGCTGGCAGGCGTGCCGAAAGAGGTGATCAAGCGCGCGCGTCAGAAACTGCGTGAGCTGGAAAGCCTGTCACCGAATGCGGCGGCGACGCAGATTGATGGCACGCAGATGTCGCTGCTGGTGCCTGCGGAAGAGACGTCGCCAGCGGTGGAAGCGCTGGAAAACCTCGACCCGGACTCCCTGACGCCGCGTCAGGCGCTGGAGTGGATTTATCGGTTGAAAAGCCTGGTTTAGTTCTCTGCGGTCTTTTGCCCGGTGGCGCTGCGCTTACCGGGCCTACGGGTTTTGTAGGCCGGGTAAGGCGAAGCCGCCACCCGGCAAAACAAAGCGCACGATATTATCTACCGGGCATTTTTTACAACAGCGGCGGGATCGTCGGCACCTGCGGCGCCTCGTCAATATCCTTCTGCGTCATGCGGAACGCTTCCGGGTAATGCTCCCGGCTGGTCCGGCGCAGCGGTTCGGTATCGCGCCAGGTATACAAACAGTGCTGGCACTGGTAAACCGTCCAGACGCCTTTTACCGGCGACGTCGCCATCACTTCAATATGCTCATCGGCACAACGTGGACAAATCATCTTTTCCTCCTTATTGACGTGCTGCCAGCATCGCGGTCAGCTTTTCAGCCCAGGCTTTGGTTTCAGGCAGATCCTGTACCGGCTGGCTGTAGTGGCCCCGGGTATCCGGCGCGACGGGCGTAGTGGCATCGATAATCAGCTTGTCGGTAATGCCCGCCGGGCTGGATCCCGGGTCGAGTTCAAGCACCGACATGTTCGGCAGCTGCACCAGATCCCCTGCCGGGTTCACTTTCGACGACAGCGCCCACATCACCTGCGGGAGGTTGAACGGATCGACATCCTCGTCCACTACGATCACCATCTTCACGTAGCCCAGACCGTGCGGCGTGGTCATGGCACGCAAGCCGACCGCGCGGGCAAAACCGCCGTAGCGTTTTTTGGTGGAGATAATTGCCAGCAGACCGTGGGTGTACATCGCGTTCACCGCCTGCACTTCCGGGAATTCCGCTTTCAGCTGCTGGTAGAGCGGCACGCAGGTGGCTGGCCCCATCAGATAGTCAATCTCGGTCCACGGCATGCCGAGATAAAGGGATTCGAAAATCGGTTTGGTGCGATAGGAAACCTTGTCGATGCGGACAACCGTCATGTTACGGCCACCGGAATAGTGTCCGGTAAACTCGCCGAACGGCCCCTCGATTTCACGCTTGCGGCCTTCAATCACCCCTTCCAGGATCACTTCTGAACCCCACGGCACGTCGAAACCCGTCAGCGGCGCGGTGGCAATCGGGTACGGGCTTTCACGCAGCGCGCCGGCCATTTCATACTCGGACTGATCGTACTTCAGCGGCGTGGCGCCCATCAGGGTGATGATCGGATCGTTGCCGAGGGTGATCGCAATCGGCAGATCCTCGCCGCGCTCTTCCGCTTTGTGCAGGTGCAGGGCGATATCGTGCATCGGAACAGGCTGCAGGCCAAGCTTGCGCTTGCCCTTCACTTCCATACGGTAGATGCCGACGTTCTGCTTGCCGAAATTCTCCGGATCGAGCGGATCGCGCGAGACGACGCACGCTTTATCAAGATAAAACCCGCCGTCGCCGTCGTTCAGACGGAAAAGCGGCAGGATATCGAACAGGTTAATGTCGTCACCGTCGACCGTATTCTGCGCCCAGGCCGGATTGGCGCGGCGCTCCGGTGCAATCGGAAATGTATCCCAACGGCGAATAAATTCGTCGATCTGCTTTTTCACCGGCGTATTAGCAGGCAGCCCCATCGAAATGGCGTGGTTCTGCCAGGAGCCGATGGTGTTCATCACCACGCGGGCATCGGTAAAGCCACGAATATTGTCGAACCACAGCGCGGGCGCGCCGTCGCCAATGCGGCCGGTAGCGTTGGCTGCCGCCGCCAGATCCGGCTCGGCGTTGACCTCTTCCTCAATTTTCAGCAGTTGCCCTTGCTCATCGAGCGCCTGCAGGAAGCTTCTCAAATCATCAAATGCCATCTTTATTCTCCTGTGAAAAATGTTTCGCCTCCCGCAGCCCGTTCCAGCGGCGCGCTTTTTTATGCTCCAGACCGAACTGGTCAAGCACGCGGGTCACGATATGCTGGGTAATGTCATCGGCGGTTTGCGGGTGGTTGTAATACGCAGGCATGGGCGGCACCATCGCCACGCCCATGCGGGAAAGCGCCAGCATGTTCTCCAGATGAATGGTGCTGAGCGGCGTTTCGCGCGGAACCAACACCAGCTTGCGCCCCTCTTTCAGGACCACATCCGCCGCACGGCCCACCAGCCCTTCGGCGTAGCCCGCGCGGATCCCCGCCAGCGTTTTCATGCTGCAGGGAATGACGATCATGCCGTCGGTGCGAAACGAGCCGGAGGAGATAGTGGCGGCCTGATCGGCCGGGCTGTGGACAACGTCAGCCAGCGCGGCAACGTCCTGCGCGGTGTAGGGCGTTTCCAGCTCGATGGTGGTTTTTGCCCACTTAGACATGACCAGATGCGTCTCCACCTCCGGCATTTCCCGCAGCGCCTGCAGCAGCGCCACGCCCAGCGGAGCACCCGTTGCCCCCGTCATTCCGACTATCAATCTCATTCATCACCTCTATTAATTTGTTCGTGTACGAACATTGTAGATAAACTACTCCCGGATCGATTTTCTGACAAGATCGTTCGCACACGATCACACGAATGGCTAAAAAAAGCCGCGTTATCATCCTGCGCGTTAGCGGCTATCATAGGGAGAGATTTTTTCTGTCGGAGTGTTCATGGAACTAAGACAAGAGGCGTTCCACCTGTTACGTCAGCTTTTTCAACAGCATACCGCGCAGTGGCAACATGCCTTACCGGAACTGACCAAGCCGCAGTATGCGGTTATGCGCTCCATTGCCGAGCATCCGGGCATTGAACAGGTGGCATTGACCGAAGTGGCGGTCAGCACCAAAGCGACCCTGGCGGAGATGCTCAGCCGGATGGAGGCGCGCGGGCTGGTCAAACGCGAGCACGATCCGGCCGACAAGCGCCGCCGGTTTGTCTTCCTGACGCCGGAAGGGGAAGCCCTGCTTGCAGGCTGTCAACCGGTTGGCAACGAGGTGGATGAGGCGTTTTTAGGCCGTCTTAGCAAGGCCGAGCGGGAGCAGTTCTCTGCGCTCATCAAAAAGATGATGCACGATTAATTCACCCTGGTGCGCATAAAATCGATAAAGGTGCGCACTTTCGCTGACACATGCCGGGCATCGGGATAAACCGCATAGATGCCCTGCCGCGCAAAGGTATATTCCGGTAAAACCGGGACCAGTTTTCCCCCATCAAGCGCATCGCGCGCCAGCCATTCCGGCAGTAACGCCACGCCACCGCCTCCGATCGCAAAGGCCATCAGGGCCTGAGCGCTGTCGGCAAACAGGCGCGGCGCTTTTTTTATCTCCAGCGTTTCCGGCGCACCGCCGGCATCTTGCACCTGCCAGCGCAGCGGCGAGGCCAGGCGCTCGTGAATAATCCAGTCCGCGTGGGCCAGCTGCGCAAGCGTTTCAACAGGATGGTTAGCGAGCCACCCGGGCGTCGCGACCGGGAGAATCGAGAAGTGCGAAATCAGCGCGGCGTGGTTGCGCGAATCGGCAAGCGTCCCTAGCCGGATGGCCACGTCAAAGCGCTCCGAGATAAGGTCCGCGTGCAGGGATGACGAAACATGCCGCACGCGAAGATCCGGATGCTGCTGGCTGAACTCGGCCAGCAGCGGCACCACCACCCGTGCGCCATATTCGGGCGTGGTCGTGATCCGCAGTTCACCGGTGAGCCCCGCATGGTTGGCGCGGACATCATCCTGCAGCCGTTCTGCGTCCTTCAGTAGCGCCACGCTGCGCTGATGAAAAAGCGCGCCCGCCTCGGTTAACGTCAGGCGACGGGTGGAGCGCAGCAGCAGCGTAACGCCCAGCTCATCTTCAAGCTGGCGAATATTGAAGCTGACCACGGCTTTCGTCAGCCCCATAGCCTCGGCCGCGGCAGTGAAACTGCCGGTATCGGCCACCGCGACAAACATCTGCGCCCGCTGGAGGTTAATCATCTTACGCCTTTAACTGTCAAAATATTTTTGACAGTATATCGCGCTTTGCCAGGTTTATCCGTGCCTCCCGGATCGATACGATACGCCACCTCACCGGAGGATCCACCATGACGTATCGCAGCAAAGTCGCCGCTGTTTATCTGCTGGGCTTTTTTCTTGATTTGATCAACATGTTTATTGCCAGCGTCGCCTTCCCGGCAATGGCTCACGCCTTTAACACCACGCCTTCAGCGCTTGCCTGGGTCAGTAACGGGTACATTGCCGGCCTGACGCTGGTGATCCCGTTCAGCAGCATCCTCACGCGCCGCATCGGACCAAAGCGCGTCATCCTGCTCTCGCTTTTTCTGTTCAGCGCAGCCTCTGCGGCGGCGGGCCTGTCTGCTACGCTTGAAGGTCTGATCGCCTGGCGCGTACTCCAGGGCGTGGGAGGTGGGTTATTGATCCCCGTAGGACAGGCGCTGACCTGGCAACAGTTTAAACCTCACGAGCGCGCCAAGCTCTCCTCGGCGGTGATGCTGGTCGCGTTGCTTGCCCCCGCCTGCTCCCCTGCTATCGGGGGCCTGCTGGTGCAGGCGCTAAGCTGGCGGTGGATATTTTTCGCCACGCTACCGGTTGCTGTCGCGACCTTTGTGCTGGCCTGCCTGTGGCTTAAACACGAAATGCCCGCGATGAAAACGGCCAGACTGCTAAACCTGCCGTTGCTTGCGAACCCGCTTTTGCGCTTCTCTATGCTGGTCTATATCTGCGTACCCGGCATGTTTATTGGGGTGAACGTTACGGGGATGTTTTATCTTCAGCAGGTGGCGCACATGAGTCCGGCCGCGACGGGGATGCTCATGCTGCCGTGGTCCGTGGCATCTTTTGTCGCCATCACGGCAACGGGACGCTATTTTAACCGTATCGGCCCCCGGCCGCTGATCGTCTTCGGCTGCCTGCTGCAGGCGACGGGTATTCTGCTTTTGGTTAACGTCAGTTCAGCTACGCTGCTCCCTGCCGTTGCGTTTACCCTGATGGGCGCGGGGGGAAGCCTGTGCAGCAGTACGGCTCAGAGCAGCGCGTTTCTGACGACGCGCCCGGAAGAGATGCCGGATGCCAGCGCGCTGTGGAACCTTAATCGTCAGCTGAGCTTTTTTGGCGGAGCCCTGCTGCTGGCGCAGGCGCTGAACCTGGCACAGACCTGGCTAACGCCGCTCGCCGCATGGCACGGGATGTTTATTTTTGCCGCAGGCATGACCTTGCTGCCTGTACTGTATGCTTTTCGTCTTAACAATACGCAGGTGCTGAGCCAGCTGCGACAGGAGAATGCATGACGCCTTTCGAACACGACATTATCGACCTCCACATTGCGCTTGAAGAGTGGTTAGGCAAAGGGGAAGGCGACCCCGATGCCCTGCTCGCCCGCTTCGGTCCAGATTTTCTGATGATCCCGCCGGGCGGTGCTCATATCGACTATAGCGGCCTGGCCAGCTTTCTGGAAAACCAGCGCGGAAGCCGTCCCGGACTGAAGATCGTCATTGATGAACTCTCCACGATCCAGCGCTGGGAGGGGGGCGCGGTGCTTCACTACCGGGAGACGCAAACCCGGCCAGAGCTGCCCGTCAACGTGCGCTGGTCAACCGCGGTGCTCAGTCAGGAAGGCGATCGGATAGTTTGGCGTCTACTGCACGAAACGGCCCAGCCGTAACGCAAAAGAAAAAGGCCCGTCTCACGACGGGCCTTTTTTGACGAAAGGTTGCTTATTCGCGGAACAGCGCTTCGATATTCAGACCTTGCCCCTGCAGGATTTCACGCAGGCGGCGCAGACCTTCAACCTGAATCTGACGAACACGTTCACGGGTCAGGCCAATTTCACGGCCGACGTCTTCCAGTGTCGCAGCTTCATACCCCAGTAAACCGAAACGACGTGCCAGCACTTCACGCTGTTTGGCGTTCAGTTCGAACAGCCATTTGACGATGCTCTGCTTCATGTCATCGTCCTGCGTGGTGTCTTCCGGACCGTTGTCTTTTTCATCGGCCAGGATGTCCAGCAGCGCTTTTTCGGAATCGCCACCCAGCGGTGTGTCAACCGAGGTAATGCGCTCGTTGAGACGCAGCATACGGCTTACGTCATCAACCGGTTTATCGAGTTGTTCGGCAATTTCTTCTGCGCTTGGCTCGTGGTCCAGCTTATGGGACAACTCGCGCGCGGTACGCAGATACACGTTCAACTCTTTGACGATGTGGATCGGCAGGCGGATCGTACGGGTCTGGTTCATAATAGCCCGTTCGATGGTCTGACGAATCCACCAGGTCGCGTAGGTTGAGAAACGGAACCCGCGTTCCGGGTCAAACTTCTCAACTGCGCGGATGAGGCCTAAGTTACCCTCTTCAATCAGGTCCAGCAGGGCCAGACCACGATTGCCGTAACGGCGGGCAATTTTCACGACCAGTCGCAGGTTACTTTCAATCATGCGACGACGCGAGGCAACATCACCACGCAAAGCACGACGTGCGAAATAGACTTCTTCTTCGGCCGTTAGCAGTGGGGAGTAACCAATCTCCCCAAGGTAAAGCTGAGTCGCGTCCAGTACACGCTGTGTGGCGCCCTGCGATAACAGCTCTTCTTCAGCCAAATCGTTATCACTGGGTTCCTCTTCTACTAAGGCTTTTTCGTCAAAAGCCTCTACTCCGTTCTCATCAAATTCCGCGTCTTCATTTAAATCATGAACTTTCAGCGTATTCTGACTCATAAGGTGGCTCCTACCCGTGATCCCTGAACGAGACACCCCGGCTGGCATGCCCCGTCAAATTATCGCTGCGGCAAGTACTGCAGCGGGTTTACGGATTTCCCCTTGTAACGAATTTCAAAATGCAAGCGTGTAGAACTGGTTCCGGTGCTACCCATGGTAGCGATTTTTTGCCCCGCCTTAACTTCTTGTTGTTCCCGGACCAGCATTGTGTCGTTATGGGCGTAGGCACTCAGGTAATCATCGTTATGTTTGATGATAATAAGATTACCGTAACCGCGCAGAGCGTTACCGGCATACACAACGCGCCCGTCTGCGGTCGCGATGATAGCCTGTCCTTTACTCCCTGCGATATCGATCCCTTTATTTCCCCCTTCGGAGGAAGAGAAGTTCTCGATAACCTTGCCGTCAGTTGGCCAGCGCCATGCAGAGATTGGCGAACTGGAGGTCATACTGCTGGCAGTCGGTTCAGTAGAGCTAACCACAGGTGCCGTTACCGGTGCTGTGACAGTAGTCGCAGTCCCTTTATTATTCGGCAACATTTTGTTAGCAGTCTGATCACCTGAGTCCTCAGAATACGTAATTACAGGTTGTGAAGCAACCACCGTGGTGGATTTTTGTGCAGGCTTAACGCTGTTATTTTGAGCCGTTACGTCGGCCGCTGAAACGGTGTTGCCAGGCGTCAGCGGCGTGCCCGTCGCGTTGCCTACCTGGAGCGTTTGCCCGACTTCCAGACCGTATGGGGCCTGGACGTTATTGCGCTGTGCGAGGTCGCGGAAATCGTTCCCGGTGATCCACGCAATGTAGAACAGCGTATCGCCGCGTTTCACGGTATAGGTGCTGCCGCCGGTGTAGCTGCCTTTCGGAATGTTCCCATACTGGCGGTTATAGACTATGCGGCCATTTTGGGTCTGAACAGGTTGTTCAACTGGCTGAACCTGCATTGGCTGTGTAACAGGATGTTGCACAGGCTGAATCTGTGGTGTTTGCTGCGGCGCAGCGGTACCCATTTTAGGCGGCGGCGTGATTAACATTCCGCTGGACGTGTTACCGGAGCCGCTGTTTCCACCGACGGAACTGACCGGCGCAGGCGCGTTGTTAGAACTTGTACAGCCTGCCAGCCAGAGTGAAACCAGTGATAATGCCGCAACACGGCTGATGGTGAATTTAGGGCTTCCCGCGCTCATTTATCCCCCAGGAATGTGTTAACTACCAGTGACTTAAAATTTACCGTGATGGCACGAATCTTTCGCGCCACACCATACGCTGAATTTGCCTTAATAACCCTGGATAAATCCGAGTCTCAGGCCAACTCCCCCTTCACCAGAGGCACAAAGCGCACGGCTTCCACGGTGTCGATAATAAACTCGCCGCCGCGCCGACGAACGCGCTTCAAAAGCTGCTGCTCATCTCCGACGGGCAGAACAAGAATGCCCCCTTCATCCAGCTGCGACAACAGGGCTGCTGGAATTTCAGGCGGGGCCGCCGTCACGATGATCGCGTCAAACGGGGCCCGAGCCTTCCAACCCTGCCATCCATCACCGTGTCGTGTCGAAACATTATGTAAATCCAGTTGTTTCAGGCGGCGACGCGCCTGCCACTGTAACCCTTTTATCCGCTCAACGGAGCAGACGTGATGAACCAGATGCGCCAGGATTGCGGTTTGATACCCCGAGCCGGTGCCGATCTCCAGCACGCGGGAGTCGGGCGTCAGCTCCAGCAGCTCGGTCATGCGCGCCACCATGTAAGGCTGCGAAATCGTCTGGCCTTGCCCAATAGGCAGCGCCACGTTTTCCCACGCTTTGTGCTCAAACGCCTCGTCTACAAATTTCTCACGCGGAACCTGGGCAAGCGCTTCAAGCACGTGCTCGTCGCGGATCCCCTGTGCGCGAAGTTGTTCCAGAAGAGTTTGTACACGTTTGCTTACCATTGCGCGTTCACTCCTGCGCGTTCCAGCCAGCCAGACACCACATCATGCGCGCTATACGCGGTTAAATCTACGTGCAGCGGGGTAACCGAAACATAGCCTTCATCCACGGCGGCAAAGTCGGTATCCGGACCCGCATCGCATTTATCGCCAGGAGGGCCGATCCAGTAAAGCGTGTTGCCGCGAGGATCCTGCTGCGGGATCACCTGATCGGCCGGATGACGGCTGCCGCACCGCGTGACGCGGATGCCTTTAATGTCATCCAGCGGGAGATCCGGCACGTTGATATTGAGAATCCGCCCGGTACGCAGCGGCTCGCGGCCGAGCGCCCGCAGGATCGAACAGGTCACCGCGGCGGCGGTGTCGTAGTGCGTGTGGCCGTTTAATGAAACCGCCAGCGCCGGGAACCCCAGATGGCGACCTTCCATTGCGGCCGCCACGGTACCGGAATAAATCACGTCGTCGCCCAGGTTAGGCCCGGCGTTAATGCCGGAGACGACGATATCCGGACGCGGTCGCATCAGCGCGTTCACGCCCAGAAAAACGCAGTCGGTTGGCGTACCCATCTGCACGGCAATATCGCCATTTTCAAAGGTAAAGGTGCGAAGCGACGACTCCAGCGTCAGAGAGTTAGACGCTCCACTGCGGTTACGATCGGGCGCCACGACCTGCACATCCGCAAATTCACGGAGGTGTTTTGCCAGGGTCTGAATGCCCGGCGCGTGGATCCCGTCATCGTTACTCAGCAATATTCGCATAATCACCCGAGGTGTTGATAAGTTCCCTGACAACGCTGGTGGCAAAGCTACCTGCCGGCAGCCAGAAGCGTAACTCGACGGTTATGTCATCCCACCAGTTCCAGCTTAGCTGCTGCGGGTAGAGCAGCATCGCGCGGCGTGCCGCGTCGACTTTTTCCCGCACCAGCAAGGATTGCAGTTCTGGCGCATCCGCTACGGCTGACTGCTCGGCGGCGAGGGCGTCGCCCTGCGTTCCCCAGTCGCCCGTACCGGGCAACGCGGCGGTGATCATCAGCGCTTTTGCGTCCACGCGCGACTGCACATCGGCCATCTCTTCGGCCGTTGCCACAAACCAGCTTCCGCGTCCCGCTAATTGTAGCGCATCGCCAACAACAACTTGATTCGCGTCCGGTTTTTTCAGCCTTTCGCTCACAATCTGATTAAACAACGCGCTGCGGGCCGCCGACAACCAAAAACTGCGTTTATTCCTGTCCCGCACCGGCGCATCGCTTTGCGCCCAGCGCAGTGCGCCCTGCAGGTTATTGCCGCCAATGCCAAAGCGCTGTGCGCCAAAGTAGTTCGGCACGCCGCGTTCATTGATAGCGTTTAGCCGTTTTTCAACGTCGTCACGGTTTGTCACTTCGCGCAGCACGAGGGTAAACGCGTTACCTTTCAACGCGCCCAGTCGCAGCTTGCGCTTGTGGCGGGCAAACTCCAGTACCTTACAGCCCTCAAGCTCAAATTTGCTTAAATCAGGCATCGTATTGCCGGGAACGCGCGCGCAGAGCCACTGTTCAGTGACGGCGTGTTTATCTTTTTGCCCGGCAAAGCTCACTTCGCGGGCATGAATTTTGAGGAATTTTGCCAGCGCGTCGGCCACAAAGCGGGTATTGCAGCCATTTTTCAGAATACGCACCAGGATATGTTCGCCTTCGCCATCCGGCTCAAAGCCCAGGTCCTCGACCACGAGGAAATCTTCAGGGCTGGCTTTCAGCACGCCGTTCCCCTGCGGTTTGCCGTGCAGGTACGTCAGGTTGTCGAAGTCCGTCATTTGCTCGCCTTCAGCAGCAGCGCCACGGCTTCACAGGCAATCCCTTCGCCGCGCCCGGTAAAGCCCAGCTTTTCGGTCGTTGTCGCTTTGACGTTCACGTCGTCCATATGGCAGCCCAGATCTTCTGCAATAAACACGCGCATCTGCGGAATGTGCGGCAGCATTTTCGGCGCCTGGGCAATAATCGTCACGTCGACGTTGCCGAGGGTGTAGCCTTTCGCCTGAATGCGGCGCCACGCTTCGCGCAGCAGCTCGCGGCTGTCTGCGCCTTTAAATGCCGGGTCGGTGTCCGGGAACAGCTTGCCGATATCCCCCAGCGCGGCCGCGCCAAGCAGGGCGTCGGTCAGCGCATGCAGCGCCACGTCGCCATCAGAATGCGCCAGCAGACCCTTTTCATAAGGAATACGCACGCCGCCAATGATAATTGGGCCTTCTCCGCCAAAGGCGTGTACATCAAAACCGTGTCCAATTCGCATTATGCCTTCTCCTGATGGGTCGAACGGGTAAGATAGAATTCCGCGAGCTGTAAATCTTCCGGACGCGTCACTTTAATATTATCAGCACGTCCTTCAACAAGCGTTGGGTGGAAGCCGCAATACTCCAGCGCAGAGGCTTCGTCCGTAATGGTCGCACCTTCTTTAAGCGCTCGCGTTAAGCAGTCGTGGAGTAGTTCGCGGGGGAAAAACTGGGGCGTCAGCGCGTGCCATAAATCGACGCGATCGACGGTGTGGGCAATAGCCTGTTTGCCCGGCTCGGCACGCTTCATGGTGTCGCGCACCGGCGCGGCTAGAATCCCGCCAACCTTGCTGGTTTCGCTCAGCGCCAGCAGGCGCGCAAGGTCGTCCTGATGCAGGCACGGACGCGCCGCGTCATGCACCAGTACCCAGGGCGCGTTTCCGGCAGCCTGGATGCCCGCCAAAACGGAATCGGCGCGCTCGGCGCCACCGTCAACGACGGTAATCTGTGGATGATTTGCCAGCGGTAGCTGCGCGAACCGCGCATCGCCAGGGCTGATAGCGATGATCACACGCGTCACCCGTGGGTGCGCCAACAGCGCGGCCACGGCGTGCTCGAGGATCGTTTTATCGCCAATAGAGAGGTATTGCTTGGGACATTCTGTCTGCATGCGCCGGCCAAAACCTGCGGCTGGCACCACGGCGCATACGTCCGAAAAAGTTACTGCCATGTCGTAATCCTGGGCCTGATTATCGATTGTTTTGTGCTGAGCCCTGATTGCGTTTAGACGCATCCGGTACCAGACGATAAAAGGTTTCGCCCGGCTTAGTCATACTGAGTTCATTGCGTGCGCGTTCCTCAATCGCCTCTTGCCCGCCATTGAGGTCATCAATTTCAGCAAAGAGTTGATCGTTTCGCGCCTTAAGTTTGGCGTTTGTTGCCTGCTGAGCCGCAACGTCATCGCTCACCCGGCTGTAGTCGTGCAGTCCGTTCTTACCGAACCACAGCGAATATTGCAGCCAGATTAGCAAAGCCAGCAACAGCAGCGTTAGTTTACCCATCCTGCCCCCTGAAAAACGGCATCATCATCCCAAGACTTCCCCAGAGCACTACGCCGGGGTAACAGAGATGCCGCAACATCGCGGGCAAATGTACCACATTTTTTCCGCAGAATCGTCCTGCACAATATCGTTACACAGTTGGTTACGGTTTGAATTATGGCTGAAGTTAGCCCATGAGCCACAAAAATAACAGACCAAACATCAGAACCACCGTCACAATCGTGACCACGGTGCTGTACAGGATCTTACCATTGAGCAGCGAATGAAGCGCAATGCCGACGACAACCGCCACGGGCATCAGCGCCAGAAAGAAAGGCCAGGTGTAGAGAAAGAAGAACAGCGTGTTGCCGCCGTAGATAAGAAACGGAATGCCCAGCGCCAGCAACCATGAGACGAACCCGATGATGGCCCCAGGAAATGACCAGGTCGTTTCGTCGTCGGTCGCGAGCGGTTCCGACCCGGTGGTGGTGATGTAATGTTCACTGTTGCGCATAGCTAATCCTGTGACCGTGACTCATCGTTCGGGAAGACAGCTCCCGAACGATACCGTCTCAGGATCTGATAATATCGTCCCGTCTGAGCAGGTCTAATAATTGGCTTACTAAATTTGTTACCAATTGTTGACCTTCCAGGTGAATTTCAGGCGATTCAGGCGCTTCGTACACCGCGTCAATGCCGGTGAAGTTGCGCAGTTCTCCGGCCCGCGCTTTTTTGTACAGCCCTTTCGGGTCGCGCGCTTCACAAATTTCCAGCGGCGTATCGACAAACACCTCGATAAAGCGATCCTGGCCCACGCGTTCGCGCACCGTCTGGCGCTCGGCGCGGTGCGGAGAGATAAACGCGGTCAGCACCACCAGCCCGGCGTCAGCCATCAGGCTGGCGACTTCGCCCACCCGACGGATGTTCTCTTTGCGGTCGTCGTCGCTAAACCCTAAATCGCTGCACAGGCCGTGACGCACGTTGTCGCCATCCAGCAGGTAGGTGCTTACGCCCTGCTGATGCAACGCCTCTTCCAGCGCGCCCGCCACCGTTGATTTACCCGAGCCGGACAGCCCGGTAAACCACAGCACCACCCCACGGTGACCGTGGAGCTGTTCGCGCTGCGCGACGGTGACCGGATGAGGATGCCAGACGACGTTCTCATCATGAGCGGCCATTATTTGCCTCCCAGCAGATCGCGCGCGCCCCAGTGCGGGAAGTGTTTACGCACCAGCGCGTTCAGCTCCAGCTCGAAGGCGCTGAATTCAGAAGCAACGGTCGCCTGCTCGTTTGGTTCACGAACCATCCCCGCGCCGACGGTAACGTTAGTCAGACGGTCGATAAAAATCAGCCCGCCCGTAACCGGGTTCTGCTGATACGGGTCCAGCACCAGCGGTTCGTCGAAGGTGAGATCGACCAGACCAATACCGTTCAGCGGGAGCTCGCTCACGTCACGGTGGGTCAGGTTGTTGATGTCCACCTGGAACTGAATGCCGTCCACGCGGGCGCGGGTTTTCTTGCCCGCAATTTTGATGTCGTAGCTTTGGCCTGCGGTCAGGGGCTGTTCCGCCATCCACACCACGTCCACGGACGCACCCTGCACGGCCGCCAGCGTTTCCTGCGCGTCGACCAGCAGGTCGCCCCGACTGATATCAATTTCGTCTTTAAGCACCAGCGTAACCGCTTCACCGGCACCCGCTTCCTGCAGGTCACCGTCGAAGGTGACGATGCGCGCGATGGTGGATTCCACGCCGGACGGCAGCACCTTAACGCGCTGGCCGACCTTCACGGAGCCTGACGCGAGGGTGCCCGAGAAGCCGCGGAAATCGAGGTTTGGACGATTCACGTACTGCACCGGGAAGCGCATCGGCTGAGTGTCGACCACGCGCTGAATCTCAACGGTTTCCAGCACCTCCAGCAGCGTCGGACCGCTGTACCACGGCATGTTCGCGCTCTGGGAGGCGACGTTATCCCCTTCCAGCGCCGAGAGCGGCACAAAGCGAATGTCCAGGTTGCCCGGCAGCTGTTCGGCAAAGGTCAGGTAGCTCTGGCGGATCTCCTCGAACGTCTCTTCGCTGAAGTTCACCAGATCCATCTTGTTGACCGCCACCACCAGGTGTTTGATCCCCAGCAGCGTCGAGATAAAGCTGTGACGACGGGTCTGATCCAGCACGCCTTTACGCGCGTCCATCAGCAGGATCGCCAGGTCGCAGGTGGATGCGCCGGTCGCCATGTTACGGGTGTACTGCTCGTGCCCCGGGGTGTCGGCGATAATAAATTTGCGCTTCTCGGTGGAGAAGTAGCGGTAGGCCACGTCGATGGTGATGCCCTGCTCGCGCTCCGCCTGCAGGCCGTCCACCAGCAGGGCCAGGTCGAGCTTTTCACCCTGGGTACCGTGACGCTTGCTGTCGTTGTGCAGAGAAGAGAGCTGATCTTCGTAAATCTGGCGCGTATCGTGCAGCAGGCGGCCAATCAGGGTACTTTTCCCGTCATCCACGCTGCCGCAGGTCAGAAAACGCAGCAGGCTTTTGTGTTGTTGCGCGTGCAGGTACGCTTCCACGCCGCCTTCGTTGGCAATTTGTTCAGCAATAGTGGTGTTCATGGCGGCTCCTTAGAAATAACCCTGACGTTTCTTCAGCTCCATGGAGCCTGCCTGGTCGCGGTCAATCACGCGCCCCTGTCGCTCGCTGGTGGTGGACACCAGCATCTCTTCAATGATCTCCGGCAGCGTCTGCGCGCTGGATTCCACCGCGCCGGTCAACGGCCAGCAGCCGAGAGTACGGAAACGCACCATCTGTTTTTTAATCACTTCGCCCGGCTGCAGGTCGATGCGATCGTCGTCGATCATCATCAGCATGCCGTCGCGCTCCAGCACCGGACGCTCCGCGGCCAGGTACAGCGGAACGATTTCGATGTTTTCCAGATAGATGTACTGCCAGATATCCAGCTCGGTCCAGTTGGAGAGCGGGAAGACGCGGATGCTTTCGCCCTTGTTAATCTGGCCGTTGTAGTTGTGCCACAGCTCCGGACGCTGGTTTTTCGGATCCCAGCGGTGGAAGCGGTCGCGGAAGGAGTAGATACGCTCCTTGGCACGCGATTTCTCTTCGTCACGGCGCGCGCCGCCGAAGGCCGCGTCAAAACCGTATTTATTCAGCGCCTGCTTCAGCCCTTCGGTTTTCATGATATCGGTGTGCTTGGCGCTGCCGTGCACGAACGGGTTAATACCCATCGCCACCCCTTCCGGGTTTTTATGCACCAGCAGCTCGCAGCCGTAGGCTTTCGCGGTACGGTCGCGGAATTCGTACATTTCGCGGAATTTCCAGCCGGTGTCCACGTGCAGCAGCGGGAACGGCAGCGTACCCGGATAAAACGCTTTACGCGCCAGATGCAGCATGACGCTGGAATCTTTACCGATGGAGTACATCATCACCGGGTTAGAAAACTCGGCGGCCACTTCGCGGATAATATGGATACTCTCCGCTTCGAGCTGCCGCAGGTGTGTAAGACGTTTTTGGTCCATAACCGTTCCTTAAGCCAAATTTACGACAGAAGAGCCAAAGCCTTCTGCATCGGTTGTGTGCTGAAACCAGGCGAGCGTGCTGTGCAGCTGCACCACTTCACCCACCACGATAAGGGCGGGCATCGGGGCGTCTTTCGCCAGGGTTGCAAGATGCTCCAGGGTCCCCGTCGCAACGTGCTGATCGACGCGGGTGCCGCGAGAAATAACGGCAACGGGCGTCGTCGCCTCGCGGCCGTGCTGAATAAGCTGTTCGCTGATGTCTGCCGCCTTCATGGTGCCCATGTATATCGCCAGCGTCTGGCGGCTCTGGGCGAGATGCGACCAGTCAAACGGCGTGCTGTCGGCCTTGTAGTGGCCGGTCACAAAGGTGACGCTCTGGGCGTAATCGCGGTGGGTGAGCGGGATACCGGCATAGGCCGTTACCGCAGAGGCCGCCGTAATGCCGGGCACCACCTGGAACGGTACGCCCGCTTCGGCTGCCGCCTGCAGCTCTTCGCCGCCGCGACCGAAAATAAACGGATCGCCCCCCTTCAGGCGCACCACGGTTTTACCGGCTTTGGCGGCGTCAACCAGCATCCGGTTGGTGTCGTGCTGCGGCACAGAGTGCTCGCCCGCCCGCTTGCCGACGCAGATTTGCTCCGCGTCGCGTCGGATCAGCTCGCGCACGCCGTCGGTGACCAGATGATCGTAAAACACCACGTCCGCGTCCTGCAGCACCTGCAGGCCGCGCAGCGTCAGGAGCCCGGCATCGCCAGGCCCCGCGCCCACCAGAATGATTTCCCCGCCCGTGCTGCCGGGGTTATCCAGTTCGTCTTCGAGAATTTTCTGCGCCGCGGTCTCATTGCCGGCCTGCATCAGGCTGGCAAAGCGGCCGCGAAACACGCGCTCCCAGAAGCGACGGCGTTCCGTCACGCTGGTCAGGCGGGTTTTCAGGTGGTTGCGCCAGTAGCTGGCCTTCTCCGCCATGCGCCCGAGGCTGGTCGGCAGTAGCGCTTCGATTTTTTCCCGCAGCACGCGCGCCAGCACCGGTGCGGTACCGCCGGAGGAGATCGCCACCAGCAGCGGCGAACGGTCAACGATCGACGGGAAAATAAACGAGCATAAAGGCTGATCGTCCACCACGTTCACCAGGCGGTAACGGGCCTGAGCGGCGTCGGAGATCCGCCGGTTCAGTTCGCGGTCTTCGGTCGCCGCAATCACCAGCACGACGCTGTCGATCTGTGATTCGTCAAAATCCGCTCCTGCAACTACCCGCACCTGCGCCCCTGCGCGATGAAGAAACGCGATTTTGCGATCGGCGATTTCACCCGTGCCAACAACCAGCACCGGCTTCTCTTTTATCGCAGCAAATAAGGGCAGATAGTCCACAAGCAACAACTCACTAACAACGAGGAATAAAGGGACTATAGGGGGCGGCTTAGACCGAATGAAATTACGAATTGGAATGAGTAGTTACTCAATGGAATAACGCCGTGAAAATGCTAATACCAAAAAGTGCTTAACACGCGACATTTCGGGCATTTAAGAACAATTCAAATTGTGTATGGACGATCACAGTTTCATACTAGACGGGTTATTATTTTGCTCTGTTTTTAAGGACTCACTATGTTTTCCGCAATGCGCCACCGTATTGCTGCCCTGGCGCTCGGCGTTTGCTTTATTCTTCCCGCTCAGGCAAAAAACCCACCTTATGGTGAAATCGCCAATATGCAGGCTCGGCATATTGCCACGGTCTTCCCTGGCCGCATGACCGGCTCGCCTGCGGAAATGCTCTCCGCCGACTATCTTCGCCAGCAGTTTGCCGACATGGGTTACCAGAGCGATATCCGGTCGTTTCACAGCCGCTACGTTTATACCTCACGAAATAAAACGAAAAACTGGCATAACGTGACCGGCAGTACGGTGATTGCGGCACACGAAGGCAGCGCAAAAGAGCAAATTATTATTATGGCGCACCTTGATACTTACGCCCCGATGAGCGATGCCGACACGGATAACAATCTCAGCGGGCTGACGCTGCAGGGCATGGACGACAACGCTGCAGGCCTGGGCGTGATGCTTGAACTGGCCGAGCGGATGAAAGATATCCCCACCCGGTATGGCATTCGTTTTGTGGCCACCAGCGGTGAAGAAGAGGGCAAACTCGGCGCTGAGAATCTCCTTAAGCGCATGAGCGCTGAGGAGAAGAAAAATACGCTGCTGGTGATCAATCTCGATAACCTGATCGTCGGCGACAAGCTCTATTTCAACAGCGGGCAGAGTACGCCGGGTACCGTGCGGAAACTGACGCGCGACCGGGCGCTGGCTATTGCCCGCAGCCATGGCGTATATGCCACCAGCAATCCCGGCGGGAACCCGGATTATCCGCGAGGCACCGGCTGCTGCAACGACGGCGAAGTGTTCGATAAGGCAGGCATTCCGGTGCTGTACGTGGAAGCGACAAACTGGGCGCTGGGCAAGAAAGATGGCTATCAGCAGCGGGCGAAAACGAAAGCCTTCCCGGACGGGACAAGCTGGCACAACGTGATGCTGGATAATCAGCAGCACATTGACAGCGCGCTGCCGCAGCGGATTGAGCACCGCAGCCGGGACGTGGTGAAGGTGATGCTGCCGCTGGTGAAGGAGCTGGCGAAAGCGGGGAAAGCCTAGTACTTATTTTCCCCTCGCCCCTGCCCTCTCCCCAAAGGGGCGAGGGAGAAAAGACGGCTCCGAGCAATCCCCTCTCTCCTTTGGGGAGAGAGTTAGGGTGAGGGGGAGGTTAAGGAATTACCCTTCGTGCAATCCGCACTCGCGCTTCAGCCCAAAGAATCGCGTCTCTTCTTCCGCCATTCCCGGTTCCCATTTGCGCGTGGTGTGGGTGTCGCCCACCGACAGGTAGCCCTGGTCCCACAGCGGATGGTACTTCAGCCCGTGTTTTTGCAGGTACTGATACACCGTCCGGTTATCCCAGTCGATTATCGGCAGCACCTTAAAGACCCCGCGCTGAACCGCCAGCACGGGCAGCGTGGCCCGGCTGCCGGACTGCTCGCGGCGCAGGCCCGCAAACCACGTCTGCGCGTTAAGCTCTTTCAGCGCCCGGTTCATCGGCTCGACTTTGTTGATCTCATTGTATTTCTCAATGCCCTCAACGCCCTGCTCCCACAGCTTGCCGTAGCGCGCCTCCTGCCAGGCCGCGCTTTCCGTCGCGCGGTAGACTTTCAGGTTCAGCCCGAGCCTGTCCGTCAGCTCGTCAATAAACTGGTAGGTTTCCGGGAACAGGTAGCCGGTGTCGGTGAGGATCACCGGAATGTCCGGACGGATCTGATTCACCAGATGCAGGCTGACCGCCGCCTGAATACCAAAGCTCGACGAGAGCACATAGTCTCCCGGCAGGTTTTCCAGCGCCCAGGCCACGCGCCCTTCGGCGTCCAGCTTTTCAAGGTGGGCGTTGGTTTCTGCCAGTGCCAGAATGCGTTCGACTTTTGGCAGGTCATTAAGGGCGTTTAGATCGAGTACGGACATAATTACCTCTCGTGGTTACTCCCAGAAATCCCTTGCGGGATCGAGCACCGGGCGAATGATGCCCGCACGCACCGTAAAGTCGCCGAAGCCTTCACCCGCTTCGCGCTCTTTCGCCCAGCGCCCGACAAGCTCGTCGATGGAATCAAGAATTTCCGGCTCGGTGATGTTCTCACGGAACATGCGCGGAATGCGCGTGCCGATACGGTTACCGCCCAGGTGCAGGTTATAGCGACCCGGCGCTTTCCCCACCAGCCCCAGCTCGGCCAGCATCGCGCGGCCGCAGCCGTTCGGACAGCCCGTCACGCGCATAACAATATGCTCGTCCGGAATGCCGTGTTTTTCCAGAATCGCTTCCACCTTGTCGGTAAATGACGGCAGGAAACGTTCCGCTTCGGCCATCGCCAGCGGGCAGGTCGGGAACGACACGCAGGCCATGGAGTTTTCACGCTGCGGTTTAACCGCATCCATCAACCCATGATCGCGCGCCAGCTTCTCGATTTTCGCCTTCTGGCTCTCCGGCACGCCGGCAACGATCAGGTTCTGGTTGGCGGTAATGCGGAACTCGCCCTTGTGGATTTTCGCGATTTCCAGCAGGCCGGTTTTCAGCGGACGGTCCGGATAATCCAGAATACGGCCGTTTTCGATAAACAGCGTCAGGTGCCATTTATTGTCGATGCCTTTCACCCAGCCAATGCGATCGCCGCGGCCGGTGAATTCGTAAGGGCGGATCGGCTCAAACTTGATGCCCGCGCGACGCTCAACTTCTTCTTTGAACGTCTCGACGCCCACGCGCTCCAGAGTGTATTTGGTTTTCGCGTTTTTACGGTCGGTGCGGTTGCCCCAGTCGCGCTGGGTCGTCACCACCGCTTCCGCCACGGCCAGCGTGTGCTCCAGCGGCAGGAAGCCGAACTCGCTCGCAGTGCGGGCGTAGGTTTTCTTGTTACCGTGCTCGATGGACAGACCCCCGCCCACCAGCAGGTTAAAGCCGACCAGCTTGCCGTTTTCGGCAATCGCCACGAAGTTCATGTCGTTGGCGTGCAGGTCGATATCGTTTTGCGGCGGGATCACGACCGTGGTTTTAAACTTACGCGGCAGATAGGTCTGGCCGAGAATCGGCTCTTCGTCGGTGGTCGCGACTTTCTCCTGATCGAGCCAGATCTCCGCATAGGCGCGGGTGCGCGGCAGCAGGTGCTCGGAGATCTTCTTCGCCCACTCGTACGCTTCGGCGTGCAGCTCGGACTCGTACGGGTTCGAGGTGCAGAGCACGTTACGGTTCATGTCGTTGGCGGTCGCCAGCGCGTCCAGCCCGACGGAGTGCAGCATCTGGTGCACCGGCTTGACGTTCTTCTTCAGAATGCCGTGGAACTGGAAGGTCTGACGGTTGGTCAGGCGGATGCTGCCGTAAATCGTGTTTTCACCCGCGAACTTGTCGATGGCTTGCCACTGTTTAGTGGTGATCACCCCGCCCGGCAGGCGGCAGCGCAGCAGCATCGCGTGACGCGGCTCCAGCTTCTGTTCGGCGCGCTCGGCGCGGATATCGCGGTCGTCCTGCTGGTACATACCGTGGAAACGGATCAGCAGGAAGTTGTCGCCTTTGAAGCCGCCGGTGAGACCGTCATTCAGATCTTCAGCAATGGTGCCGCGCAGGTAGTTGCTCTCTACCTTCATGCGCTCGGCGTCTGTCAGTTTACCTTCGACCACCAGTGGCCCTGGATGTTTTTCGCTCATTAGTAGACATCTCGCTGATAACGGCGCTCAACGCGCAGCTCACTTAAAAATTCATCCGCCGTTTCGGCATCCATACCGCCGAATTCGGCAATCACTTCCAGCAGTGCCTGCTCAACGTCTTTCGCCATGCGATTGGCGTCGCCGCAGACATAAATGTGGGCACCGTCATTGATCCAGCGCCACAGCTCTGCGCCCTGTTCGCGCAGTTTGTCTTGTACGTATACTTTTTCTTTCTGGTCGCGGGACCAGGCCAGATCGATGCGGGTCAGCACGCCTTCTTTCACATAGCGCTGCCACTCAACCTGGTAGAGGAAATCTTCGGTGAAGTGCGGGTTGCCGAAGAACAGCCAGTTTTTACCCGGCGCCTCGTCTGCCGCGCGCTGCTGCATAAAGGCGCGGAACGGCGCAATGCCGGTGCCCGGGCCGATCATGATCACCGGAGTTTCCGGGTTCGCCGGCAGGCGGAAGTTGTCGTTGTGCTCGATAAACACGCGCACTTCACCCTCTTCCTCCACGCGGTCCGCCAGGAAACTTGATGCCCCACCCGCACGGGCGCGGCCTTCGATGTCGTAGCGCACCACGCCGACGGTAACATGCACTTCACTCTCCACTTCGGCCTGGGATGAAGCAATGGAGTAGAGGCGCGGGGTCAGCGGACGCAGCAGGCCGATCAGCGCATCGGCATCCAGCTGTGCCGGAGAGAAGCGCACCATGTCGACAATCGGCGTCGTCGCGGCGTAATGCTGCAGCTTCGCTTTGTCGCCCACCAGCGGCAGCAGGGATTCACTGCGCGTGAGGGTGGCATAATTCTCGACGATGTTCGGGGTGTTGACCGTCAGTTCAAAGTGCCACTGCAGGGCGTCGGAAAGCGGCTGGGTTTTGCCGTCAACGGTGACGGGCTCGTCGCCCTTAAGCCACAGCAGCTCAACCAGCTCTTTCACCAGCGCCGGATCGTTCTGATACCAGACGCCCAGCGCATCGCCAGGCTGGTAGCGCAGACCGGAATCGCCCAGATCGATTTCGATATGACGGACGTCTTTTTCCGAGTCGCGGCCGGTAATTTTCTGGTTCACCGACAGGCTTGCCGTCAGCGGCGCCTCTTTGGTGTACGGGCTGGTGTGGATGTCGTTAACGGCTCCCGTCGCGGTGAACGCGGCCTGCGCCGACGTCTCTTTCGGCACGCGCGCTTTTAGCACCTCAACGATGCGCGCACGCCATTCATCGGCGGCGGCCTGGTATTCGACATCCGCGTCAACGCGGTCCAGCAGGCGCTCCGCGCCCAGCTCCGCCAGCCTGCTGTCGAAGTCTTTGCCGGACTGGCAGAAGAATTCATAGGAGGTATCGCCCAGGCCAAATACGGCAAACGCCGTACCGTCCAGCTTCGGCGCTTTTTTCGAGAACAGGAACTTATGCAGCGCCACCGCTTCTTCAGCGGGTTCACCTTCACCCTGCGTGGAGGCAACCACCACCAGCAGTTTTTCCGACGCGATTTGCTTGAATTTATAATCCCCGGCGTTGACCAGGTTCACGTTCAGCTTGGCAGCGAGCAGGTCGTCGCGAAGCCGCTCGGCCACGCGGCGGGCGTTGCCCGTCTGCGAGGCGGAAATCAGCGTAATAGCGGGAATTTCCACAGCCGTTGCCGGTGCGCCCGCGACAGCGCCAGGCTGCTGATTAAGCATTCCCCAGAAATAACCGGAGACCCAGGCAAGCTGAGTGGGAGAAAAATCAGAGGTGGCAGCCTGAAGGCGCGCCAGTTGCTCCGGGTTCAGGGGAAGCAGATTTGAAGGTGGGGCCTGTGTTGTCATGCGTCGTTATGTTCCAGTAGCCAAGCGGACTTTAAGCGAATAAATCCAAACTGAAGATAAGGTTAACGGCGAGGATAATAACAATTAAAGAAGGGATGGAAATAATAAATAACCAAATGGACTAACCTGTTTTGGTTGTCACGCTTAGCGATAAAAACGATTAATTAACCCACTGAAAAACATCGATAAAAACAACAAAAAACGCCTGTTAACGAGACGCCAGGCTTCAGAGCCGTTTTAGTTAATGCTAAAAATTGTGCTTTCCGGTACTATGCGGCGGTTTTTTCCGCATTACTGAGAGCGATCATGTCCACCACACTGTTTAAAGATTTCACCTTCGAAGCCGCCCACCACCTTCCACACGTTCCTGCCGGACACAAATGTGGCCGTCTGCACGGGCATTCGTTCATGGTGCGTCTTGAGATCACCGGTGAAGTTGATCCGCATACCGGTTGGATCATGGATTTTGCCGAGCTGAAGGCGGCGTTTAAGCCGACCTACGATCGTCTGGATCACTACTACCTGAATGAGATCCCGGGCCTTGAAAACCCGACCAGCGAAGTGCTGGCAAAATGGATTTGGGATCAGATGAAGCCGCTGGTACCGCTGCTGAGCGCGGTGATGATCAAAGAGACCTGTACCGCTGGCTGTATCTATCGCGGGGAGTGATGCTTGCCGGGTGGCGGCTTCGCCTTACCCGGCCTACAAAAGCCTCGAACCGTAGGCCCGGTAAGCGCTAGCGCCACCGGGCTTTTTTTTAGGCAATATTCAGGTACTTGTGCGTCTGCATCGACAGACGCCAGTTGCGCGCAATACAGGTTTCAATGCACAGGCGCGTCGCATCCTCTTTCTGGCTGATAGGCTGCAGGGCAATCACCCGCTGCTTTTCATCCGTCAGCGTGGCCAGCAGTTCATCCAGCGCTTCAATATCGCGCACGCGCCCTACCGGGTGCTTAATCTCATCCGCGCGCTCCAGCGCCTGAGACAGCACGTCATACCCGCCGCGCATATTCACTTTTGGCGATACCGTCACCCAGGTCGCGTGCGAACAGCGCACTTCGTGGGTGCCGCTGGTTTCAATCTGGCAGCTGTAGCCGTTCTTTTCGAGCAGCTCGGTCAGCGGCGTCAGATCGTGGATGCAGGGTTCACCGCCGGTGATCACGACGTGGCGCGCCGTCCAGCCCTGACGACCAATAATGGCCAGCAGATCTTCTGAACTGCCCGCGCCCCACTTATCGCTCTCTTTGGTTTTCGCCAGAATGCTAAACAGCGACACTTCCCGATCTGCGAGCTTATCCCACGTATGTTTGGTATCACACCAGGCACAGCCAACCGGGCATCCCTGTAAGCGAATGAAAATAGCGGGAACGCCGGTAAAGTAACCCTCGCCTTGCAGGGTCTGGAACATCTCGTTAATCGGGTACTGCATAGTCATCTCAGTTAAGGGGATAAACGATAAGTATCGCAGATCCCCGCCGGATGGTCATGCTCCATCGGTGCTTTGCGCGCCAATCGCCGCCATAAAGCGTTCAGTGATTTGCTGCGGACGGGTGATTGCGCCGCCGACAACAACCGTATGCGCACCCAGCGCAAGGCATCTGGCCGCGCGTTCAGGCGTATCGACGTTGCCTTCGGCCACCACGGGCACCGTCACGGCAGCGAGGACTGCCTTCAGGAACGCGCAGTCATTGTCGGGAAGCGAATGGCCCGCCGTTTCGGCCGTATAGCCGTAAAGCGTGGTGCCGACGCAGTCAAAGCCCAGCGCCTGCGCCGTCACGGCCTCTTCGACCGTGGCAATATCCGCCATCAGCAATACCGCGGGATAGCGCGAGCGGATGCGCGTGACCAGCGCTTCCAGGGAATCCCCACCGGGACGCTCCCTCGCCGTGGCATCAAGGGCAATGATTTCCGGCGCAACCGTCATGAGCTCATCCACCTCTTTCATCGTCGCGGTAATGAACACGTCGCTACCGGGATAGTCACGCTTGATGATGCCGATAACCGGCAAAGAGACCTGCTCCTTAATGGCTACAATATCCACCACGCTGTTAGCGCGGATAGCCGCCGCCCCGCCCTGCGCGGCAGCGAGCGCCATCCGCGACATAATAAACGGGCTGTGCAGCGGTTCATGTTCCAGCGCCTGACAGGAGACGACCAGTTTTCCCTTCAGGTTATCCAGTACAGTTTTCATTACGATAAGCTCTCTTCCACTTCATTTTTGATAATGGTGACGTGCGGGCCATAAATGACCTGAACGCCGTTGCCGCGCACGATAACGCCGCGCGCGCCGGTGGCTTTCAGCGCCGCCTCATTCACCTTGCTGCCGTCTTTGACCGTAACGCGAAGGCGCGTGGCGCAGCAGTCGACCTCGTCCAGATTGTCCTTTCCGCCTAACCCGGCGATCACCGCCGCAGCGCGCTCGCTTTGCGGGAGGCTCACTTCATCAACCGTCGCCGCCTTTTCACGGCCCGGCGTGGCGAAATCAAAGCGGTTAATCAGGTAGCGGAAGGTGAAGTAGTAAAGGAAGAACCACGGCACGCCGACCAGCGGAACGAACATCCAGTGGGTTTTGGCCTCCCCCTGCAAAATGCCGAACAGCACGAAGTCGATGAAGCCGCCGGAGAAGGTTTGTCCGATCGTGATATGCAGCATGTGCGCAAGCATGAAGGCCAGCCCATCAAACAGCGCATGAATGACGTAAAGCACCGGCGCAATAAACAGGAAGGAGAACTCGATAGGCTCGGTAATCCCGGTCAGGAACGAGGTTAACGCCGCAGAGAGCAGCAGCCCGGCAACGCGCTTTTTGTTTTCAGGCCTGGCGGTGTGGTACATCGCCAGGCACGCGCCGAGCAGGCCAAACATCATCGTAATAAAGCGCCCGGACATGAAGCGCGACGTGCCTTCATAAAACTGACGCGTGGTCGGATCGGCCAACTGGGCGAAGAAGATCCGCTGCGTGCCCTCCACCAGATGACCATTGACGATCTCGCTGCCGCCGAGCGCGGTGGTCCAGAACGGCAGATAGAAGATGTGGTGCAAACCAAACGGCCCCAGCATGCGCAAGATGAAGCCGTACAGCAGGGTGCCCAGATAGCCGGTGGCGTCCACCAGCCCACCGAGGCCAAAGATCAGCGTCTGAAAATGCGGCCAGACCACGGTCATGAGCGCGCCGACGAGGATCGCCGCCAGCGAGCTGATAATCGGGACAAAGCGCGAGCCGCCAAAGAACCCGAGGAACTGCGGAAGCGCAATTTTATTAAACCGATGATGGAGCGCGCAGGTCACCAGCCCAATCACCACGCCGCCAAAGACGCCGGTTTCCAGCGTCTGAATGCCCAGCGTCATGCCCTGCCCCACGGCGCCCGGGCTCTCGTGCGCCAGTTTGCCGGTGAGGATCAGCAGCGCGTTGATGGTGGCATTCATCACCAGAAACGCGAGGAGCGCCGCCAGCCCGGCCGTGCCCTTGTCGCTTTTTGCCAGCCCGACGGCAACCCCCACCGCAAACAGCACCGAGAGGTTCGCAAACACGATCGAACCCGCGCTGCTCATGATGGTGAAAATGGCCTGCAGCCAGCCCACGTCTAAAAACGGATAAGCCGCCAGCGTATTGGGATTGGATAACGCGCCGCCTATCCCCAGCAGCAGACCCGCCGCAGGCAGCACGGCGATGGGCAACATAAAGGATTTGCCAAAGCGCTGCGCTTTTTCAAACCATCCCCCCGAAGAAGCCCCACTGAATATTTGCATCATTTTTTCATCTCCCCATTATTAGATGAAAATTTTTACCATATAAATATTTAATAGTGAAAATTATCATCAATAACCAGGACGACGATCATACTTTTTCAAAATGACTGGCATCTCTCCCCCGCTTTCCGCCACACTAGTCGCAGAGAAACGCATTAAGGATCGAGCATGTCAGACAATGAAAACCTGCTGCTGAAGCTACGCCAGGAGGCTTCCGGGTATAGCCCGACGCAACAAAAACTCGGTGAGTTTGTCCTCAGCGATCCAGCCCGGGTGCTCTACCTGACGATCACCGAGCTGGCGCGCGAGAGCCACACCAGCGAGGCCAGCGTGACGCGTCTTTGCCGCACGCTGGGCTGCAAAGGCTATAACGAATTTAAAATGGCGCTTGCGCTGGATATTCAGCAGGGTCAGCCCGTCCGCCAGGCGGGGGATGAGATTGATAGCGTAGTGGATGAGTCGGTGCAGGCTTTGCAGGATACCGCCCGGCTCCTCGACCGCACGCTGCTTGAAAAGGCCGCACTGGCGCTGCATCAGGCGCAGTCGGTGCAGATTTATGGCGTTGCGGCCAGCGCGATCCTCGGGGAATATCTGCACTATAAGCTGTTGCGTCTGGGTAAGCCTGCCCAGCTGTTTAGCGATATGCACCGCGCGGCCATGAATGCGACAACGCTTTCAAAAGAGACCCTGGTCGTGGCTATCTCCAGTTCCGGTTCAACGCGGGATTTACTCCACGTAGTGAAGCTTGCCCGCAAGCGCGGCGTGAAGGTTCTGGCGCTCAGCAATACGCCCCGCAGCCCGCTGGCGTCCCTGAGCGACATGCAGCTGGTTGCCGCCAAACCCGAGGGGCCGCTTAGCGCGGGCGCGCTCAATGCTAAGGTTGGAGTCATGCTGCTGGTCGAGCTGCTGACCACCTCCATGATTGCGCTGGACGGTCATTACGGCGACGTTAGCCAGCAAACAGCCAGCGCCACGCTTCCCCTGTTACTTTAAAAAAAACCGTCGCAGGCTAAATAAATTAGCCTGCGACGTATGTCGTCTGATTTTCGTTAAGTCAGGTTTAACGCATTTATTTGGTAAATGTTTGGTGTAACAAATTATTATATTTATTACACTTTGAATTACGTTACCCACCAGGGGTGAATCCCAGTAAAAATCATTATTTTCAAGTAGTTAAAATTTAAATTTTAATAGAGTGAATTTTTACCCTTCCGGTAATGTCCAATATTTCCACCTAATTTCCTTTCCTTAAAATAAGCTTAAGATGCTGTCTGGAACGGCGATTTATTATTTAAATGCCGTTTACTTTTGCGCGCCTACAATCCGCCTCATCAATCATAATGAGACGGTATTAATGAAGATGCTATTGATTACAGGCGTGACTGGGTTTCTGGGCGGTGCAGTACTTGAAAAAATCCTGACCAACGATCGATCCGTAGAACTCCTTTTGCTCGCGCGTGCCGGCGATCCGCAAAGCGGGCTGGAGCGCGTGCTGGAAAACATGCGTAAGTTCAACGTTCCCGAGGACAAACTGGCCTCCCTGAACGTGGATAATATATTGATTGGCGACCTTAGCCATCCTGAAGGCTTCCTGAACGATCCCCGCCTGGATCGGGTTACGCATGTCCTGAACTGCGCGGCCGTTGCCTCATTTGGTAATAACCCGCTGATCTGGAAGGTCAACGTCGAGGGTACGCTCGCGCTGGCGCGCCGCATGGAGCAGGTCACAGGGCTTCAGCGTTTCCTCCACGTCGGTACCGCAATGTCATGCACGCCTGAGCAGGATTCCCTGGTCGCCGAAAGCGCAGAGTTCAGAGAGAATGCTGAACACCTGGTGGAATACACGTTTTCGAAGTCAACCATCGAACAGCTGATGCGCCTGGAATGTCCGAACCTGCCGCTGCTCATCGCCCGCCCGTCCATCGTTGTCGGCCATACCCGCCACGGCTGCACGCCGTCGAGCAGCATTTTCTGGGTCTTTAGCATGGGCCTGATGCTGCAGAAGTTTATGTGCTCCATGGAAGACAGGATCGACGTTGTTCCGGTGGATTATTGCGCCGATGCGCTATTGATGCTGCTGAACAGCAACGCGCGTCCGGGGGAAGTGGTACACATTTCTGCCGGTGAAGAGAACAGCGTTCGCTTTGCGGATATCGATCAGGCCATGGCGCAGGCGCTGGAGAAAGCCCCCGTTGGGGATAAGTATGCGCAGGTCAGCTATGAAACGCTGGTCAGAATGCGCCGCGAGCTGAAGCATATTTTTGGCCCGTGCAACGAGCGTCTGATGCTGAAGGCCATGCGGTTATACGGTGCGTTTGCCACGCTGAACGTGCGCTTCAGCAACGATAAGCTGCTGAGCATGGGGATGCCGAAGCCACCCCGGTTTACGGATTATATCGCCCGCTGCGTGCAAACCACCCAGGGGCTGACCATTCCGGAGCAAATGGCGGTCGATTTTAAATAGCCAAAAAAAATGCCAGTCTTTCGACTGGCATTTTCATTTCAAGGCTTAGGCAATTATGCCTGGCCTTTGATCTCTTTACGACCGTTGTATGGAGCTTTTTCGCCCAGCGCTTCTTCGATACGAATCAGCTGGTTGTATTTAGCAACACGGTCAGAACGGCTCATAGAACCGGTTTTGATCTGGCCTGCAGCGGTACCCACAGCCAGGTCGGCAATGGTAGCGTCTTCAGTTTCGCCAGAACGGTGAGAGATAACCGCAGTATAGCCAGCGTCTTTCGCCATTTTGATCGCAGCCAGGGTTTCGGTCAGAGAACCGATCTGGTTGAATTTGATCAGGATGGAGTTAACGATGCCTTTTTCGATACCTTCTTTCAGGATCTTGGTGTTGGTTACGAACAGGTCGTCACCCACCAGCTGGATTTTGTCGCCCAGTACTTTAGTCTGGTATGCGAAGCCATCCCAGTCAGACTCGTCCAGACCGTCTTCGATAGACACGATTGGGTACTGTTTGGTCAGGTCTTCCAGGAAGTGAGTGAACTCTTCGGAGGTGAATGCTTTGTTGCCTTCGCCAGCCAGAACGTATTTACCGTCTTTGTAGAATTCAGATGCTGCACAGTCCATCGCCAGGGTGATGTCTTTGCCCAGCTCGTAGCCCGCAGCTTTTACCGCTTCAGCGATAACAGCCAGCGCTTCTGCGTTAGAACCCAGGTTTGGCGCATAGCCACCTTCGTCACCCACAGCAGTGTTCATACCTTTAGCTTTCAGAACTTTAGCCAGGTTGTGGAACACTTCAGAACCCATACGAACCGCTTCTTTCAGGGATTTCGCGCCAACTGGCTGAATCATGAATTCCTGAATATCAACGTTGTTGTCCGCGTGCTCACCACCGTTGATGATGTTCATCATCGGTACAGGCATGGAGTATTTGCCCGGGGTGCCGTTCAGTTCAGCGATGTGCTCGAACAGTGGCATACCTTTCGCAGCCGCTGCTGCTTTGGCGTTCGCCAGGGAAACCGCCAGGATTGCGTTCGCACCGAAGTTAGATTTGTTTTCAGTACCGTCCAGATCGATCATGATCTTGTCGATGCCAGCCTGGTCTTTAGCGTCTTTGCCAATGATGGCCTGAGCAATAGGACCGTTTACAGCGCCAACCGCTTTCAGTACGCCTTTGCCCATGAAGCGAGATTTGTCGCCATCGCGCAGTTCCAGCGCTTCGCGGGAACCTGTAGAAGCACCTGATGGAGCAGCTGCCATACCGACGAAACCACCTTCCAGATGAACTTCGGCTTCAACGGTCGGGTTACCACGGGAGTCGATGATTTCACGACCGATGACTTTAACGATTTTGGACATTAGATTTTCCTCAGTACAAGTTAAACTAAAACTCCAGACAAACAACGCGTACCCAGGGTACGCGTTGCCGTTCTAACTTTTTTTACTTCGCCTGACGCTTCTGGTACTCGCTGGCGGCCTTCACGAAGCCTGCAAACAGCGGATGCCCGTCACGCGGCGTTGAAGTAAATTCCGGGTGGAACTGGCAGGCAACAAACCACGGATGGTTTGGCACTTCAATGATCTCGACTAACTGATCATCCCCGGAGCGGCCCGCAACGCGCAGGCCCGCAGCTTCAATTTGTTTCAACAGCATGTTGTTGACTTCATAGCGGTGACGATGGCGCTCGGTGATGATCGGCTCGCCATACAGCTTGCGAACCACGCTATCGTCGGACAGCTGGCAGGCCTGTGCGCCAAGACGCATGGTGCCACCCAGATCGCTCTTCTCGGTACGGACTTCGACGTTGCCTTCTTCGTCACGCCATTCCGTAATCAGCGCCACTACAGGGTACTTACAGTCTGGCACAAATTCCGTAGAGTTCGCGTTTTCCATCCCCGCTACGTTGCGCGCAAATTCGATCAGCGCAACCTGCATACCCAGACAGATGCCGAGGTATGGAATATTGTTTTCACGCGCATAGCGCGCGGTGGCGATCTTGCCTTCAACACCGCGGTAGCCGAAGCCGCCAGGGATGAGGATAGCATCCAGATCTTTCAGAATTTCCACGCCACGCGTTTCGACATCCTGCGAATCAATCAGCTTGATGTTCACGGAGACGCGGTTCTTCAGACCACCGTGTTTCAACGCTTCGATCACTGACTTATAGGCATCCGGCAGCTCAATGTACTTGCCGACCATGCCGATAGTCACTTCGCCTGCCGGGTTGGCTTCTTCGTAAATAACCTGTTCCCATTCAGACAGGTTAGCTTCCGGACAGTTCAAGCTGAATCGTTTACAAATATAATCGTCCAGGCCCTGCGATTTCAACAGGCCCGGGATTTTATAAATGGAATCGACATCTTTCATTGAAATAACGGCTTTTTCAGGCACGTTACAGAACAATGCAATTTTCGCACGTTCGTTCGCCGGAATGGCGCGATCGGAGCGGCAAACCAGGATGTCAGGCTGAATACCGATAGAGAGAAGCTCTTTAACGGAGTGCTGAGTCGGTTTAGTTTTCACTTCACCTGCAGCCGCCATGTACGGCACCAGCGTCAGGTGCATGAACAGGGCGTGTTCACGACCAATGTCTACCGCCAGCTGACGAATCGCTTCGAGGAACGGCAGGGATTCGATATCACCCACGGTACCGCCGATTTCAACCAGCACCACGTCATGCCCTTCGCCACCGGCAAGGACGCGCTCTTTGATGGCGTTAGTGATGTGTGGGATAACCTGAACGGTCGCGCCCAGGTAGTCACCGCGGCGTTCTTTACGCAGAACGTCAGAGTAAATGCGGCCAGTCGTAAAGTTGTTGCGACGGGTCATTTTGGTGCGGATGAAACGCTCGTAGTGGCCAAGATCCAGATCGGTTTCAGCGCCGTCTTCAGTAACGAACACTTCCCCGTGTTGGGTTGGGCTCATGGTGCCAGGATCGACGTTGATGTACGGATCCAGTTTCATCATGGTCACATTGAGGCCACGGGCTTCAAGAATGGCTGCGAGGGAGGCTGCGGCAATGCCTTTACCCAGAGAGGATACGACCCCGCCGGTCACAAAAATATAGTTCGTTGTCATGCTGAACCTGAGAAGTTAGGGTGAAACGATGGAATAACCAGGACGGGAAAGTAGTATACCCGAACACGGCGAGCGCCACAAACTTTCATTCTCCGTCTCCATTCCAGGCCATGACAAACATAAGGAGTGAGAAAATAGCCCCTTTTGGGTAAATGTTTTTGACGCAAATCAAGCGCTTGTCATTTAAAAAATCACACAAATTGCGCTTGATCGCAAAATCTCGTTAGAGATCAGATTCCTGGCGCTTTACTTCCTGCCAGACGTCTTCCATTGCCTCGAGGTCAATTCCGGTCATATCCAGGCCTCGCGAGGCGACAATCCGCTCAACTTCGCGAAAGCGTCGTTCGAATTTAATGTTGGCTTTTTGCAGGGCCGTTTCCGCTTTTACACCCAGGTGGCGAGAAAGGTTGACGGTCGCAAACAGCAGGTCGCCCATCTCTTCCTCAAGCTTCGCTTCATCCACCACCGCCTGCTGCGCTTCGTGCATCACTTCGTCAATCTCTTCGTGCACTTTATCCAGCACCGGGCCGAGGGAGGTCCAGTCAAACCCCACCGCGGAGCAGCGTTTCTGGATTTTATGCGCGCGCATCAGCGCGGGCAGGCTCATCGGAATGTCGTCCAGCGCGGAGTGCTGAGATTTCTCTGCCCGCTCGGCGCTTTTGATCTGCTCCCAGCGGGTCAGCACCTCCGCGCTGTTGCCCGCAGTGGCATCGCCGAAGATATGGGGATGGCGGCGCTCGAGCTTGTCGCTGATGGCAGCGCAGATATCGTCAAAGTTAAAGCGCCCTTCTTCCTGCGCCATCTGCGCATAGAACACCACCTGGAACAGCAGGTCGCCCAGCTCGCCGCGCAGGTCGTCGAAATCCTCGCGGGAAATAGCGTCGAGCACCTCATAGGTCTCTTCAAGGGTGTACGGGGCGATGGTCGCGAAAGTCTGCTCTTTGTCCCACGGGCAGCCGTTTTCGGGGTCGCGCAGGCGCTTCATGATGCCGAGCAGGCGGTCGATTTGAGTCATAGTGTTTTCCATTAAAAAACAAGCCGGGTGGCGGCAAAGCCTTACCCGGCCTACAGAAGAGTGTATTTATCCGCCGTGCAGACGACGCGCGTCAATCACATCCGGCACCTGGTTCAGCTTACCGAGCACGCGGCCCAGCACCTGCAGGTTGTAGATTTCGATAGTCATATCGATGGTGGCAAGCTGCTCGCGGGTATCGCTGCGGCTGGCGACGCCCAGCACGTTAACCTTCTCGTTGGCGAGAATAGTCGTGATGTCGCGCAGCAGGCCGCTGCGGTCGTTAGCGGTGACGCGCACCACCAGCGAGTAGCCAGCGGAATAGCTCTCACCCCAGACCGCTTCCACGATGCGCTCCGGCGCATGGGACTGAAGCTCGGCAAGCTGGTCGCAGTCGGAACGGTGAATCGAAATCCCGCGTCCCTGGGTGATAAATCCGACGATATCGTCGCCCGGAATAGGCTGGCAGCAGCGGGCGATGTGGTGCATCAGATTGCCCACGCCCTCGACCACCACGCGGCCGTTGTCTTTGCTGCGCTGCTGCGGCGCGTAGGTTTTCTGCTGCAGCTGCTTCAGCGCCGCCGCATCCTGCTCTTCCGCGCTTGGCTTATTGAACTGCGCCTGCAGGAAGTTCACCATCTGATTCAGGCGGATATCTCCGCCGCCGATGGCCGCCAGCAGCTCGTCAAGCTCGTTGAAGTTATAGCGCGGCAGCAGGAATTTCTCGGCCTCTTTCAGGCTGATCCCGATATGTTCCAGCTCGTCGTCGAGGATTTGACGACCGGCAAGGATATTCTTGTCCCGATCCTGCTTGCGGAACCAGGCGTGAATTTTCGAGCGCCCGCGGCTGGTGGTGACGTAGCCCAGGTTCGGGTTAAGCCAGTCGCGGCTCGGGTTGGGCTGTTTCTGGGTAATGATTTCAATCTGGTCACCCATCTGCAGCTGATAGGTGAACGGTACAATACGCCCGCCAATTTTCGCCCCAATGCAGCGGTGCCCCACATCGCTGTGGATGTGGTAGGCAAAATCGAGCGGCGTAGAGCCCGCTGGCAGGTCAACAACGTCGCCTTTCGGGGTAAAGACATAGACCCGATCGTCAAAGACCTGGCTGCGCACTTCGTCGAGCATCTCGCCCGAGTCGGCCATCTCTTCCTGCCACGCAATCAGCTTGCGCAGCCAGGCGATGCGGTCTTCGTGACCAGAACGCGCCCCGCCGGAGGTGCCTTCCTTGTATTTCCAGTGCGCGGCGACGCCCAGCTCGGCGTCTTCGTGCATCTGTTTGGTGCGGATCTGAATCTCAACCGTTTTGCCGCCGGGGCCCAGCACCACGGTATGAATAGACTGATATCCGTTCGGTTTCGGGTTGGCGACATAGTCATCGAACTCATCCGGCAGATGGCGGAAGTGCGTGTGCACTATACCCAGCGCGGCGTAGCAGTCCTGCAGACGCTCCGCCACGATGCGCACGGCGCGCACGTCAAACAGCTCGTCAAAGGCGAGGTGTTTCTTCTGCATCTTGCGCCAGATGCTGTAGATGTGCTTGGGTCGACCGTAGACTTCGGCGCGCACGTTCTCTTCTTTCATCGCCTGGCGCAGGCCGCCGACGAACTCATCGATATAGTGCTCGCGGTCGATACGGCGCTCGTGCAGGAGTTTGGCAATGCGCTTATATTCCGCCGGGTGCAGATAACGGAAGCAGTAATCTTCAAGCTCCCATTTCAGCTGGCCAATCCCCAAGCGGTTCGCCAGCGGCGCATAGATGTTTGTACACTCTTTTGCAGCCAGCACGCGCTCGTCTTCCGGCGCATCCTTCACCTCACGCAGGTGGGCAATACGCTCGGCCAGCTTGATGACCACGCAGCGGAAATCATCCACCATGGCCAGCAGCATCCGGCGAACGTTATCGACCTGTTCTGAGGAGACGGAATCGGTGTGCGCGGCTTTAAGCTGACGAATGGCCGCCATATCGCGCACGCCGTGGATCAGCGCGACGACGGATTTACCGACGCTCTCACGCAGCACGTCTTCGCTGACCACGTCTGCATCCGCCAGAGGGAAAAGAAGCGCGGCCTGCAGCGTTTCGATATCCATGTTCAGCATGGATAAGATTTCCACCATCTCCACGCCGCGCCACAGGAGAAGATCGGCATCGGGATGCCCCTGCGTGGTGCGCAGACAATAGGCCCAGGTTTCGGTTAAGCGTTCACACGACTGCTGGCTGGAAATTCCCAGACTTGCGATCCATTTTTGTGGGTCAAACTCCCCAGCTTTATTGAGATGTGCACTTCTTACCGCAACCATTGTCCTCTCCTTTAGGGACCAGGGCCTGTCGAAGTCGACAAGCCAAACAAATTAGATGTGCTCGAACAACACCATTGATTCCAGATGCCCAGTGTGCGGGAACATGTCCAGCATTGCCAGACGCTGAATCTGGTAACCCGCGCTGAGTAATGCCTCGCTGTCACGGGCAAGCGTCGCCGGGTTACAGGAAACATAGACCACGCGCTTCGGCGCGAGTTTAATAATATGTGCCATCACGCCCGGCGCGCCGGCACGCGCCGGGTCGAGCAGGATTTTGTCGAAACCCTGCTGTGCCCACGGCTGTTGAGTGACATCTTCCTCAAGATTTTGATGAAAGAATGTCACATTTTGCAAGCCGTTCTGCCGCGCGTTCTCCTGCCCTTTCGCTACCAGCGCCTCAACGCCTTCCACGCCGACGACGCTGGCCGCTTCTCGCGCCAGCGGCAGCGTGAAGTTGCCCATTCCGCAGAACAGATCCAGCACCCGATCGCTTTGCTGAACGTCCAGCCATGCCATCGCTTTCGCGACCATCTGCTGGTTAACGCCATCATTCACCTGAATGAAATCCCGCGGGCTGAACGTTAAGCGTAGCCCGTTTGACGCATACCAGGGCGCCTCACCGGTAACCTGTTCAAGTATCTCGCTTTGTGGCGCGAGGAAAAGCGCCAGGTCGTGGGAATGCGAAAAGCGTTCCAGTTTTTCGCGATCTTTTTTCGACAGCGGCGCGGTATGGCGCAGGACCATCAGCGGACCATTGTTGGCCATGACCAGTTCGACATGTCCGAGGTGGCGAACGCCGTCCAGCCCGGAGAGGCAGGAGCGCACGTCAGGAAGCAACGCCTCAAGTTGGGGCACCAAAATGGGGCACTGCTTCACATCGACGATATCGCTTGAACCGGCCTTGCGAAAACCCATCTCCAGCCGCGCCGTTTTGGGCTGATAGCTGAGGCTCAGGCGCGCGCGGCGGCGATAGCCCCAGGGCTCATCGGCGACAATTTCGTTAACGTCATGCTTAAGCAGCCGCGCCAGGGCGCTGCTTTTGCTTTTTTGCTGTAATTCTGTGCTCGCATGCTGTTGCTGGCAGCCCCCGCAAACGCCAAAATGCGGGCAGCGAGGCGCCACGCGCTCCGGGCTATCGTTGAGGCGACGCTTAACCTGCCCGCGCGCGAACTGGCGTTTATCGTCCGTCAGCGTAATTTCTGCTCGTTCTGCTGGCAGCAAACCTGTTATAAACAGAGCCTTACCGTTGTGACGCGCCACCCCCTGACCAAACGGATCCAGGTCCGTGGCTTCAACGGTTATGATTTGACGCGTCGTCACGCGTCGCTTTGCAGAGTAGAATTGCGCCATCGCCGAGATTTTTCTCATATAAACATAATTAGCCTAATTGTCCCATAACGGAACGCCATGACCAACTACAGCCTGCGCGCGCGCATGATGATTTTGATCCTCGCCCCCACCGTTCTCATCGGTTTGCTGCTGAGTATCTTCTTTGTGGTGCACCGCTATAACGATTTGCAGCGACAGCTGGAAGATGCAGGCGCCAGCATTATTGAACCGCTCGCCGTCTCCAGCGAGTACGGCATGAACCTGCAAAACCGCGAATCTATTGGTCAGTTAATCAGCGTGCTTCACCGGCGGCATTCGGACATCGTGCGCGCCATCTCCGTTTACGACGAACATAACCGCCTGTTTGTTACCTCGAATTTTCATCTCGATCCGGCGGCCCTGAAGATCCCCGACGGTACGCCCTTCCCGCGCCACCTCACCGTACTGCGGCGCGGCGATCTCATGATCCTGCGCACGCCGATCGTGTCGGAGAGCTATTCTCCCGACGAATCTGCACAATCTGACGCCAAATCCAGCAACAACATGCTGGGATACGTGGCTCTGGAGCTGGATCTCAAGTCGGTCCGGCTTCAGCAGTACAAAGAAATTTTTATCTCCGGCGTGATGATGCTGTTCTGCATTGGCATTGCGCTGATCTTCGGCTGGCGCCTGATGCGTGACGTGACGGGCCCCATCCGCAACATGGTCAACACGGTTGACCGCATCCGACGGGGGCAGCTCGACAGCCGGGTCGAAGGCTTTATGCTGGGCGAGCTGGATATGCTGAAGAACGGCATTAACTCGATGGCAATGTCGCTGGCGGCGTATCACGAAGAGATGCAGCACAACGTTGACCAGGCGACGTCCGACCTGCGCGAAACGCTGGAGCAGATGGAGATCCAGAACGTTGAGCTGGATCTGGCGAAAAAGCGCGCCCAGGAAGCGGCGCGTATTAAGTCGGAATTCCTGGCCAATATGTCGCACGAGCTGCGCACGCCGCTCAATGGCGTGATCGGCTTTACCCGCCTGACCCTGAAAAGCGAGCTTAACCCCACTCAGCGCGATCACCTGCACACTATTGAACGCTCGGCTAACAACCTGCTGGCGATCATCAACGACGTGCTGGACTTCTCCAAGCTGGAGGCGGGCAAGCTGATCCTGGAAAGCATTCCCTTCCCGCTGCGCAGCACGCTGGATGAGGTCGTAACCCTGCTCGCGCACTCGTCGCACGACAAGGGCCTTGAGCTGACGCTCAACATTAAGAACGACGTGCCGGATAACGTCATTGGCGATCCGCTGCGCCTGCAGCAGGTCATCACCAACCTTGTCGGGAACGCCATTAAATTTACCGAAAGCGGTAATATCGACGTCCTGGTAGAGAAACGCTCGATCAGCAGCAATAAGGTCCAGATTGAAGTTCAGATCCGCGATACCGGCATCGGCATTCCGGAGCGGGATCAGTCGCGTCTGTTCCAGGCGTTCCGCCAGGCGGACGCCAGCATCTCCCGCCGTCACGGCGGTACCGGCCTGGGGCTGGTGATCACGCAGCGCCTGGTGAACGAGATGGGCGGGGATATCTCTTTCCACAGCCAGCCGAACCGCGGTTCTACCTTCTGGTTCCACATTAACCTGGATCTCAATCCTAACGTTCTGACCGATGGCCCGGTGACGGACTGCCTGAAGGGCAAGCGTCTGGCCTACGTCGAACCGAACGCGGCGGCCGCGCAGTGTACGCTCGATATTCTGAGCACCACGCCGCTGGAGGTGGTCTACAGCCCGACCTTCTCAGCCCTTGCCGTTGAGCACTACGACATTTTGCTGATGGGTATTCCGGTCACCTTTACCGGCGAACTGACCATGCAGCAGGAGCGGCTGGCGAAAGCCGCGTCGATGACGGACTATCTGCTGCTGGCGCTGCCCTGCCATGCTCAGCTCAATGCTGAAGAGTTAAAAAACGACGGGGCCGCCGCGTGTCTGCTGAAACCGCTCACCGCGACCCGCCTGCTGCCCGCCCTCACGGAATATTGCCGTCTTAGCCAGCATGCTCTCCCGCTGATTAACGATGAGCAAAAGCTGCCGATGAGTGTGATGGCGGTGGATGATAATCCGGCCAACCTGAAGCTGATTGGCGTATTGCTGGAAGACCAGGTTCAGCATGTGGAGCTGTGCACCAGCGGCGCGCAGGCGGTTGAACAGGCTAAGCAGATGCAGTTCGATTTAATCCTGATGGATATTCAGATGCCGGGCATGGATGGCATTCGGGCCTGCGAGCTGATCCACCAGCTGCCGCATCAGCAGCAAACCCCGGTCATTGCGGTAACCGCCCATGCGATGGCCGGTCAGAAAGAGAAGCTGCTAAGCGCCGGAATGAATGACTATCTGGCGAAGCCCATTGATGAAGAGAAACTGCATAACCTGCTGTTGCGCTACAAGCCGGGCCATATTGGCGGCACGTACACGGTGTCCAGCGAGCCGGTTGAAATCAGCGTTAACCAGAACGCCACCTTTGACTGGCAGCTTGCCCTGCGCCAGGCGGCCGGTAAACCCGATTTGGCACGGGACATGCTGCAAATGCTGGTCGCGTTTCTGCCGGAAATTCGTAATAAGGTGGAAGAGCAGCTGGTGGGTGAAAACCCGGAAGCGCTGCTGGAGGCCATCCACAAGCTGCACGGCAGCTGCGGGTACAGCGGCGTACCGCGGCTGAAAAACCTCTGCCAGCTGCTGGAGCAGCAGCTGCGCGCCGGTACGCCGGAATCGGAGCTTGAGCCGGAGTTTCTGGAGCTGCTGGATGAAATGGATAACGTCACGCGGGAAGCGATGAAGGTGTTGGGAAACTGAGATAAAAAGCCCGGTGGCGGCTTCGCCTTACCGGGCCTACGGTTGCGGGTGCGGCCTGATGCCTTCACCCCGCCCCTCTCCCACGGGTGAGGGAGAACTACATCCCCTGCCCCACTTTCAGCACCGCCGCGATATTTCTGGCGGCCATCCTGACGTTCTCGCTGGCATTTTCCAGCGCATCTTCCAGCGAGCAGATGGTATAGATCACGCTAAACACCGCATCAATGCCGCGATCGTGCACGACGCCAACGTCCGCCGTCAGGCTTCCTGCAATGCCGATGACGGGTTTGTTAAAGCGCTTCGCCACTTTCGCCACGCCTACCGGCACTTTGCCGTGGATCGTCTGGCTGTCGATGCGGCCTTCGCCGGTGATAACCAGATCCGCATCGGCCACCTGGTCGGCCAGGTGTAGTGCATCGGTCACAATCTCAATGCCCTGGCGCAACTGCGCGCCGCAGAAGGCGTACAGCGCCGCGCCCATGCCCCCCGCCGCACCGCCGCCAGCAAGGTTTAGCACATCCATATCCAGATCCCGGGCAATGATCCGAGCATAATGAGCAAGCGCGTTGTCCAGAGTGACGATCATCTCAGGAGTGGCCCCCTTTTGCGGACCAAACACGGCTGACGCGCCATCCTTGCCGGTGAGCGGGTTGGTCACATCGCAGGCGACCTCTATCCGGCACTCCGCCAGACGTCCGTCCAGCCCGCTCAGGTCGATACGCGCGAGTTTTCCCAACTCGCCTCCGCCCTGCCCCAGCGGCTGCTCGCTGGCGTCGAGTAGCTTCGCTCCCAGCGCCTGTACCATCCCTGCGCCACCGTCATTGGTTGCGCTGCCGCCGATGCCAATGATGATATGCTTAACGCCCGCATCAAGCGCGTGACGAATCAGTTCGCCCGTTCCCCAGGAGGTGGTCTTCAGGGGATTACGCTGCGACGGGACGACCAGCTCCAGGCCGCTTGCCGCCGCCATTTCAATAAAGGCGCTCTGCTCGTCGCCGGATAAGCCATAAAAGCCTTCCACGCGCTCGCCCAGCGGGCCGGTCACCGGAACCTGCACAATGCGTCCCTGCGTGGCCGCGATCATCGCTTCAACCGTCCCTTCGCCACCGTCCGCAACCGGCAGCTTGACGTAAACCGCCTCGGGAAAGATCTCGCGAAAACCACGTTCTATCGCTGTCGCAACCTCAAGCGCACTCAAACTTTCCTTATACGAGTCCGGTGCGATAACAATTTTCATAAGCCATCCTTACGCATAGTTGTTACGTTAAGCATACACCACGTAAAAGACCACTCATGGGAGCGGTCCCAATGCGTTTATCGTACCATGCACGGGCGTTTATTGTCGAATGTCCAGTCAGGGATCAGATACTGCATCGCCATTGCGTCGTCGCGCGCGCCCAGACCGTGTTTCTGATACAGCTCATGAGCCTTCATGACCTGGTCCATGTCCAGTTCAACGCCGAGTCCCGGGGTAGATGGCACCTGCACCATGCCCCCTTTGATCTCAAACGGCTGCCTGGTCAGACGCTGATTACCTTCCTGCCAGATCCAGTGCGTGTCGATAGCGGTAATGGTGCCCGGTGCGGCGGCGGCAACGTGCGTGAACATTGCCAGCGAGATATCGAAATGGTTGTTAGAGTGCGAGCCCCAGGTCAGGCCAAACTCATGGCACATCTGCGCCACGCGCACCGACCCCTGCATCGTCCAGAAGTGCGGGTCCGCCAGCGGAATGTCGACAGACTGTAATGACAGGGTGTGTCCCATCTGACGCCAGTCGGTAGCAATCATATTGGTCGCGGTCGGCAGCCCCGTCGCGCGACGGAATTCCGCCATCACTTCGCGTCCGGAGAAGCCTTGTTCAGCCCCGCAGGGATCTTCCGCATACGCCAGCACGCCTTTCAGCTGTTTACCTATTTTGATCGCTTCATCAAGCGACCATGCGCCGTTCGGATCCAGCGTCACGCGCGCCTGCGGGAATCGTTTTGCCAGCGCGGTGACGGCTTGTGCCTCTTCCTCACCGGCCAGCACGCCGCCCTTCAGTTTGAAATCATTAAAGCCATATTTTTCGTAAGCGGCCTCGGCCAGGCGCACCACCGCATCCGGGGTCATCGCCGCGTCGTGGCGGAGCCGATACCAGTCGCATTGTTCATCCGGCTGGCTCTGATACGGAAGCGGCGTCAGCCTGCGGTCGCCGACAAAGAACAGATAGCCCAGCATTTCCACTTCGCTACGCTGCTGACCTTCTCCCAGCAGCGAGGCAACGTTAACGCCCAGATGCTGACCCAGCAGATCCAGCATCGCGGATTCAATCCCGGTCACCACGTGGATGGTGGTGCGCAGGTCGAAGGTCTGCAGGCCACGACCGCCAGCATCGCGATCGGCAAAGGTGTTGCGCACGGCGTTGAGAACATTTTTGTACTCACCCAGCGTTTTGCCCACCACCAGCGGAATGGCATCTTCCAGCGTCTTGCGGATCTTCTCCCCGCCCGGAATTTCGCCCACCCCCGTATGGCCGGAGTTGTCTTTGATAATGACAATGTTGCGGGTAAAGAATGGCGCGTGTGCGCCGCTCAGGTTCATCAACATGCTGTCATGGCCTGCGACCGGAACGATCTGCATGGAAGTGACGACAGGGGTAGTAAAAGTACTCATCGTGTAATCCTTTTATCAGTGACGTCCAAAAACAGGGCGCTTACGGTCAAATGTCCAGCCGGGAATCAGGTACTGCATCGGGCCCGCGTCATTACGCGCGCCGCCCGGTAGTTTTTTATACGCCTCATGGGCTTTATGGATCTGATCCCAGTCAATCTCCACGCCCAGACCCGGCGCATCCGGTACGGCAATCTTGCCATTTTTGATTTCCAGCGGGCTTTTCGTCAGGCGGGCTTCGCCCTCCTGCCAAATCCAGTGGGTGTCGATAGCGGTCGGGTTACCCGGAGCCGCCGCGCCAACGTGGGTAAACATCGCCAGCGAAATATCAAAGTGGTTGTTCGAGTGGCAGCCCCACGTCAGCCCCCAGTCATCGCACAGCTGCGCGACGCGCACCGCGCCCGAGAGCGTCCAGAAGTGCGGGTCCGCCAGCGGAATATCGACGGCGTTTAGCATGACCGCGTGACCCATTTCACGCCAGTTGGTGGCGATCATATTGGTCGCGACCGGTAGCCCGGTGGCGCGACGGAACTCCGCCATGACTTCACGGCCCGAGAAGCCCTGCTCCGCGCCGCAGGGGTCTTCTGCGTAGGTCAGCACGTCTCCCAGACCTTTGCACAGGCTTATGGCTTCATCCAGCAGCCAGGCACCGTTAGGGTCAACGGTGATTCGCGCATCCGGAAAGCGTTTTTTCAGCGCCCTGGCGGTTTCAATCTCCTGCTCGCCGGGCAGCACGCCGCCCTTCAGCTTGAAATCCTTAAAGCCGTAGCGATCCTGCGCCGCCTCGGCCAGGCGCACCACCGCGTCGCGGGAGAGCGCTTCCTGGTGGCGCAGGTGATACCAGTCGTGGTCGCCCGTGGTTCTCGCCAGATACGGGAGATCGGTTTTATTGCGATCGCCCACATAGAACAGATAGCCCAGCACGGTGACCGCATCGCGCTGTTTGCCGGGGCCCAGCAGCTCGCACACCGGAACACGGAGCGCCTTACCCAGTAAATCGAGCAGGGCGGCCTCCAGCGCGGCCACCGCGTTGACGCGCAGTTCGAACGTCCAGGCGCCTTTACCGAAGGTATCAAAGTCTGCCGACTGATTACCCTTGTGCACCCGCTGAACCACCTTGTTCAGACGGGCGATCTCCTGGCCCACCACCTGCGGAATGGCGTCGACCAGCGTCTGGTAAATCACCTCTCCGCCAGGGGCTTCGCCCACGCCGGTATGCCCTGCGCTGTCTTTCAGCACGACGATATTGCGGGTAAACCAGGCGTTATGCGCACCGCCAATATTGAGCAGCATGCTGTCCTGCCCGGCGACCGGGATGACCTGCATCTCGGTGACGGTTGGGCTTGATTGCGTTGTCATCATCCACGCTCCGCAACGGGTTTAAGCTCGACGCGCTTGATATCTCCCACCAGCACCAGGTAACTCAGTACCGCCACCAGCGCATGTACCCCCACGTAGATCAGCGCGCCGTTGAACGATCCGGTCGTGCCGACGATGTAGCCAATAGCGATGGGCGTCACAATCCCGGAGATGTTGCCGAACATGTTGAACAGACCGCCGCTCAGGCCGCTGATCTCTTTCGGCGCCGTATCCGCCATCACTGCCCAGCCCAGCGCGCCAATGCCTTTGCCGAAGAAGGCCATCGCCATAAAGCCGATGATCATCCATTCGGCATTGACGTAGTTACAGAACACCATGGTCATGGAGAGCAGCATGCCGAGCACAATCGGCGTTTTACGCGCGATGTTCAGCGAGCCCGTGCGGCGCATCAGCCAGTCGGAAATCACCCCGCCGAGCACGCCGCCAACGAAGCCGCAGATGGCCGGGACCGACGCGACAAATCCCGCTTTCAGAATCGACATGCCGCGAGCCTGCACCAGATAGACCGGGAACCAGGTGATGAAAAAGTAGGTTAAGGCGTTGATGCAGTACTGGCCCAGATAGATCCCGATCATCATGCGCGAGCCGACGAGCTGCCTGATCTGCGCCCATTTCTGGCTGAACGGGACTTTTGCCGCCGTAGATTTCTGATCCATATTGATCAGCGCGCCGCCTTCCGCAATGTACTCCAGCTCTTTTTTGTTCACGCCAGGGTGCTGGTTGGGTTCGTGGATCACTTTCAGCCAGACGAAGCTGATGACGATCCCCAGCCCGCCCATGAAGAAGAAGACGTGCGACCAGCCCACCTCATGCGTCAGCCAGCCCATGATGGGCGCGAAGATGACCGTTGCGAAGTACTGCGCGGAGTTGAAAATCGCCACCGCCGTTCCCCTCTCCTGCGCCGGGAACCATGCCGCCACGATGCGGCTGTTGCCCGGGAAGGACGGCGCTTCCGCTAGCCCCACCAGGAAGCGCAGCGTGAAGAGCGCCACGATAATGCCGAAGCCGCTGAAGATATCGACGAAACCCTGCAGGAGGGTAAACGCGGACCAGATAAAGATGGACCAGAAATAGACGCGTTTAGAGCCAAAACGGTCCAGCAGCCAGCCGCCCGGAATTTGCCCGATGACGTAGGCCCATGAGAATGCGGAGAAAACGTAACCCATGCCCACGGGGTCAAGGCCGATATCTTTTGCCATTTCCGAACCGGCAATCGACAGCGTAGCGCGGTCACCATAGTTAAAGGACGTGACGATAAACAGCATCACCACTATCCAGTAGCGGGCGTTGGTGCGCTTTTCGGCGCTGCTCGCTGCGTGGCTTAATGTACTCATTGTTGCACTCCTGAAACATAGCTTTCGCCTGGTTCATTCTGTACAGCACCGGTAGGGTAATCAGAATGAGATTAGTTTTTGTCGTTTTGGTACGGCGTAAGGCCGTTTTATCGTGACCGGAAAAGTATATGAAGGAGTGACAGGTTCTCTCACCGTGCAGAAACACAGTATTAAAGGGTGTGAGGGAGGTTGTTTAGGGCATAAGCCCAGAGGAGTGGAAGGTGGTTCACGGAAATGGCGTTTGGTGCGGGGTGTAATGCCGGGTGGCGGCTACGCCTGACCCGGCCTACCATTGGTATCGCGCAGGGTTATTTAAGCAGCGTTGCCCAGTGTTCGACCCACGGGTTTGATTCGCTTTCCGGCTCCGGATGCTCGCCGGCATCAATCAGCAGCATTTCGCCGACGCGCTGGGCGCTCTGCTCCTGCAGGAGCGCATCGAACTGCTTGCCGCCGCCGCAGAAGTTGGCGTAAGAACTGTCGCCCAGGGCAATGATGCCGTAATGCACGTCAGGCTGATAGCCAAGCTGGTCTTTTATGCCCTGGAACAGCGGCACGATGCTGTCCGGCAGATCGCCCTGACCGGTGGTTGAGGTCACCACCAGAATGTATTTATCTTTATACTTTTCCCAGTCCGCCAGCTCCGGGTCTTCATAGACCGTGGCCTTATGGCCCTCGCGGGCGAGTATTGCCTCAGCCTCTTCCGCTACCAGCAGCGAGTTGCCGTACATAGTGCCGACAAAAATGCCTACTTCAGCCATGCTATTTTCCCATAATGAATGCGTTTACCGTTCATCCTGAACGTTGCCCGAGACAAACTCAACCCTTTCATTTTCGGGGAGTTGTCCCAGCCAGCCAAACTGTGACAGCGCCTGCATCCAGACGTCGTCCAGCCCCGCACGGATAGTCAGCTGCTCGCCGGTAAACGGGTGCGTCAGGCTCAGCTCGCTGGCGTGCAGCATCAGACGATGGCAGCCAAAGTGTTCGGCCGCGCTGCGGTTCTGGCGCAGATCGCCGTGCTTGCTGTCGCCAATAATCGGATGGCGCAGGTGCGCAAGATGGCGTCGCAGCTGGTGCTTACGCCCGGTTTTGGGCAATAGCTCAACCAGACTGTAGCGCGTGGTGGGAAATTTGCTGGTTGCCACCGGCATTTCCGTGGTGGCCATGCCGCGATAATCCGTCACCGCAGGCTGAGGGCCTTTGTCATCGCGGGCAAATTTATCGGCGATTTTGTCCAGCTCCTCCACCAGCGGATAGTCGAGCGTGGCGGCTTCCGTCAGCCAGCCGCGCACGATCGCGTGGTAGCGCTTTTGCATCTGATGCTGTTCAAACTGCTGCGACAGCAGACGGCCCGCCTCGCTGGAAAGCCCCATCAGCAGCACGCCGGAAGTCGGCCTGTCGAGACGGTGGGCGGTAAAAACGTGCTGACCAATCTGGTCGCGCACGGTCTGCATCACCACCACTTTCTCGTCGCGATCCAGCCAGCTGCGGTGTACCAGCCAGCCTGACGGTTTGTTTACCGCCACCAGCCACTCGTCCTGATAGAGGATCTCAAGCGTCATGCATCATCACCGGCAAACAGGGCATCCAGTTTTTCCAGTTCGACCAGCATCACGTCGCGCGCGGGGTGCGTCGCTTCAAGCGCCATTTCATAATAGGGAGAGACGGCAAAGGCCTGCGGCAGCGGGTGACCGCCCTCAAGCAGGGCGTGCATGCGCGGAATTAACACCCACTGCAGCCACTCAAACGGGGCCAGCGTATCCAGGCAGAAGGGCTGGGTGCTCGCGAACGCCTCTGGCTGCGGCGCGGTCTCCTGCCACAGCTGATGTTGGCGCAAAAGGGCTTCGATGGCGTGCAACTGCGCACGAACGCTATCGTGTTGCGTCATAGTAACCTCAACTGAAAAAATGAACGGCGCGCAGCATAGCATTGCGGAAGGCAGAAATAAAAAAAGGGAGCACTGTAAAAACAGTGCTCCCGGTTCGTTTCGCAGCATTCCAGCTACAATTCGTGCTCCCTGCTCATCCGTGACAACTTTTCCTGAAGCCCGAAGGCCTGGTCATCCGTAAACCGATTCATCCTGCACACATCGTCCTGACGTGTTTGTTTCATCCTGAAACGTCCTGGCCTTCCTGACCCACCGACCATCCTGACCGGCTCTCGTTCTCCTTCCTGGAGGTGTCCCTTACGCATCCTGCGTTATCCACTTTGCTTCATCCTGAAGCCTTCCTGCAGCGCCATCCTGACGTGTCCTGAGTAAGAAACGCCATCATCCTGATGTTCGTTTCTCGTGTCGGCGTCCTGTCGACGGAGATAGAATCCGCTATTCCGCCTCGTCTTACAACCCACCCTGTCAGAGTTATAAGATGTGAGATATCCCTATATACAGTACGATAAACGAGTAATACGTTGAAAAATAGAGTGATATTAATCTGAAGTCATTGAGGTAATACTGAATGTTCCAGCGATCTCTCACAAACCTTGTAAGAGATCTCTCACACGCGCTATAGCATCATGGATTACAGAAGTGGCTCAAGTCGGGTAAGGAAATCCGCAAGAGAGGGGGCGAGAGTTTCGCGATTGCGGGTGCCGATAGTTTCTTTAACCACTTCACCTGACAGGTTACAGACGGAGATAACGTCCAGTTCACTGTCCAGCGTGGCAATAAAGAGCGTCGGAGAAAGCTTAAGGCGTTTTTGCGTGACCAGATGACCAATCAGGTTTTCCTGAACACGCTGCAGATCGTCTTCGCTCCAGGTCTGCAACAGCGTCAGCGTAAAATCAGCAAAGCGCGCGGGCATATCCCCTGCGAACTGCGTGGTGTAAAACGCGTGAACCGCTGGTTGTACCACGATGTCCATTGCCCGTTCAACCGCATTTACATTTTGCTCGCCGCTGAAAGGTTTTGGCTGCCAGGTAACGTAATCCTCAAGCGAAGAGATAATGCACGGTGAGGGTACGCAATATAAATCAGCACTTTGCGGCCACGAACCCTGCTTTTCATGCCAGGCATCGCAATAGCGGGTCGTGAAGGTAGTGAGGGCATTTGCCGTTTCGATGTCCACCGATTTCTCTCTTCTTGTCAGACAGGATAAACTCAGGGCATAAGTGTACCTGTAAAGTGGCTATGAAACATGTCTTACGAAAATCATCAGGCGTTAACCGGCTTAACGCTCGGTAAATCCACCGATTACCGCGATACCTACGATGCAAGCCTTCTGCAGGGCGTGCCGCGCAGTCTGAATCGCGATCCTTTGGGCCTGCACGCGGACGCGCTGCCGTTTGTCGGCGGCGATATCTGGACGCTGTACGAACTCTCGTGGCTCAACGCGCGCGGCCTGCCGCAGGTGGCGGTGGGCCACGTTGAGCTGGACTACGCCAGCGTGAATCTCGTCGAGTCCAAAAGCTTTAAGCTCTATCTCAACAGCTTTAACCAGACAAAATTCAACAGCTGGGACGATGTTCAGCACACCCTGGAACGTGATTTAAGCGCCTGCGCGCAGGGAAAAGTGGGCGTTTCACTGTATCGCCTGAACGAGTTTGAAGGACAGCCAGTCGCCCACTTCAACGGGACCTGCATCGACGATCAGGATATCGAGGTGGAGAATTATGAATTCAGCGCGGACTACCTCGAGAACGCGGCGAGCGGAAAGGTGGTCGAAGAAACGCTGGTCAGCCATCTGCTGAAATCCAACTGCCTGATCACCCACCAGCCGGACTGGGGCTCGGTGCAGATCCAGTACCGCGGCCCGACAATTGACCGGGAAAAATTGCTGCGCTACCTGGTGTCGTTCCGCCATCACAACGAATTCCACGAGCAGTGCGTGGAGCGCATTTTTAGCGATATTCAGCGTTTCTGCCAGCCAGAGAAGCTAAGCGTTTACGCACGCTATACCCGCCGCGGCGGGCTGGACATTAACCCGTGGCGCACCAATACCGATTTTGTGCCCGCAACGGGACGGCTGGTGCGCCAGTAAGATAAATATTTTCACAATATGCGCGGTATCTTCCGCGCTTTAGGTTGTGAAACGTCACGCGGCAGGGCTATTGTAATCAACAGGGAAAGACGATAATCGTCCCGTAAGGAGCTCACTTGATTACACATATTAGCCCGCTTGGCTCAATGGATATGTTGTCGCAGCTAGAAGTGGACATGCTTAAGCGCACGGCCAGCAGCGATCTTTATCAACTGTTTCGTAACTGTTCACTTGCCGTTCTGAACTCCGGAAGCCTGACAGATAACAGTAAAGAACTGCTGTCCCGCTTCGAAAGCTTTGATATCAACGTGCTGCGCCGCGAGCGCGGCGTGAAGCTTGAAGTCATCAACCCGCCGGAAGAGGCCTTTGTCGACGGGCGCATCATTCGTTCACTTCAGGCTAACCTGTTTGCCGTGCTGCGTGACATCCTGTTTGTTAACGGACAGATCCACAACGCAGGCCGCTTCCAGCATCTCGACCTGGAAAGCTCGGTCCATATCACCAACCTGGTATTCTCTATTTTGCGTAACGCCCGTGCCCTGCACGTTGGCGAAGCGCCGAACATGGTCGTCTGCTGGGGCGGCCACTCCATTAACGAAACCGAATATCTCTATGCCCGCCGGGTGGGAACGCAGCTTGGCCTGCGCGAGCTGAACATCTGTACCGGCTGCGGTCCAGGGGCGATGGAAGCGCCGATGAAGGGTGCGGCGGTGGGACACGCGCAGCAGCGTTACAAAGAGGGGCGGTTTATCGGCATGACCGAGCCGTCCATCATCGCCGCTGAGCCGCCTAACCCGCTGGTTAACGAGCTGATCATCATGCCGGATATCGAGAAACGCCTTGAGGCGTTTGTCCGTATCGCCCACGGCATTATCATCTTCCCGGGCGGCGTGGGCACCGCGGAAGAGCTGCTCTATCTGCTGGGTATTCTGATGAACCCGGCAAACAAAGATCAGGTTCTGCCGCTGATCCTGACCGGGCCAAAAGAGAGCGCCGACTACTTCCGCGTGCTGGACGAGTTTATCGTACACACCCTGGGTGAAGCCGCGCGTCGTCACTATCGCATCATCATTGACGATGCCGCAGAAGTGGCGCGCCAGATGAAAAAAGCGATGCCGCTGGTGAAAGAGAACCGCCGTGACACCGGAGATGCCTACAGCTTTAACTGGTCAATCCGCATCGCGCCGGACCTGCAGATCCCGTTTGAGCCAACGCATGAGAATATGGCTAACCTGAAGCTCTACCCGGACCAGCCGGTAGAAGTCCTCGCGGCCGATCTGCGTCGCGCCTTCTCCGGGATTGTGGCGGGCAACGTGAAAGAGATGGGCATCCGCGCCATTGAACAGCATGGTCCGTACAAGATCCACGGCGACCCGGAGATGATGCGCCGCATGGACGACATGCTGCAGGGCTTCGTTGCTCAGCACCGCATGAAGCTGCCGGGCTCCGCCTACATTCCTTGCTATGAAATCTGCACATAACGCTTAGCAGCGTCTCATCAAAACCGGGTCGCCCCGTAACGCGTCCCGGTTTTTTTTTACCGAAGCAATTCATAGGCATTACTTATCTCTTTTTCAAACTCTCCACAAACGCAAACGATTACCTCTTTTTTACAACCGTAAGTTATCAGCCTTAATCCAAATTACTCGCCAGAAAATCCTAAAAACCCATTTTTTTACAGCTAAAGACACCTATATCACGGGTCAGACTTTCGGCACACATGTCGTTGGTGGTAGCCTTCGCGCCCGTAAATTCTCTTTGATGTTTTTTTAACAGATAAATGGTCTAAAGATGCCCACATCATAAGTGGATTATTGCATTTGAGATCGCGATCACTGATAGATTCATAACTAGAATGTATCTTTCCGCCCGCCAATAGTTACGGGCAAAAATTATTAAAAAACCGTCACTGAACGAATTTCATATTACCGTCAGGCACTTTTTCATCGGATTTGACTAAAAACCTGACAATTCGCTTCCTCCAGGAGATATAGATGGAAACCACTCAAACCAGCACCGTTGCTTCGATTGAATCCCGAAGTGGTTGGCGCAAAACGGATACCATGTGGATGCTTGGCCTTTACGGAACGGCAATCGGCGCTGGTGTACTGTTTCTTCCTATCAACGCAGGCGTCGGCGGCCTGATCCCGCTGATCATTATGGCTATCATCGCTTTCCCGATGACCTTCTTTGCACACCGCGGCCTGACCCGCTTCGTGCTGTCCGGTAAAAACCCGGGCGAAGACATCACGGAAGTGGTTGAAGAGCATTTCGGCGTTGGCGCGGGTAAACTGATCACCCTGCTCTACTTCTTCGCGATTTACCCTATTCTGCTGGTCTACAGCGTGGCGATCACCAACACCGTTGAAAGCTTCATGATGCACCAGCTGCAGATGACGCCGCCTCCACGTGCGATCCTGTCTCTGATCCTGATTGTGGGCATGATGACCATCGTGCGCTTCGGTGAGCAGATGATTGTGAAAGCGATGAGCGTACTGGTCTTCCCGTTCGTGATTGCACTGATGGTGCTGGCCTGCTACCTGATCCCACAGTGGAACGGCGCAGCGCTGGAAACCCTCTCCCTGAGCAGCGCATCGGCTACCGGTAACGGCCTGCTGATGACCCTCTGGCTGGCAATTCCGGTGATGGTGTTCTCTTTCAACCACTCCCCAATCATCTCCTCTTTCGCCGTGGCGAAACGTGAAGAGTACGGTAATGGCGCAGAGAAGAAGTGCTCCAGCATCCTGGCACGCGCACACATCATGATGGTGCTGACCGTGATGTTCTTCGTCTTCAGCTGCGTGCTGAGCCTCTCCCCGGCGGACCTGGCGGCAGCGAAAGAGCAGAACATCTCTATTCTGTCTTACCTGGCGAACCACTTTAACGCACCTGTCATTGCGTGGATGGCGCCTATCATCGCGATTATCGCCATCACCAAATCCTTCCTGGGCCACTACCTCGGCGCGCGCGAAGGCTTCAACGGTATGGTGATTAAATCTCTGCGCGGTAAAGGCAAGAGCATTGAAATCAACAAGCTGAACAAAATCACTGCCCTGTTCATGCTGCTCACCACCTGGGCGGTCGCTACGCTGAACCCAAGCATCCTGGGCATGATTGAAACCCTGGGCGGCCCGGTCATCGCGATGATTCTGTTCCTGATGCCGATGTACGCGATTCAGAAAGTGCCTGCGATGCGTAAATACAGCGGCCATATCAGCAACGCGTTTGTTGTGATTATGGGCCTGATTGCCATCTCCGCTATTTTCTACTCGCTGTTCAGCTAATACCTCCTGCGCCGTCCCCGGACGGCGCACTCCTCCCCTCTGACTGAAAGCAATGGACGCATCATGATTAGCGTATTCGATATCTTCAAAATCGGTATTGGACCTTCCAGCTCTCACACCGTCGGACCAATGAAAGCCGGTAAGCAGTTCACGGACGACTTGATTGCACGCGGCATCCTGCACGACGTTACCCGCGTGGTTGTCGATGTATACGGTTCCCTTTCTCTGACCGGGAAAGGCCACCATACCGATATCGCCATTATCATGGGCCTGGCGGGAAACCTGCCGGATACCGTTGATATTGATGCGATCCCTGGATTCATCCAGGATGTGAACACCCACGGACGCCTGCTGCTGGCAAACGGCGAACACGAAGTGGAATTCCCGGTTGACCATTGCATGAATTTCCATGCGGACAACCTGTCGCTGCACGAAAACGGCATGCGCATTACCGCGCTGGCCGGCGACAAAGCGGTATACAGCCAGACGTATTACTCTATCGGCGGCGGTTTTATCGTCGACGAAGACCACTTTGGTCAAACCAGCACCTCGTCTGTCGAGGTGCCGTATCCGTACAAAACGGCGGCGGATCTTCAGCGTCACTGCCAGGAGACGGGCCTTTCCCTCTCCGGCCTGATGATGAAAAACGAGCTGGCGCTCCACAGCAAAGAAGAGCTTGAACAGCACTTCACCAGCGTCTGGGAAGTGATGCGCGGCGGCATTGAGCGCGGGATCACCACCGAAGGCGTTCTGCCGGGCAAGCTTCGCGTCCCGCGTCGTGCGGCGGCGCTGCGCCGTATGCTGGTGAGCACCGATAAAACGACTACCGACCCGATGGCCGTCGTAGACTGGATCAACATGTTCGCCCTGGCGGTGAACGAAGAGAACGCCGCCGGAGGCCGCGTGGTCACCGCGCCGACTAACGGTGCCTGCGGTATCGTTCCGGCGGTGCTGGCCTACTACGACAAGTTTATCCGTGAAGTGAACGCTAACTCTCTGGCGCGCTACCTGCTGGTCGCCAGCGCGATTGGTTCGCTGTATAAGATGAACGCGTCGATTTCCGGTGCGGAAGTAGGCTGTCAGGGCGAAGTCGGCGTGGCCTGCTCCATGGCGGCGGCGGGTCTGGCCGAACTGTTGGGTGCCAGCCCGACGCAGGTGTGCATTGCGGCGGAAATCGGCATGGAGCATAACCTGGGGCTGACCTGCGACCCCGTTGCCGGGCAGGTACAGGTACCGTGCATCGAGCGTAACGCGATTGCCTCCGTGAAGGCGGTGAACGCGGCACGCATGGCGCTGCGCCGCACCAGCGAACCGCGCGTCTGTCTCGATAAGGTTATCGAAACCATGTACGAAACCGGTAAAGATATGAACGCCAAATACCGTGAAACCTCTCGCGGCGGCCTGGCGATGAAGATCGTGACCTGCGATTAAGCCACTCAGGAAGCCTCGTTTTGCGAGGCTTCTTCCTGTTTTTCCCACCATTCATAGTTTCACGCTGCTGACAGTGTTACCCTTCACGCATGAGATAGAAGGGAGATTATCTGTGGCCGTTCATTTACTTATCGTCGATGCTCTTAACCTGATTCGCCGTATCCATGCGGTACAGGGGACGCCTTGTAAAGACACCTGCCTGCACGCGCTGGAACAGCTTATCCGCCACAGTGAGCCCACCCACGCGGTCGCGGTATTTGATGACGAAGCCCGCAATACGGGCTGGCGACACCAGCGCCTGCCGGACTACAAAGCCGGACGCGCGCCGATGCCGGACGACCTTCACGCCGAATTACCCATGCTGCGCGCCGCATTTGAACAGCGGGGCGTCCCCTGCTGGGGCGCGCAGGGAAATGAAGCTGACGATCTTGCAGCCACCCTGGCCGTAAAGGTGGCGGGAGCCGGGCATCAGGCCACGATCGTTTCAACGGACAAAGGCTACTGCCAGCTGCTCTCCCCGACTATCCGCATCCGCGACTACTTTCAAAAACGCTGGCTGGACGCGCCGTTCATCGCCAGCGAGTTTGGCGTATCGCCTGAGCAGCTGCCGGATTACTGGGGGCTGGCGGGCATCAGCAGTTCAAAGGTTCCGGGCGTCGCCGGTATTGGACCGAAGAGCGCCGCGCAGCTGCTGACCGATTTTCAGAATCTGGAAGGAATTTACGCCCGTCTCGATGAGGTGCCGGAAAAGTGGCGCAAAAAGCTGAAGGCGCATAAAGAGATGGCGTTTATCTGCCGTGAAATCGCAACGCTACAGACGGATTTACGGCTGGACGGGAATTTGCAGCAGCTGCGTCTAGAACGTTAATACCCCCTCACCCTAACCCTCTCCCCATAGGGGAGAGGGAACTCTCGGTGCGGTCTTTTCCCCCTCGCCCCTTTGGGGTGTACAGTCCGGGGACATAGTGAACACTTGTTCGGGGACATGGTAGACACTTACAACTAAGGCATAAGAACCCGCTTATGGAGTCGCTTATGCCCTGGGATGCGAGAGATACCATGTCATTACGTACCGAGTTTGTTTTGTTCGCCTCGCAGGACGGGGCGAACATCCGTTCCCTCTGCCGTCGCTTCGGCATTTCACCTGCTACCGGCTACAAGTGGCTTCAGCGCTGGGCTGTCGAGGGCGAACCCGGCCTGCAGGACCGCCCCCGCACGCCGCATCATTCCCCCAACCGCTCGTCTGACGACGTCACCGCCCTGCTGCGCATGGCCCATGACCGTCATGAACGCTGGGGCGCCCGCAAGATTAAGCGCTGGCTGGAAGACCAGGGCCACCGTATGCCTGCCTTCAGCACTGTCCATAACCTGATGGCCCGTCACGGCCTGCTGCCCGGCACGGCTCCGGGTATTCCGGCCACCGGACGGTTCGAACATGACGCCCCGAACCGGCTCTGGCAGATGGATTTTAAGGGGCACTTCCCCTTTGGCGGCGGCCGTTGCCATCCGCTCACCCTGCTCGACGACCACTCCCGTTTTTCCCTGTGCCTCACACACTGTACCGATGAACGGCGTGAGACCGTGCAGCAACAGCTGGTCAGCGTCTTTGAACGCTACGGCCTGCCGGACCGGATGACGATGGATAACGGCTCACCGTGGGGCGACACAACCGGCACCTGGACGGCGCTGGAGCTGTGGCTGATGCGCCACGGTATCCGGGTGGGCCATTCCCGGCCTTATCATCCGCAGACGCAGGGCAAGCTGGAGCGTTTTCACCGCAGCCTGAAGGCGGAAGTGCTGCAGGGGAAATGGTTCGCGGACAGCGGCGAGCTGCAGCGTGCCTTTGACCACTGGCGGACGGTCTATAACCTTGAACGCCCGCACGAGGCGCTGGATATGGCGGTCCCGGCCTCACGCTATCAGCCGTCTGGGCGGCAGTACAGCGGCAGCGTGACGCCCCCGGAATACGATGAAGGTGTGCTGGTCAGGAAAGTGGATATCAGCGGGAAGCTGAGCTTACAGGGAGCCAGTCTGAATGCAGGAAAGGCGTTCAGGGGAGAACGGGTGGGGCTGAAGGAGACGCAGGAGGATGGCTGCTATGAAGTGTGGTGGTACAGCACGAAAGTGGGGGTGATCGACCTGAAGAAAAAGTCGATCACCATGGGTAAAGGATGTTAAAAAGTGTTCACCATGTCCCCGAACACCTGTCTACCATGTCCCCGGACCGTACATGGGGAGAGGGCCGGGGTGAGGGGCAATCAGCGCACTATCGCTCGTCGCGACGCCCGCCCACCGCTGCCCACCAGCGACGAATATGCACCGTCACCTCTTCGCGGTCGTGATAGAGCTGACGCGCCTGGATCTCCACGTTAATCCCGTGTTCATCCATCTGCTCCTGAATGTACGCCAGGTTCTGCGACACCTCCTCATAGCGCTTTTTCATCGGCAGCTTGAGATTGAAAATGGTCTCACGGCACCAGCCGTTCACCAGCCAGGAGGCCATCAGCGCGGCCACTTTTGCCGGCTTTTCGACCATGTCGCACACCATCCAGGAGATGTTGTTACGGTTCGGACGATAGCGGAAGCCGTCCTCGCGCAGCCAGGTAACCTGCCCGGTGTCCATCAGGCTTTGCGCCATTGGGCCATTATCAACGGACGATACCCACATGTTGCGTTTCACCAGCTGATAGGTCCAGCCGCCCGGGCACGCGCCAAGGTCGACGGCGTACATGCCGTTTGCCAGACGCTCGTCCCACTCGTCCGCCGGAATGAAGACGTGGAACGCCTCTTCCAGCTTCAGCGTGGAACGGCTTGGCGCATCGGCCGGGAAGCGCAAACGCGGGATGCCCATAAAGAAAGGAGAGTTGTTGGTGGTGTACGAATAGCCCGTATAGCAGCAGCCCGGCGCGATGAAGAAGATATGCACCACCGGACGCTTCGGCGTTTCGTAGTTCGTCAGCACGCCCGCATCACGCAGCGCCGCGCGCAGCGGCACGGTGAACTTACGGCAGAACTTCATCAGCTCTTTACTTTCGTTGGTATCCGCTACCTCAACGCGCAGATCGCCGCCCTTCTCCACCACGCCCTGCAGCATGCCGACGATGGGCGTGATGCGGTCTTCCGGTGGCAGATCCTTCAGCAGCTCACCCGCGACAAACATCTGGCGAGCAAAGATCAGCGAACTGAACGGCAGCTCGCGCGCCAGCCTGTCTGCATCTTCAGGCTGATAGCACTCGAAGACCACATAGCCCGCGTTCTCTTTTACGCGGGCAAAGCCGAAGACCTCGCGCTTCGCCGCTTTATCGGTAATTTCCGCGGCGCACTCTTTCTCAAACCCCGGGCGACAATATAAAACAACCTTATTCATGAACAACGCCCTTGCGTTTCAGACGGATAGCTCCGATAAACATTAATACCCACCCCGCCAGGAAGCTGAAGCCGCCGACAGGTGTAACGAACGCCCACAGGCGCAAATGCGAGAGCGCAAGGCAGTACAGGCTACCGCTAAACAACACGGTACCCAGCGCCATAAACACGCTGCTCCAGTAAAACCAGATACTGATACGGCGCTGCATCGCCACCGCCAGCCCAAAAATAGCCAGCGTATGGAATGCCTGATACTCAAGGCCGGTCTGGATCCAGCCCATCTCTACTGCGCCCAAAGACTTGCTTAATACATGTGCGCCAAAGGCGCCCAGTGCGACAAAAATAAAGCCACTTACCGCGGCAAAAATCAGCATGAATCGGCTGGTCATGTTTACGTCCTGAATTGATGCGTGCCCGGCACACAAACGTTATTGTTCATACCTGAAGCGGAATTTTTCTTGCTCGGTTGCCGCTTTCGCCAGTATCCACTGCCGGAAGGCGGCTATTTTACCCAGTTCTGCCTGACTGTCATGACAAACCAGATAAAATGCATTCTTGCTGACCAGAACATCATTAAAAGGGCAAACCAGGCGGCCTGCCTCAATTTCGGACTGCGCCATGACGTTGTTCGCCAACGCCACGCCCTGCCCGTGAATGGCAGCCTGTAACACCATTGCACTGTGGCTAAAAATGGGTCCCTGCTGCACGTTTATATGTGTAAGACCTAATTGACGGGTATAAGTTTGCCAGTCGCGGCGAGAGGCATCATGCAAAAGCGTATGCTGAGCCAGGTCAGCGGGTGACTTCAGCGCCTTATCTCCCGTTAACAGCAGAGGAGAACAGACCGGCAGGAGATATTCTGCGTATAATTTTTCAACGCGCAAGCCCGGCCAGTTACCGCGACCATAAAAAATGGCGACATCGACATCATCGGCAAGCTTGTCCTCCTGACGGTCGACCGCCTGGATTCGAACGTCGATCCCCGGATAAGCTGAGTTAAAGCTTGAGAGTCTGGGAACCAGCCATTGAATGGCAAAACTGGGCAATAAACTGACGGTCAGAGCACCTTTTGCACTGCGAGCCTGTAGCTTACGCGTGGCTTCCGTAAGCTGGGAAAAAATCTCTTTAATATCCTGAAAATAGCTCTGCCCCTCTTCGGTCAACAGCAACGAACGATTGCGTCGACGAAACAGCTTAAGGCCCAGAAAATCCTCCAGAGACTTGATTTGGTGACTTACTGCGGCCTGTGTCACAAAAAGCTCATCTGCTGCGCGGGTAAAGCTCAGGTGACGTGCTGCTGCATCAAAAACACGTAATGCATTGAGGGGTGGCAATCGCTTTGACATGGTTATCTGGCTTAGATGTTAACGGATTTTAACAAACAGGAAACAACGTTTAACCTATTAGTTTTTTTTATCTGAGCCATTATAATTTGTCCGTTGAGGAACTACCAGCAAATACCTATAGTGGCGGCACTTCCTGAGCCGGAACGAAGAGCTTTTTTCGGAATGCGTGTTCTGAAGGGCTTTTGGCTTACGGTTGTGATGTTGTGTTGTTGTGTTTGCAATTGGTCTGCGATTCAGACCACGGTAGCAACGCTACCAATTTTTCACTTCCTGTACATTTACCCTGTCTGTCCATAGTGATTAATGTAGCACCGCCAATTTGCGGTGCTTTTTTTTCGCTTACGATCTGTTAATGCGCGATCTCTTTCATCTCTTTCACGTCCGTGCGGTTGATCTGCTGCTTGTTCCCGTTAGCATCTTTATACGAAATCATCCCGGTATCATTATCGGTAGTCGGTTTCCCTTCCGAAACGATAGAACGACCATCGTTAGTGTGCATCACGTAGTTGTTACCAGAACAGGCGCTCAGGGCAAAGGTAAACGCACAGGCAGAAATGATTGCAGCTGTCTTATTCATGATTATTCTCCTTTAGCAATTAATGCTATTCAAACCTCGATTTATAACAGGCTAAAACATCCGCCTAACACTATTTAGCATAACCTGCTTTTTTGAGGTCGTAAGGATAAACAGACAATTCTGATAGATATCAACCTCCTTGCCCTGCCGCGGAAATTGCGCGACGATCGCTATATTGACATGAGGAATCCCATGAACGCTTTCAGTCCCGCGCAGTTCCGCGCACAGTTTCCGGCACTGGCAGATGCCGGTATTTACCTGGATAGTGCCGCCACCGCCCTGAAGCCGCAGGCGGTGATTGAGGCTACCCAGCAGTTCTACAGCCTGAGCGCCGGGAACGTGCATCGCAGCCAGTTCGCCGAAGCGCAGCGGTTAACCGCGCGCTATGAAGCCGCACGCGATCGGGTGGCGCAGCTGATCAACGCCGAAAGCGGAAAAAATATCGTCTGGACGCGCGGCACGACCGAGGCCATCAATATGGTGGCCCAGTGCTACGCGCGCCCGCTGCTGCAGCCGGGCGATGAGATCGTCGTCAGCGAAGCGGAGCATCACGCTAACCTGGTGCCGTGGCTGATGGTGGCCGAACAGACGGGTGCGCGCGTGGTGAAGCTCCCGCTGGGCGCAGACCTGCTGCCCGACGTGGCGCGTTTACCCGAGCTGATTACCCCCCGCAGCCGCATTCTGGCGCTCGGACAGATGTCGAACGTCACGGGAGGTTGCCCGGATCTGGTTCAGGCTATTCGTATAGCCCATGCCAGCGGGATGGTGGTGATGGTTGACGGCGCGCAGGGCGTGGTGCACTTCCCCGCCGACGTGCAGGCGCTGGATATCGACTTCTATGCCTTCTCAGGACATAAGCTCTACGGGCCAACCGGCATAGGGGCGCTGTACGGTAAGCCGGAACTGCTGGCAAAAATGACGCCATGGCTCGGTGGCGGCAAGATGATTACCGAAGTGTCGTTCGATGGCTTCAAAACGCAGGATGTCCCCTATCGCCTGGAAGCCGGTACGCCGAACGTGGCGGGGGTGATTGGCCTGAGCGCGGCGCTGGAGTGGCTGGCTGAGACAGACATTGTTCAGGCTGAAAGCTGGAGCCGGGGGCTGGCGACGCTGGCAGAGGAAGAACTCAAAAAGCGCCCCGGCTTTCGCTCGTTCCGCGTTCAGGACTCCAGCCTGCTCGCCTTTGATTTTGCGGGCGTGCACCATAGCGACATGGTGACGCTGCTGGCCGGGTATGGCATCGCCCTGCGTGCCGGACAGCACTGCGCCCAGCCGCTGCTGGCGGCGCTCGGCGTGAGCGGTACGCTGCGCGCCTCGTTTGCGCCGTACAATAACCAAAGCGACGTTGACGCGCTGGTGAGCGCCGTTGACCGCGCCCTTGAAATACTGGTGGATTAATGACTCACGCTGCTTTAGCCGGACATCCGTTTGGCACGGTCATCACGGAAGAGACCTTAAAACAGACCTTCGCCCCGCTCTCGCAGTGGGAAGATAAATATCGCCAGCTGATCCTGCTGGGTAAACAGCTCCCTGCCCTTTCAGACGATCTCAAAGCGCAGGCGAGAGAAATCGCGGGCTGTGAAAACCGCGTCTGGCTCGGGTTTAGCGTATCCGGGAAGAAGCTGCACTTCTTCGGCGACAGCGAAGGCCGCATCGTCCGGGGCCTGCTGGCCGTATTGTTGACCGCGGTTGAAGGGAAAAGCGCGGCGGAGCTGCTGGCGCATTCGCCGCTGGCGTTATTTGACGAGCTTGGGCTGCGCGCGCAGCTCAGCGCCTCGCGCGGTCAGGGGCTGATCGCGCTTAGCGAAGCGGTACTGGACGCCGCACGGCACGCTCAGGCCTGACGTTCCGCCTTCGCCATCATCTTCTTCAGGGCGTGAGATACCGCCACAAAGCCAAAGGAGGCGGTCACCATGGTGGCCGCCCCAAACCCGGAGGTGCAATCCATTCTCTTTGGCCCTTCCGCCGTACTCTTCATTGCACACACAGAGCCATCCGCCTGCGGGTAGACCAGCGCTTCGGTCGAGAACACGCAGTCGACGCCCAGCTTGCCTTTGCTGTTCTTCACCACGTTGAAGTCGCTTTTCAGGCGTTCGCGCAGCTTGGCCGCCAGCGGATCCTGAATGGTTTTCGCCAGATCGGCCACCTGGATCTGCGTCGGATCGATTTGCCCGCCCGCGCCGCCCGTCGTGACCAGCGGCACCTTGTAGCGACGGCAGTATGCGATCAGCGCCGCTTTTGGCCGCACGCTGTCGATGGCGTCAATCACGTAGCTGTAGCCTTTGCTCATGTACTCCGCGACGTTATCTGCCGTCACAAAGTCGTCGATCACCGTAACCTGACATTCCGGGTTGATCAGGCGGATGCGCTCCGCCATGACCTCAGACTTCGCCAGGCCGACGCTATCGCGCAGGGCATGGATCTGACGGTTGGTATTGGTGACGCAGACGTCATCCATGTCAATCAGCGTGATTGCGCCAATACCGGTTCTCGCCAGCGCCTCAGCCGCCCACGACCCGACACCACCAATGCCCACGACGCAGACGTGCGCATCCGCAAACAGCTGCAGGGCTTTTTCACCATATAAACGTGCCGTACCGCCAAAACGCTGGCGCCAGGCGTCGCTGATTACCACAGACATAAAACCTCAGATGTAAAAAGGGTGAGGTTTTCCTCACCCTGAACAGTAATCCGTATTGCGCTCAGAATACCACAATCAGCCGCTGAATACGTTTCCGGCACCCGGTGCCGCCTTCAGTACCCACACGCGTCCGTAGTGGTTATACCAGCCCGCGCGATGGCCCGCGTCAGGACCGATACCCTGATAGATATCGAAGTGCTGGCCTTTAATCGCCCCACCGACGTCCAGCGCTACCATCAGACGCAGCTCGTACTGGCCGTTAAACTTGCCGTTGTTGTCCAGCAGAGGCACTTCCGCCAGCAGCGTGGTACCCGCAGGGATAATAGAACGATCCGATGCCACCGACGCGCGGCCAATCAGCGGTACCGCACTCGCCCCTTTCACCGGCGCAAAGTTTTGCGGTTTGAAGAAGACGAACGAGGGGTTCTGCTCAAGCAGCTCACGCACCTCGGCTTCGCTGTGCTTCTCGCCCCACTCGCGGATCGCCTGCATCGACATGTCTTCTTTCTTCACTTCGCCGCGGTCGATCAGCACCTTGCCAATACTGCGGTAGGCGTGGCCGTTTTTACCGGAATAACTAAAGAAGTTAAGCGGTGAGCCGTCGCCAAAATCAATGTACCCGCTGCCCTGAACGTCCATGATGAAGTTATCCATCAGGGAGTTGCTGTAGGCCAGAACGTAGTTTTCGCTCAGCGCCCCGGCGTAGATCTCGGCACGAGACGGCAGACGACCGCGTTTCGGCGGCATGCGGTAGATAGGATACTGGAACTCGCCCTGACGCGAGTGTCGCGCCTGGATAACCGGAGTGTAATAGCCGGTAAACTGGACGTTACCGTAGTTATCGGCCCCTTCCATCTGCCAGGCGTCAATACCAAACTGGCGCATATTGCGCGTATCGCCGCCCGCTTTCAGCCAGTCCTGGACCGCGTTATACACGCTACTCTGGGTACCATACAGACGCGGCGACGCGTTGCGGATCTGGTAGACCTGCTCGGAGAAATCACCGGCATTAATCGGTGCGCCGACGGCATCAGGCTGATTAACTAAAGAGAAAGGCTGGGATAACTTCCCGTCTTTATACTGTTGACCGCGATCGGTCGGTTTGGAAGAACAGGCCGCAAGAATCGCTACCATTGCGCCCGCCATCAGATACTTCGCCCAACGTCCTTTCATTCTATCTCGTCTTTAAGTTGCCCATTTCCGCATGATGAAGATAACAAACCGCCAGGGCTAATGAAATGCGATCGCATGCCCTTTGGCAAATTTTGCGCAAAAAATAGTCCAAACAGGGCCATGTCGTTCAATTTGCATACAAAATCATGATTTATGTGAAAAAGGGGTTGCATCACAAACCTAACCGAGTATAGTGCGCATCCACGGACGCGGGGTGGAGCAGCCTGGTAGCTCGTCGGGCTCATAACCCGAAGGTCGTCGGTTCAAATCCGGCCCCCGCAACCAATACAATGTGAAGAAGTAAAAGCAGTACGGTGACGCGGGGTGGAGCAGCCTGGTAGCTCGTCGGGCTCATAACCCGAAGGTCGTCGGTTCAAATCCGGCCCCCGCAACCAACACTTCTGAAAACACTAAACACCCTCAAGGGTGTTTTTTTGTATCTGTCGTTTGTGAATGTGCCGGGCAATGACCCGGCAAAAAGATTTACCCGCGTCGCGCCAGCGTCGCCCCGTCAGAGAAATACGCCCGAATCCCCGCCAGAATCGACTCCGCCACTTCCTGCTGGAATTTAGCGGTCTTCAGCTTGCGCTCCTCTTCCACGTTACTGATAAACGCGGTTTCAACCAGGATGGACGGGATGTCCGGCGCCTTCAGCACCGCAAATCCGGCCTGCTCAACGCTGTTTTTATGCAGCTTATTGATGTTGCCGAGCTTGCCCAGCACCGCTTTACCAAACTTCAGGCTGTCGTTGATGGTCAGCGACTGCACCATATCAAACATGGTGTGGTCGACGTAGCGGTCGCCGCTTTTGCTTACGCCACCGATCAGGTCCGAGGCGTTCTGGGTATCCGCGAGGTATCTGGCGGCGGTACTGGTCGCACCTTTGGTTGAGAGCGCAAATACCGACGAGCCGCTTGGCTGGCGGCTGGTAAAGGCATCCGCATGGATCGAGACGAATAAATCGGCGCGCTGCTTCTGCGCTTTCGCCACCCGGACCTTCAGCGGAATAAAGATATCCTCATTGCGCGTCATATAGGCGCGCATATTGCCCTCTTTATCAATCAACGCCTTCAGGCGACGGGCGATTTGCAGCACCACGTCTTTTTCACGCGTGCGGTATTTCCCCACCGCGCCGGAGTCTTCGCCGCCGTGACCGGGATCGAGCATGATCACAATCGGACGATCCCGCCCTGCTTTTCCGGGCTGCGGACCACTTTGCGCAGGCGGCACCTGACGCTGAAGATCGCCCTTGTTGTAGTCCTCCAGCAGGGCGAGCAGCGGATCCTGAATATCCGTTGCATTGGCCGGATAGAGATCCATCACCAGACGCTCTTTAAACGTCGCAACGGGCGCGAGGGCAAACAGCTGCGGCTTCACGTTCTGCTTAAGCTCAAACACCATGCGCACGGTTTGCGGATCGAACTGCCCGACGCGCGCCGACTTAATAAACGGATCGTCACCGCGGATCTGCGCCGCCATTCCCTTCAGCACGGAGTTGAGGTTAACGCCTTCGAGATCCACCACCACGCGTTCAGGGTTACTGAGGGCAAATTGCTTATATTTCAGCACGCGATTGGATTCTACCGTCACGCGCGTATAGGTCGACGACGGCCAGACGCGCACCGCCACGACCTGGCTGGTGGCGGCAAGACCGACCTGACTGACGCTAAGCAACCACATTGCCCCGGCCCCTTTTAACAAACGGCGGCGGCTTATTGCTGAATTGGATCCCGACATGCTTCTCCCGAGCAAGAACACTGACTGATATACAAAATGTCCAGATTGACCGAAAACTTTAACGAATGACGCATAAACTGTCATCTATAAAAGGGTAAACAATCATACGCTAACGCACGGATTACTTATCAATTTCTGTGGGCCGCGGAAAATTTGCGCTTGCACACGCGGCCACAATCGAATAAAAATACAGAAATTACGAATAAACATTCATTAAGGGTTGTGCCATGGTGAAGGAACGTAGAACCGAACTGGTCCAGGGATTCCGCCATTCTGTTCCCTATATCAACGCCCATCGGGGAAAAACGTTTGTCATCATGCTTGGCGGCGAAGCCATTGAGCATGAAAATTTTTCCAGCATCGTCAATGACATTGGCCTGCTGCACAGCCTCGGTATCCGCCTGGTGGTGGTGTATGGCGCGCGTCCGCAGATCGACGCCAACCTGGCCGCTCATCACCACGAGCCTATCTACCATAAGCATACCCGCGTGACTGATGCGAAAACCCTGGAGCTGGTAAAACAGGCGGCGGGTCTGCTGCAGCTGGATATTACCGCTCGCCTCTCCATGAGCCTGAACAATACGCCGCTGCAGGGGGCGCATATCAACGTCGTGAGCGGCAACTTTATCATTGCCCAGCCGCTGGGCGTGGACGACGGCGTGGATTACTGCCACAGCGGCCGCATTCGTCGCATTGATGAAGAGGCCATACACCGCCAGCTGGACAGCGGCGCCATCGTGCTGATGGGCCCGGTTGCCGTTTCCGTCACCGGCGAAAGCTTTAACCTGACGTCCGAAGAGATTGCCACGCAGCTGGCGATCAAGCTGAAGGCAGAAAAAATGATTGGGTTTTGCTCCTCCCAGGGCGTCGTAAACGATGAAGGTGTGATTGTGCCGGAACTCTTCCCGAATGAAGCCCAGGCTCGCGTGGAGGCGCTGGAAGCCGAAGGGGATTACCACTCCGGCACCGTGCGTTTTCTGCGTGGCGCGGTGAAGGCCTGCCGCAGCGGCGTACGCCGTAGCCACCTGATCAGCTATCAGGAAGACGGCGCCCTGCTGCAGGAGCTGTTCTCCCGCGACGGTATCGGTACGCAGATTGTGATGGAGAGCGCGGAGCAGATCCGCCGCGCCACCATCAACGACATCGGCGGTATTCTGGAGCTGATCCGCCCGCTGGAACAACAGGGCATTCTGGTGCGTCGCTCGCGCGAGCAGCTGGAGATGGAGATCGACAAATTCACCATTATTCAGCGCGATAACCTGACCATCGCCTGCGCCGCGCTCTATCCCTTCCCGGAAGAGAAGATTGGTGAAATGGCCTGCGTGGCGGTGCATCCTGATTACCGCAGCTCTTCCCGCGGCGAAATGCTGCTGGAGCGCGTAGCGGCACAGGCGCGCCAGATGGGACTGAGCAAGCTGTTCGTGCTGACGACGCGCAGCATTCACTGGTTCCAGGAGCGCGGGTTCACGCCGGTGGATATCGATTCTCTGCCTGAAACGAAGAAAGAGATGTACAACTATCAGCGTCGTTCAAAAGTGCTGATGGCGGACCTGGGATGATACGATGCCCTCACCGTCCGGCGAGGGCTTTCATTCAGAGAGATTCAAATATCGCGCCCAGCCCGCTTCGGCGTTCCGTTCGGGTGGCAATCGCCTGCACCAGCACGCGTTCATCGGCATACAGCGACAGGCGCTGACGCGCGCGCGTAATGGCGGTATAGATCAGCTCGCGGGTAATGACGGGTGAAAGCTGCGTGGGCAGGACCAGCGCCGCGTGGTTAAACTCGGAGCCCTGGGATTTATGCACCGTCATCGCCCAGGCGGTTTCATGCTCGGGCAAACGGCTGGGCTGGAAGGACTTCACGCTCCCGTCCGGCATATGGAACCAGACGCGCAGCCCCTGGCCGCAGTCGAGCGCAATCCCGATATCCCCGTTAAACAGCCCCAGCGCGCTGTCGTTGCGGGAAATCATCACCGGTCGCCCCTCATACCAGCGCGAGTGCGGGTTACGGTTAATTTTGCGTTTTTGCGCCAGCAGCTGTTCCAGCCTGTCGTTCAGCCCCCGAACGCCAAAAGGCCCTTCCCTCAGCGCACAGAGCAGCTGATATTCGCCAAACGCGGCAATGACCTGCTCCGGCGAACTGTGCTGATGTACGTCCGTCAGAAAGCGCTGGTACCCCTGCAGGGCATCAGCGAGCATCGCCTGATAGGCTTCCCCGCTTTGCAGGGATTTTTTCTCAATATCGGTGTAGGTACCGTCAAATACCGCCGCAGTAGTGCGCCGATCCCCGCGATTCACGGCCGCCGCAAGCTGGCCGATGCCGGAGTCGCTGCCGAAACGGTAGCTTTTTTGCAGCAGACACAGGCTGTCGCGCAGCGCCCCGGCAAGCGAATGGTTTTCAGACGTGAGCGAACATCCGGTGAGACGGGCAAGCTCCTGCGCGCGTTCCGCGGTATATCCCAGGCTGGCATACGTGCAAATATCACCCAGCACGGCCCCCGCCTCTACGGAGGCAAGCTGGTCACGATCGCCGAGAAAAATGACGCGCGCGTGCGGCGGGAGCGCATCGATCAACCGCGACATCATCGTCAGGTCAATCATCGACGCTTCATCTACCACCAGCACGTCAAGGTGTAAGGGGTTACCGGCATGATAGCGCAGGCGCTGGCTACCCGGCTGAGCGCCCAGTAGCCGGTGCAGGGTACTGGCTTCATTCGGGAAGAGCGCAAGCTGCTCTCCGGTGAGCGGCAGCTTTTGCAGCGCGCCGCCTAGCGATTCCGTCAGGCGTGCCGCCGCTTTGCCGGTGGGGGCCGCCAGGCGAATACGGCACTTTTGCTCCCCCGATAGCTGAATCAGCGCGGCAAGCAGTTTTGCCACGGTGGTCGTTTTTCCGGTGCCCGGGCCGCCCGATATCACCGAAATCCGTCGCGTTAGCGCCACGGCAGCCGCTACTTTTTGCCAGTCCGTCGCCTCGTCAGAGGTAAACAGCGCATCCAGCACCTGCCGAAGCTGCGCTTCATCGCAGGGAAGCGGCGCGTTGGTCTCGCTGAAGAAGCGCGCTACCGTCAGTTCGTTACGCCACAGCCGGTTAAGATACAAACGCTCGCCGACCAGGATCATCGGCGTCCCGCTATCGGCTCCGCTCACGGCAGGCGAGCGGAGTAATGTCGCCTGCCAGTCCACCGCGTCACCCAGCAGCGCGAAACACGCCTGTAAAGCCGGAGGCATTTTCTCATCCACCGTCAGACGCGACAGCGGCAGACACACGTGCCCCTCCCCCGCGTCTTTGCTCAGAATAGCGGCGGCAAGCATGACGGCAGGCTCTTCGCCTGCCACCATCATGGCAAACTGCACGTCCAGGTGGCGCAGTAATCGTTGTTCAACCGCCTCCAGCAGTAGCGCCTGAATCGTCATGCCACTTCCTCCGTGCCTGCAGCAAACAGGCTATCCATTTTTTCAATCAGTTCCGCAGCCGGACGGGTGCTAAAGACGCCGGAACGCGGGTCGTTGGCGTCCACACCGCGCAGGAACAGGTAAATAACGCCGCCAAAGTGGTCTTCGTAGCGGTAATTGGCCATGCGGTGACGCAGGTAACGGTGCAGCGCCAGGGTATAGAGCTGATACTGCAAATCGTAGCGATGCATTTGCATCGCCGAGGCCATCGCCTGCTGGGTATAGGCTGTGCTGTCTTCACCCAGCCAGTTCGATTTGTAATCGAGCAGGTAGTAGCGCCCTTCGTGGCGGAACACCAGGTCGATAAAGCCCTTGAGCATCCCCTGCACCTGGCGGAAGTTCAGCGGCGGGCACCCCGCGGATAACGGATCGAACTCGCGGACCAGCGCGTCAAGCGCCTCGGCCCTGAGCGGGCTGGCGATGGGGAGATAAAACTCCATCTCCACCTGCTTATCTTTTGCGGTCAACTGGCTAAGCGAGATCCCCTGCGTCGTGAGCGGCGCGTGCAGTACCGCGCGGATCCAGTCGGTGAGAACCGGCTGCCACTGTGCGTCGTAGCCACCGCTTTGTAACATCTTCAGCACCCACTCTTCGGAAACCGGCTGGGTAAAATCCAGCTCTTCAAACAGGCTGTGCAAAAACGTGCCGGGCGATGCGCCGCGCGGAAACTGGTGCGGCGTTAGCAGCGGCTCCACGGGCACGCTACCGGCACCTGCGGCATCCACGTCCAGCTTTGGCATGAGATCCTGCGCAATACTCTGCCCATGCTGCTGTAAACCGGAGTAGCTGGTGACGCGCCAGTCGTCGGCAATGGTACGCACAACCTGGCGGGCATGGAGCGCTGACTCGCGCAGGTCCGGCATCTGCCAGCGGCTGTTGTCGGGCTGCGACGGAATATGCAGGGCAATATGCTCCGCGCAAAGCGATTCGATGCACTTGCGCAGGCCCGCCGCGTCTTTGGGTTCCCCCTGCTGAACAAGCCGCCCCAGCGCGCTCAGGTGAAAATCGGTCTCCCCGCTCTTTTCGCCCCGACGGCGGAACAGCGGCGCAACGCCCAGGCTACAGTGCCAGACCGAGCGGGTCAGCGCCACGTAGAGCAGGCGTAAATCTTCCGCCAGACGTTCGGCCTCTGCCAGCTCTACGCTGGACTCCGCGTTGCTGAGATCGAGCACCGCTTCGAACGACTCGCGATCGTGGTAAAAAGCCTGATCCTGCACGCGGTAATTAGCGATAAACGGCAGCCAGACCAGCGGGTATTCCAGGCCTTTCGACTTGTGGATGGTGACGATCTGCACCAGATGCTTATCGCTCTCAAGGCGCATCTGCTGGCTGGACGAATTGCTGTTCGGATCGGCAATCTGCTGCGCCAGCCAGCGCACCAGGGCGTGTTCGCTCTCCAGCTGGGTCCCCGCTTCCTGCAAGAGTTCGCCAATGTGCAGAATATCGGTTAGCCGCCGCTCGCCGCCTGCGGTAGCCAGCATATTCTCCGCAATGTGCCGCTGTGCCATAAGCTCGCGCACCATCGCCATCACGCCGCGCTTCTGCCACCTTTCACGGTAGCGAACAAACTCTTCTACCACGGCATCCCACGCGGCTTCGTCATGGTTGAGCGCATCAATGTCCCGCGCGTTCAGCCCGAGCATCGCGCTCGCCAGGGCGCTGCGCAGCGTGCTTTCCCGCTCGGGAGCCAGCACAGCCTGCAGCAGCCATAGCATCTCCTGGGCTTCCAGCGTTTCAAAGACGCTGTCGCGGTTCGAGAGGTAGACGGAGGGGATATTCAGTAACGTCAGGGCGTCGCGAATGAGCGCGGCCTCCTGACGGCTGCGCACCAGCACCGTAATATCAGACGCCTTTACCGTGGCAGGTTTATCTCCCTTAAACAGCAGCGCCTCACCCCGCGCGCCCGCGCTGAGCCAGTCCCGAATTTGCGCGGCACAGTGCTGGGCCATGGCATTTTGATAGTCGGCAACGCCGCAGCCTTCACCGTCCAGCAGCCAGAAGTTCATGGCAGGCTGCGTCTCGCCGTTAAACTCGAAGCGCAACGAGGCATTTTTCTCGGCGAATTTTACCGGCTGAAACGGGATCTCCCGGAACATAAACGCCGTATCCATGCGGCTGAAGAGCGCGTTGACGCTTTCCACCATGCCGGGGGAAGAGCGCCAGTTGGTGTCGAGCGTGTAGTGCGCGTCAACCTCGCTGCGGGCTTTCATGTAGGTGAAAATATCCGCACCGCGGAAGGCGTAAATGGCCTGTTTCGGGTCGCCGATGAGCAGCAGCGCGGTGTCGGGCTGCTGGCGCCAGATGCGGCGGAAAATCCGGTACTGCTGAGGGTCGGTATCCTGAAATTCGTCAATCATCGCCACCGGGAAACGGGTGCGAATCGCGGCGGCAAGCGCTTCACCATTTTCACTGCACAGCGCGGCGTCGAGGCGGCTCAGCATATCGTCAAAGCCCAGTTCCCCCCGGCGGCGTTTCTCACGCGCGACGGCTTCGCGAATTTCCGTCATGGCGCGGGTAATCATCAGATCGTTGAGCGTGAGGGGTTCCGCCAGCAGGGCTTCAATCGCCTCAAACAGGGGATGCTCAGGCACAATGCCGTCGGCTTTGGTTCGCTCAACCAGGAAACGCCGGGAGAATTTCTCCAGCGCGTCCGGGAGCTGATAGCCTCGCGTCTCCTCCTGCGCCCAGGCGCTGATCTTGTCGATCCATTTCCCCTGATTGCCGCGGTTGAACTTGCGTCGGTCAATCCCGGAATTTTCGATGATGCCGTCAATCTCGCCGACTGACGCCAACCATTTTTGCTTGATCCCGGCAATTTTCGCGACAATTTTTTCATGCCGAGAAGCCAGCGTTTCATCCGCAGGCGGCGGGGATTTGATGACCGGCGCTTCCCCCTGCAGATAGCGATCGATAGCCCTCAGCAGCGCCTCTGGCCCCTTCCACAACGCATGTACCGCCTCGGCGATATCGCGCGGTAACGGGTAGCAGTGGCGACGCCAGAAATCCGCGCAGGCCTGATAGCGCAGCACGGATTCATCTTCAATAAGCTGCTGTTCAAACAGCATGCCGGATTCAAACGCATTCAGGCTCAGCATGCGCTGGCAAAAACCGTGGATGGTAAAGACGGACGCTTCGTCCATCTGCCGTTCAGCGAGCAGCAGCCACTGGGCTGCCTGTTGCTTATCGGCAATTTCTTCAAGAAGGCTCGCGTAAAGGGGGTTATCCGTGCTCTGACGCAGACAGGCGATGCGCAGCTCGTGGATGTTAGTACGAATACGGCCCCGCAGCTCTGCGGTGGCGGCCTCGGTGAAGGTCACCACCAGCAGCTCTTCCACGCTCAAAGGGCGAGGAAAAGCGGCGCTGCCGCCAAGCCCTAACAGCAGGCGCAGATAGAGGGCGGCAATGGTGAAGGTTTTTCCCGTTCCCGCTGAGGCTTCAATCAATCGTTCACCCTGCAGAGGTAAACGTAAGGGATCAAGGGACTCAGCGGTGTCGGTCATTCTTTCTTACTCCAGGGCATAGATTGCTGCAGCGCGCTGACGCTCTTCCAGACTTTCCAGCCTTTCGGGTTCACGTACTCCGTTTTCCCGTTCTGGCTACCAGAAACCTGAGACAGGATGGTAATCCCCTGCGGCTTAATGACCGCCTGATGGAAGAAGTCGGCAACCTTCTGCGGCGTCAGCTGTTTTATCTCGGCCACTACTTTATCACGCGAATCAAATTTCAGATTACCGCGATCGAAATCTTTGCTCAGCTGCGAGGCTTCTTCACCCAGCGTCTGCGGCGGCTGCATCACCTGCGCGATGACGGCCTGCTGGATCTGGGCGAACTCTTCCGGCTTCATGGCGCGCAGTTTAGCTTCCACCTGGGGGAAGAAGGCCTGGTAACGCTGCCAGAGATACGCCGGCTGTTTATCGCTGCTTTGCAGCAGGAAGCCCAGCCCCCACTGACGACCAACGTTCATGGAGAAGGCAAACACCGCGTAGCCGAGCTGCTCCTCCGTGCGTAACTGGTTATAGAACCACGGCTGAATAATCTGTCCCAGCACGGCACTTTGCGCTGAACTGGCGAATTCATCGTAGCCCGTTGGCACAAATACCGCGGCCAGCGCGGAATCCGTGCTGTTACCCGTCTTTTCAAAAATCACATTCTGTTTTTTCTCAACCAGCACGTCCTGGTTGCGGCACCACTCGTCGCCTTTTGATCCGAGCTGAGTGCGCACGTTCTCCGCCAGGATTTTAGCCTGTTCCTCACTCATGTTGCCGACGATAAGGAACTCCGGGCGCGTGTTGGTTTTCAGCGCGTCGCGGTACGCCAGCACGTCTTTTAAGGTGATCGAAGGCAGCAGCGCGCGGCGGTCTTCTCGCTGGAAATAAGGCACCTGCGACAGCATTTGCGCGGGCATCAGCGCCAGATCGTAAGCTTTGCCTTTCTCCGCAGAATCCATCATCTGCGCATACCACGATTTGGCCTGTTCAAGCTGCTCTTCTGTCGGCGTATAGCTGAAATAACCCTCCAGCAGGGCCTGGAACAGCTGAGGCAAACGCTGGGTATAGCCGTTTGCATTGAGCATCAAACCGTTGTTGGCGTTGGTGGAGAAGGTGATCCCGCCTACGGCCGCCTGGTTGCTGAGCTGATCGAGCGCAATTCCGGCGAGATAGTCATTGAGCGCGAACATCACCTGATTTTTAGCGCTGTTCATCGCTTTCGGGTTGCGCAGCACCACGCTGACATCGGCCTTAGGCTCGCTTGCGAAGTAGCGGCTTGGGGTATACACCACGCGCAGCGTCGGCTCATCAATGATGAGTTCAGGGTGCGGGTAATCTTTCGTCGTTTTGATAAGCGAGAAGTCGTCCGGAATATAGGGGTTCAGCTCCGGCAGCTTCAACGCAATCTCCCCCGCCTTCTTCTGCCAGTCGGCGAAGGCCTGCGCGCTAATTTTATCCACCTGATAAGGGGCATCAACAAAATAGGCCGTCTTGTTATGCGGTTCGTCCGGGCTGATGTACCAGATGCGGGCATTCTCCGGCGTCATCATCGCCAGGCGGGCCTTTAACGCCTCGGCATCATACCGGTCGGCGATATTGACCGCGTCGAGCGTGTGCTCCACCGGCACGCGGATCATGGTATCCGCCAGCCACTCCACGTAATCCATGTCGCGGGTAATGGACGGATAACGGAAATCGAGATCAAGCACGTGGGCAAGTTCGTCAAAATAACGCTTATCGACGCCCTTCTCACGGAGTAATGAAAGGTAGCTGAAGATCGCCGCCACCACTTCATCACGGTTTGCCAGCCCTTTGTCGGTCAACGTGGCGGAGATCGCCAGCACGCCGCTGTTGCCGTTCACAACCGGATCGGAGTCGGCGCGAATACCTTCCACCAGCCCCTGCTTTTGCAGCCAGTCCGACAGCGTCCCCGGGCTTCGGTTACCTATCAGGTAGGTCACCAGCTCATCGGTTTTACTGCGAAACTGTGCCGTGTTGTTATCGATGCGGAATTCCACGCGCAGCACTTTGCGCGGCATGGCAGGGACGTAGTGGATCACGATACCTTTTTGCGCATCCGTGACCACTGGAACGGAGATTTCCGGCAGGTCGATATTTTTATTCGGCACCCGGCCAAACGTTTTGGCCGCCATACCTGCCAGCTCTGGTAAGGGTTTATTGCTGTAGATGACCGCTTTCATCAGGTTAGCGGAATAGTATTTATCGCGAAACGCGTGCAGGGCCTCAAGCACCGGACTGTTCGGCTTGTCGCTCAGGGTTTCCAGGTTACCGCCGGAGAAGCGCGAACCGGGGTGTGCGGGGTTGATGGTTTCGGCGCTGACCTGCGCCATGCGCATACCGTCTCGCGTGCGGGCCATGGTTAGCTCGGCATTCACCGCATTACGTTCACGATCGGCGTATTTTTTATCGAGCAGCGGCGCGGCAATAGCATCGGCAAGACGATCGACAGCCCCTTCGAGCGCATCATTTTCGACTTCGAGATAAAAGGCCGTGCGGTACGGTGCCGTGCTGGCATTGTGGCTGCCGCCATGCATCTTCAGAAATTCGGACAGGCTATCTGGCTGCGGGTATTTTTTTGACCCCATCAGCGTCATATGTTCCAGATAGTGTGCAAGCCCAGGATGCGCGTCAGGGTCTTCCAGCGATCCAACCGGCACCACTAATGCCGACAGGGATTTCACCGCCTGCGGGTCGGAAACCAGCAGCACGGTCATCCCGTTATCAAGACGAATAGCCTGATATTGGCGGGTATCTTTTTCGCTTTTACGAATAGTTTCCTGGACGGGTTGCCAACCGGAGTCTGCCTGAGTGACAGGTACCCAGAGGGCGAAAAACAACACAAACGCTTTAAACAAGGTGCTACCTCTTTATCACGGCTACATCATTAACACACTGCGTGCTGGACACGCCAACATCTCTTTATTGGGTACATCAGTCCGTGATAAGAGGTGCATCATAAATGAACACCTCTGACTGCGCAATTTTTATACAGCACTCAGGACTGATTAAATCTAAACAACGGCAGCAGGTAGCGCTGCGCCTCTTCCGTGATAGCGTCGAAGTATTCTGGCTCAAGCGTTCGCCACAAGCGCTGATACCACACATCTTCACCTTCACCACGCACCATCATGTTACCTTCGTAGGCCTGCATAAATTTGCTGCGCGCTTTCTGCAGCGAAGACTCATCCGTTAACATCGCATCATTCTGCGCGTCATAACAGGCTTTTATCCACGCACCGCCACTTTCAGGTAGTAACAGAAGCGGTTTGTTGATTCCCTGGCCGTAGCCCTCAATATACAAAGACAGATACCGTAACGCCTGTTCAGACTCCATCGGCGGGAAGCGCCACTCGCCCTCTTTGCGCACGAAGATCCGGCTTTCACCTTGATGACCCAACGCACTGTAGACAAGATGTTCCAGCCAGAGTTGCAATCCCTGGGAAACGCTAAGCATTGAGGGCCGCCAGCGCAGCAGCCCGTCAGGCTGAACCTGGGTTAACCAGCCAGTGAGCTGTACACCGTTGCAGCTGAGATCGATTTCAATACTTTTTCCTGGCTGTCGGCACGCTCTCACGCGCTCTGCCAGGGCGGTCATCTCCTGACACTGCGCCTCCCAGACGATCTCCCCGAACGCGCCGTAGGGCAGCTGCCCTGCGGCACGGTAGCGGCGGTAAAGCTTGTCCGCATCCTCCTCTTCAACCAGCGCGTTCAGCAATTGCAGGTTTAACTGGTAGCGCTCCAGCCCTTCCAGCGTAAAGGGCTCTGCATCAGGAATTTCACTCTCTTCAGAACGGAAGTTGACCTGTAGTCGCTGCTGGAAGAAGGCGCGCACCGGATGCGCCCAAAACCGCTGAAGCTGTTCAAAGGTCAGGGTGTCGACAGGCCGTGGGTCAAGCTCCTGAATGAAATCGGTATGTGCTCTCCCCTCTTTTTTTGCCGCGGGTAGCCACTCCTGAGCATAGCTCTGGCGCTCGCTGGCAACGTAATTCACAGGGTCAAACGGCATGCGGCTGTGGTAACAGGTGATATGGGCTTTCACCCTCTGCTCGCTTTCATCACAGTTGCGTTCTTCATCCCCCGGCAGATAGTGACTTTGGCCGATATAGTCCACCAGCTCCTGCACCAGAACGGAAGGGAAACGCTCGCTGTTGTCCTGGATGGAACGACCAATATAGCTGATATAGAGCTTACTCTGGGCGGAGATGAGCGCCTCAAGGAAAAGGTAGCGGTCATCATCACGGCGGCTACGGTCGCCCCGTTTTGGATTTGCGCTCATCAAATCGAACCCCAGCGGCGCCAGCGCGCGGGGATACACGCCGTCGTTCATGCCGAGCAGGCAGACCACTTTAAACGGGATAGAACGCATGGGCATCAGGGTGCAGATATTGATGGGACCGGCCAGGAAACGCTGGCTGATTCGCTCCTGGTCAAGCCGCTGCGTCAACTCATCCCTCAACAGCGACAACGGAATGGCTTCCTGATAGTGGGAATTCACGCCTTCGTCGATAATGGCCTGCCACTGTGTTTCAATGAGCGCCATTGCCGCTTCGGTGTCGCTGTCCGGCAGGAAGAAATCATTGAGCAACGCCCTGCACACCGGAAGCCACGCTTCAAGCGTTCGCGGCTGGAGCAGCTCGTGTCGCCAGCGGTTAAGCTGCATCAGCAGCGACGCTAAATGCCCCACCAGCTCAGCAATCAACCCGCTGGATTCATCGTAAGGCAGCACCTCGTTCCACTCGCCCTGGCTGCTCTCCATGGCGTAGCCCAGCAGCATACGCGTCAGACCAAATCGCCACGTGTGCTGCCCGGTTGGAGGAAGTTCGAACTCCTGCACGTTATCGTCATCGATCCCCCAGCGCACCCCAGACTCATTCACCCACTGGCGAAGGTAGCGCAGCCCCTCTTCATTGATGTTGAAGCGTGCGGCCAGCACGGGAACATCCAGTAACGCCAGAACATCTTCCGAGATGAACCGGCTATCCGACAGTGACAGCAGAGTGATAAAGGCCTGCAATAGCGGATGCGACTGGCGGGCACGACGGTCAGAGATAGCGTAAGGCAGGTATCGCTCACCCGTCGCGCTGCCAAAGACGGCCTGAATAAAGGGGCTGTAGCTGTCGATATCCGCCACCATCACCACGATGTCGCGCGGCGTCAGGTCGGGGTCCTCCTGCAGCATCGCCAGCAGCTGGTCGTGAAGCACTTCGACCTCGCGCTGCGGGCTGTGGCAAACGTGGAACGTGACGCTGCGATCGTCGGGATCCAGTTTTCGCTTACTGTCGCTGCGTTCGAACTCGTTCGCCGTCACGCCCATCACGACGCGGTTTTCCAGGTCCAGAATGTCTAACTGAATGTTATGCAGCAGGCTGTCCGGGGCTATCTCCACAAAGGCATCCACGTCACCTTCACCTGAGGACGTGATGTCTGAAAGCATATGAATGTAGTCACGCCCCAGCTTACCCCATGAGGCAAGCAGCGGATTGGGCAGGTTCTGGATCCCCTCTTCATCAAAAAGCTGCCCGACAGCCGAAACGTCTTTAAACAGAGGCACCGTTCGCTCTTCAAAAAGGCGCTTTCTTTGACGGGTCACCAGCCGTGCAAGCCAGCGTTCGTCAAGGATATCCCCCCAATACTGCCGGCAGGGGTTGGTAAACAAAATATGGATATCAATATGCTTACCCAGCGCATGCAACGCCTTCAGATAAATGGGGGGTAATGCGGATATCCCGCAGATAAAGACGCGTGACGGCAGCCGTGCCGGGCGCTCCGACGCATTTTCAAGTATCGAGATAAACCGATCGTACAGATTGGCACGGTGCCACTTAGGCTGGCCAAGTTTCTCCGTATGATCCACCAGCGCTTTCCACAGCGGTGCCTGCCATACCTGCGCCTCCGGCAGCCCGTCGACCAGCTCGCCCGCTTCCCAACGGATTAACCAGTCAGAACGGTAAACCAGGTATTGGTCGTAGAGATCGGCGGTGCGCGACGCCAGCTGGAACAGCTTGCGCTTATCGGTGTCATCGTTGAGGTAGTGACGCAGCATGGCAAATTCATCGCGCTGCAGCATTTCCGGCAGTAGCGCCATCAGCTTCCAGCTCATCGCCTGCTTGTTGAATGCGCTCTGCTCTGGAATATCCGGCAACACGCGCACGAACATGTCCCAGATAAAGCTCGCGGGCAGCGGGAAATCGATGTTCGCGGCTATGCCAAACTTGCGGGAAAGGGACATTTGCAGCCACTGTGCCATACCGGTGCTCTGCACCAGCACCATTTCGGGCTCAAACGGATCGTCAAGCCGCTCGCGCTCAACGATAAACTCCATCAGCGCTTCCAGCACATCCAGACGATTTGAGTGGTAGACCCTTAACATAGACGCTCCCGACTACTGGCTAACCGGGCAATGCAGACGCGTTATCTCACCGCGCCGCCCCAGAGGAGAAATAAGTGTAACCGTGATGCTGACACATCCTGCGTGCGTTGTCTGCACCCGACTGGCCTGCCAGCCTGCGGGGAGAACATTTGTTGAGAGCTGAGACTGGTTCCAGGCATGGTGCCAGAGCTGGCGATACTGATTGAGCACGGTAAAGCGCGCCGCCAGCGCCCGGTGATAGCCCGACAGCGCCGTCACGACGATCGTCAGCAGCACCATCGCCAGCAGGACCTCAACCATGCTAAACCCCTTTTCTCTGCTTACGGCAGTTGACATAACCCGCTCTCCTTAAGGGGGCAAAAATCGCTCCAGCCGTGAGGCGAAAAGCGAACTTTCCCATCGACAATCTCTCCTGCGCGCCAGAATAGCAGGTCACGGTCTCCGGCAATCAGCAACACGCGCGCCTCGCTCAGCGGGCGCAAACACACCTGCCACGCCGATGTGTTTTTGCACTGAACCTGTGGCTCTGACGACCAGCTCTGAACCCGTCCCCACTCAAGCGCGGATTGTATCTTCGCCTGCTGTTGAAGTGAGCGGCTCTCATCGCCCACGAGCGTGCTAAACGTGGTGAGCTGCTGATTGAGCCCTGTGAGGATCAGGGTACCGAGCACCAGTAAAAGCAGAACCAGCGCCAGCGAAGACATTCCGCGTTGACGATTCACAGGTTGTACCCTGTGACCGTATACCGCGCCTGCCAGGGCTCCCCCTGCTCGCCTTTACGCATCGCGGCCAGTTCGATATTCACCTCTGGCGCAAAACCGGCATGTTCCACTTTCCGCACGACAAAATGCGCGATCGTAAGCCTGTCCGGGTCGGTAAGCTTTTCCCATCCTTTCCCTTCACACGACGTCGCCCCTCGCTGAGTTTCCAGCGCGCCCGCTTCCAGACGAAAACCGGTGCTGTCATTTTCTGATGCCGTGTTGTCCCAGCTGCCGTTACCGTTGGCATCCCACCGCACAATGGCGCAACCTCCTTGCCTCGCGATCGTCAGCGCCTGTCCCTGACAGCTTCCCGCGCAGTACCCCGCACGCTGAAGCTGTTTGCCAAGGGCAAACAGCTGTTGCCAGACCTCTTCCTCCAGCTCTCTCTGGCCGGACTGCAGTAAGACCGCCCGCTGCAATCCGGGTAAAAAACGCGATGCGCTCATCAGCAAAAGGCTGCTAATCGCCATGGCAATCAGAACTTCAGTCAGTGAGAAACCGCGCTGCCTCATCAACATGAACCTCCCTCAGAAACTTGACACATCCTGATGCGCCCCCCATTTGAGACAATAATCAGCCACTCTCCCGCACGGCTTTGAACGCGTATTCTCCCCGCCCAAGCCGTATCCCGTAATCCATAGAACCCGAGTGACGGCGTGACCTCGCCGATCGCAACCTCAGGCCAGAGTGGGATCAGTACAAAGGGACTGCCCTTCTCACAGCCTTGCACGGCAGAGCTCGCCAGACAGTCCCGGTCACCCATCCGCTGACGGGAAATTTGATGGTCGCGGTTGTGGCGGTTGGCATGGTTGCGCAGAAACAGCAGGTAATCTCGCACCTGGCTGGCGGTTTGCCACAGCCGCTGCTGCCGTTGCCAGCTGTCCCAGCCGTACAGGCCAGAGGCGCTCAGGATAACAACAAGCGAAATCGCGACCAGCGTTTCGATAAGCGTAAAACCGTTCTCTTTTTTCATAACGGGAGTGTGGCGAAGCGGCGCGTACATGACGAGCGTCGGATCCTCGTTTTACGAGGCGTTATCCGGAGAATTGGAAGAGTTGCAGCGCGTTGCAGGCTTTCTGGATAGCGCTTCGGGAAAGGGAATAAAGGCGAAAAAAAACCGGCGCTAAACAGCACCGGTTGTGTCAGGCTTTACCGCATCAGATAGCGACGGGCGCCTTGATGCCGGGGTGCGGGTCGTAGCCCTCAATCTCGAAATCATCAAAGCGGTAGTCGAAGATTGACGCCGGTTTACGTTTGATAATCAGCTTCGGCAGCGCACGCGGTTCGCGGGTCAGCTGGAGATGCGTCTGTTCCATGTGGTTGCTGTAAAGGTGAGTATCGCCACCTGTCCAGACAAAATCGCCCACTTCCAGGTCGCACTGCTGCGCCATCATGTGGACTAACAGCGCATAGCTGGCGATGTTAAACGGCAGGCCGAGGAACACGTCACAGGAGCGCTGATAGAGCTGGCAGGAGAGCTTTCCATCCGCCACATAGAACTGGAAGAACGCGTGGCACGGCGCCAGCGCCATTTTGTCCAGCTCGCCGACGTTCCAGGCGGAAACGATTATGCGGCGCGAGTCCGGATCGTTTTTCAGCTGGTTCATCACGGTGGTGATCTGGTCAATATGGCGGCCATCGGGCGTTGGCCAGGCGCGCCACTGCTTGCCGTAAACCGGGCCCAGGTTGCCGTTCTCGTCTGCCCATTCGTCCCAGATTGAAACGTTATTTTCGTGCAGATACGCAACGTTGGTATCGCCTTGCAGGAACCAGAGCAGTTCATGAATGATCGAGCGCAGGTGGCAGCGCTTTGTCGTCACCAGCGGGAAGCCTTCTTGCAGATTGAAGCGCATCTGGTGGCCAAAAATGGAGAGCGTACCGGTGCCGGTGCGGTCGTTTTTCGGCGTGCCCTCATCGAGCACTTTTTTCATCAATTCAAGATACTGTTTCATGGTTCCTCAGGAAAGTTGTTGCTGTGGACGACGACGATACGCCCAAATCATCATAATGGCACCCGCGACGATCATCGGAATGGAGAGGATCTGCCCCATGCTGATGTACTGTACCCACTCGCCGGTAAACTGTGCGTCCGGCTGGCGGAAGAACTCGACGATGATACGGAATGCGCCGTAGCCAATCAGGAACAGGCCGGATACAGCCCCCATCGGGCGCGGTTTGCGGATAAACAGGTTGAGGATGATAAACAGCACCACGCCTTCCAGCGCCAGCTCGTACAGCTGAGACATATGGCGCGGCAGCACGCCGTAGGTATCGAAAATGGACTGCCACTCCGGGTGGGATGGCAACAGCGCGATATCTTCCGCGCGCGAGCCCGGGAAGAGCATAGTATATGGCACGCTTGGGTCGACGCGGCCCCACAGCTCACCGTTGATGAAGTTGCCCAGACGGCCAGCGCCCAGACCAAACGGGATCAGCGGTGCGATAAAATCTGACACCTGGAAGAAGTTGCGTTTGGTGCGCTTGGCAAAAATCACCATCACCAGGATCACCCCAATCAGGCCGCCGTGGAAGGACATGCCGCCATCCCAGACGCGAAATAAATAGAGGGGATCGTTCAGGAATACCGGGAGGTTGTAGAACAGCACATACCCAATACGGCCACCGAGGAACACGCCGAGGAAGCCCGCGTACAGCAGGTTTTCCACTTCGTTTTTGGTCCAGCCGCTGCCGGGACGGCTGGCGCGACGACCAGCAAGCCACATGGCAAAAATGAAGCCCACCAGGTACATCAAACCGTACCAGTGAAGCGAAACAGGTCCTACTGAGAAAATGACCGGATCAAATTCCGGAAAATGCAGATAACCACTGTTCATCTGTCACCACAAGATGTTGTTATTCCGCTGAAAGTGGACAGCGGTAGAAATGCGATTCTGCTGTAAGCAGAGGCTCCAAAGTTGCGAATCATAGCATAAGGCGGACGCGGAGGATGCGCCAGAGATGTAAAAGATGTGTATAGGGTTTTATGCGCGCTGGCGCCCTCACCCACAGGGAGAGGGCGAAAAACGATTAGCGGCCGCCGCGGATCAGGCCGCCCATACCCCGTCGTTCCATAAACGCCGCAACCTGATGACGAACCTCAGCAGCCAGCTGCGCCTCAAGGCTGCGTTCAGCCAGCTCGCGGGCATCATCGATATCGATATGCCGCAACAGGTATTTCACGCGGGCAACGGCGCGACCGTTCATCGACAGATGGCGGTATCCCAGACCAATCAGGATCGCAACGCACATGGAATCCCCCGCCATTTCACCGCACAGGCGTAAATCAATGCCGTACTGCTCCGCCTCACGAGCAATCATCGCCAACGCGCGAATGATCGCCGGATGCAGGCTGTCGTAGATACTGGCGACGCGGGTGTTGTTACGATCGACGGCCAGAATATATTGCGTCAGGTCGTTCGTGCCGACAGAGATAAAATCAACGCGGTTCGCCAGCTGCGGCAGCATGAAGACCATCGACGGCACTTCAAGCATCACTCCTATCCGCGGTTTCGGGATCGCATAGCCGATCATCTCTTCCACTTCACGACCAGCACGTTCGATCAGCCGCCGTGACTCGTCGATCTCATCAATGCTGGTGACCATCGGCAGCAGGATGCTGAGGTTGCCCGTCGCCGCGTTGGCGCGCAGCATGGCGCGCACCTGGATCAGGAAGATCTCTGGCTGATCGAGCGTGATGCGGATCCCGCGCCAGCCCAGGCACGGGTTCTCTTCGCTGATCGGCATATACGGTAGCTGTTTATCCGCACCGACGTCCAGGGTTCGCAGCGTAACAGGCTTGTCGTTGAACATCTGCAGCATGCCCTGATACTGCGCCACCTGCTCCTCTTCGGAGGGGAAACCGCTCTGCAGCATGAACGGAATTTCAGTACGGTACAAGCCAATACCGTCGATGCGGCTGCCGAGCTTCTCTTCGTGCTCGGGGCTTAAGCCCGCGTTGAGCATGACTTTGATCCGTTCGCCGCTCTTGAGCTGTGCGGGCAGGTTAACGTCATCTTCCGCCAGCTTGCTTAATTCATTCTCTTCGCTGATAAGACGCTGGTATTCCTGGAGCAGAACCGGCTCAGGATCGACCAGCAGCTCACCGCGATAGCCGTCGACCACCAGCGTGCGGCGGTGCAGCACCGACGGCTGGATATCCGCGCCCATAACGGTTGGAATACCCAGCGCGCGCACCATGATGGCGGCGTGTGAGTTGGCGGCACCATCGCGCACCACCACACCGGCCAGCCTGTCCTGCGGCAGTTCAGCCAGCGTCGTTGCCGAGAGTTCATCGGCAACAAGAACAAACCGTTTTGGCCAGGCATTCGGCCCCTGAATGGTGTCATCAAGATGGAACAGCAGCCGCTGTCCCAGAGCGCGGAGATCGCCTGCCCGCTCTTTCAGGTAACCATCGGTCAATGCCGCAAATTGATCGGCAAATTTTTCGATAACCTTCTTAACCGCCCACTCCGCGACCGACCCTTTATCCACTTCGGCAAAAAGCTCGCGGCGCAGGCGCGCATCGGAGAGCAGGTGCGAATAGAGGTCGAAGATGGCCGCCGTCTCTTTTTGCGCGCCTGCGGCAAAGCGCTTGCTGTAGCGGCGAAACTCATTTGCCGCCTCTTCCAGCGCGGCGGTAAGACGCTCGCGCTCAAGCGCTTCATCGAGCGTTGAGGCTTCGTAAACCTGCTCCATCAACGGCAGCGTGGCGTCCATCCAGCCTTCCGCTATCGCCACGCCTGGCGAGGCCGGAAGGGCACGAATGCGCGTATGGCGATACTGACCAAAGAGCGCGGCAAGCTGAGACTGGGAGAGGATAGCCGCCATCTGCGTGGCCAGCGTAACGAGGAATGACTCTTCGCTTTCATCGTACTGACGCAGCTCACGCTGCTGAACGACCAGCACGCCGAGCAGCTGGCGACGCTGGATAATCGGTACGCCAAGAAAAGCGCGGAAGCGTTCTTCTTTTACGGAAGGAATGTATTTGAAGCTGGGGTGTTTTTGCGCGTCGGCCAGGTTGATGGGCTCAGCCAGCCGCCCGACCAGACCCACGATACCTTCATCAAATGCGAGCGTGACGGTGCGTCCACGCGGTTTTTTTAAACCACGGGTTGCCATCAGGTAATAGCAGCGCCGATCGTGGTCGGCCAGATACACCGAACAGACCTCGGTCTCCATCGCAAGACAGATGTCGGTGACCAGAATATTCAGCGCCTCGTTCAGACGCGGCGCGCTGGCCACCTTCTCGACTATTTCTCGCAAGCGGGTGAGCATGATTTGCGTAGCTTAACCTCTTTTACGTCGCCAGGCAGGTGCGCTCTGCGGCTTAGGCGGGATCTCCTGAAGCTGCATTACCACACTTGCAAACTCTTTCATCACCCTACGGTAAACATCGCGTTTAAATGACACGACCTGACGAACAGGATACCAATAGCTCACCCAGCGCCAGCCATCGAACTCCGGCGTACTGCTGGTTTGCATATTGATGTCTGAATCGTTGCCCACCAACTGCAACAGAAACCACTTCTGTTTCTGGCCGATACAAACCGGCTTTGTGTCCCAACGCACCAAACGTTTCGGTAACTTGTAACGCAACCAGTTGCGGGTCGAAGCCAGGATGCGAACATCTTTTCGGCTTAAACCGACCTCTTCAAAAAGCTCCCGGTACATCGCTTGTTCTGGGGACTCTCCCGGATTGATCCCGCCCTGCGGGAACTGCCAGGAGTGCTGACCATATCGCCGGGCCCACATTACCTGGCCCTGACGATTACAAATTACTATTCCTACGTTCGGGCGGTAGCCATCGTCATCAATCACCGGACTACCCCAAACTAAACCTTATATATGAATGATTGTTTCACACTACAGGGAGGCGGTAAACCACTCTCTTACAGGGCTGCAACCTAATAACATTTGAATAACTCACAAATTAGCGCTGAGTTATAAACAGATGAGCGACGGCAAAGGGAATTTTATTCACCTTTTCTGTGGATATAGTTGTGAAGAAGTGTCTGATTACCGATGAACAACCTCAGACGCTGTCGTGCGCCTCTTGTGAGCTCAATTATATAATTAGATAACTTTCAATCAGTTAAATGTATTTTCATGATCGCAAAACAGAATAGCGTGACGATCGTCACACCAGGGATCGTCGTGCTGATGAAAGATCGAACAGCGTCGGTTTTATCCACAGATTGTGCCAATAAGTTAGTCACAAATTGTCTGAAAATTCGATTTTCATCGCACGTCAAGGCTGTAAATTGAAACAGTAGTTAGGGTTATGCCCAGTTATCCCATTTTTCTGTGGATAACATGGTGTAAGATCCTGTTCATTGTCAGTGACCAGATTTGAACAACCGGGTTTATGACGCCGGTGAAACGATTTCAAACCAATAAAAAAACCTATAAATCATACACATGGAATATTGGTACAGAAATAGTTAAACTCTATCCACAGGGGACAATTTCTTCGTTTATTTTTTAATCAAAAGGTTACCTTCATGCATCCGCTTACACCCTTGCTCTCACCGCCGTCCAGCGAGAGCCAGCTTCTACAGCAGGCGCAGCGTCTTGCAGGCTTTTCGCTTGGCGAGCTGGCGGCGATGGCAGGTTTGCCGATCCCGAAGGATCTGAAACGGGATAAAGGCTGGATCGGCATGCTGCTTGAACTGTGGCTGGGTGCCAGCGCAGGGAGCAAACCAGAGCAGGATTTTGCCGCACTGGGCGTGGAGTTAAAAACCATCCCCATAGACAGCCTGGGCAAGCCGCTTGAAACCACCTTTGTTTGCGTTGCGCCATTAACCGGCAACACCGGCGTGACGTGGGAAACCAGCCACGTTCGCCATAAGCTGAAGCGCGTATTGTGGGTGCCGGTTGAAGGCGAGCGACAGCTCCCCCTCGCTGAGCGTCGCGTTGGCGCGCCGCTGCTCTGGAGCCCGAGCGAGGATGAGGATCATCAGCTGCGTCTGGACTGGGAGGAGCTGATGGACATGATTGTGCTTGGGCAGGTAGAGCGCATCACCGCCCGCCACGGGGAGGTATTACAGCTGCGCCCAAAAGCGGCCAACAGTAAAGCGCTTACCGAGGCAATTGGCGCGAAGGGTCAGCCCATACTGACGTTGCCGCGCGGTTTTTATCTCAAAAAGAATTTCACCGGCGCACTCCTTGCCCGTCATTTCCTGTTAACAACATAGTTTTTTACTTATTTTGCGAGCTCTCAAACATAATCGACTGCTTTTTAAGATTTTACCGCTTCCTCAAGTCGCCATATCGGGTTAATACTAGATGATATTTGATACGCGCCAGATGAGGACGATAACGATGAAAAAATGGGCAGTGTTAGTGTCAGCAGTCGGTTTAGCGTTTGCCGTATCCGGATGTAGCAGCGATTACGTTATGGCGACAAAGGATGGACGAATGATCCTGACCGACGGCAAACCCGAAGTCGATGATGATACCGGCCTGGTGAGCTACCGCGATCAGCAAGGCAATAAAATGCAGATCAATCGCGACGAAGTGTCGCAAATTATCGAGCGATAAACAGAAAGGGGTCAGTAGCTTGCTGGCCTTTTTGATTTTTTTCTTCCCCTTTTGCTTCCCCTCTGCCATGTTTATATTCCTTTGTCGGGTACGCCCTGACGCGGTCTATAAGTCTACTGAGGAAGCCGGCTATGCATTATCACCGTATCCCCCACAGCGCTCTCGAAGTCAGCCAACTGGGGTTGGGCACGATGACATTTGGTGAACAAAACAGCGAAGCCGATGCCCATGCACAACTCGATTACGCCGTCAGCCAGGGCATTAACCTGATTGATGTCGCAGAGATGTACCCTGTTCCCCCCCGCCCTGAAACGCAAGGGCTGACCGAAACCTACGTCGGTAACTGGCTGGCAACACGCGGCAACCGTGAAAAGCTGGTGATTGCCTCAAAGGTTAGCGGCCCCTCGCGCAACAACGATGCCGGGATCCGCCCGAACCAGATCCTCGATCGCAAGAATATCCGCGCCGCGCTGGACGCCAGCCTGAAGCGCCTACAAACCGACTATATCGACCTTTATCAGGTGCACTGGCCGCAGCGTCCCACCAACTGCTTTGGTAAGCTCGGCTACAGCTGGAATGAAAGTGCCCCCGCCGTCACGCTGCTGGAAACGCTGGAAGCGCTGACCGAATGCCAGCGTGCGGGAAAAATCCGCTACATCGGCGTCTCTAACGAAACGGCGTTTGGGGTCATGCGCTATCTGCATCTGGCAGATAAACACGATCTGCCGCGTATCGTGACTATCCAGAACCCGTACAGCCTGCTTAACCGCAGCTATGAGGTGGGTTTGGCCGAGGTGACGCAGTATGAAGAGGTGGAGCTGCTCGCCTACTCCTGTCTCGGTTTCGGCACGCTGACGGGGAAATACCTGAACGGTGCGAAACCGGCCGGGGCGCGTAATACCCTCTTTAGCCGCTTTACCCGCTACAGCGGCGAGCAGACGCAAAAAGCCGTTGCAGCCTATGTGGATATCGCAAAGCGCCACGGTCTTGACCCTGCGCAGATGGCGCTGGCCTTCGTGCGCCGTCAGCCGTTTGTCGCCAGCACCCTGCTGGGCGCGACCACGATGGAACAGCTGAAAACCAATATTGAGAGTTTCCACCTGAACCTGAGTGAAGAGGTGTTAGCGGAGATTGAAGCGGTGCATCAGGTCTATACTTATCCAGCACCGTAGCCTGATGCTTTTGCCCGGTGGCGCTTCGCTTACCGGGCCTACAGGCTGGACGTTTTTGCCGGGTGGCGGCTTCGCCTGACCGGGCAAAGCGCTCAACGGCGACGCTGCCAAACCCATAATACAGCAATTGCAATCGCAAACAGTCCGCCAAAGCCGACGCCAATCCCCACCACCGGCACGCCCGCCTTCACCGCCAGCGAGTAGAGCCCGAGCATTAACAGCATCGCCAGGTTTTCACCGAGGTTTTGTACCGCAATGGCGTTCCCCGCACCGACCGTCTGCTTGCCCCGCTCCTGAAGCAACGCGTTGAGCGGTACCACGAAGAACCCGCCCAGAATACCAATCAGGATCAGCAGAGCATAAGCGGGCAATAACGCATGCTGCAGCGAGAAAATAAGCACCACCACGCCAATCAGGATCCCCGCGGGCATGCAGCGCGCCACCGTTTCGAGCGTCACCAGCTTCGCCGCCGCACCTGCCCCCACCACAATGCCGATGGCCACCATCGCATTAAGATAGGTTGGCGTCGCGTTGTCGGTAATGCCCAGCGCCACCGGCACCCACAGCACCAGCAGGAAGCGCAGCGTGACGCCTGCGCCCCAGAACATGCTGGTCCCCATCAGGGAGAAACGCGTCTCTCCGTTACGCCACAGCACGCGACAGGCGGTAAAGAAACTGCCGGTCATCGGCTTAAAGCGCCAGGACTGCCCCGGACGAGCCACCGGCAGCTTAGGAATAAACAGGTTCGCCACGACCGCGCCGCCGTAGACCACCGCGCAGACGCCCAGCGCCGCCAGGACATGCCAGTCGGCCAGCACGCCGCCCGCGACGGATCCGAGCAGGATAGCGGCAATGGTGGATGACTCCATCAGGCCGTTGGCTTTCACCAGCTTATCGCCCGTGGTCAGCTCGCCGAGAATGCCATACTTCGCCGGGGAGTAGGCGGCAGCGCCAATGCCCACCAGCGTGTAGCCAATAAACGGGTTGAAGCCAAAGCAAATGCTGGCCGCACCCAGCAGCTTGAGACCGTTGGCAAACATCATCACCCGGCCTTTGGGGAAACTGTCCGCCACCTGACCGACGAACGGTGCAAAGATAATGTAAGCGCCCACAAACACCATTTGCAGGATCGGCTGGCTCCAGTCGGGGTAAAACTCGGCTTTTAGCAGCGCCAGGGTGGCAAACAGCAGCGCGTTATCGCCGAACGCAGAGAGAAACTGCGCGGCGATAACGGCCATCATGCCTTTCGACCGGAGCGATGTGTTAGTGTGTACTGACTCACGCATTTTGCTGTTCCGCCTCTTCAACCATGCCTTTCAGGGTCACGAAATCGGGCTTCCCGCTACCAAGCACCGGAAGCTGCTTCAGGCAGCGGATATCGCGCGGCACGGCCAGTTCAGGGATACCGTGTTCACGCGCGTAGCTCAGTAACCGGTCGCGCTTCAGCTCAGCGTCGGTGGTAAACAGCACCAGCGCCTCGCCTTTGCTGGCATCGCTCTTCACCACCGTCGCATGCATTTTATCCGCAGAGACGGCCGTCGCCAGCTGCTCAACCATTTCCAGAGAGACCATTTCACCGGCGATTTTGGCGAAGCGTTTCGCGCGCCCCTGAATCTGGACAAAGCCTTGTTCATCAAAACGGACAATATCCCCGGTGTCGTACCAGCCGGTTTCAACCTCGCCGTTGACGTTTTCCGCCGTCGGCACTTCCAGCACGCCCGGATTTTCCACGCGCAGATAACCGTTCATCACGTTTGGCCCCTTCAGCTGCAGGCGGCCACCGTCCTCAATGCCCGGCACGGCCAGCAGGCGCGCGTCCATTCCCGGCAGAATGCGGCCTACCGTGCCCGGCTTCGCCGCCATCGGCACGTTAATCGAGACCACGGGCGCACACTCGGTAACGCCATAGCCTTCGAGAATGCGCAGGCCAAACTTGTCCTGCCAGATCTGACGGGTGCTCTCCTGCAGTTTTTCCGCACCGGCCACCACATACCGCACGCGATAGAAATCATACGGATTGGCGAAACGCGCATAGTTCCCCAGGAAGGTCGAGGTGCCGAACAGGACGGTGCAGTTACGGTCATACACCAGCTCCGGCACGATGCGGTAATGCAGCGGGCTCGGGTAGAGGAAGACTTCTGCGCCGGTCAGCAGCGGCGTAAACAGCCCCACCGTCAGGCCAAAGGAGTGGAACAGCGGCAGCGCCGACATAAAGCGGTCGTTTGCGGTAAAGTCGGCGATGCTTTTGATCTGCTCGACGTTCGCCAGAATGCTCTTGTGGCTGTGGACGACACCTTTCGGGTTGCCCTCCGAGCCCGAGGTGAAGAGGATAATCGCGTCATCTTCCGGTTGCTGCTTGACCTGCGCCAGACGCGGCATCAGCAGGTGAGCAAAAATCCACAGCTTGTCGCCGGTGGTGACGTCCGCTTTCAGATCTTCCAGGAAGACCCAGCGCACCTGGGTCAGCTGCTCGGGAAGATGCCAGAGCTTGCCTTTGTCCAGGAACTGGCGGGAGGTAAATAGGGTATTGATTTGCGCAGCGGTTATCGCGCTGGTCAACCCCTTCACGCCCGCCGTGTAGTTCATCATCGCCGGAATACGCCCGCGGGAGACCGCACCAAAAATCACCGCCGCGCTGATGCCTGCGTTAGGCAGCATCAGGCCAATCTTCTCGCCCTTCTTGCTGTACTTCTCCAGAATGCGGCCCACAAACAGGGTCTTGGTCAGCAGCTTACGGTAGGTATCCGGGGTAAAGTTGATGTCTTCGATGCAGTTTTTCTTCGCGCCATAGCGGTACTGCGCGGAAAGCAGAGATTCGTACAGCGTTTCGCGCGGGCGCACGGCCATGCGCGCTTCCATCATAATCTGATGCAGCATTTCCCCGGCGATTTTACGGCGATCGCGGGCGCGCGGCGCTTCCGGCATGGGCAGTGACGTTGGCGGCAGAATGTGCAGTGTGATTTTTGGGAACAGACGCTGCTTCACCAGCCCTTTCAGGCGGCTGAAATGGGTCAGCTCTGCGCCCTCAATGCGCAGCGGCACCACGGTCGCTTTTGACTTCGCCGCGACAAACCCCGCGCCGTCGTAGATTTTCATCAGCGAACCGGTCACCGAAATACGCCCTTCCGGGAAAATAACCACCGGACGCCCCTGCTCAACCAGGCGAACCAGATGCTTAATCATCATCGGCTTGGTCGGGTCGAGCGGCACGAAATCAATTAGCGGCGTGAGCCAGCGCATGTACCACTGCTGGCTGATGGAGGTATAGACCGCAAACACCGGACGCACGGGTAAAAACAGCGCCAGCAGGATGCCGTCTATGAAGGAGACATGGTTTGGTGTGATGAGAACGCGTTCGCCGCGAAGCGCCTGGGCATCGCCAGTGATGCGAATGCGAAAAAGAATACGGAACAGAGTACGGAAGAACCCAAATAGCATCTCAACTCCTTTTGCCAGCCAGCGTGGAGGGGTGGAAGTAAATGGTGGCAGATTACACGAGAAGTAATAGAGGAGCGACAGCAAAAGTGGAGGCGAAAAAAAACCTGCGCATCCGCGCAGGTTGGTGCAAGAGATGAGTACGAAACCGTACTAAGAATTCTCACCAATCAATACCTCTGGGATCTCGACTGTATCAATCTCTTTAACATCCTCGCCATCGGACAATCGCAACAGCCTGAGGCAAAGTGTAACTAAAGGTTCAGATTGACATTATTCAGACATGACTGCGCGTGTAACGATTACACTACCGGGGGTGTGCTGCGTCACGTTTGTGGCGTAGGGGAAATCGCTCCCCTTGAATGCACGCCGCTTTTCCGCAACACTATTTGGTGTGTAAACGCTTACCCCCAATAAGAAGGTAATGAATGGCGACAATAAAGGATGTGGCCCGTCTGGCTGGCGTGTCGGTGGCAACCGTCTCGCGCGTGATTAATGATTCACCCAAAGCCAGTGACGCATCACGTCAGGCGGTACAGAGCGCCATGGAATCCCTGAATTATCATCCCAACGCCAACGCCCGCGCGCTCGCGCAGCAGTCCACAGAAACCATTGGTCTGGTGGTGGGCGATGTCTCCGATCCCTTTTTCGGCGCCATGGTGAAAGCCGTTGAGCAGGTTTCTTATCAGACAGGCAATTTTTTGCTGATCGGCAATGGCTATCATAATGAACAAAAAGAACGCCAGGCCATCGAACAGCTGATCCGCCACCGCTGCGCGGCGCTGGTGGTTCACGCCAAAATGATCCCGGATGCCGAACTGATTCATCTGATGAAGCAGATCCCCGGAATGGTCATCATCAACCGCACTATTCCCGGGTTTGAAAAACGCTGCGTGGCGCTCGACGACCGTTACGGCGCGTGGCTTGCGACCCGCCATCTGATTCAACAGGGCCACACCCGGATTGGCTATCTCTGCTCCAATCATCCGATTTCTGATGCGGAAGACCGCCTGCAGGGCTATTACGATGCCCTGCGCGAGAACGGGCTGCCGTGTAATGACCGTCTGGTAGCCTACGGCGAACCGGATGAGAGCGGCGGTGAGCAGGCCATGACCGAGCTGCTGGGCCGCGGACGAAACTTCACGGCGGTGGCCAGCTATAACGACTCCATGGCCGCAGGCGCGATGGGGGTGCTGAACGACAACGGGATTGAGGTACCGGCAGAGATCTCACTGATTGGCTTTGATGACGTGCTGGTCTCTCGCTACGTGCGCCCGCGCCTGACCACCGTGCGCTACCCGATCGTTACCATGGCAACGCAGGCCGCCGAGCTGGCGTTAGCCCTGGCGGAGCAGCGCCAGCCGCCGGATATTACCCATCTCTTCAGCCCAACCCTGGTGCGCCGTCACTCCGTTGCGTCCCCGTCAGAAGCGCAGAGCGAATAGCGGTAAAGGTGTACCGTCTTGTTCGGGTATTCGAGCGCATCGCCAACGTACCGCCAGCCGTAACGTTCGTAAAAGTCGCGGCAGGCGGACCAAAGGTGCAGCTCTTCATATCCCGCCCGCGCGGCCCAGCTGATGACATGCTGCTGTAGCTTTCCTGCCAGGCCCTTGCCTCGCGCCGCGTCGTCAACGTAGAGCGCCGCCAGCCACGGAAAGAGATCCTGACGGGCGATCAAATCGCAGCGCCAGAGCCCTACCGTGCCGAGAATCCGTTCGTCTTCTACGGCGATAAAGGTCAGCGGTAATGCGCCCGGCGCCTGGCTGTGCTCAATAATGCTGTGGAAAAATTCCCGGGGCAGCCCTTCGCCAAAGGCCTGCCAGAGCCAGTCGGTAACCTGCTCCGCATAGTGCGGTGCCTGGTAAAGCGGGAGGATGACAGTTTTATTCACGTTTCACCTGCGTTTTCTCATGGGGTTGCTAGCCTGACGCCCCAGCCGGACTCGGCGATTATTTTACCAGAGTCAGACGAATCGTTACCGAAAAGCGTGATCGTGGCAGAAGTTTTGCGCTTCCCGCATCGCTTATACGCCGTGAGGTCTGTGTTAAACTGCAGGCCATTACGTGGAAGCAGGAATGTAGAATGGCAACAATGCTGGATGTCTCACTGCGTGCGGGCGTGTCGAAGGCCACGGTATCGCGCGTGCTGAACGGCACGGGTCAGGTCAAAGAGAGTACGCGTCAGCAGGTATTTGCGGCGATGGAAGCGCTGGGCTATCGCCCAAACTTTCTCGCGCGCTCGCTGGCTAACCAGACCAGCAACAGCATTGGTCTGGTGGTTTCCACCTTCGACGGCTTTTACTTTGGCCGGCTTCTCCAGCAGGCATCGCGGCAGACCGAAACCCACGGGAAACAGCTGATCGTCACCGACGGTCACGACGCGCCGGAGCAGGAAGAACAGGCGGTGCAGATGCTGGCCGATCGCCAGTGCGATGCCATCGTGCTTTATACCCGCTACATGAGCGAAAAAACGATCGTCAAAATGATGAACACCGTGAAAACGCCGCTGGTGGTCATTAACCGTGAAGTGAGTCAGGCGCCGGATCGCTGCGTGTTCTTCGAACAGCAGGATGCCGCGTTTAAGGCCGTTGATTACCTGATCGGCCAGGGCCATCGGGAGATCGCCTGTATCACCGTTCCGATCCACACCCCAACCGGGAAAGCAAGGCTGATGGGCTATCGCAAGGCGCTGGAAAAGCACGGCATCCGTCTGGACGAGCGTCGGATAAAGTACGGCGATGCGGGAATGACGCGGGGGTACGAGCTGTGCAAGGAGCTGATTGCCGACGGCGTATCGTTTAGCGCCCTGTTTGCCTGTAACGACGATATGGCGCTGGGTGCGTCTAAAGCGCTGCACCAGGCGGGGCTTAAAATCCCGCAGGATATTTCTCTGTTCGGCTTTGACGATGCCCCATGCGCGAAATGGCTGGAGCCTGCGCTCTCATCGGTGTATCTGCCTATCGACAGTATGATTGTCACGGCCATCGATCAGGCGATCCGGCTGGCAAAAAACCAGCCGGTCGATGCGATCCCACCGTTTACCGGCACGCTGGTTTTACGCGATTCGGTCACGGCGGGGCCGTACTTTCATCAGATGAGCTCTAAAGCCAGCAGTTCCTGAATGGTCTGGCGACGACGAATAAGCCGTGCCTTGCCGTTATCAAACAGCACTTCCGGCAGCAGCGGGCGGCTGTTGTAGTTAGAGGACATTGACGCCCCGTAGGCACCGGTGTCATGCAGCACAAGATAATCACCCGGCTTGACCTCCGGCAGCGCGCGGGTCTCCACTTTGCCACCCTCCTGCTGGGTGAATACGTCACCCGATTCGCACAGCGGCCCGGCAACCACCGTCTCAAGGCGCGGCGCCTGCGTTAAGTCGCGGCCGTCGGCGGCCAGGGCGGTTATGTGGTGATAGCTGCCGTACATGGACGGACGCATCAGATCGTTAAAGCCTGCGTCAATCAGGACGAAGTGGCGAGAGCCCATCTCCTTCACGCTGCGCACCTGCGAAACCAGCACGCCCGCTTCCGCCACCAGGAAGCGACCCGGCTCAATTTCCAGCTTCACCGCATGGCCCAGATGCGCGGCGATTTGATCGCGCGCGGCGCTCCACAGGCCGTAATAGTGATCGGTATCGATCGCCTCTTCCCCTTCGCGATACGGGATGGAGAGACCGCCACCGGCAGAGATCGCCTCCAGATCCTGACCGAAGTCGACAACCTGACGCACCATCGCGCCGCACACCTGCTCCAGGTGGCCATAATCCACGCCGGATCCAATGTGCATATGAATCCCCACCAGCTTCAGGCCGTAGCGCTGCAGTACCGCCAGCGCGGCAGGCATATCGGCATACCAGATCCCGTGCTTGCTGTTTTCGCCGCCGGTATTGGTTTTTTGGCTGTGACCATGACCAAAGCCCGGGTTTACGCGCAGCCAGACGCGGTGGCCGGGGGAAACCTGACCCAGCTGCTCCAGCATATCCACAGAGCCGGCATTCACCGGGATCTGCAGTTCGTGGACGCGCGCCAGCGTCGCATCGTCGATCACATCGGCGGTAAAGACGATCGCATCGCTGTCGGCTTTCGGATCGAATCCGGCCGCCAGCGCGCGCTCGATTTCGCCAAGTGAGACGGAGTCGACCTTCACGCCCTGCTCACGCATCAGGCGCAGTATATGGATATTGGAGCAGGCCTTCTGGGCAAAACGCACCACGTCAAACTGATGCAGGGCGGCGATCTTCTCGCGGACGATCTGCGCGTCGTAGACCCACACCGGACAGCCAAACTCGGCGGGCAGGCGCAGCAGGTTGTCGGCGTTCAAATCGGTATCAGTCTGGTTAAGCGGGCGTGGCATGGTCATCTCCGGATAAATTCATTTTTTATGATTACGCCACAGCGCAAAGAGAATAAAAAATATCGTTTTATCGCGAGTCTATGCAAAAATGATATGGACAGTTATCTGATTTCAGGTGCCCTATGCCCGCCGTCAATTTACGCCACATCGAGATTTTTCACGCCGTGATGACCACCGGCAATCTCACCGAAGCCGCACAGATGCTGCATACCTCGCAGCCGACCGTGAGCCGCGAGCTGGCGCGCTTCGAGAAAGTGCTGGAGCTGAAGCTGTTCGAGCGCACCCGGGGCAGGCTTCACCCGACGGTGCAGGGGTTACGCCTGTTCGAGGAGGTCCAGCGCTCCTGGTACGGGCTGGACAGAATCGTGAGTGCTGCGGAAAGCCTGCGCGAGTTTCGTCAGGGCGAGCTGTCAATTGTCTGCCTGCCCGTCTTTTCGCAATCCTTTTTGCCGATGCTGTTGCAGCCCTTTCTGGCCCGCTACCCGGAGGTCAGTCTCACCATCGTGCCGCAGGAGTCTCCCCTGCTTGAAGAGTGGCTTTCGGCCCAGCGTCACGATTTAGGCCTGACTGAAACCCTCTCCACGCCAGCGGGAACGGCGCGTACGGAATTGATCTCATTAGATGAAGTGTGCGTTTTGCCCGCCGGGCATCGGCTTGCCGATAAGGCGGTGCTCGCGCCTGAGGATTTTCACGGGGAAAACTACATCAGCCTGTCGCAGACCGACAGTTACCGACAGCTGCTGGATACGCTGTTTGCCGAGCATCAGGTCAAACGGCGAATGGTAGTGGAAACGCACAGCGCGGCGTCGATTTGCGCGATGGTGCGGGCGGGCGTGGGCGTCGCGGTGGTTAACCCGCTCACGGCGCTGGACTATGCCGGAAGCGGGATCGTCATCCGCCGTTTTAGCGTATCCGTCCCGTTCACCGTGAGCCTGATCCGCCCCCTGCACCGCCCGGCTTCCGCGCTGGTAGAGGCTTTTACAGAACATATGATTGAGCACGCACGTCAGGTGGCGCTTCGCTTGCCTGACCTGCAAAACGCATTATGACAGCATGAACGCCACGGCATCCTCTGCATGGATGGCGGTGGTATCAAATACCGGAATGGGGCTTTGCTCAGCCGGTACGAGCAGGCCAATCTCGGTACAGCCGAAGATAACCCCCTCGGCCCCCTGCTGCGCGAGCTTCTCGATGACGCTGACGTAGAAGGCGCGGGAAGATTCGCTGAAGGTCCCAAGGCAGAGCTCGTCAAAGATAATCTGATTAATGCGCGCCCGGTCTTCTTCATCAGGGATCGGGCTTTCGATCCCGAATTCGCCGTGCAAGCGTCCGCGATAAAAATCCTGTTCCATGGTGTAGCGCGTGCCCAGCAGCGCTACGCGGCGCATCCCGGATGCCGCAATTGCACGCCCGGTCGCGTCCGCAATATGCAGGAACGGCAGCGAGCAGCGGTCCTCGATATGCGACGCCACTTTGTGCATGGTGTTGGTACAAAGCACGATACCCTCGGCACCGGCACGCTCCAGTCCCAGCGCCGCCTGGGCCAGGATTTCTCCGGCTTTATCCCACTCGCCGCTCGACTGGCAGGCTTCGATTTCATGGAAATCAACGCTGTGCAGCAGCAGGCTTGCGGAGTGCAGACCGCCCAGACGCTGCTTTACCCCTTCGTTAATCAGGCGATAATACGGGATTGTCGATTCCCAGCTCATCCCCCCTAACAGGCCGATCGTTTTCATCATCCCTCCTTATCTTCGATCTCTTTTTGTAACACAACCGATGTACATAAAAAAAGGCGCTTTAATCAGCGCCTTTTTTAACTGCGGGGTTTATTCCGTCACCGGTTCGGGGAGCGGGTTACGGCTGAGCATCGCCTCGCGCAGCAAAACGCTGCCGCAGGCAAACAGCCCACCCAGGAGCGCCGCCAGAACAACAATCAGAGCCTTGCCCGGGCCATCCTTTTTCACCGGCATGGAAGGAGAGAGCTGATACATGAATGGCTCAAGCTTAACGTCTGCAAAGGAGAGCTTTTTCAGCTGCGCGAGGTGGTATTCCCGGTTCTGGAAATCCGCATTCAGCTCGGTCACGTCCCTGAGATTTTTTTCAATCTGCAGCTTTTGCGCGATGCCGTCAGCGCCGAGCGAAACGGAATAGTCCGGATCGTCTTTTACCGCCTGCCCGTTGCTGTAGACCGGCTTCTTAATGCCTGCGGCATTCGCTACTTCCAGGGAATAATTCAGACGCTGCAGGTTGGTATTGTGAATATTGGTCAAACGGACGCGATCCAGCTCCAGCTGCTGGGCAACGACGTTGGTTTTCAGGGCGATCTGGTTGCGGATATTCTGCACCGTCTCTTTTTCAACAATAGCTGCGATATAATCGATGTATCCCGACAGGACGGCTTGCGCATCGGCTGCCGTCGGCGCAGTAAAGCTTAACGTCCAGGAAACGTAAGGCGCTTTATCCGCGTCTTTTCCCTGAGCGTCATTTGCCGCTTTCATTCGGTCCGAGATGTTCACTATCGCCCGATGAAGATCAAGCGGATCCACCTCGGCCTCTTTAAGTTGCGCCATCACGTAAGGGGAGGATTTCAGGTACTCCTCGAGCAACGACTGCGACTGAAACTTTTTAATAAAGAGGTCAAAGACTTCCGGGCGGGTAATCTGCGCGTCTACGTCAAGCACCTGAAGTGCCACCAGCATCTGACGCAAGGGGTTCCACTGCGATTGCTCCGCCTGGGTGATCACCGCTTTACTGGTCCACTTCTGCGGCAGTAAAAATGAAATGGCGAGACCAACCAGTGCAAACGCGAAGGTAACCGCGACGATGCGTTTTTTCGCCGCGAGAAGAACCCCTAACAGGCCTAAAAGATCTATCTCTTTAGCGTGAATAGCCGGGGGGGCATAATGGGGGAAATCAAGATCGCTATTTTTTTTGATATCTATCTCAGACATATGAATTATTTTTAGGATGCCCTGCATCTTTGCTCAAACGTTAGCGGTGGTCCGATGATACAGCACCTTAAGAATTATCCTAAGTTCAATTCTTATGATTTAACCCTCCCCTGCCAAAATTAGTAGACAATTTCACTGCGTAATTACTCTGGTTAAGCGCCACCTTTGCCCTTTCTGCATACTTTGTAAGCGCTTAACTTAAAGAGGTACTACGTTTACTCGCCAATGTTCCGCAGTTTCTCCCCGGCCATCAGCCTGCGCTCGATGTGTTCCAGCGTCACGCCTTTAGTTTCCGGGATCAGCCAGAAGGTCACGCCAATAAAGGCTACGTTCAGCACCGTATAGAGCCAAAAGGTTCCCGCCGCGCCAATCGCGTCCAGCAGCGTCAGGAAGGTCGCGCCGATAATCATGTTCGACACCCAGTTGGTGGTCGTGGAACAGGTGATGCCAAAATCCCGGCATTTGAGCGGCTGGATTTCGGAGCACAGGATCCACACCACGGGCGCGGCGCTCATCGCGTAGCCTGCAATACACATCATGGTCATGCCGACGGAAAGCCACGAAAGCCCGCTGGAGGCCGTGCCGTTATCAAACTGCATCAGGCAGTAGCCGAGGATCAGCGTGCCGAGCGCCATCACGCTGAAGCCAATTTTCAGCGCCGGTTTACGCCCGGCTTTGTCCACGGTGAATACGGCAATAAAGGTGGCAAACATGAAGGTGAGGCCCACCAGCAGCGTGGCGATCATCTGCTGTTCGGTGGTGGTGAACCCGGCCATTTTGAAGATGCGCGGCGCGTAGTACATGATGATGTTCATGCCGGTGAACTGCTGCATCGCCTGCAGCAACATGCCGAGGAAGACCGCGCGACGCACGTTGCGGTTGATCTTAAACAGCGCCCAGCCGCCCTGCTTCAGCTTCAGGCTTTCGCGGATCTCGTTCAGCTCGTCGCGCGCTTTTTCAGAGGTATCGCGCAGCATGCGCAGGACCTCTTCCGCCTCCACGTGGCGTCCCTTTTGCGCCAGCCAGCGCGGACTGTTTGGCAGGAAAACCACCAGCACGATCAGCACCAGCGCCGGTAAGGCCAGCACCCCCAGCATCGCGCGCCAGTTGCCGCTGTAGCTGAAATACGTGTCGGACAGGAACGCCAGCACGATGCCCAGCGTGACCATCAGCTGATACATGCTGATCATCCTGCCGCGCACGTTTTCGCTTGCCATTTCGGAGAGATAAAGCGGCGCCGTGTAGGAGGCAATCCCCACCGCTACCCCCAGCAGCACGCGGGAGAGCAGCAGCACTTCAACGTTAGCGGCAAACGCCGAGCCAATGGAGCCTGCGACAAACAGAATCGCTCCGACCATCAGGCTGTATTTGCGCCCCAGACGGAACGAAAGCCAGCCGTTGAACAGCGCGCCGATGGCCGCGCCAAGCATCATGCTGCTCACCACCCACTCCTGCAGGCGACTGCTGAGGGTAAAGTGATCGGTAATAAACGGTAATGCCCCGGCAATGACGCCGATATCCAGTCCAAACAACAGGCCCGCCACGGCGGCGGCAATGGAGACAAACTGGTTCATGCGGCGAGTATCGCGCAGCGCAGCGGGCATCAGGGTAGAGTCATTGATAGATGTCATATTTTTCCTGCCTCAACAGCAAAATTCGTTAACTGAAATTACGAGAAAGCGCGGAAAAGTGTCAGGCGGGAAAAGGTGAAGATATGGATTATTTCGCTGCGGCATAGCGATCTGTGATGGACATTACAATTTCAACTCACGGTGAATAATCACAGATTTTTACTAATCACTTCATTTTTAAGCATTAAAAGTGTGATGACAGTCATTCATGATTTTTTAGTATGGATTTTTCGTGTTTATCAATATGGACTTTGGCAAATTTTATGCAAAAAAAACCTCTGCTCAAAAGCAGAGGTATGAATCTGAAGCGGGTTAACGCGCCAGCCAGCCGCCATCAACCGCAATCGTGTAGCCGTTGATATAGTCTGAAGCCGACGAGGCCAGAAATACCACCGGGCCCATCAGATCGCCCGGAAGGCCCCAGCGTCCCGCAGGAATGCGGTCGAGGATTTCCGCGCTACGCTGTTCGTCCGCGCGCAGCTGCTGCGTGTTGTTGGTCGCCATGTAGCCCGGCGCAATCGCATTCACATTGATATTATGCTTCGCCCATTCGTTTGCCAGCAGGCGGGTCACGCCCATCACGGCGCTTTTGGACGCGGTGTAAGACGGTACGCGGATGCCGCCCTGGAACGAGAGCATAGAGGCAATATTCACGATCTTGCCGCCTTTCCCCTGCGCAATAAAATGCTTCGCCGCCGCCTGGGACATAAAAAATACGCTCTTGATGTTCAAATCCATCACGTCGTCCCAGTCGCGCTCGCTGAAGCTGATCGCATCTTCGCGGCGAATCAGCCCGGCGTTATTGACCAGAATATCGATATGGCCGAATTCAGCCACCGCGCGATCCAGCAGTTCCGGAATGGCGTCGATTTTACGCAGATCGGCGTTCAGGCTGAGAAAGCGACGGCCCAGCGCGGTCACGCGTTCGATGGTTTCCGTGGGTTCAACAAGGTTAATCCCGACGATGTCACAGCCTGCTTCCGCCAGGCCTAACGCCATCCCCTGGCCCAGCCCGGTGTCACACCCGGAAACCACAGCCACTTTCCCCTGCAGAGAGAATGCATCCAGAATCATGTTTATTCCTTACTCTTTCAGAGCCTGTCACTCACAGGCAGGTTTATGCTTCACTGCCCGCGACTAGCGCAGATCGCTGACCGCAACATGGTCCATGTCATCAAAGACCTGGTTTTCGCCCACCATACCCCAGATAAAGGTATAGGCTTTCGTCCCAACGCCGGAGTGAATGGACCAGCTTGGCGAAATGACCGCCTGCTCGTTGTGCATCACGATATGGCGCGTTTCCTGCGGCTGCCCCATCATGTGGAACACGCAGGCGTCCTCATCCATGTTGAAGTAGAAGTAAACTTCCATGCGTCGTTCGTGGGTATGGCACGGCATCGTGTTCCACAGGTTGCCTGGCGCCAGCTCGGTTAACCCCATGCTGAGCTGGCAGGTTTCCAGCACGTCCGGCACGAAGTATTTATTGATGGTGCGGCGGTTGCTGGTGAGGTTGTCGCCCAGCGTTACGGGCGCTGCGTCCTCAGGCGTCACTTTTTTTGTCGGGTATGCGGTATGCGCAGGGGCACAGTTGTAGTAAAACTTCGCGGGTTTAGCGCCGTCAATGCTGGCAAAGACCACCTCTTTCGCCCCTTTACCGACGTACAGCGCATCGCGGTGACCAATCTCGTAGCACTGACCGTCCACGGTGATGGTGCCCGGACCGCCGATATTAATCACACCCAGCTCGCGACGCTCCAGAAAATAGCTCACGCCCAGCTGTTTACCCACTTCTCCGCCCACGGAGACGGTTTTTGCCACCGGCATAATCCCGCCCACAATAATGCTGTCGATATGGCTGTAGACCATAGTGTACCTATCGGCCTCGAACACCTGCTCAACTAAAAACTCACTGCGCAGCCCCTGCGTATCCAGCGTTTTGGCGTGTGCGCTGTGAATGCTTTGTCTGACGTCCACGGTAACCTCCAGATGTGGTCATGCCCAAAAGAAGAAAATAAACGAAACAACGTTCCGTTTTCATGATGAACACATACTATCGGCATAAAATAGGCTTTTCAATTAAATTCAAAACAACGTTTCATTTTTTATTTTGTTTATATCGAAAATGACACCCGGATCACGGTTAAGAGGCATGGGAATGAGGGGAGGATAAAAAAAACCTCCCGCAGGAGGTTTCATTAATCAGGAAAGGTTAGCGTTCGATGGCCAGCGCCACCCCTTGCCCGCCGCCTATACAGAGCGTGGCAATCCCTTTGCGGGCATTGCGCTTTTTCATTTCGTGGACCAGCGAAACCAGGATCCGGCAGCCGGACGCCCCGATCGGGTGCCCCAGCGCGATCGCCCCGCCGTTGACGTTGACCCGCAGCGGATCCCACTCCAGCATTTTTCCGACGGAGATCGCCTGCGCGGCGTAGGCCTCATTCACTTCGATCAGATCCACATCCGAAAGCTGCCACCCCGCGCGTTCCAGACAGCGGCGAGTGGCGTAGACCGGCGCGATCCCCATTAATGCCGGATCAACCCCTACGCTGGCGAATGCCTTAATGCGCGCCAGCACGGGGAGATCGAGCTCAAGGGCTTTGCTTTCGCTCATCATCATCACGGCGGCAGCGCCGTCGTTAATGGAAGAGGCATTTCCCGCCGTCACCGATCCCTGCATTTCAAACGCAGGATTGAGCCTCGCCAGGCCTTCAGCGCTGGCGTCGGTGCGCGGCTGTTCATCGGTATCCACAACGACAGGCTCGCCGCTCTGGCGGTGGGTGCTGACCGGGACAATTTCGTCGCGAAAACGGCCGGAATCAATCGCCGCTCGCGCTTTTTGCTGCGAGCTTAGCGCATAGGCATCCTGCACCTCACGGCTGATGCCGTACTCGCGCGCCAGGTTTTCCGCGGTCACGCCCATATGATAGTCATTGAACGCATCCCACAGCCCGTCATGCACCAGGCTGTCGAGCAGCTGACTGTTGCCCAGCTGTGCGCCGGTACGGCTGTCGGTCAACACGTGCGGCGCGCGGCTCATATTCTCCTGCCCGCCCGCAATGATCACGTCCGCTTCACCACACTGAATGGCCTGCGTCGCGAGATGCAGCGCTTTTAATCCTGAACCACAGACGTCGTTAATGGTGATGGCGGAGACGGTATTGGGCAGCCCGCCCTTGAGCGCCGCCTGGCGCGCAGGGTTTTGCCCGGCACCGGCCGTGAGGACCTGTCCCAGGATCACCTCGTCAACTTCGTGAGCTGCGATCCCGCTACGCTCCACCAGCGCCTGCACCACCACGCTGCCCAGTTCAACCGCCGAGTGACGCGCAAGCGCTCCCTGAAAACAGCCGATAGCCGTACGCAACGCACCCACTATTACGACATCTTTCATCACGACCTCTGTGTTAAATGACATGACGATAGTAGAGGATTGTTACTGGTAATTATCTTAATTGTTTAAAAATAGTGAGTTTAATCACAAGGTTCAGTGTGCATCCTGCAGATACTGCCGCAGCCAGCTTCCGGCCACGCCGGGAGGGGTGCGTTTATTCCACAGCAGATCGATGCCGATCGCCCTGGGCCAGCCGGGAACGTTGAGCTGCACCAGCGATTTTGCGGCTGCGAACTCATCCACCAGCGCACAGGGCAATACGCACCAGCCGAATCCCTGCACCGCCATACTCAAGAGTAACAGGTAATTCGGCGCTGACCAGACGGGCCCGCGCGCAATCTCCGCCTCGCGCTCCAGATAGGTGCTCAACCGCAGCTCCCGCCAGCCGTGCAGTTCGTCACGCTGGACGTCATGCTGCCCGGCCAGCGGATGCGTGGTCGCGACGTAGATCGCCATACGGGTCTGCATCGGCAGCCGGGTGGCGCCGATATCCGTCGGATAACCGTCCCGCGCTTCGGTGAGGCCAATCTGCGCGCGCTCCTTTTGCAGCAGATCGATTACGTCCTCTTCCTCGCCAATCAGGCATTCGAATTCCGTATGGGGAAAGCGGGCGTCAAACTGTTTCATCATCTCTTCCAGCACGTCCGGGTTGAGGGTATCGGAAAGGACAAACGTCAGACGCGCCTCCGTTTTCGCCGTTAACGATACCGCCAGTTCATCCAGCCGCGTGCTGGCGGCCAGGATGGCCTGCACGTAGCCCAGCACCTGCTCCCCCTGGGCCGTTAACACCGGCTGGCGCGCCGAGCGGTCAAACAGCTCGAAGCCCAGATCGGCTTCAAGATGGGCAATCGACGTGCTGATCGTCGACTGGCTTTTACGCAGCCGGCGTGCGGCGGCAGAAAAAGAGCCTGCCGCCACGGTCTCGACAAACGCATTAAGGGCTTCGGGTGAATAGCGCATGACCTATCTACTTTAGCGATGGATACCATCTTTAATATATCAGCTTTAGCGATGAAAATAGGCCACATCAACGCCCATACCGGCGAATTAACGAGGTCTATGACTATGCAACACCAGGATGCACTTCAACGTAAACTGCCGGAGCGGATCTTTCATGCCGTCTGTTTCGAAGGCATTGCCACCGCTATCCTCGCCCCCACGGCGGCGTGGCTTATGCAGCGTTCCGTGATGGAGATGGGCGCCTTAACCATTATTCTGGCCACCACCGCCATGCTGTGGAACATTATCTATAACTTCGGCTTCGACCGTTTCTGGCCCGTTCAGCGCGTCAAACGTACGGCAAAGGTGCGCGCGCTGCATGCGCTGGGGTTCGAATGCGGGTTTATTGTGATTGGCGTGTCCATTGTCGCCGCCGTGTTGGGGGTCACCCTGCTGCAGGCATTCACGCTGGAAATCGGTTTCTTCCTGTTCTTCCTGCCGTACACCATGTTCTACAACTGGGCATACGATAACCTGCGCGAGAAATTTCTTAAGCGTCGCCAGCAACGGCGCGCCCTGGCAGGCTAATCCTCCTCTGGCCGGACGCCCGTTCCGGCCAAACGCCGTCGAAGCAACTGCGCTCTCCGAGCTTATCTATGGTAAATTGCACGCCATTCTGTTGGTTTGATAGTTGATACGTTGCTCTAATGTCGAAAATTTGGTCAAAAGATGAGACTCTCTGGAGTTTCGCTCTCTATGGCACAGCCGTGGGCGCAGGAACGCTGTTCCTACCCATTCAGCTGGGCTCCGCAGGCGCGATTGTCCTGTTTATTACCGCCCTCGTGGCCTACCCCTTAACCTACTGGCCGCACAGAGCGCTGGCGCAATTTATCCTGTCGTCAAAAACAAAAGGCAATGAAGGGATCACCGGCGCCGTCTCGCACTATTACGGCAAGAAGATCGGCAATCTGATCACTACCCTCTATTTCGTCGCCTTCTTCGTGGTGGTGCAGATTTATGCGGTGGCGATCACCAACTCGTTAACCGAACAGCTGGCGAAACACCTGACGGTGGATACCGGCGTTCGCGTGCTGGTTAGCCTCGGGGTGGTGCTGGTCCTGAACCTGATCTTCCTGATGGGACGCCATATCACGATAAAGGTAATGGGCTTCCTGGTGTTTCCGCTGATTGCCTATTTTCTGTTTGTCTCGCTCTATCTTATCGGCAGTTGGCAACCGGCGCTGCTGACCAGCCAGATGGCCGTCGATAGCCATACGCTGCACCAGGTTTGGATTTCGATTCCGGTGATGGTGTTTGCCTTCAGCCATACCCCGATTATCTCAACCTTTGCCGTTGACCGTCGGGAGAAGTTTGCCGACGGCGCCATGGATAAATGCAAGAAGATCATGAAGGTGGCTTACCTGATCATCTGCCTGAGCGTATTGTTCTTTGTCTTCAGCTGCCTGCTCTCTATTCCACCGTCGTACATTGTGACGGCCAAAGAGCAAGGAGTGACGATCCTGTCCGCGCTGTCGATGATGCCCTCTTCTCCGGCGTGGCTCGGCATTTCCGGGATTATCGTGGCGATTGTTGCGATGTCGAAATCGTTCCTCGGCACCTATTTTGGGGTGATTGAAGGGGCGACGGAGATCGTGAAGTCGTCGCTCAATCAGGTGGGCGTGAAAAAGAGCCGCGCCTTTAACCGCGCGATTTCCATCATGGGGGTGTCGTTCATTACCTTTGCGGTCTGCTGCATTAACCCCAACGCCATTTCGATGATTTACGCCATCAGCGGCCCGCTTATCGCCATGATCCTGTTTATCATGCCGACGCTGTCGACGTATCTTATCCCCTCGCTGAAACAGTACCGCTCCATTGGCAACCTGCTGACGCTGATCGTCGGCGTGCTGTGCGTGTCGGTAATGTTTGTCGGCTAAGGTTCCTGCCAGACATTGTGCCGGGTGGCGCTGCGCTTACCCGGCAATGATTGCTCCAGTGAATCACGCCCGAATGTCGTCATACTCCCGCGTTTTATCAAACTCATGCTTCGCGAACGGGCACAGCGGGATAATTTTGCGGTTCTCACCGCGCATCTTCTCCACCACTTTCGCCACCAGCCGTTTACCAACGCCCTGCCCTTTCAGGCTCTCATCTACATCGGTGTGCTCGATAATGCTCAGATGCTCGCCGGTCGGGACGAAGACAATCTCCGCGACCTGATTTCCGCTTGCATCATTCACGTAAAACTTGTTGTGGCCTTCCAGAATATCCATGGTTCCTCGCTTATTTTTGGCGATACTTCAGCGCACCGCTCGGGCAGGTATCAATCACGCGGACAACCGTTTCAACGTCCACTTCATCAGGAATAATCCACGGTTTACGTTTCAGATTAAACAGCTTTGCGCTCCCACGCACGCAGTTACCGGAGTGTTTGCAAATCCCGGTATTGAAGTAAACGTCAATTTTCTCGCCGGTATAGGCCCGGTAACCCGCATCCAGTAGCTCTTTATCCATGACATTGCCTCTGTAATTATTATCGTGCTGAATGAAGCATAGCCTGACGGGATCATGATGGCTATAACGCCGAAAACGAAAAGCCAGGTCACAACTCTTTTCTTGCCAGATTGCGTCCGCTATTGGCCCATGTCAGGCTCGGCGAATGTCACTTTTACATAACATCAGCAGGTTGAATGAAACGCAGGCTCTCTTTTCAGGTAAAGCTATTTTTAGCGCTGGTGTGCTTCTCCTGCCTGCTGTTAGTTCTGCTGGGAACCATCCTGTTTCATTTTATTGACCGACAGCTCCATCACGACCTCGGCCAGCGCGCCCGGGTGCAGGCCAGCCAGATCGCGCTGATGCCGGGCCTGGCGGAAAAGGTTGCGGCCAGAGATATCCCCGGCATCGCCCGGTTAATTCAGCCGCTGCGGGCTGAAAGCGATGCCAGCTACATTGTGATTGGCGATACCGAGGAGCAGCACCTTTATCATTCGGAATCCCCGGAACGCATTAATTTACCGATGATCGGCGGAGATAATGCCGAAGTCTTAAAGGGCAAAACCATTATTTCCGTACGCCAGGGCGGCATTGGCGTTTCACTGCGCAGCAAAGCGCCCATCTTCAACGCCCGGCATCAGGTGATTGGTATTGTCTCGGTCGGCTATCTGACCTCGTACATTGCCAATATTAATGCGCGCATTCTCTGGCAGTCCGGGCTGTACGGCGCGGGTCTTCTGCTGCTGCTGTTTATTTTCTCCTGGCTGTTTACCCGCAATCTCAAAAAACAGATGTTCCGGCTGGAGCCGAAAGATATCGCTCAGCTGGTTTTGCAGCAGCGCGCGCTATTAGAAGCCATGTACGAAGGGGTATTTGCCGTTAATCAGGAGAAGCAGCTGATTTTAATTAACCGCGCCGCACGCGAGATGCTGGATATTCGGCAAAGTGAGAAAGACCTTATTGGTAAACCGCTGGAAGATATCCTTCAGACATCGCCGGGCTTTTTCTCCCAGCGCTATGCCTCGGTGAGCGCGGGCCGCCACGACCAGATTGCGGTGCTCAACCAGCGCGAGGTGATCGTCAACCGCGTGGCGATTGAGGTCGAGCCCGGAGTTGAAAGCGGCTGGGTGTACAGCTTTCGCGACAAAAATGACATTAACACCCTCAGCAGCCAGCTCAGCCAGATCAAACGCTATGCGGACAACCTGCGCATTATGCGCCACGAACAGCTGAACTGGACCGCCACGCTGGTCGGGTTACTGCAGATGAAACACTATGACGAGGCGATCCGTTACATCCAGGTGCAGTCCGAAGGCGCGCAGCGGGTGCTGGACTTTGTCTCCGCGCGTTTTTCATCTCCCGCGCTGTGCGGGCTGCTGTTGGGAAAGTACGTCAGCGCGCGCGAAAAAGGCATTGAGCTGCTGTTCGATCCCGCCTGCCAGCTCACCCGCATGCCTGCCGCGCTCGGCGAAACGGAGCTGATGTCGATTATCGGTAATCTGCTGGATAACGCCGTGGACGCGACCCTCAACGCCCCGGTCCACGCGCCGATCGAGCTCTACATTTCCGATCGTAACCAGGAGCTGCTGATCGAGGTGGCCGACCGGGGCTGCGGGGTGGACGATGCCGTGAAGCCGCACATTTTCCGCCAGGGGTTCAGCAGCAAGCCGGAAAGCGAAAACGACATTGTGGGCACCGAGCACGGTATTGGCCTGTTTCTGGTGGCAGGATATATCGACAAGGCTGGCGGCAGTATAGAGATTGCCGACAACACGCCGCAGGGAACTATTTTTTCTGTGTTTATTCCGAATGGGCTAAAGCATGACCCGAGCACTTGATGTTGTGATCGTTGAGGATGAGCCGCACCTGGCGGAGCTGCATCGCGAGTATATCGAGCAGAATTTTCATTTACGCGTGGTGGGCATCGCCGCGTCGATTGAGCAGGCATGCAGCCTGATTCGTCAGCATCAGCCGCGGCTTATCCTGCTGGACAACTATCTTCCGGACGGTAAAGGCGTGGAGCTCATCGATAACCCGCTGCTGAAAAGCTATGAGTGCTCGGTGATCTTCATCACTGCCGCCAGCGATATGCAGACCTGCAGCCACGCCATGCGCAGCGGGGCGTTTGACTACCTCATCAAGCCCGTCTTTTTTCAGCGCCTGCACGCCTCGCTGGAGCGGTTTATGCGCTTCATCCACACCGTGCAGCAGGTGAAGGTGGTCGACCAGCATGCGCTGGATCGCCTGTTTAACCTGCCTGCCGCAGAAGCCTCCGTGACGCCCTCCACGAAGGGTATTGAGCCCCAGACCCTGGAAAAGATTAAACGCCTGTTCGCCGATCGTCCCGACAGCGCGATGTCGGTTGAAGAGGTGGTGGAAAACGTGGGGATCAGCAAAACCACGGGGCGTCGCTATCTTGAATACTGCGTGGAGAGCGGGTTAATCAGCGTCGAAATGCTGTATGGCAATATTGGTCATCCCCGCAGGCTATACCGTAAATCCGGCGATAAACCGTAATCCGAAACCGTTCACAGGCTAACGTTCGCGGATTTTATGGTGTTAATTGCTGAAACGACGGCGACAATCACACTTCGGAATCATCGCCCGCTTCACCCTATTGTGGGTGGAGCACGATAGGCTATGTTGACAATTAGTTCCTCAAATGTAACTAAAAGGTTAACTATAATGTCGAACACGTTCCGAATTTCTCTGCTTACCGCTACCGTACTGTTCTCTGCTTCTGCACTGTCTGCCCTGCCGCAGGGCTATCCTGCTGAGTATCAAAAAGTGGTTGATGCCGCCACGAAGGAGGGCAAGGTTGTCATCTATTCCACCACCGACATCAAAGCCGCCGGGCCGCTGATCCAGGGCTTCGAAAAAACCTACCCGGGCATCAAAGTTGAATACAACGATATGAACAGCACCGAGCTGTACAACCGTTTCATCAGCGAACAGGCCTCCGGCGGCGTGAGCGGCGACGTGGTCTGGAGCTCCTCGATGGACACCGGGCTGAAGCTCGCCACCGACTACGCCATGGAGTACAAATCTCCGGAGCAAAGCCAGCTGCCGAAATGGGCGGTCTGGAAAGATAAGGCCTACGGCACCACCTATGAGCCGGTGGTCTTTATCTACAACAAGCGCCTGATCCCGGCCGGCGACGTGCCGGATTCTCACGCCGCGCTGGCGAAGCTAATTGCCAGCCAGACGGACAAATTTAAGAATAAAGTCACCACCTACGACATCGAAAAATCGGGTCTGGGCTTTATGCTTTCGGTGCAGGATCACAACGCCGATCCAAACTACTTCAAGACCCTGGCGGACGTCGCCAAAGGGGGCGTATCGGTGCAGTCGTCGACCGGCACCATGATGGAGCGCGTCTCCTCCGGTGAAAACCTGATCGGTTTTAATATCCTCGGATCCTATGCGGAAGCGCGCGCGAAGAACGATCCGTCACTCGGCATTGCCTATCCGAAAGATTACACCCTGGTGCTGTCGCGCGTGTCGTTCATCAGCCAGCAATCGCAAAACGGCAATGCCGCGAAGCTGTGGCTGGACTATGTGCTGTCTGAACAAGGGCAAAGCATTCTGGCCAATCAGGCGGACATCCCCTCCATTCGTAACGATATCGAAGGCAAGAACGATATCGACGGCCTGACCAAAATCCTCGGCAACGCGCTGAAGCCGATCCCGGTTGATGAAACGCTGCTGGAATACCTGCAGCCGAAAAAACGCCTCGAGTACATCAAAGAGTGGCGTACCGCCGCCGGTAAATAAGCTTCTCAGCGCGGCGCTGGCCGCCGCGCTCCCTTATCGACTGAGTTCGTTTTTCTGGGCTGCAACACCAGGGATACCCCATGAATACATTACGCAGAAAGTGGCAAAGCCTGCCGCGTGGCATCGTCGTGCTGATAACCGCCCTGGTTATCTACACGCCGCTGTCGTTTATCGTGATACAGAGCTTCCTGTCCGCCCCGTTCTTTTCGCCGTCAAAAGAGTGGAGCTTTGAATCATTTGATTTTATTTTCACCGACCCTGATTTTTATAAGGCCCTAAAAAGCGGCTTTATTCTTGCTTTCGGGCTGGTCTTTATCTCTATTCCGCTGGGCGGCGTGCTGGCGTTTCTGATGGTGCGTACCGACCTGCCCGGCCGTCGGCTGATTGAGCCGCTGATCCTGGTCCCGATTTTCGTTTCACCGATGGTGCTGGGTTTCGGCTACGTGGTGGCCGCCGGTCCGGTGGGCTTTCTCTCCCAGTGGGCGGAGGCGCTGATTGGCTTTGTGCCGTGGAATATCTACGACATGTCGAGCATTGTGGTCATTGCCGGCCTGACGCACGTCCCGCACGCCTATCTGTATATCTCCTCCGCGCTGCGCAGCGTGGGCTCTGACGTGGAGGAAGCCGCGCGCACCGCGGGCGCGTCGCCCTGGCAGGTGATGACCTCCGTCAGCCTGCCGATGGTACGCCCGTCCATTCTGTATGCCACCGTGCTGCTGTTCTTCCTCGGGCTGGAGGTGTTCGGCCTGATGCTGGTCCTCGGCGACCCGGAAGGCAACATGGTGCTGGCGACCTATCTCTATAAGCTGACGAACAAGATGGGTACCCCTTCCTATAACCTGATGGCGGCGGTTGCCGTGGTGCTGATCTGCATCACCATCCCGCTGGTGATGCTCCAGCGTCGCCTGATGCGCACCGCCAACCGCTTCGTCACCATGAAGGGGAAGGCCTCGCAGGCCCGCGCGCTGCCGCTGGGTAAATGGCGCTGGGTGGCTGGCGGAGTGATTGCCTTCTGGCTCACCGTCACCATCGGCGTTCCGCTGCTTGGCGTGGTATTGCGCGCGTTTATCTCCAACTGGGGCGTGGGCGTTTCGCTGTGGGACGAGCTTTCCCTGAACACCTTCCGCACCATCTGGGCGCAGCCCAACCTGCTGCGCGCCATCGTCAACTCCATGGCGATTGGCGTCATTGGCGGCGCGCTGGCCGTGGTGTGCTACCTGTTTGTCGGGATTGCCATGCACCGCAAGCCGGATAACACCACGCGTTTCCTCGACTACAGCGTGCTGGTACCGCGCGCCGTGCCGGGCCTGCTGGCAGGTCTGGCTTTCCTGTGGGTGTTCCTGTTTCTGCCGATGTGGCTGGATAACTCGCTGAAATCCGGCTGGCTTTCCGGGTTCGCCTGGACCGACTGGATGCGTGAAAACGTCATCGTCTGGCTGCGTTCTCTGCGCAGCACCATTTTCAGCGTCTGGCTGGCCTATACCGTGGTGTGGATGGCCTACGGGCTGCGGCTTATCTCTTCCACGCTGCTGCAGGTAGGACCGGAGCTTGAAGAGGCGGCGCGCAGCACCGGGGCGACGCGCGGGCAGATCACCCGCCACGTCACCATACCGCTCTCCCGCTACGGTCTGATTGGCTCGTGGCTGCTGATGTTCCTGATCTTTGAACGCGAATACTCAACGGGTGTGTACCTGCTTTCACCCGGCACGGAGACCATCGGCTCGATGCTGGTTTCCCTCTGGGCAGCGGGTGCCATCGATATCGTGGCGGCGCTCTCTTTCATTAATATCCTGCTGGTCGTGGTAGGTCTGGGCATTGCCCTTCGTTTCGGAGTGAAAATACATGATTGAATTAGCGGTTGACGATCTGCACTTAACCTACGGCGACAATCCTGTTTTAAAAGGTGTCTCCATGAACCTGAAGCGCGGCGAAGTGGTCTCCCTGTTAGGCCCTTCCGGCAGCGGCAAAACCACCCTGCTGCGCGCCGTCGCGGGTCTGGAAAAACCGACGCAGGGGTCGATAGTCATTGGCAACAATAAAGTTTACGACGGCACGCCGCGCAGCGAGGTCCCGGCGGAAGAGCGTAACCTGGGTCTGGTGTTCCAGTCCTACGCCCTGTGGCCGCACAAAACCGTGTTCGAGAACGTGGCCTATCCGCTCAAGCTGCGCAAAGTGTCGGCGAAAGAGATCCAGCAGCGCGTGCAGGACGTGCTGAACCAGCTTGGCCTGGGCCATCTTGGTAAACGTCACCCGCACCAGCTCTCCGGTGGGCAGCAGCAGCGCGTGGCGATTGGCCGGGCGCTGGTGTACAACCCGCCGGTGATTTTGCTGGACGAGCCGCTTTCCAACCTCGACGCCAAGCTGCGCGAAGAGGCCCGCGTGTTCCTGCGCGAGCTGATTATCAAGCTCGGGCTATCCGCGCTGATGGTGACGCACGACCAGAACGAAGCGATGTCCATTTCCGACCGTATCCTGCTGCTTAACAACGGCAAAATTGAGCAACAGGGTACGCCGCAGGAGATGTACGGCTCGCCGAAAACGCTGTTTACCGCCGAGTTTATGGGCAGCAACAACCGCCTGCACGGCAAGGTCACCGAAGTGCGCGACGGCAGAGCGCGTATCGAAGGAAAAGGCTGGGTGCTGTGGGGCCAGGCCGGTGAAGGGGTGAAGAGCGGTGATGACGCCACGGCGGTGATCCGCGTCGAGCGCGTGGCGGTGGTCGAGGGGCCGGGTGAAAATCAGCTTGAGCTGCCGCTGCTCACCAGCATGTACCTCGGCGACCGCTGGGAGTACCTGTTCCGCACGGTGGGGGATGATTTTGTCATCCGCGCGTATGGGCATGAGGTGCGGGATCCGCAGCACTGCCATCTTTCGCTGCCGGAGAAGCATGTTTGGGTGTTCCCGAAAGGGTGAGTGTGTGAGGAAAAGGCTGCGGGATGCGGCTTTTTTGCTTTGAAAGGGTGAGAGCATGTAATCTCACACTCAAATATTTAATTAATGTTACTTTTCCGATGTCAACAACGTCTGCCCGGCTTACAGACATTGCGGGATGCCCTGGGCTGTCGAAATTGGTGGCAGTGGCACTGACGGCGCCTAAGGCTGCCTCAGTTGCAGGACTCAGGGAAGCGGCCCCGAGCATGCCGGCGACAATGCCAAGGAACGAGGCCCTGGTCAGCCAACTACGGGCAAAGTTGAGGGAAAGCAGGTAGGACCGGGCAGGATTAACCGGGTCTTTACCTTCGGGCAGCATCGGCATGAAATTCTCATTGGGCAGAATGACAGTCGGCGACAGGTTAAGCGCAGGATCATTATCGGGTATCAGGACATTCAGGGCCCGTCCGGGGCGGAAGTCCTCCGGCGCGCTGCGTGAAAAATCGAGGTGAATGATTCCGAAAAGCGTACCGCAGAGAGTCTACTTTTCAAAGGTACATTTTAATAAGTAGAATCAATAAGGATCTGGCTAAAAGCCAGATCCTTATTTCAGATAACTGCTAGAGAATGTCCCGCAATCCCTCTAAAACTAAATCCTATATGGCAAGATATTCTTGCTCCAGGAATTATTTTTGGCCAGTCAGAACTATTAACTAAAGCAGTATAGTGGACATAAATGTTTTCTGAAAATTCAATGCAGTTTATGAAACAGAATGAACCATGTACACTACTTACAGTACCATGATAAATAATTTTGTTTCCCTCAGGCGTCTTCATATCGCCCCTAACCTTATTTAAAGCAGAAGGTGGATATGGAATTTTAGCCAGCTCAGCGAACTCTTTTTTGGATTTTGCAATATCACCGTAAAGATATTCATGCCTTGCGTAAGTATAGCGTGCTTCGTAATGTGTATCACCAGTAGAAAAACTACGTTTGAGATGAGTTAGTATCTCATCTCTATTTGCAAATTCATCCATTAAAATCAATAGCTTAGCTATTTCATAATGTAATGTTTTATTTATCGGATGATTGGATAGTATTGAACGAAGAAGGGATATAGCTTCTGCTCTTCTATTTGTTGAGAAATATGATCGCGCCAGTCGAACAGCTGTATAAATGCTATCCATGCGTTTTCGACAAGCGACTGAATGACACTAATCCGGTTCAGTTCTTTATCTGACATGGTCACTAGCATCCAGATGTCTCCATGACACAAAGGCTTGATCCTTTATGCCAGAAAAAGTGACATCACTAAATGGGTTAAAAGTGACATTAGAATATGGGAGCTACAATTTAGGTGCGCATAACAATGAATATGTTAAATAGCCGTACAATTTGCGAATAGATGCACTCCAAAACATCAAGTTATCTCCCTTGCGTCAGCCCAAAGCAGCATTGTGTAACTGCACTGCTTGTTGCAGTGAGGCGTGTCGCTGAAGGCATCACGTAGCGATATTTGGCGAAGAAAAGCGCTTTTCACCGAGGGCCTGGGCTGACGGTCTAGCAGATCACCAACAGAGCCGGGGATATTTTGAACAGGAGAATGTAAACTGGAAGGATAAAGCAACGGGACACCCACGGGGGCGGGTTGTGAAAGTATTTCCTGTTGTCTTCGACCTTATTGCACGTAAAATGACCAGACACATTTTGGGAGGGAGTCTTTAATGGATATTGCGCTGCTCAACAGGGGCTGGAACAGAACATGGTCAGATACCATGGTAAATCTGGAAGCCCGGAAACTCGTCGAAACTGCAAATCGGCTATCAGCATTCTATTTGCAAGATGGGATAACACGTATCAAGTTTGTCGAAGAGATAAGGCAGGTCGTAGAGAAAGAATTTGAAACTGCACGACGGGCCAAAACCGATGAAGAATGCATTGCATGCATCAAAAATCTGCGTGCCGAAACAGATAATCTGCAAGAACAAGAACGCTTGTTAAGAACCAGAGCCGCCCAACTTTATGCAAAGGTCGAGTTTGTCAGGGAAAACAATAAAATCGTCGGATACGTGATTTCGGCAATCCATATAGTGGTATCTGGAGCAGCATTATTTGGTGGGATGGTTATGATGTCCACTATGACCCCTGTTGGAGTTCTTGCAGGAGCAGTTTTATTTGTTGATGGTATTAACGGTATAACAAAGGAAGCAAGCCATCTTCGCTATGGTGAACAATCCAAATCGGAAGGAATTTTTGCTGATGGCGCAATGGAGACCGCACAGTTTATGGGGTTTAGCCCAAAAAGTGGATTAGCTCTTTATAATACGGTGACTCTGGGGGCGAGTGTCTATAGTATCTTCGGCTTAGCAAGGAAACCCGGAGCTTGGCGATTATTCCGTTGGCTGCCGCGTGATTACTACCGAAAAGTTGACACAATGAGCAAGCCTAAGCTAACGATGAAAATCGCTGGATATGGTGTCAAAGCGAAAGTCATTTTTGATCTTCTGGCTACTGATAACAGTACTAATTAAGATTTGTTCGCTCTACAGAATCGCCAAGATTTATAAGCAAGTACAGGCGGTTGTATAAAAATTGCAACCGCTGCGCCACAAGAAAGGCCAATAGCGCCAGAGAAAACACTCTGCTCAGATGCGAACATCACAAGAAAAATGAATACAGCAAGGCAACCGGATACAACCCACACGGCAAGAATAAATCGCCTGGCCAGGTCCCTGATTGCATTCCCCAACGTTCCACCATAGCTTTCAACGTTGTTCTTTATCTTCTTCAAATCCGATGGTGTAAAGCCAGAACTCAACAAAGCCTCATCAGTAACATCCATATTGTCCTCTCCGCATTTCTTAACTGGCAATAGCACACATAATCATATGTGATGAACTATACAGTAATCCACATGATGTTTGTGCAATGTATCAGATTTCAGACAATAGAAGCCATAAAGCCCCGTTAGTGGTACAAGCAACAAGCGGAACATAGCGACTGCATCAGGCCAACCTGGTTGGTTTCGCTTTGCGAAAGTCACCAGTGACCAAATCAGATTGTCAGAGGGATCACATCTTATCAGGGTGCTCGTGTACCTTTCGGAGCGTGAGCGAAGCGCTGGAAGGGCCTGCATATCGTGTGCAGGTACGTTTACCACTATACACCTGTTTACGCAGCCACAAGGCCGCACATCGGGCTTAAATGCGTATGATCAATCTGTTCAGGAGTTATGCCAGGTATGCAGCTTTTTGTTCGTTGTTTTTGCTGTCGCGGTAAGAACCTGAACCACCGCCAGCGTGATGATATGCTCCCTTGTACCACAGACCAATCACGCGACAGGTGCGGGCGTAGAACAATGGGTAGTTTAAGTTGTACCTGCTAAAGCGGGGCAACGTAACTAGCTGCTAAATCATAACTTATTGATTGATCAGGAGATTGGAGCGGGCGAAGGGAATCGAACAAAGAAGCCCAAGAGCCTTGAAAGATCTCAACATTGGTAGTTGATAGCGGAGATTTTAGAGGATCTTTCTCATGTCTATCAAGGGCCAATCTTATCTTTATCCAACTTCGGAAGGGGTCTGGATGTTTCAGATCTTCATTCCGGTGTACATGCGGCACATTTTCGGCGGGAAACGCCTGTACCGGAAATCGACGGGAACCAAAGACCTTAACGCCGCTAAACACTTCCGCAATCACATGCTGATCGAGTGGAAGACACTCAAGGAACAGTATTCCCCAAACACGGAGGAACGGCGCATACAAAACGCCATAGCCGGATTGCATAAGCAAACCACGCTACGCGCCCCACTCCAGACAGTGCCAACGTTAACCGCTATCCGCGATCAATACGCTGACAAGTACCGTGAAAAGCGCTCATTCTCCACTCTCGCTAAATCAGCTCGTGCCGTAGAGGTGTTTCTTACTTCGCTTGACCGTGCAGACATTCAGATCACAGAGATCAGACGCTCACAAGTGGCAATGTTCATCAACCAGCAGGACAAGAAAGCCCCTCAAACCGTTCAGAATTGGCTAACATGCCTGGGAAGTCTGTACGAGTATGCGCGGAGGAGTTACGACGACATAACACCAGATAACCCATTTCACGGTCACAACCTCGAAGCACGAGCCAGCATTGTTAGCTATGAACCATTTGAGCCTGACCAGATGCAAAAGCTACTTAATGCAGCAGAGCCGGAGATCAGGAACATCATCATTATGGGCCTGTATTCAGGATGCCGCCTTGATGAACTGGCAAGCCTAAAGAAATCAGAGATCCAGACGGTGGAAGGTGTACGGTGTTTCTACATCTCGAAGTCAAAGACGAAAGCGGGGATCAGGCATGTGCCTATTCACTCCCGACTTTCTGCGATTGTCGATGAATACCTGAGACACGGTTACGGCGAATACCTATTCCCACACGCTAACAAGATAAACAGGAAGGATGGTAAGAAAGGGCCGTACTACTCCCAAAACTTCACAAGGCTGCGTGACAAGGTTTTGCCTACCGCTACAGACCGTCAATGTTTCCACAGCTTGCGCGGGATGTTCATCACCTGCTTAGACCGTGCTGGAGTGCAGGAAACCAGAATCGGCAGTATCACCGGACACACTGAACAGAAAGCGAAAACCGAAGCATTCAGGACTTACAGCAAAGGCGCAGGGATGAAAGAACTAGCGGAGTATGTGGGATTAGTCGCTTACAGCTTTCAGTAATTAAAGGGGGAGTCTCTCCCCCAATGAATCATTTATTCCATTCGTTTTGTATTTGATTCTCAACTGCTGGCAAAAGATTATACCAACTGGCAGAGTTATTTGTGGCATCAACGACAATCAACTTATCATCACTATCCATAGCCGCTCTGACTTTTTTTGCAGCATCTTCAACAGAATAATTCGAATTAACATACCAATTGGACTCTGTGACTTTAGCCCAGTTACCCAAGGACTTAATAGCTTCGTGAACAGCAGGATAATCCTTAGTTTTGATGAGGTCATAGGTGACAAACAAATTATTAGCCATTACTTAAACTCCAGAGGTCAATAACTCAGCGCCTCTAAAGACGCTTTGAAATGTTTTTACTTTTTCCCTTTTTTAGAGGGAATTTTGACAGTTTCAGTTACCGTGGTGTGGGGACGGCGCTGTGCCTCTATTGGCTTTACGAACTGACCAGTGATCGCATCACGAACTACTTTTTGTTTAGCCATAAAAACACCTCATCTTAGAAAAAGATTGAATTGCTTACCCTTGTAAGATTAAGGGGTAAACGAAGCGGCGTCAAACCAAAAATACAACATGTATGCACGATCAATAAAAAACAATACAAGATGTGGTTATCCATCACATTCTCCTTGCATCATCCCCCTGTAGAAGATTGACCGCTTAACGCTGACAACGTGAGCGATTGCATGAAGCTGGCTTGTGAGGCTCTCGCCTGGAAATCGACATAATCAGCAAGGCGCGAAGCGTCACTCTGAATTGTTAGCGGTACTTGTGGCGCTACTGTCAGATTAAACACTGGTGCAAGGTTGTACGCTGGCGCGTTACCGTTGGTTAGTGACATTGCAGAACCACGAAGAGAATCACCATTTAGGCTGTATTGATTTGCCGCTGTTCCAGCATTACCACCACCAACGCCTAACCAATCCATGATAGCTGGCCCCACTGAACGGGTATCAAATCCGGTAGAGTTTTGAATCTGATCGGCAACCCAATTTGCTGAATCTCCCACAGCACCATCGTAGAGAGCCTGGGCCGCTGACTTATCTTTATCAGCAAACCAATCAGGGAAACGAGAGCGAAGCCCAGCATTCAGATCAGACACTACGCCGGAAATCTCACCAACAAAGCCCGTCACCTGTTTAGCCAGATCTCCTAATCCCTCTCCAAGCATTCCAGCCGATTCGGTGATCACTTTGGTGTTCTTCACGAGGTCATCACCGCCATCAGCAAAACCTTTCATGAAGCCAGTGAACAGGCTGTTATCAACGCCATTCATCAGATTACCCATTGCAACGGTTAGATCGCCGTAAGCATAGGTTTGTTTGATCTGTTCATCGTTAAGGGTTTGACCACTCTCTACAAGGGTTTTCAACGTCTTGCTAAACTGCGCACCATTATTCATAAAAGCATCGGTGTAATGTGCAAGGTCATCTCCAAAATCCTCGATCAGATGCCCGATAGATGCCTGAGACATTCCACGGCGCTGACCTTCGTTAACAGTGGCTTGAATGAAATCTAACGGGTTATCCTGGTACTGGGCGATCTGCTTCTTGTTCCAGCCGAACAGGTTCATAACGTTGTCTATAGCTCCGTTACCACCTTTCCATTTACCTGATTTCTGATCAAATGCGGAGTTTGTAACCGATTCTCCCAAACGCTCGCGCACGTCTTTGAAATTGTCCGTCACCTTGTCTACAGATGCGCTGTCTATACCATGTTGCTGTCCGTAAGCTACAAGGGCTTTAACAGCATTTGGATTAGTTTTAACCAGTGCTGACTTTCTAACTAGATCAAGGTTTTCATTACCTTTGTCACGAATACGAGACAGGACACCTGCCCCGCCAGCAAATGCAGCAGTTGCCCCGATTAAGCCCACTCCACCGCCGATGATGCCGTTTATACCTCTTTCTTTAATGCCCTTTGCAGCCCCTGCATAGTCTGTTTTCTTAGCATGGCGTATTGCCGCCGCCTGAGCCTGAGTGGAAGCTGTCACCTTAGCTTGTAACGCTGCTTCACGACGCATAAGAGCTATGCGTTCGCGTAGCTCATAGTTCATCTTCTGGCTACTAATCTGACCGTTACGGAAAAGCTCTGTCTGCTCACGCGCAAACTTTGCGAATTGGTATTGCTTAGCAGGATCAATGCCGTATTTCCCGGCTATGCCTTTCATCTGTAGATTAGCACTGCGGAATTTAAGATCGGCTGTTTCATTACGTTTGGCAATCTTCGCCGCTTCCCTGGCTTGCGCTTTCCCTGCCTTTTCTGCCTGGCGTTGCTGTTTTAAATCACTGGGCGTTTTAGGAAGGGTGGATTTTGAATCCGCTATTTGTTCCCGCGCTTTAGCTCTACGTTGCTTTTGAGCCTGAAAACGAATTTTGGGATCTTTAATCTTAGAAAAATGGCGTTGAAGATCATCGGCGGCTTTTTTAGCCTGTGCTATGTCTTCCTTCGAAACTTTGAACTCAACGGTGTTTACTATACGTGAGGCATTTATTTCAAGCATCAGCACCGCCTTTCTGATCTAAAAAATGATGAATCGCTTGCTCTACAGTTTCACCACGAAAAATACGTTGTCTCACGCCGTTATAGTCAACACCTAATAGTCTGCAAATAGCAGCAACATTTAATAAGCCTTCGGCATCAGAGGCCGATAATTGAACATGCAGCCCTCTTGCAGATTTCAAAATTAATTGCATCTATCTTTCCTCATTCTGGAATAGAAAATAAAAAAGGGGCAAGGGCTGGCGCATTTGCTTTGCGTGTTCCAGTTCCCTTCGCCCCTGATTGAAAAGCTCTTCTGTTATTTCCAGACGGGAAGAACTACCGTCTACGCTCATTATTCTGAGACAGTACCGAAAATGATCGCTTGAGGCACATTAACAATCGGCAGATAGCTACACTCTGTAGCCACTTCTGGGAAGCCCCAACGCTGATCAACAATCACATACTGGTGATACAGATCCGCGCCTTTGCCTTGTGTCGCATGGCGAACACCAACACCAGAGTGAAGAACGTAAGCGTTAGATTCAGGAGCCATTACCGGAATACTCACGAACGAATCAACACCAATACGATCAGTAACCAGAGAGTAGCCTGTCACATCGATCACGGTGACACCGTTCAGTGTCCAGGTTTCGAAAGCAGGGTTTGTGCCTTTCGTGCGGGTGTAGAAATTGTCGCCCTGCTCCAGAGGGAGCGTATACACCATGAAATCCTTCACTGATGGGTGGTAGCGTAGCGCTACGGCTGCTTTGCCGGAGGCCAGGATCACCGCGCCTTGTTTGGCCTGTGCCAGTCCTGAGCCAAGTTTCACATTCTGAACACGTCCGATCTCGCTTAGTTGCTGGAACACATTAGCGTCTGCGCTAATGTCCATCGTGTATGTGGTTTTGCTACCGCCAGCAAGGAAATCAAGATCGCCCTGTCCGGCGAATTGAGAATTAACACGAAGCCCTAATAGTGCTTCTACAAGGTCAACCTCTACCGTGTTACTCACCTGTGCATACTGCGCATCGCTGAAATCGTTAATCGCGAGGGTAATTTGATCAGCAGTGTCTACGGTTCCACGCGCTTTATACTGCTCAAGGTCACGAGAGGTGACAGAGTTTAAAGAGTTAGTGTATTTAAGCTGATAGAGGGCATTGGTAAATTCTGGGCGTTCTGCACTGTTCCAATCTGACTGTGCATAGGGCATCTTTTCAGGTGCAACGAGATTTTTCACATCTGTGATTTTCTCAAGAGCGATTGAGTTAACGTCGTGATGTTCAACACGGAACAAATTTAAATTTGTGACGATCTGGTTTAGTTGAGTAGAGAATGTAAACGGGCTGGCAAAGTCGTACATGTTGCCAGAAAATAAATCTGAATAAGCCATTCTTATTATTATCCTTAATTAGGTGGTGCGTAGAGCTACGGTGTCGTAGTCTGTGAAAGTAAAGCCAAGAGTCGCTAATTGCGCTTGAGCCAGAGATTTATTCAGGCTTCCAAATTCAACGCCAACCAGGGCTAAAATAGTATGCTCTGGAGAAGCTACAATAAACGCCTTATCACCAGCGCTTGCAGGTTCTACGACAACATACGCAATGTCACCGGGGGCGGTAGCTTTCGCACCTGTAGCGTCTACAAGGTCGCCAACAATGAGATCGGCAGGAATACCGGATTCCACGCGGATCAGCTTATCCTGCATAATTGCATCACTTGCGTGAGCGATGATTTTATAACGGGCGTGGCTGTTATTCCCGTTAAGAGTTTCAAATGTTCCAAATTGCATTGGTTATTTTCCTTTTGCTAATAGTTTTAATCGTTCCTCAAGCCCTGATGATGGGTGAGGGGTATTTGATTTTGTGATCGTGGCGGTAGGCCAGAATTTTTCTGTAGCCGCTCGAATCTCTTCGACACTTACGCCTAATACATGCGCCGCCTGTTTCATCATCTTTTCAGTGAGGACAAGTGAAGAGGATTTGTGAGTGATCACGCGGTCATAGTTCATCAGAAACATGAAGAAGTTTCCTTATCGTAACTTTTTTGTTTATAGGAGATAAAAATAAACCCCAGTGAAGGGGCTTATGGGGAGGCTGGCAATCTTAGGAGGAAATCCAGCCCTAACTATTAAACGTGTTTCCACGCTGGCAATAATAGTCAGTGGAATCTCATTAACTACTCAACCTTTCGGGAAGCTCAATAATTAATAAGAGGGGTGCTTACATTACTGTAAGCTACAGGCAAACCATTATTCAAACACCTGATCATGTAGACATGAAACAGTTTCCCATTCATTTAAATAATGTCGTCTGACAACTACACGTTGTTATAAACAAAGTTATAGCTGTAAAGAGCGGAATTGCTCTTCTATAAAATCACTCGTTGTGAATTATTGCTTTCAAAGGGAAGGTGTTCTCCACCGGATACCCCCTATTTATTGAGAAGAGGCAATAAATAAGGCAGTGGAGAATCCTTGCCAGAAACAAACGAAACGTAGCAATAAAGAACACAACCAAAAATCAAGAGGAATGATTTTAGAGAAGAGGGCTATACCTACAAGGGGAGGAATAGCTATCTATGGGAGAAGTGATTCAAATACTTACCCTATAACTCCATTATGACATAAAAAGCACAATAAGTCAATACATTTCGTAACTTTTATGTTATGACGTATTCCTCTGTAATACCTGAGGCTTTTAATTCTTCAATAATTTCATCAACTTGCTCTTTAACATCCTGAATGCTTGCTACAAGTTCGTTAAGCTCTTCCAGCAATGCCGGATCATCCTGTAGCCCTTCAACCTGCATACAAGCTGTAGAGATGCTCCCTAACTCGCTACAAGCCGTCATCATAAGCGCCACCACCTGCATCAGGCTTTGCGGTGTTCTGTCTCTCTGCATGGTGTTTACAGCTTCCAGGAGTGGGGCGTGATGTTCATAGTGGAATTGGTGCAGGACGTCTGTTAGCCATTCAGGGTGATTATTCTGCATCTTGCATACGCTCCTTAATACCTTTGATAGCCTGAATCCCTGCCAGGAATGGCGCGGCCTCTGTAGCCAGTACATCAATGATAAGTGAGATCTCTTCTATTTTATTTTCTTTTTCGAGAGAGAGGGCTTGTTCGAATAGGTATTCTACGTATTCAACTCGTTCTTTAAAATGTGGGTGTTGTGTGATTTCTTCAATCATAGTTGTCATTCTCCGTTAAAAATAAGCCGTCAAGTTCTCTCACTCCGGCTACGGTGTTATTTATCTGGTTATAAGTGATGTAATGCTCAAGGGATGAGAAGCCCAGGCATTGCCATTTCTTCAAATTTGAATCATCCCAACTATAAACTTTGCGTTTACGTGGTTTGTAATACACTCCGATAGAACTTTCGAGAAGATCATTTAACGCGGCCCACTCTTTCACAGAGGGCGGTGGGCTTTGTTGAATAAATCAGATTTCGGGTAAGTCTCCCCCGTAGCGGGTTGTGTTTTCAGGCAATACGCACGCTTTCAGGCATACCTGCTTTCGTCATTTTGTTCAGCGCTCGTACCAGGGCCATAGCCTCTGCAACCTGACCATCGTAGTCACGCAGTGTCAGTGAACCTCCGAACAGCTGTTTTACCCGGTACATCGCCGTTTCCGCTATCGAGCGACGGTTATAATCTGTTGTCCATTTCCACCGCGCATTACTCCCGGTCAGCCGCTGATTCGCAACAGCACGGTTACGGTCTGCATATTCACCGGGCCAGTAACCCGCGCCTTTTCGGGGCGGGATAAGCGCGCTGATTTTCTTACGCCGCAGTTCATCGTGACAGAGCCGGGTGTCGTAAGCGCCGTCTGCCGATGCTGCCCTGATTTTTCTGTGAGTCTGCCGGATAAGACCCGGGAAGGCTTCTGAGTCCGTCACATTGTTCAGCGACAGGTCTGCACAGATGATTTCATGTGTGTTGCTGTCAACTGCCAGATGCAACTTTCGCCAGATACGGCGGCGTTCCTGGCCATGTTTTTTGACTTTCCATTCGCCTTCACCAAAGACCTTCAGCCCGGTGGAATCAATCACCAGATGCGCGATTTCACCCCGGGTGGGCGTTTTGAAACTGACATTAACCGACTTTGCGCGCTTGCTGACACTGGTGTAATCCGGGCAGCGCAACGGAACATTCATCAGTGTAAAAATGGAATCAATAAAACCCTGTGCAGCCCGCAGGGTCAACCTGAACACGCGTTTAATGACCAGAACGGTGGTGATGGCGAGATCAGAATAGCGCTGAGGTCTTCCCCGTGATGAAGGCGTTGCCGACTCATACCAGGCCTGAATAGCTTCATCATCCAGCCAGAAAGTTATGGAGCCACGGTTGATGAGGGCTTTATTGTAGGTGGGCCAGTTGGTGATTTTGAACTTTTGCTTTGCCACGGAACGGTCTGCGTTGTCGGGAAGATGCGTGATCTGATCCTTCAACTCAGCAAAAGTTCGATTTATTCAACAAAGCCAGGGCGGTGTTGAATGTACTTCTTCAACGTGTTCTATTAATTCCCCAGGAATTTCCTCAAGAGATTTAATGTAGAGGCGGGATGATTTGATTCTGTTTACGTTCTCTCGCTCAAGGCGGGTGATAGTATTACGTTCTTTTTTACTCATTGCACCTCGTGTTAATTGTTAGAGGTGATGAAAGAGACATTGTGAGACACATCAAAATCATAATAGTTGCTCTTACGAGTGAGCGTAATAACATTGGCTTGTTGCATCAGAGATAGCCAATACCTAACACCGGATTCACTGTATCCCAGGGCGCTTGATAATTGTTTAATGCTGGAACGGAATGTTCCGTTTTCTCTATGCAATGAGGCGATGTGTAAATAAATTCGTCTGCATACTTCGTTACAGCCAAGTTGAAACTTTGTATCTTCGTTCAGTAGGTAAAGATTATTGCTCATTGTTCCTCTTAGTTAAAATGGTATTCCAAATCTTGAGTAAAAGTGAGGGAATCTACTTTCAAAACACTCCTCTAACTTTTCCTCTAACCTGGAAGGTAATCTCTTATTGTTAAATTTCAACACGCGGCGAGCGTAGTTTATAAAGGTGTCTCCCCTGCTTTGTTGTCGTAAACTATCAGGCTTTGACAGCAGTTCGCATACTGTTTCAATAATTGCAACATCATCCACCGCTTGAACCCTTTCTGTTGACGCTGTAACGCTTTCAGGGATGATCACAGCTTCCTCTATAACTCTGGTCATAGTTGGCGCTGGCGCTTCTTCTGGGGCTTCCTGCTGCGTTTCTGGCGGGGTAATGTGAGCATCAGTGAGGGGGAGCGCTCGTAATTCCTTATTTCTCCTACCAGGTATTTTAGTTCTGGTAATGAGTCCGATTAACTCAAGTGTATTAATCAGATTTATCGTCTGACGGGGTTTTAATCCGCACACTTTTGCAAGTTCGCTTTGTTCCTCGTAACAAACACCGCCGGATTTCTCCCAGTCTGCAACGTAGCAATAAAGTTTTTGCATCTCAGCACTAAATTTAACTTTACCTCCCTCAAGATGTGGAGAGTAAATAGAAGTGATTTCTTTAAAATAGTGGGGAATGTTGAGAGTGCGATCTCTCGTTACGCCGTCTTCATCGGTGTACTGATACTTTTCCCTGATTTGGTTTAGATTCATTGTTATTTTCCTCTTGATGTAGGACTGATGTTAGGATTTCCACTGCAAGCGCGGCAGCGGATTTGTTTTCTTTATTGGCACGATTGATCAACGCCTCATAAGTTTCTGGTGTGAAATGTAGTTTCATCGTGTTTTCTCCTTCGTGAGAATTTATGTATAGCCACGAATGGCTAATAGGGATCGCCTTATCGGTGATCAGGGTGTTTCTTCTTCCGCCTGTTTCAACTTCGCTTGCAGTTCCAGAATGCGGAATTGGATAAGCGCAGCCTTGAACATCTGACGGCGTTCAGGTCGTAGGTTTTTGTTGTGGGTGTATAGCTGGCATTGGCGCGGGGAGAGGTCCCCGGATAGAAGTGAATCAATCACATCTTGTCTGTTTAAGTACATTTATCTCCTGTTATCAAATTGTAGCGTTATTAAGTTTTCTTACCTTTCACTTCTTAGAATACACTATTTTACTACGTCTTGTCAAGAGTTTTCTTGCTATTTTTTAATTACTTAAAAAATGTCAATAGCACAAGGTGCTTTATAGTAAGATTTATCGTTAGGTGTCAACGAGAATTTGTGCTAGCCTAAAAACCCACAAGGGGTTTCATAGCGATAGTGCTAAAGCATCCTGTAACGCTCTGTACGGCGTTCTAATGCGTTCAGGCTACCTCTGCATTCCCTACCCTCTTAAAATCGCTTACAGCGCGTCTGAGGCGCTCTATTTGCATCATTGCCGCCCTCTGGCACTTATCCCCAACCCCAAGAGCCTTAGCACGACTACAGGAGGTAGGAGGGTTAATAGGTGATTGGTTAGGTTGGCTTAGTGAACTTGCAACGGATACGGGGTAAGTGAGCTTTAGCCCTGCTGCTCTACCTTCGAGAATTTGCACCACTACGGACGGTGGGACGTAGGAGGGGTAATAGGAGGTAGGTAGAGTTTGCATGTAGTGATTATCGTTAGATAGTCGATACATGGTTACATCACGCGCACAGCGCAAAGGTATTCGCCCACGGCGAAATGATAATGTGCAAACCGTTTCACGGTGGCAAAGCCATTGCACAATCACAGAGGGGTGTTGCTTGCGCAGCGTCGAGAGCGGAACGAGGCCAACCAACGCAGCCCGAAAGGTAGCGGAGTAAGGTTGCTTGCCAGGAGTGACGGCGATAGACGCCAGGCAAAAGATCTTTGCGACAAGCGCAAAAACATAAAAGATAGTCTTATAGTTAATAGTCTTATTTAATCTTATAGTGTGCAATTATTGCAGTTTAAAAGTGCAAAAAATGCAGTTTCAGTAAAATCTCAAGTGCAAAAAATGCAGTTTCGTTATTTCCGGTAACTCTTCAAAGAGATTTAAAAGTGCAATTTCTGCACTTTCGCCCATAGGTCACACTGACCTACCACCTTCAAAGTTGATAGGGGTGTGCCGTTGCGTCACATACATCAATTTGATGTGCATCCGGCTGATCGGAATAATCCTATGTATAACGATGTTATAGCCACACTAAACAAGTGATAAAGAAACGATTAATACTGGCTATTTATACAGTTGCATTCGCTCCGCTCACATCCTCCCCGCTTTACCCTCAATTATCAACAATCCAGCAATAGCAAGGCTTCCCGCCGTGATCGGCATAGCAAAGCACATGTTTCATGCGCGTTATCAGGTGCACAATGCTTAACGACTTTTTTCACGAAATGAAACGCCGCTGATTTTTTCATGCCAAAACACCCGCAAATGATAATTATTCTCATCAACTCAGATCACATCGTCTCAAATGAGAACAGCTATCATCTATCGTGCAAATCCCTCCCGATTCGATACACTTTCATAAAGTGTATTCTGTAACTTATTGATTTAGCTAACTCAGTACGATTTTACATCACTTCACCGTGCAAACAGGGGTAACTCCCCGTCATCGAAAATAAATTTCTTGACAGAATCACAGTTTCATGAATCATGAGGATAAATGTATTTTCATTTATTTTTCAATCACTTACTGATATTTGACGATTCTGGCGATTTCAGATCGGGGCCTGGCTTTTTGCCGTTAAGCGACTCAGGCAACCGCGCACCCATTTTGATCATTTCGTGCTCTTCTTAAATAAACGTATCGTGCAACATGTTGAAATTGATCAATTTCTGATCAATAATGATTTCAACGAAACGAACATGAGGAGAAGCAACAAGATGAAAGGAATTAGCCAGGCGCTCAAGAGTGCAGACGAAGTAAAGGCAGTGGCGGCAGAGCTACAACGCAATGCCAGAAGCAACCTGTTCTATTGCTTGTGGGTGTTTATGTATGAATCGGGCTTGCGTATCTCTGACGTGCTCAAGCTCAAGTATGAGGATGTAGAGGGACAGTCTCACCTCAAGGTGAAGCAGGAGAAAACCGGAAACGTGGTGAGGCCAAAGGTGACAGCCGCGATGCTCTCTGTCGTGGCACAACGCAAGGCAGAGCAAGCGAAGATGCCTGTAGCTACAGATTACATTTTCAGTGCTGCCACATTACGTAGTAGAGGAAACCCCGTTACACGTAACACGGTGTTTGCGGAGTTTGGAAAGATGGGACGTAGAGCAGGATTCTCAAACGTGGGATGCCATACACCACGTAAAAGCCGTGGGCGCGTGATGTTCGATGCAGGGGTGGCTATAGAGACAATCGCCCATTTCCTGGGACAGACAGATCCACGGTCAACGATGTATTACATCGGGTATGGTCAGGATGTGCAGGACGATTTAACAGAGGAGTTTTCTTTAGAATGGTGATCAACATGAAACGCTTACTGGTGCTGACGCTGGCGCTATTGCCAGCCCTCGCCCACGCAGGGCGCATCACCCTGATTCTTAGTGATGAACAGGAGACAGACAACGCGAAGATCTGCGTTTACAGCAACGCCAATTATACGGAGACAGTGACGATCAGGCCGTCCGAACAGTGCAAATACACCAGGACATTCGAGGAGGAATGACGATTGAAGCAGGAAGAAGAAGAGCCGATCACCAGCTTTCTATGGTGTGGGGCGTTTGTGAAGGTGTACAGGCAAACGGTGAAATTTGCAGGAACGACGATACAACGGCATTTACTGCCATCAGCGCTAAGACAGGCTGTAAATCAGGAAGTGGCAAGGGCTGAAATCCGCCAAGACAGCAGCCCCCGCCTAATTCAACAACCCCAACGGAGAGTTAGAGATGCCGAATCAGCACATTATGGCGTTAGCGCTCGCGCTGTGCAACGTAAGCAACGGTAGAACCGTCCGAATCCCTGCCATGACAGGAAGCCAGCTTCATTTGCTTATGATGTGGCTACGGGCTTTACAGGAATGATACGAGGGGGCGTGATGCCCCCTTTGTATTTATGGTATTAGGTGCGTTCGTTGCGTAAGGCCTTAAAGATTAGAAGTATCGCTTGCCACCCTACTGTTTGGAATGTAACGAACAACTGTTTGGGCCATGATCCCAGAAATGACCATCTTACTTAACTCAACCGTAGTGTCAGGAAGTTTCCAGGTTACTTTATCTGAACCTGAAAACTCAGGTTTCCCATACTTCTGAGTTAACAATTGACTCAATGTGCCAAATTGACTTGCAGCGATACCTTCATTTTTTTTCTCATTACTGGCTACATTCGTTTGTACAAGACGATCTGCGCTATTAAAAAGGAATGTGACAGTATAAAGACCGCTACCGATCGATACATTATCAATCCGCACTTTCCCAAAATTATCCTTATACTTCTCTGGTGAGATCAAATGTGCGCCATTGCCCTGAGCCGCAACAACTTCTGACGGATTCATGTCCCATTTAGTATTTCCATAACCAATACCCTTAGCGAATGAGAGCAGAGGTAAAGTTAGAATCACGAAAGCCATTAGTAATTTTTTCATTCCATCCCCACGAATTGAGTTTATTAATTGTGAACCAGTTTACAATTATCCCATTGCTCAGTGCTTCTTGCGATGCGGTCACTAATTGCAAAGTTCATCAGCGACGAATCATAGGCATACACTTTGCTTTTATCATCTGCCATCATCAACTTACCGTTAGTTTTCAGCTTTGGTGAGAGCAGGTATGTACCGTTTAAACGGTTAGCTTTGAAGCTATCGACATACAACGTTACCTCTGCACTACCCAGCACACGTAAAGCACCTATTCTACCATTCTGTACTGCTGCAATAGCGTACTGACAGAGATAGGTTTTCGCAGTTGAAGCTGTGTTTTTTCCCTCAACCTTCGCTGATGGGGAATGTGAAGAGGAGTTAGGGATTGAACTATGAAGAGAAGATGATGGGTAAGAGTAAGAATAATTTTTATACGCAGAAGAGGTGCTTGATCCAATCCTGCACGTTTTTCCAACCGCAATGCACGAATTACCGCATGGTATACCTTTCTTGCAGTTCTTCGCGTATGTAGAGAACGACAACCCAGCTAATAGAAATGTACCAATGGTTATCCTAACCAACGAAGACCAGCCCATAAACCACCCTTCTTTTAAGATTTTCCCTACATAGTACCATACTTAAATTAAGGGAATAGCAGCCAATAAGCCCGTTGGTGGTAAGACAACGCGCGGAGCCGTTAGGCGACTTCATCAGGGTATGTCAGACAGTGAAGTTTATCAGGATGACCATGTACCCGAAGGAGCGAGGCCGAACCGCTGGCAGAGCCTGCATTTCGTGTGCAGGTACGAACACCACCATAAACCTGTTTATCCCCTGCAACGTCATCACGACGTGTGGCATGTGGGAGCATCGGCAAAAATGCGCTTCACTGTAAGGTTATGAGAATCAATGCCCGGATCAGGCTTTGCCTTCACGTTGTGCTATCGCGGTGTGAGGTTGGAACTGCCGCCGCCGAATAGTTATACTCTCATTTCCATAGTAACTATCCGTGACAACTAACAGTGTACCTTGTGTTGGTAAATCGTCGTTCAAAGGTAGAACGAACACGACAACTTATGTTAAGTAAGTTGTTGAAAGCAAAACGAGTTTTATCGAAGTTTTGCCACAAGGGGAGAGATCTGGAGCGGGCGAAGGGAATCGAACAAAAATCCATTCCACTTCTGTAACCTACTAACAGATAACGATATTGCGATCAGCATAGGTAACTGATTACGTGATAATAGAGGATCATTATCGTGTCAATCAAGGGCCAGGCTTACCTATACAAACGAAAAGACGGAATCTGGATGTTTCAGATCTTCGTCCCGAAGTACCTCAGATTTTTATATCCGTGCCGGATGTGGCGCAAAACCACCTCAACCCGCGATCTCAATGAGGCTCGACGGTTCAGAAACTACCTCTTATTAGAATGGGAAGAGCTTAAGCGGAAGTACAATCCGAGCAACCCCGATCAGTGGTTGCAGCAGTCAATAGCCGCCTTGCATACCGAAGAGAAGAAGAACAAGAGCCGCCCTCAACCTGTAACGCGATCCTGTTCGATTCCCACTCTGTGCCTATTACGGGACGAATACGCCGAAAGCTATAAAAACCGCCGCTCTTATTCAACGTTAAGCAAATCAGCGCGAGCCGTTGAACTATTCCTTGAAAGTGCCAAACAACCGGACATTGCCTTAGAAAGGATAGGCCGCCGCCTGGTGACTGAGTTCCTCGATACACAAAAGGAGAAAGGAGCCGCCGATCAATCTCGTCAAAACTGGCTAACGTGTTTAGGGAGCCTCTACGAGTTTGCAAAGCGCCGCTACGATGGCATACCAGACCGCAACCCTTTTCACGGTCATAACCTCGAAGCACGCCGCACGATAGAGAGTTATCAGCCGTTTGAACCTGACCAGATGCAAAAGTTACTTGATGCAGCAGAGCCGGAGATCAGGAACATCATAATCATGGGGCTGTTTTCAGGATGCCGCCTTGATGAACTGGCAAGCCTAAAGAAGTCAGAGATCAAAACGGTGGAATGTGTACGCTGTTTCTACATTTCGAAATCAAAGACTAAGGCGGGGGTACGGTACGTCCCTATTCATTCCCGGCTATCTGCGATTGTCGATGAATACCTGAACCACAGTTACGGCGAATACCTGTTCCCACAAGCTAACAAGATTAACAGGAAGGATGGTAAGAAAGGGCCGTACTACTCTCAAAACTTCACCAGGTTGCGTGACAAGGTTTTGCCTACCGCTACAGATCGTCAATGCTTCCACAGCTTGCGCGGGATGTTCATCACATGCTTAGACCGTGCCGGGGTGCAGGAAACAAGAATAGGCAGTATCACCGGACACACTGAACAGAAAGCGAAAACCGAAGCATTCCGTACCTATTCACAGGGGGCGAGCATGGAAGAGTTAGCAGGGTATGTCGAATTGGTGGACTACCCTGAAATCTAATTATAGTAACGTTTCAACAAGACCATTATCCTTCCCAGAGTTAGTTAATGAATGTGTATTATTCATTACAACTTTTCATAAAAAAGTTATCATTATTGTATGTTAAAGAAGTTTTGCAAAATGGATTAAAATCAACATGATAATTAAACCCAAGATTCGTGGTTTCATCTGCACAACTACACATCCGGTTGGTTGCCAGGTCAACGTAAACAAACAAATCGAGTACGTCCGCAAAAACGGAAAACTCACTGATGGTCCTGCACGTGTGCTGGTGATCGGTGCCTCAACTGGTTATGGGCTTGCATCCAGAATTTCTGCAGCATTTGGCGGTGGTGCTTCCACTATCGGTATCTTCTTTGAAAAACCGGGTACGGATACCAAGCCTGGCTCTGCGGGCTGGTATAATTCTGCGGCTTTTGATGAAGCAGCGAAACGTGAAGGTCTTTACTCGAAAAGCATCAACGGCGACGCGTTCTCCGATGAGTGCCGCGACGAAGTTATCAGCCTCATCAAAGAAGATCTGGGTCAGATTGATTTAGTGGTTTATTCGCTTGCATCTCCGGTAAGAAAGATGCCAAAAACAGGCGAAATTGTTCGCTCTGCGCTGAAGCCAATCGGTGAGGTTTATACCTCTAAAGCCATTGATACCAACAAAGATCAGATCATTACTGCCAGTATCGAACCGGCAACCGAAGAAGAAGTGCGTAACACTGTTACCGTGATGGGTGGCGAGGACTGGGAACTGTGGATTGATGCGCTTAATAACGCTGGCGTTCTGGCTGATGGTGTGAAGACCGTTGCTTACTCCTACATCGGCACGGATTTGACCTGGCCTATTTACTGGCACGGTGCGCTCGGTAAGGCGAAGGAAGACCTGGATCGGGCGGCAAACGCGTTACGCAACAAGCTGGCTCCTCTCAACGGTGCTGCAAACGTCGCGGTGTTAAAGTCTGTTGTCACCCAAGCGTCTTCAGCTATTCCAGTCATGCCGCTTTATATTTCTATCGTGTTCAAGCTCATGAAAGATCGTGGGATCCACGAAGGCTGCATCGAGCAAATTAATCGTCTGATGACTACCAGCCTATATGGGGGTAGTGCCAAACTTGATGACGAGCAGCGAATCCGCATGGACGATCTGGAACTTCGGGAAGACGTTCAGCAAGCATGTCGAGATCTGTGGCCGACGATCACCAATGAAAATCTGGAGCAGCTAACAGACTACATTGCTTATAAAGAAGAGTTCCTGAAGTTGTTTGGTTTCGGATTTGAAGAGGTTAACTACGAAGCCGATACCGATACAAACATAGATTTTGATGTGAAAACATTAATCTAAGAAAAGGGGGCGCAAGCCCCTTATTTCTTAAACTCTGTATATAATGTGTTGGTTTTCAGCGTTATCAAATCGGAGTTACTAAAAAATAATACTCATCTTGCTGTACGATTCTTAACAACGACTTCTTTAAGGATACGATTATTTATTTTCTCTTTCCACAACCTTTGTTTTTCACTAAGATTTCTTTTCTTCATCGTATCAACAAGGAAATCATACTCTTTATCGTATAAATACCCTTTATCATTTGCATACTCAATCAATGCCAAGTTTGGATTGGCATGAATATTTTTCTTAATCCTTTTCAACCCTTCAAACAAAGTTCCAGTTGAAATATTCAAAAACCTATTTATACAAACGTTACCGACATACGTGGTATTGCCATTTTTTTTATTTTCAATATAGCAATGCTCTTTGATATCTTGACCACAGGGACAGAAATCCATTTCTTCAGAAACTTCTATCGAATGTAGACTCCACTCTGTTTTGGCAACTTCGAAGTTTTTTGAAACAGATAACGACAAAATATGTTCTTTTAGCCTTTCAAAGTTATGGTTTTCCATCAAAAGATCTCCAGAAATAGAAAAAGCGCTACTAATGAGCGCTTTGAGATGTTTTTACTTTTTCCCTTTTTTAGGGGGGATTTTTACAGTTTCCGTAACAGTTGTCCCTGGACGTTTCTTAGCCTCTTCCGGCTTTACAAACTGACCAGTACCCGCATCACGAACTACCTTTTGTTTAGGCATGAAAACACCTCATCTTAAATGAAGGATAGAACTACTTAACCTTTTTAATAGTAGGTAATAAGCGAAGCGGCGTCAAAGAAAAAACAAAACATCTACACAACATTAAAAAACATCATACAACATATAGCAAAAAAAGTAATATCTACCGTCATCCCCCAGTTGATGACCGTCCCCCCACTCAGTCACAGCCCTCAAATATTTTCGGCAGTGACGAGGCGGTCTTTATAATAGACCGTGAAGATTGCATAGATGCGATTGTTAATGCTAAACAAAAGATCATTCATGGCACTGAGGCTGAATATGGAATCACGATACACTCTGGTTGATGCAGTGCCACCCGCAGAGGACTTTTGCCGCTTGCGCATCATATCCGGTTTAACCCCCCGCCCTCTTGAGGCCGCAAAACAAGCCCTCCCAAGAAGCTGTCATGGCGTATATATTGAATATTCTGATCTTATTGTCGACATGGGGCGGATTGTCGGAGATGGAGCGCTCAACTTCGAAATCGTAGATGTTGCAGTCGATCCAGAACATCAAGGTAAAGGGCTGGGCCGGAAAGTCATGGAGGCATTAATGTCCTGGCTCGGGCAACAAGCACCAGTTGGAGCATACATTACCTTGATCGCAGATGTTCCAGAGCTATATGAAAAATTCGGTTTTAAAACCGTCCGTCCTGAAAGCGAAGGGATGGCGCTCATTTGGGGATCGCATTAATGGAACGAATCATCGAAATATTGCAATACACATTACGCAAAGGCACCGGAGTCACTTTTCACAATATCATGCGGGAAATCAGCATTCCCCTACACCAGCGCCACGGGATCGAGGTTATTTCGTTCGGACACTCCATGCATAACCCGGATTGCTACTATTTGATACGCGCTTTTGATAGCCATGAGAACATGGTTGTTGTCCTTGATGCTTTTTATGCAAGCACTGACTGGCGCAGCGGCCCACGCGAAGACATCATCAGCTGTATAGAAAGCAGCCAAAAAACAGTGGTAAGCATGCCGTCTGGAAGTATGGAAGAGTTAGATAGGTATGTGGCGATGGTAAATGCCCAGTAAATTCGCTTCTGCTGCCGGACAAACTTTAAAACTCATCAAAACTACACCTTCACCGCTTACACAACATGATACTTTCCGCCATACCAGCGAAAAAGAATGGAGACAGTTGCAGCTAAGGCACGCGATAATCCGCGCTCAAGCGAAAAAACTAAACAGCGTGCAGCAACGGTGTTAGCTCAATCTACAAACTAAAAAAACGAGAAAAGGGGCATTAGCCCCTTTGCTGTATCAATCACCACATCAAACATCCCGAGATTCAGTTTTGCGTTCTGTTTTTCTACGTTTTTCAAAGGTGCGGATTGCATCCCAGATAAACAGGAACAGCAGATACCAGTAAAGCGCGATAATCATACGTAAGCGCCCTGGTTCCAGTAGGTTGCGACTGTCCTCACAGACACCGCCATCACTTCAGCAGCCTTTTTCTGAGTTAGCCCTTGCGCCTTGTATTCCAGCACCTTCAAGCGTGTTTCTTCCTGCTTGCCAGCTTTCTTGATCCCAAGGCATTCGATGGTTGAGCCAGGGAAGTAATGGGTTTTGAGGTATTCCGCTGCCGCCATGTCGGGAACGACAAAGACGAGAGGGTGATCGGTATCAGTGTTGCGAATGGATGTTCGGCTAAGAAACTGGTAGCACCGTTCAAGATACATTGCCTGGCGCTTCTTCTTCATCACCGTTTCAAAATCCCAACCGATACGTTTGCAATAGTCAGCCCATCTCTTACGATCTTTATCGCCCAGATTTGCACATCCGAGGAACACAGCACTGTGAACATCCTGGTAGCTGTTCATTCCGTAGCTGGACATCGAAACAGCTTCACCTCCCATGCGATCACCGAGCTCAGCGAGTCCAATAGTTTGGAAGTCACAGATGGGTTTATCGTTGTTAGTTGCGAAGATAAAATCCTTCCCAACAATCTGATTTATCTCTTTCAGATGACTGTTAAAAACATTAGCCAGCTCTGACTGCCCCGCTCTTTTGACATCTTCTGAGAGGACAACCACAATCTTGATAGGCACGTTCTTATGCTTGCGTCTCTCGGGTTCTGGCTGAAGGTGTTCCCCGGCTTCCTGTACTGCGATTTGAGCAACGTTCTCAGCCATCCATACAAACCCACTGCGATCTACACCAGCGCCAAGCACAGTGAAGCTCTTCGCCCACGTTGCGGCCTTCAGTATCGGGTTATAAGTGTATGCAAAGAAGCTGTATGAAGAATCACACTCGGTATGCATCACACCACCACCGTCGAGCGCCACGTAAAGCACTTTCTTCAGGCTGTCGCTGTTAGCGTGCTTCTCATGGTAATACTGGTACAGCTTGTCGTAGTGCTCATCACGCAAATAGAGCAACCCGTTTCGCTCTTCCAGCCATGCCAGGAATGGGAAGTTTTCTGCCGTTCTGTCCGCATGTCGGATCTTCGCTTCAGCCCCAAACCAACCATCAGGGATCTCGTCAATCATCACGTTGTGTTCTGCCAGTAGAGAGCGCATCTCAGGATTGAACGTAGCGAGGTGGCAGTAGTTGGTGAAACATTCGTGGGTGGTTATCACCACATTCGTTTGGAAGCTGTTCGCCAGAGTACTTTTCAGGTTGAGAGTCGCACCTTCAACGCAAATGTGATGATTTGGGATTCTCAAACGATTTAGTTCTTGCTTGAACTGCTCGGCTAAAGCGTGGGTTGGTACTACGATTAAGAACTTTTCTGGGACAGCTTCTCGATTGAAGTCGTAAATGTGTTCTTTCAAACGGTGGCTCTTTCCTGAGCCGCAAATCGCATTAACGAAGTTTACTACTGGTTTCTTTTCGGTCATTCGGTTCCTCTCGGTTTAGGACTGCTGTTATTAACTCACTCACCAGCGCGGCGGCTGATTTGTCTTCACGGTTGGCACGTTCAATCAGCGCCTTGTGGATGTCATCAGTGAATCGGATATTCATTTTGTTTTTTCCTTTCGGTATTCATCAAATCGAGCGAGTGCATCAGCAAACAGTTTTTCACGTTCCGCGTATTTGCGTTTTCTGGCTACGTTCATAGATGCATATATCACTTCACGAGTGACTTCGCCATTGACCAGTTCATTAAAAACCTGGTCACTACTAAAATATTTCAAAGCAATGTTCCTCCTGCTTAGCAACTCATCGGGAATGAGTATTGTGTATATTCCAGACATGACAAAACCCCCACACCGTTTACCCGGAGGAGGCATGAAGATAAAGTCATTAGAGTGGGCATTTGTTAGAGAAGTGAAGATATCCCTCACTTAATACCACCTTACCATGAAACGAACGTTTTGTCAAGTTATTTATTAACTTTCAACAAGATACTATCAAGGATCGTATGGTCACGTTGCTCTCCCACATACATCATGGATGTCCGGTAGCTTCACTGACTCGGATACCATCTTATCTATATTATTAACAATGAAATTTCCGGCTTAATATGCAAGTAAGCCGCTCTTATGGCTACGCCATTTGCACAAGTAACCTGATACAGAGGATGCAGAAAAGTCTAAAGGTACTTTAGAGTTATTTGCATCTTCGGTAAAAATGGAGGCTTACAATGAAACACTGAAAGTGTGTAATGGTGCATAAACTCATTTTCACAAGAGTAACTTGCACAATGGATTCATGGACGAGGTGTACGAGTACATAACACAGGAAATAATCAATATTTACTATTTAAATAGTAGTTAATGGTTTTTTAGGTATTAATGTTCGTTATGTGAGTACTGCGAGCATAGCAGATTTTCTTTACAGGAAAATAGCTTCTGAGTAATAACATCAGGTACAAAGGTTACTTTCCTGTAATCGATATCTTCCATGCTCCGCATTACATGCTACTCATGCAGCATACCTTTCATGGTCGCAGTGCTCCGCATGAAACAACACTCCAGAAAGCCGGAAAACTCCTCATGACTAACAGGATGTAAATAACCGATAAACAACCACATTTGATAGATGTAACCTATCATAATTCCTCCCTTATTATTCATTTTCTAACGCCTTTACGAAACTTTTATCCTTCCATCAACTTTCAACAAAGCCTTATTCTATGCGGCTTACAGCTAAATCAATGACGAATCATTAAGTGCTAATACTAAGCAACCGTTCTTTCTTGCGATGTTAAAATAACCAGCGATTTTTATACCCACTTTTACTCTGAACTACTGGTATTGAAAGTCTTTGCATACGGGCACTGCCCTTTAGTGACGTAGGTGAAAACATACTGGCTGTTCTCATAGGTGCAAAGCGTCTTACCATTCTCCGTTTTTTCCTGCTGCGGATCTGTCATTGTGATTTGTCCTGCCATCACCAACTGTGAAATCAGTAGTCCCGATATCACCAATATTGATTTCTTCATAAGCCTCACTCCAGTTGACTGTTATCGCCGAATGTCACAGTGCTCAGTATTTGTACAATAGCATTGTATCACCCACATCGATCGATTTTACTGATCTATAAGATCGATTTAATTAATGAAAGTGGTAAGATAAGGTAATGCGCTAACAGCGCCTTGTCACCAAATCAAACAAGAAAAGGAAGACCATGAAAAGATTGATTCTCACGTCACTGATCGTTCTCCCCTTCGCCTCAAGTGCAACCACATTCACCTGTAAGGCGATCCAGGAAGGGCAGATCGATTCTGGTAGCCAAAAATCTTCAGTCGAAACTCGCCTTGATGTGCAGGACAAAAGTATGAAGGTGAACATGGGTGGTAAAACCTGGCGACTCGGTTTCTTGGGTGAGAAAAGTATTGCGAAGATGTACGCCACGCCAGACGGAGGGATTGCCGTCACATACATCGACAATGGGAGTGAGCCTATTTTCGTTATGCGCCCCACAAACAATGATGGACAGACTGCTGTCTACACGCTCAGCCTGTGCTCTGAGATGTAAACAAAGGCGTGAGTAATCACGCCCTATATATTTGCTCGACCCCAACAATCAAACCGCAACGAGCATTTGAGCCTATCACCAGCTTCGCGATTATCATTTCCACTTACATTTGCTCTCAGTCCCGAGTCCTAAACCTCTATTATCCAGTCTCAAAACAATCTCCTTATAAGACTACACCGACACAACGGCAAAATGCGGCTTCGCCTTGTCTCAAAAGGTTGATCTTTTATTTTGGGACAGCTATTATTTTGATACTATCTTTTGAGACTTAGAGAACATCATGACAACTGTGATCGGATATGTGCGAGTTTCCACCAGCGACCAGAACGTTGAAAACCAGAAGCAGCAGATAACCGAAGCTGGATATAGTGTTAATCGCTGGTTCAGTGATAAAGCCGTGAGTGGTGCAGTAAAGGCATCAGATCGTCCAGGGTTTGGTGAACTACTCAGCTATGTGCGAGAAGGCGATACGCTGATTGTGATTGCCATAGACCGCTTGGGACGTAATACCATTGATGTACTGTCGACAGTTGAAATGTTGCAAGCGAAGGGCGTGAAGGTTGTCAGCTTGCGAGAAGGGTTCGACCTGTCAACACCAGTGGGTAAAGCAATGCTTACCATGATGGCAGGACTTGCCAGCCTGGAGAAAGACCTGATAGCAGAGCGCAGAACGGCAGGTATCAAGCGTGCTCAATCGGAAGGCAAACATTGTGGCAGACCGATTAAAGCAACCGCTGAACAGGTGAGAGAGCTATTAGATCAAGGTTGCTCTCCAGCAATGGTTCAAGATAGGCTGGCTATCAGCAAAGCCACCTTCTACCGACTAAAGACCTACTGACCCATCTTACTGATATTTGAGGAATCTCCCAGTTACAAGCGGGAGCCTTCGATCAGGTTGTTAAGCGGCTTCAGCAAGCGTGATAGACTATATGCATTAAGAGATATATACGCGCATTAAACGCTTACTTGATCACGTACGTGCGTTGAAATGAATATAAAGGGGCAGTTTGCCCCCTATTCTTTAGGGTATGAAAGTTCAGCGGTGACTAAATGTGATTCTGACTTATCAGATTGGACGTCATACGCGAAGCTATACCGCTCCCCAGACGTAAACTTAAATCCAAATACAGGAAGACACTCCCCCTTCGGCACATAAACAGGCTTGTCATCGAAAATCTTGTGAAGAGAGTCGCTATTATCGCTTTTGATTTGAATAGCAGTGATCCGTTCCTGCGGCTCCAGTGGTGACAACACACAAACTTGATTATCTTTGATCAATGCCGTTGTAGATTCACGATCTACCATTCGATCACCTGGCCCAGGGCATCCCGTTAAGAGGAATACAACACCCAGCAACATTTTGTTTTTCATGTTTAACGCCCCTTCCCTGTTACGATTTTCTGGTAAAGCGAAGGGACATCCTGCAACAAATCTACGCCCCTGTACATCCCCATGCGCCCTGGTCTCTGATAGTAAGACCACTTACTGATCCCATAAACCAGCAGTAACCAGTAATCAGCTAAAATAGAGGCTTGCTGTTCAAGAGAATAATCAGTGAGCTTTTCTTTATCCAGCCTGTAGGTATATTCAGCAGCCCAGCTAAAAGCTCCCCGCATTCTCACCCATTGCCCGTGTTGGTGTTGCCAGACATGCCCCAGCTCATGGATGAAAACATATTTATCTTCGATGAAAACCGAGTTTGCGGAAAAATCTTCCCTGTACATCGACTTTCTGTACCATAACTCCCCGTTTGGAGTCATCGCGTAGTTCTGTTTTTGTAGTCCGAATGGTAAATAGCTGTCGCAATGAATCCAGACACGGCTATACACTATCGAATCACCGAACACCCTACGAGCCATTGCTATCTCGCCTAAAGTCATCCGGCGTAATGTTCCTTCTTCTGCCTGTGCGCTCATAAACCGTCCTCCTTGTATGATTTATCTAAATCGTAAAATCATAAGTCGAAATAGTCTATACACGAACATTAGCCATTCATCAAATACAGTGATGGTGCAAGCGTTACTCCCCATTGGTACTATCCCCGTCCTCTTGTAGCATGGACTCAATAAACTCTCGTTGCTCATGCGTCAGTGCAAGTTCTTCCAGCAAGCGCTCTAACTCTTCCTCAGGTGATTCATCTTGAATCTGTCTGTTCCCGATAGCCATGCTCACCCTTGAGTTATTAGGATTAATCGCAGAGTATTCAGGGTGCAGAAAATGCGCAACTAACAGATTTTGGACAATAAAGCCTTATTGCCCATTGATGGTATGACAATGGGTGGTGCAACAGCATCAGCGTTTTGCCTACTGGCAATGTGTGTCAAACCACTCACGTACCTCATCAGTAGTAGCGCTCTCTTTGTGTTTGGCTACTGCCCACACAGAAAAGTTATTCAGGTACTTTTCGTAAAAGCCACCAACTGGATATTCAATCCCCTTTTTAATGAAAGTTTTAACAAATATTTTTTCTGCAATTTCCTTTTGGGAGTTCGTGAAATCTACCGAGTAGCGGGGCGCGTTAGCAATGAAATGGCAATAAATCCCGCTTAGTACATCTGTATCATTTAACAATGGGGGAGTCTGACAAGCCCAAATATCTTGAATGGAGGATGAAGTACCAGCATTCGTCTTATATAGAGTTGCTTCCTTCCCCTTGCTTTTGCAAAAGTCCCCAATCAGTGACATTACAATATCCGCGTTACTTACGTCTCTGTAACGAGCGGTTACAAGCCATCCTAAGCTCTGATCATAACTCTCCGAATAAGTAGGCACATCTAAGTGCTCTTGCCGCTGAGAACCCCCGCTACAACCGACGCAAATGGCACAGAAAAAAAGTGATAATCCTTTAATACACATGATCCACCGTCAACAGTTTGTTATTAAACATATTTAACCTCAGAGCAACTTGAGTGTTTTGTTTTTTCTCTTAACATTCCAAATCAGGCTAATGAGGGGTAAGCCATTATGGATTAAGGTTCAGATACAACTGAAATAATAGAGAATCCAGCAATCTCCGTCCCCCCTCTGCCAGAGTGAAATCTGGCGGAATCCCTTCTGACTGCGTCCTGGACTTCATCTTGTGTTGGCTCGTGGTCAGAGCGAAGTAACACCGTCTCCGCTCTGGTTTCTTTCCCGTCTCTGTGTTCGTATGTGATTTTATACGTGATGCTCATCATCTTCCTCCGCCTTATTGGATGTACTTTAGTTTAGACAATACCATCCACAAAGCCCCGTTAATGATACAAGTAACAAGCTGAGCATAAGCGAGGTACTTGTAGTACCTGCATATTACAAGTACATGGGTACGGATGATCGCAGTGATTGCCACTCTGCACCTGTTTATGTTATGTAGCTCATAACGCTACACACCGGACTTATAGACATATGATCAATAAAATGGATTTATAAGAAGTCACACATAAAAACAGGGTATTACTGATAACACTGGCGCTCATGACCCAACAAACTCACGTAGAACTTATCACGCTAATCTTGATAGACTAACAGGAGACTGACAATACTAAGGCGTGTATTTACAGCAATACAATCTATGACGATCAGTCCGTTTGAACAATGCAAATGTATTAAGACGTCTGTAGAGTATTCAGAACACTTTGATTATTAAATCATCATTTCTGTTCATTCGCGGCAGTAAGTAAATCAATAAAAATCTCGGAGAAGAGAGCGTCTTTAAAAATATCAATCTTAAAGATCTTCTGATGACTACCAGAAGTTAACTGTGATTTTAATCTCATTCTAATGACATCATGATAATCTTTAGAAGCAGAGAAAACATAGAATATAGCAAATCCCTCCACAACGAAATACCATAGTACACTGTCAGCCTCATCACTTTTTATAAAAGCAAAGTTACTAAGAATAGATTTAATAACGTGATCAGGAATATTATTCGTTGTATCGATCAATCTAAATACACAAATACGGATGAAGTTATCCACCTTCAAATGACTAAGTTTATTTATTCTCACCTGTTTATTTTTAATGCAATGCCTCATCAAGTCATCCAACTCAGGAACTCCATTAACAGTTGAATAATGCACACTTTTAGAGATAGAGGCTCTCCATAGTATACTTAGTAAGAAAAGATAAAATCGCTTATAATCGAAAGAGTTGATGATAATATGGTCAGAGTTTTTACGTATATTATGATGATTTCTCAACAATCTTGTTCCATACGATTCGTACTCATGGCTGATAAACTGCTCACATTCGAAGCATAGAAGTGGCTCTTTAGGATCAACATTTTCTCGTTTTGGTTTACTACCTTTTTGAAATATAATCAACTGCGAATCATTCTTCTTCAATCGTTTGAAATAGCTTCTTGGTATGCTATGAGATTCCAGTAGTTCTTTCTCTTCGAGACATAACTTACAGATACTTTTCATAAGTTTCCCATAATATAAAAATGTCGATATTTACATTCCCTGCTTAGCAAGATATTAAATAAGGTCTCATAGAATCCCCAAGATACTTACCCTATTCATACTATCACAAGCATGTTCAGTTTATTTGTTAACTGGTACTAACTCCAAAACGCCATAATGCGCCTGTCTGTGACAGTTCGGGCACAATGCAATCGCATTTTCAACGGAATCCTCCCCACCATTCGAAAGCCACTCAATGTGATGAACCTCAAGAAATGGTGTGCCGTCTACTTTGAGAAAAGGAGCGTCACTCTTACAGCTTTGACACTTGCCATTAGCCCTTGAAAGAACTTCGGCTACCACATAGGGGCTTCGCTTATAAACTCGTGTTGTAACCTCGATTAGCTCAGGAGTTTTATTCTCAGCGTCTAAAATCTCTTTGCGTTCTGACGGGGGCAGTTCTGACGCATCATCAACAGCCTTTTCAAACTCAGATTTCACCTTACGGTAACACCATTTACCTTGCTGATCCTGATACAACTCCCAAATACCATGAATAGAGGGTTGATAGATTTCAAAGATCTTCCCTCGCTTGAACAATCGGTCATACTCATGATGCCGATGGGTTACATCATCAGTTCGCCTGGCTGTTTTGTTGAAACTCCAGTAGCTACGATTGCAGTTGACTGAGTTGACAATGAGATTCAAGTGGGTGTCGTCTTTATAATGTGGAAATCGCTCTTTCAGATAAGCATCCACTTGCTTCGCCGTTGCCGCCCCTCCGAACTGTTCCTCAATCACTTGGACAGTAGTGATTCTTATCGGTTGGTCGCCATACTTGTATGTTCGATTTGCTTTTGAAGACATCAAAAAACCTCTTGCAATCTAAGATTTATCTTAGATTAACTATCGAGCATAACTTGTGCAACTCTCTGATTTTGGACAATAGAAGCCATAAAGCCCCGTTGGTGATACAGCAACAAGCGTAGCGACTTCATCAGACTGTCAGAGGGATCACACCTTATCAGGATAACCGTGTACCTTTGCGGGAGCGTGGCTGAAGCGCTGATAGAGCCTACATGTCGTTTGTAGGTACGTTATCACCATAAACCTGCTTACGTGGCTCATAGGGCGCGTGTGTTCAATCTGTCGATGACATAACGATGCCTGGATGGGCTTTTTCTTCACGTTTTCTATCGCGGTGTGAGGATGCAACTGCCGCCAACGCTGAGTTATACTGTCATCTCACCATGTAACTTAGCGTGACAGTTACCAAGGGCGGATCACAATGGTAGAACCAATAGGCGACTAAAATAGGTAACTATTTAAGTTGCTGATAGAGAAGGCTTTTAAGGCTTCTCCACAAGGGGAGAGATCTGGAGCGGGCGAAGGGAAATCACCCCCGCTCCAAAGATCTCGTAATCCCATGGATTTATTAACAAAAACTCGACGCATTGTAGGAGGGTTTTGTAGGAGGAACTACAACATTCCTACGCAACTGCACGAGAGTTAAGTAAACGCCACTGCGTTCGGATTTTGAATCCAGTTAAACCCCGACAGACCTTGTTCAGAATAACCATTTAACTCAATGTTATTTATATGAATTAAGCCATTCAGCGTCAAAGTGAAACGCCACCGTAACGCCTACGTAATGCACCCGCATTTTGCTGTTTTATTCACTCTTATAGAAACAAAGGGCTGATGAAACGTAAGACTATCAGCATCTAATGAATACTGTTCATCCATACAGCATGAAAATTCATAAACTTACACTTGAGCTACTTTCTCAGTTTGTCCCACCGAACCGCAGATACGATACCCCAGTTGCCGCTAGGATTAGGCCTACGCCATTTTGCTGTCTCCATGCTACGAAGATACTCAAGAGCTTCAGAAAACGTGCCAAAACGCTTCTGAGCCGCTTTATCACCTACACCAAACGAACCATCGCGGGTGCTTGCCAGTCCGGGATGAAAACACGAGCCATCAGCTGCATAGGGGACCAGTAATTCCGGGTCACTATCTTCAGATGAATCAGACACCAACAGTTGCCACGGCTCAACACTCAGAGCGTTAGCCAGCACCTCAATTGCATCCAAAGACGCATTAGAACCGCCGCGTTCAATGCGGCTCATATAGCTACGAGCAAACCCACACCGATCGGCAAAGGCTTCCTGGCTCATTCCGGTGGCAATGCGCAACTCTTTTACTCGTTGTCCAAACAGTTTTCTCAGGGTCATTTTCATGCCCTGAATTTGCGCAGATGTCCACTAAAGAGCCACGCTCCAATAGTGACATTTCGAATCAATAGTCTATGATGCGATAACTGACACCGCTGGGGTGGATTCTGAGGGATAACAACATGTCAAAAACACGGCTTAGTAAGCCCGGATTTTCAGCCAAGTCTGTGCTGACCATTATGTTAATCGCTGCGTCATCTGCATCTTATGCAGCAGAAAGCATCGATCAACTGGCGACGCGCATCGGTATGGATCACTTCCGGGAAGCGATCAAAAAGGGTGATCGCAGCCCCTTCAAAACGCTGCCGGCAAAAGGCTATAAAAACGGACTTACCGGGTTGCTCATCAAAACTAACACCTACATTAACCCCGAATACAGCTTTGCTGATTGCGATACGGACACCGTTATTATCTCGGTGCAAGAACACAAAACACTCCCTGGTTGCCGCATATCTCTAAAGCTAGCGACTAAAGATGCTGACGGTAGCTATCACGATAATGGCATTCGCATCGAATATGGTATTGCCACCGGCTCCAAAAAGTTTATCGCCAACAATTCAGCGTGGGCGCAACATGCCATCAGCGGTGATAAAGTGCTGGAAGGCGCTCTCCACCCGGATAAAACGAATAACCATAAAGATCAAATGTGCATGGGTATGGCACAATTCACCTCAAACGTAACCGAAGGCCGAAACAGTGGAATGACGAAAGAAGAATATTATCAACGACTTGATAATATGAACGGTAAGTCAGATGTCACACCTCAAATGATCACGCTATACAAGAGCTTTGTTGACTACGTGTATGATCATCCAAGACAAGATGCTAAAGTTTCGGCGGCATTTATTTACGCTAACTGCCTGAATACCTTCTAGTTATGCTCTGAATTTAGAAATTAGCCTAAGAGCATACTTTGGAACTAATCTCTCTTGTTAATTCACTCTTGCACGGCAATAAAGAGGGCGAGACACATTTAGAACTAGCAAAGAAATACTACTACTTTGCACAACTTCGTTACGATCTTGCCCTATGTGTGTCTCCATAATTTTTTCTTCATCTTTCAATATTTTCGTGAAATACTTCGAAAAACCACATTTGAGAGATGACTGTATGAGCGTTGGCATTGTCACATTTCACAAGCATACCCAGCTTGGTTTTTACCGTTATGGTCATGATGATTATTGTGAACCACTTGAAATGGATGCCCTTCTCTCATCTCTCCATGTGTGGTTTCAAGATAGAGTGTCACTTGAAGACACGCTTCTTTGGGATGACGAAACTCCAGGCTACTCTCATCGTAAAAAGGTTTATCTGAAATCAATCGAAAAAGATGAGGAGACTGGCGAGTATATTCTTGTCCTTTGGAGAGCGGTGGGAAGTGGGGATGGTGTTTACGGCATTAAAGCTGATGCGCGGCTTGATGACAACACTTTATATGATGCTAATAATGCAGCAGATGGAGCGCGAGTCATTTGGGGTGAAGCCTCCTATTACTGGTTTATCCCATCTAAAAACTTGTTTGCGTCTATCCGATTCTCTAACTCAATCGCAGATACTAACCTGATGAATTTATTTTTCAGGGATTTTGTCTGGTTACACGCAGACATAAGAGAAAAACGACGAGAAGTTAGAGAGGGAAAAACAGGAGCTTACACAACCGTATCGTTTCCTGCACAGCAAGCCGGTGAAACTGGAAATCTGTGGTTTCGTATCAGTTCAAAACAATATACAAAACTCACAACACGAGCTGATCTTGGAGCTATCGCCCGTGACATAACGCATTTTGTAAAGCGTGAGGTGATTGCCGCAAGAGAAGTCGATCAAGCCGACTGGACAAGATTTTTCGGAAGGCTTCCATTCGTCTCTGCTGAAATTACAAAAGATACCCGTAAAGTAGAGATAAATATTGAAGCGAAACCTACGGCAGAAGAATTGCAGCAAATTTTCGAGCAATATGCCGAGGATTATAATGGCGGTTTAGACGGCTGGCGTAACCTTGGGTTTAGAAAAGAAGGTGTTGGTGGTATTTGTTGGTTAAATAGCTTCGTTGTAAAAAATGTTCTGCCAATAGATGATACAACTGGTGGCGGCGTGGACGATACAGGCCATTATACGGCTCAGCGGCTGTTTACTGCTCTACAATTCAAACGCGATGGTTTGCTTGCTCCATTCGGCGTTGGCGTGGCTGAAGCTGCTGCCCCCCAAGCAGTTCGGGAATTACCATGAAGAATTACACAATTATAGCCTGGCATCTACCTTTAGCTGTGGCAGTAACTTATATTAGTTACTGCTTTAGGCTAGATATTACCTTTAAAGATGTTGAACCTATAATCTCAATTTTGCAAAACACATCAGCAATGATTTTTACAATCATGGGTATCTGGATTGCCTATGTTTATCCAAATGCTGTTTTAAAAATTGTTCAACCCTCAAAAGTGACCACAATTTTCTCAGAAGATGACCTAAAAAGAGTAAAACTTCTAGTCGGGGTGGTAATTTCCTCAGCATTCATTCTGTTATTATTATTAACTGGGGTTACGTTAAAAACATTCCTGACAAAAACTGATATTTTTTCACGATACTGGCAAGTATTTACAGGTATTGGCTTATGGTGTTTACTGTCTTTGATTTATGCGCAATTGTTTTGTATTTATGCGGTAATTGCATCAAGTGTAAATTTCATTATCGACTTAAAAAACTTAAATACAAAGAAACGGTTATCGGAAAAGCTTGATGGAAAACAGAAATAGCATACACCTCAATAATAAAAGCGCATTTATAATGCGCTTTTGTTTACTTTAATAATTTCAATTATTAGTGAGTCATATCCTGCTCTGTCACTGATATTAACGTAATGTTTTCGACATCAACTTGGCAGACAGCAGATTTTAGATAAGATATATTCTTAAGCTGACCATGCCGTATCAATTCAAATATAGAATAGACCTTCCGAAATTAATCTAAGATCGCTGCTATCGTCGCTCTGGAAACGCCATATTCACGCGCTAACGCGCTGACACTGGTTCCGCTATTCTTTTTCACTACAATCACTCTACGGGCTTCTGGTGCGATTTTAGAAGGTCTACCCAATTTCTTGCCTTCGGCTTTTGCTCGCGACAAACCCGCCTGAGTGCGTTCAATCAGTAGATCACGCTCCATCTCCGCAACCGCTGCCAACATCGACAACAGAAGCTTACCGGCAGCAGAAGTGAGGTCAGTTGTTCCAAGCTGGTGGACGATCACTTTGATGCCGCGATCAGATAACAATCGGACTGTCTGGAGCACGTCGATAGCATCACGCCCCAAACGGTCGAGTTTTGCCACTACCAGCGTTTCACCGGTTCGAATTTTGCCAAGCATTTCAGCAAACGCCTTACGCTGAATTGCCTGAACTTTCCCGCTAACAATATCAGCAAACCAAAAGTCAAACGTCCAACCAGCTTGCTCAAGCTCCAACCTCTGGTTCTCCGTATCTTGCTGAGCGGTAGAAACACGCCCGTAGCCGAAAATCGCCATTCTCAACACCTCTCAATACCTGTCAAAAAACGGTGTCAACAATAGGACGCCTGCCAACAATTGCCAAGGCTAATTTTTCAGCATCCCGGAAGATGCTTGCGAAGAGGTGCCGGAAAACGGTCGTTTGTTGGCGCTTAAAACGGATAAAGAAATGTTAAGCTGAAACCATCACTTCATAAGGACAACTGGAATGATTAAAGACGCGATTTTTTCACCGTGCGGCCAGTATCGCTACTCGTTATCACGAGTCTGGGACGAATCAAAACCATATGCCCTTTTCATCGGGCTAAACCCTTCATATGCCGATGCTGAGAACGATGATCGCACCTTGAGCCGCTGCATATCGTTTGCCAAAAACTGGGGCTACGGCGGGGTATACATGGCCAACCTGTTCGCGTTCGTTCATACCCAGCGACATGAAATGATGAAAGCACCTGATCCCATTGGTATAGATAACGATAGCCATCTGATAAGGCTTATTGCCGGTGCCGGTCTGGTAGTGGCGGCATGGGGCAACGAAGGCAGACATCTCAAGCGCTCAACAGTAGTCCGACAGTTGCTACCAGAAACCACAATGTGCTTTGTCTTAAACGCCACAGGTGAACCCAAACACCCTCTGTATATGAAAAATGACAGTGTTCTCATACCCTTAAGTTAGCAACGACTACTGCGTTCAGAATATGAACGCAGTATATTGATAAGTAAGGTTTTTATCGTAAAACCGTTGTGCTACCGTGCTAGAGATGTTCTCAAATCTGCTCAGTTCGAACGACCCTGATGCCGGTTTGAAGTTCCCTTCAATAAGGTTGCACTATGAAGAGTCGAAAATACGTAGCTGCTGAAGCAGACCGCAAATCCTTTAAGGTTTCAGCCGGGATCGATTGGCTGGACTTAAAGATCAGCTTCTCCAGACTGACCCAGCATCGCTACGTTCAGGATGAATTACTTAAAATCACCGGATTAAAACTCTGGGTTAAACCCTGCGGTCTACGTATCTCAAAGTTGTCATCATGCGCCCCCCGTCCCGACAACAACGTTAAAGCGTGGGTAAAACCTACGATAAGCAGCACTAACGATACTTTTCGGATTTGTTTCCGTGATCTACTGGCAAACCATGGCGGGAAGCTGGAAGCTGCACTCAAGCAATTGCAAGACCGTTTCCCATTTGCGTGTGAGCCACAAATCGTGGGAGTCGAAGTTTTCTGCGATTTCTGGCATAAACAACGGTCAGTATCAGCGACACGAGCAATGACCTATCGGCTTCAGACAAGCCTGTTTAGTAACGGAACCCGACCAAGGCAATTCAATCCCGCTTCGTGGAAAAATGTCTACCTTTTCCCCGGAACACGTATCACTCCATATCGAAACTTCAGGACAGGTAACAAGTGGGACAACATCTCGTGGCAGGTCTACCACAAACGCACTGACAACGATCAGAAACTACCTGTAGAAGAGCAACGCGCTCGTGTTGAAGTCACGTTAAAAGGTGCTGCACTCACTCACTACTCTCTTCACCATCTTAGCGACATGCAGCGTTTTCGATTTGAAACCCTCGCTCACCTGTTCAAATTTCGCAAACCAATTGAGCCTGAAATGATGGCTGACGGTGATTTGTTCCGGTTAACCGCTATCAACGCAGTTCGTAAGGTGAACGACGCAACAGCCGAGCGCGGGTTGCATTCTTTCAATAACATCGGACGTAGGGATAAACGTAGCTGGATGATGGTTAACGTTGACAAGCGCCTGCGGAAAGAAAGCTCGCATCTGGCGGTTGTTAGCGATCTGCAAAACGCCGTTAAGGGTGCTTTACGGCGCCTCCACGTTTAAGCCGCCCCCCTTTCGTTATTCCAAAAAAAAGTGACAATCAGCAGGAAAGAAGACGCATTCCTGCTGGTCTGGATACAGCTCTCTTAATAACTGTATATATAACAAGACAACTATCAGCTTACATACCTCCGCTAACGGTGTTTGTCGGTGGCTGTTCCTTTCAATAAAACATGAACTAAACGTTGTTAATCTTCAACGTGTTCGCGGTGAAAAGCAGCCGGATAAGTTGGGCGCGAAAAAGTGGAGGTCTTAGGTTTGCCAGCCCTCCTCTCAGGCATTGCGTCCAAAAACTTCGGTGGTGGCAAAATCATCCTTATACTTGCAGATAAACATTGTTGAAAAATTCTCTCCCGCATAGTTCAATTAACCAATTAGGATTTTTCTGATCTCCTTTCTCAAGGAAGCTTATGCCCGTATCCAATCATTACCAAGCCCAACCGGATTGTTATGTGCGCTTTGATTGGGGTGGGATTTCCCTAGAAGGCGAGTTTTTCAGCTATGAGGAGTATGGTCGAGATATCGATCCAAAATGGGGATACAACCTCAATGCAGAGTTTCTTAAATGGGTAACACCTTTCTACACGCCGTTGCGTTACGAGCGGAAATGGTTAACCAAGCATCGTAAAGGGTTATTACGCTTTGGCGCGCTCGTTGCTGTCGCTGTTTTTGCCTATATCCACTACGGCTGATAATAGAAAAGCGAGACCTGTCCTGCGGTTTTGAGAAACCAACTTCATTCCGCACCATATTTACATACTGCACTTAATAAAAATGCGACAAGGACAAATCGAATGAAAAAAGTAATGATGAAAACTGTTTTAGCCAGTTTGGTTGTATCCAGTATTACTGTGTTGACAGGTTGTGTAACCTCACCAGATATGGAAGCAGCTAAACAACCGCTGGGTAGTATAGTCAGTGTTGTTAACGTTCCCGGGGTTAAAAAGGATGCACTTTACAGCAGCTCCAAAATTTGGGTTGCAAAGGCCTTCACTGATTCTAACAGCGTAATCCAATATGCCGATAAAGAAGAAGGTTCGATTGTTGGCAAGGGGAATGTTAAATACCCATGTGACGGTTTTAATGATTGTTTGGCTAATGAAGATGTTCGATATAAATTCACTATGAAAATCGACACAAAAGATGAAAAAGCTCGCATCACCTTTGATGATATCCACATTTATCGTCCGGCCCACGTAACAAGCGGGATTGCGTTCCCTGCCATAGATTCGCCAAATATGACCGTTGGTGGACAAGCAAAAGCTAAAAAAGCGTTGAATGATATTGTGGAACAATACAAACGTGAGATCGTGACTGAAAGTAGCTCTGCTGCAAAAGACTGGTAACGGCCATCAGCTCAAAAACTTGCCGGAGAAGTTTTTGAGCTTTCTATAGCCGGGATTATGTGTGGTTGCATAATATAGTCATGACAGGTTATCACGCGGCATTTTGATTCCATTCGAATGCAACCTATTTTACTTGGCTACGCTAGCAACTCTATGAGAGCGCCGCGAATTCTGCACCATGATTTCCACACCTCTTAATAAAAAACGCGCCACAGAGCTTCCTGTGGCGTGAGCGAGAGATTACGGCTTGTGCTTGCGAACCCCGTCTTTCATCGCCTTCAGTCCCACCTCAACATTAAACGGAGCTATCTCAGGCAAATTGTGTTTAAGCCCGGAAATTGCGTGGAATTGCTCCTCAACAGCTCTGTCTTTACGATAGGTTGTCATGGCAGTAGTGCTTCCTCGAACATGTCCGACAAGTTGGGCGATCATCCGTTCACTTAACTCCAGTCGGTCGAGGCTATTCACATAGTTATGGCGGAATGAGTGAAAAACCTTCTTCCCATTACGGTCTAATCCAAGCTTCTTGCCAAAATAAAGTTCATTGAACCATTTTGACGCATAACCACGATAACCTTTAATTTTATTGAAGGTTAACTCTGGAAAAACACGTTCCTGTCCATCAGCTTTCAAAGCTTTAACGTATTCAAGAAAGCCAAGCTCAATCAGCCTTGGATGAATGGGAACCTGTCTCAACGCATTGAGCGTTTTCAGCGATTTATCCGCTTCAGCTTCAGTGTCCATAACTTTATCCGGTGAATCTAAATTGAAGTCCAGATACGCAACACCATTTTCACTCATACGGATATCAGAAAGATAAAGTTGGCATAACTCATTCATTCGCCCACCGCTATATAACGCTAATAGGGGTAACCAATAGCGATAAGGTCGAAAGTCAATATGGCGCCCGAATTTGTTCGGCACACCCTCGCCAGTTTTAAACCAGTATGCAGAGAATATGAGTTCCAGTTCATCATCTTCGAACTGATAACGGTCATCCTGAGATCTTGCAGTTTTCTTACGCTTTGCCAGAACATTTTCCACTGGATTGGCAATTAAATAATTTTCTTTACAGGCCCACTTTAACATTGAACCTAATGAGGCCATATGACGCCCAATCGCATCTTTCGTCATGAGCGACTCACCGGCATCAAGTGCTTTTTCGATGAGTTGATCCAAATCTTCGGCAGCGTATCGGCGTTGCATTAAATACAAGTTACTGGGCATTCTTTGCATTCTGGAAACGTATTTTTTTACGACATTACGATCTAACTCAACAAGTGTTAAGTCTCCCATAACGTCGATAAAATGAGATATTCGCGACCGGATTTTTTCCTCACTGGCAAGTTTGAGATCCCCTGAGTTCTTATACGCAATGAACTCCTCCAACACTTCTGAAACCGTTTTTGACGCGTGTAGTGGATTGCAAAACGGGTTAGAGATGATCAAAGGAGGGGGCGGTGGTGGTGGCACAACAGCCGGAACAGGAGGTAATTCAGGCTCAGATTTCGCAAACGCTTTATCCCACATGCTACGCAGCTTTTCAGCCTGCACATTGTTGATAAATAAAGAACTTGAATCTATCGTAACTCCGGGCAAGTCCAGTAGCCAAAGAGCAAGGGGATTACCGTTGGTAGCCCTGAATGCAGTTATTTCCGTTGATAGCCCTTTAACCAATTTATTGAGGGCATGTAGCGGCATGTAAATCTGCATATAGCCGTTAACCATAGCCTCAGTGCCGTAATGAGCAACGTCGTTTAAAACAAAGCCATGCGTATCAGGGTCACGATCAATGGCAGTAAAATCATCAATCAGAAAACCCCGCTGGCTATCTACAAAAGCATACAGCGGAATATTGTCTGCCAAAAGATGCGGAACAACCGTTTCAAGCACCACATCAAATGATTCGCAAAACAGAGCCAAGCTGATTTTGCCAGCCCCCGCCAACAACGGGGCGTTTCCCCGAATTTTCTCTTTATCCACTTGCTTAAACTCTTCCAGAGACGCATACCACTTCTCCAACAAACGCGTGGCGATTGCCTTAGCATTTGCGAGGTGGGTTGTGCGGGTAGATGCATGTATTTCACGCTGCCCTATCAGGGCACGATACCGAACCGGAACGGTTATCCTCAGAACATAGATCCCGCTAGGACGTCGATAGAGATTACCACGTTGCGCCATCGGCTGTATGAACTCCTTGTAGGAGGATCACGAGCGCCGTCACGTATGAATCAGAAAAAAGCTGAGGAATGAATACGTTAGGGAGTTTTTGGAGCGGGCGAAGGGAATCGAACCCTCGTATAGAGCTTGGGAAGCTCTCGTTCTACCATTGAACTACGCCCGCTTTGAGGTGCGTAAGGCATTATAGACCTTACACACCTTCATACAAGCCTCTTCACAACTAACCGGCGATTAAATAATCACTTAGCACTTCGGTTTGCTGCCGGGCGCAGGAAGATAGCGCTGCGGATCGATGGCCGTCGCCTTATAGCGGATCTGGAAATGCAGCTTCACTGAATCCGTACCGGTGCTGCCCATGGTGGCAATCTTCTGCCCGGCTTTGACGTTCTGCCCGTTGTTGACCAGCATCGTGTCGTTGTGCGCATAGGCCGTGATGTAGTCTTCGCCATGCTTAATCATGATCAGGTTACCGTAGCCGCGCAGCTGGTTACCGACGTAAACCACCTTCCCTGCCCCGGAGGCATAAACCGGCGTCCCGCGCGCAGCAGCGATATCAATCCCCTTGTTGCCACCTTCAGAGAGTGAATAAGGGGCGACCACTTTACCGCTGGCAGGCCAAATCCAGCAGCGCTGTCCAACCGGCGGCCATGACGATTGCGGTACCTGGTACGACGGCGTCACTTTGGCGGTTTTGCCTTTCGAAGAGGATTTTTTACCCGAGGACGCTCCGCCGCTCACCTTCAGCTGCTGGTCCACCTCGATGGTGTAGGGTGGAGAGAGATTATTCAGCCGCGCCAGATCCTTCACGCTGGTCCCCGTTGCGCGCGAAATCCGGTACAGGGTGTCCCCGCGTTTGACGGTGTAGACCGAACCGGAATAGCTTCCCGTATCCGTCGATTTGCTCCCTGAACAGCCCGCCAGGAATAGCGTCAACGTCAGGAAAAAAACAGCGGTAAGGGGTTTTCTCGTCAGGCTTCCTGCAAACAAAACAGATCCTCGGTCAGCGTGAATGGCGCACTATGATAACAGCCAAAACGAACAGGGGTCATGCCCTTTTCCGCTCTACGAGCCAAACCGTTCGTATAAGAATGCAGTATAATACTTCGGCTGATGGTGCTGAACCACTCGGCGTTTTGGCACTGGAGCATCAATGAGTATTCAAGAACACGTTATTTTGGTAAACGACCAGGGAATGGTGATTGGCACTCAGGAAAAATACGCCGCGCACACGTTACATACCCCGCTGCACCTGGCTTTCTCTTCCTGGCTTTTTAACGCCAAAGGCGAGTGTCTGGTCACCCGACGCGCATTAAGCAAAAAAGCCTGGCCGGGCGTCTGGACGAACTCCGTCTGCGGGCACCCGCAGTCCGGTGAAAAGACGGAAGAGGCCATTATCCGCCGCTGCCGCTTTGAAGTGGGCGCGGAACTGACGGATATCACCGCCGTCGCCCCTGAGTTTCGCTATCGGGAAACCGACCCGTCCGGGATCGTGGAAAACGAAATTTGCCCGGTATTCGCCGCTCGGATAACCAATAACGTGACGATAAATGAAGATGAAGTGATGGACTATCAGTGGGTTGAGCTGGACGCGCTATTCCGCGCGCTGGACGCGACGCCGTGGGCCTTTAGCCCGTGGATGGTCATGGAAGCGATGACCGCTCGCGAAACGCTCAGAGCCTTCGCCGCGCAATAAAAAAGCCCCTTTCGGGGCTTTTTTGCATCTTAACGCCTTATTTCACCGGGCGCATTGCCGGGAACAGGATCACGTCGCGGATGGTGTGGCTGTTGGTGAACAGCATCACCATACGGTCGATACCAATCCCCAGACCCGCCGTTGGCGGCAGGCCGTGCTCCAGCGCGGTCACGTAGTCTTCGTCGAAGAACATCGCTTCGTCGTCGCCTGCCGCCTTCGCGTCAACCTGATCCTGGAAGCGCTGGGCCTGGTCTTCCGCATCGTTCAGCTCGCTAAATCCGTTGCCGATTTCGCGGCCGCCGATGAAGAATTCGAAGCGGTCGGTGATCTCCGGGTTCTGGTCATTACGACGCGCCAGCGGAGAGACTTCAGCCGGGTATTCGGTGATGAAGGTCGGCTGAATCAGGTGCGCTTCGGCCACTTCTTCGAAGATCTCGGTCACGATACGGCCCAGACCCCAGCTCTTCTCAACCTTGATACCGATGCTTTCCGCGATCGCTTTCGCAGAGTCGAAGTTATCCAGCTCCGCCATATTGGTTTCCGGACGGTACTTCTTGATCGCTTCGCGCATGGTCAGTTTTTCGAACGGCTTGCCGAAGTCGAAGACTTCTTCACCGTAAGGGACCTGCGTGGTGCCCAGAATATCCTGCGCCAGGGTACGGAACAGGGATTCGGTCAGCTCGATCAGATCTTTGTAATCCGCATACGCCATATAGAGTTCCATCATGGTGAACTCTGGGTTATGGCGAACGGAGATACCTTCGTTACGGAAGTTACGGTTGATCTCGAACACGCGATCGAAGCCACCGACCACCAGACGCTTCAGGTACAGTTCCGGCGCGATACGCAGGTACATGTCCAGGTCCAGGGCGTTGTGATGGGTGATGAACGGACGCGCAGACGCGCCGCCAGGGATCACCTGCATCATTGGGGTTTCCACTTCCATAAAGTCGCGGTTCACCATGAACTGGCGGATACCGGCCATGATCTGGGAGCGAATTTTGAAGGTCTTGCGGGATTCATCGTTAGAGATGAGATCCAGGTAGCGCTGACGATAGCGCGCTTCCTGATCCTGCAGGCCGTGGAATTTGTCCGGCAGCGGGCGCAGGGCTTTGGTCAGCAGACGCAGCTCGGTGCAGTGGATGGACAATTCACCGGTTTTGGTTTTGAACAGCTTACCTTTTGCGCCCAGGATATCGCCCAGATCCCACTTCTTGAACTGCTCGTTGTAGATACCTTCCGGCAGATCGTCACGGGAAACGTACAGCTGAATACGGCCGCCAACGTCCTGCAGGGTCACGAAGGAGGCTTTACCCATGATACGACGGGTCATCATGCGGCCCGCAACGGCCACTTCAACGTTCAGCGCTTCCAGCTCTTCGTTCTCTTTCGCGTCGAAGTCAGCGTGCAGTTGGTCTGAGGTGTGGTCACGACGAAAATCGTTCGGGAACGGTACGCCCTGCTCGCGCAGCGCTGCCAGCTTCTCGCGGCGGGTTTTCAGTTCGTTGTTAAGATCGACTACCGCGTCAGCGCCCTGTGCTTGTTGTTCAGACATGTTGGTTCCTCATAACCCTGCTTTCAAACTTGCTTCGATAAATTGGTCCAGGCTGCCGTCCAGCACCGCCTGCGTGTTGCGGGTTTCAACCCCGGTACGCAGGTCTTTGATGCGGGAGTCATCAAGGACGTAAGAACGGATCTGGCTGCCCCAACCGATGTCGGACTTGTTGTCTTCCATCGCCTGTTTCTCAGCATTTTTCTTCTGCATCTCCAGCTCATAAAGCTTCGCTTTCATCTGCTTCATGGCCTGGTCTTTGTTCTTATGCTGGGAACGGTCGTTCTGGCACTGTGTTACCAGCCCGGTTGGAATGTGGGTAATACGCACCGCAGATTCCGTACGGTTAACGTGCTGACCACCCGCGCCGGATGCGCGATAAACGTCAATACGCAGGTCCGCCGGGTTAATTTCGATATCGATATCTTCATCAACTTCCGGATAGACAAACGCGGAGCTGAAGGAGGTATGACGACGACCGCCGGAGTCGAACGGGCTCTTACGCACCAGGCGGTGAACGCCGGTCTCGGTACGCAGCCAGCCGTAGGCGTAGTCACCGATGATCTTGATGGTGACGGATTTCAGACCCGCGACTTCACCTTCAGACTCTTCGATAATTTCGGTTTTGAAGCCGCGCGCTTCGGCCCAACGCAGGTACATACGCGTCAGCATGCTGGCCCAGTCCTGCGCTTCGGTACCGCCAGAACCCGCCTGAATATCAAGATAGCAGTCAGCGCTGTCGTATTCGCCGGAGAACATACGACGGAATTCCAGCTGCGCCAGCTTCTCTTCCAGCACGTCGAGTTCTGCCACGGCTTCGTTAAAGGTCTCTTCGTCGTCGGCTTCGACGGCCAGCTCCAGCAAACCGGAAACATCTTCCAGCCCCTGGGCCATTTGATCCAGCGTATCTACGATAGCTTCGAGAGAGGAACGCTCTTTACCCAGCGCCTGTGCGCGTTCAGGTTCGTTCCAGACGTCCGGCTGTTCCAGCTCGGCGTTTACTTCTTCAAGACGCTCTTTCTTGGCATCGTAGTCAAAGATACCCCCTAAGAACGTCGGAGCGCTCCGTGAGGTCCTGAATACGGTTTTTTACCGGATTAATTTCAAACATGGTCTGTTTTCTTTTATGGACTTGTCAAAATGCGGTGATAAGAGCGGGATTGTACCGAATCCACGCCCTTTTTTATAGAGATTACTGCCGCTAAATTGGCCAGATATTGTCGATGATGATCTGAAGGGTGCGGTTACCGCGAAACTCGTTGATGTCCAGTTTGTACGCCAGCTCGACCTCGCGCACGCCGTTGTCCGGCCATACCGTCGTGTCCACGTTGAAGGCAATGCCGTCCAGCAGCGGGCCGCCGCCCACGGGCTCTACCATCACCTTAAGATGACGTTCGCCGACGATACGCTGCTGCAGCAGGCGGAAACGCCCGTCGAACAGCGGTTCCGGGAACATCTGCCCCCAGGGGCCCGCATCACGCAGCATTTGCGCGACGTCCATGGTCATTTCCGCCGCCGACAATGGCCCGTCGGACACCACTTCCCCCTGCAGCAGGGCCGGGTCAATCCAGTCGGTGACCAGCTCGCCAAACAGACGCTGGAACTCGTCGAATTTCGCCTCTTCCAGAGACAGGCCCGCCGCCATCGCATGGCCGCCGAACTTGATCATCAGCCCGGGATACAGCGTATCGAGACGCTCAAGCGCATCGCGCATGTGCAGACCCTGAATCGAACGGCCAGAGCCTTTCAGCGTGCCGTCGCCCGCGGGGGCGAACGCGATCACCGGACGGTGGAAGCGCTCTTTAATGCGCGACGCCAGAATGCCGACCACGCCCTGATGCCACTCGGGGTGGTACATCGCCAGCCCGCCCGGCAGCGTGTCGCCGCTGCGCTCAAGTTTTTCGCACAGGGTTAGCGCTTCGGCCTGCATCCCCTGCTCAATCTCTTTACGGGTCTGGTTCAGCGCGTCCAGCTCGTTGGCCAGCACGCGCGCTTCACCGATGTTGTCGCACAGCAGCAGCGCCACGCCGACCGACATATCGTCCAGCCTTCCCGCCGCGTTCAGGCGCGGCCCGAGGGCGAAGCCCAAATCGCTTGCCGCCAGCTTGAGCGGGTCGCGGTTGGCAATTTCAAGCAGCGCCTTGATCCCCGGACGGCACTTGCCTGCCCGAATGCGGCTTAAGCCCTGCCAGGTCAAAATGCGGTTATTGGTGTCGAGCGCCACCACGTCTGCGACGGTGCCCAGCGCCACCAGGTCGAGATATTCGGCCAGGTTCGGTACGGCAATACCGCGGGATTCGAACCAGCCCTTATCGCGAAGCAGGGTACGCAGCGCCAGCATCAGATAAAACGCCACGCCTACGCCCGCGAGGGATTTCGAGGGAAAATCGCAGTCGCGCAGGTTGGGGTTAATAATCGCTTCGGCGTCAGGCAGCGTTTCACCGGGCAGGTGGTGATCGGTAACCAGCACCGGGATCCCCAGCGCGTGGGCGCGATCGACGCCCGAATGGGAAGAGATCCCGTTGTCGACGGTCATGATCATCTGTGCCCCGCGGGCGTGGGCCTGATCGACCACTTCCGGGCTGAGGCCGTAGCCGTCTTCGAAACGGTTCGGCACCAGATACGTGACGTTATTGCAGCCCAGCGCGCGCAGGCTGAGCACGCTCAGCGCGGTGCTGGTTGCGCCGTCGGCGTCGAAATCCCCTACCACCACGATCCGCGTTCCCTCACGAAGCGCGTTGTAGAGCATCTCAGTGGCTTTTTCGATGCCGCTCAGCTGCTGCCAGGGCAGCATCCCTTTCACGCTGCGCTCAAGGTCTTCAGCGCGACGCACGCCGCGGCTGGCGTAGAGTCGCTTCAGCAGTGCCGGGAGATCGTCTGGCAAATCAACCGGTTCAACCGCCTCGCGGCGGCGTAATTTTATCGGGGCTTTCACGCGGATTATTTACCACCAAACTGTTTCTGGTGCGCGTCGAGGAACTCTTTCATCTCTTTCGGTCCCTGATAGCCCGGAACGACATAGCCGTTGCTCAGGACAATCGCAGGCGTACCGCTCACGCCAAACTGCACGCCCAGCGCGTAGTGGTTAGCGATATCAATGTCGCAGGAGGCTGGCTTAACGCCTTTGCCGTTCATCGCGTCGTCAAACGCTTTGTTGCGGTCTTTCGCACACCAGATCGCCTTCATGTCCTGCTCTGGCTGGCTCTGCACGCCCGCGCGCGGGAAGGCCAGGTAACGCACGGTAATGCCCAGCGCGTTGTAGTCTTTCATCTCTTCATGCAGCTTGTGGCAGTAGCCGCAGGTGATGTCGGTGAAGACGGTAATCACGTGTTTTTCCTGCGCCGCTTTATAGACGATCATCTCTTTTTCGAGCGCGTTCAGGTTTTTCATCAGCAGCTGGTTGGTCACGTTGACCGGCTGCGCGCCGCTCACGTCGTACATCGGCCCCTGAATAATGTGCTTGCCGTCTTCGGTGACGTACAGCACGCCGCTGTTGGTTAGCACCGTTTTCATGCCGGCAACCGGTGCAGGCTGAATATCGCTGCCGGTAACGCCAAGCTTAGCCAGCGACTGTTTGATGGCGGCGTCGTCCGCATGGGCGAAACCGGTAAAGGAGGCTGCCAGCAGGGTGAACAGCGCAAAAGTCTTTTTCATAGTTGATCCTGTTACAATTCGTCGGCACTCACGCGCGAGGGTGGTGCTGTTGGTGTAGCTGCCGCAGGCGTTCCGTCGCGACATGGGTGTAAATTTGCGTCGTGGAAAGATCGCTGTGCCCCAGCAGCATCTGTACCACGCGTAAATCAGCGCCGTGGTTTAACAGATGCGTCGCGAAGGCGTGACGCAATACGTGCGGCGAAAGCTTTTCACTGTCGATACCCGCCAGTGTGGCGTAATGCTTGATGCGATGCCAGAACGTTTGCCGCGTCATCTGCTGAGCGCGCTGGCTCGGAAACAGGACGTCAATAGACACCCCGTTGAGCAACCACGGGCGACCGTGTTCCAGATACGTTTCCAGCCAGTAAACCGCCTCTTCACCCAGCGGCACCAGCCTTTCTTTATTCCCTTTACCGATGACGCGCACCACGCCCTGACGCAGGCTGATGTCGCTCATCGTCAGGCCAACCAGTTCCGAAACGCGCAAGCCGGTAGCATACAATAGCTCAAGCATGGCTTTATCGCGTAACTCCAGCGGCAGGTCAACTGCCGGTGACTGTAATAATCTCTCAACTTGTGCTTCGCTGAGATCTTTCGGCAGCCGCTGCGGGAGCTTAGGGGATGCCAGCAGCGCGCTGGGATCGTCTTCGCGGATCTTCTCACGGTAAAGGTGCTGGAACAGCCGGCGCATGGCGCTGAGCAAGCGTGCAGAACTGGTGGCTTTGTAGCCCCCCGCGATACGTTCCCCAAGCAGCGCCTGCAGGTCGTCATGCTGTGCACTCGCAAGGGATAACCCCCGGTGTGCCAGCCACTCCACCAGCATGGTGAGATCGCGACGATAGGCGCTGAGGGTATTCTCGGCCAGATTTTTCTCCAGCCACAGCGCGTCGAGAAACTGTTCGATCAGTGCGAGATCCTTTTCCACATCAGCCCCTTTGATTCTGCAGTCAGGCCATTATGCCTGATTGCGACCGGTTTCTGGTACACTACGCGCAAAGTCAACGCAAGAATTGAGATAGTTACGCGATGAATATTGGTCTGTTCTATGGTTCCAGCACCTGCTACACCGAAATGGCGGCAGAGAAAATTCGCGACATCATTGGTCCGGAACTGGTGACGTTGCATAACCTGAAAGATGACGCGCTTACGCTGATGGAGCAGTATGACGTGCTGATCCTCGGCATCCCGACCTGGGATTTCGGTGAGATACAAGAGGACTGGGAGGCTATCTGGGACCAGCTTGATGCGCTCAACCTCGACGGCAAAATCATTGCCATGTACGGCATGGGGGATCAGCTGGGTTACGGGGAATGGTTCCTGGACGCGCTCGGCATGCTGCACGACAAGCTGGCGCCAAAAGGAGTGTCGTTTATCGGCTACTGGCCAACCGAAGGTTACGAGTTCACCAGTAAAAAACCGATTATTGCCGACGGCGAGCTGTTTGTTGGGCTCGCACTGGATGAAACCAACCAGTACGATCTCAGCGATGAACGCCTGCAAAGCTGGTGCGAGCAGATTCTGGGCGAAATGGCTGAAAAGTTTAGCTAACGCACATTACCCCTGCGTCGTCTGTTGCAACAGCATCCGGCGCAGGTCTCGCCATTCGGCAGCGTCCATACTGTCAGCCGCCAGCCACAGGTGCTGGCAACGCCCGCCCTCTACGTTGCGTAACCGTAGCATCATGCCGTAGTTGAGCATCCAGGGCATACCGAGAATATCCCACTCTTTTCCCTGCCAGCGCAGGCGGGAATCCATCAGTAACTTAATTTCTCCCTGACGAGCATTAATGCGACGCTGGCTGCGCACGCTGTCAAAAACGACAAACGACAGTAACAGCAGCCACAGCGGCGTATAGCTCAGCGGCCACGGCATCAGTAACACAAAGGCCGCAACCAGGCCGTGGAGCAATAAAGACATCCACTGCGAGCGCCACGAGACGCGAAGATCAGATTGCCACAGGACCACGTTCCCGATTCCGTGTTTGAATTAATTGCACCATCCGTTGCAACTCGGTGTCGGCGGGTTTGCCGTGGTTCATCAGCCAGTTGAACAAATCCGGATCGTCAGACTCAAGCAGGCGAACAAACAGACGCTTATCGTCATCGCTTAAGGTGTCGTACTCATATTCGAAGAAAGGCATGATGGAGATATCAAGTTCACGCATGCCGCGGCGGCACGCCCAGTGAATACGGGCCTTGTTGTTAATATCCATGTTCAGTTTCCTGCATTACGTTTGGCACAGTCGGTACCCCGTTCAATGTTCTATTTCTCTACGGGAACTCCAGCTAGTGTAACGTGTTTTTGACCGTTTCATTACCGGAATATTGCGTTCGCCGAGCTGGCTTCCAGAATAATCCCTATAAAGACAGCGGATTACATTATTTTGCGTAGGGCTACGCATAACCGGTTTATGGCACAAATGGTCTGCTGAAAGCGCTTGCATTGCCTGCAGGCTCTTTTACCATTAGGCATTATCAAAGCGTTAAGCAATTCAGGATATCATTATGGCCTTTACACCATTTTCTCCTCGCCAGCCCGCCGCCTCTGCGCGTCTGCCGCTGACGCTTATTTCTCTTGATGACTGGGCGCTGGCAACGCTCACCGGTGCCGACGCCGAAAAATATCTGCAGGGCCAGGTAACTGCCGACGTCAGCCAGATGACCGAACATCAGCACCTGCTGGCCGCCCACTGCGACCCCAAAGGCAAAATGTGGAGCAACCTGCGTCTGTTCCGCCGTCAGGACGGTTTTGCCTTTATCGAGCGCCGCAGCCTGCAGGAGGCCCAGCTCAAAGAGCTGAAAAAGTACGCGGTCTTTTCCAAAGTGACCATCGTCCCTGACGACCAACATGTCCTGCTGGGTGTGGCCGGTTTCCAGGCGCGTGCCGCGCTGAAAAATCTCTTCAGCGAGCTGCCGGATGCCGAAAAGCAGGTGGTCAGCGAAGGCGCAACCTCCATCCTGTGGTTTGAGCACCCGGCGGAGCGTTTTCTGCTAGTCACGGATGCCGACACCGCCGAACGCGTGACCGAGGCGCTGCGCGGCGAAGCGCAGTTCAACAACAGCCAGCAGTGGCTGGCGCTGAATATCGAAGCGGGTCTGCCGATCATTGACGCCGCCAACAGCGCGCAGTTTATTCCTCAGGCAACCAACCTGCAGGCGCTGGGGGGCATCAGCTTTAAAAAAGGCTGCTACACCGGCCAGGAGATGGTCGCACGTGCGAAATTCCGCGGGGCAAACAAACGCGCGCTATGGACACTCGCGGGCCATGCCAGCCGCGTACCTGAAGCAGGGGAAGATTTAGAGCTGAAGATGGGTGAAAACTGGCGCCGTACCGGCACCGTATTAGCCGCCGTACAGCTGGATGATGGCCGTCTGCTGGTGCAGGCGGTGATGAACAACGACATGGAAGCCGACAGCGTGTTCCGCGTGCGTGACGATGCGAACACGTTGAGTATTGAGCCGCTGCCGTATTCGTTAGAAGAGTAATCGTCTACAGGTGTCCTCCCTCTCCCTGTGGGAGAGGGACGGGGTGAGCAGCTGTGTTTAAAGTCAACAGCTGACGACTAAGCTGCCGCCCATTTTTTATTGTCCCGCACCATCGCATTCAGGATTGTTACCAGCTTTCTGACGCAGGCTGTCATCGCCACTTTAAAGGCTTTTCCCTTGCTTCTCAGTTTCTCAAAAAAAGCCTGTATGGTTGGGTTATAACGCACCGCTGACATTGCCGCCATGTACAGCGCTGCACGCACCGCACTTCGTCCTCCCCAGATACATCGTTTTCCTTTCATCTTTCCGCTGTCATGGGCATAAGGACACACGCCTACCAGTGCGCTGATTTTACGTCTGTTAAGTTGTCCCAGCTCCGGCAGCATCGACAGCAGAACCGCCAGCGTTGTCCGTCCTATACCCTTGACTTCTTCCAGCAGCTTCACTTTCTCCTGCCATAGCGGCATCACTTTTATCTGCTGGTCGATGTCGTCATCCGTGTCCTTTATCTCTGCGTTAAGCCAGTCAATATGCCGTTTGATACCCATCCGGATAAGCTCATCAGTGCAGGAGCCGTAGCGGTTCTGCTCCATGGTTCTGTTGTCCACCAACTGGCGGCGGCGGGATACCATCATGGCGAGACGCTGCGTCTGTTCGTCCGGAGCGGGTCTGATATCCGGTGTCATCCTGCGGCCAAACTCGCAGATGATGCGGGCATCGTTCGGGTCTGTCTTGAACAGCGTCCCGAGAGCGCGGGCGAAGTGTTTGACCTGAGCAGGGTTAACGACGGCGACAGGCAGCCCGGCAAGTTCAAGCGTGGCAGCAAGAAGGTTGTGGTAGCGCCCCGTGGCTTCCATCACGATGCGTGTAACGGTACGGGATGAAAGGGCGTCGAGGAGTAGCTGATGGCCCTGAGGGGTATTATCCAGATGAAGAAAAATCCCGTCAGGACTGATAAATACATCAAAGGTCTCTTTGGCGATATCGATGCCAACGTTGGTATGTTCAGTCATGTTCGAGTCTCCCGGCCTTGTAATATACGGGCTGGCACAGGCCGCCCAGGCAGCTGTTCGGGTTAACAGGAAAACTGATGCCACGCCATGAGCTCACCCGCGGGCTTGGAAACCCAGAGGGCTAACGGGCTGTGGCATCAGGTCAAACTCAGTGACAGTTTACCCGTCTGTTGACGGGTAACTGAAGTGACTTTAAACATACAAGGGCAACCGCCCGCACGGTGTAAAAGCTACACCTGCCCCACATACAAATAAATCGCCAGAAAGTGGCACACGCTGCCGCCCAGCACAAAGCCGTGCCAGATGGCATGGTTATAGGGGATACGCTTGCAAACGTAGAAAATCACGCCGAGCGAATACACCACGCCGCCTAAGGCCAGAAGCGTCACGCCCCCTACCGACAGTTTGATGGCCAGTTGATACACTACAATCAGCGACAGCCAGCCCATGGTCAGATAGGTGACCAACGACAGCACCTTAAACCGGTGCGCGATGGTGAGCTTAAACAGGATCCCCAGCAGCGCCAGGCTCCATATCACAATCATCAGGCCGCGCGACAGCGGTGAGTTGAGCCCCACCAGCAGAAACGGCGTGTAGGTGCCTGCAATAAGAAGATAGATAGCACAGTGGTCAAATTTCTTGAGCCACATCTTGGCCCGCTGATTCGGAATGGCGTGATACAGCGTCGAGGCCAGGAACAGCAGGATCATACTCCCGCCATACAGGCTGTAGCTGGTAATCGCCATCGCGCTGGCATTGGCGTCCACCGCCTGAACCAGCAATAACACTAAACCGACAATCCCAAACACCAGGCCAATGCCGTGGCTGATGCTGTTGGCTACTTCCTCAGCCAGCGAATATCCCTGTGCGATTAATGGTCTGCTCACCATACAAAACTCCGGGAAAACAAAAGATGATTATTCATCGCAAAGCTATGCTAACTGAGAATGATTCCAGTGAACACCTGTTAGCTAAAATAATTTCACTTGAGGATTTATACCTAAAAATCATAGATATAAATAAATTTTTCACCTAACAATTGTTCACATAAAAATTTAATCATTATGAATCAAGGGCATAAAAATGGATCCTGCCCTCTGGCTGCATGTTATGATGTGACGATGAGGTCAGAATGAGAGTTATGCCATTGTGAGTATGTTCAGCCACGCGGCCATTGCCAGTCTCAATAATCTGGAAATGATGGTCTACAACTACGTCATCAAAAACCGCGACAAAGTGATGTACATGACCATCCGCGAACTGGCGGATGCGGCGGGCGTCTCGACCACCACTATCCTGCGCTTTTGCCGCAAACTCAACTGTGAAGGCTACTCGGAGTTTCGCGTGCGCTTTAAGCTCTATTTAGAGCAGAATGAGCCCCAGCAGGTTAATTTCGGTGCCAGTGAAATTATCAGCTTCTTTAAAAGCGTTAACAATGAAGAGTTCGATACATTATTAGATCAGGCGGTGGATATTATATTATCTTCCGAGCGAATAATATTTGTCGGTGCAGGAACCTCAGGATCGCTGGCAAAATACGGCGCGCGTTTCTTCTCGAATATCGGGAAATTCAGTAACCATATTGATGATCCTTATTTCCCGGTTACCAATGATATGGCAAAAAATGCGCTGGCGATCGTGCTTTCCGTCTCGGGCGAGACCGAGGAGATCCTGCGCTTTGCCAGCCAGTTCAGCCTGCATCACTGCAAGGTGCTCTCCATTACCAGCCACGAGCACTCGCGCCTGGCAAAACTGGCGGACTTTAACCTTTCCTGGCATGTGCCCCAGACGCGTATTGCAGGCGTCTACGACATTACCACGCAAATTCCCGTCATTTATATTCTGGAGTCTCTCGGACGTAAACTGGCGAAGAAACTCACAGAATAAAACACCCTGTTTTTTTGATGTAACAAATCACAATTGCCGTGAATTGTTATATCGTGACATTTAATTTCGCTTTGCTAGACTCGATGTCAATAAGCCATTTATTGAGAATAGCAGCGATGAAAAAATTGACCTTACCAAAAGATTTTTTATGGGGTGGCGCGGTTGCCGCTCATCAGGTTGAAGGCGGCTGGAACAAAGGCGGCAAAGGGCCAAGCATTTGCGACGTATTAACCGGCGGCGCGCACGGCGTGCCGCGCGAAATCACGCAGAACGTGGTGCCGGGGAAATACTACCCAAACCACGAAGCCATCGACTTCCACGGCCACTACAAAGAAGACATCAAGCTATTTGCCGAGATGGGCTTCAAGTGCTTCCGCACCTCTATCGCCTGGACGCGCATCTTCCCGAACGGTGACGAAACCCAGCCAAATGAAGAAGGGCTGAAGTTTTACGACGACATGTTCGATGAGCTGCTGAAATACAACATCGAACCGGTGATCACCCTCTCCCACTTCGAAATGCCGCTGCACCTGGTGCAGGAATACGGCAGCTGGACCAACCGTAAAGTGGTCGATTTCTTTGTGCGCTTCGCGGAAGTGGTCTTTGAGCGCTACAAAAACAAGGTCAAATACTGGATGACCTTCAACGAAATCAACAACCAGCGCAACTGGCGCGCGCCGCTGTTCGGCTACTGCTGCTCTGGCGTGGTTTATACCGAACATGACAATCCGGAAGAGACCATGTATCAGGTCCTTCACCACCAGTTTGTGGCCAGCGCCCTGGCGGTGAAAGCCGCGCGCCGCATTAACCCGGAGATGAAGGTCGGCTGCATGCTGGCGATGGTGGCGCTCTATCCGTTCTCCTGCAAACCGGAAGACGTAATGTTCGCCCAGGAATCCATGCGCGAACGCTACGTCTTTACCGACGTCCAGCTGCGCGGTTACTACCCGTCCTACGTGCTGAACGAGTGGGAGCGCCGCGGGTTCTCCATCAAAATGGAGGCAGACGACGAGCAGATCCTGCGTGAAGGTACCTGCGACTACTTAGGCTTTAGCTACTACATGACCAACGCGGTGAAAGCGGAAGGCGGTACCGGCGATGCGATTTCCGGCTTCGAAGGCAGCGTGCCGAACCCACACGTGAAGGCCTCCGACTGGGGCTGGCAGATTGATCCGGTGGGCCTGCGCTATTCCCTGTGCGAACTATACGAGCGTTATCAGAAACCGCTGTTTATCGTGGAGAACGGCTTCGGCGCTTACGACAAGGTGGAAGAAGACGGCAGCATCAACGACGACTATCGCATCGACTACCTGCGCGCCCACGTGGAAGAGATGATCAAAGCCGTGACGCACGACGGCGTGGATCTGATGGGCTATACGCCGTGGGGCTGCATCGACTGCGTGTCGTTCACCACCGGCCAGTACAGCAAGCGCTACGGCTTTATCTACGTGAACAAGCACGACGACGGCACGGGCGACATGTCGCGTTCCCGTAAGAAGAGCTTTAACTGGTATAAAGAAGTGATTGCCAGCAACGGCGAGACGCTGTAATTTTTGCCCGGTGGCGCTGCGCTTACCGGGCCTACACGAACAGTAGGCCGGGTAAGGCGAAGCCGCCACCCGGCTTTTTATTTCCCGCCCGCCAGCTCTATAAAACTGCCCGTGACGTACGACGCCTTCTCGCTCAGCAGCCAGACAATCGCCTGCGCCACCTCTTCCGGCTGGCCGCCGCGCTGCATCGGCAGCAATGACTTAACGCGATCCACTCGCCCCGGCTCTCCGCCAGACGCATGAATATCGGTATAGATCAGCCCCGGACGTACGCAGTTGACGCGAATGCCCTGCGCCGCCACCTCCAGCGATAGCCCGGTTGTCAGCGAATCCACCGCGCCTTTAGAGGCCGCGTAGTCGACATATTCACCCGGCGCCCCCAGACGAGATGCGGCGGACGAGACATTCACTATCGCCCCACCCTTCCCGCCATGTTTGAAGGACATGCGCTTTACCGCTTCCCGGCAGCAGAGGAAGTAGCCCGTGACGTTGGTGGCGAGCACGCGGTTGATGCGCTCGGCGGAGAGATTCTCGATAGTGGATTGCTCAAACAGAATCCCCGCATTATTGACCAGCGCGGCAAGCGGCTCGCCTTCGCGATCGATGCTGTCGAACATCGCCACCACCTGTGCTTCATCGCTGATGTCGGCGCGTACGGCAAAGGCGTTGCCGCCCGCCTCGACAATCTGCTTGATAACGTCCGTCGCGGCCTTGATATTATGGTGAAAGTTCACCGCCACGGTGTAGCCTTCGCGTCCCAGCTGCAGCGCGGTGGCTTTGCCAATGCCGCGGCTGGCGCCGGTGACCAGTGCTATTGCCATCTTCGTCTCCCAATAAAAAAGCCGGGTGGCGGCTTCGCCTTACCCGGCCTACGTTACTATATCAGCAATATTACTGGTATTCGCTCATCGGTACGCAGGAGCAGAACAGGTTACGGTCGCCGTAGACGTCGTCAAGACGCTTCACGGTCGGCCAGTATTTGTTTGCCACGCCTGCCGGGAAGACCGCCAGCTCGCGGGAATAGCCGTGGTTCCACTCGGCCACCATCTCGTGCTGGGTGTGCGGGGCGTTAACCAGCGGGTTATCTTCCAGCGTCCACTCGCCGTCCTGCACGCGGTCGATCTCCATACGGATGGCCAGCATCGCGTCGATAAAGCGGTCAAGCTCGGCTTTGCTTTCCGACTCGGTTGGCTCAACCATCAGCGTGCCCGCCACCGGGAAGGACATGGTTGGCGCGTGGAAGCCGTAGTCGATCAGGCGCTTGGCAATATCCAGCTCGCTGATGCCCGTCGCTTCTTTAAGAGGACGAATATCGAGGATGCACTCGTGCGCCACGCGACCGTCACGGCCGGTGTAGAGGATCGGGAAGGCGGACTTCAGGCGCGTCGCAATGTAGTTGGCGTTCAGGATCGCCACCTGGCTCGCCTGCTTCAGCCCTTCCGCGCCCATCATGCGGATGTACATCCAGCTGATTGGCAGGATTGAGGCGCTGCCGAACGGTGCCGCTGAGACCGCGCCCTGACGGGTCAGCATGCCTTCAATTTGCACCACGCTGTGGCCCGGCACGAACGGCGCCAGGTGCGCTTTCACGCCGATAGGCCCCATGCCCGGGCCGCCACCGCCGTGCGGAATGCAGAAGGTTTTGTGCAGGTTGAGGTGCGACACGTCCGCGCCGATGAAGCCCGGAGAGGTAATGCCCACCTGAGCGTTCATGTTCGCGCCGTCGAGATACACCTGACCGCCGAACTGATGCACCACTTCGCACACTTCGCGGATGGTCTCTTCGTATACGCCGTGGGTGGACGGGTAGGTCACCATGATGCAGGAGAGCTTGTCGCCCGCCTGCTCGGCTTTCGCGCGCAGATCGGCCAGGTCGATGTTGCCGTTCTTATCGCACGCCACCACCACCACTTCCATGCCCGCCATCTGGGCAGACGCCGGGTTGGTGCCGTGGGCGGAGCTTGGGATCAGGCAGATATCGCGATGGCCTTCGTTGCGGCTTTCGTGATAGTGGCGGATCGCCAGCAGGCCCGCGTATTCGCCCTGCGCGCCGGAGTTCGGCTGCATGCAGAGCGCGTCATAGCCGGTCAGCTTCACCAGCCAGTCGGAAAGCTGGTTGATCATCACGTGATACCCTTCCGCCTGCTCCGGCGGGCAGAACGGGTGCAGCTCGGAGAACTCAGGCCAGGTGATGGGGATCATCTCTGCCGCGGCGTTGAGCTTCATGGTGCAGGAGCCCAGCGGGATCATCGCCTGGTTCAGCGCCAGATCCTTGCGCTCCAGAGAGTGCATGTAGCGCATCATCTCGGTTTCGCTGTGATAGCGGTTAAACACCGGATGGGTCAGGATCGCGTCATTGCGCAGCATGCTTTCCTGAATGGAGCGGCTGTCGAGCGCGACCTCTTTGTCGAGCGTATCAATGTCCAGACCGTGCGCGTCACCCAGCAGGACGTTGAACAGGTTCAGGATATCGTCGCGGGTGGTGCTTTCATCCAGCGTGATGCCGACGGCGTTGTGGATGTCGCTGCGCAGGTTGATCGCTGCCGCGTCCGCGCGGGCCAGCACGGCCGCTTTGTCCGCCACGTCGACGCACAGGGTGTCGAAGTAGTGGGCATGGCGCAGCTTAAGACCTTTCTGCTGCAGGCCGCAGGCCAGAATATCGGCCAGGCGGTGAATGCGGCTGGCAATACGCTTCAGGCCAGCCGGGCCGTGGAACACGGCGTACAGGCTGGCGATGTTTGCCAGCAGCACCTGAGAGGTACAGATGTTGGAGTTCGCTTTCTCGCGGCGAATATGCTGCTCGCGGGTCTGCATCGCCATGCGCAGCGCGGTGTTGCCGGCGGCATCTTTTGAGACGCCGATAATACGGCCAGGCATGGAGCGTTTGAATTCATCTTTCGCGCCGAAGAACGCCGCGTGCGGGCCGCCGTAGCCCATCGGCACGCCGAAGCGTTGGGCCGAGCCGAAGACGATATCCGCGCCCTGTTTGCCCGATGCGGTGAGCAGCACCAGCGCCATAAAATCGGCGGCAACGCTGACCACTACCTTGCGGGACTTCAGCTCGGCAATCAGCGCGCCGTAGTCGTGCACTTCACCCGTGGTGCCAACCTGCTGCAGCAGCACGCCGAAGACGTCCTGGTGATCGAGCACTTTGTCAGCGTCGTCGACGATCACGTCAAAGCCGAAGGTTTCCGCACGGGTGCGCACCACGTCCAGCGTCTGGGGATGCACGTCCGCCGCCACGAAGAAGCGGTTGGCGTTTTTCAGCTTGCTCACGCGCTTGGCCATTGCCATCGCTTCGGCGGCGGCGGTGGCTTCATCCAGCAGCGAGGCGGAAGCGATATCCATGCCGGTCAGGTCCAGCGTCACCTGCTGGAAGTTCAGCAGCGCTTCCAGACGGCCCTGGGAGACTTCTGGCTGATAAGGGGTGTAAGCGGTGTACCAGCCCGGGTTTTCCAGCATGTTGCGCAGGATCACCGGCGGCAGCTGCACGTTGGTGTAGCCCATGCCAATGTAAGACTTATAGCGCTTGTTCAGGCTGGCGATGGCCTTCAGCTCCGCCAGCGCGGCGAATTCCGTGGTGGCTTCCCCCACCTGAGGCGGCGTGGCAAGCTGGATGTCTTTTGGCACAATCTGGCCGATCAGAGCGTTTAATGAATCCGCGCCAACCGTCTTCAGCATCTCCTGCTGTTGCTGAGCATCCGGCCCGATGTGACGTTCAATGAAGGCGCCACGGTTTTCAAGCTGGCTTAAAGTCTGTGTCATGAGCGATGGTTCCTGAAACGTGCTGTGAATTGAGATTCCCTCTCCCTTTGGGAGAGGGTTAGGGTGAGGGGAAAATGGGCACCCTCACCCCGGCCCTCTCCCAAAGGGAGAGGGAGAAAAACGGTTATTCGTCTTCCAGTAATGCTTCGTACGCGGTCGCATCCAGCAGCGCGGCAACCTGAGATTCGTCGCTGGCTTTGATCTTGAAGATCCAGCCGCCTTCATAAGGCTCGCTGTTCACCAGCTCCGGCGAATCGCTCAGCGCGTCGTTAACGGCAACAATTTCACCGCTTACCGGGGCGTAGATATCGGATGCTGCTTTAACGGACTCCGCCACGGCGCAGTCGTCGCCCGCGCTCACGGTTGCGCCCACTTCCGGCAGGTCAACAAACACCATGTCGCCCAGCAGCTCTTGCGCGTGCTCGGTGATCCCTACGGTGTAAGTGCCGTCCGCCTCTTTGCGCAGCCACTCGTGTTCTTTGCTGTATTTCAGTTCTGCTGGCACATTGCTCATTGAAGTTCTCCTGATAAAAATGATTAGGCGACCGGCTTACCGGCGCGAACAAAAATCGGTTTGGTTACGTTGACCGGCATTTCACGGTTGCGGATTTGCACCACCGCCGTCTCGCCAATGCCCGCCGGCACGCGTGCCAGTGCAATACTGTAGCCCAGCGTCGGGGAGAAGGTTCCGCTGGTGATCACGCCTTCGCGCGGATTGCCGTCGGTATCGGTAAAGCGCACCGGCAGCTCGCCGCGCAGAACGCCTTTTTCCTTCATCACCAGGCCAACCAGCTGTTCAGTGCCCTTCTCGCGCTGCATCTCCAGCGCTTCACGGCCAATAAAGTCACGATCGGCCGGTTCCCACGCGATGGTCCAGCCCATATTGGCGGCCAGCGGAGAGACGCCTTCGTCCATCTCCTGACCGTAAAGGTTCATCCCCGCTTCCAGGCGCAGCGTATCGCGCGCGCCCAGACCCGCAGGCTTCACGCCCGCTTCCACCAGCGCGCGCCAGAAATCAGCGGCCTTCTCGTTTGGCATCGCAATTTCGTAGCCCGCTTCACCGGTATAGCCGGTGGTGGCGATAAACAGATCGCCCGCCTGCACGCCAAAGAAGGGCTTCATCCCTTCGGTGGCTTTACGCTGCTCGTCGCTGAACAGAGACGCGGCTTTCGCCTGCGCGTTCGGCCCCTGCACGGCAATCAGCGACAGATCGTCACGGACGGTGATGTCGATGGCATAAGATTCGGCGTGTTGGGTGATCCAGGAGAGGTCTTTTTCGCGGGTGGCGGAGTTAACGACGAGGCGGAAGAAATCTTCAGTGAAGTAGTAGACGATAAGGTCATCAATCACGCCGCCCGAGGCATTGAGCATGCCGGTATAGAGCGCTTTACCCGGCGTCTTCAGTTTGGCGACGTCGTTTGCCAGCAGATAACGCAAAAACTCCCGGGTGCGGCTGCCGCGCAGATCGACAATCGTCATGTGGGACACGTCGAACATACCGGCGTCGGTGCGCACCGCGTGGTGCTCATCAATCTGCGAGCCGTAGTGCAGCGGCATCATCCAGCCGTGGAAGTCCACCATGCGGGCACCGCATAACACGTGCTGTTCGTACAAAGGAGTCTGTTGAGCCATCTTGTCCTCGTTGAAAAATTCACCGTGAAACCCGGTATCGGCCTCGTTCCCGAATGCCGACGCAAACGTTCTCTTTTACCTGAACTTACCACCGAAACCGGCGGTTAACCATAAGGTAAAACGGGTCATCACATTAGCTTATGACCAAAAAACGCTAAAAAGCCTACAGAGTTATTCACTGGAAAAATGCGATTAACCCCGCACAAAATTAACAATGATCTAACAGGATTTAGCACATGGTGATATTTCGTGCGGAAAATCGGGCCGAATTTCCGTAACGAGAAATACACGACATTAGATTATCTAATGCGAAAAATGACGTGAAATTAGATTATTTCAAACGAGGAAATTTCCCCGGCGCAGAGGCCGGGAAAAGAAAGTGTGACAGGGGTCTAAATTAGCGTAGCCAGTCCGGCAGGTCGTTAAGACCCATCGCCTGACGGAGGAGTTGAGGTTTGACGCCAGGAAGCGTATCGGCAAGCTTAAGGCCGATATCGCGCAGCAATTTTTTCGCCGGATTTGCCCCGGCAAACAGCTCGCGGAAGCCCTGCATGCCTGCGAGCATCATCGCCGCGCTGTGCTTGCGGCTGCGCTCGTAGCGACGCAGATACAAATGCTGCCCAATATCTTTACCTTCGCGATGCAGACGACGCAGCTCTTCTACCAGCTCCGCCGCGTCCATAAAGCCGAGGTTCACGCCCTGTCCGGCCAGCGGATGAATGGTATGGGCCGCGTCGCCCACCAGCGCCAGACGGTGCGCCGCAAACTGACGCGCGTAGCGGCCGGTTAACGGGAACACCTGACGCTCGCTCTCAAGCGTGCACAGGCCAAGGCGGTTATCAAACGCCACGCACAGCGCCTGGTTAAAGGCCTCCGGCGTCGCCTCCTGCATCTGCTGCGCTTTTTCCGGCACCAGGGACCAGACAATCGAGCACAGGTGCGGATCGGCAAGCGGCAGGAACGCCAGAATGCCGTCGTTGTGGAAAATCTGCCGCGCCACGCCACCGTGTGGCTCTTCGGTGCGGATCGTCGCGACCAGCGCGTGATGGCGATAGTCCCAGAAGGTCAGCGGGATATCGGCTTTATTTCGCAGCCAGGAGTTAGCGCCGTCAGCACCGACCACCAGACGCGCGGTAAGCATGTCGCCGCTCTGCAGGGTGATAAACGCCTCGTTTTCGCCCCACGCTACCTGCTGGATCTGCGCGGGCGCAACCAGCGTCACGTCGCTGCACTGCCGTGCTTTCTGCCACAGCGCGTGGTGGATCACCGCGTTTTCAACGATGTGACCCAGATGGCTATAGCCCATGCTTTCATCATCAAAAGCAATATGACCAAAGCTGTCTTTGTCCCACACTTCCATGCCGTGATAGCAGCTGGCGCGCTGGGCCACAATGTCCACCCAGACGCCAAGGTGCGTCAGCAATTTCTCGCTGGCGGCATTGATCGCCGAGACGCGAAGTTCCGGCGGGACATCGGGCGCAACGGGCTGCGGCTGCTTTTGCTCAAGCACCGCCACGCGCAGGCCGCTGCCCTGTAAACCACAGGCTAGCGCCAGTCCGACCATACCGCCGCCAACGATAGCGACATCAACATTTTGCACGGTGATAACTCCTTAACGCGCGACCCAACCAAGAGTCCGCTGCGCCAGCACGTCACGTGCCGGAATGAATAATTCCATCGCCATCAGCCCGAGGTTGCGGCCCGCAACCAGCGGCGCCCAGCGGTTGGCAAAAAGATGGACTAAGCCGTCGGTGACGCCAATCGTCGCCTCTTTATCCGCCTGACGGCGCTTCTGATAATGGCTGAGTACCGTATATGCGCCACAGTCTTTCTGTTCGATCCACGCTTGCGAAAGGGTTTCGGCCAGGCTCATCACATCTCGCATACCCAGATTAAAACCCTGACCCGCGATGGGGTGAAGCGTTTGCGCGGCGTTGCCGACAAGCGCCACGCGGTGCGAAACAGACTGTGATGCGGTAGTTAACGAAAGCGGGTATACCGCACGTTTTCCCGCATGGGTAATGCGACCCAGCCGCCAGCCAAACGCTTTCTGCAGCTCGCTGCAAAAACGTTCGTCGGACCAGACCTTAACCTCTTCCGCCTTTTCCTGCGGATGGCACCAGACCAGCGAGCAGCGCCCGTCCGACATCGGCAGCATCGCCAGCGGGCCGTGCTGCGTGAAGCGCTCAAACGCCCGGCCGTTGTGTTCTGCGGCGGTAGAGACGTTGGCAATGACCGCAGCCTGTCCGTAAGGCTGCTGCTGCCACTCCACGCCGCACTGGGTTGCGAGCGCCGAACGCGACCCGTCCGCCGCCACAAGAAGCTGGCCGTCGAGAACGGTGCCATTATCCAGCGTCACGCTGACCGCTTCTTCACTGCGGGTAAAGCTCGCAACGCGTGCCGGACAATGCAGCGTCACGCCTGGCGCGTCCTGCAACAGGCGGAACAGGCGCAGGCCAACATCATGGAGTTCAACAACCTGACCCAGGGCGTCTATTCGGTAATCTTGCGCGTCCAGCGTGACGAACCCGGCATGACCGCGATCGCTGACGTGAACGGTTTTAATGGCCGTGGCGCAATCGGCTATCGCCTGCCAGATCCCAATGCGCGACAGCTGCTGACAGGTTCCCTGCGCCAGGGCAATGGCGCGAGAATCAAACCCGGGGTGATTCTTCGTTTGCGGTGCAACCGCCTCAACGAGATGCACCGGAAGCTGACCCTTCGTCAAATGCGAGATCGCCAGCGCCAGCGTGGCGCCGGTCATGCCGCCGCCAACGATAATCACGCTCATACGCGCGCCGCTGCCATCAGCGCCTCAATATCGTCAGCGTTTTTCACCACGCTCGCGGTCAGGTTTTCGTTACCGGTTTCGGTGATGACGATATCGTCTTCAATACGAATGCCAATCCCGCGGTACGCTTCGGGCACGTCGGCATCCGGGGCGATATACAGACCCGGCTCCACGGTTAACACCATGCCCGGCTCCAGCACGCGCGAACGGTCGGTGCCGTACGCGCCCACGTCATGCACATCCAGCCCCAGCCAGTGGCTCAGGCCGTGCATAAAGTACGGACGATGCGCATTTTCGGCGATCAGGGTGTCCACGTCGCCTTTCAGGATTCCGATCCTGACCAGGCCGGTAATCATGATGCGCACCACTTCGCCGGTCACCTCCTGAATGGACGTGCCCGGGCGATACAGCCCGAGCGCCGTCTCCAGGGATTCGAGAACAATGTCGTAAATCGCGCGCTGCGCGGGGGAAAACGTGCCGTTCACCGGGAAGGTACGGGTGATGTCCCCCGCGTAGCCCTGATATTCGCAGCCGGCGTCAATGAGCACCAGATCGCCGTCGCGCAGCGCGCTTTCGTTTTCGGTGTAGTGCAGAATGCAGCCGTTTTCACCGCCGCCCACAATGGTGTTATAGGAGGGATACCGCGCGCCGTGGCGGTTAAATTCGTGGTGAATTTCGCCTTCCAGCTGGTATTCGAACATCCCGGGGCGGCACTTTTCCATGGCGCGCGTGTGCGCCAGGGCGCTGATTTCACCCGCGCGGCGCATCACGTTCAGCTCTTCTTCAGACTTGAACAGGCGCATCTCATGCACCACCGGACGCCAGTCCGTCAGCGTGGCCGGCGCGGACAGGTTTTGCCGCGAGCCTTTGCGCAGCTTGTCCAGCGCGGTGAAGACAATCTCATCCGCGTAGGCATATTCGCCCTGCGCGTGATAGAGCACGTCGAGGCCGTTAAGCAGCTGATAGAGCTGCTGGTTGATTTCGCTAAACGCCAGCGCGCGGTCGACGCCCAGCTTTTCCGGTGCGGCCTCTTGCCCTAAGCGGCGGCCAAACCAGATTTCGGCGGTTAAATCGCGTACGCGGTTGAACATCACGCTGTGGTTGTGGGTGTCATTGCTTTTAATCAGCACCAGGACCGCTTCCGGCTCGTTAAAGCCGGTGAAGTACCAGAAATCGCTGCTCTGGCGATAGGGATATTCGCTGTCGGCGCTGCGCGTCACTTCGGGCGCTGCAAAAATCAGCGCGGCGCTCCCCGGCTGCATTTTCGCCAGCAGCGCCTGACGGCGGCGCGAATACTCTTGTTGCGAGATAACCATGACACCCTCCTGTGCGTTATTTTTCTTAATGTAAGGTTGGCTTGCGGACTTCCGGCGCGGTCGGCTGCGAGCGCGTAAAGTTGTCGTGGCACAGCAGCGCCGCTACGCGCACGTACTCGATAATCTCTTCAAGCGACATTTCCAGCTCTTCCTGGTCTTCGTCTTCATCGTAGCCAAGCTGGGCGATATTACGCAGATCGTCGATCGCCTCACCCGCTTCACCGGTCACTTTATCCAGTTTAGGCTGCGTCACGCCCAGACCCAGCAGATAGTGGTTTACCCAGCCCGCCAGCGCATCGGCGCGATCGAACACGCTGACGTCGTCGCCTTCAGGCAGATAAAGCTGAAAAAGAAAGCCATCGTCTTCCAGCGAATCGCTGGTTGCGGCGTGCATTTTACGCAGCGCTTCCGCCAGCTCGTGACCAAACGCCAGCCCTTCATTCGTGAGGTCGTGGATCAGCGGCTGCCATGAGCTGTCGCTGTTTCCGCCGCACAGGATGCCACTGATCAGACCGTGCATTTCGGCAGGGGTAAGTCCTACTCCCTGCTGGTTAAGTAACTGGTTTAAATCCTTGTAACCAGGCATTTCGTTCTGTATAGACATGAGCATTCGTCGTCAAAGGGGGGAAGTTTCATGATATGCTACCACTTTGGACCCTGGTGATACCAGAAAAGGGCTTGTATCTTCATATCAGGGTAGCTATAGTGTCGCCCCTTCGCAGCCCCCTGGGCAGTGAGCGAAGGTAGCGCAGTCAATCAGCAGGAAGGTGGCATGTCTGCACAACCCGTCGATCTCCAGATTTTTGGCCGTTCACTGCGAGTGAATTGTCCGCCTGAACAAAGGGATGCTTTGAATCAGGCTGCGGACGATTTGAATCAGCGGTTGCAAGATCTAAAAGAACGCACTAGAGTCACAAATACTGAGCAGCTGGTTTTCATCGCCGCGTTGAACATCAGCTATGAACTGACTCAGGAAAAAGCGAAGACCCGCGACTACGCGGCAAGCATGGAGCAGCGCATTAAAATGCTCCAGCAGACCATAGAACAGGCGTTGCTTGATCAAGGTCGCAATCCCGAAAGACCGGGACCCAAGTTTGAATAACACTTCTCAGTTGACTATGGTAGAGTAACTGTGAAGACAAAATTTCTCTGAGATGTTCGCAAGCGGGCCAGTCCCCTGAGCCGATATTTCATACCACAAGAATGTGGCGCTCCATGGTTGGTGAGCATGCTCGGTCCGTCCGAGAAGCCTTAAAACTATGACGACACATTCACCTTGAACCAAGGGTTCAAGGGTTACAGCCTGCGGCGGCATCTCGGAGATTCCCTCTCTTTTCTTCTACCAGCTACCATGACTCAATTCCCTGAAGTTTCAGCTTCACGCCAGGACATCCGTCAGCTTATTCGTCAACGCCGCCGTGCGTTAACCCCCGCTCAGCAAGCGCATTTTGCCCAGCAGGCCGCCGCCCGCATGATGGCGTACCCGCCAGTCGTGATGGCGCATACGGTTGCCCTGTTTCTGTCGTTTGATGGCGAACTGGATACCCAGCCGCTGATAGAGCAGCTCTGGCGCGCCGGGAAGAAGGTTTATCTGCCGGTGCTGCACCCGTTTAGCGCAGGGAATCTGCTGTTTTTACACTACCACCCGCACAGCGAGCTGGTGGTGAATCGTCTGAAAATCACCGAGCCGAAGCTCGACGTGCGCGACGTGCTGCCGCTGTCAAAGCTGGACGTGCTGATTACGCCGCTGGTGGCGTTTGATGAACAGGGCCAGCGCCTCGGTATGGGCGGCGGTTTCTATGACAGGACGCTGCAAAACTGGCAGCGGTACGGATTGCAGCCGGTGGGTTACGCGCATGATTGCCAGGGCGTGGAGGCGTTGCCGGTGGAGAAATGGGATGTGCCGTTACCGGCGGTAGTGACGCCATCGACGTTGTGGGAGTGGTGAAACAGGCGTGCAGCCTGATGCCCTTGTATGTTTAAAGTCACTTCAGTTACCCGTCAACAGACGGGTAAACTGTCACTGAGTTTGACCTGATGCCACAGCCCGTTAGCCCTCTGGGTTTCCAAGCCCGCGGGTGAGCTCATGGCGTGGCATCAGTTTTCCTGTTAACCCGAACAGCTGCCAGGGCGGCCTGTGCCAGCCCGTATATTACAAGGCCGGGAGACTCGAACATGACTGAACATACCACCGTCGGCATCGATATCGCCAAAGAGACCTTTGATGTATTTATCAGTCCTGACGGGATTTTTCTTCATCTGGATAATACCCCTCAGGGCCATCAGCTACTCCTTGACGCCCTTTCATCCCGTACCGTTACACGCATCGTGATGGAAGCCACCGGGCGCTACCACAACCTGCTTGCTGCCACGCTTGAACTTGCCGGGCTGCCTGTCGCCGTCGTTAATCCTGCTCAGGTCAAACACTTCGCCCGCGCTCTCGGGACGCTGTTCAAGACAGACCCGAACGATGCCCGCATCATCTGCGAGTTTGGCCGCAGGATGACACCGGATATCAGACCCGCTCCGGACGAACAGACGCAGCGTCTCGCCATGATGGTATCCCGCCGCCGCCAGTTGGTGGACAACAGAACCATGGAGCAGAACCGCTACGGCTCCTGCACTGATGAGCTTATCCGGATGGGTATCAAACGGCATATTGACTGGCTTAACGCAGAGATAAAGGACACGGATGACGACATCGACCAGCAGATAAAAGTGATGCCGCTATGGCAGGAGAAAGTGAAGCTGCTGGAAGAAGTCAAGGGTATAGGACGGACAACGCTGGCGGTTCTGCTGTCGATGCTGCCGGAGCTGGGACAACTTAACAGACGTAAAATCAGCGCACTGGTAGGCGTGTGTCCTTATGCCCATGACAGCGGAAAGATGAAAGGAAAACGATGTATCTGGGGAGGACGAAGTGCGGTGCGTGCAGCGCTGTACATGGCGGCAATGTCAGCGGTGCGTTATAACCCAACCATACAGGCTTTTTTTGAGAAACTGAGAAGCAAGGGAAAAGCCTTTAAAGTGGCGATGACAGCCTGCGTCAGAAAGCTGGTAACAATCCTGAATGCGATGGTGCGGGACAATAAAAAATGGGCGGCAGCTTAGTCGTCAGCTGTTGACTTTAAACACAGCTGCTCACCCCAGCCCTCTCCCACAGGGAGAGGGTGAAAACATAAAAAACGGTAACGATAGTTACCGTTTTGCATTTACCTCGCACCATCAGTACAGCAGACGCGCGCGAATCGTCCCCGGAATGGCCTTCATGCTCAGCAGCGCTTTCTCGGCAACATCGTCATCCGCTTCGATATCAATAACCACATAGCCCATCTGCGAGTTGGTCTGCAGATACTGCGCGGCAATGTTGACGCCCTGCTCGGCAAAGATCTGGTTGATCGCGGTCAGCACGCCCGGACGGTTTTCGTGAATGTGCAGCAGACGACGGCCACCGTGCAGCGGCAGAGACACTTCCGGGAAGTTCACGGCAGAGAGCGTAGAGCCGTTGTCGGAATATTTGCTCAGCTTACCCGCCACTTCCAGACCGATATTTTCCTGCGCTTCCTGGGTAGAACCGCCGATGTGCGGCGTCAGGATCACGTTGTCGAATTCGCACAGCGGAGAGGTAAACGGATCGCTGTTGGTGGCAGGCTCCGTCGGGAAGACGTCGATGGCCGCGCCCGCCAGATGCTTACGCTTTAGCGCATCCGCCAGGGCAGGAATATCGACAACCGTACCGCGCGCGGCGTTAATCAGCAGTGAACCCGGCTTCATCAGCGCCAGCTCTTCCGCGCCCATCATGTTTTTGGTGGAGGCATTTTCCGGCACGTGCAGGCTCACCACGTCGCTCATGTTCAGCAGGTCAGACAGGTGTTGAACCTGGGTGGCGTTGCCCAGCGGCAGCTTGCTTTCGATATCGTAAAAATAGACATGCATACCGAGAGATTCCGCCAGAATCCCCAGCTGGGTACCGATGTGGCCATAGCCGATGATACCCAGTTTTTTTCCACGGGCTTCGTAGGAGCCCGCCGCCAGCTTGTTCCACACGCCGCGGTGCGCCTTGGCGTTCGCCTCCGGAATGCCTCGCAGGAGCAGCAGCAGTTCGCCAATCACCAACTCCGCCACGGAACGGGTGTTGGAGAACGGGGCGTTGAAGACAGGAATACCGCGTTTCGCGGCCGCATTCAGGTCAACCTGGTTGGTACCGATGCAGAAGCAGCCGATAGCCACCAGCTTTTCCGCCGCGGCAATAACGTCTTCAGTCAGGTGTGTGCGGGATCGCAGGCCAATGAAGTGGGCATCACGGATGGACGCTTTCAGCTCTTCGGTATCGAGCGCGCCTTTGTGAAATTCGATGTTGGTGTAGCCTGCCGCACGAAGGCTATCGATTGCTTTTTGATGCACGCCCTCGACCAGCAGGAATTTAATCTTGTCTTTCTCCAGTGATACCTTTGCCATTTACCCGACCCTGTTTTTGTCTGAACTGATGTTGTGCTGGATATGAATCCGCTGTAGCCAACATATCAAAAAAAACTATTGCAGCAATATGAACGTTTGCGTCGGCTCTCTGAAGAAAAGTCATACAGAGCAAAATGTCAGAGGAAAATGCTATGGAAATTTACAAACGTGGCAGGATCGTCAAAATAGGTGTAAAAACGTGACACAAGTCACCGAATTTAGCTTTTCAAAAATTTTTTAGCGGGGGGAGGCGTCCCCCCGTCAGATCATTTTAGGATGGTTTTCACGCCGTCAGCGGTGCCAATGAGCGCCACATCCGCGCCTCGGTTGGCGAATAGCCCTACGGTCACTACGCCTGGGATAGCGTTGATGGCATTTTCCAGCGCAACTGCGTCGAGAATTTCCAGACCGTGTACGTCGAGGATCACGTTACCGTTGTCGGTGACGACGCCCTGACGATATTCCGGGCGCCCCCCCAGCTTCACCAGCTGACGGGCAACCGCGCTGCGGGCCATCGGGATCACTTCGACCGGCAGCGGGAAATTCCCCAGAATGTCGACCTGCTTGGAAGCGTCCGCGATGCAGATGAACTTGTCCGCAACCGAGGCGATAATTTTTTCGCGCGTCAGCGCCGCGCCGCCGCCTTTGATCATCTGCATGTGGCCGTTGATTTCATCCGCGCCATCAACGTAAATCCCCAGACGATCCACTTCGTTGAGATCGAAAACGGTAATGCCGAGGCTTTTCAGCTTTTCCGTGGACGCATCAGAGCTCGAAACCGCGCCCTCGATCTGCCCCTTCATCGTGCCCAGCGCATCGATAAAGTGTGCCGCGGTTGATCCCGTACCGACACCGACAATGGTACCCGGCTGTACGTACTGGAGAGCGGCCCATCCTACTGCTTTTTTCAGTTCATCCTGCGTCATGATCGTTTTGCCTGTGGTGTGAAAACTCAGGGCGCATTATAGAACACGTCGAATGGAATTCGTCTGCCACGAAGGGAAAATTGTGTCATAGTGCAGAATAAGCAAAATTTAGGAGCCATCCAGAGCAATGAAACGTCCGGACTACAGAACACTACAGGCACTTGATGCAGTTATTCGTGAACGCGGTTTTGAGCGCGCGGCGCAAAAGCTTTGCATCACCCAGTCCGCCGTATCACAGCGTATCAAACAGCTTGAAAATATGTTCGGCCAGCCGCTGCTGGTACGTACCGTGCCGCCACGCCCAACTGAGCAAGGACAAAAGCTCCTCGCCCTGCTGCGCCAGGTTGAACTGCTGGAAGACGAGTGGCTGGGTGACGAGCAAACGGGCTCTACGCCGCTGCTGCTCTCTCTGGCGGTCAACGCCGACAGTCTGGCAACCTGGCTGCTGCCGGCCCTGGCGCCGGTTTTGGCCGATTCCCCTATCCGCCTGAATTTACAGGTTGAAGATGAAACCCGCACCCAGGAGCGCCTGCGTCGCGGCGAAGTGGTTGGGGCGGTCAGTATCCAGCCCCAGGCGCTGCCGAGCTGCCTTGTCGATCAGCTGGGTGCTCTGGACTACCTGTTTGTGGGTTCAAAAGCCTTTGCCGAGCGCTACTTCCCGAACGGCGTCACCCGCGCGGCGCTGCTGAAGGCCCCTGCCGTGGCGTTCGACCATCTGGACGATATGCACCAGGCGTTCCTGCAGCAAAACTTCGATCTGCCGCCGGGCAGCGTGCCGTGCCATATCGTCAACTCGTCTGAAGCCTTCGTGCAGCTTGCGCGCCAGGGCACCACCTGCTGCATGATCCCGCATCTGCAGATTGAAAAAGAGTTGAAAAGCGGTGAGCTGATTGACCTGACGCCGGGGCTGTATCAGCGCCGGATGCTCTACTGGCACCGTTTTGCGCCGGAAAGCCGCATGATGCGCAACGTCACCGACGCGCTGCTGGCGTACGGGCACAAGGTGTTGAGACAGGATTAAAAAGAAAAAGCCGGGTGGCGGCTACGCCTTACCCGGCTTATAGGTTACTGAGCCGGTTTCGGCTGTGCAGCAACGGGCTCGAGCTGGAAGACCACATCCACCTGATCGTCGAACTGAATGGTTGGCTGCTCGTAAGTTTCCTGCGCGGACACCGGGGCGGCATCAGCCTTCATCATCCGCACCATCGGGCTTGGCTGGTAGTTAGAGACGTGGTAACGCACGCTGTAAACCGGGCCGAGCTTGCTCTTGAAGCCGGACGCCAGCTGTTCAGCCTGATGAATAGCGTCGTCAATCGCCGCTTTACGCGCTTCGTCTTTGTATTTCTCCGGTTGCGCAACGCCCAGCGACACGGAGCGGATCTCGTTCAGGCCCGCCTTCAGCGCGCCGTCCAGCAGCGAGTTAAGCTTATCCAGCTGACGCACGGTCACTTCAACCGTACGCACGGCGCGGTAGCCTTTCAGGATGCTTTTGCCGTTCTGGTAGTCGTAATCCGGTTGAGTACGCAGATTCGCAGAGCTGATATCTTTTTTACCGACACCGTTCTGCTCGAGGAATGAGAGGTATTGCGCAACGCGATCGTCAGCCTGCTTTTTGGCCGTCGCCGCATCTTTCGCAGCCACATTCACTTCAATTGCCAGGGTTGCAACATCGGGTACCGCGTCCACGCTTGCGGTGCCTGACGTGACGATGTGCGGGCCGTCCGGCAGTTCATTTGCCTGCGCCGACACCGCACCTAAACTCACTAATGCCGCCAGGGCCATCACCTTAAACTTCACTGTTATTCCTCCATGTTGCGAAGAGAGCCCATTAACAGGGCGCATGCCAGCAAGCTTAGCGGGTCTTGTTCAGATGTCCATAAGACAAGGATTAGTTGAACAATTCCTGAACGTGGTGAATCCCCTCTTTTGCCAGCTGGAAAGCGATAAACCACATCACCAGACCGACCAGCGTATTAATGATGCGCTGGGCTTTGGCGGTACGCAGGCGAGGTGCCAGCCACGCCGCCAGAATGGCGAGACCGAAGAACCACAGGAAAGAGGCGCTGACCGTGCCAAGCGCAAACCAGCGTTTTGGCTCAACGTCCAGCTGTCCGCCGAGGCTGCCCAGCACCACGAAGGTGTCGAGATAGACATGGGGGTTTAGCCAAGTCACCGCCAGCATGGTGACGATAATCTTCCAGCGGCCCTGCTTCATCACCTCCGCACTTGCCAGCTCGAGGTTGCTGCTCATCGCCGTTTTCAGGGCGCCGAATCCGTACCAGAGCAGAAACGCCACGCCGCCCCAGGTCACCAGCGCCAGCAGCCACGGAGACTGCATCAGCAGCGCGCTGCCGCCAAAAATCCCGGCGCAGATCAGCAGTAAATCGCTTACCGCGCACAAGAGGGCAATCATCAGATGATACTGGCGGCGGATGCCCTGATTCATCACGAACGCATTTTGCGGGCCGAGCGGAAGGATCATGGCCGCACCTAAGGCAAGCCCTTGAAAATAATAAGTTAGCATGACGATTTTCTCGCAGAGTTGTTCTGGATGCAGACTATACTGCGCGAATCACATTAGAGGAAATGGATAATATTAATTGGGTATTAGCGGGGCTTATAGGCGTAAAGCCCGGTAGCGCTGGCGCTTACCGGGCCTAAGGGTGACCTTATTCTGCTTCTTTGACTTTTTTAACGTTTACGTCCATCTGCGGATACGGGAAGCTGATGCCGTTGGCGTCGAAGTCGCGCTTAATGCGCTCCAGCACGTCCCAGTATACGGTCTGCAGATCGCTGCTTTTGCTCCAGATACGCACCACAAAGTTAATCGAGGACGCGCCCAGTTCGTTCAGGCGAACCGTCTGCTCTTTGTCTTTCAGAATGCGATCGTCTGACGCAATAATGTTGGTAATCAGCGACTTCACCTGATCGATGTCCGAGTCGTACGCCACGCTGATAATCAGCTCGTTACGACGCACCGGCTCACGGGAGAAGTTGATGATGTTGCCTGCGATAATTTTCCCGTTCGGCACGACCACGATGCGGCCATCGACGGTGCGCATGGTCGTTGAGAAAATTTGCACCTGCAGCACGGTTCCGGCAATGCCGCCAAGGTCAACGTACTCGCCGGAGCGGAACGGACGGAAGGTCACCAACAGAACGCCTGCCGCCAGGTTTGAAAGCGAGCCCTGCAGCGCCAGACCAATAGCCAGACCGGCGGCACCGAGAACGGCGATGACGGAGGCGGTTTGCACCCCAACACGGCCCAGCGCGGCAATCAGCGTAAAGGCGATAATGCCGTAACGCACCAGTGCGGAGAGGAAGTCAGCCACCGTGGCGTCGATGTGACGGGCCAGCATTACGCGATTAACCGCGTTCGATACGATACGCGCCACGATCATCCCGACGATGATGATGGCAATTGCCGCGACGATGTTCACGGCATAGCTCAGCAGCAGGGCCTGGTTGCGCACCAGCCAGTTACCGGCATTATTGATGCTGTCTACAACATCGAGTTGTTCCATTTATTCGTCCTTTTGTTAAACCAAAACACAAAATCCATCCCCCATGGAGACAGGCAGGTCTGTAAAGGGTAAACAAAAAGCACCGGTTTTGCCAAACAGATCACAAAAGCAGGTCTGGCAGGGTATTGAAAAAGCATAAAAAAAGGCCCGCATTTGCGGGCCTTCTGATGCTGTTAGCAGCTCAAATTACAGAACGTCGATCGCGTTCAGTTCTTTGAAAGCCTGCTCCAGACGGGTCACCATGGACGTCTGCGCTGCGCGCAGCCATACGCGTGGATCGTAGTATTTCTTGTTCGGCTGGTCTTCGCCTTTCGGGTTACCCAGCTGGCCCTGCAGGTAAGCTTCGTTCGCTTTGTAGTACTGCAGGATACCGTCCCAGGTTGCCCACTGGGTGTCGGTATCGATGTTCATTTTCACAACGCCGTAGCTTACGGAGTCTTTGATTTCCTGAGCAGAAGAACCGGAACCGCCGTGGAAGACGAAGTTCAGGCTGTTGTGCGGCAGGTTGTGTTTCTTGGAAACGTATTCCTGAGAATCACGCAGAATGGTTGGGGTCAGAACCACGTTACCTGGTTTGTAAACGCCGTGTACGTTACCGAAGGACGCTGCGATGGTGAAGCGTGGGCTGATTTTGCTCAGCTCGGTGTAAGCGTAATCAACGTCTTCTGGCTGGGTGTACAGTGCAGAAGCGTCCATGTGGCTGTTGTCCACGCCGTCTTCTTCACCGCCGGTGCAACCCAGTTCGATTTCCAGGGTCATGTCCATTTTGGCCATGCGCGCCAGGTACTTAGAGCAGATTTCGATGTTTTCGTGCAGTGACTCTTCAGACAGGTCGATCATGTGAGAAGAGAACAGTGGCTTACCGGTTGCCGCGAAGTGTTTTTCACCCGCGTCCAGCAGACCGTCGATCCACGGCAGCAGCTTCTTCGCGCAGTGGTCAGTGTGCAGGATAACTGGAACACCGTAGTGTTCAGCCATCTGGTGAACGTGGTGCGCACCAGAGATAGCGCCCAGGATTGCAGCACCCTGAGGAATGTCAGTTTTCACGCCTTTACCTGCGATGAACGCAGCACCGCCGTTAGAGAACTGAACGATAACCGGTGCTTTAACTTTTGCAGCGGTTTCCAGTACGGCGTTGATGGAGTCGGTACCCACGCAGTTAACTGCTGGCAGAGCGAAGTTGTTTTCTTTAGCTACCTGGAACACTTTCTGTACGTCATCACCAGTGATAACGCCAGGTTTTACGAAATCAAAAATTTTAGACATGTTGCTTAGTCCTGTATCTTCGGCCGTTAGAAAAGGTGCGAGCTCTTATAAGCGCGCTGAAAATTGGGCAGGTTTCCCTGCCCTTGAATGGCTTACTTCTTAGCGCGCTCTTCGAGCATTGCTACTGCTGGCAGTACTTTGCCTTCCACGAATTCGAGGAATGCGCCGCCACCAGTGGAGATGTAGGAGATCTTGTCAGCGATACCGAACAGGTCGATTGCTGCCAGGGTGTCACCACCGCCTGCGATAGAGAACGCTTCGCTGTCTGCGATTGCGTTAGCCACGATTTCAGTCCCTTTGCGGAAGTTCGGGAATTCGAACACGCCAACAGGACCGTTCCACAGGATAGTTTTTGCGTTTTTGAGGATCTCAGCCAGTTTCTGTGCAGAAACGTCGCCCAGGTCCAGAATCTGCTCTTCGTCTTTGATGTCGTTTACAGATTTCAGGGTCGCGGTTGCGGTTTCGGAGAACTCGGTCGCGACGCGCACGTCAGTTGGAACCGGGATATCACAGGTACCCAGCAGGCGTTTGGCTTCGTCAACCAGGTCTGCTTCGTACAGGGATTTACCGACGTTGTGGCCCTGAGCGGCAACGAAGGTGTTCGCGATACCACCGCCAACGATCAGCTGGTCAGCGATTTTAGACAGAGAATCCAGAACGGTCAGTTTGGTAGAAACTTTAGAACCACCAACGATAGCGACCATTGGACGAGCAGGTTCTTTCAGTGCTTTACCCAGCGCTTCCAGTTCGTCAGCCAGCAGAGGACCGGCACACGCAACGTCTGCGAATTTACCGATACCGTGGGTAGACGCCTGTGCACGGTGAGCCGTACCGAATGCATCCATCACGAATACGTCACACAGTGCAGCGTATTTTTTGGACAGGGTTTCGTCGTCTTTCTTTTCGCCTTTGTTGAAGCGAACGTTTTCCAGAACAACCAGCTCACCCGCTGCAACGTCAACGCCGTCCAGGTAATCTTTCACCAGGCGAACCGGGTTGGACAGTTTGTCTTTCAGGTAATTAACCACTGGCAGCAGAGAGAACTCTTCGTTGTACTCGCCTTCAGTTGGACGACCCAGGTGGGAGGTGACCATCACTTTAGCGCCCTGCTTCAGAGCCAGTTCGATGGTTGGCAGAGATGCACGGATACGCGCGTCGCTGGTCACTTTGCCATCTTTAACCGGTACGTTCAGATCGGCACGGATGAAAACGCGTTTACCAGCCAGATCCAGATCGGTCATCTTAATTACAGACATGGTGAATCCTCTCGTTGATTCTTAAAGTTTTGCAGACGCACGATGCGTCTTACCTGAAACCTTGAGCGGCCATTGCTAACGTGGTGTCGAGCATTCGGTTAGCAAAGCCCCATTCGTTATCACACCAGACCAGCGTCTTGATAAGGTGTGCGCCACTGACCCTGGTTTGCGTGCCATCGACGATGGCGCTGTGCGGGTCGTGGTTAAAATCTACTGAGACCAACGGTAATTCCGTATAGTCAACTATACCATGAAATGCTCCCTGTGCCGCTTTTTGCAGCAACAGGTTGACTTCACAGGCTTTTACCGGTTTTTTCACCGTCACGCTAAGGTCGATGGCGGTAACGTTAATCGTCGGGACACGCACGGCAATCGCTTCAAAACGGTCATTAAACTGCGGGAAAATTCGTGTAATGCCTGCCGCCAGTTTTGTATCCACCGGAATGATTGACTGGCTCGCTGCGCGCGTGCGTCGTAAATCCGGATGATAGGCGTCGATAACCTGCTGATCGTGCATGGCGGAATGAATCGTGGTCACGGTGCCGGACTCAATGCCATACGCATCGTCTAACAGTTTGATGACCGGAATAATGCAGTTGGTGGTACAGGAGGCGTTGGAGACAATGCGGTGTTCGGCCTGCAGCTCATGCTGGTTGACGCCAAACACGACGGTCGCGTCGAGATCGTTACTGCCGGGATGAGAAAACAGGACTTTTTTCGCGCCTGCAGCCAGATGCGCTTCGCCGTGTTCGCGGCTGCCGTACACGCCGGTACAGTCAAGCACCACATCCACCCCCAGTTCACGCCAGGGTAGCGCGGCAATACTGCGCTCATGCAGTACGCGGATGGCATCGTCACCGACAAACAGCTGATCCCTTTCCTGCCGCACGTCCCAGGCAAAGCGCCCGTGGCTGGTGTCATATTTCAACAAATGCGCCATGCCCGCAGCATCCGCCAGTTCATTGATTGCCACCACGGTTATTTCCGCCCGACGTCCGGATTCATACAAAGCACGAACCACGTTACGCCCGATGCGACCGAAGCCATTAATCGCTACGCGTACGGTCATAGATCTCCTGCAAAGCAATCCCTGAGTTTGAGGTGGCTGAAAGAGTAATCCAGCTACGCCTGAAGGGGAATCCTTGCTGTCACAAACTGCGATTGATTGGTCAATTGTCGAACATTTAATCGACTGAAACGCTTCAGCAAGAATAAGCGAATCGGGGAATAAAAGGAATGTCTGTCCAGATGAATAAGCGAGCTATATGACTTGCGTCACATTTTCGGTGGAATAGTGTCTACAAAAAAGCCGGGTGGCGCGCTAGCGCTTACCCGGCCTACTTTCGTGCCATTTGTAGGCCCGATAAGCGTAAGCGCCACCGGGCAAAACGGCAATTACAGCAGTTCTTTCGCTTTCGCGACAACGTTCTCAACGGTGAAGCCGAACTCTTCGAACAGCTGCTCTGCCGGAGCAGACTCACCGAAGGTGGTCATGCCGACGATAGCGCCGTTCAGGCCCACGTACTTGAACCAGTAGTCAGCGATACCCGCCTCCACTGCCACGCGAGCGGAAACCGCTTTAGGCAGCACGGATTCACGGTAAGCGGCATCCTGCTTGTCGAACGCGTCGGTAGACGGCATGGAGACCACGCGCGCCTTCACGCCTTCAGCAGTCAGTTTTTCCCATGCGGCAACCGCCAGCTCAACTTCAGAACCGGTAGCGATGAAGATCAGCTCAGGCTGGCCCGCGCAATCTTTCAGCACGTAACCACCGCGAGCGATGTTCGCCAGCTGCTCAGACGTACGCTCCTGCTGCGCCAGGTTCTGACGGGAGAGGATCAGCGCGGTTGGACCGTCCTGACGCTCAACGCCGTATTTCCACGCCACCGCGGATTCAACCTGGTCACATGGACGCCATGTGCTCATGTTCGGGGTCACGCGCAGGGAAGCCACCTGCTCTACCGGCTGGTGAGTTGGGCCGTCTTCGCCCAGACCGATGGAGTCGTGGGTGTAGACCATCACCTGACGCTGCTTCATCAGCGCCGCCATACGCACGGCGTTACGGGCATATTCGACGAACATCAGGAAGGTAGAGGTGTACGGCAGGAAACCGCCGTGCAGGGAGATACCGTTGGCAATCGCGGTCATACCGAATTCACGCACACCGTAATGGATGTAGTTACCGGCAGTGTCTTCGTTGATTGGCTTAGAACCAGACCACAGGGTCAGGTTAGATGGCGCCAGGTCAGCGGAGCCGCCCAGGAATTCCGGAAGCCATGGGCCGAACGCTTCAATCGCATTCTGAGACGCTTTACGGCTCGCGATTTTAGACGGGTTAGCCTGCAGCTTGGCGATGAACTCGTTCGCTTTCGCGTCGAAGTCAGACGGCATGTCACCTTTCATACGACGGGTGAATTCAGCCGCTTCCTGCGGGAAGGCTTTCGCATAGGCAGCGAACTTCTCGTTCCATGCCGCTTCTTTCGCCTGGCCTACTTCTTTTGCATCCCACTGAGCGTAGATCTCAGACGGGATTTCGAATGCAGGGTGTTTCCAGCCCAGCGCTTCGCGGGTCAGTGCGATTTCCGCATCGCCCAATGGCGCACCGTGGGAGTCGTGCGTACCCGCTTTGTTCGGCGAACCGAAGCCGATGATGGTTTTGCACATCAGCAGGGACGGTTTGTCCGTCACCGCGCGCGCTTCTTCCACTGCACGTTTAATCGAGTCAGCATCGTGGCCATCAACGCCGCGCACAACGTGCCAGCCGTAGGCTTCGAAACGTGCTGCGGTGTCGTCGGTGAACCAGCCTTCAACGTGACCGTCGATGGAGATGCCGTTGTCGTCATAGAACGCCACCAGTTTACCCAGCTTCAGGGTACCTGCCAGGGAGCACACTTCGTGAGAAATGCCTTCCATCATGCAGCCATCGCCCATGAACGCGTAGGTGAAGTGGTCAACGATGTCGTGACCAGGACGGTTGAACTGCGCCGCCAGGGTCTTCTCAGCGATCGCCATACCCACGGCGTTCGCAATACCCTGACCCAGCGGGCCAGTGGTGGTTTCTACACCAGCGGTGTAGCCCACTTCCGGGTGACCTGGAGTTTTGGAGTGCAGCTGACGGAAGTTTTTCAGCTCTTCGATAGGCAGATCGTAGCCGGTGAGGTGCAGCAGGCTATAGATCAGCATAGAGCCGTGGCCGTTGGACAGCACGAAGCGGTCGCGGTCAGCCCATGCCGGGTTCTGCGGGTTATGGTTCAGGAAATCACGCCACAGGACTTCGGCGATATCAGCCATACCCATAGGGGCCCCTGGGTGGCCGGATTTGGCTTTCTGTACTGCGTCCATGCTCAGCGCACGAATAGCATTAGCAAGCTCTTTACGTGAGGACATTTTAACTCCAGATCGGACTGTTAAAGGCCATGCCCTTGACGACAGCGCGTTTTGGGCTACGCCGGAAAAAAGTGCCAACAATGTAACCCAAGCCGCAAGTCATGTACATGGAGCATTCTTTTGCTTGTTAAGAAATCTCTGGATCATGCTCGCATGTTGCGCAATCTGCTCGCCCGGCCCTGTGGATATTCCTTATACTTAGCCCGACACCGGCTTCGCTGACGGTGCACTTTTCAGATTTTATTCAGATTAACGAGTACGGAAGCAACCTCATGAAAATGCGTGCAATAGTGCTGGCCCTGGGTACAACGCTCCTGCTGAGCGGCTGTCAGAATATGGATTCTAACGGTCTGATGACGTCTGGCGCAGAAGCCTTTCAGGCCTACTCCCTGAGCGACGCGCAGGTGAAAGCGCTGAGCGACCAGGCCTGTAAAGATATGGATGGAAAAGCCACGCTTGCGCCGGCTGACAGTACCTACACGCAGCGTCTGAATAAGATTGCTTCCGCGCTGGGCGATAACATCAACGGCCAGCCGGTGAACTACAAGGTGTACATGGCGAAAGACGTGAACGCCTTCGCGATGGCGAACGGCTGTATTCGCGTTTACAGCGGGCTGATGGACATGATGACCGACAACGAAGTGGAAGCGGTCATCGGCCATGAAATGGGCCACGTTGCACTGGGCCACGTGAAGAAAGGGATGCAGGTTGCTTTGGGGACCAATGCCATCCGCGCTGCGGCAGCCTCGGCGGGCGGTATCGTTGGCAGCCTGTCGCAGTCACAGCTTGGCGACGTGGGCGAAAAGCTGGTTAACTCCCAGTTCTCCCAGCGTCAGGAGTCCGAGGCGGATGACTACTCCTACGATCTGTTGCGCAAACGCGGCATCAATCCATCCGGTTTAGCCACCAGCTTCGAAAAACTGGCCAAGCTGGAAGCGGGACGCCAAAGCTCCATGTTTGACGATCACCCAGCTTCAGAAGCGCGCGCACAGCATATTCGCGACCGTATGGCCGCAGACGGAATTAAATAATTTTAGAGGGAGGCAGTTTTGCCTCCTTTTTATTTCGCATGAATTGTTAACTTAACAGCACGTATCGATAACACCGCTGAAAGCCGCGCCAAATCTGCCCTTTCACATTGAAACGTCTGGTCACATAATTATTGCAAAGGTCACTTTTTCCGGTAATTATCACCCCCGCAGTTATTCAATTAATATATCCAGACAGAGACGTTCCCTCCGTGAAAAAAGAATTATCATTAATTGCCTTAAGCTTATTTGCCGCCTTACCTGCCGCTGCAAGCCAGCAATCCGACAGCCAGGGTTTTATTGACGACAGCCATCTGGATCTGTTTTTACGCAATGCCTATATCAGCCGCGACTACCATCAGGGCCAGCAGGACAAAGCCGAGTGGGGCCAGGGGATTATCGCCACGTTTGCATCCGGCTACACCGAAGGGCCTGTGGGCTTTGGCCTGGACGGTATTGCTCAATACGGCGTGCGCCTGGACGGCGGCCGTGGCAAAAGCGGCGCAGGCGGCATCGACTTCTTCAAACAGGAAGGCGATGGCCGGGCCAAATCCGATTTAGCGAAATTTGGCGCAACCGCCAAAATGCGTATCTCGAATACCGTGCTGAGCTACGGCAACCAGCGTCCTGAGCTGCCTATCGTGAATGCCGACAGCTCCCGCCTGCTGTTTGAAAGCTACACCGGCACTATGTTGACCTCAAAAGAGATCGACGGTCTGGAAATCAACGCCGGTTACTTCACCGACGAGCAGCGTAAAAGCGATGACCGCCACGACAGCGGGCTGAAGAGCCTCTCCTTCGGCGGCGCGAGCTACCAGTTCAACGATCAGTTCAGCGGCGCGCTGTACGCCTCGCATAACGAAGAGGTGATGAACAAGCAGTACCTGGGCATGAACTTCAGGCAGCCGTTCAGCACCGGGCAGCAGCTCGTACTCGACTTCAACGGCTATAACTCCCGCCTGGACCAGGGTTACGCTGACAGCCTCGACACGGGCCGCAGCAACACCATCTGGAGCCTGGCGGCGAGCTACATCTGGGATATTCATACGTTCAAAGTGGCCTACCAGCAGAGCAGCGGCAGCACCGGCTATAACTACGGCGGCTATCGCGACAAGGGCGGCGTGGGTGACGGCGGTAACACCATCTGGCTGGCGAACTCCTACTGGTCTGATTTTAACGGCGAGGATGAACGCTCCTGGCAGGCATCCTACGGTCTGGACTTTGGCGGCCTTGGCCTGCCGGGCCTGAGCTGGACCACCGCCTACGTGCGCGGCGACAACATCAAAACCTCTGAAACCAGCAACGGTAAAGAGCACGAGTGGTTCAACCAGATCCAATACCAGGTGCAGGATGGCCCGGCAAAAGATCTGAAGCTGAAACTGCGCTACTCCGTGCTGCGCGTTTCCAGCAACGCCAGCGAGTACAACGTGGGTGGAGACGAGATCCGCGCCTACGTGGAATACCCGTTTAACGTGTTCTAAAGGCAATAAAAAACCTCTCCTGAGAGAGGTTTTTTTCACGCCTGGCGAGGCTTATTCGCCTTTTTTGGCTGCCTGAATGTAGAGCATTTCCAGTGCCAGGGTCGCTGCGGCCAGCGCGGTGATCTCGGACTGATCGTAGGCAGGCGCCACTTCCACCACGTCCATCCCGACAATGTTCAGATCCTTCAGGCCGCGCACCAGCTTAATGGCGCGATCGGAGGTCAGGCCGCCGATCACCGGCGTACCGGTTCCCGGTGCAAAGGCAGGATCCAGGCAGTCGATGTCGAACGTCAGGTACACCGGCATATCGCCGACGATCTGCTTCACCTGCGCGATAATGTCATCAACGCCGCGATCGTTAACCTGGCCCGCATCCAGCACGGTGAAACCGTTGTCTTTGTCGAACTCGGTACGAATGCCAATCTGCACGGAGTGGTTCGGGTCGATCAGACCTTCGTTCGGCGCGGTGAAGAACATGGTGCCGTGGTCGAATTCGCAGCCGTTCGCGTAGGTGTCGGTATGCGCATCGAAGTGTACCAGCGCCATTTTGCCGAAGTGCTTCGCGTGGGCGCGCAGCAGCGGCAGGGTCACGAAGTGGTCACCGCCGAAGGAGAGCATGCGCTTACCGGCAGCCAGCAGCTTCTCGGCGTGCGCCTGCAGCTTCTCGCTCATCTCACGCGCGTCGCCAAAGGCATACACCAGGTCGCCGCAGTCAACCACGTTCAGGCGCTCGCGCATGTCGAAGTTCCACGGGAAGCGGTTGTGCTCCCATGCCAGGTTGGTAGAAACCTGACGGATCGCCGCCGGGCCATGACGACCACCCGCGCGGCCTGACGTTGCCATGTCGAACGGCACGCCGGTGATCACCCAGTCAGCGTCGCTGTCGTAGGGCTGGAAGTTCATCGGAAGGCGTAAAAAACCAAACGCGTTAGATACCAGAGAGTTGTCGTACTGATGACCTAAAGTGCTCATGTCCTGTCCTCGTATCATAGATAGACGATCGTTGCTAAAGGTGAAAAAAAATCCCTTCCGCGTCGTTAAGCCCGACGAGGAAGGGATCGTTTCATATCGTAATGGTGTATGGCGCTAAGAATAGCGCCTGAATCCATTAAATTCAAGCGACTCATAAATACAAATTATATAGCCAACCCTTACCATTCATCGAATAAAACAATAGCCATAAAAATATTATAATCTTTACATTATTAATATTTTTCAGATGAATATTTAAATACTCCCGTTACGGGCTCACCCCTCGGAATTCAAGAGTAAAACTTTTCCATAACACATTCATACATACATAAACAGCATGTGATTATCCGAATTCGGATTTTATTTAGTTTTAGCGTGTGGTTTTCTCTTTTTTTGCTCCCTACAATCCTGACGCTTTATTAAAATTTATTTCTAAATGGAATTATCTATGAACAAATATTTAAAAATTGGCCTTTTTACCATTCTGGCGGGAGCGGGTTCTGCAGCAGCGGCAGAAGATGGCACGATTACCTTTGACGGTACTATCAGTGACGCAACCTGTACTATTACAGGCGGTGACGCACAGGGTGAATCCACCTCTCCTGATTTCACCGTGCATCTGCCAAGCGTCAGCACCACCGCGCTGGCAGCAGCTGGTCAACGCGCGGGTGACACGCCATTCTTCATTAAACTGAGCGGTGCAAATTGCACCAACAACAAAGTCGCCAGCGTCTTCTTCGAACTGGCACAGAGCACCAATATCAACGCCACCACCGGTAACCTGAGAAACACCGCCACGACGGGCGGTGCCGATAAAGTTGAAATCGGCCTGTTAGATTCCAGCAAAGCGGCTATGAACCTGAACACCGTAAACAACAGCCCGAAAACAGCGACCATTACAGGTAATACCGCTCGCTTCGACTACTGGGCGCAATACGTTGCCACCGGCGGTGCGGCTACGGCCGGTAAAGTCACCACTGACGTCGTTTATTCCATTAGGTACCAGTAATACCTCTAAGCAGTGGGATTTATCCCACTGCTTTCCCTGCCACATTTAGGAACGTTGAGTCTGATGGTTAGTAATATTTTCAAAGTGATGTTAATGGTGACATTGACGTGGTTCCCCTGCGCCAACGCCACTATACAAATTTTATCAACTCGCGTGGCATTCAATGCAAACGAGAGTGAACAAACCGTTCGCGTGAATAACCTCAGCAAAAACCCGGAGCTGGTACAGGTATGGCTTTCCAGCACCGATAAAACCGATGGAACGGAGAAGGAGAACCTTCCGTTCTTTATCAACCCTCCCGCTGCGCGCGTTAACGGTCAAAAAGGGAAAGTTTTCCGTATCTTCCAGACAGCGGAAGCCGCAGGAAAATACCCGAAAGATCGCGAAACGCTGCTCTGGCTAAACGTGCTGGATATTCCGCCAGAACTGCCTGAAGAGGCGGATCAGAACCAGATAAAAATGGCGTTCCGCACAATGATCAAATTTTTCTATCGCCCAGCGGGCCTGAAGGGCAATCCCATGCAGGCGGGCGACGATCTGAAGTGGGAATTGCGTAAAGCGGCAAAAGGCTACGACGTGGTGGGAACCAATAACTCACCTTTCCACGTGAGTATGACCAGCGTATGGCTGACGAATGCCGAGAATAAAGACATCGAGATCCCTGGCGACATGATTGTCCCTTATGGAACGCTGGTTTATCACTTTCCGCAGGTCAGCGCAGTGAGCGGACGCGGCATATTTAAATACAACTATATCACTGATTTAGGCGCATATATTAAGCGCACTTATAACTTTTAACATTTTACACGTTCTACCTTTGGGAAGGTTAAATGTCCGCACGCCATAATAAATACAGGCTTCTCAAAAAAGCGAAAAGTACCCTTGGCCAGATCATTATTCTGGCATTGTGCGTTTCAGGCCAGGCTAACGCCGAAGCAGAGAAAAAAGCGGTAAACTTTTCTCGCGGCTTTATGAATTTCTATAATAGTGGGTTAGACCTTAGCCAGTTTGACGGGGTAGATAAAATCCAGCCCGGAGATTACAAACTGGAAGTATTTAGCAACCTGCGGAAATTAGGCATCTGGCCCATTTCATTTATTCCGGCAAAAAATAAGCAGGGCGTAAACGCCTGCATGACGCCGGAAATGATTATCCGCTTTGACGTCGACACCCGCAAACTGCCGGAAAACTGGAAGACGGGCCGCTGCCTGATCCTTGAAACGCTTGTGCCCGGCGCAACCGTGACCTACAACCAGGATGATGAGCGTCTGGACGTCACCGTCCCGCAGGCGATGCTGCTTAATACGCCGGAAGGATACATCAGCCCTGAGTTATGGGACGACGGTGAACCTACCCTCATGGCCTCCTATGCGCTGAGTGGTTCAAGCACGCGCAACCGTGAGTTGGGCGAAACCAGCAACTATCTCTTTGGTAACCTGCAAACGGCGATGACCCTCGGGGCGTGGCGTTTCGTGACCTATGACACCCTGAACCTCGGCAACGATATTGACAATGAGGGGGTCGATCATCTGCAGGCATTTGCCAGTCGGGGGATTGCAGCATTGCAGTCTGAAGTGGTGTTGGGCGATCTCAACACCAGCGGGGAGATGTTTGATACAACGGCCATTCGCGGCGCAAAGCTTGCCACCGACGATCGCATGCTGCCGGACTCCGTGCGCTACTACGCGCCTGTTGTACGGGGTTTTGCCAACAGCAACGCCACGGTCACCATCAAGCAGTCCGGCAGCACCCTCTTCGAAAAAGTGGTGCCGCCGGGTGAGTTTGCCATCAGCGATCTCTATGCAACAGGCTACAACGGCGATCTGGAGGTCACCGTCAAAGAGACGGATGGCACCATCAACACCTTTACGGTCCCCTACTCCAGCGTTCCGCAGCTACTGCGCGAAGGCTACTTCCGCTATTCGCTCTCGTCGGGGGAAATGCGTAATACGTATCTTGCCGATGCGCCATGGATGACCGAGGGCACACTTCAGTACGGTCTGCTTAATAATCTGACGGGTTACGTGGGTGCGCAAACCGCGTTTGATGGCGACTACAACGCCCTGCTGGGTGGTGTGGCCATCAATACCCCGCTCGGGGCATTAGGTCTGGACGTTACCCGCTCTTATACGAACTTTAATAAAGACATGGGGAGCGATGACTGCAGTTCACTGTGTGACATGTCCCTGCGTATCAGTCTTGCTAAAACCTTTCAGAAACCGGTACAAACTTCAGCCTGGTAGGTTACCGCTACTCCAGTAAAGATTACTACTCGCTGGCGGATGCCGTCAGCGTGAAGCAGGCGCTGGAGCACGGTAACGACCGATATTTACCCGAGCGCTACCGTGAACGCCTGGAAGCAAACATCAACCAGATACTGCCTGCGGGCTGGGGAAGTTTTTACGTCAGTGGTTTCATCGGCAACATCTGGAACGATGAACTGGGCCGCACGGAAAAATCCAACTACGCGCTGGGATACAATAACCGGTTTGGCACGTCGACCTGGGGTATTTCACTTGGCCGAACCAATAATGAAGACGGTGGTCATGACGATACGATCTACCTGAGCGTATCCATGCCGCTTGGCCATCGTTATGAAAAACAGGCCCGCCTGGGAGCGAACCTTAGCTACAACAGCGATGAGACCACCATTCGCACCTCGCTCAGCGGCTCGGCCGGCGAGCGTTCACAGTATGGTTTCAGCGGCTACTTCAGTGAGTCCAGCAGGCCGGAAACCAACTTCGGTACCAACCTTTCTTACGTGGGCGATAGCGCTTCCGGCGGCGTCGCGTTCAGCCAGTCCCTCCACAGCTTCATGGGTGGTCTGAATATGAACGGTGGCGTGGTTGTGCATCGTGGCGGCATCAATTTGACCCCAACGTTAGGCGACACCATTGGCGTAATCGAGGCCAAAGGCGCTGAAGGGGCAAGAGTTTACCCTGATTCAAATGCTGTCATTAAAGATAACGGCTACGGCATTGTCGGCTATCTGACGCCTTACCGATACAACGATGTCTTCATTGACCCAAAAGGTACATCAATGAGCGTCGACGTCGAGGATACGCGTAAGAGCATTGTGCCCACCGCGGGTGCCGCCGTGCATATCAAAATGGAAACGCTGCAGAAGCAACAGACCTTTGTGCGCTTTACACATGCCTCCGGGCAGAAGATCCCCTTCGGCGCATCCATTACCGACGGTAGCGACGCCACGCTCGGTATGGTCGGCCAGGGTGGCCTGGCAATGTTGACCTTGCCTGAATCTGGCAAGCCGATCGTTATTAAATGGAATAGCAATAAGGTGATGAATACGTGCTCAGCAGAGGTCAATCACCTTTCTGATAACAGAAAAAACCGCAATATGAATAAAGCCACCTCCTTTGATGCAATAGATATTATCTGCAAAGGCCTTTAAGAGAAAATGAATAAATACATTACGACTCCGCTTTATCTCCTTATATTATCATTATTATGGATATTTAGCCTTGAAGTAAAAGCCTCAGCGTGCACAATCGACGGCGTGGAAAAGGTGTTAAATATCACAGACAACATTACGCTGAACCCTGCGGATAAAGGCTCCGCAGGAACGGTATTATGGTCTAAAACCTATACCGCACCTAACATCAAATATAGCTGTGATGAATCAACGCAAACGCAGTGGCACACTGCATACAGCCGAAATTATCTCTCTACCTCGATAGATAAAGTCTATGCAACCGAAATCCCGGGGATTGGTATTCGGATGAAATGGCCAGCCAATACCGGAAACACCTGGGTACCGGGTAACTCCGGTTCTCCTGTGACCTGTAGTCCGAGCTGTTCGATCGATAACAGCACGGTGCTACTGGAGTTTGTTCAGACTGGCACCATTAATCAGGGTGAACCCGAGATCCCTGCCGGTGAAATGGTTAACGTAAAAGTCAAACCTTTGCTCTCGCAAGAGGATGAGCTTCGTATTCTTACTATCAATTTATCAGTACCGATTAAAGTGAATACGCGTTCATGTTCCATTTATCCCTCGTCGACAAACGTTAATTTAGGGACCTACAGTATTGCCTCATTCCAGAACACGCAAAATTACCAGGGCGATAAAAAAGACTTTTCTATTACCATCACTTGCCCGGAACAGGAACAGGTTGGCTTAACTCTCTCTTCTCTGATCGGGACAAAATTTGCTTCATCGAGTGGTCTTTTGGGTGTTGAGACCGGCGAAGGCTACGCCCAAAACTTCGCGATTATGGTTTACGAAAAATCGAGCCCTTATATCTCAACGCCCCTTTTTCTTGGGAAAGAAATTGTTTTTCCGGTTTCATCCCGAGTAACGAAAAACTATCAGGCTCAGATATTCGTTCCTGCAGAAGTTAATCGTGAGAATTCATTAAGCGCTGGCAGGGTGGTCGGCGCAATTCAATACACCATGGCTATAAAATAATTATCAAGGAGAGATTCGTGCTTCAGCGTTTTTCAAAATATGCGATTTTATCAGTGCCGTTCATTCCTGTGGCTCACGCTACGGTGGCACTTCCGGGTCAGCAAAATAAACAGGAAATGGATCGTCTCGAAAGACAAACCAGCCAGGTATTAATAGAAGAAGCCAAGCGGACAGAACGGTTAATCCAGCAACAAAAAAAATTGCGTGAAGCCGGAGAAGAAACCCTGACCAGCAGCGACTCGAGCTGGCGCTTTCAGATCAATCATATCATTATTCTTGATGATGTCCTGTTTGACGGTTCGCCACTGCGTCAGGCGATTATCGATCGCTATGAAGGCAAAATGCTCGGCAGAACAGAAATATTTGAACTGGTTAAAGAGCTGACGGATTTTTATATTTCTCGCGGTTATGCCACAACGCTGATTGGTATTGAGCCAGGAAATATCAAAACGGGTACGCTCTCTCTACGGGTGCTGTGGGGAAAAATAAACGATCTTAAGGTTAACGGGCATGAACCGTCTCTCCGTGAACGCACGCGCCTGTTCACTGCCTACCCCTTTGCGAAAGACAAGATTCTGAACATGCAGGATATCGATCAGATGGTCGAAAACCTGCTGCGCGTTTATCCCAAAGACAATATTGATATTCAGCCGTCGATTGTAAACAGCTATTCCGATCTTAATCTGCTGCACGAGCCTGAGCTCCCCCTTTCCGTCGCCGCAGGCCTTAACAACTCTGGCATTAAGGCTGACGGCTGGCAGCAGTATTATGGCAGCGTAACCGCTAAAAACATTGCCGGTATCAATGATATTTTCAACGTATATTATTCATGGAATAACCTGAAAAATAACCAGGATAATCAGGATTCGTGGTCAACGAGTTACAGCATCCCACTGGGTTACTGGTCATTCGACGCGCTTTATTACAAATCCAGCTACGATAAAACCCTTGCCGGCAATAACGCCAGCTACGCGTCTGACGGAGATTCAGACCGCGCTTCACTGCGTATCAGCCGCATGCTGGGCCGTAACGCCACGGGTAAAACCAGCTGGTGGGCAAAAGTTGAAAGACGTAACAGCAATAACAGCATTGAAAACCACCGTATAGACGTCAGCTCTAAAACCTATACCGCGATTTCGTCAGGCGCAACGTGGGTCGGCGCCCTGATGAACGGCTGGTTCTATGGCGATGTGGGCGTGACGGCAGCGGTTCCCTGGTTCGGTTCTGCCTGGAAAAACGATGCCGATCTCAAAGGTTTTGACCTTGATTACGTCAAGTACAACGGCATTGCCAGCTGGACGCGTCCGCTTTTTCAGGCTGGCCGTCTGGGTGGCGTCTATGAACTCAACGCCGGGTTCCAGTACACCCCGCACGTCCTGGTCAGCGATGCCAAATTAACGCTGGGCGATGAATTCACCGTGCGCGGATTTAAAGATGATAGCCTGCTGGTTGATAGCGGCGGCTGGATCGCCAATACGCTGCAGTTTCCTTTTGATATAGGCATCGGCGGTATTTATCAGCTTATTCCCTATTTAGGTTATGACCTGGGCTTTGCCAAAGATAATTGCCCTAAAGGCGTCAACGTATGTGACAGCCAATTCATGATGGGTGGCTCGGTCGGAGTTAAAGCTACCGGTAGCCATTTCTCAACATATGTCCTCGCGGGCTGGCCTATAAAAAAACCAGATTCACTGGAAGAGAATACCGTCGATAACACGGTCGTTTATTACAAGATGGAAGTAACTTTCTAATTTAAGGAATTTTTATGAGCAATAATAAAACTTCAAAAACGAAGCTAACCGCTGGGAATTTACATAAACACCTTTGTCCCCTTTTTATTTCGATAGCGGGCATCCTCGCCGCTAATGCCGAAGCCGCGACGGTGCCGGATGCCAGCCAGAGCAAAGGGCCAACCATGGGCCAGGCGGCTAACGGCACGCCAGTCGTGAATATCACCGATCCGAATGCGAAAGGTGTTTCACTGAATAAATTTGACCAGTTTAACGTTGATAAAAATGGTCTGATCTTTAACAACAGCATGCAGGATGGCGTGTCTAAGATCGGGGGTTATACGGTTAAAAACGCCCAGCTTGAGCATGAAGCAAAAGCCATTATCAGTGAAGTGACGGGTGCCCAGGCCTCCTATATTAACGGAACGATGGAAGTCTTTGGCAGAAAAGCGGACGTGATCGTTGCCAACGAAAACGGCATTAGCGTTAACGGCGCCACCACCATTAATGCCAACAGCCTGACGCTGAGTACCGGTAAGGTACAGATGAAAGAGGACGGCAACTATAAGCTTGCGGTTGAGAAAGGTAACGTTTCTGTCACGGGACAAGGTATTTCTACCGAAGGGCTGACTTACTTCGACATCGTCAGCCGCAGCGCTCAACTGGAAGGTGAAATTGCGGGTCAGGCCGACATCAAGGTTGTTGCGGGCCAGAACGATTACGACCTCTCAAGCCGCGTGCATAGCGTTCGCAATGCGGGTGACGGACACGCACCAGATGTCGCGATTGATGGTCGGGCAATGGGGTCGATGTACGGCGGTAAAATTCAGCTTATCAGTACCGAGTCCGGCGCGGGCGTCCGTCACCAGGGCAGTATCATAGCCACGGATGATATTGAGATCAGCGCTAACGGCGACGTGACGCTGACGGGCATACGCAGCAACAAAAACGTCACCGTCAGCGGCAACAATATTGCCCTCAATAAAAACAGCAGCGGCGCCGGGAGCACCGATGCGCAGAATAATATTATCCTGCATGCTCTCTCAGGCCTGACGGTGAATAACGACCTGATCTCCCGTACCGGTACCATCCGCATTGATGCGTCTACCCTGCTGCAAAACACGGCGGCGATCCTCGCGCAAAACAGTGCGACGACAGCGGTTCCCGCGATTCAGATTAATGTTGCCGGGCAGTACACCCTTTCCGGAAAACTCAAAGCACTGGATGCTAACGGAGCCGTCATTTCCGATGGCGTGGTTACGTTAAAAAATGGCGATTTTGTCGTCATTCAGAATGGCCAGCAGGTGCCATTCAGCACCCTCGTCTCCGACGCGGAGGTCGTTAGCAACAGTGGTGATATCAACATCACTGCGGGCAGCATGACCAACAATGAAGGCGTTATTCTCGCGAAGAAAGGAACACTTCAGTTCAACCTGACCGGCGCGTTTGAAAACAAGGGTTCCGTCAGCGCCACAGGGGATATCCGGATTGCATCAGGTTCGATGAAGAACAATGGCATTCTCTATGCCAGCAACGCCCAGACGCTGTCTGTCGGTCATCTTGACAATGCAGGGCGCCTCTACGCGGATAACAATCTGGTCATGACCGCCAGCGCCCTTAATAACAGTGGTCATATCGGTGCGGATAGCGGTGAGGTACGCATTAACGTCAACGGTGATGTGTCAAACAGCGGTACCCTGAGCGGTAACGATGCGCTGATCTTTATTGATGCCGACGGTAATATCGTCAACGACGGCACCATTGCCAGCAACAAGCATGACGTGACGCTGACATCCGGCGGTGACACCCTCAGCAATACCGGACGTATTGCAGGGCGTAATGTCTCCGCCAGTACCCGTAAGGCCGATGCAACCGTCAGTAACAGCGGCAGCGTCAGCGCGAGCGAGAAGTTGACCATCGCCACCGAGAATCTGAAAAACCAGGGCGGCACGCTGAGTGCGGGCACAGACATGCAGCTTGAGGTCAAAAAAGCGCTGCTGAATAGTCAAAAAGGCAGCATTGTTGCCGGAAAGAATCTCGCCCTAAATGGCGACGGCGCACTGGCTGTAAACAATAACGATGGGCTGCTCCAGGGCGAAAATGTCCATGCCAGCGGAATTTCCACCCTCGCCAACACGCATGACGCGCTGATCGCGGCTAGGGAAAACCTCTCCGTTTCAGCAACATCATTGCTTAACGACGCCTCAACGATTCAGGCCGGTAGCCTGACGCTCGATCGCGTTAGCGTCGTCGATAACCTGAACGCCGCCACGCTGTATGCCAGCAAGACGCTGCAACTGACCCATCTCAACACGCTCAATAACACCGGCAGCTTTGTGATTTCTGACGGCACGCTGTCACTGTCCGATGTGAACACCCTCAACAACACTGAAGGTGCAACCCTGTTCGGCGCAGAAAACACCACGCTGAAAAACGTAGGCACCCTGAATAACAGCGGCACCTCGATGATTAAATCGGATGCCGCCCTCTCCATCGCGGGAGCAACCACGCTTAACAACAGCAGCAATGCGGTGATTGCCTCTTCTGGCGATCTGAATATCAGCGGTGTGAAGACGTTAAACAACCACGCCGTTATGATCGGCAATGGGACCATTGCGATCGACGACGTTGACGACCTGAAAAACGAAGGTGTGGTTCAGGCGGGGCTGGATCTGATCATCCGCAACGTTAAAAACCTGACCAACAAAGGCGAAGACCATGTGTTGGTTGCGCTGCGTAATCTGACGATTGAAGACGTTGAGTCCCTCGTCAACAGCGAGAGCGCGGTGATCTCCGCCAATATGAAAACGGTCCTGAACGCCATTGGCATTTTGACAAACCGCACTGCGGGCATCATCCAGGCCGTCAATGGACCGCTGGAGATTGTTGCCGACACGCTGAGCAATCTCGGCAGTATCACCGCTGATGATGGACAGCAGTCAGTGTCCACTATCGTGGCGGGCGGCGACATCACTATCAATGCGCAAAACCTGGCCAACCTCGAACAGGCGGTGATTGTGTCGACGCAAAGCGACCTGTCACTTAACGTCGCTCACAATGTGATCAACTCTGACGCGTCAGTGATCTCTGGGGCAAATAACACCACCCTTAATGTGGCCGGAGGGACGATCACCAACGAAAGAAATGGTCTGATCGCCGGTAATAACGTCACGATCAACGCGTCGAAACTGAATAATCATGAATCTGGCGTAACGGTCGCCAGAAACGACATGAATCTCAACCTTGACACGCTAAATAACACCGGCGGCATCCTCGAAGCGGGTCATGATTTAATGCTCAGGATGAAAGATTCCCTCATCCTGGATGACATGACCCGCAATATCCGCGCGGGTCATGATATGACGCTGAGCACCGAAAGCTCCCTGTTCAATAACACCATGATGGAAGTGATTGGCAACCTGACGCTGCAGGCAGAAGGTAATTTTGTCAACAGCAAGTCTGTCGTGACGGGCGGGGATATGCACATCCATGCCGGTGGGATGACGAACAACAGTAACAGCCTGCTTTGGTCGCTGGGGCAGATGGATATTGATGTCCGCAATGGCACCTTTGTGAATGACTTTACGGGCAACATTCTGAGCATGGGCGACATGTCGCTCATCGCGAAAAGCCTGATTAACTACGCCGGGATCATTCGCTCCGAGCAAAATATTAATATTGATGCAGCCTATCTGGAAAACCAAAGTACCTATACGGGCGGCACGATTTCGCAAACCCAAACGCAGGATGCGGTGGGCAAATGGTCCGGTGTAGATAACGTTATGACGCAGGTCAGCATCACTACGGTGCTACATATTCCGGTTCTGAGCTCTGATATCGCCATGGACAAACTTGGCGAAATCAGCGCGGGTAAAGATATCAATATCAACCAGCGCGATATCTTCGCGGACAAAGAGATCAAAAATACCGGCGGTCTGATCCAGGCGGGACGTGATATCACCATTACCGGTAATCTCCTGAACTCGCCAAAATATACGTCGGAATCGATGTATGATTATCTGCACCTCACGCTCAATGAACCGATCGTGCTGACCGACTTCTGGAAGGTGGCATCGGGGCACTACACGACGCTGACCTTCAGCTCGCTGTATCAATACCTCGATTTCGTCTTTGGCGACGGCAAGCCCGAGACCAAAAGCGGCAGCGAGGATCCGAACAGAGATCGTAGCTATAAATCCCTGATCGACGCCGCAAATACCTCAACCCAGCTCAGCTATGTCATGAGCAAAGTGTTTGGCGAAACGTGGAACGCGCAGGAGTACGGTACCCTGAGCGCAGCATGGCACAGTCTCAACGACGGTGATGCCAGCACTAACTCACTGAAGAGAAATATGATCTACTTTGTGCCGTCTGAAAAAGGCGAAATCACGGCGGGTCGTAACTTCACGCACAATGGCGGCACCCTGGATAACGGCCTGGCGAACGCGGGTACGATCAGAGAGAACGCTACTGTTCAGAATATCGACGTGGGTGATTACAGCGTAGATACGGTCATTGCGGGCTATGATGTTGCCGTCAATACCAAAACGCTGGAAGAGCTGGCCATGGGGATTAGCCCGCTGCCGACCATAAAGGATTTGGTCTCCCTGCCGGGGATGTTTGAAGTCACTGACGAATTCAAAAAAGCCTCCGCGGCGGCGAAAAACGGTACCGAATACAGCGGCCCGGCCAACCACATCATTCCGATTTTCGAAACGCGCCCGGAAATGATCGACCAGAGCAATTACAGCGGCTCTGACTACTATTTCGACAAGGTAGATTACACGACCACCGAAACCGTTAACGTCATTGGGGATAACTACTTCATCTCCGAATTGATTCGTCGAGAGATCACCCGTTCCGTGGGCAGCATGTTTGCGATACGTGACGGTCTCGAAGGCGATGCGCTGGTGCAGAATCTGATGGATAACGCCGGAATTGCGGCGGAAAACAGCGATCTGAATCTGGTGGTGGGCCAGCCCCTGAGCGAAGAGCAGCGTAATGGGCTGACCCAGGATATCGTCTGGTTCGTGAGCCAGAACATCAAAGGGACGGAAGTTCTGGTGCCGGTAGTCTACCTTTGCCCTGAAACCCTTCGCCAGCTGGTTTCCGGTGATATCAGCAATGGCACAGCGTCCATCGCTGCCGGGAATAGCCTGTCTGTTGATGCCACCGCCATCAACAACGTGAACGGTACCCTCTCCTCCCAGGGTGACGTTACGCTGGTGGCCGAGGGTGATATCAAAAATATCAGCAACGCGACGAATGCCGGCATCTCTGCGGGTAATAATGTCTCAATGACGTCGGAAAATGGCAGCATTGCCTCTAACGGTGCGGCAGTGAACGCCGGTGGCGACATTGACATAACGGCTGAACAAGGCGACATCACTCTGACCGCGTCTGTCGGCCACGGCGAAGACGGCAAGCAGATGATTCATGCGCACGATGACGGCGTCACCGCTGGCGGCAGTATCACTATGCAGGCGAAAACTATCACCTCCAACGCGGCGGATATTACGGCAGGCCAGGATGTGACCATGAAGGCAAGCGAAGGTGACGTCACCTTCAACGACCTGCATCAGATTGACTCTACCCGTACCATCAATACCGAGATCACCGGTCTGTCCAGCTATACCACCACCGACACCAAAACGGTTAGCGGGGAAGCTATCGGCTCAACCGTCAAGGCTGGCGGTAACGTTCAGATTGATGCCAGCAAGAATGTGGTCATGGAAGGCGGCAGCATTAAAGCCAACGGTGGCACCATCAATGCGGCAGAAAACGTTGAGATAAAGACGTCTGAAAACGTGTCCGTTGAGGAACACACCACACAGTCTCGCCAGTTTATTGCTGAGGCCGGCATCAGCGGCGCCGGTAAATCCGCCTCGGCTTCCTACGGCAAAAACGAGGGCACCACAAAAAATACCACCTCTGGCGACTACACCAGCGCAGGCGGTAATTCTGAAACCTCCGCGATTGGTGCCAAACCGGGCCGCGCACCGATCTCCGATACTGCAGGTTTCAGGGTGGGTATGGAAGACACTACCGATACCGTGTCGACCCAGAGCAAGCAGAACACCAACGCGTCCATTAATTTCACCGATTCCGGCTCCGTGAATGCAGGAAAAACGGCAGATATTGGCGGCGCTGACCTTTCCGCTGGCGATAAGCTCAGCATTAACGCGCAGGATGTCGCAAGCACCAAATACGAGGATGAAACCAAAACCACCGTCACACATAAAGACCGCTTTGTCGGTGTTTCAGGTGAGGCCCACAGTGCGGTAGTTGATGCGATCGACAAAACCGGGAATCTCATTGATAAATCGCAGCAAGGCCAGTTGATTAACAGCGGAACCACGACGGCGGAAGTGCTGGGCGATGTGTCCAACATCATGCTAAACGATCTTGCTGGCGGCTCCGTCACTTTCGGCGGTAATACGACGAAAACGAAAGAAACGCGCACCGCAACGGCGGAGAATACCACCAATATTAATGCTAAAAACGTCAGCATTAATTCGACCAACGATACCACGCTCAACGGCGTGAACGTGAGCTCGCAGAATACGGAGATCAATGCGGGTGGCAATGTGGACATTAACGCAGCGAAATCAACGACCTCTTACACCAATGAAACCGAAAAACACAAAGGCGGTATTACCGCAGGCGTGGGAGTGGATATAACCGGCACAAGCGGCGGCATTTCAGTCGATTACAACGGCAGTACGGAACACGGCTCGGGTAACTCTACGTCGTATAAGAACAGTACTATCAACGGCGACACGGTCACAGTGAACGCTGGCGGTGATATGAACATGAAGGGCGCTAACATCGATGTAGAAAAAGCGGATGTTAACGTTGCAGGCGATATGAATATCACCTCTGTGCAGAATACCGAGCACACCGAAAGCAGCCGCGGTAACTGGGGCGCTTCTGTGGGCATCTCCGCCTCGGCAGCGGGCATCATCCCGAACGCGTCCGTCAACGGGGGCGGCGGCTCCGAGAGTTACGATTCGGCTAAAACAGGGAAGCAGTCCGGTATCAATACCACGGGCGAACTGAATGTCAAAACCGGCGGCGACCTGAACATGACCGGGGCCAACCTGGTGTCTCAGGACGGCACGGGCTCGGTGAACGTTGCAGGCGATATCAATGCGAAAACGCTGGAAGACCACGTTGAGCAGGATGGTCTGTACGGCGGTGGCGGCATTGGCCTGAGCAATGGCGTTGTGCCTTCCGGTAACATCTACGTCGACACCGTGGATGAAATTCACTACAACGAAACGCAGAAATCCACTATCGCCGTGGGTGACACCACCAGTGCGGCAGTGAATGGCGATCTCAATACCAATAAAGATGAAATGTCGGTTGTCACGCGTGATGAGAAAGAAGCAGGAAATAACATTTCCTACACGCTTGCCGATCCGGGGATTCGTAAGAAGAAGAAAAACGGCGCTGACGCAGACAGCGATACTCCAGCGAAGCCGGATGACGGCCATACGGACGATGGCGGCTGCCCTCACAAGTGTACGCCGACTAAGCCAGGCTCTACGCAGCAGGAAACGACTACCACGACGCGTACAACGTCGGATTCTCAGCATATGACGATTGAGAAAACGACGGCGACAACGACCTCCACGTCCGCCTCTTCTGCTGTCCATAAGGAGGCCGTCGCGTCTGAAACCGCACGCAGTGAAGCCGTGCCAAACGTTGCGCCGTCAACGTCCCAGCCGCTGACGCCAAAAGCGAAACCAGAGGCCGCAACAGTTACGCCAAAAGCGAAACCAGAAGCCACAACGGTCACGCCAGTGAAGAAATGGGCCGTACCGGAAACTCACTATCCGGTGCTTTCTCCGGGCTCCGCGACGGCTAAAACCGGTAAAGACATGCCGAAAACACCGGACCACAGGAAGTGGAATGGCGACATGACCAACGGCGTTGCGCCGTCCAGCAACACCAAAGGCGATGACGTTAAGCTCTCTCCGGGGTCGTCCACCGGTCAAACCGGGATGGATATGCCGAAAACGCCGGAGCACAAGCAGTGGAATGGCGACATGACCAACGGCGTTGCACCTTCCAGCAACACCAAAGGCGATGACGTTAAGCTCTCTCCGGGATCGTCCACCGGTCAAACCGGGATGGATATGCCGAAAACACCGGAACACAAGCAGTGGAACGGCGACATGAGCAAAGGTGCGATGAACGCGCGTCCCCAGTGGAAGGCGTTGCAAATCGATCGACCGATTAATATCTATGCCCCGGTGACCATCACCTTCACCGACCAGCAGTACAGCTAAAACAAAAGGGTCTGACTTTCGTCAGACCCTTTTTTTAACGCCCCATTCGTGCGTTATTCGTCTTCCAGGTACGTATAACCGTACAGACCCGCTTCAAACTCTTCCAGGAACTGCTGCTGGAGCGCGTCGTCCAGACCGGTGTTTTTCACCTGGTCGCGGAACTGCGTCAGCAGGGTTTTCGGATCCAGCTGAACGTATTCCAGCATGTCCGCCACGGTGTCCCCTTCGTCGGACAGCTCAACTTCCACGCTGCCGTCAGGGAAGACGAACACGTCAACCGCTTCGGTATCACCGAACAGGTTATGCATGTTGCCGAGGATCTCCTGATACGCACCGACCATAAAGAAGCCCAGCATCGGCGGGTTCTCAGGGTCGTACTCCGGCATTGGCATCGTCGTGGCAATACCGTCGCCGTCAACGTAGTGGTCGATTGCGCCGTCGGAGTCACAGGTGATGTCCAGCAGCACCGCGCGACGTTCCGGGGCGTGGTTCAGCCCTTCCAGCGGCAGAACCGGGAACAGCTGGTCGATACCCCAGGCGTCCGGCATCGACTGGAACAGCGAGAAGTTGACGTAAATCTTATCCGCCATTCGCTCCTGCAGCTCGTCAATAATCGGACGGTGCGCGCGGTTGCTCGGGTCGAGCTGCTTTTGCACCTCATGGCACATGTTCAGATAGAGCTGCTCCGCCCACGCGCGCTCCTGCAGGCTGAAGGTGCCTGAGGAATAACCGACGTGAATATCATGCAGATCCATCTGGCTGTCGTGCAGCCATTCGCGCAGGGAACGACGCGTGCCCGGCTCGTGCATCTCCTGCCAGGTTTCCCACATGCTTTGCAGAGAGCGAGGCGCATCATCCTGTGGCGGCGTCGCTTCGGAAATTTCGCTGCGCTCAACGCCGATGATGTTAGAGACCAGCACCGTATGGTGCGCGGTCACCGCGCGGCCGGATTCGGTGATCACCGTCGGGTGCGGCAGGCCGTTCTCTTCACAGGCATCGCCAATCGCCCAGATGATGTTGTTGGCGTATTCGTTCAGGCCGTAGTTCACCGAGCAGTCAGACTGCGAGCGGGTCCCTTCGTAGTCCACGCCCAGGCCGCCGCCCACGTCGAAGCACTGAATATTCACGCCGAGCTTGTGCAGCTCAACGTAAAAACGGGCGGATTCACGCACGCCGGTGGCGATGTCGCGAATGTTGGCCATCTGCGAACCGAGGTGGAAGTGCAGCAGCTGAATGCTGTCCAGACGACCGCGCTCGCGCAGGATTTCCACCAGCTGCAGTACCTGGTTTGCCGCGAGGCCGAACTTGGATTTTTCGCCGCCGGAGGACTGCCATTTACCGGAACCCTGGGACGCCAGACGCGCACGCACGCCGAGGCGCGGCACCACGTTCAGTCGTTCAGCCTCTTCCAGCACGATCGCGATTTCAGTCATCTTCTCGATAACCAGATAGACCTTGTGGCCCATCTTCTCGCCAATCAGCGCCAGACGAATGTATTCACGGTCTTTATAACCGTTACAGACGATCACCGAGCGGGTCATGCCCGCATGCGCCAGAACCGCCATCAGCTCCGCTTTAGAGCCTGCTTCCAGCCCCAGCGGCTCGCCGGAGTGGATCAGGGATTCAATCACGCGGCGGTGCTGGTTCACCTTGATCGGGTAAACCAGGAAGTAGTCGCCTTTATAGCCGTAGGACTCACGCGCGCGCTTGAACGCCGCGTTAATAGAACGCAGACGATGTTGCAGGATCTGCGGGAAGCAGAACAGTGCAGGCAAACGCTGGCCCTGAGCTTCACGGGCTTTCACCAGCTTAGCGAGATCCACGCGCGCTTCAGGGACGTCCGGATCCGGGCAGACGCTGATGTGGCCCAGTTCGTTGACGTCGTAGTAGTTATTGCCCCACCAGGCAATATTGTAAGTGCGCAGCATCTTGCTGGCTTCCTCGGAGCTCATCGCAACCTCCTGCATAGAACGTAGTACACCCTGTTCGCCCGCTGACGAAGGCGAAAAAGAAGACATGTCGTCAGACATAGCGAACCTCAACTCTTTGTATTAAGTGTAAAACAGTTGACTACTATCGCAGCGTTAAACGGCGATAACAACCCATAAACGGCTCCGTTTCCCAGCAGAGTATGCTGAAATCCAGACCGTGCGACCGGTTTCTTATTCATATCATTGTAAAACACGTATCCGAACTCTGTATGACAAGGTTCGGCGAAACCACGAGAAAACTCTTGTATTAACAAGAGCGCCCTTGTTCAGTTTTCACAGAGCGTGACCGGCCCTGGAATCCTGAGAAGCGCCGAGATGGGTATAACATCGGCAGGTTAGCAGACTAGAAATGCGGGTTGCGGGAATCAAATGCGCGCCAGAACGGCTGCGCTGAATTAGCGGAAAACGATGGTTCATTATCTCGTATCACCTCCACGGCCGCCTCTGCTGAAACGGACCCCAAGCCAAAGCTAAAAGTTCACTGCTTAACCCGGCTGGAAGTGGCGACACGATGAGTTCATCGAGCGCTTTTTTTGTATGAGCCGCGCGCCGCGTTTTATACCGAGAACAGGGGTAAAAAGCAAAACATAAATGTGCGCGTTGCCGGTGCCGTCAGGAATTGTTGCCAGCAGCAATTTCAACTGAGTGAGAGGTGAGTCAAAAAAAACTGGAAATCGGGCGAAGAAGTGACCTAAAATAGCCATCCAGATGTTAATCCATCTATACTGATTAACACTCATACTGCCAGTGTCAAAAACCTGCAGGCCTTGGTAGAATTATCTCCTTTGGCTAATCCACACAGCAGCTTGAGCTAACCAAATTCCTCTTAGGTGAAATAAAACATGGCAAAACACCTGTTTACGTCCGAGTCCGTATCAGAAGGACATCCTGATAAAATTGCTGACCAAATCTCCGATGCGGTGCTGGATGCGATCCTGGCGCAGGATCCAAAAGCGCGCGTCGCGTGTGAAACCTATGTCAAAACCGGCATGGTTCTGGTTGGCGGTGAGATCACCACCAGCGCATGGGTTGATATCGAAGAGATCACCCGTAACACGGTGCGTGAGATCGGCTATGTGCATTCTGATATGGGCTTTGATGCCAACTCCTGCGCGGTGCTGAGCGCGATTGGCAAACAGTCTCCAGACATCAACCAGGGCGTTGACCGTGCCGATCCGCTGGAACAGGGCGCGGGCGACCAGGGCCTGATGTTCGGCTATGCAACCAACGAAACCGACGTGCTGATGCCAGCGCCGGTCACCTACGCACACCGTCTGGTGCAGCGTCAGGCTGAAGTGCGTAAAAACGGCACCCTGCCGTGGCTGCGTCCGGATGCGAAAAGCCAGGTCACCTTCCAGTACGACGACGGCAAAATCGTTGGCATCGATGCGGTGGTGCTGTCTACCCAGCATTCCGAAGATATCGATCAGAAATCCCTGCAGGAAGCGGTGATGGAAGAGATCATCAAGCCGGTTCTGCCCACCGAATGGCTGAGCTCTGCGACCAAATTCTTCATCAACCCAACCGGACGCTTCGTTATCGGCGGCCCAATGGGTGACTGCGGCCTGACCGGTCGTAAAATCATCGTTGATACCTACGGCGGCATGGCGCGTCACGGCGGCGGTGCGTTCTCTGGTAAAGACCCGTCTAAAGTTGACCGCTCTGCGGCGTACGCGGCACGTTATGTGGCGAAAAACATCGTTGCTGCTGGCCTGGCTGACCGCTGTGAGATTCAGGTTTCCTACGCCATCGGCGTGGCTGAGCCAACCTCCATCATGGTGGAAACCTTCGGTACCGAGAAAGTGCCTTCAGAACAGCTGACCCTGCTGGTGCGCGAGTTCTTCGACCTGCGTCCGTACGGCCTGATTCAGATGCTGGATCTGCTGCACCCAATCTACAAAGAAACCGCGGCGTACGGTCACTTTGGTCGTGAACATTTCCCATGGGAAAAAACCGACAAAGCGGCGCTGCTGCGTGAAGCTGCCGGTCTGAAGTAATCGACTGACACGAGCGTTAAAAAAGCCAGCCTTTGTGCTGGCTTTTTTTATGTTTGAAACCGCTTACACCATGCCGAATATATCTCGCTTTCAGAATTTTCTCTTTGCATGATCGCCTTTCTTCTGCTGTTACATTCCCTTTCAGTTAAGTCTGAAATGTGTTCTTTCGCGATGCGCATCACCTCATTTACCTCTATATTTTCAAAGCCTTAATTTTATTTACGGTTGCACATCAGTGTAACCGATTACACCCATGTGATTAATCTCACATATTTTTACGGGTCACTCACCTACCCTTAACATCAATAAAACTGATAACCCAACTGGAGGGCATAATGCCTGACAATAAAAAACAGGGGCGTACGTCCAACAAGGCGATGACATTCTTCGTCTGTTTCCTCGCCGCCCTAGCAGGATTACTTTTTGGCCTGGATATCGGCGTGATTGCCGGTGCATTACCTTTCATCACTGACGAATTCCAGATCAGCGCGCACACCCAGGAGTGGGTGGTCAGCTCGATGATGTTTGGCGCTGCCGTCGGGGCCGTCGGCAGCGGCTGGCTCTCCTTCAAGCTCGGGCGCAAAAAGAGCCTGATGATCGGCGCGATCCTGTTCGTTGCCGGTTCACTCTTCTCTGCCGCAGCGCCTAACGTTGAGGTCCTGCTGGTTTCTCGCGTGCTGCTCGGCCTCGCCGTGGGCGTGGCGTCCTATACCGCCCCGCTTTACCTGTCCGAAATCGCGCCGGAGAAAATTCGCGGCAGTATGATTTCGATGTACCAGCTGATGATCACCATCGGTATTTTGGGCGCGTACCTTTCCGACACCGCGTTCAGCTACAGCGGCGCATGGCGCTGGATGCTTGGCGTCATCATCATCCCGGCTATTCTGCTGCTGATTGGCGTCTTCTTCCTGCCGGACAGCCCGCGCTGGTTTGCCGCGAAACGTCGTTTCCACGATGCCGAACGCGTCCTGATGCGCCTGCGCGACACCAGCGCCGAAGCGAAAAACGAGCTGGAAGAGATCCGCGAAAGCCTGAAGGTGAAGCAGTCCGGCTGGGCGCTGTTTAAAGAGAACAGCAACTTCCGCCGCGCGGTGTTCCTCGGCGTGCTGCTTCAGGTGATGCAGCAGTTCACCGGGATGAACGTCATCATGTACTACGCGCCAAAAATCTTTGAGCTGGCGGGCTATACCAACACCACCGAGCAGATGTGGGGTACCGTTATCGTCGGCCTGACCAACGTGCTGGCGACCTTTATCGCCATCGGTCTGGTGGACCGCTGGGGACGCAAGCCTACCCTGACGCTGGGCTTCCTGGTCATGGCGGCCGGTATGGGCGTGCTCGGAACCATGATGCATGTGGGTATTCACTCACCAACCGCCCAATACTTTGCCGTTGGCATGCTGCTGATGTTTATCGTCGGGTTTGCAATGAGCGCCGGTCCGCTGATTTGGGTACTGTGCTCTGAGATCCAGCCGCTGAAGGGGCGTGATTTTGGTATCACCTGCTCTACCGCAACCAACTGGATTGCCAACATGATCGTCGGCGCAACGTTCCTGACCATGCTCAACACCCTGGGTAACGCGAACACCTTCTGGGTTTACGCCGGTCTGAACATCTTCTTTATTGTGCTGACCATCTGGCTGGTTCCAGAAACCAAACACGTTTCGCTGGAACATATTGAACGTAACCTGATGAAAGGTCGCCCGCTGCGCGAAATCGGCGCTCACGACTAATTATCTTGCGGGAGGCGCCTCTTGCGCCTCCCCGCTTCGCGCTTTATGCTCTGCCCCTATGAAAGCACCCCGTCTCCCCATCGCCCTTCAGCAAGCCGTTATGCGCAGCCTGCGGGAAAAACTCGCCCAGGCAAACCTGAAGCTCGGCCGCAGTTACCCTGAACCTAAGGTTGTTTATCAACAGCGCGGCACCGCGGCGGGCACCGCATGGCTGGAATCGTATGAGATCCGCCTGAACCCGGTGCTGATGATGGAAAACCAGCAGGCGTTTATTGAGGAAGTGGTGCCGCACGAGCTGGCCCATCTGCTGGTGTGGAAACACTTTGGACGCGTCGCCCCCCACGGAAAAGAGTGGAAGTGGATGATGGAAGCGGTGCTCGGCGTGCCGGCGCGCCGAACCCATCAGTTCGAGCTGGAATCGGTGCGCCGCAATACCTTCCCCTATCGCTGCCACTGTCAGCAGCACCAGCTTACCGTCCGCCGCCATAACCGCGTGATGCGCGGCGAGGCTACCTACCGCTGCGTCAAATGCGGCGAGCCGCTTGTGGCGGAATAATCACCTGAACTTTCAGGAACTTTCCTGATCTGACTGATTGCATACAGGAACAACATTCGTTACGTTGCGGGCTCGTTTTGACACGGAGTGTAAGATGTCCCGTAATATTTCTCTCGCGGTCGCCTTTCTGACGACGGCGCTTTCCGGCCACGCCCTGGCCGACGGTATCAACAGTTTTTCTCAGGCTAAGGCAGCTGGCGTGAAGGTGAACGCCGACGTGCCGGGCGATTTCTACTGCGGCTGTAAAATTAACTGGCAGGGTAAAAAAGGGGTCGTCGACCTTGAGTCCTGCGGCTATAAGGTGCGTAAAAACGAAAACCGCGCCAGCCGCATCGAATGGGAGCATGTCGTTCCGGCATGGCAGTTCGGCCACCAGCGCCAGTGCTGGCAGGATGGTGGACGTAAAAACTGCGCCAAAGATCCGGTTTATCGGCAGATGGAAAGCGATATGCATAACCTGCAGCCTGCCGTGGGTGAAGTGAACGGCGATCGCGGCAACTTTATGTACGGCCAGTGGAACGGTGGCGAAGGCCAGTACGGCCAGTGCGGCATGAAGGTAGATTTCAAAGAAAAAGTGGCCGAGCCCCCTGCCCGCGCGCGCGGCAGTATCGCCCGCACCTATTTCTACATGCGTGACCGTTACGACCTCAACCTCTCCCGCCAGCAGACGCAGCTGTTCAACGCCTGGGACAAGCAATACCCGGTGACGGAGTGGGAATGCCAGCGCGACGAACGTATCGCCAGAGTCCAGGGGAATCACAACCCTTACGTCCAGCGGGCTTGCCAGGCGCAAAAGAGCTAACCTACACTACGGCAATTCGCTTATCTCGCATGACACATGGAATTTCTGACTATGCGCATTCCCCGCATTTACCATCCTGAACCGATTACCGCAGGCCGCGAAATCGCCCTCTCCGATGACGCCGCCAACCACGTTGGCCGCGTGCTGCGGATGGGGGCCGGTCAGGCCATACAGCTGTTCGACGGATCGAACCAGGTTTTCGACGCGGAAATCACGCGGTCTGATAAAAAAAGCGTCCACGTTAACGTTCTGCGCGGTGAAGTGGACGATCGTGAATCACCGCTGCACATCCATCTGGGGCAGGTGATGTCGCGCGGCGAGAAAATGGAGTTCACGATCCAGAAATCCATTGAACTGGGTGTAAGCCTCATTACGCCACTTTTTTCTGAACGCTGTGGCGTTAAACTGGATGCGGAACGTCTGAACAAAAAGATCCAGCAGTGGCAGAAAATTGCCATTGCGGCGTGCGAGCAGAGCGGCCGCAACCGTATTCCGGAGATTCGCCCGGCGATGGATCTGGAGGACTGGTGTGCAGAAGAGGACAGCGGGCTGAAGCTCAATCTTCATCCGCGCGCCAGCGCCAGCATCAATACGCTGCCGCTGCCCGTTGAGCGCGTACGCCTGCTGATTGGCCCCGAAGGCGGCCTGTCGGCGGATGAAATTGCGATGACGGCACGTTACCAGTTTACTGATATTCTGCTGGGACCTCGCGTTCTGCGCACTGAGACAACGGCACTCACGGCCATTACCGCGCTACAGGTACGGTTTGGCGATCTGGGTTGAAGCATTAACGGAGAAGAACATGATCAAGCTCGGCATCGTGATGGACCCCATCGCAAACATTAACATCAAGAAAGATTCCAGCTTCGCCATGCTGCTGGAAGCGCAGCGTCGCGGCTATGAACTCCACTACATGGAGATGAACGATCTTTACCTGATCAACGGTGAAGCACGCGCGCGCACCCGCCTCGTTAACGTCGAGCAGAACTACGACAAATGGTACGAATTCGGCACCGAGCAGGACATTGCGCTTGCCGATCTCAACGTCATCCTGATGCGTAAAGATCCGCCGTTCGACACCGAATACATCTACTGCACCTATATTCTTGAACGTGCCGAAGAGAAAGGCACGCTGATCGTCAACAAGCCGCAGAGCCTGCGCGACTGCAACGAAAAGCTCTACACCGCCTGGTTCTCTGACCTGACGCCGGAAACGCTGGTGACCCGCAGCAAAGCGCAGCTGAAAGAATTCTGGCAGAAGCACGGCGACATCATCATGAAGCCGCTGGACGGCATGGGCGGCGCGTCGATTTTCCGCGTGAAGGAAGGCGACCCGAACATTGGCGTGATTGCCGAAACGCTGACCGAGCTGGGCACCCGTTACTGCATGGCGCAAAACTATATTCCGGCGATCAAAGACGGCGACAAGCGCGTGCTGGTGGTGGATGGCGAACCGGTTCCTTACTGCCTGGCGCGTATCCCGCAGGGTGGCGAGACCCGTGGTAACCTGGCCGCCGGTGGCCGCGGCGAGCCGCGCCCGCTGACCGAAAGCGACTGGGAGATTGCCCGCCGCGTTGGCCCGACGCTGAAAGCCAAAGGCCTGATCTTCGTTGGTCTGGACATCATCGGCGATCGTCTGACCGAAGTGAACGTCACCAGCCCAACCTGCATTCGTGAAATTGAAGCGGAATTCCCGATCTCGATCACCGGAATGCTGATGGACGCTATCGAAAAACGTTTACAGAAATAACCTAACAATACTCTATTAGTGACAGCGCCTGAGTTTGTCCCCATACTGGGCGCTGTCGCTTTTTAAACCAGGAAACAGTACCTCTGACAATGAATTTACAGCATCACTTTCTTATTGCCATGCCTGCTCTCCAGGACCCGATTTTTCGCCGCGCCGTGGTTTATATCTGTGAATACAATGAAGACGGCGCGATGGGCATTATCATCAATAAACCGCTCGAAAATCTTCAGGTTGAAGGCATTCTGGACAAGCTGAAAATCCCGGCGGAAGCGCGACTGCCGGAAATCCGGCTTGATAAACCCGTGATGCTGGGTGGTCCTCTTGCCGAAGATCGCGGTTTCATCCTGCATACGCCGCCGGTATTCTCTTCCAGCATTCGCATTTCGGATAACACCGTCATCACCACTTCGCGCGACGTGCTCGAAACGCTGGGCACCGCAGAGCAGCCTTCTGAAGTGCTGGTAGCGCTGGGCTATTCGTCGTGGGAGAAAGGCCAGCTTGAGCAAGAGATCCTCGATAACGCTTGGCTGACCGCGCCTGCGGACATGAATATCCTGTTTAAAACCCCTATCGCCGATCGCTGGCGTGACGCGGCGAAGCTGATTGGCATTGATATCCTGACCATGCCAGGCGTAGCGGGGCACGCCTGATGAGCGGAACACTTTTGGCCTTTGATTTTGGTACCAAAAGCATTGGTGTCGCCGTGGGTCAGCGCATCACCGGTACCGCGCGTCCGCTCGCGGCCCTGAAGGCCAACGACGGCACGCCGGACTGGAACCTTATCGAACGCCTGCTCAAAGAGTGGCAGCCGGATGACGTGATTGTCGGGTTACCGCTCAACATGGACGGCACGGAACAGCCGCTGACCGCTCGGGCGCGCAAATTCGCCAATAAAATCCACGGCCGCTTTGGCGTCTCCGTGAAGCTGCACGACGAGCGTCTCAGCACCGTTGAAGCGCGTGCGGGCCTGTTTGAGCACGGTGGATTCCGGGCGCTCAACAAAGGCAGCGTGGACTCCGCTTCTGCCGTCATCATCCTCGAAAGCTATTTCGAGCAGGGCTTTTAAGCGCGGGGGCCTACAGCCGCCCCTGCGCCCGTCTCTCCGCCAGGCTCTGGTCAAAATTCTGCATTCCCGCCTGCTGACCGGTTTGAATAATGCCGGGCAGCTGCCACGTTTTTCCTTCGCGAATAAGATTCGCCGCCGCGGCGGTGTTCACCAGCAGTTCATACAGCGCGACGCGTCCGCCCTGGAGATCGGGAAGCAGCCTCTGCGCCAGCACCGCACGCAGGCTGCCGGCCAGCTGGTTACGGACCGGATCTTTCTCCTGCGCCGGAAACGTATCCACCAGCCGCTCAATCGCCTGCGATGCCCCGCGCGTGTGCAGCGTCGCCAGCACCAGATGCCCGGTTTCCGCCGCCGTGAGCGCCAGGCGGATCGTTTCGCTGTCGCGCAGCTCACCGAGCAGAATCACGTCCGGATCCTGGCGTAAGGCGCTGCGCAGCGCGTCGGCAAATGACGGGCTGTGCTGACCTATCTCCCGCTGCTGGATCAGGCACCGTTCGCTCTGGTAGATAAACTCCACCGGATCCTCAAGCGTGAGGATATGCCCGTCAGCATGGTGGTTAAGAAAATCGACCATCGCCGCCAGCGTTGTGGACTTGCCGCTGCCGGTCGCCCCCGTGACCAGAATCAGCCCGGCGTCGTTGGACAACAGTTCCGGGATTGCCCGCGGCGCGCCCAGCGAAGCGAGCTGCGGGCAGGTACGCGGCAACAGCCGCAGCGTCACAGAAACGCCGCGCATCTGCCTAAAGGCGCTGCCGCGCAGGCGCTGGCCTCCCGACACCGTCACGGCAAAATCCGCCTGACCGTTTGCCCACCACGCGCCCTGCTGCTCATCGTTGAGCCACGTCTTTAATAATGCCTCCACGTCGGGGGTCGGAAAGGGAGCAGGCTCAAGCCGGCCCGTTCTTCGCCAGCGCGGTGGCGAATCACTGCACAGGTGTAGATCGGAGACGTTATGCTTTACACTAAGGGCCACAATTTCTTCCACATCCATAGACTACTCCTCGGAAAATGAACGACATTGCGCATAACCTGGCACAGGTCCGGGACAAAATCTCAGCCGCAGCAACGCGTTGCGGCCGGGCTTCAGAAGAAATTACGCTGCTTGCAGTCAGCAAAACCAAGCCTGCGAGCGCCATCGCAGAAGCCATCGATGCCGGCCATCGGGCGTTTGGTGAAAACTACGTGCAGGAAGGCGTGGATAAAATTCGCGACTTCCAGGAACAGGGGATTACGAATCTGCAGTGGCACTTTATTGGCCCCCTGCAGTCGAACAAAAGCCGTCTGGTGGCGGAGCACTTCGACTGGTGTCACACCATTGACCGTCTGCGTATTGCTACCCGTCTGAACGACCAGCGTCCGGCAAAGATGCCTGCGCTTAACGTGCTGATTCAGGTCAACATCAGCGACGAAAACAGCAAGTCCGGCATTGCGCTGAGCGAGCTGGACGCGCTGGCCGCGGAGGTGGCCAAACTGCCGCGCTTAACCCTGCGTGGTTTGATGGCAATCCCGGCGCCTGAGTCAAGTTATGAAAGGCAGTTTGCCGTGGCACAGCAAATGGCTGTAGCATTTGAGGCGCTTAAAGCGCGCTATGAAACGGTAGACACGCTTTCTCTGGGCATGTCGGATGATATGGAAGCCGCCATCGCGGCAGGCAGCACTATGGTGCGCATCGGCACGGCTATTTTCGGTGCGCGCGACTACTCAAAATAATAAGGAAACCTGAGGAACGCCATGAAGACGTTGACTTTCCTGCTCTCAACTGTGCTTGAGCTGTATACGATGGCGCTTTTGCTGCGCGTCTGGATGCAGTGGGCCCGCTGTGATTTTTACAATCCGTTCTCCCAGTTTGTCGTGAAAATCACGCAACCCGTGGTCGGACCGCTGCGCCGCATTATCCCGGCCATGGGTCCCATCGACAGTTCGTCTCTGCTGGTGGCGTTTATTCTCAGCGTGATCAAAGCCATCGTGCTGTTTATGGTCATCACCTTCCAGCCAATTATCTGGATTGCTGCCGTCCTGATTCTGATCAAAACCATCGGCCTGCTGATATTCTGGGTGCTGCTGGTGATGGCGATCATGAGCTGGGTGAGCCAGGGGCGTAGCCCGGTGGAGTATGCCCTGATTCAGCTGGCCGAGCCGCTGCTGCGTCCGATCCGTAACCTGCTTCCGTCCATGGGCGGCATCGATTTTTCGCCGATGATCCTGGTTCTGCTGCTCTATGTGATCAACATGGGGATCGCTGAACTGCTGCAGTCTACGGGCAATATGCTGCTGCCGGGGCTGTGGATGGCGCTATGAGTGCAGTAAGCACCTGCGCTGACGGGCTGGTTTTGCGGCTGTATATTCAGCCCAAAGCCAGCCGCGACAGTATTGTTGGGCTGCATGGCGACGAGTTAAAGGTCGCCATCACCGCCCCGCCGGTTGATGGCCAGGCTAACGCCCATTTGACCAAATATCTGGCAAAACAGTTTCGCGTCGCCAAAAGCCAGGTCATCATTGAAAAAGGTGAACTTGGGCGGCATAAACAGGTAAAAATCCTTAATCCGCAAGCTATCCCGACGGAAGTCGCGGCTCTGAAAGAACAGGACTAAACCATGCAGAAAGTTGTTCTCGCGACCGGCAACGCCGGTAAAGTACGCGAGCTGGCCTCGCTATTAAATGATTTTAGGCTGGATGTGGTCGCTCAGACCGATCTTGGCGTGGAGTCCGCCGAGGAGACGGGGCTGACGTTTATCGAAAACGCGATCCTGAAAGCGCGCCACGCGGCGCAGATTACCGGCCTGCCCGCGATTGCCGACGACTCCGGCCTGGCGGTGGATTTTCTCGGCGGCGCGCCGGGGATTTACTCCGCGCGCTATTCCGGCGTTGACGCCACCGACCAGCAGAATCTGGAAAAGCTGCTTGTCGCCCTGAAGGACGTGCCCGACGAACAGCGCACCGCGCAGTTCCACTGCGTGCTGGTCTATCTGCGTCATGCAGAAGATCCAACGCCAATCGTCTGCCACGGCAGCTGGCCGGGCGTCATTACCCGTGAAGCGGCGGGCAACGGCGGCTTTGGCTACGACCCCATTTTCTTTGTCCCGACCGAGGGCAAAACCGCCGCGGAACTGACCCGCGAAGAGAAAAGCGCGATTTCCCACCGTGGACGCGCGCTGAAACTGTTACTGGAAGCACTGCGTAATGGCTAATTTGCCACCTCTGAGTCTTTATATTCACATCCCGTGGTGCGTGCAGAAATGCCCGTACTGCGATTTCAACTCGCACGCGCTGAAGGGCGAAGTGCCGCACGATGACTACGTTGCGCATCTGCTGGCCGACCTGGACGCCGATGTACCTTACGCACAGGGACGTGAAGTTAAGACCATTTTCATTGGTGGCGGTACGCCGAGCCTGCTGTCAGGCCCGGCGATGCAAACGCTGCTGGACGGCGTGCGCGCGCGCCTGAACCTGGCCGCGGATGCGGAAATTACGATGGAAGCCAACCCCGGCACCGTTGAGGCCGACCGTTTTGTCGACTATCAGCGCGCGGGCGTGAACCGTATCTCCATCGGCGTGCAGAGCTTTAGCGAGCCGAAGCTGAAGCGCCTGGGGCGCATTCACGGCCCGGAAGAGGCAAAGCGCGCGGCACACCTGGCGACGGGGCTTAATCTTCGCAGCTTTAACCTCGATCTGATGCACGGCCTGCCGGACCAGTCGCTCGAAGAGGCGCTGGACGACCTGCGCCAGGCGATTGAACTCAACCCGCCGCACCTGTCGTGGTATCAGCTCACCATCGAGCCCAATACCCTGTTTGGCTCGCGCCCGCCTGTGCTTCCGGACGACGACGCGCTGTGGGATATTTTCGAGCAGGGCCACCGGCTTTTAACTGCCGCGGGGTATCAGCAGTACGAGACGTCTGCGTATGCGAAGCCGGGCTACCAGTGCGAGCACAACCTGAACTACTGGCGTTTTGGCGACTATCTGGGAATTGGCTGCGGCGCGCACGGTAAGGTAACTTTCCCGGACGGGCGCATTCTGCGCACCGCCAAAACCCGCCACCCGCGCGGGTATATGGAAGGCCGCTATCTGGAGCGTCAGCACGACGTCGAGGCGGCGGATAAGCCGTTTGAGTTCTTTATGAACCGCTTCCGCCTGCTGGAAGCCGCGCCGCGCGCGGAATTTGCGCGTTACACCGGTCTGCCGGAGTCGGTGATTCGCCCGCAGATTGACGAAGCGCTGGCGCAGGGGTATCTCACCGAGAGCGAGGAATACTGGCAGATCACCGAGCACGGCAAACTGTTCTTAAACTCCCTTCTTGAGCTGTTCCTCGCAGAAGAATCCTGAAGGCTGATTCAGGATTTTGCATCCCGTTCTGCCGGCTGAGGGAAAGGCTGGCAGAGTGTGGGGATGGAAAACGCAAAACAACTTCGCAAACAAATGACGCCCGAAGAATTTCGCCTCTGGTATTTGCTCAGAGGTCGTCGGTTCTTTGGCTATAAGTTTCGCCGCCAGATGCCGATTGGGCCGTATATTGCAGATTTTGCCTGTTTTAAGGCGAAATTGATTATTGAGCTCGACGGTGGGCAACATCAAAGTAAAGAGGAATACGATTCACGTCGTACAGAGTTTTTGCATACAAATGGCTGGGAAGTCGTGCGATTCTGGAATCATGAATTTACTTCACAGGAAGAGGAGGTGCTGACGGTCATTCTTCAAAAATTGCAGAGCCTGATGCCCTCACCCTAACCCTCTCCCACAGGGAGAGGGAACGCTTACACCCTCTCCCCAGGGGAGAGGGCCGGGGTGAGGGGCCCTGCGCGCAGAGGATTACTTCAGCGTTCCCACCAGCGCCTTCCGGCTATCTTCAAGCGATACCACGCGTTTACACACGTCTTTGCCGAACTGCTGGAAATCAGCTTCCTGGTTCTTCCACTCGTTCTGAATGGAGGTCTGCAGGCCACCTAAACTTCCCAGCACGCCCTGCAGCGGGTTACCGCCGCCCTTCAGCACCGCTTTGGCGCCCATTTCGTTGATGCTGTCCTGCAGGATGCCGCCCATCGCCTGGTTCACCAGCTGCTGTCCGTCAGCTCGCACCTGATCGATCGCCTTGTAATGGAACGTCAGGCCGTCGGTGCGCGTCTCGATAATCCGGTTCATCTGCTCTTTAAGCTGCTTGTCCAGCTTGGTCAGGCGGGTGCGCATGTTGCTGCTCTCTCCCACCTCTTTGGTGATGATCTTATCCAGCGCGACGCGGCTCTTTTCGACGCGCGTCAGCGCGCCTTCATTAATCCATGGCAGCGCGGTACGCAAATCGGCCTGATAGTCTTTCGCCTGCTCACGCTGTGCGGCGGTCAGGTTGTACTGCTTGCCGTTAAAGGTGACGTTTCCTTCCGGCGTAATCACCAGATTGCCGTTCTCGCCTTTGACCTGCACGGTTTGCGGGTTCAACACCACGTCATCACGCGGGGTGACGCTACATTGGTAATCCGCATGGGCGGTGAATCCGGTTGCCATCAAAGCAACAGCCAGCAACGTTTTGCGCATCTTAAACACTCCCTCAGACAAAATGGGCCAGCTAATGCTGGCCCCTTACTGCTTTATTAGTCCCACCAAACGTCGAAAAGTTCGCTGACGCGGACATCTTCGAGCTTGTGGTCTTCAAGCCATTTACGAACCAGGGCCTGATGTTCTTCGGTGCATTTACCCACTTCCTGGGTGCAGATCAGACCTTCCCAGGCCAGATAGCCGCTACCGTCGAAGGCCAGCTTGTTAGGCTCGATCACCTCGTTGATGAACGCGTCCACGTCCTGGTCGATCTGCTCAACGCTGGTGCCTTCCGGGAAACGCCACGCAACGGAGAAGCCCACTTCCTGGAATTCTTCGATGTGCATTTTTTTACGCAGACGACGGCTACGATTCTTTGCCATTATTTCACCCTCTCGAACATTAAGTCCCATACGCCGTGACCAAGACGATGGCCACGCTGTTCAAATTTCGTCACCGGACGCGATTCCGGACGCGGTACATAGTCGTTGCTTTCAGACTGGTTTTTATACCCGTCCACCGACGACATCACTTCCAGCATATGTTCCGCATAAGGTTCCCAGTCGGTCGCCATATGGAAGACGCCGCCCAGCTTCAGCTTGCTTTTCACCAGCTCGGCAAACGGCGCCTGAACGATACGGCGTTTATTATGACGCGCTTTGTGCCACGGGTCAGGGAAAAAGAGCTGAACCATGGTTAAAGAATTGTCAGGAATCATTTTGTGGAGCACTTCCACCGCGTCGTGACACATCACGCGCAGGTTCTCAACGCCCTCTTCATGGGCGGTTGCGAGACACGCGCCTACGCCCGGGGAGTGCACTTCAATACCGAGGAAGTTCTGCTCCGGGCGCGCTTTCGCCATGGCCACCAGCGAGGTGCCCATACCGAAACCGATCTCCAGCGTGATCGGCGCGTCGCGGCCAAACAGTTCGGCAAAATCCAGAGGCTGCTCGCTGAACTCAACGCCCATCACCGGCCAGTAGCTGTCCAGCGCGTGTTGCTGCCCTTTTGTCAGGCGGCCCTGACGGCGGACAAAGCTGCGAATACGGCGCAGCGGGCGACCGTTTTCATCAAATTCCGGTGAAATGACGTCGTTTTTCATAAAAGAGTTGTCTGCTTGTGAGAATGTTCGGGAAACGGGCATTATCCAAAGTTAAGGCGTCTATGCAAGCATGGGAAAGATCCGGTTTACAGCAGATTGACGCTGTGCTGCAATCTGCGTCCCTGATTATGCGAATCGATGACCATGCAAGCCTCTCAATTTTCAGCCCAGGTGCTGGACTGGTACGACAAATACGGGCGCAAAACCCTGCCCTGGCAAATTGAAAAAACGCCCTACAAAGTATGGCTCTCCGAGGTGATGCTGCAACAAACGCAGGTTGCCACGGTGATCCCTTACTTCGAGCGTTTCATGGCGCGCTTCCCGACGGTGACCGATCTGGCCAACGCCCCGCTCGACGAGGTCCTGCACCTGTGGACCGGTCTTGGCTACTACGCCCGCGCGCGTAATCTGCACAAGGCCGCACAGCAGGTCGCCACGCGCCACAACGGTAAATTTCCGGAAACCTTCGACGAGGTGGCGGACTTGCCCGGCGTCGGACGTTCAACCGCGGGCGCCATTCTCTCACTCTCTTTAGGCAAGCATTTCCCAATCCTCGACGGCAACGTGAAGCGCGTGCTGGCACGCTGTTATGCCGTCGACGGCTGGCCGGGGAAAAAGGACGTTGAAAAACGTCTTTGGGAAATAAGTGAACAGGTCACTCCGGCGAACGGCGTCGAGCGCTTTAACCAGGCGATGATGGATCTCGGCGCGATGGTCTGCACGCGCTCAAAGCCGAAGTGCGAACTCTGCCCGGTGAATAATCTCTGCGTAGCGTATGCCAACCATTCGTGGGCGCAGTATCCGGGTAAGAAACCCAAACAGACGCTGCCGGAGCGCACCGGCTATATGCTGCTGATGCAGCACGGCGACGAGGTCTTCCTCGCCCAGCGTCCACCGAGCGGCCTGTGGGGTGGTCTATACTGCTTCCCACAGTTTGAAGAGGAAGACCTGCTGCGCGAATGGCTTAAACAGCGCGGGATTGCTGACGATAACCTGACGCAGCTGACCGCGTTTCGCCATACCTTCAGCCATTTCCACCTGGATATTGTCCCCATGTGGCTTCCCGTGTCGTCATTTGCCTCGTGCATGGATGAAGGCACCGCTCTCTGGTATAACTTAGCGCAACCGCCATCAGTCGGGCTGGCGGCTCCCGTGGAGCGCCTGTTACAGCAATTACGTGCCGGTGCAATGGTTTAGCATCGACAAGAAAAAGAGGAATGAGTATGGCCAGAACGATTTTTTGTACTTTCCTGCAGCGCGACGCTGAAGGCCAGGATTTCCAGCTTTATCCGGGCGAGCTGGGTAAACGCATCTACAATGAAATCTCCAAAGAGGCCTGGGGACAGTGGCAGAAAAAGCAGACCATGCTGATCAACGAGAAAAAGCTCAGCATGATGAACCCGGAACACCGCAAGCTGCTGGAGCAGGAGATGGTCAGCTTCCTGTTTGAAGGTAAAGACGTGCACATCGAAGGCTATACGCCACCGGAAAAATAGTATCGCGCCGCTGTTGCCGGGTGGCGCTTCGCTTACCCGGCGAAAGCAACGACTAAGCAAACACAACACGCACTCCCGGAATGATGAAAAAACTTTTAGCGCTAGCCCTTGTTGCGCCGTTGCTTGTCTCGTGCTCGTCAAAAAAAGGCGAGGATTACAACGAAGCCTGGATTAAGGACACCAACGGTTTTGACATTTTGATGGGGCAGTTTGCCCACAACATCGAGAACATATGGGGATTTAACGAAGTTCTTATTGCCGGACCGAAGGACTACGTTAAGTACACCGACGCCTATCTGACCCGTAGCCACATCAACTTTGATGAGGGTACGATCACCATTGAGACCATCGCAGGCACCGATCCTGCGGCACGACTGCGTCAGGCGATTATCAAAACCCTGCTGATGGGTGACGATCCGGGCTCAATCGATCTCTACTCCGATGCCGACGATATCACCATCTCGAAAGAGCCGTTCCTGTACGGCCAGGTCGTCGATCAGACCGGCCAGCCGATCCGCTGGGAAGGCCGCGCCACGAAGTTTGCCGACTACCTGCTGCAGACGCGCCTGAAGAGCCGCTCTAACGGCCTGAAGATTATCTACAGCGTCACCATCAACCTCGTTCCGAACCACCTCGACAAGCGTGCGCATAAGTACATTGGCATGGTGCGCCAGGCCTCGCGCAAGTACGGCGTGGACGAGTCGCTGATCCTGGCGATTATGCAGACCGAATCCTCGTTCAACCCGTACGCGGTAAGCCGTTCCGACGCCCTGGGCCTGATGCAGGTTGTGCAGCACAGCGCCGGGAAAGACGTCTTCCGCGCGCAGGGGAAATCCGGCACGCCGAGCCGCAGCTATCTGTTCGACCCGCAGAGCAACATTGATACCGGCACGGCCTATCTGGCGATGCTGAACAATGTCTATCTCGGCGGCATCGACAACCCAACGTCACGCCGCTATGCGGTGATCACCGCCTATAACGGCGGCGCGGGCAGCGTGCTGCGCGTCTTCTCGAACGACAAAGTGCAGGCCGCAAACATCATCAACAGCATGGCGCCGGGGGATGTTTACTCCACCCTGACCACCCGCCACCCGTCAGCGGAATCCCGCCGCTATCTGTATAAGGTCAATACGGCGCAGAAGAACTACCGTCGTCGCTAAAACCAACATCCCCCTCACCCTGCCCTCTCCCCAAAGCGGAGAGGGTGTTCAAGTTCCCTCTCCCCTTTGGGGAGAGGGTTAGAGTGAGGGGACATCAGGCCGCACTCACTCACCCCACCCATACGAAAATGTTATTTGCATCACAATCCAAACTGCAAATTAATGTGGATTGCATTTTTTTGCGGGAGGTAACAAAACATATCGTTGCCAACTGATAGAATTGCATCAAATAACAACCCTGAATGTTCCCAAAACAACATATCTCCCGCTCACTTGTGAGGAAAGTAACATGAACCTTAAGCTGCAGCTTAAAATATTGTCGTTTCTGCAGTTCTGCCTGTGGGGTAGCTGGCTGACTACACTCGGCTCCTATATGTTTGTGACGCTCAAGTTCGACGGTGCGTCAATCGGTGCCGTATACAGCTCGCTCGGTATTGCGGCGGTCTTCATGCCAACGCTGCTGGGCATCGTGGCGGATAAATGGCTAAGCGCGAAATGGCTGTACATGCTTTGCCATCTGGTGGGAGCGGGGACGCTGTTTATGGCAGCCCAGGTGACCACGCCGGGGGCGATGTTCATGGTGATCCTGCTTAACTCGCTGGCCTATATGCCAACGCTTGGCCTGATCAACACCATCTCCTACTACCGCCTGAAGTCTGCGGATATGGACATCGTGACCGATTTCCCGCCAATCCGTATCTGGGGCACCATCGGCTTTATCATGGCGATGTGGGGCGTGAGCTTCGCGGGCTTTGAACTGAGCCATATGCAGCTCTACATCGGTGCGGCGCTCTCCGTGCTGCTGGCAATCTTCACCCTGACGCTGCCGACCATTCCGGTGTCTAACCAGCAGAAAAACCAGAGCTGGAGCACCATGCTCGGCCTGGACGCCTTCGCGCTGTTTAAAAACAAGCGCATGGCGATCTTCTTTATCTTCTCCATGCTGCTGGGCGCAGAGCTGCAGATCACCAACATGTTCGGCAACACCTTCCTGCACAGCTTCGACAACAACCCGCTGTTCTCCGGCAGCTTTATCGTTGAGCACGCGTCGGTGATGATGTCCATCTCTCAGATCTCTGAGACGCTGTTCATCCTGACCATCCCGTTCTTCCTGAGCCGCTACGGCATCAAGAACGTCATGCTGATCAGTATCGCGGCGTGGATGCTGCGCTTCGGCCTGTTCGCCTACGGCGACCCAAGCCCGTTCGGCACCGTGCTGCTGGTGCTGTCGATGATCGTGTACGGCTGCGCCTTCGACTTCTTCAACATCTCTGGTTCCGTGTTTGTCGAGAAAGAGGTGAAGCCTGAGATCCGCGCCAGCGCGCAGGGCATGTTCCTGATGATGACCAACGGCTTCGGCTGTATTCTGGGCGGCGTGGTGAGCGGTAAGGTGGTTGAGATGTACACCACCAACGGCATCACCAACTGGCAGCCGGTGTGGCTGATCTTCGCGGCGTACTCGCTGGTGCTGTTCTTCGCGTTCATCGCGCTGTTCAAGTACAAGCACGTGCGCGTGCCGAACGGTGCGCAGCCGATCGCGCACTGATCTTTGGTGTGTTGTGCCCGGTGGCGGCTACGCCTTACCGGGCCTACAAAGCACAGCAAGCAGGCCGGGTGAGCGTTAGCGCCACCCGGCTATTTTATTGCAGACAGCACCCACCCCACCGACAGTAAATCCGCGCTGCCGCCCGGACTCAGGTTTCGTTCTATCAATGCGTTATCCATCTTAAGCAACGCCTCGCGGTCCCAGCCGTTAGCCAGCAGTTCCCGAGCATAGCCCTGAACGTAGCGCAGCCCTTCCATGCCGCCGCGCGATACCAGGTTGCTGTCCTGATTAACCGCCATCAGGCGTAGCAGAAGGCCGTGAAGCGACCGCCCGTTCCACTGCGCCAGCGCCTTGCGCACCGTGGCAAAGCCGCTTTCCGCCTCGCCGCGCGCGCCGGTTAAGCCGTACCGCTGAAACTGCCGCTCGCCCGCCGTCGCCTGTCCGCCGCGCGCGGCCAGCTCCCGCGACACCAGCCCGCTGCAGATGTTACTCACCTCACAGCAGAGGCTGTCTGCGGAGATATTTTTCACACGTCCGGCGGCGAAGCAGAGTAAACCGAGGGCAAAAATCCCGCCTTTATGCGTGTTCACCCCGTTCGTCGCGGCGTACATCGCCTGCTCGCAGGCCATCCCCATTGGGCGGATAATTCGTAGCTGTTCGCCAGCGGCCTTATCCGCATGCGCGCTGCCCAGCTCGGCAAAGCGCGCAAACCACGGCGTAATCGCCGCGATGCTGCGGACGAACAGCGCGTGGTCCATATCGCGGTGGGAACCGTTGTTGAGCGTGTCCACCAGCCCCGGTTTGGGCGTCAGCTCCAGCTCCTGCCACAGCGCCGCTTCGGCAAGCGCGGGCACGTCCGCAATGCGGGGCTTAGTCGCGAGCAAACCAGTCATCAATCATCTTCTCCACGCGGGAAACCACCTGCTCAACGGGGTGATTGCGCGAGCGGGAACAGGCGTGCGCGGGCGCGTCGCAGATCAGGCAGCGCCGGAGATTTGCCCCCAGCGACTGACGCCCAACGTGGCCGTGCTGAGGGCAGATCACGTCCAGATCCCACAGCCTGCCGAGCGGGTGCGTCTGCTCCAGATCCGCGCAGTGCGCTTTGATTTCCGCCGCCGGATGGGCCACGCACCACAGGGCTTCTGGCCCGGTCGGGAGCCACAGCACCTGGCGGTCCAGCACCTGCCAGCGGTTCTCCCACAGCAGCTGGTCGCACGTCTGTAGCGCCACGCCCATGGTGTTGCGATAGCGCAGGCTGTCCTTGATTTCCCCTGGCGTAACCAGCGTGAGGGATATCACCGGCTGTTGATAGTGCTCGAGCATGTCAGCCTGACGCGCTGCGCGGCGATCTTTCGCCGCCAGCAGTTCATCAAGGCTGACACCCGCCCGCACGGGTGTCGCTAACGTCATACTTCCTCCTTCACCTGTCGCACGGTGTCGATCACGCTGCCGTCGCGGTAGCGGATCACCCCGACGATTTTGTCGGTAAATTCAATCGGTTTCGGTACGCCGGTCAGGGAAATCGCCCGCTCGTACAGCGCGTTGATATCCACCACCTTCAGTCCGGCGGCCATCAGCCGCTCGCGGACCTCCGGGCGCGCCGGGTTGACCGCAATGCCGTGATCGGTGACCAGCACGTCAATGCTTTCACCCGGCGTGAGGCGCGTGGTGACGCGCTTCACCACCGTCGGAATGCGGCTGCGCAGCAGCGGCGCCACCACGATGGTCAGGTTTGCCGCGGCGGCCACGTCGCAGTGCCCGCCGGACGCGCCGCGCATCACGCCGTCGGAGCCGGTGATGACGTTGACGTTGAAATCGACGTCGATTTCCAGGGCGCTAAGGATCACCACGTCGAGCTGGTCGCAGCTTGCCGCCTTGCTGCCGGGGTTGGCGTAGACGTTGGTGGAGATCTCCACGTGGTTAGGGTTGCGCGCCAGCGAGGCCGCCGCCTGGCCGTCAAAGCACTGGGTGTCGAGCAGCTTTTCGATCAGCCCCTTCTCGTGCAGATCCACCAGGCTGCCGGTGATGCCGCCGAGCGCAAAGCGCGCCTTCACGCCGCTGCGCTCCATCTTCTCCTCCATAAAGCGGGTGCAGGCCGTGGCCGCCGCGCCGGAGCCGGTCTGCATCGAGAAGCCCGGCTTGAAGTAGCCGGAGTGTTCAATGACGTCCGCCGCATAGCGGGCGATCATTAGCTCGCGCGGGTTGCTGGTGACGCGCGCCGCGCCGACGCTGATTTTCGCCGGGTCGCCCACGCTTTCAACCTGCACGATGTAGTCCACCTGGTCCTGCACCAGGCTGGCGGGCATATTGGGGAACGGCACCAGTTCTTCGGTCAGCAGCACCACCTTGCGGGCAAAGTGGGCGTCCACCATGGCGTAGCCCAGCGAGCCGCAGCAGGATTTACCGTTGGTGCCGTTGGCGTTGCCAAACTCATCGCTGCACGGCACCCCGAGAAACGCCACGTCGATATTCAGCTCGCCGTCCTGGAGCAGCTTCACGCGCCCGCCGTGGGAGTGAATCTGCACCGGCTCGTCCATCAGCCCGTGGGAGATGGCGTCCGCCAGCCTGCCGCGCATGCCCGAGGTGTAAATTCGGGTGATGACGCCGCTTTCAATATGCTCAATCAGCGCGTCGTTACAGGTCATCAGCGAGCTGGAGGCCAGGGTCAGGTTTTTGAAGCCCATCTGCGCAAGCAGCGCCACGACGGTGTTGATCACCCGGTCGCCTTCGCGAAACGCATGGTGGAAGGAGATGGTCATCCCGTCCTGCAGGCCGCAGCGCTTCACCGCCTCTTCAACGGAGGCGCACAGTTTACGGCGGTGCTTCGCGTCGCTGTCCGCCAGCCACGGCGTGGCGCTGTGGGCGGTATCAAAGGGTGCTAAGTCCCGCAGATGGGGAAAATTCACGTGAAGAAGTTCAGTTTGATTCATTGTCTTATCCTTACCGACGCACGCCGGAGGCCGCCGCGCGCTCCAGCACCACCTGCGCGTGGTTAATAATCGGTGCATCCACCATTTTGCCGTTGAGCGACACCACGCCCAGGCCGTTGCGCTCGCCCTCTTCTGCCGCCTCAATCACCCTTCTGGCGTGTTCCACCTCCTCCTGCGTCGGGGCATAGGCGTTGTGCAGCAGGTCTATCTGGCGCGGGTTAATCAGCGATTTGCCGTTAAAGCCCATCTTGCGGATCAGATCGACCTCGCGCAGGAACCCGGCCTCGTCGTTAACGTCTGACCACACCACGTCGAAGGCGTCGATGCCCGCCGCGCGGGCGGCGTGCAGCACGGCGCAGCGGGCGTAGAACAGCTCGGTGCCGTCGCCGCGCTCGGTCTGCATGTCCATCACGTAGTCAAAGGCGGCCAGCGCGATGCCGATGAGTCGCGGGGAGCTGCGGGCAATCGCCACGGCGTTAATCACGCCAATGGCCGACTCAATCGCCGCCATCACGCGGGTGGAGCCGACCTCGCGCCCGCACTCGCGCTCGATACGCTCGAGGTGGCCTTCCAGCTCGTAGATATCGTCCGGGGTGTCGGTTTTCGGCAGGCGAATCACGTCCACGCCCGCCCGCACGGCGGCCTCCAGATCCAGCAGGCCAAACGGCGTGCTCAGCGGGTTAATGCGCACCACGGTTTCGATATCCTCATACATCGGGTGCTGTAGCGCGTGGAACACCAGCATGCGTGCGGTGTCCTTCTCGCGCAGGGCAACGGCGTCCTCAAGGTCAAACATGATGGAATCGGGGCGGTAGATAAAGGCGGTGGAGAGCATGGCGGCGTTAGCGCCCGGCAGGAACAGCATGCTGCGGCGAAGTTTGCTCATTTCAGCGCCCCCCAGCTGATGGTCTGATCATCGGCGGCACGCATCAGCGCGCTTTGCAGGCGGGCGCGAATAACACAGTCCAGCGCCCCTTTATCTTCAATAATGATGAGTCCCTGGTGCACGTTCATGGCGCGCAAGGTGTCATTGACGACCTGGCGGATCTGCTCGCCAAACTGCTTAATCACTTCGCTGTGGATGACGATCTCCAGCTCGCCGTGAGCTGGCGCGATTTTCACCATCAGGTCGCTGGACTCCTGCGTACCGGCCAGCGCCTCCTTTACAATATTCATGATAAATTCCTGGTAGTTATGCGACTTCGGCACTCGCACGGTAATGCGTTTCGAGATGCGCGAAGGTGGAGTCCGGGACAATCTCCCGGATCCGGGAAAACTGCTGTGTCTTCAGTAAGCGGCGCACTTCGGACGCGGAAATGGCGTTGCCGGCGGCCTTGATGCGCGGCATTTCCACCACCTCAATATGCGAGGCCAGCAGGTCGTGCAGCGTCTGGTTGTACTGACGGGTGATATCGCAAAACGGCTCCGAGCCGATGAAGCGGTGCGTGATGCCGAGCGCCGGGGCAATAAAGTCCCGGAAGATCAGCACGTCGATCTCGCTCCACGCCTGCTGCACTTTGCCGGTCTCCTTCAGGAAGTAGGCCGGGAAGGTGGCGCGGGAGATGATGTACTGCGAGCCTTCATGCACCACCACGTTCGGCAGATGCGCCACGCCCGCCCGCACCATCTCAATGCGCGCGCTGAACGGGAAGAACGACGCGTCTTCACGCACCACGAACAGGTGCAGGGCATCGCACCGCGCCGCCGCCTGCTCCACCAGATGGCGGTGGCCGAGGGTGAACGGATTGGCGTTCATCACTATCGCGCCGATGTTCTCCCCGCATTTGCGCTTCGCGCGCAGGGAGCGGCAGTAGCGCTCAATTCCCTGCGGGGTGTTCTCCATCAGCACCGCGTTGTTTCCGCTCTGGGCAATCGGCCAGAAGCCGCTGCGGGCAAAGCGCTCCCGGTTGCACGGACGCGTACAGAGGAAGAGGTGAAAATGGCCGCGCTCCAGCGCCGCATTTTCCACCTCGGCCAGCAGCCGCGCGCTGAGGTTCTCGCCGCGAAGCTGCTCGTTGACCGCCACGCATTTGATGACGTTGGCGGCAAGCCCTGCGCACCCCACCAGCTGCGGGCCGGACCAGGCCTCGACGAACAGCGTGATGTCGTTGTCCAGGCCAAGGCCGCTGTCTGTCAGCAGGTAGCGGATCTGGCTTAAGCGCTCCGGATGCTTCGCCAAGAGGGTGTGGCGAAAATCGATGGGTTGCGAGTGCATGCTGCCGCCTTACTTAATGTGCTGACGCAAGCCCGACGGCTGGCGCTTCCACGATCACGTTGCTCAGATGACCGATATGCTCGATCTCCACCTCAATGCGATCGCCCTCCTTCATAAACAGCGGCGGGTTTCGCTTTTTACCCACCCCGCCCGGGGATCCGGTGATGATCACGTCGCCCGGGCTGAGGCGGGTAAAGGTGCTGATGTACTCGATCAGCTCCGCCACCTTGTGGATCATGCTGCTGGTGTTGTCTTCCTGCACCATGCGGCCGTTCAGCCAGGTGCGGATCGCCAGCTGGTGCGGGTCCGGGATCTCATCCGCCGTCGCCATCCACGGGCCAAACGCGCCGGTCTGACGCCAGTTTTTACCGGCCGTAAACCAGGTGTGCTGCCAGTCGCGGGCGGAGCCGTCCATGTAGCAGCTGTAGCCCGCCACGTGGCGCAGGGCGTCGTCGCGGCTGATGTTCTCCCCGCCTTTGCCGATGATCACCGCCAGCTCGCCTTCATAGTCGAATTCGCTGGAGTGGCGCGGCTTCAGCACCGGCTCGTTGTGGCCAGTCTGTGAATCCGGAAAGCGGACAAACAGCGTCGGGGCCGGGTTATGCTGGTCAAACTCCTTGCGCTTATCGGCGTAGTTCATGCCCACGCAGAGGATTTTTTCCGGCTGCACGATCACCGGTAAGAAGGTGATGGCGCTCAGCGGCACGTCCACGGCGTCGTTCAGGTAGCGGGTGGCCTGCGCCAGCCCGTTGCCCTGCAGCAGCGCCTTGAGGTCGCCGTAGCGGTCGCCGAGACGGCGGCCTAAATCAATCACGCCGTCGGCCTGGACGATGCCGTAGCTGCGTTTTCCCTGGTATAAAAAGCTTGCGAGTTTCATTGTTCTTTCCTGAAAACTTAAACGAGGAAGTTGCCCAGAATCAGCAGAGAGATAGAGACGTTAATCGCCCCGCCGATACGGGTAGCAATCTGGGCGAACGGCATCAGGCTCATGCGGTTGCCTGCGGTCAGGATCGCCACGTCTCCGGTACCGCCCTGCCCGCTCTGGCAGCAGGAGACGATGGCGACATCAATCGGGTGCATACCGATCTTTTTGCCGACGAAGAACCCGGTCGCCACCAGCGCGGAGACGGTGCTGATAATCACCAGCAGGTTGGTCAGCGTGAAGGCGGCCACCAGCTCATGCCACGGGGTGATGGCCACGCCAACGGCGAAGAGAATCGGGTAGGTCACCGAGGTCTGGAAGAATTTGTACACCACCTGAGAGCCTTCCAGCAGGCGCGGAGAGGCGCCGTTGCAGAGCTTCACCAGCACCGCCATAAACAGCATGCCGACCGGAGCAGGCAGGCCAATCAGCTTGTGGCCGAGCATGCCCAGCATGTAGAGCAATACCGCCAGCAGCGCGCCGGAGGCAATAGTGGTCACGTCCGCTTTGCCGGAGAACGCGGGCTGAGAAACGGCGGCATCGGCATTCGCGCGGTTAGGCATCAGCTGGCCTTCGCCTGTCAGGTGCGGGTAGCGCTTACCGAGCTGGTTCAGGCAGCCGGAGATGATGATTGCCGTCAGGCCGCCGAGCATCACCATCGGCAGCACGCGGCCGAGCGCCACGCCCTGGTCCATGTGCAGCAGGGTGGCATAGCCGATGGAAAGCGGGATCGCCCCTTCCCCGACGCCGCCCGCCATGATCGGCAGAATGATAAAGAAGAAGATCTGGAACGGCTCAAGACCCAGCGCCAGGCCGACGCCCATGCCCACCAGCATGCCGACGATTTCACCGCACAGCATCGGGAAGAAGATGCGCAGGAAGCCCTGAATCAGCACCGTGCGGTTCATGCTCATGATGCTGCCGACGATAATGCAGCAGATGTAGAGATAGAGAATGTTGGTGGATTTGTAGAACTTGGTGGTGGACTCGACCACCACGTCCGGCAGCAGGCCGTAATAGACCAGCGCGGAAGGGATAAAGGTGGCGCAAATCGCCGCTGCCCCGAGCTTGCCGACAATCGGCAGGCGTTTGCCAAACTCGCCGCAGGCGAAGCCGAAGAAGGCCAGCGTGGCGACCATGACCACGATATCGCTCGGCAGCTTTCCGCCCAGGCAATCAATGGCAATCAGCGCGCCCGCCAGAACGAACAGCGGCAGAGGAATAATCCCGATTTTCCAGGTATCCATAATATGCCACCAGCGCTCTTTGAGCGAAGGTCGCTGAATTTCAATCGGGTCGTGGGTAACAGAGAAAGAATCGTCAGTTGTGCTCATAATAAGCCCCTTGGTTATTTTGTGCGTTCAGCTTAGAGTCACAAAGGCTTACTTTATATGAGGGATGGCATATTAAAAGCGAAGTTTTAATGGCCGCTATGGTTTTAATGGTTTCTTTTATTTAATGTGATTTATGCCTTATTTATTATCGTGGTTTTTATGGTTTCTTTTCCGAACTGAACAAACAAATAACATTTATTCGTGCAGCCTGAGGGACGTTACCCTTCAGGGCTACGCTTTTACAACGCCCGCTGTGCAAGGGATCACAAGTTTTCGGCAAAGCGGACGTCCGCGCGAGAAAAGATGATATATTGGCGATCTTTGTCGCTACCCTGCGTGATAGTTATGAAAGTCTCTTTCCAGATTAAGCTGTTTATTTCGCTGGTTGCCTTTTTCTCAGTGCTTTTTGCGCTACTGGGCGGATATTATTATGCCGACGTTGGGAAACAGCTTTATCAGGAAATGAGTACGCGAGCTAAAATACAGGCGGAAGAGATTGCGCTTATTCCAACGCTGCGTCATGAAGTTGAACAAAAGAATATCACCGCCATTCATGATTTTATGCAGAAGATTTCTGCGCACAGCGACGCCAGCTTTATTGTGATTGGTGATAATAAGGGCCAGCATCTTTTTCACTCGGTGTTTGCCGACAGAGTGGGCACCACGCTGGTGGGCGGAGACAACGAAGCCGTACTGCAGGGTAAGAGCACCACCACCATCCGCAAAGGCGGGCTGGGCATTTCGCTGCGCAGCAAAGCCCCCATTTTCAACGCTGCCGGACAGGTAGTCGGCATCGTTTCGGTCGGCTATCTCACCAGCTACCTGGACACCATTACCGTCAGTAAAGTGGTGAATATCCTGATTGCCGCCGTGCTGCTGCTGATCGCGCTTTTTATCTTCTCCTGGTTCTTTACCCGCAGCATCAAGAAGCAGATTTTCTCCCTTGAGCCGCGCGAGATCGGCCTGCTGGTGCGCCAGCAGAAGGCGATGATGGAGTCTATTTATGAGGGGGTGATTGCCATTGACGATCGGCGGCGAATTGAGGTCATCAACCAGGCGGCGCGCAAGCTGCTCGGCCTGAGCCAGCCGGCCCGGGAGCTGCGCGGGCAGCTGATAAGCCAGGTGATCGATCCGGTTCCGTTCTTCGACACGCAGACGATGCTGGCGAAGGATACCCATGACGAGATTTGCCGTTTTAACGATCTCACGGTGATTGCCAGCCGGGTGCACATCATGCTTGAGGGGTCGCTGCAGGGCTGGGTGATCACCTTCCGCGATCGCAACGAGATCGACTCGCTGAGCGCCCAGCTCAGCCAGGTCAAACGCTATGTTGATAACCTGCGCATTATGCGCCACGAGCAGCTAAACCGCATGACCACCCTCTCCGGCCTGCTGCATATGGGCCGCTACGAGGAAGCCATTGGCTACATTCAGGCGCAGTCGGAACACGCCCAGGAACTGCTGGACTTTATCTCGTCGCGCTTCAGCTCCCCGACCCTGTGCGGCCTGCTGCTGGGGAAAGCCGCCCGCGCGCGGGAGAAAGGCGTCGAGCTGAGTTTCGACCCGGCCTGCAGGCTGGACAGGCCGTTCCTGCCGCTGGGGGAGCAAGAGCTGATTTCGATTATTGGCAACCTGCTGGATAACGCCATCGAAGCGACGCAGCGGTCGCCGCTTCCCCACGCGCCGGTGGAGGTGCTGATAAAGCTCAGCGAACAGGAGCTAATTATTGAAGTGGCGGATCAGGGCGTGGGTATTCACCCGGCGATCCGTGAGCGCATCTTTGAACGCGGCATCACCACCAAAACGCGCGGCGATCATGGGATTGGTCTGTATCTGATCGAAAGCTATGTCACGCAGGCTGGCGGCGCGATAGAAGTTGCCGATAATACGCCGCGCGGCGCCATTTTCTCACTGTTTATCCCGGCCGCGGGAACCGCCCGGCAACTGGAAGACACCGACTATGCAACATGAACTTATCGACGTACTGATTGTTGAAGACGAGAACGAACTGGCCCAGCTGCACGCGGAGCTGATAAGCAAACATCCGCGCCTGAGGCTGGTCGGGATTGCCTCATCCCTGGCCGACGCGCAGGTTCAGCTTGAGCGTAAACAGCCGCAGCTGATGCTGCTGGATAACTATCTGCCGGACGGCAAAGGCATCACCCTGATCAGCAACCCGATGCTGACCCGCGCCAACTGCTCGGTAATTTTCATCACCGCCGCCAGCGATATGGACACCTGCAGCCAGGCCATCCGCAACGGCGCGTTCGACTACATCCTCAAGCCGGTTTCCTGGAAGCGGCTCAGCCAGTCGCTTGAGCGGTTTGTGCAGTTTGCCGAGCAGCAGCGGGTCTGGAAGATTGTCGACCAGCAGAACGTCGATTCGCTGTATCAGCTCCAGGCGAAAAACTACCGCCAGGACAACGGCAGTAAAGGCATTGAGGAAAATACGCTGGCGCGGGTGCAGACGCTGTTTAACGAAAAGGCGGCACACTGCTTTACCGTTGATGAGGTGGTGAGCGAGACGGGGTTGAGTAAAACCACCACCCGGCGCTATCTGGAGCACTGCGTGGAGGCGGGTTTTCTGACGGTGGAAATGCTGTACGGCAAGATTGGGCATCCGAGGAGGATGTACAAGCGTAGTGCGGCTTAACTCCCCTCACCCCGGCCCTCTCCCCAAAGGGGCGAGGGTGAAAAGACGGCTCCGTGCAATCCCCTCTCCCCTTTGGGGAGAGGGTTAGGGTGAGGGGGGCTACTTTAATACATACCCATACAGCCGCTTGATCCCGTCGGCATCCTTCTCGCTGTAAACGCCCTGCAGCTCCGGCGAGAAGCCCGGCAGCAGGTTGATGCCCTCTTCCAGCGCCAGGAAGTAACGCTGTACCGCCCCGCCCCAGACTTCACCCGGCACCACGCACAGCACGCCCGGCGGATAGGGCAGCGCCCCTTCGGCAGCAATGCGCCCTTCGGCGTCCCGGATGCGCACCAGCTCCACGTCTCCGCGAATATAGGCCCGGTTTGCATCCTGCGGGTTCAACACCACCTCAGGCAGGCTCTCCTTGCGGAACATCGCCTTCTGCAGATCCTTCACGTCGAAGCTGACGTAGAGATCGTGCATCTCCTGGCACAGCTGGCGGAGGGTGTAATCCCGGTAGCGCACCGGGTATTTCTGGAAGATCGTCGGCAGCACGTCCGCGAGCGGCGTATCGTCTTCAATATGCTGTTCAAACTGGCCCAGCATCGCCACCAGCTGCGCCAGCTTCTCGCGGCTTTCGGCAGGCGTCAGCAGGAACAGGATCGAGTTAAGATCGCACTTCTCCGGCACGATGCCGTTTTCACGCAGGTAGTGCGCCAGAATCGTCGCCGGGATCCCGAAATCGGTGTATTCCCCCGTTTCGGCATCAATGCCCGGCGTGGTCAGCAGCAGCTTGCACGGGTCGACAAAGTACTGCTCGCTGGCATAGCCCTCAAACCCGTGCCATTTGGCCCCCGGCTCGAAGCTGAAAAAGCGCAGCTCGCTGGCGATGGCGTGCGTGGGATGATCCTGCCACGGCCGCCCTGCCACAACCGGCGGGATAAACGGTTTGATCATATGACAGTTGGCAATAATTGCCTTACGCGCTTCAATCCCCAGCTCAACGCACTCCGCCCAGAGCCTGCGGCCGCTTTCGCCTTCGTGGATCTTGGCATTCACGTCCAGCGCGGCGAACAGCGGATAAAACGGGCTGGTGGAGGCGTGCAGCATAAACGCGTTGTTCAGCCGCTTGTGCGGGCAGAAACGCGCCTGACCGCGAATGTGGTTATCCTTCTTATGGATCTGCGAGGTTTGCGAGAACCCGGCCTGCTGTTTGTGCACCGACTGGGTCACAAAAATGCCCGGATCGTTCTCGTTCAGCTCCAGCAACAGCGGGGACGTTGCCGCCATCATCGGAATAAACTGCTCGTAGCCCACCCACGCGGAGTCAAAGAGAATGTAGTCGCAGAGATGGCCGATCTTGTCGATCACCTGACGGGCGTTGTAGATCGTGCCGTCATAGGTGCCAAGCTGGATGATCGCCAGGCGGAACGGACGCGCCTCGTCGGCCTTCTCCGGCGCCGCCTCGCGGATGAGATTGCGCAGATACGCGTCGTCAAAGCAGTGGTCGTCAATCCCGCCAATAAAGCCAAACGGGTTACGCGCGGCCTCAAGATACACCGGCGTCGCACCCGCCTGGATCAGCGCCCCGTGGTGGTTAGATTTATGGTTGTTGCGGTCGAACAGCACCAGATCGCCACGCGTCAGGAGCGCGTTGGTCACCACCTTGTTGGCCGCCGACGTGCCGTTCAGCACGAAGTAGGTTTTGTCCGCGTTGAACACCTTCGCCGCGAACTTTTGCGCATGCTTGGCGGCCCCTTCGTGGATCAGCAAATCCCCCAACTTCACGTCGGCATTGCACATGTCGGCGCGAAACACGTTCTCACCGAAGAAATCAAAGAACTGTCGTCCCGCCGGGTGTTTTTTGAAAAACGCCCCGTGCTGGTGGCCCGGACAGGCGAAGGTGCTGTTACCCATCTCCACGTACTGACTCAGGGTGTCGAAAAACGGCGGCAGCAGGTTCTCTTCGTAACGGCTGGCAGCGGTCTCCAGTTCCAGGAACTCCTGAGCTTTGCCCGAGATGACCCCGGTAGCGCCGTCAGGCACGTCCGTTGGCTCCTGAGAGAAAATAAACACCGGTAAGTGGAAGCCCGTGCGTTTCAGCAATGCAAGGATGCCGCTGCGGCTTTCAGCCGTTGTGATGACGACGGCCGCCACATCGGTAAAATCCGTGCTTTCCAGCGTCACCTTTTCGCGGTGCGTAGACACGGTTGAGAGCAGCTCGCGGCTGACGGCGATTTTCATGGTTTTCATAAGCGCAATTACCCTCACCGGGCGGTGAGACAGGGAGGAGAAAATTCGCGCAATAATGTCACCTTTTATTTTGAGGTGCAAGAAGGAATCAGTATGCACTGATATCACCCAAAGCTAAGGCCCGCGCGGCGCTGACGTGCCATAATAATGCAATATCAATGATTAAATAACAGGAGTTAAGCGTGGTTATCGGGCCATTTATCAACGCAGGAGCCGTACTGCTGGGCGGCGTACTCGGCGCCGTGCTGAGCCAGCGGCTGCCGGAGCGTATTCGCACCTCCATGCCCTCAATATTCGGCCTGGCATCGTTAGGGATCGGCATTCTTTTAGTGATCAAATGCGCCAATCTGCCCGTGATGGTGCTGGCCACCCTGCTCGGCGCGCTGATTGGCGAATTTTGCTATCTGGAAAAAGGCATTAACGGCGCGGTGAGCAAAGCCAAAAACCTGATAACCCGACCGGGCAAGGCGAAGCACGGCACGCACGAGACGTTTATTCAGAACTATGTCGCCATCATTATTCTGTTTTGCGCCAGCGGCACCGGGATTTTCGGCTCAATGCAGGAAGGGATGACGGGCGACCCGAGCATTTTGATTGCAAAAGCGTTTCTGGATTTCTTCACCGCCACCATTTTCGCCACAACCCTCGGTATCGCCGTGGCGGCGATCTGCGTCCCGATGCTGCTTATTCAGCTGGCGCTCGCCACCTGCGCCACGCTGATTCTCCCGCTTACCACGCCGGCGATGATGGCGGACTTTACCGCCGTCGGCGGCCTGCTGCTGCTGGCGACGGGGCTGCGTATCTGTGGGATCAAGATGTTTGCCGTGGTAAACATGCTGCCCGCGCTGCTGCTCGCCATGCCGCTCTCCGCGCTCTGGACGCACTTTTTCGCTTAAGGATGCGGCGAAATGGTGAGAGATTGCGCAGTCTGTAACGAAAACAACATTTTTCGTTGACGCCACCGGGCAGATCGGGTTTAATGCGCCCCGTTGCCCGGATAGCTCAGTCGGTAGAGCAGGGGATTGAAAATCCCCGTGTCCTTGGTTCGATTCCGAGTCCGGGCACCACTATTTAAAGAACCCGCCCTCGTGGCGGGTTTTTGCTTTTGGTCTCTCCCCAACCTAGGGATCGTTCCCAACCGCGTCCAGCAGTTTGTTTTTGAAGATAAACAAACACGCCTCGTTAAAGTTCTCCGCCCCCAGGCGTTCCGAGAGCGCCGTTCGTTTGCGGTAGAGGCTTTTCACCGACGTATTCAGCTCACCTGCGATCTCCTCCATCGACATCCCTGCCCTCAGCAACCGCAGCATGATCGCTTCGTGCGTGCTCAGCCGTAAATTCAGCAGCCACTTCGTGGTCAGGCGACGGCCCTTCATATTGAGCACCAGGTTGAACAGCGAGGCCATGTCCGGCGCCGTAAGCGACGTGTTCATGAATAACTTCATACTGAGCAGATTCTCCTCGCGGTGTCGCATATCAAGCATAACGCAGCAGATTGTTTTTTTCGTTCTGGCCGGATGGCGTATCAGGTAATCATATAAACGGAGCGGAGAACGGCTATCAATCAATACAGAATATTCATCTGCACCGCTATCAAATATGTTTCTGTCAATCGAATCGAGCAGAATAATATCCGGAAAAAATATCCGCATGCCCCTGACAAGGTAGCGATCCTGCGTCACTAACACTATTGAAGTTGCCACTAACCATCCCTTTTAGATTAAAGCAAGAACGATCCCGTGCAAAGCAGACCGCCTTCGTTTTATAGCGCTGTAATATTAACGATAAATGTATTCTGGCTTTGGACATCCCTCAATACAGGCATTGATGGGTAAGACTTCCTGTAGACCATCATTCAATGCCCGGCATTAATTATAAATAAAAAACAATTCCAGAAAAGACACCTCCCTAAACATTAAGAATTTTTGTCATGAAACTTCCCAAACATGCACCAGAAAGTACTTTAATTGAGACAAATAAACGTCATTAGAAATATATACAATCTTGTCACAACAAAAATAAAAACAATTAAAATCAACCAATTACAATTAAAGCATCAATTAAAAATAATCACTAAACGTCGCTCAACACAGAATTATCTCAAAACGATATAGCCGCTTTTCAGCATATTTATCCGGCAACATATCAGGTGTACATTACCTCCCATCCGGTCCACTAAGATGAGGCTCCATAATTACCTTTAAGTAAGTACCCCGTAACAGCACCGTGTTCAGATTTAATGTTCTCATTTATGGCCTTTTACGCTGAGCTTAAAGGCGGCCGTGTTATGCAATGGATTAATGATAAACAAATGGCAAATAGATATGGAAAGATCGCTTCGCGTCAGTACGTTATTCTTTTATCGCACCCCAACATTATTGTTTCTGTTATTCCTCTTTCCTGTTCTGGTTCAGGCGACGGAATCCGTTTATGAACAACAGATTCAACAGGCGCGTAACGGTAATTACACCTCGTTTCTTGATTATCTCCAGCGTTATCAGCAGCAGCATGCCCTGACGCCTGAAAACGTTGCGGACTGGTTACAGGTAGCAGCCTGGGCGGGTCATGATGACGAGGTTATTCAGGTCTGGCAGCTCTACAGCATCTACATGCCGCTGCCCGCCCGCGGCGTTGCGGCCGTCGCGCAGGCCAGAAGAAACCAAAAGGCGTGGCAGCCCGCGCTGGCGCTCTGGAAAGAGGCGCGTAGCCTTGCGCGGGATAACGACGATTATCGTATCGGCTATATCAAAACCCTGGCCGATGCCCGCATGGATGCACTCGCGCTGCAGGAAGCCCGGCAGTTGGTCACCGAAAACCCCACTCTGGCGCATCTTCAGACGCTGGCGTACGTCTGGTCACGCCAGGGCAAAGGCTGGGATCGGCTTTTAGCCGACGCGCGCGCGCTCAATCTCGCGCCAGAAAATCACGCGCTTCTCCGCGAGCAGATCGACGCGCTAACGGATAACCGGGTGAATACCCCTGCGCTCCTGCTTTCACAAAAGGTGGCGCTATCCCCGGCGGAGCGTCGTCGCCTTGAGCTGAATGCCGCAGCCGAAAGCGTTCGCCTTGCGGATGTGCCTGGCAGAACGGAAAAGGAGCGTCTGCAGCTTGCGCAATCTGCGCTGAATCGTTACGACGCGCTGCTTTCTCGCTGGCAAAGCGAGCCGCAGGCGGCGCAGGACATTATCCTTGCGCGTATCGACAGGCTCGGCGCGCTGTATGCCCATGCTGATTACCCACAGGTGATTAGCGAATATCAGGATCTGACGGCAGCCCGTATCCCGGTGCCGGACTGGGCAATCGGCTGGGTTATCTCCGCGTATCTGCAGGAGAAAAATGCCGATGCCGCCTTCTCGCTTCTGCAACGCTATCCGCAATACGCGTCCGATCCGCAGGACGAGGAGCACGCGCTTTTCTACGCCTGGCTGGATACCGGAGAGTACGAATCCGCCCGCCGGTACGTAGCGCGCCAGACCCGCAACGTCCCCTGGACCCGGTACGATTTCGGCTCCCCTACCCCGCAGCCGAACGATCGGTGGCTTACCGGGCAGTCTCTGCGCTTTAACTATCTGCTGGCGACCAACGCCCTGCCGGAAGCCGAAAAGCTGGCGCACCGTCTGGCGGCAACGGCGCCGGGCAACCAGGGATTGCAGATTGACTACGCCACCCTGCTTCAGGCGCGGGGCCTGCCGCGCGCGGCCGAGCAAAGGCTGAAAAAGGCGGAAGTGCTGGAGCCCTCGAATCTGGAACTTGAGCAGCAGCAGGCTTACGTCGCCATGGATCTGCAGGAGTGGCGGCAGATGGATTTACTGGCCGACGACGTGCTTGCCCGCGCGCCCGCCGATCGCAGCGCCAGGCGTCTGGACAGGCTTCGCGCCGTCCACCACATGTCCGAACTGCGCCTCAACGCGAGCAAGGGTTTGCACTCCGATAACCCCGTCAGCGGGACGCACGATCTCAACTGGGACGCCACGATCTATGGCCCGCCGGTTGCGGACAACTGGCGGCTGTTTGCCGGCACCCGCTATGCAGAGGGCCTTTTCGATGAAGGCAGAGGCACCAGCCGCCACCTGCTGGGCGGCGTGGAATGGCGGCCACGCGACCTCCAGCTCGAAGCCGAGCTCTCCAGCAACCGCTATCACGGCGCGAACAAGCCGGGGGCCCGCCTCACAACAGCGTACGCTTTGACGGATAGCTGGCAGGTCAGCGGCAGCCTTGAGCGCTTATCGCGCACCACGCCCCTGCGGGCGTTACGCAACGGGATTAGCGCCAACCGGGGCGAAGCCGGCGTGCGCTGGTATCAAAACGAGCGCCGAGAGTATCAGTTCAATGCCGCCCTCAGCCGCTTCTCAGACCACAACCGCCGCCAGGAATACACCCTCACGGGTAAGGAGCGCCTCTGGCAGACCCCGTCCCTGACGCTGGATCTCGAACCGGGGATCGCCGCCAGCAAAAACAGCCTGCGCGACACGCTCTACTACAACCCGGCGCGGGATCTTTCCGTGACGGCGGCCCTGACCGTTGACCATGAGATGGTCCGCCATTACGACACCCTCTGGAGCCAACAGTTCGTGGCGGGAGGCGGCAGCTACTGGCAAAAAAATCAGTCCGCTGGCGCCATCGCCCTGCTGGGCTACGGGCAACGCGTTCAGTGGAACAACGTCATGGATACCGGCGTGATGCTGAACTGGGACAAGCGCCCTTACGACGGCAAACGCGAGAGCAACCTCTCCGTCACGTTTGATGCGACTTTACGCTTTTAAGGATGACTATGCTGAACACACGTTTTTCCGCGAGCCTGATGCTCATCGGCTGGCTCTGCCTCAGCGCGAGCGTCTGCGCGCAGGCATTTTCGTTTATTGCGCCCAAAGCGCGGCCACAGCTGGAGGCGAGCAAGCCCTGGCCGCAGAACCAGTTTCTGGTGCTGGCCTACCACGACGTAGAAGATGATGCAGCCGATCAGCGCTACCTCTCGGTTCGCACCAGCGCGTTAAACGAGCAGATAAGCTGGCTGCTGCACAACGGCTATCACGCCATCAGCGTGCAGGACATTCTGGATGCCCATGACGGGAAAAAAACGCTGCCGCCCAAAGCCGTTCTGCTAAGCTTTGACGACGGCTACAGCAGCTTTTACACCCGCGTCTGGCCGCTGCTGCAGGCGTGGAACGTCCCTGCCCTTTGGGCGCCGGTGGGCAGTTGGGTGGACACGCCGGCGGATCAAAAGGTCAATTTTGGCGGCCTGATGACGCCCCGCGATCGCTTCGCGACGTGGGACATGGTGCGCGAGCTCGGCCAGTCTCCGCTGATTGAGATCGGATCGCATACCTGGGCCTCGCATTACGGCATTCCGGCTAACCCGCAGGGCAGCCGGGAACCGGCGATCGCCAACCGCTTTTATGACAATGCCACGGGCCGCTATGAAACGGACCCGCAGTTCAGCCAGCGGATCGGCGATGACGTTCGCAAGGTGACTGAAAAGATCGCGCAGGTGACGGGCAAAGCGCCGCGCGCCTGGGTCTGGCCTTACGGCGCCGCTAACGGTACGTCGCTCGCCATCGCCAGACGGCAGGGTTACCAGCTGGCCTTTACCCTTGAGGACGGGCTCGGAAACGTGCAGGATCTGGGCAACATCCCCCGCCTGCTGATCGCCGGTAATCCTTCGCTCAAAACCTTTGCCAGTACGGTCAGCCAGGTTCAGGAGCGCGATCCCGCGCGCGTCATGCACGTCGATCTCGACTACGTTTACGATCCCGATCCGGCCCAGCAAACCCAAAACATCAACAGGCTGATCCAGCGGGTCTACGACATGAAAATCAGCCACGTTTTCCTGCAGGCGTTTGCCGACCCGCAGGGCGACGGCAGGATCAAGGCGCTCTATTTTCCCAACCGCTGGCTGCCGGTTCGGGCCGATCTATTCAACTTCGTCTCCTGGCAGCTGCAAACCCGCGCGGGGGTGAAAGTCTTCGCGTGGATGCCGGTGCTCTCGTTCGATCTCGATCCTGCCCTGCCGCGCGTGCAGCGCAGGGATCCTCAAACCGGCCAGCTGCGGGAGGCCACCGAGCCCTATATCCGGCTCTCACCGTGGGACCCGCAGGTGCGCCAGCAGGTGACGGACATCTATCAAGATCTGGCCCGCTATGCCAGCTTCAACGGGATCTTGTTCCATGACGATGCGGTGCTGACGGACGTGGACGATACCGCTCAGAACACCACGCGCCAGAAAAGCCAGACGCTTATCGGGTTTACCCACGCCCTGAGCCTGGCGGTGAAGCATATCCGCGGCCCGCAGATAAAAACCGCCCGCAATATGTTCGCCTTACCCATTCTACAGCCGGAGAGCGAAGCGTGGTTTGCGCAAAATCTTGACGATTTTCTGGCGGAGTATGACTGGACGGTGCCGATGGCCATGCCGCTGATGGAGTCCGTCCCGGTAGACGAGAGCGACGCCTGGCTGACCCGTCTGGTTAACGCGGTTGCCGCCCGCCCCGGCGCGCTCGATAAAACCATTTTTGAACTGCAGGCGAAAGACTGGGATCGGCAACCGCAGCGCGCCGTTTCCGACGGCCAGCTTGCGCAGTGGATGCGCGTGCTCCAGCTGAACGGCGTCAAACACTACGGTTACTACCCCGACGATTTCATCAACAACCAGCCTGCTATCTCCCGCATCAGGCCTGAATTTTCTTCCTACTGGTACCCTGACAATGACTGATCGCATTATCGCATTCTCTATTTTATGTCTGGTATTCGGGTTGCCGTTAGGCGTGGCCGCCCTCTTTACCGGCGAGCTGATTCTGGATTTTGTCTTCTTCTGGCCGCTGTTTATGTCGGTGCTCTGGATAACCGGCGGCCTCTATTTCTGGTTTCAGCTTGAACGCCACTGGTCGTGGGATAAAGAAACTCCGCCGCCCGCGCTGCCCGGCGAGCCGCTCATCTCCATTCTTATCCCCTGCTTCAACGAGGGCAGGAATGCCCGGGAGACCATCAGCGCCGCGCTGGATCAGCGGTATGAAAATATCGAAGTTATCGCCATCAACGACGGGTCGTCTGACAACACGGCGGAGGTATTGCAGGCCCTGGCGCTGGAGCAGCCGCGCCTGCGGGTGATTAACCTCGCGGAGAACCAGGGGAAAGCGCTGGCGCTTAAAGCCGGGGCGGCGGCGGCCCGGGGCGATCTGCTGGTCTGCATTGACGGCGATGCCCTGCTCGATCGCGATACGGCAGCGTATCTGGTGGCACCGCTGATTCATTATCCCCACGTCGGCGCGGTTACCGGAAATCCGCGTATTCGTACCCGTTCCACGCTGATTGGCCGCATTCAGGTGGGCGAGTTCTCCTCCATCATTGGCCTCATCAAGCGAACGCAGCGGATCTATGGCCGAGTATTTACCGTCTCCGGCGTCATCGCCGCCTTTCGCCGACAGGCGCTGGCGGACGTTGGGTACTGGAGCCCGGACATGATCACCGAAGATATCGACATCAGCTGGAAGCTCCAGCTGCGCCACTGGGATATCTTTTTCGAGCCGCGGGCGCTGTGCTGGATCCTGATGCCGGAGACGCTGAAGGGCCTGTGGAAACAGCGCCTGCGCTGGGCCCAGGGCGGCGCGGAGGTGTTTCTTGTCAACCTTCGCAGGATTGTCCGCTGGGAGCATCACCGCATGTGGCCCCTGTTTATGGAGTACGCGCTGTCGACGCTGTGGGCGTTCGCTTACGCGATGACGGTGCTGCTGTTCCTCCTCAGCCACGTCGCGCCGGTTCCCGCCCGGCTGACCGTGGAGAGCCTGTTTCCACCGGAGTTTACCGGGCTGCTGCTGGGGGTGATGTGCCTGCTGCAGTTCCTGGTCAGCTTGTACATCGAGCGGCGCTATGAGCGGAAGGTGGCCAGCTCGCTGTTTTGGGTGATCTGGTTCCCGATGGTGTACTGGATGATCGGCCTGTTCACCACCCTCGTCGCGTTTCCAAAAGTCATGCTTAAACGCCAGCGCGCCCGCGCGCGCTGGATCAGTCCGGACCGGGGAAAAGGAAGCCTTCAATGAACGAAAATACCTTAATTTTGACCGAACATCGGCTATTGCCGCGTCTTTTCGATGCCGCGTTGACGCTGGCGGCGTGGGGTGGATTTCTGTTTTTCCTGTATGCCAGGCTCTGGATGCAGCTCACCGATGAGAGCGACCACCGATGGAGCGTGATTATTGCCTCCTTTAATACGGTGTTGCTCTACCTGCTGTTCGCCGCGCTCAACGGCTGGCTGCTGATTTTGTGGTATCAGTACAACCGCCGCCGCGCCCACGTGAGGCGGCGCCAGCCGGGCTATTTTCACCAGGAGGAGCTGGCCCGCAGCTTTAACGTCTCACCGCAGATCATCTCCGAGATGAGCCAGTACAACCTGCTGACGGTTTACCATGACCAGATTGGCCGCATCATCGATTTGAAGATCAGCGAGCAGCTGGAAGAGGAAGAACAGTAACGAAAAGCCCCCGCAGGATGCCCTGCGGGCTGAGGGATCCACAGTATTTTTTAAGCAGAAGCAATGACCTTGTTTCAGAACGACTAAAGGCTTTCAGCGATGCCCTGGTCCGGCTGTAAATCGCTGAGGCGTTTCCTGCAGGTCGGGGCGAGGCGCATGGATGCGCCGAGAGGGCGGGCTTTACAGGGACGTTACCTCCGCCCGTCCCCGATAAGCCGGAAGGAATAAGCCGAAGATACCGCGTAGCGGCGATTTACCGCCGGGAGCCCGGGTCGCCAGGGTGGTGGCGACTGAGCCACCCTGGCACGTCCACAGGCCATGTCGTTAAAGAGTAGCAAGGAACATAAAGTGAACGGAATGCCCATCAGAGCCGTATGTTCCCCCTCACCCCAGCCCTCTCCCTCAAGGGAGAGGGGGGCGTCGGTGCAGACATTATTTTATAGCGAGTCCTTCACCACGATCAGCGGCTCAATATCGCTCTCTTTCTTCACCACCAGCGAGTCATCGCCGCGCAGGCAGGTTCCCCCGTAGTTCCCGCCCACGGTAAAGGTGCAAACCTGTATGTACTTGCCGTCAACCTTCGGCAGGCACCACAGCTGCTGATAGATGTTTTTACGGTCGACAAACTTGCCGCTGGATTTATCCAGCAGCTCGTCCTGAGCGCTGATGAGATCGATATTGCTGCCGCAGCGTCCGGCTATCGGCTTGACGGCATAGCCGGTCTGCTTGAGCAGTTCGTTAACCTCAAAATCGGTGTCGAGAAGGTAACGGTGGTTCGGGAAGAGCTGCCACAGCACCGGCAGAATGGCTTTGTTGCCCGGTATCACCGTCCACAGCGGTTCGAAGACCAGCACCTCGGGGCGCAGCAGGACGTCAATGAGGCGGACTTCGCCTTTGGGATGTCCGGTCCGAATCGGCACGGCGGCATATTCGGTTTCGCTGACCTCGCGGATCTGCTCTATCGCCGTTTCCCACGCCCAGGTTTTCCACACGCAGTTGACGTGGCGACCTTCGTCGTCAACCAGCTGTCCGGCGGCATCCCAGCTGAGCGCCCCCAGCCCGTGGAGAATTTTGGTCTCGAACCCGGCCTGCATCAGCGAGCGCTGAATAAAGAGCGCGTGATAGTCCTCTTCGACATCGTTGTCCTGCATGATGTGGACGAACGGCCGCGCGTGGCTATGCTTCCACGCGCCGGTTAGCTCTTCCAGCAGGCCCTCCGCCGGGTTATGCCCGTTGCCGCGATAGCCGTTTTTCACCCACTCCTCAAGGATAAGCCCGCCCTCGGTATGGCATGACGCGGAGTCGGCGTTGTACTCGTAAACCTTGATGCCGCGCTCGTCCATGCAGAAATCCATACGACCGGTGATCATATGGTGGCGACGCCACTGCCACGAGAGGCGCAGGCGCGGCCAGAGGATTTTCGGGATATCGAAAAGCGCCAGCAGGCTGTCGTCTTTCAGCACCTTATCGGTGGCGTGCAGGTACATCAGATGCAGCTCGTTGGTGGCCTTGATCAGCTCCTGCTCGGCGCTTTCGGTGATGGTGAAGTACTGGCAGGGATCTTTATTGATCACGTGACCGTTCGCGCGGATATACGCCTGCTGCAGCGCGTCATTTTCGTTGAGCCATTTTCCGTCGAACTGACGCGTGTTTTTCAGCCGCGCGCCGCTGATTTTCAGCAGCTCGCCGTCGATTTCCGGCTGGGGAACGCTGTGTTCCGTGTCGTCGGTCTGGATCATCCAGCCGAGAATTTCCGTGTCGCTGAAGGTGTCATGGAGGGTGTAACACCCGTTCTCCACGCTCAGACGCAGCTCGCGGGTCCACTGCTGCCCGAGCGGCAGCGGGGAGTGAATCACGTTCTGCTCCGCAATGCGCACCCTATCGTCCAGAAGCTGGGCGATCACCGCCACGTGGCCGGTCTCATGGAACTCACCGCCCTTTTGCCAAACCAGCAGCGCCCCGGCGCGCGGCGCGCGTTTCGAACCGTTGGCAAACGCCTGAAGGGGCAGAATGTTATCGTTCACCACCTGGCGCAAAAAGCGCAGAGAGAAAATCTCCCACGCCATGCCGACGTCGGTAAACACGACGCCATAGTTGAGGAACAGGAAACGGCGGGCGAACTCCACGCACTGCCACTTGTGGCCCATGTATTCGTTGCCGATATAGCTGCGAAAATCCGCGTCTTCCGGGTACTTTCGCGGGTCCAGGCTGCCGTAATTAGAAGAGTAAATCGCCACGCCACCCGGCGCATAGCCTAACAACGTCCCGAATGGCGCGTCACTGCTTAACGTTCCTTTACGCATGTATCCAACCTAAAACAGGCAGGCGGCAATTTTCTTAGAGGTTGTCGTCGTCTGCACGTTGTAATTAACCTGACAGAGGGTGATTTATCATACACCTGCCCTGCACATTACGCTCGCATCGTTAAACGGTTCCCCTGCCAACTGCTACACTGCCTCAACACAACACCAAAGAGGCAGGCCAACATGTCAGACGAAAACACCTATCAGCCACCGAAAGTGTGGGAATGGAAAAAGAACGGCGGCGGCGCGTTCGCCAACATCAACCGCCCAATTTCCGGCGCAACGCATGAGAAAGATCTTCCTGTCGGTTCGCACCCGCTGCAGCTCTATTCGCTGGGCACACCGAACGGCCAGAAGGTGACGATCATGCTCGAAGAACTGCTGGCGCTGGGCGTGAAGGGCGCGGAGTACGACGCGTGGCTGATCCGCATCGGCGAGGGCGATCAGTTCTCCAGCGGGTTTGTTGAGGTGAACCCGAACTCGAAAATTCCGGCGCTTCGTGACCACTCCACGAACCCGCCAACGCGCGTATTTGAATCCGGTAATATCCTGCTTTACCTCGCAGAGAAATTCGGTCACTTCCTGCCGAAAGATCCGGCGGGACGCACCGAGACGCTGAACTGGCTGTTCTGGCTGCAGGGCGCGGCGCCGTTCCTCGGCGGCGGTTTTGGCCACTTCTACAACTATGCGCCGGTGAAAATTGAGTACGCGATTGACCGCTTCACTATGGAAGCCAAACGCCTGTTCGACGTGCTGGATAAACAGCTGGCGCGCGGTCGCTACGTGGCGGGTGAGGAGTACACCATCGCGGATATCGCCATCTGGCCGTGGTTCGGCTGCGTGGCGCTGGGCAGCGTCTATAACGCCGCCGAGTTCCTTGACGCAGAGAAGTACACAAACGTGCAGCGCTGGGCGAAGGACGTGGCGAACCGTCATGCCGTCAAGCGCGGACGCATCGTCAACCGCACCAGCGGCGAGCTGAACGAGCAGCTTCACGAGCGCCACGCCGCGAGCGACTTTGATACCAATACGGAAGACAAGCGTCAGGCATGACGACTGGCCGGGCGGTACGCCGCCCGGCAGAACAGATCCTTTCCCAGGGCATGATTAGCCTAAAGGTTGAGCCGGTTTGCTGGCACTATCTGGCCGTTTCTCTCCTTTCAGACGCAGAGAAATGACGTATCAACCAACAGCAGTCACAAAGGATCTGTTATGAAACTCATTAAAACAACGCTGGTTATCAGCGCCCTCATTTTTTCCACCTCGGGAATGGCCATCGACAAAACCGCTGCAGGCGCGGTCGCAGGCGCCGCTATTGGCGCGGCCACGGGCAAAGATCTGAAATCCACCGTGGGCGGTGCCGTTGTGGGCGCAGGCACCGGTGCCATGTTCAAAAACGGCGATAAAGGTAAAGCCGCGCGTAAGGGCGGCGCGGTAGGGGCTGCCGTGGGCGCGGGTGCCGCGGCGGTGACCGGCAAGAGCGTGCTGAAAGGTGCAGCCGTTGGCGCGGGAACGGGCGCGCTGATTGGTGAAGCGACGCACTGATAGACTTTGCCGGGCGTCTGTGTGCTCGCCCGGCTTTTTGAAACCCTTCACCATCTTATCAATGGTGATGATCGTCATACTGATGCTCAATCACCATCCCTTCCGCCACGCTCGCCACATGGCGTGCACGCGGGTGATAAACCGGAGCAGGTGCCGCATAAACGGTTTGGGCGGGTGCAGGGGCGACGGTTACCGCCTGCGGAACCGTGGCTGACTGCGGAACAAGCACGACCTTATATCCCGAAGGGACATCGACCGTAACGCTCTGAGCCATCGCGGTATTGACCACTGCAAAACCTGCCAGGGCAGCAAATAAAATAATACGGTTTTTCATAAATTGAATTATTTCCGGTAACAAGAAGATAATTCATTATGTCGGCTGAATCTTAAGACAATATTAATTTTCGTGTTCTGGAATGTGCAGAAAATGCCAAATATATTGGCATAAGAGAATAATTTAATACTTTAAATATATTGACCCGCGCTATTAAAAAATAGACGGCGCGCGCTGAACACAAAATTCGTGAATAAAGCAAGGCCGCACAGGGCGGCCTTGCAACGTTGCGTTATGCCGTCAGGCGGAACTTCTGCACCGAGCGCTGAAGCTCTTCGGTCTGACGCTCCAGCGCCGCCGCCGCCGCGGAAACCTCTTCAACCAGCGAGGCGTTCTGCTGGGTGACGCCGTCCATCTGCGTAATGGCAATCCCGACCTGCGAAATGCCCTTGCTTTGCTCCTCAGAAGCAGAGGCGATTTGCTTCATAATGGTCGTCACTTCCGTCACGTCGCGCAAAATCGCATCCATGGTGGTGCCGGTGTCGCTCACCAGCTGCGCACCCTGCTCTACGCGGGACACGGAGTCGGTAATCAGCCCCTCAATCTCTTTCGCCGCGTTGGCGCTGCGGCTTGCCAGGTTGCGAACTTCCCCTGCCACCACGGCGAAACCGCGCCCCTGTTCGCCCGCGCGCGCCGCCTCAACCGCCGCGTTGAGGGCCAGAATATTGGTCTGGAAGGCAATGCTGTTGATCACGTTGGTGATTTCAGCAATTTTCTTCGAGCTTTGCGAAATACCGCTCATGGTGGTCACCACCTCTTCCACCAGCGAGCCGCCGCGGCTGGCGGTGGTTGAGGCCACATCGGCCAGCTGGCTGGCCTGGCGCGCGCTCTCCGCGTTCAGCTTCACCGTTGCGGTCAGCTGTTCCATGCTGGCTGCCGTCTCTTCCAGCGCAGCCGCCTGCTCTTCGGTACGGGATGAGAGATCGTTGTTACCGCTGGAAATTTCCGTCGCCCCGCGCCAGATATTTTCGCTACCGGAGCGGATCGTGCTGACCGCTTCGCGCAGGCTGTCCTGCATGGCGCTCAGCAGCGGCACCAGCTGCCCCACGCAGTTGCGGCCAAACGGCTCGATGGGCTGGCTGAGATCGCCCTGGGCAATCTGGCGGAACTGGTGGCGAATGCGGTCCAGCGGTTTGACCAGCATCGCGACCAGGTAACGGTCGGTGAAGAGCAGGATCAGCAGGCCGACGATCGTGGCGACGATAATCACCGTGCGGGTCATGCTGGTCAGGCCGTCCACCACCACGCGGGTGCTGTCGAGCGACTTCGCGGCAGCATTGTTGAACGCTTCAGCCGCCGCACCGAACGCGCGGCTCAGGGGTGGAGTGACGTTATTGGCCTGCTGACGATAGCCGTCCAGCGCTCCCTCTTTCGCCTGCTGCATTTGCGGCGTCACGCCCTGTTCGAGCAGCGCCTGCCAGGAGCCGATTACCCGGGAAGCGATCTCCTCATCCATCGGGCCTGGGGAGATCGCTTTCATCTCGGCGAGCTTCTTGCCCATGTTATCCAGCGCCTGCTGGGCAGAGGAGAGATCCGGCGTGCCGCCTGCGGCTTTGACTTCCATTGCGCGGCTCAGGCGGGTCACAAAGCGGAAATACTGGTCGTTGCCCTGGCTGAGCACCGTCATCTGTTTGACCAGCTGGCGGTCCACTTCATTGCCATCTGAAACGCGAGACAGGGACCAGGAGCTGTACAGCCCAACGCCCGCCCACATTAAACAAAAGATCCCGAGAATCGCCAGCATGACGAAACGGATCGTGAAATTACGAAGCATATTCATAAGTCTTCCTTGCCGTGAGGGTGAGTTCGCCCAGAGGCGAGTGCTTCTCTCGTTATCGGCAGGAAAGAGGGAAATTATAACGTTTTGTGATCATTTTTAATTAGCAGGGCTTCACTGGTCACACAGCGACTCTTAACCCTATCCCCACGCTTCATGATGTCATTTGTGATGTGGTAAGTTCAGAATGAAAACGTTGTTTCGAAAATTCATCGATAAGAAAGGAGACATCATGTCCTGGTACCCTGACGCTGCCCGCTATGAACATATGCAGTACCGTTACTGCGGAAAGAGCGGCCTGCGCCTGCCCGCGCTGTCGCTGGGTTTATGGCACAGCTTTGGCCACGTACAGCCTCTTGATGCCCAGCGGGCGCTGCTGCGCAAAGCCTTCGATCTCGGCATTACCCATTTCGATCTTGCCAACAATTACGGCCCGCCGGCAGGCAGCGCGGAAGAGAATTTTGGCCGTCTGCTGCGTGAGGACTTTGCCGCGTATCGCGACGAGCTGGTTATCTCCACCAAGGCGGGCTACGACATGTGGCCGGGGCCATACGGCTCAGGCGGCTCGCGCAAATATCTGCTCGCCAGCCTCGATCGGAGCCTGCAACGCCTGGGCGTCGACTACGTGGATATTTTCTATTCTCACCGCGTGGATGAAAACACGCCGATGGAGGAGACGGCCGCCGCGCTGGCCCACGCCGTGCAAAGCGGAAAAGCGCTTTATGTGGGCATCTCCTCCTACTCAACCGAGCGCACGCAAAAAATGGCCGAGCTGCTGCGCGAGTGGAAGATCCCTCTGCTGATCCACCAGCCGTCCTACAACCTGCTCAACCGCTGGGTCGATAAGACCGGTTTGCTGGACGCGCTGGCGGCAAACGGTACCGGCTGCATCGCCTTTACCCCGCTGGCGCAGGGGCTGCTGACCGGAAAATACCTGAACGGAATTCCTGAAGATTCGCGCATGCAGCGTGAAGGGAAGAAAATCCGCGGTCTGAACGAAAAAATGCTGACCGAAGCCAACCTGAACAGCCTGCGTTTGCTGAGTGAAATGGCGCAGGCGCGCGGTCAGTCCATGGCGCAGATGGCGCTAAGCTGGCTGCTGAAAGACGCGCGCGTGACCTCAGTGCTGATTGGCGCAAGCCGCCCGGAACAGATTGAGGAGAACGTGCGGGCGCTGGATAACCTGCACTTTAGCGAAGATGAACTGGAAAGAATCGACAGGCATGTTGCGGATGGGGAGTTGAATCTGTGGCAGGCGTCGTCGGATAAATAAGGCCGCACCGGGCAGTCCCCTCTCCCCTTTGGGGAGAGGGCTAGGGTGAGGGGTAAGGTGTACTTTATTTCTTACTGATCTTATCCAGATACCCCATCACAAACGCCGACAGCACAAACGTCAGGTGGATAATGACGTACCACATTAGCTTATTATCCGGCACGTTCTTCGCGTCCATAAACACGCGCAGCAGGTGGATAGAGGAGATTGCCACAATCGACGCGGCCACTTTATTCTTCAGCGACGAGGCATCCATTTTTCCCAGCCAGCTGAGCTTCTCTTTACGTTCGTCGATATCAAGCTGGGAGACAAAATTCTCGTAGCCGGAGAACATCACCATCACCAGCAGTCCTCCCACCAGGGTCATATCCACCAGCGACAGCAGAACCAGAATCAAATCCGCTTCGGCAATTGAAAATATGTTCGGCAGAACGTGCCAGATTTCCTGAAAGAACTTAATCGTCAGCGCGATAAGTGCCAGCGAAAGGCCAAAATAGACGGGGGCCAGTATCCAGCGAGAGGCGTACATGGCGTTTTCAAAAAAGCGTTCCATAAAGTCCTGTTTGCAAAAGAAACCAGCGCTCAGTATATCTCAATGGCGCTGGCTGTTTGCAAGAGCTCACCAGTAGGGTCACTCACACGTTGTCGGGGTTAACCTCCGGGCGGGCGAACTCCGGCCAGACCAGCGCCACCAGCTCCGGATAGGCTTCCAGGCTGAACTCGCGAAAACACTGGCGTAAATTTAATACGTCGAGATCGGAATAAGAGACTTTCTCGCCGTTGAGGCAGCGCTTTTTGATATTGTCATAATATTTATACACGGCTGAATTCAGGTCGCTACAGCGACGCTGTGCCTCAAATAATCCAGGCGTGTCATTAATTTCCGACATTTTCATCCGCTTAATTGTCGCGTGTAAAAAGTCGATATATTCATGGTTCACCCGCCAGTACCAGACGGGCGTAACGGAGTTCATCAATACAGAGAAATGGTCTTCCCCTTCCTCTTTGGTCATGAGTTCCGGTAACGGCGGTTCACTGGTGTCGTTCGACACTTTCGTTTTATTGAACTCCTGCATCAATAAAAGCACACCAGCGGTCAGAAATAGTAATGTGATGACCGTAAAAAAGATGCTGTTCATGGGTAGGCTCCATTTTTTTTGATTTTAAATTTGCCTCATGATATTGTCAACGAATCTCACGCCTTCACCAACCCCATCCTGTTGAAATTAAAGGAAATTAAAAATGCTGCCCGACTATCTCGTCCCGGCTAAGTACCACATTACGCCTGTGGAACAGCAACCGACGGAAGTAGAAAAAGAGGTCAGTTTCACTCAGGGGAAAAGAAAGCTCTCCGATTTTGAGCCTGATATATTAATTGGTGTTTCCCGTACCGGCAAATCCCGTAATATGTTGCTGGAAGAGCACGATCGCCATATAAAAGACCGCTTATTTCGCGCCATAAAAATTGAGGCCTTCGTTCACCTGCTGAATGATCTGCAGGCCGAAGGCGAAATAGATGCCCAGAAACTAAGTCAAATATTGGCCGAAAAAACTAAAGAAATAAACGAAGCGGGCAATGAAATTTGGCTTAACTTAATTACGCGCAAAAAAAACAATCCCATTTTTTATAGCCTGGGGGAAGATTAACGTGAAAGAAATTAACAATAATGACGTTTATTTGACTTTAGATGATAAAAAAAGTGATGAATTTATCTTAAAGCAAAATCTCGATGCGCTACGAAACACAAAAAATGACGAGATGACGCGTATAACGCAAGACCTGGTATCGATCCCGGCGACGCTGGTGCGGCTGAAATGGCAGAATCGCCGTGAAATTTATCCGCTACAGGTCAAAGAAGAAATTTACGGTGCCGTGATGAACGCCATCATCGAACAGCGGCCAGAACTGAAAGAGAAGCTTCTCGGGCGCCTCGAGGCCAACTATCAGTATCTGCTTGCCAGAGAAATCGCCACCCTGCGTCTGACCCGCAAGCTGTCAGACGGTGAGTACCGCACGTCAAACGTCACCTGCGTTGCGTTTGATGAGGACGCGCTGGCAACCTCCTCTACCGCACCGACGGATAACCAAAACCCATAATCCGCCAGGCATAAAAAAAGCCGGCTTTCGCCAGCTTCTTTATCATTTTGAGGCCGCTTTCTCTTCGCCGACCAGCCCAATCTTCAGGTACCCCGCCTGATGCAGCGTGTCCATTACCTTCATCATGGTTTCATAATCTACGGTTTTATCCGCACGGAAGAAGACGGTGGTGTCCTTCTTGCCGCCGGTAAGCTGATCCAGGGCTGGAATAACCGAAGCGTCCGTTACCGGGTCGTTGCCCAGGAACATCGATTTATCGGCTTTCACGGAAAGATAAATAGGCTTTTCCGGACGCGGCTGCGGCTGGCTCGATGAGGCTGGCAGATTCACCTTCACATCAACCGTCGCCAGCGGCGCGGCCACCATGAAGATAATCAGCAGAACCAGCATGACGTCGATAAACGGCGTCACGTTGATCTCATGCATTTCGCCGTTATCGTCCAGATTTTCGTTTAGACGCATCGCCATAGTATCAACCCACGCGCAGTTTGGACGCCGCGTGCACCGGCTTAACCGAGCTGGCATTCAGGTCGAGATCGCGGCTTTGCAGCAGCAGGACCTGCGCGGCAACGTCACCGAGCGTCGCTTTATAGCTGCCAATCATGCGCGCGAAGATGTTGTAGATAACCACCGCCGGGATAGCGGCAACCAGGCCGATTGCCGTCGCCAGCAGCGCTTCTGCGATACCCGGCGCCACGACCGCCAGGTTGGTGGTTTGGGTCTGCGCGATACCGATAAAGCTGTTCATGATGCCCCACACCGTACCGAAGAGACCCACGAACGGTGAGATCGCGCCGATGGTTGCCAGATAACCGTTGCCGCGTCCCATGTGTCGGCCAACGGCCGCGACGCGACGCTCCAGGCGGAAACCGGTACGTTCTTTGATGCCTTCGTTATCTTCACTGCCCGCTGAGAGTTCCAGCTCGTTTTGGGCTTCATTCACTAGCAGGGTCGTCAGGCTTTTCGCGTGGAAAGATGAGGTCATGTCTGAAGCCTGATCCAGAGAGCGGGCTTCAGCCAGCTGCTGCTGCTCACGCTTGAGGCGACGCTTCTGCGAAAGCAGCTCGGCGCTTTTGCTGAAGAAGATAGCCCAGGTGACAACGGACGCCAGAATCAGGCCGATCATCACAATCTTAACCACGATGTCAGCATGCTGATACATGCCCCAAACGGAGAGATCCGTCTGCATCAAATTATTACCCACTCTGTATCTCCAGGACGCAAATCACAAAATCTGAACGTAATAATATCAAAACGCCGTCGAATTGATAGTAGTTCTCATTAGTATTTGCATGGTGCCGTAATTTTCGCTCACTTTCCTTGCGCTTACGCAGTAAAAATTTCTTATGCGGATTTTTGCTAATATTTTCTGCTTATTCGATAAGCCTGCGGGTGCAGTTTTTTGCAATCGTGGTAGTCTGGACGTCCAGACGTATAAAAACAGGGTTAGCGAACATGACTAAGAAGCATCTTGATACCACGCTGGTACAGGCAGGACGCAGCAAAAAATATACGCAAGGATCGGTTAACAGCGTGATTCAACGCGCTTCCTCGCTGGTGTTTGACACCGTTGAGGAGAAAAAAATCGCCACGCGCAACCGCGCAAAAGGCGGGCTGTTTTATGGCCGTCGCGGCACGCTAACCCATTTTTCTCTGCAGGAAGCGATGTGCGAGCTGGAAGGCGGCGCAGGCTGCGCGCTGTTCCCGTGCGGGGCGGCGGCGGTCGCCAACACCATTCTGGCGTTTGTGGAACAGGGCGACCATATCCTGATGACCAACACCGCCTATGAACCCAGCCAGGACTTCTGCACCAAAATCCTCAGCAAGCTCGGCGTGACGACGGGCTGGTTCGACCCGCTGATTGGTGAAGGTATTGCTGAACTTATTCAGCCAAACACGCGCATTGTGTTCCTGGAATCGCCGGGGTCGCTCACCATGGAAGTGCACGACGTGCCCGCAATCGTAAAGGCCGTGCGCAGCAAAGCGCCGGAAGCCATCATCATGATTGACAACACCTGGGCGGCGGGCGTGCTGTTTAAGGCGCTGGAATTCGACATTGATATCTCGATTCAGGCGGCGACGAAATACCTGATTGGCCACTCTGACGGCATGATTGGCACGGCGGTCTCCAACGCGCGCTGCTGGGATCGGCTGCGTGAGAATGCCTACCTGATGGGCCAGATGGTGGATGCCGACACGGCCTACATGACCAGCCGCGGACTCCGCACGCTGGGCGTTCGCCTGCGTCAGCACCATGAAAGCAGCCTGAAGGTGGCGGAGTGGCTGGCGCAGCATCCGCAGGTTGAGCGCGTGAATCACCCCGCGTTACCGGGCAGCAAAGGGCACGAATTCTGGCAGCGTGACTTTACGGGCTGCAGCGGGTTGTTCTCGTTCGTGCTGAAAAAACGGCTGAATAACGACGAGCTGGCGAGCTATCTGGATAATTTTACCCTTTTCAGCATGGCCTACTCCTGGGGCGGTTTTGAATCCCTGATTCTGCCCAACCAGCCGGAACAGGTTGCGGCTTTGCGCCCCGGCGGCGAGGTGGACTTTACCGGCACCCTGATTCGACTGCATATCGGTTTAGAAAATGTTGACGATTTAATTGCGGATTTGTCAGCAGGGTTTGAACGTATCGTGTAGAGTGCAGGCTGAAATGTACTCTCTGGACGCTTTTGTGAACACCGCAAGCAGAAAAGTCTGTATGAGTTGCGCCCGGGATCAAACCCAACGGGCGAATTAGGGAGTACAATAGCTTCATATCTGCTGTTCCACAGGAAAGTCCATGGCTGTTATTCAAGATATTATCGCGGCGCTCTGGCAACACGACTTTGCCGCGCTGGCGGATCCTCACGTCGTCGGTATCGTCTATCTGGTGATGTTCGCAACGCTGTTTCTGGAAAATGGATTACTGCCAGCCTCTTTTTTACCCGGTGACAGCCTCCTTTTACTTGCCGGGGCGTTAATCGGGAAAGGCGTCATGGACTTCACGCCCACGATGGTGATTCTCACCTCCGCCGCCAGCCTCGGCTGCTGGCTGAGCTATCTGCAGGGCCGCTGGCTGGGAAATACCCGCGTCGTGAAGGGCTGGCTGGCGCAGTTACCGCATAAATACCATCAGCGTGCGACCTGCATGTTCGACCGACACGGCCTGCTGGCACTGCTGGCGGGGCGTTTCCTCGCGTTCGTTCGCACTCTTCTGCCGACGATGGCGGGCATTTCCGGCCTGTCGAACCGCCGCTTCCAGTTCTTTAACTGGCTGAGCGCCCTGCTGTGGGTTGGCGTGGTAACAACGCTCGGCTACGCGCTGAATATGATCCCCTTTGTGAAACACCACGAAGATCAGGTGATGACCTTCCTGATGGTGCTGCCGATGTTCCTGCTGGTGGCGGGTCTGGTGGGAACCATTGCGGTGGTGATTAAGAAGAAGTACTGCAGCGCGTGATCCCCTCACCCTGACCCTCTCCCCATAGGGGAGAGGGAAAAAAGCCTAAGCTCCCTGCATCGTTCTGATACGTGACGCATCCTCTCCCGGCGTAACGCCGAAATAGCGCTTAAACTCCCGACTGAACTGCGAGGCACTTTCGTAGCCCACCCGCATCGCCGCCGCGCTGGCCTTCATGCCGTCGTGGATCATCAGCATCCGCGCCTTGTGCAGCCGGTAGGTTTTGAGGTACTGCAGCGGCGAGGTGCTGGTCACCGACTTAAAATTATGGTGAAACGCCGAGACGCTCATGTTCGCTTCCGCCGCCAGCTGGTCGACGCTGAGGTTTTCAGTGTACTGGCTTTCGATACGCTTGAGCACGCGGCTTATCAGGCTGAAGTGGGTCTGACGGCTCACCAGGGCCAGCAGCGCCCCGCCGCCCGGCCCCAGCAGCACGTGGTAGAGAATTTCGCGGACGATCTGCTTGCCGAGAATGCGCGCGTCCAGCGGCCTCTCCATTACGTCCAGCAGACGCTCGATGGCGCAGAGGATCTCTTCCGACAGCGTCGCCGAGTTGATTCCGCTCGACGCCATCGACGGCTGGAAGAGTTCATCTTCGCCAATCTCCATCAGCAGCTCCTGAAGCTGGAGGATGTCGACGTTGACGCGAATTCCCGCCAGCGGAACGACCTCTGTCGCGAAAGTTTCACATTCAAAGGGTAAAGGTACTGTCAGGAGCAGATATTCATTGGTGTCGTAGCGGAACACGCGCTCGTTGATATAGCCAATTTTATGGCCCGAGAAGAGAAAAACGATCCCCGGCTGGTACATAACCGGCGTGCGCGTCCCGGGCTGCGTGCCGTAGAGCAGGCGAATGTCCGGCAGCAGATCGCCTGCACGATTTTCATTATCTATCAATCTCTTAATCTGCGCAGTGAGCTGCTGGCAGATAGCCTCACGGTTCATCTTGCGTTACTCCGGGTACGGTTTTCGACGTTAACAGTGTGCGTGCTTTTCCGCGCTTTCTCCAGCGCTCTGTAGAAATGGGCAAGACATCGGCAGGAATGTGCATTGAGGGCATAGCCCCGGACCGCCACAATGTGCAGCATCAGGTAGCCATCAGTGCCGCCACGGTTTTTCACCCACTTAAGGGAACGAGCAATGAACAACTTTAATCTTCACACCCCCACCCGCATTCTGTTTGGTAAAGACGCTATCGCTGACCTGCGCGCGCAGATCCCCGCTGACGCCCGCGTGCTGATCACCTACGGTGGCGGAAGCGTGAAAAAAACCGGCGTGCTGGATCAGGTTTACAGCGCCCTGGACGGTCTGGACGTGCGCGAGTTCGGCGGCATCGAGCCAAACCCGTCTTATGAGACGCTAATGAATGCGGTGAAAATCGCCCGCGAAGACAACATCACCTTCCTGCTGGCGGTCGGCGGCGGTTCCGTGCTGGACGGCACCAAATTCATCGCGGCTGCAGCGCACTACGCTGACGGCATCGATCCGTGGCACATTCTGGAAACCCGCGGCAGCGACATCAAAAGCGCTATCCCAATGGGCTCCGTGCTGACCCTGCCAGCGACCGGTTCTGAATCCAACAAGGGCGCGGTGATCTCCCGTAAAACCACCGGCGACAAACAGGCCTTCATGAACGAACACGTTCAGCCGGTCTTCGCGGTCCTGGATCCGGTTTACACCTACACTCTCCCTGCGCGTCAGGTGGCGAACGGCGTGGTCGATGCTTTTGTTCATACCGTTGAGCAGTACGTAACCTACCCGGTAAATGCCAAAATTCAGGATCGCTTCGCGGAAGGCATTCTGCTGACGCTGATTGAAGAAGGTCCGAAGGCGCTGAAAGAGCCGGAAAATTATGACGTTCGCGCCAACGTCATGTGGGCCGCAACGCAGGCGCTGAACGGCCTGATCGGCGCTGGCGTGCCGCAGGACTGGGCAACCCACATGCTGGGCCACGAGCTGACGGCGATGCACGGTCTGGATCACGCCCAGACGCTGGCGGTCGTGCTGCCCGCGCTGTGGAACGAAAAACGGGATACCAAACGCGGCAAGCTGCTGCAGTACGCCGAGCGCGTGTGGAATATCACCGAGGGTTCTGACGACGCGCGTATTGACGCGGCTATCGAAGCGACGCGCAGCTTCTTTGAAAGCCTGGGCGTGCCAACGCGCCTGTCTGGCTATGGTCTGGACGGTAGCTCCATCCCTGCTCTGCTGGCGAAACTCGAAGAGCACGGCATGACCCAGCTGGGCGAGCACGGCGACATCACGCTGGACGTCAGCCGTCGTATTTACGAGGCGGCACGCTAAGCCTTTTTGCCTCTCGCCTTTCGTTTTTTGACATTTCGTCCAGACTTAATGCACACCCCATCGCCGGAGGAACCCTCCGGCGATGCGCACCTGAAGGAGGAAAAATGGCAAACCAAACCGTAATCAAGCTGCAGGACGGCAACGTGATGCCCCAGCTGGGGCTAGGTGTATGGAAAGCCGGTAACGACGAGGTCGTCTCCGCCATTCATAAAGCCCTGGAAGTCGGCTACCGGTCGATTGATACCGCCGCCGCGTACAAAAATGAGGACGGCGTGGGTAAGGCACTGGCCAGCGCCGGCGTTCCTCGCGATGAGCTATTCATCACCACGAAGCTGTGGAATGACGATCAAAAGCGCCCCCGCGAAGCCCTGCAGGAGAGTCTGGAAAAACTCCAGCTCGACTTCGTCGACCTGTATCTGATGCACTGGCCGGTTCCGGCCATCGACCATTATGTCGAGGCCTGGAAAGGGATGATTGCGCTGCAAAAAGAGGGGCTGGTGAAAAGCATCGGCGTCTGTAACTTCCAGGTGCATCACCTGCAGCGGCTGATTGACGAGACCGGCGTCGCGCCCGTCATTAACCAGATCGAGCTGCACCCGCTGATGCAGCAGCGTCAGCTTCACGCCTGGAACGCCACGCATAAAATCCAGACCGAGTCCTGGAGCCCGCTGGCGCAGGGCGGTGAAGGGGTATTCGATCAGAAAATTATCCGCGAGCTGGCGGATAAATACGGTAAAACGCCCGCGCAAATCGTCATTCGCTGGCATCTGGACAACGGCCTGGTCGTCATTCCGAAATCGGTCACGCCATCGCGTATCGCCGAGAACTTCGACGTCTGGGATTTCCGCCTGGACAAAGATGAGCTGGGTGAGATTGCGAAGCTGGACAAGGGCAAGCGTTTAGGCCCGGATCCGGATCAGTTTGGCGGGTAGTTTCCCCTCACCCTAACCCTCTCCCGCAGGGTGTACGGTCCGGGGACATGGTAGACAGGTGTTCGGGGACATGGTGAACACTTTTTAACATCCTTTACCCATGGTGATCGACTTTTTCTTCAGGTCGATCACCCCCACTTTCGTGCTGTACCACCACACTTCATAGCAGCCATCCTCCTGCGTCTCCTTCAGCCCCACCCGTTCTCCCCTGAACGCCTTTCCTGCATTCAGACTGGCTCCCTGTAAGCTCAGCTTCCCGCTGATATCCACTTTCCTGACCAGCACACCTTCATCATATTCCGGGGGCGTCACGCTGCCGCCGTACTGCCGCGCAGACGGCTGATAGCGTGAGGCCGGGACCGCCATATCCAGCGCCTCGTGCGGGCGTTCAAGGTTATAGACCGTCCGCCAGTGGTCGAAGGCACGCTGCAGCTCGCCGCTGTCCGCGAACCATTTCCCCTGCAGCACTTCCGCCTTCAGGCTGCGGTGAAAACGCTCCAGCTTGCCCTGCGTCTGCGGATGATAAGGCCGGGAATGGCCCACCCGGATACCGTGGCGCATCAGCCACAGCTCCAGCGCCGTCCAGGTGCCGGTTGTGTCGCCCCACGGTGAGCCGTTATCCATCGTCATCCGGTCCGGCAGGCCGTAGCGTTCAAAGACGCTGACCAGCTGTTGCTGCACGGTCTCACGCCGTTCATCGGTACAGTGTGTGAGGCACAGGGAAAAACGGGAGTGGTCGTCGAGCAGGGTGAGCGGATGGCAACGGCCGCCGCCAAAGGGGAAGTGCCCCTTAAAATCCATCTGCCAGAGCCGGTTCGGGGCGTCATGTTCGAACCGTCCGGTGGCCGGAATACCCGGAGCCGTGCCGGGCAGCAGGCCGTGACGGGCCATCAGGTTATGGACAGTGCTGAAGGCAGGCATACGGTGTCCCTGGTCTTCCAGCCAGCGCTTAATCTTGCGGGCGCCCCAGCGTTCATGACGCTCATGTGCCATGCGCAGCAGGGCGGTGACGTCGTCAGACGAGCGGTTGGGGGAATGATGCGGCGTGCGGGGGCGGTCCTGCAGGCCGGGTTCGCCCTCGACAGCCCAGCGCTGAAGCCACTTGTAGCCGGTAGCAGGTGAAATGCCGAAGCGACGGCAGAGGGAACGGATGTTCGCCCCGTCCTGCGAGGCGAACAAAACAAACTCGGTACGTAATGACATGGTATCTCTCGCATCCCACGGCATAAGCGACTCCATAAACGGGTTCTTATGCCTTAGTTGTAAGTGTCTACCATGTCCCCGAACAAGTGTTCACTATGTCCCCGGACTGTACACAGGGAGAGGGCCGGGGTGAGGGCATCATCGTTATCCGATCTTACGTTTTCCCGTTTTTTTCGTCCCCGAAGCCCCACCGTTCGAACGCTGATGCACAATCGGGGTGTGCTTGGTCAGCGCCGGGCGCGTATTGCGATTCTGGCGGCGCGCTTCGCGCATCTCATCCAGCGTCGGGGCCGGTACCAGGCAGTCGCGGCGCGAGCCGATCAGGTGTTTTTTACCCATCTCTTCCAGCGCCTGACGGATCAGCGGCCAGTTTTTCGGATCGTGATAGCGCAGCAGCGCCTTGTGCAGACGACGCTGTTTATCCCCTTTCGGCACCACCACCTCTTCACTCTTGTAGCCAATCTTACTCAGCGGGTTCTTGCCGGTGTAATACATGGTCGTCGAGTTGGCGAGCGGTGACGGATAGAAGTTCTGCACCTGATCCAGACGGAAGCGACGCTGCTTCAGCCACAGCGCCAGGTTTACCATGTCCTCATCGCGCGTGCCCGGGTGGGCGGAGATGAAGTATGGGATCAGATACTGCTCTTTACCCGCCTGCTTCGAGTAGGTGTCGAACAGCTCTTTAAAGCGATCGTAGCTCCCCATGCCCGGCTTCATCATCTTCGACAGCGGGCCTTCCTCGGTGTGCTCCGGCGCAATCTTCAGGTAGCCGCCAACGTGGTGCGTCGCCAGCTCTTTAATGTAGCGCGGATCTTCCACGGCGATGTCGTAACGTACCCCGGAAGCGATGAGGATCTTCTTGATGCCCTTGAGATCGCGCGCGCGGCGGTAGAGGTTGATCGTCGGCTCGTGGTTGGTGTCCATGTGCTCGCAAATGCTCGGATAGACGCAGGAGAGACGGCGGCAGGTTTGCTCCGCGCGCGGCGATTTGCAGCGCAGCATGTACATGTTCGCGGTTGGGCCGCCAAGATCGGAGATCACGCCGGTAAAGCCCGGTACCGAGTCGCGAATCGCTTCGATCTCGTTGATGATCGAATCTTCAGAGCGGCTCTGGATAATACGCCCCTCGTGCTCGGTAATAGAGCAGAGCGAGCACCCTATAATTCTGATCATTTAGAAATTTTTTTGCGTTTAAAATCAATGAATTGAAAGATTTCATTTTTCTAAGTCTGATAAAACAGATGAAAACCCAACTGACTATACTCATAAAACTCAATCTTTGCGCTGCTGTACGATACCAGTAATTACAGGTGCCGAGTTTAACATCATGAAAAGTAGCCCAATAATGAATGACGCAACGCCAGCTGCGGTGCCTAACTTCTGACTGAACACCATTGAAACAAAGTACATATTTGGGATAAAAACGGACATAGCAATCACGAAAAGTAACTTATTCAGATAATTATTTATTCGGGTCTTAACCTCAACTCTATCATAAAAAGCCATCGAAACGTAAGCAGTTATCAGTGAATAAAAAGACCATGTCATATAGTTAACCGATTCATTAAATGCCTCTCGCAAAAGCAAAGCACTTTCTGTCATTCCCTACCTCATTAAATCAATAGAAAATAAATCTGAATAATTTATTTTTAAAAGAAAAGAACACAACATAACTTCAGTAGTTATGATTAATCCCTGAATGATTATTTCTTAGCAAGATATAACATGCTTAATGTATATCAGGCAATAAAAAAACTCCCAAAGACCACCGCTGTGGTCTTCAGGTATAGGATTTAAAGAACGAACTCAGTCCGGAAACGTATCACTATCTTCTGTAACGTCCGCTTTCTCTGGTAACATTCTGTTTTTAATATACTGTGAATTCCTGCAGATGAGAGGAAAAATCTCCGAGTTATTCATTATACAACTCGTTGCCGTACGGGCGTCCTCCGGAGACCATGATGAAAATGAAAACGTCTGACGGTCAAGCCATTGAGACAATAATACATTATCAACAGAAGCGCTAAACAGCGCCGCAATAGCCCTGCGTTCAACGGCCTTCTCAGGTTCAATAAACGACAACTCATTATGAAAACGGGTAATAATCGCAATACGGCTGTCAATACGAATATGTCTTTCAAGTAAGACATCGTGCAACTCATCAAGTACAGTCTCTCTCTGGGTATCGTCGAGGCAAGACCACAGAAAATGAATGTTCTCGGCATTTGTGACAACGTCTGGCTCTGCATCACGGAACCATGATGCAAAGATACCCACACTACCTTCCATCCGGATATGCTGCCCCTGAAGTTGCATTTGTTCAAGGATAAAGCGCATGTTCACAGGAAGAACCGTAAAACACTCAATAAGCCTTTCAGAAGAACTAAATACTCCACATGCCAGGGCGTTCAGCTTTTTCTTCAAAATATCAAACTGCTCACCTGACTGATATACGTCATGGAGAAATACTGGACCCATAGCATTCACATCAGACTCAATTATTTTCTCTGACAGTGCTTTTTGACGCTCTCGCACAAATATTAAAAGAGAGGTTGCATTTGTAGCTTCTTTGATGACGTCATACTGACCTTTAACAAAGCTCAGGACAGGTATATTCACCAGAAGACCTAAATCAACAATCCTGCCAACAGCATTTTTGATGTACGGCAGAACATTTTTATCCTTAAGTGCTATAAAGATACTCTCGGCAGTACGTAGATAACGAAGATATGCAGCCAAAGCCAGGTCAAACCGTTCCTCACCAATATGTTCACTGTACGACTCGATACCGGCATAGTTACCATGGAGCACCATGTGAGCAACAGCCTGTGCAGCAAATTCCGCAGGGAAGAGATTCCTCGTCGCCGTATTATTAAGATAATATTGATTTAAAACATTATTATTCCAGTCCGGGCTCAGAACAATTTTTCTGAAATGGATAACGTCCTCAACAACCTGACGATTTTTAAGCGTCATTATTGCAGAGCTAACCTGAGCCCCACCTGTACCATCATTCTTTCCAATTACGTTCTGTACCGCCTTCGATGCAATATTGATATGCCGGATAATTCCCGGATTAAAAAGGTCTATCTGAGGTTGCTCAGCTCCATAGCGTAACATCTCCTCCCGACCGTGATTTCCGATATCTAGTGTGCCAATTTTCAGGTTTGACAAGGTCTCTTCATTATTGACAAGGTATTCCACATAAAATACGCCATCTACAAAATTCTCCATTTTATTCAGTAGTGATTCACCGGCCAGAACAGAGTATGAATCAGCTTCCTGCAGCAACGTCTTCGTGGATTCAGCCTCCAATTTTTCTGAATCCTGAATTTCATCAAGTTTACTCACAATAAACGATATTTGCCTTTCGACGAAAGGCTCTAGGCTTATCCGCCCGTCAGCCATCAGTTTCTGCAGACTCAATACGAAACCTTCATCATTCTTTTCTCTGAGTGAAACAGCATAACTCTGATTCAGCATTTGCACTGCGACTTTGAGTTGCGGTTCGGCGAGAGCCTGACACTTCTCATCCATCCGGCTATAAGAAACCAGCCAGTCTCGCATCTGAATATGTGGTGCCACTCGCTGCCATGCTTCAGCGAAACCCCACAAGGCCGTCAGTTCTTCAAGCCGTGGGATATTTATAGCACCAATCGCGTCTTTAAGAGGCGTATCAAGCAACTCGCTCCTGGCAAGCTCCACCGTGGACTGATAGTGGATGCTCATCAGAAATTCGCTCCATCTTTCTGTATCGTTATTAAAAATTCGGGATATTTGTTGATAAGTTAGCGAGAGCATCTCGTCAAAATCATCCGGAGCAATACCGGGTTCGGTCTGACTAGCTTTGGGATCGCGAAGTAATACTTTAATATCTCGCTCCCCGTATCTGACCACCAGTAAGTAGAGAGCAATAAGAATATGGCGATGATCTTCTGTTGCAGGAACGGTAAGGTTCAGAATATGAATATCATTAACAAACTTCTTCATTAATCGCGGTGTGATACGAGGATACTCAGAGGGTTTCCAGCGCTCAAGCAACACCGTTGCTTCCCGGCACGCTATCCCTGCATCCTCATTTACTGTTTCTTTCCAGTACTGCCTTAACGCTTCCTGCCATCCTGCCGAAATAAGAGGAGGAACCTGAAAACTTACAGGAATCCGCTTTGCAATAAACTCACGCCCGCTGAAACCCGCCACAGAAAGTGAGGCTGAAACCTGTCTTGCCGAATAGGGCACCACTATCCTGAAGTGTTCATGAGTGGCTCCGGCAATAAGCTCCATATCACTCCAGAGCTCTTTCACTTTGTCTGCACTGATTCGGTCCAGATTATCAATGATAAGGATGAAGCGATCTCCATGGGAAATGACCTCTTTGGAGGTAAATCCCTGCAGAGCTTCAGCCAGCTCAATAGCTCCGACCTCCTTATTAACTAGCCAAGTCTCTTCAATCCTGTCAGTACTGTTGCGTTTGAACAAATCACCAATACTCGAATACCCTTTCTTTCTGTACCATTCCATGTTCTGCAGGCATGCCAGTCCTGCGACCATAATGGCAGGAGAAAGAAACGCGGCCACCTCAACATAAAAAAGCCACCCTAATAATGACTCCTTGTTAGTAAAATATTGATTAAGGTCTGTTAGCACATAACGAAGCATCTGCACGGAAAGCAATGACAGTAAAATAAAAACGACGGTCAACCAGCTTAGCCTGCTGCTGACCCTCTTGTCGTATTCAACGATGTTACCCAGAGCCAGATTTTTATACTTATCCAACACATCCCGGGAGCCCGGACATTGTAGGCTGACCCCGTGGTGGATGACATCGATAAGCGCTTTTTTAGTTGAGCCATGATGGTAACGTTCTGCATCAAAGTTAATGAACGTAAAATCATCTTTAAGCTTTTTCTGCAGGAACTTCAATATTGTTGACTTACCTGAACCCAGCTCACCTTCCAGACCAATAATATTGACATCAGGTGTCCTGATGATCTGAGCCACATTCTCTGCAACTTTTTCATGACTGCTGCCTCTAAACATATCCTGGTCAGCGGGTGATTCCGTCTGCAATCGTAGAGTCATTCAGCAATTTCCTTCGTTATAACGTAAGATTCTTTCACTATTAGACACAGTACAGAGCCCACAGCAACCAAATGACTGCAGCCGGGGCAGTTTAGTTTTAAGCATGCATAAGCCGATTTCGATGGAATCCCTTTCACACAATAATATTGAATTGAAGCAATGAAAACATTAATGTGTTTGTTGTGACTAGCTGCAGGGGCCTGGAAGAAATTCCAAAGCCTGACAAACCGGAACAGGGCTTGCTCTGCTCCGGTTTTATCCAGTTCATCTTGAAGCCCTTGTTTTTGTTACATATCCCTGCTCACTCTTTCAGCCATTGTTAAGCTTCTTGTGTGTAATCTGCGAATAATACGGATGCAAAATTGATGCAATGGATTATACATACCTACAGCGCACGTTACGCTGAGCTGAATCGAATTTCAGAGAACGTTCTTCGCTATTACCCTGCCCAGCCAGTTGAACACATTTTATCATCCGGCCCCGAGAGTGACATGTTCTCTGCCTGGTACAGCCTTCATCAGAGTCAAACTAGACGTTATTTACAGGCAAAAGAAGACAGCTACAGAGCTTAAGTCTGACATTATTCGTGGCTGTGTCTGCCTTCGGAGTTTTCAGCTTATCCCGATAACAGCGGTTTTGAAAAATTGACGTTTTTTACACCGGTACATTGCCCGAACGCAATCTCCCCCGTAGCGAAATACCGCCCCGCAGAAAATCGTCCATGCTCGGCATGCCCCTGGAACATCAGCATCTTTTCAATAAAGGTTTTACAGCCTATAGTCTGTATAACACAAAATACACCTTACCTGCTGTATTACAGGGCGGTACTCCCTACTCAGTCTGCGAGGCAGGTCACTTATGAATAATCAGTTCCCGATAAAAACGCTGAACCAGCTCAGACCTGTGCTAATCGGGTTTCGCAAAATCAAGGGCTTCACGCAAAAAGATGTGTCTGAGAGGCTTGGCGTAACGCAGCAAACCTATGCCCGCCTGGAAGCAAACCCTGCTAGCGCCAGTATTGATCGTCTGTACAAGGTATTCAGTATTCTGGGCGTAGAAATAACGCTGTCATCTATTTCCCCTTCACCCTTCATTTCCCACACAGAGATGAGGGGGGCATTTGACAGCACTCCCGCCAGACGGGAGAAATGGTGACTATTAGAAGTTTGCTAGTTTTGTCGAATGACGCCAACTACATGTCCGCATCCATCGAGTAGTGGCTTCAAGCCACGATTGTCACTGCCTCCGCTGCCTTTTTCCAGTAACTCTCTCCTTTTAATTCTAATATTTAGGGGTGTCAACGCAAAGCAGAAACGGCACCTTCTTTGCGAGACAGAAATGACCTGTGATTGCCTGGCCGATTTATGGCAGCTAAGTGCGAGAAGCGGATATAGCGAATTCGCCATTGTACGGGATTAGCAGGTTTACTGAAGCAACCTGCGATGGCGTTATGGCAATAGTCAGTCCCCTGTCCAGTCGGCATAGGTGGCCACCTCGTCACCGCCGGGGATAAACTGATTGAAGCCTCCGCGCAAAATCACTTATTCTTTTCCGTTAATAAAATGCAGGAGCAAAGTCATGACTGGCGAAATTCGTGGGCGAGGCAGGCCACGAAAAACAGAGAGTACCTATACAGGGTAAGGGTGCCAACTTACTGATTTAGTGTATGATGGTGTTTTTGAGGTGCTCCAGTGGCTTCTGTTTCTATCAGCTGTCCCTCCTGTTCAGCTACTGAAGGCGTGGTGCGTAACGGTAAAAGTACTGCCGGACATCAGCGCTATCTCTGCTCTCACTGCCGTAAAACATGGCAGCTACAGTTCACTTACATCGCCTCTCAGCCCGGTACACACCAGAAAATTATTGATATGGCCATGAATGGCGTCGGATGTCGCGCCAGTGCACGCATTATGGGCGTTGGCCTCAACACGATTTTACGACACTTAAAAAACTCAGGCCGCAGTCGGTAAACTCACGCATACAACCGGGCAGTGACGTTATTGTTTGCGCGGAAATGGACGAACAGTGGGGTTACGTCGGCGCTAAATCACGCCAGCGCTGGTTGTTTTACGCGTATGACAGGATACGGAGGACGGTTGTGGCGCACGTATTCGGTGAACGCACGTTGGTCACGCTGGAGCGTCTTCTGGGCCTGCTGTCGGCCTTTGAGGTCGTGGTATGGATGACGGATGGCTGGCCGCTTTATGAATCACGCCTGAAGGGAGAACTGCACGTTATCAGCAAGCGATATACGCAGCGCATTGAGCGGCATAACCTGAATCTGAGGCAGCATCTGGCAAGGCTGGGCAGGAAGTCACTGTCTTTCTCAAAATCGGTGGAGCTGCATGACAAAGTCATCGGGCATTATCTGAACATAAAACACTATCAGTAAGTTGGAGTCATTACCGGTGCTCTGATATATTTATTATACTATAGTGGGGTATGTGTTGATCTTAATGTAATACTCCCCTATAGTATAAGAAATACAGAGCAGTGAGGTAAGCAATGCCCAGTACTCCTGAAGAGAAAAAAAAGGTCCTAACCCGGGTTCGCCGTATCCGGGGTCAGATTGATGCTCTGGAAAGAGCACTTGAAAGTGGCGCTGAATGCCGTTCCGTTCTCCAGCAAATCGCCGCCGTCCGGGGCGCCGCTAACGGACTGATGGCAGAGGTGCTGGAGAGCCACATACGGGAAACCTTTGACCAGAATGACAGCTACAGTCATGAAGTCAGTAAATCAGTTGACGATACGATTGAGCTGGTTCGTGCCTATCTTAAATAGGTGAGGCCATTATTACATTGAGGATATATTACGTATGAAATCACGTGCCGCTGTTGCATTTGCACCAGGGAAGCCCCTGGAGATTGTTGAAATTGATGTTGCTCCGCCTAAAAAAGGCGAGGTGCTGATTAAAAACACCCACACAGGTGTCTGCCATACCGATGCCTTTACCCTCTCAGGGAATGACCCTGAGGGCGTTTTCCCGGTGGTTCTCGGCCACGAGGGAGCCGGTATCGTCGTTGAAGTTGGTGAAGGCGTCACCAGTGTGAAGCCGGGTGACCATGTTATTCCGCTCTACACCGCTGAATGCGGGGAGTGTGAATTCTGCCAGTCCGGTAAAACGAACCTCTGTGTATCGGTTCGCGAGACTCAGGGCAAAGGACTGATGCCTGACGGGACCACTCGCTTTTCATACAACGGTCAGCCTCTTTACCACTACATGGGATGTTCCACATTCAGTGAATACACCGTTGTGGCCGAGGTTTCTCTGGCAAAAATTAACCCGGAGGCGAACCATGAACACGTCTGCCTGTTGGGTTGTGGCGTGACTACCGGTATTGGCGCCGTCCATAACACGGCTAAAGTGCAGCCGGGCGATTCAGTTGCCATTTTTGGTCTGGGGGCAATTGGTCTGGCTGCGGTACAGGGGGCCCGTCAGGCAAAAGCGGGACGTATTATCGCTATCGATACTAATCCGACAAAATTTGACCTGGCCCGTCAGTTCGGGGCCACTGACTGCATTAACCCGAATGATTATGACAAACCGATTAAAGATGTTCTGCTGGATATCAACAAGTGGGGTATTGACCATACCTTTGAATGTATCGGTAACGTTAACGTCATGCGTGCAGCGCTGGAAAGTGCTCACCGTGGGTGGGGGCAGTCCGTTGTCATTGGTGTCGCAGGGGCCGGACAGGAGATTTCCACCCGTCCTTTCCAGCTGGTCACCGGGCGCGTATGGAAAGGTTCCGCGTTTGGCGGAGTAAAAGGCCGCACTCAGCTCCCCGGTATGGTCGAGGATGCCATGAAGGGGGATATTGACCTTGAGCCATTTGTAACCCATACGATGACACTGGATGAAATCAATGACGCCTTCGAGCTTATGCATGAAGGCAAATCTATCCGGACAGTGATTCATTACTGATCCCATCAGAATTTTAATCAACTCAAACTGAAGGAAGTGGAAAATGACAACTCCGGTAATTTCTGGTGACGGCATCTTTTCTCATGTGTTCATTGGCGCAGCCGATGTCGAGAAATCCTCCGCATTTTACGATGTCGTCCTGGGCACGCTTGGTATCAATAACCTCGGCCCGTTTGGCAACGGCTGGGTACTCTATGGCCGCGAAAAGCCGGCATTTATCATTGCCCGTCCGGGCAACGGTGAAGCACCTTCCGCTAACGGGGTGACTGTCGGCTTCGCTGCTGCCACCCCGGAAGAGGTTGATGCTTTCCATGCTGCCGGCCTTGCCGCCGGTGGAGCTGATGAAGGTCAACCTGGCCCGCGTGGTCACCTTCCCGGGGCCTATGCTGCCTACCTGCGGGATCCGGCGGGTAACAAAATCACGGCGTATACGTTTATCTGACGTCCGGATTTAAAGATACTTCCCCTGGCTTCGGTCAGGGGAAATAACCATGAGATAACGGCTGATGGAACTCATTGAGCAGCATGCCAGCTCTGGCGGCTGGCAAAACGTGTACCGGCATTATTCACAATCCCTTAATTGTGAAATGAATTTCGGTGTGTATCTTCCTCCCAAAGCAGTAACAGAAAAACTGCCGGTACTATACTGGTTGTCGGGCCTGACCTGTACTGAGCAGAATTTCATCACCAAATCAGGTATGCAGCATTATGCAGCCCGGCATAACGTCATCGTTGTTGTCCCGGATACCAGTCCCCGGGGTAATAATGTCCCGGATGCCGACAGTTACGATCTTGGCCAGGGGGCCGGTTTTTATCTGAACGCGACGGAACAGCCGTGGAATGTTCATTACAGGATGTATGACTATATTCTCAGAGAGCTTCCGGATGTCGTCATGAATCATTTTCCTGCAACGGCAAGAAAATCTATATCCGGTCATTCTATGGGAGGGCTGGGTGCTCTGGTGCTGGCTCTGCGAAATCCTGGTGAATATGTGAGCGTATCAGCATTTTCCCCGATAGTATCGCCTTCTCAGGTGCCATGGGGGCAACAGGCATTTAGCGCTTACCTGGGTGAAAACAGAAAAACGTGGGAAGCCTACGATCCAGTCAGCCTCATTTTACAGGGTGAAAAATTACCAGAAATCTTCATTGATCAGGGGCTGAGTGACGCCTTTTATGAAGAGCAACTGCGCACCAAAATCCTTGAGAGAGTATGCAATGAGATGAACCTCAATGCGTCGTTCCGATATCATACTGGATACGACCACAGCTATTATTTCATTTCCAGCTTTATTGGTGAGCACATTGCTTACCATGCCAACAGGCTCAGGCTGTCAGCATGAGTTGATTTCCAGCCTCAGAAAATGTGCTTAATTTTCAGGCCTGAACAGGGCCTGAACCCTGCAGACCTGAGATGTACTGTAACTGGTGGCTTCAGCAGTTTCTCTTATGCTCAGTTTCTTGACCTGTCGGTAATACAGAACTTTCTTATGTCGTTCCTGATCGGCCTGTTTGCCCCGGTGAATAGCCACGGATAATCTAGACACTTCCGAGCCGTTGATGGACTGACCCCGCCCCGGTAGACGATCCTGCCCTATAGTTTGGACTGACCCCACGCCTGTAGACAAATCCTGTCCTCACGACGAGGCCTGTTCGAAGGCCTCCGGACTGACGCCGCCGAGGTGGCTGTGGCGCCGGGACCGGTTATAGAAGACTTCAATGTAATCGAAGATCCGCCCGGGCCAGATCCCTGGTTTTATATATGCGTTTTCTGATCCGTTCTTTTTTCAGCGAACTGAAGAACGATTCGGCCACCGCATTATCCCAGCAGTTGCCACGCCGGCTCATGCTCGGCGCCAGGTTATTGGCCCGGTAGAAGCGCTGCCAGTCGTCACTGCCGTACTGGCTGCCCTGGACGCCCTTCTAAGAGTCAAGCTGTTATCGGGATACTGTTGATCCGCCTGTTTTGATTGCGCAGTAACGTGTAAACTTCGCGGGAGATATATCGCTTTAGACAGCGTATCGCTTCCATTTTTGTATGTCCTTCGGCTACACGCCTGGCGACATATTCCTTTGTTTTTGCGTCAGTTCGTAAGCGTCCGATGGCGATGATGTGAAGTGCACTATTTGCAGCACGATCTCCACCACGATTAAGTCGGTAACGGTTCGTTTTTCCAGAAGAAACGGGGACCGGGCTGACACCACACAGTGCCGCAAATCCTGATTCTGATCTTAACCGTTGAGGATTGTCTCCGGCAGTGATCAGCAACTGTGAAGCGCTTTCGTATCCGATAGCATTACGTTTAATCAGCTCAGGTGCCAACTCGTCGACAATTGCCGCAATCATGACATCCAGATCAGCGATTTCGTCATGTAACTCGAGATAGCGTCGGGCAAGGGACTTTAATGAAATGCGATAAACGTTGGTTACATTGCGGTATTCACTGGCATCAGGTCTCCAGGAACCCAGGGTCCTGATGAGCTGCATGCGCGTCATATTTCTGAGCTGTTCACGTAATTCATCCGGGGCAGAGATAATATTTGAATGGATAATCTGGAGAGCGACTCTGCGGGCTGATATTGCTGTTTTTCGGCAAGTTTTTAATACCCGCAGGGACTCAATCATGCCATCACGCGTTTTGGGAGTAACTGTCCTGATGCCTGAGAATGCTGCATGAGCGGCACATTCAGCATCAATTGTGTCACTTTTACCCCGTTTGCGTCGCTCCATCCGGTCTGGAGCAGTCACCTCAAGAACTTCTAACCCGGCGTTCTGAAAATAACGAAGCAAACCGGAACCATAGGTACCTGTGCACTCAACACCAATTCGCTTTAATGTCCCAAACGAGGTCATCCATGCCAGCATCTGCCGGCAACCTTGTCGTGTTGTGGAGAAATACTGAGTCCCAAGGACTTTATTGTTCTGATCTACGACAGCGGCAACGTGCAAATCTTTATGTGTATCCACGCCACCCACAACGGCAGCTTCGGTAACTTTATCAACCATGACAGAGCTCCTGTGAGGAAACAGAGTTGAATCTCCAGACAGATAACCTGGACAGGACAGTAACGAGACAAGCCGTCAGGCCCTTCTTGAGTCACGCGCATCGGTGAGGAGATGCCTCGCATGAAGGCGCTTCCGGCAACCGACGGGTCCAGGGCAGGACACAAAAGGTCGATCGCTGTGTGAGTCAGGATGCGGGAAGGTCTTCACTGCATCAGTAATCACACCAATCTGGTTAAACGGCAAACTAAGTGGTGGTAAAGACTGACATCGGCATTATTACTATCGCTGTGGAACATCACCCCGACGGGCTTACCACGGGTTTCCCATGCCATTTCCAGTGCTTTCATGGTGAGCCTGCTGTCCGGCGAGAACGACATGGCCCAGCCCACTGGTTTTCTTGCGAACAGGTCGAGAACAACGGCGAGGTACGCCCAGCGCTTACCCGTCCAGATATAGGTCACATCACCGCACCACACCTGATTTGGTTCCGTTACGGCGAACTGTCGCTCAAGATGATTCGGGATAGCAACGTGCTCATGACCGCCACGCTTATACCGGTGAGTCGGCTGCTGGCAACTGACCAGCCCCAGCTCTTTCATGAGTCTGCCAGCAAGCCAGCGCCCCATCTGGTAGTCTCTCTGGGTTGCCATTGTGGCGATGCTTCTTGCTCCGGCAGAGCCGTGGCTGATGCCATGAAGTTCAAGTACCTGACTGCGTAATACAGCCCGTCTGCCGTCTGGCTTTTCAGGACGGTTTTTCCAGTATTTGCAGCTGCTGCGATGAACCCCGAACACATGGCAGAGAGTGGCCACAGGATAACGCGCCCTGAGTTTCCCGATTATCGAGAACTGTTCAGGGAGTCTGACATCAAGAGCGCGGTAGCCTTTTTTAATATTTCATTTTCCATTTCAATACGTTGTAGCTTTTTCCTGAGCTCACGGATTTCAATTTGTTCCGGGGTAATGGGGGAGGCTTTTGGTGTTTTGCCCTGCCGTTCATCACGTAATTGTTTCACCCATCGCGTCATTGTGGAAAGGCCGACATCCATAGCGCTGGCTGCATCTGCCACGGTGTAGTTCTGGTCAACGACCAGTTGAGCGGATTCGCGTTTAAACTCTGCGCTGAAATTTCTTTTTTTCATTATGACACCTGTGTTGTTCTGAGGTGAGCATATCACCTCTGTTCAGGTGGCCAAATTCAGTAAACCACTTCATATCAGCCTGGAGCCTGTGTTGCCCGGTTGGCGCGGGATAATGGAATTAATGACAATCTGCTGTTTACCTGGCGCCAGCGTTACAGACATCTTCTGCCCGATGAAATACAACGGTCAATCAGAGAGCAAGACTCTGTTATCCCCGTTGTCCTGCCTGATATGGTCCTGTCACACCATGCTGAGCCGCACTATGAACCCGCCGCTCCAGCCTGCCGCGAGGCCATGACATGCGAGGTGACTGTCGGCGGTGCCAGCCTGCGTCTGTCCGGGGATTTATCACCTGCACTTCTGAAAACGCTGATCCGCGAGCTGAGCGGGAGGAGCCGATGATACCCTTACCGTCAGGCACTCGTATCTGGCTGGTTGCCGGGGTCACCGATATGCGTAAGTCCTTCAATGGTCTGGGCGAACTGGTCCAGCATGTTCTTGATGACAATCCGTTCTCCGGCCACCTGTTTATCTTCCGTGGTCGTAAAGGTGACACCGTGAGGATCCTCTGGGCTGATGCTGACGGTCTGTGTCTGTTTACCAAACGTCTGGAAGAGGGACAGTTCGTCTGGCCTGCTGTACGCGACGGCAAAATCGCCATCACCCGCTCACAACTCGCCATGCTCCTCGATAAGCTGGACTGGCGGAAACCTAAAACTGCACGCCTTAACTCACTGACGATGTTGTAAAAAGCGCATGACCGCATTATAAATGGGGTCATGAGTCAGGACTATCTCGCCCGTATCGCTGCGCTGGAAGACGCGCTTCGCCAGAAAGACAGCCAGCTCAGTCTCGTTGCTGAGACTGAGTCGTTCCTGCGTTCAGCGCTGGCCCGCGCAGAAGAGAAAATAGAGAACGAAGAGCGTGAAATAGAACATCTGCGGGCTCAGATAGAAAAACTGCGCCGAATGCTGTTCGGTACCCGTTCAGAAAAGCTACGCCGGCAGGTCGAAGAAGCCGAAGCCCTGCTGAAACAGCAGGAGCAGCAAAGCGATCGTTACAACGGCCGGGACAATGATCAGCAGGTTCCGCGTCAGTTGCGCCAGTCCCGTCATCGTCGCCCGTTACCGGAACATCTTCCCCGCGAAATAAACAGACTGGAGCCAGCTGAAACCAGCTGTCCTGGTTGCGGTAGTGATATGGCCTATCTCAGCGAAGTCAGCGCGGAGCAACTGGAGCTGGTCTCCAGCGCCCTGAAAGTGATCCGCACGGTCAGGGTGAAAAAGGCCTGTACCCGATGCGACTGCGTCGTTGAAGCGCCAGCGCCCTCACGTCCTATCGACCGGGGCATCGCCGGGCCGGGTCTGCTGGCCCGCGTGTTAACGGCCAAATACTGTGAACACCTGCCGCTGTATCGCCAGTGCGAAATCTTTGCCCGTCAGGGTGTGGATCTGAGTCGTGCGCTGCTCTCCAACTGGGTGGATGCGTGCTGCCGGTTAATGGCCCCGCTGGATGAAGCCCTCTACCACTACGTGATGGACTGCCGCAAACTGCATACGGATGACACTCCGGTGCCCGTGCTGGCGCCGGGCAGAAAGAAGACGAAAACCGGGCGTATCTGGACATATGTCCGTGATAACAGAAGCGCGGGTTCATCAGATCCGCCAGCGGCATGGTTCGCCTTCTCACCGGACCGACAGGGGAAACACCCTCAGCAACATCTTCGGCACTATCATGGCGTGCTGCAGGCAGATGCCTTCGCAGGGTACGACAGGTTGTTCAGCGCAGAGCGTGAAGGTGGCCCGTTGACAGAAGCGGCATGCTGGGCTCATGCGCGGCGCAAAATCCATGACGTCTATATCAGCACCCGGACGGCCACAGCAGAGGAGGCTCTGAAGCGCATCAGTGAGTTATACGCGATAGAAGAGGAAATACGCGGCCTTCCGGCATCTCAGCGGCTGGCCGCCAGACGGTCCCGAAGTTAACCGTTGCTGATATCCCTGCATGACTGGTTGGTGGAGAAAAGTGCCACTCTGTCGAAAAAATCCCGGTTAGGCGAGGCGTTCGCTTATGCACTGAACCAGTGGGATGCCCTGTGTTACTACTGCGATGATGGTCTGGCAGAGCCGGATAATAACGCTGCTGAGCGCGCGCTACGAGCGGTCTGTCTGGGCAAGAAAAACTACATCTTCTTCGGCAGTGATCATGGTGGTGAACGTGGTGCCCTGCTGTATGGTCTGATCGGAACGTGCAGGCTGAACGGTATCGATCCAGAGGGTTACCTTCGCCATATCCTGAGCGTATTGCCGGAGTGGCCCATCAACAAAGTGGCCGAACTGCTGCCATGGAACGTAGATCTCACCAATAAATAGCCGTCAATACGGCGCTCACTTAACGCTTACGTTCACCTGAGGTGTTTTTGTAGTTATCTGGCGTTACGTGACAGTGTTGGTCAGATACTTCCACCTCTTCAGAGTTAAAGTTTGATATATGGGAAAAAAACGCTCCCGGACGGGAGCGTAAGCCAGTGACTTCGGCGTCAAATGAGGGTCTGACAAGTGGAGCTGCGGGTTAATTCTGGGTGATCTGGCTGCGATGCTTTTCAGCCTGCTGCTGATGAATAACGGAAGATAGACCATTATTCGCCTTCTCATGCACAACAGCGGCTTTCTCATGCTCGTTCATTTCGGAAAATGGCTTAGCAGTTTCTTGGGTGTTCTCAGGTTTGGATTTCATCATTTTTTTATGCATTTCAGCCATGTCCTGATGGGCAGCAGAATTGCCGTTTTGCATCATTTCATGGGACATTGCGGCCTGATCGTGACCGCTCATATCCATCATTTTCATGCTCTCCCCGGCTTTGTTGAATAAATCAGATTTCGGGTAAGTCTCCCCCGTAGCGGGTTGTGTTTTCAGGCAATACGCACGCTTTCAGGCATACCTGCTTTCGTCATTTTGTTCAGCGCTCGTACCAGGGCCATAGCCTCTGCAACCTGACCATCGTAGTCACGCAGTGTCAGTGAACCTCCGAACAGCTGTTTTACCCGGTACATCGCCGTTTCCGCTATCGAGCGACGGTTATAATCTGTTGTCCATTTCCACCGCGCATTACTCCCGGTCAGCCGCTGATTCGCAACAGCACGGTTACGGTCTGCATATTCACCGGGCCAGTAACCCGCGCCTTTTCGGGGCGGGATAAGCGCGCTGATTTTCTTACGCCGCAGTTCATCGTGACAGAGCCGGGTGTCGTAAGCGCCGTCTGCCGATGCTGCCCTGATTTTTCTGTGAGTCTGCCGGATAAGACCCGGGAAGGCTTCTGAGTCCGTCACATTGTTCAGCGACAGGTCTGCACAGATGATTTCATGTGTGTTGCTGTCAACTGCCAGATGCAACTTTCGCCAGATACGGCGGCGTTCCTGGCCATGTTTTTTGACTTTCCATTCGCCTTCACCAAAGACCTTCAGCCCGGTGGAATCAATCACCAGATGCGCGATTTCACCCCGGGTGGGCGTTTTGAAACTGACATTAACCGACTTTGCGCGCTTGCTGACACTGGTGTAATCCGGGCAGCGCAACGGAACATTCATCAGTGTAAAAATGGAATCAATAAAACCCTGTGCAGCCCGCAGGGTCAACCTGAACACGCGTTTAATGACCAGAACGGTGGTGATGGCGAGATCAGAATAGCGCTGAGGTCTTCCCCGTGATGAAGGCGTTGCCGACTCATACCAGGCCTGAATAGCTTCATCATCCAGCCAGAAAGTTATGGAGCCACGGTTGATGAGGGCTTTATTGTAGGTGGGCCAGTTGGTGATTTTGAACTTTTGCTTTGCCACGGAACGGTCTGCGTTGTCGGGAAGATGCGTGATCTGATCCTTCAACTCAGCAAAAGTTCGATTTATTCAACAAAGCCTCTAAATACATAAAAACAAGAGTAAACGAGCAGCCGCCGAAGCAGCCGCGCATGATGTTGATCGAGAAGCGGATCATCTCATACGCCGGAATACGGGCGTTGCCGTACGCCGGGTGCGGCACGCGCTTGTACGGCAGCGCGAAGACGCTGTCCATCTCTTCGGTGGAGAGCGGGATGGCCGGCGGGTTGATCCAGATAAAGCGCTCGCCGTGCTTCTGCATCAGCGCGCGGGCGCAGCCCGGGTTGGTTTCATGGTGCAGAATACGGGACGCATGGGCGTAGAGCACCTTGTCGGCTTTCACCTTCTCGTAGGACGGCAGCAGCACGTAGGTCTTTTCCCACGGCTTCGGGCGCGGCGGCTGCACGACGATAGCCTTCGCTTCCGCTTTCTTTGGCTCTACCGGTTTGTTATCCGCACACGGCAGATCGTCGCCATACGGGTGTGGGATCGGGTCGATTTTGCCCGGCATATCGATGATGCGGGAATCCACGCCGCGCCAGCCCGGCAGCGCCTCTTTCACCATGATGGCGGTATTGCGCACGTCGCGGATGCTGCTCACCGGCTCGCCCTGCGACAGACGGTGCGCCACTTCCACCAGCGGACGCTCGCCGTTGCCGTAAATCAGCATGTCGGCTTTGGAATCCACCAGCACCGAGCGGCGCACGGTATCAGACCAGTAGTCGTAATGCGCGGTGCGGCGCAGGCTCGCCTCGATGCCGCCCAGGATCACCGGCACGTCTTTCCAGGCTTCTTTACAGCGCTGGGTGTAGACGAGGGTAGCGCGGTCAGGGCGTTTACCCGCCACGTTATCGGGCGTGTAGGCATCGTCATGACGCAGCTTACGGTCGGCGGTGTAGCGGTTGATCATTGAATCCATGTTGCCTGCGGTCACGCCGAAGAACAGGTTCGGTTTGCCCAGACGCATAAAGTCGTCTTTGCTGTTCCAGTCAGGCTGGGAGATGATCCCCACGCGGAAGCCCTGCGCCTCAAGCATACGGCCACAGATGGCCATGCCGAAGCTCGGATGGTCAACGTAGGCGTCGCCCGTAACCAGAATGATGTCGCAGCTGTCCCAGCCCAGCTGGTCCATCTCTTCCCGGGACATCGGCAGGAACGGCGCCGGTCCAAAGCAGGCCGCCCAGTACTGGGGCCAGGAGAAGAGGTCACGATCCGGCTGGATCAGGGAAATTGCGCTCATAATGCTTCCGAAGAAAAAATAGACAAAAGGAGCGGGATTATACGCTGTTCATCCGTCCAATTTGAAGAAAAGGATGCAGGAAGCAGGCAGATATTCGTGGAAGCCGTTAAAATACGGCGCCCTGAAAATTTTGAATCATAATATTCACTATATTTTCCGGTGATTTGCCCCGGAACGTGTTATTGCGCGGAGTTCTGTTGTGACGTCCAACGATTCGTTACATGTATCCCAGCTGCGGGTTGTCCTTCACCTCTGCGGTTTTCTGGTTTTGCTGTACAGCCTTTCCATGCTGCCGCCGATGGTTGTCGCCCTACTGAATAAAGAGCGGACCTACTTTGCCTTCCTGACCACCTTTTTAACCTTTTTTACTCTCGGGGGGTTAGCCTGGCGGGCGACCCGTCACGCCGGGATACAGCTGCGCACCCGTGACGGTTTCGTGATTATTGTGCTGTTCTGGCTACTGTTTTCAGTGATAAGCGCCATGCCGCTTTGGATGGATGACGGGTTACAGCTCTCCTTTGCCGACGCGCTCTTTGAAGGGGTTTCCGGGATCACCACCACCGGGGCAACGGTGATCGGGGACGTCAGCGCCCTGCCTAAATCTTACCTTTATTACCGCGCTCAGCTCAATTTCATTGGCGGGTTAGGCGTTATCGTGCTGGCCGTCGCGGTCCTGCCGCTGCTGGGCATCGGGGGCATGAAGCTCTATCAGTCAGAAATGCCGGGGCCGTTCAAGGAGGAGCGTCTTACGCCCCGCCTTGCCGATACCGCGCGCACGCTGTGGTTGACCTATTTCGCGCTGGGCGTGGCCTGCACCCTGGCCTACTGGCTGGCGGGAATGTCCTTTTTTGACGCCCTCTGTCACGGGCTTTCGACAGTGTCGCTGGGCGGGTTCTCCACCCGCAGCGAGAGCATTGGTTTTTATGACAGCCACGCAATAGAGCTGGTTGCCGGGGCCTTTTCGCTGCTTTCTGCCTTTAACTTTACCCTCTGGTACGTCGCCATTGTCAGACGCACGCTGAAACCGATCCTTAGCAGCCCGGAGGTCAAATTCTTTCTCGGTGCCGCCGCGCTGATTATCCTCATCACCGCCTGGCAGGTCTGGCATGCGGGAATGTACAACCCCACGGATAGCCTGGTGCACGCCTTCTTCCTTGCCAGCTCAATGATGACCGATAACGGTCTCGCGACGGCCGACTACGCCCAATGGCCCACCCACACTATCTTCCTGCTGTTGAGCGCCAGCTTTTTTGGCGGCTGCGTCGGCTCGACCTGCGGCGGGATCAAAGCCCTGCGTTTTCTCATTATGTTCAAGCAGAGTATTCAGGAGATGAATCAGCTGGCCCATCCGCGCGCGCTGCTGAGCATTAAGGTGGGCAAAAGCGTGGTGAATGAACGCGTCCTGCGTTCGGTATGGAGCTTCTTTTTTCTCTACGTGATGATTACCGGCTTTTTTGTCTGGTCGCTCAATCTGATGGGCTACGACCTGTTTACGTCATTCGCCACGGTTGCCGCCTGCATAAACAACATGGGGCTGGGGTTTGGCGAGACGGCCTCAACGTTTGGTACCTTAACCGAAGGGGCAAAACTGCTGATGTGCGCGGCGATGATCCTGGGGCGTCTGGAAATTTACCCGGTGCTGATTCTGTTTTCGCGCTTTTTCTGGCGGGCATAAACCATTCCCGGCGAACCGGGAATGTCAGGATTATGGCGCAGGGTTGATCAGCATCTGCCCCACGGAGCCCCTGTCCATCATCTCCAGCGTCTGGCTGTGGAACAGGAACGGGAAGTGCGGCCACGAAGGCTGGCCGTAGTAGACAAGCAGCTCCACCTGGCCGTCCACCCAGACGGTATCTTTCCAGCCGCGATCTTCCGGGAACGGCATCGCGCCGTTAACGTTGCGGATCAGGAATGACACCCCTTCAATATGGAACGACTGCGGCATGTCTGAACGCACCGTCCAGCGCTCCCAGGTGCCCTGCTGGGCGGTGATGTCGATGCGGTTGACGTCCCACAGCGCGCCGTTGATGCCCGGATCGTCGCCCAGGCTGATATCACGGCTGCGCACCGGCGAACCGCTCACGATCTCCTGCGGCAGCAGGCGCATGGGCAGGCTATCGGTCACCAGCGGCAGCAGGCCGGTTGGGCGCAGGGTCAGCACCAGGGTTGAGACCAGAATGCTCGACGGTTCAAAGAACCCGCGAATACGGTCAACGATGCTGGCCGCTTCGCCGCAGGTGACAGAAACTTCATCCCCGTTGGTCATATCAATGAGAACTTCGCGACGCTCACCCGGCGAGAGCGCCAGCTGCTTCACGGATACCGGCGCCGGTAAAAAGCCCTGATCGCCGGAGATCACGTGCAGCGGACGGCCATCGCTCATCTGGAGCTGGTAGCGGCGCGAGTTGGAGGCATTCAGCAGGCGCAGGCGCACCCAGCCGCGAGACACTTCCACGTACGGGCTTTGCGCGCCGTTAACCAGCAGCGTATCGCCGACGAAGCCGCCGCTGCCCGGCTCGCTGTATTCCGGCGTACCGAAATTATCCAGACGTTTGTCCTGGATGATAATCGGGAAGTCATCCACGCCGTAATGGTTGGGAATCGGCAGGGATTTGCTGACCTCATCTTCCACCAGCCACATGCCGGCCAGGCCGTTATAGACCTGCTGCGCCGTGCGGTTAGGCGTGTTGGCGTGATACCACAGGGTGGCCGCGCTCTGGCGAATGGGCAGCACGGGCGCCCAGTCGGCGCTGGGTGACATCATTCGCGCCGCGCCGCCAATCAGCGGGCCGGGTACCTGTAAACCGCTGATGGTCATGGCGACGTTTTCAGGAGTACGGTTACTGTAGATAAGCTTTACGTCATCGCCATTCCACACGCGGATGGTCGGCCCAAGATAACGTCCGTTAATCCCCCAGACCGGCGCACGCGTCCCCTGGGTGAAGGACCAGTGGCTGCGCTGCAGCGTCAGGAAAAGCGGCTGACCGCGACGGGATTCAATTAATGGCGGAATGGGCAGCGGCTGTTGCTGCCCGGCGGCGCTGGCTGTCAGCGGCATCGCACCCGCACAGAGGGCGATCCCTGAAGCCTGAATAAACTGACGCCGACTGAGTGACATATAAGCTCCATCTGAAACGACTAACAACGCGGGAATTCGTTTTCCCTTCAACGCCGGGTTAAATTTTACCGGCGGCTTCTCTCTCTGCGACTTCTTTATCGAGCAGCGCAATATGCTCAGCCATCAGATCGCGGCAATGCGCTGCCAGCTCGCGCACCTGATCTTTACCGTATTTGCTGGTATCAACGGGCGGCAGCATTTCGACAATCACCAGCCCGTTATTCAGGCGGTTAAGATTAATCTTATTCGAAGTATTCGAAACGCACACAGGAATAATTGGAACACCAGCCGCAATTGCGGCATGAAATGCACCGGTTTTAAACGGCAGCAGGCCGCGACCGCGGCTGCGCGTTCCTTCCGGGAACATCCAGATGGAGATTTTGCGCTTTTTAAAATGGTTCACCACTTCCGCAATGGTGCTGTGCGCTTTTGCACGGTTGTTACGGTCGATCAGCAGGTTACCGGTCAGCCAGTACAGCTGGCCAAAAAACGGGATCCACAGCAGGCTTTTTTTGCCCACCGTCACGGTCGGTGGCAGCACGATATTGGAGGCCGTGACCATATCGTAGTTATTCTGATGGTTGGCGATATAGATGGCGTTACCGAAATTCTCCGCCCCTTCCGGCAGACGTTTTTCAACCTTCAGGCCAAACAGCGGCGCAAGACGCCCGAACATATGGCCAAAGGTGGCGACATGCTTCGGATTGCGCGGGCTGAAAAGGCAATAAATAGAGCCGAAAATACAGACCAGAATACAGTAGATAACGGTAAGAATAAGACGAACAATATATAGCATAGCGACCTCTGAAGCCCCAACAGCTGACAATTATACTTCACCTGTGGCCAGGTAAGGACTTTATTACGAGCGCGTATTGTTAATCGCAACGCACGAATTAACAACGATTTTACGGGAAATTTTCTTGAAATTCCCCCTCCGGACAGAGGGGGATAACACGACATTACTCTTCGCTGTCACCCGCCGCGCCGCGTGCAGGAGAGTCAATCTCCACGCGGTCGATGCGCTGCAGGCCGCGCATCAGCGAGCCGCGACGACCGCGCTCGCCCACCACCTTCTGCAGCTCTTCCGGACGAAGCTTGATTTTGCGCTTGCCGACGTGAATGGTCAGCGTGCTCTGCGGCGGGAGGAGGAAGAGGTGCGCCAGGCTATCTTCGCCTTTCGCGGCCTCCGCCGACGGGATGTTGACGATCTTGTTGCCCTTGCCTTTCGACAGCTCCGGCAGATCGCTGACCGGGAACATCAGCATACGACCGGCGGTGGTGATCGCCAGCAGCATGTCGCTTTCGTTCTCAATCACCAGCGGTGCCATCACGCGGGCGTTGTCCGGCAGGCTAATCAGCGCCTTACCCGCACGGTTACGGGAAACCAGATCGTTAAAGGTACAGATAAACCCGTAGCCCGCATCGGACGCCAGCAGCAGCTTCTGGTCATCGGCTTCCATCAGCATATGGTCGACCGTCGCGCCCGGCGGCAGCGTTAGTTTGCCGGTGAGCGGTTCGCCCTGCCCGCGCGCGGAAGGCAGCGTGATCGGGTCAATGGCGTAGCTGCGGCCGGTGGAGTCAATGAACGCCACCGGCTGGTTGCTCTTGCCTTTCACCGCCGCTTTGAAGCTGTCGCCCGCCTTGTAGCTGAGCCCCGGCGCGTCGATATCGTGGCCTTTGGCGCTGCGCACCCAGCCGCTCTGCGACAGGACAATGGTCACCGGCTCGGACGGCTGCATGTCGTGCTCGTTCATCGCCTTCGCTTCTTCACGCTCGTGCAGCGGAGAACGACGGTCGTCGCCAAACGCGTCGGCATCGGCCTGCAGCTCTTTCTTCAGCAGGGTGTTCATCTTGCGCTCGGACGCGAGGATCGCCTGCAGCTGATCGCGCTCTTTTTCCAGCTCGTTCTGCTCGCCGCGGATCTTCATCTCTTCCAGCTTGGCGAGATGGCGCAGCTTCAGCTCGAGGATCGCTTCGGACTGGGTTTCGCTGATGCCAAAACGCGACATCAGGGCGGGCTTCGGCTCGTCCTCGGTACGGATGATCTCAATCACCTCGTCGATATTGAGGAACGCCACCAGCAAACCTTCAAGGATATGCAGGCGCTTAAGCACTTTCTCGAGACGATGGTTCAGACGACGGCGGACCGTATCGCGGCGGAACGTCAGCCATTCGGTGAGGATCTCCAGCAGGTTTTTCACCGCCGGGCGTCCGTCGAGGCCGATCATGTTCAGGTTGATGCGGTAGCTTTTTTCCAGATCGGTGGTGGCGAACAGGTGGTTCATCACCTGCTCCATGTCCACGCGGTTGGATCGCGGCACAATCACCAGACGGGTCGGGTTCTCGTGGTCGGATTCGTCGCGCAGGTCGTCCACCATCGGCAGCTTTTTATTGCGCATCTGGGCGGCGATCTGCTCCAGCACTTTGGCACCGGAAACCTGGTGCGGCAGCGCGGTGATGACCACGGCGCCGTCCTCTTTATTCCACACCGCGCGCATGCGCACGGAGCCACGGCCGTTCTGGTAGATTTTGCGGATTTCCGCGCGCGAGGTGATGATCTCGGCTTCGGTCGGGTAGTCCGGCCCCTGCACGATATCCAGCAGCTCGTCCAGCGAGGTTTTCGGCTGCTCAATCAGGGTGATGGCGGCTTTCGCCACTTCACGCAGGTTGTGCGGCGGAATGTCCGTCGCCATACCGACCGCGATCCCGGTGGTGCCGTTCAGCAGGATGTTCGGCAGACGCGCAGGCAGCATCTTCGGCTCCTGCAGCGTACCGTCGAAGTTTGGCACCCAGTCAACGGTTCCCTGACCCAGCTCGCCCAGCAGCACTTCGGCATATTTAGACAGGCGGGATTCGGTATAACGCATCGCCGCGAAGGATTTAGGATCGTCCGGCGCGCCCCAGTTCCCCTGCCCGTCCACCAGCGGATAGCGGTAAGAGAACGGCTGCGCCATCAGCACCATCGCTTCATAACAGGCGCTGTTGCCGTGCGGATGGTATTTACCCAGCACGTCACCGACGGTACGGGCGGATTTCTTGAACTTGGCGGTGGCGTTCAGCCCCAGCTCGGACATCGCATAGACGATGCGGCGCTGAACGGGCTTCAGGCCATCTCCGATAAACGGCAACGCCCTGTCCATGATGACGTACATGGAGTAGTTCAGGTAGGCGTTTTCCGTGAATTCATGTAGCGCGAGGCGCTCTGCCATATCGCTCATTACGTGTGATTCCTCAACTCAGAAACCGAAGGGTTCCAGGCAATATTGCCGCAGATACTACCTCATCTGACGAATTGAGTCACAAAGAAAAGGGCCGCACAGGCGGCCCTTTTCGGGTTATTTGTTCAGCTTGATGACCTGCTTCACGTCGATTTCAAACTCGTTCCAGTCTTTATCGACTTTACCCTGGAGTTCGACCTTATCCTGCGGGCTAACGGTCACGCCGTTCCAGCGCTTGTGGTCAATCTCAACCACCACCGTGCCGGTTTCATCGCGGAAGGTGTAGCGGTCATCGGACAGGCGCTCGGTGATATTCCCGCGCAGCTTCACCCAGGCATCGTCCTTCAGATCCTTTACTTTTGCCGCCGTCGTCAGGTTGGCGTTGTTATCCACAAAACCGCCCTGCTGGGTTTGCGTCTGGGTCGCGGTTGCGGACGGGCCGTTAAATCCGCCCTGCGCGGCAAAAACAGGGGCAGTGGTCATCATCATGATGGCAGCAAGTGCAGCGAATTTTTTCATCTTAATCTCTCCCTTTAATGTGGTTTCGCGGTCCATTTAACAGGGTAATCCTTAACAACTTCTTAAGGGGAAAATTTATTTATTTTTTCTGTACAGCGCACGGGCGCAGGAGGTTTACTGGCGGCATCAAGGAGGGAATATGCGCATTTTACTGGTAGAAGACGACAGGTTAATCGGCGACGGCATCAAGGCGGGTTTAGGCAAAATGGGCTTTAGCGTGGACTGGTTTACCGACGGCAAAACCGGTCAGGCTGCGCTTTCGTCTGCGCCCTATGATGCCGTGGTGCTGGATCTGACGCTGCCGGAAATTGACGGGCTGGAGATCCTGCGCGCCTGGCGCGAGAGCGGGCGCAGCGAGCCGGTACTGATTCTGACGGCGCGGGATGCGCTTAGCCAGCGCGTCGAGGGGCTGCGTCTCGGCGCGGATGATTATCTCTGTAAGCCGTTCGCGCTGATCGAAGTGGGTGCCCGCCTCGAAGCGCTGGTCCGCCGCAGCCACGGCCAGGCGCGCAGCGAGCTGCGCCACGGGAAGGTGACGCTCGATCCGACCCGTCTCATCGCCACGCTGGACGGCGAGCCGCTGACGCTCAAGCCGAAAGAGTTCGCCCTGCTGGAGCTGTTGATGCGCAACGCGGGCCGGGTGCTGCCGCGCAAGCTGATCGAGGAAAAACTCTATACCTGGGACGACGACGTCTCCAGCAACGCGGTAGAAGTCCACGTTCATCACCTGCGCCGCAAGCTCGGCAGCGAGTTTATCCGCACCGTGCACGGCATCGGCTATACGCTGGGGGATGCATGAAACTGAGCCTGAAGCTGCGCCTGACGCTTCTCTTCCTGCTGCTCTCGCTGACGGCCTGGTTTGCCGCCAGCCTGGTGGCCTGGCAGCAAACGACCCACAAGCTCGATAAGCTGTTCGATACCCAGCAGATGCTGTTTGCTAAACGGCTGCTGACGATGGATCTTAACGAGATCCGCGCCCCCGAACGCATGCGTGAGATCCCCAAAAAAGTGAAGCACGGTCGTCTGGATGATGACGCGCTGGCTTTCGCCATTTACGCCGTCGACGGCAGGATGCTCCTGAACGACGGGGAAAACGGCCGCGATATCCCGTATCACTATCGCCGTGACGGCTTTGACGACGGACGGCTTCAGGATGATAACGACGAATGGCGCTTTTTATGGCTGACCTCGCCAGACGGGAAATACCGCGTAGTGGTCGGCCAGGAGTGGGAGTACCGCCAGGACATGGCGCTGGACGTGGTCAGCTCGCAGCTCACGCCGTGGCTGGTGGCGCTGCCCGTCATGCTGCTGTTGCTGATCCTGCTGTTGAGCCGGGAGCTGAAGCCGCTGAAAAAGCTGGCGCAGACCCTGCGCTCCCGCTCGCCGGACGCCACGGATGCGCTGCCCCTTGAGGGCGTCCCCACGGAAGTGCGCCCCCTGCTCGACGCGCTGAATCATCTCTTCGCGCGTACCCAGGAGATGATGACCCGCGAGCGCCGCTTCACCTCTGATGCCGCCCACGAGCTGCGCAGCCCGCTGGCGGCCCTGAAGGTGCAAACCGACGTGGCGCAGCTCTCGCAGGACGATCCGCAGGCGCGGGAAAAGGCGCTGATGCAGCTGCACGCGGGGATTGACCGCGCTTCCCGTCTGGTGGACCAGCTCCTCACCCTGTCGCGTCTGGACTCGCTCGATAGCCTCGACGGTGTGGAACAGATCGCGATGGCCGATTTGCTCCAGTCCGCGGTAATGGATATCTACCCTCCGGCGCAGCAGGCGGGCATTGATATGCGTCTGAACCTCAACGCGCCCGGGGTGACGCGCACGGGACAGCAGCTGCTCCTGAGCCTGCTGGTGCGCAACCTGCTGGATAACGCGATTCGCTACAGCCCGCGCGGCAGCGTGGTGGACGTGACGCTGGACGCGCATCGCTTTACCGTGCGCGACAACGGCCCGGGCATTTCGTCCGACGCGCTGGCGCGCATCGGCGAGCGCTTTTACCGTCCGCCGGGCCAGGATGCCACAGGCAGCGGGCTGGGGTTATCCATTGTGAAGCGCATCGCCGCCCTGCACGGGATGCACGTCGCGCTGGGCAATGCCCCTGAAGGCGGTTTTGAAGTGAAGGTCAGCTGGTGAGGGATTATTGCTTCTAGCGCAAAAGACTTTGCACATTTTGCTCATTTTTCCGCTCCGTCCTCGCGCGTAGAATACCCGCCATACTCTCATCATCGAGGACAAATAATGAGCAACATTCTGATTATCAACGGTGCAAAAGAATTTGCGCACTCTAAAGGCCAGCTGAATGACACCCTGACCGAGGTCGCGGACGGTTTCCTGCGCGACGCCGGGCATGATGTTAAGGTCGTGCGTGCGGACAGCGAGTATGACGTGAAGGCCGAAGTGCAGAACTTCCTGTGGGCCGACGTGGTGATTTGGCAGATGCCGGGCTGGTGGATGGGCGCGCCGTGGACCGTGAAAAAATACATGGACGACGTGTTCACCGAAGGTCACGGTTCGCTCTATGCCAGCGACGGTCGTACCCGTTCTGACGCCTCCAAAAAATACGGTTCCGGCGGCCTGATCCAGGGTAAAAAATATATGCTCTCCCTGACCTGGAACGCCCCGCTGGAAGCCTTCACCGCGAAAGACCAGTTCTTCGAAGGCGTGGGCGTGGACGGCGCCTACCTGCCGTTCCACAAGGCGAATCAGTTCCTGGGCATGGATCCGCTGCCGACCTTTATCGTCAACGACGTGATTAAAATGCCTGACGTCCCGCGCTATATCGCAGAATATCGCAAGCATCTCGCGGAAATTTTTGCTTAACTGGTAGCCTGGAATTAAAGGAGTAGTCAACATGCTTACCGTAATCGCAGAAATCCGTACTCGTCCAGGTCAACATCACCGTCAGGCGGTGCTGGATCAGTTCGCGAAAATTATCCCGACCGTACTGAAAGAAGAAGGCTGCCACGGCTACGCGCCGATGGTGGATGCCGCCACTGACGCCAGCTTCCAGGCGACCGCACCGGACTCGATCATCATGGTTGAGCAGTGGGAAACCGTCGCGCATCTTGAAGCGCACCTGCAGACCGCGCACATGAAAGCGTGGAGCGACGCGGTGAAAGGTGACGTGCTGGAAACCCACATCCGTATTCTGGAGCAAGGGGCGTAAGTTTCCCCTCACCCCAGCCCTCTCCCGAAGGGAGAGGGAGAACAAATCCAGGCCCGGTAAGCGCTCGCGCCACCGGGCTTTGTTTTAGCTGCTCTTCTTCCCCGGCTTTAACCCGCGATGTAGCTCGTTGATGCGCTTCATCGACTTGATGGTGCGCTGCGGCTCGGTGGAGGCGACGGATAAAATAATCATCTCCAGACACAGCAGCACCGTGCCGTGGAGCGGGATTTTGCCCTTTTCGCCGCCGCGCGGAACGTGGATGACCACGCTGGCCTCCTTGCTGAAGCGCGAATCGAGGGCATTGGTCAGCAGGATGGTGGGGATCCCCAGACGTTTTGCTTCACGGAGCGTGGTTTGCCCTTCCCGATGCGCGGATTTCTGCGCCATCATCACCAGCACGTCGCCGCGCTGAAGCGCAATCAGCTGCTCGGCAAGCCCGATTCCGGTCCGGTTAAGCGGCGTGGCGGGTAACCCCATGCGGCTGAACAGCCTGGCGGTGTACTCGGCCAGAATGCCGGAGGCGCCAATGCCAAAGATGGCGACCTGCCTCGCCTGCGCCAGCAGCGAGACCGCCTGCGCCATCGCGAAGCGGTTGTGGGGCTCGGATAACACCTCGCAGGTGTGCTGATGTCCCTCCAGCACAAAATCAATGCTCGCGTTCACGTCGCTGGCGAGCGTGTTCACCGTAGTGGAGATCTTTTCACTGGAGGTGACCACCGGACCAAACCACTGCTCCAGCGTCTGCTTGAGGTCGCGCAGCCCGGCGAAGCCCAGCGCCTGAATGGCGCGAACGACGGTGGCATCCGAGGTTTTCAGCAACGTCGCGATCTCCATCGCCGTCTGCTCCATTACCGCTTCACGATTCTCGTTGATGTAGCGCGCCACCTGCAGCACCCGCGGCGTCAGCTGGTGCGCTCGCGAGCGGAGGCGGTCGCCAAAGACGTCGACTTTTCGACTCACCGTGATGCCTCCGGCAGCGGACGCCCGGCAATCTGCGACTGCACCTGCGCGGCCATCAGCCCTAAAGACGCGAACGAATTCGAGATCGCCTCTTCACGCGAGATCAGCACGTAATGCCCGGTGCGGCAGGCGTTCAGGAACTGGCACCAGCCCGGCATGACCGCATCCATCGCCGCCAGCTCGTCCTGCGGTTTACCGCCCGTATCCCCGCGCCAGGTGGCGAAGACGAAATCGGCGTCCAGCTCCGGCAGGCGCTCGGCGCTGACGTCAATCCGTCCGCCCTCCGGAATGGACTCAATCAGCGGCGGGAATTTGAATCCGGCGTCGCGCAGGACGCGGCCCAGCGAGTGGTAGCTGTGCATGGCGTTGATTTTCCCCTGATTGGCCTGAATCACCGACACGGAAATTTTGCGCGTGTCGAGGGTCGCCTTCAGCGCCTTGATCTGCTCCTGATAGCGGCGCTCCAGGATTTTTAGCCTTGCCTGCGTGCCCGTGAGCTGCGCCAGCTTGCGGTAGATCTCCGGCGCGCCGCCGTCGAGATGATCGATGCTCACCGTCGGGGCAATTTTCGCCAGCTGTTCCACCGGGGTGTTGCGCGTCGGCTCGGTGATAATCAGGTCAGGCTTCGCGGCGGCGATGGCCTCTATGTCGATATCCGCCGTGCCGATAAATTTGATGTCGGAATTATCAAAGTCGACGCCGGTCAGCATGCCGCTGGAGCGCAGAAAGTGGCTGCCGTCCGGCCTCGTGCGGCCATGGCTCGCCACCGGCGGCACGCCAAGCTCAATCAGCGGAATGGTGATATCCAGATCGTGTAACGAGACGATCCGCTTCGGGTGCTCCGGCACCGCCACCTTGCGGTTAAGATCGTCGGTAAACGTCCGGGTCGGCTCCGCCGCGCTCGCCGCAAAGCCCACCAGCAACAGCATCGAAAACAGTACGCGCATCATAGTCCCCTAAAATCTGTCCCGACGCTGCCAGAGCAGCAGCAGGAAAAACGGTCCGCCAATCAGTGAAATCACAATCCCCGCCGGCAGCTGCAGCGGGAGGAATGCCAGGCGTCCGACGTTATCCGCCAGCAGCACCAGCAGCGCGCCCAGCACGGCGCTTCCCGTCAGGAGCGCGGTTTGCCCGCCGCGCAGCAGCAGGCGCGCCATGTGCGGGGCAATCAGCCCCACGAAGCCAATGCTGCCCACGCAGGAGACGCAGGCCGCCGTCAGCACCACCGGGGCGAGAACCCGCAGCAGCGCCAGCCGGGTTGTGCGCACGCCGAGGCCCGCCGCGGCGTGGTTGCCGAGCAGCGCCACGTCCGCAGCCCGGGCGGTAAAGATCAGCAGCGCAAACGCGGGGGCGGCCCAGAGCGCGGCCAGGCCCACCAGCGTCCAGCTAGCCGCGTGCAGGCTTCCCGCCAGCCACAGCATCGCCGTCTGCACGTCGCGCACGTCGGCGGTGGTCATAAAAACGCCCATTGCCGCAGCGAAGGCCCAGGACACGCCGATGCCGATCAGGATGAACCGCGGGCGCGAGATGTCGCGCGCCAGGGCAATCACCAGCAGCGCGGTGAGCAGCCCGCCGGCCATGCCGACCAGCGGTCGCCAGGCCAGGCCCAGCGCCGGAAACTGAAAAATCAGCAGCAGTACCGCCGCGCTGCAGCCCTCCTTCACGCCGATTAGCCCCGGATCGGCCAGGCCATTGCGTGTGATTGACTGCATTGCCGCTCCCGCCATGCCGAGCATCGCGCCGCACAGCAACGCCATCAGCAGGCGCGGCAGGCGGATATCCATCACGATGTAGCGCGTCTCCGCCGTCAGACTTTCAGGCGAAAAAAGCGCGCGCCCGATGGCGGAGGCGGGAATGGGTAATGAGCCGTGCGTCAGGCCAAAAACGGTCAGCACGCAGGCCGCCAGCATCAGCACGGCCAGACACGCCAGCGCTTTTGGACGAACCAGCGTCGAGCAGGCACCCACGCGTAACGCACGCAGCCCGGCCCGGTTCATTTGAACATCCTCGCGGCCATCAGGATGAACACGGGGGCACCGACCAGGGCCGTCATGATGCCGGTTGCCAGCTCCCAGGGCGTAAACAGCGTGCGGGCGGCGATATCCGCCAGCAGCAGAATCAGCGCGCCGCACAGGGCGGACAGCGGCACCATCACGCGTAAATCGACCGACGCCAGACGGCGAATAAGCTGCGGCACGACCAGGCCGATAAAGCCAATCGGCCCGGCGATTGAGACGGCCGCACCGCAGAGCAGCGCGATGGCCAGCAGGGCGAGCAGGCGGGTTTTCAGCAGCGACACGCCGAGCCCCTGCGCCATTCGGTCTCCCAGCGCCAGCATGTTGAGCGAGGGCGACAGCCCGACAGCGAGAACAAACCCGGCGGCTGCAGACCAAAGCGCCCCCTGAAGCGTCTGCACGCTGACCCCGGCCAGATCCCCCGCCAGCCAGGTGCGCATGGCGAGCAGCGTCTGCTCATCAAGGATTAATACCGCGGCGGTAATCGACGAGGCAAACGCCGACATCGCCACGCCGTACAGGGTGATCTTCATCGGCGTAAGCCCGGTGCGGCCGGACGAGGAGAACGTCAGCACCAGCAGAAACAGCGCGGCGGCACCGGCGGCGGCAACGAGCGGGCGGCCATACGGCAGCGACAGCCCAAGCGCGCTCGTCAGTACCACCGCCAGCGCCGCCCCGGCGTTGAGCCCCAGAATATGCGGCTCGCCGAGCGGGTTGCGAATCACGGACTGCAGCAGGACGCCCGCGACGCCGAGCGCGGCGCCGGTTACCGTCGCGGCGCAGAGGCGCAGCAATCTGAGTTTGATAATGACGTTATGGTCGAAATTGCGCGGGTCGAAATGAAAGAGTGCCTCTACCACCGTCTGCGGGGCGATAAAGCGTGCGCCGATCCCAAGATGCAGAATCGCACCCAGTGCCAGCAGCAAGGCGAAGAGCAGGAAGGCCAGAGAGGAGCGCATCATGGCTGAAGGGTACTCTGGCGAAACGGCATAAAGAACGGCTTGCCGGTCAACGGGTTAATGGACATATGCACGTCGACATCAAATACCGCTTTAATCAACTCAGGCGTGCAGACGTCGCCCTCATGCAAGACGCCTTCCACTTTCCCCTGACGTAAAAAGACCAGCGAATCGCCGTAGTTCACGGCGAAGTTAAGGTCATGCAGCACCACCACGACGGTACGCCCGTGCTGGCGGGTCAGGGTATGCAGCAGTTCCAGGATCTCCACCTGGTAGCGGAGATCGAGGAAGGTTGTCGGTTCATCCAGCAGGATATAGGGCGTCTGCTGCGCCAGCGCCATGGCGATCCAGCAGCGCTGACGCTGGCCGCCGGACAGGCTCTCCACCGGCATATGGGCAAACTCCGCCGTGCCGGTGAGGCGCAGCGCCTCTTCCACCGCCCGCTCGTCCTCGTCGCTCCACTGGCGCATGAAATTTTGCCAGGGAAAACGCCCGCGCGAGACCAGTTCAAAAACGGTTAACCCTTCCGGCAGCAGCGGAGACTGCGGGAGAATGCCAAGATGACGGGCGACCGCTTTGGTCGGCTGCGCATGAATGACTTTGCCATCAAGCAGCGCGGCTCCCCCCAGCGGCTGGAGCAAGCGCGCGATAGTGCTCAACAGCGTGGATTTGCCGCAGCCGTTCGCCCCTACCAGCACCGTCATTTTCTGCTGAGGGATGGCCAGAGAGATATCATCAACGATGATTTTTTTTTGATAGCCCGCAGAGAGGTTCTCCAGAACCAGTCCCGGTTTTTGAGTGTTGTGAGCCACGTGAACGCCAACGTAATAAAAAACAGCAATAAATATAAATAAAAATCATTCTCTTTTGAGAGTTTGACGCCCCGCCATGTAGTAGTCAAGAGAAGAAACACCCTGAAAAAACCAGGGATAAGCCAGAAGGAAGAGGGACAAAGGAACGCTTAAAAATTCATTATTTTTAATAAGTTAAACATCATGCCGTTGCGCTTATATTCACGGCTTAATCCTGTAGCCGATTTTTTCTTTTTTCCATTTACTACTACATTCGCACATGATTGAATGATTCTCAATTACATGTTCGATGCCGGTTCTGGCTAACGAGCAGACCATTAAGGGCAATGACTCACACATTTTTCTGCGAAACGTCATTCGCGGGATATTTCGGGATAACAGATGTAATGGCTACGTTCACACCTTCACTCTCTGGGGTAAAAGGGCGCGCGCTCTTTTCACTGCTGTTCATGGCGCCGCTGGCGCAGGCAGCAGACGCCAATGCGGCTAAGGACGGCGAAACGCTTACCGTCACCGCCAATCCAAATACGACGGTGGAGGCCACCAACGGCTATCAGCCGTTGAATACCTCCACCGCGACGCTGACCACCATGCCGATGCTGGATATCCCGCAGGTGGTGAATACCGTCAGCGATAAAGTGCTGGAGGATCAGCACGCCACTACGCTGGATGAAGCGCTCTATAACGTTAGCAACGTAGTGCAGACCAACACCCTGGGCGGCACGCAGGATGCCTTCGTGCGCCGCGGGTTTGGCGCGAACCGCGACGGCTCGATCATGACCAACGGTCTGCGCACCGTCCTGCCGCGGAGCTTTAACGCTGCCACCGAGCGCGTGGAGGTGCTGAAAGGCCCGGCCTCAACGCTGTACGGCATTTTAGACCCGGGCGGCCTGATTAACGTCGTCACCAAACGTCCGGATAAGACCTTCGGCGGCTCGATTTCCGCCACCTCCTCCAGCTTTGGCGGCGGCACCGGACAGGTTGACGTCACCGGCCCGATTGACGGCACGCGCCTGGCTTATCGCCTCACGGGCGAGTATCAGGACGAGGATTACTGGCGTAATTTTGGCAACGAGCGCAGCACCTTTATTGCCCCGTCGCTCACCTGGTTTGGCGACGATGCCACCGTGACCGTGCTCTATTCGCATCGCGACTATAAAACGCCGTTCGATCGCGGCACGATCTTCGACCTCAACACCAAACAGCCGGTGAACGTGGATCGCAAAACCCGCTTTGACGAGCCGTTTAACATCACCGACGGGCAGTCCGATCTCGCCCAGCTTAACGCGGAATACCGCCTTAACAGCCAGTGGACCGCGAAGTTCGACTACAGCTACAGCCAGGACAAGTACAGCGATAATCAGGCCCGCGTGATGGCCTATGACTCAAAAACCGGCAACCTGACCCGCCGCGTGGATGCCACCCAGGGGTCGACCCAGCGCATGCACTCGACGCGAGCGGATCTGCAGGGGAACGTGGACATCGCGGGCTTTTACAATGAGATCCTGACCGGCGTGTCGTATGAGAATTACGATCTGCTGCGCACGGACATGATCCGCTGCAAGAACGTGAAGGACTTCAATATTTACAACCCGAGCTACGGCAGCCTCGGCAAGTGCACTACCGTCTCGCCATCCGACAGCGATCAAACCATCAAGCAGGAGAGCTACTCCGCCTACGCGCAGGACGCGCTGTACCTGACCGATAAGTGGATCGCCGTCGCCGGGCTGCGCTATCAGTATTACACCCAGTACGCGGGGAAAGGCCGTCCGTTTAACGTGAACACCGACAGCCGCGACGACCAGTGGACGCCGAAGCTGGGGCTGGTCTATAAGCTCACCCCGGCGGTCTCGCTGTTTGCCAACTACTCCCAGACGTTTATGCCGCAGTCGTCCATTGCGAGCTACATCGGCGACCTGCCGCCGGAAACGTCGAACGCGTATGAAATCGGCGCTAAGTTTGACCTGTTCGACGGCATTACCGCCAACATCGCGCTGTTTGATATCCACAAGCGCAACGTGCTGTACACGGAGAGCGTAGGCGATGAAACCGTCGCTAAAACCGCGGGCCGCGTGCGCTCTCAGGGCGTGGAGGTCGATCTTGCCGGATCGTTGACCGAGAACACCAACATCATCGCCAGCTACGGCTATACCGACGCGAAGGTGCTGGAAGACCCGGACTACGCGGGCAAACCGCTGCCGAACGTGCCGCGCCATACCGGCTCGCTGTTCCTCACCTACGATATTCATAATGCGTTTGCCGGGAATACCCTGACGCTGGGCGGCGGCGGGCACGGCGTGAGCCGTCGCTCAGCAACCAACGGTGCGGATTATTATCTGCCGGGCTATTTCGTGGCGGATGCGTTTGCGGCGTACAAGATGAAGCTGCAGTATCCGGTAACGCTGCAGGTCAACGTGAAGAACCTGTTTGACAAGACCTACTACACGTCGTCCATTGCGACCAACAACCTGGGCAACCAGATCGGCGACCCACGCGAAGTGCAGTTTACGGTGAAGATGGAGTTTTGATCTCAGTGCGGGGTGTTCCCCTCACCCTAACCCTATCCCCATAGGGGCGAGGGGATCGATCGTAGGCCCGGTAAGCGCAGCGCCACCGGGCAAAAAAAAGCCCTGCATCGCAGGGCTTTTTCAGCATCAGGCCTCAATATCCGCCATATCGCCCTTCTCCTGCAGCCAGTTACGTCGGTCTTCCGAACGTTTCTTGGCAAGGAGCATATCCATCATGGCGTTGGTCTGCTGTTCATCTTCGTCGCTGATGGTCAGCTGCACCAGACGGCGGGTATTCGGATCCAGCGTCGTTTCGCGCAGCTGCATCGGGTTCATCTCGCCCAGCCCTTTAAAGCGCTGCACGTTAGGCTTGCCCTTCTTACGCTTCAGCTGCTCCAGCACGCCCGCTTTCTCTTCTTCGGTCAGCGCGTAGTAAACCTCTTTGCCGAGGTCGATACGGTACAGCGGCGGCAGCGCCACGTGGACGTGACCGTTTTTCACCAGCGTGCGGAAGTGCTTCACAAACAGCGCGCACAGCAGCGTGGCGATGTGCAGACCGTCGGAGTCCGCATCCGCGAGGATACAGATCTTGCCGTAGCGCAGCTGGCTCAGATCGTCGCTGTCCGGATCGATACCGATCGCTACGGAAATATCATGCACTTCCTGCGAAGCCAGCACTTCATCTGAAGAGACTTCCCAGGTGTTCAGGATCTTACCCTTAAGCGGCATGATCGCCTGATATTCACGATCGCGCGCCTGCTTGGCCGATCCGCCCGCCGAGTCCCCTTCCACGAGGAACAGCTCGGTACGGTTGAGATCCTGCGCGGTGCAGTCCGCCAGCTTGCCCGGCAGCGCGGGGCCGCTGGTCAGCTTTTTACGCACCACTTTCTTGGCGGCACGCAGACGTCGCTGGGCGCTGGAGATCGCCATTTCAGCCAGCATCTCCGCCGCCTGAACGTTCTGGTTCAGCCACAGCGTAAACGCATCTTTCACCACGCCGGAGACGAACGCCGCGCACTGGCGTGACGACAGGCGCTCTTTGGTCTGGCCGGCAAACTGCGGGTCCTGCATCTTCACGGAGAGCACGTAGGCGCAGCGGTCCCAGATATCTTCCGCCGACAGCTTCACGCCGCGCGGCAGAATGTTGCGGTATTCGCAGAACTCGCGCATCGCATCCAGCAGCCCCTGGCGCAGGCCGTTGACGTGAGTACCGCCGAGCATGGTGGGGATCAGGTTAACGTAGCTTTCCGTCAGCAGCTCGCCGCCTTCCGGCAGCCACAGCAGCGCCCAGTCAACCGCTTCGGTGTCGCCGCTAAAGTTACCCACGAACGGTTTTTCCGGCAGCGTCGGCAGGCCGTTGACCGCTTCGCACAGGTAGTCGTTCAGACCATCGGCGTAGCACCAGCTTTGTTCAGTGTTATTAACGTGGTCTTTAAAGGTGATTTCCACGCCCGGACACAGCACCGCTTTCGCTTTCAGCAGGTGCGTCAGACGAGAAACGGAAAAACGCGGGCTGTCGAAGAAGCTCTCGTCAGGCCAGAAGTGGACGCTGGTGCCGGTGTTGCGTTTGCCGCACGTGCCGACAACCTGCAGATCCTGCACCTTCTCGCCGTTTTCAAACGCGATGTTATAGATCTGACCGTCGCGACGGACGTTCACCTCCACGCGTTTGGACAGGGCATTCACCACGGAAATGCCCACGCCGTGCAGGCCTCCGGAGAACTGGTAGTTCTTGTTGGAGAACTTACCGCCCGCGTGCAGACGACAGAGGATCAGCTCAACGGCCGGGACGCCCTCTTCCGGGTGGATATCCACCGGCATGCCGCGCCCGTCGTCGATAACTTCCAGCGACTGATCGGCGTGCAGGATAACGTCGACGCGTTTGGCGTGTCCCGCCAGCGCTTCGTCCACACTGTTATCAATAACTTCCTGGCCCAGATGGTTTGGGCGCGTCGTATCGGTGTACATCCCCGGGCGGCGGCGAACCGGCTCAAGCCCGGTGAGGACCTCAATGGCATCAGCGTTATAGGTTTGCGTCATGATTTAAACTAGCAATTCGCATTGATTGTCAGTGGCTGTGCAGTCCAAGAAAATCGACAATCTGGGTGAAATGATTCTCAAAGCCCGTGAAAGCATGGTTTCCGCCCTCTTCTATAGTCTGGCGGCAGGAGGCGTAATACGCCACTGCCTGGCGGTAATCCAGCACTTCATCACCCGTCTGCTGCAGCAGCCAGATGAGATCCGGCGCCTCAAGCGGGTCGACCTGCATAACTTTGAGATCGTAAATATGGCGTGACTCTAGCACATATTGCTGGCCGGTGTAGGGGTTCTCGTTTTCGCCAAGAAAGTCCCGCAGCAGCTCAAATGGCCGTACCGCCGGATTCACCACCACGGCGGGCAGCATGAAGCATTGCGAGAGCCAGGTGGCGTAGTACCCGCCCAGCGATGAACCGACCACGCCGAACGTTTCGCCGCCGTGCGCAAGCACGATAGATTCCAGCATTTCCGCGGCCTCCGCCGGGTACGGCGGCAGCTGCGGGATAATCATCTCGACGTCGGGGTGATGCTCGCTCAGCCACTGGCGAAACTGTGTCGCTTTTGCGGAGCGCGGCGAGCTGTTGAATCCGTGCAGATAAAGGAGCGTAGACATCAATAGCCTTCTGAAGCGGTGTCCGGGCGGAACTGTGCACCGGTCAAACGGCAGACCTCCGTGGTCAGCGTGCCGTCGGCATGCAGTTCCAGCCAGCGCCAGCCTGGCGCGATGGTGTCCAGCGTAAAGTTGGCGCAGTGCGGCTTAAACTGCACGCAGGTTGACGGCGTCGCCAGCATGCGGCGCCCGTTCCAGTCGAGATCCTGTTCCTGATGGATATGCCCACACAGCAGGTTTTTCACCCGCGGGAACTTCGCCAGCACGCGATCCAGCGCCGCGGAGTTGCGCAGGCTGTGCTGATCGAGCCAGCTGCAGCCCGCCGGCAGAGGATGATGATGAAGCAACAGCAGCGTGTGACGTTCAGGTTCAGCAGCCAGTTTGGTCTCCAGCCAGTCGAGCTGAAACTCGCTTAACTCACCGTGCGGAACGCCAAACACCTGGCTGTCCAGCAGCAGGATCTGCCACTGCTCACCCGCAAAAACACATTTCGCCGGAGAAATCCCCGCATCCTGCAGAGAGCCGTACATCGCGGGCTGGAAATCGTGGTTGCCCGGCAGCCAGACGCAAGGCGCGCTAAAGCTCGCGATGCCTTCAGCAAAATGCTGGTAGGCCGCGGAAGATTGATCCTGCGCCAGATCGCCGGTTGCGACAATCAGATCGCATGCACGATGTTCAGCGTGAATGGCGCTCAGTACCGCCTGATAACTCTCCCAGGTATTGACCCCCAGCAGCGTTTCATGCTTTTCGGCAAAAAGGTGGGTATCGGTGATTTGTAATATCCTGACTGGCGCCCCACCAGCAACAGTCAGGTTCAACAGGCTTTCCAAATGGTGTCCTTAGGTAGGTTTATGACGCTAACAAACCGGAATCGCCATTGCTCCATGTGCTAAACAATATCTTAGCCAGTCGGCTAAAAACTGGTTAATTTGATGCTTTTCGTCGCGTTGATGCAACTTTTTATTCGGGTAATCATACCGCGCCTTGAAGCGAAAGATCTGCTGGCTCGAACACACTTCAGCGACCATCGCGTCATGATAGAGACGCACCGTCATTGACGGCAGGCTCCAGTAGCTAATGCTGGGCGCCGTTTGTTCAATTTCGACCAGCGTAGTGTAGCGCGTTGATTCTGTTATCGTTAATCGATACTGCGCGTTGCTCACCTGATAGCTTACCGTTTCGCCGGGTGCGTCGTTTCTCGGCAGCAGGCGGCGCAACTGTGCGAAATTGGTTTCGCACAGGCGCATCATTTCTGGGAAGTCAGGCGTATAGCGCTTCATTTTTTCCACTCGTTTCGTAATGTCTGATAATGCAGCTGCAGCCATTGCAGGGCGATGACAGACGCTGCGTTGTCGATTTTCCCCTCTTCTACCCACTGGTAAGCCTGTTCCCGGCTTACCACATGAACCCGAATATCTTCGTTTTCATCAGCCAGACCGTGAATGCCTTCTGCGGTCGTGGCGTCCACTTCGCCCACCATAATGGATAAGCGTTCGCTGGTGCCTCCCGGGCTTGCCAGATAGCTCAACACCGGTTTGGTGCGACCGACCACCAGCCCCGCCTCTTCAAGCGCCTCGCGCCGGGCGACGTCTTCAACCGTCTCGCCTTCTTCGATCATCCCGGCCACCATCTCCAGCAGCCACGGGCTCTCGCTGACGTCGTACGCGGCGATGCGAATCTGCTCCACCAGCACAACTTCATCACGCACTGGGTCAAAGGGTAGCAAGACTGCAGCATGCCCGCGCTCAAAAATTTCGCGTCTGATTTCGCCGCTCATTTCCCCGTTAAACAGGCGATGCCTGAAACGGTAAAGATCCATTGAAAAAAAACCGCTATAAAGCGTTTCTCGTGCAATAATTTCTACATCGTTTTTGGCGAATGTCACGGGCAACTTTTCTGGTTTTTGCATGAGTCGAGTCCTGGTAGCAATGGTGATGAAATTGTGAATTTCAAGGCTGTTTGGCTGCCGTTTGTAAGGCTATATGGTAGATTGGTGCAAATTACCGCCAGATGGCACGTAACGCCAACCTTTTGGTGTGGATGATTCTGTTAGAATCGGCAATTATTTTTTTAATTAGATCAGCGCTAATACTGCTTCACAACAAGGAATGCAAATGAAGAAATTGCTCCCCATCCTTATCGGCCTGAGCCTGACGGGCTTCAGCGCAATGAGCCAGGCGGAAAACCTGTTACAGGTCTACCAGCAGGCACGTCTGGGCAACCCTGATTTACGTAAATCAGCGGCCGATCGTGATGCTGCGTTTGAAAAGATTAACGAAGCGCGTAGCCCACTGCTGCCGCAGTTAGGTTTAGGTGCAGATTATACCTACAGCAACGGTTTCCGCGACGCTAACGGCGTAAACTCCAATGCTACCAGCGCCTCACTGCAATTAACACAGACGCTGTTTGATATGTCCAAATGGCGTGCCCTGACCCTGCAGGAAAAGAGCGCGGGTATCCAGGATGTGACCTATCAGACCGATCAGCAGACGCTGATCCTGAACACGGCCACCGCGTACTTTAACGTGCTGAGCGCCATCGACGCGCTCTCCTACACCGAAGCGCAGAAACAGGCGATTTACCGTCAGTTAGATCAAACCACCCAGCGCTTCAACGTGGGCCTGGTGGCGATCACCGACGTGCAGAACGCCCGTTCACAGTACGACACCGTGCTGGCCAACGAAGTGACCGCGCGTAACAACCTGGACAACGCCTTAGAATCGCTGCGTCAGGTCACCGGCAACTATTACCCTGAGCTGGCGTCCCTGAACGTCGACAGCTTCAAAACGGATAAGCCGCAGGCCGTTAACGCCCTGCTGAAAGAGGCGGAAAACCGCAACCTGAGCTTGCTGCAGGCGCGTCTGAGCCAGGATCTGGCACGCGAGCAAATTCGCCAGGCGCAGGACGGCCACCTGCCAACCCTGAGCCTGAGCGCGTCTACCGGCGTCTCTGATACCACCTATAGCGGCTCTAAAACCAATACGTCCCAGTATGACGACAGCAACTTAGGCCAGAACAAAGTGGGCCTGAGCTTCTCCCTGCCGCTGTATCAGGGCGGCCAGGTCAACTCTCAGGTGAAACAGGCGCAGTACAACTTTGTTGGCGCGAGCGAGCAGCTGGAAAGCGCCCACCGCAACGTGGTGCAGACCGTACGTTCTTCCTTCAACAACGTGAACGCCTCTATCAGCAGCATCAACGCCTATAAACAGGCCGTTGTGTCTGCACAGAGCTCTCTGGACGCGATGGAAGCGGGTTACTCGGTCGGTACGCGTACGATTGTTGACGTGCTCGACGCCACCACCACGCTGTACAACGCGAAGCAGCTGCTCTCCAGCGCGCGCTACCAGTACCTGATTAACCAGCTGAACATTAAGCAGGCTCTGGGTACGCTGAACGAGCAGGATCTGCAGATGCTGAACAGCGCGCTGGGCAAACCGGTCTCCACCTCTCCGGACAGCGTTGCGCCGGAGAACCCGCAGCAGGTTGCCGCGGTTGATAACTTCAACGCTAACGGCAGCGCCCCTGCGGCACAGCCTGCCGCCGCGCGCACCACCGCGCCTGCCAGCAAAGGCAACAATCCGTTCCGTAACTAAGAGCGTCATCAGGCCCACTGCGGCTTGATGCCCTCACCCCGGCCCTCTCCCACAGGGAGAGGGAGCATCTGAATCACATCCGAACGTAAGCCAACGTAAAGATCCCCCTGATTCCGCCCCTCTTCGCTTCATTTTCAACCACTCATCCTCTATCCTGAGCGTTATTACCACTGGGTCCTGGAAGACAAATATGAAACGGACAAAAACGATTAATCACGCGTCGTTCCGCAAAAGCTGGAATGCGCGTCACCTCACCCCTGTCGCGCTGGCGGTTACCGCCGTCTTTATGCTGGCAGGCTGTGAGAAAAACGACGAAACGGTTTCCCTGTATCAAAACGCGGACGACTGCTCTGCCGCCACCGGTAAAGCGGCCGAATGTAAAACGGCCTACACGAGCGCGCTGAAAGAAGCGGAACGCACCGCGCCGAAGTATGCCTCGCGCGAAGACTGCGTAGCGGAGTTTGGCGAAGGTCAGTGCCAGCAGGCACCGGCGCAGGCCGGCACCGCGCCTGAAAATCAGGCGCAGGCACAGTCCAGCGGCAGCTTCTGGATGCCGCTGATGGCCGGCTACATGATGGGCCGTCTGATGGGCGGCGGCGCAGGCTACCAGCAGCAGCCGCTGTTTAGTTCGAAAAACCCGGCCAGCCCGGCTTACGGTCAATACACCGATGCCAGCGGTAAAGGCTACGGCGCAGCGACGCCAGGCCGTACCGTGACCGTGCCGAAAACGGCGATGGCGCCCAAGCCTGCGACGACCAGCACCATCACCCGCGGCGGGTTTGGTGAGTCCGTGGCGAAACAGACCAGCATGCAGCGTAGTGCATCAGGCACCTCCTCTACTCGCTCAATGGGCGGCTGATCATGGAACGAGTCAGTATCACCGAGCGTCCGGACTGGCGCGAAAAAGCCACCGAGTACGGTTTTAACTTCCACACCATGTACGGCGAACCGTACTGGTGTGAAGATGCCTACTACAAGCTCACGCTCGCCCAGGTTGAAAAACTGGAAGAGGTGACGGCCGAGCTGCACCAGATGTGCCTGAAAGTGGTGGAGAAAGTCATCGACAGCGACGAGCTGATGGCCAAATTCCGCATTCCAAAGCACACCTGGAGCTTTGTCCGTCAGTCGTGGAAAACGAATCAGCCTTCGCTTTACTCTCGCCTGGATCTGGCGTGGGACGGCAAAGGTGACCCGAAGCTTCTGGAAAACAACGCCGATACGCCAACCTCGCTGTACGAAGCGGCGTTCTTCCAGTGGATTTGGCTGGAAGACCAGGCCAATGCCGGAAACCTGCCGGAAGGCAGCGACCAGTTCAACAGCCTGCAGGAAAAGCTGATCGAGCGCTTCGCCGAGCTGCGCGAACAGTTTGGCTTTAACCTGCTGCATCTCGCCTGCTGCCGCGATACGGAAGAAGACCGCGGCACGGTTCAGTATCTCCAGGACTGCGCCGCCGAAGCGGAAGTGGCGACCGAGTTTCTCTATATCGAGGACATCGGCCTGGGTGAAAAAGGCCAGTTTACGGATATGCAGGATCAGGTCATCAGCAACCTGTTCAAGCTCTATCCGTGGGAATACATGCTGCGCGAAATGTTCTCCACCAAGCTGGAAGACGCTGGCGTACGCTGGCTGGAGCCGGCCTGGAAGAGCATCATCTCCAATAAAGCCCTGCTGCCGATGCTCTGGGAGATGTTCCCGAATCATCCGAACCTGCTGCCCGCCTACTTTGCGGAAGACGATTATCCGCAAATGGAGAAATACGTCGTTAAGCCGATCTTCTCCCGCGAAGGCGCCAACGTGTCGATTATCGAAAACGGTAAGACGCTGGAAGCGGTCGAAGGGCCGTACGGCGAAGAAGGGATGATCGTCCAGGCGTTCTGGCAGCTGCCGAAGTTTGGCGACAGCTATACGCTGATTGGCAGCTGGCTCATCAACGACCAGCCGGCCGGGATCGGCATTCGCGAAGATCGCGCGCTGATCACGCAGGATCTGTCACGGTTCTATCCGCATATTTTTGTGGAGTAAGACTTGCCCGGTGGCGCTAGGTATGAACCGGCAACATGGGTAACACTTTAGACCGGATACATGGGTAACAGTTATAACTGGCATAGAAGAGGAGACTCACTATGCCCTGGACTGAGACCTGACCTATGCAACGTCTTGATTTTATCCGTGCCTGCCATGCAGGTACGGACTCCTTCTCCGCGCTTTGCCGCCTTTTTGGCATCAGCCGTAAAACCGGCTATAAATGGCTTCAACGTTTTGACCCTTCTGACCTCTCATCTCTCTCTGACCGGTCGCGCGCCCCACGCTCCCGTTCCCGGACGGTTCCTGATGATGTCGTCGGTCACCTCACTGCCCTGCGTCAAAAACACCCTGACTGGGGCCCGAAAAAACTGCGGATGTGGCTGCTTAATCATCACGTCGATTTTACCGTTCCTGCTGCCAGCACTATCGGCGATATCCTCAAGCGTGAAGGCCTGGTTCCGGATAAAAAGCGAAAACGCAGGACCCCGGGTAATCGCCAGCCTCTGACCGTCATCAGCGAGAACAATCAGGTCTGGAGCGCTGATTTTAAAGGCAAGTTCAGGCTGCTGAGCAGAGAGTACTGCCATCCCTTCACGCTAACCGACAATCACAGCCGGTATCTGCTGAGCTGCCGGGGAACACACCGGGAGAGTGAACCCTTCGTCAGAGAGTGCCTGACAGAGGCGTTCCTGGAATACGGTCTGCCGGAAGTGCTCAGAACCGATAATGGTCAGCCCTTCGCGGGAACAGGGATAGCCGGATTAAGTCGTCTTGCCGTCTGGCTAATCAAGCTGGGTATCAGGCCGGAGCGTACAGAAAGGGTCATCCGGAAGAAAATGGACGCCATGAGCGGATGCACCGTTCCCTGAAAAGTGCGGTGAAACAGGGCAACACCTTCATGACGATGGAAGAACAGCAGCGGTGGTTCACTGATTACCGGGAAGAATTTAACCACGAAAGGCCGCATGAAGCACTGGCGGGTGCAACACCCGGAACGGTATGGCAGCCCTCGGACCGACGCTGGGATGGCCGTGTGCCTGAATATGCTTATCCGGAAGGATGTGCAGTCTACAGGGTAAAATCGAGGGGTACACTCTATATGGGGAAAAAGGGGACGGTATTCCTGAGTGAAGCGCTTACTGATGAGTACATCATGCTGGAAGAACAGGATGATGGCCTTGAGGCCATCATCTTTAACGGAATAACGCTTGCGTACTACGACCGAAGAACCCAGAGTGTGATCCGGATAGACTAAAAGTGTTACCTATGTTCCCGGTCTGATCTGTCACCTATGTATCCGGTCATACACTACGCTTACCGGGCCTACACGCGACACGTAGGCCGGGTAAGGCAAAGCCGCCACCCGGCATGTTTTTACCCAATCTGCACCGACAGCATACTCAGACTCCCCATCTCGATACCATCGACCGGGATCGTAACCGGTTCCTGACCATTCCACGCGCCAAGCACGTACAGCAGCGGCAGGAAGTGTTCCGGCGTTGGGTTAGAGAGCGAACCGCCTTCGTGATCCAGGTAATTAACCAGCGGATGCGCTTCAACCGGGCCTTGCCAGGTCAGGTTTGCCTTAACGTAGTCGTTAAAAGAGGTTGCCCACGGGTACGGCGTGTTCTCACCGTGCCAGCGTGCGGTACGCAGGTTGTGCACCACGTTGCCGCTGGCAATCAGCATAATGCCTTCATCACGCAGCGTCGCCAGCTTGCGGCCCATCTCCAGATGCCAGGCGGCTGGCTTAGTGCTGTCGATGCTGAGCTGCACCATCGGGATATCCGCATCAGGATACATCTTAATCAGCACGCCCCACGAGCCATGGTCAAAACCCCAGGCTTCTTTATCGAGCGCAACCGGCACGGGAGCCAGCAGCTCCACCAGCCTCTGAGCCAGCTCAGGCGAGCCGGGAGCAGGATAGTGCGTGTCGTACAGCGCCTGGGGGAAGCCGCCAAAATCATGAATAGTTTTCGGCGCTTCCATGGCGGTCACGCCCGTGCCGCGGGTGAACCAGTGCGCTGACACCACCACGATCGCTTTCGGACGCGGCAGCGTCTCGCCCAGACGACGCCAGGCACGGGTATAGACGTTGTCTTCCAGAACGTTCATAGGGCTACCGTGACCTAAAAACAGGGCTGGCATACGGGAAGAAGTCATGGTGATATCCTTACAGAAGGTGTCAAATTAATGGTGTCAGATTACGCGCTATCTGACGAAGATGAACGCAGATAAGCGTGAAGATCATCATCAGGAAATTTGAATGTAAGGAATGTGTAAAGCCGAGGTTTGCCCCTCGCTTTGCCAGAAATGAATCATTTATATTAATGATAATCATTATCATAAGGAGCCGTACATGTCAGTCCCCTTGATCCTGACCATACTCGCGGGTGCCGCGACCTTTATCGGTGCGATCCTCGGCGTGCTCGGTCAAAAGCCCTCTAACCGCGTGCTGGCCTTTTCACTGGGCTTTGCGGCCGGGATCATGCTGCTTATCTCCCTGATGGAAATGCTGCCTGCCGCGCTGGGCACGGAAGGCATGTCTCCGCTGCTGGGTTACGGCATGTTTGTTTTTGGCCTGCTGGGATACTTTGGCCTCGATCGGATGCTACCCCACGCGCATCCGCAGGATTTAATGCAGAAAAACGTGACGCCCATACCGCGCAATATCAAGCGCACCGCCGTGCTGTTAACGCTTGGCATCAGCCTGCATAATTTTCCTGAAGGGGTCGCGACTTACGTTACGGCCAGCAGCAATCTTGAGATGGGCTTCGGCATCGCGTTAGCGGTCGCCTTACACAATATACCTGAAGGCCTGGCCGTCGCCGGACCGGTGTATGCCGCCACGGGCTCGAAACGCACAGCGGTGTTCTGGGCAGGGATTTCCGGCATGGCTGAAATTTTGGGAGGCGTCCTGGCATGGTTGATCCTCGGCAGCCTGGTCTCGCCGGTCGTCATGGCAGCCATTATGGCTGCAGTAGCCGGAATTATGGTGGCGCTCTCCGTGGATGAATTAATGCCGCTGGCGAAAGAGATCGATCCGAACAACAACCCAAGCTACGGCGTACTGTGCGGAATGTCGGTGATGGGTCTCAGCCTGGTCCTGCTCCAGGCTGCGGGTATCGGCTAACATCATGTTGCCACCGCGTGGCGGTGGCAAACATATCAAAAATTAATAATTTCGGTAAAAGAAATTTCTGCTTATATTGCCTCGCTTTTTTTACGTATTTTTACATCTATTTATTTTCTGAAAGTCAATATTTAAATAAGATATTATTATAACAATATAAATATCGCGACAAATGAGCAAAAAATTAGCTTCTCCTTTAAAATCACACGATAAAGCTCACCCTTGGCTATATTTTAAAGTCGCCTACATTTATTTTTAAGCACAGCTAATAGCATTCCCGCTTTTTCCATAGATATAATCTCATGGTAATTTTCTGAAATATATCATTCAGATTATGAATTCATTGGAAAAGGATATTTTCATGCATGCAGGTAAAAAAGCACTGTTAGCCATTGCAATGGCGACGATTGTCTCTGGTTCAGCATTTGCAGCCGATCAGGGTTCCGGAAAAATTAAATTTAAGGGCGTTGTTATTGACGCACCTTGCAGCATTGCGCCAGACAGTGTTGATAAAGAAGTCGATCTCGGCGAAGTAACCACCGCCGTTATCAATGCGAACAAGAAGTCCACCCCCGTTGCGGTAGACATCAACCTCGAGAACTGTCAGCTGGAAGACCCGGAGGATGAAACAGCGGACCCAATTACTAAGGTAGAAGTGACCTTCTCCAGCACCGCAACCAACGCTACAGATACCAGCCTGCTGAGCAACACCTATGCAAACGGTGCGCAGAACGTCGGCGTCCGCCTGCTGGACAACGCGGAAGCGAACATCACCCTCGGGACCGCAAAATCCGTGGATCTGCTGTCGGGTTCAGCCACCCAGACGCTGCACTTTAAAGCACGTATGGAAGTCCCGACCGGCACGACGGCCACCGCGGGCCAGGTCGAAGCTAACGCTAGCTATGTGCTGCAGTATAAATAAGTTTTAAACATGATCCGTTATACCGACTGGTGATGTTTGCCAGTCGGCTTTTTATTTCTTCGAGTAACAGAATGATGAAAAATAAATCACAATGGATAATCATCATTGCTGCCTTCATGCTCTCGCATGCCGCCTCGGGCACTGAATTTAATATCAATGCTATTGATAAAGATTTACGGTCAAGCATCGATCTCTCACGCTTTAAAGAAGAAACGTCCGTCACGCCCGGGCGTTATTTCGTCACTATCGCAATCAATGACATCCCCCTGGCAAACGGTTGGGAACTGACGTGGAAAGAGGTCAACAATAAAGCGGAAGTTTGTATTCCTGCGGAACTGGCCGATACTTTTGGCCTGCAGGATAACATTCGCCAGACGTTAACGCTCAGTCAGGGCTGCGTTGATTTTACCCCACTACCGGATATCAAATTTCGCTTCGAGCAGTCCACCCAAACGCTGCACGTGACGGTGCCGCAGGCTATGCTGCAATTTCGTCCGAACGACTGGATGCCGCCCTCCACCTGGGACAACGGCGTGGCCGGCGTGCTGCTGGACTACAACCTCTTTGCCAGCCATTATCAGCCGCAGGAAGGCAGCAGCACGGACAATGCCAATGCCTACGGTACGGCAGGCGCCAACCTGGGCGCGTGGCGGTTGCGCAGCGATTATCAGTACACCCAAACGCATGCCGACAGTGGTTCAACCCATGACGGCCGCTTCTCGCGCGTCTATATGTTCCGTCCGCTGCCGACGCTCGGCGCGAAGTTGACGCTGGGTGAGACGGACTTTCAGTCCGCCATCTTTGATGCCTTTACCTATACCGGGGCTTCGCTGATCAGCGACGAGCGCATGCTGCCCTGGTCCCTTCGCGGCTATGCGCCGCAAATCGCCGGGATTGCGCAAACCAACGCCACGGTCACGGTGAGCCTCTCTGACCGCGTGATTTATCAAACCAAGGTGCCGCCCGGCCCGTTTGTGATTCAGGATTTGAACCAGTCCGTTCAGGGCACGCTTGACGTGAAAGTTACCGAAGAAGACGGTCGCGTTAGCACGTTTCAGGTCTCTGCCGCCTCCGTCCCCTTCCTGACGCGAAAGGGTCAGGTTCGCTACAAGCTTGCCGCAGGTAAACCCCGAGAAAACGCGTCGCATGCCGTTGAGGACAGCGCCTTTATGAGCGGCGAGTTTTCGTGGGGAGTGCTCTCCAACACCTCGCTGTACGGCGGCACGCTCGCCGACGGGGATAACTATCGCTCTGTCGCAGCGGGTATCGGGCAGAACCTCGCGCTGCTCGGGGCTATCTCCTTCGATGTGACCCAGGCGACCAGCCAGCTCCCGGACAAGGCTTCTCAGACGGGCTACAGCTATCGCGTAAACTACAGCAAACGCTTTGATACCACGGGAAGCCAGCTCACCCTGGCCAGCTACCGTTACTCCGATCCGCAGTTCCTGAGCTACGCGCGCTACCTGGACCGCGACAATAATGACGGCCAGACGGAAAAACAGACGTTTAGCATTACGGCCAGCCAGTACATTCCCGCGCTGTCGCTTAATCTTTACCTCAGCCTGCTCCGTCAGACCTGGTGGGATGACGCGCCGTCCAATACCGGCAGCCTGACCGCGGGATATAACTTCGATCTGGGCCGCTGGAAAAACCTCGGCGTTTCGGTCTCGTTCAGCAAAACCCACTATGAAGATCGCGAAGACGACAATCAGTTCTATCTGTCCCTCAGCGTGCCGCTGGATCCTGATCATCGTCTCAGCTACGACCTGCGCAACAGCGACAACCTGAGCCAGACCGTCTCGTGGTACGACACCGCCGACCGGAACAACACCTGGGGCGTCTCTGCCGGTACCGAAAGCAAGCAGGCCGACGCGGGCGCACAGTTCAGCGGAAACTACCAGCACTACTCCTCGCTTGGCGATCTCAACGTCTCAGGAAGTTACAAGGCGAATGAGTACAGCTCCCTGAGCGCCAGCTGGAATGGATCGTTCACCGGCACGGCAAAAGGCATGGACCTCCACCGTCGCAGCTACGGCAACGAGCCGCGGGTCATGGTCAGCACGGACGGCATCGGCAATATTCCGCTCAACATGTCGCGGGACCAGACCAACGCTTTCGGGATCGGGGTGCTGCCATCCTTCTCCAGCTACTCACCGTCGAGCGTGCAGGTCAACCTGAACGATCTCCCCGAAGGCGTTGACGTGGATAACCGCGTCATGACCTCAACCTGGACGGAAGGCGCTATTGGCTACCGCCAGATTGCCACCCGGGCGGGAAATGATGTCGCGGGTATCCTGCGCACCGCGTCGGGCACGCCACCGCTGGGCGCGCGCGTCCAGCTGGCGGAGAGCGGGAAAGACGTGGGCATCGTCGCCGACGAAGGTCATATCTGGCTGGGCGCCGTCCAGCCCGAGCAGCAATTCCTGGTAACCTGGGGCGACGCCAGCCAGTGTCGCTTCACGCTGCCTTCACACCTCACTAACCTTTCGCAGCTTATGCTGCCGTGTCAGTAAATCATGATGAAACTCACTCCACTGAAAAGCCTGTGCCTGATGTTGATCGGCACAGCATTCACCACCCAGGCCGCCATCAATCTGGATCGTACCCGCATCGTTTTTCCCGAAACCGACAAGGCCAGCAGCCTGAAGGTCGATAACCAGAGCAAAGCGCTGCCCTATCTTGCACTCTCCTGGATCGAAGACGAAAAGGGCCATAAGGAGGACAACCACTTTATGGCGCTTCCTCCAATCCAGCGCATTGAGCCCGGATCGTCATCCCAGGTCAGGATCGTTAAGCAGGCGGCCACCAGCGCGCTGCCAAAAGATCGGGAATCGCTCTTCTACTTCAACCTGCGCGAAGTGCCGCCAAAAAGCGCCAGCCTCAACGATGACCGCAGCGTTATGCAGGTCGCCATGCAGAGCCGCATCAAGCTGTTCTGGCGTCCGAAGGCCATCGTGAAAAAAGCAGGCGACCGTTCTGAAATGCGCATGGAGGTGACGGCAACGGCAACAGGGCTGACCATCCACAACCCCACGCCCTATTACCTCACTCTCGCGTGGCTGAGCAAAAACGGTAAAACCATGCTGCCCGGCTTTGACAGCCTGATGCTCGCGCCTTTTGCCACCTCTTCGGTTGCCACGGGCGGCTATCACGGTAGCTATTACAGCATTGGCTACATTGACGATTACGGCGCGCTGAGAAAGCTTGACGCGACCTGCCAGGGCGCGTCGACCTGCCAGCTTAAGGATGCGAAGGCCAAAAGCGATGCGAAAGCTCACTAACGTTTTGATCGCCACGCTGCTGGCGCTACTCCCCTTAAAAGCCGCGCTGGCGCTCGACTGCTATCTGGGCGCTCAGGGCGGCCCGGTGGAAGAGACAAAAACGATCACCCCGTTCGCCATCCCCAGCAACGCACAGGTGGGGCAAAAGATCTGGGAATCCGACGACATTAAAATCCCGGTCACCTGTAACCACGATGTGGCGGGCAGCTTCGAAAAAGAGGACGTCTATGCCTGGGTCAACCCCTATCCGTCCGCTTCCGATCCCTACTACGAGCTGGGTGTGACTTATGAAGGCATGGATTATGATGCGACGGGACAGCCTAACGGCGTAGATACCCGCCAGTGCCTTGATAATAACAACATCACCATGTACACCCCGGAGCAAATCAAGCAAATGGGGTGGGAGAACCGGCTTTGCTCAGGCAATGCCAATGATATTCACACCACGCGCACGTTCATCGCCCGACTGCGCCTTTACGTCCGCATCAAGGCCGTTCCGCCACACGGCTACATAAGTTCGCTGGGGGACTACATCGTGGTGCAGTTTGACGGAAAAGGCGGGGTCAACCAGATGGCCGACGCCAAAAACCTCAAGTACCACATCAACGGGTTGAATAACATTACCGTCCTCGACTGCGGCGCCACCTTCAGCATTTTTCCTGAGAACCAGGAGATTGATTTCGGGACCTTCAGCGCCCGCGACATCGTGAATCAGCAGACGCGCAAGCGCACCTTTACGGTAAAAACCACCAAAGTGCAGGACGCACAGTGTTCAGATGGCTTTAAAATGGACTCGTCGTTCTACACCACGGAATCGCTGTCAGAAAACGACACCGCGCTGTTGATTGGGAATGGATTAAAGCTACGCATCCTGAACGGAACCGAGCCTTATACCTACAACCACTACGAAGAGTATGCGGATTTCACCGGGAGTACGTTGAACTATGAACAAACCTATACGGCGGAACTCTCCCCTGACGCGGGAAAAGCCATTCAGTCCGGCCCGTTCGAAACGGTAGTGCTGTTTAAAATCAACTACCACTAGGCACAAAAAAGCCGGGTTTCCCCGGCTTTTTCACATCAGCGGTTTCAGCTGGCTTTGCGCTCGTGCGCCTGGCGGTACTCCACCAGATCTTCAATCGTCACCACCGGCATATTGTGCAAACGCGCAAAGGTGATGCACTCCGGCGCGCGCGCCATGGTGCCGTCATCGTTGGTCAGTTCACACAGCACGCCAGCAGGTTTGAAGCCCGCCAGCGTCACCAGGTCGATCGTCGCCTCGGTGTGGCCGCCACGGGTCAGCACGCCGCCAGCCTGCGCACGCAGCGGGAAGACGTGGCCAGGACGGTGCAGATCGGATGGCTTCGCATCATCAGCAATCGCAGCACGTACGGTGGTCAGACGGTCAGCCGCAGACACACCGGTGGTCACGCCGTGCGCGGCTTCAATGGTTACGGTAAAACCGGTCCCGAAGGCGCTGGTGTTGTTTTCGACCATCATCGGCAGCTCAAGCTGCTTACGACGATCTTCGTTAATACACAGGCAGACGATGCCGCTGCCGTGACGGATGGTCAGCGCCATCTGTTCAACGGTCATGTTTTCGGCGGCGAAAATCATGTCGCCTTCGTTTTCACGGTTTTCATCGTCAAGCACCATCACACCGCGGCCTTCGCGCAGTGCATCCAGTGCATGTTCAACACGTTGAGTTGAAGTGCCAAAAGAGGAAAGTAGCGTCTGATTCATGGTAAAAAAACCTCATTAACATTATGGTTACCAGAATCAGGGCAGTCTTAGGAGCGCCGTATAAGCGGCAAAAAGATAACGTGAGCGGGCCCATGCCCGACTGGATCGTTACTCTCTCCCATCCGGACTCTAACCGTCGGCCCCGGAATTACACCGGATCTGCTGACCTTTGAGAATTCACCCAAAGCGCTCGCGGGCTTTCAGCGTTAAGCTGATTTACCGCCGGTGGGGAATTTCGCCCCGCCCTGAGAATAAGCGAGATAACTATAACGCTATTGATTATCCTGGGCAATGCATAAGCATCAAACAATTTTGTTTACCCCGGGCATGACGCGCTACAATGTTCATCAACACCGTTTTATCAAGGGAAGCCACGATGATTGACCCGAAGAAAATTGAGCAGATCGCGCGTCAGGTTCACGAATCCATGCCAAAAGGCATTCGTGAATTTGGTGATGACGTCGAAAAGAAAATCCGCCAGACGCTGCAGGCCCAGCTGGTTCGCCTTGATTTAGTCAGCCGCGAAGAGTTTGACGTGCAGACCCAGGTGCTGTTGCGCACCCGCGAGAAGCTGGCGCTGCTGGAACAGCGTCTGACCGAGTTGGAAAACCGTAATGCACCGGAAGAAGTGAAGCCGGCACCGGCTATTCCACCGGTGGACGACCAGGAGTAAGTGCGGCCTGTTGTGCCCGGTGGCGGCTACGCCTTACCGGGCCTACATGAACGCGTAGGTCGGGTAAGGCGCAGCCGCCACCCGACATAAAAAACGGGCCTACTGGCCCGTTTTTTTACTGACTGTCTTTCTGGATCTTCTTGATGATGTTGGTGGTTGAACACCCGTCCTCAAAGTTGAGCACCATCACCTCGCCGCCGTTGGCCCAGACCTCTTCGCTGCCCGCGATTTGCTCCGGCTTGTAATCCCCGCCTTTTACCAGCAGGTCCGGCAGAATCCCGGCAATCAGGCGCTGCGGCGTGTCTTCTTCAAACGACACCACCCAGTCCACGGCCTCCAGCGCGCCGAGCACGATCATGCGCTGCTCCAGCGGGTTCACCGGACGCGTTTCGCCCTTCAGGCGTTTGGTCGACGCATCGCTGTTGACCGCCACAATCAGACGATCGCCCAGCTTGCGCGCGTTCGCCAGATAAGAGACGTGGCCCGCGTGCAGAATGTCGAACACGCCGTTGGTCATCACCACTTTTTCACCGCGCTTGCGCGCGGCGGCGACGGCCACCTTCAGCTCGTCTTCGGTCATGACGCCAAAACCGGTGTCCGCACGGCCGCGCACCGCGTTTTCCAGCTCGATTGGCGAAACGGTTGATGTCCCGAGCTTGCCGACCACCACGCCCGCCGCGGCGTTGGCGAAGTAACACGCCTCTTCCAGGGAATTGCCCGCGGCCAGCGTCGCCGCCAGCACGCCGATCACCGTATCACCGGCACCGGTCACGTCGTAGACTTCCTGCGCCTGAGTCGGCATGTGAAGCGGCGCCTTGCCCGGCTGCAGCAGCGTCATCCCCTGCTCGGAGCGGGTCACCAGCAGCGCGGACAGCTCGAAGTCAGCAATGATCTTCATGCCGCGCTCAACCAGCTCTTCCTCGGTTTTGCATTTGCCCGCCACCGCTTCAAACTCGGAGAGGTTTGGCGTCAGCAGCGTCGCGCCGCGATAGCGCTCAAAGTCGGTGCCTTTCGGGTCGATTAGCACCGGCACATTCGCTTTACGCGCCAGCTGGATCATCGTCTGCACGCTGGCCAGCGCGCCTTTCGCGTAGTCGGACAGCACCAGCGCGCCGATATTGCCCAGAGCCTGGTTGATGCGCTCGTGCAGCGGCTCGGGATCGACGCCTTCAAATCCTTCTTCAAAGTCGAGGCGGATCAGCTGCTGGTTGCGCGACAGCACGCGCAGCTTGGTAATCGTGGGGTGGGTCGGAACCGAAACGAAGTCGCACTTCACGTTCACGTCCGCCAGCGACTTGCTCAGCGCGCGGGCCGCATCGTCAATGCCGGTTAAGCCCACCAGACGCGACTGCGCGCCCAGGGAGGCAATGTTCATCGCCACGTTTGCCGCGCCGCCGGGACGCTCTTCAATGGTGTCGACCTTAACGACGGGTACCGGCGCTTCCGGAGAGATGCGGCTGGTCGGCCCATACCAGTAGCGATCCAGCATCACATCCCCGACAACCATTACTCCAGCACGTTCAAACTCTGGCAGTGTTACTTTCATTCCTGACTCCAGAAAGATTCACAATTTGCGCGCGATAATATCACACTTGATTTGTTACGCACGGCTCCACCAGCCATTTCTGCCAGCTTGCCGTTACCTGGGCGCGCTCTGCGACAAAACGGTCCAGCGCCACGTGGCCCGGCTGCTCCTGCAGCGCAAGGTGATGAAGCTCGTCGCGCAGCGTGGTGTAGGCGCGGGTTAAGGCCTGCGCCTCCTGCTCGTCCATAATGTCGTTTTGCGCCAGCAGCTCCAGAATGCGCACGTTGTCGGACCAGCGCGTCAGCTTCGGCTTGTCGTGCGCGTGGAGCAGCACCAGATACTGGGTAATGAACTCAATATCGGTAATGCCGCCCTCGTCGGCTTTAATATCAAAGCGATCGCGATGCTTATTGCCCAGGTGCGCGCGCATTTTCTCGCGCATTTCGCGCACTTCCGTTTGCAGCGTGCTGCCCTCGCGCACGGTGGTCATCACCGCTTTACGGATGGCATCGAACTGCGTTTTGAGCTGCGGATCGCCATACACCACGCGGGCGCGCACCAGCGCCTGATGCTCCCACGTCCAGGCTTCACTCTTCTGGTAGTCGGCGAAGGACTCCGTCGAGGTGACCAGCATGCCCGCCGCGCCGGACGGACGCAGGCGCGCATCCACTTCGTACAAAATGCCCGACGAGGTGCGGGTGCTGAACAGGTGCATGATGCGCTGGGCAAGGCGAAGATAAAACTGACGACCGTCGATTTCGCGCTCGCCGTCGGTCATCACGTCAACCGGGCAGTCGTGGAGGAAAATTAAATCCAGATCGGAGCTGTATCCCAGCTCCCAGCCGCCGAGCTTGCCGTAGCCGACCACCGCAAAGCCGCGCCCCTCTCGGTCGGCCAGGTGCTTCGGCTGGCCGTAGCGGGCAACCATCTGCACCCACGCCTGCTGCACGACCGCGTCAATAATCGCTTCCGCGAGCCAGGTTAAGTGATCGCTCACTTTCATCACCGGCAGCGTTCCGGCGATATCCGCGGCCGCCACGCGCAGCATCTGGGCCTGCTTAAACTGGCGCAGCGCCTCCAGCTGCTGCTCCTCGTCCTCTTCCGGCACGCGCAGCAGATACTGGCGCAGCTCGTCCCGGTAGGCGTCGGTCGCCGTCGGCTGATAGAGGGTATTCGGATCGAGCAGCTCGTCCAGCAGCAGCGGGTAACGTGCCAGCTTGTTGGCCACCATCGGCGAGGCGGCACAGAGGGAAATCAGGTGCTTGAGTGCCCCCGGGAACTCGCTCAACAGCTCAAGATAGGTGGTACGGGTGATAATCCCGCTCAGCAGCGGCATCATGCGCGACAGCGGCACCGGCGCATCCGCGCGCGAGCAGACCTCGCTCAGCAGGTGCGGCATCAGGTGATCCAGCACCTGCCGACCGCGCGGGCCGATGGCGCGCTTGTTCAGCTCAAGACGGAAATCGGCGATCAGCGCCACCACGCGATGGCGCGCGTCGTCGGTCAAGTGCGTCAGCACCGGCGTGGTGTCATCTTCCTGAAGCGCGTCCTGCCACAGCTCGCGCCAGTGCTCGGAGATCGCATCGTCCGGCGATTCACTTTCGTCGTCGCCAATCAGATCGTTAAAGATGCGGCGCACGCCTGCCATGTGTTCGTCCAGCCGTTCGATCAGCGTTGACCAGTTTTCCACGCGCATCCCCCAGGCCAGACGCGCCCGATTCAGGTCATCGCCCGGCAGGGTCTGGGTCTGTTCGTCGTTGATGCTTTGCAGCAGGTTTTCCAGACGACGCAGGAACAGATAGGCCTCGCGCAGGGTTTGCGCGTCGCCGTCCGGCAGCAGGTGCAGCTGCTCAATGGCGCTCAGCGTCGGCAGCAGCGAGCGGGACTGCAGCGACGGCTCGCGCCCGCCGCGAATCAGCTGGAAGACCTGGACGATAAATTCGATTTCGCGGATGCCGCCCGCGCCGAGCTTAATGTTGTCCTTCAGCCCACGACGGCGCACCTCGCGGGCAATCATCCCTTTCATATTGCGCAGGGACTGAATCACGCTGAAGTCGATATAGCGACGGAACACGAACGGGCGCAGCATGGCGCGCAGCTCGTTGGCGTAGGCGTCGTCGCTGTCGCCCATGATCCGCGCTTTAACCATCGCGTAACGCTCCCAGTCGCGCCCCTGCTCCTGGTAATAATCCTCCAGCGCGGCAAAGCTCAGCACCAGCGGGCCGCTGTCGCCAAACGGGCGCAGGCGCATGTCCACGCGGTAGACAAAGCCGTCCTGCGTCGGCTGGTCCAGCGCCTTAATCAGGCGCTGGCCGAGGCGGGTAAAGAACTGGGCGTTGTCCAGCTCGCGACGCCCGCCGCGCGTGGAGCCGTTCTCTGGCCAGGCAAAAATCAGGTCGATATCGGAGGAGAAGTTCAGCTCGCAGCCGCCCAGCTTGCCCATCCCCAGAATCAGCAGCGGCTGAGGAACCCCTTCCTCACTGCACGGCGTGCCCCACTCTTTACAGCAGGCGGCGTAGAGCCAGTCGCGCGCGGCGACAATCAGCGTTTGCGCCAGCTCACTCAACTGCTGCAAGGTACTCTCTTCGCTCACCAGCGCCAGCGACTGCGCCCAGGCAATGCGTACCATTACCCGACGGCGGAACTGGCGCAGAACGCGCATCAGCGAGGCTTCATCCGCTACCTCCGCCAGCGCGGTGTGCAGCCAGCCGGCATACTGCCGCCACTCGTCCGCCTGCGGGGGGGCATTTTCAAGCTCCGCCAGCCAGTCCGGATTAGCGGTGATACTTTCCTGCACAAAATCACTGAAGGCGAGCACGCTCCTGGCCTGCTCGCTTAACGATGACGCCGGTAATGACTCGGGCAGACGTTCGCAAACGGTCTGCCACTGCTGCTGTAACTGCGAAGAAAGCGGCATTTTGGGGGTTCCTTGCCAGAGTTAACGTTTTCCGCTGTGCAGCCAGAACGGCTCCTGCGAAATGGCCTCGTTACGGAAATGCTCAATCTCAATATGCTGGCGGGTTTCAATGGCATGCTTCAGCCCCTGCCAGTTTTCCAGCCAGGCCTGCGCCCGTGGCCCGTCGTAGGCACCGGAAAGGAGCAGCATGCTGTCGATGTTGCGCGAAAGGCGGGGCAGCTGATCGCCATACTTATCGCCGAGCGGATACGCAAAGGTGCTCTTCAGCTCGGCAGCATGGCGGGAAAGATGAATGTCCGCGAAACGCTTAAAGTTTTCCGCGATTTTGGCCTCTGCTTTCGCATCCAGGAAGGCGCGCCAGCCGCGCGTGACCAGAAACTCGGTTAGCGCCAGTTTTGCGGCAGCGGCTTGCGGGCTGTAGATCGCCGTTTGCGCGGAGACGTCCGAGAGCATCAGCGTTTCGGTTTGCGTCAGCAGATCACGTAAGTGAGCGCTCGCTTTGCGAGGAACGATACCGCCGAACAGCGCCAGGGTATGGCGCACCAGTGCAATGGCCGCCAGCACGTGGGTTTTGGCATGCTTCACATTACGCGCCCACAGCTCTTCGTGGTACTGCCACTGCGAAAGCGCCAGCTCCAGCGCGGCTTCCAGACCCTGCTCAACGCTGGCTTTCGGCGCAACGTGCAGGATGGTCATCTCTTTCAGGACGCGCGGCGCATTTCCGGCGGCCAGATGGTAACCGCGCGCGGCTTTACTCAGGCTTCCCTGACGCAGTCCGGACTGATTCACCAGCCTGCGCGCCAGCTTCAGCACGTCATTCGCGTCCCCTTCCAGCAGCTCAAGCTCCAGTTCGCAAATCGGCTCCTGGTACTCACCCGCCTTCACGTCGCCCAGATCGAGGGCGATTTCGATACGGCTTTTACCTTCCGTCACCAGCCATTTCTCACGCCAGAAATCGGTGCTGAACAGCGGCTGCACCTGTTCCGCCAGCGTGGCAGGCAGTCCACCTTCCGGCCAGACGTCCGCCGGAAAACGTTCCAGCTCAAGTTCTGGCTGGTTGATGTCGATATTGTATTCCGGACGCTGATGTAAACCGCCGACCACGCGGCCAGCAATTTTCATCGTCATCTCGTAGCGGCCGTTCGCGCCACGGATGCGCAGGCCCATATTGTGGCGACGCAGCCAGTTGTCCGGCGTTTCGTAATAGATATTAAGCAGTTGTACCGGTGCATGGTGTTCGCCGGAAAGCGTATGCAGATGCTGGCGGAGTGCGTCAACGCTGTCTTTTTCGACGATAAATTTTAATTCGATTTCCTGAGCCATAGCCTTGTACTTTTGCGGGCGTCACAGACGCGTCAATGAGGGCGAACTTCCTCGCCATTTGTTTGTCAGTACATAGTATTTTGCGCCAAATTGCCATGCAATGAGCAATTTGTCGGGCGTAAATGTCCAGAGTCGTGACACAGATGATTCCGATTGCTGACGAATGCTTTGCGTAGAGACACTGTTGCCACTACTATCGTTCCACTATTTATGAAAATAACGACTAATGATGCTTAAATTACGCCTGATTGGACTTACTTTACTCGCTTTTAGCGCCGCAACCGCAGTGCACGCTGAAGAGAAGCGTTACGTTTCTGACGAACTGAACACCTGGGTACGCAGTGGCCCCGGAGATAATTATCGCCTCGTGGGCACGGTGAATGCCGGCGAGGAAGTCACCCTGTTACAGACCAATGCCGACACCAACTATGGTCAGGTTCGCGACAGCACCGGCCGTACGTCCTGGATCCCGCTGAAAGAGCTTAGCACCGTCCCTAGCCTGCGCACCCGCGTGCCGGATCTGGAAAATCAGGTGAAAACCCTGACCGACAAGCTGAACAACATCGACGGCACCTGGAACCAGCGCACCGCAGAAATGCAGCAGAAGGTAGCGCAGAGCGACGGCGTGATTAACGGCCTGAAGGAAGAGAACCAGAAGCTGAAAAACGAGCTGATTGTCGCGCAGAAGAAGGTGAATGCCGCCAATCTGCAGCTCGATGACAAACAGCGCACCATCATCATGCAGTGGTTTATGTATGGCGGCGGCGTGCTGGGCGTGGGTCTGGTGCTGGGTCTGGTCCTGCCGCATCTGATCCCAAGCCGTAAGCGTAAAGACCGCTGGATGAACTAATTCGTCTTCTCTGCCAGACTTACGTATCATTCTGGAAAAGAGAAAACGGGAGAGTGGGGCGTGAAGAGTTATCTGGTCGGTGGTGCGGTTCGTGATGCGTTGTTAGGTCTGCCGGTCAAAGATAAAGACTGGGTGGTGGTGGGCGCCACCCCGGAAGAGATGCTCGACGCGGGCTACCAGCAGGTAGGCCGCGATTTTCCCGTATTTCTGCACCCGAAAAGCCGTGAAGAGTATGCCCTGGCGCGTACCGAGCGGAAATCCGGCTCGGGCTATACCGGCTTCACCTGCTATGCCGCGCCGGACGTCACGCTGGAGCAGGATCTGCTGCGTCGCGATCTCACCATCAACGCGCTGGCGCAGGACGAAAACGGCCAGATCGTTGACGCCTATGGCGGCCAGGACGATCTGCGCAACCGCCTTTTACGTCACGTCTCCCCCGCGTTTTCTGAAGATCCGCTCCGCGTGCTGCGCGTAGCCCGCTTTGCCGCGCGCTATGCCCATCTCAGCTTCCGTATTGCCGATGAGACAATGACGCTGATGACCGCCATGACCGAGGCGGGCGAGCTTGAACACCTGACCCCCGAGCGCGTCTGGAAAGAGACGGAAAATGCCCTCACCACGCGTAATCCGCAGGTCTTTTTCCAGGTGCTGCGCGACTGCGGCGCGCTGAAGGTGCTGTTCCCGGAAATCGACGCGCTGTTTGGCGTCCCTGCCCCGGCGAAATGGCACCCGGAAATTGATACCGGCGTGCATACGCTGATGACCCTGAGCATGGCGGCCATGCTCAGCCCTGACTTGGACGTGCGCTTTTCGACCCTGTGCCACGATCTCGGCAAAGGCTTAACCCCTAAAGAATTCTGGCCTCGCCACCACGGGCACGGCCCGGCAGGGGTGAAGCTGGTCGAGGGGCTGTGCCAGCGTCTGCGCGTGCCGAACGAAATCCGCGATCTGGCGAAACTGGTGGCCGAATTCCACGATCTGATCCACACCTTCCCCATCCTGAAACCGGCCACTATCGTGAAGCTGTTCGATAACATCGACGCCTGGCGCAAGCCCCAGCGCGTGGAGCAAATTGCGCTCACCAGCGAAGCGGACGTGCGCGGTCGGACCGGGTTTGAAGCGTGCGACTACCCGCAGGGACGTTTACTGCGTAAAGCCTGGGAGGTGGCAAAAGCGGTGCCGACGAAGGACGTTGTCGAGGCAGGGTTTAAAGGCCCGGAGATCCGCGAAGAGCTGACAAAACGGCGGATTGATGCCGTCGCGGCGTGGAAGGAAAAGCATTGCCCTCAGCCAAAAGACTGAGGGCTGTGGGTCATCAGAAGAAGACCACGTATACCGCAGCCGCCACGATAAAACGATAGATCGCGAACGGAATAAACGAGATGCGCTTAATCAGCTGCAGGAAGGTTTTGATGGCAATCAGCGCCACGATAAACGCGGTGATGAAGCCGACGGCGAACATCGGAATGTCGCCAGCCGTCAGGAAGTGATAGCTCTTATAGACGTCAAGCACGGTGGCGCCCATCATCATCGGCACCGCCAGCAGGAACGAGAACTCTGACGCGGCGTAACGGCTCACGCCCATCAGCATCCCGCCGGAAATGGTTGCGCCTGAACGGGAGAAGCCCGGCCACAGTGCCAGACACTGGAAGCAGCCGATCATAAACGCCTGACGATAGGTCATATCGTCCAGCCCTTCCGCGCGCGGCGTTTTTGGCTTCAGCACTTCGGCGGCAATCAGCAGGAAGCCGCCGACCACCAGCGCATACATCACGTTAATCGGATTAAACAGCGATTTGATGGCGTCGTGGAAAACCAGGCCCAGCACCACCGCCGGGATCATCCCGAGCAGAATATGGATCAGCGACAGGCGGCCTTTACCGGCCCCCTCGTGCTGAGGCGGACGGCCAAAGTGAATGCCGATCAGGCCAAACAGGCGGCGCCAGAACATCACCACCACCGCCAGAATGGACCCCAGCTGGATCACGACTTCAAACGTTTTCGCGGTATCGCCTTCAAAGCCCAGCAGATGGCCAACGATAATCATATGGCCGGTACTGGAAACCGGTAAAAACTCCGTCAATCCTTCGACCACACCCAGTATTGCCGCCACCAGCAGCGAGTGCATATCGCTCATCTATAAACCCCTAAAAAAGATATAAAAAAACGGTGTCCCATGCGGACCACCGATAAGATACAGTCTTGAGACCGTTATAGCCTAAAATGGTTTAGCTATTATGACGTTAAATCTTTCCTTTCAGATTTGTGCCACGCTCGATGATGACCCCCACGTTGGCGGCGCGCGCCACCGCGCCAGGCTTGCTCAGCTTGATGCGCACCCACGGTGAGTTGAATTTTTTCAGCAGCAATTCTGCGACCTCTTCCGCCACCCGCTCCACCAGCGCAAAACGCTGCCCTTCCACATGGCCGATGACCGTTTCGCTGATGTCGGCATAGCTCAGACAGTCGTTCACGTCATCGCTTTTTGCCGATTTGCGGTTATCCCACCCCATTTCGATATCGAACACCAGCTTCTGCTCGATGGTCTGTTCCCAGTCGTAAACACCAATAGTGGTGATTACCGAAAGTTGCTCTATAAATACAATATCCATCACGACCTGCCTGCTTTTTGGCTAAACCGGATACCACTTCCGGCGAATTATGCGTATTATCCACAGATGCTGAGAATACAGATACCTTTTCAAAACGGAACAGCGTTATGAGTGCAATCGCGCCTGGAATGATCCTCCTCGCCTATCTTTGCGGCTCAATCTCCAGCGCCATTCTGGTCTGCCGCATTGCCGGGTTACCTGACCCGCGTGAAAGCGGTTCCGGGAATCCGGGAGCGACCAACGTACTACGAATTGGCGGCAAGGGAGCAGCCGTAGCGGTTTTGATTTTTGATGTTCTGAAAGGAATGCTGCCCGTCTGGGGTGCCTATGCGCTGGGCGTCACGCCGTTCTGGCTGGGGCTGATTGCGATCGCCGCCTGCGTCGGGCACATCTGGCCCGTATTCTTCGGTTTTAAAGGCGGCAAAGGCGTTGCAACCGCATTTGGCGCCATTGCGCCCATCGGCTGGGACTTAACCGGCGTGATGGCCGGAACCTGGCTACTGACCATTTTGCTGAGCGGCTATTCGTCGCTGGGCGCTATCGTCAGCGCGCTCATCGCCCCGTTTTACGTCTGGTGGTTCAAGCCGCAGTTCACCTTCCCGGTGTCGATGCTCTCCTGCCTTATCCTGCTGCGCCATCACGACAATATTCAGCGCCTGTGGCGTCGTCAGGAGACCAAAATCTGGACGAAGCTCAAGAGGAAGAAAAAAGACGCTCCGTAAGGTTAGTTATGCCTTATAGCCAAATGTGATTTTGGTCACCTTCTGCCTGTGGTAACTGTTAATGACACAACACAACCACACAAGAAGAAAATGGCAGAGATCACAGAAACAACTCCCCTTTCAACGGCAGGAAAACGCCCCGACGGCGACATCCAGTGGGTGCGCAGCGCATCGGATGTATCACGCCTCGTTAATGACGGTTCTCAGGGCCGGGCAAACGCCCGTATCGTGGTCGGTATCGCGCTGGGCGGGATATTCCTCGATGCCTACGATCTGGGCGCGCTGGCGTTCGGCATTAAAGACATTACTCGCGAATTTAACCTGACGCCCGCCGGTACCGGTATGGTGGCCTCGGCGATTACCTTTGGTGCCATTGTCGGGGCGCTGCTCGGCGGTTACCTCACGGATAAAATCGGGCGCTACCGCGTTTTTATGGCTGATATGGTGTTCTTCGTGGTAGCGGCCATCGCCTGTGCGCTGGCCCCGAACGAATATGTGCTGGCGGGTGCCCGTTTTGTGATGGGGCTTGGGGTCGGGATCGACCTTCCCGTCGCGATGGCGTTTTTAAGCGAGTTCGCCAGGCTGAAAGGCCCCGGAAACAAGGCCTCCAGCGTCGCGATGTGGTGCCCCACCTGGTATGCCGCCATCAGCGTCTCCTACCTGCTGGTGCTTTTCTTCTACGCCGTGCTGCCGGCAAGCCACAGCGACTGGCTGTGGCGTTTGATTCTCGGCTTTGGCGCGGTGCCCGCGCTGGTCATCATCGCCATCCGCAGCCGCTATATGAGCGAATCGCCGGTCTGGGCGGCGAATCAGGGTAACCTGAAAGAGGCGGCGTCCATTTTACGCCACTCCTATAACATCAATGCCCACGTGCCGCAGGATGCGCTCGGCCAGCCAGCCTCTGTGGTGAATAAAGCGAAATGGTCAAACTATTTGAACCTGTTTCGTGGCATTTATCTAAGGCGCACCACGCTCGCCACGCTGCTGTCCGTCGTCTCCTCGTTTGCCTATAACGCCGTGGCGTTTGGTCTGCCGGCGATCGTCTCCAGCTTCTTTGTCCAGTCGATGCTCGCCACCATCCTGATTTCTCTGGCGCTTAACCTGCTGTTTGCCTTCGTCGGCGGGCTGCTGGCGGTACGCTACGTGCCGCGCTTCGGCGCATGGCGAATGTCGCTTGCGGGATATGCCTGCCAGCTTGTCGCGCTGCTGGGCCTGGCGCTGATTGGCCGACCGGAAGGCACCGCTGAAGGCGCGCTCGCCGTCGCGATGCTGGCGCTTTTCCTGTTTGGTCAGGGCTTTGGCCCGGGCGCGCATACCATGACGTTTGCCTCGCTGAGCTACCCGACCTCGCTGCGCGGCGTGGGCGTGGGTCTCAACCAGACGCTGATGCGCAGCAGTTCCACGCTGTCGCTGTTCCTGTTCCCGCTGCTGGTCGCGTCGCTCGACACCGCCGTATTCTGGGTGATTGCGCTGGCGCCGTTTATCGGCCTGGCGTCGCTGCTGGCGATCCGCTGGGAGCCGTCCGGATATGACGTAGATGCGGAGGACTATCGGTAACAACACATCGCTTCGGTGGGCCAACCCCACCGAAGCGCTCTTAGAAATCGTCCAGCAGCGTTCGGGAGAGTCTTTTTAACATCTCGAGCTCTTCATCATTCATCCGCATGCTGCAGCGAATCTGGTCCGGCAGCGCCATCACCTGTTTTTTCAGAGCGTTAGCCTTTTCTGTCAGGACGACATTTTTCATTCTTTCATCCCCCACAACCGCGACCCGTTTGAGAAATCCTTTCGCCTCAAGCTTTTGAACCAGCGGGGTCAACGTGCCCGAATCAAAAAACGTCTTATCGCTGAGCTCGCGAAGCGGGATGTTGTCTTTCTCATAAAGCGCCATCAAAACAACGAACTGCGGGTAGGTCAGATCCATCTCCTGCAGTAAGGGACGATACTGGCGAACGAACGCATTGGTGACCGAGTACAGCGAGAAGCAAAGTAAATCGTCTAGCGTTTTGTTTTCTTTCATTTTTCTAGCCACTCCTAATGTGTTGCCTAAAAAAATTATAAATAATGTTTGACTAAAAGTATCTTGCGCGCAAGTATTATGTCAGAAACTAAATAGCGCACCACTTAGTTAATCAATCCGATCAAATACGTTAAAGAGGCAACACCATGAAAACACTCACCGCCATCCTGGTTTCTTCCGTCTTCGCGTCAGCTGCGGCGTCTGCCCAGACCACCAATACCCCAACGCCGACCGCAGGCGTACAGGCATTTCTGAATGTACTGAATTCTGGAAAAGGGAAACCGATGGAACAGATGACCCCTCAGGAGGCCCGCCAGGTGCTGATCGGCGCGCAGCAAGGCGCAAAACTGCCGCCCGCTCAGGTTTCTGAAAAAACAATCCAGGTAAACGGTCAGGCGATCAAGCTGAAAATAGTGAAACCTGAAAACGCGACCGGCACGCTCCCGGCATTTATGTTCTTCCACGGCGGCGGCTGGGTGCTGGGTGATTTCCCAACCCACGAACGCTTAATCCGCGACCTCGTTCGCGCTTCGGGTGCCGCAGCGGTTTACGTTGATTACACCCCATCACCTGAGGCCCATTTCCCGGTGGCTATCAATCAGGCCTATGAAGCGACAAAATGGGTAGCCGAGCACGGTCAGGAAATTGGCGTGGACGGTAGCCGTCTGGGTCTGGTCGGTAACAGCGTGGGCGGCAATATGGTGGCGTCTGTGGCGCTGCAGGCAAAACAGTTCAAGGGACCAAAAATTCGCTACAACGTCATGCTCTGGCCTGTGACCGATGCGAATTTTGATACTGCCTCGTATAACCAGTTCGAGAACGGCTATTTCCTGTCGAAAAACATGATGAAATGGTTCTGGGATAACTACACCACCCGCGATGCCGACCGCAACAATATCCTGGCCTCTCCGCTTCGCGCCAGCGCCGCACAGCTGAAGGGCTTCCCGGAAACGCTGATTCAGACAGCAGAGCTGGACGTTCTGCGGGACGAAGGCGAAGCGTTCGGACGCAAGCTGGATGCGGCTGGCGTCCCGGTGACCGTCACGCGCTATAACGGCATGATCCACGACTACGGCCTGCTTAACCCGCTGAGCCAGGAGCCGACGGTTAAAGTTGCTCTTGAGCAGGCGGGCGCAGCGCTGCATGAGCACCTGAAATAGGATCGTCATTCTTCACCCAGAGCACGGCCCCGGGCCGTGCTTTTTTATTTCGCCAGCCCGCACATCCATAAGCGACTCATATGACAGCCTTCATTTCCGCCAGGGCATACTGAAACGACCCCGATGATGAGCAGATGGATGCAGCATGTTAGCAGCTCAGGTCACTGATAATTCGTACAAAGGCTGGCAGGCGTCGCTTGCCCTGCAGTTTTGTCACACCCCTGAGAAAACCCTCCTGTACTCCGCCCACCACGTCGGGCCACTTACCGTTCAGCGGCCGTTTTACCCCGAGGACGAAACCTGTCACCTCTACCTGCTGCACCCGCCCGGCGGCATTGTGGGCGGCGATACGCTGGACATTTCCGTTCGGCTGGACGCCAAAAGCCACGTGCTTATCACCATGCCCGGCGCCAGCAAGTTCTATCGCAGCAGCGGCCCGCAGGCTCGCCTGAGCCAGCACTTTTACCTTGAAGAAGACGCGACGCTGGAGTGGCTGCCGCAGGACACCATTATTTTTCCCGGGGCGAATGCCGCGCTGCGCTCAGTCTTCCACCTCAAAGCCTCCAGCACGCTGCTGGCGTGGGAGCTGTACTGTCTGGGACGCCCGGTAATCGGCGAGACCTTCAGCCACGGCACGCTGGAGAGCCGCCTTGAGGTCTGGGTCGACGACGAACCGCGCCTGATCGAGCGCCAGCATCTTAACGGAGGCGATCTCGCGCCCGTTGCCGGGCATCCCTGGCTCGGCACCCTGCTGTTCTATCCGGCCCGTGAAGAGCACCTGGAATCGGTGCGCGAGCGGCTCGCGCCGCTGGAACACTTTGCGGGCGCAACGCTCACCGACGGCCTGCTGTCGGTGCGTTTCCTCTCGCACGACAACCTGATTTGCCAGCGGGTGATGCGCGACGTCTGGCGGTCGCTTCGCCCGCTTCTCACCACCAAAACCGCCTGTTCGCCGCGTATCTGGCAGACATAAGAGAAACGTTATGGAACTGACCCCCAGAGAAAAAGACAAGCTGTTGCTGTTCACCGCCGCGCTGGTTGCCGAACGCCGCCTTGCGCGCGGGGTAAAGCTCAACTATCCGGAATCGGTCGCGCTGATCAGCGCCTTTATTATGGAAGGCGCGCGCGATGGCGAAACCGTCGCCTCGCTGATGGAGGCGGGCCGCCACGTCCTGAGGCGCGACCAGGTGATGGAGGGCGTCCCGGAGATGATCCCGGATATTCAGGTCGAAGCCACCTTCCCGGACGGATCCAAGCTCGTCACCGTCCACAACCCGATCGTCTAAGGAGCGCGTAATGATCCCAGGCGAATACCAGATCCAGCCCGGCACGATTGCGATCAACGCCGGGCGCAAAACCCACACCGTGATTGTCGAAAATCACGGCGACAGGCCGATCCAGGTCGGATCGCACTATCACTTTTACGAGGTCAACCCGGCGCTGAAGTTCGAGCGGGAAGCCACCAAAGGCTACCGGCTGAACATCCCGGCGGGCACCGCCGTGCGCTTCGAGCCCGGGCAGAAGCGGGAAGTCACGCTGGTGCAGGTTGCCGGCGCGCAGCGCATCTTCGGTTTTCGCGGCGAGGTAATGGGCGAGGTGCAGCATGGCTGAGATTTCGCGCCAGGCGTATGCCGATATGTTCGGTCCCACCACCGGCGATAAGGTGCGGCTGGCGGATACCGAACTGTGGATCGAGGTGGAAAACGATCTCACCGTTTATGGCGAAGAGGTGAAGTTTGGCGGCGGCAAAGTGATCCGCGACGGCATGGGCCAGGGGCAGATGACCGCCGACGACTGCGTGGATCTGGTGCTCACCAACGCGCTGATCGTCGATCACTGGGGGATCGTGAAGGCCGATATCGGCGTCAAGAACGGGCGGATCTTTGCCGTCGGTAAAGCCGGTAACCCGGATATTCAGCCCGGCGTGACGATCCCGATCGGTGCGGCAACGGAAGTCATCGCCGCCGAAGGGAAGATCGTCACCCCGGGCGGGATCGACACCCACATCCACTGGATCTGCCCTCAGCAGGCGGAAGAGGCGCTGGTCTCCGGCGTCACCACCATGATCGGTGGCGGCACCGGCCCCGCGGCGGGCACCAACGCCACCACCTGCACGCCGGGGCCGTGGTATATCGCCCGCATGCTGCAGGCTGCCGATGCGCTGCCGGTGAATATCGGCCTGCTCGGCAAAGGTAACGGATCCAGCCCGGACGCCCTGCGCGAGCAGATTGCCGCCGGTGCCATCGGGCTGAAGATCCACGAAGACTGGGGCGCCACGCCTGCGGCCATCAACTGCTCGCTGGAAGTCGCCGAGGAGATGGATATTCAGGTGGCGCTGCACAGCGACACGCTGAACGAGTCCGGATTTGTGGAAGACACGCTGGCGGCGATTGGCGGGCGCACCATCCACACCTTCCATACCGAAGGGGCGGGCGGCGGCCATGCGCCGGATATTATCACCGCCTGCGCGCACCCGAATATTCTGCCCTCCTCCACCAACCCGACGCTGCCCTACACGGTGAACACCATCGACGAGCATCTCGACATGCTGATGGTCTGCCACCACCTCGACCCGGATATCGCCGAGGACGTAGCCTTTGCTGAATCGCGCATTCGTCGGGAGACCATCGCCGCCGAAGACGTGCTGCACGACATCGGCGCGTTCTCGCTCACCTCGTCAGACTCGCAGGCGATGGGCCGCGTGGGCGAAGTGATTGTTCGCACCTGGCAGGTGGCGCACCGCATGAAGGTCCAGCGCGGCGCGCTGGCGGAAGAGACCGGCGAGAACGATAACTTTCGCGTGAAGCGCTACGTCGCCAAGTACACCATTAACCCGGCGCTGACCCACGGTATCGCTCATGAAGTGGGTTCGATTGAGGCGGGCAAGCTGGCGGACCTGGTGGTCTGGTCCCCGGCGTTCTTCGGCGTGAAGCCCGCCACCATCGTCAAGGGCGGGATGATCGCCTGCGCGCCGATGGGCGATATCAACGCCTCCATCCCCACGCCGCAGCCGGTGCATTACCGCCCGATGTTTGGCGCGCTGGGCGCCGCGCGCCACGCCACGCGGCTGACGTTTATCTCGCAGGCCGCCAGCGCGAACGGCGTCCCGCAGCAGCTTAACCTGCAGAGCGCCACGGCGGTGGTGAAAGGCTGCCGCACGGTGAAAAAGGCCGACATGATCCACAACGGCCTGCAGCCCAACATCACCGTCGATGCGCAAACCTACGAGGTGCGTGTCGACGGCGAACTGATTACCAGCGAACCGGCCGACGTTCTGCCGATGGCGCAACGCTATTTCCTGTTTTGAGGAGTGATGATGATCTATTTAACCCAACGCCTGGACCATGCCCACCCGGTAACCGCCAGCGTCACGCTGCCGATTGACGTGCGGGTCAAAAGCCGCGCCCGCGTGTCGCTGAACGACGGCCGCGACGCCGGGCTGATGCTGCCGCGCGGCCTGCTGCTGCGCGGGGGAGACCTGCTGACCACCGACGACGGCAGCGAGGTGATCGAGGTGATCGCAGCAGCAGAGTCCGTCTCCGTGGTGCGCTGCGCCGATCCGTTCCTGCTCGCCCGCGCCTGCTACCACCTGGGCAACCGCCACGTGCCGCTGCAGATCATGCCCGGCGAGCTGCGCTATCACCACGATCGCGTCCTCGACGACATGCTGCGCCAGTTCGGGCTGGACGTGGCCTACGCCAGCCTGCCGTTTGAACCGGAAGCGGGCGCGTACGCCAGCGATGCCCACAGCCATAGCCATTCTCACGCTCATTCACATTAAGGATCCCTCATGCGCAAGTATCTACCCCTGCTACTGCTGGCCTTTTCCGTTCCCGCGCTCGCCCATCCCGGCCACGGCGCCGACAGCTTTCAGGCCGGTTTTCTCCACCCGCTGACGGGGTTCGATCACCTGCTGATGCTCACCGGCGCGGGCGTGCTCTCGGCGCTGAGCGGCCGCAGGCTCCTGCTGCCGTTTGCCACGCTCGGCATGATGCTCGTGGGCGCCATTGCGGGCAGCCTGCTCGGCGGCTTTAGCGGCATGGAGATGCTGATTATCGCCTCGCTGGCGGTCTGCGGCGTGATGATGTTTAAAACGGAAAACCGCCTGCTGCTGGCGGTGCCTGTCCTGGCGATGTTCCACGGCTGGGCGCACGGCGTGGAGATGTCCGGCCACAGCTTCTGGCTCTTCACCAGCGGGTTTATGTTCGCCAGCGCCACGGTGCTGTGCGCCAGCTTCGCGGCGGGGTTACTGCTGCGCCGTCACGACGGCCTGCGCAAAGCCTTCGGCGGCGGGCTGATCGTCTCCGCCCTGCTGGCGCTGATGAGCTGATGGAGCACGTTCGCCAGCGGCTGCGCCTGATGCAGCTCTCCAGCAGCAGCCTGCCGGTCGGGTCGTTTACCTGGTCGCAGGGGCTGGAGTGGGCCGTTGAGGCGGGCTGGGTCGCGAGCGCCGACGCCTTTAAACGCTGGCAAATTCAGCAGATGGAGCAAGGTTTTTTCTGCGTCGATCTGCCGCTGTTTATTCGTCTGTTTCAGGCCTGTACGCAGAGCGATCTGGCTGCGGCCAAACGCTGGACCGCCTGGCTGCTCGCCTGCCGGGAGACGCGCGAGCTGCGCGAAGAGGAGCGCAACCGCGGGGCGGCCTTTACGCGTCTCATCAAAAGCTGGGAGCCGGACTGCCCGGCAGAATGGCTGGCGCTGAGTATGCAAAGCCAGCTCACCGGCATGGCCTGGCTCGGCGTGCGCTGGGGCATTGACGCGCGCGAGCTGGCGCTGAGCCTCGGTTACAGCTGGATGGAGAGCGCGGTGATGGCGGGCGTCAAGCTGGTACCGTTTGGGCAACAGGCCGCGCAGCAGCTTATTATCGAACTGAGCGACCATTTTGCCGCCGGGCTTGAACGGGCATTTTTGCGCAGTGATGACGAGATCGGCGCGGCGACACCGCTGTCCGCTATCGCCTCCGCGCGGCACGAAACCCAATATTCACGACTATTCCGTTCCTGAGGAGTCAACATGGCTGATTACAAACATCCCCTGCGCGTGGGCGTGGGTGGCCCGGTAGGGTCGGGCAAGACCGCGCTGCTGGAAGCGCTCTGCAAGGCGATGCGCGACACGTACCATCTGGCGGTGGTGACCAACGATATCTACACCAAAGAGGATCAGCGCATCCTGACCGAGGCGGGCGCGCTGGCGCCGGAGCGCATCGTCGGCGTGGAGACGGGCGGCTGCCCGCACACCGCCATCCGCGAAGACGCCTCGATGAACCTGGCGGCGGTGGAAGCGCTCAGCGAGAAGTTCGGCAATCTGGATCTGATCTTCGTGGAAAGCGGCGGCGATAACCTGAGCGCGACGTTCAGCCCGGAGCTGGCGGATCTGACCATCTACGTGATCGACGTGGCCGAAGGGGAAAAAATTCCGCGCAAGGGCGGGCCGGGGATCACAAAATCCGATTTTCTGGTGATCAACAAAACCGATCTCGCGCCGTACGTGGGTGCGTCGCTGGAGGTGATGGAGCGCGATACCAACCGCATGCGCGGCGAGCGTCCGTGGACCTTTACCAACCTGAAGGCGGGGGACGGTTTAGCAACGATTATTGCGTTTCTGGAAGATAAAGGGATGCTGCGGGTGTAGTGCGGCTTATTGCCCGGTGGCGGCTTCGCCTGACCCGGCCTACGGTTTTTGTAGGCCCGGTAAGCGCAGCGCCACCGGGCAAAAAACTCACGCCTCCGGCAGTTCTGCCAGCGGCCAGCGCGGACGCACGGACACGCTCAGGTCGGACGTTGCGCCCGCGTTCAGGCGCACCATACCCGCGTAGGCGATCATCGCCCCGTTATCGGTACAGAACTCCGGACGGGCATAGAACACCTCCCCGCGACGCTTTTGCATCATCTCGGCGAGCTTCGCGCGCAGCGTGCGGTTAGCGCTCACGCCGCCCGCCATCACCAGACGCTTAAAGCCGGTCTGATCCAGCGCGCGCTTGCACTTGATCATCAGCGTATCCACCACCGCATCTTCAAACGCGCGGGCGATATCGGCGCGGGTCTGATCGCTGTCGTCGTTATTGCGGATCGTGTTGGCTGCGAAGGTTTTCAACCCGGAGAAGCTGAAGTCCAGCCCCGGACGGTCGGTCATCGGACGCGGGAAGACAAAGCGCCCTTCCGTTCCCTGCGCCGCCATTTTCGACAGCATCGGGCCGCCGGGATAATCCAGCCCCAGCAGCTTGGCGGTTTTGTCGAACGCTTCACCGGCGGCGTCGTCGATCGACTCGCCCAGCAGCGCGTACTGGCCAATGCCCGTTACGCTAATCAGCTGCGTATGGCCGCCGGAGACCAGCAGCGCCACAAACGGGAATTCAGGCGGATTCTCTTCCAGCATCGGTGCCAGAAGATGCCCTTCCATATGGTGAACCGGAATGGCCGGCACATCCCACGCGAACGCCAGCGAACGGCCAACCGTCGCGCCAACCAGCAGCGCACCGACCAGACCCGGGCCTGCGGTATACGCCACTGCATCAATCTCTTTTGCCGTTAATCCGGCTTCTTTCAGCGCCGCCTGAATCAGGGGAACCGTTTTACGCACGTGGTCACGAGAGGCCAGTTCCGGCACGACGCCGCCGTAGTCAGCGTGCAATTTCACCTGACTATACAGCTGGTTGGCCAGAAGTCCTTTTTCGTCGTCGTAAATGGCGATGCCGGTTTCATCGCAGGATGTTTCAATACCCAGTACACGCATGACTTGTTTTACCTCGTTTCAATACCGCGCAGTGTAGAGCCTGGGCGGGTTGATGTAAAACTTTGTTCGCCCCAGGAAGAAGGCTCGTGTATACTCCTCACCCTTATTAAAGTCCCTTTCAAAATCGCATCGGTGCTTTACAAAGCAGCAGCATTTGCAGTAAAATTCCGCACCATTTTGAAATAAGCTGGCGTTGATGCCAGCGGCAAACCGAATTTATTAAAGGTGAGAGTTACATGCCGGTAATTAAAGTACGTGAAAACGAGCCGTTCGACGTAGCACTGCGTCGCTTCAAACGTTCATGCGAGAAAGCAGGTGTTCTGGCTGAAGTTCGTCGTCGTGAGTTTTATGAAAAACCAACGACCGAACGTAAGCGCGCTAAAGCTTCCGCTGTGAAACGTCACGCGAAGAAACTGGCTCGCGAAAACGCACGCCGTACTCGTCTGTACTAATTGGTTGAGGGCCTCAGCCCTCAATTGACAGACAGAGTAATAGTCGTAAGGCCGTGCTTCCGGAAGGAATGCGCGGCTTGTTTTCGTTTATAAGTCGCTTAACATTTTGGGGCATATGGCCGGAAGAATCCCACGCGTTTTCATCAATGACCTGCTTGCCAGAACCGACATCGTCGATCTCATCGACGCGCGGGTAAAGCTGAAAAAACAGGGCAAGAACTACCATGCGTGCTGTCCGTTCCATAACGAAAAAACCCCCTCCTTCACCGTAAACGGTGAAAAGCAGTTTTACCATTGCTTCGGCTGTGGCGCACACGGTAATGCCGTTGATTTTTTAATGAACTACGACAAGCTCGAGTTCGTTGAAACCGTCGAAGAGCTGGCGGCGATGCATAACCTTGAAGTGCCGTATGAAGCAGGCAGTGGGCCAAGTCAGATCGAGCGCCATCAGCGGCAAACGCTGTATCAACTGATGGATGGCCTGAATTCGTTTTACCAACAGTCTCTTAAGCACTCTGCGGCTGAACCTGCGCGTCAGTATCTGAACAAGCGCGGACTGAGCGACGATGTCATTGCGCGTTTCGCTATTGGTTACGCCCCGCCCGGCTGGGACAACGTGTTAAAGCGTTTTGGCGGCAATAGCGAAGATCGTAAGTCTCTCATCGATGCAGGCATGCTGGTCACCAACGACCAGGGACGAAGCTACGACCGCTTCCGCGAACGGGTGATGTTCCCGATCCGCGACAAGCGTGGCCGGGTCATTGGTTTTGGTGGTCGCGTGCTGGGTGATGCCCTGCCGAAGTACCTCAACTCCCCGGAAACCGATATTTTCCATAAGGGCCGCCAGCTTTACGGTCTTTATGAGGCGCAGCAGAATAATGCGGAACCTCCGCGTCTTCTGGTCGTCGAAGGCTATATGGACGTCGTGGCGCTGGCGCAGTACGACATCAACTACGCGGTTGCGTCGTTAGGGACGTCCACCACCGCCGATCATATTCAGCTGCTGTTCAGGGTGACCAACAACGTCATCTGCTGTTACGACGGTGACCGCGCAGGCCGCGACGCCGCCTGGCGAGCGCTGGAAACCGCGCTGCCGTATATGACCGACGGGCGTCAGCTACGCTTTATGTTTCTGCCCGACGGTGAAGATCCGGATACGCTGGTGCGTAAAGAGGGCAAAGCGGCGTTTGAAGCGCGGATGGAGCAAGCTCAGCCGCTCTCCACGTTTTTGTTTAACAGCCTGATGCCGCAGGTCGATTTGAGTACCCCTGACGGGCGCGCGCAGCTCAGCACGCTGGCGCTGCCGTTAATCAGCCAGGTGCCCGGCGAAACGCTGCGCATCTATCTGCGTCAGGAGTTAGGCAACAAGCTCGGCATTCTGGATGACAGCCAGCTTGAACGTTTAATGCCAAAACAGGCTGAAAACGGCACGGTTCGCCCCGCGCCTCAGCTAAAACGCACAACCATGCGTATACTGATAGGGTTGCTGGTACAAAACCCCGAGCTTGCGCCGCAGGTGCCGTCGCTGGCGGGGTTGGACCACGAAAAATTGCCCGGGCTTGGCTTATTTTCAGAGCTGGTCAACACCTGTTTGTCACAGCCAGGTCTGACCACCGGACAACTTTTAGAGCATTATCGCGGCACAAAAGAGGCCGCTACCCTTGAAAAATTGTCGATGTGGGACGATATAGCTGATAAGGACATTGCAGAAAAAACGTTCACCGACTCACTCAACCATATGTTTGATTCGATGCTTGAGCTGCGCCAGGAAGAGTTGATAGCTCGCGAGCGCACACACGGTTTAAGCAGCGAAGAACGCCGGGAGCTCTGGATGATTAACCAGGAACTGGCGAAGAAATAAGTCAAAGACAAAGTTTTTAACGGCTTAAGTGCCGAATATCGATCGGGAAGCCCCCGGCAGCCGCACTGAGAGGCAGCGGCAAAAATATAAGTACGCCCTCGCTTTAAAGGTTGGCAGCCCCATCGCCGACACCAATCAAACGAATTAAGTGTGGATACCGTCTTATGGAGCAAAACCCGCAGTCACAGCTGAAACTTCTTGTCCAACGTGGTAAGGAGCAAGGCTATCTGACCTATGCCGAGGTCAATGACCATCTGCCGGAAGATATCGTCGATTCAGATCAAATCGAAGACATCATCCAAATGATCAATGACATGGGCATTCAGGTGATGGAAGAAGCACCGGATGCCGATGATCTGTTGCTGGCTGAAACCTCCAACAACACTGACGAAGATGCGGAAGAAGCTGCTGCACAGGTACTGTCCAGCGTGGAATCTGAAATCGGGCGTACCACTGACCCGGTCCGCATGTACATGCGCGAAATGGGTACCGTTGAGCTGTTGACCCGCGAAGGCGAAATTGACATCGCAAAACGCATCGAAGACGGGATCAACCAGGTTCAGTGCTCCGTTGCCGAGTACCCGGAAGCGATTACCTACCTGCTGGAGCAGTACGATCGCGTTGAAGCGGAAGAAGCGCGCCTGTCTGACCTGATCACCGGTTTTGTCGACCCGAACGCTGAAGAAGATATGGCGCCTACCGCCACTCACGTCGGTTCTGAACTGTCTCAGGAAGAGATGGATGACGACGAAGACGAAGATGAGGAAGAGAGCGACGACGACACCGCGGATGATGACAACAGCATCGACCCGGAGCTGGCGCGCGAGAAGTTTGCCGAGCTGCGTACCCAGTACGAAGTGACGCGTGACACCATCAAAGCGAAAGGCCGCAGCCACGCTGCCGCTCAGGAAGAGATCCTGAAGCTGTCTGAAGTGTTCAAACAGTTCCGCCTGGTGCCAAAACAGTTCGACTACCTGGTGAACAGCATGCGCGTGATGATGGATCGCGTGCGCACCCAGGAACGCATCATCATGAAGCTGTGCGTTGAGCAGTGCAAAATGCCGAAGAAGAACTTCATCACCCTCTTCACCGGCAACGAGACCAGCGAAACCTGGTTCAACGCGGCTATCGCGATGAACAAGCCGTGGTCTGAAAAACTGCACGACGTGAAGGACGATGTCCATCGCGGCCTGCAGAAGCTGCAGCAGATTGAAGAAGAGACCGGCCTGACCATCGAGCAGGTCAAAGACATCAACCGTCGTATGTCTATCGGTGAAGCGAAAGCCCGCCGTGCGAAGAAAGAGATGGTTGAAGCGAACTTGCGTCTGGTTATCTCTATCGCCAAGAAATACACCAACCGCGGTCTGCAGTTCCTGGATCTGATTCAGGAAGGCAACATCGGTCTGATGAAAGCGGTAGATAAGTTTGAATACCGTCGTGGTTACAAGTTCTCCACCTACGCAACCTGGTGGATCCGTCAGGCTATTACCCGCTCTATCGCGGATCAGGCGCGCACCATCCGTATTCCGGTGCATATGATTGAGACCATCAACAAGCTCAACCGTATTTCCCGCCAGATGCTGCAGGAGATGGGCCGCGAGCCGACGCCGGAAGAGCTGGCCGAGCGCATGCTGATGCCGGAAGACAAGATCCGTAAGGTGCTGAAGATCGCCAAAGAGCCAATCTCCATGGAAACACCGATCGGTGACGATGAAGATTCGCATCTGGGTGATTTCATCGAGGATACCACCCTCGAGCTGCCGCTGGACTCTGCCACCACCGAGAGCCTGCGTGCCGCAACGCACGACGTTCTGGCTGGCCTGACCGCCCGTGAAGCGAAAGTCCTGCGTATGCGTTTCGGTATCGACATGAACACCGACCACACGCTGGAAGAAGTGGGTAAACAGTTCGACGTTACCCGCGAACGTATCCGTCAGATCGAAGCGAAGGCGCTGCGTAAGCTGCGTCACCCAAGCCGCTCTGAAGTGCTGCGTAGCTTCCTGGACGATTAATCCAGGTAAACAGCAAAAAGCTCCCAATCGGGAGCTTTTTTTTGTGTATTCCCTCTCCCCGTGGGAGAGGGTCAGGGTGAGGGCAACAAGCCGCAGAAGCCCCTAAAGCCCCCGCACCATCAGCGCCTCATCCAGCTCCCGATACGCCTCTACCAGCTTATCCAACGAGGCCCTGTTCAGCCCGCTCGGATTCGGCAGCACCCACACCTGCGTCACGCCTATCATGATGCTCTGCTTGCCCCACTGCGTTCCACGCTGGCTAAACGCCTGCTCGTAGGCCTGCTTGCCGAGGATGGCCAGCGCGTCGGGCTGATAATCCTCAATCTTCTTAATAAGTTCGCGTCCGCCGCTGCGCAGCTCATGCAGGTTAACCTCACTCGCCTGTACCGTCGGCCGCTCGACCAGCATGGTAATTCCGCAGCGCGTGTCCAGCAGGTGCTGCTCCTCTTCGGGCTTGAGTAACCTGTCGGTAAACCCGGCCTGGTAAATCACCTTCCAGAAGCGGTTGCCCGGATGGGCGAAGTGAAAACCGGTGTGCGCCGAGGACTTGCCCGGGTTAATTCCGCAGAACACCACCCGCAGGCCAGGGGCCAGAATATCGTTGATCATCTTTACTCCCGCTCGATACATCGTTGGGTAAGTATAAAGGATTGATTATGCGTTGTTTATAAAAACAGCAGGCAGGTGTGAATGGCTGGATTGCTGAGGGGAGTTACTTTATAATTCACCGCCACGGCCCCTTAGCTCAGTGGTTAGAGCAGGCGACTCATAATCGCTTGGTCGTTGGTTCAAACCCAACAGGGGCCACCAGATAAAACAAGGACTTGCGAGAAATCACAAGTCCTTTTTGTTTTATTAAGGCTACTTATAGGCTACTTTTTTCGATTATCACTGATTATTTAAACAGCAAAAAACCTGCATGAATTCACTCTCATCTTTAAAAATGTAAAGATAATCTCTAAATAAAAAGTCACGAATTCTTTGATTAACATCTGTCGACTGAAAAATGATCAAAAAAGTTATCACACCCCACGCATTATACAATGCTACTCGCAAACCAGCGCCAGCTCTGGAAGTCAGGGGTATATCCACTAAAGTATTTTTTTCACTTTCTGTATACCGGAATGGCTTTAAATTGCTCATCATCCAGCGCTATAACCGGGTTTAACCGTGTATACCATCGTCCCACGTGATATGACGTATTTTCATTCATAAATCCCTTTATTGTATCGAATTTGACACAATGCCCGCCCGCAGTAATCAGGCCGTCAAGCAAATATCGTTGTGCTGTTCATGACACACCTAATCTCTCAAGAATTGTTCACAGCGAGAAAAATATTGATAACCCGGACAAAATTTCCATCCCTGAGGTCACTGCAGCGACAGAGCCGCAGTCCTCTGCAGAATGCTTCACCTTTGGCGATCCCATCCCGGTACTGGACCGGCGCGAACTGCTGGACTATGTGGAATGCGTGCAAATGGATCGCTGGTATGAGCCGCCGGTGAGTTTTGCAGGGCTGGCACGCACCTACCGCGCTGCCGTGCATCACAGTTCACCAATTGCCGTTAAGCGTGACATTCTCAGCAGTACCTACATCCCGCACCGCCTGCTCAGCCAGCAGTCCTTTGCCCGTTTCGTTCAGGATTATCTGGTGTTTGGTAATGCCTATCTGGAAAAGCGTACTAACCGACAGGCGGTGTCCTCACACTGGAGCCAGCGCTGGCAAAATACACCCGTCGTGGCATTGACCCGGACACCTACTGGTTTGCACAGTATGGCTACAACTCGCAGCCCTATCAGTTCGATGAGGGAGGCGTGTTTCACCTGATGGAACCCGACGTTAACCAGGAGCTTTACGGGATGCCGGAATACCTCTCCGCCATTCCCTCCGCCCTGCTGAATGAATCGGCCACGCTGTTTCGCCGTAAGTATTACCTAAACGGTAGCCATGCTGGCTTTATCATGTACATGAGCGACCCCGCCGCCGATCAGAAAGACGTGGACAACATACGCGAAGCGCTGAAAAAATCGAAAGGGCCAGGCAACTTTCGCAACCTGTTTATGTACAGCCCGAACGGCAAGAAAGACGGCATTCAGATCATCCCGTTGTCAGAAGTCGCAGCGAAAGATGAGTTTCTTAACATCAAGAATGTGAGCCGTGATGACATGCTGGCAGCTCACCGCGTGCCGCCGCAGCTGATGGGGATTATTCCAACGAATACCGGCGGATTTGGTGATGTTGAGAAAGCGGCGCGCGTTTTCGTACGCAATGAATTGAGGCCTCTCCAAAAACGTCTACAAGAACTGAATGATTGGCTTGGTGAAGAAGTGATGCGTTTTGAGCCATATGATCTTGACATTAAAGCTGAATAAAAAAAAGCCACCGAGAAGGTGGCTTTTTTTACTATTCAATATCTTCGAACTCATCCTGAAGAATCAACGAGGATTTACAGTCTGGGTTTAGTGTTCCAGATAACTTGCATAGCAAACGATAATTATGTGGAGCATCGTCACTGATTTGTTCAACTGATAATCTGACCGATTTCGAATCGTTCAACAGCATTTTCTTGATGTCGTTACTCAGATATCTTGGACAATAGCCGACAATTTCAGCTGGCTTATCAGCGCGAACAACAACAGCATCACCGTCGTATTCATTTTGAAGATCCAAACAAAGCCGCAAAGTCTGGCCTGGTTTAAGCTCTGACACTCGATCATTAGCCATAGAGTTCAAATAGCTTAATCCATGCAAAAAGAAGAAATGCTCAAACTTACCGTTTGAATCGACTTCAATTTTTTTGAAGATCTGCAGTTGATCAGTGCTTCGCAATCCGCCAGATCGAGCCAAGATGTCAATCGGTGTCACGCTATCATCTTCAAAACCAAGCCACTTAATGAAACGCGGAAACTCCGGGCGTCTTGGTGATAAAAGCCTGTTTTTAAAGAGAGGGAACAACTCCTCCGACACGTATGTTTCACGGACATCATTCATGCCGCTGAATTTGGTAAATTTGGAGGACTTAAGAGCACCTTTGGTGTACTTGAAGACATACCCCGAGTTGCGCTCTTGCAAATTGCCGACGACATGCCAGTCTCGGGTATCTGGTGCCTGCCATGCGACATAAACGGAGTTTGTGTTAGTCATTCTAATAGCCTTCTACGATTTTCCAATACCATGAGTGTTGCAAATTTGCGTGCGCTATCGGAGATACACGATGACGGCACCTGGTTAAACACATCCGTAATGGAATCTTCTGTTAAATCGCTCAGCTTACCCAACCAATGGTCGCGAGCTGTAAGTCTACCCTCAACAGCATGCTGAAATGCTTCAACTGTAAACAAGGGTTTTTTATCGGTTTTTGCTTTGAAAAGCTCTGAACGAGCTTTATTTACAAAGCATGGGATTTGACGATTTTTATCTTTGGTCGTAAGTCTTTCATCACGTTCATCATCTAACATCTCCCTTCCCAAACTGGCAGCATGATCATACGTTGGACATAAAAACTGCTCACCAGTTTCATTATTAAGCATAATCGCCCAATTTTCATGATGGCGGTCTTGGTTGCTGATTAAGGCATCAAGCATCAAATATCCACAGAACACATCAGCTGCATTCAATCCATCAAGCATATAGGAACTTGGGGGGGGTTGGATTGACTCTTTATCAAGGCAACCTAAAACCCTTGTTACAGTATGCTCTCGAACCCTTACAGGCTTTTCCCCAGGCTGTAGAGGTTGAGGATAATCTGCCGTTGAGCTGTGTAAGACCTCATTCCCCATGACCATTCGAAAACCAACTGGGATGAGGTTCTGGCAAACCACACCGAATCTATCATTGCACTTAGCTAAATCATAGCTTGCATGAGGAATGTTCAAAAGATGGCAGAGCTCTGCAGCGCATTTTTCAGACCAATGCTCACCTGTTCCGGGCCTAGAGTACTTGAACAACTGTAAATTTACAGTGTCATGAGAGTAATAAAACCAAAACTTTTCTTTGGTTCCTAACTGCTCCAGATCGTTAGCAACTGGGCTAAGCACCACCAACTGGTAAGGCATATGACGTCCCTGTTTGGCTTAAAAAATTACATTGAACCTATTTTAACCAAACAACGCCAAAAGCCCTAAAGGTTAATAGATGATAGAACAACACTGTATACATGTCCAGTATCATACCCTTTTCATAGCATTTTTAGCTGTAAGCGCGCGCTCGTAGCCCCGCCACGCCTGCCCGCTTTATGGAGTGGTTTTCATGCAGTTGCATGATAGGCTCTTAACCGCGCGTTATCTGGCCTGGGAGGCAAAAATGCAAGTGCATAAAGTCATGCGATTTCATGCAGTATAGACATGCACTCTGGCTACAGACATCAAAAACCCGGCACTGGCCGGGTTTAACTGAGCTGTTCTGTTCAGGTTAAAACAATTTTCTTTTTTTTCTGTCCTCATGTGAGCCTGATACCGGCGCTGAACCGGTCAGGCTCATCACGTCGTCGCGGAATCTCAGCGGCAATATTTCACTCGTCCACTTCAGCATCAGATTAAGGATGAATTCACGATACAGTGTATCTGCATCATTTGTACCTTCAATAATGCCCGGTATATGTGCTGAGCTATCCCGTTCAAATTGTCTGTACTTCATCCTGAGCAGGCTGCTCAATTCAGCACCGTTGAAAATAAAAAAGTCACGCAGAAGCTCATCTATACGCTCTTCCGTGATGCCATGATGGCAGTTTACGTAGGCGTTTGCCTTACGACCGGTCGCGTCAGCCAGTACCGGCAACTGCTCTTCTTTTTCAGTGATCAGACCGGCCAGCTCGGCGGCTGTTTCCTGTTGTTCCAGATACTCAGCCCGAAGAGCTTTCATCTCTGGAGTCACGATACCGCCGTTCTGGCTAAGCAATTCCCTGAACTGGACCCGATTGTCTTTGCTCGCCTGTTCAGTTTCGATCTGATGCTGACGCAGAGCCCTGAGGTTCTCAATAGCTGCATCTTCGGCCTGTCTGGCTTCCACCCAGGCCTGCATTTTTTGGTAAAGGTCAATAATCCGGGACTGCCAGCCGGAGGCAAGACCTTTTGTCAGTGTTTCTGTCTGGCGGGTGATTTCATCTGCAGGCAACCGCATGAGCCAATCCGCATCCTGAAGTGGTTTTTTTGCTCTGGCGAGGAGTGTTACTACGTGTCCGGTTGCGGCCTGAATCTGGTTTTCCGTCAATTGTTGTTCTGTCATATTATGGTTCCTCTCCATTTTATTGTGCATGACGGTCTTTAAGGGTACAGGCCGAACCGTAGCGGCCCAGCGTCTGCGGCTTACGTGCGGGAGAATCATCCTGCGACTCAGGTTCAGATGGCACGGGTTTATGCGGCTTCATAATTATCGTGTCAACGCTTTCCAGCGCTGTAAATGTGCAGGAACATTCAAGATTCTGGCACTGATACCATGAGCGTTTAACCGAAGGTGCTTCATAAGAACTGGTTCTGGCATGGGCCATAGTGCCGCATTCAGGACATTTCAGCGCCATTACAAACCCTCCGATACACTATTGTTTTTTTGCAGCAACATCTGTTCCTGACGTATCTTCATCTTATGCAGGGCAGCAGGGGATAGTTGCTTACTGAAATCCAAACGGGCCGCATAATCCGGGGCTACGCCCGCCAGTTTAAACACAGGGTCCTGGTCCGGCATCGCATCGTTAGTGAGAGCCGGTTTGGTGATATTTTTATGAATAAAGTCTTTCAGCAGTGTGTCCGGGTCATTAACTGAATTCACCACCCCCACAACGGCACTGGCTTCCCGCCCCATTGTGGTTTTGAGCAGGCTCAGTGTCTGGATTAATGCCTTACCATGCGCCTGCATGAAGTCTTCCCAGATTTGCTTTGCGCGAATTTCCACAAGGGTGTTATGTGCGCTGATATACTGCCCGGCTAATTTCCCGGCTTCCTGCGGTAATAAGGCATTTTCGCTTTCCTGAGCTGCCAGCAGTTCATCAAAATCCTCAAGCGTTTCGCGTCCCAGCGCAATTTCCGTGCGCAGCTTTTTCATTTCCTTTGAGACAACGCCCTGACTTTCACGAAACAGCGTGCGCCACTCCTCATTCAGTGCGTTCGTCGTGGCTTCCATTTCAGCCCGGCGCTGGCGGATAGTTGCAATATTATCCGCTGACGCTTTCTGCCGACGACGTGCTTCAAGCCATGCGCTTCTGGCTGTGTTCAGGGTTTCCATTGCCTGCTGCGTTACAGCCGGAAAAGTGGAAAGGTTGTTATTCTCTGCGGTGTTGTTCATGACTTCTCCTGCCGGGTTGGTTCGTTACGTCAATTGTGTCGTGACTGACACAAGCGCACTATCGGCGCTCAGTGTGTGGTGGCTGGCACAACGGGCGTTTGCGGTTATTCAGACGCGGCCATGACAGCCAGCCAGATAAAAATGCCTCTGTTTCAGCCTGCTTTATGTCCCGGATGCGGTGAAACAGGTGGAACAGGTGTTACAGCATTGTTTTGTAAAACATTTATATGCACATCACAGGTGAAACATCGCAGGTAACAAGGTGGAACAGCGGATCGGCTGGCGTTCCACCTGTTCCACCTCACTATTTCAGAAGGTGAAACAGGTTTAGCCCTTGTAAAATACGGGTGTTCCACCTGTTTCACCTGTTACCCTTAATAAATAAGACTCACGCAAAGCCTTAACCCGGCACCTCGCTGTTGAAGACATAGAGTCTGCGGGGATTCATCTCTGGCGGGCGAATGGTTGTCTGCAGCTTGCCATCGGTGGAGGGCAGCAGGTATCCACGATCCGCGCACAGACGCGCCACCTTGCGCGGGTCAAATCCCCGGCAGATTTCTTTCCAGCCGGACGGCATGACGTAGAACGTGGTGACGGCCTCCGTGCCCTGCGCGGTACTGCCTTTCTCCACCCTGCGCCAGCCCACCATATTGCCGGGGCGGTTACGCTCGTCGTGCCAGTCAGCAAAGCGGCTGTACTGATTCGCGGTAAAGAAGCTGCGTACCTGCTCCAGTGCGGCAATATCTTCCTGATTGGCGGTGTGCCCGCGATCTTTCAGCCATGCGTTCAGGCAGACGCGGGTTGCCCGCAGCGCTTCACCCTCAGGCCAGCCGGTAATACCCAGCCGGGTTGCCAGCTCGCCCGCCATCGCCACCAGTGCAAAGCGGTTCACAGCCCGGCCTACCTGATTACCCGCATCTTTCGGGGTCAGGGCGGCTGTATATTCCTTCATCAGTGACTTTGCCTGTGCCGTCAGCCCGTTAAGGTCAGCGGTCAGGGCTTTCAGCCACTCCCTGAACGGCGAACCGTAGTAGCTGGACGTGGCCCACTCCAGATGTTCCGCCAGAGCCTTGCCGCTGTCGAAGCCGTGCAGCTCCTCAAATACGCCAAATTTCCCGGAATCGCTGGGGATCTGGATCATCCTGACTTCCATCCCGGCAAAGGTACGCTCACCGGCTTTTGCCGCATGTTCGGTCAGTGACAGCTCGCCGGTTGAAAAGAACAGCAGCCGCCACTGCTTACGGGTGCGCAGCTCACCGTCCGTACCGGCACGGCCCTTGCCCTGACCGTTTGCCAGCATGTAGGCGATATTACCCGCCTCGCGTCCGTCCACCTCCCGGATCTCATCAAGCATCATGGCGGCATCGTTGCGGCGGCTGGCGCATCCCTCCAGCGCGTTGCCGGTTGCCCGCCACGTCTGCCAGTAGTCAGGCCCGCCGCAGACAGAGGTTGCCGCTTTCATGGTGGTGGTCTTACCGTCCGTCGATTCCCCCTTAAGGTGGTAGCCGCCGCCGTCCATACCAACCAGCCGTAACAGGGGGGCAGCAAAGGCCAGACTGACGGCAAACGCCACGCGGGAGTTGCCGGTGCAGTAACGGGATACGTGCTCCCGCCATTCCTCCGTTGTGCCTGACACACGGAAATCGCGCCCCTGCACGGAAGTGGTCTGGAGAATGACACTTTCCGCACCCTCACCGCTGACCTCATCCTGCAGGACGTAAACCTGACCATGCCACCCGGTACGGCTGACGCAGGTCACGCGGCGTTCCGGTTTACACAGCGAGATATATTCCATCAGGCGTGCGCGGGCCTCGCCGGTGGTGCTGATATAGGACAGCCCGTTAACCAGCAGTACCCGGCGCAGCTCCTCACCGCTGCCGCTCAGCATTTCCATCGGCATCGCCCAGCGGCGGCGCTCACCCCACGTATCTTCCCACTCCAGCAGTCGTCCGAAGTTACCGCCATCGGCATCGCAGGTGATTGCCGTCACGCGCAGCGGGTTGCATATTTTGACGTTCTGGATCTCCGTCTCACCGTTGCGCTGTACCTGTTTTTCATACCAGAGATATTCCTGGGTAAGACGGAACCCGTGCGGCAGCTGCGTGCGGCCCTCCCCGCACAGCACCAGACCGTTACGAAAGGCTTCACGGGCACGGGTTATACCGTGCTCACGATGGAAGTCATTCCAGTCGGCCTTAATCTCTCCCGGTGGCAGCGTCATCCAGCCGCCAACGGCTTTTGCCGCACGTTCAGCAAAGGATCTGCCGGGATTCTCGCCCCCGTCCTGAAAATCGTTATCACCGGCGATGATAATTTTTACCTCAGGCCAGCGTGCCCGCAGCGCCTGTGCGACGTTGGGCAGGTTGCCCGCAGATATGGCAGCCACTACGTACCCGGCAGTGAGCTGGCTTACCGTCAGCGCCGTGGCGTAACCTTCGGTAATCACCACCTGTACTGGCGGTTCAGACGGTAACGGGCTGAGCGCCACAAACGCGCCTTTCATCGTGCTGCCGGGCAGTATGCTTTTTTCACCCGTCGGGGCGATAAGCTGCGCACCGGTCACGGCTCCGGCGTTGGTGGTGAGCGGTAACAGCAGGGAACCGGCAGGAAAATCCTTACCGCTGATATGCTGCACGCTCCCGGTCAGGGAGGCCGGGTATCCGGCAAACCCTTTTCCGGTGAGATAGGGGCTTTCTCCCGTGTGGCTCTCTTTCATCAGCGCCGCCACGGTAAGGCTCATGTCACGTTTAGGGGCTTTTTGCCTGGCAGGCTTAACAGACAGTTCCTGCACATCCGGCACATTAAGCACCTGCGCCACCTCCTGCGCGGCCTTTCTGACGCCGTAACCGGTCATGAGCTTAACCAGATCCAGACCGTCACCATTGCCGCACTGGCTGCAAATCCACGTCCCGCGCCCGTCAAGGTCATCGAGGCGAAAACGATCCTTGCCCCCACATTTCGGGCAGGGACCGTGCCTGCCGTTTTCGGGAACATCAATACGCAGCATCTGCAGAATAACGGGCCATTTCCCCCGCGCGGCGGCTGAAATCTGCGTAACCGTCTGTGTTGTCATACTTCCCCCTGATACAGCGCCACACCTGTGCTGCAGAAGTCATCAAAGGCCGCCGGAAGCGTGCGGTACAGCTCCGCCATCACTTCACAGCCGCGCGCGGTCAGTACCGGCGGCGCGGTCAGCTGTGACGGCTCCAGCATGTCAGTCAGCAGTGCCAGCGCAGCAGCGGCTCCCTGTGCTTCGCCGTACTCGTTAATCAGTGCGCATTCGATATGCAGCGCAATGGCCATTTCAATACGCTCAACCGTCAGGCTGTGCGGACCATACTGATCGCTGCCGGTTTCGTTCAGCGTTTTCTGCCGCCATGCCGACGCAATCGCCCGCCGGTACAGCGCGGTGGTCATTTCTGCCGGGAAAATGGAAACCTGCGGCTGGTTCATCTGGCACCTCCTTCAATCAGTGCGCAACTTTGCGCAATATCCGTCAAATCTGCCCGCAGGTACTCCATCAGCGCGGCGACACCCGGCGCACAGCCTGTATCGAGCGCTCCGACCTGAGACGGGTATTCAGAAAAGAGAAGCTGGAGCAGGTCACAGGCATTCTTTGCGCGGGTCAGCTTTCCGAAACCGTCCTCTGACAACCCATAGGCAAAAGCACCGGTATTGTGTTTTTCAGGCAAAGTGTGGCCCTGAGCACTGTTGTGCCCGTTTGAAATATTCATCATGGATTACTCCGTTTTCAGCGGTGTTTTGTCAGAGAAACTTTGAATAGTGACTGTCGTCAGGTTCAGCAGAACGCCGTAGGCTGCGCTCCCGCCAGCGGGTAAATACCACAGACGGATGTAGTGTCAGCGGGCCGGAGCCGCTACCGCCTGCCGGAGCTGGCGAAGGTTTAAAAAGCGGCGCATCAAACAGGCGCGTATACCGCTGTTCAAACCATGCCAGAGGGCAGGAAGAAAGCTGGTTGTCGCTGTCATGACGTATCAGCACTTCACAGCTGAATTCAGGATTAACCAGCGCCACGGAGGGAGACGCTTCAATTAGTCGGATGATTGTGACGGTCCAGCCACGTTCATGCTGCCAGCGTTCGCCGGGTTGCGGATAATTACGCATGTTCACCTCCGCAGGGAATGCGACCGGCAAAGCTCAGCACATAGTCCGGGGCAAGTCTGCGCCGCGCTGACCGCTCGTTATCTGCGGTGATCCTTAACATCACAGGACGGGCATTGCGTTGACTGCGGTTGATCGCAGCAAATAACCAGGTACACTTCTGTTTAGCCATCTTCGTTACCTCTTATAACGGTTGGTTAAATGCCTCTAGGGTGATTCCACGCAACCTAGAGGCATTGCAACTAGGTGTCGGACACAATGTATTTCAAGGTGTCCGACACGTCAAGTGTTGCAACTGTTCTTTTTTTGGCTATCATTGTCCGACACCTACCTTAAAGGACAAATTAATGGCGACTAAATCTATCAATGCAAAATCAAAAAGATTCGATGTGCGTGTGCCTCATGAAATAGCTGATGCTGTAGAAAAACTTAAAAATAAGGATGAAAGCACAGGCCAATTTGTCGTTGCAGCCCTAGAGGCAGAAATAAAGAAACGCCAATCTGCCATTACCCAAAAAAAATAAAATCCGTGCATGGGCATTACAATGCCCATATTAAGCATGCATTCTTTTTGTTGAGCTTATAAATTCATCTAAATCTGTACGTAAATATATTACCTTTTTCAAACCCGCTTTATAGAATGGTATACAGACTTTACCTGTACTAGCCCAATTCGCCATGGTGGCTGGTGTAACACCAATATATTCAGCAGCTTCCTTTCTTGTGAGTCGTTCTTTCAAGTGCATCGTTATCACCTCTTGTCATGCTGGTTTTGATGATTAGAACGATAAATCGAAAGTTAGCTCAGTAAAAGAATCATTAGCCAAATAGTATGATCATTATAAGAAAATAGGTATACTCATTGGCTAATGATCATTTATAAATCAATGCTTTAAGATGTTATTAACTTGAAGCGTCTTGTATATGGCTCTTGAGGAATCTGACATAACTCACTACGGATATCTTGCACCCATCTCATCAATGTTTGCTTGGAAGGTGAATGCTCATGATTTGCAAAATGTACAGCCAACTTATTACTTAGCGAGTAATGTGATACATCAGGGTATTCTCCAATCGTCAAGCAAACTATTCTGTACACATCTTTATAATTTTGGTTCCTTGGTCCTCTTTTTGTAGAAACTGATTTTTCTGTGCCTTGGAAAACGTCATTATTACTATTCAAATAAGAAGATACGACTCTTCTAAACTGTGACTTATAGTAATCAAGATAAACCTTTCTTAATATTCCATCTTTCAAAATAATTAGAATATCTTCCGCTTGCGAGGTATAACCCTGCTCCTTTAAAAAAACAAACATAGATAACGCGCTCAACTCATGCTCATTAAAAGATAATGAACAATCTTTAGCTGCTAATTTTATATTATTTAACACAAAATCAAAGCCTAAAATATTACCAGAGAAATCTCTTCCTTTTGTATTTTTCAAGACCCTGTCAAAATTGAACTTTATATCTCTTTTAGATGCACTTTCAATAATAGCAAGCAACGTTTCGAATACAAAATTTGTATCGTAATGGTTAATTAATGATTGATTTACTGCATTATTAAAGCATTGAACAGTTTGAGGTGATAATATTCCTGACTGTTCTGAACACCCCATCAAAGCCTTTATAGTTTCGTTTATAAATGGCTTAACATTCAAATCAGTGTTCATTTTCTCTCCCTTAGTAATTCTTCAAGAAGCTTAGATTTATCTTCATCAGATAATTTAGATAACAACTCCTTAGTATTGATAAATGGAATTTGAATGCCAGCCTCTTGCATAATTTTCAATTCTATCCTTGCAGCTGGCTCAACTAATTCTTCGACAGGAAGACTTATATAACCAGCTGTCACATCTGAAACCCTGCCTGATTTGTGATTCATAAGCCTTTTCAAAATATAAGTTCCTACACCACTCAACTCTGCTATTGTTGCAAATGTACGCCGAGCATCATGGCAAGTGAAATTAATAGGTGGCTCACCTTCAAATTCACCTGATGCTGTAGCCATAACAATTTTATCTATAACTTTACGGGGATCGGTGATCACTCCACCTCTCAATGCAGGGAAAACAAATTTTGAGTTTTTGTTTTTAAAAGCTAGACGTCTTTCAAAAATAGCCTGTAATGTTTTAGTAATGGGTAATTCTAACGGTTCCCCATTTTTAGTTTTATCAATCCAAAAATAACCACCTGCTAAATTAACTCTTTCCCATTCAAGTCCGAATACTTCACCTCTTCGTAAACCAGTAAATAGTGCCATATCGATAGCATCACAGATAGATAATGCGTGATCATCCCTTATGTTCATAGCATGCTTTCGAACAAATTCAACGGACTTCAACCAACGACCTAAATCTTTATTACGAATACGTGTATTCTTTCTGACCAAGCCATGCCATTGCCGCTTGCTACTTAAAACTACCGTTGGTGGCTCAGGGAGTAATTTGCTACCAAGTTGATCTCTATAGTTATCATTTGCAAAATTATAAACAGCTCTTAATGCACGGCCCCAAAGATCAGCTTGAGAGCGGCTACCCTTACCTACTCCTGTTCTGAGTTTAGATAAGCGTTCCCCAAACCAAACAGTACCATCTGTAATATTTTTATGACGGTTAAATACATCGTCACGTGAGATATTTGCCATAGGCCTATCTAACCAATCACCAGAAAAGTTCTGTAATAGTCCTCGATACTGATTCGCAGTTGCCGATTTGAGTCGATGCCCACGAGTCTTGATGTACAACTCAAGAGCGTCACGCAGAGTTACATTAGAAAGACTTTCCTCACGAGATACAACATTTGGGTTTTGCCCTGTCATACCAATGTCACCAAGCTTATCCAAAGCCTTAGCTCTAGCTTGCTCAATCGTGATTTCAGGAAATCTCCCTAAGCTCGCACGAATGAATGCGCCTTTGACTTTCCTAACTACGCAGAAAGTTTTGATTCCTGAAGCTCCAACTCGTAACCGCAGCCCTTTGACGTGAGAATCATGATAATCAACTTGTTTGCCTTTAGGGGCTGCTGGTAGCTCTGCAAGCTTTGACTTTGTAAACTTGAATGGTTCCACGACGCGGTATCCTAGATTCTTAAAAATCGCCTTAAAATCGCTTGGCCTAAGCCAGGATTCCCTTAGGCTACCTCACATCATGATTTAAAGGGAACTACGTAGAATCAAGGTTAATCTTCAAAAACAACTAACCACATGAAAATTATAGCTAAATAAGAAAAATTATTTATGGTTATTATATTGAGCAGTATCTCATAATCGCTTGGTCGCTGGTTCAAGTCCAGCAGGGGCCACCAGACACCGCAAGGGCAGGCGGGGAGTCACCCACCAGCCTGATTTTTCCGGGGATATGCCGGGGATATTCCAGAAAATTAACTATAGTGATTCATGGTTAATTTATGACCGCTCATACCATCTCACCCCCAATTTTTTATTTTCGCGGGTGCAAAAATTTGATGAAGCGGGCCGTTCGGCGATCTGCATCCAGCAGTGATTGTCATACCCCTCCCTCCCTGCCGGGTTCGCTGGTGGCCCTTTTGGTTAGCCGGTCAGACTCAACGCAATAAAAACGCATATATAGACACAGAAAAAACGTCGGTTCAGTTGGTTCACTGCCCTGCAAGCCGCGCCAGCACTGGATTTATGCGAACCAACAAACGGCAAAATGAGGTTGGTTCAGGCGGGTAAATGTTGGTTCACCGCCACCAGCAAACCTTAACAATTCTTAACATGCAAAACTGCGAATTCGCAGTTTTCACCCTGGCATTTCTTAGCCTCAAAAAATTGCGAATTCGCAGTTTTGTGCATGCCTTAAGGCTGTAGCTGCCAAGGCATTCGCAGGTTACTAATCATCGTTCATACCTTGACATTTCTATACTAAAAAACTGCGAATTCGCAGTTTCAAACCTTAATGAATCTGTATATGAAAAGTGCGAATTCGCAGTTCGAAAACTTAGGGGTGCTGGAGGTCAAATCAAAGAACGTACACACATAAAAAAGCCCCTTTCGGGGCTTGATGCTCAAGATTCTTTAAAGCCTGGTTTGCCATTGGCTATACGCCACTCCTTGACCTCTTTGACGATCCCTTCTGGGCTATCCTCTTTACCTTCCTCTGGATAGAAGATTAAATCTGAACCCGATGGATGCTCGGTAAGGCGTCTGAATTCCCTTACCCTGCGATTGTCGTCTTCTTCTGTTGGACCTTCTGCGTTATAAATTTTACGAACTAAATCTAAAAATTCGCGCTCTGTATAATCTGACAATGTTTTTTGAACAGTCATGTTATTTACTCTTCCACGTAGAATGGATCTCAATATGCCTTTTGGGTGTGGTTATGCCCATATTATCAACGTTGTAAACCTCTCCACCTTGACTTATAGGCTTAATGTGATGAATTTCTAAGCGCTCCCTTCCTCCAGCACGCTCCGCATCACGGGTGAAAGGTGAGTTACCCTTGCGTATATGGGTTTGGTTACTGCCCCTAAACTGCTTTGATAGCTCTGGATCTTTAGAAACCTCTAACCAAAACGCATTACGGAACTGGTCAAAGTTCGCAAACGTCCGTCCACGCAGCCTGTCAGCAATCTGAGTTGGAACTGGTGAGCCGTTTCCCTTACTTGCATCTGAAAGCCATGTTCCGCTCACCTTCTGGCCTTTGCCCGTAACTTGTCCGGGATTGTGCCTTAAAAAATATAAATCGGCGGCAGATCCGGCACCGGCAGGATCAGGATGTAATCCGCGAAGCTTTTTTCTTCCGGCGCCGGGCTGGTGGTGGCTGTTATGCCGCTATTATCCGGCAGCGGGTCAACGATCACCGGGTTCGGCAGCACCGACCGCGCATGGTTGCCCGTATTCGACGGCGTGTTAACTCCGCTGTTATCCGGCGTCCAGATGATGGTTATGCGCGGTTCTTCCTCCGTGGTGAATGTGTACGCCTGCAGCGTGCTGTCATAGTCCATTTTTCTTACGCGCACGTTATCCCGGCCCAGCGGTGTATGCCAGCCACGCGGTACCGGGTTCCCTTTCGCATCTTTCTCCCACGTAAACCGCACGCGGGTTGGCGCTTCCCGCATCTGTTCCGCGCGCATGCGGTCGATAAAATCCTGCTCACCGTCGTTCAGGCGGCCCGGATACATCCCGACCAGCAGACCGGCGATCGGTGCGCCAGGACCAGCGACGGCGATTTCTCCCAGCCCGGCAGCACCGCGCACCGCCCATGTGCCATATGTCAGCCCCCGGCCCGCTATTTGCTCCAGCAGGCTGGCGCCTGCCGTGGCCGTCTGCGCACGGGTAGCAGCTGCAGCAGTTGCAACGGCGGCCTGATAATCCATTTCTTCATGGTTTCCGTTCCACCAGCGATAAAGAGCGCTGCGTTTTTTCGGTTTAGGAATATCTTCTGACTTTTTCTTTTTGGCGGTCTGCGCGTGCTGGAGGGCTTCTGTATCGGTTGCCGGGTCGCTGGCCGATATGGCCTGAAAAAAAGCCATATCAGCAAAATTGGTGTGGGGTTCGCGCCGATCGCCAGCATCATTACAGCCGTTACCGCGCAGGCAGGATTTTGCAAATACCCGGTTGCGCTCCCTTTCTTCCTCCCTGCGTTTTTCTTCGGCCTGCTTTTCTGCTGCCAACTTTGCGGCGTGTTCTTCCCTGGCAATATCTACGGGATCTCGTCCACGCCCAAGCCACTGCCCTGCAGGGGCAATAACCCAATTCGTACCAGGCGGGCAATCACAATGCACTTTTGCCCCATGAACGGCTACTGGCACACCATGAAAACTTACGCGCGGCTCTCGCCTCCAGAGATCTGCAGGGTCACGTCGTCTGAAAAAAACATTCTACCCACTAACAATTCGAGCTGGAGCGCCTGTTTTTTTGTCAGATTATAAACCCCAATACCACACATAAATTCTTCCCGGTCAGTGAACTTTAATCCCAGGATATCAGCCATTTCATGGGCTTTTTCAGGTGGTAACTCTATCTCGGAAAGTAAGTCTTCCGTTTCTTTACTGTAAACATCAATCGTGTAAATAATATTCATTTTTCCACCTTTCTGGATGGGTCGGCAGGCTTCGTCTGTTCGCCTGTGACGTAGTTAAATTCGCCTAGATGATTTCGACCGGAACGATCGTACATTTCAACTGTGCCATGTTGTGAATCCCATTCGTAAATTCTTCCTGAGGAATCTTTCCAACGGTTTCGCAGTTTCCCCCCTCCCTTCACTGGCGTTTTTGCCTGTGCTTTTTTAGCATCCGGGAATGCAGGTAAGGCTGGGTTACCTTTTGGGGGCGTGTAATATTTGTGGTCAGAGTTTAAATAAATATATATCGGCGGCAGATCCGGCACCGGCAGGATCAGGATGTAATCCGCGAAGCTTTTTTCTTCCGGCGCCGGGCTGGTGGTGGCTGTTATGCCGCTATTATCCGGCAGCGGGTCAACGATCACCGGGTTCGGCAGCACCGGCCGCGCATGGTTGCCCGTATTCGACGGCGTGTTAACTCCGCTGTTATCCGGCGTCCAGATGATGGTTATGCGCGGTTCTTCCTCCGTGGTGAATGTGTACGCCTGCAGCGTGCTGTCATAGTCCATTTTTCTTACGCGCACGTTATCCCGGCCCGGCGGTGTATGCCAGCCACGCGGCACCGGGTTCCCTCTCGCATCTTTCTCCCACGTAAACCGCACGCGGGTTGGCGCTTCCCGCATCTGTTCCGCGCGCATGCGGTCGATAAAATCCTGCTCACCGTCGTTCAGGCGGCCAGGATACATCCCGACCAGCAGACCGGCGATCGGTGCACCAGGACCAGCGGCGGCGATTTCTCCCAGCCCGGCAGCACCGCGCACCGCCCATGTGCCATATGTCAGCCCCCGGCCCGCTATTTGCTCCAGCAGGCTGGCGCCTGCCGTGGCCGTCTGCGCACGGGTAGCAGCTGCAGCAGTTGCAACGGCGGCCTGATAATCCATTTCTTCATGGTTTCCGTTCCACCAGCGATAAAGAGCGCTGCGTTTTTTCGGTTTAGGAATATCTTCTGACTTTTTCTTTTTGGCGGTCTGCGCGTGCTGGAGGGCTTCTGTATCGGTTGCCGGGTCGCTGGCCGATATGGCCTGAAAAAAAGCCATATCAGCAAAATTGGTGTGGGGTTCGCGCCGATCGCCAGCATCATTACAGCCGTTACCGCGCAGGCAGGATTTTGCAAATACCCGGTTGCGCTCCCTTTCTTCCTCCCTGCGTTTTTCTTCGGCCTGCTTTTCTGCTGCCAACTTTGCGGCGTGTTCTTCCCTGGCAATATCTACGGGATCTCGTCCACGCCCAAGCCACTGCCCTGCAGGGGCAATAACCCAATTCGTACCAGGCGGGCAATCACAATGCACTTTTGACCCATGAACGGCTACTGGTACACCATGAAAACTTACGCGCGGCTCACCTGATACGATCACGCCCTGCTTTCCACATTTGGGGCAGGGCGTGGTTTTATCACCTACCCTGAGGATTCTGCGCCCAAATTCGGTGCTGTCCGTGATGGAAGCAATACACCTGGCGCCGGTGGTTGTTTTGTCATTCTCAAGCGCCTGCCCGCGCCCATAGTTATCTGTACGATATCCCATGCGTTACGCTCCGGTAACAGCCAGAAAATCCGCCCCGGTTGCAATCCCTTCACGCGTAACCAGGTATGCATGCCCCTGCGGTGTACTGATAATTTCGTCACCGTTACTCAGTACGCTACCCACCAGCGCAACACCAGCCCCTTTAAGCATACTGGCCTCGCCTGCGCTGGTGGATATGGTGGCGGTGCTGCCGTCCTGATAGGTAACGATATCCCCGACGGTGGCTATGCTGGCATACCGGCCATTGTCCAGCAGAAGTTTCCCTTCACTATCCACCGGGGCAACGATCCCCCCACGGCGGGTGATGCTCCCTGATGTCGCAATGCGCCAAATCGCTATAACGGGATGCTTCCTTTCCAGTTCCCTGCCCTCTGCAATAATCGCGCGCGCCTCATCATCCATCGCGGCTTTTTCTTCCCCTGTGAAAGGGGATCTTTTCAGTTCGGCTTTTACTTCTGGCGTTAATTCATTGGTGTATTGCTGGTTCATATAAATTCCCTTTAATTCCAGATAATTAAAAAATCAAATAATTCTACTACGGATATGTACTCTCCTTATAAATAAAGCATTTTTTGCTCATATTTAATCAACTAATAAATTAAAGCGTAAATATACAAGACGGATATTAATGCTCCTGGTTAAGCAGACTGATAGACGCTTAACGGGTCCGTACCCTGGCCGATTTCGTCCAGCGGCATCAGCGCGTCATTGTGTGCGGCGGCTTCGTTCGCCAGCCCCAGCGCCGTGCCGTGCCGTACCAGGTTAATTTGAGCGCCTCCGGCTTTCCGTAAAGGCTGCTGGCCACGCTCTGCGTGGTGGTCTTGCCGGCGCTTGATGAATTGTAAAAGTGAATGCCGAACCCGTCAGAGTCGGTAAGGCCAATCAGCGGCCCGCACAATGACGCGGCGATCGCCGTCATCATGGAATAGTTACCCGCATCCACCATGGTCTCGTTCTGCCAGACGCCGTTACCCTTCTCGTGCCCCTTGCTGCTGTTGGCGTTCGCCGAGACGCTGATGCCCGCCCCACCGGAGCCGACACCCAGGCTGCCGCCGCTGCTGCTGTTTTTACCCGTCGTCTGCTGCGTGTCCTGCGAAGCAATCAGGTTGACGTCCCGTGCCGCATCCAGCATCACATCCTTCCCGGCCTTAATCTGGCTGCCCGCCACGGTGATGTCGCTTCCGGTGGCCTTTATCGTGACGTTATTGCCCGCGCTCAGGGTGCTGTCGTCGTCTCGCTCTCACTGTGCGAGGAGGATTTGGACGACTGCGACCCCAGCGACGCGCTGACGCCGACGGTATTGTTATTACCTTTGTCAGAACTGCCTTTCGCCTGGTCTAGCGCCACCGTCAGCCCGCTGCTCTTCTGCTCAAACGTTTCATCGCGGGTGCGTTTGTCATGCCCCGGCTCAATCACCACGCTGTCGCCAGTCAGGCTGATATCCTTCTGCGCGATGATATCCGCCCCGCCGATATGCGCCTGTTTGCCTGCCGTAATGCTGACGCTACCGCCCGTCGAGCCGACGGTGCTGAAGCTCTCGCTCTGGGTCGTGCCCTGCTCGCGAAGGTCGTGGGTGGTTTTGCTACTGCCGAGGGTGAAACCGATGCCGCCCGTGCCCATCAGGCCGGACTTTTTGGTCTCTTTGAAGCGCCAGGAAATTAAGGAGGACTGTCAGGACAGGTGGACGGTCCAAAAAAAGCTGCCATTGATATTTAGTGAGTAATATTACAATAAACAATAATATTTTCTGAAGCCGCCTCTCAATTTGCATAATTAGCTTTTCATCAGATACTGCATTTTTATTCAGTCCGGTATAATCAGCGCAAAGAAAATCACCTCACAGTAAAGGAAGCGTTAACAGCATATAATTTTTATATTATTAAAGAACGCGACATGAAGGTGTACCACCACCCCCATGCCGCTAACCAAAAACAACTTTCAAGGAGTTGAATATGGCTGAGACGAATTTTAAGCCAGAGCTTACTGTTTTCAAAACAAAATCAGACGCTTTTAACAGTATTACTGAAAACCGCGATCTGATATGCAAAAATGATACCCGACGTTAGCACGGAAACCGGACTGATGCTGCCCCTGTTCATCCCCGCGCAGAAACACCTGAAGACAGTTCTGCATGCTGCGAGCTTTATTCCCGGGTGGACTGTCGATACCTTCCCCTTAGCTGCAAGTGGCTCGCAAATGCAGGTTTTATCAACGGCATGCCTGTCAAAATCCGGGTGATGAAGGATTGTATTGTGATTACGCCACAGCATACGCGTGAGTTATGGGGATGCCTGGAAGGTATGAGTGTGGTGCATATTAATAAAAAGAAAGTGGCCCAGTGGTTGAAGACTTTTCCGGGGGCGTTGAATGATTTGGGAGATGTGCCGATGATTAAGCGAGGGTAAGTAACAATTTAGTCAGATCTGATAAAACGGTCCCGGCCAGAGGAGAGTGTTCTGACCGGGGTTATTTTTAGTCGTAACGATAGTCTAAATTAATTTTCATTTTTTCAAGATCAACTGTAACAAAGCAGCCATGCCATACTGGCCGTCCACCAGTAAGCCCTTGTTCTATGTAGAAGTGCCTTAATTCTACTAATTTCTTAAGGAGTAAACTGTCTGTTGCAGAGGTTCCCGGCAAAAACCACGTTTTCTCACCTTGTTTATTGATGTAATCATATAAAAATTTTGCATGATCATTTTCAGGGGATAGCTCAGCATCCAGGAAGAGCTTCTGCGCATCCTCAGGTGCCGATTCAAACAATATCCGTCCAATTTCTGAATACAATTCATCATCACGAGAAGCCATTACTTACCCCCTGGGGTGTTGTTAAAAATCTCTCTGACTGGTCGATCATTATTTATCTGATAAGTAACTGTAAAACTATCTGGTCTTTTATTACTACCTGTATAAGATGGCTCGATTTTCACATCAACCTGCTTACCATTTTTTAGAGCGCTAGCCCAAGTATTTTCCATCTTTTTCCACGCCCCCTTATTCAGGTTGCCATCCATAGGTACAAGATTAAGCTTTTCGCCACGACCATTAAAAATACTGGCAATTAAATGCCCACCTTCATCACCAGAGGTGCCACATTTTCCGGCCTTACATTGCTGATAAGTGTTTCTGTCATTTTTCGTCCACGCTAATGTAGCCTCCGCAGAACCTGTTCGACCTTCAGCATCAATACGATACGTCTTATTACCATCCACCTGATAAACCGTATTCGGCTCCGGTTTATTCATTGCTTTGTTCCAGGCTCCTTTCTTACCGGAGTCAACAATGACAATGTTTTTTCCTTCTGTTCCTGCGGCTGGTTTCCCGCCTTTACTCATCCCTCCAGTTACAGCCCCAAGCGCAGCAGCTGCTAAAATATCAGCTTGTTGACCATCAATTCCATAACGGGTTTTAAGCTGACTTGCAAATTCTGTACTGGATACAACACCTTCCGCTTCGATCTGTTGCGCTAACAATGAAGACATATCGTTCTTCATTGCAGAAGGCACATCTGCACCTAACACGCGATCTATCGCTTCTCGTACCAGCATTCCGTTAGCTGGTATATCTCCATATTTCTCTTTACAGGCCGCCGGGTTTGTTGCACAGACGGCGATCATTTCCTGTTGCTGCTTCAGGCTGAGATCTTCCATCTCCTTGACGACCTGTTTGCAGTCGCCACGAGTCTCACACCCTCTCACCCTTGCCGCAAAACTGTCAATCCGATCGGCACTTAGCGCATTATTCTCAACCGCATTCTTACCCCCCTGCGCCCCCACTGCAGCCGACGCCGTGCTGTCTCCCGCTATCCCTCCGGCCATCCCTGCCGATAGCCCTGCCTGTCGCCGGGCAAGATTTCTATTTCAACCGGCGTCTGGCGCACGCGATTGAGCTGCTCCATCCCCTGTTCGATATCACGCAGGTTGAGAATTTTTCCTTCGAGCCCGGGGAAGGTCATGCTCAGGGTGCGCGCCGGAACGCCTTCAAGGCGTATTTGCTGGAGCTTACCTTCCAGAACCGCAAGCTGGAGAACACCACCTGAGAGATCCTGTTCGGTCAAAAACGCACGGCTGGTGATATAGCCCCGGCTGATGTACCAGTCAGACACGGCATTAGTCAGGGTATTTAAACGAGCAATATCAAGACACTGATTCAGCCACGGCGCAACCAGCCGTTCTTGAGCTAACGGAGACAGAAGACTGGCACCCGTCAGCTCGATGCGCGAGATAGCAAAACAGGGGCCTTGTGGGGTCGCGGTACTGTCGGGAGATACGGGACGCGGTAACGCCACGCTGCGCTCCAGTTCTTCACGCTGGCGCTGGTTCTCATCAAGCAACTGCTGCTGTTGCTGCTGAATGGTGGTGCGATCGGCCGGCGACAACGGGGCGGCGAGTGCGATGCCCGGCACCAGTAGCTGGATGGCCGCCAGCAGCGTGCGTGCAGATGTTTTCCCTAACACTATGACTCTCCGCTCAAAGTCCGCTTTCAAACTTGACTGTTAAAAAACGAGCAACTTATTTCAAAAAGTAAATAGTGCATATATCAACAAAGAGAACAAGGACATTTCTGGCGCATTTTCAGATTTTTGCAGGGATGCAAACTAAAGCAATATTAAAGAAATCCCCCATCGCGCCGATCATCATCCGTGTGTATTATTTCCTGTAGCGTTTACAACAACTAACCTTAACTCAAATACTTAAGCGCCAAAGCGAAAGGCATCATGAGCACACCGATCAAACGGCTAGAAATCATTAAAAATGCCATTGAGCTGGAAGATGACGACATCATCCAGAGCCAGCTGACACGCCTGAAAAATGAAGCGTTTGACGATGAGCTACAGGCAATCGTCGTGGCGCTTGAGGAGAAGAACTACACCGCGGCGATGGCGGCCATTACCGCGTGGCTCCAGGGCCAGCGCGCCGTAACCCCGTGGCGCGACCCGCAGGTGGCCGCCAGCAAGCTGGAGCTGAAGGCGCTGGAAGAGCGTCTGCGCGATCTCATTGACCGCCGCAACGCCCGCGTGCAGCAGCTTGATGAGTTTAACGACCTCTACTTCTCGCGCCTCGGGCCGCTGATGCAGCAGATCCTCGCCCTGCGTAAAACGCTGGCCGAGCTCAACCTGCGCCGTCAGCAGGCGGAAGCGCGTCGTCGCGAGGAAGATTACCGTCGCTGCCAGCGCTATATGGCGCAGGCGGTGGAGGTGCTGGCGACGCTCACCCAGCGCTGGCGCGATCTCCCGGCCGACTCCGTCCAGGCCGCTGAGGCGCGTAAGCATCTGGAGCAGCAAAGCAATCTGATTGCCAACCTGCTGGCCGAAGCGCTGGAGCTGGAGAGCGGCTTAACGCGCGAAGAGGAGCCTGCGCGTCAGGCGCGCGACGACGCTAACGAAGAGTACGAGAAGTATCGTGAGCAGCATCACGATGCCGAGGTGCGGCTGCGGAAAGGGAAGCATCTTTCAGAAGAAGATCAGAACGAACTCAAGCGTCTCTGGCGGCAGGCGAGCAAGCTCTGCCACCCGGACCTGGTGGCGGACGATCTGAAAGAAGAAGCCAACAGCATGATGGTGCAGCTCAACCAGGCGAAGCAGCGCGGCGATGTGAAAGCCATTCGCTCGCTCGTGGCCCGCCTGCAGCAGGGCTTCGAGCCATTAATGGCAAGCGACAGGCTGAACGATCTGGAACGTATCCGCAAGAAAATGGCCCAGGTCCGCGAGCAGATCGACACCCTGGTAAACGAGCTGGCTGAGCTGGAGAAAGAGGAGTCCTGGCTGCTGGTCTCCTCGCTGAGCAACATGGAAGCGTACTTTGCCCAGCAGGAAAAAGCGCTGCGCGAGGTTCGCGCCTCGCTCGAACATCAGGTGAACGAAGCGCAGCTGGATTCGGCAGCCTGATTATTTGGCGTGCCAGTACGCGCTGGCACGCACCAGCTGAGGGTCAATGTCGTCGGTTTCAAACTGACGGCTCAGGCTTTTCACCACCTTCCCTTCTCCGGTCAGCCAGATAAAGTAGTCGTCCCCCGGAACGGTCAGCGCCGCCAGATGGTCCGCGACTGCCTGCTCGCTGTGGCCTACCACCCAGGTGATATTGAACTCGCTCAGGTGCGCCAGATAGGCCTTATACGATTCATCCCCGACCGTCACGACCGCATGAACGTTCGGGCGAACCGGCAGTTTCGCAATCGCCTCCAAGCGTCGGCGCAGCGCGGGCATGCCGGATTCATCGCACGCGTACAGCTGCCAGGCGTAATCCTCCGGCACCACCAGCGAACCGCGCGGGCCGCCGATGGTCAGCTTGTCCCCTGCTTTCGCGTTTAGCGCCCAGTTGCTGGCAATGCCGCCGTCATGAATGAAGAAATCCAACGCCAGTTCATGACGGGACTCATCGTACAGGGGCGTATAGTCGCGCGCCTGCGGACGCACGCCGTCGCCCCAGTCAATGCCTTCATCGGTCACTACCGGCGGTACAAACGTTGCCCCGGGTGCCGGGAAAAAGACTTTGGTGTGGTCGTCGAAGCCGCGGGAGCTAAACCCCTCCAGCGCCTCGCCGCCTAACACAATACGCTGGAAACCCGCGCTAACGCGCTCAACGCGGAGCACCGTCAGCTCGCGAAAACGCAGATCGTTACGAACACGCTGTGGATAACGGGTAGATGCCATTTTTAGCCCCTTCTCTGGTGAATACGATATATCTAAATCAATTTTTAAATGATAATGATTACTAATAAGGAAAAATGCAAGATCTTTTAGATTGCATCTGAATATATCTTAGATATAGTTTAGATATATCAAATTTAAGGACCTGGTATGCGACACGAACACGAAGGCGGCGGGCGTCGGCCGCGCTTTTTCGGCCACGGCGATCTGCGGCTGGTCATTCTCGATATCCTGACCCGCAGCGCGAGCCACGGCTACGAGCTGATCAAAGAGATCGAGAACCTGACCCAGGGAAACTACACGCCAAGCCCGGGCGTCATCTACCCAACCCTGGATTATCTTCAGGATCAGACCTTTATCACCATTACGGAAGAAGAGAACGGGCGTAAGAAGATTACGATCACCGCTGAAGGACAAGGCTGGCTGGACGAAAACCGGGAACAGCTGGAGCAGATCCAGGTGCGGATCAAAGCGCGCGGCGTCGGTTTTCAGCTGCGAAAAAACCCGCAGATGAAGCGGGCGCTGGATAACTTCAAAGCGGTGCTAGACCTGAAGGTGAATCAGGGCGATCTCAGCGACGCGCAGCTCAGACAGATTATCGGCGTCATCGACCGCGCGGCGCTTGAGATCTCCCAGATGGATTAAGCCGGTGCGTGCTCGCTCACGCGGAAGACGCGTACCAGCTCTTTCAGGTGCATCGCCTGTTCGTTAAGCGATGCCGCCGCCGCGACGGACTCCTCCACCAGCGCAGAGTTCTGCTGGGTGGTGGCATCAATCAGGCCAATCGCGCTGTTAATCTGCGAAATGCCTTCCGTCTGCTCGTGGCTGGCCTGGCGAATTTCGCGCAGAATCACGTCCATCTCCTCCACGTTGCCCACCATCCCGTTGATCAGCGCGCTCGCTTTTTCGACCAGGTTCATCCCGTCCTGGGTCTGGCTGGTTGAGCTCTCAATCAGCTCGCGGATTTCGCTGGCAGACGACGCGCTCTTCTGGGCAAGCTGGCGCACCTCTCCGGCGACCACCGCAAAGCCGCGGCCGTGCTCACCGGCGCGCGCCGCTTCCACCGCCGCGTTCAGCGCCAGAATGTTGGTCTGGAAAGCAATGGCGTCGATCAGGTCGATAATGTCGGACATCCGGTTCGACGTTTCGTTAATCAGGCGCATTTTGCTGGTCACCTGCTTCATCATCTCGCCGTTGTTTTTGACCACCGTGGCGGCATCCGCCGAGAGGTTGGTCGCTTCGCCGGTATGCGAGGCCGTATTTTTCACCGTCGCGGTGATCTGCTCCATCGAGGCGGCGGTCTGTTCAACGGAACTGGCCTGCTCTTCCGTGCGCGCGGCCAGATCCTGGTTCCCGGCGACAATCTGCGCGGCCGCGCTGGAGATATTCTCCGAGCCGGTCTGCACCTGCTGCACAATGTCCAGCAGACGCGTTTTCATCTCCATCAGCGCATGCAGCAGCAGGCCCGTTTCATCTTTGCCGTGCGGCGTGATGCTGCCCGTTAGATCGCCTTCTGAAATGGCTTTAGCAAAATGCACCGCCTCGCCGAGCGGACGGGTGATAGCGCGCACGATAAACCAGCCGATCAGGCTGCCTGCCGCGACGCTAAAGAGCGTAATCAGGATCAGCAGCAGGCGATTAGACCTGAAATCCTCTTCGACCTGCGCGCCTGCGCTCTGCATCTCGCCGTTTTGAATGGCAATCAGCTCCTTCACCTTCGCTTTATAAGCCTGCTGCACGGCGAGGGTGGTGGTCATCATCTCCTGAATGGCACCCGCACGGTTGTTGTTCTGCACCGCCTGCAGGATGCGGTAGCGCGAGTCCAGATACTGCTGGCGCACGCTGCGGATATCCGCCAGCACCTGCTGGGACTTCTGATCCTGCAACACGTTGTTTAGCTCGCCCAGGATCACCGTGATGTGCTCGCTGATCTCTTTCAGGTGCTGCTGAGATTGCCCCGTGTAGGTCCCCTGCTCGTCCAGCAGCATCAGCTGTTGCGTGCTAATAAATTCCTGGAAATTATCGATTAACTGGTTCGCTTTTACCGTGGTTGGATAATCACTGGTAATAATGGATTGCATCCCGTTATTTGCCCGGTTCAGGCTCAGCAGAGACAGGCTCGCGCTGATCGCCATCAGGACAATAAAGAACCCAAATGCCAGAAATAATTTCGTGCCGATCTTTACGTCATGTAAGAACATATTTTCTCCATCGATGTGATTATTTCTCAGACGATCGCTGTTATCGGTAACGATTTTGCTAACTTTATGACTTTGATCGTTTTTTTATTTCATAATCACCACAATGGATAGGTACAGACTATTAATATCGCCACATCGATCGTTACCAGACCACCAGAGGGGTAATTTTCGAAATAGCACGCTGAATAACTGACTTAGGCAGGGATAAATAACTGAGGCACTTTCTTTAGTTATTTAATATTAACTTAACAATAAAACTCAGCAATAGTCACAAGCAGACGTTAAAAAACCGCTTATTCCTTACGGAATAAACGGCTTTATTGGAACATGACTGACTCAATGGAGCACGGTCACCGCATCCTTAAGACGCCCGGCGCGGTGTTTCACCATGGACGAAATGTGCGCGCTCTCCTCAACCAGGTCGGCGTTTTTCTGCGTGATGCTGTCGAGTTCGGCCACCGAACGGGTCAGCTCTGACAGCCCGGTTGCCTGCTCGGAGGTCGCGTGGCTGATCTGGGCGATAAGCTGCGTCACGTTTTTCACCTGCTCGACAATATCGTCCATCGTGCGGCCTGCGGCGTGTACCTGCTCAGAGCCGGACTGCACCTTGCTGGCGCTGGCATCAATGAGTTTACGAATATCATTCGCGGCGCTGGCGCTGCGGCTGGCGAGATGGCGGACTTCACCTGCGACCACGGCAAACCCTTTCCCCTGCTCGCCTGCCCGTGCCGCTTCAACTGCCGCATTGAGCGCCAGAATATTGGTCTGGAAGGCAATGTCGTTAATCAGGGAGGTGATCGAGCCAATTCGCTGCGTGCTGTCGGCGATGTCGTCCATGGTTTTGACGACGGTCTGCATGGCATTGCCGCCCTTCGTCGCCGCGCTGCTCGCGGCTACGGAAAGTTTATCCACCTCGGCGGCGGTTTCGGAGTTGCTCTGCACCGACGCGGCCATCTGGTTCATCGTCGCAACGGTCTGCTGCACGTTCGCCACGGTCTGACGCGTGCGATCGTTGAGATCGTCATTCCCCTGCGCCAGCCTGTCGCTGCCGTCACGGACGCTCACCACCTGACTCGAAACGTCATTAATCAACCAGCGGCACATCAGGCCAAGCTGCCCTACCGCACGCAGCGTCAGCCCCATCTCGTCGCTGCGGTTCAGGTGCTGCACGCTGTTGCGCTCGCCGGTGGCCACCCTCAGCGCCTGTCGCGCCACATTTTCTACCGGACGGACAATCTGTTGTTCAAACAGCACGGTTCCCAGCAGCATCACCGCCGCCGCCGCCGCGAGCGGTGCCCAGCCTGCGGAGGTCGTTACCAGCGTAGCGGCGAGGAGGGCAAAGAGCGCCGCCATCACGCTGCGCACGCGCCAGCGCAGCGGCATGGCCGGCAGTTTGCCCAGCCAGCCCTTGCCCACCACCAGCCCTTTGTGAATTCGCTTTTTACAGCGCCCGTCGTTCAGCGCCCGGTAGAGCGGCTCCACGGCGGCAATCTCTTCCGCGGTGGCTCGGGTACGAATCGACATATAGCCCGTCACCTGCCCGCGGCGCACCATCGGCACCGCGTTAGCACGCACCCAGTAGTGGTCACCGTTTTTGCGTCGATTTTTGACAATCCCGCTCCACGGCTCGCCCTGCTGCAGCGTGTACCACATATCGGCAAACGCGGCTTTTGGCATATCGGGATGGCGCACCATATTGTGCGGCTGGCCCGTTAGCTCATCCAGCTGATAGCCGCTCACCTGCACAAAGGTGTCGTTGGCGTGGGTAATGTAGCTGTGGACGTCTGTGGTAGACATTAAGGTGGTGTCATCGTCCAGAGGATATTCATTCTGGGTGACATAGGTTGGAGAGGACATGGCGTGCATCCCTTGCAGGTTATTTGAATGTTAATTTTGTGGGTCAATGTTTTTTCGGCGGTAAACAATTTATCTTTAGTTGTTAAACTTGATGGAGATCGCAGATTTGACTTAAACCATACTTTTTGTACGATTTTTTAATCCATTGATTTCTAATACTTTCAGCAAGAAATTACCTACAAAGCATGACCCGTTAACGCCCACTTAAGTTGCAGCCTATGCTCTTCTTTAGTGCAGCGGCTCGCTTCTCCCCTGTCTTTTACTCTCTGGTCTGTACCGCTAAATACCGTTTGGCTTCTATCGGCATGATTAAATATTGTGCAACATTATTTTAACCTGGCGTTTATCCCGATTTTCGTTATGGCATCTGAAGTGGCGTAATCCCTGCAATACTTAAACCAGTATCATGTGATACGCGATCCCCGGGAGCACATTTTGAACAGGTTACCTTCCAGCGCCTCGGCTCTTGCCTGTACCGCGCACGCACTGAATCTCATTGAGAAGCGAACGCTCGATCATGAGGAGATGAAACAGCTTAACCGAGAGGTCATTGATTACTTTAAAGAGCACGTCAATCCAGGATTTCTGGAGTATCGCAAATCTGTTACCGCCGGCGGGGATTACGGAGCCGTAGAGTGGCAAGCGGGAAGTCTGAACACGCTTGTCGACACCCAGGGACAGGAGTTTATCGATTGCCTTGGTGGTTTTGGTATCTTCAACGTGGGGCACCGTAATCCAGTTGTGGTTTCCGCCGTACAGAATCAACTTGCGAAACAACCTCTCCATAGCCAGGAACTGCTCGACCCGCTTCGCGCCATGCTCGCGAAAACCCTGGCGGCCCTAACGCCCGGCAAACTGAAATACAGCTTCTTTAGCAACAGCGGCACGGAATCGGTCGAAGCGGCGATTAAGCTCGCCAAAGCGTACCAGTCGCCGCGCGGGAAATTCACCTTCATTGCCACCAGCGGCGCGTTCCACGGTAAATCCCTGGGCGCACTGTCGGCGACCGCTAAATCCACCTTCCGCAAGCCGTTTATGCCGCTGCTGCCGGGCTTCCGCCACGTGCCGTTTGGCGACATCAACGCCATGCGCACCGCGCTGAGTGAATGCCGTAAAACCGGCGATGACGTGGCGGCGGTGATCCTGGAGCCGATTCAGGGCGAAGGCGGCGTGATCCTCCCTCCGCAGGGCTATCTGCCTGCCGTGCGTCAGCTGTGCGATGAGTTTGGCGCGCTGCTGATCCTCGACGAAGTGCAGACCGGAATGGGGCGCACCGGCAAGATGTTTGCCTGCGAGCACGAAAACGTTCAGCCGGACATTCTGTGCCTGGCGAAGGCGCTCGGCGGCGGCGTGATGCCAATTGGTGCGACGGTCGCCACCGAAGAAGTCTTCTCGGTGCTGTTCGACAACCCGTTCCTGCATACCACCACCTTTGGCGGTAACCCGCTGGCCTGTGCGGCCGCGCTGGCGACAATCAACGTGCTGCTGGAGCAAAACCTGCCCGCGCAGGCGGAGCAGAAAGGCGACATGCTGCTGGACGGCTTCCGCCAGCTGGGCCGGGAATACCCGGACCTGGTGCAGGAGGCGCGCGGCAAGGGGATGCTGATGGCGATTGAGTTTGTTGATAACGAAATTGGCTACAGCTTCGCGAGCGAGATGTTCCGCCAGCGGGTGCTGGTGGCCGGCACGCTCAATAACTCGAAAACCATCCGGGTTGAACCCCCGCTGACGCTGACCGTCGAGCAGTGCGAGCAGGTGCTGAAGGCGGCGCGTAAAGCGCTGGCCGCGCTGCGGGTGAGCGTGGAAGAGGCGTAATAAAATGCCGGGTGGCGCTAACGCTTACCCGGCCTACTTTTTATCGGTGAAACTCCGCCACGGTCATGGTGAAGTGAAGCACGGTATCGCCAGCATTGGCATAGCCGTGCGCCGCTTCCGTTTTGGCCACCGCCGACGCCCCGGCAGCTACCCGCGTTACCGTCTCGTCCACCGTCAGGGTTAACACGCCCGCGTTTACGTGCAGCAGCTCACAGGTTCCCGCCGGGTGCCCCGGAGAGGTGAAGCACTCCCCCGGCTGCATTTCCCACTGCCACAGCTCAATCATATCCGGGCCCGCTGTACCTGCCAGCAGTCTGGCGTAACCACCCTGTTCACCCTGCCACAGCACCGGGATGGCCTGTTCTTCAATAACGTGTACAACCGGCTCGCTGGAGACGTTGACAATATCCGCCACCGACACGCCGAGCGCGGCGGCCAGCTTGCACAAGATGGCAATGCTGGGGTTCGCTGCCCCTTTCTCAATCTCAACCAGCATCCCTTTGCTGACGCTGGCGCGGCGGGACAGCTCGTCCAGCGACATTTTTTTATCTTTACGCCAGTTGCGGATGCGGTTCGCCACGGCCAGGCTTACCTGGGCAACATCGGCTCCCTGCACAGTCATTATATTGACTTTATCAGTCATTGGTCACTACCATGGTATAAAACAGTCAATACAGGATTATTTATGTCTCTCGTTACGCCGTCAATAGATCCGCGTCTTGCCGGAATTGCCCCGGGCTTTCGGGCGCTGAGCATTCTGGTTGAAGCCGCGGCGATTACCCATCCAGAGATCGCCCCTGCCGCGCTGGCGCAGGCCTGCCAGCAGGTGTTGAATGATGATGTGCCTTGGGCAGATGCGCACCTCTCAAACTGGGATGAGGTATTTAAAGCCTTCGGCGCGAAACCGAAGCGCACGCCCTGCTCCGCCGCGGCCCTGCGCAAGCGGGTCTTAAAAGACGGCTCGCTGCCGTCGTTAGATCCGGTCGTGGATATCTATAACGCAGTGAGTATTCGCTACGCCATTCCGGTAGGGGGCGAGAATCTCGCGGCCTACTCCGGTGCGCCGCGCCTGACGCTGGCCGAAGGTCATGAACCTTTCGATACCTTTAAAGAGGGCCAGCCGATGGTGGAATATCCGGAGCCGGGCGAGGTTATCTGGCGCGACGACCTCGGCGTCACCTGCCGCCGCTGGAACTGGCGACAGGGGGTACGCACCCGTCTTGATAGCGAAGCGCAGTCCATGTGGTTTATTCTCGAAAGCCTGCCGTCGATGCCCTTAACGGCGCTTGAGGAGGCGGGCGCAGAGCTGATCAACAACCTGCAACGCCTCATGCCAGGCGCAACGGCTCAGGTTCAACTGCTGGAACTGTAAGAGGACAACACGATGTTTCACGGGTTAAGTGCGTTTCCGTTAACGCCCCTGAAAGCGGGAAAGTTTGACGAGCAGACCTTTATCAACCTGCTGCGCCCCCTGGTCGACGCGGGGGTGGATTCGCTGGGGGTTCTGGGTTCAACGGGCAGCTATGCCTACCTCACCGTTGAGGAGCGCACGCACATTACCCGCTGCGCGGTGGAACATGCCAATGACATTCCGGTCATGGTCAGTATTGGCGCACTGAGACTGGATGACATTCTGCGTCTGGCCGAGCACGCGCAGAAGGCGGGTGCATCCAGCGTGCTGATGGCACCGGTGTCGTACCAGCGCTTGACGACGGACGAGGTCTATTCGCTGTATGAGACGGTAACTCGTCAGCTCTCCGTCCCGCTGTGCGTTTATGATAATCCCGCCACCACCGGGTTTGAGTTTAGCGACGAGCTGATGTTTGCCGTGGCGGCGCTGCCCAATATTGGCTCGGTGAAAATGGGCCGCATGCCGGAGGATGTGTCGCAGGTGCGGGCGCGTCTTCCCAAGACGGTCACGCTGGGGATAAGCGGCGACTGGCGGGCAGCATCCGCCCTGCAGGCCGGGTTTGACGTCTGGTATTCCGTCGTCGGCGGGCTGTTCCCTCGGGCGGCACTGGCAATCGCGCACTCGGAAGACGGTACGGAATCAGAACGTCTGGCTCCACTGTGGGCGCTGTTCCGCCGTTACGGCAGCTTGCGGGTGATGGCAGCGGCAGCCGAGATGCTGGGAAAAGTGGAGGCACCGGCGCTCCCCTTCCCGCTGCAGGCGATTCAGGGTGAGCCGCGCGAGGCGCTTGCTGCGATCCTGGCGGAGCTGAAGCTGGCCTGAGAAACGCCGGGTGGCGCTGGCGCTTACCCGGCCTACAAAACTTCATCCATCTGTTGCGTCCCCGATCAAACGTGGAATCTCGCAATAATGATTCCTTTTCCAGGATGAGATATCATTTCCAGATAATCGGCCAGCAGCCTCTGAGGGACCATGCGCTATTTTTTTCTGGGATACAGCGCCTTTCCGTTCCTGGATTATGTCGCCGGTATGCCGTGTAAAAAGTGCTTATTCTCCGCGACGTCCTTGACGCCCTGACGCGTAAATATAGCTTTGATCCCGCCATATGAGCCTATTCGCGCAAATGTGGTGCGCACATTAACATCGGCACTCGAAAATAGCGGCTTCAAAACAGATTTCTACCTGCTGGATAAGTACGGTAATCAGGATAGCCATCCTGATAATTGTCAAATAAACAACTCAGCCATCAGGAAAATACTGCGCAGACGGCCTGCTCGCAACGTTGCTGGAGTAAAACCTGGCCGCGCTGCGGGCGAGCGTGGAAGAGGTATGACATAAAGACCTACTCTTCAGATGTAGAGGGCGTGTTTTCAATTGTCTATATGATTCAATATTATTTCTTGAATATATTTATAGAAAATTCTGTCATCGCGTTAATTTATCGACCGCATCAATAACTTCACAGCATTAGCCGTCCCTTCGATTTTACAAAATACTACCGACGCATGTAACAGGTATAAAGTACAGTGTTATTATAAACACTAATAACCTTAATAGTACATCAATAAATACAAGGCGTTAAGAATAAAGTAATGCACCACGCCAAAATCATTAATTACAAGTTAATTCATTTTTAAGTAAAAATAATACTAAAGGAGTAGTTCCAATATTGATCTTTTTTTCACCTAAACATAAAATAAACTTCAACGTTGTTTATTTGTAAAGCTAATATCATCCTTCCACTTCACATGCTAACGGATTGAGAAAGCCGTTCCAGACAAATTAAACATCAAATCAACCAAATAGAACTTTATTTAATAAAAGGATTTGTATGAAAAAGAATATTTTGGCACTGGTCACTGCTGCAGCAGTGACGGGCGGTATTTGCGCGAACGCGCAGGCTGATACCGTAACCGTCTCTGGCGGTACCGTTGATTTCGTTGGGCAGGTTGTCAATGCCGCCTGTTCTGTTGCTGCTGATTCTGTCGACCAGACCGTTATTCTGAGCCAGGTTCGTACCGTGAAACTGACGCAGGCAGGGATGCTGGCCAATCAAAAAGAAGATTTCCAGATCAAACTGGAAGACTGTGACACCTCCGTAAGCCAGAACGCGGCGGTCATCTTTAACGCACAGCAAGATGAATCACAGCCCGGCACGCTGGCGAACACTGCAGGCGCTGGCTCCGCGCTGAACGTGGCACTGCAGCTGTTTGGACCAGATGGTAAGAAGCTGAATCTGGGCACGACATCGTCCACGATTAAGTTGATCAACGGCGAAAACATTATCCCTCTGAGCGTTGATTATATCGCCACAGGCGCTGCTGTAGCAGGTAACGTTGCCGCAACCGCAACGTTCCAGATGGTTTACTCCTGATTAATTAACCCGATAACCCTCAGCACGAGGGCTATATAGATCCTTTATTTCTGAAGCAGGTAAGAGAAGTCGTCATGAAGAAAATGTGTAAAATAGCCAGCGGACTCTTATTTGTGTCAGTAATGGTATCAAATGCCTATGCTGGAGGAATTGCCCTGGGCACGACTCGCGTTATTTATCCTCAGGGTGACAAACAAGTTTCACTTCCTGTTATCAACTCTTCAACAAACAACGCTTTTTTAGTGCAATCGTGGGTTGCCAATGCCGATCAGTCTAAATCTTCTGATTTTATCCTGACCCCACCGTTATTTGTCATGCATCCTAAAAAAGAGAATACCATACGGATTATGTACGTCGGGCCTGATTTACCGACCGATCGCGAAAGCGTATTTTACTTAAATAGCAAAGCGATACCTGCGGTGGATAAAAACAACTTGCGCGGAAACACGCTGCAAATTGCCACTCAAAGCGTCATTAAATTATTTGTACGCCCTAAAAAGCTACCGACCCCTTCTATTGATGCGCCGAAAACGCTTCGCTGCCGGGTCGCTAATGGCAAAGTTACCATTACCAATCCATCGCCGTATTACGTCTCGCTGGTGAAGTTTAACGTCGGCACCACGCTGCTTAAGAACAACATGGTTTCACCAAAAAACACGCTTACGGTCGACGTACCCGGTGAACAGGGCGGACAGGTGAGCTTCCAGACGGTTAATGACTTCGGTGCGACTACGCCGGTGCAGTCATGTCCATCCGCCTAGCCGCGGGAACGAACGCTGCGCCACTAACCTCCAGGCATAAACAGACAATGCATCGTAAGCAACAACATTTGTTACACACAGGTAACTATTCGCTGGCGCCCGTAGCGCTGTCAGTCCTGTGTATGTTGGCCTCTTTGGATGCACGGGCAAGTTACTACTTCAACCCTGCATTTCTCTCCAGCGATCCATCCGCGGTTGCAGATTTATCACGCTTCAGCGCTGATGGGCAGGCACCTGGCACATATCGCGTCGATCTGTGGCTAAATGACAATTTTCAGTCAACGCGAGATATTGTCTTCAACGCACGTAAAGCCTCCGCACCAGGCGATGACGATACAGGCCTGACGGCCTGCTTCACGCTGAAATCCTTAGACGATCTCGGCGTAAATGTTCACTCTATTCCTGCGCTGAAAGATGTCTCCCCCGACAGCTGTATCGATATTGCGACGGCCATTCCGGCCGCAAGCGCGCGTTTTAATTTCGAACAGCAGCGTCTGGATCTGAGCGTTCCGCAGGCGGCCATTCGCAACAATGCGCGCGGATACATCCCGCCAGAACAATGGGACGAGGGCATCAATGCCCTGCTACTGAACTATAACTTCAGCGGTTCTCACAGCCGTTCTCAGGGGGAGAACAGTTCAACATCAAAGAACTACTTCCTGAACCTGAACAGCGGGCTCAATCTTGGGCCGTGGCGCCTGCGCGACTACTCGACCTGGAATTACAGCCACTCCGGCTCCAGCAGTTATAACGACTGGGAACACGTTTCAACCTATGCCCAGCGGGCCATTATTCCGCTTAAGAGTCAGCTTACGGTTGGGGAAAACTACACCCCCTCCGAGGTGTTTGATAGCCTGCCCTTTCGCGGCATCCAGCTAAACTCCGATGACAACATGTTGCCAGATAGCATGAAGGGCTTTGCGCCGACTATCCGTGGCATCGCGCGTTCAAACGCTCAGGTCACCGTAAAGCAGAATGGCTATACCATTTATCAAAGCTATGTACCGCCTGGCGCCTTTGCCATTAACGACCTGTTCCCTACCTCCTCCAGCGGTGACTTAACCGTAGAGGTGAAAGAATCGGACGGCAGCATAAACAGCTACTCCGTTCCGTACTCCGCCGTTCCGGTTTTACAGCGCGAAGGCCGCGTAAAGTATGCCGCAACGGTTGCCCGGTATCGCAGCAACAGCAGTCAGCAGAACGATCCGAATTTTGCGCAGGGCACGGTAATTTGGGGCCTGCCAAAAGGCTTTACGGCGTATTCAGGCTCACAATTGTCGTCCAATTATACCGCCCTTGCCCTGGGCGGCGGTGTGAATATGGGCACGCTGGGCGCGGTCTCGGTGGATCTCACCCATGCAAAAAGCGAACTTTCGGATGACTCCACGCACAGCGGGCAATCCATTCGTTTTTTATATGCCAAATCGCTCAATGGCTTAGGCACCAACTTCCAGCTTCTGGGGTATCGCTACTCGACTTCCGGGTTCTATACCCTTAATGAGACAACCTATAAGCGGATGGAAGGGTACAACGGCGATAGCGGTGATAATGAGCACCAGGACGATCAAGACACCACGCCGGTCTGGACGGAATATTACAACCTCTATTACACCAAACGCGGCAAATTGCAGTTCAATATTTCCCAGCAAATTGCGCAGGCTGGCTCAATCTTCCTTACCGGCAGCCAGCAAACGTACTGGCATACTGACAAAAAGAACACGCTTGTGCAGGTCGGATACAGCGGTACAACGGCGGGTATCACCTACAACCTAAGCTACAACTACAACAAAGCCCCCGGTCTGGAGAAGAGCGACAGCATCTATTCTTTGACGCTGTCGCTGCCTATCAGTCTGTGGCTGCACCCCGGCGGGGACGTGACAAAACGTGTCAATAATATGTACGCCACGGCGGGAACGAGTACAGACAATCACGGTAAAGTTTCAAACATCGCGGGTTTGAACGGAACGCTGCTGGAAGATAACAACCTGTCCTATGCCATTCAGCAGGGTTATCAAAATCAAGGGGAGGGAGCCAACGGCTCGCTCAACGCCGAGTATGACAGTGCGTATGGCAATATCAACGCCGGTTATAACTACAGCAACAACGGTGACTATCAGCAGATCAACTACGGGCTTGAAGGCGGCGTTGTCTTACACCGTAACGGCCTCACGCTCAGCCAGCCGCTCGGTGAAACGAATGTACTTATCGCCGCCCCGGGTGCCGGCAATGTGAAAGTTGAGGATGGACCAGGCATCCATACCGACAGTCGCGGCTACGCGATCGTCCCTTACGCCACGGCCTATCACCGTAACCGGATGGCGCTGGATACCAACTCCTTGCAGGACGATCTTGATATTGATGAGGCGGTCGCGCACGTCGTTCCAACTCAGGGCGCTCTGGTGCGCGCAACCTTCAAAGCACGCCAGGGCGCGCGTGCGCTCTTTACCCTGATGCACAACGGCAAGCCCGTGCCGTTTGGCGCAGTGGTTGCCCTCATCGACGAAGGTGGAAATACCATTGTCGGCGAAAATGGCGAAGCCTACCTGTCGGGTCTGAGCCAGAAAGGGTCACTCCACGTCCAGTGGAGCGACGCAGTTGACGGCCAGTGCAACGCAAATTATCAGTTACCCGAAACGAAGCAAACTCTGGTTCGTTTGAAAGCGGAGTGTAAGTAAATGCTCAAACCTTCATCAACGTTATTACTCATTCTGCTGACCTCCTTCAACTGTCTGGCAAGCGTTTGTCATAACGTCAAGAATGCTGCCTCTCTGGTGAATTACGATTTAACAACAACGCTCACCAAGGAACAAAACCAGCTTGGCCAGGCGACTGAAATGACTAAGTCTCAGTTTGTTGGCGTAGACGCGATATGTCCTGAGTACGATCCTACTAACACCGATAGTCGAACATATCGAAGCTACACCACCAGCTTCCCCGTGGTTGAAACCGACGGACAATGGCAGTACTTAACACTCGATCCAGAGTATATAAACGGCGCCATGAGCATTACCGACACCGACGCTGGGGTTTTCTATCCCCCCATTAACTACATTCATATGGGTCGAAACACGCAGGTAAATAGGCTAAAAAGTTTCGGGGTTTATGACTCGAATTTAACGTTCCGGTTAAAGGTCGTTAAGCCGTTTATTGGTTCCGTGGTCATTCCAGCCAGAACGATGTTTAACGTCTATGTCACGACCAATAATAAAGACCCGCTTTCTACCATCGTTTACCAAATTACTTACAGTGGTGTTGTCACCGTTCCGCAAAACTGCGAAATCAACGGCGGTCAGATTATCACCGTTGATTTAGGGAAGCTGAATAGCGCCGCCTTTAACGAGGCGGGGAAAAAGCCGTATAACGTGCCAGAGAAAACCTTCAACGTGCCCATTGCCTGCAACGGCGACGTCATTTCTCCAGCGCATCTGACATTGCGTATGCAAGCCACGCCAGACAGCCATATTGCCGACGCCATTGCGACGGATAACCAGGATGTTGGCGTAGTGGTCACCAGTGAAAACGGTTCAATTTTAAAGCCCAACGATATCAACAGCAGCGTCGATTTCACGACCAATGACGCAGGCAACGCCAACATTACGCTGAAAACCTATCCTGTCAGTACGACCGGTAACGCGCCAGCGGAAGGGATATTTACGGCACTTGCCTGTTTGCGAGTCGATTTTGCCTAGGTGCGATGCATGAAAACATTCTTGTTAAAAGTAATAACGCTGTTGGCTTTGCTCAATACTCTTGCCGCGTACGCCGACAGTGGGGCGGTCTATAACCTGCGTGTGACGGGAACCATCATCAGCGAGTCCTGTGAAGTCGACACATCAAGCCAGGAGCAAAGCGTCTCACTGGGTGAGTTCGATAGCAGCGATTTCCCATCAACTGGAGCGACATCGGCATGGGTGCCGTTTAATATTCAGTTGAAAAATTGTTCAAAAGCAATCAACGGGACCAAAATCTGGTTTAGTGGCCTGGCCGATACTGACAACCCGGCGCTGCTTGCGTTAAGCGACACGGGCAAAGGAACAGGCAGCACGATGGCGACAGGTCTCGGTGTGGAAATTAGCGATGCGGACCAGAGCATAGTGCCCATTAACAATACTGAATCAGCTACCTTTACGCTTCGGACCGGTGATAACGAACTGACATTCAACCTGCGTTATAAATCAACCCGTCAGGACATGACGCCGGGGGACGCGACCGCCGTGATGTATTTTGACCTTCTTTATCAATAAGAGCGCGCCATGAAACCAATAATCTTCTGGATCGTTGCCACCGTTTATACAGGGTTTGCCTTCTGCCTGCCCGTCCAGGCGCATGACGGCACGGTCTATATTAATGGCAAAATCAACCAACGAACCTGTACCGTCGCCACCGACTCTCAGGCACTGCTTGTCAAAATGGGGAACGTTCAGCGCAATCAATTCACTCAGGTCGGCGACAGTAGCTATTACGAATCCTTTACGATAAATCTGGAAAACTGCCAGGGTTCAAAGCAGAACATGAGCATCAGCTTTGAAGGTGCGCCTGATAAGAGCAATCCTTCCCTTCTTGCCCTTACACCCGACGCTGCCAGCGCGACGGGGATAGGCATTGGGATCTATAATCAGGATAAAACGCTTATTCCCATGGGCAAACCCAGCTCAACGCTTACGCCCGCGCAGGCCAGCGATACGCTGGCGTTTATCTTCTTTGCTCGCTATGTCTCGACTGTCACAGACGTGACGACCGGGACGGCCAACGCGTCCACCACGTTTATCGTCAATTATGCTTAATTTTCCCGGCATCCTGCTCAGCGCCTGCGCGTTGCTTACCGCCGTGCCCGCCGCTCACGCTGGCGTGGTTATCAGCGGAACGCGTTTCATTTATCCGGCGGGCGAGAAATCAATCACCTTCACGGTACGTAACCCGTCGACAAGCACGTGGCTGATTCACACGAAAGTCAATGCGGGAGGCAGTTGGAAAGGCGCGGACCAGCCTGAGACGACACAAAACACGTTCATTGCCACCCCGCCGCTTTTTACCCTCAGACCCGACCGGGAAAATACCGTCCGCCTGACCTTTACCGACGGTGCGCTGCCGACCGATCGTGAGTCACTTTTTACCCTGATTGTCGCGGCCATTCCTGAGGGGAAAAATGGGGGCAACAGCGTGCAGACTGCGGTTCGCTCCCGCTTCAAGCTCTTCTATCGCCCGGCCAAACTGCCCGGCGAACCTGACGGCGCCTACCAGGCATTACGCTGGTCATACGGTAATGGCGCAGTGACCGTGGAAAACCCAACGCCCTATTACGTCACGCTGTTTCAACTTTCGCTCAATGATAAAAAATTGGCCGACAGCGGCCTCGTTGCTCCTTACGCAAAGCGCACCTTCGCAGGATGCCAGCAGGCAAGCCGCTGTGATATCCGCTGGCACGCTATCAACGAGTACGGACGCATTCTGCCCGAAATCACTCGACATGTGAGATAACCCTATGAAAAACCCTTTCCTCCCTCTCGCGCTTTGCGTATCACTCTTCCCCGCCTTTCAGGCTAGCGCAGAGCCGGCCAACACGCTCACGCCGCAACAAATCGAGCAAACGGGCAAAGCTGCGGAAGCCTGGTTTGAAGCGCATCCTGAAAAAATGGGCGAGATTGTTGCGACCTACCTGGCAGAGCATCCTGAGTTTCTGGTGGCTGCTGGTGAAAATCTTCGTCAGCGCCAGCAGGTAGCTCAGCAGCAGGCCTTCGTGCAGGCCGCGCTGCACCAGCGCGATGCTCTGCTCAACGGCAAAAGTCCGGAACATGGCCCAAAAACAGCGAAAGCAGCCGTTATCGCCTTCCTGGATGAGACGAGCCCGGCAGGCCAGGCGGCCAGTGAAATGCTTAGCAATGTCGAAAAATCAAACCCGGACGTGCGCTTCATTTTTAAAGCGTTGGCTGCGACCGACAAGCAGCCGCTCGCGGCTGCCGTGCAGGAAACAAACGTCGCCCTGGCTCAGGCGATGAGTTTCACCGTCACGCCAGCGTTCGTCGTGATGCCGCAGGAGCAAGATCCGGAGATCCATCGGGTGAGCGTAATGAGCGGCAACGTCTCCGAAGAGGCGCTGATCATGGCAATCCAGAAAGCGAAGAAATAAGAACATTATGGCCGGGCGGTCCGCTATCCGCCCGGCAAAGCCACTACTCCGGCAACAATCCTACAAAACTGCGTTTTTTGCGCGGCTCTGACATCAATTCCTCAAGCTTATCCACGCACGCCAGATAGTGCGGGGTTTGCTTATGCGCCAGCACCGCTTCTTCATCTTTATAGGCTTCGTAGATAAAGAACCGGGTTTTCACCCTCGGATCCTGCAGCACGTCAAAGCGCAGGTTTCCCGGCTCCTTAATCGCCCCCTCGTGGTTGGCGCGAAACACCGTCAGAAACTCGTCTACCCGCTCGGGCTTGATGTTGATCTCCACTAACGTCACGTTCATTTTGCTTCTCCCTGTTTCTCTTCCTGCCAGAACTGGAACGCTTCACGGGCGCTCATGCTCTCGTGAACCACTTTTTTCACCGCCTTCAGCATGGCGAGCGGCGCGCTGGACTGGAAGATGTTGCGCCCCATGTCCACGCCGGACGCGCCCTGGTCAATCGCGCGCCAGCACATCTCCAGCGCCTCGTGCTCCGGCAGCTTTTTGCCGCCGGCGATGACGATGGGCACCGGGCAGCTGGCGGTGACTTTTTCAAAACCCTCGTCCACGTAGTAGGTTTTGACGAACTGCGCCCCCATTTCGGCGGCGATGCGGCTGGCGAGCGAGAAATAGCGCGCGTCGCGCGCCATCTCTTTCCCCACCCCCGTCACCGCCAGCGTCGGCATGCCGTAGCGTGCGCCCGCGTCCACCAGCTTGATGATGTTGTTGATCGACTGATGCTCGAACTCGCTGCCGATATAGACCTGCGCCGCGACCGCGCAGACGTTCAGGCGCAGGGCATCCTCCATTGCCACCGCCACGCACTCGTTGGACAATTCGCCCAAAATCGAGTTACCGCCGGAGGCGCGCAGCACGACCGGCTTGTTGGTGGCCGCAGGCACGGTGCTGCGCAGGATGCCGCGGGTGCACATCAGCACGTCGGTTTCGCCAAACAGCGGGGCGATGGAGAGATCGATACGCTCAAGGCCGGTGGTCGGCCCCTGGAAATAGCCGTGATCAAAGGCCAGCATCACCGTGCGGTTGCTTTGCGGGTTGAAGATGCGCGAAAGCCTGGACTGCATGCCCCAGTCCAGCGAGCCGCAGCCCTTCAGCGTGAACGGCACGTTGACCTGCGGCGTGCCGATGCCAAAATCCTTCCCGTCTTTGATGTCGTCTAAATCAGCCATTTGCTCCCCCGTCAGAAATCGTATTTGCTGATGTTCTCTTTGGTGAACACCACGCGCTCCGGCAGCAGCACGATGCCGTTGCCCTTAGCCTCATACTGGTAGCCCTGCACGCTGTTTGGCTCGACCTTCAGCGAGCCGAGATCTTTCACCTCTACGCTGTCGCCAACGTTAAGATCGCCTTTTTTCAGTAAACGATCGGCGACATTGACCGCAATTTTTCCCTGTTGCACCACGTCCCACAGGCCGAAGGCTTTTACCGTGCCGCGCTCCACGTACGGGCGCATCACGTTCGGCGTGCTGAACCCGACAATCGCTACCCCTTCCCGCTTCAGGTTTTCCGCCGCCTGCGCCGCCGCCGGCAGCGCGTTGGCGTCCGGGGCAACGATCGCATCCAGATCCGGATACGCTTTTAGGATCCCCTCGGCGGTCTGCAGGGATTTGGTGGCATCGTTATAGCCAAACTGGGTGGTGACGATCTGCCACTGGGGATGATCTTTCTCGATTTTGGCCTTCGCCTCTTTTACCCACTGGTTCTGGTCGGTGACCGTCGGGCTGGAGTAGAAGAATGCCACTTTGGCATTGGGTTTGGTGACCTGCTTGCCCGCCATCTCCACCAGCAGGCCGCCGAGCTGTTCCGGCGTCCCCTGGTTGATGTAAATACTGCGGCACTCCGGTTTGGTGTCGGAATCCCAGGTCAGCACCTTGACGCCGCGCTGCATCGCGCGCTTGAGTGCCGGGCATAATCCGTCCGGCGACACGGCGGAGACGATAATCGCGTTGTAGCCCTGGTTAACGAAGTTGTTGATGAGCTGCACCTGGCCGGAAACGCTCGGCTCGGTTGGGCCGTCGTAGGTGACGTCCACGCCAAGATCCTTCCCCGCCTCTTTCGCGCCGTTGCCGCCGCTGGTGAAGAAGCCGACGCCCACCAGTTTCGGGATAAAGGCAATGCGGTCCGCCGCCTGCGCCGAGGCGAAGCTGAGGGCCATTGCCAGGACGAGCAGTTTTGTTTTCATCTTACGCTCCGGATAGTTTTTTAAAGAGAGAACGCACCCATTCGCGGTGCAGACTCAGCGAACGTCCCATCACCACCACAACCAGCAGCGCCCCTGACAGCGCGCTCGATACCTGGTTGGGGATGCCGACCATCTGTAAACCCTGCTGCAGGTAGCCCACCAGCAGCGCCGCCAGCGCCGTCCCCACAACCGAACCTGACCCGCCGTAGATATTCGCTCCGCCGAGCACGGCGGCGGTGAGCGCGGGCATCAGCAAATCGCGCCCCAGATCCGAACGCGCGGAGCCGAAATAGGAGACCATCACCAGCGCGGCAATCGCCGAAGCCACGCCCACCAGACCGTACAGCGCGTAGGGCATACCGTTAACCGACAGCGCCGCATAGCGCGCCGCGCGGGGGTTTTGCCCAATCAAAAACAGATGACGACCAAAGCGCCCGCGGTGGGTAATGAGCCAGAAGAAGACGGTAATCACCGCGAACAGCACCAGTGGGATCGGCAAGCCCAGCACCGTGAGGTTAGCGAAGGCGGTAAAGCTGTCCGGGAAGCCGCCGATGCCCTCATAGCCCGTCGCCCCCGCCATGCCGGAAAGCAGCAGCGCCCCGCCGCCGTAGAGGTAGAGCGTGCCGAGGGTGATAACCAGCGGGCTGATGCCGGTGTAGTGGATCAGCGCCGCATTCACCAGCCCGCACAGCAGGCCGAGCAGCAGCGTCAGCGGAATGGCCACCGCCATCGGCCACCCGGCCTGCATCATCACCCCCAGCGCGATGGCGCACAGGCCGATGGTCGATCCCAGCGAGATGTCGATCCCGCCGCTGACGATCACCAGCGTAAGCGGCAGCGCCACAATCCCGATGCAGATAAAATCGCTGGTGCTGAACAGCAGCATGTTGACGTCGAGCATGCGCGGGTTGATGGCGCCAAAGAGCAGGATCTCCAGCACCAGCAATATCAGCAGCGCGCTCTCCCAGTTAAGCCTCATTTACGCCACCTCTTTTTTGCGTTTGGGAAACGGGGTGACGTGCTTTCCCCCTCTGTTACCCGGCTGGAAACGACCGTACTTCAGCGCCCGCTGGTGGCGCGCCAGCGCCTGACGCAGCCGCCCGTCGAGCACCAGCACGCCCAGCAGCACCAGCCCGGCGATAAAGTCGTTCCACCACGCAGGGAGCCTGAACAGCACCAGCACGGTGTCGATTTGCGTCAGGAAGAACGCGCCGAGCAGCGCGCCAATCAGCGTGCCCGTGCCGCCCAGCAGCGAAATACCGCCGAGCACGCAGGCAGCGATGGCCTTCATCTCCAGCCCGCTGCCGGTCTGATTGGGGACAAAACCAATCTGCGCGGCAAAGACGATCCCGGCGCAGGCCGCCAGCATGCCGTTGAGGGTAAAGGCAATCATGCGGGTGCGGTTCACCGCCACGCCCAGCTGGCGCGCGGCGGCGAGGTTATCCCCGACGGCGTAGAAATCACGACCGAACGCGGTGCGCGACAGCGTCCACGCCCCTGCGGCTGCGACGATCAACACCACCACACCGAGCGGCGAAATGCCGATGGCAAGCGGTTCGGAGAGGGATTTCAGCCCCGGCGGCAGCCTTTCAATCCACTTCCCGCCGGTCCAGAGCAGCATCGCCCCGCGATACAGCCCCAGCGTGCCGAGGGTGGCGACAATCGCCGGAATGCGCAGCCCCACCACCAGAAAGCCGTTGAACGCCCCGGCCAGCGCGCCGATGGAGAGCGCGAAGAGAATGGAAACGGACAGGCTGTAGCCGCCGTTGAGCGCCACGCCGACGGCGATGGCCGACAGCCCAACGGTCGAGCCAACTGAAACGTCAATATTGCGGGTCAGCATCACCAGCGCCGCGCCGATAGCCAGCAGGATCAGGATCTGCGAGCTGGCGAAGATCATCCCCAGCGTCTGTAAGCTCAGGTAGGACGGGTTCAGCGCCACCAGCACGGCGAACAGCGCCAGAATGGCGAGAAGCGCGCTCAGCTCGCGGTTTTTCAGTAAGGTCTTCATGATTGCCCCCCGAACGCCAGCGCCATCATCCTGTCGAGGCTGACGGCATGACGCGGCAGCTCGCCGCTCAGTACGCCCTGATGCATCACCAGCACGCGGTCCGCGAGCCCCGGGAACTCGTCGAGATCGCTTGAGATCATCAGCACCGCGACGTTCTGCGCCGCCACGCTTTTTATCAGCTGGTAGATGTCGGCGCGCGCCGAGACGTCCACGCCGCGCGTCGGTTCATCGACAATGAGTAATAGCGGATTGGCCTCCAGACAGCGCGCCAGCAGCACCTTCTGCTGGTTGCCGCCGGAGAGCGTGCGCACGGTTTGATCCGCATGGTTGAGCTTGATCCCGAGCGCCCGGTGATAGCGCTCCACCACCGCAGACTCCCGCTTGCGCTGCTGCCATAGGGACGGCTCGTTCAGCGCCACGGTGTTCCAGCGGATCGGCGCGTCAAGGAACAGGCCGGACACCTGCCTGTCTTCCGGCAGGTAAACCAGGCCTTTCTCCAGCCGAGAACTGACCGGATCGCCGGTGATATCCTGATTCTCGAGCCAGACGCGACCTCCGCGCACCGGACGCAGGCCGTAAAGGGTTTCGGCAAACTCGGTGCGCCCGGATCCCACCAGCCCGGCCAGGCCGACGATCTCTCCCGCGTAGATCTCAAGGCTCAGATCGATAAACCCCTCCCCGGTGAGATCCTCCACGCGCAGCACCGGGAAATCCTGCGGCTGGGTGCGCCGGTTGCCCGGCAGCGCCAGCCACAGCTTTTGCGTATCGCTCAGGGATTTCTCCCGGCTCACCGGCGTCATGGCGGCGATCAGGGCGCTATCGTCAAACTGCGCGGTTTCGCCGCTCAGCACCACCGCGCCGTCGCGCATCACCGAGACGTGGCTCGACAGCAGGCGGATTTCCGGCAGCTTGTGGGAGATAAACACGATCCCGACGCCGAGCGCCTGCATCGCGCGGATCTGGCGGAACAGGCGTTCGGTTTCGCCCGGCGTGAGGGAGGCGGTAGGTTCGTCGAGGATCAGGATCCTGGCGTTGCGCATTAGCCCACGCAGGATCTCCACCATCTGCTGATCCGCCACTTCCAGGGTGCTGGCGGCGGCGTCGAGGTTAAGCCGGCACTGCAGCTGCTCGAGTTTTTCCGCCAGCCGCTTTTCACGATCGCGTTCGCGCGGCAGGCGAAACAGGATGTTTTCCCGCACCGTCAGGTTGGGGAACAGCATCGGCTCCTGCGGCACCAGGTAAATGCCGAGCCTGTGCGCCTGCGCGGGCGTAAGGCGTGCAAAAGACTCCCCTGCAACCGAAAGTTCACCGCCGTCCGGCGTCTCAACCCCGGCGATGATCTTCATCAGCGTCGATTTTCCCGCGCCGTTCCCGCCCATCAGCGCGTGCACCTGGCCCGCAAGCAGCGTGAAATCAATGCTTTTTAGAACCGGCACGCCGGAGAACTGCTTGCTGATACTTCGCGCGTCGAGAAGTGGGGTCATCATCGCTCCGCTATTGAACAAATGATTTTTAGATTTAATAATGTTCAAAAGCGTAGACGGTGAACTATATTTACAACCGTGCAGGGATCACAGTTTTATCGATTGAGATTCAGATAAACCAGAAACGATCGAAATGATCCGTTTTGTCGCGTGGCTCACACTTTCCCTTCGCGCCATCACGAACATATGATCTAAATTTTTATAAGAGTTCAACTATGAGCGATAAACGCACTGCGGAAGAAGGACGGTTTGCCGGGCTGGCGCTGGCGGAAGAGGAGCTGGTCGCGCGCGTGGCCTGGTGCTACTACCACGACGGACTGACCCAGAACGACATCGGCGAGCGGCTCGGGCTGCCGCGTTTGAAGATCTCCCGCCTGCTGGAGAAGGGCCGCCAGTCCGGGGTGATCCGCGTGCAGATCAACTCCCGCTACGAGGGCTGCCTGGCGCTGGAGACCGAGCTACAGCAGCGCTTCGGCCTGAAGCTGGTGCGCGTCATGCCCGCGTTAAATACGCCGCCGATGAGCGTGCGGCTCGGTATTGGCGCGGCGCAGTCGCTGATGGGCGTGCTGGAGCCCGGCCAGCTGCTGGCGGTGGGCTTTGGTGAAACCACCATGATCAGCCTGCAGCACCTGAGCGGCTTTATCAGCTCGCAGCAGATCCGCCTGGTGACGCTCTCCGGCGGCGTCGGGCCGTATATGACCGGTATCGGCCAGCTGGACGCGGCCTGCAGCGTCAGCATGATCCCCGCCCCGCTGCGCGTGTCATCCGCCTCCGTTGCCGGGATCTTAAAGCGCGAAACCAGCGTGCGGGACGTGATCCTCGCGGCCACCGCCGCCGACGTGGCGGTGGTTGGGATTGGTTCGGTGAACCAGCGCCGCGACGCCACGATACTGCGCTCCGGCTACATCAGCGAAGGTGAACAGCTGATGTACGCCCGCAAAGGCGCGGTCGGCGACATTCTCGGCTATTTCCTCAATGCCGAAGGCGAATGCGTTGAGGAGCTGGAGATCCACAAAGAATTACTCGGCGTCACGCTCGATGAGCTGGCGCAGCTGCCCACCATCGTTGGCGTGGCCGGCGGGGAAGAGAAAGCCGATGCGATTTATGCCGCACTGAAGGGTCGCCGTATCAATGGCCTGGTGACGGAGGAGACGACAGCCCGCGCGGTGCTGGCTCTGGCCGAATAAGAGCCCGACCTGCGCAAACAGCGAGGCAAGCTCATGAGCTACCTTTTAGCGTTAGATGCAGGGACCGGCAGCGTTCGCGCCGTGATTTTCGATTTGCAGGGCAACCAGATTGCCGTCGGCCAGGCCGAGTGGAAGCACCTGAGCGTGGAGAATGTGCCGGGATCGATGGAGTTCGACCTCGACACCAACTGGCGGCTGGCCTGCCAGTGCATTCATCAGGCGCTTGCGCGCGCGCAGCTTGGCCCGGCGGATATTCAGTCCGTCGCCTGCTGCTCGATGCGCGAAGGGATCGTACTGTATGACCGCAACGGCGAGGCCATCTGGGCCTGCGCCAACGTCGACGCCCGCGCCAGCCGCGAGGTGGCCGAACTCAAAGAGATCCACGACAACCGCTTTGAATCCGAAGTGTATGACGTCTCCGGGCAGACGCTGGCGCTGAGCGCCATGCCGCGCCTGCTGTGGCTGGCGCACCACCGCCCGGACATCTACCGCAACGCCGCCACCATCACCATGATCGGCGACTGGCTGGCGGCGAAGCTCTCCGGCGAGCTGGCGGTTGACCCGTCGAACGCGGGCACCACCGGCATGCTGGACCTCTTCTCCCGCGACTGGCGTCCGGCGCTGCTCGACATGGCCGGGCTGCGCGCCGATATCCTCTCCCCGGTGAAAGAGACCGGTACCCTGCTGGGTGCCGTTACCCGTGAAGCCGCACAGCAGAGCGGCCTGCGCGAGGGTACGCCGGTGGTGATGGGCGGCGGCGACGTGCAGCTGGGCTGTCTGGGGCTGGGCGTGGTTCGCGCCGGGCAAACGGCGGTGCTGGGCGGCACCTTCTGGCAGCAGGTGGTGAACCTCCCCCAGGTACGCACCGACCCGGACATGAACATCCGCATCAACCCGCACGTGATCCCCGGCATGGCGCAGGCGGAGTCGATCAGCTTCTTCACCGGGCTGACCATGCGCTGGTTCCGCGACGCCTTCTGCGCGGAGGAAAAGCTGATTGCCGAGCGGATGGGAGTGGACACCTATTCCCTGCTGGAAGAGATGGCGAGCCGCGTGCCGGCGGGCTCCCACGGGGTGATGCCGATCTTCTCCGACGCGATGCATTTTAAGCAGTGGTACCACGCCGCGCCGTCGTTTATTAACCTCTCCATCGACCCGGAAAAGTGCAACAAAGCGACGCTGTTCCGCGCCCTGGAGGAGAATGCGGCAATCGTTTCGGCCTGCAACCTGGTGCAGATTTCGCGCTTCTCCGGCGTGACGTTTGACAGCCTGGTGTTTGCGGGTGGAGGCTCGAAGGGGGCCCTGTGGAGCCAGATTTTAAGCGACGTCACCGGCCTGCCGGTGCGCGTGCCGGAGGTCAAAGAGGCGACGGCGCTCGGCTGCGCCATTGCCGCCGGCACCGGCGCGGGGCTGTTTGCCGATATGGCCTCGACGGGCGAGCGGCTGGTGAAGTGGAGCCGGGAATTTACGCCGAACCCGGCGCACCGTGAGCTGTACGACGGCATGATGCAGAAATGGCAGGCGGTGTATGCCGACCAGCTTGGGCTGGTGGACAGCGGGCTGACGACGTCGATGTGGCAGGCGCCGGGGCTGGTGTGCGACACACGCCCCTCACCCTAACCCTCTCCCCCTGTACAGTCCGGGGACATAGTGAACACTTGTTCGGGGACATGGTAGACACTTACAACTAAGGCATAAGAACCCGTTTATGGAGTCGCTTATGCCGTGGGATGCGAGAGATACCATGTCATTACGTACCGAGTTTGTTTTGTTCGCCTCGCAGGACGGGGCGAACATCCGTTCCCTCTGCCGTCGCTTCGGCATTTCACCTGCTACCGGCTACAAGTGGCTTCAGCGCTGGGCTGTCGAGGGCGAACCCGGCCTGCAGGACCGCCCCCGCACGCCGCATCATTCCCCCAACCGCTCGTCTGACGACGTCACCGCCCTGCTGCGCATGGCACATGAGCGTCATGAACGCTGGGGCGCCCGCAAGATTAAGCGCTGGCTGGAAGACCAGGGACACCGTATGCCTGCCTTCAGCACTGTCCATAACCTGATGGCCCGTCACGGCCTGCTGCCCGGCACGGCTCCGGGTATTCCGGCCACCGGACGGTTCGAACATGACGCCCCGAACCGGCTCTGGCAGATGGATTTTAAGGGGCACTTCCCCTTTGGCGGCGGCCGTTGCCATCCGCTCACCCTGCTCGACGACCACTCCCGTTTTTCCCTGTGCCTCACACACTGTACCGATGAACGGCGTGAGACCGTGCAGCAACAGCTGGTCAGCGTCTTTGAACGCTACGGCCTGCCGGACCGGATGACGATGGATAACGGCTCACCGTGGGGCGACACAACCGGCACCTGGACGGCGCTGGAGCTGTGGCTGATGCGCCACGGTATCCGGGTGGGCCATTCCCGGCCTTATCATCCGCAGACGCAGGGCAAGCTGGAGCGTTTTCACCGCAGCCTGAAGGCGGAAGTGCTGCAGGGGAAATGGTTCGCGGACAGCGGCGAGCTGCAGCGTGCCTTCGACCACTGGCGGACGGTCTATAACCTTGAACGCCCGCACGAGGCGCTGGATATGGCGGTCCCGGCCTCACGCTATCAGCCGTCTGCGCGGCAGTACGGCGGCAGCGTGACGCCCCCGGAATATGATGAAGGTGTGCTGGTCAGGAAAGTGGATATCAGCGGGAAGCTGAGCTTACAGGGAGCCAGTCTGAATGCAGGAAAGGCGTTCAGGGGAGAACGGGTGGGGCTGAAGGAGACGCAGGAGGATGGCTGCTATGAAGTGTGGTGGTACAGCACGAAAGTGGGGGTGATCGACCTGAAGAAAAAGTCGATCACCATGGGTAAAGGATGTTAAAAAGTGTTCACCATGTCCCCGAACACCTGTCTACCATGTCCCCGGACCGTACACCCCCGAGGGGAGAGGGGACTGCTCCGTGCGGCCTTTCACCCTCTCCCCTCTGGGGAGAGGGCCGGGGTGAGGGGAAGTTCTTTGAGATCTATCACAATCATTCGATCCCGCTTTTACCTTTCCGCTGCCGCTGGCTAAATTAGTAACTCATCCGACCACATAACAATAATTTTACACTGGAAGAGACTATGAGCCGCTACCCGTCGTTATTCGCCCCCCTCGATCTGGGGTTCACCACCCTTAAAAACCGCGTGTTAATGGGCTCGATGCACACCGGTCTGGAGGAGCATCCGGACGGGGCCGAGCGTCTGGCGGCTTTCTACGCCGAGCGCGCCCGCCACGGGGTGGCGCTGATCGTCACCGGCGGCGTCGCCCCTGCCCCTTCCGGCGTCGGCATGGAAGGCGGCGCGGTGCTGAACGACGCGTCACAGCTGCCGCACCACCGCATCGTGACCGACGCGGTACACCGCGAGGGCGGCAAAATCGCCCTGCAAATCCTGCACACCGGACGCTACAGCTATCAGCCGAACCTGGTCGCACCGTCGGCTATTCAGGCGCCGATTAACCGCTTTAAACCTCACGCCCTCACCCACGACGAGATCCTCGCGCTGATCGACGACTTTGCCCGCTGCGCGGCGCTGGCGCGTGAAGCAGGTTATGACGGCGTCGAAGTCATGGGCTCAGAAGGTTATCTGATCAACGAATTCCTTGCCGCCCGCACTAACCAGCGCGAGGACGAATGGGGCGGCGACTACGTCCGCCGCATGCGCTTTGCCGTAGAAGTGGTGCGCGCGGTGCGCGAACGAACAGGAACAGATTTTATTATCGTCTTCCGCCTGTCGATGCTCGACCTAGTGGAGGGAGGCGGCACGTTCGACGAAACCGTGCAGCTGGCGCAGGCGATTGAAGCCGCGGGTGCCACCATCATTAACACCGGCATCGGCTGGCACGAGGCGCGCATCCCTACCATCGCCACGCCGGTGCCGCGCGCGGCCTTCAGCTGGGTGACGCGCAGGCTGAAAGGCAAAGTGTCTGTTCCGCTGGTCACCACCAACCGCATTAATGACCCGCAGGTGGCGGACGATGTGATATCGCGCGGCGATGCCGACATGGTGTCGATGGCGCGGCCGTTCCTTGCTGATGCCGAGCTGCTGTCCAAAGCGCAAAGCGGACGCGCGGATGAGATCAACACCTGCATCGGCTGTAACCAGGCCTGCCTGGATCAGATCTTCGTCGGCAAGGTGACCTCCTGCCTCGTCAACCCGCGCGCCTGCCACGAAACTAAAATGCCGGTCGTTCCGGCGGCCAGCATAAAACGCCTGGCCGTCGTGGGCGCGGGTCCGGCGGGCCTGGCGTTTGCAGTGAATGCCGCCTGGCGCGGCCACAGCGTGACGCTATTTGACGCCGCAGGCGAGATTGGCGGGCAGTTTAATATCGCCAAACAGATCCCCGGCAAAGAGGAGTTCTACGAAACGCTGCGCTACTACCGCCGGATGATCGACCTGACGGGCGTCGAGCTGCGGCTCAATCAGTTTGTCAGCGCGGCGGATCTGATCGGTTTTGATGAGGTGATTCTGGCGAGCGGGATCGTGCCGCGCACGCCTGCGATCGCCGGTATCGATCATCCAAAAGTGCTGAGCTATCTGGACGTATTGCGGGACAAAACGCCGGTTGGCGAGAAGGTAGCCATTATCGGCTGCGGCGGAATTGGCTTTGATACCGCCATGTACTTAAGCCAGCCGGGCGAGGCCACCAGCCAGAACATTGCCGAGTTTTGCGTGGAATGGGGCATTGATACCAGCCTGAGCCAGTCCGGCGGCCTGCGTCCGGAAGGGCCGCAGCTGCCGAAAAGCCCGCGCCAGATCGTGATGCTGCAGCGTAAAGCCAGCAAGCCGGGCGAAGGGCTGGGCAAAACCACGGGCTGGATCCACCGCGCCACCCTGCTCTCGCGCGGGGTGAAGATGATCCCGTCGGTGAGCTACGAAAAGATCGACGACGAGGGCCTGCACGTTACGATCGGCGGCGAGCCGCAGCTGCTGCGCGTGGATCACGTGATTTTGTGTGCCGGGCAGGAGCCGAAGCGCGATCTGGCGGATCCGCTGCGCGAGGCCGGTAAAACCGTTCATCTGATTGGCGGGTGCGACGTGGCGATGGAGCTGGACGCGCGGCGCGCGATTGCGCAGGGGACGAAGTTGGCATTAGCGATTTGATTTTTCCCCTCACCCTGGCCCTCTCCCCAAAGGGGCTAGAGGGAAAAGACCGCACCGAGCCGTTCCCTCTCCCCTCTGGGGAGAGGGTTAGGGTAAGGGGATAACAATCTTACCGACGGCGCCCCAGCTTCACCGACTTCAGCACCACAAACTTGTTGTTGGTCGCAACGGTGACGCAGTTGCCGAAAATTTTCTTCAGCTTGTGGAAGTAGTCCAGGTGGCGGTTCGCCACGATGTACAGCTCGCCGTTAATCTTCAGGCAGCGGCGCGCGTGGTGGAACATCTCCCAGGCGACGTTATCCGTCAGGGCGTGCTTCTGGTGGAACGGCGGGTTACAGAACACGGCGTTGAAGCGGAACGGCTCGACGCCGGAGAGCGCGTTGTTAATCATAAACTCGCAGCGGTCCAGCGCGTCCGGCAGGTTGGTTTCCACGTTCAGACGGCTCGACGCCACCGCCATCGGCGACTCGTCGCTGAACACCACGCTGGCTTCCGGGTTCTTCGCCAGCAGCGTCAGGCCAATCACGCCGTTGCCGCAGCCGAGGTCGACAATTTCCCCTTCCAGATTTTCCGGCAGATGCTCCATAAAGAAGCGCGCCCCGATATCCAGGCCGGTGCGGGAGAAGACGTTCGCGTGGTTGTGGATGGTCCAGTCGGTGCCTTCCAGCGTCCAGCTCAGCGTCTCCGGCGCGTCGGCCAGCTCCGGTGCGCTGAAGGTACAGTTGATCAGGCGCGCTTTTTTCCACGCCAGCGTCGTGGTGGTCGGGCCGAGGACTTTCTCGAACAGCTCCAGCGTCGAGGTGTGGATATCGCGCGCCTTGGCGCCCGCGATGATGCGGGTTTCTGGCGTGACGACCTTACGCAGCGCGCGCAGCTGCTGTTCCAGCAGCGCCATGGTTTTTGGCACTTTGATCAGCACCACGCCCGGCGCCTGCGGGTACTCCGCGGTGCTGTCGAGAAACTTCACGCTGGACTCGTCGATGTCGTTATGGCGCAGGTTTTCACGCGTCGCCAGCTCGCTCAGGTAGGAATCACCGATGCTGTATGGTTTGTGCTCCGCCAGGGCGCAGCCCAGGGCGCCAAACGCGTCATTCAGGATCAAAACCGGGCCGCGGATTTCAGCGTCATCCAACTGCTGCAGCAGATATTTATCCGCCGCTTCCCACGCCTGAAGCGGGTTAACGTCGTCCGTTTCCGGGAAACGCTTAAGGTTGAGTGAACGGAAACCGTTGTCTAAGTGGCTCATCGGCCCTCCTGAATGGTAAAATTTGGCGTATCCCTGAAAAGGGTGCGTGAGTATACCCGTTTTATTGTCAATTTGGGGCGTTGATGAACCAACTTACTTATCTCCAGGGCTACCCGGAGCATTTACTTTCTCAGGTTCGCAGCCTGATTGCCGAGCAGAAGCTGGGCGCGGTGCTGGAAAAACGCTACCCCGGCACGCACGATTTCACGACCGATAAGGCCCTCTGGCAGTATACGCAGGATCTGAAAAGCCGGTATCTGAAGAGCGCCCCGCCGATCAACAAGGTGATGTACGACAATAAAATCCACGTGCTGAAAAACGCGCTCGGCCTGCACACGGCGATTTCCCGCGTGCAGGGCGGCAAGCTAAAGGCGAAGGCCGAGATCCGCGTGGCGACGGTGTTTCGCAACGCGCCGGAAGCCTTTCTGCGGATGATTGTGGTCCACGAGCTGGCGCACCTGAAAGAGAAAGAGCACGACAAAGCGTTCTATTCCCTGTGCTGCCACATGGAGCCGCAGTATCACCAGCTGGAGTTTGATACCCGGCTGTGGCTGACGCATTTATCGTTAAAGAGTAATGCGCAGTAGCGCACGCGAATTGTCATGATGACGTGCTACAGTGGCTAAAGGTTCCCCGCTACGGAGTACGTAAACGTTTATGATACGTTTCGCAGTCATTGGAACGAACTGGATCACGCGCCAGTTCGTCGACGCCGCCCACGAAACCGGCAAACTTAAACTTACCGCAGTCTATTCCCGCAGCCTTGAGCAGGCGCAGAGTTTTGCCAACGATTACCTCGTCGAGCATCTCTTTACCTCGCTGGATGAGATGGCGCAAAGCGATGCCATAGACGCGGTGTATATCGCCAGCCCGAACTCCCTGCACTTCCCGCAGACGACGCTGTTCCTCAGCCACAAAAAGCATGTGATTTGCGAGAAGCCGCTGGCGTCGAATATCCAGGAAGTGGAAGCCGCCATCGCGCTTGCCCGCGAAAACCAGGTGGTGCTCTTCGAAGCGTTCAAAACTGCCAGCCTGCCGAATTTCCTGCTGCTACAGCAGTCGCTGCCGAAAATTGGCAAAGTGCGTAAAGCCTTTATTAACTACTGCCAGTACTCGTCGCGCTATCAGCGCTACCTCGACGGCGAGAACCCCAACACCTTTAACCCGGCCTTCTCGAACGGCTCGATTATGGATATCGGCTTCTACTGCCTGGCCTCCGCCGTGGCCCTGTGGGGCGAGCCGCACGGCGTGACGGCCACCGCCAGCCTGCTGGAAAGCGGGGTGGATGCGCACGGGCTAGCGGTGCTCGATTACGGCGATTTCAGCGTCACGCTGCAGCACTCCAAGGTGAGCGATTCCGTGCTGCCGAGCGAAATTCAGGGCGAAGCCGGGTCGCTGGTAATCGAGAAGATCTCCGAGTGCCAGAAAGTGAGCTTTGTGCCTCGCGGCGGCAAAGCGCAGGAGCTGACGCAGCCTCAGCATATTAACACTATGCTCTATGAGGCAGAGGTCTTCGCCCGACTGGTGGAAGACAACGAAGTGAATCACCCGGGCCTCGCGGTGAGCCGCACCACGGCGAAGCTGCAGACGGAGATCCGCCGTCAGACCGGCGTGGTCTTCCCGGCGGACGGCGTGAGCACGGAAGTTATCGCGTAAAGCTGTGTAATGAAACGGCGCAGACCATTGACGAAACCGATGGTCTGACATATTTTGTTACCTGCAAAGGGGAGTAACTTCTTCGCCGGTGGATCGTCATTACGATGCGTGCAAAACCGCATCCGGTCGCCGGGCAACCCTCGTGGTTGTAAGTGAGACCTTGCCGGAAGGCGAGGTCTATGCATAAAAAGCTAACGGCTATCGTCTTCTGACCATAGCCGTTTTTGTTTTTTATGTGTAAGGAAAATAGTATGCATTCTGTCGGCACTCCAATGTTGTGGGGCGGATTCGCGGTTGTCGTGCTCATCATGCTGGCGATCGACCTCTTTTTGCAGGGGCGTCGCGGCGAGCACGGCATGACCATGAAGCAGGCCGCCGTCTGGTCTCTGGTGTGGGTCACGCTCTCCCTGCTCTTCTGCGCGGCATTCTGGTGGTATCTGGCCTCGACCGAAGGCCGGGCGGTGGCCGATCCTCAGGCGCTCGCCTTCCTCACCGGCTATCTGATTGAAAAAGCCCTCGCCGTTGATAACGTCTTCGTCTGGCTGATGCTGTTCAGCTACTTTGCCGTACCTGCTGCCCTACAGCGCCGCGTGCTGGTCTACGGCGTGCTGGGTGCGATTATCCTGCGTACCATTATGATCTTCGCCGGCAGCTGGCTGATTACCCAGTTCGAATGGCTGCTGTACGTCTTCGGCGCGTTCCTGCTGTTCACCGGGGTCAAAATGGCGCTGGCGAAAGAGGACGGCTCTGCGATTGGCGATCGCCCGCTGGTGAAGTGGATCCGCGGCCACCTGCGCATGACCGACAAGATCGAGAGCGAGCACTTCTTCGTGCGCAAGAACGGCCTGCTGTTTGCCACACCGCTGCTGCTGGTGCTGATTCTCGTTGAGCTGAGCGACGTGATTTTCGCGGTGGACAGCATCCCGGCCATTTTCGCCGTCACCACCGACCCGTTCATCGTTCTGACCTCAAACCTGTTCGCCATTCTGGGCCTGCGTGCGATGTACTTCCTGCTGGCGGGCGCGGCGGAGCGCTTCTCCATGCTGAAGTACGGCCTGTCGGTGATCCTGGTGTTTATCGGTATCAAGATGCTGATCGTCGATTTCTACCATATCCCGATCGCTATCTCGCTCGGCGTGGTGTTTGGCATTCTGATCGTGACGCTGATTATCAATACCTGGGTTAACCGCCAGCACGATAAGAAGCAGCAGGTGGAATAAAACGTTCGGTGCGGGCTGATGCCCTCACCCCGACCCTCTCCCACAGGGAGAGGGAGAAATACAATGTAGGCCGGGTAAGCGCAGCGCCGCCCGGCAATTTCGTTAATCAATAGTTAAAAAACATGACGCAACACGTAAAATCCAGCATTTTACGCTTCCCTCTATTCGCACATTCCCTATACTCGACCAGGCAAACATTTACTTACATCCGGACATAAATGTGACTAAGAGCACATCCAGGATGGAACGCAATTTCACTCAGGAATAACGTATGAGCACACAATCAAGCGGTCTGTTCGCGCGCCTGGCGCAGGGCAGCCTCGTTAAACAAATTCTGGTCGGGCTGGTATTGGGTATTCTGCTGGCCATGGTGTCAAAACCTGCTGCAGAGGCCACTGGGCTGCTCGGGACGCTGTTCGTCGGCGCACTGAAGGCCGTCGCACCGGTTCTGGTTCTGATGCTGGTCATGGCCTCAATTGCCAATCACCAGCACGGACAAAAAACCAACATTCGCCCTATTCTGTTCCTGTATCTTCTGGGAACCTTCTCGGCTGCCTTAACGGCCGTTGTATTTAGCTTCCTGTTCCCGTCTACGCTGCATCTGACCAGCGCGGCCGGTGACATCACGCCGCCGTCCGGCATTGTCGAAGTGCTTCGCGGCCTGCTGATGAGCATGGTCTCTAACCCCGTCACGGCGCTGATGAACGGAAACTACATCGGCATCCTGGTCTGGGCGATTGGTCTGGGCTTTGCGCTGCGTCACGGTAACGACACCACGAAAAACCTGGTCAACGATTTGTCGAACGCCGTCACCTTTATGGTGAAGCTGGTGATTCGCTTTGCGCCAATCGGGATCTTCGGGCTGGTCTCCTCCACGCTGGCCACCACCGGTTTTGACGCGCTGTGGGGCTACGCGCAGCTGCTGGTTGTTCTGGTCGGCTGTATGCTGCTGGTGGCGCTGGTGATCAACCCGCTGCTGGTGTTCTGGCAGATCCGCCGCAATCCGTATCCGCTGGTGCTGACCTGCCTGCGCGAGAGCGGCGTGTATGCGTTCTTCACCCGCAGCTCTGCGGCAAATATTCCGGTTAACATGGCGCTGGCAGAGAAGCTGAACCTGGACCGCGATACCTACTCCGTCTCCATTCCGCTGGGTGCGACCGTGAACATGGCTGGCGCGGCGATCACCATCACCGTGCTGACCCTGGCCGCGGTGCATACGCTGGGTATTCCGGTGGATCTGCCAACGGCGCTGCTGCTGAGCGTGGTGGCATCGCTGTGTGCCTGTGGCGCGTCCGGCGTGGCGGGCGGCTCGCTGCTGCTGATCCCGCTGGCGTGCAATATGTTCGGCATCCCGAACGAAATCGCGATGCAGGTTGTGGCCGTCGGCTTTATCATCGGCGTACTGCAGGACTCCTGCGAAACGGCCCTGAACTCTTCTACCGACGTGCTGTTCACCGCAGCGGCCTGCCAGGCGGAAGACGCGCGTTTAGCGAAGAATGCCCTGCGCGGATAACAGCAAAACGGCAACCCTGAGGTTGCCGTTTTTAGTGTTTGTACCCTCTCCCCGTGGGAGAGGGCCAGGGTGAGGGCATCAGGCCGCACCCGACTTAAAGCGTCACACCACTCTTAAAGATCGCCAGCTCGCGGAAGTCGTTCTTCTCGTTGCAGGTCTGCCTGCCGCTGGCAAATTCCACGATAGCGTCCACGAACTCCGTCAGCAGCTGCGGCATCGCCTTGCCGTGAATGAGCTGGCCTGCATCAAAGTCGATCCAGTGTTTTTTCTTCGCCGCCAGCTCGCTGTTGGTGGCAATTTTTACCGTCGGCACAAAACCGCCGTACGGCGTACCGCGACCGGTACTGAACAGCACCATATGGCAGCCGGCACCCGCCAGCGCGCTGGTGGCAACGGCGTCATTACCCGGTGCGCTCAGCAGGTTCAGACCGTGGGTTTTCAGGCGCTCGCCGTAGCGCAGCACGTCAACCACCTGGCTTGCGCCCGCTTTCTGGGTGCAGCCCAGGGATTTCTCTTCGAGCGTAGTGATCCCGCCCGCTTTGTTACCCGGCGACGGGTTCTCATAAATCGGCTGATTATGGGCGATGAAGTACTGCTTGAAGTCGTTCACCATGGTGACGGTCTTCTCAAACGTCGCTTCGTCGCGGCAGTGGCTCATCAGAATACGCTCTGCCCCGAACATTTCCGGCACCTCGGTCAGCACCGTCGTGCCGCCGTTGGCGATCACGTAGTCCGAGAAGCGGCCCAGCATCGGGTTAGCGGTAATGCCGGAGAGGCCATCGGACCCGCCGCACTCCAGACCAAACTTCAGCTCGCTCAGCTTGCCCGGCTCGCGCGTGTCCTGGCGCATCACCTCGTACAGCTGGTGCAGATGCTCCAGGCCCGCCTCCACTTCGTCATCCTGGTGCTGACACACCATAAAATGGACGCGCGAAGGATCGAACTCGCCCAGCGTGTCGCGGAAGGCGTCTACCTGATTGTTCTCGCAGCCCAGGCCAATCACCAGCACCGCGCCCGCGTTCGGGTGGCGCACCATGTTTTGCAGCATGGTGCGGGTGTTGATGTGGTCGTCGCCCAGCTGTGAACAGCCGTAGGTGTGGCTGAACAGATGCACCCCGTCGATGCCTTCGGCATCGCGAGTCTCTTTCAGAAAACGCGTCTGGATCTGACGCGCAATCCCGTTGACGCAGCCGACGGTTGGAAGGATCCACAGCTCGTTGCGGATCCCCACCTCGCCGTTGCCGCGGCGATAGATCTGCACCTCACGATCCGCCGCCTCCCGCGCTTGCGCAGGTAAATCAGGTTGATAGCTATACTCGTCCAGATCGCTCAGATTGGTGCGGGTATTGTGGGAATGAATATGTTCACCCGGCTCGATATCCGCCAGCGCATGCCCAATCGGAAGCCCGTACTTAACGACGTTCTCCCCGTTAGCGATGGGCTTCACGGCAAACTTATGTCCGCGACCGATCGCCTGACGCAGGGTGGTACTCTGGTTATCAACGGTCACCACGTCGCCTTCACCGAGATCCGTCAGCGCGACGGCAACGTTATCCAGCGAATGGATTTTGATGTATTGCATATCAACCTCAAACGGCCCTAGTTCAGTTCAATGGCGAAGTAGTCACGCGCATTGTTAAAGCAGATGTTTCTCACCATGTCGCCCAGCAGCTGGAGGTCCGCTGGCGCTTCGCCCGCGTGCACCCAGCGGCCAATCATCTGGCACAAAATGCGGCGGAAATATTCATGACGGGTATAGGACAGGAAGCTGCGGCTGTCGGTCAGCATGCCGACAAAGCGGCTCAGCAGGCCCAGCTGCGCGAGCTGCGTCATCTGACGCTCCATGCCGTCTTTCTGATCGTTAAACCACCAGCCGGAACCGAACTGCATTTTGCCCGGCATCCCTTCGCCCTGGAAGTTGCCAACCATGGTGCCCAGCACTTCGTTATCACGCGGGTTCAGGCAGTAAAGGATGGTTTTTGGCAGCAGGTTTTGTTCGTTCTGTTTGCTCAGCAGTTTTGACAGCTCTTCCGCCAGCGGACGATCGTTGATGGAGTCGAAGCCCACGTCCGCGCCCAGCAGTTTGAACTGGCGCTGGTTGTTATTGCGCAGCGCACCGATGTGGTACTGCTGCACCCAGCCGCGACGCGCGTATTCCGCACCGAGGAACACCAGCACCGCCGTTTTGAACTGCGCCACGTCGTGCTCGCTGAGCGATTCACCGGACAGGCGACGCGCCAGGATGCTGTCCAGCTCGGCCTCGCTTGATTCCGCGAACAGCACCACGTCCAGCGCGTGGTCAGAGACTTTACAGCCGTGCGCCGCGAAGTGATCCAGACGTTTGGTCAGCGCGGTTTGCAGGTCAGCGAAACGGCGAATATCGGTATCCGACACTTCTGCCAGCTTCGCCATGTAGTCGTTAAACGTGGTCTGCTCAATGTTGAAGGCTTTGTCCGGGCGCCAGCTTGGCAGCACCTTGATATCAAAAGAGGCGTCTCTGGCGACAACGGCATGATGCTCCAGAGAGTCAATCGGATCGTCGGTGGTACCCACCATCTTCACGTTCATCTGCTTCATGATGCCGCGCGCGGAGAAGTTCTCCTGCGCCAGCAGCGCATTGCAGCGATCCCAGATCTCATCGGCGGTCGCTGGGGAGAGCAGTTTGCCGGTGATGCCAAACGGACGGCGGAGCTCAAGGTGCGTCCAGTGATAGAGCGGGTTGCCGATGGTGTGCGGAACGGTCGCCGCCCAGGCGTCAAACTTCTCGCGGTCGGTCGCATCGCCGGTACACAGGCGCTCCGCGACGCCGTTGGTGCGCATGGCGCGCCATTTGTAGTGGTCACCCTTCAGCCAGATGTCATACAGGTTTTTGAAACGGTAATTTTCGGCAACCTGCTGCGGCGGCAAATGGCAGTGGTAGTCGAAAATCGGCTGGTCTTTAGCGTAGTCATGGTACAGGCGGCGAGCAAATTCGGTATCTAACAGAAAATCGTCGGTCATAAACGGCGTCATTATCGTCATCCTCATTACGGGAGCGTCAGAAAGCGTATGTTCATATGCTGCAAAGTTATCACACCAATTTCCACCGACCGAAGCTTTTTTCGTGAGTGAGATCAATAAACGTCAACAAATAAATTACCCTCAACGGAGTAAACCGTTCTGCATCCCGCGCCATTACTGGCTTTGTCCGCGACAATGAATGTCCCCACAAAGAATCATACATTTGTGATGTCACTCACCTTTTAAAGTTGTATGACAAGTTATCTTTTCGCCGTCGCAAACTATACGCCGACGGAATGCATTACCGATGTTTGATACATCGGGTTTAACGGTACGGATACCGACTTATGCACGCTTACTTATGGCAAGGTTCGGGCCGTTCCGGGACATGCTCCCGGCTACGCCCCTCCCGTTACACAACTGCTCCCGGAAACGGTTGAGAAGTTGCCGCGCCCAGGCGCGGACATAACATGACGATGAGGTTTTAGATGCGTAAAATTAAAGGGTTACGTTGGTATATGATCGCACTGGTGACGTTAGGCACCGTGCTGGGCTACCTGACGCGTAACACCATAGCGGCGGCTGCGCCTACGCTAATGGAAGAGCTGCACATTTCGACCCAGCAATATTCCTACATCATTGCGGCCTACTCCGCGGCGTATACCATCATGCAGCCGGTTGCTGGCTATGTTCTGGATATTTTAGGCACCAAAATCGGCTATGCCTTCTTCGCCGTCACCTGGGCTATTTTCTGTGGCGCCACGGCGCTGGCAGGCAGCTGGGGCGGGCTCGCGCTGGCGCGTGGTGCAGTAGGTGCCGCCGAAGCCGCGATGATCCCGGCAGGGCTGAAGGCCAGCTCTGAGTGGTTCCCGGCGAAAGAGCGTTCCATTGCAGTCGGGTACTTTAACGTGGGCTCGTCGATTGGCGCGATGATTGCGCCGCCGCTGGTGGTGTGGGCTATCGTGATGCACAGCTGGCAGCTGGCGTTCATTATCTCAGGCGTGCTGAGCTTCGCGTGGGCCATGGCGTGGCTGATTTTCTACAAGCACCCGCGCGACCAGAAAAAACTGTCTGAAGAAGAGCGTGAATACATTATTGGCGGTCAGGAAGCGCAGCATCAGGTCAATAACGGCAAGAAAATGTCCGTCTGGCAGATCCTGGGAACCCGTCAGTTCTGGGGTATCGCCCTGCCGCGCTTCCTGGCTGAGCCGGCCTGGGGTACCTTCAACGCGTGGATCCCCCTGTTCATGTTTAAGGTCTACGGCTTTAACCTGAAAGAGATCGCCATGTTCGCCTGGATGCCTATGCTGTTCGCGGACCTGGGCTGTATCGTCGGCGGCTACCTGCCACCGCTGTTCCAGCGCTGGTTTGGTGTGAACCTGATTGTTTCCCGTAAGATGGTGGTGACCATGGGCGCGCTGCTGATGATTGGCCCGGGGATGATCGGCCTGTTCACCAGTCCGTATGTGGCCATTGCCCTGCTGTGCATCGGTGGATTTGCGCACCAGTCCCTGTCCGGCGCGCTGATTACGCTCTCGTCTGACGTCTTTGGTCGTAACGAAGTGGCCACCGCCAACGGTCTGACGGGTATGGCCGCCTGGACCGCGAGCACGATGTTCGCCCTGGTGGTCGGCGCGCTGGCGGACACCATCGGCTTTAGCCCGCTCTTCGCCGTGCTGGCCATCTTCGACCTGATGGGCGCGGTGGTGATCTGGACGGTGCTGAAAAACAAATCCGCCGAGGAGCTGCAGAAAGAGACGGTTGGGAGCCCCGCGACGCAGAGCTAGCGTCAATGCACCTACTCGGCTAATCCCCCAAAAACCGCTGACCCGCAAAACCGTTCACTTAAGATATTTTGAGTGAACGGTTTACTGTTTTTTAGAGGCACGAATAATCCTCAGCAACTCTGGCGCGTGCAGACCCAATGTTTTGTGCCCCTCTTTCAAGAGGGGCATTAGATTACCTATCCCGGACCGAATATTTACGCCGCATATCTGTGTCATTTTTAAATCACCCCCGTGTTTTTTTAACACAAAATAAACATTCATCTTCGATTATAATCCCTTTAGACATAGCATTATTACGATGTATTAATTCGAAATATGTGAAATGGGATGATAAAAATAACCTCCTATATTAACCATTGTTTTGCCAGTCAATATAGTGAGTTTATTCATGTATTTTCATAAACCCTGTTTCTTTAGCCACCTCTTGCTATAGCTTTCCATTTGGAATGGTCCTCACCCTGGAATTTATTTTAACAAGCAGTTCGAGCATCTGAAATAGTTTGTACCACCAACCTCTCTGAAAAATTACTCTTGATGGTAATTATTGTAAGCAGAGTTAATTTTAAACCTATAGAAGGTAAATTCAATGAACAACCGTATAGTTTATTTTCAGGATTATATTGAGAGCAATCAAAATATTAGCACCGCTTCAGCAGACAACTACAGCATGACGCACTATGATGGAACCCCAAGAATACCTAATGGTCAATCCGTTACTAATATTCCGGCTGGAGCATGGTTAAAGTTTACGGGTTCCATTCCAGCCGGATATTATGCTACCTGTATGCTGTACGCATCAGCAATGGCAGGCAACCAGAAGGTCGAGATCCGCCTGAAATCTCTTGAGGCAGAGCCGACATGGCGTTTTAGTGTAAATACCGTTTCTGTCGAAAAGTTTTTCACTGAAACCGTAGGGCAGGCTGTAAATATCCCGGAAAGCGAAGAAGATATCGATATCTATTTTACCTTCCCGGATGGCTTTACCGGCTATCTGAACTGGTTCGTGTTCTGCCAGAACCCTGGTAATGAAACCCAGGAAGATAAACAGCGGCGTATGCTGTGGTTCAATGAAGCCCGCTTCGGGCATATGATCCACTGGGGAGCGTACTCTGTATTGGGGCGCGGCGAATGGGTGATGAATAATGAACATATCCCCAAAGATGAGTATATTCAGGAAGCCTGCATCCCGTTTGACCCACAAAATTATGATCCAGAGTACTGGGCCTATGTTATCCAGAGTACGGGTCAGAAATACCTGACCGTCACCACCAAACACCATGACGGCTTTGCCATGTTCGATACAAACGTTATCGACTTCGCACCGTATGATGTCGAAAATACCGCTAGCATTCATGCCTCCGTATTGCGCCCTCTGGCACAGGCCTGTCGTGCACGCGATATCCGTTTTTGCTGCTATTACTCATGGCTTGACTGGGGCAACGTGAATGAAGTGGCTATCGAAAACGCCGCAGCAGTGGACCCTGCAACCATTAATCCGGACGATGTCACTCGCTACCTGTCCGAGATAAAAGAACATCTCAAAGAGCTGATTGAAATCTTTGATCCGGCCCTGATTTGGTTTGATGGTTCCTGGGCTGCCTTTATTAACAGCTCAGTCTCTCAGGACATTGGTAACTTCCTGCGTCGCCTGTCGCCGGATATCATCATTAACGATCGTATCGGTAACTCTGCCGGCGACTTCTCGACAGCGGAACAAAGCATTCCAGCAGGTGCGCAAAGCGGCCCATGGGAAGCCTGCATGACAATGAACGACAGCTGGGGCTATAACAGCAGCGATACCGACTGGAAATCAACCCAAACCTTGCTGGCCGATTTGCTGGATTGTGCCAGCAAAGGCGGTAACCTGCTGCTGAACACTGGGCCGACCGGTGACGGGGTCATCCCTTCGGCCAGTATCAGCCGCCTTGCGGAGCTCGGGGACTGGATGAAAATCTGGGGCGCTGCCGTTTACAATACCCGCGCCGGAACGCTGGACGTCTCTGCCCAGCCGGGCGCTTATTGTACCGTCGGACGGGATAATACGCTGTACATCACACTGACGGAACGACCCGATGACGGGCTGCTGCGTATCGATTTACCCGTGAATCTGCCGGAAAAAGCGTACTGGCTGAATGCACCAGAAACGCCTGTGGCATACCAGACTGAAGACGGTTTTATGGTCGTCCCCCTGCCAGATGCATTATCGGACGATCTTGGCGTCGTACTGGCAATGACATTCGATGAACTTCCTCAGTCACGCCAGTACCCGGACAAAGCCCTGTTCCGCAGTGCAACGGCCAGCAATGTCTGGAATGGTGATACCACAAATTACGGTCCGCAGAATCTGACCGATGGTAATGACAGTACTCGCTGGGCCGCAGATAAAACTGATAATGTCACGCTGACGATTAATCTGAGCCAGGCGGAATCGTTTGACCGGATCGCCTTCCGCCAGTATGAGCAGCGTATTGACGCATTCCGGATTGATGTGTATTCCGGTGCAACCATGCTGACCTCTGTGTCTGGTTCACAACCTGCACAGAACTATGTGGCTTATCTGCCGAAAGCCATCACCGCAGACCGTATTGTGCTGACCATCATCTCTTGTCTGGATGCGACCGATCCCGCCAGCCTGTACACCTTCTCCGTATTTAATTCTGCCGATACGCTGTGGCCCGTCAATCTGCCGGTAAACCTGGCACAGGGTGCTCCAACCAGCGCAAGTTCCGTCTGGGATGGTGATGAAAAGCAGTACAGCGCATCCTACGCTACGGATGGGAATACCAGTACGCGCTGGGCCGCCAATGATAATCCGAAGCTACCGATTACGCTGACGGTCAATTTCCTGAAAGAGGAAACGTTCGACCTTGTCCGTATCAACGAAGTCACCTACGGTGACGGTACAACACGCATTGCCGCCTTTACGCTGCAGACGCTGGGTGAAGATGGTCAGACCTGGAACGACGTATTAAGTGGTACCGACATCAGCGCACCACTGGTCTTACCCTACCTAACCCGCAGCACTGCGATTCAAATTGTCATTACAGCCCTGACGGGGGCGGGTGGACCGTCATTCTGGGAGTTCAGCGTGTACCAGACGGCGCGGGAACTGACGACCATGACAGACGCTGAGCTGCTTGACGCGGAAGCCCGCCAGTGCTTCGAATACCTCTGGCGCGAGGCAAATCTGACCAAAGGTTCTGTTGGCTATGGTCTGGTGGCGGATACCAAAGGTTCGCGCAGCGCCAGCATCGCCTGCTCCGGTTTTGCCCTGAGTGGCCTGGTGATTGCCGCTGAGCGTGGCTGGATCAGCCACGATCTCGCGCAGCAGCGCTGCCTTGATTCTCTGAACACCATTTATCAGAACGTCCCGCAATATAAGGGTTTCCTGTACCACTTTATTAATATGGATAACCCGATGGAAAGCAGCGGTGCGGAGTACTCCACCGTCGATACCATGCTGGCGCTTAACGGGATCCTGACCGCCGGTCAGTATTTTGGCGGCGACTGCGCCACCGTTGCACAGCAGATTTTTGATCGCGTTGAGTGGGATCAGGCGCTGGATTCCAGCGGCTATTTCACCATGTCGTGGGATGATAACTTCAAGATGAACTCCGCCGACTGGGGAGGATACGCAGAACAGTTCTGTATGTATCCGATGGCGCTGGGGTCAACCACTCATGCACCGACACAGGGGGCGGATCTGTTTTATTCTCTTGAGCGTAAATATGGTCATTATGCTGACAGTGGCGATTTGATTTACGTGTGGGATGGCTCACTCTTCACCTACCAGTTCTCGCATGCCTGGCTGGATTTCCGCCGCTTATGGGATCGTCAGGGTGCGGATTGGTGGCAGAACTCTGTCAATGCCAGTAAGGCCAACCAGCTGTTCTGTATTGATAACCACGATGCGTTCCCCTCGCTTGATGCGACTCACTGGGGGTTGACTGCCTGCCATGGCCCTGCCGGTTATAATGCCTTTGGCACACCGCCATCCGGCTACATCGGGGCGAACGATCAGCACTACACCGACGGCACCGTCAGCCCGAGTGGCCCGATTGGCAGCCTGCCATTTATGCCACAAGACGTCCTGGCCGCCATGCGCCGCTGGTATAATGACCCGCGTTTGTGGACCGGCTACGGCTTCAGCGAATCGTTTAATCTCTCCAGCCCTGCGCCGTGGTATTGCCCAACAAACTCCGGCCTGATTAAAGGGTTAACGCTGTTGATGATTGAAAACTACCGCAGTCGTCTGGTCTGGGACACTTATATGAGTCACCCAGTACTGCAGCGAGGGCTGCCGGTTATTTTTGATAACCAGGCCGCGGAAACGATTTTCCAGGAAACCGATCCGTCTATCACCTACAGCAGTATGACAAACTGGTGGCAGGCGACAGGACGCCCGCAAAGCACTGATGGTGCCAGTATGGTGGTACAGAAAGCAGACGCCTGGTTTGAATTCACATTCAACAGCCGAAATGTGGCGTATTACGGTGAGCGGGATAATGACCAGGGGGATATTGATTTTTATCTCGACGGAGAATACCACGGCACCGCCAGCGCCTGGGGAGCAACACATGAAGACAGCGATGTCATTTACGCGATTACCAATCTGGAGCCAACGTCTCACGTACTGAAAGGCGTTAAACGTAGCGGGGAGTGGATGACGCTGGATGCGCTAAAAACCTACGCCAGCCACAGTTTTGATGCTGTCATCACCTCTGCGGCGGCGGCGGGAAATATGGCCAGCGTCGTGTTGACCCTGACGCAGAGTGCCGATTATCAAAGCGCCAGTAATAGTGAATCCTGGCAGGTTGATCAGAACGCAAGCATTTCAGCTGTCGTTCTGAGTCGGGATAAAAAAACGGTTACCCTTACGGTCACCGGTATTCAGGACGGTGTCACGTACCACCTGGATGCTGCACATGTTCGGAATGAAATCCTGAGTGAAACGCTGGATAAACGGATTTTGACATTCACCTGCGATGTACTTCCACCAGAGCGGGTTTACGATGACACCGATCCCGATATTGTTTATGAAGGTTCTGACTGGTGGCCTGCCGGTAACCGTGATGCCAGTATTTTTTATAATGAAAGCGCGGTTGCCGGAAATAATGGTGACAGTTTCAGCCTGACGTTTACCGGTACCGGCATTGCCTATTACTGTGAAACCAACAGCGACCAGGGTAATGTTGATATTTATATTGATGGCGTATTGGATAAAACCGTGAGTACCCACACTGATACGCATCAGGAGAGCGATATTCAATACCTGAACCTCACGTTACCCCTTGGGGTTCATACCATCAAAGGCGTCAAGCGTAGCGGTACCTGGATGCAGCTGGATGCATTAAAGGTTTATAACCCAGGTGATATTGCTGTCAGCAGCATTTCCACTGACAGTGAAGATAATATCATTGTCACCTTTAACCAGGCGCTTAATGAGACTCATGCACTGGATCTCAGCCACTACGCCCTGGATGGCGATGCGATTATCACAGCGGCTACCATTGATCGCCAGCTGTACCGGGTCACCCTGGCCACCCAGGATCTGCTTCTGAATAGCAGCTATACGCTGACCATCAGTGGTATCGATAACCAGAATGGGACCGCAACAATCGGAAAACTCACGGCCACCTTTGTCAACCGCGAAGGCCTGGTCAGATGGTATGCCTTTGACGATCTGGCGCAGGGCGTGGTCACTGAAAGCATAAGCGGCGATACCAGCGCCACCCTTAATGGCACAGTCTCTGCTGCGGTCGGGAAGTCAGGCTCCGGCTGCCTGTTCGGCAATGACGGCTATATTTCGCTGGGCAACTGGGATCTGCTACAGCAGCAGTATTTCACCATTGAGGCGTGGATCAACCCACGGGCCATGAGCGGTTCCGGCGCCATTATCAGCCAGCAGATGTCTGGTAATAATGACAGCCGCCTGATGCTGTACTACAGCGGAAACCAGCTCTATTTCTCCATGTCATCCGATGATAACAGCGAGAACGTGGGTATGCATACCGAAGGGTATATTTATGACGATGGTAATCACTGGGCGCATGTGGCGTTGATCCGCAATGGCGATATCTTCAACCTGGCGATTAACGGTAATATCCTGCGCACCTATGCTGACAACTTTACGCAAACGAATAAGCAGCCCGTCTGGATTGGCGCCTGCATGAGCGAAAGCGGCAGCACCGATCAATTCCTGGGGATGATTGATGAGCTCCGTTTCTATAACTGTGCGGTAACGCCTGACAAACTGGTTGAACACTACCGCCAGCTGGCGGACGACAACTACTCACTGGCGTTAATCAATGGTTCTGCCGTGGTGACGTTCAAGCAGGCACAGCCGGAACCACCAACCGCCGATGATTTCCATTGCTGGATCAAAATCAATGACGAGATGAAAGTCGGTTTACCGGTGACTTCATTTAGCTGGGATAATAAGACTCTGCAAGCCACGCTACTGTTTGACGAGATCCCGCGGGCAGCAGTGGTGCAGAACATCACGATTACCGTGCAGTATAACGAGTTACCGACAAAAGCCTCACTCTTCCTGGACGCGGTGGAATTTGCTGCACCTTCGGTTGAGCGTATTGCGCTGGCAGGGGATCGTAAAACCCGCGAGGTGCTGACGGCGGTATGGGAGATGCAGGACCCTGCCGGGCTGAAAGAAAATGGCAGTGCCTATACCTGGTGGGTAGGTGATACCACTGACGGTGAGTTCGAGCAGGTAATTGGCGTCTATACGCCAAGTATGATGCTGCTACCTGAACATGCCGGAAAATATATCCGTGTTGGTGTGACGCCGCGCAACGAGCGTTTTGCCTCAGGCGAGACGATGTATTGCACCACTACGCAAACTGTCGAAACACAGGAGGGTAACCCGCGTACCGACTGGTTTATGAAGGCCAAATACGGTGTTTCACATCACCTCCTGCCGAATTATCAGGGCATGTCACCGGCAGTACCGCCTGATGAACGCTGGCAGGAAGATGATACCTGGGATAGCTATCTGAGCACGTTTGACGTTGACAGCTATATCAAAGCCGTTGAGGCGCTGGGCGTTGGGTTTGTCATGATCACCATCGACCAACACTCCGGCTATAACCTGGCGCCGTCCTCCGTCTATGACAGCATTCTGGATATTGCGCCGGGGGTTCGTTCTCCATCACAGCGGGATTTACTTATGGAAATCGCTGAAAAGCTGAAGGAAAAAGGTATTCGCCTGATGTGCTATTTCATGGGGTACCCGCCGGGTAAAGCCAGCCTGACGTTCTATGATGACAACTATAACCAGCACTCCCCGGATCGCTGGGGGGATTACCTGGTCACCCGCACCATGGAGGTGGGACCATTCAGTGATGTCATGACCCGTGAAGCCACCCGGATGCACGCCGCCGTGGTGAAAAGTTTTGGCGAACACTACGGTGATATGCTGGCAGGCTTCTGGTTTGATGGTATGTACGATACCGACTGGTTTGAGGATACCAGCGAGCAGTACAACATCAATACGCTGATGGATGCAGCCAGGGCAGGCAACCCGGATCGTATTGTCACTGGCGCCGGCATGGGGGGCTCTGTTTATATGGACTTCCCGCATGGCGAAAGCTATGGCAAAACGGATGCGAATGGTAACGAGTTCATGAACGATTACCCAACCAGTCGCTGGTACAACAATGATGGTTATCATCAATGGTTTGAATGGATTGCGTTAGGTGATGTTGCCATCAACGCAGGCTGGGGAGTCCCAACCAACAGCGCCGACGGTCATCACTATGATACCGATGAACTGGTCACCTGGATTAAAGGTGCTACAGATAAGCAAGGGGTGGTGTGTATGGACGTTCGTGTTAACCGGTTCGGTGAGATTGATAGCTTCGGCGCAGAACAGGTAACAGCCGTTTGCAATGCTGTATATCCTCCTTCGGATAAAGCGTAAAAGCGCCCTCTAACGTTTACTGAAAGGACCCATTTACGTCTTCCTGCCAGAATAAATCCCCGCTTTTAAAAGCGGGGATATTCACTTCATGGCAAAATATGGAGAGTGGTACGCAAAAGTGGTATAACAAATCATCTGCCGTACCCTGCCTGGAGCGCATATGGAAATCACCGAACCACGTCGTTTATATCAACAGCTTGCTGCGGAGCTGAAAGATCGCATCGAGCAAGGGGTCTATCTTGTCGGTGATAAACTTCCCGCCGAGCGCTTCATCGCCGATGAAAAAAGCGTCAGCCGCACCGTGGTGCGTGAAGCGATCATCATGCTGGAAGTGGAAGGCTACGTTGAGGTACGCAAAGGCTCCGGCATTCACGTCATATCCAATCTGCCGAAACACTCTCCCGCCGCGGACGAAAGTCTGGAATTCGCCAGCTATGGTCCGTTCGAGCTGCTCCAGGCTCGCCAGCTCATCGAAAGCAATATTGCCGAATTCGCCGCGACGCAGGTGACCAAGCAGGACATCATGAAGCTGATGGAGATCCAGGAGAACGCGCGTAAGGAAAAATGTTTCCGCGATTCCGAGTGGGATCTGCAGTTCCACGTTCAGGTCGCTCTGGCAACCCAAAACACGGCGCTGGCGGCAATCGTTGAGAAAATGTGGACTCAGCGCGTTCACAACCCGTACTGGAAAAAACTGCACGACCACATCGATTCCCGTACCGTCGACAACTGGTGCGACGATCACGATCAAATCCTTAAGGCGCTGATTCGTAAAGATCCGCATGCCGCTAAGCTGGCGATGTGGCAGCACCTGGAAAACACCAAGCAGATGCTGTTCAATGAAACCAGCGATGACTTCGAATTCAACGCTGACCGCTATCTTTTTGCCGATAATCCGGTTGTTCATCTCGATACGGCGTCCAGTGCCGCAAAATAGCTGACGTTTCGGCTGGCAGGCGCTACGCTGCGCCTTCCGGCTTATATGGGTAAGCAAAACATATATAGTGTCAGCCTTTGTAAATCCCCTCGCTCACGTCCTGGGCTTACGCCAAAATCAATTCGCCCCTGCAAATTCTGTGACGCAGAACGTCGGGCTTTGTTACAATTGGATTCAATTCCTTATTTTGTAAGTTAGTGCTTGCTAACCAGCCAATTAACAGGGAACAGTGTTGGCCACACCGTAATGTGTCCGCGAGCGACCATAATGAAATCACAACAATGTCGCCGTGCTGTTTGTCCCGGATAACAGGCGTGACGTTAACCGATTTCCAGGAACACTGAATGGAACTTTTGACCCAACTACTGCATGCCCTCTGGGCGCAGGATTTTGAAACGCTGGCCAACCCTTCCATGATTGGCATGCTCTATTTCGTCTTGTTTATGATCCTGTTCCTTGAGAACGGTTTGCTGCCTGCTGCCTTCCTCCCCGGCGATAGTTTACTGGTGCTGGTTGGCGTGCTGTGTGCCAAAGGGGCGATGGCGTTTCCACAAACCATTTTATTACTGACCGTCGCCGCAAGCCTCGGTTGCTGGGTGAGCTATATCCAGGGAAGATGGCTGGGCAATACCCGGATCGTCCAGAACTGGCTCTCGCACCTGCCCGCCCATTACCACCAGCGGGCGCACCACCTTTTCCACAAGCACGGTCTTTCCGCGCTGCTGATTGGCCGCTTTATCGCCTTTGTTCGCACCCTGCTGCCCACCATTGCCGGCCTGTCGGGGCTGAGCAGCGCGCGCTTCCAGTTCTTTAACTGGATGAGCGGTCTGTTATGGGTGCTTATTCTGACGACGCTCGGCTATGCGTTGGGTAAAACGCCGGTCTTTATGAAATATGAAGACCAGCTGATGTCCTGTCTGATGCTGCTGCCTGTGGTGCTGCTGGTCTTCGGCCTGGTTGGCTCCCTGGTCGTCCTGTGGAAAAAGAAATACGGAGCCAAAGGCTGACGATGGTTATCTCACCGCTCGCTTTGCGCCGTTTTGCCTTTGCCGTGATTACGCTGGTGGTACTCAGCGCCCTGCTGCTGGCATGGCGCGCGCTTTCGCATCAGGAATCGACGCTGGCCATTCGCCCGATAAACCAGGGTGTCAGCGTGCCTGACGGTTTTTCCGTCTGGCATCATCTGGACGCGAACGGGATCCGCTTTAAGAGCATCACCCCGCAGGACGATGTTTTACTGATCAAGTTTGATTCCCGTGCGCAAAGTGCCGCCGCGAAAGTGGTTCTCGACCGTACGCTGCCGCACGGGTATATCATTGCTCAGCAGGAAGATGATAGCCAGCCTGCAGCCTGGCTCTCATTGATTCGCGATACGTCGCATCGGTTTGGATAACTTCCAGGATTCCGAATCTTTTCACTCACTTTGGTGATTCCCCCGTTTACTTACTATGCTTAAGTACGCGGAGCACCCCTCGAATGTACTCCGCATAACTTTGGATAGCGGCTTACGCCGCAGCACAATGGAAGGTTTCGATAATGAAATTCCGCATGACTCTGGCTCTGGCCCTTTTTTCTTTAAGCACAGCATCCTTCGCCAACTCTCTCTGTCAGGAGAAAGAACAGGATATTCAGCGTGAGATCGGTTATGCCGAAAAGCATAACAATCAGCACCGTGTTGATGGTCTTAAAAAAGCGCTCAGCGAAGTGAAAGCGAACTGTTCTGACAGCAAGCTGCGTGCCGACCACCAGAAAAAAATCGCTGAACAGAAGGACGAGATAGCCGAGCGCCGTCGCGACCTGCAGGAAGCGAAAGAGAAAGGGGATGCGGAAAAAATTGCGAAGCGCGAGAAGAAGCTGAAAGAAGCGCAGGACGACCTGAAAGCGCTGGAAGCTCGCGATTATTGAGTTAACGGAAATCTCAACAGGAGAGAGAATCATGTCAAAAGATACGACGTCTGAACATCTGCGCGCTGAACTGAAATCCCTGGCCGATACCCTTGAAGAGGTGCTGAACTCCTCGGCTGATAAATCGAAAGAAGAGGTCAGCAAGCTGCGCAGCAAGGCGGAGCAGGCGCTGAAAGAGAGCCGCTATCGTCTGGGTGAAACCGGTGATGCGCTGGCGAAACAGACCCGTGAAGCGGCCGCGCGCGCGGACGAATACGTGCGTGATAATCCATGGACGGGTGTAGGGATTGGTGCCGCAGTGGGCGTGGTACTGGGTGTCCTTCTGACGCGTCGTTGATATGGAAGATCCTCGTCACGCACAAGGGCCTGCTAACAACGTCCTCGGCATCGGCCAGCGTATTTTAACGACGCTGGTCGGGATTGCCGAAACGCGCGTCCGCCTGGCAGTGGTCGAGCTGGAAGAGGAGAAAGCGAACCTCTTCCAGATGCTGCTGATGCTCGGGCTAACCATGCTCTTCGCCGCGTTTGGTTTGATGAGCCTGATGGTGTTAATCATCTGGGCCATTGACCCGCAGTATCGTCTTAACGCTATGATTGCCACCACAGTCGTTCTGCTGGTCGCAGCCTTGATAGGCGGTATCTGGACGCTGCGTAAAGCGCGCAAGTCTACTTTCCTGCGCCATACGCGTCAGGAACTGGCGAACGATCGCGCCCTGCTGGAGGATGACAAGCCGTGAGCGGTAAAGCCGAACGTCAAAAGCGAAAAGCGTACCTGCTGAGCCAGATCCAGCAGCAGCGGCTGGATCTGTCTGCCAGCCGCCGCGACTGGATTGACGCGACGCGGCGGTTTGACCGGGGCTGGAACACCGTCCTGAGCCTGCGTTCATGGGCACTGGTCGGCAGCAGCGTGATGGCTATCTGGTCCGTTCGTCATCCGAATATGCTGATCCGCTGGGCGCGCCGTGGGTTTGGTGCCTGGAGCGCATGGCGTCTGGTGAAATCCACGATTCGACAGCAGCAGCTGCGGTAATAAACGCAAAACGGTAACCCGGGTTACCGTTTTTTGTTTTTAGTCCTCCCCCCGTGGGATAGGGCTGGGGTGAGGGTACCAGCGCGCACGTTCCCTTACTCAATATCTTTGAAGAAGATTGACAGTTTTCCTTGCTAACAATCGCCAACCGTCACGTTTATGATGCTCTCCATCGACAGCAACGACGCGGTATCTACCCGGAATTGCAGACAAATAACGTTCAGCCGCTGATGTGGTTTCCTGGAGAGTAAAATGAAAAAATTAGAAGATGTTGGTGTACTGGTAGCACGTATTCTGATGCCAATTCTGTTCATCGTGGCTGGTTGGGGCAAAATCACCGGTTATGCGGGTACCCAGCAGTATATGGAAGCCATGGGCGTTCCGGGGTTCCTGCTGCCGCTGACCATTCTTCTTGAGTTCGGCGGCGGCCTGGCAGTGCTGTTCGGCTTCCTGACCCGCACCACCGCGCTGTTTACCGCAGGCTTCACCGTGCTGACGGCGTTCATCTTCCACAGCAACTTTGCGGAATGCGTGAACTCCCTGATGTTCATGAAAAACCTGACCATCGCGGGTGGCTTCCTGCTGCTGGCCGTCACCGGTCCGGGCGCATACAGCATCGACCGCGTTCTGAATAAGAAATGGTAAGCACGCTATACTGAATAAACCCAAAGCGAGGAGACATCTCCTCGCTTTTGCTATCTGACGGAGGAGAAACAAATGGGACAACTCGTAGACGGCGTCTGGCAGGATGTCTGGTATGACACTCAATCCACCGGTGGACGCTTCAAGCGCTCTGTTTCGGCCTTCCGTAACTGGCTGACCGCCGACGGCGCACCTGGCCCAAGCGGCGAAGGCGGCTTCGCGGCGGAGAAAGATCGTTATCATCTGTATGTTTCTCTGGCCTGCCCGTGGGCGCACCGCACGCTGATCGTGCGCAAGCTTAAAGGTCTTGAATCCTTGATTCCGGTTTCGGTGGTCAACCCGCTGATGCTGGAAAACGGCTGGACGTTCGACAGTGATTTCCCCGCCGCCACCGGCGACGATCTTTATCACCATGATTTCCTCTACCAGCTTTATCTGCGCGCCGACCCGCACTACACCGGGCGCGTGACCGTGCCGGTGCTGTGGGACAAGAAAAACCAGACGATTGTCAGCAATGAGTCTGCGGAAATCATCCGCATGTTCAATACCGCATTTGACGCGCACGGCGCCCGCGCCGGGGATTACTACCCGACGGAACTGCGCGATAAGATTGATGAGCTGAACGGCTGGATCTACGACAACGTCAACAACGGCGTCTACAAGGCAGGTTTCGCCACCAGCCAGGAAGCGTATGACGAAGCGGTCGGGAAGGTGTTTGAATCGCTGGAGCGTCTGGAGCAGATCCTGGGCCAGCATCGCTACCTGACGGGCGATCGCCTGACGGAAGCGGACATTCGCCTGTGGACCACGCTGGTGCGCTTTGATCCGGTCTATGTCACCCACTTTAAGTGTGATAAGCACCGCATCAGCGACTACCTGAACCTGCACGGCTTCCTGCGTGACCTCTACCAGATGCCGGGCATCGCCGAAACGGTCGACTTCGACCATATCCGCACCCACTATTACCGAAGCCATAAGACCATTAACCCGACGGGCATTATCTCCATCGGCCCGTGGCAGGACCTGGATGAACCGCACGGTCGCGACGTCCGTTTTGGATAATTATCAAGGGCATCAATGGATGCCCTTTTTTAATTCACATTCTCCATCTATCCTTACCTCGATCGCTTAGAAAACAAGTGATTGACTGACTAATGAGGCAAGGAAAATGGACTGGTATTTAAAAGTACTGCGCAACTACATTGGATTTGGTGGCCGTGCCCGCCGCAAAGAGTACTGGATGTTCATTCTGGTGAACTTCATCTTCGCGCTGGTGCTAAGCATCGTGGATAAAATTCTGGGCTGGGAGCGGGCTGGCGGTGAAGGCGTGCTGACCACCATTTATGGCCTGTTAGTCCTGCTGCCATCATGGGCGGTTCTGTTCCGTCGACTGCACGACACCGATCGTTCAGCGTGGTGGTTATTGCTGCTGCTAATCCCGATCGTGGGCTGGATTGTGATTTTGATCTTCAACTGCCAGAGCGGCACGCCGGGCGAAAACCGCTTTGGTCCGGATCCTAAGATCGGCGCGTAAAATAACGCCCGGTGGCGCTTACGCTTACCGGGCCTACTCGTTTATTTATTATGGTGGGTGAAGAGTTTCGGTATTTCACGCAGGCACCACGACTTGGCTTCGCCCATGCTGTCGCGACGCCATGCCATAATAATGTCCACTTCGCTGGTGTACTCCGGGCTCACCACCCGCAGCCGCCCTTCCGCGATATCTTTTTCCACAAACGGGTACGGCATGGTCGCCACGCCAAGCCCTGCCAGCAGCGCCTGGCGTTTGTCTTCCAGTGAGGTCACCGTCAGACGAGGCTGTTTATCCAGCAGTTGCACCGTCAGTACCGGACGCTCGCGCGCGGTATCCGCGACCGCCACCCCGCGATACTTCACGCGCGTCACTTCAGAGAGCGGCTCCGGCTCCTGGTGAATCGGGTGATTGGGTGCGGCAACATAGACGTTCATGACGCTGTAAAGCTTGCGCGAGTTGATTTCCGATGAGGAACGAAAGTGCATGTCCGGCGCAATGACGATATCCGCCCTGCCCGTCTCCAGACGTTCCCACGCCCCTGCCAGCACCTCGGTGATGATCGACAGCTGCGTATTGGCCTTCGCCGCCAGGCGATCCACCAGCGGGAACAGCGCTTCCGTCGGCACCAGCGCTTCGGTCACTAACGTCAGGTGGGTCTCCCAGCCGCGCGCCAGCGCTTCGGCGTCCGTCGTGAGCTTGTCCGCCGCTTCCAGCAGGACGCGGCCGCGCTCCAGCAGCATTCGGCCCACGTTGGTGAATTTTGTTCGATGACCGGAGCGGTCAAACAGCACCACGTCGAGCTCTTCCTCCAGCTTCTGCATGGTGTAGCTCAGCGCAGACGGAACGCGCCCCAGCTCATCTGCCGCCGCCGCAAAACTGCCGCGGCGGTCAATCGCGTCCATGACGCGAAGCGCCTCAAGCGTCAATGCTCTCTCTTTAGCCATCTCGTTCTCATTCAGGAAATTTGAACATACCGGGCAGAATATCTGGCTAACAATGAAGCGTCCATACCTTTACCATTGTTTTAGTGTAAAGAGAGGTCAAGTTTATGATTACGACAAGAACAGCTAAACAGTGCGGACAAGCCGATTTCGGTTGGCTGCAGGCCCGCTACACCTTTTCCTTTGGACACTACTTTGACCCTAAACTCCTTGGTTACGCGTCATTACGCGTGTTGAATCAGGAAGTGCTCGCCCCGGGCGCCTCCTTCCAGCCGCGCACGTATCCGAAAGTCGATATCCTGAACCTGATCCTGGAAGGCGAGGCAGAATACCGCGATAGCGAGGGCAATCATGTCCAGGCAAAGGCTGGCGAAGCGCTGTTAATTTCCACGCAGCCGGGCATCAGCTACAGCGAGCACAACCTCAGCAAAGACAAAACGCTGACCCGCATGCAGCTGTGGCTGGACGCCTGCCCTGAGCGGGAAAATCCGCTGGTGCAGAAGATAGATTTAACGGGCGACGGGCAGCAGCTGATTGCATCACCCGATGGCAGCAAAGGCAGCCTGCAATTGCGTCAGCAGGTGTGGCTGCATCATATCGAGCTAAAGAAAGGTGAACAGGCGAGCTTCCAGCTTCATGGTCCGCGCGCCTATTTACAGTCTATTCACGGTACGGTGCATGCGGTGACGCACGCGGAAGAGAAAGAGGCGCTCACCTGCGGTGACGGGGCGTTTATTCGTGATGAAGCGAATATTACCCTGGTGGCGGATACGCCGCTGCGCGCGCTGCTGATTGATTTGCCGGTTTAACAATCCCCTCAGGCGAGGGTGCGATCGGTTCCCTCTCCCCTATGGGGAGAGGGTTAGGGTGAGGGGCAACTCACAACACCTTACTCGCCATAATCTCAATAATCTGCCGGTCCGTTGCCTGCATCGAGCGGCACGCCAGCGCGCACAGGTTTGCGATCGACTGCTCCACATCGTGCGCCACAATCCCCTCGTTACCCGTCACGCCCGAGTCATCCAGCGCCATCATCACCGCTTTCCAGGCGCTACTGACGCTGGTTGAGACCTTCATGGCACAGCTGTTTGATGCGCCGTCGCAGATCATGCCGCTGACGTCACCAATCATACTGCCGATCGCCGTCGCAATGGTCTGGTAACTGCCCCCCATCAGCCACGCCATCCCCGCCGCAGCGCCCATTGCCGCCGTTGTCGCCGCACACAGCGCGGAGAGGCGCGGAAGCTGGTAATGAATATAGATCGCCGACAGATGCGACAGCATCAGCGCCCGCGCCAGCCGTTCGTCATCAGCCTTAAGGTGCTCAGCGACCACGACAACCGGCATGGTGGCGGCGATCCCCTGATTACCGGAGCCCGAATTGCTCATCGCCGGCAGCGTCGCGCCGCCCATCCTGGCGTCCGATGCGGCGCTGGTGCGGATAACAATGTCTGACCCCAGATCCTGCGCCAGCCATCCGCGAGAACGCTGTTTACTGAGCGTTGCGCCTATGTGCAGCCCCCAGTGACCGCTTAAACCTTCGCGGGAGAGCGCATCGTTCAGACGCCCCGCATCGAGAATAAAGCGGATCGCATCGAACGGTATCTGTTCCACAAACTCAAGGATCTGCGAGAGCGTGGTGTTTGACAGTACCGCCAGCGGATCGTTACTTACCTCGGCCTGCCGATCGTCAAGCCTGAAGCGCGTTTCGCCCTGACAAACCACCTCCACCACGCGGGTATGCCCCCCCGCAATGGTCACCATAGCCGAAGCCTCTCCGGCGTAAACGCAGGCACGCGAATAAAGGATCTCATCGCACGGCTCCTGCAATTTCACCTGCACCAGCCCGGCGTTGAGCATCGACCTGGCGCGCGCCAGCGCATCGGCGGTGGCGTCTTTCAGCACCTCCAGCCCCGCCTGCGCATTGCCACCGATGGCGCCCAGCGCCGCTGCAATGGGCAGCCCGACCATACCGGTACCGGGCACCGTCACGCCCAGCCCGTTTTTCATCAGGTTTGGCGATACCCACGCCTCAATCTGCGTGACCTCCCCCGGCAGAAGGTCTGCGGCAATCGCGCAGGCCAATGCCAGAGAAACGGGTTCGGTACACCCCAGCGCAGGCTTAACTTCTTCCTGCACCGCGCGAATAAATTGATTCCATAAAGGATGATTTTGCTCAGACATCGTTACGACCTTAATTACCCTCAGGAGAATGCGAGGAAAGGAGAAACACAAAGCAGCAGTCCGGTGATGATGATAATCACCAGCGATACGCCCTTATATTTATGCAGGGCCGGCACCTTGTAGACCAGCCATGCCGGGATCAGGCAGCCCACCATGCCGAAGATAGGGCTACAGATGGAGGTGAAGCTCAGCACCGGCGCGTTCAGGACTATCGCGCTCCAGGCCAGCAGAATGGCGAACAGCATAATCCCGCGCTGGACGGCGTTCTCATTGATTTTCTCTGCCGGCATTTTGCGGTGCAGGATGTTCATGACGATCCCCTGCGTGGCCTCGCGAAAGCCGAGGTAGACGCCGAAGAACGCGGTCATCACGGCGAAGATATTCAGGATCACGCTGACGATTTTGACCCAGCCCGCGCCGTCACCGCTGATAAACTGCGCCGCAATCGCCAGAGCCGAAATGTTCTGTTCGTACGCTTTAACCGCCTCATCGTGCCCCATCGCCAGCGTGAAGGAGACGGCGTAGAAAAAGACCGTCACAAACAGTATGCCGAAGGCAATATTCATCGCCCGCAGCGCTTTATGGCGCGCCACCTCCACGGATTTTTCCCGTGAACGGTATGAGATAACCATCGGGCTCAGGGTCTGAATAAAGAGAATCGAGGTTAAGGTAAAAGGCAGCGTAATGATGGCGTTTTTGATCAGCAGCCCCGCTGGCGGCAGCATGCCTACGTTGGCCAGATGCCAGAGTCCAATCATCGACAGCCCCAGCGCCGCCACGACAAACAGCTTGGTAAGTACCATCAGGCTGGAGACTTTGAACAGCAGCTTTTCACCGCGTGAAGAAATCGCGACCAGAATGCAGATCAGGCATAGACCGTAGAATGGGTTCTCCGAGAGTAAACCGTCGGTCACGCCGAAGGTGTGTAAATACGAGGCGCTATCGTTGGTAATGGCCGTGGAATAGACAAACATCCAGATCACCAGCATCACGAAATAGAGCGCGCCTAACAAGATGCCCCAGTTTTTACCTAAATAGCCGCTAATTACGCTCGGGTAGTCTTTGCACTCCGGCGATTCCGCCAGCGTATTAATAAACAGGCGCTGGAACAGGTACATGGCCGGATAGCCAATTATTGATGAGAGCAAAAATACCCACAGCCCCATTAATCCTACCTGTACCGGGAGAAAAACAATCCCCGCGCCAATAGCCATCCCGATACTCATGATGACCCAGCCCGTGTCGGTGCTGTCGAATTTAATGGCCTCTTGCCACTCGCTTTCACTCATTCCCGCCCGCCTTGCCGCGGGGGAATTATTCACAATCACACTGCTGTTTGTTGCCGTATCCATGGGGCACTCGCTTATTTTGTAGGGTAAACAGTTGTTTTTATAGGGTTCCGATCGCCAGCGATTGCGAATCAGAGGGCAGCAGGTGCTTGTTATTGGTGTGGGAAGATCATATCCGCAGAGGCGGAGAAAAAAGTCACAATCTTTGTGTGGATTTTCAGAGACTGGAGGACAATTTGCTTTTATTCAGGTTTGAAATGTGGGATTTTTCTAAAAGTGACGACGATCAAGAAATATAAACCCGCGCCATGCGCGGGCAGGAAATCACTCAGCCAGCGCGTTAGCCATATCGGTTCGAATCTGTTTACGCTGTTCCGGCGTTAACATCTGACTGACGTCGAAGTAATATTTCACACGGTAATAGCGGGCCTGCTCTTCAATTTTGCTAAACGCGCTAAGCTGGCTCTTCACCGTGCTTTCGTCCCATTTACCCGCCTGGAACATGTCGATCAGCGCGCCGTCCTTCACGCCCGTCATCGGGATCTTGCTGACGTTTTGTTCCAGCTGCTTATGCAGATCGTCAATCTTCTTAACCTGCTCGTTGCTGAGCTTCAGGTGCTGAACCAGCGGATCCTGCGATGGAGAAGGAGCTGCCTCAACGTTCGCGGCCTGCGCCGTAAAACTGCACAGGGCCAGCGCCGCGGCGGCCAACGCAATACGGGTCATTTTCATCATCTTATTATCCTTACATGCTGTGATAGGAAAGGGCAGACATATTGTTTTTCAAGAGCGGATGAATATGTGTGAGTAATTATATAAACAATTTTGTATGTTCGACGGGACAAAAAAATGCCCCCTGCGCTGAGGGAGCATGAGAATTGACTTTTATCAGATAGATTGGGTAAAGGTTCGCGAAATCACATCCTGCTGCTGCTCGCGCGTCAGCGCATTGAAGCGTACGGCATAGCCCGAAACGCGGATCGTCAGGTTCGGATAATTTTCGGGATGAGCAATGGCATCCAGCAGCATCTCCCGGTTCATAACGTTAACGTTCAGGTGCTGCCCGCCCTCAATAGACGCTTCATGGTGGAAGTACCCGTCCAGCAGCCCCACCAGGTTGGTTTTGCGCACCAGCTCATCTTTGCCCAGCGCCTGCGGCACGATGGAGAAGGTGTAGGAGATCCCGTCTTTGGCATAGCTGAACGGCAGCTTGGCAACCGAGGTTAGCGAGGCCACCGCCCCTTTTCTGTCGCGGCCGTGCATCGGGTTCGCGCCCGGGGCAAACGGCGTGCCGCCGCGTCGTCCGTCCGGCGTGTTGCCGGTCTTCTGCCCATAAACCACGTTGGAGGTGATGGTCAGGATCGACTGGGTCGGTACGGCGTTGCGGTAGGTTGGCAGCGCCTGGATTTTCTTCATAAAGCGTTCCACCAGATCGCAGGCGATGCTGTCCACGCGATCGTCGTTATTGCCGTACTGCGGATAGTCCCCTTCTATCACGAAATCGACCGCCAGACCGGTATGGTCGCGCACCGGCTTCACCGTGGCATATTTAATGGCCGACAGGGAATCCGCCGCTACCGACAACCCGGCAATGCCGCAGGCCATGGTGCGGTAAACGTCCCGGTCGTGCAGCGCCATCAGCGAGGCTTCGTAGCTGTACTTATCATGCATGTAGTGAATGAGATTCAGCGCGCTGATGTACTGCACCGCCAGCCAGTCCATAAAGTGATCGAGGCTCGCCATCACGGTGTCGTAATCCAGCACGTCGTCCAGCAGCGGCGCGGTCTTCGGGCCGACCTGAATCTTCAGCTTCTCGTCCACCCCGCCGTTGATCGCGTACAGCAGCGTTTTGGCGAGGTTGGCGCGCGCGCCAAAGAACTGCATCTGCTTGCCGATCACCATCGGGCTGACGCAGCAGGCAATGGCGTAGTCGTCGCTGTTGAAGTCCGCACGCATCAGATCGTCGTTCTCATACTGCAGCGAAGAGGTGACGATCGACACCTGCGCGGCGTATTTCTTGAACGCGATCGGCAGGTGTTCAGACCAGAGGATCGTCAGGTTTGGCTCCGGCGCGGGCCCCATGGTGTGCAGGGTATGCAGATAGCGGAAGCTGTTTTTAGTCACCAGCGTGCGCCCGTCCAGCCCCATGCCGCCGATCACTTCCGTCGCCCAGATCGGATCGCCGGAGAAGAGCGTGTCGAACTCCGGCGTGCGCAGGAAGCGCACCATGCGGATCTTCATGATGAAGTGGTCGATCAGCTCCTGCGCCTGGACTTCATTCAGCCGCCCCGCCTGCATGTCGCGTTCGATGTAGATATCGAGGAACGAGGCCGTGCGCCCCAGCGACATCGCTCCGCCGTTCTGGGATTTTACCGCCGCCAGGTAGGCAAAGTAGACCCACTGCACCGCTTCCTGCGCGTTCATCGCCGGACGCGAGATATCAAAGCCGTAGCTCGCCGCCATCTGCTGGATCTGCAGCAGCGCGCGCTTGTGCTCCGCCAGCTCTTCACGCAGGCGGATCGTCGCTTCGAGATCTTCGCCGCGTTCCAGCCTGCCCTGCAGATCCGCAAACTGCAGCTCACGCTCGCGTACCAGATAGGCGATGCCGTACAGCGCCACGCGGCGATAGTCGCCGATGATGCGTCCGCGCCCGTAGCCGTCCGGCAAGCCGGTCAGCACGCCGGATTTACGGCAGCGCATCATCTCCGGCGAGTAAACGTCAAACACGCCCTGGTTGTGGGTTTTGCGCAGGTCGGTAAACAGGTATTCAAACTGCGGATCCATCTCGCGACCGTAGGCTTCGAACGAGCTGCGGATCATGTTGATCCCGCCGTACGGATGGAGCGCGCGCTTAAGCGGCTTATCGGTTTGCAGGCCGACGATCGTCTCCAGATCCTGGTCGATATAGCCCGGCCCGTGGGCCGTAATGGTGGTGGCAATGTTGGTATCAAAATCCACCGGGGCGTGGGTGGCGTTCTCCTGGCGAATGCCGACCATTACCTTCTGCCACAGCGCCGTCGTTGCTGGCGTCGCCTGCGCGAGGAAAGCTTCGTCGCCGTCATAAGGGGTGTAGTTATGCTGAATAAAATCGCGCACGTTGACGGCGCTTTTCCATTCTTCACCGCGAAACCCGGCCCATGCGTCGCTGTAGGGCGCGACGCCCGTATCGATTGTTACTTTCATGTGGATTCTCGCTTTATCAGGCGTAAGCCGCAGCCGGTGTCACCTTCCCAAGACGGAGGGCGTCCAGCGCGATCATTTTTTCTTCGTTGGTAGGGACAACCGCGCAGACCACGCGGGACGACTCGGTCGAGATGATGCGCTCGCCCGCGCTGCCCGGCAGGGCATTTTTGGCGTCGTCGAGGCGGATGCCGAACACGTTCAGATGCTCCGCCACCAGCGCGCGGATCAGCTTCGAGTTTTCGCCAATGCCGCCGGTAAAGATCACGCCGTCCAGACGGTGCAGCGACGCCGCGTGCCCCGCAATATGCCGCGCAATGCGGTGAACGAAGGTGCGGATCGCAAGCACAGCCCGCTCGTTGCCTTCGTGCCACGCTTTCTCCAGCGCGCGTAAATCGGAGGAGATGCCGGAGATCCCCAGCAGCCCGGACTCTTTATTGACCACTCGCTCCAGATCCTCGAAGGACTGGCCGGTCTGCTGGGCAATCCACGCCATCGCGCCAAAATCCACGTCGCCGCAGCGCGTGCCCATCATCAGCCCTTCCAGCGGCGTCATGCCCATCGAGGTATCAACGCTTTCGCCGTTACGCACCGCGCAGATGGACGCCCCGTTGCCGAGATGGGCAATCACCAGCCCGCTGTCGTCGGGGGACAGCCCGAGAAGCGTATGCGCCTGCGCGGCCACGTAGCGGTGAGAGGTGCCGTGGAAGCCGTACCGACGCACGCCCAGCGCTTCAAAATAGCGGTACGGCAAACCGTACAGGTACGCCTGCGGCGGCAGCGTCTGGTGGAAGCTGGTATCAAATACCGCAACCTGCTGCACGCCCGGGAACAGGCGCTCGGCGGCGTCCACGCCGCTTAAGTTGGCGTAGTTATGCAGCGGTGCCAGCGGGGAGACCTGGCGGATCTGCGCAATCACCGCTTCCGTAATCAGGGTCGACTCGCTGAAGAGGTCGCCGCCGTGCGCAATGCGGTGGCCAATTAAGGCCACGCTGCTCATCAGGTTACGCTTCTCCAGCTCCAGGGCGATGGCAGCCAGCGCCCCTTCGTAGTCCTGGTGAGCCAGTTTGACCGGCTCACCCCCGTTCACGGAAATAAAGGCCTTTTCAGTGTTAATGCCGTCCGCAATGCCCGTCATCAGGGCCTCACAGCTGCTGGCGTCGAGCACCGAAAACTTAACAGAGGACGAACCGCAGTTAATAACCAGTACTACCGGAAACTCAATCATCATGTGACTCCGCTCTTCCTGAGCAATGGGTTAGAACAGTTTGTAAACGATATTCAGAATGGTCAGCAGGCCCACAACCGTGACGAAGATGTTCTCGGGTTTGCCCTTATATTTCGCCATGGCTGGCGCTTTGCGGATGGCGTACATCGGCAGCAGGCACAGCAGAGAGGCGATGATCGGTGCGCCCATGGCTTCGATGAGGTCGAGAATGTTCGGGTTGGCGTAGGCCACAACCCAGGTGGATCCCATGATGAAGACCATGCTGATGGTGTTCAGCTTGCCGACAGAGACTTTCTTCTTGTCACCCTTGTAGCCGAACTTGAGGATCAGGCCGTTCAGCCCTTCCAGCGTGCCCAGATAGTGGCCGAAGAAGGATTTGAAGATAGCGACCAGCGCGATGATGGAGGCACCGTATTCGAGCACGGTGGCAAACGTCGATTTCGCTCCGGACAAGGAGGCAAAGTGGTTCGCCAGGTAAGAGAGCACCGGAATGTTCTGCGCCTTGGCGTCCGCCATGTTCTGCGGGGAGAGCGTGAACAGGCAGCTAAAGGCGAAGAACATCACCACGGCGACCATCAGCAGGCTGGCGCGGCCGATGATTTTGGAACATTTCTGCTCGGTGAAGGCTTTCCCGAACTCTGGCTCATACTCTTCGCGCTTGGAGACCACAAACGAGGAGACGATAGGCGAGAAGTTAAAGGAGAAGACCATGATGGAGATCCCCAGCCACACCGTGACCAGAATGCCATCATGCCCGGTGAAGGCGATATCGCTCAGGTTGACCTGGTCGATCACCGCCGAATTCCAGTAAGGGATCAGCGACAGGGAAATCAGCACCAGGCTGGCGATGAACGGGAACACCAGGAAGCTCATCACCTTCACCATCAGGTCTTTACCGAACCAGATAACAAAGGCCATCAGCAGCAGCAGGAACAGCGCCACCACGCCGCGGTTCAGCGCGGGCAGCTGGAGCTGGTTTTCCCAGAAGGTCATAAAGGTGTTGGTAATGGTAACGCCGTAAATCCACAGCAGAGGACAAATGGCGAAGAAGTAGAGGAACGTGATCACCACCCCGCCGGTTTTACCAAAGTGCTCTTCCACCGTTTCGGTGATGTTGCCGGAGACGTTGCTGCCGGAGAGGCACAGACGTGCCAGCGCGCGGTGGCAGTAAAAGGCGATCGGGAACGCGAGAACCAGCATCAGCAGGATAGGAATTAATCCGCCAAAGCCCGCGCGAATGGGGAAGAACAGCACGCCTGCGCCAATGGCGGTACCAAACAGGCCAAGCGTCCAAGTGGTATCAGACTTACGCCAGGAGGACGTTTTTGTCTGGCCAACGATAATGCTTTCTGTGTTGCTCATAGGTCACCTTTATGCGTCAACGAAGCCGGTAATTTGGGAAACACGGGAGAGATCGATATTGCCGCCGGAAATAATGCAGACGGTCTTGCGGCCCTGAATATAGTGATCGAGCTTGCCGCTTAACAACGCGGCACACGCCAGCGCGCCTGCGCCTTCCGTCACCACTTTATTTCGCTGAATAAGCGCGATCATGCTGTTGCGAATATCGTCTTCGCTCACCAGCACAATGTCATCGACCAGTTCACGAACGATTTCGAAGGTTAATTTCCCCGGACGAGAAACGTCGCAGCCGTCGGCTAACGTGCCGGTAATGCGATGGTTAGTTATTTCTCCGGCCTGCCAGGAAGCGGCCATTCCGTGCACGTTTTCAGACTGTACGCCGATAATATTGATGGTCGGGTTGATCGATTTAATCGCCGTCGCAATGCCGGCAATTAATCCGCCGCCGCCGATAGGGACAATGACGTTATCCACGTCGTATAAATCTTCGAGAATTTCCAGGCCGATGGTGCCCTGCCCGGCGATCACTTTGGCATCGTCGTAAGGCGGAATAAAAATACGCCCTTCCATCTCGACGATTTCGCTCACTTTGGCGATGGTGTCGTTGAAGTTCTCGCCGTGCAGCACCACTTCCGCCGAGTAGTCGCGCGTCGCGGCCACCTTGGATTTTGGCGCGCCCATCGGCATCACCACTTTGCCGTCGATGCCGAGCATGGCGCAGGAGAGCGAGACCCCCTGCGCGTGGTTTCCCGCGGAGCAGGCGACCACGCCCTTGCGTTTTTCAGCGTCGGTCAGCGAGCTTAATTTATTAAACGCGCCGCGAATTTTAAACGAACCGGTACGCTGCATGTTCTCAAACTTCAGGAATATTTCGCCCTTACAGCGCTCGCTGAGATAATTCGAACGCGGCATGCCGGTTTTATATATCTTGCCTGCCAGGCGTTTTCTGGCGTCCTGAATATCTTCAATAGTTACCGGGAGATCGTAAGTAATGTGCATAATATCCTCGTTATAATAATTCATTCTTTTCAGGCAAAGTCAGGGTATCAGAGCGTTAGAAAACTAAGCTCCGGGTATTTTTAAAATGCGTTCTATAAATTCATCGTCGTCTTTCGATATTCATCGACGAATACTGTTTTGCCAGCTCAACTAATACTGACGCTGATTTTTTAATTCTGTAATTTTTAGACCACACGGCGGCATAGCGCGCCACGGGTAATTCATCTTCTACGGGCAGCACGATAAACTGGTCAGAACCGAACGGGGCAATCATGTCGCGGGGAATGACCGTCAGATAATCGGCATTCAGCACAAGGTTATAAATGGTGACGACGGAATCGGTCTGGACGATGTTTTCGATGCTGATGTGGTTGTCTTGCAGAGTGGTCAGAAGTTCTTTGTAGTAGCCCATATCGGTTTGCGGCATCACCCACTGCTCGTGCGTGAGCGATGCCAGCGTCGTCGGGCCGGTGCACGTTCGCGTTTTGCTGGCGACCAGCACAAACTCGGACTCAAACAGCGGCTCGACGTGCAGATCCTGCAGCAACATTTCATCGCTCAGCGTGCCGATGGCGAAATCCAGACGTCCGTCGCGAATGGCCGGCAGGAAAGAGGAGAGCTGGGCTTCATACATGGATACGCGCGCTTTCGGGAACACTTCCTTGAATTTTTTGATCATTTCGGACAGGAAGGTAAAGCCGATCAGCGACGGATAGCCAAAGGAGACATCCATCACGGTGCTGAAACTCAGGCTGTTGATCTCGCTCACCATGTTTTTCATTTCGCGGGTAATCGACTCTGAGTAGGAGAGCAGCACCTGGCCTGCGGCAGTGAGTTTTACGCCGGTGTTTTTCCGCACCATCACTTCTACGCCGAAGTAGGATTCAATATCGCTGATGATTTTGCTCACGGCGGGCTGCGTCAGGCCCAGTTGTCTTGCAGCAGAACCTATGGAGCCACTTTTAATGACTTCCTGAAATACCACGAGGTGCTGTGTTTTCGGTAGAATAATAGTGTTCATAATATTCTGCGCTTATTTCCCTATGACGGGGTGGATTCTACTCAATAATGTTTAAAGGGGTATGTGCTGTTACTCACAATTTGCCTTCCAGGCCGTTTATTCCGCACAGCAAAAAACCATTAAAACCTTTATATATCAAAAGTATACATAATGATAAATACGCTACTACGCTGATATTGATCAACAAAAATAGCGGTAATAAATTTATTTTATGGCGATAACCCGGATAAATTCCCACGCCCTTAAAAAAGCAATAAAGACGATATTTCAGGCAATTAAAGGCCAATAAATAACCGTTATTTGTTTGAAACATTCTTTCAAATTATCAATTTTTTTCGAGGTGAATTTTCAGACTTCCTTAAAAGAGTGGATTAGGTCACATATTCACGGAGGGAATGTATTTGATTTCAATATATGTATATCAAACGAGAAAAGTTTCGCGATCATTAGAGTAACAACATTAACAAATTATCAATACTAAAAATCATCTGTTTTTTAGCGTGAAATTTTGTGATGGAGATCGTCTACAGATGCAGGAGCGACGATGAAGGGATAAAAGCAGTGGAATGTGCTTAATGTCGCAAATATGAGAATTGATGTCGTTTGTCCGCTGCCGGGTGGCGGTGCGCTTACCCTGCCTACAATCCCCACAAAGCAAAAACCCCGCCGAAGCGGGGTTTTTTAAGAAGTTGAAGCTGACCGATAAGCCGGGTTCTGTCGTGGACAGTCATTCATCTAGGCCAGCAATCGCTCACTGGCTCAAGCAGCCTACCCGGGTTCAGTACGGGCCGTACCATGTGAACCCCTATTTGGCCTTGCTCCGGGTGGAGTTTACCGTGCCACGGACTGTTACCAGCCGCGCGGTGCGCTCTTACCGCACCCTTTCACCCTTACCTGATCCCGCTTGCGCGGGCCATCGGCGGTTTGCTCTCTGTTGCACTGGTCGTGGGTTTCCCCCCCAGGCGTTACCTGGCACCCTGCCCTATGGAGCCCGGACTTTCCTCCCCTCCGCCCGTCTCCCCCGAAAGGGACGACGACGAAGCGGCGACTGTCTGGTCAGCTTCGGCGCGCAGTATAGAGGGTTTGCGCGCCGCTGTCACCCTCAGGTAGGGGTAAGCCGTGATTAACGCGCCACTTCCACCTTCGCCAGTTTTTCGTAATAGCACGCAATCGCGCTGTGATCGGCCGTGCCCAGGCCATCGGCACGCAGCGCCTGCATCATCTCCATGACCGCCGCGGTCAGCGGCAACTGCGCGCCCACGCCGTGTGACGTATCCAGCGCGTTCGCCAGATCTTTAATATGCAGGTCGATGCGGAAACCGGGTTTGAAATTACGATCCATCACCATCGGCGCTTTGGCATCCAGCACGGTACTGCCCGCCAGGCCACCGCGAATGGCCTGATAGACCAGGTCCGGATTGACGCCCGCTTTGGTTGCGAGGGTCAGCGCTTCGGACATCGCGGCGATGTTCAGCGCCACAATGACCTGGTTCGCCAGCTTGGTCACGTTGCCCGCGCCAATTTCACCCGTATGCACCACGGAGCCTGCCATCGCTTTCATCAGGTCATAGTATTTATCGAAAATAGCTTTATCACCGCCGACCATCACCGACAGCGTGCCGTCGATCGCTTTCGGCTCGCCGCCGCTGACCGGCGCGTCCAGCATATTGACGCCCTTCGCTTTTAACGCCTCGCTGATTTCACGGCTTGCGAGCGGCGCGATAGAGCTCATGTCAATCAGCACCAGGCCCGGCCTGGCGCCGTCGATAATGCCGTTTTCTCCCAGCGCAACCTCTTTAACGTGCGGGGAGTTTGGCAGCATGGTGATGATGACGTCGCACTGCTCGGCAATGGCTCTCGCGGTGGTGGCCGTTTCAGCGCCCGCCGCCATCACCTCCGCTACCGCATGCGAATTGTGATCGGAGACCACCAGAGAGTAACCCGCTTTGATGAGGTTCTTACTCATTGGTTTACCCATGATCCCCAGGCCAATAAAACCCACTTTCAGCGTCATAACTGTTTCCTCAATGATGGTTATTTTTTAAAAGCGTCCGCTAATTTTTGCGTCGCTGAGCGGAACACCCCAAGATCGCTGCCGACGGCAACAAAGGTGGCTCCCCACTCCAGATAGCGACGGGCGTCAGCCTCAACCGGCGCCAGGATGCCGCACGGTTTACCGTGTGCCTTGGCGCGGGCAAAGATGTGCTGGATAGCGCGCTGCACGTCAGGGTGGCTGGCGTTACCCAGGTGTCCAAAGGCGGCCGCCAGATCGCTTGGTCCGACAAAGATGCCGTCCACGCCGTTTGTGGCGGCAATCGCGTCGACGTTATCCACGCCCTGCTGGCTTTCGATCTGAACCAGAATGGTGATGTTGCTATTAGACTGGGTGAAGTAGTCCGGCACGGTGCCAAACATATTGGCGCGATGCGAAACGGAGACGCCGCGGATCCCTTCTGGCGGGTAGCGCGTTGAGGCAACGGCCAGCACCGCCTCTTCTTCCGTCTCCACAAACGGGATCAGGAAGTTGTAGAAACCGATATCCAGCAGGCGCTTAATAATCACCGGCTCGTTAGTCGGCACGCGCACAACCGGGGCGCTGGGACTGCCCTTCAGCGCCATCAGCTGCGGAATAAAGGTGCTGATATCGTTCGGCGCATGTTCGCCGTCCAGCACCAGCCAGTCGAAACCGGCCAGGCCCAGCACTTCGGTGCTGATGGGGTTTGCCAGCGCGGACCAGCAGCCAATCTGAATCTGGTGCGCCGCGAGGGCCGCTTTAAATTTATTCGGAAAGATATCGTTACTCATCGTATTTACCTTTTTAATTCCGCAGCCTTTTCAGCATCATTTTATTTATTCAGACACCGCGCCAGCATGATATTTATTTTTCTGACGTATTTAGGCGTAATAAAATCGTCATTCAGTATAAGACGCAATCCACGCGCGCACATTGTTTGAATGCTCAAGGATTGCGGTACATTTGGATAAAAATTTTTGCATATGCCCTGGATGCTGGGCGCTAATGCACAGAATCAAGGATTACGGGTTCCGGAGCGATCGCGATCACATTTTCATATCGCCTGTACTGACATGCTTTATTTCTGAAAAGCCGCGTATTTATTTCTACCATTAGAAAATTGGCTGACCTTAATATCAGACACTTTGCTGGAGAATACTGAACAATGGCCGACATTGAAATTCGACAGGCATCGCCGACGGCGTTTTATATAAAAGTACACGATACTGATAACGTGGCGATTATTGTCAACGACAATGGCTTAAAAGCGGGCACCCGCTTCCCGGACGGGCTGGAACTGATCGAGCATATTCCGCAGGGACATAAAGCCGCCCTGGTGGATATCCCTGCTAACGGCGAAATCGTACGTTACGGTGAAGTCATCGGCTATGCCGTTCGCGCTATACCGCAGGGGAGCTGGGTTGAGGAGTCGCTGGTTGCGCTGCCGGAAGCGCCGCCGCTGAATACGCTTCCGCTGGCTACCCGCGTGCCGGAACCGCTTCCTCCGCTGGAAGGCTATACCTTCGAAGGCTACCGCAACGCGGACGGCAGCGTCGGCACCAAAAACCTGCTCGGCATGACCACCAGCGTGCACTGCGTGGCGGGCGTCGTGGATTACGTGGTGAAAATCATCGAGCGCGATCTGCTGCCGAAATACCCCAACGTCGACGGCGTAGTTGGCCTGAACCATCTCTACGGCTGCGGCGTAGCGATTAACGCCCCCGCTGCCGTGGTGCCGATCCGGACCATTCACAATATCGCCCTGAACCCAAACTTTGGCGGCGAGGTGATGGTCATCGGCCTGGGGTGCGAAAAACTGCAGCCTGAGCGCCTGCTGCAGGGCACGGAAGATGTCAAAGCTATCCCGGCAGACGAGGCCAGCATCGTGCGCCTGCAGGATGAACGCCACGTGGGCTTCCGCTCAATGGTCGACGATATCCTGCAGGTGGCGGAGCGTCATCTGGACAAACTTAACCGCCGCCAGCGTGAAACGTGCCCGGCCTCGGAGCTGGTGGTCGGCACCCAGTGTGGCGGCAGCGATGCCTTCTCCGGCGTGACGGCCAACCCTGCGGTGGGCTATGCGTCCGATCTGCTTGTGCGCTGCGGCGCCACGGTGATGTTCTCCGAGGTAACCGAAGTGCGTGACGCCATCCATCTCCTGACGCCGCGCGCCGTCAATGAAGAAGTCGGCAAACGCCTGCTTGAGGAGATGGCCTGGTACGATAACTATCTCGATATGGGCAAAACCGACCGCAGCGCCAACCCCTCGCCCGGGAACAAAAAAGGCGGCCTGGCAAACGTGGTGGAAAAAGCCCTCGGATCGATTGCCAAATCCGGTCAGAGCGCCATTGCTGAAGTGCTCTCTCCGGGCCAGCGTCCGACGACGCGCGGCCTGATCTACGCAGCAACGCCGGCCAGCGATTTTGTATGCGGTACGCAGCAGGTGGCATCCGGCATTACGGTGCAGGTCTTTACCACCGGACGCGGCACGCCGTATGGCCTGATGGCGGTGCCGGTGATCAAAATGGCGACCCGCACCGAGCTGGCAAACCGCTGGTATGACTTAATGGACATCAACGCGGGCACCATCGCCACCGGGGAAGAGAGCATTGAGGACGTGGGCTGGAAGCTGTTCCACTTCATTCTGGACGTGGCGAGCGGGCGGAAGAAAACGTTCTCCGACCAGTGGGGATTGCATAACCAGCTGGCGGTGTTTAACCCGGCACCGGTGACGTGATGTCCCCTTCACCAAATCTGTCCCGCATTTAGATAACCCGTCGGGCACGCCGCAAACCTTCCAGGTTGAGGCGATACCCGTTGGCTAAAAGACGCATAACGATCGATAGGCCGGGTAAGGCATAGCCGCCCCCCGGCAAAAACCGGCAGGGGATGCCTTACTCCCCCTGCTGCTCCAGCGCGTACTTATACAGGGCATTCTTCTTCACGCCGTGAATTTCCGCCGCCAGCGCAGCGGCCTTTTTCAGCGGCAGCTCCGCCTGTAGCAATGCCAGAGTACGCAGCGCGTCGGCAGGCAGCGCGTCTTCTTCCGCCTTATGCCCTTCGACAATCAGCACCATTTCGCCCTTGCGGCGGTTTTCGTCTTCCTTTACCCATGCCAGCAGTTCGCCCACCGGCGCACCGTGAATCGTTTCCCAGGTTTTGGTCAGCTCGCGCGCCAGCACCACGTAGCGCCCTTCTCCCCAGACGGTCACCATATCTTCCAGGCTCTCCAGCAGTCGGTGGGTGGACTCGTAGAAAATCAGGGTGCGCGGTTCCGCTTCCAGGTCTTTTAAGACGTCGCGGCGGCCTTTGGATTTGGCAGGCAGGAAACCTTCATAGCAGAAGCGATCGGACGGCAGACCTGCGGCGCTCAGCGCAGCAATCGCGGCGCACGGCCCTGGCAGCGGCACTACGCGTATACCGGCTTCACGACAGGTACGCACCAGGTGATAGCCAGGATCGTTGATCAGCGGCGTACCGGCATCGGAGACCAGCGCAATGTTCTGCCCCTCTTTCAGCTTCGCCACCAGCGTTTCGGCTTTTTGTTGCTCATTGTGATCGTGCAAAGCAAACAAACGGGCGTTAATCGCGAAATGTTGCAGCAGTAAGCCGGTGTGGCGGGTATCTTCAGCAGCAATTAAATCAACAACTTGCAGTACGGTGAGCGCACGTTGGGTAATATCAGACAAATTCCCGATAGGAGTAGGTACAATATAAAGCTGGCCTTGAGAATTATCTGCCGTTTCGTGTTGTTTCATTGTTTCGTCCGTATTGCCGATTTAATATTGAGCATTGCGTAAAAAAAATCACTGGATACAGTATGGTACCGTTAACGTTTCTTCGAAAAAAAGCCGCGCGCAGCGTGCCGCTTCTGCTGGCAGCCCTGATCTTTGCAGGCTGTGGCACCCAGGCACCTGACCAGAGCACCGCCCATCTTCAGGGTTCTGCTCAGGCTGATTCTGGCTTTTATCTGCAACAAATGTCGCAGAGTTCAAATGATACCAAGACCAACTGGCAATTACTCGCCATTCGTGCACTGCTGAAAGAGGGTAAAACCCAGCAGGCTGCCGAACTGTTTAACCAGTTGCCAAAAGATCTTAACGACGCCCAGCGCCGTGAGCAGAGCCTGCTCTCCGCCGAGCTGAAGGTCGCGCTGAAAGATTACGCCGCCGCGAAGAAGATCCTCGGTGATATCGACCTGAGCGCGCTGGACAAAAACCAGCAGGCGCGCTTCTGGCAGGCGGGCATTACCGCGGAGCAGGGACGCCCTTCCCTGATGCTGCTCCGCGCGCTCGTCGCGCAAGAGCCGCTGCTCGGCGGTGCCGACAAACAGAAAAATATTGATGCCACCTGGCAAGCGCTGGCGTCGATGACGCAGGAACAGGCGCAGGCGCTGGTCATCAACGCCGATGAAAACGTCCTGCAGGGCTGGCTGGATCTGCAGCAGATGTGGTTTACCAACCGCAGCGATCCAAAGATGCTGAAAGCCGGCATTACGGACTGGCAGACGCGCTACCCGCAAAACCCGGGTGCGAAAATGCTGCCAACCCAGCTGGTGAACGTGCAGAACTTTAAGCCAGCGTCGACCAGCAAAATCGCCCTGCTTCTGCCGCTCAACGGCCAGGCGGCGGTGTTTGGACGCACCATTCAGCAGGGCTTTGAAGCGGCGAAAAACGGCACGACGCCGGTGACCGGCAGCGCCGTTCCCGCCCAGGCGGCTCAGGCGGCCAACGTGAACGATGTTGTCAGTCCGTCCGCCGCCGAGACCAGCGACCTGACCACGGCGCAAGCGCCAGCGCAGGGTACCATGCAAAACCCGGTGACGGCCCCGACCACGCCTCCGGCTACCCCTGCACCGGCGACTGCCGCCCCTGCGGCTCAGGCTCCGGTCGAGACGCAGGCGACACCAGCACCTGCCGCAACGGCAGAACAGCCTCAACAGCAGCCTGCACAGCCCGCGGTTCAGCCTGCCGCTCAGCCGCAGGCCGTGGCAACCACCAGCGCCAACCCCGGCGCTGAACTGAAAATCTACGATACCAGTTCGCAGCCGCTGGACCAGGTTCTGGCGCAGGTGCAACAGGACGGGGCGAGCATCGTTGTCGGTCCGCTGCTGAAAAACAACGTGGATGAGCTGATGAAGAGCAATACCACGCTGAACGTGCTGGCGCTCAACCAGCCTGAGCAGGTTCAGAACCGGGCGAATATCTGCTACTTCGCCCTTTCCCCTGAAGATGAAGCCCGCGACGCGGCGCGCCATATTCACGAGCAGGGCAAGCAGGCTCCGCTGCTGCTCATCCCACGCAGCGCGCTGGGCGACCGCGTGGCCACTGCCTTTGCCGATGAGTGGCAGAAGCTGGGCGGCGGCGTGGTGCTGCAGCAGAAATTCGGTTCCGTCTCTGAACTGCGCGCGGGCGTAAACGGTGGAGCGGGTATCGCGCTCAACGGTAGTCCTGTCGCCGCGAGCCTGCCACAGCAGCAGGGGGTGACGATTGGTGGCCTGACGATCCCAGCCCCACCAACCGACGCGCAGATTAGCGGGGGCGGCAAAGTGGATGCGGCCTATATCGTTGCCACGCCGCAGGAGATCGCCTTTATCAAACCGATGATTGCGATGCGTAACGGCAGCCAGAGCGGCGCAACGCTCTACGCCAGCTCGCGTAGCGCGCAGGGCACCGCAGGCCCGGATTTCCGTCTGGAAATGGACGGTCTGCAGTACAGCGAAATCCCAATGCTGGCAGGCAGCAACCCGGCGCTGATGCAGCAGGCGCTGAGTACCGTACGTAACGATTACTCGCTGGCGCGTCTGTATGCGATGGGTGTTGACGCGTGGGCGCTGGCGAACCACTTTACCCAGATGCGTCAGGTGCCTGGCTTTGAGCTCAACGGCAACACCGGCGATCTGACCGCCACTCAGGATTGTGTGATTAACAGGAAGTTATCATGGCTCAAATACCAGCAGGGGCAGATCGTCCCGGCCAGTTAAGCCGCAAGCAGACCGGCGATGCGTGGGAGCTAAAGGCGCGTCGCTGGCTTGAAGGCAAAGGACTGCGCTTTATCGCCGCTAACGTCCGCGGGCGCGGCGGCGAAATCGACCTGATCATGAAAGACGGTCAGGTCATCGTGTTTGTAGAAGTACGCTTTCGACAGTCCTCCCGTTTTGGCGGTGCTGCCGCCAGCGTGACGCTCGCCAAGCAACATAAATTATTACAGACTGCCCACTTGTGGCTTGCCCGCCATAATGGGAGTTTTGATACTGTGGATTGCCGGTTCGATGTGATAGCCTTCACCGGAAATGAGATCGAATGGCTTAAAAACGCTTTTGGCGAAGACGCATAATTAAGATTTAAAAGGGATAACGTGCTCGAAAGAATTAAAGTGTGCTTCACAGAAAGCATCCAGACTCAGATTGCCGCGGCGGAAGCCCTTCCGGATGCTATTTCGCGTGCCGCAATGACGCTGGTGCAGTCCCTGCTTAACGGCAACAAAATCCTCTGTTGTGGCAACGGCACGTCGGCCGCCAACGCACAGCATTTTGCTGCCAGCATGATCAACCGTTTTGAAACAGAGCGCCCGAGTTTACCTGCCATTGCACTTAATACCGATAATGTGGTCTTAACGGCGATTGCTAACGATCGTCTGCATGACGAAATTTACGCAAAGCAGGTGCGGGCCCTGGGTCATGCCGGAGATGTACTGCTGGCCATCTCCACGCGCGGCAATAGCCGGGATATTGTCAAAGCGGTTGAAGCCGCCGTCACCCGCGATATGACCATCGTGGCCTTAACCGGCTATGACGGGGGGGAGCTGGCGGGTCTGCTTGGGCCGCAGGATGTGGAAATCCGCATTCCTTCTCACCGGAGCGCGCGTATTCAGGAAATGCATATGCTCACGGTGAACTGCTTATGTGACCTGATCGATAACACGCTTTTCCCTCACCAGGATGATTAAGGAGTTCTTATGAAGGCTTTATCGACCCTCGCAGTCCTTATGTCTGCACTACTGCTTCAGGGATGTATCGCTGCGGCCGTTGTGGGTACCGCCGCGGTAGGCACCAAAGCGGCGACCGATCCACGCTCTGTCGGGACGCAGGTGGATGACGGCACGCTGGAGCTGCGCGTCAACAGTGCGCTGTCGAAAGACGAACAAATCAAGAAAGAGGCGCGTATCAACGTGACGGCCTATCAGGGCAAAGTGCTGCTGGCAGGCCAGGCGCCGAATATGGAGCTCGCCTCGCGTGCGAAACAGATTGCGATGGGCGTAGAAGGGACCACAGAGGTGTTTAACGAAGTGCGTCAGGGCAAGCCAATTGGCCTGGGTGACGCCTCTTCCGATACCTGGATCACCACCAAAGTGCGTTCCCAACTGCTGGGCTCGGACCAGGTGAAATCCTCCAACGTGAAAGTGACGACTGAAAACGGCGAAGTGTTCCTGCTGGGTCTGGTGACCGACCGTGAAGGAAAAGCGGCGGCCGATATCGCCAGCCGGGTGAGCGGCGTGAAGCACGTCACCACCGCGTTTACTTACATTAAATAAAAAAATCCCCTCAAGTGAGGGGATTGTTTTGTAGGCCCGGTAAGCGTAGCGCCACCGGGCGTTTTTCACAGAAGCGCAATACTCCCCACCATCACCCCACTTAACGCCACCAGCCCAGCGGTCAGCCACAGCGCTTTCGCCGGGAACGACTTACGCAGCATGATAAGCGACGGGAGACTGATCGCCGGCAGCGTAATCAGCAGCGCCAGCGCCGGCGCGGTGCCCATACCTGCCAGCATCATGGTCTGAACAATCGGGATCTCCGCCGCCGTTGGGATCACAAACAGGCAGCCTGCAACGGCCATCGCAATCACCCACATCAGCGTGTTGTCGATAGCGCCATCCGCATGCGGGAAGAGCCAGACGCGCGCCGCCCCGAGAACCAGCACCGCCAGTATATAGACCGGAATGGTGCTCCAGAAAAGCTGCCATAGCGCCCGGCCCCAGCGGGCAAAGAACCCGCCCTGCGGCTCGCTGACGTCCAGCTCAACAGACGCGGACGCTGGCGCCTTATCCTTCACCAAATTCTGCACCAGCGTCGCCACCACCAGCACGGTCAGCAGCCCGGCCACCAGACGAATAAACGCGAAATGCCAGCCCAGCACAAAGCCCATAAACACCAGAGTTGCCGGGTTGAGCAGCGGGTTGCCCATCCAGAACGCCAGCGCGCCGCCCATCGATACGCGCTGACGGCGCATTCCTGCCGCCACGGGCGCGGCGCAGCACGAACACATCATGCCCGGCAGGGAGAAAATCGTCCCCAGCAGCGTGCCCTGAAAGCGCGGCTGACCAAGCGTTTTCACCAGCCAGTTGCGCGAGATAAGCACCTGAATCAGCGAGCCCAGGATCACGCCGAGTACGGCGGCCTTCCAGACGGCAAGGAAGTAGACCATGGCGTAATCCCACGCCGCCTGAAGCGGGCTGGCATCAGCCTGCGCGAGAATAGATTTACCGATGCTGTGCGTTTCTGCGGCGGTGAAGGCTTTACCGTAGTACGGCTGCCATTTCACGTACCAGAGGCCAACAATGACCACGAGAAAGAAGAGTGCGGGCTTCCACCATTGAACAGGTGTTGCCGCCTGAGATGAAGACTGACCAGTCATAGCATTCCCCGGAGAGTATTAGGTTATTAGCCGGGGGAGTTTACGCCTCGCCCTGCGCGATTTCACGCAGTTTTGCCGAAGGGATGATGTTTACGCCCGCTTTCGACGGGGCGAGTCCCTCTTTTAACATCGCCCGCGCGACGTCCCGCGCCTCGATGGCCTTCCAGTTGCCGGGAAGGATTCGAAACAGCGGGGCCAGGATCGACTCGTTAAAGCGGCGCTCGTCCCGGTGGCCGATGAGCATCGAAGGGCGCGCAATCGTGAGTTGCTCCCATTTCTGCGCGATCAGCGCCTCCTCCATCTTGCCCTTCACCTTGTTGTAGAAGAAAGGCGATCCGGCGCTGGCGCCCAGCGCGCTGACCACCAGAAAATGTCTGGCCCCCAGCTTTTTCGCCGCGAGCGCGGTATCCACCACCAGCGTATAGTCGGCGTGGATAAATGCCTCTTTGCTACCCGCCTCCCGCCGCGTGGTGCCCAGACAGCAAAAGGCGATATCAATCGGGTCCTGCACCTGCGCCAGCGCATCCGTCAGCTGCGGATCGTGCGGATTAAAAACGCCGGAAATGTCCGCCAGCGGTCGACGCGTCGGGGCGGCAATGTAGTTCACGCGGCGATCCTGAATCAGCAGCCGCAGCAGATGATCGCCAACCAGCCCGGTCGCACCGGTAATCAATACCTGACTCATCGTATCCCCTTTACAGAATTGTCCGTTTGCGAACTCAGCATCGTCGACCACACTTAGAAGTCTGTTACAGGTAAGTATTTACCACAAGCGGAGAAAAATCAGTCTGAAGCGAAAACAACGGAGGAAGCATGGGTAAGAAAATCGCAGTCTTGATTACCGACGAGTTTGAAGATTCAGAATTCACCTCTCCTGCAGAGGCGTTCCGCAAGGCGGGACATGAGGTCATCACCATTGAGAAAGAGGCGGGCAAAACGGTCACAGGCCATAAGGGCGAGGCGAGCGTGACTATCGACGAGAACATCGATAACGTTAGCCCCTCCGATTTTGACGCCCTGCTGTTACCCGGCGGCCATTCACCGGACTCCCTGCGCGGAGACGATCGTTTCGTGACCTTTACGCGGGACTTCGTCGCGACCGGCAAACCGGTCTTTGCCATCTGTCACGGCCCGCAGCTGCTCATTAGCGCAGAAGTGGTTCGGGGGCGTAAGCTTACCGCCGTGAAGCCGATCGTTATCGATCTAAAAAACGCGGGAGCCGAGTTTTACGATCAGGAGGTGGTCAACGACAAAGACCAGCTGATCACCAGCCGGACTCCGGACGATCTCCCGGCGTTTAACCGCGAAGCGCTACGCCTGCTCGGCGCGTAGCCAGTGCAGCTTCTTGCCAAAACCCAGGGTGTTGTCGGTAAATTTCAGCTCATCGAGGCGAATTTCCCATACCGGGGCTTTTAGCGCAGCGGCAACCGGAAAGCGGCGCGTGTAGTGCTTACGACGCGCGTCGCTCTCTTCTCCGTCCAGACGACGAATTTCCCCTTTGAACTGCACGCCGCGGATCAGCGCGACCGTCTTCGGCTGGCCATTCACCGTGCCTGCGACCTTCGCCTGCTGGCCGGTCATTTGCGCATGACGCGTTTTGTCTTCGCTCATGACGTAAAACGCCACGCGTTCCGGATCGTAGTAGTAAAACGCGTTTGCGCACCACATCTCTTCGTCTTTACAGACGCACCAGGTGACAACATGCTGCTTCGCCAGCCAGCGGCTAATGGCGGCCAGTGTTTCCATTTTCGCTCTCTCTCATGCTATGGTGCGTTCACCTTAACATACTGAATCTGTTTACCGTGTGCTGGTTTCTCTATCTTGTCCGAACCGCTGATAACGCACTCTACACCGGGATCACCACCGATGTGGCCCGGCGTTTTTTACAACATCAAACGGGGAAAGGGGCAAAAGCGCTGCGGGGGAAAGGGGAATTACGGCTCGCCTTTTCGGCCCACGTCGGTGACCGAGCGCTGGCGCTCAGGCTGGAATACCGGATTAAACAGCTGACGAAGCGCCAGAAAGAGCGCCTCGTGACCGGAGACGGCTCCTTTGAGGCGCTACGCGAGAGCCTGATTAAAAGCGATTGAAATGGTCGTGGTACTCAACCAGGCCATGCACGCCGTTGAGCGCGTCGTCCGCCAGGCGATGCACCTGGAAGGCGGATTCCGTACCCGGCCAGCGACAGCGCAGATCGTAATGCGCGGCCTGCTCAAAGCCTAAACGGCCATAGAATGCCGGATCGCCCAGCGTGACAACGGCGGCGTAACCGAACTCATTGAGCGAATCCAGCCCTTCATAGACGAGCTGACGCGCCAGCCCCTGCCCGCGATAGCTTTCATCCACCGCCAGCGGCGCCATGCCAACCCACTGGAGCTCTTCGCCCTGAACGATGACCGGGCTGAAGGCTACATAGCCCACTACCTGACCTTCGTCATCGGTGGCAACCAGCCCCAGCGTAATCAGGCCGTCTTCACGAAGATCGTGGACCAGTTGAGCTTCGGCATCGCTCTCAAAGGCGCGTCGCAGCAGCGCATCGATCCCCGGCGCATCAATCCCAATTTCGACTCGAATCAGCATGGCTCACCTACTGAAGTGTGTTTACCGTCCGGCGGGGTTTTCAGCCCGGCCTCAACGAAATCTGCCATTTGCATTAACATCACGCGCAGCGCTTTCGGCATCTGCTCCAGCTCAATGGCATCCATTAAATTCTTCACGTACAGGCCCAGCTCCGTGTCGCCTTCAATCACCAGACGGCGCTGGAAGAAGAGCGTATCCGGATCCTGCTTACGCGCGGCGATCATCAGCAGATCGCTGGCGTTGGCGCTAAAGCTCACATCCGCCTCGGCGGATTCGCGGACGATCAGCTGGCCATTCTCAACGGAGGTAAACCAGCGCAGCCCGATGTCGCGCACTTCAATGCTCAACCAGCGGCCTTCCAGGAATTCCAGCTCGCCATCCTGCAGCGCCTGGCGGAACTGCCAGCTCAGGACCTGCTCCAGCACCTGGCGTTTAAGCGCGAACGGCGCCAGCTTGACCGGCACGCTCAGCATTGATGGACCAAATTGTACGAGACGTGAACGCAGTTTATCCAGCACGAGCTTTACTCCCTGATATCTATAGTCCGGCTATTTTGCCATATCCGACGCGTAACATAGCGGCGTAAATCAACAAACCGTCGTCCGCCGTACCTCATTATTGGTGCCATCAATACGCCATTAGCTGCCTTAAATCAAAAATTGTCGCGTATGGGTTAATTAAAATCCCAGCTCGTTAACAATTTTGCGATCGACTACATCAGGATAAATTATGGAGCTGCTCTGCCCTGCCGGAAACCTTCCGGCGCTTAAGGCGGCCATCGAAAATGGGGCCGATGCGGTCTATATCGGGCTGAAGGATGATACCAACGCCCGCCATTTTGCCGGCCTCAACTTCACGGAGAAAAAGCTTCAGGAAGCCGTTAACTTCGTTCACCAGCACCGCCGCAAACTGCATATCGCCATTAATACCTTTGCGCATCCTGACGGCTACGCGCGCTGGCAGCGTGCGGTGGATATGGCGGCTCAGCTGGGGGCCGACGCGCTGATCCTGGCCGACCTCGCCATGCTTGAGTATGCGGCAGAACGCTATCCCCATATTGAGCGCCACGTCTCTGTTCAGGCATCTGCCACCAACGAAGAGGCGGTGCGTTTTTATCATCGACACTTTGACGTGGCCCGCGTGGTGCTGCCGCGCGTGCTCTCTATTCATCAGGTTAAGCAACTCGCGCGCGTCACGCCAGTGCCGCTGGAGGTTTTTGCCTTTGGCAGCCTGTGCATTATGGCCGAAGGCCGTTGCTATCTTTCTTCTTACTTAACCGGTGAATCACCGAATACCGTCGGGGCCTGCTCCCCTGCCCGCTTTGTCCGCTGGCAGCAAACCCCGCAGGGGCTGGAGTCGCGCCTGAACGAGGTGCTGATCGACCGCTATCAGGACGGCGAAAACGCCGGTTATCCCACCCTGTGTAAAGGGCGCTATCTGGTCGATGGCGAACGCTACCACGCGCTAGAGGAACCTACCAGCCTCAACACGCTGGAGCTGCTGCCGGAACTGCTGGCGGCCAATATAGCCTCGGTGAAAATCGAAGGTCGTCAGCGCAGCCCGGCCTACGTGAGCCAGGTGGCGAAAGTGTGGCGTCAGGCCATCGACCGCTGCATGGCGGACCCGCAGAACTACGCGCCGCAGCAGGCCTGGATGGAGACGCTGGGCGCCATGTCCGAGGGCACGCAAACGACGCTTGGCGCCTATCACCGTAAATGGCAGTGAGATAACCATGAAATATTCATTAGGACCGGTGCTCTACTACTGGCCAAAAGAGACGCTGGAAGATTTTTACCAACAGGCCGCCGCCAGCAGCGCCGATGTGATTTACCTGGGAGAAGCGGTGTGCAGCAAGCGCCGCGCCACCAAAGTGGGCGACTGGCTGGAGATGGCGAAAAGCCTGGCCGGGAGCGGCAAGCAGGTGGTGCTCTCCACGCTCGCGCTGGTGCAGGCCTCGTCCGAGCTTGGCGAGCTGAAACGCTACGTAGAGAACGGCGAGTTCCTGCTGGAAGCGAGCGATCTCGGCGTGGTGAACATGTGCGCCGACCGCAGGCTGCCGTTTGTCGCGGGTCATGCACTGAACTGCTATAACGCCGTGACCCTGCGCCTGCTGCTCAAGCAGGGGATGACGCGCTGGTGCATGCCGGTAGAGCTCTCGCGCGACTGGCTGGCAAACCTGCTGAATCAGTGCGAAGAGCTGGGCATTCGCAACCAGTTTGAAGTGGAAGTGCTGAGCTATGGCCATCTCCCGCTGGCCTACTCCGCCCGCTGCTTTACCGCGCGCTCGGAAGACCGGCCGAAAGACGAATGCGAAACCTGCTGTATTAAGTACCCGAACGGCCGCAGCGTGCTGTCGCAGGAGAATCAGCAGGTCTTTGTCCTGAACGGCATTCAAACCATGAGCGGCTATGTCTATAACCTCGGCAACGAGCTGGCGTCGATGGCCGGGCTGGTGGATATGGTGCGCCTGTCGCCGCTGGATACCGGCGTGTTCGCGATGCTGGACGCCTTCCGCGCGAACGAAAACGGCGCAGCTCCGCTGCCGTTGACCGCAAACAGCGACTGCAACGGCTACTGGAGACGGTTAGCCGGGCTGGAACTGCAGGCGTAAAAAAGGCTCACTTTGTTAACAACGGTTATCATTTTTTAATGCAGTATTAAAGATTGACCGTCGACAAAGTGAGCTGTTATGACTGACAAAACCCTTCCGTTTTCGGTGCTGGATCTGGCGCCGATCCCACAAGGCGCCTCGGCAAGAGAGGCCTTTTCGCACTCTCTCGACCTGGCTCAGCTGGCTGAAAAGCGTGGCTATCAGCGCTACTGGCTGGCCGAGCACCACAACATGGTAGGCATTGCCAGCGCCGCCACCTCGGTACTGATTGGCTATCTGGCGGCAAATACCACCACCCTGCACCTGGGCTCCGGCGGCGTGATGCTGCCCAACCACGCCCCGCTGGTGATCGCCGAGCAGTTCGGCACCCTGAATACCCTCTATCCGGGACGTATCGATTTAGGGCTTGGCCGCGCGCCGGGCAGCGATCAGCCGACCATGCGCGCCCTGCGCCGCCATATGAGCGGCGATATCGACAACTTCCCGCGCGACGTGGCCGAGCTGGTGGACTGGTTCGACGCCCGCGATCCGAACCCGCACGTGCGGCCGGTGCCGGGCTACGGCGAGAAGATCCCGGTCTGGCTCTTAGGCTCAAGCCTCTACAGCGCGCAGCTCGCCGCCCAGCTGGGGCTGCCGTTTGCGTTTGCCTCGCACTTCGCGCCGGATATGCTGCATCAGGCGCTGCATCTTTACCGCACGAACTTCAAGCCGTCCGAGCGTCTGGAGAAGCCGTACGCGATGGTGTGTATCAACATCATTGCCGCCGACAGCAATCGTGACGCGGAATTCCTGTTTACCTCCATGCAGCAGGCGTTTGTGAGGCTGCGTCGCGGCGAAACGGGCCAGCTTCCGCCGCCGGTAGAGAATATGCATCAGCTGTGGTCAGCCTCCGAACAGTACGGCGTACAGCAGGCGCTGAGCATGTCGCTGGTCGGCGATAAGGCGAAAGTGCGCCACGGGCTGGAGGCGGTGCTGCGCGAAACGCAGGCGGATGAGATTATGGTTAACGGCCAGATTTTCGATCACCAGGCGCGTTTGCATTCGTTCGATCTGGCGATGCAGGTGAAAGAGGAGTTGGTGGGGTAGTTTTTTGCTTTGCTCCCTCTCCCTTTGGGAGAGGGGCGGAGTGAGGGGGCAAGCCGCACGTTTTACTGATATACCGGCAACAGGTTAAAGCTCGACAGCACGTGCACCAGCGCGTTACCCACCCCAAACACCAGGATTAGCGCAATCATCGGCTTGCCGCCCCAGACGCGGAATTTCGGGCTACCAAAGCGTTTACGTGATTTACGCGCCAGCAGCGCGGGCACGATCGCCGCCCAGATGGTTGCCGCCAGCCCCGCATAGCCAATGGCGTACAGAAAGCCGTTCGGCCACAGCAGGCCGCCCACAATCGGCGGCAGGAAGGTCAGCAGCGCGGTTTTGAAGCGCCCCAGCGCGGAATCATCAAAGCCAAACAGATCCGCCAGGTAGTCAAACAGGCCCAGCGTCACGCCGAGGAAAGAGCTCGCCACCGCAAAGTTAGAGAAGATCACCAGCAGCAGATCCAGGCTGCGGCTGTTCAGCACGCCGCTCAGGGCCTGCACCAGCACGTCGATGTTGCCGCCCTTCTGGGCAATGCCGATAAACTCCGGACGCGGGATGTTGCCCATCGTCCCCAGCAGCCAAATCACATACAGCCCCAGCGCCAGCAGCGTGCCGTAAACCAGACACTTCACGATGGTGCGCGGATCTTTGCCGTAGTACTTCATCAGGCTCGGCACGTTGCCGTGATAGCCGAACGACGCCAGGCAGAACGGCAGCGTCATGAGCAGGTACGGGGTGTAGGACGTATTCACTTCCGCGACGTTAAACAGCGTGGCGGGCGTCACGTGCCCCAGCAGGCTGCCGAAGGTCAGGAAGAAGGTGATGACCTTGGCGCCCAGCACGATCGCCGTCATGCGGCTCACCGCTTTGGTACTCATCCAGACAATAAACGCCACGGCCAGCGCGAAGCACAGCCCCGCCAGACGCGCCGGAACGTTCAGCGACATCTCCGAGAAGGTGTGATGCAGAATCGAACCGCTCGCCGAAATATATGCGTAGGTCAGGATATAGAGCACAAAGGCGATGGACAGACCGTTCACCAGGTTCCAGCCCTTGCCCAGCAGATCTTTGGTGATGGTGTCGAAGCTGGAGCCGATACGGTAGTTCAGGTTGGCTTCGAGGATCATCAGCCCGGAATGGAGCATACAGAACCAGGTAAAGACCAGCGCGGCCAGCGACCAGAAGAACCACGCACCGGACATGACCACGGGCAGGGAGAACATCCCGGCACCTATAATGGTTCCGCCGATGATCACCACGCCGCCAAGCAGCGAAGGTGACGTTTGGGTGGTGGTTAGTGTCGCCATACAGCCTTTTCTCCAGTCAATTATGCGGGAAGCATGTTAATGTGACGCACTGTACCAGTACAAGAGTACAAAGGGAATAAAAAAAACCCCGATAGCGCGTATCGGGGCTGTATATTTTACTTTACGTCAGAAGCGTAAGGCTTACGCGTCACCGAAACGACGACGGCTGGTGCCTTCTTCACGACGTGGGCCACGGCTTTCGCGACGCTCGCCGGAGAAACGACGACCTTCACCGCCGCGACCTTCGCTGCGACCGCCTTCACGACGCTCGCCGCCGAAGCTGCGACCACCGCCACGACGCTCGCCGCCACGGTCAGGACGTGGCTGTGCATCGCCCAGCAGCTGCATGTTCATCGGCTTGTTCAGGATGCGGGTACGCGTAAAGTGCTGCAGCACTTCACCCGGCATGCCTTTTGGCAGCTCGATGGTAGAGTGGGATGCGAACAGCTTGATGTTACCGATGTAACGGCTGCTGATGTCGCCTTCGTTAGCGATCGCGCCAACGATATGACGCACTTCAACGCCATCATCACGGCCCACTTCAATGCGGTACAGTTCCATGTCACCCGCGTCGCGACGTTCACGACGTGGACGGTCTTCACCACCACGCTCTGGACGGTCACCGCGTGGGCCACGGTCGTTACGGTCGCCACGACGCTCGAAGCGATCGTCACGGTCACGGAATTCACGCTTAGGACGCATCGGCGCATCGGGTGGCACGATCAGGCTACGTTCGCCCTGAGCCATTTTCAGCAGTGCTGCAGCCAGGGTTTCCATGTCCAGCTCTTCGCCTTCAGCAACAGGCTGAATCTGCGACAGCAGCGCACGGTACTGATCCAGATCGCTGCTTTCCAGCTGCTGCTGTACTTTGGCGGCGAATTTTTCCAGACGGCGTTTGCCCAGCAGCTCTGCGTTTGGCAGGTCCGCTTCTGGAATGGTCAGCTTCATGGTGCGTTCGATGTTACGCAGCAGGCGACGCTCGCGGTTCTCAACGAACAGCAGCGCGCGGCCAGCACGACCCGCACGACCGGTACGGCCGATACGGTGAACGTAAGACTCGGAATCCATCGGGATGTCGTAGTTCACAACCAGGCTGATACGCTCAACGTCCAGACCACGTGCTGCCACGTCGGTTGCAATCAGAATATCCAGACGACCGTCTTTCAGACGCTCCAGAGTCTGCTCACGCAGGGCCTGGTTCATGTCGCCGTTCAGCGCTGCGCTGTTGTAGCCGCTACGCTCCAGGGCTTCAGCCACTTCCAGGGTCGCGTTTTTGGTACGAACGAAGATAATCGCCGCATCAAAATCTTCCGCTTCCAGGAAACGTACCAGCGCTTCGTTTTTGCGCATGCCGTACACAGACCAGTAGCTCTGGCTGATGTCCGGGCGAGTGGTGACGCTGGACTGAATGCGCACTTCCTGAGGATCGTTCATGAAGCGCTTGGTGATACGACGGATCGCTTCCGGCATGGTGGCAGAGAACAGCGCGGTCTGATGACCGTCTGGGATCTGCGCCATGATGGTTTCAACGTCTTCGATGAAGCCCATACGCAGCATTTCATCTGCTTCATCCAGTACCAGACCGCTCAGTTTAGAGAGATCCAGCGTACCGCGCTTCAGGTGATCCAGCAGACGGCCCGGCGTACCGACAACAATCTGTGGGCCCTGGCGCAGGGCGCGTAACTGCACGTCATAACGCTGGCCGCCGTACAGGGCTACCACGTTTACGCCGCGCATATGTTTAGAGAATTCCGTCATGGCTTCTGCAACCTGAACAGCCAGTTCACGGGTTGGAGCCAGAACGAGGATCTGCGGTGCACGCAGGTCCGGATCAATGTTGTTCAGCAGCGGCAGCGAGAACGCTGCAGTTTTACCGCTACCAGTCTGGGCCATGCCCAGCACGTCACGACCAGAAAGCAGGTGTGGGATACACTCAGCCTGGATCGGAGATGGTTTTTCGTAACCCAGATCGTTAAGGGCTTCAAGGATAGGAGCCTTCAGGCCCAGATCTGCAAAAGTGGTTTCGAATTCAGCCATGTAGTACGAGTGCCTCAATGTCAATGGCGGCCAGTCTACTTAGCTCATCGTGAAAATGATTAGCAATTTTCATTGAAAAGTGTGAACCGGCTCAAAGTAGGTGTATTGACGAACAACAACGCCCTCACCAGTTAAGGTGATGGCAATCAAAAGATTACGGGCTGATGTTTATGTCGTCAGCTATTGCTGGTCCGATTCTGCCAGGTCGTCATGCTCCTGGCCCAAGAGCGATAATTCCAACAATGCATAACGGTGCTCAACGAAGTTGTGTACGTTGTTAGCAACCGCTAATTTGAACAGTGCCGTAGCGCTGTCCATATCCCCCAGACTTAGGTAGTACTTACCTAAATAGAAGTTGGTTTCACTGAGATGCTCAGCGAGCGAGGTGTTATCCGTTGCGTCCGCCTTGAGGCGTTCCATCAGCGTTGCTTCGCTAATGTTGCCCAGGTAGAACTCGACAATGTTCCATCCCCACTGTTCCTTGTCCGATTTATCGAAGCGCTGTTTCAGGGCCTCTTTTGCCTGCTTCTCATCGAGCTTCCGCTCAACGATGTAAAGCCACAGGCTACGGAAAGGATCATTAGGATCGTCTTGATAAAACGCCAGCAGATCATCTTGCGCTAACTTATCACGACCGCCGTAATACAATGCGATACCGCGATTCAAGTGCGCGTAGTTGTAAGTTGGATCAAGCTCAAGTACAGAATCAAACGCTTCATAGGCAGCATCAAAATTGCCTGCCTGCGTTAAATAAATGCCTAAGTAATTGAATACTTCAGGCATATCAGGTCGGATAGCCAGCGCTTGTGAAAAATCATTTCGCGCCAATGCCCTCAGACCGAGACTATCATACAACACTCCGCGCTCATATAAAAGCTGTGCGCGTTCGTCATCGGTTAAAGCCCGACTGGCAAGTATTTGTTCCATGCGTGCCAGAATCACTTCTTGCTGCAAAGTCGGTTGCAATGGCACTGCGAGGACTTCGCTCTTACGCCAGGCAGAGTTGCTGCATCCTGCCAGCGTTAAAGCTGTCGCAACGAAACACCAGCGCAAAAAAGGCTTCATTTCCCACTCCCGAAGACAACTATTGGATGAACGTCCTGTCCCCCGGCGGCTTAACAAGGCGTCCTGCCTGATAATAGGCCCTCCGCAACGCGGAGGGCAAATGGCAACTTACTCGCCCTGCTGTTCTGCTGCCTGTGCTTCTGGCGCAGCAGCTGGCTGAGACTGCTCGGTTGCTTCTTTAATGCTCAGACGGATACGGCCCTGGCGATCAACTTCCAGAACTTTAACCGGTACTTCCTGACCCATCTGCAGGTAATCGGTCACTTTCTCAACGCGCTTGTCAGCGATCTGAGAGATGTGAACCAGGCCTTCTTTACCGCCACCGATGGCAACGAACGCGCCAAAGTCAACGATACGGGTCACTTTACCTGCGTAGACGCGGCCCACTTCGATCTCTGCAGTGATTTCTTCGATGCGACGGATCGCGAATTTCGCCTTCTCGCCGTCGGTTGCTGCGATCTTCACAGTACCGTCATCTTCGATTTCGATGGTGGTGCCGGTCTCTTCGGTCAGCGCACGGATAACGGAACCGCCCTTACCGATAACATCTTTGATCTTGTCTGGATTGATCTTGATGGTGTGAATACGCGGTGCGAATTCAGAGATATCACCACGTGGCGCGTTGATAGCCTGTTCCATTACGCCCAGGATGTGCAGACGCGCACCCTTAGCCTGATTCAGCGCAACCTGCATGATCTCTTTGGTGATGCCTTCAATTTTGATATCCATCTGCAGCGCAGAGATACCGTCGCGGGAACCCGCCACTTTGAAGTCCATATCGCCCAGGTGGTCTTCGTCACCCAGAATGTCAGACAGAACAACGAAGTTGTCGCCTTCTTTCACCAGGCCCATTGCGATACCCGCAACGGCGGCTTTGATCGGCACGCCTGCATCCATCAGCGCCAGAGAAGCACCACACACGGAAGCCATGGAAGAAGAACCGTTGGATTCGGTGATTTCAGACACCACGCGTACGGTGTACGGGAATTTGTCTGCTTCTGGCATCACTGCCAGCACGCCGCGCTTCGCCAGACGACCGTGACCAATTTCACGACGCTTCGGCGAGCCAACCATACCGGTTTCGCCTACGGAGTACGGAGGGAAGTTGTAGTGGAACAGGAAGCTGTCGGTGCGCTCGCCCATCAGTTCGTCGATGATCTGTGCGTCACGAGCGGTACCCAGGGTCGCGGTAACCAGCGCCTGCGTTTCGCCACGGGTGAACAGCGCGGAGCCGTGAGTACGTGGCAGCACGCCAGTACGCACATCCAGACCACGGATCATGTCTTTTTCACGGCCATCGATACGCGGCTCGCCTGCCAGAACGCGGCTACGAACAACGTTTTTCTCGATAGCGTGCAGGATTTCGCCAATTTCGTTAGCGTCCAGCGTTTCGTCTTCGGCAACCAGGGTCGCGGTCACGTCAGATTTGATCGCATCAACCTGAGCATAGCGCTCCTGTTTGTCGGTGATACGGTACGCGTCGCTCAGACGAGATTCTGCCAGCGCCGCAACGCGTGCATTCAGCGCGTCGTTTGCTGCTTCTGGCTGCCAGTCCCAACGTGGCTTACCGGCTTCTTTCACCAGGTCGTTGATGTTCTGGATAACGATCTGCTGCTGATCGTGGCCAAAGACCACCGCACCCAGCATCTGGTCTTCGCTCAGCAGTTCAGCTTCGGATTCAACCATCAGCACAGCGGCTTCAGTACCGGCAACCACCAGGTCCAGCTTACTTTCTTTCAGCTCTTCCTGGGTCGGGTTCAGCACGTACTGGTCGTTGATGTAGCCAACGCGTGCGGCACCGATTGGGCCATTGAATGGAATACCAGACAGTGACAGGGCAGCGGATGCGCCGATCATCGCAACGATGTCCGGGTTAACCTGTGGGTTAACGGAAACAACGGTCGCGATAACCTGTACTTCGTTAACGAAGCCTTCCGGGAACAGCGGACGAACCGGGCGGTCAATCAGACGCGCGATCAGGGTTTCGCCTTCGCTTGGACGGCCTTCACGACGGAAGAAACCACCCGGGATTTTACCGGCAGCGTAGGTACGCTCCTGGTAGTTAACGGTCAGCGGGAAGAAGTCCTGACCTGGTTTAGCTTTTTTCTGGCCAACAACGGTAACGAATACCGCGGTGTCATCCATGCTTACCATAACGGCAGCAGTAGCCTGACGTGCCATCATGCCGGTTTCCAGGGTCACGGTATGTTGACCATACTGGAATTTACGAACGATCGGATTCAGCAAAGTTCTGTCCTTTCTTAAATGTTTGACAGCACACCACCGGCGTGCTGTCGATTTAACCCGACCTTCTTCGCATCCTCGCGACTAATGACAACCAACACCCCCATGGGTGAAGCCTCTCATTAGCCGCGCGAACCTCTGCAATGAAGATCATTTATAGCAACAATACAATAGTTTCCAGTGAATTGCTGCCGTCTGGTTGAAAAAAGGGGCCATCAGGCCCCCTTTTCTGAAACTCGCAAGACTTAGCGACGCAGACCCAGACGCTCGATCAGCGCGGTGTAGCGTGCAACATCTTTACGTTTCAGGTAGTCGAGCAGTTTACGACGCTGAGAAACCATGCGCAGCAGACCACGACGGCTGTGGTGATCTTTTTTGTGCTCTGCAAAGTGACCCTGCAGGTGGTTAATCTGTGCAGTCAGCAGCGCAACCTGAACTTCGGTAGAACCGCTGTCGTTAGTACCACGACCAAACTCAGAAACGATTTTAGCTTTAGCTTCAACGCTTAGAGACATTTTCAAACTCCAAAGTATAAAGAATGTAAGGGTGCCGATCTCTAATTCAGCGACCCCATGTACGCCCCGCAGATTGTTAAACAATTTACCAGGCGTTAAGCGGCGATATTCTACTCGTCTCCCCAGCTTATCGCAAGGTGAGCCGTTATCACCGTCACGCGTCGACCGGATATTCGACGACCAGACGACGCGGCGCAACGCGCCCTTCGCCATCCATTTCGCCCATCCCGATGAATTTCCCTTCGTCACCTTCGGTCACGCGCACCAGCCCTTCCTGCGGCGCTTGTGCCGTGCGAACCGGATTGCCGTTCTTAAAGTAAACGGACGATGTTAAAGGAAGATTAACAATCGGGAAGTCCGCTGCCGGACTGTCCATCGGCATCAGCAGGGGATCCAGCAAATCTGCCGGCGCGATCCCCTGGGCTTCCGCCTGCTCAACCAGCTCGCGAAGATGTTCCAGGGTTACCATTCGCTCCACCGGGTATTTGCTCACCGCCAGACGGCGCAGGTAAATCACATGCGCGCCGCAGCCCAGCTTTTCACCGAGGTCGTCAATGATGGTGCGAATATAGGTCCCTTTCGAACAGTGCACTTCCAGCTCCAGCTCATCACCTTGATGGCGAATAAAGAGCAGCTCATACACGGTAATCGGACGGGCTTCACGCGGGACGTCAATGCCCTGACGTGCATATTCGTAGAGTTTCTTGCCATGATATTTCAGCGCCGAATACATCGACGGCACCTGCATCGTGTCCCCACGGAAGCTCTCCAGCGCAGCGTCAAGCTGTTCCGCGCTGAAGGTCAGCGGACGCTCTTCCACGACCTGGCCATCCGCGTCGGAGGTATCCGTGCGCTGGCCCAGCTTAGCGATAACGCGGTAGCGCTTATCGGAGTCGAGCAGGTACTGGGAAAACTTTGTCGCCTCACCCAGGCATACCGGCAGCATGCCGGTTGCCAGCGGATCGAGCGCGCCGGTGTGGCCCGCCCGGTTGGCGTTATAAATACGCTTCACTTTTTGCAGCACGTCGTTGCTGGATGCGCCCTGGGGTTTATCCAGCAGCAGCACTCCATGCACGTCGCGACCGCGACGACGAGGACGACTCATCAGTCCTCCTTGCTGTCGTCCGCCGGGTTAACACGACGCTCGTCGTCATGTTTCACCACGCTGGTCACCAGGTTGGACATACGCATACCCTCGACCAGCGAGTTGTCGTAGAAGAAGGTCAGTTCAGGCACGATACGCAGGCGCATCGCTTTGCCGAGCAGAGAGCGGATGAAGCCGGAGGCTTCCTGCAGCGCTTTAATGCCGTTTTTCACGGCCGCTTCGTCCTGATCGTTCAGGAAGGTGACGAACACTTTTGCATACGCCAGATCGCGGGACATTTCGACACCGGACACGGTGGTCATCATGCCGACGCGCGGGTCTTTAATTTCACGTTGCAGAATGAGTGCGATCTCTTTCTGCATTTCCTGCGCTACGCGCTGAGGGCGACCAAATTCTTTCGCCATAATAAATTCTCCAGACAAAAAAGGGGCTAAAGCCCCTTTTTGAAATTATTGCCGGGTGGCGCTTCGCTTACCCGGCCTACGTCAGCCAATCTTCAGTCGACGAAGATTATGCGATGGTACGCTGAATTTCGATGATCTCGAACACTTCGATCATATCGCCAACGCGAACGTCGTTGTAGTTCTTCACGCCGATACCACATTCCATGCCGTTACGGACTTCGTTGACGTCATCTTTGAAGCGGCGCAGGGATTCCAGCTCGCCTTCGTAGATAACCACGTTGTCACGCAGTACGCGGATTGGGTTGTGACGCTTGATGTTACCTTCGGTAACCATACAGCCCGCGATCGCACCGAATTTCGGTGATTTGAACACGTCACGTACTTCAGCCAGACCGATAATCTGCTGTTTCAGCTCAGGAGACAGCATGCCGCTCATCGCTGCTTTCACTTCGTCGATCAGGTTATAGATGACGGAGTAGTAGCGCAGATCCAGGCTTTCAGATTCAATCACTTTACGCGCAGAGGCATCCGCACGAACGTTGAAGCCAACCAGGATAGCGTTGGACGCAGCGGCCAGGGTCGCGTCGGTTTCGGTGATACCACCTACGCCAGAACCGATGATCTTCACTTTCACTTCGTCGGTAGACAGTTTCAGCAAGGAGTCGGAGATCGCTTCCACAGAACCCTGAACGTCGGCTTTCAGAACAACGTTCACTTCGTGAACTTCGCCCTCGGTCATGTTGGCAAACATGTTCTCGAGTTTAGATTTCTGCTGACGAGCCAGCTTAACTTCACGGAATTTGCCCTGACGATACAGTGCCACTTCACGCGCTTTCTTCTCGTCACGCACAACGGTCACTTCGTCACCGGCAGCCGGAACACCGGACAGACCCAGGATTTCCACTGGAATGGACGGACCCGCTTCCAGCACTTCCTGACCCAGTTCGTTACGCATCGCACGAACACGACCGTATTCGAAACCGCACAGAACGATATCGCCTTTGTGCAGCGTACCTTCACGAACCAGAACGGTAGCAACCGGGCCACGTCCTTTATCCAGGAAGGATTCGATAACCGCACCGCTCGCCATACCGTTACGGATGGCTTTCAGCTCCAGAACTTCGGCCTGCAGCAGGATCGCGTCCAGCAGTTCGTCGATACCGGTACCCGCTTTCGCAGACACGTGTACGAACTGGCTTTCGCCGCCCCACTCTTCCGGCAGGATGCCGTACTGGGAAAGTTCGTTTTTAACACGATCGGGATCCGCTTCTGGCTTATCGATCTTGTTCACGGCAACCACAACCGGCACACCGGCCGCTTTCGCGTGCTGGATAGCTTCGATGGTCTGCGGCATCACGCCGTCGTCTGCAGCAACAACCAGTACAACGATATCCGTCGCCTGAGCACCACGAGCACGCATAGAGGTAAACGCGGCGTGGCCTGGGGTATCCAGGAAGGTGATCATACCGTTGTCAGTTTCTACGTGGTATGCACCGATGTGCTGCGTAATACCACCCGCTTCGCCAGAGGCAACCTTGGTAGAGCGAATGTAGTCAAGCAGAGAGGTCTTACCGTGGTCAACGTGACCCATGATGGTCACTACCGGTGCGCGCGGTTCTGCCGCAGCACCTGTGTCACGGTCGCTCATTACCGCTTCTTCCAGCTCGTTTTCACGACGCAGGATAACTTTGTGGCCCATTTCTTCGGCAACCAGCTGTGCGGTTTCCTGGTCGATCACCTGGTTGATGGTTGCCATCGCGCCCAGCTTCATCATCGCTTTGATGACCTGAGAGCCTTTAACCGCCATCTTGTTCGCCAGTTCGCCAACGGTGATGGTTTCGCCAATCACAACGTCACGGTTAACGGCCTGAGCTGGCTTCTGGAAGCCCTGCTGCAGCGCGGAACCTTTGCGCTTGCCGCCTTTACCACCGCGAACAGCCGCGCGTGCTTCTTCACGGTCAGCTTTAGATTCAGCGTGCTTGTTGCCTTTTTTCGCTGGACGCGCAGCTTTTGCATTACGGCCACGGCCACGACCGCCTTCAACTTCACGGTCGTTATCATCTTCAGCCTGACGCGCATGCTGAGAAGTGGTCACGTGATAGTCGCTGGTGTCTTCAGTCGGCTCAACGGTATTCACACCGTTCTTCTCGTTTTCTTCAGCCATACGGCGCGCTTCTTCGGCGACGCGGCGAGCTTCTTCTTCCAGCTTACGGCGGGCTTCTTCTTCCGCTTTACGCTTCAGCTCGGCAGCTTCATTTTCACGGCGGGCTTTTTCAGCCTGGGCGGTTTTGGTCATTTCGTCTGTCTGTTGATTGCTCACTTTGTCTTTTTCCGCAGCGTCACGCTTCACTTTATCACTTGCGTCGCGTTTCGCTTTTTCTGCGGCCTCACGTTCAGCTTTTAATTCTGCTTCACGTTTGGCGGCTGCTTCCGCCTCACGCTGAGCTTGTTCTTCCGCTTCACGCTGTGCCTGCTCTTCCGCGGCAAGGCGTTCTGCCTCTTGCGGATCACGTTTTACAAAGGTGCGCGTCTTGCGGACTTCAATTTGTACCGATTTGCTTTTGCCACCGGTACCAGGGATATTTAACGTGCTGCGCGTTTTGCGCTGCAGCGTTAACTTGTCAGGCGTAGAGCCGTGTTCACGGTTCAGGTGCGTTAACAAGGTTTGTTTTTCTTGCGCGGTCACCGAGTCATCAGCGGACTTCGGGATCCCTGCATCAGCAAATTGCTGTACCAGGCGGTCCACGGAGGTCTGAATCTCAGCAGCCAGCGATTTTACAGTTACATCAGTCATGCTGTTCCTTCCTGCTACAGTTTATTACGCTTCGTCGCCGAACCAGCAAATATTACGTGCGGCCATGATGAGCTCTCCGGCTTTCTCGTCGGTTAAACCTTCGATATCAGCCAGGTCATCAACGCCTTGCTCAGCGAGATCTTCCAGCGTACAAACACCACGGGCAGCCAGCTTGAACGCAATCGCACGATCAAGACCTTCCAGATTCAGCAGGTCATCAGCCGGCTTCTTATCGCCAAGGCTTTCTTCCTGAGCCAGTGCCAGGGTGGTCAGTGCGTTTTTAGCGCGTTCACGCAGGGCTTCAACGGTTGGTTCATCCAGACCGTCAATTTCCAGCAGCTCTTTCATTGGCACATAGGCCAGTTCTTCCAGCGTAGAGAAACCTTCTTCAACCAGAACAGTGGCGAAGTCTTCGTCAATGTCGAGGTATTTCGTGAAGGTATCGATCGCCGCATGGGCTTCAGCCTGATGCTTAGCCTGCAGGTCATCAACGGTCATCACGTTGAGTTCCCAGCCGCTCAGCTGTGACGCCAGGCGTACGTTCTGACCGTTACGGCCGATCGCCTGCGCCAGGTTGCCCGCTTCAACAGCGATATCCATGGTGTGTTTGTCTTCGTCAACAACGATAGACGCCACATCAGCTGGAGCCATTGCGTTGATCACGAACTGCGCCGGGTTGTCATCCCACAGAACGATATCAATACGTTCGCCGCCCAGCTCAGTAGACACTGCCTGGACACGCGCACCGCGCATACCGACGCAAGCACCGACCGGGTCGATACGCTTGTCGTTGGTTTTCACCGCAATTTTCGCACGGGAGCCCGGATCGCGAGCTGCCGCTTTAATCTCGATAACTTCTTCACCGATTTCCGGTACTTCGATACGGAACAGTTCTACCAGCATTTCTGGTTTAGAACGGGTCACGAACAGCTGTGCACCACGCGCTTCAGGGCGTACCGCGTACAGAACGCCGCGAATACGGTCGCCTGGGCGGAAGTTTTCACGCGGCAGCATATCTTCACGCAGGATCACGGCTTCAGCGTTACCCGGCAACCCTTCGGATTTGATCTCCAGAGAGATGTTGTCGCGGTTCACTTTCTTCACCACGCCGGTGATGATCTCGCCTTCCTGATCGCGGAACTGATCGACAACCAGCGCGCGCTCGGCTTCGCGCACTTTCTGCACGATAACCTGTTTAGCGGTCTGAGTCGTGATACGGTCGAAGGTAACAGATTCAATCTGATCTTCAACATAGTCGCCCACGTTCAGACTTTCGTCTTCAAAACGGGCAGCTTCCAGCGTGATCTCTTTCGTCGGCTGGGTCACTTCTTCAACGATTACCCAACGACGGAAGGTATCGAAGTCACCGCTTTTACGATCGATTTCTACGCGAACATCGATCTCTTGCTCGTATTTTTTCTTGGTTGCTGTAGCCAGTGCACTTTCCAGCGCTTCGAAAATCTTCTCACGCGGCAGTGATTTCTCGTTGGAGACGGCTTCAACAACAGCCAAAATTTCTTTGTTCATCGCGGGCTTTTCACCTCAATCCAGACTGTTAAAAGTGGGGAACCAGGTTCGCCTTCTGGATATTACTCAGCGCGAACACTTCATCTTTGCCTTCGACTGTCACCGTGATCATTTCACCATCAACGGCTTTGATAATTCCCTGCCATTTACGGCGGTTCTGTACGGCCATACGCAGAACGAGAGCCACTTCTTCACCGGTAAAGCGCACGTAGTGCTCGGCCGTGAACATCGGGCGATCGAGGCCAGGTGAGGAAACTTCCAGGTTGTACGCAACGGTAATCGGGTCTTCAACATCAAGAACCGCACTCACCTGGTGGCTGACATCAGCACAATCATCAACATTGATGCCATCTTCACTATCAATATAGATGCGCAGCGTCGATGTACGGCCGCGAACAAATTCGATGCCGACCAGTTCGTAGCCCAGTGCTTCGACCGGTGCAGTAATCATCTCTGTTAATTTTTGCTCTAATGTGGACAAGCCCACCCCCAAGACATAAAAAAAGGGCGTAAAGCCCAGTTATTCTGTAGTCAGATAACAAAAAACCCCGATAAATCGGGGCTTTAGATAACTGAACCCTATAGCCACAACTGTGGCCTGGAGCACTCTCCGAAAGAATTTTTTCAAATCCAGCTACGAAGGCTCTAAGTCTTCACAGTATATTTGAAAAAGAACTTTATGGGAAAGTGGTTGCGGGGGCCGGATTTGAACCGACGACCTTCGGGTTATGAGCCCGACGAGCTACCAGGCTGCTCCACCCCGCGCCTGAAACGTGGCAAATTCTACGCGTTTTGGACAGAATTTGCAAATAATGCTGGGATTTGGTACCGAAGACGGGACGTAAAATCGGCATTTAGTATATTGATAGTTGACCCCACCTGTCAAGGCGACTTCCGCCAGAGCGATCGGACCAAAATTTTTACAAAAAACGCACGACTCTCTTCCTGTCTTCGCCAAAAGATGATTAAATGAATACTCACTTATTTTGCATAAAAATGCACAAGAGAGCGAAAGCGGTCTCTAATCAGTCAATCAAGCAGGGTTTTATTCTATGACGACGATTCTCAAGCATCTTCCGGTAGGACAACGTATTGGCATCGCTTTCTCAGGCGGCCTGGATACCAGCGCTGCACTGCTGTGGATGCGCCAGAAGGGAGCGGTTCCGTATGCCTATACTGCGAACCTGGGTCAGCCGGATGAGGACGACTATGATGCCATTCCTCGTCGCGCTAAAGAGTATGGCGCAGAGAACGCGCGCCTGATTGACTGCCGTAAGCAACTGGTTGCGGAAGGTATCGCGGCTATTCAGTGTGGTGCATTCCATAACACCACCGGCGGCCTGACCTATTTCAACACCACCCCGCTGGGCCGTGCCGTTACCGGCACCATGCTGGTTGCCGCCATGAAAGAAGACGGCGTTAACATCTGGGGTGACGGCAGCACCTATAAAGGAAACGATATTGAACGTTTCTATCGTTATGGCCTGCTGACCAACGCCGAACTGCAGATCTACAAGCCGTGGCTGGATACCGACTTCATCGACGAGCTGGGTGGCCGTCATGAGATGTCAGAATTTATGATCGCCTGTGGTTTCGACTATAAGATGTCAGTCGAGAAAGCGTACTCCACCGACTCCAACATGCTGGGTGCAACGCACGAAGCGAAAGACCTGGAATTCCTGAACTCCAGCGTGAAGATCGTTAACCCGATCATGGGCGTGAAGTTCTGGGATGAGAACGTGAAGATCCCGGCAGAAGAAGTGACCGTGCGTTTCGAACGCGGCCATCCGGTTGCGCTGAACGGCAAAACCTTCTCTGACGACGTCGAGCTGATGCTGGAAGCGAACCGCATCGGCGGTCGTCACGGTCTGGGTATGAGCGATCAGATTGAAAACCGTATCATCGAAGCAAAAAGCCGCGGTATCTATGAAGCACCGGGGATGGCGCTGCTGCACATCGCTTACGAGCGTCTGCTGACCGGTATCCATAACGAAGACACCATCGAGCAGTATCACTCGCATGGCCGCCAGCTGGGTAAACTGCTGTATCAGGGCCGCTGGTTCGATCCGCAGGCGCTGATGCTGCGTGATGCACTGCAGCGTTGGGTGGCAAGCGCGATCACCGGTGAAGTGACGCTGGAGCTGCGTCGCGGTAACGACTACTCCATCCTGAATACCGTGTCTGACAACCTGACCTATAAAGCAGAGCGTCTGACCATGGAGAAAGGGGAATCGGTCTTCTCACCTGACGATCGTATTGGTCAGCTGACCATGCGTAACCTGGACATCGCCGATACCCGTGAAAAGCTGTTCAACTATGTTGAGAATGGCCTGCTCTCCGCCAGTTCCGGTAACGGCCTTCCGCAGGTAGAAAACCTGGAGCACAGCGATAAGAAGTAATCGACAGCAAGTCATGCAAAAGGCGCCCATCAGGCGCCTTTTTTGTTTGGTGTTTGTAGGGCGGGTAAGCGCAGCGCCACCCGCCATTTCGCCTGCCATACAATGTACAAACGAAAAAAAAGACGTCTTTCGACGTCTTTTTTCTGGAATATTGGTACCGAGGATGGGACTCGAACCCACAAGCCCGTTAGGGCACTACCACCTCAAGGTAGCGTGTCTACCAATTCCACCACCTCGGTACGGAATACTTACTGCGGGATATCGCTGGTTGGCTTAGCCGGTGCAGCTGGCTGAGTCTGCTCAGTTTTTGCTGGCGCGCTCAGATTTTCCCACTCGCTTCCTTTGCTGGTCTTGTTGCTGTTGATATTGCCAAGCACCAGGCTGATGATGAAGAACAGCGTAGCCAGAATCGCTGTGGTGCGGGTCATGAAGTTCGCAGAACCACTTGAACCGAACAGCGTACCGGAAGCGCCTGCTCCGAAGGAGGCTCCCATATCAGCGCCTTTACCTTGCTGCAGCATAATCAGCGCTACGAGAGCGATGGCTACAATAAGGAAAACAACTAAAAGAGCTTCGTACATAATCAACCTGTTCCTTGCGGATTTGCCGCATACCAATGCTTCGACCAATTAGCAGGATTTCTGTTTCCCACTGAAGCGGGTGTGAATACTAACCAAAGCGAATCACCTTCGCAAGGGCATTTTCGACGCATTGTATCAACTGCGGAAAAAAACAGCAAAAAGCCATTAATTGCTTAAAACAAAGGCGGCAAACGCCGCCTTTTTAAACATTTAGCATGCAAGATTATGCAGCTTTCACGGCATCCGCAATACGGTGCGCGAATTCGGTTACCTGCGCTTCGTCTTCACCTTCTACCATCACGCGGATCAAAGGTTCAGTTCCGGACTTACGCAGCAGCACGCGTCCACGGCTGCCCAGGGCCGCCTCAACGTCAGCCATTACGGCTTTCACGTTGTCATTTTCCAGCGGATCGCCTTTGCCAGCAGTAAAACGGACGTTTACCAGGACCTGTGGGAACATTTTCATGCCGCTGCAGAGATCGTGCAGGCTCATATGGTTGCGCGCCATTGCGGCAACCACCTGCAGCGCGGCCACAATGCCGTCACCGGTGGTGGTTTTATCGAGCAGGATCACGTGACCCGAGTTTTCTGCACCGATGCGCCAGCCCTTCTCCTGCAATTTTTCCAGCACATAGCGATCGCCCACTTTCGCGCGAACAAACGGAATACCGAGCTGTTTCAGCGCCAGTTCCAGGCCCATGTTACTCATCAGCGTGCCGACGGCACCGCCGCGCAGCTGGCCCTGGCGCAGCCCTTCGCGTGCAATGATGTAAAGGATCTGATCGCCGTCGACCTTGTTACCTTCGTGGTCAACCATGATCACGCGGTCACCGTCGCCGTCCAGGGCAATACCCAGATCGGCTTTTTCGGCCAGAACGCGCGCCTGCAGGGCACGAACGTCAGTAGCGCCCACCTGCTCGTTGATGTTCAGACCATCCGGCTCGCAGCCAATGGCGATCACTTTCGCACCCAGCTCGCGGAAGACGTTTGGCGCAATGTGGTAGGTCGCACCGTTGGCACAGTCCACCACAATTTTAAGGTGGGCCAGGCTCAGCTCATTCGGGAAGGTTCCTTTACAGAATTCGATATAGCGACCCGCCGCATCAACGATACGGTTCGCCTTACCCAGCTCTGCGGAGTCCACGCAGGTGATCTCTTTTTCCATTTCGGCTTCAATGGCTTCTTCTACGTCATCCGGCAGCTTGGTGCCATCAATGGAGAAGAATTTAATGCCGTTGTCATAGAACGGGTTGTGAGAAGCCGAGATGACAATTCCCGCTTCAGCGCGGAAGGTACGGGTCAGATACGCAACAGCAGGCGTCGGCATTGGGCCCGTAAAGGAGGCAGACAGCCCGGCCGCTGCCAGACCGGCTTCCAGCGCGGATTCCAGCATGTAACCTGAAATGCGAGTATCTTTACCAATAATGATCTTACGGGAGCCATGACGTGCGAGTACCTTGCCAGCAGCCCAGCCGAGCTTAAGGACAAAATCAGGCGTGATAGGCGCATCGCCGACACGCCCACGGATACCATCGGTCCCAAAATATTTACGATTACTCATAGCGTTTGTTTTCCTTCGCTGCCAGTGTGGCTTCCACCACGCGCATGGCTTCTACTGTTTCTTTGACGTCATGGACACGGATAATGTGCGCACCCTGCATCGCTGCAATCACCGCGCAGGCCAGGCTGCCGCTCAGGCGCTCGCTCGGTCCCACGTTAAGCAATTGGCCAATCATCGATTTTCTCGACATCCCCACCAGCAGCGGCAGGCCGAAGTGATGGAATTCCGATAAGCGCGCAAGCAGTGCATAGTTGTGGGAGAGATTTTTACCGAAACCGAACCCCGGGTCGAGCAGCAATTTCTCTTTTGGGATACCTGCACGTTCACAGCGTGCGATATGCTCAATAAAGAAGCGATTTACGTCGGCAAAGACATCGTCATACTTCGGTGCTTCCTGCATGGTTTTCGGTTGACCCTGCATGTGCATCAGACATACCGGCAACCCCGTCTCTGCCGCGGCTTCAAGTGCGCCAGGCTCGGTGAGCGAACGAATATCATTAATAATGTGAGCGCCTACTCTCGCTACTTCACGAATCACTTCTGGTTTAGACGTATCGACCGAGATCCATACCTCAAAACGTTGTGCGATTGCTTCAACCACCGGCACCACCCGCGCCAGCTCTTCTTCCACAGACACGTCTGCCGCACCAGGACGCGTTGATTCTCCGCCAACGTCAATGATGGTAGCACCCGCATTAATCATTAAATTCGCGTGCTTAACCGCCTCGATAAGCGTGTTATGCGTGCCGCCGTCAGAGAAGGAGTCAGGGGTAACATTCAGGATCCCCATCACATGGGGATGGGAAAGATCGAGATGCGAGTCCTGAGCGAATAATTTCATGGCGAAATCCCTGGTATCTTTATGGTTAAACAGAAATGAAAAACCCCGGAGCAAGCTCCAGGGTTTGAGGTACAGACGAACGCTTCAACAGCGGGGACTTACTTATCGCCCAACTGTTCTGACATGGTGTTGCCCGGGTTTGGCGTACGCGGTTCATCAACCGGACGCGGCGCACGCGGGGTGCCATTGTTGTCAGAATTATTGGAAGCGCCTGGGTCTTCCCAGCCCGCTGGCGGACGCACTTCGCGGCGAGCCATCAGGTCGTCAATCTGCGGTGCATCGATGGTCTCATATTTCATGAGCGCATCTTTCATCGAATGCAGGATATCCATATTGTCGTTCAGGATCTGACGCGCGCGACCGTAGTTACGTTCAATCAGCGCTTTCACTTCCTGGTCGATGATACGAGCCGTCTCATCGGACATATGTTTCGCTTTCGCCACGGAGCGACCCAGGAAGACTTCCCCCTCTTCCTCTGCATAAAGCAGCGGACCGAGTTTGTCGGAGAAGCCCCACTGCGTCACCATGTTACGCGCCAGGTTTGTCGCGACCTTAATGTCGTTAGACGCACCGGTCGAAACATGTTCCGCACCGTAGATAATCTCTTCTGCCAGACGACCGCCGTAGAGGGTAGAGATCTGACTTTCCAGCTTCTGACGACTGGCGCTAATCGCGTCGCCTTCAGGCAGGAAGAAGGTCACACCCAGCGCGCGACCGCGCGGAATAATCGTCACTTTATGCACCGGATCGTGTTCCGGCACCAGTCGACCAATAATCGCGTGACCGGCTTCGTGGTACGCCGTGGACTCTTTCTGCGCTTCCGTCATCACCATGGAGCGACGTTCCGCACCCATCATGATCTTGTCTTTCGCTTTCTCGAACTCCACCATCGATACGACGCGCTTGTTACCGCGAGCGGCAAACAGTGCAGCTTCGTTGACCAGGTTAGCGAGATCGGCACCGGAGAAGCCCGGGGTACCGCGCGCAATGATGGCCGCGTCAATATCTGGCGCCAGCGGTACGCGACGCATATGGACTTTCAGAATCTGTTCACGACCGCGAACATCCGGCAAACCGACAACAACCTGACGGTCGAAACGGCCTGGGCGCAGCAGCGCCGGGTCAAGTACGTCCGGACGGTTAGTCGCCGCGATAACGATGATACCTTCGTTACCTTCGAAGCCGTCCATCTCAACCAGCATCTGGTTCAGGGTCTGTTCACGTTCATCGTGACCACCGCCCAGGCCTGCGCCACGCTGGCGGCCCACGGCGTCGATTTCATCGATGAAGATAATGCACGGTGCTGCCTTCTTGGCCTGCTCGAACATGTCACGCACGCGAGATGCACCGACACCTACGAACATTTCAACGAAGTCAGAACCTGAAATAGTAAAGAACGGCACCTTCGCTTCACCCGCGATGGCTTTTGCCAGCAGGGTTTTACCGGTACCCGGAGGGCCAACCATCAGCACGCCTTTCGGGATCTTACCGCCCAGCTTCTGGAAACGGCTCGGTTCGCGCAGGTATTCAACCAGTTCCCCCACCTCTTCCTTCGCTTCGTCACAACCGGCGACGTCCGCGAACGTGGTCTTGATCTGGTCTTCCGTCAGCATACGCGCCTTGCTCTTACCGAACGACATGGCACCTTTGCCACCGCCGCCCTGCATCTGGCGCATAAAGAAGATCCAGACGCCGATAAGAAGCAGCATCGGGAACCAGGAGATGAAGATAGAAGCCAGCAGGCTTGGTTCTTCTGGCGGCTCACCGACCACCTTGACGTTTTTGGTCAGAAGGTTATCAAGCAGCTTAGGATCGTTCACCGGGATGTAAGTCGTGTAACGGTTACTATCTTTCTTGGTAACGTTGATCTCACGTCCGTTGATACGCGCTTCGCGAACCTGGTCCTGATTGACCTCCTGCAGGAAGGTAGAATAATCCACCTTGCGGCCATTCGACTCGCTGGGCCCAAAGCTCTGGAATACTGACATCAGCACAACGGCAATGACCAGCCAGAGTATTAGGTTTTTCGCCATGTCACTCAAGGGATTAACCTCATATTACAACTGTGTTAAAAACAGCGTCAGGATACTCTATATCCAGTTTCATTCAAACTTTCGTCTGAAATCTCCCGGTTATCATTTTCGCCCGGTCGCTACAATATACACTTCACGGGAACGGGCCCGGGAAGAGTCCGGCTTACGAACTTTAACCTTCGCAAACAGGGAGCGAATTTCCTTAAGATACTCCTCGAAACCTTCGCCCTGAAACACCTTCACAACAAAACTACCACCAGGCGCTAGTACATCACGACTCATTTCTAACGCTAGCTCCACCAGATACATGGCGCGGGGGATATCCACCGCCGGTGTTCCGCACATATTTGGTGCCATATCTGACATGACAACCTGGACCTTACTTTCACCTACACGATCAAGTAACGCTTTCAGCACTAATTCATCACGAAAGTCGCCCTGAAGGAAGTCGACACCGACGATGGGATCCATTGGTAAAAGATCGCACGCGATGATTCGGCCCGTTCCGCCGATCTGCGTTACCGCATACTGGGACCATCCGCCAGGTGCCGCACCGAGGTCAACAACCGTCATCCCCGGCTTAAAAAGTTTGTCACTTTGCTGTATTTCATCAAGTTTAAACCAGGCACGGGAACGTAACCCCTTTTTCTGTGCCTGTTGAACATATTTATCGCTAAAGTGTTCCTGAAGCCAGCGGCTGGAGCTGGCAGAACGCTTTTTACCTGTCATTTAACATTTCCGTCCTGGTTCATCGTTTCTTGCCTGTGACGTAAATTTCTACGCAGCTATTTGGCGATATAAGGGAGATGGCGGTAGAATGAACCGTTTTCAATCCCAACGTAAGCAAAAATATACGATGAATCTGAGTACTAAACAAAAACAGCACCTTAAAGGTCTGGCACATCCGCTCAAGCCTGTAGTGATGCTTGGCAACAATGGTTTGACCGAAGGGGTGCTTGCCGAGATTGAACAAGCGCTGGAACACCACGAGCTGATCAAGGTGAAAATCGCCTCTGAAGACAGAGACACTAAAAACCTGATCGTGGAAGCCATCGTGCGCGAAACCGGCGCCTGTAATGTACAGGTCATCGGTAAAACGCTGGTGCTCTACCGCCCATCTACAGAGCGTAAAATCTCGCTGCCACGCTAAGGATATCCTGAATCGAACACATTTTCTGTGTGAAACGAGGGATTTCTGTCAGCAGGCGAGCAAAATGCCATGCTCCTTGAGTTGATAAAAGGCCGCTATGCGGCCTTTTTCTTTTCTTTACAATGTATCAACATCTTAGTAGAGAAGCGAATTACAGGTATTCAACCTTAATAATTTCGTATTCCACTTCGCCGCCAGGGGTGCGGATGGTGACGACATCGTCCTGCTCTTTGCCAATCAGGCCACGAGCAATCGGCGAGTTCACTGAAATCAGGTTCTGTTTGAAGTCTGCTTCATCATCACCCACGATGCGATAGGTCTGCTCTTCGTCATTATCCAGGTTCAGCACGGTAACGGTAGAACCAAAGATCACACGCCCGTTGTTAGGCATTTTGGTGATATCGATAACCTGTGCATTGGAGAGTTTGGCTTCGATATCTTTAATACGCCCTTCACAAAAGCCCTGCTGTTCACGCGCAGCGTGATATTCAGCGTTCTCTTTCAGGTCGCCATGCTCGCGCGCATCCGCGATAGCGGCGATGATTTCAGGACGACGCACGGATTTCAGGAAATCCAGCTCTTCGCGCAGTTTTTCGGCACCACGTAAGGTCATCGGAATAGCTTGCATTTGTTATACCTCTTAAACATTCCTGTTGGGAGCAGTGTTCCCTGCTCCTGCCCCCCTAAGCGGGCAAGAAGCAAAAAGAAAACCGACCCGGGAGCAGCGCCCCAGGTCAGCAGCAATTTTTCAATTTGATATGCATTTTACCGCGAAGTTCACTATGGGTCATCGTTTACTTTGCAGTGCCATGCACCGTAGTATGACGGTTTGTTTTCGGGTTGTTAGCGCGAGATTATGCGATTTTCCAGATTTATCATCGGATTGACTACCAGTATAACGTTCACCGCCCAGGCCGCGAACGTTGATGAGTACATTAATCAGCTCCCCGCAGGCGCGAACCTCGCCCTGATGGTGCAGAAGGTTGGCGCACAGGCTCCGGAGATTGACTATCACAGTCAACAGATGGCGCTGCCTGCCAGTACCCAAAAGGTGATCACTGCCCTCGCCGCCCTGCTCCAGCTCGGGCCCGACTTCCGCTTTACGACCACACTCGAGACTAAAGGTAACGTCGAGGCTGGCGAACTAAAAGGCGATCTTATCGCCCGTTTTGGCGGCGATCCGACCTTTAAGCGCCAGGATATCCGCAATATGGTTGCGGTGCTGAAAAAATCTGGCGTGCAGAAAATCGATGGTAACGTGCTGATCGATACCTCCATTTTTGCCAGCCACGATAAAGCACCCGGCTGGCCGTGGAACGACATGACCCAGTGCTTTAGCGCTCCGCCCGCCGCCGCGATTGTTGACCGAAACTGCTTCTCGGTTTCGCTTTACAGCGCGCCAAAGCCTGATGATTTAGCGTTCATCCGCATCGCGTCCTACTATCCGGTCACGATGTTTAGCCAGGTCCGCACGCTGGCGAAAGGATCCCCGGATGCGCAGTACTGTGAGCTGGACGTCGTGCCCGGCGATCTTAACCGCTTCACGCTTACCGGCTGCCTGACGCAGCGCACCGATCCGCTGCCGTTGGCCTTTGCAATACAGGATGGCGCAAGCTATGCGGGCGCCATTCTGAAGGATGAACTGAAACAAGCGGGCATCACTTACACCGGCACGCTGCTTCGCCAGACGCAGGCCAACCAGCCCGGTACGGTCGTCGCCAGCAAACAGTCTGCGCCGCTGCACGATTTACTGCGAATCATGCTGAAAAAGTCGGACAACATGATTGCCGATACGGTGTTCCGCATGATTGGTCACGCCCGTTTCGGCGTGCCTGGAACCTGGCGCGCGGGCTCAGACGCGGTTCGTCAGATCCTGCGCCAGCAGGCCGGGATCGATCTGGGGAATACCATCGCCGTCGATGGCTCCGGCCTGTCGCGCCATAATTTGATCTCTCCGGCCACGATGATGCAGGTGCTTCAGTACATTGCACAGCATGACACTGAGCTAAACTTTATTTCAATGCTGCCGCTGGCCGGGCATGACGGTTCACTGCAGTATCGCGCGGGGCTTCACGCCGCCGGCGTGGACGGCAAAGTCTCCGCGAAAACAGGCTCGCTGCAGGGGGTTTACAACCTTGCAGGCTTCATCACTACCGCCAGCGGACAGCGCATGGCATTCGTGCAGTATCTTTCCGGCTATGCCGTCGAACCGACCGACCAGCGCAACCGCCGTATTCCGCTTGTTCGCTTCGAAAGCAGGCTTTATAAGGACATCTACCAGAATAACTAGCGATGAAACTACTTATAGTTGAAGACGATCTGTTATTGCAGGAAGGGCTGGCGCTAGGGCTGGCGAATGAAGGGTACGCCCTCGACTGTGCCGGCACCGCAGCAGAGGCGGATGCCCTGATCCAGAGCGGCGAATACAGTCTGGTGATCCTCGATTTGGGCTTGCCGGATAAAGACGGGGCCACGCTGCTCAGCCAGTGGCGACGCCGCGGTATCGCCAACCCGGTATTGATCCTGACGGCACGCGATGCCATTGAAGATCGTATCACCGGCCTCGACGCCGGCGCAGATGATTACCTGGTGAAGCCCTTTGCGCTCGCGGAGCTGCAGGCTCGGGTACGGGCGTTGATTCGCCGCTATCAGGGGCATAGTGACAACTTACTGACCGACGGCGATATTACGCTGAATTTGCAGACCCAGCAGGTATTGCGACAGAATCAGGCCGTAGAGGTGACGCCAAAAGAGTTCGCCTTGCTTACGCGTCTTATCATGCGCAGCGGGCAAACGGTGCACAGAGAGACGCTCCAGCAGGATATCTACTCCTGGCAGGACGATCCCGGATCAAATACCCTTGAGGTCCACATCCACAACCTGCGGCGTAAGCTCGGCAAGGACAGGATCAAAACCGTCCGCGGCGTCGGCTACCGTCTGGAGAGCCAGAAATGAACAGCATGCGTCGGCGTTTGATGGTGCTGCTGGCGGTGATCCTCCTGTTTTTCCAGCTGATAAGCGTCATCTGGCTGTGGCACGAAAGCCGTGAGCAGATTGGCTTTCTGGTGAATGAAACGCTGTCGGCGAAAGCGCGCAATAACCATGTCGAAAAAGAGATCCGCGAGGCGATTGCCTCGCTGCTGGTCCCTTCCCTGGTCATGGTCAGCTTCACCCTGCTCTTCTCTTTTTGGGCGGTCACCTGGATAACCCGGCCGCTGAATAAGCTCCGCGACAGCCTCGCTAACCGTTCGGCCGATAACTTAACCCCGCTACCTATGTATTCCGACATGGAAGAAATCGGCGCGGTGACGACCTCCCTGAACCAGCTACTCGCCCGGCTGGACAATACCATTCAACAGGAGCGTCTCTTCACCGCAGACGCCGCACACGAGCTCCGAACGCCTCTTGCCGGTATCCGGCTTCATCTGGAGCTGATGGCGCAGTCTGGCGCGCCACAGGCCGAAACGCTGATAAGTCGTATCGATCAGCTCATGCATACCGTTGAACAGCTGCTGATGCTGGCCCGTGCGGGGCAGGCAATGGCCAGCGGCCACTACGAAACCGTGAGCTGGACGGAAAATATCATTGAACCTCTCGGCCTGGGGCATGAAGCCAAAGAGCATACGGTGATTTGGCCCGCTAAAAGCGCGCTCACGGTTCAGGGAGACGCCGTGCTCCTGCGCCTGATGCTGCGCAACCTGCTGGAGAATGCCGGGCGCTACAGCCCGACAGGGACAACGATTACGGTGACATTAACCGAGGTCGACGGCGGGACGCAGATCGGCGTTATCGATCAGGGGCCGGGGATTGATGAAGCGCACCAGCAGTCGATTACCGAGCCGTTCCGCCGTCTTGATCAGCGCTACGGAGGCAGCGGTCTGGGCCTGAGCATCGTGCAGCGCATCGTGCAGCTTCACCACGGCAGGCTGAAGCTGGAGAATGGTGCTGAAGGCGGTTTAATCGCCAGCTGCTGGCTGCCCGCAACGCTGGAATAAAAAAGCCCCCATAATGGGGGCTCTGGACAGCGATTAGTGCTTGTAGATGAACTCGACGCCTTCTTCGTCGTCTTCATCCCAGTCATCGTCCCAGTCTTCATCATCCTCTTCCGCTTCAAGCTCTTCGAGCTGCTGGCGGTGGTAGTCATCCCACATGAATTCGACTTTTTCAGGCTGTTTAGCTTCTTCCGCCTGAACGATTGGGTTCTCGATGATGAAGGTCATCACATCCCAGCAGAGGTCTTTCACGCCAACCTGGCTTGCCGCAGAGATCAGGTAGTACTTATCTTCCCAACCCATTGCGTCAGCAATCGCTTTCGCTTTAGCTTCCGCTTCAGCTTTGTCCATCATGTCGATCTTGTTGAAGACCAGCCAGCGTGGTTTATTTGCCAGTTTCTCGCTGTATTTTTCCAGCTCACCGATGATGATGCGGGCGTTTTCAACCGGATCGGAACCGTCGATAGGATCGATATCGATAAGGTGCAGCAGCACGCGGCAACGCTCAAGGTGTTTCAGGAAGCGAATACCCAGACCCGCGCCTTCCGCAGCGCCTTCAATCAGGCCCGGAATATCCGCGACCACAAAGCTCTTCTCGTTATCCATACGGACAACGCCCAGGCTTGGTACCAGCGTGGTAAACGGATAGTCCGCCACTTTTGGTTTCGCCGCAGAAACGGCGCGAATGAACGTCGATTTACCGGCGTTTGGCATACCCAGCATGCCCACGTCAGCCAGAAGCATCAGCTCCAGCTGCAGGTCGCGCTTATCGCCCGGCGTACCCATCGTTTTCTGACGCGGGGTACGGTTAACGGAAGATTTGAAACGACTGTTACCCAGACCGTGCCAGCCGCCTTTAGCCACCATCAGGCGCTGACCGTGTTTGGTCATGTCACCCATGGTTTCACCGGTTCCCTGGTCAATCACGCGCGTACCGACCGGAACTTTAATGGTGACGTCTTTACCGCGTTTGCCGGTACAGTCACGGCTCTGGCCGTTCTGGCCACGTTCAGCGCGGAAAGATTTTTCGAAACGGTAGTCGATCAGCGTGTTGAGGTTCTCATCCGCCTCCAGCCACACGTCACCACCATCCCCGCCGTCGCCGCCGTCAGGGCCGCCACGAGGGATATACTTTTCACGGCGGAAGCTCACGCAACCATTGCCGCCATCACCAGCCACGACCAGGATCGTCGCTTCATCAACAAACTTCATTTTACTCTCCGTAACTCATTCGCCTGAGCGGGGGACTACTACAACCGCTTCATTTTTGCGCCAACGTCCCCAAAGACGATGACCAATGGCGGAATACATCGCGCCCGCAACCACGACAAACGCACCGAGATAACCCAACAGGTTGAGCATCGGTCTGACGAAGACATCGGGCCAGGCCATTGATAACAAATCTGAAAATAACAGCGTAAACAGCGGGGTGAGCGTGATTAACGCGCTCACCTGTGCTGCCTGCCAGCGCGCCATCGCTTCGGCCAGCGCGCCATAGCCAACCAGCGTGTTGAGACCACAAAAAATGAGGCACGCCAGTTGCCAGTCGCTAAGTTGGGTAATGACACCCGGCTTCGCTAACGGCAGCAATGCTATTGTACACAAAGTGTACAGCAAAAAGAGGATCTGCTGTGAGGCAAGTCGGCGCAATAACACCTTTTGTGCGACGCCATAGCTCACCCAGACCGTTGCTGCCCCCACACCAAAAATTACACCCCATGTGTAATCCGTCAGGCGGGTAAAAATCTCTATCAGACTGGTGTTGAAGAACATCACCAGACCGCACAACAGCATGCTCGCCCCGATAATCTGGGTACCGCGCATCTTCTCCTTGAGGATAAAGACGCTGGCAACCATCATCCCCACCGGTGAAAGCTGACCTATCACCTGCGACGCCGTGGGGCTGAGATACTGTAGGGAAGAGCTGAACAGGATGAAGTTACCGAACAGACCGCCCGTCGCAATAGCCAGCAACACCAGCCAGCGCGGTTTACGGAAGAGCCGCAGGGGAGGAAGCTTACCTTTGACGGCCAGAATGGCCCCGAGGCCGATGCTTGCCATCAGAAAGCGATAAAAGACCACCGTAGGCGGCTCCATCACTTCCAGTACCTGCTTCATTGCAATTGGCAGCGCACCCCAGCACATTGCGGTGGTGAGCGCCAAAAGAATTCCTATGCCGGCCTGCTGCTTCATGCCCGTTTTCCCTACAGAAAAAATTACCGGGTTTCCAATGTAAAAAGCCCCGCAACAGGTTGCGGGGCTTTAATCCGTTACCGGACCGAGAAAACCTTACTCAGCAACGATGCTGATGTATTTACGGTTGTTCGGGCCTTTAACTTCAAATTTCACTTTACCGTCTGCTTTAGCAAACAGAGTGTGGTCACGACCGCAACCTACGTTGTTGCCAGCGTGGAATTTGGTACCACGTTGACGAACGATGATGCTACCCGCCAGAACGGATTCGCCACCGAAACGCTTAACGCCCAGGCGTTTAGCTTCTGAATCGCGACCGTTACGTGTGGAGCCGCCAGCCTTTTTATGTGCCATTTAAATCTCTCCTCAGGTCTTAGGCGCTGATGCCAGTAATTTTCACATCAGTGAACCACTGACGGTGGCCCTGCTGCTTACGGTAGTGCTTACGACGACGAAACTTAACGATTTTAACTTTCTCGCCACGACCGTGTGCAACAACTTCAGCTTTGATAACGCCGCCATCAACGAAAGGAACGCCGATTTTGACTTCTTCACCGTTTGCGATCATCAGAACTTCTGCGAACTCAACAGATTCGCCAGTTGCGATGTCCAGCTTTTCCAGGCGAACGGTCTGACCTTCGCTTACTCGGTGTTGTTTACCACCACTTTGGAAAACCGCGTACATATAAACTCCGCTTCCGCGCACGTCCTCGTATGAATCAGAGTGCGCTATAAATATTCACAATAGGGCGCGAATATTACGCAAAACGCGAGCCTTTGACAAGTGCTACCGTCAATACATGAAGAAAAAAAACACAACACGTACGGTAACGTTTATCTGAGCCGTTTTTTCAGTACAATCAGCACTACTATTGATAAACCGAAACCCTTCGTTACCCCATTGAAGATGGGATCAACAGGATAAAAAGCCCGGCTTTTGCGATGAATTTAGAAAAAATCAACGAGTTAACCGCGCAAGATATGGCGGGTGTGAATGCAGCAATCCTGGAGCAACTCAACTCTGACGTTCAACTGATCAATCAGTTGGGCTATTACATCGTCAGCGGCGGCGGTAAACGCATTCGTCCGATGATCGCTATTCTGGCTGCCAGAGCCGTTGGTTATCAGGGAAATGCCCACATCACTATCGCAGCGCTCATCGAATTTATTCACACGGCGACGCTTCTGCATGACGATGTGGTGGATGAATCGGATATGCGTCGTGGTAAAGCCACGGCAAACGCCGCCTTCGGTAACGCTGCCAGCGTCCTGGTGGGGGATTTTATCTATACCCGCGCCTTCCAGATGATGACCAGCCTGGGTTCCCTGAAAGTGCTGGAAGTGATGTCTGAAGCCGTAAACGTGATTGCTGAAGGCGAAGTGCTGCAGCTGATGAACGTCAACGATCCGGACATTACCGAAGAAAACTACATGCGCGTCATCTACAGCAAAACCGCGCGCCTGTTTGAAGCGGCTGCCCAGTGTTCCGGCATTCTGGCTGACTGTACCGAAGCCCAGGAAAAAGGCCTGCAGGACTATGGCCGCTATCTGGGTACGGCCTTCCAGCTGATTGATGATCTGCTGGACTACAGTGCGGACGGCGAGACGCTCGGCAAAAACGTGGGTGACGACCTGAACGAAGGCAAACCGACCCTACCGCTGCTCCATGCTATGCACAACGGTACGGCCGACCAGGCGAAAATGATCCGTGAGGCGATCGAGCAGGGAAATGGCCGCCATCTTCTGGAACCCGTGCTGGAAGCCATGGCTATCTGCGGATCGCTGGAATGGACGCGCCAGCGTGCGGAAGAAGAAGCCGATAAAGCCATCGAAGCTCTCCAGGTTATTCCCGACAGCCCGTGGCGCGATGCACTGATTGGCCTTGCCCACATCGCTGTTCAGCGCGACCGTTAATCCCCTCTTGTCTCTCCCCGCGACCATGACGGGGAGAGGCGAGTATACTCCTGTAAATTCCGCATTCCTGTAAATTCATCGGTTTAGAGACCGCATGAATAAAGCCGTGTCTTATTCTGAATATCCCATCAAGTAACGCGAACTTTTTAGAACAAAAGTTTGAAATGGGTATAGTAAACCCCGTCGTTTCAGAAGAAACGGCGTAGTTGAATCCGAACTTAAGGACAGCGTTATGGATACGAAATTTATCGACTGGCACACGGCTGATATTATTGCCGCACTGCGCAAAAGAGGCACTTCACTGGCAGCAGAGTCCCGCCGCCATGGACTGAGTTCTTCAACTCTGGCAAACGCCCTCACCCGCCCCTGGCCCAAGGGAGAATTAATTATCGCAACGGCGCTGGAAACGCACCCGTGGGTGATTTGGCCTTCACGCTATCACGATCCCATTACCCATGAATTTATCGACAGATCGCGCATGATTCGCCAGAGAAAAGTGAAAAAAGAACCGCAGGAATAACGCGTTTTTTTGACAGGAACAGCAACCCCCCGGTCATGTCTGGCAGGGGGCTGCCGGAACGATTACTCGCCCTTCACACGCTCAATATTGGCACCCAGCGCGCGCAGTTTATCTTCGATACGCTCATAACCGCGATCGATGTGATAGATACGATCCACGATCGTTGTGCCTTCCGCGATACAACCCGCCAGCACCAGGCTTGCAGATGCACGCAGATCGGTTGCCATCACCTGAGCACCTGACAGTTTCTCAACGCCATGGCAAATCACGGTATTACTTTCGATCTCAGCATGAGCCCCCATACGGATCAGCTCCGGTACGTGCATAAAGCGGTTTTCGAAAATCGTTTCAGTGATGAAGCCCGTACCTTCGGCGACCAGGTTCAGCAAGGTGAACTGGGCCTGCATATCGGTCGGGAACGCAGGATGTGGCGCCGTACGCACATTGACCGCCTTTGGACGCTGGCCGTGCATATCAAGGCTGATCCAGTCTTCACCGATTTCGATATCCGCGCCCGCATCACGCAGCTTCGCCAGCACCGCATCCAGAGTATCTGGCTGCGCGTTGCGACAAACAATCTTGCCGCCCGAGATCGCCGCGGCGACCAGGAAGGTCCCGGTTTCGATACGGTCCGGCAGTACGCGGTATACGCCACCGCCCAGGCGCTCAACGCCTTCGATGGTGATACGGTCGGTGCCCTGACCTGAAATTTTCGCGCCCAGCGCCACGAGGAAGTTGGCGGTATCCACAATTTCCGGCTCGCGCGCGGCGTTTTCGATGATAGTGGTACCCTCTGCCAGCGTCGCCGCAGACATAATGGTGACCGTTGCGCCCACGCTCACTTTGTCCATGACGATGTGCGCGCCTTTCAGACGACCGTTCACGGATGCCTTAACGTAACCTTCTTCCAGCTTGATCTCTGCGCCCAGTTTCTCCAGACCAAAGATGTGCAGGTCAACCGGACGCGCACCGATGGCGCAGCCGCCCGGCAGAGAGACCTGACCCTGACCAAAACGCGCCACCAGCGGGCCAAGCGCCCAGATGGATGCACGCATGGTTTTCACCAGATCGTAAGGAGCAGAGAAGTTGTTCACCTTGCTGGCGTCGATCCAGACGGAACCGTTGCGCTCAACTTTCGTGCCCAGCTGGGTGAGCAGCTTCATGGTGGTGTCGATATCTTTCAGCTTCGGTACGTTCTGAATTTCTACCGGCTCTTCCGCGAGCAGCGCAGCAAAGAGGATTGGCAGCGCGGCGTTTTTCGCGCCAGAAATTGTGACTTCGCCCTGGAGACGCGTTGGCCCCTGTACACGAAATTTGTCCATTGTGTGCTCTCTTATAAATTCAACCGTGCTGCGGGCCTGTCGCCCTCAGCTCAAAAACCGTTTAGTTTGCGATCGCGTGCCCACTCTTGCGGGGTGAACGCTTTAATCGACAGGGCGTGGATGCGGTTATCCGCAATATATTCCATCAGCGGCGCGTACACAGCCTGCTGCTTCTTCACACGGCTCATACCGTCGAACATCTCACCCACAGCAATAACCTGGAAGTGACTGCCATCGCCAGTGACGTGGGCTTCCTGAAGGGAGAGTGCATTCATCAGCACTGTCTGGATTTCATGATTTTCCATGGGCTCTTAATCATCTGATAGAGAAAACAAGCCCAACATCTTAGAGCAAAGTGGCGTCGTCTTAAACAAGCAAAAAGCCCCGACGATGAAACTGTCAGGGCTTTCGGAAGTAACGCACTGAAAATATTAACGAGGCAGGACGTCCTGAGGCAGATTGTAGAGCTGTGCAAGGGTGACGACATTATCGCTCGCGCCGTGAAGCGTGACGCTTGCCCCTTGCTTTTTCCCTACCGCAACCAGATGGGCCAGCAGCGCCACACCCGCCGTATCCACCCGCGAGACGTCGGTTAAGTCAATAAGCGTCACGCCCTGCATCGCTTCATGGCGTTTGTCCCACAGTGGGTTCAGCAGATCCTGATCCAGTTCACCGGACAGCTTTAACGTCTCGCCTTCACGCGACCAGCTCAGTTGCTGTGACATTACTTCTTCTCGTCCAGACTAATTTTCTGACGAGCAATGGACTGCAGCTGCGCGGTCAGGCCATCGATGCCTTTGGTGCGCAGCAGGTCGCTCCATTCGTTCTGTTTGGTGGTGATCATGCTTACCCCTTCGGCAATCATGTCATACGCCTGCCAGTGACCGGTCTGGCTGTTTTTACGCCACTGGAAATCCAGACGCACCGGCGGACGACCATTTGGATCGTTGATCGTCACGCGGATAGGGATGATAGTCGCATCGCCCAGCGGCTGCTCAGGCGCAATCTGATAGGTCTGACCGTGGTACATCGCCAGCGCCTGACCATACGCCTGCTTCAGGTATTCACGAAACGCGGCAAAGTAGGCTTCGCGCTGCGCAGGGGTTGCGTCTTTGTAATAACGGCCCAGCACCAGCGCACCTGCGTATTTAATCTGCACATACGGCAGCAGCTCCTGGTCAACGATGTCACGCAGATAATCAGGATTAGCACGAATTTTAGGCTGTTCGTTTTTAAGACGGTCGAAAGTCTTTTTCGCCGCTTCGTCCATCAGTTTGTACGGGTTGCTCTGATCCGCAGCATGAGCCGCGGTAAGAGGAGCGATGACCAGCATGGCAACCATTAACAGTCGTTTAAACATGAATTACTTCTCCTGATATTAATTCGCCGCACCTGGGGTCGGTGCCGCATTGGTATGGTCTTCACTCTGCGCAGGGGCATTGTCAGACTTTTTATCATCCCCTTTACTGTTGTAAAGGAACTGACCAATCATATCTTCCAGCACCATGGCGGACTTGGTGTCCTGGATAACGCTACCGTCTTTAAGGATAGTCGTTCCCAGCTCGGGATCTTCAAAGCCGACGTTCAGGGCCAGATATTGTTCACCCAGCAGACCGGAAGTACGGATAGAAAGGGAACTGGTGTCCGGGATATGGTTGTAACGTTCTTCGATATCCATCGCGACGCGCGGCAGATAGGTTTTCTCGTCAAGCGTGATGTCAGCTACGCGTCCGATCACCACGCCGCCGATGCGGACCGGTGAACGCGCCTTCAGACCGCCGATGTTATCGAAGGTGGCATAGATGCGATACGTTGGTTCGGTGCGCACTGAGGTGATATCCGCCGCTCGCAGGCAGATAAACAGCGCGGCCAGCAGCGCCAGCAGCAGGAATACACCGACCCAAATTTCATTTTTTCTCGTTTGCATGAACTCAATTCCCAAACATCAGTGCGGTGAGCACAAAATCCAGACCCAGTACGGCCAGCGACGAATGTACGACTGTACGTGTAGTTGCGCGGCTAATGCCCGCCGACGTTGGGATTGCATCGTAACCGTTGAACAATGCAATCCAGGTGACCGTAATGGCAAACACAACGCTTTTAATCAGGCAGTTAATCAGATCCATTCGCAGGTCGATGGCGTCCTGCATCGCGGACCAGAAGAAACCGGCATCAATGCCTTTCCAGTGCACGCCAACCAGCGAACCGCCCCAGATACCCACGGCGACAAACAGAATAGTCAGTAACGGTAAAGAGATCACTCCCGCCCAGAAACGCGGCGAGATCACGCGACGCAGCGGATCGACCGCCATCATCTCCATGCTGGAGAGCTGCTCGGTCGCTCGCATCAGGCCAATTTCAGCCGTTAATGCCGACCCCGCGCGCCCGGCGAACAGCAGCGCCGCCACAACCGGGCCCAGTTCACGCAGCAGCGAGAGCGCCACCAGCATCCCGAGGCTGGTTTCAGCACTGTACGTTGTCAGAACAAGATAGCCCTGCAGCCCAAGCACCATGCCGATAAACAGACCGGAGACAATGATGATGAGCATCGACAGCACGCCGACATTATAAAGCTGCCGCACCAGCAGCGGCGCGTGCTTGCGGAATTCCGGCTTGCCGACCAGCGCGTTGAATAACATCAATCCGGCGCGCCCGAACGTCCTGATGGTTTTTATGCCACGGTGTCCGAGAGCGGCCAACGCATTTAGCAGCATGAGTGGCTTAACTCCCTATTCCCAGTAAATCGTCACGATAGTCGCCCGCCGGGTAGCGGAACGGCACAGGGCCATCTGCAATACCGTCAAGGAACTGCCGCACGCGCGGATCGCAATTTTCCTGCAGCGCCTGGGCGCTGCCGTGTGCGACGATCTTTTTGTCCGCCACAATATAGGCGTAATCGGCAATGCTCAATACTTCCGGTACATCGTGAGAGACGACAATGCAGGTAACGCCCAGCGCGCTGTTCAGCTCAGAGATGAGCTTCACCAGCACGCCCATCGTGATGGGATCCTGTCCAACAAACGGTTCGTCGAACATGATTAAATCTGGTTCCAATGCAATTGCGCGTGCCAGCGCGGCGCGGCGCGCCATGCCGCCGGACAGCTCCGAAGGCATCAGCTTCGCGGCGCCCCGCAAACCGACGGCTTCGAGCTTCATCATTACCGTACTTTTCAGCAGTTCAGGCGGCAGGCTGGTATGCTCGCGCAGCGGATAGGCCACGTTATCGAAGACGTTCATGTCGGTGAATAAAGCCCCCGACTGAAAGAGCATGCTCATGCGTTTGCGGACAGTATACAGGCGCGAGCGCGACATCTCCGGGATGTTTTCGCCATCAAAGAGGATTTCGCCGCTATCCGGTGGGATCTGCCCACCAATAAGGCGCAGCAGGGTCGTTTTACCGATCCCGGACGGCCCCATGATGGCAGTGATCTTGCCACGCGGTACGGTCAACGAAATATCATCAAATATCAATCTGTTGGCGCGAGAAAAACTCACACCGCGAACATCGACTAAATTCGCCATCGTTTGGCTCATTTATGGATCCTTTATTACCCAGCTCACGTTAAGGCATGCCGCCTGAATCAGCCCTCAACTGCGCATTTTTACAGAATAATAGCCGTTGAGGTTAGCGAAAGCTGGCATTTGTTTTACTTTTCCGGCGCATAAAGTCAAAATTAGGAATTCGTTACGCCTCAGACTGTATGCAGTCCAGCCATTCCCGCGCGATGGACCGACGAGTATACCTGAAGAAAGGACTTTTGATGCTTTTAGCAACAGCACTGTTAATAATTGGTTTACTTTTGGTGGTCTACAGTGCTGACCGTTTAGTGTTTGCTGCATCTATCCTGTGTCGCCTGACGGGCGTACCGCCTGTCGTTATCGGGATGACCGTAGTCAGCGTGGGAACGTCACTTCCGGAAATCATCGTCTCGGTCACGGCTTCGCTGCATGGTCAGTTAGACCTCGCGGTAGGCACCGCGATTGGCTCGAACATCGTCAATATACTCTTGATTTTAGGCCTGGCCGCCCTGCTCCATCCATTTCGCGTGCATTCTGATGTTCTGCGCCGTGAATTGCCGCTAATGTTAATTGTAAGCCTGCTGGCAGGCTGCGTATTTTATGATGGTGTACTGAGCTACAGCGACGGCATTTTCCTGCTGGCGCTGGCCGTCATTTGGCTGCTGTATAGTGTTAAAATCGCCCGTCTGGCTGAGAAACAGGGCCAGGATAGCCTCACGCGCGAGCAGGTCGCCGAACTGCCGCGGGAAGGCACGCTGCCTGTTGCCCTGCTCTGGCTTGGCGTTGCGCTGATCATCATGCCGATGGCAACGCGCATGGTCGTGGATAACGCGACGGTGCTGGCGAACTATTTCGCCATCAGCGAACTGACCATTGGCCTGACGGTGATTGCCATCGGTACCAGCCTGCCGGAGCTGGCCACGGCCATTGCGGGGGCGCGTAAAGGTGAGGATGACATTGCCATTGGTAATATCATCGGTTCTAACATTTTTAATATCGCCATTGTGATGGGGCTGCCGGCCCTGATTACGCCAGGGCCCTTTAATCCTCTGGCGTTCTCACGCGACTACGGCGTGATGTTATTGGTCAGCGTGATATTTGCCCTGCTCTGCTGGCGGCGGCAACGACAGATCGGCAAAGGCGCAGGCGCGCTGCTGACGGGTGGATTTATCGTATGGATGGCGATGCTGTACTGGCTCTCGCCTCTTCTCTCTGGGTAAACGGAAACGCATTATGTCGCAAATAGAATTGCAGCCGGGTTTTGACTTTCAGAAGGCAGGCAAAGAGGTTCTGGAGATTGAACGTGAAGGTCTGGCGCAGTTAGATCAGTACATTAATCAGGATTTTAGTCTGGCTTGTGAGAAGATGTTCTACTGTGCCGGCAAAGTCGTGGTGATGGGGATGGGTAAGTCCGGCCACATTGGACGCAAAATGGCGGCCACGTTTGCCAGCACCGGAACCTCCTCCTTCTTTGTCCATCCGGGGGAAGCCGCGCACGGCGACCTGGGTATGGTCACGCCACAGGATATCGTCATCGCGCTGTCCAACTCCGGTGAGTCCAATGAAATTCTGGCGCTGATCCCGGTGCTGAAGCGACTGCAGGTACCGCTTATTTGCATGACCAGCCGTCCAGAAAGTAGCATGGCGCGTGCGGCCGATATTCACCTGTGCGTGAAAGTGCCCAAGGAGGCCTGTCCGCTCGGCCTGGCGCCGACGTCCAGCACCACCGCCGCGCTGGTCGTGGGGGATGCGCTTGCCGTCGCACTGCTCGAAGCCCGCGGTTTTACGCCGGAAGATTTCGCGCTTTCCCACCCGGGCGGTGCGCTGGGGCGCAAGCTACTGCTTCGGGTAAACGATATCATGCACACCGGGGATGAGATTCCTCACGTCAGTAAAGAGGCCTCCCTGCGTGATGCGCTGCTGGAGATCACCCGCAAGAATCTGGGTATGACGGTGGTGTGCGACGATCTAATGAAAATTCAGGGGATCTTCACCGATGGCGACCTGCGTCGCGTGTTCGACATGGGTGTCGATGTCCGCACGCTCGGCATTGCCGATGTGATGACGCCGGGCGGCATCCGCGTGCGTCCGGGTACGCTGGCCGTGGATGTGCTGAACCTGATGCAGTCCCGCCATATCACCTCCGTTATGGTTGCCGATGGCGACCAGTTGCTGGGTGTGGTACATATGCATGATCTGCTGCGCGCAGGCGTAGTGTAAAGAAGGATAAGACAATGAGTAATGCGGGTGCATCCCTTGCAACCTGTTATGGCCCGGTGAGTACCCAAATGATGGCAAAGGCGGAAAACATTCGTCTGCTCATTCTGGATGTGGATGGGGTACTTTCCGATGGTCTGATCTACATGGGCAACAATGGTGAAGAGCTGAAAGCGTTTAACGTTCGCGACGGCTACGGTATCCGCTGTGCGCTCACCTCCGGTATTGAGGTGGCGATCATCACCGGGCGAAACGCTAAACTGGTAGAAGATCGCTGTGAAACCTTAGGCATTACCCATCTTTATCAAGGTCAATCCGATAAAATGGCGGCGTTTAAGGATTTACTGGGTAAACTGGCTATCGCACCAGAAAACGTGGCCTACATCGGGGACGATCTGATTGACTGGCCCGTGATGGCTGAAGTCGGGCTGAGTATCGCCGTTGCTGATGCGCATCCGCTGCTGATCCCGCGCGCGGACTACGTTACCCACATCAACGGTGGCCGCGGTGCCGTCCGTGAAGTCTGCGATCTGCTTCTGCTGGCGCAGGGCAAGCTTGATGAGGCCAAAGGGCAATCGATATGAGTAAAACCAGACGTTGGATTATCATTTTGCTTGCGCTTGTCGCACTGGTATTGATTGGCGTGAACCTTGCCGATCGCGACGAAACGCAAACGGAAGCGATCAACAATAACGATCCAACCTATAAAAGCGATCACAGCGACACCGTGGTCTATAGCCCGGAAGGCGCGCTGAACTATCGCCTGATTGCCCAGCATGTTGAATATTTTTCAGATGACGGTGTTTCATGGTTTACCCAGCCCGTCATGACCACATTTGATAAAGACAAAGTGCCGACGTGGTCAATTAAGTCAGATCGGGCAAAACTGACAAATGACCGTATGCTTTATCTGTATGGCCACGTTGAAGTCAACGCCCTGACCGCGGACTCACAACTTCGAAAAATTACGACGGATAATGCTCAGATCAACCTGGTTACCCAGGACGTGACCTCGCAGGATCTGGTCACACTGTATGGCACAACATTTAATTCCAGCGGTTTGAGAATGCGCGGGAACTTACGCAGCAAAAACGCCGAGCTGATTGAAAAGGTTAGAACCTCCTATGAAATTCAAAACAAACAAACTCAGCCTTAAAGTAATTATCGCCAGCGCGATGCTGGCGACCAGTCTCCCCGCGCTTGCTGTAACGGGCGATACCGACCAGCCGATCCATATCGAGTCCGACACTCAGTCCCTCGATATGCAGGGGAACGTCGTCACCTTCACCGGTAACGTCGTCATGACTCAGGGCACCATCAAAATTAACGCCGACAAAGTGGTCGTGACCCGTCCGGGTGGCGAGCAGGGCAAAGAGATCATTGATGGTTACGGCAACCCGGCCACCTTCTACCAGATGCAGGACAACGGCAAGCCGGTGAAAGGCCACGCTTCGCATATGCATTATGAGCTGGCGAAGGACCTTGTCATCCTGACCGGAAATGCGTATCTGGAACAGCTGGACAGCAACATTACCGGCGACCAGATCACCTATCTGGTTAAAGAGCAAAAAATGCAGGCCTCGAGCGAGAAAGGCAAACGCGTCACCACCGTACTGGTTCCGTCGCAGCTGCAGGACAAAGGTAAAGGCCAGGCCCCGGCACAGAAGAAGAGTAACTAATTCGTTATGGCAACATTAACTGCAAAAAATCTCGCGAAGGCCTACAAGGGCCGCCGTGTCGTAGAAGATGTCAGTCTGACCGTCAACTCCGGCGAAATTGTAGGGCTGCTTGGCCCGAACGGTGCGGGTAAAACCACCACCTTCTACATGGTCGTTGGGATTGTGCCGCGCGATGCCGGCAACATTATCATTGACGATGAAGACATCAGCCTGCTGCCGCTGCACGCGCGCGCGCGTCGCGGGATCGGCTATCTGCCGCAGGAAGCCTCCATTTTCCGTCGTCTTAGCGTTTACGATAACCTGATGGCGGTCCTGCAAATTCGTAACGATCTGACCAGCGAACAGCGTCAGGACCGTGCCAACGAGCTGATGGAAGAGTTCCACATTGAGCACCTGCGCGACAGCCTCGGTCAGGCGCTCTCCGGGGGCGAACGCCGTCGTGTTGAGATTGCTCGCGCGCTGGCCGCCAACCCGAAATTTATCCTGCTGGATGAACCGTTTGCGGGCGTTGACCCGATCTCGGTTATCGACATTAAACGTATCATTGAACACCTGCGCGACAGCGGGCTTGGCGTACTGATCACCGACCATAACGTCCGTGAAACGCTGGCCGTGTGTGAACGCGCGTATATTGTGAGCCAGGGCAATTTGATCGCCCACGGTACGCCGCAGCAGATCCTCGAAGACGATCATGTTAAGCGCGTCTATCTTGGGGAAGACTTCAGACTCTGATAGGGTAGAGGTAACGTAACGCCGAACCGGAGAAAAATGCTCTGAACATGAAGCAAGGTTTGCAATTAAGGCTCAGCCAACAACTGGCGATGACGCCGCAGCTACAGCAGGCAATTCGCCTGTTGCAACTGTCCACGTTAGAACTTCAGCAGGAGCTCCAGCAGGCGCTGGACAGTAACCCCCTGCTGGAACAAACCGATCTTCATGACGAGGTAGACACCCAGCAATCGCAGGATACAGAAGCGCTCGACACCGCGGACGCACTCGAACAAAAAGAGATGCCCGACGAGCTTCCGCTGGATGCCAGCTGGGATGAAATCTACACCGCCGGAACGCCTTCCGGTACGCGTGCAGACTACCAGGACGATGAGCTACCGGTTTATCAGGGAGAAACCACCCAGTCGCTGCAGGATTACCTGATGTGGCAGGTGGAACTGACCCCCTTTTCCGATACCGACCGCGCGATTGCCACCTCCATTGTCGATGCCGTCGATGACACCGGCTATCTGACCGTCACCCTCGACGATATTCTGGAAAGCATGGGCGACGATGATATTGAGCTTGAGGAAGTTGAAGCCGTTCTGAAGCGCATCCAGCGTTTCGATCCGGTCGGCGTAGCCGCAAAAGATCTGCGCGACTGCCTGTTGATCCAGCTTTCTCAGTTCAGCAAAGAGACGCCATGGCTCGACGAGGCGCGCCTAATCATCAGCGATCATCTGGATCTGCTGGCGAACCACGATTTCCGCTCCCTGATGCGCGTCACGCGCCTGAAGGAAGAGGTGCTGAAAGAAGCGGTGAACCTGATCCAGTCGCTCGATCCGCGCCCGGGGCAGTCGATCCAGACCAGCGAGCCGGAATACGTGATCCCGGATGTGCTGGTCAGGAAACACAATGGCCGCTGGGTCGTTGAACTGAATTCAGACAGCATTCCTCGCCTGCAAATCAATCAGCAGTATGCCTCCATGTGCACCAGCGTGCGTAACGACTCCGACAATCAATATATTCGCAGCAATCTTCAGGAAGCGCGATGGCTGATCAAAAGTCTGGAGAGTCGAAATGATACGCTGCTGCGCGTCAGCCGCTGTATTGTCGAACAGCAGCAGGCTTTTTTTGAGCAGGGCGAAGAGTATATGAAACCGATGGTGCTGGCGGATATCGCCCAGGCCGTCGAGATGCATGAATCAACCATTTCCCGTGTCACCACGCAGAAGTATCTGCACAGTCCACGCGGTATTTTTGAGCTTAAGTATTTCTTCTCCAGCCATGTGAATACCGAGGGCGGCGGCGAAGCGTCGTCAACGGCCATTCGCGCGCTGGTGAAGAAGTTGATCGCCGCGGAGAACCCCGCGAAGCCGCTAAGCGACAGTAAGTTAACCACCATGCTGTCCGATCAGGGTATTATGGTGGCGCGCCGTACTGTTGCGAAGTATCGAGAGTCTTTATCCATTCCGCCGTCCAACCAGCGTAAACAGCTGGTCTGACACAACCGATAAGGAAGACACTATGCAGCTCAACATCACTGGACAAAACGTCGAAATTACTGAGGCTTTACGCGACTTCGTGAACGCGAAGTTTGCAAAACTCGAGCAGTATTTCGAAAGGATTAATCAGGTCTATATTGTGTTGAAAGTGGAGAAAGTGACTCATATCTCGGATGCCACCCTGCACGTTAACGGGGGTGAATTGCATGCCAGTGCGGAAGGGCAAGACATGTACGCTGCTATCGACGGCTTGATTGATAAGCTTGCGCGACAGCTCAATAAACATAAAGATAAACTGAAACAACACTAATTGTCCGGGCAGTTAACGGGTGCAGGACGGCCTGTTGTGAAACACAACAGACCATTTGTACAGTTAGCGCTTAGGTGAAATTATGATGAACAACGATTCCGCTCTTCAACTGAGCAATGTCCTTAACCAGGAATGTACCCGCAGTGCGGTTCACTGCCAGAGCAAAAAACGTGCGCTGGAGATTATCAGTGAACTGGCCGCAAAACAGCTTGGCCTGCCGCCGCAGGTGGTTTTCGAAGCGATTCTGACCCGTGAAAAAATGGGCAGTACCGGTATCGGCAACGGCATCGCGATCCCGCACGGCAAACTGGAAGAGGATACCCTTCGTGCCGTGGGCGTGTTTGTGCAGCTTGAAACACCCATCGCTTTTGATGCCATTGATAACCAGCCCGTCGATCTCCTCTTCGCGCTGCTGGTGCCTGCCGATCAGACGAAAACCCATCTGCATACGCTGTCGTTGGTCGCTAAGCGTCTGGCCGATAAAACCATTTGCCGTCGACTGCGTTCGGCCCAAAGTGATGAAGAGCTCTATCAAATTATCACTGAAGCAGAAGGCAATCAGGATGATGCATAACCAGGAGATGGCCTTCACATCTGTTGTCCTGAGGAGAAATGGAACATGGTGCTGATGATTGTCAGCGGTCGTTCAGGGTCGGGGAAATCCGTTGCTCTGCGCGCCCTGGAAGACATGGGTTTTTACTGCGTCGATAACCTGCCGGTCGTGTTATTGCCTGACCTGGCCCGCACGCTTGCGGAGAGACAAACCTCTGCCGCCGTCAGCATCGACGTCCGTAACATGCCGGAATCGCCAGAGATCTTCGAACAGGCCATGAGCAACCTGCCTGACGCGTTCTCGCCTCAGCTGCTGTTCCTCGATGCCGATCGCAATACGCTGATTCGCCGCTACAGCGATACCCGTCGTTTGCACCCGCTATCCAGTAAGAACCTCTCTCTGGAGAGCGCGATCGATGAAGAGAGCGACCTGCTGGAGCCGCTGCGCTCTCGTGCCGACCTGATTGTCGATACCTCTGAGATGTCCGTTCACGAGCTGGCGGAAATGCTGCGTACCCGGCTGCTGGGCAAGCGCGAGCGTGAACTGACGATGGTGTTCGAATCCTTCGGCTTTAAGCACGGTATTCCGATCGATGCGGATTATGTTTTCGACGTGCGCTTCCTGCCCAACCCGCACTGGGATCCAAAGCTGCGTCCCATGACCGGCCTGGATAAACCCGTCGCGGCCTTCCTCGACCGGCACACAGAAGTTCACAATTTTATCTACCAGACGCGAAGCTACCTTGAGCTATGGTTACCTATGCTGGAGACAAACAATCGTAGCTATCTGACGGTGGCGATTGGCTGTACCGGCGGTAAACATCGTTCGGTTTACATCGCCGAACAGCTGGCCGACTATTTCCGCTCGCGCGGGAAGAACGTTCAGTCCCGTCATCGCACGCTGGAAAAACGTAAAACATGACCGTAAAACAAACCGTTGAGATCACCAACAAGCTGGGCATGCATGCGCGCCCGGCGATGAAGCTGTTCGAGCTGATGCAGGGTTTCGATGCAGAGGTTCTGTTGCGCAATGACGAAGGCACTGAGGCGGAGGCGAACAGCGTCATCGCGCTACTGATGCTGGACTCTGCCAAAGGGCGCCAGATTGAAGTCGAAGCCACCGGCCCTCAGGAAGAGGAAGCGCTGGCGGCGGTGATTGCCCTGTTTAACGCCGGGTTTGACGAAGACTAACACTCGCCACGTCGGCGGGTGGCGCTGCGCTTACCCGCCCTACATTAAGTTGTTACGCTGCATAAACCCTTCCCCGCCCAGCTGATTCATCTGGCGCATGATCCATGCCTGCCTGCTTCGCACGTACCCTGATGGAGCATTGGCTTTAAAGCGGATGGGATTCGGTAAAACCGCGGCCAATAGCGCGGCTTCTGACATGCTCAGGCGGCTGGCTGGCTTATTGAAATACCGCTGGGCGGCAGCTTCGACACCAAAAATACCGTCGCCAAACTCAGCGACGTTGAGATAAACGGTCAGGATCCGTTTCTTGCTCCATACCGTTTCCATCCCCAGGGTCAACCCCGCTTCCAGCCCTTTACGCACCCAGCTTCGACCATCCCATAAAAACAGGTTTTTGGCCGTCTGCTGCGACAACGTTGACGCGCCGCGGACGCGGTTTTCATGGCGTTCGTTGTGGGCCAGCGCCTTTTCAATCGCGGCCACATCAAACCCCCAGTGCTCCGGGAATTTCTGGTCCTCCGCCGCAATCACCGCCAGCCCCATGAACGGTGAAATCTCGTCCATGCTCACCCAGTCAGAGTGGGCAACATAGCTAAAATCGCCGCTGAACCACGCGCCGAGCTGGCGCTCAACCATCACGGCAGAGAACGGCACCGGCAAAATGCTGAACACCGCCAGTCCGCCGCCCCAGAACACCGCCAGCACGAGGAAGAGGCGCAAAAGAAGGTATTTCATCCATTTTCCTGCGGAAGCGTGTCGCCTCATTCCGTCAGCACCAGCACGCGGGCTACCAGCTTTTCAATACCTGCGGCAGCTTCTGCGATGTTATTCGCCAGCATATACGCCGGCGTGGTGACAATTTTGTTATCTTCATCAACCACAATGTCATCAACCGGGCACGGAACGTGTTCGCCCCCCATTTCCTCGACGATCTCTGCGGTATCAATATCCGTCCCGATAGTCAGGCGCAGCGGAAAATCAAAAATCCTCGGCAGCATTGCCGGCGCGATGCAGATAAAGCCCAGCGGTTTTCCTGCTGCATGCATGGCCTGCGACAGCGCCTTAAGATGAGGATCGATCTGGCACTCCGCCCCCTGTGCGGCAAAGGTACTGAGATTTTTGGCCGCGCCAAAGCCACCCGGCACAATGAGCGCATCAAGCTCTGTAGGGTCTGCCTGAATAAGAGGATGGATATCGCCGCGCGCAATACGCGCGGCCTCAATCAGTACGTTGCGGGTTTCCGCCATCGGCTCGCCGGTCAGATGATTAATCACATCCGCCTGGTTTTTATCGGGCGCAAAACAGATCGCCTCTGCCCCCTGTTTAGCCAGGGCCAGCAGCGTAATGACGGCTTCATGTATCTCAGAACCATCGTAAACACCGCATCCGCTCAGCACGACACCAATCTTTTTCATCATGACAATCCTTTTCTGCAACTTGCTGAAGCACATTAATAATTTTGATTAAAACGCTATGCTTCACACATTTCACTGATTCATGTAACAAACCATTTAAGATTTGCTATCTTATCTGCGTGCGGCCTAAATTTTTCAGGCGGCGCCCTTTCGAAAATAACTTTAAAAAACAGGCGCAGCCACGATTTCCCTGGTGTTGGCGCAGTGTTCGCGCACCCCGGTTAAGCCGGGGTCATTTTTTTCTGGCGTCGACCCAGGCTTTAAGCACCGCAACATCGTTTTGCCACTCTTGCTTCATCTCTTCAACCCAATCACCCACGTTATCTTCCCATGCAGGTAAATCAGGCGACTGAATCTGTTGACCCAGTTGCTGCAGGTGGCGCAACCCAACCGAGCCGGCTGCACCTTTGATTTTATGACCTTCTTCCACGATGCCCTTCCGGTCGCGCGCCGTCAGGTTTGATTCCAGCACGCTCAGATAGCCCGGCATCATTTTTTCGAACACCGCCAGGCCGTCGGTAATCAGTTTCGGGCCGACCAGATCGATGTACTGCTCCAGCATCGCGGTATCGAGTATCGTTTGGGCTTTTGCGCTATCAACAGACGTCATGGTGCTCTCCTCTTCATCATGGGTGTCCCAGAACTTTTTGATCATAGCGGTCAGAGCAGGCACCGCCAGCGGCTTGCTGAGTACATCGTCCATACCGGCATCGAGATACTCTTTTTTATCTTTCAGTACGTTCGCCGTGAGCGCCACCAGCGGCGGCAGTTCGTCGGCCGCATACTGACGCGTCAGCTCACGCGAGATATCCAGCCCGGTCATATCCGGCAGCTGAATATCCAGCAGGACAAGATCGTATTCGCCCGGTTTAAACATTTCGAGCGCGGCCTTTCCGGTCATCGCGACATCCACGCTATTGCCCAGTTTTTCCAGCACGGAGCGCGCCACGATCACGTTCAGCTCAATATCTTCCACCAGCAGGACGTGCAGGGCAGGCAGCGGCATATCGTCGTTTTCAAACGTATCTTCTACCTCTTCCGCCACCGCCGGCGCATGCACCGTCAGCGTGAAGGTAGACCCTTTGCCCGGCTGGCTGGCCACGGAGATATCGCCCCCCATACTCTTCGCCAGCCGTTTAGAGACCGCCAGGCCAATGCCCGTCCCGGTCGCCGGTTTCCCGCCGTTGCTGTCCTTCACCTGATAGTACATGGCGAAGATCTTGTCCTGCTCCTCCAGCGGAATACCCATCCCGGAGTCTTCCACCTCGAAGTGCAGCATGTCGCCTTCGTCATAGCGGATGCGTACCGCCACCTGCCCCTTCTGGGTAAATTTCACCGCGTTGCTGATCAGGTTCCACAGGATCTGGCGCAGTCGCGTGCCGTCAGTCACCACTTTATGCGGCAGCGGCAGGGTGGGCTCCATAACAAAGCTCAGTCCCTTCTGCTGCGCCTGCAGGCCGGACAGGTTTTCCAGATCGGCAAGGAAGCTGGTGAAATCAACAGGCTGGTTATCAAGCTGAACCTTACGGCGCTCCATCTTATCCATATCAATAATATCGTTGAAGATATTCCCCAGCGTGACCGCTGAGACATGGATAGTTTTGAGGTATTTTTCCTGCTCCGCGGTCAGGTCGGTATCCAGCAGAATACGGCTCAGCCCGACAATGCCGTTAAGCGGCGTACGCAGCTCGTGGCTGATGGTGGAGATGAAGGTGGTCTTGTCGCGGCTGGCGCGCTCCAGGGCATCCTGATAGCGCTTACGCTCGGTGATATCGCGGCCAAAGCCCATCAGGCCGTGGCGTTTCCCCACGCGGTCATAGTAGGGCACCTTACGGATCTCAAAGCAGGCTTTGCGTCCGTCCGGGTAGTCCAGCCACTGTTCATAGGTCAGCGAAACGTTATGGCGGAAGACTTTTTCATCCGTCTCCATGACCTTGGCCGCCGCCTCTTCAGAGTAAACGTCCTGCGGCTTCAGGTGAATTAGCTGCTTCTCGCTTTTCCCGGTGAGCAGCTCCATCGCCCGGTTACAGCCGGAAAACTCTTTATCTTCATTGCGGTAGAAGACCAGATCCGGCGACGCATCGAGGAACGAGCGCAGGAAAGAGGACTGCTGCTCAAGCTGGATCTGCGTCACCTCGCGCTCTTTCATTTCGATTTTCAGCTGCTCCAGCGTGGCCTGACGCTCGGCCTCCGCCTTCTCACGGTCTGAGATCTCCTGGTTCAGCTGCGCAATGTTGTCTTTGAGCTGGACGTTGAGCTTCAGGTCGCGCTCGCGCATCTCCTCCAGCTTATCGACCAGCTTAGACAAACGCTGGCGGGACTCTTCCAGCTGTTCCACCACCACGGAAAGGAAATAGACCGCCCAGGGCGTAATGAGCAGGCCAAAGAAGATGGAGCGGATGACGTCGATACTCTCGACCTGGCCATGCAGAACCATGGTAACGGCCATTTGCACGACAATGGCCAGAACGACCAGCGCCAGCGCAAGCAGCATGGAAAAACGCACCAGCCCAAGCTTCATCATTAGGTCGACGTAATACTGGGCAAGCATTCGGATTTGCTTCATAGAGGATCCCTTCACGACGTTATCGCTCAATAATACTCAAATTCAGGGCGAGGCGTTGAAGGTTGTGAGAAAAAGTGCGGCGTGAAACAGGAGATTAGCCTCGCTCCCGGTCAACCGGAAGCGAGGAGAGGTGAGTCAGGAGCGCTTCAGCAGCAGCCACAGGCTGATCAGGAGGAAGCTGGCGCTTGGCAGCAGGGCACCGATAATCGGCGGAATGCCATAAACCAGCGTCAGCGGACCGAAGATCTGGTCGAGCACGTAGAATACAAAGCCGAAGCTGATGCCGGTCACGACGCGCACGCCCATCGGCACGCTGCGTAGCGGGCCGAAGATAAACGACAGCGCCATCAGCATCATTACCGCCACGGACATCGGCTGGAAGATTTTGCTCCACATGTTGAGCTGATAACGCCCCGCATCCTGTCCGCTCGACTTCAGGTATTTCACATAGTTGTGCAAACCGCTGATGGAGAGCGCGTCAGGATCCAGCGCCACAACGCCGAGCTTATCGGGCGTCAGGTTGGTCTTCCACGTACCGGTTACCGTCTGAGAACCGGCAATCTGTTTCGGGTCGGTCAGGTCAGATTCATCCACCTGGGACAGGCGCCACTGCTTATGCTCGGCGTCAAACTTCGCCGACGAGGCGTGGCGTACGGACTGCAGGCGACGCTGGTCATCGAAAGCGTAAATGCTCACGCCACCCAGCTCATCATTCCCCTTAACCCGTTCGATGTAGACGAAGTTTTTACCGTCTTTCGCCCATAAACCTTGCTGAGTCGAGAGCAGCGAACCGCCGTACATGGCCTGAGCACGGTAGTTACGCGCCATCTGTTCGCCCTGAGGCGCAACCCACTCGCCAATCGCCATGGTCAACAGCACCAGGGGGATCGCGGTTTTCATTACCGACAGTGCCACCTGCATGCGGGTAAAGCCTGAGGCCTGCATAACGACCAGCTCGCTGCGCTGCGCCAGCATTCCCAGCCCCAGCAGCGCGCCCAGCAGGGCCGCCATCGGGAAGAAGATCTGCACATCTTTCGGCACGCTGAGCAGGGTATACATCCCCGCGCCCAGCGCGTCATAGCTCCCCTGCCCGGCTTTTTTCAGCTGATCGACAAATTTGATAATGCCGGAGAGCGACACCAGCATGAATAACGTCATCATGATGGTGGTAAAAATGGTTTTACCGATATAGCGATCAAGAACGCCAAACGCCTGCATTAGATGGCTCCTTTACGCGAGAATCGGGCACGTATGCGGCGCACAGGCACCGTATCCCACAGGTTTAATCCCAGCGCCAGTAAGATGTACAGGCTGTTGACGAACCATGTCCAGACCATAGGGTCCAGCTTGCCCTTCGCGCCGTTAGAACGAATCGAGGTTTGCAGCAGGAAATAGATCAGATAAAGCAGCATCGCCGGCAGCATAGAGAGCACGCGCCCCTGGCGCGGGTTCACCACGCTCAGCGGGACGACAATCAGCGCCATCATAAACACGGTGAAGACGAGCGTTATGCGCCAGTGGAACTCAGCGCGCGCTCTGTCTGTATCGGTATTCCACAGGGTACGCATGTCCATTTGCTCGGTATCCGTGGGATCGAGCGCCACCGCCTGGTGGCCGATAATGGCCTGATAGTTCTGGAAATCCGTAATGCGGAAGTCGCGCAGCATCGCGGTGCCTTCGAACCGGGTGCCTTTGTTCAGCGTCACGATCTGAGAACCATCTTTGCGCTGAGCAAGCTGACCGGAGTCTGCTACCACGACTGATGGACGCGCGTTACCTTTCGGACGCAGCTGCGCCAGGAATACGTCGTTGAATTTACTGCCGTCAACGCTCTCGATAAACAGCACGGAGTTGCCGTCGGTCGCCTGCTGGAACTGCCCCTGGGCTAGCGCCGCCATGCCGGGGTTGGCTTTCGCTTCGGCCAGCACTTCGTCCTGATGACGGGAAGACATAGGGCCCGCCCACATCACATTCACCGCCGCAACGATACCCGTAAACAGCGCCAGTATCATGGCCGCTTTCACCAGTACGGCTTTGCTTAGGCCGCAGGCATGCATCACCGTGATTTCACTCTCGGTGTAAAGTTTCCCAAGCGTCATGAGCAGGCCAAGGAAAAGACTTAGCGGCAGGATGAGCTGCGCCATTTCCGGGATCCCTAACCCAAGCAGGGAAAGCACCAGATTTGTTGGAATTTCGCCGTCAACGGCCGCACCGAGGATCTTAACCAGCTTCTGACAGAAAAAAATCAGCAGCAGGATGAAGAGGATCGCCAGTTGGCTTTTGAGCGTCTCCCGCACCAGATATCTTATGATTATCACTTTAAATACGCCCGTAAAAACCCGTCTCTTTGCAGGAATTTCGCTTGTTTCATGGCTTAAACGTCATTTATTCTCTTGAGTCGTCGAAATCATCGCTAAGATTAAAACATCAAGCGGATTCACGCTTCAGGACTTTTTCTGACGTGTCGAAACCGTAGTAACGTAAGATTAACACGAAGTCACCACAACAGCGGACATGAGTTACGAAAGGTTTCAATTCTATCCGTAGCAGCCGCCGTTGTCTTTAAGATTCAGGAGCGTAGTGCATGGAGTTCAGTGTAAAAAGTGGTAGCCCGGAGAAACAGCGGAGTGCCTGCATCGTTGTGGGCGTCTTTGAACCACGCCGACTCTCCCCGATCGCCGAACAACTCGATAAAATCAGTGACGGCTATATTAGCGCCCTGCTGCGCCGTGGCGAACTGGAAGGCAAACCTGGGCAGACGCTGTTACTGCACCATGTTCCGAACGTACTGTCAGAGCGTATTCTGCTGATTGGCTGCGGCAAAGAACGCGAGCTGGATGAACGTCAGTATAAGCAGGTGATTCAGAAAACAATCAACACGCTGAATGATACCGGTTCAATGGAAGCCGTCTGCTTCCTGACCGAGCTGCACGTCAAAGGGCGCAACACCTACTGGAAAGTGCGTCAGGCGGTCGAAACCGCAAAAGAGAGCCTGTACAGCTTCGATCAGCTGAAAACCAACAAAAGCGAGCCGCGTCGTCCGCTGCGTAAAATGGTCTTTAACGTACCAACCCGTCGCGAACTGACCAGCGGCGAACGCGCGATCCAGCACGGTCTGGCAATCGCTGCCGGCATTAAAGCGGCGAAAGATCTCGGCAACATGCCGCCTAACATCTGTAACGCGGCATACCTGGCCTCTCAGGCGCGCCAGCTGGCCGACGCCTACAGCAAAAACGTCATTACCCGCGTCATCGGCGAACAGCAGATGAAAGAGCTGGGCATGCACTCTTACCTGGCGGTCGGTAACGGCTCACAGAATGAATCCCTGATGTCGGTCATTGAGTACAAAGGCAATCCGTCCGAAGACGCGCGCCCTGTCGTGCTCGTCGGTAAAGGCCTGACCTTCGACTCCGGCGGTATCTCCATCAAGCCAGCCGAAGGCATGGACGAGATGAAATACGACATGTGCGGTGCGGCGGCAGTTTACGGCGTCATGCGCATGGTCGCGGAACTTCAGCTGCCCATCAACGTGATCGGCGTCCTGGCGGGCTGCGAAAACATGCCTGGCGGCCGCGCCTATCGTCCGGGTGACGTCCTGACCACCATGTCCGGCCAGACCGTTGAAGTGCTGAACACCGACGCCGAAGGCCGTCTGGTCCTGTGTGACGTGCTGACCTACGTTGAGCGCTTCGAGCCTGAAGCGGTGATTGACGTCGCGACCCTCACCGGTGCCTGCGTGATCGCGCTGGGCCACCACATCACCGGCCTGATGTCGAACCACAACCCGCTGGCTCACGAGCTTATTGGTGCCTCAGAGCAGGCCGGGGACCGCGCGTGGCGTCTGCCGCTGGGTGACGAGTACCAGGATCAGCTGGAGTCTAACTTTGCGGATATGGCGAACATTGGCGGACGTCCTGGCGGTGCGATCACCGCGGGCTGCTTCCTGGCGCGCTTCACCCGCAAGTACAACTGGGCGCACCTGGATATCGCGGGCACCGCATGGCGCTCCGGTAAGGCCAAAGGCGCAACCGGTCGTCCAGTGGCGCTGCTGTCGCAGTTCCTGCTCAATCGTGCGGGTTTTAACGGCGACGAGTGATGTAAAATGCCGGGTAGCGGCTTCGCCTTACCCGGCCTACCATGCCACTCAACCGTAGGCCGGGTAAGCGTAGCGCCACCCGGCTTTGCATTTGAATCCGAATAAAAGAAGCCCCATATATGAAGAATGCAACGTTCTACCTTCTGGACAACGACACCCATCAGGATGGCCTCAGCGCCGTTGAACAGCTGGTGTGTGAGATTGCCGCAGAACGTTGGCGCGCGGGCAAGCGCGTTCTGATTGCCTGCGAAGATGAACAGCAGGCTATTCGCCTGGACGAAGCCCTGTGGGCGCGCCCGCCGGAGAGTTTTGTGCCGCATAACCTGTCGGGCGAAGGTCCGCGCGGTGGCGCACCGGTTGAAATTGCCTGGCCGCAAAAGCGCAACAGCAGCGCGCGCGATATTCTGATTAGCCTGCGGATAGATTTTGCAGATTTTGCCACCGCTTTCACAGAAGTGGTAGACTTTGTCCCTTACGAAGAATCTTTGAAACAACTGGCGCGCGAACGCTATAAAGCGTACCGCCTGGCTGGTTTTAACCTGAATACGGCAACCTGGAAATAATGGAAAAGACATATAACCCACGCGATATCGAACAGCCGCTTTACGAGCACTGGGAACAGCAGGGCTATTTCAAGCCTAACGGCGACGAAAGCAAAGAGTCCTTCTGCATCATGATCCCGCCGCCGAACGTCACCGGCAGTTTGCATATGGGTCATGCTTTCCAGCAGACCATCATGGACACCATGATCCGCTACCAGCGCATGCAGGGCAAAAACACCCTGTGGCAGGCGGGGACGGACCACGCGGGTATCGCGACCCAGATGGTGGTTGAGCGTAAAATTGCCGCTGAAGAAGGTAAAACCCGCCACGACTACGGTCGCGACGCCTTTATCGACAAAATCTGGCAGTGGAAAGCGGAATCCGGCGGCACCATTACCCGTCAGATGCGCCGCCTCGGCAACTCCGTGGACTGGGAGCGCGAGCGCTTCACCATGGATGAAGGCCTGTCCAACGCCGTAAAAGAAGTTTTCGTCCGCCTGTACAAAGAAGACCTGATTTACCGTGGCAAACGCCTGGTCAACTGGGATCCAAAACTGCGCACCGCCATCTCTGACCTGGAAGTGGAAAACCGCGAGTCTAAAGGCTCCATGTGGCACATCCGCTATCCGCTGGCCGACGGCGCAAAAACCGCAGACGGTAAAGATTATCTGGTGGTCGCAACCACCCGTCCGGAAACCCTGCTGGGCGATACCGGCGTGGCCGTTAACCCGGAAGATCCGCGTTATAAAGATCTGATCGGCAAATTCGTGGTGCTGCCGCTGGTAAACCGCCGTATTCCGATTGTGGGCGACGAACACGCCGACATGGAAAAAGGCACCGGCTGCGTGAAAATCACCCCGGCGCACGACTTCAACGACTATGAAGTGGGTCGTCGTCACGCTCTGCCGATGATCAACATTCTGACCTTCGACGGCGATATCCGCGAAAGCGCAGAGGTGTACGACACCAAAGGCAACGAATCCGACGTTTACTCCAGCGACATCCCGGCGGAGTTCCAGAAGCTGGAACGTTTTGCCGCGCGTAAAGCGATTGTGGCTGCCGTTGACGCCCTCGGCCTGCTGGAAGAGATTAAACCTCACGATCTGACCGTGCCGTACGGCGACCGCGGTGGCGTAGTGATCGAGCCGATGCTGACCGACCAGTGGTACGTCCGTGCCGACGTGCTGGCAAAACCGGCGGTGGAAGCGGTTGAAAACGGCAGCATTCAGTTCGTGCCTAAGCAGTACGAAAACATGTATTTCTCCTGGATGCGCGACATTCAGGACTGGTGTATCTCCCGTCAGCTGTGGTGGGGTCACCGTATCCCGGCCTGGTACGACAACGAAGGCAACGTTTACGTTGGCCGCAGCGAAGACGAAGTGCGTCAGGAAAACAACCTGAGCGCGGACGTTGCGCTGCGTCAGGACGAAGACGTGCTGGATACCTGGTTCTCCTCCGCGCTGTGGACCTTCTCCACCCTCGGCTGGCCAGAAAACACCGACGCGCTGCGTCAGTTCCACCCAACCAGCGTGATGGTGTCCGGCTTCGACATTATCTTCTTCTGGATCGCCCGCATGATCATGATGACCATGCACTTCATCAAAGACGAAGACGGCAAGCCGCAGGTTCCGTTCCATACCGTCTACATGACCGGTCTGATCCGCGACGACGAAGGCCAGAAGATGTCCAAATCCAAGGGTAACGTTATCGACCCGCTGGACATGGTTGACGGTATCTCGCTGGAAGACCTGCTGGAAAAACGTACCGGCAACATGATGCAGCCGCAGCTGGCAGAGAAAATCCGCAAGCGCACCGAGAAGCAGTTCCCGAACGGAATTGAGTCTCACGGTACCGACGCCCTGCGCTTCACCCTGGCGGCGCTGGCCTCAACCGGCCGCGACATCAACTGGGACATGAAGCGTCTGGAAGGTTACCGTAACTTCTGTAACAAGCTGTGGAACGCCAGCCGCTTCGTGCTGATGAACACCGAAGATCAGGATTGCGGCTTCAACGGCGGCGAAATGACCCTGTCTCTGGCGGACCGCTGGATCCTGGCGGAATTCAACCAGACGGTGAAAGCGTTCCGCGAGGCGCTGGACAGCTACCGCTTCGATATCGCGGCGGGCATCCTGTATGAATTCACCTGGAACCAGTTCTGCGACTGGTATCTGGAGCTGGCGAAGCCGGTGATGAACGGCGGCACTGAGGCAGAGCTGCGCGGCACGCGCAACACGCTGATTACCGTGCTTGAAGGCCTGCTGCGCCTGGCGCATCCGGTGATTCCATTTATCACCGAAACCATCTGGCAGCGCGTGAAGGTGATTGCCGGCATCAACGCCGACACCATCATGCTGCAGCCTTTCCCGGAATTCGATGCGGCGAAAGTGGATGAAGCAGCTTCAGCGGATACCGAGTGGCTGAAGCAGGCGATCGTGGCGGTACGTAACATTCGTGCTGAAATGAACATCGCGCCCGGCAAACCGCTGGAGCTGCTGCTGCGCGGCTGCAGCGAAGCGGCCGTTCGTCGCGTCACCGAGAACAACACCTTCCTCAAGACCATGGCGCGTCTGGAAAGCATCACCGTGCTGCCTGCGGATGACAAAGGTCCGGTTTCCGTGACCAAAATCATCGACGGTGCCGAGCTGCTGATCCCGATGGCGGGCCTGATCGACAAAGACGCCGAGCTGGCGCGTCTGGCGAAAGAAGTGGCGAAAGTCGACGTGGAAATTGGCAAAATCGAAAGCAAGCTGGCGAACGAAGGCTTTGTTGCCCGCGCGCCGGAAGCGGTCATCGCCAAAGAGCGTGAGCGTCTGGTTGCCTTTGCTGATGCGAAGACCAAGCTGATCGAGCAGCAGGCGGTTATCGCGGCTCTGTAATGCTTTTACCCCTTACGCTTCAGGGCGTAAGGGGTAACCTTCCTGAAAACTCCTCGCTTGCACTCCCCTTTCTGCGGTGCTATTAACAGCAGTTATGTGTCAATTTTTGTAATGAGTAATGCTATGAGCGTGATTACCCCCGTCGCGACGACGATGCGCCGGATCGCTGAGCAGGATAACCCGGCTATCGCCGCCGTTATCCGCACCGTTTCTGCCGAATATGGCCTGACGGCTGACAAAGGCTACACGGTTGCAGATCCCAATCTGGACGCGCTTTTCCAGCTCTACAGCCAGCCTGGGCACGCCTACTGGGTCATCGAGCAAAACGGCCAGGTTGTCGGCGGCGGCGGCGTGGCGCCCCTCAGCTGCAGCGAGCCGGATATCTGCGAACTGCAGAAAATGTATTTCCTGCCAGCGGCGCGCGGGCAAGGACTGGCGAAAAAGCTGGCGCTGATCGCACTGGATCACGCGCGCAAGCAGGGTTTTACCCGCTGCTACCTTGAAACAACCGCCTTCCTCAAAGAGGCCATCGGCCTGTATGAACATCTGGGCTTTGAGCACATTGACGCGCCGCTGGGCTGTACCGGCCACGTTGACTGCGAAGTCAGAATGCTGAAAAGTCTGTAAATTTCGTTCCTGCCCCCTTCTGTTAAGCGGCCGTAAACTGAATGCTCTACACTCTCAGTTCACACCACAACGGGGGAAACACGATGTCGAAGATAAAAAGCTACGCCGCACCGCAGGCGGGTGCAGAACTTGAGCTGTACGAGTACGATGCGGGCGAACTAAAAGCAGAAGACGTCGAAGTACAGGTTGATTACTGCGGGATCTGCCACTCGGATCTCTCAATGATCGACAACGAATGGGGCTTCTCCAGCTATCCGCTGATTGCCGGGCACGAAGTCATTGGCCGCGTCGTGGCGCTCGGTAGCGCCGCGCAGGACAAAGGGCTTAAAGTGGGCCAGCGCGTGGGCATTGGCTGGACGGCACGCAGCTGCGGCCACTGCGATGCCTGTATCAGCGGCAACCAGATCAACTGCCTCGAAGGCGCCGTTCCCACCATTATGAACAAAGGCGGTTTCGCCGACAAACTGCGCGCCGACTGGCAATGGGTTATCCCGCTCCCGGACAGCATTGATATCGAATCCGCCGGTCCGCTGCTGTGCGGCGGCATCACCGTCTTCAAACCGCTGCTGATGCATCACGTCACCGCCACCAGCCGCGTAGGCGTCATCGGTATCGGCGGTCTGGGGCATATTGCCATCAAGCTGCTGCACGCGATGGGCTGTGAAGTCACGGCGTTCAGCTCGAACCCGGCGAAAGAGAAAGAAGTGCTGGCGATGGGTGCAGATAAAGTGGTGAACAGCCGCGATCCGGACGCGCTGAACGCGCTGGCCGGGCAGTTTGACCTGATCATCAACACCGTGAACGTGGATCTCGACTGGCAGCCGTACTTTGAAGCGCTGGCCTACGGCGGTAACTTCCACACCGTCGGTGCCGTAATGAAGCCGCTGCCGGTTCCGGCGTTTACCCTGATCGGCGGGGATCGCAGCGTGTCAGGCTCCGCGACAGGTACGCCGTACGAGTTGCGCAAGCTGATGAAGTTTGCCGGACGCACCAAAGTGGCGCCGACCACCGAACTGTATCCGATGTCGAAAATCAACGAAGCAATCCAGCACGTGCGTGACGGCAAAGCCCGCTACCGCGTGGTGTTGAAAGCGGATTTCTGATGTAACAGTGCCGGGTGGCGGCTTCGCCTTACCCGGCCTACTTTCACCGCTGCGCCAATACGTTAAAGACTTCCGCTACCGCGACCGCTCCCGGATCCATCACGCCATCCAGATTCTCTTTATTGACATACGACGAGCGTCCCGCGCCGGCTTTCGCCATTTTTGCCGTTGCTTCTGCGCCCTGCTGCGCGGCTTGCGCTGCCGCCTGAATATCGCCATCCTTCAATGCTTCAAGCGCCGGCTGGAGCGCATCGATCAGGGTGCGATCGCCGAGATCCGCGCCGCCATACTGCTTCATCTGCGCCAGCCCGCTGAGCAAGGCCTCGGGTAGCGGCTGACCATCGTGGAGCTTTTGCCCGGCTGCCGTAAAGAAGATCGACATCAGCACCCCGCTCGATCCGCCCATCACCGTCGCCAGCCGCTCGCCCACCAGCAGCAGAAGCTTAGAGACATCATCAAGCGGAAGCGCGTTCTCCTCCAGACGCTGCGCAATATCCCGCGCCCCTTGCGCAAAGGTGGAGCCGGTATCGCCATCGCCCACTTTGGCATCCAGCGCGTTCAGGCGATTTTCCAGCTGGATCAGCGTTGTTGACGCTGCGGAGACAAACGCGCGCACCTGCGGGTTGTCAGACGGGGTATATTCCACGCGATCGTGAATAGCGCTATGCGCCACGGTGCGCAGCGGCGCAAACGCGACGGGCTTATGCCAGCCCAGCGTCTCGACGTCAGCATGAATCGCCTTTTCAAAGAAATCGTTGAGCTTCAGCAGCGTGAGCGAAAAGCCTTTCATGTCCAGCGCGCTCACCAGCGGCGCAGGGCCAATCAGGTACGCGATATTCTCCTTCAGCGCTGAATGCGCCAGCTCTTTGGTCAATAACGCCATCTCCAGCGCCGATACGCCGCCGAGATTGTTAATCAACACCGCAAAGCGCCCCTCTCCCGCCTGCGCGCGTAACGGCGTCACCAGCGTATCGATAATGGCTTTGCTGTTCTGCGTATCCACGACGGAAGCCCCCGGCTCGCCGTGAATGCCCAGCCCCAGCTCCACGTGGCCTTGCTTGATCCGCCCCTCTTCATCGTCGCTGCCCGGCAGGTTGCACGTTTGCATCGCCACGCCCAGGCTCCAGAGGCTGTCGCAGGCCTGTTGCGCAATATCCCGCACTTCACTCAACGATTTCCCCTGCTCCGCCGCATAGCCCGCGATCTTATGCACCAGTGCCGTACCGGCAATACCGCGCGGCTGTTTGTTATCCGGCAGGGCGATATCGTCCGCCACGATCGCCATCTCCACCTTCAGGCCGTAGCGTTTGGCCTTTTCAGCCGCCAGGCCGAAGTTAAGGCGGTCACCGGTGTAGTTTTTGACGATCAGCAGACAGCCGCGATCGCCCGTGACCGCGACGATGGCATTCAGCACCGCATCCACGCTCGGCGAGGCAAAAAGATCGCCACACACTGCCGCCGTCAGCATCCCTTTGCCGACAAACCCGGCGTGCGCGGGCTCGTGGCCCGAGCCGCCGCCGGAGATCACCGCCACGCGGCTTTTGTCCCAGTCACCGCGTGCGACGATCCTGATGGCCGGATCGATATCAAGCTTGACGAGATTGGCGTGTGGCGCAGAAAGGAGTATGCCTTCAATGGCATCGTTGACCAGCTGTTTGCGATCGTTAAAGAAGAATCTGGACATAGTTTCCCACTATTTTGTGAACCGTATGCAAAAGCATAGTCCGCGCTGGATAATGCGCCGCAAAGTCAGGAATTTACTCAACCAAATTGCTATGAGGTTGCCTATACTCCACCCAGGACTAAGAGAGGAAGCGCATCATGAGTACACCACTGTTAATCGCCCGGATGCTGGAAAAAGAGCTGTATCTACTGCCCGGGATGGCGAACCGCCACGGCCTGATCACCGGCGCGACCGGGACGGGGAAAACCGTCACCCTGCAAAAGCTGGCGGAGTCGCTTTCGGAGATCGGCGTGCCGGTCTTTATGGCTGACGTAAAAGGCGATTTAACCGGTGTGGCTCAGGAGGGGACGGCCTCTGAAAAACTGCTCGAACGGCTGAAGAATATCGGCATCACGGACTGGACGCCGCACGGTAACCCGGTCGTGGTGTGGGACATCTTCGGTGAAAAAGGCCATCCGGTGCGCGCCACCGTTTCCGATCTCGGCCCGCTGCTGCTGGCCCGCCTGCTTAACCTCAACGACGTGCAGTCCGGGGTGCTGAATATTATCTTCCGCATTGCCGATGACCAGGGGCTGCTGCTGCTTGATTTCAAAGATCTGCGCGCCATTACGCAGTACATCGGCGATAACGCTAAATCCTTCCAGAACCAGTACGGCAATATCAGCAGCGCCTCGGTGGGCGCCATTCAGCGTGGGTTGCTGACCCTGGAGCAGCAAGGGGCCGAACACTTCTTCGGCGAGCCGATGCTGGATATCAAAGACTGGATGCGCACCGACAGCAGCGGCAAGGGCATCATCAACATTCTGAGTGCGGAAAAGCTCTACCAGATGCCGAAACTCTACGCCGCCAGCCTGCTGTGGATGCTCTCCGAGCTCTACGAACAGCTACCCGAAGCAGGCGATCTCGAAAAACCGAAGCTGGTGTTCTTCTTTGACGAAGCGCATCTGCTGTTTAACGATGCGCCGCAGGTTCTGCTGGATAAGATAGAACAGGTTATCCGCCTGATCCGCTCCAAAGGCGTCGGCGTCTGGTTTGTCTCGCAAAACCCGTCGGATATCCCCGACAACGTGCTCGGCCAGCTCGGCAACCGCGTGCAGCATGCCCTACGCGCCTTTACGCCGAAAGATCAGAAAGCGGTAAAAGCCGCCGCGCAAACCATGCGCGCCAATCCAGCCTTTGATACCGAAGCGGCGATTCAGGCGTTAGGCACCGGTGAAGCGCTGATCTCGTTCCTTGATGCGAAGGGCAGCCCGTCCGTGGTGGAACGCGCCATGGTAATCGCGCCTTGCTCGCGGATGGGGCCGGTGACCGACGACGAGCGTAATGGCCTGATCAACTACTCTCCGGTTTACGGGAAGTACGAAGACGAGGTGGATCGCGAGTCCGCGTTCGAAATGCTGCAAAAAGGCGTGCAGGCGACAACGGAATCCCAGGATGCGCCTGCCGCGAAAGGGCAGTCTGTCGCCGTGGATGACGGTATTCTGGGCGGGCTGAAAGACATTTTGTTCGGCAGCACCGGTCCGCGCGGCGGCAAGCGCGACGGCGTGGTCCAGACCATGGCAAAAAGCGCCGCGCGACAGGTCACCAATCAGATCGTGCGCGGCATGCTGGGGAGTCTGTTAGGCGGTCGTCGCCGCTAGACGGGGAATCCACGGGCGGCCCAGCGCCGAACCCTGAACGCCGTTCTCCTGCAGATAGCGGTCAATTTCCACCATCCCCGTCCAGCGGTTCTCACACCACAGCGGTGCCAGGAGCGTTGGACGGCGGGCGCTGGCCGAAATGCGGTGATAGACAATGTCCGGCGGCGTGTGGCGAATCATCTCACCCGCCGTGACCATATAGTCCTCAAGCTCGATACCGCTCAACCGCCCGGCCTCCCAGGCTTTCGCCATAATGCTGCCCTTCACGATGTGCAGCGGGTGAAGCTTGATACCGTCCACGCCGGTTTCAACCACCCTTTCCAGCGTTTCCAGACCATGCTGTTGGCCTTCGCCGGGCAGACCGACAATCAGATGTGAACAGACCTTAAGCCCGCGCTCGCGGGCCAGCCGCGTCGTGCGCTGGTAGCAGGCAAAATCATGGCCGCGGTTGATGCGGTGCAGGGTTTTGTCATGCGCGGTCTGCAGGCCCAGCTCCAGCCAGATCTCGTAGCCCTGCTCCTTGTACTCGCTGAGCAGGTCCAGCACCGCGTCCGGCACGCAGTCCGGACGCGTGCCGACGCACAGCCCAACGATGTTAGCCTGGCTGACGGCCTGCTGGTACATGGAACGCAGCACCTGCACTTCCGCCCAGGTGCTGGTGTAGGCCTGGAAATAGGCCAGATATTGCTTCGCGCGGTTTACCAGGCTGGCCTGGTGGGCGAGCTGCTCAGCGATAGAGTTATGCTGCTGGGCTTCGTCAGCAAAGGAGGCGACGTTACAGAAGGTGCAGCCGCCGCGCCCGATGGTGCCGTCGCGATTCGGGCAGCTAAAACCGCCGTGCAGCGTCAGCTTGTGAACCTTTTGCCCGTAACGCTGCAAAAGATCCCCACCAAACATATTGACTAATTTCTGTAACTGCATAATCTGATAGGCCGTCCCGGAGAAAGGGGACAAGCCTGCCATTTTTAGCCTCTGTCGGCGATGACCTGGATCAATCGCCCTGGATGGCCTTTATCTATATGAATAAATAATCAGGATTACTGCAATTTCATTCACGCCGTACGTGATTACTTTTCCTTATGTTCTGATTGTTTTTTTCATTTATAGCGCCACCGCTGAAAAACAGTGGGTTTATGCGGGTTTGCAGCCAATGCCAGATTATTATTCTGCTATAAAACCGCTACTCAGCACGCTACATTGATAATACCGCTTTCATATAGTGAGTCAGATCACACTCCGCTGCGCTCTTTAGGGGCTTTGAATCATTGTAAAACTACTTAAATATCTTTTATTTACAATTACATATGCCTGCTTTAGCACATTTTTGTATAAATAAGATTGCCATTTGACCTGTGTACCAATTCCCGATAAGTTGGAAATCCGCTGGAAGCTTTCTGGATGAGCGGCCTGCTCATCATATTTATGCAGTAATTGAGATTCCCTCTGAAGCAAGTCCTCAAACTTGTTTACCTGCGCGAAAGGATGAAAAAGAGGGCGAATGCGAGGTCCGCGTATGAAGCGCAAACCCCGTCGCCATGCTCTTTCTGCGCCTGTGCGCCACGGTAAAGTTCAGAGAGAAGCCCGACGAGCCTGGGGAGGTTCACTGATATGTTGTACGATAAATCCCTTGAGAAGGATAACTGTGGTTTCGGCCTGATCGCCCACATAGAAGGCGAACCTAGCCACAAGGTAGTGCGTACCGCTATTCACGCACTGGCCCGTATGCAGCACCGTGGCGCCATCCTTGCCGATGGTAAAACCGGCGACGGTTGCGGCCTGCTGCTGCAAAAACCGGATCGTTTCTTCCGCATCGTGGCGGAAGAGCGCGGCTGGCGTTTAGCCAAAAACTACGCTGTCGGCATGCTGTTCCTGAACCAGGATCCTGAAAAGGCAGCCGCCTCACGCCGCATCGTCGAAGAAGAACTTCAGCGTGAAACCCTGTCGATTGTCGGCTGGCGCAATGTGCCAACCAACGAAGGAGTGCTCGGTGAAATCGCCCTCTCCTCGCTGCCTCGTATTGAACAGATTTTTGTCAACGCGCCTGCGGGCTGGCGTCCACGCGATATGGAACGCCGCCTGTTCATTGCCCGCCGCCGCATTGAAAAACGCCTCCAGGACGATAAAGAGTTCTACGTCTGTAGCCTCTCCAACCTGGTGAACATCTATAAAGGTCTTTGTATGCCGGCTGACCTGCCGCGCTTTTACCTGGACCTGGCGGACCTGCGTCTGGAATCGGCCATTTGCCTGTTCCACCAGCGCTTCTCCACCAACACCGTACCTCGCTGGCCGCTGGCGCAGCCGTTCCGCTATCTGGCGCACAACGGCGAGATCAACACCATCACCGGTAACCGCCAGTGGGCCCGCGCCCGTACCTATAAGTTCCAGACGCCGCTGATCCCTGACCTGCACGATGCCGCCCCGTTCGTGAACGAAACCGGCTCGGACTCCAGCTCCATGGACAACATGCTGGAACTGCTGCTGGCAGGCGGGATGGACATCGTGCGCGCCATGCGTCTGCTGGTTCCACCGGCATGGCAGAACAACCCGGATATGGATCCTGAGCTGCGCGCGTTCTTCGACTTTAACTCCATGCACATGGAGCCGTGGGACGGCCCGGCGGGCATCGTGATGTCCGACGGACGCTTTGCCGCCTGTAACCTGGACCGTAACGGCCTGCGTCCGGCGCGCTACGTTATCACTAAAGATAAGCTCATCACCTGCGCCTCTGAAGTCGGGATCTGGGATTACCAGCCTGACGAAGTGGTCGAGAAAGGCCGCGTAGGGCCGGGCGAGCTGATGGTTATCGACACCCGCGGTGGGCGCATTCTGCACTCTGCCGAAACCGACCACGACCTGAAGAGCCGCCATCCGTACAAAGAGTGGATGGAGAAAAACGTGCGTCGTCTGGTGCCGTTTGAGGATCTGTCGGACGAAGAAGTGGGCAGCCGCGAGCTGGACGACGACACCCTCGCCAGCTACCAGAAACAGTTTAACTACAGCGCGGAAGAGCTGGACTCCGTCATCCGCGTGCTCGGTGAGAACGGCCAGGAAGCGGTCGGCTCAATGGGTGATGACACCCCGTTTGCCGTGCTCTCCAGCCAGCCGCGCATCATTTACGATTACTTCCGTCAGCAGTTTGCGCAGGTGACCAACCCGCCAATCGACCCGCTGCGCGAAGCGCACGTAATGTCGTTGGCCACCAGCATCGGTCGCGAGATGAACGTTTTCTGCGAGGCCGAAGGACAGGCGCACCGTCTGACCTTCAAGTCGCCGATCCTGCTGTACTCCGACTTCAAACAGCTCACCACCATGAAAGAGGAGCACTACCGCGCCGACACGCTCGATATTACCTTCGACGTGAACGACGCGAGCCTCGAAGAGACGGTGAATGCGCTGTGTGACAAAGCCGAACAGATGGTACGTAACGGTACCGTCCTGCTGGTGCTGTCCGACCGTAATATCGCGAAAAACCGTCTGCCGGTACCGGCCCCGATGGCGGTAGGCGCTATCCAGACGCGTCTGGTTGATAAGAGCCTGCGCTGCGACGCCAACATCATTGTTGAAACCGCCAGCGCCCGCGACCCGCACCACTTTGCCGTGCTGTTAGGCTTTGGCGCGACGGCGATCTACCCGTACCTGGCCTACGAAACGCTGGCCCGTCTGGTGGATACCCGCGCGATCGATAAAGACTACCGCGCGGTGATGCTGAACTACCGCAACGGCATCAACAAAGGTCTGTACAAGATCATGTCCAAAATGGGCATCTCGACCATTGCCTCTTACCGCTGCTCGAAGCTGTTTGAAGCGGTCGGGCTGCATGACGAGGTCGCCAACCTCTGCTTCCAGGGCGTGGTCAGCCGCATCGGCGGCGCCGGTTTTGCTGACTTCCAGCAGGATCTGGTGAACCTCTCCAAACGCGCCTGGCTGGCACGTAAGCCGCTGGATCAGGGCGGGCTGCTGAAGTACGTTCACGGCGGCGAATACCACGCCTACAACCCGGACGTGGTGCGCACCCTGCAGCAGGCGGTGCAGAGCGGCGAGTATAGCGATTATCAGCAGTACGCTGAGCTGGTGAATAACCGTCCTGCAGCGACGCTGCGCGACCTTATTGCCCTGAACCCGGGCGATGAAGCGGTCAGCATTGACGACGTTGAGCCTGCGTCTGAACTGTTCAAACGCTTCGATACCGCGGCGATGTCCATCGGCGCCCTGAGCCCGGAAGCCCACGAAGCGCTGGCGGAAGCGATGAACAGCATCGGCGGCAACTCTAACTCCGGCGAAGGCGGTGAAGATCCGGCGCGTTACGGCACGAACAAAGTGTCACGTATCAAGCAGGTGGCATCCGGTCGCTTTGGCGTGACGCCAGCGTACCTGGTTAACGCCGACGTGATTCAGATTAAAGTCGCTCAGGGTGCGAAACCGGGCGAAGGCGGTCAGTTGCCGGGTGACAAAGTTACCCCGTACATCGCCAAACTGCGCTATTCCGTGCCGGGCGTGACGCTGATCTCCCCGCCGCCGCACCACGATATCTACTCTATCGAGGACCTGGCGCAGCTGATTTTCGACCTGAAGCAGGTCAACCCGAAGGCGATGATATCCGTGAAGCTGGTTTCCGAACCGGGCGTCGGCACCATCGCCACCGGCGTAGCGAAAGCCTATGCGGATCTCATCACCATCGCCGGCTATGACGGCGGCACCGGTGCAAGCCCGCTCTCCTCCGTGAAATACGCGGGCTGCCCGTGGGAGCTGGGCCTGGTGGAAACCCAGCAGGCGCTGGTGGCGAACGGTCTGCGTCACAAGATCCGCCTGCAGGTGGACGGCGGCCTGAAAACCGGCCTCGACATCATCAAGGCAGCGATTCTGGGCGCGGAAAGCTTCGGCTTCGGCACCGGCCCGATGGTGGCGCTCGGCTGCAAATACCTGCGTATTTGCCACCTGAACAACTGCGCAACGGGCGTTGCGACCCAGGACGAGAAGCTGCGTAAGAACCACTATCACGGTCTGCCGTTCAAGGTAACTAACTACTTTGACTTCATCGCCCGCGAAACCCGCGAGCTGATGGCGCAGCTGGGCGTGAAGCGTCTGGTAGACCTGATTGGCCGTACCGACCTGCTGAAAGAGCTGGAAGGCTTCACGGCGAAGCAGCAGAAGCTGGAACTGTCTAAGCTGCTGGAGACCGCGCAGCCGCATCCTGGCAAAGCGGTTTACTGCACCGAGAACAACCCGCCGTTCGATAACGGCGTGCTGAACGCACAGCTGCTGCAGCAGGCGAAACCGTACGTGGACGACAAGCAGAGCAAAACGTTCTGGTTTGATATCCGCAACACCGACCGTTCCGTCGGCGCGTCGCTGTCCGGTTACATCGCGCAAACGCACGGTGACCAGGGGCTGGCGGCCGATCCGATTACCGCGCACTTCAGCGGTACCGCGGGTCAGAGCTTCGGCGTGTGGAACGCAGGCGGCGTTGAGCTTATCCTTACCGGCGATGCTAACGACTACGTCGGCAAAGGCATGGCGGGCGGTCTGCTGGCGGTGCGTCCTCCGGTCGGCTCTGCCTTCCGCAGCCACGAAGCGAGCATCATCGGTAACACCTGTCTGTACGGCGCGACCGGCGGTCGCCTGTTCGCCGCGGGCCGCGCGGGCGAGCGTTTTGCGGTGCGTAACTCCGGTGCCATTACCGTGGTGGAAGGCATCGGCGATAACGGCTGTGAATACATGACGGGCGGGATTGTGTGCGTCCTGGGTAAAACCGGCGTGAACTTTGGCGCAGGCATGACGGGCGGTTTTGCCTACGTCCTGGACGAAGACGGTGAGTTCCGCAAACGCGTGAACCCGGAGCTGGTGGAAGTGCTGGACGTTGATACGCTGGCTATCCATGAAGAACACCTGCGCGGTTTGATTACCGAACACGTGCAGCATACCGGTTCTTCGCGCGGCGAAGAGATCCTGGCGAACTGGCCGGCGTTCTCAGCGAAATTTGCGCTGGTTAAGCCGAAGTCCAGCGATGTTAAAGCCCTGTTGGGTCACCGTAGTCGTAGCGCGGCAGAGCTGCGCGTGCAGGCGCAGTAAGGAATTCAGATGAGCCAGAACGTATACCAGTTTATCGACCTGCAGCGTGTTGATCCACCAAAGAAACCGCTGAAGATCCGCAAAATTGAATTTGTTGAAATCTACGAGCCGTTTTCAGAAGGCCAGGCCAAAGCACAGGCAGACCGCTGCCTGTCCTGCGGTAACCCTTACTGCGAATGGAAATGCCCGGTACACAACTACATCCCGAACTGGCTGAAGCTGGCCAACGAGGGGCGTATTTTTGAAGCCGCCGAGCTGTCTCACCAGACCAACACCCTGCCGGAAGTGTGCGGCCGCGTGTGTCCTCAGGACCGTCTGTGCGAAGGCTCCTGCACGCTGAACGACGAGTTTGGCGCGGTGACCATCGGCAACATCGAGCGCTACATCAACGATAAAGCGTTTGAGATGGGCTGGCGTCCGGACATGACCGGCGTGCGTCAAACCGACAAGCGCGTGGCGATCATCGGCGCGGGCCCGGCGGGCCTGGCCTGTGCGGACGTGCTGACCCGCAACGGCGTGAAGGCGGTGGTCTTTGACCGCCATCCGGAAATCGGCGGTCTGCTGACCTTCGGTATCCCGGCCTTCAAGCTGGAGAAAGAGGTCATGACCCGTCGCCGCGAAATCTTCACCGGCATGGGCATTGAGTTCAAACTGAACGTGGAAGTGGGCCGCGACGTGCAGCTCGACGATCTGCTGAAGGATTACGACGCCGTGTTCCTCGGCGTGGGCACCTATCAGTCCATGCGCGGCGGTCTGGAGAATGAAGATGCGCCGGGCGTCTACGACGCGCTGCCGTTCCTGATTGCCAACACCAAGCAGATTATGGGCTACGGCGAAACCGCCGACGAGCCGTTCGTCAGCATGGAAGGCAAACGCGTAGTGGTGCTGGGCGGGGGTGATACCGCGATGGACTGCGTGCGTACCTCCATTCGTCAGAACGCGGCGCACGTGATCTGCGCCTACCGTCGCGACGAAGAGAACATGCCGGGCTCCAAACGCGAAGTGAAAAACGCGCGTGAAGAGGGCGTGGAGTTCCAGTTCAACATCCAGCCCCTGGGTATTGAAGTGAATGCCAACGGTAAAGTGAGCGGCGTGAAGATGGCGCGTACCGAGATGGGCGCGCCGGATGCAAAAGGCCGTCGTCGCGCGGAGATTGTAGCCGGTTCTGAACACGTGATCCCGGCCGATGCCGTGGTGATGGCGTTCGGTTTCCGTCCCCACAGCATGGAGTGGCTGGCGAAGCACAGCGTTGAACTGGATTCACAGGGCCGTATTATCGCACCAGAAGGCAGCGATAACGCGTTCCAGACCAGCAACCCGAAAATCTTCGCGGGTGGCGATATCGTTCGCGGCTCTGACCTGGTGGTAACGGCGATTGCCGAAGGGCGCAAGGCGGCTGACGGGATCATGAACTTCCTGGAAGTGTAATACCGGCTGAACATGCGGTTTATCATCACCGCATGTTCACCTCCTCTTATTTTTCCCTCATTTAATCTCAGACTGATTCCATCAGGCTGAGATTTATTACGCCCCATTAAATGGCGAGCCTTTATCAACGGTCCGTGATTGCCTTTAAATCGTGAACGCAATCGTATATCCACAATAAAAATATAATTAAGTGTTGAAGCATAAGTTCATATAACGGAGTAATAGAAGAGCGGCGTAATATCTGCGCCGTAAACAAAAGGGATTTAAAATAATGGCTAAAAAACATGCCTATGTAGAATATCGCCCTAAATCAACGAGTGAGGATGAAGAAGTTATCCATCATGTGGTGATTGTTGACGGCGACGAGATACATACAGAGAAAACGCAGGAAAAGGCTGCCGATTGGGCTTTGGAAAAGGGTTATGCGGTCCATGTCGCCCGCGAGCGCCATCTTAAGGACTTAGATCAACCGCCTCTGTTCCGTGTATATCCCTAGGGCAATGAGATGTGCTTTGTAATACTCCTTGGGATGAAAGCCTCAATGTGCGCTATTTAAAAGCCCTTCGGGGCTTTTTATTCTGTTTCTGAACATGAATGACTTTGAGAGAGCAAATACAACCGCATAGGTGAGATTTATGTCCGTCTATACCGACAATAACATTCACCGCCTGTATATATATTCAAAATAATATTCAAATTTGATATAGCCGTATTCTCTAATACGAAACGACAATAATCTTATTTAACTATATTGTGCGATCCTGCATCGGCACCTCTTTGCCGCTGATAGATTGATACTACATACGGAAATGAAGTTATGAAATTCGATAAAATCGTCACCGGGCTACTCTTTGCTATTTTGTTTTTCAGCGTCGGTAATGCTGTCGCCAAAACCAAACTGCTCTCCGATGCTCAGGTTAAGGATAAAATTATTGCGGAGTCTATCGCTGATTATCCCGGCGTCTGCGCCTGCCCTTTTAATCAGGCACGAAATGGCAGTTCCTGCGGGCGTCGCAGTGCATGGAGTAAAGCTGGCGGCTATTCACCCATTTGTTACCAGAATGAAGTCACTGCTGAAATGATAAAAGAGTGGCGGGAACGTAACAGCTAACCGCTATAAGCAGAAAGCAAAACAGGCCCCATGGGCCTGTTTGATTATTTAACAACGCGTAATGCGGGGCGACCACCGCGGGGCGGCGGTGGATCGTCATCCGGATCGTTGTCATCAGCATGATCCGGTTTATCTCCATCGATAATGGACATCACCGTCTCACTTTCAGTACCTGATGGCGACTCGTCATCATTCAGGCTGGCAACCTCTTCATCATACGCCGCTTCCGGCTCGAACATGGTACCTGCACCGTTCTCACGGGCGTAGATCGCCAGCACCGCTGCCAGCGGTACGAAGACCACGCGCGGTACGCCGCCGAAACGCGCGTTGAAGCGCACCTCGTCGTTTGCCAGCTCCAGGTTACCCACCGCGCGCGGGGCGATGTTCAGCACGATTTGGCCGTCACGCGCGTATTCCATAGGAACCTGCACGCCCGGCAACGTCACATCCACAACCAGGTGCGGCGTGAGCTGGTTATCCAGCAGCCATTCATAGAAGGCGCGCAGCAGATACGGACGGCGTGGGGTCAGTTGTGACATTTCCACAGTCATTAGCCTCGGCCGAGACGCATTTCACGTTCCGGTTCAGTTAAGGATGCCAGGAAAGAGTCGCGTTCAAAGACGCGAGTCATATAGCCCTTCAACTCTTTCGCGCCAGGACCGCTGAACTCTACGCCCAGGGTTGGCAGACGCCACAGCAGCGGTGCCAGGTAGCAATCGACCAGGCTGAACTCATCGCTCAGGAAGAACGGTTTCTGACCAAACACTGGGGCAATGGCCAGCAGCTCTTCACGCAGTTGCTTACGCGCAGCGTCAGCTTCAGAAGCGGAACCGCTGATAATCACGTTCATCAACGAATACCAGTCTTTTTCGATGCGCTGCATGTACAGGCGGCTTTCACCACGCGCAACAGGATAGACAGGCATCAGCGGCGGATGCGGGAAACGCTCATCCAGATATTCCATAATGATACGGGATTCCCACAGGGTCAGTTCGCGATCCACCAGCGTCGGTACGCTTTGGCTCGGGTTGAGATCGATCAGATCCTGAGGCGGGTTATCCTTTTCCACATGCTCGATCTCAAAACTGACACCCTTCTCGGCCAGCACGATACGAACCTGATGGCTATAAATGTCAGTAGGACCAGAAAACAGCGTCATTACCGAACGTTTGTTGGCAGCGACAGCCATGAAAACCTCCAGGTATATTCAGAATTTTTACTGCTACCAGCCCAACAGGGGCCAGCCAGATGTTGTATCGCCCATCCCAGAGAAGACACATTGTTCAAGAAACGAACAAAAATCGAGTATTCACCGATATTTGGGCAGAAAATTGGATGATAGTTTACCAGATTTTGATGGCTTTGTGGTGAGGCGATTCTGGAAATGTGGAAAAAGAGAAGATACAGGCATGGATATTGTGGATAACCTGCGCATTATCCATAAAAAAACCCGCCGAAGCGGGTTTTTCGCCAATCGTTCTGCGTAAGCAGAATGGATTAACGTTTGGAGAACTGTGGACGACGACGTGCTTTACGCAGACCCACTTTCTTACGTTCAACCTGACGCGCGTCACGAGTAACGAAGCCAGCTTTACGCAGTTCAGAACGCAGGGATTCGTCGTACTCCATCAGAGCGCGGGTGATACCGTGACGGATCGCCCCTGCCTGACCGGAGATACCACCACCTTTAACGGTGATGTACAGATCCAGTTTTTCTACCATATCAACCAGTTCCAGCGGCTGGCGAACTACCATGCGGGCAGTTTCGCGACCGAAGTACTGTTCCAGAGAACGCTGGTTGATTACGATTTTACCACTGCCCGGTTTGATGAAAACGCGAGCTGCGGAACTTTTGCGGCGACCAGTGCCGTAGTATTGATTTTCAGCCATTGCCTATAATCCCGATTAGATGTCAAGAACTTGCGGTTGCTGTGCCGCGTGGTTGTGCTCGTTGCCTGCGTAAACTTTCAGTTTACGGAACATAGCACGACCCAGCGGGCCTTTTGGCAGCATGCCTTTAACCGCGATTTCAATCACACGCTCAGGACGGCGGGCAATCATCTCTTCAAAGGTCGCTTGTTTGATACCACCGATGTGGCCGGTGTGGTGATAGTACACTTTGTCAGTACGCTTGTTGCCGGTAACAGCAACTTTGTCAGCGTTCAGAACGATGATGTAATCACCAGTATCTACGTGCGGAGTGTATTCCGCTTTGTGCTTACCGCGCAGGCGACGAGCCAGTTCAGTAGCCAGACGGCCCAGAGTTTTACCGGTCGCGTCAACAACATACCAGTCGCGCTGTACGGTTTCTGGTTTAGCTGTAAAAGTTTTCATTAAAAGCTTACCCAAATAATAAGTTACACGTTGGTGAACACCCAAACGTTTAGTCAGTTGAGGTTCACACGACAAAGTCCGGCAAACCTACCCCTTCGAATAGCACATGCCGACACATAGAAAGTTTCGGGAAAAAAACCTTCTCGTAACGTGGGGTCGCAAGATTATAGAGAAGTTGAGGTCAAAGATCGACCCTTAAATGTGATTTGGAATGGGTTTTTCGGGGGTGGGTGATGTGCGGTCTGGTGCCCTCACCCCCAGCCCCTCTCCCACAGGGAGAGGGTGGCATTTGTTAAGGTCTGGTGCCCTCACCCCCGGCCCCTCTCCCACGGGGAGAGGGTGGCATTTATTACGGCATATGCTCCAGCTTCAGGTATTCCTCGCTCTGCATCTCCTGCAGGCGCGACAGGCAGCGCTGGAACTCAAACTTCAGCCGTTCGCCCTGGTAAATCTCGTATAAAGGCACTTCCGCACTCACCACCAGCTTGACGTGGCGCTCGTAGAACTCATCTACCAGCGCAATGAAGCGGCGGGCCTCGCTTTCCATCAGCTTCGTCATCACCGGCACGTCCAGCACCATCACGGTGTGGAACAGACGCGACAGCGCGATGTAGTCGTGCTGGCTGCGGGCATCCACGCAGAGCGTCGTAAAGGAGACCGCCAGCGTTTGGTTTTCAACGCCGAGCGTCGGCAGCGGGCGATGGTTAATCTCGAGCTCCGGGGCGCGCTCGCGTTTTGCCCCCGCCAGCGCCAGCCACAGTTTATCCATCTCGCGGGTGGTCTCTGCATTTAACGGCGAGAGCCACAGGTGCGCCTGGGTCAGCGTGCGCAGGCGATAATCGACGCCGGCATCAACGTTCATGATGTCACAATGCTGCTTGATGGCGTCGATGGCAGGCAGGAAGCGTGCCCGCTGCAGGCCATTGCGGTACAGCTCATCCGGCGGAATATTCGACGTGGCCACCAGCGCGATCCCGCGGGCAAATAGCGCCTTCATCAGGCCACCTAACAGCATGGCGTCGGTGATGTCAGACACAAAAAACTCATCAAAGCAGAGCACGTCCGTTTCCGCCTTGAACCTGTCGGCCACAATCTCCAGCGGATCGGTTTGCCCCTGCAGCGCGGTCAGCTCTTCATGCACCCGCAGCATAAAGCGGTGGAAGTGCAAACGCTGCTTACGTGCGCCAGGCAGGCTCTGGTAGAACATGTCCATCAGCCAGGTTTTTCCGCGACCGACCCCGCCCCACATATATAAACCGCGCGCAGGCGCGTGAACCACTGGCGCTTTTTTACCGAGCAACCGCCCAAATGCCGCCTTTAGCCCGCCGTTCTGTTCGGCTTCCGCGGGTTTGGCCGTGAGCTCCTGATAAATCATCTCCAGACGGTTTACCGCCTCACGTTGAACGTCATCAGGCTGATGAGTGCCCTCGTTAAGGGCCAGTTGATATCGCGATGCAGGGGACAGGTTTTGCATAATCTTATTGTTATTCCTTCAATTAACGCACACCAGCGGACGTGACTGATGAAAAAAAGGCCGTTCTACACTACGCGATGATACGTCAGGATTCCACTTCTGCAGAAATAGCGGTTATAGTGGCATTATCAGGCACAGGCAGGAGCCGAGCCAACACCCTACGGAACAACAAGACAACGGGAGAAGTTCATGACCTGGGAATATGCGCTAATCGGTTTAGTCGTCGGCATCGTCATCGGTGCTGTGGCCATGCGTTTCGGTAATCGCAAATTGCGTCAGCAGCAGTCACTGCAGTACGAACTGGAAAAGAACAAAGCCGAGCTGGAAGAGTATCGTGAAGAGCTGGTCAGCCACTTTGCCCGTAGCGCCGAGCTGCTGGACAACATGGCGACCGACTATCGTCAGCTCTATCAACATATGGCAAAAAGCTCCAGCAGCCTGCTGCCGGAAATGACCGCGGAAACCAACCCGTTCCGCAACCGTCTGGCGGATTCTGAAGCCGGTAACGATCAGGCACCCGTTCAGATGCCTCGCGACTATTCCGATGGCGCGTCCGGCCTGCTGCGCGGTGGTGCAAAACGCGATTAACCGCACAACCTGAATTTATTTTACGGGCGCAGCGGTTGCGCCCGTCCTTTCTTGATGACCCCAGCTATCATTTAGTTAAACACCTCATTGTTCAGCGGTTTAAAATTCAATAACATCAACGTGTTTTTGGGGCCGTTTTTCCTTTATTCCAGGTTACGAGAGTCAACATCGATGAAGAAAAAAAACCAGCTGTTGAGCGCTATTGCGTTAAGTGTCGGGTTATCTCTCTCGGCGTCCGTCCCTGTCTTCGCCGCCATTCCCACCCAGGTGCCTGGCCAGGCGGCCATTCCAAGCCTCGCGCCAATGCTGGAAAAAGTGTTGCCTGCGGTCGTCAGCGTTCAGGTTGAGGGCACCGCGGTACAAAGCCAACGCGTCCCCGAAGAACTGAAAAAATATTTTGGCGATGAGTCGCCCGACCAGCAGGCCCAGCCGTTTGAAGGCCTGGGTTCTGGCGTCATTATTGATGCGGCGAAAGGCTATATCCTGACCAACAATCACGTCATCAGCCAGGCCGATAAAATCAGCGTCCAGCTGAACGATGGCCGCGAATTTGATGCCAAACTGATCGGCGGCGATGACCAGAGCGACATCGCGCTGCTGCAGGTGCAAAACCCGAGCAACCTGACCCAGATTGCCATCGCGGATTCAGACAAACTGCGCGTCGGTGATTTTGCCGTCGCCGTGGGTAACCCCTTTGGCTTAGGGCAAACCGCCACCTCCGGCATCGTCTCCGCGCAGGGCCGCAGCGGCCTCAATCTGGAAGGGCTGGAAAACTTCATCCAGACCGATGCCTCAATCAACCGCGGGAACTCCGGCGGGGCGTTGCTTAACCTTAACGGCGAGCTGATTGGGATTAACACGGCGATTCTGGCCCCGGGCGGCGGCAGTATCGGGATCGGCTTTGCTATCCCCAGCAATATGGCCAAAACGCTGGCGCAGCAGCTGATCCAGTTTGGTGAAATCAAGCGCGGGCTGCTGGGTATTAAAGGTATGGAGATGAGCGCGGATATCGCAAAGGCGTTCAACATCAACGTACAGCGCGGGGCGTTTGTCAGTGAAGTATTGCCTAACTCCGGCTCGGCAAAAGCGGGGATCAAATCGGGCGACGTGATCGTCAGCCTCAACGACAAACCGCTGAGCAGCTTTGCAGAACTGCGTTCGCGGATTGCCACAACCGAACCCGGTGCCAAAGTGAAGCTGGGGCTGATCCGTGACGGCAAGCCGCTGGACGTTGAAGTGACGCTGGATAAGAGCACCTCCTCCTCTGCCAGCGCGGAGCTTATCGCCCCGGCGCTGCAGGGGGCGACGCTGAGCGATGGGCAGCTGAAAGACGGGACGAAAGGCATTAGCATCGACACCGTCGAAAAGAGCAGCCCTGCGGCCCAGGCCGGATTGCATCAGGATGACGTGATCGTCGGCGTAAACCGCAACCGCGTGCAGTCTATTGCCGAACTGCGCAAGGTGCTGGAGAGTAAACCGGCGGTGATTGCCCTGCAGGTCATGCGTGGCAATGAATCTATCTATATTCTGTTGCGCTAAGCATTTGCGACCCGGACATCACCGCTGCGTGTGATGTCCGGATAACTCATGTTATGCTGCAAATCGTTCCTTTTTTAACGACACGCGCATCATGCTTTTAAAGCTCTTACGTTCTATTGTCATCGGTTTGATCGTCGCTGGCCTGCTGCTGCTGGCGCTGCCGTCTTTACGTCAGTTTAATAAACTGTCGGCTCCCCAGTTTGATAGCACGGATGAAACGCCGGCCACCTATAACCAGGCCGTCCGTCGAGCCGCGCCTGCCGTGGTTAACGTCTATAACCGTGGCCTGAATACCTCCGCCCATAACCAGCTGGAGATCCGCACCCTCGGCTCCGGCGTGATCATGGACGAGCGCGGCTACATCATTACCAACAAGCACGTGATCAACGACGCCGACCAGATCATCGTCGCCCTGCAGGATGGCCGCGTCTTTGAGGCGTTACTCGTTGGCTCTGACAGCCTGACCGACCTGGCCGTCCTGAAAATTAATGCCACGGGCGGTTTGCCGGTCATCCCGATCAACCGTAAACGTACCCCGCATATAGGCGACGTCGTCCTGGCGATTGGTAACCCTTACAACCTGGGTCAGACCATTACCCAGGGGATTATCAGCGCGACCGGTCGTATCGGTTTGAACCCCTCCGGGCGGCAGAACTTCCTGCAAACCGATGCCTCCATCAACCACGGTAACTCCGGGGGGGCGCTGGTCAACTCGCTGGGCGAGCTGATGGGCATTAACACCCTCTCGTTCGATAAGAGTAACGACGGCGAGACGCCGGAAGGGATCGGCTTTGCCATTCCGTTCCAGCTGGCAACCAAAATTATGGACAAGCTGATCCGCGACGGACGCGTGATCCGCGGCTATATCGGTATCGGCGGACGCGAAATCGCACCGATGCATACCCAGGGCGGCGGTATCGATCAGATCCAGGGCATCGTGGTTAACGAGGTCGCACCGGGGGGGCCAGCGGCCAACGCGGGGATTCAGGTCAATGACGTTATTGTGTCGGTCAACGGCACGCCGGCGGTCTCTGCGCTGGAGACAATGGATCAGGTGGCAGAAATTCGCCCTGGCTCTATCATCCCGGTTGAAGTCATGCGCAACGATAAGAAACTGACGCTGCAGGTCACCATTCAGGAATACCCTGCAACGAACTGACAGGCATAAAAAAACGGAGCGATAAGCTCCGTTTTTTTGCCGGGAGACGGTGCGTTTTACTTGTTAACGAACTCTTCGCCCAGGGTGATATCTTTCTTCAGCGTATCCAGCATGCCTTCCATCGCGTGTTGTTCAAACGCGCTCAGCGTGCCAATGGATTTACGCTCTTCGATACCGTTTTTACCCAGCAGCAGCGGCTGAGAGAAGAAGCGGGCGTGTTCGCCATCGCCTTCAACGTAAGCGCATTCAACCACGCCTTTCTCGCCCTGCAGCGCGCGAACCAGTGACAGACCGAAACGTGCAGCCGCCTGGCCCATAGACAGGGTTGCAGAACCGCCACCCGCCTTCGCTTCCACCACTTCGGTGCCCGCGTTCTGGATGCGTTTAGTCAGGTCAGCCACTTCCTGCTCGGTGAAGCTCACGCCTGGGATCTGCGACAGCAGTGGCAGAATGGTCACGCCAGAGTGGCCGCCAATGACCGGCACTTCCACTTCTGTTGGCTGTTTGCCCTTCAGCTCAGCAACAAAGGTGTTGGAACGGATGATATCCAGCGTGGTCACGCCGAACAGTTTGTTTTTATCGTAAACGCCTGCTTTCTTCAGCACTTCTGCCGCGATAGCCACGGTGGTGTTCACCGGGTTCGTGATGATGCCGATGCACGCTTTCGGGCAGACTTCTGCAATCTGCTGCACCAGGTTTTTCACGATGCCCGCGTTGACGTTGAACAGGTCTGAACGATCCATGCCTGGCTTACGCGCCACGCCTGCAGAAATCAGCACCACGTCAGCACCCTGCAGGGCAGGACGTGCATCTTCACCGGAGAAGCCTTTGATTTTAACAGCGGTCGGGATGTGGCTCAGGTCAACCGCCACACCTGGGGTTACCGGGGCAATATCGTACAGGGAGAGTTCTGAGCCTGAAGGCAGTTGGGTTTTCAGTAGTAGGGCAAGCGCCTGGCCGATACCACCAGCAGCGCCGAGGACTGCGACTTTCATCCTAAACTCCTTATTATGGTTAACTTAAGTATCTGTAAATCCGTTGCGGCGACCATAATTCAGCAGGTAAATAATTACAATTTTCGTAGCTAAAGAATTTGAGGTCACGCGACTTTATCTCTCACCAGAAGACTATCTGACGACAGAGAGCAACGCTTTAAGAGGTGGTTACAATACACCCTGCCCCGCCACCAAAACAACATCATTTTGATAACATTTAATTTACTTTTAAGCTTATTTGCGCGGCGTGACCCAGGCATGTTTTCTGATAACGAAATCTGATAAAATCACTCCCTTTCATAACATTATTTCAGCCTACCGCTCGGTAGATAATTTGCATAAAAATTCATCCACATGCATAATAATGTTGTTTCTATCGTCATATTCCGGGTGACTTATGCGAAGCTCGTCTAAGCAAGAAGAATTAGTAAAGGCGTTTAAGGCGCTACTCAAAGAAGAGAAATTCAGTTCTCAGGGAGAAATTGTTCAGGCGCTGCAGGAACAAGGCTTCGATAACATCAATCAGTCGAAAGTCTCCCGCATGTTAACCAAGTTTGGCGCGGTGCGTACCCGTAACGCCAAGATGGAGATGGTCTATTGCCTGCCGGCAGAACTTGGCGTGCCGACCACCTCCAGCCCGCTCAAAAATCTGGTTCTGGATATCGATCATAACGACGCCGTCGTGGTGATCCACACAAGCCCCGGTGCGGCACAGCTGATTGCCCGCATGCTGGACTCGTTGGGTAAAACGGAAGGTATCCTCGGAACTATCGCCGGGGATGACACCATCTTTACCACACCGGCCAGCGGTTTCTCCGTTAAAGATCTCCACGAAGCGATTCTGGTTCTGTTCGAACAGGAACTCTAAGCCCCTCTCCCCGTAGCGCCGCTGCGGGGATCGTTCTGCTTCCGCTGCGTTTCCCCCGCTTTTCTACTGCCCTTCACTTTGACAAATAGTGCTTTTTACCACCCATTAATATTCATCTGGTGAATGCTAAATCAAAAAATCGCACAAAAAATCAAAAGCTGATATCCATATGATTTAATTAGATTTACCCATCGATAATGTTCAAAAAACACCCAATATTATGCAATTTGGTTATAAAAAACAGTGCAGTTAACACGTAATAACAATAGAAACCATTAGTCTGGTATTAATTTTTACCGTTATTAGTGTATACTTGATTTTGTGATGAGGGTCACGAAACAAGACCCCACTAAAAAATTCGACGAGGTAAAAATCATGAAAATCAAAACGACTGTAGCGGCGCTGAGCGTCCTGTCCGTCCTGTCCTTCGGCGCTTTCGCCGCTGACTCAATCAATGCTGATCAGGCGCAATCCCGTGAAGCTATCGGTACGGTTTCTGTCGGTGCGGTGGGTACATCGCCAATGGACATGCATGAGATGCTGAACAAAAAAGCGGAAGAACAGGGTGCGTCATCTTATCGCATCATTGAAGCACGTTCGGGTGACCACTGGCACGCCACCGCTGAGCTGTACAAATAAGTTTTAGTAATAACTGAAAACGCACATTACCACTCAACGGCACCAGGCATAAAAATAGCGGTACAACCCTTCTCGCCGTTGAGTCAAAAACCCTATTCAGGAGTAAAGACTATGAAAACTAAATTGATTATCGCAACCCTCGGTCTGGCTTCCGTTCTCTCTTTCGGTGCGAGCGCAGCCGTACAGCAGGTAAATGCCGATCAGGCACAAAATCTGCAGCGTATGGGCAGCGTCTCCGTCACTTCAGTCACCGGCTCACCGATGGATATCCGTCAGGAACTTGCCGCCAAAGCTGAAAAAGCAGGCGCCAGCAGCTACCGCGTCACCGAGCTGAATCAGGGCGACCACTGGCATGCCACGGCAGAACTGTATAAATAAACCCTCGTCGTATCTCATCATACGACTTGCCCCTGGCCTCATGGTCAGGGGCTTTTTTTCATTCAATGCCGCGCGTTAAAGCGCAGCTGTCCTTCCAGCTCTTCTTCCGCTTCATCGAACAGCAATATCAGCGCGCCAAAGCGTCTGCGCAGCTTATCGGGCAAATGGATGAACTCAATTTCCAGCGGTAGCGGCAGCTGACTGCCGGTGACCACGTCCCACAGCGTATCCAGATTCGTCACGCTTTCCCGTTCAAGCTCAAACACCCGAATAAATTCACGGTAGAAGTCTTCCTGACCGTCAATCTCGTCAAAATCAAACGTATAGATTTTCATTGCCAGCGACCCTGTCCAGGCGAGCGGCAGATGCCGCCCTGTTTATTATAATCCCCCGATATGCAGGGTTTTCACTTCCAGATACTCTTCCAGCCCCAGCACGGAGCCCTCGCGTCCAAGGCCTGACTCTTTTACGCCGCCAAAGGGTCCCAGTTCCGTGGAAACGGCGCACTCGTTAATGCCGATCATCCCGCTCTCGATGGCCTGCGAAACGCGGAAGACCCGTGAGAGATTCTGGGTATAGAAGTAAGTCGCCAGCCCGTAGGGCGTGTTGTTGGCGCGCTGGATGACTTCATCTTCAGAGGTAAAGCGGAAACACGCCGCAACCGGGCCAAACGTCTCTTCTTCAGCCAGCTTCATGCCCTCATGGCAGTCGCCCAGCACGGTTGGCATCCAGAAGTTCCCGCCAAGCGGATGGGGCTTACCGCCTGCCAGCACGGTTGCGCCTCGGGCGACGGCGTCGTCGACATGCTCCCGCACCTTGTCGACCGCAGAAGATTCAATTAGCGGCCCGACGACGACGCCGTCCTCAAGACCATTCCCCACCTTCAGCGCCTTCACGGCATCGGCTAGTTTATTCACAAACTTGTCGTAGACGGTTTCCTGAATATAAAAACGGTTCACGCTGACGCAGACCTGACCGGCATTGCGGAACTTGTTGGCAATCGCCCCCTTAACCGCCGCGTCGATGTCCGCATCCTCAAAAACGATATACGGTGCATTCCCTCCTAGCTCCATCGAGACTTTCTTCATGGTTTCGGCGGCGTTGCGCACCAGCGTTTTGCCGACGGAGGTTGAACCGGTAAAGGAGATTTTACGCACGTCCCGGCTGGCCATGATAGCATCGCTTATTTCATGCGTATTCCCGGCCACGGCGTTGAGAACGCCGTCTGGGACGCCGGCCTGTTTCGCCAGCGTAAGCAGCGCAAAGGCGCTGAGCGGCGTGTTATTGGCCGGTTTGATCACCCCGGTACACCCTGCCGCCAGCGCCGGGCCTAACTTGCGGGTGAGCATGGCCATCGGGAAGTTCCACGGCGTAATCGCCGCGACCACGCCAACAGGTTCACGGGTTACCAGAATGCGCGAGCCGGGTTTGATTGGCGGAATAATTTCACCGTTCGCGCGCTTGGCCTCTTCGGCAAACCACTGGATAAAGCTGGCGGCGTACTCCACCTCACCTTCCGCCTCCTTCAGCGGCTTGCCCTGTTCGGTGGTCATTAACCGCCCGAGCCAGCTTTTATTCTCAATAATCAGTTCGTACCAGCGGTACAGAATGGCCGAGCGTTCTTTCGCGGTTTTGGCACGCCAGGCCGGGAAAGCCTGGGTGGCGGCAGCAATCGCCGCTTCGGTTTCTGCTTTTCCGGCTTTCGCGACGCGGGCGATGACTTCTCCGGTGGCCGGGTTAAGTACGTCAAACGTCGTGTCCAGCGTTTTCCAAATGCCGTTGACCAGATAACCGGTCTGAAAAAGGGTGCTGTCCTGAAGCGCCTGGGTCGTCATGTGTCCTCCCTTTCTGAATGTAAGAACGTGCTGAAATAAGTATAGCCACAAAAAAACCGACGCTTTTGGCGTCGGTTTTTTTACTTCAGTCAGTTATCCGTGAGGGCATTTTGATAGCGATGCAGCATCAGCGCCAGCCGTCCTACCGGCTCGGTTACCTGAAGCGGTGCGTCCCAGCGCTTAAGCTTTTCCTGATAGATATCGAGCTCTTCAAGCAGCTGCGTAAAATAACGACGCCGTTTGTCATCGCTGCTGGCGGATAGCACATGATCGGCGGTACGGCGTAACTGGCGGTGCCAGGCCGACAGATCGTCGTTGATCGGCACGGGCGCATTGCGCAGGCGCTGGTGCGCGATGATCATGGTTAACGCCAGGCGGAACTTCGCGATATCGCCCGGGAACTTGTTCAGCAGTAAAAACAGCTGCTGGTAGAGCGCGGGAAGGTGGTTCTCTTTACGGCGCGCGGTGTTGGTTGTCATCGACGACACGGCGGCCGACACAAACTGGTTCAACAGCACGCGGCCCGTTCTTGCCTGCGAATTATCGCGAACCAGCAGGATCACCATCATTGCCAGGAAACAGCCCACCAGCTGACCTAACGCGCTGTCGAGGAACTGGCTGAAATGGAAAGTCATCGGGTTATCCAGCACGATGATATTAATCGTACTCGCCAGCGCCCCCAGCGATCCCAGCCGCCGCTTTTGCACTTCAATGCCGATAAAGAACGCCATCACCGCCAGGCTAATACAGAGCAGCAGCATGCTCTGCTGGGTCGACGGGATGATGACCAGAAAATAGAGCGCGCCGATCGGCAGGGCGGCAATGGTACCGTACAGAAAATCAATCGCGACCATGCGTGGGTTAGGCAGACGCATCGCCAGTGCGGTCACGACGGCAATCATCACCATCGCGCCGCTGCCGGACGTCCAGCCCGTCCAGAGCCAGAACAGCGTGCCGAGCATACAGGCGAGCGTGGTACGCCAGAAGTTGACCATCGCGTGATGGCGCTCGGCGGATTCGGCCTTGATCACTACTTCTCCCTGAAGCACCTCTTCTTCCGCCGCGCTGATTTTGGCGTTACCGATCACGCCGCGTTTCAACAGCAGATAGCGCGTCGCGGCGCCGACCCAGGTGTAGATCGTCACCGGCGTATCGCGCTCCCCGGTCCAGGCAATCACCCGGCGCATGCGCTTGAGCTGCTTATGTACGTCCTGAACGGTTTCCACCGGCTCGGCAAACAGTTCGCGGAACGTATCGGTGACCGCTTCCGGCCGGGTGTTCTGAATCAGATAGGTTTCACATGCCTGGGTAATCAGCGTAAGAGAAACGGTGTTGAGGGCTTTCAGGCGGCGATTCGCGCGAGCCCAGCGTGACGACTCCATGTTCAGGTTGCTGCGCATCCCCTCCAGCGCCTGGGTGCGGCGAACCAGGCCGCTCCAGGCGTTATCCACCTCTTCGCTGTCGCCGTGCTTGATGCAGAGCTGCATCAGCTGGTACTGGGCGACAATCAGCGCGTCGAGCTCACGGTCGACTTCCTGCTTGATGGAGCGCGGGGAGAACAGCAGGTCAGCGACAATCGCACTGACAATACCAATCACAATTTCGCTGCAGCGTTCAACAGCAAACTGCGGGGCGAGCAGCGGTTCGGACTGAATGGTGATGATGATGATCAGCGCGGTATAGCCCGCCAGCCCCCAGGCGTAGGAGTTCTCCACCTTCACCAGAGACGAGATCCAGGTGCAGAAACCCGCCCAGATACAGCAGACCATCAGCATCAGCAGCGGGGTGCGGATCATCAGAATAATAATGGTGAGCGCCGCAAAACAGCCGATGAACGTCCCGATGATACGCAGCATGCCGCGATAGCGGATCGCACCCGAGTAGGGTTCCCCACCCGCGGCGAAGGCTGGCCCCGCCGCAACAATGGCGGCCGTCAGCACCGCCCAGCGAGGGGTTTCAAGCTGGAAGTGGAAGCCGACAAACAGCGCCAGCACAATGGCACAGGCCAGCTTCACGGCGAAGCGAATGTGCTGGCTGGCGATGGAAAAGATGCCCATAGCGATTAACCAAACTCGCGCAGGCGGTGGGCGATTTTACGGAAGAACGAGTCCTGGCTGGCATCCCTGTCTTTTTCACCGGTAATCACCACCGTCGCCGTGGTCCCCGCAGGCCACAGGTTGCCCTGCTGTTCATCCAGATGGATGCGCACCGGCACGCGCTGCGCCAGACGTACCCACTCCAGGTTGGAATCCACCGTCGCCATTCCTTTGGTATCGTTAGAGCTGCTGGAGTTGGTTACCCCTGCCGCGACGCTGTCGACGGTGCCTTCAATGACGCGGTTACTGCCCAGCGGCGTGATTTCCGCACGATAACCCGGACGCACGCCTTCAAGCTTGGTCTCTTCCATATAGGCGAGCACGTAGAAGGAGTTCTGCTTAACCAGCGCCACGGCGGTTGAACCACGGGTAATGAACTCCCCGGCATAGACGTTCAGGTTGGTTACCCAACCATCCGACGGGGCGCGGATCACGGTGCGCTCCAGATCGAGCTTAGCGAGATCGCGCGTGGCTTGCGCTTTCGCCAGCTGGTGCAGCACGGTTTGCAGCACGTTGTTGGACTGGTCAATCTCTTCACGGGACATGGCCTGAACGCCCAGCTGGTTACGGCGCCCTGCCTCGCGGCGTTTCTCCGCAGCCAGCGCCTGGTAATAGGCCACGTCCGCTTCCGCCTCTTCCAGCGCTTTCTGGTAACGTGGCTGGTCGATGGTGAACAGGACCTGGTCTTTCTTCACCAGCTGGTTATCGTGGACGTTGACCGCCGTGATAAGGCCGGCCACGTCAGGGGCGATTGCCACCACATCGGCGCTGAAGCGTGCATCACGCGTCCACGGCGATTCGGTGTAATAAACCCAGGCGCGGAAAATAGCGATGAAGGCGAGGATAACCAGCGCCATGGTGATGGCAGTGCGGGAGATTTTTCTTGTTAGCGTTTTCACATCAACCTCAGACAAACATGCGCGATATCAGGTAAAACAGGCAGCAATACAGCGCGGTATTGAACAATGCAGGGTGCCAGACGAAATCGTAGATCCCGGTAGGGACCAGCACCTTGCGCACCAGCCAGAAGATCGCCAGTGATAAAAGTAGCTCGAAAAATATCGGTGGGAACGACAGACCGAACACCACGATAACGGGAAACAGACTCATGTTGACCTTGATAAGAGAGAGTGCAGGCTTCAGAATTTTTTAGCGCGCGCCATCGCAGGAGAGCAAGAAACGCCGGGCGAGAATGGCGCAGCCGTTATGTAATTAATAATATATTAACGTAACTGTTATGCTGTTATCTATAATATGTGATCTAAATCACTTTTAAGCCAGAGTGAACAATGGAACGTTTAAAACGCATGTCGGTCTTCGCCAAAGTGGTTGAACTGGGTTCGTTTACCGCCGCGGCACGCCAGCTTCAGATGAGCGTCTCATCCATCAGCCAGACGGTGTCTAAACTGGAAGATGAGCTTCAGGTCAAGCTGCTCAACCGCAGTACCCGCAGCATTGGGCTGACGGAAGCGGGTAAAATTTACTATCAGGGCTGCCGACGCATGATGCACGAAGTGCAGGACGTCCACGAACAGCTCTACGCTTTTAACAACACCCCGATCGGCACGCTGCGCATCGGGTGTTCTTCAACTATGGCACAAAATGTGCTCGCTGCCATGACCGCCGATATGCTGAAAGAGTACCCCGGGCTGACCGTCAATCTGGTGACGGGTATCCCTGCGCCGGATCTGATTGCTGACGGGCTGGACGTGGTGATCCGCGTCGGCGCGCTGCAGGATTCCAGCCTGTTCTCGCGTCGACTGGGCAGCATGCCGATGGTCGTCTGCGCCTCAAAGAGCTATCTGGCGCAGTACGGTGTTCCGGAGAAACCCGCCGATCTTACCAACCACTCGTGGCTGGAATACAGCGTGCGGCCCGACAATGAATTTGAGCTGATTGCCCCGGAGGGGATCTCCACCAGGCTGCTGCCGGAAGGGCGATTCGTCACCAACGATCCGATGACCATTTCGCGCTGGCTGGTGGCCGGTGCCGGGATCGCCTACGTCCCCCTAATGTGGGTGATCAACGAGATCAACAGCGGCGTGCTGGAGATCCTCTTCCCGCGCTACCAGTCCGATCCGCGTCCGGTGTACGCCCTGTATACCGAAAAAGACAAACTCCCTCTCAAGGTACAGGTGTGTATTAACTATCTGACCGAGTATTTTGTGGACGTGGCGGAGCTGTTTCAGGGAATGCGGGGAAGAAGAAAGGAATAATCGATTTATCCCTGAAAGTATATGAGCGATGAATATTCCCAGGATGAATCACATCCGCATTCTGGAATATCCCCTCATTACTATCAGGAATAGCTAATTGACACTACCGCCGCCCGCCCATTACTTTATATGCAGTCTGTTCATCAGGCTGTTATTAATTTGTTACTGATATGAATAAAAAAATGTATTTCTCAGGATGACGTTAAACAAGGAAAAAAAATGAATCTCTTTGAACAAACACCGCCTTCACGCAGGCGCTATGGTCTCGCCGCGTTCATCGGTTTAATTGCAGGGATTGTCTCCGCCTTTGTCAAATGGGGAGCCGAAGTACCGCTTCCGCCACGCAGCCCCACCGATTTATTCACCGGCGCATGCGGGCCTGAGCAATTAATCAGGGCCGCAAGCCAAATTGACTGCTCTCGTAATTTTTTGAACCCTCCCTATGTATTTTTACGCGACTGGCTGGGCGTCGTCGATCCTAACGCGGCGGTTTATACCTTTGCCGGACATATATTTAACTGGGTCGGCGTAACGCATATTATTTTCTCCATCGTCTTCGCCGTAGGCTATTGTGTAGTGGCTGAAGTCTTCCCGAAAATTAAACTCTGGCAGGGTTTGCTGGCGGGTGCGTTAGCTCAGCTTTTTGTGCATATGATCTCCTTCCCGCTGATGGGGCTGACGCCACCGCTGTTTGAGCTGCCGTGGTATGAACACGTCTCAGAGATCGTGGGCCATCTGGTCTGGTTCTGGTCGATCGAAATCATTCGTCGCGACTTGCGTAACCGCATCACCCACGAGCCGGATCCGGAGATACCGCTGGGTAACTTACGTTAAAAAAAAGGCGCTACATCGGTAGCGCCATTTTTTTGCATGAACAGGTCAGGCGGTACCGCCCACCGTCAGGTTGTCCACCTTCAGCGTTGGCTGGCCCACGCCAACCGGCAGGCTCTGGCCCTCTTTGCCGCAGACGCCCACGCCGTTGTCCAGCTTCAGATCGTTGCCGACCATCGAGATCTGCTGCATGGCTTCAATACCGGAGCCAATCAGCGTCGCACCTTTCACCGCTTTGGTCACCTTACCTTTCTCGATCAGATACGCTTCTGACGTGGAGAAAACAAACTTACCGGAGGTGATGTCCACCTGGCCGCCGCCAAAGTTAGGCGCAAAGATACCGTAATCAACGGATTCGATAATCTCCTGCGGCGTGGATTTGCCCGGCAGCATATAAGTGTTGGTCATGCGCGGCATCGGCAGGTGCGCGTAAGACTCACGGCGGCCGTTGCCCGTCGGCGCGACGCCCATCAGGCGCGCGTTAAGTTTGTCCTGCATGTAGCCTTTCAGCACGCCGTTTTCAATCAGCACATTGTACTGGCCTGGCGTACCTTCATCATCGATAGCCACCGAGCCGCGACGGTCAGGCATGGTGCCATCATCCACCACGGTGCACAGCTCAGAGGAGACGAGCTGTCCGATTTGACCGCTGAACACGGACGTTCCGCGACGGTTAAAGTCGCCTTCCAGACCGTGGCCCACCGCCTCATGCAGCAGTACGCCCGGCCAGCCGGCACCCAGCACCACCGGGAATGACCCCGCCGGCGCCGCGACGGCATTCAGATTCACCAGCGCCATCCGCACGGCTTCTTTAGCCCACGCGTCAGCGCGAGCTTCACCGTCGACATCGCCCAGGAACCAGTCATAGCCGAAACGACCGCCGCCGCCGCTTGAGCCGCGCTCGCGTTTGCCGTCGTCATCGACCTGCACGCTGATCGAGAGACGCACCAGCGGACGGACGTCTGCCGCCAGGGTACCGTCCGTTGCGGCCACCAGAATCAACTCATACACGCCGCTCAGGCTGGCAGAGACTTCCTGCACGCGCTTATCGGCAGCGCGGGCGACTTTGTCCACGCGACGCAGGATATCCAGTTTCTCTTCACGGCTCATGCTCTGGAGCGGATCGATGCTGGTATAGAGCGCAGAGTGCTGCACTTCTCCCAGGGTTTTCACACGACCGTCACCGGTATCGCGCACGATGGTGCGCGCGGCCTGCGCGCTCTGCTCAAGTGCGGCGAGGCTAATCTGGTCGGCATAGGCAAAACCGGTTTTTTCCCCGCTGACGGCACGGACGCCGACGCCCTGGTCGATGTTGTAAGAGCCATCTTTGATGATGCTGTCTTCTAAAACCCAGGATTCGTGATAGCTCGACTGGAAATAGAGATCGCCGTAGTCGAGACGGCGTTCGGTCAGTTGACCAAGAATGGAGAACAGGTCCTGATGGCTCAGGCCGTTCGCTGCGAGCAAATGTTCACTTACCAGGTTCAGACTCATCGTATTGCTACTCGTTCGTTGCCGCCCGTGGCGGTATAAAGATCGTATTTATTGAGAGTGAGGCAATTACCTGCCCACGTCAAATCATTGCTGCGCATCTTTGCGCGGCTGGCGCAGCACCTCGTTAATCTGCGGTTTATCGATCGGACCGGTAATGCGGTAGCGCAGAATGGAGACTTTGCTCCACAGCGGCCCCAGCACCTTGCTGGCGGCAAATACCGCCGCACCGACAATCGGGTTCACCACGAAGGCCGCCGCAACGCCCACGCTCGCGGAAATTTCCGGCGCCACCACGGCTTCCATATCCAGCTCGCGACGCACAAGGTTAACGGAGCCTTTCATGGCGATATCCGCCTCCAGGCCGTCCACCAGCGTGTCATCCGTATGCATAACGCCATCTTTGATCCAGGCCGTGGTGCGGATGGAATCATAGTAGAAGCCTTCGCTGAAGGTATCGCTGAAGTCGAAACGCAGCTTGCGCAGCAACGCGTCAAAACTCAGCAGGCGCAGGATCTGCCCGGCGCGCCCCGTGCTCACGTCGGCGATTTCACCTTTGCCGAAGCGGGTTTTCAAAATACCGTTCAGCGAGGCTTCATCAGGCTTCCACGGAGCATCACGCCAGTGAAGATCGTAATCGACGTCAAATGACGAGCCGCGCAGCGGCGTGCTGATCCCAAAGAAATTGGCTGCCGCATCCAGCTTGTTGCCTTTAATATCGCCCTTCAGGGACGTTCGCTGCTCGCCCGGCTTATTTACCCATTCCCCTGCGGCCGTCATGCGGCCAAAACCGGTATCAACCAGGCCGCCGGACAGCCTAAGCGTGTTTGCCTGAATGGCGAAATCACCGTCGATACGGCCGTATTTTTGCCCCCACAGCCAGCATTCCGCACAGCGCAGCTGGAGATCGGGCCAGCCGCTAAAATCGATACGGGAGGTTTGACCCAGCGGCGACGTTGCTGCCGGTTTGTCTTTCCCGCTCGCGGCGCTTGCCGGGTTGAAGTAGAGGTAGCGGATCGCCGCCTGCCACGGCGCGTGATTGCGCATGGTCAGCGTACCGTTGATCTCTCTGCCCTGAGCCTCCACCTTCGTGCCGTTAGCGACGGGCTGAGAAATAATACTCAGGTTGTTCCACTGCTGCCCGCCCAGCATCAGCGACGGCGTGCGCACGGTTATGGTTTGCGGGAACTGGGCGGTTTCATCCACGTTTTGCCCAACGCCTTTCTGGAACAGCGCCAGCCACTCTGCGCCGTCCATCGGCGGGAGATTTAGCTCAATGCCCGCCTGCTCCGGCAGCGGCGGCGTGGAGCGGCTATCCGTTGTCCAGATGGCTTTGTCGAGGGTGAGCTTTTTGTTAAGCAGCCAGCGGCTGTTGAAGTGGTTTGTCCCGCCCGCGCTGCCGGTCAGCGCGAAGCTGTTCAGGTTGCCATCGACGTTCAGCTTGACCGGCAGCGGCTGCCCGGCCTGTTTATCCAGCGGCGCAGGAAGCTGGCTGCGAAGGTTTTTCAGATCGCCGGTGATGTCGACCTTGTACTGGGCACCCGCGTGGTAGGGCAGATCGATAGCCACTTTCCCCTGCCAGGGGACCGCCCCCTCCACTGATGCCTCAATCGGCTTCGGCAGGACATCCATCCGCGCTGGCTGCCAGCTACCGTCCAGATTGACGGCCACCTGATAGGCCTTTTCACCCTCGGTGGTGGTGAAGTCGATATTTACCGGCTGATTAAACCAGCTGGCGGTCAGCGGCTCGCTCTTGAGATTACCGTTCACAAAGCTGAACTGCCCGCTGAGGTTTTTGAGGGTGCTCTCAAGGGGTTTGATGAACAGACTGTTGTTCTTCAGACGGACGTCACCTTTGGCGGTGGTCATCTCTCCGTCCAGCGGGATATCAAGATGTAAGCGAGCATTCACATCGCCATCAAGCTGGAGCTGCTGAAGCGTCGCGGCCAGCGATTCTTTCAGCGGCGTCTCCTCAAAGTACGGCCCCACCGCTTTACCCGGGCCGTTGATATCGGCGTCGATCAGCAGCTTCTCTTTTGAGTAGTCTGGAATGTTGGCCGTCAGGTTGCTGGCCGTCACGCCGCCCAGCGCCACGCTGTCGGACTTCATCCACAGTCCGTCATTGAGGAAGTTAAGCTCGATATCCAGGTTTTCAAGCGCGGGCCAGCCCGGCTGGAACGCGAAGGTGGCGTTGTGCAGCGGCACCAGGACCTGGAACTGACCTTCATTATGTTTGTACGGGAAAAGATGCGGATTACCGCCGTAGACCAGCGTGGCGTTATCCGCCTGACCGCCCTGAATCGCGCCGCTGAGATAGTCGACCAGCGCCTTGCCCATCAGGTTTTCCGGGAAATAGCGCCAGGCCTGAGAGCCGTCATCGGTACTGATTCCGGCCAGAATCCCCAGCCACGGCTCGTCGCCTTCAGGCTGCAGGTAGCGGAAGTCGCCGCGCGCGTGCACCGCTTTGGCTTTCACATCGATATGGCGGCCATCAAGCTGGAAACCCTTATCGTTACGGAGCCAGCTCAGTACCGCGTTGCCCTGTTCGATTTCCAGCGGCGCGCGGAAGACCGTCTCGTAAGGCATTTTGGCGTTGTGCATATCTACCGTCAGCCTGCCGTTTTCCACGCTGCCTTCCAGCTTGCCGCTAAAGTGCTCCGCCCCCGGCAGCAGCTTCCACTGCTTCCAGGCAAGATCTTTCCACGTTGCCTGGAAGCGGGTTTTTTCCGTCGCCTGCAGCGGGATATCCAGCGCCAGGGCGTCTATCTGCCCGCTCGGCTGCGTTGCCAGCCAGATGTCGCCGAGGTCCGGGGAAATCTTTGCCGCCATCGAGCGCAGCCCTTCAATGGCAGCTAAATCGAGATTGCTGGCGCGGATGCGCAGTTCGTCGCTGCGTTTACTGGCCTTGCCGCCCACGTCCTGCTCCGGCATCCAGGCCAGCGTAAGGGCACCGCGCGGCCACGGCTTGCCGTCCATGGTGATGCGCGTATCCGGAATGGCAAACTGCCAGCCCTCTTTTTCCTGCGTCACGTGCGCGGTGAGGTTATCAACGGAAAGCTGATGCTGCTGTTTTTCGCCTTTCCAGCTTGCGCCCCCCTGCTTAAGCCAGATATCACCGCTGGCAAATTCACCTTTCGTCAGGGTCAGCCAGCCTTCAAGGCTGAAGCGGGCGGTTTCCAGCTGCATATTCTGCTGGATCCAGTCGCCCAGCCACGGCTTCACGTCGACGTCGTCGGCCTGCAGCCAGACTTTGCCGTTGTTTAGCAGGCCGTCATCGTCCCGCAGATCCATGCGCACCTGCATCACGCCATGCTGGCCGTTCAGGCTTGAGAGGCTCACCTGTCCTTCAGCGCGGTGTCGATTTTTGCCGTTGAGCCAGGTTAGCTGCGGGATCGCCAGTTCGGCGCGCTGGCCGGAAAGCGTAATAAAGCTCACCTCGCTGTCGCGCAGATCGAAATGATCGAACTGGCGGAGGAAGAGATCGCTGAAATGGTTCGCTTCCAGTCCCTGACTACTATCACCGCCGGAGATCGGCGTATTGGTCAGAAACTGGAGCTGGTAAAAGGTGAGATCGCGGAACTGCCAGCGAAAATGCAGCAGGCTTTGCCAGACGTCCAGCGCCAGGGTCACGCGCTTGATGTTGAGGTGGCCACCGTCTTTCAGGCTGGCATTGATATCCCGGACATCGAGCGTCGGGCCAAAATTCTGCCAGCTAGCGCTAATCTGGCTGACGTTCACCGGCACGCCGGTAGTGGATTCGATTTTCGCCAGCAGCTGCGGACGCCAGCTGTCCAGATGCGGCAATACGAGGCGTAGCCCGCTCACGAGCAACGCGACAATCACGACCAGCGTTGCCCCTGTAAGCAATAAAATCCCCGGCAATCGCCTCACGCATCTCTCCTTGTCAGCTTTCGTCACGCAGCGTACTGCGTTTTACATCATTACGACGTCAAACTGCTCCTGGTTATAGAGCGGTTCAATCTGTACTTTTACCTGTTTGCCGACAAAGATTTCCACTTCCGCCAGCGCGTGTGACTCTTCGCCTTTCAGCGCTTCAGCCACCGCAGGGGAAGCATAGACCAGAAAACGATCGGAGTCGTAGGCGTGATGAACACGGACGATTTCTCGCATAATTTCGTAGCAGACGGTCTCAACCGTCTTTACCGTTCCGCGTCCATGGCAGGTCGGGCATTCATTACACAGCACATGCTCAACGCTTTCACGGGTACGCTTACGCGTCATTTCCACCAGCCCCAGCTGTGAGAAGCCGTTGATGCTGGTTTTCACGCGGTCTTTACTCAGCGCCTGCTCCAGCGAATGCAGCACCCGGCGGCGGTGGTCTTCATTACTCATATCGATGAAGTCGATGATGATAATGCCGCCCAGATTGCGCAGACGCAGCTGGCGCGCGATCGCCTGCGTGGCCTCGATGTTGGTGTTGAAGATGGTGTCATCCAGGTTGCGATGGCCGACAAACGCGCCGGTGTTGATATCGACGGTGGTCATCGCTTCGGTCTGATCGATGATCAGATAGCCGCCTGACTTCAGCTCGACCTTACGCTCCAGCGCGCGCTGGATCTCATTTTCGACATCATAGAGATCGAAGATCGGCTGGCGCCCGGTGTAATGCTCCAGCAGGCCCGGCATTTCCGGAATGTATTCAGCGGTAAACTCCAGCAGGGCCTCATACGTCAGGCGAGAGTCCACGCGAATGCGGTCGAGCTGCGCATCGGCAAAGTCGCGCAGCACGCGCTGCGCCAGCGCCAGCTCACCGTAGAGCTGGTAGCGGGTCTGGTTGCGTTTTTTACGCTCCATCACTTTGGTCCAGACGCGCTTCAGGTAAGCCGCATCCGAGGCCAGATCTTCTTCGCTAATCCCTTCCGCCGCGGTGCGGATGATAAACCCGCCCTGTTCGTCGCAGTAGGCGCTGACCACTGCCTTCAGACGCTCGCGCTCGCTTTCGCTCTCAATACGCTGTGAGACGCCGACGTGCGACGCGCCGGGCATGAAGACCAGATAGCGGGATGGTAAGGTAATGTCGGTGGTCAGACGGGCACCTTTGGTGCCAAGGGGATCTTTCACCACCTGCACCATCAGATCCTGTCCCTGACGCACCAGCTCGGAAATGTCGCGCACGGCAAACTGCTTTTGCTCTTCGCCCGCGACGCACTCGGTGTGCGGCATGATATCGGAGGCGTGTAAAAACGCCGCCTTATCGAGTCCAATATCTACAAAAGCCGCCTGCATACCCGGCAGTACACGACTGACACGACCTTTGTAGATATTGCCTACTATTCCGCGCCGCGCTTCACGCTCAATATGAATTTCCTGAAGAATGCCACCATCAATATAGGCCACACGGGTTTCCGATGGCGTTACGTTTACCAACAATTCAGCCGTCATAATTATCCCTTCCCTCACGCAGTGAGTTAAAATTGCTCAGCAACTCATACGTTTCCACCAGCGGTAAGCCGACTACGGCGTGATAGCTGCCATGAATCTTCCTGACAAAACAGCCACCCAGCCCCTGAATACCGTATGCACCTGCTTTATCCATCGGTTCACCGCTGGCAATATACGCGGCGATATCGTCGTCGGTAAGTACTCTGAACGTCACTTCTGTCACCACCAGGCAGTCCAGCACGTGCTGGCTGTCAGCCAGCGCGACGGCGGTCATCACCTGATGCGTTTGTCCGGACATTTTGCGCAGCATGCGCGCCGCATGATCGGCGTCGCGCGGTTTCTCCAGCACTTCACCGTTAAGAATAACGATGGTATCTGCTCCCAGCACGGGAAGATCGCGAGGCACTAACGCTACGCCAGCCTGCGCTTTTTCGCGCGCCAGTCGAGACACGTACTGTTGAGCACTTTCACCCTCAGCACGTTTTTCTTCAATGCCGGTCACGATGCGTTCAAAAGAGACCCCGAGCTGCGTCAGGAGTTCCTGGCGGCGCGGGGAGCCGGAAGCGAGATACAAAGACGTCATAGAAACCTTTTATTGCACAGCAAACTGCTGGCGAACCTTACGCATCAGCAGGAACAGCCATGGCCAGAGCACACCGTTTACTACACTACTCCAGAACACTTCCGGTCGGAAAGAGACGTTGATCACTAAAAACTCTGCCCAGAAAACAACGATATCCGCAGCGAGCGACAACAGCATCACCACCAGGGCCTGTTGCCAGAGCGCAAGGTTACGGAAGAGCTGGAATTTGAGTGCGACGAGGTACGCAATAATACTCATGGACAAGGCGCGCACGCCAAGCGTTGAGCCACTAATGAGATCCAGTATGGCACCCATCACAAAACCTGTGCCGACATTTACGCGATGCGGCAGGGCAAGGATCCAGTACAGTAAAATGAGCAAGACCCAGTTTGGCCGGAAAACGAGAATGTCATCCGGCCAGGGCATCACTTGCAGTAACAGCGCGATGAGGAACGAGAGCCAGATGACCCAGCGTCCCTGGCTACGATAGCTTGCCACTACTGCCCTCCCGAAGAGACTTTAGGCGGTGGCGGCGCATCCGGCAGCGGCTGCGTTAACCCCGTAGCCGGCGCCGGGACTGGCGCAGGTGGCCCCATGGAATCTGCAGGCGGGAGAACCTGCGGCATCATCTGCATCAGGCGCTCGTTGGCCACACGATGGACCTCTTCAGGCGTCATCGGGTTAGCACCGTTACGATCGGCACCCCACAGCAGCAGCAGATAGCGCAGACGCTGTAAACCGGCGGTTGGACGCGCCTGAATTACGGTATAGGCACGCTGCGTATCCAGCTTCACCGAAGAGACCACCGCAACCGGATAGCCTTCAGGGAAGCGGCCACCCAGACCGGAGGTCACCAGCACGTCGCCCACGCGGATATCCGTGTTGGCCGGCAGGTGTTCCAGCTGCAGGTCGTCCGTACAGCCGTTCCCGGCGGCAATCACGCGAATGTCGTTGCGCAGAACCTGGATCGGCAGCGCATGCGTGGCATCGCAAATCAGCAGCACGCGGCTGGTCAGTTTGGCCACGGCAACAACCTGGCCCACAACGCCTTTATCACTGATAACAGGCTGGCCTTCATAAACGCCGTTCACGCTCCCTTTGTCGATCACAACCTGATCGCTGTAGGGGTCGTTCACGGTGGAGATCACCTGGGTGACCATTTTCTGCTCATCCTGACGCAGCGGCGAGCCCAGCAGTTCACGCAGACGCGCGTTTTCCTGCTTGTATTGCCCCAGCATCAGCAGTTCGCTGTTTTTCAGCAACAGTTCCTGACGTAATGCCCGGTTTTCGAGTTCGAGTTGGTCGCGCGAAGACAGCGTTTGAGAAACGGAGTCGAGCAGTTCGCGGGGACCATTTGAAACAAAGTAGAAAGGACTGACGGCGGTATCCATGTACGTTCTGATCTGGCTGAACGTACCGAGGCGGCTATCGGCAATAATGACCCCAAGCGCAACCAGAACCGCCAGAATGAGGCGAAACTGTAGCGATGGGCCACGGCTAAAAATTGGCTTCATAGGCTATGCGTATTCTCGCGTCAGAGAGAAAGGGTAGCAAATTGCTACCCTCTCAAACTCGACTACTCTTCGCTGAACAAATCGCCGCCGTGCATGTCGATCATTTCCAGCGCCTTGCCACCACCACGGGCGACGCAAGTCAGTGGATCTTCTGCAACTACGACAGGAATACCTGTCTCTTCCATTAACAGGCGGTCGAGGTTACGCAGCAGCGCACCACCACCGGTCAGAACCATACCGCGCTCGGAGATATCGGACGCCAGCTCTGGCGGACACTGCTCCAGCGCAACCATTACCGCGCTCACGATGCCCGTCAGCGGTTCCTGCAGCGCTTCCAGAATTTCGTTGGAGTTCAGGGTGAAACCGCGTGGCACACCTTCAGCCAGGTTACGGCCACGCACTTCGATCTCACGCACTTCATCGCCCGGATAAGCAGAGCCGATTTCGTGTTTGATGCGCTCTGCGGTGGCTTCACCGATCAGAGAGCCGTAGTTACGGCGCACATAATTAATGATGGCTTCGTCGAAGCGGTCACCACCGATACGTACGGAAGAGGAGTACACCACGCCGTTCAGAGAGATAACGGCCACTTCAGTGGTACCACCACCGATGTCCACCACCATAGAACCGGTCGCTTCGGAAACAGGCAGACCCGCACCGATGGCCGCAGCCATTGGCTCTTCAATCAGGAACACTTCACGTGCACCTGCACCCTGGGCAGATTCACGAATTGCGCGACGTTCTACCTGGGTTGCGCCAACCGGCACGCACACCAGAACACGCGGGCTTGGGCGCATGAAGCTGTTGCTGTGAACCTGCTTGATGAAGTGCTGAAGCATTTTTTCAGTCACGAAGAAGTCGGCGATAACGCCGTCTTTCATTGGGCGAATAGCGGCGATGTTGCCAGGGGTACGACCCAGCATCTGCTTCGCGTCATGACCCACTGCAGCGACGCTTTTCGGCGAGCCTGCACGATCCTGACGAATGGCCACAACAGAAGGCTCATTCAATACGATGCCTTGTCCTTTTACATAAATAAGGGTATTCGCGGTACCCAGGTCAATGGACAGGTCATTGGAAAACATGCCACGAAATTTTTTCAACATACTAAGGGATAATCCTGAAAGCTGGGGCGGAAAACAAAATCCGCTTACTTTACCAACCACACGCAGCAGCGACAAGGCGCAAAAATCATCTGCAACGGTGAAAATTTGTGCAGTACGTTTCCTGATGTTACAAAATTGATCCCTGACTCCCTCAGGGCTGAGTCAACAGCAGCATTCCTTACTGACCTTTGTAACGCGTTAAAGGTCGTTCACTGGCTTTTTTGCTCGACATACTCAAAGCTACAGGCGCGATATTCTACGTGAAAACAACATAAACGGCAGGTCAAACAGAGTATCTTTGCAAATATTTTTTCACGTTGGTGTCAAGCGGCTGAGAGGCAGCAAAAAAATCCCCCTGACCACCCATGACGCCGCGCTCTGTTAACATCTGCCATTCGGCTCTGGAGCGTACGCCCGCGGCAAAGACCTGCGTTCGCGTTCCCTTGCAGGCTTCGACCAGACTCTGAACCAGCAGCTGGTTTTCCGTACGCTTCTCAATATTCCTTACCAGCCCTGGATGGAGCTTTAATAGCTCCACATCCAGCTCCTTGATCCAGTTGGTACTGACCAGCGTTAAACCTGCCTGCGTCACGGCGACACGCGCGCCCAGCGCATTGATCAAACGGACCACCGGACGTAACCGGCTGATGTGTTGACCTACATCGGCCTCAGCAAGTTCAAAAATAATGTGTTTGCGTTGCGATTTTTCGCATTGCATTAATGTATCACGTAGCCAGCGCTGAAAACGTGGACGTATTAACGACTCCACGGTGACCTGTAACGCCAGGTTCTCTTCCGGCCAGAAGGATAAAAACGGCATCAGCCGGGTAATTTGCTGGCGGTCATACTCTTCGGACAGACCAAATTGCAGCACCATCGGCAGATATTCCGCCGAGATAACCTCTTCCGTACCGTCAAAAATACGACACATTAATTCACGGTGATGAACGTTCCCATTTTTCATGACCGCGGGTTTTTGATAGATACGTGGCCCGCCGCGGCTAAGCATTTGCTCAATCAACGTACGCCAGCGCACGTTGCCGCGCCCTTTTTCCGGCAGCGAGTCATCATACACCGCCCATCCGTTCGCCCCCTGCAACACGGCGTTGCGGGTAGCGGCTTCCGCATGTTCCATCACTTGTTCTGTCGATTGCCCGCCGCGCCAGGCGCAGATCCCCATGTGGACCATATCGTCCCTGTCGAGCATTTTGCTCTGCGGCAGGGCATCCACCGCCTTCAGCAGCTGGCTGGCGATGCTTTCCGACTCCTTCAGCGTGCGATGCGGCAACAACACGGCAAAGTCGCTGCGGTGATAGCGGGCCAGCAGCGCGCCCGGGTAGCGCATAATAAAGGTGGAGAGCAGGTTGATCAGCGTAAAGAGATTTTCTTCCGCGACCCGCTGTCCCCAGGTGTCGCGCAGGAGATCGAAATCGGGCAGGCGAATCATCATCACCACCCCGTGCGTCCCCACTTTTTCTGAATCGTCGAGCAGCGTGGCGAGCTGATTATCAAAGAAAAGGCGGTTGTTAAGGCCGGTTTTATTATCCTGCGCCGCATAAGAGCGGATCAGCGAATCCATTCGGCTGCGCTGGTCGCTGGCAAACTGGATTTCGGAGAGCAGTGTATCGAGCGCGCTGCTGGCGCGTGCCGGCCACTCGTGAACAGAGCCACGCACCTGCGGGCCACGTTCGCCGTTAAGGATCCTTACGGAGCGCATCTCCAGGAGTTCCTGGCCGGAGAGCTGGCGGCGCAGCCAGCGGACCGCGAGAAAGATCAGCAGGACGATAAACGCAACGGCAACGGTGAGCGGCGCGGTGGTCATCATGGAACGAAAATAGCTGGCCATCGGATCGAGGTAGACCATGTGTATCGTCATCCCCGGATTTTTAAGGGAGTGCACCGTCACCTCCCGATACTGACTCACCACACCCGCGGGGCGGTAACTTTCGGGCCGCGCGTGGCTTAACACACGATGCGCTCCCTGCTGGATGTCGATCTGAACAATATCAACAGGTACCATCAGCTCATCAAGCTCGCGGGAGAGCGCCGGTAGCGGCGTTGTCAGCAGACGCGTATCAATCACCGACGCAACGGACTGCACCCGATTGACCAGCTTGTCCTGGATGGCGTTGTAAAAGCTTAGCGAACAGCCCAGAAGGGTGACAAAAATGGTCAACCCCGTCAGCAAGGTGATAAAAGCTGAGAACTTCGTCGTTAATCGCATCCTTGAGATTACTCCGTGGGTTGATGGGGTAGCGAGTAAGCGCTAACTTGCATTTCAAATGCGGCATACTACCAAATCGGGCGTATCTGGCAATTTATTGCGTTAAATCGGCACTGCGTTTCCCTGAGCGAGTATAGTCTTCAGAAATTATTTTCCAATCATCTGAGTCGAGAGGACCCCGTATGCAGGCTTTGATCTTAGAACAGCAGGACGGCAGAACGCTTGCCTCGGTACAGGCGGTAGAAGAGCATCGCCTGCCGGAAGGCGACGTCACCGTCGACATCGACTGGTCCAGTTTAAATTATAAAGATGCGCTGGCGATTACCGGTAAGGGTAAAATCATCCGAAATTTCCCTATGGTGCCGGGAATTGACTTTGCGGGCCGGGTTCATACCAGCGAGGATCCGCGCTTCCATCCGGGCCAGCAGGTGCTGCTCACCGGCTGGGGCGTGGGTGAAAATCACTGGGGCGGGCTGGCCACGCAGGCGCGCGTGAAGGGCGACTGGCTGGTGCCAATGCCGAAAGGCATGGATGGCCGCAAGGCGATGATCGTCGGCACGGCAGGCTTTACCGCCATGCTGTGCGTGATGGCGCTGGAAGACGCGGGCATCCGCCCTGAGTCGGGGGAAATTGTCGTCACCGGCGCCAGCGGCGGCGTGGGCAGCACGGCAGTGACGCTGCTGCACAAGCTGGGCTACCAGGTCGCGGCGGTGACCGGTCGTGAAAGCACCCACGATTACCTGCGCCAGCTCGGCGCTAGCCGCATTCTTGGCCGCGACGAATTCGCGGAAACCCGTCCGCTGGAAAAACAGCTCTGGGCCGGGGCGGTGGATACCGTCGGAGACAAGGTGCTGGCGAAAGTGCTGGCGCAGATGAATTACGGCGGCTGCGTGGCAGCCTGCGGGCTGGCGGGCGGATTTGCCCTGCCAACCACCGTGATGCCTTTTATTCTACGTAACGTCCGCCTGCAGGGCGTGGATTCCGTGATGACCCCTGCGGCCCGTCGTACGGCGGCATGGGAACGTCTGGTACGCGACCTGCCAGAATCGTTCTACACCCAGAGCGCCACGGAGATAACCCTCAGCCAGGCGCCGGACTATGCCAGTAAGATCATGGACAACCAGTTCCACGGTCGCGCGCTGGTGAAAATCGCCTAATCTTCAAATTTTCGTGACATATTCGCGCGAATCCCTCTCCTCCGTCATGCTTAGGAAAACGCATGACGGAGGATGCCATGAAAAACCGAAAGCTGACGGAAGCCGACGTAACGTCTGAGTCTGTCTTTATGTTACAGCGCCGCCAGATCCTTAAAATGCTTGGCATCAGCGCCACCGCGCTATCGCTCTCGCCTGCGGCACACGCCGACCTGCTCGACTGGTTTAAAGGCAACGATCGGCCGAAGGCTCCGTCCGGCGCCCCGCTCACCTTTACAAAACCGGCCGAATGGCAAAACAAACTGACGCTGACGCCGGAAGATAAAGTCACTGGCTACAATAACTTCTACGAATTTGGTCTGGATAAGGCCGACCCTGCCGCCAACGCCGGTAGTCTCAAAACCGATCCGTGGACGCTGAAGATTGATGGCGAAGTGGCGAAACCCCTGACGCTGGATCATCATGACCTCACCACCCGCTTCCCGCTCGAAGAGCGTATCTATCGCATGCGCTGTGTGGAAGCCTGGTCGATGGTGGTGCCCTGGGTAGGCTTCCCGCTGCATAAGCTGCTGGCGATGGTTGAGCCCACCAGCAACGCAAAATATGTCGCCTTCCAGACGCGCTATGCGCCGGACGAGATGCCCGGGCAAAAAGACCGGTTTATCGGCGGCGGGCTTGAATATCCCTACGTGGAAGGGTTACGCCTCGATGAGGCGATGCACCCGCTTACCCTGCTGGCCGTCGGCGTGTACGGCAAGGCGCTTCCGCCGCAGAACGGTGCCCCCATTCGTTTAACCGTGCCGTGGAAGTACGGTTTCAAGGGGATTAAGTCTATCGTCAGCATTAAGCTCACCCGCGAGCGCCCGCCAACCACCTGGAATCTGGCGGCTCCCGACGAATACGGTTTCTTCGCCAACGTGAACCCGCACGTGGATCACCCGCGCTGGTCGCAGGCGACCGAGCGGTTTATCGGTTCCGGCGGTGCGCTGGACGTTAAGCGCCAGCCGACGCTGCTGTTTAACGGCTATGCGGATGAAGTGGCCTCGCTGTACCGTGGCCTCAATTTACGGGAGAACTTCTGAGTGCGTTTAACGGCAAAACAAATCACCTGGCTGAAAGTGCTGCTGCACCTGGCCGGGTTACTTCCTTTTATATGGCTGTTCTGGGCCGCCAGCCAGGGGCTCTTTAGCGCCGATCCGGCAAAGGATATCCAGCATTTTACCGGTCGGATGGCTCTGAAATTCTTACTGGCCACCTTGCTCGTCTCGCCGCTGGCGCGCTACGCTAAACAGCCATTATTGATACGCACCCGTCGGCTGTTAGGGCTATGGTGTTTTGCCTGGGCGACGCTGCACCTCACGAGCTATGCCCTGCTGGAACTGGGAATTAACAATCTGGCACTGCTTGGTCACGAACTGGTGACGCGCCCTTATCTGACGCTGGGTATCGTGAGCTGGGTGGTTTTACTGGCGCTGGCGCTGACCTCTACGCAGTATGCGCAGCGAAAGCTGGGCAGGCGCTGGCAGCTGCTGCACAACTTCGTCTATCTTGTTGCGATCCTCGCGCCCATTCATTACCTGTGGTCGGTGAAGATCCTCTCCCCGCAGCCGATCCTGTACGCACTGGCCGCCGTGGCGCTTTTAGCATGGCGTTACAAGAAGTTCCGCCAGTGGTTACGATAGTTCGCGAAACTGTGCGTTTTCCCGCAGATTACCCCTCAACCGCAAATCTTTTTCGGATAGCGGTTGATAATCTTCCCTGATAAGACCAGTATTTAGCTGCTAAATGCTACGAAATCGTTATAATGTGCGACCTTGGTTCGCCTTACAGCGGTTTTAAGCCTCTGAAAAGGTGACATTTGCGTTTCGAAGGTATATTTTGTTTTTTACCCGAAAATCGCAGGAGATAGCGGCATAATGACTGATAAGTTCCATATCTTAGTTTTGAACGGACCGAACCTGAACATGCTCGGCACCCGTGAGCCAGAGAAGTACGGCACGCTAACATTGAGTGAAATTGTTAACCGTCTGGGAACGGAAGCAGCGTCGCTGAATGTGGATTTGGATCATTTTCAGTCGAACGCGGAGTACGCACTCATCGACCGTATTCATCAGGCTAAAGACACTGTGGACTATATCCTGATCAATCCGGCCGCGTTTACGCACACCAGTGTTGCTATCCGCGACGCACTGCTCGCGGTGAGTATCCCGTTTATCGAGATCCACCTGAGTAACGTGCACGCCCGAGAGCCGTTCCGCCACCATTCATATCTGTCGGATATCGCTGCCGGCGTTATCTGTGGACTTGGCGCTGACGGCTATTCATACGCTTTACAGACAGCGGTAAAACGCTTGTCACAATCACACTAAACAAGAGTACGGAACCCACTCATGGATATTCGTAAGATTAAAAAACTGATCGAGCTGGTTGAAGAATCAGGCATCTCCGAACTGGAAATTTCTGAAGGCGAAGAGTCTGTACGCATCAGCCGTGCAGCCCCAGCCGCTAGCTTCCCGGTAATGCAGCAAGCTTATGCTGCGCCAGTGCAGCAGCCTGCGCTCTCCGCAGCCGTTGCGCCAGCAGCAGAAGCCGCACCTGCCGCTGCAGCAGAAATCAGTGGTCACATCGTACGTTCCCCAATGGTTGGTACTTTCTACCGCACCCCGAGCCCGGACGCGAAGGCGTTCATCGAAGTGGGTCAGAAAGTCAACGTAGGCGATACCCTGTGCATCGTTGAAGCGATGAAAATGATGAACCAGATCGAAGCAGACAAATCAGGTACTGTGAAAGCGATTCTGGTCGAAAGTGGTCAGCCGGTTGAATTTGACGAGCCGCTGGTCGTCATCGAGTAACGAGGCGAACATGCTGGATAAAATTGTTATCGCCAACCGCGGCGAGATCGCACTGCGTATTCTTCGTGCCTGTAAAGAACTGGGCATCAAGACCGTGGCTGTGCACTCAAGCGCGGATCGCGATTTAAAACACGTATTGCTGGCGGATGAGACGGTCTGTATTGGCCCGGCTCCGTCCGTAAAAAGCTATCTGAACATCCCGGCTATCATCAGCGCCGCTGAAATCACCGGCGCGGTGGCAATTCATCCGGGTTATGGTTTCCTCTCTGAGAACGCCAACTTTGCTGAGCAGGTTGAACGCTCTGGCTTTATCTTCATCGGCCCGAAAGCCGACACCATTCGCCTGATGGGCGACAAAGTGTCTGCAATCACGGCAATGAAAAAAGCCGGTGTACCAACCGTACCAGGCTCTGACGGCCCTCTGACCGACGACATGGATGCTAACCGTGCTCATGCTAAACGCATTGGCTACCCGGTGATCATCAAGGCGTCCGGCGGCGGCGGCGGTCGCGGTATGCGCGTTGTGCGCAGCGATGCTGAACTGGCGCAGTCCATCTCCATGACCAAAGCTGAAGCGAAAGCCGCGTTCAGCAATGACATGGTGTACATGGAAAAATACCTGGAAAACCCACGCCACATCGAAATTCAGGTGCTGGCAGACGGCCAGGGTAACGCTATCTATCTGGCAGAACGTGACTGCTCCATGCAGCGTCGTCACCAGAAAGTGGTCGAAGAAGCGCCAGCACCGGGCATTACCCCGGAACTGCGTCGCTACATCGGCGAGCGTTGCTCCAAAGCGTGCGTTGATATCGGCTATCGCGGTGCGGGTACGTTCGAGTTCCTGTTCGAAAACGGCGAGTTTTACTTCATCGAGATGAACACCCGTATTCAGGTTGAACACCCGGTTACCGAAATGATCACCGGCGTTGACCTGATCAAAGAGCAGCTGCGTATTGCAGCGGGCCAGCCGCTGTCCATCAAGCAGGAAGAAGTTGTGGTGAAAGGCCATGCGGTCGAGTGCCGTATTAACGCCGAAGACCCGAACACCTTCCTGCCGAGCCCGGGTAAAATCACGCGTTTCCACGCGCCGGGTGGCTTTGGCGTGCGCTGGGAGTCTCATATCTACGCCGGTTACACCGTACCGCCGTACTATGACTCAATGATCGGCAAGCTCATCTGCTACGGCGAAAACCGTGACGTGGCGATTGCCCGCATGAAGAATGCCCTGCAGGAGCTGATCATCGACGGTATCAAAACCAACGTTGATCTGCAGATGCGTATCATGAGCGACGAGCACTTCCAGAATGGTGGAACCAATATCCACTATCTCGAGAAGAAACTCGGTCTTACCGAAAAGTAAAACTGCTCGCGTGCGAAAAGGCCGGATTATCCGGCCTTTTTTATTTCTGGGGCCAGGAAAGCCTCATCATGTACAATCCCCGCTTTCTTCATCCACAAGGGACAAAAAATGGACAAACGTTTTGTTCAGGCCCATAAAGAAGCGCGCTGGGCGCTGTGGCTGACCCTTCTCTATCTTGCTGCATGGTTAGTAACTGCTTACTTACCAGACTCCGCTATCGGCATCACCGGCCTGCCGCACTGGTTTGAAATGGCGTGTCTGTTGGTACCGCTGGTCTTCATTCTGCTGTGCTGGGCAATGGTGAAATTTATTTATCGCGATATTCCGCTGGAGGACGATGATGCAGCTTGAAGTCATTCTGCCGCTTGTCGCATACCTGCTGGTCGTGTTTGGGCTGTCCGTTTATGCCATGCGTAAACGGACGACCGGCACCTTCCTGAACGAGTATTTCCTTGGTAGCCGTTCGATGGGCGGCGTCGTGCTGGCCATGACGCTGACTGCCACCTACATCAGCGCCAGTTCATTTATCGGAGGACCCGGCGCCGCCTATAAGTACGGGTTAGGCTGGGTGCTGCTGGCCATGATCCAGCTGCCTGCCGTCTGGCTCTCGCTGGGTATACTGGGTAAAAAGTTCGCCATTCTTGCACGCCGTTATAATGCCGTGACGCTCAACGATATGCTGTTTGCCCGCTATCAGAGCCGTTTACTGGTGTGGCTGGCAAGCCTGAGCCTGCTGGTGGCCTTTATTGGCGCAATGACGGTGCAGTTTATTGGTGGCGCACGCCTGCTGGAAACGGCGGCCGGTATCCCCTACGAGACAGGCCTGATCATCTTCGGCGTCAGCATTGCGCTGTATACTGCGTTTGGCGGATTCCGCGCCAGCGTGCTGAACGATACCCTGCAGGGATTGGTTATGCTCATCGGCACCATCGTCCTGCTGGTGGGTATCGTTCATGCGGCGGGTGGACTCACTCATGCGGTGGAAACCCTTGAAGCGATTGATCCGAAACTGGTCTCGCCGGAGGGTGCAGACGATATTCTTTCGCCGACATTTATGACGTCGTTCTGGGTGCTGGTCTGCTTCGGGGTCATTGGTCTGCCCCATACCGCCGTGCGCTGCATATCCTATAAAGACAGCAAAGCTGTTCATAAAGGCATCATCATCGGGACCATCGTCGTCGCGGTCCTGATGTTTGGTATGCATCTGGCGGGTGCATTAGGACGAGCGGTTATCCCTGATCTTACCGTGCCGGATCTGGTGATCCCGACGCTGATGGTCAAGGTGCTTCCACCATTTGCCGCCGGGATTTTCCTCGCGGCGCCAATGGCCGCTATTATGTCCACCATTAATGCCCAGCTTCTGCAAAGCTCCGCGACTATCATTAAAGATCTCTATCTCAATCTGCGCCCTGAGCAGGTAGAGAATGAACGACGCCTGAAGCGTATGTCGGCCGTCATTACGCTGGTATTAGGGGCCCTGCTGCTGCTAGCCGCATGGCGGCCGCCGGAGATGATCATCTGGCTCAACCTGCTCGCGTTTGGTGGGCTTGAAGCGGTATTTCTGTGGCCGCTGGTGTTAGGGCTCTACTGGGAGCGTGCGAACGCTGCGGGCGCGCTGAGCGGCTTGATTGTCGGCGGCGTGCTGTATGCCGTTCTCGCGACGTTTAAGATTCAGTACCTGGGCTTCCATCCGATTGTCCCATCGTTGCTGTTAAGTTTACTGGCGTTTGTGGTGGGGAACCGTTTCGGTCAGCCCGTCCCACAGCCCGCTATGATTTCTACTGATAAATAAAGAGTTTTGCCATGCCGTGGATCCAACTAAAACTGAATACAACCGGCGCTAACGCCGAAGAGCTGAGCGATGCGCTGATGGAGGCCGGTTCGGTCTCTATCACCTTCCAGGACACGCATGACACGCCGGTCTTTGAGCCGCTGCCGGGCGAAACCCGCCTGTGGGGTGATACCGACGTTATTGGCCTGTTTGATGCCGAGACGGACATGAAAGAGGTTGTCGCGATTCTGGAGAATCATCCTCTGCTGGGCGCGGGTTTTGTGCACAAAATCGAACAGCTGGAAGACAAAGACTGGGAACGCGAGTGGATGGACAACTTCCACCCGATGCAGTTCGGCAAGCGTCTGTGGATCTGCCCAAGCTGGCGCGATGTCCCGGATGAAAACGCGGTTAACGTGATGCTCGATCCGGGCCTGGCGTTTGGTACCGGCACTCATCCAACGACGTCCCTGTGCCTGCAGTGGCTGGATGGTCTCGATCTGGACGGTAAAACGGTGATCGACTTTGGCTGCGGATCCGGGATCCTTGCCATTGCCGCCCTGAAACTGGGCGCGGCTAAAGCCATCGGGATCGATATCGATCCGCAGGCGATTCAGGCCAGCCGGGATAACGCCGAGCGTAACGGCGTCTCCGATCGTCTGGAGCTGTATCTGCCGGATGCCCAGCCAGAAGCCATGAAAGCCGACGTGGTGGTCGCAAACATTCTGGCGGGCCCACTGCGCGAGCTGGCACCATTAATCAGCGTGCTGCCCGTTGAGGGCGGTCTGCTGGGGCTTTCCGGTATCCTGGCAAGCCAGGCGGACAGCGTGTGTGAAGCCTACGCCGATCTCTTTGCCCTCGACCCGGTGGTGGAAAAAGAAGAGTGGTGCCGCATCACCGGCCGTAAAAAATAAGCATTTGGCGTGGTCATCTGACCACGCCTTTCCCCCGCTGATAATCCTCTCTCCCCCGGCCATTCTTCGGTAAAATAACCTCACAAATCATGTTGATTTGTATTATAAAAATTCACCGGAAGAATATGATGAAACACATTACAGGCAAGGTAGCGCTGCTGGCGCTGAGCATGGTTTCGGCTTCAGCATTTGCGTCACACTGGAGCTACGAAGGGGAAGGTTCCCCGGAACACTGGGGCGAGCTGGACGAGGCGTACAAGACCTGTCAAAGCGGAATGAACCAGTCACCTATTAATATTGATTCGACCGCTAACGCCCATCTCTCCCCGCTGCAAACGCACTACGTTGATGGCCCGGTTACGCTGACAAACAACGGCCATACCATTCAGGCCAGCGAACAGGCTGACACCCGCGATACCATCACTCTGGATAAGCAAGCCTGGACGTTACAGCAGTTCCACTTCCATGCGCCGAGCGAAAATACCGTGCATGGCAAGAAGTACGCGATGGAGATGCATCTGGTACATAAAAATGCCAGTGGAGAACTGACGGTGGTGGCCGTCATGTTTGATAAAGGTGCTGCGAATCCTGAGCTGGAAAAGCTGTGGGGCGTAATGCCGCAGCAGGCCGAACAGAACGTCTCCATCAAACAGGATCTTAACCTGAACACACTGCTGCCAAAGGATAAAACGTACTGGCGCTTTAGCGGTTCACTGACTACCCCGCCGTGTTCAGAAGGCGTCACCTGGATTTTGCTTAAGCAGCCCCTGACGGTGTCTGCAGAACAGCTTGAGAAATTTACCCATACCATGCATCACGATAATAACCGTCCGGTACAGCCGCTGCATGGGCGTGTTGTGGTCGAATAAGACGCACTTTTCGCATGACGATCATGTTCTAAAATGCGACGCAGATCGCAAAGAAGTGGGAAAATCTGCTGCTAAACGCAGCAGATTATCCCGCTTCTGTAATGCATTTATTCAGAAATGATGAGAAGTTACGGGAAATTGTAAGCGCCCATAAAATAACCATTCACGTATAACACAATGATTTAAATAGTGAATAATTTTGAACGGACAGATTGAGCGGCGATTCCTTGATCTACCGCAGTGGATTGTTCAAAGTTTGGCCTTTCATCTCGTGCAAAAAATGCGTAATATACGCCGCCTTGCAGTCACAGTATGGTCATTTCTTAACTCATGCGCATCGGACACCACCAGCTTAGAAATCGCCTGATCGCAGCCCCTATGGCAGGTATTACAGACCGGCCGTTCAGGACGCTGTGCTACGAGATGGGAGCCGGTTTAACCGTATCCGAGATGATGTCGTCTAACCCGCAGGTTTGGGAAAGCGACAAATCCCGCCTTCGGATGGTGCACGTTGATGAACCGGGTATCCGCACCGTGCAAATTGCCGGAAGCGTACCTGAAGAGATGGCAGATGCCGCGCGGATTAACGTGGAAAGTGGTGCCCAGATTATTGATATCAATATGGGGTGCCCGGCCAAAAAGGTGAATCGCAAGCTTGCAGGTTCAGCCCTTCTGCAATACCCCGACCAGGTGAAAGCTATCCTGACGGCGGTTGTCAGCGCGGTGGACGTTCCTGTTACGTTAAAGATTCGCACGGGTTGGTCGCCGGAACACCGTAACTGTGTAGAGATTGCCCAACTGGCCGAAGATTGTGGCATTCAGGCCCTGACCATTCATGGACGCACTCGCGCCTGTTTGTTCAACGGCGAAGCTGAATACGACAGCATTCGGGCAGTTAAGCAGAAAGTTTCCATTCCGATTATCGCGAATGGCGACATAACTGACCCGCTTAAAGCCAGAGCTGTGCTCGACTATACGGGAGCTGATGCTCTGATGATAGGACGTGCCGCTCAGGGAAGACCCTGGATCTTCCGGGAAATCCAGCATTATCTGGACACTGGGGAGCTGCTTGCGCCACTGCCTTTGGCAGAGGTTAAGCGCTTGCTTTGTTCGCATGTTCGGGAACTGCATGACCACTACGGTCAGGCAAAAGGGTACCGAATTGCGCGTAAACACGTCTCCTGGTATCTCCAGGAGCACGCTCCAGATGACCAGTTTCGGCGCACATTCAACGCCATAGAGGATGCCAGCGTACAGCTGGAGGCGTTGGAGGCATACTTCGAAAATCTTGCGTAATGAAATAAAGAGCTGACAGAACTATGTTCGAACAACGCGTAAATTCTGACGTACTGACCGTTTCTACCGTTAACTCTCAGGACCAGGTAACTCAAAAGCCCCTGCGTGACTCGGTTAAACAGGCACTGAAGAACTATTTTGCTCAACTGAACGGTCAGGATGTTAATGACCTGTATGAGCTGGTACTGGCTGAAGTTGAACAGCCACTGTTGGACATGGTGATGCAATACACCCGCGGTAACCAGACCCGCGCTGCGCTGATGATGGGTATCAACCGTGGTACTCTGCGTAAGAAACTGAAAAAATACGGCATGAACTGATACTAATCAGTTAAATGCTTGTTTAAAAAGGCGCTCTTCGGCATGGGGAAGCGCCTTTTTTATTCCCTGCCCCGCTCCGTCAACGCATTGTAAACCTTCGCTTATCCCGCTTTCCAACCTCGGTTTTTCGTGTATATTTCCCCCACCTTACTGGCGCTCTTCTCGCGGAATGACACAATGATTCGTAAATACTGGTGGCTGGTTGTCTTTGCAATCTTCGTTCTCGTTTTCGATGCACTCCTGATGCAGTGGATAGAACTGATGAGCACCGAAACCGACAAGTGTCGCAATATGAACTCCGTCAATCCGCTGAAGCTCGTGAACTGCTCAGAGCTCGACTAACCACCCGATTGCGCACCTCACCCCGTGATTACCCACTAAAAACGGGGATTTAAATCCCTTTGAGCCATTACCTGACGGTGATAATGTCTCGCCCTTCTCAACCGCTCTAGCGTAACCCCACACTTGAGTAGAACCGTCCATGCTGGCCAGCCAATACAACCCTATCCTTGTCGTCCTCTCCTTTGTTGTGGCTATTCTTGCGGCCTATACCGCACTGAACATGGCTGCACGCGTCGCCGGGAGTGAGGGCGTCGCTGCCCGCGTCTGGCTGGCTGGGGGAGGTATTGCTATGGGCATTGGCGTGTGGGCCATGCATTTTATCGGCATGCTGGCGATGGACCTCTCCATGAGCATGAGCTACAACGCCAGCCTGACGGTGTTATCCATGGTCATCGCCGTGGGTTCGTCACTGTTCGCGCTCTGGCTCGTGAGCTGCGAGCAATTACGCTTGCGCCGTCTGCTGCCCGGCGCGCTGGTGATGGGAAGCGGTATTGTTGCTATGCATTACACCGGCATGGCCGCGCTGGAAGTGAAGCCGGGGATTGTCTGGGACAAGCTCTGGGTGGCCATTTCGGTCGCGATTGCGCTTGCCGCTTCTCTCGCGGCATTGTGGCTGACCTTCCGCCTGCGTCGTGAAGCCGCGCAGGTCGTGCTGATGCGCATGGGGGCCGCCATCACGATGGGAATTGCGATTGCCGGTATGCATTATGCCGGAATGAAAGCCGCGCAGTTTCCCATGTCCACAATGGTTCATCATGCGGGGATTAACGGAAGCTGGCTGGCGGTGCTGGTCAGCGTCGTCGCGCTCTCTATTCTTGGCATCACCCTGCTGGTGTCGATGCTGGATGCCCGCCTTCAGGCACGTACCGCCCTTCTGGCCTCATCGCTTGCAGAAGCGAACCGGGAACTTGCTCAACTGGCGTTGCACGACACCCTGACGCGCCTGCCCAACCGTATCCTGCTGGAAGACCGACTCGATCAGGCCATCAGCAAAGCCGATCGTGAAGGGAGCCACTTTGCCCTGATGTTCATGGATCTCGACGGCTTTAAAGCCATCAATGACGCCTACGGTCATGATGTCGGCGACAGGCTGCTGGTCGCCGTTACGCAGCGTCTGCTGCAGCTTCTGAAAGGCCAGTTCACGCTTGCACGTATCGGCGGTGATGAATTTGTTCTGCTGGCAGAGGGAGAAGGCCCGGACGACGCGGCATCGCTGGCGAATGCGCTGGTGCGCGCGATCGATAGTCCGTTCACTCTCGGCCCCTATGAACTGATGGTGACCCTCAGCATAGGTATCGCGCTGTATCCTCACGACGGCAAAACCGAGCGCGAGCTGATGTTTAACGCCGACGCGGCGATGTATCACACGAAGCATATGGGCCGTAACGGTTACCATTTTTTCCAGCCCTCCATGAACTCCCTGGCGCAGACCCATCTTCAGCTAATGAACGATCTGTGGATGGCGATCGATCGCCATGAGCTACGCCTGCTGTATCAGCCAAAATTTCACGCCCCTGCGGGACCTTTACTCGGATTCGAGGCGTTATTGCGCTGGCAGCACCCTAAGCAGGGTCTCCTGACGCCGGACCTTTTTCTACCGCTAGCGGAAAAAACGGGGCTGATTATCCCTATTGGTAACTGGGTGATTAACGAAGCCTGCCGCCAGCTGCGGGAGTGGCATCTTCAGGGGCATCAAAGCTGGTCAATGGCGGTAAACCTGTCGACGCTGCAGTTTGAACAACCTTCGCTGGTTAACACAGTTCTCGACTGTCTGGCACTTCACCATGTACCGCCGGAAATGTTGATCCTCGAAGTGACGGAAACGACGGCAATGAGCAACCCGGATGAGAGCGTGCGGGTGCTGACAGAGCTGACGGATGCGGGTGTGAAGGCCTCCATTGATGATTTTGGCACCGGATATTCGAGCTTGCTGTATCTCAAGCGCTTACCGGCCTGTGAGTTGAAAATCGACAGGGCATTCGTGAAAGAGCTTAGCGGCGAAAGCGAGGATGCCACCATTGTCTCTGCGATTGTGGCCCTCGCTAAAACGCTTAACCTGAAAGTCGTGGCTGAAGGTGTAGAAACCGAAGCACAGCAGGCCTTTTTAACCGAGCTGGGCTGTAACACCCTTCAGGGTTATCTGTTAGGTAAACCCGCCAGCCCGCAGACCATAGAAGCACTTTGTGCCCGAGGGGAAATGTTACCAGGCGTCGAGCTATAAGCTTCAACATCAGGCGACACGCGAATGACAGGAAGTGTCGCCAGTATGCTATCGACCAGAGCGGGAGCCTGCTGATAAAGATTAAAACTGTCATTATTCATTAACCGGTTTTTAATTATTCCGCTAAAAAAACCGTGGAAAACAATCAAGGTGAGATCCACATTCATCTTTGGCGAAATGATATTCCGCGAAATACAGGTCTCGAGCGTGGCGCGCAGCGTGTCATCATTGAATCCAATCCGTTTTCTGATTTCTCTCTCTGAAATCATATCGCTGCTAAATTCACATTTATGATACAGAATTTGTAAAAGCGCACACTGCCGGGGTTCATGGGCAATATACTGCAACGCAGTAATAAATTGCTCACGAAGTTTTAACAATGGATCGTCATTATCAGAGAGAGAAAGCCTGTCGCGAATAATGTCGCGGAGCGGTAACTGCTGCTCCCAGATGGCATTAAATATTTCAGTTTTACTGTTGAAGTGCCAATAGATTGCACCGCGCGTCACCTGTGCTGCATCGGCTATGTCCGTCAGCGTCGTGCTGGCTACGCCACGCGTCGCAAACTGTCCGATTGCCGCCTCAATCAGCTGCTGCCGGGTTTGTAGAGCCTCTTCTTTCTTTTTACGCGCCATAGGCAACTACTCTTTACTCATAAGGTTTAAAGGTAATATTGCGTTCATGCAAATGTAAGTATTCCCTAAAATCAGTTTTAATTTTGCACAAAAAAAGTCAGCCCTCTTAATTTATAAGAGATACAAATACATCAAACCGATTAAATTGATGACATGAATAATTAGGGCGCGTTAAATCCATTTACCTGATTTACAGTCCTGAAGTATATCTCTGAATGGACCGAGTCTGATTCTGATTTTTTCTATAAGCACGGTCATTCGCACTTATAAATTAAAAAACATTAAATACCCTCATTATTATACGCAGCTACATTTTATTTTTATCCCTCTGCCCCAGCCACCGATTTGCGGCATATATCGGTTGATGGATATTTAAAGGAACAGTAATGACGATTCATTTCAGACGCTTACCCCTAGCCGGTTTCATTGTCTGCGCGGTACTGCTCTCAGGATGCGATGGCCAGGAAAACCCACAACAACATCCGCAGGCGCCCCAGGTCAGCGTGCATATTGTGAAAAGCGCCCCGCTGGCTGTCACCACTGAACTCCCGGGCAGAACGGATGCGTTCCGCGTTGCAGAGGTTCGTCCTCAGGTTAGCGGTATTATCCTGCGTCGTAATTTTACGGAAGGTAGCGATGTAAAAGCGGGTGATTCACTTTATCAGATTGATCCTGCGACCTATCAGGCCGCCTATGAGAGCGCGAAAGGCGAACTGGCGAAGGCTCAGGCGGCGGCCAATATTGCGCACCTGACGGTAAAACGTTATCTCCCGCTGGTTGGCACCCAATATGTCAGTAAGCAGGAGTATGACCAGGCCGTGGCGACGGCTCAGCAGGCAGATGCCAGCGTGATTGCCGCAAAAGCCGGCGTTGAAAGCGCACGAATCAACCTCGCCTATACCAAAGTGACCTCTCCTGTTGATGGTCGTATCGGGAAATCCAGCGTGACTGAAGGGGCGCTGGTGACGAACGGGCAAGCCGCAGCGCTGGCAACGGTCCAGCAGCTCGATCCGATTTATGTCGATGTTACTCAGTCCAGCAATGACTTTATGCGCCTGAAACAGACGAGCCTGCAGAAAGGCGACACGGCCAGCAGCGTTGAGCTGCTGATGGAAAATGGACAGCCCTATCCGCTGAAAGGCACATTACAGTTCTCAGACGTCACGGTTGATGAAAGTACCGGCTCGATTACCCTGCGCGCCATTTTCCCGAACCCTCAGCACCTGCTGTTACCCGGCATGTTTATTCGCGCGCGCATTGATGAAGGTACCCAGCCAGATGCGATTCTGGTGCCACAGCAAGGCGTGACCCGTACACCACGAGGCGATGCAACCGTCATGGTGGTAAACAATAAAAACCAGGTTGAACCGCGTACCGTCGTCGCCCCGCAGGCAATTGGCGATCGCTGGCTGGTAACGGAAGGGCTGAAAAACGGTGACCGCGTGATTGTCAGCGGGCTACAGAAAGTCAGACCAGGGGTAACCGTCGTCGCGACGCCGGATACCACCACGACGCCAGCCGGTTAAGGGACGACGACATGGCTAATTTCTTTATTCAGAGACCGGTTTTCGCCTGGGTGCTGGCCATCATTTTGATGATTGCAGGCGGGCTGGCCATTCTCAAACTTCCCGTCGCACAGTATCCGACCATTGCCCCTCCCGCCGTCGCGATATCCGCGACCTACCCGGGCGCTGATGCGCAAACGGTGCAGGATACCGTGACTCAGGTTATCGAGCAAAATATGAACGGCATCGATAACCTGATGTATATGTCCTCCACCAGCGATTCAGCGGGTAACGTCACCATCACCCTGACCTTTGAGTCAGGTACCGACCCGGATATCGCGCAGGTGCAGGTACAGAACAAGCTGCAGCTCGCGATGCCGCTGCTGCCGCAAGAGGTGCAGCAGCAAGGGATTGGCGTGGAGAAATCCAGCAGCAGCTTCCTGCTGGTCGCCGGTTTTGTTTCAGACAACAAAAATCTCACGCAGGATGATATCTCAGACTACGTCGCCTCAAACGTCAAAGATGCCATCAGCCGAACGTCTGGTGTCGGTGACGTCCAGCTGTTTGGCGCTCAGTATGCGATGCGCATCTGGCTCGACAGCAACGCGATGAACAAATACCAGCTGACGCCGCTGGATATTATCAATCAGCTGAAAACGCAGAACGATCAGATAGCGGCAGGTCAGCTGGGTGGAGCGCCGTCTATTCCCGGGCAGCAGCTGAATGCCTCGATCATCGCGCAAACCCGCCTGAAATCACCGGAGGAGTTTGGCCGCGTGACGCTCAAGGTCAATCAGGATGGCTCGATGGTTCATCTGAAGGACGTGGCGCGTATTGAGCTGGGTGGCGAAAACTACAACATGGTCACTAAAATCAACGGGCAGGCAGCAACCGGTCTGGGGATTAAGCTGGCGACCGGAGCAAATGCGCTGGACACTGCGGCAGCGATTAAGACCAAGCTGGCGCAACTGCAGGAGTTCTTCCCGCAGGGACTTAAGGTTGTCTATCCCTATGACACGACGCCTTTTGTAAAAATCTCCATCCACGAAGTCGTGAAGACCCTGTTTGAAGCGATCGTTCTCGTCTTCCTGGTGATGTACCTGTTTCTGCAAAACCTGCGTGCGACGCTCATCCCAACCATCGCGGTACCGGTCGTTCTGTTGGGTACCTTCGCGGTTCTGGCGGCGTTCGGTTTCTCCATCAATACCCTGACGATGTTCGGCATGGTGCTGGCGATAGGTCTGCTGGTCGATGACGCCATCGTGGTCGTTGAGAACGTTGAACGCGTCATGGTCGAGGACAAACTGCCGCCGAAAGAGGCCACGCAGAAGTCGATGGAGCAGATCCAGGGCGCGCTGGTGGGGATCGCCATGGTGCTCTCGGCGGTCTTTATTCCAATGGCCTTTTTTGGCGGCTCAACGGGGGCAATCTATCGTCAGTTCTCACTGACTATCGTTTCCGCTATGGCGCTGTCCGTACTGGTTGCGCTTATCCTGACGCCCGCCCTCTGCGCAACGTTGCTTAAGCCCGTCTCCGATGACCATCATGAGAAGAAAAGTGGCTTCTTCGGCTGGTTTAATGCGCTTTTTGATAAGAGCGTGGATCACTACAGCAACAGCGTGAGCGGTATTTTGCGTAAGACCGGGCGCTATCTGGTGGTGTACGTCATTATCGTCGCTGGGATGGCGGTGCTCTTCCTGCGCTTGCCCACCTCATTCCTACCTGAAGAGGATCAGGGAGTGTTTATGACGATGGTGCAGCTTCCGGCAGGGGCAACCCAAACGCGTACTCAGCAGGTCCTCGACCAGGTTCAGGATTACTACCTGAACAAAGAGAAGGCAAACGTTGAATCCGTCTTTACCGTAAACGGCTTTAGCTTTAGCGGCCAGGGTCAGAACTCCGGTATTGCCTTCATCAGCCTGAAGCCCTGGGAGGAGCGCCAGGGGTCGGAAAATGGCGTCGAAGCCATTGTGGGTCGCGCGACGAAAGCCTTCAGTCAGATTAAAGATGGTCTTGTGTTCCCGTTTAACCTGCCTGCCATTATTGAGCTGGGCACCGCGACGGGCTTCGACTTTGAACTGATCGATCAGGCTAACCTGGGACATACCCAGCTGACGCAGGCGCGTAACCAGCTGCTCGGCATGGTGAAAGAGCATCCTGACCTGCTGGTTCGCGTGCGTCCTAACGGCCTTGAAGATACGCCTCAGTTCAAGCTGGATGTCGACCAGGAGAAAGCGCAGGCGCTGGGCATTAGTCTTTCTGACGTTAACCAGACGATTTCGACTTCCTTAGGCGGCACCTATGTGAACGACTTTATCGATCATGGGCGCGTGAAAAAGGTCTACGTACAGGCCGATGCGAAATTCCGTATGTTGCCGGGAGATATCAACAACCTTTACGTACGCAGCGCGAATGGAAAAATGGTCCCGTTCTCCGCCTTTAGCAACGCGAAGTGGGTCTATGGTTCGCCTCGCCTGGAGCGCTACAACGGGATGCCCTCTATGGAGATCCTCGGTGAGTCAGCCCCGGGTAAAAGTACCGGTGAGGCGATGGTGATGATGGAAAGCCTCGCGGCAAAACTGCCTACAGGCATCGGCTATGACTGGACGGGGATGTCTTACCAGGAGCGGCTCTCGGGTAACCAGGCGCCTGCACTGTACGCCATTTCACTGATCGTGGTGTTCCTGTGTCTGGCAGCGCTGTATGAAAGCTGGTCCATTCCGTTCTCCGTCATGCTGGTTGTGCCGCTGGGGGTCATCGGGGCGCTTCTCGCAGCCTCACTGCGCGGGTTAAACAATGACGTCTATTTCCAGGTCGGTCTGCTGACAACGATTGGTTTATCGGCGAAAAACGCCATTCTGATCGTCGAGTTTGCAAAAGACCTCATGGATAAAGAAGGCAAAGGCATTATTGAAGCCACCCTGGAGGCTTCACGAATGCGCCTTCGACCGATCCTGATGACGTCTCTGGCCTTTATCCTTGGCGTCATGCCGCTGGTAATAAGCACCGGGGCCGGCAGCGGCGCGCAAAACGCCGTTGGTACGGGCGTGATGGGAGGCATGCTTTCCGCAACGCTTCTGGCGATTTTCTTCGTGCCCGTCTTCTTTGTGGTTGTCCGGCGGCGGTTCACCCGCCATAAAGATTAATGTTTCCCTAAAAAGGCACCTTTGGTGCCTTTTTTATTTTTAACATTAACGATGAATTAGGTTTTACATGAAGGCCGTTTAAATAACAGGATGATTTGCATTAAGTAAAAACAGTCTCTTGCAGCTTCACAATGTCTCCATTAATTCATCCTGAAACCGGCTTTTCTCCACGATTTTTACAAACTACATAATTTGAGATTATTCCTCGTGTAACGGGGAGTTATGCCGATGGTAAAATAACCTCCAGTTCGTTAATAGCCCTCCTGGCTTTATTGCGGATGAGAAATAATACTGAGGTAACATCATGAAAAGATTCATTTCCGTTGCACTTCTCGCTGCGCTGCTCGCTGGTTGCGCGCACGACTCTCCATGTGTACCGGTTTACGACGACCAGGGCCGACTGGTCCATACCAATACCTGTATGAAAGGCACCACCCAGGATAACTGGGAGACTGCGGGTGCTATCGCCGGCGGTGCTGCCGCAGTGGCGGGTTTGACGTTGGGTATTGTTGCCCTGACGAAGTAACGTCTGTTGAGAAAGCGCGGCCCCGGCCGCGCTTTTGCTTTTAATGAGTGCAGTATTTTCAAATAAGTAAAAAAATAGCCCCGTATTCATTCACGTAATTAATACCTACCTGAAGTCCATCACATCTTTTTCGTATGCTCATTTAAATTACCTGGTCTATCGTGATGATTTTCACACATTCATATTATTGAATACCCTGCCAATATTCACACCGGAAACTATCTCTTCTTTTTCCCGACCAGACCTGAAACTTTTGCTCCGATTTGTGGCACAGGTTGTAATTTCGCACCGTTTCGGGGCGCTCGTTTTATTTAAGCCTGTCTACACTCAGCATTAAGCGTTCACTCCACTCTTATTTTGTCGAACGCAAAACTGGCATTACGTTTGCTTTATAAACGTCGGCCAAGGCCACAGACAGGTAAAGCGTTTAAAAACGCCTCTATAACGATAAATTTCGCCACACAGGATGCATTATGAAAAAGACGATGATAGCCAGCCTGGCCGCTGCAGGCATGTTGTTTGCTGTAGCCGGTCAAGCCCATGCGGGAACGACACTGGATGCCGTTAAAAAGAAAGGTTTTGTTCAATGTGGTATCAGTGACGGTTTGCCTGGCTTCTCTTATGCCGATGCGAACGGCAAATTTACCGGCATTGATGTGGATGTCTGCCGTGGCGTTGCAGCTGCCGTTTTTGGCGATGACAGCAAAGTAAAATATACCCCGCTGACGGCGAAAGAACGCTTTACGGCGCTGCAGTCCGGCGAGGTCGACATGCTCTCCCGTAATACCACCTGGACGTCTTCCCGTGACGCGGGAATGGGGATGTCATTTACGGGCGTAACCTACTATGACGGCATCGGCTTTCTGACCCACAACAAAGCTGGCCTGAAAAGCGCCAGGGAGCTGGATGGTGCCACCGTTTGTATTCAGGCGGGCACCGATACCGAGCTGAACGTCGCCGATTATTTCAAAGCAAACAACATGAAATATACCCCGGTGACATTCGACCGCTCGGATGAATCGGCCAAAGCGCTGGAATCCGGCCGTTGCGACACGCTGGCCTCTGACCAGTCACAGCTGTATGCGTTACGTATTAAGCTGAGCAACCCGGCAGAGTGGATTGTCCTGCCTGAAGTGATCTCCAAAGAACCTCTCGGCCCCGTCGTTCGCCGTGGTGATGAGGACTGGTTCTCCATTGTTCGCTGGACGCTGTTTGCCATGCTGAACGCAGAAGAGATGGGCATCAACTCGAAAAACGTTGATGAGAAAGCGGCTAACCCATCCAATCCGGATATGGCGCACCTGCTCGGCAAAGAAGGTGATTTCGGCAAGGATCTGAAGCTGGATAACAAGTGGGCTTACAACATCATCAAGCAGGTGGGCAACTACGCGGAGATCTTTGAACGCAACGTGGGATCCGAAAGCCCGCTGAAGATCAAACGCGGCCAGAACAATCTCTGGAACAACGGCGGCATTCAGTACGCGCCACCAGTACGTTAAGTCATAGCTGTAACGGGCACTGCTTGGGCAGTGCCCACTCCAGAGTCATGGTTACCGAGGTTTCTTTATGTCCCATCGCCGCTCAGCCGTAAAAGGATCGCTATCCTTTTCTCATCCCGCGGTCCGCGCCTGGCTATTCCAGATTATTGCTATCGTTGCGGTTGTTCTTATCGCCGTGTATCTGATCCATAACACCATCACCAACCTGAATAACCGCGGCATCACCTCCGGTTTTGCATTTTTGGATCGCAGCGCGGGGTTTGGCATTGTTCAGCATCTTATTGATTACCAGGAAGGTGACACGTACGGACGCGTGTTCGTGGTCGGTTTACTGAATACGCTGTTGGTATCGGCGCTTTGTATCGTCTTTGCCTCGATTCTGGGCTTCTTTATTGGCCTGGCGCGTCTTTCTGAAAACTGGCTCCTGCGGAAACTGTCTACGGTTTATATCGAGACGTTCCGCAATATCCCTCCGCTTCTGCAGATCTTCTTCTGGTATTTCGCCGTACTGCGTAACCTTCCCGGTCCCCGCCAGGCCGTCGACGCGTTTGAGCTGTTTTTCCTGAGCAACCGCGGGTTGTACATTCCTTCTCCTCAGCCGGGTGAAGGACTGTACGCTTTCATCGGCGCGATTGCAGTAGCGCTTGCCCTCTCTGCCGGGGTATTCCGCTTTAACCGCAATCATCAGATCAAAACCGGTCAGCTTCGCAGAACCTGGCCCACGGCAGCTGTTCTGATCGTCAGCCTGCCGCTCATCGCACACTGGCTGTTTGGAGCTGCTTTGCACTGGGATATTCCCCATCTGCGTGGCTTTAACTTTCAGGGCGGGATGGTATTAATTCCCGAGCTGGCAGCCCTGACGCTGGCATTGTCGATTTACACGTCCGCGTTCATCGCAGAGATTATTCGTGCAGGGATCCAGGCCGTACCTTACGGACAGCACGAGGCGGCACGCTCGCTGGGATTGCCCCATCCCGTGACGCTTCGCCAGGTCATCATTCCGCAGGCTTTACGGGTCATCATTCCGCCCCTGACCAGCCAGTACCTTAACATCGTCAAAAACTCGTCGCTGGCCGCTGCCATTGGTTACCCGGATATGGTGTCACTCTTCGCCGGAACCGTACTTAACCAGACCGGACAGGCCATTGAAACCATCGCCATCACGATGTCTGTCTATCTGATCATCAGCCTGGTGATTTCACTGCTGATGAACCTTTATAACCGTCGTATAGCACTGGTCGAGCGCTAAGGATCTATGATGACAAAAGCGATACTGTCGCACTCCTCGCGCCCTGCCAACTCGACAGGTGGACGTTTCATCCTCTGGGCGCGCAAAAATCTGTTCTCCAGCTGGAGTAACAGCCTGCTGACGATTGTCTGCCTGTGGCTCATGTGGGAATTGATTCCTCCCCTGCTGAACTGGGCGTTTTTACAGGCCAACTGGGTCGGTTCAACCCGAGCAGACTGTACAAAAGCGGGCGCCTGCTGGGTGTTTATTCATGAGCGCTTCGGGCAGTTCATGTATGGATTGTATCCGCATGAACAGCGCTGGCGGATCAACCTCGCGCTGGCTGTTGGCCTGATCTCTGTCGCAGTCATGTTCTGGAAAAAGCTGCCCTATCGCGGACGCTATATTGCCGTTTGGGCGGTGGTTTACCCGATTATCGTCTGGGTGCTGTTGTATGGCGGTTTCCTGGGGCTGGAACGTGTTGAAACACGCCAGTGGGGCGGGCTGACGCTGACGCTGATTATCGCATCAGTAGGGATAGCCGGTGCTCTACCGTGGGGGATATTACTTGCCCTGGGACGGCGTTCAAAAATGCCGATCGTACGCGTGCTCTCGGTTATCTTTATTGAATTCTGGCGCGGCGTACCGCTTATCACCGTTCTGTTTATGTCGTCGGTCATGCTGCCGCTGTTCATGGCGGAAGGGACAACCATCGACAAGCTGATCCGTGCCCTGGTTGGGGTGATTCTCTTCCAGTCCGCTTATGTCGCTGAAGTTGTGCGCGGTGGTCTGCAGGCGTTGCCTAAGGGCCAGTACGAAGCGGCGGAATCACTGGCGCTCGGTTACTGGAAAACGCAGGGGCTGGTCATTCTTCCACAAGCACTCAAGCTGGTCATCCCGGGTCTGGTCAACACGATCATTGCCCTCTTCAAAGATACCAGCCTGGTGATCATCATCGGATTATTCGATCTCTTTAGCAGCGTGCAGCAGGCAACCGTTGACCCTGTCTGGCTGGGCATGTCCACCGAAGGGTATGTCTTTGCCGCACTGATCTACTGGATCTTTTGTTTTAGCATGTCGCGCTATAGCCAGCATCTGGAAAAGCGCTTTAACACCGGGCGTACGCCGCACTGAGGAAAATATGAGCCAAATAACAATGACACCCGCCGACGCGATGATTACGCTGGAAAACGTGAATAAATGGTACGGACAGTTTCATGTTCTGAAGGACATTAATCTTAAGGTTAAGCAGGGCGAACGCATTGTCCTGTGCGGCCCTTCAGGCTCCGGAAAATCCACAACCATTCGCTGTATTAATCATCTTGAAGAACATCAGCAAGGACGCATCGTGGTTGATGGGCTTGAGCTGAATGAAGATATCCGCAATATCGAGCGCGTACGTCAAGAAGTGGGAATGGTCTTTCAGCACTTTAATTTGTTTCCGCACCTGACCGTTCTGCAGAACTGTACGCTTGCGCCAATTTGGGTACGCAAGATGCCGAAAAAGGAAGCCGAGGCGTTGGCAATGCACTACCTGGAGCGGGTACGTATCGCAGAACACGCCAACAAGTTTCCCGGCCAGATTTCGGGTGGCCAGCAGCAGCGAGTGGCTATCGCCCGTTCACTGTGTATGAAACCAAAAATTATGCTGTTTGATGAACCGACATCAGCCCTCGATCCGGAAATGGTGAAAGAGGTGCTGGACACCATGATTGGGCTGGCACAATCCGGCATGACCATGCTGTGCGTCACGCATGAGATGGGGTTCGCGAGAACCGTGGCTGACCGGGTGATCTTTATGGATCGTGGGGAGATTGTTGAGCAGGCGCCGCCGGATGAGTTCTTTGCGCATCCAAAGTCAGAACGTACGCGAGCATTCCTGTCGCAGGTGATTCACTAGTCGTTTGCTCTGCCGGGTGGCGGCTTCGCCTTACCCGGCCTACCGTTTTTTCTGCGCATAAACGCAAAAAGGCCATCCTTTCGGATGGCCTTCTCACTTATTTGATGTCTGGCAGTTCCCTACTCTCACATGGGGAGACCCCACACTACCATCGGCGCTACGGCGTTTCACTTCTGAGTTCGGCATGGGGTCAGGTGGGACCACCGCGCTAAAGCCGCCAGACAAATTCTTTTACTTCTTGCCGAACTTTAACCTAAGTATAAAGTGGTGCTGATACCCAGAGTCGAACTGGGGACCTCACCCTTACCAAGGGTGCGCTCTACCAACTGAGCCATATCAGCACGCTAAATTTGATGCCTGGCAGTTCCCTACTCTCACATGGGGAGACCCCACACTACCATCGGCGCTACGGCGTTTCACTTCTGAGTTCGGCATGGGGTCAGGTGGGACCACCGCGCTAAAGCCGCCAGGCAAATTCTGTTTAATCTGTATCAAAGCTGAAATCTGATTGTCTGTCTCACCGCCGAAACAGCTTCGGCGTTGTAAGGTTAAGCCTCACGGTTCATTAGTATCGGTTAGCTCAACGCATCGCTGCGCTTACACACCCGACCTATCAACGTCGTCGTCTTCAACGTTCCTTCAGGACCCTTAAAGGGTCAGGGAGAACTCATCTCGGGGCAAGTTTCGTGCTTAGATGCTTTCAGCACTTATCTTTTCCGCATTTAGCTACCGGGCAGTGCCATTGGCATGACAACCCGAACACCAGTGATGCGTCCACTCCGGTCCTCTCGTACTAGGAGCAGCCCCCCTCAATTCTCCAGCGCCCACGGCAGATAGGGACCGAACTGTCTCACGACGTTCTAAACCCAGCTCGCGTACCACTTTAAATGGCGAACAGCCATACCCTTGGGACCTACTTCAGCCCCAGGATGTGATGAGCCGACATCGAGGTGCCAAACACCGCCGTCGATATGAACTCTTGGGCGGTATCAGCCTGTTATCCCCGGAGTACCTTTTATCCGTTGAGCGATGGCCCTTCCATTCAGAACCACCGGATCACTATGACCTGCTTTCGCACCTGCTCGAGCCGTCACTCTCGCAGTCAAGCTAGCTTATGCCATTGCACTAACCTCCTGATGTCCGACCAGGATTAGCTAACCTTCGTGCTCCTCCGTTACTCTTTGGGAGGAGACCGCCCCAGTCAAACTACCCACCAGACACTGTCCGCAACCCGGATCACGGGTCTACGTTAGAACACCAGCCATTAAAGGGTGGTATTTCAAGGACGGCTCCACGCAGACTGGCGTCCACGCTTCAAAGCCTCCCACCTATCCTACACATCAAGGACCAGTGTTCAGTGTCAAGCTATAGTAAAGGTTCACGGGGTCTTTCCGTCTTGCCGCGGGTACACTGCATCTTCACAGCGAGTTCAATTTCACTGAGTCTCGGGTGGAGACAGCCTGGCCATCATTACGCCATTCGTGCAGGTCGGAACTTACCCGACAAGGAATTTCGCTACCTTAGGACCGTTATAGTTACGGCCGCCGTTTACCGGGGCTTCGATCAAGAGCTTCGCGTTGCCGCTAACCCCATCAATTAACCTTCCGGCACCGGGCAGGCGTCACACCGTATACGTCCACTTTCGTGTTTGCACAGTGCTGTGTTTTTAATAAACAGTTGCAGCCAGCTGGTATCTTCGACTGATTTCAGCTCCACCCGCAGGGGCTTCACCTACATATCAGCGTGCCTTCTCCCGAAGTTACGGCACCATTTTGCCTAGTTCCTTCACCCGAGTTCTCTCAAGCGCCTTGGTATTCTCTACCTGACCACCTGTGTCGGTTTGGGGTACGATTTCGTGTTACCTGATGCTTAGAGGCTTTTCCTGGAAGCAGGGCATTTGTTACTTCAGCACCGTAGTGCCTCGTCATCACACCTCAGCGTTAAAAGGTACCGGATTTACCTGGAACCTCCGCCTACATGCTTAAACCGGGACAACCGTCGCCCGGCTAACATAGCCTTCTCCGTCCCCCCTTCGCAGCAACACCAAGTACAGGAATATTAACCTGTTTCCCATCGACTACGCCTTTCGGCCTCGCCTTAGGGGTCGACTCACCCTGCCCCGATTAACGTTGGACAGGAACCCTTGGTCTTCCGGCGAGCGGGCTTTTCACCCGCTTTATCGTTACTTATGTCAGCATTCGCACTTCTGATACCTCCAGCAACCCTCACAGGCCACCTTCAACGGCTTACAGAACGCTCCCCTACCCAACAACGCATAAGCGTCGCTGCCGCAGCTTCGGTGCATGGTTTAGCCCCGTTACATCTTCCGCGCAGGCCGACTCGACCAGTGAGCTATTACGCTTTCTTTAAATGATGGCTGCTTCTAAGCCAACATCCTGGCTGTCTGTGCCTTCCCACATCGTTTCCCACTTAACCATGACTTTGGGACCTTAGCTGGCGGTCTGGGTTGTTTCCCTCTTCACGACGGACGTTAGCACCCGCCGTGTGTCTCCCGTGATAACATTCTTCGGTATTCGTAGTTTGCATCGGGTTGGTAAGCCGGGATGGCCCCCTAGCCGAAACAGTGCTCTACCCCCGAAGATGAGTTCACGAGGCGCTACCTAAATAGCTTTCGGGGAGAACCAGCTATCTCCCGGTTTGATTGGCCTTTCACCCCCAGCCACAAGTCATCCGCTAATTTTTCAACATTAGTCGGTTCGGTCCTCCAGTTAGTGTTACCCAACCTTCAACCTGCCCATGGCTAGATCACCGGGTTTCGGGTCTATACCCTGCAACTTAACGCCCAGTTAAGACTCGGTTTCCCTTCGGCTCCCCTATACGGTTAACCTTGCTACAGAATATAAGTCGCTGACCCATTATACAAAAGGTACGCAGTCACACCACGAAGGTGCTCCCACTGCTTGTACGTACACGGTTTCAGGTTCTTTTTCACTCCCCTCGCCGGGGTTCTTTTCGCCTTTCCCTCACGGTACTGGTTCACTATCGGTCAGTCAGGAGTATTTAGCCTTGGAGGATGGTCCCCCCATATTCAGACAGGATACCACGTGTCCCGCCCTACTCTTCGAGTTCACAACCTGTGTGCTTTCGTGTACGGGACTGTCACCCTGTACCGTGCGACTTTCCAGACGCTTCCACTAACACACAAGCTGATTCAGACTCTGGGCTGCTCCCCGTTCGCTCGCCGCTACTGGGGGAATCTCGGTTGATTTCTTTTCCTCGGGGTACTTAGATGTTTCAGTTCCCCCGGTTCGCCTCGTTAACCTATGTATTCAGTTAACGATAGTGTGACGAATCACACTGGGTTTCCCCATTCGGACATCGCCGGGTCAAAGGTTCATATCACCTCGCCGGCGCTTTTCGCAGATTAGCACGTCCTTCATCGCCTCTGACTGCCAGGGCATCCACCGTGTACGCTTAGTCGCTTAACCTCACAACCCGAAGATGTTTCACTTCTGATTGCGAAAATTTGAGAGACTCGAACACACATAACATGTGTGTCGTTTCAATTTTCAGCTTGATCCAGATTTTTAAAGAGCAAATATCTCAAACAAGACTCGTGAGTCTGTTTTGAGATATGACGGCAGGTGACTTTCACTCACGAACCAGCAAGTGGCGTCCCCTAGGGGATTCGAACCCCTGTTACCGCCGTGAAAGGGCGGTGTCCTGGGCCTCTAGACGAAGGGGACACTGAAGTCTCAATCGCAAGACGCCTTGCTATTTACTTTTCATCAGACAATCTGTGTGAGCACTACAAAGGCAGGTTCTTTAAGGTAAGGAGGTGATCCAACCGCAGGTTCCCCTACGGTTACCTTGTTACGACTTCACCCCAGTCATGAATCACAAAGTGGTAAGCGCCCTCCCGAAGGTTAAGCTACCTACTTCTTTTGCAACCCACTCCCATGGTGTGACGGGCGGTGTGTACAAGGCCCGGGAACGTATTCACCGTAGCATTCTGATCTACGATTACTAGCGATTCCGACTTCATGGAGTCGAGTTGCAGACTCCAATCCGGACTACGACGCACTTTATGAGGTCCGCTTGCTCTCGCGAGGTCGCTTCTCTTTGTATGCGCCATTGTAGCACGTGTGTAGCCCTACTCGTAAGGGCCATGATGACTTGACGTCATCCCCACCTTCCTCCAGTTTATCACTGGCAGTCTCCTTTGAGTTCCCGGCCTAACCGCTGGCAACAAAGGATAAGGGTTGCGCTCGTTGCGGGACTTAACCCAACATTTCACAACACGAGCTGACGACAGCCATGCAGCACCTGTCTCAGAGTTCCCGAAGGCACCAATCCATCTCTGGAAAGTTCTCTGGATGTCAAGAGTAGGTAAGGTTCTTCGCGTTGCATCGAATTAAACCACATGCTCCACCGCTTGTGCGGGCCCCCGTCAATTCATTTGAGTTTTAACCTTGCGGCCGTACTCCCCAGGCGGTCGACTTAACGCGTTAGCTCCGGAAGCCACGCCTCAAGGGCACAACCTCCAAGTCGACATCGTTTACGGCGTGGACTACCAGGGTATCTAATCCTGTTTGCTCCCCACGCTTTCGCACCTGAGCGTCAGTCTTTGTCCAGGGGGCCGCCTTCGCCACCGGTATTCCTCCAGATCTCTACGCATTTCACCGCTACACCTGGAATTCTACCCCCCTCTACAAGACTCTAGCCTGCCAGTTTCGAATGCAGTTCCCAGGTTGAGCCCGGGGATTTCACATCCGACTTGACAGACCGCCTGCGTGCGCTTTACGCCCAGTAATTCCGATTAACGCTTGCACCCTCCGTATTACCGCGGCTGCTGGCACGGAGTTAGCCGGTGCTTCTTCTGCGGGTAACGTCAATTGCTGAGGTTATTAGCCTCAACACCTTCCTCCCCGCTGAAAGTACTTTACAACCCGAAGGCCTTCTTCATACACGCGGCATGGCTGCATCAGGCTTGCGCCCATTGTGCAATATTCCCCACTGCTGCCTCCCGTAGGAGTCTGGACCGTGTCTCAGTTCCAGTGTGGCTGGTCATCCTCTCAGACCAGCTAGGGATCGTCGCCTAGGTGAGCCGTTACCCCACCTACTAGCTAATCCCATCTGGGCACATCTGATGGCAAGAGGCCCGAAGGTCCCCCTCTTTGGTCTTGCGACGTTATGCGGTATTAGCTACCGTTTCCAGTAGTTATCCCCCTCCATCAGGCAGTTTCCCAGACATTACTCACCCGTCCGCCGCTCGTCACCCGAGGAGCAAGCTCCTCTGTGCTACCGCTCGACTTGCATGTGTTAGGCCTGCCGCCAGCGTTCAATCTGAGCCATGATCAAACTCTTCAATTTAAGTTTGATGCTCGTGAATTAAACTTCGTAATGAATTACGTATGTTCACTCAGAGACTTGGTATTCATTTATTGTCCGAAGACATTAAGAATCCATGTCACTTTGAGTGCCCACACAGATTGTCTGATAAATTGTTAAAGAGCAGTGCAACGCGGCTTTCAGCTCAGCGTTGCGAGGTGGCGTATATTACGCTTTCCTCTTTCAGAGTCAACCCGTTATTTCAGGATTTTTTCTCTTCAACCGACCGGGTTGTTTGTGAAGTGATTCACATCCGCCGTGTCGATGGAGGCGCATTATAGGGATCCCATTTTTTAGCACAAGTATTTTTTAGATCTTTTTTTCCAACTGCTGATTTTCCGCGCTTTTCGCTGAAATCCCGCCCGATCTGCTTAAATATTGACGTATTTTGCCTTGCCTCGATCCATTAATACGATCAAAGTCTTCTGTATAGCGCCCAATCTTAGAGGTAGATATGTCCGCAGTATTACGTCCTTATAAAGATCTGTTCCCTCAAAAAGGCGATCGCGTGATGATCGATGCCAGCAGCGTGGTCATTGGTGATGTCCGAATGGCTGATGACGTCAGCATCTGGCCGCTCGTTGCCATCAGGGGAGATGTTAACTTTGTGTCGATTGGTGCACGTACCAATATTCAGGACGGTAGCGTTCTGCACGTCACGCACAAATCCTCCTATAACCCCGAGGGTAATCCCCTCATCATTGGAGAAGAGGTGACCGTTGGCCATAAAGTGATGCTTCACGGCTGCACAATTGGAAATCGCGTACTTGTTGGTATGGGGTCGATCTTGCTGGATGGCGTCATAGTAGAAGATGACGTAATGATTGGTGCCGGTAGCCTTGTCCCGCAAAACAAACGGCTGGAAAGTGGCTATCTCTATCTGGGAAGCCCGGTAAAACAAATCCGCCCCCTGAAGGAGGCAGAGATCGAAGGATTGAAATACTCAGCGAACAACTACGTTAAATGGAAGAATGACTATCTTGATCAGGACAACCAGACCCAGCCCTGATCGTCTTCCTGCTGTTCACGAATTAAATCGCTGGCTTCCTCTTCCAGATCCCAGCGATTTTCGCAAAATACCGCTACTGGATCTGAACCACCAAAACGACGCAACAGCGTCTCCCCATGAATGGCACAGGTCAACTGCATGCCCTGTACCAGCACCGGAAAACAGACCGCTTGTTTATGCTCATCCCAGCTCTCTCTGTCCGGGAAATCAATAGCCTGATTCACGTAGAGAGCTCCTGCTTTAACTTTTCAATGACGGGTTCGACCGCAGGCAGAACGCCATGCCAGAGCAGCACCGCATGCGCAGCCTGCCCCACCAGCATTCCCAGCCCATCGGCTAACTGTTTCGCGCCGTGCTGTTCACACCAGCTCAGGAAAGGCGTCTTCCCTTTCTGGTAGAACATGTCATAGAAGTACATATGCGCACTGACCAGCGAAGCGGGGATCGCCGGGATCTCACCGTTGATGCCGCTGGATGTGGCATTAATGACAAGATCGAACTCTCGTTCGGCAAGATCGTCAAGCGCTACCGCGCTCACGCTGCCGGTATGCGCAAACAACGCCGCCAGCGCTTCTGCCCGGGAATAGGTTCTGTTGGTAATGGTCACCGCACAGTCCAGTGAAAGCAGAGGCAACAGAACGCCCCGCGATGCGCCACCCGCGCCAATCAGCAGGACGCGGAACCCGGGCTTAATAAACGACAGACGTTCCAGATCGCTAAGTAAACCAATCCCGTCGGTGTTGTCACCCAAAAGGCGTCCATCCTCAAGCCGTTTTAGGGTATTGACTGCACCAGCCAGCGAAGCGCGCTCGGTCAGCTCATCCGCACGTTCGAAGGCCTCCTCTTTAAAAGGAACCGTCACGTTCGCACCTTTGCCGCCCGCGGCGAAAAAAGCCTCCAGCGTAGGGATAAATGCATCCACCGGCGCCAGTACGCGCCCATAGGGATGATTTATCTGCAGCTGCTTCGCAAATTGTTTATGGATCAACGGTGACTTGCTGTGCGCAATCGGATTACCAAAAACGGCATAGGTTTCCATGAGATTACCCCTGGCGAAAACGTTCGCCGGTCAAAGCGTCGCGAATTTCAGAGGGATTCAGGCGCCCTCCCGTTTCGCCGGCAGCGACAGGGAAGTCATTCCCGAACTGTGCCAGCACTTCTTCGGTCGTCCGACAAGGTGGTAGCCCGGTCAGGTTGGCGCTGGTTGAGACCAGGGGCTTACCAAATGCCAGGCACAGTTCAACCACCAGCGGATGGTCAGTTACGCGAACGGCGAGGGAATCAAAGCGTCCGGTTAACCAGCGCGGCGTTGTCGGCTGCGCCGGGAAGACGAAGGTCACCGGCCCAGGCCACGCGGAGAAGATAGTCTCGCGCTGCGCTGGTGTCAGCATGGAGTCATCGATATAGGGTTTGAGCTGCGCGTAATTCGCAGCGATCAAAATCAGCCCTTTCTCGACGGGTCTTTGTTTTAAGGCAAGCAGGCGGCTTACAGCCGTCTCGCTGTCAGGATCGCAGCCGACCCCAAAAACAGCTTCAGTTGGATAGGCGATGACTTCTTCATTTTTCAGTACGTCCACTGCATGCGCAATGGAGCCTGATGGCAGGTTTTTATTCACTATTTTGATCCGCCGTAACCGGCTTTCCACATTGTTTACTGGCGCAGAAGCGTTTCAAGCCTTGCGCGGTTTTCTTCTCTATGAGTAGCGGATAATTACAATGAGGGCAGGTACCCGCTACCGGTTTAAAATTGATCACGAACTGGCATTCAGGATAGCGATCGCACGAATGGAAGGTCTTACCATAACGGGAGCGGCGCTGTACCAGCTGACCGCGCTGACACTGAGGACAGGAAATTGCCGTTTCATCAGGCTTATCAATTTGTTCCGTATGCCCACATTCCGGGTAGCGGCTACATCCAATAAACATCCCGAAACGCCCCTGGCGTAGCGCGAGTTCGCCGCCGCAGAGTGGACAATATTGGCCCTCCAGAATTTTAACGATATGTCCATCCGCCTGGCTTTTCAGGGGACGGACATAATCACATTCCGGATACTGTGAACAACCGAGAAACGGGCCGTGTTTCCCGGACCGAATAACAAGTTCAGCCCCGCACTGCGGGCAGGGCTCATTTTTATGCACCGTGAATAGTGCTGATTTGGCCATAACAACTCTTGGTGCTGCACGTTGAATTAGTGCAGCATACCTTCATTCACTTCAAAGAGTAATTCTTCCATTTGCTGATAGGCGTTTTCACAGCCCGGGATATTAAACAGAACCATCAGAATCACCCATTTCAGATCTTCCAGTTCAAATTCTGCTGTATCCAGCGCCATAACGCGCTCTATCACCATTTCTCTCGTTTCGAGGTTCAGCACCTGAATCTGCTCAAGGAATAAGATGAATCCCCGGCAGCTGGCGTCCAGCCTTTCACACTCTTCTGCGGTATAAATGCGTACTGACAATGGGTCAGAAGCAAGCTGCATCGGTTCGGCGAGGCCTTCCTGATAATCAGCCAGTTTTTCCAGCCACATCAACGCATTATAGATATCTTCCCGCTCAAACCCCGCATCGGTAAGATCCTGTGTCAATTTGTCCTGATCCACTCGCATTTCTGCTTCGTTATGGATGTAAGTCTCAAACAAATACATCAGTACGTCGAACATGGCATGCCCTCCTTAATCGGACATAGCCGCCGGGTACAGCTGCGATCCACCCTGCTAACTCCAGTTCGAGTAGCTGTGCTACCGTTACTGGCACAGGTTGGCCGGCACGTTCAGCGACAACGTCAACAGGTGTTACCTCATCTCCTACGTTAGCCAGGAGCCAGGGAAATGGCAATGCCACCTTTCCCTGATCTGATGAATATTGTCGCTTTTCGGGATCTTCCTGCAGCCATTGCAGCCCATATTGCAAATTTTCAAGAATATCCCCTATTTCCGTTACCGGGGTTGCCCCTTGCTTAATCAGCCAATGGGGCCCCTCGCATCCGGGATTACCTATCGGACCAGGCAAGGCAAAGACTTCTCTCCCCTGTTCGAGCGCACACCGCGCCGTGACCAGCGAACCGCTTCTCAGCGCCGCCTCAACCACCAGTACGCCTTTGCTAAGCCCGCTGATGATGCGATTGCGACGCGGAAAGTTTGCGGGCCTGGGCTGAGCGGAAAGAGGAAACTCAGACACAACTGCACCGCCAGATTCGACAAGCCGCATCGCTAATGCCTGATGTCGGCGAGGATATATGCTAAACAGACCGTTCCCCAGCACCGCGACGCTTCGTCCTTTAACCGACAGCGCCGCGTTGTGGGCCACGCCGTCAATACCGCAGGCCAGCCCGCTGGTGATCGTGAAACCGCTTTGTGACAGCTGTTCGCACAGGATTTTCCCCCATCGCTCGCCGTACCATGACGGGGCACGGCTGCCTACCACCGCCAGCTGAATGGTATTAAGCGTCTCAGGATTACCTTTCAGGAATAATGCCCCGGGGTAATCCGGAATCGTTCGGAGTAAAGGGGGATAAAGTGGATGGTTGGCCGTCAATAAGTGATTTCCCGGCTGCTCAAGCCACATCAGGCTACGTTCTAGCTCGTTCTCATCTGGCGCAAAGAACCGTTCAGCCTGTTTTGCCGTCAACCCGGCGCTTCTGGCGGCGAGCGCGTCGATGTTTTCCTGCATCTCTAGCCGTCCGGCTGCTTCCATCATTACATCACCGCACAGAGACCCCGTGTGTATTAGTCGTAGCCATATCTCGATTGACGTCATCCTTTCCCCTGCCATAAGCGGCCTCCGCAATCATTGCGATTGGTCACTGATGCTGTCAATCGATGGGGGATTTGTCTAGAATAGAGGGAGTATTCTTATCAACTCCTGAACACGACTCTGGAAATTTATGGCAGTTTTGCAAGTGTTACATATTCCGGACGAGCGCCTTCGCATCGTCGCTGAACCGGTCAAAGAAGTGAATGCAGAAATCCAGCGTATCGTTGATGATATGTTCGATACCATGTATGCCGAAGAAGGCATTGGCCTGGCGGCGACGCAGGTGGACATTCACAAGCGTATTATCGTGATTGATGTTTCTGAAAATCGCGATGGTCGTCTGGTGCTGATTAACCCTGAGTTGCTCGAAAAGAGCGGCGAAACCGGTATTGAGGAAGGCTGTCTGTCCATCCCTGAACAGCGTGCTTTAGTGCCGCGCGCCGAAAAGGTGAAAATTCGCGCTCTGGATCGCGACGGTAATCCGTTCGAACTGGAAGCAGACGACCTGCTGGCGATTTGTATTCAGCATGAGATGGATCACCTGGTCGGTAAACTGTTTATCGATTATCTCTCGCCGTTGAAACAGCAGCGTATTCGTCAGAAAGTAGAGAAACTGGATCGTTTGCGTTCTCGCGCATAACGTCCCCCCGGATACAAGGATCATCGTGTCTAAATCACTACGAATTATCTTCGCGGGAACCCCTGATTTTGCAGCGCGTCATCTTGACGCGCTGTTATCTTCTGGTCACCAGGTTGTGGGCGTCTTTACCCAGCCGGACCGCCCGGCAGGCCGCGGTAAAAAGCTGATGCCGAGCCCGGTAAAGGTGCTGGCAGAAGAGCATGGACTCCCCGTTTTCCAGCCCGCATCGTTACGCCCGCAGGAAAATCAGCAGCTGGTTGCTGACCTGAATGCCGACGTAATGGTGGTAGTGGCTTACGGTTTAATTCTGCCAAAAGCTGTGCTTGATATGCCTCGCCTGGGGTGCATCAACGTACATGGTTCTCTGCTCCCGCGCTGGCGTGGTGCCGCACCTATCCAGCGCTCGCTGTGGGCAGGCGATGCCGAAACGGGCGTTACCATCATGAAGATGGACGTAGGTTTAGACACCGGCGATATGCTGTATAAGCTGGCTTGTCCCATTACGTCAGAAGACACCAGCGCCACGCTGTATGACAAGCTGGCAGACCTTGGCCCACAAGGGCTTATCGAGACGCTCCAGCAGCTTGCTGACAATACGGCGAAGCCGGAAGTTCAGGATGAAGCACAGGTCACATATGCCGAAAAGCTGAGCAAAGAGGAAGCGCGGATCGACTGGTCCCTGTCAGCCGCTCAGCTTGAGCGCTGCATTCGCGCTTTTAATCCATGGCCAATGAGCTGGATGGAGATTGACGAGCAGCCGGTGAAAGTCTGGAAAGCCTCCGTCATTAGCGGTACGACTGCGGCTGAACCCGGTACGATTATTGACGCCAGCAGGAATGGTATCCAGGTCGCGACAGCAGAAGGCATCCTGAATCTTGAATCGCTACAGCCGGCCGGTAAGAAGGCCATGAGCGCTCAGGATTTGTTAAATTCCCGTCGCGAATGGTTTATTCCGGGCAATCGTCTTGCCTGAGCAAATTAATTCTTAAGGCCCGGTGTTTCCGGGCATTTTTATTTTTACGGTTATGAAAAAACAAAATCTACGCAGTATGGCGGCTCAGGCCGTTGAGCAGGTTATCGAGCAGGGCCAGTCATTAAGTAACGTTCTGCCTTCCCTGCAACAAAAAGTCTCTGATAAAGACAAAGCCCTGCTTCAGGAGCTCTGCTTTGGCGTTCTGCGCACGCTTTCTCAGCTTGAGTGGTTGATTAACAAGCTGATGTCACGCCCAATGACTGGCAAGCAGCGCACCGTACACTATTTGATTATGGTGGGCTTTTATCAGCTTCTTCATACCCGCATCCCACCTCATGCCGCGCTGGCAGAGACGGTGGAAGGTGCCGTTGCGATTAAACGCCCTCAGCTGAAAGGGCTGATCAACGGCGTACTGCGTCAGTTCCAGAGGCAGCAGGAAGAGCTTCTGGCTGAATTTGCCCAAAGCGAGGCACGTTTCCTGCACCCGGACTGGCTGTTGAAGCGCCTGAAAAAAGCTTATCCACAGCAGTGGCAGGAGATTGCCGATGCCAACAATCAGCGTCCGCCAATGTGGTTGCGTGTAAATCGTAATCACCACTCTCGTGACGCATGGCTGGCATTACTGGAAGAGGCTGGAATGAGCGGATTCCCGCATGAAGCCTATCCGGATGCTGTACGCTTAGCTTCACCGGCACCGGTACATGCTTTACCCGGTTTTGATGAAGGCTGGGTGACCGTACAGGATGCCTCCGCTCAGGGCTGCATGACCTGGCTTGAACCTAAAAACGGTGAGCAGATCCTCGATCTGTGCGCTGCGCCCGGGGGCAAAACAACGCATATTCTTGAAGTGGCTCCGCAGGCCAGCGTGATGGCGGTGGACGTCGATGAACAGCGTCTTTCACGCGTCTACGACAACCTCAAGCGTCTGGGCATGAAGGCTCAGGTTAAGCAAGGTGATGGTCGTAAACCCGCCGAATGGTGTGGTGAAACACAATTCGATCGCATTTTGCTGGACGCCCCCTGCTCTGCAACCGGTGTTATTCGCCGTCATCCGGACATCAAATGGCTGCGCCGCGATCGTGATATTAAGGAACTCGCCCAGCTGCAATCCGACATACTCAACGCTATCTGGCCGCATCTTAAAACGGGCGGAACGTTGGTCTATGCAACCTGCTCCATACTGCCGGAAGAAAACAGCCAGCAAATCGCGGCCTTCCTTAAACGTACCCCGGACGCCACGCTGCGCGATACGGGAACGCCTGAATCCCCGGGTCTGCAGAACCTGCCGGGTGCAGAAGAGGGTGATGGCTTCTTTTACGCTAAGCTAATCAAAGAGTGATGTTGAGAACAGGTCACGAGATATGAAGATTATCATTCTGGGTGCAGGACAGGTTGGCGGAACGCTGGCGGAAAACCTGGTTGGCGAAAACAACGACATCACAATCGTTGATACCAACGGCGATCGCCTGCGCGTCTTGCAGGACAAGTTTGACCTGCGCGTCGTGCAGGGTCATGGTTCACACCCACGCGTTCTTCGTGAGGCGGGTGCCGACGATGCCGACATGCTGGTTGCGGTAACCAGTTCTGACGAAACCAATATGGTGGCCTGCCAGGTGGCCTACTCACTTTTCAACACGCCAAACCGAATCGCACGTATTCGCTCTCCGGACTACGTTCGCGACGCTGAGAAACTCTTTAATTCTGAAGCGGTCCCGATTGACCATCTCATCGCGCCAGAACAGCTGGTTATCGACAATATCTATCGCCTGATCGAATATCCGGGCGCCCTGCAGGTAGTGAACTTTGCCGAGGGCAAAGTGAGCCTGGCAGTGGTGAAGGCCTATTATGGCGGACCATTGATCGGCAATGCGCTTTCCACCATGCGTGAGCACATGCCGCATATCGATACGCGCGTCGCCGCCATATTCCGTCACGACAGGCCAATTCGCCCGCAAGGCTCCACGATTGTCGAAGCAGGTGATGAGGTGTTCTTTATTGCGGCCTCACAGCATATTCGTGCGGTGATGAGTGAACTTCAGCGTCTCGAAAAACCCTATAAACGCATTATGCTGGTCGGCGGTGGCAATATTGGGGCAGGCCTGGCACATAGGTTGGAAAAAGATTATAGCGTGAAATTGATCGAACGCGATCAGCAGCGCGCTGCCGAGCTGGCGGAAAAACTGCAAAATACGATCGTATTTTATGGCGATGCGTCGGATCAGGAGCTGCTGGCTGAAGAGCATATTGATCAAGTTGATCTCTTTATTGCCGTCACCAACGACGACGAGGCGAATATAATGTCCGCCATGCTCGCCAAGCGTATGGGGGCAAAAAAGGTCATGGTGCTTATCCAGCGCAAGGCGTATGTCGATCTGGTCCAGGGCAGCGTGATTGATATTGCCATTTCGCCGCAGCAGGCGACAATTTCTGCGCTCCTGAGCCATGTTCGTAAAGCAGATATTGTCGGAGTGTCATCGCTCCGCCGCGGTGTCGCAGAAGCCATTGAAGCTGTTGCTCACGGAGATGAAACCACGTCACGCGTCGTGGGTCGTTCGATCGACGAAATTAAGCTGCCACCAGGCACGATTATCGGTGCCGTTGTGCGCGGGAATGACGTCATGATTGCCAATGACAATTTACGAATTGAGCAAGGCGATCACGTTATTATGTTCCTTACCGATAAAAAATTTATTACCGACGTCGAGCGTTTATTCCAGCCCAGTCCATTCTTCCTTTAAAGACTTGGGTGTTCGAGTAAGAACACCCACCCTTTATCCTTTTCATTTCTGTGCCTTTTATTTTTCATAACGTTTAATTATCCCGAATGGCAATTGGCTAATCATTTGTTAAACTTATACTCGTCAGCTGGCACAAGGAGAGAACAATGAGTTTTATTAAAGAATTTCGCGAATTTGCGATGCGCGGAAACGTGGTGGATTTAGCGGTTGGTGTCATTATCGGTGCAGCATTCGGCAAGATTGTTTCATCTTTAGTGGCCGACATTATCATGCCACCTTTAGGATTGTTAATCGGGGGCATTGATTTCAAACAATTCGCTTTCACGCTGCGTGAAGCGCAGGGCGATGTTCCGGCAGTCGTTATGCACTACGGCGTATTTATTCAGAACGTATTCGATTTCGTGATTGTCGCATTTGCCATTTTCATGGCTATCAAGCTGATCAACAGGCTCAACCGTAAAAAAGAAGAGCCGGCTGCAGCACCTGCACCTACGAAAGAAGAAGTGCTGCTGAGTGAAATCCGCGATCTGTTAAAAGAGCAGAATAACCGCGTTTGATCACCAGATAAAAGCAGGAAGGCCAGTGGTAAATAAGCGATTCGCTTGCTTGCCACTGGCCTCCCAGTTACCCCGTTTTTCATGTTTGTCTTTACGCAGATAACTTCCTTTCCCTTTTTTATTCTTCTCAACGCGCTGTCTGAATAACGGGTCGTGAAGTAACGCCTCAATGGCATTGTCCTTTATTTGTCCTTTCGTGTGCTGATAGCGGCTCATAATGTCTCCAGAGCAGGGTTTATGACGACGGGAGTCTAGACCCGGATGAACTAAAAATCAACAGCCCTGTTTTTCTCCACTCGCTCCTTGTTCAAGGGCTTCGAGAATTGAACAGTAGATACTGCTGTGGGCCGTACCGCAGCAGGCATCATTCAGTCTTTGCAGAGAGCGCTGCATGGTTTGCAGCTCCTGAATGCGCGCTTCAACCTCATCCAGCCTCGCCTGCACAATGCTTTTAGATTCCTGGCAGGTGTGATGTTCCGGATCGATGCGGATCGACAGCAATTCGCGGATCGAATCCAGCGTGAAGCCGAGCTGACGCGCGTAACGTATAAACCGCAGCCGCTGCAGATCGTTATCGGTGTAAAGGCGAAAACCGCCTTCAGTGCGCACTTCATGATCGATCATCTGCTGCTTTTCGTAATACCGGATGGTATCCGGCGTGACGTTCGCGAGCTTCGCAAGTTCACCAATACGGTACATAGCTACTCCTCATTTATTTTCTGCATCAATCTTCCACCGTATTCACCGTGCAGAAACTCAGTGTTCATGCCTGCCTGACGCAGCTTAAGTTCAATCAGGGCGAGACGTCGACTAAATTCAGAATGTCGTGGATCGTCCTGCCGGATCCCTTTAAGCAGATCGGCCAGTTCAATAGCCTCTCTACGCTGCTCAAGCTCCGGAGGAAGACAGCCTGCATTTTTCAGTAAACGGTATCCAGCCCGCAGTTCAGGCGCAATGTGTGAGTCATCTTCAAGCACAAGGGGTTCTCCGCAACCCGGAAGATCGTCGAATTCACCTTTTTGTTGGGCATCGCGAATATGGCGTTCTGCCCACTGGTCAAGCAACCACATGACCGGCTCCTGGGGATGAACAGAATTGATACAGACATTGTAGAGAAGTGGGGATATCGCGGATATAAAAAAACCCGCCGAAGCGGGTTTTTTTACGTTACTGCAGATTACTCTGCAGCAGCTTCTGCTTTCTCTGAACGATCAACCAGCTCGATGTAAGCCATCGGCGCGTTGTCGCCTGCACGGAAACCACACTTCAGAATGCGAGTGTAACCACCGGCACGGCTCGCGAAACGCGGGCCCAGTTCGTTAAACAGTTTTGCCACGATCTCGTTATCACGAGTACGGGCGAATGCCAGACGACGATTAGCAACGCTGTCAGTCTTGGCAAGAGTAATCAGCGGCTCAACTACGCGACGCAGCTCTTTCGCTTTAGGCAGGGTCGTCTTGATGATCTCATGACGAACCAGTGAACCTGCCATGTTGCGGAACATAGCCTGGCGATGGCTGCTGTTGCGGTTCAGTTGACGACCACTCTTACGATGGCGCATGACCTTATCCTTCTCAGTAAAACCTTAACCTGTGATCCGGTTACTCGTCAGCAATGCTTGCCGGTGGCCAGTTTTCCAGGCGCATGCCCAGAGACAGACCACGTGAAGCCAGCACGTCTTTAATCTCGGTAAGAGATTTTTTACCCAGGTTCGGCGTTTTCAGCAACTCAACCTCGGTACGCTGTACCAGATCACCGATATAGTGGATAGCTTCTGCCTTGAGGCAGTTAGCAGAGCGGACAGTCAATTCGAGATCGTCAACAGGGCGCAGCAGGATCGGATCGAATTCTGGTTTCTCTTCTTTCACTTCCGGCTGACGTACATCACGTAAGTCAACGAAAGCTTCCAGTTGTTCTGCCAGGATGGTTGCCGCACGACGAATCGCCTCTTCAGGATCGATTGTGCCGTTGGTTTCCATTTCGATGACCAGCTTGTCCAGGTCGGTACGCTGTTCTACACGCGCTGCTTCAACATTGTAGGCAATACGCTCTACAGGGCTGTAGCATGCGTCGACCAGCAGACGGCCGATTGGGCGCTCATCTTCTTCCGAATGAATTCGGGCAGAAGCCGGCACATAACCACGACCGCGCTGAACTTTGATACGCATGCTAATCGCTGCGTTCTCATCGGTCAGGTGGCAGATCACGTGCTGCGGCTTGACGATTTCAACATCACCGTCGTGGGTGATGTCGGCTGCAGTCACAGGGCCAATGCCAGATTTATTCAGAGTAAGAATAACTTCATCTTTACCCTGAACTCTCACCGCCAGCCCTTTCAGGTTGAGCAGGATTTCAAGGATATCTTCCTGAACGCCTTCTTTGGTGCTGTACTCATGAAGTACACCATCAATCTCAACCTCGGTCACCGCGCAACCCGGCATCGATGAGAGCAGAATACGGCGCAGTGCGTTACCCAGAGTATGGCCAAAGCCACGCTCTAAAGGCTCAAGGGTCACCTTGGCGTGCGTCGAACTCACTTGCTCGATATCTACCAGGCGCGGTTTTAGAAACTCTGTCACAGAACCCTGCATTGTGTCCTCTCTTTGGTACTAAGCTTTACTTGGAGTAAAGCTCGACGATCAGGTGTTCGTTAATGTCCGCAGACAGATCAGAACGTTCTGGCTGACGCTTGAACGTACCTTCCATCTTGCCAGCATCAACTTCCAGCCAGGTTGGCTTTTCACGCTGCTCAGCCAGCTCCAGAGCGGCCTTCACGCGAGATTGCTTTTTCGCTTTCTCACGAATGCTAACAACGTCATTCGCTTTAACCTGATAAGAAGCGATGTTAACAACACGACCGTTTACCATGATTGCTTTGTGGCTAACCAGCTGACGTGATTCAGCACGAGTAGCGCCGAAGCCCATACGGTATACAACGTTGTCCAGACGACCTTCCAGCAGAGCCAGCAGGTTTTCACCCGTGTTGCCTTTCAGACGTGCTGCTTCTTTATAGTAGTTACGGAACTGACGCTCCAGCACACCGTACATACGGCGAACTTTTTGCTTTTCACGCAACTGCACACCATAGTCAGACAGACGCGGTTTACGCGCACCGTGCTGGCCAGGAGCTTGTTCAATTTTACACTTGGTATCGATCGCGCGAACGCCAGACTTAAGGAATAAGTCGGTGCCCTCACGACGGCTCAGCTTGAGCTTAGGACCCAAATATCTTGCCATTTTCTATCTCCAACTAACCTAAAAAACGGAGCGTTATACGCGACGTTTTTTCGGCGGACGACAACCGTTATGAGGGATCGGAGTCACATCAGTAATATTCGTGATGCGGAAACCAGCGGCGTTCAGAGCGCGAACAGTAGATTCACGACCCGGACCCGGACCTTTAACCATAACTTCCAGATTCTTGATGCCGTATTCTTTTACGGCTTCTGCGCAACGCTCTGCTGCAACCTGAGCTGCGAACGGAGTGGATTTGCGAGAACCACGGAAACCGGAACCACCGGCTGTTGCCCAACCCAATGCGTTACCCTGACGATCAGTAATAGTAACGATGGTGTTGTTGAAAGAAGCATGGATATGAGCCACGCCGTCAGAGACTTGTTTTCTTACACGTTTACGTGCACGAACTGGTGCCTTTGCCATTATTCAATCACCCCGATTATTTCTTGATCGGTTTGCGCGGACCCTTACGGGTACGTGCGTTGGTCTTAGTACGCTGACCGCGCACTGGCAGACCACGACGATGACGCAAACCGCGATAGCAACCAAGATCCATCAGGCGCTTGATGCTCATGCTGATTTCACGGCGCAGATCACCTTCAACGACAAATTTGGCAACTTCGTCACGCAGCGTGTCGATTTGTTCTTCAGACAGCTCACTGATCTTAACATCTTCAGCGATACCCGCTGCAGCCAGAATGGCTTTAGAACGGGTCTTGCCGACGCCGTAGATCGAAGTTAATGCGATCACAGCATGTTTCTGATCAGGAATGTTAATGCCTGCTATACGGGCCACTATGCACTCCTACTATTTAATATGTACGCACCATGCTGAAAAGCCCGTTTTCAGGATACTCAAATGGAAACGTACAGACATACAAAAGATTGGCTGGCTAATCTAGCCAGCTCAACCCAACTTTGCAAGAAAAATATGCGAAATAATCAGCCTTGGCGCTGTTTATGCTTCGGCTCGGCACTGCAAATCACACGGATGACACCATCACGCTTAACGATTTTGCAGTTACGGCATAATTTCTTGACGGAAGCACGAACTTTCATTTTTACTCTCCGTAACTTCTCAGGCGACCATTTAGCGGCCGTAGCCTTTCAGGTTCGCCTTCTTCAATGCAGACTCATACTGACTGGACATCATCAGAGTTTGCACTTGAGCCATAAAGTCCATAATCACGACAACAACGATAAGCAGTGAGGTCCCACCGAAGTAGAACGGTACTTTCATTGCATCACGCATGAACTCCGGGATCAGGCAGATAAAAGTAATATAGAGCGCACCAACCAAAGTCAGGCGGGTCATTACTTTATCGATATACTTCGCCGTTTGCTCTCCCGGACGAATTCCTGGTACAAATGCACCGGACTTCTTCAGGTTATCTGCTGTTTCACGCGGGTTGAAGACCAACGCCGTGTAGAAGAAACAGAAGAAGATGATCGCAGACGCATAGAGTAACACATAAAGTGGTTGCCCAGGCTGCAAATACAGCGAAATTGTTGTCAGCCAGTTCCAACCAGTACCGCCCCCGAACCATGACGCGATGGTCGCCGGGAACAGAATAATACTGGAAGCGAAGATAGCCGGGATAACCCCCGCCATGTTCACTTTCAGCGGTAAATGTGTGCTCTGTGCAGCATAGACACGACGACCTTGCTGACGTTTAGCGTAGTTCACCACAATGCGGCGTTGACCACGTTCAACGAAGACAACAAAGAACGTCACTGCAAATACTAATACTGCAACCAACAGCAACAGGAGGAAGTGCAGGTCGCCTTGACGCGCTTGCTCGATAGTGTGGGCGATGGCTGGCGGGAGGCCCGCAACAATACCGGCGAAGATAATGATTGAGATACCGTTACCGATACCACGCTCAGTAATCTGTTCGCCGAGCCACATCAGGAACATTGTCCCTGTGACCAGACTTACAACAGCGGTGAAGTAGAATGCAAAGCCCGGATTTAACACCAGGCCCTGCATACCAGGCATATTCGGCAGACCGGTAGCAATACCGATCGACTGGAATATTGCCAGCACCAGAGTACCGTAACGGGTGTACTGACTAATCTTACGACGTCCAGACTCCCCTTCTTTCTTCAACTCTGCCAGGGCCGGATGAACGACCGTCAGCAGCTGGATAATAATAGATGCCGAAATGTACGGCATAATACCCAGTGCGAAGATAGAAGCACGGCTGAGAGCACCACCAGAGAACATGTTGAACATTTCAATGATGGTGCCTCGCTGTTGCTCAAGCAGTTTGGCAAGTACAGCGGCATCGATACCAGGGATCGGAATAAAAGAGCCAATACGGAACACAATCAGCGCGCCGATAACAAACAGCAGTCTGCGTTTCAGCTCGCCAAATCCACCTTTGGCACTTTGAAAATCTAATCCCGGTTGCTTAGCCATCTGCTACTTATTCCTCAATTTTACCGCCAGCAGCTTCGATAGCAGCACGAGCACCTTTAGTAACACGCAGGCCACGAACAGTTACCGGAGTAGAAACTTCACCAGCCAGGATCACTTTCGCGAACTCGATCTGGATACCGATAATGTTTGCTGCTTTCAGCGTGTTCAGGTCTACAACGCCGCCTTCAACTTTCGCCAGGTCAGACAGACGGATTTCCGCTGTGATCGCTGCTTTGCGAGAGGTGAAGCCGAACTTCGGCAGACGACGGTACAGTGGCATCTGGCCACCCTCGAAACCGCGACGTACGCCACCGCCAGAACGAGAGTTCTGACCTTTGTGACCACGACCACCGGTTTTGCCGAGGCCAGAACCGATACCACGACCCAGGCGTTTACCCGCCTTTTTAGAGCCTTCGGCCGGAGACAGAGTATTTAAACGCATCTCTTACTCCTCAACTTTAACCATGAAGTAAACCGCGTTGACCATACCACGAACAGCAGGAGTATCCTCGCGCTCAACGGTATGACCAATACGACGCAGACCCAGGCCAAGCAGCGTTGCCTTGTGTTTCGGCAGACGACCGATTGCACTGCGGGTTTGAGTGATTTTAATAGTCTTTGCCATGGTCAATTACCCCAGAATTTCTTCAACGGATTTACCACGCTTGGCAGCGACCATTTCTGGAGAATTCATATTTTCCAGGCCATCAATAGTTGCACGAACCACGTTGATCGGGTTGGTGGAACCATATGCTTTGGCCAGAACGTTATGAACCCCAGCAACTTCCAGAACGGCGCGCATTGCACCACCGGCGATGATACCGGTACCTTCTGAAGCTGGCTGCATGAATACACGAGAACCCGTGTGAACACCTTTAACTGGGTGCTGCAGGGTGCCGTTGTTCAGCGCGACGTTAATCATATTGCGACGGGCTTTTTCCATCGCTTTCTGGATCGCTGCTGGAACTTCACGCGCTTTACCGTAACCAAAACCAACGCGACCGTTACCATCGCCTACTACAGTCAGAGCTGTGAAGGAGAAAATACGACCACCTTTAACAGTTTTAGATACGCGGTTTACCGCGATCAGCTTTTCCTGCAGTTCGCCAGCCTGTTTTTCGATGTGAGCCATCTTACACCTCTACCTTAGAACTGAAGGCCAGCTTCACGGGCAGCATCTGCCAGTGCCTGGACACGACCATGATATTGGAACCCGGAACGGTCAAAGGAAACATTGCTGATGCCTTTTTCCAGAGCGCGTTCAGCAACAGCTTTACCTACAGCTGCAGCGGCGTCTTTGTTACCGGTGTACTTCAATTGTTCTGAGATAGCTTTTTCTACAGTAGAAGCAGCTACCAGAACTTCAGAACCGTTCGGTGCAATTACCTGTGCGTAAATATGACGCGGGGTACGATGTACCACCAGGCGAGTTGCACCCAGCTCTTTGAGCTTGCGGCGTGCGCGGGTCGCACGACGGATACGAGCAGATTTCTTATCCATAGTGTTACCTTACTTCTTCTTAGCCTCTTTGGTACGCACGACTTCGTCGGCGTAACGAACACCCTTGCCTTTGTAAGGCTCAGGACGACGGTAGGCGCGCAGATCTGCTGCAACCTGACCGATCAGCTGTTTATCAGCGCCTTTCAGCACGATTTCAGTTTGAGTCGGACATTCTGCAGTGATACCGGCCGGCAGCGGATGCTCAACAGGGTGTGAGAAGCCCAGAGACAGGCCTACTGCATTCCCTTTGATAGCTGCACGATAACCTACACCAACCAGCTGAAGCTTTTTAGTGAAGCCTTCGGTAACACCAACAACCATTGAGTTCAGCAGGGCACGCGCGGTACCAGCCTGAGCCCATCCATCCACGAAACCATCACGTGGACCGAAGGTCAGAGCGTTATCTGCATGTTTAACTTCAACAGCTTTGTTGAGGGTACGAGTCAGCTCGCCGTTTTTACCTTTGATCGTAATAACCTGACCGTCGATTTTTACATCAACGCCGGCAGGAATAACGACCGGTGCTTTAGCAACACGAGACATTCTTTCCTCCGATTAGGCTACGTAGCAGATAATTTCGCCACCAAGACCAGCCTGGCGCGCTGCACGATCAGTCATAACACCTTTAGAGGTAGAAACAACTGCGATACCAAGGCCAGCCATAACTTTTGGCAGCTCATCTTTTTTCTTATAGATGCGCAGGCCTGGGCGGCTGACACGCTGAATGCTTTCTACAACAGCTTTACCCTGGAAATACTTGAGAGTAAGTTCCAGTTCCGGCTTGGTGTCGCCTTCAACTTTAAAATCTTCGATAAAACCTTCTTCCTTCAGCACGTTGGCAATTGCCACTTTCAGCTTGGCGGAAGGCATGGTGACCGCAACTTTGTTCGCGGCCTGACCGTTACGGATACGGGTCAGCATATCCGCGATCGGATCTTGCATGCTCATCTGTCTTTACTCCCGTGATTCAATTGGTAATTACCAGCTAGCCTTTTTCAAGCCTGGCACTTCACCGCGCATGGCGGCTTCACGCAGTTTGATACGGCTCAACCCAAACTTGCCCACATAACCATGTGGACGACCTGTTTGACGACAGCGGTTACGCTGACGAGACGGGCTGGAATCACGCGGCAGAGACTGCAGCTTGAGAACCGCATTCCAACGATCTTCGTCGGAAGCGTTCACATCAGAAATGATCGCTTTCAGTTCAGCGCGTTTAGCGAAGAATTTATCAGCTAAAGCTACGCGCTTTACTTCGCGTGCTTTCATTGATTGCTTAGCCATTCAGTAACCCTACCTTACTTGCGGAACGGGAAGTCAAAGGCAGCCAGCAGAGCACGGCCTTCTTCGTCAGATTTCGCAGTAGTGGTAATGGTAATATCCAAACCACGCACGCGGTCGACTTTATCGTAGTCGATTTCTGGGAAGATGATCTGCTCACGGACACCCATGCTGTAGTTACCACGACCGTCGAAAGACTTAGCGGACAAGCCACGGAAGTCACGGATACGTGGAACAGCAATAGTGATCAGGCGCTCAAAGAACTCCCACATGCGTTCGCCACGCAGAGTTACTTTACAGCCGATCGGATAGCCCTGACGGATTTTGAAGCCTGCAACAGATTTGCGTGCTTTGGTGATCAGCGGTTTTTGACCGGAGATTGCTGTCAGGTCAGCTGCTGCGTTATCCAGCAGTTTCTTGTCAGCGATCGCTTCACCAACACCCATGTTCAGGGTGATCTTCTCGACCCGAGGGACTTGCATGACAGAATTGTAGTTAAACTCAGTCATGAGTTTGTTAACTACTTCGTCTTTGTAGTAATCATGCAGTTTCGCCATCGTACTACTCCAAATTACTTGATAGTTTCGCTGTTAGACTTGAAGAAACGGACTTTTTTGCCGTCTTCGAATCTAAAGCCTACACGGTCAGCCTTGCCGGTAGCCGCATTGAAGATTGCAACGTTAGAAACCTGAATAGCAGCTTCTTTTTCAACGATGCCACCTGGTTGGTTCAGGGCCGGAACCGGCTTCTGATGTTTCTTAACCAGGTTGATACCTTCAACGACAAGTTTGCCGGAAGACAGAACATTTTTTACTTTACCGCGTTTACCTTTATCTTTACCGGTTAACACGATAACTTCGTCATCACGACGGATTTTCGCTGCCATGATTCGCTCCTTAGAGTACTTCTGGTGCCAGAGAGATAATTTTCATGAACTTCTCAGTACGAAGTTCACGAGTTACCGGCCCAAAGATACGCGTGCCGATAGGCTGCTCGCTGTTATTGTTTAAAATAACGCATGCATTACCATCGAAGCGAATGACAGAACCGTCAGGGCGACGAACACCCTTCTTGGTGCGCACCACTACCGCCTTCAGCACATCACCTTTTTTGACCTTACCACGTGGAATTGCTTCCTTGATGGTGATCTTGATGATGTCGCCTACGCCTGCGTAGCGACGGTGCGAGCCACCCAGAACCTTGATACACATTACGCGACGTGCGCCGGAGTTGTCGGCGACGTTCAGCATAGTCTGTTCTTGGATCATTTTAGTGCTCCGCTAATGTCAACTACTACCTGAGACTCTAAAATCAGAGCCGTTAAAAAGCCCCATATCGAGGGCGCGGCATTATAACACCGCTTCTGCAATATGGGTAGAAAAAATAAACGGCTCATCGCTGAGCCGTTTATTCGTATTGAGAAGGCGTACTGTATTACAGAACCGCTTTCTCTACAACGCGAACCAGCGTCCAGGACTTAGTCTTGGACAGTGGACGGCATTCACGGATTTCAACCTTGTCGCCGATACCACATTCGTTGTTCTCGTCATGTACGTGCAGTTTGGTCGTACGCTTGATGAATTTACCGTAGATCGGGTGTTTCACAATACGTTCGATAGCTACAACAATGGATTTCTCCATTTTGTCGCTAACAACACGACCTTGCAGAGTACGGATTTTATCGGTCATTACGCACCCGCCTTCTGAGTCAGTAAAGTCTTAACGCGTGCAACATTGCGACGCACTTGCTTCAGCAGGTGAGTCTGTTGCAGCTGGCCACTTGCAGCCTGCATACGCAGGTTGAACTGCTCACGCAGCAGGTTCAGCAGCTCAGCGTTCAGCTCTTCAACGCTTTTTTCACGCAGCTCTTTTGCTTTCATTACATCACCGTCTTAGTTACAAAGGTGGTTTTGATAGGCAGTTTCGCTGCTGCCAGGCCGAAGGCTTCACGGGCCAGCTCTTCCGGAACACCGTCCATTTCATAAAGGACTTTGCCCGGTTGGATCAAGGCAACCCAGTACTCCACGTTACCTTTACCTTTACCCATACGAACTTCCAGCGGCTTCTCGGTAATTGGTTTGTCCGGGAATACACGGATCCAAATTTTACCTTGACGCTTAACTGCACGGGTCATTGCACGACGTGCTGCTTCGATCTGACGTGCAGTCAGACGACCACGGCCAACAGCTTTCAGACCGAAAGTGCCGAAGCTAACATCCGTACCCTGCGCCAGACCACGGTTGCGGCCTTTGTGCACTTTACGGAATTTTGTACGCTTTGGTTGTAACATCAGCGACGCTCCTTATTTACGGCCTTTACGCTGCTGCTTTTTAGGTTGAGCAGCCGGTTTTTCCGGTTGTTCAACAGCAGCCATACCACCCAGGATCTCACCTTTGAAGATCCATACCTTAACGCCGATTACACCGTAAGTGGTGTGCGCTTCAGAGGTGTTGTAGTCGATGTCAGCACGCAGAGTGTGCAGCGGTACGCGACCTTCACGGTACCATTCGGTACGTGCGATTTCCGCGCCGCCCAGACGGCCGCTAACTTCAACTTTGATACCTTTAGCGCCCAGACGCATTGCGTTCTGTACAGCACGCTTCATAGCACGACGGAACATAACACGACGTTCCAGCTGAGAAGTGATGCTGTCAGCAACCAATTTAGCGTCCAGTTCAGGCTTACGAACTTCAGCGATATTGATCTGTGCAGGAACGCCAGCGATATCCGCTACGACCTTGCGCAGTTTTTCTACGTCTTCGCCTTTCTTACCGATAACGATGCCAGGACGAGCAGTGTGAATAGTCACACGGATGCTCTTCGCTGGACGCTCGATAACGATACGAGATACAGACGCTTTAGCCAGTTCCTTAGTCAGGTACTGACGTACTTTAAAATCGCTGTCCAGGTTGTCAGCGAATTCTTTGGTGTTCGCAAACCAGGTAGAGTTCCATGGTTTTACAATACCCAGGCGAATACCATTAGGATGTACTTTCTGACCCATTGCTAGTCTCCAGAGTCTCAGCGATCGGACACAACCACAGTAATGTGGCTGGTGCGCTTCAGGATGCGATCTGCACGACCTTTCGCACGCGGCATAATGCGCTTCATGCTTGGGCCTTCATCTACGAAAATTTTCGCGACTTTCAGATCGTCGATGTCAGCGCCATCGTTGTGTTCAGCGTTAGCAATGGCAGATTCCAGTACTTTCTTGACCAATACCGCAGCTTTCTTGTTGGTATAGGTCAGGATGTCCAGGGCCTGCGACACTTTCTTACCGCGAATCAGGTCAGCAACAAGGCGAACCTTCTGTGCAGAAGAACGAGCATGGCGATGTTGAGCTAAAGTTTCCATCTCTTCCTCCTACCTTATTTCTTCTTCGCTTTTTTATCAGCAGCGTGGCCGCGATAAGTACGAGTCGGTGCGAATTCACCCAGTTTGTGACCAACCATTTCGTCGGTAACAAAGACTGGAACGTGCTGACGACCATTATGGACAGCGATGGTCAAACCGATCATGTTAGGAAAGATCGTTGAACGACGGGACCAAGTGCGCAGGGGCTTCTTGTCTCCGCTTTCCACCGCTTTCTCTACCTTCTTCAGCAAGTGCAGGTCAATAAAAGGACCTTTCTTGAGAGAACGTGGCATGGCTTATCCTCTAAAATTATTTGCTACGGCGACGTACGATAAATTTATCAGTACGCTTGTTGCTGCGGGTCTTCTTACCTTTGGTCTGAACGCCCCACGGAGATACCGGGTGCTTACCAAAGTTACGACCTTCACCACCACCATGTGGGTGGTCGACTGGGTTCATCGCAGTACCGCGAACGGTAGGACGAACACCACGCCAGCGTGCAGCACCTGCTTTACCCAGAACGCGCAGCATATGCTCAGCATTGCCAACTTCGCCCAGAGTAGCGCGGCAGTCTGCTTCGACTTTACGCATTTCACCAGAACGCAGACGCAGGGTGACATAAGCACCATCACGCGCAACGATCTGAACGTAAGTACCCGCGGAACGCGCCAGCTGACCGCCTTTACCTGGTTTCATTTCTACGTTATGAACGGTAGAACCAACCGGGATATTGCGCATCGGCAGGGTGTTGCCTGCTTTGATTGCAGCATCAACGCCAGACTGAATCTGGTCGCCAGCTTTCAGGCCTTTAGGGGCCAGGATGTAACGGCGTTCGCCGTCTTTGTACAGAACCAGCGCGATGTTCGCGGAACGGTTCGGATCGTACTCAAGACGTTCAACAACTGCTGGGATACCGTCTTTGTTGCGTTTGAAGTCAACAATACGATAAGCCTGCTTGTGGCCACCACCGATGTGACGAGTGGTGATACGGCCATTGTTGTTACGACCACCGGATTTGCTGTTTTTTTCCAGCAACGGAGCAAAAGGTTTGCCCTTGTGCAGCTCAGGGTTAACCACTTTAACTACGTGGCGACGACCCGGAGATGTCGGTTTACATTTAACAACTGCCATTGTATTACTCCTCCGACTTACTCAGCGCCGCCAACGAAGTCCAGATTCTGGCCTTCTTTCAGGGTGACGTAAGCTTTTTTCCAGTCGCTACGACGACCGATACGCTGTCCGTGACGTTTAACTTTCCCTTTAACTACCAGGGTGTTAACGACTTCGACTTCGACTTCAAACAGTTTCTGCACAGCAGCTTTGATCTCTGCTTTGGTCGCGTCTTTAGCAACTTTGAGAACGATGGTGTTTGTTTTTTCCATCGCAGTAGACGCTTTTTCAGAAACGTGCGGTGCGCGAAGCACCTTCAGCAGACGTTCTTCACGAATCATGCCAGCATCTCCTCAACTTGCTTAACAGCATCAGCAGTCATTACGACTTTGTCGAAGGCGATCAGGCTAACCGGGTCGATACCAGTCGCATCGCGTACGTCAACCTTGTGCAGGTTACGTGCGGCCAGGAACAGGTTCTCGTCCAGCTCACCGGTGATGATCAGCACATCTTCCAGAGCCATGTCTTTCAGTTTCTGTGCCAGCAGCTTAGTTTTAGGCGCTTCAACAGAGAACTTCTCGACAACGATCAGACGATCCTGACGTACCAGTTCGGACAGGATGCTTTTCAGCGCGCCGCGGTACATCTTTTTGTTAACTTTTTGACTGTGGTCCTGTGGACGCGCAGCGAAGGTCACGCCACCTGAACGCCAGATCGGGCTCTTGATAGAACCTGAACGCGCACGGCCGGTACCTTTCTGGCGCCATGGCTTTTTGCCAGAACCAGTTACTTCAGCACGAGTCTTCTGAGCACGAGTACCCTGACGAGCACCAGCTGCATAAGCAACAACAACCTGGTGAACCAGCGCTTCGTTGAAATCACGACCGAAGGTAGTTTCGGAAACAGTCAGCGCGCTCTGCGCGTCTTTCAATACTAATTCCATTGCTATCCCCTTACGCCTTCACAGCTGGTTTAACGATCAGGTCGCTACCGGTTGCACCCGGAACTGCACCTTTAACCAGCAGCAGGTTGCGCTCAGCGTCAACACGTACTACGTCCAGGCTCTGAACGGTTACACGTTCGTTACCCAGCTGACCTGCCATTTTCTTGCCTTTGAACACTTTGCCCGGAGTCTGGTTCTGACCGATAGAACCCGGAACGCGGTGAGACAAGGAGTTACCGTGAGTAGCGTCCTGGGTACGGAAGTTCCAGCGCTTAACGGTACCAGCAAAACCTTTACCTTTAGAGGTACCGGTTACGTCAACTTTTTTAACGTCAGCAAACAGCTCAACGCTAATGTCCTGACCTACGGTGAACTCTTCGCCTTCAGCAAGACGGAATTCCCACAGACCACGGCCAGCTTCTACGCCAGCTTTAGCGAAGTGACCCGCTTCTGGTTTGGTTACACGGTTAGCTTTTTTAGCACCAGTGGTAACCTGAATAGCGCGGTAGCCATCGTTAGCCAGATCTTTAACCTGAGTAACGCGGTTTGCTTCAACTTCGATTACGGTTACTGGGATAGAAACGCCATCTTCAGTGAAGATGCGGGTCATACCCACTTTTTTACCGACTAAACCAATCATTGTTTCAACCTCTCAATCGCTCGATGACCTGATTAACCCAGGCTGATCTGCACGTCTACACCGGCAGCCAGATCCAGACGCATCAGAGCATCAACGGTTTTCTCAGTTGGCTCAACGATGTCAACCAGACGCTTGTGAGTGCGGATTTCGTACTGATCGCGCGCGTCTTTGTTAACGTGCGGAGAGATCAGAACGGTGAAGCGCTCTTTGCGGGTCGGCAGCGGGATCGGACCACGGACTTGCGCACCAGTGCGCTTAGCAGTCTCGACGATTTCCGCGGTTGATTGATCGATCAGACGATGATCAAACGCTTTAAGGCGGATACGGATTCTTTGGTTCTGCATGAGACCAGAGCTCCAATTATTTTATAAACGAAAATGATTACTCCTCAAACCCATTACGATTGATGGGAGAGTGTAACCGTTCTTACGTAGCTCCCCAATTGGGAGCATTGTTGAGTAACAAAATGAGCTACTCTGGTTCTGATTGAACCCGCCGTCAATTACGACAAGCCCGCGCATTATACGTAAATCTGCGCGATACGCAAGTGCCGTTTAGAAATTAAGCGCTATAGACGCAGGATGCGCAGGCGTGCGCAACGTGTTATGTAATTTTTCATGTATCAGTTCTTTGTTTCGAGCCGCTACGCAACTGCGGCTTTTGTGCATTGCCGGGCAGGCCGAAAATGCCGAGTATGCGCTCAAACCTGCTTGAGGCCTTTTACATGCTTACCACCCTCCCCTTTCTGCTGCTCTATCTTTCACTGACAGCCTTATTGGTACATGCCGATATTCGCTCCGGTCTGCTTCCCGACAAATTTCTCTGCCCGCTACTATGGGCGGGACTGCTCTTTCAGCTCTGCCTCCACCCTGATTTTCTGCCGAGTGCTGTGGCGGGTGCGATAGCCGGGTATGTTGGCTTTGCGGTTATTTATTGGGGGTATTGGTGTATCTGCCGGCGTGAAGGGATGGGATATGGCGATGTGAAATACCTGGCAGCGCTTGGTGCATGGCATGGCTGGTGCGTACTGCCCTCGCTGGCATTGCTCGCGGCGCTGATGGCGCTTCTATGCTTCCTTGTTTTTTCGTTAATCCGCCCTGATAAAAAGGCATTAAAAAACCCACTGCCTTTTGGGCCATTTCTGGCAGCAGCGGGTTTATGCGTAGGCTGGAAGACGTGGGCTACTCTTCCACTTTAATCTGCGACTGAAGATAGTTTTGCAGGCCGATTTTAGCAATGAGATCCAGCTCTGTTTCCAGCCAGTCAATATGCCCTTCTTCATCGGCCAGGATCTGGATCATCATATCGCGGCTGACGTAGTCATGTACGCTGTCGGCATAGGCGATGGCTTCACGGAGATCTTTGGCGCCTTCAAGTTCCAGTCTGAGGTCGGAGCGCAGCATCTCTTCGACATCTTCTCCAATGCCGAGCTTGCCGAGATCCTGCAGGTTTGGAATGCCTTCAAGGAATAGAATACGCTCGATATATTTATCGGCGTGTTTCATCTCATCGATCGATTCATGGTACTCAACGTCGTTTAAACGTTTGAGTCCCCAGTTTTTAAACATTCTCGCGTGAAGAAAGTACTGGTTGATTGCGACAAGCTCATTTCCCAATAATTTATTGAGATAACTTATGATTTTAACATCACCTTTCATTATATAGTCCCTCCGCTTCCACTCATTGAAGCGTAGATCGGGCTACAGGGATGTCAAAAAAAAGATGGGCGCTTAGGCGATCTCTTTGTATTCCGGGATCTGCATCAGTTCGTCCTGCATGATCTCTCGCGCAGCACGTACACATTTACCGCATTGATTTCCCACTGGAACAAATTTGCGAAGCTGCTGGAATGACTGGGGCTGAAACTGGCGAACGGCCTGACGTATTTTTTTGTCGCTTACACCATTACATAAACAAACGTACATAGAGACTCCCGTTCAAATTATGCGCAAAGTGTAAGTGAGAATGGTTATGATTACAATAGCACAAGCGCCAGAATACAGTGCGGGAGGAGGCAAAAAATGCGAAATTTTGTGACCAAACTTGAACAGCAGAAAACAAAAAAGGACGCCGAAGCGTCCTTTTTTTATTCAGGGATAATTAATTAGCCCAGAACTTTAGCAACAACGCCCGCGCCAACGGTACGGCCGCCTTCACGGATTGCGAAACGCAGACCGTCGTCCATCGCGATTGGGTGGATCAGAGTCACAACCATCTTGATGTTGTCGCCTGGCATTACCATCTCAACGCCTTCTGGCAGTTCGATGGTACCGGTCACGTCAGTTGTACGGAAGTAGAACTGTGGACGGTAGCCTTTGAAGAACGGAGTATGACGGCCGCCTTCGTCTTTGGACAGGATGTACACTTCAGATTCGAACTTGGTGTGTGGCTTGATTGAGCCTGGCTTCGCCAGAACCTGACCACGTTCGATTTCTTCACGTTTGATACCACGCAGCAGAACACCAACGTTCTCACCAGCACGGCCTTCGTCCAGCAGTTTGCGGAACATTTCAACGCCAGTACAGGTAGACTTCGCAGTCTCTTTGATACCAACGATTTCAACTTCTTCGCCAACTTTGATGATACCGCGCTCTACACGACCGGTAACAACGGTACCACGACCGGAGATGGAGAATACGTCTTCGATTGGCAGCAGGAATGGCTTGTCAATCGCACGCTCTGGTTCTGGGATGTAAGAATCCAGGAAGCCTGCCAGTTCGATGATTTTCGCTTCCCACTCTGCTTCGCCTTCCAGCGCTTTCAGCGCGGAACCACGAACGATTGGAGTGTCGTCGCCTGGGAAATCGTACTGAGACAGCAGTTCACGAACTTCCATCTCTACCAGTTCCAGCAGCTCTTCGTCATCAACCATGTCGCATTTGTTCAGGAACACGATGATGAAAGGAACGCCTACCTGACGACCCAGCAGGATGTGCTCACGAGTCTGAGGCATTGGGCCGTCAGTCGCAGCAACAACCAGGATCGCGCCGTCCATCTGCGCAGCACCGGTGATCATGTTTTTAACATAGTCGGCGTGGCCTGGGCAGTCTACGTGTGCGTAGTGACGAGTCGGGGTGTCGTATTCAACGTGGGAAGTGTTGATGGTGATACCACGAGCTTTTTCTTCTGGTGCGTTATCGATCTGGTCGAATGCACGAGCAGAACCACCGTAGGTTTTTGCCAGAACGGTAGTGATTGCAGCAGTCAGGGTAGTTTTACCGTGGTCAACGTGGCCGATAGTACCAACGTTGACGTGCGGTTTTGTACGTTCAAATTTTTCTTTAGACACGGCTATATTCCTTACTATAGTGCTCTCCCCTTTGGAGAGAGCACGGGACTTAGGTTTTAATCCTGTGGATTACTTACCACGGGCTTCAATAACGGCCTGAGCAACGTTGTTAGGCGCATCATCATACTTCAGGAATTCCATGGTGTATGATGCACGACCTTTGGTCAGAGAACGCAGCTGAGTTGCATATCCGAACATTTCAGACAGCGGAACTTCAGCGTGGATCTTAACGCCAGTTACTTCGGATTCCTGACCACGCAGCATACCGCGACGACGGCTCAAGTCACCGATAACGTCACCGGTGTTCTCTTCAGGAGTTTCTACTTCAACCTTCATGATTGGCTCAAGCAGAACTGGTTTTGCTTTCTTAAAGCCTTCTTTAAAGGCAATAGACGCAGCCAGTTTAAACGCCAGTTCAGAGGAGTCAACGTCGTGGTAAGAACCGAAGTGCAGACGAACACCCATATCAACAACTGGATAGCCAGCCAGAGGGCCCGCTTTCAGCTGTTCCTGGATGCCTTTATCAACGGCTGGGATGTATTCGCCAGGAATTACACCACCTTTGATGTCGTTGATGAACTCGTAACCTTTCGGGTTAGAGCCCGGCTCCAGTGGGTACATGTCGATCACAACGTGACCGTACTGACCGCGACCACCAGACTGCTTAGCGTGTTTACCTTCAATGTCGGTAACTTTCGCGCGAATCGCTTCGCGGTAAGCAACCTGAGGTTTACCCACGTTCGCTTCAACGTTGAATTCACGCTTCATACGGTCAACGATGATGTCCAGGTGCAGTTCACCCATACCAGCGATGATGGTCTGGTTAGATTCTTCATCAGTCCATACGCGGAATGATGGGTCTTCTTTCGCCAGACGGCCCAGAGCCAGACCCATTTTTTCCTGGTCAGCTTTGGTTTTTGGTTCAACCGCGATGGAGATTACCGGCTCTGGGAATTCCATACGCTCCAGAATGATCGGGTGATCCGGGTCACACAGGGTGTCACCCGTGGTCACGTCTTTCAGACCGATAGCTGCAGCGATGTCGCCCGCACGAACTTCTTTGATCTCTTCACGTTTGTTAGCGTGCATCTGTACGATACGGCCAAAACGTTCACGCGCCGCTTTCACGGAGTTCAGGATGGTGTCACCGGAGTTAACCACACCAGAGTAAACGCGGAAGAAGGTCAGGTTACCCACGAATGGGTCGGTAGCAATTTTGAACGCCAGTGCAGAGAACGGCTCGTCGTCGCTTGCGTGACGCTCAGCCGGAGTATCTTTACCGTCGTCCAGGATGCCGTTGATCGCAGGAACGTCAACCGGGGATGGCAGGTAGTCAACTACCGCATCCAGCATCGCCTGAACACCTTTGTTCTTGAACGCAGAACCACAGGTTACCAGGATGATTTCGTTGTTCAGAACGCGCTGACGCAGAGCTTTTTTGATCTCTTCTTCAGTCAGTTCTTCACCACCCAGGTATTTCTCCATCAGCTCTTCAGAAGCTTCAGCAGCGGATTCGATCAGGTTCTGGTGCCATTCGTCAGCCAGGTCCTGCATTGCAGCTGGGATATCTTCGTATTCGAAGGTAACGCCCTGGTCTGCATCGTTCCAGTTGATGGCTTTCATTTTCACCAGGTCGATAACGCCGGTGAAGCCTTCTTCAGCACCAATTGCCAGCTGCAGCGGAACAGGGTTCGCGCCCAGACGGGTTTTGATCTGACCAACAACTTTCAGGAAGTTAGCACCCATACGGTCCATTTTGTTAACGAACGCGATGCGTGGAACTTTATATTTGTTCGCCTGACGCCATACGGTTTCAGACTGTGGCTGAACACCACCAACTGCGCAATAAACCATTACCGCGCCGTCAAGAACACGCATGGAACGTTCTACTTCGATGGTGAAGTCAACGTGCCCTGGGGTGTCGATGATGTTTACGCGATGCGGTTCGTACTGCTTAGCCATACCTGACCAGAATGCAGTAGTCGCTGCGGAGGTGATAGTGATACCACGCTCCTGCTCCTGTTCCATCCAGTCCATGGTGGCTGCGCCGTCATGAACTTCACCGATTTTGTGGTTTACACCGGTGTAGAACAGAATACGTTCGGTAGTAGTGGTTTTACCGGCGTCGATGTGCGCACTGATACCGATGTTACGGTAGCGTGCGATGGGTGTTGTACGAGCCATTTGATTCCTCGTTTATATCTTTAGGCGTTCAGTTAAGTTACCCAGAGCGGGCGGCTTCTCTGAAGCGCCCGCCTGGTGACTAAGACTCCGAAGGGATTACCAACGGTAGTGTGCGAACGCCTTGTTGGCTTCTGCCATACGGTGAACGTCTTCACGTTTCTTAACTGCAGTACCTTTGTTGTCTGCAGCATCAGAAAGTTCGTTCGCCAGACGCAGAGCCATGGATTTATCACCGCGTTTACGAGCAGCTTCAACGATCCAACGCATTGCCAGAGCATTACGACGAACCGGACGAACTTCAACTGGAACCTGATAAGTAGAACCACCAACGCGGCGGGACTTAACTTCTACGGTTGGGCGAACGTTGTCGAGAGCGACTTCGAAAGCTTCCAGTTCATTTTTACCAGAACGCTGAGCCAGGGTCTCAAGCGCGCTGTATACGATTGCTTCTGCAGTAGATTTTTTACCATCTACCATCAGGATATTTACAAATTTTGCCAGCAGTTCTGATCCGAATTTCGGATCTGGAAGGATTTTACGCTGACCAATGACGCGACGACGTGGCATGGGAATACTCCGTTGTTAATTCAGGATTGTCCAAAACTCAAAGAGTTTAGTGTGACATTAAGATAAATCAGTTTGGCCTTACTTAACGGAGAACCATTAAGCCTTAGGACGCTTCACGCCGTACTTGGAGCGAGCCTGCTTACGGTCTTTAACACCTGAGCAGTCGAGCGCACCACGAACGGTGTGGTAACGAACACCCGGAAGGTCTTTAACACGACCGCCACGGATCAGGATCACGGAGTGCTCCTGCAGGTTGTGACCTTCACCACCGATGTAGGAAGTCACTTCGAAACCGTTAGTCAAACGCACACGGCATACTTTACGCAGTGCGGAGTTTGGTTTTTTAGGAGTGGTGGTATATACACGAGTACATACGCCACGTTTCTGCGGGCAGGCTTCCAGCGCAGGCACGTTGCTTTTCGCAACTTTGCGTGCACGTGGTTTGCGTACCAGCTGGTTAACTGTTGCCATTAAATAGCTCCTGGTTTTAGCTTTTGCTTCGTAAACACGTAATAAAACGACCTCATACAATATGAGGACGCGAAATTTTAGGGCTACGTCGAAAAGGTGTCAAGAAATATACAGCGATCTCAAATCACCAGTTCATTTGACTGGCATGCGTCACAGTAAGATTGACGAAATCAGTATAGCCAACCACGTCAACTTTGGCTGAAATTTGACCAGAAAGACCCCGCGCATCCAGATCGTCTTTCAGCGCAGAGACTGTTATGGGGGCATTCGTGAGAATTTCAACGAAACGGCTGCCTTCCAGCGCGGCAAGCACACCGTCCTGAATAAGCAGCACATGGTCACCTTCGCGCAGCATGCTCAGCAGCGTGTCGGTATCACATTGCCACGGTGAATGGCTCAGAGTGTGGAGCATGGCAGCCTCAGAAAGTCAGAACGGTATCGTAGTGGGAAAGCTGTTCGCGCAATGCAGCAGAAGACAGGACCGTCGCATCCAGCACGAAAGGCGTCTTCTCATCCAACCCGCGAGCGGCCAGGGAGTCGGCGCAGAGATAGAACGTGTCGATATCGTAAAGCGGTAAGACCTTGAACGTCGCGATGTAATCACGTGCCAGAATGGCCTGCGGCTGTTGGCCTGCAAGAAGCTGAAACACCCCGTCGCCCAAAAAGAAGACGCCGATATCTTCGGTCAGCGCGGACGTCGCGAGTAACGCATCCAGCCCCTCTCGGCCGGAAGCGCTGCCGTGCGGCGCAGAGGTAAATACAAATGCCACGCGCTTCATCAGAACTGCACCACTCTGTCGCAGGTTAATGCCGCCTGCGCCAGTGCCCCCAGACCACTCAACGAAAAACCGGGCTGCAGGTTAGAACCCGATAAACCAAGGCGCTCGGCTTCGGTAGCATCGGTCACACCGCGGCGCAGTGCTGCTGCAACGCAGATGTGCAGTTCTACGCCCTGTTTTTCGTTTAATGCCTGCCAGGCGCGCACCAGATCAAACTCGTCGCTCGCCGGGGACGTAAACTGATTCGCGTTATACACCCCTTCCCGATAGAAGAAGACGCTTGCCAGCTCATGCCCGGCCGCCACTAGCGCATGCGCAAACTGCAGCGCGCTGCTGGCCTGCTGAGTCCCGTACGCCGGGCCCGTCACCATTAACGCAAAACGCATTACTTGTCTTGCCCCAGGAAATCACCGCTTTTGAACTGGCGAATGTAGAGGTAGACCGTGTGCTTGGAGATGTTCAGACGATCGGCCACCTGGTTGATGGCGTCTTTAATATCAAAAATCCCTTTTTCATAGAGATTGAGCACGATCTGGCGATTCTTGGCATTGTTCGAGACGTTGCGATCGGCATTCACCTCTTCAATCGTAAACTCAAGCGTCTGCGTCACCAGATCTTCAACGGAGGAGGCAAAGTTAACGGAGGAGCCCACATCCGGCGTTTCTGGAGGAATAAAGGTGCTCATGATTTGCGAGAATGGCACATCAAGATTCATGTTGATGCACAGCAGCCCAATCACACGATGCTCGCGGTTTCGAATCGCAATGGTTTCTGACTTCATCAGCACGCCGCTTTTGGCGCGAGTGAAATAGCATTTGGAGACGCTGCTGTCCGCGCCGGTCATGTCATGCAACATACGCAATGCAAGGTCGGTAATAGGCGAACCAATTTTACGGCCAGTATGCTCACCATTCGCAATACGGATGGCGGAGCACTTCAGATCTTGCAGGGAGTGCAATACGATTTCGCAGTGGGAGCCAATGAGCATCGCTAACCCGTCCACTACCGCTTCGTAGGATTTCAGAATATCGAAGTCGGTCTGATCGAAAGGACGTTGATCCAGCAAATCAAGTTCACTGGTTTCGTTGGTTAAAAGCGACCTGGACATGAAAAAAACACTCCTTTTCAGGAGCCTGTCGTTAGGTTTTCAGGGCAGGCTCATTATCTACACGGACAACTAAATTAATACAGCGTGCCTAACGCTTTCCAGTGTTAATTATATCTGCCCCACAATAAAAAACCGCCGCCTTAAAGGCGGCGGTTTTTTTTTCAGCATTACTTCTTAGCAGCAGCGGCTTTATCGTCAGCCGGTGCGTCTGCTTTGGCATCCGCTTTCGGTGCCGGTTTGATGTCCAGCAGCTCTACGTCGAAGACCAGCGTAGAGTTAGCAGGGATCCCCGGAACGCCGGTTTTGCCATAGGCCAGATCCGGTGGGATAACCATCTTGATCTTGCCGCCTTTCTTGATGTTTTTCAGGCCTTCGGTCCAGCCTGGGATCACACCGTCAAGACGGAAGGAGAGCGGCTCACCGCGGGTGTAAGAGTTGTCGAACTCTTTACCGTCGATCAGCGTACCCTTGTAGTTCACCACAACGGTGTCGCTGTCTTTAGGCGCATCGCCGGTGCCTTCTTTCTCAACTTTGTACACCAGGCCAGTAGAAGAGGTTTTCACACCCTTCTCTTTAGCAAAGGTATCGCGGAAGGCTTTGCCCTTCGCTTCGTTGTCTTTCGCGTCCGCGTCCATCTTGGTCTGCGCGGCACCCTTCACGCGCGCTTCGAACGCCTGCAGAGTCTGTTCAATTTCCTGGTCAGACAGCTTGCTCTTATCTGCAAATGCGTCCTGAACGCCGGCGATCAGCTGAGCTTTATCCAGTTTGATGCCCAGCTTCTCTTGTTCTTTCAGAGAGTTTTCCATGTAACGGCCCAGAGATGCGCCCAGTGCGTAGGCGGATTTCTGGTCGTCATTTTTGAACGCCGCTTTGCTGTCTGCAGTGGCAGCAGGCTTCGCAGCAGTATCAGCAGCGAATGACAGCGGCGCGTTCAGCGCAACAGCCATCGTCGTCGCCAGCAGCGTTACTTTAAACAGTGATTTCATCCATATCTCCAGGGCCTGGGGACTCTCACCCCAGCGTTAAACGTAAATGAGTGACGTACTATAAAACGTTGCAGAAGAAATCTACAGACAGACACGTCCAATTCTCGCCACTTTTCAGACTATTTTTGTTTAAATAAGTTTCTTGTCAGGGGATGCGAACTGTACTTAGGGATAAACTCGGTTAAACTGCGCCGCCGCTGGGCCATTTTGGCGAATCTGAAATAAACGAGGTGAATGATGAAGGATACAGCAATAGAAGCGAGACTGGCTGAGCTGGAAAGCCGCCTGGCTTTTCAGGACATCACCATCGAAGAGCTAAACCAGACCGTGACCGCCCATGAGCTCGAAATGGCAAAATTGCGGGACCATATGCGCCTGCTGACGGAAAAGCTGAAAGCTACACAGCCGTCAAACATTGCCTCTCAGTCAGAAGAGACGCCCCCCCCTCATTATTGAGGCGTAAAAAAAGCGGGAGTTCCCCGCTTTTTTTGTGCCCGGTGGCGCGAAGCTTACCGGGCCTACCTACCCATGGCAGGTATTAGTGACAGCCGCAGCCGCCGTTACCGCAACCGCCTTTACCGTGGTCGTGACCATGGTCGTGGCCGTGACCACCGCAGCAGCCGTCATGACCGTGATCGTGGTCATGGTCGTGACCGTGCGCACCATGAACGTGGCCATGAGCCAGCTCTTCTTCGGTCGCTTCACGGATCGCAACAACTTCTACGTTGAACTTCAGGTTCTGACCGGCCAGCATGTGGTTGCCGTCAACCACAACGTGGTCGTCTTCCACTTCGGTGATCTCAACAGGAACCGGGCCCTGGTCAGTTTCAGCCAGGAAGCGCATGCCAACCTGCAGTTCGTCAACGCCCATGAACACGTCTTTAGGAACGCGCTGAACCAGGTTGTCGTCATATTGACCGTAAGCGTCGTTCGCGCCCACAGCAACGTCAAATTTGTCGCCAACTTCATGACCTTCCAGCGCAGTTTCCAGGCCGGAAATCAGGGAGCCGTGACCATGCAGGTAGTCAAGCGGCGCACTCACCGGAGACTCATCAACCAACACACCGTCTTCTGTACGTACCTGATAGGCCAGGCTGACCACCAGGTCTTTTGCTACTTTCATGATATCTCCTGAGCGTGGGAAAATTGCTGGCGCAGATTGTAGCGGAAATCTGCACCCGTGTACCCTTTAGCTTAAAAAAACTCAGGGCATATCGCTAGTCCGGATGAAAAATGCCGATCACTTGCTCTTCTTTGCGAACGTGATCGCGAGCCTCTTTGTCGGCCTCACGCATCTGGTGACCGCACTTAACACACTCAACAACATCAATATTATTTTCCCGCCACATCGCCAGCGTATCTTGCGCCTGGCAGGACGGGCACTTTGCACCCGCGATAAAGCGTTTACGTACAGCCATCTTTCGTTACCCTTTATTCAAATTCATCCCAGCCGTCAAGCTGGCGTCGTTCCTGTTGCATCTCGCGCTGGAAGATCTCCTCCAGCTCGCGACGCGCTTCCCGCACGCGGGAGATCTGCGCCGTATCGGAATGGACCGGCATCAGCTCGCGCAGCATGCGCATATCCAGCCGACGAAAGTGCATCTGTGCGCGCTGCGCCTGATGCGGATGCATGCCCAGCGAGATCAGCGCTTTACGCCCCAGCTCCAGGGCACTGGAGAACGTCTCGCGGGAGAAGTGTTTCACACCCGCCTGCAGCAATTCGTGAGCTTCAACACGTCCCCGGGCACGCGCCAGAATATGCAGATGCGGGAAATGCTGCTGGCACAGATCCACCAGCTTCATCGTGTCTTCCGGATCGTTACAGGTAATCACGATGGACTCGGCCGCTTCAGCCCCCGCCGAGCGAAGCAGCTCAAGCTGAGTGGCATCGCCGTAATACACTTTATAGCCATATTTACGCATCAGGTTTACAGCGCTAATGTCCCTTTCCAGCACCGTAATGCGCATTTTGTTGGCCATCAGCAGGCGACCAATCACCTGCCCGAAACGGCCAAAGCCCACCACAATCACCTGCGGCTTATCGTCTTCCACCCACGGAGCTTCATCTTCATCGTCCGTCGGATTCAGGCGCCGGGAAAGCAGCTTGTCCACCAGCTTCATCAGCAGCGGCGTGGTCATCATCGACAGCGTGACCGTCACCAGCAACAGCGCCATCTGATCGTCTTTAAACAGCTTCTGGGAGGAGGCGGTAGAGAACAGCACAAACGCGAACTCGCCCCCCTGGCTTAACACGCTGGCAAACTGCATGCGTTCCGAACTGCGCAAGCCGTAAATGCGCGCCATAACGTAAAGCACCAGCATTTTCACCGCCACCAGGATGGCGACGCTCACCACCACCCACAGCAGATGGGTATAGAGCACGCCAAGGTTGAGCGCCATTCCCACCGAAATAAAGAACAGGCCTAACAGCAGCCCCTTGAAGGGATCGATGGCAATTTCCAGCTCGTGCCGATACTCACTCTCCGCCAGCAGCACCCCGGCGATAAAGGTCCCGAGCGCCATCGACAGCCCCAGCGCATCCATAAACAGTGCCGATCCCAGCACCAGCAGCAGCGTCGCGGCGGTAAACACCTCGCGTACGCCCGATGCGGCAATAAAGCGAAACACCGGACGTAACAGGAAACGTCCGCCAATCAGCATGCCCGCAAAGGCCAGCACCTTCATGGCGATTTTCGCCCAGTCGAAGTGGTCGTCGCCGGAGCCCGCCAGCAGCGGCACCAGCGCCAGCGCTGGGATCACCGCCAAATCCTGGAACAGCAGCACCGAAAAGCCCAGCTGACCGGCCTCGTTGCGGTTCATCCCCTTGTCGCGCATGAGCTGCAAGGCCATTGCCGTTGACGACATCGCCAGGCCTATCCCGCCAATTACCGCCGCCTGCCATGAAAAGTGGGTCAGCATTAACAGGCCGCCCAGGATCGCGGCGCTGAACACCACCTGGGCGGCGCCCACGCCAAAGATAGAGCGTCGGAGCTGCCACAATTTCGAGGGGTTCAGCTCCAGGCCGATGATGAACATCAGGAACACCACGCCCAGCTCGGAGAAATGGAGGATCTCATCCACGTCGCTGATGAATCCCAGTCCCCAGGGGCCAATGGCGATCCCCGCCAGCAGATACCCCAGCACCGCCCCGATGCCAATGCGGGCAGCGAGCGGTACCGCGACGACGGCCGCAAATAAAAACAGCACCCCGGCGAGGAGCAAATTCGATCCTTCCATTAACGACCTCCTGCCGGAATCGGTGACGCCAGCCATTCACCATAGGCTCTGGCGTGGCTTGCCAGCTCTTTTGGATCCTGACGTCGGGCCCAGTAGACGATAATCGGGCTCATCCAGTGCATACGGCACATCGCCGCCGTCAGTTCGAATGGCCGCAATATGTCGCTCATCGGATAACGGTTCAGCCCGTCGTGGCGGTAAGCGCTTTCGGGTTCACCGGTCGTAATCACGCTACGCCAGTACTTTCCCGCCAGCTGGTTGCCCCCCACCCCGCTGGAGAAGCCCCGGCTCAGCACGCGGTCCAGCCACTCCTTAAGCAGCGCCGGACAGCTGTAGGTATAAAGCGGATGCTGGAACACAATCACGTCATGCTGACGCAGCAGCTCCTGCTCGTGAGGAATATCAATAAAGAAATCAGGATAGTGCGCGTAGAGATCGTGCACCGTGACGTTACTGAGCTGTGTGGCCGGCTTAAGCAGCACCCGGTTCGCCACCGAGTCCTGAGATTCCGGATGGGCATACAGCAGCAGCACTTTTGCTGTCTGAGACATCATTCCCCTCCCGGTCTTGTTTCTGTTTTTGTGTATCGTCGCTGTTTTGGGCTACCATGGCGGCCCGGTGCGGAAAATGGCCCACACCTTACATTATCATAATGACAAATTAACATAGTCGGAACATACGGCGCTTCTATGATTGTTTTCTCCTCGTTACAAATTCGTCGCGGCGTGCGCGTCCTGCTGGATAACGCCACTGCTACCATCAACCCGGGCCAAAAGGTGGGTCTGGTCGGCAAAAACGGCTGTGGTAAATCCACGCTGCTGGCGTTGCTGAAAAACGAGATTAGCGCGGATGGCGGTAACTTCACCTTCCCGGGGAACTGGCAGCTCGCCTGGGTGAACCAGGAGACGCCAGCCCTGAGCGAACCGGCACTCGACTATGTTATTGACGGCGACCGGGAATACCGCAAGCTCGAGGCGGAACTTAACGCCGCTAATGAGCGCAACGACGGCCACGCCATCGCCACCGTTCACGGCAAGCTGGACGCCATTGACGCGTGGACCATTCGCTCCCGCGCCTCCAGCCTGCTGCACGGCCTGGGCTTCAGCAATGAACAGCTGGAACGCCCGGTCAGCGACTTCTCCGGCGGCTGGCGTATGCGCCTCAACCTGGCGCAGGCGCTGATCTGCCGCTCTGACCTGCTGCTGCTCGATGAACCGACTAACCACCTCGATCTCGATGCGGTTATTTGGCTGGAGAAGTGGCTCAAGAGCTATCAGGGCACTCTGATTCTGATCTCCCACGACCGGGACTTCCTCGACCCGGTGGTGGATAAAATCATTCATATCGAACAGCAAACGATGTTCGAGTACACCGGCAACTACAGCTCCTTCGAGCGCCAGCGCGCGACGCGTCTTGCCCAGCAGCAGTCCATGTACGAAAGCCAGCAGCAGCGCGTGGCGCACCTGCAGAGCTTTGTGGATCGCTTCAAGGCCAAGGCGTCAAAAGCCAAGCAGGCCCAGAGCCGCATCAAGATGCTGGAGCGCATGGAGATGATCGCCCCGGCGCACGTGGATAACCCGTTCCACTTCAGCTTCCGCGCGCCGGAAAGCCTGCCGAATCCGCTGCTAAAAATGGAGAAGGTGAGCGCGGGCTATGCCGACCGCATCATTCTCGACTCCATCAAGCTCAACCTGGTGCCGGGTTCACGTATTGGCCTGCTGGGGCGCAACGGTGCCGGTAAATCGACGCTGATCAAGCTGCTGGCGGGCGAGCTTAACCCGGTCAAGGGTGAAATCGGCCTGGCGAAGGGCATCAAGCTGGGCTACTTCGCCCAGCATCAGCTGGAATTTTTACGCGCGGATGAATCCCCGATTCAGCACCTCGCGCGCCTGGCGCCGCAGGAGATGGAGCAGAAGCTGCGCGACTATCTCGGCGGCTTCGGCTTCCAGGGCGATAAGGTCACCGAAAACACCGAGCGTTTCTCCGGCGGCGAAAAAGCCCGCCTGGTGCTGGCGCTGATCGTCTGGCAGCGCCCGAACCTGCTGCTGCTCGATGAACCGACCAACCACCTGGATCTCGACATGCGTCAGGCGCTGACCGAAGCGCTGATCGAGTTCGAAGGCGCGCTGGTGGTGGTGTCGCACGATCGTCACCTGATCCGCTCCACCACGGACGATCTCTACCTGGTGCACGACGGCAAAGTCGAACCGTTCGACGGCGATCTGGAAGACTACCAGCAGTGGCTGACGGACGTGCAGAAGCAGGAGAACCAGCCGGAGGAGTCGGCAAAAGATAACGCCAACAGCGCGCAGGCGCGTAAGGACCAGAAGCGCCGGGAAGCGGAGCTGCGCACCCAGACGCAGCCGCTGCGTAAGGAGATTGCCCGTCTCGAAAAGGAGATGGAAAAGCTCAACGCCACGCTTGCGGCCGTAGAAGAGAAGCTCGGCGACAGCGGTCTGTATGACCAGAGCCGTAAAGCGGAACTGACGGACTGCCTGCAAACCCAGGCGAAGACCAAATCGAGCCTTGAAGAGTGTGAGATGTCATGGCTCGACGCGCAGGAACAGCTGGAAGCGATGCTGCAGGCCGACTAACACGCCGGGAGAGCTATGAGTTTCGATACCACGAGCGAGATTACGTTCCGCAAGCTCAGCATCTTCATGACGTTTATGGAGAAGGGGAATATCGCGCGCACCGCCGAAACGCTGGGCCTGAGCGGCGTCAGCGTGCACCGCGCGCTGCACACCCTGGAAGAGAACGTCCGCTGCCCGCTCTTTACCCACAAGGGGCGAAACCTGATTGCCCTGCCTTCCGCCTGGACGCTGCTGGAGTATTGCCAGGAGGTGATGCAGGTAATGGAGCGCGGGCTGGAAGAGTCGCGCAAAATTGCCGGCATCGGCCAGGGGCGACTGCGCGTCGGTACGCTCTACTCGCTCACCCTGGAAACCGTCCCGCGCCTGATTATGGGCATGAAGCTGCGCCGCCCGGATCTGGAAATGGATCTGACGATGGGATCTAACGAAACGTTACTCCACATGCTGGATGACGGGTCGCTGGACGCCATATTGATCTCCATCTCCGAAAGCGATATCGACCGCAATACCCTTGAGGTACTGCCGCTGTTCCATGACGACATATTCCTTGCCGCCCCCGCCTCCGCCACGCTGAACACCAGCGGGGCCGCGGATCTGCGTGATTATAAAGACCAGAAATTTGTCGCCCTGGCGGAAGGGTTTGCTACCTACGCGGGCTTTCAGGAAGCGTTTCATATCGCCGGATTCGAGCCGGAGATCGTCACGCGCGTGAACGACATTTTCTCGATGCTGAGCCTGGTGCAGGCGGGCGTTGGCTTTACGCTGATGCCGGGCAGGATGAAGAAGGTGTATGAAAATTCGGTGCAGCTATTGAAGCTGGCGGAGCCGTACCAGATGCAGCAGCTGATTGCGATTGTCTTCGCCCGCAATCGCGAGCAGGATCCGAGCCTGCGCGCGCTCGCCGCCGAAGGGCGGATGTATGCGCGCAGCTTGCAGGATAGTGCGTGATGCCTTGCCGGGTGGCGCTGCGCTTACCCGGCCTACAAAACTACAATTCGGGAGTAGGCCGGGTAAGCGCAGCGCCACCCGGCAAAAAACTCACGCACGAAGCCGACCCGCCAGATGTACCGCCACGTCAACGCCGCTGCGCTCCAGTGAAATCGTCTCCCCTTCCCACGCCGCCTGTCGCGTCAGGCAGGTCAGCACGCCGCCGGGCGGCATTTCGATCGCCAGCCGGGCCTCACGTTCGTTCGCTGAAATCATCGCCTCCTGCCAGCGCACCGTTCGCGCCATATTCATCGCCAGATCGTCGGCTATTTTTTCCGGCTGCCACAGCACCCGTCCGGTGCTGCCGCTCAGATACGCGCAGCGCGGGCGTGAAAGCGTGACCGATTCAAACGCCGACGCCAGCCTCTGCGCCGGATCCGCCAGCAGTGCGCAGTGGGACGGTACGCTGACCGCCAGCCGCCTGGCCTTGCTCGCCCCTTTTGCCAGCGCGCGTGCCGCCACCAGTGCCATTCCGTCATCGCTTCCGGCAATCACGATCTGCGTTTCGGCATTCAGGTTGGCAATGTACGTTCCCGTGCCGTCGATGAGCGTTTCCACCTGCGGCAACGTCAGGCCCATAATCGCCGTCAGGCCATAGCCGTGCGGATACGCCTGCTCCATGAGATCGCCGCGCAACGCAACCAGCTTCAGCGCGTCGGTAAAGTCCAGCGCGCCCGCGATGACCGCCGCAGGATAAGCGCCGATTGAAAGCCCGCTCACAATGTCCGGCGTCACGCCGCGCCGTTCGAGCTCGCGCGCCCAGGCTACGCCAGAAATCAGCAGACACAGCTGAACCGCGCGGGTGTGAGCGAGTGAGGCCGCACTATCCAGCGTATCGACTTCGCTGCCCAGCAACTCGCGCGCCTCTGCCAGCGTCGTTCCCGGCAGGTTTTGCAGCATGCCTTCGTGCTGCGTGCCCTGCCCCGGAAAGGTAAACAGTATTTTCATCACTCCTCCCTGCGCCACGGATCGGCCACCAGGCGCGGTCCGCGGCTCGTTTTCAGCAGCGTTTTACCGTCGCGCAGCCACTCCGCCAGCGCGAAGCCGCCGTCGGGCGTATCCACCTGCGTATCCGCCCGGCACAAGGCGCGGCCGAGCTGCGTCTGCCATGCGGTAAATGCGTCAGGGGAAATCGGCCGCGGGGCGCGGATCAGCAGGTCGAGATCGCTGTCGGCGTGAATGACCGGAATGCCGGTCGCCAGCGCGTAGCCGGTGCTGCCGGTAATGCCCCACGTCCACGGCCACGCCTGCTGAGAAAGCTGAAGCGCCACCTGAACCGGTGGCTGGGTGACAAACGGCGAACGCAGCAGGTCCGCCGTTACGCTCAGTGATTCGGGTGACACCACGCGCAGCACGTTTTCCGGCTTCACCCATCCGGCCGCCCGCTGGTCGCGGCGCAGTCCGCGCACGCCAACGGGAATACGGCCTTCACTGTCAACATCACGCCGCACCACGACCGGCAGGCCGGTATGCCAGGCCGCCTCAACCCAGGGGTCGGTAATGCCTTCCAGCGCGTCGCGCGCGGTAAGCCAGATAAGGTCGTGCGGGCGTAATGTTGTGGTCATGATTACATTCCTGAAGTCAGCGAGATAAACAGCGGCAGCGACAGGATACACAGTACGGAGCTCAACAGCAGCACGGCTTCCGCATCCGGCGACTGCACGCCAAAGCGGTTACCGAACACCACGCCGAAGAAGCCCGCGGAGAGCGCAATCATCAGGATAGCGGTGATCGCCACGGAGCCGTGCAGACCGAAGATCAGCACAATACCCCAGGCAATCGCAGGCTGAATCAGCAGCTTGGCGATAGTTGACGTAATCACCATGGTGTTAATCTGCAGCTTACGGGCAGAGAGGATCACCCCGGTCAGGAACAGCGCTGCCGCGGTCGCGGAGAGCCCCAGCGGTTTAATCGCCGCCAGCACCAGTTCCGGCATTTTGATACCGATGGCGGACAAAATCACACCCAGCAGCGGGCCCATCACGATCGGTTTTTTAATCGAACGCCACATCAGCACCGGCAGCATGGAGAGCGTAGAGCCAGAGCTATTCCCTTCGCCACGCGCTTTTTCACGTTCAAGAATGAGCAGGCAGAACGGGGTCATCAGCACCGAACCGCAGGCGATGGAGACCGCAACCGACAGTGATGTCGATGAACCTTCACCCAGCACGCTGCCCAGAATCGGCAGGCCAAGCGCCGCATAGTTTGGCAGGGCGACGGTCAGCGTCAGCACGGCCGCATCCTGCGGGGATTTTTTAAAGACATTGGTCGCGAGGAAGTAGATGACCGCATAGGTGATCCACATCGCCAGGGTCAGCACCAGAATCAGCGGCGATTGGGCCACGATGCCGGTCCACGGCGTTTGCACGGTGGCGCTGAACAGCGCGGCGGGCAGGGCGAAATCCATCACGAAGATATTCAGCAGGGAAACGTTTTTGTTATCGACCATCTTTGCCTTACCGGCCCAGAAACCCAGCAGCATGATGACGAAAATCGGTGCAAGAGCATGAACAATTACGTAAGTCATAAATCACCTGTAGTAAAAAAAGTTTTAGCACTGGCGCGATGATTATTATTTTTCAGGATGCAGGCCCCCACGCGGGCGCGGCGAACGCGCCCACGGGGTTATGCATCTGGCAGGTCTCTTTTTACTTACCAGCTTGCCCGCATGCGTTCGCGTACGAGGGCAGAGCTGCGGCGGTTGTCAGCACCCAGACGATTGTTCAACGTGGTGTCCTGACGAGCGTCACTGATGGCCTGTTGCAGGGTGGTTTTCACCTGCGCCAGATCGTTATCGGATGGAGCATCCGGGTTGTTGATGTCCAGCAGGTTTGAAAGCAGCCCCAGGGTGGCGTAGTTGCTGATGTCATACGCCATAGGCGGAATGGTGGCCGCCAGTTTTTCCAGCGCGTCGACGGTACGCAGCGTAATACGCGCCGCAGACTCTTTGCCCATCGCGTGGATCAGCACGCCTTTGTCGTTGAAGGCAATCAGGCGGTTGGACTGGTAGCCGTGCGCCAGAAACGCGCCGGACATCGCCTTGCCGACGATAAGCCCAATCACCGGGTGACCGGCCAGGCGTGCATTCGCATACGCAGCTGCCGCACCGGCCAGCGCCTGATGAATACCAAACGCCTCTTCGCGTCGGCCATAGGCCTGGCTGGGGACGTCGATCACCGCCACAATCGGGCGCTTCACGGACTTACTGGCATCCTCGGCCACGGTTTCGCTCACCACTTTCGCCAGGGTCCAGCCTTCCAGCAGACCGACTTCCCCTTTCGCCGCGCGCGGGAAGTGGTTGTTGGCGTCCGGCACCACGGCGACAAAGCGCACCGCTTCGCCGTTCAGCTCGCCGTCTGCCGCCTGCACGGACGGGCACAGTCCTGCCACACGTTTGGCGTTTGGGGCGAGGGTTTCCAGCCAGAGTTCGCCACGGCTTTTTGAATTACTCATCATTTCACCTCCCGGGCAAAAAGCGCGTTAATCTGTTCGGCATCGGCCTGCTTGCGGGTGTCGAAATTCGTCAGACGGGTCAGGTAATCGTCGTAGTTATCGGTGCGGTGTTTCACGGGGACGCCTTTGGCAATCGCGTCGTTCATCGCCGCTTTCACCGCGTGCACGCCGTCACCCACCAGGGCATCCACCAGCCCGCTTTGATAGCGCACCTCGCCCCCGGTCATGCTCCAGATAAACGGACGGTCGCGGGAGTCGTACTCTTCAATGCCCGCCTCCTGCTCGATAACCTGCGGGCCGTTGAGGCCGAGACGCGCTTCGCGGGTGACGATCAGGTAGCTGCACAGCGCTGCCGCAATGGACATCCCGCCGAAGCAGCCCACGGTTCCGGCCACAATCCCGATGACGGGCGTGTAGCGACGCAGGTCCACAATCGCCGCGTGGATATCGGCAATCGCCGCCAGGCCGAGGTTTGCTTCCTGCAGGCGCACGCCGCCGGTTTCTAGACACAGCACTGCCTGAGTCGGAATGCCGTTGCGGTTATCCTCCGCCGCCAGCTCCAGCGCCGCCGCCATTTTGGCACCGGACACTTCGCCCATGCTGCCGCCCTGGAACGCGCCTTCAATCGCCACAACAACGGCTGGCTGACCGTTGATGGTGCCTTTTGCTACCACCATCCCGTCGTCCGCCTGCGGCACAATCCCCTGCGGCCCAAGCCACGGTGAGATAATGCCTTCGAACGGGTCCAGCAGTTCGCGGTAGCTGCCTTCGTCGAGCAGGGCCTGCGCGCGCTGCCGCGCTTTCAGTTCGATAAAGCTGCTGTCATCACGCATGGTTCACCCCCTCAAAAACCTGTTCGATACGAATGCGGGCCACGCCCGGCGTCGCGCCGAAATCATGAATGGTCAGTTTTCCCGCCGGCAGGCTGCTGACGGTTTGCAGGCGGTTGAACAGCGCCTCCCAGCGCCCCCGGCTGTTGTCGACGGAGGTGGTGATATCAATGGTTAACGTCTGGCCCGGTTCGGCGGTGAAGAGCACCTCCATATCCCCGGAGCCGACGACGCCTGCCAGCGACCTGCCGCTTAACGCGCGGCTGGCTGGCACGGTCAATGTGATTTTTTCCATAACATCCTCTTAATGCTTTGAATAAGGCGTTTCGATGCGATCCAGAAACAGCGTGGCGGCAAGCAGGTCGGCTGCGCCGCCCGGCGAAGCGTTAAGCGCCAGCATCTGACGGTCTAAGCTCGCCAGCGCCTGCTGGCCCGCAGCCGTTGCAGAGCCTCCGGCATTCAGCACCGCACGAGCACCGTCCTGCATGGCGTCCAGCCCCTCCATTCCCGCGCGCGACAGCACGCAGGTGTCGGTGAGCGAGGTCATGATCGCCATCAGCGCGTCGAGCCTGGCGTGCGCTTCGCTGCTGCCGCTGAGGCGGCTCAGGCGAAGCTGCGGCAGCGCGCGCTGCATAACGTGCGGAAACGCCCGCTGAGCCTCTTCGCGCGCGCCCGGCACGCGGTAGCGGTGCGTGGCGCGCAGGCCTTTGCTGAACACCTTCGGCGCCGCGTCGTCCGGCAGTCTCGCCAGCTGCGCGGCGGTGCGGGCGACGTCGTGCGCCCCGGCATTCCCGCCCAGCATCGCCACCGCGCTAACCAGCAGCCCCAGCGCCCAAATCGCGCCGCGATGGGTGTTTACGCCCCCGGTTGCAGCCATCATCTGCTGCTCGCCTTCACGGCCAAGACGGCCAACGGTTTGCCGAAGCGCAATATCTGCCGGACGCTGCCAGCTTTGCTGCGCCAGCGCCTGGAACGTCGGGGTCAGGCTGTGCGCGGAGCGCTTCATTAGCGCAAGGGATAAATCGTGGTGCGCGCCGTTCCCCCGACTGTCCACCAGACCGGGTTTCGGGCTTAAACGTGCTTCGTCAATCAGACACTGCGTGGCGGTTCGCGCCAGCCATTCGGCACCGCCTTCAACCTGAATCTGGGGCAGAAGTTTCATTACCAGCTCCGGAATTTCGCAGGCGGGTTGTACAGGCCGCCGGACCATTCAACGAGGTCCGAAACGCTGCCTGCCGCCAGCAGAGAGCGGGTGGCGTCGGTGCGGCTAATGCCCATATCTTCCGGATACACAACCTTGCCGCTCTGGCGCAGTTCCGCCACGCGTTTAGCGTCCACGCCCAGGCCGATATCGGTGATCCCCGCCACGGCGGCAACCATGGCGCGACGCTCCTCAAGATCTTTGGCGCGATAGAGGTAGGCAATCCCCTCTTCCGTCAGCACGTGCGTCACGTCATCGCCGTAGATCATCACGGGCGCCAGCGGCATGCCGGAGGCTTTCGCCACGTCAACGGCATCGAGTTTTTCCACGAAGGTCGGCTTCACGCCCGCCTGGAAGGTTTCGACCATCTGCACGACGAGTTTTTTACCGCGCTGCATCGGGTCAGGTTCGGTGATCATGTTCAGCCAGGCCGGTGTGGCGTGGCGACGACCGTGCGGGTCGTGCCCCATGTTTGGCGCACCGCCGAAGCCGGAGAGACGGCCGCGGGTCACCGTTGAGGAGTTGGCGTAACCATCAACCTGCAGGGTTGAGCCAATAAACATATCGACCGCGTACTGACCGGCCAGCTGGCAGAACGCGCGGTTGGAGCGCATCGAGCCGTCGGCACCGGTAAAGAACACGTCAGGACGGGCGCGGATGTACTCTTCCATCCCCAGCTCGCCGCCGAAGCAGTGCACGCTATCGACCCACCCGCTTTCGATGGCGGGGATCAGCGTCGGATGCGGGTTCAGCGTCCAGTGCTTACAGATTTTGCCCTTGAGGCCAAGCTGTTCGCCGTAGGTCGGCAGCAGCAGCTCAATCGCCGCGGTATTAAAGCCGATCCCGTGGTTCAGGGACTGCACCTGATGTTCCGCGTAGATGCCTTTGATCGCCATCATCGCCATCAGGATGTGCTCCTGTTTAATCAGGCGCGGGTCGCGGGTAAACAGCGGTTCGATAAAGAACGGCCTGTCGGCAACGACAACATAGTCAATCCAGGAGCCCGGAATATCCACGCGCGGCAGATCGCACTCGTCGTCTACCAGCTCGTTCACCTGCGCGATGACGATGCCGTCGTGGAAGGCGGCGGCTTCCACCAGCGCCGGGGTATCTTCGGTGCTCGCCCCGGTGTAGAGGTTGCCCTTGCGGTCTGCCTTAAAGCCGGCAATCAGCGCCACGTTGGGCGAGAGGTCGACGTAGAGGCGTGAGTAAAGTTCGATGTAGGTGTGAATGGCGCCGATTTCGAGCTGACCATCTTCCAGCAGCTGGGAGATTCGCAGGCTCTGGGTGCCGGAGAAGGAGAAGTCCAGCTTGCGGGCGATGCCTTTCTCGAAGATATCCAGATGCTCGCTGCGCCCGACGCTTGGCATGATCATATGCAGGTCGTGGACAACTTGCGGGTTCACTTCGGCCAGCGAACGGGAAAGGAAATCCGCCTGCTTCTGGTTGTTACCTTCCAGAACGACCTTGTCGCCAGGCGCGATCAGTTTTTCCAGCATGGCGACGAGATCGCCGGTTGGCAGTACCTTGCCCTGCACCGGTACGGACGCCAGGCGACGCGCTTTTTCGCTGCGTCGCGTGTTCCATTGCCGGGTGGGTGTTTGCCCAGATAACATTATTAACCTCCTGATTCAGCTAATCATTTTGATTTGCTTAACGTTGAGTAAAGTGTGCGCTCTGGTGAGAAAGGCATCAATTAAGCGTAGAGCGGAATCATTAGCCTGAGAGTAATAATCAAGGTAAAGATTTGTGATCGGGATCAGTTCATGTTTCGGAAAACCAGGCTAAACGGGGTACAATTCGGAAAGTATCGTTAATATCTGACAAGAATCAGCATCGCCCTTATGACCCAAATCATTCCATCAGGCTTCGACATTGCAGCCGAAGACAGCACCGAGTTCGTGCCCATGCGCGGCGTGGCCAACTGCCATTTGCAGACCATGCTGCCGCGGCTGATCCGCCGCAAGGTTCAGTTCACGCCGCACTGGCAGCGGCTTGACCTGCCGGACGGTGATTTTCTGGATCTCGCCTGGAGCGAATCACCGGAGCAGGCGCGCCACAAGCCGCGGCTGGTGGTCTTTCACGGTCTGGAAGGCAGCCTGCACAGCCCGTATGCGCACGGCTTAGTTGAAGCGGCAAAAGCGCGCGGCTGGCTCGGCGTGGTGATGCATTTTCGCGGCTGCAGCGGCGAGCCAAATCGTCAGAAGCGTATCTATCACTCGGGTGAAACCGAAGACGGAACCTGGTTTTTGCACTGGCTGCGGGAAAATTACGGCACGGTGCCAACGGCGGCCGTGGGCTATTCGCTGGGCGGCAATATGCTGGCCTGTCTGCTGGCCAAAGAGGGCGAAAGCGTCCCGCTGGATGCCGCCGTTATTGTCTCCGCGCCGTTTATGCTGGAGCAGTGCAGCTACCATATGGAAAAAGGGTTTTCCCGCGTCTATCAGCGCTACCTGCTCAACCTGCTGAAGGCCAACGCGGCGCGTAAGCTGAAGGCCTACCCGGATACCCTGCCGGTCAGCCTGCGCCAGCTGAAAAAGGTGCGCCGCATTCGCGAGTTCGACGATCTGATCACCGCGAAAATCCACGGCTTCGCCGATGCGATTGATTATTATCGCCAGTGCAGCGCCATGCCGCTGCTCAGCAAGATCGCCCAGCCGACGCTGATCATTCACGCCAAAGACGACCCGTTTATGGATCATCACTCGATCCCCGCTCAGGAATTCCTGCCCGACAACGTTCAGTATCAGCTGACCGAGCACGGCGGCCACGTCGGGTTTATCGGCGGGACGCTGCGCCGCCCGAAAATGTGGCTTGAGACGCGTATTCCTGACTGGCTAACTCCTTATCTGGATGGTGCAAAATGATTATTCCCTGGCAGGATCTGGCTCCCGAAACGCTCGATAATCTGATTGAAAGCTTTGTATTACGCGAAGGCACCGATTATGGTGAACAGGAACGCTCGCTTGAGCAAAAGGTCAACGATGTTAAGCGCCAGCTGAAAAGCGGCGACGTGGTGCTGGTGTGGTCAGAACTGCATGAGACGGTGAATATCATGCCCCGCAACGCGTTTCACGGCTGATCTTCCACTTTTTCAGTCAGGGAGTTGCTATGTCTGCCAGACATCCGGTTATTGCCGTTACGGGGTCGAGCGGTGCGGGAACCACCACCACCAGCCTCGCCTTTCGCAAGATTTTCGCCCAGCTGAATCTCCGTGCGGCGGAGGTCGAAGGCGACAGCTTTCACCGCTACACGCGTCCGGAGATGGACATGGCCATCCGGAAGGCGCGCGATCTGGGTAAACACATCAGCTACTTCGGCCCGGAAGCCAATGACTTCGGCCTGCTGGAACAAACCTTCATCGAGTACGGTCAGAGCGGCAAAGGGCAGTCACGCAAGTATCTGCATACCTATGATGAAGCCGTTCCCTGGAATCAGGTACCGGGCACCTTTACTCCCTGGCAGCCGCTGCCGGAACCCACCGACGTGCTGTTTTATGAAGGGTTGCACGGCGGCGTGGTCACCCCTCAGCACGACGTGGCGCGCCACGTGGACCTGCTGGTTGGCGTGGTGCCTATCGTGAACCTGGAGTGGATCCAGAAGCTGACGCGCGACATGAGCGAGCGCGGCCATTCGCGAGAGGCGGTGATGGACTCGGTGGTGCGCTCCATGGAAGATTACATCAACTACCTTACGCCGCAGTTCTCCCGCACCCACATCAACTTCCAGCGCGTGCCGACGGTGGACACCTCCAACCCGTTTGCCGCCAAAAGCATCCCCTCGCTGGACGAGAGCTTTGTGGTGATCCACTTCCGCAATCTCGAAGGCATTGATTACCCCTGGCTGCTGGCGATGCTGCAGGGCTCATTTATTTCTCACATGAATACGTTGGTGGTGCCGGGCGGAAAAATGGGGCTGGCGATGGAGCTCATCATGACGCCGCTGGTGGAGCGGTTGATGGAAGGGAAGCAGATCGCGTGAGCATGTTCCCTCTCCCTGTGGGAGAGGGTTAGGGTGAGGGCATCAACACGCACGATGCCCCAATAATTAAGCCTCGATCACCTCATACGAATGGGTGATGTTTACCGCTTTCTCCAGCATTAACGCCACAGAGCAGTACTTCTCCGCAGACAGGTCAACCGCACGGGAAACCGCCGCGTCCTTCAGTGCTTTACCGGTCACCACAAAGTGCAGGTTAATGTGGGTGAACAGGCGTGGCGCCTCTTCGCGACGTTCTGACGTGAGTTTGACCTCACAATCCGTTACGTCATGACGGCCTTTTTGCAGAATCGACACCACGTCAATCGCGCTGCATCCCCCTGCCGCCATCAGCACCATTTCCATCGGGCTTGGCGCTTTATCGCCGGAGTTACCGTCCATCAAAATCTGGTGCCCCGACGCGGACTCGCCCAGGAACGTTAAACCTTCAACCCATTTCACGCGCGCTTGCATATTCTTAAACTCCAACGTTGCATTTTTGGTGACAGATTACGCGTGCGTTACATTTCTCGCAATGGAAGGCGACCTGCATCATGCTGAAGCGAGACACCAGGAGACACGCGGCGAAAGCTATGCTAAAACACTCTGGATGCTACAGTAATACATTGACGTTACACATGTATGCAGAGGACATCAAACTTTACTGGCTGCGAAACGTTACGGTAGCCGACTTCCCAGGGTATGGGTAAGAATTCGATTGCAACCCCAGAGTCCGGATGCATCTGATGACTCTGGTGACAGCTTATAACAGAGGATAACAGCGCATGGTGCTTGGCAAACCGCAAACAGACCCGACTCTCGAATGGTTCTTGTCTCATTGCCACATTCATAAGTACCCATCAAAGAGCACGCTGATTCACCAGGGTGAAAAAGCGGAAACGTTGTATTACATCGTTAAAGGCTCGGTGGCAGTGCTGATCAAAGATGAAGAAGGGAAAGAGATGATCCTTTCTTATCTGAACCAGGGCGATTTCATCGGTGAACTGGGCCTGTTTGAAGAGGGCCAGGAACGTAGCGCCTGGGTTCGTGCAAAGACAGCATGTGAAGTGGCTGAAATTTCTTACAAGAAGTTCCGTCAGCTGATCCAGGTCAACCCGGACATCCTGATGCGTCTTTCTTCCCAGATGGCGCGCCGTCTGCAGGTCACCTCAGAGAAAGTGGGTAACCTCGCCTTCCTGGACGTGACGGGTCGTATCGCACAAACCCTGTTGAACCTGGCGAAACAGCCAGACGCCATGACCCACCCGGACGGCATGCAAATTAAAATTACCCGTCAGGAAATTGGTCAGATCGTCGGTTGCTCCCGTGAAACAGTGGGTCGTATTCTGAAAATGCTCGAAGATCAGAACCTGATCTCCGCCCACGGTAAAACCATCGTGGTCTACGGAACGCGTTAATTCCGCTTAAGCGGCGTGCCATCGCAAGGTGTCACGCCGTTTTTGTCTCTACTCCCCATGTGGCGCAGGCTGATCTATCACCCGGAAGTTAACTACGCACTGCGGCAAACGCTGGTGTTGTGTCTTCCTGTGGCCATAGGCCTGATCCTTGGACATCTTCAGCAGGGCCTGCTGTTTTCCCTCGTGCCCGCCTGCTGCAACATCGCCGGTCTGGACACGCCGCATAAGCGCTTTTTCAAACGCCTGATTATCGGTGGCGGCCTGTTTGCGGGCTGTAGCCTTGCGGTGCAGCTCCTGCTAGCCCGGGATATCCCGCTGCCGCTGATCCTGACCGTGCTGGCGATGACGCTGGGCGTCACGGCAGAAATCAGTTCGCTGCACGCGCGCCTGCTTCCCGCGTCGCTGATTGCGGCCATCTTCACCCTGAGCCTCGCCGGGAATATGCCGGTGTGGGAGCCGCTGCTGATCTACGCGCTCGGCACGCTGTGGTACGGGGTATTTAACTGGTTCTGGTTCTGGCTGTGGCGGGAACAGCCGCTGCGCGAATCGCTGAGCCTGCTCTACGTGCAACTGGCGGAGTACTGCGAAGCCAAATACACCCTGCTGACCCAGCATACCGATCCGGACAAATCCTTACCGCCGCTGCTGGCGCGCCAGCAGAAGGTGGTGGATCTGATAAGCCAGTGCTATCAGCAGCTGCATATGCTCGCCGCCAACAAGAACCACGAATATAAACGGCTGCTGCGCACCTTCCAGGTGGGGCTGGATCTGCAGGAGCATATCTCGGTAAGCCTGCACCATCCGCAGGAGGTGCAAAAGCTGGTCGAGCGCAGCCACGCCGAAGCGGTCATCCGCTGGAACGCGCAGACCGTTTCCGCGCGCCTGCGGGTGCTGGCGGACGATATTCTCTATCACCGCTACCCCACGCGCTTTAACATGGAAAAACAGCTCGGCGCGCTGGAGAAAATTGCCCGTCAGCATCCGGATAACCCGGTCGGCCAGTTTGCCGCCTGGCACTTCAGCCGCATCGCCCGCGTGCTGCGCACCCAGCGCCCGCTGTATCCCCGCGACCTGATGGCGGATAAGCAGAAACGGCTTCCGCTATTGCCCGCGCTCAAAAGCTACCTGTCCCTTAAGTCGTCCGCTCTGCGTAACGCCGCACGGATTAGCGTCATGCTGAGCATCGCCAGCCTGATGGGCATGGCGCTGCATCTGCCGAAACCCTACTGGATCTTAATGACCGTGCTGTTTGTCACCCAGAACGGCTACGGCGCCACGCGGGTGCGTATTCTGCACCGGGCTGGCGGCACCATGGCAGGGCTGATTATTGCGGGCGTAACGCTGCACTTTCACGTGCCGGAAGGCTATACCCTGGCGGGGATGCTGGCGGTCACCCTGGTAAGCTACCTGATTATCCGCAAAAACTACGGCTGGGCGATGGTGGGCTTTACGGTGACGGCGGTGTATACCCTTCAGCTGCTCACGCTCAACGGCGAACAGTTTATCGTTGCCCGCCTGATTGATACCCTGATCGGCTGTCTGATTGCCTTCGGCGGTATGGTCTGGCTCTGGCCTCAGTGGCAAAGCGGGCTGCTGCGCCAGAACGCCCACGACGCGCTGGAGGCTGACCAGCAGGCCATTCGTCTGATCCTGAGCGACGACCCGCAGCCCTCCCCGCTGGCGTATCAGCGGATGAAAGTTAATCAGGCGCACAACGCGCTGTTTAACTCCCTCAACCAGGCGATGCAGGAGCCGGGCTTTAACGCGCACTATCTGGCAGACATGAAGCTTTGGGTCACGCACAGCCAGTTTATCGTCGAGCACATTAACGCCATGACCACGCTGGCGCGCGAGCACACGATGCTGACGCCGGATCTGGCGCAGCGCTATTTGCAGTCGTGTGAAATTGCCCTGCAGCGGTGTCAGCAGCGTCTGGAGTATGACGCGCCGGGTGAGTCGGGGGATTCGAACATTCTGGAAGCGCCTGAGACGCTGACCCACGGGCCGATGAGCACGCTGGAGCAGCATTTGCAGCGCGTGCTGGGGCATCTGAACACCATGCACACCATTTCGTCGGTGGCATGGCGTCAGCGCCCGCATCACGGCATTTGGTTAACGCGACGGTTAAAACGAACCGAGTATTAGCCTTTAACGATCTTCCCGACCGCCGCGGCAAAGCGGGTGAGCCCGTCTTCAATATCCTTATCTTCCACCACCAGCGACGGCGCGAAGCGCATCACGTCCGGCCCCGCATTCAGCACCATTACCCCTTCGCGCGCGGCGGCGTGCAGGAAGTCGCGCGCGCGGCCCTTGTACTGCGGCTTCAGCTGGGCACCGATCAGCAGACCCATGCCACGAATTTCGCTGAACACGTCGTACTGCTCGTCAATCTTCTGCAGGTGTTTCACAAACAGCTCGCGCTTCGCGCTAACGCCGTTCAGCACCTCTGGGGTGTTGATAATGTCGAACGCGGCACCCGCCACGGCGCTCGCCAGCGGGTTACCGCCGTAGGTGGAGCCGTGGGAGCCAACGTGGAACGCGGAGGCGATCTCCTGGGTCGTCAGGACCGCGCTCACCGGGAAACCGCCGCCGAGGGCTTTGGCGCTGGTCAGAATATCCGGCGTCACGCCGTAGTGCATATAGGCAAACAGTTCCCCGGTACGCCCCATTCCACACTGTACCTCATCAAAGACCAGCAGCGCCTGATGCTCATCGCACAGCGCGCGCAGCCCCTGCAGGAATTCCGGGGTGGCCGCCGTCACGCCGCCCTCACCCTGGATCGGCTCAACGACTACCGCGCAGGTGTGGTCGTCCATCACCGCTTTCACCGCGTGCAGATCGTTAAACGGCACGTGAACGATGTCGGCCGGTTTCGGGCCAAAGCCGTCGGAATACTTCGGCTGGCCGCCAACGGAGACGGTAAAGAAGGAGCGTCCGTGGAAGGCGTTGTGGAAGGCGATGATTTTGGTTTTGTACGGGCTGTGGCGGGTTGTGGCGTAGTAGCGCGCCAGCTTAAAGGCGGTTTCGTTGGCTTCGGTGCCGGAGTTCATAAACAGCACGCGCTCGGCAAAGGTCGCATCAATGATCTTGCGGCCCAGACGCAGCGCCGGCTCGTTGGTGAACACGTTGCTGGTGTGCCACAGGGTTTCGCCCTGGGTTTTCAGCGCCTCAACCAGCGCGGGATGACAATGACCCAGCGCCGTGACCGCAATGCCGCCCGCGAAATCCACATACTCTTTACCCTGCTGATCCCAGACGCGGCTGCCTTTCCCCTTAACCGGGATAAACTCAGCCGGTGCATAAATCGGCAGGATCACTTCATCGAATGTTGCGCGGGTAATTGCTGGTTGTTCAGTTGCCATGTCATGCCCATCCATTTTATGTCACAGTGCTTGTGAAAATATAATCACAAAATATGAATAAAAAATCACAGCAAGGCAACAGATATTCAGCGATGGAGGAAATTAGCCAGCAGGTCATGCCCCTGCTCGCTGAGGATGCTTTCCGGGTGGAACTGCACGCCTTCGAGGTCCCACTCGCGGTGGCGAATCCCCATGATCTCCTGGGTATCGCTCCAGGCGGTCACCTCAAAGCAGGCGGGCAGCGTCGGCGGGTCAATGACCAGGGAGTGGTAGCGCGTCACGGTTAACGGATTATTGAGCCCCGTGAACACCCCGGTGCCGGTATGCGTGACCGGCGAGGTTTTTCCGTGCATCACTTTTGCGGCACGCACGATGGTGGCGCCAAACGCCTGGGCGATGGCCTGATGGCCCAGGCAGACGCCCAGAATGGGCAGCTTGCCGGCATAGTGGCGGATAACCTCCAGAGACACGCCCGATTCTGACGGCGTGCAGGGGCCGGGTGAAATCACGATTTTCTGCGGCGCCAGCGTCTCGATATCGGCGAGCTCAATCTCGTCGTTGCGACGAACAACCACCTCTGCACCCAGTTCGCAAAAATACTGGTAAAGGTTCCAGGTGAAGGAATCGTAGTTATCAATCAGCAGAATCATGGCGGCTCCCGAAAAAAATGCCGCCCTATTCTACTCAGATTCCCGCGCTTCGCTCACTACTTTGGCAAAGATAGCGTTTAGCGCGGTTAAATCCCCCGTTGCGCCGCTGCGGTTAGCCACCACCCACTGCTCGGGATCGATATCGCGCCAGTCCAGCGCGTAACCCGCGTGGATGGCCAGCTGCTCAAAGAATACGCGCTGGGCAATGCCGTTACCGCGCACAAACGGGTGCAGCATATTGATTTCGCAGTAGTAGTGGCTAGCTCTGTCAACAAACGTCGCGCGCTCAAGCCCCGCAAGATACTTTTCGCTTTCCAGCACCGCCATCAGCTCGTTACCCATCTTTTCGATGTACTCAAAGTGGCAGAAGGGAATGTCATCCTTAAAAATATCGTCGGTACGGAATTCGCCGGCCTGCTTCATCTCTCTGCGGTAGAGATGGCGGTGAATAAGGCACAGATGGGGCAACCCGGGCGCGGAAGGCCCCAGCGCCAGCGTTTCAATATGGGGTTCTGAGGGACCATGACCTTTTTCAAGGAGACAACTGGCCTGAAAGTTGACGCTACGCTGCTGCTCCCAGAGACGGGATTTTTGCTTGTCGGTGAGTTTTTTCACTAAACGCCTCCCTGAATAGTCCGTTTGCCACAAGTATAAGCAGCAAAACGCGCTTTCGCAGGGAGGGTCGCAACACGGGCGAGCATCGCCCGTGTCGAAGAAGGTTACGGCAGAACTTTTGCAGAGAGGATGACGACAGGTTTTGACGGCACATTCTGGTACGGCCCGACGTCGTGCGTTTGTACCTGTGAAATCTTGTCCGCCACGTCCATCCCCTTCACGATTTTACCGAAGACGGCATAGCCAAAATCGCGCTGGCCGTGGTCGAGGAAGGCGTTATCCGCGACGTTGAGGAAGAACTGGCTGGTCGCGCTGTCTTTGTCTGCCGTACGCGCCATGGAGATGGTACCGCGCTTGTTCAGCAGGCCGTTGTCCGCTTCGTTTTTAATAGGTGGGTTCGGCTGTTTCTGCTGCATCTGCTCGTTGAAGCCGCCGCCCTGAATCATAAAGCCCGGGATCACGCGGTGGAAGGTGGTGTTGTTATAGAAACCACTGTTCACATAGTCGAGGAAGTTTTTCACAGAGACGGGAGCTTTCTGGCTATTCAGTTCCAGCTCAATGTTCCCGGCAGAGGTAGTCAGCAGAACGTGAGGGTCCCCTTTGGCTGCCAGCGCAGCAGGGGAAACGGCAGAAAGAGCAAACACAGCTGCGACAGCCGCCAGCGTTGATTTGAGCATGAGAATTCCTTAACAAAGCGCAGTATAAAAAGCGAATGGCTTGATTCTAAAGAGCAGTATGAACGGAGACCAGCCTTTTACCTAATTTTACGAAATTGAAACAGTTGTAACCACGCAAACGATTGGTTATAGCGCCTTTTTATGTGATCCGTATCACATAAAGGCCTGCAATGAAGTTCAAATTTCTCTTAAAAGATATGAATAGATCACTTTAATGTCTAAAATCTGCCCGCTCTCAGCGCCCGCCGGGCGCTTTTATTTTTTTGAACAGGCCAGACATGACTAACAGCAATCGCATCAAGCTCACATGGATCAGCTTCTTCTCCTACGCCCTGACCGGCGCGTTGGTGATCGTCACCGGGATGGTGATGGGGAATATCGCAGACTACTTCCAGCTGCCCGTATCCAGCATGAGTAACACCTTCACCTTCCTCAATGCAGGGATCCTGATCTCTATCTTCCTGAACGCCTGGCTGATGGAAATCGTGCCGCTGAAAACCCAGCTGCGTTTTGGCTTTGTGCTGATGGTCGCCGCCGTGGCGGGCCTGATGCTGAGCCACAGCATCGCCCTGTTCTCCGCCGCGATGTTCGTGCTCGGCCTGGTCAGCGGGATCACTATGTCGATCGGTACGTTCCTGATCACCCACATGTATGAAGGCCGCCAGCGCGGCGCGCGCCTGCTGTTTACCGACTCCTTCTTCAGCATGGCCGGGATGATTTTCCCGATGGTTGCCGCCGTTCTGCTGGCGCGCAGCATCGAGTGGTACTGGGTCTACGCCTGCATTGGTCTGGTCTACGTCGCGATCTTTATCCTGACCTTCGGCTGTGAATTCCCGGTGCTGGGCAAAAAAGCGCAAACCACCGCAGAGCCCGTTGCGAAAGAGAAATGGGGCATCGGCGTGCTGTTCCTCTCCATCGCCGCCCTGTGCTACATCCTGGGCCAGCTGGGCTTTATCTCCTGGGTGCCGGAATACGCCAAAGGCCTGGGCATGAGCCTGAACGACGCGGGCAAGCTGGTAAGCGATTTCTGGATGTCTTACATGTTCGGCATGTGGGCGTTTAGCTTCATCCTGCGCTTCTTCGATCTGCAGCGCATTCTGACCGTGCTGGCGGGCCTGGCCACCGTGCTGATGTATCTGTTCATCAACGGTTCCCCGGACAATATGCCGTGGTTCATTATGACCCTGGGCTTCTTCTCCAGCGCGATTTACACCTCTATCATCACGCTGGGCTCCCTGCAGACCAAAGTGGCCTCGCCGAAGCTGGTTAACTTCGTGCTGACCTGCGGCACCATCGGCACCATGCTCACCTTCGTGGTCACTGGCCCGATCGTGGCCCACAGCGGCCCGCTGGCGGCGCTGCACACCGCTAACGGTCTGTATGCCGTGGTGTTCATCATGTGCTTCGTTCTGGGCTTCGTGACCCGCCACCGCCAGCACAACGCGGCAGCAGCGTCTCACTAAATCCTACGCCCCTTTGCGCTCGGCAGAGGGGCTGTTTCTGGCAAAGCTAACCTCCTCTCCCCCGATATCCATCTGGATCCACGTCTGCGCCAGCTGCGTCGTGGCGATCACCCGCCCCTGACGGATGGACCAGCGCACCGGCACCTGGCAGCGCACCGCTTCAAACCCGCTCTCCGCAGGCAGAACAATCAGGTTTGCCGGATTACCCGTGGCAATACCGTAATCGCTCAGGCCGAAGGTTCGGGCGCTGTTATGGGTTATCAGATTCAGGCCGCTGTCGATTTGCGGATAGCCCATCATCTGGCAAACGTGTAGCCCCATGTGCAGCACCTGCAGCATATTGCCGGTGCCGAGCGGGTACCACGGGTCGAAGACGTCGTCGTGGCCAAAGCAGACGTTGATGCCCGCTTCCTGCAGCTCTTTCACTCGCGTGATGCCGCGGCGCTTCGGATAATCGTCAAAGCGTCCCTGGAGGTGGATATTGACCAGCGGGTTAGCGACGAAGTTAATCCCCGACATCTTCAGCAGACGGAAAAGCCGCGAGGTATATGCCCCGTTGTAGGAGTGCATGGCGGTGGTATGGCTGGCCGTCACGCGCGGGCCGATCCCTGCCTCGTACGCCAGCGTGGCGACCGTCTCCACAAACCGCGACTGCTCGTCGTCGATTTCATCACAGTGGATATCCAGCGGACGGTCATACTTCTTCGCCAGCTCGAAGGCAATGTGCAGCGACTGCACGCCATACTCGCGGGTGAACTCGAAGTGCGGGATCGCCCCCACCACGTCGGCCCCCAGCTTTATTGCCTCTTCCAGCAGCGCCGCGCCGTTCGGGTAAGAGAGGATCCCCTCCTGCGGGAACGCGACGATTTGCAGCGTCACCCACGGGGCGACCTCCTGCTTCACCTCCAGCATCGCCTTCAGGGCAGTGAGCGTCGGGTCGGAGACATCCACGTGGGTGCGAACAAACTGGATGCCGTTGGCAATTTGCCACTTCAGCGTTTTCCAGGCGCGCGCTTTGACATCCTCGTGACTGAGCAGCGCCTTGCGTTCCGCCCAGCGCTCAATGCCTTCAAACAGCGTGCCGGACTGATTCCAGTTCGGCTCGCCCGCCGTCTGGGTGGTATCAAGATGGATATGCGGCTCGATGAACGGCGGGAGAGCAAGCCCGCCGCGCGCGTTCAATACTTCATAACTTTCGGCGCGGGTGTCGTCCATCGGGGTGATGTCACCAAATCGCCCGTTCTCAATGGCGAGTTGCCACAGTCCTTCCCGACCCGGTAAACGAACATTCTGCACAAGCCATAACGGTGATGTAGACATACCTTCTCCTAAAACGCCGCCGATAATCCGGCATCTCGATTTTTGTAAAACCGCCCCTGATTTGTACACAAATTCAGCGAGCACGAAAAGCCTGCGATTTCCGCTACTTATAAAAATCCTGACAAATCAGACATATACCCCCTAAGGGGTAGGCGAAGACGTATTTGATTTGCATCAATAAGCGCCACTGCTGAATCGTTAAGGTAGGCAATAATAGAAAAGAAATCGAGGCAAAAATGAGCAAAGTCAGACTCGCTATCATCGGTAACGGCATGGTCGGCCACCGCTTTATTGAGGATCTCCTCGATAAGGCCGATGCTGAGCAGTTCGATATTACCGTGTTCTGTGAAGAACCCCGCAAGGCGTACGATCGCGTGCACCTCTCTTCCTACTTCTCCCATCATACCGCCGAAGAGCTCTCTCTGGTGCGCGAAGGTTTCTACGAGAAGCACGGCGTAAACGTGCTGGTGGGCGAACGCGCCATCACCATTAACCGTCAGGAAAAAGTGATCCACTCCAGCGCCGGACGTACGGTTTTTTACGACAAGCTGATCATGGCGACGGGCTCGTACCCTTGGATCCCGCCGATTAAAGGTTCTGAAACTCAGGATTGCTTCGTTTACCGTACGATTGAAGATCTCAACGCCATCGAATCCTGCGCCCGCCGCAGCAAGCGCGGCGCGGTGGTCGGCGGCGGCCTGCTGGGTCTGGAAGCCGCGGGCGCGCTGAAAAACCTCGGCGTTGAAACCCACGTCATCGAATTTGCCCCGATGCTGATGGCCGAACAGCTGGACCACATGGGTGGCGACCAGCTGCGTCGTAAAATCGAAAGCATGGGCGTGAAGGTTCACACCAGCAAGAACACCAAAGAGATCGTCCAGGAAGGCACCGAGGCGCGCAAAACCATGCGCTTTGCCGACGGCAGCGAGCTGGAAGTGGACTTCATCGTCTTCTCCACCGGGATTCGCCCACGCGACAAGCTGGCGATCCAGTGCGGTCTGGCCGTGGCGCAGCGCGGCGGGATCATGATTAACGACACCTGCCAGACCTCCGACCCGGATATTTACGCCATCGGCGAATGCGCCAGCTGGAACAACCGCGTGTACGGCCTGGTGGCGCCGGGCTATAAAATGGCGCAGGTCGCCGTGGACCATATCCTCGGCAGCGAAAACGCCTTCACCGGCGCAGACATGAGCGCCAAGCTGAAGCTGCTGGGCGTGGACGTGGGCGGCATTGGCGATGCGCACGGCCGCACGCCTGGCGCTCGCAGCTACGTCTATCTCGACGAAAGCAAAGAGGTCTACAAACGCCTCATCGTCAGCGAGGACAATAAAACCCTGCTCGGCGCGGTGCTGGTCGGCGATACCAGCGACTTCGGCAACCTGCTCCAGCTGGTGCTGAACGCCATCGAGCTGCCGGAAAACCCGGACGCGCTGATCCTCCCGGCGCACGCCTCCAGCGGCAAGCCGTCCATCGGCGTGGATAAACTGCCGGACAGCGCCCAGATTTGCTCCTGCTTCGACGTGACCAAAGGCATGCTGATCTCCGCGATCAACAAAGGGTGTCACACCGTTGCGGCGCTGAAGGCGGAAACCAAAGCCGGTACCGGCTGCGGCGGCTGTATTCCGCTGGTCACCCAGGTGCTGAACGCCGAGCTGGCGAAACAGGGCATCGAAGTGAACAACAACCTGTGCGAGCACTTTGCTTACTCTCGCCAGGAGCTGTACCACCTGATCCGCGTGGAAGGCATCAAGTCCTTTGACGAGCTGCTGGCGAAGCACGGCCAGGGTTACGGCTGTGAAGTGTGTAAACCGACCGTCGGCTCCCTGCTGGCCTCCTGCTGGAACGAGTACGTGCTCAAACCCGAGCACACGCCGCTGCAGGACACCAACGACAACTTCCTCGCGAACATTCAGAAAGACGGCACTTACTCCGTTATTCCTCGTTCGGCCGGGGGCGAAATCACGCCGGAAGGGCTGGTGGCCGTGGGCCGCATCGCGCGCGAATTCAACCTGTACACTAAAATCACCGGTTCCCAGCGCATCGGCCTGTTTGGCGCGCAGAAGGACGACCTGCCGGAAATCTGGCGCCAGCTGATTGAAGCAGGCTTCGAAACCGGCCACGCGTACGCCAAGGCGCTGCGTATGGCGAAAACCTGCGTGGGCAGCACCTGGTGCCGCTACGGCGTGGGCGACAGCGTCGGCTTCGGCGTGGAGCTGGAAAACCGCTATAAAGGCATCCGCACCCCGCACAAAATGAAGTTCGGCGTCTCCGGCTGCACCCGCGAATGTGCGGAAGCGCAGGGTAAAGACGTGGGTATTATTGCCACCGAGAAAGGCTGGAACCTGTACGTCTGCGGTAACGGCGGGATGAAGCCGCGCCATGCGGACCTGCTGGCGGCGGATCTCGATCGCGACACGCTGATTCAGTATCTCGACCGCTTCATGATGTTCTACATCCGCACCGCCGATAAGCTGACCCGTACCGCCTCTTGGCTCGATAACCTGGAAGGCGGCATCGACTACCTGAAAGCGGTGATCATCGACGACAAGCTGGGCCTGAACGAGCATCTGGAAGCCGAAATGGCACGCCTGCGCGAAGCGGTGATCTGCGAGTGGACGGAAACCGTCAACACCCCGGCGGCGCAGACGCGCTTCAAACACTTTATCAACAGCACCCAGCGCGACCCGAACGTGCAGGTTGTGCCGGAGCGCGAACAGCATCGTCCGGCGACGCCGTATGAACGTATTCCGGTGACGCTGGTGGAGGAAAACGCATGAGCCAGTGGATAAACATCTGCGAGATTAACGACATTCTGCCCGCCACCGGCGTGTGTGCGCTGCTGGGTAACGAGCAGGTCGCGATTTTCCGCCCTCGTCACGATGACCAGGTTTTTGCCATTAGCAATATCGACCCGTTCTTCGAGGCCAGCGTGCTCTCCCGCGGCCTGATTGCCGAGCATCAGGGTGAACTGTGGGTCGCCAGCCCGTTGAAAAAGCAGCGTTTCCGCTTGAGCGACGGGTATTGCATGGAAGATGAGAGCCGCTCGGTCAAGCACTACGACGTCCGCGTGAAGGACGGCAAGGTGCAGCTGAAGGGCTAATTCCCTCGCCTTTTCAATATGAAAAGCTTATGACCCCTTATGGGTAACGGCAGGAAAAACCGTATGTTCTGTACGATTCCTGCTGTTATCCTGACGTCAATTCTTACCCCCTCCTTGAATGCTGTGAGGTAACCTCGTGGACCACCTGCCGATTTTCTGTCAATTACGCTATCGCGACTGCCTGCTTGTGGGCGGCGGCGATGTGGCCGAGCGCAAAGCGCGCCTGCTGCTGGAAGCGGGGGCCCAACTGACCGTCAACGCCCTCGCCTTCGCCCCGCAGTTTGAGGTCTGGGCCCGGGCAGGGATGCTCACGCTGGTTCAGGGAGAGTTTGACGAATCCCTGCTGGATACCTGCTGGCTGACTATAGCCGCAACGGATGATGATGACGTGAACCAGCGCGTCAGCGATGCCTGCGAAGCGCGCCGCATTTTCTGCAACGTGGTGGATGCGCCGAAAGAGGCCAGCTTTATTATGCCGTCGATTATCGACCGCTCGCCGCTAATGATTGCGGTGTCGTCCGGCGGACGCTCGCCGGTTCTCGCCCGGCTGCTGCGGGAAAAACTAGAGGCCATGCTGCCCCAGCACCTCGGTCAGATTGCCCACTACGCCGGGCAGCTCCGCGCCCGCGTGAAGCAAACCTTCGCGACCGTGGGCGAGCGCCGCCGCTTCTGGGAAAAATTCTTTGTGAACGACAGGCTGGCGCAGTCGCTGGCGAACCAGGACACCAAAGCCGTTGAAGAGACGACCGAACGGCTGCTGAGCGAGCCGCTGGATCACCGCGGTGAAGTGGTGCTGGTTGGCGCGGGCCCGGGCGATGCGGGCCTGCTGACGCTGAAAGGCCTGCAGCAGATCCAGCAGGCGGATATCGTGGTTTATGACCGTCTGGTCTCTGACGACATTATGAACCTGGTGCGTCGCGACGCCGACCGCGTCTTCGTGGGCAAACGCGCGGGCTACCACTGCGTGCCGCAGGAGGAGATCAACCAGATCCTGCTTCGCGAGGCGCAGAAAGGCAAGCGCGTGGTGCGCCTTAAGGGTGGCGACCCGTTTATCTTTGGGCGCGGCGGCGAGGAGCTGGAAACCCTGTGCAGCGCAGGTATTCCGTTCTCCGTGGTGCCGGGCATTACGGCGGCGTCCGGTTGCTCAGCCTACTCTGGCATTCCGCTGACCCACCGGGATTACGCCCAGAGCGTGCGCCTGGTGACGGGCCACTTAAAAACCGGCTGCGAGCTGGACTGGCATAACCTGGCCGCCGAAAAGCAGACGCTGGTGTTCTATATGGGGTTGAATCAGGCCGCTACCATTCAGGCGAAGCTGCTGGAGCACGGCATGGAGGCGGATATGCCCGTCGCGCTGGTGGAAAACGGTACCGCCATAACGCAGCGCGTGGTGGATGGCGTGCTGACGCAGTTAGGCGAACTGGCGCAGCAGGTTGAAAGCCCGGCGCTGATCGTGGTAGGCCGCGTGGTTGAACTGCGCGAGAAGCTGAACTGGTTCTCTCATCATTAACGTATAGCACGTTGGCATTGCGGCTTTTAGTCGGGTGGCGGCTTCGCCTTACCCGACCTACACGATCCCGTAGGCCGGGTAAGCGTTAGCGCCACCCGGCAAGCAGACTCAAGGTTTCGCGACAAACCCAATCGCTTCGTATACCGCTTTCAGGGTTTCGGACGCGCGCGCGCTGGCTTTTTCCGCGCCGTCTTTCATCACCTTCTGCAGGAAAGCTTCGTCATTACGGTAGCGGTGATAACGCTCCTGCAGCTCGGTCAGCATGCCGGAAACGGCGTCTGCCACTTCACCTTTCAGGTGGCCGTACATCTTGCCTTCGAAGTGCTGTTCCAGCTCAGGAATGCTCTGGCCAGTCACGCCGGAGAGGATATCCAGCAGGTTGGAAACGCCCGCTTTATTCTGCACGTCGTAGCGCACCACCGGCGGCTCGTCGGAGTCGGTGACCGCGCGCTTGAGCTTTTTCACCACCGATTTCGGATCTTCCAGCAGGCCGATAACGTTGTTGCGGTTATCGTCAGACTTGGACATCTTCTTGGTCGGCTCCAGCAGCGACATGACGCGTGCGCCCGATTTCGGAATAAACGGCTCAGGCACTTTAAACACCTCGCCGTAAAGCGCGTTAAAGCGCTGGGCGATATCGCGGCTCAGCTCCAGATGCTGTTTCTGGTCTTCACCGACAGGAACCTGGTTGGTCTGGTACAGCAGAATGTCAGCCGCCATCAGCACCGGATAGTCAAACAGACCCGCGTTGATGTTTTCAGAATAGCGCGCGGATTTATCCTTGAACTGGGTCATGCGGCTCAGCTCGCCGAAATAGGTGTAGCAGTTCAGCGCCCAGCCCAGCTGTGCGTGCTCCGGCACGTGAGACTGAACGAAGATGGTGCTCTTCTCAGGATCGATGCCGCAGGCCAGATACAGCGCCAGCGTGTCGAGGGTGGCTTTGCGCAGCTTCTCAGGATCCTGACGCGCGGTTATCGCGTGGAGATCGACGATGCAGTAAATGCAATGGTAGTCATCCTGCATGCTGACCCACTGACGTAACGCACCCATGTAGTTACCAATGGTCAATTCACCTGAAGGCTGCGCGCCACTAAAAACGATGGGCTTAGTCATGATTCAATTCCTGATGTTCACTGTGCGAAAGCCCGAGAGCGGGCAACAAATCTTTGAAGTGGTCGAAAACGACGTCCGGCTCACTCAGCATGATGGCTTCACCGTAGTTGTAGCCATAGGTTAACCCCACGGAAGGACACCCGGCCGCGCGGGCAGCCAGAATATCATTGCGGGAATCGCCGACAAAGAGCAGCTCCGCAGGCGTTAAGGATAATTTTCCTGCCACCAGCAGCAGCGGTTCCGGATGCGGCTTTTTGTTCTGCACGTCATCGCCGCCCACGATTACGGAAAAATACTTCGCGATATCGAGCGCTTCCAGCAGAGGCGCAACGAACGGCGTGGGCTTGTTGGTCACCAGACCCAGCGGGATGCCTTTGGCGTGCAGCGCGCTCAGCGTTTCCTGAACGTCCGGGAACAGGAAGCTGCCCTCCTCGACGGTCTCTTCGTAGAAACGATCGAACAGCTTGCGCAGAATACGCAGCTGCTCATCCTGCGGGATGTCGGCGTGATCGACGCTCGGTTTACCCTGGGCAGAGCGCTGCGACGCGCGCTCCTGACGCGCCCACGTTAACGCGCGCTCCATCAGAACGTCGGCGCCGTTGCCAATCCACGTTACCACGCGCTCTTCACCCGCAACGGGAAGCTCAAGGGCATACAGCGCCTGGTCCACGGCGCTCGTTAAGCCCGGCGCGCTGTCGACCAGCGTGCCGTCGAGGTCAAACGCCACACCCCGAATTGTCTGCAATTTATCCATGACTTACCTTCGCCAGCTCGCGGCGCATTTCATCAATGACTTTTTTGTAATCCGGCTGGTCGAAAATGGCTGAACCGGCAACGAACATATCCGCGCCTGCCGCCGCAATTTCACCAATGTTATTCACTTTCACACCGCCGTCCACTTCCAGGCGAATATCGTAGCCTGACTCATCAATACGACGGCGCACTTCGCGCAGCTTGTCCAGCGTGTGAGGAATGAACGACTGACCGCCGAAGCCCGGGTTGACGGACATCAGCAGTATCACGTCCAGCTTGTCCATAACATGGTCGAGGTAGCTCAGCGGCGTGGCCGGGTTAAACACCAGGCCCGCCTTACAGCCGTTCTCTTTGATCAGCTGCAGCGTGCGGTCCACGTGTTCAGAGGCTTCCGGATGGAAAGTGATGATGCTGGCACCCGCCGCGGCGAAGTCAGGCACGATGCGATCAACCGGCTTTACCATCAGATGTACGTCGATCGGCGCGGTAATGCCGTAGTTACGCAGCGCCTTGAGCACCATCGGACCGATGGTCAGGTTAGGAACGTAGTGGTTATCCATCACGTCGAAATGGACGACATCCGCGCCAGCCGCCAGTGCGTTAGCCGTATCTTCACCCAGGCGGGCAAAATCGGCCGACAGAATTGAGGGAGCAATCAAAAACTGTTTCATCCGCTTCTCCTTGAAATGTGTTTACCGGCGGGCAAAACGGCTCAGGGGCGATAAAGAGCCAGGAGTTCGTCCACCTTTTTACGTGTGCCGCCGTTGCTGCTAATGCTGCGCCGCACCTTGACCTGAAAATGCTTCGCGGCTTTGTACCATTCGCGCGTATCAGGCGTGTCGTGATTCGAAATTAACACCGGAATTCTTTTGCTGACCAGCTTTTCCGCCATCTCCGCCAGACGCGCCTGTTCGGCAGGGCTGAAGCTGTTGGTGTGATAAGCGGTGAAGTTCGCCGTTGCAGACAGCGGCGCGTATGGCGGGTCGCAGTAAACCACCGAGTTTACGCCTGCCAGCTCCATACACTCTTCGTAGGAGAGGCAATGAAACTCTGCGTGCTGTGCTTTTTCGGCAAAGTGGTACAGCTCGTCCTGTGGGAAATACGGGCGCTTATAGCGGCCAAAAGGCACGTTAAATTCCCCACGCAGATTATACCGGCACAGGCCGTTGTAACCATGCCGATTGAGATAGAGGAACAGCAGCGCGCGGCGGAACGGATCCTGGCTCTGGTTAAACTCCGTGCGGAACTGATAGTAAACGTCCGGGCTATTGGTCTCGGGCGTGAACAGTTTGCGCGCCTCTGCGACGTACTCATCGGTACGCAGCTTAACGATGTTATAGAGGCTGATAAGGTCGCTGTTGATATCCGCCAGGATATAACGAGAAAAATCGGTGTTGAGGAACACCGATCCCGCACCCACGAAAGGTTCGATAAGACACTCGCCTTCAGGCAGGTGCTTTTTAATATCATCGAGCAGGGGGTATTTCCCCCCTGCCCATTTCAGAAAAGCGCGATTTTTTTTCATGCTGACTAACTGATTACACCTTCTCCGGCTGTGGAGAAAGCTCCGACAGCATCCTGCGCTTTAAACATTACTTCAGATCGGCCTGAACCTGATGAATCGGTTTCGCCCACGGGTTTTTCGCCTGAACATCAGCTGGCAGCGCCGCGACGGCACGTTTTGCTTCATCTTTAGACGAATAAACACCGCTTACCAGCACATACCACGGTTGACCGTTACGGGTCGTCTGATAAACAACGTAGTTTTTCAGATTTGATTTTTTCGCCCAGCTGTTGAGGTTGTCATAGTTAGACGAACTGCTCAGCTGCAGCGTGTAGTTGCTGGATGGCGCCGATTTCAGCGACCCGACGTTACCGGCCGTTTTGCCTGCCGCGCTGCTGGAGGCGGTTGCCGTCGCTGCAGGCGCCGCGGTGGCAGCCGGTGCCGTGGTGGTCGCCGTGGCTTTTGGCGCAGTCTGGGTGACCGGCGCTTTAGCAGGCTCGCTCACCGCAGCCGTTTCAGTGTGTTTCGGCTGTGCCGGAGCGGCTTTCACTTCAGGCGCTTTGACTACGGCCTGAGGTTTGGCTTCACGCTTAGGCTCAATCACCGCCTGCTTACGTTCAGGACGCGTCGCAGTTTGCGTCTGGCGCGGTTTGGTTTCGGCTGCAGCAGTAGCCGTTTGTGGCTGAGCGTTACCGCCGCGAATCGGTGCAACGGTTGCCGGCTCAGTTGGCAGCGTGGAGTTCACCGCGACGTTATCAACCTGCTGCTGGTTCTGCGGCTGCGTCAGCGCATTGTTCAGATCTCCCTGAACTTCTACGCGCTGCTGGCCTTCAGGCGCTGCAGGTGCCTGACCCTGAGCAGGGGTGGAAGAGACAGGTGGCAGAGAAACATCCTGCGGCACCGTGGTGTTACCCGCGGTCTGCTCTGCAGAAGTGGCACCCGGTGCAGGCTGTGCGCCATTCGCCTGGTTGGACGCATCGTTACCGGACAGGTTGATGCTCTTCTCGGCGGAGGCGGTTCGCTCGGTTGAATTCGTTGACGGTGCTTTCAGCGCGGAGCCAATGCCGACAATCAGCAGCACAAGCACCAGAACGCCGAGGCCCATCATAATATACTGGCGGGAAGCCGGTTTTGGCGCAGCGGCTTTTTTACGTTTACGCGGGCGACGCTCTACAGGCTGTTCGTCCATTGAATCTTCTTCGGACTCATAATCCTCTTCTGCTCGCTCTTCGTGCACGTTGCGGCTGCGCGAAGGACGACGATCGTCTGCATCCAAATCAACATCGTCAAAGTTGATCTGCGGCTCGCTATCACGTTCTGAAGATTGACGAGAACGACCAGTACGACGATCGCTGGGATCGGGTTTCAGCTCGTCTTCTGGTTTGAATTCATCCATTTAACACCCCACTCAAAGGCTTATGCCAACGACTTTGCATTTCACCTGAAGCTAAACGACCACCTGCGACAGTGGCCTGACCTTTCTAGTTTTTACGCCTGCTGACAATCAGCGATAGCGCCAAGAACGACATCGTGCGGCACTCCGCCGCGCACTTCACTCTTCCCTATTGCAAGCGGGAGTACAAGACGCATCTCACCTGCCAATACTTTTTTATCGCGCATCATGTGGGGTAAATACGCTTGCGCCGACATCTCCTGCGGCCCGGTCACCGGCAAGCCTGCACGCTCAAGCAGCGCAATGATGCGTGCCGTCTCTTCCGGCTTAAACTGACCCAGACGTTCAGAGGTACGGGCAGCCATCACCATGCCAGCCGCGACGGCTTCGCCGTGCAGCCAGTTGCCGTAACCCATTTCGGCTTCAATGGCGTGACCAAACGTATGCCCAAGATTCAGTAAAGCACGTAAGCCCGTTTCACGCTCGTCTGCGGCGACAACTTCTGCTTTCAGTTCACAACAACGGCGAATGCAGTATGCCAGCTTAGCCTCATCCAGGCGCAACAACGCATCCATATTCTCTTCAAGCCAGCTAAAGAACTCGCCATCCAGAATAATGCCGTATTTGATCACTTCTGCCAGACCGGAAGCAAGCTCTCGCTTCGGCAGGGTTTTCAGACAGTCGAGATCCACCACCACCGATGCGGGCTGGTAGAACGCGCCAATCATATTTTTGCCGAGCGGGTGGTTGACTGCCGTTTTGCCGCCGACAGAGGAGTCGACCTGGGACAGCAGCGTGGTCGGGATTTGAATAAAACGAACGCCACGCTGATAGCTTGCGGCCGCAAAGCCGGTCAGATCGCCCACAACACCGCCGCCCAGGGCAAGCAGTGTTGTATCGCGACCGTGCGGTTTTTGCAGCAATGCGGTAAAGACGGTATCCAGTACCGTCAGGCTTTTATACTGCTCGCCATCGGGGAGAATCACACTGTCGACTTTTACGCCCGCCTGCTCAAGCAGGTGGCGTACGCGGTCGAGATAAAGCGGAGCCAGCGTCTCATTGGTGACCAGCATCGCCCGATCACCCGCTTTCAGTGGTAAAAAGGAAGCTGGGTCGTTAAACAAACCAGCCGCGATGGTGATAGGGTAACTACGTTCCCCGAGAGTAACTGTAATCCTCTCCATGACGCAACATCCACCTTTAATGCTTTTACCCGCAGGCGAGTGTATATAAAGCCAGAATCAGTTGCTTTCCAGCATATGAATAATCTGGTTTGCAACCACTTTAGCGCTCTGGTCGTCAGTACGAATGGTCACATCGGCAATCTCTTCATACAGCGGATTGCGTTCATCGGCCAACGCTTCCAGAACTTCGCGTGGTGGCGTTTCAACCTGCAGCAGCGGGCGCTTTTTATCGCGCTGCGTACGTGCCAGCTGTTTCTCGATGGTCGTCTCAAGATAGACCACTACGCCACGGGCGGAGAGACGGTTGCGGGTTTCGCGAGATTTCACAGAGCCGCCGCCTGTTGCCAGAACGATGCCCTGTTTTTCCGTGAGTTCGTTGATCACTTTTTCTTCTCGGTCACGGAAACCTTCTTCGCCTTCTACGTCGAAAACCCAGCCCACATCAGCTCCGGTTCGTTTCTCAATCTCTTGATCAGAATCGTAAAATTCCATATTGAGTTGTTGAGCTAACTGACGCCCAATAGTGCTTTTGCCGGCACCCATAGGCCCAACCAGAAAGATATTGCGTTTCTCTGCCATTTTATCGGTACTACTAAGACTATTCGTTAATGGTAATCCCCGCTTCGCAGACACCCAGCGTAGCAGGACATGAACTGAAACCTCATATGCAATAGAGCGAGAGTCAGACTAAAAATTATCTCAATACTCCGGCTTGTTTGGCAACTGATTAAATCACCGCGCCGGGCGCATAAGGTAATAAGACGTCAGTCCAACTCAAATCGGTACTCCTTGTATGCTAATTCATGCCCCACGTCAAACATCTGCAACAATCTGAATGCAAAATCATTGCGGGGATTGTCACCCGTCAGCGAATACCCACCAGGCGTGGCGTAATAAATACCACTAACTCGCGCCGTTCATTGTCCTTCCCGTCGTGGCGAAAAAGCTGCCCAAGCCAGGGGATTTTTCCCAGCCCCGGCACGCTGTCGCTGCCGGTTTTGTTCTTCTGCGAAAAAATTCCACCCAACGCCAGCGTTTCTCCACTTTTTACCTCCACCTGGGTTTCTATCTCCTGTTTGTCGATCGCCAGCGTTTCGCCGTCCGCCTGCTGCAGGACCTGCCCCGGCATATTTTCGCTGATGTGTAATTTCAGGCGCACGCGTCCACCGGGCAGGACCACCGGCGTGACCTCCATCCCCAAAACCGCCTCTTTAAACTCAACGGAAGTTGCCCCGCTCTCACCGCTTGACACCTGATACGGAATTTCACTTCCCTGCTTGATGCTGGCCGGCTGCATATGCGAGGCCAGCAGCCGCGGGCTGGCGATGATATCGACCTGCTGTTTCTGCTCCAGCGCAGAGAGCTCCAGATCCAGCAGTCGACCATTGATCCGCCCGATGTTAAAGCCCACGTGGCTGGTGGCGCTGGCGACGGAAAGATCGCTGCCCAGCGTCGTGAGCTGTCCAACCTTGCCCGCGTCGGTCGCGTCGGCGAGACTCCACTTCACCCCCAGCTCACGCAGGCTTTTTTCATTAATGGTCACAATATGCGCCGCCAGCTCGACCTGTTCGACCGGAATATCCATCTGAGCGGCCCAGCGCTGCAGCGTATCCACTACCGTCTGGTTATCCCGAATCAGCAGCCGGTTGGTGCGTTTGTCGACGGATAAGCTCCCCTTTGGGCTCAGGAGCTTTTCCGCGGCTTTTTGCAGCTCTCCGGCATCGGCATAGGAAAAAGGGATGCCGTGAGACACCAGCGGTGCATCAAGCTGTCGTCGCGCCCGCTCCTGTTCTGCGCGTTCCTGCTGTTCACGCTCCCAGGCTGCGGTGTGCACGTAAAAAATCCCACCCTCTTCCCGCAAAACGAGGCCTGCGCTGCTCACCACCGTCTGCAGCGCCTGACGCCAGGGAACGCGCGTCAGGTTAAGCGAAAGCGTGCCGCTGACGTCAGGCGATACCACCAGATTACGGTTCTCCTGTGCAACCAGGCTTTGCAGCACCTGGACAACGGGAACGTCATCCACCACCAGCGTGATCGGTTTTGGCGCGGCGGCCCACAGCGGATGGCTGAACGCCAGTAGCCACAGCATTATCCGTAGATTCATTCTTCTTCGTTCCTTCTCGTTGCCACGTCCATATTCCTGGTTTACATGCCTCACCCACGTCAACAACCAGTTCCGTTTCATTGATGTCTGTTATCGTCCAGCCCGCCGGGAAGCGCTCATGCGTTTTCAGCCGGTACCAGCGCTTCTGTCCATCCTGTAAAATGCCGGTGGCCTGCTGCCCTCTCACCATGCCGCGATAGTGCCACTGGGCCAGCTCGCCGAGGGCGCAGGGATCGTCAGGCGGGCGAAACGGGTCGCGCATGCCGGTTAATAGCAGCGCTGAGCAAACCAGCAGATATCGTGTGCTATTTCGCATGTTCCAGCTCCAGGCGCAGGCGCAACGCCGTACCTTGTGGCGCAATCGTAAAGGCGACAATCTGCACATCCCGCTGCGCCAGCCGGGAAAAAAGCGCCGGGAGTGCTTTCCACTCCAGATCCAGTATCAGTTCCCCTCCGTTCTGCAGGGGCTTCCAGTGCACCAGCGCCGCGTCATCGCCCTGAAAATCGAGCGGGGAAAACGGCATTCGCACCCGTGCTACTGCCGTTTCTGAACGAAACGGCATCTGTCTGACAGCAGGCCATAACGCTGCGTTAGCCCTGACGTTTTCCATCAGCTGGCGTTCTAGTTCAGCACACTGCCTGTCTACCGGTCTGAGCAAGGTGCCACACGCGGCCAGTCCAGCCAGCAGACTCCCCAGACACCAGAAGAGCACCCGCCCCCAGGGGCGGCTTTCGCACCAGCGTTCTAACAGAGCGTCCACGCGCTACCCCTCGCTTTTAAGATGGAGGATGAACGTCCAGCGCCCCTGACCGTCCTGCCGAAGCTCCCCCTCCGTTCCGGGGGTAAAACCCGCTATTTGGCCAAACGCATCGCGCAGCGCAGTCAGTGCCGGCAGGGTGATGGCATACCCGGTCAATATCAGAGTGGGAGGCTGAAAGCGCAGCTCTGTCAGCCAGACCTGAGAAGGAATGGCGGCGGAGAGAGAGGCCAACACGAGCTGCCACGCGCGTTCTTGACGTTCCTGCTCTGGCATCGGCCCTTGTGCGGCGAGTCTCTGCCGGGAGAGGAGCACATGCTGCACGGACTGCGCTCCCCTCAGATCCGCTTGCAGCGCCTGGATCCTCACGAGAGGATTCATCCGCAGACAGAAAATGGCCGCGAGCGTCAACAGCACGGTGCCGACCCAGAGTACGCCCCAGAAACGCAGGCACCGGGCGCGCCGCTGCTGTCGCCAGGGCATAAAGTTCATGATGCTCATCCAGGCACCTCGCTCATGGCTAACGCCAGCGCAACGGTATAATCCGCCCCGCATTCCGGAAGTGGGGCATGGCAGCGTTCCAGAATGTCCCACGGCTCACGTTGGCTATCAAAAAGCGCAACGTCATCCGCCCGCAGAGCCAGCAGTGCCGCCAGATCGGCCACGTTTTCTGCTTCGGTAGTCAAGCGCCGCCCCCACTGGTGGCGCATCGCCCACAGCCACTGGCGATCGTCCCGCCAGGCGACACACTGCGCCGGTGCCAGCGCGGGCAGAAGATTCGCCAGCGCGCTGGCATCCGGCGTAATGGTCACCAGCCGCAAACGCAGCGCTTTCGCTAACGTCAGAAGGGTATCGACCTCTTTGTTTTGTGCGGCCGTCACGTGAAAGGTATTGCTGAACGTATCCTGCGCGTAATCGAAGCAGAGCGTATCGGCCGACATCTCCAGGTCGCGCGCGAGCGCGGCGCCAAGCCATGAGAGCTGCTCGCTGTCGCGCAGCGCAACGGTCGGGCGGGGAAGCGAGCGTTGCAGGGTCCGTGCCGCCGGGAATGAGAGGAACACCCGGTGATAGTGCGGCAGCGTTTTCCGCCAGTCGCGCAACGCATCAACCAGCTGTTCTGGCTGACAAATTTTGCCGTCACGAATGATGCCTTCGCCCAGAGGAATCGCCCACCAGCGGCGCAAGCACCAGCCCGACTTCTCGCGGGCCAACGCGACGATCCGCACCCTATCCTGTTGAATATGAACGCCCGTTTGCCATGTTTTGAAAGCCATGCTTCACGATCTCCTTATCGTCCGTCTCCTTGACGGCTATATCAATGAATCAGGCTTGCCTTTATACTACTGCGCGATTGTTTAGAAACTGCCCAAGTGAAACCAAATGGGAAATCTCCGGTGAAGTTCGTAAAGTATTTATTCATCCTTGCAGTCTGTTGCATTCTGCTGGGAGCAGGCTCGATTTACGGTTTGTACAAATATATTGAGCCACAGCTACCTGATGTCGCCACGCTTCGCGATGTGCGCCTCCAGATCCCGATGCAGGTCTATAGCGCCGATGGCGAGCTGATGGCGCAGTATGGCGAGAAGCGTCGTATCCCGCTGACCTTAAACCAAATTCCACCCGTGATGGTAAAAGCCTTTATCGCCACGGAGGACAGCCGTTTCTACGAGCACCACGGCGTCGATCCGGTGGGGATTTTCCGTGCCGCAAGCATTGCGCTGTTCTCGGGTCACGCCTCCCAGGGGGCGAGTACCATTACGCAGCAGCTGGCGCGTAACTTCTTCCTCAGCCCTGAAAAGACGCTGATACGTAAGATCAAAGAGGTGTTTCTTGCAATCCGCATTGAGCAGCTGCTGAGCAAAGACGAAATCCTTGAGCTGTACCTCAACAAAATCTACCTGGGCTACCGCGCCTACGGGGTGGGGGCTGCCGCACAGGTGTACTTCGGTAAGCCTGTTGAGCAACTCACCTTAAGCGAAATGGCGACCATCGCCGGTCTGCCAAAAGCGCCGTCCACGTTTAACCCGCTCTACTCCCTCGATCGCGCCACCGCGCGTCGTAACGTCGTCCTGTCACGTATGCTGAGCGAAGGCTATATCAGCCAGAGCGAGTACGACCAGGCGCGTAACGATGTCATTGACGCTAACTACCATGCCCCGGAAATTGCCTTTGCGTCTCCTTACCTGACCGAGATGGTTCGCCAGGAGATGGTGAATCGCTACGGCGACAAGGCCTATGAAGATGGCTATCGCGTGTACACCACCGTCACCCGCAAAGTCCAGCAGGCGGCGCAGGAAGCGGTACGGAACAACGTGATAGACTACGATATGCGTCACGGCTATCGCGGCCCGTCAAACGTGCTCTGGAAGGTGGGCGAAAGCGCGTGGGACAGCAAAAAAATCACCAGTACGCTGAAGGCGCTGCCCACCTACGGCCCGCTCCTTCCAGCCGTGGTGACGCAGGCCGATCCTCAGGAAGCCGTGGCGACGCTCGCGGACGGTACCTCCGTCTCCCTGCGCATGGACGGTATTCGCTGGGCGCGTCCGTACCGTTCGGACACCCTTCAGGGCGCCACGCCGCGTAAAGTGACCGATGCCGTACAGGCCGGGCAGCAAATCTGGGTGCGCAAGGTGGGGGAATCCTGGTGGCTGGCGCAGGTGCCGGACGTCAACTCGGCCCTCGTCTCTATCAACCCGCAGAACGGCGCAATCCTGGCCCTGGTCGGTGGGTTTGATTTCAACCAGAGCAAATTTAACCGCGCCACCCAGGCGCTGCGTCAGGTTGGTTCCAATATCAAACCGTTCCTCTACACGGCCGCGATGGATAAGGGCTTGACCCTCGCCAGCATCCTTAACGACGTGCCAATCTCCCGCTGGGATGCGGGTGCCGGTTCCGACTGGCAGCCGAAGAACTCCCCTGCGGAGTACGCCGGTCCTATTCGCCTCCGTCAGGGCCTGGGACAGTCGAAAAACGTGGTGATGGTGCGCGCCATGCGCGCGATGGGCGTCGACTATGCCGCAGAGTATCTGCAGCGCTTTGGTTTCCCGGCGCAGAACATCGTTCGCACCGAGTCATTGGCGTTAGGCTCCGCCTCCTTTACGCCGCTTCAGGTTGCACGTGGCTACTCGGTAATGGCCAACGGCGGCTTCCTGGTTGACCCGTACTTCATCAGCAAGATCGAAAACGATCAGGGCGGCGTGCTGTTCGAGGCGAAGCCGAAGATTGCCTGTCCTGACTGCGATATTCCGGTGATTTACGGCAATACGCCGAAATCCGAGGTGCTTGAAAACAAGGACATGGAAGATCCAGCCGTGTCTCAGGAGCAGCCAAACATTGTCGTGCCGCAGCCGCAGCTGGAGCAGGCTAACCAGTCGCTGGTCGCGCAGACCGGCGCGCCGGAATATGCCCCGCATGTGATCAACACGCCGCTGTCGTTCCTGATCAAAAGCGCGCTTAACACCAACATCTTCGGTGAACCGGGCTGGCAGGGCACCGGCTGGCGCGCAGGGCGTGATTTGCAGCGCCATGATATCGGCGGTAAAACGGGGACAACCAACAGTTCGAAAGATGCGTGGTTCTCCGGCTACGGGCCGGGCGTGGTGACCTCGGTCTGGATCGGTTTCGACGATCACCGCCGCGACTTAGGTCGTACCACGGCCTCCGGCGCGATTAAAGATCAGATTTCCGGCTACGAAGGCGGCGCGAAAAGCGCACAGCCGGCGTGGGATGCGTACATGAAATCCGTTCTTGAAGGCGTGCCGGAGCAGCCGCTGACGCCGCCGCCGGGCGTGGTGACGGTCAATATCGACCGCAGCACGGGCCAGCTCGCCAACGGCGGTAACAGTCGCGAAGAGTATTTCATCGAGGGCACCCAGCCAACCACGCAGGCGGTGCATGAGGTGGGTACAGAGATTATCGATAACGGCGAGACGCACGAGCTGTTCTAAGCATAAAAATGCCCGGTAAAAACCGGGCACAGCATCGTATGCCGGGTAAGGCGAAGCCGCCACCCGGCTTTTTTATGGCCTACAGTCGCCCCTGCCCCTTCAGCCACTCCCGTACCAGGAACAGCGCGCTCACGTTGCGAGCCTCATTAAAGTCAGGGTCTTCCAGCAGATCCATCAGGTGCGCTAACGGCCAGCGAACCTGAGGCAGCGGCTCCGGCTCATCCCCTTCCAGCGCTTCAGGATAGAGATCTTCCGCCACCACGATATTCATTTTGCTGGAAAAATAGGACGGCGCCATGCTCAGCTTTTTCAGGAATGAAAGCTCATGCGCGCCAAAACCCACCTCTTCTTTCAGCTCGCGATTTGCCGCTTCAAAGACGGTTTCACCCGGGTCGATAAGCCCTTTCGAGAACCCAAGCTCGTAAGATTCCGTTCCCACCGCGTATTCGCGGATCAAAATCAGGTGATCGTCGATAATGGGAACAATCATCACCGCTTCGCGCGAAGAGGGGCGCATACGTTCATAAACGCGACGCACACCGTTGCTGAACTCCAGGTCCACACTTTCGACATTAAACAGGCGCGATTTGGCGACAGTTTCAACATTCAGAATGGTGGGTTTTTGTAATGGTTTGCTCATCGTGATGGGTCTTAGCAGTGAGAACTGGCGTTATTGTGCGATACGCCGCACGGTTTCGGCAATGTCAATCGTTCTTTATTTACATTTATGCAACGTAACTGGGATCAATCCTCAATTCAAAACAAATGTCAAGAGGTTGAAATGTTTCCAGGAATTTGCTGATATCGCGCCATAACAGGCTTTGCTATCATCACCGATCACTGGGATACGCTTCAGAATGCTCAAGTTCGACGCCATACTTGCCGATAGCCAACCTCAGATTCTCGTTCAATGTAAAGGTGCTAATGACTACACCTGTAAGAAGATAAGTAAGATGGGGAAAGCATGAGCACCATTTTGATTGTTCTCGCTGCTATGCTGGCCAGCGCATTGGTTGCAGGATGGTTGTACAGGCGTCGTACACAGCGCCATTACCGTCTGCCCTTTTTAAATGCATTCGCGGGAGCAAGCACGCGTAAACTCACGCAAGACGAGCGCGACGCGGTTGAAAACTATCTCGAAATTCTGAACCGTTCTCAGTTAACGCCTGGGCCAACGGGGGCCACCGCTGCGCCCGTCGCGCTAAAGCTGAATGCGCAAAGCGATACCGTGCTCTGCGTGACGCGCTCCATCACGCGCTACGGCATCACCACTGATGACCCCAATAAATGGCGCTATTACCTTGATTCCGTCGAAGTGCATCTGCCCCCGTCCTGGGAGCAGTACATTAATGACGAAAACAGCGTTGAGCTGATCCACACCGACTCGTTGCCTCTGGTTATCTCGCTTAACGGCCATACCCTGAATGAATACCTTCAGGAAGCCCCGCGCTTTGCGCTGGAGCGGGCGAGCTCGAAGCAGGCTTCCATTCGTGGCGAAGAGACGGAGCAGATCGAACTGCTGAACATTCGCCAGGAGACGCATGAAGAGTATGCGCTGAGCCGCCCGGACGGCATCCGTGAAGCCATTCTGATCGTCGCTGCCTTTCTGCTCTTTTTTTTCTGCCTGCTCACGCCGGATGTGTTTGTTCCCTGGCTGGCGGGAGGCGCGGTGCTGCTGCTGGCGGGCGGGCTTTGGGGCCTCTTTGCCCCACCGGCCAAAACCTCGCTACGCGAGATCCACTGCCTGCGCGGTACGCCAAAGCGCTGGGGCCTGTTCGGTGAGAACGATCAGGAACATCTCAACAATATTTCGCTCGGCATTATCGACCTGATCTACCCTCGCCACTGGCAGCCGTGGATTGCGCAGGACTTAGGGCAGAAAACCGATATTGATATCTACCTTGACCGCCACGTTGTGCGCCAGGGACGCTTCTTGTCCCTGCATGATGAAGTGAAAAATTTCCCGCTTCAGCACTGGCTGCGCAGCGCGGTCATCGCCGGTGGCGCGGCGCTGGTCTTAGTGATGCTGCTGCTTTTCGTCCCGCTGGATATGCCCATCAAATTCACCCTGTCGTGGATCAAAGGGGCGCAAACCATTGAAGCGACCAGCGTCAACAAGCTGGATGAAGCCGGCGTACGCGTGGGGGACACGCTGCGCCTGAAGGGTACCGGGATGTGCAATATTCACGCCCCGGGGGCGTGGAACACCCGCCAGAGCTCACCGTTCATGCCGTTCGATTGCTCGCAAATTGTCTGGAACGACGCGCCGCCGCTGCCGCTGCCGGAATCCGAAGTGGTGAATAAAGCCACGGCCCTTAGCCAGACTGTAAATCGGCAGCTGCACCCGAAACCGGACGATGACCCGCGCGTCAGTCCGGCGCTGCGCTCGGCCATTCAGAAGTCAGGCATGGTCCTGCTGGATGATTTTGGCGACATCGTCCTGAAAACGCAGGACTTATGCTCCTCTCAGGATGAGTGCATACGTCTTAAAAACGCCCTGGTTAACCTGGGTAACAGTAAAGACTGGGACTCGCTGGTGAAACGCGCCGAAGCGGGACGGCTGGACGGCGTCAACGTGCTGCTGCGTCCGGTGAGCGCTGAATCGCTGGATAACCTGGTCGCCACCTCCACATCGCCGTTCATGATGCGCGAGACCACCCGTGCGGCTCAGGCGCTGAACAGTCCGGCACCGGGCGGGTTTGTCATTGTCAGCGATGAGGGCAGCGACCTGGTCGATCAGCCTTACCCGCAGGTTGCGCTGTATGACTACCCGGCGCAGGAACAGTGGAGTCAATTCCAGCGCCTGGCGCAGATGCTAATGCAAACGCCGTTCAGCGCCGAAGGGATTGTCACAAGCATCTACACCGATGCCAACGGCACGCGCCATATCGGCCTGCACCGGATGCCGGACAGCGCAGGTTTGTGGCGTTACATCGGCACCTCCCTGCTGATGACCGCCATGCTGATCGCCATTTTCTGGAACGGCTTTATGGCCCTGCGCCGCTACCAGCGCTCGCGTACGCGGCTTGCCGACATCCAGCAATATTACGAAAACTGCCTCAACCCTAAGCTGATCCCCTCGTCTGAGAGCCTGATCTGATAACGTCGTTGCGCGACAAGATGTGCTACCCTGTCGCGCACGTTTCTTCTGGCTGGAGTTCCCCTAATGCATCTTGATATCGCCTGGCAGGAGGTTGATACCGTTCTGCTGGATATGGACGGCACGCTGCTCGATCTCGCCTTTGATAACTATTTCTGGCAAACGCTGGTTCCTGAAACCTATGGCCAGCAGCAGGGGATCACCCCGGCAGAAGCGCAGGCATTCATTCGTTCGCAATATAGCGCGGTCCAGCATACGCTAAACTGGTACTGTCTTGACTACTGGAGCGAGCGCCTCGGTCTGGATATTTGTGCCATGACCACCGCCCAGGGCCCACGCGCCGTTCTGCGCGAGGATACCGTGCCCTTTCTGGACGCGCTGAAAGCCAGCGGCAAGCGCCGTATTTTGCTGACCAACGCGCATCCGCATAACCTGGCGGTGAAGCTGGAGCACACGGGTCTGGCATCGCACCTTGATTTATTACTTTCCACCCACACATTTGGTTATCCGAAAGAGGATCAGCGTTTGTGGCATGCGGTGAAGGAAGAGACGGGTTTGCAGCCGGAACGCACGCTGTTCATTGATGACAGCGAGCCCATTCTGGATTCCGCGGCAAGGTTTGGCATTCGCTACTGTCTGGGCGTCACCAATCCTGACTCTGGTCTGGCTGAAAAAAGCTATCTGCGCCACCCGGGACTGAACGACTATCGCCAGATGATCCCCTCGCTGACCGTGAAGGAGACGCCATGAAAGAAAAACCCTCAGACGGGGTAAGACTGGATAAATGGCTGTGGGCAGCCCGTTTTTATAAAACGCGCGCTCTTGCCCGCGAGATGGTTGACGGCGGTAAAGTGCATTACAACGGCCAGCGCAGCAAGCCGAGCAAGCTGGTTGAGCTAAATGCCACCTTAACGCTGCGTCAGGGCAACGATGAACGTACGGTGGTGATTAAAGCCATTACCGAACAGCGGCGGCCCGCAACGGAAGCCGTACTGCTTTATGAAGAGACGGCAGAGAGCACAGAAAAGCGCGAGAAGACCGCGCTGGCGCGCAAAATGAATGCGCTGACCATGCCCCACCCGGACCGGCGTCCGGATAAAAAAGAGCGCCGCGATCTGATGAAATTTAAACACGGTGAGACCGAGTAACCTCACCCGCACGAGAGATGAAAATGGCCCAACACGACCAATTACACCGCTATCTGTTTGAACAATTCGCCGTGCGCGGCGAGCTGGTCACCGTATCCGAAACCTGGAAACAGATTCTGGAAAACCACAACTACCCGCTGCCGGTGAAGACCCTGTTGGGCGAACTGCTGGTTGCCACCAGCCTGCTGACCGCAACGCTGAAATTTGCCGGTGATATCACCGTGCAGCTGCAGGGCGATGGTCCGATGACGCTGGCGGTGATCAACGGCAATAACCAGCAGCAGATGCGCGGCGTGGCGCGCGTTCAGGGAGACGTGCCTGAAAACGCGGACCTCAAAACGCTGGTGGGTAATGGCTACCTGGTGATCACCATCTCCCCTGAGGAAGGTGAACGCTATCAGGGCGTGGTGGGTCTGGAAGGCGACACCCTCGCTGCCTGCCTGGAAGATTACTTCATGCGTTCTGAACAGCTGCCGACGCGTCTGTTCATCCGCACCGGCGAAGTGGACGGCCAGCCCGCTGCGGGCGGTATGCTGCTGCAGGTTCTGCCTGCGCAGGATGCGCAGACCAATGACTTTGAGCACCTAGCGACGCTGACTGAAACCATTAAAGCGGAAGAGCTGTTCACCCTGTCGGCGACCGACGTGCTGTGGCGTCTGTACCACGAAGAAGAAGTAACCGTCTACGACCCGCAGTCCGTGGAATTTAAGTGCACCTGTTCCCGCGAGCGCTGTGCAGGCGCGCTGAAAACCCTGCCGGATGAAGAGATCGACAGCATCATGGCGGAAGACGGCGAAATTGATATGCACTGTGACTACTGCGGTACGCACTATGTGTTCAATTCGATGGATATCGCTGAGATCCGCAACAACGCCTCCCCGGCGGATCCGCAGGTTCACTAAGCCTCTTTCCCCCTCACCCTGCCCTCTCCCCAAAGGGGAGAGGGTGTATTAGTTCCCTCTCCCCTTTGGGGAGAGGGTTAGGGTGAGGGGTAACCCCCCCCAAGCTGAATCGTTTTCCCAATGTAACTCTTACGTAATTTTCTTACGTGTATGCGATTACATTCACATTCCTTCCGATAAAATCACCAGCGTTTAACCTTTTAGGAACATTTTCCCCAACCAAAAAGCGATTCCTGCGATAATCCGCCTGCGCTGTGACTGGAGTCGCAGCGTTTTCCGTTAGTAAGGGTTTTGTCCAGATGCATGAATCTATGAGCCCCGTCGCGGTAAACAACCTCAGAAAAACCCTACAATTTCAGGCAGTACATATTGGCTAAGGAGCAGTGATATGCGTGTTACTGGTTTAACCCCGCAAGATCTCAAGGCTTATGGTATTCACGACGTCCAGGAAATCGTCTACAACCCCGACTACGATACGCTGTATCAGGAAGAGCTCAATCCAGCACTGGAAGGATACGAGCGTGGTGTGTTGACGAATCTTGGTGCTATCGCCGTCGATACCGGTATTTTTACCGGTCGTTCGCCGAAAGATAAGTATATCGTCCGAGACGAAACCACCCGCGATACGCTGTGGTGGGCTGACAAGGGCAAAGGGAAGAACGACAACAAACCGCTCTCCCCGGAAACCTGGCAGCACCTGAAAGGGCTCGTCACCCATCAACTTTCCGGCAAGCGTCTTTTCATTGTCGACGCTTTCTGCGGCGCTAACGCCGACACCCGTCTCTCCGTGCGTTTCATTACCGAAGTGGCCTGGCAGGCGCATTTCGTGAAGAACATGTTTATTCGTCCAACCGACGAAGAGCTGCAGGACTTCACGCCTGACTTCATCGTAATGAACGGCGCGAAATGCACCAACCCACAGTGGAAAGAGCAGGGCCTGAACTCCGAAAACTTTGTGGCCTTCAACCTGACCGAGCGTATCCAGCTGATCGGCGGTACCTGGTACGGCGGCGAGATGAAGAAAGGGATGTTCTCGGTCATGAACTACCTGCTGCCGCTGCGCGGCATCGCCTCCATGCACTGCTCGGCGAACGTCGGCGAGAAAGGCGACGTGGCGGTCTTCTTCGGCCTGTCCGGCACCGGGAAAACCACCCTGTCCACCGATCCGAAACGTCGTCTGATTGGCGATGACGAACACGGCTGGGACGATGACGGCGTGTTTAACTTTGAAGGCGGCTGCTACGCGAAGACCATTCGCCTGTCTGAAGAGGCGGAGCCGGATATCTTCCACGCGATCCGTCGCGATGCGCTGCTGGAAAACGTCACCGTGCGTGCCGACGGCTCTATCGACTTTGACGACGCCTCAAAAACCGAAAATACCCGCGTCTCATACCCGATCTACCACATCGACAACATCGTGAAGCCGGTGTCAAAAGCGGGCCATGCCACGAAGGTCATTTTCCTGACGGCGGATGCGTTCGGCGTGCTGCCTCCGGTATCTCGCCTGACGGCCAGCCAGACGCAGTACCACTTCCTCTCTGGCTTTACGGCCAAACTGGCGGGTACCGAGCGCGGCGTGACGGAGCCAACCCCAACCTTCTCCGCCTGCTTCGGCGCGGCCTTCCTGTCGCTGCACCCGACGCAGTACGCTGAAGTGCTGGTGAAACGCATGCAGGCGTCCGGCGCGCAGGCATATCTGGTGAACACCGGCTGGAACGGTACCGGCAAACGTATCTCTATCAAAGATACCCGCGCGATTATCGACGCGATTCTGGACGGTTCTCTGGACGACGCCGAAACCTTTACGCTGCCGATGTTTGACCTGGCGATCCCAACGTCGCTGCCGGGTGTGGATACGCATATCCTCGACCCGCGCAACACGTACGGTTCGCCGGAACAGTGGCGCGAGAAGGCGGAATCGCTGGCGAAGCTGTTTATTGAGAACTTCGAGAAGTATACCGATACCCCGGCGGGTGCTGCGCTGGTGAGCGCGGGTCCAAAACTGTAGTCCATGTCGGGTGGCGGCTTCGCCTTACCCGACCTACGAAAAAGGGTGGCTCGTGCCACCCTTTTTTTAACTCTCTTTCACCTGCCCCCGCGTCACCGGCACCGGCAGCCAGGCGCGAATGCTCAACCCACCCCGTTCGCTGGTGCCAATCTCCAGCAGCCCGTTATGGTTATCCACAATACGCTGAACAATCGCCAGGCCTAAGCCCGTACCGCTGGTGCTGCGCGCGCTGTCGCCGCGCACAAACGGCTGGAACAGATGCTTACGCTGCTCGGGCTTGATGCCCGGACCGTCGTCTTCCACCTGGAACCAGGCGCGGTTGAGTTCGGACCCGCTGCTGACCTTAATCCAGCCGTTGCCGTAGCGCGCCGCGTTGACCACCATGTTGGCAACCGCACGCTTTATAGAGAGCGGGTGCATGCGCACCTGAATCTCGCCCGCCTGAAGGTCGGTATCAATCTCGCGCTCGTAGCCGCTTTCCGCCGCCACCACTTCGCCCAGCACCGCGTTGAGATCCGCCATCTCCATCGGCATCTCCTGACCGGTGCGCAGGTAGTCGATGAACTGCTCAATGATGGCGTTACACTCTTCGATGTCCTTGTTGATGGACTCGGCGAGATAACCGTCCTCTTCTCCCATCATCTCCGTCGCCAGACGGATACGCGTCAGGGGGGTGCGCAGGTCATGGCTCACGCCCGCCATCAGCAGCGTACGGTCATCCGCCAGCTGCTTCACGCCTGCCGCCATATGGTTAAACGCGCGCGTCACCGAACGGACTTCCGAGGCGCCATACTCGCGCAGCGGAGGGGGAATAATCCCTTTACCGACCTGCAGCGCAGCGTGCTCCAGGTCGACCAGCGGTCGGTTCTGTATGCGGATAAACAGCCAGGCGCCGCCTATCGCCAGCAGCATAATCGCCAGGGTGTAGCGGAACAGCGGCGAGAAGTCGCCCTGATGGATTTCCGTCAGCGGGACGCGCACCCAGATATTGGGCGACAGCCAGGTTTTCAGCCAGACGACGGGCGAGCTTTTGTTGACCTCAACGCGCACTTCCGTCGGGCCCCCCAGCTGCTGCGCCATCTGCTGGCTGAGGAATTCGTAGTGCTGCGCCCAGCGCAGGCCGGCGTCTTCTGCCGCCTCATTTGAGTAGAGCGAAATGCCCAGCTCACGGTAGATTTCACGGCGAAACGCGGGGGGGACAACCAGCTGCGTGCCGTCCTCCAGCTGCAGTTTGTCTGTCATCAGCATACGGACTTCGTAAGCCAGGACCTTATTAAACTGCTGGAGGCTCGGCAGAATCGCAAAGTTCAGCACCACCAGGTAGGTCGTCACCAGGCTGACGAACAGCAGGGTGACGATCAGTAACAGGGTGCGGGCAAACGAGCTTCGCGGCGAGAAGCGCATTCGCCTCATGCTTTAGAGCCGTCCGGGACAAACACGTAGCCCAGACCCCATACGGTCTGAATATAACGAGGGTGCGCAGGATCTTCTTCCACCATGCGGCGCAGGCGGGAGATCTGCACGTCGATAGAGCGTTCCATTGCGGAGTATTCGCGACCGCGCGCCAGGTTCATCAGCTTGTCGCGGGAAAGCGGCTCACGCGGGTGGCTAACCAGCGCTTTCAGTACCGCAAACTCGCCGCTGGTGAGCGGCATAGGCTCGTCTTCACGGAACATCTCGCGCGTGCCGAGGTTCAGCTTGAACTTGCCGAACGCAATGACGGCTTCTTCCTGCGACGGCGCGCCCGGCAGTTCGTTCGCCTGACGGCGCAGCACGGCGCGAATACGCGCCAGCAGCTCGCGCGGGTTAAACGGTTTTGGAATGTAGTCGTCCGCGCCGATTTCGAGGCCCACGATACGGTCAACTTCCTCGCCCTTCGCCGTCACCATGATGATCGGCATCGGGTTGCTCTGGCTGCGCAGACGGCGGCAGATAGAAAGCCCGTCTTCACCTGGCAGCATCAGATCGAGCACCATCAGGTGGAAAGATTCACGGGTCAGCAGACGGTCCATCTGCTCAGCGTTCGCGACGCTACGAACCTGGAAGCCCTGCTCGGTCAGATAACGTTCCAGCAGCGCACGCAGGCGCATGTCGTCATCCACGACCAGAATTTTGTAGTTCTCTTGCATTGTGTGTACTCCCAAAGGTTCGGATAGTCTTTGTAACAGCGTATTCTAAAAAAGTGCACGTATTCGACCAGTTAATTCTGGTATAAATTCTAGTCGAAATTGTTACAAAGCATATTTAACAGCAGCTTATCTGCTCATTTCATCACATAAATCATTATTAATCCTGTCTGTTACACTGTGTGGTACGTATTGTGCGCAAGACAGAAAACCGGCAGCAAAGGCTTTACCATGAAAACGCCCCTGATCACCCGCGAAGGGTATGAAAAACTCAAAAAAGAGATGGATTACCTCTGGCGCGAAGAGCGCCCGGAAGTGACCAAGAAAGTGACCTGGGCGGCAAGCCTGGGCGATCGCAGCGAAAACGCTGACTATCAGTACAATAAAAAGCGGCTACGCGAGATTGACCGCCGGGTTCGCTATCTGACGAAGTGCCTGGAGAACCTCAAAATCGTCGATTATTCCCCGCAGCAGGAGGGCAAAGTGTTCTTCGGCGCGTGGGTGGAGATTGAAAACGACGACGGTGACACCCTGCGTTTTCGCATCGTCGGCTACGATGAAATTTTTGGTCGTAAGGATTACATCTCCATCGACTCCCCGATGGCCCGCGCGCTGCTGAAAAAGGAAGTGGGCGATCTGGCCGTCGTGCAGACCCCAGCCGGTGAAGCCAGCTGGTATGTTAATGAGATCGTCTACGTAAAATAGTCCGAGAGCGCCCTCCCCGGCTGGCATTTTGCCGTGTCAGCCCGTATAACTATCCCCTGATTTTTTCGACTCAACAGATGATAAAGCCATGATGAAAGATTCGCTCTGCCGCATTATTGCGGGTGATATTCAGGCCAGAGCCGAACAGGTAGAAGCTGCCGTTCGCCTGCTTGATGAAGGGAACACCGTGCCGTTTATTGCACGCTATCGTAAGGAAGTCACCGGCGGTCTGGACGACACGCAGCTGCGTAACCTGGAGACCCGTCTGGGCTATCTGCGCGAGCTGGAAGAACGTCGTCAGGCGATCCTCAAGTCCATCGGCGAACAGGGCAAGCTGACCGGCGAACTGGAAAGCGCCATTAACGGCACCCTGAGCAAAACCGAACTCGAAGACCTCTATCTGCCGTACAAGCCGAAGCGCCGCACGCGCGGGCAAATTGCCATCGAAGCGGGCCTTGAGCCGCTGGCCGACCTGCTGTGGAACGAACCTTCCCACGATCCGGATACCGAAGCGGCGAAATTCATCGACGCCGACAAAGGCGTCGCGGACACCAAAGCCGCCCTCGACGGCGCACGCTACATTCTGATGGAGCGCTTCGCCGAAGACGCCGCGCTGCTGGCTAAGGTGCGTGATTACCTGTGGAAGAACGCGCACATCGTCTCAACCGTCGTTGCGGGGAAAGAGGAAGAAGGCGCGAAATTCCGCGACTACTTCGATCACCACGAACCGATCTCTACGACCCCTTCACACCGCGCGCTGGCGATGTTCCGCGGCCGCAACGAAGGCGTGCTGCAGCTCTCCCTGAATGCCGACCCGCAGTTTGACGAGCCGCCGAAAGAGAGCCACTGCGAGCAGATCATTATCGATCACCTCGGCCTGCGCCTGAACAACGCCCCGGCAGACGGCTGGCGTAAAGGCGTGGTGAGCTGGACCTGGCGCATCAAGGTGCTGATGCACCTCGAAACCGAGCTGATGGGCACCGTGCGCGAGCGCGCCGAAGATGAAGCCATCAACGTCTTCGCCCGTAACCTGCACGACCTGCTGATGGCCGCCCCTGCCGGCCTGCGCGCGACCATGGGTCTCGATCCGGGTCTGCGTACCGGCGTGAAGGTGGCGGTGGTCGACGGCACCGGCAAGCTGGTCGCCACCGACACCATCTACCCGCACACCGGCCAGGCAGCGAAAGCGGCCGTCGTGGTTGCCGCTTTGTGCGAAAAATACAACGTCGAGCTGGTCGCCATCGGCAACGGCACGGCGTCCCGCGAAACCGAGCGTTTCTACCTCGACGTGCAGAAGCAGTTCCCGAAAGTGACGGCACAGAAGGTGATCGTCAGCGAAGCGGGGGCCTCGGTCTATTCCGCGTCCGAGCTGGCGGCGCAGGAGTTCCCGGATCTGGACGTTTCCCTGCGCGGCGCGGTCTCAATCGCTCGCCGTCTGCAGGATCCGCTGGCGGAGCTGGTGAAGATCGACCCGAAATCTATCGGCGTGGGCCAGTACCAGCACGACGTGAGCCAGACTCAGCTGGCGCGCAAGCTGGATGCGGTGGTGGAAGACTGCGTAAACGCCGTCGGCGTGGACCTGAACACCGCCTCCGTTCCCCTGCTGACTCGCGTGGCGGGCTTAACCCGCATGATGGCGCAGAACATCGTCGCCTGGCGCGACGAGAACGGCCAGTTCCAGAACCGTCAGCAGCTGCTCAAGGTGAGCCGTCTGGGGCCAAAAGCCTTTGAGCAGTGCGCGGGCTTCCTGCGCATCAACCACGGCGATAACCCGCTGGACGCTTCCACCGTTCACCCGGAAGCCTACCCGGTGGTGGAACGTATTCTGGCCGCCACCGAGCAGGCCCTGAAGGATCTGATGGGCGACAGCAGCGCCCTGCGCAACCTGAAGGCCGCGGACTTTACCGACGACAAATTTGGTGTACCTACCGTCACCGATATCATTAAAGAGCTGGAAAAGCCGGGCCGCGATCCGCGTCCCGAGTTTAAAACGGCCACCTTTGCTGACGGCGTGGAAACCATGAACGATCTGCTGCCCGGCATGGTGCTGGAAGGGGCGGTAACCAACGTTACCAACTTCGGCGCGTTTGTGGATATCGGCGTGCATCAGGACGGTCTGGTCCATATCTCATCCCTGGCCGACAAGTTCGTTGAAGATCCGCACACCGTGGTCAAAGCAGGCGACATCGTGAAGGTGAAAGTGCTGGAAGTGGACCTGCAGCGCAAGCGTATCGCCCTGACCATGCGTCTGGACGAGCAGCCGGGCGAAACCAACGCGCGCCGTGGCGGCAATGGCGGCGGCCGCGAGCAGCAGCGCCCGGCAGCGAAGGCGGCAAAACCGCGCGGACGTGAGGCACAGCCTGCGGGTAATAGCGCGATGATGGATGCGCTGGCGGCCGCGATGGGCAAGAAGCGCTAAGGTTGTCAATGCCCCTCACCCTAACCCTCTCCCCAAAGGGGAGAGGGGATCGCACAGTGCGGTCTTTTCTCCCTCGCTCCCATGGGGAGAGGGGAATAAAATCATATCGAAATATATGAAACCGATTGCATAGCCATATTTAAACCACCAATTATCACCCCGTTAACAAATACTCCCCTTTTCGTTTTCCCGGCACGTCAGCAAATATTGAGCAAGGTCAAACGGCCCGCAAATTAATACCGTAAACAACATTCCGTCACAGTTTTAATATTGCTGATAAAAACTATTCTCATTATCATCCCATAGTAGATAATTTAACCTTTCGTGGAATCAGGCGTTATGCAATTCACTCCAGACAGTGCGTGGAAAATTACCGGTTTTACCCGCGAAATTAGCCCGGCCTATCGGCAAAAGCTGCTGTCGCTGGGCATGCTGCCCGGCTCGTCATTTCAGGTCGTGCGCGTGGCGCCGTTAGGTGACCCGGTTCACATCGAAACCCGGCGCGTGAATCTGGTCCTGCGTAAGAAAGACCTCGCGTTAATAGAAGTCGAAGCGTTATCCCGATAACAAGCCAGCGGTTTCAGTGAGTCTAAAAAAATGAAAAAGTTAACGATTGGCTTAATTGGCAATCCTAATTCCGGCAAGACAACGCTTTTTAACCAGCTGACCGGGGCGCGCCAGCGCGTGGGCAACTGGGCGGGCGTGACGGTTGAGCGTAAAGAAGGCCAGTTCACGACAACGGACAACCAGGTCACCCTGGTTGATCTTCCCGGCACCTACTCCCTTACCACCATTTCGTCGCAAACCTCGCTCGATGAGCAAATTGCCTGCCACTACATTCTGAGCGGTGACGCTGACCTGCTGATCAACGTGGTCGACGCCTCCAACCTCGAGCGCAACCTCTACCTGACGCTGCAGCTGCTGGAGCTGGGTATTCCCTGCATCGTGGCGCTCAACATGCTCGACATTGCGGAGAAACAAAAGCTGCGCATCGACGTCGATGCGCTCTCCGCGCGCCTGGGCTGCCCGGTGGTCCCGCTGGTCTCGACGCGCGCTCGCGGTATTGATGCCCTGAAGCTGGCGATCGATCGCCACGCGGGCAATCGCGACGTTGAGCTGGTGCATTACGCTCAGCCGCTGCTGCGTGAAGCCGATCTGCTGGCGCAGGAGATGGACAAAAGCATGCCTGCGAAACAGCGCCTGTGGCTGGGCCTGCAGATGCTGGAAGGGGATATTTACAGCCGCGCCTACGCCGGGCATGCGGCAGATAAGCTGGACGCGACGGTGGCCCGTCTCAGCGACGAGCTGGACGACCCGGCGCTGCACATCGCCGATGCGCGTTACCAGGCCATCGCCTCGATTTGCGACGTGGTCAGTAACGCACTCACGGCAGAACCCAGCCGCTTCACGGCGGCGGTGGATAAGGTGGTGCTTAACCGCTTCCTCGGTTTGCCCATCTTCCTGCTGGTGATGTACGTGATGTTCCTGCTCGCCATCAACATCGGCGGCGCGCTCCAGCCGATTTTTGACGCCGGTTCCGTCGCGATCTTCGTACACGGGATTCAGTGGGTAGGCTACACCCTGCACTTCCCGGAATGGTTAACCATCTTCCTCGCGCAGGGGATCGGCGGCGGTATCAATACCGTTCTGCCGCTGGTGCCGCAGATTGGCATGATGTATCTGTTCCTCTCGTTCCTGGAAGATTCCGGCTACATGGCGCGCGCCGCGTTCGTGATGGACCGCCTGATGCAGGCCCTGGGTCTGCCCGGCAAATCCTTCGTTCCGCTGATTGTCGGCTTCGGCTGCAACGTGCCGTCGGTGATGGGCGCGCGCACCCTGGATGCACCGCGCGAGCGTCTGATGACCATCATGATGGCGCCGTTTATGTCCTGCGGCGCCCGTCTGGCCATCTTCGCCGTCTTTGCCGCCGCCTTCTTTGGGCAGCAGGGCGCGCTGGCGGTCTTCTCGCTGTACGTGCTGGGCATCGTGATGGCCATTCTCACGGGTCTGATGCTGAAACACACCATTATGCGCGGTGAAGCCTCGCCGTTCGTGATGGAGCTGCCGGTATATCACGTGCCGCATCTGAAAAGCCTGGTCATCCAGACCTGGCAGCGCCTGAAAGGCTTTGTCCTGCGCGCCGGTAAGGTGATTGTCATCGTCAGCATTTTCCTGAGCGCGCTGAACAGCTTCACCCTCAGCGGGCAGGCGGCAGATAACATCAACGACTCTGCTCTCGCCTCCGTCAGCCGCGTCATCACCCCGGTCTTCAAACCGATTGGCGTACATGAGGATAACTGGCAGGCGACCGTCGGGCTGTTCACCGGCGCGATGGCGAAAGAGGTGGTTGTCGGCACCCTGAACACGCTTTACACCGCGGAGAACATTCAGGAACAGGAATTTGATCCGGCCGCGTTTCACCTCGGTGACGAACTGCTGGGTGCCGTAGAGGAGACCTGGCAGAGCCTGAAGGACACCTTCAGCCTGAGCGTGCTGGCGAACCCGATTGAGGCCAGCAAAGGCGACGGCGAAATGGCGACCGGTGCCATGGGCGTGATGGGCGAGAAATTTGGCAGCGCGTCCGCGGCCTACAGCTATCTCATCTTCGTTCTGCTCTACATTCCGTGCATCTCGGTGATGGGGGCAATTGCCCGCGAATCCAGCCGCGGCTGGATGGGCTTCTCCATCCTGTGGGGGCTGAATATCGCCTACTCGCTGGCGACGCTGTTTTATCAGACCGTTAACTTCAGCCAGCACCCGCGCTACAGCCTGATCTGCATTCTCGCGGTCGTGCTGTTTAACGCGATCGTGCTCGGCCTGCTGCGCCGGGCACGCAGCCGCGTCGACATCGACCTGCTGGCAAACTGTAAAACCGCCGCGACCTGCTGCAGCAGTCCGGCTGGCGACTGTCACTAAGGAGCACACCACATGGCATCGTTGATTCAGGTTCGTGACCTGCTGGCGCTGCAGGGGCGGATGGAGGCGAAACAGCTGAGCCTCAGCCTGCATACGCCGCAGCCGATGATCGATGCCATGCTGGAAAGACTGGAGGCCATGGGGAAAGCCGTGCGGATTCAGGAAGACGCAGACGGCTGTCTCTCCGGCAGCTGTAAAAGCTGTCCGGAAGGCAAGGCCTGCCTCAGGGAGTGGTGGGCGCTGCGTTAGCAAAGCCAGGCATCGCTGCCTGGCTTTATCGTATTACTTGTAGACGTCCGCCGTTGCACGCACGTTTTTGGTCTGTTTTTCAGCGCTGGTGACAACGTAGTACGTTCCGCCCAGCTCATCCGCTTTCTTCGACAGCTCTTTTCTCGCGTCCATCGGCGCGGTGGTGTCAGACGTAGAAATCTCACCAATTTTCGTCAGATTCATTCCGGCAACTTTATCTTTTTCCAGCTCTTTTGCCGCAAAGACGCCAAAGGACAGTGACCCAATAACCAGAGAAGTGACAATACCTGTAACAAGTTTCATAGCCTGACTCTCCATAGGATTGTTGTTTTGATTATCGTAGGCAGAACAACCGCAACGACATCTCGAGTATGGTTGCGGTGTGTTACTTTTTCCAGGCTGGATAGAAAATAATCAGTCTAAACGTTGACTTAACGCAACGAGCGCTGAACAAAACTCCGTCGGATGAGAGATAAACGGGGCATGCGCGGCTTTGGCAATGACCTGCGATTCGCTGTCCGGCCAGAGCGCATCCAGAAGCGGAACCACTTTGCGCGGGACCAGGCCGTCAAGATAGCCATAGATACGCAGATGCGGCATCGCCAGCGCGGCCAGCGGCTCGCGCAGGTCGACCGTTTTCAGGATTTCTAGACCGCCGTTGAGCACCCCAACGTCCGGCATCGGCAAAGAGAGCACCACCTGCTTCAGCGCTCTGGCATCCTGTCGCGCGGTTTCCGTCCCCATCGTCTGCAGCGCGAGGAACCGCTCTACGGTGCGCTGGAAATCGTCGCTCAGCTGCTGCTGGAAGCCCGCCAGCACGTCAGGCTTTATGCCGGGCCACGCCTCCTGCGCGCTAAAGCAGGGCGACGACGCCACCGTCACCAGCGCCTTTACGCGTTCGGGCCAGGAAAGCGCAATCTGGCTTGCCACCAGCCCGCCAAGGCTCCAGCCCAGCCAGATGGCATGTTGTGGCGCCGCGTCAACCACCACCTGCGCCATCTCTTCGAGCGTCATCGCACCGTAGCCGTGGCTGCGGCCATACCCCGGTAGATCAACCAGATGCAATGTAAATTGCGAGGCAAGTTCCTCGTTTATGCAATGCCACACTTCCGCATTCAGGCCCCATCCGTGCAGCAGCACAAGATGGCAATTTCCTGTCCCAACGGTCTGCCACCACAGCGTCTTCATCCGTTACTGTTCTCTTTTTTGACATGGAGGTTGAACATGCTAACAGTGCCCGGCTTGTGCTGGCTATGCAAAATGCCGCTTGCCCTCAGCGCCTGGGGCATCTGCTCCGTCTGCACGGGCTCGCTGCAATGGCGAATCGGAACCTGCCCGCAATGTGGTTTACCGGCCACAAATCCCTCGCTGCCCTGCGGCCGTTGCCTGAAAAAATCCCCGCCGTGGCAAGCGCTGGTGGCGGTGGATGATTATGTTCCGCCGCTGAGCGGGCTGGTTCACGCGCTGAAGTTTTCCGGGCAGAGCGCGCTGGCGCAGCCCCTTGCCCGCCTGCTGTTGCTGGCGGTTTTGCAGGCACGACGTCACCGGGCGCTGGCGAAAGTCGACATGGTGGTGAATGTTCCCTTATACCGACGTCGGCACTGGCGGCGCGGCTATAACCAGAGTGACCTAATCTGCCGTCCCCTCGCCCGGTGGCTCGGCTGCCGGTACGAGGCCGGTGCGCTAACACGCGTACATGCCACCGCCATCCAGCATCAGCTCAGCGCCCGGCTGCGCAAAAGAAACCTCAAGAATGCCTTTCGGCTTGAATTGCCGGTCAACGGTCTCCATATCGCGATTGTGGATGATGTCGTCACCACGGGCAGTACCGTTGCTGAACTTTCCCGACTGCTTTTGCGAAGCGGCGCCGCGTCGGTTCAGGTATGGTGTCTGTGCCGTACCTTGTAGCCCTTCTTCAATGGGCGTATGATTATACCCAGGTAATTTAGTCAACTATTAGGCCAAAGCTATGATCCGTATTTCCGATTCTGCACAAGCGCACTTTGCCAAACTGCTGGCAAATCAGGAAGAAGGGACGCAGATCCGCGTGTTTGTGATCAATCCAGGCACGCCGAATGCAGAATGTGGTGTTTCTTATTGTCCTCCGGACGCCGTGGAAGCCACCGACACTGCCCTTAAGTTTGAACAGCTCACCGCCTACGTTGATGAGCTGAGCGCACCGTATCTTGAAGATGCGGAGATCGACTTCGTCACCGATCAGCTGGGCTCTCAGCTGACCCTGAAAGCGCCGAACGCGAAGATGCGTAAAGTGTCTGACGATGCCCCGCTGATGGAGCGCGTCGAGTATCTGCTGCAATCCCAGATCAACCCGCAGCTGGCGGGCCACGGCGGCCGCGTTTCCCTGATGGAAATCACGGAAGACGGCCTGGCGATCCTGCAGTTTGGCGGCGGCTGTAACGGCTGTTCAATGGTGGATGTGACCCTGAAAGAAGGGATCGAGAAGCAGCTGCTGAACGAGTTCCCGGAACTGAAGGGCGTGCGTGACCTGACCGAACACCAGCGCGGCGAGCACTCTTACTACTAAGCCGTCTGTCTTTGCCCGGTGGCGCTGCGCTTACCGGGCCTACAGAGACAGTGCGGTTTGATGCCCTCACCCTGGCCCTCTCCCACAGGGAGAGGGAACAAACACTAAAAACGGCAACGTGCGTTGCCGTTTTGCGTTTACCTCCCCTCTATATGTTGAGCTGCGTCTCATAATTCACATTTTGCCTGCCAGGGTGATTCTCAATCACGCCATGTTACCCGTATCATTCTCGTGGGCACTAAACACACTCATAACAGCCGACTAAACTTAATGGTTTCCAAGGCATCAGTATTAGTGCCGTTACTTCTCTGTTCCCAGTTGGGACAATCGGAACGTGTCGTTGAAACAATGACGTTACCCATAACAATTCAAAGGCCAGGTAAATCATGCCATTAGTCATCGTTGCTATCGGTGTTGTGTTATTACTGCTCTTGATGATCCGTTTCAAAATGAACGGGTTTATCGCTCTGGTTCTGGTGGCACTTGCAGTCGGTCTGATGCAGGGCATGCCGCTGGTAAAAGTTATCAGCTCCATTAAAGCCGGCGTCGGCGGCACGCTCGGCAGCCTGGCGCTGATCATGGGCTTCGGCGCCATGCTCGGCAAAATGCTGGCGGACTGCGGTGGCGCCCAGCGTATTGCCACCACGCTTATCGACAAATTTGGCAAAAAGAACATTCAGTGGGCAGTGGTGTTAACCGGCTTTACCGTCGGCTTCGCGCTGTTCTATGAAGTGGGCTTCGTGCTGATGCTGCCGCTGGTGTTCACCATCGCGGCCGCGGCGAGCATCCCGCTGCTGTATGTCGGCGTGCCAATGGCTGCGGCGCTCTCCGTGACCCACGGCTTCCTGCCGCCGCACCCGGGTCCAACCGCTATCGCAACCATTTTCCATGCCGATATGGGTAAAACCCTGCTGTTCGGTACCATTCTGGCGATCCCGACGGTGATTCTGGCAGGCCCGGTGTATGCCCGCTTCCTGAAAGGCATCGATAAGCCGATTCCGGAAGGTCTGTACAGCGCCAAAACCTTCACCGAAGAAGAGATGCCTGGCTTTGGCGTCAGCGTCTGGACCTCTCTGGTACCGGTGATCCTGATGGCGATGCGCGCCGTAGCAGAGATGGTTCTGCCGAAAGGCCATGCGTTCCTGTCCGTCGCGGAATTCCTGGGTGACCCGGTGATGGCAACGCTGATTGCGGTGCTGATCGCGATGTTCACCTTCGGCCTTAACCGCGGGCGTTCAATGGATCAGATCAACGACACGCTGACCTCTTCCATCAAAATCATTGCCATGATGCTCCTGATCATCGGCGGTGGCGGTGCCTTCAAGCAGGTGCTGGTTGACAGCGGCGTGGACAAATACATCGCCGCGATGATGCATGAAACCAACGTGTCGCCGCTCCTGATGGCCTGGTCTATCGCCGCGGTTCTGCGTATTGCGCTGGGCTCTGCGACCGTTGCGGCGATCACCGCAGGCGGTATCGTTGCCCCGCTGATTGCCACCACGGGCGTGAGCCCTGAGCTGATGGTTATCGCCGTCGGTTCCGGTAGCGTGATTTTCTCTCACGTTAACGACCCGGGCTTCTGGCTGTTCAAGGAGTACTTCAACCTGACGATCGGTGAAACCATCAAGTCCTGGTCCGCGCTGGAAACCATTATTTCGGTGTGTGGTCTGGTCGGGGTGCTGCTGTTGAATATGGTGGTTTGATGCCCCTCACCCTAACCCTCTCCCCATAGGGGAGAGGGAACCGATCGAGCCCCTATGGGGAGAGGGGTTGGGGTGAGGGGTGTGATTTATCGCTTCTTACCCACCGCCCTTCTGCGCTTATCCAAATCCTTAATCAGCCTGTTCACCCCGTCATCGGCAAACATCTTCTCAAGCGTGGTGGACAGCTTGCGACGCCAGTTCTTGTACTGATAGCTGGTGCCCGGAATGTTCACCGGCTCCGCCATATCAATCCAGTCTTCCGGCTGCAGGCCCAGCAGGGCGCTGTTGCTGTCGGCAATGTAGCGCTGCAGGCCCCGATTGAGGGTGGCGGTCATCGACATCAATGACGCCTTATGCCCGGCACGTTTCGGCAGACAGCCCTGCTTGTGCAGCGCATCCAGCAGCCCCTGTTTGGAGAGCTCGCGGTCCTGATACAGGCCGCGCAGCACCTCTTCATCAGGATAGAGGCCCAGCGTTTTGCCGAGCGTCAGATCGCCGCTTTCCCAATAGCCACGAAGCGTAGGAAGGTCATGCGTCGTCGCGACTGCCATTGACTGTTCAGGGTACGCTTGCGGCGCGCGGAAGGTTTTCTCATGGTCGTTTTCAAAATAGAGCACTTTATAGGAGTAGACGCCGCTGTCGCGGAGCTTGCTGACGATTTCCACCGGCACGGTCCCGAGATCTTCACCGATCACCATGCACCGATGGCGCTTGCTTTCCAGGGCAAGGATCGACAGCAGATCGTCAACCGGATACTGCACGTACGCCCCGCGATCGGCCGTTTCACCGTACGGGATCCACCACAGGCGCAGCACGGACATCACGTGGTCGATACGCAGCGCGCCGCAGTTCTGCATGTTCGCACGCAGCAGGTCGATAAACGGCTCGTAGGCGCGTGCCGCCATAACGTGCGGATCCATCGGCGGCAGGCCCCAGTTCTGGCCCAGCGGGCCAAGAATATCCGGCGGCGCCCCCACGGAGGCCTTCAGGCAATAAAGCTCACGGTCGCACCAGGTTTCCGCGCCGCCTTCCGCTACGCCCACGGCCAGATCGCGATACAGGCCGATCGGCATCTTATAGCCCTGGCTCACCTGCCAGCAGGCGGCAAACTGGCTGTACGCCAGCCACTGCAGCCACAGGTAGAAGTCCACTTCATCGGCATGTTTTTCACAAAACGACTTCACTTCGGGCGTATCGACGGATTGATACGCTTCAGGCCAGACCGGCCAGCCCCAGCGCATTTCATCCTCTTTCACCTGATACGCGTGCAGCGCATCGAACGCCGCCTGCCAGTAGAGGCTTTCCCCCTCCTGCATCACAAATTCGCGGAAGGCCGACATCTGCTCGTCGTCACGCTGCGAAAAGCCTTTCCACGCCAGACGCAGCGCCGCCATTTTCAGCGCCGTGACGGTGGAATAGTCCACCCAGTCGGCTTCGCGCGCCTGCTTCAGCGCCTGCTGCGTGGTGCTGAGCGTCCACCAGGCCTGCGCCTCTTTGCTGTTTTTGAAGTCATCTAACGCGTTAACGTCGATATAAATCACGTTCAGCCAGCGGCGGGAGGACGGGCTGTACGGGCTGGCGCTTTCCGGGTTCGCCGGATAGAGGGCGTGGATCGGGTTGAGGCCGATAAACGCCCCGCCGCGCTCGCCCACGGAGGCCAGCATGTTCTTCAGATCGCCAAAGTCGCCGATGCCCCAGTTGCTGTCGGAGCGCAGCGTGTAGAGCTGCACGCAGGCGCCCCACAGCTTTTTGCCTTCGAGCAGCGCCTGCGGCTCGTAGCAGCGTTTTGGCGCGACGATAATCCGGCAGTGAAAACGCTCTTCGCCCTGGGTGAGCGTCAGGCTGTGATAGCCCTCCGGCAGCTTCGCCGGAAGGGTAAACGTTTTGCCGCCGGTGGCGTGGCCTTTGTGCTGATGCCCCTCTTCAGCGGTGAGCAGCCAGCTAAACTCGCCGCGCCCCTCCACCGCGAGCGCCATCTTTTTGCCTGCGGTGAATACCTTCACGGTCGGCACCGGTGCAGCCGACGCTTTCGCGTCGGTTTTGTGCATAGCATCCAGCAAACGTCTTTTGGTGTCGGCGCCAATAGACTGTGGTTTGCCGTGAGCATTAATGTAACTGAGGCTGATCCCCGCCGCCTGCGCGGCACTGTCCAGACGTTTACTCTCCATCGCGCTTCCTTAGCGTTTTGCCTGCCAGATACGAGCCTGATAATCACGGATTGAGCGGTCAGAGCTGAACATACCGCAGCGGGCGGTGCTCAGGATGCACGCCCGGGTCCACGCTTCCTGGTCGCGATACAGCACGTCGACCTGCTTTTGCGCTTCCACGTAGGCCGTGAAGTCCGCCATCACCAGATACGGGTCACCGCCGTGCTTGTCCATGCTGTGCAGCATCTGGTCAAACGCGTGCTTGTCGCCGTCGCTGTATTTTCCGCTTTCCAGCTCTTTCAGCACCGCATCCAGCACCTTGTCTTTCTTACGCCATTTCACCGGGTCGTAGCCTTTGGCCTTAATGGCCTTCACCTCTTCCACGGTATGGCCGAAGATAAAGATATTCTCTTCACCGACCTTCTCGGCGATTTCGACGTTGGCTCCGTCGAGCGTGCCGACGGTCAGCGCGCCGTTAAGCGCCAGCTTCATGTTGCCGGTGCCGGACGCTTCTTTTCCGGCCGTCGAAATCTGCTCGGAGATATCCGCCGCCGGGATCAGCATTTCCGCCGCCGAGACGCAGTAATCCGGCAGGAACACCACCTTCAGCTTGTCGCCCACTTTCGGATCGCTGTTAATCGCTGCCGCCACTTTATTAATGGCGAGGATGATGTTTTTCGCCAGGTAGTAGCCCGGCGCCGCTTTCGCCCCGAACAGGAACACGCGCGGCACGCGGTCTGCCTGCGGGTTCTCGCGGATCTCTTTGTACAGCGCCAGAATGTGCAGCAGGTTCAGGTGCTGACGTTTGTACTCGTGCAGGCGTTTGATCTGGATATCGAAAATCGCATTCGGGCTGATATCAATCCCGGTGCGTGCCTTCACGAACGCCGCCAGGCGAACCTTGTTCTCCAGCTTGATGGCACGGTACTGCTCGCGGAACTTCGCGTCGTCGGCGTATTTTTCCAGGTTGATGAGCTGGTCCAGATCGTTGGCCCACTCTTTCTTCAGGGTCTTATCCAGCAGGCCGGCCAGCAGCGGGTTGCACTGCTTGATCCAGCGACGCGGCGTGATGCCGTTGGTCACGTTGTGGAATTTGGTCGGCCACAGCTGGTGATATTCCGGGAACAGATCTTTGACGACCAGATCCGAGTGCAGGGCCGCGACGCCGTTCACCGCAAAGCCGCTCACCACGCACATGTTCGCCATGCGCACCTGCTTATCGTGCACCACCGCAAGCTTCGCCCAGACCGCCTTGTTGCCCGGCCAGGTTTTATCCACCTGCTTTTTAAACTTGTCGTTAATCTTGTTGATGATCTGCATGTGGCGCGGCAGCAGCGCTTTCACCAGCTTCTCGTCCCAGCACTCGAGCGCTTCCGGCATCAGGGTGTGGTTGGTGTAGGCGAAGGTGCGGCTGGTGATGGCCCAGGCGTCGTCCCAGGCCAGCTGATGCTCGTCGATCAGCACGCGCAGCAGTTCAGGAATGGCGATGGTCGGGTGCGTGTCGTTGAGCTGAATCACCTCGAAGTCCGGCAGCTGCGCCAGCTTGCGGTCCGCCAGGTGATGACGACGCAGGATGTCCGCCACGGAGCAGGCGCACTGGAAGTACTGCTGCATCAGGCGCAGCTTTTTACCGGCCAGGTGGTTGTCGTTCGGGTAGAGGACTTTGGTCAGCTTCTCGGCGTCGATGCCCTGCTGCTCGGCACGCAGGAAATCGCCGTCGTTGAATTTGGTCAGGTTAAACGGATGCGCGTGCTTCGCCTGCCACAGACGCAGCGGCTGCGCCACGCCGTTACGGTAGCCAAGCACCGGCAGATCCCAGGCTTCGCCGGTAATGGTGAACGCCGGTTCCCAGAGACCTTGTTTCGTCACTTTCCCGCCAATGCCCACCTGAACATCCAGCTGCGCGTTGTGGCGGAACCACGGATAGGTATTGCGATGCCAGTCGTCCGGCGCTTCCATCTGATGGCCGTCAGCGAAGGACTGGCGGAACAGGCCGTACTGGTAGTTCAGGCCGTAGCCGATCGCCGACTGGCCGACGGTCGCCATGGAGTCCAGGAAGCAGGCCGCCAGACGTCCCAGACCGCCGTTGCCCAGCGCCGGGTCAATCTCTTCTTCGAGCAGATCGGTCAGGTTAATGTCGTGTTCTTTAAGAACGTCGCCAACCTCCTGGTACCAGCCGAGGTTCAACAGGTTGTTGCCCGTCAGACGGCCAATCAGGAACTCCATTGAAATGTAGTTTACATGACGCTGGTTCTTCACCGGCTTTGCCAAAGGCTGAGCATCCAGCTGTTCTGCGAGCGCACCGCTCACTGCCTGCCACCACTGGTGAGGCGTCATTTCGGTTGCAGCATGAAGGCCAAAACGCTGCCACTGACGCGTCAGGGCAGCCTGGAATTGAGCTTTGTTGAAGGTAGGCTGTGACATAGGGGATCGGCATCCTTTAGAAAGAAAACACAAGTTGGCGCTAGTGTGCCTGGCTCATTTCCCCTCTTCCTCATCCCGTGGGGGATTAGACAGGGAGGAGTAGCGGGGATGAGCATAAAAGTGTGATCGAGGCCACTCTCAGAGCATAGTGCGAGTGTGCGGTGAAGAGAAAAAAGTAACCGAGGAGAATGTCAAAAAAATGAAATACGGTTTCGGGTGAAATTAAAACCCTCCGAAATAATTACTTACGCAGAATAATATTTCTGCAATAGGGTAATCGCTAAGGAGATTATTCATCTCTCTTAACTTTACCGGCAGTATATTAAATTTGACGTCACTATCCCTTCCTGAAACCAGTTTCAGCGCAGCCGCAACGCAGCCATACAAGCCAGCATTGACGGGGCATCAAACACCTTTCCAGAAAGTTCCATTCTCAGCCTGAATGTTTTGTGACAGAGTGCAAATTCACAGCCACCAAATCCAGACATAACTTGCAATAGTTAACTTATTGGCCGAACTTATACCCATTAATTACGAAGCGCAAAAAAAATAAAATCTCTCGTTCCCCACAGTGAAGTGAAACCTATGTTGATTCCGTCTAAATTAAGTCGCCCGGTTCGTCTTGACCATACAGTGGTCCGCGAGCGTCTGCTGGCTAAACTTTCCGGCGCGCATAATTTCCGACTGGCGCTGGTTACGAGCCCTGCAGGTTATGGAAAAACAACGCTCATTTCGCAATGGGCCGCAGGTAAGAGCGATCTTGGCTGGTACTCTCTTGATGAGGGAGATAATCAGCAAGAACGTTTTGCCAGCTATCTGATTGCCGCAATACAGCAAGCCACCCATGGACACTGCGTCGCCAGTGAGGTGATGGTGCAAAAGCGCCAGTACGCCAGCCTGTCCTCCCTTTTCTCTCAGCTGTTCATCGAACTGGCCGAATGGCATCGCCCGCTTTACGTGGTGATTGATGATTACCATCTCATTACGAACCCGGTGATCCATGAATCGATGCGTTTCTTCCTGCGCCATCAGCCGGAAAACCTGACGCTGGTGGTGCTGTCACGCAACCTGCCGCAGCTGGGTATTGCCAACCTGCGCGTGCGCGATCAGCTTCTGGAAATCGGCAGCCAGCAGCTGGCCTTTACCCATCAGGAAGCGAAACAGTTCTTCGACTGCCGCCTGACCTCGCCGATCGAGGCCGCCGAAAGCAGCCGTCTGTGTGACGACGTTGCCGGCTGGGCCACCGCGCTGCAGCTCATCGCCCTCTCTGCCCGGCAAAACAACAGTCCGGCGCATCAGTCGGCGCGCCGTCTGGCAGGCATCAACGCCAGCCACCTTTCTGACTACCTGGTGGACGAGGTGCTCGACAGCGTCGATCCTTCAACGCGTAATTTCCTGCTGAAAAGCTCCCTGCTGCGCTCCATGAACGACGCGCTGATCGTGCGGGTGACGGGCTGTGAAAACGGCCAGCTGCAGCTGGAAGAGATTGAACGTCAGGGCCTGTTCCTGACGCGCATGGACGATCCGGGCGAGTGGTTTAGCTATCACCCGCTGTTTGGCAGTTTCCTGCGCCAGCGCTGTCAGTGGGAGCTGGCGGTTGAACTCCCGGAAATTCACCGCGCCGCCGCCGAAAGCTGGATGGCGCAAGGCTTCCCGAGCGAGGCCATCCACCACGCGCTGGCCGCCGGTGATGCCAGCATGCTGCGCGATATCCTCCTCAATCATGCCTGGGGCCTGTTTAACCACAGCGAACTGACGCTGCTGGAAGAGTCCCTCAAAGCCCTGCCGTGGGAAAGCCTGCTGGAGAACCCGCGTCTGGTGCTGCTGCAGGCCTGGCTGATGCAAAGCCAGCATCGCTACAGCGAAGTGAATACCCTGCTGGCGCGCGCCGAGCAGGAGATGGAAAGCGAAATGGATACCACCCTGCACGGCGAGTTCAACGCCCTGCGTGCTCAGGTGGCCATTAACGATGGCGATCCGGAAGAAGCGGAACGGCTGGCGATGGTCGCGCTGGCTGAACTGCCGCTGGCTAACTTCTACAGCCGCATCGTGGCGACCTCGGTGCATGGTGAAGTGCTGCACTGCAAAGGCGACCTCACGCGTTCGCTTTCACTCATGCAGCAAACCGAACAGATGGCGCGTCGTCATGACGTCTGGCACTACGCGCTGTGGAGCCTGATCCAGCAGAGCGAGATTTTATTCGCGCAGGGGTTCCTGCAGGCCGCGTGGGAAAACCAGGAGAAAGCGTTTCAGCTGATTCGTGAGCAGCATCTGGAACAGCTGCCGATGCACGAGTTCCTGTTGCGTATTCGCGCTCAGCTGCTGTGGGCGTGGTCGCGTCTGGATGAAGCAGAAAGCTGCGCCCGCCAGGGTGTGGACGTGCTGTCGAGCTTCCAGCCCCAGCAGCAGCTGCAGTGTCTGGCGCTGCTGGTGCAGTGCTCGCTGGCGCGCGGCGATCTCGATAACGCCCGAAACCATCTTAACCGCCTGGAAAACCTGCTCGGCAACGGTCAGTATCACAGCGACTGGGTGTCAAACGCCGATAAGGTCCGGGTGATTTACTGGCAGATGACCGGCGATAAAAAATCCGCCGCCAACTGGCTGCGTCAGACCCCAAAACCGGAATTTGCGAACAACCACTTCCTGCAGAGCCAGTGGCGCAACATTGCCCGCGCGCAGATCCTGCTCGGCGAATTAGAGCCCGCGGAGATCGTGCTGGAAGAGCTGAACGAGAACGCGCGCAGCCTGCGCCTGATGAGCGACCTGAACCGCAACCTGCTGCTGCTTAACCAGCTTTACTGGCAGGCGGGTCGTAAAAACGACGCCCAGCGCGTGCTGCTGGAAGCGCTGCAGCTGGCGAACCGCACCGGGTTTATCAGCCACTTTGTGATTGAGGGTGAAGTGATGGCGCAGCAGCTGCGCCAGCTTATTCAGCTCAACACGCTGCCGGAGCTGGATCAGCATCGCGCCCAGCGTATTTTGCGCGAGATTAACCAGCACCATCGGCACAAGTTCGCGCATTTTGATGAGAACTTTGTTGAACGTCTGCTGAACCATCCGGAAGTGCCGGAGCTTATCCGCACCAGCCCGCTCACCCAGCGAGAATGGCAGGTGCTGGGGCTGATCTATTCCGGCTACAGCAACGAGCAGATTGCCGGCGAGCTGGCGGTGGCGGCGACCACCATCAAAACGCATATCCGCAACCTGTACCAGAAGCTGGGCGTGGCGCATCGTCAGGACGCGGTGCAGCATGCGCAGCAATTATTGAAGATGATGGGGTACGGCGTTTAGGTTTTGTGCGGCCTGATGCCCTCACCCCGGCCCTCTCCCACAGGGAGAGGGAGAACGGCTTTTCAACACAACTCTAACTGCAAATTATTATCCTTAATCACCTGCATCACGCCCGCTGGCGGCATCACGTCGGTATAGACCGCATCCACCATGCTGATGCTTCCCATGTTCACCATCGCGTTACGGCCAAACTTCGAATGGTCCACCACCAGCATCACGTGGCGTGAGTTTTCAATGATCGCGCGCTTGGTGCGCACCTCGTGGTAATCAAACTCCAGCAGCGAGCCGTCGCTGTCGATGCCGCTGATCCCCAGAATGCCGAAGTCGAGGCGGAACTGAGAGATAAAATCGAGGGTCGCTTCGCCGATAATCCCGCCGTCGCGGCTGCGCAGCTCGCCGCCCGCGAGGATGATGCGGAAATCGTCTTTCTGCATCAGGGTGTTGGCGACGTTCAGGTTGTTGGTCACCACGCGCAGGTTCTCGTGATCCAGCAGGGCATGGGCGACCGCTTCCGGCGTGGTGCCGATATCAATAAACAGCGTCGCCCCGTTGGGGATCTGGCTTGCCACTTTACGGGCAATGCGTTCTTTCTCCGCCGTCTGCGTGGCTTTACGGTCGTGCCAGGAGGTGTTGACCGAACTGGACGGCAGCGCCGCCCCGCCGTGGTGGCGAAGAATACGGTTCTGATCGGCCAGGTCGTTCAGGTCACGACGGATGGTTTGCGGGCTGACGGCAAACTGCTCGACCAGCTCTTCGGTGCTGACGTATCCCTGTTTTTTAACCAGCTCGATAATGGCGTCATGACGTTGTGTTTGTTTCATCAATTATCCCTGAGAATTATGTTCGTTTTCGCGCATGGAGCGTGTCGGCAAAGGCCATCGCCAGCCCCACGGCCAGCCCGGCGACGTGCGCACCGTTGGCGATAGACATACCAAACAGATCAAACCATCCGGCAATTAGCCATATTAACGCAAAGGTTATTAATCCGCGCTGCAGATAGATGCCGCTTTCCGGATCGCGCTCCCCACGAAGCCAGACGTAGCCCATCAGGGCATACACGACGCCCGACAGCCCGCCGAACCACGGCCCGCTAAACTTGTGCTGTACGTAGCCGCTCAGCAGGGCGCTGATAATGGTGATAACGATCAGCTTGCCGCTGCCCAGGCGCTTTTCAACGGCGCCGCCGAGATACCACCACCACAGCAGGTTAAAGAGGATATGCATCACCGAGAAGTGCATCAGCGCGTGGGTAAAGTAGCGCCAGACGTCAAACTCAAGAGACGGGTCATAGGGCCAGGCCAGGGCAATCATCACGCTCTGGTCGCCCACCACGTTCATAATAATGAAGACGATAATGCAGGCCGCCATCAGCAGCAGCGTAAACGGGCCCGCGCGTTCGCGAATAGTGGCAAGGAAGGGAAAGCGGCTGTAGTGCAGTCCGCTGCCCGTCTGGCCAGACTGCCAGCTTGCCGCCAGATAGCGAGGGTCGCCAGGGTTCTCAAGAAAACGCGCCAGCTCCTCGTTTACCCGCCCGGCCTGGCTCTCATCGGCCAGCCAGACGTCGGTCTGCGTATGTTGCTGAATAGTCAGAATAACGCCCTGCGTCGCCATATAGTCGACAAACGCCTGGGCGACGCGCGGGTTGGTAAAAGAGGTGATCATCAACATGGGCAGCGGTCGCTTATTTCCACACAAAAGGGGACAGTATAGCGGGATTAGCGCTCAAACGCGTATTCCACTTCCGCCGGGAAATGACGATGCCAGGCATCGAAGCCGCCGTCGACGCTGTAAACCGCGTCATAACCCTGCTGGAGCAGATACTGCGCCGCGCCTTTGCTGCTGTTGCCGTGGTAGCACATGACCATGACCGGCGTGTCGAAGTCGTTATCGCGCATAAACGCGCCCAGCGTGTCGTTGGTGAGATGAAACGCGCCCGGCGTATGGCCCATCGCAAAACTCTGCGGATCGCGGATGTCCACCAGCACCGCTTTTCCCTGGTGCATCTTCTGGTGGGCTTCTTCTACGTTAATACATTCAAACTGATCCATGGTGTTCTCTTTCTGTTATTCAGATTTTATGCGGCTTGCTGACCCTCACCCCAGCCCTCTCCCTATAAGGGAGAGGGAGCAAACCATTCCCTCGCCCCTCTGGGGAGAGGGTTAGGGTGAGGGGAAAGGGCATCAGACCGCACTATTTTACCCCGTAGTGTACGTCCTGGCGGCGGGTAAACGCCATTATGTTATCCATATCACTCTAAATTGTTTTTTTGATGTTACCAAAAGCGCGTTCCTTTGCTATTATGAGCGATATCGAACATTTCTGAGCTTTAACGAAAGTGCATGAGGGTGTTATGGAAACCAAAGATCTGATTGTGATAGGCGGTGGCATCAACGGTGCCGGTATTGCGGTCGATGCCGCAGGACGCGGTTTATCCGTACTGATGCTGGAAGCTAACGATCTCGCCTGCGCGACGTCGTCCGCCAGCTCCAAGCTGATTCACGGTGGCCTGCGCTACCTGGAACACTACGAATTCCGCCTGGTTAGCGAAGCGCTGGCCGAACGTGAAGTGCTGCTCAAAATGGCCCCGCATCTGGCGATTCCGATGCGCTTCCGCCTGCCCCATCGCCCGCACCTGCGTCCGGCGTGGATGATCCGAATTGGTCTGTTTATGTACGATCATCTGGGTAAGCGCACCAGCCTCCCGGGTTCGAAAGGGTTGCGTTTTGGCTCAGAATCGGTCCTTAAGCCTGAAATCGTGCGCGGATTCGAATATTCCGACTGCTGGGTGGACGATGCGCGTCTGGTACTGGCGAATGCGCAGATGGTCGAGAAGAAAGGCGGCGAGGTGAAAACCCGCACCCGCGCGACCGCTGCCCGTCGTGAAAACGGCCTGTGGATTGTCGAGGCGGAAGATATCGATACCGGCGAGAAGTTCAGCTGGAAAGCGCGCGGCCTGGTGAACGCCACCGGTCCGTGGGTGAAGCAGTTCTTCGATGACGGCATGCATCTGCCTTCACCGTACGGCATCCGCCTGATCAAGGGCAGCCACATCGTGGTACCGCGCGTGCATACCCAGAAGCAGGCCTACATTCTGCAGAACGAAGACAAGCGCATCGTGTTTGTGATCCCGTGGATGGACGAATTCTCGATCGTTGGCACCACCGACGTGGAGTACAAAGGCGATCCGAAAAGCGTGGAGATCGACGAGAGCGAAGTGAACTACCTGCTCAAAGTGTATAACGCGCACTTTAAGAAACAGCTGTCGCGCGACGACGTGGTCTGGACCTACTCCGGCGTGCGCCCGCTGTGCGATGACGAGTCTGACTCTCCGCAGGCGATTACCCGCGACTATACGCTGGATATTCACGACGTTGACGGCCAGGCGCCGCTGCTGTCGGTATTTGGCGGCAAGCTTACCACCTACCGCAAGCTGGCCGAGCACGCGCTGGAAAAACTGGCGCCGTACTACAAAGGCATTGGCCCGGCATGGACCAAGGGTGCGGTGCTGCCCGGCGGTGATATCGGCGATAACCGCGATGATTACGCCGCGAAGCTGCGCCGTCGCTTCCCGTTCATCACCGAAGGCATGGCGCGCCACTACGCCCGCACCTACGGCAGCAATACCGAGCTGTTCCTGGGTGAGGCGAAGGACATTGCGGATCTGGGCGAGCATTTCGGCCACGAGCTGTACGAAGCCGAGCTGCGCTATCTGGTGGAGCACGAGTGGGTGCGTCGTCTGGACGACGCCATCTGGCGCCGCACCAAAGAAGGGATGTGGCTGAATGCCGAGCAGCAGTCTCGCGTGGCGCAGTGGCTGCTGCAAAATGCGGGAAAGCGTGAGCTGTCGTTGGCGTCGTAATTGAAAAAAGCCGGGTGGCGGCTCCGCCTTACCCGGCCTACTCGATCCCGTAGGCCCGGTAAGCGCAGCGCCACCGGGCTTTGTTTTTACAGCCTCACCGGATCAATATGCCAGATCGTATCGGCATACTCCTTGATGGTCCTGTCTGACGAGAAATAGCCCATATTGGCGATGTTATACATCGCGGCGCTGGTCCACTTCTCCGGCTGGCGATACAGCTCGTCCACCTTGTCCTGACAGTCCACGTAGCTGCGGTAATCCGCCAGCACCTGGTAGTGATCGCCAAAGTTAATCAGCGAATCGACCAGATCGCGATAGCGGCTCGGTTCATCAGGGCTAAACACGCCGGTCGCGATCTGCGTCAGCACCTGGCGCAACTCTTCATCCTCTTCGTAATACTGACGCGGCGAGTAGCCTTTCCTGCGCAGCGCCTCCACCTCTTCCGTCGTATTACCGAAGATAAAGATATTTTCTTCGCCCACGTGCTCCAGCATCTCGACGTTCGCCCCGTCAAGCGTGCCGATGGTCAGCGCGCCGTTAAGGGCAAACTTCATGTTACTGGTGCCGGACGCTTCCGTCCCCGCCGTGGAAATCTGCTCAGAGAGATCCGCCGCCGGGATGATCAGCTGCGCCAGGCTGACGCTGTAGTTTGGAATGAAGACCACCTTCAGCTTGTCGCCAATGTCCGGATCCTGGTTGACCACCTTCGCCACGTCGTTGATGAGATGAATGATGTGCTTCGCCATGTAGTAGGCCGACGCCGCCTTGCCGGCGAAGATCTTCACGCGCGGCACCCATTCGGCCGTCGGATCGGCCTTGATGCGGTTGTAATGGGTGATCACGTGCAGCACGTTCATCAGCTGACGCTTGTACTCGTGGATGCGTTTGATCTGCACGTCGAACAGCGCTTTCGGGTTTGCCACCACGTTGAGGTGCATCGCCAGCCAGACCGCCAGACGCTTTTTGTTCAGCAGCTTGGCTTCGCGCACGGCCTTGTTCACCGTCGGGAAATCAATATGCTGTTCCAGCTCGCTCAGCTGGCTCAGGTCGGTACGCCAGGTGCGGCCAATATTTTCGTCCAGCACCTCGGAGAGCGGCTGGTTGGCCAGCGCCAGCCAGCGGCGCGGGGTGACGCCGTTGGTCACGTTGCAGAACCGCGTCGGGAAGATCTTCGCGAAGTCCGCAAACAGCGACTGCACCATCAGGTTCGAGTGGAGCCCGGACACGCCGTTGACCTTGTGGCTGATGACGACCGCCAGCCAGGCCATGCGCACGCGGCGTCCGTTCGATTCATCAATGATGGACGCGCGGCTCAGCAGCCCGGTATCGTTCGGATACTGCTCCTGCAGGGTCTTGAGGAAGTAGTCGTTAATCTCAAAGATAATCTGCAGATGGCGCGGCAGGATTTTGCCGAGCATATCCACCGGCCACGTCTCCAGCGCCTCGCTCATCAGCGTGTGGTTGGTGTACGAGAACACCTGACAGGTCACCTCAAAGGCGTCATCCCAGCTGAACTTATGCTCGTCGATCAGCAGGCGCATCAGCTCGGGAATAGAGAGCACCGGATGGGTGTCGTTAAGGTGGATCGCGGTTTTCTCCGCCAGGTTGGCGTAGGTTTTGTGCAGCTGGTGGTGGCGGCTGAGGATGTCCTGAATCGTCGCCGAAACGAGGAAATACTCCTGACGCAGGCGCAGCTCGCGGCCGGAGTAGGTCGAGTCGTCCGGATACAGCACGCGGGAGACGTTCTCGGAGTGGTTTTTATCTTCCACTGCCGCAAAGTAGTCCCCCTGGTTGAATTTACCGAGGTTAATTTCGCTACTCGCCTGGGCGCTCCACAGGCGCAGCGTGTTGGTGGCGTCGGTGTCATAGCCGGGGATGATCTGGTCGTAGGCCACGGCCAGGATTTCTTCCGTTTCCACCCAGCGGGATTTTTTTCCTTCCTGCTGAATACGCCCGCCAAAGCGCACCTTGTAGCGCGTGTTGTGGCGCTTGAACTCCCACGGGTTGCCGTACTCCAGCCAGTAGTCCGGGGACTCTTTCTGCCGCCCGTCGACGATGTTCTGCTTGAACATGCCGTAGTCGTAGCGAATGCCGTAGCCGCGGCCCGGCAGCGCCAGCGTCGCCAGCGAGTCGAGGAAGCAGGCGGCAAGACGTCCCAGGCCGCCGTTGCCGAGGCCCGGGTCGTTCTCTTCGTCAATCAGCTCTTCTAAATCCAGCCCCATCTCTTCCAGGGCGGTTTTGACGTCGTCGTAAATGCCGAGCGACAGCAGCGCGTTGGACAGCGTGCGGCCAATCAAAAATTCCATCGACAGGTAGTAAACCTGACGCGTTTCCTGCGAGAGCTGGGCGCGGTTTGAGCGCAGCCAGCGTTCAACTAAACGGTCGCGCACCGCAAACAGGGTGGCGTTCAGCCACTCGTGCTTGTTGGCGATGACCGGATCTTTCCCGATGGTGAACATCAGCTTGTAGGCGATGGAGTGCTTTAACGCCTCAACGCTGAGCGTGGGTGAAGAGTAGCTAAATGGAGCGTTCATATCAGTAACTTCGCCTCGTTACATCAAGCGTTGATAGAGATCGCGGTACGACTGCGCCGCGACGTGCCAGCTAAAGTCCATGGACATCGCCTGACGCTGAACGTAACGCCAGAGCGATGGTCGGGACCACAAGACGAACGCACGCCGAATCGCCCGAAGCAGCGACCAGGCATTACTGTCCTCAAAGACAAACCCGCTGGCGATACCGTCCGCCAGGTTTTCCAGAGAGCTGTCGGATACGGTATCCGCCAGCCCGCCCGTGCGGCGCACCAACGGCAGCGTGCCGTATTTCAGGCCGTAAAGCTGCGTCAGGCCGCAGGGTTCGAAGCGGCTGGGCACCAGGATGACGTCCGCGCCGCCCATGATGCGGTGCGAGAACGCCTCGTGGTAGCCAATCTGCACGCCCACCTGCCCCGGGTGTTCCGCGGCGGCGGCAAGGAAACCTTCCTGCAGCACCGGGTCGCCCGCGCCAAGCAGCGCCAGCTGTCCCCCCTGCTCCAGCAAACCGGGCAGCGCCTCCAGCACCAGATCCAGCCCTTTCTGGCTGGTCAGGCGGCTGACCACCGCAAACAGCGGCACTTTGTCGTTAACCTTCAGACCCATCGCAATCTGCAGCTGGCGTTTGTTTTCCGCTTTGTCTTCCACGGAATCACGGCCATAGCGCGCCGCCAGCAGGAGATCGGTTTCCGGGCTCCAGATCTGTTCATCCACGCCGTTCAGAATGCCCGACAGGCGGCCTTCCCGATGGCGCTGCTGCAGCAACCCTTCCATGCCGTAGCCAAACGCCGGCTGGGTGATTTCTCGCGCATAGGTTGGGCTGACCGCCGTGATGTGATCGGCGTAATAGAGCCCGGCTTTCAGGAACGAGATCTGCCCGTTGAACTCCAGCCCGTGCATGTTATAGAACGACCATGGCAGATCGATGTCATTCATATGGTGCGCGTAGTACATCCCCTGGTACGCCAGGTTATGCACGGTGAAGACCGATTTGGCCGGGTGGCCGCGCGCGGCGAGATACGCCGGGGCAAGCCCGGCGTGCCAGTCATGCGCGTGCACCACGTTCGGGCGCCAGAACGGATCCAGCCCCGTCGCCATTTCAGCGCCGACCCAGCCGAGCAGCGCAAAGCGCAGCACGTTATCGGTGTAGGCGAACAGGTTCGTATCGTGATACGGGCTGCCCGGTCGGTCGTACAGGTGCGGCGCGTCAATCAGGTAAATCCCTACGCCATTGTAATGTCCAAACAGCAGGGTAATGCGTCCGGCAAACGTTTCACGGCGGGTCACAACCTTTGCATCAGGAATGCCGCGCCGGATATCCGGAAAGGCGGGCAGCAGGACTCGGGTATCCACGCCTCCGGCGATTTGCGCTGCCGGTAATGCACCCAGAACATCTGCCAGACCGCCCGTTTTTAACAACGGGAACATCTCAGAACATACGTGTAAAACCTGCATCATCGCTCCTGTTTGATCTGCAGCTTCCGCAACATTTCCCGTGTAACTAACACGATCCCCTCTTCCGAACGGTAGAAACGACGCGCGTCTTCTTCCGCGTTTTCACCGATGACCATCCCCTCAGGGATGACGCAGGCGCGGTCGATCACGCAACGACGCAGACGACACGAGCGCCCTACCCAGACATCCGGCAATAACACTGCCGAATCGATATTACAGAATGAATTTATCCGCACGCGCGGGAACAGCACCGACTGCACCACCACCGAACCGGAGATAATGCACCCGCCGGACACCAGCGAGTTCAGCGTCATGCCGTGGCTGCCGGAGCGATCCTGCACGAACTTGGCCGGCGGCAGGGATTCCATATGGGTTCGAATCGGCCAGTTCTGGTCGTACATATCCAGCTCAGGCGTGACCGACGCCAGGTCGAGGTTCGCTTTCCAGTACGCTTCCAGCGTGCCCACGTCGCGCCAGTAAGGCTCCGCGTTCGGATCGGACTGCACGCAGGACAGCGGGAAAGGATGTGCATATGCCATGCCAGCCTGGGTGATTTTCGGGATGATATCTTTGCCAAAGTCGTGGCTGGAGTTTTCGTCTTTGTCGTCTTCTTCCAGCAGCTCATAAAGATAATCTGCATCAAAGACATAGATCCCCATGCTGGCGAGCGATTTGGTGTCATCGCCCGGCATGGTTGGCGGGTTCGCCGGTTTTTCAACGAAGTCGATGATTTTATCGTCGGCATCCACGTGCATCACGCCAAACGCCGTCGCCTCGGCAACGGGCACCGGCAGACACGCCACGGTGCAGCGCGCCCCTTTTTCGACATGGTCGATCAGCATGTGGGAGTAATCTTGCTTGTAGATGTGGTCCCCGGCGAGGATGACAATGTATTCCGCGCTATAGCGACGAATGATGTCGAGGTTCTGGGTCACCGCATCCGCCGTCCCGCGATACCAGTTCTCGCCGTGAACGCGCTGCTGAGCAGGCAGGAGATCGACAAACTCGTTCATCTCCTCGCTGAAGAATGACCAGCCGCGCTGAATATGCTGCACCAGGGTGTGCGACTGATACTGCGTAATGACGCCAATGCGGCGAATGCCCGAGTTCAGGCAGTTGGAGAGGGCAAAATCGATGATACGGAACTTACCACCAAAGTGAACGGCCGGTTTGGCGCGCTTGATGGTCAAATCTTTCAGGCGGGTACCACGCCCGCCCGCAAGTATCAGGGCAACCGTTTTTAAGGGTAGCTGGCGTGCCAACATTAAGGGATCGTTCTTCTCTAATCTAACCATGACTAACTCCTTTTTTATCATCTTTGGAATACGCACACTCCGTGCGCAGGCCCGTGCCAGACAGCCATTACTACCGGATTATCCGCTCCGGCAAAGGGGGGAACGGCGCGCCACTCCCCGTCAGGTAAAACAATCTCTGCGACGTCATCCGTCGCGTTCAGCGTGACCAGCCATTTATCCGACAGCAGGATTTGCAGGCGTGGGACGCCGTGTTGCCACTCTTGCGCGCTTAACGGTTGCGCGTCTTTATTCAGCCAGCGAACGTTGCCGTCCCCCTCTTCCCACCAGCGATCGGCGGTAAGGGCGGGGATCTGCTGGCGGAGGTGGATCAGCGCGGCGGTGAAATGGATCAACCCGCTGTTGGCCTCCCCCCAGTCAAGCCAGGTCAGGGTGTTATCCTGGCAATAGGCGTTGTTGTTGCCGTGCTGGCTGTGACCGTGCTCATCGCCCGCCAGCAGCATCGGCGTGCCCTGCGACAATAAAAGCGTGGTCAGCAGCGCATGGACGCTGGCGCGTCGCCGCTCTATCACATCCAGACTTCCGCCTAACCCTTCTATACCATGGTTAAAGCTATGGTTATTGTTAGTCCCATCGCGATTCTCTTCGCCGTTTGCCTCATTGTGTTTCTGATTGAAACAAACGCAGTCCCTGAGCGTAAAACCGTCGTGCGCCGTCACCAGATTAACGGTGGCCGACGGGCGTTTGCCGTCGCGCTTAAAGAGATCGCTGGACGCGGCAAAGCGCCCGGCGAATTCCCCTAGCGGCAGATTCCGTTCCAGCCAGAAGCGGCGCGCGGCATCGCGATAGTGGTCGTTCCACTCGGCAAACAGCGGCGGGAAATTCCCGACCTGATATCCACCTTCTCCAATGTCCCACGGCTCCGCGATGAGCTTCACCTGCGAGAGCACCGGACAGTTTTTTATCGCCTCAAACAGCGGCGCCTGCTGGCTGAACGCTGGCGTGCGCCCCATCACCGGCGCCAGGTCGAAACGAAAACCGTCGACGTGGAACGTCTCTACCCAGTATTTCAGGCATTCATAAGCAAAATGCGTGACCGCCGGATGGCTGAGGTTGAGCGTGTTGCCGCAGCCGGTCCAGTTCTCATAATCACCATCCTGCCTGATCCAATAATAGCTACGGTTATCAATTCCGCGCATGGAGAGCGTCGGGCCGTCGAGATCGCTTTCAGCGCTGTGGTTCAGCACCACGTCCAGAATGACCTCAATGCCCGCCGCGTGGAGCGCCTTTACCGCATCGCGGAACTCCTCCCGCGCCTTTTCCGGATGTACGGCATAGCGCGGTTCGAGCGCGAACATCCCCAGCGGGTTATAGCCCCAGTAGTTGCTCAGCCCGAGCCGCTGCAGGCGCGGTTCGCTGGCAAAATGGGCGACGGGGAGCAGTTCAAGGGCGGTGATGCCGAGGTGTTTCAGGTAGGCGATCATGGTGGGATGCCCGAGCGCCTTATAGGTGCCGCGCATCTCCTTAGGGATAGACGGGTGCAGCCAGGTCAGCCCTTTGACGTGGGCTTCATAAATGACGGTATTGCCCCACGGCGTGCGCGGCGGAGCATCGTCTTCCCAGTCGTACAGATCGTTCACCACCACGCTTTTGGGCACGACGGGCGCGCTGTCGCGGTGGTCGGGCTCGCCGTAGCCCACGTGGAAGAGCGGGTCGTCTTTAAACTCGCCATCGACGCGGTGCGCGCACGGGTCAATCAGCAGCTTCGCCGGGTTAAACCAGTGACCCTGCGCCGGTTCCCACGGGCCGTGTACGCGAAAGCCATAGTGCATGCCTGGCCGTCCTCCGGCCAGATAGCCGTGCCAGGTATCCCCCGTGCGCGCGGGGAGATCGTAACGGTGCTCGTTACCTTCCCCATCAAACACGCAAAGCTCTACCCGCTCAGCGTGAGCGGAAAAGAGGGTGAAATTGACCCCCTTTCCGTCAAAGCGCGCGCCGAGCGGTTCGGGATGACCTGCCGTAAGCTGCGTCATTCGCCCTCCCGCATCAGCCAGATGGTGGCAAGCGGCGGCAGCGTCAGGCTCAGGGAGTTTGGCCGCCCGTGGCTTTCGATGACGTCGCTCTGCACCAGCCCGCCGTTACCGGCGTTGCTGCCGTGGTAGTGCATCGAGTCGGTATTGAGGATTTCGCGCCACTTGCCCGGCTGATTGATGCCGAAGCGGTAGTGTTCACGCGGCACCGGCGTAAAGTTGCTGGCGACGATGATCTCGTTACCCGCCTTGTCACGTCGCACGAAGACAAACACCGAACGCTCGCGGTCGTCCACCACCAGCCACTCAAAGCCGTACGGATCGAAGTCGAGCTCGTGCAGCGCCTTGTGGTGGCGATAGGTCAGGTTCAGGTCGCGCACCAGGCGCTGCACGCCGTGGTGCCAGTTGTCGCCGCCTTCCAGCAGATGCCAGTCGAGGCTGGTGTCGTGGTTCCACTCTCGCCCCTGCGCGAACTCGTTGCCCATAAACAGCAGCTTTTTACCCGGAAAGGCAAACAGCCAGCCGTAGTAGGCGCGCAGGTTGGCAAACTTCTGCCACGCGTCGCCCGGCATGCGGTCGAGAATCGACTTTTTGCCGTGCACCACTTCATCGTGCGACAGCGGCAGCATGAAGTTTTCGGTGTAGTTGTAGAGTATCCCGAACGTCAGCTTATCGTGATGATACTTGCGGTGAACCGGATCCAGCTTCATGTAGTCGAGCGTGTCGTGCATCCAGCCGAGGTTCCACTTGTACCAGAAGCCCAGACCGCCCATTGACGGTGGACGGGAGACGCCGGCAAAGTCGGTCGACTCTTCCGCCATTGTCACCGCGCCCTCAACCTGCTCGCCAATAATGCGGTTGGTGTTACGCAGGAACTCAATCGCTTCCAGGTTTTCGCGGCCGCCAAATTCGTTCGGGATCCACTCGCCCTCTTTGCGGCTGTAGTCGCGGTAAATCATCGACGCCACCGCATCCACGCGCAGGGCATCAATGCCGAAGCGCTCGATCCAGTACAGGGCGTTCCCGACCAGGTAGTTTGCAACCTCACGCCGACCGTAGTTGTAGATCAGCGTGTTCCAGTCCTGGTGATAGCCTTCGCGCGGGTCGCTGTGCTCGTACAGCTTTGTGCCGTCAAACTCTGCCAGCGCGAAATCATCCGCCGGGAAATGGCCCGGCACCCAGTCGAGGATGACGCTCAGCCCGGCGGCGTGCGCGGCATCAATAAAATAGCGGAAGTCATCGCGCGTGCCGAAGCGGCGGGTCGGCGCATAAAGACCGGTGGGCTGGTAGCCCCAGCTGCCGTCGAACGGATGCTCGTTGACCGGCAGCAGCTCAAGGTGGGTAAAACCCATCCATTTGGCGTACGGCACCAGCTGGTCGGCAAGCTCCCGGTAGCTGAGCCAGAAGTTGTTATCGGTGTGGCGACGCCAGGAGCCGAGATGCACTTCATAGACGGAGATGGGGGCATCAAAACGGTTGGCCTGTTTACGCTCTTCCGTCTGGACCACCTTCTCCGGCAGGCCGCAAATCAGCGACGCCGTGTCCGGGCGCATCTGCGCCTCGAAGGCATACGGGTCGGCTTTAATGCGCAGCTTGCCGTGGGCGTCGATCATCTCGAATTTATACAGCTGCCCGTAGTGCGCCCCGGGGATAAACAGCTCCCAAATGCCGGTTTCCCGACGCAGGCGCATCGGGTGGCGGCGACCGTCCCAGTAGTTGAACTGGCCGACCACGGAGACGCGCTGGGCGTTAGGCGCCCACACGGAGAACCGCGTGCCGGTAATGCCGTCCATGGTATCGGCATGGGCACCCAGCGTTTCATAAGGGCGAAGATGCGTTCCTTCGGAGAGCAGCCAGGCATCCATCTCCTTCAGCAGAGGGCCAAAGCTGTAAGGATCGTCAATCAGGTTTTGCTGGCCGTGCCAGAGAACGGCGAGCTGATAGCGAAAAGGGTTTTTACGGCGGGGCATCACGCCCGAGAAGAAGCCACGGGAATCGAGGCATTCAAGATTACCGACCTTGCGGCCGGTTTTGGGTTCAATCACCCAGACTTCCGTGGCATCCGGTAACAGTGCCCGAACTTCCAGCCCAGCCTCTGTACGGTGCATCCCCAGCACGGAAAAGGGGTCGGCAAAATGACCCGCAATAAGCGCATTAATCACGTCTCTATCCACACGATCGGACATGGTATTCATCCTGTTTTTTATGTCGTCCTTTTTAAGCGCTCCGGGACGACTTTTAATGTGACCTGAACGGGACAGCACAAAAATGTGCATCCATTCTGTTCCGTTCGAACCTCAGGTAAGAAATGACTCTTCCTTAAAGCATAGCCAACGCTCTAGATGACTCCTGATAAAAAATAAGGCATACGCGCGTTACTCCATGTAGTACGCAAAAAAAGGGGGTGAAAATCACCCCCGGTCGTTAACAAATTATTACGCCAGCTGGCGCAGCATGCGGCGCAGCGGCTCGGCGGCGCCCCACAGAAGCTGGTCGCCGACGGTGAACGCGGAGAGGTACTCCGGCCCCATGTTCAGCTTGCGCAGGCGGCCAACCGGCGTGGTCAGCGTGCCGGTCACGGCAGCCGGGGTCAGCTCGCGCATGGTGATGTCGCGATCGTTTGGTACCACTTTCGCCCACGGATTGTGCGCGGCCAGCAGCTCTTCCACGGTCGGAATAGACACATCTTTTTTCAGTTTAATGGTGAAGGCCTGGCTGTGGCAGCGCAGCGCGCCGATACGTACGCACAGACCGTCAACCGGAATGGTGTTCGCGGTATTGAGGATTTTGTTGGTCTCAGCCTGGCCCTTCCACTCTTCGCGGGTCTGGCCGTTATCCAGCTGTTTGTCGATCCACGGGATCAGGCCGCCGGCCAGCGGTACGCCAAAGTTATCCACCGGCAGCGCGCCGCTGCGGGTCAAATCGGTGACTTTACGCTCGATGTCCAGGATTGCGGAGGCCGGGTTTGCCAGCTCGGTCGCGACGCTGTTATGCAGCTGGCCCATCTGGGTCAGCAGCTCGCGCATGTGGCGCGCGCCGCCGCCGGATGCGGCCTGGTAGGTCGCCACGGAGACCCATTCAACCAGATCCTGCGCGAACAGGCCGCCGAGGGACATCAGCATCAGGCTGACGGTGCAGTTACCGCCGACAAAGGTTTTCACGCCGCTGTTCAGAGCGTCGGTGATAACCCCCTGGTTCACCGGGTCGAGAATGATAATGGCATCGTCCTTCATGCGCAGCGATGAGGCCGCGTCAATCCAGTAGCCCTGCCAGCCGCTTTCACGCAGCTTTGGATAGATTTCGTTGGTATAATCGCCGCCCTGGCACGTCACAATAATGTCGAGTGCCTTCAGCGCTTCCAGATCGTAAGCATCCTGCAACGTGCCTGTGGTACCACCAAAGGACGGAGCAGCCTGGCCAAGCTGAGAAGTGGAGAAGAAGACCGGGCGGATAGCGTCGAAGTCGCGCTCTTCAACCATGCGTTGCATGAGTACAGAGCCGACCATACCGCGCCAGCCGATAAAACCAACGTTTTTCATAGCATTTTTTTCCTGCTGAGGGTGTGTGCTGATTGTGCAAGCCAGTATTGAACTGGGATATGCTTCACATTACAAAATGCTGCCAAAGTCGCAAGCGAAATTAATCGATGATTGCCCGGCAATCAGTAATACAGCTAATTATCATAATAACCATAGAGATGTTCAGGGATAATTTACATGAGTGAAATCATTTCCGCCGCGGTTTTATTGATCCTGATTATGGATCCCCTGGGTAACCTGCCTATCTTCATGTCGGTGCTAAAGCACACCGAGCCGAAGCGCCGCCGGGCGATCATGATCCGCGAGCTGCTCATCGCCCTGCTGGTGATGTTTATCTTCCTGTTTGCAGGTGAAAAAATTCTCGCGTTCCTGAACCTGCGCGCTGAAACCGTGTCGATTTCCGGCGGGATCATTCTGTTCCTGATTGCCATTAAGATGATTTTCCCGAGCGCGGAAGGCAGCAGCAGCGGCCTGCCCGCGGGTGAAGAGCCGTTTATCGTGCCGCTGGCGATTCCCCTCGTCGCGGGGCCGACCATTCTGGCCACCCTGATGCTGCTTTCGCATCAGTATCCGAACCAGATGAGCCACCTGGTGATTGCCCTACTGATCGCCTGGGGCGGGACGTTTATTATCCTGCTGCAGTCTTCGCTGTTCCTGCGCCTGCTGGGCGAGAAAGGGGTGAACGCGCTGGAACGCCTGATGGGGCTGATTCTGGTGATGATGGCGACGCAGATGTTCCTGGACGGGATCCGCGCGTGGATGAAAGGCTAGGTAAACGCAAAACGGCAATCAAAGATTGCCGTTTTTAGTGTTTTCTCCCTCTCCCCGTGGGAGAGGGCCGGGGTGAGCAGCTGTGTTTAAAGTCAACAGCTGACGACTAAGCTGCCGCCCATTTTTTATTGTCCCGCACCATCGCATTCAGGATTGTTACCAGCTTTCTGACGCAGGCTGTCATCGCCACTTTAAAGGCTTTTCCCTTGCTTCTCAGTTTCTCAAAAAAAGCCTGTATGGTTGGGTTATAACGCACCGCTGACATTGCCGCCATGTACAGCGCTGCACGCACCGCACTTCGTCCTCCCCAGATACATCGTTTTCCTTTCATCTTTCCGCTGTCATGGGCATAAGGACACACGCCTACCAGTGCGCTGATTTTACGTCTGTTAAGTTGTCCCAGCTCCGGCAGCATCGACAGCAGAACCGCCAGCGTTGTCCGTCCTATACCCTTGACTTCTTCCAGCAGCTTCACTTTCTCCTGCCATAGCGGCATCACTTTTATCTGCTGGTCGATGTCGTCATCCGTGTCCTTTATCTCTGCGTTAAGCCAGTCAATATGCCGTTTGATACCCATCCGGATAAGCTCATCAGTGCAGGAGCCGTAGCGGTTCTGCTCCATGGTTCTGTTGTCCACCAACTGGCGGCGGCGGGATACCATCATGGCGAGACGCTGCGTCTGTTCGTCCGGAGCGGGTCTGATATCCGGTGTCATCCTGCGGCCAAACTCGCAGATGATGCGGGCATCGTTCGGGTCTGTCTTGAACAGCGTCCCGAGAGCGCGGGCGAAGTGTTTGACCTGAGCAGGATTAACGACGGCGACAGGCAGCCCGGCAAGTTCAAGCGTGGCAGCAAGCAGGTTGTGGTAGCGCCCCGTGGCTTCCATCACGATGCGTGTAACGGTACGGGATGAAAGGGCGTCGAGGAGTAGCTGATGGCCCTGAGGGGTATTATCCAGATGAAGAAAAATCCCGTCAGGACTGATAAATACATCAAAGGTCTCTTTGGCGATATCGATGCCAACGTTGGTATGTTCAGTCATGTTCGAGTCTCCCGGCCTTGTAATATACGGGCTGGCACAGGCCGCCCAGGCAGCTGTTCGGGTTAACAGGAAAACTGATGCCACGCCATGAGCTCACCCGCGGGCTTGGAAACCCAGAGGGCTAACGGGCTGTGGCATCAGGTCAAACTCAGTGACAGTTTACCCGTCTGTTGACGGGTAACTGAAGTGACTTTAAACATACAAGGGCATCAGGCCGCAGAGGACGTATTTTTGCCGGGTGGCGGCTTCGTCTTACCCGGCCTACAAAACTTAGCCCTTACGAATCAAATATCGATACGGCAGCGCTTCTGTCTGCTGTGCCACCAGCTCATGCTCCATAAAGGTACAAAAACCGGGAATATCGCGGGTCGTGGCCGGGTCGTCGGCAACGATCAGCAGCGTTTCACCGGACTGCATATTGCGCACGGTTTTACGCACCATCATTACCGGTTCCGGGCAGCGAAGGCCCTGGGCATCAAGGGTGTGGTCTGGGCTGGAAAACAGGTCGGTCATGGTCTTCTCGGTCTGGTAAAAACGGCTGTAGTTTACGCCCGGTTGCGCGCAATGCAAACCAGGTTAACGATTGCGTAAAAATCAACCATTGCAATGTCCGGCTAAAGCAGTATCATGCTGCGGTTTTTATTGGGTTCCCTCACCCCAACGTATAAAAAGGTCACAATATGACGCAGTTTTCTGAATCACAGCGCGTAAAAGCGTTGTTCTGGCTTTCGCTTTTCCATTTGCTGGTGATCACCTCCAGCAACTATCTGGTGCAGCTCCCGATCTCCATCTTTGGTTTCCATACGACCTGGGGCGCGTTCAGCTTTCCGTTTATTTTCCTCGCCACGGATTTAACCGTGCGTATCTTTGGCGCCCCGCTGGCTCGCCGCATTATTTTTGCGGTCATGCTTCCGGCGCTGTTCATCTCGTACGTAGTGTCGTCTCTGTTTTATATGGGAAGCTGGCAGGGCATCGAGGCGTTAACCCAATTCAACCTGTTTGTCGCCCGTATCGCTGCGGCAAGCTTTATGGCCTACGCGCTGGGGCAGATCCTCGACGTGCACGTGTTTAACCGCCTGCGTCGGAACCATCGCTGGTGGATGGCGCCTACTGCCTCCACGCTGTTCGGTAACGTGAGCGATACGCTGGCCTTCTTCTTCATAGCCTTCTGGCGCAGCCCGGACGCGTTCATGGCCGAGCACTGGATGGAAATCGCGCTGGTGGACTACTGCTTCAAGGTCCTCATCAGCATTGTTTTCTTCCTGCCGATGTACGGCTTACTGCTCAATATGCTGCTGAAAAGGCTGGCAGATAAATCTGAAATCACGGCATTGCAGGCTGGTTAAGGGTTCGCTTTATCAGTTGTGATAAGATGAGCAAATGAGCCGTTATGGCCGTTTATCGAAAGGAAGAAGTCAATGCGCAATCTGGTTAAATATGTCGGGATTGGCCTGCTGGTTGTGGGTCTTGCAGCCTGTGATAACAGCGACACGAAAACGCCTGCTCAGGGCGCATCCGCAGAGAGCAACGCGACCGGTCAGCCGGTGAATCTGATGGATGGCAAACTCACTTTCTCTCTGCCAGCCGATATGACTGACCAGAGCGGCAAGCTGGGCACCCAGGCGAACAACATGCACGTTTACTCCGACGCAACCGGGCAGAAAGCGGTCATTGTGATTGTGGGCGACGACACCAGCGAAGACCTGGCCGTGCTGTCCAAACGTCTGGAAGATCAGCAGCGCGGCCGCGACCCGCAGCTGCAGGTGGTGACCAATAAATCCATCGAGCTGAAAGGCCACACGCTGCAACAGCTGGACAGCATCATCTCCGCCAAAGGCCAGACCGCCTGGTCTTCTGTCGTGCTGGGCAAGGTCGATAACAAACTGCTGACCCTGCAGATCACCCTGCCAGCGGAAGATCAGCAGAAAGCGCAGACGGCGGCTGAAAACATCATTAACACCATCGTGATCCAGTAACCTTCACGATGATGACGTGGCCTCCGGTGCCTGCACCGGGGGCCCTTTTTTTAGCCGCCACGTCAGCAGCAGCGCAATGACCACCAGACCCGCCGCGGCAAGATAAATCACCGGCACGCCTGCCCAGGCCATCACCAGCCCCGCCAGCGGGCCGGTAATGCCTAACGACATATCCATAAACACCGTATAGGTCGCCAGCGCCGCGCCCTGATTCTGCTGCGGCACGGCTTTTACCGCCACCACGCCCAGCGCCGGGAAGACCAGGGAAAAGCCTGCCCCCGCGAGAAACACGCCCACCTTCGCGACCCAGGGCACCATCGCTATTCCGGTCAGCAGCAGCCCGACAATCTCTATCGCAAAGCAGATCATCGCCACGTTCAGCCCGCCCAGGCGGTTGATGCCGTTAGGAAAAAGCAGGCGGGCGCCAACAAACGCACAGCTGAACAGGGTTAACGCAAAGGCCGCGCCGTCCCAGCCTTTGGCGTCGTAGAACAGGGTAATGAAGGTCGCAATGACGCCGAAACCGGTGGTCGCCAGGGCCAGGGCCATGCCGTACGGCCAGACGCGTCCCAGCACCGCCCGAAACGGCAGCGGCTTGCCCTTGCTGGCCTTCACCTTCGGGCGCGGCAGCGCAAACAGGATCGCCAGCAGCGCGACCGCCATAATGGTGATGGAAAGCCCATATAGCCCGCCAAGCGCATAGCAGGCCACGCCGAGCGGCGCCCCAAGCGCCATCGCGCCGTAAGTGACAATCCCGTTCCAGGAGATCACCCGGCCAATGTGCGGCGCGCCAACCACCCCCACGCCCCACAGCGTCGAGCCGGTTCCCGCCAGGCTTTGCCCAATACCGAGGATGACGCGGCCCAGGCAGAGCAGCGCCAGGCTGACCAGCGGCCAGTGGCTTGTGGTGGCCGCCAGCAGGTAGCTCAGGCCGCTGAGGAAGCAGCCGCACAGCCCCACTACTACAATGCTTTTTGGCCCGAACGCGTCCGCGTAGCGCCCGGCATGCGGGCGGCTGAGAAGCGTAGCGAAATACTGCAGGCTAATTACCAGCCCCGCCCAGAAGGCGCTGAAGCCCATCACGTCATGGACATAGCCCGGCAGGACCGCCAGCGGCAGGCCGATGGTCAGATAGCTGGCAAAGTTAAAAATCACAACGGAAACGATGCGCAGATTGAGGCGCAGTCCGCTCAGTGCCGGTTCAGCGGCGGGTTCGGGCATGGGGTTCTACCTGGATTTTTACAACAGTGTTTCACTATTACCACGGCGCCATAAGAAAATCAGCCCCGACTTTCAGATTAACGGTGCCAGACGAAGCGAGGCCCGGGCACTACACTTACCGGGTCATCATATTAAGGAACACGCATGATCGCTAACCCGTCCGACAAAGCAGGACTCCACATCTTATTAAAGCTCGCCTGTCTGGTGGTTATCCTTGCGGGTATCCATGCTGCTGCCGACATTATTGTTCAGCTCCTGCTGGCGCTCTTTTTTGCCATCGTGCTTAATCCGCTGGTCACCTGGTTTTTACGCCGTGGGGTGAGCCGTCCGGTTGCCATCACCATCGTCGTCATCGTGATGCTGATTGCCCTGACGGCGCTCTTCGGCGTGCTGGCGGCCTCGCTGAGTGAATTCTCCACCATGCTGCCGCAGTACAACAAAGAGCTGACGCGTAAAATTGTGGCGCTGCAGGAGATGGTGCCCTTTCTTAATCTGCATATCTCACCCGAACGGATGCTGCGCAGGATGGATTCCGAAAAGGTCATGACCTATGCAACCACCCTGATGACGGGGCTGTCCGGCGCGATGGCCAGCATTCTGCTGCTGGTCATGACGGTAGTGTTTATGCTGTTCGAAGTCCGCCACGTCCCCTATAAGCTGCGCTTTGCGTTAAATAATCCGCAGATCCACATTGCCGGCCTGCACCGGGCGCTGAAGGGCGTCTCTAAATATCTGGCGCTGAAAACCCTCCTGAGCGTCTGGACGGGGGTGATTGTCTGGCTCGGGCTGATGCTGATGGACGTGCAGTTCGCGCTGATGTGGGGCGTGCTGGCCTTTCTGCTGAACTACGTGCCCAATATTGGCGCAGTGCTTTCCGCCGTGCCGCCAATGATTCAGGCGTTTCTGTTTAACGGTTTTTACGAATGCATGCTGGTCGGCGCGCTGTTCCTCGTCGTGCATATGGTGCTGGGGAATATTCTTGAGCCGCGCATGATGGGACACCGGCTCGGCATGTCGACGCTGGTGGTGTTTTTATCCTTACTGGTTTGGGGATGGCTGCTCGGCCCGGTCGGGATGCTGCTGTCTGTCCCCCTGACCAGCGTGTGTAAGATCTGGATGGAGACCACCAAAGGCGGCAGCAAGCTGGCGATCCTGCTCGGGCCGGGGCGGCCAAAAAGCCGGTTACCGGGCTAAGCCGCTGGTCGGGTTAGCCATTACCGGGGACAATAGATTATAGTAATGGTTTCGCTGCGCAACTTTGCGACGCGCTGTTTTGACTGAAGGGCCAGACGTTATATGTACCAGGTTTTTCTGGGAAAAATCTCCTCGCTGAGCGCCAGCCGCTGGGCTGAAGCGCTTTCCCGACACGCGCCGGAAGGCAATCAGCGCGCGCGCTGGCTGGCGGGACGCGGGTTGCTTTCGCGTCTGCTGGCCCCGGCGTCGCTCCCGGAGATTATCCACAACGAACAGGGGAAGCCCCTTTTTGCCGGCGACTATCCGCTGTGGTTTAGCCTTAGCCACTCGGATGATGACATTGCGTTAATTATCAGTGATGAAGGCAACGTGGGCTGTTCCCTGGAGCGTATTCGCCCGCAGGATAACTGGCACACGCTCGCCAATGCCGTCTTCAGCGGCGGCGAGCATGAAGAGCTGGAAAAGGAAACGCCAGAGCGCCAGCTTACGGCATTCTGGCGCATCTGGACGCGGAAGGAAGCGATCGTTAAGCAGTGCGGCGGCCATGCCTGGCAAATGGTGAGCATTGACAGTACCGCCAGCGCGTTTCACTCGGTCAGCCACTGCCGAATAGACTCGCTGAGTCTTGCGGTCTGTACCGCGACGCCCTTCGAGCTCAGCGCCGGGCTGATCCACTCTGCTGACGACGTGCTGGTCGAAAAATCGTCAACACGCCCAGAATAATAAATCCGACCCCCACCAGCCCGTGCCATGAGAAGCGCTCCTCCCAGCCCGGCAGCAGGATCGCGGCACCCCACACCAGGATGTAGCTGAGGCTCAGCAAGGCATACGCTTTGCTGAGCGCCATGCGATGCAGCGCCAGATACCAGCAGCCCATAGAGGCCACATACCCCATCAGCCCCAGCAGCAGCGCGCCGGTGCCGGATGAGAAGTGCCACAGCGCGGAAATAAGCGCCAGAACATCGCTGACGGGCGGCAGTGCCTGCATGGCATCGCGCAGCAACAGCTGCGCCGCGCTGACTAACAGCACGCTGCATAACGCCCAGAATGCCCCTTTCACAGGCTCCCTCCCAGAACAACAATCCCAATGATGATCAACCCGACCCCCAGCCAGTGATGCGACGCGACGTTTTCACGCCAGAATACCTTCGCCGCCAGCGTCACCCAGACAAAATTCAGGCTCAGCATGGGGTAAGCAATGCCGACGGGCAGGCGTTGCAGCACCACCAGCCAGACCAGCATGCCGCAGCCCAGCGCCAGCAGCGCCAGGCCAAGCCACAGCGCGATATGCACGCCGCGCCGCCCGGCTTTCGCCGGACGGGTAGCCTGCTTCTGGCACAGCTGCCCCGCGCAGGTGAGCAGGCTTGCGAGTACCAGCCAGATCCAGGTCATCACTTCGGCAGATACTGCAGGTAGGCCAGACGACCCTGGATATAGACGCTGTCCGGCTCTGGCAGATTTTCGCGCGCGATATCGTCTTGTTTTGACAACAGAATCACCAGCGATATGCGCCCCTGCTGGCGATGCGCCGCCAGCCACTGCGCGAAGTCATCTTTATCAACATAACGATCTTTCGCATCGGGATAATCCAGCCCGTAGCGCAGCTCGCCGCTCTGATCGAACATCGTGATGTCATTGCGCTTCAGCTCCCACGCCAGGCCTGCGGCCACGCCCACGTTATTGGCCAGCACAAACCGGCTGTCCTGCAGCGGCTCGCGCACGGTGTCGACCAGCGACTGCGGCTGTTTGGAATCCACCACCAGGTTAGGAATGGCAAAACCAATCAGCAACGCCAGACCCGCTGGGCAGAGCGCCGCCAGCCACCAGCGCTGATGGCTCTGCCTGAGCGTAAACCAGCCTACCGCCGCCCAGACGAGGAACGCGACCACCGCGCAGAACACTTTATACAGTTCCACCGAGGTCCAGACGGGATGCTTAGACAATCCCCACGGCGAGACCACCAGCGCCGCCACCACGCCGATAGCGCCAAACGCCAGGTTAATCCCGCCGTTAATGCGTAACGCTCTGGCGCCTTTTTCCGCCGCGAGGCAGGCATAGCGCGCCATCAGGATAGCCAGCGGGGCAAAGCACGGCAGGATATAGGTCGGCAGCTTGCCCTTAGCGATGCTGAAGAACAGCAGCGGCATCACCACCCAGCCCAGCAGATAGAACCCGCCCCCCGCGCTTTGTCTGTCATTCCAGCCCAGACGAATCGCGCCGGGCAGCAGCGCAAGCCACGGCAGGCTGCCCGCAATCAGGAACGGCACGTAGTACCAGAACGGGGCCTTGTGCTGCGCGTCGCTCTGGGCGAAACGCTGAATATGCTCAACCCAGAAGAAGTAGCGCCAGAAGTCAGGCTCACGCTGCGCAATGGCCAGCCCCCACGGCAGAACAATCAGCACGCAGCTCAGGATCGCGAGCCAGCCAAAAATCAGCACCTCTTTCCAGCGCCTCTGGGCGATGACCCACGGCAGCACGCCAATTACCGGTACCGCCAGCGCCAGGAAGCCTTTGGTCATCACCCCCATTCCGCAGGCCAGCCCGAGCAGCACATAGCCACCCGCTTTTCCGGCCACGGTTTGCGCCTGTGAGGCCAGCCAGAAGCTGCACATCGCCGCCACCAGCCACAGGGTGATGATGGGATCCAGCACCGCATACGTGCCGATGCCATACACCAGGAACAGCGTCAGGAAGATAAGACCGGAGAAAATGGCTACCCGCTTATCCCGCCAGAGACGCCAGGCCATCCAGATCACCAGCAGCGCCGCGACCCCGGTGGAGAAAATGGACCCGGCGCGCACGGCAAGATTCGTGTGCCCGAATAGCATCTGCCCGATGCTGTTGATCCAGTAGCCGGCTATAGGTTTTTCAAAGTAACGCAGCCCCAGAAAATGCGGGACAACCCAGTCTCCTGAGGCCAGCATTTCGCGGCTGATTTCCGCATAGCGGGTTTCATCAGGCTGCCAAAGCAGGCGGACATCGACGGGAATGAGGTAGTAAACGATAAACAGTGCGAGAAGCGCTAAGCCATAACGGGCTGTTTTCATGGGACCGAACTCACGGTTTGTTGATAGCCAAGCCAGCCTTCCCGGCCAGCCAGTTCATTACGGACGACTTTGCCCACCGGCAGGGTGCTGAGGTCGCCTGGCAGCAGCTCGCTCAACGGGCAGAATTCGATGCCCTCTTTCGCGGCCATCGTCAGCAGCTCGTCGAAATCATGCTGATACGCAATCCCCTCCACTTCGGCATGGATGGTATACACCGGCGTACCGGCGTCACGATGGATCCGGTCCAGAATGAAGCGATTGAACTCATCCGCCTTCACCTCGCGCCCGACCACCTCATCCCAGGTGGGAAGCGTGACCGGAATTTGCACCGTACCGTAGCGATTTTCGCCTAACAGCGGCAAAAAGGGCCCGGTTCCGCGGCAATCGCTGTTGTAGCGAAACGCGAAGGCCTCTTTGGCCTTCACGACGCGCTGATCCGCACGCCACCCCGCCACGGCGGAGCAGCGCACGGGCTGGCCGATAATGGCCTCCAGCTCCAGCATTCCACGCTCGACCTCACGGGACAGGCGCGGGATATCCCACACGCCCGCCCAGGCCTGCCAGGCATGGTGATCCCAGGCGTGCAGACCGACCTCATGATGCTGCGCCGCCTCACGGATAACGGCTTCATTACCCGCGCCGATGCGTCTGCCGGGCCAGGCGGTGCCGGCCAGCAGAATATCCCAGCCGTAGAGGGATGCTGCGCGCGAGCGCAGCATTTTGAACAGAAATGCCGGTTTAATCAGACGCCATAAATGGCGTCCCATGTTGTCAGGCCCCACGCTGAAGAAAATGCTTGAACGCACGCCGTGCTTGTTCAGCAGTTCCAGCAGTTTGGGTACGCCGTCACGCGTTCCCCTGAAGGTATCGACATCAATGCGTAAACCGACTTTTTTCATGAGGCCTGTTCCGACAGCTCCACGGTGCGCAGGAAGAAATCGAGCGTCTCATCAATGGTTAGCTCCATCTTCACCGTCGGCGTCCAGTTCAGGCAGCGCTTCGCGTTGCGAATGCTTGGCTTACGGTGCTCAACGTCCTGATAGCCTTTACCGTAGTAGCTGCTGCTTTCCACTTCGCGGAAACCGGCAAACGGCGGGAACTTATCGCGCAGCGGATGGCGCTCAAAGCTGGCCAGCAGCATCTCGGCCAGCTCGCGAATGCTCGCTTCGTTGTCCGGGTTACCGATGTTGATGATTTCACCGTTGCAGCGGTTATCCTTGTTTTCGATGATGCGGAACAGCGCTTCGATACCGTCGCTGATATCGGTGAAGCAGCGCTTCTGCTTGCCGCCTTCGATAAGCTTAATCGGCGAGCCTTCGACCAGGTTCAGGATCAGCTGGGTGATCGCACGGGAGCTGCCGATACGCGCCGCGTTCAGGTTATCCAGACGCGGGCCCATCCAGTTGAACGGACGGAACAGGGTAAAGCGCAGGCCCTCTTTCTCACCGTAGGCCCAAATCACGCGGTCCAGCAGCTGTTTGGAAACGGAGTAAATCCAGCGCTGTTTGTTGATCGGCCCGACCACCAGGTTGGAGGTGTCTTCATCGAAGTTCTTATCGGTACACATGCCGTACACTTCAGAGGTGGACGGGAAGATGATGCGCTTGTCGTATTTCACGCAGTCGCGGATGATCTTCAGGTTCTCTTCGAAGTCCAGCTCGAACACGCGCAGCGGGTTACGGGTGTACTCGATTGGCGTGGCAATGGCGACCAGCGGCAGCACCACGTCGCATTTCTTAATGTGGTATTCAATCCACTCGGAATGGATGCTGATGTCCCCTTCCACGAAGTGGAAGCGCGGGTTGTCGAGGAAGCGGCTGATGGCATCGGAGCCGATATCCAGCCCGTAAATTTCGTAGTTATCGTCCTTAAGCAGACGTTCGGTCAGGTGGTTACCGATAAAGCCGTTCACGCCGAGGATCAGCACGCGGGTGCGGCGTTTGATGGCAACCACCGGTGCGCTGGTGATCAGCGCCCCGGCCACCAGGCCCAGAGACTGCGCCAGCTGTGTGCCCTGAACGTACAGGCCGTTGTCGGTTTGTCCGGTAACGATCTCCAGCGCCTGCTCGCCGCAGCTCACAACCAGCGGGGAGACGGAGACGACGGTGCCCGGCTTCGCGGCAGGAATGTCGTCACGCACGCGGGATTTCCAGACGATGAATTTGCTTACGCCCGCAAAGCTGTAGGCGCCCGGCCACGGATCGGTTACGGCGCGCACCAGGTTGTGCAGCTGGCGAGCCGGTTTGTTCCAGTCCAGACGACCATCTTCCGGCGCGCGGCGGCCAAAGCAGCTTGCCTTGCTCTCGTCCTGTGCGGTTTCGTTGAAGGTGCCGTTAAGGATGGCGGGAAGGGCATCACGCAGCAGCGTCTGTGCCGTCGCGTTCAGCTTCTGATGCAGCTGCAGCGCGGTTTCGTCCGCATCAATAGCGACCTTCTGCTGTGCCACGATAGCGCCCGCATCCGCACGATGCACCATGCGGTGCAGCGTCACGCCGGTTTCCGTTTCACCGTTCACCAGCACCCAGTTCAGCGGGGCGCGGCCACGGTAGGCAGGCAGCAGAGAACCGTGAAGATTAAAGGCGCCTTTTGCGGCCAGGCCTAAGATCTCGTCAGAGAGCAGGTTGCGATAGTAGAACGAGAAAATCACGTCAGGCGCGAGGGCGCGGATGCGATCTACCCACAGCGGGTGGTTAACGTCGTCCGGCGCATAGACCGGGATCCCGCGCTCGGCGGCGATGCGCGCCACGGAGCCGAAAAAGTTATTCTCTCCAGCCGTGTCCGGATGGGTAAAGATTGCCGCAATGTCATAGCCCGCTTCCAGCAGGGCCAGCGTGCCCGTGCACCCCATATCGTGATACGCAAATACAACAGCTTTCATGGGTGAATTTCCTCTTGAGATGCTTTGTGTTCCTGACGGACAACACGTTGAATAAAGTAGCGCGGACGCGCACGAACGTCGTTATAGATACGGCCAATGTATTCACCGAGAAGGCCCATCCCGACAAACTGGGCGCCGATGAACATAAACAGCACGGCAAAGAGCATGAAGACCCCTTCCGCCGCCCACTGCGGGCCAAAGACCAGGCGCAGTACCACCAGCAGGACAGAAATCGCAAAGCCCGCCAGCGCAATGATGCTGCCGAAAACGCTCAGCAGACGCAGCGGCGTGGTGGTCAGGCAGGTGATGAGGTCGTACATCAGGTTGATGAGACGCATAAAGCTGTACTTCGATTCCCCGTGCTCGCGCTCGGCGTGCAGAACCGGAATTTCCGTTGCCTTACGGGCAAAGGTATTCGCCAGAATCGGAATGAAGGTGCTGCGCTCGTGGCAATGGAGCATGGCGTCGACAATATGGCGGCGGTAAGCGCGCAGCATGCAGCCGTAGTCGCCCATCGCTTTACCGGTCGTGCGCTGGATAAGACGGTTGATGGTACGCGAGGCCAGCTTGCGGAACAGGCTGTCCTGACGGTTCTGACGTACCGTGCCGACCACGTCGTAGCCTTCGTCGGCTTTGGCCACCAGGCGCGGGATCTCTTCCGGCGGGTTTTGCAGGTCAGCGTCCAGGGTGATGATGAGATCGCCCGTGACGTGGCTGAACCCCGCCATGATTGCCGAGTGCTGGCCGTAGTTGCGGTTGAGCAGCACGGCAACAATGTGGCTGCCTTCGGCCTGCGCGGCCTCGGTCAGCATCAGCGCGGAATTATCGCTACTGCCATCGTCCACCAGCAGAATTTCGTAAGCCTTGCCCATCGTGTCGCAGGCGGCCGTTGTGCGGCGGATCAGTTCGGGCAGGCTCTCCTGCTCGTTATAAACCGGGATGACCACGGATACTTTTTGTACAGGCGGTGCACTGAACATATCAATGTCCTGCAAGCTGATGGAGTGCGGTAATGACGCGGGTTGTGTCGTCATGAGTCATGTCCGGGAACAGAGGGAGAGAACAAATACGCGCGCTATTCCATTCAGAATTCGGGAGCGATACATCAGGAAAACGCTCGCGGTAGTATTTTTGGGTGTGGGCCGCGCGGAAGTGGAGACCGGTACCGATGCCTTTCTCCTTCAGCGCCGCCATCAGGTTGTCGCGTGAGATCCCGCAGCGCGCTTCGTCAACGCGAATAATAAACAGGTGCCAGGCGTGCACGTGCGGCCATGACGGAATGGTCAGCGGCTGGAACGGCGTATCGGCAAGCTCACGCAAATAGCGTTGTGCTATTTCCTCACGGCGCCTGTTGGCCTCTTTCAGTTTGCCTAACTGCACCAGCGCCAGCGCGGCGTTGATATCTGCCAGGTTGTATTTATAACCGGGAGTAATGACTTCCGCCTGCGGCGCACGCCCGTGCGTCTGGCGGTCATAGGCGTCTACCCCCAGGCCATGGAATTTCAGACTGCGGATCCGCTGCGCCAGCTGCGCGTTATCGGTGACCACCAGGCCGCCTTCCGCGCAGGTCATATTTTTAATGGCGTGGAAGGAGAAAATCGCCGTCCCTTTCCAGCCCACATGGCGGTTCTTGTAGTACGTTCCCGCGGCGTGGGCCGCATCTTCAATCACCGGAATACCGTGACGTTCACCAATGGCATGAATAGCGTCGATGTCACACGGCGCACCGGCATAATGAACGGGGATAATGGCTTTGGTACGCGGGGTAATGGCGGCTTCAACGGCTTCTGGGGTCACCATTAAGGTGTCTTTGTCCACATCAATCATGACCGGCGTGGCGCCCAGCAACACGATCATATTCAGCGTGGAGACCCAGGTCTGGGAAGGCGTAATGACTTCATCGCCCGGGCCAATATCCAGCGCCATCAGCGTGACGTGCATGCCTGCGGTGGCGGAACAGACGGCAATCGCATGCTGATTCCCGGTAAGTTGACAGAATGCCTCTTCGAGTTCCTGATTCTTAGGCCCAGTGGTGATCCAGCCCGACATCAAAACGTCCTGAAGCGCCGCAATTTCCTCAGCGCCCATCGACGGCCGCGAAAAAGGCAGAAAATCACTCATTATTAATTTCCTTGCAATAAAAATGGCACGTTTTTGATATTAACCAAATGACAGTTCGATTATTTCAACGAACCATAAACTCATATCAAAGTAGCTCTCTTTCCTTAGGGAAAAATTAAGACAACGTTTGCAACGTTATAAGACAACTAGCAGATAGTTTAAAAACAACAAGTTAAATTAATATTAAATATTTTTAGTGTGATCTTCAGCAACATTTTGAAATGAATTCATTTAAACCAACCCTCAACAAACAAAAAAAATCCCGGCTATTTCAAAATAATATGAAATAGCCGGGAACTTTTGTTTTTAGTTAATTGTCGCGCTTATTACAGGTTATCTGGAAAGTTTTTCGGTAATTCACTGGCCGCGCAGGCGATTACGCTTTCGTCATTTGCACCGCAGTCGCGTACAAAGGTGATGGTGGCAAATTCATCAATCACTTCCGTTGGATACGCCGGGCCTGCATCGCGATAGCTGTTCATCAGCGGAATATGATCGTTCTGGAAGCAGACGGTTTTTTCAGGGTTGTTCATGACCCAGCGCGGGAAGAAGATGGTGCCGTGGAACAGTTTGTCGCCCAGGTTCACAATCAGGCTCACGTCGGTGCCGGTTGGCTCGGTCCAGGAGATTTTATAGATGCTCTCCCCAACGCGAACGATGTACGCCTGCTGATCTTTCACCCAACGGTTTCCGACCAGGCCGCTGTGAATACGGTAGTCGAGGGTGTTTTCATTTTTGACGTAAATTTCGTAGTTCCAGCCGTTATCGTAGGTATATACCAGATGTTTGCCGACGAAGCCGCTTAAGTCATGTTTGTCGAAGTTGCTCATAATGTGTCTCCTTTGTTTTGATGAACGTATCGTACCCCTTCAAAAAATGAATTAATAACGCTATGTTTGAATCAAATTTATTCAAAAATTAGATAGGTTATGCACAAAACAACCCTTGAACAGTGGTCACTTTTGGAAAAAGTGGTCGAAGCCGGCAGTTTTGCCAAAGCGGCAGAACAGACGCACCGCAGCCAGTCTTCCGTCAGTTACAACCTCTCTTTGCTGCAGGAGCGCCTGGGCATTGCGCTGCTGGTGGTGGAAGGGAGACGGGCCGTCCTCACGCCCGCAGGAGAGTTCTTGCTGAATCAGGTGAAACCGCTGCTTAAGGCGTTCTCTTACGTTGAGACGCGCGCCGCGACGCTGCGCAGCGGCATGCGAACCCGAATCGATCTGATCGTAGACAGTATTTTTCCCCGCCGCAGGCTGTTTGCGATTTTAAGACAATTCCAGCAGCGGTATCCGCAAACCCAGGTGCATCTCACCGAGGTGCTGGAAAATAGCCGCGTGGACACCCTGAACGACGAAGCGGACGTGATGATACTAACCCGCCGCCAGGACATGACCGGGCTTGGCGAGTGGCTGATGAATATCGACTTTGTTGCCGTGGCCCATCACCAGCATCCCCTTTTTCATCTCGACGCGCCGCTAAATGATGAGATGCTTCGCCCGTGGCCGCTCATCCAGATTGCGGACAGCCAGCCCGCCGCGCCTGCGGCCGGCGAGTCGTGGACCTTCTCCACCATCGACGCCGCCATCGAGGCCGTTGTCTCTCAGGTCGGCTACGGCTGGCTGCCAGAGGAACGCATCCAGACGCTGCTGGATCAGGGCGTACTGAAACGCCTGCCGCTGAGCCACGGCGCACGCAGGGCAACGCCGCTCCATCTGATTGTGAAGCGGACCCTCGCCCCGCTTGATGAGCAGGTTGAGACGCTGCTGCGCCTTTTTAGCCAGGAGCCGCCATCTTCATCTGCTACGCTTTAAGGTTCGAACGTTAAAACGATAAGGAGCAGATGATGAAAATCGACTTTGCGGGGAAAGTGGCGCTGGTCACCGCCTCAACCGGCGGGATCGGGTTCGCCATTGCCAGAGGGCTGGCAGAAAGCGGTGCGGAAGTAATCGTCAATGGCCGCAGCACGGAATCGGTGAATAAAGGTATCCAGCAGCTGCAGCAGGTGGTGCCGGGCGTGCAGGTGCGGGCCGCGATTGCCGATCTCAGCACCCCTGAAGGGGTGGAGTCGCTTCTGAAGGTCGCGAATAACGTCGATATCCTGGTTAACAATGCCGGGATTTACGGTCCTCAGGATTTCTATGCCACCGACGATGAGACCTGGGAACGATACTGGCAGACCAACGTGATGTCCGGCGTGCGTCTTTCCCGCGCCCTGCTGCCGGGCATGGTGCAGAAAGGCTGGGGGCGCGTGGTGTTTATCTCCTCCGAGTCTGCCTGCAATATTCCGGCGGACATGATCCACTACGGCGTGACCAAAACGGCGCAGCTCTCGCTGGCGCGCGGCCTGGCGAAATTCGTGGCCGGCAGCGGCGTAACGGTCAACAGCGTATTACCGGGCCCGACGATGTCTGACGGTTTCGCAGAGATGATGAAAGATGAAGTCGAAAAAACCGGCAAATCGCTGGAGCAGCTGGCGAAAGAGTTTGTGATGGCCATCGCCCCAGCTCGGTTATCCAGCGCGCGGCCACGGTGGAAGAGGTCGCCAATATGGTGATTTATGTCTGTTCGCCGCAGGCCTCCGCCACCTCGGGCGCAGCGCTGCGCGTCGACGGTGGCGTGGTGGATGACATCATCTGATACTGTCAGGCCGCGCTGCCCGCGACCCGACGGGCGGTAATGTAATGCGCTTGCCAGTAATCATCAGTCAGGGTTGAGACCGTGACTCCCTGGCTGCTTGAGGCGTGAATAAACTGGCTATTGCCTATATAAACGCCGACGTGCTTGCGGTTTGGGCCCGTCTGGAAGAAGACCAGATCGCCGGCCTTCAGACGGTACTGCGCCACCTGCACGCCGCGATGGATCTGTTCACTCGTCGTGCGCGGCAAATTAAGGTGCGCCGCATCGGTGAACAGGTGCTGCATGAGCGCGGAGCAATCGACCCCGCGATGCGTGGTTCCGCCCCACTGGTACTGGGTGCCTTTCCACTTCTGGTATTGATCGAGGATACGCGAGCGCAGCGGGCCGGATTCCTGATGCACCAGCGCTGATTTCGCCGGCGATACTGCCAGCTCGCTGTTCATCGATAACATCGACGCTGGAAGTTGAAAACTCATTGCAGAAAACGATGCAAAACTTAACGTGAGGATTGAAAAAAGCGATCTAAGAGTCATATCAAGAAAGAAGTAGTGAGTGAGTTTTTCCTTACCTGTGGGGCCCAATGGTTCCCCTAAATATCGTGCGATGTGGCGATAATATAGACAGTTCGTTTTTTCACCAATTTTTATCGAGACCAAAATTGGACTCACTTTGAGATCGCAAGATCGAGAAAAAAATGGTGGTGTTATAAGGACTGTCCAGTTAAAGCAGGTAAACTGATCCGCAGAATGTGTATTTCAGCTAAGACGTATTTATGACCAATATGATTGCCGACGAGACGGTGGCAAAATCCAGCGTGCTCTCTGTCTTTGACTTTGATGGGACGTTAACGCACCACGACAGCTTTATCCCTTTCCTGCGCTTTGCCTTCGGGAAACGTTACTTCGCGGGTCGCCTGGTGCGTATGGCGCTGCCCACGCTCCACTGCGTGCGTCGCAAGCTGACGCGCGACGAGCTGAAGGAAGTGCTGATCAAAACGTTCCTGACGGGCGTGGACGAGCACTGGCTGCGCCAGCAGGCGGAAGCCTTTTGCGAAAAATACTGGAACAAGCTGATGCGCCCCGAAGGGGTTCTGGCGGTGGCGGCGGAGGTAAATTCCGGTGCGGAGGTGACCATCTGTTCCGCCTCCCCGGCGCTGGTGCTCCAGCCGTGGGCGGACAAACTGGGCATTAAGCTGATTGGCACGCAGCTGGAAGTGAAAGACGGCAAGCTGACGGGGCGCATCACGGGCAATAACTGCCGCTGCGCCCAGAAGGTGGCAAGGCTGGAAAAAGTGTATGGCGACCTGAACGCCTATCACCTGCGCGCCTGGGGGGATACCCGCGGCGACCACGAGCTGCTGGCGGCGGCGCAGGATCCGCACTGGCGGCACTTCCATCACCCGCGCAAGCGCCGGAATTCACCGATTAAGGGTTAGGTGTGGTCTGGTGCCCTCACCCCAGCCCTCTCCCACAGGGAGAGGGAGAAAGGCAAAGCATCAGGCCTCACGTTTCCCAGGGAACATCACGCTCGCAATAATCCCCAGCGCCAGCACGCCCAACACCACAAACAGGCTCGCCGTCGCGCCAATGCTGTACCCGTGATGCCAGAAGTGATCGGTCGCATTTAGCCCCAGCTTGAACGCCACGAAGAACAGCAGCAGCACCACGGCTTTCTCGAGGTGCACCAGATACTGCTTCAGCGCTTCCAGCACGAAGTAGAGCGTACGCAGGCCGAGAATGGCGAACATCATGGCGCTGTAGATAATCAACGGCTCGCGGCTCACGGCAATTATGGCCGGCACGGAGTCAAACGCGAACATCACGTCAGAGAGCTCGACTACGGCCACGCAAAGCAGCAGCGGCGTCGCATAGCGCTTCGCCTTCTTCACGCGGCCAACCATCACGTCCTGGTTTTCAGGCTTCTCAAGCTCCGCATCCACCTCTTTCTGCGTCAGAATAAAGGCGTTGCTGCTGATTTTCGGCCAGACCGGATAGAAGCGCTTCACCAGGCGATAGGCGAGATGACCGGAGTAATCTTCCACTTCGTCGCTCTCTTCATTGCGCCTGAGCATCATCACCGCCGTCCAGCCAACGACCAACGCGAAAATTACCTCAACGTACGGCCCCAGGCTTAACAGGCTGGTGCCGATAGCCACAAAGATGCCGCGGAAGACAATCGCCCCCAGCACGCCCCAGTAGAGCACGCGGTGGCGGTACTTATCCGGCACGCCGAACCAGGCGAAGATCGCCATCATCACAAACAGGTTATCGACGGAGAGCACCTCTTCCAGCGCATAGCCGGTGAGGAACAGGCTCGCCATCTCGGCGCCGTGGTGAACATACAGGAACCCGGCGAACGCCATCGCCATCATGACCCAGAACAGGGACCACATGGCGGCGCTTTTCAGCGAGATGGGCTTGTCGTGACGGTGCATAAAGAGGTCGATAAACATCGCCCCAACGGCCATCACCACAAAGACAACAACGGTTTCCGTCGGGAAACCGAGATGAGCAGCAGACATACAAAACCCTTTTGGCAGACTAAACACAACACCATGCAAACTGGCGAAAACCAGGAACAGAAAAGGGCGGGCCGTTAATCAGCCTCTTCGCCCTCAAAATCGCAGCCCTCTGGCCGCGCAACGAGGGGTACTTTACCTTACCAGAAGGGGATCGTGCATCTGCCGTTTAGGCGCTCATACCGCGCAAACGCTGCAGCACCGCCACCAGAACCGCCACGGACCAGCCCACCATCAACGCGCCCACCAGCCCTTCCACTCCGCCGATGAGCCGCCAGTCGTGGGGTAACGTGACGTCGCCGTACCCTACCGTCGCATAGCTCACCAGTGAAAAGTAGAAGCTGGTGTTCCAGTCATTAAACGCGTCGATGACAAAATAAAACGCAGCAAACAGTCCGGCTTCAAGGATATGGGCGAAAATCATCGAGATCACGATACCGACATTGCGTAGAACAATGCGTACCGCAGAATCGACTTCTAATTTAATGAATTTTAAAACGCCAAACATCCACAGCGAATGGATCACCACGGTGAGGGTAAGCAAAATAATAATACTGAGTAGCTGCATGGCGCGTGCTCGACCAAAAGGAATAAGGCCCCGCAAACGCGGCGGGGCACCAGGTCGAAGCTTAGTTGAACGGAGAGGAAAAGTTGGTGCAATAATTGCGCTGCGTGATTATTTCTCTGCTGTGTAGAGACATTAAAGTTGTATCCTTTAACCTGAAAAAGACTTTAAAGTTGTAAAGTTTTAAAAAAACACATACAAAACATGATGCTAAGTGTGTATCACACGCTGTTCCAACATTATGCCTTGATGTTCTTGCAGGAACTGCAATTTACAGGAGGAAAAAGGTGTTTTTGTAGTTATCTGGCGTTACGTGACAGTGTTGGTCAGATACTTCCACCTCTTCAGAGTTAAAGTTTGATATATGGGAAAAAAAACGCTCCCGGACGGGAGCGTAAGCCAGTGACTTCGGCGTCAAATGAGGGTCTAACAAGTGGAGCTGCGGGTTAATTCTGGGTGATCTGACTGCGATGCTTATCAGCCTGCTGCTGGTGAACAACGGAAGACTGACCATTATTCGCCTTCTCATGTACAGCTGCGGCCTTCTCATGCTCGCTCATTTCAGAAAATGACTTTGCTGTTTCGTTGGTAGCTCCGGGTTTAGCTTTCATCATTTTTTTATGCATTTCAGCCATGTCCTGGTGGGCAGCAGAATTGCTGTTTTGCATCATGTCATGGGACATTGCGGCCTGATCGTGACTGCTCATATCCATCATTGTCATGCTGTCTCCCTGAATTGCACTTTTTTCAGCAGATGACTGCATCTGGTGGGCAGGTGCCTGTGCATTATTTACCTGGTCATGCATGTTCATTGTCTCTGCAGCCATGGCAGATGAAGCGGCAGCCATAATGGCAACAAATGATACGAGAATCTTTTTCATGGTTGGGTCTCCGGTGTTTACATACCCAAACAATCAATGGCTTATAACAGAGAAAGCAGTTGATCTCAGGGCGGGTTAATCATCACTCCAGGAACCAGGTGATTGTGTTATCACGCTGCTCCTGATTTATGAATAATTATAAAAAACCGCCTCTGTTTATCGCGTGACTGAATGATGACAATTTTGTCACCTTCCAGGTTTCTCCTGAACAACGGGATTAATCCATTAACAGGCGCACTTTGAACACAATTTCACGCCCCTGCTGTTCTGCTGACAGCTCGCCGCCGTGAGCATGAATGATCGACCTTGTAATTGATAATCCCAGCCCCGCGCCTTCCGTGTTGTAGAACCTTGATGAGTCTGCGCGATAGAACCGGTCAAACAAACGTTCCAGATTAGCGGGAACCTGGCCGGACATCGTATTCGTAATCATCACGTTCACACAGTCACTGTCACGCTCAAGGTGTATCGCTGTACAGGTGTTATCGGGAGAATACTTGATTGCATTGGAAAGCAGGTTACTGAAAGCACGTCGGAGCATATCGCTGTCTCCGGCAACAACGCCCTCTCCTTCAACCGTGATTGTCTTTCCTGTTTCGTCTGCCAGGGGCTCGAACAACTCACGTAATTCATTCAGTTCGGCTGCCAGATCCACATCATGTTTATCCAGCCGCAGCAGACCATGCTCTGAACGTGCCAGAAAAAGCATGTCACTGGTCATTCGTGACAACCTTTTCAGTTCTTCCAGGTTAGCGAATAAAATTTCGCGGTAATGCGAAACATCCCTTTCCTTAGCCAGTGCAAACTGCGTCTGCATCATCAGATTACTGACTGGTGTGCGCAGCTCATGCGCGATGTCAGACGAGAAATCTGACAGTTTCCGGAATGCCCCCTCCAGGCGATCAAACATATTATTGAACTCCTGCATGGTCTCAGAGATTTCCGGCGGAGCCAGATCGGGATTTAGACGCTGATCCAGGCTGTGTACGGTCATGGAGGAAGCCAGACTGGTCATTTCCCGTAGCGGTTTCAGACCAATACGTGTGGTCAGCCAGCCCAGAAAAACAGAAATAAAGACCAGACCGATATTGAACCAGAACAGCCAGGTACTGAGTTTGTCCATAAACAGGGTGTGATACCCAGTATCCGTGGCAACCGTAATGATGACATGTTTGCTTTTACCCTGTTCCGGCGTCACGGCAACCCGCCGCGAGATACTGCGGTACACGGTGTTATTTTCTTCCGTCTGGATCATATAGTCGAGAATATCACCCGACTTATTAAGCAGGACCGCTGGAACAACAGAATTTTTGGCATAGAGTTCAACAATTTTTTCATTTTCCATGTTTTTTATAGAAATGAATAAGCCATTGTGCCCCACCATCGCATCGTTTATTTTTTCTGATAATGACTTAATATCCGTTTTGTTCCTGAACGTCTCTGTTTTAAGAAACTCTTCGGTGAGCTGAAGTTTACCTGTCAGAAAATCGCGGTCCTGATTATCGAAATAGCCATTAAGGGTGCTAATCAGGATAAAACTTGATAACCACCATACCGTAAGCATCACCGCAGAAAAAATCAGGCTCAGGCGTGTGGTCAGGGAAATTTTGAACCTCACTCTTCTCTGATCTCCAGGACATATCCGGCACCGCGAACGGTATGGATCAGTTTTGGCTCAAAGTCATCATCAATTTTACTTCTCAGACGTCTCACGGCGACATCAATCACATTCGTATCACTGTCAAAATTCATGTTCCAGACCAGGGACGAGATAAGACTCCTGGGTAACACTTCTCCGGTGCGTTGCAGCAGCAACTCAAGCAGAACGTATTCTTTACCGGTGAGATGGATCTTCTTCCCCGAACGGATCACGGTCCGGCGCACCATATCAACGGTCATATCGGCGATGGTGCAGACTGTTGCGGCCTGCGAGCGTGCCCGGCGCAGTAGGGTTCTTACACGTGCAACCAGCTCCGTAAAATCAAAGGGCTTAATCAGGTAGTCATCTGCGCCAAGCTCCAGTCCTTTCACTTTGTCCCGCACGTTGTCCTTTGCGGTTAAAAACAGGACCGGTTCTTCGTGCCCGGACTCCCTCAGTGCGCTGATGATTTGCCACCCGTCGAGGAAAGGCAGCATCACGTCCAGTATTATCAAATCATACTGTCCCTTCGACGCGGCCCCGAGACCATCGCGGCCATTATTAAAGAGATCGGCCTGATAGCCTTCCTCAACCAGTCCCTGCTGCAGGTAACGACCTGTTTTTTGTTCGTCTTCAACGATTAAAATACGCTGCATGGTCAACTCGCTGATATGAAAGTAAAAATCTCACGCATGAGCTTTGGCTGTCCCCTAGCTGACCTGAGACGGAGCAAGCATTCCGAGCCACGCTACGGCGCCCAGAATGATAATCGCAACAACGAATTCTGTCAGGATGCTGTTTCGCATCAGGGCAACGCTGCGATCATAATTCCCTTCCCTGACCATAACTTCAAGCCGGGGACCCAGGTGAAACCGGTTTGCTGCAGCCAGAAGAAGCATCAGAACAAACAGAGCCGTCTTGGCAAGCAATATCCTCCCCCAGGAACTGTTGAATAAGGGAGTTAAGTTACCCTCAGCAATATACAGATAGTTGACCAGCGCACTCAGGATCAGGGCTACAACAATCACCGTTCCTGCCGTGGCAAATTTTGCCAGGGAGTCAGATATCACAATGACGCTCTGTGCATTATGCTCGTTTCTGCGCATCAGCAGGATAGCAAATGCAACCAGAGCACCTGTCCAGGCACCTGCAGCGCCGAGATGGGTCAGATCGCTCAGTAAATGGAGATAGTAATGCAGACCGTCATGCATAACGGCGTGTCCTCCCCAGGCAAGTGTAGCCAGCGCCACGCCCCCACTCATCGTCATCAGCAGGCAGGACAATACTCTCTTATTAGTGTAAAGGAACAAAGCACCGAGTGTGGTAAACAGGGCACAGAGCCTGACAATCCAGCTAATACCCACATCAGTTTCTTCTATCACCATCTCGATAACATGGATGGATAATTCTCTGAGGTCAGTTACTCCACTCATGGCATTAGATACCAGGAGCATATTAATGCCAGTAAGAATGATGCCTGTAACAACAGCAAAAGTTATAAACGACCTGAAATTAGTCAGGTTATAGGTTTCATGTCTGACACCGCTTATTCCATATATCTGAAAAAATGGCAATCCAAATATTACCATCAAATCCAGATAAAGAAGAAAACGAATAACAATCATAATCAGGTCGTTCATAATATTACTTCACTGTAAAGGTGTAATTACCGGTAATAGGGTGCGTATCTGAAGAAACCGCGCGCCAGTCAACACGATAAGTGCCAGCGGGTAAAGGCTCTCGCGGAATAATGACCATCGATTTAGGGTCAGCGCCTGGCGCCACTTTTGCCGCGACCGGCATCGGAGAATGTGATGACATGCCTTTCATACCCGTCATCGTTAATTTTGCACCTGAGAATTTCACGGTCAGATTTTCCGAGAAATTAAGCTGAATCTTTTCCGGGGCCGCTACGGCTGAATCAGCCTGTGGCACAGAGCTTTTTAATTCCGGATGGGCCATAGCAGAGAAAGCAACGCCCATAACGAGGCCACCTGTAAGAATGGCTTTATTTAAAATCGACATTTTATTTACCTGTTTAGTTGAGTGTTTTATATCAGTGCGTTAAAACCAGATTCTGGCTCCCGCCAGGAATACTACCTGATGGTCTTTCTCACCTTCTCTTTTCGCCATATCGGATGTTTTCCCGTAAAGTTGATTCCAGGAAACGCCTATATAGGGTGCAAACTCACGGCGTATTTCATAGCGCAGCCGGAGCCCCAGCTCTGTGTCAGTCAGTCCCCTGCCGCGACCCCGCGATTCATCATCCTGACTGTAGAAATTCACCTCATAGGATGGCTGGAGTATGAGCCGGTTAGTCAGTAAAACGTCGTATTCTCCTCCCAGACGAAGGGCTGCTTTTCCGCCATTACTGACAAAACCCGTAATTTCAGACTCAAAATTATAGAGTGCCAGCCCCTGAAAACCGACAGCAGCCCAGGTCCGGGCAGAAGCAGGTCTGAAATCCTGCCTGACACCCGCAACCAAATCCCACCATGGGCCAACCGCATGTCCCCAGAGTAACTGCGCTTCAGCCGCCTCCGTTTCCCCATTGCTTCGTTCACCTTCACTCTTTAGCCAAATCCGATCTGTGTCGCCTCCAATCCAGCTGTTAACACTCCAGCTGAAATTGTTGGTGTTATCCGACCGTTGCCATTCCAGTTGATCCAGCAGAACCAGATAATTAATCGCACTGTCGTGAATCGCATGCCCCTGTAAATTGCCGAATGCAGCCTTCCGGTCGGCATCGGTAACAGGCGGAATTGGCGTTCTGCTCTCAGTTACAATGGGCTCCATTGACGTCATCTCAGTGAAATTCTCATCTGCTGGCATCTGCATGGCAGACATGTCGTGCCCGGCGTGGGGATCTGCAGAGACGGAGCCCGCCGCAATAGAAAGCTGTGAGGTAAACAAACCGGCGACCAGAACAGGTATGGCCTTCAAATTTCTCTTCATTCGCATCATTCCTCCACCCGGACTTCACGAAACATTCCCATTTCCATGTGATAGAGCAAATGGCAGTGATACGCCCAGCGGCCAAGCGCATCTGCTGTCACTCTGTAACTGCGTTTTGTACCAGGGGGAACATCTATTGTGTGTTTACGAACCATGAAATTACCGTTTTCATCTTCCAGATCGCTCCACATACCATGCAGGTGAATGGGGTGAGTCATCATGGTATCGTTGATCAGCGTGATCCTGAGCCGCTCACCGTATTTCAGCAGCACCGGTGCGGCATCTGAAAACTTGATTCCGTTAAATGACCAGGCAAACTTTTCCATGTGGCCGGTTAAATGCAGTTCTATGGTACGGCCAGGTTCACGTCCGTCAGGATCCTCAAAGCGGCTTTTCAAATCCGCGTACGTGAGAACCTTTCTTCCGTTATTTCGAAGACCAATACCCGGATCATTTAATTTCGGAGAGACGCTCATCGCCTGCATATCAACCAGTGGGTTATCCGTTTCTGACGCAGGATGACTTTGCATACCCGGCATTCCGGCCATCCGGGAATGATCCATACCGGCCATGCTGCTGTGATCCATGGGCGCGGAGGATGTCCCGCTATCCGGAAGGTCAGCACCGTCCATAGACATCATCTCTCCGCTGTTATCCATGCCTCCCATCTGGCTGTGGTCCATTCCTGCCATATCATGTCCCATTCCCCCCATACCCATATCTTCCATGGTCAACAGAGGACGGGGATCGAGGGGGGGAACGGCAGCACTTAACCCCTCTCTCGTGGCCAGTGTCCCTCGAGCGTAACCGGTCCTGTCCATGGATTGTGCGAAGATGGTATAGGCCTCACCCTGAGGCTCCACAATGACATCATAGGTTTCGGCAACGGCAATCCTGAATTCGTCAACGGTAACCGGGTTTACATACTGGCCATCTGCAGCCACGACCGTCATTTTCAGCCCGGGGATACGGATATCGAAATAGGTCATTGCCGAGCCGTTGATAAACCGTAAGCGTATCTTTTCACCGGGACGGAACAGTCCGGTCCAGTTTTTCAGCGGGGCCTGCCCGTTCATGAGATAGGTGTAGGTGTAGCCACTGACATCCGCGAGGTCAGTCGGATTCATTTTCATTTCAGCCCACATTTTCCGATCGGCAATGGTGGCTGACAGCCCCCTGGTATTCACGTCGCGGAAAAAAGAGCCAACGGTTGGTTTATTGAAATTGTAGTAATCCGACTGTTTTTTTAATTTTTTCAGCAGGCTGTGAGGATTTTCATCGGTCCAGTCAGACAACATGACCACATGCTCACGATCGTAAGTAAACGGTTCTGGCTCCCCGGCATCGATGATAATGGCACCGTATACCCCCTCCTGTTCCTGCAGACCGGAATGGCTGTGGTACCAGTAAGTCCCGTTCTGCTTAACCTTAAAGGTGTAAACGTAGGTATCATCAGGCTCTATGCCCATAAAACTCAGCCCCGGAACACCATCCATATTGGCCGGAAGAATAATGCCGTGCCAGTGAATGGACGTCTGTTCATTAAGACGGTTTTTGACCTTCAGGGTAATGGTGTCACCTTCTTTCCAGCGAAGAACGGGCCCCGGCAGGCCTCCATTGATTGTTTTGGCCTGACGCTCACTGCCCGTGATATTGACGGCCGTTTCACCAATGGTCAGGTCAAACTGAGTACCCTGCAGGGATGCGGCAACTGGCAGGCTCAGACTGGAACGCGCATTGAAACTCCATACGCCAAGACTTCCGGCTACGCCAGAGAGGGTTAACCCCTTCAGGAAAGTTCGTCGAGACGTTTTCAACAGCATGCGCATTCCCTTATTTAAAGTATGGTTACTGACAGAATTCGAGAACCGATTTAAATTAAATTACTGGTTCATCCACTTACAATGAAATGAATCTAGCACACCTTAAGAAACAAATTCATTACAATCGTGTAATGTACATAGCTGTATTACATTTACGTCATCTTCCCCACAGGTTGATTATTTTTATATATGATCATAAGGACATCTTTTATGTACCTCAGAAGGTAATTACACATGAATATATTAATCACGACCACTGCGTTTACAGCTTTATTTTGTGGGGCAGCTTTTGCTCAGTCCAGTGATATTGCCCATGAAGCACATCGATTTGTTAATAATGCCTCAGCCGTCAGTCATGTGAATTCCTCGACGCATGAAAACTTACCGGACAGGGTTAATAAAAACAACACGCCCTCATTCTCTGAAATGAATGAACATGAAAGGGCCATTGTTGCTCATTCATTTATGAACAACAGCGCGTCCTATGCGCATCAGAAAATGATTGAGGAACATAAAAAAATGCTGTCCGGCAGTGATGCAAATTCAAAGACCTCGTCTTCTTCTTTTAACGAACTGAATGCCGGAGAAAAAGCCGCTCTCGTGCATGAGCAGGTCAATAATGCCGGTGCGGAAGCACATCAGACGCAGGCAAGAAAGCTTCGCGGGCTGTATTCGACCAGGTAACTGCAGGCGGGTTAGTGCTTAGCGTCAGGTGCGCAGCAGGGCTTTACTGACGGGTTACGTAGCAGGACATGAGCCCCATATTGCTCTGCCGTAACCTGTTTCAGTCCCGTTAATCATCACCGTCGGGCTGGTCATACAGTTCCCAGAGCTTCAGGAGCAAACGGGAAACAAGATATGTTACAAAAATGACGACCATCAACGGTGCTCCCGATTAACTGACAGATGACACGCCTCCTGAAAACCCCTAGCATACGCCGCAGTGTTCATGCTAACGGCGAATTCCAGTAAATGTATTCTACCGATGTCGTAAAAGAAAATGCCTACCTTTCAGCCACCCGCTCGGGGCTGGAATCGAACGAGATCGCTACTCTTCAGCGCTCCTTGCCTTCCCGGTTTAATCTGCGGCATTTGAAAAAAAATGAATCATTAAAACTCGTACTGCAAAAGAAAGCGGGAAAATCACGTGTCGTGGCCTATAAATTTACGTCCGGTTCATTTAATTACACGGCGTATCGTATATCAGATAAAAAGTTCTATAACCTTTCCGATACTTCCGGGAAAGGCAGTCTCGATTATCCGTTACCGGCCACAGCAAGACTCAGTTCGCCTTTCAATCCTGCAAGACTTAACCCGGTATCGGGAAAAGTGAGTCCCCATAATGGCATTGATTATTCCATGCCCATGAACACGAAAATAGTCAGCGTCATCGACGGAAAAATCACCCGGGCCGAATACAACAGTACCATGGGATATTTTGTTGAAGTAACGGGAAAAGCCGGTGTTAAAACTCGCTATCTCCACCTCAATAAAATACTCGTTACTAAAGGGGCCAGGGTTACACGGGGAGGTGCTATTGCGTTATCCGGTAACAGCGGACGTTCATCCGGTCCTCATCTGCATTACGAGCTGGTCATCAATAACAACCCTGTTAACTCTCTGGCGTTCCGGGCAGCGGCACCCGCTGATAACAAACTCGAACAGCATGCCTTTGCGCATGCCAGAGACTACGAACGATACCTGGACTGATAACGGGACCGCGACGCGGCCCCGTCTGCCGGATTAATTTTTTTTATCGTTTTCACTTCCGTGATGTTGATGATCTCCATGCCCTCCGTGGCCGTGGAAAAGATGCATTAGCGGGCAGACCAGCAATAACAGATATGGCCAGTAACCTGCCACATGTGACCAGTGTTCGCGCAGGAGGGCAAATGCCGCGATCGCGGCGACAGCAATAAGCGCATAGGTGGTACTTTTCATACTGGACTCCTTCTGTTCGTAACTGACCCTTCACTCAGTGTTATTTCCCGAGCCTGACACTTTTCAGACGCAACGCATTCACAATGACGCTGACGGAGGAAAGAGCCATGGCCGCCGCCGCAATAACTGGCGACAGCAGTATTCCATACACAGGATAAAGCAGACCTGCAGCCACAGGCACGCCAAGTGCGTTGTAGATAAATGCAAAAAACAGATTCTGACGGATATTTTTCATGGTGATCTCTGACAGATGACGGGCCCTGTTCAGTATCATCAAGTCGCCTTTGAGAAGGGTGACTCCGGCACTTTCAATTGCCACATCTGTACCCGTTCCCATGGCTATACCCACGTCAGCCGCTGCCAGCGCCGGGGCATCATTCACACCGTCTCCGGCCATCGCAACCACATGGCCAGACTCTTTCAGTCGGGTTATCACTGCTTTTTTGCCATCCGGCAGAATTCCGGCTTCAACCTCATCTATTCCCAGTTTCCGTGCGACTGCTTCAGCAGTAAGCTGGTTATCCCCGGTGAGCATAACGATGCGGATCCCCGCCTGACGCAAAGCTTTAAGCGCATCCGGCGTGGTTGTTTTCACGGGATCCGAGATAGCTATCAGGCCTGCAAGGTCCCCGTCTGTGGCCACATAGATAACGGTAGCGCCTTCCATCCGCAACGTATCCGCAACGGCCTTTTGATTATCAATAACTATACTGTTTTCCTGCATAGCCAGTTCATTACCAATAACAACCCGTTGACCTTCGACATCGCCTGAGACACCTTTACCCGACGGTGCATCGAAATGAGTGACTGCGGGTATTGCGATCCCCTTTTCCTGTGCTGCTTTAACTACTGCCATACCCAGCGGATGCTGCGAGCCTTTTTCCACTGCGGCTGTTACACGCAAAAGAGATGTTTCCCCACCCGGATTGAGACTGATAATCCCTGTCACCGTAGGCGAACCTTCCGTGAGCGTGCCTGTTTTGTCGACAACCAGCGTGTCCACTTTTTCAAGACGCTCAAGGGCTTCGGCATTCCTGATTAACACCCCGGCCTGGGCTCCTTTGCCCACCCCCACCATTATCGACATCGGCGTGGCCAGCCCCAGCGCGCAGGGACAGGCAATAATCAGGACCGACACAGCCGCAATGAGACCGTGCGCCATCCTGGGCTCGGGCCCCCAGACAGACCAGATCACGAAAGCAACAACCGCGATAAGTATCACCAGAGGAACAAACCAGCCTGAAACGCTGTCAGCCATTCTCTGGATGGGGGCACGCGAACGCTGTGCATCAGCGACCATCTGAACAATTCGTGAGAGCATTGTTTCATCACCGACTTTCTCTGCACGGATGATGAGACTCCCTGTCTGATTAATGGTCCCCCCGATGACAGGGTCACCCTCCGTTTTGGTAACCGGCATAGATTCCCCGGTCACCATCGATTCATCAACGGTTGTTTTGCCTTCGATCACGATACCGTCGACCGGAATACTCTCTCCAGGTCTGATGCGGAGCTTATCGCCAGGCAGGACATCTTCCGCATTAATATCCGTTTCATGACCGTCATGATCCAGCCGTCTGGCGGTTTTGGGGGCAAGGTTCAGAAGCGCAGTAATGGCGCCTGAGGTTTGTTCCCGTGCCCGCAGCTCAAGAACCTGTCCCAGCAGAACAAGCACCGTAATAACTGCTGCGGCTTCAAAATAAACGGCCACCAGGCCATCCATGTTTCTGAACGATGCAGGAAACCAGGAGGGGAAGACGGTTGCAATGACGCTGTAAACCCAGGCTACGCCGGTCCCCATTGCAACAAGGGTAAACATATTCAGGGAGCGGTTACGTAACGACATTCCGGCCCGGGCGAAGAATGGCCAGCCACACCACAACACGACAGGGGAGGCCAGAAGCAGCTGCAGCCATGTGTTGTACTGTGGCGGTACTGTATTCCTCAACTCGGGAAACAGATGAGATCCCATTTCGAGTACCAGAACCGGAAACGCCAGCAACAACCCCAGCCAGAAGCGTCTTGTCATGTCGTGAAGTTCATCACTCGGCCCCGTGGATGCCGTAGCTACGAGCGGCTCCAGTGCCATTCCACAGACAGGACAGCTTCCGGGACCACTGCGGCGTATCTCCGGGTGCATCGGACATGTCCACACACCTTCAGAATTCTCTTTTTCCGCCTGGTGGTGAGGCTGTTTTATCTGATCAGGGCTGACTTCGTGATGATCGTGGTGATGGTGATGGGAATGTTCACTGGCATCTTCGGTAAGATAACGATCGGGATGGGCTTTAAATTTACTCTCACAGCTGGCGGAGCAGAAATAAAGTTGATGGTCCTGGTATCGAATGCTGCTGTGCGCCCTGTCGGGCAGGATGGCCATCCCGCACACGGGATCTCTCACCTTATGCAATACGTGGCCCTCGTCCGGGGATAATGTCTGCTCAGAAGCAGTCTGGTTGTTGTGTTGCACTGCATTGTCATTTTTCACAGTAACTCTCCTTATGCATACCGAAGCATCTTCTGTCTTCAGGGTATGTCATGGATGCGATTACCACGAATATCGCCGGCACAGGAGTGCCTGCTACCGGCGTCCCGTTATCAGCCGTTCCGCTGACTATTCGATTCGCTGGAAGACTTTTTTACTTCCATCCGGTGAGAATGCGATAACATCGTAAGCCTCTTTTCGGGCTCCCATCTCCATTCCAGGACTTCCTGCTGGCATACCGGGGGTGGCGAGACCGTATATACCTGAACCAGACTGCATTGCCTTATGTATCGTTGTCGCAGGCACATGGCCTTCAATGATCAAATCACCGGCAACCGCGGTATGACAACTTCGCAGTCCTGCAGGAATAGCATGCTTTTCTTTCAGGGCTGACAGCGCCTGATCATTCATGACGTGAGTTCGTACTTCAAACCCGTCTTTTTCCATCGCCTTGCCCCACAGAGAACAACAGCCACAGTTTTCAGATTTGTACATATCAATCACTTTTTCACTCGCCATCGCGGGCAGTGAAAGGCCGAGAGCCAGCGCCATCAGAACCACTTTTTTCATACTCACCTCTGTATATTATCGATTTAAACCCTGACGTCAGGGTGAATCAGTAAAGAAGGACACCCACAGGGGGTGCCCTTTCAGGTTCAGGACACGCTTTTTTTATGTCTGCGCAGCCAGATTAATTTGTAGGCGGCAGGAATAATGAACAGGGACAGCAGCGGAGCCGTGATCATCCCACCAATCATGGGTGCCGCGATACGGCTCATGACTTCTGAACCTGCACCGGTTCCCCAGAGTATTGGCAGCAGACCCGCAATGATCACCGCCACGGTCATGGCTTTCGGCCGGACACGCAGTACGGCACCATGATAGAGGGCTTCATCAAGGCCTTCCGGTGTGAACGTCTCTTTACGGGACAATTCCGGGTGCGCTTCAATGGCATGACGCAGATACATCAGCATGACCACGCCAAACTCTGCTGCCACCCCGGCCAGAGCGATAAACCCCGTTCCGGTTGCGACAGACATATGGAAGCCCTGCCAGTACAGGAACCATATCCCGCCAACCAGGGCGAACGGCAGGCTCATCAGGATCAGCAGGGCTTCATCAACCCGGCGGAATGCCAGATACAACAGGATGAAGATGATCATCACCGTCATCGGCACCATCAGCTTCAGTTTCTTGTTGGCATGCTCAAGCAGTTCAAACTGTCCGGAGAATGACACGCTGGTACCCGGTCTCAGTTTCACTTTCTGACTGATCGCCGTTTTAATGTCATTAACCACCGACACCATATCCCTGCCGCGCGCGTCAATGTAAATCCAGCTGGCTGGACGGGCATTTTCCGTTTTCAGCATAGTCGGCCCGGAAACGACCTTAATATCCGCAACATCGCCCAGCGTGATCTGCTGCTTCATCGGGGTCAGGATCGGCATCTGTTTCAGGGCCTGCGGGCTGTTCCGGTAATCCTGCGGATAGCGGATATTAATCGGGTACCGGGCCACGCCTTCAACCGTTTCCCCTACCGTCGCGCCGCCGATGGCTGATGAGATGAACAGCTGCACATCGCCCACCGTCATTCCGTAGCGGGAGGCTTTTTCCCGGTTGATATCCACATCAATGTAGCGCCCGCCTTCCAGTCGCTCTGCGAGAGCAGACACTACGCCGGGTACGGTTTTGGCGACCGCTTCGATACTCTGCGCCGTTGCATCGATATCGGACAGAACCGTTCCGGACACCTTGATACCTATCGGGCTTTTGATCCCGGTTGAGAGCATATCAATACGGTTACGGATTGGCGGCACCCAGAGGTTTGCCAGCCCCGGTAAACGGACGGTCCTGTCGAGTTCTTCAATAATCTTGTCAATCGTCATGCCTGGACGCCACTGATCCTCAGGTTTGAGCTGGATCGTGGTTTCAACCATTTCGAGCGGTGCGGAATCCGTGGCGGTCTCTGCTTTACCGGTCTTGCCAAATACAGAGGCCACTTCAGGAACGCTTTTGATTAACTTGTCCGTCGTCTGCAGGAGCGCTGCAGCTTCAGCCGGAGAGACACCCGGCAGGGTCGACGGCATATACAACAGGTCGCCCTCGTTAATCTTCGGCAGAAACTCACCGCCCACCTGGCTCAGCGGCCAGATAACGGTGAAAATGGACAAGGCCGCAACCAGCAGGGTTGTTTTTGGCCAGTGGAGAACCCGCAACAGCAATGGATGATACGCTTTGATCAGTACCCGGTTCAGGGGGTTACTGGTCTCTGCAGGAATTTTCCCCCGGATCCAGAATCCCATCAGAATCGGAATGACGATGATGGCCAGCGCGGCCGCGCCCGCCATGGAGTACGTTTTCGTGAATGCCAGCGGGCCAAACAGACGTCCTTCCTGACCTTCCAGGGTAAAGATAGGAATAAAGGACAGGGTGATGATCAGCAGGCTGATAAACAGTGCGGGTCCCACTTCAACGGAGGCATCGGTAATCACCTTCCAGCGGGTGGCGTTGTCAATCTGCTCACCCGGATGCTGATGATCCCACTCCTCAAGCCGCTTATGCGCATTCTCAATCATCACAATGGCGGCATCCACCATCGCACCGACGGCAATCGCTATCCCTCCCAGCGACATGATATTGGCGTTCAGTCCCTGGAAGTGCATGACGATAAAGGCGATACACAGACCAAGCGGCAGAGAGATAATCGCCACCAGGGCAGAACGTACGTGCCACAGGAACAGGGCACAGACGATGGCCACCACGATAAACTCTTCCAGAAGTTTGGAACTGAGGTTATCAATCGCCCGGTCGATGAGCTGGCTGCGATCGTAGGTGGTCACGATTTCAACGCCTTCCGGCAGGCTGGCCTTCAGCGTCTCAAGTTTATCCCTCACTGCCGTGATAACGTCGCGTGCATTTTTACCCGACCGCAGGATCACCACGCCGCCAGCGACTTCGCCCTGGCCGTTCAGCTCGGCAATACCACGCCGCATTTCAGGCCCGGTCTGCACGCGGGCAACATCCCGCAGATAAACCGGCACGCCGTTCTCGCCTGTTTTCAGGACGATGTTATTAAAATCATCAATGCTCTGAAGATAACCGCTGGCACGGACCATATACTCAGCTTCGGCCATTTCAACGGATGAGCCACCGGCCTCCTGGTTAGACGATTCAAGGGCCTGTTTCACTTCGGGCAGGCTGATACCATACTGAGACAATTTTACCGGATTGACCTGAATCTGGTACTGTTTCACCACGCCGCCAACCGAAGCGACCTCAGCCACGTTCGGGATGGTTTTCAGCTCAAATTTCAGGAACCAGTCCTGCAGAGAACGCAGTTCTGAAAGGTCGTGTTTTCCGCTGCGATCGACAAGGGCATATTCAAATATCCAGCCCACCCCCGTGGCGTCCGGACCGATTTCAGAACTCACACCGGCGGGCAGTTTTCCCTGTACCTGGTTCAGGTACTCCAGCACGCGGGAACGGGCCCAGTACAGATCGGTGCCGTCTTCAAAAATGACATACACATACGAATCACCGAACTGTGAAAAACCACGCACGGTTTTTGCGCCAGGCACGGACAGCATGGTGGTGGTAAGTGGATAGGTGACCTGGTTTTCTACAATCTGCGGGGCCTGGCCGGGATAGCTGGTTTTGATAATGACCTGCACATCTGACAGGTCAGGCAAGGCATCGACAGGCGTGTTAATAATCGTCCATGTGCCCCAGATGCTGAGAAACAGGGCCCCCATCATGACCAGGAAACGGTTGGCGACAGAGCGCCGGATAATCCATTCAATCATCGTCGTCTCCTCAGTGCCCTGAATGCATATTTACAGGCTGGTCAGACATTGCTGGCATACTGCTTTCTGTTTTTTCAGGGTGGCGCATACGTTCCAGTGCGCCCGTAATATTGGCTTCAGAGTCAATGAGGAACAGGCCACTGACCACCACGGTATCGCCTTCATTCAGGCCGGAGCCGATGCCGGACTGTTGCTGTGACTCATGCAGAACGTGGATCTGTTTCGGCACAAACTTGCCTTCATCATCAACAGTAATCACGCGCTGTTCTTTGCCGGTATCGATAACGGCCTGGCTTGGTATCAGCAGCATCTCCTGGCTTCTGGTATTCAGTTTCAGATAGGCATTCATGCCCGGCTTGAGAAACTCATCCTTATTAGAAACCTGGAGACGGACCTGAAGCGTACGGGTTGTCTGATCCACGCTGGGAAGAATATTCCATTTTTCGACATGGAATGTTTTATCCGGATAAGCCGGTACCGAAATTTCAAACTGCGACGTATCTTTCAGCAGATAGGCGATAGATTCTGGCACTGCAGCGCTGATCCAGACCGGGTCCATTCCCTGAATCTGAGCCACCACCTTATCTTTCGAAATATTCATGCCGGTGCGCAGGTCAAATGCAGTAATGACACCATCAATAGGTGCTTTAATGGTAAAACGGGTCTGAATGCTCCGGGTAGAACGCAGTCTCTGAATATCCTCTTCCGGCATACCTGCCAGGCGAAGCCGTTCCAGAACGCCTTTAATTTGCGTGGAAGTACCACCGGTGCTGGATAACAGAAGGAATTCACTCTGTGCTTCCACCCAGTCCGGAATGGTAATATCGATAAGTGGCGTCCCCTTCTTCACATGATCGCCAATCGTCATGGGGTAGACTTTTTCGACAAACCCGTCAGAACGCGCCTGCACAATAACAAACTGATACTCGTTATAGCTGACATTAGCCGGGATTGTCTGAGAATAATTCAGCATTCCTCGCGTGACTTTTTGCGTTTTTAATCCCAGATTCTGAACCTGGGTTGGGTCGATACGGATCCCGCCACTGCTTTTATCGCCACTGTCATCAGCATATTTTGGCACCAGGTCCATATCCATAAAGGGCGATTTTCCGGGTTTATCAAATTTGGTATCCGGTTTCATTGGGTCATACCAGAAAAGCACCTTTCGTTCCGGTGCCTTTTGTTCTGTTTTTTCTGTCTTTTGTGCTGAGTTTACATACTGCCAGGCAGTAACCGATATCAGCCCCCCTGCTATGAGGCTGCTGATAATTATTGCAGCATATTTTATCTTTAAAGAAGCCATACAATTTTCCGCTAAAAAATCAAAACACCTGGCATATGCGCCTGACGGTTAACTCACACATATACCTATGTGAATGTACAGGCGCACAGGATGTAATCGCTCCGGACAGCCAATCAGGACTGCGTCACGTTAATGCTTTTGAGTAAGGAGATATTGCCCTGCTGAATAAACGAGAAATCGACATGGTTGCCTGTTTTCAGGGCATTAATAGCATCGTCTGCATTAACAAAAGTAAAGCGCATGGTCATTGCAGGCCAGCCCACCGCTGGAATTGCTTCATGCGAAATGGTGATTTTCTTAGTATTCATATCAATGTCTTTAACGACACCGGTGCCCTTGATAACTTGCTGTACCGAAGCATCACTGGCAGTATTCATATCGCCATGCTGATGTGTTTCAGCATGAAGACCGGCAGAAAACATGACAGAGAAGGCACCAAATAAAACGGCTTTAAGTGAATTACGCATTTTAATTTCCTGATTAATTAAATAAATTTACTCTACCCAACCGCCACCCAGCGCGGTAAACAGATTAATTTCGTTAACCTGCCGGGAATAGGTAAGATCGAGAATGGTTTGCTGGGTAGCGAAGAGGGAACGTTCTGCATCCAGCACTTCGATGTAACTGACAGCACCACTTGCATACAATCCTCTGGCACGCTGGAGAGTTATCTGAAGTGAATCAAGATAACGCTGCTGTGACTCAAGTTGCTGGCTAAGGCTGTCGCGCAGCGCAAGCGTGTCGGAAACATCCTTAAAGGCTGACTGAATTTTTTGTTCGTAATTAACCACCGACTGTTGCTGGCGAATTTCAGCCAGCTTCAGATTGGCTTTATTCCTGCCAGCATTAAATATAGGAATTTCAATTTTAGGGATAAAATTCCACATTCCACTTCCTGACGTAAACAGGCTGGACAGCTCCGTACTGCTTGCGGAAAGACCACTGGTCAGGGTAATTGAGGGGAAAAAGGCCGCTCGCGCTGCGCCAATATTGGCATCAGCCGCTTTCAGCTGATATTCCGCTTCCATAATATCCGGTCGCTGCAGCAAAATTTGTGAAGACAGATTTGGTGGCAATTTTACTGGGGCTATCTCCCCGCCTTTCATCCCTTTTTCTGACGGAAGTGCGCGGTACGTTCCCAGCACCAGTTGCAGGGCATTGTTTGCCTGAGCCAGATCGCCTTCTCGTTTGGCTATTTCGGCGCGGGTACTTTCGATTTGTCCTCGCGCCTGTTCAAGTGCCAGAACGTTCGTACTCCCGGTCACGAGCTGCTGCTCAACGAAAGCATAGGACTGTTGATAATTTTTCAGCGTTTCCCGCGCAATACGAAGTTGTTCGTACGCCAGTTGCTGGCTGAAATAGCTTTGTGAAACGTTGGATACCAGCAGGATGTGTACGGCCCGACGGGCTTCTTCGCTGGCAAAGTAGTTCTGGCGATCAGCATCACTCATGTTCTTAAGTTTGCCGAAAAAATCGAGCTCATAGCTGAGCTCCAGTCTCGCGTCGTACTCCTGTGTGGTCGGCTTGTCACCTTTCAGACCACCGCTGTATGTTATCCCGGATGAGGCATTCAGCTGGGGATAACGATCTGCATCCGTGACGTTGAACTGGGCTCGGGCCTCTTCAACCTTCAGGGCAGCCATTCTCAAATCACGGTTATTAGTCAGAGCTTCACCGATCAACCGGGTAACCTGGGGATCGACAAAAAAGTTACGCCAGCCCGTATCCTGATAGCCATTTACCGCTGGCGTCAGGCTGTTATGGGACAGTGAAAACTGCTGGGGTACCGGTGCTGCGGGCCGCTGATATTCAGGCGCAAGCGACACGCAGCCTGCCAGGATGAATATCGTGCTAATGCTGAGTAATTTTAATTTGAACATAACGCTTCTCGTCCAGGCAGACCTGGTAAATGGTTCAAATGAAGTCCAGAGTATTGATAGGGGTACTTTACCTAACGCTCTCTGTTTGCCGGGTGACAGGATAATGACAATGTTGTCATTTTTGCTGTAATCCGTTGATAACGATCGTGGGCGCAATAGAATGACATTAGCAGCCAGCCGGGGAGCAAGATGAAAATATTGATCGTCGAAGACGAAATTAAAACAGGTGAATATCTCAGCAAAGGGCTTACAGAGGCAGGGTTCGTAGTGGATCACGCTGATAATGGTCTTACCGGATATCATCTCGCCATGACAGCCGAGTATGATTTAGTCATTCTGGATATCATGCTACCTGATGTGAACGGCTGGGATATCATCCGCATGCTGCGCACTGCCGGAAAGGGTATGCCGGTCTTACTGCTGACAGCCCTCGGCACGATCGAACATAGGGTCAAAGGACTGGAACTGGGTGCGGACGATTATCTGGTTAAACCCTTTGCGTTTGCCGAACTGCTCGCCCGGGTGAGAACCCTTCTGAGGCGGGGAAACACGATGATCACGGAAAGCCAGTTTAAGGTGGCTGACCTCTCGATTGATCTCGTATCCAGAAAAGTCAGTCGCGCCGGAAACCGCATTGTGCTCACCAGTAAAGAGTTCAGCCTGCTGGAATTCTTCATTCGCCATCAGGGAGAGGTTCTTCCCCGCTCCCTGATTGCCTCTCAGGTCTGGGACATGAATTTTGACAGCGACACTAATGCGATCGATGTCGCAGTAAAGCGACTCCGCGCTAAAATAGACAACGATTACGAGACAAAGCTGATCCAGACAGTCCGGGGCGTGGGCTACATGCTGGAGGTCCCGGATGCATAGCAAACCTTCCAGACGCCCTTTCTCACTCGCTCTGCGGCTGACCTTTTTTATCAGCCTGTCCACGATACTGGCTTTTATCGCATTCACCTGGTTTATGCTGCATTCTGTTGAAAATCATTTTGCCGAGCAGGATGTCAGCGATCTTCAACAAATCAGCACCACACTGAACCGTATACTGCAGTCCCCGGTGGATCCGGATGATAAAAAAATAAGCAAAATAAAGGAATCAATTGCCAGCTACCGCAACGTTGCCCTTTTGCTCCTCAATCCCAGGGGGGAAGTGCTCTTTAGCTCAGCTCAGGGGGCGGCACTACGCCCGGCAGTGAATTCAGCAGATTTTAGCGAGCACAGCCGCGCACGGGATGTCTTTCTCTGGACGGTGGAGGATCCTGCGGGACCGATGGATACCGGGTCCAAAATGAAGATGGAAACATACAGGATTATCGCCTCCTCTGGTCAGGCGATATTTCAGGGCAAACAGCAGAACTATGTCATGCTGACTGGCCTATCCATTAATTTCCATCTCCATTACCTCGATGCGCTGAAAAAGAACCTGATTGCGATTGCCGTCGTGATAAGCCTGTTGATTGTTCTGATCATTCGAATCGCTGTCCGTCAGGGGCACCTGCCCCTTCGTAATGTCAGCAATGCCATTAAAAACATCACCTCCGAGAATCTTGATGCGCGACTGGAACCGACACGCGTTCCCATTGAGCTGGAGCAACTGGTTATCTCGTTCAATCATATGATTGGAAAGATTGAGGATGTCTTTACCCGCCAGGCCAATTTCTCTGCCGATATCGCGCATGAGATCAGAACGCCCATCACCAATCTGGTGACGCAGACTGAAATCGCACTGAGTCAGGATCGAACACAGAGGGAACTTGAGGATGTCCTCTATTCCAGTCTTGAAGAGTATAACCGGATGACCAAAATGGTCAGCGATATGCTGTTCCTGGCACAGGCAGATAATAATCAGCTGATACCTGACAGGGTCATGTTTGACCTCAGAGCGGAAGTCATGAAAGTCTTCGAGTTTTTCGAAGCCTGGGCCGAAGAACGCAATATCACGCTCAAATTTAACGGGATGCCCTGCCTGGTTGAGGGAGATCCACAAATGTTCAGAAGGGCGATCAATAATCTGTTATCCAATGCCCTGCGTTATACCCCGGAGGGACAGGCAATCACCGTCTCAATAAGAGAGCAGGAGAGCTTTTTTGACCTTGTGATTGAAAATCCGGGGAAACCAATCCCTGAAGAGCATTTATCAAGGTTGTTTGACCGTTTTTATCGGGTGGATCCGTCCAGACAACGAAAAGGAGAAGGCAGCGGCATCGGCCTTGCGATTGTGAAGTCAATCGTGGAAGCACATCACGGAAGAGTGCAGGTGGAATCGGACGTACACTCAACGCGTTTTATCTTATCCGTGCCCAGACTGGAGAAAATGATTCCGGACACCCAGTGCTGGGAATAAAGATTTAAATGACAAAGATGTCATTAGCCTGTCATGCAGCAAACAGAAGCCATTCGATATAATTAGTGCAACTTATCAGGAAGGCTGGATTGCTTTATCAATATCCGGCGTCAGTGGACGCCAGGAAATGAATATCCAGTCCCCTCCCGGAGAAATAAACACTTCCGAACCTGTTTCAGTTATGGAACTGAAAACACCGGTTGTACTCCCCCGGACATCACTAATTAAGAAATGGAGAGTTATCATGAAAAATATCGTATTAGCATCCTTGCTGGGCTTTGGCTTAATTTCTTCGGCCTGGGCCACTGAAACCGTGAATATCCATGAGCGGGTCAACAATGCACAGGCACCTGCTCACCAGATGCAGTCTGCTGCGGCTCCTGTCGGGATCCAGGGGACTGCACCTCGTATGGCCGGTATGGACCAGCATGAACAGGCCATTATTGCTCATGAAACCATGACGAACGGGTCGGCGGATGCGCACCAGAAAATGGTGGAAAGTCATCAGAGGATGATGGGAAGTCAGACCGTTTCCCCTACCGGGCCGTCGAAGTCATTAGCGGCAATGAATGAGCATGAAAGAGCTGCAGTTGCCCATGAATTTATGAATAACGGTCAGTCTGGCCCACATCAGGCCATGGCCGAAGCGCATCGTCGCATGCTCAGTGCAGGCTGACGGCGAGGGAAGTATCTGTGCTGTCCTTATTTCCTTGATAGATTTTTCCGTAACCGGATATATGGCAACATCTTTGCCCCCTACAGGGGGCATTTTTATCAGATTCTGCTACAGTTAACGGGCATCAACGCTAAAAGGATATTTTTTATGAAAGCCAGAAACTCTTTATTTGCAGTATTAATGTTATCCCTGCCAGCGATTTCAGCAGAACATTCAGAAATGAAAATGACTGATATGTCTACCTCGGCTTCGTCACAGGAATATATGGCTGGCATGAAAGACATGCATGACAAAATGATGGCTGCCGTAAATGAGTCCGATCCCGACAAGGCTTTTGCGAAAGGCATGGTAGCGCACCATGAAGGGGCAATAGCAATGGCTGAGACCGAGCTCAAATACGGAAAAGATCCGAAAATGAGAAAGCTCGCGCAGGACATCATTAAAGCTCAAAAAGGTGAAATTGAGCAGATGAATAAATGGCTTGATAGTCAAAAGTAAACATTGTAGAAATGTCACGACAAGCGTGATTTTACATCGTTCCTGGGCGCGGGAGTCGGTTAATCTTTATATAATTCAAACCCGATTAATTTCGGGTTTTTACTACTCTGTACTCCGGTCCTTTGTTGAGGACCGGAATATATGCACCTGAGATGCTTATTTAATACATTATCTCGTCATGGATACAATGTCGCTCAGGATCTCAACCAGCTCGCTTCTCTCCTGCGTTCCGTCATGATAGGTTGATCTTGAGATGATTCTTTCTGATGTCATCTGAGGCCAGAATTTATCTAGTACATTATCGGGTTTCATTCCCACAGCCCGGCCGATTATTTTTTTAGCGTCACAGGTGTCCGTAAACGTGACGGCTACACCAGTAATTTCCTCGATAAGATCCGGGCACAGATAGTTTTCTATCTCACGTTTGCGCGTAGCGAAAAATACCTTACCGGCCTCCTCTACTTCTTTTTTACGCTTCTGGATGGACAGAACCTGTGCAGGGTCTCCCCCAATATCGGAGTCCAGAAATACGCACCAGGGAAGCCCCAGATCTTTGGCCAGATTCAATGTAACCCAGTGTTTGACGCTACCACACCCTCCTATGAGGACTGGCACTATTTTCACGTCCTCCAGAGAGGCTGGCAGCGCACCTGACTGTTTTAATGAACTGGCCGCATGCCTCAGGAAAGTAACATCCGACTTTCCCTCTACCAGAACAATCCCCTGCGCCCTTTCCATACCGGTCTCTGGCAGCACCCCCAGGCTTTCAGTGGCTTCCTTCAGCACTGCGTCATCCGGCATTTTTACTACGGGTTCACCCGCCTCATTTCGGGTAACATAACGTACGCCTTCGACAGGGATTAATCCGGCCAGCGCCGGGACATGGGTGGTGACGATAATCTGACGGTGCGGCTGGCCTGCCAGTGCCAGTAACGCTTTCATCAGCATCATCTGATAGTTCGGATGCTGTGACGTTTCAGGCTCCTCTATGGCATAAATCACATTTCTGGGCGTCCCCGCGACATTCTTTTCAGCCTCAGCCCGAAAAAAATTCAACAGGATAAGCCTCCTTATCCCGCTGCCGCGCTTATTGATGGGGATGCCATTTTCCCCGTCCAGGGTGAAATTGAAGGTCCACTTGGGTTTCTCCTTAAATCGTGGAGTCAGTTCACTGGCGAGTTCGGGGGCCATTTCACGTAATTTATCCAGCGTTCTCTGTGCGACATCCAGGACGCTGTCCTGAATCTCATTTTCCAGCGCTGTAATTTTGTCCTGCAGCGCAGCCTGAGCGTCTTTTACGGCCTGCTGTAAGGGGTTTTTAGCTTCGGAATCCCCGTCGCTGCTTTCCCTGTCGGCTTTGAAAATCGCATACGTGGGCAGCAAATCGAGGATCTTACCCCATAATGATTTTGTGTCGGTTCCGAACTCTTTATCGACATCCAGCATAATTTCCGAACAGGTATAGGGGGCTGCGGCTTCCCTGATGGCCTGACGCCATAACGATGCAGTGCGTTTATCCGCCACATTTTTTTCAACTTCTTTTCCCACCGCCTTGAGCTCAGAAATTTTCATGCCCAGTAAATTTCTCAGGGGCTCCTCATCCGGGTGGATGCAGCGGATGCAGGTCTGCTCCGGTTTTCCTGAGGTCGTTGCTTTAAACGTTTTGACGATTTCAAAATTGCCGTCCTCATTCAGCAGATGTTCTGAGGCGAGCGTGGTCTGCACCCTGTCGTCGATCATGATAAAATCGGGCAGGTCATCAAATTCACAGGCTATTTCAAAACGGCCGTCCCCTTCTCTTAGGCTGAAACAGTTCATGTCATTCTTGTCAGCCTTCATTCCTTCTGTTTCAAAAAAAATAGCCAGCGCTTCCAGAAGCGTTGATTTCCCAAAGTCATTACGACCGACAATACCCGTCATGCTTTCATCAATAATGATTTCAGTAGAGTTTCTGTAGCCTCTGAAGTTTTTCAGTTTTAATTTTCTGAGCCGCATATGAAGTCCTGTGTGTAAGAAAGCGTTTTGCTGCAACCTGAATACAAAATATATTTTCAAATGCCTGCCAACAAGCAGGGATAACCGTTATTCAGAATATCTTAACGACATTTCGGGATTATGATCTGGTCGCGCTTTCAGAACTTTACTGCCCCTCAAAACACCGGAAACTAACTTGTGGTTGGTTACATGGCAAAGTTAAAACTCCAGAATCACGGGTAATGATTTCAATGCTTATTATATTTTTTGGAATTGACTCATGAGCTTTATAATTTAAATGATAATAATAACCATTCTTTTATGCGTAATATTTGCTACTGACACTGATGAATTTAAAAGAAGATAGATTTTCATTTACGGATTATTTCCTAAATTCATCGATAATGTGATCGACATAAAATTTTCACTGAAGAATGAAGAGATAATTTAAGGCCGAGCGAAATAGCTCAAAATGGTGTATTTAACATAACAGAAGAAATGAAAGGCTCTATCGCAACCTGATACTTCAGGCCGCTAAGGGGTTAATCTTGTTGAAGAAAAATTAGACCGGGAAGCGCCAGGCGTCACCATTTCTCCCGCCTGGCTGGAAGTGAAGAATAATTGTGCATAGCTCCGTATTCGGGCTTTGCATCTGACAATGGTTCCCTGGATGAAAGTACGATCTCCACTCCAAGGACGCTGAACACCCTAAACAAACGCTCAAAACCCGCACTTGCAGGGTTGGCCTCTAGTCGGGCATAAGTTTGCTGTGTTATACCCAAACGTTCAGAAACATCTTTTTGCGTCAGTCCATTGGCTTTGCGAAAGCCGATTAAAACAGGACGTAACTGATTCAAAGTCTTCAAAGCGTATTGAGTGTTCATAAGTGACCTTCCGTATCGACGAGTTAACAAGCATAACGCAGGGATTTACAGCATATAGGCTGTAATGCTCATTAACAGACTATAGGCTGTAATACGAATCCTGCCAAGATGCGGCATCTTTCAAATACAAGGCCGTATTGGGTAAGCAGTACACCGTTATATAGCACCCCTTGCCCCTTTGCTGGAGAGGGACCCACGTGATCGCAGGTCTTTTAGACGTTGTTGCTAACCGGCATCATACACAGGTGGTAACCCCCAGGGAAACTCTATGAGTGATAATTTATTCCTGCCCCAGTCAAAATATAAAACCTTATCTAACTAGCTTTCTTAGTATTTTATAAATGAAGTGAAATTAGCGAAGAAGTTTTACATTGTAAAGTGAGCAAAAATATTTACCATTCAACTGGCAAAATTTACAATCTGCAGCCCTTAGCCTGAGAAAATGCACATTAACAGAATAATCATCAAGTCCGATAGAGGCATAACTTACGTCCTCAAAAATATCAGAAATAAATGAGTTGAAATTACAAAAATTAACTTCACTTAACATCTTGAACACCGCAGAAATATATCTATCATGCATTATCTTGACTTCGATAACCTTAGATAAACTTGAATGCGACTTACATTTGAAGAGATCAAAGAGAAAGTAAATCAGCATATTTTTATTGTCCGAAATCCATTTTAAAATTTTATTACGTGCACATGGTAATATATACACTGGATTTTTGAAAGGGTTTGAAACGTCAACCACAAGGGAACAATAACCATGAGGATTTATTCCACTTATAATTAAGTCACTAAGTCCTTTCACTGCATTCAAATAGTTATCAAAACAAACCTCATATAAACTGGTACTATGAACTGCACATTTAGATTCAAACAACCATCTATGACGCAGATAACCAATGCCTTTAGAGTGTATATCTTCAACAATACATTTGTGACAGTAACGAATGTTTGAGATGTTTACCAATGGATATGAATTAGTTATGTGAAAATTTTTCCGACAGGCATCTTCAACAGCGTTAAAATACCCGTAAACACCAGAAGATAACGACACTATATTGGAAGTTAGTATATAACCATTTCTAGTGGCAAGAATGTCATATATATCCTGCAAGCTATGCAATTTGTACATATCAATCAGTTCGAAACGAGGAAAGGCATCGTACCTTAGTGCGCCATGCTTTGATATTATGTTCCTGCAATTGGATAAGTTATACATTATCTGTGAACGCAGAAGAAAACTGTGCCACAATTCATTTTCGTAAACCATATAACTCCCTCTTATTTAATTAGTTCCATTTTTCTGAGAAGTATCATTGTCATTGGTAGTTTATCTCTGTATTTCAAAAGCCAGCCATGCCCTCCCAGTAAAGCATCTAGACTTGTAAGTGACATCGAGTACTGCCCCTGAGATAAAACATCATTTATTAATGATGATGAGATAATATCTCTCTCGCTCCAGTCTACTCTTTTATTTTTATAGCATCGTATTGTTTTAGGAAGACAGGAATTAAGCCAGTCACATTCATGTTTATTTAGCCAATAGAAACTTGCATAACAACTTTCTTTGACTAACTTTCGTGTTATAGAAACGGATTGATTATGTATAAATCTTAATATTTTCTGCTTATGACGCCGTCTTAAAGAATCTTTTTTACATTTTTTACGCCATGAGCATAAACCGTAACAAGATGAAATTACAGAGGATACAGCTCCTTCCGATAATGAGTTTTTCTCAGCTATGGATGCCAGACTAAACCCCCTTACAGCCATAGACTTGATAAGCAATTCAGTGAATATATTAATTTTTGTGTTTCGCTTAAACGCCCTCAGGTATTTTTTATAAATAAGTGTTTTAATGTAACATCTGCTGCGACTAAATTCCTTCCCAAGGTTGCTAACACTAGTATTATTTTCAACTATATGAAAACTGTATTTCTTATGACTTTTAAAGATTTCTTTCTTTTTATTAGTACGACTTCCTGCATACGTTGGCCAGCAAGTATTTAACAAACAATAACAAAGCAAAAGATGCTTTGTGGGATGCTGACAACATTTGTCTTTGAGTATAGGCTCCCAGTAATGATAATCAGTTAGGGATGTTGGTATAAGTCCCGATGAACCCTCCCCAAATAACTGGCACTTAGCATAAACATGTGCGTAGAATACATTTTTCTTTAAATTTCCATCCAATGATAATAAATTCAACTTTTTAAGTACATCCATGTAATTGGGGTGTGTAATATCTTTTCTTCTGATTATATTTAGGGACTCATAACAAAACTTAGCAAAATCGAAGTCTATCTCATTGCTAAGTTGTTCTGTATACGAAACAGGAGGCATCAGTCCAATACGTATGTGCGGTGAAGAAGGGACATGGATGCTTTCAAGCGCTACCGGATGCCGATGGCAGGTTGTAACCCCATGAAGCTGATGCGCCAGATGCCAATAAGTAACACCATAATGAAAAGTATCTTCACGAGCGCAAACCGGGCAAAACTTCAATAGTGTGCGCTGCCCTAGTGAAAAATTACTAAGGCGGCACAATCGATTAAGCCTGGCAGGGGTCGTGTTGAAATCCATAATTTCATTACGACTGATTGGTAGTGCCCAGGCAAAAAGAGGGAGTAAAGTCTGTTCATGCCAGAGCTGATCTGCACTTTCGGATGTATGAAGAGAAATAGCCTTTAATCCTGAATTGAGAATTGGATGGACGTTCATATCAGGTTTGTTGAAAATGATCGTTAACAGAGAAGATGGGGACATACCGTACACGGTAGTTGTCCGACAAAACCGGCTGAACAAGGATTCATCAGGCAAAACAGGCAACATTCTCATTTCCCACACCTCTCTTTGACCGTTACGAACTGTTACCTCATTACAATTTATTAAGTGGATCTATATTTATAAGCCCGCAACGCTGAAGAGCATCGTAGGTATTTTTCTTTTCAGCTGTTCTGTTGATAACAAGATCGTGGTCAAGAGACAGTATTTTCTCGTCGAAATTGCGCAAAACCTCGTCTATTTTTCCTACGAATTCCTTGTGCTGTGGCCTGTCTATATCCCCAGGGATCAAAGACTTTAGGGACTTCTCTGCCATGATTTTAGCCGAAGCATCACCCTCATTAGATGCAGAGAGCCATTTAGCTTCCTCATCTTCAGTCGCGGCCCCCGGGAGTGGAGTATCCTTATATTCCTCCGTATGACTCACGAGTACCGGTACAGAGGCCGACAAGACTGCGCCAGTGATGATTTCATTGCCGCTACCGATAACCTTTAATTGTGCCCCCCGATAAATCATCTGAGCCAATCCAATATTGCCTTTAGATAAAATGAATAATTTTTCGTTTAACTCATCATTTAATGGAGTTTCAACATTTGTCCATTGTAATGGCCATAAATAATGAATAAACGATTGCCAGTCTTGTGAATCGTATCTAACATTCTTAATTTTCATGTAACCACCAGACTCTGCCCGCCTGGCAATTCTCATTTTCTTTGTCAGCATCTCGTCAAAAGGATGATTTCCACAAAAAACCATAGATACCCCCATGGAATCTACAATTTCATGTAAAAAATCAATCAACTTACTCTCACCCCCGGTTCTTGAAAATTTAAGCCTCTGCATTTCATCAATAACAAGGATACCCAAAAATGATGATTTAATTCTTTGTGCAATCTGGCGAGCCAGAGCACCATTTCTAATCTCAGGTGTAGTTCGTTCAATACCAATTGCATCATCTAATTTTTGTAAAATCTCTTCACAAAGGTCTCTCACACTTGAATTGTATGGACAATTAATCTTTACCCATACAATTTGCTTACTGAAGCCGGGAAAAACTCCTTTATAGCTGCTGTGTTCTATAATCTGAGGGAAATGATCCATGACTTGCTCAATCATGGTAGTTTTTCCAGAACCACTCATTCCAACTATCGTAATAGTTTCAGCCTGGGATTTAAAATATCCACTTTCTGGCTCAATATCAGGACGCTCATTTCCATAGTAATGAAGATATTGAATTGTTCCGCTTTTTAAAGGATTACGAGCTGCATAGCTTTCCCTAAGTGCCCGTAAGATCATCTTATAAGCCTGGATAAGATTGGTTTGAGGGCAACGGAATTTCTTTATACGTTCGACATACTGCTCTCTAACATTCGCCGGGGCAGTCCAGCGGATTTTTTCGTCAATTTCGGGGAAATAACTCATTTCCAGAAGTACTTCATCTTCCGTAAGCGCTTCAGGAAGTGCTTCAATTAAGGGATTGCCACGATACTCAGGTAACTCCTGTTCTTTATATATCGCTGAAACGCGCCGTATAAGATTCATTATTCTGCGTCCTCAGTCTTCTTCTTACCTTTTAACCATCTTTGTTTCTCCTCCCGGCCAGGCAAAAGCAGAACATTACTGGATGAAGGAAGTAGGGGTTCAGATCTTCCATTAGCAACATGAGTTCGCCCTAATGAATCAAGTTCATTTTTCCTGTTCTTTTTAATATCTTTACCATGTACCCGGCGAGATTCGTATATTTCATTTAATCTTTCGTTACCTTTCCTGTTAAATTCATCTTTATTATTGATATTGCTGAGCGAATCCAGAGTAAATAAATTAATTTCTTTTTGAGTATCTACCCAATCAGCCATTACATCTGTATCAAGATGAGCTTTCCCTTTAAATACATCTCTTTTCTTAAGTAGGTAATGTTTTTTGAAAATGCTATTTTTGTCAAATCTTACATATATATAATCTACGCAATTGTCATCTATTCTTGCTTCACAAGTGGTTCTTCCAAATACTCTGACACCTGATGCAATTTCAGGATCACATTCATAAAAAAGATTATTGTACTGAATCCCACCGGCGGTAATGTTAGCGTTCACAGGGATTAACAATCGTGCGATCACTTCGTCGGCCCCAACGGCTCTTGCGCTGAATCTCCCGTGCTTTAAGCTTATCATCCAACTATTTTTTGGTGATATTACGAGATCATTTTCAATCAGTAAGGGATTGATATAAGCCAGTTCCTCATACGTTCTCTGATTATGTGCAAGTATCTCCCGAATCAGTAAAGACGTGACCTCCTGAATCGTTAAACAAGCCCTGGATTGCGGTGTTGGCTCTCCTTTAACAATCTTTCCCCTTCGTGTTGTTCCAATAAGCCTATGAATAACCTCATCATTCAGAATGCCGAAACAGCGTTCAACAATGCTTTTTCTGTCGCCTCTACCGACTGGCGCAAACTCAAGTTTTGTCAGGGGGGTCATCTCTTCCTGAGGTTTAAGACCAATCATCTCCCCGTTGTCACACATCAATGTTAATGGAATGTGAGAACAAGGCCAATCATCATCAGTAATAGAGATTCCAAATAATCTACAATATTCTTTTTTTGGCATAAAGCAATTTGCTAACGCTTGTCGGGCGGCTCGCCATGAAGCATGGTATAAAGAAACATGAAGGCCAACAATCATTCTTGTTGCACGATCCACCACTGTATAAATAGTAGGACGCCCAATGACTTTTCGTCTGTTTAAACTCGAAATAAGATGTACATCAGCGACAGTTGAGTCTATTTCGAAAACATCACCCGGCAAAACAGTTGTATTAGCCACACTACCTAAAAGCGCCCGCATTTTGAGGTCTATTTCTTTTTTCGTGTTCTTCTTATTTATCGAGAAATCTTTAGTGAAGAGTTTTTTATTCCAGTATGAAAATTGTTTTAAAGAAGGAACATATGGAGCTCTATTTTCTAGGTTTGCTGTTTTAATTTCATCCCTAAAATACAAATCAATATGTCTCTCTAATGTTTTCTTTATCGTATCTCCGTTAACTTTATAATGATACGTAATGAGAGATTTTCTAATATTATTTATATCTCTTTCATTAAGAATGAAAACACGTGATCGTTCATTAGGTAATGCTCTGTTTTTTTGGAATTCCCAAGTTTAATTTCATGTTTGATTCTACTTTTCCCAGCGGCGCCACAGTTCGAGAATGCGGGTAGCAATGCATAAATATCCTGCCCATGTCGCCAATACAACGCCAGAAGCGTTCTGATAGTATATTGTGATATTTTTTTATTTCTTGAGTAATCCATTAAAAGGTGCGACTTTTTATGTAATGCATAGTCGAACAGAAACATTCTGTCATCTACAAGATCTTTAATGATATTGTAATTTTCATCTCGCCTTCCTCTGTCTTTATCTGTTAATTCTTTCTCATCTACTAACATATATGAAGGATATATATAATCTTTACAAGTTATGCTATTTGATTCAATATAATATTTAAACATTGAAAATGAGAAAGGGATTGGCTTACCCGTTCTTTCTGATTTTATTTTAAACAAAATTAACAAATCGACCTTTCTGTCAAAATCCAAAACACGGTAAAGTCCCTCTGCAAGCAAATCAGTGCCTTGAGAGAGCCAGACTGAATTCCTAATAATATCCATTTGCGTTCAGTCCTATATAGTGGTCATTGGAAATTATCTTTATCAGACCGGTTTCGAGTATTGGATATGATAAATCAACATTTATCATTTTTAATCCAATCATTGCCTGCAATAACATCATCGCTTCTTGTGCATCTACCCCAAAGATTGATGAAATCATTGCACGTAGTCCTACTATGGGATAAACATCTGGTTTAAGCTTCCATAGGATTTTATCAAGAGGATATTTATCATAAAATTCAGAACCATCTCTTAATACAGAAGTAGCCCAGCAAATGTTTTTACCGACGACGTTATTGAGTTCCGAGCCAACATAAATTTGAAACTCAACATCAATCAACTGCCAAAACATCCTCTCTATTTCAAGTTTTTGGGCTTCGCGTTCAGGTATGCTCTCGTTATGTTTTACTGCTATAGCTTTGTATCGAAGTCCGCCTTCAGGAGTTCTCAAGGTCAGTAAAAAATCGGTTGTCATAACATTCAGAACTTCGACAGGTACTCCTCTTACTCCCCTCACCATAGGATGTTGAAAATGTTGATGATTTGCTATTTGTTGGGTAAGCCGGAGAGGAAAGAGTGGGAATTGTTCCCGGATATCAATCACCGAGTCATTAAACTCAGCCAGATAGAAAAAGTTACTTTCGACAGAAGAAAGGAGATGATGGTTTCGAAACGTCTTAAGGCCAAAGACTATCGAACGGTTTCCACGGGATTTAACGTCCTGAGCTCTAAGCCAGGGCTGATAACTTTGGCCATAGCCCACTCCTATGCCGTCACCTAGCGCATTTTCATAATCCAAATAGGATTTGAGACGCCTACCCCTAGCCATGATCGTACCCTAAAAACGACATTGATACGTACCTATATGTGCATTTTATAGTCTCCAACCCTATAACCACACATTCAGTAAGTATACAACATTAGCGTCGTTTTTTGAGAATGGTTACAACTTTAGTGCTTTGTGTACAACTTTATTGTCCTCGGACATCTGCCAGCGCCTGCGCGCAGGCCCAGGCGCTCGCCCACGCCCACTGGAAGTTGTACCCGCCAAGCCAGCCGGCCACATCCATCACTTCGCCGATAAAATAGAGCCCCGGCACGTTGCGCGCTTCCATAGTGCGGGAAGAGAGTTCATTCGTGTCAACGCCGCCCAGCGTCACTTCCGCGGTACGGTAGCCTTCGGTGCCGTTTGGCTGAACGCGCCAGTTTGTCAGGGTCTCCACCAGCATCTCCTGCTCGCGGCTGTTAAGCTGCTTAAGCGACACGTCCGGGATCTGCCCCAGCACCTGCAAACACTCCACCAGACGTTTTGGCAGCTGCATCGCCAGGGTATTTTTCAGGCTCTGATTCGGGTGCGCGGCGCGCTGTTCATTGAGGAACGCGTCCAGATCGCTGTCCGGCACCAGATTCACCGAGACAAATTCCCCCGGCTGCCAGTAGCTGGAGATTTGCAGGACCGCCGGGCCGGAGAGGCCGCGGTGGGTAAAAAGCAGGTTTTCGCGAAACACCGTGCCGTCTTCGGCGGTAATAACGGAGGGAACAGAGACGCCGGACAGCGTCTGAAGCTGTTCCAGAAGCGGTTTATGCAGCGTGAACGGCACCAGGCCCGCGCGCGTAGGCAAAACTTTCAGGCCAAACTGTTCGGCAATCTTGTAGCCGAACGGGGAAGCGCCCAGGCCCGGCATAGAGAGGCCGCCGCTGGCGATCACCAGGCTATCGGCGCTGACGGTTTCACCGTTCAGCTGCAGCGTGTAGCCCTGTTCGTCGCGGGCGACCTCCAGCACCTCCGTGCGCAGGCGCATCACTACCCCGCCCTTCTCGCACTCGGCCACCAGCATGTCGACAATCTGCTGCGCGGAGTCGTCGCAGAACAGCTGTCCCAGCGTCTTTTCATGCCACGCGATGCCGTGCTTGCCCACCAGATCGATAAAGTCCCACTGGGTGTAACGCGCCAGCGCAGATTTACAAAAATGACGGTTCTGGCTCAAATAGGCCGCGGGCTCAACATACAGATTAGTAAAGTTGCAGCGCCCGCCGCCGGACATCAGGATCTTACGGCCTAGCTTTTTACCGTTATCCAGCAGCAGCACGCGACGACCCGCCTGTCCGGCCATCGCCGCACAAAACATACCCGCCGCACCGGCGCCAATTACTACGGCATCAAACCTTTCCACGTCAAAACCCTCTTTGTTCACTGCCGCGGATTGTAAAGTTTCCTCTGTGGTCACACCAGCGTAAAAAGATATTACAAAGCCATTTCATTGAAATTTAAAGAATATCCTTTCGGGCACTTTTCCCAAAGCAGGTGGTATGTCAAAAAAAGTCTATATTTCACTTTGCCCGCCGTGCATTTGTCCTGGATAATGCGCCGCGTTCATGTCCTCAAAATGGCGTAACGTCCTATGCTACATTTGTTTGCCGGCCTGGATTTACATACCGGGCTTTTATTATTGCTTGCTCTGGTTTTTGTACTGTTTTACGAAGCGATCAACGGCTTCCACGACACTGCAAACGCAGTAGCGACGGTTATCTACACTCGCGCAATGCGATCGCAGCTTGCGGTTGTTATGGCGGCGGTATTTAACTTTTTTGGTGTCCTCCTGGGCGGACTGAGCGTTGCGTATGCCATTGTGCATATGCTGCCAACGGATCTGCTGCTTAACGTAAGTTCTGGCCATGGCCTCGCTATGGTGTTCTCAATGCTGCTAGCTGCAATTATCTGGAACCTCGGTACCTGGTATTTCGGCCTGCCTGCATCCAGTTCTCACACCCTCATCGGCGCGATTATCGGTATCGGGTTAACCAACGCCCTGATGACCGGTACATCTGTTGTTGATGCGTTAAACATCCCGAAAGTACTGGGGATCTTTGCCTCTCTCATCGTCTCCCCTATCGTGGGTCTGGTGGTGGCCGGCGGGCTGATCTTCATCCTGCGTCGTTACTGGAGCAATACCAAAAAACGCTCCCGTATTCACCTGACGCCAGCAGAGCGTGAAAAGAAAGACGGCAAGAAAAAGCCGCCGTTCTGGACGCGTATTGCCCTGATCATTTCCGCTATCGGCGTGGCGTTCTCACACGGCGCGAACGATGGCCAGAAAGGCATTGGTCTGGTGATGCTGGTACTGATCGGCGTTGCTCCGGCAGGCTTCGTGGTTAACATGAACGCCTCCGGCTACGAAATCACCCGTACCCGCGATGCGGTCAACAACGTTGAAACCTATTTCCAGCAGCACCCTGAGCTGCTGAAAAAAGCGACCGGCGTTGACCAGCTGATCCCGTCTCCGGAAGCCGGTGCTACCACCGCGCCGGGCGAATTCCACTGCCATCCGGCAAACGCGATCAACGCGCTGGAACGTGCGAAAGGCATGCTGGACAATATCGAAAGCTATGACAAACTGACCGTTGAGCAGCGTGGTCAGCTGCGTCGCATTATGCTGTGCATCTCTGATGTAACGGATAAAGTGGCGAAGCTGCCTGACGTGAATGCTGACGACCAGCGTCTCCTGAAGAAGCTGAAAGGCGATATGCTCAACACCATTGAGTACGCGCCAATCTGGATCATCATGGCGGTCGCGCTGGCGCTCGGTATCGGTACGATGATTGGCTGGCGCCGCGTGGCGACCACCATCGGCGAGAAGATCGGTAAGAAAGGCATGACCTATGCGCAGGGAATGTCCGCGCAGATGACGGCGGCGGTTTCTATCGGTCTGGCGAGCTACACCGGTATGCCTGTCTCAACCACCCACGTACTTTCTTCGTCCGTGGCGGGTACCATGATTGTTGACGGTGGCGGCCTGCAGCGCAAAACCGTAACCAACATTCTGATGGCCTGGGTGTTCACCCTTCCGGCCTCTATCCTGCTGTCTGGCGGTCTGTACTGGATTTCGCTGAAGCTGATTTAATCGATTGATGGCGATAAAAAAGCGGGTCAGGAAACTGACCCGCTTTTTTTTATGCTCAGTGCCAAATCATCAATGCAATCATACTGACCACGACCAGCCCGCACAGGGCGCTGGTCAAAATGAACTGACGACGCAGGCGCTCGCAGCGACGGATAAACTCTTCATCGTGATGATCGCGGTAGCGCTGATAGTAGATGTATCCCACCAGACGCATCTGTTTGCTGGGCTGTCCATGCGAGGTGAAGAACCCTCCACCGTCCACATACTGATAAAGCAACGGATCGCAACCACGAAGTACCACTAACAGCGCGCGTAACGATGAGAAGTAGCGCGCCATATTCACTATGCAAACCACGCATAACGCCCAAAACAATGCGACGGTGCTAATCATACATCCTCCCCGGCGTCCGCCCACGAAGCAAGGCTTCTGAGCTACCGCACCCCAATGCCCTGACAGACAGTTCAGTGAAAGAATGACCAAAAGTCGATCCGGTTCGCGTTTTAATATCCGAACGGCTCATTTAATAGTGTAGGAGATCCGTTAATTTTTTTGCCACAAGGTTAATCGTTATCAACACCAAAGCTTGAAAAATATGTTTAACTGGGCCGTAATGAAAGTATCAGACGACGGCATTCTCATTTAGTCATCGATAACTTAAGGAAGGAGTAACACTATGGCTTACAAACACATTCTCATCGCGGTAGACCTCTCACCAGAGAGCAAAGTGCTGGTTGATAAAGCGGTATCCATGGCACGTCCCTACAACGCGAAAGTTTCCCTGATTCACGTTGATGTGAATTACTCCGACCTCTACACCGGTCTGATCGACGTGAATCTCGGCGATATGCAGAAGCGTATCTCCGAAGAGACGCACCACGCCCTGAGCGAACTCTCCACCAACGCGGGCTACCCGATTACCGAGACCCTGAGCGGCAGCGGCGACCTCGGCCAGGTGCTGGTTGATGCAATCAAGAAATACGATATGGACCTGGTCGTGTGCGGTCACCACCAGGACTTCTGGAGCAAGCTGATGTCTTCCGCACGTCAGCTGATCAACACCGTTCACGTGGATATGCTGATTGTTCCGCTGCGTGACGAAGAAGACGAGTAAGTAAGGTACAAACCTTACCCCTCACCCTAACCCTCTCCCCATAGGGGAGAGGGAACGATCGAGCCCCTCGCCCCTATGGGGAGAGGGGTTGGGGTGAGGGGATATAGATATCAAACCGGTGCCCTTTGGTGGTCACCGCGTTAGTGGTCGCCACGTCCGCCAGCGGCGGCGCGTAGTCAGGGCGCTTCACCACCACCCGCTTCGTCGCGAGCTGACGAGCCGGCTCCAGCAGGCCGTCGGCATCCAAATCCGGCCCCACCAGCGACTGAAACACCCGCATCTCTTTCTTCACCAGCGCGCTTTTCTGCTTATGCGGGAACATCGGGTCGAGATAGACCACCTGCGGACGCGGGGTGATGTCGGTCAGCGCCGTCAGGCTTGACGCGTGGATCAGCTGCAACCGCTCCTGCAGCCACGGCCCGATCTCCGGGTCCGCGTAGCCGCGGTTCAGACCGTCGTCGAGCAGGGCCGCCACCACCGGATTACGCTCCAGCATCCGCACGCGACAGCCGACAGATGCCAGCACAAAGGCATCGCGCCCCAGCCCCGCCGTGGCGTCGACCACGTCCGGGAGATAGCTCCCTTTGATGCCCACCGCTTTGGCTACCGCCTCGCCGCGACCGCCGCCGAACTTGCGCCGGTGCGCCATCGTGCCGCCAACAAAATCGACGAAAATCCCGCCGAGCTTCGGCTCGTCGCGCTTGCGTAATTCAAGATGCTCTGGCGTCATCACCAGCGCCATCGGGTTTTCATCATCGTGCTCCAGCCCCCAGCGGGCGGCCAGAACGGATAAGGCGCCGTCTCCGGCGCCTGTTTCATCCACTAAGCAGATCTTCACGTAACAATCAGCCTTTGATCCCGTAATGCTCAAGCATCGCATCCAGCTGAGGCTCGCGGCCGCGGAAGCGTTTGAACAGCTCCATGGGCTCTTCGGAGCCGCCGCGGGTCAGGATGTTGTCGAGGAACGACTGCCCGGTTTCGCGGTTGAAGATCCCCTCTTCTTCGAAGCGGGAGAAGGCATCTGCCGCCAGCACGTCGGCCCACAGGTAGCTGTAGTAACCCGCCGCGTAGCCGCCCGCGAAGATGTGGCTGAACGCATGCGGGAAGCGGCCCCAGGTTGGCCCAGGGATCACGGCAACCTGCTTTTTAATCTCGGCCAGCGTTTCAAGGATTTTCGCCCCCTGCTCCGGGCTGAACTCGGCGTGCAGGCGGAAGTCGAACAGGCCGAACTCCAGCTGACGCAGGATAAACATCGCCGCCTGGTAGTTCTTCGCCGCCAGCATTTTATCCAGCAGTTCTTTCGGCAGCGGTTCACCGGTCTCATAGTGGCCGGAGATAAACGCCAGCGCGTCCGGCTCCCAGCACCAGTTTTCCATAAACTGGCTTGGCAGCTCGACCGCATCCCACGGCACGCCGCTGATGCCGGCCACGCCTGCGGTTTCGATGCGGGTCAGCATGTGGTGCAGGCCGTGACCGAACTCGTGGAACAGGGTAATCACTTCGTCGTGGGTGAACAGCGCGGGTTTGCCGTTTACCGGACGGTTAAAGTTACAGGTCAGGTAGGCAACCGGCTTTTGCAGGGAACCGTCGGCTTTACGCATCTGGCCCACGCAGTCGTCCATCCACGCCCCGCCGCGCTTGTTCTCACGCGCGTAGAGATCGAGGTAGAAGCTGCCGCGCAGCTCGTTTTTCTCGTCATACAGTTCGAAGAAGCGCACGTCCGGATGCCAGACGTCGATATCGGTACGCTCTTTCGCGGTGATGCCGTAGATGCGCTTCACCACTTCAAACAGGCCGTTAACGGCTTTGTTTTCCGGGAAATACGGGCGCAGCTGCTCGTCGCTGATGCTGTAGAGATGCTGCTTCTGTTTTTCGCTGTAGTAGGCAATGTCCCACGGCTGCAGCTCGTCCACGCCGAACTCCGCTTTCGCAAAGGCGCGCAGCTGGGCCAGCTCTTTCTCACCCTGAGGACGGGCGCGTTTCGCCAGATCGGTCAGGAAATCGAGCACCTGCTGCGGGTTTTCCGCCATTTTGGTGGCGAGAGATTTGTCGGCGTAGTTTTCAAAGCCCAGCAGCTGGGCCAGCTCGTGGCGCAGGGCAAGGATTTCCGCCATCACCGGGCTGTTGTCCCACTTACCGGCATTCGGCCCCTGATCGGAGGCGCGGGTGCTGTAGGCGCGGTACATCTCTTCGCGCAGGGCCTGGTTGTCGCAGTAGGTCATCACCGGCAGATAGCTCGGGATATCCAGCGTTAACAGGTAGCCGTCCTGCTCTTTCGCCTCGGCCTGGGCTTTTGCTGCCGCCAGGGCGCTTTCCGGCATGCCCGCCAGCTCCGCTTCGTCGGTAATCAGCTTCGTCCAGCCCATGGTGGCGTCGAGCACGTTGTTGCTGTACTGGTTGCCCAGCTCGGACAGGCGCGCGGCAATTTCACCGTAACGGGTCTGCTTCTCTTTTGGCAGGCCAATCCCGGACAGCTCAAAATCACGCAGGGCGTTATCGACTGATTTTTTCTGCGCCGTGTTCAGCTCGGCATAATGGTCGCCGTCGCGCAGGTCGCGGTAGGCTTTGTAGAGCCCTTCGTGCTGGCCGACCCAGGTGCTGTACTCAGAGAGCAGCGGCAGGGTCTGTTCGTAGGCTTCGCGCAGTTCCGGGCTGTTTTTTACCGAGTTCAGGTGGCTCACCGGGGAGAAGATACGCCCCAGCACGTCGTCCACTTCGGCCAGCGGCTGACACAGATTTTCCCAGGTGTACGGCGCGCCCTGCGCTACCACGCTTTCTACCGCCGCGCGGCAGTTGTCCAGCGATTGCGTCACGGCTGGAACCACATGCTCGGGGAGGATTTTAGAAAACGGCGGCAACGAAAAAGGCGTCAGTAATGGATTGGTCATAAGCGCTGTCCTGTTGAAATAGGTGAATGAAGCGCGCATCCGGCGCTGTGCATATGGGATCTAGAATGGGGTTAAGTGTAGAGGATTTCAATGCCGGACGTCGGGGAAAAGCGCCCGGTAGCGCGACGCTTGCCGGGCCTACGGGTAATCTGTGCCGTTCTGCTGTAAACTGTGGCAAATCGTCAATTCAGCGGAAAATCATTACCCATGCTCAGTTATCGCCACAGCTTCCACGCTGGCAACCATGCCGACGTCCTCAAACACACCGTTCAGAGCCTGATCATCGAATCGCTCAAAGAGAAAGAGAAGCCGTTTCTCTATCTGGACACGCACGCGGGCGCGGGCCGTTATCAGCTGAGCGGCGAGCATGCCGAGCGTACCGGTGAATATCTGGAAGGGATTGCCCACATCTGGCAGCAGGACGACCTGCCTGCCGAGCTGGAGCCGTACATCGGCGTGGTGAACCACTTCAACCGCAACGGCCAGCTGCGCTACTACCCGGGCTCGCCGCTGATTGCCCGCCAGCTGCTGCGCGAGCAGGACAGCATTCAGCTGACCGAGCTGCATCCGAGCGACTTCCCGCTGCTGCGGTCTGAATTCCAGAAAGACAGCCGCGCGCGCGTGGAAAAAGCCGACGGCTACCAGCAGCTGAAGGCCAAGCTGCCGCCGGTTTCCCGCCGTGGCCTGGTGCTGATCGACCCGCCTTACGAAATTAAAACCGACTATCAGGCGGTGGTGACCGGCATCCACGAAGGCTACAAACGCTTCGCCACCGGGACATACGCCCTGTGGTATCCGGTGGTGCTGCGTGCGCAAATCAAGCGCATGATCAAGGATCTGGAAGCCACCGGCATCCGCAAAATCCTGCAGATCGAGCTGGCGATACGTCCGGACAGCGACCAGCGCGGCATGACCGCCTCGGGCATGATCGTCATTAACCCACCGTGGAAGCTCGAAGCGCAGATGAACAACGTGCTGCCGTGGCTGCACAAAACGCTGGTGCCGGCCGGTACGGGCCACGCTACCGTCAGCTGGATTGTGCCGGAGTAATCGCAGCCATCGGTGGAAACTATTGATTTCATGTATACAATCGCGGCAATTCACGATTAAGGACAAAAGCTATGACTAAGCATTATGACTACATCGCAATCGGCGGCGGCAGCGGCGGCATCGCCTCCATCAACCGTGCGGCCATGTACGGCCAGAAGTGCGCGCTGATTGAAGCCAAAGAACTTGGCGGCACCTGCGTAAACGTGGGTTGTGTACCGAAGAAAGTGATGTGGCATGCGGCGCAAATCCGCGAAGCGATCCATATGTACGGCCCGGACTACGGCTTTGACACCACCCTTAACCACTTCGACTGGGACAAGCTGATCGCCAGCCGTACCGCCTACATCGACCGTATTCACACCTCCTACGACAACGTGCTGGGCAAGAACAACGTCGACGTGATCCGCGGCTTCGCCCGCTTTGTGGACGCGAAAACGATCGAAGTGAACGGTGAGACGATCACCGCCGATCACATCCTGATCGCCACCGGCGGTCGTCCGAGCCACCCGAACATCCCGGGCGTGGAATACGGCATTGATTCCGACGGTTTCTTCGAGCTGCCTGCCCTGCCCAAGCGCGTTGCCGTGGTGGGCGCGGGCTATATCGCGGTAGAGCTGGCGGGCGTGATTAACGGCCTGGGCGCGGAAGCGCACCTGTTCGTGCGTAAACACGCGCCTCTGCGCAGCTTTGACCCGCTGATTGTCGACACCCTGGTTGAAGTGATGAACGCCGAAGGCCCGACCCTGCACACCCACGCCGTGCCAAAAGCGGTGGTGAAAAACGCGGACGGCAGCCTGACGCTGGAGCTGGAGGATGGCCGTAGCCAGACCGTCGATTGCCTGATCTGGGCGATTGGCCGTGAACCGGCGAACGACAACTTCAACCTGGCCGTCACCGGCGTGAAAACCGACGAAAAAGGCTACATCGTCGTTGATAAGTTCCAGAACACCAGCGTACCGGGCATTTACGCAGTCGGCGATAACACCGGCGCGGTTGAGCTGACCCCGGTGGCCGTTGCGGCGGGTCGTCGCCTCTCTGAACGCCTGTTTAACAACAAGCCGGATGAACATCTGGACTACAGCAATATCCCGACCGTGGTCTTCAGCCATCCACCAATCGGCACCGTTGGCTTAACCGAGCCGCAGGCGCGCGAGCAGTATGGCGACGACCAGGTGAAAGTGTATAAATCGGCGTTCACCGCGATGTACACCGCCGTCACCTCTCACCGTCAGCCGTGCCGCATGAAGCTGGTCTGCGTCGGCCCGGACGAGAAGATTGTCGGTATCCACGGCATCGGCTTCGGCATGGACGAGATCCTGCAGGGCTTCGCCGTGGCGCTGAAGATGGGCGCAACCAAGAAAGACTTCGACAACACGGTGGCCATCCACCCAACGGCGGCGGAAGAGTTCGTGACCATGCGTTAAGGGCTTTTCGCAGGAAAGTACGTCATAAAAAACTGGCCTTCGCGGGCCAGTTTTTTTTATGGCTCGATAATTTAAAGGCAAAGCATCATCATCCCAGTGAATACAAAACCATCAGCACGCTAAAAAGGAATTGAGATGAAAGCGCTTATTGGGTTGACCCTGCTTCTTTTTTGCTTTGCCGCCTCCTCGTCTGACCAAATGGCCTTCTGGGATACCCCTCAGCACGGTGGAAACAGCTTTAACCGCCTGCCGCCCACGCAGGAATACTACGACGCGCTGCGCGGCTATGGCGCGACGTGGGTTCGCCTGTCTTATGACAAATGGAAGCCTGCCGGGAGAGATTTCCTTCTCGGCAACGCCGACGGCTACCGCGGGCTCGAGGCCGCAGACCTCGCGACGCTCAAAGACGCCATCAGAAAAGCACACGCGGCCGGGCTACAGGTCGTCATTGCCCCCCTCTCTTTACCGGGCATGCGCTGGGCGCAAAATAACAATAATCAGTTTGACGACCGCATCTGGCAGGACAAAAAATACTGGCAGGAAGCGGCCCGGTTCTGGCGTGATTTAGCCCAGGCCCTGAAGGACGAACCGGGCATCGCCGCCTGGAATCTGATCAATGAACCCGCGCCCGAAAAAAGAGGCAACATTAGCGAGCAGGCATCGCCTGAGGCGTTAAAAGCCTGGTATCAGCAGCAGCAAAGCACGGCGCGTAACCTCCCCGCACTCTACAATCAGATCGTCGCCGCTATCCGCGAGGTCGATGCCACCACACCGATTATGGTCGATGGAGGCTGGTACGCCTCCGCGCGCGGTTTTTCCGGCTGGCCGTCCGCGCTTGAGGATAAACGGGTGCTGTACAGCTTCCACATGTACGAGCCCTATGATTTCACCAGCGCGCCAAATGCGCGCCGCAAGGTGCCGTTCGACTATCCCGGCATGGTCACGTTCGGCGGTAAAAAGGTGAAATGGGATGCTGCGGCCATAGAAAAATGGATGAACGCGCCCTTTGACTGGGCGAAGCAGAACGGCATTCCTGCCAACCGGGTTGTCGCGGGAGAGTTTGGCTGCGTTCGCACGCTGCCGGGCTGTGAGCAGTGGCTTGATGATGTCCTGACCGTCCTCGACAAGCATCGTGCACACTGGGCATTCTATGCTTTTCGTGAAGATGCCTGGGACGCCATGGACTATGAGCTGGGAAAAAAACCGGTGCCGTGGGCCTACTGGAAAGCCATCGACGATAATACACCTGATACCCTCCCGCGCCATTCCACCGAGGAATTCGAACCGATTGCAAAGCGGCTAAAACAAGGCCGGTGATACGCGGAGCCGGCCTCTTGTTCAGTAGCCTTTTTTGACGAGGCTACTGTTAACATACATAAATCGTTGCAAAACGAATGCTCCGAAAAGAGTGATCTACCGCACATATCCCTCCACATCTACCGAAGCGAATGTCTACGCTTATAAGACGCCCGGAAAAACCTGTCTTTTGAACACACAACCGGAGGTCCCTATCACCATGTTCAACCAGAAACTACAGGCTACCGAAAACATCGAGTTCGAGATTGCAGAAGAGCTGCGCTACGAGACCGATCCCTGCGAGTTGAAACTGGATGAAATGATTGAGGCGGAGCCGGAACCCGAAATGATCGAGGGGCTACCCGCCTCCGATGCGTTGACGCCCGCAGACCGCTACCTTGAACTGTTCGAACACGTGCAGTCGTCACGGCTGTTTGCGGACAGTAAAACCTTCCCCGACTGCGCGCCGAAGATGGATCCGCTGGATATCCTGATCCGCTACCGCAAGGTCAGACGCCACCGGGATTTCGACCTGCGCCAGTTTGTGGAGAACCACTTCTGGATGCCAGAAACCTACGGCACCGAATATGTCTCCGACCCGGGCCTCTCCCTGAAGGAGCACATTGATAATCTGTGGCCGGTGCTGACGCGCGAACCGCAGGATCATATTCCCTGGTCTTCCCTGCTGGCGCTGCCGCAGGCCTATATCGTGCCCGGCGGACGGTTCAGCGAGACCTACTACTGGGATTCCTATTTCTCCATGCTGGGGCTGGCGGAGAGCGGCCGTAACGATCTGCTCAAGTGTATGGCGGACAACTTCGCCTGGCTGATTGAACGCTACGGGCATATTCCCAACGGCAACCGTACCTACTATCTCAGCCGCTCGCAGCCCCCGGTCTTTGCGCTGATGGTGGAGCTGTTCGAGGAGGACGGCGTGCGCGGGGCGAAACGCTATCTGGATCACCTCAAAATGGAGTACGCCTTCTGGATGGACGGCGCGGAGTCGCTGCTGCTCAACCAGGCCTACCGCAGCGCGGTGCGCATGCCGGACGGTTCATTGCTCAACCGCTACTGGGATGACCGCGATACCCCGCGCGATGAGTCGTGGATTGAGGACGTGGAAACCGCCCGCCACTCGGGTCGTCCGCCTAACGAGGTGTATCGCGACCTGCGCGCGGGTGCGGCTTCCGGCTGGGATTACTCGTCCCGCTGGCTGCGCGATCCGTCGCGGCTCGCCAGCATCCGTACAACCCAGTTTATCCCTATTGACCTGAACGCCTTTCTGTTCAAGCTGGAAAGCGCGATCGCCAACATCTCCGCGTCGAAAGGGGATAAAGAGACGGCAGAGGCGTTTCGCCAGAAGGCCAACGATCGCCGCGCGGCGGTAAACCGCTATCTGTGGGATGATGAGAGCGGGTGTTACCGCGATTACGACTGGCGACGCGAAGAGCTGGCGCTGTTTTCGGCCGCCAGCATTGTGCCGCTGTATGTCGGTATGGCGACCCACGAGCAGGCCGAGCGCCTGTCGGATGCGGTCAAGGCGCGACTTCTGACCCCGGGCGGCATTCTGGCGACCGAGTATGAATCCGGCGAGCAGTGGGATAAACCCAACGGCTGGGCGCCGCTGCAGTGGATGGCGATCCAGGGGTTCAAGCAATACGGCAACGACTCGCTGGGAGATGAAATCGCCTGGAGCTGGCTGCATACGGTGAACCATTTTTATCAGAAGCATCACAAGCTGATTGAGAAGTACCACATCGCCAGCAGTACGCCGCGCGAAGGGGGCGGGGGTGAATACCCGCTGCAGGACGGCTTCGGCTGGACCAACGGCGTGGTGCGGCGACTGATTGGGTTGTATGGGGAGCCTTAAGTGGGGTGCGGTCTTTTCCCCCTCTCCCCTCTGGGGAGAGGGCTGGGGTGAGGGGAAAACGTTAGCGAATCACCTCATAAATGGCCGTCTGGATAGACTGCCATTTTTTGTTGCTGGCATCCGGCTGTGACTGCGCGCGGCGCGTGGCCATATCGAGATCGTGCTGCTGGCGTTTCACCACGGCGGGCACGGTGCAGAAAGCTTTGAGATACTCTTTACGTACCGAGGTCAGCGACTCGCCGTTCGACATCGCGTGGCTGAGCGTGTTGATAAAACGACGACACGGCTTCTCCTCTACCATGTTCTGCCGATAGCGTAACATCAGCTCCAGGACATCATCATGTCGTGCCGACATCGCCTCCTCGGTCCAGGACAGCTTCCAGTCCATTCCCCCCTGTAAAAAAAGCTGCACCACGCGGGTATCGTTGCGGTTAACGGCCGAGCGGAAGTTATTCTCATCCCAGGTCACGCCCATGCGCGTGAGCGTTTCGCGCGAGGAAGGCGTCTCGCGCATTTCCTGGGGAGCCGCCGCTTCTGCCGCTCGGGCGGTCGCAGGCTGCGGTTTGCTGCTGGTCACCAGCCAGAATCCCCCCGCCACGATGGCAATCACCATCACGCCAACCGCGCCCCACAGCGCGCCGGAGATGAGCTGCTCGCGCTGTTCCGGGGTGCGCGGCGCGCGCTGGGTCGGTTTTTCAATGGTGTCACGGACCTCAAACAGATCTCCGCCGGTGACCCGATCCATTTTCTGCGCCTTTTCCCAGAAGGTATGCAATTCGCTGGCATCGACCGCCATGAATCCGGCGGGATTGACGCGGGTTCTCCCCTCTTCAAACGCGCGCTGAACGGGCCGTGCAATCTGCGCGTAGTAGTTATCCAGCAGCTGAATTTGCGCCGAGCTTAGCGTTTTCTGAACGGTGATGCTGTTGCGGATCTGCCGAATGTCATCGAGGAAGGTTTGCAGCGTTTTGCGCGGTTCAACCAGCAGCGTCAGCATGGACGGGTCCCTGAACAGCGAAGCGTAATAGCGGCTGAACTCTTTTTTATCGACCAGCATCTGCGCCAGTTCACTGAACATCATGCCGCTCAGCACATCGTTGATCTCGCCAAGCTTCAGCCAGCGCCGGACGCGGTCAGCGTTAAACAGGGTCTTAAGATGGTTGTTCAGCTTGACCTGATCGGGCCAGGCCTGCTGTATAAGCCCTTTAATCATCAGCTCTATCGCGCGCACCTGCTTGTGCGCCTGCTGCTGCTGTAATTCGCTTCCCGGCGCCAGGTCAGTACTGTAGGTCAAAAGCGGCTGCTGCAGGCGAAGATGTTCCAGCGCTGTGACAAACCGCATCGCCGCTATCAGCTGGTTTTCACTCACATCCTGCCCGCTTTCATACTGCGGAACGCGCTGCTGCAGCAGGCGCAGCTGGAGCGTAAATTCCGACATCTCGGCATCATTCAGGTTGAGCTTTTTCGCCACGGCTCCCCAACCGCCCAGAGCTAATCGCGCGCTGTCGAGTTGTTCCAGGAACCAGCGTGGATCTTTGCCCTCGGAAGCATGTACATTCAGAAGGAGCAAAATTTCCACCGATGCCTGGCGAATGACCGCCAGACAGTGTTCGAACTGTTCGCGAATATGATGTGATGTACTGAGAGTCATTGTTTTCCTTAAGCGACAACGAAGACATCCGGAATGGGCACGTGACGGCCTTTTTTCTTTTTATTTATACGCGGTTAACCATACCTGACTTTCTGTTGAAATAAAGTGACAACCCTAAAATCATTTAAAATGTTTCAGGAGAATCCAAATGCCGGTTTTAATTACCCCTCGCCTGACCTGTTCGCCTTTGCAGGAACAAGACTGGCCCTTTTTTCTGGCATTGCAGCAGCATCCCGATGTTATGCGCTTTGTGGCGCAAGACCGCCCCGTCGCGGCGATCCGCGAGGCGTTTGATTCGCGCCTGACGCCCTGGGTCCCGGGCAGCGCGCACTGGCTTTGTCTCGTCGTACGTGATACAGCCTCACAGACCCCGCTGGGCGTCACCGGGTATATTCATCGGGACGAGGATTGCGCCGAAGTGGGCTTCCTTTTTGCACCCGAGGCGCAGGGGAAAGGTTACGGCTTTGAATCCCTGAAAGCGCTTTGCGATTACGCTTTTCATCAGGGCGGGATACGTCGACTCACCGCCACGGTCACCGCGGGGAACCTTGCGTCAAGACGCCTGCTGGAAAAAAACCGCTTTAGTCTGGAAGGCGAATTACGCGAGAGCTATTACCTTGCGGGGCGCTGGCAAAATGACTGGTTATTTGGTTTATTACAGCAGGAATACCTGAATTATAATTTCTGATCAACAGCCATTTGGCGGATATTTCTCGGACGTCATTTCCTCTAGAGTGTCGCTATTAAGAGGAAATGAATATGAAAGGTCATGCGCTGAAAATATCTTCTGCCGCCATTGCGTTAATAAAAAAACATCAGGGTCTTTCTTTGGAGAAATATCGTGACGAAAGCAGTTTATGGGTTATCGGCTATGGCCACGTCATCCGCGATCGGGCGCATTTTCACGGCCCCATCACGCCAGCCGAGGCAGAGGATTTGCTGCATGACGATATTCAGCGGTGTGAGACGCTGCTGCGGGAAAGTGTGACCCGTCCATTAACCCAACAGCAGCATGATGCGCTGGTTATGATGATATTCAGTTTCGGAGAGATGCCTTCGCTCCCAAACGCGATTTTTCAGGCCGTCGCCCGGGTGTAGTACAGCGCTGCCTGCGTTCTGTTTTTCACGTCCAGCCGCCGGAAAAGCGCCTCGAGGTGCGCTTTCACCGTGGCCGCGCTAATGTTGAGATTGCGTCCAATCTCTTTGTTTGACTCTCCCGCTGCCAGCAATTTCAACACGTCGCGCTGACGTTCGCTCAGGGATAATAACGCCTGGGGCGACGACGGCTCTTTGACCCACTCACCCGGAAAACAGACCATCCCTCTGGATACCGAATCCAGCACGGCGGAAAACCGCTCGGGGTGGGCATTTCGGGGAATAATGGCCATGACGTTTCGCTGCCGCAATTGCTCAACCCATCTGGCCTCTTTTTTCGCCAAAACCAGTACCACGCGTATCGCCGGAAAGCGTTGCGTCAACGTTTCCAGCAAAGCGATCCCGTCATCCTGGATGACATTCCCGTCAATCATGACGATAGCTGACGGCGAATCGGAAACCTGCGCCCATAAATCGTCTGCCTGACAGGTCCCTGTGATATCTATTTCCGGAATTAACGCCTGAAGACTGTGTATCGCTCCGTGAATAAAGAGTGACTGCCTGTCAAACATGATTACTCGCATCGTTTTTCTCCCACTGATAATAGCGAGGGGGATTCTACAGAGGGGGTATTTAAGAAAAAACTCAACGAATGGAGACGTTACAAATCCCTCAGCATTCTTTATATCTGCCCGTATTTAGACACATTCATATTAAGGAAATCCTTAAGGGGTTCCTTCCCCTTAAGCCCATGCATCACAGGAACATGCCGCCTGAGACCTCAATACGTTGCGCATTCATCCAGCCCAGCCTATCGCTAAGCAGTGCCGCAATCGCATCGCCAATATCGTCCGGCAGCCCTACGCGCCCCAGCGCCGTCTGCGAGGCCAGCAGCTTATTCAAATCCGCATTGTCGCGCACGCGACCGCCGCCAAAGTCGGTCTCTATCGCGCCGGGCGCAATGATGTTGACGGAAATTCCTCGCGCGCCCAGCTCTTTCGCCTGATAACGCGTTAGCACTTCCATCGCCCCCTTCATGGCCGCGTAGGTCCCCGAGCCCGGCTGGGTAAAGCGGGCCAGCCCGCTGGAGACGTTCAGGATCCGTCCTCCGTCGTTAAGCAGCGGCAGCAGGCGCTGGGTCAGGAAGAACGGTCCTTTGAAGTGGATGTTTAGCGCCTCATCAAACTGGGCTTCCGTGGTGTCGGTATAGGGCGCATATAAACCCGTTCCGGCATTGTTTAATAAATAGTCAAATGTTTCGCGCTGCCAGACGGCCCAAAGGGTTTCCTGAAGCTGTCGGGCAAAATCGTCAAAACGCGTGATATCCCCGACATTGAGCTGTAATGCCGCCGCGTTAACGCCTTTTTCCTGAATTTCATGCACAACGTCCAGCGCTTCCTGCTGGCTACGGTTGTAGGTCAGGATAATTCCCGTGCCGTCTGCCGCCAGCTTTAACGCCGCGTTTTTACCTAAACCACGGCTACCACCCGTCACTAATGCGATACGTTCACTCATCATAAACCTCGTTTTGGCTGTTATGGAGATTGAGAAAGAGCTTATTAGGTGATAGAAGATCAATAAAGATGGGTAAAAACGCTTCACTGTTTCATCAGAAACAACAATGAGCTTCCTCTATGGATAAAATTCACGCAATGCAGTTGTTCGTCCGCGTCGCGGAACTGGAGAGTTTTTCCCGCGCGGCAGAAACGCTCACCCTGCCGAAAGGCAGCGTGTCACGGCAGATTCAGGCCCTGGAAAACCGGCTTGGCACCCAGCTACTGCACCGCACCACGCGCCGCGTGAGCCTGACGCAGGACGGCATGGTCTATTACGAGCGGGCAAAAGATCTGCTGGCAAACCTTGATGAGCTCGACGGGATGTTTCAGCACGATCCCTCCAGCATCAGCGGACGGCTCCGCGTGGATATGCCCGTCGCCGTTGCTCGAAATTTAGTCATACCTAAACTGCCTGCTTTTCTGCAGCACTATCCGGGCATTGAACTGGAACTCAGCAGCAGCGACCGTCTGGTGGACGTGATCCGTGAAGGGTTTGATTGCGTCGTCCGCGTCGGCACGCTGAAGGATTCGGGGCTGATTGCCCGCCCGCTGGGCAAGCTGTCGGTGATTAACTGCGCCAGTCCGGATTATCTGGCGCGATTTGGCTATCCGGAAACGCTGGATGATTTAGGCTCGCACGCCGTGATCCACTATACCGCGATGCTGGGAACTCGTCCCCAGGGCTTTGAGTTTTATAACGGCAGTGCGGCGCAGTGGATAAAAACGGGCGGGGTGTTGACCGTCAACAGCACCGAAACTTACCAGGCCGCCTGTCTCGCCGGGTTGGGCATTATTCAGGTTCCGCGGGTTGGCGTGCGTGATTTACTGCGCGCGAAGAAACTTATTGAGATCCTCCCGCAATACCGTGCCGAACCGATGCCTGTTTCCCTGATTTACCCCCATCGGCGCAACCTCTCCCGCCGGGTACATCTGTTCATGGAGTGGCTGACTGAGCTCACAAAAGCTTACGTGGACTAGCCGCAGGCTATAATTCAAAAACACATCCAGCCAAACGAAAAGGAAAAGACGCGTGACGTCGGAAAAGAACCCGCAACGACCCACCCAACATTTAGAATATGAACCCGTCAAAAAGATGGAGACCGGGCCTGAGGAGGACAGGTCTCCGGGTACCGCCAGCAAAGCGCTGGGGACCGTCACCGGCATCGCCGCGAGAATTCAGCAGTTCCCCATGGTTGCGCATTTGATACGCGCGACCGAACGCTTCAACGACCGCATGGGAAACCAGTTTGGCGCGGCCATCACCTATTTTTCCTTCCTGTCGATGATTCCGATCCTGATGGTGTCGTTTGCGGCGGCCGGTTTTGTACTCGCGTCGCACCCGACGCTGCTGCAGGATATTTTCAATAAGATCCTGAATAACGTCAGCGACCCGACCCTTGCCGGCACGCTCAAAAGCACCATCAATACCGCCGTTCAGCAGCGTACTACCGTCGGCATCGTCGGCTTGATGATCGCCCTTTACTCCGGCGTTAACTGGATGGGCAACCTGCGCGAGGCCATTCGCGCCCAGTCGCGCGACGTCTGGGAGCGTAAGCCGCAGGATCAGGAGAAAATTTGGGTTAAGTATCTTCGCGATTTTGTTTCGCTGATTGGCCTGCTGGTCGCGCTCATCGTGACGCTTTCCATTACCTCGGTGGCGGGCTCGGCGCAGCAGATGATCATCTCCGCGCTCTACCTTGACTACATCGAATGGCTGAAGCCCGCCTGGCGCGGCATTGGGCTGGCGATTTCCGTCTTTGCCAACTACCTGCTGTTCTTCTGGATCTTCTGGCGCTTGCCCCGCCATCGTCCGCGTAAGAAGGCGCTGATCCGCGGTACGCTGATTGCGGCGATCGGCTTTGAGGTGATTAAAATCGTGATGACCTACACCTTGCCGTCACTGGTTAAATCCCCTTCCGGCGCGGCGTTTGGCTCGGTGCTGGGGCTGATGGCGTTCTTCTACTTCTTTGCGCGTTTGACCCTGTTCTGCGCGGCGTGGATTGCCACCGCCGAGTATAAAGACGACCCAAGAATGCCGGGTAAAACGCACCGGTAACCCCACGCTCGGGCTGAAATTTCAGCCCGATTCATCATTTCAGCATATAAATCCAGTCCGTAACTTTTATTTAACCAAAAACCAGTTTAAACGGCTGATATTTAAAATCTGTGAAGCATTTCATAGACGTCTTTTGGCTGGTCTGAACATTATCCGCTTTTTGTTGCTTTTATCACCAGCACGCAGCTTTGTTACAGATTGAAATGTCGCTTTTGCTGTGCGTAATATGGCCTTTCGTTCGACAAAAATAAGAAAATATTATGCAAGCAACCGCCACCACACTCGACTCAGAAACGGAAAGCGTTCCGGTAAATTCGCGCAATAAAGTTGTCGTCGCCTCGCTGATTGGCACCGCCATCGAGTTCTTCGACTTTTACATTTACGCCACCGCGGCGGTCATCGTTTTCCCGCATATTTTCTTCCCGCAGGGCGACCCGACGGCGGCCACGCTGCAGTCGCTGGCGACCTTTGCGATCGCGTTTGTTGCGCGTCCGATTGGCTCTGCGCTGTTTGGACACTTTGGCGATCGCATTGGCCGCAAAGTCACCCTGGTGGCCTCGCTGCTGACGATGGGTATCTCCACCGTCGCCATCGGCCTGCTGCCGACATATGAAACCATCGGCATTCTGGCACCGGTCCTGCTGGCGCTGGCGCGTTTTGGTCAGGGTCTGGGCCTTGGCGGTGAATGGGGCGGCGCGGCGCTGCTGGCCACCGAGAACGCCCCGGCGCGCAAGCGCGCGCTGTATGGTTCCTTCCCGCAGCTTGGCGCACCGATTGGCTTCTTCTTCGCCAACGGGACGTTCCTGCTGCTCTCCTGGCTGCTGACGGACGAACAGTTCATGAGCTGGGGCTGGCGTATTCCGTTTATCTTCTCAGCCGTACTGGTGCTGATTGGCCTGTATGTGCGCGTTTCTCTGCATGAGACGCCTGTTTTCGCGAAAGTGGCCGCGGCGAACAAGCAGGTGAAAGTGCCGATGGGCACGCTGCTGACCAAACATCTCCGCGTGACCGTGCTGGGCACGTTTATCATGCTGGCCACCTACACGCTGTTCTACATCATGACCGTCTACTCCATGACCTTCAGCACCGCCGCCGCGCCGGTTGGGCTGGGGCTGCCGCGTAACGAAGTGCTGTGGATGCTGATGATGGCGGTGATCGGGTTTGGCGTGATGGTTCCGATTGCGGGCCTGCTGGCGGATAAGTTCGGTCGTCGCGCGAGCATGATTACCATCACCACGCTGATTATTCTGTTTGCTCTGTTCGTCTTCCCACCGCTGCTGGGTTCAGGCAGTCCGGCGCTGGTGATGGCCTATCTGCTGATTGGCCTGAGCCTGATGGGGCTGACCTTCGGCCCGATGGGCGCGCTGCTGCCCGAGCTGTTCCCAACGGAAGTGCGTTATACCGGCGCGTCGTTCTCCTATAACGTCTCGTCTATTCTGGGTGCGTCCGTCGCACCGTATATCGCCACCTGGCTGCAGGCGAACTATGGTCTGTTCTACGTGGGGGTTTATCTGGCGGCGATGGCGGCGCTGACGCTGATTGCGCTGCTGCTGACGCATGAGACTAAGCACCAGGCTCTGTAATTGACTGCGGCCTGATGCCCTCACCCCGGCCCTCTCCCACAGGGAGAGGGCGAAAGGCGTTACTTCTTCATCTGCGACAAAATCGTCCGGCACTGGTTGGCCTCACCTTCTGACGGCGAAATCAGCGCCAGCAGCGCGGCAGCCGGGGTGACCAGCGTCGCAAGGGCCGCAGCCACCGCACCGCGCGCAATCAGCGGTCCGGGCTTGACGCCCGCCTGCGGATTTTTGAAGGTGCCGCGTACGTAAAGCGGCGAGCGCAGGGTGATGATGCGGATCCCCTTACTTTCCGGATCGATGGTCAAATCCAGCTGCTCCGAGGCCATGCTGGCGGTACCGGTCACGTTGATCACCGCGTTTTCCGTGTCGAAGGCAAAAATCTGCGGGCGCGCCACGCCGTTGACCAGATCGAGATTGGCCGCTGCACAGTTCACCCGCACCTCGTCATCGCCGAAAATTTGCCCGATGACAAAGTTGCCGACGTTCAGCCCCAGGATCTCCATCAGGTTGCGGCTCACCAGCCCGTCGTTCATCAGCAGCTTCAGGTTACCGTTGCCGCTGCCCAGCAGCGCCGCTACCGAGTTCCCCACGCCGCGGATGTCGGCATCTCCGTTCATTTCGCCGAGGGTTTTCTGCATCAGCTCGACGTTCGGCATCAGCTCCTTCAGCTTCAGCCTGCGAGCCTGGATCTCCGCCCGGCCCTGCATCGGCTTCTTATCGCCTTCCAGGTGAATGTTTGAGGAAATCGTCCCGCCCGCCATGCCGAACTTCAGCGGCTGCAGGCGAAGGTCGGCGTTTTTGAGGAGAATATGGGTTGAAAGATTGCTGATCGGCAGCGTGCTGCCATGCTCAATTTTTCCGCCTTTGAAGCGCACATCGGCATCCATCACGTTCCATTTGTCGGTTTCGAAACGATCGTAAGGCAATACTTTACCCGCAGGCTGAACGTCCTTTTTGACCTCTTTCGACTTTGTGCCTTTGCCCGAATCCACGCCAATCAGCGGGCCGAGATCGGCCAGCCGCAGCTGTCGGGACTCGACATCCCCTTCCAGTTTCGGGCGCGGTTTTCCGGTGGTGTAGGTCAGCGTGCCGTGGATGTCGCTGTCGCCGATCCGGCCGTTAAAATCCCGGTAGTCAAAAACGGACGATTTTTCGGTGTCGATTTTAGCGACCAGATGCCCGTCCGTTTCAAACGGCGGGGTGTCCGGCAGCAGTACGCCGGTGAGGTCATACAGCTCGCCCAGCGAATCACCGGCAAATTTCAGCTGCAGATCGACGCCGCCCATGTTCATCGGGTCGTTAACCGTCCCCACGAACGCCACGCGGGTGTTACCGGAGCGGAAGTCCGCCTGCACCGGGAACGGGGTGCCTTCGCTGCGCAGCGCCAGCATGCCGCCGATTTTCCCTTTACCGCTGAGCGGCTGGTCGTTGTAGCGCCCTTTCGCCGTCAGGCCGAAGACATAATCGCCTACGCTTGCCTTGTCACCTTTGGCTTTCGTGCCCGTGACCTCGCTAAACGGCAGCGGCTTGCCCAGCGGATCGACCAGGATCTCCACGTCGGCCTTGCTGACCTTATCGTCGATGGCGATCCGACCGCGATCGAAGAGAATATTGTCGAGACGGAACGACCAGGAAGAAGGCTGGGCATTCGGATCTTTTTCGCCGTCGCTGGCCAGGTTAAACGTCCAGTTGTTGTTTTTTTCCGAGAGACGGATCAGGCGCGCGTCCGGCTGCTGAAGTTTGATCCACGGCAGATAGACGGTTTTGGTGAAGAGCGCCAGCGGAGCCAGCGTAGCTTCAACGCGCGGCAGGTGGATCATGGTGACGTCCGGGATATCCGGCGGGTTGCCGAGAATGATGTCGTCGGCATGAACGTGTGGCCAGGGGATCCAGCTACGCCAGCCGGGCTCCTCTTTCTGGCGCTCCCATACCACACCCAAATCGCCGCGTATGGCGAAGGGGCGGTTCAGTTCGGTTGAGACTTTCTGGTTGATGGTCGGCTTGAGACGGTTCCAGTCAAACGTCGCAATGATGATGGCGACGACCACGATCAACAACAAGAAAATCCCTGCTGTCCAGGAGATCACCCTGGTTGTTCTTGTCATTTTTATGCCCTTTCCTGATGACCTGTTCTGTAAAACTATAGTCCAGACAAAGGGAAGCGGGCTTATCAGAGGGTCGTTATCACGTTATCGAGGCGATCCATGGGTACCGGGCGGGAGAGATAATAGCCTTGCGCCGCCGCTGCGGGGGAGTTTTGCACATCGCGCCACTCTTCCAGCGTTTCCACACCTTCCACAATCACGCCCTGGCAATAGCGGTTCATCAGCTGTAATAACAGCGTAAACAGATTCCGCCCTTCCGGGGTCTGACGCAGCATGATGAACAGATCGCGGGCCACTTTAATGTAGTCGTAACGCACTTCACTCAGGGCGGAGAAGTTCGCCATGCCGGTGCCAAAGTCGTCCAGCCACAGCGGGCCGTACTCGCATATGGAAGCAAACGAGGAATCCTGCGGCAGGCGGACGTGCTCCACCAGCTCAAAACGCATCCAGGGCAGAGTAGCGATCAGCGCCTGCAGCTTCGCGTTTTGCCGCAGCGCCAGCAGGGTTGGGCCATCGACGTTCACCGAGGCGAGGATATTGTGCTGCTCGAAAAAGGCGTGCTTCGTCGCCAGCATACGAAGCTGCTCTTCCAGCACGTCCAGACGCTGGCGGACGGCAACCTCGGCAAAATAGCGATCCGGCGCGATGCGCTGGGTAGGGTTGGAGGGATGCGTTACGACGGTCAAAATTTCAATGGCCATCAGTCGACCGTCTGTTCGGTAGATCGGCTGATAGGTGTACGCACGCTCGCATTGCAGCCAGTAGCGATGCTCCTGCAAGTTCTCAATACTTGCCTCAGGCGTAGTGCTCAGCCGCTGGATAACCTGCTCTGACTTCATTTCAGATGTCCTGTTGTTGGGATAGCCTTTCTGGACTCGTCACAGGATTATCGGCGCGACAATTGAGAACTTTATGTTCAATTTGCCGGGAAAATGAAATTAAGATGACAGAAATGCGCGGGAACACGCGCTGGCTCAAATAAAATAATGGAACGTTGTTTTAATATAGTTGACCGGTTAATTCACTCAGCGCACACTGCTGATAATTCTTCTGTTCAGGTTCACGACTATGTCCAAAAAAATTGCCGTGATTGGCGAATGCATGATTGAGCTGTCACAAAAAGGCGCGGAAGTCAGCCGCGGATTCGGTGGCGATACGTTAAACACGTCCGTTTATATTGCCCGTCAGGTTGCGCCGGAGGCGCTCACCGTGAACTACGTCACCGCCCTGGGCACGGACAGCTTTAGCCAGCAAATGCTGGAGGCGTGGCAGAGTGAACATGTTGATACGTCGCTGATTCAGCGGATGGAAAACCGCCTTCCGGGGCTTTATTACATCGAAACCGACAGCACCGGTGAACGCACGTTTTATTACTGGCGTAACGAAGCTGCGGCCAGGTTCTGGCTGGAGACCGACGCGGCCACGGCCGTCTGTGAAGCGCTGGCAAGCTTTGACTATCTCTATCTGAGCGGGATCAGCCTGGCTATCCTCAGCCCTGCCAGCCGTGAAAAGTTGCTCTCGCTGCTGCGCGAGTGTCGTGCCAACGGCGGTAAGGTTATTTTCGACAACAACTATCGCCCGCGCCTGTGGGCCAGCCGCGAAGAGACGCAGCAGGTCTATCAGCAGATGCTGGAGTGCACCGACATCGCCTTCCTGACGCTCGACGATGAAGACGCCCTGTGGGGAGAGAAACCGGTAGAGGACGTGATTGCACGCACGCAGGCGGCAGGCGTAAGCGAAGTGGTGATTAAGCGCGGTGCGGAGTCGTGCCTGGTCGCGGTGGCGGGTGACGCGGTGGTTGAGGTTCCGGCGGTGAAGCTTGCCAAAGAGAACGTGATTGACACCACGGCGGCAGGCGATTCATTCAGCGCGGGTTATCTGGCGGTACGTCTGACGGGTGGAACGCCGGAAGCGGCGGCACAGCGTGGGCACCTGACGGCCAGCACCGTGATTCAGTATCGCGGGGCGATTATTCCGCGCGAGGCGATGCCTGCTTAACTCCTCACCCTAACCCTCTCCCCAAGGGAGAGGGAACAATGAACAGGACGGGGTGAAGGGATTACTGCCCTTGCGGAATATCCGTCGCGTCCGGGTGTAGATCATCCGCTGCGGTCGCCGGCTGCGGCGCGGAAGCCATAATGGAATCCCAGGTCTTCTGAAGTTCCTTCATGTCATATTCCGGCTCGCCTTTCGGCTGCATAAGGATCAATGCCATATCCTGCGACAGCTGCTGACGTAAATCCTGATTGATCATATCCACGGTCAGACCGTTCAGGAAGTCCTGACGAAGCTTCTGGTACTGCTCAGGCGCAATGTCCACCACCTGATTCTGCAGGGAGCGAATGCGCTGGCTGATAAGAATATCGGTATCGGCGCGCGCGTAGGTCGCAAACAGCTTCTGCAGCTCCAGTTTTTTCTGGGCCACCAGCGCGTTGAACTCCTCTTCAGAGAGGCCCTCTTTACGCACTTTTGCCAGCTCCTTCGCGACCACGCCCAGATTCGCATTCAGCTTATCGCCCGGTGATTCAACGTTAATGGCACATTGCGCACGCTGGAACAGCACGCGGCAGTCAAAGCCAAGACCGATATTCTTCATATTGCTTTTGCTCAGCGTCTGCTGGACGTGCCAGAACAACGCCTCACGCGCCAGGTCGGCACGCCAGTAGCGCAGCAGCGCGGCGGACTCGCGGATGGGCTGCCAGGCGCTATCCCACATCACGGAGAGTCGGTCCTGACGCACGGTGTCCGTCATGATGCTGACAGGCTCGGCGCGCAGCGGAGAGAGTGTCGGAACCGGGGCAGGCGTTTCACGCTTGCCTTTCAAATCGCCAAACGCTTTGTTGATCTGCTCAACCACCGCGCGGCTGTCCACGTTACCCACGACAATCAGCGTCATCGCGTCCGGGGTGTACCACTTCTGGTAGAACGATTTGACCTGTTCGGCGTCCACGGGCTGTTTCAGCGGTTCGGCCGGATCGTGACCCAGCAACGTTGAGCCCTTAAGGCGATAACGCCACCAGCCCTCTTTGGTATCCCCAGGCCACGTCGCGACCATGTCGCTGTTGCTCAGCGCATAGTTGACGGTGTCCGGCGTAATCGCCAGATTGCCAGAGGCATCGGAGAGATAGGTCAGCGCTTCTTTAAGCAGGTCGTTGCGGTTATTAGGCAGGCTCAGGTTAAACATGGTGTAGTCATAGGAGACAACAGCCGGAGGAAGCGGGCGTTTCGGATCGATGGCCTGCTGCCAGAGTGAACGCACCTGAACGGCTTGCAGGCTGCCGCTCTGCGTGAGCGCCAGCCGGGGAATAAAGTGGCTAAAACCGGTTTGCTGGGTGCTTTCCGTGAGGGAGCCGGTATTAACAGACAGACGGATTTCAATACGGTCACTTGGACGCTGCGGCGTGGCTAACACCTGCCACTGAAAACCGTTCGCTAATGTCCCTTGTTGCCAGGCCGGGTCTGGCTGGAGCGCATCTGCCTGCACATAACTGGCTGCTGCCATCATCAGCAAACCGCCGGTTAAGAGTCGAATTTTTGTGCCCTGCATGTGAACCCCTGATCAACATTCCTGGTTAAAAAAGAGTGTCTCGTGACGCGCTTCACTCTTAAAGATGACGATGAAAACACGTCGATTAGACCGCGCGTTCGGCAAAACGTCACGGTCCGAAGTGAAATATACCCAAAAAAAATCTTGTCGAATTATGACAGGTATGAACAGTTATTATGCGCAGGAGCCCGCATCCCGACAAGGGAATACGGGCATTTGTGACAAGATTAAGAGGTTAAGCCAGGATTTTTGCTGTCGGTTGTACGGTTATTCAGAGTATCGTCGAGCTTTTTGTGATCCAGCTCTTTCACCCATTTCGCCACCACCACCGTAGCCACGCCGTTACCCACCAGGTTGGTTAACGCGCGCGCCTCTGACATGAAGCGGTCAATACCGAGAATCAACGCCAGACCCGCCACCGGCAGGTGACCGACAGCGGAAATGGTGGCCGCCAGCACGATAAAGCCGCTGCCCGTTACGCCTGCCGCGCCTTTAGAGGAGAGCAGGAGCACCACCAGCAGGGTAATCTGATGGAAAATATCCATATGGCTGTTGGTCGCCTGCGCGATGAACACCGCCGCCATCGTCAGGTAGATCGACGTGCCGTCCAGGTTGAAGGAGTAGCCCGTCGGGATCACCAGCCCGACCACCGATTTACGGCATCCGAGCTTTTCCATCTTGTCGAGCATGCGCGGCAGCGCCGATTCTGACGAGGAGGTGCCCAGAACAATCAGCAGCTCTTCGCGGATGTAACGGATAAATTTGAAGATGCTGAAACCGGTCGCGCGGGCGATGGAGCCCAGCACCACCACCACGAAAAGGATACAGGTGATATAGAAGCAGATAATCAGCTGGCCCAGCTGCACCAGCGTACCGACGCCATACTTACCGATGGTGAAGGCCATCGCACCGAAGGCCCCGATGGGCGCCAGGCGCATGATCATATTGATGATGCCGAAAATGACCTGGGAGAAGCTTTCGATCACGTTAAAGATAAGCTGGCCTTTGCTGCCCAGGCGGTGCAGGGCAAAGCCAAACATCACGGCGAACAGCAGCACCTGGAGGATGTTTCCGCTGGCGAACGCGCCAATAACGCTACCCGGAATAACGTCCAGCAGGAAGGCGACCACGCCCTGATCCTTCGCCTGCTCGGCATAGACCGCCACCGCTTTGGCATCCAGCGTCGACGGGTCGACGTTCATCCCCGCGCCCGGCTGCACCACGTTGACGATGACCAGACCGATAATCAGCGCAAGGGTACTGACCACTTCAAAATAGAGCAGCGCCACCGCACCGGTACGACCGACCGCCTTCATGCTTTCCATGCCGGCGATGCCCGTCACGACGGTACAGAAGATCACCGGCGCGATGACCATTTTAATGAGCTTAACGAACGCGTCGCCAAGCGGTTTCATTTGCGCGCCCAGTTCAGGGTAATAGTGACCCAGCAGAATACCGATGGCGATGGCTGTCAGGACCTGGAAATAAAGACTTTTGAAGAGTGAGGTTTTCATAAGGTGTCCTTGGGAAGAAAAACCACAGGCTTTGTAAGGTTATGGTTAACCTGCGGCTTTAAAATAACACCCACATAACAGGACAGAAATAAACTCAGTTCAAATTTGAAACACAAATGTTAAGAACTTTGAGCTGGCTCGCACAAGCCAGCAACAAAATTACACTTTTGCGTTATTGTCAGCGTCAGAAAGGTATCGTTGTTCAAAGACATCCGAAGGCACTGCGGGGGCAAACAGGAAGCCCTGCCCGCTCTCCACGCCCGCCTCTGCCAGCCATGCGCGCTGTGCGTCGGTTTCAATCCCCTCGGCAATCAGTTGCAGGTTGAGGCTACGTGCCATCTGGATAATCGCCTGCACCATGCTGCAGTCGCCCGGCAGGCCGTCGACAAACGCTTTGTCAATTTTGAGCACATCCACCGGCAGGGTTTTCATGTGCTGAAGCTGGCGCAGCCCGGCGTATCCCATGCCAAAATCGTCCAGCGCAATGCGAATACCGGCGTTACGCAGCGGCTTGAGAATCGCGACCGCCTCGTTGGGGTCGTCAATGCGTCGGCTCTCCGTCACTTCCAGGGTTAACGTATCAGGCTTGATTCGGTAACGATGGGTAAGCTCCAGCATCTCAGAAACCATGGTCGGGTGCATAAGCTGCAGGGCAGACAGGTTGACCGACAGCGGCAGCGTCACGCCGCGCGCCTGCCAGGCGGCAAGCTGACGGCAGGACTCCTCCAGCACCCAGTAGCCGACGGTGACCATCAATCCGCAGGACTCGATGCGCTCAATCAGCCCTTCCGGCAGCGCCCATGAACCATCCGGCTGCTGCACGCGCAGCAGCGCCTCGGCGCTTTTCACCTCGCCCGTCCGCAGGTCCACCTGCGGCTGTAACCAGAGGGCAAACTGACGGTTATCCAGCGCGGTCAGGATGTCGCTCTCTTCCGTGAGGCGCTGCTGCGCCTTTTCCATCTGCTCCGGGTCGAAGAACTGGATCTGGTTTTTGCCTTTGCGCCGGGCGGTAAACGCCGCCGAGAACGCGCGGCGATAAAGCTGTTCCGCGGTCAGATCGCCATAGAACATGGCAATCCCGATGCTGGCGCTTGGGCGAAGCTGGATACCCTGAATCGGCAGCCGCTCATTAATGACAGTGAGCACTTGCTGACCTAACGTGATGGCATGCCAGGGTTCTTTGACGCCGTTGGCGATCACCACCAGGTCATAACCGCTGACCTGGGTCAGCACCATGCGCGGGGAAAGGACAGACTTGATCTTCTCCACCAGGGTGAGCAGCAGCATTTCGCGCTGGCTCTCCTGCAGTACCCCAGCCGTGTCCTGCAGGGTTTCACAGGCAATAACCATCAGCGCCGTGGTTTGCTGGCGGTCTACGGTTTGCTCCAGAATGGCCATCAGAAACGCTTTGTTGGGCAATTCCGACACCGGGAAACGGGTGGCGCTACTGTTCAGTTCATCCTGCTGTCGCTGGATGCGCTGCTGGTTGAGGTTATAGCTGCGCACCAGCATGCCGATCTCATCGTCATGATGCAGACGCGGCAGCTCAAGCTGATGTCCCATCTGATCCTGCGGCGCAAGGTTATTCAGCTCGCGGGCGATACGGCGTAGGGGATGGACAATCAACCGGTTTATGCACCAGGTGAGCGCCACGCTGAGGATGAGCGTCATAAGTAAGCAAGTGGTCACTAACGTAACCACCCAGCTCATGACGAATTTATACATGCGGTAGGAGTCCGCCTGTAGTACCAGGTAGGCCAGCGGCTGCGGATTGGCAGGGCGTTCGAGTGAATATACGGGCAGCGAAATTTGCACCGGCAGCTCAAACAGGCGCATCACCATCATCGGGACGGGGCGCTCCGGGATAAAGCTCATCCGCAGCGCCTGAAACTGGTTAGGCAAGACGACGTCGGCACGGCTCACGACGCCGGCAGGCTGAATGCGTTTTAAAATGGTTTCCGCTTCGGGAATATCCCCTTTCAGGATAGAGGCGGAAAGCGGGCCGCGTACCGAGCGGGCGATGCTTTCTAGCTGCGAAGCCGTGTTATAGCGATTCTGCTGTACGGAATGAAACAGCAAAATGACGCAGAAGAGCAGGACAAACAGCAGGGTAACGGCAGAAACCATCGCCATCTGTTTGATCGTTAAGGAACGGCTGACACGCAAAATGACTCTCCACAAAACTCGAAGCGCAGGGCGCGCCAGGGTGTAAACCTGGCGCGCCTGAGTATACCCGATTGCTGTGCTATTAAGAGAGACTTACAAATGGATTAAGGAAAATCCGATTACCAGTCCGCGTAAGGAATGAGCGGCTGCGGCGGTAAGTCCATATCGCCCTGCCAGCCTGCGGCAGAGTAACGCACATAAATCAGCGCATGGCTTGGGGTATAGTCTTTCGCTTGCTGAATATCGACGCCCATGCCCACAAACCAGTTGGACGTTACGCGGCGTTCGATGATGGCCCGCGCGGTATAGCCCGTGCCCGAGGAGCTGCTGCCGGTTTCCATCGCGCCCCGGTCGGTATAGCGGTCTGGCTCATCGGTCGGGATCAGATTCTGGATCGGGTAGCGCAGCTCGTCATTCGTTTTGGAGTGAGACCAGGACACCGAGCCACCCAGCTCCCATGACCAGTTCTCCGTGCGTTTACGCCAGGTCACCGGCAGCGCGAAGGAGACATACTCCTGCGGGCTGTAGTAGCCGCCCTGACCCAGAGTATATCCGCTCAGGTCTTTGTCGTAGTGCCAGAGCATATTGGAGACGCCCACCGTCAGGCGCTCGTTGTTTTTATTAATGAGCTTGTAGTAGTAGCCCGTCATCCAGCGGACGCGCCAGTTATCTTCCACATTTTTACCCGTCAGCGTTTCCGCGTTCAGGCTTGACCAGACGCCGTTCGCTTCCCCTTTATCGTAGCTCAGGCTTACGCCGCCGCCGGTGGCGCGTACGCCGCCCCAGGTGGTGCCGGTGTTGGTATCTTTCTGCCCGGCGAACGCCAGCAGAGAGCTGGAGATGGGCCGACGATGGGCGTTAACGGTATAGCCAATGGGGCCCAGATCGCTGCTGTAGCTGATGCCGCCCACCACGTCGACGACGTCAAAGCCCATCGGCGTGGTGCCAATATCCATCGACCAGGTTTTGTTCTGCCAGCCAACGGCAACGCTCGCGCCGCTGTCACTCTGATGGGTGCTGCCGCTACACGGTGTGTCGTAGCAGGTCCCCCATTTAGGATCGTAAGTCCCGTTATTGTTATCGAATGAACCGGCGTCCATGTTGACCAGATCGCTTCTGAAGAACATGCGCCCGTCAGAGAGCGGAGCATCCACCTGCAGCATAGTCGTATGGGCTTTCAGATCGGAATAGCCGCCCGTGCCGCTGGAGCCCCAGTAGTCGTGCTGCAGCGTGACGTTAACGTCCTGCTGACGGTACAAATCACCGGCATCACTGCGCACGCCGCGCTTCAGCCAGTCGTCCTTCTCATCATTGCGCGTCAGACGGGTAAAGCTGTCGTTATCGGCCGGACGGGTGGTCGTGATGCCGGACGACACCATGGCGTCTTTATAGGTGTCCAGCGCCTGCTGAGGCTGGCCGTTTTGCGCCTGGAAACGCGCGGCATCACGTAACACCAGCGCTTTTTCCATCGAGGCAGGCTGCGATTTGGCCTGCGGAATGATGCTGTTGAACGTCTGCTCTGCGGCAGCGGAATCGCCCAGACCTGCCTGCGCCATCGCGATCCGGCGCTGCATGTTGAGGGACGGCGGCTGGCCGTTTTGCGCGGCGGGCAGTTTCGCCAGCTCTGCGCGCGCGGCATCTTTGTTACCCTGCGCGCTGTAAATCTCGGTCAGGCCAAGGATAGCGTCTTCGTTCTCTGGCTCACGCTGCAGAACGGCGCCGTACGTCGTTTTCGCCGCGTTCAGATCGCCGCGCTGCTGCGCCCAGTCCGCCAGCGTCAGGTCGATGCGGGTGGAGGCTGGCTGCTGACGCAGAAGGTTTTCCGCCTCCTGCTCTTTGCCGCTGTCGCGCAGACGGTTGGCGGTTTCCAGCACCTGGTTGCTTTGCAGACGGTCGGCAAGTTCCTGAATGTTGCTATTCCACCGGCTGCGCGGCAGCGTGTCCAGATGCGCCAGCGCGGCCCGGTCCTGGTCGTTTCCGGAGAGATAGAGCCCGTTGGCATACACCTGATCCGGGTCGGACGGTTTCTGGCTGGCAAGCTGACGCATCAGGGTATCCGCCTGGCTGCGCTGGCCCGCGCTGTAGAGATCGCGCGAGAGACGATAGGTTATCCACACGTCGCCGGGAGAGAGCGCCAGACGACGACGCTGGATCTCTGCCGCCTGGGCGTATTTCCCCTGATTCTCAAGCTCTTCTGCCTGAGCGGAAAGCTGCTCGTTGGTCAGGCTACGTTCAATATCATCGATGCTTCGGCGCTGGCTGGCGGAGAGAGACTGGATAAACTGCGAGGCTTTCTCCGGCGACTGCGCGCGGTAAATATTGGCCAGGCCGCGAACCGCATTGCTGTTGCCGCTGTCCATGCGCAGCGCCTGACGATAATAGCGTTCCGCCGCGTCGTTATCTTTACGCGCCGCCGCGGCATCGCCCAGCCCCAGCACGGCATAGCTGTCGGTATTGTCGACGCTGCGCGCCTGCTGATAGTAGCGCTCCGCCTGCGCCGGGTTATTCGCCTTCAGCGCGGCATCGCCCTGCTGGATCAGCAGCCAGTAGCGGTTAACCTTCAGCAGGCTGTCCCATTTCCCCCGGTTGTCGCTCTGGGGATCGAGGGCAATCGCCTTTTCAAACTGGGCCACCGCGCGGGCGCGGTCGCCTTTCTGGGAATAAGCCTGTCCAAGGGCGCCCACCGCTTCGCTGTCGGCATGGTTGGCGCTGACGGCCTTTTGCAGCTCTGCCACCGCCTTATTCCCCTGCCCGGCATCTACCGCCGCCAGCCCTTCCGCTTTCGCGCGGAACGCCGGATCGGCGAGCTGTTTTTGCTGGGCTTCAAGCTGGGCGCGCGCCGCCGCGACGCTGTCGCCGTCGCTGAATACGCTCAGGTATTTTTGCAGCGCGCTGACGCTGGCGCTGCTGGCAGGCTGGCCTTTGATTTGGTCATACCACATATCAGACGCCTGGTTACGGCCATTGGTCGATTTAGCCATCTCCTGCAATACCGCGAAGCCTTCATCACGGCGTCCGCTCTGGAACAAAAGCTGGGACAGCGTCGACTGCAGCTGCGCATTTCCCGGGCTGCTGGCATTGATTTTCTTGAGCTGGTTAATGGCTGCATTCCGGCGAGCGGGGTCTTTCGCGACGACGTTCCAGTATTCCGTTGCCACGTCGCCGCCCGGCGGGTTGCCGTCAAACAGCTTGTCATAGGCGGCAATCGCCTCCTGCGTGTGTCCCGTGGTGGCGAGCAATCGCGCCTGCTGGAGCTGCTGGCGGCCATCCGGCGTGGAAAGCAGCATCGTGTTGCGTGATGACTGGTACGCACTCGACCCCGGCGCGATCCCTTTCAGGCGATCCAGCTCTTTTTGCGCGCCGGCGTTATCGCCCTGGCGCAGCAGGTAGCGAAAGCGGGCGGCAATGACGTCAGGATTGTTCGGGTCAATCAGCTCGAGACGATAGAGCGACTGACGAACCAAATCCTCACGCTGTGTCGATTCGCCCAGCCGAACCTGTTCCAGCAGCTGTTTCTGCTGCGGAGAGTTGGCGGCCTGGGCCCACGGCATAAGCGCCAGGCCAAGCGATAAAGTGAGTAGATTTACTGTGAACTTGCGCATTCCTGGCCCCAATCCGGTATTAATTCACCTTTTGCGGTGAAGCGAAAACGATGCTGATCCCATCCTTGCCCAAAGAGAGTCAGCACGTAGCTGTAATAGGCATTGTTATCGGGAAAATGGTCGGCAACGCGCTGGCGCTGAACCGCCTGAGCGTCACGCTGTTGTAAAAACGGCAGCATAGCGGCTGAGAACCCAACCGGGCCGTCGCCGGTGCGTTTCCCCGTCGCGACATCCACTTTCTCCGGCGGCCTGCCCCGTTTTATCGTCTTTGTCGCCATCGGCTGGAAGCGCGCCAGCAGCCGGGCTTTCTGAGGATCTTTATCACTCATCATGCCCACCCAGATATACACGCGGATGGCGTCATAGCCCCCCACCAGCGCGTTGTCCTGCTGTAAACGCCAGCCTCTGTTTTTCTGATACTGCACCCAGTCCGGCGAAAAACCTTTTGGCGCACTCTCCAGCAGCAGGCGCAGATTGGTCTCACGCAGCTGGGTCCACGGGGTACCAAAACGCGTGAAATACGCCGCCAGCTGCGGAGGAAGATAGCTTGGGTTAAAGCGCCAGGCGTGTTCATCGGCAAAACCGATTTTACCCGGCAGCAGCATTGCGCCGAGTCCCGGCACTTTCACCACTTCTTCGCTGGCAATGCGTTTCAGCAGCGCTTGACCCGTGCGGGTATAGTCGGGATGTTTCCACAGACGACCCGCTTCGAGTAGGGACCAGGCAATCCAGACATCGGCGTCAGAGGCGGAGTTAGTATCAATCACCGCCCACGTCTCTTTCTCTTTCTGACCCCATAGCCAGGCAGGCAAATGGTCGTTGAGATCGCCGCCGGCAAGATTATCGCGCGTCCACGTCAGCAGCTGGTCAAAGGCTTTGCGATCGTTCGCCGCCAGGGCAAAGAACAGGGCGTAGCTTTGCCCTTCCGAGGTCGTAATTTTGCGCGCGTCACTGGGGTCAATGACGCGCCCGCCCTCGCTGATATAGTCCTTTTTAAACTGCTCCCAGGCAGGCCAGGTACAGGCGGCGCGAAGAGGAAGCGCCGCCAGCATCACCGCTGCTAATACACACCAGCGAAAGGCTTTCATCACAACTTACTCATCCGGGTTCAGACGACGACGGCTGATGATTCGCAGCAGACGCCACAGCACCCAGGCCAGCAAGACCACGCTGACCGCCGCCAGGATGGCGAGCAGAACCGGATGGTTAGCCAGCGCATACCACAGGCGTTCGAACCACGGCAGATGGCCCACGTAGTACACGTCACCCACGCGCAGGCTGTTGACGCCGGACTCACGGATCACCGACACGGAGCCAAACATCGCGGCACGTTTACCGCTGTCGTTCATGGCCGTATTGAGCAGTTCATACCCGCGCGGGCTGTCCGCCAGGAGAGCCACCACGCTACGCTGGTCGTTATAAGGTGACTGGAAGCCCACCACCGCGGCCATCGCCCCCTGAGACGTAACCGTCGTCTGCACGCTGGCCTGACGGTCGTTCACGTCCGGCATAATGCTCGGGAACTCGGTCTGGCGCATCGGCGTGTTAACCCATGACTGGGCCGCTTTCACCAGCAGATCGATACGTTTGTCATCCTTGAGCTTATCCGGGATGGTACCGATTATCATGATGTCAGCATCTTTGTTCTGAATCTGGCTGCCATCGTCCGTCAACGTGACGTTAATTGCCGGTAGTCCGGTTTGTCCACCCACGGTCGCCATGGCGTCCAGCAGGGTTGTGACCTGCTCTTCGTTCGGCGCTTTTGGCATCACGACAATGGATTCAGAGAGATCGGCCATGCGGCTGAACGGGAAGCCCGCGTTGGCAAAGGCGCGCAGATCCGGCATCGCCAGGAAGTGATAGTACTTCGAGAAGTCGATGGTCGACTCATCGCCAATCACGACGTGGTTCTGCACAGGCTGGAAGGTGATGCAGTTATCAACCGAGCCGCCCGGCATCGGGTTCATGTACTGGAAGTCAAAACGCAGCTGGTTTATCGCACCCAGCTTCAGCGCCGGAATGGAGACATCCGTTTTCCCATCCAGCAGCCCCTGCAGCACCGGCAGGCGAAGCATCAGGCGGTTGGTATCCTGGGTGCTTTGCAGGCTGAACGATTGCAGGAACTGGTTGTTCAGGCTGATATCCATGCGCGAGCTGTCTTTGGTGGCCGGCGCGGTATAACGGTAGTTCAGGTTGATATCGATGCCGTTGGTACGCAGCAGGTACAGATCCGGCGGCAAATTCAGCGACAGGCTAATCGGCGCAGGCTCAAGCCCCGTCGCCTGCAGCTGTTCTTCATAGGTTTTCAGCTCGCCAAAGGTGACGGCACGGTCGGTACGCACCCAGTTTGGCGCATCATAAGGTTTACGCGCCAGCAGCGGCTTGACCTCATCCACCACCACGCTGTCGCCGCGGAAAAGGACGTTGCCCTGGGCAATCGCTTTTGCGGCCTGCACCAGATCCTTATCGTCACGACCAAAGACCACCAGCAGCTTCACGTACGGGTTTTCCGGGTGGTTTATCATCTCTACGGTCGGCGCTTTGACGTCCGGATGATCGCGCAGGAACGCCGGGCGTTTTGCGTTGGTGGCAAACACAATGGCATTTCTGTCCGGCAGTTTGTCATACATCGCCGGGAAGCTCTGACCACGCCAGCCTGCCCGTGAACCAAACCAGGACGCCACGATAGTGGCCGCCAGCTGCTGGGTCACGTCCGGGGACGATGCAAACACCATCGGCAGCGTGAGCGGACGGTTATCGCGTGGATCGAAGAACGGAACCGGGAACGCGGAGAGATCGTTTTTCAGCGCCAGCGACTGGTAGGTCAGCTGCAGCGAGGAGTTGCGCCCGACGTCCATCCACAGCGTGTTGCTGGCCGGGTTTTCGCAGACATCGCGGTAGTGGCCGACAAATTCCAGGCGGACGCGGTTAAAGTCAGTGATGAACAGCGGGTTGATCGGCACCTGAGCCAGGGTTTTCTTGCCCAGCTGCTCTTTGGTGACGGGCAGCACCTCCATCAGCTCGTCATTGAGGTAGACCTTCAGCTGAGACTGGGTCGGCAGCAGCGATGGCGACGGGGTGTATTCAAGGTTCAGCACCGCATTAGAGACCACCTCATCGCTGCGCATGCCAAACTCGATGCCGCCGTTAGGGTTGATGCCGCGCAGCACCATGCTGCCCGGAGGCGGTGCAATTTGCGCAAAGGTCAGCTTCACGTCCCGTGACGGCGCATTGTCCGCGACGACGGGCGCATTTGCCCCCCGCACGCCCGGCATCACCTGCCCAATAACCTGGCCGTCTGCTGGCAGGGTGTTCCCCTCCGTTGGCTGGTTCGGCATGATGTTTTCTGTTTGACCGGGTGCCGCAGTGACAACCGGATCGGTTGCTTGCGCAACGACGGGTACCGTTGGCGCAGGCGTAGCCGCTGCGTTATCAGGAGCGGCGTTAGCCATTGTTGCGGGGAGGACATTCATCCCCATTGCCACTGCACATAACCAGGAAAGTTTAGTTTTCATCGCGTTATCATCATTGTTGAGCCATAACCGGGTCCGCCTGCTTCGCCTCATCTCGCTCAGGACGACGAGGAATGAACGACACGACCCAGGAAACCAGCGAAGTAAGTGACCGGAAAATTATTTTCACCGACGACGGGGCAAATTCTGCAAGGTGACGATAGCCACGGAACCCCAGCTTCAGAATATCCAGCAGGCTTTCCAGAGGTTTATCTTCCGGGAAGCTGTCCTGCCAGAGAGCCCACGTATCCGCGCGGGCAAACGTACACTGCACAAAATCAATGTGTTGCTTTTTGGTCAGCGGCATCAGCTGCAGACCGACTTCATTGCCCACCACGCGAACAACCTGCGTCGGGAAGACATACTCCTGCTGGCCGCGCTTAAGCAGAAGGTTAACTTTTTGCCCCTCCAGCACTTTCGCCTGGCCGTTGATTTTGATCCCCAGACCACCGTCTGAGAAGTCGTGCACGGTACAGGAGAAGAGATGGCCATCTTCACGGGCGATCGCCGCAGGCATGCAGATTTCAACGCGATGCGCGCGACGAACCTGTTTGCTCTCCACCGACACCGCCACCGCGCCACCGAGGATGATCAGGTTGTAGAAGACCCAGGCCATACTCACGAAGACGGTCAGGATTTCGTTTTCCGGGCCGTAAAAGTAACGCCAGACGCCGACAATGACGCCCACAATATTCAGCAAAACCAGGAAGATATACGGACGGGAGATCACCCAGTCGACGTACTCCTCTTCCACCAGACCGCCCTTCGCGGTGACGTTGAATTTCCCTTTATGCGGGTTAATCAGCGCGACCATGGTTGGCGGCGCGATGTACCAGGCCAGCACCGTTTCGTAGATTTCACTCCAGAAGGAGTGGCGGTATTTACCCTGTATCTTCGAGTTCGTCAGGCTCGCGTGGATCATATGCGGCAGAACGAACAGCGCAATCATCAGCGCGGGCGCGTAAATGATATAGGCGTGAAGAAGCAGGAACGCCAGCGGCGCGGTCAGGAAGATCAGCCGCGGGATACCGGACAGAAAGTGGAACATGGCGTTGACGTAGCAGAGACGCTGCGCCAGCTTGAGCCCTTTGCCTATCAGCGGGTTATCGAGACGGAAAATCTGCACCATGCCGCGCGCCCAGCGAATACGCTGGCCAATGTGCGCCGACAGTGATTCCGTCGCCAGACCGGCAGCCTGCGGAATACGCATGTAGGCCGAGGTATAGCCGCGGCGGTGCAGGCGCAGCGAGGTGTGCGCATCTTCGGTGACCGTTTCGACGGCGATACCGCCAATTTCATCCAGCGGTTTACGGCGGATAACCGCACACGAGCCGCAGAAGAAGGTGGCGTCCCACATGTCGTTTCCGTCCTGCACCAGGCCATAGAACAGCGTGCCTTCGTTCGGGGTCTTACGGAAACGGCCAAGGTTACGTTCAAACGGATCCGGCGAGAAGAAGTGGTGCGGCGTCTGCATCATCGCCAGCTCTTTCTCCTTCAGGAACCAGCCCATGGTCATCTGCAGGAACGAGCGCGTCGGCACGTGGTCGCAGTCAAAGATCGAGACGAACTCCCCGGTGGCATACTTCAACGCGTTGTTGATGTTCCCCGCCTTAGCGTGTTCATGCGTCGGACGGGCGATGTATTCGACACCCACCTCCTCCGCGAACTGGCGGAATGCCGGACGGTTGCCGTCGTCGAGGATCCAGACCTTGAGCTTATCTTTTGGCCAGTCGATGCCCAGCGCGGCATAGATGGTGTTCTTCACCACGCTCAGGTCTTCGTTGTAGGTCGGCACGAAGAGATCGACGGTTGGCCACGTCGTGGTGTCCTTCGGCAGCGGAACCGGCTGGCGGTTGAGCGGCCAGATGACCTGGAAATAGCCCAGCACCAGCACAATCCAGGCGTAGGTTTCAGCAAACAGCAGCACCAGGCCGCACACCAGGCTGACCGGGTCGTCCCAGTTCAGGGTGGAGGTATAGCGCCACCAGATGTAGCGACAGGAGACCGTTAGCGACAGCACGATCAGCATCAGCGCCGAGAAGCGGCCCGGAATACGGCGAACCAGCAGCGCCACGCCCCACAGCAGGATCAGGAAGGTGAACTGCGCCAGCGGGTTGAAAGGCTGCGTAATGCAGACCAGCGCCAGAATCAGCGAGAACACGACAATCACGCCGAGGATAAAACGCCGCAGGCCCGGGTGGAGGTGCCCGAGCTCTTTTTGATTATCCAGATGGCTGGTCCTGTCGGTCACGCTGTCAGGCAGTTTATCCAGCCACTGATGATAGCGTTCGCGAAGCTGCTGTACGCGGGAGAAGCTGCGCCAGTGCGGCGTTTGGCGTTCTCTTCGCGACGAGGTCACGGCCAGCCAGGCGGCCTGAATGAGATAGCGCGCCGGATCCAAAGGCCGTGGCCGATCGGGATTAATGTGCGGATAAAGCTCATCGTGCCGTGCACGTATGCGCTGCCAGCGCGGGTGTTCGAGTGGAATAAATATCCAGGCCAGAATCATCCAGAAACAGCCGAGCGCGGCGCTAAACGCCGACGCACCGTGTCGGCGAAAATGCCGGTAATGTTCGCTCAAGCGCGAACTGACCGGTGGGATGAGTAACCAGCTGGCGAGACGACTCATACAGCACTCCCTGCATGCTCCGCCCTGTTGGCGAAGTTCAGCAGACACCAGTTAGCCAGCGTCAGGATCTCTTCTGCCGCCAGTGAATCGCTGCGGTATTCGCCGAGCGGTTGTTTCGACGCAAGGCATTCCGCCATTCCCTCATCACGGTGGATGACAATGGGGAGCAGGCGGCGCTGGCTTTGCAGCCAGACCTGATACAGATCGTCCTGGATCTGGCTGCCAACGCGCAAATCGTTAATCAGGATATGGCCATTTTGCGGTAACCCCTGCTGATGCAGGCGGATATGGCAGTTGGCATCGACGTTAACGATCGAGAGGATATGGTCGCACTGCGCGATGAGCTGTCGGGTCAGCGTGCCGGCACCGTGCGGCAGATCCAGCAGGATCCACTTATAGTGTCCCTTTTCTTTCAGGTCCTGCAGCGCAAGCGTGAACTGCGAAAACAGGCGCTGGTACGCGGCCTCATTCTCGCGTTCCGTGGTGGTCAGTTGGCCAAACGGCAGCAAATCAAGCTGCGAGGTATAGCGCATACCTGCATCCCGCCAGTCCTTATCGTCAAGCAGCGCGCGGGCCCAGCCCTCTTCACGGTTAAAATCGACGTTAAACGACATACGCAGCAAATTATCGGCGCAGGCGTCAATAACCAGCACCGATTCACCTAAAAGCTGTAATGACCACGCCAGCGCCGCGGTAACGGATGTGGTACCCACACCCCCACGGACACCCTGTAATCCGAGTATGGCCATCAATGGCTCCCTTATTGTTGATGGGCGAATTCAGCTAATAACGGCCAGCGTTTAATAGCCGCGGCCAACTGTTCCCGCTGGGAAATATCGGTGTAATCTATTTCAGGTAAAGAAAAGGCCTGCGTTAGCGCCAGAAAATCGTTCTGGAATGTGTAGCCCAGGGTTGAGTCGACTGGGGTACCGGGCTCATTATTATCCATTCTTTCTATCCCTTTGAGTAAAATCGCAAGATCAGAAGTAGCGAGGCTTCCTGCCCATCAAATTTGATTTACATGCTAAATCTGATGTTCTTTAATTTCAATGTTAGGTTTATTTCTACGCTTTCGCTAGTAAACTGAGATACAGATAAATTAGTCGAAAAGAGGGACACCGTGGACTCCATATTTTCTATTGGCATCCAGTCATTATGGGACGAATTGAGCCACATGCCAGTCGGAGGAGTCTGGTGGATTAATACGGATCGTAATGAAGATGCTATCAGTCTGGTAAACCAGACAATTGCGGCCCAGGATAAGGATTCCCGCGTGGCCGTCATTAGCATGGGCGAAGATCCGAAGAAAATTATCACGCTTGAAAACGATCGCGGTCCCCAGACGGTGCGCTTATTTTCTATGTCGGCGGAAGCGGATAGTCTATACTTTTTGTCCCGCGACGTTCAGTGCACGATTGATCCGGATCACTATTTAGTGATTCTTAAATGTGCAAATAACGTCTTGCAAAATATCCCTACGGAAAAACTGCTGTCATGGCTGGAAAAAATCAATAAATGGGCAAAATTTCAAAATTGCACGCTATTGATAGTCAATCCCGGCAGTAATAATGACAAGCTGTTCTCCCTTTTAATGGGCGAATATCGTTCTCTGTTCGGTCTGGCAAGCGTACGTGACCAGGTGGGGAGCTATCTCTACGATATTGCATTCTGGTGTAATGAAAAAGGCGTGAGCGCCAGGCAACAGCTTACGCTGAAACATATCGAAGGTAAGTGGCATCTGGCACAGCAGGAAGAAACCGTGGTGCAACCGCGCAGTGATGAAAAGCGCATCCTGAGCCACATCGCGGTGTTAGAGGGGGCGCCCGCCCTGTCGGAAAACTGGTCACTGTTTGAATCTAACGAAGCCCTTTTCCACGAAGCCCGCACAACTCAGGCGGCTACGCTTATTTTCTCATTGATGCAGAATAACCAGATTGAAACGCTGGCAAGGCAGATACACACCTTACGCCGCCAGCGCGGCAGTGCGTTGAAAATCATCGTTCGCGAAAATAACACCAGCCTGCGCGCTACCGATGAGCGTCTGCTTCTGGGCTGCGGCGCCAATATGGTTATCCCCTGGAATGCGCCGTTATCACGCTGCCTGACGCTTATCGAAAGCGTTCAGGGCCAGCAGTTTAGCCGCCACGTACCGGAAGATATTTCCACGCTGCTCTCCATGACGCAGCCGATGAAGCTGCGTGGTTACCAAAAATGGGATACCTTCTGCGACGCCGTCGGGAACATGATGAGCAATACGCTTCTTCCCGCTGACGGGAAAGGGGTCATGGTTGCCCTGCGTCCTGTCCCGGGGATCCGCGTTGAGCAGGCCCTCACCTTATGTCGCCCGAACCGTACAGGGGACATTATGACCATTGGCGACAATCGCCTGGTGCTGTTTTTGTCCTTCTGCCGGGTTAACGATCTCGATACGGCGCTTAACCATATCTTCCCCCTGCCTACCGGGGATATTTTCTCGAACCGTATGATTTGGTTCGAAGATAATACCATCAGCGCGGAGCTGGTTCAGATGCGTGCGCTCCAGCCTGAGCAATGGGCTAAACCACTCGCTATCGCAAGCGATGCCAAACCGATCCTCAATGCCAGACATGATGGACACATCTGGCGTCGGGTGCCGGAACCCCTTCGCTTATTAACAGACAACGCGGAGAACGCATCATCATGAATATCAGCGATATTATTCAACTGGTTATATTCTGTGCGCTGATCTTTTTCCCGCTTGGCTACTACGCGCGCCATTCCATTCGCCGTATCCGTGATACGGCCAGAGTGCTGTTTATCAAACCTCGCTATGTAAAACCAGCCGGAACACTGACACGGGCATCACACGTCAAGGCAGACCGAAAACATGACTAATTCTACCTATACCGCTTCGTCACCCTCGCCGCTCTGGCAATACTGGCGCGGCCTTTCCGGCTGGAACTTCTACTTTCTGGTGAAGTTTGGTCTGCTGTGGGCAGGCTACCTGAATTTCCATCCCCTTCTAAACCTGGTGTTTATGGCCTTCCTGCTGATGCCTCTGCCGAATATCAGGCTGCATCGCTTGCGTCACTGGGTGGCCATCCCCGTTGGCTTTGCGCTGTTCTGGCACGATACCTGGCTGCCGGGTCCGGACAGCATAATGAGCCAGGGGTCACAGGTCGCGGGCTTCAGTACGGACTACATGCTCGATCTGGTTGAGCGCTTTATTAACTGGCAGATGATCGGTGCCATCTTTGTCCTGCTGGTGGCCTGGCTGTTCCTGTCACAGTGGATCCGCGTCACGGTATTTGTCGTCGCGATTATGATCTGGCTTAACGTGCTGACGCTGGCGGGACCAAGCTTTTCGCTATGGCCTGCCGGACAGCCGACAACCACGGTAACCACCACCGGGGGAAGCGCAGCGGCAACCGTGACAACGGCAGGCGATACGCCTGTGGTGGGTGATATTCCAACCCAGACCGCACCGCCGACCTCCACCAACCTCAATGCGTGGCTTTCCAGCTTCTATACCGCGGAAGATAAGCGACAGACGAAATTCCCGGATGCGCTGCCGGCGGATGCTCAGCCGTTTGAGCTGCTGGTGATTAACATCTGTTCGCTCTCCTGGGCCGACGTGGATGCCGCCGGTTTGATGTCTCATCCGCTGTGGTCGCATTTTGATATTCAGTTTAAAGATTTCAACTCTGCCACCTCGTACAGCGGCCCGGCGGCGATTCGTCTGCTGCGTGCAAGCTGCGGTCAGCCATCGCATAAAAACCTGTACCAGCCGGCTGGAAACCAGTGTTACCTCTTCGATAATCTCTCAAAACTGGGCTTTACGCAGCATCTGATGCTGGGGCATAACGGCCAGTTCGGTAACTTCCTGAAAGAGGTGCGCGAAGAGGGTGGCATGCAGGCGCCGCTGATGGATCAAACCGGCCTTCCTGTCTCCCTGCTGGGCTTCGACGGTTCGCCCGTCTATGACGATACCGCTGTCCTGCAACGCTGGCTGCAGACCATCGAAAAGGACAGCAACCCGCGCAGCGCGACGTTCTTTAATACCCTGCCGCTCCACGACGGTAACCACTTCCCGGGCGTGAGCAAAACGGCAGATTATAAAGTGCGTGCGCAAAAACTTTTCGACGAGCTGGACGCGTTCTTCACGGAGCTGGAAAAATCAGGCCGTAAGGTGATGGTGGTTGTGGTGCCAGAGCACGGCGGCGCGCTGAAGGGCGACAGAATGCAGGTGTCCGGTCTGCGTGACATCCCGAGCCCGTCGATTACCAACGTGCCTGCAGGTATTAAATTCTTTGGTATGAAGGCACCGCATCAGGGCGCACCGATTGAAATCACCCAGCCGACCAGCTATCTTGCGATCTCAGAACTGGTTGCCCGCGCCGTTGACGGGAAGCTGTTTGTGGAAGATAGCGTGAACTGGGACCAGCTCACCAGCAACCTGCCGCAAACGGCAGAAGTCTCAGAGAATGCCAACGCGGTCGTGATTCAATACCAGAACAAACCTTACGTTCGCCTGAACGGCGGCGATTGGGTGCCGTATCCGCAGTAACGGGTTTCCCCTCACCCTCTCCCCTGTACAGTCCGGGGACATAGTGAACACTTGTTCGGGGACATGGTAGACACTTACAACTTAGGCATAAGAACCCGCTTATGGAGTCGCTTATGCCCTGGGATGCGAGAGATACCATGTCATTACGTACCGAGTTTGTTTTGTTCGCCTCGCAGGACGGGGCGAACATCCGTTCCCTCTGCCGTCGCTTCGGCATTTCACCTGCTACCGGCTACAAGTGGCTTCAGCGCTGGACTGTCGAGGGCGAACCCGGCCTGCAGGACCGCCCCCGCACGCCGCATCATTCCCCCAACCGCTCGTCTGACGACGTCACCGCCCTGCTGCGCATGGCCCATAACCGTCATGAACGCTCGGGCGCCCGCAAGATTAAGCGCTGGCTGGAAGACCAGGGCCACCGTATGCCTGCCTTCAGCACTATCCATAACCTGATGGCCCGTCACGGCCTGCTGCCCGGCACGGCTCCGGGTATTCCGGCCACCGGACGGTTCGAACATGACGCCCCGAACCGGCTCTGGCAGATGGATTTCAAGGGGCACTTCCCCTTTGGCGGCGGCCGTTGCCATCCGCTCACCCTGCTCGACGACCACTCCCGTTTTTCCCTGTGCCTCACACACTGTACCGATGAACGGCTTGAGACCGTGCAGCAGCAGCTGGTCAGCGTGTTTGAACGCTACGGCCTGCCGGACCGGATGACCATGGACAACGGCTCCCCGTGGGGCGACACAACCGGCACCTGGACGGCGCTGGAGCTGTGGCTGATGCGCCACGGTATCCGGGTGGGCCACTCCCGGCCTTATCATCCGCAGACGCAGGGCAAGCTGGAGCGTTTTCACCGCAGCCTGAAGGCGGAAGTGCTGCAGGGGAAATGGTTCGCGGACAGCGGCGAGCTGCAGCGTGCCTTCGACCACTGGCGGACGGTCTATAACCTTGAACGCCCGCACGAGGCGCTGGATATGGCGGTCCCGGCCTCACGCTATCAGCCGTCTGGGCGGCAGTACAGCGGCAGCGTGACGCCCCCGGAATACGATGAAGGTGTGCTGGTCAGGAAAGTGGATATCAGCGGGAAGCTGAGCTTACAGGGAGCCAGTCTGAATGCAGGAAAGGCGTTCAGGGGAGAACGGGTGGGGCTGAAGGAGACGCAGGAGGATGGCTGCTATGAAGTGTGGTGGTACAGCACGAAAGTGGGGGTGATCGACCTGAAGAAAAAGTCGATCACCATGGGTAAAGGATGTTAAAAAGTGTTCACCATGTCCCCGAACACCTGTCTACCATGTCCCCGGACCGTACATCCCCATTGGGGAGAGGGGATTTTCAGTGCGTTATTATTGCGCGGAAATCCACACCAGCATTTTCAGGCTTGCCGAATAGTAGTCATCCTTTGCCGTGATTTCCGGTTCGCCGGATGGCTGGCCCATCGTTAAATCACGTACGGCCAGGAGGCCACCTTCCATCATGTAGGGAGCGTATTCGTTGGTGGTGACGTTAACCCATGCGGGCGTTTGTTCGCGGGGGAATTGACCAAACCACGCTTTCCACGGGGCCAGCAGCGGGCTTTGCTTATCAGACCAGGCAACGTACAGCGGAATACGAATCGCGTCATAGCTCATCCGCGTCGGCCACCCTTTGGCGGGTGCCAGCTTGCCGCCTGATGCCAGCGAAACCCAGTCAGGGGGCAGATTCGCTTTACCCGACCCCATTTTTTCCAGCAGGCGTTTCCCGTCTTTAATCAAATCGCGCCAGACCGGCAAATGACTGCGTCCGGCGAAGGCCTGCCAGGCCGGAAACACGAAATAGGAAGGATTAAGGACCACTTCGCCGTCAAGCTTAAATCCCTCGACGCCGGGGAGCATCACGCGGTAGCCCGCATAGCGGATAACGTTATGGGCAACGAGCGCTTTTGTAATGGCATCCGATGCGGCGCTGTAGCGTTTGTCATGCCAGCGGGCATCGGCTTTGAGCAACGCCCAGGCAATCAGCACATCGCCATCGGCGGCATTGTTTTTGTCAGCAACCGGATTGGACTCTGCGGGGTTATAACGCCAGTAAAACAGACCGTTTTCTTTGTTCTTCAGCTTGCTGTCTGTCCATTGCCAGAGCTTATCGAACGTGGCTTTATCGTCATTAGCCACCGCCATCAGCATGGCAAAACCCTGACCTTCCGTATGCGATACGCCGCCATTGCCGGTATCAACGATGCGGCCTTCCGGTTTGAAAAAGCGGGCCTTGTAACTCTCCCAGGCCTGACCCGCCTGAGAGAGAGGTGAGAACAGCACACTCATCATGACGGCAAGCGTCATGCAGACGGGTTTTCGCATCATTCACTCCATCCGGTTATTCGGCACTCCGCAGGGAAATCTCACCGCCCATCCAGGGTTTGATCGCGCCATCCTTTTCAAGGAGCAGCGCGCCCTGAGCGTCAATACCGCGGGAAATGCCGTAAATCTCTTTATCACCAATCAGCAGTTTCACCGGGCGGTTGATGAAGTTATCCAGCTTTTCCCAACGAGACAGGAACGGTGCCAGCCCTTCCTGCTCAAAGAGCCTGAGCGAGCTGCGAAGCTCTTTAATCATACGCACGGCAAGGGTGTTACGATCGATGGCGATCCCCGCTTCCTGGAGGTTAGTCCAGGCCTGATTCACCACATCATTCTGGACATTGCGCATCACCATATTGAGGCCCGCGCCAATGACGATTTGTGCCGCATCGCCCGTTTTTCCCGTCAGTTCGACCAGAATACCGGCAAGTTTACGATCGTTGAGGTACAGGTCGTTAGGCCATTTAACGCGCACCCGATCCGCACCCAGATCGTGAAGCACCTCCGCCATGACGATACCGATGACCAGACTCAGGCCAATGGCAGCGGCCGGGCCCTGATCGAGTCGCCAGTACATGGACAGATAGAGGTTGGCACCAAAGGGTGAAAACCACTTGCGGCCACGACGGCCGCGACCGGCCTGCTGATATTCAGCAACACAGGCATCGCCGGATTTCAGGTCAGGCAGACGATCCAGCAGATACTGGTTCGTCGAGTCGATCACAGGCAGCACCGCCACATTGCCGTGCCCAATCTGGCTACGTATTGTGTCTTCATCCAGCAACTGAATTGGCTCCGGCAGGCTGTAGCCTTTTCCCGGAACCGTAAACACATCGACACCCCAGTCGCGGAGCGTCTGGATATGCTTGTTAATGGCGGCGCGGCTCATACCCAACTGCTCACCCAGCTGCTCGCCGGAATGAAATTCACCGTCCGCCAGGATACTAATCAGGGTTAACGGGACCGTATTGTCCTTCATGCAATAGCCTCCACGGCATTAACTTCACCAGTGCGGCCAATAAAGCGGACTTCTGGCTCCAGCCAGACGTTAAACTTTTCGCCCACGCGCTGACGCACATAATGCGCCAGCTGTACCACATCGTCGCTGGTCGCATCGCGTTGATTAATCAGCACCAGTGCCTGCTGTCGGTGAACGGCTGCGCCGCCGACTGAAGTGCCCTTTAGCTGGCATTGATCGATAAGCCATCCGGCAGCCAGCTTCACGCTGCCATCCGCCTGAGGGTAATGTGGCGCGGTTGGCCATTCTTCAAGAAAGCGTTTCGCATTTTCACCGCTGATAACCGGGTTTTTGAAGAAGCTTCCGGCATTTCCATTTACTTTCGGGTCGGGTAGCTTGGTCATCCGCATATGGCAAACCGAGTCAAAAACGTCGCGAGCGGTAACGGTAGACGGGTCGAGACGCGTTAAATCCCCGTAGGTCAGTACGGGCTGCCAGTTCTTCGACAGGCGCAGGCCCACGGCGACAATCACGTAGCGATCCTGATATTCATGTTTGAAGATACTGTCACGGTAGCCAAAACGGCACTGTTCTGCCGTTAAACGCGTCGCCGTTCCGGTCGCCAGTTCGATGCAGTCGACGTATTCACAGACATGCTTCAGTTCGATGCCGTAGGCACCAATATTCTGAATGGGTGACGATCCGGCGCAGCCCGGGATAAGCGCAAGGTTTTCCAGACCCGCGATCCCCTTTTCGAGGGTAAATTGCACCAGATGATGCCAGTTTTCTCCGGCGCCCACGTGCAGATGCCAGCTATCTGCACGCTCTTCAATACCAATTCCCATAATGCGGTTAACGATTACCGTGCCCGCAAAATCGTCGAGAAACAGGACATTACTTCCTTCGCCCAGAATCAGTACGGATTCGTTTTTTTCTGTTGCGCGTTGCCATGCATCCAGCAGCTGCTGTGCGGTATCGGCACGTACAATTTGATTAGCATTACGTTGAATGCCAAAGGTATTCCAGGGCTTAAGGGAGTGGTTCATAGACGCTATCCTGATGCAAAAACGCAGGTAGTTTACCGTATAAGCAGGGCGTTGGGGGATTAGTTTGTATAGCGCAGAAACGCAAAAAAGCCATCCTTCCGGATGGCCTCTTCACTTATTTGATGCCTGGCAGTTCCCTACTCTCACATGGGGAGACCCCACACTACCATCGGCGCTACGGCGTTTCACTTCTGAGTTCGGCATGGGGTCAGGTGGGACCACCGCGCTAAAGCCGCCAGGCAAATTCTGTTAATCTGTATCAAAGCTGAAATCTGATTGTCTCTTCGCCAAAACATCTTCGGCGTTGTAAGGTTAAGCCTCACGGTTCATTAGTATCGGTTAGCTCAACGCATCGCTGCGCTTACACACCCGACCTATCAACGTCGTCGTCTTCAACGTTCCTTCAGGACTCTTAAAGAGTCAGGGAGAACTCATCTCGGGGCAAGTTTCGTGCTTAGATGCTTTCAGCACTTATCTTTTCCGCATTTAGCTACCGGGCAGTGCCATTGGCATGACAACCCGAACACCAGTGATGCGTCCACTCCGGTCCTCTCGTACTAGGAGCAGCCCCCCTCAATTCTCCAGCGCCCACGGCAGATAGGGACCGAACTGTCTCACGACGTTCTAAACCCAGCTCGCGTACCACTTTAAATGGCGAACAGCCATACCCTTGGGACCTACTTCAGCCCCAGGATGTGATGAGCCGACATCGAGGTGCCAAACACCGCCGTCGATATGAACTCTTGGGCGGTATCAGCCTGTTATCCCCGGAGTACCTTTTATCCGTTGAGCGATGGCCCTTCCATTCAGAACCACCGGATCACTATGACCTGCTTTCGCACCTGCTCGAGCCGTCACTCTCGCAGTCAAGCTAGCTTATGCCATTGCACTAACCTCCTGATGTCCGACCAGGATTAGCTAACCTTCGTGCTCCTCCGTTACTCTTTGGGAGGAGACCGCCCCAGTCAAACTACCCACCAGACACTGTCCGCAACCCGGATCACGGGTCTACGTTAGAACACCAGCCATTAAAGGGTGGTATTTCAAGGACGGCTCCACGCAGACTGGCGTCCACGCTTCAAAGCCTCCCACCTATCCTACACATCAAGGACCAGTGTTCAGTGTCAAGCTATAGTAAAGGTTCACGGGGTCTTTCCGTCTTGCCGCGGGTACACTGCATCTTCACAGCGAGTTCAATTTCACTGAGTCTCGGGTGGAGACAGCCTGGCCATCATTACGCCATTCGTGCAGGTCGGAACTTACCCGACAAGGAATTTCGCTACCTTAGGACCGTTATAGTTACGGCCGCCGTTTACCGGGGCTTCGATCAAGAGCTTCGCGTTGCCGCTAACCCCATCAATTAACCTTCCGGCACCGGGCAGGCGTCACACCGTATACGTCCACTTTCGTGTTTGCACAGTGCTGTGTTTTTAATAAACAGTTGCAGCCAGCTGGTATCTTCGACTGATTTCAGCTCCACCCGCAGGGGCTTCACCTACATATCAGCGTGCCTTCTCCCGAAGTTACGGCACCATTTTGCCTAGTTCCTTCACCCGAGTTCTCTCAAGCGCCTTGGTATTCTCTACCTGACCACCTGTGTCGGTTTGGGGTACGATTTCGTGTTACCTGATGCTTAGAGGCTTTTCCTGGAAGCAGGGCATTTGTTACTTCAGCACCGTAGTGCCTCGTCATCACACCTCAGCGTTAAAAGGTACCGGATTTACCTGGAACCTCCGCCTACATGCTTAAACCGGGACAACCGTCGCCCGGCTAACATAGCCTTCTCCGTCCCCCCTTCGCAGCAACACCAAGTACAGGAATATTAACCTGTTTCCCATCGACTACGCCTTTCGGCCTCGCCTTAGGGGTCGACTCACCCTGCCCCGATTAACGTTGGACAGGAACCCTTGGTCTTCCGGCGAGCGGGCTTTTCACCCGCTTTATCGTTACTTATGTCAGCATTCGCACTTCTGATACCTCCAGCAACCCTCACAGGCCACCTTCAACGGCTTACAGAACGCTCCCCTACCCAACAACGCATAAGCGTCGCTGCCGCAGCTTCGGTGCATGGTTTAGCCCCGTTACATCTTCCGCGCAGGCCGACTCGACCAGTGAGCTATTACGCTTTCTTTAAATGATGGCTGCTTCTAAGCCAACATCCTGGCTGTCTGTGCCTTCCCACATCGTTTCCCACTTAACCATGACTTTGGGACCTTAGCTGGCGGTCTGGGTTGTTTCCCTCTTCACGACGGACGTTAGCACCCGCCGTGTGTCTCCCGTGATAACATTCTTCGGTATTCGTAGTTTGCATCGGGTTGGTAAGCCGGGATGGCCCCCTAGCCGAAACAGTGCTCTACCCCCGAAGATGAGTTCACGAGGCGCTACCTAAATAGCTTTCGGGGAGAACCAGCTATCTCCCGGTTTGATTGGCCTTTCACCCCCAGCCACAAGTCATCCGCTAATTTTTCAACATTAGTCGGTTCGGTCCTCCAGTTAGTGTTACCCAACCTTCAACCTGCCCATGGCTAGATCACCGGGTTTCGGGTCTATACCCTGCAACTTAACGCCCAGTTAAGACTCGGTTTCCCTTCGGCTCCCCTATACGGTTAACCTTGCTACAGAATATAAGTCGCTGACCCATTATACAAAAGGTACGCAGTCACACCACGAAGGTGCTCCCACTGCTTGTACGTACACGGTTTCAGGTTCTTTTTCACTCCCCTCGCCGGGGTTCTTTTCGCCTTTCCCTCACGGTACTGGTTCACTATCGGTCAGTCAGGAGTATTTAGCCTTGGAGGATGGTCCCCCCATATTCAGACAGGATACCACGTGTCCCGCCCTACTCTTCGAGTTCACAACCTGTGTGCTTTCGTGTACGGGACTGTCACCCTGTACCGTGCGACTTTCCAGACGCTTCCACTAACACACAAGCTGATTCAGACTCTGGGCTGCTCCCCGTTCGCTCGCCGCTACTGGGGGAATCTCGGTTGATTTCTTTTCCTCGGGGTACTTAGATGTTTCAGTTCCCCCGGTTCGCCTCGTTAACCTATGTATTCAGTTAACGATAGTGTGTCGGAACACACTGGGTTTCCCCATTCGGACATCGCCGGGTCAAAGGTTCATATCACCTCGCCGGCGCTTTTCGCAGATTAGCACGTCCTTCATCGCCTCTGACTGCCAGGGCATCCACCGTGTACGCTTAGTCGCTTAACCTCACAACCCGAAGATGTTTCACTTCTGATTGCGAAAATTTGAGAGACTCGAACACACCTTGAAGATGTGTCGTTTCAATTTTCAGCTTGATCCAGATTTTTAAAGAGCAAAACTTCGCAGTGCACCTTTTCAGGTTCACTCTGAAGTTTTCTTGTGTTCGCAGTAAAAGATGGTGGAGCTATGCGGGATCGAACCGCAGACCTCCTGCGTGCAAAGCAGGCGCTCTCCCAGCTGAGCTATAGCCCCATCGTATTACAAACCTCTGTACCGGTAATTCTTCCTGAGACAAGGCGTGGAATAACGAAGCATACTTCAGTATGTGAGTTATTTCGCAACGCAGTATTCAGGGAGAATTTGGTAGGCCTGAGTGGACTTGAACCACCGACCTCACCCTTATCAGGGGTGCGCTCTAACCACCTGAGCTACAAGCCTGTAGAGGTTTTTACTGCTGTTTTTCATCAGACAATCTGTGTGAGCACTACAAAGGCAGGTTCTTTAAGGTAAGGAGGTGATCCAACCGCAGGTTCCCCTACGGTTACCTTGTTACGACTTCACCCCAGTCATGAATCACAAAGTGGTAAGCGCCCTCCCGAAGGTTAAGCTACCTACTTCTTTTGCAACCCACTCCCATGGTGTGACGGGCGGTGTGTACAAGGCCCGGGAACGTATTCACCGTAGCATTCTGATCTACGATTACTAGCGATTCCGACTTCATGGAGTCGAGTTGCAGACTCCAATCCGGACTACGACGCACTTTATGAGGTCCGCTTGCTCTCGCGAGGTCGCTTCTCTTTGTATGCGCCATTGTAGCACGTGTGTAGCCCTACTCGTAAGGGCCATGATGACTTGACGTCATCCCCACCTTCCTCCAGTTTATCACTGGCAGTCTCCTTTGAGTTCCCGGCCTAACCGCTGGCAACAAAGGATAAGGGTTGCGCTCGTTGCGGGACTTAACCCAACATTTCACAACACGAGCTGACGACAGCCATGCAGCACCTGTCTCAGAGTTCCCGAAGGCACCAATCCATCTCTGGAAAGTTCTCTGGATGTCAAGAGTAGGTAAGGTTCTTCGCGTTGCATCGAATTAAACCACATGCTCCACCGCTTGTGCGGGCCCCCGTCAATTCATTTGAGTTTTAACCTTGCGGCCGTACTCCCCAGGCGGTCGACTTAACGCGTTAGCTCCGGAAGCCACGCCTCAAGGGCACAACCTCCAAGTCGACATCGTTTACGGCGTGGACTACCAGGGTATCTAATCCTGTTTGCTCCCCACGCTTTCGCACCTGAGCGTCAGTCTTTGTCCAGGGGGCCGCCTTCGCCACCGGTATTCCTCCAGATCTCTACGCATTTCACCGCTACACCTGGAATTCTACCCCCCTCTACAAGACTCTAGCCTGCCAGTTTCGAATGCAGTTCCCAGGTTGAGCCCGGGGATTTCACATCCGACTTGACAGACCGCCTGCGTGCGCTTTACGCCCAGTAATTCCGATTAACGCTTGCACCCTCCGTATTACCGCGGCTGCTGGCACGGAGTTAGCCGGTGCTTCTTCTGCGGGTAACGTCAATTGCTGAGGTTATTAGCCTCAACACCTTCCTCCCCGCTGAAAGTACTTTACAACCCGAAGGCCTTCTTCATACACGCGGCATGGCTGCATCAGGCTTGCGCCCATTGTGCAATATTCCCCACTGCTGCCTCCCGTAGGAGTCTGGACCGTGTCTCAGTTCCAGTGTGGCTGGTCATCCTCTCAGACCAGCTAGGGATCGTCGCCTAGGTGAGCCGTTACCCCACCTACTAGCTAATCCCATCTGGGCACATCTGATGGCAAGAGGCCCGAAGGTCCCCCTCTTTGGTCTTGCGACGTTATGCGGTATTAGCTACCGTTTCCAGTAGTTATCCCCCTCCATCAGGCAGTTTCCCAGACATTACTCACCCGTCCGCCGCTCGTCACCCGAGGAGCAAGCTCCTCTGTGCTACCGCTCGACTTGCATGTGTTAGGCCTGCCGCCAGCGTTCAATCTGAGCCATGATCAAACTCTTCAATTTAAGTTTGATGCTCGTGAATTAAACTTCGTAATGAATTACGTATGTTCACTCAGAGACTTGGTATTCATTTTTCGTCCGAGGACGTTAAGAATCCATGTCACTTTGAGTGCCCACACAGATTGTCTGATAAATTGTTAAAGAGCAGTGCCGCTTCGTTTTCGCTGCGGCGCGGGGTGTGCATATTACGCTTTCCCGCTTCAGAGTCAAGCGTTTATTTTTGCTTTTCTCTGCTGACCCGGCGGCTTGCGTGCCGTTGTTCCGTGTCAGTGGAGGCGCATTATAGGGAGTTATTCTGACGTGACAAGTACAAAATACAAAAAACTTTTCGTTCGCTCACTTTTCAAACTTAACGCTTATTTATGTCGCGAATCGCCCGTTAAATGTGCGATTTCCCGCGCAAAACTGGCAACCTGAGACCAGTCGGTATAAACCACTTCTTTACGCGTGTCGGTTTCTCCCCCCGTCATCTTCATAATGAGGCGGATCATAAAGCGGTCATACCATTTGTAGCGAGGGTAACGCAGCGCACCAGCAAAGACGGCGCACAGGTCCGGCTGCCACGGTGAGCTAAGTAAAAACTTGCGCGTGTAGCTATTGGTCTGCGGCGTGCGCTTCTCGGCTTTACGCGCGACGAGATTGACCGAGTAAAAGGCGCCGGGCAACGCGTTGAGCGTCGCCGTGTGCTTTTTCACAAAGCGATCCAGCGCCGGGTGGAAATGCCCGTAACGAATAGATGCGCCAATCACCACGCGATCGTAATCCTGCCAGGCAATCTGCTCCGCACGGTTCAGGTTTACCACATCGGAATAGATCCCCAGCTCTTTAAGTTCAGATGCCAGGTAAGCGGCAATCTCGCGCGTTTGCCCGTCTCGCGTGGAGAAAAGAATCAGTGTTTTCATTAACGGCTCCTTACTCGCGCCAGAATGTAGGGGTGAACAGCACCAGCAGCGTAAAGACCTCAAGACGGCCAAACAGCATATTGGCGATGAGGATCCATTTCGCGACGGGGTTCATACTGGCAAAGTTATCCGCCACCACCCCCAGGCCAGGCCCGAGGTTGTTCAATGTTGCGACCACGGACGCAAAGGCGGAGAAATCATCGACTCCCGTCGCGATAATGGCCAGCATACTGACGATAAAGACCAGCGCATAGGCTGAGAAGAAACCCCAGACCGCTTCGAGGATACGTTCCGGCAGCGCGCGGTTCCCCAGCTTGATGCTGTAGACCGCGTTCGGGTGGACCAGGCGCTTCAGCTCTCGGTTTCCCTGCTTAAACAGCAGCAAAATACGAATGACCTTCAGGCCACCGCCCGTCGACCCCGCGCAGCCCCCGATAAATGCAGAGCATAAAAGCAGCACCGGCAGGAACAGCGGCCAGCGCGCGATGCTGTCCGTGGTAAACCCGGCGGTCGTCGCCATCGACACCACCTGGAAGAAGGCCTGGTTTAGCGTTGTCAGGGCAGAGTTGTAGACATCATGGAACCAGAGCACCAGGGTACAGATGACAACCAGCGTCAGCTGGACGCCAATGAACATGCGGAACTCTGGGTCGCGCCAGTACACCTTCAGGCTGCGTCCGCTCAGTAAAGAGAAGTGCAGGCCGTAGTTACAGCCGGAGATCAGCAGGAAAATGGCAATAATAGTGTTAATGGTTGGGCTATCGAAGTAGCCAACGCTGGCATCGTGAGTGGAGAACCCACCGATCGCAATCGTCGCGAAGCTGTGTCCGATGGCGTCGAAAGCGGGCATCCCGGCGAACCACAGCGCCAGCGCACAGGCCACCGTCAGTAAGACATAGATAAGCCACAGGGTTTTCGCCGTCTCGGCAATACGCGGGCGCATCTTGTTGTCTTTCAGCGGCCCTGGCATTTCAGCGCGATAGAGCTGCATGCCGCCCACGCCCAGAATAGGCAGGATGGCCACCGCGAGGACGATGATCCCCATCCCCCCGAACCACTGCAGCATCTGGCGATAAAAGAGAATGGCGTGCGGGAGCGAATCCAGCCCCACCAGCGTCGTCGCCCCGGTGGTTGTTAAACCAGAGAACGATTCAAAAAAGGCATCCGTGATGCTCAGGTTAGGCTGTTCCGCGAAGATAAACGGCAGCGAACCCACGCTCCCCAGCACCGTCCAGAACAGAACCACAATCAGAAATCCTTCGCGAGATTTCAACTCACCTTTCTGACGACGGTTCGGCCACCACAGCAGGGAGCCAATCGCCAGCGCGACAAAGAAGGTCTGGGTAAATGCCCGCCCCGCGCCGTCCCGGTAGATAAGCGCCACCAGTCCAGGGAGAATCATCGTCCCGGAAAAGAGTATGACCAGCAGTCCAACGATTCGGGTTATGGCACGAAAATGCATCTCTGCCGCTTCCTTTGGTATTCAAAAAGTGAGGTGGGGATTATTCTTCAATCGGCAGCAATTGCAACGAACCACGACTAAAATCAGCCAGCTTTGCTGAAAAAGCAGCCAGTTCCGCCTGAGGAAGCGCCACGCGTAATTGCACCATCGCCTGATATTCACTGTGCGCGATGACGCCGTTAAACTGCCTCAGCAGCGCCTCGATGCCCGAAAGCTGGGCGTAATCGCATACTAAAGTATATTCGGTAAGCGGCGTTTTGCGGGCAGTGACCAACATGTGAAGCGCCTGCTGCACGCCCCCGCCATAGGCTTTAACCAGCCCACCGGTCCCTAACAAAATGCCGCCGTAGTAGCGCACCACCACGGCGGTAATTTCCCCCACGCCGCTGCCCATCAGCTGCGAAAGCATGGGTTTACCGGCCGTACCCGCTGGTTCACCGTCGTCGGAAAACCCCAATTGCTGCGAATCGTCCGGCGGCCCTGCCACCCAGGCCACGCAGTGGTGGCGTGCGTCAGGATGCTCAGCCCGGACGGACTCAACAAACGCCTTTGCCGCCTCTACGCCGTCGGTGTGCGCCAGCAGCGTAATAAAGCGGCTTTTCTTGATGTCCTCAACAAAGGTGACCGGTTCAGCCGGTATCAGCCAGCTTTCCATCAGGCCAGCTTCAGGTCTCGCGTCATGTTCTCGATACCGTTCTCGTGAATCACGACGTTATCTTCGATGCGAATACCGCCAAACGGCTTCAGCGCCTCAATTTTTTCCCAGTTGAAGTGCTTACTGAACTGGCCTTCACGCCACGGCGCCAGCAGGGATTCGATGAAGTAGATCCCCGGTTCAATCGTCAGCACCATGCGCGGCTCCAGAATACGGGTGCAGCGCAGGTAAGGATATTTAGACGGTGCCGCCAGGTGCGTGCCGGTATCATCCTGCATAAAGCCCGCGACGTCGTGAACCTGCAGGCCCAGCGGGTGACCAATGCCGTGCGGCATGAATGGCCCGGTCAGATCGTTCTCGACCATCGCCTCTTCGCTCATGTCTTTCACAATCTGATGCTTACGCAGCAGTTTTGCGATGCGCTGATGGAACTGGATGTGGTAATCCACATAGCTGGTTCCCGCCTTCATGGTGCCAATCAGCGCCAGCTGTTCATCGTTCACGTCTTTGATCAGCTGTGCGAAATCGGTATCCGCGTTAGCTGCCCAGGTACGGGTCAGGTCGGCCGCGTAGCCGTTGTACTCTGCCCCTGCGTCCAGCAGGAAGCTGCGCATTTCCGACGGAACCTGGTGATCCAGTTTGGTGTAGTGAAGCACAGACGCGTGCTCGTTCAGCGCGACAATGTTGCTGTACGGCACGTCGGTATCACGGTGACCTGTCGCGGTCAGATAGGCCTGATTGATGTCGAACTCGCTCATCCCCGACTGGAACGCTTCGTGCGCGGCACGGTGACCATTCACCGCCGTTTTTTGCGCTTCACGCATGCAGTAAAGTTCATAGTCGGTTTTATATGCGCGGTAATAGTGGAGGTAATCCAGCACCCCTTTCGGGTTCAGTTTGTCTGCTGCAATATCCAGGCCTAATGCACGTTCCGGCACAGGGCCAATATAGGCAATGTTGCCACGCGCGGCAGGCAGCTGGCCGCCAATACCGTCCGCTTTTGGCAGCGCAATCACCTCAATCTCTTCCGTCCAGAAAGAGGTCGGAAGCGGCTCAACGTTGTGCCAGTAATCAACCGGCAGGTAGAACCACAGTTTCGGCTTGTTCACGCCATCCACCAGCAGCCAGCAGTTAGGAACCTGCGTCACCGGCACCCAGGCCTTAAACTGCGGGTTCACCTTAAACGGATAAGCGTGGTCATCCAGAAAGGTATTCATCAGCTCGCCGGAGTGGATCAGTAGCGCATCCAGCTTAAAGCGGGCCAGTACATCGCGGGTACGTTCCTGTAGGGTAACGATATGATTTTTATAAAGCGAAGCCAGTGAGTCCATCATTATTCCTTTCGTTTTTTGACCTCAAGTCATCGCATCTTAGCACACCTCACTCCGCCTGCGTGATTTCCACCGACCGTGATCAATGCAGCATTTTCTTAATGAGTAATTTGCATTTTATTAACATAAATCCCACACTCCGATTCATCTGGTATGACCAGATCCAATTGCTGGATTCAGGAGACTGACATGCTCTACAAAGGCGACACCCTGTACCTCAACTGGCTGGAAGATGGCATTGCCGAACTGGTGTTCGATGCCCCCGGCTCAGTGAATAAGCTCGATACCGCGACGGTGGCCAGTCTTGGCCAGGCGCTCGACGTTCTTGAAAAACAACCTGAATTGAAAGGGCTGCTGCTGCGCTCGAACAAAGCGGCCTTTATTGTCGGTGCCGATATCACCGAGTTCCTTTCGCTTTTCCTGGTTCCGGAAGAACAGCTGAGCCAGTGGCTGCACTTCGCCAACAGCGTCTTTAATCGTCTGGAAGATCTGCCTGTCCCGACCCTTTCCGCCGTTAATGGCTACGCGCTGGGCGGTGGCTGCGAGTGCGTGCTGGCGACCGACTACCGTCTGGCGACGCCGGACCTGCGCATCGGCCTGCCGGAAACCAAGCTGGGCATCATGCCGGGCTTTGGCGGCTCCGTGCGTATGCCGCGTATGCTGGGTGCCGACAGCGCGCTGGAGATCATCGCCGCAGGTAAAGATGTCGGCGCAGAACAGGCGCTGAAAATTGGCCTGGTCGACGGCGTTGTCAAACCCGAAAAGCTTGTTGAAGGCGCACTCGCCATTTTGCGTCAGGCAATTAACGGCGATCTCGACTGGAAAGCCAAACGCCAGCCGAAGCTGGAGCCGTTAAAACTCAGCAAGATTGAAGCCACCATGAGCTTCACCATCGCCAAAGGCATGGTGATGCAGACGGCGGGTAAACACTACCCGGCGCCGATCGCGGCGGTGAAAACCATTGAAGCGGCGGCCCGTCTCGGTCGCGATGAGGCGCTGAAGCTGGAAAACCAAAGCTTTGTCCCGCTGGCGCACACCAACGAAGCCCGCGCGCTGGTCGGTATCTTCCTCAACGATCAGTTCGTGAAAGGCAAAGCCAAACAGCTGACCAAAAACGTTGAGACGCCAAAACACGCGGCGGTACTCGGCGCGGGCATTATGGGTGGCGGCATCGCCTACCAGTCGGCCTGGAAAGGCGTGCCGGTGGTGATGAAAGACATCAGCGAGAAATCCCTGACGCTGGGCATGACCGAAGCGGCCAAGCTGCTGAACAAACAGCTGGAACGCGGAAAAATTGACGGCCTGAAGCTGGCAGGGGTGATCTCCACCATTCAGCCGGTGCTGGAATACAGCGGTTTCGACCGTGTCGACGTGGTGGTCGAAGCCGTCGTCGAGAACCCGAAAGTCAAAAAAGCGGTGCTGGCGGAAACGGAAGACAAGGTTCGCCCGGATACCGTACTCGCCTCTAACACCTCCACCATTCCAATCAGCGAACTGGCGAGCGTGCTTAAGCGTCCGGAAAACTTCTGCGGAATGCACTTCTTCAACCCGGTACACCGTATGCCGCTGGTCGAAGTGATTCGCGGGGAAAAAACCTCAGACGAGACCATCGCGAAAGTGGTGGCGTGGGCCAGCAAGATGGGCAAAACGCCGATCGTGGTCAACGACTGCCCGGGCTTCTTCGTCAACCGCGTGCTGTTCCCTTACTTCGCCGGCTTCAGCCAGCTGCTGCGCGACGGGGCGGACTTCCGCAAAATCGACAAAGTGATGGAAAAACAGTTCGGCTGGCCGATGGGCCCGGCGTATCTGCTGGATGTGGTCGGCATTGATACCGCCCACCACGCCCAGGCGGTAATGGCGGCAGGCTTCCCGCAGCGCATGCAGAAAGACTATCGCGACGCCATTGACGCGCTGTTCGACGCTAACCGCTTCGGTCAGAAAAACGGCCTCGGCTTCTGGCGCTATAAAGAAGACAGCAAAGGCAAACCGAAGAAAGAAGAGGATGCGGTAGTGGATGGCCTGCTGGCCGACGTCAGTCAGCCGAAGCGTGACTTCACCGACGATGAGATCGTCGCCCGCATGATGATTCCGATGATCAACGAAGTGGTGCGTTGCCTCGAAGAAGGCATCATCGCCAGCCCGGCAGAAGCCGATATGGCGCTGGTCTATGGCCTGGGCTTCCCTCCGTTCCACGGCGGCGCGTTCCGCTGGCTGGACACGCTCGGCAGCGCCCGCTACCTCGATATGGCTCAGCAGTATCAGCACCTGGGCCCGCTTTATGAGGTACCGGAAGGGCTGCGTAATAAAGCGCGCCATAACGAACCCTACTATCCAGCAGTTGAGCCAGCCCGTCCGGTTGGCGAGCTGAAAACGGCTTAAGGAGTCACAATGGAAAAGGTTGTCATTGTTGATGCGATTCGCACACCGATGGGCCGTTCAAAAGGCGGCGCATTCCGTAACGTGCGTGCGGAAGACCTCTCCGCGCACCTGATGCGTAGCCTGCTGGCGCGTAACCCGTCGCTGGATCCTGCTGCGCTGGACGATATCTACTGGGGCTGCGTGCAGCAGACCCTGGAGCAAGGCTTCAACATCGCCCGTAACGCGTCGCTGCTGGCGGAGATCCCGCATTCGGTTCCGGCCGTCACCGTTAACCGCCTGTGCGGTTCGTCAATGCAGGCGCTGCACGACGCGGCCCGCATGATCATGACCGGTGACGCGCAGGCCTGCCTGGTGGGCGGCGTGGAGCATATGGGTCACGTGCCGATGAGCCACGGGGTCGATTTCCACCCGGGCATGAGCCGTAACGTGGCGAAAGCCGCAGGGATGATGGGCCTCACCGCCGAGATGCTCTCCCGCCTGCACGGCATTAGCCGCGAAATGCAGGACGCCTTTGCCGCGCGCTCTCACGCTCGCGCATGGGCGGCGACGCAGTCCGGTGCCTTTAAGAATGAGATCATCCCGACCGGCGGTCACGACGCTGACGGCGTCCTGAAGCAGTTCAGCTACGACGAAGTCATCCGTCCGGAGACCACCGTCGAAGCGCTTTCCACCCTGCGCCCTGCGTTTGATCCGGTTACCGGTACGGTCACGGCGGGAACCTCGTCGGCGCTGTCCGACGGTGCCGCCGCGATGCTGGTGATGAGCGAAAGCCGCGCCCGCGAGCTGGGCTTAACCCCTCGCGCTCGGGTACGTTCCATGGCGGTCGTGGGCTGCGATCCGTCAATCATGGGCTATGGCCCGGTTCCGGCCTCGAAGCTGGCGCTGAAAAAAGCGGGACTAACCGCCAGCGACATCGATCTGTTCGAGATGAACGAAGCGTTTGCCGCGCAGATCCTGCCGTGCATTAAAGATCTGGGACTGATGGAGCAGATCGACGAGAAGATTAACCTCAACGGCGGCGCGATCGCCCTCGGTCACCCGCTGGGTTGCTCCGGGGCGCGTATCAGCACAACGCTGATTAACCTGATGGAACGCAAAGATGCCCAGTTTGGTCTGGCAACGATGTGTATCGGGCTGGGTCAGGGTATCGCGACGGTGTTTGAGAGAGTGTAAATCAGGAAAAGTATCTCAAAACCAATGACGTCAGAACAAGGCGGCAAGCGAGCGAATCCCGATGAGCTTACTCAAGTAAGTGATTCGGGTGAACGAGCGCAGCCAACGCAGTTATGGCGTCATTGGCGAAGAGAGACAGTTTAGTTGCCGTTCTTCCCGCCTGTCAGGGGCGGGTTTTTTATTTAAATGAAGGCAAACGCATCGCCGAACAGGCGATCTTCACGCGCGTCACGTTCGTTACAGAACAGGTCCCGGGCGATTTTCGCCATCTCGAAACGGCCAGCGATATAGATATCATGCCCTGCCAGCGTACCGTGATCCTGCAATACCGCCGTCAGCACGGTACCGCTACGCCCGCGCCAGCCCTCTTCCGGCTGCTCAACCACCGGCTCAATGCGCAGGTTTGGATGAGTAACGCTCAGCGCTTCCAGCTCAGAGAGATCGTACAGGTGTTTCTCTTCGCGCCCCCCCCAGTAAATGGTGATGTCACGGTCCGGGTTACGCGCCAGGGCGGTTAACAGAATAGAACGCACGTAGGAGAAGCCGGTACCGCCCGCAATCAGGATCAGCGGACGGTCTTCGTCATCGCGCAGCCACGCGTCACCGTGTGGAATATCCACCACGATCTCGCGTTCTTTCAGAATGCGGTCCATGACGGCCATCGCATACAGGTTAAGCTCTGACGCACCAATATGAAGCTCAATAAATTCCTGCTCCGCTGGCGTTGAGGCCATAGAGAAAGGACGCTTATCACGCTCATCCATCACAACCATCAGGTACTGACCCGCGCGGAAAGAGAATGGCGCTTCTGGCACTAAACGGACGCGATATACGGTGTCGGTGATGGCATCTACCGAGGTCACTTTACAGCTTAAGGTTGTCATTCGCTCTCTCTGTCGGGAAGTCTATAGGGCTTAACGGTCAGCTCAGGGTTTACCGTTATTCATTATGGCCAGTTCGTCCCAGATCGCGTCAATGCGCGCGGTCACGGCAGGATCTTTTTTGATCGGGCGACCCCATTCACGGTCGGTTTCGCCAGGCCATTTATTTGTGGCATCCAGTCCCATCTTTGAGCCAAGACCGGAAACCGGCGAGGCAAAATCCAGGTAATCTATCGGCGTGTTTTCGACTAACACCGTATCGCGCGCCGGGTCCATTCGCGTGGTAATGGCCCAGATGACGTCATTCCAGTCGCGGGCGTTTACGTCATCATCGCAGACAATTACAAATTTGGTATACATAAACTGGCGCAGGAAAGACCATACGCCCATCATCACGCGTTTTGCATGACCCGGGTACTGTTTCTTCATCGTAACGACCGCCATGCGATACGAGCATCCCTCAGGCGGCAGATAAAAATCAACAATTTCCGGGAACTGCTTTTGCAGGATCGGCACAAACACTTCATTCAGCGCCACGCCAAGCACCGCGGGTTCATCCGGTGGACGCCCGGTATAGGTGGAGTGATAAATCGCATCTTCACGCTGCGTAATGTGCGTCACGGTAAACACCGGGAAGTGATCCACTTCGTTGTAATAGCCGGTATGGTCGCCGTAAGGGCCTTCTGGCGCCATTTCACCCTGCTCAAGATAACCTTCCAGCACAATTTCAGCACTGGCGGGCACTTCAAGATCGTTAGAGATGCACTTCACGACTTCAGTCTTCGTGCCGCGCAGCAGGCCTGCAAAGGCATATTCAGAAAGGGTATCCGGCACGGGCGTGACGGCCCCGAGAATGGTGGCCGGATCGGCGCCCAGCGCAACGGACACCGGGAAACGTTCCCCCGGATGCGCAGCGCACCACTCCTGGAAATCCAGCGCGCCGCCGCGATGCGACAGCCAGCGCATGATGAGCTTATTCTTGCCAATCAGCTGCTGGCGGTAAATACCCAGATTTTGCCGTTCTTTATGCGGACCGCGCGTGACGGTCAACCCCCAGGTGATCAGCGGCGCGGCATCTTCCGGCCAGCACTGCATGATAGGGATTTTGGTCAAATCAACCGCATCGCCTTCCAGCACTTTCTGCTGGCACGGCGCGCCGCGCAGGCGTTTGGTGGGCATGTTCAGCACCTGCTTAAACTGCGGCAGCTTGTCGAACAGATCGCGGAAGCCTTTCGGCGGCTCCGGCTCTTTCAGAAATGCCAGCAGCTTACCCACTTCACGCAACGCGGTAACGTCTTCCTGCCCCATCCCCAATGCGACACGACACGGTGTACCAAACAGGTTGCACAGCACCGGCATGGCGTAACCTTTCGGATTTTCAAAGAGTAACGCGGGGCCACCGGCACGCAGGGTGCGGTCAGCAATTTCTGTCATCTCCAGATAGGGATCAACAGGAAGTGTAATACGTTTGAGTTCGCCCTGCTTTTCCAGCAGCGTCAGGAAGTCGCGGAGATCGTGGTATTTCATGCAGTTAATCATGGCCTCTCTGTAAGCGCTTCATTATACGGCGTAAGCCTGCTTGATGCTGTAATTTTGTTAAATAAGCGTGAACTTATGCGTTCTGTTCCATTTTCCCCCATTATAATCAACTTAGCGATCCCGCCAGGGTTTTGATATGCTTGCGCCCCGAACTAAGGGAAAGAGTGATTATGCAGGCCTGGTATTTACTGTATTGCAAACGCGGGCAACTTCAGCGCGCGCAGGAACATCTTGAACGTCAGTCTGTCAATTGCCTGACGCCCGTGATCACGCTTGAAAAAATGCAGCGCGGGAAGCGCACAACCGTCAGCGAGCCGCTGTTCCCGAACTACCTGTTCGTGGAGTTCGACCCGGAAGTCATCCATACCACAACCATTAGCGCAACCCGTGGCGTCAGCCACTTCGTGCGTTTTGGCGCTCACCCGGCAATGGTTCCATCGACGGTTATTCACCAGCTGTCGATTTATCAACAGCCTGAAGGGATCACCGATCCCGAAACCCCTTATACAGGCGATAGCGTCGTGATTACCGAAGGCGCGTTCGAAGGCCTGCAGGCGATTTTTGCCGAACCGGACGGGGAAGCGCGCTCTATGCTGTTGCTTAATCTGCTGAACAAGCAGGTGCTGCAGAGCGTGAAAAACACCGACTTCCGCAAGCTTTAAACGCTTATCCCGAACAGATTCCGCACGTTGTCATCCGTCTGCGCGGAAAGCCAGTGCGGATCCTCTCCGCGCCACTTAGCAACGCTCTCTACAATGTGCCCGAGATAAGCGGGTTCATTTCGCCGCGATGCCGGTTTGGGTTTCATATCGCGCGGGAGCAGATAGGGTGCATCGGTTTCAAGGAGCAGCCGGTCAGCCGGGATTACCGGCAACAGCGCCCGAAGTTCAAGCCCGCGGCGTTCATCGCAAACCCACCCGGTAATCCCCAGATAGAGCCCACGCTCCAGACATTCCAGCGCCTCCTGCCGGGAACCCGTGAAGCAGTGCAGTACCGCGCCGGGCAGTTTATCGAGCCACGGATCCAGAAGGGCCAGGAAACGCTCATGCGCGTCGCGGCAGTGCATAAATACGGGCATTTCAAGCTCTGCCGCCAGCGCAAGCTGGGCAGTAAACGCCTTTTCCTGCTCTTCAGGCGTAGAAAAGTTACGGTTGAAATCGAGACCGCATTCGCCAATCGCCACCACCTCTGCTGTTTTAGCCAGCCTGTAGAGGGTGTCGCCACTTTCCGGGGTCCACTGGCTGCTGTCGTGAGGATGGACGCCAGCGGTAGACCAACAGCGATCGTAGCGTTGCGCCAGCTGCTGCGCCTGCTCGCTCTCATGCAGGTTGGTACCCGTAAGCAGCAGTCCTTTGACCCCGGCGGCAAACGCACGCGCAACCACCTCATCGCGATCTTTCGCAAACTGCGAGCTGGTCAGGTTGAGTCCGATATCAAACATGCAAATCCCCATGTAACAACCGCCCTGACGGGCGGCTGGTTTTACTCTTCAGTGGTCTTGTCGGACGTATCGTCTTCGTCATCCGAGCGACGCCCTTTACCCACGTAGAAACGGGAGAAGAAGACCCCGACCTCAAACAGACAGTACATCGGTATGGCCAGCAGCGTCTGGGAGAACACATCCGGTGGTGTCAGCAGCATGCCGACGACAAACGCGCCAACCAGGATATACGGACGCTTCTTGCGCAGGTCATCCGGGGTCGTTACCCCAACCCAGCAAAGCAGCACAATGGCCACCGGCACTTCGAATGCCACGCCAAACGCCATAAACAGCGCCATCACAAAGCTGAGGTAGCTGGCGATATCCGTCGATACCTGGACCCCTTCCGGCGCGGTATGCGTCAGGAAGCCGAAGGCCAGCGGGAAGACAACGAAATAGGCAAACGCCATGCCGATATAGAACAGCAGCGAGCTGGACACCAGCAGCGGTATCACCAGCTTGCGTTCATGCTTATACAGCGCAGGCGCGACAAACGCCCATACCTGGTAAAGAATGACCGGTGCAGAGGCAATCAACGACACCCAAAAGGTGAGCTTGATAGGGGTAAAGAACGGAGAAGCAACGTCTGTTGCAATCATCGTTGCGCCCAGCGGCATCTGCTTGATCAGCGGCGCAGAGACCACCTGATAGATATCGTTGGCAAAATAGACCAGGCACAGGAATATGAGTAAAACCGCAATAATGCAGTTTAACAGGCGCTTACGCAGCTCAATGAGGTGCGTAATCAGCGGTTGAGTATCATCTACTGCCATGTTTACGCTTTATCACTCGACGAGGGGGATGATTCGGAAACGGGCGCAGCGGGCTTCACTTCCGCTGTTTTTGCCACCGGGTCTTCCGGCTGCGCCTGCTTTTTCACTTCGGTTTCCTGAGGCGTCTGTTCTGGCGCGACAGCCTGATGTTCAGCGGTGGCTGGCGTCACGCCCTCGCGCTGCGCCTCGCTGCCCTTCACCACCGGATTATGGATGGTGTTCGCTTCATCGCTCGCTTTTTCAGGGTCGTTAACGCTATAGGAGCGCTTCATCGATTCCGCCGCTTCGCGCAGCTCATCCATTGACGCTTTCAGTTCTGGCGTCAGGTTATCCATGCTCGCCTTCTCAACCTTTTTCAGGCTTTCCTGAAATTCCTGCAGCTTAAGCTCCTGCGCCAGTTCATTCTGAACGGTCGATGCCAGCGATCTCAGCGCACGAACCCAGCCCGCAACGGTTTTCACTGCCACCGGCAGACGCTGCGGCCCCAATACAATCAGGCCAATCACAAAGACCAGCAGAAGCTCACTAAAACCAATGTCGAACACGACTTACACCTGCTCTTTATCGTGGCGTTTAGCGTCTTCCTTTTTGGCTTCTTCCTGCTTGTCGGCGATGGATTTAGCAGTAAAGTCAGCGTCCTGGCTGGTTTTATCCTGCTTGCTCTCATCATCGCTCATCGCTTTCTTGAAGCCTTTGATAGACGCGCCCAGATCGGAACCAATAGAACCGAGCTTTTTGGTGCCAAACAGCAGCACGACGATGACGGCAATAATGACTAATTGCCAGATACTGATACCACCCATACATGTTCCTCAGGGATAGATGATTAATGAGTCAGGTCGCATTATACGTTTACGACCCGTCGATAGCGACGCACGCTTAGCGCGTTTTTCTCCATCCGGCTAGCCAGACAACCGCCCCGCCAGCCATCAGCCAGGCGGGCATCATCTGCCAGTCCGGGCGGTTGATCAGCAGCAGCGTACCGCTCAGCAGCAGCGTTGCGCCAATCCCAAAGAGATAGCGTGACTGGCCCTGGCGAACACGGCTGGACTGAAGCTCGCGGGCGATTTTATCCATGCTGTGCTGAAGGTTCTTGCTCTGACGCAAACTGTCGTAAACCAGTTCAGGAATTTCAGGCATTTTTTCTATCCAGAACGGGCCTTTCTCTTTCAGAGATCGCACCAGCGCCGGAAGGCCAACCTGATCCTTGATCCAGGATTCAAGGAAAGGTTTCGCGGTCTTCCACAAGTCTAACTGAGGATAGAGCTGCCGGCCTACACCTTCAACGTAAAGTAATGTTTTCTGGAGTAAAACTAGCTGCGGCTGAACTTCCATATTAAAGCGGCGAGCCGTATTAAACAGGTTTAACAGCACGTGACCAAAGGAGATTTCCGCCAGCGGCTTTTCAAAAATCGGTTCACAAACGGTTCGGATCGCGAACTCGAACTCTTCGACGTTGGTGTCCGGCGGCACCCAGCCGGAATCGACGTGCAGTTCGGCCACCTTGCGATAGTCGCGGTTGAAGAACGCGATGAAATTCTCCGCCAGGTAGCGTTTATCTTCTTTGTTTAGCGACCCCACAATCCCGCAGTCGATACCGATATACTTCGGATCCTCAGGATGTTCGTAGCTGACAAAGATATTGCCCGGGTGCATGTCCGCATGGAAAAAGCTGTCGCGGAACACCTGGGTAAAGAACACCTGTACGCCACGCTCAGCTAAAAGCTTCATGTTCGTACCCTGTTTCTCCAGGGCCACCACATCCGAAACCGGAATACCGTAAATACGCTCCATCACCATCATGTTCTGACTGCAGTAGTCAGAATAGACTTCAGGTACATAGAGCATCGGGCTGTTTTCAAAGTTGCGACGAAGCTGAATGGCGTTGGCCGATTCACGCAGCAGGTTAAGCTCATCAATCAGCGTTTTTTCATATTCCCGCACCACTTCCATCGGACGCAGACGACGCCCGTCCGGCAGCAAGCGTGGCACCCAGCGCGCCAGACGATAAATCAGCTTCATGTCCGCTTTGATGATCGGCAGGATGTCTGGACGAATGACCTTAATAACGACTTCTTTGCCGTTTTCTTTCAAACGCGCGGTGTGCACCTGCGCGATAGAGGCCGATGCCAATGGCTTAATGTCGAAATCGTCAAACCACGCCTCAATGGGAATATTGCCCATCGCCTCTTCAATTTGCTTTTTCGCGCGCGCGCCGTCAAACGGTGCGACGCGATCCTGCAGCATCGCGAGCTCGTCGGCAATCAGCGGCGGGAAGAGATCGCGGCGGGTCGACAGCATCTGTCCAAATTTGATCCACACCGGGCCGAGCTCCTGCAGCGCCAGGCGCAGACGCTCTCCCAGCGGTTGACCTTTATGGCGATTGGGCATCCAGAACAGCATCCGCCGCCAGATACGAAGCGGCAGCGTGATACGCATTTTGGGGATAAGCTCGTCGAGCCCGTAGCTCAAAAAGGTGCGAATAATGAAATAGAGGCGCCGAATTTCACCAGGCGTCATTTGCCCTCCAGTTTTTCCAGCCGTTTGGTCAACGCATCAACCGCACGTTCAACAGCAGCGGTCTCTTCCGCAAACCATGCCACTTCGAGTGGACCAGGCGCCATTCGCCACTCCTCTGTCAGCACTTCCGCCGCATAGCGTTGCTGGCGTTGGAGGCTTTTACGCGCAAAAGATGCGCCACCATGAAGGACTTTCCCGATACCTTCAGCGGCAATGTCGCCGATAAAAGGCGCGAGCAGCTCTGCCGGATCAAACTCCGCCAGATCGGTGAGCGCAACAAAGTTCTGCACGACCTGAATGTCGCCTTCCACTTCCAGCTCACCGCTGCGGATAAGCGCCGTTAATTGCTGGCGATCGCGCAGTTTTGGCAGCACGCTCATATGCGTAATGACCGAGCAGTCGGCTTCGCCTTCCCACGCCCCGAGAACGTCAAGCTGACGTTCGCTGAAGACCAGCACAAGCGGCGTCGAGAACTCTTTCAGAACAATGCGTAAGACCTTCCCGTTAAGCCGCTGACGCGCAGCTTTCAGCGCCGGAGCACGATACAGAAAAGCGTTCAGTACATTCTCGATGCCTGCGGAGACTAAGGGTTTAAAGGGCACGGGACACCTCCACTCAGAATTTGTAACCGCGATGCAGCGCGACGACACCCGCCGTCAGGTTGAAGTATTCAACGTTCTCAAATTCCGCGTCCTGCATCATGGCTTTTAACGTGTCCTGATCCGGGTGCATACGGATGGATTCCGCCAGATAGCGGTAGCTTTCAGCGTCGTTGGCTACCAGCTCACCGATGCGCGGCAGCACGTGGAAGGAATAGGCGTCGTAAGCTTTGCTCAGCGGCTCAATAATCGGTTTGGAGAATTCGAGCACCAACAGGCGTCCACCCGGCTTCAGCACGCGGTACATGGAGCGGAGCGCTTTTTCTTTATCGGTCACGTTACGCAGGCCGAAGGAGATCGTGATGCAGTCGAAGGTATTGTCCGGGAACGGCAACGCTTCGGCGTTTGCCTGCACATATTCCACATTCCCCACCACGCCGATGTTACGCAGCTTTTCGCGTCCCATTTTCAGCATGGAGTCATTGATATCGGCGAGAACAACGCGACCGGTTTCGCCCACCAGACGGGAGAATTTCGCGGTTAAGTCGCCCGTACCGCCGGCTAAGTCCAGCACCGTTTGACCACGACGTACGCCGCTACAGTCAATGGTGAAGCGCTTCCACAAGCGATGAATGCCGAACGACATCAGATCGTTCATCACATCGTACTTCGCCGCCACGGAATGAAATACGTGGGCCACCATGTCAGCTTTCTGCGCTTTGGCGACAGTCTGAAAGCCAAAGTGCGTTGTGTCTTGTGAATCGTCAACCATCTCAGAGCCTGCTCATCAGTAAATTGTTCGTGAAGTGTAACAGATTGGGCGCAATTGCCCTACGTTTCAACCACCGCGAAAGAAACGCGCCGGCGGCTCGTCCGGTGGCAAATCCGCCGCTAACGCGTTGTCTTCACTGTTTGTCTTTTGTTCACCCGCACCTTCTCGCAGGCGAAACTCGTCGTCCTGAGCGGTCGCCTGTTCAACCAATTCCGGATTAATCTCGCGTTTAACTTCTACCCCCAGGCTGCGGAATGATTCGGCCTGCGCCAGCAGGTTGCCGCGTCCGGAGGCGAGTTTTTTCATCGCCTGGCGGTAGTTATCCTGCGCACGATCCAGGCTCTGCCCAACGGAAGACATGTCGTCCACAAAGAGGCGCATTTTGTCGTACAGCTTGCTGGCACGATCGGCAATCTGCTGCGCGTTGCGGCTCTGGTGCTCATAGCGCCACAGGTTGGCAATGGTACGTAACGCCACCAGCAGCGTGGTAGGGCTGACCAGCATGATGTTATTTTTGAGCGCTTCGGTGATGAGTTCAGGCTGCCTGTCGAGCGCCAGCAGAAATGCGGGCTCTACCGGGATAAACATCAGGACGTAGTCCAGCGAGCGCAGCCCCGGCAGCTGCTGGTAATCCTTTCTGCCGAGCAGGCGGATGTGGTTACGCACGGAGGCGATGTGCTCCTGCAGCGCGGATTCGCGGGTATAGTCATCCTCGGCGTTGAAATAACGTTCGTACGCCACCAGCGTCATTTTGGCGTCAATCACCACATCTTTGCCCTGCGGCAGCCGCACGATCACATCCGGCTGCATTCGAGAGCGGGCATCGTTTTCGATACTTACCTGCGTTTCATATTCGTACCCTTCCCGCAGACCAGAGGCCTCCAGCACGCGGGTCAGCACCACTTCTCCCCAGTTGCCCTGGGTTTTGTTATCCCCCTTCAGCGCGCGGGTCAGGTTGACCGCTTCCTGCGCCATTTGGGCATTCAGCTGCTGAAGATTGCGAATCTCATGCGCCAGCGTGTGCCGCTCGCGGGCTTCCTGACCAAAGCTGTCCTGCACCTGACGACGAAAACCGTCCAGCTGTTCACGCAGCGGCGTCAGCAGGCTGTTCAGGCTCTGGCGGTTCTGTTCATCAACGCGGCGGTTGCTGTGCTCAAAAATTCGGTTGGCGAGGTTCTCAAACTGTTCGCTGAGGCGCTGCTCGCTGTTGATCATCTGGCGGATTTTATCTTCCGCATGCAGCTGGGTGGATTCCAGGCGGGTGGTCACTTCGCGGAGATCGGCCTCCAGCGACGTGTTGATATCACGCAGGTTGCGCAGCTCGTTGTTGAGCAGTTCACACTCGTCGCGCCAGTGCTCGCTCAGGGCAAGCTGCTGTTTTGTCGCGCTTAAGTCGGCGACGATCTCTTCACGTTCAGCCAGCCGATCGGCCTTCTGCTGCGCGTGCTGGTAGCTGGACATCAGCCAGCCTATCGCCACGCCCGCCAGCGCAATCACCGCATAAATCAGGATTGAGATATCCACAATGCCCCCTGCATCAACGTATTACCCGCACAAAATAGAATTGTGCTGTATAAACGTCCAGTTTGAAAGGGTTTTCCTGCGAGGCGCTACGCAAAAAATAAAGGCCGAACGCGTCGGCCTTTGATTTCGAAAGGAGAGGACTAGATCAGGCGACGCGCGGCTTCTACCACGATTTTCACGGCATGGCTTTCGGTCTGCTTCATCGTTTCGGCGTTCGGGATTTCCTGCTGGGTACGGTTGACGATAACGCCCGCCACCATACCGGCACGCAGACCCTGGCTTGCGCACATGGTCAGCAGCGTGGCGGATTCCATTTCGTAGTTCATTACGCCCATGGACTGCCACTCTTCCATTGAGCCCTTGAAGCGGCTTACCACGCGGCCTGAGAAGGTGTCGTAACGCTCCTGGCCCGGATAGAAGGTGTCGGACGACGCGGTTACGCCTACGTGAGTGGTTGCGCCCACCGATTTCGCGGCTTCAACCAGCGCGGTGGTGCATTCGAAATCCGCCACTGCCGGGAATTCCATCGGTGCAAAGTGCAGGCTTGCCCCGTCCAGACGGACTGATGCGGTCGTGACCAGCACGTCGCCCACGTTGATGTGCGGCTGGATCGCGCCGGTGGTACCGATACGCAGGAAAGTACGAATGCCCAGCTGCGCCAGCTCTTCAACAGCAATAGAGGTAGACGGACCGCCGATACCGGTAGAGCACACGATCACCGCTTTGCCATCCAGCTCTGCACGCCAGGTGGTGAACTCACGATGGGCAGCCAGCTTGACCGGCTTATCCATCAGCGCGGCGATCTTTTCCACACGCTCAGGGTCGCCAGGGACGATCGCGAGCGTAGCCCCTTGTAAATCGTTTTTGGTGAGGCCGAGATGAAAAACATCAGACTTAGACATAGGTGACTCCTCTGTGGGTCGGTTAGTCAGAAGAAGTAAAACGGTACTTTACAGAAGCAGTAAGCATATTTTCGTGACGCACCTCACCATGAATGAAAATGGTTACATTGAATTTCCATAAAAAAGTGATTTACATCACATTAACAAGTTATATCGCCAGGTGCTGCACAAAAGATAGACCGTTTAAGGCACTGTGAGTTGTTAACCTGGTGTCTATATTTACCTTTGCGCTAACTCATTGGTACGGAGAATGCCATGACTGAAAAAACCGGTTTTGCACCTGCTGCGGCCCCGCTTGCTTCAACCATCGTTTCAACCTCAGAAGAGGCCATCACGGCGGGCGAGACCTCCATTCCCTCGCAGGGGGAGAATATGCCTGCTTATCACGCGCGGCCAAAATCGGCAGAGGGTCCGCTGCCCATCGTGATCGTGGTTCAGGAAATTTTCGGCGTTCATGAACATATTCGCGACCTCTGTCGCCGTCTGGCGCTGGAAGGCTATCTGGCCGTTGCGCCAGAGCTCTACTTCCGTCAAGGCGATCCGAACGACTACAGCGATATTCCCACATTGCTTAGCAACCTGGTCAGCAAAGTCCCGGACGCGCAGGTGCTGGCCGATCTCGACCACGTCGCCAGCTGGGCGGCGCGCAACGGGGGCGACCCGCACCGTCTGCTGGTCACCGGTTTCTGCTGGGGTGGACGCATTAGCTGGCTGTATGCCGCGCACAATCCGCAGCTCAAAGCCGCTGTCGCCTGGTACGGCAAACTGGTGGGGGAGAAAACGCTGAATTCGCCGAAACATCCCGTGGATATCGCTACCGAGTTAAATGCCCCGGTGTTAGGCCTGTACGGCGCTCAGGACACAGGGATTTCGCTTGATTCGGTAGAGACCATGCGTCATGCGCTTCGTGCGGCAAATGCAAAGGCGGAGATCGTGGTGTATCCGGATGCCGGGCATGCGTTTAACGCCGACTATCGTCCGAGCTATCACGCGGAATCGGCCAAAGATGGCTGGCAGCGAATGCTGGCGTGGTTTAGCCAGTATGGCGGGAAGAAAGCATAAAAAAGCCCGGTGGCGGCTGCGCCTTACCGGGCCTTAAGGTAGGCCGGGTAAGCGTTAGCGCCACCCGGCAATCCAGCTCCACTACGCCTGACGCAAATTCTGCGCCGCCTTGACCATGTTGGCGAGCGCCGCACGCGTCTCCGGCCAGCCGCGGGTTTTCAGGCCGCAGTCCGGGTTCACCCACAGGCGCTCTGCCGGAATGCGCTGGGCGGCTTTTTTCAGCAGGGCCTCAATCCACTCCACGCTCGGCACGTTCGGAGAGTGAATGTCGTACACGCCCGGCCCGATCTCATTCGGGTAGTCGAACTCTTCAAACGACTCCAGCAGCTCCATGTCTGAACGCGAGGTCTCAATGGTGATCACGTCGGCGTCCAGCGCGGCTATGGAATCCATGATGTCGTTAAATTCGCAGTAACACATGTGGGTGTGGATCTGCGTGTCGTCCTTCGCCACCGATGCATTAATGCGGAACGCCTCTACGCCCCACTTCAGGTAGGCATCCCAGTCGCTGCGGCGCAGCGGCAGACCTTCGCGCAGCGCCGGTTCGTCAATCTGGATAATGCCAATGCCCGCCGCCTCCAGATCCGCCACCTCATCGCGCAGCGCCAGCGCGATCTGTTTGGCGATGGTTTCACGGGTCACGTCTTCGCGCGGGAACGACCAGCAGAGAATGGTCACCGGCCCGGTGAGCATGCCCTTAACCGGCTTGTCGGTCAGAGACTGGGCATATTTGGCCCACTCCACGGTGATCGCTTCCGGACGGCTGACGTCGCCGATCACCACCGGCGGCTTCACGCAGCGGGAGCCGTAGCTCTGCACCCAGCCGTTCTGGGTAAACACAAAGCCGTCAAGGTGCTCACCGAAGTATTCCACCATGTCGTTACGCTCGGCCTCACCGTGCACCAGCACGTCCAGACCTAAACGCTCCTGCTCGATAATCGCCTGCTTGATGTGCTCCGCAATGCCGGTACGGTAGTGATTCGCGTCCAGATTGCCCTTCTTGAAATCGAGACGCAGGCCGCGGATCTCCGTAGTCTGCGGGAAAGAGCCGATCGTCGTGGTCGGCCATGCAGGCAGGTTGAAGCGGGCGCGCTGGGCTTCCGCGCGCACCTCATACGGACTCTGGCGCTGGCTGTCCTGGGCGGTAATAGCCGCCAGACGTTTTTCCACCGCCGGGTTGTGCACGCGCGCCGAATGACGACGCGCTTGGATCGGGGCGCTCCATTCGACAATCGCCTCCGTGTCGCCGCTGTTCAGCGCGTCGCGCAGCAGTGCCAGCTCTTCGCATTTTTGCAGGGCGAAGGCAAACCAGCTTTTTACTTCGGGATCGAGGCGGGTCTCTACGCTGAGATCGAGCGGGCTGTGCAACAATGAACAGGACGAGGCCACCCACAGCTCACGTTTACCGACGATGTCTTTGATTTGTCCGTATTTCTCGGTGAGATCGGCACGCCAGACGTTACGACCGTTAATCAGCCCGGCCGAGAGCAGCCAGTCTGCGGGCAGACGCTTGTGCAGCTCCGCCACATCATCTTTACCGTGTACCAGGTCAACGTGCAGGCCCTGAACCGGCAGCGCGGTAATGGTGTTCAGGTTCGGCGTGACGCCTTCAAAATAGGTGGTCAGCAGCAGCTTCACCTGCCCGGTAAGCGCGTCATACGCCGGTTTGAAGGCATCGAGCCATTCCTGGGGCAGCTCAAGCACCAAAGCAGGTTCGTCGATTTGCACCCACTGAATGCCGCGCTTGCCCAGCTCAATCAGCACCTGCCTGTAGACCGGTAGAATGTCCTTCAGCAGGCTGAGGCGGTCAAACGGCTCGCCTTTGACCTTACCCAGCCACAGATACGTTACCGGCCCGAGCAGCACCGGCTTCACCTGGTGGCCCAGTGCCAGCGCTTCGTCCACCTCGTCCAGAAGCTGCGTCCAGGTCAGCCTGAACTGCTGGCCTTTTACGAACTCCGGCACCATATAGTGATAGTTGGTGTTAAACCACTTTGTCATTTCCGCCGCTGCCGCTGGCTCACCCGTTGGCGCGCGGCCACGGCCGATGCGGAACAGGGTATCGATATCTACCGATCCATCTTTGTTCTGATGACGAGCCGGCACGTTGCCCAGCAGCAGGCTGGTCGTCAGAACATGGTCGTACCAGGCGAAATCGCCCACCGGCAGCAGGTCAATGCCCGCCTGTTTTTGCTGATCCCAGTGACGGGCGCGCAGCTCTCGCCCCACCGCGAGCAGTTCTTCACGGGTGACGTTCCCCGCCCAGTAGCTTTCTTGCGCTTTTTTCAGCTCGCGACGCAGGCCAACGCGAGGGAAACCGAGAGTGTGATTGCGGATTGTCATGGTATGCCCCTTGTGGAAATTCGTTATTTAGACGTCCAGATGTTTACACATCTATAATTGGCAGGTACTGTATATTCCTCAAGCGCAAAATATTCACGGCGAAGTGAAGGACTTTCATGATCGAGATTAAACACCTGAAAACGCTACAAGCGTTGCGGAACTGCGGTTCTCTGGCGGCGGCGGCGGCCACGCTGCACCAGACCCAGTCCGCCCTTTCTCACCAGTTCAGCGATCTGGAACAGCGCCTCGGTTTCCGTCTTTTTGTGCGTAAGAGCCAGCCGCTACGCTTTACGCCGCAGGGTGAAATTCTGCTTCAGCTGGCGAATCAGGTCCTGCCGCAAATCGCCAGCGCGCTTCAAGCGTGTAACGAACCGCAGCAGACCAAACTGCGTATCGCCATTGAGTGCCACAGCTGTATTCAGTGGCTGACCCCCGCGCTTGAGAACTTCCGCCAGAAGTGGCCGCAGGTGGAGATGGACTTTAAATCCGGCGTCACGTTCGATCCGCAGCCCTCGCTGCAGCAGGGCGAGCTGGATCTGGTGATGACCTCTGACATCCTGCCGCGCAGCGGCCTGCACTATTCGCCGATGTTTGATTATGAAGTGCGCCTGGTGCTGGCGCCGGACCATCCGCTGGCGGCCAAAACGCGCATCACGCCGGAAGATCTTGCGACAGAAACGCTGCTGATTTATCCGGTTCAGCGCAGTCGCCTGGATATCTGGCGTCATTTTCTGCAGCCGGCAGGCATTAGCCCGCAGCTAAAAAGCGTGGATAACACCCTGCTGTTGATCCAGATGGTGGCGGCCAGAATGGGCATTGCGGCGCTGCCGCACTGGGTGGTGGAGAGCTTTGAACGCCAGGGCCTGGTGGTGACCAAAACCCTGGGTGAAGGACTGTGGAGCCGACTGTACGCCGCCGTGCGCGACGGCGAGCAGCGTCAGCCGATTACGGAGGCGTTTATTCGCTCAGCGCGGAACCACGCGTGCGACCACCTTCCGTTCGTGCGGAGCGCGGAGCGACCCAGCGGCGATGGACCCACAGTGAAGCCAGGATCACCGCTCCCCCAATAAGGAAGCTCGGCCAGTGCGGCTGTTGCTGCCAGATGGCGAGGTTAACCAGCAGCCCTGCCGGGACATGCACGTTGTTCATGATCCCGAGCGTACCGGCGTCGACCTGCGTCGCGCCGTAGTTCCACATGAAGTACCCCAGCCCGGACGCCACGACGCCCAGCCAGACCAGAACGCCCCACTGCACGCCGGTGGTCGGCAGCTTTTGCGGGTTCCCCAGCATAAACCACGCCGCCACCGCGACGATCGCCGCGCCCATATAGAACCACGCAAACGCGTTATGCTGCGGCATCGGGCGGGTTTCCATCAGGCGTTTGTAGCCCACCATACCGATGGCGAAACTGATGTTGGCGAGCTGGACGAACATCAAGCCGGTCCAGAAGTGATCGCTCACTTTGTCGTAGCGAATAATTGCCGCGCCAATCACCGCCAGCGCCGCGCTCAGGAGGTATCCCCCGCGCAGGCGGCGTCTGCTGAGCAGGTCGTAAATCAGCGTGATGTAGAGCGGCGTCAGCACGGTAAAGAGCAGAAATTCGGAGACGGACAGGTAGAGGTAGGCCCGGAAGCTGAACAGATACATGATGCCGAGCTGCATCGCCCCCACCAGCATATACAGCACAATCGTTTTCAGCGATTGTCCGCGCGTGCGCAGAAACGGCAGGAACACCAGCGCCGCCAGCCCCACGCGCATCAGCACCGAGAAGTAGCTGTCGACCGAGCCGGCAAGGTACTCGCCAATCAGGCTAAAGGAGAAGGCCCACAGGATAGTGGTGATAATGAGTAGCGCCACAATGCTTGTCTCTCAGAAAGAAGGACAGGCATTGTAGCGAACTCTTTAGTTGACAACTGAGCAATAAACAACCAAATGAAGATTATTCAAGGAACAGCTTGCGCAGATACTTCGGCACCGCGTTGTCAGCGTTGGAACCAATCACTTCCAGCTCCGGGTGCAGATCCTTCAGACGCTGATGCGCGTTCTGCATGATGCAGCCCTTGCCCGCCATGGAGAGCATTTCGGCATCGTTCATGCCGTCACCGAAGGCGATACAGTCTTTCAGCTCGAAGCCCAGACGTTTCGCAACCGCTTCCAGCGCGTGACCTTTGGAGACGCCACCCGCCATCACTTCCAGGCAGGTCAGGGTTGAGAAGCTCACGTTCACGCGATCGCCCCAGCGGGCGTTGATCGCCTGCTCCAGCGGGAGCAGCTCTTCGTGGCTGTCGCAGGTGAAGAACACCTTGCTGATCCCTTCCGGCTCCAGCAGGCCCGGCTCGTACAGGGAGTAGTTGAATACCGCTTCCTTGAAGAAACGCATTTCATCCGGGCGGTGGCGGTTCATAAACCAGTCGTCGTCGCGGTAAACGTTGGTGACGATAGCCGGGTTGTTATGCACCACGCCGAACAGATCGGCGGCAATATCGCGATCCAGGTTATGGGTAAAGATCAGGTTGCCGTCAGTATCATGCACGCGCGCACCGTTGGAGGTGATCATGTACGATTTGATCTCAAGATTATCGCGGATCTGCCCCACGTCGACGTGGTGACGGCCGGTGGCGAACACGAAGTTCACGCCGCGGGCGGTCAGAAGCTTCAGGGTCTCTTTCGCGTAAGGCGACAGGGTATGGTCGGGGGAAAGCAGCGTGCCATCTAAATCAGATGCAACAACCTGGTACATAGGGATTTCAACCTCTGGTGGAAAACAAGAATCAATTATGCCTGTTGAAAAATTCAACGATGGCGTTGAGCGCGACTGAGCGCATGGCGTCCTTTTCAAAAAGGATCTCATGGTACGCACCGTTAATGACCAGCGGTTTTCCCCCTTCACAAGGGTGACCGGCGGCAGCGCGCAGTTCACAATAGCGGTCATGCATGCGGTTATCGACCACACGCTCTTCTTCCGCCTGAATCAGGAGCGTTGGCGTGTCGTCATTGCCGACCCCCACCAGCACCTGCTCACCGGCAAGGATACCTTCCCGCACCCAGTGCCAGGTCGGGCCGCCCACGCGTAAACGTGGTTCATCGGCATAAAAGCGCAGGTTGCGGCGATAACGCTGCCGACTGTGGGTTAAGACGTTGATGGCGAACGGCAGCGCGCGCCAGCGTCCTGTCCCGATGGCATAGCCTTCCCGAATGCGCTGATGGCCCTCAGCCCAGTCGAGAAGATGGCGTACCATCCAGTCGGGGAAACGTATGACAATACCGTACATCGGCGCGGTCAGCGCAATGGCATCGCACTGGTGTTCATAACGCTGCAAAAACAGCGTCGATATCGCGCCCCCCATGGAGTGCGCAAGGATGTACCGCTTACGCCAGGGGCCGGGCTGCACTTCCTGCTGCCAGAACGCGGCGAAATCGTCGACGTAATCGCTGAAGCGATCGACGTGCCCACGGTGCGTGTCCGGCAACATGCGTCCGGACAGCCCCTGCCCACGATGGTCGATGATAAGCACATCGAACCCCATATGGACCAAATCGTAGGCCAGTTCGGCGTATTTAACGTAGCTTTCAATGCGCCCCGGGCAAACCACGATTACCCGGTCATTTTTCTCATCACGGAAACGAACGAAGCGTACCGGGATGCCCCCGACGCCCGTAAACTCATCTTCCTCACGCTGGCGCCAGAAATCGGTCAGCGGCCCCATGGAGAAAGCAGCAAATGCGTTTTCTCGTGTTTCCCAGTCCTTTTTCTGCTGAAACATCGGGTTTCTACTCACCTAAGCCAAGGAATATCGTTTTTTCGTCACCGGTCACAAAATGACTCAACAATAGCGTATTGTGGCATAAAAACAGACAATTCGGGAGTTTCAAATGACCTTTGAGTGGTGGTTCGCTTACCTGCTGACATCCATCCTCCTCAGTCTTTCACCGGGCTCGGGCGCGATTAACACCATGACCACCTCCATCAACCACGGGTATCGCGGGGCGGCGGCGTCGATTGCCGGTTTGCAGACCGGGCTGGGCATTCACATCGTGCTGGTCGGGATTGGTCTGGGAACCCTGTTCTCCCGCTCCGTACTGGCCTTTGAAGTGCTGAAATGGGCTGGGGCAGCGTATCTGATTTGGCTTGGCATCCAGCAGTGGCGCGCGGCAGGCTCCATCAACCTGAATACGCTCGCTCAGACGCAAAACCGCGGCCATCTTTTTAAGCGTGCGGTGTTCGTCAACCTGACCAACCCGAAAAGCATTGTGTTCCTCGCCGCGCTGTTCCCGCAGTTTATCGTGCCGCATCAGCCCCAGGTGATGCAGTACGTGGTGCTGGGCGCAACCACCATTATCGTCGATATCATCGTGATGATTGGTTACGCGACGCTCGCGCAGCGGATTGCGGCATGGATAAAAGGGCCTAAGCAGATGAAGGCCCTGAATAAAGTCTTTGGTTCGCTGTTTATGCTGGTTGGCGCGCTGCTTGCGTCAGCGCGTCATGCTTAGCGAGAAATGATGAGATGAATGCCGAAGCCGGCGAACAGCGCGCCGGCGAAGCCGTCAATCCACTTCGCAATGCGCTGGTAGCCGCGGCGCATTGCCGGTAAGGCGAACAGGCTGGCGACGACAGTGAACCAGGCAAAGGTCTCAACGACGATCAGCAGGAAGATGCCCCAGCGCGCGCCCGCGCCAACGCTATCGCCGACAAACAGCGAGAATACCGAGCCGAAATAGATAATCGCTTTCGGGTTCGCCAGGTTGGTCAGCAGCCCTTTCACAAAGCTGCGGCCGCCCGTTGCCAGCTCCACCTTTGGCTCTTCCGGCTTTTTCTCTTCTTTCTTCAGCGCCCCGCGCAGCATCTGGTAGCCCATCCAGCACAGGTACAGCCCGCCGCCCACCATAATGATGTTATGCAGCCAGGCCATCTTCGCCAGGATCAGGTTCAGACCGAGCAGCGCAACGGCCGCCCAGACCATAACGCCCATGGTGATACCGAGCACGCCCATCATCGCCTCTTTGCGGGAGCGACTGACGGCCGTTTGTGATACGAAGAAAAAGTCAGGGCCCGGGCTCATCAGCGCAACGATGTGCACTAACGCCACGGTGAGAAATAGCATCAGCATAATTAACTCGCGGGGAAATAATTCAGTGAGTCATCATCCTGGCACTTTTTTGCCCGGCTGACTACTCCTCATCATCACCGTCGGCATGAGAGCGGATGAGCGCCATAAACTCTTTCCCGAAGCGTTCCAGCTTGCGCGTTCCCACGCCGTTGACGCTGAGCATTTCGCTGGCGCTGAGCGGCATCTGCTCGGCCATCTCAATCAGCGTCGCGTCGTTGAACACCACGTAAGGCGGGATGTTCTCTTCGTCGGCGATGGCCTTACGCAGCTTGCGCAGTTTGGCAAACAGCTTGCGGTCGTAGTTGCCGCCGTAGGATTTCTGCATCACGCGCGGCTTGAGGGCGACCACGCGCGGCACGGCGAGCTTCAGTTCAACGTCACCGCGCAGAACCGGACGCGCGGCTTCCGTCAGCTGTAGCGCGGAGTGCTGAGCAATGTTCTGCGTGGCAAACCCGAGGTGGATCAGCTGGCGAATGATGCTGACCCAGTGCTCGTGGCTCTGGTCCTTGCCAATACCGTAGACGGGCAGCTTGTCGTGGCCCATGTCGCGGATGCGCTGGTTGTTGGCGCCGCGCAGCACCTCCACCACGTAGCCCATCCCGAAGCGCTGGTTCACGCGGTAAATGGTTGAAAGCGCCTTACGCGCGTCCATCAGGCCATCGTACTGCTTCGGCGGATCCAGGCAGATATCGCAGTTGCCGCACGGCTCCTGTCGCCCTTCGCCAAAGTAGTTCAGCAGTACCAGACGACGGCAGGTTTGCGCTTCGGCAAACGCGCCCATCGCGTTGAGCTTGTGGCGTTCGATATCCTGCAGCTGTCCCTGCGGTTTTTCCTCGAGACAGCGGCGCAGCCACGCCATATCGGCCGGATCGTAAAACAGCATCGCTTCCGCAGGCAGACCGTCGCGCCCGGCGCGGCCGGTTTCCTGATAGTAAGATTCGATGTTTCGCGGGATGTCGAAATGCACCACAAAGCGCACGTTGGGCTTGTTGATGCCCATCCCGAACGCCACCGTCGCGACCACTATCTGCAGGTCGTCACGCTGGAATTTCTCCTGCACGTCGGCGCGGATGTGGTTCTCTAATCCGGCGTGATACGCGGCGGCGCTAAAGCCGCGGTTTTGCAGGCGCGCGGCGGTGTCTTCCACCTTCGCGCGGCTGTTGCAGTAGATAATGCCGGACTTGCCGCGCTGCTCCTGGACGTAGCGCAGAAGCTGATCCAGCGGCTTGAATTTTTCCATCAGCATGTAGCGGATGTTAGGGCGGTCGAAGCTGCTGACCTGAATATAGGGGTCGTTCAGCCCTAACAGGCGAACGATATCCAGACGGGTGGTGTCATCCGCCGTGGCGGTCAGCGCCATAAACGGCAGCTCGGGGAAGCGCTGACGCAGCTGGCCAAGCGCCGCGTATTCCGGGCGGAAATCGTGTCCCCACTGGGAAATACAGTGCGCTTCATCCACCGCCAGCAGGACCGGGTTCCAGTGCGCAAGGTGATCGAGGAAGTTATCCAGCATCAGGCGTTCCGGCGCGATATACAGCAGGCGGATCTGCCCGGTGCGGCACCCGGCCATCACCTCTTGCTGCTGCTCCCGGGTTTGCGTGGAGTTAAGACAGGCCGCCGCCACGCCGTTGGCGAGCAGCTGATCAACCTGGTCTTTCATCAGCGAAATGAGCGGAGATACCACCACCGTGAGGCCATTAAGCACCAGCGCGGGCACCTGATAGCAGAGAGATTTCCCGCCGCCGGTCGGCATCACCACCAGGCAATCACGGCCTTCCAGCACCGTTTCAATGATGGTTTCCTGGCCAGGGCGGAACTGCTGGTAGCCAAAGGTTTCATGCAAAACCTGTTTAGCCAGCGACTCCTGATTCAATACTTCCGCCTGCGCCACGTTAACCCCATATGCCTGAAATGAAACAGGCGCTATTTTCAGCGCCTGAGAGAGAAACTTCAACGTTTAACGCAAAAACATTCGAGAAGCCTAGAGAATATCGTTCAGCATCACGCCCACGCCGACGCGGGTCTGGTTGAAGTTATAATCGATAAGCGACTCGCCGTAGCCGCTGTAGACTTGCGTATAAAGGCGGACATGCTTGCTTACCGGATAGCTTAAGCCCACTTCCGCACCGCCGTAGCCGGTGTTCCAGTTGTACTGGCCTTTCGCGCTCAGCACGGCATCACCTAGCTGGTAGCCCACTTTAAGCTGGTAGTAGCCCATATATTTGGTGATATCCGGGTTGTCATCCGTGCTGCCAACCACGTACCACGGCTTCACTTCCACCATCCAGTTGCCGTTCTGCGCCATCAGACGCGTATAGGCACGGTTCCAGCTGCGGGATGTCGGATCGGAGCGTCCGTTAGAGTCGTGGTTAAAGCCCACTTCGACGTCGCGCAGCGTCCAGCCGGCAAATTCATAATCCGTTGCGAAGCCGAGGAACAGCTGCGGCTCATAGTTGGTTTCGCGGAACGGCGAAGATTCGCCGCTGTTAGAGAGCTGCCACCAGGATTTCTGCGTATAAGAGCCACCGAGCACCGAGTTCGGTCCCAGAATGCCGCGCCAGAACGGGAAGGCGAGGCTCAGCTGGAACTTCACCTCGTCTTTACGCGCATTATCAGACCAGTTATAGGAGCTTATTGCCTCCTTGTTCATATCGCTGGTCTGGGTGTAAATCACGTAGTTGGTGTCGTACGGATAGAGCGTGAACGGATTGTCATGCTCCTGAAGAAGGTTCGCGATAATGCTACCGTGCACGGCAGGCTTATCATGCACCTCTTTGATTGTCGCTTCCTGCGCATAGGCTGTGAGGGGCAGCGAAACCGCCGCCAGTAACCAGGCCAGATACGTCCGCATCGGTGGTGTTCTCCTGCAAAAGAGTAAAATTGATTGAATAGTTATGTGGCGGACATTCTACAGACTTCTGCGACAACTGCTGCATCCTCGTTTCTGAAAGTGGAAATCCGTATTATTGAAGCATAAAATCAACATTTCATTAACAATAGGGATGTGAAGCCTCATGTCAGCCATGCTTACCGCCGAAGAAGTGTTAAAGCTCGTGGGCGAGATTTTTGTTTACCATATGCCGTTCAACCGCGCGCTGGGACTGGAGCTGGAGCGTTACGAGAAAGATTTTGCCCAGCTGAGCTTCAACAATCAGCCGATGATGGTGGGAAACTGGGCGCAAAGTATTTTGCACGGCGGGGTGATTGCCTCCGCGCTGGACGTGGCGGCAGGGCTGGTTTGCGTGGGCAGTACGCTGACCCGCCATGACACCATCAACGAAGACGAACTCCGCCAGCGTCTGGCGCGCATGGGCACCATTGATTTGCGCGTCGACTATCTTCGCCCGGGGCGCGGAAATCGCTTTACCTGTAGCAGCAGCCTGCTGCGCGCGGGGAATAAAGTTGCCGTGGCGCGCGTTGAATTACACAACGAAGAGCAGGTGTATATCGCCAGCGCAACCGCCACTTATATGGTGGGTTGAGGCGGCAAAATCGGGTAAAATTGATTCACTTTTTTGTAACGGATTTTCCCGATGGATGCTAAACAGACGCGGCAGGGCGTTTTACTCGCCCTTGCCGCTTATTTTATTTGGGGTATCGCCCCGGCGTACTTCAAGCTTATCGCCTACGTTCCGGCCGATGAGATCCTCACTCACCGCGTTATCTGGTCGTTTTTCTTCATGATCGCGCTGATGAGCCTCAGCCGTCAGTGGTCGGGCGTCAAAACGCTGCTTCAAACCCCGAAGAAAATCTTCCTGCTGGCGCTCTCTGCCGTGCTGATTGGCGGCAACTGGCTGCTGTTTATCTGGGCGGTGAATAACCATCACATGCTCGAAGCGAGCCTGGGTTACTTCATTAACCCGCTGGTGAATATCGTCCTGGGGATGATTTTCCTCGGTGAGCGCTTCCGCCGGATGCAGTGGGTGGCGGTGATTCTGGCCTTCTGCGGCGTGCTGGTGCAGCTCTGGACCTTCGGCTCGCTGCCGATTATCGCCCTCGGCCTGGCGTTCAGCTTTGCGTTCTACGGTCTGGTGCGTAAGAAGATTGCGGTGGAAGCACAGACGGGGATGCTGTTTGAAACCCTGTGGCTGCTGCCGGTGGCGGCGATTTATCTCTTCGGCATCGCCGACAGCGCCACCAGCCATATGGGCAGCAACCCGTGGTCGCTGAACCTGATGCTGATGGCGGCGGGCGTGGTAACCACCATTCCCCTGCTGTGCTTCACCGGCGCGGCAACGCGCCTGCGCCTCTCCACGCTGGGCTTCTTCCAGTACATTGGTCCGACGCTGATGTTCCTGCTGGCGGTAGTGTTTTACGGCGAAGTGCCGGGTGCGGATAAGATGGTGACGTTTGCCTTTATCTGGGTGGCGCTGGCGATTTTCGTCGCGGATGCGATTTATACCCAGCGCAGGGTGCGTAAAGGGCTGTGATGTTGCCCTCACCCTAACCCTCTCCCACTGTACGGTCCGGGGACATGGTAGACAGGTGTTCGGGGACATGGTGAACACTTTTTAACATCCTTTACCCATGGTGATCGACTTTTTCTTCAGGTCGATCACCCCCACTTTCGTGCTGTACCACCACACTTCATAGCAGCCATCCTCCTGCGTCTCCTTCGGCCCCACCCGTTCTCCCCTGAACGCCTTTCCTGCATTCAGACTGGCTCCCTGTAAGCTCAGCTTCCCGCTGATATCCACTTTCCTGACCAGCACACCTTCATCGTATTCCGGGGGCGTCACGCTGCCGCTGTACTGCCGCCCAGACGGCTGATAGCGTGAGGCCGGGACAGCCATATCCAGCGCCTCGTGCGGGCGTTCAAGGTTATAGACCGTCCGCCAGTGGTCAAAGGCACGCTGCAGCTCGCCGCTGTCCGCGAACCATTTCCCCTGCAGCACTTCCGCCTTCAGGCTGCGGTGAAAACGCTCCAGCTTGCCCTGCGTCTGCGGATGATAAGGCCGGGAATGGCCCACCCGGATACCGTGGCGCATCAGCCACAGCTCCAGCGCCGTCCAGGTGCCGGTTGTGTCGCCCCACGGTGAGCCGTTATCCATCGTCATCCGGTCCGGCAGGCCGTAGCGTTCAAAGACGCTGACCAGCTGTTGCTGCACGGTCTCACGCCGTTCATCGGTACAGTGTGTGAGGCACAGGGAAAAACGGGAGTGGTCGTCGAGCAGGGTGAGCGGATGGCAACGGCCGCCGCCAAAGGGGAAGTGCCCCTTAAAATCCATCTGCCAGAGCCGGTTCGGGGCGTCATGTTCGAACCGTCCGGTGGCCGGAATACCCGGAGCCGTGCCGGGCAGCAGGCCGTGACGGGCCATCAGGTTATGGACAGTGCTGAAGGCAGGCATACGGTGGCCCTGGTCTTCCAGCCAGCGCTTAATCTTGCGGGCGCCCCAGCGTTCATGACGGTCATGGGCCATGCGCAGCAGGGCGGTGACGTCGTCAGACGAGCGGTTGGGGGAATGATGCGGCGTGCGGGGGCGGTCCTGCAGGCCGGGTTCGCCCTCGACAGCCCAGCGCTGAAGCCACTTGTAGCCGGTAGCAGGTGAAATGCCGAAGCGACGGCAGAGGGAACGGATGTTCGCCCCGTCCTGCGAGGCGAACAAAACAAACTCGGTACGTAATGACATGGTATCTCTCGCATCCCAGGGCATAAGCGACTCCATAAGCGGGTTCTTATGCCTTAGTTGTAAGTGTCTACCATGTCCCCGAACAAGTGTTCACTATGTCCCCGGACTGTACACCCACAGGGAGAGGGAATTCGATCGTAGGGCGGGTAAGCGCAGCGCCACCCGCCAGATTTTTACAGCCAGTTACGACGCTTAAAGTACAGATACGGCGCCAGCCCCGCGAGGATCATAAAGATAATCGCCCCCGGGTAGCCAAAACTCCACTTCAGTTCCGGCATAAACTCAAAGTTCATCCCATAGCTGGATGCCACCAGCGTCGGCGGCAGGAACACCACGGATACCACCGAGAAGATCTTGATGATGCGGTTCTGCTCGATGTTGATAAAGCCCATCGCCGCCTGCATCAGGAAGTTCACCTTCTGGAACAGGGATTCGTTGTGCGGCAGCAGGGATTCGATATCGCGCAGGATCTCACGCGCCTGCTCCAGCTGACCGCCCGGCAGACGCGCCTTGCGCACCAGGAAGTTCAGCGCGCGCTGGGTATCCATCAGACACAAACGCACCTTCCAGCCGATATCTTCCAGCTCCGCCAGCGTGGAGAGCGCTTCATCGTACTCATCGCCCTGATGGCCTTCCATGATCACGCGGCTCAGCTTTTCCAGATCGCTATAGATGTTTTCAATTTCGTCCGCCAGCTGTTCAATTTTGGTTTCGAACAGGTCGAGCAGCAGTTCGTAAGCGTTGCCGTCGACCATCGCCTGGCTGCGGGCGCGCATGCGGTAGAGGCGGAATGCAGGAAGTTCGCGCTCGCGCAGGGTAAACAGACGGCCGTCGCGAATGGTAAACGCCACGGTGGAGTTGCCCGCGTGGTCTTCCGCATCTTCAAAGAAGAAGAAGGAGTGAATGTGCAGGCCGTCTTCGTCTTCAAAAAAACGCGCGGAGGCTTCGATGTCTTCCAGTTCCGGGCGGGTTGCCAGGCTTTGCCCCAGCTCAGATTGTACGCGAAGGCGCTCATCGTCGTCCGGCTCGACCAGATCCACCCATACGGCATCAATGAGGGGCTGTGACTCTTCGGCTTCAAGCCGAGTCAGTCGGTTATTTTCGAGTTGAAATGCGCTCAACATGACCGGGACTCCCAATGCAAAAAATATCGGACAGTTCGGTGGGCACACAGAAACAAATTGGGTTTCAGACCATTAAACAGCCTGACTCAGCGCGACGGGAATAGTGCAGTCGCTGACAACCACTAAGGCCATCAGCAAGAGGAGATAGCCTTAGGAGTTGTTCCTGGATGACAGGGAATTGAGCCAGCATCTACTGGGTGTGTCCAAGGCGAATGTCCTCTTAGCGTAATCGTGCGCGCATGTTACGCCAGCTATAACTGTGGCGTCAACACGCAACGGAACGCTGAAGGGCATTAATTGACCTTCACCGTATAAGGCTAGCAGATTATTACAAAATAATGATATTTTTCTGAAAGTTAGACTGTTTCCAGCTTCGCATAGGCCGCCACCAGCCATTTGATCCCCTGCCCCTGGAACGCCACCTGCAGGCGGCTGTGCTCGCCGCTGCCTTCCAGATTCACAATGGTCCCTTCGCCAAATTTCGAATGACGCACGCGCTGGCCCAGCTTGTAGCCGGTGTCGGTTTCAGAGATCGGTGACCCCATACGCGGATGGCTGACCGGACGGCTGATGCTGGCCCGCAGACGCACCTCTTCCACGCACTCCTCCGGCAGTTCGCCGATGAAGCGCGACGGACGGTGGTAAACCTCTTTTCCGTACAGGCGGCGGGTTTCGGCGTAGGTTAGCGTCAGCTTTTGCATCGCACGCGTCACGCCCACGTAGGCCAGACGACGCTCCTCTTCCAGACGACCGCCTTCATCCAGCGACATCTGGCTCGGGAACATCCCCTCTTCCATCCCGACGATAAACACCTGCGGGAACTCCAGGCCTTTGGCGGAGTGCAGCGTCATCAGCTGAACCGCATCCTGCCAGGTGTCCGCCTGCCCTTCCCCCGCCTCCAGCGCGGCATGCGACAGGAACGCCTGCAGCGGCATCAGGTCTTCGTCTTCTTCGTTATAGCTGAACTGGCGCGTTGCCGTGACCAGCTCCTCTAAGTTCTCAATACGGGTCTGGCCCTTCTCGCCTTTTTCCTGCTCGTACATGGTGCGCAGGCCGGAGTCTTTAATTACCCGGTCGGTCTGCACGTGCAGCGGCATGTCGACGGTTTCCTGCGCCAGGGCGTCAATCAGCTCAAGGAAGCGCTGCAACGCGCTGGCGGCACGTCCGGCGAGTGCTTTTTCCTGCAGCAGCTCGCGGCACGCCTGCCACAGCGTCAGCTGGCGGTCGCGCGAGGCCTGGCGCACCACGTCCAGCGTGCGGTCACCGATGCCGCGCGTAGGCGTGTTCACCACGCGCTCAAACGCCGCGTCGTCGTTACGGTTCGCAATGAGGCGCAGATACGAGAGCGCGTCTTTGATTTCCTGACGTTCGAAGAAGCGCATGCCGCCGTATATGCGGTACGGCATGCCCACCTGCAAGAGCGCCTCTTCCAGCACGCGCGACTGGGCGTTGCTGCGGTAGAGAATGGCGCACTGCTCCAGCGCGCCGCCGTTGTCCTGCCAGGTTTTAATGCGGTTCACCACGAAGCGCGCTTCGTCGAGCTCGTTAAACGCGCAGTAAATCGAAATCGGCTCGCCGTCGACGCCGTCGGTCCACAGCTTTTTACCCAGACGCCCGTTGTTGTTCTCAATCAGGGCGTTGGCCGCGCTCAGGATGTTGCTGGTTGAGCGGTAGTTCTGCTCCAGACGGATGGTTTGCGCGCCGGGGAAGTCGTTGAGGAAGCGCTGGATGTTCTCTACCTGCGCCCCGCGCCAGCCGTAGATCGACTGGTCGTCATCGCCCACGATCATCACCTTGCCGGTATCGCCGGCCAGCAGGCGGATCCACGCGTACTGGATGTTGTTGGTATCCTGGAATTCGTCCACCAGGATGTTGGTGAAGCGTTCGCGGTAGTGCTGCAGGATGTGCGGCTTGTTGAGCCACAGCTCGTGGGCGCGCAGCAGCAGCTCGGCGAAATCCACCAGGCCGGCGCGATCGCACGCTTCCTGATAGGCTTTGTAGACGTTCTGCCAGGTCTGCTCCACCGGGTTGCCGAAGCTCTGGATATGGTGCGGGCGCAGCCCCTCGTCCTTTTGGCCGTTGATGTACCACATCGCCTGACGCGGCGGCCACTGCTTCTCGTCGAGGTTCATCGCCTTGATCAGGCGCTTCAGCAGGCGGAGCTGGTCTTCGCTGTCGAGAATTTGAAAATCCTGCGGCAGGTTGGCGTCCATATGGTGCGCGCGCAGCAGGCGGTGCGCCAGACCGTGGAAGGTGCCGACCCACATGCCGCCCTGGCTGGTGCCCATCAGCTGGGCGATACGGTGGCGCATCTCTGCCGCCGCCTTGTTGGTGAACGTCACCGCCATGATGGAGTACGGCGAGCAGTTTTCTACGCTCTGCAGCCAGGCGATACGGTGAACCAGCACGCGCGTCTTACCACTGCCCGCCCCAGCCAGCACCAGCAGGTTGGTGCGCGAGGCGGCAACCGCGTCACGCTGTTTGTCATTAAGGCTGTCGAGCAGGTAAGAAACGTCCATTGGCACCGTCACGTCATGTCGGGCAGGCGAAGCGCATTCGCCAAAACCCTGTTAATTTATACAGAACAATTGATGATTATATCAGCGTCGTGAGGGATGCCAACCGCGAAATTTCCACGTGCGGCAGAAGACGGCTGTCGGAGGCAATCATCAGGTCGGCGTTTTCCGGCTTGATCCAGCAGGCCTGCATGCCGCAGCGGATGGCTCCGGCCACGTCCGTGGTCAGGTCATCCCCTACGTGCAGGATCTGGCCAAGCGGCAAATTCAGCTTTTCCGCCGCCAGATGATACATATCGCTAAACGGCTTCGCGCGCCCGTGTGGGCCTGCGCGCAGCACGAATTCAAAGTAATCGCTGAGGCCAAACAGCTCCGGCTGGGCATTGCCGTTGGTGATGGCCACCAGCGGCCACTTTTCGGCAAGCTTCGCCAGCGTGTCGTGGGTCTCCTGCGGCACGTCGATACGGCTACGCCATTTGGCAAAGTTTTCCATTGCCGCTTCGGCACCGATGGCAGCATCCTGGGCACTCAGACCCGCGTTCAGCATCGCCTGCTCCACCGCGCGGCGACGCCATTCGGTCACGTCGTGGTATATATCCGGCTCGGTCTCCCGCAGGGACTGGCGCAGCGTCTGGAAGTCCTTGTTCTGCATCGCCTTCAGCGCGGGATGGTAGTTCTGCACAAACGCCAGCGACTCCTGCTCGGTACGCAGGATCACCTCGCGGTTGTCATAAAGGGTGTCATCAAGGTCAAACGTCAGCGCGGAGATCTGACCCAGTGGGCGGTAAAAACGCATTATTTCCCCCGTTTGGCGCGTGGATGCGCCGCGTCATACACCGAGGCAAGGTGCTGGAAGTCTAAGTGGGTATAGATTTGAGTCGTCGACAGATTCGCGTGGCCGAGCAGTTCCTGCACGCCGCGCAGATCGCCGCTCGACTCAAGCATGTGTGTGGCAAAGGAGTGGCGCAGCTTATGCGGGTGAACGTGGCTGTTCAGTCCCTGCTTAATACCCCACTCCGCAAAGCGCTTCTGCACGTTACGCGCCGAGATCCGCTTGCCGAGCTTCGACAGGAAAAGCGCATCTTCTTCCGCGCCAAACAGCCCGCGCAGGTCAAGCCAGTGCTCAATCCAGGAGACCGCATTGCGGCCAATCGGCAGGCGGCGCTCTTTGCTGCCCTTCCCCATGACCCACACTTCGCCCGATTCCAGATCGAGATGCTTTAGGTCGAGGTTGACGAGTTCAGACAGACGCAGCCCGGCACCGTACATCACCTCCAGCATCGCGCGGTCGCGCACGGCAAGCGGATCGTTAAGGTCAATATCCAGCAGGCGGTTTACGTCGTCGACGTCGATATTTTTCGGCAGATGGCGCGGGGCTTTCGGCGTGGCGATGCCTTTCGCCGGGTTGGCTTTTAAGCCGCCCTGGCTGACCAGCCAGTCGAAGAAGCTGCGCAGCGCAGAGAGCCTGAGCGCCAGGCTCGCCGGGCTGAGATTTTTTTTACGGCTGCGCACGACGAACCCGCGCACCGTGGCGGCGTCACATTGTTGCCAGCTTTTCAGGCCGATCTCCTCGGCAATCTGCATGATGGCATCAAGCTGACGCTGATAGTTAAGCAGCGTAATGGGGCTAAGCTGACGCTCCACGCCGAGATAGCGCAGAAAGCGCGAGACGTCAGTGGCGAGCAGTCCGTCCGTCATACGCGCTCAATCCAGCGCTCCAGCAGCTCGGGCAGCATCAGGGCAATCTCCTGCAGCAGATGGGTGGCTTGCCCCTGCTCATAGTGATGCGCGTCGCGGCTGGTAAACAAAATGACGCCCAGATCGCCATCGCGGCCCATCAGCGACATCGCCACCGAGCCAATCGCTTTGGCTTCCGGCAACACCACCAGCAGCTCGGGCCCGTTCAGCGGCCCCAGATAGTGGTGCTCGTGTCCCAAACGCTGAATGCGCAGCGGTTCAAAGGCCTGACGGCTGAGTGCCAGATGGGTAAACCCCGACGGCGCGCCGATGCGCCAGCGGTCAGGGAACAGACGAAGCGTTGCGCCCGCCAGCCCCAGCTCGCGCGCCCAGCGGTGGAAGCGGCTGAGGAACTCGTCGAGGCTATGCGCCGACGCCAGACGCGCCTGCAGATGCAGTAGACGATAAAACAGGCTTTCGTTGGTGCTGGCCTGCTCCATCAGCAGCGTCATGTTCTCTTCAAGCTGATTGATGTGGTTGCGCGAGCGCGCCATGTGCCATTCGACCAGCGACACGGTCCCGCGAACCGGATGCGGCACGCGCATCTCTTCGACGACGCGTGCATTGCGAATAAAAAACTCAGGATTGCGCAGCAGATAATCAACAACAGCTCTGTCGTCCAGTTCCGTCACTGTTTCCTGCAGTTCTTCCCCTGGTTGTTTCATAGATGGATAAACCCGTCATAGACATGTGCCGCCGGGCCAGTCATATACAGTGGATGACCCGGTCCTTTCCAGGCGATATCAAGCCGACCGCCCGGTAATTCCACGCGAACCTCTTCTGCCAGTAACCCCTGGGAGATGCCCACGGCCACTGCCGCACAGGCTCCGCTGCCGCAGGCCTGAGTCTCGCCCGCGCCGCGCTCGTAAACCCGCAGACGAATGTGCTCGCGCTTCACCACCTGCATAAAGCCGATGTTCGCACGCTCCGGGAAACGTTCGTGGCTTTCCAGCACCGGACCGAGCGTTTCGACCGCCGCGGTTTCCACATCATCAACCTGAATCACGCAGTGCGGGTTACCCATTGAGACGACGCCGCACAATACTGTCTGCTCGGCCGCACGCATAATATAGGTCTTTTCCGCTTTGTTTGCGCGAAACGGCACGACGGAGGGCTCGAAGTTAGGCTCGCCCATGTTTACGCGCACCAGTTCATCGTCGGTGACGCTGAGCACCATGCGGCCATTGGCCGTACTGACGCGAATATCACGCTTGTTGGTCAGTCCTTTCAGGCGGACAAAGCGGGCAAAGCAGCGCGCGCCGTTGCCGCACTGGTTAACTTCGCTGCCGTCGGCGTTAAAGATACGGTAGTGAAAATCGAGGTCGGGATCGTACGGCGGCTCAACCACCAGCAGCTGATCGAACCCCACGCCCAGATGCCGATCCGCCAGGCGACGGATCAGTTCCGGGGAGAAAAACACATTCTGCGTTACCGCGTCGACGACCATAAAATCGTTGCCAAGGCCATGCATTTTAGAGAACTGCATCATTTGCTCCATTGCGCGGGTACAGAACGTTGTCGTCAGAGATTAACCTGAGTCGGGCCGCCGTTGTCGCCACGGTCGTTGGTATTTGGCGTGGTAGACTCAATGCCGCTGTTAACGGGTTTGGTCGGCGGCGGTGCGGTTTTGTCCGCAGGTGGGAAGTACAGTGGTCCCTTCAGTCCGCAGCCCGTCAGGCTAAACAGCGTGATGAGAACGGCAAGCGTTCGGAAAGCGTTTTTCATTATAAAGTTGCCCGTAAGTTCAAATCTGTTTCTATCATCGCAGGAGAAGACACAAAAGCAAGAGTTTGCCGCTCTCCTGCAACGGGAATTATTTAGGGTTATACTGCCGGCATCACGAAAAACAGGAACAAAACCATGAACGACAGTGAATTCCATCGCCTTGCCGACAACCTGTGGATGACCATCGAAGAGCGTATTGACGACTGGGACGGCGACAGCGATATCGATTGTGAAATCAACGGCGGCATTCTGACCCTGAGCTTCGAAAATGGCAGCAAAATTATTATTAACCGCCAGGAGCCGCTTCACCAGGTCTGGCTGGCCGCGAAACAGGGCGGCTATCATTTCGATCTGAAAGACGGGGAATGGGTTTGCGACCGTAGCGGCGTGCCGTTCTGGGATCTGCTGGAACAGGCGGCGACCGCGCAGGCGGGTGAGGACGTGCGTTTCAGGTAGTTTTGTTGCCCGGCGGCGGCTACGTCTTACCGGGCCTACAACGGCTCGAATCGTAGGCCGGGTAAGCGTTAGCGCCACCCGGCGAAAAGACTCAGGAGAAATACTGCTGCAACAGCGGGGCGGTATCCTGGTTTGCGGGAACTGGCGCGATCGTTTGGGTTCGGAATGGGATCACCTGCGCTCGCCCATCCACGTTCACAATCTGGTAGAACTGCGGCAGGTTAAAGTTGATAAAGCTTGAGCCGTAGGTGAAGCGGTCATGCGAAGAAGAGTAGAAGCGGCTGACGTCGCGCACCAGCTCCTCTTTACTGCCTTCACAGTGGTGATACACCTCGGCGCGGTTGGTCTCATCCAGAATGTAAATGTTGAACCCGGCGTCGTCGCCCGACTCTTCAAAGAAGAACTGAATGATCCCTTCGCTGGCGAATCCGTCCACCACCTGCGGCAGCTTAACGTGGTTGGTTTCCACCTGCACCGACAGGCCATGCAGCTTGTTGTGCGAAATCGCGCCGTAGAACTCGATGGCGTTTTCCAGCTTCTGCACCGACACGTTCAGGCGCTCGAAGAACAGGCCCCAGGTCTGGCCGGAGACGCGCAGCGCCTTAAAGCGCCCGGTTTCCTGACGGGTACTGGAGAGGCGCAGTTCGATACACTCGGAGACCAGCTGCTGCACGCGGGTACGAATTAAGCCGCGCAGGTGCTGGCTGTAGCAGAACACTTCCACGCTGTCCGGCGGCGCGGCATCCTGATGCATCTTGCCGAGAATGGTTTTCAGCGCTTCGATCATCGCCTGCTCGCCGTTGAAGTGCAGGGTACGCACTTCGTTCCACGAGTTGCGGTACAGCAGGTCTACGCTGCCCACCAGGCAGTTTTGCTGCTCGCCAAAGCTAAAGACGTCCAGCTTGCGGAAGTCAAAATGGACCACCTGATTGCGGAAGGCCGCCGTCGGGTCGTATTCCAGGTTGACGATAATCGCCAGATGGCGAATCTCGCACGGGCTGTAGAGCGCTTTTGGCGTCGGCGCAGGCAGACGCAGCGGGAAGTGGTGCGACACATCCGCGACCATCTCCTGCAGCTTCGCGAGATCGACCACCTCGTTGCCTTTGATGAACAGGCGCGTGCGCGAGGTCAGCAGGCCGTTAAACCAGGCCCAGGCCACCAGCTTGTTCAGATAGCGGTTATATTCCAGCGGCTGATGGCTGATGATGGAATCCATGCTGGGCGCACGGTTGTACAGATACCACCCGGTGCGGTTCGCGCGGCCCGGCGGAACATAGATAAAGGTCAGGTTCGGTTCTGACAGGTCTGGCGAAATCTGCGGGTTAACCAGCGTGACTTTGCCCGGCAGCGCTTCAAACGCGGCGTACAGCTTACGGGTCAACACCCCGATGTCCTGCGGGCTGGCGGAAACGCTGAGGTTGTTACGGCGCGCAAAGCGGATCAGGTTACGGTAGCTCTGCATCATCGCGTCGAGCAGTTCGTTGTGCGCTTCACGCACCTGATCGATTTTCCAGTTGGCCCGGTTGTCGAGCATGGAGAGACGCGCTTCGTCCCATCCCCACTCTTTCACTAACTGACTGACCACTTCACGACGCCAGCCCACGCAGGCGCGCTCGCGGCTCAACTTCTCACAGACTTTGAGATAGAAACATCGACGCACCAGGTCAAGACGCGTGGTGTCGTCAATGGCTTTCAGGTATTCGGTCACGCGCTCCAGCATCATGCAGTAGGCGTCCAGCCCGAAGGAGACGATCTCTCCGTCGTGCAGGCGCTGCTTGATATCTTTCGCCAGCAGGCGCGGCGTAGGGTATTCCCAGGAATAGGCTTCAAGCAGCAGCGTTTTGAGCACCGCTTTGTACGGCGAGTCGATGCTCTTGTAGAGCTGCCAGAGGCTTGCGCCAAAATACTCTTCCGCAGACAGCGAGCTCAGGCCGCCGAGGTCCAGCCATTCGTTTGGCGTCAGCACGCCCTGCGCGTAAAGCGACATGACGTAATCGTCGTAATGCTCTTCTTCTTCGCACGGGACCATATTCCACAGAATACGCTTCCCGGCCAGGCGCACGGCAGTACGGTAGAATTCATCCAGCAATAAGATGTGCTGGGTCGAGCCGCAGTCTTCACCACCCAGGCTGCCGCTTTCGTTATGGCGGAAACGGTTTTCATCAATCAGGAAGAAGCTCACTTCCACGCCGAGCGACGCCGCCCAGCTTTCCAGCAGGCTGCATTTACGCTGCAGCAGCTGTCGCTCGTCGTTATCGAGCCAGGATTGATGGCAGACCCAGATATCCAGGTCAGAAGAACAGCTTTGTCCTACCGATGAGGTGCTCCCCATGGAGTAAACGCCGGTAATCGGCAATTCACCTTTTGGGGACTCCTGTGGCGGCATGCCGCGGTAGAGTTCCAGCTCGTTCAGGTAGTGCTGTTGGGTTTCATCAGGCGTGAAAAGGCAAATGCCCTGGGGAACGTTACCGTCAAGGTAGCCAGGCATCAGCGGGTGGTGATAGTGCAATAATGTCGGCAGCAGACTGTATACCTGCTGGAAAGCAGGGCCCATAGCAGCAAGCGCGCGATCCACACGCAGTTGATTTATGGCATCCAGTCTCTGTTTCAGAGTCTCAATATAGAGGTACAAGACGTATCGCCTGATGTTTCCGGGTGTCGCAAGCTATTCAAAACACGAATGACAGCGGGCCCGCAGTATTTCAAAAAAATAACCGTTACCCTTTTTCGCCCTTAACATTTTCGGTGGTACCGACGAAAAAATGGTCTAAAACGTGATCAATTTAACACCTTGCCGGTTGACCGTAAAGAAAGATGCGCTACATACAAGTGTAGCACCGTTCTGTACGTGTAAATTCCTGAATACGGCTATGGCTGACGAAACCGTCGCCTTGTCCCTCTCACGCTTCATCAACCGTAAAACTGCCATCCCAGAGTCAACAATGTTAGGATGGTTAGCGATTGATAATGACGGTAACAAGCATGTTAGACAATGTTTTGAGAATTGCCACACGCCAAAGCCCTCTCGCGCTCTGGCAGGCACATTATGTGAAGCAGCGCCTTGAAGCCTGCCACAGTGGATTGCGCGTCGAGCTGGTGCCGATGGTCACGCGCGGTGACGTGATCCTCGATACGCCGCTGGCGAAAGTGGGCGGCAAAGGCCTGTTTGTCAAAGAGCTGGAACTGGCATTGCTTGAGAACCGCGCCGATATCGCCGTACATTCGATGAAAGACGTGCCCGTCGAGTTCCCGCAAGGGCTGGGGCTGGTGACCATCTGCGAGCGCGAAGATCCGCGCGACGCGTTTGTCTCTAACCGCTATGACTCGCTCGACGCGCTGCCAGAAGGAAGCGTGGTTGGCACGTCCAGTTTACGCCGTCAGTGTCAGCTGGCGGAGCGTCGTCCCGATCTGATCATTCGCTCGCTGCGCGGTAACGTCGGCACGCGTCTGGGCAAGCTGGATAACGGCGATTACGATGCCATTATTCTCGCCGTTGCTGGCCTGAAGCGTCTGGGTCTGGCGTCGCGCATTCGCGTGGCGTTGCCGCCAGAGCTGTCGCTGCCGGCCGTGGGCCAGGGCGCTGTCGGCGTTGAGTGCCGTCTGGACGATACGCGTACCCGCGAACTGCTCGCGCCGCTGAACCATGACGAGACCGCTATCCGCGTAAAAGCCGAGCGGGCGATGAATACCCGCCTCGAAGGCGGGTGCCAGGTGCCGATTGGCAGCTATGCTGAATTAACAGAAGGTGAACTGTGGCTGCGCGCGCTGGTGGGTGCTCCGGACGGTTCGCAGATGGTGCGCGGCGAACGTCGCGGCAAAGCGCAAGATGCCGAGCAGCTTGGCGTGTCCCTGGCGGAAGAATTACTGGATAACGGCGCCCGCGAGATCCTGGCTGACGTTTATAATGGAGAACCCCCTGCATGAGCATTCTCGTCACCCGCCCTTCTCCCGCAGGAGAGCAGTTAGTGAGCCGTCTGCGCGCACTGGGGCAGGTGGCCTGGAGTTTTCCGCTTATTGAATTCTCCCCCGGCCGCGAGCTTTCTGCGCTCGTCGACCAGATGAATACCCTTCAGGAAGGCGACCTGCTGTTTGCGCTGTCGCAGCATGCCGTGGAATTTGCCCACGCGCAGTTGCAGCAGCAGGGCCTGGCCTGGCCAACCGTCCCCCGTTATTTCGCGATTGGCCGCACAACGGCACTGGCGCTGCATACCGTAAGCGGCGTCGACGTTCGTTACCCGTTAGATCGGGAAATCAGTGAAGTCTTGCTACAATTACCTGAATTACAAACCGTTGCAGGAAAGCGCGCGCTCATTTTACGCGGCAACGGTGGCCGTGAGCTGCTGGGCGAAACACTGCGTGAACGGGGTGCGAACGTGACGTTCGTTGAGTGCTATCAGCGCTGCGCAAAACACTACGATGGCGCGGAAGAGGCGATGCGCTGGCACGCGCGAGGCATCAACACGCTGGTGGTCACCAGCGGTGAAATGTTACAACAGCTTTGGACGCTGATACCGCTTTGGTATCGCGAAAACTGGTTACTCCGCTGTCGGCTTCTTGTCGTCAGTGAGCGTCTGGCGAACCAGGCCCGGGAACTGGGCTGGCAGGATATTCGGATCGCTGATAACGCCGACAACGATGCGCTGCTGCGCGCATTACAATAACTCTCAAATGGGAAGCCATAATGACGGAACACGACAAATCCTCCGCCGTGGTTGAAGAAACCAGGGAGACTGTGGAGACGACGCCACAGCCAGAGACGACTGAGAAAACCGCTGAGAAGAAAAACGGCAGCAACAAAACCAGCCTCGCGCTGAGCGCGATTGCCATCGCCATTGCGCTGGCAGCGGGCGTTGGCCTGTACGGGCTGGTGAAGCAACAGAGCGCGAATCAGACGTCCACCAACGACGCGCTGGTCAATCAGCTCACCGCCCTGCAAAAAGCGCAGGAATCGCAGAAAACCGAGCTGGAAGCGGTAATTAAGCAGCAGGCCGCTGCGCTCGCCGAAGCGAACAGCAAACAGGAAGCGCTGACCAAACAGCTGGGCGACGTGCAGCAGAAGGTCGCCACGATTTCCGGCACCGATGCCAAAACCTGGCTGCTCTCGCAGGCTGATTTCCTGGTGAAGCTCGCCGGGCGTAAGCTGTGGAGCGATCAGGACGTCACCACTGCCGCCGCGCTGCTGAAAAGCGCCGATGCGAGCCTGGCAGACATGAACGACCCGAGCCTCATCACCGCTCGTCGCGCGATCACCGAAGATATCGCCAGCCTCTCCGCCGTTTCGCAGGTGGATTACGACGGCATTATCCTCAAGGTGAACCAGCTTTCGAACCAGATCGATAACCTGCAGCTGGCGGATAACAACGACGACGACTCCCCCATGGATTCCGACGGTACAGAGCTTTCCAGCTCCCTGAGCGAATGGCGCATTAACCTGCAGAAAAGCTGGCAGAACTTTATGGACAGCTTTATCACCATCCGTCGCCGCGATGAAACCGCCGTACCGCTGTTAGCGCCGAATCAGGATATCTACCTGCGCGAGAACATCCGTTCCCGCCTGCTGGTGGCGGCGCAGGCTGTGCCGCGTCATCAGGAAGAGACCTACAAACAGGCGCTGGATAACGTCTCGACGTGGGTACGCGCTTACTACAACACCGATGATGCGACGACCACCGCGTTCCTCGAAGACATCGACAAGCTGAGCCAGCAGAACATCACCATGAACGTCCCGGATAAGCTGGCCAGCCAGCCGATTCTGGAGAAACTGATGCAGACGCGCGTGCGTAACCTGCTGGCACAGCCGGGCGTACCGGCAGAGCAGACGGGTGGGGCTGCACCGGCTCCGGCTCCAGCGCCAGAAAGCGCACCACAAGGAGAGTAATGATGCTAAAAGTCCTCTTACTCTTCATCCTGCTGATCGCCGGGATCGTGCTGGGACCGATGCTTGCGGGGCACCAGGGCTATGTCCTGATCCAGACCGATAATTACAACATCGAAACCAGCGTAACGGGTCTGGTGATTATTCTGATCCTCGCAGTGGTGGTGCTGTTTGCGATCGAATGGATCCTCCGCCGTATTTTCCGTACCGGCGCGCATACGCGCGGCTGGTTCGTTGGCCGTAAGCGCCGCCGCGCCCGTAAGCAGACCGAGCAGGCCCTGCTGAAGCTTGCAGAAGGTGACTATCAGCAGGTTGAAAAGCTGATGTCGAAAAACGCCGACCATGCCGAACAGCCGGTGGTGAACTATCTGCTGGCGGCCGAAGCGGCGCAGCAGCGCGGTGATGAAGCCCGCGCCAATCAGCACCTGGAGCGGGCGGCTGAGCTGGCTCACGGCGACCCGATTCCGGTGGAAATCACCCGCGTTCGTCTGCAGCTGGCGCGCAATGAGAATCATGCGGCTCGCCACGGTATCGACCGTCTGCTGGAAGTCGCGCCACGTCATCCGGAAGTACTGCGTCTTGCCGAGCAGGCCTATATTCGTACCGGCGCCTGGGGCTCGCTGCTGGACATCATCCCGTCCATGGCGAAAGCCGGGGTAGGCGACGATGAACATCGCGACGAGCTCCAGCGTCTGGCGTGGATTGGTCTGATGGATCAGGCGCGCGCCGACCTGGGCAGCGACGGCCTGAAAACGTGGTGGAAGAATCAGAGCCGGAAAACGCGCCAGCAGGTTCCTCTGCAGGTTGCCATGGCGGAACATCTTATTGAATGTGACGATCATGACACCGCCCAGGAGATCCTCCTCGACGGTCTCAAGCGCCAGTACGACGATCGTCTGGTGATGGTGATCCCGCGCCTGAAAACCAATAACCCAGAGCAAGTCGAGAAAGTGCTGCGCCAGCAGATCAAGACCGTCGGCGACCGCCCGCTGCTGTGGAGCACGCTGGGTCAGTCGCTGATGAAGCACGGCGAATGGCAGGAGGCGAGCCTCGCCTTCCGCGCGGCCCTGAAGCAGCGTCCGGATGCTTTCGACTACGCGTGGCTTGCCGATACGCTGGACAAGCAGCATAAGCCGGAAGAAGCTGCCGCCATGCGGCGTGATGGGCTGCTGCTGACGCTGCAAAATAACGGTACGCAGCAGTAATCGATCGGGAGGCCAAATGGCCTCCTTTTTTTATCGCCCTTCTCCTGCTACATTCTTTACACCTGCATCCGAAAACGAACCCGCCAATGTAACGATGTCTTTTCATTAACTTTTTTTCACACACGCGCACTTTCTGCAGCGTGGACTAAATCGTTTTTGAAAGGAAATCTTCATGAACTCGCTTTTATATGCGCTTATCCAGGCGCTGCGCTGTCACCGCTGGCTGCGCCTGCTTGCCTGTGCTTTTATCTTTTCTTCGCTGGGGAATGGCTTAACCCAGGTTGTGGTCTTCGGCTTGCTGTTAGCGTGGTCAGCGCCGCCCGCTCTGCTCACCCTCGCTTTTCTTTTCGCTACGGTACCGGGGTTCATCGGCAGCAAATTCGGCGAAAAGCTGTGCTCACGTTGTTCTCCGATAACCCTGCTGATACTGACCGAGGGGCTGGGCCTGATCGCCCTGCTCTTTCCCCTGCTTGGCGTGGGTTATCACAGCATTGCCGCGCTGCTGGCCGTGCAGTCCGCCGAAGCGCTGCTCGGCGGGATGAGCTGGCCCGCGCTAACGCTGCTTTTCAAGCGCGGTCTCAGCGAAGCGGAGCTGCCTGCTGCGACCTGTCTGGAAAATGTGATTTTTGCTTCACAGGTGTTGCTGGGGACCGGCCTGGGCGTGGTGCTGTTTGAAAAGACATCCGTATTTACCCTGCTGGCCATCGACGCCGCCAGCTTTTTGGGGTCATTGTTACTGCTATGGCTGGCTGGGCGCCGGTTTTCTTCGCCATCGCTGCCTGCACCCGGTGAAGAGGAGGCTCCCGCGGCATTACGCTGGCAGACGTTAACCGTTCGACAGAAGCGCAGCCTGCTCATTTTGCCCGCGCTGGCCGCCGTCGGGTCACCTGCGATGGCGCTTCTTCCGGCGCTGGCCCAGCAGCTCCGACCCCAGGATGCGGCGGGCCTTGCTCTCCCGCTGCTGTTCGCGAGAAGCATGGGGCAGCTGTGCGGCCCTTTACTGCTAAAAAGAGACAGCCTGGCGCGTTTTGCAACTCATACGCCTCGATTATTGCTTTGCCTTGGCATCTTTCTGGTCGCTTATGGGATGCTGCCGTTTATGACCGGTTGGATAGGGTATGCGCTGGGGATAATCTTTGTCGCCCATCTGGCCTCGAACGTTCTCTTCGCGGCCGGGACGTTTGGCGTACTCAGTAGTTTTCATATCACGCAAACCGCTTCGGCCAGCGGTAAAGCGTGGCGCTGGCAAACGCTTAGCGCCTCTCTTTTCACCGGCATTGCTGCGGTGGTGGCCTCAGCGTTTGGCTCAGTAGAGGCACTCTACGCTGTCTCGTCAGTGGCCCTGTTGATAGTTGCCCTGATCGTGCGCAGGTATCAAGAATAAGGCATAAAAAAACGCCTGCTATAAAAGCAGGCGTTAAAACAGGTCTGTAAGACAACATATTTGGTGCTTCACTCAACGTTATGCCCATGGTGTCTGATGAGGCCGAAGCGACATCTGTCAGTGGACGATAAGCACCGTAAATGGCTCTGCGTCATTCCTGAGTTTATGAGGCACTAAGGCGAACATAAGAGATGGAATGAGCATCTACACGCATATTATTGCACATAACGTGCCAACATAACACCAGTAACTTTTACATAACGCAACATTTTAAGATAAAAGGAAATTATGCTGTTAAGCGGCGTCTCAAGCCCCACAATGTGCCAATAAAGGCAGAAATCTGTCGCCAGGCGGAGACAGCAAAACAGATAAAAGAATAATTCTTTCATTTTCAATCGATTGGATGTCGCTAAATCGCGACAATGAATCAGGACGCTGTCGGGGAATCACTACAGGGGTGAAAAATGGCAGAAAACAAAAAACCCCGCCGAAGCGGGGTTCAAAATTGGTCGGCGAGAGAGGATTCGAACCTCCGACCCACTGGTCCCAAACCAGTTGCGCTACCAAGCTGCGCTACTCGCCGATGTACTGCTTTTTTGAATTTTTAGTTCAATTCATTTAAAAAGTCGTGGTGCGAGGGGGGGGACTCGAACCCCCACATCCAAAGGACACTAACACCTGAAGCTAGCGCGTCTACCAATTCCGCCACCTTCGCAATTCACAACTCTTTCAAATAATGGGGTGGCTAATGGGATTCGAACCCACGACAACTGGAATCACAATCCAGGGCTCTACCAACTGAGCTATAGCCACCACTGTATTCTTTCACGCGGTACTGACTACTTCTCAGACCACCGCAGCTCCAGCACCGGGTTAATGGTGCGCCCGACAGGATTCGAACCTGAGACCTCTGCCTCCGGAGGGCAGCGCTCTATCCAGCTGAGCTACGGGCGCTTAGCGCCGTTGCGGGGCTGGATATTACGTACCTCCGTCCCCGCTGTCTAGTGCTTTTTTGAAAAAAATGCGCGTTTGGTTATGGTTTGCACATTTTGCCGCTTATTCCTCCACTTTATGCGTGGTGGCGCGGCGACCCAGGCCAAAAATCTTATAAGCGGCCGTCACGGCCGCCAGGAATATCATCCCGACAAACAGCGACATGCGGGTATCTTCATTAAAGTACATCCCGATTAATACGCAAATCAGGAACGCCATGGTCAAATAGTTCGCATAGGGGAACAGAATTGAGCGGAACGGATGGCTTTCAATTGCCTTTTTATGCGCATGACGGAAACGCAGCTGGCTGATGAGGATAACAAACCATGGCACCATGCCCGGCAGTACGCTGGCGCTGTAGACGTAAACGAACACGCGCTGCGGGTTGGGAATGATGTAGTTCAGGCAAGAGCCAATCAGCAGGATCGCAATAGAAACCGCCACACCCGCTACCGGCACGCCGGCACGTGAGACTTTACTCATCGCCGCAGGCAGCTGGTTATTCTTCGAGAGCGCATAGAGCATGCGGCCACAGCTGTACATTCCGCTGTTACAGCCTGACAGCGCGGCCGTCAGGACCACAAAGTTGATGATACCCGCCGCTGCCGTGATACCAATTTTGGCAAAGGTTAATACAAACGGGCTGCCCGTTGTGCCAATTTCATTCCACGGGAAGATGGTCACGATCACGAAAATCGCGCCCACGTAGAAAATCAGGATACGCCACAGCACTTTGCCTACCGCGCTACGCAGCGTGACCTGCGGATTTTTCGCTTCACCGGCGGTAATACCAATAAGCTCCACGCCCTGATACGAGGCCACAACGATACACAGCGCCGTCAGAAAGCCCTTCCAGCCGCCAGCAAAGAAGCCGCCGTTTTCGGTCAGGTTGCCAAAGCCGATAGCGTGTCCACCGTTGCCAAAGCCGAAGAAAATCACGCCCAGGCCGACGACAATCATCACGATAATGGTGGTGACCTTGATCATCGCGAACCAGAACTCAATTTCACCGTAAAGGCGCACGGCAGCGAGGTTTGCCAGCGCTACCAGCCCCACGGCAATGAGCGCGGGTATCCACTGAACCATGTCCGGGAACCAGAACTGGACGTAGACTCCTATCGCGGTGATCTCTGAGATGCCCACCGCCATCCACATAAACCAGTATGACCAGGCCGTGAGGTAGCCGAAGAAGGGGCTCATATAACGGTGCGCGTAAACGGCGAAAGAGCCGGTTACCGGCTCCAGGAAGAGCATTTCGCCCATGGAGCGCATGATGAAGAAGACAAACAGCCCGGCGATGATATATGCCAGTAAAACGGAAGGGCCTGCCCACTTGAGCGTGCTTGCGGAGCCCATAAACAGGCCTACGCCGATAGTGCCGCCCAGCGCTATCAGTTCAATATGACGAGCTTCCAGCCCACGCTGTAGCTCCGGTTGTTTCTCTGCCATAGATCCTCGATTGTGTTTGCTGTTTCCCGGCTTAATACCGGGTATTGTTTTTTAGGGGGACTAAAATACGGTGCGAATGGTTTCTTAAAATCGACCAAATGGCAAACGATGCATAAAAAAAATGAATGCATTGCACAGATTATCAGCAGTTTTGCAGGCGAGTTGCAGCGCGAATAGCATATCGCGCTACATTTTGATTACATTTTGCCGGTGTAATGCCAGGCGAGGTAGCGAAGCAGTCGGATCTGTCGTTTAATACGCGTCGGTTGCGATAGCAGGCGGTACAGCCACTCCAGCCCCAGATTTTGCCAGACCTTTGGCGCACGCTTAACGTGGCCGGTAAAGACGTCGTAGGTGCCGCCGACGCCCATGTAGAGGGCATCCGGACAGACCAGACGGCAGTCACGCATTAGGATCTCCTGCCGCGGGGATCCCATCGCCACGGTGACAATTTTCGCCCCGCTGTCGCGAACGCACTCAAACAGCGCCTGCCGATCTTCCGGTTTGAAGTAACCGTCCTGGCTGCCGACAATATTAACATTCCATTGACGACGCAGTTTCTCCTCCGTCTGGGCCAGTATCTCCGGCTTCCCTCCAATCAGGAACACGGGCGTACCCTGCGCACCCGCGCGGGCCATAAGCTGCTCCCAGAGATCGGCACCCGCCACGCGGGAAACATTAGCGTCAGGATACTTTTTACGGATAGAGCGGACCACGCTGATGCCGTCCGCGTATTTAAATTCGGCCGCGTCTATCAGGCTTTTGACCTCGGCGTTGTCCTCAACCGCCAGCATCTTTTCCGCATTGATGGCGACCAACGTGCCGGATTTCATCTGGCCTTCGGCGAACAGAAAATCCAGCGCGTGCTGCATATCGCGCCAGCCAATAAGCTGCAGACCACGAAGCGCATAGCGCGGTGCAGAAGTATTATCAGTCATTACTATCCTTACTCAGACTTGCGACAGCGTTGTGCTGCCCTGCCGCTCGCGCTTGTGCACAAGCCCCGCGCTGTCAAACAGCCAGTACAGCAGTTTGGCCAGCAACAGGCAGAGGCCGAAAACGACCATGAAAAACACCACGCGCGAAACGAATGAATCCAGTCCTTCACGCGCCAGAACGATCATATTGAAAATGGCACCAAAGCAGAAACTGTGCAAAATGGCCGCTTTGTAGCGGTTGGTCTCTTCATTACCGCGCAGGTAAAGCCAGTCGAACCACTTAATAATCAACCCCACGGCAACCGCACCGGGCAGAATGAACCACGCTCCGCCCATCACCACCAGGGAACCGATCAGCGTAGGTGAAATTGCCAGTCCGGAATGGTTGTTCAGCACTTCCCAGGTAAAATAGTTCGCGGTATTGAGCACCACGCCTGGCCGGTCCGGCCATAGCCACGTCGGAATAAACACGTAGAAGTCGCGAACAATCGGCGCCAGCCCCTGGAAATCAATCTTGTCGTAATTCTGCAGCAGCAGCGCCAGGTTTTCCCACGGCGAGAACGTATCGCGCGTCAGGTAGAGGAACGTGTAAAACGCTTCATCACCCGCCACGTTCATCCCATACCGCTTCAGCGCCAGCCAGAACATCCCCACGATGCCAAACACGCCTGCTGCAGCCAGCATCCACAGCGAGATCCAGCCGCGGATGATGCCGATAAACAGGAAGATGGCGAAGGCGATGATGATGTTCGCACGCGTGCCGCCCACAATCATGTAGGTCAGGATACCAAACGCGACGGTGCTCACCAGGAAGAACAGCCACGCTTTGCTGTCCTGGCGCAGGAAGAAGATCACCAGCATAGCCGGGATGAAGAAGTAGAAGAAACGCTTAAGCGCCACGCCCGAGACTTCGGCAGAAAAAATCTGGCTGTAGGAGTGGAGCTTAAACAGCAGGAAGCCGTTATGCATGAAGAAGATACCGACGCTGACCAGGGCGATGGTCATCAGCATCACCCACGTCAGATGGGTCTCCACCCGGTTCATGGTAAAAAGCGCGCGACGAGGGGCCGTGGCCTGCGCCGAACGCAGACGCGTTTTATAGGTAACATAGTAAACCGCATAGAAGCAGGTCGCGGCCAGAAGCGCCTGAAGCAGGATTTCCGGCGGCGCGACGCTCACGTCAAATCGGAAGACCAGTATGCTGGTAAGCGGGAAGCCGAAAAAGAAGGTCAGCAGAAACAGTAACGAGAAGAACACGTTAAAGTTGAAGCGCACCCGGCGGAATTCAAACCAGGTCAGCGTGGCGATAAACAGGGTGCTCAGAAGCCAGACAACCAGTAAGCCGCTGAATTGCAACTGACTCATGCTTTGTCTCCTGAAGCGATACGCAGCGCGCGATGCCACGGCGTGAGATAGTTCGGGCTAAAGAAGTCGATGGTACTTTTATCCACCAGCGCCAGCTGGCGCTGCGCTTCCCGCACGACCTCAACGCTCAGCGCGTCTGAGGTAAACAGCACCGGAATATGCTGTTCGGTCATGTCCAGCCAGAACGGGTTGTCGCGGTTGAGCACGCACGGTACCCCCGCCTGAATCAGCAGACACAGCGTGCCAATGCCCTGCTGCCGGGCAAAGATGAAATAGCCGAGATCGCATTTTCTCAGCAGCGCAAGATATTCATCAAAATCCAGCTTATCGCTGAGGATGTTGAGATTCTCAGCGCTAAACAGCGCCAGCCCCTGCTGGCGTACCTCATTGATGTAGGCATCGTTATTGGCCGGATACCCCATCGGCACCACCACGTTCACCGTGTCGCCAAACTGCTGATGCACCGCCCGCAGCGCCGCGACGTGTTCATTACTGCGATCGCCGGAATTTCCCACCAGAATGGTCAGCTTACCTTCACGCACCGCGTCATGTGCCATGGCGTTCAGCGACGGATCCATGCGGGTGGGGAAATAGAGCAACTCGCCGCGCACGTTCGGGTGCTGTTTAGCAAAATAGTTGAGATCGCCGCGGGTAGCAAAAACGCAGCCCACGCGCCCCTGGGCCATGCGGCGCAGAGGATAGAAAAGACGGAATTTCCAGCCGCGGGAGACTTCGTAGAGATCGGCTCCCCAGATATGCCAGCTGAACTGGGAGGGTTTAATCCCCCCGCTGAGCAGTGCCAGCCACAGGCCGGTATTGAACTGCCCGTGGAAGAAGAAACGTTGCTTACGATCCGCTTTGGCTCTGGCAACGACCGCCTTCGCCAGCGTGGCCTTATCCGGCCAGAAGCGAATCGTCAGTGCCGGAAACGCCTCGCTCAGGCCCTTATCCTGACCTGCAACCATAAACTCACGGGCATCGGGATTACCCGGTGCCAGCGCGTCGTTGAAGAACCGCAAAACGGTCTGGTTATGGTGTGGGATATCCGATCCCAGGATGTGAATCAGTGCAGTCATGCGCGTTTACGCCACAATAAAAATACGCCGCAACAGGCAGCGAAATAAACGATATAGGTTGCCATATAGGCCTGAGCCGCCCCCAGCGCACCGTGCGCGGGTATCAGCCAGTGCGAGAACGACGTCAGTAATACAAACTGGCTGATTTCCGCCAGGATATACAGCCGCAGGGACGCTTTTGCTATCACCAGATAGCCGAAAACGTAAGCACCTACTTTCAGCACATCACCCACCAGCTGCCAGGCAAAGAGATCGCGCATGGCGGTGAACTTCGCCGAGAACAGCATCCAGATGGCGACATCGCGCAATAGCCAGACGGTAAAGCTGGCCGCCGCGACGGCCGGCAACACAAAGCGCAGCGAGCGAAAAATCTCGCGCGTGATATCCTGTCTGGACGTCAAGCGCGATAAGGTTGGCAGCAAATAAACGCTAAAGGAAGCCGTAATAAACTGTAGGTAGGCGTCGGAAATACTGCTTACGCCCTGCCAGATCCCCACTTCATCCCAGCTGTAGTGCGCCGCCAGCAGGTTTCGCATCATCACGTAGGCCACCGGCAGCGTGACGGATGTAATGAGCGCCATCAGGGTGAATTTGCCCAGCTGGCTGGCAAGCGCCTTGTCCCACTGCGGTTTGAGGTAGCTCAGAGGAATGACGCCCCGACGCATCAGCATCAACGCCGCAGGCACAACAACCAGCGCCGGAACCAGCGCTAAGCCCAGCAGTGCGCCTTCATAGCCACCCAGGCGATAGCAAAAGTAATAGGCGATCACGCCGATGACGCTGCCCAGGATTAACGCCAGCGCGTTTCCGGCGGCATCGCGAAAGCCTTTCATCAGCGCCAGCAGCAGGTTCGCCCAGGCAATGCCCATCTGAACCAGCGCCACCAGACGCACCAACCCCTGATAATGGGTGTGGCCGAACAACCCCTGGCTGATGGGCGCCGCCGCCAGCAGAAAGATAATCGCTATCAGGGTCGAAAAACCCGTGACCATGGCCGAAGAGGTGCCCACCACCCTGCGCAGCTGAGCCGCATCATCATGATGCTGAGCAACGTATTTGGTCACGCCGTTGAAGATTCCCGCACCGGCCAGCACCCCAAGGACGGTGACAAGCTGGCGGAAATTCCCCGCCAGCCCAACGCCAGACGGGCCAAATGAGACGGCCAGGAGCTTGACGACCAGCAGCCCGGCGCCAATTTTTACAAGCGTGGACGCGGCGGTCCACACCGATGCTTTTGCCAGAGACATATCAGCCGAAATAGCTCAGAAGGGTATTAATCACCGTACGCTGGTTAACAGGCGCGAGGTTGTAGAACAGCGGCAGGCGAAGCAAACGCTCACTTTCTTTCGTAGTGTAACGGTCTTCACCCGCAAACGTGCCAAACGCTTCTCCGGCCGGGCTTGAGTGCAGCGGGATATAGTGGAACACCGCCATAATTTCGGCCTCTTTCAGCCAGGCGATGAGATCGCTGCGGTCGTCGTTATCGCGCAGCTTGATGTAGAACATATGCGCGTTGTGGACGCAGTCTGCCGGGATGGTCGGCAGCTCGATACGCCCGGCTTTAGCCAGAGGCGCAAGCGCATCGTAATAGGTTTGCCACAGGGAGAGACGCTGCAGGTTGATACGCTCCGCGGCTTCCAGCTGCGCCCACAGGTACGCCGCCTGCAGATCCGCCATCAGATAGCTGGAGCCAATATCGCGCCAGGTGTATTTGTCTACCTGACCGCGGAAGAACTGGCTGCGGTTGGTGCCTTTTTCACGGATCACTTCCGCACGCTCCACGAGCGCCCGGTCGTTAATCAGCGTCGCGCCACCTTCACCACCCGCCGTGTAGTTTTTGGTTTCGTGAAAGCTAAAGCAGCCGATATGGCCGATGGTGCCCAGCGCGCGCCCCTTGTAGGTGGACATAACGCCCTGCGCGGCATCTTCCACCACAAACAGGTTATGTTTTTTGGCGATGGCCATAATGGTGTCCATTTCACAGGCCACGCCCGCGTAGTGAACCGGCACGATTGCGCGCGTTTTGTCGGTGATTGCCGCTTCAATCAGCGTCTCATCAATGTTCATGGTATCCGGGCGGATATCTACAAAGACAATTTTCGCCCCGCGCAGGACAAAGGCATTCGCGGTGGAGACGAAGGTATAGCTCGGCATAATCACTTCATCGCCGGGCTGAATATCCAGCAGCAGCGCCGCCATCTCCAGGGATGCCGTACAGGACGGGGTCAGCAACACTTTGGCGCTGCGAAAACGCTGCTCCATCCACTGCTGGCAGCGACGGGTAAAACCGCCGTCACCGCAGAGCTTGCCGCTGCCCATGGCAGACTGCATATAGTCGAGTTCCGTGCCAACGACGGGGGGTGCGTTAAATGGAATCATCTTGTCACCTGTATAACCAGTAGGCGGTGGCGTCGATGTTGGCACCACTCGCAATATAACGTTTAAGCGCGGCGGTGTTGCCCAGCTGGGTCGCTACCCGCAGCGTCACAAGCTGTTGCTGCTGCGCCCAGTGCAGCGCCGCCTGCATGAGTTTTTCGCCAATGCCGCGCCCGGCTAATAAGCCAATACGCGCCTCGCGCGCGTTGAGCTTACGCAGCGAAACGAACCCCTGGATCTGACAGTCTCCTGTGCGGAAAACCAGACAGACATGGTCAAAGGTGCCTTTAACCGCATTCTCAATCCACTGGGCATAGAAACGTCCGCTATCGTCTGGCGCGTACCAGGGCGCGCGAAAGCGGCTCTGCGCAAAGGCCTGGGCCGCCATCTCACGCAGCGCGGGAATATCCTGTTCCGTTGCCGTTTCCGCGCCGGACGCATCGTGTCGGGAAAGGGTAATGGAAAGATCGACCTCACCTTCAACCAGCTGAAAGCCGTATTGCTGGAGCGCGTCAAGCAGATCGGCACGCTCCGCCGGGATCTTCGCCTGCACCCGTTGCCAGGCGGTGAAATCCGATTCAGCCAGTACCGGCGCGTCGTCGCGCAGGCGCACGATGGCCGACGGCAGGCCGAAAAAGGCACTCTCCCACTGCAGGGACTCGAGCACCCCATTCAGGCTGTTCAACGCCAGACGCCTTTAGTATCGACAATATACTGCTGACGAACGGCATCTCCGGACGTCGCTTTAAACGCTTTGTGATCCACCAGCAGCACCAGCACGTCCGCCGTCGCCAGCGCGTCGTCCAGCGCCGTCAGCGTGCAGTGCCCCGCCAGTTTTGCCGGTAATTCATGAATGTTCGGCTCAACCACCAGCGTTTCACCCTTGTGCCATTCGGCAATCATCTCGGCAATTTCCATCGCCGGGCTTTCACGCAGATCGTCAATATTGGGTTTAAATGCCAGACCAAAGCAGGCAATCTTCAGCTCGCTGGCGCGCTTGCCGCTCTCTGCCAGGCAATCCGCTACCGTCGATTTAACCTGACTGAGCACCCAATGAGGCTTGCTGTCGTTCACTTCACGCGCGGTGCGGATCAGGCGTGCCTGCGCTGGATTTTGCGCCACGATAAACCACGGGTCGACGGCGATACAGTGCCCGCCCACACCCGGGCCCGGCTGGAGTATGTTTACACGCGGATGGCGATTCGCCAGGCTAATCAATTCCCAGACGTTAATCCCCTGATCGGCACAAATCAGCGACAGTTCGTTCGCAAAAGCGATATTCACGTCGCGGAAGCTATTTTCCGTCAGCTTGCACATCTCGGCAGTGCGGGAGTTGGTTACCACGCACTCGCCTTCAAGGAAAATCTTGTACAGCGCGCTGGCGCGTTCGGAACAGACGGGCGTCATACCGCCAATAACGCGGTCGTTTTTAATCAGCTCGACCATGACCTGACCCGGCAGCACGCGCTCCGGACAGTAGGCGATGTTGATATCCGCCTGCTCTCCCGCCTGCTGCGGGAAACGTAAATCAGGGCGCGCGTCGGCCAGCCACTGTGCCATCTGCTCGGTGGCCCCCACCGGGGAGGTCGACTCCAGGATCACCAGCGCCCCTTTCTTCAGCACCGGTGCGATGGATCTTGCCGCCGCCTCAACGAACGCCATGTCGGGCTCGTGGTCGCCTTTAAAGGGCGTTGGAACGGCAATCAGGTAGGCATCCGCTTCTACCGGGATCGTGCTGGCACGCAGGAAGCCTCCCTCCACCGCCTCTTTCACCACGCGGTCAAGAGCAGGCTCCACAATATGAATTTCGCCACGGTTAATGGTCTCCACCGCGCGGGCGTTGATATCCACACCGACAACCTGTTTTTGACGAGAGGCAAACGCCGCCGCGGTGGGCAGGCCGATGTAGCCAAGACCAATGACAGAGATGGTATTAAAACTCATAGCGATACCCGATTGTGTTTAAGTGCATGCAAAATACGGCCACAGGCCTGCCCGTCTCCATACGGATTATGGGCCCGGCTCATCGCCTGGTAGGCTTCATCGTCGTGCAGCAGGTGCGTGACCTCTTCGACGATGAGCTGCGCGTTGGTGCCGACCAGACGGACGGTACCGGCTTTGACCGCTTCAGGACGTTCGGTCGTTTCACGCATTACCAGCACCGGTTTACCGAGAGAGGGCGCCTCTTCCTGAATGCCGCCGGAATCGGTGAGGATCAGCCAGGAATGGTTCATCAGCCAGACAAACGGCAGGTAATCCTGAGGTTCAATCAGCAGGACATTGTCGACATGACCCAGAATGCGGTTAACCGGCTCGCTGACGTTAGGATTGAGGTGAACCGGATAGACAATTTGCACATCGTCGTTCTGCGCCGCAATTTCCGCCAGCGCGTGACAGATTTGCTCAAAACCGCGGCCAAAGCTTTCGCGCCGATGGCCTGTGACCAGGATGGTTTTTTTGCCGTTGTGGAGGAACGGATAGCGGGCAGCGAGTTCTTTTTTAAGATCGTCATTGGCGAGGACGCGGTCACGTACCCAAATTAATGCATCAATGACCGTATTGCCGGTGACAAAGATTTTGTTATCGGCAATATTTTCACGCAGCAGGTTCTGACGCGAGTTTTCCGTTGGCGCAAAGTGGTACATCGCCAGATGGCCCGTTAACGTGCGGTTGGCCTCCTCTGGCCACGGCGAATAAAGATTGCCAGTGCGCAGACCCGCTTCAACATGCCCCACGGGAATACGCTGGTAAAACGCGGCCAGACTGGTCGCCACGGTCGTGGTGGTGTCGCCGTGTACCAGCACCACGTCAGGTTTGAATGACTCCAGGATCGGCTTAAGATCTTGTAGAATGCGGCAGGTTATCTCCGTCAACCCTTGCCCCGGCTTCATAATATTAAGGTCGTAATCCGGGGCGATGGAGAAGAGCGTTAAAACCTGATCGAGCATCTCACGGTGCTGGGCCGTGACGCACACTTTCGCTTCAATATCAGGATCGCTGGCCAGCGCATGAACCAGAGGTGCCATCTTGATGGCCTCAGGCCGGGTGCCAAATACGGTAAGTACTTTCACATCGATTCTCTTCGATTAGACGATGAAGGCTATGCCTTCATCGTAAACGGCGTTCTTAGTTTGTACGACGACGCGTTAACGCCACGCCAGCACCAACGAGTGCCCCCACAATCCCCCACATGATCATCAGGAATGCGCGGCGCGGACTGTCGCGTTTTACAGGTTCTTCAGGCGTTCGCAAATAACGATAGGTCTGAAAACGCGGGTCCAGGGATGGACCGACATTGAGCGTATTAAGCATCGCGCGATTTTGATCGTAGTCGAGGTCAAAATCAGGCCCAACGGCCTTCAGGTTTTCCAGGCGCGCCTGCAGCATAGGGCGACCAAGCAGGAACATTTCAGAATCAGGCAGCTCATCAGCCGGCACGTCCGTCTCCGTACGGGAAATATTGTGCTGTTCCGCAATTTTCAGCGCCTGCTCAACGTTATGCACGCGACGACCGAAAATGGTATTCGCCACCTCTTCCTGACGTTTCACCTGCGCTTTCATCTGAATGTTGCGGGCCGCCCAGGCACCTTTAAGCTCTTCGTTAAGATGGCTTGCGGCACGCTGGCTGGCAAACGCGACGTACTGGCGCAGCAGGTTGTTGGCGTCAGGCGCGGTTTCTGCAATCAGCTTGACGCTGTCATTCACGTTACGCAGCGCGTCGCCCGGCATAAACTGAATATTGTTAATCAGATCGTCCAGCAGGGCGGCATCGGCTTTAGTGTTATCCACCCGACGCTGCTTGAAGTAGTCAGTCTGGGACCAGAAATCGCGGCGGGTATCCCACGAAGCCAGCTGCATCACAAACTCTTTATAGGCTTCATCCATAACGGAAGCCTGGTCAGGTGTGGCAAGACTGGCTTTAATGTCCAGGTTTCGCAGGAATTGCTGCTGGGAATAATATCCCCCAAGCATGTTAACCGTTGGTTTATCCGTGATTGCCGTGGCGCTCCACTCTTGCTTTGCAAAGAAGGTATAAGCCAGCGCCAGGAGCGCAAACCCCAGCGCGATCCCCGCAATCCAAAGTTTGCCTGCCCATAACAGGCGAAACAAACCCCGAATATCCAGTTCATTCTCAGTTACCACTGATTTCGCTCCCGCCAACGGTTGAGTCATCATAGTCCCGGTTTTACTTAGTTAATGTTGTATGTTTGCCACTGTTACGACGCATCCTGCGCTTAATACGTTTAATGAAGCGTGCTACTTTCCATGCGCGCTTGATGCAGTAGCCATAGAGAGAAAAAGCTAGCAAGAACAATACCAACATAGCCCATTCAGGCACAAAATGTGTATATTCCGCCGTCACGCCAATCCCCGCCAGAATAGCAGCCGCCAGCGTAATAAGCACAAATGCCTGTCTGGAAGTGAACCCGGCTCGCATGATCAAGTGATGAATGTGCTGGCGGTCAGCAGAGAAAGGACTCATCCCTTTACGCAGGCGGCGATACATAATCGCAACCATATCCATTAACGGGATAGCGATAATCCATAATGCCGTCACCGGGCTAACAGGATGAACATCACCCTGAGTGGTTTCCAGCAAGATCCAAATGATAGTAAAGCCGATAAGGGTGCTACCCGCATCACCCATGAATACCTTATAGCGCCGTCCCAATGCGCCGAGGTTTAACAAGATATAAGGCAGGATGGCCGCAATCATGGCAAAACACCACATAGCAAGGCTATATTGCCCATCGAACCATAAAATGAAACCTATTGCGGCAAACGAGACGCAGGACAAGCCTCCCAGCAAACCATCAATACCGTCAACCATGTTGAACGCGTTGATTGCGACCCACACGGCAAATAGCGTCAGGAAGTAACCGAACGGACCGAGTTCCATCTCCCAGGAGCCAAAAATATAGCCAAGGCTGCTCAAGTGCAGTTTAGCGAAAACCATCATAGCGATCGCCACAGCAGCCTGAACGAAGGCGCGAATTTTGACGCTAATATCATAACGGTCATCAAGAGCGCCAACCACCACCAGTACCGTCGCGCAGGTCAGATACAGCCTGGCATGCGGAATATAGTAATCCGCGATAGCAAACGTGAAGCAGATCCCCGCGAAAACAGAAATGCCACCGACCAGAGGGATCATGCCTTGATGACGTTTACGAAAGTTGGGTTTATCCACTAACCCCAGATATTTCGCCACCTTACGTGCCAGAAACAAAAAGCAGGTGGTAAATAAGAAAATACTGGTTAGTTCAGCAAACGTATCAAGTAGGTTCACAATGGATGTTCTCAACAAATGTTAGTCAAGGAAGTATAACCATCAAGGCGCTGAGCCTGAAGTTATAAAGCAAACCTCTTACAGTTCCATTTGTTTATTATTCAAGCTATTAATGTTTTTACTGTGCGAATTATCTTATTGTCGCACCGCCCAGTCAAAAATTGGGAGTACAGGGTACTAGCGTATAATCCATAAAAGAAAAACGCCACGTAAAAACGTGGCGTTCGCTGGCTTTATTTGCGTTACGAGCGCTTCATCATGTCGAAGAAATCGTCGTTGGTTTTGGTCATCGCCAGTTTGTTAATGAGGAACTCCATCGCGTCAATTTCACCCATTGGATGGATGATTTTGCGCAGGATCCACATTTTCTGCAGCTCTTCCTGCGTGGTGAGCAGCTCTTCTTTACGGGTACCGGAACGGTTGTAGTCGATAGCCGGGAAGACGCGTTTTTCAGCGATCTTACGAGAAAGATGCAGTTCCATGTTACCTGTACCTTTAAATTCTTCGTAAATCACTTCGTCCATTTTTGAACCGGTATCGATCAGCGCCGTCGCGATAATGGTCAGGCTGCCGCCCTCTTCCACGTTACGCGCGGCACCGAAGAAGCGTTTCGGACGGTGCAGGGCGTTAGCATCCACACCACCGGTCAGCACTTTACCGGACGCCGGAACCACGGTGTTGTAGGCGCGCGCCAGACGGGTAATGGAGTCAAGCAGGATGATCACGTCTTTCTTGTGCTCAACCAGGCGTTTCGCCTTCTCGATGACCATTTCCGCAACCTGAACGTGGCGAGAGGCTGGCTCGTCGAAGGTTGAAGCAACCACTTCACCTTTAACCAGACGCTGCATCTCGGTCACTTCTTCCGGACGTTCGTCAATCAGCAGCACCATCAGTACGCAGTCTGGGTGATTATAGGCGATGCTCTGCGCGATGTTCTGCAGCAGCATGGTTTTACCCGCTTTTGGCGGCGCCACAATCAGACCACGCTGGCCGCGACCAATAGGTGATGCCAGATCCAGAACGCGCGCCGTTAAATCTTCGGTCGAACCGTTACCACGCTCCATGCGCAGGCGAGAGTTCGCGTGCAGCGGCGTTAAGTTCTCAAAGAGGATCTTATTACGCGAGTTTTCAGGTTTGTCGAAGTTAACTTCGTTGACTTTCAACAGCGCAAAGTAGCGTTCACCCTCTTTAGGAGGACGAATCTTACCTGAAATGGTGTCACCAGTGCGGAGGTTGAAACGGCGGATTTGGCTAGGGGATACGTAGATGTCGTCAGGGCCGGCGAGGTAGGAGCTGTCTGCAGAGCGGAGGAAACCAAATCCGTCTTGCAATATCTCCAGCACACCGTCGCCAAAGATATCTTCGCCACTCTTAGCGTGCTGCTTCAGGATGGCGAAAATGATGTCCTGCTTGCGCATACGAGCCTGGTTTTCCAGCCCCATATTTTCGCCGAGAGTGATCAGCTCAGAAACCGGCGTATTCTTTAATTCGGTAAGATTCATAATGGTGTGGGTTCTTAAACTCGGGGTGATTCTCGAACTTAATGTTGTGAATGGTATGGCAGGGTCATCCATGCCTGTTTAGCGGCCATCAACTCATGTCTGTTCGCTGTCTGGTCACAGGGAAAGAACGCAGAACTGAAACGACAAGACGGATTTGAGTGACAAGCCCGGAATTTAGCCACTTCACGCACTGTTCATGTCAACAACGGGAAGTATCGGGTAAAACAAGATTCAAACAACAAGATATGTTTAAAACGAAGTCATAGCTAACTTAGCACGACTTCAGCCGGGCGTCCAGAGTTCCACATCATTTAGCCGGGAGCTCTGAACGCGCAGCGGAGAAACCTTACGCCAGGTTAGCGTCCAGGAACTCTTTCAGTTGACCTTTGGACAGCGCGCCCACTTTGGTCGCTGCCACTTCGCCGTTTTTGAACAGCAGCAGGGTCGGGATGCCACGGATACCGTATTTTGGTGCGGTGCCCGGGTTCTGGTCGATGTTCAGCTTGGCAACGGTCAGTTTGCCCTGATATTCGTCAGCGATCTCATCCAGAATCGGGGCGATCATTTTGCAAGGACCACACCATTCAGCCCAGAAATCGACGAGGATCAGCCCGTCAGCCTTAAGTACGTCCGTGTCAAAACTGTCGTCAGTCAGGTGAATAATTTTATCGCTCATATATAACTCCACAGGAATAAGCCTGGTACGTTGGTTTTGTCTCCACCAACGACGTGTTGATGTCGCATTAACCAACTAAAGGTTGACTTTATTTCACCGGATACGCTTTCGTAAAGCAATAGTAAGCTGATATTCTACCACACTATGAGCAAAACACATTTAACAGAACAGAAGTTTTCCGACTTCGCCCTGCACCCAAAAGTGATCGAAGCCCTTGAAACTAAAGGGTTTCATAACTGCACGCCCATTCAGGCCCTCGCGCTGCCGCTGACGCTGGCCGGTCGCGATGTTGCAGGGCAGGCGCAAACCGGTACCGGCAAAACGATGGCGTTTTTGACGTCAACGTTTCATTATTTACTTTCTCACCCAGCGATTGCAGACCGCAAAGTTAACCAGCCGCGCGCGCTCATTATGGCCCCGACGCGAGAACTGGCGGTACAGATCCACGCAGACGCTGAACCCCTGGCACAGGCTACTGGTCTCAAGCTTGGCCTGGCCTATGGCGGTGACGGCTACGATAAGCAGCTGAAAGTGCTGGAAAGCGGCGTGGATATCCTGATCGGTACCACCGGCCGTCTTATCGATTACGCCAAACAGAACCACATTAATCTCGGCGCAATCCAGGTTGTGGTGCTTGATGAAGCCGACCGTATGTACGATCTGGGCTTCATTAAAGATATCCGCTGGCTGTTCCGCCGCATGCCGCCGGCCAATCAGCGTCTGAATATGCTGTTCTCTGCCACCCTCTCTTATCGCGTGCGTGAACTGGCGTTTGAACAGATGAACAACGCCGAATATGTGGAAGTGGAGCCTGAGCAGAAAACGGGTCACCGCATTAAGGAAGAGCTCTTCTATCCTTCTAATGAAGAGAAAATGCGTCTGCTGCAAACGCTGATCGAAGAAGAGTGGCCGGACCGCGCCATTATCTTCGCAAACACCAAACACCGCTGTGAGGACATCTGGGGCCATCTGGCTGCGGACGGTCACCGTGTTGGCCTGCTGACCGGCGACGTGGCGCAGAAAAAACGCCTGCGCATCCTCGACGAATTTACCCGTGGCGATCTTGATATTCTGGTCGCAACCGACGTGGCGGCACGTGGTTTACACATTCCAGCCGTGACGCACGTCTTTAACTACGATCTGCCAGACGACTGCGAAGACTACGTACACCGTATCGGTCGTACCGGTCGTGCGGGCGCAAGCGGTCACTCAATTAGCCTTGCGTGTGAAGAGTATGCGCTGAATCTTCCAGCCATCGAGACCTATATCGGTCACTCTATTCCGCAGAGCAAATATAATCCGGAAGCGCTGTTAAGCGAACTGCCGCCGCCTAAGCGTCTAACCCGCCCACGCTCCGGCAATGGTCCGCGTCGTTCAGGCGGCGCACCGCGTAATCGTCGTCGTTCAGGTTAAAAAAATATGCTCAGCTCCACCTCGCTTTATGCGGCAATTGATCTCGGTTCGAATAGTTTTCATATGCTGGTTGTGCGCGAGGTGGCGGGAAGCATACAAACGCTGACGCGCATCAAGCGCAAGGTCCGCCTCGCGGCGGGCCTGAGCAGCGACAATCACCTCTCACCTGAAGCCATGGAACGTGGCTGGCAGTGTCTGCGACTCTTTGCCGAGCGTCTGCAGGATATCCCTCATGCCCAAATCACCGTGGTGGCTACAGCCACGCTCCGCCTGGCGGTTAACGCCGTGGATTTTATTGCCAAAGCGCAGGAAATTCTGGGTTGTCCGGTACAGGTTATCAGCGGTGAAGAAGAAGCTCGCCTGATTTATCAGGGCGTTGCACACACCACGGGGGGTGACGATCGCCGCCTGGTGGTGGATATCGGCGGTGCCAGTACCGAGCTTGTGACCGGCACCGGCGCGCAGGCAACGTCGCTCTTCAGCCTGTCGATGGGCTGCGTGACCTGGCTTGAGCGCTATTTTACCGATCGTAATCTGGGTAAAGAAAACTTCGACGAGGCGGAAAACGCCGCGCGCGACGTGTTGCGCCCGGTGATGGACGAGCTGCGCTATCACGGCTGGAAGGTCTGCGTGGGCGCCTCGGGTACCGTGCAGGCTCTGCAGGAAATCATGATGGCGCAGGGAATGGACGAGCGGATCACGCTTGCCAAACTTCAGCAGCTAAAACAGCGCGCCATTCAGTGCGGACGCCTGGAAGAGCTGGAAATTGAAGGCCTGACGCTGGAGCGCGCCCTGGTCTTCCCGAGCGGGCTGGCTATCCTTATCGCCATTTTCACCGAGCTGAATATCCAGTGTATGACTCTGGCCGGCGGCGCGCTGCGCGAGGGTCTGGTCTACGGGATGCTGCATCTGGCGGTCGATCAGGATATCCGCAGCCGTACCCTGCGCAACGTGCAGCGTCGTTTTCTGGTTGATATCGATCAGGCAGGGCGCGTATCGCAGCTGGCGTCACGTTTCGCCGATCGGGTCGCTAACGTCTGGGATCTTGATAATCTGAGCCGGGATCTGCTGCTGAGCGCCTGCGCGCTACACGAAGTGGGGTTAAGCATAGATTTTAAGCAGGCACCGGCGCATGCAGCGTATCTGGTACGGAATCTCGATCTGCCGGGCTATACGCCCGCGCAGAAAAAATTGCTGGCAACGCTGCTGCTGAACCAGACCAATGCCGTCGACCTCTCCTCTCTGCATCAGCAAAACGCCGTACCGCCGCGCGTGGCCGAGCATCTGTGCCGTCTGCTGCGTCTGGCGATTCTGTTTGCCAGCCGTCGCCGCGACGATCTGCTGCCTGCCATTAATCTGGTGGCGAATGACGAGACGCTTTCGCTGACGCTGCCGGAGAACTGGATCGATCGTCACCCGTTAGGGGCAGAGATGATCGAGCAGGAGTGCCAGTGGCAGAGCTATGTGCACTGGGTGCTGGAAGTGAAATAAGATCGTGAAAAATGCCGGGTGGCCTACGCTTACCCGGCCTACAAGCCTTTCGGACTCATCCTTTCTCTTTGGCTTTTGCCAGCATGGCGCGAATGTTCGCCACGTTAGCCTGGCCCTTGTGCATCCGCTCTTCAGCGGTAATCACCTTGCGCTCCTGCTCCCAAATCAGGTCATCCTGCGGCAGTTCCAGCAGAAAACGGCTCGGCTCCGGGCGGACCAGCTCACCGTACTGGCGGCGCTCTTTGCACAGCGTGAACGTCAGCTCTTTCTGCGCGCGGGTGATCCCCACGTAGGCCAGGCGGCGCTCCTCGTCGACGTTGTCTTCATCAATGCTGCTCTGGTGCGGCAATAATCCCTCTTCCATACCGACCAGATACACATACGGGAACTCCAGACCTTTCGACGCATGCAGCGTCATCAGCTGCACCTGATCGGCCTCTTCTTCGCTCTCGCCGCGCTCCATCATGTCGCGCAGGGTGAAGCGGGTGACCACCTGGGTCAGGGTCATCGGCTCGTCGATTTCCGAGCCTTCCAGCATTTCAGTCATCCAGCTAAAGAGCTGGTTAACGTTTTTCATCCGCATCTCAGCCGCTTTCGGGCTGGCGGACGTTTCGTATAGCCAGGATTCGTAATCAATACCGTGGATAAGATCGCGCACCGCCGCCACCGGCTCACGCTCTGCGAGACGCTGCACGTCGCCAAGCCAGTGGGTGAAGCGGGTGAGATTATCGTATCCGCGCCCCGTCAGCGTCTGGCTCAGGCCCATATCAAAGCTGGCGGTAAACAGGCTTTTATTGCGGGTCATCGCCCACTCGCCCAGCTTTTGCAGCGTCGCCGGGCCAATCTCGCGCTTCGGCGTATTTACGATGCGCAGAAACGCGCTGTCGTCATCCGGGTTAGTGAGCACGCGCAGATAGGCCAGCAGATCTTTAATTTCTGGCCGTGAGAAGAACGAGGTGCCGCCCGAGATTTTGTACGGTATGCGGTTCTGCATCAGCATCTTTTCAAAGACGCGCGACTGATGATTGCCGCGATAGAGGATCGCGTAATCCTTATATTCAGTTTTGTTGACGAAGTGATGGGCGATGAGTTCGCCCGTGACGCGCTCCGCTTCATGCTCTTCGTTGTTGGCGCTGAGCACTTTCAGCTCCGTACCATAGCCCAGCTCGGAGAAGAGACGCTTCTCAAACACGTGCGGGTTATTGGCAATCAGGATGTTTGCCGCCTTCAGGATACGCCCGGAGGAGCGATAGTTCTGCTCCAGCTTAATCACCTGCAGCGCCGGGAAGTCTTTGCTCAGCAGCACCAGGTTTTGCGGACGCGCGCCGCGCCAGGAGTAAATTGACTGGTCGTCATCGCCTACCACGGTGAAACGCGCGCGCTGGCCCACCAGCAGCTTCACCAGCTCGTACTGGCTGGTGTTGGTGTCCTGATATTCATCCACCAGCAGGTAGCGGATTTTATTCTGCCAGCGCTCGCGCACTTCTTCATTGCGCTGTAAAAGCAGCGTCGGCAGCAGGATCAGGTCGTCGAAGTCCAGCACGTTGCACGCTTTCATGTGCGCGTCGTACAGGCCATAGCAGTGGGCGAAGATCCGATCCCGTTCGCCTTTGGCGATCGCCGCGGCCTGGGCCGGGGTCATCAGATCGTTCTTCCAGTTCGAAATCGTCGAGATCAGCTGCTGCAGCAGCACCTTGTCATCTTCGATCAGCCCCTCGGTGAGCTCTTTGAGCAGCGCCACCTGATCGGTGTCGTCGAAGAGCGAGAAGTTGGACTTCATTCCCAGCGCGGCATACTCGCGCTTAATGATATCCAGCCCAAGCGTGTGGAAGGTGGAAATCATCAGGCCGCGCGCCTCTTTACGGCCCAGCGTCTGACCGACGCGCTCTTTCATCTCGCGCGCCGCTTTGTTGGTAAAGGTGACCGCCGCAATGTGGCACGCCTGATAGCCACAGCCGCGGATCAGGTGGGCAATCTTGTTGGTGATCACGCGCGTTTTACCGGATCCCGCGCCCGCCAGCACCAGACAGGGTCCAGTGACAAATTCGACGGCTTGTTGTTGTCCGGGGTTTAGACGCATAAGTGATCGCTCAATGAAAGTCAGGAGGGGAGAATAACAGCGTGATAGTATAGCGAGCCTAATCCATACCACTCAAGGCACGATCATGGCAAAAACAGCAGCAGCACTGCATATTCTTGTTAAAGAAGAGAAACTGGCTCTGGATCTTCTGGAGCAGATCAAAAACGGCGCCGACTTCGGCAAGCTGGCGAAGAAACACTCTATTTGTCCGTCAGGCAAACGCGGCGGTGATTTAGGTGAGTTCCGCCAGGGCCAGATGGTGCCGGCATTCGATAAAGTGGTCTTCTCCTGCCCGGTGCTGGAGCCAACCGGCCCGCTGCACACGCAGTTCGGCTACCACGTGATTAAAGTACTGTATCGCAAATAAAAAAGCCGGGTGGCGGCTGCGCCTTACCCGGCCTACATCTTACGGTTTTGTAGGTCGGGTAAGCGAAGCGCCACCCGACAGACCGATTAACCTGCTACTGCGATACGCTTCATATCGGTCATGTAGCCACGCAGTTTGTGACCCACTTTCTCGATCTGGTGGCTACGAATCGCTTCGTTCACATCGCGCAGCTGCGCGTTATCCACCGCGCCTTCCGCAATCGCTTTGCCCAGATCGCCCGTCTGCAGGGTGGTCATAAATTCTTTCAGCAGCGGCACGCAGGCGTAAGAGAACAGGTAGTTACCGTATTCTGCGGTATCCGAGATAACCACGTTCATTTCGTACAGACGCTTACGGGCGATGGTGTTCGCGATCAGCGGCAGCTCGTGCAGTGATTCGTAGTACGCAGACTCTTCGATGATGCCGGAATCCACCATGGTTTCGAACGCCAGCTCAACGCCTGCTTTCACCATGGCGATCATCAGGACGCCTTTATCGAAGTACTCCTGCTCGCCGATTTTACCTTCATACTGTGGCGCGGTTTCGAACGCGGTTTTACCGGTCTCTTCACGCCAGGTCAGCAGTTTCTTATCGTCGTTCGCCCAGTCCGCCATCATCCCGGAAGAGAACTCGCCGGAGATGATGTCGTCCATGTGTTTCTGGAACAGCGGTGCCATGATGGTTTTCAGCTGTTCAGACAGCGCGTAAGCACGCAGTTTTGCCGGGTTAGACAGACGGTCCATCATCAGCGTAATACCGCCCTGCTTCAGCGCTTCGGTGATGGTTTCCCAGCCGAACTGAATCAGTTTTTCCGCGTAGGCCGGGTCGGTGCCCTCTTCCACCAGCTTGTCGAAGCACAGCAGGGAGCCCGCCTGCAGCATGCCGCAAAGAATGGTTTGCTCGCCCATCAGGTCAGATTTTACTTCAGCGACGAAGGAAGATTCCAGAACGCCCGCGCGGTGGCCGCCGGTCGCCGCAGCCCATGCTTTGGCAATCGCCATGCCTTCGCCTTTCGGATCGTTTTCCGGGTGAACCGCGATCAGGGTCGGCACGCCGAAGCCACGCTTGTACTCTTCGCGAACTTCGGTACCCGGGCACTTCGGCGCTACCATCACCACGGTGATGTCTTTACGGATCTGCTCGCCCACTTCAACGATGTTGAAGCCGTGGGAGTAACCCAGCGCCGCGCCGTCTTTCATCAGCGGCTGTACGGAACGCACAACGTCTGAGTGCTGCTTGTCCGGGGTCAGGTTAACTACCAGATCCGCCTGCGGGATCAGCTCTTCGTAGGTACCCACTTTGAAGCCGTTTTCGGTCGCTTTGCGCCAGGAAGCACGCTTTTCAGCAATCGCTTCTTTACGCAAGGCGTAGGAGATATCCAGACCGGAGTCACGCATGTTCAGGCCCTGGTTCAGACCCTGTGCGCCACAGCCGACGATGACCACTTTTTTACCCTGAAGGTAGCTCGCGCCATCGGCAAATTCATCGCGCGCCATGAAGCGGCATTTGCCCAGCTGCGCCAGCTGCTGGCGCAAGTTCAGTGTATTAAAGTAGTTAGCCATGGGTGATACCTCGTGATGTTGTGTGTCTTATTGTTCGGTTCGCGTTTTAGCGAGAATGTACCCACATTACAACAGGAAATTTATTGCGGAAATTGATATATTCACAACGTCATGTTGCAATTTTTGCAATGTAAAAAGAGGGAGTGAAATCGGTGGATTTACGCGATCTGAAAATGTTTCTTCACCTGGCGGAAAGCCGTCATTTTGGCCGCAGCGCCCGGGCGATGCACGTTAGCCCCTCCACGCTTTCACGCCAGATCCAGCGCCTTGAGGAAGACCTCGGCCAGCCGCTATTCGTGCGCGACAACCGCACCGTCACCCTTACGGAGGCGGGCGAAGAACTGCGCATTTTTGCCCAGCAGACGCTGTTGCAGTACCAGCAGCTGCGTCACTCGATTGACCAGCAGGGGCCGTCGCTGTCCGGCGAGCTGCATATTTTCTGCTCCGTGACCGCCGCCTATAGCCATCTGCCGCCCATCCTCGACCGCTTCCGCGCCGCGCATCCGTCGGTTGAAATTAAGCTCACCACCGGCGACGCCGCCGACGCGATGGAAAAAGTGGTGACGGGCGAAGCGGATCTCGCCATTGCCGGGAAACCCGAAACGCTGCCGGGCGCGGTAGCGTTCTCAATGCTGGAGAATCTGGCGGTGGTGCTGATCGCCCCGGCGCTGCCCTGCCCGGTGCGTAACCAGGTGTCGGTGGATAAACCGGACTGGTCCACGGTGCCGTTTATCATGGCCGACCAGGGGCCGGTGCGTCGTCGTATTGAGCTATGGTTCCGCCGTCAGAAAATCAGCAACCCGTCGATTTACGCCACGGTCAGCGGCCATGAGGCGATGGTATCGATGGTGGCGCTCGGCTGCGGCGTGGCGCTGCTGCCGGAGGTGGTGCTGGAAAACAGCCCGGAGCCGGTACGCAATCGCGTAATGATTCTGGATCGCAGCGATGAGAAAACGCCGTTCGAACTTGGCGTGTGCGCACAAAAAAAGCGGCTGCATGAGCCGCTTATTGATGCGTTCTGGACGATATTGCCGAACCATTGAAGTCGGGTGGCGCTGCGCTTACCCGACCTACGATCCGCTTAACCTGCAAGGAAAAAACGAAACGCCGGGTTGTGGGTTTCGTCGTGACACTCATAGCCAAGCTCGTTCAGCCGCGTTTCGAAATCCGGCTCGTGCTCGCCCAGTTCGAACGCCGCCAGCACGCGGCCGTAGTCGGTACCATGGCTGCGGTAGTGGAACAGGGAGATGTTCCAGTGCGTGCCCAGCGTGTGCAGGAACTTGAGCAGCGCGCCCGGTGACTCCGGGAACTCAAAGCTGAACAGACGTTCCTTAAGCGGCTTAGAGGGACGCCCGCCGACCATGTAGCGCACGTGCAGCTTCGCCATCTCATCGTCCGAGAGATCGACCACGCTGTAGCCACCTTCGTGCAGGAGGTTCAGGATCTCCTTACGCTCTTCCAGCCCGCGGCTCAGACGCACGCCGACAAAAATGCAGGCGTCTTTGGCATCGGCAAAGCGGTAGTTAAACTCCGTCACCGAACGACCGCCCAGCAGCTGGCAAAACTTCAGGAAGCTGCCCTTCTCCTCCGGAATGGTCACCGCCAGCAACGCTTCACGCTGTTCCCCCAGCTCGCAGCGCTCGGACACGTAGCGCAGGCCGTGGAAGTTCACGTTGGCACCGGAAAGCACGTGCGCCAGACGCTCGCCGCGAATGTTGTGCTGGGCGATGTATTTTTTCATTCCCGCCAGGGCCAGCGCGCCGGAGGGTTCCGCCACCGCACGCACGTCTTCGAACAGATCTTTCATCGCCGCGCAGATCGCGTCGCTATCCACCGTGACGATATCGTCGAGATATTCCTGGCAGAGACGGAAGGTTTCATCCCCGATGCGTTTTACCGCTACGCCTTCGGCAAACAGCCCAACGCGCGGCAGATCCACCGGATGTCCGGCATCCAGCGCCGCTTTCAGGCAGGCAGAGTCTTCCGCTTCCACGGCGATGACTTTGATCTGCGGCATCAGCTGTTTGATCAGCACCGCCACGCCCGCCGCCAGCCCGCCGCCGCCCACCGGGACGAAGACGCGGTCGAGATGGGCATCCTGCTGCAGCAGTTCCAGCGCCAGCGTGCCCTGACCGGCAATCACCATCGGGTGATCGAACGGTGGCACCCAGGTGAAGCCCTGCTGCTGCGCCAGCTCGATCGCTTTGGCTTTGGCTTCGTCAAAGTTAGCGCCGTGGAGCAGCACTTCGCCGCCGAAACCGCGCACCGCATCGACTTTAATGTCGGCGGTCGCCATCGGCATCACGATCAGCGCTTTCAGCCCCAGACGGGCAGACGAGAACGCCACGCCCTGGGCGTGGTTACCCGCCGACGCGGTAATGACGCCGCGCGCTTTTTGTTCCTCGGTCAGCCCGGCCATCATCGCGTAGGCGCCGCGCAGCTTAAAGCTGTGCACCGGCTGGCGGTCTTCGCGCTTCACCAGAATGACGTTATCGAGGCGCGACGAGAGCTTTTCCATTTTCTGCAGCGGCGTGACCTGCGCCGCTTCATAGACCGGCGCGCGCAGCACCGCTCTCAGATATTCCGCCCCCTCGGGGGCGGCGGATAAGGGTTGTGACTCGGCCATCATTAGCCCCCAAGTTTCGATTTATCGCGCACCGCGCCTTTATCTGCACTGGTGGCAAGGCTCGCGTAGGCGCGCAGGGCGAAGGAGACTTCACGCCGGCGGTCTTTCGGCGTCCAGGCTTTGTCGCCGCGGGCTTCCTGCGCTTCACGACGGGCCGCAATTTCCTGGTCGCTCAGCTTGAGCTGAATGCCGCGGTTCGGGATATCGATCTCAATCAGATCACCGTCTTCAATGATGGCGATGTTGCCGCCGCTTGCCGCTTCCGGCGAAACGTGACCGATAGAGAGACCTGACGTACCGCCGGAGAAACGGCCGTCGGTGATAAGCGCACAGGCTTTGCCGAGCCCCATAGACTTCAGGAAGGTGGTTGGGTAGAGCATCTCCTGCATGCCCGGGCCGCCTTTTGGACCTTCATAGCGAATGACAACCACGTCGCCTTCCACCACTTTGCCACCGAGAATCGCCTCTACCGCGTCGTCCTGGCTTTCGTACACTTTCGCCGGGCCGGTGAATTTCAGGATGCTGTCGTCCACGCCTGCGGTTTTCACGATGCAGCCGTTTTCCGCGAAGTTACCGTACAGCACGGCCAGACCGCCGTCTTTGCTGTAGGCATGTTCCAGCGAGCGGATGCAGCCTTCGGCGCGGTCATCGTCCAGCGTGTCCCAGCGGCAGTCCTGCGAGAACGCCTGGGTGGTACGAATACCTGCCGGGCCGGCGCGGAACATCTTTTTCACCGCGTCGTCTTTGGTCAGCATGACGTCGTACTGGTCCAGCGACTCCGGCAGCGTCAGACCGAGCACGTTTTTCACGTCACGGTTCAGCAGCCCGGCGCGATCCAGCTCGCCGAGAATACCGATGACGCCACCGGCACGGTGCACGTCTTCCATGTGGTACTTCTGGGTACTTGGCGCGACTTTACACAGCTGCGGCACCTTGCGGGACAGCTTGTCGATGTCGCTCATGGTGAAATCGATTTCGGCTTCCTGCGCGGCGGCCAGCAGGTGCAGAACAGTGTTGGTCGAACCGCCCATGGCGATATCCAGGGTCATGGCGTTTTCGAACGCGGCCTTACTGGCGATGTTGCGCGGTAGCGCGCTGGCGTCGTCCTGCTCGTAGTAGCGCTTGGTCAGCTCAACGATGCGCTTGCCGGCGTTGAGGAACAGCTGCTTGCGGTCGGCGTGGGTCGCCAGCAGGGAACCGTTGCCCGGCTGCGACAGGCCCAGCGCTTCGGTCAGGCAGTTCATGGAGTTCGCCGTGAACATCCCGGAACAGGAGCCGCAGGTCGGACACGCGGAGCGTTCAACCTGGTCACTCTGCTCGTCAGAGACTTTCGGATCCGCGCCCTGGATCATCGCATCGACCAGGTCGAGCTTGATGATTTTGTCGGAGAGCTTGGTTTTCCCCGCTTCCATCGGACCACCGGAGACGAAGATCACCGGAATATTCAGGCGCAGGGAGGCCATCAGCATCCCCGGGGTGATTTTATCGCAGTTGGAGATACAGACCATCGCATCGGCGCAGTGGGCGTTGACCATGTACTCCACCGAGTCGGCGATCAGCTCGCGCGACGGCAGTGAATAGAGCATGCCCCCGTGGCCCATTGCGATACCATCATCCACCGCAATGGTGTTGAACTCTTTCGCCACGCCGCCGGAGGCTTCGATTTGCTCGGCAACCAGCTTGCCGAGATCGCGCAGGTGTACGTGGCCCGGTACGAACTGGGTGAAGGAGTTCACCACGGCGATAATCGGTTTGCCGAAATCGGCGTCGGTCATCCCGGTGGCGCGCCACAGTGCGCGGGCACCCGCCATGTTACGGCCGTGAGTGGTGGTGGCTGAACGATACTTAGGCATGCTTTATTGACTCCCGTCTGACTATGTAATGGGACGGTGCGTGCCGTCCCAAATTTATATTTAGTGATTAACCTGATCCAACCAGCCGTATTTATCTTCTGTTTCGCCGGTGAAGAGGCCAAAGAACGCTTGCTGGATGCGTTTGGTGACCGGGCCACAGCGGCCTTCACCCACCTGGATGCCGTCCACGCTGCGTACCGGCGTGATTTCAGCCGCGGTACCGGACATGAAGACTTCATCGGCCAGATACAGGGATTCGCGGGACAGCACCTGCTCGCGCACTTCGATACCCAGATCTTTCGCCAGCTTGATGATGGCGTCACGGGTAATACCCGGCAGCGCGGACGAGGTGAATGGCGGCGTGAACAGGATGCCGTCTTTCACCTCAAACAGGTTTTCACCTGCGCCTTCCGAGATGTAGCCGTTTACGTCCAGGGCGATACCTTCCTGATAGCCGTGACGGCGCGCTTCGCTACCGACCAGCAGAGAGGAAAGATAGTTACCGCCCGCTTTCGCAGCGGTCGGGATGGTGTTTGGCGCCACGCGGTTCCAGGAAGAGACCATTGCGTCGATCCCCTGCTCCAGGGCTTCAGCACCCAGGTAGGCACCCCATGGGAACGCGGCAATGATCACATCGGTGTTGTAACCGGCTGGCGGGTTCACGCCCATACCGACATCACCCACGAACACCAGCGGACGAATGTAGGCGCTGGTCAGGTTGTTCTTGCGGATCACGTCGCGACAGGCTTCCATCAGCTCGTCGACGCTCTGGGAAACCGGGAAACGATAAATTTTGGCTGAGTCATGCAGACGCTGCATGTGTTCGCGATGGCGGAACACCACTGGCCCTTTGTGAGAATCGTAGCAGCGGATGCCTTCAAAAACGGAGGTACCGTAGTGCAGCGCGTGGGACATCACGTGGACCTTCGCGTCCTCCCAGCGAACCATCTCACCGTTGAACCAAATGTAATCAGCTTTTTTTGTCGTCATTTTTTTGTCCTGTCACGCTTAAGCGCGGATTTGTTGTGATGTGGTTGTGCTCTGGCAGATGGCAACATGGGCAACGTCTACCAGCTTTGATAACTGACTAAACAGTAAGTCGACCGGCCGCGGGCTGGCAACGGTTAATTCGATACTGATGTTCTGCGCGTCGGTGGCCGTCTCCATATTCATAGAGCAAATCTGAAAACCACGATGACGCACCACGCGCAAAACGCGCTCTAAGGTTTCCGGGTTGAAGCGAGCCTGTACGGCGACCTGATGCTGCATCATGATAATTTCTCCATCATTTGTGAGTTACTGGCACCTGGCGGTACCAGCGGCCAGACGTTCTCGAGTTCATCGATTGAGACATGAAGCAGGTAAGGCCCATCGCTGTTCAGCATGGTGTCGAGCGCCGCTTCAACCTGATCTTTACAGGTGATGTGCTGGCCAGGAATGCCAAAGGCGCTGGCCAACATGAGGAAATCGGGGTTATCGGTGAGCGTCGTTTCGCTGTAACGCTCCTGGAAGAACAGCTGTTGCCACTGGCGGACCATCCCTAAGCGCTGGTTGTCGAGCAAGACGATTTTCAGCGGCAACTGCTTGCGCTTAACGGTGCCGAGCTCCTGGACATTCATCATGAAGGAGCCGTCACCGGAGATACAGATAACGGTATCGTTCGGGCGGGCAACCTGCGCGCCAACGGCTGCCGGCAGACCGAAGCCCATCGTCCCTAACCCGCTGGAGGTGATGAAGTTTTCCGGGCGGGTGTAGGTCATGTGCTGTGCGGACCACATCTGGTGCTGACCGACGTCGGTAGTGACGACGCTATCTGCCGGTTTGCGCTCGGACAGCTGCTTCAACAGCAGCGGTGCGTAGATAGCATCTCCAGGATGATCGTAGCGCCAGGCGTGCTCGGTGCGCATCTCTGCGGTGTGCTGACGCCATGCGCTGATGTCCAGCGGCTGCTGCAATGCCGGTAACAGCGCGTTGAGATCGCCCTGCAAGGCGACATGCGCCTGACGCAGCTTATTCATCTCCGCCGGGTCGATATCCATATGGATGACTTTAGCGTTCGGCGCAAAGGTATTCAGCTTGCCGGTGACGCGATCGTCAAAACGGGCCCCGACGGCGATGAGCAGATCGCACGCCTGCACCGCCAGGTTTGCCGCTTTGGTGCCGTGCATCCCCAGCATGCCCAGATAGTAGGGATAATCCGCCTCGACAGCGCCGAGACCTTTCAGCGTGCAGGTGGCGGGCATTTGCGTTACCGCGATAAATTCGCGCAGGGCGGGAACGGCCTGCGCCATGCCTACGCCACCGCCGACGTACAGCATCGGCTGTTTCGCCTGCGCCAGCATCTGACGGGCCTCTTCAACCTCTGCGTGCGGGAACGCATTGTCGTTTGCAACGGTAGAAAAGTGCGGTTCCAGATCGCCAGGAGCCACCTGGATATCTTTCGGGATATCGACAAGAACCGGCCCCGGACGACCGGAGCTTGCCACGTCGAACGCTTCTGCCATCACGCGCGGCAGCTCTTCCAGAGACTGGACGAGGAAGCTGTGTTTGGTACAGGCCAGCGATAAACCGAGGACGTCCACTTCCTGGAAGGCATCGGTACCGATGAATGGAGAGGCCACCTGCCCGGTGATAGCGACCACGGGAACGGAATCCAGCAGCGCATCAGCCAGGCCGGTGATCAGGTTGGTTGCGCCCGGGCCTGACGTCGCCATGCACACGCCGGTTTTACCGGTCGCACGGGCATAGCCAATGGCCGCCATCGCTGCGCCCTGCTCGTGTCGGCACAAGAGATGTTCCACGCCGCCGTCATACAGTGCATCGTAAATCGGCATAATTGCGCCACCCGGATAACCGAATACGGTTTCGACTCCCTGCGCGCGCAACGCATGTACTACCCACTGTGCCCCATTCATAGTTAGTTCCCCGTCATAAATCGGGAGAAACAGAATTTTGTGCTAGTCGTCATTCTCTGCTCCTCATATACGTTTTTTAGTCATAAAAAAACCCCCGGACCTATCGGTGCGGGGGTCTTAGTTCGTTAAGGCTTGATTTCTAAGCCTTTCCTCGTCCAAGTGCAGCCCCGCACGGTGGGATAATAATCACCACCACGCTAATCACGACCAGGCTAATCACTCGTAGAAGGGCTGTCATTTTCAGTTCTTTTTGCATCTTGTTCGAAGGAATACCTAAAGAGGTATCACAGTTTTTAAATTAAACACAAGATTTATTTATGACGGATTTGATTAGGCAGCGAATCATTTTTCTTAAAACCGTTGTTTTATATACAGAAAATAGATAATGAATATTTTTCATTTTTTTACTGCGGTTCTAACCGTCAAAACGGCGCTTTTTACATTCTGCGAGGAGGCTTCCACGGTTATGCAATAGTTTCATTACGCGCTTAAAATCTCTGAACAGGCAGCGTAAATCCGCAAAATGACGCTAAACAGACAAAGCAGGCGCTGGCATAGTCACACCAGGAGGTAGTGCAAATGTCACTGTCAGTTGTTTATACGCGTGCGGCTCTTGGGGTAAAGGCACCGCTGATTTCCGTCGAGGTTCACTTGAGTAATGGCCTACCTGGACTCACGCTCGTCGGGTTGCCAGAAACGACGGTAAAAGAGGCCAGGGATCGCGTTCGCAGCGCAATAATAAATAGCGGTTATACCTTCCCCGCGAAGAAGATCACTATCAACCTTGCCCCCGCCGATCTGCCTAAAGAGGGGGGACGATACGATTTACCTATCGCAATTGCCCTTCTCGCGGCTTCTGAGCAGCTTAATACGACACGGCTAGGCTCGTATGAGTTCGTTGGCGAACTCGCGCTTACAGGCGCGTTAAGAGGCGTTCCCGGTGCGATCTCGGGCGCGCTGGAAGCCATACGTGCAGGGCGGCAAATCATTGTGGCCAATGAAAACGCATCAGAGGTGAGTCTTATTGCCGAGAAGGGGTGTCTCATCGCGGGGCATTTACAGGAAGTGTGTGCCTGGCTGGAAGGGCGACATGAACTGTCCGAGCCGGAGGAGTGTGATGATGTTATCGCGGATGCTTCAGAGGATCTCCGTGAGATTATGGGGCAGGAGCAAGGGAAACGGGCGCTGGAGATTACGGCTGCAGGTGGACACAATCTTCTGCTAATTGGCCCACCGGGTACGGGTAAAACCATGCTGGCAAGCAGATTGAGTGGATTGCTTCCACCGCTCAATAATCATGAAGCACTGGAAAGCGCCGCCATATATAGCCTGATGGGTTCAACGTCGTTGCAAAAACAGTGGCGACGGCGTCCTTTTCGTTCCCCACATCACAGCGCTTCACTGACGGCAATGGTCGGCGGTGGGTCTATCCCCGGGCCGGGTGAGATCTCGCTGGCACACCATGGCATTCTGTTTCTTGATGAGCTGCCTGAGTTTGAGCGCCGCGTGCTGGATGCACTGAGGGAGCCGATTGAATCCGGTGAGATACATATCTCACGCACGCGCGCCAAAATAAGCTATCCCGCGCAGTTTCAGCTGGTCGCGGCGATGAATCCCAGCCCGACGGGTCACTACCAGGGTAACCATAACCGCTGTACGCCAGAGCAGACGCTGCGCTATCTTGGGAAGCTATCCGGACCGTTCCTCGACCGTTTTGATTTATCCCTGGAAATCCCCCTTCCCCCGCCGGGTCTCCTCAGGCAAGCGGGCATGACGGGCGAAAGCTCGGCGGAGGTGCGCGAGCGGGTGATTGCTGCCCAGTCGCGACAATACGCTCGTCAGAACAAGCTGAATGCGCGGCTGGATAATGCCGGGATCCGACAGTTTTGTTTTCTTACCGCAGAGGATGCGGGATGGCTGGAAGAGACGTTGACGCGGTTCGGACTGTCCATACGTGCGTGGCAGCGTTTGCTGAAAGTGGCCAGAACCATTGCTGACGTAGAGGGATGCACTGACATTCAGAGAAAACATTTGCAGGAGGCGCTGAGTTACCGCGCCATCGATCGTTTGCTGCTGCATTTGCAGAAACTACTGGCATAAAAAAAGGGGCCGTAGCCCCTTCTCTTCATTTTAGTCATCAGACTCGGTGTAGTCTTCTGCACCTTCCATCTGCGGCTTGCCGCCAGACAGCGTATGGAAGCGCTTTGGACGCTTAATACGCGCCATGTACTTGATCCATACACGTTCCGCTTCAGACTCCGGCTCACGCTCACCACGGCAAACAGAAACAAACTGTTTTTCGTCTTCGGTAGCAGGTTCACGCTTACCCAGATCCAGCTCGTTAAAGGCATAACCATGGCGCTCAAGCAGTTGAGCTTCTTTGATGGTGAAATCGCCGTGACGAGAGAACCCGCGCGGATAATGTTTATTGTCGAAAAAACGATTAGTCGTCGTAAAGCTTTCCGCCATCCTACACGCTCCTAATTCTTTGGCCGAGCTATTTATGGCGCGGAGTATTAGTTACGCTTGACAGAGTGTAAAACAAAACATTTAAATCATAACGACAAATAATTTTGCGGAGAAAGATGTGGATACGGAATTGCTTAAAACTTTCCTTGAAGTGAGCAGAACGCGCCACTTTGGGCGAGCAGCTGAAGCCCTTTACCTGACACAGTCAGCAGTCAGTTTTCGTATTCGACAGCTGGAAAATCAACTGGGTGTGAATCTTTTTACCCGCCATCGCAACAATATTCGCTTAACGCCGGCGGGTGAGAAACTGCTGCCGTACGCAGAAACGCTCATGAATACCTGGCAGGCAGCACGTAAAGAGGTTGCTCATACGTCGAGACACAATGAGTTTTCGATAGGAGCCAGCGCTTCTCTGTGGGAATGCATGCTAAGTCAGTGGCTTACCCGGCTGTATCATTCTCATGGGCATCTGCAATTCGAAGCGAGAATTGCACAGCGGCAGTCGCTGGTTAAGCAACTTCATGAGCGCCAGCTTGATCTTCTGATCACAACTGAAGCCCCCAAGATGGACGAATTTAGCAGCCAGATTGTGGGTCAGTTTGGCCTGGCGCTTTATGCTTCTGAACCGTCGATGATGAAGGCAGACCTGACCTATTTGCGCCTGGAATGGGGGCCGGATTTTCAGCAACACGAGACGGGATTGATTGCGCCAGATGATGTTCCGCAGTTAACGACCAGCTCTGCAGAGATCGCCTGTCAGCAGTTGCCCTTACTGAAAGGTTGTACCTGGTTACCTGTTCGCTGGGCAGACACGAAAGCGGGGCTGCACACCGTGATGGATTCCACCACGCTTACCAGGCCGCTGTATGCGATCTGGCTGCAAAACAGCGATAAGCAATCGCAGATAAAAGATCTTCTAAAAATCAATGTAATGGATTGATATAACGGCCAGCAAGGATGCTGGCTGAAATTAAGAAGAACGTTTTCTGCCGTATTTCAGGCAAAAAAAAAATCCTTTGCCGAAGCAAAGGATTATATATGGCAGGGGCGGAGAGACTCGAACTCGCGACACCCGGTTTTGGAGACCGGTGCTCTACCAACTGAGCTACGCCCCTAAAGTTTTTTGCCATTAAGCCTGCCAACTAGGCAGGCTTAATATCTTAATAAGTGGCGGAACGGACGGGACTCGAACCCGCGACCCCCTGCGTGACAGGCAGGTATTCTAACCGACTGAACTACCGCTCCACCGAAGACTGCTTGTAACCACCGGATTTATGCACCGGCTTACTACTAAATTTGATGCCTGGCAGTTCCCTACTCTCACATGGGGAGACCCCACACTACCATCGGCGCTACGGCGTTTCACTTCTGAGTTCGGCATGGGGTCAGGTGGGACCACCGCGCTAAAGCCGCCAGGCAAATTCTGTTTAATCTGTATCAGGCTGAAAATCGTGTCTCTTCGCCAAAACACCTTCGGCGTTGTAAGGTTAAGCCTCACGGTTCATTAGTATCGGTTAGCTCAACGCATCGCTGCGCTTACACACCCGACCTATCAACGTCGTCGTCTTCAACGTTCCTTCAGGACTCTTAAAGAGTCAGGGAGAACTCATCTCGGGGCAAGTTTCGTGCTTAGATGCTTTCAGCACTTATCTTTTCCGCATTTAGCTACCGGGCAGTGCCATTGGCATGACAACCCGAACACCAGTGATGCGTCCACTCCGGTCCTCTCGTACTAGGAGCAGCCCCCCTCAATTCTCCAGCGCCCACGGCAGATAGGGACCGAACTGTCTCACGACGTTCTAAACCCAGCTCGCGTACCACTTTAAATGGCGAACAGCCATACCCTTGGGACCTACTTCAGCCCCAGGATGTGATGAGCCGACATCGAGGTGCCAAACACCGCCGTCGATATGAACTCTTGGGCGGTATCAGCCTGTTATCCCCGGAGTACCTTTTATCCGTTGAGCGATGGCCCTTCCATTCAGAACCACCGGATCACTATGACCTGCTTTCGCACCTGCTCGAGCCGTCACTCTCGCAGTCAAGCTAGCTTATGCCATTGCACTAACCTCCTGATGTCCGACCAGGATTAGCTAACCTTCGTGCTCCTCCGTTACTCTTTGGGAGGAGACCGCCCCAGTCAAACTACCCACCAGACACTGTCCGCAACCCGGATCACGGGTCTACGTTAGAACACCAGCCATTAAAGGGTGGTATTTCAAGGACGGCTCCACGCAGACTGGCGTCCACGCTTCAAAGCCTCCCACCTATCCTACACATCAAGGACCAGTGTTCAGTGTCAAGCTATAGTAAAGGTTCACGGGGTCTTTCCGTCTTGCCGCGGGTACACTGCATCTTCACAGCGAGTTCAATTTCACTGAGTCTCGGGTGGAGACAGCCTGGCCATCATTACGCCATTCGTGCAGGTCGGAACTTACCCGACAAGGAATTTCGCTACCTTAGGACCGTTATAGTTACGGCCGCCGTTTACCGGGGCTTCGATCAAGAGCTTCGCGTTGCCGCTAACCCCATCAATTAACCTTCCGGCACCGGGCAGGCGTCACACCGTATACGTCCACTTTCGTGTTTGCACAGTGCTGTGTTTTTAATAAACAGTTGCAGCCAGCTGGTATCTTCGACTGATTTCAGCTCCACCCGCAGGGGCTTCACCTACATATCAGCGTGCCTTCTCCCGAAGTTACGGCACCATTTTGCCTAGTTCCTTCACCCGAGTTCTCTCAAGCGCCTTGGTATTCTCTACCTGACCACCTGTGTCGGTTTGGGGTACGATTTCGTGTTACCTGATGCTTAGAGGCTTTTCCTGGAAGCAGGGCATTTGTTACTTCAGCACCGTAGTGCCTCGTCATCACACCTCAGCGTTAAAAGGTACCGGATTTACCTGGAACCTCCGCCTACATGCTTAAACCGGGACAACCGTCGCCCGGCTAACATAGCCTTCTCCGTCCCCCCTTCGCAGCAACACCAAGTACAGGAATATTAACCTGTTTCCCATCGACTACGCCTTTCGGCCTCGCCTTAGGGGTCGACTCACCCTGCCCCGATTAACGTTGGACAGGAACCCTTGGTCTTCCGGCGAGCGGGCTTTTCACCCGCTTTATCGTTACTTATGTCAGCATTCGCACTTCTGATACCTCCAGCAACCCTCACAGGCCACCTTCAACGGCTTACAGAACGCTCCCCTACCCAACAACGCATAAGCGTCGCTGCCGCAGCTTCGGTGCATGGTTTAGCCCCGTTACATCTTCCGCGCAGGCCGACTCGACCAGTGAGCTATTACGCTTTCTTTAAATGATGGCTGCTTCTAAGCCAACATCCTGGCTGTCTGTGCCTTCCCACATCGTTTCCCACTTAACCATGACTTTGGGACCTTAGCTGGCGGTCTGGGTTGTTTCCCTCTTCACGACGGACGTTAGCACCCGCCGTGTGTCTCCCGTGATAACATTCTTCGGTATTCGTAGTTTGCATCGGGTTGGTAAGCCGGGATGGCCCCCTAGCCGAAACAGTGCTCTACCCCCGAAGATGAGTTCACGAGGCGCTACCTAAATAGCTTTCGGGGAGAACCAGCTATCTCCCGGTTTGATTGGCCTTTCACCCCCAGCCACAAGTCATCCGCTAATTTTTCAACATTAGTCGGTTCGGTCCTCCAGTTAGTGTTACCCAACCTTCAACCTGCCCATGGCTAGATCACCGGGTTTCGGGTCTATACCCTGCAACTTAACGCCCAGTTAAGACTCGGTTTCCCTTCGGCTCCCCTATACGGTTAACCTTGCTACAGAATATAAGTCGCTGACCCATTATACAAAAGGTACGCAGTCACACCACGAAGGTGCTCCCACTGCTTGTACGTACACGGTTTCAGGTTCTTTTTCACTCCCCTCGCCGGGGTTCTTTTCGCCTTTCCCTCACGGTACTGGTTCACTATCGGTCAGTCAGGAGTATTTAGCCTTGGAGGATGGTCCCCCCATATTCAGACAGGATACCACGTGTCCCGCCCTACTCTTCGAGTTCACAACCTGTGTGCTTTCGTGTACGGGACTGTCACCCTGTACCGTGCGACTTTCCAGACGCTTCCACTAACACACAAGCTGATTCAGACTCTGGGCTGCTCCCCGTTCGCTCGCCGCTACTGGGGGAATCTCGGTTGATTTCTTTTCCTCGGGGTACTTAGATGTTTCAGTTCCCCCGGTTCGCCTCGTTAACCTATGTATTCAGTTAACGATAGTGTGTCGGAACACACTGGGTTTCCCCATTCGGACATCGCCGGGTCAAAGGTTCATATCACCTCGCCGGCGCTTTTCGCAGATTAGCACGTCCTTCATCGCCTCTGACTGCCAGGGCATCCACCGTGTACGCTTAGTCGCTTAACCTCACAACCCGAAGATGTTTCACTTCTGATTGCGAAAATTTGAGAGACTCGAACACACCTTGAAGATGTGTCGTTTCAATTTTCAGCTTGATCCAGATTTTTAAAGAGCAAAACTTCGCAGTGCACCTTTTCAGGTTCACTCTGAAGTTTTCTTGTGTTCGCAGTAAAAGATGGTGGAGCTATGCGGGATCGAACCGCAGACCTCCTGCGTGCAAAGCAGGCGCTCTCCCAGCTGAGCTATAGCCCCATCGTATTACAAACCTCTGTACCGGTAATTCTTCCTGAGACAAGGCGTGGAATAACGAAGCATACTTCAGTATGTGAGTTATTTCGCAACGCAGTATTCAGGGAGAATTTGGTAGGCCTGAGTGGACTTGAACCACCGACCTCACCCTTATCAGGGGTGCGCTCTAACCACCTGAGCTACAAGCCTGTAGAGGTTTTTACTGCTGTTTTTCATCAGACAATCTGTGTGAGCACTACAAAGGCAGGTTCTTTAAGGTAAGGAGGTGATCCAACCGCAGGTTCCCCTACGGTTACCTTGTTACGACTTCACCCCAGTCATGAATCACAAAGTGGTAAGCGCCCTCCCGAAGGTTAAGCTACCTACTTCTTTTGCAACCCACTCCCATGGTGTGACGGGCGGTGTGTACAAGGCCCGGGAACGTATTCACCGTAGCATTCTGATCTACGATTACTAGCGATTCCGACTTCATGGAGTCGAGTTGCAGACTCCAATCCGGACTACGACGCACTTTATGAGGTCCGCTTGCTCTCGCGAGGTCGCTTCTCTTTGTATGCGCCATTGTAGCACGTGTGTAGCCCTACTCGTAAGGGCCATGATGACTTGACGTCATCCCCACCTTCCTCCAGTTTATCACTGGCAGTCTCCTTTGAGTTCCCGGCCTAACCGCTGGCAACAAAGGATAAGGGTTGCGCTCGTTGCGGGACTTAACCCAACATTTCACAACACGAGCTGACGACAGCCATGCAGCACCTGTCTCAGAGTTCCCGAAGGCACCAATCCATCTCTGGAAAGTTCTCTGGATGTCAAGAGTAGGTAAGGTTCTTCGCGTTGCATCGAATTAAACCACATGCTCCACCGCTTGTGCGGGCCCCCGTCAATTCATTTGAGTTTTAACCTTGCGGCCGTACTCCCCAGGCGGTCGACTTAACGCGTTAGCTCCGGAAGCCACGCCTCAAGGGCACAACCTCCAAGTCGACATCGTTTACGGCGTGGACTACCAGGGTATCTAATCCTGTTTGCTCCCCACGCTTTCGCACCTGAGCGTCAGTCTTTGTCCAGGGGGCCGCCTTCGCCACCGGTATTCCTCCAGATCTCTACGCATTTCACCGCTACACCTGGAATTCTACCCCCCTCTACAAGACTCTAGCCTGCCAGTTTCGAATGCAGTTCCCAGGTTGAGCCCGGGGATTTCACATCCGACTTGACAGACCGCCTGCGTGCGCTTTACGCCCAGTAATTCCGATTAACGCTTGCACCCTCCGTATTACCGCGGCTGCTGGCACGGAGTTAGCCGGTGCTTCTTCTGCGGGTAACGTCAATTGCTGAGGTTATTAGCCTCAACACCTTCCTCCCCGCTGAAAGTACTTTACAACCCGAAGGCCTTCTTCATACACGCGGCATGGCTGCATCAGGCTTGCGCCCATTGTGCAATATTCCCCACTGCTGCCTCCCGTAGGAGTCTGGACCGTGTCTCAGTTCCAGTGTGGCTGGTCATCCTCTCAGACCAGCTAGGGATCGTCGCCTAGGTGAGCCGTTACCCCACCTACTAGCTAATCCCATCTGGGCACATCTGATGGCAAGAGGCCCGAAGGTCCCCCTCTTTGGTCTTGCGACGTTATGCGGTATTAGCTACCGTTTCCAGTAGTTATCCCCCTCCATCAGGCAGTTTCCCAGACATTACTCACCCGTCCGCCGCTCGTCACCCGAGGAGCAAGCTCCTCTGTGCTACCGCTCGACTTGCATGTGTTAGGCCTGCCGCCAGCGTTCAATCTGAGCCATGATCAAACTCTTCAATTTAAGTTTGATGCTCGTGAATTAAACTTCGTAATGAATTACGCATGTTCACTCAGAGACTTGGTATTCATTTATTGTCCGAAGACATTAAGAATCCATGTCACTTTGAGTGCCCACACAGATTGTCTGATAAATTGTTAAAGAGCAGTGCAACGCGGCTTTAAGCTCACCGTTGCGAGGTCCCGTATATTACGTTTTCCTCATTCAGAGTCAAGCGATTATTTTTGCTTTTCTCTGCTGGCGTTCATCTCTGAACCCCGCTAACCCGGCGGCCTGTAAGCCGTTGTTCCGTGTCAGTGGAGGCGCATTATAGGGAGTTCTCAGACGTTGACAACCCCTCTTTTAAAAAAAACTTTCAACCGTCTCTTTTTTGCTCAAAACCGTGCTACAGCGCCAGTTTTTCGAGCGTTTCAAAGCCATAACGGCGTAAAACGGGTAAAAGTTGCTCAGTCTCTTTCGTGATGGCCATACAAAACGCGATATTCGCATCGGCAGATTTCGCATCCGGCGCTTCATGTTCCAGCAGCCAGGCCGTCCGACGTGCGATAGCCGCGCCGGAATCCACCAGCCGTGTTCCCTCCGGCAGCACCTCTAATAGCTCTTCCTGCAATAGCGGGAAGTGGGTGCAGCCCAGCACAACGGTATCCGGCGGTTCGGGCATCCGCAGCCACGGACGAAGAATACGGCGCAGCTCGTCGAGTGATACCGCCTTTCCGTGCAGCTTCGCTTCTGCCATCTCCACCAGCTCAGCCGAGCCGAGCATCGCAATCTGGCATTCGTTAGCAAAACGGTCGATCAGCTCGCGGGTATAAGGACGCTTTACCGTGCCACGCGTGGCCAGCAACCCTACAATGCCATTCGCCGTCAGACGCGCGGCAGGCTTTATCGCAGGAACAACGCCCACTACCGGGAAGGGGAATTTTTCACGCAGAGCGGGAAGGGAAACGGTGCTCGCCGTATTACAGGCGATGACGGCCAGCGCAAGGGGATAGCGCTTTTGTACCGCAGTGACGATTTCAACCACGCGCGCCACAATAAAATCTTCGCTCTTTTCCCCATATGGGAAAGCGACGTTATCGAAGGCGTAGATGTAATGGAGATCCGGCAGGAGATGCCGAATCTCATCATAGACCGAAAGCCCACCGACGCCGGAATCAAACACCAGCACGGTGGGACGCGGATTAGAAGGTGTAGCTGCCAGACAAGGTGTATTCCCGTCCTGCAGTTTGGTAGCCATAAACTGTCTCGTAATCTTTATCGAACAGGTTGGCTATTTTACCACGAACTGTGAGGTGTGAGGTGACAGGATATGAAACGGCGACATCCCACAGGCTGACACCGCCCATTTTCACGCGCTCTGACGAATAGGTGTCTGGATCAATCGCGACATCATAGCGGGTGCCAAGGTAACGGTAGGCAAGATTCCAGTCGAGATCCCATACCTGCCAGTCAAGCTGATACTTAACCTGCTGCTTAGAACGGCGGGCCAGCACTTCGTTAGTTTTGGCATTACGCGGGTCAACGTAATCATAGGAAATCTGATGCCCAACCGGACCAGTATCGAACTGTGCCGTGGCTTCCACCCCTTTGATACGCGCTTCATCAACGTTGTAATAACGATACGTATGCGGATCGCTGCTAATAAGATTATCGATGTCATTGCGATAACCGGTGATACGCCAGTTAACCGGTCCCGTCAGGCCTTCAAAGCCCCCTTCCCACTGCTTGCTCTCCTCCGGTTTAAGATCCGGATTACCGTAAGAGGCGCTGTGGATCTGGCTCATGGTCGGCGCTTTAAATGCCGTACCGTAGGAGGCAATCACGCGATAGCCATCCACGAACTCCCACGCTGCGCTGGTTTGCCAGGTTCCATGGTTACCAAAGTTGGAGTTATCGTCATTACGCGCCGCCGCTTCCAGCGTCACGCTGCTGAACTGCTGCATCGCCGAAACAAACACGCCGGTATTGCGTTGTTCGTAACCTTTATCCAGGTAGCCCGTTCCGGCCTGCGTCTTCTGCTTCTGCCAGTCCAGGCCTGCGCCGATGTTGCCGTGACCGACTTCCACGGTATTGAGCCATTGGGTCGTATACTGCTTCACGTCATCCATAGTGGCGGAATCGGCATAACGTCCTTTTTTCGGATCATAGTTCTGATCTTTACTGCGACCGTAACCCGCCACCAGCTGCGACTGGAAAATCCCCTGGTTGTAACGCAGACCGGTATCCCAGTTCTGGCTGTAGAGCTGACGCGTATCAGGGCGGCCATCCACCATAAAGTTAGCGTCGTAGTGATCGTAACCGTCATACGCGGTGCGGTTGTCATAACCAAAACCACGGAAGAAGCCGCTCACGCTGTCGGTAATCTGCTGCTCCACGGAGCCGTACAGCGATTTACTCATAAAACCGTCGCGGTCAGGCTGACGCGGTGCATCCTGGGCATCAATATCAAAACCACGGGTATAGGTATAGTTACCCGCCATGGTAATTTTGGTTTTATCCAGCACCTGCTGGAAAGCCCCGTCATAAGTTTGATAACCCTTAGAACCCACTCCGGCAGAAATTTCTGCGCCCGGCTTATCGCGCCCGGTGATGATATTAATCACGCCGCCAATCGCGTCGGAGCCATACAGCGCAGAACGCGGACCGCGGATGTACTCAATGCGCTGAATCAGCGAAGTGGGGATTTGGCTGAGATCGGGGACGTTGCTGATCCCGGCGCTGTTCAACGGCACACCGTCGATCAGGACCAAAACGTGGCGGGATTCCGTACCGCGAATAAAGGTAGAAGAGCTCGCCCCCAGGCCACCGCTTTGCGCGATATCCACGCCCGGCAGACGTGACATGATTTCCACCACGCTCTTAGCCTGCCAGCGCTCAATATCTTCACGCGTCACGACGGACGTCGGTGCCAGAACGGTTTTTGCCGGTTGTTCAAAACGATTTGCCGTCACCACCAACGAGTCAGCGCCATCCTGCGCCCAGCCCGAAAATGCCGTGACGGACAGCGCCGTCAGCAGCGATACTTTTTTAATCATTGTTAAAGCATCCACAATATAAGAAGGATGCCGCAGGCCTCATCGATAGCACGCGATGATGAAACCAAATGCGACGTGATCCCGGCAGGTCTTCGGGCTAGGTGGCTATATAAGGATGAAGACTTCCCATTTTCACAGTGTCTACAACGCTCATCCCGCCAGTCGTTACCGCTGCGCGTCAGCTCCAGATTTACACTGGATTCCCTTTTCACTCTCAGGAGACCGGAAACAGAATGCTACAATTAGACACGTATGGATGTCCAGACAGCTATTGGGCATTAAATCTGGACATCCCCTGAACAATGCCTACAATCCCCGCGTAATTCTTTATCACTCAGGACGCATCATGACCCCAGAACACCTCCCGACAGAACAGTACGACGCGCAGCTGGCAGAGAAAGTTGTCCGCCTGCAAAGTATGATGACGCCGTTCAACGCGCCCGTTCCCGAGGTGTTCCGCTCCCCCGTCAGCCACTACCGCATGCGCGCCGAGTTCCGCATCTGGCACGACGGTGACGACCTGTACCACATCATTTTCGATCAGCAGACGAAATCCCGCATTCGCGTGGACAGCTTTCCGGCGGCGAGCGAGCTCATTAACCAATTGATGACGCTGATAATGGACGGCGTGCGCAACAATCCGGTACTGCGTAACAAGCTGTTCCAGATTGACTACCTGACCACGCAAAGCAACCAGGCGATTGTCTCCCTGCTCTATCACAAAGCGCTGACCGACGAATGGCGCGAGCAGGCAGAAGCCCTGCGCGATGCGCTTCGCGTGCAGAACATCAACGTTCACCTGATTGGCCGCGCGACCAAAACCAAAATCATGCTGGATCAGGACTACATCGACGAGCGCCTGCCGGTGGCAGGTAAAGAGATGGTGTATCGTCAGGTCGAGAACAGCTTCACCCAGCCGAACGCTGCGATGAACGTGCAGATGCTGGAGTGGGCGCTGAAGGCGACGGAAGGATCTAAAGGCGACCTGCTTGAGCTGTACTGCGGTAACGGCAACTTCTCGCTGGCGCTGGCGCGTAACTTCGATCGCGTTCTGGCAACGGAAATCGCCAAGCCGTCGGTGGCCGCCGCGCAGTACAACATTGCCGCCAACCATATCGAAAACGTGCAGATCATTCGTATGGCCGCAGAAGAGTTCACGCAGGCCATGAACGGCGTTCGCCAGTTTAACCGCCTGGAAGGGATCGATCTCAAGAGCTACCGGTGTGAGACGATTTTTGTCGACCCGCCGCGCAGTGGCCTGGACAGCGAAACCGAGAAGATGGTGCAGGCGTACCCGCGTATTTTGTACATCTCCTGTAACCCGGAGACGCTGTGCAAGAACCTTGAAACATTAGGCCAGACGCACAAGGTTGAACGGCTGGCGCTGTTCGATCAGTTCCCGTATACGCACCATATGGAGTGCGGCGTACTGCTCACGGCGAAATAATGTGGACCCTGTAGGGCAGGTAAGCGCAGCGCCACCTGCCAAAAAAGCCGGATGGCGCTTCGCTTATCCGGCCTACAATTTTCTACTCTGGCAACTGGCTCTTACGGCTTCGCATGCGCGAGCCAATCCAGAACACCAGCGCAACAGACAGCACCGCAGGGAAGAAGTTAGAGCCGATATCCGGATACTCCGCGCGCACCACCGTGCTGTACAGCAATACGCCCAGAATAAAGCAGGCGGCGGCCAGCCCCGGTAACCCCACCGGCATGGTGCGGTTCAGGTAACGTTGATGCAGGCAGTAAACCGTCAGCACCAGCGCAATAAGCGGGAAAATCGAAAATGGAACAATTGAGCTAAAAATAGCGGCAAACGTTCCATTAATGGATAAGCCAGCGATCAATGCCAGCAACAGCGTCCCTTTATCCTGACCTGACTGTTTCATTACTCACCTTCACTCTTCGGTTTGATGTGCCAGTTTCTCTTGTTCACGGCGATACCAGTAGTACGCGCCTTTGGATATCATCCTCAGCTGCAATACCAGTCGCTCTTCAAGCTGCTTGCGTTGTTCAATGCTGACATCCAGCGCTTCGGCACCCGCGCTGAAAACAATCGTCACCATCGCCTCGGCCTGTGCTTCAGTAAACGCACGTGGCATATGGTTTTCGAGTTCAAGATAGTCGGCAAGTTCCGCGATAAAGTGCTGAATTTCACGCGCGACGGCGGCACGAAACGCCGCCGATGTGCCCGAACGCTCGCGCAGAAGCAGACGAAACGCATTGGGGTTATTGCCGATAAATTCCATGAAGGTCGACACGGAGGTGCGGATCACGCTGCCGCCTTTCGCGATACGCTGACGCGCCTGGCGCATCAGCTGGCGCAGCATCAGCCCACTTTCGTCGACCATGGTCAGGCCCAGCTCATCCACGTCACGGAAGTGACGATAGAAGGACGTTGGCGCAATCCCGGCCTCGCGTGCGACTTCGCGCAGGCTCAAACTGGCAAAACTCCGCTCAGCACTCAGTTGACTGAATGCGGCTTCCACCAGCGAACGCCGGGTTTTCTCTTTTTGTTGTGCTCTTACGCCCATCACGATAGTTGAATCCTTCCAAAGGCCTGCCGGCACTATACCAGAGAATAAAATTAATCTGTTTGCCTGGCTTTGTGAATGATTGTTTACGTGCGGTTTGTGCTCCACTGCCGGAAAAAAGCACAACGATAATTGGGTTACCCTGGCAATGATGTTATGATTCTGTTGCTTTTATGTATAAGAACAGGTAAGCCTTGCCATGCCACATTCCTACGATTACGACGCAATAGTTATTGGTTCCGGCCCCGGCGGCGAAGGTGCTGCTATGGGTCTGGTGAAACAGGGAGCCAGAGTAGCGGTCATTGAGCGCTACCATAATGTCGGCGGCGGTTGCACCCACTGGGGCACCATCCCTTCGAAAGCCCTCCGCCACGCCGTTAGCCGCATTATCGAATTTAACCAGAACCCTCTTTACAGCGACCACTCCCGACTTCTTCGTTCCTCCTTTGCCGACATCCTGAACCACGCGGATACCGTCATTAACCAGCAGACGCGCATGCGTCAGGGGTTTTATGAGCGTAACCACTGTGAGATTTTGCAGGGCAACGCGCATTTTGTGGATGAACATACCCTGGCACTCGAATGCCACGATGGGTCGGTTGAGACCATCACCGCAGAGAAATTTGTGATTGCCTGCGGCTCGCGTCCGTACCATCCGGCCGACGTGGACTTCTCGCACCCGCGCGTCTACGACAGCGACTCGATTCTGAGCCTGCACCATGAACCCCGCCACGTTATTATCTACGGCGCAGGGGTTATTGGCTGCGAATATGCGTCGATCTTCCGCGGAATGGACGTCAAAGTTGACCTGATCAACACCCGCGACCGCCTGCTGGCGTTCCTCGATCAGGAGATGTCAGACTCCCTCTCCTACCACTTCTGGAACAGCGGCGTGGTGATTCGCCACAACGAAGAGTACGAGAAGATTGAAGGCTGTGACGACGGGGTGATCATGCACCTGAAGTCCGGCAAGAAGCTGAAAGCAGACTGCCTGCTGTACGCCAACGGTCGCACCGGCAACACCGATTCCCTGCAGCTGGAAAATATCGGTCTTGAGACCGACAGCCGCGGTCAGCTCAAGGTCAACAGCATGTACCAGACCGCCCTGCCGCACGTTTACGCGGTCGGCGACGTGATTGGCTATCCAAGCCTGGCATCAGCCGCTTATGACCAGGGCCGCATTGCCGCTCAGGCGCTGGTAAAAGGCGAAGCAACGGCACACCTGATCGAAGATATTCCAACGGGTATCTACACCATCCCGGAAATCAGTTCTGTCGGGAAAACCGAGCAGCAGCTGACGTCAATGAAGGTGCCTTACGAGGTGGGTCGCGCGCAGTTTAAACATCTGGCGCGGGCGCAAATCGTGGGGATGAGCGTGGGGACGCTGAAGATCCTGTTCCATCGCGAGACGAAAGAGATCCTCGGCATTCACTGCTTCGGTGAACGCGCGGCGGAAATCATTCACATCGGCCAGGCGATTATGGAGCAGAAAGGCGGCGGTAACACCATTGAGTACTTCGTTAACACCACCTTTAACTACCCGACCATGGCGGAAGCCTATCGGGTCGCCGCGCTGAACGGCTTAAACCGCCTGTTTTAACGCGCTGTCAAAATGGCCATCCATCGCACCGCGGATGGCCTCTGCCAGCTGCTCATAGCGGCTGCGCAGCGGTGACCCCGGACGATAGACCAGGCCGATAGTGCGACGCGGCTCCGGCTTAATGCACGGCAGATAGACCACGCCATCACGTTTACGCTCGCGCGGCACGGCCAGCGCAGGCAGCAGCGTAATACCGCTTCCCGCCGCGACCATATTACGCAGCGTTTCCAGGCTGGTTGCGCGGAAGTGGGTATCCTCATCCGCACCCGCTTCAAAGCAGAAGCCCATCGCCTGATCGCGCAGGCAGTGGCCGTCTTCCAGCATCAGCAGCTTTTCGCCCGCCAGATCGGCCATCGGCACGCGATCGCGGTTCGCCCACGGGTGATCTTCATAGATCGCCAGCATCATCGGCTCATCGAACAGCGGCACTTCAATAAACGCTTCGCTCTCTTTCACCAGCGCCAGAATGGCGCAGTCGAGCTTGCCGCTGTCCAGCTGCGCCAGCAGCTGATGGGTTTGCGCTTCGTGCAGGTACATTTCGAGTTTCGGGAACGTCTGGTGCAGCATCGGAATGATGTGCGGCAGCAGGTACGGGCCAACGGTTGGGATCAGGCCAATATGCAGCGGGCCGGACATCGCCTCCCCCTGCTGGCTTGCCATTTCCTTGAGCACTTTGACCTCGCGCAGCACGGTGCGCGCCTGATCCACCAGCAGAAGACCTGCCTGTGTGAACAGAACCTTACGACTGGTGCGCTCCAGCAGCATCACGCCCAGCTCGTCTTCCAGCTTGCGGATCTGGCCGCTCAGCGTGGGCTGGCTAACGTGGCAGGAATCTGCCGCGCGGCGAAAGTGACGATGCTCGGCTAACGCTACCAGGTATTCAAGATCGCGAATATTCATTATTCATCCTCCGTCGCCACGATAGTTCATGGCGATAGATAGCATAGCAACGAACGATTATCCCTATCAAGCATTCTGTTGAATAATACGCCACATAGACGAGGCGGCACGTGTTTGACCCAAAACGACCCCGCACCGTCAGCGAGTTTCTCTCAAAACTCGAACAACTAAAGCCAACGTGAACTTTTGCGGACCCCGTGGTCCGCTTTTTTTTTGCGTAAAAAAGCCTGAGGGATAAAAGCAAAATGGCAACCGAAGTTGCCATTTTTAGTATTTGCTCCCTCTCCCCGTGGGAGAGGGCCGGGGTGAGCAGCTGTGTTTAAAGTCAACAGCTGACGACTAAGCTGCCGCCCATTTTTTATTGTCCCGCACCATCGCATTCAGGATTGTTACCAGCTTTCTGACGCAGGCTGTCATCGCCACTTTAAAGGCTTTTCCCTTGCTTCTCAGTTTCTCAAAAAAAGCCTGTATGGTTGGGTTATAACGCACCGCTGACATTGCCGCCATGTACAGCGCTGCACGCACCGCACTTCGTCCTCCCCAGATACATCGTTTTCCTTTCATCTTTCCGCTGTCATGGGCATAAGGACACACGCCTACCAGTGCGCTGATTTTACGTCTGTTAAGTTGTCCCAGCTCCGGCAGCATCGACAGCAGAACCGCCAGCGTTGTCCGTCCTATACCCTTGACTTCTTCCAGCAGCTTCACTTTCTCCTGCCATAGCGGCATCACTTTTATCTGCTGGTCGATGTCGTCATCCGTGTCCTTTATCTCTGCGTTAAGCCAGTCAATATGCCGTTTGATACCCATCCGGATAAGCTCATCAGTGCAGGAGCCGTAGCGGTTCTGCTCCATGGTTCTGTTGTCCACCAACTGGCGGCGGCGGGATACCATCATGGCGAGACGCTGCGTCTGTTCGTCCGGAGCGGGTCTGATATCCGGTGTCATCCTGCGGCCAAACTCGCAGATGATGCGGGCATCGTTCGGGTCTGTCTTGAACAGCGTCCCGAGAGCGCGGGCGAAGTGTTTGACCTGAGCAGGGTTAACGACGGCGACAGGCAGCCCGGCAAGTTCAAGCGTGGCAGCAAGAAGGTTGTGGTAGCGCCCCGTGGCTTCCATCACGATGCGTGTAACGGTACGGGATGAAAGGGCGTCGAGGAGTAGCTGATGGCCCTGAGGGGTATTATCCAGATGAAGAAAAATCCCGTCAGGACTGATAAATACATCAAAGGTCTCTTTGGCGATATCGATGCCAACGTTGGTATGTTCAGTCATGTTCGAGTCTCCCGGCCTTGTAATATACGGGCTGGCACAGGCCGCCCAGGCAGCTGTTCGGGTTAACAGGAAAACTGATGCCACGCCATGAGCTCACCCGCGGGCTTGGAAACCCAGAGGGCTAACGGGCTGTGGCATCAGGTCAAACTCAGTGACAGTTTACCCGTCTGTTGACGGGTAACTGAAGTGACTTTAAACATACAAGGGCACCCACCCGCACTGTCCTCAAACCAACCGGTTTTTCGCATCCGCAATCGCCTGCGCCAGCTGCTTCGGCGACACGCCGCCCTTCGCGGCACGCTTATCCAGGCAAGACTGCAGCGCCAGAATCGGATACACATCATCCCCAATCACCGCGCTGAACTTCTGCAGGTCGGCCAGCGCCAGATCTTCCAGCGGTTTGCCCTGACGAATGGCTTCTACTACCGCTTCACCCACAATATGGTGCGCCTCGCGGAACGGTACGCCTTTCGCCACCAGATAATCCGCCAGCTCGGTAGAGTTCGCATAGCCCTGCTGCGCCGCTTCCTGGCAGCGCGGACGTTTCACCTGAATGCCGTCCAGCACCAGCGCGCCCATGTGCAGACAGTCCAGCCAGGTGTCGAGCGCGTCGAACAGCCCTTCTTTGTCTTCCTGCATGTCTTTATTGTACGCCAGCGGCAGCCCTTTCAGGGTCATCATCATGCCGGTCAGCGCGCCCTGCACGCGGCCACACTTCCCGCGGATCAGCTCCAGCGCGTCCGGGTTTTTCTTCTGCGGCATCAGGGACGAGCCTGAGGTAACGCGGTCGGACAGCTCGACGAAGCCCGCTTCACCGGAGTTAAAGAAGATCAGGTCTTCGGCAAAGCGCGACAGGTGCACCATCCCGATAGACGCATTGGAGAGCAGCTCCAGCACGTGGTCGCGGTCAGAAACGCTGTCCAGGCTGTTGCGGGTGGCGGACGCAAAGCCCAGCCAGCCTGCGAGCTGTTCACGGTCGATTTCATACGCCGTACCGGCCAGCGCGCCGCTGCCCAGCGGGCTGACGTCCAGACGCTTCAGGGTATCCTGCAGACGGCTTTCGTCACGCGCCAGCATCTCAACGTAGGCCAGACACCAGTGGGCAAAGGTCACCGGCTGCGCGCGCTGCAGGTGGGTATAGCCCGGCATCACGGCGTCCTGATTGTTCTGCGCGGTCTCCACCAGCGCGGTCTGCAGCTGACGGTTAGCTGCCAGCAGCTCGCCAACGGTCTCTTTACACCACAGCTTCAGGTCGGTGGCGACCTGGTCGTTACGGCTACGGCCGGTGTGCAGCTTTTTACCCAGTTGACCGACTTTGTCGATAAGTTTGCCTTCCACCCAGCTGTGAATATCTTCGGCGTCGCTCTGCAGGATTTGCTGCGGATCCAGACGCACCTCTTCCAGCAGGTTATTCAGCGCCTCTTCCAGCTGGAGCTGTTCCTCAGCGCTCAGCACGCCAACGGTCACCAGCGCTTTGGACCAGGCCACAGAGCCGACGATATCCTGTTCGGCCAGGCGGTAGTCGAAGCGCAAAGAGTCATTGAACTGTTTGAACCGCTGATCCGCTGCCTGTGTAAAACGCCCACCCCAAAGTGCCATAACATGCTTCCTTTATTCGTTAGTTCCGCCGGGTGGCGCTTCGCTTACCCGGCCTACGGTCTTGTAGGCCCGGCAAGCAGAGCGCCGCCGGGCAGTAAATCTTAAGCCAGAATACGCGTGCCAATCGGCGTGCCGTTAAACAGCGCCGGGAGCTGCTCGGCGTGACGCCAGGAGGCGATATCCACCGGGCGGCCCAGCGTGCGCGCCGCATCCAGCGCGGCGTTCACTTTGACGATCATGCCGTCGGTAATAATGCCCTGCGCGATCAGCTGTTCGGCTTTGGCTGCGGTCATTTCCGCGATGCGCTGGCCTTTACCGTCCAGAATGCCGCTCACGTCGGAGAGCAGGATCAGATCCGCACCCAGCGTAGCCGCCAGCGCCGTTGCCGCCTGATCCGCGTTAACGTTCATCAGCTCGCCCGCGTCGGTCACGCCGATAGAGCTCACCACCGGCAGGAAACCGCCTTCCAGCAGCGTGTTAATCAGCTTAGGCGAACCCGGCTGCGCCAGTCCAACGTGGCCGAGCGCTTCATCGAGCTGGGTCACTTTTACGCTGTCGCCATCGCCCAGATAGAGGCCAACGGAGGCAATGTGGTGCTTCTTCGCCCACGCCAGCAGCGTTTTGTTCGCCGTGCCCGCCAGCGCGCCGGTAATGATGTCGATCTGGTCAGCGGGCGTGACGCGCAGGCCGTTTTTCTTGATCACCGGCAGGTTGAGCCCTTTCATCAGCTCATCCACCACGCAGCCGCCGCCGTGCACAATCACCAGCGGACGCTGGTGTGATTCGCGATAGTTCACCAGCGCGGTAAACAGACGCTCCAGCGCTTCTTCGCTGTCCAGCAGTACACCACCGAGTTTGATAATTAATGGGTTCATCATCACACCTTAAATAAGAGCCTGCGTTTCCGGGAAACCGAAACGAATATTTGCACACTGCATTGCCTGTGCGGCAGCGCCTTTCAGTAAGTTATCTTCTGCAGCCACCACGATGAGATGCTCGCCCTGCACGGCAAAGCCGATGTCGCAGAACGGCAGGCCAACCACGTTTTTCAGCGCCGGCACGCCTTTGTCGTACACGCGCACCAGCGGTTTATCCGCATACGCCTGCGTGAAGGCCTCGCTGACCTGCTCTTTGCTCACGCCCGGCTTCAGGCGGCAGGTGATGGTTTCGAGGATCCCACGCGGGAAGCTGCCCAGGTGCGGGGTGAAAATGACGTCCGCGCCCAGATGCGTCGTGATTTCAGGATGATGACGGTGGTTAAACACGCCATACGGCTGAAGGCTCACTTCGCAGAAGCTGTTGGAGATCGCCGCCTTGCGTCCTGCACCGCTCACGCCGCTGGTGGCGTTGATCACCGGCCACTGGTTCAGATCCAGCAGACCTGCGTCGATCAGCGGCTTCAGGGAAAGCTGCGCCGCCGTCGGGTAGCAGCCCGGCACGGCAATCAGATCCGCCTCTTTCAGTTTGTCTGCGCTCCACTCCGCCAGGCCGTAAACCGCTTTTTCCAGCAGATCCGGGTGCTGATGGGTGAAACCATAATATTTTTGGTAGAACGCGCCGTCGTTAACGCGGAACGCGCCGGAGAGGTCGAACACCACGCAGCCGGCCGCCAGGAACTGCGGCGCCAGGTCGTGGCTGACCTCGTGCGCGGTGGCTAAAAACACCACGTCGACGCCGTCGGTAAACTCGCTGATGTCAGACATCGGCTGCAGCGGCAGGTCAACAATGCCCCTAAGCTGCGGATGCAAATCGGAAATTAACTTTCCTGCATCATTGCTTTGCGCTGACACGGTCAAAGCGGTTATGGTCATATGAGGGTGGCGATTTACGTAGCTTACAAGCTCTGCGCCCGCATAACCGCTAGCGCCTACAATCAGCGTATTCAACATCGGGTTCCTTTATGCTCAACGTTAATGTATTTTTATTCACATTTATTGCATGGATATTGATACTATCACGACCTAAGGTGTGTCAACAATGAAAATGAACTTACCGCCATTTATCGAGATCTACCGCGCCCTGATTGCCACACCGTCCATCAGCGCAACGGAAGAAGCGCTGGATCAGAGCAATGAGTCTTTAATCAATCTGCTGGCGGGTTGGTTTAGCGATCTTGGGTTTAACGTTGAGGTTCAGCCCGTCCCCGGCACTCGCCACAAATTTAACCTGCTGGCCAGCACCGGAACCGGTGCGGGCGGCCTGCTGCTGGCCGGTCATACCGATACCGTGCCGTTTGACGATGGCCGCTGGACGCGCGATCCCTTCACCCTGACCGAGCACGACAACAAGCTCTACGGTCTGGGCACCGCCGACATGAAAGGCTTCTTCGCCTTTATCCTCGACGCGCTGCGTGACGTGGACGTGACGAAGCTAAAAAAACCGCTCTATATTCTGGCGACCGCCGATGAAGAGACCAGCATGGCGGGCGCGCGCTACTTCTCTGAAAACACGTCAATTCGTCCGGATTGCGCCATCATCGGCGAGCCGACGTCTCTGCAGCCTATTCGCGCGCACAAAGGCCATATCTCTACCGCCGTGCGCGTGCTGGGCCAGTCCGGCCACTCCAGCGATCCGGCGCGCGGCGTCAATGCGATTGAGCTGATGCATGACGCCATTGGCCGCATCATGACCCTGCGCGACTCGCTGAAAGAGCGTTATCACTACGACGCGTTCACCGTGCCGTATCCGACGCTAAACCTCGGCAGCCTGCACGGCGGCGATGCCTCTAACCGTATCTGCGCCTGCTGCGAACTGCACATGGATATCCGTCCGCTGCCGGGCATGACCCTGAGCGATCTCGACGGCCTGCTGAATGAGGCCCTGGCTCCGGTAAGCGAGCGCTGGCCGGGCCGCCTGACGATTTCCGAACTGCATCCGCCGATCCCGGGTTACGAATGCCCGCCGGACCATCAGCTGGTTGAAGTGGTGGAAAAACTGCTCGGCGAGAAAACCGACGTGGTGAACTACTGCACCGAAGCGCCGTTCATTCAGACGCTGTGTCCGACGCTGGTCCTTGGCCCGGGCTCCATCAACCAGGCGCACCAGCCGGATGAATATCTGGAGACGCGCTTCATCAAGCCCACCCGCGAGTTGATTACTCAGGTTGTGCATCACTTCTGCTGGCATTAAAAACTACCCCTCACCCTACCCCTCTCCCCAAAGGGGAGAGGGAATTTGAACACCCTCTCCCCTTTGGGGAGAGGGCAGGGTGAGGGGAGTAAATCCCGCGATCTCCGTCACATTCCCATAAGCATCTCTTATCTGACGCAATGCGAATTAAATTTCGTAAATTGCCCACATTTATTCGTTTGCTGAACCGTTTTCGCAGCAATTGACGACGGGGGTTTTACGTGGCTTTATAAAGGGAGATGACAAAATAATGGCCAGAAGATTTTCGCCTGGGCATAAACAAAAATGATGGGGTGACTGGGTTTTTATGAACGAACAATATTCCGCGTTGCGTAGTAATGTCAGTATGCTCGGCAAAGTGCTTGGAGATACCATCAAAGATGCGTTGGGGGAGAATATCCTTGACCGCGTTGAAACCATCCGCAAGCTCTCTAAATCTTCCCGTGCCGGTAACGAGGCCAGTCGTCAGGAGCTGCTTACCACGTTGCAGAACCTCTCTAACGACGAGCTGCTGCCCGTTGCACGCGCGTTCAGCCAGTTCCTGAACCTGGCCAACACCGCTGAGCAGTACCACAGCATTTCGCCAAACGGCGAAGCGGCCAGCAACCCGGAAGTCATTGCCCGCACCCTTCGTAAACTGAAAGACCAGCCGGATCTCAACGAAGCCACCATCAAAAAAGCGGTGGAGTCTCTTTCGCTGGAGCTGGTACTCACCGCTCACCCAACGGAAATCACCCGTCGCACCCTGATCCACAAAATGGTGGAAGTGAACAACTGCCTGAAGCAGCTGGATAACAAAGACATTGCCGACTACGAACGCAACCAGCTGATGCGCCGTCTGCGCCAGCTGATTGCCCAGTCCTGGCACACCGATGAGATTCGTAAGCATCGCCCAAGCCCGGTCGACGAAGCCAAATGGGGCTTTGCGGTAGTGGAAAACAGCCTGTGGGAAGGGGTGCCGAACTACCTGCGCGAGCTGAACGAACAGCTGGAAGAGAACCTCGGCTACCGCCTGCCGGTCGACTTTGTGCCGGTACGCTTCACCTCCTGGATGGGCGGCGACCGCGACGGCAACCCGAACGTCACTGCGGAAATCACCCGTCACGTCCTGCTGCTGAGCCGCTGGAAAGCGACCGATTTGTTCCTGAAAGACATCCAGGTGCTGATCTCCGAGCTGTCGATGGTTGAAGCAACGCCGGAACTGCGCGCGCTGGCCGGCGAAGAAGGCGCCAGCGAGCCGTACCGTTTCCTGATGAAAAAACTGCGCGGTCAGCTGATGGCCACTCAGGCCTGGCTGGAAGCGCGCCTGAAAGGCCAGCGCCTGCCAAAACCAGAAGGCCTGCTCAGTCAGAACGAACAGCTCTGGGAGCCGCTGTACGCCTGTTATAAATCGCTGCAGGCCTGCGGGATGGGCATCATCGCCAACGGCGAACTGCTCGACACCCTGCGTCGCGTGAAGTGTTTCGGCGTGCCGCTGGTGCGTATCGACGTGCGTCAGGAAAGTACCCGCCATACCGAAGCGCTGGGCGAACTGACCCGCTATCTCGGCATCGGCGATTATGAGAGCTGGTCCGAAGCCGACAAACAGGCCTTCCTGATCCGCGAGCTGAACTCGAAGCGCCCTCTGCTGCCGCGCAACTGGGAGCCAAGCAACGACACCCGCGAAGTGCTCAATACCTGTAAAGCGATCGTGGACGCACCGAAAGGATCGGTGGCCGCCTATGTGATCTCCATGGCGAAGACCCCGTCCGACGTGCTGGGCGTTCACCTTCTGCTGAAAGAAGCGGGAATCGACTACGCTCTGCCTGTCGCCCCGCTGTTTGAAACCCTCGACGACCTGAACAATGCCAACGACGTCATGAGCCAGCTGTTGAATATCGACTGGTACCGCGGCTTTATTCAGGGCAAACAGATGGTAATGATTGGCTATTCCGACTCCGCGAAAGATGCGGGCGTGATGGCGGCATCCTGGGCGCAGTATCAGGCGCAGGACGCACTGATCAAAACCTGCGAGAAAGCCGGTATTGAACTGACCCTGTTCCACGGACGCGGTGGCTCAATTGGCCGCGGCGGCGCGCCTGCGCACGCGGCGCTGCTGTCGCAGCCGCCGGGAAGCCTGAAAGGCGGCCTGCGCGTCACCGAGCAGGGTGAGATGATCCGCTTCAAGTACGGCCTGCCGGAAGTGACCATCAGCAGCCTGTCGCTCTATACCAGCGCGATCCTGGAAGCCAACCTGCTGCCACCGCCGGAGCCGAAAGCCTCCTGGTGCCATATCATGGACGAACTGTCGGCTATCTCCTGCGATCTGTACCGCGGCTACGTGCGTGAAAATAAAGATTTCGTGCCTTACTTCCGTTCGGCCACCCCTGAGCAGGAGCTGGGTAAACTGCCGCTAGGCTCGCGCCCTGCGAAGCGTCGCCCAACCGGTGGCGTAGAGTCTCTGCGCGCAATCCCGTGGATCTTCGCCTGGACACAGAACCGTTTGATGCTGCCCGCCTGGCTGGGTGCCGGTGCCGCGCTGCAAAAAGTGGTGGAAGACGGCAAACAGAACGAACTGGAAACCATGTGCCGCGACTGGCCATTCTTCTCTACCCGCCTGGGTATGCTGGAGATGGTCTTCTCGAAAGCGGACCTGTGGCTGGCGGAATACTACGACCAGCGCCTGGTGAAGCCCGAGCTGTGGGCGCTGGGTAAAGAGCTGCGCGAACTGCTGGAAGGCGACATCAAAGTGGTGCTGGACATCGCCAACGACTCGCACCTGATGGCGGACCTGCCGTGGATCGCCGAGTCTATCCAGCTGCGTAACATCTACACCGACCCGCTGAACGTCCTGCAGGCAGAGCTGCTGCACCGTTCTCGCCAGGCGGAAGAAGAAGGCAAAGAGCCGGATCCACGCGTTGAACAGGCGCTGATGGTGACGATTGCGGGCGTTGCGGCGGGTATGCGCAACACCGGCTAATGCTTTACGCCCGGCGGCGCTGCGCTTGCACGGGCCTACGTTGAGTAGGCCGGGTAAGCGTTAGCGCCACCCGGCAATACCCTGGTATCCACCATGCACCACGACATTACCCGCATCCTGACTGACCTGATCAACAGCACAACGCCGCTGCGTCAGGTGCATTTTGCAAACTCCGCGACCTCCGCCCCCGAACTTGCCTTGCAGGTTGATTTTCCACGTCTTGAGATCGTGATCGAAGGGTCGATGAAGGACCAGGCGGCCTCCGTTTTACAGCAGGGTGATGTTTTATACGTCCCGGCTGGCGGCTGGAATAATCCACAATGGCAAGCATCGGCAACAACGCTGAGCATCCTGTTTGGCAAACAGCAGCTCGGGTTTAGCCTTTTGCACTGGGACGGTGTAGACGTGCGAAACCTGGCGAAGCAGCACGTTGCCCGCCGCGGCCCCCGTATTGGATCGCTACTCTTACAGACGCTCCACGAAATGCAGATGCAGCCACACGAGCAGCAAACCGCGCGGTTGATTATCGCCAGCCTGCTTAGCCACTGCGTCGACCTGCTGGGCAGTCAAATCCAAACCGCCTCTCGCAGTCAGGCTCTGTTTGAAGCTATTCGGGTTTATATTGACGAACACTACACCACTCCGCTTACCCGGGAATCCGTCGCGCAGGCGTTTTATATTTCCCCAAACTACCTGTCGCATCTGTTCCAGAAAACGGGCGCAGTGGGTTTCAATGAATACCTGACGCATACCCGGCTGGAACACGCGCGCCAGCTGCTGAAAGGGTATGATTTAAAAGTGAAAGAGGTGGCGCACGCCTGCGGATTTGTCGACAGCAACTATTTCTGTCGGTTATTCCGTAAAAACACGGAGCGTTCGCCGTCTGAATACCGTCGCCAGTATCACAGCCAGCTCACCGGCAAGGCCGCTAGTCCAGAATGACCTGAGTATGCTGCGGCGCGGATAGCATTCTTCGCACCGCCCCCATCACCTTTTGTGGATCACGTAAAAAGGCGTTAATACCGCACTTCACGTAGCGCGTATGATCGAAACGTTCACTGCCCGCCAGGTCGATATCAGTGATAAGCAATACGACGTCGGCACGCCGAATATCCTCTTCCGTAAGCTCGCACTCTACGCCCAGCGCCCCCTGCGTCTCAATGTTAACGCTCCACCTTTCCTGCTGGCAGAGCTTTTCGAGCCGTTCGGCAGCCATATAGGTATGTGCGACGCCACTGACGCACGCGGTCACCGCCACCAGATGTCGTCCAGCGATCGCTGTCATGTTCAGCCTCCCAGGGTAACCTTGAAACCTTCGCGCTCTGCCAGTTGCCGCATCGCTGACACCTCTTCTTCCGTCGGAGGGACCGTTTGCCGCATTCCCCACTCTTGTCCCAGCAGACGGTATTTTGGCTCCCCATACTGGTGGAAGGGCAATAAATGCAGCTGCCGTATTCCTGAAGGTAGCAGGAAAGCCAGCACGCGCGCCATGTTCGTTTCGTTGAGCGTATAGCCTGGAATCAGCGGGACGCGAGGAATGACGTTTATCCCATCAGCCACCAGCTGGCGGAAATTATCCAGCACTCTCGGAAGATTCATTCCCACCATTGCCAGGGCCTGCTCCGCATCCATGATTTTCAAATCAAACAGCACTTCATCACACTGGCGGGCCATCGGCATTAGCCGGGACAAAGGCGCATCGCCTGCCGTTTCGATGGCCGTATGCACCCCGAAACGACGCAGCCTCTCTAGAAACCGTGTCGCGAAAGGCGCCTGCATTAACACTTCCCCACCCGAAAGCGTCACCCCGCCTCCCGACGAGCGAAAGAAGACATCGTCTTTTATCACCTCGTTTTCCAGCTCATCAAGGGTCACATCCCTTCCGATATGCCTGAAGGCGCCTGACGGGCATTCATCGGCGTCCCGCAGACAGGGGGCGCAGTGAAGACATTGACTCTCTCTTCGCACCGTCTCGATTTTCGGTGAGATCGACTCCGGATTAGCACACCACGGGCAGCGGTGAGGGCAGCCTTTAAAAAAAACCACCGTACGGATGCCGCGCCCGTCATTCAACGAGTAGCGCTGGATATTGAAAATACGCGCCACCTCGGCGCGTGTTTCAACCTCGTCACAGCTGATGCGCTGTACGGCGGATAATGTCATCCTGGATCTCCTTCGATAACTCAACAAAGAAGGCGCTGTATCCGGCAACGCGCACCACCAGACCGGCAAAATCCTGCGGACGCTGTTGCGCTTCACGCAGTGTTTCCGCGTTCACCACGTTGAACTGGATGTGCTGCAATTTCAGCTGGGTGAAAGCGCGCAGGAAATCCGCCAGCTTTTGCAGCCCGGCATCGCCTTCCAGCGTTGCGGGGGTGAACTTAACGTTTAGCAGCGTACCGTTAGATAACAGGTAGTTATCCAGCTTACTTACCGATTTCAGTACCGCCGTTGGGCCCTGCATATCTTGCCCAAGCATCGGCGAGAGCCCACCGTCGGCCAGCTGTTCGCCGGCAAAGCGGCCATCGGGCGTTGCTCCCACTACGGCCCCCAGCGGCACATGTGCCGATACGGTGTAAGAACCCGGCGTGAACTGCCCACCCCGCGGGTTCCGGTATTTTTCAACCTCTTTGCAGTAGTGGCGCAGCAGTTCAGCGCTGATGTTGTCGACATCATCAATATCATTGCCGTATTTTTCGAAGCGATTGATCAACCGGGCGCGGATTTTCTTGCCCTCAGGCGTGGCAAAGTTAGCGTTTAACACGGCTAGCAACTCATCAAAACTTAAGCGCTGCTGTTCAAAAACCAGCCCTTTCAGGGCATGCAGCGAGTCGCTCAAGTTCGCTATCCCGATCCCCTGCACGCCAGAAAAGTTATAGCGCGCGCCACCCTCGGTGATGTCTTTTCCCGCATCAAGACAATCGCTGATAAAAGAAGAGAGCAACGGCACCGGTGCCCAGTCGCGATGGCCGATATCGCAGATATTGCTCCCCTCGACCATCAGCGCAATGTAGTGATTAATTTTGACGCGAATATGCTCAAGCAAGCCTTCATAAGTCAGCGCCGCGTTGCCTTCGTTCTCCTGCATCGCGATTTCCATCACCTTCAGCAGGTTAAACATCGCGATATCGTGCAGACCGTAGGTTTTACCCGGAATCGACAGTTCTACACAGCCAACCACCGCGTAGTCGCGTGCATCTTCCAGCGACACCCCCCGATTGAGGAAGGCAGGCACCACCACTTCATCGTTAAAGATCTGCGGGATGCCGGTGCCCAGGCGGATCGTCTCCGCCGTTTTAAACAGGAAAGGCCGGTCGATAAGCTCGTTAACCCGCACGCCGAGGTTCGGTTGAGGAAGCTGAACGCTTTGGTAGGCATCCAGACACAAGAAGGAAAGCACATTCACCGCGCTACGCCCGTTCTCCGTCAGGCCACCCAACAGCGCGGTATATCCGGTCGGGAACCCGGCAAAATAGCGGGCGCTGCTGGTTGAGCGTAAAAGCACCACGTCGTTGCACTTCACCCACAGCGATTCCAGAATCTCTTTCAGGAAGGCGGGCTCTTCGCCCTGTGATAGCGAAGCCTGATAAAAGGGCAGCATGTACTGGTCGAAGCGGCCAATGGAGAGCGAGCTGGCGTTAGATTCGTATTGCAAAATGACGTTCATATACCAGAACAGCTGGCACGCCTGCCAGAACGTCTGTGGCTTATGCTGCGCGTTATGGCGCGAGATTTCGGCAATCTTCCGTAATTCTTCACGTCGTGAAGCCTCATCGCAGACGGTGGCAAGCGTTTCAGCCAGCGCGGCGTAGCGCAGAATATGACGCTGGGACGCTTCAAGCAGAATCAGCGCGGAGGCATAGAACGTGTTATGCGCATCGCGGGCGCAGCGTTCACGCATTTCCTCCACCAGCGCACTTAGGCCGTTATTGAGCAGGCGCGGGTAATCAATAATGATGTGCCCCTGCCCTTTGTCCGTCTGGTTGATGCTGAAAATTTGCGTTCCTACAGCGGCTTTTACCTCATCCGTCATCTGGCTGTTGATGAAATCCTTCATCGACCGCTTTTCCCAGTAGGGATAGAGCACGTCACGGTAGATCTGCTTATCCTCTTCGGTGATTTCGAAGCGGTCCTGGGGACGTGTAGAAAACTGGTCCAGCTCCTTAAGCAGCCAGTACGGATCCATCTCAGGAGACATAATGCCCGCACGCGGCTTAACGGTCCGGTTTCCGGCAATCAGTTCCTCATCACGAATCGCGATGTTCACATGGTCAAGAATGTACGCCGTGGCTTTTGCACGCCTGAGGATAACCGGCTCACCTTCCGTCTGCTGATGGCTGGCGGTATAGAGCAACGCTCGCTCAAGCGAGATTTCACGCGGACTGGTAAAAAGTGCGTCTTTCAAACGCTGGGTACGATTCGTCATGAGGGAACTCCTGTAACGGAAAACGAGCCCGCCCCGAAGGGCGGGAGAGCGTCAGGCGGTTTGCGCCAGGTGGGCTTCAATTTTGTTCATGATGGCGTCGGCGCGTTTTACCGCGTCGCTGATGTTGACGCGCACGATGGTTTTCCCGGCAAAACGTTCTTCACACTTAATGCCAATATCTTTGGTCAGGATCACCACATCCGCTGCGGCGATATCCTCAGCGTTCAGCTCGTTCTCCAGACCAATTGATCCCTGAGTTTCAACCTTCACTTCCCAGCCTTTGGCTTTAGCAGCGCTTTCCAGCGCTTCGGCTGCCATGTAGGTATGGGCAACGCCTGACGGGCATGCAGTTACTGCGATAATTCGGGCCATGTTCGCTTCCTCACTCAGTTAATTTCGAAATCCAGATCCAGGTCGTCTTCTTTTTCCTCGACCTGTTTTGCACTCTTCCGGGCAATACTCTTCAGCACGTTGACGCTAATGGCAGTCACCACAGCCCCTACCGCGACCGCCGCGATGTAGCCCAGTTTGCCTTCCACCACAGGCAGAACGATGAGACCGCCCCATCCGGCATAGCATTGCGCGCCCATCACTAATGCAGCCTTGCCCGCTTCACGCTCTTCACCGGTAAAATTCTTGCGGTTAATCAGCGTCGCCAGGCCCAATCCCAGCGGTGGCACGCAGATGCCGACTGCCGCAATCGCCACCACGGTGTAGACGCCCTGAGCAACGCAGATCAGCATGAAGGCATAGGCGACTTTGTTAATCGGGCCGCCCATGTCGAAGGCCAGCATCAACCCCATGATAATGGCCAGCACGACAATGCTGCCCTGCTGCATCCCTTGCAGCCACTGGGTTAAGCCGGTTGTCAGCGCGCCAACAGGTTCACCCAGCCCCCACATCATGATGCCTGCGGTAATAAAGGTGCCGATGATAGGGATGATGAAGATAGGCATGACGGAGCGCAGCACTTTCGGGACCGGCAGTTTTTTCAGATACCAGACCACAATCCCACCGAGGATCCCGGCAATAATGGCGCCGAAGAACCCCGCCCCGAAGCTGTTGCCGACCCACGCGGCAATAGCGCAGGGAGCAAGTGCGGCACGCTCTGCAATGGAATAGCCAATATAGGCGGCGAGGAAAGGCACCATCAGCGTTAATCCCGCTACACCGATATCGAATAGTTTTTTGAGGTTGGGATCGGTTGCTGCATCCGGTACCGCACCCTTGCCGTACAGCATGACCGAAACCGCCAGCAAAATACCGCCCGCCACCACGAACGGGATCATATGCGACACCCCGGTCATCAGATGCTGCCGCGTGTTCTTGAGAATATGCACCAACTCTTTCATATGTCGCTCCTGGCCTAAAACCATAAAGATGTTGTGGCAAACAATAGGCAATCAGGAAGACGGCGGACAGGAGACAAAAAGGCCATTTACTGGATTTTTGTAATATGGAAATAAAAATGCGATCCGCCTCGACATTTCGAGCATAGGATACGTATAAGTCAAACCGCCACAACCTGTGAGGCAAATCTCACTTTTGACGTGATATTACATTTGTCCAGCTTTTGGCAGATTTGTCACGTGGCGCGCGTCATCAACACGCTCGTATGCTGTTCCCCAATGAATGATGACTGGTTTCAGGAGTGTGTATGGCTCTGGTAGTGGAATTTACCTGTGAATTGCCCAACGGTGTTCACGCGCGTCCGGCGAGTCACGTGGAGACGCTGTGCAACACGTTTATCTCGCACATCGAGTGGCATAATCTGCGCACCGATCGCAAAGGGAACGCCAAGAGCGCACTGTCACTTATTGGCACCGACACGCTGGCAGGCGACGCCTGCCGTCTGGTGATCCACGGTGAAGATGAGCAAAGCGCCCATCAACAGCTGGAACAATGGCTCCGGGAAGTGTTTCCACACTGTGATGCGCCGCTCGAAGAAGCCATCAATATTGAGCGCGATCCGCTGCCAGAATCTCTCGCGCGCCTTAATCCAACGCTTTTTCGTGCCCTGTCCGTTTGCAGCGGGAGTGCCCAGGGTGTGTTGACCGTGCTGACCTCGCTGGATCTCAATGCACTGACGGATTTACCCGACGCGAAAAACGTTGAAGAAGAGCAGCTAGCGCTGGATAACGGCCTCACCCTGCTGGTAAAAAATATTGAGCTGCGTGCGCTGGACAGCGACAGCACCGCCGGCGCCATACTCGACGCACACCGATCGCTGGCGACGGATACCTCACTGCGCCAGCATCTGCTTGCGGGCGTGAGCCAGGGGCTAAGCTGCGCGCAGGCGACAGTCGCTACAGCCAACCATTTCTGCGACGTGTTCTCGCGTTCCAGCAGCAGCTACTTGCAGGAACGCGTGCTGGATGTGCGCGATGTCTGCTATCAACTTTTACAACAGATTTATGGCGAACACCGTTTCCCGGCTCCGGGACAGCTCACCCAGCAGAGCGTCTGTCTGGCTGACGATCTTACGCCCGGCCAGTTTCTGGAACTCGATAAAACCTTGCTTAAGGGGCTGCTGTTAAAAAGCGGCGGAACAACCTCGCACACCGTTATTCTTGCACGTTCCTTTAATATTCCGACCCTGGTGGGTGTCGACAGTGAACGCCTGCTGCAGTGGCGCAACAGGCCCGTATTTATCGACGGCAATGCCGGTGCGGTGGTGGTCAATGCCAGCGATGCGGTGGCGCGCTACTACCGACAGGAAGCACGGGTACAACAGGCACTACGCGAGCAGCAGCGCATCTGGCTTGACCGGGAAGCCAGAACCGCCGATGGCCTGCGCGTTGAGGTTGCCGCAAACATCGCCCACGCGGTTGAAGCGCAGGCAGCGTTTGGAAACGGCGCCGAGGGTGTTGGCCTGTTTCGCACTGAAATGCTGTATATGGACCGCACCAGCGCGCCCGGTGAAAACGAGCTGTACAACATTTTCTGTCAGGCGCTGGAAAGTGCAAACGGGCGCAGCATTATCGTGCGCACCATGGATATCGGTGGCGATAAACCGGTGGAGTACCTGAATATCCCGGCCGAAAATAACCCGTTCCTCGGCTACCGCGCGGTGCGTATTTATGAAGAATATGCGGCGCTTTTCACCACCCAGCTTCGGGCGATCCTGCGCGCCTCTGCTCACGGCAAACTGAAGATCATGATCCCGATGATCTCCTCCATGGAAGAGATCCTGTGGGTCAAAGAGAAGCTCGCCGAAGCGAAGCAGCAGCTCCGGGCTGAACATATCCCGTTTGATGAAAAAATTCCGCTCGGCATCATGCTGGAGGTGCCTTCGGTGATGTTTATCATCGATCAGTGCTGTGAAGAGATTGATTTCTTTAGCATCGGCAGCAATGACCTGACGCAGTATCTGCTGGCCGTCGATCGCGACAACGCCAAGGTCACACGCCACTACAACAGCCTGAACCCGGCCTTCCTGCGGGCGCTGGACTACGCGGTACAGGCCGTCCATCGCCAGGGGAAATGGATTGGCCTGTGCGGCGAGCTGGGTGCAAAAGGTTCGGTGCTGCCATTGCTGGTGGGTCTGGGCCTGGACGAACTGAGCATGGGGTCGCCTGCCATTCCGGCAACCAAAGCGCGGCTGGCACAGCTTGATAGCCGCGCCTGCCGCCAGCTGCTGAACCAGGCCATGGCGTGTCGCACTTCGCTTGAAGTGGAACACCTGCTGGCGCAGTTCCGCATGAACCAGCAGGACACGCCGCTGGTCACACCTCGCTGCATTTCACTGGACAACGACTGGAACAGCAAAGAAGAGGTCATGAAGGGGATGACCGATAACCTGCTGCTTGCAGGACGTTGCCGCTACCCCCGCAAGCTGGAGGCCGATCTGTGGGCGCGCGAAGCCGTGTTCTCCACCGGGCTTGGCTTTAGCTTTGCCATCCCGCACAGCAAATCGGAACACATTGAGCAATCCACCATTAGCGTGGCGCGCCTGAAAGCCCCCGTCATGTGGGGAGAGGAAGAAGCACAATTCATCATTATGCTGACGCTGAACAAACACGCTGCGGGCGATCAGCATATGCGTATTTTCTCCCGCCTTGCCCGCCGCATCATGCATGAAGATTTTCGCAACGCGCTGGTTAACGCCAGTTCCGGGGAGGCGATAGCTTCCCTGCTACAACACGAATTAGAACTGTAAAACGAGGAAGAGTAATGGAACTGTACCTGGATACCGCCAACGTAGCGGAAGTAGAACGTCTGGCGCACATTTTTCCCATTGCGGGCGTCACCACCAACCCGAGCATCATTGCCGCCAGCCGTGAATCCATCTGGGACGTGCTGCCGCGTCTGCAAAAAGCCATTGGACCGGACGGCACGCTGTTTGCTCAAACCATGAGCCGCGATGCCGAAGGCATGGTGGCAGAGGCTAAACGTCTGAGTAACGCCATCCCGGGCATCGTGGTAAAAATCCCGGTTACCGCTCAGGGGCTTATCGCGATTAAGGCATTAAAAAAAGAGGGGATAACCACGCTGGGAACCGCCGTTTACAGCGCGGCACAGGGCTTACTTGCCGCACTCGCCGGGGCGAAATATGTCGCGCCGTATGTCAACCGCGTTGACGCTCAGGGCGGCGACGGCATTCGCATGGTCCAGGAGCTGCAATCCCTGCTGGAACTGCACGCGCCGGAAAGCAAGGTACTGGCCGCCAGCTTCAAAACGCCGCGTCAGGCGCTGGACTGCCTGCTGGCGGGATGCGAGGCAATCACGCTTCCTTTAGACGTAGCGCAACAAATGCTCGGCACGCCAGCGGTAGAGTCAGCCATAGAGAAGTTCGAGCAGGACTGGAAAAACGCGTTTGGTAACCTCAACCTCTAAGGGAGAACTGTTATGGACCGTATCATTCAATCGCCGGGAAAATACATCCAGGGCGCTGATGTACTTACCCGTCTCGGCGACTATCTGAAACCCCTGGCCACTCGCTGGCTGGTTGTCGGCGATAAATTTGTGCTGGGCTTTGCCGAAGAGACCCTGCGTCAGAGTTTTAACGATGCCGAACTGCATGCCGAAATCGCGCCGTTTGGTGGCGAATGTTCACAAAATGAAATCGATCGACTGAAAAAACTGGCCGACAGCGCCGACTGCCTGGCGGTGCTGGGCATTGGCGGCGGTAAAACGCTGGACACCGCCAAAGCGCTGGCCCACTTTATGGACGTACCTGTCGCCATTGCGCCGACTATCGCTTCCACCGATGCGCCGTGCAGCGCCCTATCCGTTATTTACACCGACAGCGGTGAGTTCGATCGCTACCTGATGCTGCCGCACAACCCGAACATGGTCATTGTGGATACGAAAGTGGTTGCGGGCGCGCCTGCACGCCTGCTTGCCGCCGGGATTGGCGATGCGCTGGCGACGTGGTTTGAAGCGCGCGCCTGCTCGCGCAGCGGCGCGACCACCATGGCCGGAGGTAAATGCACCCAGGCGTTAGCCCTGGCCGAGCTGTGCTACAACACGCTGGTTGAAGAGGGTGAAAAAGCGATGCTGGCGGCGGAACAGCATGTGGTAACGCCTGCGCTGGAACGCATCATCGAAGCCAACACCTATCTCAGCGGCGTCGGTTTTGAAAGCGGTGGTCTGGCCGCGGCACACGCTATTCATAACGGCATGACGGCGGTGCCGGATGCGCATCACTTCTATCATGGCGAGAAAGTGGCGTTTGGTACGCTGACGCAGCTGGTGCTGGAAAACGCGCCGGTAGAAGAAATAGAGACCGTCGCGGCGCTTTGCCACAGCGTCGGGCTGCCTATTACGCTGGCACAGCTGAACATCAAAGACGATATCCCGGCCAAAATGCGTTTGATCGCCGAAGCGTCCTGCGCGGAAGGAGAAACCATCCACAACATGCCGGGCGGCGTCACGCCGGATCAGGTGTATGCGGCGCTGCTGGTGGCCGACCAGTACGGACAGCGGTTTTTGCAGGAGTGGGAGTAAATAGCGTGAATGAAAATCCCCGCATCAGCGGGGATTTTTTTGCCCGTAGGCCGGGTAAGCGTTAGCGCCACCCGGCAAAAGGGTTACTGCAGGTCAAACCGGTCCAGATCCATCACCTTCGCCCATGCGGCAACAAAGTCACGGACGAACTTCTCATGCGCATCATCGCTGGCGTAAACCTCTGCCAGCGCACGCAGGACGGCGTTAGAACCGAAGACCAGATCGGCGCGGGTAGCGGTATATTTCACTTCACCGCTGGCGCGATCGCTTCCGGTAAACAGCTCGTTGGATTCATCGGTCGCCTTCCACTGGGTATTCATCTCCAGCAGGTTCACGAAGAAATCATTGCTCAGCACGCCCTCGCGATCGGTGAACACGCCATTCTTGCTGCCATCAAAGTTGGCACCCAGAACGCGCAGACCACCGATCAGCACCGTGAGTTCCGGTGCGGTCAGCGTCAGCTGCTGCGCCTTGTCGATGAGCAGTGATTCGGTGGTAGACGCATCCACCTGCGCACGGTAGTTACGGAAGCCATCGGCAATCGGTTCGAGCAGGTTAAACATCTCGATATCCGTCTGGTCCTGACGCGCATCCACGCGGCCCGGCGTGAACGGTACGGTAACGTAAACGCCTGCCGCTTTCGCCGCCTGCTCAACGCCAACCACGCCCGCCAGCACGATGATATCGGCCAGAGAGGCTTTGTTGGTGGTGCGCTGGATGGCTTCCAGAGCCGGTAATGCACGTACGGCTGCGGCGTTCACGTCCCAGTCGCGCTGAGGCGCCAGCGCCAGACGCGCGCCGTTGGCACCGCCACGCTTGTCGCCACCGCGGAAGGTCGACGCAGACGCCCAGGCAACGGAAACCAGTTCGCTCACGGAGAGACCAGAGGCCACAATTTCCGCCTTCAGGCTTTCAATGTCTTCTTTCGACGGATTAAACACCGCCTGCGGCAGCGGATCCTGCCAGATCAGATCTTCTTTCGGCACTTCCGGACCAATGTACCGCGCTTTTGGCCCCATATCGCGGTGGGTCAGCTTGAACCACGCGCGCGCGAAGGCTTCGTTGAAGGCCTGCGGATCGTTCAGGAAGCGGCGGGAAATTTTCTCGAATTCCGGGTCAAAACGCAGCGTCAGGTCGGTGACCAGCATCGTTGGCTTGCGCTTTTTCGACGGGTCGAACGGATCGGGCATGATTTCCGGCGCATCCACGGCTTCGAACTGAATCGCACCCGCCGGGCTGCGGGTCTGCACCCATTCGTATTTAAACAGGTTCTCGAAGAAGTAGTTGCTCCACTGGGTTGGGGTTTGTGACCAGATGACTTCCAGACCGGAGGTAATGGCATCTGCGCCAACGCCCGTGCCGTGCGTGCTCGCCCAGCCCAGGCCCTGCGCTTCAATCGGCGAAGCTTCCGGGTCGGTGCCGACGTGCGTGGCTTCACCCGCGCCGTGGGTTTTACCGAGGGTGTGGCCGCCCGCGATCAGCGCCACGGTCTCTTCGTCGTTCATGCCCATGTTGCCAAAGGTCGCGCGGATGGCTGCCGCCGCGGACAGGGGTTCACCGCTGGCGTTTGGCCCTTCCGGGTTCACGTAAATCAGGCCCATTTCGGTGGCCGCCAGAGGGCGCTTCGCCAGCGCTTCCGGGTCACGGTGGGTCAGCCAGGCTTTTTCATCACCCCAGTTCACGTCCAGATCCGGTTCCCAGACGTCTTCGCGCCCGGCGCCAAAACCAAAGGTGCGGAAGCCGGAGTTCTCCAGGGCGACGTTACCCGCGAGGATAAACAGGTCAGCCCAGGAAATTTTTTGTCCGTATTTTTTCTTGATGGGCCACAGCAGGCGGCGCGCCTTGTCCAGGCTCACGTTATCCGGCCAGGAGTTCAGCGGCGCAAAGCGCTGTTGACCGCGTCCTGCCCCGCCGCGTCCGTCAACGGAGCGATAGGTGCCCGCGCCGTGCCACGCCATGCGGATAAACAGGCCCGCATAGCTGCCCCAGTCGGCAGGCCACCACGGTTGGGAGTCGGTTAAAAGTGCTTTGAGATCGCCTTTAAGGGCGGAGTAATCAAGCTTGCTGAATTCTTTGCGGTAGTCGAAGTCTTCACCCAGCGGGTTCGAACGATTGGAATGTTGGTTAAGAAGATCGATGCGGAGTTGTTTTGGCCACCAGTCGCGGCTGCCTGTACCTGCGCCCGCGCTGTGATCGACGCCGCCCTGATGGAACGGGCATTTGCCGACTGATGCCGCTTTATTGGTCTCGTCTGACGTGCTCATCGCTATGCTCCCTTTTACAGTGTTACCGTTACGATATACACCACTAGCAATAAGATATAGTTGAAATAATCCACAGATTCGATAGTTAATACCTTTTAACTATCTGTTTGATTAAAAAGCCCTCTAATTTACAAGGGCTTTATGTTTTTTACGCCGGACGAACGCCCAGGGTATGACAAATGGCATAGCTCATTTCCGCGCGGTTCAGCGTGTAGAAGTGGAAATCCTTCACCCCTTCACGGCTTAAGATCTTCACCATGTCCATCGCGATATTGGCGCCCACCAGCTTGCGCGTTTCCGGGTCATCGTCCAGCCCTTCGTACATTTTAGACATCCACAGCGGAATGCGGACATTGGTCATATCAGCGAATTTCTTCGCCTGTTTGAAGTTAGAAACCGGCAGAATCCCCGGGATAATTTCAACGTCAATGCCCGCGGAGACGCAGCGGTCGCGGAAGCGCAGGTAGCTTTCTACATCGAAGAAAAACTGGGTGATGGCGCGGTTTGCGCCCGCGTCCACTTTGCGCTTGAGGTTAAGCAGATCGGCCTGGGCGCTTTTCGCTTCCGGATGCACTTCAGGATAGGCGGCAACGGAGATATCAAAGTCCGCCACGTCTTTCAGCAGACCAACCAGATCGGCGGCATACATGTCCGGCTTACCGCTCCCCGGCGGCAGGTCGCCGCGCAGTGCAACAATATGACGGATACCGTTATTCCAGTAATCCTGAGCGATGGCACGCAGCTCGTCGCGGGTGGCGTCGATACAGGTTAGGTGCGGCGCGGCTTCCAGACCGGTACGGTCTTTAATGCCCTTAATGATGCTGTGCGTACGGTCGCGCTCGCCGGAGTTCGCACCGTAGGTCACGGAGACAAACTTCGGCTTCAGGCTGCTGAGACGATCGATAGAGCTCCACAGGGTTTGCTCCATTTCACTGGTGCGCGGCGGAAAAAATTCAAAAGAGACGTTAATCTGGCCGTTTACTTCGGCCAGGCTCTGATTCAGTGCTTCCCGCTGGTTGGCGTGAAAAAAGCTCATACCTTACCTCTATCAATCGCTGTCGTTGTCTGTTGTGTTGTGAACTTCTATACGTTTAGACGTCCAGATGTAAAAATGACGGAAAAGCGGAGGGACGTCAACATAAATAATCAACAATAACGGTGAGGTTTGCTCAGGAAAGATGAGGGAAATTCATGATGGGGTGAGTGCGGTGTGATGCCCTCACCCTAACCCTCTCCCACGGGGAGAGGGAACTAGCGGAATTACAGCAGCTTGGCCAGGCGGTTGATGTCGGACTGGATTGCTCCGGCGGTGACGTCGCGCCCCGCGCCAGGACCGCGGATCACCAGCGGATTATCGCGATACCAGCGGCTTTCGATGGCGAAAACGTTATCACACGGCAGCAGCGCCGCCAGCGGATGTTCAGGGCGCACCGCCTCGACGCCGACGCGCGCTTTTCCGTTGGCCTCGAAGCGCGCCACGTAGCGCAGCACCAGCCCCATCTCGTTCGCCGCTTCCAGACGCTGCACCATCTGCTCGTTAAGCTCGTCACCATTCTCAAAGAAATGGTCCACAGAACCTTCTTCGCAACCGGCAGGCACCAGCGATTCGACGCGGACGGAATCCGGTTCGATGTCATAACCGGCTTCACGCGCCAGGATCACCAGCTTACGCATCACGTCTTTACCGGAGAGGTCAACGCGCGGGTCAGGCTCGGTTAAGCCCTGCTGCCACGCCTGATCCACCAGGTCGGTAAACGGTACGGTGCCGTCAAACTGCAGGAACAGCCAGGAGAGCGTGCCGGAGAAGATACCGCTCAGCGCCAGAATGCTGTCGCCGCTTTCAATGAGATCGCGCACGGTGTGGTTGACCGGCAGGCCCGCGCCAACGGTCGCGTTATAGAGCCAGTGACGACCGGTTTTTTCGAACGCGTCGTGGATCTGGCGGTATTTATCGGTGCTGCTTGCCCCCGCCAGCTTGTTGGCGCTGATGACGTGGAAACCGTGGCTGGCGAAATCCAGATACTGATCGGCAAGCTGGTCGCTGGCGGTGACGTCCAGCACCACCAGATCGTCATAAGGGTGCGCGCGCATCCACAGGAACAGCGACTCTTCATCCTGCTCGACGGCCTCATCGTTAAAGAAGGCCAGCGCCCGGCTGGCGTCCAGCCCTTCGTAATTCAGCAGGCTGCGGCGGCTGTCCACCACGCCTGCGAGAATGAATTCAAACCCGGTACGCGCCGAAAGCGTGACCTGTTCGCGGGCAAACAGCTCCAGCCAGCGGGAACCAATGTTGCCTTTACCAAACAGCACCAGGCCGATGCGTTTTTCCGCGCGGAACAGGGAGGTGTGCAGACCCTGAATCAGGCTTTCGGTCGGCCCTTTACGCAGCACGGCGACCAGGCTGATGCCCTCTTCCGACTGCCAGGTGAACTCCACCGGCTGGCCTTTCAGCTGCTGCCAGAAGCGGTGGCAGTGCAGCGGGTTACGGGTGACGCCCGCGCCCACCATCGCCACCAGCGCCAGCCCCTGACGCAGGCGAAGCTCGCCCGGCAGGCCTGCTTCATCCAGAATCTTAAGGGCGCTGTCCGCCACTTCCGCGGTATAGCAGAACTGCAGCAGCTGGCGATCGTTGTGAACGCCAACGGCCAGCGGACGCACCTGCGCACGCTTTAACACCAGGTCAATCTCTTTATGCGCCAGCTTGAAGTCCTGGCCCGCGGGCACCTGGAACTCAATCAGGCAGATGTCGTCGTGGCTGGTGACGATACGCGCCCCGGTACCGGACGCCAGCACGCGCTCAATGCGCGTGGAGCCCTGATCCGGGGTGTAGCTGCAGCGCAGCTGCAGGTCGATATCGCTGCCGGACACCGGCTGCAGGGTACGCGCGTGCAGTACCGGTGCGGCCAGACGCGCCAGCTCGCTGGCTTCGTCGAGACGCAGCAGCGGCAGCAGGCAGGCATCTTTCACCTTACGCGGGTCCGCGCTGTACACGCCGGCCACGTCGCTCCAGATGGTGACACGGGACACGCCCGCCAGCGCACCGATTTGCGTTGCCGAGTAGTCCGAGCCGTTTCGGCCCAGCAGCACGGTTTCGCCCGCGTTGCTGCGGCTGATAAAGCCGGTGACGACAATACGTTTACCCGGATGCTGCACCAGCAGCTGTTGCAGCAGCGGATAGGACAAGCCTTCATCCACCTGCGGCTGCGCGGCGCGTTCGGCGCGCAGGAAATCACGGGCGTCGAGCCAGGCGGCGTCCACGCCCAGGTGTTGCAGCACGGCAGCCATCAGGCGTGCGGACCACACTTCACCGTGACCTACCACTTCGGCATACACCGCGTCGGTAATGCCGCTGTCCAGCAGGGCCGCCAGACGTTCAAGATCGTGCGTGAAGGCGCCGATCAGCCCGTCCGCCACGTCGGTAGGCAGCAGGCCGGCAATCAGTTCGCTCTGGTAACGACGTAAGGACTGTTGCACCTGATGCGCAGAGAGGCGATCGGTCTGGCTCAGCTTCAGCCAGCTAATCAACTGGTTGGTGGTGCTGCCCGCCGCGGAGACAACCATCATGTCACCCGGCTGTGAATACTCCGTCATGATCCCTGCGACACGCAGGTAACATTTCACATCAGCAAGACTACTACCACCAAACTTGTGCAGCTGACGACCCTTCGCCCCTGCCTGCGCTATCACACTCATGATTACCCCTTGGCTGCGACCCGGAAGCCATTTTCCAGATCGGCAATTAAATCTTCAGAATCTTCAATACCGGTTGAGATCCGCAGCAGCGTCTCAGAAATCCCGGCGGCGGCACGTGCTTCGGGTGCCATTCCTGCGTGCGTCATGGTCGCGGCGTGGGAGATCAAGCTTTCAACCCCACCTAAGGATTCCGCCAGCGTAAACAATGACAGCCCGCTCAGGAAGCGACGCAGCGTTTGCTCGTCACCGTCCAGTTCAAAACTTAACATCGCGCCAAACCCTTTCTGCTGGCGCGCGGCGATCTCGTGCCCCTGGTTTTCCGGCAGCGACGGGTGATACAGCTTTTTCACCAGCGGCTGGGTTTGCAGGAAGTCGACAATCGCCTGGGCATTACGCTGCGCCACGTCCATGCGCGGCGACAGCGTGCGGATGCCGCGCAACAGCAGGTAGCTGTCGAAGGCTCCGGCGGTGACGCCAATGTTATTGGCCCACCATGCCAATTCCGTGACAACCTCAGGATCTTTGGCAATCACCACGCCCGCCACCACGTCAGAATGGCCGTTCAGGTATTTAGTGCATGAATGCAATACCAGATCGGCTCCCAGTGCGAGTGGGTTCTGAAGGGCCGGACTGAGGAACGTATTATCCACTACACTTATCGCTCCCGCATCCCTTGCGAGCTGACAAATTTTCGCAATATCGACAACGCGCAACAATGGATTGCTTGGACTTTCCACCAGAACCAGCTTCGGCTTCTCTGCGAGCGCCTGCTTCAGCGCCTCTTCGTCGTTTTGATCGACAAACAGCACGCGATAGCAGCCGCGTTTCGCCAGGCTATCAAACAGACGATAGCTGCCGCCGTAGCAGTCGTGCGGCGCGACCAGCAGATCGCCTGGCTTCAGGAACACGGTGGTCACCAGGTGAATGGCGGACATGCCCGTGTTGGTTAATACGGCGCCTGCACCCCCTTCCAGCTCGGCCAGCGCACGCTGGGTCACATCACGCGTAGGGTTGCCACGACGCGAGTAGTCGTGCGCGCGGGGTTCATTAAATCCGGTGAAATTGTAGGTACTGGAAAGATGAATCGGCGGGACAACGCAGCCGTACTGCTCGTCATCATTTAATCCGCTACGCACTGCAATAGTGGCCTGTTTACGCGTCATGGTGAGGGCTTCCTGGCGAATGAGGTGAAAAGTCAGGCACCAGAGTAAACATTGAAATTATGGACGTCAATACATCTGGACATCTAAACTTCTTTGCGTATAGATTGAGCAATGCGCAAATAGCCGTTAAAATTATATGCTTTAGTGCACGCTGCAGCGGCAATATCCGTGCCACGGTATCGTCTCTACGGTAAACTAGACAAGATTACGGTTCAAAACGGGTGGTTACAGGTTTTGCACCTTTAGATAAATGACTGAGAGGATTAAAGGTATCTCATGGCTGAATGGAGCGGCGAATATATCAGCCCATACGCTGAGCACGGTAAGAAGAGTGAGCAAGTAAAGAAAATTACGGTTTCCATTCCTCTGAAGGTGTTGAAGATCCTCACCGATGAACGTACGCGTCGTCAGGTGAACAACCTGCGCCACGCAACCAACAGCGAACTGCTGTGCGAAGCGTTTCTGCATGCGTTTACCGGTCAACCGTTGCCAAACGATGACGATCTGCGCAAAGAGCGTAGTGACGAAATCCCGGAAGAGGCGAAGGTGATCATGCGTGAGCTGGGTATTGACCCGGACACGTGGGAATACTGATTGCGGTGCGATCCCGCTGAGTAAACTCAGCGGGATGGTTTTTAGAAGTTGTAGCCTAAACCTACGCGCAGGCGCGTCTGACGATCGTCACTGGTGGCAGTGTTATAGCCGGAAGAAACGTTGCCTACTTCCACAAACGGGATCCACGAGTCGATGTTATACGCCACGCGGAAGTTATATTCGTAATCTTCTTTTTTATTGTTATACAGATCTTCGTTATCGGCGAATTTATAAATGCCGTTTAACTCGAACATCCAGTTTTCAATATTATAACCCAACCACGCTTCCGGACGATAAACCATACGATCATCTTTACCGTCCGCATTACGGCGGGTGTATTCCGTACGATAACGAAACGCCGTCCACCAGCTGTCATTAATATTATACTGCACGCGCAGATAAGGCTTATAGATAGCCATGTCATCACCCATTTCAACGGCGACGCCCGGCTGCCAGATAAAGCCCTGCCAGGTAAATTGATAGCTGGCGGTATATTCGTTGCTGTTACTTTCCATATTATTAAGCGCGTCGTTAGACTGCTTGTTATCGGATCGCGATACCGCCTCAACCGCTACGCCAAAGCCGGTGCCAAAGCGGTGGGACATGTAGACACGGTCATAGTTACGCCCATCGTCGTAATACTCGTGTCGGTAATCCACGTATCCCGCCTGTGCCGCGCACGATATTAGCGGAAGCACAAAAAAGAGTTGCTTCAATTTCATAATAGTTCCCTCGAAGTAAACGCACCCTGAAAGCCACTGTGTCATCATGGCAAATAAAAATGTAGGACGGGCGCAGTGTAAGTTTACGAAACGAGAGAAACCTTTTATTTTTTGACACCCCTGTTAAAAGGTGGCAAAGATATAAAGAAGTGAGAGATACAGTTCACTATCCGTTAAAGAATACACCAGACAAATATACTTAATACAATGATGCGTAATTAATTATTTTAGATATAAATATTACGATGTGATTTATTCAGAAGGGATATAACAGACATAAAAAAACCGCCCGAAGGCGGTTCTTCCTGGATGCTTATTTCGCGCCCGGGATGCTGAAACGCTTGTTGAAGCGGTCAACACGGCCACCGGTTGCAACGTCACGCTGCTTACCAGTGTAGAACGGGTGGCATTTGCCGCACACGTCCAGGTTCAGATCGTGGCCCACGGTGGAGCGGATCTGGATAGAGTTACCGCAAGAACAGTTTGCAGTAATCATTTCGTATTTCGGGTGAATATCTTTTTTCATGGGAGAACCTCAGTTAAGGCCGCGTCGCTCTTCCAGCCCTAACGCCAGACACCACGCGATGTTGAATGTAATTTCTCTGGCGTAATATACACCAAAGGCGGCGAATCATACAGAATTTAACCAGTGTATGCAAACTGATCCGCACGCCGCTTTCACTAATGTGTATACTAACGCGCCACTTTTCAAGTCAGGAAGATTCGATGCCCGTCGCTCACGTTGCCCTGCCCGTTCCGCTTCCCCGCACCTTTGACTATCTGCTGCCCGACAGCATGAGCGCCAAAGCGGGCTGTCGCGTGACCGTGCCGTTTGGCAAACAGCAGCGCGTGGGGATCGTGGTGTCCGTGAGTGATAAAAGCGAGCTGCCCCTCAATGAACTGAAATCGGTTGTTGAGGTGCTGGACAGCGAGCCGGTCTACTCCACCAGCACCTGGCGACTGCTGCTGTGGGCGGCGGATTATTATCATCACCCCATTGGCGACGTCCTGTTCCACGCGCTGCCGATTATGCTGCGCCAGGGCAAAAGCGCCAGCCACGCGCCGATGTGGTACTGGTTTGCGACCGAGCAGGGTCAGGCGGTCGATATTAACAGCCTCAAGCGCTCGCAAAAGCAGCAGCAGGCGCTGGCGGCGCTGCGTCAGGGGAAAATCTGGCGGCATCAGGTCGACGAGCTTGAGGTCAGCGAGACGGCGCTACAGGCCTTAAGAAAGAAAGGGCTGAGCGAGCTGGCCAGCGAAGCGCCTGCCCTTTACGACTGGCGGGAGAGCTTCTCCGTTTCAGGAGATCGCCTGCGTCTGAACACCGAGCAGGCCACCGCCGTGGGCGCGATTCATAGCGCCTCCGACCATTTTTCTGCCTGGCTGCTGGCGGGCGTCACCGGTTCCGGTAAGACCGAAGTGTACCTGAGCGTGCTGGAAAACGTGCTCGCGCAGGGTAAACAGGCGCTGGTGATGGTGCCGGAAATTGGCCTGACGCCGCAAACCATCGCCCGATTTCGCGAACGCTTTAACGCGCCGGTTGAGGTGCTGCACTCCGGCCTGAACGACAGCGAACGCCTCAGCGCCTGGCTGAAAGCGAAAAATGGCGAAGCGGCGATTGTGATCGGCACCCGCTCGTCGCTGTTTACGCCGTTTAAAAATCTTGGCGTGATCGTGATCGACGAAGAGCACGACAGCTCCTACAAGCAGCAGGAAGGCTGGCGCTACCATGCCCGCGATCTGGCAGTTTATCGCGCCCACAGCGAGCAAATTCCGATCATTCTCGGCTCCGCCACCCCTGCGCTCGAAACGCTGCACAACGTGCGCCAGCGTAAATACCACATGCTGCGCCTGACGCGCCGCGCGGGGAATGCTCGCCCGGCCATTCAGCACGTGCTGGATCTGAAAGGTCAGCAGGTGCAGGCGGGGCTGGCACCCGCGCTTATCACCCGCATGCGCCAGCATTTGCAGGCGGGGAACCAGGTGATTCTGTTCCTCAACCGGCGCGGATTTGCCCCCGCCCTGCTGTGCCACGACTGCGGCTGGATTGCCGAATGCCCGCGCTGCGACCACTACTACACCTTCCACCAGGCCCAGCGCCACCTGCGCTGCCACCACTGCGACAGCCAGCGGCCGGTGCCGCGCCAGTGCCCGTCATGTGGCTCCACGCATATCGTGCCGGTGGGGCTGGGAACGGAACAGCTTGAACAGGCGCTGGGTCCCTTCTTCCCGGACGTGCCGATTTCGCGTATCGATCGGGACACCACCAGCCGCAAAGGCGCGCTGGAACAGCAGCTGGCGGAAGTGCATCGCGGCGGCGCGCGCATCCTGATTGGCACCCAGATGCTGGCCAAAGGCCACCACTTTCCGGACGTGACGCTGGTTGCCCTGCTGGACGTGGACGGCGCGCTGTTCTCGGCAGATTTCCGCTCGGCCGAGCGCTTCGCCCAGCTCTATACCCAGGTGGCAGGGCGTGCCGGTCGCGCAGGCAAACAGGGCGAAGTGGTGTTGCAAACGCACCACCCCGAGCACCCGCTGCTGCAAACCCTGCTGCATAAAGGCTATGACGCCTTTGCCGAGCAGGCGCTGGCCGAACGCCAGACCCTGCAGCTGCCGCCGTGGACCAGCCACGTCATCATCCGTGCCGAAGACCACAACAACCAGCAGGCTCCGCTTTTCCTGCAGCAGCTGAGAAACCTCCTGCAGGCCAGCCCGCTGGTGGACAATCAGCTGTGGATCCTGGGGCCGGTTCCCGCCCTTGCGCCGAAGCGCGGCGGACGTTTCCGCTGGCAAATCTTACTTCAGCACCCGTCACGCGTTCGCCTGCAGCACATCGTCAGCGGTACGCTGGCGCTCATCAACACCCTGCCCGAAGCGCGAAAAGTGAAGTGGGTACTGGACGTCGATCCCATCGAAGGCTGAAGCTGGATCGAAAAATCTAACGCTCCTCACACTTTTTATGAAAATTCTGTAACCGATTCCATTCACTATCTGTAAAAATGGTGACGTCAGAAGTTCGGTGTTCAGGCGAGGAGAAGACGTTGAAGTCCAGGAAAGAGGTTGCGACTGCGACCATGAAAGACGTTGCCCAGAAAGCACAGGTCTCTACGGCAACCGTATCCCGCGCATTGATGAACCCGGATAAAGTCTCCCAGGCGACCCGTAACCGGGTAGAGCAGGCGGCGCTTGAAGTGGGCTATTTCCCGCAGGCGATGGGGCGTAACGTCAAACGCAACGAGTCGCGCACCATCCTGGTGATAGTGCCGGACATCTGCGACCCCTTCTTTAGCGAGATCATCCGCGGTATCGAAGTCACCGCGGCGGAACAGGGTTACCTGGTACTGATTGGCGACTGCGCCCACCAGAACCAGCAGGAAAAAACCTTCATTGACCTCATTATCACCAAGCAGATCGACGGCATGCTGCTGCTTGGCTCTCGCCTGCCGTTTGATGCCAGCATTGAAGAGCAGCGCAATTTACCGCCGATGGTCATGGCCAACGAGTTTGCGCCAGAGCTGGAGCTGCCGACGGTCCACATTGATAACCTCACCGCCGCATTCAATGCGGTGAACTATCTTCAGGAGCTGGGGCATAAGCGTATTGGCTGCATTGCCGGGCCGGAAGAGATGCCGCTGTGCCACTACCGCCTGCAGGGCTACGTTCAGGCGCTGCGCCGTACCGGCGTCACCGTCGATCCACACTACATTGCGCGCGGTGACTTCACCTTCGCCGCGGGCGGGCAAGCGCTGGAGAAACTTCTGGACCTGCCTGAACCGCCAACCGCCGTATTTTGTCACAGCGACGTGATGGCGCTGGGCGCATTATCCTACGCCAAACGCCGCGGCCTGCGGGTACCGAAAGATCTGTCGATCGTCGGATTCGACAATATTTCGCTTTCAGAATTTTGCGATCCGCCGCTCTCTACGGTCGCTCAGCCGCGCTATCAAATCGGCCGCGAAGCGATGCTGCTTCTGCTGGATCAGCTTCATGGTCAAACAGTTAGCAGCGGCTCACGGTTGCTGGACTGCGAGCTGATTGTCCGCGGCACGACTCAGGCATTGACTTAAAGTAAACGTCTTTCGGAACCCTTATCTGGTCAAAGCCCCGCCGCTTAAGTAACATGGCGGACTGACGAACGAATAAATACAGCGAAACGATAGTGGCACAACGAGATTATGTACGTCGCGGCCAGCCGGCACCTTCGCGACGCAAAAAGAGTAGCTCAAGGAAAAAGCAACGTAACCTGCCTGCTGTCTCGCCAGCAATGGTCGCCATTGCTGCGGCTGTAGTCGTCGCCTTTATTGGTGGCCTGTACTTTATCACGCACCATAAAAAAGAAGAGTCCGAGGCGCTTCAGGCCAGTAAAGTTGCTGGTAATGGCCTTCCTCCGAAGCCTGAAGAACGCTGGCGCTATATCAAAGAGCTGGAAAGCCGCCAGCCTGGGGTGCGTGCGCCAACCGAACCTTCTGCGGGTGGTGAAGTGCAGAATGCGAATCAGCTGACGGATGAACAGCGTCAGCTGCTGGCACAAATGCAGGCCGATATGCGCCAGCAGCCAACGCAGCTGAACGAAGTGCCGTGGAATGAGCAGACGCCAGCACAGCGCCAGCAAACGCTGCAGAGACGTCAGGCGCAACAGCAGATTCAACAGCAACAGCAACAGCAACAGCAGCAGTGGGCACAAACCCAGCCGGTGCAGCAGCCGAAAGCACAGCCGCGGGTAACGGAACAGCCATACCAGCAGCCGGCGCGTACGGTGCAGTCTCAGCCTGTCCAACAGCAGCCGAAAGCGCAGCCGCAGAAACAGGCGGCTCAGCCGTATCAGGATCTGCTCCAGACGCCAGCGCATACCACCGCGCAGCAGCCGAAAACGCAGCAGGCCGCGCCGGTCACCAAAGAGACCGAAGCGCCGAAGCAGACGGCGGAGAAAAAAGACGAACGCCGCTGGATGGTGCAGTGCGGTTCGTTCAAAGGTGCCGAGCAGGCGGAAACGGTACGCGCACAGCTGGCCTTTGAAGGGTTTGATTCGCGTATTACCACCAATAACGGCTGGAATCGCGTGGTGATTGGCCCGGTCAAAGGCAAAGAAAATGCCGATGGCACCCTTTCACGTCTGAAAGTCGCCGGTCACACAAACTGCATTCGACTCGCCTCCGGGGGTTGAAACCCCCAAAATCTCCCCCATCTATCATTTAATTCAGCCCTGAGCACAGGCTCAGGGCTTCTGTTTCCCGATTCTGTAACCAGGGGGTCTGCTCGTGACAACAATAGTAAGTGTACGCCGTAACGGCCATGTGGTAATCGCCGGTGATGGCCAGGCCACGCTGGGTAATACCGTCATGAAAGGCAACGTGAAGAAAGTGCGCCGTCTCTACAACGACAAAGTGATCGCCGGTTTTGCAGGCGGCACGGCGGACGCCTTCACGCTGTTTGAACTGTTTGAACGCAAACTGGAAATGCACCAGGGCCATCTGGTGAAAGCGGCCGTGGAGCTGGCAAAAGACTGGCGTACCGACCGCATGCTGCGCAAGCTCGAAGCGCTGCTGGCCGTAGCCGATGAAACCGCTTCGCTTATCATCACCGGTAACGGTGACGTGATCCAGCCGGAAAATGACCTGATTGCCATCGGCTCTGGCGGCCCTTATGCCCAGGCTGCAGCCCGCGCGCTGTTGGAAAATACCGACATGAACGCGCGCGATATCGCGGTGAAGGCGTTGGATATTGCAGGTGATATCTGCATCTATACCAACCACAACCACACCATCGAAGAATTGAATTCCAAAGCGTAAGGATCTCCCATGTCTGAAATGACCCCACGCGAAATTGTCAGCGAACTGAACAAACACATTATCGGCCAGGATAACGCCAAGCGTTCCGTGGCTATCGCGCTGCGTAACCGCTGGCGCCGTATGCAGCTCGACGAAGAGCTGCGCCACGAAGTGACGCCGAAAAACATTTTGATGATTGGCCCGACCGGCGTCGGTAAAACCGAAATCGCCCGTCGTCTGGCGAAGCTGGCTAACGCACCGTTCATCAAAGTTGAAGCCACCAAGTTCACCGAAGTGGGCTATGTGGGTAAAGAAGTAGACTCCATCATCCGCGATCTGACCGACTCGGCGATCAAGATGGTGCGCGTCCAGGCAATCGAGAAAAACCGCTATCGCGCGGAAGAGATGGCCGAAGAGCGCATTCTCGACGTGCTGATCCCACCGGCAAAAAACAACTGGGGTCAGGCAGAGCAGCAGGCGGAACCGTCCGCCGCGCGTCAGGCGTTCCGCAAAAAGCTGCGTGAAGGCCAGCTGGACGACAAAGAGATTGAGATCGATCTCGCTGCCGCGCCAATGGGCGTGGAAATCATGGCGCCTCCTGGCATGGAAGAGATGACCAGCCAGCTGCAGTCCATGTTCCAGAACCTGGGCGGCCAGAAGCAAAAAGCGCGTAAGCTGAAAATCAAAGACGCGATGAAGCTGCTGATTGAAGAAGAAGCGGCGAAGCTGGTGAACCCGGAAGAGCTGAAGCAGGATGCTATCGACGCGGTTGAACAGCACGGCATCGTGTTTATCGACGAAATCGACAAAATCTGTAAGCGCGGCGGCAACAGCTCCGGCCCGGATGTGTCCCGCGAAGGCGTACAGCGCGACCTGCTGCCGCTGGTTGAAGGCTGCACCGTCTCCACCAAGCACGGCATGGTGAAAACGGACCACATCCTGTTTATCGCTTCAGGTGCGTTCCAGGTTGCCAGCCCGTCGGATCTGATCCCGGAACTGCAGGGCCGTCTGCCAATCCGCGTTGAGCTGCAGGCGCTGACCACCGAAGATTTCGAACGCATCCTGACCGAGCCAAACGCCTCTGCGACCGTACAGTACAAAGCGCTGATGGCAACAGAAGGCGTGAACCTCGAGTTCACCGAAGACGGCATCAAACGCATTGCTCAGGCCGCATGGCAGGTGAACGAAACCACCGAGAACATCGGTGCGCGTCGTCTGCATACCGTGCTGGAACGCCTGGTGGAGGATATCTCTTACGACGCGAGCGACCTGAACGGTCAAACCGTTACCATTGACGCAGAATATGTGAGTAAACATCTGGATGCGTTAGTGGCAGATGAAGATCTGAGCCGTTTTATCCTATAATCGCGGTTACTGGATTCTCATCACGTTTAATGGGGGCTAATGCCCCCATTTTTATTGGCTAACTACTTATGACTGACATCAGCCGTACGCAGGCGTGGCTCGAAAGTCTGCGCCCTAAAACTCTCCCTCTGGCCTTTGCCGCGATTATCGTCGGCACGGCGCTTGCCTGGTGGCAGGGGTATTTTGATCCGCTGGTCGCCGCGCTGGCATTGATTACCGCCGGCCTGCTGCAAATTCTCTCCAACCTCGCCAACGACTACGGCGATGCGGTAAAGGGCAGCGACAAGCCGGACCGCATTGGGCCCCTGCGCGGAATGCAAAAAGGGGTGATAACGCAGGCGCAGATGAAACGCGCGCTGATTATCACCGTGGTGCTGATCTGCGTATCCGGCCTGGCGCTGGTGACGGTGGCGTCTAAGACCCCGAGCGATTTTATTGGCTTCCTGGTGCTGGGCTTATTGGCCATTATCGCGGCCATTACCTACACCGTCGGCACGCGTCCCTACGGATATATTGGGCTCGGGGATATCTCCGTGCTGGTGTTCTTCGGCTGGCTGAGCGTGATGGGGAGCTGGTACCTGCAGGCGCATACGGTGATCCCTGCCCTGTTCCTGCCCGCGACCGCCTGCGGTCTGCTGGCGACGGCCGTGCTTAACATCAACAACCTGCGCGACATCGACAGCGATCGCGAGAACGGCAAAAACACCCTGGCGGTCCGTCTGGGGCCGGTGAATGCGCGCCGCTACCATGCCTGCCTGCTCATGGGCGCCCTGGTTTGCCTGGCGCTGTTTAACCTGATTTCCCTGCACAGCCCGTGGGGCTGGCTATTCGTGCTTGCCGCGCCGCTGCTGATCAAGCAGGCCCGCTTTGTGATGCGTGAACGTAGCCCGGCCGCCATGCCGCCGATGCTGGAGCGCGCGGTAAAAGGCGCGCTGCTGACTAACCTGTTGTTCGTCATCGGGATAGTCTTAAGCCAGACGCTCCGTTAGCTGACAAATATCAATTAACAATTGATGATTTTGCCAACAACGCATTTCGCACGATATACTGAACACATTCGCAGCAACTGAGCGTTAAACCTATGAAATACGATACCTCCGAGCTTTGTGACATCTACCAGGAAGATGTCAACGTCGTTGAACCGCTGTTTTCCAACTTTGGTGGGCGGTCGTCGTTTGGCGGTCAAATCGTCACGGTGAAATGTTTCGAGGACAACGGGTTGCTGTACGATCTGCTCGAACAGAATGGCCGAGGCCGCGTTCTGGTCGTCGACGGCGGCGGCTCCGTGCGCCGTGCGTTAATTGATGCAGAGCTGGCCGGTATTGCCGTGCAGAACGAGTGGGAAGGCCTTGTGGTGTACGGTTCCGTGCGCCAGGTGGACGATCTGGAAGACCTCGATATCGGGATTCAGGCCATCGCGGCCATACCGGTAGGGGCGGCGGGTGACGGCATCGGCGAAAGCGACGTGCGCGTCAATTTCGGCGGCGTGACCTTCTTCTCCGGCGACCACCTCTACGCCGATAATACCGGCATTATCCTTTCGGAAGATCCGCTGGATATCGAGTAATAAAACCGTCAGCGTGGACCATAAAAAAACCGCCAACAGCAATGTGGCGGTTTTTTTGTCCCTCGGGATTCGCGGTCCGTTGGGGAGTCTTACAGACTAACACCAAGGAACTTCATCATACTCTCGTCTAAACCTTGGGCAACCCCTTCGAACCTCTATAAAATCCTAATTGTGTTAGCGATAAATATAAAAAAGCCGGGTGGCGGCATCGCCTTACCCGGCCTGTTCAGTAATCCCTAAGGGAATCAGACTTCTTCCATACGTCCCAGCAGCGCCTGCAGGCGATCCTGCCAGCCGTTCTGCTGTTCACGCAGCTGGTTGTTTTCGCGCTCCAGTTCTTCGCGGCCGTGCTGCGCGTTCTGAACTTCCTGCGCCAGGCTGTTGTTCTTCTCTTTCAGCTCTTCGATTTCCATCTGCAGCAGGGTGATGGTGTCAATCGCCTGCTGTACTTTCGATTCCAGTTTCTCAAACACTTCTAAAGACATGATGCTACCTCTCCTGAATTGCAAGGCGACGCTTTAACATAAACGCGCACGACATATACCGTCGATTGTATGGAGCGCGGCGCTCTGTGTCCAGCGACACGCCGCGCAGATCGCGGTTTGCAACACTTTTAGGTCTGGTCCTGGTGTGTTCGCGTCATATACCCCTAAATTGTTAACTGATTCGTTAATGAAATGATTCAGCTCACATTCTTATGCTGATGCAAAAATGTGCTTTATGGCGCGAAAACGCTCATTTTATTGACGCAGACCACACATTTTGATTTCGATATTTCTCGTTTTTGCTCGTTAACGATAAATTAACACTATGTCTACAGGGCATCGTGGCTGTCACGGGCGGTCATGCTAACAATAAACATCAATTTCTTCAGGATTCCGATTATGAGTCAGACATCAACCTTAAAAGGCCAGTGCATTGCCGAGTTCCTTGGTACCGGGTTGTTGATATTCTTCGGAGTGGGCTGTGTTGCTGCACTGAAAGTGGCGGGTGCCAGTTTTGGTCAGTGGGAAATCAGTATCATCTGGGGTCTGGGCGTGGCGATGGCCATCTACCTGACTGCAGGGGTATCTGGCGCACATCTTAACCCGGCGGTGACTATCGCACTGTGGCTGTTCGCGTGCTTCGACGGACGCAAAGTTGTACCTTTCATTCTTTCTCAGTTTGCCGGCGCGTTTTGCGCAGCGGCGTTAGTTTACGGGCTTTATTACAATCTTTTCATCGACTTCGAACAGACGCATCATATGGTACGCGGCAGCGTCGAAAGTCTGGATCTGGCAGGCATCTTCTCAACCTACCCTAACCCGCATATCAATTTTGTGCAGGCGTTCGCAGTTGAAATGGTGATTACCGCTATTCTGATGGGCGTTATCCTGGCGCTGACCGACGACGGAAACGGCATTCCGCGCGGCCCGCTGGCCCCCCTGCTGATTGGTTTGCTGATTGCGGTAATTGGCGCCTCCATGGGCCCGCTGACCGGATTCGCGATGAACCCGGCGCGTGATATTGGACCAAAAGCCTTCGCGTTTATCGCAGGCTGGGGCGACGTGGCCTTCACCGGCGGGAAAGACATCCCTTACTTCCTGGTACCGCTGTTTGCGCCGGTTGTCGGGGCTGCGCTGGGCGCGTTTAGCTACCGCAAATTAATTGGTCGCCACTTACCGTGCGACACCTGTGTGGAAGAGGAGAAGGAAACGACTTCTACCGCACAACAAAAAGCTTCGCTGTAATCTGACTACGGGACACATACCATGACCGAAAAAAAATATATCGTTGCGCTCGACCAGGGCACTACCAGCTCCCGCGCTGTCGTAATGGATCATGACGCGAACATCGTCAGCGTGTCACAGCGCGAATTTGAGCAAATTTATCCCCGTCCAGGCTGGGTAGAACACGACCCGATGGAAATTTGGGCATCACAAAGCTCCACGCTGGTGGAAGTGCTGGCGAAAGCCGATATCAGTTCCGACGAGATTGCCGCGATTGGTATTACCAACCAGCGTGAAACCACGATTGTCTGGGAACGCGAAACCGGCAAGCCTATTTACAACGCTATCGTCTGGCAGTGCCGCCGTACCTCTGAGATCTGTGAGCAGCTGAAGCGCGACGGTATGGAAGAGTACGTGCGCAGCGCCACCGGTCTGGTGGTTGACCCCTACTTCTCCGGCACCAAAGTGAAGTGGATCCTCGACCACGTGGAAGGTTCACGCGAGCGCGCTAAACGCGGCGAGCTGCTGTTCGGTACCGTCGACACCTGGCTTATCTGGAAGATGACCCAGGGACGCGTTCACGTCACCGACTACACCAACGCCTCGCGTACCATGCTGTTCAACATCAACACCCTGGAGTGGGATGACAAGATGCTGGACGCGCTGGACATTCCGCGCGCGATGCTGCCTGAAGTTCGTAAGTCTTCAGAAGTCTACGGCCAGACCAACATCGGCGGTAAAGGTGGCACCCGTATTCCTATCGCCGGTATCGCCGGTGACCAGCAGGCGGCGCTGTTCGGCCAGCTGTGCGTCAAGGAAGGGATGGCGAAGAACACCTACGGCACCGGCTGCTTCATGCTGATGAACACCGGCGAGAAAGCGGTGAAATCAGAAAACGGCCTGCTGACCACCATCGCCTGCGGTCCGCGCGGTGAAGTGAACTACGCCCTCGAAGGTGCGGTGTTCATGGCCGGTGCGTCCATCCAGTGGCTGCGCGACGAGATGAAGCTGATCAGCGATGCCTTCGACTCCGAGTACTTCGCCACCAAAGTGAAGGACACCAACGGCGTGTATGTGGTGCCGGCGTTCACCGGCCTGGGCGCACCGTACTGGGATCCGTATGCACGCGGCGCGATTTTCGGCCTGACGCGCGGCGTGAACTCGAACCACATTATTCGCGCCACCCTGGAATCCATCGCCTACCAGACGCGCGACGTGCTGGAAGCGATGCAGGCGGACTCCGGCATTCGTCTGCACGCCCTGCGCGTGGACGGCGGCGCGGTGGCGAATAACTTCCTGATGCAGTTCCAGTCCGACATTCTGGGTACCCGCGTTGAGCGTCCTGAAGTGCGTGAAGTGACGGCGCTGGGCGCGGCGTACCTTGCCGGTCTGGCGGTAGGCTTCTGGCAGAACCTGGACGAGCTGCAGGAAAAAGCGGTAATCGAACGTGAATTCCGCCCGGGCATCGAAACCACCGAACGTAACTTCCGCTACAGCGGCTGGAAGAAAGCGGTGAAACGCGCCCTGGCGTGGGAAGAGCACGAAGAGTAAGACAGACTCACCCCTCACCCTTACCCTCTCCCCTTTGGGGTGTACGGTCCGGGGACATGGTAGACAGGTGTTCGGGGACATGGTGAACACTTTTTAACATCCTTTACCCATGGTGATCGACTTTTTCTTCAGGTCGATCACCCCCACTTTCGTGCTGTACCACCACACTTCATAGCAGCCATCCTCCTGCGTCTCCTTCAGCCCCACCCGTTCTCCCCTGAACGCCTTTCCTGCATTCAGACTGGCTCCCTGTAAGCTCAGCTTCCCGCTGATATCCACTTTCCTGACCAGCACACCTTCATCATATTCCGGGGGCGTCACGCTGCCGCCGTACTGCCGCGCAGACGGCTGATAGCGTGAGGCCGGGACCGCCATATCCAGCGCCTCGTGCGGGCGTTCAAGGTTATAGACCGTCCGCCAGTGGTCGAAGGCACGCTGCAGCTCGCCGCTGTCCGCGAACCATTTCCCCTGCAGCACTTCCGCCTTCAGGCTGCGGTGAAAACGCTCCAGCTTGCCCTGCGTCTGCGGATGATAAGGCCGGGAATGGCCCACCCGGATACCGTGGCGCATCAGCCACAGCTCCAGCGCCGTCCAGGTGCCGGTTGTGTCGCCCCACGGTGAGCCGTTATCCATCGTCATCCGGTCCGGCAGGCCGTAGCGTTCAAAGACGCTGACCAGCTGTTGCTGCACGGTCTCACGCCGTTCATCGGTACAGTGTGTGAGGCACAGGGAAAAACGGGAGTGGTCGTCGAGCAGGGTGAGCGGATGGCAACGGCCGCCGCCAAAGGGGAAGTGCCCCTTAAAATCCATCTGCCAGAGCCGGTTCGGGGCGTCATGTTCGAACCGTCCGGTGGCCGGAATACCCGGAGCCGTGCCGGGCAGCAGGCCGTGACGGGCCATCAGGTTATGGACAGTGCTGAAGGCAGGCATACGGTGTCCCTGGTCTTCCAGCCAGCGCTTAATCTTGCGGGCGCCCCAGCGTTCATGACGCTCATGTGCCATGCGCAGCAGGGCGGTGACGTCGTCAGACGAGCGGTTGGGGGAATGATGCGGCGTGCGGGGGCGGTCCTGCAGGCCGGGTTCGCCCTCGACAGCCCAGCGCTGAAGCCACTTGTAGCCGGTAGCAGGTGAAATGCCGAAGCGACGGCAGAGGGAACGGATGTTCGCCCCGTCCTGCGAGGCGAACAAAACAAACTCGGTACGTAATGACATGGTATCTCTCGCATCCCACGGCATAAGCGACTCCATAAACGGGTTCTTATGCCTTAGTTGTAAGTGTCTACCATGTCCCCGAACAAGTGTTCACTATGTCCCCGGACTGTACATGGGGAGAGGGCCGGGGTGAGGGGCTCCAACCGCACCGGTCCCCTCCCCCCTCCCCACTCTGTGATAAACTTCGTGCAATTCCTTTTGATTGCACGAGTACCTCATGAAACGTGAACTTGCTATCGAGTTTTCCCGCGTCACCGAAGCGGCCGCCCTCGCAGGCTATAAATGGCTGGGTCGCGGTGACAAAAATACCGCAGACGGCGCGGCCGTCCATGCCATGCGCATTGTGCTTAACCAGGTCAACATCGACGGCACCATCGTGATCGGCGAAGGCGAGATCGACGAAGCGCCAATGCTATATATCGGTGAAAAAGTCGGTACCGGCAAAGGCGATGCGGTGGATATCGCCGTGGACCCGATTGAAGGCACGCGCATGACGGCGATGGGTCAGGCCAACGCCCTGGCGGTGCTGGCCGTCGGCGACAAAGGCTGCTTCCTTAACGCGCCGGATATGTACATGGAAAAACTGATTGTCGGTCCCGGCGCGAAGGGCGCCATCGACCTCAGCCTGCCGCTGGAAGAGAACCTGCACAACGTCGCCAAAGCCCTGGGCAAACCTCTTAGCGAACTCACCGTAACCATTCTGGCAAAACCGCGCCACGACGCCACCATCGCGCAGATGCAAAAGCTCGGCGTGCGGGTGTTTGCTATTCCGGATGGCGACGTTGCCGCCTCGATCCTGACCTGCATGCCGGACAGCGAAGTGAACGTGCTTTACGGCATCGGCGGCGCGCCGGAAGGTGTGGTCTCTGCGGCGGTGATCCGCGCGCTGGATGGCGATATGCAGGCGCGCCTGCTGCCCCGCCATGAGGTAAAAGGCGACAGCGAAGAGAACCGCCGTATCGGGGAAAACGAGCTGGCGCGCTGCGAAGCGATGGGCATCGAGGCCAATAAGGTTCTCGCGCTGAACGAAATGGCCCGCAGCGACAACGTGGTCTTCTCGGCGACCGGCATCACCAAAGGCGACCTGCTGGACGGCATCACCCGCAAGGGCAATATGGCGACTACCGAAACGCTGCTGATCCGCGGCAAGTCGCGCACCATTCGCCGCATTCAGTCCATCCACTATCTCGACCGCAAAGATCCGGACGTACAGGCGCACATTCTGTAAAACCGTTTGATCGATAGAGCTTTCCGGCCCTGACGGGCTGGAAATTGTCACCACAAGTACGGAAGATAGAACAGAGAAACAGCACAGGAGAAGATCATGGCGGACTGGGTAACAGGTAAAGTCACAAAGATAGAGTTCTGGACCGATGCGCTATTTAGTCTCACCCTGCATGCTCCCGTCCACCCGTTTAAGGCCGGGCAATTTGCGAAGCTGGGGCTGGATGTCGACGGCGAACGCGTGCAGCGCGCCTACTCTTACGTTAACGCGCCGGATAACCCGGATCTCGAGTTCTATCTGGTTACCGTCCCGGACGGTAAGCTCAGCCCGCGCCTCGCCGCCCTTAAGCCCGGCGACGATGTGCAGATTGTCAGTGAAGCGGCGGGTTTCTTCGTGCTCGAAGAGATCCCTGATTGCGACACGCTCTGGATGCTGGCGACCGGCACGGCCATTGGTCCGTACCTCTCCATTCTGCAATATGGCAAAGATCTTGAGCGCTTCAAAAACATCGTGCTGGTTCACGCCGCGCGCTACGCCGCAGACCTCAGCTACCTGCCGCAGATGCAGGCGCTGGAACAGCGTTATGGCGGAAAGTTAAAGATTCAGACGGTGGTGAGCCGCGAAACCGTAGCAGCTACGCTGACCGGTCGGGTGCCGGCGTTAATTGAGAGCGGCGCGCTGGAAGAGGCGGTAGGCTTGCCGATGACGGCTGAAACCAGCCACGTCATGCTGTGCGGTAACCCGCAGATGGTTCGGGACACGCAGCAGCTTCTGAAGGATACCCGGCAGATGACGAAGCACCTTCGTCGCCGACCGGGCCATATGACCGCCGAACACTACTGGTGATCAGCGGTATTTCACCTCAAGGGTGTCTTTACCGTATTTGTTTTCGCTCTGGGTGCCAATAAACGCGCCCAGATCGACAATCATCATCACGAAGATGACCGACGGCAGCAGCCTGCCCACGACCCACGGCAGGATGGACGGCAGCACCGCCCAGTTTCCCGCCACCAGCATCCACGCCAGAATAATCAGAAATGCCCACGCGCCGGAACGGCCGCGATCGTGCAGCCGTTTCACGACGACAGCCGCCGTTGGCCACAGCAAACAGACCAGCGCAAACGCCGCCGTCTGCGTGCTCAGCCAGGCATTGTACGCCACAAAAAACAGAAGCAGCATGGCGACAACCCACGTCACTATCCAGATCCAGAAATCACGGCGTCCAATACGCCCTTTGAACGAAAACAGCCACTGCTGTATGGTCATGTAAGGTTCCTTATTATCGTATAGCCCGCATTTTACCCTGGAGTTGTGACCTTTTGACAAGCCGACCAGATATCGTTTTAATCATGAGCACTTACGGCCAGGGGCAATGTTGATGAAAAGTTCGGCACGTTCTCTCTTCCTGTGTTTAGCGCTGCTCGGCGTGGGTTATCCCCTGCACGCCGCCGAAACCGCTGCCCCGACCACCGCACCGTATCTGCTGGCGGGCGCGCCGTCGTTCGACCAGTCCATCAGCCAGTTTCGTGAAGCCTTTAATCAGGCTAACCCCGCCCTGTCGCTGGATGAGTTTCGCGCCATTGACGGCTCCCGCGACACGCCGACGCTGACCCGCGCGGCAAGCAAGATTAACGAGAATTTATACGCGTCCACGGCGCTGGAGCGCGGAACGTTAAAAATCAAGAGTATGCAAATCACCTGGCTGCCGATTCAGGGGCCAGAGCAGAAAGCCGCAAAAGCGAAGGCGCTGGAATACATGAGCGCGGTTTTGCAGGCGTTTACCCCCGCGCTGACGAAAAAGCAAAGCCAGCAAAAGCTGCAAAAGCTGCTGGCCGCCGGTAAAAACAAGCGGTACTACGCCACGACAGAAGGCGCAATTCGCTATGTGGTCGCGGACAACGGCGAAAAAGGGCTGACCTTCGCTGTTGAACCGATTAAGCTGGCACTCTCTGACACCCTCGGCGGGGCGAATTAATGACGAAAAGCAAAGCCTTTCGAGGGAAAATCTCTATACTGATTCACAGACCATGCTGCCCGACAGGGCGGCCATATTCCTTAATTCGCTTATTGAGCGTGGAGAATTGAAATGCGACATCCTTTAGTGATGGGTAACTGGAAACTGAACGGCAGCCGCCACATGGTAAACGAACTGGTTGCGAACCTGCGTAAAGAGCTGGCTGGCGTGACGGGCTGCGCGGTTGCTATCGCTCCGCCGGATATGTATCTGGATCTGGCTAAACGTGCCGCTGACGGCAGCCACATCATTCTGGGCGCGCAGAACGTTGACGTTAACCTGTCTGGCGCATTCACTGGTGAAACCTCCGCTGAAATGCTAAAAGATATCGGCGCGAAATACATCATCATCGGCCACTCCGAGCGTCGCACCTACCACAAAGAATCCGACGAGTTCATCGCGAAGAAATTTGCCGTGCTGAAAGAGCAGGGTCTGGTACCGGTTCTGTGCATCGGTGAAACCGAAGCGGAAAACGAAGCGGGCAAAACCGAAGAAGTGTGCGCACGTCAGATCGACGCGGTGCTGAAAACTCAGGGCGCGGCAGCGTTCGAAGGTGCGGTTATCGCTTACGAGCCAGTCTGGGCGATCGGTACCGGCAAATCAGCCACCCCTGCGCAGGCTCAGGCGGTTCACAAATTCATCCGTGACCACATTGCGAAAGCCGACGCGAAAGTCGCTGAGCAAGTGATTATCCAGTACGGCGGTTCCGTTAACGCCTCCAACGCTGCCGAGCTGTTCACCCAGCCAGACATCGATGGCGCGCTGGTTGGCGGTGCATCCCTGAAAGCGGACGCTTTCGCGGCGATCGTTAAAGCAGCAGAAGCGGCTAAACAGGCGTAATTGCCCTTATGTTTTGTGGCGGGTGGCGCTTCGCTAACCCGCCCTACGCCCTTCTCCTCCCTCTCCCTTTGGGAGAGGGTTGGGGTGAGGGGAAACCGCGCGCACCGAACTACACTTTCCCCAGCAAGCTAAACCACAGATAATCCAGCGGCAGCAGCACCAGATAGGTTGCAATCGCCAGCGCCAGACAGAGCACCATCCCCGCCTTTGCAGGCACCTTTCCTAAGCCCATAGCCACCACAATCGGCGACGCCTGATACGGCAGCAGCGGCGTGGAATAGCCCAGCACCTGAATCATGATCACCGACAACAGCGGGAAGCCGGTCGCATCCGAAAAACTCTGCGCCAGGGTGGTGTACAGCGCCGGAACGCCGTTGGCGGTCATAATGAAGTTAAGCGCGGTGGTAATACCGGTCAGCGCCAGGAAACTGGTGAAGGGTCTCTCTGCATCCAGCGGCATAATGCGCAGCAGCGCCTCGCCCACCGCCGTTCCGATGCCGGTTTGCGTCACGACGATTGCCAGCCCAAGAATGCCTGCCACATAGATACAGGTGCGCATGTTCACCCCCGCAGAAAACTCCTCTCCGGTGATAAAACCGATACGCGGCAGCATGACGATGACCGACGCCGCCAGCCCCGTCCACGCGGGCCCCACGCCGTGCCAGCTCTCCGTCACCCACATGCCCAGCACCACCGCCAGCAGCCAGGCAAGACGCTTTTCGTCCCGCCCCATGGGCTCAGACGGCGCCTGTTCCTTCGGCGGCTTCGGGCTGCCGGGAAATAGCCAGCAGATGAGGCCAATCAGGATCAGGCCTTTGAGAATGCCCAGCACCGGCGTATGCAGCAGCAGATACGGAACATAGTTGAGGTGGATGCCGTACGATCCTTCCGCCGCGCCGCTCATCACCAGGTTAGGGACGTTAGCGGGCAGAATCGTCGCCGAAAGCTGGAAGGTCCCGAACCCTACCGCCAGCGCCAGTCCAAACCAGGCGCGGGAGCCGTCGGCGATACCGGCGCGTTTCGCCATCGCCGCGACAATCGGCATCAGCAGCGCAATACGCCCCATGTTCGACGGCATCACAAACGCCAGCGCGTAGCTCAGCAGCACCACGCTCGCTACCATCAATACCCAGGAGTCGGTCAGCTTTGCCGACAGCGCCCGGGCGGCCCTGTCCGCCAGGCCGGTTTTGCGGATCGCCACGCCGAGCACGAATCCGCTGAAGACCAGCCAGAAAGCCGACGAGGCAAAACCGCCAAAAATCACCTCCGGCGGGGCGATTCTGGCGGTCATCGCCGCCGTGAAGAACAGCAGCGCGGTGATAAATTCCGGTAATAGCGACGTCGCCCACAGCACGATGGTGACGCCAACGATCAGGGAGGGCAGCAGTAGAGGATGCGTTAACCAGAGCGACATACCTGTCTCCTGTAGAATTTTTCAGCAAGTCTACGGTGACAGGCTGGACGAGTAAACGCTATTTATGGTGGGGTCACTTCAGGATAGCGCATTGATGATCCTGCAGTTCCTCAGCCGACGCGCGGTTAAGGGTGAGCAGGTTACGCTCGGTCGCCAGCAATACAAACGAACCATCAGACTGCTGCGCCATCGCCAGCGCGAAGCGCCCCATATGGTCGCGCGCTTCCGGCAGCTCTTCTGCCAGCATCATAAACGGGCTGCGCTGAACCAGTTCATTCTCCGTCACGCGGCGAGCAAGATACTCATGCCCTTCCAGCCCTCCGGGCAGAGGCAGCCACTGGGTGCTGATTTCTCCCTGCGCCGCGTTGAGCTTCTCGCGCACGTCCGGGCGCAGACAGGAAATATGAATATGAAAATGGTTCTGCGTGCGCCCTGTCGGCGAGTTAATCGCCAGCGAAATGGCGCTGTCAGGCACCTCGGATCCCCGCTTCAGGGTCATAAAGCTGCGCGACTGCCACGCCAGCCAGAAAAAGTTCGGCGTATGCGCGTCGGTCAACAGCGGGCTTTCGGTGCCGTTGATGCGGTATGTTGGCATCAGCAGGTATTGCAGCGGGCCGTTGCGATCCTTAAATACCACATACCCTGCATCCGTTTTCACCTGCGCACACGGCGCCGGGTTACGATTCTGAATCTGGTTCGGCACGCACTGGTCGAGAACGATATGACGCAACGCATTCGGATTACCCGCCTTCATCCAGTACACGCCGCCCGCGGCAAGGGCGATGACAATAAGGATCAATACGATAATTTTTTTCACAACGCGTTCCCTGTTTTCAATAGAGGCAAAAGAGTAACGCAAAATGATGACCAAATAAAAAACCCGGCGGATTTCTCACGCCGGGTCATCGTGTTGCAGGCTAAGGGTTAGCGCTGACTAATCTGGTCGAAGGTGCCGCCATTAGAGAAGTGCTCTTTCTGCGCTTTCGTCCAGCCGCCGAACACATCATCAATGGTGAAGAGCTTCAGTTTCGGGAATTCCCCTTCGTATTTCTTCGCGACAGCCGCATCGCGTGGACGATAGAAGTTTTTTGCCGCAATTTCCTGGCCTTCAGGCGAGTAGAGATACTTCAGGTAAGCTTCCGCTACCGCTTTGGTGTCTTTCTTCTCAACCACTTTGTCGACCACGGAAACGGTCGGCTCTGCGAGGATGGATTCGCTTGGGGTCACGATCTCGAATTTGTCTTTACCCAGTTCGTGGGTCGCCAGCAGGGCTTCGTTTTCCCAGGCGATCAGCACGTCGCCAATACCGCGCTCGACGAAGGTGTTGGTTGCGCCGCGCGCGCCGGAGTCCAGTACCTCAACGTTTTTATACAGCGCTTTCACGAATTCCTGTGCTTTGGCCTGGTCACCGTTATTCTGGTGCAGCGCATAGCCCCACGCGCCCAGGTAGTTCCAGCGAGCGCCGCCGGAGCTTTTCGGGTTCGGGGTAATCACAGATACGCCCGGTTTGACCAGGTCGTTCCAGTCTTTAATCTGTTTCGGGTTCCCTTTACGCACCAGGAAGACGATGGTCGAGGTGTATGGCGCGGAGTTATCCGGCAGGCGTTTGATCCAGTTTTTGTCGATGCGGCCGCGCTCGGCGATGGCGTCGACGTCGTAGGCCAGCGCCAGGGTCACCACGTCGGCTTCAATACCGTTGATGACGGAGGTCGCCTGCTTGCCGGAGCCGCCGTGAGACTGGCGAACCACGACATTGTCGCCGGTTTCCTGCTTCCAGTGCGCCGCAAACGCCTTATTGTATTGCTCGTACAGTTCACGCGTCGGGTCGTATGACACGTTCAGTAACTGGATATCCTTTGCCAGAACGCTGGTCGATGCCAGCAATAATGTAAAACCCACGCCCCATTTATTCATCGCCCAGCTCTCTTATGTAGTGTTTTGATGAATGCAGCGTGCCAGAAACAGAATCGATGATTAAAGAATAAAAAAAGATTGGCTATAACGTAGAGGAATAACCGAGTGAATGAGTGGCCTGATGCCCTCACCCCAACCCTCTCCCACGGGAGAGGGAGCAAACATAAAAAAACGGTAACCCAGGGGTTACCGTTTTTGCATTTACGCTGGATGCCGATCAGTACAGTTTTTTCGCGCAGTCCAGCCAGTCACCCTTGAACGGACGCTTCATGTTTTCAATCGCGTCGATGATGTCATGGTGAACCAGTTTTTCGTTCTGAATACCGACGCAGCGGCCGCCGTGGCCCTGCAGCAGCAGATCGATAGCGTACGCGCCCATGCGGGACGCCAGGATACGGTCGTAAGGGCCAGGGGAACCGCCACGCTGGATGTGACCCAGTACGGTCGCGCGGGTTTCGCGTTTGGTTTCGGCTTCAATGTACTTCGCCAGCTCGTCAACGTCACAGATGTGCTCGGTAATCGCCACGATCGCGTGTTTTTTACCTTTTGCGATGCCCGCTTTGATTTCAGCCACCAGATCTTCACGGCTAAATTCGACTTCAGGCACGACGATAAATTCGCAACCGCCCGCAATGGCTGCCGCCAGCGTCAGGTCGCCGCAGTAACGGCCCATCACTTCAACGATAGAGATACGCTGGTGAGAAGACGAAGTGTCACGCAGACGGTCAATCGCTTCAACAACGGTACCCAGCGCAGTAAAGAAACCGATAGTGTAATCAGTACCTTTGATGTCGTTGTCGATGGTACCCGGCAGACCGATGCACGGGAAGCCCATTTCGGTCAGACGTTTTGCACCCATGTAAGAGCCGTCACCGCCGATAACCACCAGGGCATCCAGGCCACGTTTCTTCATGTTCTCGATAGCCACTTCACGAACGTGTTCATCACGGAATTCCGGGAAGCGCGCAGACCCAAGGAAGGTGCCGCCACGGTTGATCATGTCAGACACGCTGTAACGGTCGAGCTGAACCATACGGTCTTCATACAGACCCAGGTAACCATCATAGATACCAAAAACTTCCAGACCTTCCGTCAGCGCTGCGCGGACAACACCGCGAATTGCCGCGTTCATGCCCGGCGCATCACCGCCGCTTGTCAACACACCGATTTTCTTAATCATGACTACCTCTGAACTTAGGAATGCAAAATTGAAATCTGTTGCCGGAAGAAACTTATCGACCAACGAATACTGCAAATAGTATATCAATCCCTTCCAGCTGAATTGATTCAGGTCAGACCAAATGGCGGTAATTTATACACAAAATGCTGGCCTGGCTCACTTTTTTACAACCAATTACGAAAGTCCAACATGTCCGGGTACAACCGAGCAGGGATCCTGGTGAATGATGACGTCTGAACCAGGAAAACGCTGCAAAATCGCCTGCTCGACCTGCTCAGCAATAACGTGAGCCTGGACCAGCGGCAGGTTGTCTTCCATTTCAATATGAATCTGAATAAAGCGGGTCGGCCCTGACTGCCGCGTTCGAAGATCGTGCGCACCGCTGACGCCGGGCCAGGCGGTCACAATAGAAAAAATTTCATTACGTTCTGAGTCCGGGAGGGCACGGTCAAGCAGTGATTGCACCGCTTCATACCCCATCCGCAGGGCGCTATATAAAATATAGATACCAATCCCTAACGCAAATAACGCATCGGCCCGATGCCAGCCATACCAGGCCAGACCGAGCGCAATAAGAATAGCCCCATTCATCATAACATCAGATTGATAATGAAGCATATCCGCCCGTACGGCCTGGCTTTGCGTTTTGCGAACGACCCAGCGCTGGAACGTTACCAGAACAAGTGTGCATATAAGCGCGACGACAGTCACCACGACGCCAACGCCGGGATCGTTCATCGGGGTCGGCGAAACGAGATGCTGAATGCCGGTGAGGAACAGGAAAAGCGCAGAACCGGAAATGAACATACTTTGCGCCAGCGCGGCCAAAGACTCCGCTTTGCCGTGCCCAAACGTGTGCTCTTCATCCGCTGGCTGCAGCGAGTAACGTACCACCAGCAGATTGGTTAACGAGGCGGCAATGTCCATCAGCGAGTCCACCAGCGCCGCCAGAATACTGACCGAGCCGGTATACCACCAGGCAAAAATTTTAATCAGTAACAGGCTGGAGGCCATGACGGTCGCCGCAATGGCGGCCCGGCTTACCAGTCTTCCATAGGATTGATTCATAAACGCTCCTGTCATGTCATGCCGCTATTATAACGGAAGCATGGGGAGTCGAAGGATGAATAAACGGTTAGCAAATCAGAATGGCAGGCAAAAAAAACCCCCACATCATGTGGGGGAAGACAGGGATGGTGTCTATGGCAAGGAAAACAGGGTTTACTGGTTACTACGGGTACTGCTATTGCTACTGAAAAACGTTGTTTCTGAGCTTCGCTGCATCCGTGCAACCTCACGCAGCTGGTCCATTCGCTGCTGATGTCTGGCATTCAAAACCGCTTGCTGCTCGGGCGTTAGCAGGTGGAACATCTGGTTGCGGACCTTCGCCATCTCTACCTGGCGGGCAACCTGTTCCTGTGCCATTTTTTCGGCCTGAGCGCGTACAGCGCTTTCGTCAAAATTTTCTGCGGTGACAAGGCGATGCATTGTCTCCATTTCGCTAACATTAACAGGGGGCTGGTCGTGTCGTGCCCTCTGCATCAGATCTCGCATCTGTTGACGCTGATGTTCGGTTAAACTTATGCCGTCAAACATATGGCTTTGGCTACTGAGCTGCGTTGCGCCCTCTGGTGAGGGACCGTTATCGCCGTTGATAGCTACAGCAGCCTGGCTAAACGCACTGAACGCCAGCGTTGAGGCCATGACGGCAGCGGTAACTTTGCGCATCACTTGCTCCCAAAATCTTTCGTGTCGCGATTCAACGAGAGACAGTCTACGATTCAGGCTGCAAACATGCGTCAGGGGGTGTAAAACAACGTAAAGTCATGGATTAGACAGCCTTGATGTCGTAATTTCTGCCTCGGAGGTATTTAAACAATGAATAAAATCCTGTTAGTTGATGATGACCGAGAGCTCACATCCCTTTTAAAGGAGTTGCTCGACATGGAAGGTTTCAACGTCCTGGTTGCCCACGATGGCGAGCAGGCGCTGAGTCTCCTTGACGACAGCATCGATCTACTTTTGCTCGACGTGATGATGCCGAAGAAAAACGGCATTGATACGTTGAAAGAGCTTCGCCAGACACACCAGACCCCCGTTATCATGCTGACCGCGCGCGGCAGCGAGCTCGACCGCGTACTTGGCCTTGAGCTGGGCGCGGATGACTATTTACCGAAGCCGTTTAACGACCGTGAACTGGTTGCCCGTATTCGCGCGATCCTGCGTCGTTCCCACTGGAGCGAGCAGCAGCAAAATACCGACAACAGCTCGCCTACCCTTGAAGTCGACTCCCTGAGCCTGAACCCGGGCCGTCAGGAGGCGAGCTTTGATGGCCAGACGCTCGAACTCACCGGCACGGAGTTCACCCTGCTGTATCTGCTGGCACAGCATCTGGGCCAGGTGGTTTCACGTGAGCATCTGAGCCAGGAAGTGCTGGGCAAACGTCTGACCCCGTTTGACCGCGCCATCGACATGCACATCTCTAACCTGCGCCGTAAGCTGCCGGAGCGTAAAGACGGTCACCCATGGTTTAAAACCCTGCGTGGTCGCGGTTATCTGATGGTTTCCGCTTCATGATAGGAAGCTTAACCGCCCGCATCTTCGCCATCTTCTGGCTGACGCTGGCATTAGTTTTAATGCTCGTACTGATGTTGCCAAAACTCGACTCACGCCAGATGACTGAGCTTCTCGACAGCGAGCAACGTCAGGGCGTGATGATCGAGCAGCACGTGGAAGCCGAGCTGGCAAACGATCCGCCGAACGATTTAATGTGGTGGCGCAGGCTGTTTCGCGCTATCGACAAGTGGGCACCGCCCGGACAACGCCTGCTGCTGGTGACCAGCGAAGGCCGCGTTATTGGGGCCGATCGCAATGAAATGCAGATTATCCGCAACTTCATTGGTCAGGCAGATAACGCCGATCATCCTCAGAAGAAGAAATATGGCCGCGTAGAGATGGTCGGGCCTTTTTCCGTCAGGGACGGCGAGGATAATTATCAGCTCTACCTGATTCGCCCTGCGAGCAGCTCCCAGTCCGATTTTATCAACCTGCTGTTTGACCGCCCTCTCCTGCTGCTGATTGTCACCATGCTGGTCAGCTCGCCGCTGCTGTTATGGCTGGCGTGGAGCCTGGCGAAACCGGCCCGCAAGCTGAAAAACGCCGCCGATGAAGTGGCGCAGGGTAACCTGCGACAGCACCCTGAACTGGAAGCCGGACCGCAGGAGTTCCTTGCCGCCGGGACCAGTTTTAACCAGATGGTCAGCGCTCTCGATCGCATGATGACCGCACAGCAGCGTCTGCTGTCGGATATCTCGCACGAGCTGCGTACGCCGCTTACGCGCCTGCAGCTCGGCACCGCCCTGCTGCGCCGCCGCAGCGGTGAGAGCAAAGAGCTGGAGCGTATTGAAACGGAAGCTCAGCGTCTGGACAGCATGATCAACGACCTGCTGGTCATGTCGCGCAATCAGCAGAAAAACGCGCTGGTCAGCGAAACGGTGAAAGCCAATCACCTGTGGCATGAAGTGCTGGATAACGCGGCGTTCGAAGCGGAGCAGATGGGCAAATCCTTCACCGTCAACTTCCCGCCGGGCCCGTGGCCGCTGTACGGTAACCCTAACGCGCTGGAAAGCGCGCTGGAGAACATCGTGCGTAACGCCCTGCGCTACTCGCACACGAAGATTGAGGTGGCGTTCTCGGTAGATAAAGACGGGATCACCGTTATTGTCGATGACGACGGCCCTGGCGTCAGCCCGGAAGACCGCGAGCAGATTTTCCGTCCGTTTTACCGTACCGACGAGGCGCGCGACCGCGAATCCGGCGGCACGGGGCTGGGTCTGGCGATTGTTGAAACCGCCATGCAGCAGCACCGCGGCTGGGTGAAGGCCGATGACAGCCCGCTGGGTGGGCTTCGCTTGACGCTGTGGCTGCCGTTGTATAAGCGTTCGTAGTTTTCCCCTCACCCTAACCCTCTCCCCATAGGGGAGAGGGGACTGCTCAGTGCAGTCTTTTCACCCTCGCCCCTTTGGGGAGAGGGGACTGCTCAGTGCGGTCTTTTCACCCTCGCCCCTTTGGGGAGAGGGCCGGGGTGAGGGGCAGTTATTTCCCCCATAATCTCCGCGAATTATCCTCGATCTTGCCGCTTAAGCGCCGCTTCTGCATCGTTCTGGTCCAGCTTGTCGAGAGCCCCGCCGCCGACAGCAGGCGGTGATACTGCTCGTCATCAAACGGCATATGCCAGGCAATGGCGCAGGCGTCATAAACCGACACGTCGCTCAGGCGTGAAGCCAGCTCAAGCGGCGCGTCCGCCGAAACCTGTCCGGCCAGCACCACGCGATACAGCCAGCCGGTTTTACCCGCGCTTTGCAGCTGGGACGACATGTCATGAATACCGAAGTGGAAGTTGAGCTTGAAGCACGGCGAGCGCGGCTGCGTCACCTGAATCAGGGCATCGCCCCAGCGGTAGATATCGCCGATAAATACGTTCTTTTCGGTGAGCCCTTCAGTGGAGAGATTCTCACCAAACGCGGGGGCTACGAAGAGATCCGCCTGCTCGGGGAATTCGGTTTTCCAGTGCTGATAGTGCTCGCGGGGGTAGTGGCACAGCGCGCGCTCCGGCCCGCCGTGGATTTTCTTTTCGGCCTGCTCGTCGCCCGCCAGCCCAAGCTCGGTTAACGTCAGTTCGCCGTCGACCTGAATTTTGGCGATGGCGCTCGGGCGGCTGCCGTCGTACTCCCTTACCTTGCCTGTAAACACGTTGACCGGATAGTGGTGCATATCTACTCCTTCAGATACAAAAAAAGCGAGTCATCAGACTCGCTTCTCACAGGCGTCAATGCAACCTTATTTTTTAGCGGCGAAACGCGCTGCGGCTTCGTCCCAGTTCACCACGTCCCAGAAGGCTTTGATGTAGTCCGGACGACGGTTCTGGAATTTCAGGTAGTAAGCGTGTTCCCACACGTCCAGACCCAGGATTGGGAAACCGGATGCGCCAGAAATCGCTTCACCCATCAGCGGGGAGTCCTGGTTAGCGGTAGACACCACCGCCAGCTTGTCACCCTTCAGTACCAGCCACGCCCAGCCGGAGCCGAAACGGGTAGCAGCGGCTTTTTCAAATTCCGCTTTGAAGTTGTCAACGGAACCGAAGTCGCGCTCGATAGCCGCTTTCAGGTCGCCCTGCAGGGTGGTACCGGTTTTCAGGCCTTTCCAGAACAGGCTGTGGTTAGCGTGGCCGCCCGCGTTGTTGCGCAGCACGGTTTTCTTATCCGCTGGCAGCTGGTCCAGCTTGGTGATCAGCTCTTCAGCAGACAGGTTAGCGAACTCTGGCAGGCTTTCCAGCGCGGCGTTCGCGTTGTTCACGTAGGTCTGGTGGTGTTTAGTGTGATGGATTTCCATCGTCTGCTTGTCGAAATGCGGTTCCAGTGCGTCGTAGGCATACGGCAGGGATGGCAGTGTATAACTCATAATCCTCTCCATTATTGTCGGGCGGCACAGCTGTTAATGCCGCGTAAGCAGTTGGTTCATTATAGTTAATTAAATGATATTGAAAATGATTATCAATGCCGTAGTTTTTCTAAGGTTATTCGTTTTTCAATGAATAGCAGAAATGTGAGTCTGCTCACGTGGTTAACGTGCTGATTGCCATCAAGAACAGAAGGGCGGCAACCTTCTGAAGGTTCCCAAACTGCCTAATTTTTACACTCATCAAGTCGACGGGAAGCCGCCGACGCTAAAAACGACGAGGATGTAAAAATGAATCATGCGATTACGATGGGTATCTTCTGGCATCTGATAGGCGCCGCCAGTGCTGCCTGTTTCTATGCCCCGTTTAAAAAAGTGAAAGGCTGGTCATGGGAAACCATGTGGTCCGTTGGCGGTACCGTGTCATGGCTGATTTTGCCGTGGACCATCAGCGCCATGCTGCTGCCCGATTTCTGGGGCTACTTTGCCTCCTTCAACGCGTCTACCCTGCTGCCGGTGTTCCTGTTTGGCGCGATGTGGGGCATCGGTAATATCAACTACGGCCTCACCATGCGCTATCTCGGTATGTCGATGGGCATCGGCATCGCGATTGGCATTACGCTGATCGTCGGCACCCTAATGACGCCAATACTCAACGGTAATGTCGACGTGCTGATTAACACGCAGGGTGGACGAATGACGCTGCTGGGCGTCCTGGTCGCGGTGATCGGCGTCGGTATTGTCACCCGCGCGGGCCAGCTGAAAGAGCGCAAGATGGGCATCAGGGCCGAAGAGTTCAACCTGAAAAAAGGGCTGCTGCTGGCGGTAATGTGCGGCATCTTCTCGGCGGGGATGTCGTTCGCCATGAATGCCGCCAAGCCGATGCACGAAGCGGCCGCGGCGCTGGGCGTCGACCCGCTGTACGTTGCCCTACCCAGCTACGTGGTGATTATGGGCGGCGGCGCGCTGGTTAACCTCGGCTTCTGCATTGTTCGTCTGGCAAAAGTGAAGGATCTGTCGATAAAAAACGACTTCTCGCTGGCGAAACCGCTTATCATCACCAACGTGTTGCTCTCCGCCCTCGGCGGCCTGATGTGGTACCTGCAGTTCTTCTTTTATGCCTGGGGCCACGCCAGCATTCCGGCGCAGTACGACTACATGAGCTGGATGCTGCACATGAGCTTCTACGTGCTGTGCGGTGGACTGGTGGGTCTGGTGCTTAAAGAGTGGAACAACGCCGGACGCCGTCCGGTGGGCGTGCTGAGCCTGGGCTGCGTGGTGATTATTATCGCCGCCAACATCGTCGGCCTCGGCATGGCGAACTGATTACGCTGCCTTTCGACTGCGATGACGCCACTGAACCGGCGTCATCCCCACCTCGCGGTTAAACACGACCGAAAAGTAGTTACTGTCCTCAAAACCGCAGCGCATTGCCACTTCACTCACCAGCAGCTCCGTGTGCTGCAGCAGATACTGGGCGTGGCAGATGCGCAGCTGGCGCAGGTAATGGTTTACCGTCATCCCCGTCTGGGTGCGAAACTGCTGGCGCAGCGCGCGCTCGCTGCACTGTTCCTGCTCGCAGAATTTCTCCAGCCCGAAGCTTTTGTTCAGGCTGCCCGCAAGCGTGGTAATGAGCTTATCCAGCAGCGCTTCCTGCGCCGTGGCGGAAGGATTATCGGTAGCGTAACGATGGCGCTTCAGCGTCATCACCAGCTGGGCAAAAAGCAGCTCCGCCATCTGGTTTGCGACGGGGTCGTTCTTCTGGCTTTCCTGCTCCAGGTGGGAAATGACCTGCCGCACCTGCGCCATGCCGCTGCCGCTCAAGCGCCAGTGCGCTTCGCCTCGGGCATCAAGAAAACCGGGGATGCAGGCCGCCCAGTCCACGTTGAGCCTCAGCCTGTCCGGACAGTAAATGACGTTTTGCAGCACCAGATCGTTAACGGAGGCGTAGGCGTGTTTATCTTCAGCGCGAATGTAAAACAGATCGCCTCGCGTGATGCGGTAGGGTCGATCGTTGAGGACGTGCAGGCCGTTGCCGCGCCAGACCAGCACCAGCTCGCAAAACTCGTGCGTATGCTCGGCAAAGACGTTTTGCGGGTAGCGGTCTGCCACCGCGACGGCCTGACTCGCAGAGGCGAAAAAAACATCTTTGCGAAGAACTAAATGAGCAGCCACAGCACAACCTCTACCGCCAATAACCGAACATTATTAGTCTTTTTACGCCCTGAAAACGGTGATTACCCTCGCGTTACTGAAGCAACGCGTCTTTCCCCTGTCGAATTTCACGCGGCGACCAGCAAAACTCGCGGCGAAAAAGCGTTGAAAAGTGATTACTGTCGCCGAAACCGCAGCAATAGGCGATATCCGTAACGCTTTCATCCGTATGGCGCAAAAGGTGACGCGCCTTGATTAACCGCAGGCGGTTAAGATAGCGCTGCGGCGTCAGTCCGGTCTGCTGCTTGAGCTGGCGATGCAGCGTGCGCAACGAGAGCGAGAAATCGTCCGCCAGCGTTTCCCAGCAGACATCTTCGGCAAAATGATCTTCCAGCCAGGCCATTAGCTGGTTCAGGCGCGCGTCGTTATTGTCCAGCCCTTCCACCAGGCTGCTGCGGCGCAGCAGCACCAGCAGCTGCATAAACAGCAGCTCACGCGTGGCAATGGCGTGCGTCTCCTGCCCGTCCCCGCTCTGCTCCATCTGACCTACCAGCTGGCGCACCTGCTGCAATATGGACTGATTTACCCGCCAGTGGGACGGATAGTGCCCGTCCTGCTCCTGCGGCAACAGCTGGTCTAAGCCAGAAAGAAACTGGAACGCGTCCGGGGAACGATAGAGCACGTTGGTCAGACATAAATTGTCGGTATGTTCATACAGGTGCCGATCGTGGTCCCGCACAAAGCACACCGTACCGCCGCTGATGGTGTACGGCTGGCCGTTAAATACGTGAATACCCGTTCCATGCTCAACGATCACAATCTCATGAAAATCATGATGATGTTCCGGGAACGCGGCCTGAGGGAGCCGCGGCTCAATCGCGACCGGAGCCGCTCCCGATGGAAAGAAATCGACGCTGTGCAGTACGGTCATAACGGCCCCCACTAATGAGAAATGTTCTCAAAATAGTAATTAAGGCCTTTCATGCTCACCTTAAATTTCCGGCAGCAAACCGCGCAAAAGCGGTTCGATTTTCAAGAAATCAGCGGAAAGATCGGGAAATGCGGTCAGCGTCACACTGCCTGAAAACCCCGCCACGGCTGGAAACTGTGAACTCCCTCACGTTCACCTTTGCTTTCTTGCCAGCGCAGGATTTGACCTGTCAGTGGCGAAAAGGCAGCTTTTTCTTCCCTTTCTTACACTCACCGCTAATGACTTAAGAAAGGACCCGACCATGACTTTTCGCCATTGTGTGGCCGTCGATTTAGGCGCATCAAGCGGCCGCGTAATGCTCGCCACCTGGGATGGCGACGTGCGCACGCTTTCGCTTCGCGAAATGCACCGTTTCGCCAATTGCCTGCAAAAGCAGGACGGTTTTGATACCTGGGATATTGATGCCCTGGAAGCAGAGATCCGCACCGGGCTGAACAACGTCTGCAACGACGGCATTCGCATCGACAGCATTGGCATTGACACCTGGGGCGTGGACTACGTGCTGCTCGATAGCCACGGCGAGCGCGTCGGCCTGCCGATTTCCTATCGCGACAGCCGCACCGACGGCCTGATGGCTCACGCTATCGCCCAGCTTGGCAAAGACAACATCTACGGGCGCAGCGGCATTCAGTTCCTGCCGTTTAACACGCTTTATCAGCTGCGCGCTTTGGTCGAGCAACAGCCGGAGTGGGTCGCGGACGTGGCCCATGCGCTGCTGATCCCGGACTACCTGAGCTACCGCCTGACCGGCAACATGAACTGGGAATACACCAACGCCACCACCACGCAGCTGGTCAACATCAACTCGGATAGCTGGGATGAACGCCTGCTGGCCTGGACGGGGGCATCACCTTCCTGGTTCGGCACGCCGACCCATCCGGGGAATGTGATCGGTCAGTGGATGTGCCCGCAGGGGAACGCAATCCCCGTTGTTGCCGTCGCGAGTCACGACACCGCCAGCGCGGTCATTGCATCCCCGCTGGCGAGCAAAGACGCGGCCTACCTCTCTTCCGGCACCTGGTCACTGATGGGTTTTGAGAGCAAAACGCCGTACACCAGCGACGCCGCTCTCGCAGCAAACATCACCAATGAAGGCGGTGCCGAAGGGCGCTACCGCGTGCTGAAAAATATCATGGGCCTGTGGCTGCTCCAGCGCGTGTTGAAAGAACAGAACATAACCGACCTGACTGCGCTTATCGCACAAACCGACACGCTGAAGGCCTGCACCTTCCTGATCAACCCTAACGACGACCGCTTTATTAATCCCGTCCACATGAGCGCCGAAATCCAGGCCGCCTGTTTTGAAGCCGGCCAGCCGGTGCCGTCCACGCCTGCCGAGCTGGCGCGCTGCATTTTTGATAGCCTCGCCCTGCTCTATGCCGACATCCTGAGCGAGCTGGCTGAGCTGCGTGGAAAACCCTTCAGCCAGCTGCACATCGTGGGCGGCGGCAGCCAGAACCGGTTGCTTAACCAGCTTTGTGCCGACGCCTGCGGCATCACCGTGATAGCGGGACCCGTTGAGGCCTCCACGCTCGGCAATATTGGCATTCAGCTGATGGCCCTGGACGAACTCTCCAGCGTTGACGATTTCCGTTCGGTGGTGGCCGCGAATACCCGTCTGACCACCTTCGCACCCGATCCCCGACATGAAATTGCCCGCTACCGGGCGCAGTTTCAGCAAAACCGACTGACTAAGGAGCTTTGCGCATGACCACTCAACTTGAACAAGCCTGGGACCTGGCTAAACAGCGTTTCGCCGCCGTCGGCGTGGATGTCGAAGAGGCGCTGCGCCAGCTCGACCGTCTGCCCGTCTCTATGCACTGCTGGCAGGGCGATGACGTCGCCGGCTTCGAAAACCCAGGCGGTTCTCTGACGGGTGGCATTCAGGCAACCGGTAACTATCCGGGTAAAGCGCGTAACGCGAGCGAATTGCGCGCCGATCTGGAGCAGGCGCTGAGCCTGATCCCAGGACCCAAGCGCCTGAACCTGCACGCGATTTATCTCGAATCCGACGAGCCGGTCGCGCGTAACGAAATCAAACCGGAACATTTTAAGCACTGGGTTGAATGGGCGAAATCCCACCGGCTGGGACTGGATTTTAACCCCTCCTGCTTCTCGCATCCGTTGAGCGCCGACGGGTTTACCCTTGCCCACGCCAACGATGAAATCCGTCAGTTCTGGATCGACCACGTCAAGGCCAGCCGCCGCGTTTCCGCCTGGTTCGGCGAACAGCTCGGCACGCCGTCAGTGATGAACATCTGGATCCCGGACGGCATGAAGGACGTCACCGTTGACCGTCTGGCCCCGCGCCAGCGCCTGCTGGCCGCGCTGGATGACGCCATCAGCGAGAAGCTGGACCCGGCGCATCACATCGACGCCGTGGAGAGCAAGCTGTTCGGCATTGGCGCCGAGAGCTACACCGTCGGTTCGAACGAGTTCTACATGGGGTACGCCACCAGCCGCCAGACCGCCCTGTGTCTGGATGCCGGGCACTTCCACCCGACGGAGGTGATCTCCGACAAAATTTCCGCCGCCATGCTCTACGTGCCGCGCCTGCTGCTGCACGTTAGCCGTCCGGTGCGCTGGGACAGCGACCACGTAGTGCTGCTGGACGACGAAACCCAGGCAATTGCCAGCGAAATCATCCGTCACGACCTGTTTGACCGCGTACACATTGGCCTCGATTTCTTCGATGCCTCCATCAACCGCATCGCGGCGTGGGTCATCGGTACCCGCAACATGAAGAAAGCCCTGCTGCGCGCCCTGCTGGAGCCTGTCGCCGCGCTGAAACAGCTGGAGGCTAACGGCGACTACACCGCGCGTCTGGCGCTGCTGGAAGAGCAGAAATCCCTGCCGTGGCAGGCGGTGTGGGAGATGTACTGCCTGCGCAACGACGTGCCTGCGGGCAGCCAGTGGCTGGACAACGTGCGGGCGTATGAGAGAGACGTGTTGAGTAAGCGCGGGTAACTGCCCCCTCACCCCTGCCCTCTCCCCAAAGGGGAGAGGGAGCAAACCATCCCCTCTCCCCTCTGGGGAGAGGGTTAGGGTGAGGGGTTCAACCTCACCGCGATAACTGGAAAAATAACTATGCAGACCATCACCACCTCCTGGTTCGTCCAGGGCATGATCAAAGCCACTTCCGACGCCTGGCTGAAGGGCTGGGACGAGCGCAACGGCGGCAACCTGACGCTGCGCCTGGACGATGCGGACATCGAGCCGTTCGCCGCCGACTTCTACCAGCAGCCGCGCTATATTGCGCTGAGCCAGCCGATGCCGCTGCTCGCCAACACACCGTTTATCGTCACCGGTTCCGGCAAGTTCTTCCGTAACGTCCAGCTTAATCCTCAGGCCAACCTCGGCGTGGTAAAAGTAGACAGCGACGGCGCGGGCTACCACATTCTGTGGGGTCTGACCGATGACGCGGTGCCCACCTCTGAACTGCCGGCGCACTTCCTCTCGCACTGCCAGCGCATCAAGGCGACCCATGGCAAAGACCGCGTGATTATGCACTGCCACGCCACCAACCTGATTGCCCTGACCTATGTTCTGGAAAACAACGCCGATCTCATCACCCGCAAGCTGTGGGAAGGCAGCACCGAATGTCTGGTGGTGTTCCCGGACGGCGTCGGCATTCTGCCGTGGATGGTGCCCGGTACCGACGAGATCGGCCAGGCAACCGCCAAAGAGATGCAAAAGCATTCTCTGGTGCTGTGGCCGTTCCACGGCGTCTTCGGCAGCGGCCCAACGCTGGATGAAACTTTCGGCCTGATCGATACCGCTGAAAAATCAGCTGAAGTGCTGGTGAAGGTCTATTCCATGGGCGGCATGAAGCAGACCATTACCCGCGAAGAGCTGATTGCCCTGGGCAAACGCTTTGGCGTCACCCCGATGCAGTCGGCTTTGGATTTAGTCGTGTAACGCCATAGACGATAGTTAAGGAGAATTATCATGAGCTTTATGTTGGCACTTCCCAAAATCAGCCTGCACGGCGCGGGCGCAATCGGCGATATGGTCAACCTGGTCGCGAGCAAGCAGTGGGGAAAAGCGCTGATTGTCACCGACGGCCAGTTGGTGAAGCTGGGCCTGCTCGACAGCGTGTTTACCGCGCTGGACGCCCATCAGATGTCGTACCAGCTGTTCGATGAGGTCTTCCCGAACCCGACGGAAGCCCTGGTGCAAAAGGGATTTTCAGCCTACCGGGACGCGGAGTGTGATTACGTCATCGCCTTTGGCGGCGGCAGCCCGATTGATACCGCCAAGGCGATAAAAATCCTCACCGCCAACCCCGGCCCGTCCACCGATTATTCCGGCGTCGGGAAGGTCAAAAACGCGGGCGTGCCGCTGGTGGCGATCAACACCACCGCAGGCACGGCGGCGGAGATGACCAGCAACGCGGTGATCATCGACTCCGCGCGTCAGGTGAAAGAAGTCATCATTGACCCGAACATCATCCCGGATATCGCCGTTGACGATGCCAGCGTCATGCTTGAGATCCCAGCCTCCGTGACCGCCGCAACAGGTATGGATGCCCTGACCCACGCCATTGAAGCCTACGTGTCCGTCGGCGCGCACCCGCTCACCGACGCCAACGCGCTGGAAGCCATTCGCCTGATCGCTCTGTGGCTCCCGAAAGCGGTCGACGACGGTCATAACCTGGAGGCGCGCGAGCAGATGGCCTTTGGACAGTATCTGGCTGGCATGGCCTTTAACAGTGCGGGACTCGGGCTGGTGCATGCGCTGGCGCACCAGCCGGGCGCGACGCACAACCTGCCGCACGGCGTGTGCAACGCCATCCTGCTGCCGATCGTCGAAAACTTTAACCGGCCGAACGCGGTGGCTCGCTTCGCCCGCGTGGCGCAGGCGATGGGCGTCGACACCCGCGGCATGAGCGATGAAGCCGCAAGCCAGTCGGCTATACAGGCGATTCGCGACCTGAGCGCCCGCGTCGGCATTCCATCAGGCTTCAGCCAGCTCGGCGTAACCCAAGCGGATATCGAAGGCTGGCTGGATAAAGCGCTCGCCGATCCGTGCGCGCCGTGTAACCCGCGTTCCGCCAGCCGGGATGAGGTCCGCGAGCTGTACCTGGAGGGATTATGATCCGCAAAGCGTTTGTGATGCAGGTCAATCCGGACGCGCACGAGGAGTATGCGCGTCGCCACAATCCGATTTGGCCCGAGCTTGAAGCGGTGCTGAAAGACCACGGCGCGCACCATTACGCCATCTATCTCGACAAAGCGCGCCACCTGCTGTTTGCGACCGTTGAGATTGAATCGGAGGAGCGCTGGAACGCGGTGGCAAACACCGATGTCTGCCAGCGCTGGTGGAAACATATGGCCGACGTTATGCCGTCAAACCCGGATAACAGCCCGGTGAGTGCGGAGCTTGCCGACGTGTTTTACCTGGACTGATGCGTTAACGCTGCTGCCCCCGAGGCGGCAGCAATCTCCTGCCTGCTGCTCAACGTAAACGCCGACACCACCGTAATTGCCAGCACGAAGCAGCCCAGCATCAGGTACGTCTCCTGGAAGCCGATCCGGTCATACATATTCCCGGCAAAGGCAGAAAGGAAAATCGCCGCCGACTGTTTCGCGAACTGGAAGCCGATCAAATAGATAGTCGCCGACAGACGGGTATCAAATACCCCGGTGATGTACTTAAAGGCGCCCACCAGCAGGAACGGGACCTCCAGCGCGTGCAGCATCTTCAGGGCGATCACCTCCACGGCGGTGGTGGCGAACGACGAGCCGATAATGCGCGTCGCCATTATCACCCCGGCGATCAGCAGCGTATTTTTCGCGCCGATGCGGTTAATGATCCACGGCGAGCAGAACATGATGATGGCGTTACAGATTTCACCCGCCGTCGTCGCGAAACCAAAGGCGCGAGTGCCTTCCTGCGGCGTGGCGAAGAACGTTTTGAAGAAGGTGGCAAACTGCTGATCGAAAACGTCATACACGCAGGCGACGCCAACCACGTACAGAATGAACATCCACATTCTGCGCTGGCGGAACAGGTTAACGACGGTTCTGGCGGTGATCTGCGGCTGGTTGGCCCCCAGGGCGTTCATCACCTGCGCCGTCTGGTTGGGCTTCGGCTTCGCGACCACCAGCAGCAGCATCAGCAGCAGTGCCGCTCCCGACCCCATCCAGAAAACATACGACGGATCGATGCCGAACAGGATGCCGCCCGTCGACGCGCAGAGCCCCCAGCCGAGACAGCCAAACATGCGCGCCTTGCCGTATTCGAAGAAGCTGTTGCGGCTCACGCGTTCGATGTAGGCCTCGATTGCTCCCGATCCTGCCGAGAAGACAAAGCCGATATATAACCCGCCGCTCAGCGCCCCCAGCCAGATACTGGTCTTCAGCAGCGGCGCGAAGACGTACAGGAAGAACGGTGCGAACAGGAACAGCAGCACCGAGATTATCCACAGCAGGTGTTTTTTCAGCCCCAGCTTGTCCGAAATCACGCCCAGTACCGGCTGAAACGCAATGGCCGACAGCGAGATGCAGGAGAAAACAATCCCGGTGTGGGTTTTATTCAGCCCGATGATGTCCGAGAGCCAGATCGGCAGGAACGGAAAGCAGGTGGCCATGATGAAGAAGTAGAGAAAGAAGAACAGCCCGAAGATCCAGAAATTGGGGTTGTCTTTGTGGGTACAGGTTGTTGTGTTCATTATTTTTATCCTCAACGGAGGGCCAGTTTCCCGGCCCATCACCTTTACACGCGTTCCACGCCAATCAAAATGGCGGTTTCAGGGTCCAGAATCGGCAGCGCAAGGCCCGCCTCCATCAGCCACTCACCGCTCACCGTTTGCGGTGTTTCCATCCACGCCGGCAGCTTGCGCATGGTGTGCCCGCCTTCGCCCGTCACCTGAATATTCGGGTGATCGAGCAGCGCGACGCGGTACTGCGCGCTGGCCTCCAGCCCCGCCATGCGCAGCGGCATCATCAGGCTGTAGTCCGGCATCGCGAGCTGGCTGACCAAAAAAAGCCCCTGCGCCTTATCTTCGCTCACTATCCCCTGCGCCAGCGTGGTGGCGTCCGGCATATCAATCCGCCACTGGGTGCCGCGGTGGATCACCTCTCGCCACCGCTTGTGCAGCGCGGCGTAATGCCGATACCCCTCGCGCTCCTTCTCATCAACGGTGAGCGGATCCAGCTCCAGCCCCATATGGCCAAACAGCGCCGTCAGGCCGCGGAATTCAATGCTGTGCTGGCGGAAGGTGGCGTGGCATTTATGATGACCGATATGCGCCCCCATCACCTCCGGCGGGAAGAAATAGCTCATGCCGCGCTGGATGGTGCTGCGCTCCAGCGCGTCGTTGTTGTCGGACGCCCAGAAGCGGTGGCTGCGGGTCAGCACTTCGTAATCAATGCGCCCGCCGCCGGAAGAGCAGGATTCGAATTCAACGTGCGGGAAGCGCTCGCCCAGCACGTCCAGCAGCCGGTAAAACTGACGGGTCTGGGCGTCCGCGGCGGCTTTACCGTTGTGTCCCGGCTGCACCAGCTCGCGGTTCATGTCCCACTTCACGTAGTCGACCGCATGTTCGCCCAGCAGCCAGCTCATGCGTTCTACCAGATAATCAAAGGCCTGCGGGATGTTGAGGTTGAGCACCAGCTGATGACGCCCGGTCGCCTGGGCGTAGCCCGGCAGCGCCAGCACCCAGTCGGGATGGGCGCGATACAGATCGGAGTCCGGGTTGATCATCTCCGGCTCAACCCAGATGCCAAACTCCATGCCGAGCCGTTTGACGCGATCAATCACCGGCGTCAGGCCGTCCGGGTATTTTTTCTCATCCAGATACCAGTCGCCCAGCGCGGCGTGGTCGTCATTGCGGCCTTTGAACCAGCCGTCGTCAATAATAAAGCGCTCCACGCCCAGCGCGGCGGCCTCGTCGGCCATGCGCATGATGTAGTTCGGATCGTGGTTGAAGTAGATCCCCTCCCAGGTATTGAGGTGCACCGGACGCGGTTTATTTTCCGGGAAGCGGATGACGTTGTCGCGCAGGTAGCGGTGGAACGGCTGGCTCATGCCGTTCAGGCCGCGCGCGGAGTAGCTGGCGTACAGGCGCGGCGTCCAGAGCGTATTGCCCTCTTCAATCGCCATTTCCCCCGGCAGGTAGAGCGCTTCGGCCTGAATATAACGGCGGCCGTCGGTTTTCGCTTCCGCGCGCAGGCGGTGGTTCCCGCTCCAGCCCAGATGCACGCCCCAGACGTCACCCTGCATTTCGCTAAACGACGGCGTACCGGCTATCAGGGCAGGGAAATGTTCGTGGGAGGTTTTACCCCGGCGGTTTTCAATCACAAAGCTGTCGTGTTCGAGATCAACGCGGTGCGGCTGAAACTCTCTGATCCAGCGTCCGTGGAAGGCCATTACCTCCCGGGCGCGCTCGGCCACCGGCAGCGTAACGGCGAAGCGGTCAACCTGCCAGGGACGTGCTTTCAGGTTCGTTAAACCGTGACGAACCACCAGCACGCCGCTGGCGTCCAGCGCCAGCTCGCTGGTCAGGCGAAGGCCCGCGCAATCATCTTCAGCGGTAATCGTCAGGGCGTTGAGGTCCTGCTGCACCCGCGTCGTGTTGAATACCGGGGAGCCGTCCAGCCCCTGTCGGTGCCCCTCAATGCCCGGCGAGCCAAACAGGCCGTGACCGAGCTCAGCCATCAGCGTAACCGGGGAGTCAACGTCCAGCCTGCCGTTAGCAACGGGCCGGGAAAGGGTTTCAGCATTCTGCGGCGAAAAGTGCTGAAGATGCGGCCCCCAGTAAATAATTTCGGCGAACGGGCGCGTTTTTATCACCACATCCACCGTCGCGCTTTCAAGTCGTAAAATAGAATCTTGCATCAGACATCTCCTGTCATGGGATGCCTTGAGTTTTGATCCGAAACGTTTCGGATACAAACCAAAACGTTTCGGATTTGTGATCGGGTTTAGAAAATGGAGATATTCAGGCCGTCTGCCCGGGTGAGAATTCCGGCTGCCAGAGCACCTGAAGCTGCGCAATATCGTCGCCGTTAATCAGCCGGCGGACCATGTCGGCAATCTGTTTTCCGACGCCCTGACGGGTGGACTGGATCACCGACGCCACGTCGATATCCACGATACTGTCCTGCGGCAGTCCGTCGTAGACCACCAGCGACACGGCGTTGTCGCCGGATAAACGCCCCAGCTGTGCGAGCGCCATCGCCGCCCCGTCGCCGTGGGTGTTGCAGTCGGTGACGATCGCCGTAGGCGGCTGCGGCAGGGCAAGCAGCTCTTTCGTGGTGGCATACCCCACGCGGCGCGACGGCGGCATGGCGCGTAGCCATTCGCTGGAAAGCCCGGCTTCCCGCAGGGCGTCCAGATAGCCCTGACGGCGCTGGGTGATAAATGCCTGATTATTGCTTTCGCCGAGCAGCGCGATACGCTGATGGCCTTTCTCAATCAGCCAGCGGGTAGCATTGTACGTACCGGCATAGTTATCGAAATCAAACCACGCGTAAGGCTGCGGCAGCTGGCTACGCCCGAGCGCCAGGAAAGGGAACCCGGCGGCCTGCAGCTGCTCAAGACGCGGATCGCGATCCAGCGTATGCGCCACAATCAGCGCGTCGACGCGCCGGCTTTGCACCATGCGCATATAGCTGTGCTTATCCGCCAGATCGTCGTCGGCGATGAGCAGCAGGTCAATTTCATGTCGCGCCAGCTCGTGGCTAATTTCGCCGACCATGTCCATAAATACGCTGTTATTGAGCGGAACAGGATGGACGGGAAACACCAGCCCGACGGCGTCTATTTTGCCCATCTTCAGGCGGCGGGCGAAGGTGTTGGGTCGGTAACCACGGCGCTGAGCCTCGGCTTCCACGCGGGCGCGCGTCTCAGCAGAGACGTCGTCATAGCCGTTGAGGGCGCGGCTGACGGTGGTAATGGAGAGTCCCAGCTCTTTGGCAATGGCTTTAAGCGACATGATTTTCCGTATCTACGTTAATTTTGTTCCGCCACCAGCAGCGCGTGCGTGTCTGGCTCCAGCGCCTTAAAGATATGCGGCCGATCGGCGGGATAACAGATGTAATCTCCCGGCCCCAGCTCTTCCGCTGCGTCGGTCAAACCGACCATCGCACGTCCCTGCGTCACAATGATGTGTTCAACTGACCCCGGAGGATGCGGCTGGGAGATACGATCTGCCCCCGGCTGGGTGAGCAGCAGATAGATGTCGCGCCTGGCGCCGGGTGGACACGCCGCCAGCAATATGGCTTCATAGTTTGCCTGTCCGGCGACCACTTTCGTCCCTTCACCACGGCGGATCACCTGGGTGGTTGGCAGCTGCGGCTCAAGCAAGCGGGCGAAAGGAATATCCAGCGCCACGCAGAGCGACCACAGCGTTTCCAGGCTAGGGTTACCGTTGCCGGACTCCAGCTGTGAAAGCGTCGATTTCGCGATCCCGGCACGGCGGGCAATTTCCGCCAGTGAAAGCCCGGTTCGCAGGCGTTCGCGCACAAGGCTTTTGGCGATCACGCTGATTGGCTGCGTCATATAACGGCCCTTTTGTTCTATAAATCGAACGAATCGTTCGTCTTGAAAAACAGTTCTGTTGCGTTCATTATAATGGATACACGTTCGATATGGCTAAAATTGTATGAAGCATCATCTCTCCTGCCTGAAAGGCGACACCATAAAAGCAATCATTCTTGTCTGCCTCGCGGTCGGCGTGGTCGGCATGTCCTACGGCTCCCTGGCGATGGCCTACGGATTCCCGGTCTGGGTACCGTTTGTGCTCTCCATCACCGTGCTCGCGGGCGCCTCAGAGTTTATGTTTATCGGCATTGTGGCCAGCGGCGGTAACCCGCTGGCGGCCGCGGCGGCGGGGTTGCTGGTCAACGCGCGGCACGTGCCGTTTGGCGTGACGGTCCGTGAGCTGGTGGGCAAGCGCGGCCTGAGCCTGTTGGGCTGCCACATCATGAACGACGAAAGCGTGGTGTTTGGCCTGTCGCAAAAAACGCCCGAGCAGCGTAAGGCGGCATACTGGCTGTGCGGCTTAGGCGTGGCGATTATCTGGCCGCTGGGGGCCCTGCTGGGGGCCATGGTCGGTAAACTGCTCCCGGATCCGGAAACCATCGGGCTGGACGCGGTATTTCCCGCCATTCTGCTGGCGTTAGTGGTTCCCGCGTTTAAAAATCGTACCACGCTCATCCGCGCCTGCAGCGGCGCCGTATTATCTCTGGCCGCCGTGCCGTTCGCCCCGGTGGGTTTACCGGTGCTGCTCTCTTTACTCGGTCTCGCGGCGAGGAAAAAATAATGGGAAATATGACCTTTTTTATTCTCGGCATCGCCATTTTGTCTGCGGGAACGTATCTGATGCGTCTTGGCGGGGCGAAGCTGGGCAGCAGGCTGGCATTGTCCGAACGCTCTCAGGCGCTGCTGTCTGACGCGGCAACGGTGCTGCTGTTTTCCGTGGCGCTGGCGACAACCTTCTATGAAGGGGAGCATTTCGCCGGCATGGCCCGCGTGCTCGGCGTGGCTTTTGCGGTGTTTTTAGCCTGGCGGAAAATGCCGTTAATTGTGGTGATCGTGGCGGCGGCGGTCGTTACGGCGCTGCTGCGTCTGACGGGGATCCATTAAGAGAAATGCCCGGCAGTACACATTTGCCGGGCATCAGAGGGTTTATTGCGCAGGAAGAGCGTCAACGTTTAGCGTCAACGTCTCGTTAAAATCCGTGGTGTTGGTTACGCTAAACGCTTTGCCTGAAAGGTAGGTCGTTACCATCATCGTTGCTGTGAACTGTTCTCCCGTCACTTCCGAACCGTTAACGGCAGCCAGCGCTTTTTCTGGCGGCAGCGTGACCTGTGCGGCCCCGCCCTGAACGACGGCCGACCCGATATCGACAGCGGCCAGTTGCACCACACTCCCGTCTACCCGACCGTCCTTAAATTCGACCTTCATCGCTCCGCTATCCGTAAACCGATAGGCCAGATTCTCACGGGCAGCACCGGTGATGAAGATACGCATTTTACGCGCCTCCGGGCACATCACCGACACCAGGAATTCCCGCGTGACCGAGGCATAACCGTTATAGACTTTGCCCACATGCTCAGCGCTCCCCTTGCGCATGTCCTCTTTGCGGTAGCGGCCATAGTCGACCGTTTTTACCGCGGACATCATTTCGCATCCGCCGTCATCGGCCTGCGCCATCGCTGGCATACCCGATGCCCCGCAGAGCAACGCGATCGTCATCACGTACTTATGAACGTTTTTTAGAGACATTTCCCTGTCACCTCTTCATAAAATTTATTGGGTTCAGCCTCCGGCAGGGTATACGTCAGCCTGCAGCGTCCCCCATCGACCTTCGCGTAGAGCTGCTGGTTGGCAGAGATATCGTTGAGGAAGATCACCCCATCCTCAGGCGCGGTCGTCACATACTCACCCGCACCATCGACGATTGACACGCCTTCCGGCAGCGGCGTACCGTCCGCGCGGATGATAGAAAGCAGCACTCGGCGCTGGCTTAACGTCGCAAACTCCCACTTCGCGACCGCACCGTGAGAAGCCTTAATTGCCGTTCTGCCATTTCTGACATCCAGATTGCCCGGCAGACTTTCCGTGTTGATTTCGATGGTGCTCTCGCGGAACGGTGACAGCGAAGGGATCACCGCCTGGCCCCATTTATCCGTCCATACCGGGCCACGCGTTGTCGCAATCTCAATGCCTGCTACCGGTTTATCGAGTCTGGCGATGGCATAGGTATCGGCCACGCGGTAAGGCGAGAAGGTCACACCATCGCTGTGCGCCACAATCCCACCGCTCAGCGCCGCGGAGTAGTTGCTGTTGCTGTCGTTATCACCGCCAGCCGCCAGCGCCAGGCTGGTATAATGCAAATTGCTGCTCAGCGAGGTGTCCCAACTGGTGGTGTCATCGTTATGATCCTGAGATACGCCAACCATATACTGGTTCGCCTCGTTGAACGATCCCATCGCGCGTGTCCCGTAGGAGCTTTTACCTTCACTTTCACGATACCAGGAGCTGGTATTAACGCCAGTACGGCCGAGCGGCACTGAGACGTTCACGTAAAATTGATCGTTATCGCTTTCGTCGCGGCGGCTGACGTCAGATTCCCAGTTCACGCTCACGTTGAAGTATTTAAAGCTTTTCGACCACGATGAAATGAAGCGACGGCTATCGTACTCGCTGTTCCAGCTCTCATTGCGATAATAGCTAAGGGAAAAGCGTCCGAGCGTAGTGTTGGACCAGCTAATACCCACACTGGCGTCATACTTGGTTTGCGACATATCGTCGTCATCACCGTAAAGCTCCGTCATTTCGCGGTAATCCGGCGTGCCGTAGCTGCCGCCCATCGAAAGGCCGATGCCCCACGGCAATGAATATCCCAGGTCGAGCGTGGTTTTGTTACCGTCCGTTTGCGACTGATTGTCTATCGACGCCAGAAAACCGAGTGAGGCATACAGGTTCTGCATCGGTACGGTATCCACGTTTCCGGAGAATCCGTAATAGTGGTTATCCGCCATCACCATACCGGCGAGGAAGTTCATGCTCTTGTTGATGGACCAGCCGTTGTTGGCGGAGACAACCCACGGATTTTCAAAGCGCGAATCCATGTCGTCTTCAACGCGTCCTACCGCCATCGTAAAGCCCGGCGCGCGGCCTACGTGGTTGCTGCGGAAGGTGCTCGCCGCAATGGTAAAGCGGTTTTCACTCCCGTCAGTCTCGGTCACCGTCACGTTCAGGTCGGTATTGAGGCTAACCAGCGGCACGTCGTCAAGATTAAACGGCCCGGCAGGTACCAGCGTAGAATAAATCAACTGTCCGCCCTGGCGGATATCCACGCGCGCCTGCGGGGTGCGGGCGATACCGGTGACTTCCACACCGGTCCCCGCTTCAGACTGAAGTGCGTTATCCGGCATCATCTGTATCCCGTAGAGAGACGGAATACTGAAGCGGCTGTTGGCCACGTTAATCTGGCCGCCTTGAACCATCACGCCGTAATCGGTAAAGGTGCGCTGGGCGTAGGTATAAAGTGATTCAACATCAAAGCTTTGATCGCTACCGTCGCTGATGAATTGTGTGCTACGGACAATCCAGTCCCCGGCATTAAAGCCCAGTTCAAAAGTTGACTGAAAACGATCTGCTTTTTCATCGTCATATTGATTATGGGTACCGAACATGGAGTAATTCAGCATTGCCGCACGCCCGCCACGCACATCCGCATATTGACGCCCAAAATTAGGATCTAACGCTTCCGGTGGAACGACAATCGATATTTCTTCAATATCCGGGGACGACTGAAACGTCGAGCCAGACCAGTATTCATGAATTTTAGGGCAGGTGCCTCGTCTGGTTTTTTTAAGCAAACCCGCATTTTCCAAAAACTCGTTATCGATACAGGGCACACCCTCTTCATCAAATTTAACCGGCATAAGGGAACGCTGCTTGCCGTTAATATTGACGGTGACGTTATGGTAGCCGGGAGCAAAACGAGGAGCCATGGAGTAGTAATCAGCAATATTTGGATCAAGGCCCTGATTTTTTAATGCATCGGTATCAAATATCGCCCTTGCCAAATCTATCGATTCATTCGCGGAAGAATTTATTTCTGCTCGAATACTGAAAGCCAGCACCGTAAGGCAAAATGCCAGCATTCCCTTTTTACAGGAAACCTTTAACATAACCACTCCATGTATTGTTAAATTTACGGTTGTTATTTCAGCTCAACGGTATAACTCTGCGCTTTATAGCCATAGCGTGTTGCAGGGTATATTTCAATTTTCTTCTCAGACGACGCGACTTTTCCTTTACTGCTGGCCGTCATTTTTTCGCCCGGCAATATATAGGTTTTTGGGAACTGAACAAAAACACCCGATGGTATTAACTTTGCTTTTTGCTCCATGCGGACAACGTAAGGCGTTTTGTTCTCGACAATGATGTTCCCATTACTGATATTCCAGGTCAGATCCTTCCACGGCTCCAGATTAACCGCCAGTCCGGCTGGACGGATAATAACGGGCAGGTTCTGACTAAAGCTCACTTTGACTTTATTTTTCTCACGCTGAGGAATGGCGGTAAAGATAACGCGCTTAAAATGTTCCACCTTCAGCGGTTCAGCGCTGCTTTTCAGCACAAAGCGCACGCGCTGGGTTTTGCCCGCATCCACACGGACCACGGGCTGCGTAACAATCAGGCCGGGTTTAGGATCATCGGGTAAATCAATCAATTTGGTATACAGAAGCTGTGCATCACCGTCCGTGTTTTTGACGTCCATGCTGGCGCCCTGCTCGTCTTCATTCACAATTAACAACGACGTTTCTGGCACCATTCCGGCAGCCAGGATATTAAACGAGGCGAGCAAACCAGCGCAGATCAGCGTTCTATTTAACAGCAGCATAATATTAGTCCATTAATATTGAAATAATACTCCACTTACGTGGAGTATTTTCTATAACTCTATTACAGATAAACCAGCTCAACGTTGGTTAAACCATCCAGCGTCGCTTCATCGGTAATATCGAGATCGTTGGTTGGGCTGATCTGCGCCATGATACCGACAATAAAATTAACCTGTTTCTGTGCAACAGGTGCATCGCCGCCTGAAACATCGGTAAAGGAATACGTCTCACTTTTATCCGTAACAACTTGCAAATAATGTGTCCCGGCTTTAGTACCCCAACCTGAAGTGGCACTTGCATCTCTCGCAAAAATTGGGTAAAGATTTTCACCCTCATCATTTGTTAAGGTACCCGCATCCTTCTTAATTCCCATTGAGTAAGCACCAATCTTCTTGCTGTTATACATACCCAGGCCTGATGTAGCTGCCGTTGTAAGAAGAAAATCAGTGTCAGAATAAGGTACCGGCAGGGTTGCCGTTGGCGCGGAATCAGAATGCGCATCGTTGAAGGTCACACCCACACGGGTGGCTTCTTCGCAGGTAATCGTAATTGGGATAGTTTTCACATCCGACAGGGGCGTCCACGTAGTATCATTCAGTGACGCAACTTTAATGGTACCGAAGTCAGCGATACCCGTACCGGAAGTGAATGCCGGCGTACAGGAGGCTGGCACAATTTTACCCGTAACCTTAATATCAACACTCGATGCCGCCATTGCAGAAGACGCTGTTACAGCCAGCACGGAGGCCAGCAACCCTTTTTTAAATATCGCGTTCATTTTATTTCCTTATATAGGTGAAAAACAAAACAAACCAGATAATGAATATCTGGTCAGGACTTATTACAACAGTTTGTTTGGTGGAAGGTAGCACCTCAGATAACACTGATCAATATTTCAAAATCCTTTTAGGATTTACGCTTGAGGAATTCCTTAAAACGTAAGATCAATCATATTAAAACCGTATATAAAACCGGTATCAGATAACAAAAATGGCACAACACATTCATTTTAATGATACATTCTGAAGACTGGTCTGACCTTGTATTTAACTTGTGTATAGAATTGCTAAATTTCAAACAAAATAGACTAAAGAGGAGAAACGTTTACAGTTTCGTTAATCAGGAATATACAAGATGATATGCGGGAAATTCGGAGAAGGAACAGCAGAAAGGAAACCTGTCCCCGCTCCGAAGAGCAAGGGACAGCGGCTAAACGACTTATTTATTCAGTTCAGCGGTCATGTGTACGCGGTTACCGGAGAACGCCTGGGTAATTTTGTAGGATGATGCACCCGCTTCCTGAGCCTGCGCCGCGATTTTCGCTTCTGCGCCATCAATGGTAGAGGCGGTTGCGGTTACGGTCTGCGCAGCAAAAGAACCGAAAGAAGTAGCCAGAGCGATTACAGCGACAAAAGTTTTGATGCTTTTCATGATTTAAACCCTTTCGTTAAGTTGTTTAGGTAAGGCACCGTGCCTTGATGAGATAAATACTAGACCTCATCGTGGACAACTAAAAGCGGAAGGATTTGCTATTATCATTCAAAATTATTGATTAACTATTAATCGCTGTGGATGGGTATAAATTGTCGCCCTTCCCGGCTTGCAGAAGCCCACCAGCGTCAGGTTGCAGCGCTCCGCGACCTCCACCGCCAGCGTGGTCGCCGCCGACACTGCAAATAAAATTTCCACGCCGCACATGGCCGATTTTTGCACCATCTCATAGCTGGCCCGGCTGGAAACGAGCGCCGCGCCCTGTTGCCAGAGCTCGCTTTCCCGCGCCCGGCGACCGAGCAGCTTATCCAGCGCCACGTGGCGGCCCACGTCTTCGTGCCCACCGGCAATCTCTCCCGACGGCAATACCCACGCCGCTGCGTGCGTGCAGCCGCTCAGCTGGCCGATGGGCTGCACGTCGTTGAGATGCTCAAGCGCAGGGTCGAGGTTTGCCAGATTAAAGGTCTGGGTAAAGGGCAGTGGCGCAACGGGTTTGCCGATGTCATTGAGCTGCTCAACGCCGCAGACGCCGCAGCCGGTGCGCCCGGCCAGCGCGCGGCGGCGCTCTTTCAGCCCCATAAAGCGACGGCTGGAGAGTTCGATTTGCACTTCAAGACCGTTGCACGCCTGAACCACGTCCATCCCGTAGATCTCCCGCGGATGCGCAATGATGCCTTCCGACAGAGAAAAGCCAATGGCGAACAGCTCGAGATCCTTCGGTGAAGCCATCATCACCACGTGCGAAATACCGTTGTAAACAAGCGCAACGGGCACTTCTTCCGCCAGCAAATCGGGCGTGGCGTGGGTAATGTGGGGCGGTCTGCGCACCGACAGTTCCACAATGCCTGCAGGCAGCGGTGACGAGTGGGTAGCACGGTTTTGTTTAGACACAGCGGTATTCCTGAACAACCACGGAGGTGAGCCTGCTATTGCAGCATAAACGACAGGCCTTACGCATAGTATGGATCAACTTTTCGACAATCATTCTCCTACTCATTCAGAAGGGGTGCAACCCGGCCAGCGCTACACGGCTTTAACATGCAGGAGCAATATCGTGATCCGTATCACACTTTATAATCAGCATGGTGATAATACGTTCACTTTGTATTAACGCCATTAGAACAGGTGTACCGACATTGTGGTATTCTGATGATATCCCTCGGAGAAATGAGGGATTAACGCAAATTTTTTCCTTTGCGGTCAATTCTCAACCGCGAAGTCAAAACTACATATGTAAGCAATGTCGAAACAAGGAGTGACCCATGCAGGTCAGCAGAAGGCAGTTCTTTAAGATCTGCGCTGGCGGTATGGCAGGCACCACGGCAGCGGCGCTGGGCTTTGCCCCCAGCGTAGCGCTGGCGGAAACGCGGCAGTATAAACTGCTGCGCACCCGTGAAACCCGTAATACCTGTACGTACTGCTCTGTCGGTTGCGGGCTGTTGATGTATAGCCTCGGCGACGGTGCTAAAAACGCCAAAGCGTCTATTTTCCATATCGAAGGCGACCCGGATCACCCGGTCAACCGCGGCGCGCTGTGCCCGAAAGGGGCCGGTCTGGTGGACTTTATCCACTCCGAAAGCCGCCTCAAATTCCCGGAATATCGCGCGCCTGGCTCCGACAAATGGCAGCAAATCAGCTGGGAAGAGGCGTTCGACCGCATCGCAAAACACATCAAAGAAGATCGCGATGCCAACTTTGTTGAGAAGAACGCCGACGGCGTGACGGTCAACCGCTGGCTCTCCACCGGGATGCTGTGTGCTTCTGCCTCCAGCAACGAAACCGGCTATTTAACCCAGAAATTTACGCGCGCGCTCGGTATGCTCGCGGTCGACAACCAGGCGCGTGTCTGACACGGACCAACGGTAGCAAGTCTTGCTCCAACATTTGGTCGCGGTGCGATGACCAACCACTGGGTCGACATCAAAAACGCCAACCTTATTGTGGTGATGGGCGGTAACGCCGCTGAAGCGCACCCTGTCGGGTTCCGCTGGGCGATGGAAGCCAAAATCCACAACGGTGCGAAACTGATTGTGATCGATCCCCGCTTCACGCGTACGGCGTCAGTGGCGGATTTCTACACCCCTATTCGTTCAGGTACTGACATCACTTTCCTGTCAGGCGTATTGCTTTACCTGATGACCAACGAAAAATATAACCGCGAATACACCGAAGCCTATACCAACGCCAGCCTGATCGTGCGTGAGGATTACCACTTCGAAGATGGCCTGTTCAGCGGTTACGACGCCGAAAAACGCAAATACGACAAAACCAGCTGGAACTACGAGCTGGATGAGAAAGGTTTTGCGAAGCGCGACACCACCCTGCAACACCCGCGCTGCGTGTGGAACCTGCTGAAAGAGCACGTTTCCCGCTACACGCCGGAGGTAGTCGAAAACATCTGCGGTACGCCGAAGGCGGACTTCCTGAAGGTGTGCGAGCTGATCGCCGAAACCAGCGCGAAGGATAAAACCGCGTCGTTCCTGTACGCCCTCGGCTGGACGCAACACTCCATCGGCGCGCAGAACATCCGTACCATGGCGATGGTTCAGCTCCTGCTCGGGAACATGGGCATGGCAGGCGGCGGCGTGAACGCCCTGCGCGGTCACTCCAACATTCAGGGCCTGACCGACCTCGGCCTGCTGTCGCAAAGCCTGCCGGGCTATATGACCCTGCCAAGCGAGAAGCAGACCGACCTGCAAACCTACCTCACGGCCAGCACGCCTAAACCGCTGCTGGAAGGCCAGGTGAACTACTGGGGCAACTATCCGAAGTTCTTCGTCTCGATGATGAAAGCCTTCTTCGGCGACAAAGCGACGGCGGAAAACAGCTGGGGCTTTGACTGGCTGCCGAAGTGGGACAAAGGCTACGACGTTCTGCAGTATTTCGAGATGATGCACCAGGGCAAAGTGAACGGCTATCTGTGCCAGGGCTTTAACCCGGTGGCCTCGTTCCCGAACAAGAACAAGGTTGTTGAGTCTCTGTCGAAGCTGAAGTTCCTGGTGACGATTGACCCGCTCAATACCGAGACCTCAACCTTCTGGCAGAACCACGGCGAATCGAACGACGTCGATCCGTCGAAGATTCAGACCGAAGTGTTCCGTCTGCCGTCCACCTGCTTCGCGGAAGAGAACGGGTCTATCGTCAACTCCGGACGCTGGCTGCAGTGGCACTGGAAAGGCGCGGACGCCCCGGGCATCGCCATGAACGACGGCGAGATCCTGGCCGGTATCTTCTTGCGCCTGCGTAAGATGTACGCGGCTGAAGGCGGCGCGAACCCGGAACCGGTGCTGAACATGACCTGGAACTACTCGACGCCGGAAAACCCTGCGCCGGAAGAAGTGGCGATGGAGAGCAACGGTAAGGCGCTGGCGGACGTTATCGACCCGGCCACCGGCACCGTGCTGGCGAAGAAAGGCGATCAGCTCAGCACCTTCGCCCATCTGCGCGATGACGGTACTACGTCAAGCGGCTGCTGGATCTTTGCCGGTAGCTGGACGCCGAAAGGCAACCAGATGGCCAACCGCGACAACGCCGATCCGTCGGGCCTCGGCAATACGCTGGGCTGGGCGTGGGCGTGGCCGCTCAACCGCCGCATTCTCTATAACCGTGCCTCCGCTGACCCGCAGGGCAACCCGTGGGATCCGAAGCGTCAGCTGCTGAAGTGGGACGGCGCGAAATGGGGCGGCGTGGATATTCCGGACTACAGCACTGCCGCACCGGGCAGCGACGTCGGGCCGTTTATCATGCAGCCTGAAGGGATGGGACGCCTGTTTGCCATTGATAAGATGGCAGAAGGGCCGTTCCCGGAACACTACGAGCCGTTTGAGACGCCGCTGGGCACTAACCCGCTGCACCCGAACGTGGTCTCTAACCCGGCAGCCCGTATCTTCAAGGGCGACTTTGAAGCGCTGGGTAAAAAGGACAAGTTCCCGTACGTGGGCACCACCTACCGTCTGACCGAGCACTTCCACTACTGGACCAAGCACGCGCTGCTTAACGCCATCGCGCAGCCGGAACAGTTTGTGGAGATCGGCGAGAAGCTGGCGAACAAGCTCGGCATCGCCCATGGCGATACCGTGAAGGTCTCCTCTAACCGCGGCTACATTAAGGCCAAGGCGGTGGTGACCAAGCGTATTCGCACGCTGAACGTTCACGGTCAGCAGGTGGATACCATCGGCATCCCAATTCACTGGGGTTATGAGGGCGTGGCGAAGAAAGGGTTCATTGCGAACACCCTGACGCCGTTCGTCGGCGATGCGAACACGCAGACGCCGGAGTTTAAGGCCTTCCTCGTGAACGTGGAAAAGGTGTAACGGAGACGACCTATGGCTTATCAATCTCAAGACATTATCCGTCGTTCCGCGACTAACGGTTTCACGCCCGCGCCTCAGGCGCGGGACCACCAGCAGGAAGTGGCGAAGCTTATCGACGTGACCACCTGCATCGGCTGTAAAGCCTGTCAGGTGGCCTGCTCGGAGTGGAACGATCTGCGTGACGAAGTGGGTCACAACGTCGGGGTGTACGACAACCCGGCGGACCTGACCGCCAAGTCCTGGACGGTGATGCGTTTCTCTGAAGTGGAGCAGAACGACAAGCTGGAATGGCTTATCCGCAAAGATGGCTGTATGCACTGCGCGGATCCGGGCTGCCTGAAGGCATGTCCGTCAGAAGGGGCTATCATTCAGTATGCCAACGGCATCGTCGACTTCCAGTCCGAGCAGTGCATCGGCTGCGGCTACTGCATCGCGGGCTGTCCGTTCGACGTACCGCGCCTGAACCCGGAAGACAACCGCGTCTACAAATGCACCCTGTGCGTGGACCGCGTTACCGTCGGCCAGGAGCCTGCATGCGTGAAGACCTGCCCAACCGGCGCTATCCACTTTGGTTCCAAAGAGGATATGAAAACGCTGGCGGCAGAGCGCGTGGGCGAGTTGAAAACCCGTGGTTACGACAACGCGGGCCTGTACGATCCGGCCGGGGTGGGCGGTACGCACGTGATGTACGTGCTGCACCACGCCGACAAGCCGAACCTGTATCACGGCCTGCCGGAGAACCCGGAAATCAGCGCCACCGTGAAGTTCTGGAAAGGCATCTGGAAACCGCTGGCCGCGGTGGGCTTTGCTGCGACCTTTGCAGCGAGCATCTTCCACTACGTCGGCGTCGGTCCGAACCGCGCGGAAGAGGAAGACGACAACCTGCATGAAGAGAAAGACGAGGTGCGCAAATGAGAAAACGTGACACCATCGTGCGCTACACCGCGCCGGAACGCATCAACCACTGGGTCACCGCCTTCTGCTTCATGCTGGCGGCGATAAGCGGGCTGGGGTTCTTCTTCCCGTCCTTCAACTGGCTGATGCAGATCATGGGGACACCACAGCTGGCGCGTATCCTGCACCCGTTTGTGGGCGTCATCATGTTCGCGTCGTTCATCATCATGTTTTTCCGCTACTGGCACCATAACCTAATCAATCGGGATGATATCTTTTGGGCGAAGAATATTCGTAAGATCGTCGTCAACGAGGAAGTGGGTGACACCGGGCGTTATAACTTCGGCCAGAAATGCGTATTCTGGGCGGCGATTATCTTCCTGGTCCTGTTGCTGGTGAGCGGCGTGATCATCTGGCGTCCGTACTTTGCGCCTGCTTTCTCAATCCCGGTGATCCGATTCGCGCTGATGCTGCATTCATTTGCCGCAGTGGTGTTAATTGTGGTTATCATGGTGCATATTTACGCCGCCCTTTGGGTGAAAGGCACCATTACCGCGATGGTGGAAGGATGGGTCACCAGCACGTGGGCGAAGAAACATCACCCGCGCTGGTACCGTGAAGTCCGAAAGACAACGGAAAAGAAAACTGAATGAGTATTCGCATAATCCCGCAAGATGAGCTGGGGTCGAGCGAGAAACGCACGGCGGATTATATTCCGCCGTTGTTATTCCCCAGACTCAAGAACCTCTACAACCGCCGCGCAGAGCGTCTGCGCGAGCTGGCAGAGAATAACCCGCTGGGCGATTTTCTGCGTTTTGCCGCGCTGGTTGCCCACGCGCAGGAAGTGGTGCTGTACGACCACCCGCTGCAAATGGATCTGACCGCGCGCATCAAAGAAGCCAACGCGCAGGGCAAGCCGCCGCTGGACATTCACGTCCTGCCGCGCGACAAGCACTGGCAAAAGCTGCTGCATTCGCTGATTGCCGAGCTGAAGCCGGAGATGAGCGGTACCGCGCTGGCGGTGATCGAAAATCTGGAAAAAGCCTCTGACCTGGAGCTGGAAGAGATGGCGAGCGCGCTGTTTGCCTCCGACTTCTCGCTGGTCAGCAGCGATAAGGCGCCGTTTATCTGGGCGGCACTGTCGCTCTACTGGGCGCAGATGGCCAGCCTGATCCCCGGCAAAGCCCGCGCCGAGTACGGCGAGGCGCGCCAGTTCTGCCCGGTCTGCGGCTCCATGCCGGTCTCAAGCATGGTGCAAATCGGCACCACGCAGGGGCTGCGCTACCTGCACTGCAACCTGTGTGAAACCGAGTGGCACGTGGTGCGCATCAAGTGCAGCAACTGCGAGCAGACCCGCGATCTCAACTACTGGTCGCTGGAAAATGAAGAAGCGGCAGTGAAAGCCGAAAGCTGCGGCGACTGTGGGACCTACCTGAAGATTCTGTATCAGGAAAAAGACCCCAAAGTTGAAGCGGTGGCCGACGATCTCGCCTCGCTGATTCTGGATGCCAAAATGGAGCAGGAGGGCTTTGCCCGCAGCTCGATCAACCCGTTCCTGTTCCCGGGTGAAGGGGAGTAATCTCCCGTAACCGTGCCGGGCGGCGCAAGCCTGCCCGGCCAGTCATATCTGCTTTAGTCCGCTTCCGCACTTCACCCCACTTTCAGATTTTATTTAGCCGCCACGCGTAGAAAACTCGCGGTGACTTGGTCACGATCCCCTGCAAGAAAACATTACATTTTGCAAGGGAAAATGTTGGAAAGGGAATTTCTACCGGTAGCAACGAAGCGCACCGGCTTTTTTGTCTGTGCTGTTCTCAGCCTTTCATCGGGTGCCCTTGCCGCGCCGGGTGATGAGCCGTTTATCCTGCAACAGCAGCGTCAGCAGGCGCTGGAAACCCAACTGACGCCCCAGGCGCCTGACGTCCGGCTGCAATCTCCGGCAGCCAGTAACGAAAGCGGCGAATTTGCCGCCGAAACGCCCTGCTTTACAATCCACGACGTCACGCTGACTGGACAGGACGCCCTCCCGCACTGGGTGCCGCTGCAGCGCATGGCGAATCAGGCCGTGGGCAAATGCCTGGGCGCTAAGGGTATCAACCGCATCATGAGCCTGCTGCAAAACCGGCTGATCGCCCACGGCTGGACCACCGCCCGCGTGCTGGCTCCCGCTCAGGATTTAAAAAGCGGCCATTTAGCGCTGGCCGTTATCCCAGGGAAAATCCGCCACGTCACGTTGACCGATAACAGCAGCCGCGGGTTATGGCTTTACAGCGCCTTTCCGGCACATGACGGTAACCTGCTGGACCTGCGGGATATCGAGCAGGGTCTGGAGAACCTCCAGCGCCTGCCCACCGTCCAGGTTGAGATGGATATCGTTCCGGCTGAACAGCCGGGTGAGAGCGATATCGTGATTACCCGCCAGCAGAGCAAATTCTGGCGGCTTGGCCTGTCGCTTGATGATTCTGGCTCGTCGTCAACGGGCCGCTATCAGGGGGTGCTAACGCTGTCGCTGGATAACCCGCTGGCGCTGAGCGATCTCTTCTGGTTTTCCATTAACCATGACCTGCAAACCGGGCCGGAAAAAGGCAACCAAAACCTCAGCGCCCACTGGTCAGTTCCCGTGGGCTGGTGGGCCTTTTCCGTTACCGGCAGCGATTACCACTACCACCAGACCGTGGCGGGGCTAAACGGCGACATTCGTTACAGCGGCAAAAGCCAGAGTCTGGTGGCGCAGGCCAGTCGGGTTCTGCATCGCAGCAGCGCACAAAAAACCACGTTCACCTGGGACGTGGAGAGCCGGACAACGAAAAACTACATCAACGACACGGAAGTGGAAGTTCAGCGCCGCCACGTCTCCTCCTGGAAGGCCGGGCTTCAGCATCGCCACTATATCGGCCCCGCCACGCTTGATGCTGGCATCAGCTACCAGCGCGGCACGCGATGGTTTGGCGCCCAGCCAGCCCCCGAAGAGACGTTCGATGAAGCCACGGCGCTGGGCCGAATTCTTCGCACCAACGCACGCCTGAGCCTGCCGTTTGCACTCAGCGCACAGCGCTTTCGTTACGACGTGGCATGGCAGCGTCAGACCAGCAACACCCCGCTCACGTCACAGGATCAGTTCGCCATCGGCGGGCGCTGGACGGTGCGCGGCTTTGACGGCGAACGCACGCTAAACGCCGATCGCGGCTGGCTGGTTCGAAACGATCTCTCCTGGCAGACCCCGCTTGCCGGTACCGAGTTCTATCTGGCTGCCGACTACGGCGAGGTCGCGGGCAACGGCACGGAGTACCTGACGGGTAACCACCTGGCCGGTGGCGCGGCGGGCCTGCGCGGTGCGCTCTGGAAAGTGGGTTACGACGCCTTCGCGGGCGTGCCGTTCTCCCGCCCGGACGGCTTTAAAACCAGCCCGGCAACCTTCGGCTTCAACCTCAACATGGATTTCTGAGTATGCGCTATGGCGATTTGACGGTTCATTGTCCGCTGCTCCAGAACGTCGCGCTGAGTGAAGCCGAAGTGCTGGGCGCGTCGGTCTGGCTTTGGATGCATTCCCTTAACCACCGTGACGCGCCGCTGCACGTCCTGCCCGTGGTGCTCCTGCCCATCATTAAACGCCAGCAGTACGTGCTGGTAGAGGAGAAAGGACGCCCGATCTTTTTTCTGAGCTGGGCATGGATGAGCGAAGCCGCCGAACGCCGCTATCTCACCCAGGAGACGGTTCTCCTGCCGGAAGAAGACTGGTGTAGCGGCGATCGGATGTGGTTTCGCGACTTTATCGCGCCATTTGGGCACGCGGAAGCCCTGTTTCGCCTGGTACGCGCGGAGATTTTTCCGCACCACGTCGCGCGCTTTCTCTGGCATCGCGGCAATGAGAAAGGCCGTCGTATCAAAACGTTTTATGGCAGGCAGGTCACGCGCGAAGCGCTGCTGAACTGGAAACACGCGCACCCGCTGCACGGATAAAAATAAAAAGGATTTCACCATGAATAAACGTCTGTACCGTATCGTCTTTAATAAGGCCCGCGGCATGCTGATGGTCGTCTCCGAACTGGCGCGCGGCTGTTCCGGCGGGTCGCCTTCCTCCGGGATCGGGCACGCGCTTCAGCGCCTTGTCTGCCGCATCGGGGCGCTCAGCCTTGCGCTGTGGCTGGCTTCTGGCGCGGTCACGGTGCAGGCCGCCGGGATTGTGGCGGACGCCTCCGCGCCCGGTAAGCAGCAGCCCACCGTCATCAGCACCGCTAACGGCACGGCGCAGGTGAATATTCAGACCCCGTCGGCAGGCGGCGTGTCCCGCAACACCTACAGCCAGTTCGACGTGGGCCGGGGCGGGGCCATCCTCAACAACTCCCATAAAAATACCTCAACCGAACTCGGCGGGATGGTTGCCGCCAACCCGTGGCTGGCGAAAGGCGAGGCGAAGGTCATCCTCAACGAGGTGAACGCGCGCAACCCGAGCCAGCTTAACGGCTACATTGAGGTGGCCGGACAGAAGGCCGACGTGGTCATTGCCAGCCCGTCGGGCATCACCTGCGACGGCTGCGGCTTTATCAACGCCGGGCGCGCCACGCTGACGACCGGCACCGCGCAGATGCAGGATGGCCGGATAACCGGCTATCAGGTGGATCGCGGTGAGATTACCGTGAACGGCAACGGGCTGGACGCCTCCGGGCAGGCGCATACCGATATCATCGCCCGTGCGGTTCAGGTGAATGCGGCGATTCACGCGCAGGATTTACGCGTCACTACCGGGCGCAACGCGGTGGATGCGGCGCATGAAAAGGTGACCGCCCTCGCGGATAACGGTGCGGCAAAACCCGTCATGGCGCTGGACGTTTCCCAGGTCGGCGGCATGTACGCCGGAAAAATCCGTCTGATCGGGACGGAAAAAGGCGTCGGCGTGCGCAACGCGGGCAATATCGGCGCGGAAGCCGGGACGGTCACCCTCTCCGCCGACGGGCGTATTGAAAACAGCGGCGCAATCTGGTCTTCCGCTGACGTGGCCCTTTCTGGCACCGACGCCGTGCACAACAGCGGATCCCTAGCAGCACGGCGCAACGTCAGCCTGACGGGCAAAACGATCGCCAGCACCGGCACGCTGGCCGCAGGCGTGCAGCCCGATGGCACCACGGGACGCGACGGCGATCTGACGCTTACCGCCAGCGGTAAACTTGAGATGCATGGCCTGAATGTGGCGGGTGGCAACATCAGGGCCACGGGTCAGGGGCTGGATGCATCAGGCAGCGTGACGCAGGCCAGCGCCATAACCCTTCACGCCGGAGAAGGCAACCTCAGCACCGCCGGTGCGCAAGTCATCGCGAATGACGCCCTCAGCGTCACGACAGGCGGCACGCTGGATAACAGCAGCGGCCTGCTCGCCGCCGACCGGCTCACGCTCGCGGCAAAACGCCTGAACAACCAGAAAGGCCAGATAAGCCAGAGCGGCACGCGGGGGCTGACGTTGAACCATCAGGACGGCATCGATAACCGTGAAGGCGTCATTGCCGCCAACGCCACGGTCAACGTCAACGCCGCGTCGCTGGATAACCGCAATGGCCAGATCGTTGCCGCCGATGCCGACAGCGCCCTGACGATCAACACGGCTGGCCTGACGGACAACCGCGAGGGCGAACTGGCTGCGGCAGGCAGCATCAGCGTGAGCGCCAGCACTCTGGACAACAGCAGCGGCTTTATCAGCGCGGAATACGGCCGCGTCGGGCTGACCAGCCGCAACGCGCTGACTAACGTCGGCGGGACAATTGTTGCCCGCGATACCCTGACGCTCGACAGCGCCGGGTTGAATAACGACGAAGGATTAATTCAGTCCGGGGCGGACACGATCGTTGACACCCACGGGAACCGCCTGTCAAACGACAATACCCTGACAACCGGCGGCATCGTCAGCGCTGGCACCCTGAACGTTAACGCCGGCAGCATCAGCAACCAGCTCGGCATGCTGGCCAGCGCGAAAGAAGCCGTCGTAACGGCCACGGACGTGGACAACCGCAGCGGTACCCTGAGCGCCGCAGGCGCGCTGAATCTTCGTGCCGGGTCGCTGGAGAATACGCAAGGTACGCTGGTATCCGATGAAGACGTGCGGATAGACGCCTCCCGGATCGCCAACCAGAAAGGGATGATTGCCGCCCAGGGCACGCTTGCCGTCACGGCACAGCGTCTGGACAACGACAGCAGCGGGCTGCTCCAGAGCGGAGGGGATCTCACGCTGGCCGCTGAAGGTATCAGCAACCGCAACAGCGGGGACACGGGCGGCATCGTTAGCCAGGGAAACCTGACCCTAACCACGACCGATCTGCAAAATGATGCGGGCGTACTGCTCGCCGAAAAACGGGCGACGCTGGACGCCGCGCGCTTGAGCAACATCGCCGGGACGCTGTATGCCCTGGATACGCTGACGCTTGCCACGCGCAGCGATACCGACAACCGTCAGGGGGTTATTCAGGGAGGCGGGCTTGCCCTTGATACCCACGGCTTCCAGCTGGATAACCGCGAGGGGACGATTTACAGCCTGGCGGACATGCAGCTCGCCACCGCCGCGCTGCACAACCAGAACGGCACTTTGGGCGCAAAAGGAGATTTCACGCTGCGGGCAACCTCGCTGGATAACCGTTCCGGCGGGCGTCTGGTGGGTGAGCAGGAGATGAGCCTCAACCTCAATCGTCTTGATAACCAGGACGGGCAGATCCAGTCTCTCGGTGAACTGGCGGTGAACGCCGTAACGGGTGCGATCGACAACACGCTGGGCCTGATACGCAGCGGCGCAACGGTTACGCTCAACGCGGCTTCGCTGATCAACCGCAACACGCAGGCCGACGACAAGGGCATTGAAGGGCTGGATGTGAACATCAACAGCCAGCAGTTCGATAACGCTCAGGGAACGACGCGGGCAGGCGATACGTTATCGATCGCCAATGCCGAAACCCTGGATAACGCGCAGGGTGAGCTGTCCGCTGCGGGCGCGCTGTCGCTGAGCGGCGCGGCTTTGCGGCTCCTCAACGCTGACGGTATCGTTATTGGTGGGGAAAACGTCACGCTTGACGCCGACGCGCTTACCGGAGACGGTCAGGTTCTGTCGCTCGGCGATATGACGATTCACACGCAGCAGAGCTTTAACAACGCGGGTGATGTGATTGCCAACGGCAGCATGACCTTCACCACGCCAGGCAGCGTGACCAACAGCGGCAACCTGCTGGCGGGCGCAAAACTGGATCTCAGCGCCGCCAGCCTGCTCAACGCCGCGTCCGGCGAGATTGCCGCCGGAGCGACCTGGCTGACCCTCTCCTCGAGCCTCAGTAATGACGGTCTTATCGACGGCAGCCAGACGTGGCTGCGTGCCGAAACCCTGACGAACGCGGGCACCGGCCGCATCTACGGCGATCACCTGTCGATTCAGGCGACAACGCTCAATAACCTCGCCCAGGACGGAACGGCGGCAACCCTCGCCGGACGCCAGCGCGTGGACATCGGCGCGCGGACAATCAACAACCGCGACCACGCGCTGATCTACAGCGACGGAGCGATGGCCATCGGCGGGCGCGTGGACGGCGACGGCTTCGCCATCGGGCAGGCGCAAACCCTCAACAACCACAGCGCGACCATTGAATCCGCTGGCGACATGGCGCTCTCCGTCGGCCAGCTCAATAACATCAACGACCATTTCAGCACCGAAGTGGCGCTCATCTCCACGGAGCAGATCCACGAGTACCAGCAAAAGGGATCGCCCACCCGCTGGGATGCCAATGCTGACGGCGTGTTCGTCGACCGCAACTCGGCCGACCACCTGTTAAACCTCAACACTCCGGACGATACCGGAGCCAACAACGACAACTTTTACGAGTACAGCTACACCCGCACCATTGAAGAAGAGGTGATTGCCGAAAGCGACCCGGGCAAAATCCTCTCCGGCGGCAATATGCTGATTACGGCAAATCAGGTACTGAACGACAAAAGCCAGATTGTGGCGGGGGGAACGCTCGGGATCTTCGCCGATTCGGTGGACAACGTGATGCCGGAAGGCAGCCGGTGGATCGCCGATGCAGGCTCGGTCACGCACTACAGCCGTAAATCCAGAAAGGGCGGCGACTCTCAGGGAAAAAGCACCTCGGACTACGCCCCGCCGGTGGTGATCCAGTCGATCACCCTGTCGCCGGGCAAAATGGAAGGCAACAGCCAGGCCGATGGCAGCGGCATGACCCTTTCGCCCGCCACCGCCCACAAAACGGATGCCACGCTCAGCGGGACGGGTAGCCTGGCGGTAGGTGTGGACACCACCTCACCAAATTCTCCTGCCCTGCCCTCCGGCAATGCGCCGGGCAAATGGATTGAAACGCCCGCCAGCGATGCGCAGGACGTGGTGGTGCGTGCCGTCGGGCCGAACATCCGTCTGCCGGACAGCAGCCTGTTTAACACCCTGCCGGATCCGGACGCGCATTACCTGATCGAAACCGATCCACGCTTCACCAACAACAAGACGTGGCTCGGCAGTGATTATATGCAGAATGCGTTCACGACGGATCCGGATAACGTGCACAAGCGTCTTGGCGACGGCTATTACGAACAGCGTCTGGTGCGCGAGCAGATCGTCGCCCTCACCGGCGGCCGCTACCTGGGCGACTACCGCGACGATGAGACCCAGTTCAGGGCGCTGATGGATGCGGGCATTGCTTTCGGACAGGCGCATCAGCTTGTCCCGGGCGTGGCGCTCACCGCCGAACAGATGAGCCTGCTGACGGAGGACATGGTCTGGCTGGTCAACACCCGCGTTCAGCTTGCCGACGGCAGCTGGCAGACGGTGATGGTCCCGCAGGTGTATGTTCGCGTACAGCCTGGCGACATCGACGGCTCCGGCGCGCTGATGGGTGGCCAGAACGTGGTGATGAACCTGAACCGCGACCTGGTCAACAGCGGCACCCTGCACGGCCGTGACGCGGTGCAGCTCAGCGCTGACAACATCAACAACAAAGCCGGAACGATACGGGGGGCTGACGTCAGCCTGTTCGCCCGCACGGACATCAGCAACACCGGCGGCACGATTTCAGGCAAACATGCCGTACTGGCCACCGCCGGGCGCGACATCAGCCTCATCACCACCACCCGCAGCGCACAGCGCAGCAGCGGGAAAAACAGCTTTGAGCGCACCACCGTGGAGCGCGTGGCGGGGATCTACGTCCAGGGCGATGACGGTAAGCTGGTGCTGAACGCCGGGCGCGATCTCACCCTGACCGGCGCGCAGGTCGTTAACCGCGGCAGCGACAGCCAGACGGTGCTTAATGCCGGGCGGGATCTGAACCTCACCACCGTCACCACCTCCGCCAGCGATAACCTGACGTGGGATAAAAATAACTGGCTGAAGCAGTCCGTCACGCAGCAGGCAGGCAGCGAGGTGGCCGGCGGAGGCGATATCCTGATGATGGCCGGCCGCGACGTGCATGCGCAGGCCGCAACCGTGGAGGCGGGCAACAGCCTCGGCGTCAGCGCGGGGCACGACATCTCCGTCACCGCCGCCACCGACAGCAGCGCGTTTGAGTCGCACCATCAGTCCACCGGCAGCAGCGGCGCGCTGTCGAAAAAAACCGTGACCACGCACGATGTGGTGAACCGCGAGACCGCCCAGGGCACCCTGTTCAGCGGCGACAGCGTCACCCTGCAGGCGGGCAATAACCTGCGGGTACAGGGCAGCGATATCGTGGGCGATAACGATGTCCGGCTGGCGGCGGGCAACAGCCTGACCGTGACCACGGCGGAAGAGCACAGCCAAGAGAGCCATCAGCGCCAGGAGAAAAAATCCGGCTTCTCCGGCACGGGCGGCATCGGCGTCAGCTACGGCAGCCAGAGCCTGAAGATCACCGACACCGCGCAGGACACCACCCATCGCGGCAGCACCATCGGCTCCGTGAACGGCAGCGTCACGCTGAGCGCGGGCAGCGACCTGAGCGTCCACGGCTCGGACCTGATTGCCGGGCAGGACATGACGCTCGTCGGGAAAAACGTCAGCATCACCGCCGCCACGGAGAGCGGCACGCAGACCCACACCGTGGAGCAAAAATCCTCCGGCCTGACCCTTGCGCTCTCCGGCGCGGCGGGCGGTGCGCTCGACAGCAGCGTGAGCACCCTGAAGCAGGCCAGGGAGACCGATAACGACCGCCTCGCCGCGCTGCAGGCGGTGAAAGGCGCACTGACCCTAGGACAGGGCGCGCAGTCCGTCATGCTCGACCAGGCCACCGGCAACCAGAAGGGCAACGACAACACCGTCGGCATCAGCCTCTCCTACGGCAGCCAGTCGTCAACATCCACGCAGACCAGCACGCAGGCCACCGCAAAAGGCAGCAGCCTCACCGCCGGGAATAACCTCACCGTGGTGGCAACCGACGGCGACCTGCTGGTTCACGGCAGCCAGCTTGATGCGCAGAACGACCTGTGGCTACAGGCCAGCCGGGACGTGAACCTGATATCCGCGCTGAACACCTCCACGCTCGAAGGCAAAAACGAGAGCCACGGCAGCAGCGCGGGCGTCGGTATCGGCTACGGCTCCGGCGGCGCGGGCATCTCCGTCTCCGCCAGCATGAACGGCGGCAAAGGAACCGAGCGCGGCAACGGCACCACCCGCACCGAAACCACGGTTAACGCGGGCGAGACGCTCAGCATCGTCAGCGGGCGCGACGCGAATATCACCGGGGCGCAGGCCAGCGGGAAAACCGTCGTAGCCGACATCGGGCGCAACCTGACCCTCGCCAGCGAGCAGGACACCGACCGCTACGACAGCAGCCAGAAGAACGCCAGCGCGGGCGGCAGCTTCACCTTCGGCACCATGAGCGGCTCGGCCAGCGTTAACTACAGCCGCGACAGGATGAACAGCGACTATGCCTCCGTGAAGGAGCAGACCGGCATCTTCGCGGGCTCCGGCGGGTTCGATATCACGGTGGGCGGCCACACCCAGCTCGACGGCGCGGCTATCGCCTCCACCGCCGCGGCGGATAACAACCGCCTCGACACCGGGACGCTCGGCTGGCGGGATATCCACAACGCCGCCGAATACGACGTGGAGCACCAGAGCGCGGGCATCAGCACCGGCGGCAGCATCGCGGGGCAGTTCGCCGGGAACATGGCGAGCAATCTGCTGGTCGGGGCGGACAGCAGCGGCAGCGCGGAGGGCACGACGCGGGCGGCCATTGAAAACGGCACGGTGGTGGTTCGCGATAAGGCGCATCAGACGCAGGATATAGCCACCCTCTCCCGCGATACGGCGAATGCAAACGGCAGCATCGACGCCATCTTCGATAAGGAAAAAGAGCAGCGCAGGATGGAGGAGGCGCAGCTTATCGGGGAAATCGGCAGCCAGGCGGCGGATATCGCCCGCACGCAGGGCGAGATAAACGCGCTGGAGGAAGCGCGTAAGGTACATCCGGAGATGACCGCCGACCAGCTGAAAGACACGAAGGCCTACCGTGACGCGCAGGCAGAGCACGGCACGGGCAGCGACATGCAGCGCGCCATTCAGGCCGCTACCGCTGCGGCTCAGGGGCTGGCGGGCGGCGACATGACCGCCGCGCTGGCCGGAGCCGCCGCACCGTACGTGGCGGAGATTATCGGCCACCGTTCCGGGCTGGACGACGGAATGGAAAAAGCCGCCGCCCACGCGGTGGCGAACGCCGTGCTGGCCGCGATGCAGGGGAAAGATGCGCTGGCGGGCGCAGCTGGAGCTCTCACCGGAGAACTGGCAGGCAGTATTGCGCTGGAGATGTACGGGAAGGATGTTACTGCGCTGAGCGAAAGTGAAAAGCAGACCATCAGCGCCCTGGCAACCCTTGCAGCAGGGATTGCGGGCGGCGTGGCGGGAGATGGTACGGCAAGCGCCATTGCGGGAGCGCAGTCCGGGAAGACGGTGGTGGAGAATAATGCGCTTGCAAATGTATTAGCTGCCGCGAATAAAGCCAAACCGGGAACGGCAGAGAAATGGCAGGAAGAGCAACAGGCGGCAATTAAAGAAGTCTGTAGCGGAAATACGCCGATGTCTTGCCAGATGGCAGTGGCTGCCATGGTCACGGTGATGTCAGGGGGTGTGCTCCCTGAGGCGATGGTTGTTTCTGGAGTTATCAGTAGTGGCGTAGTCAGTGCAGTTGATTATTCAATGACAGGAACGGTTGATCCCAAAAATGCCATGGCAGCATATTGGGTGGGAGCACTGACTAGAAATACAGGCCTAGAAGCAACAATAGCCATAAATGCAGCGGGAGGAGCTACAACAAGTTATCTTGACGGCAAAAATCCATGGATAGGCGGGTTGGTTAGTGGTCTCACTGGCGGAGTCGCCTATGGCATAGGCAATAAAGTTGTTGAACCTGCTTTGGATGAAGTCTTCAATCCTGTTTGGAAAAACTTAGGTTGGGACGGCATTGGGATGGGAATATCTAAGCCTGTTCAACCAAGCTTATGGCCTTCAGTTGCCGGAGCAACGAGCGGAACTTCAGGGGGTGAATATATTTCCAATAAGATAAATGACAAGATAGATGAAGTGAAAGGTAATCATGGAGGCGAGACTAAATGAAGTTTCTTGCCATTTTCCTATATTATTTTCTTGCTACATTTATGACCGTAGCCTTGACATTAATGATTTTAGGTACAGCTATTGATGCATTCTTTTGGCTGTTTTACAAAATACCTTTCAATTTTTCTATAGAAGACGTAGTTAACTATCTAAAAATAGCCTGTGTCGCTGGCGGAGTGTGCGGAATTGGAGGTGTATATTATTACACCAGAACAATGAAGCGGCATTGATTACGCTGGGACAGACAACACCCCCAGTTTAGTAGCTGGGTTTGTTGTGGAAAACAACCTGATGGCCGGGAGTGAGGATGCACAGGTTGCGTGGTTACAACAGCACGGAACTGATATGGCAAGCTGTGCGGATAATCCATCCGGGGCAGCATGTCAGAAAGCGCAGAACGAAGCCAATGCAGTAGCATTCGCAATGGCATCAGCAGGGCTGATTTATTTGCCAGTAGGAATGCAGGTGACTGCGGGGATAGGTGGGACGGCGAATGCAGGCATCCAATATCTCATTAACGGAACGGTTAACCCAACTGATGTATTGATTGCAAGCTATGTCGGTGCGTTTACAGCAAACACTGGTTTTTACGGAACAGTAGGCTGGAATGCGGCAGGCGGTGCCACATCAAACTGGCTGAAAGGGGATGATCCGTTGATGGGGGCTGCGGGTTCTGCAGTAGGTTATGGAATAGGTAATAAGATTGTTTCACCTGCTCTGGACAAAGTATTTAATCCTAAATGGAAAAATTATTCGTGGGTTGATATGGGGATGGGGATTAGCAAACCTTTACCACCATCCCCTGTACCAGGAATGGCGGGTGCTGCAACAGCTTCTTTTGCAACAGAAAGCACCGGGCAAGGCATTCCCAAGTCTTTAGACGAGCTAAACAAAGGTAGCAAATGATGAAAATAAGCTTGCTGCGCTGGGTTATCACAGCCTTGATCTTAGTTATAGCGATGACGATATGTTCACTTATCATCACTGCATCTAAGTATATGATTTTATACTTTAAAACAGGCTCATTTAATGACTCATTAGTTCAGATATTGTACCTCAGTATGAAAATTGGTTTATTTACTGGCGTATTAATAACTATCGGTATTTGGATCATGTACCGTTTTAATATTCGATTGTGAGTTGAATCCCGGTAAGCATACGGGCAACTCACATTGATAGAACTGTTTTCGACCATGTTTGCATTTCCCATATGTTACCACTGGTGGGATCCTGGGCCAGGAGTCGGATGCATAAGGCATGATGAAGGAAACAGACGCACGCACTGCACGGATAAAGATGCAATCCTTCATCACACGAATTTTGACCGGCATGCCGTCAATGAAACCTGCGTTCGACAACCACTTCCTGTTTAGGGGGAGGTAGTTTCTATCCATCCGGGAATAAAGTTCACAACAGGCTGAACTGCTCTGCGGCGTTATTGCACAAATCTCGCATTAGCCATTCCATCAGAATACGTCCTCGATCCATCAAGCACCCTCGACCCATTGCTACGATTAATACTTCCTATTCTTCCTCAAAATAAAACAGAGCACCCACCATGAAGGTATAAATTTATTCCTAATTATATGCACTAAAGCTATTCCACTCTGTTTTTATCTATCCTACTAATTTAAAATTCCTTCTCTAATAAAATACAAATGGAATATATAAATGAATAAAATATCTTTGGCTATTATTCTGGCAACTTCGGTTGCAAGCAGCGTCGTCTTCGCGAATGAACAAACGTTATCCCTTGGCTATGCTCACGCGGATGTGCAAAACTTTAATAGTCTGAGCGGGGTAAACCTGCAGTATCGCTACGAATTTAACTCACCGTTAAGTATTGTTGGCTCTTTCACCTATATGCAGGGTGATGGTTCCAACCAGTATTATGTGGTAAACGACTTTGTTCAAAACGATGCGGATGTGAAATATTATTCAGTACTTGCAGGTCCTGCATACCGTATTAATAATTACCTCTCTCTGTACGCTCTGGCAGGTGTTTCTTATGTTAAGGCCACCGGGTCAACAACCTGGATTAACTCTACGCTCGATTATACAGGTCATGACAGCATTTCTTTAAACTCGACCTCTTTTGCCTATGGTGCAGGTCTGATGGTTAATCCTGTTGAAAATATTTCAGTGACGATCGGCTATGAAGGAACGAACGCCGATCTGGATGGCAACTACGCCATCAATGGATTTAATTTGGGTATTGGCTATCGCTTCTAATACTATATGAGAGTTATCTACTAAGAAGATAACTCTCTTTTAATTGAGTTATTCCTCCTCGTTCCCACCCTCTTCATACGCGCCAAAAGGCTTCGCCGGAAGAACAATGTAGGTGCCTTCAAACACCGCGCCCGGGGTTTCATCGCCAAACAGCTCAACCTGCATCTGCACGCGCGCTTTGCGGCCACGCGCCAGACGATCAAGGTCGCCGCCCAGTGCGCCAAGGTCAGCCACCGCGCTCGGTTTGCCGCTGATCGGCGCGCTGTAACGAATATGGGCATCGGCCAGAATGATGGTGCCGCCAAGGTGGCGCTCGCGCAGCATCAGCCAGATCAGCCCCCAGCCGGTGAGCGTGGCCAGAGAAAACAGGCTGCCCGCAAACAGGGTGTGGTGAGGGTTCTGATTGCCGGTTTCCGGCATGGTGGTAATGAATTTTTGCCCGGTGTACTGCTGGATGCGCACGCCCATTTTTTCGCTGAGCGGAATGTGCTGATACCAGGCCTGCTGGAGCTGCCCGCACCAGTCTGCGCGATGAAGAATGTCGTCCAGCGTGGCGATGGGTTTGATCATTAAAAAGTGACGAATCGGCGTGGTTTGCGGGGCGGTGATTTCCCCCTGATTCACAAAACCGAGCTTGGCAAAGAACTCCACGGCATCTTCGCGGGCGCTACAGGTGACGCGCTTAACGCCTTCCTGACGGGCCACGGACTCCAGGGTCATCGCCATGAGCGTCCCCAGCCCTTTGTCCTGTACGGAAGGGTGAACCGCCATAAAGCGAATTGACGCTTCGTTATCGGCGTTGATATACAAACGCCCGACGGCGACGAGGTTGCCCTCTTCGTCCATCACCATCTGGTGATGGGCCATCGCGTCCCAGGCGTCGCGCTCAGAGCCTTTCGGCTGATGTAATGGCTTGCGCAGCATTTCCCAGCGAAACTGGTAATAGGCTTCTAACTCTTCTTCCGTTTGCGGTACTCGAAGGTGATACATAGCTGTACTCTCTCTTGTTACCCGCGGCCATGCCGTAAGTATGCTCATACCTGGAGCCAGAATGTGACGGGGCCATCGTTCACCAGCGATACCTGCATATCTGCAGCGAATCGTCCGGTTTGCGTATTCATTTCCTGCTGGCGACAACGCTCAACAAAGTACTCGTAAAGTGCTTCTGCACGATCCGGCGCGGCGCCCTTAGAGAAACCCGGGCGCATTCCGCGCTCCGTATCCGCTGCCAGCGTAAACTGGGACACCACCAGCACGCTGCCGCCCGCCTGCTGGACGTTCAGGTTCATCTTGCCTTCCGCATCGCTGAAAATGCGGTAGCCCAGCACGCGCTCGCACAGGCGGTTGGCTTTTTGTTCGTCATCATCCTTTTCGACACCTAACAACACCAAAAGTCCTGGGCCAATTTCACCCGTCACCTCTCCCTCCACGGTGACGCTGGCACGGGTTACGCGCTGTATCAATGCAATCATGGTTGGTCTGCTTCTTGTTGTTTTTCAGCTGCTGCTGCTTTTTTAAGTTCGCGGTATACGCCGAGAGTGACAGTTATTTCGGCACCAAGCAAGACGATACACCAGGTCCAGTAGACCCAGACAAACAAAATGGGGATCACCGCCAGCACGCCGTAAATGAGCTGATAGGACGGAAACATAGTGATGTAGAGGGCAAACCCTTTCTTACCGAGCTCAAAGAGTAACGCCGCCACCAGCGCCCCCACTACCGCATCGCGGTTAGGTACGCGCGAGGTCGGGACAACGCTGTAGAGCAGCCAGAAAGAGAGCCACGACAAAATCAGCGGAAAGATGCGCAGGACGTTATCAATGGCACCGTTAAAATCGCTCGCCCAGCGCAGCGAAAGAAGGTACGAGCTGATCGCAAGGCTTGCCCCGGCCAGCAGCGGGCCAAGCGTGAGGATCATCCAGTAGACGGCAAACGAGTAAACCTTGGGCCGCGCTTTTTTACTGCGCCAGATGGTGTTGAGCGCGCTATCAATGGCGTACATCAACAGCAGCGCGGTGACGATAAGACCGCACGCCCCCACCGCCGTCATCTTGTTAGAGTTAGCAACAAACTGCTCGATATAGTTCTGAATGATGTCGCCGGTAGCGGGAATGAAATTCGCGAAAACGAAGTGGCGAAGCTGTACGCTCACTTCCGCAAACATTGGAAAAGCGGAAAAAAGCGCAAAAATCACCGCCACCAGCGGCACTAATGAAAGCAACGACACGTAGGCGAGGTTTCCCGCCAGCGTGGTCATATTGTCCTCATCAATCCGGTGCCAGAGCAGCTTCAGCCAGGCCCGCAGCGGACGCGTATGGTGTGTGGCTTTTTGATGAACGGTTTTTAGCATAGCTGCTTCGCAAAGTAGTTGGGGATCGTCTCTTTTCCGGTCACCAGAATTGACGTGATACCCAGCTGGTTAGCTCCCTCTATATTATCGGCATTGTCGTCGAAAAAGACCGTATCCGCCGCCGTAAATCCTTCTTCCTGCAGAACAGCCTGATAAATTCGCGCTTCAGGCTTACGCATGCCCATCTCCTGCGAGAGATAGATCTTATCTGCCGCCGCCTTAACCTCAGGGTATTCCTCAGGCCAGAACGTGGTGTGGAGGCGGTTGGTATTGGAGAGAACAACCACGCGGTGCCCCTGCTCGCGCAGTTTGTGCATGATGTCGATCGCTTCGGGGCGAATCGCCACAAATACCGCCTGCCAGCCGTGGGAAAACTGCTCGTAGCTTAACGAGAGCCCCATCTCCTGGCAGAAACGTTCAGCGAATGCTTCATCGCTGATTTCGCCGCGCTCGTGCTGGTGGAAGGTCTCGCCCATCGCGAAATTTTGCTTTAACGTCGCCAGCGGAACACGGCTAAAATCGCTCCATGCGCCCAGCACCCGATTAAAATCGATATCGACGATTACGTTTCCTAAGTCAAAGATATAAAGCATGTTTATCTCCTGCTCGCCGTGGAAAATTAACTGTAGCGGGAAAGAGAAGGTTTGGCTATGCGTCAGATTCAGCTTAGAGAAAGGAGCAGCCCGAACCTGAAATCCGGGCCGTAAACGGATTAACCCGCCTGCTGTTCGTCGTTTGAATTCACTTCAACGACCTCAACCTTGCTGGATTTTAGATGGTTTTGCAGCGTGGAGCCGGGGAGCTCATCAGTAAAGAGCGCCGTGGCCTGCGCCACGTTGCCAATTTCCACGGCGGCGGAAGCGGTGTACTTCGTATGATCGGCTGCCAGTAGAATATGACGCGAGTGAGCCATCATGGCTTTCACCACGCTGGCTTCATTGACGTCAAACTCCATCATCGCGCCGTCGTGCTCAATCGCGCCGACGCTGGTCACGAGATAGTCCGCCCGAAAGCCGGACACAAACGCCGTCGCCGCCGGGCCGATAATGCCGCCGTTATGCGGGCGCAGCGTGCCGCCGGGGACCATCACTTCAAAGCGCGGGTTTTTATAGAGAATGTGCGCCACCCGCAGGCTGTTGGTGATAATGCGCAGATGGTTGTGATTGAGCAGCGCCCGGGCGACATGCTCTACGGTCGTCCCGATGGTGATGAAGATGGTGGAGCCATCGGGAATGTAGTCCGCAATCGCTTCGGCAATCGCCCGCTTCTCTTCGGTGAGCGACACTTCACGCTGCTCAAACGCCGTATTCACCACGCTGGATGCCCTGCCCGCACCGCCATGATGGCGCGTAATCAGTCCCTGCTCGCTGAGCTTGCGGATATCGCGCCGCACCGTTTGCGTAGAGACATCCAGCAGCTGCGCCAGTTCATCAATGTTCATATAGCCGCGATCGGCAATCAGCGTCAGCAGCTGATCGTGACGCGGGTTGCCGGTCAGTTCGGTAAGGCTCATGGGCTGTCCTCTGAAAACCATCACGCCCCGCATTTTATACAAAAAGTGACAAAAAAGAGCGGGTTTGATCACAGTCGGGTATCCCCGCACGCCCGCCGGGCCTGGTGCACTTCAGGGCGGCGACCGCGCTGGCAAACCGCACGGCGTCGTCCACAGGGACATGCTGCCCCAGGCTGGCCGCCAGCGCGCCGTGGAAAACGTCGCCCGCGCCGGTGGTATCAATGACATCCACCTCAAAGCCGGGCTGGTGGCATAACCTGCCGTTCTCCAGCCAGAAGCAGCCGTCTCGCCCCTGGGTCACATACACATGTCCATTTGTGAGCGTTTGTGCTTTTTTCAGCGCACCTACGGTTTCATCCAGCTGCGTTAAGCGCCGCAGCCCCGGCGCGGAGAAGGCGGCGTGGTCGCTTAAGGCGATCAGTTCCGCGATGTCCTGCGGGGTGACGTCGGCGTCCAGCAGGGTCGGAACGCCCTGCCGACGGGCAAGGGTAAACGCCTGCTTTGCCCCGTCGTGCCAGCGCACGTCCGCTAATACAAGGTCCCACTGTGAGAAGTCGATTTCATGCAGCCAGTCAGCCTCAGCGGGGAGATCGGGGCTGGGGTAGTTCGCAATGACGCGCTCCCCGCTGGCGTCCACCAGCACCGCCGATTGTGACGAGCGGGCACCCTTTACTACGCGCGTGTAGCGGGTGTTCACCCCCAGGGATTCCAGCTCCGCGAGCAGCCGTCTGCCGGTATCGTCATCACCCACCCGGCCAATAAAATCCACTTCCGCCCCCAGTTTAGCCGCCGCCACCGCCGCAGTAGCCGCCGGGCCGCCGCCCACTTCCGTATAGTCTTTTGCGACATATTTCCCACCTTCCTTTGGTAAATCATCGAGATACCAGATGCGATCCAGCACGGTAATGCCGACACAAACGATGCGAGTCATGGTGATTCCTTGTGCGATTTCTGATGCTCTCATTTTAATTTCACCAAATGTTTAAAAAGTGACCCATGTCTATTTTTTGACTATAAATTACAAATACGATCAAAAACAGACAACACAAACGCGCAAAAATTGACACGATGTGACAGGAGAAAGGCATGTCAGCAATCGCATTTATCGGTTTAGGGCAGATGGGCGCGCCAATGGCGAAGAATCTGCTGAAGCAGGGACACCGGCTGAGCGTATTTGATGTGAACCCGCAGGCGGTTCAGGCGCTGGTGGAGCATGGCGCACGGGCGGCGGCAACGCCCGCGCAGGCCGCAGCGGACGCCGAATTCGTCATTACCATTCTGCCAAACGGTGACCTGGTGCGCAGCGTATTGTTCGGCGAGCACGGCGTGTGCGATGGGTTATCCCGCGACGCGCTGGTGATAGATATGTCCACCATTCATCCGCTGCAAACCGACGCGCTGATCCGCGACATGGCGGCGCGCGGCTTCAGCCTGATGGACGTCCCGGTCGGGCGCACGTCTGACCATGCCATCGCCGGTACGTTACTTCTGCTGGCCGGCGGCACGGCGCAGCAGATTGAGCGCGCTACCCCGGTACTCATGGCGATGGGCAACGAGCTGATTAACGCCGGCGGGCCGGGCATGGGCATCCGCGTGAAGCTTATCAATAACTACATGAGCATCGCCCTGAACGCGCTGTCGGCCGAGGCCGCCGTGCTCTGCGAAGCGCTCGGTCTCTCCTTCGACGTGGCGCTCAAGGTGATGAGCGGCACGCCTGCGGGCAAAGGCCACTTCACGACCTCATGGCCGAACAAGGTGCTGAAAGGAGATCTTTCACCCGCCTTCATGATCGACCTGGCGCATAAAGATCTGGGCATTGCGCTCGACGTGGCCAATCAGCTCCACGTTCCGATGCCGCTCGGCGCGGCCTCCCGCGAAGTTTACAACCAGGCACGCGCCGCCGGGCGCGGGCGCGAAGACTGGACGGCCATTCTCGAACAGGTTCGCGCATCTGCCGGGCTGAAAAAAATCACACTGATACGAAAGGACTGAGGAATGACGATGTACACCCTGAAAGATATCACCCGACCTTCCGGCGGTTTTGCGATGCTGGCCGTAGACCAGCGCGAAGCGATGCGCCTGATGTTTGCGGCGGCAGGCGCGCCGGTGCCGGTCACCGACCAGCACCTCACGGATTTTAAGGTTAACGCCGCCAAAATCCTGTCGCCTTACGCCTCCGCCATTCTCGTCGACCAGCAGTTCTGCTATCGCCAGATTGTGGCGCAGCAGGCCGTTGCCAAGAGCTGCGCGATGATTGTGGCCGCCGACGAGTTCATACCGGGCAACGGTATTCCGGTCGACAGCGTGGCGATCGACAAGAACATCGACGCGCAGGCGGTCAGGCGCGACGGCGGCAAGGCGCTGAAGCTGCTGGTGCTGTGGCGCAGCGATGAAGATCCGCAGCAGCGGCTGGAGATGGTGCAGGCGTTCAACACGCTGTGCCACAGCAACGGGCTGCTCAGCATCATTGAGCCGGTGGTGCGTCCGCCGCGTCACGGTGCCGCGTTTGACCGCGAACAGGCGATTATTGATGCGGCGAAAGAGCTGGGCGACAGCGGTGCCGACCTCTACAAAGTGGAGATGCCGCTGTTCGGAAAAGGTACGCAGCAGGCGCTGCTGGCCGCCTCGCAAAAGCTGAACGCGGAAATCAATATGCCGTGGGTGATCCTCTCTTCCGGCGTGGACGACAAGCTCTTCCCGCGCGCGGTGCAGGTTGCCATGCAGGCGGGGGCTTCCGGCTTTTTAGCCGGTCGCGCCGTGTGGTCCTCCGTGGTGGGGCTGCCGGATACGGAAATGATGCTGCGCGACGTCTCCGTGCCAAAACTGCAGCGTTTAGGTGAGATCGTCGACGAAATGATGGCTCGCCGCTAGGAAAGGACCCGAACATGAAATGGTTTAACACCCTGAGCCATAACCGCTGGCTCGAACAAGAGACCGACCGTATTTTGGATTTCGGTAAAAACGCCGCCGTGCCGACCGGCTTTGGCTGGCTGGGCAATAACGGCCACGTGCGTAACGACATGGGCACGCATCTGTGGATCACCGCCCGCATGCTGCACGTGTATGCGGTGGCGGCCAACATGGGCCGTCCCGGGGCGTATGCCCTGGTTGAGCACGGCATTAATGCCCTCAACGGCCCGCTGCGCGATAACCAGCACGGCGGCTGGTACGCCTGCGTGAACGATGAGGGCGTGATCGACGCCTCCAAGCAGGGCTATCAGCACTTCTTCGTGCTGCTGGGCGCGGCGAGCGCCGTGACCACCGGCCATCCGCAGGCGCGCAGGCTGCTGGACGACGCGATTGAGGTGATCGAGCGCTATTTCTGGAGCGAGGAAGAGCAAATGTGCCTCGAATCCTGGGACGAGGCCTTTAGCAAAACCGAGGATTACCGCGGCGGCAACGCCAACATGCACGCCGTGGAAGCCTTCCTGATCGTCTATGACGTGACGCACGACCGGAAGTGGCTCGACCGCGCCCTGCGCATCGCCTCGGTGATTATTCACGAAGTAGCGCGCAAAGGGGAGTACCGCGTTAACGAGCATTTCGACACCGACTGGAACCCGATCCGCGATTACAACATCGACAATCCTGCCCACCGTTTCCGCGCCTACGGCGGCACGCCGGGGCACTGGATCGAGTGGGGCCGCCTGATGCTGCACCTGCGCGCCGCGCTGGAAGCCCGCTTTGAAACCCCGCCGGAGTGGCTGCTGGAAGATGCGAAAGGATTGTTCCACGCCACCATTCGCGACGCCTGGGCACCGGACGGCGCGGACGGGTTTGTCTACTCCGTGGGCTGGGACGGCAAGCCTATCGTGCGTGAACGCGTGCGCTGGCCGATCGTCGAGGCGATGGGAACGGCTTACGCGCTCTACACCGTGACCGGCGAGGCGCAGTACGAAGCCTGGTATCAGAGGTGGTGGGATTACTGCATCAAGTACCTGATGGATTACGAGAACGGCTCCTGGTGGCAGGAGCTGGACACCAATAACGAAGTGACGACCAAAGTCTGGGACGGCAAGCAGGATATTTACCATCTGCTGCACTGTCTGGTGATCCCTCGCCTGCCGCTGGCGCCGGGCTTAGCCCCGGCAACGGCCGCCGGCCTGCTGGATAGCCTGGCCAAATAATAAAAGACGGAGTTCTTATGCGTACCCTACACAATATTGACCTGAAAAATAACGAAAGGGGTTTCACCCTGCACTGGGAAAACCGCCTGATTTTGTCCCATAGCGCGGAAGCGCCCTGCCTGTGGATCGGCGCGGGCGAGGCCGATATCGAGATGTTTCGCGGCAACTTCAGCATCAAGGACAGGCTCAACGAAAAGATTGCCCTGACGGACGCAACCGTCACGCAGCAAAGCGCGGGCTGGGCGATCCGCTTTACCCGGGGCGACGCGGTGAGCGCGACGCTGCGGGTGGGCGTGGATGCCGAAGGCCGTCTGGAGCTGAAGCTTAACAATGATGCCACTCGCCATAACCGCATCTGGCTGCGGCTGGCGGCCCAGCCGGAAGATCATATCTACGGCTGCGGCGAGCAGTTCTCTTATTTCGATCTGCGCGGCAAGCCGTTCCCGCTGTGGACCAGCGAGCAGGGCGTGGGCCGTAACAAGCAAACCTTTGTCACCTGGCAGGCAGACTGCAAGGAGAACGCGGGCGGCGACTACTACTGGACCTTCTTCCCGCAGCCTACCTTCGTGAGCACCCAGAAGTACTACTGCCACGTGGATAACAGCTGCTACATGAACTTCGACTTCAGCGCGCCGGACTTCCACGAGCTTGCGTTCTGGGAAGATAACGCCACGCTGCGCTTCGACGGTGCGGAAACCTACGTCGATCTGCTGGAAAAACTGACCGACCTGCTGGGCCGACAGCCAGAACTGCCGGACTGGGTGTACGACGGCGTGACGCTGGGGATTCAGGGCGGCACCGAGGTGTGTCAGCAGAAGCTCGACGTGATGCGCAAAGGCGGCGTGAAGGTGAACGGCATCTGGGCGCAGGACTGGTCCGGCATCCGAATGACCTCCTTCGGCAAACGCGTGATGTGGAACTGGAAGTGGAACCGCGAGCTGTACCCGCAGCTTGATGCGCGTATTCAGCAGTGGAAAGAGGAAGGCGTGCAGTTCCTCTCCTATATCAACCCGTACGTTGCCAGCGATAAAGACCTGTGCGAAGAGGCGGCGAAACGCGGCTATCTGACCAAAGACGCCGACGGCAAGGACTACCACGTCGAGTTCGGTGAGTTCTACGCGGGCGTTATCGACCTGACCAATCCGGAAGCCTACGGCTGGTACAAAGAGGTCATCAAACAGAACCTGATCGAACTGGGCTGCGGCGGCTGGATGGCAGACTTCGGGGAGTACCTGCCGACCGATACCTTCCTGCACAACGGCGTCAGCGCGGAGATCATGCACAACGCCTGGCCTGCCCTGTGGGCGAAGTGTAACTACGAGGCGCTGGAAGAGACCGGCAAGCTCGGGGAGATCCTGTTCTTCATGCGCGCGGGCTACACCGGCAGCCAGAAGCACTCGGTGATGATGTGGGCGGGTGACCAGAACGTCGACTGGAGCCTGGACGACGGCCCGGCCTCGGTGATTCCGGCGGCGCTCTCCCTGGCGATGACCGGGCACGGCCTGCACCACAGCGACATCGGCGGCTATACCACCCTCTTCGGGATGAAGCGCAGCAAAGAGCTGCTGCTGCGCTGGTGCGATTTCAGCGCCTTCACGCCGATGATGCGCACCCATGAGGGCAACCGCCCCGGCGACAACTGGCAGTTCGACGGCGATGCGGAAACCATCGCGCACTTCGCGCGCATGACCACCGTCTTCACCACCCTGAAGCCGTATATCAAAGCCGCCGTCGCGCAGAACGCGAAAACCGGCCTGCCGGTAATGCGCCCGCTGTTCCTGCACTACGAGGACGACGCCCGCGCCTACACGCTGAAGTACCAGTATCTGTTTGGCCGCGATCTGCTGGTGGCGCCGGTTCACGAAGAGGGGCGCACCGACTGGACGCTCTATCTGCCGCAGGACAGCTGGGTGAATGCATGGACCGGAGAAACCTGCCGGGGCGGAGAGGTGACCGTTGATGCCCCGCTCGGCAAGCCGCCGGTCTTCTATCGCCAGCACAGCGAATGGGCAGATCTGTTTAGCACCTTACGTCATATCTGATAAGGCTCGCCCGCAGGGAAACCTGCGGGCAGACGGAGAATAATAATGAGTCAACATACTTCCGATCCGGCAACCCTACGCCTGCCGTTTAAAGAGAAACTCGCCTACGGGATGGGCGACCTCGGCTCGAACATCCTGCTGGATATCGGCACCCTGTATCTGCTGAAGTTTTATACCGACGTGCTGGGGCTACCGGGCACCTACGGCGGGATCATCTTCCTGATTGCCAAGTTCTTTACCGCCTTCACCGACATGGGCACCGGGATCATGCTCGACTCCCGGCGCAAGATTGGCCCGAAGGGGAAATTCCGCCCGTTCGTGCTGTACGCCGCCTTCCCGGTGACGCTGCTGGCGATTGCCAACTTCGTCGGCACGCCGTTTGAGGTCACGGGTAAGACGGTCATGGCGACCGTGCTGTTCATGCTGTACGGCCTGTTCTTCAGCATGATGAACTGTTCTTACGGCGCGATGGTGCCCGCCATGACCAAAAACCCGAACGAGCGCGCCTCGCTGGCCGCCTGGCGTCAGGGCGGCGCCACGCTGGGCCTGCTGCTCTGTACCGTGGGCTTTGTTCCGGTGATGAACCTGATTGAGGGCAACGATCGGCTTGGCTATATCTTTGCCGCCACCCTCTTCTCGCTGTTCGGGCTGTTCTTTATGTGGTGGTGCTATAAGGGCGTGACCGAGCGTTACGTCGAGACGCGGCCTGCCAATCCGGCGCAAAAGCCGGGGCTGCTGCAGTCGTTTCGCGCCATCGCCGGGAACCGTCCGCTGTTTATTCTGTGCATTGCTAACCTGTGCACGCTGGGCGCCTTCAACGTCAAGCTCGCCATCCAGGTGTACTACACGCAGTACGTCCTGAACGACCCGCTCCTGCTGTCGTATATGGGCTTCTTCAGCATGGGCTGTATTTTTATCGGCGTCTTTATGATGCCCGGCGCGGTGCGGCGCTTCGGTAAGAAAAAGGTCTACATCAGCGGGCTGACGATTTGGGTGGCGGGCGATCTGCTCAACTACTTCTTCGGCGGCGGCTCGGTGAGCTTTGTGGCGTTCTCCTGCCTGGCCTTCTTCGGCTCCGCGTTTGTGAACAGCCTGAACTGGGCGCTGGTGTCCGATACCGTGGAGTACGGCGAGTGGCGTACCGGCGTGCGCTCCGAGGGAACGGTCTACACCGGGTTTACCTTCTTCCGCAAGGTGTCTCAGGCGCTGGCGGGCTTCTTCCCGGGGATTATGCTGACGCAGATCGGCTATGTGCCCAACGTGGCGCAGTCCGCCGGGACGGTTGAAGGGCTGCGGCAGCTGATCTTTATCTATCCGAGCCTGCTGGCGGTCATCACCATCGTGGCGATGGGCTGCTTCTACAACCTCAACGAGAAGATGTATGTGCGCATCGTCGAAGAGATTGAAATGCGCAAGCGTACGGCATAAAAGACGAGATAGCGCGCCCTACGGGGCGCTCTGAGGATCGACCATGACACATAACAGTGATCCGTTAACCCTGAAATTGAGCCTGCGAGAGAAGTGCGCCTACGGGATGGGCGATTTTGGCTCGAACCTGATGCTGTGTATTGGCACGCTGTATCTGCTGAAGTTTTACACCGATGAACTGGGCCTGCCCGCGTTCTACGGCGGCATTATTTTCCTGGTGGCGAAATTCTTCACCGCGCTTACCGACATGCTGACCGGCGTGCTGCTGGACTCCCGGCGCAATATCGGCGCGAGGGGAAAATTCAGACCGTTTATTCTTTACGCTTCCGTCCCGGTGGCGCTGGTCGCGACGGCGCAGTTTATGGCCAACGACTTTAGCCTGACGGTGAAAACGGCGCTCGCCACGGTGCTCTTTATGCTGTTTGGCCTGTGCTACAGCCTGATGAACTGCTCTTACGGGGCGATGGTACCGGCCATGACCAAAAACCCCAACGAGCGCGCGCAGCTTGCCGCCTGGCGTCAGGGCGGCGCCACGGTCGGGCTGTTGCTCTGCACCGTCGGCTTTATGCCCATTCAGGCGCTGTTCGTCCACCAGCCCTCTCTCGGTTATCTGGTGGCCGCGCTGGCGTTTGTGACGGGTGGTCTGTTCTGCATGTGGTGGTGCTACAGCGGCGTGAAGGAGCGCTACGTGGAGCTCACGCCCGATCACCATAAGCCCGGCATTCTGAAATCGTTCTGCGCGATTTTCCGCAACCCGCCGCTGCTGGTGCTGTGCATCGCCAACCTGTGTACCCTCGCCGCCTTTAACATCAAGCTGGCGATTCAGGTCTATTACACCCAGTACGTGCTGAACGATCTGCATCTGCTGTCGTGGATGGGCTTTTTTAGCATGGGCTGCATTCTGATTGGCGTGTTTCTGGTGCCCGGCGCGGTGAAGCGCTTTGGCAAGAAGCCGGTCTATCTGGGCGGGCTGGCGCTGTGGGCGGTGGGTGACGTGCTGAACTTCTTCTGGGGGACCAGCTCCCTGCTGTTCGTGCTGTTTTCCTGCATGGCCTTCTTCGGCACGGCGTTTGTGAACAGCCTGAACTGGGCGCTGGTGCCGGATACCGTCGATTACGGCGAGTGGAAAACCGGCATCCGCGCCGAAGGGTCGGTGTACACCGGGTATACCTTCTCGCGCAAAATATCCGCCGCCCTCGCCGGCTTCCTGCCCGGCATCATGCTGACCCAGATTGGCTACGTTCCCCATGCGGTGCAGAGCGCAGGCACGCTGCTGGGGTTGCGTCAGCTTATTTTCCTCTGGCCGTGCGGCCTGGCGATCGTGGCCGCCGTAACCATGGGGCTGTTTTATAAACTCAACGAAGCGCGCTTCGCCTTTATTATCGAGGAGATTGGAAAACGGAAAAAACAAACCGCAAATACCCCTGAGATAACCCCCAACAATAAAGCGTCAGCAGTCACTTTATAACAATAAATCCGGCCACTATGTCCTTCCTGTTAATCAGGAGGGAGGCCTTTCTGTACCTGATACATGGACAAATTATGAAAAGAATCATTACCGTACTGATCGTGTCGTCTGTGTCCTGCCCGGTATTCGCCGGGGCCTATGTCGAAACGCGTGAAGCCTACAACACGGCCTCTGAGCTGCACGAGGTGATCCTGCGAGCGGGATATAACTTCGATATGGGCGCGGGGCTGATGTTCACCAACGCCTATAACGTGGGGAAATGGGACGAGCTGAAGCACAGCTATAACGAAATTGAGGGGTGGTATCCGCTCTTTAAACCCACCGACAAACTCACCTTCCAGCCTGGCGGATTAATTAACGACAGCAGCACCGGTTCGGGCGGTGCGGTCTATCTGGACACCAATTATAAATTCGTCGACGGGTTCAACCTGACGTTTCGCTATCGCTATAACCATAACAATTACGATACGCCGGATTACAACGGGCAGATGGATAAGAACGACACGCACGAGTTTGCCAACTACTGGAATTTCAAAGTGACGGATGCGTTTTTCTACACCTTTGAACCGCACTTTTTCCAGCGGGTGAATGATTATCACAGCAAAAATGGCAAAGACCATCACTGGGAAATCACCAATAAATTCAGCTATAGGATCGACAGAAACTGGCTGCCGTACCTCGAGCTTCAGTGGCTGGATAGATGGAATGATTACAACCGCGAGCAGTACCGGATTCGGTTGGGGTTACGGTATTCGTTCTAACAAAAAAGCCGCTGATTTCTCAGCGGCTTTTTTACTACGGATTAACCGTATTAGTCTTCTTTCGCACCGCGCATAGCACGTTTACGATCGTTCTCGGTCAGGTGACGTTTACGGATACGAATTGACTGTGGAGTCACTTCGACCAGTTCGTCATCATCGATGAATTCCAGAGCCTGCTCCAGAGTCATCTTGATCGGTGGAACCAGAACCGTTGCTTCGTCAGTACCGGACGCACGCATGTTGGTCAGTTTCTTACCGGTCAGGCAGTTTACGGTCAGGTCGTTAGAACGACTGTGAATACCGATGATCTGGCCTTCGTAAACTTCCGCACCGTGACCCAGGAACAGCTTACCGCGATCCTGCAGACCGAACAGCGCAAACGCAACCGCTTTACCCTGACCGTTGGAGATCAGCACGCCGTTGTTACGCTGGCCCACTTCGCCCGGACGCACGTCGTCGTAGTGGCTGAAGGTGGAGTACAGCAGGCCGGTACCGGAGGTCATGGTCATGAACTCAGAACGGAAGCCGATCAGGCCACGGCTTGGGATCACGTAGTCGAGACGTACGCGGCCTTTGCCATCTGGATTCATGTTTTTCAGGTCGCCTTTACGCTCGCCCAGTGCCTGCATGACAGAACCCTGGTGCTGCTCTTCAACGTCCAGCGTTACGTTTTCGAACGGCTCTTGTTTACGGCCGTCGATTTCGCGGAAGATAACTTTCGGACGGGAAACCGCCATCTCGAAACCTTCACGACGCATGTTTTCGATCAGAACAGACAGGTGCAGCTCACCACGACCCGAAACGCGGAATGCATCAGCGTCTTCGGTTTCTTCAACGCGCAGCGCAACGTTGTGCACCAGCTCTTTGTTCAGGCGGTCAAGGATCTGACGAGAGGTAACGAATTTACCTTCTTTGCCACAGAACGGAGAGGTGTTGACGTTGAAGAACATGGATACGGTTGGTTCATCAACGGACAGGGCTGGCAGCGCTTCGACGTTCTGCGGATCGCAGATGGTGTCGGAGATGTTCAGTTCACCCAGACCGGTGATAGCGATGATGTCGCCCGCTTCCGCAACGTCACTCTCGATACGCTCAAGACCCAGGTGAGTCAGTACTTTACCGACTTTACCGTTACGGGTTTTGCCTTCGCTATCGATGATAGTAACCTGCTGGTTAGGCTTCACTTTACCGCGCTTGATACGACCAATGCCGATAACGCCAACGTAGTTGTTGTAGTCGAGCTGAGAGATCTGCATCTGCAGGGTGCCGTCGAGATCGACGTTTGGCGCAGGAACACGGTCAACAATCGCCTGATACAGCGGGGTCATGTCTTCAGCCATGTCTTCGTGGTCCAGACCGGCAATACCGTTCAGCGCGGAGGCGTAAACGATAGGGAAGTCCAGCTGCTCGTCGGTCGCGTCGAGGTTAACGAACAGGTCGAAGACCTGATCAACAACCCAGTCAGGACGCGCGCCAGGGCGGTCAACTTTGTTGATAACAACGATTGGCTTCAGACCATGGGCAAAAGCTTTTTTGGTCACGAAGCGCGTCTGTGGCATTGGGCCATCCATTGCGTCAACGACCAGCAGAACGGAGTCTACCATGGACATTACACGTTCAACTTCACCACCGAAGTCGGCGTGCCCTGGGGTATCAACGATGTTGATACGGTAGTCATTCCATTTAATCGCGGTGTTTTTCGCGAGGATGGTAATCCCACGCTCTTTCTCCAAATCGTTGGAGTCCATCACGCGTTCTTGGGTTTCGGCACGCGCATCAAACGTACCGGATTGCTGCAGCAGCTTATCAACCAGGGTAGTTTTACCATGGTCAACGTGCGCGATGATGGCGATGTTACGCAAATTTTCGATCACAACTTTGCCTCAGGCATTTAGAAATAGCGCGTTATTGTACACGGATTAATCGCACTACAAAACAGGATCACAAACATCCCCCGCAAACAAGTATTGCAGAGATGCTTTGTGATCGCTTTCACGGAGCGGTAAAAGGGCACTTTAACGTAAATTGCACCAATATGGTGCTCAATGTTCACATTGAAGCACTATACTGGTGCAACAAATCCATCGTGGTGCAGCCCTTTTGCACTATGGTGCGCATGATAACGCCTTTTTGGGGTGTTTTAAAAGTTGGCACAGATTTCGCTTTATAAAAAATACATGGCACCAGCCAGTACAAACAGAAATTGAAGACCTCGTTACCACGACGACAATGACCAATCTGGAGAGTTAAGTATGTCCGCTGAACACGTTTTGACGATGCTGAACGAACATGAAGTGAAGTTTGTTGATCTGCGCTTCACCGATACCAAAGGTAAAGAACAGCACGTCACAATCCCTGCTCATCAGGTGAACGCCGAATTCTTCGAAGAAGGCAAAATGTTTGACGGCTCCTCCATTGGCGGCTGGAAAGGCATCAACGAATCCGACATGGTTCTGATGCCAGATGCAACCACCGCGGTCATTGATCCGTTCTTCGAAGAACCTACCCTGATCATCCGTTGCGACATCCTCGAGCCAGGCACGCTGCAGGGCTACGACCGCGACCCACGTTCTATCGCTAAACGCGCTGAAGAGTACCTGCGTTCTACCGGCATCGCGGACACCGTGCTGTTCGGGCCAGAGCCAGAGTTCTTCCTGTTCGATGATATCCGTTTCGGTGCCTCTATTTCTGGCTCCCACGTGGCTATCGACGACATCGAAGGTGCATGGAACTCCTCCACCAAATACGAAGGCGGTAACAAAGGTCACCGTCCGGGCGTGAAAGGCGGTTACTTCCCGGTTCCTCCGGTCGATTCCGCACAGGACATTCGTTCCACCATGTGTCTGGTGATGGAAGAGATGGGCCTGGTGGTTGAAGCTCACCACCACGAAGTGGCGACTGCGGGTCAGAACGAAGTGGCTACCCGCTTCAACACCATGACCAAAAAAGCGGACGAAATTCAGATCTACAAATACGTTGTGCATAACGTTGCGCACCGTTTCGGTAAAACCGCGACCTTCATGCCAAAACCGATGTTTGGCGACAACGGTTCCGGTATGCACTGCCACATGTCTCTGTCCAAGAACGGCACTAACCTGTTCTCTGGCGACAAATATGCCGGTCTGTCCGAGCAGGCGCTGTACTACATCGGTGGCGTTATCAAACACGCTAAAGCGATCAACGCCCTGGCGAACCCAACCACTAACTCCTACAAGCGTCTGGTCCCGGGCTACGAAGCGCCAGTCATGCTGGCCTACTCTGCGCGTAACCGTTCTGCTTCTATCCGTATCCCGGTGGTGGCATCTCCTAAAGCGCGTCGTATTGAAGTTCGCTTCCCGGACCCAGCGGCTAACCCATACCTGTGCTTCGCCGCACTGCTGATGGCCGGTCTGGACGGTATCAAGAACAAGATCCACCCGGGCGAAGCGATGGACAAAAACCTGTACGACCTGCCGCCAGAAGAAGCGAAAGAGATCCCACAGGTTGCTGGCTCTCTGGAAGAAGCCCTGCAGGCGCTGGACGCAGACCGCGAGTTCCTGACCGCGGGCGGCGTGTTCACTGACGACGCTATCGATGCTTACATCGCCCTGCGTACCGAAGAGAACGACCGCGTGCGTATGACTCCGCATCCGGTTGAGTTCGAACTGTACTACAGCGTTTAATTAAGTTGTTTTACCCGGCGTGACACGCGCCGGGAGTAGTTGCCGTGGAAACTTTTAGCCCATCTCCGGATGGGCTTTTTTCTCCACCAACAACCTGATCTCACGCGCTTTTTACGCCGAAAACGCTATACTGCACTAAATTAGTGCAAACGACTCCAGGAGACTGCTGAATGGCAACTGGCACGCTGCCCGATGCTGGGCAGATCCTCAATTCTTTGATTAACAGCATCTTGCTGGTCGATGACGAGCTGGCCGTTCATTACGCCAACCCGGCGGCGCAGCAGCTGCTCGCCCAAAGCGCACGCAAACTGTTCGGCACCCCGCTTCCTGAACTCCTGAGCTATTTTTCGCTGAATATTGGCCTGATGCAGGAAAGTTTGCAGGCCGGCCAGGGGTTTACCGATAACGAAGTGACGCTGGTGATCGACGGGCGCTCGCACATTCTGTCGCTGACCGCGCAGCGTCTTCCTGAAGGGCTGATCCTGCTGGAAATGGCGCCGATGGATAATCAGCGTCGACTGAGCCAGGAGCAGCTTCAGCATGCGCAGCAAATTGCCGCCCGTGACCTGGTGCGCGGTCTGGCGCATGAAATCAAAAACCCGCTGGGTGGGTTACGCGGCGCGGCGCAGCTGCTGACCAAGGCGCTCCCCGACCCCGCGCTGGCGGAGTACACCAACGTCATCATTGAGCAGGCGGACCGTCTGCGGAATCTGGTAGACCGCCTTCTCGGGCCGCAGCAGCCGGGAATGCACGTCACGGAAAGCATTCATAAGGTGGCTGAACGGGTGGTGAAGCTCGTCTCAATGGAGCTGCCGGAGAACGTCACGCTGGTACGTGATTACGACCCCAGCCTGCCGGAACTGGCCCATGACCCGGACCAGATTGAGCAGGTCCTGTTGAATATTGTGCGCAACGCCCTGCAGGCGCTGGGGCCCGACGGGGGCGAGATTATTTTACGCACCCGTACCGCCTTCCAGCTCACGTTACACGGCGTCCGCTACCGGCTGGCGGCCCGCATCGACGTCGAGGATAACGGGCCCGGCATTCCATCGCATCTTCAGGACACTCTGTTCTACCCGATGGTCAGCGGTCGCGAAGGCGGGACAGGCCTGGGCTTATCCATTGCCCGCAGTTTGATCGATCAACACTCCGGGAAAATTGAATTTACCAGTTGGCCGGGACATACCGAGTTTTCGGTCTTCCTGCCGATTAAAAAATAAAGGTGACGTTTATGCAACGAGGGATAGTCTGGGTAGTCGATGACGATAGCTCCATCCGTTGGGTGCTTGAACGCGCGCTCACAGGGGCAGGATTAAGCTGCACGACGTTTGAGAGCGGCAGCGAAGTGCTCGACGCACTCACCACCAAAACGCCGGATGTTTTGCTTTCGGATATTCGCATGCCGGGCATGGACGGGCTGGCGCTGTTAAAGCAGATCAAACAACGCCACCCTATGCTTCCGGTCATCATAATGACCGCGCACTCCGATCTGGATGCCGCAGTGAGCGCCTATCAGCAAGGGGCGTTCGATTACCTGCCCAAACCGTTTGATATCGACGAGGCGGTGGCGCTGGTTGAGCGCGCAATTAGCCATTATCAGGAGCAGCAACAGCCGCGCCACGCGCCCGATTTTGGGCCAACCACCGACATCATCGGCGAAGCGCCGGCGATGCAGGACGTGTTTCGCATTATTGGTCGCCTGTCCCGCTCGTCCATTAGCGTATTGATTAACGGTGAATCGGGGACCGGTAAAGAGCTTGTGGCGCATGCCCTGCATCGCCACAGCCCGCGGGCAAAAGCGCCGTTTATCGCTCTGAATATGGCGGCGATCCCGAAGGATTTAATTGAGTCCGAGCTGTTCGGCCATGAAAAAGGGGCGTTTACCGGCGCGAATACCATTCGTCAGGGGCGCTTCGAACAGGCTGACGGAGGGACGCTGTTCCTGGATGAGATCGGCGATATGCCGCTGGATGTCCAGACCCGTCTGCTGCGCGTGCTGGCCGACGGGCAGTTTTATCGCGTGGGCGGCTACGCGCCGGTGAAGGTGGACGTGCGAATTATCGCCGCGACCCACCAGAACCTGGAGCAGCGCGTGCAGGAAGGTAAATTCCGCGAGGATTTATTCCATCGACTGAACGTCATCCGCGTCCATCTGCCGCCGCTGCGTGAACGTCGGGAAGATATTCCCCGCCTGGCGCGTCATTTCCTGCAGGTGGCCGCCCGCGAGCTGGGCGTGGAGGCCAAACAGCTTCACCCGGAAACCGATGCCGCCCTGACGCGTCTGGCGTGGCCGGGCAACGTGCGCCAGCTGGAGAATACCTGCCGCTGGTTAACGGTGATGGCCGCCGGACAGGAAGTGCTGATTCAGGATTTACCGGCCGAGCTGTTTGAAGCGACCGCGCCTGAGAGCAGTACCGGTCACGCGCTGCCGGACAGCTGGGCGACGCTGCTGGCGCAGTGGGCCGACCGTGCGCTGCGTTCCGGTCATCAAAACTTGTTGTCTGAAGCTCAGCCAGAGATGGAGCGTACGCTGTTAACTACCGCGCTTCGTCATACGCAGGGCCATAAGCAGGAAGCCGCTCGCCTGTTGGGATGGGGGCGTAATACCCTGACGCGCAAGCTTAAAGAGCTGGGAATGGAGTAGTCCTACCCGAAGTGTAAAGGTTATTAATTGAGCGCAAATTGCCGTTATTTTGCGCTTTACTGTTGCGACGAGTTTTGTATGATCGTGCCCGGAAATTGGGGGTGAACATCATGCTGGAAACAATCGTGAATATGCTCTCTAGCGGAGCCGCTGAAAGCCACACGCCACAAACCGCCGTTGCGGCTATGCTGTGCGCGGCGCTGGTTGGGCTGTTTAGCTAGCGAGTTGAACGTAAAAGCCGGGTGGCGGCTTCGCCTTACCCGGCCTACGTTTAGTGCTTTTGGCAATGCACCTTAAATCACCCGCGAGAACTGCTGTAAACGGGCTTTCTGGCGCAGATACGCATCAAAGCACATGCAGATATTCCGGATCAACAGACGCCCCTTCGGCGTGACCTCAATCGCGCTCTCCGACACATCCACCAGCCCATCTTTCGCCAGGGGCGCAATCAGCTTCAGGTCTTCCGCAAAGTAATCGTTGAAGTGCAGACCCCACTGCGACTCAATGTCGCCGAAATCGAGACGGAAGTTGCAGATAAGCGCTTTAATCACATCACGACGGATGCAGTCGTCGCGCGTGAGCGCAATGCCGCGCCACAGCGCGTTGCCCGTTTCATCGACCTGCTGATAGTAAAGCTTCAGCTCTTTCTGGTTCTGCGCGTAGCAGTCGCCGATCATGCTGATAGCGGAGACGCCCATCCCCAGCAAATCGGTATCGCCCTGGGTGGTGTAGCCCTGGAAGTTACGGTGCAGAACGCCTTCGCGCTGGGCGATGGCCAGTTCGTCATCCGGACGAGCAAAGTGATCCATACCGATAAACTGATAGCCGGTCTCGGTCAGCGAAGTAATGGTTTCCTGCAGGATATCCAGCTTCTGCTGGGCTGAAGGCAGATCCGCATCTTTAATTTTGCGCTGGGCGGCGAAGAGCGTCGGCAGATGGGCGTAGTTAAAGACGCTCAGGCGGTCCGGGTTGAGTTCGGCCACGCGCTTCAGCGTGAAGGCGAAGCTTTCCGGCGTTTGCTTTGGCAGGCCGTAAATCAGGTCAATATTGGTTGAGGTGAAGCCAATCTCACGCGCGTGGTTGAGTAAGGCAAAGATAAATTCTTCGTCCTGCTCGCGGTTCACCAGACGCTGAACCTCTTTATTGAAATCCTGCACGCCCATGCTCAGGCGGTTGAAGCCTTCGGCGCGTAAGTGATCCAGTACATCCAGCTCGATTTCACGCGGATCGACTTCGATCGAGATTTCAGCGTCGGCGTTAAAGTTGAAATTGCCGCGCAGCAGGGTCATCAGGCGGCTTATTTGCGCTTTATTCAGATAGGTTGGCGTGCCGCCGCCCCAGTGAAGCTGGCTGACGTGACGGCCAGCAAAAAGCGGCGCGCGATGCACAATTTCCTGTTCGAGCGCATCAAGATACTGGTCGGCTTTATGCTGCTGACGGGTAACGATTTTATTGCAGCCGCAGAAGTAGCAAAGCTTGTGGCAGAACGGAATATGGACGTAGAGGGACAGCGGACGCTCAGGATAGCGCGCGACGGCCTGCTGAAAATCCCCTTCGCCGAAGGCATCGGAGAACTCCAGCGCGGTGGGGTATGACGTATAGCGCGGCCCGGAATAGTTATATTTCTGGATTAGGGCCAAATCCCAGTCGATAGTTGGTGCTGACATGCTCACTCCTTCCGTTGGTGTCGCGTTCGTATACGGCGGCCCGTTCTGGCCCCGTTGCGGGCCATCATTCGGGTGCGCAGCCACTTCTGTCGCCGCGACAACCGCCGTAGTTTAACGAATAACCACACCAGATAACATATAACCGGAAGGGTTATAAGCAGGACTATCGTGCCTGCCGGGTGCAAATGTTAGTTTCCACCCTTCAGAAGACGCATCATATCTTCCTGCTTTTCGTCTTCTTCTTCATCTTCGTCATCGTCGTATGACAGGCCCAGCTTCTGCATCAGTTCATCAATGCGGTCCAGTTTGGCATCCACCCATGACTGCTCTTCCGCGGTCAGGGTTTCACCCTCTTCAAGACGTTCCAGCAGCGCGTCCAGGCGCTCATCGTTCTCCAGCAAATCCAGCTCAGCCTGCGGTGAAAGCATAGGTTTCTCGCTCTTTGGTTTATGCTGCTTAGTGACCGGGGTGTCTGTCACGCCCAGTGGAATGGGAGTTTTACTGCCGATACGAGGGTCTTTCTGCTGTTTACCTTTTGCAGAAGCACCCGCTGCACCACCACCGTTGGCACGGCTACCCGCAGCATGACCGCGATGTTTTTTGTCGCGTTTGCGATCGCGCGCTTCCTGGTTCAGTTCTTCGCGCGTTTTGCGGCGTGCTTTTGCAGGGCGTTTCGCACCCGCAGCGGAGGTTGGTTTTTTCATGATGTTTTATCTTTAAGCCGTTTTATTCAGTATAGAATTGCGGCGAAATCTAGCAGAAAGCAAGCAAAGAAAAAAGGCGACAGAGCAATCTGTCGCCTTTTTTCCTGACTCACAACCCTTAGCGGGTCAGACATTCCGTGTTTGCCAACAACAAACCCTGTTTATCCCTTGGCTAATACCGTCCGTGATACGGTTCCATTTCCTGTTAACACGCCTCCAGGCGCTGGTCATCCTGACAATCCTGCGTCTTCGCCTCCTGGCGCTCCTGACCCTAATCCTTAAGTCGATATCCTGTTGGCTTCCTCGCCCTGACGCACACTTTACCTTGTTCCGTTAAACTAACAAGCAACGAAACGGTACAAAAAGAGATTTTCAGACAATTACCCAGAAATAAGCTTATGATTTAAAACAGTTTGACTTTTTTTACACCTGCGAATTCTCTTAAATCTCCCATAGCATCACTGGCCGATCTCTTACACCGCCTGTGGCATTCGCCTACAGGTCATAGTAATCAGAAAAGCCTTTTGCCTGCATTCGGGTATAATCCCCTTCAGATTACGATTTTGGAGACGACCACGTGACTACCTGGAACTACCAACAGACGCATTTTGTCACCAGTGCGCCCGATATTCGCCACCTTCCTTCCGATACCGGTATTGAAGTGGCCTTTGCTGGCCGCTCGAATGCGGGAAAATCCAGCGCCCTGAATACGCTGACCAATCAGAAGAGCCTGGCGCGTACCTCAAAAACACCTGGCCGTACCCAGCTGATCAACCTGTTTGAAGTCGCAGAGGGCAAACGCCTGGTCGACTTACCGGGATACGGTTACGCGCAGGTACCGGAAGAGATGAAAATCAAGTGGCAGCGTGCGCTGGGTGAATACCTGGAAAAACGTCTGTGCCTGAAAGGTCTGGTCGTGCTGATGGACATTCGCCATCCCCTGAAAGATCTGGATCAGCAGATGATCGACTGGGCAGTAGCGAGCAATATCGCCGTGCTGGTGCTGCTGACAAAAGCCGATAAGCTGGCAAGCGGCGCGCGTAAAGCGCAGGTGAATATGGTTCGCGAAGCGGTGCTGGCGTTCAACGGTGATGTACAGGTTGAGCCATTCTCCTCGCTGAAAAAACAGGGCGTGGACAAGCTGCGTCAGAAGCTCGACACCTGGTTTAGCGAGCTGGAACCCGCGACGGAAGCGGAAGAAGAGTAATACCGAGCGCGGCGATGGCCGCGTTTTTTTTGCCTGAATTTTCTTTGCCGCAATAAAAAACGCCCCAGTCATTACTGACTGGGGCGGCTAAAATATTCAGCCAAATCCGATTACGTGAAGTAAAAGGTCTGAAAGATAGAACATCTTACCTCTGTACCCTACGCCGATAACTCTACCCCTTTTTGTGCTGCAGAAAAAGCACTTTTTGTAGTTTTTTTTCATTCTTTACATAGGGAATTCTAATGATCGTCACAAAACGCGCGTTCTTATGTTGCAAACTTACATAAAAAGCGCGTTATGCGAATAACCGTTAGTGAGCCTGATCCCAGTTCTCACCACTTCCGACTTCCACCAGCAACGGCACGTCAAGCGTCATGCTGCTTTCCATCAGTTCATGGATCTTCTTCGACACGGCGTCGAGGTCGTCTTTGTGCACTTCAAACACCAGTTCATCGTGTACCTGCATGATCATTTTCACGCGAGGCTTCTCTTTTTCAAGCCAGGCATCGACGGCGATCATCGCACGCTTAATGATGTCCGCCGCGGTACCCTGCATCGGGGCGTTGATCGCCGCTCGCTCTGCGCCAGCGCGGCGCGCCGCGTTGCTGGATTTGATGTCCGGTAAGTAGAGACGGCGGCCATCCAGCGTTTCGACGTAGCCTTTTTCCTTCGCCTGCGCGCGGGTGCGCTCCATGTATTCCAGAACGCCCGGATAGCGCTCGAAGTAGAGATCCATGTACTTCTGGGATTCTTTACGCGGAATGTTGAGCTGGCGTGAAAGGCCGAAAGCACTCATGCCGTAAATCAGACCGAAGTTGATCGCCTTCGCGCTGCGGCGCTGTTCGTTGGTCACGCTGTCCAGCGGCAAGCCGAAGACTTCCGCTGCGGTTGCCCGGTGGATATCCTTCCCTTCGGCAAACGCGGTCAGCAGGCCTTTGTCGCGCGAAAGGTGCGCCATAATGCGCAGTTCGATTTGCGAGTAGTCCGCAGAGACAATCAGGTAATCCTCTGGAGCGATGAAAGCCTGGCGAATACGGCGGCCTTCTTCATTACGTACCGGGATGTTCTGCAGGTTGGGGTCCGTTGACGAGAGACGACCGGTCGCCGCGACAGCCTGATGATACGACGTGTGCACGCGACCCGTTTTCGGGTTGATCATCAGCGGGAGCTTGTCGGTATAGGTCGACTTCAGCTTCGCGAGACCACGGTACTGCAGAATCACTTTTGGCAGCGGGTAATCCAGCGCCAGCTCTTCCAGCACCTCTTCAGAGGTTGACGGCGCGCCGCCAGGGGTTTTCTTCAGCGGCTTGATGCCCTGTTTTTCAAACAGAATGGTTTGCAGCTGCTTCGGTGAAGAGAGGTTAAACGGCTCGCCTGCCAGTTCGTGCGCCTTTTGCTCAAGCTCGGTCAGACGCTGCGCCAGCTCCCCGGAGTGGTTATGCAGGACCGTTGGGTCGATTTTCACGCCGTTGCGTTCAATGCGGGACAGCACCGGTACCAGCGGCATCTCGACATGCTGGAACACATTCAGCGGCCCCTCCTGCTTCTGCAGTTTTGGCCACATCTTCAGGTGCAGCTGCAGCGTAACGTCGGCGTCTTCCGCCGCGTAGCGCCCCGCCTCTTCAAGAGCAATCTGGTTAAAGGTGAGCTGATTTTTCCCTTTACCGGCAATCTCTTCAAAGGTGATGGTTTTGTGCTTCAGCCAGCGGTCAGATAAGGAATCCATATCATGTCGGCCCGCGACGCTGTCCAGAATGTAGGATTCGAGCATGGTGTCGAAGGCGATCCCGCGCAGTTCAATACCGTAGTTTTGCAGAATACCGCGGTCGTACTTGAGGTTTTGCCCCACCTTGAGCGCCTTTTCGTCTTCCAGGATCGGCTTGAGCAGCTCAAGCACGCGTTCACGAGAGATCTGCTCCGGCGCGTCCAGGTAATCGTGCGCTACGGGAACGTAGGCGGCCATACCCGGCTCTGTCGCAAACGACAGGCCAACCATATTGGCAGAAATGTTATCGAGACTGTCCGTTTCGGTATCAAAGGCAAAAACCGGTGCTTTTTTTAGCTTCTCGATCCAGGCGACCAGCTGTGACTCTTCAAGAAGGGTTTCGTAGTTGTCGAAAGAGAGCGTCGCAGCTTCTTCTTCCACCTGCTCTTCAGCATCAACGACGATCGTCTCCTTCGGCTTTGCAGCAGGTTTGGCCCCTTTTGCCTGTAGCCATTTACCGGCCTCCACGTCAGTGATCCAGCGCTTAAATTCGTATTTTTTAAACAGGGTCAGCAGATCGTCCGCAGAAGGCTGCTGTACTTCAAGCTGCTCACAGCCCAGCTCGAGTTCGACATCGGTTTTGATGGTGGCCAGCTGATAGGAGAGATAAGCCACCTCTTTGTTATCGACAAGTTTTCCGGCCATGGTTTTTGCGCCACGGAAGGAGAGCCCGGCGATTTTGTCTGATTCAGCGTAGAGCGTATCCAGTCCGCCCAGCCCCTGAAGCAGCGCCTGCGCGGTTTTTTCACCAACGCCAGGGACACCCGGAATGTTATCCGAAGAGTCGCCCATCAATGCGAGGAAGTCGATAATCAGCTCAGGCGGCACGCCATACTTAGCGACGACCTCTTCCGGCCCCAGAATGGTGTTGGTCATGGTGTTAATCAGGGTGATACCCGGCGTTACCAGCTGCGCCATATCTTTATCACCGGTGCTGATCAGCACGGGACGACCCATTTTTTCTGCCTCACGCGCCAGCGTGCCGATGACGTCATCAGCTTCAACGCCAGAGACCGCCAGCAGCGGCAGCCCCATCGCTTTTACCATGGCATGCAGCGGCTCAATCTGCGCGCGCAGATCGTCAGGCATTGGCGGACGGTGGGATTTGTAATGCTCGAACAGCTCGTCGCGGAACGTTTTGCCTTTTGCATCAAAAACGACTGCCGCATGGCTTGGCTGATACTGAAGGATCAGGCTACGCAGCATATTCAGCACGCCGTACATTGCGCCGGTCGGTTCCCCTGCGCTATTGGTCAGAGGAGGAAACGCATGATATGCCCGATACAGGTAAGAAGAGCCATCGACGAGAATAAGAGGGTTTTCTGGGATCTGAACCATAATGTCCGTGCCTTTAATCAATTTATGGGTAAAGGATGCCACAGAAGGATGAAAACATCAGGTATTAGCGCCTGATACAGGAAAAGATTTTGCGATCGTGAGGATCGCTCGCAAAAATCAAACTGTGGATAAGTTTGTGAATATTTTCACTTCAGATGAATAACAGGAGTAAAAAACACATACGGAATAATTTTTAGATCTTAATTATCATATTGTTATGACATGAGATCTTATCTCTATGACCAACTGATGGCAATTTAATCTATGTGGATATAAGCCGTGATAAGCGAGGAATGACAGAGAAATCTTCTGCGGTGGGGTAAAATTGGCCAAAACACCACGTGAAAGCGCCATTAATTTGTCTGTTTTCTGGTAAAATCAGCGCCCTGCGTCGCATAGTCGGCCGACCACTTACAGCTAACCATCTGAAAAAGCTCATCATGTCGAGATTGCTCGCTGCAATAACATTACCGTTAAGCATCATTTTAACTATCCTGGTGACTGTCGCCTGCTCTGTGCCGATCATTCTCGCCGGCATCATTAAACTGCTGCTGCCAGTCCCCATGGTATGGCGAGCCGTATCCACATTTTGTAATTTTATGATGTATTGCTGGTGCGAAGGGCTGGCGATACTGTTGTGCCTTAACCCGCACCTGAAATGGGATGTTAAAGGGCTGGAGAGCCTTAACAAAAAGAACTGGTACCTGCTGATCTGCAATCATCACAGCTGGGCGGACATCGTGGTGTTATGCGTGCTTTTCCGCAAACATATCCCGATGAACAAATACTTCCTGAAACAGCAGCTCGCCTGGGTACCTTTTATCGGGCTGGCCTGCTGGGCGCTTGATATGCCGTTTATGAAACGCTATTCGCGCAGCTATTTGATTCGTCATCCGGAACGTCGCGGCAAGGATGTGGAAACCACGCGTCGTTCCTGTGAAAAGTTTCGCGCGCATCCAACGACCATCGTGAACTTTGTAGAAGGCTCCCGATTCACGGAAGAGAAGCGCCAGCAAACTCGCTCTCCTTATCAGCATCTGTTGCCGCCAAAGGCTGCGGGGATTGCGATGGCCCTTAACGTGCTGGGTGCACAGTTCGATAAACTTCTTAACGTCACGCTCTGCTATCCGGAAAACGATAAGACGCCGTTCTTTGATATGCTCAGCGGTAAACTGACGCGCATCGTCGTGCGGGTCGATCTGGTCCCCATTGACGCTGAACTGCACGGTGATTACGTAAACGACAAGAATTTCAAACGTCGTTTCCAGCAGTGGCTTAATACGCTCTGGAAAGAGAAAGACGAACGGATAGACAACATTAAATCTTCATACAAAAACGCCGGTCAGTGACCGGCGTTTTTACATCAACGAAATTACTTCTTCTCAACCAGGTATTTCACGGTATCAGCATACTGCTGTACGAAGATATCCATGCTGCTGGTGTCCATGCCCTGCATGTTCAGCTGGTATTTGCCGTTAACAAACATCGCCGGAACGCCCTGAAGCTGGAGGTCAGCAGCCGCTTTTTCCTGCTGGGCCACCAGGGATTTCACCACGAAGCTGTTCCATGCGGCATCGTACTCTTCACCTTTCACGCCGGCATCAACGAACACTTTACGGATATCCGCAGTCGTTTGAACGGTCTGGGTTTTCTGCACGGCTTCAAACATTGGCGCAGTGATCTTATCTTCTACGCCCAGTGCCATAGCCACCGCCCATGCCTGAGTCAGGTCTTTACCCAACGGGCCCAGGAACTCGACGTGGTACTTGGTCATTTTGGTACCTTCCGGCAGCTTTTTCTTCACGTTGTCAGACACATGCAGAACCTGCTCGAACTGATAGCAGTGTGGGCAATAGAACGAGAAGAACTCCAGAACCTGTGGCTCGCCAGCGACCGGTTTTTCCAGCGTGATGTACTGTTTGCCGTCGGTAAATTGCGCAGCAGAAGCGCTAAATGCCAGAATCATACCTGCCAGCGCCAGCCAAATTTTTTTCATGATTAACTCTCTCCTGGGTGTGTCCTATTAATACATCGGCGTTAATTGTAGCGGGGGTTCCTGAAGAACCTTAACCTGCTCAGTGAATGTAGATATCTGGCTACGCCAGTAATCTTCTCCGGTAAGCCACGGGAAATTACGCGGAAATGCGGGATCGTCCCAACGCCTGATTAACCATGCGAGATAATATACAAAACGCATCGCACGTAAAGGCTCAATCAGGGCAATTTCGTCTGAATTAAACGGGCTAAATTCTTCATAAGCTTCAATAATGGTTTCAAGCTGCATGCGTTGCTCGGCTTTGTCACCGTTGAGCAGCATCCACAGATCCTGAACCGCTGGCCCCATTCGCGCATCATCGAGATCGACAAACAGTGGGCCATCGCGCCAGAGAATATTTCCGGCGTGACAATCGCCATGCAGGCGCAGGACGGAAATATCATCGCGCCAGCCAGTTTTCACTGCAGCAATAAGCTTATCGGTAGCGCTCAGGAAGTCATCCTTGAGCGCAGCGGGGATCATTGCAGACGCTGCGAATATTTCGCGCGGTTCCGTGAGATATTCCTGAATCCCGATAGTCGGGCGGGCAATAAACGCTTTTTTGCGTCCCGTCTGGTGTATACGCCCAAGATAGCGGGCAACCCACTCCATCTGATCGATATTATCCGCCTCAAACTGGCGCCCACCCAGGCTCGGGAATACCGCGTAGTAAAACCCTTCGTGCGTCAGGAGCGTTTGGTTATTGAATTTTAGCGGTGCGGCAACGGGTACATCATCATCCAGCAGATCGTGAGCGAACTGATGCTCTTCCTGAATTTGTTCTGCGGACCAGCGTTCAGGACGATAGAACTTTACGACAAAGCGCTGACGATCCTCGTCCTGAAATTGATAGACGCGGTTTTCGTAGCTGTTTAATGGGGTTAGCCCGGAATCCACCCGAATACCCTGTTCAAACAGGGCATCCATAATGGTGTCCGGGTGTAATGTCTGGAAAGTAAAAGCCTGGTCGTTCATCCGATCATCCGGAAATTATACGAATGATTCAGGATATCATCTTGTGGCGATTTCGGTGCCACCGCTTACAAGCTTTTACTCTTTAATTACGCCTCGGGCGCGCAATAGTGCGGTCTTAAAATCTTCCTCATAATCTTTCTGAATACCAGGAATAACAGCACCTTTGGCGGAGTCGCGCATTTTAAGGTGGTAGATCAGGATGTCGTCAGAAAGGTCTGCCAGATCGCCGTCAAAACCTGACTCTTTCGCCAGTTTCTGTAAAAATTGCATCAGATTTAGCTCTGGCTCTTTTTGCCAGGCGGGCTGGAGGAGTTCAATAACTTCATTCAGACGTTTACATTTCATGGTGGTGCTCCTTTCATTTAGAGTGACACGTTAGCAGGGTCAATCCCACAATAAAAGAGGCGATATTCGTGAATCTTAGCCAGGAAATCATTGGGGTCGTTCTGGCAGGTGGCAGAGCGACGCGAATGGGGGGAAAAGATAAGGGGCTTCAGCTTCTTAATGGCAAACCCTTGTGGCAGCATGTCGCCAATACGCTCGCAGGTCAGGTATCGACAATGGTCATTAGCGCTAACCGGCATATCGACACTTACCGGCAAAGCGGGTACGCCGTTTATCAGGATATTCTTGAGGATTACCCGGGACCGCTGGCCGGTATGCTTTCGGTTATGCAACAGTCTCATGGAGAGTGGTTTATCTTCTGTCCCTGCGATACTCCGTTTATTCCGCCCTGTCTTGTCGAGCGCCTGTTACTGCTTCACGGTTCGGCCCCTGTGGTTTGGGCACATGACGGCGAGCGCGACCATCCCGCTATCGCATTGATGCACCGATCGCTAGCGCCATCCCTGCATGCCTATCTGGCTTCGGGAGAACGCAGGGTGATGGTTTTTATGCGCGAATCTGGCGGCCATCCCGTTGATTTTAGCGATGTGAAATCAGCCTTTGTGAACGTGAATACGCGTGAGGATTTGCAGATGATGCAGGAGAAAAGATGATACCTGTTGTAGCCATTTCCGCCTGGAGTGGGACCGGGAAAACGACGCTGCTGAAAAAGCTCATTCCTGCGCTTTGTGCCAGAGGTATTCGTCCAGGATTGATTAAGCACACACACCATAATATGGATGTTGATACGCCGGGCAAAGATAGCTATGCGCTGCGTAAAGCGGGTGCAGCGCAAACGATGGTGGCAAGTTCTCAGCGCTGGGCGTTAATGACAGAAACGCCGGACGAGGCACCGCTGGATCTCGCTTATCTGGTCAGCCGGATGGATCACTCCACCCTGGATCTGGTGCTGGTTGAGGGATTTAAGCATGAGGCCGTGCCTAAGATCCTGCTGTTCAGAAGCGATGCCGGGCATGATTTCAGCGAGTTAACGCTGGATGAGCATGTGATTGCGGTGGCCAGTGATGTTGCATTGACGCTTGAGGTTCCAGTGCTGGACTTAAATGATGTGGAGGGGATAGCGGAATTTATTGTGACATGGGGTGCTGTTTGACTTGCCGGATGGCGGCTTTGCCTTACCCGGCCTACAAAGTTAGCGGGTTCAGAAACGCAAAAAGGCCATCCTTCCGGATGGCCTCTTCACTTATTTGATGCCTGGCAGTTCCCTACTCTCACATGGGGAGACCCCACACTACCATCGGCGCTACGGCGTTTCACTTCTGAGTTCGGCATGGGGTCAGGTGGGACCACCGCGCTAAAGCCGCCAGGCAAATTCTGTTTAATCTGTATCAAAGCTGAAATCTGATTGTCTGTCTCACCGCCGAAACAGCTTCGGCGTTGTAAGGTTAAGCCTCACGGTTCATTAGTATCGGTTAGCTCAACGCATCGCTGCGCTTACACACCCGACCTATCAACGTCGTCGTCTTCAACGTTCCTTCAGGACCCTTAAAGGGTCAGGGAGAACTCATCTCGGGGCAAGTTTCGTGCTTAGATGCTTTCAGCACTTATCTTTTCCGCATTTAGCTACCGGGCAGTGCCATTGGCATGACAACCCGAACACCAGTGATGCGTCCACTCCGGTCCTCTCGTACTAGGAGCAGCCCCCCTCAATTCTCCAGCGCCCACGGCAGATAGGGACCGAACTGTCTCACGACGTTCTAAACCCAGCTCGCGTACCACTTTAAATGGCGAACAGCCATACCCTTGGGACCTACTTCAGCCCCAGGATGTGATGAGCCGACATCGAGGTGCCAAACACCGCCGTCGATATGAACTCTTGGGCGGTATCAGCCTGTTATCCCCGGAGTACCTTTTATCCGTTGAGCGATGGCCCTTCCATTCAGAACCACCGGATCACTATGACCTGCTTTCGCACCTGCTCGAGCCGTCACTCTCGCAGTCAAGCTAGCTTATGCCATTGCACTAACCTCCTGATGTCCGACCAGGATTAGCTAACCTTCGTGCTCCTCCGTTACTCTTTGGGAGGAGACCGCCCCAGTCAAACTACCCACCAGACACTGTCCGCAACCCGGATCACGGGTCTACGTTAGAACACCAGCCATTAAAGGGTGGTATTTCAAGGACGGCTCCACGCAGACTGGCGTCCACGCTTCAAAGCCTCCCACCTATCCTACACATCAAGGACCAGTGTTCAGTGTCAAGCTATAGTAAAGGTTCACGGGGTCTTTCCGTCTTGCCGCGGGTACACTGCATCTTCACAGCGAGTTCAATTTCACTGAGTCTCGGGTGGAGACAGCCTGGCCATCATTACGCCATTCGTGCAGGTCGGAACTTACCCGACAAGGAATTTCGCTACCTTAGGACCGTTATAGTTACGGCCGCCGTTTACCGGGGCTTCGATCAAGAGCTTCGCGTTGCCGCTAACCCCATCAATTAACCTTCCGGCACCGGGCAGGCGTCACACCGTATACGTCCACTTTCGTGTTTGCACAGTGCTGTGTTTTTAATAAACAGTTGCAGCCAGCTGGTATCTTCGACTGATTTCAGCTCCACCCGCAGGGGCTTCACCTACATATCAGCGTGCCTTCTCCCGAAGTTACGGCACCATTTTGCCTAGTTCCTTCACCCGAGTTCTCTCAAGCGCCTTGGTATTCTCTACCTGACCACCTGTGTCGGTTTGGGGTACGATTTCGTGTTACCTGATGCTTAGAGGCTTTTCCTGGAAGCAGGGCATTTGTTACTTCAGCACCGTAGTGCCTCGTCATCACACCTCAGCGTTAAAAGGTACCGGATTTACCTGGAACCTCCGCCTACATGCTTAAACCGGGACAACCGTCGCCCGGCTAACATAGCCTTCTCCGTCCCCCCTTCGCAGCAACACCAAGTACAGGAATATTAACCTGTTTCCCATCGACTACGCCTTTCGGCCTCGCCTTAGGGGTCGACTCACCCTGCCCCGATTAACGTTGGACAGGAACCCTTGGTCTTCCGGCGAGCGGGCTTTTCACCCGCTTTATCGTTACTTATGTCAGCATTCGCACTTCTGATACCTCCAGCAACCCTCACAGGCCACCTTCAACGGCTTACAGAACGCTCCCCTACCCAACAACGCATAAGCGTCGCTGCCGCAGCTTCGGTGCATGGTTTAGCCCCGTTACATCTTCCGCGCAGGCCGACTCGACCAGTGAGCTATTACGCTTTCTTTAAATGATGGCTGCTTCTAAGCCAACATCCTGGCTGTCTGTGCCTTCCCACATCGTTTCCCACTTAACCATGACTTTGGGACCTTAGCTGGCGGTCTGGGTTGTTTCCCTCTTCACGACGGACGTTAGCACCCGCCGTGTGTCTCCCGTGATAACATTCTTCGGTATTCGTAGTTTGCATCGGGTTGGTAAGCCGGGATGGCCCCCTAGCCGAAACAGTGCTCTACCCCCGAAGATGAGTTCACGAGGCGCTACCTAAATAGCTTTCGGGGAGAACCAGCTATCTCCCGGTTTGATTGGCCTTTCACCCCCAGCCACAAGTCATCCGCTAATTTTTCAACATTAGTCGGTTCGGTCCTCCAGTTAGTGTTACCCAACCTTCAACCTGCCCATGGCTAGATCACCGGGTTTCGGGTCTATACCCTGCAACTTAACGCCCAGTTAAGACTCGGTTTCCCTTCGGCTCCCCTATACGGTTAACCTTGCTACAGAATATAAGTCGCTGACCCATTATACAAAAGGTACGCAGTCACACCACGAAGGTGCTCCCACTGCTTGTACGTACACGGTTTCAGGTTCTTTTTCACTCCCCTCGCCGGGGTTCTTTTCGCCTTTCCCTCACGGTACTGGTTCACTATCGGTCAGTCAGGAGTATTTAGCCTTGGAGGATGGTCCCCCCATATTCAGACAGGATACCACGTGTCCCGCCCTACTCTTCGAGTTCACAACCTGTGTGCTTTCGTGTACGGGACTGTCACCCTGTACCGTGCGACTTTCCAGACGCTTCCACTAACACACAAGCTGATTCAGACTCTGGGCTGCTCCCCGTTCGCTCGCCGCTACTGGGGGAATCTCGGTTGATTTCTTTTCCTCGGGGTACTTAGATGTTTCAGTTCCCCCGGTTCGCCTCGTTAACCTATGTATTCAGTTAACGATAGTGTGTCGGAACACACTGGGTTTCCCCATTCGGACATCGCCGGGTCAAAGGTTCATATCACCTCGCCGGCGCTTTTCGCAGATTAGCACGTCCTTCATCGCCTCTGACTGCCAGGGCATCCACCGTGTACGCTTAGTCGCTTAACCTCACAACCCGAAGATGTTTCACTTCATGATTGCGAAAATTTGAGAGACTCGAACACACATAAAATGTGTGTCGTTTCAATTTTCAGCTTGATCCAGATTTTTAAAGAGCAAATATCTCAAACAAGACTCGTAAGTCTGTTTTGAGATATGACGGCAGGTGACTTTCACTCACGAACCAGCAAGTGGCGTCCCCTAGGGGATTCGAACCCCTGTTACCGCCGTGAAAGGGCGGTGTCCTGGGCCTCTAGACGAAGGGGACACTGAAGTCTCAATCGCAAGACGCCTTGCTATTTACTTTTCATCAGACAATCTGTGTGAGCACTGCAAAGGCAGGTTCTTTAAGGTAAGGAGGTGATCCAACCGCAGGTTCCCCTACGGTTACCTTGTTACGACTTCACCCCAGTCATGAATCACAAAGTGGTAAGCGCCCTCCCGAAGGTTAAGCTACCTACTTCTTTTGCAACCCACTCCCATGGTGTGACGGGCGGTGTGTACAAGGCCCGGGAACGTATTCACCGTAGCATTCTGATCTACGATTACTAGCGATTCCGACTTCATGGAGTCGAGTTGCAGACTCCAATCCGGACTACGACGCACTTTATGAGGTCCGCTTGCTCTCGCGAGGTCGCTTCTCTTTGTATGCGCCATTGTAGCACGTGTGTAGCCCTACTCGTAAGGGCCATGATGACTTGACGTCATCCCCACCTTCCTCCAGTTTATCACTGGCAGTCTCCTTTGAGTTCCCGGCCTAACCGCTGGCAACAAAGGATAAGGGTTGCGCTCGTTGCGGGACTTAACCCAACATTTCACAACACGAGCTGACGACAGCCATGCAGCACCTGTCTCAGAGTTCCCGAAGGCACCAATCCATCTCTGGAAAGTTCTCTGGATGTCAAGAGTAGGTAAGGTTCTTCGCGTTGCATCGAATTAAACCACATGCTCCACCGCTTGTGCGGGCCCCCGTCAATTCATTTGAGTTTTAACCTTGCGGCCGTACTCCCCAGGCGGTCGACTTAACGCGTTAGCTCCGGAAGCCACGCCTCAAGGGCACAACCTCCAAGTCGACATCGTTTACGGCGTGGACTACCAGGGTATCTAATCCTGTTTGCTCCCCACGCTTTCGCACCTGAGCGTCAGTCTTTGTCCAGGGGGCCGCCTTCGCCACCGGTATTCCTCCAGATCTCTACGCATTTCACCGCTACACCTGGAATTCTACCCCCCTCTACAAGACTCTAGCCTGCCAGTTTCGAATGCAGTTCCCAGGTTGAGCCCGGGGATTTCACATCCGACTTGACAGACCGCCTGCGTGCGCTTTACGCCCAGTAATTCCGATTAACGCTTGCACCCTCCGTATTACCGCGGCTGCTGGCACGGAGTTAGCCGGTGCTTCTTCTGCGGGTAACGTCAATTGCTGAGGTTATTAGCCTCAACACCTTCCTCCCCGCTGAAAGTACTTTACAACCCGAAGGCCTTCTTCATACACGCGGCATGGCTGCATCAGGCTTGCGCCCATTGTGCAATATTCCCCACTGCTGCCTCCCGTAGGAGTCTGGACCGTGTCTCAGTTCCAGTGTGGCTGGTCATCCTCTCAGACCAGCTAGGGATCGTCGCCTAGGTGAGCCGTTACCCCACCTACTAGCTAATCCCATCTGGGCACATCTGATGGCAAGAGGCCCGAAGGTCCCCCTCTTTGGTCTTGCGACGTTATGCGGTATTAGCTACCGTTTCCAGTAGTTATCCCCCTCCATCAGGCAGTTTCCCAGACATTACTCACCCGTCCGCCGCTCGTCACCCGAGGAGCAAGCTCCTCTGTGCTACCGCTCGACTTGCATGTGTTAGGCCTGCCGCCAGCGTTCAATCTGAGCCATGATCAAACTCTTCAATTTAAGTTTGATGCTCGTGAATTAAACTTCGTAATGAATTACGTATGTTCACTCAGAGACTTGGTATTCATTTATTGTCCGAAGACATTAAGAATCCATGTCACTTTGAGTGCCCACACAGATTGTCTGATAAATTGTTAAAGAGCAGTGCCGCTTCGTTTTCGCTGCGGCGCGGGGTGTGCATATTACGCTTTCCCGCTTCAGAGTCAAGCGTTTATTTTCGCTTTTCTCTGCTGACCCGGCGGCTTGCGTGCCGTTGTTCCGTGTCAGTGGAGGCGCATTATAGGGAGTTATTCTGACGTGACAAGAGGAAATTTAAAAAAAGTTTCTATCCGCGTTTTTTTTCACCAACAGCGATGAAATCAAGCTACAAATTGTTCTATTTGATGTATCTGCAACCATAATCACATTCGAGGTGGCATAATTATCAGCATGAATCTTTAAGGAATGAACGCGATGCCATTAAGCGCACAACAGCTGGCCGCCCAAAAAAACCTGTCGTATGTGCTGGCAGAAAAGCTGGCTCAGCGGATTTTAGCGGGTAAATATGCCCCGGGTAGTATCCTGCCGGGCGAAATGGAGCTGGGTGAGCAGTTTGGGGTGAGCCGTACCGCCGTGCGTGAAGCGGTGAAAACCCTGACGGCAAAAGGTATGGTGCTTCCACGTCCTCGTATTGGCACACGCGTGATGCCACAGAGTAACTGGAATTTTCTCGATCAGGAGCTGCTCTCCTGGTGGATGACGGAAGATAACTTTCATCAGGTTGTCGATCACTTTCTGGTGATGCGCAGCAGCCTTGAACCTCAGGCATGTCTGCTTGCCGCCACGCTAGGAACGGCAGAACAAAAAGCGCAGCTTAACGCGTTGATGGAAGAGATGGTGTTCCTGAAAAAAAACTTCAACCGCGAACGCTGGGTTGAGGTCGATATGGCCTGGCATGAACATATCTATATGATGAGCGCCAATCCGTTCCTCACCTCTTTTGCCTCTTTATTTCATTCGGTGTATCACACCTACTTTACCTCTATTACGCACAACGAAGTGGTAAAACTGGATTTGCATCAGGCGATAGTGGATGCCATTCAGGAAAGCGACGGGCAGCGAGCCCTGAGTGCGTGCCAGGCATTGCTGGCCGCGCCCACCCACCAGCAGGTAAATAAATGACAAAGAAAAAAGCGCGCAGCATGGCAGGATTGCCGTGGATTGCGGCCATGGCGTTTTTTATGCAGGCACTGGATGCCACCATCCTCAACACCGCCCTCCCCGCTATTGCGCAAAGCCTCAACCGCTCCCCGCTGGCGATGCAGTCCGCCATCATCAGCTACACCCTGACGGTCGCCATGCTGATCCCGGTCAGCGGCTGGCTGGCCGACCGCTTCGGCACCCGCAGAATTTTCATGCTGGCCGTGACGCTCTTTACGCTCGGTTCGCTGGCCTGCGCGCTCTCCTCATCCTTAACGGAGCTGGTTATCTTCCGCGTATTACAGGGCATTGGCGGCGCGATGATGATGCCGGTGGCGCGCCTTGCCTTGCTGCGAGCCTATCCCAGAAGCGAATTGCTTCCCGTGCTCAACTTCGTCACCATGCCGGGTCTTGTCGGCCCGATACTTGGCCCGGTACTCGGCGGCGTGTTTGTCACCTGGGCAAGCTGGCACTGGATCTTCCTGATTAATATTCCGATTGGCGTTGCGGGCCTACTGTATGCCCGCAAATATATGCCGAACTTCACCACGCCAAGACGCAGCTTCGACATGGGCGGCTTTTTCCTGTTTGGCCTGAGCCTGGTGTTATTCTCAAGCGGGATGGAGCTGTTTGGCGAGAAGATCGTCGCGACGTGGTTGGCGCTCTCCGTTATCCTCGCCGGGATTCTGTTATTCCTTCTTTATATACGTCACGCGCGCCGTCACCCTACGCCGTTAATCTCCCTGGGGCTCTTTAATACCCGAACGTTTTCCGTTGGGATTGCAGGCAACATTGCGTCTCGTCTGGGAACGGGTTGTGTACCGTTCCTGATGCCGTTAATGCTGCAGGTGGGTTTCGGCTACCCGGCCCTGATCGCTGGCTGCATGATGGCGCCCACGGCAATGGGCTCGATTCTGGCAAAATCCACCGTTACGCAGGTGCTGCGCTGGTTTGGCTATCGTAAGACGCTGGTTGGCGTGACGGTCTTTATCGGTCTGATGATCGCGCAGTTCTCGCTGCAATCCGCGGCGTTACCCGTCTGGATGCTGATCCTGCCGCTGTTTGTGTTGGGCATGGCAATGTCGACGCAGTTCACGTCGATGAACACCATCACCCTTGCCGATCTGACCGACGAAAACGCCAGCAGCGGCAACAGCGTGCTGGCGGTAACGCAGCAGCTGTCGATCAGTTTAGGGGTTGCCGTGAGTGCAGCGGTGCTGCGCTTTTATGAGGGTTTTGACAGCGCCAATACCGTTGAGCAGTTCCACTATACCTTTATCACCATGGGCGCGCTTACCGTGGTATCGGCGCTGGTCTTTATGCTGCTTAAACCGAAAGACGGACGAAACCTGATTAAAGAGCGCCACAAAGAGAAGGCTAAACCGAACCCCGTTCCATCAGAACAGGAGTAAGCTGCAGGCGCTGCTGTTGCAGCGTGGGCTGCGCCATACGGTGGATCAGCACATCGATGGCCAGCTCGCCCAGTTCATCTTTCGGCTGATGAATGGTGGTCAGCGGCGGCGTCATGTAACGGGCAAGTTCGATATCATCGTAGCCAATCACCGCCATATCGTCCGGCACGCGTAGCCCCGCCTGATACAGCGCCTGATAGGCACCAAACGCCATCGCATCGTTACCAATAAAAACCGCCTGCGGACGCTGCGCCTGCGTCAGGAGTGTCTGCATTGCCTCGAAGCCACCGTTAAATTCAAAGTCGCCGGTAATCCGGTAGCCATCAGGAATGGCGAGCCCCGCTCGCTCCATGGCGGAGAGATACCCTTCCAGACGCAAACGCGCCGGGGTTTTATCCAGCGGGCCGGTAATACAGGCGATGCGGGTATAGCCTTTATCAATCAGATACTGAGTCGCCATATCACCGCCCAGCAGGGAGTTATCCTGAATGAGATCGCTGGTTCCGTCGAACGGCGCCCAGTCCATCATCACGGTGGGGATCGAAGGGTAGCGCTGAATAATCTCTTTCGAAGGCTGGTGCGTTTCGGTACAAAGCAGCAGTAGCCCGTCGACGCGTTTTTGCATCAGCGTTTCCAGGTTACGGTTCATGCGCTGCTCGTCCCCTTCGGTATTGCACAGCACCAGGCTGTAGCCGCGCTCGAAGCAGCTGCGCTCCACGCCGCGAACCAGTTCTGAATAAAAGGGGTTGGTACTGGCGGTGATCAGCATGCCGATGGTGCGCGTCTGGTTGAGCTTAAGGCTGCGCGCCAGCGCTGACGGCGCATAGTTGAGATCTTTTACCGCGGCTTCAACTTTCTCCCGAATCGCCTCGCTGACGAAGCGATCGTTGTTAATAACGTGAGAGACCGTCGAGGTAGAAACGCCCGCCATGCGGGCGACATCTTTCATTGTGGCCAAGCGTTACCCCTGCTGACTTAAGAATTCATCAATCTCTTTACGCCACGGAACGGAAGGCTGAGCGCCCTTGCGCGTCACCGCAATCGCGGCGGCAGCGTGCGCGAAGCGGATAGCGTCATCCATTCTCTTGCCTTCCAGCAGCGCGGTCACCAGTGCACCATTGAAAGTATCTCCCGCTGCGATGGTGTCAATCGCTTTGACCTTAAAGCCCGGCACGCGGCGGCCTTCGCCATTGACGCTTGCCCACACCCCACGGCTACCCAGGGTAATAATCACGGTACCGATGCCCTTATCGTGCAGTGCACGCGCGGCTCGTGCGGCATCGTCATCATTTTCAACGCGAATGCCCGTCAGCTTTTCCGCTTCGGTTTCGTTTGGCGTAATGATGTCCACCAGCGCCAGCAGCTCGTCTGATAATACACGCGCAGGGGCCGGGTTAAGTACGACAGTGGTATGATTTTCATGCGCAATTTTGGCGGCGGCCAGCACGCTTTCAACGGGTGACTCCAGCTGCATCAGCAGGGCTTCGGCTTCGCCGATGATTGCACGCTGCGCTTCAACGCGATCCGTCGTCAGCGCGGCGTTAGCGCCAGCATGAATACCGATGACATTCTCACCTTCAGCGTTAACGAAAATCAGCGCCACGCCGGTAGATTCCCCTGCCACAACGCTGACCGGTGCGATATCAATGTTGTCGCTCGCCAGCTGTTTACGTACGCGCTCGCCGGTATCGTCATCACCCGTGCAGGCGATAAACGCAATATTCGCCCCGCTGCGACCGGCAGCGACGGCCTGGTTTGCGCCTTTACCGCCAAATGCAACCTGATACTGATTACCGGTGACGGTTTCGCCCGGGGTAGGGAAGGTTTCAAGGTTAAGAATGTGATCGGCATTGATACTGCCAAGGACGACGAGATTGCCTGCGGTTTTCATGGTTGGGTTGTCCATCTGAGAGCGCCACCGGTGTTACCCGGTGGCGTATGCCACACTTTTCTTTATTGGTGTCCCTCAGGCAGCCAGCGACTGCCTGATTCGCCGTTTACTGCTTGATAACCAGCTTCAGGTCAACAGGGTATTTGGCCTGAACTTTTTCGCCCTTCAGCACTTTGTCGGCAGTTTCAACGCCAGTGGCGCCAATCTGCTCAGGCAGCTGAGCGATGGTCGCAGCCAGTTTGCCATCGTTTACCGCTTTTTCACCATCCGGCGTGCCGTCAAATCCGACAACCATCACATCAGATTTACCTGCGGTCTGCAGCGCACGCAGCGCGCCCAGCGCCATTTCGTCGTTCTGGGCGAAGACCGCCTGCACGTCTGGGTGTGCGGTCAGCAGGTTCTGCATGACGTTCAGGCCTTTAGTACGATCAAAATCTGCTGGCTGGCTGGCCAGCACGTTGAATTTGTGTGCAGCCACGGCCTGCTGGAAGCCTTCACCACGCTCGCGCGCGGCGGACGTACCGGCAATCCCCTGCAGTTCGATAACTTTCGCGCCTTCACCGGCTTTCTTCGCGATGTAATCACCGGCGATTTTGCCGCCCAGCACGTTATCAGAGGCAATGTGGCTGACCACGTCACCTTTAGACGCCTGACGGTCCAGGGTGATGACCGGGATCTTCGCCTGGTTTGCCATCTTCACAGCGTTACCTACGGCGTCAGAGTCGGTTGGGTTGATCAGCAGAATCTTGGTGCCGCGAACGGTTAGGTCCTGAACGTTAGCCAGCTCTTTCGCCGGGTTGTTCTGGGAATCCAGCACCACCAGGTTGTAGCCCAGTTTGTCCGCTTCTTTCTGCGCACCGTCCTTCAGGGAGACGAAGAACGGGTTGTTCAGGGTAGAGACAACCAGCGCGATGGTATCTTTCGCCATGGCGTTAGCACTTACGGTTGCGCTCAGCGCGACAGCGGAAACCAGGGTAGCCAGTTTTTTCATGTTCATATCTAAGATGTCCTGTAGTGTCGTCAGTTACTGTTTTTTGTTGTCTACCAGTACCGCCAGCAAAATCACCACTGCCTTAACGATCATCTGGTAATAGGAGGAAACACCTAACAAATTCAAACCATTATTCAGGAAACCGAGAATCAGTGCGCCGATCAATGTCCCAACAATGCGACCTTTACCGCCCGCGAGACTCGTACCGCCCAGAACCACTGCCGCGATAGCATCCAGCTCATACCCCGTACCCGCCGTCGGCTGCGCGGAAGAAAGACGCGCCACTTCGATGATACCGGCCAGTGACGCCAGCAGGCCGCACAGGGAGTAAACGATAATTTTGACTTTATTAACGCTGATACCGGACAGGCGCGTTGCCGCTTCGTTACCGCCCAGCGCATAGATATAGCGGCCCAGACGGGTGTGGTGAAGCATGTACCACGCCGCCAGGAAGACGATAGCCATGATCCAGACCGGCGTCGGAACGCCCAGCGGGCGACCGATACCGAACCAGCCAAACAGATCCGCGTTATCGGTAAAGCCGGTGTTGACCGGGCTACCGTTGGTGTAAACCATGGTCACACCGCGCAGCAGCAGCATCATCACCAGCGTGGCGATAAACGCCTGAACGCGGCCTTTTGCCACAATCACGCCGGTGACGGCGCCAATCGCCGCACCTGCAGCCAAGGCAGCGGCAACCGCCACCAGCGCGTTGACTTCAATGCCGACAATCGAAGCGGCGATCGCGCCGGTGAGCGCCAGCAGGGAACCGACGGACAGATCGATACCCGAGGTCAAAATCACCAGCGTCATGCCGACCGCCATAATGGCGTTCACCGACGTTTGCTGCAGAATGTTGAACAGGTTATTCACGGTGAAAAAGTTCGGGCTCATGGTCGACACAATCGCGATCAGCACCAGCAGGGCAATCAGCGATTTTTGCTCCATCAGCCACGCCTTTGTGAAATAGCGGCGACCAGAAACAGCCTGGGTAGTCATCTTCTTACTCCTGATTCACGCGATTAAGCTTGCCCACAGCGGCAGCCATCAGAACTTCCTGGGTGGCCTGCTCGCGAGTGAATTCACCGCCGAGATGCCCTTCATGCATGACGATAATGCGATCGCTCATGCCTAATACTTCTGGCATCTCGGAAGAGACCAGAATGATGCTCAGACCGTCGGCCTTGAACTGGTTAATCAGCTGATAGATCTCTTTCTTCGCCCCCACGTCCACGCCGCGGGTGGGCTCGTCGAGGATCAGCACTTTCGGGCGAGTCATCAGCCCGCGGGCAATCGCCACTTTCTGCTGATTGCCGCCGGACAGCAGGCCAATAGCCTGCTCCATCGACGGGGTTTTGACGTTAAAGAGGCGGATAAAATCGCTGACCGCTTGCTGCTCGTCTTTGTGCTTCAGGCTGCCGCCGCTATGGCTGAAATAGCGCAGCGCGGTCAGGGACATGTTCTCTTTCACCGACATGCCGAGCACCAGGCCGTCGCGCTTGCGGTCTTCAGAAATGTAGACGATGCCGTTCGCCAGACCATCCTGCGGGGAGCGGGTTACCACTTCATGACCGTCGAGGGTGACATAGCCGCTGGTGCGCGGCAGCGCGCCGTACAGCACTTTCATCAGCTCGGTACGTCCCGCGCCCATCAGGCCCGCCACGCCGAGGATCTCGCCCTGACGCAGGGTAAAGGTCACGTCGTTCACGCCCGGGCCGCAGAGGTTATCCACCTTCAGGCGGATCTCGCCAGGCAGCTTATCCAGATGCGGGTACTGATCTTCGAGCTTACGTCCCACCATCATTTCGATGAGCGTATCTTCGGTCAGCGTGGCCACTTCGCGCTCGGCAATAAACTGCCCGTCGCGGAATACGGTGACGTCGTCGCAGATTTCGAAGATCTCTTTCATGCGGTGAGAGATATAGACAATTCCGCGCCCCTGCGACTTCAGCTCGCGGATCACGCGGAACAGGGATTCGGTTTCGGTATCGGTTAGGGCGTCGGTCGGTTCATCCATGATGATGACTTTGGACTCAAAGCTCAGCACCTTCGCGATTTCCACCATCTGCTGGTCGCCAATGGAGAGATCGCCGACCAGGCGGTCGCTCTTAAAGCGCAGGTTCAGCTTCGCCAGCAGCTTGTCGGCCTCGGCATACATGGTTTTCCAGTCGATTTTGCCGAAGCGGTTCACGAATTCACGGCCGAGGAAGATGTTCTCCGCAATGGTAAGCTGCGGGATCAGGTTCAGCTCCTGGTGAATAATCCCGATTCCGGCTTCCTGAGAGGATTTCGGGCCAGTAAAGGTGGTCTCTTTACCCAGCCAGACAAGGGAACCCGCATCCCGTTGGTAGATACCGGTCAGCACCTTCATCATGGTGGATTTGCCGGCACCGTTTTCGCCCACCAGCGCCATCACGCGCCCGGGGTAGACGTTCAGCGCCGCGCCGGAGAGGGCTTTTACGCCCGGGAACGACTTATCGATCCCTTTGAGTTGCAGTAATGCGTCCATGATGGCCTCAGAAGGTGACGCCAGCACAGAGAATGATATTCGCATACGGGGAACACTCCCCGCTGCGAATCACCGCCTGACTGTCTGCGGTTTGTTGTTTGAATTGTTCGTGCGTCGTGTAACGAATTTCGATGGTGTTTCCCTGGTGTTGTTGCAGTTGCTCAAGGTGGCTGAGCAACGTTTCGTGGAGTTGCGGATTATGTTGTTTGATTTCCGCCGCGAGAATGGCCTTCTCAACCTGCATCTCCGCGGTAACGACTTCCAGTACCTGCATAAACGAGGGAACGCCCTGCGTTAACGCCATATCAATACGGGTTGTGCTGCGCGGAACCGGTAAGCCTGCATCGCAAACCACCAGCGAATCGGTATGCCCAAGACGGGAAATAACCGATGAGATTTCTGAGTTGAGTACAGTGCCTTTCTTCATTTTCTTGCTCCACTAGCGAAACGTTTCGCTAAAAGTAGTGTAGCGCCAGAAATGTTCAGAAAACCATCACGACGTAACAGATTTGTGATCGACGTCGAAACGTTTCGCTAAGTGAAATGGAGGGGAGGTAAATGCAAAACGGTAACCGTCAGGTTACCGTTTTTATGTTTGCGCCCTCTCCCTGTGGGAGAGGGTCAGTGTGAGGGCATCAGGCCGCTCAAAGACTTAGATCTCGACCTGCGTTCCCAGCTCAATCACGCGGTTAGGCGGGATCTCAAACTGGTCAGGCGCGCGCAGGGCGTTACGCTGCAGGATGAGGTACAGCTTGCCGCGCAGGCGCAGATACCACGGTCGCTTGCCGATGATCAGCGACTCGTGCGACATAAAGAACGATGTCTCCATCATGCGGCAGCTCAGCCCTTCCAGGCCGCAGCGGTGGAACACCTCTTCCACGTTCGGTGTTTCACGCCAGCCGTAGCTTGCCACCACGCGCCAGAAGGTCGGAGAAAGCTGCTCAATCTGAACGCGACGCACGTTGTGAACGTAAGGTGCATCTTCGGTGCGCAGCGTCAGCAGGATCACGCGCTCGTGCAGGACCTTGTTATGCTTGAGGTTATGCATCAGCGCAAACGGGATCACGTTCAGCGCGCGAGACATGTACACCGCGGTGCCCGGCACGCGGACCGGCGGGGATTTTTCCAGAGAAGCGATCATCGCCTCCAGAGAGTTCCCGTGCTCGTGCATGCGGCGCAGCAGGCGGAAACGCTCGCTTTTCCAGGTGGTCATAACGATGAACATCACCAGACCGAGCGTCAACGGCAGCCAGCCGCCGGAAACAATCTTGTCGAGGTTCGCAGAGAACAGCGGCACGTCGATGCACAGGAAGCCCACCAGAATCATCGCCACAAGGAACTTATTCCAGTGCCAGTTTCGGTACGCCACCGTGGTGGAAAGAATCGATGTCAGCACCATCGTACCGGTTACCGCAATACCGTACGCCGCCGCCAGGTTGCTGGAGTGCTCGAAGCTGACGATGACAATCACCACCGCAAAATAGAGCAGCCAGTTAACGAACGGGATGTAGATCTGGCCCGACTCCATCTCAGAGGTATGGATGATGCGCATCGGTGAGAGATAACCCAGACGCACGGCCTGACGCGTCAGAGAAAACACCCCGGAAATCACCGCCTGAGAGGCAATAACGGTCGCCAGCGTCGCCAGGATCAGCATCGGCACCAGCGCCCAGTCGGGTGCCAGCAGGAAAAACGGGTTCTTAATCGCTTCCGGGTTCTTGAGCAGCAGCGCGCCCTGGCCGAAGTAGTTCAGCACCAGCGACGGCAGCACCACGATAAACCATGCCACGCGGATAGGCAGTTTCCCGAAGTGGCCCATGTCTGCATACAGCGCTTCCACACCGGTGATGGAGAGCACGACGGCACCCAGCGCCACGAAGGAGACCACTTTATATTCGAGGAAGAAATGCACGGCCCAGTAAGGGTTTAGCGCATGCAGCACTTCCGGGTTGGCGATAATGCTGCGCAAGCCAAGCGCCGCCAGGATCAGGAACCAGGCCAGCATAATCGGCGCAAACAGTTTGCCCACCAGCCCCGTACCGTGCTTCTGGATCGCAAACAGCAGCGTCAGCACGATTATTGCCAGCGGGACGACCCACGTATCAAGCTGCGGTGCGATAATCTCCAGTCCCTCAATCGCCGAGAGGACCGAAATCGCGGGCGTTATCACCACCTCTCCGTAGAAGAAACTGCCGCCAATCAGGCCGATAATCACCAGTACTGAGGTCATTCTGGCCGAGGTATTGCGTCCGGCAAGGGACATCAGGGTCAGGATCCCACCTTCACCTGCGTTATCAGCACGCATAACGAAGGAAAGGTATTTAACGGAAACCACCAGGATCAGCAGCCAGAAAATGAGGGACAGGAAGCCAAACACGGCATCGCGTTCAACACCAAAACCAAACTGGCCGGACAGACATTCACGAAGCGTATAAAGCGGGCTGGTGCCGATATCACCGTAGACAACCCCGATCGCCGCAAGCGTTATTGCGGGTAATGATTGCTTATTATCAGTGCTCATAGACTAGTCTTTTCGTTTAAATAACAAATGTGTTCCTGTCCCTTGGCCCACAAAAAGCGCACAGTATGCACGATTCATCGCAAAATCGTACCCCTAAATGCAACCGCATTAATGTAGCGCAAAGAGAATTGCGCCGCACTTCAGTCTATTACCAGCCCTGACTGAAACGTCTATACTCGCTTCAACTGGCCGCCACGACGGCGAAAGGATGCAAAACTATTATGGCTCACTCACATTTATTAGCAGAAAGAATTTCCCGCCTCAGCAGCGCGCTGGAGAAAGGCCTGTTCGAGCGTAGCCACGCCATTCGCCTCTGTTTACTGGCGGCGTTGAGCGGTGAAAGCGTGTTTCTGCTTGGGCCGCCGGGCATCGCCAAAAGCCTGATTGCCCGCAGGCTTAAGTTCGCTTTTCAGAATGCCCGCGCGTTTGAATATCTGATGACCCGCTTCTCCACTCCCGAAGAGGTTTTCGGCCCTCTTTCCATTCAGGCGCTGAAAGATGAAGGGCGCTACGAGCGTTTGACGGCGGGGTATCTGCCTGAGGCTGAAATTGTCTTTCTTGATGAGATCTGGAAAGCCGGCCCGGCGATTCTTAATACCCTGCTTACGGCAATTAACGAACGCCGGTTTCGCAACGGGGCCAGCGAAGAAAAAATCCCGATGCGCCTGCTGGTGGCCGCGTCAAACGAACTGCCCGAAGCCGACAGCAGCCTGGAAGCGCTGTATGACCGTATGCTGATCCGCCTGTGGCTCGATAAAGTCCAGGACAAGTCCAACTTCCGCTCTATGCTGGTCAGCCAGCAGGATGAGAACGAAAACCCGGTTGCGGCTTCTCTGCAGGTGACGGACGAGGAGTATCACCAGTGGCAGGAAGAGATCGGCAAAATTAAACTGCCCGATGCCGTTTTTGAACTGATCTTCATGCTGCGCCAGCAGCTTGATTTACTCCCTTCCGCACCGTACGTCTCTGACCGTCGCTGGAAAAAAGCGATTCGCCTGCTGCAGGCAAGCGCCCTGTTCAGCGGTCGTGATGCCGTAGCCCCTATCGATCTGATCCTCCTCAAAGATTGCCTGTGGCATGACGCAGAAGGCATGAACCTGATGCAGCAGCAGCTGGACGTTTTGATGACCGGACACGCGTGGGGCCAGCAGTCTATGCTGAACCAGCTGGGTGCAATTACCCAGCGCCGGATCCAGCTTCAGCAGCAGCAAAGTGATAAAACGGCGCTGAAAGTGAATCGTCTTGGGGGTATGTTCGCCCGCAAACCGCACTACGAGCTTCCTGCGGATCTGACCGGAACGACGCTAACGCTGCTGCTCCAGCAGCCGCTCAAGCTGCACGATATGCAGGTGGTACACATTACGGTTGAGCGCGAGGCGCTGTCCCAGTGGCTCGACAAAGGCGGCGAGATCCGCGGCAAGCTCAACGGGATCGGCTTTGCGCAGCCGCTGACGATGGAAGTGGACAGCAGCCAGCACCTGGTGATCCGCGACGTCAGCCTGCAGGGCTCGCGTCTTGCGCTTCCCGGCACCGCCTCTGACAGCGTGCCGGAAGAGATCAAACAGCAGCTGGACGCGCTGGATACCGAATGGCACCAGCAGCACACCCGCTTTAGCGAGCAGCAAAAATGCCTCTTTATTCATAGCGACTGGTTAGGTCGCATCGAAGCCAGCCTGCAGGACGTCAGCGCGCAGATCAAACAGGCGCGTCAATGCTAACGCTGGATACGCTCAACGTCATGCTGGCCGTCAGCGAGGAGGGGTTGATCGAAGAAGTGGTCATTACCCTTCTGGCGTCGCCGCAGCTGGCGGCGTTTTTTGAAAAATTCCCGAAGCTCAAAAAGGCGATGACCGACGATCTCCCGCGCTGGCGCGAAAATCTGCGACAGCGATTTAAAGAGACTGAAGTTCCGCCGGAGCTGACGGAGGAAGTCTCGGCCTATCAGCAGTGCCAGCGGCTCTCCACGACGCAGTTTATCGTCCAGCTCCCGCAAACTCTGGCGCTGCTCGACAACGTCCACTCTCCGTTTGCCGGCCAGGCCCGAGCGCTGGTTACGGATAACGCCACCTTTACTCCCGCCCTGCACACCCTCTTTTTACAGCGCTGGCGCCTCAGCCTGGTGGTTCAGGCCACGACGCTAAACCAGCAGCTGCTGGACGAAGAGCGCGAGCAGCTGCTCAGTGAAGTACAGGAACGTATGACCCTGAGCGGCCAGCTTGAGCAGGTGCTGGTGGAAAATGAAAACGCCGCGGGTCGTCTCTGGGACATGAGCGCCGGTCAGCTCCGACGCGGGGATTACCAGCTGATCGTCAAATACGGCGATTTTCTGGCGCAGCAGCCGGAGCTGATGAAGCTTGCTGAACAGCTGGGGCGCTCAAGGGAGGCAAAATCGGTTCCAAAGAAGGATGCCCCGATGGAAACCTTCCGCACCCTGGTACGCGAACCGGCTACCGTGCCGGAGCAGGTCGACGGGCTCCAGCAGAGCGATGACATTCTGCGCCTGCTGCCCACCGAGTTAAGCACGCTGGGCATGACCGAGCTGGAGTATGAGTTCTACCGACGGCTGGTGGAAAAACAGCTTCTCACCTACCGGCTGCACGGCGAAGCCTGGCGCGAGAAGCTGAGCCAGCGTCCGGTCGTCCATCAGGATTTTGATGAACAGCCGCGCGGGCCGTTTATTGTGTGCGTGGATACGTCCGGATCGATGGGCGGGTTTAACGAGCAGTGCGCGAAGGCGTTTTGCCTGGCACTGATGCGCGTGGCGCTCGCCGACCGCCGTCGCTGCTTCATCATGCTGTTCTCCAGCGAGGTGGTGGGCTATGAGCTGACGAACCAGCAGGGTATCGAGCAGGCAATCCGCTTCCTGAGCCAGCGTTTTCGCGGCGGCACGGATCTGGCCAGCTGCTTTCGCAGCATTGTGGAGCGTATGCAGGGCGGCGACTGGTACGACGCCGACGCGGTGGTGATTTCCGATTTTATTGCCCAGCGGCTGCCGGATGACGTGGTGAATAAGGTGAAGGAATTACAGCGCGTGCATCAGCACCGTTTCCATGCGGTGGCGATGTCCGCCCATGGAAAACCCGGCATCATGCGCATCTTCGATCATATCTGGCGCTTTGATACCGGGCTGCGTAGCCGCCTGCTCAGACGCTGGCAGCGTTAATTACAGAAGAGAGCCGACGCTTTCGCGTACCTGCTGCGGCCAGACGCCACACTGAACCTGACCGATATGGGGTAATTGCAGGAGCAGCATGGTCAGGCGGGACTGGCCGATACCGCCACCAATCGTCTGCGGCATTTCCCCACGCAGCAGCGCCTGGTGCCACTCTAGTTTGAGGCGATCTTCATCGCCGGTGGTCGACAGCTGGCGCTTCAGCGCGTCGGCATCCACGCGGATCCCCATAGAAGAAAGCTCAAATGCGTCTTCCAGTACCGGGTTCCAGACCAGAATATCGCCGTTCAGCCCGGCAAATTCCCCCTCGCCCGCAGTGCTCCAGTCATCATAATCCGGCGCACGAACGTCGTGGCGTTTACCGTCAGAAAGCTTCCCGCCGATACCGATCAGGAACACGGCTCCTAATTCTTTGGCGATCGCACGCTCACGCCCTTTGGCGTCCAGATCCGGGAAGCGGGTCAGCAATTCCTGGCTATGAACAAAGTGGATCGTTTCCGGCAGGAACGGTGCCAGACCAAACTCTTCGCTTACGGCCGCTTCGGTTGCTTTGATCCCGGCGTAGATCGCCTCAACGGTGGACTTCAGCGTACCGACGTGACGCTCACCATCCCCCATCACGCGCTCCCAGTCCCACTGGTCGACGTAAACAGAGTGAATAGGTGAGAGGCGATCTTCATCGGGGCGAAGGGCTTTCATGTGCGTGTAAAGCCCTTCGCCCGCGCTGAAGTCGTGTTGTCCCAGGGTTTGACGCTTCCACTTCGCCAGGGAATGAACCACTTCGAACTGGGCGTCTGGCAGTGTTTTCACTTTCACCTGCACCGCTTTTTCGCATCCAGACAGGTTATCCTGGGTCCCGTCACCCACGCGGCTAAGAATCGGAGCCTGAACTTCAATCAGCCCAAGCTTCTCTTCCAGCTGGCGGGAAAAATGGGATTTTACGAAACTGATCTGGCGTTGTTTTGCGATGTAAACGGTTTTCATTATTTATACTCCTGCGTCCTGTTGCTATTGATTAAGCAACAGAAATGGCACCTTATTCAATAACACATCAACAAAAAGCCACCTTCAGTTTTGATTCGATAAAATAGAGCGCTAGAATAGAGTGATTCATTAATCTTTATAAGAAAAAGCTATGGAAAATTATCAGATCGACAATCTCGACCGAGGCATTCTGAAGGCGTTGATGGCGAATGCCCGTACCGCCTACGCCGAACTGGCAAAACAGTTTGGCGTCAGCCCGGGGACCATTCACGTTCGCGTAGAGAAAATGAAGCAGGCGGGCATCATTACCGGCGCGCGCATAGACGTCAGCCCTAAACATCTGGGTTATGACGTCTGTTGCTTCATCGGCATCATTCTAAAAAGCGCCAAAGACTACCCTTCCGCCCTGGCAAAGCTGAACGCGCTGGATGAAGTCACCGAGGCTTATTACACCACCGGGCATTACAGCATCTTTATTAAAGTCATGTGCCGATCCATCGACGCGCTCCAGCAGGTACTTATCAACAAGATCCAAACAATCGATGAAATTCAGTCCACCGAGACGCTGATCTCCCTGCAAAACCCGATCATGCGTACCATCCGCCCGTGATTGGGCAAATTCATTCCCACATTTTCCACAGGTAGATCCCAGCTCGTTCACAGCGTACAATGGCCGTCTCTTTATCTGGGCGAGCGATCAATGGCGGACATTACCCTTATCAGCGGCAGCACCCTTGGTGGTGCGGAATACGTTGCGGAACACCTGGCTGAAAAGCTGGAAGATGCAGGCTTTTCTACAGAGACACTGCACGGACCGTTGCTTGAAGATCTCCCGACTGACGGGGTCTGGCTGCTGATCACCTCCACGCACGGCGCAGGCGATCTCCCCGATAACCTGCAACCTTTATATGACGAACTGCTGGAACAGCAGCCTGACCTGTCAAACGTCCGTTTTGGCGCGGTGGGGATCGGCAGTCGTGAATATGACACCTTTTGCGGTGCAATAGAGAAAGTTGAAGCAGCTGTCTCCTCTTGTGGAGCAAAACAGCTGGGTGAAACGCTCAAGATCAACATCCTCGATCATGACATTCCGGAGGATCCAGCCGAGATCTGGCTCGCGGAATGGAAAAATTTACTCAAAAACGATTAAAGATCGCGCGATCAGATGTGGATAACTCTGGTTAAAAGCTCGTATTAACCCGTAGTTATCCAAAGAACAACCGTAGCTTCGTTTATGAGCTGTGCATAAAGTCGCGATCTGATCCCAGCTTATACGGTCCAGGATCACCGATCATTCACAGCAAACGATCCTCTCTAACCCCATGATCTTCTTTATGAGATCGGACTTATCCACACAGGTTCGCGATCCTAATAAGAGATCACAATAGAACAGATCTCTAAATAAAAAGATCTTCTTTTTAATAGCCCAGGATCCCAATGCTTTCTCGAAAGACTAAAGTTGAGTAGAATCCACGGCCCGGGCTTCAATTCATTTTCATACCGCTTTACGCGAGGCAGACCACCATGTTTTATCAGGATCCTTTTGACGTCATCATCATTGGCGGGGGTCACGCAGGCACTGAGGCCGCAATGGCCGCAGCGCGTATGGGTCAGCAGACCCTGCTTTTGACACACAATATCGACACGCTGGGACAAATGTCCTGTAATCCGGCGATTGGCGGCATTGGGAAAGGACACCTGGTAAAAGAAGTGGATGCACTTGGCGGCCTGATGGCGAAAGCGATCGATCGGGCCGGCATCCAGTTTAGGATACTAAACGCAAGTAAGGGTCCCGCCGTGCGTGCGACCCGCGCGCAGGCAGACCGCGTGCTTTACCGTCAGGCGGTGCGCACCGCCCTGGAGAATCAGCCGAACCTGATGATCTTCCAGCAGGCGGTTGAAGATCTTATCGTTGAGAACGATCGCGTCGTGGGTGCCGTGACCCAGATGGGGCTCAAGTTCCGCGCGAAAGCCGTGGTGCTGACCGTAGGGACATTCCTGGACGGTAAAATTCATATCGGTCTGGATAACTACAGCGGTGGCCGTGCTGGCGATCCGCCGTCTATTCCACTGTCTCGTCGTCTGCGTGAACTGCCGCTGCGCGTCAGCCGCCTGAAAACCGGTACGCCGCCGCGTATTGACGCACGCACCATTGATTTCAGCGTGCTGGCGCAACAGCACGGCGATAACCCAATGCCGGTCTTCTCGTTTATGGGCAATGCGGCACAGCATCCGCAGCAGGTGCCGTGCTACATCACGCATACCAACGAGAAAACCCATGACGTGATCCGCAATAATCTCGATCGCAGCCCCATGTATGCTGGCGTGATCGAAGGGATCGGTCCGCGCTACTGCCCATCGATCGAAGACAAAGTGATGCGCTTTGCCGATCGTAACCAGCACCAGATCTTCCTGGAGCCGGAAGGGCTGACCTCAAACGAAATTTACCCGAACGGCATCTCCACCAGCCTGCCGTTCGACGTGCAGATGCAAATTGTTCGCTCTATGCAGGGGATGGAAAATGCGAAAATCGTCCGTCCTGGCTACGCTATTGAGTACGATTTCTTCGATCCGCGTGACCTGAAGCCAACCCTGGAGAGCAAATTCATCCACGGTCTGTTCTTCGCGGGGCAGATTAACGGTACTACCGGTTATGAAGAAGCGGCCGCGCAGGGTCTGCTGGCCGGTCTGAACGCCGCACGCTTCTCTGCTGAGAAAGAGGGCTGGGCACCGGCGCGTTCTCAGGCGTATCTGGGCGTGCTGGTTGACGATCTCTGCACGCTGGGTACCAAAGAACCGTACCGTATGTTTACTTCTCGCGCGGAATATCGCCTGATGCTGCGTGAAGACAACGCCGACCTGCGTCTGACCGAAATGGGCCGCGAGCTGGGTCTGGTCGATGACGAGCGCTGGGCGCGCTTCAACGAGAAGCTGGAACGCATTGAACAGGAACGTCAGCGTCTGAAAACCACCTGGGTGAATCCGCAGGCGGAAACCGCAGCAGAAGTAAACGCTCACTTAACAGCGCCGCTGTCGCGTGAAGCCAGTGGGGAAGATCTGCTGCGCCGTCCTGAAGTCACCTATGAGAACCTGGTCAAACTGACCGCGTTCGCGCCGGGTCTGGAAGACGCTGAAGCAGCCGAGCAGGTTGAGATCCAGGTCAAGTACGAAGGTTACATCGCACGTCAGCAGGATGAGATCGAAAAACAGCAGCGCAACGAAAACACGCTGCTGCCGGAAATGCTGGACTACCGTCAGGTCACGGGCCTTTCCAACGAAGTCATCGCCAAGCTCAACGATCACAAACCGGTGTCGATTGGCCAGGCGTCCCGCATCTCGGGCGTTACCCCTGCGGCGATTTCGATCCTGCTGGTCTGGCTGAAAAAGCAGGGCATGCTGCGCCGCAGCGCGTAATTGACATTGCTTTTGGCGGGTGGCGCTTCGCTTACCCGCCCTACTTATTCGTAGGCCCGGTAAGCGGCAGCGCCACCGGGCGAAAAATCTCTAAACAGGTATTCACCGTGCTCAACAAACTCTCTCGTCTGCTGGATCAGGCAGGTATTTCGCTCACCGATCACCAGAAAAATCAGCTGGTGGCCTATGTCGACATGCTGAACAAATGGAACAAAGCGTACAACCTGACGTCGGTACGCGACCCCAACGAGATGCTCGTTCGCCATATTCTCGACAGCATCGTGGTGGCGCCATATCTAAAAGGCGAACGTTTTATCGACGTGGGGACGGGCCCTGGTCTGCCGGGCGTTCCGCTGTCGATTGTTCGCCCTGAGAGCCATTTCACGCTGCTCGACAGCCTTGGCAAGCGCGTGCGCTTTTTACGTCAGGTCCAGCATGAGCTGAAGCTTGAGAACATCACGCCCGTGCAGAGTAGGGTAGAGGAATTCCCGGCAGAGCCGCCGTTCGACGGGGTTATCAGCCGCGCATTTGCGTCGCTCAACGATATGGTGAGCTGGTGCAAGCACTTACCTGCGAAAGATGGCCGCTTTTATGCGCTGAAAGGGCAGTTGCCAGGCGATGAAATTGAACAGCTTCCGGACGGTTTTGCCGTCGAGTCAATTGAGAAATTACAGATCCCTCAGCTCGAAGGTGAACGTCATCTGGTGATAATTAAGCCAAACAATTTTTAAAAAATTAATAAAAAATGTGGAATTCGTGCTGTTCTTATCATGTTAAAAAACAGCACAACTTCCGGGGATTTACCGGTGAGCTTTTAACCTCTGCTTCACTAAGGTTTTTCTTCCGGTTAACTTGGCATGTGTTATTCACCAGAAAGATAGTCATCTCTGAAAATATAAGTCTGCTAAAAGTGGAAGGCAGTAACCAGAACGTAATGTTAATTGTTTATTAAGAATGTCAATAAAAGGTTTTTATTGTGTACTGGGCTGTTTTGAAAAAAGTTAAGACGTTTTGCGTTTAATTTCATAAAGATAAATTTCTGCGATTTGAGCCTTTGATAAATACAACCTTATCGTAAATGTGTGTTTTGTGATCTCGTGCACGCTTTATCACCAACGTTTTCGCGCTGTTTGCAGTTTTGGTCGAAGGTTGGCGCTTTAAGCGAAAGTTAAAAAATAGCGGTGGGGAAAAATATTTAAACATTTATTCACCTTTTCGCTACTTAATGTTTGAAATCACGGGTGCGCACCGTATAATTTGACCGCTTTTTGATGCTTGACTCTGAGCCTTAAAGGACGTTTTATACGACACGCGGCATACCTCGAAGGGAGCAGGAGTAAAAACGTGATGTCTGTGTCGCTCTTGAGTAGAAACGTTGCTCGTAAGCTTCTGTTCATTCAGTTTCTGGCTGTGATAGCAAGTGGACTGCTGTTTAGCCTCAAAGACCCCTTCTGGGGCATCTCCGCCGTGTGCGGGGGTTTGGCGGTTGTGCTGCCAAACGTGTTGTTTATGATTTTTGCCTGGCGTCATCAGGCGCATACACCCGCCAAAGGCCGCGTGGCCTGGTCCTTCGCCCTCGGCGAAGTGTGTAAGGTGTTGCTGACCTTTGCTCTACTGGTGATGGCGCTGGCGGTTTTGAAAGTGGTCTTCATGCCGCTGATAGCAACGTGGGTTTTGGTGCTGGTGGTACAAGTTCTGGCTCCAGCTGTAATCAATAACAAAGGGTAAAAGGCATCATGGCTTCAGAAAATATGACGCCGCAGGATTACATAGGTCACCATCTGAATAACCTTCAGCTGGACCTGCGTACATTCTCGCTGGTGGATCCACATAACCCCCCGGCCACCTTCTGGACGATCAACATCGACTCCATGTTCTTCTCGGTGGTTTTGGGTCTTCTGTTCCTGGCCATGTTCCGCGGTGTTGCTAAACGAGCGACCAGCGGTGTTCCAGGGAAATTCCAGACGTTCGTTGAGATGATCATCGGCTTCGTCCATGGCAGCGTGAAAGACATGTACCATGGTAAGAGCAAGCTGATTGCTCCGCTGGCCCTGACCGTGTTCGTTTGGGTCTTCCTGATGAACCTGATGGACCTGCTGCCAATCGATCTGCTGCCGTTTATCGGCGAGCACATCTTCGGCCTGCCTGCGCTGCGTGTGGTACCGTCTGCGGACGTGAACATCACCCTGTCGATGGCGCTGGGCGTGTTTATCCTGATTCTTTTCTACAGCATCAAAATGAAAGGCGTAAGCGGCTTTGTGAAAGAGCTTACCTTGCAGCCGTTCAACCACTGGGCGTTTATTCCGGTCAACCTGATCCTGGAAGGCGTTAGCCTGCTGTCCAAACCTGTTTCACTGGGTCTGCGACTGTTCGGCAACATGTATGCGGGTGAGCTGATTTTCATTCTGATCGCGGGTCTTCTGCCGTGGTGGTCACAGTGGGTTCTGAATGTGCCGTGGGCCATTTTCCACATCCTGATCATTACGCTGCAAGCCTTTATCTTCATGGTTCTGACGATCGTCTATCTGTCGATGGCGTCTGAAGAGCACTGATTTTTTACCAACACTACTACGTTTTAATTGAAACAAACTGGAGACTGTCATGGAAAACCTGAATATGGATCTGCTGTACATGGCTGCCGCTGTGATGATGGGTCTGGCGGCTATCGGTGCTGCGATCGGTATCGGCATCCTCGGGGGCAAATTCCTGGAAGGCGCAGCGCGTCAACCTGATCTGATTCCTCTGCTGCGTACTCAGTTCTTTATCGTTATGGGTCTGGTGGATGCTATCCCAATGATCGCTGTAGGTCTGGGTCTGTACGTGATGTTTGCTGTCGCGTAGTAGTAGTTTTAAAACCCTAAGCCACAGATATTAAAGAGGTATTGTGCTGTGAACATGAACGCAACAATCCTCGGCCAGGCCATCGCGTTTATTCTCTTTGTCTGGTTCTGCATGAAGTATGTATGGCCGCCTTTAATGGCTGCCATCGAAAAACGTCAGAAAGAAATTGCTGACGGTCTGGCTTCTGCAGAACGCGCTAAGAAAGATTTGGACCTTGCACAGGCCAACGCGACAGACCAGCTGAAAAAAGCGAAAGCGGAAGCTCAGGTTATCATCGAACAGGCTAACAAACGCCGTTCGCAGATCCTGGACGAAGCCAAAGCTGAAGCAGAACAGGAACGTACTAAGATCGTGACACAGGCTCAGGCTGAAATTGAAGCTGAGCGTAAACGTGCTCGTGAAGAACTGCGTAAGCAGGTTGCGATTCTGGCTGTTGCTGGCGCCGAGAAGATCATCGAACGTTCCGTGGATGAAGCTGCTAACAGCGACATCGTGGACAAACTTGTCGCTGAACTGTAAGGAGGGAGGGGCTGATGTCTGAATTTGTTACGGTAGCTCGCCCCTACGCCAAAGCAGCTTTTGACTTTGCTATCGAACACCAAAATGTCGATCGCTGGCAGAATATGCTGGCGTTTGCCGCTGAGGTGACGAAAAACGAACAAATGGCCGAGTTGCTTTCCGGTGCGTTAGCACCTGAAACTCTCGCCGCGTCGTTTATCGCCGTGTGCGGAGAGCAACTGGATGCCAACGGCCAGAACCTGATTAAGGTGATGGCAGAAAATGGTCGTCTCCGTGTGCTCCCGGATGTTCTCGAGCAGTTTGAGCACTTACGTGCCCTTAGTGAAGCTACCGCTGAAGTTGAAGTGACTTCTGCAACTGAACTGAGTGACGAACAGCTTGCGAAAATCACCGCCGCGATGGAAAAACGTCTGTCACGCAAAGTTAAGCTGAATTGCAAAATCGATAAGTCTGTAATGGCAGGCGTAATCATCCGCTCGGGTGATATGGTCATTGATGGCAGCGTACGCGGCCGTCTTGAGCGCCTTGCAGACGTCTTGCAGTCTTAAGGGGACTGGAGCATGCAACTGAATTCCACCGAAATCAGCGAACTGATCAAGCAGCGCATTGCTCAGTTCAATGTTGTGAGTGAAGCTCACAACGAAGGTACTATTGTTTCTGTAAGTGACGGTGTTATCCGCATCCACGGCCTGGCCGATTGTATGCAGGGTGAGATGATTTCCCTGCCGGGTAACCGTTACGCTATCGCACTGAACCTGGAGCGCGACTCCGTAGGTGCAGTTGTGATGGGTCCATACGCTGACCTCGCCGAAGGCATGAAGGTTAAGTGTACTGGCCGTATTCTGGAAGTGCCGGTTGGCCGTGGCCTGCTGGGTCGCGTTGTTAACACCCTGGGTGCACCAATCGACGGTAAAGGTCCGGTTGAGCACGATGGCTTCTCTCCAATCGAAGTTATCGCACCGGGCGTTATCGACCGTCAGTCCGTAGATCAGCCTGTTCAGACAGGTTATAAGTCCGTTGATGCCATGATCCCAATCGGTCGTGGTCAGCGTGAACTGATCATCGGTGACCGTCAGACCGGTAAAACCGCGATGGCAATCGACGCCATCATCAACCAGCGTGACTCCGGTATCAAATGTGTGTACGTGGCCATCGGCCAGAAAGCGTCCACCATTTCCAACGTGGTTCGTAAACTGGAAGAGCACGGCGCGCTGGCTAACACCATCGTTGTTGTGGCTACCGCTTCTGAATCTGCTGCACTGCAATACCTGGCGCCTTACGCGGGTTGCGCAATGGGCGAATACTTCCGTGACCGCGGTGAAGATGCGCTGATCGTATACGATGACCTGTCTAAACAGGCTGTTGCTTATCGTCAGGTTTCCCTGCTGCTCCGTCGTCCACCTGGACGTGAAGCATTCCCTGGCGACGTATTCTACCTCCATTCTCGTCTGCTGGAGCGTGCTTCCCGCGTTAACGCGGAATACGTCGAGAACTTCACCAAAGGTGAAGTGAAGGGTAAAACGGGCTCACTGACCGCGCTGCCGATCATTGAAACCCAGGCGGGTGACGTTTCTGCGTTCGTTCCGACCAACGTAATCTCCATTACCGATGGTCAGATCTTCCTGGAAACCAACCTGTTTAACTCCGGTATTCGTCCGGCGGTTAACCCGGGTATCTCCGTATCCCGTGTTGGTGGTGCTGCTCAGACCAAGATCATCAAGAAACTGTCCGGTGGTATCCGTACCGCGCTGGCACAGTATCGTGAACTGGCTGCGTTCTCTCAGTTCGCATCCGATCTGGACGAAGCAACCCGTAAACAGCTGAGCCACGGTCAGAAAGTGACCGAGCTGCTGAAGCAGAAACAGTACGCACCTATGTCTGTTGCTCAGCAGGGCCTGGTACTGTTCGCGGCTGAACGCGGTTACCTCGAAGATGTGGAACTGGCGAAAATCGGTAGCTTCGAAGCCGCTCTGCTGGCTTACGTTGACCGTGATCACGCTCCGCTGATGCAAGAGATCAACCAGACCGGTGGCTATAACGACGAAATCGAAGGCAAGCTGAAAGCTATCCTCGATTCCTTCAAAGCAACCCAATCCTGGTAATCGTCCGGCGGCTTGTCTCAGGACAAGCCGCCTGGCATTGAGGAGAAGCTCATGGCCGGCGCAAAAGAGATACGTAGTAAGATCGCAAGCGTCCAGAACACGCAAAAGATCACTAAAGCGATGGAGATGGTCGCCGCTTCCAAAATGCGTAAATCGCAGGATCGCATGGCGGCCAGCCGTCCTTATGCAGAAACCATGCGCAAAGTGATTGGTCACCTTGCAAACGGTAATCTGGAATATAAGCACCCTTACCTGGAAGAACGCGACGTTAAGCGCGTGGGCTACCTGGTGGTGTCGACCGACCGTGGTCTGTGTGGCGGCTTGAACATTAACCTGTTCAAAAAACTGCTGGCGGATATGAAAGCATGGTCTGAAAAAGGCGTTCAGTGCGATATCGCAATGATCGGCTCTAAAGGCGTCTCTTTCTTTAACTCCGTTGGTGGCAACATTGTCGCTCAGGTGACCGGTATGGGTGATAACCCTTCCCTGTCCGAACTGATCGGCCCGGTTAAAGTGATGTTGCAGGCCTATGATGAAGGCCGTCTGGACAGACTGTACGTTGTCAGCAACAAATTTATTAACACCATGTCTCAGGTGCCTACGATCACTCAGATGCTGCCTTTACCGGCATCAGAAGATGACGAGCTGAAGCACAAAGCCTGGGATTACCTGTATGAACCCGATCCGAAACCGCTGCTGGATACCCTGCTGCGTCGTTACGTTGAATCACAGGTTTATCAGGGCGTTGTAGAAAACCTGGCCAGCGAGCAGGCCGCACGAATGGTGGCGATGAAAGCCGCGACCGATAATGGCGGCAGCCTGATTAAAGAGCTGCAGTTGGTTTACAACAAAGCTCGTCAGGCCAGCATTACTCAGGAACTCACCGAGATCGTCTCGGGGGCCGCCGCGGTTTAACCAGGTTTACGAATTACGTAGAGGATTCAAGATGGCTACTGGAAAGATTGTCCAGGTAATCGGCGCCGTGGTGGACGTCGAGTTCCCTCAGGACGCCGTACCACGCGTGTACGACGCGCTTGAGGTACAGAATGGTAACGAGAGCCTGGTGCTGGAAGTTCAGCAGCAGCTCGGCGGCGGTATCGTGCGTACCATCGCGATGGGTTCTTCCGACGGTCTGCGTCGTGGTCTGGAAGTCAAAGACCTTGAGCACCCGATCGAAGTCCCGGTAGGTAAAGCAACACTGGGTCGTATCATGAACGTATTGGGTCAGCCAATCGACATGAAAGGCGACATCGGTGAAGAAGAGCGTTGGGCTATCCACCGCGCGGCACCTTCCTACGAAGAGCTGTCCAGCTCTCAGGAACTGCTGGAAACCGGTATCAAAGTTATCGACCTGATGTGTCCGTTCGCGAAGGGCGGTAAAGTCGGTCTGTTCGGTGGTGCGGGTGTAGGTAAAACCGTAAACATGATGGAGCTGATCCGTAACATCGCGATCGAGCACTCCGGTTACTCTGTGTTTGCGGGCGTAGGTGAACGTACTCGTGAGGGTAACGACTTCTACCACGAAATGACCGACTCCAACGTTCTGGACAAAGTATCCCTGGTTTACGGCCAGATGAACGAGCCGCCAGGAAACCGTCTGCGCGTTGCGCTGACCGGTCTGACTATGGCTGAGAAATTCCGTGACGAAGGCCGTGACGTTCTGCTGTTCGTTGATAACATCTATCGTTACACCCTGGCCGGTACGGAAGTATCTGCACTGCTGGGTCGTATGCCTTCAGCGGTAGGTTATCAGCCTACGCTGGCGGAAGAGATGGGTGTTCTTCAGGAACGTATCACCTCTACCAAAACCGGTTCTATCACCTCCGTTCAGGCGGTATACGTACCTGCGGATGACTTGACTGACCCATCTCCAGCCACCACCTTTGCGCACTTAGATGCAACCGTGGTACTGAGCCGTCAGATCGCGTCTCTGGGTATCTACCCGGCCGTTGACCCGCTGGACTCCACCAGCCGTCAGCTGGATCCACTGGTTGTGGGTCAGGAACACTACGACACCGCGCGTGGCGTACAGTCCCTGCTGCAGCGTTACCAGGAACTGAAAGACATCATCGCCATCCTGGGTATGGATGAGCTGTCTGAAGAAGACAAACTGGTGGTAGCACGTGCGCGTAAGATCCAGCGCTTCCTGTCCCAGCCGTTCTTCGTTGCGGAAGTATTCACCGGTTCTCCAGGTAAATACGTTTCCCTGAAAGACACCATCCGTGGCTTTAAAGGCATCATGGAAGGCGAATACGATCACCTGCCGGAGCAGGCGTTCTACATGGTTGGTTCCATCGAAGAAGCAGTGGAAAAAGCCAAAAAACTTTAACGCCTTAATCGGAGGGTGATATGGCAATGACTTACCACCTGGACGTCGTCAGCGCAGAGCAACAAATGTTCTCTGGTCTGGTCGAGAAAATCCAGGTAACGGGTAGTGAAGGTGAACTGGGTATTTTCCCGGGTCACGCACCGCTGCTCACCGCCATTAAGCCTGGTATGATCCGCATCGTTAAACAGTTCGGTCACGAAGAGTTTATCTATCTGTCCGGCGGCATTCTTGAAGTGCAGCCTGGCAGTGTGACCGTTCTGGCCGATACCGCTATTCGTGGCCAGGATCTCGACGAAGCGCGAGCCCTGGAATCGAAGCGTAAGGCTGAAGAGCACATTAGCAGCTCTCATGGTGACGTGGATTACGCTCAGGCGTCTGCGGAACTGGCCAAAGCGATCGCGAAACTGCGCGTTATCGAGTTGACCAAAAAAGCGATGTAACACCGGCTTGAAAAGCACAAAAGCCAGTCTGGATACCAGGCTGGCTTTTTTTTTCGGCCTTAATTCATGATGAAAAAGATGTAGAATTTTAAGCATCAAACGTTTTTACTTCACACTCAAACTACCGTCAGGATGCGTATGTCAAACAGTGCGATGAGCGTGGTGATCCTTGCCGCAGGCAAAGGAACCCGCATGTATTCCGATCTGCCGAAGGTGCTCCACACGCTTGCAGGAAAGCCAATGGTGCAGCATGTCATTGATGCAGCGAATGAACTGGGTGCCGGTCAGGTTCACCTGGTCTACGGCCACGGCGGCGATCTGCTTAAAAAAACGCTGAGCGATGACAAACTCAACTGGGTGCTTCAGGCCGAACAGCTGGGTACGGGTCATGCGATGCAGCAGGCAGCGCCCTTCTTTGCGGATGACGAAGACATTTTGATGCTCTACGGCGATGTCCCGCTGATCTCCGTTGAGACCCTCACCCGCCTGCGTGAAGCCAAACCGCAGGGCGGCATCGGTTTATTGACCGTCGTGCTGGACGATCCAAGCGGTTATGGCCGCATCACCCGTGAAAACGGCAACGTAACGGGGATCGTTGAACATAAAGATGCCAGCGATGAACAGCGCAAGATTCAGGAGATCAACACCGGTATCCTGATTGCCAACGGCGCGGATATGAAGCGCTGGCTGTCGACTCTCAACAACAACAACGCGCAGGGTGAATACTACATCACCGACATCATTGCGATGGCGTACCGGGAAGGGCGCGAGATTGCGGCGGTTCATCCGGCGCGTATTAGCGAAACTGAAGGGGTAAATAACCGCCTTCAGCTTTCCCGCCTGGAGCGCGTTTATCAGTCCGAACAGGCTGAAAAACTGCTGCTGGCAGGGGTGATGCTGCGCGATCCGGCGCGTTTCGATCTGCGTGGTTCGTTATCTCACGGGCGTGATGTTGAAATTGATACTAACGTTATCCTCGAAGGTCACGTCACGCTAGGCGATCGCGTCAAAATTGGCGCCGGCTGCGTGATTAAAAACAGCGTCATCGGTGACGACTGCGAAATCAGCCCGTACAGCGTCGTGGAAGATGCGCGTCTGGATGCGGCCTGCACCATCGGCCCGTTTGCGCGTCTGCGCCCTGGCGCTGAGCTGCTGGAAGGCGCTCACGTGGGTAACTTCGTAGAAATGAAAAAAGCGCGTCTGGGTAAAGGCTCGAAAGCCGGTCATCTGACCTATCTGGGCGATGCGGAAATTGGCGACAACGTGAATATAGGTGCAGGGACGATTACCTGTAACTATGACGGCGCGAATAAGTTTAAAACCATCATCGGTGATGATGTGTTCGTGGGCTCCGACACGCAGCTGGTGGCCCCTGTTACCGTGGGTAACGGCGTAACGATTGCTGCCGGAACGACGGTGACGCGAGACGTCGCCGATAATGAGCTGGTGCTCAGCCGCGTGCCGCAGGTTCACAAGCAGGGCTGGAAACGCCCGGTGAAGAAAAAGTAACGGATTTACCCCTCACCCTAACCCTCTCCCCAAAGGGGAGAGGGGATCGTTTGGTGCGGTGTTTTTCTCCCTCGCCCCTTTGGGGAGAGGGCCGGGGTGAGGGGATAATATAATCCTCCCCCCACAAGCAGTACCCATAAAAATAACCCCACTCTCTACAAGGCTCGGGGCGCCCGGAAAGGGCAAATACAGGTCAGCGACAACGCATGGCATAACGCCATAATCAGGAAATCTAACTATGTGTGGAATTGTTGGCGCAGTTGCGCAGCGTGATATTGCTGAAATCCTTCTCGAAGGTTTACGTCGTCTGGAATACCGTGGTTACGACTCTGCCGGTCTGGCTGTCGTCGATGCAGAAGGTCATATGACCCGCCTGCGCCGCCTCGGTAAAGTGCAGATGCTGGCCCAGGCTGCGGAAGAACATCCGCTGCACGGTGGTACCGGTATTGCGCACACCCGCTGGGCGACGCACGGCGAACCGTCTGAAGGTAACGCGCACCCGCATGTGTCTGAACACATCGTGGTGGTGCATAACGGCATTATTGAAAACCACGAACCGCTGCGCGAAGAACTGAATGCGCGCGGCTACACCTTCGTCTCTGAAACCGACACCGAAGTGATTGCTCACCTGGTGCACTGGGAGCTGAAGCAGGGCGGTACACTGCGTGAAGCGGTGCTGCGCGCTATCCCTCAGCTGCGCGGTGCGTACGGCACGGTGATCATGGATTCCCGCGATCCGTCCACGCTGCTGGCAGCGCGTTCAGGTAGCCCGATGGTGATCGGTCTGGGCATGGGCGAAAACTTCATCGCGTCTGACCAGCTGGCGCTCCTGCCGGTTACCCGTCGCTTTATCTTCCTTGAAGAGGGGGATATCGCGGAAGTGACTCGCCGCAGCGTGACCGTATTCGATACCAAAGGCGAGCAGGTGAAACGTCAGGAGATCGAATCGAACCTGCAGTACGACGCGGGTGACAAAGGCGCTTATCGTCACTACATGCAGAAAGAGATTTACGAGCAGCCAAACGCCATCAAAAACACCCTCACCGGGCGCATCAGCCACGGTGAAGTGGATCTGAGCGAGCTGGGCGCAAACGCGAACGAACTGCTCGGCAAGGTTGAGCATATTCAGATCGTGGCCTGCGGTACCTCGTACAACTCCGGTATGGTTTCTCGCTACTGGTTTGAATCCCTGGCGGGCGTGCCGTGCGATGTGGAAATCGCGTCTGAATTCCGTTATCGCAAATCCGCTGTGCGTCGCAACAGCCTGATGATCACCTTGTCTCAGTCCGGTGAAACGGCAGATACCCTGGCAGCGCTGCGTCTTTCTAAAGAGCTGGGTTACCTGGGCTCGCTGGCCATCTGTAACGTTCCAGGTTCTTCACTGGTGCGCGAGTCCGATCTGGCGCTGATGACCAAAGCGGGCACCGAAATTGGCGTGGCCTCTACCAAAGCGTTTACCACTCAGTTGACGGTTCTGCTAATGCTGGTGGCGAAGCTGGCGCGCCTGAAGGGCGAAGATGCTTCCGTTGAGCACGACATCGTTCACGGGCTGCAGGCGCTGCCGAGCCGTATTGAGCAGATGCTGTCTCAGGACAAACGCATTGAAGCACTGGCGGAGGATTTCTCTGACAAACATCACGCCCTGTTCCTGGGTCGTGGCGATCAGTATCCAATTGCGCTGGAAGGCGCGCTGAAGCTGAAAGAGATTTCCTACATTCACGCGGAAGCCTATGCCGCAGGCGAGCTGAAGCACGGCCCTCTGGCGCTGATTGATGCGGATATGCCGGTCATCGTTGTGGCGCCTAACAACGAACTGCTGGAAAAACTGAAATCTAATATCGAAGAAGTACGCGCCCGCGGCGGTGTCCTGTACGTCTTCGCCGACAAAGATGCCGGTTTTGTCAGTAACGACAACATGCACATCATCGAGATGCCGCATGTTGAAGAGGTGATTGCGCCGATCTTCTACACCGTTCCGCTGCAGCTTCTGGCCTATCACGTTGCGCTAATCAAAGGCACCGACGTTGACCAGCCGCGTAACCTGGCGAAATCGGTCACGGTTGAATAATTTTATATATTGAAGTGAAATAGCCCCATAAATCTATGATTGTGGGGCTATTTTTTGATCGGTAAATATAAATTTCCTCTGAAAATATAATTCGGAAATAATATAGATATATAAATCCGAGTAGAATCAATCCTGTTATTTTTAAATATAATATTATATTGAGGCCTCATTTTACCCTGAGTTATTCCATATTCAGCAGGCGAGAATAATAGAATAATATTTCTTCTTGTTATTTTTTATTTTAAAGCGTTTAATGCTCTTCGCTTGTATGCCCTGAAGTATTTATCAGGGAAATAGTATTTTGCAATATATAATTCAGGATGGTGTTGTAATGAAAGGAAATACGTTAAAGAGCATGATTGTGCTCTCCTCTTTATTTTTTGGTGCGCAGGCATACGCGGCCAATGGTAATGGTACTATCCATTTCACGGGCGAAATTATCGATAGTACCTGTGAGGTGTCTACCGGTACTAAAAACCAAACCGTTGATTTAGGCAAAGTCAATAAATCTACGTTTACCGGCGTGGGGTCAATGGCGTCGGTTCAGGCATTCCAGATCGATCTGCTGAACTGCCCGGATACTTACAAAAAAGCCAGCGCCCGTTTTGACGGAACCGAAGACGGCGACGGGTACCTGAAGCTGTCCTCAGGCGGGGCGAGTGGCGTTGCGATTGCAATTTATAACCGCGCCGATAACAGCCAGCTTAAGCTCTACAATCAGTCAACACCTGCCAGTATTTCATCTGGCAAGGCGTCATTGCCCTTTATGGCTCGCTATATCGCCACGTCTGCAACCGTAACGGCGGGCACTGCCAATGCGGATTCGGAATTTACGATTACATACAGTAATTAATTCCTTCAGTCTTTTTCTGTAAAAAAACAATCAGGCCTGGCGAGGCAGGGTTTGTTGCGCCCTTTCATCGGGAATTATCCAGGCCTGTTACAGGATATAATATGCGCAGGCGTTTTATAATTTTATTTGTTGCTCTTCTTTTCTCATTCGGTACCGGGACGTCAAGTGCCGGAATAGTTATTGGTGGCACCCGCGTAATCTTCCCTGGAAATAAAGCAGACACGACTATTTCTGTCTTAAATAAAGATACGGCACTGCCTTACCTTCTTCAGTCGTGGGTTGAGCCTTTTAACACTGCGGATAAGCACCAGCCGCCGTTTACGGTTATCCCTCCCATCTCCCGCCTGGAGCCCGGCCAGGAGCGCGTACTGCGTATCATTAAGACTCAGGGCGAATTACCGTCTGACAGGGAGTCCGTGTTTTGGCTGAACATTAAAAATATTCCGCCGTCGACAACCGAAGAGAGCAGCAAGCTGGAAATTGCCATCAAAACGCGCATTAAACTCTTCTGGCGTCCAGCGGGTGTCAAGGAAACGCCTGAAACAGCCGCGCTGAAAGTAAAATGGCAACGCCAGGGCAGCATGCTGGTGGTCACCAACCCAACGGCCATCCACGTCAATGTGATCGACGTGGCTATTGATGGCAAACCGCTCGACCTGGCGATGATTATGCCGTTTGAGACACGTCGGCTGGCGCTGCCTGCCGGCATGAGCAAAACGCTCACCTGGCACAGTATTAATGATTACGGCGCGATTAGCGACGCCATTCAGCAACCTCTTTAACCGCGGCGGGGTTGCTTGCGTTGAAACGTTCTCACTATTTGGTTTTATCCCTGCTGTGGCTGGGAGGAAGCTATCCGCTTCTCGCCAGCGCCGCACAGCCGCTATTTAACGCGCGTCTGCTGGAGCTAGATCGGCCCATTGAGGTCGACATTAGCCAGTTCAATCGTCCGGATAATCTGCCTGAAGGGGAATATCAGGTTGATATCTATGTTAACGATCGGTTCATTGAGCGCAGGGCGGTGCGTTTTTTCCGCCGCGATCCTGAGAGTGCGTTGGCACCTTGTTTTGTGGATGTCAAAAACACGCTGGCGACGTTTGGGCTGAAAGTGAACGCGATTAAACAGCTGGATACGGTGAACGCTGAAGGTTGTGAACCGGTCCCGGTGCTGCCTGGCGCGAAATGGTCGCTGGACAGCGAAAAGCTCGCGCTGAAGGCGTCTATCCCTCAGGTCTATCTGGACGCCACGGCGCGTGACGCCATATCGCCTTCACGCTGGGATCCGGGGATTGACGCTTTGATGCTGAACTACGATTTCTCCACGACCCAGACGCTGAAGTCAGACTATGACAGTGACGATCTCTACTACCTGAATTTACGCAGCGGCGTGAACATTGGGGGATGGCGGCTGCGTAACTATAGCGCCTTAAATGCGGTCAACAGCCGCGGTAACGTTCGTTCGCTGAGTACGTACTTACAGCATGATATTGCCAGCCTGCGCAGTCAGGCCATGGCGGGCGATACGTGGACCGCGAGCGATCTCTTCGACAGTTCACAGGTACGCGGCGTGCGTCTGTATACCGACAGCGACATGCTCCCCGATAGCCAGAACGGTTTTGCACCGGTGGTGCGCGGCGTGGCGAAAACGAACGCCGTAATCACCATCCGTCAGAACGGCTACATGATTTATCAGTCGGCGGTGCCGCAGGGGCCGTTTGCGTTGACCGATCTCAATACCACCTCAAGCGGCGGAGATCTGGACGTCACCATTAAAGAGGAAGACGGCAGCGAACAGCACTTTGTTCAACCTTACGCTTCGCTGGCGATTTTGCGTCGTGAGGGGCAGACGGATGTGGACATCAGTATCGGTCAGCGTCGTGATAACGATCGGTTTATGCCAGAGGTGATGCAGGCGCAGGTATTGCACGGGATGGCATGGGGTATGACGCTTTATGGTGGCACGCAGCTGGCAGACGATTACAGCGCGTTTGCCGCCGGTATTGGTAAAGATCTCGGCAACATTGGCGCTATTTCGATGGATATTACCCATGCCCGGTCGCACTTTACGGACGATGACGAGCAGGGGCAATCCTGGCGTTTTCTGTACTCAAAAACGTTCGACGTCAGCAATACCAGCCTGCGTATTGTAGGCTATCGCTATTCAACGGAAGGGTTTTACACCCTGGGCGAATGGGCATCGCGCACGGGCGATAGCGATAACTTCTGGCAGACGGGCAACCGCCGCAGCCGGGTAGAAGGCACCTGGACCCAACCGTTTTCCGAGGGATACGGTAATGTCTATCTTACGCTGAGCCGGGAGCAATTCTGGCGTACGGACGATGTGCAGCGCCTGGTTCAGATAGGCTACAGCAACAGCTGGAAGCAAATTGTGTGGAACCTGTCGTGGAACTATACCGATACGGTGTCTGACAGCATGGGAGAGTGGCAGCAAGAAGACGAAAGCGAGCATATCGTTATGCTGTCGCTGTCTCTGCCGCTTTCGGACTGGTTACCCAACAGCTACGCCAACTACAACTACGCACATAGTAACCATGGCACACCTTCACACCAGATTGGGCTGAACGGCAATCTGCTCGACGATAACAATCTGAGCTGGAACATACAGCAGTCCGTGTATGAAAACCGCGGCACCTCGGCGGGAAATGCGGGTCTGGTCTGGGATGCGTCCTACGGATCGCTCAAGACAAATTATGCCTGGAGCTACGAAAGCCAAAACCTGAACTACGGCATCAGCGGCGGCATATTGATCCACGACGAAGGTATCACCTTCTCGCAGGAGATGGGCGAAACGGTGGCGCTGATCAAAGCGCCAGGCGCGGCAGGGTTATCGGTAGATAACGCCAGCGGCGTCGCCACCGACTGGCGCGGCTTTACCGTGAAGACGCAGCTTTCACCCTACGATGAGAACCGTATTGCGCTTCAGAATAAGGATTTTGTTTCAGGCAACGTTGAGCTGGAACGCAGCGTGCAAAACCTGGTGCCTACGCGTGGCGCGGTGGTGAAAGCCGAGTTTGTTACTCACATCGGCTATCGGGTGCTGTTTAGCGTTTCACTTGCGAACGGCAAGCCTGCGCCGTTTGGCGCGGTGGGTACCGCTGCGCTTGATGTGGGAAGCGCAACGGGGATTGTCGGTGACAAAGGTGAACTCTATCTCGCCGGGATGCCTGAATCGGGGCAATTTTCACTCACGCTCAGCAGCGGCAAGCTCTGTCTGGCTGATTATCACATCCATCAGAAACCTGATTCCGGACTGGTGCAACTGCCCGTCATTTGTCGATAAAGGATAAGAATGAAACCGCACTTCTGGCTTTTTACGCTCTTTTTTTGCTGCTTTTTTTTACAGGCGGCGCCTACCGGTTACTGCGTGCCGGACAACGGCAAATACCATAACTATTTCACTGTCGCGGAACAATTAACGACGCTTGATAACCTTGTTGGTATGCAGCATATGATCGATATGAATAACTCAACGACCTCGTTTAAAGGAACGTGTTACTGCCTGACGGGGAAAAATGAAAGTTACGATCATGCTTACATCACCAGCGTGGTTAATCCAGCCCTGCAGCCCAGCGCGAGCAGAAACAATATCTCCTATTATTATCTCAATAAGTATCTTGATATCGGTTTGCAAATCTACATCCTTGGCGTTGGCTACACCACCGTTCCCTTCGATCACCTGCCAAATGACATTGGGGGAACATACCGGTGTCATAATGGCGTCAGTTCGCAAACCACGTTTTACAGCGGCGGATCGGGCTTTATTTATCTGTATGTCAAAAAACAGTTTACCGGCACGATCGCCATACCGTCGATGGTCATGGCCAATATCTATGCCACTATCGATCCCCGTACCGTCTCGAATGAAATCATTTCGGATGTGATTGTGCAGGGATCGGTCACGGTCCCGCAAACCTGCGAAATAGATGAAGGCCAGGCGATAATGATTGATTTCAAGTCTATTCTGGCATCTGAATTCTCAGCAAACCGGGGTCAGGCGCTGTCTTCCCGCAAGATTACCCGGCAGGTCAATATCAAATGTTCAAATATGATGTTTACCGACACGCTGGGGGCAACCTTCCAGGCCTCTGCCGCGACAGCCGACGGTACGATGGTGGCTACCGATAATCCTGACGTGGGTATTAAGATTTACGATAAACATAACAGGGAAATTAATGTGAACGGCGGCGAACTTGAGGCGGAAACGACGAAAATGCCCGTGACTCTTGAAGGCGAGACGCTGGGAACACTCACGTTTTCAAGCGCTCCGGCTAGCGCAACCGGATCCAGACCCGCGCCCGGTCCGTTCAACGCCACGGCTACCCTGACGATTGAAATCGGCCATTAATCCCACAACGGCTGTTTGTGACAGCCGTTGTCATATTTCCCGGACAAAACGGCCATAATGCAAAAATAAATGACAAAAAAATGAATGCTCGATGAATTAAGCGCTATATTTTTCAGGTGGTTACACCTCTCTCTGTGTTTGTCATAAAACTGTCATAATTCGTACATTTATCTGTCACCTGTTTGTCCTATTTTGCTCATCGTAGCCACTAAACAATGATTTACGAAAATCTTGCAGGAGACATTATGAAAGTTATGCGTACCACTGTCGCAACTGTTGTCGCCGCGACCTTATCTCTGAGCGCGTTCTCTGTATTTGCAGAAGCAAGCCTGACTGGCGCTGGTGCAACCTTCCCTGCGCCGGTGTATGCCAAATGGGCGGATACCTACCAGAAAGAAACCGGTAATAAGGTTAACTATCAGGGTATCGGCTCCTCCGGTGGCGTGAAACAAATTACCGCGAACACGGTTGATTTCGGCGCATCTGACGCCCCGCTGTCTGATGACAAACTGGCTCAGGAAGGCCTGTTCCAGTTCCCTACCGTGATCGGTGGCGTGGTTCTGGCCATCAACCTGCCGGGCGTGAAGTCGGGCGAGCTGGTGCTGGACGGCAAAACCCTGGGCGATATCTACCTGGGTAAAATCAAAAAATGGGATGACGAAGCGATCGCTAAACTCAACCCAGGCCTGAAGCTGCCTTCTCAGAACATCGCCGTGGTTCGCCGCGCGGATGGTTCCGGTACCTCTTTCGTGTTCACCAGCTATCTGGCAAAAGTGAACGAAGAGTGGAAATCTAAAGTCGGCTCCGGCTCTACCGTTAACTGGCCTACCGGTCTGGGCGGTAAAGGTAACGACGGTATCGCCGCGTTCGTTCAACGTCTGCCGGGCTCCATCGGCTACGTAGAGTATGCCTACGCGAAGCAGAACAACCTGTCCTACACCAAACTGGTTTCTGCCGACGGCAAACCGGTTAGCCCGACCGAAGAGAACTTTGCTAACGCCGCCAAAGGCGCTGACTGGAGCAAATCCTTCGCGCAGGATCTGACTAACCAGAAGGGCGAAGGTGCATGGCCAATCACCTCCACCACCTTCATTCTGGTGCATAAAGAGCAGAAGAAACCTGAGCAGGGCGCTGAAGTGCTGAAGTTCTTCGACTGGGCATACAAAAACGGCGGCAAACAGGCTAACGACCTGGACTACGCCAGCCTGCCAGACAGCGTGGTTGAGCAGATTCGTGCTGCATGGAAAACCAACGTGAAAGACAGCAGCGGTAAAGCGCTGTACTAACAGGATATATTTAACGAAGATGGCGGGTGGCGCTGCGCTTACCCGCCCTACGGTTTATTCTGTAGGCCCGGTAAGCGCAGCGCCACCGGGCATATTCGTAAGACGTCTCATAAAGAAGAGTAATTTATGGCTGCAACCAAGCCTGCATTTAACCCTCCGGGTAAAAAAGGTGACATGATTTTCAGCGCGCTGGTCAAACTGGCTGCGCTGATTGTGCTATTGCTGCTGGGCGGCATCATCGTGTCTCTGATTTTCTCCTCATGGCCGAGCATCCAGAAATTCGGTTTCTCCTTCCTGTGGACCAAAGAGTGGGACGCGCCGAACGACGTTTACGGTGCGCTGGTGCCTATTTACGGTACGCTGGTGACCTCGTTCATCGCCCTGCTGATTGCGGTTCCGGTGAGCTTTGGTATTGCCCTGTTCCTGACGGAGCTGGCGCCAGGCTGGCTGCGACGCCCGCTGGGTATCGCCATTGAGCTGCTGGCGGCCATTCCGAGTATCGTCTACGGCATGTGGGGCCTGTTTATCTTTGCACCGCTGTTCGCCACGTACTTCCAGGAGCCGGTGGGAAATGTGCTTTCTGCCATTCCGTTTGTGGGCGCCCTGTTCTCTGGCCCGGCTTTTGGTATTGGCATACTGGCGGCTGGGGTGATCCTTGCCATCATGATTATTCCGTACATTGCGGCGGTTATGCGCGATGTCTTCGAACAAACGCCGGTGATGATGAAAGAGTCGGCCTACGGCATCGGCTGCACCACCTGGGAAGTGATCTGGCGCATTGTCCTTCCGTTCACCAAAAATGGGGTGATAGGGGGCGTGATGCTGGGCCTGGGGCGTGCGCTGGGTGAAACCATGGCGGTGACCTTTATCATCGGTAACACCTACCAGCTCGACAGCGCGTCGCTCTACATGCCGGGTAACAGCATTACCTCGGCGCTGGCAAATGAATTTGCGGAAGCGGAATCAGGGCTGCACGTCGCGGCGCTGATGGAGCTGGGCCTGATTCTGTTCGTTATCACCTTCATTGTTCTGGCGATTTCCAAACTGATGATTATGCGCCTCGCTAAAAATGAGGGAGCACGCTAATGGCCACTCTCGAAATGCAAGCTACCGCTGAACTGGCGGAATCCCGCCGCAAAATGCAGGCCAGACGCCGCATGAAAAACCGTATTGCGTTGACGCTCTCTATGGCGACGATGGCGTTCGGTCTCTTCTGGCTGGTCTGGATCCTCTTCTCGACGGTCGTTCGCGGGATTGACGGGATGTCCCTGTCACTGTTCACCGAAATGACGCCGCCGCCCAACACGGCGGGCGGTGGCCTGGCGAATGCCCTGGCGGGCAGCGGCTTGCTGATCCTCTGGGCGACGGTCTTCGGCACGCCGCTGGGCATCATGGCGGGTATCTACCTGGCGGAATACGGCCGTAAATCCGTCCTGGCGGAAGTCATTCGCTTCATTAACGACATACTGCTGTCTGCACCTTCTATCGTCGTGGGTCTGTTTGTATACACCGTGGTGGTGGCGCAAATGGAACACTTCTCCGGCTGGGCGGGCGTGATTGCGCTGGCGCTGCTGCAGGTGCCGATTGTGATTCGTACCACCGAGAATATGTTGAAACTGGTGCCGGACAGCCTGCGTGAAGCGGCTTATGCGCTGGGTACGCCGAAATGGAAGATGATCTCCGCGATTACGCTGAAGGCGTCCGTTTCCGGGATCATGACCGGTATCCTGCTGGCCGTTGCGCGTATTGCCGGTGAAACGGCGCCGCTGCTGTTTACTTCCCTCTCCAACCAGTTCTGGAGTACGGACATGATGCAGCCGATCGCCAACCTGCCGGTGACGATCTTTAAATTTGCGATGAGCCCCTTCGCGGAATGGCAGCAGCTGGCCTGGGCCGGCGTGCTGATCATTACCCTTTGCGTACTGTTGCTGAACATTCTGGCGCGCGTCATTTTCGCGAAGAAGAAACACGGTTAATTTTTTACGGCGCGGCAGCTCGCGGCGCCGAATGAGGAAACGAGTCAATGAGTATGGTTGATACTGCCCCGGGTAAGATTCAGGTTCGTGATTTGAACTTCTACTACGGCAAATTCCATGCCCTGAAGAACATCAACCTGGATATCGCGAAGAACCAGGTCACGGCATTTATCGGTCCGTCCGGCTGTGGGAAATCCACGCTGCTGCGTACCTTTAACAAAATGTATTCGCTCTATCCGGAGCAGCGCGCTGAAGGTGAAATTATCCTCGACGGCGAAAACATTCTGACCCAGGCGCAGGATATCGCCCTGCTGCGCGCTAAAGTGGGGATGGTGTTCCAGAAACCCACGCCGTTCCCGATGTCCATTTATGACAACATCGCCTTTGGCGTTCGCCTGTTTGAAAAGCTCTCCCGTGCCGATATGGACGAGCGCGTGCAGTGGGCGTTGACCAAGGCCGCATTATGGAACGAAACCAAAGATAAACTTCACCAGAGCGGGTACTCTCTGTCCGGTGGTCAGCAGCAGCGTCTGTGCATTGCGCGCGGTATTGCTATTCGCCCGGAAGTGTTGCTGCTGGATGAGCCGTGTTCAGCGCTGGACCCGATCTCAACCGGTCGTATTGAAGAGCTGATCACCGAACTGAAGCAGGATTACACCGTGGTTATCGTGACCCACAACATGCAGCAGGCTGCGCGTTGCTCCGATCACACGGCGTTTATGTACCTGGGCGAGTTGATTGAGTTCAGTAACACGGACGATCTGTTCACCAAGCCCGCTAAAAAGCAAACAGAAGACTATATCACCGGTCGTTACGGTTGATTCAGGAGCGCGCGATGGACAATCTCAATCTTAATAAACACATTTCAGGCCAGTTCAACGCAGAGCTGGAAAGTATTCGCACGCAGGTGATGACCATGGGCGGCATGGTTGAGCAGCAGCTTTCCGATGCGATTACGGCAATGCACAACCAGGACAGCGAGCTGGCGAAGCGCGTCATTGAAGGCGACAAAAACGTCAACATGATGGAAGTCGCGATCGACGAAGCCTGCGTGCGCATTATCGCGAAACGTCAGCCGACGGCGAGCGACCTGCGTCTGGTGATGGCGATCATCAAAACCATCGCCGAGCTGGAGCGTATTGGTGACGTTGCCGATAAAATCTGCCGCACCGCGCTGGAGAAATTCTCTCAGCAGCACCAGCCGCTGCTGGTGAGCCTGGAGTCGCTGGGCCGCCACACCGTGCAAATGCTGCACGACGTGCTGGATGCTTTTGCGCGTATGGATCTGGATGAAGCGGTACGTATCTACCGTGAAGACAAGAAGGTCGACCAGGAGTATGAAGGCATCGTGCGTCAGCTGATGACCTACATGATGGAAGACTCCCGCACCATTCCAAGCGTGCTGACTGCCCTGTTCTGCGCGCGCTCCATCGAGCGTATCGGCGACCGCTGCCAGAACATTTGCGAATACATTTTCTACTTCGTGAAGGGTCAGGACTTCCGTCACGTCGGCGGCGACGAGCTGGACAAGCTGCTGGCGGGTAAAGATCCGAAAGAGTGATTTTTGTGGCGGGTGGCGCTAGCGCTTACCCGCCCTACGCACGATCTGTAGGCCGGATAAGCGCTAGCGCCATCCGGCTTTGTTTTTTCAGCGAGTAATATTCCAACCGCGCGCCTTCCACAGCTCTGGCAACTGCGCCAGATCGGTAAAAGTCGTTACTTTTGGATGAACGATCGGCTTGTTGTGCGGATCGGCACAGAAGTAAAACACCTCCATCCCGGCATCAATGCCCGACTGCGCGCCCGCGGACGAGTCATCCACCAGAATGCAGTTCTCCACGTTGACGTTCATCGCTTTCGCCGCATGGAACATCAGCGCCGGGTCCGGCTTCCAGCGCTGGATATCGTAGCCGCTGAACAGCTTTTCCGGAAAGTGGTGCAACATATTAAGCTTGCCGAGCGAGTGCTGCATTTTGCTGACCGGACCGTTGGAGACGACGCAGATCGGCACCGTCATGGCATCCAGCAGCGCGTTTGCGCCCGGAATCACCTCCAGCTCCGAATCGAACAGGCGTGCAACCTCGGCGCGGTAGACCGGCTCCAGCTCCGCTTTCGCCAGATCCACGCCGTGTTCTTCGTTAATGATGTCGATGATCTCGTAGAGCTTTACGCCCTTAAAGCGTTTAAACACCTCTTCGAGTTCCAGCGTAATGCCAAATTCCTGGAACATGGTGACATACGCGCGGGAACAAATGACCTCACTGTCGACCAGCGTTCCGTCGCAGTCGAAAAATACCGCTTCAATTCCGGACATGCCTTTCCCTTTTAACCAGTTTAACGTTTACGTACGGCAGTTCACCGGCACGCAATCGTTGCCGTATAAGCAAATTCAATGAAAAAAGTATCACGTAACCGCCACTATTGTCGCATTTTGGTATAGGATAGCGACGAATTTTCCCTCCTTGTTCGGAAATTGATGATGAGTCAACAACACACTACCCAGACATCTGGTCAGGGTCTGCTTGAGCGCGTGTTTAAACTGCGCGAGCACGGCACAACGGCACGCACCGAAGTGATCGCCGGTTTCACCACCTTCCTGACGATGGTCTATATCGTTTTTGTGAACCCTCAAATTCTGGGCGTTGCTGGCATGGATACCAGCGCCGTCTTTGTGACTACCTGTCTGATTGCGGCGCTTGGCAGTATCCTGATGGGCGTGTTCGCTAACCTGCCGGTTGCGCTGGCTCCCGCTATGGGTCTGAACGCCTTCTTCGCGTTCGTGGTGGTTCAGGCGATGGGGCTGCCGTGGCAGGTGGGCATGGGCGCCATCTTCTGGGGCGCGATTGGCCTGCTGCTGCTGACCATTTTCCGCGTGCGTTACTGGATGATTGCGAACATTCCCGTGAGCCTGCGCGTGGGCATCACCAGCGGTATTGGTCTGTTCATCGGCATGATGGGGCTGAAAAACGCCGGCGTGATCGTGGCGAACCCGGACACGCTGGTGACCATCGGCCACCTGACCTCGCATAACGTGCTGCTGGGCGTGCTGGGCTTCTTTATCATCGCGATCCTGGCCTCCCGCAATATTCACGCGGCGGTGCTGGTGTCCATCGTGGTTACCACCCTGCTGGGCTGGATGCTGGGCGACGTTCACTATAACGGCATCGTCTCCGCGCCGCCGAGCGTCTCAACCGTAATTGGTCACGTTGACCTGGCGGGTTCCCTGAACCTGGGCCTGGCGGGCGTGATTTTCTCCTTCATGCTGGTTAACCTGTTTGACTCCTCCGGTACGCTGATTGGCGTGACGGACAAAGCGGGCCTGGCGGACGAGAAAGGGAAATTCCCGCGCATGAAGCAGGCGCTGTTTGTGGATAGCATCTCTTCCGTCGCGGGCTCTTTCATCGGCACCTCGTCTGTTACCGCTTACATTGAATCCTCTTCCGGCGTGTCCGTAGGCGGCCGTACCGGCCTGACGGCGGTGGTGGTGGGTATTCTGTTCCTGCTGGTGATCTTCCTCTCTCCGCTGGCGGGTATGGTTCCTCCGTATGCAGCGGCCGGCGCGCTGATCTACGTGGGGGTGCTGATGACCTCCAGCCTGTCACGCGTGAAGTGGGATGATTTAACCGAAGCGGTGCCGGCGTTTATTACCGCCGTGATGATGCCGTTCAGCTTCTCGATTACCGAAGGTATCGCGCTGGGCTTTATCTCCTACTGCGTAATGAAGATCGGTACCGGCCGCTTCCGCGACCTCAGCCCGTGTGTGATTGTTGTTGCACTGCTGTTTGTGCTGAAGATTGTGTTTATTGACGCCAAATAAACAGCAAGCCCTTTTCTTCGAAAAGGGCTTTAGCGTTTGTTCCCTCTCCCACGGGGAGAGGGCCAGGGTGAGGGCATAAGGCCGCAACGATCTTACGCTTTAACCCGCTTAATATAATCCCCAAACGCCGTTAGCTGGCCAGAAAGATGGTCGCGCGTGCTCTGATCCACCACCTCGCCCGTCTGCGGGTCGACCTTGTTCTGAATCACGCCACCCATAAACTCCGGCTTGTTCATCACCATCGCATCCAGGAATACCAGGATTTGGCGCAGGTGGTACTGGCAGCGTGCGCCGCCAATGGCGCCCATAGAACTGGTCTGGATGAGTACCGGTTTGCCTGTCAGCGGCTGCTCAGGTAAACGGGACAGCCAGTCGATGGCATTCTTCAGGCCACCCGGAACCGAGTAGTTATACTCCGGGGTGACAATGACCACGCCGTCGGCCTGGCGGATTTGATCTGCCAGCGCCTCAACGCTCTGCGGGAACCCTTCTTCCTGCTGGACATCCGCATCATACAGCGGAATATCGCCAATAGACGGCAGGGCGCTAATCTCCATTCCTGCAGGCGCCAGCTGTGGCAGCGTGCGGGCTACCATCCCGTTAAATGAACCTTTGCGCAGGCTTCCCAGTAACGTAACGACTTTCAACGTATCAGACATGATTACTCCTGTTTCATCATGATGACCCTGATTGGATCAGCTTAGGGTAAATGCTTTTTCTGCCGGTAAACTGGTTAAACGCATCAGACGTGCGGCGGGCTCGTTGGCGCGCTCGGGCACATCAGGAAGGCTACGCCATCCCTGTTGGCTGTCAAATTCCCAGATTTTCATGCGTTCGATGGCGGGGGTCACCGCAATGGACCAAATGAGCACATCTTCTGCATCGCAGAGCGCTTCTACCAGCGTGGCCTGGGCGGCGCGCAGACGCCCGGAGCCCGGCAACAGCTGCAGCAGGCTGGCATCGTCTGAGGCGCATCCGCAGAGCTTGCGAATGCTCTGGCGCAAGGTAATGAGCTGGGCTCTGGCTTCGACAGCATCGTTCTGGTTGCGGACCCACAGCTTCTCGTTGCTGGAGAGCGGATAGTCTTCATGGGCATTGCCCCCGTGGAAGCTGCGCGTCGCGCGCTGAAGTTCCATATCTAGCCCACAATCCCCTTCGGTGGTCAGCGCAACGCCAATGATATTGCCCGTGTAGGCAATCGAAAAACGAGGGAGATCCGGGTCGGCGAAGACCGGGCGGCCTTCGGGTTGGGTCGTGATGTCCGGCAGCTCGCTGGTGCCGTACAGCATAAACATCAGTTCCGCGAGAAGCGCCCGGGACGCTAAAAACCGCGACCTGCGGTGTTCCGGAAGCGCGAGTGCTTCACGGTGGCAGGCTGAAGAAATTCTTGCCGATACGAGACGTCCTTCCGTAAGTATCCCTCTTGCAAAGTGCGTAGCCATTTTTCGCTCCCTGATAATGGTCGTAATCGGTTAAACGGTTACATGATTATCGCTTAACTTGCCTCCTGTTTTAATCAGTAAATGGAAGTAAGAGAAGCCTTAGGACCGAACTTTACATTTTCTTAGGCAAAAATTGGACCGCTCGCACCGTACAGCGCCCTGATGGTCTCCCGCAGCCAGAGGATTTTTGGGTTATGGCTGTTCCGTTTATGCCAGATCAGCGTGAACGGCACGGTCAACTTTTCCGCCAGCTCCTCATCAATGGGAATGGGAAGCGCGATCAGCTTCCGCTGGTGGAGTTCATTGTAGTGGTGGCAGTAGTGCGGCGCGGTGGCGATATAGTGATGGCCGGGCTGCGCCGCCATAAACATCGCCTGTTCGAAGCCCGGCAGGCACATGGCGATATTACGTTCACGTCCCATCTCCTTTAGCACCTCATCCAGCGCCCAGGTGTCGCTGCGTTCCCAGAAGATGCTGATATGCGGGTAGCGCAGGAAGGTATCCAGATTCCACTCTTGCTGAAGCGCCGGATGATCCTCGCGCAGATAGACGCAGGGGCGGTCGCTGAACAGGATTTCGTAGTCGATAAACCACGGCAGCAGCTTCAGCAGCTCGCGGGAGCGCGGATGCGTTTCTCGCCCGGTAAAGCCAAGATCCACCTCGCCACGCGTAATGGCGTCCAGCGAATCGTAATCCCAGTGGTGCATCTTCACCGTCGCCTGCGGATAGCGCTGATTCACCTGCTCCAGCAGGGTATTGAAGCGGATCAGCATCAGCGGCGTTTCGGCGGCCAGCACGAACGTCAGACCGCCAGGTGAATCATGATGGAATTTATCGAGTATCTGGTTGCCGATTTGCATCCAGTCAGCCAGATCCTGCTCAAGACTCACCGTCAGCGGCGTGGGAAGCAATCCTAACGGCGTTTTGACAAACAGCGGGTCGTCGAACCAGTCGCGCAGCTTGGCCAGCGATTTACTCACCGCCGACGGCGTCACGTTCATCCGCTTCGCCGCCCTGGTGACGCTGCGCTCCTGCAGCAAAAGCTGCAGGCACAGCAACAGGTTAAGATCGAGACTGCTGATGGGCTTCTTCATAATGTGCCGCGGGCTGGATGACCATAAGTAAGGTAATGCACAGTATGCTACAGCCAATCAGAACCCCGATCAGCATATTCAGCGCGTTAAGTCCGATGACCGCCGCCAGCCAGATCCACAGCGACGAGCCGCAGACCTGCGCTATACCCAGCACCGAGCTCGCCACGCCTGCCCGCAGCGAGAACGGGCCGAGCGCCTGACTCATCGCCACGCCAAAGCCAACCGAGAACCCGGCACAAATGAGCGTAATACCCACCAGCATCACCGCGTGTGAGGTGGCCGTCGCCAGGATTATGCCTGCTGCGAGGAACAGCACCTGAGAGGTCAGCATCAGCGTGCGCTGGCTAAAAACATTTAGCGCAAAGGGGGTGGAGAACGAGACGGCCATACTGACCATGGCGGTTAACGCCATCACCGTTGAATACTCGCCGCGATCGAAGCCCATGGTCTCCATCAGTAAAACCGGGGAAACGTTTACATAGGTGAGGATCACCGCCACGCTTAGCGTGGTGACGGCCAGACGACTGAGAAAAAAGCGGTTAAGCAGCTTCTCTGCCGGGTGAATTGTTGGGGGGTGACCGGTATTTTGCGAGCCCGGGTGGGTTTCTTTCAGCACGGCGATCGACAGGACAAACACCAGCGCGCCCATGGCTGCCATGGTCCAGAACAGGCTCTGCCACGGGAATTTCAGCATGATCAGGTAGCCCACGACGGGAGCCAGCACCGGGATGATGCAGGTTATGCCGTTAAGCATGGAGAGCACCTTCGCGCGACGCTGGGCGCTTAAGGTGTCGCGCAGGATCGCAAAGGCCACCACGTAACAGCCACCCGCCCCAATGCCCTGGATAAAGCGCCCGGCCAGGAACAGGGGGCTGTTTTGCGCCTGCGAGCAGAGAAGGGACGCCAGGGCAAAAATGATGGCGCCGGTTATCGCCACTGGCTGACGGCCAGCCTTATCCGCGATCTTCCCGGCAAACACCATCGACGACGCCATCCCCGCGAGGTAGGCCGAAAACGCGATGTGCAGCTGCGCCTCGCTGGCGCCCAGATCGCGGGCGATGTGCGGTAATCCCACCAGATACATATCAATGCCGGACGGATAAAGCAGAACTAATGCGAAACTACAAAACAGAAAACGCGCCATAGACCCCCCATAGATGCAGGCATGCAGGATAGGGGGTGAAAAGGGATTAGGCGAGTTGCCATTTGGACAATGGTGATTTCCTGGGAGGAAATCACCATTGCTTAGCGGGTATTATTTACCAATACAGAAGCTCGAGAAGATCCTTCCCAGCAGATCGTCCGACGTAAACTCCCCGGTGATCTCGCTCAGATTCTGCTGCGCCAGACGCAGCTCTTCCGCCAGCAGTTCACCTGCCCACGCGCCGATCAGCTGTGCTTTACCCTGAACGAGGTGGTTCGCCGCCTCTTCCAGCGCCTGCAGGTGACGACGGCGCGCCAGGAAGCCGCCTTCCATGCTGGTGTCAAAGCCCATGCTCTGCTTGAGATGGTTACGCAGATCGTCCACGCCTTCGCCGGTGCGGGCCGACAGGCGAATCAGTGAGTGACCATTCACATCGCTGATGCCGAGCGTTTCGCCGGTCACGTCCGCCTTGTTGCGCACCACGGTGATTGGCAGCTTAGCCGGCAGTCGGGCGATAAAGTCCGGCCAAATCTCAGCCGGGTCTACGGCATCGGTGGTGGTGCCATCCACCATAAACAGCACGCGATCGGCCTGCTCGATCTCCTGCCAGGCGCGCTCGATACCGATACGCTCAACCTCGTCGCTGGCATCGCGCAGACCGGCGGTGTCGATAATATGCAGCGGCATCCCGTCGATGTGGATATGCTCGCGCAGCACGTCGCGGGTGGTGCCGGCAATGTCGGTCACAATCGCCGCTTCACGGCCCGCCAGGGCGTTCAGCAGGCTCGATTTCCCGGCGTTCGGGCGTCCGGCAATGACCACCTTCATCCCTTCGCGCAGCAGGCTGCCCTGGCGCGCTTCGGCGCGAACGGCGTCGAGATCGCTCATCACCTGGTTGAGCTGGGCTTCGATTTTGCCGTCAGAGAGGAAATCGATCTCCTCATCCGGGAAGTCGATAGCCGCTTCCACGTAAATACGCAGGTGAGTAAGTGCTTCCACAAGGTGATTCACGCGCGCGGAGAATGCCCCCTGCAGCGAGTTCAGGGCGGAACGCGCCGCCTGTTCGGAACTGGCGTCGATCAGGTCAGCAATCGCCTCGGCCTGCGCCAGATCGAGCTTGTCGTTGAGGAAGGCACGCTCGGAGAACTCGCCCGGCTTGGCAATACGCAGGCCCGGCAGGGTCAGAATACGTTTTAACAGCAGGTCGAGGATAACCGGGCCGCCGTGGCCCTGCAGTTCCAGCACGTCTTCACCGGTAAAGGAGTTCGGGCCGGGGAACCACAGCGCAATGCCCTGGTCCAGCGGCGTGCCGTCGGTGTCCTTAAACGGCAGGTAATCAGCGTAGCGCGGCTTTGGCAGTTTACCCAGCACCGCTTCAGCCACCTCGCGCGCCTTCAGGCCGGAGATGCGCAGAATGCCTACACCACCGCGTCCCGGTGGGGTTGCCTGGGCGACGATAGTGTCGTTATGGCTCATGGTTGCTCTCGTTCAATACAAATAAAAAAGGCGGTCAATCGACCGCCCTTATTTTAGCGTTAACTTATCGGATCAGGACTTTTTCTTTTCGCGGCTATGCAGGCCACGTTTTTCCAGACCACGGTAAATCAGCTGCTGCTGGATGATGGTTACCAGGTTGCTGACGATATAGTACAGCACCAGACCTGACGGGAACCACAGGAAGAACACGGTGAAGATGACCGGCATAAAGGTCATGATCTTCTGCTGCATCGGGTCGGTCACGGTGGTCGGCGACATCTTCTGGATGAAGAACATCGTCACGCCCATCAGGATCGGCAGGATGTAGTACGGGTCCTGTGCGGACAGGTCATGGATCCACAGGGCGAACGGCGCGTGACGCAGTTCAACGGAACCCATCAGCATGTAGTACAGCGCAAGGAAGATTGGCATCTGAATCAGCAGCGGGAAGCAACCACCCAGCGGGTTCACTTTCTCTGCTTTATACAGGGCCATCATTTCCTGACTCTGACGCTGTTTGTCATCGCCCAGACGCTCACGCATTGCCTGAATCTTCGGCTGCAGCATACGCATCTTCGCCATGGAGGTGTACTGCGCTTTGGTCAGCGGGTACATGATGCCACGAACGATGAAGGTGATAACGATGATGGAGAAGCCCCAGTTACCCAGGAAGCTGTGGATGAACTTCAGCAGCTTGAACAGCGGCTGAGAGATGAACCACAACCAGCCGTAATCCACGGTCAGATCCAGGTGCGGCGCAACGGCGGCCATTTTGTCCTGAATTTCCGGGCCGACCCACAGAGTGCTTGCCAGCTTACCGGTTTGACCCGGCTGCACCAGAACCGGCTGAGACTTGTAGCCGATGGCTGCAATACCGTTGCCCAGGTTCGCGGTGTAGAAGTTATTGGTACCGTCGTTATTTGGCACCCATGCAGTCGCGAAATACTGCTGCAGCATTGCCACCCAGCCGCCTTTAGCGCTGACGTTCAGGTTTTCGTTATCGGCAATGGTGTCGAATTTGTATTTCTCGTACTTCGCGTCAGGCGTGGAGTACGCCGCGCCACGGAAGGTATGCAGCGCAAAGTTGCTGCTTCCGGTGTCACGGTGAGACGGCAGATTGATGGACTGCTTCAGCTGGCCAAAGGTAGACAGTTCCAGCGGTTTCGCACCGGTGTTCTGTACGCTGTAGCCCACGTTCACCGCATATTCACCGCGCTTCAGGGTGAAGGTTTTGGTGAAGGTGTTGCCTGCGGCGTCGGTGTAGGTCATCGGGATAACGAGTTCGTTCTGACCATCAGCCAGCACAAAGGTATCGTTCTCGACGTTATACAGCGGACGCGCGCCGTTAGCCGGGTTATCCGGGCCGTCACGACCGGTCAGGCCGCTCTGTGCCTGGTAGATAAACTCAGGCGTGGTTTCCAGCAACTGGAACGGTTCGGTAGACTTCAGCTCTTTCGGGTAGGTCAACAGCAGCGCCTGCTCAACATCACCACCACGGGTGTTGATAGTCAGCTCAAGCACGTCGGTTTTAACCGTAATCTGTTTCCCCTGGCCACTGGCCGGTACGCCCTGGTCGGCGGCGCTACCCGCTGCGGTGGTCGTTGTCTGCGTGACCTGCTGTTGTGGTTGAGGATTTTTATCCTGCTCCCACGCCTGCCAGATCATGAAAGACACGAACAACAAAGCGATGATAAGAAGATTGCGTTGCGAATCCATCGTTAGTGTTCTCTGGTATCAAAGGGTCCTGGAGGGACGGGGTCGTCTCCACCTGGGTGTAAAGGGTGGCATTTTAATACGCGTTTCACCGTCAACCAACTGCCTTTTATCACTCCAAACCTGCGCAATGCCTCAATTCCGTAGCTTGAGCATGTGGGTGTGAAACGGCAGTGCGGCCCGAGTAGCGGACTAATCAGGCGTTGATAGACCCGAATGAGGGCTATCAGGACCCGTGAGCCAGGCGACAGTGGCGGCGCCATAATTTTTCCAACGCTTCCGAGAGAGCACGGTTATCGAGGTCGGCAACCCCTTTCTTCGCCACCACCACGAAATCCATTGAAGGCAGTTCGTGCTGACGTAAACGGAAGCTTTCACGCGTCAGACGTTTAATCCGATTGCGTTCATGCGCACGCTTAACATTTTTCTTGGCGACTGTGAGACCGATGCGGGGATGCCCCAGCGAATTTTGGCGGCCGAGGATGGTGATTTGCGGCGTGCCAGCCCGTAGTGGCTGCTGGAAGACGAAAGTGAAATGAGCGGGAGTTAACAAACGTAACTCCCTGGGAAATGCGAGCTTAACCACTCAGGGGTTAGCTTTATTACTTGGAAACGGTCAGACGAGCGCGGCCTTTAGCACGACGACGTGCCAGAACCTGACGACCATTTTTAGTAGCCATACGAGCACGGAAGCCGTGAGAACGGTTGCGCTTCAGTACAGACGGTTGAAAAGTGCGTTTCATGGCGATTTCTACCTAAACTTGAATAAATTCACTGACTTTTGCGTATACCCGAACGAGTTTCGAACGACTAACGCCTCAGCGTGGGTGATTAAAGAGGCCGGATTGTAATAATTGTACACTCCGGAGTCAATTCTCTTTCCTTATTTCCCGCGTATTTCCGCACGTTTTCGCGTGGAAAATGAGCAACGGACGACGCAGGAAGATGAGCATCACGCGCCGGGTCGAGGATTATACGGGCTCACCAACAAAGCGCAAGGATCGTCCTGGATCTTCGTTAGATCATTTAAGCAATAAATTGTCTGTGCTCATTAATTTTTCCAATATGCGGGCTAAATCGCGGGGCACTCGCGCCAGGATCGTTTACACTTACCCGGTTTCGGATCTTCCTGTGGATAAATCGGGAAGAATCTGTGAGAAACAGAAGATCTCTGGCTCAGTTTAGGCTATGATCCGCGGTCCCGAACGGGATCCCAGGATCCTGGTCAGGTTAAATTGCAGATAGCAATTCGCACGTCACCCTTTGCACAGGGTCATGTCGATGTGCGCCAACAATCATGAATATTCAATAGTTTTCTTTTATTGTTCGAGTGGAGTCCGCC